>NZ_CDRJYZ010000001.1:0-4800000 GCF_976985685.1 Mycobacterium sp. NTMscope_Eco_3 | reverse complement strand
ACCCAGACCCCGAGAGTGTGCTGGCATGCATCGAATTCCTCTATGCTGCAAAGTGTTTGATCGGCGGCAGTACCACGAACCGAGCTAGTTGTTTGTCGGTGGTGGTTGGGGTTGGAAGGGGTCATACCACCACCAGTCGGCGCGCTCGCCGGTCGGTCCCGGACACGGCGCCACCGCGGGTGGGGGCCCGGTGGGTGGGCGCGCCAGTGATCCCGGGCTCAGGATTCGGCCGGTGTCGTCGGTCACGGTCAGGGCGTCGGCGGGTCCGGTGATGGTGATAACACCCCGATGATGCAACCGGTGATGGTACGGGCAGACCAGCACCAGGTTGGCCAACTCCGTGGGGCCTCCGTCTTCCCAGTGCCAGATGTGATGGGCGTGCAAGCCCCGGGTGGCCCCACAGCCAGGCACCGCGCACGTGCGGTCGCGGTATTCCAGCGCGCGGCGAAGCCGCCGGTTGATCACCCGCGTCGCCCGCCCGGCACCAATAACCCGCCCCTCACGCTCAAACCACACCTCACAGGTGGCATCACAGGTCAGGAAGCGCCGTTCGGCATCGGGCAGCGGACCCAAATGCAGGGCCGCCACGCGCCGCTCGACGTCGAGGTGGGCCACCACGGTGGTGTGCTGCCCGTGGGGCCGGCGGGTGGCCTCGGCGTCCCACCCGGCCTCGACCAGGCGCATCAACGCCTCGACCGTGCTCGGCAACGGCGGCCGCTGATCCGAACCGCCCGCCTCCTCGCCGTGGTCGTGTTTCCACTCGGCGATCAGCGCCTCACGATGCGAGGCCAACGCGGCATCGAACTTCGCGGCATCCAAGTGGCCCAGCATGATCCGATAACAGGCGCCCCACTCAGTGGCGGTCGCGGTGATCGAACGCTCGCGCTCGGGGGCGGGCCGTGGTTCGGACTCGGACTCGGACTCGGACTCGGACCGAGGTTCAGGTTCGAGTCGCGGCTCCAGCTTGACCGCCGTACGCAGCTGGCCGACCGTGGCGACCGCGGCCAGCTGCGCGTAATGCTCATCAGATCCCTCGCCCGCGCGTGCGGCGATCACCCCGACCTGATCGGCCGACAACCGACCCTCCCGCAGACCCTGAACACAGCGCGGAAACTCCTGCAGCCTGCCCGCAATGGCGCTGAGCGTGTGCGCGTTTGCCGACGAGCAGCCCAGCTTCCAGGCCACCAACGCCGGCACCGACCGCGCCCCGGTCACACCACACAATTGGTCACGATCGATCTCGGCGACGATCTCCACAATGCGCCCATCAATCGCATTGCGCTGACCGCTCAACTCCGCCAACTCTCCGAACAACACCTCAAGACGGTCACTCGCAGTGACCACCCCGGCGTCAGCGCATGCGGTCGACAACATGACCTCATCATCGCAGCCACCACCGACAAGTTCGGGCGACCCGATCCCAACGCCGCCACCACCGCCAAACACGGTTAGCCGCGCAGGTAACGCATGCGGACCCCCGGGGCGAAGGCGACGGCGAGCCACCGCTTTTCTCGCGCAGCCGCGGCCGGACGGCACCTTAGAATGAGTCCCCTTGGTGCTGCCGTGTCGCCGGTCGGGATGAGGTTGGTCATGAATAGCCATGCGCTCAGGTCGGCACTGGTCTGGGCGGCGGCGGTGCTCGTGGTGGCCGGCTGCACAACGTTTGTCGACGGGCGCGGGCTGTCGATGCTCAACGACCCCTACCTGGTTGGCGGGTTGCCCGCGACCAACGGGCCCAGCGGGATTCGTTCGAACGCGCCCAGACCCACGGGCAAGGTGCTCAACACCGACAACGGACCCATCGACAGGTTGGCGCTGCTCTCGGTCAACGACATCGAGGACTATTGGCAGTCGGCGTACAGCCAATCGCTGAAGGGCAAGTTCGTTCCCGTCAGCAAGGTGGTGTCCTACGACTCCAACGACCCGAGCAGCCCGATCGTGTGCCACAACGACACGTACAAACTCGTCAACGCCTTCTACACGTCGCGCTGCCACCTGATCGCCTGGGACCGCGGCGTGTTCATGCCCGTCGCGCAAAAGTACTTCGGCGACATGTCCGTCACCGGAGTGCTCGCACACGAATTCGGGCACGCGCTGCAGCAGATGGCCAAGCTGGTGACCAGACGGGACCCGACCATCGTCCACGAACAGCAGGCCGACTGCTTCGCCGGCGTCTATCTGTTCTGGGTCGCCGACGGCAAGTCGCCGCGCTTCACGCTGAGCACCGCCGACGGGCTCGACCACGTGCTGGCGGGCATCATCACCACGCGCGACCCGGTCATGGACAGCGAGACCGACAACGACGACGCCCACGGCTCGGCCCTGGACCGGATCAGCGCCTTCCAAATGGGTTTCATCAACGGCGCCTCGGCGTGTGCGGCCATCGACCGCCGGGAAATCGAGCAGCGCCGCGGCGATCTGCCGAACGCCTTGCGGGTCGACTCCACCACCGGAACGCCGGAGACCGGCGAGGTCCCGATCAACCAGGACACCCTGTCGACCCTGATGGAACTGCTGGGAAAGATCTTCGGCCCGGCCAATCCGCCGGTGCTGACCTACCAGCCCGCGAATTGCCCGGACGCCAAACCCACCCCGCCGGCCTCCTACTGTCCGGGCACCAACACCATCGCGGTCGACCTGCCCAAGCTCGCCGTCATGGGCAGGGTCGCCGACGAGAGCGAGCAGTCCCTGCCGCAAGGCGACGACACGGCCCTGTCCCTCGTGATGTCGAGATACGCACTGGCGGTGCAGCATGAGCGCGGCCTGCCGATGCAGAGCCCGTGGACCGCGCTGCGCACCGCATGCCTGACCGGCGTGGCGCACCGCAAGATGGCCGAACCCATCGAGCTGCCCTCGCACAACCAATTGCAGCTCACCGCCGGCGATCTCGACGAAGCGGTCGCCGGGCTGCTCACCAATCACCTGGTGGCCAGCGACGCGGACGGCACCAGCGTCCCCGCCGGCTTCACCCGCATTGCCGCGTTCCGTGGTGGCGTGACCGGCAACGCGGACGCATGTTACTCTCGTTATCCGGGATAACGAAAGACCCCGCGGATCAGCCTATTTCGGCCAGCCGGGGAATCACCTCGTCACCCAGGCGTCGGACGAACCCGACCGGGTCCGGATTGCCCGGCAGCGGGCCGACATTGATCATGTCCACACCGAGCCTGGCGTAGCGTTCCACGGTCTTCAGGTACTCGTCGATGTTCTCGAACGGGTCCGTCGTCGCGAGACCGCCGGACGTCTTGCGAATGTCGGCGGGGTTCCTGCCCACCGCGTCGCAGTGCCGGTGCAACACGTCGATCTTGTGCTCGAGCTCCTCGACGTCATTCGACATGCTGTTCCAGATGTCGGCATACTGCGCGACCAGGCGAAGCGTCTTCTTCTCGCCGTCCCCGCCGATCAGGATCGGGGGACGCCGAATCGGTTGCGGCACACAGATCGTCTCGGCCAGGCGATAGTGGGCGCCTTCATACGGGCCGTCGTCGTCACTCCACATCTGCCGACAGATCTGCAACGTCTCCTCGAGCATTTCGAAGCGCGCGCTCAGCGGCGGATACGGAATGCCCAGCGCGGTGTGCTCACGCTCGTACCAGGCCGCACCCAGCCCCAGCATCGATCGGCCTTGCGACAACACGTCCAGGGTGGTGACCGTTTTGGCCAACACGCCCGGGTGGCGGTAGGTGACCCCGGTGACCAGCAGGGTCAGGTCGATGGTGGCGGTCTGGGCGGCCAAGAACCCCAGCGACGTGTAGCCCTCGAGGTACGGGTCCTGGGCGGGGCCAAGCTGTTCCATTTGGAAGAAGTGATCGGCCAGGGTGAACAACGTGGCGCCGCCCTGCTCGGCGGCCTTGGCCGCGTCGGCCAGCGTCGGGCCCAGTCGCGCCGGGTCTCCGGGTAGAAAGTCGATGAAGTGCAATCCCAATTCCATTGCGATGACGCCCCTTTCTCAGTGTTCGGTCAAGCGCTCGAGTAGCGACAGCGCGTCGACGATGACGCGCCGCTCCGCCTCGGTGTAGCGCTCCTGGATGGTCCGGGCCAGCCATTCCTCCCGGGCCCGACGGTCGCTCTCGGCGCGCTTTCTCCCCGCCGGGGTCAGCGAGACCACCTGTCGCCGACCATCATTCGGGTCCGGGGAGCGTTCGATGAGCCCCCGCTGCCCCAATCCGGCCAGGATGGTGGCCATCGACTGGGGACGCACCTGTTCCGCGCCGGCCAATGCGCTGGCCGACGACGGCCCCTCCTTCCAAAGCCGCGTGAGCACCGCCGTCTGCGACGGTGTCAAACCGTCGACCGCGACGTCCTTCAGCCGGCGCCGCAGCCGGCTGAACACCACCCGGATATCGCGTGCCGCCGCTGCCGCGGAGTCGCTGATGCCATCCACGGCACCACTCTAAATTAGACAGTCAAAACTGTCCAGTTCGGACTGTCTATTCCCGTCCGAGCAGCTGTAGCGCGGCATCGACGGCCAGGGCCGGGACGTTCAGCGTCTTGGACCGCAGATCGTGTCGGGCGCTGGCGATCTCGACGACGGCGGTCGTTCCGCCGATCAGCGCGGCCGCGGTGCGCAGCTCGTCGGGCGTGCCGAAGGGATCCGAGGTTCCGTGGGTGAACACCGTCGGCACCGTGATGTCAGGCAGATGCTCGGTGCGCAGGCGCTCCGGCTTGCCGGGCGGGTGCAGCGGGTAGGAGAACAGCGTCAGCACGTCCACCGGGGCCTCGCCGGCGGCAACCACCATGGATGTCTGCCGGCCGCCGTAGGAATGCCCGCCGGCGATCAGCGGCCCGGGGGCGAGGTCGCGGCACATCGTGATCGCCTCGACGATGCCGGCGCGATCGGTGGCGGCCGACCCGGATGGCGGGCCGGTGGGGCGCCGGCGCCGGTAGGGCAGGTTATAGCGCACCGCCAGCCAGCCCCGTTGGGCCCATTCGTCGCAAACCTGTTGCAGCAGTGGAGAATCCCGGTTACCACCGGCGCCGTGGGTCAGAACCACGACCCCTTCTGGGCGACTTGCATCGTCCGGTTCGTGCGCGATGCCCGCGATCTGATCGAGGGGGCGAGCCATCATGACAGCCTAAACAGCGGCGAGACGGGGCCGTGGCCGTGGCCCAGGGGATAGGAGGCACGCAGAGATTCCGTGACCCACCGCTTCCCGAAACCGACCGCTTCCGGCACGGTGAGGCCGTGCGCGAGTGCGCAAGCCGCCGCGCTGGCCAGTGTGTCCCCGCCGCCGTGGTCGTTGCCGGTCGCGATCCGCTCCGCGTCGAACTCGTGATAGGAGGTGCCGTCATAGAGCAGGTCACAGCTGCGGTCCGACGAGCGCAGGTGGCCGCCCTTGACCAACACCCACCGCGGGCCGAGCGCATGCAGGGCCTTGGCCGCCACCCGCTGCGACGCCGGGTCCACGACGTCGATGTCCACCAGCAGCCTTACCTCGTCGAGGTTCGGCGTCACCAGCGTGGCCAACGGAAACAATTGATTCCGAAGCGAATCCAGGGCCGCCGGCGCCATGAGCGCGTCGCCGTGCATGGAGGCCGCCACCGGGTCGACGACGAGCGGGACGGTCAGTCCGAGCCGGCGCCAGGCGGTGGCGACGGTGTCGATGATGCGTGGCGACGCGAGCATCCCGGTCTTGGCGGCCTGGATGCCGATGTCGCCGACCACCGCCTCGATCTGGCCGGCGACGACGTCATCGGGAATCTCGTGAAAGCTCTTGACTCCCACGGTGTTCTGCACGGTCACCGCGGTCACGGCGACGCAAGCATGCACACCCAACAGCGCCATGGTGCGCATATCGGCTTGGATGCCCGCGCCGCCCCCGGAGTCCGACCCGGCGATCGACAACACCCGCAGGGGTGTCGTGCCCGGCGCGGGCAGCGGCAGGAAACTCACTGTTCTGGATGGTGGCGACCCGCTGCGCCCGGCTGTGCCAGTTGGTGGCGACCCGCTGCGCCCGGCTGTGCCAGTTGGCGGCGACCCGCTGCGCCCGGCTGTGCCAGTTGGCGGCGACCCGCTGCGCCCGGCTTCGCCGCGCTTGCGATCGCCACCGCCGCGCTTGCGATCGCCGCGTCCGCGGTTGCGGTCACTGCTGTGCCAGCGGCAGATACACCCGGTTGCCGTGCTCCGCGAACTCGCGAGACTTCTCCGCCATGCCCTCGGACACGGCCGCCTCGATCGCTTCCTCGCTGTCCAGGCCGTGCTTGGCGGCGTAGTCGCGGACGTCCTGGGTGATGCGCATCGAGCAGAACTTCGGCCCGCACATCGAGCAGAAGTGCGCGGTCTTGGCGGGTTCGGCGGGCAGCGTCTCGTCGTGGTATTCCCGCGCGGTGTCGGGATCCAGTGACAGGGCGAACTGGTCGTTCCAGCGGAACTCGAAGCGCGCCGTGCTCAGGGCGTTGTCGCGCTCCTGGGCGTGCGGGTGTCCCTTGGCCAGATCGCCGGCGTGCGCGGCGATCTTGTAGGCGATCACCCCGTCCTTGACGTCCTTGCGGTCCGGCAGGCCCAGGTGCTCCTTGGGCGTCACGTAGCACAGCATCGCGGTGCCGGCCTGGGCGATGATGGCCGCGCCGATCGCCGAGGTGATGTGGTCGTAGGCCGGCGCGATGTCGGTGGCCAGCGGGCCCAGCGTGTAGAACGGGGCCTCCTCGCACCACTCCTCTTCCAGCCGCACGTTCTCGACGATCTTGTGCATCGGGACATGGCCCGGGCCCTCGATCATCACTTGCACGCCATGGGATTTCGCGATCTTGGTCAGCTCGCCGAGGGTGCGCAGCTCGGCGAACTGCGCGGCGTCGTTGGCGTCGGCGATCGAGCCCGGCCGCAGCCCGTCGCCAAGGGAGAACGTGACGTCGTAGCGGGCGAAGATCTCGCAGAGTTCGTCGAAGTTGGTGTACAGGAACGATTCCCGGTGATGAGCCAGGCACCATGCCGCCATGATCGAGCCGCCGCGGGACACGATGCCGGTGACACGCTTGGCGGTCAGCGGCACGTAGCGCAGCAGCACACCGGCGTGCACGGTCATGTAGTCCACACCCTGCTCGCACTGCTCGATCACGGTGTCGCGGTAGATCTCCCACGTCAGCTCGGTCGGGTCGCCCTTGACCTTTTCCAGCGCCTGGTAGATCGGCACGGTGCCGACGGGCACCGGCGAGTTGCGCATGATCCACTCGCGGGTTTCGTGGATGTTCTTGCCGGTGGACAGGTCCATGATGGTGTCCGCGCCCCACCGGGTCGCCCACACCATCTTGTCGACCTCCTCGGCGATCGACGACGTCACCGCCGAGTTGCCGATGTTCGCGTTGACCTTGGTCGCAAACGCCTTGCCGATGATCATCGGCTCGATCTCGGGGTGGTTGTGGTTGGCCGGGATCACCGCGCGCCCTCGGGCGACCTCGTCGCGCACCAACTCGGCGGGCATGCCCTCGCGCGCGGCGATGAACGCCATCTCCGCGGTGATCTCGCCCGCACGGGCGCGCTGCGACTGGGTGCCGCGATCGCGCACCACCCCCGGCCGCGCCGGCAGCCCGGCCGTCAGGTCGATCGTCGCGTCCGGATCGGTGTAGGGGCCCGAAGTGTCGTAAAGATCGAAGTGATCGCCATTGGACAGGTCCACCCGGCGGAACGGAACCCGTCCGCCGGCCACATCGCGATAGATCTTGTGGCTGCCCGCAATCGGGCCGGTGGTCACGGACGGTGCAGCGGTTCCCGATAGGGTCTCGGTCATTTTTCATCTCCCTACGCCGGCATTACCCGGTCAGGTTCGTACGGTCGACGGCCCCGAGCCGTCCTCTCAGCGCACTCGGCATGCGCTCCCGCGTTGATGGATGGGTCCGCACGCGACGTTACCCCCACCCCGGACCGCATGGCAGGGCGACGGCCCTTCTTCCGGGGCGGTAGCCGAGGACGTCCCCGAGTGGAAGGATGCAAACGTGCAAGCTGGAGAGCCGTCCACCAACGGCGAGGGCGCGCGATCCGGTGGGCCGGGCGAATACCTGAATATCGGCACCTTCCGGTTCTGGTTCGTGGGCCAACGCTGGGAATGGTCCGACGAGGTGGCCCGCATGCACGGCTATGAACCGCAGGACGTGGAGCCGACGACTCAACTGTTGTTGTCGCACAAGCATCCCGAGGACCGCGCGCATGTCCAGGAGTTGCTGGACTACGCCCTGCGGTCGGAAGGGTCGTTCTCGAGCCGGCACCGATTCCTCGACACCGCGGGCACGGTGCACGACGCGATCGTCGTCGCCGACCGCATGGTGGACGAGTCGGGCGCCGTGCTGGGCACCGAGGGCTATTACATCGACCTCACCGACACGCTCGACGAGGCCCGGCAAGAGGTGCTCGACGAGGCGCTGCCGGATCTGGTCGAGAGCCGCGCGGCCATCGAACAGGCCAAAGGCGTGCTGATGTCCGTCTACCGGATCAGCGCGCAACAGGCCTTCCGCGTGCTGCAGTGGCGCTCGCAAGACACCAACGTGAAACTGCGTGCGCTGGCCAAGCAGCTGCTCGACGAGATGGCCACCCTGCCGGCGCCGCCGGGCGCGATGCAAAGCCAGTTCGATCATTTGCTGCTGACCGTGCACGAAAGGATTTCGCCCGAGCCCGCTGACTAGGATCTCGACGTCGGCGAAAGGCACGAACTTGTCGGCGGCGTTACGAGGCTAGACCTCCTCCATCGCCTCGCCGAGCTCCTCGAGGAGCTTGTTGTGGTGATTGCTCGCCAGCAGGTGTCCGGCGGCGATCACCACGGCCACCGGCCAGTCGATGAGTTCGAGGGCCGCCAGGGCGGCCAGCCCCCCGAAGTAGGCCAGCTGCTCGGGCCGGGGGATCTCCACCTGGCCGATCGCCGGCAGGTTCACCACAAAGGTTTCGCCCTCGCGGATCTTGTCCACCGCATCGCGCTGGGACGTCTCGCGCCGCGACTTCTTTTCCGCCATCATTTGCCTTTCAGTAACGAAGGGTTTCCCGCCTCGCCGGTTCGCGCGTACAACGTCGGACCTATGTCGACGATGACCGACACCGGGGGCGATCCGCTAGTTTCGTCGATTGCTTCGGTGCTCAGGGTGCCGTTACTGGAACTCTATGCGCTGTTGTGGCGCGTCGGGGTGGTCGAGATTCGAAACCCTGAGCGGGAGGCTCGGCGAGATCCGCCGGCGGCTCGGGGTCTGATTTGTCCGGACCCGTCAGCGCACGCGACAGCACGCCGGTCGCGACCGTCGCCACCGCGGCGGCGCCCAGGCCCTGGGCCCAGCCGAACGGTCCGAGCGGCGTACACCCGAGCAGCTGGCTGACGCCCGGCGTGCTGATCAGGACCCCCACCAGCCCGAGCGAACCGAGCGCGGTGAGCACCACCAGCGGGGCCTGAGACTCGACCAGCGTCTGGCCCAGTTCGGTCCCCACCAGCGCGACCAGCGCGACGGTCGAGGCGCGTTGCGGACTACTCAGCGGACCGGTCAGGCCCGCCATCGCCCACGCGGCCGTCGTCGCCGCCGCCGTGGTGACGCCGCGAATGGCGACCGCCTGCCACAACGCGGCCTGATCCGCGCCGCGCAACCGCGGGTCGATCGGGCCGCTGGGCTTACTGACCGCGAGCGCGGCGGCCGGCAGCGCGTCGGTCATCGTGTTGACCAGCAGCAGCTGGCGCGTGTTCAGGGGCGACGTGCCGGTGATCGCGCTGCCGATGATCGCGAAGATCACCTCGCCGGCGTTGCCGCCGAGCAGCACCGACACCGCCGCCTGCACCCGCCGCCACAGCTGGTGGCCTTCCCGGATGGCCTCCATGAGCGCGTCGATCCGGCCGTCGACCAGCACCACGTCGGCGACCAGGTGCGCCGGATCGCTGCCATGGGCGACCACGCCGATGCCGACCGTGGCGGCCCGGATGGCGGCCGCGTCGTTGGCCCCGTCGCCGACCATCGCCGTCCGCACGTCCGCGTTCTCGAGCGCTTGGACAACCTGAACCTTGTTCTCCGGCGTCATGCGGGCGAAGATCACCCGCTCCGCCGCGACGCGCTCCTGGTCCTTGCGCGACAAGGCCTCCCATTCGGCGCCGCTGATGACCTGATCGGCGGTCACGTTGAGCCCCAGCTCGGCGGCGATGGCCTTGGCGGTGATCGGATGGTCACCGGTGATCAGCTTCACGCCCACCCCGAGGCCGCCGAGGTCGGCGAGCAATTTCGCGGCCTCGGCGCGCGGGGTGTCGGACAGGCCGAGGAAGCCGGTCAACGTCAGCCCGCTGGTGCAGTACTCGGCGATGTCATCGGGGTTTTCCGCGATCGCCCGGGCCTGTTGGGCGGTCAGCTCGCGGCGCGCCACCGCGATGACGCGCAGGCCGCCGGCGGCGAGTTCGGCGACCGTGCCTTCCATCGCGCCGCTCTCCCCGCAGGCGGCCAGGACCACTTCGGGCGCGCCCTTGACGGTCAGCTCGGTGCCGGTCACCGAGGCGGAGAACGACCTGCCGGAGCGGAACGGCAGGTGCGCGGTCGGCGGTGTGGACGGCGAGCCGTCGACGTCCGCACCGGCCTCGACGATGGCGACATCGGTGGCGTGCACCTGGGTGGCGCCGTTCGTCACCGGTGCGGCGTGCACGGCGCAGCGCAGCACCTCCTCGCGCGAGTACCCGGCCGCGGGATGGACCTGCGAGACGCGGAGGCGGTTTTCGCTGAGCGTCCCGGTCTTGTCGAAGCACACCACCTCGATGCGGCCGAGCGCCTCCACCGAGCGCGGAACCCGCACCAGCGCACCGAATTTCGTCAGCCGTCGCGCCGACGACGCCTGGGCCAGCGTGGCCACCAGCGGCATTCCCTCGGGAACCGCGGCGACCGCGATGGCGATGGCGCTGCCCACCGCGTGCTGCAGGGGGAGGCGGCGCAACAGCCCGAGCGCACCGACCAGCGCGCCGCCGGTGATGCTCACCGGAAGTGCCTTGGTGGTGAGCTGGCCGAGTTGGTGCTGCAGGCCGATGTCGGAGGACAGCTCGCCCGAGATGAGGTCGGCGGCGCGGCGCTGCTGGGTGTCGGGCCCGACCGCGGTCACCAGCGCCACCGCGGTGCCCGCCACCACGGTGGTCCCGGCGAACACCATGCAGCGCCGCTCGGCGAGCGGCGCCCCGGGCGTCGCCTCGACCTGCTTTTCCACCGACAGCGATTCGCCGGTGAGGCTCGACTCGTCGACCTCGACGTCGACCTCTTCGATGACGCGGGCGTCGGCGGGCACCACCTCATGGGTGCGCACCTCGATGACGTCGCCGGGCCGCAGTCGCGCGGCGTCGACGAGCGTGTACGTCCGCGCGCCGTCCGGGCCGGTGACGACCTTTCGGGCGGGCGGAGTCTGTTGGGCCAGTAGGTAACTCAACCGCTTCTCGGCGCGCAGCCGCTGCGCGGCGGCCAGTATCGAGTTTCCGGTCAACACGGTCCCGACCAACATCGCATCGACCGGCGAGCCGAGCACCGCGCTGGCCGCCGAGCCGAGCGCCATCACCGGCGTCAGCGGGTCGGACAATTCGGCGCGCACCGCCTTGGCGAGCTGCCAGACCGCCTGCGCGGGCGTCTCCGCCAGCCGCAGGGCGGCGGGGGTGTCTCGCTCCGTCGGGACGGGCGGCGCGGAATCCTGCGCGGGCAAGGTGTTTCGGACCTGCTCGACCGACATCGCATGCCATTCGTGCGTGGCCGCCGGCCGCGGGGTGTCCGCGCCCAGGACCCCGCGGGCGAGCAGATACCCCGAGAGCAGACCGGCCGCCGCGCCGACGTTCACCGTTTCGGATCCGAGGTTGCCCCGCACACCCGGGATCATGAACAGCGACCCCATCGCGGTCGCGCCCGCCGAAATCCCGATGCCGCGCTGGATCGCGGCGTTGGCCGCGGGCAGCGCGTGCACCACCCGCCAGACGGCCGCCAGGTCCGGCAACAGCAGATCGGCGTTCCACAGCGGGGCGCCGCCGCGCGCGGGCAGCACGCCCAGCGCCAGGTGTGCCAACGAAATGGCTTGTGCCGCAGACGATGACAGCACGGCCACCGTGCGGCCGGCCTCCTGCAGGTCGCCCACCGCGGCGGCCAGCGCGTCGTCGATGGATTTGTCGGTCCCGCTCTTCAGCGGCCGGACGTCGTCGAACGCCGGTCGCAACTCGTCGAGCGACTCGTGGTCGACCGACACCAGTTGCGCCCCGGCGCGGTTGGCCTCGCCGACCACGGCTGAGGCCAGCGGATCGTGGGCGGGCAGGAACAACGCCTCGACCGGCGCGTCGGGCCGCCTGCCCGAAATCCCGGGCACCTTGCGCCAGCCGGGGCGCAGGCCGCTGTTCTCCAGCATGAGCTGGGCGCGACTCCACGCCGCGGGCAGCTCGCTGTCGTCCGCGCCGCGGATGCGGGCCACCCGCAACGTGTCGGTACACAACACGCGGGGGTCGATGACGATCGTGTCGACCTTGTTCAGCCGGCGCAGGCTTTCCGGCCGCAACGGCAACACCGAGTGTCGCTCGGCCAGGCCGCGGCCCAGCGTCGCCGCGAACGCCTCGGGGGTGGTCCGGTTGGCTTTGGGGGTGGTCACCTGCACCGCGGTGGCGGCCATGTTCAGGTTGCGGGTGCCGGCGCCGATCGCGCCGGCGCTGAGCGCCTGGAGGAGGGCGAAACGATTGGGAGCACGTTCCATGCCCCTCGACGGCTGCGGCCGCGGCGACCGGGGGGTCAGCGGTTGGTCGGCGTGGCGCGCCAGCTCGGGTTCATGCTGCTCCCACGCTCGCGCCTCGGCACGGCACTCGGCGACCTTCAGCGACTGCATCGTCAGCCCCAGCGACAGCGACGTCGGCGACTGGGAAAGCGTCTGACTGGTCGCCTGAACCAGCGTCATCACGGTGTCGGTGGCGGGGCCGCCGATCCGGTCTTCGAGCCGGCGGCGCAGCCAGGGCTGATAGTCGAAGAACGTGATGCTCGCGGCGATGGTGACCGGCAGCCGGGGCAACCGCGTCGCCCGGCCGAAGAGCGCCACGCCCAACCCGGCGGCATTGGCGGCCACGGTGAGCGCCCTGGTCGCCAGCACCAGGCCGTCGCCTGGCAGGCTCGCCGACGTTGTCACGGTTTGGTCGGCGTCGTATGTTGGCGCACAACGGTTTTCGGATTCCTCGACGATGCGGCAGAGGTCGCTCAGCGAAGTGTCCGGGTCGTCGAGGTCCACGACCACCCGCGACAGGGGATGATTCAGCTTTGCTGAAGCCACGCCGGGATGGGCCAGGATCGCCTCGAGCACGGCCGGGCCGAGTCGGCCGTCGGGCGCGCCGGACAGGCCGCGCACTTCGATCCACGCGCGGCCGTTGCCGCGCCAGCAATGCCGGCGCAACGTGGCGCGGGAGAGTTCGCCGGAGAGCACCTTGGCTCCCTCGCGCAAGGGGATCGTCGCGACTTCGATACCGGTTTCGATGCCGGCTCGCGCCAGTCCGGTTGTCGCCTGTAGGCCCGCAGAAATCATTCGCGACGGCAACGACCGTCGCAGAGACATTGTGATACTCAAGAGTTCAGTAAGGATTCCGTGTCAGTTGGTGCTGCGCAGCGTGGCGCTGCCGGCGCGGCGGCCGGTGGCCTTCTTGGCCGGTTTTCTGGCGGCCGCCCGTTTGGTGGGGGCCTTTTGCGGCGGCGATTTTTGCGTCTGGGGCGCGGGTTCGGGCTTGGTCGGCACCGTCGTCAGCTTTGCCCTGGCCGGCGGGGCCGACTCCTTCTGTTGGCGGGCGATGCGCTGCAACACCAGCGCGCCGCCGCCGACCGCCAGCAGCACCGGCCACTCGATCAGGCCGATGGCGCCGAGCGCTCCCAGGCCCACCGCGGCGGCCGTCGTCGATTTGCTGCCCTTGCTGATGCCCTGCTGAATGCCGTCCGCGGCGCCCTTGATGCCGCCGACGACACCGTTCACCGCCGCGCCGCCGACCGCGCCGGCGGTGGAGGTGGTGACCGATGCCGCACGATTCAGTGTTCGCCCCACGCTGCGAACCGCTCCGTCGACGACACCCATGTTGACTCCCTGGCCCAATTTCGTATTCATGCAATTCGCGTTCGCTGTTTTCATGTATACCGTGGATCGCACAGTAGAGGGGATCTACGGAATTGCGCTGCCAGTTAGCCTACGCCGGGTCGCAGCGTCAGTCGACGCGCACATCGACGAGCACGGGCGCGTGATCGCTCGCGGCTTTTCCCTTGCGTTCCTCGCGGTCGATCCGCGCGTCGGTCACGCGACTCGCCAATGCCGGTGAGCCCAGGATGAAGTCGATGCGCATGCCCTGCCGCTTCGGGAATCGTAGCCGGGTGTAGTCCCAATACGTGTAGACGCCGGGCCCCGGCGCGAAAGGCCGTACGACGTCGGTGAATTGCGCCTCGACGATGGCGTTGAACGCGCGGCGCTCCGGCGCGGAGACGTGGGTGGCGCCGGCATAGAACTCCATGCTCCACACGTCGTCGTCCTGCGGGGCGATATTCCAGTCGCCGGCCAGCGCGATCGCGGCGGCGGGATCGTCGCGTAGCCACCGTTGCGCCGAATCACGCAGGGCAGCAAGCCAATCGAGCTTATAGGCGTAGTGGGGATCGCCCAGCGCGCGGCCGTTGGGAACGTAGAGGCTCCACAGCCGCACGCCGCCGCAGGTGGCGGCGAGGGCGCGGGCCTCCGCGACGGCGGCGACCTCCGGCTTGCCGCTCCAGGTCGGCTGGCCGTCGAATCCGATCTGCACGTCGTCGAGGCCGACGCGTGAGACGATCGCCACGCCGTTCCACTGGTTGAAACCGACATGGGCGACCTCGTAGCCGAGTTCGAAGAACGGCAGGGTCGGGAACTGGCTGTCGGAGCATTTGGTCTCCTGCATGGCCAGCACGTCGACGTCGGCGCGGGCCAGCCAGTCGACGACGCGGGGCAGGCGGGAGCGGATCGAATTCACGTTCCAGGTGGCAAGCCGCAGGCGCGGCGATCGCAAGGGCGGCGAAGCCGGGCGCAGCGGGTCGCCGCCATCGACCAGGTCGCCGTCATCAACCGCATCGGGCATGGGATCAGACGGTATCTCAGGTGCCCCGTCGGACCGGGAAGTAGCGGCGGTGATGGTGCAACCGGAAACCCAGCCACCCGGTGTCGGCCTCGGCGTCGGGGACGGCGACGTAGCCGCGCGTCGCGCCGCGACCGGCGCCCCACACCAGCAGCGCTTCGCACACGGCCGTTGCGGCCCGGTCGTCGTCGCCGCGGATCGCCGACAGCCCGACCCAGCGCGCGCCGTCGGGCGCATCGGTCATCGCGGCACGCGCGACCGCCGCGCCGTCCAGGGTCCCGAACATGAGTTCGCCGTCGCTGATCGCGGTGAGCACGTCGACGTCGACGTCGCGCCCGTATGCCCGCAGCCAGGCGTCGTCCGGGCGCGCCGACAGGGCGACGGACGCGTCGGGTTCGCGCGCCGCCAGGTCGGACACGTCGCGCACCAGGACGCTCTCGGGCTGCTCACCCGTCGAACCGGTCGGCACCGACAACAGGCGATCGGGTATGGCCAGTCGCGGTGACAGGCCGCGGCGCTCATACCAGTCCACGATCGCGGGCACGGAACTCAGGCGGGCCGAAAGGTCCAGCGGCACCGCCGAATTGGCGGTGAGTTCGGTGCCCTTGCCGGTTGGGGGGCCTGCCCGCAGCAGCCACCCCTGAAGCCAGGCGTGCTCGACGCCGGGCCAGGCCATGGCCGCCGCGTGCTCGAGCGCCCGGATATCCGAGGTGCGCACCGGGGCGAAGGTCAGCACCCGCAGCATGACCACATCGGCGGGCGAACATTCGACGACCGCACCCGTTTTCGTCCGCAGCCGCACCACCGGGTCGACCGCCAGCAGGTGTCCCACCGCGTCGGTCAACGGCGGCACCGACCCCTGCGCGCGCCGGTAACGAACCATCACCCGGGTACCCAGGGCCGGCCACGAGATCATCAGTGGCCGAACGGGTCCGGTCCCTCGCCGGGCATCCAGGAGAGGCCGGGAACGCCCCAGTTGTGGGATTTGACGGCCCGTTTCGCGCTGCGGGCGTGCCGGCCGACGAGGCGGTCCAGGTACAGGAACCCGTCCAGGTGCCCGGTCTCGTGTTGCAGCATCCGGGCGAACAGGTCGTTGCCCTCGAGGGTGACCGGGCTGCCGTCGGCGTCGAGCCCGGTGACCCGGGCCCACTTGGCCCGGCCGGTGGGAAAGGACTCGCCGGGGACGGACAGGCAGCCCTCGTCGTCGTTATCCGGGTCGGGCATGGTCTCGGGTACTTCGGAGGTTTCCAGGACCGGGTTGACGACGACGCCGCGCCGGCGCTCGGTGCGCCCTCGTTCGTCGGCGCAGTCGTAGACGAAGACCCGCAAGCCGACCCCGATCTGGTTGGCCGCCAGCCCCACCCCGTGCGCGGCGTCCATGGTGTCGTACAGGTCGGCGATCAACGCGGACAGCTCCGCGGGCAGCGAACCGTCGGCAGCGACGGGCACCGGTTTCGTCGGGGTATGCAGGACGGGATCTCCCACAATGCGGATCGGAACGACTGCCATGGTCGGCTAAGCTACCGCACGCCCGTGGGCTGTTCAGCCGCCGATCTTCGGGGGTGGGCAATTCGGTCAATCGGCCGACTCGCGGGTCTGGATGACGGCTTGAGGGTTTGGGGCGTGTTTCAATATTCGCCGAAAGACGCGCTTAGCTAAGTCAAGTCATTCGAGCAGTTCGGAATTCGCCGAAAGGGTCCAGGGGAATCAATATGGACAGCGCCATGGCGCGGGCAAATCGATCGGGGGACGATTCTGAGATCGCCGATGGCCTTACCCGCCGCGAGCACGACATCCTGGCCTTCGAACGCCAGTGGTGGAAGTTCGCCGGTGTGAAGGAAGACGCCATCAAGGAGTTGTTCTCGATGTCGGCGACGCGGTACTACCAGGTGCTCAACGCGCTCGTGGACCGGCCTGAGGCGCTGGCGGCCGACCCGATGCTGGTGAAACGGCTGCGCCGGCTGCGCGCCAGCAGGCAGAAGGCACGTGCGGCGCGGCGTCTCGGCTTCGAGGTGACCTGACTCGTTACAGTAGGGCTCGATGAAAGAACGAGTTCCCGACTCCACTGGGCTGCCCCTCCGGGCGATGGTGATGGTGCTGTTGTTCCTCGGCGTCATTTTCCTGCTGCTCGGTTGGCAGGCCCTCGGCACCTCCGGGAGCTCTGACGACGATTCGGCGTCGCCGGTACCCAGTTCGACCGCCACCACGTCCGCCACGTCGACGAGCAGCAAGCCGGCGGCCGCCCAGGCCGACGTGCAGGTCTACAACATCTCCTCGAAAGAGGGCGTCGCCGCGCGCACCCGAGACCAGCTGACGTCCGCCGGATTCAAGGTCACCAAGGTCGACAACATGGCCGTGCCCGACGTCTCGTCCACCACGGTCTACTACACCGACGCCGACGACGAGCGCGCCACCGCCGACGCGGTCGGCAAGAACCTGGGCGCGCCCGTCGAACCGCGAATTCCCGCGCTGAGCTCAGAGCCGCCGGGTGTCATCGTCCTCGTCGCGGGCTGAGTACGCGCCGGGTTTGATTGCCCGCCTCCTCAGCGAGCCGTTCCGGCTCGCATCGTCACCGGGCTAGGCTGCTGGCTATGCCGAAGCTGCCTCCCCCTCTGGTTCTGGCCGGATGTGTCGCGCTGCTGGGTGCCTGTTCGTCGCCCGAGCACGCCGCGTCGGTTCCGGGCACCACGCCCGCGATCTGGACCGGGTCGCCGTCGCCGTCGGGCGCCAAAGGCGCGGAGGCCAGGCCCGCGGAGGTGCCGACCGTCACCACGCATCTGAAGGCGCCGGACGGCACCCAGGTCGCGATCGCGAAATTCGAATTCAACAACGGCTACGCGACGGTCACCATCGAGACGACCGCCAACGGTGTGCTCGCGCCCGGCTTTCACGGCGTGCACATCCACAAGGTGGGCAAGTGTGAGCCCAACTCCGTCGCCCCGAACGGCGGTGCGCCCGGGGACTTCCTGTCCGCGGGTGGCCACTTCCAGGTTCCCGGACACGCCGCCGAACCCGCCAGCGGAGACCTGACCTCGCTGCAGGTCCGCAAGGACGGCTCCGGGACATTGGTGACCACCACCGACGCGTTCGCCATGGAGGACCTGCTCACCGGGCAGAAGACCGTGATCATCATTCACGCCGGCGCGGACAACTTCGCCAACATCCCGGCGGAGCGCTACAACCAGACCAACGGAACACCGGGCCCGGACGACATGACGATGAGCACCGGTGACGCCGGCAAGCGGGTGGCCTGCGGTGTCATCGGTGCCGGCTAGAAGGCGTGACGCGCGCATCGATTTCGCCCGGTCGTCGCGGCCGACCATCGGGGTGGAGTGGGAGTTCGCGCTCGTCGACGCGCAGACCCGCGACCTGAGCAACGAGGCCACCGCGGTGATCGCCGAGATCGGCGAAAACCCGCGCGTGCACAAGGAATTGCTACGCAACACCGTCGAAGTGGTCACCGGCATCTGCCAGTCCGCCGGCGAGGCGATGGAAGACCTGCGCCAAACCCTCGGCCCCGCGCGCCGCATCGTGCGGGATCGGGGCATGGAGCTGTTCTGCGCCGGCGCACATCCGTTCGCGCAGTGGACCACCCAGAAGCTCACCGCCGGCGCGCGCTATGCCGAGCTGATCAAGCGCACCCAGTGGTGGGGACGGCAGATGCTGATCTGGGGTGTGCACGTGCACGTCGGGATTTCCTCGCCGAACAAGGTGATGCCGATCATGACGTCGCTGCTGAACTACTACCCGCACCTGTTGGCGCTGTCGGCGTCCTCACCGTGGTGGACCGGCGTGGACACCGGCTACGCCAGCAACCGGGCCATGATGTTTCAGCAGCTGCCCACCGCCGGGCTGCCGTTCCAGTTCCAGACCTGGTCGGAGTTCGAGGGGTTCGTCTACGACCAGAAGAAGACCGGCATCATCGACCACGTCGACGAAGTCCGTTGGGACATCAGGCCTTCCCCGCACCTGGGCACCATCGAGATGCGGATCTGCGACGGCGTGTCCAACCTGCGGGAGCTGGGCGCGCTGGTCGCGCTAACCCATTGCCTGGTGGTCGATTTGGACCGCAGGCTCGAAGCCGACGAGTCGTTGCCCAGCATGCCGCCGTGGCACAACCAGGAGAACAAGTGGCGCGCGGCGCGCTACGGCCTGGACGCGGTGATCATCCTGGACGCCGACAGCAACGAGCGGTTGGTCACCGAGGATCTCGATGACGTGCTGACCCGGCTGGAGCCGGTCGCGAAGAAGTTGAACTGCGTCGACGAGCTGACCGCGGTGGCGGAGATCCCCCGGCAGGGCGCCTCCTACCAGCGGCAGCGCCGGGTGGCCGAGGAACACGACGGCGACCTGCGCGCGGTCGTCGACGCGTTGGTGTCCGAGCTGGAGATCTGATGACGGAACCCGTTGAGCTGGCGATGTTTCCGCTCGAGTCGGCGCTGTTGCCCGACCAGGAGCTGCCGCTGCGGATCTTCGAGCCCCGCTACGGCGCGCTGGTGCGGCACTGCATGGCAACCGGCGACCCGTTCGGGGTGGTGCTGATCTCGCGGGGGCGCGAGGTGGGCGGCGGTGATGCGCGTTGCGACGTCGGCGTGATGTCGCGGATCACCGAATGCGTCGACCAGGGCGCGGGCCGGTACGCGCTGCATTGCCGGACCGGGGACCGGATCCGGGTGCGCGAATGGCTGCCCGACGATCCCTACCCGCGGGCGCGGATCACGCCGTGGCCCGACGAACCGGGGCCCGAGGTTTCGCCGGCCCAACTGCTCGACGTCGAAGACCGCGCGGTGGCCTTGTTCGAGCGGATCGCGCAGGCGCGCGGGATCACCCTGCCGGGTCGCGAGGTGCTGTTGGGTCAGCGCGCGGGGCGCCCGGCGGGGGAGCGCCTGTTCGCGTTGGCCTCGCGCATCCCGATCGGCACGGCCGACCGCTACACGGTGCTCGCGGCCCCGACGGCCGCCGAACGCCTCGCCGCGCTGCGCGAAGCTGTCGACGCGATCGCCGAGGTGGTCGAGTTTCAGCTCTCCGAATAATACTGCGCGACAGGAGCATACGATGAAGGTTCACCTCCAGGTGGACGGTTCACCGGCGGGCGCGGCGGCAAGCGCCGCCGACATCGCCGCGACGGGTGCGGATGGCCTGTTCACGTTCGAAGGCCAGCACGATGTCTTCTTCCCGCTGCTCCTCGCCGCCGGCGCGACCGGCCTGGACCTGATGACGAACGTGGCGATCGCCCCGCCGCGCAGCCCGTTGCACCTGGCGCACGCCGCCTACGATCTGCAGTGCTACAGCGGCGGGCGGTTCCGCCTCGGCCTCGGCTCACAGATCAAGGTGCACATCGAAAAGCGTTACGGCAGTAAGTGGGACAGTCCCGCGGCCCGGATGGCCGAGGCCATTGCGGCGATCAAGGCCATCTTCGACGCCTGGGAAGGCCAGGGCCGCTTGGACTTTCGTGGCGAGTTCTACACGCACACCGTGATGGCGCCGAACTTCAACCCCGGCCCCAACCCGTTCGGCCCGCCGCCGGTGCTGCTGGGCGCGCTGGGCCCGGTGATGACCCGCACCGCGGCCGAGGTCGCCGACGGTCTGTTAATGATGCCGTTCAACAGCGCCCGCCACTTCGCCGAACGCACCGTTCCCGCGATCGGCGAGGGGCTGCGCCGTTCGGGGCGGGAGTCCGGCGAGTTCACCATCATCGCCCAGGCCATGGTCGCCGTCGGCCGCGACGAGGCCGATCTGGCGGCCGCGGTCAACGGGGTGGCGACCCTCATCGCGTTCTACGGGTCGACGCCGGCCTACCTGCCCGTGCTGCAGGTCGAGGGCTGGGCCGACGTCCAGCCGGAGCTCAACGCGCTGTCCAAGCAGGGCCGCTTCGCCGAGATGCGCCGGCTGATCAGCGACGAAATGGTGGCCCGGATCGGGATCGTCGGCACGCCCGAGGAATGCGCACAACAGATCGCCGCGCGGTTCGGCCGGCACGCCGGGGAGGTGTGCTGCTACTTCCCCGGCTACACCCCGCGCGACGCCGACATCGCCGACCTGATCGGCGCCGTGCAGCGGGCGCCGGCCCTGCCATGAGCGATGACCTGACGGTCGAAATCGACTCGGGCGTGGCGATACTCACGCTCAACCGGCCCGATCATCTCAACGCCTACACCGCCGAGATGGGCGCGCTGCTGAGCCGGGCTTATCGGGATTGCGACGGCGACGACGACGTGCGGGCCATCGTGGTGACCGGAGCGGGACGCGCTTTCTGCGCCGGCGCGGACTTTTCCACCGCCGCAAGCCCGTTTGACGCGCCCGCCGCCGACGGCACGTTCTCGGCGTCGCCGATCACCCCGGCCGCGTTCGAATTGCGTAAGCCGGTGATCGCCGCGGTCAACGGGCACGCCATCGGAATCGGGCTGACGATCGCGTTGCAGGCCGACATTCGCGTCGTCGCCGAGGACGCCAAATACGGTGTGGTGCAGGTCCGCCGGGGCGTGATCCCCGACTGCATGGCGCACTGGACGCTCACCCAGCTGACCACCCTGGGGGTGGCCGCCGACATCCTGCTCACCGGGCGGACGTTCGGCGGGGCCGAGGCCGTGACGCTCGGGGTCGCCACGCGGGCCCTGCCCGCCGAGCGGGTGCTCGAGCACGCGCTGACGGTGGCCCGCGACATCGCGGTCAACGTGGCGCCGATGTCGGCCGCGCTGTGTAAACGCCTGCTGTGGGACAGCGCGATCCATCACTACACACCGCGGCAGGTCGCCGCGCTGGAAACCCGGTTGCACGAACGGGTGATGGGCGGCGCCGACGCCGGCGAGGGTGTCGCCGCCTTCCTGGAGCGCCGCCCACCGAATTTCACCGCGCGGCTGTCGCGGGATTGGTTGCCGCTTCCCGATCCGTGACCGAGTCACCGTGTGGCGCAAAGTCTTTCGGAGAGTCCCCACAGTTGGGCCGCGCGCCGCCCGTCGCGGGCATGCGGCGCGGCCTCCCCGATCCCGCAGTCTTCCAGGTAGAGGCCGCCCCGCCCGGCCAGCTCGGGGCTGACCGCGGCCCACACCTGCGTCGCCGCGCCGTGTTCGGGCATGACGAAATCGAGGAAGCCGTCGGAGGGTTCGCGGCTGGTTTCGGCGACGAGGCGGCGCAGCCGCGAGAAGTCCGCGCGCGACATGTACCGCGCGAGCGAGGTGGCCACGGTGCCCGGATGCACGGCGTAGGCGCGGATTCCCGCGTCGCGCAGGCGCCGGTCGGCTTCGACCGCGTGCAGGACGTTCGCCGTCTTGGAGGCGCCGTAGGCGGCGAACTTGTCGTATTCGCGACGCTCCCAGTTGGGGTCGTCGACGTCGACGTCACCCATCACGTGGCCGCCGGAGGACAGGATCACCACCCGGGCGCCGTCGGCGGCGGCAAGGCGGGGGACGAGCAGCCGGGTGAGCTCGAAATGCCCGAAATGATTTGTCCCGATTTGCAGTTCGAAGCCGTCCCGGGTCCGGCCAAATGGCGTGAACATGACGCCGGCGTTGTTCATCAACACGTCGACGATCGGCGTGATGTCGGCGATCGCGCTGGCCGCCGCACGCACGCTGGACAGGTCGGTGAGGTCGAGCGAGACCGTCGACGTCCGGGCGGCCGGAACCTCGGCCGCGATCCACCGGGCGGTCTCCGCCAGCGCGTCGGGGTTGCGGGCGGCCAGGATGACGTGTGCCCCCGCGGCGGCCAGCGCCCGCGCCGACTCGCGGCCCAGCCCCGACGACGCCCCGGTGATCACACATGTCTTGCCGGACAGGTCGATTCCCTCGACGATCTGCAGGGCCGTTGGACGCTCGGTCATGCGGACCAACCTATCGCCGTGGCTTGTTCGCGGCTGCAAAATCTTAACCGCCGGTGACTGGCGGCGCGGGCACGGGAGCCGGAGACTGGCATGACGAAAAGGAGTGCACATGACTGACGGCCCAGATCAACCCGCCGACGCGGGCGATCCCGTGGTACGCGCCAACACGGAATGGCGCTCGGCGCTTGCCACATTCGGGCCCCATCACGAGTCAACCCTGACCGCGCTGCTCGCGCTGGCGTCGGCGCGCTGGACGGCCGGGGACAGCCTCGGTGCCGTCCACGACGCGAGCCAGGTACTGGCCGTCAGGCGCGAAACACTCGGAGACGAACATCCCTCCACCCTTGGCGTGGCGGGGCTGGTCGCGATCTGGCGCTACCACCGCGGGGACGAGGGCAGCGTCGATGAGCTGCGCGAGCTCGTCCCGGTGATGACGCGGGTACTCGGCGTCGAGCACGCGGACACGTTATGGGCTACCCACACATTGGCCACGGCCGAGGATGCCGGCGGTGATCCCGCCGGTCGGCTGCTGCGCTGGGTGCAGTTATGCGGTGCCGAGACACGGGTCTTCGGCCCCCGTAACGAATTAGCCTTGTCCGCCGCCTACGGGGTGGCCCTGGCCCGCCACGACCTCGGGGACCCCTTCGGGGCCAGCACCGACGCGCTGATTGTCGTCGGCTACCGCCGGCGACTGCTCGGCGAACACCATCCCCACACCCTGGCCGCGCAACTGTCGCGGCTGACGTGGCTGGGTGAGGCCGAGGGTATCAACGCTCACACCCTCAACGAGTTCGATGCGCTGATCGTCGCCCTGCAAAACACGCTCGGTCACGACCACGAGCACACGCTGATCGCCCGCTACAACCGCGCTGCATGGACGCCGGAGACGGCCAACGAAATCGAGCGAATTTCCGAATGGGAGGTCCTGGCTGAGGATCTCGTGCGTGTTCTCGGTGAACAGCATCCAATGGCAACGGGTGCCGGCGAAAAACTCGGAGCAGCCCGCGCCGAATGGGAAGACAGCGTCAACGAGACGCGCAACATTGCTTTCGATCTGTTCGTCGACGCCGAATCCGAAGACCGCGACATCGATGTCGTGCCCGGCCGGGACTGGATGAACCCGGGCAATCTCGACGACGACGCCCTGGCCAAAGTCGCCGAAGACGCCGACGAACAACGCTCGGAGCGCGAAGACCTCATGGAACACGCGGTGGAAGTGAAACGGGCGCTCGCCCGCAGCGCCCGCACGCTGGGGAACGATCACATCGAAACCTTGCAATGGAGGTACTACCTCGCCTGGTGGCTATGGAACGGCCACGAATTCGACCCGGCCGCCGCGCGTACCCGAAAGCTCATCGATGACGGTGTTCGTGTGCTCGGCGAGGACCACCCACTCATCGATGCGACGCGGACCCTCGACTCCCACATCACCAACCGCGTCTGGAGCGGGTTGAGCCCGTTCTGGGATGGGAGCGCGCTGGTGTGAGAGAGGGAAACCGGCGGCGGTCAGCTTCGGTCTCGGACAGTGACTTCAGGGTGAGCAACTGCTTGCGCATCATCACCAGGTCCCCCAGCGCCAGGGCGTGAGCGAACAGCCGAGGCCCGGCGAACAACACGCGCGCATGCAGCCGCGAGCCCGCCCCGTCGGGCCGGATCGCATACGTGACGGCGACACCCTTGGACCGCAACGTGATCTGCCGGCCGCCGAGAAACGACCGCAACACAAAGATGGTCATGAATCGCTGCCCGACTTCGAGGCGCGTCAGCTCCGGGTCGCGTCGGCGTGGGCTGCGGCGGCCGAGATTATCCAGGCTGTCGTAGCTGTACGGCGCCACACGCAACTGGCACAACCAACCGAACACGATCGACGGTGGCGCGGCGATGCTGATCGCGCGGTCCGCCCGGACGCCGGCCGAGGGCAGGAGACCGTCGCAGGGCAGTGGTGTCGTTCGCTCCCCGGGCCTGACCCCCCACGCCAGGCCCGGTGTCACGGGACCGACGCCCTGCGTGAACTGGCCTTCGCCGCAATGCGTTTCAGCGTGCGCCGCACGACGACGCGGTGCGCGCCGGTGCCGATGACGAGCGCCCGATACGCCTTCCCGTAAATGCCCGGGAAGGCCGCCCAGGTCGCCGCGCGCAGCCGGGTGCGTCCGTCGAGCTCGTCCAGCTCGAACACCCACCGGTAGACCGCGAACCAGTGGCGGCCCTTCAGTGCGAACCGCGCCGGTGCGCGCGCTTCGTCCAGGACGAAGCCGACCGGCACGGTCGTCGGGTCCTGCGGGTCGCGGCACATCACCCGCAGCAGCGCCGACCACGTGTCTGCGCGGTGTGCGTCGATCGTTATGGCATGCTCGTCGATATAGGGTAACCGTTCCATATAGAAGGACTGTACTAGATCATGGCGCCTCCGCGGAAGCATGAAACCGATGTGATCCTCGACGCCGCCCGGGCGCTGGTGCTCGGCGGCGGACCGCGCGCGGCCAGCGTGGCCGCGATCGCGAAAACCAGTGGTGCGCCGGCGGGCACGCTGTATCACCGGTTCGGGAACCGCGACGGCATCCTGACGGCGGCGTGGCTGCGCGCGCTGGAACGCTTCCAGGCCCGGGCGCTGGCCGCCGACGGGGAGACGCCGGCAGACACTGCCGTGGCGATGGCGGTGGCCGCCGTCGGCTTCGCGCGCGCCCTGCCCGAGGATGCCCGGCTGTTGTTGACGATCCGGCCGGGCGACCTGCTCGACGACGAACCCGACGCGGCCTTCCGGCAGACGCTTGCCGCGATGAACGCCCCGCTGACCGAGCGGATCGCGGCGTTGGCCCGGCAGCTGTACGGGAACGCCAGGCCGCGTTCCGTCGACGCCGTCGCGCGCGCGGTCGCCGACCTGCCCTACGCGGTGGTGCGGCGCCACGCCCATGACGATCCGATGCCGTCGTGGCTCGAAAAGGACGTCGCGGCCTCGGCGTTGGCGGTGCTAAAGAGCTTTGGCGAAACCCCTTAGCGACTCGACCTGCGCGGGATCCAAAGAGGGACGGACGGTTTCGCACGCGGCCGCGAGGTCGGCCGCCGTCACGTCGGTGGCGTCGATGGATCGGCGCATGGCGGTCAGTGCGGCCTCCCGCAGCAGCGCCACGCAATCGGCGGCGCTGTAGCCGTCGAGCCGGGCGGCCACCTCGTCGAGGTCGACGTCGGCGCTCAGCGGAACCGATTTGCCTGCGGTGCGCAGGATTTCGCGGCGGGCCTCCGCGTCGGGCGGTTCGACAAAGACCAGCCGCTCGAGCCGGCCCGGGCGCAACAGCGCGGGGTCGATGAGATCCGGCCGGTTGGTGGCGCCCAGGACGACGACGTCGCGCAGCGGATCGACGCCGTCGAGCTCGGTCAGCAGCGCGGCCACCACCCGATCGGTGACGCCCGAGTCGAAGCTCTGCCCGCGCCGCGGCGCCAGCGCGTCGACCTCGTCGAGGAAGACCAGCGAGGGCGCCGAGTCCCGGGCGCGCCGAAACAGCTCGCGCACAGCCTTTTCCGAACTGCCCACCCACTTGTCCATCAGCTCGGAGCCCTTGACGGCGTGCACGGACAGCTGCCCGGTGCTGGCCAGCGCGCGCACGACGAAGGTCTTGCCGCAGCCGGGCGGCCCGTACAGCAGCACCCCGCGCGGCGGGTCGACGCCCAGCCGGGCGAAGGTGTCGGGATGCTGCAGCGGCCACAACACGGCCTCGGTCAGCGCTTGCCGGGCCTCGGCCATGTCGCCGACGTCGTCGAGGGTGATGTCGCCGACGCTCACTTCCTCGCTGCCCGAGCGGGACAGCGGCCTGATGACGGTCAGCGCGCCGACCAGGTCCTCCTGGTTGAGCTCGGGGGGACGGCCGTCGGCGCTGGCCCGCGACGCCGCGCGCAGCGCCGCCTCCCGCACCAGCGCGGCCAGGTCGGCGACGACGAAACCCGGTGTGCGTGAGGCGATCTCGTCGAGATCCAGGTCGCTGGCGGGGACGTTTTTGAGCAGCGATTCCAGCAGCGCTTTGCGGGTGGCGGCGTCGGGCAGCGGCAGGCCCAGCTCGCGGTCACACAGGTCGGGGGCCCGGAGCCGGGCATCGAGCTGGTCGGGCCGCGCGGAGGTGGCGATCAGGGCGACGCCCTCGCTGGCCACCGCGGTACGCAGCTCGCCCAGGATCAACGAGGCCACCGGGTCGGCGGCGGCCGGCAGGAGGGCGTCGACGTCGGTGATCAGCAGGACGCCGCCGCCGTCGCGCACCGTCTGCACCGCGGAGGCCACCGCCTTGAGCCGTTCTTCGGCGGCCAGCGCGCCGGCCTCCGGGCCGTCCAGCGTGACCAGCCTGCGGTCGCCGCAGACCGCGCGGACCAGGGTCACCTTGCCCACGCCGGCGGGGCCCGACACCAGCACGCCGAGGTTGGTGCCGGCGCCCAAAGTCTTGAGCAGGTGCGGTTCGTCGAGCGCGAGCTTGAGCCATTCGACGAGCTTGGCGGCCTGCGGCTGGGTGCCTTTGAGTTCCTCGACGACCATCTCCGGCCGGGCGACTTCGACCGAGATCCGCGACGACGTCATCGCGCCGGCCGCGACATCGCCGGCGCCCCAGGTGACCAGCGAGTTGGGCTGCACGCTGACCGGCCCCGCGGGGTCGACACCGGTGACGGTCAACAGCTCCGAGGTCCAGCTGATGCCCACGGCGGTGGCCAGCGCCCGGGTGGCGGCCGAGGTGGACGTGCCGGGTCCCAGGTCGCGGGGCAGCAGCGACACGGCGTCGCCCACCATGACGACCTTGCCGAGCAGGGCCTGGCGCAGCGTGACCGGCGTGATCGACTGGGTGGCCAGCGTCGAGCCGGACAGCGTCACCGATCGCGCGCCGTAGACCGTGACCGCGCCGACGACCACCGCGGACCCCTCCCGCAGCCCCGCGTTCGACAGCGTCACGTCGTCGAGCAGCGCCGTGCCGAACGGCGTGTCCGGGCCGGCGAGGCCCGCGACCGCCGCCGTGGTCCGCGAGCCGATCAGCGAAACGGCGTCCCATTCCCGAATCCCCAGTGCGGCAACGGCACTCGGATGCAACCGGACGACGCCGCGACGGGAGTCGACGGCCGAGGTGTTCAGCCGAGCCGTCAAGGTGAGCTGACGGGACGCGGGATTGATGGCTCCGCTCCTCAGCGGCCCGGAGCGGCCCGCATCGTCGCCGGAGCCGCCGGCCGTCACGGCACGCGCCTGCCCGGCTTGCGCAGGCCCAGCCGCGCCACCGACCGGCGGTTGGGCTGCGCCCGGCGGATCGCGCGGCGCGCGGCGCGACGCTGCTTGGGTTCGTCGTCCCATGCCTCGGGGTGGGCGGCCAGCCAGCGCTGGTTGCGGATGGCGAACGGCACGTGGCACAGGTAGGCGATGATGATCACCCAGATCAACACGTAGGGCGCCAGCACCGCCGCCGCTGCGCAGATCGCCAGGATCGCCAGCAGTGGGGCGGCCCAACTCGGCGGCACCGCGACCGCGTGCATCTTGCGCATCGGGATCTTGCTGACCATCAGGATCGAGGTCCCGGTGATCCAGATGCACAGGAACAGCGGCGAGGTCCACCAGCCGTCACCGAACTGCAGCTTGAGCCCGATCAGGCCGATCATCGAGATCGCCCCGGCCGGCGCGGGCATGCCGACGAAGAATTCGTGCGTGTAGGCGGGCTGGCTGCCGTCGTCCTGCAGCGCGTTGAACCGCGCCAGCCGCAACACGACGCAGACGGCGTAGAGCAGGATCACCACCCAGCCGGCCGGCGAGTTGGTCAGCAGCGTCACGTAGAGCACGATCGCGGGGGTCACGCCGAAGTTCACCGCGTCGGCCAGCGAGTCGATCTCCTCGCCCATCCGCGACTGGGCGTCCAGGATGCGGGCCACCCGCCCGTCCAGGCCGTCCAGGATGGCCGCCGCCGCGATCAGCGCCATCGCGGCCTTGGGCTGGTGTTCGAGGGCGAACCGGATCGAGGTCAATCCCGCGCACACCGACAGCACCGTCATCGCGCTGGGCAGGATCTGCAGATTGACCGCCCGTCCGCGCGGCTTGCTGATCATGGCAGCTCGGCCAACACGGTCTCGCCGGCGATCGCGCGCTGGCCGACTTTCACCAGCGGTTCGGAGCCCGCCGGCAGGTAGGTGTCGAGTCGGGAGCCGAACCGGATCAGCCCGTAGGTGTCGCCGATCGACACCTTGTCCCCGACGTGTGCGTCGCAGATGATCCGCCGGGCCAGCAGCCCGGCGACCTGCACCGCGACCACGTCGGCCCCACTCGGGGTGCGGATGCGCAGGCTGGTGCGTTCGTTTTCGGTGCTGGCGGCGGCCAAGTCGGCCGACCCGAAGCGGCCCGGCCGGTGCTGCACGGCGACCACCTCGCCACTGACCGGTGCGCGCTGCACATGGGCGTCCAGCAGCGAAAGGAAGATGCTGATGCGCGGTAGCGCGGTGCCGCCCATGCTCAGTTCCGCGGGCGGCGTGGCGAAGTCGATCACGCAGATCTCGCCGTCGGCGGGGGCGACGACGGCCCCGGGCCGGGTGGGCGGCACCCGTGAGGGGTGGCGGAAGAACCCCGCGCAGGCGCCCGCCGCCAGCAGGCCCGCCCGTCGCACCCAGCGGTGACGGCGGCCGGCCAGGGCCAGCGCCAGCCCGGCGCCGATGAACGGGCGCCCGGCCGGGTGCACCGGCGGAATGGCGGAGCGCACCAGCTCCAGCGCGTGTTGGGGGCTGAAGCCCGGGTCCGAAGCGGTGGGGCCGATAGTGCGGGGGCGTCGTGCCACGCGGCCATCTTACGGAGCCCGCGGTTGATTCGTGGACGCCCGCAGAGGGAACGTTGACCTTCGACATGCAACCGCACAGTGCCGACCGGTGGGCGACGCCGGTGCGTCGGGCGAAACGCGGTGTCACCGCCGCATTCATCGCCCACGGTCTGGTGTTTTCGTCGTGGGCCGCCCACATTCCGCGGGTCAAGGCCGAGCTGGGACTGTCCGACGCGGCGCTGGGAACGGCGCTGTTCGGCGCGCCGCTGGGATCGGTCGTGGCCACGCTGGCAAGCCACTGGGCGCTGCGCCGCTGGGGCAGCCACCGGCTGATCCCGGTCATGGTCGCCGGCTATGCGGCCGCGGGGACGACGGTGGGGCTGGCCCGGTCCGGTCCCGCGCTGTTCGGGGCGCTGGCGTTGTGGGGGACGTTCCAGGGGGCGCTGGACGTCGCGATGAACACCCAGGCCGCGACGGTCGAACGGGCCGCGCGGGCGCCGATCATGGCGCGGTTTCACGGCATGTGGAGCGTCGGGACGCTGGTGGGGGCGGTGGTCGGCGCGGCCTGCGTCGGCGCGGGCATCGGGCTGACCGCGCAGCTGACGGTCCTCGGGGCGGTCGTGCTGGTCGCGGTGGGGGCGCTCACCCGTCGCCTGATGCCCGATGCGGCCGATGACGCCGGGGCGTCGCCGGGGCGTACCCGGGGCGGGCGGGCCTGGATGACGCCGACGGTCGCGATCCTGGCCGCGGTCTCGTTCGCGTCGTTTCTGTGCGAGGGTGCGGCCACCGACTGGTCGGCCAACTACCTGCGCAACGTCGTCGGTGCCGGCCCGAGCGTCGCCGCGTTGAGCTACGCGGCCTACACGTTGACGATGGTGATCACCCGGTTCGGCGCGCCCCGGCTGCACGCGCGGGTGCCCAGTCGCCGGCTGCTGCCGGCCCTGGCGCTGGTGGCCGTCGCGGGCATGGGCGTGACGCTGGCGACCGCCAACGCCGGCGTGAGCGTGCTGGGTTTCGCCGCGTTGGGCGTCGGGGTGGCGCTGCTGGTGCCCACCGCGTTCAGCGCGGCTTACGGCGCGAGCGAAGCGGGATCGGCGATCGCCATCGTGGCGGCGACCGGTTGGCTGGGCTACCTGCTCGGCCCGCCGTTGATCGGTCACCTGTCCGGCTGGGTGGGGCTGTCGGCGGCGCTGGTCGCCATCCCGGTGATGATGTCGATCGTGGCCATCGCGATCCGCTACACCCCGGCGTTCGACAAGGCCGACGAATTCCACCGGGACGTGGCCACACCCGCCGGCTAGCGCAGATCCCAGACCTGCAGCCGGGTTCCCTCGGGCACCTCGACGACGTCTTCGGGGATGTCGAGCAGCCCGTTCGCCGACGCCAGCCAGCGCAGGTGGTGCGATGCCGGCGGGCCGTAACTGGTGACCGAGCTGGCGTCGTCGCTGAGCACCGCGCGCCGGAACTGCCGCTTGCCGCGCGGCGAGGTCAGCGACTCGGCGAGGACGGCGGACCGGTGCGGGCGTTCCGGGTCCGGCAGGCCCATCGCCGTGCGCAGCGCGGGCCGGATGAACACCTCGAAGGACACCAGCGCGCTGACCGGGTTGCCGGGCAGCGTGACGATCGTCGCGCCGGCCACCCGGCCCACGCCCTGCGGCATGCCGGGCTGCATGGCCACCTTGACGAATTCCACGCCCTGGTCGCCCTCGCGCCCGAAGGCGTCCTTGACCACCTCGTAGGCGCCGGCGCTGACGCCGCCGCTGGTGATGATCAGGTCGGAGTCGGCCGCGTACCGGTCGATGATCGAACTGAATTGGGCCACATCGTCTTCGGCGGTCGCGACGGCGACTAGTTCGGCGCCCGCGTCCCGAACCGCCCCTGCCAGCATGATCGAGTTGGACTCGTAGATCTGCCCCGGCCGCAGCGCGGTGCCCGGCGTCACCAGCTCCGATCCGGTCGAGATCACCAGCACCCGCTGGCGCGGGATCACCGGCAACTCCGCGATCCCCAGCGCCGCGGCCAACCCGAGCACGGCCGGCGTCACGACCTGGCCCCGACGCAACACGGTGGTGCCGGGGGCGACGTCCTCACCCGCCCGCCGGATGTGCTTGCCGGCCTCGCGGGGTTCGCGGATCGACACGACGTCCACCCCGCCGTCGGTGGCCTCGACCGGGACGATCGCCGTCGCCCCCGCCGGCAGCGGGGCGCCCGTCATGATCCGGTGCGCCGTACCGGGTTGCAGCGTCAGTTCGTCGGTGCGCCCGGCCGGAATGTCCTCGGCGACCGGCAACACCACCGGGTTTTCCGGCGTGGCGGACGACGTGTCCTCGGCGCGCACCGCGTACCCGTCCATCGCGGAGTTGTCGAAGACCGGCAGCGCCAACTGGGCGACCACGTCCTCGGCCAGCACCAGACCCTGGGCGTCGGCCAGCGCGACCGAAGCCGGCGTCCGGGAACGGATCAAATCGGTGACAACACGCTGATGTTCCGCGACTGATCGCATCGGGGCCATTATCCGCGCGTCAGATCGGGAAGCTGACGCCGGTGAGTTCTTCGGAGACGGCCCACAGCCGGCGTTGCAGTTCCGCGTCGTGGGACTGGGCGCTGGACCTGACGAGCTTCGGGTGGCCTCGCTGCTCGAGGAAGCCGTCGGGGCCGAAGTACTGTCCGCCCTGGACGGCAGGATCGGTGGCGGCCCGCAGCGTCGGCAGCGCACCCATGGCCGCGCTTTGGAACAGCACCGGGCCCAGCGCCGCCGCGGCGGGCCGCAAGATCGCCGGCAGGTTGCGGGTCAGCTCGGTGTTGGAGCCGCCGGGGTGCGCGGCGACGGCGATGGTCTTCGCGTCGGGCGTAGCCGCCAGCCGGCGCTGCAGCTCGTAGGTGAACAGCAGGTTGGCCAGCTTGGATTGCCCGTACGCGGCGATCCGGTCGTACCGGCGCTCCCACTGCAGGTCGTCGAAGTGGATCGCGGCCCGCAGCCGGTGACCCATGCTGCTGATGGTCACCACCCGCGAGTCCGGCACGGCGAGCAGGTGGTCGAGCAGCAACCCGGTCAGCGCGAAGTGGCCCAGATGGTTGGTGCCGAACTGCAATTCGAATCCGTCCGCGGTGACCTGCTTGGGCGTCCACATCACGCCCGCGTTGTTGATCAGCAGGTCGATGCGCGGGTAGGCCGCGCGCAGCGCGTCGGCGGCCGACCGCACCGCGTCCAGCGACGTCAGATCCAGCTGCTGCAGCGTGACATCGACTTTCCGGTCGCCTTGGCCCTCGGCGGCGACGATGCGCGACAGGGCCGCGTTGCCCTTCTCGAGGTTGCGCACCGCGAGCACGACGTGGGCGCCGCGGTGGGCCAGCACGGCGGCCGCCTCGTACCCGATGCCGGTGTTGGCGCCGGTGATGACGACGACGCGGCCGCTCTGATCCGGGACGTCACCCTCCGACCAGGCGCGGTTGTCTTTGTCGTTGGAAGCCATGGCCCAAAACATACTCACGAGTCAGACCCAGTAGTTGTCGTGGCGGACGAACCACTCCCGGCGTTCCTCGTCGGTCATATCGGCCAGCGCCGCGAACCCTTCGAAGTAGGCCTCGCGGGGAGCACCGGGCGCGAACAGCATGAGGATCGACGCCGGCTCGTCGGCCTCGTTGCGGAAGCCGTGGACGCCGCCGGGCGGGACGTAGAGGAAGTCGCCCTGGTGGCCGTCGGTCCACTCGGTGCCGTCGTAGAGCTTCATCGTCCCGGAGAGCACGAAGAAGGCCTCCGACATGGCCCGGTGGAAATGGGCCGGGGGTCCGCCGCCGGCCGGGGCGATGTCGACCCGGTACAGCCCGTAGTCGCCGGCGGTGTCTCGTTGGTTGGCCAGGTAGTGGTAGGCGACCCCGGAGGTCTCGTAGTCGGGAGGCTGATCGGCGCGCTTGAGCCAGGCGCTGATCTCCGGCTCTTGCTGGGTGTAGCGGGCCGGCGGGTAGGGCGGCACGACGAGGGACATGGTTCCAGTGTGCGCATAGCATCGCCGTAATGGAGGCCGCAGAAGAAGTGCGCGTGCAACGGCTGCTGGACGCCGAGTGCAAGGCGGCGCAACTGTTCGACGAGATCGAGCGGCGGGCCATGATCCGCCCCGGGATCGGGGAGAAGCAGCTCTCCGACGAGATCCACGATCTCGCCGGAGAGATGTTCGGCGTGACCCGGCACTGGCATCGGCGGATCGTGCGCGCCGGGGAGAACACGCTGCAACCGTTCCACGAGCGTCCGCCGGACAGGCTGATCGTCGACGACGACATCGTCTTCCTGGACCTGGGGCCCATCTTCGAGGAGTGGGAGGCCGACTTCGGCCGGACCTTCCTGCTGGGCGACGACCCGCACAAAAAGGCCGTCCGCGATGCGCTGCCCCGGGTGTGGCAGGCCGGGCGCGACTACTTCGCCGGCCATCCCGACGTCACCGGCGCCGAGCTGTTCGACGTCGTCGTGGGGGTGGCCCGCGCGGAGGGCTTCGAATGGGCCAGCCGCATCGCCGGTCACCTGGTGGGGGAGTTCCCGCACAAGAAGATCGCCGGCCCCGGCATCGAGTGGTACATCATGCCCGGCTCGGACAAGCGGATGCGCCGCACCGACCCGCGCGGCCGCGTCTGCCACTGGATTCTCGAGATCCATCTCGTCGACCGCCCGCGCGGCTTCGGCGGCTTCTACGAGCAGCTGCTCGACCTGCCCTGAGCGGGCCGCTTCCTCGGGCCTTCTTCTTGCACTCGGCATAGGCGAGTGCTAAGAATGACTTGGCACTCGCGACCAGTGAGTGCTAGGTCGGGACGGTGAGGCCTGGGCCGCGTCAGCGGGGACACCCAGAGCCGTCCGTCGCGGGCACTGCACCCGGCCACAGCGTCCAATGGGGCGACCCGACAAACGGTCGCCCCGTGTGTCACCCCATATTTCGGAGGAATCACTTCGCAATGGCCAAGACAATTGCGTACGACGAAGAGGCCCGTCGCGGCCTCGAGCGGGGGCTCAACGCCCTCGCCGACGCGGTAAAGGTGACGTTGGGCCCCAAGGGTCGCAACGTCGTCCTGGAGAAGAAGTGGGGTGCCCCCACGATCACCAACGATGGTGTGTCCATCGCCAAGGAGATCGAGCTGGAGGACCCGTACGAGAAGATCGGCGCCGAGCTGGTCAAGGAAGTCGCCAAGAAGACCGACGACGTTGCCGGTGACGGCACGACGACGGCCACGGTGCTGGCGCAGGCGTTGGTCCGCGAGGGCCTGCGTAACGTCGCCGCCGGCGCCAACCCGCTGGGTCTCAAGCGCGGCATCGAGAAGGCCGTCGAGAAGGTCACCGAGACCCTGCTCAAGTCGGCCAAGGAGGTCGAGACCAAGGACCAGATCGCTGCCACCGCGGCGATTTCGGCGGGCGACCAGTCGATCGGTGACCTGATCGCCGAGGCGATGGACAAGGTCGGCAACGAGGGCGTCATCACCGTCGAGGAGTCCAACACCTTCGGCCTGCAGCTCGAGCTCACCGAGGGCATGCGGTTCGACAAGGGCTACATCTCGGGCTACTTCGTCACCGACGCCGAGCGTCAGGAAGCGGTCCTCGAGGACCCCTTCATCCTGCTGGTCAGCTCCAAGGTGTCGACCGTCAAGGACCTGCTCCCGCTGCTGGAGAAGGTCATCCAGGCCGGCAAGCCGCTGCTGATCATCGCCGAGGACGTCGAGGGCGAGGCTCTGAGCACCCTGGTCGTCAACAAGATCCGCGGCACCTTCAAGTCGGTGGCCGTCAAGGCCCCCGGCTTCGGTGACCGCCGCAAGGCGATGCTGCAGGACATGGCCATCCTCACCGGTGGTCAGGTCATCAGCGAAGAGGTCGGCCTGTCGCTGGAGAGCGCCGACGTCGCCCTGCTGGGTAAGGCCCGCAAGGTCGTCGTCACCAAGGACGAGACCACCATCGTCGAGGGCGCCGGTGACTCCGACGCCATCGCCGGCCGGGTGGCCCAGATCCGCAGCGAGATCGAGAACAGCGACTCCGACTACGACCGCGAGAAGCTGCAGGAGCGCCTGGCCAAGCTGGCCGGCGGTGTTGCGGTGATCAAGGCCGGGGCCGCGACCGAGGTCGAGCTCAAGGAGCGCAAGCACCGCATCGAGGACGCCGTGCGCAACGCCAAGGCGGCCGTCGAGGAGGGCATCGTCGCCGGTGGTGGCGTGGCCCTGCTGCACGCCACCCCGTCGCTGGACGAGCTGAAGCTCACCGGTGACGAGGCGACCGGCGCCAACATCGTCCGCGTGGCGCTCGAGGCTCCGCTGAAGCAGATCGCCTTCAACGGTGGTCTGGAGCCTGGCGTGGTGGCCGAGAAGGTCCGCAACTCGCCCCCCGGTACCGGCCTGAACGCCGCCACCGGTGAGTACGAGGACCTGCTCAAGGCCGGCGTCGCCGACCCGGTGAAGGTGACCCGTTCGGCGCTGCAGAACGCGGCGTCCATCGCGGGCCTGTTCCTGACCACCGAGGCCGTCGTCGCTGACAAGCCGGAGAAGGCCGCCGCACCTGCCGGCGACCCGACCGGTGGCATGGGCGGTATGGACTTCTAAGAAGTCAACGAAGAAGCCCGGTCCCGTTGGGGGCCGGGCTTTTTCGTGCGCGCCGAGCGTGAACTCACGGCGGGAATTTCGCGATCTTTCCGCCCTGGTTTCACGCTCGGCGCGCAGGCTTCACACTCGGCGCTCTAGGGTGAACGCGTGGCGCTTCCGACTCCCTCACCCACCAGCACCGCCGTCGTGACCGGCGCCTCGTCGGGCATCGGCGCCGACATCGCGCGCGAGCTGGCCGACCGCGGCCACGGCGTGACGCTCGTCGCCCGCCGCGAGGAGCGGCTGCGGACCTTGGCCGACGAACTCGCCGGCCGCGTCCGTGTCGAGGTGATCGCCTGCGACGTCGCGGACGTTACCGCCCGCGCCGACCTGTTCGACGAGGTCGCGCGCCGCGGGCTGACCGTCGACATCCTGGTCAACAACGCCGGCATCGGCACCATGGGCTCGGTGACGAAAATTCCCGTCGCCGACGAGATCGCGCAGGTGCGGGTCAATGTCGAGGCCGTCATCGACCTGACGACCCGGGCGGTCCAGCAGATGGTGCTGCGCGGCCGCGGCGCGATCCTCAACGTTGGCTCCACTGCGGGCTACCAACCCTTCCCGGGACAGGTCGGGTACGCGGCCACCAAGGCGTTCGTCAACAACTACACCCAGGGGCTGCGCGGCGAACTCGCCGGCACCGGCGTCACCGTCGCGGTGCTGTGCCCGGGGCCGGTGCGCACCGAATTCGTGAAGAGCGCCGGCATGGACGAGCGGGACTTCGCGGACGCGTTCCCGAAGTTCATGTGGAAGCCGTCGCGTGAGGTGGCCCGCGCCGGAATCGACGCGCTGGACCACGACCGCGGAACCGTGATCCCCGGGCTGCCGAGCCAGATCAGCACCCGCCTGTTTCAGTTCATGCCGCGGCGAATGTTGTTGCCGCTCTTGAAGAACCAGCATCCGAGCCTGCGCAGGGACCGCTCAGTCGGCTAGCGGCCAGCGCCGCATCCAGCCCTCCACCGGAAGGGCGAGCGCATTGCACAGCGTGCAGATCGTGCGGTACCAGCCGACGGCCGTGAGCAATTCGATCCGCTGCTCGTCATCGAGAAAGCCGCCCAGCGCTTCCCACGTCTCCTCCGACCACGAGCCGGTGCGCTCGCACTCGTCCACGGCCGCGATCAGCGTCCGCTCGGCCGCGCCCCACCGCGGGTCATCGGGGCCTGCCAATACCAGCGCGTCGCACTCGTCGTCGCTGACACCGGCGATCGGACCCCAGAAGGCGGCCTGGCCGCCCCACTCGTAGGCGCAGCGCAGCAGCGCGCAGATGCGAAGGATGGCGATCGTCCGCGTCCGGGGCGGCAAAAGCGCTGCGGTGTAAAGGGATTCGCCAAGCTTGCGGAGCCGGGAGGCCAGCGCCGGATGGCGCTGCAGGCAACGCACCAACAGCAGCGGCTCGTAGGTGCGGTCCGGGTGGCCCCAGCTGTTGATGCCGGCGGCGTCCTCTTCGCTCCACGGCGGGGCGAGGGGTGCGATGCGGCTCACGGATGAGACTGTACGACGTCAGGCCGATGGCAGCGAGAACACGACGCAGTCGTGCAGGCAGCCCTTGGCCGCATCGGGGGAGTCGGCGTCGCGGTGCAGCAGCGCGCGCGTGGGCGCGACCGTGAGCCGGACGGCGTCGCCGGCTCGGTTTTCACCGGACACCTCGGCCGCGCCGTCGACGATCAGCGAGTAGCCGCCGGGCTCGGCGGGGGGCCACAGCAGGGTGACGTCGCGGCGCCGGGCCAGGTTCTGCTGCGTGCGGCCGCCGATGAGACCGACCTCGAGGGTCTCGCCGCGCAACTCGGGTTCGACCGTCACGGTGTGCGAGCGGTAGTCATCGTCGACCGTGATCAGGTACGCGTACGGGTAATCGGGGAGCGCGTCGGCCAGCGCCGCGAAATCTACCTTCTTCTTGCTACGCATGATGTTCCAGGATAGGCGCGAACCGGTGCGGCCCCGCCCTACTGCGGCGCCGGCGGCGTGAGGAAGCCGGCGATGCGCGACGTGTAGCCGCGGGCGACGGCGCCGGACGTGGCCGGGCGCGTGACGGCGGTGCTGGTGTTGGAGAAGCCGAGGTTTTGCAGCACCTCGTTCCAGGGCGGCAACTTGGCCACGGCGGCCGACGCGTCGGCGTGATACCCGAACATCGCCGCGACGTCCGAGGCCCACATCTGGTCGTAGGCCGCCTCGATGTCGGCGATCGCCGGGGTGTTCTGGCCCAGATGATTGTTGGCCGCCAACGCCGACACCAAGGCCCGGTTGGCCGCCACCACCGCGGGCTGCACCGTGGCCGCGAGCGCCACCTCGAACGCGGTCGCGATGGCCGAGGCCTGGTGGGACACCTCTTCCGCCTGCGCGGCCGCCGCGGAAAGCCAACTCACATACTGGCTGGCCACGGTCATCATGGCGGCCGATGACGCGCCCTGCCATGACCCGCTGGCCAGATCTGACGTCACCGAAGAAAACGACGACGCCGACGACGCCAGCTCCTCGGCCAGCCCGTCCCACGCCGCCGCGGCAGCAAGCAGCGGCCCGGGACCAGGACCGGAGAAAATTAGTGCCGAGTTGACTTCCGGCGGCAACCACGCAAAATGCGGGTTCGTCACGGGACCCAACTTAGCTGGTATATGCCACTTTTGGTGGCGTTATTGCAAGGGCGCCGGACTGGGCTGACGGCCGCGCACCAACTTGCCCGGACGCGCCGCGGTGGGCACGCCGTGTTCAGCGATGATTTCCCCGGACACGATCGTGGCGACGTACCCGTCCGCGGTCTGGTCCAGGCGCCGCCCGCCGGCGGGCAGGTCGTAGCTGAGGACCGGCTTGTGCAGGCGCAGGGCGGCGTGGTCGATGACGTTGAGATCGGCCTTGTAGCCCACGGCGATACGGCCGCGATCACTCAGCCCGGCGACGCGCGCCGGCACCGAGGTGAGTTCGCGAATCGCCTCGGGCACCGTGAACCGCCCGGACTTGCGGTCCCGCGCCCAGTGCGTCAGGAAGTACGTCGAGTAGCTGGCGTCGCAGATCATGCCGTAGTGCGCGCCGCCGTCGCCGAGGCCCAGCACCACGTCGTCGCGGTGCAGCAACTCCCCGACGGTGTCCAGCGAGTTGCCCTGCAGGTTGCTGGTCGCGACCAGCAGCATGGCCCGGCCCTCGTCGTCGAGCAGCCGGTCGTAGGCCTCCTCCATCGGCTCCACCCCCTTGGCGCGGGCGCGGGCCCCGATGCTGGTCGACGGGTCGGGCTCGTAGTCGGGGTCCTCGCCGAGAGGGTAGATCCAGTCCCACATCTGGGCGACGTACAGGATCGGGTGACCCTGGCCGGGCTTGTCGGCCAGGATGCGGGCGCGGACCTCGGGCTTGCGCATCTGCGCGACCCGCTCTGCCAGCGGCAGGTGCGCGATCTCGCGATAGCTGGGGTAGAGCACGAACGGGTTCGCCGACAATTGCAGCCCGATGATCAACCCGATGGGACGCGGCAACAGCTGCGCGGTGATATCACCGCCGGCGGCGTTGGCCTTCTCGATCATGGTGATGGCGTCCGGCCACGTCGGGTCGCCGGAGTTGCCGACGACCAGGGTGAAGGTGAGCGGCAGACCGACGTCCTCGGCGACATCGAACACCGTCTGCAGCACGGGCTGGTAGCCGCCGGCCGGGATGTCGGGGACGAACTGCAGCAGGCCGCCGCCGCCGTCCACGACGCCGCGGGCGATCTCCTCGATCTCCTCGCGGGCGGCGTCGTAACTCGGTATGGGCGAACCGCTTTCGGTCTTGTGGATGGTCAACCGCGACGACGCGAAGCCCAGCGCGCCGGCCTCGATCGCCTCCTTGGCGAGCGCCCTCATCTTGGCCAGGTCGTCCTCGGTGGCCGGTTCGCGGTCGGCGCCGCGCTGCCCCATCACGTACACGCGCAGCGGCGAGTGCGGCAGGTACGCGGCCACATCGATGTCGCGCCTGCCCGCGTCGAGCGCGTCCAGGTATTCGGGGAAGGTCTCCCACGTCCACGGCAGGCCGTCGGTCATCACCACGCCGGGGATGTCTTCGACACCGGCCATCACGTCGACGAGGACGTTGTGGTCGGCCTGGCGGCACGGGGCGAAGCCGACCCCGCAGTTGCCCATCACCACCGTCGTCACCCCGTGCGCGGACGACGGGGTGAGCCGCTCCGACCAGATGGACTGGCCGTCGTAGTGGGTGTGCAGGTCGACGAAGCCGGGCGTGACCAGCAGCCCGGTGGCGTCGATCTCCCGCTCGCCCGTGGCCCCGTTCAGGGAGCCGACCGCCTTGATGACGTTGTCGGCCACCGCCACGTCCCCCACGTACGGCTCGCCCCCCAGCCCGTCGACGATGGTGCCGTTGCGGATGATGAGGTCGTAAGTCATTCAAACAATCTACGACCGTGTCGGCGGGTCGTGCCAGGATCTTCCCCATGATCGACCACGTGGGCATCAACTGCGCCGACTACGCGAAATCGCAGCGGTTCTACGACGCGGTGCTGGGGACGCTGGGCTTCTCGCGGCAGCTGGATGTCGGCCCTGCCATCGGATACGGGCGCGCGGGAAAACCGACCTTCTGGATCTCGGGCGCTCTGGCCGGCCCCAATCGGGAGGTTCACCTCGCGTTCGAGGCCGCCGACGAGGACGCGGTGCGCGAGTTTTATCGGGTGGCGGTCGAGGTGGGCGCCGAGCCGCTGCACGCGCCGCGCCTGTGGCCCGAATACCACCCCGGCTATTTCGGCGCGTTCGTGCGCGACCCGGACGGCAACAACGTCGAGGCTGTCTTCCACGGGGCGCTCCCGTAGTGTCGCGAGTATGGCCAGCACCGACGATGCCGCCGTAATCCGAGTCCTCCTGCGCGACGCGTTCACCCGGTTGATCGAGCACGTCGACGAGATCACCGACGGGCTGACCGAGGAGGTGTCGTCTTATCGTCCGACCCCGGACGCCAACAGCATCGCCTGGCTGCTCTGGCACAGCGCGCGGGTGCAGGACATCCAGCTCGCCGACGTGGCCGGCGTCGAGCAGGTGTGGCTGCGCGACGGCTGGGTGGACCGGTTCGGACTCGACCTGCCGCGGAACGACATGGGCTACGGGCATTCGCCCGACGACGTGGCCAAGGTGAAGGCGCCCGCGGACCTGCTGTCCGGCTACTACCACGCGGTGCACGAGTTCACGTGCAACTACATCGCCGGCATGACCGCCGAGGAGTTGGCCCGCGTCGTGGACACCAACTGGGATCCGCCGGTGACGGCGAGCGCGCGCCTGGTGAGCATCATCGACGACTGCGCCCAGCATCTCGGGCAGGCCGCGTACGTGCGGGGGATTGCGTAGATTCGCAGGCGTGCGATGCGCGGCGAGCGTGCTGTTGTGGCTCATCACCACGCTCGCGCTGGCGGTGACGATCCCCGCGGCGTGGACCCAGCTGCATGTCGTCGACGCCGACGGCTACGCCGCGATGGCGCGCGGGGCGGCGGCCGATCCGGCCCTGCAGTCCGCCATGGCGGCCGAACTGACCACGCGGGCAATGGCTCTGGCCGCCGAGCGCGGCGGGGGCCGCTATCCCGTCGACGGTTCCGACGTGCACGATGCCACCAGCGCTTTCACCGCCGGGCCGGCGTTTCCGCCACTGTTCGCCCAGGCCAACCGCGCGGCGCACGGTTGGCTGTTCGGCGACCCGGGGGCCGGCGGGGACGGCAATCAATGGGCGGTCGACGTGGCCCTGATGCTCAGGGATGACTCGATCCGCCCGCTGCTGAACCAATACAACGTGACCGTTCCCGCGAAACTGACTGTCCCGCTGACGATTTCGGCGCCGCGAGCGATGCGCGAGGGGCGGCTGAGCGGACTGTCCACCTGGGGCCCGTGGGTGAGCGTGGGGGCGGCGGCGTTGTGTGGCGTGTGCGCGTTGCTCACGCTGGCCGCTGCGCGCCGCCGCGGCAAGGCGCTGAGCAGCTTGGGGGTTTCCGCCCTGCTCGTCGGCGCGGCCGGCTGGGCCGGCCTTGAGGTCGCCGGCCGCTACATCGACAAGGCGCTCAACCGCACCACCGGCGACATCCGGCGCGTCGCCGAGGTGATGGTCGGACACGCCGAAGCCGGTCTGCACCAATGGCTCAACGTCACGTTGCTGGCGGGCGCCGCCCTGGTGGGACTGGGCATGCTCGTCGCGATGCTGGGCAGCCTCTGGAAGAAATCCTGAGCCGCCCGGCTACCCGAACGTGAACGAGAAGACCTGCAGGCCCTTGCTGACCCGCATGTCCAGCTGGTCGCGGTGCGCGCCGTCGTCGGCGACGATCTGATGCAGGGTGGGTGCCCCGCCGATCGTCGTCGTGGTGGTCTTGCCATCACGCGTCACGGCGATGGTGCCGGTGCCGCCGACGACGGCGTAGACATTTTTCGCGGTGTAGTTCAGCCGGATGGCGCAGTCCTCGCCCTCGGCGGTGGCGCCCTGGTCGTCCAGGGCCCAGCGGCCGCGCAGGGCGAACTTGTCGTCGGCCAGGGTCGGCGGGAAGCTCAGCGTGACGGCGCCGGACTTGTAATCCCCGCTGCCACCGTAGTTTCCGGTCCTGTCGACGCCGAGGTAGGTCTCGGGCGTGAGCCGGGTTTGCGGGGTGGTGTCGGCCGAATTCGCCGGTGCGGGTAGCGGGGCGCCGGGGTGGGCGTCGACGAGCAGCTGCCGGATCAGTCTTTCGGTGCCGTCGTAGTCGCCCTCGCCGAATTTGGTATGCCGCACTTGCCCGTCCGCGTCGATCAGGTATTCGGCCGGCCAGTACAGGTTCTGGTAGCTGTTCCACGTCGCGTAGTCGTTGTCCAGGGCGATGGGGTAGGGGATGTGCAGGTCGGCGGCGCCGCTGGCCACGTTCTGGGGAACCCGCTCGAACGCGTACTCGGGGGTGTGCACCCCGATGACGAGCAGTCCGCTGTCGCGATACCTGTTGTACCAATCGATTACGTGTGGGATCGCGCGCTGGCAGTTGATGCACGAGTAGGCCCAGAAGTCGATCAATACGACCTTGCCGCGCACTTCGGCGGGGCCCGGCGGTTTGCCGTCCGGGGTGTTGAGCCACCCGGTGACGCCGGTCAGGGCGGGCGCCGGCCCGCACTGCTGCAGCTCGGCGGAGCCGCTGGAGCAGTCACTCAGGGCGCCGTCGACGGTGGTGCTGGGCGGGCTCAGCTGCAGCCCGCTGCCGTGGTTCGGCCGCTGTGTGGGGGTGGGGTTCAGGCTGCGCCCGATGTCGTTGGCTCCCAGCTTGTTCTGCATCGCCGTCGTGTAGTCGGGGACGACGCGCTGCAGCATCGCCGGCAGGTTGAACACCAGCGCCATGGCCAGCACGATCATCGCGATCCCGCCGGCGATCTGAATCACGCGCTGCCGTCGGCGGAACGCGGCGACGCGCTCGGCGACGCGACGCCCCGCCAGCGCGAAGGCCAACAGCGGCAAGGCATTTCCCAGGGCGAACGTCGCCGTCAACACCAGCGCGCCGGGCCCGATCGACGACGTTCCGCCCGCGACCACGATCGCCGCCAGCACCGGACCCGCGCACGGCACGTAGAGCGCGCCCAACGTCAGGCCAAGCCCGAAACCGTCTGCGTTGGCGCCGATTTGGCGCTGCGGGAGGTAGGCGAACGGCCGCTCGATCAGGTGTTGGACCGGCGGGAAAATCAGGCCCAGGCCGATCAGGGTCAACACCACCAGGGCGGCCCACCGAATCGCGTCCTGCGGCAGGTGCAGCGCCGTCAGTAGCGCGGAGCCGAGCAGCGTGGCCAGGCTGAAACTGCACACCAGCCCCGCGATCACCAGATACGGGCGGGCCACGGAACTCACGCGGCGGGCACCTGCTCGTCTGCTGGCTCCGCTACTGCCCGCACTCGACAGCAGAATCACCGGGAGCACCGGCAGGATGCACGGCGAGATGCCGGTGATCAGCCCGCCGAGAAACCCGATCAGGGCGATGGTCTGCACGCGCTACTTCCAAGGACGCGAAGGGCGCCGGACGGTGAGCATGGTTCCACCTTTACCCGTTTGCGCCGCCGGCGAGAGTGACGTCGCACAAATCACGCAACGTGCGTTATACAAATCACACAACGTGCGTTACGCTCGGCCGGTGGCGCAACTAACATTCCAGCGCGCCCGCACCGAGGAAAAGAAGCGCCAACGTGCGGAGGCCCTCGTGGAAGCCGCACGCTCGCTGGCGATGGAGACGGGCGTCGCGTCGGTCACCCTCACCGCGGTCGCCAGCCGCGCCGGGATTCACTATTCGGCGGTGCGCCGCTACTTCAGCTCGCACAAGGAAGTTCTGCTGCACCTGTCCGCCGAGGGCTGGGTGCGATGGTCGAATACCGTGTCGGACAAGCTGGCTCGGCCCGGCGCCTCCTCGCCGTCGCACATCGCCGGGACGCTGGCCGAGGCCCTGGCCGACGATCCGCTGTTCTGCGACCTGCTGGCCAACCTGCACCTGCACCTGGAACACGAGGTGGACGCGGAGCGGGTCATCGAGGTCAAGCGCATCAGCACCGCCGCCACGCGCTCGCTCGCCGATTCCATCGAGAGGGCGCTGCCCGAACTCGGGCGGTCGGGGTCGCTCGACATCCTGCTGGCCGCGTACTCGCTGGCGGCCACCCTGTGGCAGGTGGCGAACCCACCGGCCGATCTCACCGACGTCTACGCCGAGGAGCCGGAAGTGGCTCCGCCGGAGTGGAATCTGGACTTTGCGACCGCGCTGACGCGCCTGCTGACCGCCACGTGCATCGGGCTCATCGCGGAAGCCTCATGAACTCAGGAAGGGGGCCGGTAGCGCTGTGGCTTGGCGAACTGCAACCGGTGAACACGGGAAGGACTTGGAGCGCCCAGTGACGACGACTGAGTCAAGGACGGAGCCGCTCCAGCAGCAGGGCTCCGCCGGCGGGGAGGGCAAAGAGGTCGCTCCGCAGCGCGGCAGGAAACAGGGGCTCTTGGCGCGTTTCTGGCTGGTCCTCACGATCGCGGCTGTCGTCGCGCTGTCGGGATTCGTCGTATACCGATTGCACGGCATCTTCGGCGTTCACCGCGGTTCGTTCGGTGGTGGCACCTCGGGCGAGGTCCTCGACGAGTTCAACGCCAAGACGATCACGCTGCAGGTCTGGGGCCCACCGGGCAGCACGGCAACCATCAACTACCTCGACGAAAACTCCCATCCGCAGCAGGCCCTCAACGTGCCCTTGCCGTGGAGCAAAGTATTGAGTTCAACGAAACCCGGCATCCCGGCAAACCTGGTGGCGCAAGGAGACGGCAGTTGGATCGCCTGCCAGTTCGTGGTGAACAAGCACGACGGGAGCGGTGACGTCATCAAGACTCCGAACCGCTCAGATCCCAACCAAACCGTGAACGCCTTCGTCTATTGCCTGGACAAGTCCGCATGAGCGAGCCGGGCGAGGTTCCGCCGCGCGTCGATCAGCCGCTGATCCCGCCGTTCCTGCCGCGAATGATCCATCGGCTGGCCCTGCCGATCGTCCTGGTGTGGTTGGGCATCGTGTTCGTCACCAACACCGTGGCCCCGCAGCTGGAGGTCGTCGCCAAAACCCACTCGGTGTCGATGAGTCCGACTGACGCGGCATCCTTTCAGTCGATGATGCGCGTGGGATCGACGTTCAAAGAGTTCAACTCCGACAACTCCGCCATGATCTTGCTGGAGGGCGACAAGCCACTCGGGGCCGACGCGCACCGCTACTACGACGAGATCGTCAGGCGCATCGAGCAGGACAAGAAACACGTTCAGCACGTCCAGGATTTCTGGAGTGATCCGCTGACGGCGGCGGGTTCCCAGAGCCACGATCAAAAGGCCGCGTACGTCCAGGTTTACCTCGCCGGCAACATGGGCGGCGGGCTGGCGAACGAGTCCGCCGCGGCCCTCCGCAAGATCGTGGACTCGGTGCCCGCGCCGCCGGGAATCAAGGCATATGTCACCGGCGCGGGTCCGCTGTTCGCCGATCAGTCCCACGCGGGTGAGAAGGGCGTCGCGAAGGTCACGCTCGTCACCTTCCTGGTGATCATCCTGATGCTGCTGTTCGTGTACCGGTCGGTGAGCACCGTGCTGATCATGCTGGCCATGGTGTTCATCGAGCTGGCAGCGGCCCGCGGTGTCGTCGCGACGCTCGGTAACTACGGCGTCATGGGGCTGTCGACGTTCGCCAACAACATGCTGGTGCTGATGGCGATCGCCGCCGGGACGGATTACGCGATCTTCGTGGTCGGCCGCTATCACGAGGCCCGCGGTCTGGGCGAGACCCGCGAACAGGCGTTCTACACCATGTTCCACAGCACCGCGCATGTCGTGCTGGGATCGGGGCTGACCATCGCCGGCGCGATGTACTGCCTGAGCTTCACCCGGCTGCCGTACTTCCAGTCGCTGGGGGTGCCGTGCGCGGTCGGCATGCTGGTCGCGGTGCTCGCGGCGTTGACGCTGGCTCCGGCGATACTGACGGTGGCGTCGTTCTTCAAGCTCATGGACCCGAAGCGCAGCCTGCAGACCCGGGGCTGGCGTCGGATGGGCACCGCGGTCGTCCGCTGGCCCGCACCGGTACTCGCGGTGACCATCGCGGTCGCGTTGGTGGGTCTGCTCGCCCTGCCCGGTTACAAGACGGACTACGACAACCGCCACTTTTTGCCGGCGGACACCCCGGCCAATGTCGGTTATGCCGCCGCGGACCGGCACTTCGACCAGGCTCGGCTCAATCCGGAGCTGTTGATGATCGAGACCGATCACGACCTGCGTAACCCGGCCGACTTCATCGTCCTGGACAAGGTCGCCAAGGCGGTCTTCCACATCCCCGGTATCGGCAGGGTGCAGACCATCACCCGGCCGTTGGGCACGCCGCTCGACCACAGCACCCTCGGTTTCCAGATGGGCGCGCAGGCCGCGGGGCGGATCCAGACCCAGCACTACCAAGAGGAGCAGGCGAACAATCTGCTCAAGCAGGCGGACGAGCTGCACAAGACGATGGCGACGCTGCATGAGCAGATGCAGGTGACCCAGGATCTCAGCAACACGACACACGAGACCACCAAGCTCACCAAAGAAACCGTGGAGATCACCGAGAGGTTGCGCGACGACATCGCCAACTTCGACGACTTCCTCCGGCCGATCCGCAGCTACTTCTACTGGGAGAAGCACTGTTACGACATCCCGGCGTGCTGGGCACTCCGGTCGGTTTTCAACGCGCTCGACGGCATCGACCAGGTGGCCCAGAACATCGTGAACCTGAGCGCGAACCTCGACAAGCTGGACAAGATTCAGCCCAAGCTGGTGGCGCTGATACCGCCGCAGATCGAGAGCCAGCAGCGCAACCTCGACACCATCATGTCGAACTATGCGATCACCCAGGGTCTAAACGAACAGGCGAAAGCGCAGTCCGACAACGCCACCGCGCAGGGCGACGCCTTCGACAAAGCGAAGAACGACGACACGTTCTACCTTCCGCCGGAGGCGTTCAAGAGCCCGGATTTCGCGCGGGGTCTCAAACAGTTCATCTCGCCGAACGGGCACGCCGTCCGGCTGATCATCTCCCATGAAGGCGACCCGGCGACTCCGGAAGGCATCAACCACATCGAGCCGATCAAGCAGGCCGTGCACGAGGCGATCAAGGGCACGCCCTGGGAGGGCGCCAAGGTTTACCTCGGCGGCACCGCCGCGACGTACAAGGACATGCACGACGGCTCCGACATCGACCTGCTGATCGCCGGAATCGCCGCGGCCACTTTGATTTTCGTCATCATGCTGGTGATCACCCGAAGCGTCGTGGCGGCCGTCGTGATCGTCGGGACGGTGTTGCTGTCGCTGGGCGCCTCATTCGGACTCTCCGTGCTCTTATGGCAGTACATCCTGGGTATGAAATTGCACTGGATGGTGCTGGCGATGGCGGTCATCCTGCTGCTGGCGGTCGGCTCGGACTACAACCTGCTGCTGATATCGCGGTTCAAAGAGGAAATCCACGCCGGGCTCAAAACCGGGACGATCCGCGCGATGGCCGGTTCGGGCTCGGTGGTGACCTCCGCCGGCCTGGTGTTCGCCGCCACCATGGCCACGTTCATGTTCAGCCCGCTGCTGGTGATGGCCCAGGTGGGTACGACGATCGCGCTGGGTCTCCTGTTCGACACCTTGATCGTGCGGTCGTTCATGACACCGTCGCTGGCCACCCTGCTCGGGCGTTGGTTCTGGTGGCCGCAGCACGTGCGGCCACGGCCGGCCAGCACCATGCTGCGCCCGTACGGGCCGCGTCGTGCCGTGCGCGAGCTGATCCTCAACGACGTCGAGGAGCACCCGGCGGGCGGACTGGTACAGCCGCGCTGACGGGGCCGCCGGTTCACATTTCGCGAAAATGTAACTGCCGACGCCTTCCTCGTGGGAAACGCGTCGGCAGTTGCAGTCTCGCGGGCCGTCAGGCGGCCATGTGGATTACGACCAGTTCCACACCGACATGTCGCCGGGCGGGTATGTGTTGCAGATGTCGGTGGCCTTGGCGACCACGCCCTTGTTGTTCCAGAAGATCTTCATGTGGTTGGGCCAGGCCAGCCACAGCGGATCGGACTGTGGCGCATAGAAGTTCTCGGAGTAGTTCCGGCGGTCCGCCGGTGACAACGCGTAGAACCAGTGGGCCTTGTCGATGGCGGCCTGGTTCACGTTGGGGTGGTTGTTGAAGTCGATCATGTAGCGCTGGTAGTACACCGGGCTGGTGTCCCGGGTTGCCGCCAGGATCTGCTCGGCGTCGCACGTGGTGTTGATCATTCGGCGGGGGATCGGGAAATCCTCCGTGGAGTCGGCTACCGCGGTCGACGGGAAGATCGCAGCGGTAACACCCAGAGCAAGGAACGCGGCGCCTGCACGCAGGCCAGTACTCAGCCGAGACATAGCCGTTACGGTAGCACTTTTTGGCCCGACGCGGATATTTCCCAGCTCACTGCCAGCGGATCCCTAGCCTGGCTCAGTATCAGTCCCGATCAGGGACGATGACGTGCGAGGGGTCTGGCCGCAGCTCCGGCGGGGCCTGGCTGTAGTCCCCGAACGGGCCGTCGCGGCGCGCGACGGCGGCCCGCACGCCCTCTGTCTCGGCGGCCTTGATGAAGCCCAGGGCCTCGGGCGTATTGCGCATCAGGCCGTCGAGGATGCCGCCGAGCGTCTGGGTAGAGGCCAGGCCCATGTTCTCGTAGGCCTGGTTGACGATCAGCTTCTGCGCCTGCAGCTGCGACAAGGGGATCTGCGCCAGCTCGGCGGCGATCTCGGCCACCCGCGCTTCGAGGCGCTCGAAGGGCACCGCCTCGTTGATCAACTCGATCTCGGCGGCCTGCACGCCGGTCAGGGGCCGGCCGGTCAGCGAGTGCCACTTCACCTTGGCCAGGCTCAGCCGGTAGAGCCACATCCCGGTCAGGTACGCGCCCCACATCCTGCTGTAGGGGGTGCCGATCACGGCGTCCTCGCTGGCGATGACGAGATCGGCGCACAGCGCGTAGTCGCTGGCCCCGCCCACGCACCAGCCGTGCACCTGGGCGATCACCAGTTTTGACGCCCGCCAGATGGCCATGAACTTTTGCGTCGGTCCGGTCTCGCGGGAGCTGACCATCGCGAAGTCCTTGCCGGGGTCCCATTTCCCGTCGCTCATCATGGACTCGCCCCAGTGCTGGAATCCGCCGCCGAAGTCGTAGCCGCCGGAAAACGCCCGGCCCGCCCCGCGCAGCACGATGACCTTGACGGACGGGTCCCGCTCGGCCAGGCCGACGGCGGCCTCGATCTCGTCGGGCATGGGCGGCACGATCGTGTTCAGCTGCTCGGGCCGGTTCAGCGTGATGGTGGCGACCGGGCCGTCCGCCTTGTACAGGACTGTCTCGAAGTCGGGCATCGCTAGCCCTCCTCGGTGGGCGGGTCGGCCTCGCGGTTTTCCGGCGAGGAGGCGTAGATCCGCCCGCCGATCTTCAGGTACGGGGTGGTGAGGTAGGCCGAGAACGCGACGATGGCCGAGAAGATCGCCGCCACGACGACGCCGTTGGGCCACAGCTGACCGGTCCCGATCGCGAAGCAGACGATGCCGATGATCGCGGTCGCCCAGTAAAACCTCCGGCCGGCGCGGCGATGCTTTACGAAGCGGTACCGCGCCTGCGCCGCCGAGGCCAGGATGAAGATCAGTCCCGTCGCCAGCAGGGTGAGTTCGATGCGTTGGATCGCTGACACGTCGACGATCCTATGGCCGCGCGAGCATTTGCCACAGGAACGAGTAGGTCAGCGCCGACTTGAACGCGACCTGCTCGTTGTCGGCGGCGCCGGCGTGGCCGCCCTCGATGTTCTCGTAGTAGAACACCGGCTGGCCCGCCGCCTCGAGCGCCGCCGTCATCTTGCGGGCGTGGCCCGGGTGCACCCGGTCATCGCGGGTCGACGTGGTGATCAGCACCGGCGGGTACCGGCGCGTCGCCGAAATGTTTTGGTACGGCGAGTATTCGGCGATGAACTCCCAGTCGTCGGGATTGTCCGGGTCCCCGTATTCGGCCACCCACGAGGCGCCGGCGAGCAACAGGTGATAGCGCTTCATGTCCAGCAGCGGCACGCTGCACACCAGCGCGCCGAATTTCTCCGGGTACCGGGTCAGCATGATGCCCATCAGCAGGCCGCCGTTGCTGCCGCCCTGCGCCCCGAGCTGCTCGACCGTGGTGATGCCGCGGTCCACCAAATCGGTTGCCACGGCGGCGAAGTCCTCGGCAACCTTGTGCCGCCCCTCGCGTATCGCCTGGGTGTGCCAGCCGGGACCGTATTCGCCGCCGCCGCGGATGTTGGCCAGCACGTACGTGCCGCCGCGGGCCAGCCACAGCCTGCCGAGCACGCCGCTGTAACCGGGAGTGTTCGACGATTCGAATCCGCCGTAGCCGTAGAGCAGGGTGGGCGCCGGCGCATCGGACGCCGGGCCGCCGGGCCGCACCACGAAGTAGGGGATCGGCGTGCCGTCCTGCGACTTCACGAAATGCTGTGCCACGGAGATGTTTTCGGCGTCGAAGAACGCCGGGGCGGACTTGAGCGGCTCGAGGGCCCCGTCGTCGGTGCCCCGCATCAGCCGGGACGGAGAGTCGAATCCGCTGGAATCCAGGAAGAACTCGTCGCCGGTGTCGTCGGCGGAGACGACGACGGTGTTGGTGGCGGCGGGAATCCCGGCCACCGGTTCGCGGCGCCAGCCCCCCCGTGACGATCGCAAGCGCGGCGGAGCCGGGCGCAGCGGGTCGTCACGCGATGGCGGCGTGGCGATCTCGACGCGGCTGGCCACGTCGAGGAGCGAGACGATCAACAGCCGGTCGCGGGTCCACGCGTAGTGGTTGAGCGCGGTGTGCTCGTCGGGTTCGAAGACGACTTGCAATTGCGCTGTGCCGGCGAGGAATTCCTCGTAGTCGGCGGCCAGCAGCGATCCGGCGCGATAGGTCGTGTCGCCGAAGAACCAGTCACTGCGCAACTCGACCAGCAGCCATTCGCGGTGCAGGCTGACGCTGGCGTCGGTGGGGGTGTCGATGCGGATGAGTTCCGGGCCGCGCAGCTCGTAGAGCTCTTCGTTCCAGAAGTCCAGGGCCCGGCCGATCAGGGTGCGTTCGAAACCGGGAATCCGGCTGGCGCTGGCCGCCACGTTCACGTCGGAACGGGCGCCCTCGAAGACGGTTTCGGCCTCGGCCAGGGGCGTGCCTCGGCGCCACCGCTTGACCACCCGCGGATAGCCGGACTCGGTGAGGCTGTCTGCGCCGAAGTCGGTGCCGACCAGGACGGTGTCGGGATCCTCCCAGCTGACCTGCGACTTGGCTTCCGGCAGGTCGAAGCCGTCTTTCACGAATTCCCTTGTCAGCATATCGAATTCGCGCACGATGGAGGCGTCCGAACCGCCGCGGGAGAGGCTGATCAGCGCCCGGGTGTACTCGGGGTAGATGACGGCGGCGCCGGCCCACACCCATTTCTCGCCGTCGGCCCGGCCCAGTTCGTCGACGTCGATCAGCACGTCCCACTCGGGGGCGTCGGTGCGGTAACTGTCCAGCGTGGTGCGCCGCCACAGCCCGCGGGGGTTGGCGGCGTCGCGCCAGAAGTTGTAGAGGTACTCGCCGCGGCGCACCACGTAGGGGATGCGGGCGTCGGTGTCGAGCACCTCGAGCGCCTCGGTGCGCATCCGCTCGAAATCGGTGTCGCGGAAGCGCGCGAGCGTCGGCTCGTTGCGCGCGCGCACCCAATCCAGCGCGTCGTCACCGGTGACGTCCTCGAGCCAGAGGTAGGGGTCTTGGCCGTCTTGCGGGTCGGTGCGCGCTTGCGGCGTGATGGAAGCCATGGAAGCCATTGTGGCCGCGGCGGTACTGTGAGGTGTATTACACAGCCGAATGAGGAGTGAGAGCAGATGACTGTTTTCGCACGTCCAGGTTCTGCCGGGGCGTTGATGTCGTATGAGTCTCGCTACGAGAACTTCATCGGGGGGCAGTGGGTTCCGCCGGCGCGGGGGCGCTACTTCGAGAACCCGACACCGGTCACCGGCCAGACGTTCTGCGAGGTCGCCCGCTCGGATGAGGCCGACGTCGACAAGGCGCTCGACGCCGCCCACGCGGCCGCGCCGGCGTGGGGCAAGACGGCGCCGGCCGAGCGGGCCGCGATCCTGAACAAGATCGCCGACCGCATCGACGAACACACCGCCGCGCTGGCGGTGGCCGAGGTCTGGGACAACGGCAAGCCGATCCGCGAGGCGCTGGCCGCCGACATTCCCTTGGCGGCCGACCACTTCCGGTATTTCGCCGCGGCGCTGCGCGCGCAGGAGGGCTCGCTGAGCCAGATCGACGACGACACCGTCGCCTACCACTTCCACGAGCCGCTCGGCGTGGTCGGGCAGATCATCCCGTGGAACTTCCCCATCCTGATGGGTGCCTGGAAACTGGCGCCCGCGCTGGCGGCGGGCAACGCGGTGGTGCTCAAACCCGCTGAGCAGACACCGGTTTCGGTGCTCTACCTGATGTCGCTGATCGGCGACCTGCTGCCGCCCGGGGTGATCAACGTCGTCAGCGGGTTCGGCGCCGAGGCCGGCAAGCCGCTGGCGTCGAGCAACCGGATCGCCAAGATCGCGTTCACCGGCGAGACCACCACCGGGCGACTGATCATGCAGTACGCGTCGCAGAACCTGATCCCGGTCACCCTGGAACTCGGGGGCAAGAGCCCCAACATCTTCTTCGCCGACGTGATGGCCAAGGCCGACGACTATCAGGACAAGGCGCTGGAGGGCTTCACGATGTTCGCCCTCAACCAGGGCGAGGTGTGCACCTGCCCGTCGCGCAGCCTGGTCCAGGCCGACATCTACGACGAATTCCTGGAGCTGGCCGCGATCCGCACCAAGGCGGTCCGGCAGGGCGACCCGCTGGACTCCGAGACCATGCTGGGATCGCAGGCGTCCAACGACCAGCTCGAAAAGGTGTTGTCCTACATCGAAATCGGCAAGGACGAGGGCGCCAAGGTGATCACCGGCGGCGAGCGCGCCGAGCTCGGCGGTGACCTGTCCGGCGGCTTCTACATGCAACCCACGATCCTGGGCGGCGATAACACGATGCGCGTCTTCCAGGAGGAGATCTTCGGGCCGGTGGTGGCGGTGACGTCGTTCTCCGATTACGACGACGCCATCTCGATCGCCAACGACACCCTCTACGGCCTGGGCGCGGGGGTGTGGAGCCGCGACGGCAACACCGCCTACCGGGCCGGCCGCGACATCCAGGCCGGCCGGGTGTGGGTGAACTGCTACCACGTCTATCCCGCCCACGCGGCGTTCGGCGGCTACAAGCAGTCCGGCATCGGCCGGGAGAACCACAAGATGATGCTCGACCACTACCAGCAGACCAAGAACATGCTGGTGTCCTACTCCGAAAAGGCGCAAGGGTTCTTCTGACGCGCCGGCGACGATGCAGAGCGAAGCGATGAGGAGGAGCGGCGCCAAGGGTCTCGCGCCACCAGGAGTGGCCATCACCGCCCCGGCCGCCGAGGTGCTCACGCGGCTGCAGGCGGCGCACGGGCCGGTGATGTTTCACCAGTCCGGCGGCTGCTGCGACGGGTCGTCGCCGATGTGTTATCCGCTCGGCGACTTCCTCGTCGGCGATCGCGACGTCCTGCTGGGCGTGCTCGACGTCGGGTCCGACGGGGTGCCGGTGTGGATTTCGGGCCCGCAATACGCCGCCCACTATCGCGACAAGCACACCCAGTTGGTGATCGACGTGGTGCCCGGTCGCGGTGGCGGGTTCAGTCTCGAGGCGCCCGACGGCGTCCGGTTCCTGTCCCGCGGTCGCGTTTTCACGGCAGCAGAACAGGCGTCTTTGGCCGGCGTGCCGGTCATCACGGGCGCGGGTTACGAGCGTGGTGAACGCCCTGCGACACGGGGTCCGGTGGTGGCCGACGCGGGCGCGCAGACATGCCCTGAGCCTCGGTAACCGCAGTACAGTCGAGAAAGTGATTCCCCTGCCCCGTCCCTGGTTACTGGCCGGCGCCATGCTGATCGGAAGCGCGGTCGGGGCACTGGCGTGCGTGGCGTACACCGTGGTGGTCCACGCCAGCGTCCGCCCGGACATCGCGATCGCGTCGGTGGTCGGCGTCCCCGGCGTCGTCGGGCTGACGATGATCCTGTTTTCCGGGCGCCGCTGGGTCACCGCACTGGGGGCGTTCATCCTGGCGGTGGCGCCGGGCTGGTTCGGTGTGCTCGTCGCGTTGCGGGTGACCGCCGGTGCCTGACGACAAGGACGCGGCGAGCCCCGGGACCGAGGCCTTCGTGCCGGACTTCTCCGACGATGACGACCAGGCCGAGGACACCGGCACGCAATCGTGGGTCCCCGACTTCGATTCCGACTCCGACTCCGACGAGGAGGCCGAGGACACCGGCGGGCGGCCCGCCGCAACCGAACCCGAGTCCGAGGAGCCCGAACCCGAGGTTCCCGCGGGGCCCGTCGGCCCGGTGCAGTCGGTGACCGTCCCCGGTCGCTACCTCTACGTCAAGTGGTGGAAGTTGGCCCTGCTGCTCCTCGGTGTCTGGGCCGCCGCGGCCGTGGTCGGGCTGGGTCTGTTCTCGTGGTGGTACAACTCGGTCGACAAGACCCCGGCGCTGTTCGCGGTGCTGGTCTACGTGTCGCTGTGCGTGGTCGGCGCCGTGATGCTCGCGATGGTGCACGGCAGGCCACTGGTTTCGGCGCTGTCGGTGGCGGTGCTGTCCGGGCCGTTCGCCGCCGTGGCCGGCGCGGCGCCGTTGTACGGCTATTACTACTGCGAGCGAGTGGGCCACTGTCTCGTCGGCGTCATTCCCTATTGAGGCCTCGCCCGGGCGGCCACCAGGGGCCCTGGCCCACTAGGGTGGGCTCGTGACTTCTCACTATGACGTCGTCGTCCTCGGGGCCGGTCCAGGCGGATATGTCGCGGCCATTCGCGCCGCACAACTGGGGCTTTCCACCGCGGTTGTCGAGCCGAAGTACTGGGGTGGGGTCTGCCTCAACGTCGGCTGCATTCCGTCCAAGGCGCTGCTGCGCAATGCCGAGCTCGCGCACATCTTCACCAAAGAGGCCAAGACCTTTGGCATCAGCGGCGAGGCGACCTTCGACTACGGGGTCGCCTTCGACCGCAGCCGCAAGGTGGCCGAGGGCCGCGTCGCCGGCGTGCACTTCCTGATGAAGAAGAACAAGATCACCGAGATTCACGGCTACGGCCGGTTCACCGACGCCAACACCATGTCGGTCGAGCTCAACGACGGCGGCACCGAGACCGTCACGTTCGACAACGCCATCATCGCGACCGGCAGCAGCACCCGGCTGGTTCCGGGCACCTCGCTGTCGGCCAACGTGGTCACCTACGAAGAGCAGATCCTGTCCCGCGAGCTGCCGGAGTCGATCGTTATCGCCGGCGCCGGTGCCATCGGCATGGAGTTCGGCTACGTGCTGCGCAACTACGGCGTCGAGGTGACCATCGTGGAGTTCCTGCCGCGCGCGCTGCCCAACGAGGACGCCGAGGTGTCCAAGGAAATCGAGAAGCAGTTCAAGAAGCTGGGCGTCAAGATCCTCACCGGAACCAAGGTCGAGTCGATCTCCGACAACGGTGCCGAAGTGACGGTGGTCGTCAGCAAGGACGGCAACACCCAAGAGCTCAAGGCCGCGAAGGTGTTGCAGGCCATCGGGTTTGCGCCCAACGTCGAGGGCTTCGGCCTGGAGGCGGCCGGGGTCGCGCTGACCGACCGCAAGGCCATCGGCATCACCGACTACATGCGCACCAACATCGAGCACATCTACGCCATCGGCGACGTCACCGGCAAGCTGCAGCTGGCCCACGTGGCCGAGGCCCAGGGCGTGGTGGCGGCCGAAACCATCGCCGGCGCAGAGACTTTGGCGCTCGGCGACTACCGGATGATGCCGCGCGCGACGTTCTGCCAGCCCAACGTCGCCAGCTTCGGCCTCACCGAGGAGCAGGCCCGCGACGAAGGCTACGACGTGGTGGTGGCGAAGTTCCCGTTCACCGCGAACGCCAAGGCCCACGGTGTGGGCGACCCCAGCGGGTTCGTCAAGCTGATCGCCGACTCCAAATACGGTGAGCTGCTGGGCGGACACCTGGTGGGCCACGACGTCTCCGAGCTGCTGCCGGAGCTGACGCTGGCGCAGAAGTGGGATCTGACCGCCACCGAGCTGGCCCGCAACGTGCACACCCACCCGACCATGTCCGAGGCGCTGCAGGAATGCTTCCACGGCCTGACCGGACACATGATCAATTTCTGAGTCGCGCATGATTCGCACCGTCACGCCTCAGACGATCGCGGGCGCCCTCGGTGGCCTGGCGACCGGTTATGTCGTGTGGTTGCTGGGCATTTCGACCGGGGACAACGCGACGGCGGGCCAGTGGGGCCCGCTGGTGCTGCTCGCATCGGTGGTGCTGGGAATCGGCGCCGGCATCTGGGGCGTCTGGCAGCGCCGGCGCGGGAGGCGGGCCCGGGCCGCGTTCGCCTTCGCGCTGCCGGTGCTTCCCGTGGTCCTGACGCTGGCTATCCTCGCCGACGTCTACCTATAGCTCGCGCGGATTGTCCAACGGAATCTCGAGCGTGGCCATTGTCGCGGCGAGCCCGTCGTATTGGCTTGCCAGCAAGCAGAATTCGATGAGCTGCCGCCGATCCAGGTGGGTCGCCAGCTGGCGCCAGGTGGCGTCGGTGACGGCCCGGTCCTTGACGAACTCGTCCGTCGCCGCCAGCAGCGCCTGCTGACGCACGGTCAGGCGCCCCTCGACCGGGTCCAGCCGCTCGGGCCACGCGAAGATCGCGGCCTGCACGTCCGCGTCCAGCCCGGCCGCCCGCGCCATCCGGCGATGGTGCTGCAGTTCGTATTCGCACCCCCGCAGGTGCCCGACCCGCAGGATCACCAACTCGGTGTCGACGGTCGGGAGCTTGCCGCGCAGCAGCCGGCCCCCGTAGGCCAGCCACGTCCAGAACAGCAACTGGCGCTGGCCCAGGGTGGTGAACAGGTGCATCTCCGGGGCGCGCACGGTGCGCGCGCCCAGCTTCGCGATCACCCAGTTGATCGGTCCCAGTTGGCGGAATCGTCCCGGCGGGATGCGGCCCTCGGCGGGTGGGTGGCTCACGGTTGCGTCACCAGGTAGGGGGACACGGTGCTGCGATGCTCGTCGAGGTCGAGCGCGCGTCCGAGCGCCGGGAAGGCGCGCTGCGGGCAGTTGTCGCGTTCGCAGACCCGGCAGCCCGCGCCGATCGGTGTGGAGATTTCCCCCGACAAGTCGAGTCCTTCCGAGTAGACGAGCCGGTGCGCGTGGCGAAGCTCGCAGCCCAAGCCGATCGCGAAGGTCTTACCGGGCTGACCATACCGGGCCGCGCGGCGTTCCACGGTGCGGGCCACCCACATGTAGTTGCGGCCGTCGGGCATCTGGGCGATCTGGACCAGGATCTTGCCCGGGTTGGCGAACGTCTCGTAGACGTTCCACAGCGGGCAGGTGCCGCCGCTGGAGGAGAAGTGAAAACCGGTGGCGGACTGGCGTTTTGACATGTTTCCGGCGCGGTCGACCCGGACGAACGAGAACGGCACCCCGCGCATTGACGGGCGCTGCATCGTCGAGAGCCGGTGCGCGATGGTCTCGTAGCTGATCGAGTAGAACGAGGACAACCGCTCGACGTCATAGCGGAAATTCTCTGCGACGTCGTGGAATTGGCGGTAGGGGAGCACGGCGGCCGCGGCGAAGTAGTTGGCCAGACCGAGCCGGGCCAGCGTGTGCGACTCGTCGCTGGTGAACTTGCCCTGCGCGACCAGGTCATCGATCAGATCACCGAACTCGAGATAGGCCAGTTCGGCGGCCATCTTGAACACCTGCTGCCCCAGCGAGAGGTGGTTGCTGATTTCCAGGGTCTTGGTGGCGGGGTCGTAGCGGTGCAGCACGGTGTCGCCGAGATCGATGCGCCGGTTGATGTGCACCCCGTGTACCTCGGTGAGCCGGCGGGTCAACTCCCGGGCCAGATCGCCGTGGTGCAACCGCATTTTGATGGTGAGGTCCTCGGCGGCGGTGTCCAGCTCGTGCAGGTAGTTCTGCCGTTGGTAGAAGTAGTCGCGCACTTCCTCGTGCGGCATGGTGATCGACCCGCTGCCGCTGCCGTCGGAGTACCGCTCCTCGGTGGCGGCCGCCAGCTGCGCCGTGGTGATCCGGTAGCGGCGGTGCAGGTTGACCACCGCCCGCGCCAACCCGGGATGAGCGCTGACCATCTCGGCGACCTCGGTCGGGTCGACGTCGATGTCCAGGTCCCGGTCCATGGTGACCTCGCGCAGCTCGGCGACCAGCCGGGTGTCGTCCTGCGACGAGAAGAACGTGGCGTCCACCCCGAACACCTCGCTGATGCGCAGCAGCACGGCCACCGTCAGCGGGCGAACGTCATGCTCGATCTGATTGAGGTAGCTGGGGGAAATCTCCAGCATCTGAGCCAGCGCGGCCTGGGAAAACCCGCGCTCGTTGCGCAGCTGGCGGACCCGCGAGCCGACGAACGTCTTGGACACTTCACCGAGGTTACCGGGCCTTGTGAAGACATGGTTCGCAGAGTTGGCAGCCGGCCTGGCGCGTCGCGATTGGTGTTCGCCGCGCCTCGTTGGCATTATTCGACCGGGACCCTGGGCCTTAACCTGGGGTAACCCCGAGGAATAAACGGGGAACAGCGGGGAGTGTGGCCGTGAGCCTGGATAAACAACTGATGCCGGTGCCCGACGGTCACCCTGACGTTTTCGACCGCCAGTGGCCGTTGCGGGTCGGCGATATCGACCGCACGGGCCGGTTGCGGCTGGACGCCGCGTGCCGCCACATCCAGGACATCGGCCAGGACCAGCTGCGCGAGATGGGTTTCGAGGAGACCCATCCGCTGTGGATCGTCCGGCGCACCATGATCGACCTGATCCGGCCGGTCGAGTTCAGCGACATGCTGCGGATGCGCAGGTGGTGCTCGGGCACCTCCAATCGGTGGTGCGAGATGCGGGTCCGCATCGACGGCAAGCGCAGCAGCGGGCTCATCGAGTCCGAGGCCTTCTGGATCAACATCAACCGGGAAACCCAGATGCCCTCGCGCATCGCCGACGACTTCCTGGCGGGCCTGCACAAGACGACGTCGGTGGATCGGTTGCGGTGGAGGTCCTATCTGAAGCCGGGCGGCCGGGACGACGCGACCGAGATCCACGAGTTTCCCGTCCGGGTCACCGACATCGACCTGTTCGACCACATGAACAACTCGGTGTACTGGAGCGTGGTCGAGGACTACCTGGCCTCGCACACCGAGCTGATGCGGGCGCCGTTGCGCATCACGATCGAGCACGAGGCGCCGGTGGCGCTGGGCGACAAGCTGGAGATCATTTCGCACGTTCACCCCGCCGGATCCACCGAGCAATTCGGTCCCGGCCTGGCCGACCGCGCTGTTACAACGCTCACATACGCCGTCGGTGACGAGACGAAAGCCGTCGCCGCGATCTTTGCTCGCTAACGGGACAAGCGTCCCGGTTAAATTGCGCGGTGACCTGCGGCTTTGGGGTTACTGACGGGTAGCTTCTGAAACGGTTAAGTTAGTTAGCAACTTAGCAAGCTTCGCAAATTCACGCGTTCCCGTTACTGAAATTGGCAACTTAAACGGGTGGACCGCCCCCCTTGAGCTGTGCCATCTTCGAGTTAGCACACCAGTGAAGTTGAGCCACTAGCTACCGCCGGTGAGGCGTTCAGCAACTCAGTAGTGAAGATCGTGAAGGAGCATGCCCAATGTCTGTCGTTGGCACCCCCAAGAGCGCCGAACAGATCCAGAAGGACTGGGACACCAACCCGCGGTGGAAGGATGTCACCCGCACCTACAGCGCCAAGGACGTCGTCGCCCTGCAGGGCACCGTCGTCGAGGAGGCCACCCTGGCCCGCCGCGGCGCCGAGGTGCTGTGGGAGCAGCTCCACGATCTCGAATACATCAACGCCCTCGGCGCGCTGACCGGCAACATGGCCGTCCAGCAGGTGCGTGCCGGCCTCAAGGCCATCTACCTGTCCGGTTGGCAGGTCGCCGGTGACGCGAACCTGTCCGGGCACACCTACCCCGACCAGAGCCTCTACCCGGCCAACTCGGTGCCGCAGGTGGTCCGCCGGATCAACAACGCGCTGCTGCGCGCCGACGAGATCGCCAAGGTCGAGGGCGACACCTCGGTGAAGAACTGGCTGGCGCCCATCGTCGCCGACGGTGAGGCCGGTTTCGGTGGCGCGCTCAACGTCTACGAGCTGCAGAAGGCCATGATCGCGGCCGGTGTCGCGGGCTCGCACTGGGAGGACCAGCTGGCTTCGGAGAAGAAGTGTGGTCACCTGGGCGGCAAGGTGCTGATCCCGACCCAGCAGCACATCCGCACCCTGACCTCGGCCCGACTGGCCGCCGACGTGTGCGACGTTCCGACCGTCGTCATCGCCCGGACCGACGCCGAGGCGGCCACGCTGATCACCTCCGACGTCGACGAGCGCGACCAGCCGTTCATCACCGGTGAGCGCACCAAGGAGGGCTTCTACCGGGTCCGCAACGGCCTGGAGCCCTGCATCGCGCGGGCCAAGGCGTATGCGCCGTACTCCGACCTGATCTGGATGGAGACCGGTACTCCGGATCTCGAGCTGGCCGCCAAGTTCGCCGAGGGCGTCAAGTCCGAGTTCCCCGACCAGATGCTGGCCTACAACTGCTCGCCGTCGTTCAACTGGAAGAAGCACCTTGACGACTCCACCATCGCGAAGTTCCAAAAGGAGCTTGGCGCAATGGGATTCAAGTTCCAGTTCATCACGCTGGCCGGCTTCCACGCCCTGAACTACTCGATGTTCGATCTGGCCTACGGCTACGCCCGCAACCAGATGAGCGCCTACGTCGAGCTGCAGGAGCGCGAGTTCGCCGCCGAGGAGCGTGGCTACACCGCGACCAAGCACCAGCGCGAGGTGGGTGCCGGTTACTTCGACCGCATCGCCACCACGGTCGACCCGACCTCGTCGACCACCGCGCTGACCGGCTCCACCGAAGAGGGCCAGTTTCACTGAGATTGAGCGGCGCATGCCGCGAGGACGAAGTGAAACCGACGGCTCGAGTCACTGAGATTGAGCGGCCCGCAAGCGCCGAGCGTGCACCTGTGGCGAGAATTCGGCCGAATTTTCGCGCTGAGTACACGCTCGTCGTACCGAGAATGAGATGAAGTAGCGTAGGCCCCGCCCAGCCAATCCTGGGCGGGGCCTATTGCGGTGCAATGCGATACGTTCACCGCAGAGAACCGGAGAGAATTCAGTGAGTGACGCAGCGATTCAGCGAGTAGGGGTAGTCGGGGCCGGCCAGATGGGGTCCGGCATCGCCGAGGTTTCGGTCCGCGCCGACGTCGACGTGACGGTGTTCGAGACCACCGAGGCCCTCATCACGGCGGGACGCAACCGCATCGTCAAGTCGCTCGAGCGCGGCGTCAGCGCCGGCAAGGTCACCGAGCGCGAACGCGACCGCGCGCTGAGCAAGCTCACCTTCACCACAGACCTGAAGGACCTCGCCGACCGTCAACTGGTCATCGAAGCGATCATCGAAGACGACGCCGTCAAGGCGCAGGTTTTCGCCGAACTCGACCGGGTGATCACCGATCCCGACGCGGTGCTGGCGTCCAACACCTCGAGCATCCCGATCATGAAGATCGCCGCGGCCACCAAGAACCCGCAACGCGTGCTGGGTCTGCACTTTTTCAACCCGGTCCCGGTGCTGCCGCTGGTCGAGCTGGTCAGCACGCTGGTCACCGACGAAGCCGCCGCCGCCCGCACCGAGGAATTCGCGAGCGCGGTCCTGGGCAAGCAGGTGGTGCGCTGCTCGGACCGGTCGGGATTCGTGGTGAACGCCTTGCTGGTGCCGTACCTGCTGTCGGCGATCCGTATGGTGGAGGCTGGCTTCGCCACCGTCGAAGACGTGGACAAAGCCGTGGTGGCCGGACTGTCACACCCGATGGGCCCGTTGCGCCTGTCCGACCTGGTCGGCCTGGACACCTTGAAACTGATCGCCGACAAGATGTTCGAGGAGTTCAAGGAGCCGCACTATGGGCCGCCGCCGCTGTTGCTGCGGATGGTGGAGGCCGGCCGGCTGGGCAAGAAAACGGGTCAGGGCTTTTACCGGTACTGACCGATCCGATGGCATACCGCGAGGTGGCTGACACTGCCTGCTGCTAACCGTCGGCTAATATGCTCGCGTTGAATAGGACGAAAGGTATGTACCGAGGATGACGAGGCTCGAGCCGTATTACGAGGAGTCGCAGTCAATCTACGACGTCTCGGACGAATTTTTCGCATTGTTTCTCGACCCCACCATGGGCTACACGTGCGCCTACTTCGAGCGCGACGACATGACCCTCGAAGAGGCCCAGATTGCAAAATTCGACTTGGCGCTGGGAAAGCTGAACCTCGAGCCCGGGATGACGCTGCTGGACATCGGCTGCGGTTGGGGCGGCGCGCTCAAACGGGCCGTCGAGAAATACGACGTCAACGTCATCGGAATCACGCTGAGCCGCAACCAATTCGAGTACAGCAAAAAATTGCTGTCCGGATTGCCGACGGACCGCAACATCGAGGTGCGCCTGCAGGGCTGGGAAGAGTTCGAGGACAAGGTCGACCGGATCGTGACGATCGGCGCCTTCGAGGCGTTCAAAATGGAACGCTATCCCGCATTTTTCGACATCGCCTACGACGTCCTTCCCGACGACGGCCGGATGCTTTTGCACACGATTCTGATGTATCAGTGGCAGCAATATCCCGAGCTCGGCGTCACGTTGACGATGAGCGATATTCGATTCGCGCGATTCATCGGCCAGGAGATCTTCCCCGGCGGGCAGCTGCCGGCGCAGGAAGACATTTTCAAGTTCGGCGAGGCGGCGGGCTTTTCGGTCGAGCGGGTGCAGTTGCTGCAGCAGCATTACGCGCGGACCCTCAACATCTGGGCGGCCAATCTGGAAGCCAACAAGGACAAGGCGATCGCCATCCAGTCCCAAGAGGTCTACGACAAATACATGCACTATCTGACCGGGTGCGAGAATTTCTTCCGCAAGGGCATCAGCAACGTGGGGCAATTCACGTTGGTCAAATAGGACAGTCAAGTCAGCCCCGAACGGCGATCCGTTCGGGGCTGATTGTTTCCGTCGATCGGGTTACTTCTCCATCGTGAACTGATTGACGTCGGTGTACCCGTCGCGGAACAGCTCGGCGCAGCCGGTCAGGTACTTCATATACCGGTCGTAAACCTCTTGGGACTGGATGGCGAGCGCCTGCTCCCGATTCGCCTCGAGCGCCGCGGCCCACAGGTCCAGCGTCCTCGCGTAGTGCAGCCGCAGCGACTGGACGCGGGTGAGCTCGAAACCCACGGTGACCCCGTACTCGCCGACGGTCTGCGGCGTCGGGAGCCAGCCCCCCGGGAAGATCTCGGCCAGGATGAATTTCGAGAACTCGACGATCTCGCGGGTCAGGTTCAGACCCTTCGCCCGCGCATCCTTGAAGGACGGCCGAACGATGGTGTGCAGCAACATGATTCCGCCGGGCGGCAGCGCGTTGTAGGCCATCTTGAAGAAGCGCCCGTAGCGCTGGCGGCCGAAGTGCTCGAACGCGCCGATCGAGACGATGCGGTCCACCGGCTCGTGGAACTTCTCCCAGCCCTCCAGCAGCACCCGACGGGTGCGGGTGGTGTCCATCTGGTCGAAGGACTTCTGCACGTGCTCGGCCTGGTTCTCCGACAGCGTCAGGCCCACGACGTTGACGTCGTAGCGCTCGATGGCCCGCCGCATGGTGGCACCCCAGCCGCAACCGATGTCCAGCAGCGTCATCCCGGGCTCGAGCTTCAGCTTGCCCAGCGCCAGATCGATCTTGGCGAGCTGCGCCTCTTCCAGGGTCATGTCGTCGCGTTCGAAGTAGGCGCAGCTGTAGGTCTGGGTGGGGTCCAGGAATAGGCGGAAGAAATCGTCAGACAAGTCATAATGGGCTTGCACGTTTCCGAAATGCGGCGTGAGCTGCACAGACATGTCGTCATGGGCCTTTCTTGTTGCGGGGGGCAGGGCCGAACGGCCGAACAGATACCCCGCTTCGTCCCCCGACGCTCTCCTGCATGCTAGCGCCTGAATCTGATGAAGTCGTAGACCCCGGGGCGCGTGCCAGCCTCACATAAGCGGGCGCGATTCCGAAAACCGCCGGCGGCGCCGCCAGGCCTTAAACGCCTGGGAGCCCGAGCCCGTCGTCGGGGTCCCGGGGCGGGACGATGGGCGACGGGTGCGGCTCTTCGCGGAACTTTTCCAGCGATCCGCCGACCTCGACGATCCCTTTCAGCGCATTCCAGCTCAGCATCGTCAGGTAGTCGATCAGCTCGTCGCGACTCATCCGCGGATAGGACATCCAGGAGTGGGTGGCCAGCTGCACGCCGCCGACGATCAGGAAGGCCCAGGGCTCCGCGCCGCCGGTATCCATGCCCGCCTGCTGCATGCGACGGCGCATCAACACCGCGAGCATGCGGGCGATGATCCGCTCGGAGTCGGCGATGACCTTGCTCTTGCTGGCGGAACTGTTGGCCATCACGAAGCGGTACGGCTCCGGTTCGTTCGCGACGGTTTCGACGTACACCCGGATGACCTCGCGGGTCAGGTCGAAGCCGTCCAGGTTGGACGTCAGCGCCGCAGCCATATTGGGAATCAGGGTCGTCTGGGTGAACCGCATCATCACCGCGGTGGTGAGGTCGTTCTTGTCGACGAAGTAGCGGTAGAGCACCGTCTTGGAGACGCCGATCTCTGCCGCGATCTCATCCATGCTCAGCGTTCCGCCCAGCCGGCGGATCGCGTCGATCGTGCCGTCAACGAGTTCGTTACGACGCTCCACCTTGTGCTGATGCCAGCGCCGCTTGCGCCCATCCATTTTGGCGTGCGCAACCGTGATTTGCTCTGTCACTATCGCCGATTTCCCATTCCCTAGACGCCCTTGATACTACGGCGTGGGCGGGCCGGTTTGTGGTCCTGGCCGGGCGTGAAGTGGCCTCGAAGTCGGGGCTGCAACCAGTGTCGTCACACCAATCGCCGGGAACATAGATGATGAAGTGGTGGCACACAGAGCCTCGGTGCGAGGCGACGCGTCCGGCCCGCCGACGGCGAGGCCCCCTTCGGCGACGCCGTTGACGGCCGGGGGCCGGGGTCGCACCTCTTTTGCCGAATCCTTCGCGGGCGCCGATCGAGAGGCCGACGCGCAGCGACGGGTGGCGCTGCGCCGGATGAAGATGGTGGCGCTGAGCTTCCTCATCGGCGCCACCGGCGTGTTCCTCGCCTGCCGGTGGGCCCAGGCGCACGCCGGCGTGGGCGTCTGGGTCGGTTACGTCGGTGCCGCCGCGGAGGCCGGGATGGTGGGCGCGCTGGCGGACTGGTTCGCCGTGACCGCGCTCTTCAGGCACCCGCTGGGCATACCCATCCCGCACACCGCGATCATCAAACGCAAGAAAGACCAGCTGGGCGAGGGTCTGGGCGCGTTCGTGCGGGAGAACTTCCTGTCGGCCGAGGTGGTGGAAACCAAGCTGCGCGACGCCGAGGTGTCCGGGCGGCTCGGGAAATGGCTGTCGGAAGCCGCCCATGCCGAGCGGGTGGCGAGCGAGACGGCCACGGTGCTGCGCGTGCTGGTCGAGCTGCTGCGCGACGAAGACGTCCAGCAGGTGATCGACCGGATGATCGTGCGCCGCATCGCCGAACCCCAATGGGGCCCGCCCGTCGGCCGGGTGCTGGCGACCCTGCTGGCCGAGAACCGGCAGGAGGCGCTGATCCAGTTGCTGGCCGACCGGGCCTTTCAGTGGTCGCTGAACGCGGGCGAGGTCATCCAGCGGGTGGTCGAGCGTGACTCGCCGACCTGGTCGCCGCGCTTCGTCGACCACCTCGTGGGCGATCGCATCCACCGCGAGCTGATGGACTTCACCGACAAGGTGCGCCGCAACCCCGAGCACGAACTGCGCCGGTCGGCGACCCGTTTCCTGTTCGAATTCGCCGACGACCTGCAGCACGACCCGGACACCATCGCGCGTGCCGACGCCATCAAGGAGCAGCTCATGGCGCGCGACGAGATCGCCAACGCCGCCGCGACCGCGTGGACGACGCTGAAACGACTGGTGCTCGAGGGTGTGGACGACCCGTCCAGCACGCTGCGCACGCGGATCGCCGACACGGTCGTCCGCATCGGGGAGTCGCTGCGCGACGACGTCGACCTGCGCGACAAGGTCGACAACTGGCTCGTTCGGGCGGCCCAGCACCTGGTCTCGCAATATGGGGTGGAGATCACAGCGATCATCACCGACACCATCGAACGCTGGGACGCCGAGGAGGCCAGCCGGCGCATCGAACTGCACGTGGGCCGTGACCTGCAATTCATCCGGATCAACGGAACGGTGGTCGGCTCGTTGGCGGGCCTGGTCATCTACGCCGTCGCGCAGCTGCTTTTCTAGCAGTGCTAACAAGTGCTTGCAATAGCAAGCACTTGTTGTACCCTGGTGGCGTCAAGATCGACCGCCCGACCAGGAGCACGCCATGTCACCCGAGGAGAAGCTCTCCGCCAAGGTGTCCAACGCTGCCTCCGACATGGCCTCTGACATCGGCAGCTTCATCCGCAGCCAGCGTGAACTCGCGCAGGTTTCGGTGCGCCAGCTCGCCGAGAAGTCCGGGGTCAGCAATCCATATTTGAGCCAGGTGGAGCGTGGATTGCGTAAACCCTCCGCCGACGTCCTGAACCAGATCGCGAAGGCCCTACGGGTTTCTGCCGAGGTTCTCTACGTGCGCGCCGGGATCCTCGAACCCACCGACAAGAGTCAGGTGCGGGACGCGATCGTCACCGACACTGCGATCACCGAGCGCCAAAAGCAGATCCTGCTCGACATCTACGCATCGTTCACCCAGCAAAACGAATCCACCGATGAGGAGTGTCCGACCGAACCCGACACCGAGTGAACAGGCGCTTCGGGTTGGTGATGTATAGACGACCGGCCGCCGGGGTTACCCCACACGGAGGGATCTACCGATTCCAGCTCAGCGCTGGACGACTACCCCGGGTTCTGGCGGCCCCAGTTGCGAAGGAGACGTTTGCACCTAGCTTTCCGACCAGACACCTGACAACAAAACGCCAAAGCCAACAACTCCATGAAAGGAAAAACCATGGCGGAAAACACCAACATCGAAGACTTGCGGGCCCCTTTGCTCGCCGCCCTGGGCGCGGCCGACCTGGCCCTGGCCACGGTTAACGACCTGATCGCCAGCCTGCGGGAGCGCGCCGAAGAGACCCGCGTCGAGACCCGCACCCGGGTCGAAGAGCGTCGCGCTCGCCTGACCAAGCTTCAGGAGGACCTGCCCGAGCAGTTCACCGAGCTGCGCGACAAATTCACCACCGAAGAGCTGCGCAAAGCCGCCGAGGGCTACCTCGAGGCGGCGACCAGCCGGTACAACGAACTCGTCGAGCGCGGCGAGGCGGCCCTGCAGCGGCTGCGCAGCCAGACGGCGTTCGAGGACGCCTCGGCGCGTGCCGAGGGCTACGTCGACCAGGCCGTCGAGCTGACCCAGGAGGCGCTGGGCACCGTCGCGTCGCAGACCCGCGCCGTCGGCGAGCGCGCCGCCAAGCTGGTCGGCATCGAGCTGCCCGGCAAGGCCGAAGCGACCGCCAAGAAGGCCCAGAAGGCCGTCGGCAAGGCGCCCGCGAAGAAGGCCCCCGCCAAGAAGGCTCCGGCCAAGAAGGCTCCCGCCAAGAAGGCGGCGGCCAAGAAGGTCACCCAGAAGTAGTACGACACTCGCACGACGTTCGGCTCCGAGTCGCCTCCGGGTGACTCGGAGTCGACGTTTTCGACGGTGCCCGCCTACGCTTGAAGGCGTGAACCACCTCGTGGGTACCGTCATGCTGGTTTTGCAGATCGCCGTCTTGGTCACGGCGATCTACGCGTTCGTGCATGCCGCGCTGCAGCGACCCGACGCCTATACCGCCGCCGACAAGCTGACCAAGCCCGTGTGGTTGCTGATCCTGGCCGGCGCCGTCGCCCTGACATCGATCCTGGGCTTCGTCTTCGGCGTGCTCGGCATGGCGATCGCGGCCTGCGCGGCCGGTGTCTACCTGGTCGACGTGCGGCCCAAACTCCTGGAAATACAGGGCAAGTCGCGCTAGCGCGATGAGGGTGCTGCTGACGGCGGCGACCGCCGCGCTCGTCGCCGTGTGCTGCCCGACACCGCACGCGATCGCCGCGCCCGATCCCGACCCCGGCACCGGGGGGCCGAACCCGCCCGCGCTGTCGCCGCCCTTTGTCGAGCGCACCGAGTGGGCGCAGTGGCAGGGCCGCAGCAGCCTGCGGGTCTTCCCGTCGGCGGCCGGCCGGGCCGCCTCCCGCACCCCCGCGTCCCCGGCGTGGGCCGACGAGGCCTGGGCCGAGGTGCTCGCCCTGGCGCCCGATGCCGACACTCCCGGGATGCAGGCCCAGTTCCTGTGCCACTGGCAGTTCGCCGAACTGGCTCGGCCCGGCAAGACCAGCTGGAACCTGGAGCCGTGGCGCCCGGTCGTCGACGACGCGGAAATGGTTGCCTCCGACTGCAATCCGGGCGGTCGGGAAGAATCGTTCGGATGATCAGCCACCCCACCCGGGCACAGTTGGCGGCCTACGTCGACCACACCCTGCTCAAACCCGAAGCCACCGCCGCCGACGTGACCGCCCTGGTCGCCGAGGCGGCCGAACTGGGCGTGTACGCGGTCTGCGTCTCGCCGCCCATGGTTCCCGTCGCGGTGCACGCCGTCCCCGGCGTGCGGGTGGCCAGCGTGGCGGGATTTCCGTCGGGCAAGCATGTTTCGGCGGTCAAGGCCCACGAGGCCGCCCTGGCCGTGGCGTCCGGCGCCTGCGAAGTCGACCTGGTCATCGACGTCGGCGCGGCGCTGGCGGGCGACGTCGACGCGGTGCGCTCCGACATCGCGGCCGTGCGGAACGCCGTCGGCGGCGCCGTGCTCAAGGTGATCGTGGAATCGTCAGCGTTGCTGGCGATGGCCGACGAGCGCACGCTGACGCAGGTGTGCCGCGCCGCCGAAGACGCCGGCGCCGACTTCGTCAAGACCTCGACCGGGTTTCACCCGACCGGGGGCGCCTCTGTGCGGGCGGTCGCCCTGATGGCCGACACGGTCGGTGGCCGGCTGGGCGTGAAGGCCAGCGGCGGCATCCGCACCGCCGCGGACGCGCTCGCGATGCTGGATGCCGGCGCGACCCGGCTGGGCCTCTCGGGCACCCGGACAGTGCTCGACGGGCTCGGCCGAAGGGACTGAACCGTCAGAGGTTGGCGAAGCAGGGATCGTTGTTGTTGCCGGTGGGGATGCTGGCGTTCCGCGTCGAGAAGTGGCTGGTCACACCCTTGTCGGTGACCTGCACGCTGTCGGCGCGGATGCCCAGCGGGTAGTTCTTGGTCAGGTTCGAGGTGAAGTCGTCGAGCGTCGACTGCACGGATTCCTTGGGCATCGTGAAGCCGAGCGCGTTGAAACTGACGATCTGCAGCTTCAGCCCGGTGCCCTCCACCACCGGCTTGGCGGTGATGTTGTCCAACATGCCCTTCAGCTCGATGGTGCCGTCGGCGGGACGGGTGGTCACGGTGTTGGTGACGAACGGGCCCAGCACCGGGATCGCGCTCTGCACCGACTCCTTGATGCCGTCACTGGTCCAGCTGATGGTGGCGTCCAGTGAGCCGATGGTGCCCTTCGAGTTGGCCGTGTCCTTGAGCCGCACGTCGTTGATGTTGATCGAGAGCTTCATGCCCTTGGCGTCGCGGATGTTGTTGCCGGCGGTCTGCACAGAGATGTTGGTGTAGTGCTTGGTCGCCTGCTGCCACAGCATCAGCGGCGTCACCCCGAAGGACGCGGTCGCCTGGTCCTTGACCTCGCAAGCCACCGCTTGGGCGACCTTGGTGTCCGCGACGTGGCGCACGTACAGCTCGGCCCCGATGAGCCCGGCGATGATCAGCGCGAACACGATGATGAAGATCAGCAGCACGGAGACAGGGTCACGGCCGAAGCGGCGCTTCTTCTTCTCCGGGGTGGCGTCATCGCCGGGCTGAGTGGCCAGCCGCTCCGTCGGTCCGGTGGGCGGCGTGGGCGGCGGCGGGTAGCCGCGTTGCTGCATGTTCGGCTGGGGCGTCCCGAATCGCTCGGTCTGACCCGGCGGGGGAGCCTGAGTGGGCGGCGGTGGTGGCGGTGGCGGCCGCATCTGACCTGGGCCGCCGGTGCTGATCCGCTCGGTCGGCCGTTCCGTGGGGGGCTGGCCGAACGGTCCCTGGTTGGAGCGACGGGCCCACTTCGACGGGTCCGGGTTCGGGGGTCCTTGTGGGTTCGTCACCGTACTGATTCTGCCCTATCAATCTGAGCAAAGGCCGAGCGGTTGCTGAGGACCGCGACGGCTTTGCGCGCCTCGGCGACCCTGTCGACGTCGACGTCGGCCACCACGAGCTGCGGGTCCGCGCCGGCCGACGCGATGACCTCGCCCAGCGGCGAAACGACCAGGCTGCCTCCGACCCCGGTCGGTGCGCCCGATCCGGATTCCGCCTGCGCGGCACCGGGGTCCGCCTGACCGGCGGCGGCGACGTAGCTCATCGAGTCGAGCGCGCGGGCGCGGGCCAGCAGCGTCCACTGGTCGAGTTTGCCCGGGCCCGCGCCCCAGGACGCGCAGACGGCGATCACCTGGGCGCCGCGGCGGGCCAACTCGGTGTAGAGCTCCGGGAAACGGATGTCGTAGCAAACGGTCAACCCGACCCCGACGCCGTCGACCGTGATCACCACCGGCTCGTGTCCCGGCGCGACCGTCCGCGATTCGGTGAAGCCGAACGCGTCGTAGAGGTGGATCTTGTCGTAGTGGGCGCCCGGCAGGCCGGGGGCCGCCGCGAGCAGCGTGTTTTTCACCCGCCCGTCGCCGGCCGGGGTGAACATGCCGGCGACGACGGTGATCTGAGATTCGTCCGCGATGCGCCGCACACCGTCGGCCCAGGGGCCGTCGACAGGCTCGGCGACCGGGCCCAGCGGGACGCCGAACCGGCACATGGTGGCCTCCGGGAACACCACCAGCTTCGCGCCCGCGTCGGCGGCCCGAAGGCTGTATTCGCGCACCAGCTGCAGGTTTGCTGCGGGGTCGGTGCCGCTGAGGATCTGCGCCAGGGCGATTCTCATGAGGGCCAGCTTAAAGCGTGACGACCCGGGGGCTCAGGCCGTTTTGGCGATCCACTCCGTGGTGAAGCGCTGTTCGGCGGCGATCAGTTCGGCCAGGCGGGCGCCGATGATGTTCTCCAACTTGCCGCCGATGATCGGGACACGCACCTGCACGGTGGCCCGAAACGTCAGCCGGGTGCCGCCGGTCCCTCCGATCGGCTCCAGGACGGCGGTGCCCTCCAGATTCACCGGCGCACCCACGATCGAGCCCACGACCGACCCCGCCGCGGCGCCGTCGGTCACCGGCCCCCACGTCTCCTCGCGCCGGATGCGCAGGTCGCCGCTGTGCAACTGCGTGACCATCCCCGGCAGCTTGTCGCTGCGGATCACCTGCAGCGTGACGACCTCGACGGTGTCGTCGTCACCGGACTCCCCGCCGACCCGCATCGACTCCAGCGTGGCGACATCGACCCCGGATTCGGCCAGCCTGGCCCGCCAGTAGTTCGCATCGGTGAAGGCCCGGTGCACCTCGTCAACGCTGCCGTCGTAGTCGGCCGACAAGTCGAATGAACGCGGCATAGCAGGTCAGGCTACCGTTACGGGCCATGAAATCCAGCGGTGCCGGTTCGGTGTTCGCCGGCGCGTCGGTGGCCGAATCGGTGCCGCTGGCGCCGCTGACGACCCTGCGGGTCGGACCGGTCGCGCGGCGCCTCGTCACGTGCACGAACAGCGACCAGGTCGTCGCCGCGCTGGGGCACCTGGACGCCGAGACGCGCGCCGGACGAGGCGGCCCGGTGCTGGTGTTCGCCGGCGGCTCCAACCTGGTGATCTCCGACACGTGCGCGGACCTGCCCGCCGTGCGGCTGGCCAACGACGGCATCACCGTCGACGGCAACCTGGTCCGCGCCCAGGCGGGCGCGGTGTGGGACGACGTCGTGGTCACCGCCATCGAGCACGGCCTCGGCGGGCTGGAATGCCTGTCCGGCATCCCGGGCTCGGCCGGGGCCACCCCGGTGCAGAACGTCGGGGCCTACGGTGCGGAAGTGTCCGACACCATCACGCGGGTCCGGGTGCTCGATCGTGGCAGCGGCGAGGTGCGCTGGGTGCCGGGCGGCGAGCTGGGCTTCGGCTACCGCACCAGCGTGTTCAAACGCGGGGGTGCCAGCGGGTTCGAAATCCCTTCTGTCGTACTGGAAGTGGAGTTCGCGCTGGACGCGTGGGGGCGCAGCGCGCCGCTGCGCTACGGGGAGCTGGCGGCCGCGCTGAACGCGGGCAGCGGCGAGCGTGCCGACCCGCGGGCGGTGCGCGAGGCGGTGCTGGCCCTGCGGGCGCGCAAGGGCATGGTGCTCGATGCGGCCGATCACGACACCTGGAGCGTGGGTTCGTTCTTCACCAATCCGGTCGTCGCCCCCGACGTCTACGAGCGGCTGGCCGCCACCGTCGACGGGCCCGTCCCGAACTACCCGGCTCCCGGCGGCGTCAAGCTGGCCGCCGGCTGGCTGGTCGAGCGCGCCGGCTTCGCCAAGGGCTATCCGGAGCCGGGCCCGGGCGGCCGCGAAGCGCCCTGCCGGCTGTCCACCAAGCACGCGTTGGCGCTGACCAACCGGGGCGGCGCCAGCGCCGACGACGTGATCGCGCTGGCCCGCGTCATCCGCGACGGCGTTCGCGCTGTGTTTGGTGTCACACTGATCCCGGAGCCCGTCCTGCTGGGGTGCAGGCTGTAGCCGTAAAATTTTGCCGACGCGTGCCGGACCCCGATTTGTCGCGGGCGGGTTGGCGGATTTCCCCGGTATCTTTGATTTTCGTGACCCCGTCCCGTGCCCCGCGGCCGTTCAACCGGCGCGTGGCTTTGGCGACCCTCGGGCTCGGCGTGCTCGCCCCCAATGCGCTGGCCGCATGCAGTGGCACGACCGCGAAGCGAGCCGAGAAGAAAGAGCAGCCTTCGCTGCAGCTGAAGTACCAGCCCGCAGACGCCACCCAGAACGTGGTGCCGATCGCCCCGGTCAGCGTCCAGGTGAGCGACGGGTGGTTCCAGCACGTCACGCTGTCGAATTCGTCGGGCAAGGCCGTCGCCGGCGCGTTCAACCACGACCGGACCGTCTACACGACCTCCGAACCCCTGGGCTATGACATGACCTACACGTGGAGCGGCTCGGCCGTCGGGCACGACGGCAAGGCCGTTCCGGTCGCGGGCAAGTTCACCACGGTGTCGCCCAGCAAGAAGATCGGTGGGGCGTTCCAGCTGGCCGACGGCCAGACCGTGGGCGTCGCGGCGCCGATCATCCTGCAGTTCGACGCCCCGATCACCGACAAGGCCGCCGTCGAAAAGGCGCTCACCGTCACCACCAATCCGCCCGTCGAGGGCAGCTGGGCGTGGCTGCCCGACGAGGCGCAGGGCGCCCGCGCGCACTGGCGCACCCGCGAGTACTACCCCGCGGGCACCACGGTCAACGTCGAGGCCAAGCTGTACGGCCTGCCGTTCGGCGACAGCGCGTACGGCGCCGAGGACATCTCGCTGAACATCCAGATCGGCCGCCGGCAGGTGGTCAAGGCCGAGGTCTCGTCGCACCGCATCCAGGTGGTCCGCGACGAGGGCGTCATCATGGATTTCCCGTGCAGCTACGGCGAGGCCGACAAGGCGCGCAACGTCACCCGCAACGGCATCCACGTGGTCAGCGAGAAGTACGCCGACTTCTACATGTCCAACCCGGCGGCGGGCTACAACCACATCCACGAACGCTGGGCGGTGCGGATCTCCAACAACGGCGAGTTCATCCACGCAAACCCGGCAAGCTCTGGCGCACAAGGCAATTCGAACGTCACCAACGGCTGCATCAACCTGTCCACGAGCGACGCCGAGCAGTACTACCAGTCGGCGATCTACGGCGACCCTGTCGAAGTGACCGGTAGCACGATCCAGCTGTCCTACTCCGACGGCGACATCTGGGACTGGGCCGTGGACTGGGACACCTGGGTGTCCATGTCGGCGTTGCCCCCGCCCAGCGCCCGTCCGCCGTCAACGCAGATCCCGGTCACCGCCCCGGTGACGCCGTCCAACGCGCCGACCCTGTCGGGCACCCCGACCACGACGACACCCGCCACCACCGGCCCGGCTACCTCCGGCGGTTAAAGCGGCTGGCCGACGCCTGGTCGCGCGGCTTCATCACGATCAGGTCCAAGTCGACGTGGGCGGGCCGCGAGGCGACGAATCCGATCACTTCGGCCACATCGGCCGCCACCAACGGGGTGATGCCGGTGTAGACGGCGTCCGCGCGCTGTTGGTCGCCGTCGAAGCGCACCAGCGAGAATTCCGTTTCGACGGCCCCCGGGGCGATCTCGGTCAGCCGCACCGGTTTGCCCAGTAGTTCGCCCCGCAGGGTGCGGTGCAGCGCGCCCTGGCCGTGTTTGGCCGCCGTGTAGCCGGCACCGCCGTCGTAAACCTCAAGCGCCGCAACGGAAGTGACGGTGACGATCAGCCCGTCTCCGGATTCGATCAGCTTCGGCAGCAACGCGCGGGTGACGCGCAGCGTGCCGATCACGTTGGTCTCCCACATCCACCGCCAGTGTTCGAGGTCGGAATCGCTGACGGGTTCCAGTCCGCGGGCGCCGCCGGCGTTGTTGACCAGCACGTCGACGCGGCTCAATTTGCCCGCCAGCGCGTCGACGGCGGCGTCGTCTGTGACATCGGCCACAATCGCGGTGCCGCCGATCTCCTCGGCCAGGTCGCGGATCCGGTCCGCCCGGCGCGCCACCGCGACGACGTGAAAGCCCTGTGCAGCCAGGGTGCGGGCGGTCGCCGCCCCGATCCCGGAGCTGGCTCCCGTGATCACCGCGACGCGTTCATTCCTGCCAGTTTTAACCATCGAAACAACCTTAGTGAACGTGCTAAATTTTCCGTGTGCTTCACAGCGCCCTGTCCAACATCACAACCGCCGCGTGTCTGTGCGCGGCGGGTGCGTGTTGTTGCTGCGCACTTTGCCGCCCCTGACCCCATGCCAGGTGTGGCCAAGACGGCCAGCAAAATTCGGACAAAGGACGCTCGTGCCCACCAATATCCTTACCCATACCCATCTTTCGCCCAGTCGCATCGCCGGCCACTCCGGCCAAAAGGGCCACCGCGTGGTGCGCCGGCAAATTGTGCCGCCGGCGTTGCACATCCCCGACTCGGCGGCGGCCTCCGTCTTCCGGGCCGTGCGGCTGCGCGGCCCAGTCGGCCGTGACGTCATCGCCGGCGTCACCTCGCTGAGCATCGCGACGGTCAACCGTCAGGTCATCGCCCTGCTGGAGGCCGGCCTGCTGCGGGAGCGCGCCGACCTGGCCGTCTCCGGCGCGATCGGCCGCCCGCGCGTGCCGGTGGAGGTCAACCACGAGCCGTTCGTGACGCTGGGCATCCACATCGGTGCGCGCACCACCAGCATCGTCGCCACCGACCTGTTCGGCCGCACCCTCGACACCGTCGAGACCCCGACGCCGCGCAACCCGGCCGGGCCCGCGCTGGCGTCGCTGGCCGACAGCGCCCGGCGGTACCTGCGGCGCTGGCATCGGCGGCGGCCGCTGTGGGTCGGGGTCGCCATCGGCGGCACCGTCGACGGCGCCACCGGCCAGGTCGACCACCCGCGGCTGGGCTGGCGGCAGGCGCCGGTCGGACAGGTGCTGGCCGACGCGCTGGGCCTGCCGGTCTCGGTGGCTTCGCACGTGGACGCCATGGCCGGGGCCGAGCTGCTGCTGGGCATGCGGCGATTCCTGCCCAGCTCGCCGACGAGCTTGTACGTCTACGCCCGCGAGACCGTGGGCTACGCGCTGGTGATCGGCGGGCGGGTGCACTGCCCGTCCAGCGGGCCGGGCACCATCGCGAGCCTGCCCGCCCACTCCGAGCTGCTCGGCGGCACCGGACAGCTGGAATCCACCGTCAGCGACGAAGCCGTGGTGGCCGCCGCCCGCCAGCAGCGCGTCCTGCCGTTCGCCCCCGCGAACCGCGGCAACGGGCCCGCCACCGGCATCGCCGACCTGTTGCGGGTGGCGCGCGCCGGCAACCAGCAGGCCAAGGATCTGCTCGCCGAGCGGGGCCGGGTGCTCGGCGAGGCGGTGGCGTTGCTGCGCGACATGCTCAACCCCGACGAACTGGTGGTCGGTGGCCAGGCGTTCACGGAGTACCCCGAAGCGATGGAGCAGGTGGAGGCGGCGTTCGCCGCACGCTCGGTGTTGGGGCCGCGCGACATCCGCGTCACCGCCTTCGGTAACCGGGTGCAGGAGGCCGGTGCGGGGACCGTGTCGCTGTCCGGGCTGTACGCCGACCCGCTGGGTGCGATGCGGCGGGCCGGGGCGCTGGACGCCCGGTTGCACGACGTCACCCGGGACGAGTCGCCCGCCTGACGCGTGTCCTGCGCGGGTGCGGCCGCCGGCGAGCCGTCCTGTAAAGATGACAGGGTGCGGCACGATGACGTTTTCCGGCTGAACGAACCGCGCCGCGTTGCAGTGTTGGCGGTCCACACCTCCCCACTGGCCCAGCCCGGCACCGGCGACGCGGGCGGCATGAACGTCTACGTGCTGCAGACCGCGTTGCACCTGGCGCGGCGGGGCATCGAGGTGGAGATCTTCACCCGGGCGACCGCGTCCGCCGACCCGCCGGTGGCGCGGGTGGCGCCCGGGGTGCTGGTCCGCAACGTGGTGGCGGGGCCGTTCGAGGGGCTGGACAAATACGACCTGCCCACCCAGCTGTGCGCGTTCGCGGCGGGGGTGTTGCGCGCCGAGGCATCCCATGAGCCGGGCTACTACGACATCGTGCACTCGCACTATTGGCTGTCCGGGCAGGTGGGCTGGCTGGCCCGCGACCGCTGGGCGGTGCCGCTGGTGCACACCGCGCACACCCTGGCCGCGGTCAAGAACGCGGCGTTGGCCGAGGGGGACTCGCCCGAGCCGCCGCTGCGCACGGTGGGGGAGCAGCAGGTGGTCGACGAGGCGGACCGCCTGATCGTCAACACCGACGACGAGGCCAGGCAACTGATCTCGATTCACCACGCCGACCCGGCGCGGATCGACGTCGTCCATCCCGGGGTGGACCTCGACGTGTTCCGGCCCGGCGATCGCCGGGCCGCCCGGGCCGCGCTGGGCCTGCCGCCCGACGAATGCATCGTGGCGTTCGTCGGCCGGATCCAGCCGCTGAAGGCGCCCGACATCGTGTTGCGTGCCGCCGCGAAACTGCCGGGGGCGCGGATCGTGGTCGCGGGCGGGCCGTCGGGCAGCGGCCTGGCTTCCCCGGACGGATTGGCCCGGCTGGCCGACGAGCTGGGCATCACCGCGCGGGTGACCTTCCTGCCCCCGCAGTCCCGGCCGAACCTGGCCACGTTGTTCCAGGCCGCCGATGTCGTTGCGGTGCCGAGCTATTCGGAGTCGTTCGGCCTGGTCGCCCTCGAGGCGCAGGCCTGCGGCACCCCGGTGGCGGCGGCCGCGGTCGGCGGGCTGCCGGTGGCCGTGCGCGACGGGATCACCGGCACGCTGGTCGCCGGGCACGACGTCGACCGCTGGGCGGCCGCGCTGGACGGCCTGCTGCGCAGGCCGGCGGAGCAGGCCGCGGAGATGGGCCGCGCGGCCGCCGCCCACGCGGCCACCTTCTCCTGGGACCACACCACCGATGCGCTGCTGGCCAGCTATCGCCGCGCGATCGGCGAGTACACCGCCGAGCGCCGCGGGGTGGGCGCATGAGTTCCTCCACCGTAACCCGGGTGATCGAGGATGCCCTGCGGGCCAGCGGGCTGAACTACTCGAAACACGCTGGCGCACATGGCGGTCCGCCCGGCTTGGTGGTGGAACTGCCCGGCGAGCGCAAGCTCAAGACCAACACCATCTTGAGCGTCGGCGAGCATTCGGTGCGGGTCGAGGCCTTCGTGTGCCGCAAGCCCGACGAGAACCACGAGGGCGTCTACCGATTCCTGCTCAAGCGCAATCGCCGGCTCTACGGCGTCGCCTACACGCTGGACAACGTCGGCGACATCTACCTGGTGGGCCGCATGTCGCTGCCGTCGGTGGACGCCGACGAGATCGACCGGGTGCTCGGCCAGGTGCTCGAAGCGGTGGACTCGGACTTTAATACGTTGCTGGAGTTGGGTTTTCGCTCGTCGATCCAGAAAGAGTGGGAGTGGCGGGTGTCGCGCGGCGAGTCGCTGAAGAACCTGCAGGCCTTCGCCCACCTGATCGACGAAGACGACGAAGACGACCCGGATTAGTACGCTCGGCGCGGCTCGATGAGTGCGTGAGAGACTAACCGGCATGGGTGACTCTGCCACGCTGGTGCTGCTCCGCCACGGCGAGAGCGAATGGAATTCGCTGAACCTGTTTACCGGCTGGGTGGACGTCGGGCTGACCGACAAGGGCCGCACCGAGGCGGTGCGCAGCGGCGAGCTGCTCGCCGAGCACAACCTGTTGCCCGACATCCTCTACACGTCGCTGCTGCGCCGGGCCATCTCCACCGCGCACCTGGCGCTGGACGCCGCCGACCGGCTGTGGATTCCGGTGCGGCGCACCTGGCGGCTCAACGAACGCCATTACGGGGCGCTGCAGGGCCTGGACAAGGCCGAGACCAAGGCGCGCTACGGCGACGACCAGTTCATGGCCTGGCGACGCAGCTACGACACGCCGCCCCCGCCGATCGAGCAGGGCAGCACCTACAGCCAGGACGCCGATCCCCGGTACGCCGACATCGGCGGCGGGCCGCTGACCGAGTGCCTCGCCGACGTGGTTGTCCGCTTCCTGCCGTATTTCACCGACGTCATCGTCCCGGACCTGCGCAGCGGCAAGACGGTGCTGATCGTCGCGCACGGCAACTCGCTGCGGGCCCTGGTCAAGCACCTCGATCAGATGTCCGACGACGACATCGTGGGCCTGAACATCCCGACCGGCATCCCGCTGCGCTACGACCTGGACGCCGACCTGCGGCCGGTGGTGCCCGGCGGCACCTATCTGGACCCCGAAGCGGCCGCCGCCGGTGCCGCCGCGGTCGCCGGCCAGGGCCGCGGCTGAGGTTTGCGCCCCGGCGCGATATGGCGCGCGAACGCCCCGTTAGCCAAACACCACGTGAACGGGAGCGGAACACCTGTGACGCAAGGTGTGACTTGTCCGATTTTGGCCTCGTTCTGCTAGGGCAGCGTTCAGGAAGATTTGTAGGATTTGCTATGTGACTGTGTTCTCGGCGCTGTTGCTCGCCGGGGTGTTGTCCGTGCTGGCACTGGCCGCAGGTGTGGCGGTCGGGGCCCGGCTGTCTCCGCGCGCGGTGCAGCGCCGCCAGCGGGCGAGCACCGAGTGGACCGGGATCACCGTCGGGCAGATGCTGGAATGCATCGTGTCGCTGATGCCGGTGGGCGCGGCGGTGGTGGACGTCCATCGCGACGTCGTCTACCTCAACAATCGGGCCAAGGAGCTGGGCCTGGTGCGCGACCGCCAGCTCGATGACCAGGCCTGGGAGGCGGCGCAGCAGGCGCTGACCGGTGTCGACGTCGAGTTCGACCTGCAGCCGGCGAAACGGGCGGGCGGCCGGTCCGGGCTGTCGGTGCACGGGCAGGCCCGGTTGCTCAGCGAAGAGGACCGCCGGTTCGCCGTGGTCTTCGCCCACGACCAGTCCGACTATGCGCGGATGGAAGCTACCCGGCGCGACTTCGTGGCCAATGTCAGCCACGAGCTCAAGACCCCGGTGGGTGCGATGGCCCTGCTCGCCGAGGCCCTGCTCGCCTCGGCCGACGACTCCGAAACCGTGCGAAGGTTCGCCGAGAAGGTGCTCGTCGAAGCCAACCGCCTGGGGGACATGGTCGCCGAGCTGATCGAGCTGTCCCGGCTCCAAGGCGCCGAGCCGCTGCCCGACGTCGTCGAGGTCAACGTGGACAGGGTTGTGAGCGAAGCGATTTCGCGCCACAAGGTGGCGGCCGACAACACCAACATCGCGGTCCGCACCGACTCTCCCAGCGGTTTGCGGGTGCTCGGCGACGAAACGCTGTTGATCACCGCGCTGGCCAACCTGGTCTCCAACGCGATCGCCTATTCGCCGCCGGGTTCGCCGGTGTCGATCAGCCGTCGCCGCCGCGGCGAGAACGTCGAGATCGCCGTCACGGATCGCGGGATCGGGATCGCCCTGGAAGACCAGGAGCGGGTCTTCGAGCGGTTCTTCCGGGGCGACAAGGCCCGCTCACGGGCCACCGGCGGCAGCGGCCTGGGCCTGGCGATCGTCAAACACGTCGCGGCCAACCACAACGGCACCATCGGCGTGTGGAGCAAGCCGGGAACCGGATCGACATTCACCCTGTCCATTCCGGCGGCCAAGCCGTCAACTCGAGACGAGGGCGAATCCGAGCAACCGCAGGGCCGCGACGTGCGGCCCGACCGGTCCCAAAGAGAGGAAGAACTAAGTCGATGACCCGCGCGTACGACGATGCCGAGGAGTTGCGCTCATGACCCGCGCGTATGACGATGCAGAGCGTAGCGATGAGGAGGAATCGCGCTCATGACCAGTGTGCTGATCGTGGAGGACGAGGAGTCGCTGGCCGATCCGCTGGCGTTCCTGCTCCGCAAGGAGGGCTTCGAGGCCACCGTGGTGACCGACGGGTCGGCGGCGCTCGCCGAGTTCGACCGAGCCGGCGCCGACATCGTGCTGCTCGACCTCATGCTGCCCGGAATGTCGGGCACCGACGTCTGCAAGCAGCTGCGCGCGCGTTCCAGCGTGCCGGTGATCATGGTGACCGCCCGCGACAGTGAGATCGACAAGGTCGTCGGTCTCGAGTTGGGCGCGGATGACTATGTGACCAAGCCCTATTCGGCGCGTGAGCTGATCGCGCGGATCCGGGCGGTGCTACGCCGCGGCGGCGACGACGAGTCCGAGATCAGCGACGGCGTGCTCGAGTCCGGCCCGGTGCGGATGGATGTCGAACGCCACGTCGTGTCGGTCAACGGTGACGCGATCACCTTGCCGCTCAAGGAATTCGACTTGCTCGAGTACCTGATGCGCAACAGCGGCCGGGTGCTGACCCGCGGGCAGCTGATCGATCGGGTGTGGGGTGCGGACTACGTCGGCGACACCAAGACGCTCGACGTCCACGTCAAGCGCCTGCGGTCCAAGATCGAAGCCGACCCGGCCAACCCGGTGCACCTGGTGACGGTGCGGGGCCTGGGCTACAAGCTGGAAGGCTAGCGGCTACTCGGCGATGCGAGTCGCCGGGTGCACCGCGATAAGCCCTAACTTGCTGCGGCGCTTGCACATTGCGGCCAGCTCCGCGTAGGCCTTGCTGCCCAGCAGCTCGGTGAGTTCGTCGGCCAGGCTTTCCCACACCTGCTTGGCGCCGACGTGAGCGGCCGGGTCGCCGGTACAGTACCAGTGCAGGTCGGCGCCCCCGGAACCCCAGCCGCGGCGGTCGTATTCGGTGACCCAGGTCTTGAGGATCTCGGTGCCGTCGGGCCGGGTCACCCACTCCTGGCTGCGGCGGATCGGCAACTGCCAGCAGACATCCGGCTTCATGGTCAGCGGCGGCACACCGAGCTTGAGCGCCTTGCTGTGCAGCGCGCAGCCGACCCCGCCCGCGAAACCGGGGCGGTTCAGGAAGATGCACGCATCCTTGTGCTTGCGGGTGCGGTACTGCGGTTGGCCCTCGTGCTCGTCGAGCTCCAGATATCCCTTGCGGCCCAAGCCTTTTTCGCGGTACTGCCAGTCGGCGGCGGTCAGCTTTTTCACCGCGTCGTCCAGGCGGGCGCGGTCGTCGTCGTCGGACAGGAATGCGCCGTGCGAGCAGCACCCGTCGTCCGGGCGGCCCTCCACCGTGCCCCGGCAGGCCGGAGTGCCGAACACGCACGTCCACCGCGAGAGCAGCCAGGTCAGGTCGGCGGCGATCAGATGCTCGGGGTTGTCGGGGTCGTAGAACTCCACCCATTCGCGGGCGAAATCCAGTTCGACCTCTTGGCCCGGCGCTACCGGTTCCGGGTGCGAATTCGCCACGGAGTCCACGTTAGACCACATTTCGGCGCAGCCGAGCCGCTGACACTCGCGGCCCGTATGGCCGTGATCACGGTGGGTTAACCGGGTCGCGCAAGAGCCCGGCGGCCAGGCCCGGTTAGGTTGTCTACGTGCGATTGGGCGTTCTCGACGTGGGCAGCAACACGGTGCATCTCCTGGTGGTCGATGCCCACCGGGGCGGTCATCCGACGCCGATGAGTTCGACGAAGGCCACCCTGCGGCTGGCCGAGGCCACCGACAGCGCCGGCAAGATCACCAAACGTGGCGCCGAAAAGCTGATCTCCACCATCGACGAATTCGCCAAGATCGCCGACAGTTCGGGCTGCGAGGAGCTGATGGCCTTCGCCACCTCGGCGGTCCGGGACGCCGGCAACTCCGAGGACGTGCTGAGCCGGGTGCGCAAGGAGACCGGCGTCGAGTTGCGGGTGCTGACCGGTGTCGACGAGTCGCGGCTGACCTTCTTGGCGGTGCGGCGCTGGTACGGCTGGAGCGCGGGACGGATCATCAACCTCGACATCGGTGGCGGTTCGCTGGAGATGTCCAGCGGCCTGGACGAGGAGCCCGAGGTCGCGATGTCGCTGCCGCTGGGCGCCGGCCGGCTGACCCGCGAATGGCTGCCCGACGACCCACCCGGGCGGCGCCGGGTGGCGATGCTGCGGGATTGGCTGGACGCCGAGCTCGCGGAAGCCAGCGCGAAGATCCTCGATGCCGGCAGTCCCGACCTGGCGGTGGCGACGTCGAAGACGTTCCGCTCGCTCGCGCGGCTCACCGGCGCGGCCCCGTCGGGGGCCGGGCCGCGGGTCAAGAGGACGCTGACAGCAAACGGCCTCAGGCAACTCATATCTTTCATCTCTAGGATGACGACCGCTGACCGGGCGGAACTGGAAGGAGTGAGCGCCGAGCGCGCCCCGCAGATTGTGGCGGGTGCGCTGGTGGCGGAGGCGAGCATGCGAGCGCTGTCGATTGAAGTGGTGGATATTTGCCCGTGGGCATTACGGGAAGGTCTCATTCTGCGCAAACTCGACAGTGAAGCCGACGGAACTGCCCTCATGGGCCCGTCGGTGCGTAATGCTGGAGGTCAGGTAGTTGATCGGAATCAGCACCGATCGAGAGGCGACAAACCATGACCGGACCGCACTCCGAGACCGAAAGCCCGGGCACTCGGCCGATCTCGGTGGCCGAATTGCTGGCCAGAAACGGAACCATCGGCGCCCCGGCGGTCACCCGTCGGCGCCGCCGTCGCCGCGGTGACAGCGACGCGGTGACCGTCGCCGAGCTCACCGGCGAAATCCCCGTGGTGAGTGACGACGACGACGTCGAACACGGCGCCACCGACACGATCGAGGCCGCCCAACCCGCCGAACCCGCCGACGACACCGAGAACGGCGTCGTCGAGCCGGTGACCGAAGACAAGCCCAAGACCGCCTACTGGTCCGAGCCCGAGCCGCGCTGGCCCAAGTCGCCGCCGCAGCCCAAGCGGACGCCGGGCCCCGAGCGCAGCGAATACCCCCGGCCGTTGGCCAACGGGACCGTCAAGCCCGGCGAACCCTCTGGCGCCGAGGACATGAGCTTTGACCCGATGGACCACTACGCCGACATCCCCGTCGACGTGATGGACTCCGACGTCCGCGAAGCCGAACCCGCGCTGGAGGACTCCGCCTACGTGCGCTCCTACCTGCAATCCTCGGGCTCGTTGGAGGAGGACGAGGACGCCGCCGGCGCGGGGTCGCTGACCGCCGGACTGCTCGGCGACGAGGAGCACCTCGAGGGCGAAGACGGGCACGTCGAGGGCGCGGACGCTCACCCGGCGCCGGGCAGGCTCGACTCGCTGTGGCGGGGCGCCGTGGTGGTGCTCCAGTCGATCCTGGCGGTCGCATTCGGCGGCGGGTTGTTCGTGGCCTTCGACCAGCTGTGGCGCTGGAACAGCATCGTGGCGTTGGTGCTCTCGGTGCTGGTCATCCTCGGCCTGGTGGTGGGGGTGCGGGTGGTCCGCAAGACCGAGGACATCGCCAGCACGTTGATCGCGGTCGCGGTGGGTGCGCTGATCACCCTGGGGCCGCTGGCGCTGTCGTTGCAGTCGGGCTAGCGGCGCCCACAGCCAGTGCGCCCAGCCATCAAAGTCGGCCTCTCCACGGCTTCGGTGTACCCGTTGCGGGCCGAGGCCGCGTTCGAGTACGCGGCCCGGCTGGGGTATGACGGCGTCGAGCTGATGGTCTGGGCCGAGTCGGCGAGCCAGGACGTCGCGGCCGTCAAGAAGCTGTCCCGGCGCTATCGCGTCCCCGTGTTGTCGGTGCACGCGCCGTGCCTGCTGATCTCGCAACGGGTGTGGGGTCCCAATCCGATCCCCAAGCTGGACCGCAGCGTGCGCGTCGCCGAACAGCTGGGCGCGCAGACCGTCGTCGTGCATCCGCCGTTTCGCTGGCAGCGGCGCTACGCCGAGGGGTTCAGCGACCAGGTGGCCAAACTGGAAGCGTCGAGCGACGTGATGGTCGCGGTCGAGAACATGTTCCCGTTCCGGGCGGACCGGCTTTTTGGGGCCGGTCAGTCGCTGGAACGGATGCGCCGGCGCGGCGGCGGCCCCGGTGCGGCGATTTCCGCGTTCGCGCCCTCCTACGACCCGCTCGACGGCAACCACGCCCACTACACGCTGGACCTGTCCCACACCGCGACCGCAGGCACCGATTCCCTGGACATGGCGCAGCGGATGGGGGCGGGGCTGGTGCATCTGCACCTGTGCGACGGCAACGGGCTGCCCGCCGACGAGCATCTGGTGCCGGGACGCGGCACACAACCCACCGTCGAGCTGTGCCAGATGCTGGCCGCCAGCCATTTCGCCGGGCACGTCATCCTGGAGGTGTCGACGTCCGGCGCGCGTTCGGCCAATGAGCGCGAAGCCATGCTCGCCGAGTCGCTGCAGTTCGCCCGCACGCATCTGCTGCGCTGATCATTCAGGAGACCCGCGAAAGTCCATGAGCGCGTTATTCACCACCGCAATGTCGTTGCGGGAGGCCGGTTCCGGCGTCTACGAAGGAGAGCTCGACAAGCGCTGGACCATCGGTCCCAAGGTGCACGGCGGCGCGATGCTGGCCCTGTGCGCCAACGCCGCGCGCACCGCCTGCGGCGGGCCGTCGGCCGGGCCGGTCCTGCAGCCGGTCGCAGTGTCGGCGAGCTTCCTGTGGGCGCCCGATCCGGGGCCGGTGCAGTTGGTCACGTCGATCCGCAAGCGCGGCCGCCGGATCAGCGTCGTGGACGTCGAGCTCACCCAGGGTGACCGCACCGCGGTGCACGCCGTGGTCAACCTCGGCGAGCCCGAGCATTACCCTCCCGACGGCGCCGTGAAGCCGCTGCTGTCGGCCAACCCGGTGCTGGACCTGATGGCGCCCGAACCGCCCGACGACATCGAGCCGATCGGCCCCGGGCATCCGCTGGCCGGCCTGGTGCACCTGGGCGAGGGCTGCGATGTGCGGCCGGTGTTGTCGACCATGCAGGTCCGCGACGACGGGCGCCCGCCGGTGATCCAGATGTGGGCGCGCCCCCGCGGCGTGGCCCCGGACGCGCTGTTTGCGCTCATGTGCGGCGATTTGTCGGCGCCGGTGACCTTCGCGGTGGACCGCACCGGCTGGGCGCCCACCATCCAGCTCACGGCCTTTCTGCGGGGGTTGCCGGCCGACGGGTGGCTGCGCATCATCGCGACCTGCACCGAGATCGGGCACGACTGGTTCGACGAGGACCACACGGTCGTCGACAGCCTGGGGCGCCTGGTGGTGCAGGCCCGCCAGCTGGCGTTGGTCCCTGCCGCTCGCTAGCGGCCGGTGTCTGCGATGCTGTCGGGCATGGCAAGAATCGCGATCATCGGTGGCGGCAGCATCGGGGAGGCACTGCTGTCGGGTCTGCTGCGCGCCGGCCGGCAGGTCAAGGACCTGGTGGTGGTCGAGCGGGTGCCCGAGCGTGCCAAGTATCTGGCCGATACCTATTCGGTGCTGATCACCTCGGTGGCCGAGGCGGTGGAAAACGCGTCGTTCGTCGTGGTCGCGGTGAAGCCCGCCGACATCGAGTCGGTGATGTCGGAGGTCGCGCGGGCGGCCGGCGCGGCGGAGAGCGATACCGCCGAGCAGGTGTTCGTCACGGTCGCGGCCGGCGTCACCATCGCCTACTTCGAATCCAAACTCCCGGCCGGGACCCCGGTGGTGCGGGCCATGCCGAATACGGCGGCGCTGGTGGGCGCGGGGGTCACGGCCCTGGCCAAGGGCAGGTTCGTCACCCCGCCGCAGCTGGAGGGCGTCTCGGCCCTGTTCGACTCCGTGGGCGGGGTGCTGAACGTTCCCGAGGGCCAAATGGACGCCGTCACGGCGCTGTCGGGCTCCGGTCCGGCGTATTTCTTCCTGATGGTCGAGGCCCTCATCGACGCCGGCGTCGCGGCGGGCCTGAGCCGCGAGGTGGCCGGCGACTTGACCGCGCAGACCATGGCCGGCGCGGCGGCGATGCTGCTGGAACGGATGGACGCCGACCGTCGGCTCGGCGAGCTCGAGGCGCCCGGCATGCGGGTGGACGCCACCGCGACGCAGCTGCGGGCGACGGTGACCTCGCCCGGCGGGACCACGGCGGCGGCGCTGCGCGAGCTGGAACGGGGAGGCCTGCGAGCGGCCGTCGACGCGGCGGTTCAGGCCGCGAAAATGCGCTCTGAGCAGCTAAGAATTACATCAGAGTAATCCAAGTTTTTTGAACTGATTGTCCCCCACCAGTACCAGTAACCCCATCAGTCCCGCTATTCTCCTCTTTGTAAGCACGTGTGGGTGCCAGCGGAGGGGAAGCCGCTGGCATGCGCGTGCCTGACACGATTGGGTTGCGATGACGTCTACGAATGGGCCATCAACGCGAGATTCTGCAGGTAAGCCACGGGATACCAGTTCCGTCGATGGCCAGCAGGGCAGGACGCAATTCCTCACCGTCGCCGAGGTGGCGGCGTTGATGCGGGTGTCCAAGATGACGGTCTACCGGTTGGTGCACAACGGTGAACTGCCCGCGGTTCGGGTGGGCCGGTCCTTCCGGGTGCACGCCAAGGCCGTCCACGACATGCTCGAGACGTCCTACTTCGACGCCGGCTGACCCGAACCGGTGGCCGCTTTCGGGCGGCTGCTGGCTTCGCGGTTGCGCGCCGATCAGGCGACGCCGGTTTGGCGTTGGGTGCGTCCGGCTGGGTAAAGTGACCGGGTCCAATCTTTGAAGCAGGTCTCGGTCTAGATAGCGGAGTTCATGGGTTCAGTAATCAAGAAGCGGCGCAAGCGTATGTCGAAGAAGAAGCACCGCAAGCTGCTGCGTCGCACCCGGGTGCAGCGCAGAAAACTCGGCAAGTAACCCCCGCTGCGGCCTTCCTAAGGCCGTCATAAGGCCACCGTAAAAAGGCCCTAACTGGTCGCAACGCGCCATAGTGCGGCCGTCTCGCCGACGGCTAGGCTGTTCGGGTGGATGCGTCGAATGGGGAGAACACCGGGCCGGACGACACCTCCGGCAATGCGGCGCATTACCCCAAAATCGTGCTGGTCACCGGTGCCTGCCGGTTTCTGGGCGGCTACCTGACGGCTCGGCTCGCGCAGAACCCGATGATCAAAGGCGTCATCGCGGTGGACGCGATCGCCCCCAGCAAAGACATGCTGCGCCGCATGGGACGCGCCGAGTTCGTCCGCGCTGACATCCGTAATCCCTTTATTGCCAAGGTGATTCGCAACGGCGACGTCGACACGGTGGTGCACGCGGCGGCCGCGTCGTACGCGCCGCGCTCCGGCGGCACCGCGGCGCTCAAAGAGATCAACGTGATGGGCGCGATGCAGCTGTTCGCGGCCTGTCAAAAGGCCCCCTCGGTGCGCCGCGTGGTGCTCAAGTCGACGTCGGAGGTGTACGGCTCGAGCGCCCACGATCCTGTGATGTTCACCGAGGACAGCACCAGCCGTCGGCCCTTCCGCGACGGTTTCGCCAAGGACAGCCTCGACATCGAAGCCTATGCGCGCGGATTGGGGCGGCGCCGGCCCGACATCGCCGTGACGATCTTGCGGCTGGCCAACATGATCGGTCCGGCGATGGACACGACGTTGTCGCGTTATCTCGCCGGGCCTTTGGTGCCGACGATGTTCGGCCGCGGCGCCCGGCTGCAGTTGCTGCACGAGCAGGACGCCCTCGGTGCGCTCGAGCGCGCGGCCATGGCCGGCAAGGCGGGCACGTTCAACATCGGCGCCGACGGCATCATCATGCTGTCGCAGGCGATCCGTCGGGCGGGCCGGATCCCTTTGCCCGTACCGGGTTTCGGCGTTTGGGCGCTGGATTCGCTGCGCCGCGCCAACCGCTACAACGAGATCAGCCGCGATCAGTTTGATTATTTGAGTTACGGCCGCGTCATGGACACCAGCCGGATGCGCTCAGAACTCAACTACCAGCCGAAATGGACGACGGCGGAGGCCTTCGACGACTACGTTCGCGGCCGAGGCCTGACTCCCATAATCGACCCAGATCGGGTACGCTCCTTGGAAGGTCGCGCCATATCTCTAGCCCAGCGCTGGGGTAGCCGAAATCCAATTCCGTGGGGTGGGGTCAGGTAGGTATCGTGGCGGGTGAAACCAGAGCGAATGTCATTCCACTGCATACGAATCGGGGCCGGGTAGCAGCGCGCCGGAGAGCCGATCAACGAGCAGAGTCAGCCCGCCAGCACCCGTCGTTGTTGACCGATCCGAGCGGCCGCGCGTCGGCGGAGCAGATCGCCGCGGTGGTTCGCGAAATCGACGAGCACCGCCGTGCCACGGGGGCATCGTCCGGCGAGGCGCCGCTGAATGAGCTGGCGCAGCGCGTCGCGTCGGTCGCCGGATTCCTGCGCCAGCGGCTGACGGGTGACTACAGTGTCGACGAGTTCGGCTTCGATCCGCACTTCAACAGCGCGATCGTCCGGCCGCTGCTGCGGCTGTTCTTCCGGTCCTGGTTCCGGGTCGAGGTGAGCGGGATCGAGAACCTGCCCGCCGACGGCGCCGCGTTGGTGGTCGCCAATCACGCCGGGGTGTTGCCGTTCGACGGGTTGATGTTGTCGGTGGCGGTGCACGACGAGCATCGCGCGCATCGTGAGCTGCGGCTGCTCGCCGCCGACATGGTGTTCGACCTGCCCGTGGTGGGCGAGGCGGCCCGCAAGGCCGGCCACACCATGGCCTGCACGACGGACGCGCACCGACTGCTCGCCGCCGGCGAGCTCACCGCCGTGTTCCCGGAGGGCTACAAGGGGCTGGGGAAGCGGTTCGAGGACCGCTACCGGCTGCAGCGGTTCGGCCGCGGCGGGTTCGTCACCGCCGCGCTGCGGACCAAGGCGCCGATCATCCCCTGCTCGATCATCGGGTCCGAAGAGATCTACCCGATGCTGACGGACGTCAAGCTGCTGGCGCGGCTGTTCGGGCTGCCGTACTTCCCGATCACGCCGCTGTTCCCGTTGGCCGGGCCCGTGGGCCTGGTGCCGCTGCCGTCGAAATGGCACATCGCGTTCGGTGAGCCGATTTACACCGACGACTATGCGGCCTCCGACGCCGACGACCCGATGGTCACCTTCGAGCTGACCGATCAGGTGCGCGAGACCATCCAGCAGACGCTGTACCGGTTGCTGGCCGGCCGTCGCAACATCTTCTTCGGCTGAGCCTTTTCCCGCTGAGCCGCGGGGGCCAAAAGGAAACGCCACCACGGAAATCCGTGGTGGCGTTGACCTTTGAAGACGTCGGCTACTTCACCATGGTGAACTGGCAGACGTTCGTGTAGCCGTCGCGGAACAGGTCCGAGCAGCCCCGCAAGTACTTCAAGTAGATGTCGTAGGTCTCCTGCCCCTTCAGGGCAATCGCCTCTTCCTTGTGCGCCTCGAGCGCATCGCCCCAGGCGGTCAGCGTCGGCACGTAGTTCTTGCCGATGAAGTGGTGCCGCTCGATCTTGAAACCCGCGTCCGTCGCGTACCTGTCGACCAGGTCGACCTGGGGCAACTTTCCGCCCGGGTAGATCTCCTTCAAGATGAAGCTGATGAACCGGAGCAGGGTCATGTTGACCTTCAACCCCATCGCGTTGCCCTCTTCGCGGCTGGGGACCACGATCGAGTGCAGCAGCATGCGGCCGTCGTCGGGCAGCAGGTCGTAGTACTTCTTGAAGAAGGTGGCGTAGCGCTCGTACCCGGCGTCACCGGCGCCGTCGGCGAAGTGCTCGAACGCGCCCAGCGACACGATCCGGTCGATCGGCACGTCGCCGGGGAATTCCTCCCAGCCCTGGATCCGCACCTCTTTACGGCGGGGGCTGTCCATCTTTTCGAACTCGGCGACGCAGTGGGCGTACTGGTTCTCGCTCAGCGTCAACCCGATCACGTTGACGTCGTATTCGGCCACCGCGTGCCGCATCGTCGAGCCCCAGCCGCTGCCGATGTCGAGCAGCGTCATGCCGGGCTCGAGGTTCAGCTTGTCCAGAGCGAGCTTGCGCTTGGCGTACTGCGCCTCTTCCAGCGTCTTGGTCAGATTCTGCGGATCGGGATTCTCGTCAAAGTAGCCACAGCTGTACGTCATCGAGGGGTCAAGCCACAGCTTGAAGAATTCGTTCGACTTGTCGTAGTGGGATCGCACGGCCTCGACCGGCGGATGCAGCTGCGTTCCCGTTTCCCCCTGTGGTGACATTTACGACGCCCCTATCTTTCCTGCGGATATTGATGCAACTGCCGCGGCGGTTGCTTCGGTGTCGGCCTGGTTTGCGGCTTCCCCCAGCATTGTGACAACGCTGGTGACGATCGGCTTTCCATCGGCATCGGTCACTTCGCTGCGGATCTCCGCCAGCACGGTGCCGTGGGACTCAATGACCGAGTCTAGGTAGGTGTCGAAGTAAAGCCTATCGTGAGCCAGGATCGGGCGGTAGAACTTGAACTTCTGGTCGCGGTGGATGACCCTGGCGATGTTGATGGGGATGCTGAACTTGGTGAAGATCTCCAACTGCACGCGGCGCCCGGCAATCGCGAGGAACGTCAGCGGCGCCACCATCTCGGTGTACCCCGCCTTCCGGGATTCATTCTCGTCGAAATGCGCCGGGTGGTCGTCTTTGATCGCCTGGGCGAACTCACGGATCTTTTCGCGACCGACCTCGAAGTAGTCCGGTGCGCGGTAATGGCTGCCGATAAGTCCTTCGGCTTCTTTGGGGACTGTCATGCCGCTGTGCTCTCCGCTCGAAGATGTCTCAGCGGCGCAGCCTATCAGCGTGATTGCCGCCGAGAGGCCACCGCGGCCAGCGCACCCCCGGCCGCGCCCAGCGCCAACGCCGACGGCACCCCGATCCGCGCCGCCTTGCGGGCGGTGCGGAAGTCGCGAATCTCCCATCCGCGCTCCCGGGCCAGGGCGCGCAGGCGGGCGTCGGGATTGATGGCGACCGCGGTCCCCACCAGCGACAGCATGGGCACATCGTTGTAGCTGTCGGAGTAGGCGGTGCAGCGTTTCAGGTTGAGCCCCTCGCGAATTGCCAGCGAGCGCACCGCGTGCGCCTTGCCGGCGCCGTGCAGGATGTCACCGACCAGCCTGCCGGTGAAGACCCCGTCGACCGATTCCGCGACGGTGCCCAGCGCGCCGGTCAGGCCGAGGCGTCGCGCGATGGTCGCGGCGAGCTCGTAGGGGGTGGCGGTGATCAGCCACACCTGCTGGCCGGCGTCCAGATGCATTTGCGTCAGCTCGCGGGTGCCGGGCCAGATCTTGTCGGCGATGATCTCGTCGTAGATCTCCTCGCCCAAGGCCACCAGCTGCTCGACCGACCTGCCCTCGATGAAGGCGAGCGCCTTGCGCCGGCCCGCGGCGACGTCGTTGCTGTTCTCCTTGCCGAGGACCTGAAACTTGGCCTGGGCGTAGATGAATCCGAGGACATCGCGATAGGTGAAGTAGTTGCGCGTGGCTAACCCACGGCCGAAGTGCACCGCCGAGGAGCCCTGCACCAGGGTGTTGTCGACATCGAAGAAGGCGGCGGCGGTGAGGTCGATCGGGGGTTGCGGACGGTCCTGGCTGGCGGCGGCTTCCTGCATGCCCTCGATCGCGCGGGCCGCGCTGGCGTCCGCGCCCAGCGACTCCAGGTCGACGTAGCCGGTGTGGTCTGCGTTGACCGGGTCAAAGGAAGTCATCGCCCAACCTCCTAGATCGCTGTGTTGCCTGGTGACCCAGCGGGTGCCCGATACACAACCCTATCGGGCAGATGACGAGGGGGCGGGTATGGCTGGGTCGTCGGCTACCCGGCTGTCCGGCTGCCGGGCTGATGCCTCGGGCTGCCGGCTGCCGAACGTGACGCTGCAGTCACGTTCGACGCCGAGTGTGACTGCAGCGTCACACTCGTGGCTCGGCGGGCCCATTTGGTCGGGGCGCGATAAGACTTGTCCGTGGGCGTCGGTTCAGGAAACGAGCCTAAGCTTTCTTGTCGGGATCGAACTCGGTACCGGATGTGTCATCCCAAAATTTCGGCGAGACGTCTGTTTTGCGGTCTTCGGACGCAACCGCGTCGACTCTGGCCTGAAATTCATCGAAGCCCTTCCTTGCGCGCGCTAATTCTTCTGCCGTTGGCGCGGTAACGCCAGCTTCTTCTGGCGTCGAAAAAGTCTTACCGGCAATCTTTTTGCTCATTGGGAACTCCCGTCATGACGAGAAGGTGCGCGCGGAACAGATAGTCGGCGTTGAAACGTCCTAACTGCCCGAGCGCCGAAACTCGGCTTGGCGATAGAAGAATCCGAGGATGTCGGTAGGTGAAGTAGTTACGCGAGGCCAGCACGTGGCTGAAATGCACGCCGAGGAGCTCTGCGCCACGTGTCGTGCACGTCGAAACAGGCGGCGGCCTGACGTAGGTCGGGAGCTGCGGGCGGCCCCTGTGTGGCGGCGTCTTCCGGCTTGCCTCGATGGCGGGCCATGCTGGCGTCTGCGGCCGGCGACTCCGAGTCACTGTAACCGGAGTGGCCCGCGTTGACCGGCCAGTGGAAGCCATCGCCCGACTCCGAGATCGCTGCGCTGCCTGGCGACCCAGTGGGTGCCCGATACCCGACCTTATCGGGCAGATGGCGTGGGGGCGTTGACGTGTCCCGGGCGCGGGCGTTGAGTCGCATGGGTTCCAGCCGGCACCGTTGTCACGAGCTAGAACGTGAGGAGTGGTGCTGTCCTGGCATGCTCTTGGGACGTGCCGGTCGATCATCGAACGATTGCAGGAGGACCTGCACCTCAGCTGAAGAGTCTCAACCGGATACAGATGTTTCTTTTTCAGCCGGTGCGACCTAGATTCCGCGACAGGCGCCATAAACGTTGGCAGGCCAGGGGTTCTAATAGAAAATTCATCTGAGGACGGCTGCATGTCACAAGTCGGGACGGCGGCAGGCCTTTGCTTGTTAAGGGAGATGAGTGCCTTCAAGCGCCGGTGATGTCCCAGCTAAACCAGTCAGGTGGAATCCCCTGGCGAAGGGTTTCATCAAGTTCTTCGAAACTGAGGACGATCAGATGTGATGCTGCGACCGCATCGTGTTCGGGCATCCATCCTCTGTCGGTCGGTTCGTGGTCTACGGTAATACTCACCCGACCGGGATAACTTACAGGATCGGGTTTGGTGAGAGTTGTCCTCGGGTCCAAGCCTTCTTGGTACCAACGATAGCTTGGGGAATCGCTGTATCTTCCTGGTCGCGCTGCTTGGCTAATTAAAAAGAGCGCATACTTCTCGGCGTCCTCGAATCGGCGAAACATCCAGTAACGTTTACGCGAGCCGCGAGACTGCTTGTCGATATAGCATTGATTCTCGTCAATGAGGATATAGTAGGCAAGTTCGTAATCATCAAGGAAGCAAAGGCTCGTGGCGTCGCTCATCGTCGGGGGCCTTGTTCCCCAGTCCAGGTGCTGGTTGTGCCTTTCAGCGGTGAAGTCACCTTCCGGCAGAGGTTTGCCCATTTTGCGAAGGTAGATCTCCTGCCATGAGTACCATGACTTAATAATTCGGTGTAGCACTGGGGGGAACGCGCTAAGGTTGATATGACAATTGGTCATTTTTTGCTCCCACTAGTGATGGTATTCATTTAAAAATCCGGTGTCGACAAGCTCTTGGACACTAGCCTCCGCGCCTTCTGGCGCCACTAAAAGAAGCTGAGGCTCACCGCCTGGGTGGCCAAACCACGGCGCTGTTTTAGAAAACTCGATTTTCCAACCTGCCGGAAGACCCACTGACGCGTCAACTTTGTAAGCGTGATACAACTTCTCAAGGCTAGTGTGAGGCAACGAACGCCCCTCATACGGGGCCCCTTCGAAAGCCAGCCAGTTTCCGGTCGGACTGCCAATGCGGTCTAGCCATTTTCCATGCAACGATGCAATTTCTGAGGGAGTAAGGTCTCGGACGGTCCCCGGAATAGCGTAGGGCTTTTCCGGATCATTGACGTCCGGATATCTGAGGTTGCCGTTTTCGTCTTCAAAAAGTTCTCGATATTGGTGTTCGGAGAGTTCGCCGAATTCTTTTGCATCGGGGAAAACGTCCCTCGCCTTGGGCGGACCAATGTCGCTGCCGTCGCCATAATGGTGGTCACCGGGTGAATTGCCGTCATCGCCTGGGTGTGGGTCGTGCGACCCGTTACCGTCGCCGGTTGTATGGCCGTCCCCAGGTTGATGTGGCCCTCCGCCGTCCCCGGGCGGGTGTGGCCCTCCGCCATCACCAGGTTGGTGTGGTCCGCCACCTTCGCCGGGCGGGTGTGAACCGCCGCCAGGCGGTTCGGGCGGATGGGCAGGAGGCTCCCCGCCGTGAGGCACCTCGCCGAGGCCGGGAGGCGTTTCGGCGGGGAGGCTGCCCGCGGGGACAGAGGGAACCGACGGCGGCTCCGGCAAAGACGGCATCGATGGCATCGAAGGAGCCGAGGCCGCCGGCATCGAGGCTGCCGGGGTTGAAGCGGCGGGCGCGGCCGCTGGCGGCACCGTGGGTGGTACCCGCGTGGCAGGCTCGTGCGGCTGCGGATGGGGCGATGGTGTGGCTTCTGCGGGGGCCGATACCGGTGGCTTGCCCCCCGATTCTGGTGGGACCGCAATCGGTTTCGGTTCGCCGCTGTGAGGTGTCCCGCCGACCGGCGGCTTGGATTCGGTGGGGCTGTGCGGCAGGGGGCCGTCGGCGGGGCCCGGTGCCGGCTTGCCCGAAGGAGCTGGCGCGGGATGGCCTGGTTCCGGCGGCTTGACCTCCGGCGGTTTGACCTCCGGCGGTTTGACCTCCGGCGGTTTCACCTCCGGCGGTTTCACCTCCGGCGGCTTGATCGACGGAGGCTTGGGAATCTCGGGCGGCTTCTTCAAACCCTTCAACACATCGGCCGCCCGGCTGCCCGCTTTGCCCACCTTGGAAAGTGGTCCGCCCGGCAAGGCCAGCGTTGCCACATCGAAGAGCGATTTTCCGAGAGCCTCGGCCGGGTTTTTGCCCCACTCGTCCCAGTGGGTGACGTCCTTTCCGAGCGCTTTCCACGAGTCGGCGACTCCGGGCCCACCGTCGGGGCCCAAGCCGACCAGTGGCGCGGCCCCGGAGGCCATGCCGTACACGTCTTTGGCGTAACCGATCGGATCGGTCTGAAGCCGGTTCGGGCTGAACTTCGCGAGCTGCTCGAGAAAGTCGTAGCCCTCGATGCCGACGCCTTTGAGGGTCTGGCCGACCTGGTTGAGTGCCCTGCCGACCGGCGTCCCGTGCAAAAAGTGGTCCCACTCCTTACCCGCCCAGTGGGCCATATCTTCTGCCGCGGTGGCGGCCGCTGACATGGTGGCCTCGATCTGGCCGCCCAGCGTTTCGGCTTCATGGGAAAAGCTGTTGACCACTGTTTTGATGTCGTCGGCGATCCTCTTGATCTCGTCTTCGTCTTCATCGGTCAGCAGATCCCACACCTCTTTGATCCCGGTCAGCGGATCACAAATGCGGGACAGCAGATCCAGGATCGCCGCGTGGACCTGGTCGATCTTGGCCGCGTAGCTGTTGAGCTGCGCGGCGATCGTTTGGCATTGCCGCGCAACGCTGTTGGTGGCGCCAGACGCATCAGCCAACGCTTTGTTGATGGCGGCGGCCTCGGGAATCTGCTGCGCGGCAATGGCAGCCATCGTGCCGCCACCGGCCGCGATCTCGGTCGTCATAAAGTTGACGCCCGCAGTCGTCCACGCCGCCGCGGCCGCGCGCAACTTCGCCGAATCGCCAGTGGGCCAGATCATTCCGATATACGGCGCGACCCAGCTCCAGCCCGCCGGGGCGCCGCTGCCGGCACCCACGGCCGACGGCGGATGAGACGCCGCGGCCAGCGGCGCGGTCACCGGCGGCGTCGGCAAGCCGCCGGCGCGGCCCGTCACATCCGACATCGCCTCGGCCAGCGCATAGTTGTGGGCCGACATCCGCACGCCGTCGCCGATGCTGCACAGCCCATTGCGGGTACTGGTCATCGCCTCGATCACCTTGGCCGCCGCACCGTTGTAAGCGCGGCCCAGCGACGCACCGACCGGATCGTCACCGGCCATGCCCGCACTGCCGGCGAGCGCCGTGGTCAACGTCGAGATCACCGATCCCAACGAGACACCGGTGGAAAGTACCGTCGCGCCGGCGCGATCTAGGGCAGTCGGGTCACACGCCAGCGGCGCCATGCAGTCACGACCACATACCGAGATTCGTCGACATCGCGCCGGTGTAGTTGCCGTGCGCGGTCGTGGCGACCTTCTCGAGCTGCGCCAGCGCCTCGCGCATCATCGCCTCACCGCGCACCCAGTGCTGATGCGCCTCGGCGTGGGCCGCGGCGGCATCTCCCGACCATGTCGCGTGCAAACGCGTTACGCGAGAATCGATTTCGGCGATCATGTCTTCGGCATACCGTTGAAACGCCGCCATCCGCTGCACCGCGTCGGCCAACGCCTGCGGATCCACCCGAAACGCCTCAGCCATCGCGCACCGCCCGCTCCGCCTGGGCGGACCCGGTCTCGTTGCTCTGATACGCCCCGCCGGCCTGGCCCACCAGATGCGCCAGCATCGACAACCCGAGCTCGACCTCGCGCGCGCCCTTGTGCCACAGCTCCCACGCCGAGGCGTAGGCACCCCCGGCCGCGCCCTGCCAACCGCCCAACATCTGGCCGATCTGATCGTCGAGCTGCGACAGTTGAGCCGAAAGATGCTCGGCCGCACCGCTCAGGGAGACGGCGGCGCCCTGCATCACCACCGGATCGACCCGCACCGTGTTGTCGGCCATAGCCGGAACATAACTCCTGGTAGGCGGCCCCACAAGTCGCTAATGACACACTGATGCCCATGACCCAAGCGCCCGGCCGGCCGCAGGTGGAGTTGTTGACCCGCGACGGGTGCACCATCTGCGAGCGCCTCCACGCCCGGCTGGTCGTTTTGGCCGGTGAACTGGGCTTCGATCTGGCGACGACTGACGTCGACGCCGCGGCCGCGGAGGGCAACCCCGCGCTGCGGGCCGAGTTCGGTGACCGGCTGCCGGTGGTCCTGCTCGACGGCCGCGAACACAGCTACTGGGAGCTTGACGAGCCCCGGTTGCGCGCGGATCTCGCCCGCTGACAGGGCGGCCGGCTGGGCGCCGGGCAATTATTTGGTAGCCCAGCTGATAAACGTTTACCGTGGACAGCAGTTCAGTTACTGGAGGATGCAAGGGAGCTGGCCAGGTGATGCTGCCGTGAGCGTCTTGCTCTTCGGGGTTTCGCACCGCAGTGCGCCGGTCTCCGTCCTGGAACAACTCAGCATCGACGAGTCCGATCAAGGCAAGATCGTCGACCGGGTGTTGCAGTCGCCGCTGGTGACCGAGGCGATGGTGCTGTCGACATGCAACCGGGTCGAGGTCTATGCCGTGGTGGACGCGTTCCACGGCGGGCTCGCGGTGATCGGGCAGGTGCTGTCGGAACATTCCGGGATGTCGATGACCGACATCACCAAATACGCCTACGTCCGATACAGCGAGGCCGCCGTCGAGCACCTGTTCGCCGTGGCCAGCGGCCTGGATTCGGCGGTGATCGGCGAGCAGCAGGTGCTCGGTCAGGTGCGTCGCGCGTACGCCACCGCCGAGACGAACCGCACGGTCGGCCGGGTCCTGCACGAGCTGGCCCAGCGGGCGCTGTCGGTCGGCAAGCGGGTGCACTCCGAGACCGCGATCGACGCGGCCGGCGCCTCGGTGGTGTCGGTCGCCCTGAACATGGCCGAACGCCGGCTGGGTGGGCTGTCGGGGCGCACCGCCGTGCTGGTCGGCGCCGGGGCGATGGGCGCCCTGGCCGCGGCGCACCTGTCCCGCGCCGGCATCGCCCAGGTCCACGTGCTCAACCGGTCGCTGTCGCGGGCGCAGCGCCTGGTCCGCAAGATCCGCGAAACCGGTGTGCGGGCCGACGCGCTGCCGCTGGAACGGCTCACCGACGTCCTGGCGGGTGCCGACGTCGTCGTCAGTTGTACCGGGGCGGTGAGCCCGGTGGTCTCCCTGGCCGACGTGCACCACGCGCTCGCCGCCGCGAACCGAGACGAGACCACCGACCCGCTGGTGATCTGCGACTTGGGCATGCCGCGCGACGTCGACCCGGCGGTGGCCGGGCTGCCCGGCGTGTGGGTCGTCGATGTGGACCGCGTCCAGCATGAGCCCTCGGCCCACGCGGCCGCGGCCGACGTCAACGCCGCCCGCACCATCGTGGCCACCGAGGTTGCCGCCTACCTGGCCGGACAGCGGATGGCCGAAGTCACGCCGACGGTCACGGCGCTGCGCCAGCGCGCCGCCGATGTGGTCGAAGCGGAGCTCCTGCGCCTGGACAACCGGCTTCCCGGGCTCGCCAGCGCGCAGCGTGAAGAGGTCGCGCGCACCGTGCGGCGGGTGGTGGACAAGCTGCTGCACGCGCCGACGGTGCGCATCAAGCAGCTCGCCAGCGCCCCCGGCGGCGACAGCTACGCCGAGGCGTTGCGCGAGCTTTTCGAACTCGACCAGACCGCCGTCGACGCCGTCGCCGCGGGCGAATTGCCAGTCATCGCAAACGGTTTCGACGCGGGCACACCGCAGCAACCGGCCGAGTAACCGATTGGCGAACGTGATCCGGATAGGCACCCGGGGCAGCCTGCTGGCCACCACCCAGGCCGGGATCGTCAGAGACGCCCTCATCGCTTTGGGGCACCCGGCGGAACTGGTGACCATCACCACCGCCGGGGACCGGTCGTCGGGGCCCATCGAATCCCTCGGAGTGGGTGTCTTCACCACCGCCCTGCGCGAGGCCATGGACGAGGGCCGCGTGGACGCCGCGGTGCACTCCCATAAGGACCTGCCGACGGCCGACGATCCGAGGTTTGCTGTGGCGGCCATACCCGTGCGCAACGACCCCCGTGACGCGGTGGTAGCCCGGGACGGGCTGGTGCTCGGGGAGTTGCCACCGGGTTCGCTGGTGGGCACCTCCTCGCCGCGGCGGGCGGCACAGCTTAGAGCACTGGGTCTCGGTTTGGAAATCCGCCCCCTACGAGGCAACCTAGATACCAGGTTGAACAGGGTAAGCAGTGGTGATCTTGACGCGATCGTGGTGGCCCGGGCGGGCCTGGCCCGAATTGGGCGCCTCGATGACGTCACCGAGACGCTAGAGCCGGTGCAGATGTTGCCAGCACCGGCTCAGGGCGCGCTCGCCGTCGAATGCCGCGCCGGTGACAGCCGGTTGGCGGCAGTGCTGGCGGAGTTGGACGACGCCGACACGCGTGCGTCGGTCACCGCGGAGCGAGCCCTGTTGGCCGAACTGGAGGCCGGCTGCTCCGCACCGGTGGGCGCGATCGCTGAAGTGGTCGAGTCCATCGATGAGGAAGGCCGGATCTTCGAAGAGCTGTCGCTGCGTGGTTGCGTGGCGGCGCTGGACGGGTCCGACGTGATCCGCGCATCCGGCATCGGCACTCCCGGTCGGGCACGAGAGCTCGGGCTTTCGGTCGCCGCGGAGTTGTTCGAGCTAGGTGCCCGAGAGCTGATGCGCGGGGCGCGGGAAGACCCGACGCGAGGAAATTAAGTGCGAGTTACGTGGGAGCGACAATGACGACGCGAGGGCGTAAGCCGACACCCGGCCGCATCACGTACGTGGGCTCCGGCCCCGGTGATCCCGGACTGTTGACGGCCCGGGCCGCCACGGTGCTGACGAACGCCGCTCTGGTGTTCACCGACCCTGACGTGCCCGAGCCGGTGCTGGCGTTGATCGGCAAAGACCTGCCGCCGGTGTCCGGCCCGGCCCCCGCCGACCCGGCCGCCTCCAACGGCGACGGCGCCGACCAAGGCCAGACGCAGGCGGCGGTGATCTCCGGCGGCCCCGACATCCGCCCGGCGCTGGGTGACCCCGCCGAGGTTGCCAAGACGTTGACCCACGAGGCGCGGACGGGCGTCGACGTGGTGCGGCTGGTGGCCGGTGACCCGCTGACGGTCGACGCCGTCATCACCGAGGTCAACGCGATCGCCCGGAGCCACCTGCACATCGAGATCGTGCCGGGCCTGGCGCCCGCCAACGCCGTCCCGACGTATGCGGGGCTGCCGCTGGGCTCGTCGCACACGGTGGCCGACGTGCGTGACCCGCAGGTGGATTGGGACGCGTTGGCCGCGGCGCCCGGACCGCTGATTCTGCAGGCCACGTCGTCGCATCTGGCCGACGCGGCGCGCACCCTGATCGACCATGAGCTCGCCGAGAACACGCCGTGCGTGGTGACCGCCCAGGGCACCACCTGCCAGCAGCGTTCCATCGAGACGACGCTGCACGGGCTGACCGACTCGGCCGTGCTGGGCGGCACCGACCCGGCGGGTCCGCTGACCGGTCCGCTGGTGGTGACCATCGGCAAGACGGTGTCCAGCCGGGCGAAGCTGAACTGGTGGGAGAGCCGCGCCCTGTACGGCTGGACCGTGTTGGTGCCCCGCACCAAGGACCAGGCCGGCGAGATGAGCGAGCGGCTGACGTCCTATGGGGCGCTGCCGATCGAGGTGCCGACCATCGCCGTCGAGCCGCCACGCAGCCCCGCGCAGATGGAGCGGGCCGTCAAGGGATTGGTCGACGGCCGATTCCAGTGGGTGGTGTTCACCTCCACCAACGCGGTGCGCGCGGTGTGGGAGAAGTTCGGCGAGTTCGGTCTGGACGCACGCGCGTTCTCCGGGGTGAAGATCGCCTGCGTGGGCGAGTCGACCGCCGACCGGGTCCGGGCGTTCGGGATCAGCCCCGAGCTGGTGCCGGCCGGCGAGCAATCCTCGCTCGGTCTGCTCGACGACTTCCCGCCCTACGACAGCGTTTTCGATCCGGTCAACCGGGTCTTGCTGCCGCGGGCGGACATCGCCACCGAGACGCTGGCCGAGGGTCTGCGCGAACGCGGTTGGGAGATCGAGGATGTCACCGCCTACCGGACGGTGCGGGCCGCACCGCCGCCGGCGGAGACGCGGGAAATGATCAAGACCGGCGGGTTCGACGCGGTGTGCTTTACGTCCAGCTCCACGGTGCGCAACCTGGTCGGTATCGCCGGCAAGCCGCACGCGCGGACGATCATCGCCTGCATCGGTCCCAAGACCGCCGAGACCGCCGCCGAGTTCGGGCTGCGGGTGGATGTCCAGCCCGAGACGGCCGCGGTCGGTCCGCTGGTCGACGCTTTGGCCGAACACGCCGCGCGGTTGCGCGCCGAGGGCGCGCTCCCACCGCCGCGCAAAAAGAGCCGCAGGCGCTAGTGTCCTACCCGCGGCAGCGTCCGCGTCGGCTCCGCTCAACCCCGGCGTTGCGCCGTTTGGTCGCGCAAACGTCCCTGGAGCCAAGGCATTTGGTGCTGCCGATGTTCGTCGCCGACGGCATCGACGAACCCCGGCCGATCGCCTCCATGCCGGGGGTGGTGCAACACACCCGCGACTCGTTGCGCAGCGCGGCCGCCAGTGCCGTCGCCGCCGGGGTGGGCGGGCTGATGCTGTTCGGGGTGCCGCGCGACGAGGACAAGGACTCGGTGGGGTCGGCCGGTACCGCCCCCGACGGCGTCCTCAACGTCGCCCTGCGCGACTTGGCCAAGGACCTCGGCGAGGCCACCGTGTTGATGGCCGACACCTGCCTGGACGAGTTCACCGACCACGGCCACTGCGGCGTCCTCGACGACCGCGGCCGGGTCGACAACGACGCGACTGTGGCGCGCTACGTGAAACTTGCTGTGGCGCAAGCGGAATCGGGCGCTCATGTGGTGGGTCCGAGCGGGATGATGGATGGTCAGGTCGGCGCGATTCGCGACGGGCTGGATGCCGCCGGCCACACCGACGTGGCGATCCTGGCCTATGCCGCCAAGTTCGCCTCGGCCTTCTACGGCCCGTTCCGCGAGGCGGTCAGTTCCAGCCTGTCCGGAGACCGGCGCACCTATCAGCAGGAGCCTGGCAATTCCCGCGAGGCGCTCCGCGAAATACGGCTCGATCTGGACGAGGGCGCCGACATCGTGATGGTGAAGCCGGCATTGGGTTATCTGGACGTAGTGTCCGCGGCGGCCTCGATTTCGCCGGTGCCGGTGGCCGCCTACCAGGTGTCGGGGGAGTACGCGATGATTTGCGCTGCCGCCGCGAACAATTGGATCGACGAGCGCGCCGCGGCCCTGGAATCATTGACGAGCATCCGCCGCGCCGGAGCCGATATCGTTCTCACCTATTGGGCCGCGGATGCGGCAGGGTGGCTTTCGTGAGACGGGGCTTGCTTTGACATCAGAGACGACTAGAAGCGACACCCAACCGAAGCCGTTGTTCTACGAACCCGGGGCCAGTTGGTGGTGGGTGGCGTCCGGCCCCGCCGCGGCGGGTGCCATGGTCCTGATCGAAATCTGGAGCGGTGCCAAGGTGTCGTTCGTGGTCCCCGCGATCTTCTTGGTCTTGGTGTCGGCCTTCGTGGGGTTGCAGGTGAAGGCGGCGCGGATCCACGTCTCGGTCGAGCTGACCGAAGACGCCCTGCGCCAGGGCACTGAGACGATCTTGGTGCGCGAAATCGTCAGGGTCTATCCCGAGCCCGAGAACCACGAAGCCTCCGGCAAGGAGCTGGCGCGGTGGCAGTCGGCGCGGGCGCTCGGCGAGCTGGTCGGGGTGCCGCGCGGGCGGATCGGTATCGGCCTCAAGCTCACCAACGGCCGCACCGCCCAGGCGTGGGCGCGTCGTCATCGTCAGCTGCGGGCGGCCCTGACGCCCCTGGTCCAAGAGCGGGTGGAGCCCACCGGGACCGATGTCATCGACGACGAACGGGACGACCTCCCCGATGACCAGGCCGGGCCCGCGCAATGATCGCCAGCTACCGGGCGGTGGTCGAGCTCGTCGTGGCGGTTGCCGCCCTGGCGGGCTCGGGAATCAGCTGGACGCGCTCGCATCACACCGTGGCCGTCGCGCCCATCGCCGAGGGGCAGCCCTTCACCACGTCGGTGGTTTACGACCCGCAGCTGTTGCTGCTGACGCTGGTGTTGTTGACGTGCGCCGGCGTGCTGGCGGTCGTCGGAGCAGCCAGGCTGCGGCGTGCCCGTTCGGGCGCTACGGCGTCTTCCTGACCAGCGGCAACGCCATCCGGCGGCGGATCCTGATCGCGTCGGCCCGATCGCGCAGCGCCTCCTGAACAGAGCGCATCAGCGGGAAGCTGACGTCGTGACCGGTGTCTTCGAGCACCTCGGTGACCGCCGAGCTGGCCACCAGCGTCCAATCAACGCCGGCGGCGCGACAATCGGCGTCGAACGCGTATAAGAGCGAGATAGCGGCCTCAGCAAACTGGCTGAGATCGGCGACGTCGAGTACCAAAGGGTTTTCCCCGAGCGTGAAACGCCGAATGTGGTGACTGACGCGGTCGACATTCGCGTCATTGATTTCGCCGCGAATATGCACCACGGTCGCCAGGTGCCGATAGTGCGCGCGCACCTGAGCGCCCTCGCACTCAAAGACGCAGTTGTCCTGGCGACTCCCGGTGCCTGCGCTCGTCATGAGGACCCCTCACTCTCCGTACCGCTCGCGCCGGCCTTGGAGGGCGCCTCCCCGCTCACCAAAGCCGCCTTAAACACTAGGCCGCAAGCCTAAGGAGACCGGTAGCCACGCCTAACTCTTTGCTAAGAAGCGAATGAGGTTTCCGGGCGGAGCAAACCTCCGAAATTCGCCGTGGGCGCTCCGGGCGGCGCTGAAGGCCGTGTGCCACACCACAACCGTCCACGCATGCCGGCGATTGCGCTGCTAGGCTGCCATGGCTGCCGGTTGCCAGTCGGGGGGCTTGCGAAATGGCGAGATCGCCCGCCTCAGCCGATAGCGGCAGAACGGAACGGCAGGATCCAGACGGGAAGAGCAGCGTGCGGGGCGGAGAGATCCGGGGCGAAATCAAGGCCCTGACGGGACTCCGTATCGTCGCCGCGGTCTGGGTGGTGCTCTTTCACTTCCGGCCGATGCTCGGGGATGCGTCGCCCGACTTCCGCGATGCGCTGGCCCCCGTGCTCAATTGCGGCGCCCAGGGCGTCGACCTCTTCTTCATCCTCAGTGGATTCGTCCTGACGTACAACTATCTCGACCGGATGGGCCGGTCCTGGTCGACCCGCGCGACCCTGCACTTCCTGTGGCTGCGGCTGGCCCGGGTATGGCCGGTGTATCTGGTCACGTTGCACCTGGCCGCCCTGTGGGTGATCTTCACCTTGCATGTCGGTCACGTGCCCTCGCCGGACGCCGCTTCGCTCACCGCGATCAGCTACGTGCGCCAGATCCTGTTGGTGCAGTTGTGGTTTGTGCCGTTCTTCGATGACTCGAGTTGGGACGGGCCGGCCTGGTCGATCAGTGCGGAATGGCTGGCGTACGTCCTCTTCGCCCTGCTGGTGTTGGTGCTGTTGCGGATGAAGCAGGCGACGCGGGCGCGCAGCCTGATGGTGCTGGCGTTCGCGGCGTCGCTGCCCCCCGTGGTGATGCTGCTGGCCAGCGGCCACTTCTACACGCCGTGGAGCTGGCTGCCGCGGATCGTCACGCAGTTCACCGCGGGTGCCCTGGCCTGTGCCGCCGTGCGCAGACTGCGGCTGACCGACCGTGGCCGCCGCGTCGCGGGGTACATCTCCCTGCTTCTGCTGGCCGCCATGGTGGGCGTCCTGTATTGGTTTGGCGCACACCCGATATCCGGCGTGGTGGAAAACGACAGCGGCGGCGTCGTCGACGTGTTGTTCGTTCCGCTGGTGATCTCCCTGGCCGTCGGCCTGGGGAGCCTACCGAGGGTGTTGTCGACGCGGGCGATGGTGTACGGCGGTCAGATCTCGTTCTGCCTGTACATGGTTCACGAATTGGTGCACACGTCCTGGGGTTGGGCCGTGGAACAATTCGAGCTCGCAACGCAGGACAACCCGTGGAAATGGAACGTCATCGGCCTGCTCGCGATTGCCGTGGTCCTGTCGATCGTGTTGTATCACGGCGTCGAAGAGCCCGCCCGCCGTTGGATGCGCAAGATGGTCGATGTCAGGGCCGTGAACGCGAGAAGTGATCCCGGTGAGTCAACGAACGGCAAGCCGCATCCGATCGACCGTCCGCTGGAAGCGATTTCGGTCCGCGCGGTGTGATGGCTGCTTTTGCGCCCGGCCGTGATTCGCGGGCAGTATTCGATGAGTACATGGCGGCACCCGACCATGCCGTTGACAGTGGAGGTAAGAGTGAGTCGTCTGGCCACCTTTCTCATTGGGGTGAGTTTTCTGGGGGGCGTGGGCATCGCATACCCGCCGCAGGTGCGCACTTACGAGACGCTGACGCTGGACTTCCGGCTCAATCACCTGGCAGTCATCGGGGATTCGTACACCACCGGCACCGATGAAGGCGGCCTGGGCGCGCGGTCATGGCCGTCGCGGGCGTGGCAGACGCTCGGCGCGCGGGGTTCGCGGGTTTCGGCCGATGTGGCGGCCGAGGGCCGCGCCGGTTACGCCGCGCCCGGCGACCACGGCAGTACCTTCGAGGACCTGACCGCCAGGGCCGTCCACCCCGATGACGCGCTGGTGGTGTTCTTCGGCTCCCGCAACGACCAGGATATCGATCCTCTGCTGCTGACCGAAAAGACCCACGCCGCTTTGGATCTGGCGCGCCGATTCGCCCCGGCCGCGCGTTTGCTGGTGATCGGGCCGCCGTGGCCGACCGCCGACGTTCCGCCGTCGATGTTCCTGATTCGCGACATCCTCGGCGGTGCGGCAGGGGCCGCCGGGGCGACGTTCATCGACCCGATCGCCGAACACTGGTTCGTCGGCAGGCCCGACCTGATCGGCCCCGACGGCGTGCACCCGAACGACGCGGGGCATCAGTACATGGCGGACAAGATCGCACCGCTCATCCGTACTCAGCTCTCGACGTGACGGGCCGCCTCCCGGGCGAGCTGGACCCGCGATGACACGGCGAGTTTGGCGTAGACGTGCGTCAGGTGGGTCTGCACGGTGCGTGGTGAGACGAACAGCCGCGTCGCAATGTCCCTGTTGGGCAACCCTTCGCTGACGAGCCGGACGACGTCGCGCTCGGTCGGCGTGAGCGACTCCCATCCGCTGGCTGGGCGACCGCGCGTGCCGCGGCCGCGCTGCGTGTAGGCGATGGCCTCCGGGGTGGACAGGGCGTTGCCCTCGGACCAGGCGGATTCAAACTCCTCCTGCCCCAATGCTTCTCGTATAGCAGCCAGCGAAGCATCGTAATCCGCTTGAAACACTCTGAGCCGTATTTCGCGATGGCGCTGCCGCATGCCCTCGGCGGCGCCGAGGAGCCGCGCGGCATGCTCGGCGTTGGTGTCGGCGGCCAGGGCGGCGAGGCATTCGAGTGCTTCAGGCAGGCGCAGGTGCCCGCCGGTGCGCTCGGCGACCTCGATCGCGTCGTGCAGGTCGCGTTCGGCCCGCTGCGGCTCACCCTGGGCAATGGCGACCCGCCCTCGTGCGAGAAGCGCCCACGCGCGAAAACTCCCGGGAACGACCGCGATGGCATCGTCGGCCCAGCGGCGGGCGCCAACCAGATCGCCGCATCCCATGGCGGCCTCGGCCATCGGCACCGTGCTCCGGGTCAACAGCTCCTTCAGCGGGTACGTGTGCCGCCACGCGGCGTCGCAGGCCTGTTTGGCGGCGGCGGCGTCGCCGGCGGCCAGTGCGGCAATGGCCAGGGAGACGTAGGTCGAGTCCTCATGAAAACCGCCCAGGGTGGCGCCAATCTCCAGGCCGGCTTCGGCCGCCGCGCGCGCCGCGCCAGGATCGGTGTACGCGAGGGCCTGCGCCATCGTGATGAGACCGAAGGTCTCCATTGGGCGGTCCGCCGCGGCGCGCGCCTCTTCGACCAGCGAACGGAATACGAGGAGCGCCTCGGCCAGCTTGCCCTGTACTGCTAGTGCACTCCCTAGGAACGTGCGGCTATACCGCGACATGAAGCTCTCGCCGAGCGCGTCGGCGAGGATACGCCCCTCCTCGCCGGCCGCCTGCCCAGCGATGGGATTTCCGGCGACGCCCTCGGCGAAACTCTGATAGGCGCGCAGGTGGCAAAGCGCCGCAGCATCTTTCGAGGCACGAGCCAGGTGTACGCCCTCGGCGAGATACGGTTCTGCCAGCTCGGTGTTGTTGACCGCCAGCATGCCGCAGGTGATCAGGCAATGTGCGACGAGCGCTTGGTCGCCGAGTGCGCGCGCCGAGGCCAGTGCCTCCTCCGCTCGTTGCAGGCTGAACGGGACGGAGAACCAGACACCCAGTAGTCCGGCGTCGGCGACCGCCCGTATCCAGACCTCGGCGGCGACGTCCGCGTCGCGGTAGCGCTCGTCGTCGAACACGGCGGCGAACCCGGCCACGCCCTCGCGGAACCGTCCGCGCGACACCCATAGCCGCTGCAGCGCCGACACCAACCGCAGCGCCGGCCCGAACTCGCCGGCGTCGCAACTCCACCCGTGCGCCGCCCGCAGGTTGTCCATCTCGAGTTCGGCCCAGGGGACCAACGGCGTGCCGTCGCCGCGCGTCTGCGACGCCAGCGCCACGGCGGCCGCGGTGTAGTGGTCGCGGTGCCGGGTCCGCACCGCCTCGGCTTCGCCCGACTCCGCCAGCTTTTCCAAACCGTACTGACGGACGGTCTCCAGCAGGCGGTAGCGCATCATGCCGTCGACTTCCTCGGTGACGATCAGCGATTTGTCGACGAGCAGTCCGAGCTGATCGACGAGCTGAAAGTGCTCGACGTCCGCGTCGGCGCCCACCGCGTGGGCGGCATCGAGATCGAAGCCGCCCATGAACACGGCCAGGCGGCGAAACAGGATGCGCTCGGGCTCGGTGAGCATGGCGTGCGACCAGTCGATGGAGGCGCGCAGCGTCTGTTGACGGCGGACCGCGGTGCGCGCGCCTCCGGCGAGCAGGCGAAAGTTGTGATGCAGCCCGTCGACGATCTGGGACAGCGACAGCGTGCGGATACGCGCCGCGGCGAGCTCGATCGCCAGCGGCATGCCGTCCAGACGCCGGCAGATCTCAACGATCGCGGCCGAATTATCTTCGGTGAGACGGAAATCCGGACGCGTACGTCGGGCCCGGTCGACGAACAGATCGACGGCTTCACCATCCACCGACAGCGACGGCACGCGCCACGTCAGTTCTCCGGCGATGCCGATCGGCTCCCGGCTGGTCGCTAGCACGGTGACATCCGGGCCAGCATCGAGGAGGGCGATGGCCAGGGCCGCGCTGGCATCGAGCAGGTGCTCGCAATTATCGAGGATCAGCAACATCTTTCGGTTGCGGACGAACCTCGACAGCGTCTCCATGGTGGAGCGGCCCGGCTGGTCGGGCAGCCCCAAGGTCCGCGCCACCGTCACGGGTACGACGAGGGGATTGGTCACCGGGGCAAGATCGACAAACCAAGCGCCGCAGTCGAACTCGCCGGCGATCAGGTCGGCGACCTGTACCGCCAGCCGTGTCTTTCCGACACCGCCCGCCCCGGTCAGGGTCACCAGCCTGTTGGCCCGCAAGATCTGCCCGATGTCACTGATCTGGGTGCTGCGGCCGACGAAGGTGGTCAACTGGCTCGGAAGACGGGAACTGGCAACGTCATTCGCCGATCGCAACGGGGGGAAGTCGTTGCGCAGACCGGGATGGTTGAGTTGTACGACCCGTTCTGGCCGCGGCAGATCCCGCAGTGGGTGCTCGCCCAGCTCGGTCAGCCAGGCATCGGGGGGTAGTCGGTCGATCACCAACGGCTCGGTCGCGCCGGACAGCACGGTCTGCCCCCCGTGGGCGAGGTCGCGCAGCCGTGCGGTCCGGTTGATGGTGGGCCCGGCGTAGTTGCCGGCGTCGCGCAGTTGGATCTCCCCGGTGTGCAGGCCGATGCGGATGCGGATCGGCGGCTGCACGGTTAGCTGCAACTCCAGTGCGCACGCGACGGCGTCGCTGGCGCGCGCGAACGCGACCACGAAGCTGTCGCCCTCACCCTGTTCGACGGGCCGCACGCCGCCGTAGCTGGCGACCAGATCGTTCACGGTGTGGTTGAGCTGTTCCAGCGCGGTTGTCATCGTGTCGGACTGGGTTTCCCACAATCGCGTCGAGCCCTCGACGTCGGCGAGCAGCAACGTCACGGTTCCAGTGGGCAGCTCGCTCACGCTCAGCTCGCTCCAGTTCAGCAGCGGCATGTCCGCCGGCGGATCAATGCTGATCATGTTAGCCAGCATGCGGGCGTGAGGGGTGCAAAACATCAGCACAAACGCGTAGAACTCGACCTGATCCATGCCGATTTACCCGCAACGTTACTTTGCTACGGGCGTTCTAGTCTTCCGCGTGGCGCTCGTAGTCCCACCGCTCCAGGCGATCCTGCAGGTGGAGCAGGCCGACTCCGGCGAAGGGCGCAGCGACTGCGATGCAGACCAGCAGCAGTGGAGACATCATCTAAAACCTCCAAGAACCCTTCACTGATCTGACGTTCGTCCGCCGCGAGTAGTTCATTGCCGTTCACCCGTCCGCCACGGCGCGGTCCACCAGCACACCCATCACGGGCGCCAGCAGCCGCGCGTACTCGGTCGTCACGTGGTTGTCATCGCGGAACACCAGGGTGTTGCCGACGATCAGCGGGCAGCGGTCGGGGGCGCAGAACAGGTCGGTCAGGTCGGCGTAGTGCCCGCCGTTGCCGACGGTCGCGTCGCGCTCGGCGGCGATCCCGTCGTCGTTGACGGCCGCGGATCGCGTTGGCGCACAAGCGGTTGCGTCATCGAGGTGCGCGGACAGGCAGGTCGGCCCGGACGAATGCGGATCGGCGGCGGGCCCCAGCACCAGGACGGTGGCGCCGGTGCCGCGCAATTGCGCCACGGTGCGTCCCAGGGTGTCGATCCACGCCGGGTCGTAGGAGGTGAAGCCGAAGTCCCCGCCGTAGCGCCGACTCATGTCCAGCACCACCAGCCGCGGGTGTTCGGCGTTCATCCGGGCCATGATCTGGGCGCGCCACTGTTCGCATTCGGTGTACTCGCGGCCCAGATACGGGCTCATGATGTGCAGGTCCTGCAGCGGGCAGGTCACCTTGGCCAGCGTCTCCAGCCGCCAGTGCCGTTGCTCGGCGAGCTGCTCGAACGCGGGGTTCCACATGGCGGCGTGCGAGTCGCCGATCAGGGCCACGGTCGTCGGCGAGCCGGTGTCACCGGTCGCGCATTCGCTTTGGCCGACGTCACGCCAGGACCGCACACAGCCGTTGACGAACACCGCGGCCTTGTCGGCCGGCGCCTTGTCCAGCGGCGGGTCGAGGTTCGACGGGACGGCGCGCAGGACGGCGGCCCCCGCGAGGATGACGTGCGCCTGGTCGAAGGCCTGACGGACCGCGGCTTCCTGCGGGCTGACGGCGGGGACGCCGGCCGGGGGCGCCGCGACGATGTTGGCCCGCGGCGCCGCAACCCCATGGCCCACGGGCGCGGGGATCACGTTGAGCAGCAGCATGCATGCGCACGCGGTGGCGGCGCTGGCGCCCCCCGCCACGACCAGGCTGACTTTCGCCGATCGGCGCAGGGCGGCGGCGAAGCGGCCGGGGTTTTCCACCAGATGCAGGGTGATGACGGCCAGTCCGGCGGACACGGCCGTCGCGCTCAGCCGGGCCGGTAGCCCCGCCGGCTCGCCGAGCAGCGCCGGCATCAGCAGCAGCACCGGCCAGTGCCACAGGTACCACGAGTAGGAGATTCGGCCGATGGCGCGCATCGCGGGGCGGCACAGCAGCCGGCCGGGCCCGAGTCCGCCGGTGACGGCGCCGCCGCCGATGATCAGCGCGGTGCCCAGCACGGGCAGCATCGCCTCGGTTCCGGGGTAGGGGGTGTGGGCGTTGAGTTGGGTGCAGGTCAGCAGGATCAACGCCACACCGCCCCAGCCGACGATCGACGCGGTCAGCAGCGACAAGCGGCGCCACTGCTCGATCGACAGCGCCACCAGGCCGCCGGCCGCCAGTTCCCAGGCCCGGGTCGGCAGCGAGAAGAACGCCCACGACGGCGACGTGTGGGTCCACAGCGCGCCGGCCGTCAGCGACGCGGCGGCCACCACCGCGAGGACCGCCGCGTACGGCGCCGCGCGCTTCGCGGTGCCGCGCAGGAGCGGGAGGCGCCGTGCCAACCACGCGGTGGCGATGATCAGCATCGGCCACACCAGGTAGAACTGCTCCTCAACGCCCAGCGACCAATAGTGCTGGAACGGCGACGGCGCGTCGGTGGTCAGGTAGTCGGTGCCGTGCAGGGCGAATCGGTAGTTGCCGACGTACAGCGCGCTGGCGATGCCGTCGAGGAACACGCTGCGGGCCTGCAGCGGCGGCAGCACCGCGGCGGCGGCGATCGCGGTGACGGTGCCGACGATGGCCGCGGCCGGCAGCAGCCGTCGGGCGCGCGCACCGTAAAACCGGCCCAGCGCCACGGTATTCGTGGTGGCCGCTTCCCGAAAGAGCAGCCCGGTGATGAGGAAGCCGGAGATGACGAAAAAGACGTCCACCCCGATGTAGCCGCCGCTGACCCCGGGGATGCCGGCGTGGTAGAGCACGACGGCGATCACCGCGACGGCGCGCAGTCCTTCGATGTCGGGCCGGAATCCCCTTCGGGAAGTCCGCCGCCCCACGCGGTGTGGGCTGCCGGCGACTGATTCCTCCCGAAGTGTCATCGTTGGCTCAGGTCGCCATCCAGGCCAGTTCGCCGGGTAGTTGGCTGCGCCAGTAGGCGACGTCGTGGCCGCCGAGCGAGAAGCTGCCCGCCGGTGGCGTCTTCAACTGGTAGACGAATTGCTTTGTGGCGAAATAGAAGCGGTCGAAATTGCCGCAATCCACGCGCAGCGGAATGGAATTCAGCGCCGGTAAACCCATCACGCTGTTCTGCACGAAGTCCTCGTTGCTGTCGAATGCGCCGGGGGCGCTCGTCGCGTACGACGTGTACAGGGCCGGGCTGATGGCGCAGATTCCGGCGGTCCGGGACGGGCCCAACTTGGCGCCCAGACGAAGCGCCCCGTATCCGCCCATCGACCAGCCCATGAAGCCGACCCGGGACGTGTCGAAACCCATCGTGGACAGCATGGGCAGCAGCTCGTCGAGCACCATCGCGCCCGAGTCCTCGCCGGAAGTCCTTTTGTGCCAGTAGGTGTTGCCGCCGTCGACGCCGACGACCGCGAACGGCGGCTTGCCCTCCTTGGCCAGCCGGGCCAGCCCGTCGGGCACGCCCATGTCGATCATCTGGTTGGCGTCGCCGTCCACACCGTGCAGCGCGATCACCGGACGCAACATCTTGCTCTGGCCGGGCGGCATGGCGATCACGTAGTTGGTCTTGATCCCCCCACGGGCGGCCGACACGAACGACCCGGTGAGTCTGTTCGGCAGGGCGCTGCCCGCCGTCGGCGGCTCGAACGGGGCGGGAGCTTGCGGCAGCGTCGCGGCCTGCGACGTCTCGGCGGCCAGCAGCGAGCTGAACGCGTACACGCCGGCGGCTCCGAGGCTGGCACCGGCGCCCATCCGGAGCACCGCCCGGCGTGTGAGGTCAGGCATGATCGCAATGATGCCGCCCGGAGCGGGGATTACCCGCCGAGCCACGCCGTATTGGAAGCATTGTGTGATCTGGCGTGACCTTTCGGTCACGATGCGGTGATCTTTACGGGCGTCGGGCCTTGATCCGGCGCGGTCACCCTTCGCGCCGGGTTGCGGCGTCGGCTCACATCGTAGCGGTGGCGACGAAGGCTTGCCACCACCGGAAACATTGCGATCGTATTGCCTTCTGGCGCAGCGGCAGACCCCCGTGCCGGGAATGCAATCTCGAAGGTTTCAACCCTCGCCCGACGGCCGTGGATTGCGAAGGATGGAGCTTTCTGTGCACAGGGGCGAAAGAGGATTGTGACGTGAGTCTCGCGTTTCATTGGTTTCTGCCGACCTACGGCGATTCGCGGAATCTGGTCGCGGGCGGGCACGGCACGTCGATGTCCGGCGACCGGCCCGCCACGCTGCGGTATCTGCACCAGATCTGTACGGCCGCCGAAGACAACGGGTTCGAGGCGGTCCTCACCCCCACCGGATTGTGGTGTGAGGACGCGTGGTTGACGACGGCGATGCTGGTCGAATCGACCGAGACCCTGAAATTTCTGGTCGCGTTTCGGCCCGGGCTGCTCAGTCCCACCCTGGCGGCCCAGATGGCCGGGACCTTCCAGCGACACTCGGACGGACGGCTGCTGCTCAATGTCGTCACCGGTGGCGAACCACACGAGCAGCGGGCCCACGGGGACTTCCTGGACAAAGAGGCGCGCTACGCCCGCACCGCCGAGTTCTTGCATGTGGTGCGGCAACTGTGGACCTCCAACGAGCCGGTCACCTTTTCCGGCGAGCACATCCGGGTCGAAGGCGCGCAACTGAACAACCCGCCCAACCCGATACCGCGGGTGTTCTTCGGCGGGTCGTCGGCGGCCGCGGGGCCGGTCGCGGCCAAGCACTCCGACGTATATCTCACCTGGGGCGAGCCGCTCCCGGCGGTCGCCGAAAAGCTGGACTGGGTCCGTGGGCTGGCTGTCGACGCCGGTCGAATTCTCCGATACGGCTTACGGATTCACGTGATCAGCCGTGATACGTCCGCCGAAGCGTGGGCGGAGGCCGACCGATTGCTGGCGGCGATCGACCCGGCCGACATCGCACGGGTCCAGGACAGCTTGGCGCGCAGCGAATCCGAGGGCCAGCGCCGCATGCGGGAGCTGCACGGCGGTGACAGCAGCAAGTTGCTGGTCGCGCCGAACCTGTGGGCCGGCGTGGGCCTGGTGCGTGGGGGAGCCGGCACCGCCCTGGTCGGGTCGCACGCCGAGGTCGCCGAGCGGCTGGCCGAATACGCCAAATTGGGGATCACCCACTTCATCCTGTCGGGTTATCCGCATCTGGAAGAGGCCTACTGGTTCGGCGAGGGCGTATTGCCGATTCTGGAGCGGATGGGATTGTGGCGCCACCCCAACCGCCAGACGCACCCGTCCGGGGCGACACCCTTCGCGGTCGCGTCGGCGCACTGAGGGTCATGGCAGCCACGTTGCCCGCGGCGCCACCCGCCGCCGCGTCAGCCGACGCGTATCCAGTCGGTGAAAGCTCCGAGCAGCAGCGCCGGCGGTTGCGCATCGTCGTCGCGGCGAGCCTGTTGGGGACCACGGTCGAGTGGTACGACTTCTTCCTGTATGCCACCGCGGCCGGACTGGTCTTCAATAAGGTGTTCTTTCCGAATGAAAGTTCCTTGGTGGGAACGCTATTGGCGTTCGCGACCTTCGCCGTCGGCTTTGTCATGCGGCCCATCGGGGGCGTGGTGTTCGGTCACATCGGTGACAAGATCGGTCGCAAGCGCAGCCTGGCGTTGACCATGCTCATCATGGGCGGCGCGACGGCGTTGATCGGGCTGTTGCCGACCGCCGCGCAGATCGGGGCGTGGGCGCCGGTGCTGCTGCTGGTGTTGCGCGTGCTGCAGGGTTTCGCGCTCGGCGGCGAGTGGGGCGGCGCGGTGCTGTTGGCCGTCGAACACAGCCCCGACGACCGGCGCGGCCGCTATGGTGCCGTCCCACAAGTCGGGCTGGCGCTCGGGCTGGCCATGGGCACGGGCATCTTCGCGTTCTTGCAGATTGTGTTGGGGCCGAGCCGATTCCTCGCGTACGGCTGGCGCATCGGCTTCATGCTGAGTCTGTTGTTGGTCGTGATCGGCATCGTGGTGCGGTTGCGGGTCGACGAGACTCCCGCATTCCGGGAGCTGCAAGATTTGCAGGCCGCGTCCACCGTGCCGATCCGCGACATCGTGCGCGAGCCCCGCTCGCGGCGCAACACGCTGCTCGGGTTGCTGTCGCGGTGGGCGGAAGGCTCGGCGTTCAACACCTGGGGCGTCTTCGCGATCAGCTACGCGACGGGAGCGCTGGGACTGAATCGGGTCTCGGTCCTGGTCGCCGTGACCATCGCCGCGTTGTTGATGGCTGTGCTGCTGCCGATTTCGGGACGATTGACCGAGCGCTTCGGTGCGCGACGGGTGTACCTGGTGGGCATCGCCTGCTACGGCCTGACGGCCTTCCCCGCGTTCGCACTGTTCGGCACCAGGAAGCTGCTGTGGTTCGGCCTGGCGATGATCATCGTCTTCGGCGTCGTGCACGCCCTTTTCTACGGGGCGCAGGGCACGCTGTACTCCGCGCTGTACCCCACGAACACCCGCTACACGGGCCTGTCGTTCGTCTACCAGGTCTCGGGAATCTACGCGTCCGGGGTCACCCCGATGATCCTGACGGCGTTGATCGCCGCCCTCGGCGGGGCGCCGTGGCTGGCGTGCGGGTATTTGGTTGCGACAGCGGTCATTAGCGTGATCGCCACCGCGCTGATCCGCGAGCGCGACTTGTATCTTTAACGGACGCTGAAAACGCAGCGGAGTGTTTGGGGTCCGCGGATGGCCGGGTTGTCCCGCCAAATCGGCGCCCCGCACAGCTCGGGCCGGCGCGCCAGGATGTGTCGTAACGCGATGACCATCTCAAGTCGCGCAAGTGCTGCACCGACGCAATAGTGCGCGCCGTAGCCGAAGGCGAGTGGCGCCGGCCCTCGCCGGTCGGCCTGGAATTGGTTGGCCTCGTTGTAGACGACCGGGTCTCGATTGGCGGCGGCGAGCACGACGAGCGCCGGTTCGCCCGCGCGAACCGCGATGTTGTCGATGATGTGGTCCTGGGTGGCGGTGCGTGTGACGGCCTGCACCGGACCCTCGAGGCGTAGCAGCTCCGTGACAAGGACGTCGTTGACAGAGTCGATGGTGTCGATCGGTCTAACGCCGTCCGCAGTGGGAGTCAGGAGCCGAACCATGGCCGAGCCCAATAGGTTTGCGGTAGTTTCGTGGCCGGCTATGGCGATCACGATCGCGGTGATGACGACGTCGTCGAGCTCTAGGTTGGGTTCGGCGCTGATGAAACTCAACAGGTCGTCGCCGGGATGGCGGCGACGGTCGGCGGCCAGCGGAAGGAATTCGGTCAGCAGGGTCGCGAGGGCGGCGGTTCCCGATTCGACGGCATCGACATCGTTGAAATCGCCCAACATTCGGCTGATCGCCGGCGACTCCGCACGTAGCAGTCGCGTCGAGTCAACGTCCAGTCCCAGCCACGCCGCCGCGATCGCGATGGGCAACGGCAACGCGATCCGGGCCATGAAGTCGAAGTCTTCTCTGGCGGGAAGAAGGTCGATCGTCTGGGCGGCGATGGCATCGACACCCTCTTGGAGTCCGGTGATGAATGATCGGGTGAAGACGTCGCGAACCGCGCCGCGTAGCCGGTCATGGCTCGCGCCGTCAGCGAACAACATGTTGCGTCGCAGCATGTCTGGATCGGCGGCCAAGGTGCCGAGCGGGGCGTTCGAGTTCGCCAGCGGGTCGCTGGTCCAGCCTGTTCCGCCGAGGATCTGCCGCGCGGGATGGTAGCCGAGGACAAGCCATGCTGCGGCGGTGTCGTTCCAGATCACATCCCCTTCGCGGCGGCATGCTTCGTAGAACGGGTAAGGGTCGGCGGGAGCCCACGGTAGGCGTGCGGTGGCTTGGGTGTCAGGGGTGGTCATGGTGGTCCAATGCTCCGGGTAGACCGCGCTCGCGGACCCAGGCGTGGTGCAGCTTGCCCAGTTCGGTGATGGGTTCGGTCACACCGTCCATGTCGTCAAAGATGGCCCGGATGGGCAGAGTCGCTTGCAAGCCCGCGGCGACACTGTTGAAGGCGAGAACGATCCGAGAAGTGAAAACATGTTCTGGCGGCACAGCGATCTTTGCGACCGGGTGATCGCGGTCGCGAACGTCGAAAAATCCGCCGACGACCCGCGCGACGGCATCGGACGTGAACGTAACCGGTTGCGCTTGGGTCATCGGATAGTTCGTGTACGAGATCCATTCCCTCAGTTCGTCGTCAGTCAGACTTGTCTCAGGAGTGATAAAGCGCAGTTTGGTCAGCAATTCGTGGCTGTTCCTCGTCCGCTCCTCGACCGCAGTGCGCAGAAACGAAACCCATAGCCAGCGCTGCGTTTCGGGGAAGATCGATGCGCAACCGTAGTCGAGAAAGCCGACGGTACCGTCGCGGTTGAATCGGTAATTCCCAGGATGCGGATCGGCGTGCACCAAGTTGGCGTGCCGGAAGTTGCCGTTCATAAATCTTGTCATCACCTCGGCCCAGGTGTTTTTGAGGTCTTGGTCGGCCTGTTGCGCCGTCGGGTAGTCCCATCCGTCGAGATAGGTCATCGTCAGCACGCGGTCACCGGATGCTTCGGATACGACGTCGGGGACTCGGATGAACGGGTGACCGCGATACAGCTCACTGAAGGCGGTGATCATGTCGGCTTCGTGACGGTAGTCAACCTCTTCGGCAATCCGCGCTGACGCTTCGCGCGCGAGGGCCCGGATGTCGACCTTCATTCCCGACGCCGCAACCACAAACCGCATAAACGTGGCGACAAGCTCAGTATTGGCCAGGTCGTCTCGGATCGCCTGAGCCACACCGGGATATTGAATCTTCACGACGACCTCGCGGCCGTCCCGCAGCACTGCGCGGTGCACCTGACCGACCGAAGCGGCGGCCATCGGCTCCTCGGAGAACTCGGCGAAATGCCGGACAGCAGAACCCAGTTCGTCGTGCAGGACTTTTCTGACCAGCGTGGCATGCATCGGCGGTGCATCGGCTTGCAGCCGGGCCAAGGCCTTTTGATACGGCCAATAGCCTCCGGTGCCCAGCGCCCGTGCGTCGACCATGGACAGAATCTGGCCGGCCTTCATCAGCACGCCCTTGGAGTGGCCCAGCAGTTCGGCATAACGCTCGGCCGTGCGCTCGTGGAATCGTTCGACCGCGCAATCGTCACCGGCCTTTTCCCGTAACCCGGCCACCAGCCGCCCACCGGCCGCACGGGCGGTGAAGCCGGCCAGCGGCATGGTGCGCCTGATGCGGCCGCGTGGCACGGAGCCGTCGTGCTGCGACATCCAGTCCTCCCGCGGCCTAGGCCCGTAGTAAAGTAGTATCTTGCTAAATGTAAGTGATCACTTTGGAGAGGTCAATGACTGCACCGGCGCGTACCCGGGAACGGCTGGTCGTCGAAGCGATGCGGCTGTTCGGCGCCAAGGGATTTGAGGCGACCAGCGTGTCGCAGATCGAAGCCGCGGCCGGGCTGGCGCCGGGATCGGGAGCGCTGTACCGCCATTTCAAATCCAAGGACGCTCTGCTCGACGCGGGCATCGACCGGCAATTGGACCGTCGCAGCGCAATGCGCGACATCCGCTCGTTGTTCGCCGGGCTGGGTGACCTGCGCGCCGAACTGACCGTATTGGGCCGTTACCTGCTCAGCGTGGTCGACGAAGAAATCCAACTGCTCCAGATCGCGGCCCGCACACCTGCCGGCCAATCGGCCCGACTCGACACCGCCTATGCCGCGCTCATCGACGGGCTCAATGCGGAACTGGCCGACTGGATCGCCGCCTGGGCGCCGACGCTGACCCAAGAAGACTGCGCAGTGCTGGCCGCGCTCGGCGTCAACGGCATCCTCGGAGCGCGCTTGCCATCCAGACTGTTTCACCAGCCGGAGGGCCGCGTAGCGGACGACCGGTATCTCGCGGAATGGACGGCGTTGCTCGCCGGACGCATCGAAGCGCTCTGATCGCGCCCCGGCTGGTGTCCCCGCGCCCGATGTGCTGTGGTTGATAACCAACACCGGGATGCGCGCAGGAGGTGGCTCGCCATGGCCAGCACTTCGCAACTGCGCCAAGGGCTGTCGCAGCGGCAACTGAGCATGATCGCCCTCGGCGGCGTGATCGGTGCCGGCTTGTTCGTGGGATCGGGCGTGGTGATCAAGGACACCGGACCGGCCGCATTCCTCACCTACGCCCTGTGCGGTCTGCTCGTCGTCCTGGTCATGCGGATGCTGGGTGAGATGGCGGCCGCGAACCCGTCGACCGGATCGTTCGCCGACTACGCTGCCACCGCCCTGGGCCGCTGGGCGGGGTTTTCGGTCGCCTGGCTGTATTGGTACTTCTGGGTGATCGTGGTGGGCTTTGAGGCGGTCGCCGGCGGAAGGGTCCTCACCTACTGGTTTCACGCGCCCCTGTGGGTGCTGTCGCTGGGCCTGATGGTGTTGATGACCGCGACCAACCTGTTCTCGGTCTCGTCCTTCGGGGAGTTCGAATTCTGGTTCGCCGGAATCAAAGTCGCGGCGATCGCGGTTTTCCTCGCCACCGGAGCGGCGTATGTCCTGGGGCTGATGCCGGGCCATCACGGGGGCCTGGCCAACCTGCATGCACACGGCGGATTCTTTCCGCACGGCGTGGGCGCGGTGTTCGCCGCCATCGTGGTGGTGATCTTCTCCATGGTGGGAGCCGAGATCGTCACCGTCGCCGCGGCGGAAAGCCGCGACCCCGAGCTCGCGGTCCAAAAGGCGACCAGGTCGGTCGTGGCGCGCATCGGCATCTTCTTCGTCGGCTCGGTCTTTCTGCTCGTCGTGATCCTGCCGTGGGACTCCGTGCAGCGCGGCGCCTCGCCGTACGTGGCCGCGCTCAAGCACATGGGCCTGCCCGGAGCGGATCAGGTGATGAACGCTGTCGTGCTCACCGCGGTGCTGTCGTGCTTGAACTCCGGGCTTTACACGGCGTCGCGCATGCTGTTCGTGCTCGCCGAGCGGGGCGAGGCGCCGATGCGGTTGGTCAAGCTGAGCGGGCGCGGCGTCCCGGACCTCTCGATCCTGTGCTCGTCGGCCGTCGGATTCGGGTGCGTCCTCATGGCGTGGGTCGCGCCGCACACGGTATTCCTGTTCCTGCTCAACTCATCTGGCGCCGTCATCTTGTTCGTCTACTGGCTGATCGCGCTGTCGCAGATCATCCTGCGCCGCCGCACGCCTGCCGAAAGACTGACGGTGAAGATGTGGTTTTTCCCGGTGCTGTCGATCCTCACCCTGACCGGAATCACCGCGGTGCTGGTGCAGATGGCGTTCGATCGCGCGGCGCGCAGTCAGCTGTGGCTCAGCCTGCTGTCCTGGGCGGTGGTGGTCGCGTTCTACTTCGTCGCCCGGCTGCGCGGCCGCGCCGGTGTCGCTACCGGCGACTGAGCACACACCGGCGGGCGATCCCTCATCCGGCGTGCGCTCCGGCGCGGGTCCGCAGCAGACCCAGGCGCTGCAGATCGGTGACGTATTTGTCGATCAACGCCTCCGTCACGTGCGGAACGTCGCGGGTGGCGCCGATGCCCGCGGATTGCACTGCCGCACGGAACTTTTCGGCGGGCATGCCGGTGCCGTGAGTCGGCTGGCCCGGCTTGGCGTAGGCGTTCATCAGCGGCAGCAGGGAACTCTTCCGTTGGTTGTCCGGAAGCGACTTCATCGCCGCGGTGAATCTGGCCAGCCACTCGTCGTAGTCGTCGACCCGTTCGATCTTGTGCCCGTCGGCGATGAGCCAGTCTACGAAGGTGTCCAACGAGACGCCGTCGTCATGGGTGTTGAGCACGTTGTAGGTGTGGTAGCCCCGGCGGGCGCTCGCGCCCAGCGTGGTGATGGCCTCCGCGGTGAAATCGGCCGGCAGCCCGTCGTAATGGGCGCGCTGCGGGTTGCCGGACGCGTCAAGCTGATAGAAGGAGCGCGGCGCGATCCCGGTGGCCACCAGGCTCAAGATCAGACGGGTGAACATGTCCGGCACGTTCAGCTGACCGGCGAAGTGGCTGTGCGCCAGGATCATGTCGGAACGGAAGACCGCCACCGGCACCCCGCACAAGTCGTGGGCCTCGCGCAGCAGCACCTCGCCCGCCCACTTGCTGGTCGCGTACCCGCTGGCATACGACTCGTCGAGGGACCGCGACGGGCTGGCCGAACGCACGTCGGCATCCTCGCCGATGAAGCTGCCATCCGGCAGGGTCGTCACCGCGACGGTGGAGATGTAGTTGATCGGCTTGAGCCGCTTGCTGATTGCCAGCTTGACGATCTCGGCGGTGCCCACCACGTTCGGGCCGAACAGCTGGCTGTAGGGCAGCACATGGTTGACCAGGGCGGCCGAATGCACGACGAGGTCCACCGATTGCGCGAGGCGCTCGTAGGTGGGGGTGTCGAGCCCGAGGTTGCCCGCGCCCACGTCACCGACGAGCACCTGCAGATGCTGGTCGGCCAATTGCCGGAAACGCTGTGACAATTCGGCGTCGCCGCTGTCGATCGCCGCCTCGATGCGCTGACGCCCGGCCGTCCGGTCCGCCCCGCGGGCCAGACAGATCACCGTTCCCCCCGTCTGCGCCAGGCGCTCGAGCCAATCCAGGCACAGGAAGCGCCCGAGGTAGCCGTTGGCCCCGGTCAGCAGCACGGTGTTGACGGCGCCGGCCGGCGCCGGAAGGCGTGGTGCGGCGGCCAACGTGTCGTCGTCGATGAACTTGTCCAGCGTCAGGTCCGCGGCGCGGGCCACGGTGGCACCGCGGCCGTGCACCGAGGCGAAGGTCGGCCGTGTCGATTCCGACGTCCGTTCGCCGTCGACGTAGTTCGCGACGGTGGCCAGGGTCGCCGTCGGGCTGACGATGGTCTGCACGGGCACGTCGATGTGGAAGATCTCCGACAGCAGCGTGGCGAAGGAGAACGCGGACAGCGAATCTCCGCCCAGCTCAATGAACTTCGCATCGCCGCGCAGCGCAGCGTCCGCCGGCAGGCCCAGGGTTGCGGCGGCCGCCCGCCGCACCGTGTCGATGGTGGGCAGGTCGCGGCTCGCGGAGCGCAGCTCGTCGAGCTGGTTGCCGTGGCTGGCCTCGATCTCGTCGTACATGGCGTCCAGGCGCTCACCGTAACGGGCCTTGAGGGCCGGACGCAGCAGCTTTCCCACCCCGGACAGCAGGCCGTTGTCCCGGGTGAAACGCTCGGACTCCAGCAGGAAGTCGCGCGGAATCTCATACGGGTGTAGGTGGGAGTCGGCGGCGATCTGTTGCAGCGAGTCCGCGATCAGCGCGTGCGCATCCCCGCCGCCGATGGCGTCGGCGTTCGGCACGATCACCGCGAGCAGGAACGGTTGCTCGCTGCTGCCGTACAGGAAAATCTGCCGGATGTAGGGGCTGGTCGAGAAGGTGGCCTCCAACTGGGAGACGGCGACGAACTCACCCTGCGAGAGTTTGATGACGTTGTTGCTGCGGTCCAGATACATCAGGTGGTCGGGTCCCAGCTCGGCCATGATGTCGCCGGTCTTGTAGAACCCCTCGTCGTCGAAGATCTGCTCCGAGAGCTCCGGGTGCTTGAAATACCCCGGAATCACGTTGCTGGCCTTCAGATGTAGCTCGCCGCGCGGGTACGGCTTGTCGGTGGTGAGGTAGCCCAGCTCGGGGACGTCGACGAGTTTGTAGTCCGTCACCGGTGGGCGCCTGATCCTGCCGCTGCGCATGATGCCGCCGCCGGTCTCGGTGGCGCCGTAGCCGTCGGCCACCGTGACGTCGAGCAGCGACTCCATGAAGGCGTGCATCTGCTTGGACAGCGGCGCGCTGCCGCACATCGCCGAAACGACCCGCCCGCCGATGAAGTCTTGCCGCAGTTCGGCTTTCACCTCGTCGTCGCGCTGTTCGGCGGTGAGGTCGTCGCCGGCTCGTTGGTCGAGCTCTTTGCGGTAGCGGCGAAAGAACATGTCGCACACCCGGGGCACGAGGTTCAAGGCGGTGGGCCGCACCAAGCCGATGTCATCGAAAAGGGTGGACATGTCGCTTTTGGCGGCGAAGTAGCCGATGCCGCCGGAGGACAGGGTGGCGATCAGCCACTCCAGCCCGTACACGTGCGACAGCGGCATGTATTGCAGGTGGATCGCCGGCACCACCCGGCCGATATCCACCGAGGGGCTGTGCGGACGCTGCCAGATCCGGGTCATCATGTCTGCGGTGTACATCGCCCCTTTCGGGGTGCCGGTGCTGCCGGAGGTGTAAATCAATGTGGCCAGCGGGTTTTCGCCCGCGCTCGGAACGGACGCCTCAGGTGCCGGGAGGCTGCGACCCGACGAGAGCTCGGCGGAAAGCGACACCATCTCGGCGCGGTGCCCGGCCTCGCGCAGGCGCGCGCGGGCGTCGTCGTAGCGGTCCCGCTGTTCGTCGTCGTCGCTGGTGTGATCGAACACCACCAGCCGCTGGACCGACGGTGCCTCGAGGACGACATCGACTGCGGTGCCCAGGGACTCGACGCTGACGGCCAGGATGCGTGGCGCCGTCTCGGCGACGATCGGGGCGAGTTGGGCTGCCGTCGAACTGGTCTGCAGCGGCACGAACACCGCGCCCAGCCGGATGCACGCCAGGTAGTGCACGACGTAGTCAATGCTGGTGAAGCCCAAGACGCCGACGAAGTCGCCCGGGCGCAAGCCGCCGGGCAGGCTGGAGCGCCACGCGGCGGCCAGCGCCGCGACCCGGTCACCCAGTTCGCGGTAGGTGATGGTCTCGAATCCGGACAGCAGGGTCGTCGCCGCGCGCCCGGTCGCCGGATCGCGCACCACCTCGCAGGCGCGCTGGCCGAGCGCGGGCCGGTCGGCATAGCCGCTCAGGTAGATGTCGACGACCTCGGCCAGCCGCAGTCCCGCGCGGTGCGCGGCTTCGGTCACTTCCGGCGAGGGCGCGGCGGCCCGAAACTGCGGGTCGTTGGCGTACAGCTGTTCGACGCGCTCGGTCAGACGCTGCTCGCGGCCCGAGTCGGTGATGGTGTCGGTCATCGGCGGCTTCCTCTCATCGCGGCGCATGCCGGTGCCGTATACCCGCCCTGGCCCGTTCTAGCGGAGGCCGGTCAGCCCCACCGCCGTTCGATCGACTTGATCAGGGCGGTCAGCGTCGCGTTCACCGGCGCCGACACGCCGACGCGGGTGCCTTGGCGTGGCACCGCGCCGTTGATGACGTCGATCTCGCTGACGCGGCGGGCCTCGTGGTCCAGCAGCGCCGACGGTTTGGCGTCGGGCATCTGCGCGCCGAAGGCGCGAGCGTGGGCGACGGGGTCGGTGACGGCGACCGCGATGCCGGACGCGCGGGCGACGGTCCACGCTTCGGTCGCGGCGGCCTGGCTGACCGGACCCATCTCCGGGTCGTCCATCACCTGGCCGACGGTCATGCCGGTCAGCGCGCACGGCGCGCTGTAGGCGGCGTTGCAGATGAGCTTCTCCCACTGCATGGCGGCGATGTCGGTGACCGCGGCGGCGTCGAATCCGGCGTCGGTCCAGGCCCTCGCGATCGCCTCGACCGTCGCGTGTGGCAGTGACGAGTAGGCGCCGAAGCGCATGGCTTTCATGGCGTTGTGATGCACGCGGCCGGGGGCCACCCGGGACGCCCCGAACCCGCTGGCGATCCCGACGGCGACCCGCTCGGCGCCGACGATGCCCGCGACCGTCTCCGCCGACCCCAATCCGTTCTGGATGGTCAGCACCGGCGTGGCCGGGCCCAGCATCGGAAGGGCTTGGCGCGCACCGACTGTCACGTCGGCCGCCTTGACCGCCAGCACGACCAGATCCATCGGCTCGTCGGGCGCGGTGGTGCTCGCCCGCAGCGGCACCACTCGGTCGTAGCCCGGGCCGGTGACCCGCAGGCCGTCGCGGCTGATCCGTTCGATGCTGGGCTCGTGGCGGTCGATGGCCAGCACGTCGTTACCCGCGGTCGCCAGCCTGGCGGCGTAAATGGAACCCATTGCCCCGCAACCGATTACCGCGATCTTCATCCGCACCCTCCGGTCAGCTCCGCGATCAGTTCGGCCAGGCCCGCCTTCTCCTCGAGCCCGAACCCGGCCGCGTCCGTCGGCGCGATCCGGCCCCCCGAAACCACGCAGGCCTCGGAATAGCCGCCGAACGGCGCGAACACTCCCGGGTAAGCCTCACATCCGCCCAGGCCGAGCCCGGCGGCGACGTGCAGGTTGATCAGGTGCCCGCCGTGCGGAAACGCGAAGCGGCGATCGAAACCATGGGCTTCCAGGACGCCGAGCATCCGCAGGTACTCGCCCAGCCCATAGCTCAGGCCCGGATCCATCTGGAAGACATCACGATTCGGCCGCATGCCCCCGTAGCGCACCAGATTTGTCACGTCCGGCACCGAGAACAGGTTTTCGCCGGTGGCCACCGCGCCGTCGTAGCAGTCCGCCACCGCGTGGTGCAGCGCGTAATCCAACGGATCGCCCGGCTCCTCGTACCAGCGCAGGCCGTAGGGGGCCAACGCGGCCGCCCAGCGGGTGGCCCCCTGCCGGTCGAAGCGGCCGTTCGCGTCGACCGCGACCCGTCCGCCGTCGCCGACGGTGTCGACGACGGCCTCGATCCGCGCCAGGTCCTCGCCCAGCGGGGCGCCGCCGATCTTCATCTTGACCGCGTCATAGCCGAGGTCGAGGTACCCGCGCATTTCGCGGCGCAGCTGATCGGCGCCGCCCCGGGTGTAGTAGTAGCCGCCGGCGGCATACACCGGCACGTCCGGCGCGGGGTCCCGCCCGGCGTGGCGGGCGATGGTCACGCAGGCGGGCTCGTCGCGCAGTTTGGCGTTCAGGTCCCAGCACGCCAGTTCCAGCGCGCCCGCCGCGGCCGCCCGGTCCCCATGACCGCCGGGTTTCTCGTCGGTCAGCGCGCACGCCACCACCGCGGCCGGGTCGAGGAACCCGGACGCATCCAGCAGCGCGTCGGGGGGCGCGGCGAGCACCCGCGGAATCATCCGGTCGCGCAGGATCCCGCTCTGCGCAAACCGCCCGATCGAGTTGAAAGCCACGCCCGCCACGGGTCGCCCGTGCCGGATCACGTCGGTGATCAGCGCGACCAAGGAGACGGTGTGGTGCGAGAAGTTGACCATCGCGTTGGCGGGCCCGCCGCGCCGCCCGCTGTCGAGGCCGACCGCCCGCTCGACGATCGCCGCGATCCGCATCACCCGGCGGTCAGGACGTCCGGGTGAGCAATACCGCCTGCTCGAACGGCAGCCTGGCGAAAACCCGTCGCGCCGCGGGCGTGAGGTGGGCCGCCGCCTCGGCCTTGGAGACCACCCGCGGATCGGCGATGCCGATGGTTTTGCCCCGGCTGCGCAGCCGGCCGCCGCCCGCCGCGGACAGATTCTTCAGCCAATCCCGGTCGGGGCCATACGTCAGCAGGATCGCCACCCCGGGTTTGCCGTCGACCTCGGTGCGGAAGACGTTCACGGGTGTGCGGTACGGCTTGCCCGAGCGCCGCCCGACATGCTCGACGATGCCGAAGGACGGGAGCCAACCGGCCCACATCCGCTGAATCGGGTTGGTGACATGACGGTTGAACCGGGCAAGTCCTTGGGGGAGTTGCATCCTCCCATCCAACTCGCACGCCTGGGGCCAGGACAACCCCGAGAGTTCCCGTCCTGCTACACCCTGTAGTTGGACGGCCCGCGAAGGCTGGGACACTGGTCGTCATGGGAAGCAGTGATCGGGCGACCGCGCACGCCACCGGAAGCCCCCGGGCCACGGCGGTGTCGGCGCGGCTGTTCGAGGATGCCTGCGCCGTCATCCCCGGCGGCGTCAACTCTCCCGTGCGAGCGTTCACGGCGGTCGGCGGGACACCGCCGTTCATTACCCAGGCACGCGGGTGCTGGCTGGCCGACGCCGACGGCAACCGCTACGTGGACCTGGTCTGCTCGTGGGGCCCGATGATCCTGGGCCACGCCCACCCCGCCGTGGTCGACGCCGTCGCCAAGGCCGCCGCCTCGGGCCTGTCGTTCGGGGCGCCCACCCCGGCCGAGAGCGAACTGGCCGCCGAGATGATCGCGCGGGTGGCCCCGGTCGAGCGGATCCGGCTGGTCAACTCCGGCACCGAGGCCACCATGAGCGCGGTGCGGCTGGCCCGCGGCTTCACCGGCCGGGCCAAGGTCATCAAGTTCTCCGGCTGCTACCACGGCCATGTCGACGCGCTGCTCGCCGACGCCGGCTCCGGGGTGGCCACGCTGGGGCTGCCGTCCTCACCGGGCGTCACCGGGGCGACGGCGGCCGACACCATCGTGTTGCCCTACAACGACATCGACGCCGTACACCAGACCTTCGCCCGGTTCGGCGACCAGATCGCCGCCGTGATCACCGAAGCCAGCCCCGGCAACATGGGGGTGGTGCCCCCCGCGGCCGGCTACAACGCGGCGCTGCGGACGATCACCGCCGAACACGGCGCGCTGCTGATCATCGACGAGGTGATGACGGGCTTCCGGGTCAGCCGAAGTGGTTGGTATGGAATCGATCCCGTCGATGCCGACCTGTTCACCTTCGGCAAGGTGATGAGCGGCGGGTTGCCGGCCGCCGCCTTCGGCGGGCGGGCCGAGGTGATGGAGCGGCTGGCGCCGCTGGGTCCGGTCTATCAGGCCGGCACCCTGTCGGGGAACCCGGTCGCGATGGCCGCCGGGCTGGCGACGCTGCGCAACGCCGACGCCGCCGCCTACGCGACGCTGGACGCCAACGCCGACCGCCTGGCCGGGCTGTTCTCCGAGGCGTTGACGAAGGCCGGTGTGGCGCACCAGATTCCGCGGGCCGGCAACATGCTCAGCGTGTTCTTCTCGGACACGCCGATCACGGACTTCGCGTCCGCGCGGGCCAGCCAGACCTGGCGTTATCCACCGTTCTTTCACGCGCTGCTGGACGCGGGCGTCTACCCGCCGTGCAGCGCCTTCGAGGCGTGGTTCGTCTCGACCGCGCTGGACGACGACGCCTTCGACCGGATCGCCGGGTCCCTGCCGGCCGCGGCGCGGGCCGCCGCCGAAGCCGAGGAGGGGAAATCCTGATGGCCGAGCAAACCCGGGTGCACGTCGTGCGGCACGGCGAGGTGTACAACCCGAGCGGCATCCTCTACGGGCGCCTGCCCGGGTTTCACCTGTCCGACGCGGGCCGGGCGCAGGCCGCCGCGGTGGCCGACGCGCTCGCTCACCGCGACATCGTCGCGGTGATCGCCTCGCCCCTGCAGCGCGCCCAGGAAACGGCCGCGCCCATCGCCGCCGAGCACGGCCTTCCCGTCGACAGCGACCCGGACCTGATCGAGTCCGCCAACTTCTTCCAGGGCCGCCGCGTCAGCCCCGGCGACGGCGCCTGGCGCGACCCGCGGGTGTGGTGGCAGCTGCGCAACCCGTTCCGGCCGTCCTGGGGCGAGCCCTACACCGAGATCGCGGCCCGGATGGAGACGGCGGTGGACAAGGCCCGCGCCCGCGGCACCGGCCACGAGGTGGTGTGCGTCAGCCACCAGCTGCCGGTGTGGACGCTGCGCCTGCACCTGACCGGTCAGCGGCTGTGGCACGACCCGCGGCGGCGGCAATGCGGCCTCGCGTCGGTGACCACCCTGGTCTACGACGGCGACCGGCTGGCCGGCGTCGAGTACTCCGAGCCGGCGGCCCCTTGAACATACGAGGGCTGGCGATGACCGGGGCCGCGCTGGCGGCCCTGGTTTCCGGCCTGCTCGCCGGCTGTTCCTCCGGCCACGACGCGGTCGCCCAGGGCGGCACCTTCGAATTCGTCTCGCCCGGCGGCAAGACCGACATCTACTACGACCCGCCGTCCAGCCGCGGCCGCCCCGGCCCGCTGTCGGGCCCCGACCTGGCCGACCCCGCGCACACCATGTCGCTGGACGATCCGATCTTCGCCGGCCGGGTCGTGGTCATCAACATCTGGGGGCAGTGGTGCGGACCGTGCCGCGCCGAGGTCACCCAGCTCCAGCAGGTGTATGACGCCACCCGTGGCGCCGGGGTGTCGTTTCTGGGCATCGACGTCCGCGACAACAACCGGCAGGCGGCGCTGGACTTCGTCGACGACCGCCAGGTCACGTTCCCGTCGATCTACGACCCGGCCATGCGCACCCTGATCGCGTTCGGCGGCAGATACCCCACCACCGTGATCCCGTCCACGCTGGTCCTGGACCGCCAGCACCGCGTCGCGGCGGTCTTCTTGCGCGAGATGCTGGCGTCCGACCTACAGCCCGTGGTGCAGCGGATGGCCCGCGAATGACCGGCTTCACCCAGCTCGCCGCCGCCGGGCCGCTTTTGGTGGCGCTCGGCGCGTGCCTGCTGGCCGGGCTGGTGTCGTTCGCGTCGCCGTGCGTGGTGCCGCTGGTTCCCGGCTACCTGTCGTATCTGGCCGCGGTCGTCGGCGTGGACGAACAGCCGCCCCCGGGGGCGCTCAAACCCCCGCCGGGGGCGCGGTGGCGGGTCGCCGGGTCGGCGGCGCTGTTCGTCGCCGGGTTCACCACGGTGTTCACCCTCGGCACCGTCGCCGTCCTCGGCATGACGACCACGCTGATCACCAACCAGCTGCTGCTGCAGCGGGCCGGCGGCGTGCTGACCATCGTGATGGGGCTGGTGTTCGTCGGGCTCATCCCGGCCCTGCAACGCCAGGCCCGGTTCAGCCCGCGGCAGCTGACCACGGTCGCCGGGGCCCCGGTGCTGGGCGCGGTCTTTGCGTTGGGCTGGACACCGTGCCTGGGGCCGACGCTGGCCGGCGTGATCACCGTCGCCTCGGCCACCGACGGCGCCAGCGTGGCGCGCGGCATCGTGTTGGTGATCGCGTACTGCCTGGGCCTGGGAATCCCGTTCGTGCTGTTGGCATTCGGCTCGGCCGGCGCGGTGGCGGGCCTGGGCTGGCTGCGCCGCCACACCCGGGCCATCCAGGTGTTCGGCGGCATGCTGCTGATCACGGTCGGCGCCCTGCTGATCACCGGGGTGTGGAACGACTTCGTCTCCTGGCTGCGCGACGCGTTCGTGTCCGACGTGAGGCTCCCGATTTGAGCGCGCCCGTAGAGCTGCTCGCGCAGAAAGCGCGCAACACGTGGCGCGCGCTGACCTCGATGGGCACCGCGCTGGTGCTGCTGTTCCTGCTCGCGCTCGGCGCGATCCCCGGCGCGCTGTTGCCGCAGCGCAGCCTCAACGCCGGCAAGGTCGACGACTACCTGAAGGCGCACCCGGTGATCGGGCCCTGGCTGGACCGGTTGCAGGCCTTCAGCGTGTTCTCCAGCTTCTGGTTCACCGCCATTTATGTGCTGCTGTTCGTGTCCCTGGTCGGCTGCCTCACCCCGCGGATGGTCGAGCACGCCCGCAGCCTGCGGTCCACCCCCGTCGCCGCCCCGCGCAACCTGGCCCGGCTGCCCAAGCACGCCAGCCGCCGGATCCAGGCCGGCGCCGAGGAGCTCAATACCCTGGCGAACGCGATCGCCGGACGGCTGCGCGGCTGGCGCACCGCCATCCGCCACGAAGACGGCGCGGCGTCGGACGTCGTGGAGGTGTCGGCGGAAAAGGGCTACCTCCGCGAATTCGGCAACATCGTCTTCCACTTCTCGCTGCTGGGCCTGCTGGTCGCGGTGGCCGTCGGCAAGCTGTTCGGCTACGAGGGCAACGTGATCGTCATCGCCGACGCCGGCCCCGGCTTCTGTTCCGCCTCGCCGGCCGCGTTCGACTCGTTCCGGGCCGGCAACACCGTCGACGGCACCTCGCTGCACCCGCTGTGCATCCGCGTCGACGACTTCGTCGCGCACTACCTGCCGTCGGGGCAGGCCACGTCGTTCGCCGCGAACATCGCCTACCAGTCCGGCACCGACCTGTCCGCCAACAGCTGGCGGCATTACCGGCTGGAGGTCAACCATCCGCTGCGGCTCGGCGGTGACCGCGTGTACCTGCAGGGGCACGGCTACGCGCCCACCTTCAGCGTCACGTTCCCGGACGGTCAGGTCCGCATGTCGACCGTGCAGTGGCGGCCCGACAATCCGCAGACCCTGCTCTCGTCGGGCGTGGCGCGCATCGATCCGCCGGCCGGCACCTACCCCAACGCGACCGAGCGCCGCCAGCACCAGATCGCCATCCAGGGCCTGCTGGCGCCGACCGAGCAGCTGGACGGCACGTTGCTGTCGTCGCGGTTCCCGGCCCTGGACGCGCCCGCGGTGGCCGTCGACATCTACCGCGGCGACACCGGCCTGGACACCGGACGCCCCCAGTCGCTGTTCACCCTGGATCCCCGGCTGATCGAGCAGGGCCGGCTGACCAAGGAGAAGCGGGTCAACCTGCGCGCGGGCCAGGCGGTCCGGATCGACCAGGGGCCGGCGGCGGGCACCGAGATCCGCTTCGTCGGCGCCGTCCCGTTCGTCAACCTCCAGGTTTCCCACGACCCGGGCCAGACCTGGGTGCTCGTCTTCGCGATCACCATGATGGGCGGCCTGCTGGTGTCGCTGCTGGTGCGCCGCCGCCGGGTGTGGGTCCGTCTGACGCCCGACGCCGGCGGGGCACCCGGTACGGTGAACGTCGAGCTGGGCGGGCTGGCGCGCACCGACAACTCCGGGTGGGGCGACGAGTTCGAGCGATTGACCGAGCGGTTGCTGGACGGACTGGAGGCCGGCCGCGCCGAGACGCCCCCCGCGTCCCAAAGGAGTTCTCAGGTGGACGTCACATGAACACGCTGCACGTCAACATCGAGCTGGCGCGCTACTCCGACTGGGCGTTCACGTCGGCCGTCGTCGCGCTCGTCATCGCGCTGCTGCTGCTGGCCTTCGAGCTGGCGTACGCCGGCGGGCGCCGAGCCGACCAGCGCGACCGGGTGCTGGCCGGCGCGGTCAGCGCCGACTCCGCCACCCCCGGCGTGGTCGAACAGACCACCCAGCGCCCGCTCGACGAGCGCGTCGGGCGCGCCGGGTTGTCCGTGGTGTACCTGGGCACCGGCCTGCTGCTGGCCTGCCTGGTGCTGCGCGGCCTGGCCACGGTGCGGGTGCCGTGGGGCAACATGTACGAATTCATCAACCTGACCTGCCTGTGCGGGTTGATCGCCGGGGCGGTCGTGCTACGCCGCCCCCAATACCGCCCGCTGTGGGTCTTTCTGCTGCTGCCGGTGCTGATCCTGCTCACGGTGTCCGGACGCTGGCTCTACACCAACGCCGCGCCGGTGATGCCCGCGCTGCAGTCCTACTGGCTGCCCATCCACGTGTCGGTGGTCAGCCTGGGATCCGGCGTGTTCCTGGTCGCCGGGATCGCCAGCATCCTGTTCCTGCTGCGCACCTCGCGGCTCGGTGATCCCGACACCGACAGCGCTCCGGCCCGGCTGGTGCGGCGCTTCCCGGACGCGGAAACCCTGGACCGCATTGCCTACCGCACCACGATCTTCGCGTTCCCGGTGTTCGGCTTCGGTGTCATCTTCGGGGCCATCTGGGCCGAGGAAGCCTGGGGCAGGTATTGGGGCTGGGACCCCAAAGAGACCGTGTCCTTCGTCGCGTGGGTGATTTACGCCGCCTACCTGCACGCCAGGTCGACCGCCGGGTGGCGGGACCGCAAGGCCGCCTGGATCAACGTCGCGGGGTTCGTGGCGATGGTCTTCAATTTGTTCTTCGTTAATCTGGTGACTGTCGGCCTGCATTCTTATGCGGGCGTGGGGTGAGACCGAACTAGCCGAACAGGCGCCCCGACCAGCGCACACAACGGAATAGCGCACAACCAAGCGCACAACAAGGGGGAATGCAGTGTCCGAGCATCCAACGGCGGGCGTGGGGGCGCCCGACCAACCAACCACGCAAATTCCCCCACAGACGTCACCGGCGGCCGGCCAGCAGGACGCGGCCCAACCGCCGTCGGAGTCGGGCGGCCCGGGTGCCGACGCCCCGACTCGCGCCTTCACCGGATTCCGCACCGAACGCCGCGTCCCCGGCCCCGAGCACCACCAGGAGGCGGCCCCGCCGACGGCGCCCCGGCCCGGCGCCATGCCGCCGTGGGACTCCACCCCGGTCACCGGCATCCCGCGCGTCGACCCGACGGCCTACGGCGCCTATTACGCCGGGCCCGACGCTCCGCCCACCCAGATGCAGGGGGCGCCGCAGCGCCCCGAGCACCTCCCGCACACGCCGTACCCGGAGCTGTCCACCGGCATGCTGCTGCGGCCCGTCCAGCCGCCGCCGTCCGACGGGTGGCGCCTGCTGCTGTACAAGGCCTCCGGCGGGCTGATCAACCTGGGCGAAAGCCCCCGCGCCAGCCGCTACAACAACCTGGTCGCCCAGGTGAACCGGCCGTTGCGGGGCTCGTATCGGGTGGCGTTCCTGTCGCTGAAGGGCGGCGTCGGCAAGACAACGATCGCCGCGACGCTGGGCGCCACCTTCGCCTCCATCCGCGGTGACCGGGTGGTGGCCGTGGACGCCAACCCCGACCGCGGCACGCTGAGCCAGAAGATCCCGCTGGAGACGGCCGCGACCGTGCGTCAGCTGCTGCACGACGCCGGAACCATCGAGCGCTACAGCGACGTGCGCCGCTACACCTCGAAGGGGCCCAGCGGTCTGGAGGTGCTCGCGTCGGAGACGGACCCCGCCATCTCGGAGGCGTTCAGCGCCGAGGACTACGCGCGGATCCTGGACATCCTGGAACGGTTCTACGGCCTGGTGCTCACCGACTGCGGCCCCGGCCTGTTGCACTCGGTGATGAAGTCGGTGCTGGACAAGGCCGACGCCCTGGTCGTGGTCAGCTCGGCCTCCATCGACGGCGCGCGCAGCGCGTCGGCCACGCTGGACTGGCTGGACGCCCACGGCCACGAAGACCTGGTCCGCAATTCGATCGCGGTGATCAACGGGGTGCGCCCGCGCCCCGGCAAGGTCGACATGAACAAGGTGATCGACCACTTCTCCCGGCGCTGCCGCGCGGTCCAGCTGGTGCCGTTCGACCCGCACCTGGAGGAGGGCGCCGAGATCGACCTGGAGCGGTTGCGGCGTCCGACCCGCGAGGCGCTCACCGAGCTGGCCGCGATCGTCGCCGACGGCTTCCCCGGCGACCAGCGCAACCCGGGCGTCCTGGGCTAGCGGGCCGCCGCCATCTGAGCTAGCGCGGGTTGTTGTCGCCGTGGCCCAACCGCCGCAGGAAATCCGGATCGTCGTCGGGCCCGATGACGCGGGTCTTCGGTCGATTGGCCTGGGACCGCGCCGCACGCCATCCGACGTAGATCAGCGTTCCCAAAATCACGACGAGCAGCAGGTAGAGCACACAACACCTCCTTCGGGCGAATATACCCGCGCCGTAGGCTTTGGCTGTGTCACAAGAAGGTAGCGACAACAGCACTGGGGGCCCGGGCAACGACGGCGGCGGCGAGAGCGCCGAGAACCACGTCGTCGTCCCCGTTTTGGCATACATGGCGGCGCGGTTGCTGCTGGCGGTCGTGCTCACCGCCGTGATCTACGGCGTCGCGCGGCTGGCGGGCATCACGCAATTCCCCCTCGTGGTGGCGGCGCTGTTCGCCCTGGTCATCGCGATGCCGTTGGGCATCTGGGTGTTCGGGCCGCTGCGCCGACGCGCCACCGCGGCGCTGGCGGTCGCCGGTGAACGGCGCCGACGGGAGCGCGAGCTGCTGCAGGCCCGGCTGCACGGGGACGCAACGCCCGACGAGCCGCGCGACGACGGGTGACGGGTCAGCCGTTGGGCAGCCGGACGACCTGGGCGGCATAGCTCAGGCCGGCGCCGTAACCGATCAGCAGGGCCAGGTCGCCGGCCTTGGCGGCCCCGGTCGCCAGCACCTCGGCCATGGCCAACGGGATGGACGCCGCCGAGGTGTTGCCGGTGTGCTCGATGTCGTTGGCGATCACCGCGTCCGGCCGCAACTCGAGGCTCTTGGCCAAAATCTCGTTGATTCGGCTGTTGGCCTGGTGCGGCACGAAGACGTCGATCTCGTCGGGCCGGATCCCCGCCGCGTCCATGGCCTGCTGGCCGACCTTGCCCATCTCGAAAGCCGCCCAGCGGAAGACCGCGCTGCCCTCGAGCCGCAGGAAGGGGCGCGGGCCGGTGGGATTCTCCAGGTAGTCGAGCCAGTCGATGTCCTGGCGGATGGCGCTGGCCTGGTTGCCGTCACTACCCCAGACGGTCGGCCCGATGCCCTGCGTGGGCGTCTCGCCCACCACCACGCCGGCCGCGCCGTCGGCGAAGATGAAGCAGTTGCTCCGGTCTTGCATGTCGATCGTGGGGGACAGCTTCTCCGAGCCCAGGACCAGCACCCTGGCGGCGGTCCCACCGCGGATCATGTCGGCCGCGACGCCCAGCGCGTACCCGAACCCGGCGCAGCCCGCCGAGATGTCGAAGGCGGGCACCCCGGTGGCGCCCAACGCCGCCGCGACCGCGGGGGCGCATGCGGGGGTCTGCAGGAGATGGGTGCTGGTGGCCACGATGACGCAGTCGATGTCGGACGCCTCGAGGGACGCCTTGGCGATCGCCTCCCGCCCGGCCTCGGTCGCCATCGAGGCGGCGGATTCGTCGCGCGCGGCGAACCGGCGCGTCTTGATCCCGGTGCGCGAATAGATCCACTCGTCGGAGGAGTCGATGTTTTCGCAGAGCTCGTCGTTTGTCACCACGCGTTCGGGGCGGTATGACCCGACGCTGAGCAAGCCGATGTTGGTGGGCCCGCTGGTCGCGGAAATCTGCTTCATTGCGGTCCTTCGCTATCCCCGGGGCAGACGCAAAAGTACCGCAAAAGCGCGGTTTTCGGGTGCCTTTACGTCTGCTCGCACTCTAGGTACCCATAGCCAGCGCCGCCGCCACCGCGATCGCCCACACCACCATCGCCAGGCCGGTATCGCGCAGCACCGGGATCAGCTCCGGGCCGCCGCGGCCGGATCGCACCGGGGCCATGGCGCGCAGGGCCAGGGGCGTGGCCACCAGCCCCACGGCGCACCACGGCGTGGCCACCACGAGCACCAGGGTCAGCACTGCGGCGGTGCCCAGCAGCGCCTGATACAGGATGCGGGTGCGGGCATCGCCCAACCGCACCGCGAGGGTGACCTTGCCCGACCGCGCGTCGGTGGGGATGTCGCGCAGGTTGTTGGCCACCAGCACCGACGAGGACAGCGCCCCGATCGACACCGCCAGCAGCAGGCCCACCCAGTCCACCCGCAGCGCCTGCGTGTACTGGGTGCCGAGCACGGCGACGAGGCCGAAGAACAGGAACACCGCGACCTCGCCAAAACCGGCGTAGCCGTAGGGTTTCGAGCCGCCGGTGTACAGCCACGCCCCGGCGATGCAGGCGGCGCCGACCGCGATCAGCCACGGCGCGCTGCACAGCGCCAGCGCTAACCCGGCGAGCGCCCCGATCGTCAGGCTCGCGACGGCGGCGCCCAGCACCGCGCGCGGGGCCGCGAGCCGGGAGCCGACCAGGCGCACCGGGCCGGCCCGGTCGTCATCGGTGCCGCGGATGCCGTCGGAGTAGTCGTTGGCGTAGTTGACGCCAACGGTCAGTGCGAGCGCGACGGCCAGCGCCAGCAGCGCCTTCCACCACACCGCGGATCCCAGCCAGGCCGCGGCGCCGGTGCCGGCGACGACCGGCGCCACCGCGTTGGGCAACGTCCGCGGCCGCGCACCGGAAACCCATTGCCCGAGATTGGCCACAACGCCATCCTGCCAGGGTGCGGGCCGCGCGGCCGCGCGCCCCGCACCCGCGGTCACGCCGACGTCATGGCCCACAATGGTCGGATGCTCGGAGTCATCGGCGGCAGCGGCTTTTACACCTTCTTCGGATCCGACGCCGAGGACGTCACGGTCGACACCCCCTACGGAGCGCCCAGCGCCCCGGTCACCGTCGGCGCCGTCGAGGGACACGACGTCGCGTTCCTGCCCCGTCACGGCGCCAAGCACGAATTCTCCGCGCACACCGTGCCGTACCGGGCCAACATGTGGGCCCTGCGCAAACTCGGCGTGCGGCGGGTGCTCGCGCCGTGCGCGGTCGGCAGCCTCAAACCCGAACTCGGCCCGGGCTCCATCGTGGTGCCCGATCAGCTGGTCGATCGCACCCGGGGCCGCGCCGACACCTATTTCGACTCCGGCGGCATCCACGTCGACTTCGCCGATCCGTACTGCCCGACGCTGCGCGGCGCGGTCACCGAGGTCCCCGACGTGGTCGACGGCGGCACCATGGTGGTGATCCAGGGCCCGCGCTTTTCCACCCGCGCCGAAAGCCGGTGGTTCGCCTCGGCCGGGTTCGCGCTGGTGAACATGACCGGATACCCGGAGGCGGTGCTCGCCCGGGAGCTCGAAATCTGTTACGCGGCAATCGCTTTGGTCACAGACCTGGACGCCGGCGTGAGCGCCGGGGAGGGCGTGCGGACCGTCGACGTGTTCGCCGAATTCGAACGCAACATCGGACCCTTCAAGGCGCTGGTGCGCGCGGCCATCGGCCGGGTCGCCGCCGACCGCACCTGCACGCACTGCCTGCCGCACACCGGCGTGACGCTGCCCATCGAGCTGCCGTGAGGGTGCTGTTGACCGGCGCGGCCGGGTTCATCGGCTCGCGGGTGGGCGCCGCGCTGCGCGCCGCCGGCCACGACGTCGTCGCCGTCGATATTCTGCTGCCCGCCGCGCACGGCCCAAATCCGGTGCTGCCGAAGGGATGTCACCGGGTCGACGTGCGCGACGCCGACGCGCTGGCCCCGCTGCTGGACGGCGTGGACGTGGTGTGTCATCAGGCGGCGATGGTGGGCGCGGGGGTGGACGCCGCCGATGCGCCCGCCTACGGCGGCCACAACGATCTGGCCACCACGGTGCTGCTGGCGCAGATGTTCGCCGCCGGGGTGCGGCGCCTGGTGCTGGCGTCGTCGATGGTGGTGTACGGGCAGGGGAGTTATCACTGCCAGCGGCACGGACGCGTGGAGCCGCTGCCGCGGCGGCGCGCGGACCTCGACGCCGGGACCTTCGAGCACCGGTGCCCGGTCGGCGGGGGGGAGCTGGCCTGGCGCCTCGTCGGCGAAGACGCCTGCCTGCGGCCGCGCAGCCTGTACGCGGCCAGCAAGACCGCGCAGGAGCATTACGCGCTGGCCTGGTCGGAGGCCACCGGCGGCTCGGTGGTGGCGCTGCGCTACCACAACGTCTACGGCCCCGGCATGCCCCGCGACACCCCGTATTCGGGGGTGGCGGCGATCTTCCGGTCATCGCTGGAAAAGGGCGATCCGCCAAGGGTTTTCGAGGACGGCGGTCAGATGCGCGACTTCGTGCACGTCGATGACGTGGCCGCCGCCAACGTCGCGGCGCTGCAACATGACGAGGGTTTTCTCGCGGCCAATGTCTGCTCGGGGCAACCCATTTCGATCTTGGAGGTGGCCGCCGCGCTGTGCGAGGCGCGGGGCGGTTCGCTGTCCCCGGTGATCACCGGCCAGTACCGCAGCGGCGACGTGCGCCACATCGTCGCCGACCCGTCCCGGGCCGCCGAGGTGCTGGGGTTTCGCGCGGCCGTCCTACCGCGCGACGGGTTACGCGAATTCGCGTTCGCGCCGCTGCGCTGAACCGCTACGCCTGCGGCGGGCGGTAGATCTGCGGCTTCGGAACCGGTATCTGCCGCGTGCCGGAGTCGTCGCCGCGAAAGATCCTGGGCGAGCCGGCCAGCGGCGGTATCTCCGCGGTGGGCGGGTCGCTCTCGGGGCCCCCGGTGGGGATGCGGGTAGTGGCCGCGGCCGACGGCGCGGCGGCCTGGCCCACCCGCACCCGGGTCGTCGGTGCCGCCGCATTGGCGTCGGCCGCGCGCCTGCGGGCGGCGCGGCGAGCCAGCCGTCGCCCGCGCAGTTGCCCGGCCACGACGGCGGCCGCCAGGATGCCCAGCGCCAGGCCGCACAGCGTCACGTCGAAGGTGCTGGTGATCTGCTGGGCGAGATCGTTGCCGTAGACCGGGTGCCGCGCAGGCGAATTGGGCGATTCCGCGAACCGCGGCGCCAGCGCGACGCCGACGATCACGCGGGCGACGCTGAGGGCGACGACCAGCCCGCACAGCGACGTGACCAGTCGCGCGGAGAGGTTGGCCAGGCTGCGGCGCAGCCAGATCGCCAGGGCCGCGGTCACCAGATCGAAGACGGCCAGCACGACGCTGTCGTACCGGGAGAACGGATAGTTCAGGACGATGCCGACAACGAGGTCGGTGAGCCGCATCGCGATCGACCCCACGGCCCAAACGGCGATGAGCAGCAAGCCGTTTCGGGTCGCCGCGCGCCACGCGGATTCCTCCGTCGGCGACGGGTTTCGCTGACCGAACAGGGCCCGCGGCGCGAAGATGGCCGCGCCGGCGGCCCACGCCAGGTAGCCCTCGAACCCGACGCCGGCGGTCGAGGTGTTCTGCGCGATGCCGTGGAACGCGTCGAGGTCGCGACCGGCGGGCAGGATCCACACCAGAATCCCCGCGATTAACGTCGACGCGCCGAGCGCGACGGTGGTCAGCCGGCTCGCGCGGGTGCGCTGCAGCAGCCACCTCGAGGCGACCAGGACCGCGACCAGCGCCACCACCCCGTACACCACCGCGGTGGCGATCACCGCGACGTTCTGCTTGCCGAATTCGGCCGCGCCGCTGGTGCTTTGCAGCGCGTAGCGCACCCGCCAGTACAGGTTGAAACCGAAGCTGAGCACCGCCGCGAGCATCGACACCGCGCCGATGATCCGGGCGGACCGGTGCCAACCGGTGTACTCGTCACCCGCCGGGACCGCCGGCACCGCTTGGGCACTCAACAACGCGCCGGCGACGCCGACCCACGCCCCCGGCCCCACGCCACCTGGCACGGTGACCGTGCCCCCGAACCGCACGGTCTCGTACGCGTCGAACACGACGAATCCGAGCACCAGCAGCAGATAGGGGACGTTGAGCGCCAGCCGAAGCCGCGCCCCGGGCCGCGCGCCGGACGACCTCCACGACCCGGCCACCGCGAGGGCGGCGACGGCCAGCACCGTGACGGCGAGCAGCAGCGCGAACAGGGCCGGATTGCTGTCGGGAATCCCGACGCCGAAGTACAGATTCCAGGGCAGGAACACGGCGACGACCAGCAGCACCGCCGCGGTCGCGTCGCTGACGATGGCCCGGCGCCGTCCCGTCCCCCCGGCGGCGGGCGCCGTGGCGCCCGTGGCGTGCGGGCGGATGATGCGGGGCGCGGGCGCCTGCTGGGCCCGGGCCCCGATGGGGCCGGTTGGCGTGTCGTCGCTGCTCTGGCTCACCATGCCCCCCGGGATTCAAGGACAACCAATTTCGGCGCAGTTGCCGGTGTCCGGCGGGGGAATACCCTGCCGAGCCGCCTGCACTGCTCGCTTGCGAACATATTCTCCGTTCGGCTGCCGTGGCGGTGGCGGGGACCGGCCGCGGCGCGGAGGCGATTCCGCGGCGACCGTCCTGTCATTCGAAAAGCTGGTTACGCTGCGCTAGTAGGCGAACCTTGTCGCCGAATGACTGACACTGCCGACGGTATCGCAAGTGTAATGATGCCGGGACATTGCTGGCCGCGGGGTGGCCAGGGTGAAGGAGAAGCGGGATGGACGTGGTTTTGGGGGTCGCGGTCACCGGTCCCGTCGCCCGCTTGGCGCTCCTAGGGCCGGGCGCCCAGGGCACCGACGTGATCGACCAATCCGTCATCGATCTCGCGGACAATCCGCTCGACACGCTCACCGAGACCGTGGTCGGCACCAATCGCTTGTTGGCCGACGAGAACCACCGGCTGGTCGGCACCCGGCTGTGCTGGTCCGACGATCCCCGGGCCGACCAGTTGCGGCGGGCGCTGGAGGATTCCGGCGTGCACAACGTCGCGGTGCTCTCCGAGTCGCAGGCGGTGGCCGCCCTGATGCGCGCGGCCGGGCGGCCCGGCGCCGCGCTGGTGATGGACGACGCGACTGCCACCCTGTCGGTGGTCGGCCCGGACACCGGCGATCCCGACGCGCCGCCGACCGTGTTGGCCAGCCAGCCGCTGACCGGCGCCGCGGGCCCAGACGCCACCGCCGCGTTCCAGACGATGATGGCGAACCTCGGCACGCATCCCGATGCGCCGGGCGAGGTGTATCTGATGGGCGCCTCGCCCGACCTCAACCGCGTCGCCGACGAATTGCGCGACGCGTCCACCATGCGGGTGCAGGTCGCCGAGGACCCCACGTTCGCGCTCGCGCGCGGCGCCGCGATCGCCGCGGCGGCGGCGTCCGCGGGGGACGCGACGGCCATGGCGCCGGCGGTCGGCCTGACCGGTGACGCCACCGCGATGGCGCCCGCGGTCGGGGATGCCACCGCGATGGCCCCCGCGGCGGGCCTCACCGGGGATGAGACGACGGTCGTGCCCGCGCCGGACGCCGAGGAGCCGCAGCTTGCGTATTCGATGGCCGACGAGGGCGGGGTCTATCCGGGCGAGATGGACGAGTACGACCCCGAATTCGACGACTACGACTTCGGCGAGGACTTCGGCGAGGACGCCGATGTCGATGAGGCCGCGCCGACCAAGCTGTCGCGGCGATCGCTGGTGATCGGCAACGCCGTGATCGCCTTCGCGGTCATCGGATTGGCGTCGCTGGCCACCGCGATCGCCGTCGCCGTTGAACCGACCGCCAGCCGGCAGCCGGTGGTGGGTGTGCAGAACGGCACTCCGGGCAAGTTCATGCCGATCCTGCCGAGCCAGCAGCAGGCGCCGCTGCCCCCGCCGCCGGCCGAGGCGCCCAACGCCGGGTTCCAGGGCGGCACCGTCCCGGCTCCCGAGCACGTGGCGCCCCCGTCCGGAGGGGGCCCGCAGGTCGCTCCGGTTCCCGAGGCGCCGAGCAACCCCGGTGTCGTGCCCAACCCCGATCCGGGTTGGGCGCCGCGCCCGAATCCCATTGTGCCGGTTCCCATTCCGATTCCCATTCCGATCCCGGGGTGGCAACCGCCCTACAACCCGCCGTATAACCCGACGACGCCCTACACGCCGCCGACCACCACGCCGTCCCAGCCTCCGACGACCACGTATTCGCCTCCGACGACGACGTATTCGCCTCCGACGACGACGTACGAACCGCCCACCACCACCTACTCGCCCCCGACCACCACGTACTCGCCCCCGACGACGACGTATTCGCCCCCGACGACGACGTATTCGCCCCCGACGACGACGTATTCGCCTCCGACGACCACGTACGCGCCGCCGAGCACCAAGGCAACCACCCAACCGCCGGTGCAGACGCACACCCAGCAGACCGCACCGCCGACGCACTCGCAGCAGCCGCTGTTCCCGCAGGAACCCCGCCCCCGCCGCGGGTTCTGACGCGTGCCTGACACCGGCGACCTGGTCACGGTGGTCCTGCCCTGCCTCAACGAGGAGGAGTCGCTGCCGGCCGTGCTGGCCGCCATCCCGGCCGGATACCGGGCGCTGGTGGTCGACAACAACAGCACGGACGACACCGCCGGGGTCGCCGCGCGCCACGGCGCCCGGGTCGTCACCGAACCGCGGGCCGGGTACGGCTCGGCCGTGCACGCGGGCGTCGTGGCCGCGACGACCCCGATCGTGGCGGTCATCGACGCCGACGGCTCGATGGACGGCGGCGACCTGCCACGGCTGGTCGCCGCGCTCGAGCAGGGCGCCGACCTGGTGACCGGCCGGCGCCGGCCGGTGCCCGGGCTGCACTGGCCGTGGGTGGCCCGCGTGGGCACCGTCGTCATGAGCTGGCGGCTGCGCACCCGCCATGGCCTGCCGGTGCACGACGTCGCGCCCATGCGGGTCGCCCGGCGCGAGGCGCTGTTGGGGCTGGGCGTCGCCGACCGCCGATCGGGTTATCCGCTGGAACTCTTGGTGCGCGCCGCGGCCGCCGGCTGGCGCGTCGTCGAACTCGACGTCAGCTACGGCCCGCGCACGGGCGGCAAGTCGAAGGTCAGCGGATCGCTGCGCGGCAGCATCACCGCGATCCTCGACTTCTGGAAGGTGATCTCGTGACCGCCCTGCCGGTGACCCTGCTGGTGGTCGCCAAAGCGCCCGAGCCGGGCCGGGCCAAGACGCGGCTCGCGGCGAGCGTCGGGGACCGGGTGGCCGCCGAGATCGCCGCCGCCGCATTGCTCGACACGCTGGACGCGGTGGCCGCCGCGCCGGTGGCGGCGCGGGTTGTCGCGCTCACCGGCGACCTGGACCGCGCCGCGAGCGCCGCCGACATCCGGCGACGACTGGCGTCCTTCACCGTGATCGCCCAGCGCGGCGACGATTTCGCCGCAAGGCTCGCCAACGCGCACGCCGACGCGTCGTCGGACGGCCTGCCGGTGCTGCAGATCGGGATGGACACTCCCCAGGTCACCGCCGAGTTGTTGACCGGCTGCGCGCGCCGGCTGCTCGAGGTCCCGGCCGTGCTCGGGCCGGCCCGCGACGGCGGTTGGTGGGTGCTGGGCGTGGGCGCCCCGGCGATGGCCCAATGCCTGCGCACCGTTCCGATGTCGACGCCCGACACCGGGGAGCTGACGCTGAAGGCATTGCGCAACAACGGTATTGACGCCGCGACGGTGCAGATGCTGGCGGACGTCGACATCGTCGACGATGTCGCGGCGGTGCGCGAGGCCTGCGGGCCCGACAGCCGCTTCGCGCGGGTCACCCGCGCGGCCGGGCTGTAACCGCCCCTACCAGTTCGTCAAGATGATCGTGTTGAGCGCCACGGCGCCGACGGCGTTGAGCGCCAGCCAGATCCGGTGCGACCGGACCGGCAGCAGCGCGGCGGCCGCGGTGAGCCAGATGGTGAACGGCAGCCAGATGCGTTCCACCTCGGCCTTGCTGAGCATGCTCAGGTCCGCGCACACTATCGCGGCCAGCACGCCCAACAGCACCAGGTGAAACCCGGAGCGGCGACGGATGGCGTCCCCGTCGAACACCCGCCCGAGGCCGGCGACACCGCCCAAGCCGATCGCGCAGACCACGCACGCCAGGTTGGCCCAGCTCCAATACTGAAAAGGCCGGTCCTTGGCGATGCCCTGCCAATAGCGTTGCTGCACAAGGTGATAGCCGTCGAACCAGTAGAACCCCGCGACGGCGAAGGCCACCGCCACCCCGATCGCGGCCAGGGCCGCCGGGCCGAGCGCCCGCAGGATCGCCCTCCAGTCCGCCGCGGAGGCCAACACCGCCGCCGCCGGCAGGCCCATCAGCATCAGGCCGTAGTTGCAGAACACGCCCCAGCCCAGCAGCAGCCCGGCGGCCGCGGCGGTCAGGGCGGGGAACCGGACCGGGCGGTGCACCGCCACGGCCAGGAGCGCGATACCCCACGCGGCCACCCCGGCGAAGTATCCGTCGGCGGAGACGGCCACCCAGATCGCCGTCGGTGCCAGCGCCACGAACGGGGCGGCCCGCCGCGCGGTCGCCTCGTCCGCCAGCGCGCGCACCGCGATCACCACCGCGGCGGCGGCGCTGGAGCCGACCAGCAGGCACAGCAGCCCGGCCCAGGCGCCGCCGTGCAAACCCATGCGGTCCAGCCAGACGAACGTCAGCAACGCGCCGGGCGGATGCCCCGACACGTGGGTGGTCCACGAATGCGGTTGGTAGTCCACGATCCGGCTGGCGAACGTGCGCAGTGTGGCTGGAATGTCGGTGATGCCCGGCACCTGCGACAGGTATTCGTCGCGGGTGGTCAGCCGGCCGGCGAAGCCGCGCTGCCAGCCGTCGATCATCGCCAGCGCGAACGCCCACCCGCCGGCGAGCGCCCAGCTGCCCAGCGTCAACGCGCGCCACGAAAGCCGTTGCGCCAGAATCGGTCCCCACGCGACGGCGGCGACGGCCAGGGCGATGGCCGGGCCGGTTCCCCAGCCGGCGTGGATCAGCCATTCGCCGAAGATCGGCGCGGCGCCGGCGTGGGTGGCGAACTGTTCCCGCCCGACGTCGAGGCGCGGCCGCACCCCCGGGTTCATCCGCGGCAGCAGGAACGCCGCCGCCACCAGCGCCGCCCCGGCCACGGCCGCGACGGCGTCCCGCACTGCCTCCCGTCGAGCGAGCCTCACGGACGCACAGCCTATTGATCGCTCGCGCCGGCGAAGCGGCGCACCAACGCCGCGCGGTCGACCTTGCCGATGCCGCGGCGCGGCAGCGCGTCGACCAAGTGCACCTCGCGCGGCGCGGCGGTGGCGTCCAGGGTGCGTGTCACGTGGGCGCGCAGCGCGTCCAGGGTCGGCGGCACGCAGCCGTCCTTCAGCACGATCGCGGCGACCACCCGTTGCCCCAGGCGTTCGTCGGGCAGCCCGAACACCGCGCACTCGCTCACGGCGGGGTGGCGGCACAGCGCCGCCTCGACGGGTTGCGGCAGCACGGTCAGCCCGCCGGTGCTGATCGCGTCGTCGGCGCGGCCCAGGACGGTCAGCACGCCCGCGCCGTCGAGGGCGCCGAGGTCGCCGGTCGCGAACCAGCCGGGCTCGGCGAACGGGTCCGGGTCGACGGGATTGCGGTAGCCCTTGGCCACCGTCGCGCCGCCGATGACGATGCGCCCGTCGGCCACCTTCAGCCGCACCCCGGCGAGCGGGACGCCGTCGTACACGCACCCGCCGGCGGTCTCGCTCATGCCGTAGGTGCGCACCACGGTGATGCCGGCCGCGGCCGCGGCGTCCAGGACCGGTCGCGGGGCGGGCCCGCCGCCGAGCAGCACGGCGTCCAGTTCGGCGAGGGCCGCCGCGGACGCCGGGTCGGTGAGCGCCTTGGCCAACTGCGCGGCGACCAGCGAGGTGTATCGCCGGCCGGGGCCCAAAGCGCCGATGGCCCTGGGCAATTCGGCGACATCAAATCCTGCGGAGACGTCCACCTCGACCGGCGTCGTTCCGGCGAGCAGGCTGCGGACCAGCACCTGCACCCCGGCGATGTGGTGTGGCGGCAAGGCGAGCAGCCAGCTGCCCGGCCCGCCGAGACGGTCGTGGGTGGCCGCGGCGCTGGCCCGCAGCGCGGCGGCGGTCAGCAGGGCGCCCTTCGGGGTGCCGGTGGTTCCCGACGTGGCCGCCACCAAGGCGACGTCGTCGTCGATCGCCTCCCCGACCCGCAGCCCCGCCCGCAGCGCTTCCGACTCGCGGTCGTCACCGACGGCCACCAGCGCGGGGTCGCGTCCCTCCAGCACGCCTTCCAAGGCGGGTACCAGCGTCCCGACCGCCGAGCCCGGCGGGACGTGCAGCGCGCGCAGTACGGCTATGCGGGGTCCCCGGCCTGGTCGGCGTCGTCGAACGGCCAGCCCTGGGCCGCCAACCGCACCCGCACCCGCTCGACGTCCTCGGGCGAGGGCAGCTCGTCGGTGATCTGGGTGATCAGCACGCCGATGTCGACGTCGTCGAACTCGCCGCGCCGAACCAGCTCGCAAGCCACGGCCTTGGCTTCGCCGTTGGACAACCGGCGGGCCAGCAGCGCGAGCACCGGGAACGTGTCGGTGGGTGGCACGCCGTCGGGGTAACCCGCGCGGAGCCACGAAACGATGGAATTGAGAAATCCATTCACGCGGATACAGCTCTCCCCGGCGTCCGGTTCGCCAACTCGGTGGGCAACTCGGTGGGCATTGAACGATGCTACTTGGGTTTCGCTCCGAGTAGCGGATAGCCAGTGTGATGGGCGATGAAGTCCCGGGCAATGTAGAGCAAGGCCAGCACGATCACCGCGATGACCAGCGCGTAGATGGTCCACGCCAGTGCGGTCAGCATCGGGTTGCGCCTCGGGGCCGAGCCGTTGCTGGCGCCGTCCAGATTGATGTCGCCGGCACCCGCGGACTGCAGCCGGATCCCGAGGGCGAACAACCCCGGCAGGGCGGCGCCGGCCAGCATGGCGAAGAGCAGAATCTTCAGGCTGGCCTGGTAGTTGAACCAGTCGCCGATGTGGCTCATGAGGCGTTCGCTTTCAGCGACGGGTCGTCGGAGTCGTACCGGGTGGACATGTCGCCGAACGGGGGCCCGGTGTGGGTGGGCGGGCGCCGGTCGTCGGCCGTGTCCAGCCCGCTGGTCAGATCGCCCTTCCATTCGGCGTTGACGTTGTGGTGGTCGACCTTGACCTTGCGCGACCGGATGTAGATGGTGGCCGAGACCGCGACCAGCAGCGCGAAACCGACGATCGCGCCGGGGTAGCCGCCGATCAGGTGCACGATCTCGTAGGTGAAGGCGCCGACCAGCCCGGCCAGCGGGAGGGTGACCAGCCAGGCGACCCCCATGCGGCCGGCGACGCCCCAGCGGACCTCGCCGCCGGGCTTGCCCAGCCCGCTGCCCAGCACCGAGCCGGTGCACACCTGAGTGGTCGACAGCGCGTAGCCGAAGTGGGCCGACAGCAGGATCACCGCGGCCGAGGAGGACTCGGCGGCCATGCCCTGCGGCGACTGGATCTCGACCAGGCCCTTGCCCAGGGTGCGGATGATGCGCCACCCGCCGAGGTAGGTGCCGGTCGCCATCGCCAGCGCGCAGCTGACGATGACCCACAGCGGCGGCATGGTGGCGGTCTTGCTGACCGAGCCGTAGGAGATCAGCGCCAGGAAGATGATGCCCATCGTCTTCTGGGCGTCGTTGGTGCCGTGCGCCAGCGAGACGAGCGACGCCGACCCGATCTGGCCGCGCCGGAAGCCCGCTTCGGTGCGCGCCTTCGGGACGCCGCGGGTGATCCGGTAGACCAGCCAGGTGGCGACCGCGCCGATCGCGATCGCCAAAATCGCCGACACGACGGCCGGGATGATGGCCTTGGAGATCACGCCCTTCCAGATCACCCCGTGCGCGCCGACGGCGGCGATCGTGGCGCCGACGATGCCGCCAATCAAGGCGTGCGACGAACTCGAGGGGATACCGAGGAGCCAGGTCAGCAGGTTCCAGACGACGCCGCCGACCAGGCCGGCGAACACGAGTTCCAGCGTCACGATGTTGGCGTCGATGAGGCCCTTGGCGATCGTCGCGGCCACCGCGGTGGACATGAACGCGCCCACCAGATTCAGTACCGCCGAGAGCAGAACCGCCGTTTTGGGCTTGAGCGCTCCACTGGCGATGGAGGTCGCCATCGCGTTGCCCGTGTCGTGGAAGCCGTTGGTGAAATCGAAAGCCAGTGCCGTGATTACGACGATGATCAAGAGGAACAATTGGATGTTCACAGGGCCTGATTCTGGTGGTAGGGGCAATCCATTGTCGAATGCGGCATGACCTGAAACGCGGGTTGACCTTGAGTCGTCGCCAGATGTTACCTCTCAGTTAACCGACGTTTCCCTGCCGTTCACCTCGGGTGTCGCGGCGCAGCGGGTGGTCCGCGGGGATCTGAAGGAAAATGAGCGTGATCCCGTCGGGGTCGAGCACGTGCATCTCGTGCAGGCCCCAGGGTTCCTGGCGTGCCTCGCGGGCGATCGACACGCCGCGACCGCGCAGCTCGGCCTGGGTCGCCTCGAGGTCGCGGACCTGCAGCCACAGCGCGCCGGGGAACGGGCCGCGGGAGTGGTCCGGGGAGCCGTATCCGGCCAGCTCCAGCAGCGACTGCCCCGCGAAAAATACTGTGCCGCCGCCGTATTCACGGGCTATCGCCAGGCCGATCTGGTCGCGGTAGAAGGCCAGCGACTGCTGATAGTCCGCCGGCCGGAGCAGCATCCGGCTGGCCAGGATCTCCATAGCCTCGTGTCTATCACACAGCCTGATCGAGCCCGGTCGGCTCAGCTGTCGCCCGTGCGATTGGGCTGGATTCGCTGGCGTTGCAGCATGGCGTTGACCCAGCGGGGGCCGAAGGTGTCCAGCGCCTTGGCCGCGATCGCCATCCGCGGTGCGATGCGCACCGGCCGGGTGCGGGCGGCGGTGATCATCCACTCGCCGGCCTCCTCCGGCGTCAGCGCCGGCATGCCCTCGTAGGCCTTCGTCGGCGCGATCATCGGGGTGGCCACCAGCGGGTAGTACAGCGTCGTGGAGTGCACACCCCGCTCGCCCCACTCGGTTTCGACGACCCGGCTCACCGTCGACAGCGCCGCCTTCGACGCGTTGTACACCGAGAACAGCGGTGAGGCCTCCGAGAGCACCCCCCACGTCGAGACGTTGATGATGTGGCCGTCGCCGCGCTCGATCATCCCCGGCGCCAGGCCGCGAATCAGCCGCAACGGCGCGTAGTAGTTGAGCACCATGGTGCGTTCGACGTCGTGCCAGCGTTCCAGCGACTCGGCCAGCGGCCGGCGGATGGAGCGGCCGGCGTTGTTGATCAGGATGTCGACGCCGCCGAGCCGCTTCTCGACGTCGGCGACGAGCGCGTCGACGGCGTCCATGTCCGAGACGTCGCACGCGATCGCCGTGGCCTCACCGCCGGCCGCGGTGATCCGCGCGGCCAGCGCGTCCAGCAGCTCCTGGCGCCGGGCGACGACCACCACCGTGGCGCCCTCGCGGGCGAACTGCTCGGCCGCGGCCTCGCCGATCCCCGACGACGCCCCGGTGAGCACGATGCGCTTGCCCGCCAGGTCGATCGGCTTGATCAGCGGCCGGTTGACCAGCACCTGCGGGGCCATGGGCGGTCGCATGGTGGCCAGCACCAGCTGGTCGGCGAACCGGCGTAGCGGACTCTTACTCACGGGACGCGAGTCTAGGCGGGCGGGCGGCCTCAGAAGTACCGGGGAAACCGGCTCCAGTCGGGGTCCCGCTTTTCTAAGAAGGCGTCGCGGCCCTCGACGGCCTCGTCGGTCATGTACGCCAGCCGGGTGGCCTCGCCCGCGAACAGCTGCTGGCCCACCAGGCCGTCGTCGAGCAGGTTGAACGCGAACTTCAGCATGCGTTGCGCCTGAGGGGATTTGGCGTTGATCTCGCGCGCCCACTGGATCGCTTCCGACTCCAGCTCCGCATGGTCGACGACGGCGTTGACCGCGCCCATGTGATGCATCTGCTCGGCGGTGTAGACCCGGCCGAGAAAGAAGACCTCGCGGGCGAACTTCTGGCCCACCTGGCGGGCCAGATACGCGCTGCCGTAGCCGCCGTCGAAGCTGCCCACGTCGGCGTCGGTCTGCTTGAACCGGGCGTGCTCGCGGCTGGCCAGGGTGAGGTCGCAGACCACGTGCAGGCTGTGCCCGCCGCCAGCCGCCCACCCGTTGACCAGGCAGATGACCACCTTGGGCATGAACCGGATCAGCCGCTGCACCTCGAGGATGTGCAGCCGGCCTGCGCGGGCGGGGTCGACGGTGTCGGCGGTCTCGCCGCTGGCGTACTGGTAGCCGCTGCGCCCGCGGATGCGCTGATCCCCGCCGGAGCAGAACGCCCAGCCGCCGTCCTTGGGGGAGGGGCCGTTGCCGGTCAGCAACACCACGCCCACGTCGGGGGACATCCGGGCGTGGTCGAGCACCCGGTAGAGCTCGTCGACGGTGTGCGGCCGGAACGCGTTGCGCACCTCGGGCCGGTTGAACGCCACCCGCACCGTCGCGTCGTCGACGTGCCGGTGGTAGGTGATGTCGGTCAGGTCGTCGAAGCCGTTGACGGGACGCCACGCCTGCGCATCAAAGGGGTTGTCGCTCAAGGGTTTTGAACTCCTATGCCGGGTCCAGGCGGAACACGGCGCAGCGGCCGGCCAGCGCCTCGAACTCTTCGGGGCGCCCGTCGGTGACCAGGCCGGCCCGCTTCATGAAACCGACGCCGGTGGGCACCTCGGTGGGGAAGGCCCGCAGGACGGGCCGCGCGTCCTCGGGGGACAACTCGGCCATCCGCACCCGCTCGACGTGCCGGCCGCGGGCGATCGTCGCCTCGCCTGCCGCCCGCACGTTGGCCACCCAGTCGGCGCCGGGGAATCCGGCGACGACGTACCGCTCGCCGTCGAGGGTCATCGGGGTCACCGGGGTCGACCGCGCGGCGCCGGAGGTGCGGCCGGGCACGGTCAAGACGACCGGACTCTCACCGCCGAAACGCATTCCCAGCCGAGACATTCCGATGAAGACCTTGTTGGCCGGCTTCAGCCACCACGGCGGCCGGACACGGTTGGCGCTTCCCATAGGCAGCGACGTTACCTCTGGAAGGGCTCGACGCCATGAGGCTGGGGCTCCGTCGCGCCCACGGCGTCGAGCCGTGCCAGCGCGTCGGCGTCCAGGGACACGTCGGCCGCGCCGAGGTTCTCCTCGAGGTGGGTGATCGACCGGGTGCCGGGGATCAGCAACGTGTTCGGCGCGTGCGCCAGGATCCAGGCCAACCCGACCTGGGCGCCGGTGACGCCCAACTCCCCGGCGATGCCGGCCACCACCGGATCGTCGCCGACCTTCGGGAATCCCGGGAAGGCCGAACCGAGCGGGAAGTACGGCACCCACGCGATGCCCTCGGCCTTGCACAGCTCGAGCGTCGCTTCTTGCGAGCGGTCCAGCAGGCTGTAGGCGTTCTGCACGCAGACGATTCCGGCGGGCAGCGCGCGCTGCACCACCTCGAGCGGCACGGCGCTGATCCCGATCCCGCCGATCTTGCCCTCGTCGCGCAGGGCGATCATCTCGGCGAGTTGGTCATCGAGGTCGACGACCTGGTCGCCCTCGGCGGCCAGTCCCGGACCGAGATCGAGCCGGCGCAGGTTGACCACCGGAATCCGGTCCAGACCGAGTTGGCGCAGGTCGTCTTCCACGGCGGCGCGCAGCTCGGCCGGCTTCTGGGCGGCGGCCAGCGGAATGGGTTGGTCGCCGGTATAGCGGGCGCCGACCTTGCTGACGATGACGAGGTCGTCCGGGTAGGGCGCCAGCGCCGCGCGGATCCGGCGGTCCACCTCGCCGGGGCCGTAGAACGACGCGGTGTCGATGTGGTTGACGCCGAGTTCGATCGCGCGCCGCAGCACGGCGGCCGCGTCCTGCGGGGACGCCTCGAACAGTTGCATGGCGCCGTAGCCCATCCGGGCGACGTCCGCCGTGCCGAGAGTGCCGATGCCGCCGGGCCGGGGTTGGTCTGTCATGGTGCTCCCTTGATCGTGAGAGACTGGAGAATGCGGAGGGTCCTCCGCTTTCGTCAGAGTAGCAGAACCGGAGGAGCCTCCGCTTTGGTCGGAAGATCGGATGCGCGCCGCAATCGCGAACGGCTGCTGGAGGCGGCCACCGCGGCATTCACCGAGCACGGCGGCTCGGTGTCGCTCGAGTCCATCGCCCGCGACGCGGGGGTGGGGATCGGCACGCTCTACCGCCATTTCCCGAACCGCGAGGCGCTGGTCGAGGCGATCTACCGCGCCGAGCTCGCCGAGGTGGCCGCGGCCGCCGAGCGGCTGCTCGAGCGGCATCCGCCCAAGACCGCGTTGCGGCGCTGGATGGACCGTTACGCGGGCTTCGTGGCCGCCAAGCGCGGCATGGCCGAGTCCCTGCACGCGATCTTCGACTCCGGCGCCATGGAGCCGAGCCAGACTCGCGACAGCATCGTCGGCGCCGTCGCTTCGCTGTTGCGGGCCGGCGCCGACGACGGCAGCCTGCGCGCCGACGTGCGCGCCGACGATGTGGTGTCCAGCCTCATCGGCATCTTCGTGGCCAGCGGTTCACCGGAGCAGACCGGCCGCATGCTCGACCTGCTGGTGGCCGGGGTGACGGCCTAGCTTGCCGACTGCCCGCCGAGCGTGCGGCCAGCTTCACGTTCGGCCTCGAGTGTGCGGCCGGCCGCACGTTGGGCGAGCCTCTAGCCCACGGAGCGCTCGGCGCCCTCCCAGAACTGCGCGCGGACGGCCTTCTTGTCCGGCTTGCCCAGCCCGGTCAGCGGCAGCGAGTCGGCCAGCACCACGCGCTTAGGCGACTGCACCGAGCCCTTGCGGTCCTTGACCGCGGCCTGGATCTCGGCGGTCATCTTCTCGATCGCCGCGTCGTCGCGGGGCGCGTCGGCGCGCAGCACCACCACCGCGGTGACGGCCTCGCCCCACTTCTCGTCCGGCGCGCCGACCACGCACACCTGGGCGATCGCCGGGTGCTCGGCGACCACGTCCTCGACCTCGCGGGGGAACACGTTGAAGCCACCGGTGACGATCATGTCCTTTACCCGGTCGACGATGAAGTAGAAGCCGTCCTCGTCCTCGCGGGCCATGTCGCCGGTGTGCAACCAGCCGTCCTTGAACGTCTCGGCCGTCGCCTCCGGCAGGTTCCAGTAGCCGCCGGCCAAAAGCGGTCCGCTGACACAGATTTCGCCCGGCTCGCCCTGCGGAACCGGCTTGCCGTCCTCGCCGAGCAGCGCGACCCGCGCGAACAGCGTCGGGCGCCCGCAGGAGGTGAGCCGCTTCTCGTCGTGCTCGTTCTTGGCCAGGTAGGTGATCGCCATCGGCGCCTCGGACTGCCCGTAGTTCTGGGCGAAGATCTTGCCGAACCGCCGGATCGCCTCGGCCAGCCGCACCGGGTTGATCGCCGAGGCCCCGTAATAGACGGTCTGCAGCGACGACAGGTCGCGGGTGTGCGAATCCGGGTGATCCATCAACGCATACAGCATCGACGGCACCAGGAAGGTTGCCGTAATGCGCTTTTCTTCAATGGTTTTCAGCACATCGGCCGGGTCGAATTTGGGCAGCACGTGCATCTCGCCGCCCTTGATCAGGGTGGGCAGGAAATACGCCGCGCCGGCGTGCGACAGCGGCGTGATCATCAAGAACCGCGGCTCCTCCGGCCACTCCCACTCCGAGAGCTGGATCTGGGTCATCGACGAGATCGACTGCGCGGTGCCCATCACGCCCTTGGGCTTGCCGGTGGTGCCGCCGGTGTAGGTCAGGCCGATGACCTGATCCGGCGGCAGGTCCGCGGCTGCCAGCGGCTGCGGGTCGTACTTGGCCGCCTCGGCCGCCAGGTCGACCGCCACCCCGTTCAAAGCCTCGGGCACCGGGCCGATCGTCAGGATCTGCCTGAGCCCCGGCACCTTCTCCAGCAGGGCCAGCGCACGCTCGACGAACATCGGGTTGGGATCGATGATCAGCGAGCTGATGCCGGCATCGTTGAGCACGTACGCGTGGTCGTCCAGCGAGCCCAGCGGGTGCAGGGCGGTGCGCCGGTAGCCGCGGGTCTGGCCGGCGCCGATGATCAGCAGCACCTCGGGACGGTTGAGCGACAGCAGGCCGACCGCGACACCGGTGCCCGCGCCCAGCGCCTCGAACGCCTGGATGTACTGGCTGATCCGCTCGGCCATCTGACCACCGGTCAGCGTGGTGTCGCCGAGGAACAGCACCGGCTTGTTCTTGTGGCGCTTGAGGGCGCCCACGAGCAGGTGGCCGTTATGGGTCGGGTTGCGCAGCAGCTCGTCCGTCATGGCGCCGCTCCTCCTCATCGCTTCGCTCTGCCATCGTCGCGGACGCGACTCAATGAGCAAGACTAGAACGTGTTGCAATTTGGGTCTGCCGCGCCCTCGATCACCCCGCGGATCTAGGCCTGACCCGTGCCGACCCGCTTCGATCGGCTCCGCCGCTCTCGCGATCGCCACTAGGCCTGACCCGCGCCGACCCGCTTCGATCGGCTCCGCCGCTCTCGCGATCGCCACTAGGTCTAACTGTGTGCCGACCCGCTTCGATCGGCTCCGCCGCTCTCGCGATCGCCACTAGGATCGCTCCCCATGGGGCAGGCAGATCTCGTCGTGACCGGAACCATCCTGACCGTCGACGAGGCCCGGCCCACCGCCGAGGCGCTCGCGGTGGCCGACGGCCGGATCGTCGCCGTCGGGACTCGTGCCGAGGTCGCCGACGCCATCGGGCCCGACACCGAGACCGTCGACGTCGGTGACGGCTGCGTCATGCCGGGATTCGTTGAGGCCCACGGCCATCCGCTGATGGAGGCGGTCGCGTTGTCGGACCGTCTGGTCGACATCCGACCGGTCACCATGCGCGGCGCCGACGACGTCGTCGCCGCGGTGCGCTCCGAGGTCGCGCGGCGCGGATCCGACGGCGCCTACCTCAACGGCTGGGATCCGCTGCTGCAGAACGGTCTTCCGGAACCGACGCTGAGCTGGCTCGACGGCATCGCGCCCGACGGCCCGCTGGTGATCATGCACAACTCCGGGCACAAGGCGTATTTCAATTCGACCGCCGCCCAGCTGCACGGACTGAACCGCGACACCCCGGACCCCAAGGGCGCCAAGTATGGCCGCGACGCCAACGGTGAACTCGACGGCACGGCCGAGGAGACCGGCGCGGTGTTCCCGCTGCTGGGCGGGGTCATCGACTTCGCCGACTACCCGCGGATGCTGCTCGCCGAGTGTGCCCGGCTCAACCGCGCCGGGCTGACCACCTGTTCGGAGATGGCGTTCGACCCCGGGTTCCGGCCACTGGTCGAAGAGTTACGCGCGCGGCTGACGGTGCGGCTGCGGACCTACGAGATCTCCAACCCGCAGATGTCCACCGACGCCACCCCAGGGCAGGGCGACGACATGCTCCGCCAGGTCGGCATCAAGATCTGGGTCGACGGCTCGCCCTGGATCGGCAACATCGACCTCTCGTTCCCCTACCTGGACACCGAGGCCACCCGCATCATCGGCGTCGCACCGGGTTCGTGCGGCTGCGCCAACTACACGAAAGAGCAGCTGCACGAGATCGTCGGCGCCTACTTCCCGCTCGGCTGGCCGATGGCCTGCCACGTGCAGGGCGACGCCGGCGTCGACACCATCCTCGACGTCTACGAGGAGGCCCTGCAACGCCATCCGCGCGACGATCACCGGCTGCGGCTCGAGCACGTCGGCGCCATCCGGCCCGAGCAGCTGCGGCGCGCCCACGACCTCGGCGTCACCTGCAGCATCTTCGTCGACCAGATCCACTACTGGGGCGACGTCATCGTCGACGGCCTGTTCGGCGAGGAGCGCGGAACCCGTTGGATGCCAGCGGGATCCGCGGTGGCCACCGGGATGCGGATCTCGCTGCACAACGACCCGCCGGTCACGCCCGAGGAGCCGCTGCGCAACATCAGCGTGGCCGTGACCCGGACGGCGCCCAGCGGCCGGGTGCTCGGGCCCGAGGAGCGGCTGACGGTCGAGCAGGCCATCCGCGCCCAGACCATCGACGCCGCGTGGCAGCTGTTCTCCGACGACGTGATCGGCTCGCTGGAGGTCGGCAAGTACGCCGACCTGGTCGTGCTCTCGGCCGACCCGCGCATGGTGCCGCCCGAGCGCATCGCCGACCTCGACGTGCGGGCGACGTATCTGGCGGGCCGCCAGGTCTACAGCGCGTGAGGCCGCCCCTCGAGGATCTGCTGGACCGCCTGCACGTGGTGGCGCTGCCCATGCGGGTGCGGTTCCGCGGAATCACCACCCGCGAAGTCGCGCTGATCGAGGGCCCGGCCGGTTGGGGGGAGTTCGGGGCTTTCCTCGAATACCAGCCGCCCGAGGCCGCGCACTGGCTGGCCTCCGGCATCGAGGCCGCCTACCGGCAGCCGCCGCCGGTACGACGGGAGCGCATCCCGATCAACGCCACGGTGCCGGCCGTGCCGGCCGCGCAGGTGGGCGAGGTGCTGGCCCGCTTTCCCGGCGCCGGGACGGCCAAGGTGAAGGTCGCCGAGCCCGGCCAGACGCTGGCCGACGACGTCGCCCGGGTCAACGCGGTGCGCGACCTGGTGGCGACCGTGCGGGTGGACGCCAACGGCGGCTGGAGCGTCGAGCAGGCGGCCGAGGCGGCTGGAGCGTTGACCGCCGACGGCCCGCTGGAGTACCTCGAACAGCCCTGCGCGACGGTCGGCGAACTCGCCGAGCTGCGGCGCCGCGTCGACGTGCCGATCGCCGCCGACGAAAGCATCCGCAAGGCCGACGACCCGCTGGCCGTGGTCCGCGCCGGCGCCGCCGACATCGCGGTGCTCAAAGTCGCTCCGCTGGGCGGGATTTCGGCCATGCTCGCCATCGCCGACCAGATCGACATCCCCGTCGTGGTCTCCAGCGCGCTGGACTCCGCGGTCGGGATCGCCGCCGGGCTGACCGCCGCCGCGGCCCTGCCGCGGCTGCGGCACGCCTGCGGGCTGGGCACCGGCGGGCTGTTCGTCGAGGACGTCGCCGAGACCGCCGCACCCGTCGACGGGAACCTGGCCGTCGGCCCGGTGACGCCGGATCCGGCGCGGCTGCGCACGCTGGCGGCACCGCCCGAGCGGCGGCAGTGGTGGATCGACCGGGTCAAGGCGTGCCATCGGCTGCTTGTACCGTCGTCCGGGTGATCAACCTGGCTTACGACGACCGCGGCTCCGGTGAGCCCGTGGTCTTTATCGCCGGCCACGGCGGCGCCGGACGGACCTGGCACCCCTATCAAGTCCCCGCTTTCCTGGCGGCCGGATACCGCGTCATCACCTTCGACAACCGCGGGATCGGCGCCACGGAGAACGCCGAGGGCTTCTCGACGCAAACCATGGTCGCCGACACCGTGGCGCTGATCGAAGGGCTGAACGCGGCCCCCGCCCGCATCGTCGGAATGTCGATGGGCGCCTTCATCACCCAGGAACTCATGCTCACCCGGCCCGATCTGGTGAGCGCGGCGGTCCTGATGGGCACCCGCGGCCGCATGGACCGTGCGCGACAGTTCTTCCGCGACGCCGAGGCCGAGCTGTCCGACGCCGGCGTCGCACTGCCGGCCGCCTACGAGGCGAAAATCCGCCTGCTGGAAAACTTTTCCCGCAAGACGCTCAACGACGACACCGCGGTCGCCGACTGGATCGCCATGTTTTCCACCTGGCCCGTCAAGTCCACCCCGGGCATGCGCGCCCAGCTGGATGTCGCGCCCTACACCAGCCGGTTGTCGGCCTACCGCAGCATCGCGACGCCGGTGCTGGTGATCGGCTTCTCCGACGACGTCCTGACGCCGCCGTATCTGGGCCGGGAGGTCGCCGACGCGCTGCCCAACGGCCGCTACATGCAAATACCCGACACCGGGCACCTCGGGTTCTTCGAACGGCCCGACGCCGTCAACGCCGCCATGCTCAAGTTCTTCGCCGAGCCCCGCTAGCAGCCCAGCGTCGACTTGTTGCGCGAGATCACGGCGATCCGCCGCAACCACTCCACGCTCGGCGTGCGATCGGCGGGCTGTGACACCCTGTAGGAGTGAACCCCTCGACGACTCAGGCTCGCGTCGTCGTTGACGAGCTGATTCGCGGCGGTGTCCGCGACGTGGTGCTGTGCCCGGGTTCGCGCAACGCCCCGCTCGCCTTCGCGCTGCAGGACGCCGACCGGTCCGGCCGGATCCGCCTGCACGTCCGCATCGACGAGCGCACCGCCGGCTACCTGGCCATCGGCCTGGCGATCGCCGCCGGCGCGCCGGTGTGCGTCGCCATGACGTCCGGCACCGCCGTCGCCAACCTGGGCCCGGCCGTGGTGGAGGCCAACTATGCCCGGGTCCCGCTGATCGTGCTGTCGGCCAACCGGCCCTACGAACTGCTGGGCACCGGGGCCAACCAGACCATGGAGCAGCTGGGCTACTTCGGCACCCAGGTCCGCGCCACCATCAGCCTCGGCCTCGCCGAGGACGCCCCCGAACGGCTGGACGCGCACAACGCCACCTGGCGCTCGGCCACCTGCCGGGTCCTGGCGGCCGCCACCGGGTCTCGCACCGCCAACGCCGGCCCCGTCCAGTTCGACATCCCCCTGCGCGAACCCCTGGTGCCGGATCCCGAACCGCGCGGCGCGGTGATGCCGCAGGGCCGCCCGGGCGGGCGGCCGTGGACCTACACCCCGCCGGTCAGCTTCGACCAGCCGCTCGAAATCGACCTCACGCCCGACACGGTCGTCATCGCCGGCCACGGCGCCGGCGCCCACCCCGCCCTCGCCGAGCTGCCCACCGTGGCCGAACCGACCGCTCCGCCGCCGGAGAACCCGCTGCACCCGCTGGCGCTTCCGTTGCTGCGGCCCAAGCAGGTGATCATGCTCGGCCGCCCCACCCTGCACCGCCCGGTGTCGGCGCTACTGGCCGACCCCCTGGTGCCGGTGTACGCGCTGACCACCGGCCCCCGCTGGCCCGACGTCTCGGGAAACTCGCAGGCCACGGGCACGCGGGCGGTCACCACCGGGGCGCCGAACCCGGCGTGGCTGCACCGCTGCGCGGAGACGAACCGGCACGCCAACGACGCGGTGCGCGGCCAGCTCGCGGCGCACCCCCTGACCACCGGCCTGCACGTCGCGGCGGCGGTGGCCGACGCGCTGCGGCCCGGCGACCAGCTGGTGCTCGGGGCGTCCAACCCGGTCCGCGACGCGGCGCTGGTCGGCCTGGACACCCACGGCATCCGGGTGCGCTCCAACCGCGGGGTCGCCGGCATCGACGGCACCGTCTCCACCGCGATCGGGGCGGCGCTCGCCCACGAACGCGAGGGCGACCCGGACAGCCCGGCGCGGACCGTCGCGCTGATCGGCGATCTGACCTTCGTGCACGACAGCTCCGGGCTGCTGATCGGCCCCACCGAACCCACCCCACGCCACCTGACCATCGTGGTCTCCAACGACAACGGCGGCGGCATCTTCGAACTGCTCGAGCAGGGCGACCCGCGGTTCTCCGACGTGTCGTCGCGGGTGTTCGGAACACCGCACGACGTCGACGTGGGGGCGTTGTGCCGCGCGTATCACGTGGAGAGCCGGCAGATCGAGGTCGACGAATTGCACGCCGCGCTCGACGAACCCGGCGCCGGGATGCGGGTGCTGGAAGTCAAGGCGGACCGCTCCTCGCTGCGGCAGCTGCACGCCGCCATCAAGGCGGCGCTGTGAGGCGCGCATAGATGGCGAGATCCCCAAAGGTTCTGCTGCACATACTGATTCACGGACGCAGTGACGAACCTCCGAAAACCCGTGCCAAGGTCGCGTTGCGGTGGGCCCGGATCGCGGTGCTGATCGTCGCCGGCCTGGTCACGCTGCAGTCGGTGCTTCTGGTGGCCGGCGCGTGGCGCAACGACCTGGCGATCAGCCACAACATGGGCGTCGCGCAGGCGGAGGTGCTCAGCGCCGGGCCGCGCCGCTCCACCATCGAATTCGTCACCCCCGAGCGGGTCACCTACCGTCCCGAACTCGGTGTGCTCTACCCGTCCCACCTGGCCACCGGGATGCGGATCTACGTGGAGTACAACAAGAACGACCCCAACCTGGTCCGCGTGCAGCATCGCAACGCCGGCCTGGCGATCATCCCGGCCGGATCGATCGCGGTGGTGGGCTGGCTGGGGGCGGCGGCGCTGCTGGCGCTGCTGGCGCTGCTGGACAAGTGGCTGGATCGCCGCGCCGCAAGCGCCGAACCTGCAAATTTCGCGTGACGGATGCCCGCAGGCAACCTTGTCGACAGGCGGCGCTGACACGGTGGTGAGGTGCGCGTTGCCATCGTCGCGGAATCTTTCCTGCCGGAAGTCAACGGTGTCAGCAACTCGGTGATCCGGGTGCTCGAGCACCTGCGCCGCACGGGCCACGAGGCCCTCGTCATCGCCCCCGACACGCCTCCCGGCGAACCCCGGGCGGAGCGCATCCACGACGGCATCCGCGTCCACCGGGTGCCGTCACGCATGTTCCCGAAGGTGACCACGCTGCCGCTGGGCGTGCCGACACCCCGGCTGGTGAGCGTCCTGCGCGGATTCGACCCGCACGTCGTGCATCTGGCGTCGCCGGCGCTGCTGGGTTATGGCGGGGTGCGCGCGGCGCGGTGGCTGCGGGTGCCGACGGTCGCGGTGTACCAAACCGACGTCCCGGGTTTCGCGGCGAGCTATGGCATCCCGATGACTGCACGGGCCGCGTGGGCGTGGTTCCGGCACCTGCACGGCCTCGCCGACCGCACCCTTGCCCCGTCCAGCGTGACGATGGAAGCGCTTGTCGCCCACCGCTTCCCGCGGGTACACCGGTGGGCGCGCGGCGTCGACGTGCTGCGGTTCGCGCCGTCGGCGCGCGACGAGGCGCTGCGGCGACGGTGGTCGCCGCACGGCAAGCCCGTCGTCGGGTTCGTGGGCCGGCTCGCGCCCGAGAAGCATGTCGAGCGGCTCGCCGGGCTGGCCGCCGGCGGCGCGGTCCAGCTCGTCATCGTGGGCGACGGCGTCGACCGCGCCAAGCTGCAATCGGCAATGCCGACAGCGGTTTTCACGGGTGCGCTCTACGGCGACGAGCTCGCCGCGGCGTACGCCAGCATGGACGTGTTCGTGCATCCCGGTGAGCACGAGACGTTTTGTCAGGTCGTGCAAGAAGCGCTGGCGTCGGGGTTGCCGGTCATCGCCCCCGACGCCGGCGGCCCACGCGACCTCGTTACACCCTGGCGGACGGGTCTGCTGTTGGGGGTCAACGAGTTCGAGGCGCGGCTGCCCGAGGCCGTCGCGCACCTGATCGCCGAACGGGCGCGCTACGCGCCGGCCGCCCGGCGCAGCGTGGTCGGCCGCAGCTGGCCGGTCATCTGCGACGAGCTGCTCGGCCACTACGAGGCCGTGCTCTCGCCGTTCGAGCGGCGCCGGTTGTTCGCGCGGCGGTACGCGCAGGGGGAGTGACCGGCGCGATCAGCCCTGCGCCAGCTCGGCGACCGGCTGCCATTCCTCCCAATTACGAAGCCGGCTCTCGTAGTCGGCCTTGGCCGTCTCCAGGGGGGAGGATCCGAAAAAGACGCGCAGCGGCGGCTTTTCGGCGTCGACCACCTTCAGTAGCGCGGCCGCCGAGGCGGCCGGGTCACCTGGGCTGGCCCACCGCCGGCTGCGTTCGGCATCAACGGCGGCGCGAATGTCGTCATAGGGCGGCAGCGGCTCGGCGTGCCTGGCCGAGGGGCCGGCCCAGTCGGTGTCGAAGCCGCCCGGCTCGATCAGCGTGACGTGCACGCCGAACGGGGCGACCTCCTGGGCCAGCGCCTGTGAAAAGCCTTCCAGCGCCCACTTCGACGCGTGGTAGATGCCGACCAACGGGAACGCGGTGATGCCCCCGATCGAGGACACCTGGATGATGTGGCCGCTGCCCTGCTCGCGCAGGTAGGGCAGCGCGGCCTGGGTGATCCACAGCGCGCCAAAGACATTGGTCTCCAACTGGTCGCGGGCGTCCCGCTCGGAGAGTTCCTCGACGAACCCGAACTGCCCGTAGCCCGCGTTGTTCACCACGATGTCGAGCCGACCGAAGTGGTCGTGCGCCTGCTTGACCGCCGCAAAGTCCGCGTCGCGGTCGGTGACGTCCAGACGAATCGGCAACAGCGCGTCGCCGTACTTGCGCGCCAGGTCGTCCAGCGACGCCGTATCGCGCGCCGTGGCGGCAACCCTGTCGCCCCGCTCCAGCGCCGCGATCGCCCACGCCCGTCCGAAACCGCGCGATGTACCGGTGATAAACCACACTTTGTCAGTCACGCAGAGTTGCAACGCTACTGTCGCCGCGTAATTCCCAAGGGGTACCGTCCGTGTGGTGAGCCGCGCCGAGTTGGACAAGGACCCCCGCGACGTCGCGTCGATGTTCGACGGCGTCGCCCGGCGCTACGACCTGACCAACACCGTGCTGTCGATGGGCCAGGACCGGTACTGGCGCAAGGCCACCCGGGCGGCGCTGGAGATCGGGCCGGGCCAGCGGGTGCTGGACCTCGCCGCGGGCACCGCGGTATCGACCGTTGAGCTGAAGAAATCCGGGGCATGGTGTGTGGCCGCCGACTTCTCGGTCGGCATGCTGGCCGCGGGGGCGGCCCGCGATGTGCCGAAGGTCGCCGGCGACGCCACCAGGCTGCCGTTCGCCGACGACGTATTCGATGCTGTCACAATCAGTTTCGGGTTGCGCAACGTCGTCGACACCCAGGCCGCGCTGCGCGAGATGGCGCGCGTCACGCGTCCGGGCGGCCGGCTGGTGGTGTGCGAGTTCTCCACGCCCACCAACGGTCCGTTCGCAACCGTCTACAAGGAGTACCTGATGCGGGCGCTGCCGCGGGTGGCGCGGGCGGTGTCGAGCAACCCCGAGGCCTACGTGTACCTGGCGGAGTCGATCAGGGCGTGGCCCGATCAGGAGGGATTGGCGCAGCAGCTGACCCAGGCCGGCTGGGTGGGGGTGCGGTGGCGCAACCTGACGGGCGGCATCGTCGCCCTGCACGCGGGGTACCTGCCCCCGCGCTAGAGGCGGTGCTAGTGATTGCCCGCCGCTTGGACGACGTCGACGTGCTCCGGGCAGTAGTGGTCGACCGCCGCGCCGAGGAACTGCAGCGACTGGCCCTCGGTGGTGCCGCGCGGCAGGTTGCGCTGGATGAACGTCGCGGACTGGTGCGCGTCGTGGTCGACGCCGTGATCAATCCGATCGCAGGTGATCTTGCCCAGCCACGCCAGCTGGTCCTGCGGCTGGTAGATGCCGAAGCCGTTGACGGTGTTCTTGAACGGCGCGTCGTAGTCGCTCGGGGGCGACGGCGTCCGCGGGGTCGGGTACGGCGCCGTCGGCGGCGGATCCGCCTGCGCCGGCGCGGAGAGCTGCGCCGGCGCGCCCAGCGTGAAAGCAGCAACGGCAGCGGCAGCGGCACCGATAGTAGCCAGCATCGTTCCCTTCATTAGCTGGACTATACACGCCCGGTTCCCGGCGCGCCGACAAACGGCGAGCGCCGATCGAGCGCCCCAGCAGCGCCGCCGTGCCCGCCGACCAGCGGCGATGCGGCCGCCGCTCAGCTGAACGGTGTGCGGCGGTCGATCAGCCGCGACAGCCGGCCACCGCCGCGCCAGGCGCGCGCCACCCAGTCCGCGTCCTCGTCGGTGACCAGGTTGGCCATCACCCTCACGGCGATGGTCATCAGCGCCGTCGAGCGCATCGCGAGCGGCCCGGTCGCGGGCAGGAACCGCTGAAAGGTCAGCAGCAGCGCCAGCCGGCGCGCCACCGAGAAGCCACGACCGTAGTGCTGCCGCAGCAGGGACGGCCACACCTGCGACAGGTCGCGGCCATCCAGCAGCGCGAGCATTTCAGAGGCCAGCCGGCCCGTCTCCAGTCCGTAGTCGATGCCTTCGCCGTTGAGCGGGTTCACGCACGCCGCGGCATCGCCGATCAGCATCCAGTTGGCGCCGGCCACCCCGGACACCGCGCCGCCCATCGGCAGCAGCGCCGACGACACCGCCCGGGGCGGGCCGACAAAGCCCCACTCGTCGCGGCGCAGGTCGGTGTAGTAATCGATCAGCGGCCGCAGCGCCAGATCCGCGGGCCGCTTCGACGTCGACAAGGCCCCGACGCCGATGTTCACCTCGCCGTTGCCGAGCGGGAAAATCCAGCCGTAGCCGGGCAGCACTTTGTCCTTGGGGCCGTCGGGTCCGCGCAGTTCCAGATGCGAGGTCAGCCAGGGATCATCGGCGCGCGGCGTGCTCAGATACCCCCGGGCGGCGACGCCGTACACCGTCTCCTGGTGCCACCGTCGGCCCAGCTTGCGCCCCAGCGACGACCGGGCGCCGTCGGCCACGATCAACTGGCGGCACCCGACCTCGGTGCCGTCGGCCAGTGTCACCGAGGTCACCCGGCCGGATGAGTCATGTTGCACGCCAACGGCTTTGGTTCCGAGCAGCATCCGCGCCCCGGAGTCCTCGGCGACTTTGCGGATCCGGTCGTCCAGCTCGACGCGGGCCACCGCGCTGCCGGTCGACGGGAAGGACGGGCCGGGCCAGTCGATTTCCAGCTCGCCGCCGAACCCGCTCATCCGCAGCCCCCGGTGCCGGATGCGGGTGTCCAGCCAGTCCCCGAGCCCCAGGCGCTCCAGCTCGGCGACCGCGCGCGGGGTCAGCCCGTCGCCGCAGGCCTTGTCGCGGGGAAAGCTCGCCGAATCGATGACCAGGACCTCGTTGCCCGCGCGCGCGGCCCACGCCGCCGCCGCCGAACCGGCGGGTCCGGCGCCGACGACCACCACGTGGGCTCGGGTCGCTCCCGTCTTCATGCACACCAGTATGTTTGGTCCCGTGAATACTCCGGCGACGGTGGTGGCGGGCGTTGATCTCGGTGACGCGGCCTTCGCGGCGACGGTGCGCGACGGTGTCGGGCGGATCGAGCAGCTCATGGACACCGAGTTGCGCAGCGCCGACGAGATCATGACCGAGTCGCTGACCCACCTGTTCAAGGCCGGCGGCAAGCGGTTCCGGCCGCTGTTCACCGTGCTGTCGGCACAGCTCGGGCCCCATCCCGACGCCGCGGACGTGACGATCGCCGGCGCTGTGATCGAACTGGTGCACCTGGCCACGCTGTATCACGACGACGTGATGGACGAGGCCGAGGTGCGCCGCGGCACCCCCACCGCGAACGTGCGCTGGGGCAACAACGTCGCGATCCTCGCCGGCGACTATCTGTTCGCCACCGCGTCGCGGCTGGTCTCCCGGCTGGGGCCCGAGGCGGTGCGGCTCATCGCCGAGACGTTCGCCCAGCTGGTCACCGGGCAGATGCGCGAGACCCGCGGCCTGACCGGGGCGGCCGAAGGGGCGGACCCGATCGAGCACTACCTGAAGGTGGTGTACGAGAAGACCGCGTGCCTGATCGCCGCGGCGGGCCGGTTCGGCGCGATGTTCTCGGGCGCCGACGCCGACCAGGTGGAGCGGCTGAGCCGCCTCGGCGGCATCGTGGGCACCGCCTTCCAGATTTCCGACGACATCATCGACATCGACAGCGACTCCCACGAGTCCGGCAAACTGCCCGGCACCGACGTGCGCGAGGGCGTGCACACCCTGCCGATGGTTTACGCGCTGCGCGAACCCGGTCCCGACGCGGCGCGGCTGCGCGAGCTGCTGGTCGGGCCCATCGACGACGACGAGGCGGTGGCCGAGGCGCTGGCGCTGCTGCGGGCGTCGCCGGGCATGGCCAAGGCCAAGCGGTCGCTGCAGGATTACGCGGCGCAGGCACACCAGGAGCTGGCGCTGCTGCCCGACGTGGCCGGCCGGCGCGCGCTGCAGACGCTGGTCGACTACACCATCAGCCGGCACGGCTAGCGCGTCGCGGAACTCCCCGGGCCGTCTCGGGCGTTCAATAGTCGACAATGAACGAGTGCTCCGGAATGTCCTAGGAGGACATCGATGACCTGGCATCCGCATGCCAACAGGTTCAAGACCTTCGCCCTGTTGGTCGGCATGTCCGCGTTGATCGTGTTCGTGGGCTCGCTGTTCGGCAAGACCGCGATGTTCCTCGCGGTGCTGTTCGCCATCGGCATGAACGTCTACACGTACTACAACAGCGACAAACTGGCGCTGCGGGCCATGCATGCGCAGCCGGTCTCCGAGCTGCAGGCGCCGGCGATGTACCGGATCGTCCGCGAGCTGGCCACGGCCGCACACCAGCCGATGCCCCGGCTGTACATCAGCGACACCAACGCGCCCAACGCGTTTGCGACCGGCCGCAACCCGCGCAACGCCGCGGTGTGTTGCACCACCGGCATTTTGGACATCCTCACCGAGCGCGAGCTGCGTGCCGTGCTGGGACACGAACTTTCGCACGTCTACAACCGCGACATCCTGATCTCGTGCGTCGCCGGCGCGATGGCGTCGGTCATCACCGCGCTCGCCAACATGGCGATGTTCGCCGGCATGTTCGGCGGTAACAACCGCGATGGCGAAAATCCCTTTGCGCTGCTGCTGGTTTCGTTGCTGGGCCCGATCGCGGCGACGGTCGTGCGCCTGGCGGTGTCCCGGTCGCGCGAATACCAGGCGGACGAATCGGGCGCGGTGTTGACCGGTGACCCGCTGGCGCTGGCGTCGGCCCTGCGCAAGATCTCCGGCGGGGTCCAGGCGGCCCCGCTGCCGCCCGAGCCCCAGCTTGCCAGTCAGGCACACCTGATGATCGCCAGCCCATTTCGGGCCGGCGAGCGGATCGGGTCGCTGTTTTCGACGCACCCCCCGATCGAGGACCGCATCCGCCGGCTCGAGCAGATGGCCGGGCGGTAGCAAACGGCGGCGCAACGCCGCGTGCACACCGCCCGAACCGCACGTAACATCGGATGTAGCTGTAGTCCTTGGGCTGCCGTTAATGAAAGCGGTGATTGCGATGTCGGACTCTCATTCGATCGATATTCACGAAGCCGGGCTGGCGCTGAACCTGCCCGACCTGATTTTCGAAACACGTGCCGGTGCCGATATGAACCAGGACCAACTGGCGCAGGCACTCGGCACCACCCGGGCGGAGGTCGCCGCGTGGGAGAGCGGGGACGAGGTCCCGCGCGTGGACGTGCTGCAGCGCCTGGCGGAGGTGTGCGGCAAGCGGCTGCACATCAGGATCGACGTCGACTGACCGACCCTGCGCGGACGGCGCCCGGCGCAATTACGCGGCGGCCCCGGGGCTTTGGGCCTCGACCATCGGTGGCGGCGTGTCGCGCCGACCCGTCTCGACCCCACCCCGGATGTGAACCGTCCCGCCCGTCGCCTCGTGCTGGCGCTGCCAATCGGTAATCGCTTGGTGCGCAGCGTGATCGAGGTAGTGCACCGAGATGACCACCGTCGCCGTCGCGCCCTGCGGAACCGACGTCAGCATCCGCGTCAGTCGCGGGAGCGCCAGGAAGGTGCAGGCCGCACCCTCGATGACCACCCGCCATTCGTCGTCGACCGCCTCGGCCTCGATCTTGGCCCGGATCACCCGCCATCCGGTCAGCGCGATGGCCAGTGCCAGCCCGATGAGCACGCCGTGCAGCAGGTTGAGAAAGATGACGCTCACGGCCGTCACCACGTACACCGCGAGATCGCCGTGCTTCGTTGCGGTTTCGATGTGGGCCGGCTTCAGCAGCTGCATGCCGATGACGATGAGCAGGCCGGCGAGCGCGGCGGTGGGGATCTCTTCGACCAGGCCGGCGAACGGGATGGTGAACAGCAGGATCCAGACACCGTGCATGATCGAGGACGCCCGGGATTTGGCGCCCGCGTTGACATTTGTGGAGCTGCGGACGATGACCCCGGTGATCGGCAGCCCGCCGACCGTCCCCGAGATGATGTTGGCGGCGCCCTGCCCCACCAGCTCGCGGTTGAAGTCGGTGCGTGGCCCGTTGTGCATCCGGTCGACCGACACCGCTGACAGCAGGCTCTCGACGCTGGCGATGAGCGCGACGGTGATCACCCCGACGGCGAACGCGCCCCAGTTGCCGTGGGGAAGGTCGGGCAGCCGCAGCGCGTCCAGCGGTGACCCCTCGAGGTCGATCCGGCGCACGTGAAACGGGAAGATCACCGAGATCACCGTGACCGCCACGATGGCGACCAGGGGACCCGGAACGCGGCGCGCCGTGGCGGGCACCCACCGCCAGGCGACCAGGATGACGATGACCAGTACGCCCAGGATCACGCCGGGCCGGTGCGCACCGACGATCTGCCCCGGCAGGCCGATCAGGTTGTGCCAGGCCGTGCTCTTGGACTTTCCGCCCAGCAACACGTGCGCCTGCTGCAGGGCGATCGTGATGCCGATGCCGGCCAGCATGGCGTGCACGACGACCGGCGAAATCGCCAGCGCGGCGCGCGCCACGCGGCTGAGCCCCAGCAGGACCTGCAGGGTTCCGGCGGCGACGGTGATCAAACACGTGATGCCCCAACCGAACTCGGAAACGAGGCCGGCGACGATGACGGTCAGCCCGGCCGCGGGGCCGCTGACTTGCAGCGGTGACCCACCCAGGCTGCCGACGACGATGCCCCCGACGATCGCGGCGATCAGCCCGGCGAGCACCGGGGCGCCCGAAGCGATCGCGATCCCCAGCGACAGCGGGAGCGCGACCAGGAAGACCACCAGCGAGGAGGGCAGGTCATGCCGGATGATGCCGCGCAACCGGTCGGCGCGGGACGCGGTGGGGGCCCGATCGACCGCCCGTTCAATGTCTTGCATCGGTCCCGTCCCTCGTCGGAAGTTTGCGGGGGATGTTCCGATATCGGCCCCATCCTGCGGTCGGTTACGTCTTCGTAACCTGTTGGCGTGCAGCAGATTACAACCGGATGACCCGCAGGATCGCACCCGGAAAACCACTGACTACCTGGTCTGACGGTATTTTGCTGGCAAACAGGGGTCAAGCCGACGTGACCGGCCCATAGAGAACGCAAAGATTTGAATTTGGCCAGCCGGGCGCGCCCAGCTCAGAAGCCCGCGCCGTGCACCTCGTGGCCGGGCACCTCGGCGATCAGGCCGCGGTAGGCCTCCTCGACCGACGAGCCGTGGTTGATCACGGCGTCGACTTCGCGGGCGATCGGCATGGTGAGGCCGAACTCGTTGGCAAACTCCATGATCACGCTGGCGGCCTTGACCCCCTCGGCGACCTGGTTCATCGAGGCGATGATCTCGTCGATCGGCTTGCCCGCCCCCAGCTGTTCACCGACGTGACGGTTGCGGCTGCGCTGGCTGGTACAGGTGACGATCAGGTCGCCCAGCCCAGCCAGCCCCGGGAAGGTGTCGGGCTGCCCGCCCACCGCGACGCCGAGTTTGGTCATTTCCCGCAACGCGCGGGCGATCACCAGCGCGCGCGTGTTTTCGCCGATGCCCAGCGAATACCCCATGCCGACGGCGATGGCGAACACGTTCTTCAGGGCCCCCGCCATCTCCGCGCCGATGACGTCGTCGGTCGTGTACACGCGGAAGCGCCGGGTGCGGAACAGTCCGGACAGCCGCGTCGCCAGATGCTGGTCGGGCATGGCCAGCACCGCGGCGGCGGCGTAACCCTCGGCCACCTCGCGCGCGATGTTCGGCCCGGCCAGGATGCCCGCGGGGTGTCCCGGCAGCACCTCCTCGACGATCTGGGACATCCGCATGTTGGTGCCCTGCTCGAGCCCTTTGACCAGCGACACCACCGGCACCCACGGCCGCAGCTCCCTGGCCAGCTCGGTGAGCACCCCGCGGAAGCCGTGCGAGGGCACGCCCATGACGACGACGTCGGCCGAGTTCGCCGCCTCGGCGAAGTCGGTGGTGGCGCGCAGGGTGTCGCTGAGCATGACGTCGTTGCCGAGGTAGCGGCTGTTGCGGTGGTTCTCGTTGATGTCGGCGGCGGTCTCCTCGGAGCGCACCCACTGCAGCGTCGGCCCGCGGCGCGCGCAGATTGAGGCCACGGTGGTGCCCCAGGAACCGCCACCGAGGACAACGACTCTGGGTTCGCGCTTCTCAGATGCCATGGCGATCAGCGTATTGCGGACATCTGCGATTGAGAAGCAGTTCACGAACTCCGGTGCGGCTAGCCGGCCAGCGCGGTGCGGTCGGCGACGCGGCCGAACACCATGGCCTCTTCGATGCGGTCGAAGCGGTAGTCGATGGCGTCGGCGAGATAGTTCTGCCGCACGTTCCACGGCCGCTTGGTGCCCGACTTGGGCAGCGCGTGCACCGAGCGCAGCACGTAGCCGGCGTTGATGTCCCACGACGGCTTCTCGGTCATCGGCTCGTTGCCGCGGTGCGGGGCGGCGCGCGTGTAGCCGTGAGAGGCCATGTGCTCCATGAGTTTTGCCGTCGCCCGGGCGGTGATGTCGGCCCGCAGCGTCCACGACGCGTTGGTGTAGCCCACACACCAGAACAGGTTGGGCACGTCCTCGAGCATGTGCGCTTTGTAGACGAAGCGGTCGCTGGTCTTGATCTCGTTGCCGTCCAGGCTGATCGTCGCCCCGCCGAGCGCCTGCAGCTGCAGGCCGGTGGCGGTGACGATGACGTCGGCGTCGAGGTGCCCGCCGGATTTGAGCGCGATGCCGGTCGCGTCGAAATGGTCGATGTGGTCGGTGACCACGTCGGCGCGTCCGGCGCTGATGGCCTCGTAGAGGTCGGCGTCGGGGATCAGGCACATCCGCTGGTCCCACGGGTTGTATCGCGGCTTGAAGTGGACGTCGACGTCGTAGCCTGCCGGCAGGCTGTTGATCGCCTTGCGCCGCAGCAGCCACCGCACGAACCCCGGCGCCTTGCGGGACAACGCGAAGAACACCGCCTCGGTGAGTGCGCTGTACATGCGGATGACGAGATGAGCGGGCCTGCGCGGCAGCACTTTTCGAGCGACGGCGGCCACCGTGCCGTACTTGGACGCCGAGATGAGATAGGTGGGCGAGCGCTGCAACATGGTCACCCGGGCGGCGCGGTCCGACAGCGACGGCAGCAGCGTCACCGCGGTCGCGCCGCTGCCGATCACCACCACCTTCTTCCCGGTGTAATCCAGGTCCTCGGGCCAGTGCTGGGGGTGCACCACCGTGCCCTTGAACTCCTCGATGCCCGGGAACTCGGGGGTGTAGCCCTCGTCGTAGTTGTAGTAGCCGCTGCCGAAGAACAGGAAGCGACCGCGGTAGAGCCTGCGCTCCCCGTCCTGCTCGACGGTGACCGTCCACGTGTCGGTCGCCGAGTCCCAGTCCGCCGAGCGCACGTGGGTGTTGAACCGGATGTGGCGGTCGATGCCGTACTTGCGCGCGGTGGCGGCCAGGTACTCGCGGATGTGCACGCCGTCAGCCACGCCCTCTTCGCGGGTCCACGGCTCGAACGGGAAGGACAGCGTGAAGATGCTGCTGTCCGAGCGCACCCCGGGGTAGCGGAACAGGTCCCACGTCCCGCCGATCTGCGCGCGCCGCTCCAGCACGGTGTACGTCAGCTGGGGATTGCGTTCGCTGATCCGGTAGGCCGCGTCGATGCCGGAGATGCCGGCGCCGACGATGATGACGTCGGAGTAGTCGGCCTCGGTCGCGCCGTGGCCGGCGGCCTCCTGGGGAGTCACGGTCATCGTGAACCTCGCTCAAATTGTGGGACTCGTCACTAGCGTAGAGACCCACCGGTTGGTCGGGCTAGTAACGACCGCGAGCGTAACGTCACCGCGAAAAAACGCGTGGGAAATCGCCGTGCCGTTACGGTCGCGCCCCGGGGGTTACCGGTAGTTGACGAACTGCAGCGCCACGTCCAGGTCGGCCTGCTTGAGCAGCGCTTGAACGGCCTGCAGATCGTCACGCTTTTTGCTGCTGACGCGGATCTCGTCGCCCTGGATCTGGGTCTTGACGGACTTGGGGCCGTCGTCGCGGATCAGCTTGGTGATCTTCTTGGCGTTCTCGCTGCTGATGCCCTGCTTGAGGGTCCCGCCGACCTTGTAGGTCTTGCCCGAGGCCTGCGGCTCGCCGGCGTCGAAGGCCTTCATGGAGATGTCGCGGCGGATCAGCTTCTCGTTGAAGACGTCGACGGCCGCCTTGACGCGTTCCTCGGTGGACGACGTCAGCTCGATAGCCTCGTCGCCCTTCCAGGCGATCGTCGTGTCGGTGCCGCGGAAGTCGAACCGGGTGGCCAGCTCCTTGGCGGCCTGGTTGAGCGCGTTGTCGACCTCCTGGCGATCCACTTTGCTGACGATGTCGAACGATGAGTCCGCCATGCATTCCGTCCCTTCATCCGGTGATAGGCGTTTGTGCTTTGTCTACTCGCTCGTTGTAACCTGTCTGGCGGCAGGTTGCCCGAGCGGCCAATGGGAGCGGACTGTAAATCCGTCGCGAAAGCTTCACAGGTTCGAATCCTGTACCTGCCACCAAGGCTTTTCCTGGTCGAGGCGCGTTGCTTCGGTCCGGTCCGGGATGCCCGCCTCCTCACTCCGCCGGTTGCTGGGTCGGATCGTTGCCCGTTGTGCGACACGTGCGCAATTTCTACGAGAACTGTTGTAACAATTCGGTGAAGCCCGGTTCGCGGGCATTTCCGGGGGGAACTCCTCCAGCACAGCGTCACCAGGGGGGCGAGCATGACCATTTCTCCCGATACCCTCGCCGCGCTCCGCGACTGTCGCACCGCGCTCGCCGCCGCCCGCCAATCGATCCTGTCGGCCGCGACCGGGCTGTCCGGTGTCCGCCAGGCTCGCGCGACCCAGCTGGCCGAGCGGCTGGCCGATGACATCAGTTTCGCTGACCGCCTCTGGTTCGTCGTGCAGGGCGACGCGGGCGCCACGTAGCTGGCGCCCGAAAAAGCAGGCACCCTCTCGGTTCGACTCCTCCAACCCATCGACCGGGAGGGTGTCCTTTGCCCTACGGGGAGTGCGCGTTTCAGGCCGGATGCAAGCTGACGGGTATCCCCGAGTAGCGCACCATGCCGGTCACCACGTCGATGTCGTCCTTGCTGGTCAGGTGGTTGACGTTGGCGACGTGGTGGCCGTGCGGGATCGACACCGCCCCACGGCGAATGGAGTCGTCGACTTTCGCGATGCCGGTCAGTTCGCCGTTCGCGCTGCGGACCGTCACCTTCTGCCCGTTGGCGACTCCCGCATCGGCGCCGTCCTGGGGATGGATGAGGATCTCGGGGGCCTCGCCGAGAAAATCGAGCTGCCCGTTGAGCTTTCGGCGCTGCCGGCGCGGCACCATCACCAGCGGCGCGGGCGGTTCCAGGGCCGCGAGCTGGTCCACCAGCAGCGGTGGCGCCAGCCGCCAGCCGCCCATCCGCGCGACGTGCTCGTCGACCCACGGCGCCGGCAGCTCGCGCGGGGCCTCGGCCCACCCCACGGCCGCCACCTCGTCGAAACCCGTTCGGGCGCCGGCCAATAGGACGGCGAGCACGTCGTCGTCGGTGCTGGTCTCGGGGTCCCCGAGATTGCCGAGCTCGTAGCCGAGCCGGCGGCCGAGTTCGGCGAACACCCACCACATCGAGCGCCGTTCGCCGACCGGCTCGACGACGGCCGGGCTGTATTGGACGGACACATGCGAACTCAGGATGTCGTGGATGGTGATGTCGGGGCGTTCCAACGGATCTTTGGTGGGCAGGACGTGGGTGGCCAGCTCGGTGGTCTCGTTGTTGATGATCTCGGTGGTGGCGAACAGCTCGAGCTGCTGCAGGGCGGGCACCAGCTTGCCGGTCTCCGGGAAGCTGGTGACCAGGCTGCCGCCGACGTTGATCAGGGCGCGGATGTTGCCGGCGGCGATCTCGTCGGGCAGCGCCGCGCAGGGCCACTCGTTGATGAACGCCCGCGCCTCGGGGCGGCTGCGCGGTCCCGGGCCGAAGGATCCCTCGATCGGTGTGACGGGCAAAAACTCGCCGAAAGTCTCGAGCTGGTACGCGAATCCGGGATGAAACCACGTCCCGCCGGGCCGGTTCATCGCGCCGGTGAGGATCATCAGCACCCACGCGAGCCACTGCGTGACGTTGGCGCGCTCGGCGGTCATCGTGACACCGGTGCCCGTTTCGACCGCGACGCACTTGGCGGCGCGCACCCCGGCGCACAACCGGGACAGATCGGCTTCGGCGACATCGGCGAGCTTCGCGGTGTGTTCGAGCGTGAACGGCTCGACCGCGAGCGCCAGCTCGTCGATGCCCTGCACGGGGACGTCGGATTTCATTCCGTCGCGCAGGATCTCGCGCACCAGATAGGCGAGCACCGCGTGGTCGGTGCTGGGGCGCGGTGCCAGATGGCCGGTCGCCAGCCGGGCGGTCTCGGTGCGGCGCGGATCGATCACCCACACCTGCCCGCGCCGCGCGATCTCGCGCACCGTGCCGGTGGGATTGGGCATCGAGATCGCATGCCCGTGCGACACAACGGGATTGACGCCGACGAGCATCAGGAAGTCGGCGTTGTCCAGGTCGGTCCGGCCGGAGAGCCCCATGAATCCGCCGACCAGATCCGAGACCAGGGGTTTGGCGGTGCCGTCGATGGTCAGCGGGCTGAACTTGGCCGGGGTGCCGATCGCGGCGTGCAGGGCCTCGGCCATGCGGAAGCCGGCGCTTTCCATGGTGGAGAAGTAGAACGCGACCGACTCGGGCCCATGCCGGTCGATGATGTCCTTCAGCCGCGTGCCCAGGTCGTCCAGGCAAGCGTCCCAGGTGGTGTCGCACAGCCGGCCGTCCACCCGCATCCTGGGGCGCTCGAGCCGGTCGGGGTGGTGGTGCAGCAGCGGCAGGGCCCGGCCCTTGGGGCAGGTGTAGCCGCGCGAGAAGGGATGGTCCTGATCGCCGCGCACGCGGATCACCTCGTCGCCGTCGACGTCGACGAGGATGCCGCAGACGGAGGTGCAGACGCGGCAGAAGCTACGCACCGTTTGCATACCTCGGAAACGTACTCTCGCAATTCGAGAAGGCCTATCGCATTTTCGAGAATGGCAGCGCATTTTTGGCCAATGGCGCTCTCCGGCCAAACGCCCCTGGTAAGGCGACCCTTAGCTAGGATCCCACGGGTGGCCGATACGACCACGCACCCGGTGGCGGACGAATTCGAGGATCGGCCGTCGGTACCGCTGCGTACGCGCGGCCGCTGGCTGCGGTGGGTCGCAATCCGGCGCGGCTACCGGATGGTGCTGCCGCAGCTGATCCTGATGCCCGTGCTCTACGTCGTGCAGGAAATGACCGTGCGACTGGGCATCGTCACCGGGCGCGGCCACGGCTCGCTGACCCGGGAGCGGTTCGGTCGCGGCTGGGCGTGGCTGTCGGCGTTCACCTTGTTCGCCTCGGCGATCGGGGCGTTGCTGACGGAGTTCGCCGGGGTGGCCGGGGTGGGTGAACTGTTCGGCGTCTCGCGGTGGGTGAGCATTCCGGTCGCGACCGTCGCGCTGCTGGCGCTGGCCCTGACCGGCAGCTACCGGCGCGTCGAGCGCATCGGCCTGGTCGTCGGCGCGGCCGAACTGGCGTTCCTGGTGGCGATGGTCATGGCCCGGCCCGACCCGAAAGCACTCGTGGACGGCCTGTCGTCGATGCCGCTGGGCAACTCGTCATACCTGCTTCTGGTCGCGGCCAACGTCGGCGCGGTCATCATGCCGTGGATGATCTTCTACCAGCAGGGCGCGGTGGTCGATAAGCGCTTGTCGGAGAACACGATTCGGCAGGCCCGTTACGACACCGCCTTCGGAGCGGTGCTGACGCAGCTGATCATGATCGCGGTGGTGGTCACCATGGCCTCCACGATTGGAAAACACGGCGGCGGCGCGGAACTGGAGACCGTCGGCCAGATCGCCCAGTCACTCACCCCCTACCTCGGCCGTGTGGGCGGCACGGTGCTGTTCGGCCTGGGCATGCTCGGCGCGGCACTGGTGGCCGCGATCGTCGCCTCGCTCGCGGGCGCGTGGGGACTCTCGGAGGTGTTCGGCTGGAAACACACGCTCAACGAGCGGCCCAACCGCGCCACCGCCAAGTTCTACATCACGTACTCGCTGGCCCACATCGTGGGCGCGGTGCTGGTGCTGGCCAGCGTCGATTTGGTCAATCTGGCCGTGGACGTCGAGGTCATGAACGCGTTGCTGCTGCCGATCGTGCTGGGCCTGTTGCTGGCGCTGGAAGCCCGGGCGCTGCCCGAGCAGTGGCGCATGCGCGGGCTGCACAAATACGTCACCCGCGCGCTGTGCTTCGTGACCATCGGCTTCGGCCTGTACATGGTTCCGCAGGCGCTCGGCTGGTTCTGAGCACGCCGAACTCAGAACCAGGGCCCGGGGTAGTGGCCGTCCCGGTCTTGCACCATGACGATCTCCTTGCACTCGCCGTTGGACGACGGTGCGGTCTCGCCGCGGCACACCAGCGTCCACCCGGATATCCGCTCGAAGGGGCGTGTCGACCAGCCGGACGAGACGGGATCCGTTGCGGGCAGGGCGATTACCGAGAACGTCCCGCCGGTGCCGGTGAGGTACAGGTGGTCTTCGAAGAACGCCAGCCTCGAAATCGACAGCTTCTTGGCGTCGTCCCGGCTCTTGAGGAAGTCCCACTCTTGGCTGCGCAGGTTCCATACTCCGAAGCCGAACGAGGAATCGTCCGAATTGTGCCCGTCGACAAACAGTTTCCCGTCGGACAAGACCGCGTTCAGCCCCCCGCCGGAAATCCGATCCGAATCGCCGATCCTGATCAGGGACTTGGCGTTGAGGTCGTAGAACATCGTCGACACCGCCGGGGGGTTGTGCGAATCCCGGCTGGTGAGCTTCACCAGTTTGTCGGGGCCGTCGCGCAATTCGGCGTCCACGGATTGCACGTCGTTGTCCTGATAGATCGCCTCCCCGTTGGGGCGGCGCAGCTCGGCTCCCGAGGACTTGGCAGGCTCGGTGTTGCGTTGAAACGCAAGGACGTCCTGCCATACCCGGGCGGGCTGGGGGTCGTCCCACACCATCGACAGATCGGCGCCGGACAGGACCACGGTCCGCGGCGGCGACGCGGCGGCGTGCCCGTCGGTGAAGGCGTTCACCCACGCCACGCCCGAGGCGGTCGGGGCCAGTCCCCATTCCTTCGGCGCGGTCAACGTCAGGCCGGGCCTCGGCGGCTGGAGTTCTTTGGTGGCGACCTGCCGGCCCGACGACCGGTCGTAGGAATACGCGGTGGTCCTTGAGGTTTCGGGTGCCGGGGCCCGGGCCGGCGCGACGGTCGTGACGACGTAGACGACCTTCAAGTCGGCGTCGGCGCCGGTCAGCGCGCACATGGCGCCGGTGAGGTTCTCCCCGGCGGGGATCGTGGGGATGGCCGGCGCGACGTACTGCCCCGTCTTCGGGTCGAAGATCTTCGGCCGGATGTCGTCGAGCGCGGATTTGCCGGCCGAAAAAGTCTGCGGGCAACCGAAATACGCCGTGCCGTCGTAGGTTTTCCAGTCCTTTTCCAGCGGGCCCGTGATCGGGGCGGGTCCCGCACGGGTGCTGGTCTTCGACGCCGCCGTCGGCGAGGTGGGGGTCAGCGGGGGCGCCGACACGGTTTCCGAACAGGACGGCAGGGCCAGGCAGGCGACCGCCGCGACCGCCGGGCCCCAGGTTGCACGCATCGAAAACCCCCGTGAAGTTCGTGTAACCCCAGGAGCGTAAAGCCGGCCCGACGCCACCGCGACTTGGCGGCGGTGTGAAGCCCTGGCGTTCGGTGTGAAACTACGGCTTTCGCTGTGAAGCCACGGTGGCCGCGCTCGGCGTGTCGTCGCCCTGGGCGCACAGTCAACGCCGTGGATTCACACGCGAATCCCTGAGCGCACACTCGACGCCCGGAGCGTCTGAGCATCGGCTGCCGCGACGCGGGGCGGCGCCGCTCAGTCCTGCGCGCGCAGCCGCACCATCCGCGTCGTCGACGTCTCGTCCAGCTCGACCACGTCGGAGCGCGAACGCAGGAAATCGCTAAATGACCGGAAACCCAAAGACTTTTCGCTGAACGACGGATCCATGCGCCGCATCTGGGCCTTCACCGCGGAGTTGTGCAGCCAGTCGACGTCGTCTTTCTCCAGGCCGATCTGCAGCGCGCGCGTCAGCAGCGCGGTGGCGGCGGCTTGCGCGTCGGGCGGCTCCGGCTCCTCGGCCTGCGCCGCCTTGGTGCGCCCGCCGCGCCGCTTCGGCGGGTCGGCGCCGGCGAGCGCCGGCTCGCGGTCGAGGGCGGGGACCCCCGGCAACGCGTCGTACACCACGAACTCCTCGCACGCGGCCGCCAGCGCCCGGCTCGACGCGCCGGCCACCCCGATGCCCACCACGTACCGGCCCAGCCTCTTGCAGCGCTGGGCCAGCGGGATGTAGTCGGAGTCGCCGGCCACGATCACCACGTGGGTCAGGTCGGGCAGCCGGAACATGTCCTCGACGGCGTCGACGGCCAGCCGGATGTCGGCGCCGTTTTTGCCGTAGGCCGCCGCAGGAAACAGCTGCACCAGGTCGACCGCGCGGGCCACCAGCTGGCCGCGGTACCCGGCGTTGATGTCCGCCGACCAGTCCGCGTAGGCGCGGGTGAGGACCAGGGTGCCGAACGACGACGCGAAGTCGAGGATGGCTCCGACGTCGACCGTCGCCCGCTCCAACCGATCGGAATGCTGCTCGAGGCCCTTGGCCTTGTCCTTCTGAAACGAATTCCGCCCGTGAATCTGGTCGTACCGCGAGATCACGATGTTGTCGAAGTCGAGGTAGACGGCCACGCGGGCTGCAACCGGTTCGGTCATGCACTAGATCATTGCCGAGTCGTCCCGCACAGGCCGCGTCGCACGCGTTTTTCGTCACGATTTGGCTCGACTCTGCGATGAACGGGACCGGAGCGGGTAGACCTGTGCGATGAAGTTCCTGGACCTGCACGGTGATCGCGTCGCCTATCGGGACGAGGGTGACGGCGAAGTGTTGCTGCTGATCCACGGCATGGCGGGGAGTTCGGAGACCTGGCGATCCGTGATACCGCGGCTGTCGAAGAAGTTCCGGATCGTCGCGCCCGACCTGCTGGGCCACGGCCAGTCCGCGAAGCCCCGCACCGACTACTCGCTGGGCGCGTTTGCGGTCTGGCTTCGTGATTTCCTCGACGAACTCGGTGTCAGCCAGGCCACCGTGGTCGGACATTCGCTCGGCGGCGGTGTCGCCATGCAGTTCGTCTATCAGCATCCCGACTACGCCGAGCGGTTGATCCTGATCAGCAGCGGCGGCCTCGGTCCCGACGTGGGATGGGTGCTGCGGCTGCTCTCGGCCCCCGGGGCGGAGCTGGTGTTGCCGATCATCGCGCCCACGCCCGTCCTGTCCGTCGGCAACAAGCTCAGGTCCTTGCTGAGAAGCGCCGGCATCCAGTCGCCGCGCGGGGCCGAGATGTGGAGCGCCTACTCGTCGTTGTCCGATGGCCAGACGCGGCAGTCGTTCCTGCGAACGCTGAGGTCGGTGGTCGACTACCGGGGCCAGGCGGTCAGCGCGCTCAACAGACTCTCGCTGCGTGAGGACTTGCCGGTCATGGCGATCTGGGGGGAGCGCGACGGCATCATTCCCGTCGATCACGCGTACGCCGCGCACGAGGCTCGTACCGACGCCAGGCTCGAAATCCTGCCCGACGTCGGTCATTTCGCGCAGGTGGAGGCGCCGGACCAGGTGGTGGAGCTGATCGAGGACTTCATCGCCACGGGCGAGCGCCGCGACACCGAAAGTCGGCAGCCGAGCGTGTGATCGGTCGCTAGATGCCGTAGTCGGGCAGCGCGAAGTCGTCGCGCACGTCGGCCGCGAGAAGCCTTGTCATCGGGGAGAAATTCATGGTGCGCAGCGCGAGGTTGCGGAACCACAGCCCGAATCGGGTCCGGGTGGCGAAGAACCCGATGAACCGCGCCGCGCCGGCCTGCTTACTCTCGATGAAGGGACGCAGCCGCGTCTCGTAGGCGTCGAACGCGCGGCGATGGTCACCCCCGGCGCGCGCGAGTTCGCCGGCCAGCACGTAGGCCTCGGTGATCGCCAGGCCGGTGCCCTCACCGCCGAGCAGCGAAATGCATCCGGCCGCATCCCCGATGAGCAGCACCCGCCCCCGCGACCAGCGGTTCATGTGGATCTGGCTGACAACGTCGAAGTAGAGCTCATCAACGTCGTCGAGCGCGGCCAGCATATCGTCGGCTTCCCAGCCGCAGCCGTCAAAGGTGTTGCGCAGCTGCTGTTTTGGCGCAAGACCGGCGTCGCCGTGGTCGGCGCGGAAGATGAACAAGAACGTGGTGCGATCGTCGCGCAGCGCGAAACGCGCCAGCTGCCGCCCGGGTGTGGCGTAGGTGACGTAGGCCAGCTCGTCGCGCGGCCGGTAGCCGTCGACCACGCAGGCCGCGACCTTGCAGCCCAGGTAGCGCTCGAATTCCCGCTCGGGCCCGAAGACCAGGCGCCGCACGTTGGAGTGCAGCCCGTCGGCGCCGATCAGCAGGTCGAATTCGCGCGCGCCGCCGCCCTCGAGGGTGAGTCGGACACCGTCACCGTGCTCGTCGACGGTGGCGATGCTGTCGCCGAAGATGGTCTCGACCTTGTCCTCGATGGTGGCGTAGATCGCGGCGGCCAGATCGCCCCGCGGCAGGCTGGTGAAGTCGGCGCCCAGGAGCCGGCGAAAGACGTCCACGTCCACGTCGGCCTTGATCTCGCCGCGCGGGCCGACCGAACGCAGCCGTTCCATCTCGTACCCGGCGGCGCGGAGCTGCCCTTCGATGCCCATCCGCTGGGCCACCTGGTAGCCGACGCCCCAGAAATCGATCATGTAGCCGCCGGTGCGAAACCGTGGGGCCTGCCTGCTCGATCAGCGTCGGCGTGTGGCCGGTGCGGTGCAGCCAGTGGGCGAGCGCCGCCCCGGCCACGCCGGCACCGCTGATGGCGACTCTCATGACGCGACGGGGCGGCTACCTTGGTAGTCGACGTGCCAGTGCTTGATGCCGTTGATGAACGACGACCGCAGGCGCTCCGGGTTTTCCAGCGGGGCCAGGTCGGGCAGCCGATCGGCGAGCGCGTTGAACATCAGGTCGATCGTCATGCGGGCCAGATTGGCGCCGATGCAGTAGTGCGCCCCGGTGCCGCCGAAACCGAGGTGCGGGTTGGGGCTGCGCAGGACATCGAAGGTGAACGGGTCGTCGAAGACCTCTTCGTCGAAGTTGGCCGAGCGGTAGAACAGCACCACCCGCTGGCCCTTTTTGATGGCCACGCCACCGAGCTCGGTGTCCTCGCGCGCGGTGCGCTGAAACGCGGTGATCGGTGTGGCCCAACGGATTATCTCGTCGGCCGCGGTCCTGGGCCGCTGCGCCTTGAACACCTCCCACTGGTCCGGATAGTCGGTGAAGGCCATCATTCCCTGCGTGATCGAGTTGCGGGTCGTCTCGTTTCCGGCGACGGCCAGCGTCACCACGAACATGCCGAACTCGGCCTCCGACAGGCGCTGGCCCTCGGCATCGGCGCGGATCAGCGTAGTGACGATGTCCTCGGAGGGTTCCTCGGCCTTGTGGGCCGCCAATTGCATGGCGTACCACATCAATTCGCCCGCCGAGGTCAGCGCGTCGTTGCCGGCGAACTCCGGGTCGTCGCTGCCGATCATGTTGTTGGTCCAGTCGAACAGCTTGTCGTAGTCCTCATGCGGAACCCCGAGCAGGGCCGAGATCGCCTGCAGCGGCAACTCGCAGGCCACCTGGCGGACGAAGTCGCCCGACCCCGCCGCGGCGGCCTCGGCGACGATGCGCCGGGCCCGCTCGGACAGTTCGGCGCGCAGCCGCTCGACCGCGCGCGGCGTGAACGCCCGCGACACGATCTTGCGCAACCGGCTGTGCTCGGGGTCGTCCATCATGATCATCGACGCCCGGCCCGCCTCAATCTGCCCGGCCGCCAAGTCTTCCCGGTAACGCGGCACGATCGACTTGGCGGCCGACGAGAACACGTCGCTGCGCAGTGAGACGTCGCGAATGTCGCGGTGCTTGGTCACCACCCAGTAGCCGCCGTCACCGAACCCGCCCTGATCCGGCGCCTGCTCGTTCCACCAGACCGGTTCGGTGGCGCGCAGTTCGGCGAACTCCTGCACCGGCAACCGCTGGGCGTAGATGTCGGGATCGGTGAAATCAAAGCCCGGCGGAAGGTTCGGTGTGGCCATGGGATTTCTCCTCGGCTGTGGCTACGGACCGCGGCGGTTAGCAAGATGGTAGCCGCGTGCGCGCGCGATCGGTAGCAAAGGCGTCAGCGCGACGCGAGGCTGGCCGCCTGGACACGTTCGCGGCCACCGAGATTGGTGGCCGCGGTGATGACGGCCCGCTCGATCTGGCGGAGCGCGTGCACCGCGGTGAGGAATCGCCGGGTGTCGGGCCCGGATTCGCCGCCGTGACCGTCGCCGTCCTCGTGCCGGGCCAGGGTCTCCGCGGCGTCGAGATCGTCGGCCGCCGAGACCAGGGTCGGGGCGTGACCACCCTCGATGGCCTCCTGCAACGCCTCGATGTTGCGCCGCGTCTGGGCGGCGGCCGCCGAAAACGCCTCGGCCCGCTTCGACGCGAGCGGCGACCCGACCGGGGCCCGATACTGCTCGCTGCTGCGTGCCAGGCTGCGGCCGTATTGGTCGCACGCGGTGAAGATGCCCAGGGCGCGGCGGATGCTGCGCCGGCCCGCGAGTCCGGCGACCCCCGCCAACAGCGGCTTGGCGGTGACCCGGAACTGCTGAAGATCTCGATCGACCTGACGCGCCCGCTCGGACGGGCTGGCGCCGGCGTCCTCCCCGCACATGGTGGCAGTGCAGACCTCGATCAGCGCCGCCAGGCTCGTCAGGAAGGCGCGGGTGTCGGCGCGGATCGCGGTTCGGGTGTTCGTCGGCAACACGACGACGGCCACCGTCGCCCCGATGAGGGCGCCGATCGCGGTCTCTTCGATCCGCAGCATCAGCACGCCGAAGGAGAACTGGCCGAGCAACCCGTACAGCAGCGCCAGCATCGTGGTGATCCAGAAGGTCATCAGGCTGTAGGTCACCGTCATGAAATAGAAGGCGCAGAACAGGCACACGAAAATGCCGCCGAGAGCGACGATTTCGTGTCCGGTCAGCAGCGTGGCCACCAGCACGCCGGCGGGCACGCCGAGCAGGGTGCCGAGTAGGCGTTGCCAGCCCTTGGTCAGGGTCTCGCCCCACGAGTTGGTGCCGGCGAAGATCACGAACGCCGCGATCACCGCCCAATACCACCGCGCCGGCGAGACCAGCTCGCCGGTGACGATGGCCAGCGAGGCGGCAACGGAGACCTGGATGGCCTGCCGGGTGGTCGGCAGCAGCCCGGCGGGACGGACTTCGTCGGCGGGGTCCTCCGGCACGGCGCGCTCGGCCGCCGCCGGGCGCTCGCCGCCGGCGTCGTCGAGGGGGGCGCCGGCGGCCATCCGATCGACGATCGCCCGCACGTCGGACGTCGCCCCCGCGGCGTTGATGATCGCCAGGGCGAGGCGGCGGACGGCGGTGGCGCCCGGGTCGTCGTCGGCCGCGGCTTCAGCGGCGCCGGGCCGCTCGTCCAGCAGCCGTTGCGCGCGGCCGGCGGCCCGCCGCAGCCCCTCGGGTTCGGGCAGGCGGATCGCCCGCGCCAGCTGGGAGAGCGCGTCGACGAGCGCGACCCGGATGGGCAGCGGGATGGATTCCGGGGCCTCGCCCGCCACGGCGGCCGCCCGCCGACCGGCGGTGGCGACCCATTCGATGGCCAGCTCGGCGTCCAGCAGCCACGGGGCCAGCTGTTCGACGGTGACGCCGGGCCACAGCGCGCCGGGATCGGCTTTGTCCTCGACCTGGGTTTGCACCAGCAGGGCGGTCTCGTTGAGCCGGATGGTGCGCGCCCGCATGCGGCGCCGCCGCCGTTCGTCGAGGCGGCCCGTGCGCACCGCCTCGGCGGTGGTGTCGATGACGATCGCCATCCGCGCCCGCAGCGCCCGGATGGTCGCGCGCAGCACCCGCTCGGGCCGGTCGGGCAGCACGTAGGCGGTCATCACGTAGGTGCACACCGTTCCCACCGCGACCGCGCCGATCATCCAGGGCAGCTCCGAGACGCGGGCCCGCAGATACAGCGTGAAGAAGTACGACATGAACGCGACCATCCCCAGGGCCCTGCCACGCGCCCCGAAGCGGCGGATGTAGGCCGCGGTGAACACGATCGCCACGAAGACGGCGTCGCTGGCCACCACGTGCGGGGCCAGCAGCGCGGCGGCGGTGATGGCCACCGCGGCGGGGACGGGCAACAGCGCCATGGTGATTCGTTGCTGGCGGGGGTCGGGCTCGTTAACGGATCGCGACGCGACCATCGTGATGACGACGCCCAGCAGCGCGACGGTCAGGGGTTGTCCCGTCGCCCTGGTGAGGACGAAAAGGACCAGCAGTGAAAGGCCCAGCGCGGCCGTTGTCCGAGTCGCCATCCGCAGCCGAAGCAAGCCAGGATCGGAGCCGATCACCCAGTTGCGGGCGCGTTCGTACAGGACAGTTATCGGGGACCCCCTCATATCCGCGAGCAGACGCAGAATCGCACTCTCATGCCATCTTGCATGCGATTCTGTGTCTGCTCGCCGGGATACATACCTGACCACGCTAGTCTTCGACATCGTGACGGGGCCGACGCGAGCGAAGCTGGCTGACGGCCGTGACCTGCTGTTCTTCTCGTTGCCCGGGCATCGTCCGGCGCCGGTCGAGGACCGCCGGCCCCTGCCGCCGCGCACAGCCGAACAGTCGCAATTGCGGTTCGACCGGACCACCGGCCAATGGGTGATCATCGCGGCCCTGCGCCAGGACCGCACCTACAAACCGCCGCCGGAGGCGTGCCCCCTGTGCCCGGGCCCGACCGGGCTGACCAGCGAGGTGCCCGCCCCCGACTACGACGTCGTCGTGTTCGAGAACCGCTTTCCCAGCCTGTCCGGCGCCGCGACGCCGCTTCCCGACCCCGGCGACGCCGACGGCTTCGTATCGGCCCCGGCGCCTGGCCGCTGCGAGGTGATCTGCTTTTCCGCCGACCACACTGGCTCGTTCGCCGCGTTGACGCCGGCGCACGCGCGGCTGGTGGTCGACGCGTGGCGCCACCGCACGGCCGACCTGATGGCCGCACCGGGCATCGAGCAGGTGTTCTGCTTCGAGAACCGCGGCGAGGAGATCGGCGTCACGCTGACCCATCCGCACGGCCAGATCTACGGCTATCCCTATCTGACACCGCGGACGGCCGCCATGCTGGAGCAGGCGCGCGCACACCGAAAACGGCACGGCAGCAACCTGTTCGGCGACCTACTGGCCCGTGAGGTCGCAGACGGTGGTCGCATCGTCGCGCGCAACGACGTGTTCACCGCGTTCGTGCCGTTCGCGGCGCGCTGGCCGGTCGAGGTGCACATCTACCCGAACCGGTTCGTGCCCAACGTGTTAGGCCTCGACGAGCACGAGCTGGACGGGTTCGTGGCCGTCTATCTCGACGTACTGCGGCGCTTCGACCGGATGTATTCGACCCCGCTGCCCTACATTTCGGCGCTGCACCAGTATTCCGGCGCCGGGGACCAGGCGGACGGATACTTCCACGTCGAACTGATGTCCATCCGGCGCAGCGCCACCAAGCTCAAATACCTGGCGGCCTCGGAATCGGCGATGGACGCCTTCATCGGCGACGTCACCCCCGAAAGCGTGGCCCGGCGGTTACGGGAATTGCAGTGACGGTGCGGTACGGCGCGCCGGGACGGATCAACCTGATCGGCGAGCACACCGACTACAACCTGGGTTTCTCGCTGCCGATCGCCCTGCCGCAGCGCACGGTGGCGACCTTCACGCCCGGCCCCGGCGACGCGATCACCGTGACCAGTGACCGCGCGGACGCCCCGGTGCGCATCGCGATCGGCACCGCCCCCGGGGAGGTGACCGGCTGGGCGGCGTATGTGGCCGGGGTGATGTGGGCACTGCGCCAGGCGAATCACCCGGTGCCCGGCGGCACGATGTCGATCACCAGCGACGTGGAAATGGGCTCGGGCCTGTCCTCCTCGGCGGCGCTGGAATGCGCGGCGCTGGGGGCGATCGCCTCGGCCGCGGGGGTGCGCATCGACCGCAAGGAACAGGCCCGGCTCGCCCAGCGGGCCGAGAACGAGTATGTCGGCGCCCCAACGGGTTTGCTCGACCAGCTGGCGTCGCTGTTCGGCCGGCCGGCGACGGCGGTGCTGATCGACTTCGCCGCCCTCGAAGTCACGCCGGTGGCTTTCGACCCCGACGCCGCCGGCGTGGCGCTGCTGCTCATCGACTCCCGCGAGCGTCACAGCCATGCCGGCGGCGACTACGCGGCGCGCCGGCAGTCGTGCGAGCGCGCGGCCGCCGATCTGGGGGCCTCGTCGCTGCGCGAGGTGGGCGATCGCGCGTCAGCCGACCTGGCCGCCGTGCGTGACCCGGTCGACGCCCGTCGCGCCCGTCACGTGCTCACCGAAAACCGGCGGGTCATCGATTGCGTTGCCGCGCTGAATGATTCGAACTATCCCGAAGCGGGGCGGATCTTCACCGCCTCACACGCCTCCATGCGCGAGGACTTCGACATCACCACCGAACGCATCGACCTGATCGCGGATGCCGCGGTGCGCGCGGGTGCGCTGGGGGCGCGGATGACCGGCGGCGGATTCGGAGGCTGTGTGATCGCGCTGGTGCCGATCGAGCACGCCGAATCGGTCGGCGAGTCGGTGCGGCGCGCCGTGGTCGACGCCGGCTTCGAACCACCCATCGTCACCCGGACCCGGGCGGCCGCCGGCGCGGGTTTGGCCGAGTGAGCGAGCCAAAACTTACTCGCCCGGCAATTTTTCGATTCCGCGGTGACCACCGGTCAGAAACTGTAACCTCTCGGCCATGGGGGTAGCCCACTCCTGCGCGTGCAGTGCCGACTTTCCCGTCCGGGCGTCAGCGACCCATCCGGGATCGCCGACGGCCGCTGCCGCCCGCCCACTTGCCGTCGACGCGAAACGACCACCGTGGCTTGGGAATTAGACAGCCAGGCGGCAGCGATCGAGCGCGCTTTGGCCGGCGCCACCCCGCAGCGCGTGGGCTGGTTCCGCTTCTATTTCGAGGGTCACCGCTGGGTATGGTCCGACCAGGTCCAGCGCATGCACGGGTACGAACCGGGCACCGTGACACCGACCACCGAGCTGGTGCTGTCGCACAAACATCCGGCCGACCGCCCCCAGGTGGTCGACGGCATCAACGACATGATCAGGCGTCGTCAGGCGTTCAGCGTGCGGCATCGCATCGTGGACACCCGCGGCCTCATCCACCACGTCATCGTGGTGGGGGACCGATTCTGCGACGACAACGACGAGGTCGTCGGGACACACGGCTTCTACCTCGAAGTCACGCCGCCGCCCACCCGCACCCGCGAGGAATCCATCAGCGCCAAGGTCGCCGAGATCACCGGGCGCCGCGGCGTCATCGACCGCACCAAAGGGATGCTGATGCTGGTCTACGGCATAGACGAGGACGCCGCCTTCACCATGCTCAAAACGCTGTCCCAATCGAAAAACACGAAGCTCGGGCTGCTCGCCCAACGCATCGCCGACGACTTCACGGCGCTGGGCAAGGAAGTCATCACCGCGCGTTCGCGCTTCGACCGGTGTCTGCGCGCCGCGCACCTGCGGGCGCCCGGCGGCGATCGTCATCCCGGTGACGCCACCGGCTGAGCGGCTAGCCGGCCGCGCTCAGCCGGACCGCCCCCAGGTGGAGCCGGTCGACCGCCTCGGCGAACTCGTCGCGGGTCGGCATGCGGTGATCGCGGAACTTCAATCCGATCACGCGCTGCGCGCGCGCCACGCCATACGACTCGGCGGCGCGCACCAAGAGATCGGAAACGACGGCCCGGTCGCGGATGAGCTCGCCGCGCATCGCGGTCGTCTCACCGTCGTACACCACGTGGGCGGGGCCGCCGTCGCGGAAGTTCTGCTTCCACGGCGCGCTGGTCAGCGCGTAAAGCTGGCCGTCAATCAGGTGCGCGCTCAACGGAATTGAATACGGACGTCCCGTCTTGCGCCCGGTGAAACTCAGCACCATGAATTGCTTGCGCGCCGCGCCGGCGAAGGGGCTGCGCAGCAAAAACCCCATCACCGGGTTAATCAGACGCAATAGCGCCGACGGTGGATGCCCGGCATCGACCGCATATGACTGCTCTGCCATGCGTTTACCGTAGAGCCCCGCGGGGCCGCCGCCTACTTCTCAGCCGGTGATGGTGGTCTTTTCGTCGATGACCATGGCGGCGTCGATCAACGAGGCTTGATCGCTCTGAAGGCCATCGGCTTTGAGCAGGAGCACATAGACCGCCCCCTGGGCGGGGATCACCACCGTTTTCTGCGCCCTGACGCGGGTGTTGGCGTCCTCTTGGTAGGTACCGCCGAGCTGCCAGGCCTGGAAACCGCCGAGCGTGGACGCGGAACCAGCACCACCCTGGCCTTGGTATCCGGGCAGATTCTGCACCTCGCCCGGGGCGTATTGGAGGACCTTCGCCTGGTCGACGTTGCCGGTGAGCTTGGAGAACAGTGTCGCGATGGTGGGCGGATCGGAGGGATTGGCGGGCTGGCTTTGCACGATGCCGCCATACGAGGTGCCGGAGTCTTGGGTGAGTTGCCAGCCCGGGGGCACCGGCAGGTCGACGTTCGGACCGGGATCGCCGTGGTGGACGGGCGTCTGCGAGATGTTGTTGTCCTTGACGTAGTCGGCGATCGTGTAGTTGGCTTTCGCCGCCGGTGCCGCGCTGGTCTGCGACGAGGTCCCCGAGGAAGTGGATGTCGACGCAGTCGTTTTGTCAGCAGATTTGTGGTCGTGGCCGCAACCGACAAGCGCAAAACTCAGCGCCAAGGAGATGGTTGCTAGGGGCAAGCGTTTCATTTATCCAAGCTTTCCCGAGAATTGGGCCGATACCATCGCCAGCCACGCTGGATGACAGTAGCCGAAATGTGCCGCAAGTTTGCCGGTATCTTTTAGACATTTTGCTGCCCGTGCCGCGCCGGCCGCTCGTCAGTCAATTCATGGCGGAAACGCCCCCGCAATGCACCGCTGAACGGTCGTCATCGGAGTAAGAGACTTCTATGCGGTCACGAAGGGCGCTGATTGCGGTCATCGCGGCGTCGGCCGTCTTCATGACCTTCATCGCGGCGGCCCCGCCGAAGGGGTATGACGGCCCGCCCGTCTTCGTGGCGAATCCGGTCGATCACGTCGCGACGCTCATCGGCACCGGCACGGGCGGCGAGACGGTCGGCGAGATCAACAACTTCCCCGGCGCCACCGTGCCGTTCGGGATGGTGCAGTACTCGCCGGACACCGTCGGCAACTACGCCGGCTACAACTACGACAACCCGCGCTCGACCGGGTTCAGCATGACCCACGCGTCGGTGGGATGCGCTGCGTTCGGGGATATCTCGATGCTTCCGGTCACCGGTGGCGTCGGCCCGCAGCCCTGGAACGCCTGGGAGACGATCGCCCACGACGACACCGAGCAGGGTGTGCCCGGCTACTACACGGTGCGGTTCCCCGAGAGCGGGGTGAAAGCCGAGCTGACCGCCACCGCGCACACGGGCGTCGGGCGATTCAGCTACCCGCGCAACGGCCGCCCCGCCCTGCTGCAGGTGCGCTCGGGCTCGTCGCTGGCGGGCAACTCCCGCGCGACCATCCAGATCGGCGAGGACAACACCACCATCACCGGGTGGGCCACCAGCGGTGGGTTCTGCGACAAGCCGAACGCCTACACGGTGTATTTCGCCATGAAGTTCAGCCGGCCGTTCACCGCGTACGGGTCCTGGGACGGCGCCACGGTCTATGCCGGGTCCCGCAGCGCGAACGCGCCCTACAGCGGCGGCTACGTGGAGTTCCCGGCCGGCTCGGTGCTCGAGGTGCGGACCGCGATCTCCTATGTCGGCATCGAGGGGGCGCGGGCGAACCTGGCGGCCGAGGACGCGGCCGGCTTCGACGAGGTGCGCGCCGCGGCCTCGCGGGAATGGAACGCCGCCCTGTCCCGCATCACGGTGGCCGGCCGCAACGGCGACGATCTGACGACCTTCTACACCGCCCTGTACCGATCCCTGTTGCACCCCAACACCTTCAACGACGCCGACGGGCGCTACGTCGGGTTCGACGGCGCCATCCGCACCGTGGCCGCGGGCCACACGCAGTACGCCAACTTCTCCGACTGGGACACCTACCGGTGCCTGGCGGCGTTGCAGGCGTTGCTGTTTCCGGGCCGGGCCAGCGACATGGCGCAATCGCTGGTGAACGACGCACAGCAGAGCGGCTCGCTGCCGCGCTGGGCGTTCGCCAATGCCGCGACCGGCGAGATGACCGGGGACAGCGTGGTGCCGTTCATCGTCAACCTGAACACGTTCGGGGCCAAGGACTTCGACGTGCGCGCGGCGTTGCGCTACATGGTGGACGGGGCGACCAAGGGCGGGGTGGGGCTGGCCGGTTACGTGGAGCGGCCGGGCATCGACACGTACCTGCGGTTCGGTTACGCGCCGTTCACCCTGGAATTCGGCCGCAACGGCTGGATCGCCGACGCCTCGATCACGCTGGAGTGGTCGATCGACGACTTCACCATCTCCCGATTCGCCGACTCACTCGGGGACGCCGCGACCGCCGCGGATTTCCGGAATCGCTCGCAGTATTGGCAGAACCTGTTCAATCCCACCACCCGGTCGGTGGTGCCCCGCAGCTGGAGCGGGTTCTTCCGCCCCGGCCCCGCGGTCGTGGTGTCCCCGGACAACTTCGGTCAGGTCGGGTACGACGAGGGCAACGCCGAGCAGTACGTCTGGTCGGTGCCGCAAAACGTCGCGGGCCTGGTGGCCGCGCTGGGCGGCCGCGCGGCCGTGGCGGACCGGCTCGATCGCTTCACCGAGAAGCTCAACGTCGGCCCCAACCAGCCCTACCTGTGGGCGGGCAACGAGCCGAGTTTCGGTGTGCCATGGCTGTACAACTACATCGGTCAACCGTGGAAGACCCAGCGCACGGTCGATCGGGTGCGTGGGCTCTTCGCGCCGACCGCCGACGGGGAACCCGGCAACGACGACCTGGGCGCGCTGGCCGCCTGGTACGTGTGGGCGGCGCTGGGCCTGTACCCGGCCAGCCCGGGCACGCCGATCCTCACCGTGGCCGCACCGCTGTTCGATCGAATCGACATCGCGCTGCCGGCAAACAAATTCCTCCGGATCTCCGCCCCCGGTGCGTCGGGGCCGCACCACCTCACCTACATCAGCGGCCTGAAGATCGACGGACAGCCCACCGAGCACACGTCACTGCCGGAGTCGGCCATCACGACCGGCGCCTCGCTGGCGTTCTCACTCGCCGCCTACCCCGACAAGCGTTGGGGCACAGGCGAAGCGGACGCGCCACCGTCGTTCGGGGCGGGCAGTTCGGCGTTGACCGTCAACGTCGCCCAACCCGTCGTGACGATCGCGCCCGGGCACACCGGCACGGTCACCCTCGACGCGCAACGGATGATCGACGGCCCCGACGTCCCTGACGGCTACACGGTCTCCGGCACGTCGTCCGATGCCGGGATCACCGTGGCGCCCACGCCCGGCCGATTCGGCGACGGGGGATCGGCCGCGGTGTCCGTCCCGATCACGGTGGCGCAGTCGGTGCCCGAGGACTACCACCTGGTGTATCTGACCACCACAGTGGGCCAAAACGCGCGCAGATCAACGGTTTTCGTGGTCACGCAGGCCGGATCCGGCAACTCCTGAAGCGGGATCTCTCAGATCATCTCGTTATTGGTCAACCATCGCATCACCGGCCACCCGACGAATACCGGTAGCCAACAGGTCAGCACCCGATACAGCAGCACCGACGGCACACCGATGGCCGCGGGCACGCCGAAGGCGGCCAGGCCACCGATCAGCGCCGCCTCGACGGCGCCGACGCCGCCGGGGGTCGGGGCGGCCGAGGCCAGCGTCCCACCGACCATGGTGACCACGGTGACGGCCACGAATGTCGTGCCCCCGCCGAAAGCTTCGATGCTGGCCCACAGCGCGAGCGCCGCGCCGAGGGTGGTGCCGGCGCACCCCAGCAGGATCAGGGCCAGCCGCCGCGGCTCGCGGGCGAGCTTCACCAGGTCGCCGACCACCTCGTTCAGCTTCGGGCGCACCTCGGTGGACAGCCATTTGCGCAGCGTGGGCACGAACAAGAAGGTGCCGATGATGCCCAGCGCCACACCCGCGATCAGATACAGCAGGGTCGCGCTCGGCACGAAATGCCGCAGATTCATCGAGGCGCCCGCGGCGGCGCTGAACACGACCAGCAGCGCGAGATGCGCGATCACCTGCACCGACTGCTGTAGCGCCACCGCCGCGGTCGCCCGCATCGCCGACAGGCCGCTCTTCTGCAGGAACCGCGTCGACAGCGCCAGGCCGCCGACCCCGGCGGGCGTGGTGGTCGCGGCAAAAGTGTTGGCCACCTGCGCGATTGACAGTGTCCAGAAGTTCACCATGCCGTCCGCGCAGGCCCACAGCGCGGCGGCCGCGCCGACGTAGGTGAGCGCCGACACCAGCAAACCCAGCAGCGCCCACGACCAGTTCGCCGTCTTCAGCTCGGAGAAGAACGTCGGTGCCGTGCTGATGAAGGGATACGCGACATAGACCAGCGCACCGAAGAGCACCAGCTGGATCATCTGGCTGCGGGTGAACCGCGTGATGGTTTGCGGCTTGATCTGATCGGCGCCGGTTTGGCGCTTCACCTCCGCGCGCGCCTCCGAGATGAGGGTGCCGGCGTCCGGCACCGAGCGCCGAATGAACCTCGGCACAGCGACTTTGGTGAGCCGGCGGGACGCCGACAAAATGGTGTCCGCGCCGAACACGTCGATCGCGGCGCGCACCGCGGACTTCGGGTCATACAGCGCCGACGTGGTCACCAGCAGCTGCGCGATATCCGACTGAAGCTGGGCATCGGTCGCGCCGTACTCGGCGCTGCCGAAGCTGCCGAACAACACCGCGCCGTCGTCGACCGTGATGTGCTGGCTGCGCAGGTCGCCGTGGGCGATCTGACGGTCGTTGAGGATCCGCAGTGATTCCCACAGCCGGCGAACGGGCGTCGCCGTCGCGCAGCGGTCGATCGGCGTGCCGCGAGCAGGCTTGTGCGAGTGCAGCATCCATCCCCGGTCCAGCGGGGCGAGGGCGACCGTCGCGGTGTTGGCCACGCCGGCGTCACCGACGGCGATCGCCATCAACGCGCGATGCTCCACCGCGCGGCGCATGGACGTCACCAGCGGGGCGGTCTCGGTGTCGCGCAGCTTCAGCTTTCCCCACAGCTGGCGCAGCGCGCCGCCGCTGCGTTGGTGCGGGCCGTACAACTCGATCAGCGCCGTGCGGCCGGAATCGTCGCCGTCGGCCGAAAGGATGAGCGGGCCGCGCCCGGCCGGCCGCACCACGGTGAGCCGCGAGACGACGAAGCCGGCTTTGGCCATCGCGCGCACCGCGGTGTCGAGCGGCACCTCGAGCGCGGGGGTGCCCACGACCAGCACCACCAGCGCGCCGACCACCCACCCGACCGCCAGGCCGACCAGCGACCGCGCCGGAACGACCGCGCTGATCACGAGGTGGATGGGCACGAAGGCCAGCAGCAGGGCCCACCACCAGTGCCGCCAGCGCGCCGGCAGCCAGGGGCCCGACACCGTCAGCACCGCCGCCAGCATCCCGATCCAGCGGGGGTCGTCGAGCAACTGCGCCGGCAGCGTGGTCAGCCGGTCGTGGACGTCGAAGTGCCATCGGGGCGCCGCCAGGCCGGTGCCGCTGATCGACAACAGCACGATCGCGCTCAGCCCCGCGGTCGCGTAGGCACCCAGCAGTTTCCACTGCCCGGCGACGATCAGGCCGATGAGGATCATGAACGGCAGCGCCACGATCGCCAGCCCGTACACCAGGTACACCACATCGGATTGGGTGGGCGACAAGACACCGACGATCTGCGAGATGGATTTCTCCAGCGCGATCCACTGCGGGCGGGTGATCACCGAACCCGTGATCACCAGCGCCAGAAAGAGCGCGGCCAGGGCCAGCCGCAGGATGTCGTTGGTCCGCCGGGTCAGTGGCTGCAGCAGGCTGCCGGAAACGGGGATGTCGCGCCCGTCAACTCGCATGTATCAACGATCCTTCGGATTCGCCCTGCCGATGGGCTCGCCGACAAGGTAACCGAATACCGGACTCGGGGACAGCTCCCACTCATCCGCCGCGCGTAGGGTCGGGTAGGTAGCCGTGCTAGCGAAGTGGGAAGGACGTGCGCGTGGCCAGGACCGACAACGACAGCTGGGAGATCACCGAGAGCGTGGGGGCGACCGCGCTCGGTGTGGCCGCGGCCCGCGCCGCCGAGACCCGCGGAGAGAACCCGTTGATCAGCGATCCGTTCGCCCAGGTTTTCCTCGATGCCGCCGGCGACGGCGTGTGGAACTGGCATTCGGCGGGGCAACTACCTGACGCGGTCGTCGAAGCCGAACCGAGTCTGCCGCTGCAGATGCAGTCGATGGTCGGCTACATGGCCTCGCGCACGGCGTTTTTCGACAACTTCTTCCTCGATGCGACTCAAGCGACCGGCGCCGGCATCCGGCAGGCGGTGATCCTGGCCGCCGGCCTGGACGCGCGGTCGTGGCGGTTGCCCTGGCCGGCGGGGACGACGGTCTACGAGCTCGACCAGCCCCGGGTGCTGGACTTCAAGGCGTCGACGCTCGCCGAGCACGGCGCGCAGCCCACCTGTCGCCGCGTCCCTGTTGCGGTGGACCTGCGCCAGGATTGGCCGGAGGCGTTGCGGCAGGCGGGTTTTGACGCCAGCGCGCCCAGCGTGTGGTCGGCCGAGGGGCTGATGCCTTATCTGCCGGCGGCCGCGCAGGAGCTGCTGTTCGACCGCGTTCAGGGACTCACCGCCCCCGGCAGCCGGGTCGCCGTGGAGGCGCTCGGTCCCAAGTTCCTCGACCCGCAGCTTCGCGCGCGGCGCCGGGAGCGGATGGACCGGATCCAAGCGCTGATGGCCGAGGTCGATCCCGACCGGCAGGTGCCGAGGACCGACGAGCTGTGGTACTTCGAGGAGCGCGAGGACGTCGGCGAGTGGTTCGGCCGTCATGGCTGGGACGTGACGGTGACACCGTCCGACGAGTTGATGGCCGGCTACGGCCGAGCGGCGGCCAAGGAGGTGCGGGACTACGTGCCGGGCAATCTGTTTGTGGCCGCGCAGCGGACCACGCGTTAGCCGCCCCGGAAAGATCTGCAAGATTCGCGACACGCCGGTGGTCTGACCACCTGACTGGCTTTCGGCCCGCCACACTGGCCGCATGGCGCTGCAGCCGGTAATTCGCAGATCGGTGCCTGAAGCGGTTTTCGACCAGATCGCAACCGATGTGCTGAGCGGCGAGATGCGGCCGGGCGCTGCGTTGCCCAGCGAGCGCCGGCTGGCGGAGGTTTTCGGCGTGTCCCGGCCCGCCGTCCGCGAGGCGCTCAAGCGGCTCTCGGCGGCCAGCCTGGTCGAGGTGCGCCAGGGCGGCGTCACCACCGTGCGCGATTTCCGGCGGCACGCCGGCCTTGATCTGCTGCCCCAGTTGCTGTTTCGCAACGGCGAACTCGACCCGGTCGTCTTCCGCAGCATTCTCGAGGCCCGGCTGCGTATCGGACCGAAGGTCGCCGAGCTGGCAGCCGAACAACACGGGCCCGAACTGGTCGCGCTGCTCGAGGATTCGCTGGCGGGCCTCGAGGTCCGCGCGGACCCGGTCGAGTGGCAACTCGACACGCTCGCGTTCTGGGATCATCTGGTCGACAGCTCCGGTTCGATCGTATTCCGGTTGATGTACAACGCCTTTCGTGCCGCCTATGAGCGCGCGCTGGCCGCCCTGGCGACCGCGATGACCCCCGAGGTCAACCGTGCGGACGCGTACCGGAAACTGGCCGGCGCCATCTGCGGCGGCGATGCCGCCGCGGCGCGGAAGGCCGCCCACGACGTCCTCGAGCTCGCCAATGCCACGATGACGGCCGCGCTCGACCGCCGGGGGGAGCCGCGGTGAGCAGCCACACCGTGATCACCACCTATCTGCGCGGTCAGATTCAGCCCGGCGTCGACGCGGTCGGCGGCTTCTTCCGGACCTGCGTGCTGGCCGGCAAGGCGCTGTTTCGTCGGCCCTTCCAGTGGCGGGAGACGATCGAGCAGGGCTGGTTCATCACCAGCGTCTCGTTGTTGCCGACCCTGGCGGTCGCGATCCCGCTGACCGTGTTGATCATCTTCACGCTCAACATCTTGCTGGCGGAGTTCGGTGCCGCCGACATCTCGGGCGCCGGCGCGGCACTGGGCGCGGTCACGCAGCTGGGGCCGCTGACCACCGTGCTCGTGATCGCGGGCGCGGGATCCACCGCGATCTGTGCGGACCTGGGCGCGCGCACCATCCGCGAGGAGATCGACGCGATGGAAGTGCTCGGCATCGACCCGATTCACCGGCTGGTGGTGCCCCGCGTGGTCGCCGCGACCATCGTGGCGACGCTGCTCAACGGCGCGGTGATCACCATCGGCCTGGTCGGCGGATTCGTGTTCGGCGTTTTCATCCAACACATCTCGGCCGGGGCCTACGTCGGCACCCTCACCTTGGTCACCGGCTTGCCCGAGGTGATCATTTCGGTGGTCAAGTCGGCCACGTTCGGAACGATCGCCGGCCTGGTCGGCTGTTACCGCGGCCTGACCACGAAGGGCGGCCCCAAAGGTGTCGGCACCGCCGTCAACGAGACGCTGGTGTTGTGCGTGATCGCGTTGTTCGCGGTCAACGTGGTGCTGACCACGATCGGCGTGCGGTTCGGGACCGGGCGCTGATGGCCGCGACGGTCGTGCTGCGCGCCCGCTACCCGCGGACGGCCGCCGGCCTCGACCGCTTTGGCGGCGGCGCGGCCCGAAGGCTTTGGCGGATCGGGGTTTTCGCCAGGTTCGCCCGGATCAGCGTCGGGCAGATCGGCTGGGCGTTGCGCCGGTACCGGCGCGAGACGCTGCGGCTCATCGCCGAGATCGGCATGGGCACCGGTGCGATGGCCGTCGTCGGCGGCACGGTCGCGATCATCGGGTTCGTGACCCTGTCCGGTGGCTCGCTGATCGCCATCCAGGGCTTCGCGTCGCTGGGCAACATCGGGGTCGAGGCGTTCACCGGGTTCTTTGCCGCACTGGCCAATACGCGCGTCGCCGCGCCGATCGTCGCCGGTGTCACGCTGGCCGCGACGGTCGGCGCCGGCGCCACCGCGCAGCTGGGCGCCATGCGGATCAGCGAGGAGATCGACGCGCTGGAAGTCATGGGCATCAAATCGATTTCGTTTCTGGTCTCCACCCGGATCCTGGGTGGGCTGGCGGTCATCACGCCGCTGTACGCCCTTGCCCTCGACATGGCGTTCACCTCGGGCCAGATCGTCACGACGGTGTTCTACGGCCAGTCGAACGGTACCTACGAGCATTACTTCCGCACGTTCCTGCGACCCGAAGACGTGGGCTGGTCGGTTGTCGAGGTCGTCATCATCGCGGTGGTCGTGATGATCACCCACTGCTACTACGGCTATACCGCCAGCGGCGGCCCGGTGGGCGTCGGCCAGGCCGTTGGCCGTTCGATGCGGTTCTCACTGGTCTCGGTGGTGGTCGTGGTCCTGCTCGCGCAGTTGGCGCTCTACGGCGTCGACCCGAACTTCAATCTCACGGTGTAGCCGCCATGACGACGCCGATGCCGCGGAATCGCCGACGCGCGTGGGTGTACGTCGAGGGCGTGATCCTGCTCGTGGTCTGCGGGCTGGTCTTGCTACTGGTATATCTGCAGTTTCGGGGGGAGTTCACACCCAAGACCGAGCTCACGATGGTCGCCACGCGGGCGGGCCTGGTGATGGAGCCGGGATCCAAAGTCACCTACAACGGCGTCGAGATCGGCCGGGTGGCCGCCATCTCCGAGATCGAGCGCGACGACGCGCCGGCGGCCAAGCTGACATTGGACGTGGATCCACGCTCCATCGACCTGATTCCGGCGAACGTGGTGGCCACCATCGAGGCGGCCACCCTGTTCGGCAACAAGTACGTGTCACTGACATCGCCGATCGCACCGGAAAAGGCCGCCGGGCGACGCATCTCACCGCAGGACGTGATCGACGCGCGGTCGGTGACCACCGAATTCAACACGTTGTTCGAGACGGTCACCTCGATAGCCGAGAAAGTGAATCCGATCGAGCTGAACGCGACGCTGTCCGCGCTGGCGCAGGCGCTGGACGGGCTGGGAGGCAGGTTCGGTGAATCCATCGTCAACGGGAATGCCATTCTGGCGCAGTTGAATCCACGGATGCCCCAGATCCGCCATGACGTGCGGCGGTTGGCGGACCTGGCCGACGCATACACCAGGGCCTCACCCGACCTGTTCGACTTTCTGCGCAACGCGGTGACCACCGCGCGCACCCTGACCCGGCAACAGGGGGACCTGGACGCCGCGCTGTTGGCGGCGGTGGGCGTCGGGCACAACGGCGAAGACATCTTCGCCAGGGGCGGGCCGTATCTCGCGCGCGGCGCCGCCGATCTGGTGCCCACCGCCGACCTCCTCGACACCTACAGCCCCGAACTGTTCTGCATGGTCCGCAACTTCCACGACGCCGCCCCGGAAGTCGCGAAAGCGGCCGGCGGCAACGGCTATTCGTTGGCGGCCGCCGGGTCCATCATCGGTGCGCCCAATCCCTACGTGTATCCCGACAACCTGCCGCGGGTGAACGCCCGCGGGGGCCCGGGCGGGCGGCCCGGCTGCTGGCAGAAGATCACCCGAGAACTCTGGCCCGCCCCGTACCTGGTCATGGACACCGGCGCCAGCGTCGCGCCCTACAACCACTTCGAGATCGGTCAGCCGCTGGCCACCGAATACGTCTGGGGACGCCAATACGGGGAGAACACGATCAACCCATGAAGACCACTCATACGGCAGTCAAACTCGGCATCTTCTGGTTGGTGCTGGCGATGTTCACCGTGATGATCATCATCGTGTTCGGCCAGGTGCGATTCGATCGCACCACCGGATACGTCGCGGCCTTCACCGACGCGAGCGGATTGCGGGCGGGGCAATTCGTGCGCGCGTCGGGGGTCGAGGTCGGCAAGGTCTCCAAGGTGACGCTGACCGACCGGGACACGCGGGTGTTGGTGGAGTTCAACGTGGATCGCACGCTGCCACTGGACCGGGCGACGACCGCGTCGATCCGCTACCTCAACCTGATCGGCGACCGCTACCTGGAGCTCAAACACGGCAACAGCGGCCAACGGCTGCCCCCGGGTGGCATGATCCCGCTCGAGCGCACCCAGCCGGCACTGGATCTCGACGCGCTGATCGGAGGATTCCGCCCGCTTTTCAAGGCTTTGGATCCGAACAAGGTCAACAGCATCGCCCAGTCGATCATCACCGTGTTCGGTGGGCAGGGCGCGACCATCAACGACATCCTCGACCAGACCGCCGCACTGACGGGGGCGCTGGCCGACCGCGACAAGGCGATCGGTGAGGTCATCAACAACCTGAATACCGTGCTGGCCACCACCGTCAAGCACGAGAAGGAATTCGACCGAACGGTCGACAAATTGGAACTGCTCATCACGGGATTGAAGAACAGGGCCGATCCGCTGGCCGCGGCGGCGGCACACATCAGCGACGCGGCGGGAACCGTGGCGGATCTGCTCCGCGACGAACGGCCGGTGCTGCACGACACGCTCGGACACCTCGAGGGCATCGAGCAATCGCTCATCAACGACCTGCCGACGGTCGACGACGTGCTGGCCAAGCTGCCGAACGCGTTCCGCGTGATCGGCCGCGCCGGCGGCATTTACGGCGACTTCTACAACTTCTACCTGTGTGACATCTCGGTCAAGGTCAACGGGTTACAGCCCGGCGGTCCGGTACGCACGGTCAAACTCTTCGGGCAGCCGACCGGGAGGTGCACGCCGCAATGAGGACGCTGACCGAGTTCAACCGCACCCGCGTCGGTCTGATGGGCACGCTGGTGACGCTGCTCGTCGTCGGTGTGGGACAGAGCTTCACCAGCGTGCCGATGCTGTTCGCCACGCCGACCTACTACGCCCAATTCGTAGACACCGGTGGCATCAGCCCCGGCGACAAGGTGGAAATCGCCGGGGTGAACGTCGGATTGGTGCGCTCGCTGGAGATCCGCGGCGACCGTGTCCTGGTTGGCTTTTCGATGCCCGGCAAGACGATCGGGGCGCAAAGCCGCGCCGCGATCCGCACCGACACCTTCCTCGGGCGCAAAAACATGGCGATACAGCCCCGCGGCTCGGATCCGCTCCGGCCCAACGGGATCATCCCCTCGGCCCAGACCACGACGCCCTATCAGATCTACGACGCGTTCGTCGATGTCACGAAGGCGGCGACGGACTGGAACATCGACGTCGTCAAGCGGTCGCTGAACGTGTTGTCCGAGACGTTCGATCAGACCGCGCCGCACCTGAAGGCCGCCCTCGACGGCGTGGCCAAGTTCTCGGGCACCATCGGGAATCGGGACGACCAGATCAAGCAGTTACTGGCGAACGCCGACAAGATCACTCGCGTCATCGGCGACCGCAGCCAACAGGTCGACGGGCTGCTGGTCAACGCCAACACGCTGCTTTCCGCGTTCCGCGAGCGCAGCCAGGCGCTGAGCGTTCTGCTGAGCAACGTGTCGGCGGTGTCCACCCAGGTGTCCGGATTCATCAAGGAAAACCCCAACGCGCACCACGTGTTACAGCAGTTGGGCACGGTCAGCGACGAGTTGGTCAAACGCAAAAAGGAGCTGTCCGACGTGCTCGTGCTGGTCAGCCGATACACCGCCTCCCTGACCGAGGCGGTCGCGTCCGGGCCGTTCTTCAAGGCGATCGTGGCGAATCTGCTGCCCTACCAAGTCCTTCAGCCGTGGGTCGACGCGGCGTTCAAGAAGCGGGGCATCGACCCGGAGAACTTCTGGCGCAGCGCCGGGTTGCCGGAGTTCCGCTGGCCCGACCCCAACGGAACCCGATTTCCCAACGGCGCACCGCCGCCGGCGCCGCCGGTGCTGGAGGGCACCCCGGAGCATCCGGGGCCGGCCGTGCCGCCGGGATCGCCGTGTTCGTACACCCCCGCGGCCGATAACCCGCCCCGGCCCGGAAATCCGTTGCCCTGCGCGGCTTCCGAGCACGGCCCGTTCGGCCCGGCCCCCGGCGGCTTTCCGGCGCCACTGGACGTCGGGCCATCGCAGCCAAACCCTTACGGCCCCCCGCCGGGCCCCGGCATCCCGTCCGCGGGCCGCCCGGGTGAGGCGCCGCCGGACGTTCCCGGCACCCCGGTGCCGCTTCCCGCGCACGCCCCACCGGGATCGCGCACCGAGAACCTGAACCCGGCGCCGTCCGTCGCGCCCGGCGGGACGGGAGGTAGCGACCGGTGAGCACCATCTTCGACATCCGCAGCCTGCGATTGCCCCGACTGTCTGCCCGGGTCGTGATCAGCGCGGCGTTGGCGGCGATCTTCGTCCTCGTCGCCGCCGCCGCCGGGGTTCAGCTCTACCGGAAGCTGACCACCACCACTGTCGTCGCGTACTTTTCCGAGACCCTGGCGCTGTACCCGGGCGACAGGGTTCAGATCATGGGCGTGCGGGTCGGTTCGATCGACAAGATCGAGCCGGCCGGCGACAAGATGCGAGTCACGTTGCACTACAACAACAAATACAAGGTGCCCGCCAAGGCCACCGCCGTGATTCTCAACCCCAGCCTGGTGGCCTCGCGCACCATCCAGTTGTCACCGCCCTACACCGGCGGCCCGGTGCTGACCGACGGCGAGGTCATCCCGATCGAGCGCACCCAGGTGCCCGTCGAGTGGGATCAGCTGCGGGACTCCATCAACGGCATCCTGCGGCAGCTCGGGCCCACACCCCAGCAGCCGGCGGGGCCGTTCGGCGATGTCATCGAATCGGCCGCGGACAACCTGGCCGGCAAGGGCAGGCAGGTCAACGACACCCTGAACAGCCTGTCGCAGGCGCTGACCGCGCTCAACGAGGGCCGGGGCGACTTCGTCGCGATCACCAAAAGCCTGGCCCAGTTCGTCACCGCGCTCTACCAGCACAAGCAACAGTTCGTCGCGCTCAACGACAACCTGGCCCAGTTCACCGACTGGTTCACCAAGTCCGACCACGACGTCGGCGACACCATCACCCATCTCGACGACGTGCTCGACGCCGCGCGAAAGTTCGTGAGCGACAACGGGGCAACGCTGACCCATGATGTCGACAACCTCGCCGACGTGACCACCACGATCCTGCAACCCGAGCCGCGGGATGGCCTGGAAACCGCCTTGCACGTGCTGCCCACCTTTGCGGGCAACTTCAACAACCTCTACGAACCCGCACACAGCTCGCTGGTGGGCCTGTTCGTGTTCCCCAACTTCGCCAACCCCGTTCATTTCATCTGCAGCGCCATTCAGGCCGGCAGCCGGCTGGGTTATCAGGACTCGGCCGAGCTGTGCGCGCAGTATCTGGCGCCGGTGCTCGACGCCATCAAATTCAACTACCCGCCGGCCAGCTTGAACTTGTTCAACTCGGCGGCCACCCTGCCCAAGGAGGTGGCGTATTCCGAAGAGCGACTGCGCCCCCCGCCCGGATACAAGGACACCACCGTCCCGGGGATCTTCTCGCGCGACACACCCTTTTCGCACGGCAACCACGAGCCGGGCTGGGTGGTCGCGCCAGGGATGCAGGGCACGCACGTCCAGCCGGCCACCGCCGGCATGCTCACCCCCGAATCGCTGACCGAGCTCATGGGCGGTCAGGACATCGCCGCGCCCCCGCCGGCGGGGGCCACCGCGCCGGGACCGCCGAACGCCTACGACGAGTCGAATCCCGCACCCCCGCCGTGGTTTCCGCGGCCGGCACAGCCGGGGCCCGGCCAGTGAACGCGAACGGCAAGCCGACGAAAACACCACTGCGGCGAGCCATGGTCGGAGCTGGCCGCCGCGGCCTCGTCTGCCTGCTGGCGGCGATGTTGACGTCCTGCAATTGGCGCGGCATCGCCGACGTGCCGCTACCGATCGGCCGCGGCACCGGCGGCGACCATGTGACGATTTACGTACAGATGCCGGACACGCTGGCGCTGAACACCAATAGCCGGGTGCGGGTCGCCGACGTCTGGGTCGGCACGGTGCGTGCGATCACCCTGAAGAACTGGATCGCCACCCTGCGGCTGGACCTCGATCCCGGCGTGAAGCTCCCCGCGAATGCGACCGCCAGGATCGGCCAGACCAGTCTGCTGGGCACCCAGCACGTCGAACTGGCCGCGCCGAAAAACCCGTCCGCTCAGCAATTGAAGAGCGGCGACACCATTCCCCTGAGGAATTCCTCGGCCTACCCGACCGTCGAACGAACGCTGGCGAGCGTCGCGGTGATCCTCAATGGCGGCGGCATCGCGAACCTCGACGCGATCCAAACCGAGATCGTCAAGGTCCTCGATGGGCACGCCGATCAGATCCGCGAATTCCTCGGTCGATTGGACACTTTCATCACCGAACTGAACCGCCAGCGTGACGACCTCACCCGCGCGATCGATTCGACCAACCAACTCCTGACCATCTTCGCGAACCGGAAGGACACGCTGGACCGGGTCCTGACCGACATCCCGCCGCTGATCCAGCATTTCGCCGACACCCGCGAACTGTTCGCCAACGCCACCGAATCCCTGGGGCGGTTCAGCAGCGCCGCCGACCGCGCCTTGACCGACGCCAGGCCCAACCTGCACCGCAGCCTACGGTCGCTGCAGCGGCCGCTCGGCCAACTCGTCCTGGCCTCCCCGTTCCTGGCCGGCGCGCTGAAATTGGGCCTCACCGCGCCGTTCAACATCGACGACGTCGCCCAGGTGATCCGCGGCGACTACGTCAACGTCTCCGCCGCGCTCGACCTGACGCTTTCCACCATCGACAACACGATGCTGACCGGCACCGGACTGTCCGGGGCGCTGCGGGCGCTCGAGCAGTCGTGGGGACGGGACCCGGACACCATGATCCCGGACGTCCGCTATACGCCGAACCCCAACGACGCCCCGGGTGGGCCGCTGGTCGAAAGGGGCGAATGAAAGATGTTGCCCCGCTTGATCAAAACCCAGCTGGCGCTCCTGACGGCGGTGGCGGTGGCCGCGGTGGTAATTCTCGGCTGGTACTACCTGCGGATACCGAGCCTGGCCGGTGTCGGCCGGTACACCCTGTATGCCGAATTGCCGCAGTCGGGGGGCCTGTATCGAACGGCCAACGTCACCTACCGGGGGATCACCATCGGCAAGGTCACCGGCGTCGCACCGACCGAGCGCGGCGCGCGCGCCACGATGAGCATCGAGAACGGCTACCAGATACCGGCCGACGCTTCGGCCAACGTGCATTCGGTCTCGGCGGTGGGGGAGCAATACATCGACCTGGTATCGAGCGCCAACCGGGGCCCGTACCTGGCCAATGGTCAGACGATCAGCAAGAGCACGGTTCCCAGCCAGATCGGTCCCGCGCTCGATGCCGCCAACCGTGGGCTGGCGGTGCTGCCGAAGGACAAGATCGCCTCACTGCTCTACGAGACGTCGCAGGCCCTCGGGGGGCTGGGGCCGTCGCTGCGACGGCTGGTGGACGCCACCCAGGCGATCGCCCACGACTTCCGCGGCAGCGTCGACGATGTCGACGACATCATCGAACGCTCGGCGCCCATCATCGACAGCCAGGCCGATTCGGCTGACACGATCGGCCGTTGGGCTGCCAATCTGAACACGCTGGCCGCGCAGACCGCGCAGCACGATCAGGCGGTGCGAAGCATTCTGGCCAACGCGGCGCCGACGGCCGCGCAGGTGAACACCACCTTCGGTGACGTGCGGGAGTCGTTGCCGCAGACGCTGGCCAATCTCGAGGTCGTGATCGACATGCTCAAGCGCTACCACAACGGTGTTGAGCAGGCGCTGGTGTTCTTGCCGCAGTCGGGCGCGATCGCCCAGTCGGTGACTGCGCAGTCTCCCGGCCAGGCCGCCCTCGGCGTCGGCGCCATCTCACTCAACCAGCCGCCGCCGTGCCTCACCGGCTTCCTGTCGGCATCGGAGTGGCGGTCGCCGGCGGATACCGGCACCGCGCCGCTGCCGGCGGGCACCTACTGCAAGATTCCGATGGACGCGACGAATGTGGTTCGCGGAGCGCGCAATTACCCCTGCGTGGACCGGCCCGGTAAACGGGCGGCGACCCCGCGCGAGTGCCGCAGCCCCGAACCCTATGCGCCGCTCGGCACCAACCCCTGGTACGGCGACCCCGATCAGATCCTCACCTGCCCCGCGCCCAGCGCGCGTTGTGACCAACCGGTGAAACCGGGTCAGGTGATTCCGGCGCCGTCGGTCAACAACGGCCTCAACCCCTTGCCAGCGGATCGGCTGCCGGGCACGCCGCCGCCGATCAGCGATCCGCTGCAGCGGCCGAGATCGGGCACCGTCTGGTGCAACGGGCAGCAGCCGAACCCGTGCACCTACACGCCGAGCGCGCTGCCCACGGCGCTTTACGACGTGCGCAGCGGCAAAGTCGTGGGTCCCGACGGCGTGGTCTATTCCGTTGCGAATTCGGCCAATGTCGGCGACGAGGGGTGGAAGACGATGCTGGGCCCGGCTCGCTGAAAACCGGCGAGCGCGTTCCGGTGTTACGAATCCGGGCGCGAGGCGTGGTCGCGCTCGCGGCCGTGCCCACGCCATTTCCGGTACCCGCGATGCGCGGCGAACGCGCCGACGATGGCGCTCACGCACCACACCGCGATCGCCGCGTACGCCAGCGGCGACGACCGGTTGCCGATCGAGGCGCCCAGCGCGGTATAGACGAATGCCCGCGGAACCGAACCGATGAACGCGCCAACGGCCATCTGCCACAACGGGACTCCGAACGCCCCGAACGCGTACGAGGCCAGCGCATCCGAGATCCCGGGGACGAACCGCTGCCCGACGACCGCCCACAGTCCGCGGCGCCCGATCAGGGCGTCGACGCGGTCGGCCCGCCGCGCGCCCAGCAGCGCGCGGGCGCTGTCGCGGCCCGCCCGGCGGCCGGCGAAACTCGCCACGATCGCCGTGCCCACCGTCGCGCCCAGCGTCACGAACACGCCCAGTAGCGGACCGAACAACAACCCGCTGCCCGCGGCGAGGATCGAGCCCGGCACGAACAGCGCGCCGGCCACGGCCGAGACCACGACGTAGGTCAGCGGGGCCGCCGGCCCGGTGGCCGACACCACCCGCCGGATCTCCTCGATGTCGATGACGTGCGCGACGGCCACCAGATAGAACACCACGGCCAGAAACGCCGCGAACACGGCGAGCCGCACGAGGGGGCCGCGCCGCGACACGGGTTGCGTTGTGGGGGCGGGACCGTCGCCGTCGTCCCCGCCGGCGGTCACGTCGCGGCGGCGTCGGCCCGCAGCCGCTGCCGCAATCCGGTGGCCCGCATCGCCCGGCGCTCGATCGCCGCGCGCACCGAGGCCTCGGGCCCCACCACCCGCACCCTGGTCTGCGCCCGGGTCACGGCCGTGTAGAACAGTTCCCGCGTCAGTAGCCGCGAATCCTCCGGCGGTATCAACACGGTCACCTCATCGGCCTGGCTGCCCTGACTCTTGTGGATGGTCATGGCGTGCATCGTCTCCACCTCGCCGAGGCGGCTGGTCGCGAAGTCTAGCGGCCCGGCCGCGCCGGCGATGACCGCCCGCAGGCCCTCCGCGCCGGCGACCGCCACCCCGGTGTCGCCGTTGTAGAGCCGCAGCCCGTAGTCGTTCGCCGTCACCAGCAGCGGGCGCCCGGCGTACCACTGCGACCACGCCGGCTGTCCGGTCGCCTCGGCAATCCACTTCTGCACCAGCGTGTTCCAGTGCGCCGCCCCGTACGGCCCCTCCCGGTGGGCGCACAGTAGCCGGTGTTCGTCGAGCGTGGCCAACGCCTCGTGGGTCGCGCCCAGCAGCGCGGCCGACCGTAGCCGCAGCGCGTGCGCGACCAGCACCTCGCGCAGCCGGTCGGCCGGGCGCGGTGAATCCACCCACTCGACATGCTCACCGCCGGCCGCGAGCAGCTCCACCACCCGGTCCGCGTCGCCGACCCGGATCGCTTCGGCCAGCGCGCCGATCGACGTGCCGAATCGGTGCGGCGTGCGCAGCGCGGCGACCCGCACGTCGTCGCGGGCGGCCAGCCCGTCCACCAGGTCGGCCAGCACGGCGCCCGCCTCCACCGACGCCAACTGGTCCGGGTCGCCGACCAGAATCAGCCGGGAATCCGGCCGCACCGCCTCGGCCAGCCGGGCCATCATCGTCAACGAGACCATCGACGTCTCGTCGACCACGACGACGTCGTGCGGCAGCCGATTGGCGCGATTGTGCCTGAACCGCACCGACGTATCGGGCCGGGGACCCAGCAGCCGGTGCAGCGTGGTCCCCGGCAGGCCGGCCAGGCGCGCCCGGTCCACCGCGCCGAGCCCTTCGGCTCCCGCGGCCACCGCCTCGGCCAGCCGGGCGGCCGCCTTGCCGGTCGGCGCCGCCAGCGCGATCCGGGGTCGCGACAGGCCGGCCCGCTCGGCGTGCTCGACCAGCAGCGCGAGCAGCCGGGCGATCGTCGTGGTCTTCCCGGTGCCGGGGCCGCCGGTCAGCACGGTCACCGCCTGCGACACCGCGATTTCGGCGGCCGCCCGCTGCTCTTCGAACCCGGGGCCGAAAAGCCGGTCATAGCTTGATGATTCGACGGATACGGGGGCGGCCGAAAGGGCCAGCAGGTCGGTGCACACCTGCTCCTCCTCGAGCCAATACCGGTCGAAGTACAGCAGATCGCCGAAGAACCGCAGCACCGGCGGCGGCCCCAGCAACGCGCTGGCCCGCACCGCCGCCAGCCAGTCGTCGGCGCTGGGCCACGGCAGGTCGGCCTCGCCGACCTGTGCGGGCGCCGCGCGCAGATCCACGCACACCGAACCGCCCCGCAGCGCGCGCACTACCAGCGCGACCGCCAGCGCCACCCGCTCGTCGGATTCACCGGTCAGCGCGGTGAGCCGTTGCGCCACATGGATATCCGCGGCCTCGAACACACCGGCGTCGCTGAACGTGCGCAGCAACCCGGTCGCGTACATCACCTCCACCGTCACGCGGGCACCGCCCGGGCGTCGAGCAGGTCCGACAGGGCCGTGATCAACGACGGCGGCGGGCGCAAACTGAAGACGCCGGCCGGGTGCCCGTCGAGCACCGGGGTGTCCGCGCCGCACATGCCGCGCACGAACAGGTACAGGACACCACCGAGGTGCCGGCCCGGGTCGTAATCGCCTACCCGCCAACGCAAGAACCGGTGCAGCACCGCGCAGTACAGCAGCGCCTGCAGCGGATAGTCCGAATGCAGCATCGCCTCCGCCATCCGTGGCCGGTCATAATCGGCGGCCGTCAGCGGCCGCTCCGGATCCCCGAGCCGGTTGGTCTTGTAGTCCACCACCACGAAGCGGTGCCCCGCGCCGTCGGGAACGCGGAGCACCGCGTCGATCGAGCCGGTGAGGTACCCGCGCAACGCTTGGTCACCGAGCGCGGGGTCCGTCAGCCGATCGGCATAGGAGGCCAGCGGATCGTCGGCCGGCAGGTGCTCGCGCAACAGCGGCGCCAGATCCGCCAGCCGGGCCTGCGGTCCCGCCGACGGCCGGTCGCCGCCGGCCAGGGGTAGCTCGAAGTCCAGTTCCCGCAACCGATCCGACAGCCCGATGTGGCGCAGCGTCAGCCCACCCGCCAGGGGCCCCAGCGGTGTGTCGTGCATCGGCACCATCGCGGACGCCAGCTCCTCGGGCGCCGCGGCGACCGGCCACCACGCCGAATGCTCCCGGATGTGCGCCTCCAGCTCGGCGGCCAGGTCCGCGGCGAAAGGGTCGGCCGTCTCCAGCACGGCGTGCACCAGGGAGCCGAACGTCGCGCCCGCCGGAAGGTCCGCCATCGGCGAGGGCACGTCCGGCCCGGCGACCGGGGAGGTCAACGGGATGTCGCCGACCTCGTCGTCGAGTCCGGCGACGTCGGGTTCGCTGCTGACCCCGCTGGCCTGAGCCAGCCGGATCAGGCCGGAATAGGAGGTGCGCCGCCAGGTGGTGTCGATGGCACGGTGGAAGTGGCGGCTGTCCAGGTGCCTGGGCACCGGCGCCGGCGGCAGCGACGGGGCGGGCGCCACCACCGAGTCCTCGATGACCGGCCCGCCGGCGGTCTCCCACTCGCGCAACCGGGCCAGGGCGTCGTCGTCGGAGACCTTCGCGGGTTCACATCGGTCCGGAACGACCGGATCGCCGGGCCGTCGGCCGCGCAGCAGCCGCGACAGGCCGCCGTTGGGTTCGTTGTACGCCGGTGACCACCACGCCACCACCTGGGTCTGCGCCCGGGTCAACGCGACGTAGGTCAGCCTGCTGTCATCGCTGGCGTCCTCTTTACGGCCCAGCCGCTCAACGGTTTTGAAGTCGGGGCTGTCCTTGCCGCCGACGTGCAGGCAACGCGTGCCGTCCTCGTCGTGGAACAGCACCACATCGCTGTCCTGGGTGTTGCGGTTGAACGCGAACGGCAGGTACACGATCGGGTATTGCAGGCCCTTGCTGACGAAGACGGTCATGATCTGGACGGCGGCGGCGTCGCTGTCGAGCCGGCGGTTGCGTTCGGGGGCGCCGCCGCGCTCGTCGCGTTGCCGGCGCAGCCAGTCGCGCAGCGCCGGCAGGCTGTAATGCTCGCGGTGCGCGACCTCCTGCAGCAGCTGGGTGACGTGCGCCAAGTCGGTCATGTGCCGCTCGCCGCCGCGCCAGCCGAGCACGCGGTCCCGCATCCCGAGCAGCTGGGCGGCTTCGAAGATGGCGGCGACGCCGCGTTCGCGCGCGTGACCGGCCCACTCCCGCAGCGTTTTTGCGATCCGGTCCGTGAGGGCGTCCCCGCCGGCCGCCAGCGTCTGGGCCGTCTCGCCGAAGAACATCGTCGCCGCGGCGGCGCGCACCATGCCGGGCCGGTGCGGTTGGTCGAAGGCCTCCAGCAGGCATAACCAGTCCTCGGCGGCCTCGGAGGTGAACACGTCGGTGTTGCCGGTGTAGACCGCGGGAACGCCCGCGGCGCACAAGGCCTCGAAGCAGGCGTGCGCGTCCCGGTGCCGTTCCACGATGACGGCGATGTCGCGGGCCTGCAGGGGTTTACCGTCGAACGTGGCGCCGGCGGCGAGCAGGGCGCGGATGTCGGCGGCGAGGTCGGCGCCGATGTGTTCCCGCAACTCGTCGATGGGCAGGTTCTGAATGCCGCGGCGACCCAGGGTCTTTCGCGACACGACCCGTAGCCGAAACGGATCGTTGCGGGGCGCGCCGGCGAGCCGATGGCCCCGGTGCCGCGCGCCGACGTCGTGCACCACGATCGCGGGATCACCGAGCTGGGCGCCGCGCAGTACCACCTGTAGCCGCGCCACCAGCGCGGAATCGCTGCGCCAGTTGGTGTCCAGCGTCATGCGCCGGCCGGCCGTCGCCGCCGCCCGCAGGTAGGTCACGATGTCGCCCCCGCGGAACGCATAGATCGCCTGTTTGGGGTCGCCGATCAGGATCACGGTGGAGCGCCCGCTGAACGCGCGGTCGATCACCTGCCATTGCACCGGGTCGGTGTCCTGGAACTCGTCGACCATGACGATCGGCCAACGCTGATGCATACGCAGCCGGGCGGGGGAGCCGTCGGCGGCCAGCGCCTCGGCCAGCCGGGTCAGCAGGTCGTCGTAGCCGAGGACGCCGAGGCGGCGCTTGCGCGTATCGAGCTCGGCCAGAACGTCATTGGCGAAGCGGAGGCTGACGGCGGCCCGCGAATCGGGGTCCGGGTCGCGCGGCCGCAGCTGGGTCGACGGGTTGTTGACCACCTCGCGGGCCAGCCGCAGCGCCTCGGAGTAATGCAGCGCCGGGTCGTCGCGTTCCTGCCCGAAGTGCGCCAGGTACAAGTCGTCGACGATCTCGGTCACCAGATCGTCGAGGTTGTCGAGCAGGGTCACGCTCGCGGCGGTGTCGCCGGCCACCCCGAGCGAGCGCAGCACCAGCTGGCAAAACTGGTGGGTGGTGGCGATGGTCGCCGCGTCGAAGCCGGCCAGCGCGTCGCGGAGGCGCTGCCGGCGCGCCTCGACCTGATCGGCGGTGCCGTCCAGCAGGTACGCCACCAGCTGGTTGTCGCCGACCGTCGACGGGTCGGCGAAAGCCCTTACCGCATCGACGATTTGGCAGCGGACACGTTCCCTCAGCTCCTGGCTGGCGGCGCGGCCGAACGTGATGAGCAGCATCTGATCCAGGCTGGCCGCGCCGTCGGCGAGGTACCGCGTCACCAGGCCGGCCAACGCGAACGTCTTGCCGGTGCCCGCGCTGGCCTCCAGCACGGTGGTGGAGCGCTCGGCCGGCAGCGGGCCCAACAGGTCGAAGCGTTCCATCAGATGAGCTTCCGTTCCGCGCGCAGCATCGGCAGCCACAGCCGGGCCGCGTAGGCGCCGAGCCGGTTGTCCTCGCCGTCGCACTCCTCGCCCGGCCGCACCGGCTGCATCAGGTCTTCCAGTTGAGCGCCGCGTCCCCACGCCCGTACGTGCGCCGGCGCCTGGTCCTCGCCGGGGAAGCGGTCGCCGGACTTCCACCGCCGCCGCGCCTCGGCCGCCGGGTCGTCGCCGCCGTGGCGGGCGGCCGCCCACGCATAGGATGTCTTGATGGGCAACGGAATCGGTTCTCGTCGTCCCGCGTCGTAGATCGTCACCAACTCGCGCAGCACCTCGACGGGATCGGCGCCCGGCGGCCCCAGCCCCTCGACCCGGATGCTGGTGCCGCGGCGCATGCGGCCGATGCACACCGCCGACCAGTCGCGGCCGGGGTCGTGAGCGGTCAACGCCAGCAACGGAATCCACGACTCGAGCAGGTGTTTGCCGTCCAGCCTTGAATAGGTCACCGAGACCAACGCATCGTCATAGACCGGCGACACCGTGCCGGTGAGTCGCCGCCCGGCGCCCAGGTCGATGTCGACGTCGTAGGCGGTGGCCCCGGCCTGGCGGCGGCCTTGCCGATGCCGGATCGCCTCGATCGCCAGCGTCGCGGCCTGGTCGCGGATCTCGGTGACCTTGCGCCATCCCAGCTGGCCCGGCGGCAGTGTGCCGCGGCGCCACTCGGCTTGCCGCGCGTCGTCGGGGCTCATCCCGCGCAGGATGTCGCCCAGCATCCGGTCGCCGACGGTCCATTCTTCGAGGCCGTTGATGTCGACCGGCATGGCGTCCTGGACACCGTCGACGTCGTAGGGCAGCGTGAATTCCAGGGCGCGGAAGAAGCCCTTCACCGGGTCTTTGAAGAAGCCGACGAGGTCGGCGAGGTTGACGTCGTCCGCCGGCGGGGGCGGCAGCGGCGCCGCGATGAACCTGGGTTGCTCGGTGTGTTCGCCGGCGGCCGCCCGCGCCGCCCGCAGCACCGTGGGGTCGAAACTGAACGGCACCCCCGGCACCAGTTCGCCGGGGATGACGTTGCGAATGTCGAACGGCTGCAAGGGATGCTCGACGGCGACGCGGTGGCGCACCGTCTCCGGCGTGGTGGTGTCGAGGGTATCCAGCAATTCGGCCAGCGGCACGGCGGGCGGGCGCGGCTGCCCCGAATATTCGTTGGCGCCGGTGTAGGTGATCACCAGTTTCTCGGTGGCGGCGCCGATCGCGTCGAGCAGCAATTGCCGGTCCTCCGAACGGATGTCGCGCTCTCCGGTCATCGGGCACCGGGCCAGCGCGTCGTCCCCGTCGGCGACGCCGAGACGCGGGAACAGCCCGTCGTCCAGGCCGACCAGGCACACCACCCGGTGGGGGACCGAGCGCATCGGCACCATGGTGCACACCGTGAGGGTGCCGGTGCGGAAGTTGGCCCGCGTCGGGCGCCCGGCCAGGTGCCGGGTCAGCAGCGCGCGAATGTCGGGCAGCCGCAGCACCGTGTCGCCTCGTGGCCCGGCCTGTCCCAGGACGGCGGCGAACTCCCGCCGCACCTGACCGGCCTGCCATTCCTCGGACTCGTGCACCCGCGTCAACAGCGTGGTGGCCTCGGCGAGGGTGGCCAGCCACTCGGTCAATGTCCGTGTGCCGGTGAGGGAGTCGACCACGTGCCGAAGCCGGGCGACGAATTCGGCGAACTGGCCGGCCAAGGGCACGCGATTGCTGCTCACGTCGTCGAGCGGCAGGGTGGAGTCGATCCAGGCGTTCGAGTCGTCGGACATCGCGACGCCGGCCAATATCCGGTCGATGCCGAAACGCCATGTGTTGTGCACGAAGTCGACGTGGTAGGGCCGCCGATGCTCCTGGTCGAGTCCCCACCGGATGTTGGCCTGCCGCACCCAGCGGGTGATGGCCTCCAGATCGTCGTCGGTGAAGCCGAACCGGGCGCGCACCGGCGCGGCCTGCGCCAGGTTGAGCACCTCGCTGGCGGTCACCCTGCCACCGGCGAGCCCCAGCAGTTGGGCGGCCACAGCCAGCAGCGGATTGGTCTGGATCAGTGAGCGATCCGCCAGCCGCACCCGGAGCTGGTGGGCGGGGTGCGCGCCGTGCACCACGTCGCCGAGGCCGAAGTCGGCCACGATCAGCGGCGCGTAGGTTTCGATGTCCGGGCACATCACCAGGATGTCGCGCGGTTCGAGCGTCGGGTCGTCGGCCAACAGGCCGAGCAGCACCTCGCGCAGCACATCGACCTGGCGGGCCGGGCCGTGGCAGTTGTGGATCTGCACCGATCGGTCGTCGACGGCCAGCGAGCGGCCTTGCGGTCGGACGGCGTTGGCGGCGATGTCGGACTGGACCCAGCCGAGCAGCGTGTCCGGGCGCGCTTCCCCGGCCAGGTACTCGTCGGTCTGCGGGTCCGCCGGCAGGCCGCGCTGCAGCTCGCGCAGGTCCCGCCCCAGGGTGGCGAGCAGCGGATGGTTCACGGCGCGGTGGCTGGTGTCCTCGCGGCGGGGGATCGGCCCGCGCGTGCCGGCCAGCGCGCGCCAGAGCCGGTCGCTGGGGTGCGGCAGCCACAGGTGCAGCTCGTGGTGGATGGCCAGGGCGGCCAGCAGCTCGGAGTCGGTGCGGGACAGCCGGGTGTGCCCGAACAGCGACAGCCGCGCGGGCAGGTCGCTGGGCGCCGCGGACAGCCGCGCGAGGGTCTTGGCGTGGCGAATGTGCGGTGGATCGGCCGCGACGCGCGACACCAGCGCCCGCCACAGCTCCGGCTGCCAGCGCAGGTCCTCGTCGAGGTCGCCGGGGCCGCCGTCGGACCAGTCGATCAGCAGTTGCGGGCGCTGCCGCGCGTAGGAGGCGAACAGCCCGGCCAACCGGCGCGCCACCTCGTAGCGCCGGCCCCGGCGCAGCTCGGCCTCCGCGCCGGTGTGGAAGTGACCGAGATGGGTTGCCAGCGTGCGGCACCACGGTTCGTCCAGCGAGTGATCGATCGCCTCCAGCAGGGGCCACACCATGGCCTCCGGCGACCACGGATCGTCGTCGGCGGTGCCGGCGATTTCGGCGATCAGCGAGCCAGGACTGCGGAAGGAAACCCCGGCGCACACCCCGCCGGAAACCCCGCCGCCGCGCGCGCCACCGAGCACATGCGACAGCCGCTGGCTGAGCCAGCGCTCCACCCCGCGCGCCGGGACCACGACGAGCTCGGCGGCGAACGGGTCGGCCGGGGGATCGGCCAGCAGAGCGCCGAGGCCGTCGGCCAACAGATCGGTGCGCTCGGCGCGGTGCAGATGAAGCGGCATTGCGCTGTCACGATAAACCCCGGCGCTCGGGGCCGGGCGCCTACTTCGCCAGCGTGAACTGGTTGACGTCGATGTAGCCCGTGCGGAACGCGTCGGCGCACCCGGTCAGGTAGCGCATGTAGCGCTGGTAGACCTCTTCGGACTGGATCGCGACGGCCTCGCTGTGGTGGGCCTGCAGCGCCTCGGCCCAGTGGTCGAGGGTCCGGGCGTAATGCAGCTGCAGCGACTGCCGGCGTTTCAGGTTGAAACCCATCTTCGACGCGTGGAACTCGACGATCTCGATCGCCGGCAACTGGCCGCCGGGGAAGATCTCGGTGGCGATGAACTGGTTGAAGCTGGTCTGCTCCTCGGTCATCGGCAGGCCGCGCTCGACGATCTGCTGCGGGGTCAGCATGGTGATGGTGTGCAGCAGCATCACCCCGTCGTCGGGCAGGACGCGGTGCGCCATCGCGAAGAAGTCGTCATAGCGGTCGTACCCGAAGTGCTCGAAGGCGCCGATGGAGACGATCCGGTCCACCGGCTCGTCGAACTCCTCCCAGCCGTGCAGCAGTACCCGCCTGCTGCGTTCGGTGTCCATCGCGTCGAAAAGCTTCTGCACGTGGGCGGCCTGGTGGGCCGACAGCGTCAACCCGATGACGTCGACGTCGTACTTCTCGATCGCGCGGCGCATGGTGCCGCCCCAGCCGCAGCCCACGTCCAGCAGCGTCATCCCCGGCCGCAGTCCCAGCTTGCCCAGCGAGAGGTCCATCTTGCGCAGCTGCGCCTCTTCCAGCGTGATATCTCGGCCGCGGTCCCAATATGCGCAGCTGTAGGTCATGGTCGGGTCGAGGAACAACCGGAAGAAGTCGTCCGACAGGTCGTAGTGGGCTTGGACCTCTTCGAAGTGCGGCGTCAGGTTGTCTGCCACGGCGGCTACCCGCCTTTCTGACTTGGGGGCATTCGGTTGTTCACGAGCGGCAGGCCCGGGTGGTTCACCAGGATTTTCCCGATTTGGCCGTGCGCAAACTTCGGCGAGCGTCGTCGATACTGGGGAAAACAGCCGACCGGGAGGGGATCAGATGGACGCTTGGGACGCGATCTGTGCGCGGCGCAACGTGCGCGAGTATCAGCCGCGCGCGATCACCGACGAGGACCTCACCCGGATCGCCGAAGCCGGCTGGCGCGCGCCGTCGGCCAAAAACCGTCAGCCCTGGGACTTCGTCATCGTCACCGACCGCGCCCAGCTGCAGGAGCTGTCCACGGTCTGGCGGGGCGCCGGCCACATCGCGGCGGCGCCGGCCGCGATCGCGATCGTGGCGCCGGTGCCGCCCGACGAGCGCCGGGTGGTCACCGACAACTACGACATCGGCCAGGCCACCATGGCGATGATGATCGCGGCCACGGACCTGGGGATCGGGACCGGTCACTCGTCGGTGGGGGATCAGGAGAAAGCACGCGCCATCCTGGGCGTTCCCGACGATCACCTGGTGGCTTTCCTGCTCGGGGTGGGCTATCCCGCCGATCGTCCGCTGCGCCCGATCCGCACCCCGAATCGCCGGCCGTTTTCCGAGGTCGTGCATCGCGGCCGGTGGTGAGAGCGTGAAAAACCCTCGGCGACTTGCTCAGTCGTAAGCTGAGGGGCGTGCATGACCATCAGGGCGATTACGGGGTCGACGGGTCCTTTCACAAAGTCTCGGCACGAACCCAGGCGATAGGCATCGGCGCCCAGGCCGCCGCCCTGGCCGTGTGGGCGGGGATCAGCTGGGCGCGCGGGAAGCGGCTCAGGGCGGCGCTGGCCGCGGCGTCGAGCGCCGGCATCGCGGGGAACGCGCTCCTGTACATGTACGCGACGCGGTCCGGGAAATTCGTTGTGTGGGACCGGGTTCTGCGCGATCTGCGGCTCGCCGGCGACGAGACGGTGCTCGACCTCGGGTGTGGGCGTGGCGCGGTGCTGCTGGCCGCGGCCAAGCGGTTGCCGCGGGGCCGCGCGATCGGTGTCGATCTGTGGCAGGCGGACCAGACGGACAACTCGCGGCAGGCCACGCTGGCCAACGCGGTCGCCGAAGGCGTCGCCGATCGCGTCGAGGTGCACACCGCCGACATCACCGCGCTGCCGCTGGCCGACGAGAGCGTCGATGTGGTCGTGAGCAACCTGGCCATCCACAACATCGACGGCCACGCCGGCCGGCGACAGGCGCTCGACGAAGCCGTGCGCGTGCTGCGGCCGGGCGGCCGGCTCGCGATCGCGGACCTGTGGGAGACGCGTCAGCACGCCGAGCGGCTGCGCGAACTGGGCTGGCGCAATGTGCGGCGGCGCAACCTCGGCTGGCGGATGTGGTACGGCGGCCCGTGGTTCTCCACGCCGCTGGTCACCGCGACCAAACCGGGCTGACGGCGGCGTGCATGCTGGGACCCATGACGAGAAGCGAACTCACCGAACAGATCGTCGTCGCGCGCCTGGCGAAGGGGCTGACGTGGCAACAGCTGGCCGACGCCGTCGACAGGCCGGTGGTGTGGACCACGGCGGCGCTGCTCGGACAGCACCCGATCCCGGTCGAGCAGGCCAAGGTCCTGGCCGAGATGCTCGGCCTCGACGAGTCGGCGGTGCCCGTGCTGGCCGCGGCGCCCATGCGGGGTGGCCTGCCCACCTCGGTGCCGACCGACCCGACCGTCTACCGCTTCTACGAGGCGCTGCAGGTGTACGGCGGCGCCCTCAAGGAGCTGATTGCCGAACAGTTCGGCGACGGGATCATGAGCGCGATCAACTTCAGCGTCGACGTGCAGAAGATGTCGCACCCGTCCGGTGACCGCGTCGTGGTCACGTTCGACGGGAAATTCCTTCCCTACCAATGGGTTTCGTCGGAGCAATAGATGGGACCCGAGGCAGACGACCCGAAGCCCGTTGATCTCGTGCTTTCCGGCGGGGGCGTCAAATTCATCGGTCTGGTGGGCGCGATCGTCGCGCTGATGGATGCCGGGTATTCGATCAAACGGGTGTCCGGCGTCTCGGCCGGTTCGGTGGTCGCGGCGATCCTGGCGGCCGGCTCCAACGACGGTCAACTGACCGGCGCGCAGGTCAAGGAGCTCGCCTTCTCGGTCCCCCTGCGTAAGTGGCGCGACGCCGGGCCCGTCCCCTACCTCGGGGCGGCCTGGGGGCTGGTCACCGATTCGAGCATGTACCGCGGCGACGTGGCCCACGACTGGATTCGCAGCGAGTTGAAGAACTTCGGGGTCACCTGCTTCGGCGATCTGCACCTCGACGACGACGGCCTGCTCGACGGGCGGCGCGACAAGCTGGTGGTCACCGTCGCCGACCTGACCGCGGCCCAGCTGGTGCGGTTCCCGTGGGACTATCGACGGCTCTACGGCCTGGACCCCGACGAGCAGCCGGTGGCCGACGCGGTGCGCGCCTCGATGGCGATTCCGTTCTTTTACCGCCCGCTCAAGCTCACCGGCGCCGACGGCACGACGTCCACCCTCGTCGACGGCGGCGTGCTGTCGAATTTCCCCATCGACACCTTCGACCGGCCCGACGGCAGGGCGCCGCGCTGGCCGACGTTCGGGGTCACGGTCCTGCCGAGGCTCACCGAAGGCATCGGCGCCGTGATGCCGGCGCTGAAACCGTTGCGCTTCTTCGAACAGACGGCGTTGCTGGAAAGCCTGGTCACCACCATGCTGGCCGGCCACGACCAGACCCATCTCAGCCAACCGTGGGTCGCGGCGCGCGCGATCCCGGTCGAATCGACCGATGTCGGCGTGCTCGACTTCGACATCTCGAGGGGCCGCCTCGAAGAGCTGTACCAGAGCGGCTATGCCGCGGCGCAGGCGTTCCTGTCGACGTGGGACTGGCCGGCATATCTGGACCGGTTCCGGGTAAACCGTCGCCCCGCCGGGTGAAGTGACGGCTCGGCGCGCACGTGCCAGACTGGCGGCGAGGAGGCGAGACGAACGCGGTGGCCGCTGATGGTGGCCACCGCGTTCGCCGTTTCAGTTCATCAACACTTGCGGCGAAAGCTCTTTGAGCATCGCGTTGGCCCAGCGCATCTGGCGCAGGGTCTCGGGATGACAGCGCGAGGCCAGGCCCAGCAGTTCGGAATCCTTGGCCGCCTGGGCGCCCTGGGCCAGCAGCTCCCAATCCAGCGACACCCCCGCCGACAGCCGGTGAATCCGGCGCAGGTCGGCGAGCAGCACCAGGCCCGGCTCCGGCCGGTGCCGCAGCAGCCCGCTGAGCCGGGATTGCCAAAAACCCGTGATCGCGCCGGTGCGGGGATCGGCGGACAGGTGCAGGCCGTAATGGCGGCCGTGCTGCGCCAGTTCGGCGAGGTGATGGCGTGACCACCCGGCCAGGTCCTGCGCCAGGTGGCAGACGTCCTGGTCGCTGTGGTGTCGCGCGGCGACCACGTTGAGTTCGTGGGCCAGTTTGCGTTCGGAGCGGTGCAGTTCGCGCAGCGCCATTTTGAGCTTCACGCCTGACCCCCCATCGGCAGGGCTTCGGCAACCGCCGCGGGCGGCGCGGCAGCGGCGCCGTTCCCACCTACTCGCCGCACCCGGCTTTTCCGCAGCCGGGCGGCGGCCGTCTTGTAGATCGGCTGCTTGGACACCGGATCCCAATCGGTCATCGTGAGCTCGTTACCGGCCCGGTGATGACCGCCTGCTCCGGTGTCCCAGTAGCCGTAATGGAAGGGCACGAACAGCACGCCGTCGCGGATGCCGCAGATGCGCGCGGGGCCCATGACGCAGCCGCGCGGCGTGCTCACCTCGACCAGCTCACCCTCCGCGATGCCCAGCCGGCGCGCGTCGCCCGGCGACACCTCGACCCACACCTCGGGTGCGGCCTGCTGAAGTTGCTGTGCCCGTGCGGTTTTCGTGCGGGTGTGGAAGTGGTAGACGGTGCGGCCGGTGATCAACGCGAACGGGAACTCCGGGCTGGTCGGCTCATGGGGAGGGACGTATTCGGCCGCCTTGATGATCGCCCTGCCGTAGGGGTTCATCGAGCGGTATTCGTCGGGCTGCAGCGGGGCGCCCGTGATCAGGTCCTTGCCGTACGCCTCGCAATAGTCGGGTTTCGCCCAGAACTTCGCGTCGGCGTAGAGCCGTTCGGTGCCGTCGGGATGTTCGGCGTTGCAGGGCCATTGGATGCCGCTGCCGCCGCGCAGCTTCTCGTAACTCAAGCCGGTGTAGTCGCACGGCCGGCCCGCGCTGCATTTCTTCCACGCCTCGAACGCCGACTCGGCATCGGTCCAGGGCGGGAAGGGTTGACCGTCCTTGTCGCGGAAGTCCATCCGGCGCGCGTAGTCCAGGAAGATGTCGAGGTCCGAGCGCGCGGAACCCGGTGCCTCGACCGCCTTTTCGGACAGGTGCACGGTGCGGTCGGCATTGGTGAACGTGCCGGTCTTCTCGGCCCACGCCGCGGCGGGCAACACGACGTCGGCCAGCGCGGCGGTTTCGGTCAGGAAGATGTCCTGCACGACGAGGAAGAGTCGCTCCTGGGAGAAGATGTCGCGGATGCGGGCCAGCTCCGGCAGCGACACCAGAGGATTGGTGGCGGTGACCCACAACATCCGCAGCGTCCCCTCCTCGGCGAAGCGGAACATCTGCATGGCGTGCGTGGGCGGGGCGTAGTGCGGAATCTGCAGGGGCTCGAGGTTCCACAACTCGGCCAACTCGGCGACGTGAGAGTCGTTGGACCAGTTGCGGAAACCGGCCAGATCCCCGTCGGCGCCGCATTCGCGGGTGTTCTCCGCCGTCGGCTGCCCGTTCATCTGCAGCACGCCGCAGCCGGGCTTGCCGAGCATGCCGCGCACCAGGTGAATGTTGTTGACCTGCACGGCCGCCGCGGTGGCCTGGTGCGACTGGTAGAAGCCCTGCAGCACGGTGGACAGCAGCCGCTGCGCCGTGCCCAGCAGCCGGGCGGCATGCCGGATGTCCTCGGCGGGCACGCCGCAGATCTCGGCGACCCGCTCGGGTCCGAACCCTTCGACGCGGCCGCGCAGCTCGTCGAAACCCACTGTGTGCGAGTCGATGTAGTCCTGGTCGATCCAGCCGTTGCCGACGATCTCGTGCAGCAGCCCGTTCATCAACGCGACGTTGGTGCCCGGCAACGGCGCCAGGTGGACGGTGGCGCGCCGGGCGACCGGCGTCAGCCGCGGGTCGACGCAGACGATCGCCGGCGGCGCGCCGCCGTCCAGCCGGTCCAGCATCCGCGCCCACAGCACGGTCTGCGTCTCGGCGACGTTGTGCCCGAACAACGCGATGACGTCGGCATGGTCGACATCGGTGTAGGACCCCGGCTGGCCGTCGCAGCCGAACGATTCCTTCAGCGCCTCGGCCGCCGTCGCGGTGCACAGCCGGGTGTTGCCGTCGACGTGGTTGGTGCCGATCGCCCCGTGCGCGATGGCGCCCTGCGTGTAGTAGGCCTCGAGGAACAACTGCCCGGAGGTGTAGAAGCCGATCGAGCTGGGGCCGTAGCCGTCGAGCAGCCGCTTGCTGCGGTCGACGATCCGCCGCATCGCGGTGTCCCAGTCGCACGGCTTGAGCTCGCCGTGCTCCCTGATCATCGGGGTGGTGAGCCGGTCGGCGGAGGCGTTGGCCTGCCAGCCGAACAAATCCTTGGGGTCGAGCCGGCCATGGTTGACCCGGTCGACGGCGCGCCCGCGCACGCCCACGATCCGGCCGTCCTTGACGGCGATGTCCAGACCGTCGCCGTTGGAGTGCAGCACCGCCGCCGATTGCACCCAGCGATCCACCGACTCGGCGGTGATCCCGTCGGCCAGGTAGGTGTCGACTCGGTCCGGCCATCGGGTGCCCGGCTCATATGGGGTGCGCGTGCCCCAGGGGTCCGCGATGCGATCAATAGCCACAGGCCAGGACTTCCCCGGCAGCGGGCCGCGAAACCACCTGGGCCCGGCGCGCTCAGCGGCTCAGAGCCCGAATTCGGCTTCGATCCCGTCGATTCCGGCGCGGATGGCGGCCAGGGCGTCGGCGCGAGTGCGCAACTTGGTGGCGGCATGCGCGCGCTGATTGAGGCCGGCGAATTCGGTGGCGGCTTCCTCGGCGCGGTCCAGCACCATCTCGGGCAGCACGATCTCATCGATAAAGCCTGCGGCAAGGGCGGTTTCACCGAAAAACGTCTTGGCCAACCCCGCGGCCTGCTGATACCCCGACGGCGTCAGCCGCAGCTTCATGATCTCCAGCGCGGCGTAGGGGATGACCATCCCGATCGCGACCTCGTTGGCCTGGATGTTGTAGGCGTGGGCGGCCACCCGGTGATCGCCCGCCGACAACAGGAACGCCCCCATCGCGATCGCGTGGCCGGTGCACGCCATCACCACCGGCTTCGGAAACGACAGGAGCCGGTAGGCCAACTCGAACCCGCCCCGCAGCATGTCGATCGCGGGCTGCACCTCGCCGGAGGTGAGAATCTTCAGGTCGAAGCCGCCGCTGAACACCCGCTCATTGCCGGTGATCACCAGCGCCCCGGCGTTGTCCCGCTCCGCCTGGTCGATCGCGTCGCCCAGGGCCTGCTGCATGGTCGGGCCCAGCGCGTTGACCTTGCCGTCGTCCATCCTGATGACGGCGATGGAGTCCTTGGTGCTGTAGTGGACCGGGGCGGTCATGGGTGCTCCTGCTCCTCGCCGTCAGGCGGACTGGTTGTGGTGTCTGCCCAGATCGTCTTCGGCGTTACTCCAGCGCAGGCTCACATCGGTGGGTTCGTCGAGTTGGCGGGTGCGCCATCGGTCTTGGGTTTCCCGAACCGCGGCGTTGATCCGTTCGATCTCGCTGCGGAAGACCTCGGGCCGGGTCTCCTTGCTGGCGTAGTGGAAATAGGTCAGCAGGCCGCGCAGCAGCTCCAGCTTTTCCTTCTCCCGCTTGGCGAGGTCATGGGTGGTCATCAACTCGATGCGCTGCACGGGTGGCAGGGCGTCCCAGTCCAGCACCACCTCGGTGTGCAGCGGCGAACGCTCGCGTTGCCAGAGTCGCCGCCGCGGCTGGGCGGGGCGGTCGTAGTAGCTGACGGTCCCGGTGAAACGCGATTCGATGCCGCTGCCGATTTCGGCGCGGTCGAGCGCCGAGTCCCACACCAGGCGCCATTCCTGGCCGGGCGCCAGCACGGGCAGCTCACGGGGCAGACGCAGTTCGACGACGTCGGCGTAGCCGTCGGTGGCGCTTTCGTATTCGGCCACCGTCGGGGGATTGACGAACGAGAACTCGATGTCATAGGCGGCGGTCTGGCCGAAATTGCGGACCACGAGCTCGATCACGTGCCAGTCGGCGGGATGCGGTTCCATGAACACCCCGACGTGCGGGCGGGTTTGCTCCGCCGCCGCGCGGCGATTGCGGCTGATCTGGCGGTTGGTGAAGACCAGGGTGACGACGGCGAGGGCGATCGCCGCCCACGCTGCCCACGCTATCCAGGTGCTGGACCCGACGTGCGTGACCCCATGCCAGCTGTCCTGGATCCAACCCATGGCATACACCCTCCGCTTATATCACAGGGCAGGACGCCGAATGGTCACCATCGAGCGATCAGCCACCCATCAGCATTCGCCATTGGTCAAGGTCTGCCGCCCGGTACACATAGTTGGACCGCTTGACGTCCGACAGCGCGGCACTGGGCTCAGCCGAATACCAATGCCCCGGAAACACCGTCGGGTCACCGGGAAGGGTCGCGAGCCGCTGCAGGCTGCGGTACATCTCGTCGGAGTCGCCGCCGGGGAAGTCGGTGCGCCCGCAGCCCTCCAAGAACAACGTGTCACCGGCGACCAGGCGGCCGTCGAGCAGAAAACACTGGCTGCCCGGGGTGTGGCCGGGGGTGTGCAGCAACTCGATCTCGATGTCGCCGATGCTGACCTTGTCGTGGTTCTCGTGCGCGGTCAGGTCGCCCAGACCGATCCCGGTGACGCGCGAAACCCACAGCGCCTCATGGGTATTGACGTGCACCGGCACGGGTGCCCGTTCCAGCAGTTCGGCCAGGCCCTGCAGCGAGAAGCCCATCATCGATCCGCCCACGTGGTCGGGGTGGTGGTGGGTCACCAGCACCCCGGACAGGCGCATGCCGTCGGCCTCGAGCGTGTCGAGCAGGTCACCGGCGGCGTAGGCCGGGTCGACGACCACGCAATCCCCGGTTTGCCGGTCGCCGATCAGGTACGCGAAGTTGCGCATCTGCGTCGCGAACATGTCGCCGGCGGCGAAGTCGCGGCCGGAGAGCAGTTGACGGAAGTACAGCCGGTCATCTGACACGTGACCAGACTAGGACGCGGATCGCGGCGGGCCCGCGGGTAGTCCGCCGCCGCTTCGTTCGCGCCGCCCGGCTTCGGTGCGACACCGCTTCTGAGCACCGGGTTGGGCTCGTTTCCAGTGGGTATGGTTGGCGCATGAAGAAGAAGGTCGAGATCGAGGTCGACCTCGATCTGGTCGATGAGGCGATCCAACGTTTCCGTGTCGCCGACGCGCGCGAGGCAGTCAATCTCGCGTTGCGCACCCTGCTTCGTGAGGGCGCTGCCGCCGAAGAGGACGCCGAGTACGACGAGTTCAGCGACCTCAACGCGTGGCAGCCCCGCCGCTCCGGCGAGAGCGGGTGAGCTGCGGTACTCGTGGTTTGGTGCCGTTGCGAGCCAGGTTGTACCCTCTTTTAGGCCCGCGCGACTGATCGCTTCGGGTGAACGGCCCCCTTAGCTCAGTCGGTAGAGCGTTTCCATGGTAAGGAAAAGGTCAACGGTTCGATTCCGTTAGGGGGCTCGGCGGACGCCGAGCAGGCGTGGCGGCCCCGACCCCAAAACGGGGTGGCCAGAGGCGATGTAGCTCAGTCGGTTAGAGCGAACGACTCATAATCGTTAGGTCGCCGGTTCGAGTCCGGCCATCGCTACAACAGAACAGCACCAGATCTTTTCAAGAATCGAGAGAGAACCGTCATGGCGTCCAGTACCGACGTACGGCCGAAGATCACCTTGGCATGCGAGGTGTGCAAGCACCGCAACTACATCACCAAGAAAAACCGCCGGAACGACCCGGACCGACTGGAGCTGAAGAAGTTCTGCCCCAACTGCGGTAAGCACCAGGCGCATCGGGAGACACGCTAGCGGCGCCCCGCCAGCGTTTATTCCGACTGACTAGGTAGTTTAAGAATCGTGGCGTTAACCGAAAGCATCGTCGGGATGCACTACCGCTACCCCGATCATTACGAGGTAGAGCGGGAGAAGATCCGCGAGTACGCGGTCGCCGTGAAACACGACGACCCGGCGTTTTTCGAGGAAAAGGCGGCGGCCGAACTCGGCTACAAGGGGCTGCCGGCCCCCCTGACCTTCGTCTGCGTGTTCGGCTACATGGCGCAGACGGCGTTCTTCAAGCACGCCAACGTCGCCGTCCAGGACGCCCAGATCGTTCAGGTCGACCAGGTCCTGAAATTCTTCGCGCCACTCGTCGCCGGGGACAAGCTCTACTGCGACGTCTACGTGGACTCGGTGCGCGTGTCGCACGGCACCCAGATCATCGTCACCAAGAATGTCATCACCAACGCTGCCGGTGACGTCGTGCAAGAGACCTACACGACCCTGGCGGGCCGTGCCGGCGAAGATGGAGAAGAGGGATTTACTGATGCCACTGCGTGAGTTCAGCTCCGTGAAGGTGGGTGACCAGCTTCCGGAGAAGACCTACCCGCTGACCCGGCAGGATCTGGTCAATTACGCGGGCGTATCTGGCGACTTGAACCCCATCCACTGGGACGACGAAATGGCCAAGGTCGTCGGCCTGGACACCGCGATCGCGCACGGCATGCTGACCATGGGCATCGGCGGCGGCTACGTCACCGCCTGGATCGGTGACCCCGGCGCGGTGACCGAGTACAACGTGCGGTTCACCGCCGTGGTGCCGGTGCCCAACGACGGCAAGGGCGCCGAGCTGGTCTTCAGCGGCCGGGTGAAGTCGGCGGACCCGGAGACCAAGTCAGTGACCATCGCGCTCACGGCCACCACCGGCGGCAAGAAGATCTTCGGCAGGGCGATCGCGTCCGCGACACTCGCGTAGGCCCATGGCGCTCAAGACAGACATCAGGGGGATGATCTGGCGCTACCCTGACTACTTCGTCGTGGGGCGGGAACAACTCCGTCAGTTCGCGCTGGCCATCAAAAACCGTCACCCGGCCCACTACGACGAAGACGCCGCCGCCGATCTCGGCCACGACGCGATCGTCGCGCCGCTGACCTTCGGGACCATCTTCGCCAAGCTGGTTCAGCTGGATTTCTTCCGGCACGTCGACATCGGCATGGAGACGCTGGTGATCGTCCAGGTCGATCAGCGGTTCGTGTTCACCAAGCCGATCAAGGCCGGCGACAAGCTGTGGGCCCGCATGGACATCGTTTCGGTGGACGAGCGGTTCGGCGCCGACATCGTCGTCACCAAGAACATCTGCACCAACGAGCACGACGAGGTGGTCCTGGAGGCATACACCACGCTGATGGGTCAGTACGCCGACAACTCCGCGAACCTGCGCTGGGATCCGGACTCCGGCCAGGTCGTCAGAACGGCGTAATTAGTATCTGACTCCTCGTCCGATGTACACTCGGACCTCGGGGTTTTCCCAGCACCAGCGCGCTTTCCGTGAGTCGAGCAATCGGAAGGCGCGCGTGTCATGTAAGCCCCGGTAGGTAAGCGCAGGTTGGCCTGCCAACCGCGAAGGGGCGTAGCTCAACTGGCAGAGCAGCGGTCTCCAAAACCGCAGGTTGCAGGTTCAAGTCCTGTCGCCCCTGCTGAAGACGGACGGGACACCGGATTCGAGCGTCTGGTGACGACGCAGGCCCGCGGCCTGAGGAGGAACCGGACACCAGGACTGTGCCATGGTGGACACTGGAAGACGTGCCGCCACCGATGGGACGGCTCTCGGGGTACTAGCAAACAAAGGAGCGTGCGGTGAGCGACGAAGGCGACGTTGCCAACGACGCCGCAAGCGACGGCACTGACACCACGGACGGCCGCGCGAGCGGCGTCCGGACGGCGGTGGTGGCGCGGCCACAGCGCCCAACCGGTAAGCGGTCCCGCCAGAAGGCGGCCGACGCCGGCGAGGACGCCGACGCCGGGTCGCCGGACGAACTCGAGGTCTCCGGCAAGGAAAAGGCCAAGAAGGGCGCCTCCAAGTCCGGCGGGGCCAAGAAAGCGGCCAAGCTGAAGAAGTCCGCGGACAGTCGGGCCAACCCGTTCGTGTTCGTCTACAACTACCTCAAGCAGGTCGTTGCGGAGATGCGGAAGGTCATCTGGCCCAACCGCAAGCAGATGCTCACGTACACCTCCGTCGTGCTGGCCTTCCTGGCCTTCATGGTGGCGCTGGTCGGCCTGGCGGATTTCGGCCTGACCAAGCTGGTGCTGTTGGTGTTCGGCTGAGCGAGCGACGCCGCTTTCAAAAGTGACGCCGCCTTCAAAGTGACAGAGAGGACTCACACCGTGACTACCTTCGACGGTGACCCGTCCGCGGGTGACGCGGTCGACCTGAAAGAGACCACCGAAGCCTCCGAAGCCGCCGAGGCTTCCGCGGCTGCTGAGGTTTCGGGCGACGCGGCCACCTCGGCGGATTCCGGGGCCACCGACGCGACCACGGACGAGACCACCGACACCGCCGGGGCGCCCGACGAGCCGGCCGAAGAGGCCGACCCGGCCGTCGCGCTCAAGGCGGAACTGCGCAGCAAGCCCGGCGACTGGTATGTCATCCACTCCTACGCGGGATACGAGAACAAGGTCAAAGCCAACCTCGAAACGCGTGTGCAGAACCTCGACGTCGGGGACTACATCTTCCAGGTGGAGGTGCCCACCGAAGAGGTCACCGAGATCAAGAACGGCCAGCGCAAACAGGTCAATCGCAAGGTGCTGCCCGGCTACATCCTGGTGCGCATGGACTTGACCGACGACTCCTGGGCCGCGGTGCGCAACACCCCCGGGGTCACCGGGTTCGTCGGGGCGACCTCGCGACCGTCGGCCCTGACGCTCGACGACGTGGTCAAGTTCCTGCTGCCGCGCGGCGCGACGAAGAAGGCCGCCAAGGGCGCGGCGGCCACCGCCACCGCCGCCGAGGCCGGCGGGCTGGAACGTCCGACCATCGAGGTCGACTACGAGGTCGGCGAATCGGTGACGGTCATGGACGGGCCGTTCGCGACGCTGCCCGCCACGATCAGCGAGGTCAACGGCGAGCAGCAGAAGCTCAAGGTGCTGGTGTCGATCTTCGGCCGCGAAACGCCGGTCGAACTGACCTTCAGCCAAGTCTCCAAGCTCTAAACCGGCGCATCCGCCGGGCACAAACCAGGAAGGAACGAACAACATCTCATGGCCCCGAAGAAGAAAGTCGTCGGGCTGATCAAGCTTCAGATCCAGGCGGGGCAGGCCAACCCGGCGCCGCCGGTCGGGCCCGCGCTCGGTCAGCACGGCGTCAACATCATGGAGTTCTGCAAGGCGTACAACGCCGCCACGGAGAACCAGCGCGGTCAGGTCATCCCGGTCGAGATCACGGTCTACGAGGACCGCAGCTTCACCTTCGCGCTCAAGACCCCGCCCGCCGCCAAGCTGTTGCTCAAGGCCGCCGGTGTCGGCAAGGGCTCGGCCGAGCCGCACAAGACCAAGGTCGCCAAGGTCAGCTGGGATCAGGTCAAGGAGATCGCCGAGACCAAGAAGGCCGACCTGAACGCCAACGACATCGACGCGGCCGCCAAGATCATCGCCGGCACCGCCCGGTCGATGGGCATCACCGTCGAGTAGTACCCCGCATCACCCCGTGGGAGGGCTGGCTTCGGCCCGGTAACCACGACCCAACACCAGATTGGATGAATCAATGAGCAAGAACAGCAAGGCATACCGCGCCGCCGCCGAGAAGGTGGACCGCAACAGCCTGTACTCCCCGCTGGAGGCGGCCAAGCTCGCCAAGGAAACGTCGTCGAGCAAGCAGGACGCCACCGTCGAGGTGGCGATCCGGCTGGGCGTCGACCCGCGCAAGGCGGACCAGATGGTCCGCGGCACGGTGAACCTGCCGCACGGCACCGGCAAGACCGCCCGGGTCGCGGTGTTCGCGGTCGGCGACAAGGCCGAGCAGGCGCAGGCCGCCGGCGCCGATATCGTCGGCAGCGACGACCTGATCGAGAAGATCCAGGGCGGCTGGCTGGAATTCGACGCCGCGATCGCGACCCCGGACCAGATGGCCAAGGTCGGTCGCATCGCGCGGGTGCTCGGCCCGCGCGGCCTGATGCCGAACCCCAAGACCGGCACCGTCACCCCCGACGTCGCCAAGGCCGTGGCCGACATCAAGGGCGGCAAGATCAACTTCCGCATCGACAAGCAGGCCAACCTGCACTTCGTCATCGGCAAGGCCTCCTTCGACGAGAAGTCCCTGGCCGAGAACTACGGCGCCGCGCTCGACGAGGTGCTGCGGCTCAAGCCGTCCGCGTCGAAGGGCCGCTACCTGAAGAAGATCACGGTGTCGACGACGACGGGCCCGGGCATTCCGGTGGACCCGGCGGTCACCCGCAACTTCTCCGAGGCCTGAGTTTTTCTCGCGAGCAGACGCAGAATCGCACAATAATCGCCCCGGCGGTGCGATTCTGCGTCTGCTCGCGGGTGAGCGTCAGCCCCCGCACTCGGCGATGCGGCGACGCAGGAACGCCCGGCCCGGCTCAGACCCGTTGGACTCCAACGCCGTTCGGTACCAGGTGAGCGCATCGGCCGGTCGGCCCGCGCGGCGCAACAGGTCGGCGCGCACGGTCGCGACGAGGTTCGAGCGGGCGAGCCGCGGATCGCCCGCCACGGCGTCCAGGGCCGCCAGCCCGGCGTCGGGACCGTCGCGAAACCCGATCGCCAGCGCGCGATTGGCGGCCACCACCGGCGAACCGGTGATCTGCCACAGCCGGTCATAGGCCGAGCAGATGGCGCTCCAGTCCGTGTGCTCCCAGGACGGGGCCGTGGCATGCAGGGCGGCGATCACCGCCTGGGGCAGATAGGCGCCCGTCGAACCCTGGGCCCGCCGCAACCGCTCGAGCCCGCGGGCGATGCGGGCGCGGTCCCACCGGCGGCGGTCCTGATCCTCGAGCGGCACCAGCATCCCGGACCCGTCCACCCGGGTCGCGCGTCGCGAATCGTGCAGCAGCATCAGGGCGGACAGCGCGTGCGCCTCCGGCTCGGAGGGCAGCAGCGCGCACAGCTCGCCGCCCAGCCGGATCCCTTCGTCGCACAGGTCGTCACGGATGGCCGACGGGCCCGCGGTCGACCAGTAGCCCTCGGTGAACACCGAATACACGCAACCCAGCACGTGCGGGGTGCGCTCGGGCAGCAGCTCGGCGGGCGGGACGCGCAGCGGGATGTTGGCGTGCCGAACCTTGTTCTTGGCGCGCGTGATTCGCTGGCCGATCGCCGCCTCGGTCTGCAACAGAGCGCGGGCGATTTCGACGACGGTCAGGCCGGACACCAGCCGCAGCGTCAGCGCCAGTTGCGATTGCCGGTCCAGCGCCGGGTGCGCGCAGGTGAACATCATCCGCAACTCGTCATCGCGAACCGGATGCGGGTCGGTGTGCTCGGTGCGTGCCCTGATGTCGTCCAGCACGGCGGCCAATTCCTTTCCGGGGCGCACGGATTCGCGGCGCAGGCGATCGCGGGCGCGGTTACGGCCGACGGTCACCAGCCAACCGCCCGGGTTGACGGGTACCCCGTCGCGCGGCCAGGTGCGCAGCGCTTCGGCGCAGGCCTCCTGGACGGCGTCCTCGGCGACGGTGAGGTCACCCGACCACCGCGCGAGCGCGGCCACGGCCGGGCCCCACTCCCGGCGGAAGACGCCGTCCAGGTCGGCCATCTGCCTACAGGCCGGAGACCCCCGCCAGCTGGCGCAGGTGCACTGCCGAGGCGGGGATCATCGAGCCGATCTTGACGGCCTCGTCACGGTCGGCGGCGCTCAACAGGTAGATCCCGGTGGCGATTTCGGCGCCCTCCGCGTACGGCCCGTCGGTGATGAGGACCTCGCCGTCGCGCACCCGCACGGTCGTCGCCGTGGTCCGGTCGTGCAGCGCGGCGCCGCCGATCACGTGATCGCCGGCGGCGGCGTGCAGATCGACGTGCTTGGCCGCCACCGCCTCCCACTCCGGGGTGCCCGGTGTGTGCGCGGATTCGGGGGGCTCCAGCAGCAGTGCGAGCCAGTCGTTGCCGGTGAGCGCGCGGGACGGCTCGACCGCGTGGACCACCGGCCACAGCTCCACCGCCCCGAACGCGGCGACCGGGACGTCGCGCGCCAGCGCAAGCGCCTCGTCGAGGTTTTCGGCTTCGAAGATGTAATAGCCGCATGCCACCTCGGCGGCCTCGGCGAAGGGGCCGTCGGTGACCGTCGGCGCGTCGGGACCGCCGGTGATGGCCACTGCGGCCGCGGCGGGCGCCAGCGCGTCACCGGCCTTGATCGCCGGCCCGGCCTTGGCGTGAAAGGTCTCGAATGCCGCCATCGCGGCGGCGGCATCGTCGGGCGTACGGTCCTGCTCCTTGCTGATCAACAAGGCGAAGTACTGCATGGTCGTCACCTCCGGTAAGTGAGCGAAGCCGTCTGCTCCACTCTCTACCTACTCGACGAACCGCGCAGCGCCGATCCGACAGGCGCCGCGGAATTCAGGCGGCCGCGCCGGGCTTGAGGTAGGTCACCAGGCTGACGTCGAGCATCTCCTCGGTGAAGTAGTGCTCGCAGCCGCGCAGGTATTTGATGTAGCGGTTGTAGACCTCTTCGGAAGTGACCTCGATGGCCTTGTCCCGGTTCGACTCGAGCGTGTCACCCCAGATGTGCAGGGTCTTGATGTAGTGCGGCCGCAACGAAAGAGGTTCGGGCACAACGAAACCGGCCTTCTCGCCGTGATCGACCATCATCTGGGTGGAGGGCAGCCGGCCGCCGGGGAAGATCTCGGTGACGATGAACTTGATGAACCGCGCCGTCTCGAAGCTCAGCTTCTTGCCCCGCGCGGCCAGGTCGTACGGGTGGTAGCTGACGCTGCTCTGGACGGTCATGCGGCCGTCGGCGGGCATGATCTCGTAGGTCCGCTTGAAGAAGTCGTCGTAGTTCTCGTGGCCGAAGTGCTCGAAGGCCTCGATCGACACGATGCGGTCGACCGGCTCGGAGAAGTCCTCCCAGTTCTGCAGCCGCACCTCCCGCGAGCGACCGGTGTCGATGGACCCGAGCAACGCCTCGGCGCGGGCGTGCTGGTTCTTGGACAGCGTCAGGCCGATGACGTTGACGTCGAACCGCTCGACGGCGCGCTTCATGGTGCTGCCCCACCCGCAGCCGATGTCGAGCAGGGTCATGCCGGGCTTGAGGTCAAGCTTGTCGAGGTTGAGGTCGATCTTCGCGTACTGGGCCTCTTCCAGGGTCATGTCGTCGCGCTCGAAGTAGGCGCAACTGTAGATCCGCGACGGATCCTGGAACAGGCCGAAGAACTCGTCGGAGACGTCGTAATGCGCCTGAATGTCTTCCGAGCGCGTCCGCGTCTTCGTCGGGCCAGTCGGTTGCTCAGCCATTTTCGTCCTGTTCTCCTGGATGACGTTCGCTGCCCCTGGTTGCGCGCGCATCGAGGCGTCCGGTTGAGCAGCAACGATACCCAACGGCGAGGCATCGTCTCCTAAGGGTGCGAGCGCGCGTCGCGGGCCCGACCGCGCAGCCAAACTCTACTTTCCGCCGACGCTACTTGGTGAGCGTGTACTGGGCCACGTTGGAGATCCCTTTGCGGAAGAGGTTCGCGCAGCCCGTCAGGTAGCGCATGAACCGGTCGTAGACCTCTTGGGACTGCAGGGCGATCGCGCGCTCGCGATTGGCCTCGAGGTTGGCCGCCCACGTGTCCAGCGTCCGGGCGTAGTGCGGCTGCAGGTATTGCGCCTGCTCGAGGGTGAACCCGCTGGCTCGCGAAAGGTCGACGATGTCGGCTTCGCCGCACATCTGCCCGCCGGGAAAGATTTCCTTGCCGAGGAAGTGCAGGAAACGCAGGTCCGACATCGTGATTTTGATGCCGACTTCTTTCCAGTGCGATTGCGGGTAGGTGAAGATGCTGTGCATCAGCATCCGGCTGTCGTTGGGGAGGGTTTCGTAGGCCCAGTCCCAGAACGCGGGCCAGCGTTCCTTTTTGAACGCGTCGAAGGCCTCGAAGCTGATGATCCGGTCGACGTGCTCGTCGAACTCTTCCCACCCCTGCAGCCGGGCCTCGGCCCGCCGCGTCGTCGGGATCTCGGCCAGCCTGGCCTTGGTGCGCGCGTAGTGGTTGCGGCTGAGCGTGATGCCGATGACATTCACGTCGTATTTCTCCAGCGCCCGGACCACGGCCCCACCCCAGCCGCACCCGACGTCGAGCACCGTCATGCCCGGCTCCAGGTTCAGCTTGTCCAGCCCCAGGTCCAGCTTGGCCAGCTGCGCCTCGGCCAGCGTCATGTCATCGTCTTTGAAATAGGCGCAGGTGTACACCATGTTGGGGTCGAGGAACAACGCGAAGAAGTCGTCCGAAATGTCGTAGGTCGCCTGCGACTCTTCGTAATACGGCTCCAGCTTGACCATCGCTACACCCATCCTCCTTCGACAACCGTACAACCCGCCGCCTTGGACTGAAAATGCGGGGAAACGTTTCGGCAGAATGCTTTTTGGCTCAGCACGCCCTAGCGAAATTGTTTGTCAGCACGCCGACCACCTGGTCCCACAACTGCTGTGGCAGATCATGACCCATCCCGTCGAATAACACCAATCGGGCGCCGTCGATGGCGCGGGCCACCGCGCGGCCCCCGAAGGGCCGCATCAACTTGTCCGCCCGGCCGTGGATCACCACGGTGGGAGCGACGGTGCCCCGGTTGTAGCGCCGCAGGCTCCCGCTGCCCAGCACGGCGGCGAAGTGCCGCGCCACGCCCTGCGGGTAGTAGTTGCGGTCGTACCCCTCGGCGGCCTCGGCGCGGGCCTGTTCGTCGGGCACCCGGTAGCGCGGGCTTCCGATGATCTTGCCGACGCGCACCGCGTTGTCGATGATCACCTCCCGCGGCGAGTCCGGCGGCGGCCCTTTCAGCAGCGCCAGCAACGCGCGCGGCGCCGGCGGCGGCAGCAGGGCCGCGTTGTTGCTGGAGAAGATGATCGCCAGGGTTCGGGTCCGCTCGCGGAAGCGCGCGGCGAAGATCTGGGCGATCATGCCGCCCATCGACGCGCCGACGACGTGGGCGCGCTCGATGCCCAGGTGATCGAGCACGGCCGCGGCGTCGTCGGCCATGTCCTCGAGCTTGTAGACCGCGTTGCTGGGCAGGCCCAGCCAGGACCGGGCCAACCGCGTGGCCAGCGGCTGCCCCGAGCTGCCGTACCGGGTCTTGCTGGACAGGCCGACGTCGCGGTTGTCGTACCGGATGACGCGCAGACCCCGGTCGACCAGCTTTTCGCAGAACGCGGTGCGCCACAACACCAGCTGGGCTCCCAGTCCCATGATCAGCAGGACGGGCGGGTCGTCGACGTCGCCCATGTCCTCGTAGTACAGCTTCAGGTCGCCTGATAGGGCGTATCCCGTGCGCACCTGCACCGCGGCGCTCCTAAACCTCGACGTCGGAGGAGTGTTCGCGGCTGACTTCGACCATGAAGTTCGCGAAATACCCGGTCAATTGCGGATCCGACATCATTTGCCATTTCGGCGCCAGCAGCTTCATGTAGCGCTCGACGTAGAGGAACTGTTTGCCGATCAGCACCAGCTCGCGGGGCAGCTTGACGTCGTAGGCGTCGGCCAGGGCGGACAGCTGCCGGCCGATGTCGGCATACGACATGTCGCCCAGCGTCTGCATGGTCAGCGGGGTGGCGAACTTTTCCAGGTCCTTGGCGGCCTCGGCTTCGGGCTTCATGGTGCCGACCGCGCCCATCAGCACCACGATCTTGCCCGCCGCGGCGTGGTCCTTCTTGACCAGCAGCGCGTACACCAATTCGCGCAGCAGCCAGCGGGTCCGGGGATCGATGCGGCCCATGATGCCGAAGTCGAAGAACACGATGCGGCCCTGGTCGTCCACATAGAGGTTGCCCGCGTGCAGGTCGCCGTGGAACAGCCCGTGCCTCAGCCCGCCTTCGAATAGCGAGAACAGCAGCGCCTTCACCAGCTCGACGCCGTCGAAACCGGCCTTGCGGATGGCGGCGACGTCGTCGATGCGGATGCCCGACACCCGCTCCATCGTCAGCACCCGGTCGCTGGTGAAGTCCCAATACACCTGCGGCACCCGGATGTTGCGGCCCAGCGGGGAGGTGTGCAGGTGCGACACCCACGCCTCCATCGACTGCGCCTCCAGCCGGAAATTGAGCTCCTCGGCCAGGTTGTCCGAGAAGTCGGCGACGACGTCCTGCGCGGACAGCCGCCGGCCCAGCTTGGCCACCTCGACGGCCTGGGCGAAGCGTTTGAGGATCTGCAGGTCGGCGGCGACCCGGCGGCGGATGCCCGGCCGCTGGATCTTGACGACGACCTCCTCGCCGCTGTGCAGGGTCGCGTAGTGCACCTGGGCGATGGAGGCCGACGCGAACGGCTCCTCGTCCCAGCTGGCGAACAGTTCGGACGGGTCGGCGCCGAGCTCCTCGATGAACAGCTTGTGTACCTCGCCGGAGTCGGCGGGGGGCACCCGGTCCAGCAGGCCGCGGAACTCCCGGGACAGCGACTCGCCGAACGCGCCCGGGCTCGACGCGATGATCTGCCCGAACTTGACGTACGTCGGTCCCAGGTCGGCGAAGGTCTGGGGGAGTTGCTTGATCACCTTCTGCTGCCACGGGCCCCTGCCCGGCAGCTTGGTGACGATGCGAGCGGCGGAGCGGGTGACCTGCCAACCGGTCACCGCTACCCGGGCCGCTTCGACCGGCAACGGCACCCGGTCGAGCTTGGCCACCTCTCGATGTTTGGTAGAGCTCATTCCAGCAGTCTGCCAAACCGGTGCTGGCAAGTCCCAATCTCTACCGGGGGCGATCCCCACCCCGCCACGGCTGCACCCACCCCTGGATCGCCCAGCCTTCGAGCCCGGCGATCAGCTCGTACATGGTGGCGCCGTCGATCGCCTCCCGGATGATGTCGGCATGCCCGGCGTGCCGGGCCAGCTCGTTGATCACGTGCAGGATCACCCAGCGCACCGACCAGGCCCGCTGGTCCTTGGGGAACCACGGGATGTCCCGCGGGACGGGCACCGCGGCATCGAGGTCCGCGGTCTCGACCAGCCGAAGCGATTCCGCGTTCTGGGCCTCGAAGGCGCGCAGCAGCCCGTCCAGCGTCTCGTCGGCCCGCATCACGTGCTGGTCGGCGAACTCCTTGCTGATCTGCTCGAACGGGCGGGTGTCTTTCGGCGGCGCGTCCGGCGCGGCGGCGACGCGCGCCATCCAGCTGCGCTGCATCCCGGTGGCGTGCTTGACCAGCCCGCCGATCGACAGCGCGCTGACCGAGGGCGTCGAGCGGGCCTGTTCGTCGGTGAGGCCGTACGACACGGCGAAATACGCGCTCTGGTGGAACGCGAGGAATTCGCGCAGGGCGCTGCGTTCGTCGGCCACCGGCGGGGCGAGGGCGGGCATTGTCAATCCATCCTGTTGTGAACGTAAAGGTCGCGCAGACAAGCGATTTCGGCGCCATGGTGGATCGCTTCCCGATTGATGTGCAAGTCCAGCTCGCTCAGCGGGTAGTCGGCGTACGGCCCTTCGGCCGCGCCGCAGCGGCGGGTCAGGTCGGCGGCGGACAGCGACCGTACACCGTTGATCCACACCGCGTACGTCTCGTCCAGTTGCCGCAGGGCGGTGGCGGCGGTGGTGGCGTAGTTCCAACTCTGGTAATCGGCGGACGGTCCACCGAAATGATGATGGGCACGCATCGCGAACACACCGACAATGACGTGCGCCATGCGCCACGCGATCGTGGTGAACGGCGCCGGGCTGGGCGCCGGGAACGCGAAGTCGATCGACCCGTCCGGGTGCACGGTCCAGCAGTGGGGCACCGGCTGCCAGAAGTACTCGTCGTCGGTCATGCCGCCCAGGCGAGGGCGCAACTGGTTGCGCCAGTGCCAGTCGAGCTGGTCGGCCAGTTGGGTGGTCAGATCCGCCATGGCACCGAGCTTTCCACCAATGGGACAGGTTCGTGGTCAGGCGACGGGTTTCTCGGTTCGCCGCGCCGCCGTAAAGTGCGGGGATGCAGCTGGTTTCGGCGGAGTCCACGGAGCTTTTCGTCGGGCCGCCGGAAGACCCGCTGCAGCTGGCGCGCGTCACCGTCGCCGGGGTGCGCGAGCCGACGCGGGTCCGCATCGACGGGGACGGCCTGAGCGGGGAGGCGGTCGCCGATATCGGCGACGGGCTCGTCGAGGTCCCGGTCACCGTGGACCGCCCGGTCGTCGGCGAACGCCGGTCGGCGCGGGTGCACGCCGGCCGCGCGCACCTGCCGTTCGACTTCACGGTCGCCGAGCCCGGCTGGACCATGTTCATGGTCAGTCATTTCCACTACGACCCGGTGTGGTGGAACACCCAGGGCGCCTACACCAGCGAATGGACCGAGGACCCGCCAGGGCGTGCCCGGCAGACCAACGGCTTCGGACTCGTGCACGCCCATCTGGAGATGGCGCGCCGGGAGCCCGAGTACAAGTTCGTGCTCGCCGAGGTGGATTACCTCAAGCCGTATTGGGACACCCGGCCCGAGGACCGCGCCGACCTGCGCCGGTTCATCGCGCAGGGCCGCGTCGAGGTGATGGGCGGCACCTACAACGAACCCAACACCAACCTCACCAGCCCGGAAACAACCATCCGAAACCTGGTGCACGGCACGGGTTTTCAGCGCCACGTCCTGGGTGCTGACCCGGCGACCGCGTGGCAGCTGGACGTGTTCGGCCACGACCCGCAGTTCCCGGGGCTGGCCGCCGACGCCGGCCTGACGTCGAGTTCGTGGGCCCGGGGACCGCATCACCAGTGGGGTCCGGCGCACAGCGACGGCGGCCTGGGCGGCATGCAGTTCTGCAGCGAGTTCGAGTGGATCTCCCCGTCGGGCCGCGGCCTGCTCACCCACTACATGCCCGCGCATTATTCGGCCGGCTGGTGGATGGACTCCGCCGCGTCGCTCAGTGAGGCCTCCGACGCCACCTACGAGTTGTTCGATCAGCTCAAAACGGTGGCGCTGACCCGCAACGTGCTGCTGCCCGTCGGCACCGACTACACGCCGCCCAACACGTGGGTCACCGCGATCCATCGCGACTGGGCGGCCCGCTACACCTGGCCGCGATTCGTGTGCGCGCTGCCGCGCGAGTTCTTCGCGGCGGTGCGCGCCGAGCTGGCGCACGGGCGCGGCGCGCCTCGAGAACCGTCGCCGCAGACCCGGGACATGAACCCGATCTACACGGGCAAGGACGTGTCCTACATCGACACCAAACAAGCCAACCGGGCCGCCGAGCACGCCGTGGTGGCGGCCGAGCGGTTCGCGGTCTTCGCGGCGCTGATGACCGGCGCCGACTACCCGCATGCGGCCTTGGCCAAGGCGTGGGTGCAGCTGGCCTACGGCGCGCACCACGACGCGATTACCGGCTCGGAATCCGACCAGGTCTACCTCGACCTGTTGACCGGCTGGCGCGACGCGTGGGAGCTGGGCCGCGCGGCCCGGGACACGTCGCTGGCGCTTTTGTCCGGGGCGATCGACGGCGACGTCGTCGTGTGGAACCCGCTGGCCCACCGGCGCACCGACGTCGTCACCGCCCGGGTCGATCCGCCGCTGCGCGCGGGCGTGCGGGTGCTGGACGCCGACGGCGCCGAGGTGCCCGCCCTGGTCGAGCACGACGGGAGCTCGGTCAGCTGGCTGGCCCGCGACGTCGGGTCGCTGGGCTGGCGGGCCTACCGGCTGGTTCCCACCGACAACCGGGCGCCCGGCTGGGAGCCGGTGCCGGGAGCGGTGATCGCCAACGAGCACTACCGGGTCGAGGTCGACGCGGCCCGCGGCGGGGCGGTCGCGTCGCTGATCGGCTTGTCCGGCCAGGGGGACCGCGAGCTGATCGCCGACGGGCGGGTCGGCAACGAGCTCGCCGTCTACGAGGAATACCCGTCGCACCCGACGCAGGGCGAGGGCCCGTGGCATCTGCTGCCCAAGGGCCCGGTGGTGTGCTCGTCGGAAGCGCCGGCGCGGGTGCAGGCCTTTCACGGGCCCCTCGGTCAGCGGGTGGTGGTGCGCGGCCGGATCGGCACGCTGCTGCGTTACACCCAGACCCTGACGCTGTGGCGCGGCGTCGCGCGGGTCGACTGCCGCACCACGATCGACGACTTCACCGGCGCCGATCAGCTGGTGCGGCTGCGCTGGCCGTGCCCGGTGCCGGGCGCCATGCCGGTCAGCGACGTGGGCGACGCCGTCGTCGGCCGGGGTTTCGCCCTGCTGCACGACGGGTCGCGCGCCGTGGACGCCGCCCGGCACCTCTGGACGTTGGACAACCCGGCGTACGGCTGGTTCGGCCTGTCCTCGGCGGCCCGGGTCCGGGTGTCGGGGGCCGGCGCGCGGGCGATCTCGGTCGCCGAGGTGGTGTCGCCGGCGGAGACGGTGTCCGGGCCGCTGGCGCGCGAGTTGATGGTGGCGCTGGTCCGCGCCGGAGTCACGGCCACCTGCAGCGCCGCGGATAAGCCGCGCTACGGCCACCTCGCGGTGGATTCCAACCTGCCCGACGTGCGGATCGCGCTGGGCGGCCCGGTCCGCAACGCCTTCGCCGCCGCGGTGCTGGACCACGCCGATCCGGTGTACGCCAAAGAGCTGGACCGCCAGCTGGCGGCGACCGGCCGGGCGCGGGTGTGGGTGCCGGCCGAGGCGCCGCTGGCCGCGGTGTGGGTGCCGGGCGCCGACCTCCGTCCGCTGGGGGCGCTGCCGGTGCTGGTGATCGACGGCCGCGACGAGGAGGACCTGCGGGCCGAGATCGCCGCGCTGGCCGAGGACCTCGGCGATGCCGAGATCGTCGTCGCGCAGCAGCCCGCGTCGGGAACCGACGCGTTCGACGACCGCACCGTCGCCCTGCTCAACCGGGGGGTGCCCAGCTTCGCCGTCGACACCGAGGGCACCCTGCACACCGCTCTGATGCGCTCGTGCACCGGCTGGCCGTCGGGCATCTGGATCGACGACCCGCGCCGCACCGCGCCGGACGGCTCCAACTTCCAGCTGCAGCACTGGACCCACGACTTCGACTACGCGCTGGTCAGCGGCGACGGCGACTGGCGGCGCGCGGACATCCCCACCCGCAGCGCGCAGTTCTCGCAGCCGCTGCTCGCCGTCGCCGGGGGCCGGCGGCCCGGTGCGCTGCCGCCCGCGGGTGCACTGCTGCGCGTCGAGCCCGCCGACTCGGTCCACCTGGCTGCCCTCAAGGCGGCCGGCAACCCGTTGACCGCGGGCAGCGCCGCGCCGCTCGACCCGAACGCGGTCGCCCTGCGGTTGGTGGAAACGACCGGGGCGGGCGCGCGCGTGGTCCTCGGCTCGGACGTCGCGGCGTTCGGCGACCTGCGGCGCGCCGATCTTCTCGAGACTCCCGCCGAGCGGCTGGATTCGGTCGACCTGCACGGCTACCAGGTGGCGACCGTGCTGGCCCGGATCGAGCTGCCCGCGACGCCGTCGGGCCCCGCGGCGCTGGCGCCGGACGCCGAGGCCGCCCAGCCGCTCTACGCCCGTTATTGGCTGCACAACCGGGGCCCGGCACCGCTCGGCGGCCTGCCGGCGGTCGCCCACCTGCACCCGCCGCTGGTCAACGCGCAGCCCGGCGGCGAGGTGGCGCTGCGCGTCACCGCGGTCAGCGACTGCAGCGACGCCACGCTGCGCGGCGGGGTTGTGCTCGCGTGCCCCGACGGCTGGTCGGCCGCGCCCGCCGAGCTGCCCTTCACCCTGGGCAGCGGCGGCCACCTGGAGGCCGACGTGGTGGTGTCGATCCCGCCGGGGGCGGAACCGGGCCTCTACCCGGTCCGGGCCGAGTTGCGCCTCACCGGGGAGGAGATCCCCGCCGCCTGGCGGCAGGGGGTCGAGGACGTGTGCGTGGTCGCGGTGGGCGGCGCACCGGTGGACCCCGGCGAGCTGGTCTACCTTGCCGACGGGCCCACCGAGGTCACGCTGCGGCCGGGCGAAGCGGGCGACCTGACCGTCACCGTCGGCACCCACGCCCGGGCCGACCTGGCGCTCGAGGCGCACCTGATCAGCCCCTGGGGCACGTGGGAATGGATGGGCCCCGCCGCGATCGGCGCGGTCCTGCCCGCCCGCGGCACCGTCGACCTCGGCTTCCGAGTGGCCCCGCCGGCCTGGCTGGAACCCGGCGAGTGGTGGGCGCTGGTGCGCATCGGCTGCGCCGGGCGGCTGGTCTACTCGCCCGCGGCGCGGGTGACGGTGACATGAGCGGGCACCCGATCGCGACCGTCGCCGGCATCCCCGTGTCGTCCGGCGAGATCGACGCGGCCGAAACGCGGCTGCGGGCCGCGCGGGGGGCGGGCGCGCTGCCGACCGCCGGCACCAGCGAGGGCCGCCAACTGCGGCGCTGGCTGACCCAGCTCATCGTGACCGAACGGGTGGTCGCCGCCGAGGCGGCCGCGCGCGGGCTGAGCTCGCGCGCAGCGCCCCCCGAGGCGGAGCTGCTGCCCGACGTGACCGCGCGGCTGGAGATCGGCAGCGTCGCCGCGGCCGTGCTGGCCGATCCGCTCGCCCGGGCTCTGTTCGCCGACGTCACCGCCGCGGTGACCGTCACCGACGACGAGGTGGCCGCCTATCACGCCCGCAACCCGCTGCGGTTCGCCGCGGCCGCGCAGGGTGAAAACGGCTGGCGCACAACGGTGTCGGTCGCTCCACCGCTGGACGAGGTGCGGCCGGTGATCGCCGAGCATCTGCGCGGCGCCGCGCGGCGGCGCGCCTTCCGGCTGTGGCTGCACGCGCGCCGCGCCGAGCTGGTGCGGCTCGCGCCGGGCTACGAGCATCCCGGCGACCCGCGCCAACCCGACAACACCCACCGGCACTGAGCGCCATGGCCACCCTCTGTCTGGACATCGGCGGCACCAAAATCGCGGCCGCACTGGCCGATTCGGGCGGCGCGCTGATGTACACCGCGATCCGCCCCACCCCGGCCGCGGCCGCCGCCGGCGACGTGTGGGCCGTCGTCGAGGCGATGATCGCCGACGCGGTGCGGGCCGCCGAGGGCCCGATCACCGCCGTCGGCATCGGCTCGGCCGGGCCGATCGACCTGCACACCGGGTCGGTCAGCCCGATCAACATCGCGGGCTGGGACCGTTTCCCGCTGCGCGACAGGGTCGCCGCCGCGGTGCCCGGGGTGCCGGTGGTGCTGGGCGGCGACGGCCTGTGCATGGCGTTGGGGGAGCACTGGATCGGCGCGGGCCGCAGCGCGGGTCCCGACGCCCGATTCCTGCTGGGCATGGTGGTCTCCACCGGGGTGGGCGGCGGCCTGGTGCTCGACGGCGTCCCCTACGCCGGGCGCACCGGCAACGCCGGTCACGTCGGGCACATCGTGGTCGAACTGGACGGGCCGCCGTGCGCCTGCGGCGGCCGCGGCTGCGTGGAGACGGTGGCGTCCGGGCCGTGGATGGTGCGCTGGGCGCGGGATAACGGGTGGGCGGCGCCGCCCGGCGCGGGCGCCAGGGACCTGGCCGCCGCGGCGGCGGCCGGAGACCCGTTGGCCCAGCGGGCCTTTCGCCGATCGGCGAACGCGCTCGCCGCGATGATCGCCTCGGTCGGCGCGGTCTGCGATCTGGACCTCGTCGTGATCGGGGGAGGGGTGTCCAAATCCGGGTCGCTGCTCTTCGACCCGCTGCGGGCGAAGCTGGCCGACTACGCCGGGCTGGGCTTCCTGTCCGGGCTGCGTGTGGTGCCCGGCGAGCTGGGCGGTGCGGCCGGTCTGATCGGCGCGGCCCGGCTCGCGGCCCTCGGCTGACGCAGGCCGCCGGAGGCGGCTCCTTACGCTGACTGGCATGAACCACAGCATCGACGCGCTCGCGGTCGTGATCACCGGCCTGTTGGTGGGCGTGGAGCTGGCGGTCGCGGTGTTCTTCAACCCGCTCATCGCGCGGCTGCCCGACGACGCCTTCCGGGCGGCCCGCGGCGGCGCCGCCCGGGCGCTGGGCACGACGATGCCGTTCTGGTACGCGCTGAGCCTGTTGCTGTTGGCGGCGCTCGCCATCAAGGAGCGGGGCGCGTCGCGCGACTGGCTGTACGGCGTCGCCGGCGGCCTGATGGCGTTGGTCGTCCTGCTGACGGTCATCCTGCTGCTGCCGATCAACAACCGCATCGCCAAATGGCCGGCCACCGGTGAGCTCTCGCGCGACCTCGCGGCCCGGTGGGATCGGCTGCACCGGCTGCGGGTGGCCCTGCTGGTGGCGGTGTTCGTCCTGCTGGCCCTCGGCGTCACCCGAGCCGGCGGCTGAGTCGCCGTTTTGGCTGACCGCGCAGGCCACGCTATTGTGTTAGCCGTTCCACCGAAGACCGTCGGTCACCGAGCAATCGGTTGAAGGTCCGGGAGTATCCCGGCGGCCCACGCAGGAGGACGAGGCATCAGCGCCGGCTCGCGCCGGCGTGTTTGTACGCCCCGGCCGCTTCCTGCGCCGGGGCGTTCGTCGTTTTTCGGGGAATCGAGACGACACGTCGCATGACTTCACTTCAGGAGGTAGGCATGGCCAGGGCTGACAAGGCCACCGCCGTCGCGGACATCGCCGAGCAGTTCAAGGAATCGACCGCGGCCCTGGTCACCGAGTACCGCGGTCTGACGGTCGCCAATCTGGCCGAGCTGCGGCGCTCGCTGGGCGCGTCGGCCACCTACTCGGTGGCCAAGAACACGCTGGTCAAGCGGGCTGCTTCGGAAGCCGGGGTCGACGGCCTCGACGAACTCTTCGCCGGCCCGACGGCCATCGCGTTCATCACCGGCGAGCCGGTCGACGCCGCCAAGGCCATCAAGACCTTCGCCAAGGAGCACAAGGCGCTGGTCATCAAGGGCGGCTACATGGACGGCCGCGCGCTGACCGTCGCCGAAGTCGAGCGCATCGCCGACCTCGAGTCGCGCGAGGTGCTGCTGGCCAAGCTGGCCGGCGCGATGAAGGGCAACCTCGCCAAGGCGGCCGGGCTGTTCAACGCCCCGGCGTCGCAGGTCGCCCGGCTCGCGGCCGCGTTGCAAGAGAAGAAAACCGCAGAGGGACCAGCAGCTTCCGCCGAGCCCGCCGCCGCGGAGCCCGCCCCGGAAGCAGCCTCCGAAGCACCCGCTGAGGCTGCGGAAACCCCGGCCGAAGCCGAATAAAAACCCAACCCGGAACCTGGAAAAACAAGGAAGGACCCACACCCATGGCAAAGATGTCTACTGACGACCTGCTCGACGCGTTCAAGGAAATGACGCTGCTGGAGCTCTCGGACTTCGTCAAGAAGTTCGAGGAGACCTTCGAGGTCACCGCGGCCGCCCCGGTCGCCGTTGCCGCGGCCGGCCCGGCCGCCGGTGGTGCGCCCGCCGAGGCCGCCGAGGAGCAGTCGGAATTCGACGTGATCCTCGAGTCCGCCGGCGACAAGAAGATCGGCGTCATCAAGGTGGTCCGCGAGATCGTCTCCGGCTTGGGCCTCAAGGAGGCCAAGGACCTGGTCGACGGCGCGCCCAAGCCGCTGCTGGAGAAGGTCGCCAAGGAGGCCGCCGACGAGGCCAAGACCAAGCTCGAGGCCGCCGGCGCCACCGTCACCGTCAAGTAAGTCAGGCGCGCGTAAACCCCCGGGGTCACCACCCCGGGGGTTTCGTGTGCTCAGTGGGCGTCCCTCGCCGTCTGCAGCGAGCGCGCCACCCGCTCGGGTGCATCCCCAAGGGCCACAAGCAGGTTCGACGTCATCGAACCCAGCACCGGGACGACGGCCGAGCTGTCCTGGCCGTAATAGCCGGCCAGCTCCAGCATGACGAAGCCGTGGATCGACGCCCAGAACTGGGCGGCTATCGCCACCACCGCCGCGTCGTCATCGGCCGCGCCGGCACCGATGCGCCCGGCCTGCACGCATCGGTGCACCGCGCGCACGACGTGCGCGAAACTGGGGTAGCCGCGCTCGATCTCGCCGATCGTCAGCGTCAGGACGTTGTGGGCGGGCGCGTTGATGCCGTGCGCGCTGGTGCTGCCGAACATCAGCCGGTACATGTGCGGGCGCTTGATCGCGTAGCGCCGGTAGGCGGCGCCGATGACGAACAGGTCGGCGACCGGGTCGCCGGTCTCGGGTGCGGCCAGCGCGGCGTCGAACTGCCGCAGGCCCTCCTCGGCCACCTCCGCGATCAGCCCACCCATCCCGCCGAAGTGCGTGTACAGCGCCATCGTCGAGGTGCCCGCGGCGCCGGCCACCTTGCGGGTCTGCAGCGCGTCGGGGCCGTGTTCGTGCAGCAGGTCGACCGCCGCGAACAGCATGTCCTGGCGAACGCTGCGCTGAACGTCTGAAGTCATCGTTGCCATCTTCTCATCGGGGGCGTACGGTGCCAATAACGCTGAAATAACAATGTTATAGGAGTTCAGCCATGGCGACCACGACAACCGCCAAGCCCGCCAATCCCTACCTCGAAGACGTCCTGGCGCCGGTGAGCGCGGAGGTCACCGCCACCGACCTCGAGGTCACCGGGTGCATCCCCGAATACCTCGACGGGCGCTACCTGCGCAACGGGCCGAACCCGGTTGCCGAGGTGGACCCGGCGGTCTACCACTGGTTCAGCGGCGACGGCATGGTGCACGGGGTGGCGCTGCGCGGGGGCGAGGCCCGCTGGTACCGCAACCGGTGGGTGCGCACCGCCCACGTCTGCGCCGCTCTCGGCGAGCCCGCGCCCGCCGGGCTGGACCCGCGGGCGGGCATGCTCTCCGTCGGCCCCAACACCAATGTGCTCAGCCACGCCGGACACACGCTCGCGCTCGTCGAGGGCGGCGGGGCGAATTACCGCCTGACCGACGAGCTGGACACCGAGGGGCCCTGCGACTTCGACGGAGGCCTGTTCGGCGGATACACCGCCCACCCGCACGCCGACCCGCGGACCGGCGAATTGCACGCGGTGTCCTACTCGTTCACCCGCGGGCGCACGGTGCAGTACTCGGTCATCGATACCCAGGGCCGGGCCCGGCGCACCGTCGACATCGAGGTGGGCGGGTCGCCGATGATGCACGACTTCTCGCTGACCGACAAGTACGTGGTGATCTACGACCTGCCGGTCACGTTCGACGCCATCCAGGTGATGCCGGCGAACGTGCCCCGCTGGCTGAGTTTGCCGGCCCGGCTGGTGATGCAGTCGCTCATCGGGCGCGTGCGGCTGCCCAGCCCGATGACGATGGCGATCAATCGGAATCGGCAGCCGATCAATCGGATGCCCTACCGGTGGGATGACAACTACCCGGCGCGCATCGGGGTGATGCCGCGAGAGGGCGGTAACCGCGACGTGCGCTGGTTCGACATCGAGCCCTGCTACGTCTACCACCCGCTCAACGCCTACTCCGAGATGCGCGGCGGGGCAGAGGTTTTGGTGCTCGACGTGGTGCGCTACTCGCGGATGTTCGACCGTGACCTGCGCGGTCCCGGCGACAGCCGGCCGACGCTGGACCGCTGGACCGTCAACCTGGCCACCGGGGCGGTGACCAGCGAACGCCGCGACGAGCGCCCGCAGGAGTTCCCGCGGATCAACCAGAGCTTGCTGGGCGGGCGGCACCGGTTCGGCTACACCATCGGGACCGACGGCGGGTACCTGTCGGGCGGGGAATCCGAGATGTCCACCGCCGTGTACAAGCACGACTACGCGAGCGGCTCCAGCACCACGGCCCCCCTCGATGCCGGACTTTTGTTGGGCGAGATGTGTTTTGTGCCCGGCCCCGCGGCGCGCGCCGAGGACGACGGCGTCCTGATGGGCTTCGGGTATCACCGCGACCGCGCCGAAGGGCAGCTGGTGTTACTGGACGCGCAGACGCTCGAGCACGTCGCCACCGTGCATCTGCCGCAGCGGGTGCCGATGGGATTCCACGGCAATTGGGCGCCCGCTGGCTAACACGTGCGTCAAATAAGTTGCGCCATGGGGGCTTCCGCCTGATCTCGGGAAGGCCAATTTTTCCCCGCTGTGTTCCGCAACCCTGATGCCGTGTGGCAGCAGTGCGCTACAGTGACTCATGCCACACAAAAGGGCAGGTGGCAGGCACGAGTGTCGACGGAAGGATTTCCCATGGGCGTCGCAATCGAGGTGAATGGACTTACCAAGTCCTTCGGTTCCTCGAGAATCTGGGAAGACGTGACGTTGGAAATCCCCGCCGGGGAGGTCAGCGTCCTGCTGGGACCGTCGGGTACCGGCAAATCGGTTTTCCTGAAGTCATTGATCGGGCTGTTGCGCCCGGAGCGCGGCTCGGTCGTCATCGACGGCACGGACATCCTGCAGTGTTCGGCCAAGGAGCTCTACGAGATCCGCACGCTGTTCGGCGTGATGTTCCAGGACGGCGCGCTGTTCGGTTCGATGAACCTCTTCGACAACGCGGCCTTCCCGCTGCGCGAGCACACCAAGAAGAAGGAAGGCGAGATCCGTGACATCGTCATGGAGAAGCTGACCCTGGTCGGGCTCGGCGGCGACGAGAAGAAGTTCCCCGGTGAGATCTCCGGCGGTATGCGCAAGCGCGCCAGCCTGGCCCGCGCGCTGGTGATGGACCCGCAGATCATCCTGTGCGACGAGCCCGACTCCGGTCTGGACCCGGTTCGTACCGCCTACCTGAGCCAGCTGATCCTCGACATCAACGCCCAGATCGACGCCACGGTGTTGATCGTGACGCACAACATCAACATCGCCCGCACCGTGCCGGACAACATGGGCATGCTGTTTCGCCGCAAGCTGGTCATGTTCGGCCCGCGCGAGGTGCTGCTGACCAGCGACGAGCCGGTCGTGCGGCAGTTCCTCAACGGGCGCCGCATCGGGCCGATCGGCATGTCCGAGGAAAAGGACGAGGCGACCATGGCCGAAGAGCAGGCGATGATCGACGCCGGTCACCACGCCGGCGGTGTCGAGGAGATCGAGGGTGTGCCGCCGCAGATCGTCGCGACACCGGGGATGCCCGAGCGCAAGGCCGTCGCGCGGCGCCAGGCCCGGGTGCGCGAGATCCTGCACACGCTGCCCAAGAACGCTCAGGCGGCCATCCTCGACGACCTCGAGGGCACTCACAGGTTCCGCGCGAACGAGTTCGGCGGCTAGGGCGCCCGCGCCGGCGGGTTCCGCGCTAACTCCGCGTAACACTCCCGGCCCGCCCTCTTGACGACGGGCTCCAAACGAGCCAGTCTGTTGGGCAGCATGTACCTGAACTGTCCGAGGGAAGTCGAGATCGCCAGCCAGCGCCGATGTCCTTGGACCCCCAGGGCTGGGAAGTTGAGGAATGCGCAGTCCTGCGCTATTGTTGGACGTTGCGCTGGCTACCTCCTGCCCACCTCACCCGCCACCTGACACCGTGGTCTAAGCCTGAGCCCCCTTACGTGGCTTAGTTCTTTAGTTGCGCGTGAGACCCGGACAGATCGTTCGCCGGCCGAACCGACACAATTTCGCGGCGAGCTGGCCGGTGGTCCCGGCCTTCGTGAGTCGCACGAGGTGCTGGAAGGATGCATCTTGGCTGATTTCCGCCAGAGCAAGACGGATCGCCCACAAAATTCCTCTAACGGAAGTTCGTCGAACGGCTCCGTGCCCGGAGCGCCTAACCGAGTTTCCTTCGCCAAGCTCCGCGAGCCCCTCGAGGTTCCGGGCCTGCTTGACGTGCAGATCGACTCCTTCGAGTGGTTGATCGGCGCGCCGCGCTGGCGTGAGGCCGCCGCCGCCCGTGACGGGGGCAAGCCGGGGGTCACCCCGGTGGGCGGCCTGGAAGAGGTGCTCTTGGAGCTCTCGCCCATCGAGGACTTCTCCGGCTCGATGTCGCTGTCGTTCTCCGACCCGCGCTTCGACGAGGTCAAGGCCCCGGTCGACGAGTGCAAAGACAAGGACATGACGTACGCGGCCCCGCTGTTCGTCACGGCCGAGTTCATCAACAACAACACCGGCGAGATCAAGAGCCAGACGGTGTTCATGGGTGACTTCCCGATGATGACCGAGAAGGGCACCTTCATCATCAACGGCACCGAGCGCGTCGTGGTCAGCCAGCTGGTCCGCTCGCCCGGTGTGTACTTCGACGAGACCATCGACAAGTCGACCGAGAAGCTGCTGCACAGCGTCAAGGTGATCCCCAGCCGCGGCGCGTGGCTCGAGTTCGACGTCGACAAGCGCGACACCGTCGGCGTGCGCATCGACCGCAAGCGCCGCCAGCCGGTCACCGTGCTGCTCAAGGCGCTGGGCTGGAGCAACGAGCAGATCACCGAGCGCTTCGGCTTCTCCGAGATCATGATGTCGACGCTGGAGAAGGACAACACCGCCGGCACCGACGAGGCGCTGCTGGACATCTACCGCAAGCTGCGTCCGGGCGAGCCGCCGACCAAGGAGTCCGCGCAGACCCTGCTGGAGAACCTGTTCTTCAAGGAGAAGCGCTACGACCTGGCCCGTGTCGGCCGCTACAAGGTCAACAAGAAGCTCGGCCTGCACGCCGGCGAGCCGATCACCAGCTCGACGCTGACCGAGGAAGACGTCGTCGCGACCATCGAATACCTGGTGCGCCTGCACGAGGGTCAGCCGACGATGACCGTCCCCGGCGGCATCGAGGTGCCGGTGGAGACCGACGACATCGACCACTTCGGTAACCGCCGCCTGCGCACCGTCGGTGAGCTGATCCAGAACCAGATCCGGGTCGGCATGTCGCGGATGGAGCGCGTCGTCCGCGAGCGGATGACCACGCAGGACGTCGAGGCCATCACGCCGCAGACGCTGATTAACATCCGGCCGGTCGTCGCCGCGATCAAGGAGTTCTTCGGCACCAGCCAGCTGAGCCAGTTCATGGACCAGAACAACCCGCTGTCCGGGCTGACCCACAAGCGCCGCCTCTCGGCGCTGGGCCCCGGCGGTCTGTCCCGTGAGCGCGCCGGCCTGGAGGTCCGTGACGTCCACCCGTCGCACTACGGCCGCATGTGCCCGATCGAGACCCCGGAGGGTCCCAACATCGGTCTGATCGGCTCGCTGTCGGTGTACGCGCGGGTGAACCCGTTCGGCTTCATCGAGACCCCGTACCGCAAGGTGGTCGACGGTGTGGTCACCGACGAGATCCACTACCTGACGGCCGACGAGGAGGACCGCCACGTCGTGGCGCAGGCGAACTCGCCGATCGACGGCAAGGGCCGGTTCGAGGAGTCGCGCGTCCTGGTCCGCCGGAAGGCGGGCGAGGTCGAGTACGTGCCGTCGTCCGAGGTGGACTACATGGACGTGTCGCCGCGCCAGATGGTGTCGGTGGCCACCGCGATGATCCCGTTCCTCGAGCACGACGACGCCAACCGTGCCCTGATGGGCGCCAACATGCAGCGCCAGGCGGTTCCGCTGGTGCGCAGCGAGGCGCCGCTGGTGGGCACCGGCATGGAGCTGCGCGCGGCGATCGACGCCGGCGATGTCGTCGTCGCGGAGAAGGCCGGGGTGATCGAGGAGGTCTCCGCCGACTACATCACCGTGATGGCCGACGACGGCACCCGCCACACCTACCGGATGCGCAAGTTCGAGCGGTCCAACCACGGCACCTGCGCCAACCAGTCGCCGATCGTCGACGCGGGTGACCGCGTCGAGGCCGGCCAGGTGATCGCCGACGGTCCCTGCACCGAGAACGGCGAGATGGCGCTGGGCAAGAACCTGCTCGTGGCGATCATGCCGTGGGAGGGCCACAACTACGAGGACGCGATCATCCTCTCCAACCGGCTGGTCGAGGAGGACGTGCTCACCTCGATCCACATCGAGGAACACGAGATCGACGCCCGCGACACCAAGCTGGGCGCCGAGGAGATCACCCGGGACATCCCGAACGTCTCCGACGAGGTGCTGGCCGACCTCGACGAGCGCGGCATCGTGCGCATCGGTGCCGAGGTTCGCGACGGCGACATCCTGGTCGGCAAGGTGACCCCGAAGGGTGAAACCGAGCTGACGCCGGAGGAGCGGCTGCTGCGGGCGATCTTCGGTGAGAAGGCCCGCGAGGTCCGCGACACCTCGCTCAAGGTGCCGCACGGCGAGTCCGGGAAGGTCATCGGCATCCGGGTGTTCTCCCGCGAGGACGACGACGAGCTGCCGGCCGGTGTCAACGAGCTGGTGCGCGTCTACGTGGCCCAGAAGCGGAAGATCTCCGACGGCGACAAGCTGGCCGGACGGCACGGCAACAAGGGCGTGATCGGCAAGATCCTGCCGCAGGAGGACATGCCGTTCCTGCCGGACGGCACGCCGGTGGACATCATCCTGAACACCCACGGGGTGCCGCGACGGATGAACATCGGCCAGATCCTGGAGACCCACCTCGGTTGGGTCGCCAAGTCCGGCTGGAACATCGACGGTTCACCCGACTGGGCGGTGAACCTGCCCGAGGAGCTGCGGCACGCGCAGCCGGATCAGATCGTGTCGACGCCGGTGTTCGACGGCGCCAAGGAGGAGGAGCTGCAGGGCATGCTGTCCTGCACGCTGCCCAACCGCGACGGCGAGGTCATGGTGGACGGCGACGGCAAGTCGGTGCTGTTCGACGGCCGCAGCGGCGAGCCGTTCCCGTACCCGGTGACCGTCGGCTACATGTACATCATGAAGCTGCACCACCTGGTGGACGACAAGATCCACGCCCGCTCCACCGGCCCGTACTCGATGATCACCCAGCAGCCGCTGGGCGGTAAGGCGCAGTTCGGTGGCCAGCGCTTCGGTGAGATGGAGTGCTGGGCCATGCAGGCCTACGGCGCGGCGTACACGCTGCAGGAGCTGTTGACCATCAAGTCCGACGACACCGTCGGCCGGGTCAAGGTGTACGAGGCGATCGTCAAGGGCGAGAACATCCCGGAGCCGGGCATCCCCGAATCCTTCAAGGTGTTGCTCAAGGAACTGCAGTCGCTGTGCCTCAACGTGGAGGTGCTCTCCTCGGACGGCGCGGCGATCGAGTTGCGCGAAGGCGAGGACGAGGACCTCGAACGGGCCGCGGCGAACCTGGGAATCAACTTGTCCCGCAACGAATCTGCGTCCGTTGAGGACCTCGCCTAACAAACGTTTTCAGTTACTAAACCCGCAAGGGGAAAGGGAGTTACGTGCTCGACGTCAACTTCTTCGATGAACTCCGAATCGGTCTGGCCACCGCGGAGGACATCAGGCAATGGTCTTACGGCGAGGTCAAGAAGCCGGAGACGATCAACTACCGCACGCTGAAGCCCGAGAAGGACGGCCTGTTCTGCGAGAAGATCTTCGGACCGACTCGCGACTGGGAGTGCTACTGCGGCAAGTACAAGCGGGTCCGGTTCAAGGGCATCATCTGTGAGCGCTGCGGCGTCGAGGTGACCCGCGCCAAGGTGCGTCGCGAGCGGATGGGCCACATCGAGCTGGCCGCGCCCGTCACGCACATCTGGTACTTCAAGGGCGTGCCGTCGCGGCTGGGGTACCTGCTCGACCTGGCGCCGAAGGATCTCGAGAAGATCATCTACTTCGCCGCCTACGTCATCACCTCGGTCGACGAGGAGATGCGCCACAACGAGCTCTCGACGCTCGAGGCCGAAATGATGGTGGAGCGCAAGGCCATTGAGGACCAGCGCGACGCCGACCTGGAGGCCCGCGCCCAAAAGCTCGAGGCCGACCTGGCCGAGCTGGAGGCCGAGGGCGCGAAAGCGGACGCAAGGCGGAAGGTTCGGGACGGTGGCGAGCGCGAGATGCGTCAGCTGCGCGACCGGGCCCAGCGTGAGCTGGACCGGCTCGAGGAGATCTGGACGACCTTCACCAAGCTGGCCCCCAAGCAGCTGATCGTCGACGAGAACCTCTACCGCGAGCTGATCGACCGCTTCGGCGAGTACTTCACCGGCGCCATGGGTGCGGAGTCGATCCAGAAGCTGATCGAGAACTTCGACATCGACGCCGAGGCCGAGATCCTGCGTGACGTCATCCGGAACGGCAAGGGGCAGAAGAAACTTCGCGCCCTCAAGCGGCTCAAGGTGGTCGCCGCCTTCCAGCAGTCGGGCAACTCCCCGATGGGCATGGTGCTCGACGCGGTCCCGGTGATCCCGCCGGAACTGCGCCCGATGGTTCAGCTCGACGGTGGCCGGTTCGCCACCAGCGACCTCAACGACCTGTACCGCCGCGTGATCAACCGGAACAACCGCCTCAAGAGGCTGATCGACCTCGGCGCGCCCGAGATCATCGTCAACAACGAGAAGCGGATGTTGCAGGAGTCCGTGGACGCGTTGTTCGACAACGGCCGTCGCGGCCGCCCGGTCACCGGGCCGGGTAACCGCCCGCTGAAGTCGCTGTCAGATCTGCTCAAGGGTAAGCAGGGCCGGTTCCGGCAGAACCTGCTCGGTAAGCGCGTCGACTACTCGGGCCGTTCGGTCATCGTGGTCGGTCCGCAGCTCAAGCTGCACCAGTGCGGTCTGCCCAAGCTGATGGCGCTGGAGCTGTTCAAGCCGTTCGTGATGAAGCGGCTGGTTGACCTCAACCACGCGCAGAACATCAAGAGCGCCAAGCGCATGGTGGAGCGTCAGCGTCCCCAGGTGTGGGATGTCCTCGAAGAGGTCATCGCCGAGCACCCGGTGCTGCTGAACCGCGCCCCCACCCTGCACCGGCTGGGCATCCAGGCCTTCGAGCCAATGCTGGTGGAAGGCAAGGCAATTCAGCTGCACCCGCTGGTGTGTGAGGCGTTCAACGCCGACTTCGACGGTGACCAGATGGCGGTGCACCTGCCGCTGTCCGCCGAGGCGCAGGCCGAGGCCCGCATCCTGATGCTGTCGAGTAACAACATCCTGTCGCCCGCGTCGGGCCGTCCGCTGGCCATGCCGCGTCTGGACATGGTGACCGGTCTGTACTACCTGACCACCGAGGTCGACGCTGCCTTGGGCGAATACAAGGCGGCCGCCAAGGATGAGCCCGAGGTCGGGGTGTACTCCTCGCCGGCCGAGGCGATCATGGCTTCCGACCGCGGCGTGCTGTCGGTGCGGGCCAAGATCAAGGTGCGGCTGACCCAGCTGCGCCCGCCCGCCGAGATCGAGGCCGAGCTGTTCGGCGCCAACGGCTGGCAGCCGGGGGACGCCTGGATGGCCGAGACCACGTTGGGCCGGGTGCTGTTCAACGAGCTGCTGCCGGTGGGCTATCCGTTCGTGAACAAGCAGATGCACAAGAAGGTGCAGGCCGCGATCATCAACGACCTGGCCGAGCGCTACCCGATGATCGTGGTCGCGCAGACCGTGGACAAGCTCAAGGACGCCGGCTTCTACTGGGCGACCCGCAGCGGCGTCACCGTGTCGATGGCCGACGTGCTCGTGCCGCCGCGCAAGAAGGAGATCCTCGACCAGTACGAGGAGCGGGCCGAAAAGGTCGAAAAGCAGTTCCAGCGTGGTGCTTTGAACCACGACGAGCGCAACGAGGCGCTGGTGGAGATCTGGAAGGAAGCCACCGACGAGGTCGGTCAGGCGCTGCGTGAGCACTACCCGGCCGACAACCCGATCATCACGATCGTCGACTCGGGCGCCACGGGTAACTTCACCCAGACCCGAACGCTGGCCGGCATGAAGGGTCTGGTGACCAACCCGAAGGGTGAGTTCATCCCGCGTCCGGTCAAGTCGTCGTTCCGCGAGGGCCTGACCGTGCTGGAGTACTTCATCAACACCCACGGCGCCCGAAAGGGCTTGGCGGACACCGCGTTGCGTACCGCCGACTCCGGGTACCTGACCCGTCGTCTGGTGGACGTGAGCCAGGACGTCATCGTCCGCGAGCACGACTGCGAGACCGAGCGCGGCATCATCGTCGAGCTGGCCGAGCGCCAGCCCGACGGCACCCTGATCCGCGACCCGTACATCGAAACCTCGGCGTACGCACGGACTTTGGGCGCCGACGCGGTCGACGAGGCGGGCAACGTGGTCGTGGCGCGCGGTGAGGACCTGGGTGACCCGTCGATCGAGGCCCTGCTGGCCGCGGGTATCACGCAGATCAAGGTGCGCTCGGTGCTGACGTGCACCACCGGCACCGGGGTGTGCGCGACCTGTTACGGGCGGTCCATGGCCACCGGAAAGCTGGTCGACATCGGCGAGGCCGTCGGTATCGTCGCGGCCCAGTCCATCGGTGAGCCCGGCACCCAGCTGACCATGCGGACGTTCCACCAGGGTGGTGTCGGTGAGGACATCACCGGCGGTCTGCCCCGGGTGCAGGAGCTGTTCGAGGCCCGCATCCCGCGCGGTAAGGCGCCGATCGCCGACGTCACCGGGCGGGTCCGCCTCGAGGAAGGTGAGCGCTTCTACAAGATCACCATCGTTCCCGACGACGGGAGCGAGGAGGTCGTGTACGACAAGCTCTCCAAGCGGCAGCGGCTGCGGGTGTTCAAGCACGAAGACGGTTCCGAGCGGGTGCTCTCCGACAACGACCACGTCGAGGTGGGCCAGCAGCTGATGGAAGGCTCGGCCGACCCGCACGAGGTGCTGCGCGTGCAGGGCCCCCGCGAGGTGCAGATCCACCTGGTCCGCGAGGTCCAGGAGGTCTACCGCGCGCAGGGTGTGTCGATCCACGACAAGCACATCGAGGTGATCGTCCGCCAGATGCTGCGCCGCGTCACCATCATCGATTCGGGCTCGACGGAGTTCCTGCCCGGCTCGCTGATCGACCGTGCGGAGTTCGAGGCGGAGAACCGCCGGGTGGTGGCCGAGGGCGGCGAACCCGCCGCCGGCCGTCCGGTGCTGATGGGCATCACGAAGGCGTCGCTGGCCACCGACTCGTGGCTGTCGGCGGCGTCGTTCCAGGAGACCACGCGAGTGCTGACCGATGCGGCGATCAACTGCCGCAGCGACAAGCTCAACGGTCTGAAGGAGAACGTGATCATCGGAAAGCTGATCCCGGCCGGTACCGGCATCAACCGCTACCGCAACATCCAGGTGCAGCCGACCGAGGAGGCCCGGGCCGCCGCGTACACGATCCCGTCCTACGAGGATCAGTACTACAGCCCGGACTTCGGCCAGGCCACCGGCGCCGCGGTGCCGCTGGACGACTACGGCTACAGCGACTACCGCTAGTCCGACGACGAAAAAGCCCCGGGTTTCGCCCGGGGCTTTTTCGTTGCGACGAGTGTGCGGCTAGCTTCACCTTCGGACTCGAGTGTGCGGCCAGCCGTACTCTCGCCGGCGTCGTCACCCCTCACTACACTGGCCACCGTGCTCATCGGTTCGCATGTCCACCAAGACGACCCGCTGGCCGCCGCGCAGGCTGACGGCGCCGACGTGGTGCAGTTCTTCCTCGGCAACCCGCAAAGCTGGAAGAAGCCCAAGCCGCGTGACGACGCCGAGGCGCTGAAGGCGTCGACTATTCCGCTCTATGTCCACGCGCCGTACCTGATCAACGTGGCGTCGGCCAACAACCGCATCCGCATCCCGTCGCGCAAGATTCTGCAGGACACCTGCGACGCGGCCGCGGCGATCAACGCGACGGCGGTGATCGTGCACGGCGGCCACGCCGACGACAACGACATGGACGCCGGCTTCGAGCGGTGGGTCAAGGCCCTGGACTACCTGGAAACCGACGTGCAGGTCTACCTGGAGAACACCGCCGGCGGCGACCACGCGATGGCCCGCCACTTCGACACCATCGGCCGGCTGTGGGATCACATCGGCGACAAGGGAATTGGCTTCTGCCTGGACACCTGTCACGCCTGGGCCGCGGGCGAGCAGCTGATCGACGCGGTCGACCGGATCAAGGCGCTGACCGGCCGCATCGACCTGGTGCACTGCAACGACTCCAGGGACGCGGCGGGCTCGGGCGCCGACCGGCACGCCAACTTCGGCACCGGGCAGATCGATCCCGAACTGCTCGCCGCGGTGGTCAAGGCCGCCGGCGCGCCGGTCATCTGCGAAACCGCCGACGAGGGCCGCAAGGACGACATCGCGTTCCTGCGCGAGAAAACAAGCGGCTGAGGGCGGGCCGGCGTTTACCTTTGATCCATGCTGCGCCGCCTGCCCGCGATCTTGGGTGTTGTCCTGGTGGTCGCGGGCTGCTTCCCGGGATTCGCCCACCTGCCGTCGGGCTTCGTCACCGGCACCAGCGTCCACCACCTCAAGGTCGGCGATCTCGATCGCAGCTATCGGCTGTACAAGCCCGCGGGAGTGCCGGACTCGGCCCCGCTGGTGGTCATGATGCACGGCGTGTCGGGCAGCGCCAGGGAAGCCGAAAGAGACTACCGGTGGGACGGATTGGCCGATGCGGGCAAGTTCGTCGTCGCCTACCCGGATGGCCTCGACCACGCCTGGAACGTCGACGGGCAGACCTGCTGCGGCCGGTCTGGACGCGAGGGCGTCGACGACGTCGGTTTCATCAGGGCGGCCGTCGCTGACGTCGCCAAGAACGTCGGCATCGACACCGCCAAGGTCTACGCCACCGGCATGAGCAACGGCGGCATCATGTCCTACACGCTGGCGTGCACCACCGAGATCTTCGCGGCGATCGGCCCGGTCGCGGGCACGCAGCTGAACGCGTGCCGGTCGCCGCGTCCGATGTCGGTCATGCACATTCACGGCACGGCCGATCAGCTGGTGCCCTACGGCGGCGGGCCGGGGTACAGCGTGATCAACGGACCGCCGGTGCCGAACGTGAATGCGTTCTGGCGCAACGTCGATCAGTGCGGCGCCCCATCCACCGCCACCGACGGCCTGATTACCACGTCGACCGCGGGGTGCGCCGAGGGGCGCGGAGTCGTGCTCGTCACGGTGGACCGGGGCGACCACGAGTGGCCGGACTTCGCGACGCGAGAGCTGTGGGACTTCTTCGCCGCCCACCCCCGCTGATCATTACACCTCTTGTGCGACTGTCGGAAAAATGTAACATTGGTGGCATGTCGGATACCCACGTCGTCACCAACCAGGTCCCGCCCCTGGAGGACCACAACCCCGCCACTTCGGCGGTGCTCACCGAGGCCCTGATCCGCGAGGGCGGCGAGTGGGGCCTGGACGAGGTGAACGAGGTCGGCGCGCTGTCGGCCAGCCGCGAAGCGCAGCGATGGGGCGAGCTCGCCGACCGCAACCGGCCCATCCTGCACACCCACGACCGCAACGGCCACCGCGTCGACGAGGTCGAATACGACCCGGCGTACCACGAACTGATGCGCGCGGCGATCTCCCACGGTATGCACGCCGCGCCCTGGGCCGACGATCGGCCCGGCGCGCACGTCGTCCGGGCCGCCAAGACCTCGGTGTGGACGGTCGAGCCGGGGCACATCTGTCCGATCTCGATGACGTATGCCGTGGTGCCCGCGCTGCGCTACAACCCCGAGCTGGCCAGTATCTACGAGCCGTTGCTGACTACCCGCGAATACGACCCGGACCTCAAGCCGGCCACCAGCAAACCGGGCATCACCGCGGGCATGTCGATGACCGAGAAGCAGGGCGGCTCCGACGTGCGCGCCGGCACCACCCAGGCCACCCCGAACGCCGACGGGACCTACAGCCTGACCGGCCACAAGTGGTTCACCTCGGCGCCGATGTGCGACATCTTCCTGGTGCTCGCGCAGGCACCACAAGGGCTTTCGTGCTTCATGCTGCCGCGCGTGCTGCCCGACGGCACCCGCAACCGGATGTTCTTGCAGCGGCTCAAGGACAAACTGGGCAACCACGCCAACGCGTCCAGCGAGGTCGAATACGACGGCGCGATCGCCTGGCTGGTGGGGGAGGAGGGCCGCGGTGTGCCGACCATCATCGAGATGGTCAACCTCACCCGGCTGGACTGCACCCTGGGCAGCGCCACCAGCATGCGCACCGGTCTGACCCGCGCCATCTACCATGCCCAGCACCGAAAGGCCTTCGGCGCCTACCTCATTGACCAGCCGCTGATGCGCAACGTGCTGGCCGACCTGGCCGTCGAGGCCGAGGCGGCCACCATGGTCGCGATGCGGATGGCCGGCGCCACCGACAGGGCCGTGCGCGGCGACGAGACCGAGGCGCTGCTGCGCCGAATCGGACTGGCCGCCAGCAAGTACTGGGTGTGCAAGCGCTCCACCCCGCACGCCGCCGAGGCGCTGGAATGCCTGGGCGGCAACGGCTACGTCGAGGACTCCGGCATGCCGCGGCTGTACCGGGAGGCGCCGCTGATGGGCATCTGGGAGGGCTCGGGCAACGTCAGCGCGCTGGATACGTTGCGCGCCATGGCGACTCGCCCCGAATGCGTCGACGTGCTGTTCGACGAGATCGCCGAGAGCGCGGGTCAGGACCCGCGCCTGGGCAACCATGTCGGGCGGCTGCGCGCCGACCTGGCCGACCTGGAGACCATCGCCTACCGCGGCCGCAAGGTCGCCGAGGACATCTGCCTGGCGCTGCAGGGCTCGCTGCTGGTGCGCCACGGGCACCCGGCCGTCGCCGAGGCATTCCTGACGACCCGGCTCGACCGCCGGTGGGGCGGCGCGTTCGGCACCATGCCGGACGGGCTCGACCTCGCGCCGATCCTCGAGCGTGCTCTAGTAAAGGGATGACGCACGCGATCAGGCCGGTCGACTTCGACAACCTCAAGACGATGACCTATGAGGTCACCGATCGGGTTGCGCGCATCACGTTCAACCGGCCCGACAAGGGCAACGCGATCGTCGCGGACACGCCGCTGGAACTCTCGGCGCTGGTCGAGCGGGCCGATCTCGACCCCCACGTCCATGTCATCTTGGTGTCCGGTCGCGGCGAGGGGTTCTGCGCCGGATTCGACCTGAGCGCCTACGCCGACCGCACGGGATCGGCCGGCGGCACCGGCGCGTACGCGGGTACCGTGCTGGACGGAAAGACCCAGGCGGTCAACCATCTGGCGGATCAGCCGTGGGACCCGATGATCGACTACCAGATGATGAGCCGCTTCGTGCGGGGCTTTTCCAGCCTGATGCACGCCGACAAGCCCACGGTGGTCAAGATCCACGGGTACTGCGTGGCCGGGGGCACCGACATCGCGCTGCATGCCGACCAGGTGATCGCCGCCGCCGACGCCAAGATCGGGTACCCGCCGACCCGGGTGTGGGGCGTGCCGGCCGCCGGACTGTGGGCGCACCGCCTCGGCGATCAGCGCGCCAAACGGCTGCTGTTCACCGGCGATTGCATCACCGGCGCCCAGGCCGCCGAGTGGGGATGGGCGGTCGAGGCACCGGATCCCGCGGACCTCGACGAGCGTACCGAGCGGCTGGTCGAGCGGATCGCCGCGGTGCCGGTCAACCAGCTGATCATGGTCAAGCTCGCACTGAATTCCGCTCTGCTGCAACAGGGTGTGGCCACCAGCAGGATGGTCAGCACGGTGTTCGACGGCGTCGCCCGGCACACGCCCGAGGGCCACGCGTTCGTCGCCGACGCGGTCGAGCACGGATTCCGCGAGGCGGTGCGGCATCGCGACGAACCGTTCGGCGACCACGGCCGCCGGGCGTCCGGAGTGTAGCCATGCCGGACATGACGGCCCGGTCGGTGGTGCTCAGCGTGTTGCTCGGCGCCCACCCGGCGCACGCCCGCGCCAGCGAATTGGTCAGGCTCACTTCCGATTTCGGCATCAAGGAGTCGACGCTGCGAGTGGCGCTGACCCGGATGGTCGGTGCGGGCGACCTGGTCCGCAACGCCGACGGCTACCGGCTCTCGGATCGACTGCTCGCCCGCCAGCGGCGCCAGGACGATGCCATCGACCCGCGCGTGCGGCCCTGGCGCGGGGAGTGGATCACGCTCATCGTGACCAGCGTGGGAGACGACGCCCGCACCCGCGCCGCGCTGCGAACGGCCATGCACGACAAGCGCTTCGGAGAGTTGCGCGAGGGGGTGTGGATGCGTCCGGACAACATCGACGCGCAGCTCGGCCCCGACGTCACGGCCAGGGTCCGGGTGCTGTGGGCGCGCGACGGTGACCCCGCCGAGCTGGCCGCGCGGCTGTGGGACCTGCCCGGCTGGGCGCAGGTCGGGCACCGGTTGCTCGACGAAATGGCCGCCGCGCCGGACATTCCCGGCCGATTCGTGGTGGCCGCGGCGACGGTCCGGCACCTGCTCACCGACCCGGTCCTGCCCGACGAACTGCTGCCGGCCGACTGGCCCGGGGCCCGGCTGCGGGCGGCCTACCACGACTTCGCCGCTGAGCTGCTGCAGCGGCGCGAACCACTAGGTGCGGAGGCGAGATGAGCGATCCGGTGCGCGTCGAGCGCAACGGCCAGGTGACCACGGTGATCATCGACCGGCCGGGGGCGCGTAACGCGGTCAACGGCCCGACGGCGGCCGCGCTGTACGCGGCCTTCGAGGAGTTCGACCGCGATGACACGGCGTCGGTGGCGGTACTGTGGGGTGACGGCGGAACCTTTTGCGCCGGAGCCGATTTGAAGGCTTTCGGAACACCCGAGGCCAACGCCGTGCACCGGACGGGCCCGGGCCCGATGGGGCCGACGCGGATGGTGCTGTCCAAGCCCGTCATCGCCGCGGTCAGCGGCTACGCCGTCGCCGGCGGTCTCGAGCTGGCCATCTGGTGTGATCTGCGGGTGGTCGAGGAGGACGCCGTGTTCGGGGTGTTCTGCCGGCGCTGGGGCGTCCCCTTGATCGACGGGGGAACCGTGCGGTTGCCGAGGCTGATCGGCCACAGCCGCGCGATGGACATGATCCTCACCGGTCGCGCCGTGTCCGCCGACGAAGCCCAGGCCATCGGCCTGGCTAATCGTGTGGTCCCCAAGGGCCAATCACGCCCGGCCGCAGAGGAATTGGCGGCGCGACTGGCGGCGTTGCCGCAGCAGTGCCTGCGCTCGGATCGGCTCTCGGCGCTACACCAATGGGGGGCAACGGAATCCGAGGCGCTCGATTTCGAGTTCGCCAGCATCTCCCGGGTGGCCGCGGAGGCGAACGAGGGGGCCGGGCGGTTCGCCGCGGGCGCGGGACGGCACGGCGCGTCCGCCGATTGAGGGCAACTCGGCCGGTCAGCTGCCCTTGTTGATCGTGTTGCCCGAGCCGAGGTTGTCGACCTTGGGATCACCGTCTTTGTAGGTGATGGTGTTGTTCATCCCGAGCACGGTGATGCGCGTCTCGACCTTGTCGAACGTGATCTTGTTGTTGGTGCCGCCGATGTTCGCCGTCGCGCAGGTGCCCGTGACGGTCAGTGTGTTGTCCGAACCGGCCACGTTCAGCGATTTCCCGCTGGCGCAGTCGAGGTTGGTGGTGGTGCCCATCGACCCGTAGTTCACCGTGTTCCCGATCTCGATGGACGCGGTGGTGCTCGCCCCGCTCGATCCCGTCGTCGGCGCGGCACCGGCACTCGTCGTCGGGCTGCTCTTCGTGGTGGTCGTGGTGGAGGAGCCGGCCGGCGGGTTGGCGGTCGAACTGCAGCCGGCCAGCATCAGGGCCGCGGCGGCCGGCGCCAAGGCGAATGCGGCCAGTCGGCGGCGGTGCTCGAAGGTATGGACACGCATCGCTTTTCGTTTCCCTCTCGTTGTTTGATCCCGGTCGGTGTGGTGCCTCAGCCCGGCACCTGCTGGAGCCGGTTGGTCATGCCCAATTCGCGGCCGCGGTCCCACAGGGCCGGCTGACCGCCCTTGTAGAGCACGGTCTGGTCGTGGCCGTACACCGTGATGTCATGCGAAACCGAGTCGGCGATAACCACATTCGACGAACCCATCACCGTCACGGCGTAGCAGTTGCCCAGCGCGGTCACGGTGAGGAACGTGCCGTTGACCAACAGCGTGGCGTCGTTGCAGTCGACCGTCTGCTCCATGTCCTCCCCGATGACATGGGTGTCGCCGTTCTTGGCCTGCGCAAGCCCCGGCGTGGCAACGAAGCCGGCGAGGACGGCGATGGCGCAGGTGGCCAGCGACCCGGCGACAGTTGTCCACTTCACTGCGGGCCCCCTTTTGGACGGGACGTCGGCTCGAATGAGCCAAGCATGACATTACGTGCATTTGCCTGCCCGATGGCAGGTTTTATCTTCCTTTGCCGGACGCTCATGCCCCTCCGGGAGATTAATGTCTGAACGGGCGTCAACTAGAGTCATTAGTTAACCGCAACCCGTTCCCGCGATCGAAGGGCGACCGCCATGGCAGCTCAACCGGAATCGCCGTCGGCGGCCGGGCGCCAACGCGCGGGACGGCCCGGTTCGCGCCCGACCAAGCTCAGCCGGGAAGGGATCATCGACGGCGCGCTGACGTTCCTGGATCGCGAGGGCTGGGACGCCCTGACCATCAACGCGCTCGCTACGCAGCTGGGCACCAAGGGGCCGTCGCTGTACAACCACGTGGACAGCCTGGAGGACTTGCGCCGCTCGGTGCGGATTCGGGTGATCGACGACATCATCACGATGCTCAACCGGGTGGGCGAGGGCCGCGCCCGCGACGACGCGGTGCTCGTCATGGCGGGCGCGTACCGCAGCTATGCCCACCATCACCCGGGTCGCTACTCGGCCTTCACCCGGATGCCGCTGGGTGGAGAAGACGCCGAGTACGCGGCGGCGACCCGCGGCGCGGCCGCACCGGTGATCGCCGTGCTGTCCTCCTACGGTCTCGACGGCGCCGAAGCCTTCCATGCGGCGCTGGAGTTCTGGTCCGCGATGCACGGATTCGTGTTGCTCGAGATGACCGGTGTCATGGACGACATCGATACCGACGCGCTGTTCTCCGACATGGTGCTGCGCCTGGCGGCGGGCCTGGAACGGCGCACCGCCCCCGACGGCGCCAGGGGCTAGCTGCCCCACCGCGGTGCGAGCAGGTCCGCCGCTTTGACCTGCAAGACGGGCGGCGGGTATTGTGGTTCCTCGTGCCTGGCGGCTTACGGCGCCTAACCGTAAGGAAGTGAATGCCGGGCGAATTCGCGTGTCCACGATGCATCGGACTCAAGTCCGGTGCGCAGCGCATGCGACACACCCGGCCGCGGGGTGACGCGGACGGACATAACTGCAGTACACAGACTTGAAGACGCCAGAAGTATGCCGAACACGAACAGAGAAAGCCGGTAGATGCCAACCATTCAGCAGCTGGTCCGCAAGGGTCGCCGGGACAAGGTCGCCAAGGTCAAGACCGCGGCCCTCAAGGGCAGCCCGCAGCGCCGTGGCGTGTGCACCCGCGTGTACACCACCACTCCGAAGAAGCCGAACTCCGCGCTTCGGAAGGTCGCCCGCGTGAAGCTGACGAGCCAGGTTGAGGTGACGGCCTACATCCCCGGCGAAGGGCACAACCTGCAGGAGCACTCGATGGTGCTGGTGCGTGGTGGCCGGGTGAAGGACCTGCCCGGTGTCCGGTACAAGATCATCCGCGGTTCGCTCGACACCCAGGGCGTCAAGAACCGCAAGCAGGCTCGCAGCCGTTACGGCGCCAAGAAGGAGAAGAGCTGATGCCGCGCAAGGGGCCCGCGCCGAAGCGCCCGTTGGTCAATGACCCGGTCTACGGGTCGCAGCTGGTCACCCAGCTGGTGAACAAAGTCCTGCTGCAGGGGAAGAAATCGCTCGCCGAGCGCATTGTTTATGGTGCGCTCGAACAAGCTCGGGACAAGACGGGCACCGATCCCGTGATCACGCTCAAGCGTGCTCTCGACAACGTCAAGCCCGCCCTGGAGGTGCGCAGCCGCCGCGTCGGTGGTGCCACCTACCAGGTGCCGGTCGAGGTGCGTCCGGATCGGTCCACCACGCTGGCGCTGCGCTGGCTCGTCAGCTTCTCGCGGCAACGCCGGGAGAAGACCATGGTCGAGCGCCTGGCAAACGAGATCCTGGATGCCAGCAACGGTCTGGGGGCCGCCGTCAAGCGACGCGAGGACACCCACAAGATGGCCGAGGCCAACCGCGCCTTCGCGCACTACCGCTGGTAGGTCTCTGCGGCCCGCGCGCCGGGGCGCTGGCCTGACCGCGAACGACAGCAACTAAGCAATCGAAAGAGTGGGAAGACTTCTGTGGCACAGAAGGACGTGCTGACCGACCTCACCAAGGTCCGCAACATCGGCATCATGGCGCACATCGACGCCGGCAAGACGACGACGACCGAGCGCATCCTCTACTACACCGGTATCAGCTACAAGATCGGTGAGGTGCACGACGGCGCCGCCACCATGGACTGGATGGAGCAGGAGCAGGAGCGGGGGATCACTATCACCTCCGCGGCCACCACCTGTTTCTGGAAAGACAACCAGATCAACATCATCGACACCCCCGGGCACGTCGACTTCACCGTGGAAGTCGAGCGCTCGCTCCGTGTTCTCGATGGCGCCGTCGCCGTGTTCGACGGCAAGGAGGGCGTCGAGCCGCAGTCCGAACAGGTCTGGCGGCAGGCCGACAAGTACGACGTCCCGCGCATCTGCTTCGTCAACAAGATGGACAAGATCGGGGCCGACTTCTACTTCTCCGTCCGCACCATGGAGGAGCGCCTCGGCGCCAACGTCATCCCGATTCAGCTGCCCGTCGGCTCCGAGGGCGACTTCGAGGGCATCGTCGACCTGGTCGAGATGAACGCCAAGGTGTGGCGCGGCGAGACGAAGCTGGGCGAAACCTACGACACCATCGACATCCCGGCCGAATTGTCCGAGAAGGTCGAGGAGTACCGCACCAAGCTGCTCGAGGCGGTCGCCGAGACCGACGAGGCGCTGCTGGAGAAGTACCTCGGCGGCGAGGAACTCACGGTCGAGGAGATCAAGGGCGCCATCCGCAAGCTGACCATCAGCTCGGAGGCCTACCCGGTGTTGTGCGGCAGCGCGTTCAAGAACAAGGGCGTGCAGCCCATGCTGGACGCCGTCATCGACTACCTGCCCTCGCCGTTGGACGTGCCGCCGGCCGTCGGCCACGCGCCGGGCAAGGAGGACGAAGAGGTCACCCGCAAGCCGTCGACCGACGAGCCGTTCTCCGCGCTGGCGTTCAAGGTCGCCACGCACCCGTTCTTCGGCAAGCTGACCTACGTCCGGGTGTACTCCGGCAAGGTCGACTCCGGCAGCCAGGTCATCAACGCCACCAAGGGCAAGAAGGAGCGGCTGGGCAAGCTGTTCCAGATGCACTCCAACAAGGAGAACCCGGTGGAGACGGCCTCGGCGGGTCACATCTACGCGGTGATCGGGCTCAAGGACACCACCACCGGTGACACCCTGAGCGACCCGAACCAGCAGGTCGTGCTGGAATCGATGACCTTCCCCGACCCGGTGATCGAGGTGGCCATCGAGCCCAAGACCAAGAGCGACCAGGAGAAGCTGAGCCTGTCGATCCAGAAGCTCGCCGAGGAGGACCCGACCTTCAAGGTCCACCAGGACGCGGAGACCGGCCAGACCGTGATCGGTGGGATGGGCGAGTTGCACCTGGACATCCTGGTGGACCGGATGCGCCGCGAGTTCAAGGTCGAGGCCAACGTCGGCAAGCCGCAGGTCGCCTACAAGGAGACCATCAAGCGGACGGTGGAAAAGGTCGAGTTCACCCACAAGAAGCAGACCGGTGGTTCCGGCCAGTTCGCCAAGGTGCTGATCAGCCTCGAGCCGTTCCACGGCGAGGACGGCGCGACCTACGAGTTCGAGAACAAGGTCACCGGTGGGCGCATCCCGCGCGAGTACATCCCGTCGGTGGACGCCGGTGCGCAGGACGCCATGCAATACGGCGTGCTGGCCGGCTACCCGCTGGTCAACTTGAAGGTCACCCTGCTGGACGGGGCCTTCCACGAGGTCGACTCGTCGGAGATGGCCTTCAAGATCGCCGGTTCGCAGGTGCTGAAAAAGGCTGCGGCGCAAGCCCAGCCAGTCATCCTGGAACCGATCATGGCCGTCGAGGTCACCACGCCCGAGGACTACATGGGCGACGTGATCGGCGACCTGAACTCCCGCCGTGGCCAGATCCAGGCCATGGAGGAGCGGAGCGGTGCGCGCGTCGTCAAAGCGCATGTGCCGCTGTCGGAGATGTTCGGCTACGTCGGCGACCTGCGGTCCAAGACCCAAGGCCGGGCGAACTACTCCATGGTCTTCGACTCGTACGCCGAAGTGCCGGCGAACGTGTCAAAGGAGATCATCGCGAAGGCGACGGGCCAGTAAACATCGGCGACGGAGTAATCTTGCCGGGTCATTGGAATGCCTTGGGCGCGGCACAACTGAAAACACCAACACTGCTTTAACAAGCACCAACTAGTCCAGGAGGACACAGAAGTGGCGAAGGCGAAGTTCGAGCGGACGAAGCCGCACGTCAACATCGGGACCATCGGTCACGTTGACCACGGCAAGACCACGCTGACCGCGGCTATCACCAAGGTTCTGCACGACAAGTTCCCGGACCTGAACGAGTCCCGCGCGTTCGACCAGATCGACAACGCGCCCGAGGAGCGTCAGCGCGGTATCACCATCAACATCTCCCACGTGGAGTACCAGACCGACAAGCGTCACTACGCGCACGTCGACGCCCCGGGTCACGCCGACTACATCAAGAACATGATCACCGGTGCGGCCCAGATGGACGGCGCGATCCTGGTGGTCGCCGCCACCGACGGGCCGATGCCGCAGACGCGTGAGCACGTGCTGCTCGCCCGCCAGGTCGGCGTGCCCTACATCCTGGTCGCCCTGAACAAGGCCGACATGGTCGACGACGAGGAGCTGCTCGAGCTCGTCGAGATGGAGGTCCGCGAGCTGCTGGCCGCCCAGGAGTTCGACGAGGACGCCCCGGTGGTGCGGGTCTCCGCGCTGAAGGCGCTCGAGGGCGACGCCAAGTGGGTGGAGTCCGTCGAGCAGCTGATGGAGGCCGTCGACGAGTCGATCCCGGACCCGGTCCGCGAGACCGAGAAGCCGTTCCTGATGCCGGTGGAGGACGTCTTCACCATCACCGGGCGTGGCACCGTGGTCACCGGTCGTGTCGAGCGCGGTGTGATCAACGTGAACGAGGAAGTCGAGATCGTCGGCATCCGCCCGACCAGCACCAAGACCACGGTCACCGGTGTGGAGATGTTCCGCAAGCTGCTCGACCAGGGTCAGGCCGGTGACAACGTCGGACTGCTGCTGCGTGGTATCAAGCGTGAGGACGTCGAGCGCGGCCAGGTCGTGACCAAGCCCGGCACCACCACGCCGCACACCGAGTTCGAGGGCCAGGTCTACATCCTGTCCAAGGACGAGGGCGGCCGGCACACGCCGTTCTTCAACAACTACCGTCCGCAGTTCTACTTCCGCACCACCGACGTGACCGGTGTGGTGACGCTGCCGGAGGGCACCGAGATGGTGATGCCCGGCGACAACACCAACATCTCGGTGAAGCTGATCCAGCCCGTCGCCATGGACGACGGTCTGCGGTTCGCGATCCGCGAGGGTGGCCGCACCGTCGGCGCCGGCCGGGTCGTCAAGATCATCAAGTAGTTCGCTACTGAGTCAGTACTGAGTCAGTTCAAAGCCCGGATTGCCAACTCGGCAATCCGGGCTTTGTCCGCTGTGCGCATCGTCGGGCCCGACCGGCGCGGAAATGGTGCGCACGCCGCGCGCCCTGCACTAGGATTTCGGCATAGTTCTCGGTGACCGTGAGGCGTGGCGGGGAGGTGCCGATGTCGTTCGTTCAAGCGACTCCCGAATTCGTCGCGGCTGCCGCGACGGACCTGGCCAGCATCGGGACGACGATCACCTCCGCCAACACGGCGGCGATGGGGCCGACGTCGGCGGTGCTCGCCCCGGGCGCCGACGAGGTGTCGGCGAGTATCGCCGCCCTGTTCGACGCCCACTCCCAGGTCTATCAGGCGCTCAGCGCCCAGGCGGCCGCGTTCCACAGCCAGTTCGTGCAGCTGATGAACGGCGGCGCGATGCAGTACGCCGCCGCCGAGGCGGCGAACGCGACGCCGCTGCAGACCGCGGCGGGGCCCGCGTCGATGGCCGCGCAGGTGCCGACGATGACGGCCGGCGCCATGGGTGCCTCCGCCCCGACCGCGCCCGCGGGGCCCCTGGCGGCGGCGGTGGCCCCCGCGGCCGCCGCACCGGTACCGGCCGGCACACCGGTCGCCGCGGCGCCGGTGGGTTCGGCGACGTTGGCCTCGGCCACCGCACCGGCCGGGCCGGCGCGCGTGGCGACGCCGGCCTACGCACCGGCCGGTTCCCCGAGCACCGTCCCGCCCGCGGCGTCGGCACCGGCCGGCACGGCCGCCGCGCCGATGCAACCCGAGGTGGCGCCGCAGGCCTCCCCGGCCACGACGCTGCCGGTGTCGCCGCGCACGGCGCCGCATTCCCCGGCGCCGCACTCCACCGCGGCGTCACAGTCGGCGGCGCCGCCGGTGCGCCGGGTGCCGATCGTCCCGCCCGAGCAGCTCACGTGATGGCGGCGGCCCGCCGGTAGACGACCGAAACCGGTTTGCGCGTATCGCGTTCGCGGTGAGACCCCGGGCGCTAATCTGACACAAATCCCCAGCAAGCCGAGGAGGGGCAAGTGTTAGCGCGCTACCTGAAGGCACAGTTGGTCGTTTTGCTGTGCGGAGGCCTCGTCGGGCCGATTTTCTTGGTCGTGTACTTCGTCATGGGGCTCGACAACCTGCTGCAGTGGATGTTCTACGTCGGCCTGCTCATCACCGTGGCCGACGTGTTGATCGCGCTCGCGCTGGCGAACTACGGCGCCAAGTCGTCGGCGAAGGCGGCCGCGCTCGAGCAGAGCGGCGTGCTGGCGCTCGCCCAGATCACCGGCATCACCGAAACGGGCACGTGGGTCAACAACCAGCAGGTCGTCAAGGTGCACCTGCACATCGCCGGCCCCGGCCTGCTGCCGTTCGACAGCGAAGACCGCGTGATCGCCAGCGTCACCCGGCTGGGCAACCTCAACGCCCGCAAGGTGGTGGTGCTGGTCAACCCGACCACCAACGAATACCGGATCGACTGGGAGCGAAGCGCATTGGTCAACGGGCTGATGCCCGCGCAGTTCACGGTGGCCGAGGACAACCGGACCTACGACCTGAGCGGCCAGGCGGGCCCGCTGATGGAGATCCTGCAGATCCTCAAGGCCAACAACATTCCGCTGAACCGGATGGTCGACATCCGGTCGAACCCGGCGCTGCGCGGGCAGATCCAGGCGGTGGTGCGCCGGGCCGCCGAACAGCAGGCGCCGGCCGCCCAACCGGCGGCGGCGGGTGCGCCGTCGGCGGTCGTCACGCCGCCCGAACCCTCGATCGCCGCGCGGCTGCAGGAGCTGAACGATCTGCGCGCCAGCGGCGCGCTCACCGACGAGGAATACAACAGCCGGCGCGCACAGATCATCGCCGAAATCTGAGGCTCGTCCGCCGGGCCGGCGGGTGAATTAGAACACGTTTCAATTGCGCTGCTAGCCTGGCTTGGTCTATTGGCGGTCGAAAGGGTTACACGTGGCTGGACAGGCCGGATCACTGCACGGGCGGGTGGCATTCATCACCGGGGCCGCCCGCGGCCAGGGACGGTCGCACGCGGTGCGGCTGGCCGCCGAGGGCGCCGACATCATCGCGCTCGACATCTGCGCGCCGGCGTCCGCCAGCGTGACCTACCCGCCCGCCACCCGCGAGGACCTCGACGAGACCGCGCGCCTGGTGGAGGGGCAGGGACGCAAGATCCTGACCCGCGTCCTCGACGTGCGCGACGACGCCGCGCTGCGGCAGTTGGTGGCCGACGGGATGGAACAGTTCGGCCGGCTCGACATCGTGGTCGCCAACGCCGGAGTGCTGAGCTGGGGCCGCATTTGGGAGCTCACCGACGAGCAGTGGGACGCGGTGATCGGCGTCAACCTGACCGGCACCTGGCGCACGCTGCGCGCCACCGTGCCCGCGATGATCGAGGCGGGCAACGGCGGTTCCATCGTGGTGGTCAGCTCGTCGGCGGGACTCAAGGCCACACCGGGCAACGGCCACTACTCGGCCAGCAAACACGGGCTCACCGCGCTCACCAACACCCTCGCGATGGAGCTCGGCGAATATGGGATCCGGGTCAACTCGATCCATCCGTACTCGGTCGAAACCCCGATGATCGAGCCCGAAGCGATGATGGAGATCTTCGCCGCCCATCCCAGCTTCGTGCATAGCTTCCCCCCAATGCCGGTGCAGCCCAACGGCTTCATGACCGCCGACGAAGTCGCCGACGTCGTGGCGTGGCTCGCCGGCGACGGGTCGGGCACACTCACCGGCACGCAGATCCCCGTGGATAAGGGTGCCCTAAAGTACTGACCGGCCATCGTGCTAAGAACTCCACGTGAGTAGTGACGAAAGCGCCACCAACGGAATCGTGATCGTCGGCGGCGGATTGGCCGCCGCGCGCACCGCCGAGCAGCTGCGCAAATCGGAGTATTCCGGGCCCATCACGCTCGTCAGCGACGAGGTGCACCTGCCGTATGACCGCCCGCCGCTGTCCAAAGAGGTGCTGCGCAAAGAGGTCGACGACACCGCGCTCAAACCGCGCGAGTGGTACGACGAGAACGACGTCACCCTGCGCCTGGGGTCGGCCGCGAAAAGCCTGGACACCGCGGCGCAGACGGTGACGCTCGCCGACGGAACGACGCTGCGCTACGACGAACTCGTCATCGCCACCGGGCTGGTCCCGCGACGCATCCCGGCGATCCCCGACCTCGAGGGCATCCGGGTGCTGCGGTCGTTCGACGAGAGCCTGGCGCTGCGCGAGCACGCGTCCTCGGCCCAGCGCGCCGTCGTCATCGGGGCCGGTTTCATCGGCTGCGAGGTGGCGGCCAGCCTGCGCAGCCTGGGGGTGGACGTGGTGCTGGTGGAGCCCCAGCCCACTCCGCTGGCCGCGGTGCTCGGCGAGCAGATCGGCGAGCTGGTGGCCCGGCTGCACCGCGCCGAGGGCGTCGACGTCCGGCTCGGCGTCGGCGTGGCGGAGGTGCGCGGTGACACGCATGTCGAAGCGGTCGTGTTGACCGACGGCACCGAATTGGCGGCCGACCTGGTGGTGATCGGCATCGGGTCGCGGCCGGCGACCGAATGGCTCGAGGGCAGCGGCGTCACCGTCGACAACGGCGTCATCTGCGACGAGGCCGGACGCACCAGCGCGCCGAACGTGTGGGCGCTCGGCGATGTCGCGTCGTGGCGTGACACGACGGGACACCAAGGGCGCGTGGAACATTGGAGCAATGTCGCCGATCAGGCCCGCGCCGTGGTGCCCGCGATGCTGGGACAGGATGTGCCCCCGGTGGTGGTCGTCCCCTACTTCTGGAGCGACCAATACGACGTCAAGATCCAGTGCCTCGGCGAGCCGGAGGCCGACGACGTCGTCCACGTCGTCGAGGACGACGGCCGCAAGTTCCTGGCCTACTACGAACGCGACGGGGCCCTGGTCGGCGTGGTCGGCGGCGGGATGCCCGGCAAGGTCATGAAGGTCCGCGCCAAAATCGCTGCGGCCGTCCCCATTTCGGAAATACTGGGCTGAGCCGCGCCTTTTGACTAGCCGACGGCGGCCGCGTAGCGGTCGCCGGTGTTCTCGGTGTTCCGGATGACCGTCGCGAGTTGCTCGGCGATGCCCGGCGCGCTGATGACGGTCGACGCGGACTTGTGGGTGTGGGGATTGCCCTGCGCGTCGGTGAGCCGCGCGCCCGCTTCGCGGGCGATCAGCGTCCCCGCGGCGGTGTCCCAGGGCTTGTTGGACATCATCACGCAGGCGTCCAGGGCGCCCTCGGCGACGAACGCGAGGTCCAGGGTCGCCGCCCCGATCATGCGGATGCGCTCGACGCGCGGCACCAGCTCGGCGGTGAGCGCCAGCCGGTGCTCGTTCAGCCTGCCGGCGTCGTGGCCGACGGCGTAGTCGCCGAGGGACACGATGGCCCCGCTGAGGCTGTCGGCGGCGCTGGCGTTGATCCGCTGCCCGTTGAGGAACGCGCCCTTGCCCTCGATGGCGTGGTAGGTCTTGCCGAGCAGGGGAGCGTGGGTGACGGCGACCACGGTGCGCCCGCCCCGCAGCAGGGCCAGCGACACCGCGCACAACGGCAGCCCGTGGACGAAGTTCGAGGTCCCGTCGATGGGGTCGAGCACCCAGAGCCACTCGGAAGTCTCGATGTCCGGCTGTTGCTCGGACTCTTCGGCCAGTAACGCGATGTCAGGTGTGGTTTGGGCCAGGTAGTCGGCGATGTCGCGCTGGATCGCGAGGTCGATGTCGGTGACCAGGTCACGGTCGCCTTTGTGCTGCACCGAACTCGGCTGTGATTTCTTCAGCGTGGCGGCACCGATTTGTGTTGCTTGCCAGGCAATTTCGAAAAGCTCTTGCATTGTCTTCATGGGGAAGGATTTGCCTCGCTTCCGGTGTTGGCGTGCGTTCGGCGCTTTTCGATCATAAGGGGTAAGCGATTTCGCGTCACACGCACCCGCCGACGACAAATGTCGATCGAAAACACCGAGACCACCGATGTTTTCGCCGGCGCACCCCGTCCTCCTGGGACTTTGGCGCGAATTGGGCATGGGGCACAGCCGAATTCGATGGTGATGCACATCACTCGCCAGAAAGGTTTTGAGACGCCCGGGCGTGGGAACCGAGTCGGGGCTGTAGCAGGTGTCACAAAATTGCCAGCGCGCCGCTGCGAAACCTATTGCGCTGGAAAAACGAAACTCGGATGCCGCAGATTTTTTGCTGAGACGCCCTGGATCGCCGCTTTTGGTGCATCGCTTGCCGTGCTCCGTTACTGTCTCCAAGCGAACGATGTTGGGAACCTTTGCACTGCAATGGGTTGGCGTTAAACCGCTCGGCTTAACCGCTGCCACTGAATCGTTCTAATCCAGATAACCCAGCACCCAAACTTGGCAGGCAGGTGATTGACAAGTGACAGTGATTGATGAGATATACAGCGCTTCCAGCGCGATTCCGACCGTCGCTCTCAACGACGAGGCGAAGATGCCCGTACTTGGCTTGGGAGTAGCCAAGTTGTCCGATGTGGAGACGGAAAGCTCGGTACTCGCGGCCCTGGAGGCTGGCTGCCGCCTCATCGACACCGCTGCCTCCTACGGAAACGAAGAAGCCGTCGGGCGTGCGATAGCCGCGTCGGGCATCCCGCGTGAGGAGTTGTTCGTCGCCACCAAGCTGGGCACGTCGAGGCAGGGCTTCCAGAGTGCCCAGGAGTCGTGCAAGGAGAGCTTGGACCGTCTTGGGCTGGATTACCTCGACCTGTACCTGATCCACTGGCCGGCGCCGAAGCTGGGCAAGTATGTGGAGAGCTTCGAGGGCATGAAGGTCGCCCGCGACGAGGGGCACGTCCGCTCGATCGGCGTCTGCAACTTCACCGAGGAACTGCTGACGAACGTCATCGAGGAGACGGCCGAGGTGCCCGCCGTGAACCAGGTCGAGCTGCACCCGCGCCTCAACCAGGCCGATCTGCGCCAGGCGCACGCCCAGCACGACGTCACGACGCAGTCCTACAGCCCGCTGGGCGTCGGCAAAATGCTCGAGGATCCGACCGTGACGGCCATCGCCGCCGAGTACGGCCGCACGCCGGCGCAGGTGCTGGTCCGCTGGAACCTGCAATTGGACAACGTGGTCGTCTCGCGGTCGTCCAAGCCCGAGCGCGTCGCCCAGAACCTGGACGTGTTCGACTTCACCCTGGAGCCCGAGCACATGGAGGCCATCGACGGATTGCATGACGGCACCCGGGTGCTGCACGATCCGATGACCTTCATGGGGACCTAGGACCGCCAGTGCACCGGCGGGCCGTGCGGGTGGCATTCGCCCAGAACGCGCGGCTCGCCGCCCGGCCAGCTGCGGGCCCGCACCTCGAATCGGATCGGGGTGCCGGGGCCGGAGCGTGCGGGCTCCATCGCGAGGTGGGCGAACGGTGAACGCGTATCCGCCTGCGCGGCCAGCGAGTTCACGTGAGCGCGCACCGCGTCGCGTTCGTCGGCCGACAGGTATTGCCAGGTGATGGAATGCCACAGGACGGTCAGCGCGCCGTCGGCCAGCCGAAGGCCGGCGGCCGCGCTGGCCGCCGTCTGGCGCTCGAGCGGGGCCGGGACCCGTCGGGCAACCTCGATGGCCCCGCGCAGCCGGGCAAGCCGGGCGCCCTGGTCGGGCCAGACGTAGCTCAGCACGGTCATCTCTCCGTCGGTGTCGCCGACATCGACGGGCGCGATGTCGTACCCGTGCCGCTCGACGATGCGCACGTCGCGCCCGGGCGGCAGCGCGCCGCGCCACGCGTCATCGATCGCCACCGGCGAGTCGGGCGGGCCCCACTGGCCCCCGGCGAACCGGTAGCGGTAATGGTCCGCTCGCAAGTTCAGCCCCGCACTGGATCCGATCTCGAAAAGCCGGATGGGCAAACCGAATTGATTGATGTGCAGCAATCCGCCGATCAGTGCGGCCGACCGGCCCACCTCGTTGGTCTGCGGTGGTTGATCCAACGCCGCGCGCAGCGCGTCGGTGTGACCGGTCGCGGTGTCGCGGATTTCGGGCCAGGCCGATCCGGCGTTCCAGGTCCCGCCGGTGCTGGGATACCAGCGCCGCAGGTGCGCCGCCCGTCCGTCGAGCACCAGCCGGTGCAGCCCGCCGAGCAGCCGAAGGGGCACCGCGTCGCGCGAGGGGGCGTCGCGGTGCCCGGACAAGATGCTCGCGAACACGCCGCCGGCTTCGACGTCGGCGGCCACCAGCTCGAACAGGTCGCCGTACATCGCGGAGCCCGACGAGGCGCAGAACCTGCCCTGGGCTCGCAGCGTGTGCGCCAGGTGCTCGACGCTCAACTGTCCAGCTCGTTCAACCCGGCGCCGACCACGTCAAAGGCATTGCCCAGGGCCACCGGCAGCGGGACGGATTCATCGCTCAGCCAGTGCTCGTAGGCCGACAGCGCCACGCCCAGCATCGTCCAGGCGGCGGTCTGCGGAAGCAGATCGGTTGTCTTGCAATCACAACGGCGGGCCACGAACCCGGCGATCACCTCGCGCCAGCCGGCGTACATCGTCATCGAATAGGCCTGCAGCTCAGCGGTTTGCAGGATCACCCGCATGCGCTGGCGGTGGCGGGCGGTCTCGGATTCGTCAAAGGTGTTGAACGCCAACAACGCTGCGCGCAGCGCATCGCCCAGGCCCACCCGGGAATCCACGTTGTCGAGCAGGTCCCGGAGGTGGGCGAGGTGAGTGTCGAAATCGCCCCACGGGATGGCGTTCTTGGACGCGTAATAGCGAAAGAGCGTGCGGCGGGAGATGCCGGCGGCGTGGGCGACGTCGTCGACGCTCACGTCGGCGAAACCGCGGGCGGTGAACAGGTCGATGGCCACATCGGTGATGTGGGCGGGCGTGGTCGAGCGGCGCCTGCCCACCCGCGGCTGCGGCATCTTCAGACCCCGCCCTTCCATTTCGGCACTCGATGCCATATTCTGGCGGCGAGTGTGACTCAGACCCCATCGTTGTCAAGACCCGACGAAAGGCAAGGCCCCGTGGACCACGAGACCGAAACCGACACCCAACTCGTCACCGAGACCCTGGTCGAAGAGGTATCCATCGACGGCATGTGCGGGGTCTACTGACCGTGCCTGCGCCCGCGCAGGCTCACACGGCTCGCCCCGCCGGCGACACCGTGTTCGATCCTGATCGCGGCTGGCGACTGCACCCGCAGGTGGCGGTGCGGCCCGAACCGTTCGGCGCGCTGCTCTATCACTTCGGCACCCGCAAGCTGTCATTCCTGAAGAACCGCACCATCCTCACGGTGGTGCAGTCGCTGGCCGACCACCCCGACGTCCGCTCCGCCTGTCGCGCGGCGGGCGTCGACGACGCCGCGCAGGGTCCCTACCTGCACGCGTTGGGTGTGCTCGTCGACTCCAAGATGCTGGTGCCCCGAGAGGACCATCAATGACCGCACCGCCCCAAGCGGCCGTACCGCGGCTGATCGAGCAATTCGAGCACGGGCTCGACGCGCCCATCTGCCTCACCTGGGAGCTCACCTACGCCTGCAACCTGGCCTGCGTGCACTGCCTCTCGTCGTCGGGCAAGCGGGATCCGCGCGAGCTGTCCACCCGTCAGTGCATGGAGATCATCGACGAGCTGGAACGCATGCAGGTGTTCTACGTCAACATCGGTGGTGGGGAACCCACTGTGCGCCCGGACTTTTGGGAACTCGTCGACTACGCGACCGCCCACCACGTCGGCGTCAAGTTCTCCACCAACGGCGTCCGGATCACGCCCGAGGTCGCCGCGCGGTTGGCGGCCAGCGACTACGTCGACGTGCAGATCTCGCTGGACGGCGCCACCGCCGAGGTCAACGACGCCGTGCGCGGGCCCGGGTCGTTCGACATGGCGGTGCGGGCGCTGGAGAATCTGGCCAACGCCGGCTTCAAAGACGCCAAGATCTCCGTGGTCGTCACCCGGCACAACGTCGACCAGCTCGACGAGTTCGCCGCGCTGGCAAGCCGTTACGGTGCCACGCTGCGGATCACCCGGCTGCGCCCGTCCGGGCGCGGCGCCGACGTCTGGGAAGAGCTGCACCCGACCGCCGACCAGCAGGTCCAGCTGTATGACTGGCTGGTCGCCAAGGGGGAGCGGGTGCTCACCGGCGACTCCTTCTTTCACCTGGCCCCGCTCGGCCAATCCGGTGCGCTGGCCGGCCTGAACATGTGCGGCGCTGGCCGCGTCGTATGCCTGATCGACCCGGTCGGCGACGTGTACGCCTGCCCGTTCGCCATCCATGACCGCTTCCTGGCCGGAAACGTGTTGTCGGACGGTGGTTTTGACAACGTGTGGAAGAACGCCCCGCTGTTCCGCGAGCTGCGCGAGCCGCAGTCGGCGGGCGCGTGCGGCAGCTGCGGGCACTACGACAGCTGCCGGGGCGGCTGCATGGCCGCCAAGTTCTTCACCGGCCTGCCGCTGGACGGGCCGGACCCCGAATGCGTCCAGGGACACAGCGCGTCGGCGCTGGCGCACGACCGCGAGACCCCGCGCCCCCGCGCCGACCACTCCCGCGGCAAGCGCATCCGCCAGCCGGTGCCGCTCACGCTGTCGCTGCGGCCACCGACGATCACGCCGGCGGCGCCACCGGCGCGCCTGTGCAATGAAAGCCCGGTGTGACAATGGCCGAGAAATGGTTTGAAACGGTCGCCATCGCGCAGCAGCGGGCCAAGCGCCGGTTGCCGAAATCGGCCTATTCGTCGTTGATTTCGGCCAGCGAAAAGGGAATCACCGTCTCCGACAACGTCGAAGCCTTCGGTGAACTCGGTTTCGCCCCCCACGTGGTCGGCGCACCCGCAAAGCGCGACATGTCGACCAGCGTTATGGGACAGGACATTTCGATGCCGGTCCTGATCTCCCCGACCGGCGTGCAGGCCGTGCACCCCGACGGCGAGGTGGCGGTCGCGCGGGCCGCCGCCGCCCGCGGCACCGCCATGGGGCTGTCCTCGTTCGCCAGCAAGCCGATCGAAGAGGTCATCGCGGCCAACCCCAAGTTGTTCTTCCAGGTGTACTGGCTGGGCGACCGTGACGCGATCGCCGCGCGGGTCGAGCGCGCCCGGGCGGCCGGCGCGGCGGGGCTGATCGTCACCACCGACTGGAGCTTCTCGCACGGCCGGGATTGGGGCAGCCCCTCGATCCCGGAGAAGATGGACCTCAAGACCATCCTCAAGATGAGCCCGGAGGTCATCACCAAACCGCGGTGGTTCTTGCAGTGGGCGAAGACCATGCGGCCGCCGGAGCTGCGGGTGCCCAACCAGGGCCGCCGTGGCGAGCCTGGGCCCCCGTTCTTCGCGGCCTACGGCGAGTGGATGGGCACGCCACCGCCGACCTGGGAAGACATCGCCTGGCTTCGCGAACTGTGGGGCGGCCCGTTCATGCTCAAGGGCGTGATCCGTGTCGATGACGCCAAAAGGGCTGTGGATGCGGGGGTTTCGGCGATCTCGGTGTCCAATCACGGAGGCAACAACCTGGACGGCACCCCGGCCTCGATTCGCGCCCTGCCCGCGATCGCCGCGGCCGTCGGCGATCAGGTCGAGGTGCTGCTCGACGGCGGCGTCCGGCGCGGCAGCGATGTCGTGAAGGCCGTGGCGCTGGGGGCGCGCGCCGTGATGATCGGCCGGGCGTACCTGTGGGGCCTGGCCGCGGCCGGCCAACCGGGCGTGGAGAACGTCCTCGACATCTTGCGCGGCGGCATCGACTCGGCCCTGATGGGTCTGGGACATTCCTCGATTCACGACCTCGGGCCCGGTGACATCCTGGTGCCGCCCGGTTTCGCCCGGGCGCTGGGCGTGCCGTCGGCCGGCGAATAACGCAAGTCGGGCTATCCCGGGCGGCTTTGTCGGATATTTGACGGCCACGGAAATCGTGGTACTGGCGGGGTAACCGTGACGAACGAGCCGACAATTCGAATGACCGATGAACGGTGTGGAAAAAAACTTATTTTCAGGCTTCAACAATTGGTGCACGCCAGGTGAATTCGTCCTACCATCACCGAGTGCCCGTACTCGGCGAACTTGGAACTGCGACGTCGAGCCAGCTGTCCGGCATCGCGCCGTCGGTCATGGTTCCGCTGGGGTCGACCGAGCAGCACGGTCCACACCTGCCGCTGGACACCGATACCCGGATCGCGACGGCGGTCGCCCGCGGCGCCCGAGCCCGCCTCGGCGACGAGTGGCTGGTGGCGCCGGCCATCGCCTACGGCGCGAGCGGCGAGCACCAGAGCTTCGCCGGGACGATTTCGCTCGGCACCGAGGCGTTGACGCTGCTGCTGGTCGAGTACGGCAGGTCGGCGGCCACGTGGGCCCGGCGCCTGGTCTTCGTCAACGGCCACGGCGGCAACGTCGCCGCGCTGGACGCCGCGGTGGCCAGGCTGCGCGCCGAGGGCCGCGACGCGGGATGGTGCCCCTGTGTGGCCCCCGGCGCCGACGCGCACGCCGGGCATACCGAAACATCGGTGTTGCTGCATGTCTCGCCGGCCGATGTGCGGACCGACCGGTGGCTGGCCGGAAACACCGCACCGTTGCCCGAGTTGCTCGGTTCGATGCGCCGCGGGGGAGTCGCGGCGGTCAGCCCGGTCGGCGTGCTGGGCGACCCGACCACCGCCACCGCCGCCGAGGGTGAGCGCATCGTCGCCGGGATGGTCGACGAGTGTGTTCGTCGCGTCGCCCGGTGGGGGCCGGGGCCGGACGGGATGCTGGCATGACCGCGTCGGCGACGCGGCTGCCCGACGGCTTCGCCGTCCAGGTCGACCGCCGCGTGCGGGTGCTCGGCGACGGCTCGGCCCTGCTGGGCGGTTCGCCGACCCGGCTGCTGAAGCTGGCGCCGGCCGCCCAGGACTTGCTCTGCGACGGCCGGCTCAAGGTGCGCGACGACGTCAGCGCCCAGCTCGCCCGCACCCTGCTGGACGCCACGGTGGCGCACCCCCGGCCCGCGGGCGGCCCGTCGCACCACGACGTCACCGTGGTAATCCCGGTGCGCAACAACCTTTCTGGCGTGCGGCGCCTGGTGAGCGCGCTGCGCGGTCTGCGTGTCGTCGTGGTGGACGACGGCTCGTCCCGCCCCGTCGAGCCCGAAGACTTCGTCGGCGCGCACTGCGACATCGAGGTGTTGCGCCACCACCGCAGCAAGGGCCCGGGGGCGGCCCGCAACAGCGGGCTGGCGGCCTGCCGGACGGACTTCGTGGCGTTCCTGGATTCCGACGTGGCGCCGCGCCGGGGCTGGCTGGAAGCCCTGCTCGGTCACTTCTGCGACCCGACCGTCGGCCTGGTGGCCCCGCGGATCGTCGGCCTGTCGCACAGCGAGAACGTGGTGGCCCGCTACGAGGCGGTGCACTCCTCGCTGGACCTCGGTGAGCGCGAAGCCCCGGTGTTGCCCCACAGCACCGTGTCCTACGTCCCGAGCGCGGCGATCATCTGCCGGTGCTCGGCCATCCGGGAGGTCGGCGGGTTCGACGAGACGTTGCAGTCCGGCGAGGACGTCGACCTGTGCTGGCGGCTGATCGAGTCGGGTGCCCGGCTGCGTTACGAGCCGATCGCGCTGGTCGCCCACGACCACCGCACCGAACTACGGGATTGGCTTGCGCGCAAAGCGTTTTACGGCGGCTCGGCGGCCCCGCTGTCGGTGCGCCACCCGGACAAGACGGCGCCGGTGGTGATCTCCGGCTGGGCGCTGACCACGTGGATCCTGATGGCGTTCGGGTCCACGCTGTCGCGGCTGGCGTCCATCCTGCTGGCCGTCCTGACGGGTCGGCGGATCGCGCGGGCGATGCGCAGCGCGGAGACGTCGATGACCGATGTGGTGACGATCGCGGGCCGTGGCCTGTGGTCGGCGGCGCTGCAGCTGGCGTCGGCGCTGTGCCGGCACTACTGGCCGCTGGCGTTGGTGGCCGCGACCATGTCGCGGCATTTCCGGCGGGTGGTGGTGGTCGCGGCCGTCATGGACGGGGTGGCCGACTGGCTCCGCCGCCGCGACGCCATCGGCGATGACGTCGAACCGATCGGGCTGCCGACCTACCTGGTGCTCAAGCGCGTCGACGACCTGGCGTACGGGCTCGGGTTGTGGTGGGGTGTGCTGCGGGAGCGCAACGTGCGAGCCCTGAAGCCCCAGATCCGGAGTTAGCCAGCGCCTTGACCGCAGCCGTCTCGCACAGCGATGTGTTGATCGTCGGCGCCGGCAGCGCTGGATCGGTTGTCGCGGAACGCCTTTCCGCCGATCCTGGCCGCACGGTGACCGTCCTCGAGGCGGGCCCCGCCCTCGACGATCCGGGCCTGCTCGCGCGGACCGCCAACGGTCTGCAGTTGCCGATCGGCGTCGGCAGCCCGCTGGTCCGGCGCTATCAGACCCGTCTGACCGAGGAACCCGCGCGGCAGCACCCCATCGTGCGCGGGGCCACGGTGGGCGGATCGGGAGCGATCAACGGCGGCTACTTCTGCCGCGGGTTGCCCCGCGACTTCGACCGCCTCGGCCTGCCGGGCTGGGGATGGTCCGACGTGCTGGACAGCTTCCGCGCCATCGAGACCGACCTGGACTTCGACGGTCCCGCCCACGGCGACAGCGGCCCCATTCTCGTGCGTCGCACCCACGAAATGACCGGCACCACACAGCGTTTCATCACCGCCGCGGAGAGCGCGGGATTCGGCTGGATCGCTGACCTCAATGACGTTGCGGCGGAGCCGGTTTCCGGGATAGGCGCCGTCCCGCTCAATATCGTCGACGGTGTGCGCCGGGGTTCCGGCGCCGGGTACCTGATCCCGGCGCTGAGCCGGCCGAACCTGCGCCTGCACGCGCGGACCCGGGTGGCGCGGTTGCGTTTCGACGGGACCGTCGCGGTGGGGGTGGACGCGATCGGGGCGCACGGCCACGCCACGTTCACGGCCGACCGGATCGTCTTGTGCGGCGGCGCCATCGAAACCGCGCATCTCCTCATGCTCTCGGGCATCGGCGAAGCCGGCATGCTGGCCGCCGCCGGGGTGCCGGTGGTCGCGGCGCTGCCGGTCGGGGCTTCGTTCAGCGATCACGCCGAGTGGGTCCTGCCCACCGACTGGACGGTGGCCCCCGGGCGGCCGGTGCTCGAGGTGGTGCTCAGCACGGCCGACGGCCTCGAGATCAGGCCGTACACCGGTGGATTCGTGGCGATGACCGGCGACGGCACCGCCGGGCACGCCGACTGGCCGCACATCGGGGTGGCGCTCATGCAACCACGCGCGCGGGGCCGCATCACGCTGGTCTCGGCCGATCCCGACGCGGAGCCGCGCATCGAGCACCGCTACGACAGCGAGCCCGGCGACGTCGCCGCCCTGCGCCGGGGCAGCGAATTGGCCCGCGAATTGGCGGGCAGTGCAATCGGTTCCGCGTCAGCCGTCTGGTCTACGTCGCAACACCTGTGCGGCACCGCGCCGATGGGCGTCGACGGGGACCCGCGGGCCGTCGTCGACCCCCGGTGCCGGGTCCACGGCATCGACAACCTGTGGGTGATCGACGGCTCGATCCTGCCCGCGATCACCAGCCGCGGTCCGCACGCCACGATCGTGATGATCGGGCACCGGGCCGCGGAATTCGTTCGGTGACGCCCGGCGGCGATCGCTCCGGCGGCGGCAGACACCGGGGGTTTCGACCCGATAGTCTCGCTCTCAGACAGGAGGTGGTCGCCATTACCGCGGGGACGACCGATCCGCGCCCAGCGAGGTCGCGGGCTAGGCTGCTGGACGCCGCCGTCACGCTGCTGCGCGCCGGGGGCCCCAGCGCGGTGACGGTCGACGCGGTCACCCGCACCGCCAACGTGGCACGGGCGACGCTGTACCGCCACTTCCCGAGCGGAAACGACTTGCTGGCAGCGGCTTTCAACAGCCTGATACCGGCGTCCCCGACCCCGCCGGCCGAGGGGTCGTTGCGTGACCGCCTGGTCGCGGTGGTGCTGGCCCAGGCCGAATCCGTGGCCCACGCGCCCACCGTCATGACGGCCATGTCCTGGCTGGCGCTGGGGCGTGACCTGGAGGGGCTGCCCGAACCCCGGCGCAGCGGCAACGCCGACAGCGCGGCGATCACCACCCTGCGCGAGCGGATCGCGCAGCAGTACGCGGAGCCGTTCGACGCGATCTTCGACAGCCCGGAGGCCGCCGAGTTGGGCGAGGTGGACCGATCCCGGGCGATCGCCCTGCTCATCGGCCCGCTGGTGCTCGGCCGCCTGTCCACCCTGCCCGATTTCGACTACCGCGAATGCGCGCTGGCGGCGGTCGACGGCTTCCTGCATGTCCAGGCCAATCGGGCTGACGTGGCGAACACAGAACAGGCGGGTGCTTGAGACCACCCACGAACGTGGTCCGGTGTGCTCATGGGCACTGGTCTCGGCCTTGGCATCGGCCACCTGTGGGCCTCTGAACTGCGCGTTAGCGCCGCGTCGTGACCCCGGCCGGGGCGGGTGCGGGGGATTCGGCCCGAGATCCTGCCCGAATTTTGCTCGGGCCCCGATCTAGGGCATACTGTTCAGGTTGCCTTGAGCCGGGTTTGCGCCTGGTCGGGCATACGACCAGCGTCCAAACGGGCGCGTCCGGTCCCATCCTTTGAGAGCGACGAATTTCGATCGTGAAATCGGCGCGCCGAGGCTGTGGGAGGGTGACACACCCGACCGCGGGGGCCGGTGGACCACGACAGGTAAACAGCGGCGCACTATCCGGCGCAACGCTCGATCGGCCAACAACGGCCGGCCCGATCGGCGCGCCGGTGGCACTGAGGACATGGATTATTTGAGCCCGGGTAACGGGGCTCAACGGGAGCGAGGGTAGGAGAAGCGTGGCGGGACAGAAGATCCGCATCAGGCTTAAGGCCTACGACCACGAGGCTATCGACGCGTCGGCGCGCAAGATCGTCGAGACCGTCGTCCGCACGGGTGCCAGCGTCGTAGGGCCGGTGCCGCTGCCGACCGAGAAGAATGTGTATTGCGTCATCCGCTCACCGCACAAGTACAAGGACTCGCGGGAGCACTTCGAGATGCGCACGCACAAGCGGCTGATCGACATCCTCGACCCGACGCCGAAGACGGTTGACGCGCTGATGCGCATCGACCTTCCGGCCAGTGTCGACGTCAATATCCAGTAGGGAGTTACAGAGCAATGGCGCGTAAGGGCATTCTCGGTACCAAGCTGGGCATGACGCAGGTATTCGACGAGAACAACAGGATTGTGCCGGTGACGGTCGTCAAGGCCGGGCCGAACGTGGTGACCCGCATCCGCACGCCGGAGCAGGACGGCTACAGCGCCGTGCAGCTGGCGTACGGCGAGATCAGTCCGCGCAAGGTCAACAAGCCGGTGACCGGTCAGTACGCGGCCGCGGGCGTCAACCCGCGCCGGTTTCTGGCCGAGCTGCGGCTGGACAACCCGGACGCGGCCGCCGAATACCAGGTCGGCCAGGAGCTGACGGCCGAGATCTTCAGCGACGGCAGTTACGTCGACGTGACCGGCACCTCCAAGGGAAAGGGCTTCGCCGGCACCATGAAGCGCCACGGCTTCCGTGGTCAGGGCGCCAGTCACGGCGCCCAGGCGGTGCACCGTCGCCCGGGTTCCATCGGTGGTTGCGCCACCCCCGCCCGCGTGTTCAAGGGCACCCGGATGGCGGGCCGGATGGGTAACGACCGGGTGACCGTCCAAAACCTGTTGGTGCACAAGGTCGATACCGAGAACGGCGTGCTGCTGATCAAGGGTGCGGTCCCCGGCCGCACCGGTGGACTCGTGGTGGTCCGCAGCGCGGTCAAACGAGGTGAGAAGTGATGGCAGCACAAGGTTCCAAGACGCTCAAGATCGACGTCAAGACACCGGCCGGCAAGGTCGACGGCTCGATCGAGTTGCCGGCCGAATTGTTCGACGCCCCGGCCAATATCGCGCTGATGCACCAGGTCGTCACCGCGCAGCGCGCGGCGGCGCGCCAGGGCACGCACTCGACCAAGACGCGCGGCGACGTCAGTGGCGGTGGCCGCAAGCCGTACCGGCAGAAGGGAACCGGCCGCGCCCGGCAGGGTTCCACGCGGGCCCCGCAGTTCACCGGTGGTGGCGTCGTGCACGGCCCCAAGCCGCGTGACTACAGCCAGCGCACGCCCAAGAAGATGATCGCCGCGGCATTGCGCGGTGCGCTGTCCGACCGGGCGCGCAACGGGCGCATCCACGCGATCACCGAAATTGTCGCGGGCCAAACCCCGTCGACAAAGGACGCCAAGGCGTTCTTGAGCACGCTGACCGACCGCAAGCAGGTGCTGGTCGTGATCGGACGCAGCGACGAAGCCGGCGCCAAGAGCGTGCGCAACCTGCCCGGTGTGCACATTCTGACGCCCGGCCAGCTCAACACCTATGACGTGCTTCGCTCCGACGACGTGGTGTTCAGCGTGGAGGCCCTCAACGCCTACATCAGCGCCAACACCGGTACCCCCGAGGAGGTTTCGGCCTGATGGCGACCGTCACTGACCCCCGCGACATCATTCTGGCCCCGGTCATCTCGGAGAAGTCCTATTCGCTCCTCGATGACAACGTGTACACGTTCGTGGTGCACCCCGATTCGAACAAGACGCAGATCAAGATCGCCATCGAGAAGATCTTCTCCGTCAAGGTCGCATCGGTGAACACCGCAAACAGGCAGGGTAAGCGGAAGCGCACCAGGACCGGATTCGGCAAGCGCAAGAGCACCAAGCGGGCCATCGTCACGCTGGCGCCGGGTAGCAAGCCGATCGATCTGTTCGGGGCACCGGCCTAGCCGCCGCGAGAGGAAGACCTGATTAGACATGGCAATTCGTAAGTACAAGCCGACGAGCCCAGGCCGTCGCGGCGCAAGCGTGTCCGACTTCTCCGAGGTCACTCGTTCCACCCCGGAGAAGTCGTTGGTACGGCCGCTGCACGGTCACGGCGGGCGTAACGCGCACGGCCGCATCACCACCCGCCACAAGGGTGGCGGCCACAAGCGCGCCTACCGGGTGATCGACTTCCGTCGCAACGACAAGGACGGCGTCAACGCCAAGGTCGCCCACATCGAATACGACCCCAACCGCACCGCCAACATCGCGTTGCTGCACTTCCTGGACGGCGAGAAGCGCTACATCATTGCGCCGCAGGGACTTTCGCAAGGCGACGTGGTGGAGACGGGTCCGAACGCGGACATCAAGCCGGGCAACAACTTGCCGTTGCGCAATATCCCGGCCGGTACCGTGATCCACGCCGTGGAACTGCGGCCGGGCGGTGGCGCCAAGCTGGCGCGGTCGGCCGGCGCGAGCATTCAGTTGCTCGGTAAGGAGGGCACCTACGCGTCGCTGCGTATGCCCAGCGGTGAGATCCGCCGCGTCGACGTGCGCTGCCGCGCCACCGTCGGCGAGGTGGGCAACGCCGAGCAGGCGAACATCAACTGGGGCAAGGCCGGCCGCATGCGGTGGAAGGGCAAGCGCCCTTCGGTCCGTGGTGTGGTCATGAACCCGGTGGATCACCCGCACGGTGGTGGTGAGGGCAAGACCTCCGGTGGTCGCCACCCGGTGAGCCCGTGGGGCAAGCCCGAGGGCCGCACCCGCCATCCCAATAAGGCCAGCAACAAGCTCATCGTGCGACGCCGGCGTACCGGCAAGAAGCACGGTCGCTGAGGAAGCCCAGGACCAGGAGTAGTCAGCACATGCCACGCAGCCTGAAGAAGGGCCCGTTCGTCGACGGCCACCTGCTCAAAAAGGTGGACGCGCAGAACGAGAAGAACACCAAACAGGTGATCAAGACATGGTCGCGCCGTTCGACGATCATTCCTGACTTCATCGGCCACACCTTCGCGGTCCACGACGGACGCAAGCACGTCCCGGTGTTCGTCACCGAGTCGATGGTCGGTCACAAGCTTGGTGAATTCGCGCCCACTCGCACCTTCAAGGGACACATCAAGGACGACCGGAAGGCCAAACGGCGATGACCACAACTGAATTTCCGTCGGCGGTGGCCAAAGCACGCTTCGTGCGGGTGTCGCCGAGGAAGGCGCGTCGGGTGATCGACCTGGTGCGCGGCCGCTCGGTGACCGACGCGCTGGACATCTTGCGCTGGGCGCCGCAGGCCGCCAGTGAGCCGGTGGCCAAGGTGATCGCCAGCGCCGCCGCCAACGCGCAGAACAACAACGGGCTGGACCCGTCGACCCTGGTGGTCGCCACCGTCTACGCCGACGAGGGCCCGACAGCCAAGCGCATCCGCCCGCGCGCCCAGGGCCGCGCGTTCCGGATTCGCAAGCGCACCAGCCACATCACGGTCGTGGTGGAGAGCCGCCCGGCGAAGGACCAGCGGTCGGCGAAGTCGACCCGGGCCCGTCGCGCCGAGGCCAGCAAGGCCGCCGCCAAGAAGGCGCCGGCCACCAAGGCGCCCGCCAAGAAGACCGCGGCAAAGGCGCCCGCGAAGAAGGCCGCACCGAAAGCCGAAGCCAAGACGTCTGAGACCTCTGACGCGAAGGGAGGCTCAGACTAGTGGGCCAGAAGATCAATCCGCACGGCTTCCGGCTGGGCATCACGACCGACTGGAAGTCACGCTGGTACGCCGACAAGCAGTACTCGGACTACGTCAAGGAAGACGTCGCGATCCGCCGGCTGCTGTCGACGGGCCTGGAGCGGGCCGGGATCGCCGACGTGGAGATCGAGCGCACCCGCGACCGCGTCCGGGTGGACATCCACACCGCGCGTCCGGGCATCGTCATCGGCCGTCGCGGCACCGAAGCCGACCGGATCCGTGCCGACCTGGAGAAGCTGACCGGCAAGCAGGTGCAGCTCAACATCCTCGAAGTCAGAAACCCTGAGTCGCAAGCACAATTGGTGGCGCAGGGCGTCGCCGAGCAGCTGAGCAACCGGGTCGCGTTCCGTCGGGCGATGCGCAAGGCCATCCAGTCGGCGATGCGCCAGCCCAACGTCAAGGGCATCCGGGTGCAGTGCTCCGGCCGTCTCGGCGGCGCCGAGATGAGCCGCTCGGAGTTCTACCGCGAGGGCCGGGTGCCGCTGCACACGCTGCGCGCCGACATCGACTACGGCTTGTACGAGGCCAAGACCACCTTCGGCCGGATCGGTGTGAAGGTGTGGATTTACAAGGGCGACATCGTCGGTGGCAAGCGCGAATTGGCCGCCGCCGCTCCCGCGGGCGCCGAGCGTTCCCGCCGCGAACGTCCGTCGGGCACCCGCCCGCGCCGCAGTGGCGCGTCGGGCACCACGGCCACCAGCACGGAGGCCGGCCGGGCAGCCAGTGCCGAAGAGGGCGCTGCAAGCGCCGCGGCCGCCGCACCCGCTGCAGAACCGCAAAGCACGGAGAGCTGAATCATGTTGATTCCACGCAGAGTTAAACACCGCAAGCAGCACCACCCCCGCCAGCGCGGCATCGCCAGCGGCGGCACGGCGGTGAACTTCGGTGACTACGGCATCCAGGCTCTGGAGCACGCCTACGTCACCAACCGGCAGATCGAGTCCGCTCGTATCGCCATCAACCGGCACATCAAGCGTGGCGGCAAGGTGTGGATCAACGTGTTCCCCGACCGCCCGCTGACCAAGAAGCCCGCGGAAACCCGGATGGGTTCGGGTAAGGGTTCGCCGGAGTGGTGGGTGGTCAACGTCAAGCCGGGCCGGGTGCTGTTCGAGCTGAGCTACCCCAACGAGCAGATCGCCCGCGCCGCGCTCACCCGCGCGATCCACAAGTTGCCGATCAAGGCTCGCATCGTGACTCGAGAGGAACAGTTCTGATGGCAGTGGGAATTTCGCCGGGCGAACTGCGCGAGCTCACCGACGAGGAGCTGACCGAGCGGTTGCGCGAGTCCAAGGAAGAGCTGTTCAACCTGCGCTTCCAAATGGCGACCGGCCAGCTCACCAACAACCGCCGGCTCCGCACCGTGCGTCAGGAGATCGCGCGCGTCTACACCGTGCTGCGCGAACGAGAACTGGGCCTGGCTTCCGGGCCCGATGGTAAGGAATCGTGATGGCAGAAGCCAAGAAGGCCGCCCCCAAGAAGGCCGCCGCAGCCCAAGCCGCGTCGAAGGATAAGGGCCCCAAGAACACTCCGGCCAACCCGAAGGTGCGCGGCCGGCGCAAGGTGCGCATCGGTTACGTGGTCAGCGACAAGATGCAGAAGACCATCGTGGTCGAACTGGAAGACCGCGTGCGTCACCCGCTGTACGGCAAGATCATCCGGACCACCAAGAAGGTCAAGGCGCACGACGAGAACAGCGCCGCCGGGATCGGCGACCGCGTCTCGCTGATGGAAACGCGCCCGACGTCGGCGACCAAGCGCTGGCGGCTCGTCGAAATTCTGGAAAAGGCGAAGTAAGGCCTGGAGCGACGTCGAAACGCCCGGGACGTGATCGTCTCGGGCGTTTTGCTTGCCGAATGTAACGCCACTGCGAAAAAACGCGGAAAGTTCGCGGCCACGTTACGCTCGGCGCATGTCCACTGACTCGCGAGGCTTCCAAGGCAAGATCGAGCTCGATATCCGGGATTCCGAACCGGATTGGGGCCCGTATGCCGCGCCGACCGCGCCGCAGAACGCACCGAACGTCCTTTATCTGGTCTGGGATGACACGGGCATTGCGACCTGGGACTGCTTCGGCGGCTTGGTCGAGATGCCCGCCATGTCGCGTATCGCCGAGCGTGGCATCCGGCTTTCGCAGTTTCACACCACCGCGCTGTGTTCACCGACCCGGGCGTCGCTGCTCACCGGGCGCAACGCCACGACCGTGGGCATGGCCACCATCGAAGAGTTCACCGAGGGCTTCCCCAACGCCAACGGCCGCATCCCGTTCGACACGGCCCTGCTGTCCGAGGCTCTCGCCGAACAGGGATACAACACCTACTGCGTGGGCAAGTGGCACCTGACGCCGCTGGAAGAATCGAACCTGGCGTCGACGAAGCGGCACTGGCCGATCGCGCGGGGCTTCGAGCGGTTCTACGGGTTTCTGGGCGGCGAGACCGACCAGTGGTATCCAGACCTGGTGTACGACAACCACCCGGTGAGCCCGCCGGCAGCCCCGGAGGACGGCTACCACCTTTCGAAGGACCTCGCCGACAAGACGATCGAATTCATCCGCGATGCCAAAGTGATTGCGCCCGAGAAGCCTTGGTTCTCCTACGTGTGCCCCGGCGCCGGGCACGCGCCGCATCACGTCTTCAAAGAATGGGCCGACCGCTACGCCGGCCGCTTCGACATGGGCTACGAGCGCTACCGCGAGATCGTGCTGGAGCGGCAGAAGTCGATGGGAATCGTGCCGCCGGACACCGAATTGTCGCCGGTCAACCCGTATCTCGACGTGAAGGGGCCCGGCGGCGAGCCGTGGCCCCTGCAGGACACGGTGCGGCCCTGGGACTCGCTGGCCGACGACGAGAAGAAGCTGTTTTCCCGGATGGCCGAGGTGTTCGCCGGGTTCCTGAGCTACACCGACGCCCAGATCGGCCGGATCCTGGACTATCTCGAGGATTCCGGTCAGCTCGACAACACCATCATCGTGGTGATTTCCGACAACGGCGCCAGCGGCGAGGGCGGCCCGAACGGTTCGGTCAACGAGGGCAAGTTCTTCAACGGCTACATCGACACGGTCGAAGAAAGCATGAAGCTGTTCGAGCATCTCGGCGGCCCGCAGACCTACAACCACTACCCGATCGGGTGGGCGATGGCGTTCAACACGCCCTACAAGCTCTACAAGCGGTACGCCTCCCACGAGGGCGGTATCGCCGACAGCGCAATCATCTCCTGGCCCAACGGGATTGCCGCGCACGGCGAGGTCCGCGACAACTACGTCAACGTCTGCGATATCACGCCGACGGTCTACGACCTGCTCGGTCTGGCGCCGCCGCAAACCGTCAAGGGTATACCCCAGAAACCCCTGGACGGCGTGAGTTTCAAAGCGGCCCTTGCCGATCCGAAAGCCACCACCGGCAAGAGCACCCAGTTCTACACCATGCTGGGTACCCGAGGGATCTGGCACGAGGGCTGGTTCGCCAACACCGTGCATGCGGCCACACCGGCCGGCTGGTCGCATTTCGACGCCGACCGCTGGGAACTGTTCCACATCGAGGCCGACCGCAGCCAATGCCACGACCTCGCGGACGAAAAGCCGGAAAAACTCGAAGAACTCAAGGCGTTGTGGTTCTCGGAAGCCGCCAAGTACAACGGGCTGCCGCTGTCGGATTTCAACATTCTGGAGACCCTGGGGCGGTCGCGACCGTATCTGGTCGGCGACCGGGTCAGCTACATCTACTATCCCGATTGCGCGGATGTGAGCATCGGCGCCGCCGCCGAAATCCGCGGCCGGTCGTTCTCGGTGCTGGCCGAGGTGACCATCGATACCACCGGCGCCGAGGGTGTGCTGTTCAAGCAGGGCGGCGCGCACGGTGGGCATGTGTTGTTCATCCAGGACGGGCGGCTGCATTACGTGTACAACTTCCTGGGCGAGCGCCAGCAGGAGGTCTCCTCGGCGCGGGCCGTGCCGTTGGGCAGGCATCTGTTCGGCGCCAGCTATTCGCGCACCGGCACGGTCGAAAACAGTCATACGCCGCTCGGTGACCTGACGCTGTTCATCGACGACGAGGTCGTCGGCACGCTCGCCGGGGTGACCACCCATCCCGGCACCTTCGGGCTGGCCGGTGCCGGCATCACGGTCGGTCGTAACGGCGGATCTGGTGTCTCCAGTCGCTTCAAGGTGCCGTTCGCGTTCACCGGCGGGACCATCGCCCAGGTCACCGTCGACCTGTCCGGCCGCCCCTATCGGGACATGGAAACCGAGATCGCGCTTGCCTTTTCGCGCGACTGACGGCGGCCGCGCGAGGCGCGCGCCGGCGATGCCCGGGTCAGTCGAACAGAGTTCGTCCTACCCTGGACTGGTGCTGAGCGAACTGGTCGACCTCCCCGGCGGGTCATTCCGCATGGGCTCGACTAGCTTTTACCCCGAAGAGGCGCCGATCCATAGCGTCACGGTGGGTGCCCTCGCGGTGGAACGGCACCCGGTGACCAATGCGCAGTTCGCCGAATTCGTCGACGCCACCGGGTATGTGACGGTGGCCGAGCAACCGATCGACCCGGCGCTGTACCCCGGGGCGGATCCCGACGATCTGTGCCCGGGCGCAATGGTTTTCCGACCGACGCCGGGGCCGGTGGACCTGCGTGACTGGCGACAGTGGTGGCAGTGGGTGCCGGGCGCGAGCTGGCGTCATCCGTTCGGCCCCGACAGCGACGTGGCGGACCGCGGCGATCATCCGGTGGTGCAGGTCGCCTATCCCGACGCGGCCGCCTACGCGCGCTGGGCGGGGCGGCGGCTGCCGACCGAGGCCGAGTGGGAGTACGCGGCCCGCGCTGGGACGACGACGACGTACTCGTGGGGTGAGGAGCCCACCCGCGATGGCCGGCTGATGGCCAACACCTGGCAGGGCAGCTTCCCCTACCGCAATGACGGGGCGCTCGGCTGGGTGGGGACCTCGCCGGTCGGCACGTTTGCGCCCAATGCGTTCGGCCTCGTCGACATGATCGGCAACGTCTGGGAATGGACCGCCACCGAGTTCTCCCCGCATCACCGGCTCGATTCGCCGCCGAAGGCCTGCTGTACCCCGGCGGGCCGCGCCGATCCGTCCGTCAGCCAGGCGTTGAAGGGCGGCAGCCACCTGTGCGCGCCGGAGTACTGCCACCGATATCGGCCGGCGGCCCGGTCGCCGCAATCGCAGGACTCCGCGACCACCCACATCGGGTTTCGCTGCGTGGCGGATTCGCCGTCAGCCTAGGTCGGGTGGGTTGTCGGACCCTCGTGGCATACTCGAACACATGTTCGATGAGGCGCGGCGGCGTGCGGTGATCGCCGAGTTTGATGAGCTGATCGAGCGGTGTTATCCGTCGTCGACCCGGGAGTCGGTGGCGCTGCTGGAGTGGATCGGTGTGGCGGGGCGGGTGGAGAATCGGGCGGCGGCGGCGCAGTTGGTGGCGATCGGGGAGTTGTTTGCCTATCGGCTCTCGCGCTGTGCGGAGACCGAGGGCTGGGCGGTGGATACCGAGGCGGCGGTGGCCGCGGAGGTGGGCGCGCAGTTGCGGATCGGCCAGGGCCTGGCGGCGAGTCGGGTCCGCTATGCGCGGGCGATGCGGGAGCGGTTGCCGAAGGTGGGGGCGGTGTTTGCCGCCGGGGATATCGATTACCGGATGTTTCAGACGATCGTGTTCCGCACCGATCTGATCACCGACCCCGAGGTGCTGGGGGCGGTGGACGCGGCGTTGGCGGGCTGTGTGGGTCGGTGGCCGTCGTTGAGTCAGGGCCGGCTGGCCGCGGCGGTCGACAAGGTGGTCGCGCGCGCGGACGTCGATGCGGTGCGCCGGCGCCAGGAGCGTGCGGCCGGCCGCGAGGTGTGGATGGCCGACATGGGCGACGGGCTGGCGCATGTGGAAGCCACCCTGTACGCCGCGGACGCCCATGCCCTGGACAAACGGTTGGATGGGTTGGCGGCCACGGTGTGTGTACATGACCCGCGCACCCGTGAGCAGCGCCGTGCTGATGCGTTGGGGGCGTTGGCCGCCGACGCCGATCGGTTGGGGTGTCGCTGCGGTCGCCCGGATTGTGCGGCGGGGGGTCGGGCCGCGGGCCCGGTGGTGATCCATGTGATCGGCGCGCACGCTGTGCTGCAGGGTCGCGCATCCACGCCGGGTGTCGAGATCGGTGGCGAGGGATTGATCCCACCCGAGGTGGTTGCGGAGTTGGCGGCCTCGGCCCGGCTGGTGCCGCTGACCCATCCCGGCGATGCGGCCCCGGAGCCGGGGTATGTGCCCTCGAAGGCGTTGGCCGATTTCGTGCGGTGTCGGGATCTGACCTGTCGCTGGCCCGGTTGTGATCGCCCGGCCACCGCCTGCGATGTGGACCATACGATCCCGTACTCCGCCGGTGGGCCCACGCATGCGTCGAACCTCAAGGCTTTGTGCCGGACGCATCATTTGGTGAAAACGTTTTGGGGCTGGCGCGACCAGCAACTGCCCGACGGCACGCTGATCTTCACCTCCCCGGCCGGGCGCACTTATGTGAGCACCCCGGGCAGCGCCCTGCTGTTTCCCAGCCTGTGCGCACCCACCGCCGAACTGCCCGCCCCGGCGCCAAGACCCCAACCCTGCGCCGACCGTGCCGCGATGATGCCCCAACGCCGCCGCACCCGCACCCAAGACCGCGCCACCCGCATCGCCACCGAACGCAAACACAACCGCGACGCGCGGTTGGCCCGGCGGCCCCCGTCGGCGACCTGCTCCTGGCCCGCCGTCTACGGTCCCGACGACGATCCGCCACCGTTTTAGGTGCGCAATCTCCTCATCTGCATCGCGTCCTGGCAGAATTTGGCTCTGAGCTGGTCGTCCCCTAGACTCTAGGGGTTGCCTTGGGCAGACCTCGGCCGGTGCGAATCGGCCCCGCGTGCCTTTCGGTGACAAAGACCGCGCACGTCAGGTTTTTTGGTGGGTCATGCCCGCCGAATGCCCACTCAGGTGGGTCTCCTGTCGTGCACACGCAACCAGGTCAGGAGATCGAGTGATTCAGCAGGAATCGCGGCTGAAGGTCGCCGACAACACCGGCGCCAAGGAGATCTTGTGCATCCGTGTGCTGGGCGGTTCGTCGCGACGCTACGCCGGCATCGGCGATGTCATCGTCGCCACCGTCAAGGACGCCATCCCCGGCGGCAACGTCAAGCGTGGGGATGTCGTCAAGGCCGTCGTGGTGCGCACGGTCAAGGAGCGCCGGCGTCCCGACGGCAGCTACATCAAATTCGACGAGAACGCCGCGGTGATCATCAAGCCCGACAACGACCCGCGCGGGACGCGCATCTTCGGGCCGGTCGGCCGCGAACTGCGCGAGAAGCGATTCATGAAGATCATCTCGCTGGCTCCGGAGGTTTTGTAGATGAAGGTCAAAAAGGACGACACCGTCCTGGTGATCGCGGGTAAGGACAAGGGCGCCAAGGGCAAGGTGCTGAAGGTCTACCCCGAGCGCAACCGGGTGCTGGTCGAGGGTGTCAACGCGATCAAGAAGCACACCGCGATTTCGACCAACCAGCGCGGAGCCCAGTCGGGCGGAATCGTCACCCAGGAAGCCCCGATCGACGCCTCCAACGTGATGGTGGTCGACTCGGACGGCAAGCCCACCCGTGTCGGCTACCGGGTCGACGAGGAGACCGGCAAGCGCGTCCGCATCTCCAAGCGCAACGGCAAGGACATCTGATGACTACTGCAGAAAAAGCGCAGCCGCGCCTGAAAGAGCGCTACCGCAACGAGATTCGCGATGCGTTGCACAAGGAATTCGGCTACGGCAACGTCATGCAGATCCCGACGGTGACCAAGGTCGTCGTCAACATGGGTGTCGGCGACGCCGCGCGGGACGCCAAGCTGATCAATGGCGCCGTCAGCGACCTGGCGCTGATCACAGGGCAACGGCCCGAGATCCGTCGCGCCCGCAAGTCCATCGCGCAGTTCAAACTGCGTGAGGGCATGCCGATCGGCGCGCGGGTCACCCTGCGCGGGGACCGGATGTGGGAGTTCCTCGACCGTCTCACCTCGATCGCGCTGCCCCGTATCCGCGACTTCCGCGGCCTTTCGCCCAAGCAGTTCGACGGTGTCGGCAACTACACGTTCGGGCTGGCCGAGCAGTCGGTGTTCCACGAGATCGACGTGGACAAGATCGACCGGGTCCGCGGCATGGACATCAACGTCGTCACCTCGGCGACGACCGACGAAGAAGGACGGGCGCTGTTGCGGGCCCTCGGCTTTCCCTTCAAGGAGAACTAAGCGATGGCAAAGAAGGCACTGGTCAACAAGGCCGCACGCAAGCCGAAGTTCGCGGTCCGCGGCTACACGCGCTGCAACAAGTGCGGCCGGCCCCGCGCGGTCTTCCGCAAATTCGGCCTGTGCAGGATCTGCCTGCGCGAGATGGCGCATGCGGGCGAGCTGCCCGGCGTGCAAAAGAGCAGCTGGTAACAGCCGAAACCCCCAGACCAACTCAGAAAAAGTGCGCGACAGGCCCGGACCGGGAACCACCGCGAGGAAGGTGACAGACACTGTCATGACTGCGACATCGACGATGCAGAGCGCAGCGATGAAGAGGAGTGGCGCTCGATGACTGCGACAGCGACGATGCAGAGCGCAGCGATGAAGAGGAGTGGCGCTCGATGACTATGACGGACCCGATCGCAGACTTCTTGACACGTCTGCGCAACGCCAATTCGGCGTATCACGACGAGGTGACGTTGCCGCACTCGAAGCTCAAGGCCAACATCGCCCAGATCCTCAAGAGCGAGGGCTACATCAGCGACTACCGCACCGAGGATGCTCGGGTCGGCAAGTCGCTGATCGTTCAGCTCAAGTACGGGCCGAGCCGGGAGCGCAGCATCGCCGGTTTGCGCCGCGTGTCCAAGCCCGGTCTGCGGGTGTACGCGAAATCCACCAATCTGCCGCGCGTGCTCGGCGGCCTGGGTGTGGCGATCATCTCCACGTCCTCGGGTCTGCTCACCGACCGCCAGGCAGCCCGGCAGGGCGTGGGCGGCGAAGTCCTCGCGTACGTGTGGTGAGGGGGTAAGAGATGTCGCGTATTGGTAAGCAACCGGTTCCGGTTCCCGCCGGAGTCGACGTAACGATCGATGGCCAGAAGGTCTCGGTGAAGGGGCCCAAGGGCACCCTGGATTTGACCGTGGCCGAGCCGATCACCGTGGCGCGCAACGACGATGGCGCGATCGTGGTCACCCGCCCCAACGACGAGCGGCGCAACCGCTCGCTGCACGGGCTCTCGCGCACCCTGGTGTCCAACCTGGTCACCGGCGTGACGCAGGGCTACACCACCAAGATGGAGATCTTCGGCGTCGGTTACCGCGTGCAGCTCAAGGGCTCCAACCTCGAGTTCGCGCTGGGCTACAGCCACCCCGTGGTGATCGAGGCGCCGGACGGCATCACGTTCGCCGTGCAGTCGCCGACGAAGTTCACCATCACCGGGATCGACAAGCAGAAGGTCGGCCAGATCTCGGCGAACATCCGCCGTCTGCGTCGCCCCGACCCGTACAAGGGCAAGGGCGTGCGCTACGAGGGTGAGCAGATCCGCCGCAAGGTCGGAAAGACAGGTAAGTAATCATGGCGCAATCACAAGCTGGCACCGCCGCGCGAAAGCCGGTGGGGCAGAGCGTATCCGCGACCCGGCGCGTCTCTCGGCTGCGCAGGCACGCCCGGCTGCGCAAGAAGATCGAGGGCACGCCGCAGCGTCCCCGGCTGGTGGTCAACAGGTCCGCGCGACACATTCACGTGCAACTGGTCAACGACGAGAACGGGACCACCGTGGCCGCCGCGTCGTCGATCGAGGACGACGTGCGCAGCCTGCAGGGGGACAAGAAAGCCCGCAGCGTGCGGGTGGGCCAGCTGATCGCCGAGCGCGCCAAGGCCGCCGGCATCGACAGTGTGGTCTTCGACCGTGGCGGATACACCTACGGCGGACGGATCGCGGCGCTGGCCGATGCCGCACGCGAGAACGGATTGCAATTCTGATGACTGAGAACGTGTACACGACTGGAAGGACCGCATAATGGCGGAGCAGCCGGCCGGCGGACAAGGCGCCGGCGACAGCCGTGACTCGCGCGGTGACCGCGACAGCCGCGGTCGGCGCGGCGAGGGCGGTCGTGGCCGCGACCGCGACGGCGACAAGAGCAACTACCTGGAGCGGGTCGTCGCGATCAACCGCGTCTCCAAGGTGGTCAAGGGCGGCCGGCGATTCAGCTTCACCGCGCTGGTGATCGTCGGTGACGGCAACGGCATGGTCGGGGTCGGCTACGGCAAGGCCAAGGAAGTCCCCGCCGCCATCGCCAAGGGCGTCGAGGAGGCCCGTAAGGGCTTCTTCCGGGTGCCGCTGATCCGCGGGACCATCACGCACCCGGTGCAGGGTGAGGCGGCCGCCGGAGTGGTGCTGCTGCGCCCGGCCAGCCCGGGTACCGGTGTGATCGCCGGCGGCGCGGCCCGCGCCGTGCTGGAATGCGCTGGCGTGCACGACATCCTGGCCAAGTCGCTGGGCAGCGACAACGCCATCAACGTGGTGCACGCGACCGTCGCCGCGCTCAAGCTGCTGCAGCGCCCCGAGGAGGTCGCGGCTCGTCGCGGCCTGCCCATCGAGGACGTTGCCCCGGCCGGCATGCTCAAGGCGCGACGGGAAAGCGAAGCGCTGGCCAGTGCCGCGGCACGTGAGGCGCAGATTTCGGGGACCCAACCATGAGCAGTCAACTGAAGATCACCCAGGTGCGCAGCACCATCGGGGCCCGCTGGAAGCAGCGTGAGTCCCTGCGCACCCTGGGCCTGCGACGGATCCGCCACTCGGTGATCCGCGAGGACAACCCACAGACCCGCGGCCTGATCGCGGTGGTCAGCCACCTCGTCGAGGTGGAGCCGGCCGAGGCGAAGGCCGCCGGCACCGGAGGTAGCAAGAAATGACGATCAAGCTGCACGATCTCAAGCCCGCGCGCGGGTCGAAGACGGCCCGCACCCGCGTCGGTCGCGGTGAAGGCTCCAAGGGCAAGACCGCCGGCCGCGGCACCAAGGGCACCAAGGCGCGCAAGAACGTGCCGGCCACCTTCGAGGGTGGACAGATGCCGATCCACATGCGGCTGCCCAAGCTCAAGGGGTTCCGCAACCGGTTCCGCACCGAGTACGAGATCGTCAACGTCGGCGACCTCAATCGGCTTTTCCCGCAGGGTGGTTCGATCGGCGTGGACGAGCTGGTGGCCAAGGGCGCCGTTCGCAAGAACTCTCTGGTCAAGGTGCTCGGCGACGGCAAGCTGACCGTCAAGGTCGAGGTGACCGCGCACAAGTTCAGCGGCAGCGCACGCGAGAAGATCACCGCCGCCGGCGGTTCCGCCACCGAGCTGTAGGCCTCGCGCAACTACGTCAGCCGCGGAATCACTTCCGCGGCAAGGCGTTCCATCTGCTCGCGGTTCTCGCCGACCCCGGTGCCGACGGGATTCAGTAACAGCATCTGCGCCCCGGCGTCGATGACCTCACGCAGCCCGCGGGCCACGTCGTCGGGCGTGCCCGATACCGGCACGTCCTGCACGCCCGGCATCCGCCCGTAAATGCGGTCCAGCCCGGCGAGCACACGCTCCCGGGCCCTGCTGGCGTCGTCGTCAACCGTCAGGTAGACCCGCTTGGCGATGGTGAACCCGGCGGCGTCCTTACGCTGCGCGTCGAGCTCGCGCCGCACGACGCCAACGGCCCCGGCGAACGCCTCGGTGGTCGACGAGCCGGCGCCCAGAAACGAATCGCCGTGCCGCACGGCGCGGGCCAGCGCTTTGGGGGCCAGGCCCCCGAACCAGATCGGCGGGTGCGGCCGCTGCACCGGCTTGGGCGCAATGGGCAGGTCGTCGACCTCGCGGAACCGGCCGTGGAACGTCACCCGGGGCTCGTCGGACCAGGCGGCCTTCATCAGCTCCAGCCCCTCGGTGAAATACGAGATGAAGGTGTCCTTGTCCACGCCGAAGGCGGCGAATTTCCGCCGACCGCCACCGGGCGCGACACCCACGTCGAGGCGGCCGTGGCTGAGTCGGTCGACGGCCGTGATCGCCGAGGCCAACTGCAGCGGCTCGTGCAGCGACGTCACCAGCACGCCGACGCCCAGGCGCAGCCGCTCGGTGCAGGCGGCGCAATAGGCCAGCAGCTCGAGCGGGGCCAGCAGCGGCGCTGGTCCGATGATCTGTTCGAGCACCCAGCCGCCCTCGAAGCCGAGCTCCTCGGCGCGGGTGAGGAAGGACCGCAGGCCCGCCGCGTCGAAAGCCCCGCCGGAACCGTCGTAGTCGAACTGCGGAATGGCGATGGAAAACCTCACCGGACCACCGTACGGTGGCCGCTCGGTAGTCTGCAGGCATGTTCGCTTTCCTGCCCTCGATACCCGGCTTGTCAAAAGGGGCGGACGACCTCCGCGCGCTGGCCGACCGGGTCGACACCGCCCGTCATCACGGCGTCCCCAACGGCTGCGTGCTCGAATTGGATCTGCGCTCGGTGCCGCCGGAGACGACGGGCTTCGACCCGCTGGCGATGATCAGCGGGGGGAGCCGACAGGTATCGCTGCGCGACACGGTGTCCGCGATCTACCGGGCGGCCGAGGATCCGCGGGTCGCCGGGCTGATCGCCCGCGTCCAACTGACGGCATCGCCGTCGGCCGCGGTGCAGGAGCTGCGTGAGGCCATCGTCGCGTTCACCGCCGCCAAGCCGTCACTGGCCTGGGCCGAGACCTACCCGGGCACGCTCGGGTACTACCTGGCCTCGGCCTTCGGCGAGGTCTGGATGCAGCCCGCGGGAAGCGTCGCGCTGATCGGCTTCGCCAGCAACGCCACCTTTTTGCGCGACGCGTTCGACAAGGCCGGCATCGAAGCCGAAGTCGTCGCGCGCGGCGAATACAAGTCGGCGGCAAACCGTTTCACCGAGCACGGCTTCACCGAGGCCCACCGGGAGGCCGTCACCCGGATGCTCGAGAGCATCCGCGAACAGGTGTGGCAGGCGGTCGCGCAATCACGCAAGCTCGACCCGACGGTGCTCGACGCGTTGGCCGACCGCGCGCCGCTGTTGCGTGAGGAGGCCGTGTCCTCGGGGCTGATCGACCGGATCGGATTCCGTGACGAGGCCTACGCCCGAATCACGGAACTGGTTGGGCAGCAAGACCATTCAGGAGACGATCCCGACGAGGACGAGCCACCCCGGCTCTATCTGTCGCGCTACGCCGGTGCGGCCCGGCCGCGGTTGATCCCGCCGGTGCCGTCGGTACCGGGTCGCCGGCCCAAGCCGACGGTCGCCGTCATCAACGTCGACGGCACGATCGTCGACGGGCGTGGGGGACCCCAGTTCCTGCCGTTCGGCTCCTCCACCGTCGGCAGCGACACCATCGCGCCCGCGCTGCGGGAAGCCGCCGCCGACGATTCGGTGTCCGCGATCGTGGTGCGGGTCAACAGCCCCGGCGGCTCGGTCACCGCGTCGGAAACCCTGTGGCGCGAGGTGAAACGGGCCCGCAAGCGCGGCAAGCCGGTGGTGGCCTCGATGGGGGCGGTCGCCGCCTCGGGCGGCTACTACATCGCCGTGGCGGCCGACGTGATCGTCGCCAGCCCGGCGACGATCACCGGGTCGATCGGCGTGCTCACCGGCAAGCTGGTGATCCGTGATCTGCTGGGGCGGTTGGGCGTCGGCTCGGACACCGTGCGCACCAACGCCAATGCCGACGCCTGGGCGATCGACACACCGTTCACGCCGGAGCAGCGCGCCCACCGGGAGGCCGAGGCCGACCTGCTCTACGCCGACTTCGTGGAGCGCGTCGCCGACGGCCGCAACCTGACCAGAGATGCCGTCGACCGGGTGGCGCGGGGCCGGGTCTGGACCGGCGCCGACGCGCTGGAGCGGGGCCTGGTCGACGAATTGGGCGGGTTCCGAACAGCGCTGCGTCGCGCGAAAATCCTTGCCGGACTGGACGAGGACGCCGACGTGCGCATCGTCACCTACCCGGGCGGCTCGCTGCTGGACATGCTTCGCCCCCGGGCCTCCTCGCAACCGGCCGCCGCGTCGCTGCCCGACGCGCTGGGCGCGCTGCTGGGCCGCACCATCGGCGGCATCGTGGACAACGTCGATCGGTCCTTCAGCGGCGCCAACGCTTTGTGGGTGGGGCCCTGGCGGCTCTAGGGTTTCAGCTAGCCGGCGAGCTTGCCGCTGATGAAGACGATTTCACCGAGCGGGTCGTCGTTCTCCGGGGCGGGCACGTCGAAGCCGCCGCGCTGGAAGAGCTCGGTGCGGGTGACGCCCTCGGCCCGCCACCCGGTGCTCGACAGGTAGTCGACGACGTGGTTGCGTTCGCCGGCGTAGACCAGTGACGCCATGTCGATGTCGACGCCGTGGTCCCGCAACGAGCCGGACATCTCCCGCACCTTCTCGGCGTCGAAATCCACGATGCCGGGCACGAATTCGGTGGCAATGGTGCTGCCGGGCGCGCTGAGCGCGGTGATGTTGTCGAACAGCCGGTCCTGGGCGTCCGGCGGCAGGTAGATCAGCAGGCCCTCGGCCAACCACGCCGTCGGTGCCGCCGTATCGAAGCCGGCGTCCTTCAGCGCGGTGGGCCAGTCCGCCCGCAGGTCGATGCCGACGGTGCGCCGATCGGCGGCCGGTTCGGCGCCGATGCTGGCCAGCGTCGTCGTCTTGAACTCGATCACCTGCGGCTGGTCGATCTCGTAGACCACCGTGCCGTCCGGCCACGGCAACCGGTAGGCGCGCGCGTCCAGGCCGGAAGCCAGGATCACCACCTGACGCACCCCGGTGCCGACGGCGTCCATGAAGTAGTCGTCGAAGTACTTGGTGCGCACCGTCATTCCGTCGATCATCGCCTGAATCCGCACCGTCGAAGCGTTCTCGATCGCATCGATGTCGAGCACGCCGTCCATCATCTTGGTGAAGAAATCCACGCCGACCGCGCGCACCAGTGGTTCGGCGAACGGATCGTTGATCAAACCCCGCGGATCCTTCGTCGCCATCGCGCGCCCGGCCGCGACCATGGTCGCGGTGGCGCCGACGCTGGACGCCAGATCCCAGTTGTCGTCGTGAGTGCGTGGCATGCAAAGAACCTTACTTGAGCGTCGCGGCGACGTAGCTCAGGTCGCCGAAGGTGGCCGCCATCTCGTCTTCGGGATACTCAAACCCGTTGCGGGCGTACAGCTCCCGGGCGGGATGCACGCTCACCTGCCAGCCGTGGCCGTTCAGGTAGTCGACGACGACGTTGCGCTCGCCCCGGTAGAACAGGTCGGCCGCGTTCAGGTTGAAGCCGAAGCGCTGCCACCGCTCGGAGATGCGGCGCAGGCGCTCGTCGGAGAACGCGTTGGGGTCGGGCACGTGTTCGGTCGCCGCCCGGCTGCCCGGCGCGGACAGCGCGGTGATGTTGTCGAACAGCCGGTCCTGGGCTTCGGGCGGCAGGTAGGGCAGCAGCCCCTCGGCGCTCCACGCGGTCGGTTGGGTGACGTCAAAACCGCCCTCGCGCAAGGCCGCCGGCCAGTCGTCGCGCAGGTCGATGCTGATCGTGCGGCGCTGCGCGGTGGGGGCGGCGCCGAGGCCGGCCAGCGTGTCGGTCTTGAAGGCGATGACGTCGGGCTGGTCGATCTCGTAGACCACCGTGCCCGCCGGCCACCGCAGGCGGTAGGCCCTGGTGTCCAGGCCGGAAGCCAGGATCACCGCCTGCCTGATGCCCGCGTTCGTCGCGTCCAGGAAGAAGTCGTCGAAAAACCTGGTGCGCACCGTGATCTGCTCGGCCCGGGCCCTGCGGTTGAACAGCGGATCGTCCTCGAAGTCGATCTCGCCGTCGATGATCCGGATGAAGGGATCCAGCCCGACGGCGCGGACCAACGGCTCGGCCAGCGGATCGTCGAGCAGCGCATCGGGTCCCTTCGACGCCACCGCGCGGGAGGCGGCGACCATGGTTGCCGTCGCCCCCACGCTGTGTGCCGGTCCCCAGCTGTCGCCCTCGGCGCGCCCCTCACTCATAGGTGCCGCTCGTGTAGAGCATCTCGCCCATCCGCATGTCGTCGTCGCTGAGCGGGTCAAGCCCGTTGGCGGCGAACAGATCCCGGATGCTGGCGCTGTTCAGGCGCCACCCGTGAGCGGCCAGGTAGGGAGCCGCCTCGTTGCGCTCGCCGAAGTAGACCAGTCCCGCCATGTCGAGGTCGAAGCCGTGCGCACGCCAGCGTTCGGAGATCGCCTGCATGCGCTCCTTGAGCTTCTCGTCGTCGCCGGGCTGCGGGTTGGGCGCGCTCTCGGTGGCCAGCCGGCTGCCCGGCGCGGACAGCTCGGTGATGGTGTCCAACAGGCGATCCTGGGCGTCCGGCGGCAGGTAGCCGAGCAGGCCCTCGGCGCTCCACGCCGTCGGCTGGGCCGGGTCGAATCCGGCATCTTTCAGCGCCGCGGGCCAGTCGTCGCGCAGGTCGATGGCCACCACGCGCCGCTCGGCGGTGGGGGCGGCGCCCAGCTCGGCCAGCGAGCGGGTCTTGAATTCGATGACCTGCGGCTGGTCCACCTCGTAGACCACCGTCCCGGCCGGCCAGGCGAGGCGGTAGGCGCGCGCGTCCAGCCCGGAGGCCAAAATCACCGCCTGCTTGATCCCGCCGTTCGTGGCGTCCAGAAAGAACTCGTCGAAGAACTTGGTGCGCACGGCCATGTTGTCGGCCATCCGCGACATCGCCCCGGCCGATCCCACAGTGCCGTCGTGGACGTCGTTCAGCTCGGCCGGGTCGAGCTCGCCGCTCGCCAGCCGGGAGAGCAGGTCGACCCCGACCAACTTGACCAGCGGCTCGGCGAACGGGTCGTTGATCAGCGGGCGCTCGGCGCGGGTCGCCATCGCGCGGGCCGCCGCGACCATGGTGGCGGTCACGCCGACGCTGGAGGCGAGGTCCCAGGTGTCGCCCTCGTACCTGGTGGAAGTCATGGTTGTGCCCCTATCGGAGGTAGTCAATCTAATACTTAGCCGATATAACAAGCTTCCCCCACTGTACGCTTCCCGGGATTCGCGGCAACCTTTACTGATGGCGTACGAGCCGGCGGGCAAGCGGGTGTTGATCACGGGCGCCTCGTCGGGATTGGGCGCGGCCCTGGCCCGGCGGCTGGCCGGCGGGGGCGCGGTGGTCGGGCTGATCGCGCGCCGCCGGGATCGGCTGGCCGAGGTCCTGGCCGACTGCCGCCGCGCCGCCCCGGGGTCGGCGATGTGGGTGGCCGACCTGGCTGAGGCCTCCGCGCTGCGCGACCTGGCGGCGGCCGCCTGGGCCGAGCTCGGCGGCATCGACGTGCTGATCAACAACGCGGCCACCCCGAAGCGGCGGCCGGTCACCGCGCTCGATCCCGACGAGGTCGAAGACGTCATGCGGGTCAACTTCTTCGCCCCGGTGCGCCTGACGCTGGCCCTGTTGCCGCGGATGCGCGAGCGCGGCACGGGCATGATCGTCAACGTGTCCAGCGTGGGCGGCCGGCTCGGAATAATCCACGAAAGCGCCTACTGCGCAAGCAAATTCGCGCTATGTGGGTGGAGCGAGGCGATGGCCGTGGACCTGCACGGTTCCGCGATCTCGGTGAAGCTGATCGAGCCGGGCCCGGTGGACACCGAGATCTGGGATCACCCGGGCAGCGAGGAACCCCTCTACCGGGGGCCCAAGGTCGCCGCCGAGGAGGTGGCCGACGGGATCATCGCGGCCCTGGGCGACGAGAAGTTCGAGCACTACCTTCCCGACCTGAAGGCGGTCGTCGACGCCAAGAACGCCGACCTCGACGCGTTCATCGCCGGAGCGGCCGGGATGGCTGCGCCATGAGGGCACTGGTCTACGGCGTGCCGCCGGAGCCCTTCGAGGTCCCCGAGCGCGCCAACGCGCTGACCCAGAATCTCGCCCGCACTCCGACCGCGCTGCGCGAGGTGCCGGATCCGCGTCTGCCGCACGGGGATTGGGTGCTCACCCGGCCGCGGCTGACCGGCATCTGCGGGTCGGATTCCAAGCAGATCCTGATGGACTTCGGCGAAGGTGACGCCGACAACGCCATGTCCGCGTTCTGTTCGTTCCCGCAAGTCATGGGCCACGAGGTGGTCGCCGACGTCGTGGCGCTGGGCCCGAGGGCGCGCGGCCTGCAGGTGGGGCAGCGGGTGGTTCTCAACCCGTGGCTGTCCTGCGGGCCGCGCGGCATCGCGCCGCCCTGCCCGGCGTGCGAGGCCGGCGACTACAGCCTGTGCTGGAGCTTCACCGACGGCGACATCAAGCCCGGCATCCACACCGGCGTCTCGGCCGACGTGACGGGCGGCTACGCCGAATTGATGCCCGCCCACGACGGCATGCTGTTCGCCGTGCCGGACTCGATTCCCGACGAGATGGCGGTGTTCGCCGACCCGTTCTCGGTGTCCCTGCACGCGATCACCCGCCACCCGCCGCCCGACACGGGCTCGGTGCTGGTGTACGGGGCCGGTTCGCTGGGGTTGTGCGCGGTGGCGATCCTGCGGGCGCTGTATCCCGGTGTGGCCGTTGCCGTGGTGGCCCGCTTCGGCGCCCAGGCCGAGTTGGCGCGCCGGTTCGGCGCCGCCAAAGTCCTTGCGCACGAGCCGCGTTCGGACCTCATCGAAGAGCTCGTGGCGTGGGGCGGCGGTCGGTTGCGCCGGCCGCTGCTGGGTCTGCCGATGGCCCACCCCGGCGCGGTCGATGTCGTCTACGACACGGTCGGCAAGCCCGAGACCTTCGAGGTGGGCGTCCGGGTCCTGCGCTCGCGAGGGACCCTGGTGAAGGCCGGCGTCCACGCGCCCGGCCGCTGGGAGGACAGCCCGCTCTACTTCAAAGAGATCTCCCTGGTGGGCTCGAACGCCTTCGGCGTCGAGGAGGTCGACGGGCAGCGCAAGCACGCCATCGCCCACTACCTCGACCTGGCCGGCGCCGGACGCATCGACCTGCGCCCGATGCTCACCCACACCTTCGCGTTAGAGCGTTGGCGCGACGCGTTTTTGGCGATCGCCGATCAGGGCGAGAGCGGCGCGGTGAAGGTCGGGATCGATCAGCGCTAGGCGTTGGCGCGCAGATAGCCGTAGACCGCGGCGAAGTTGCGGTTGACGTCCTCGGGGATCGGCACCGGACCGCCGAGAGCGCGTGCGCCCCAAACGATTTGGGCGGTACGCTCCACCAGCGCGGTGACGTGCAGGACCTTGTCCGGCCGGGGTCCGACGGCCACCAGCCCGTGGTTGGCGATCAGCGCGGCGGCGCGGCCCTCGAGTGCGGAGACCGCGTTGGTCCCGACGTCGGGGGTCCCGGACGCGGCGTATTCGGTGCACCGGACGTCCCCGCCGCAGTACACCGCGAACTCGTCGATGCAGGCCGGGATCGGCTCGTGGGCGATGGCGAACATGGTGGCCCACACCGGATGACTGTGAATGACGCTGCCGATGTCGTCGAAGGCCCGGTAGCAGGCCAGGTGCAGCTGCATCTCCGAGGACGGCGACCGGCCCTCGGCCGCCTGCAGCACGGAGCCGCCGGGGTCGACCAGCACGAGGTCGTCAAGCTGCATGTCGCGGTAGTCCACCGACGACGGGGTGATGACGATGTTGCCGTCGGCGCGGCGCGCCGAGATGTTGCCTGCGGTGCCCTCCACCAGGCCCCGGCGCAGCATGTCCTTGGCCGCGTCCAGCACCGCGGTCTCCGCATTGTCGACGCATTTCACGGACGTCATCGCCTCAGCACCTCCGGGTTGACGATATGGGCGGGCGCGTCGCCGCTCAACAGCGCTTCGAGGTCGTCGGCCACCATCTGCGCCTGCCGGGCCTCGGTGTTCCAGGTGGCGCCGCCGATGTGCGGTGTCAGCACGACGTTTGCCATCCCCACCAGTGGATGGTCGGCCGGCAGCCATTCGCCGACGAAGTGATCCAGGCCCGCGGCGGCCACCTTGCCCGCGACCAGGGCGTCGACGAGCGCGTCGGTGTCGTGCAGCTGGGCGCGCGCGGTGTTGAGGAAGACCACGCCGTCGCGCATGGCCGCGAACTGGGCGGCGCCGATCATGCCGGCGGTGTCGTCGGTGACCGGCGCGTGCAGGGACACGATGTCGGCCTCGCCCAGCAGCTCGTCGAGGCCGTGGCGCGCGTCGGGGTTGTACGGGTCGTGCGCGATGACCCGTAGGCCCAGCCCGGACAGCCGCCACTGCGTGGCGCGGCCGACGGCCCCCAGGCCCACCAGCCCCGCGGTGAGTCCCGCGATCTCGCCGCCGCGGAAACGCTGATAGGGGATGCTGCCGTCGCGAAAGATGTTGCCGCTGCGCACATCCGCGTCCGCCGGCAGCACGTGGCGGGTGGCGGCCAGCAGCAGGGCCACCGTCATCTCGGCGACGGCGTCGGCGTTGCGGGCCGGGGTGTTCAGCACCGGGATACCGGCAGCGGTGGCCCCGGCGACGTCGACGTTGTTGGGGTCGCCGCGGGTGGAGGCGATCGCGCGCAACCCCTGGGCGAACACCGGGCCGCGCACCGAATCGCTTTCCACCACCACGATTTCGGCGCCCTCGCTCGCGATCCGTTCGGCCAGCTGCTCGGCGCTGTAGATGCGCAGCGGGGTCTGTTCGATCCAGGGGTCATAGATCACGTCGGCCAGCTCCCGGAGCTTGGCGAAGCCCGGCCCCCGCAGCGGCGCCGTGACCAAGGCGCGCGGTTTAGACGTCACGAGTGCCAATGCTGGCGTACGGTGACGCGCGTGTCACGCAAAGACGTCACAATCGGCATCGACGTCGGCAGCACCGCGGTCAAGGCGATAGCCGCCGACGCCGACGGCAACGTGACGGCGCGGGTGCGCATTCCCCACGAGCTGCGGGTCCCGGCGGCCGACCGGCTCGAGCACGACGCCGACGAGGCGTGGCGGCGGGGGCCGTCGGCGGCCCTGAACGAACTGGCCCACCGGACCGATGCCGCGGCGGTGGCCGTCTCGGCGATGGTGCCGTCGATGACCGCCGTCGACGCCGCGGGCACGCCGATCACGCCGGGGCTGCTGTACGGCGACGGCCGGGGCCGTACCCCCGGCGGCCCGGGCCCACAAGCACAGCCGCTGCCCGCGCTGGGCGAGGCCGCCGAGTTCTTGCGCTGGACCGCCGCCCAGGCGCCCGAGGCCGCCGGCTACTGGCCCGCGCCGGCGGTGGCCAACCACGCGCTGGCGGGCCAGGCCGTGATCGACATCGCCACCGCCGCCACGGCGTTCCCCTTGTTCGACGGGACCGGCTGGGACCCCGCCGCGTGCGCCGAGCGGGGCGCGCGCGCCGAGCAGCTGCCGCGGGTGGAAAGCATGGGAGCCGTCGTCGGGCAGGTGCGCGGCACCGGCGCCGCGCTGGCCACCGGCGCCATCGACGCGCTGTGCGAACAGATCGTGGCCGGCGCCGACCGCGACGGCGACGTGCTGGTGATGTGCGGCACCACGCTGATCGTGTGGACGACCATTTCCGAGGCCCGGCAGATGCCCGGCCTGTGGACCATTCCCCACACCACGCCCGGCAAAAGTCAGATCGGCGGGGCGAGCAACGCCGGCGGGCTGTTCCTCGGCTGGGTGGATCGCGTTGTGGCACAAGCGGACCCGACGGCCGTCGAACCCGGCCGCATCCCGGTGTGGGCGCCCTACCTGCGGGGTGAGCGCAGCCCGTTCCACGACCCGGACCGCCGCGGCGTGCTCGAGGCGCTGGACCTGACCCACGACGCCGCCGCGGTGCGGCGGGCCGCCTACGAGGCGTCGGGCTTCGTGGTGCGCCAGCTGATCGAACTGTCCGCCGCGCCGGTGTCGCGCCTCGTCGCGACCGGCGGTGGCACCCGGGTCGGGCCGTGGCTGCAGGCCATCGCCGACGCCACCCGGCGCCCCGTCGAGGTGTCCGCGGTGGCGGAGGGGGCCGCGCTGGGGGCGGCCTTCCTGGCGCGCATGGCGGCCGGCCTGGAGACGACGATCGCCGATGCGGCCCGGTGGGTGCGCACCGAGCGCATCGTCGAGCCCGACCCCGCCTGGGCGGCCGCCGTCGAGGACCGCTACCAGCGGTTCCTGCAGCTGGCAGACCGCCGGTGTAGCGCGGTGGCACCACCGCCGTTCTGATATGGGGTGCTGCTTTGTCAAGTGGCAGGGTGAAGCGGCGGCCACGACCGTCGTCGCGGCCGCCGCTTCGTTGGCCCGATAGAGTTTGACGCGGCGTCGTGTCGACGCTGGGTCAGTCTGATATGCGCGGGTTGGTTACCGCAGGACGGGACTTTCGGCATGAGCGGTTCGCTGGTCTAGGGTCGAGGGTAGATGCGTTGTGCTGCAATGTATCTCCTCATAGAACTGACGCGTGTCGCTCAGTCAAACGCTTTGCCTGCGTCGTCTCTGTCGGGACAATTGTGGTTACTTAGCCGTCGAGAACGGCCACCGACCAGCACCAGCCGGCCAGTTCACGAGCGATCGCGGCGTTGGCGATCACTGGCCGTTTGTGACGCTGATCGAAGCGGACCCAGCGGGTATGCAGGCGTCGATTGGCGGCCTGACTGCGCGCCCGCAGGGCAGGTGTGGCCGTCGCCCAGCGGCGTCGCAGACGTTGGCTGGGCCGATAGGGCTTGCGGTGGTGCCAAGCCGACTCGATCAGCAATCGACGGACATGACCATTGCCGGTCTTGGTCAGCCCGCCCTGAGCGCGTGTATCGCCAGAGGAATACTCCGTAGGGACCAGGCCGACGTAGGCGCCGATCGTACGGCCTGTGAAGCGGGTCCAGTCACCAATCTCGACGGCCAAACCGAATGCAGTCAGTGTGGAGATTCCTCGCAGGCACTGCAGGCGGCCGGCGACGCCGGTGAACTCCGAGTCGGCGGCCATCTCGGCGATCGCGTGATCGAGCCTGTCGCGGCGATCAACGGTGGCCAGCATCGCATCGAATGCGGCGTCAAACGCCGCCTGCTGGCCGACATTGCCGAACTGCTGTTGACGTAACCATTGTTCGTGTTTACTCGTCCAGGCTTCACCGCCGTGGTAGACAATCCCTTGCCGCAGAAGCAGTTTCGATATCCGGTGGCGCGCGCTCATCAGATCGCCGCGGCAATCCTCGCGAGCACGGACCAGATCTCGGGCAGACTCTTGGGCCGGCGAGGGAATCGCCACGGACACCACTTCGCCCAGATGAAGGAGCCGGGCCAAGTGCCGCGCATCACGCGCATCGGTCTTGACCCGATCGCCAGCGGGCCGGATCAGCTTCGAGGGCGCCAACACCTGGCAGTCGATCCCGGCCGCGAGCAAAGCCCGCGCCAACCCAAATCCCGTCGGTCCCGCCTCATACACCGCATTGACCGGCCCCGGCAACGACCGAGCCCACTCGAGGATCTCCCCGTGGTGCGGAGTCATCCGGCGCTCGATCACCTCGCCGGTCTCACCATCCAACGCACACCCGAACACCGATCGTGCGTGCACATCCAAGCCAACACTCGTACGCTGACGTATCACTGGGGCCTCCCAAATCTGTGGCTCTACCGGCCAGGACCCACTTCCTGACGGCAACCCACGATCACATTTGAGCGAGGCCCCAGCCCACCCATACCGTCTAGGCTGGTGCAATGACCGACCACGACCGCAAAGCCACCCGCCGAGAAATCGCCGACGCCCTGTCGAAAGCCGTGGAGCGGCGGCACGAAATCGCCGACGCCATCGTGGAATCAGAGAACAGGGCGGCCGCGGTCGAGGCGATCGTCCGGTTGCTCGACACGTCCCACCTGGCCGCCGAGGCGGTGATGGGCATGTCGTTCGATCAGCTCACCATCGACTCGCGGCGCAAGATCCTCGCCGAACTCGAAGACCTGAACAAGCAGCTGAGCTTCACCCTGGGCGAGCGCCCGGCGAGCTCGGGGGAGACCCTGGAGCTGCGGCCCTTCTCCGCCGCGACCGACCGCGACATCTTCGCCGTGCGCACCGAGGAGATCGGCGCGGCCGGCGACGGCTCCGGTGGGCCGGCGGGCAACGTGGACGACGAGATCCGCGCGGCCTTAGGACGCGTCGACGACGAGGAGGCCGCGTGGTTCGTGGCCGTCGACTCGGGCCAGAAGGTCGGCATGGTGTTCGGCGAGCTGGTCCGCGGCGAGGTCAACGTGCGGATCTGGATTCACCCCGATTACCGCAAGCGGGGCTACGGCACCGCCGCGCTGCGCAAGTCGCGGTCGGAGATGGCGTGGTGTTTTCCCGCGGTCCCGATGGTCGTGCGCGCGCCCGCGGCCAAACCCCCCGCCGAGCGCTAGGCGCGGGATCGCGGTTACGAGCCCAATGTCGCGGTGACCGAAACGATGTTGGGGTGCTGCGCCGTCTCATCGTCGTCGGGAAATTTCAGGCCGTAGTCGCCGAACAGGTCCCGGCGCGGCCGGGTGGTCACCTGCCACCCGCGGCCGGTGAGATAGTCGACGACGTTGCTGCGCTCGCCGTCGAAGAACAGCCCCGAAAGGTCGATGTCGCAGCCGACTCTGGCCCACCTGTCGTTGAACTCCCGCGCGCGTTGCGACATCGCCGTCCCGTTGTCGGGGTGATATTCGGTGGCCAGCTTGCTCCCGGGCGCGCTGAGCGCCGTGATGTTGTCGAAGAGCCGGTCCTGCGCGTCGGGCGGCAGGTACATCAGCAGGCCCTCGGCGCTCCACGCCGTCGGTCGGGTCGCGTCAAAACCGCTGCCGCGCAACGCCGCCGGCCAGTCCTCGCGCAGGTCGACGCTGACGGTCCGCCGGCCGGCGGACGGGGAGGCGCCCAGGCTGGCCAGGGTCGCGCTCTTGAACTCGACGACCTTGGGCTGATCGACCTCGTACACCACGCTGCCGGGCGGCCAGCCCAGCCGGTAGGCGCGAGCGTCGAGGCCGGCGGCCAGGATCACCGACTGGCGGATCCCGTCGCGGGCGGCATTGAGGAAGAAGTCGTCGAAGAAGCGGGTGCGCACCGCCATCGAATCGGTCTCCAGCGCCAGGTCCTTCGCGCCGCCTCCGGACGCCTCGTCGGCCTCGGACTCGGTGACCTCACCGTCGACCAGGCGGCGGAAGAAATCCAGGCCGACCGCCCGCACCAACGGCGCGGCAAACGGGTCGTTGATGATCGGATTGGTCCCCCCGCTGGCCAGCGCGCGGGCCGCGGCGACCATCGTGGCCGTGGCGCCGACGCTCGAGGCCAAGTCCCAGCTGTCTTGGTCAGTGCGTGTCATACTGCTCCCGAGTTACTTAGCAAGTGCAACGAGCCAGACGCACTCTACGCCCATCGCCTGACGGGTTGCTGTGCTTTTTCCTGCGCCCCGCGGCCGTCGCAACCGATGCCCGGTCGGAGCATTTCCAGCGGCCGCGGGAAAGGCCCTGACCGGACCTGACCGGACCAGCTGTTAGTCTCGTACACGGTTCGACGCGCGACGCCGTACGTCCTGGCCTGCGGGAGTTGGGCGCGTGATGCAGGAAACCCCCGGCTGCGCAGGAGGAAGAGTTGCTTTCCGCTTTCATCTCATCGCTGCGGACAGTCGACCTGAGACGGAAGATCCTCTTCACGCTTGGCATCGTCGTCTTGTACCGGGTCGGCGCCGCGCTGCCGTCCCCGGGCGTCAACTATCCGAACGTCCAGCAGTGCATCAAAGAGGCCAGCGGCGGCGCGGCCGGACAGATCTACTCGCTGATCAACCTGTTCTCCGGCGGCGCGCTGCTCAAACTCACCGTGTTCGCGGTGGGGGTGATGCCGTACATCACCGCCAGCATCATCGTGCAGTTGCTCACGGTGGTCATCCCGCGGTTCGAGGAGCTGCGCAAGGAAGGCCAGTCCGGCCAGGCCAAGATGACGCAGTACACCCGCTACCTGGCGATCGCGCTGGCCGTCCTGCAGGCCACCAGCATCGTGGCGCTGGCCGCCAACGGGGGGCTGCTGCAGGGCTGCTCCCTGGACATCATCGCCGACCAGAGCATCTTGACGCTGGTCGTCATCGTGTTGGTGATGACCGGCGGCGCGGCGCTGGTGATGTGGATGGGTGAGCTGATCACCGAGCGCGGCATCGGTAACGGCATGTCGCTGCTGATCTTCGTCGGCATCGCGGCCCGCATCCCGGCCGAGGGCAAAACCATCCTGGACAGCCGCGGCGGGATGATCTTCACCGCTGTGCTCGTCGCCGCGCTGATCATCATCGTCGGCGTGGTGTTCGTCGAGCAGGGCCAGCGCCGCATCCCGGTGCAGTACGCCAAGCGCATGGTCGGCCGGCGGATGTACGGCGGCACCTCGACGTATCTGCCGCTCAAGGTCAACCAGGCCGGTGTTATCCCGGTGATCTTCGCGTCCTCGCTCATCTATATCCCGCACCTGATCACCCAGCTGATCCGCAGCGGTAGCGGCGGTGTCGGCAACAGCTGGTGGGACAAGTTCGTCGGCAGCTATCTGTCCGACCCCAGCGACCCGGTCTACATCGGCATCTATTTCGGGCTGATCATCTTCTTCACGTACTTCTACGTGTCGATCACCTTCAATCCCGACGAGCGCGCCGACGAGATGAAGAAGTTCGGCGGGTTCATCCCCGGCATCCGGCCGGGCAAGCCGACCGCCGATTACCTGCGGTTCGTGCTGAGCCGGATCACCCTGCCGGGCTCGATCTACCTCGGCGCGATCTCGGTGCTACCCAACCTGTTCTTGCAGATCGGCAATGGCGGGGCGGTTCAGAATCTGCCGTTCGGCGGCACCGCGGTTTTGATCATGATTGGCGTGGGCTTGGATACGGTCAAGCAGATCGAGAGCCAGCTCATGCAGCGCAACTATGAAGGGTTCCTCAAGTGAGAGTGGTTTTGCTGGGGCCGCCGGGAGCGGGCAAGGGAACGCAGGCGCAGAAGCTCTCCGAGAAGCTGGGGATCCCGCAGATCTCCACCGGTGAGCTGTTCCGCAGCAACATCGAAAACGGCACCAAACTCGGCCTGGAGGCCAAGCGCTACCTGGACGCCGGTGACCTGGTGCCCTCGGAGCTGACCAACCAGCTCGTCGAGGACCGGTTGAGCGATCCGGACGCGGCCAACGGCTTCATCCTGGACGGGTTTCCGCGGTCGCTGCAGCAGGCCAAGGCGCTGCACGAGATGCTCGAACGCCGCGGCACCGACATCGACGCGGTGCTGGAGTTTCGGGTCTCCCAGGACGAGCTGCTGGCGCGACTCAAGTCGCGTGGCCGCGCCGACGACACCGACGACGTCATCCTGAACCGGATGAAGGTCTACCGGGACGAGACCGCGCCGCTGCTGGACTACTACCGCGACGAGCTCAAGACCGTCGACGCCATCGGCACCATGGACGAAGTGTTCGCCCGCGCGCTGCAGGCGCTGGGCAAGTAACAATGACCCCGCTGGCGCGGCTGCGGAGTCGCAAGGTGGTGCCGCAGCGCAGCGCCGGCGAACTCGACGCGATGGCCGCGGCGGGGGCGGTCGTGGCGGCCGCGCTGCAGGCCGTCCGGGCCGCCGCGGTTTCGGGAGTGTCGACACTGAGCCTGGACGAGATCGCCGAATCGGTGATCCGGGACGCCGGAGCGGTGCCGTCGTTCCTGGGCTATCACGGCTATCCCGCGTCGATCTGCGCGTCGGTCAACGAGCGGGTGGTCCACGGAATCCCCTCGGCCGCAGAGGTTTTGGCGCCCGGTGACCTGGTATCGATCGACTGCGGCGCCGTGCTGGACGGCTGGCACGGCGACGCCGCGATCACCTTCGGGATCGGGATCCTGGATGCGGCCGACGAAGCGCTGTCGCAGGCCACCAAGGAATCGCTGGAGGCCGGGATCGCGGCGATGGTGCCCGGCAACCGGTTGACCGACGTCTCGCACGCCATCGAGATGGGCACGCACGCGGCCGAGGCCCGCCACTCGCGGGCCTTCGGGATCGTCGAGGGCTACGGCGGCCACGGCATCGGCCGGCAGATGCACATGGACCCGTTCCTGCCCAACGAGGGTTCACCCGGGCGCGGGCCGCTGCTGGCCCCCGGGTCGGTGCTGGCCATCGAACCGATGCTGACCCTCGGAACCGGCAAGACTGCGGTGCTCGACGACCAGTGGACGGTCGTCACCACCGACGGCTCGCGCGCGGCCCACTGGGAGCACACCGTCGCGGTCACCGAGTCCGGGCCGCGCGTCCTGACGCTGGGAGCCTGAACGAGCCGCGATCGCAAGCGCGGCGAAGCCGGGCGCGGCGGGTCGCGGCCGTTGAACCTCGCCGCGATCGCAAGCGCGGCGAAGCCGGGCGCGGCGGGTCGCGGCCGTTGAACCTCGCCGCGATCGCAAGCGCGGCGAAGCCGGGCGCGGCGGGTCGCGGCCGTTGAACCCAGCGCCTGGTCGGCTCGTTTAGTCGGCAGGAGGTGATCGAGTGGCTCGTGTGGCTGGCATTCGGGGTGCGTCAGCGGCTGCCGAAGCCGCTCTGATGAAGGCGCTCTACGACGAACACGCCGCGGTTCTGTGGCGATACGCGCTGCGCCTGACGGGGGACACGAGCCAGTCCGAGGATGTGGTCCAGGAGACGCTGCTGCGGGCGTGGCAGCATCCCGAGGTCGTCGGGGACACCGAACGCTCGGCGCGGGCGTGGTTGTTCACCGTCGCCCGCAACATGATCATCGACGATCGGCGCAGCGCGCGGTTCCGCAACGTCGTCGGTTCGACCGACGTCTCGGGGGCGCCCGAACAGTCCACGCCGGACGAGGTCAACGCGGCGCTGGACCGGTTGCTGATCGCGGACGCGATGGCCCAGCTGTCCGCCGATCACCGCGCCGTGATCGAACGGTCCTACTACCGCGGTTGGACCACCACACAGATCGCTGCAGACCTCGGCATCGCCGAGGGAACGGTGAAGTCGCGACTACACTATGCGGTGCGGGCGTTGCGACTCACTCTGCAGGAACTTGGAGTTACCCGATGAGGGGCTCCGAATGCTTGAGGGGTGAAGGACATGGATGAAATGAACACGCCGGTGGCCGATATCGGCCCTCCCGAAGACCGCTACGCGATGTGGGATGCCGCATACGTGCTGGGATCGCTGTCGGCCGCGCAACGCCGCGAATTCGAGACGCACATGGCGCACTGCCCGGCCTGCCGGGCGGCGGTCGCCGACCTCAGTGGTGTGCCGGCCCTGCTGTCGCAACTGGACCGCGACGACGTGGCCGCGATCGACGAGTCCGGCCCGGCGCCGGAGATGTCCGAGGAGTTGCTGCCGTCGTTGCTGGCCGCGGTGCGGTGGCGCCGGCGCCGCACCCGGGTGGTGACCTGGGTGGCCTCCGCCGCCGCGGCCGCGCTGCTGGCGATCGGGGTGTTCGTCGGCCTGCAGGCGTGGTCGTCGACTCCGGCCCAGCAGGTGACCGTGTCGGCCCAGCCGATGGCGCAGGTGGGCACCTCGCTGCTGACCTCCAGCGTCCAGGTCAGCGGCCAGCACTGGGGGACGTCCATCACGCTGCGGTGCGTGTGCCTGGCCCCGCTGAACGCGCACCATGACACGTTGGCGATGGTCGTGGTGGGTCGCGACGGCAGCCAAACCCGGCTGGCGACATGGGTGGCCGTGCCCGGCCACACCGCGACGCCCGCGGGAGCGATCTCGACCCCGGTCGACCAGATCGCCGCCGTGCAAGTGGTCGCCGCCGACAGCGGCAAGGTGTTGTTGCAGCGTTCGCTGTAGAGATCGGAGCCAGCGTGTTCGGGCGTCCGCTTCGGGTGCTGGTGGTGGGCGCCGGCGTGGCCGGCATCTCCGTTGCCCGCGGCTTGATGAGGGACGGACATGACGTCACCGTCTTCGAGCGGCGGCCCGACGTGCGGGCGGCCGGCGGTGCGGTGACAATCTGGTCCAACGGCGAGACCGTACTCAACCAGCTGGGTGTCGACATGGACGGCGCCGGTCGGCTGCTGGCCACCGTGCGGGCCGTGACGTCACGGGGTCGCCCGCTCGCCACGCTCGACGTGACCGCGATGGTGCGGCGGCTGGGCGCGCCCGTGCGGATGGTTCCGCGCCGAGTATTGCTGGAACGCCTTCTCGACGGGTTTGACGCCGAGCGCATTCGGTGCGGCTCGCGGGTGATCGCGGTGAGCAGTACGGATGTCGGCGTCAGCGTGGAGTTCGGCGACGGCACGGTGGCGGATGCGGACGTGGTGATCGGTGCCGACGGTCTGCACTCGATGGTGCGCAATTACGTTGGCGCGCAAGACGCGAAGCCGACCGGCTGGTGCAGCTGGCAGGGCCTGGCCACTGCCCCGGAGATCGCGGATTCCGATGCCGCACTCATGATCATCGGTGCGCGCGGAAACCTCGGCCTGTGGCCCGCCGGCGGGTCGGAGGTGCAGTGGTGGTTCGACCTGCCGTGGTCGCATGACTTCGTCAGGCCGCCACGCCCGATCGAAATGATCCGCAGCGATTTCGCCGGATGGTCCGACTCGGTCGACCGGGTGCTCACGACATTGAGCGACGACGACTTGGCCGGCTCGCCGTTCCCGCATTTCCGCCATCCGATTCCGGGCCCGGGCCACGGCCCGGTGACGTTGCTCGGCGACGCCGCGCACGCGATGCCGCCCACCCTGGCGCAGGGGACCAACCAGGCGCTGCTCGACACGATGGTTTTATGCAAGGCGCTCAGGGATTTTCGCAGCGGGACCAACGGCGGCGCCGATGTCTCGGCGGCGCTGCGGTGGTATGAGAGGACCCGTCGGCGCAAAGTCATGGCCGTGTCCTGGGTGGCGTCGCTGCCGGTGTCGCATGGTGAGTTCGTGCTGCGACCGGCCGCGCTGATCTCCGACCGGCTGCAGGCCCGCGCGCTGACGACGTTTCTGCGCCTCACGAGTCACCGCCGGATGTCCGCTGAAATCAGCCGAAACTTGGGGGTAGCGGCGACGGTCCCGTCAAGCCCGTGAACAGCCCGGCCGATTCCGTAAGAGTGCGAGGCGATTTCGACGCGCCCTCCCGCTGGCTCTGGCTGGTGAAGTGGTGCGTGCTGGCCGTGCCGCACTACCCGATACTGATACTGCTCTACCTGACATATCCGTTCACGACGGTGGCCGCCGGCGTGGCCATCTTGTGCACCGGGCGATATCCACGGCCCCTCTTCGATTTCAACGTCGGCGTGCTGCGCTGGTCGTGGCGGGTGATGAACTACCGCTTCCCGATGAACAGCACCGACAGGTACCCGCCTTTCACGCTGGCGTCGCGGCCCGACTATCCCGGTGATCTCGCGGTCGACTATCCCGAGCGGCTGAAAAACGGGGCGGTGCTGGTGAAGTGGCTGCTCGCGATCCCTCAGATTCTGCTGTGCTGGTCGATGGAGGCCCCGCTGCAGGTGCTGTGTGTCGTCGCCGCGCTGACGCTGTTGTTCACCGGGACGATCCCGCAGGGCATGTTCGATCTGCTGATGGGCATGGTTCGCTGGCGATACCGGGTGGCGGTGTACGTGTCGTTGATGCGCGACGAATATCCGCCGTTCCGAATGGATTTGGGCGGACGATGACCCTCCGAAATGTGGTGTTCGCCTACGTGTACCGATTCGGCCAGCCGGTTTTCGACCGGCTCTTCTACCACCGGTACCGACGGGCGGCGCTGAGCAACGCGACCGGCCGGCTGTTGATGCTCGGACTGGGGCCGGGCACCGACTTGATGTTTCTGCCCGACACGGTGACGTCGGTCGCCGCCGTGGAACCCCAGGCGCCCTTCCGGCGGATGGCCGCCGGGCTCGCCGGGCGCCGCGGCATCGCGGTCGACCTCGTCGAGGGCAAGGGTGAGTCGATTCCCTTCCCGGACAATTCTTTCGATTCCGTCCACGTCGGGCTCGTGTTGTGCTCGGTCGACGATGTGGCCGCAACCCTCGGCGAGATCCGGCGGGTGCTGGTGCCCGGGGGCAGGCTCGTGGTCCTCGAGCACGTGCGCGGTGACGGCGCGACGGGCCGGCTCCAGGACCTGATCGCCAGGCCGTGGTCGTGGCTGGCCGGCGGTTGCGAGCCGAACCGGCGCACCCTCGAGGCCATCGCCGCGGCCGGATTCGACACCGCCGCGCTGCGCAGCATTCCGCGGACGCCGGTGCCGTTCCCGTGCAAACCCCATCTGCAGGGATACGCCACCATCACTCGACGCTGACCGCCTCGATGATGGACAGGCGCGCCGCGCGCCGCGCCGGTGGCACCGAGCCGAGCAGGCTGATCGCCAGCGCCCCGAGCGTGAAGGCAAGCGACAGCGGGCTCAGGTGAAAGCCGACTTCGAAATTCATGATGTCCCCGCTGATGCGGCTGAACAACCACTGGTCGGTCAGACCGAGCGCCAGCCCCAAAACGCCGCCGACGACGCCGATTCCGGCCGCCTCGGCCAGCACCATCCGCAACGCGAACCGCCTGCTGGATCCCATGGCGCGCAGCACGCCGATCTCGCGGCGTCGTTCGGTCACCGAGAGCGTCAGGGTGTTGAGCAGCGCGACTGCGGCCACCGCCACGACGATGACCCACACCGCGTTGGCGATGAACATGCTCTGATGCAGCGGGGCCTGCAGCCCCGCCAGCGCGGTGGGACCGTCGTACACGTGGTTGGGGGCCGGTGCCGCCTCGCGGACGCTGGCCAGCAGTCGCTGTCGATCCACCCCTGGGGCGGCGGCGATTTGCAGCGTCGTCGCCGCCGGGCGGTCGAACCAGGCCCGCATGTGATCGAGGTCGATTCCGACGGTGCCGATCACGGTCGAGAAGAACGGCACCAGGGCCAGCACGGCCACCGACCGCGGGCCGTGCGGCGTTTGCAGCCGCAGTTGCTCGCCGGCCCGGACGTGCAGGATGGTGCCCAGGTTCTGCGTGAGCACCACGCCGCGGCCGGCGAGCACCTCGGCGCGCACGCGTTCGTCGAGCGCACGGAAAAGCGCATCGTGGCTGCCGGTGGAAAACCCGTCGAGCAGGACGCGGGTGCCCCCGACGACGGCGAAGCCGAATGCGCCCTCGGTCACCCGTGCCACGCCGGGCGCAGCGGCGACCTTCGCGGAAAGCCCCTGTGGCAGAACGTCGGTGGGGTAGCTGTCGGGCGGGTCCGCGCTCACCCACACGTCGGTATCGGTGACCGGTGCAAAGATGTCCCGCGCGGATCGGATCATGTCGGCGTTCGTGCCCGTGATCACGATGGTGGTGAGCACCCCGATGAGCACGGTCATCACGGTCGCCCACACCCGGCGCGGCGCACGCTGGATCGTCGCCGCCGCCAGCGCCCCTGACGATCCGAACAGGCGCGCCGTCGCCGCCGCGGCTTTGACGAGGGGCGCGGTGAGCGCGAAGCCCAGGGCGATCTCGGCGCCCAACACCGCGGCCATCGCGACGACGGCGTAGCTGCCGCGCTGGCCGGTGACGACCAATGTCGAGGCCGCGAACACCGCTGCGGCGCCAAGCCCGCTCGCGATGCGCAGCCATCGGGGCACACTGTCGGCCGCCGAGGCCCCGACCGGCGCCAGCGCCTCGATCGGCGAGACCTTGTACACCTGCCGTGCCGCCATCGCCGAGGCCGCCACGCTGGTGAGCGCCGTCGCCGCGACCGCCAGCGGTATCGCATAGCCGGGCAGCCAATACTGCACGCGGGCTTCGAGACCTTGCGTCATCGCCGGGGGCAATCGGCCAATCGCGATGTGGCCCGCCACAATTCCCGTGCCGGACCCGATGGCTCCGCCGATCAGGCCGAAATCGCCGCCTCCGCCAGCATGTCGCCGACGATGGTGGCGCGCCGGCCGCCGATCGCGCGCAACATCGAGATGACCGGCCGGCGCGCGGTGATCGCCATCGTCATCGTGGTGTAGATCAAAAACGCGCCGACCACCAGTGCGACCGCGGCGCCCAGCAGGGCCATGTAGTTCATCAGCTTGACGCCGTCGCCGGCCCTGGCCGCCCGAAAGCTCGGGGCCGCGACGATCGCACGGCCATGCACGGCCGCGGTGACCGCGGAGCGGACGGCGCCGAGGTCAGCGCCCGGCTTCGTGGTGATCAGTATCGAGTCGAGTTGGCCGGTGCGGCCGGTGGCGTTCTGCGCCAAGGCAAGTGGCGCAAGCACGTAGTGCCCGCCATTGAGGTCCGCGTATCGCTTGCCCGCGAGCACGTCGGTGACCGTGACCGAGGCCGAACCCAGTTGAAACGCCTGGCCTTTCGCGTAGCCGACACGGGGACCGACCTGAACGCCGGACGGCGTCGAGGACAGCGCCTGCACGGGCCGGGCGACCACGTCTTTGAGGGCACCGCCCAAGGCGGCGGTGCTGGCGTCGGCGCCCAGCAGCAGCACCGGCCCCGACGGCGTGGACGCCGACGTCCGGATCATCGGCGCGGCGGTGGCGACGCCGGGTACGGCGGCCACGTCGGCCAGTATCGAGTCGGGGAATCCGGCGTCGGTGATGCCGGACACCTCGAGCGCGGCGACGCCGGCGATCCCGTCGGCCAGCCGGCCGACCGATCCGGTGATCGACCCGAAGATGCCGAAGATCGCCACCAAATACGTTGCCGAGACCGCCATTACGGCGATCGACGCGAGCGTGCGGCGCCGATGCACGGCCAGCTCACGCAGGCTGAACACGCGCAGCCTGCTCGCCGTAGCGGTGATCGTAAAGCCGCGCCGCGCCCCGGGTTTCACCCCGCGACCGCCATGACGTCCGAACCGACCCGACCGTCCTGCAGCGTGATCACCCGGTCGGTGGCCGCGGCCGCGTCGGCGTTGTGGGTCACCATCACGACTAGCCGGCCCCCACCGTCCTCGTGCGCCACCTCGGCCAGCAGCGCCAAAATGGACGCGCCCGTCGCCGAGTCCAGGTTTCCGGTCGGCTCGTCGGCGAGGATCAGCGGCGGATTCATCATCAAGGCGCGCGCCACCGCGACCCGCTGCATTTGGCCGCCGGACAGTTCCGCCGGCCGGTGCCGGGTTCGGTTGCCGAGCCCGACCCGGTCCAGCAGCCGGATGGCATCCGGCTTGGCCCGGCCCAGCCGGACTCCATCGAGCAGCTTGGGGATCGCCACGTTCTCCCAGGCCGACAGCGTCGGCAACAGGTTGAAGAACTGAAAGATGAAACCCACCCGCTGATGGCGGAACCGCGACTGCTGTTCGTCGCCGAGGCGGGCGATCTCCTCACCGTCGAAGCGATCGACCCGGAATCGGGGGAATCCAAAGCGCCGAGCAGGTGCAGCAACGTGCTCTTGCCCGCCCCGGAGGGCCCGACGACCGACACGAACTGCTCGTCCGCCAGCCGCAGGCTGACGCCGTCGAGTGCCCGCACCGTTTGACCGCCGACCCGGTACCGGCGCATCACGTTGCGAAGTTCGATGGTCATTCAGACATCACGATGACCGCCGGTGAACGGTTCATGTACCGGGCGTAGACGACGATGAACCGACCGGGGGGCTACCTCGTTTCTTCAGGCCTGCTTGGCAGGTGCCGGGTGGTCGACCACATCGTCGGGCACCTCGCGGCGATCGGAGTCGATCACATCTTCGGTGTGGACGGCGCCAACATCGAGGACGTGTACGACGCGGCGCACTTTTGCCCCGACATCGACGCGGTGCTGGCCAAGCACGAGTTCTCCGCGGCCACCATGGCCGACGGGTACAGCCGTAGCGGGGCCGGCGTGGGCGTGGTGGCCGCGACCTCGGGTGGGGGCGCGCTGAACCTCGTTGCGGGTCTGGGCGAGTCGCTGGCGAGCCGGGTTCCGGTGCTGGCGTTGGTCGGCCAGCCGGCCAGCACGATGGACGGCCGCGGCAGCTTCCAGGACACCAGCGGCGCAAACGGATCGCTGAACGCCGAGGCGTTGTTCTCGGCGGTGTCGGTGTTCTGCGAGCGGCTGCTCGCGCCGGGTGACATCGTCTCGCTGCTGCCCCGGGCCATCGCGGCGGCGCGTGCCGGGGGACCGGCGGTATTGTTGCTGCCCAAGGACATTCAGCAGGCGACTCTGGAATGCGGCCAGAACGGGAGGCCGGTCGATGCCCTGCGTCCCATCGGCAACCCGGACTCGATCGCCGAAATGCTGCGCGACGCCAGCGGCCCGGTGACCATCATCGTCGGCGAGCAGGTCGCCCGCGACGACGCCCGCGTCGAGCTCGAAGCCCTTCGCGCGGTGTTGCGGGCGCGGGTGGCCACCGTGCCCGACGCCAAAGACGTCGCCGGCACACCCGGTCTCGGATCGTCGTCCGCGCTCGGGGTGACCGGCGTCATGGGTCACCCGGGTGTGGCTGAAGCGGTGGCCGGCAGCGCCGTGTGCCTGGTCGTGGGCACGCGCCTGTCGGTCACCGCGCGCACCGGGCTGGACGACGCTCTGGCGGCGGTGCCGACGGTCTCGCTCGGGTCGGCGCCGCCGTATGTTCCATGCCCGCACGTGCACACCGACGACCTGCGCGGCTCGCTGCGCATGCTGATCCAGGCGCTGTCCGGTCCGGGACGGCCCGCCAAGGTGCGGGTGCCGGGCACGTTGCGGCGCACCGAATTGAAGCCCCCGCCCTTCTCCGGGCCGGGCGTGCGGTACCGCGACGCCATGGCGGTGCTGGACGATGTCGTGCCCGACGGGTCCGACATCGTGGTGGACGCCGGCAACACCGGCGCCGCGGCGATCCACTACCTCCCGGTGCGTTGCGGTGGTAGGTTCGCCGTCGCGCTCGGCATGGGCGGCATGGGCTACAGCTTCGGCGCCGGGATCGGAATGACGTTGGGGCGCGCCAACACTGGCCGGCCCGCCGGCCGCACCGTGGTGATCGCCGGCGACGGGGCGTTCTTCATGCACGGCATGGAGGTGCACACGGCCGTGCAGTACCGGCTACCGATGACGTTCGTGCTGTTCAACAACAACGCGCACGCCATGTGCGTGACCCGCGAGCAGCTGTTCTACGGCGACCTCTACAGCTACAACCGGTTTCGTCCCAGCCGGCTGGGCGCCGGTCTGGCGACCATGTTCCCGGGCCTGGCGGCGGTGGACGCCAGCGACGTCGACGGGTTCGCCGCGGCCATGGGCGCGGCGCTCGACATCGACGGTCCGGCCGTGGTCAGCGTCGAGTGCGCCGCCGACGAGATCCCGCCGTTCGCACCGTTTCTCACCGCCGCGCCCGCCAAAGGTGCCGCCGTGGACCAGATTTCACTTGCTAAGGAGAACCGCACCGATGTCGCTGCCAGCGCTTGAAGATATCCCCGACCTCATCGATGGGGTCACCCGCATCGAAACCAGCCCCAGGGAGAAGGCCACGCCGATCATCATGGACATGATGCGGTCGGTGTACCCGCACGACCAGGTCTTTGGGCAGTACTGCACCGTCAACGACTACGTCGACTGCCCACCCGACGAGTTGTACGAGTACATGGCCGACACCCGCAGCCTGGAGGAGTGGACGTACAGCCTGCGCGGGTTCACCCCCACCGACGAACCCGGATTATGGCTGGCGCACGACAGGCTCGGCTCGGAAACCGAGATCTACACGCGCACCGTCGTCAACGCGCAGGCGCGGACCGTGGACTATCACTGCGCCTGGGATCAGGGCAAGCATCTGTGGATGATCTACCTGATGCGTGTCGTCGACGCCCAGGCCGTCCTCGACAAGCCGGGATCGGTTGTGCTGTGGACGAATTGCCATCACCCGTTCTACGACCACAACCCGTACCCGGAGACCGCTCCGGCTGCCCGGCCCGTCTGGGTCGGCGACTTCTGGGACATGTTCGCCGCCGGCCACCTGCTGGAGTTGCGCAACCTCAAGGCGATCGCCGAGTACCGCCACCGCAACCGCCTGCCGGTGACGCCGCTATGGATGAGATGAGCAGACCATGGGTAAGCCGAGCGTCAGCCTGATCGACGTTTCCACGTATCTGCCGGGCGACCCGATCCCCGCCGACTACTACGCGCGATTCGCCGAATCCGACGACCTGCGCGACAACGTGATGTTCCGCGCCCCGAAGTTTCGCCATCACGTCGGCGCGGACGAGAGCTCCGTCGACATGATCGAACGTGCCGCCCACGGCCTGATCGAACGGCACGGCCACGACGTCGTCGAAGGCGCCGATGTGCTGATCACCCACACTCAGGTGCCCGACATGGCGTTCTACGGCCAAGGTGGCAGCATCGCGCATCGGCTGGGCATGCGGCCGTCCTGGGTGCTCGACCTGAACAACGGCGGCTGCGCCGCATTCGTGTTGGCGCTCAACGTGGCCCGTACCTTGTTGTCGGCCGGCGAGGGGCGCACCGCCCTCATCGCCATCGCACAGAACGCGGCCGGGCAATTCTTCGATCAACCGACCATCCGCCGCAAGGCGCAGTCGGCGGTCCCCGGCGACGGGGCCGCGGTGGGACTGGTCGCCCTGAGCGAACAGTCGCCCATCCTGGACGTCGAATGCCGCACCTACGGTGAGTATGCCGGCGAAATGACGCTGTCCTACGACCCGCCGCGCAAGTGGTGGCAGGCCGGCCCCGGCGAGGGCAGCATCGGTTTCACCGAGAGCAAGGTCACCAAGGTGCTGGCCCGCGGCAACCGGCAGGTTCCGGAAGTGGCGCTGGCGGTCTGCGACCGAATCGGGTTGGCCGCCAAGGACATCGACCTGCTGGTCACCAACCAGCCGAACAGGGTGTTTCTGCGCAATTGGCGTGACGCGCTCGAGTTGCCCCCGCAACGCCATCGGGACACCTTCGACGAGTGCGGCAACCTGTTCGGTGCGGGGATCCCGATCAATCTGGACCGCGCGATCGCCGACGGCCAGCTGGGCGCCGGGGACGTGGTCATGATGGCGGCCTTCGCGCATGCCGGCGACTTCGCCGGCGCCGCCGCGGTGCGCTGGGGCGGGCGAGGCTGATGCACGCCGCCCCGGCCGCGGTCGTTGGCCCGATCTGCGATGGTCTGCCCGACGCGGTGGATCCGTTCGCCTTGTCGCTCAACGAGAATCCGTTTCCACCGCTACCGGCGGTACGTTCGGCGTTGATTCGGTCGGTTTCCGCGGCGAACCGGTATCCGGAGTTCCTGCCGGAGCGGTTGCGCGGCTTGATCGCCGACCATATCGGCGTGCCCGCCGACCGGGTGGTGCTGGGCGCCGGGGCGACGGGCGTCGTGTTGCAAGCGCTGCAGGCGCTGACCGTGCCGGGCGACACGATCGTGATGGCGTCGCCGACGTTCGACGGTTATCCGATCGTCGCGCAACTGGCACGGCTGAACTCGTCGCTCGTTGCGCTGGACGCACACGGCCACAACGACCTCGACGCGCTGGCCGACGCGGCCGCCACCGCCCGCGCGGTGGTGGTGTGCCGGCCGCACAATCCGACCGGCACGCTGGAGCCCGCGGCCGCCGTTTTCCGGTTCCTCCGCCGGGTGCCGCGCGACACCGTCGTGCTGCTCGACGAGGCCTATATCGAGTTCACCGCTGCCGAGCACCGATTCGACGTCGCGGCATTGGTCACGCGTTTCCCCAACGTGGTGGTGGTGCGGACCTTTTCCAAGGCCTACGGCCTGGCGGGGCTGCGGATCGGTTATGCGGTGGCGTCCCGCGAGCTGGCGCCGACGCTGTGGACCCAGCAGGTGCCGTTCGGCATCGCCATCACCGGCTTGCTCGCGGTCGCGGCGTCGTACGATGCGGAAGGCGAACTGCTGCGGCGGATCCGGATGATCACCGCCGAACGCCGGTACCTCCGGATGCGCCTGAGCGCACTGGGGATATACACGCCCGACGCGCATGCGAATTTCATGTATCTGCCCTCCGAACCGGGTGGGCGGTATCCGCCGTGGCGCGAGGTTTTCGGCGACGATGCTCCCCGGGTGCGGTATTACCCGGACGGTGCGGCGCGGATCACCGTGGGCGGCCGGGCATCGACGACGGCGGTGCTGTCGGCGCTGGGAATGGCCACGCTCGGGCTCCAAGTGCGGTAAGAAGGGGCGTGGCCGACTCACGACCCGACAAACGTGATCCGATCGCCGCGGCGCGGGCCAACTGGGAGCGCGCCGGGTGGGGTGACGTGGCGCCGGGCATGGTCGCGGTGACGTCGGTGATGCGCGCGCACCAGATCCTGCTGGCCCGCGTGGAGACGGCGCTGCGGCCCTACGACCTGAGCTTCTCCCGGTACGAATTGCTGCGGCTGCTCGCGTTCAGCCGGTCCGGGGCGCTCCCCATCACCAAGGCCTCCGACCGCCTGCAGGTCCATGTCACCAGCGTGACCCACGCCATCCGCCGGCTGGAGGCCGACGGGCTGGTGCAGCGGGTTCCGCATCCCACCGACGGGCGCACCACGTTGGTGCAGATCACCGACCTGGGCCGCTCCACGGTCGAGGACGCCACCGTCACGCTCAACAAGCAGGTGTTCGCCGATCTCGGGATGTCCGACGCCGAGTCGCAGGACCTCGCGTCGTCCATCGAGACGCTGCGCCGCAACGCCGGCGACTTCTGAGCTCGTCTTCCAGCGCGCCGAACGTGGAGTTGTTGCGGCGAATCGGCTTATTTCCCACCACAAGTCGACGTTCGGCGCACCGTCAACGCAGCGTCTCGATGATCGCGCTGAAGTCCTTGTCGCCGTGATCGGCAGCGAATTTCGCATAGATCTCGGCGGCGTGGCGGCCCAGCGGGGCGGCCGAACCGGTGGAGGACACCGCGTCCATCGCCAGGTGAAGGTCCTTGTTCATCAGCGCGGTCGCAAACCCCGGCTTGAAGTCGTCGTTGGCCGGCGACGTCGGGACCGGGCCCGGCACAGGGCAATTGGTGTGCACGGCCCAGCAGTTCCCGGTCGCGCCGGTGATCACGTCGAACAGGGACTGCGCCGACAGCCCGAGCTTTTCGGCCAGGACGAACGCCTCGCCGATCGCGATCTGCTGCACCGCCAGCACCATGTTGTTGCACACCTTGGCGGCCTGCCCGGCCCCGGCCGCCCCGCAGTGGATGATCTTGCCCGCCATGGGTTCCAGCACCGGCCGCGCCCGTTGCAGGGCCGCCTCGTCACCGCCCACCATGAACGCCAGCGTCCCCGCGACCGCGCCCTTCACCCCGCCCGAGACGGGCGCGTCCAGCTGGGCAACACCGCGCGATTCCGCCAGCGCATGCACCTCGCGGGCATCGTCGACCGAGATCGTGGAGCTGTCGATGAACAGCGCACCGGGTCGCGCCGCGGGCAAAATCTCCGCGTAGCAGCGTTTCACCGACTCGCCGTTGGGCAGCATGGTGATGACGACGTCCGCCCCGGCCACCGCGTCACCGGCGCTGTCGAAGCCGGCGACGCCGGCCGCGGCCGCCGCCGACAGCGCGGCGGGCACCGGATCGAAGCCGCGCACCGCATGGTTGGCCGCAACGAGGTTCGACGCCATGGGCCCGCCCATGTGGCCCAACCCCAGGAAAGCCACGGTCAAGTGCTCGGTCATCTGAAGACCCTTCTATGCGGTTGCTGGAGAAGCTCTGAACCGTGCGGCTTCTGCCCGACCGATGACCACTCGCATGATTTCGTTGGTGCCTTCCAGGATTCGGTGCACCCGCAGGTCGCGCACGATCTTTTCCAGACCATACTCGCGCAGGTAGCCGTAGCCGCCGTGCAGCTGCAAAGCCTTGTCGGCGACCTCGAAGCAGGTGTCAGTGACGTAGCGCTTGGCCATCGCGCACAACTCGACCTTGTCGGGGTCGCCGGTGTCCAGCGCATTGGCCGCCCGCCACAACATCATTCGCGACGTCTCGAGGCCGGTCGCCATGTCGGCCAGGGTGAACCGGATGGTCGGTTCGTCGAGCAGGGACTTGCCGAACGCCTGCCGATCGCGAACATAGGCTCCGGCCTTGTCGGCGGCGGCCTGGGCGCCGCCGAGCGAACACGCGGCGATGTTGAGCCGGCCGCCGTTGAGGCCGTTCATCGCGATGCCGAATCCGGCGCCCTCGCCGTCTGCGCCGCCCAGCATCGCCTCGGCGGGCACCCGAACCCCCTCCAGGATCACCTGCGCGGTTGGCTGGGCGTGCCAGCCCATCTTCTCCTCCAGCGCACCGAAACTCAGCCCGGGAGTTCCCTTTTCGACGACGAACGCCGAGATGCCGCGCGGGCCCTCGCTGCCGGTCCTGGCCATCACCACGTAGACGTCCGACGCGCCCGCGCCCGAGATGAACTGTTTGACGCCGTCGAGCACATAGTCCGAGCCCTCCTTGACCGCACGGGTGCTCAACGCGCTGGCGTCCGAGCCGGCGCCCGGCTCGGTGAGGCAGTAGCTGGCGATGACGTCCATCGACGCCAGCCGCGGGACCCACTCCTTGCGCTGTTCGGCGGTGCCGAACGTGTCGATCATCCACGCGCACATGTTGTGGATCGACAGGAACGCGGCGGTGGTGGGGTCGGCGATGGCCAGCTGCTCGAAGATGCGGACCCCGTCGAGCCGGCGCAGCCCGCTGCCGCCGACGTCGTCGCGGCAGTAGATCGCGGCCATGCCGAGCTCGGCCGATTCGCGCAGCACGTCGGTCGGAAAGTGTTTGGCCGCATCCCATTCCAGGGCGTACGGGGCCAGGCGCTTGGCGGCGAACGCGGCCGCCGTCTCGGTGATCACCCGTTCGTCGTCGTCAAGGGTAAACATGCGCGACCCTAATCCATTGTGGGAATGACGAATTCGGCGCCGTCCTTGATGCCGGACGGCCACCGCGACGTCACCGTCTTGGTCTTGGTGTAGAAGAGGATCGACGACGGCCCGTGCTGGTTGAGGTCGCCGAAGCCGGAGCGCTTCCAGCCGCCGAAGGTGTGGTAGGCCACCGGCACCGGGATCGGCACGTTGACACCGACCATGCCGACCTGCACGCGGGAGACGAAGTCGCGGGCGGCGTCGCCGTCGCGGGTGAAGATGGCCACGCCGTTGCCGTACTCGTGCTCGGACGGCAGCCGCAGGGCCTCCTCGTAGTCGTGGGCGCGCACGATGCACAGCACCGGCCCGAAGATCTCGTCGGTGTAGATCGACATGTCCGGGGTGACGTGGTCGAACAGCGTCGGCCCGATGAAGAACCCGCCCTCGAGGTTGGCGTCACCGAAAGTCAGGTCGTCGCTGGCGCGTTCGCGACCGTCGATGACCAGTTCGGCGCCCGCGTCGACACCCTGGCCGATGTAGTCGCGCACCCGCGCCACCGCGGCCTCGGTCACCAGCGGGCCGTAGTCGGCCTTGGGGTCCAGGCTGTGGCCCACGCGCAGGTTGTTGATCCGCTCGATGAGGCGGGCCCGCAGCCGGTCCGCAGTCTGCTCGCCGACCGGGACCGCGACGCTGATCGCCATGCAGCGCTCGCCGGCGCTGCCGTACCCGGCGCCGATCAGCGCGTCGACGGCCTGGTCCAGGTCGGCATCGGGCATCACGATCATGTGGTTCTTGGCGCCGCCGAAGCACTGCGAGCGCTTACCGGTGGCCGCGGCCCCGGCGTAGATGTACTGGGCGATGTCGGAGCTGCCGACGAACCCGACCGCCTGGATGTCGGGGTGGTTCAGGATCGCGTCGACGGCCTCCTTGTCGCCGTGCACGACCTGGAACACGCCCGGCGGCAGGCCCGCCTCGACGAAGAGTTCGGCGAGGCGCACCGGCACCGACGGGTCGCGCTCGCTGGGCTTGAGCACGAACGCGTTGCCGCAGGCCAGCGCCGGGCCGGCCTTCCACAGCGGGATCATGGCCGGGAAGTTGAACGGGGTGATGCCCGCGACCACGCCGAGCGGCTGGCGCAGCGAGTAGACGTCGATGCCCGGTCCGGCGCCCTCGCTGTACTCGCCCTTGAGCAGGTGCGGGATGCCGATGGAGAACTCGATGACCTCGATGCCGCGCTGGATGTCGCCCTTGGCGTCGGCCAGGGTCTTGCCGTGCTCGCGCGACAGCAGCTCGGCCAGCTCGTCGTTGTGTTTGTTGATCAGCTCGATGAATCGCATCATCACCCGCGCGCGGCGCTGCGGATTCGTTGCGGCCCAACCTTTTTGGGCCTCGAGAGCCGAGGCCACCGCGGCGTCGATGTCGGCCTGGCCGGCCATCGGCACCTGCGCCTGGACGCCCCCGGTGCTGGGGTCGAAGACGTCGGCGGTGCGGCCGGACTGGCCGGCGGTGCGCCGACCGTCGATGAAGTGGGGAATCTGTGTGGTCATGGGGCCCTCGGATGTGTTTGACGCGCTTAAGCGGATACTTGCATATCCTAGTAACCCGGTTCGGGCCTTGGCAAGGCGGGTGGCGGGCTAGCCTGACAGCGGTATGCACACCATCGAGGCCGACTACCTGGTGGTCGGGGCGGGCGCCATGGCCATGGCGTTCATCGACGCGCTGGTCACCGAGGCCTCAGCGGCGGAGGCCCGCGTCGTGGTGGTGGACCGCAACCACGCGCCCGGCGGGCACTGGACCATGGCCTACCCGTTCGTGCGGCTGCACCAGCCCTCGGCGTTCTACGGCGTCAACTCGCTGCCGCTGGGCGCCGACACCATCGACCAAGTTGGTTGGAACCAGGGCCTTTACGAACTGGCGACCGCCGGCGAGATCTGCGCCTACTACGACCACATCATGCGAGGGCGGCTGCTGCCGACCGGGCGGGTCAGCTACTTCCCGATGAGCGAATACCTCGGGGACGGCCGGTTCCGCACGCTCGCCGGCGCCGGCTACACCGTCCGGGTGGCGCGCCGCATCGTCGACGCCACGTACATGCGGGTCACCGTCCCCGCGATGCGCCCGCCGCCCTATCGGGTCGCACCCGGCGTCGACTGCGTCCCGCCCGGCGACCTGCCCCGGCGCGGCGCCTACGAGCGCTACGTCATCGTCGGGGCGGGCAAGACCGGCATCGACACCTGCCTATGGCTACTGGGCCACGGCGTCGAGCCCGACCGGCTCACCTGGATCATGCCCCGCGATTCCTGGCTGTTGGACCGCGAGACCATGCAGCCCGGTGCGTCGTTCGCCGAGAAGATCAAGGCCAGCTTCACCGCGCAGCTGCGCGCCATCAACGACGCCGCGTCGGTGCCGGATCTGTTCGCCCGCCTCGAGGAGGCCGGCGTGCTGCTGCGGATCGATCCGGCGATCCGTCCCGCGATGTACCGCTGCGCCACCGTCACCCGGCTCGAACTCGAGCAGCTGCGACGGATCACCGACGTGGTGCGCATGGGCCACCTGCTGTCCATCGAGGCCGACAAGATGGTCCTCGACCGGGGCGCCGTGGCGGTCAGCGGCCGCGAGCTCTACCTCGACTGCACCGCCGACGGCGCCGAAAAGCGGACCGCCACACCAATTTTCGATCCCGGTCGCATCACCCTGCAAAGCGTGCGCGGCTGCCAACAGATCTTCAGCGCCGCGCTGATCGCTCACGTCGAGGCCGCGTACCGCGACGACTCGCTGAAAAACGAGCTCTGCGTGCCCCTGCCGCATCCGGACACCGACGTCGACTGGTTACGGCTGGCCTTGGCCGATTACAGCAACCAGCTGCGCTGGTTCGACGACCCGGACCTGATGTCGTGGTTGTCGACAGCGCGTCTCGACCTCTTCGGTCACCTGATCGGCCACCTGCTGCCGTCGGCGTCGGCGAAGCCGCGGGTCCGCGAGCGGATCCTGGGCATCGCCAAATCCGTCTTTTCCGCCACCGCCACCAAGCTCGACCAGTTGATGGCCACCGAAGCCGCGCTGGCCGCGCGCTGACCCGTGTAACCCGAGCCGGTATTTATCGGGTGAAGGAGGCATGTGGCGGCAAGAAACGAGCCCGTCGGGCCGCGACCCCTGCGCGCGGTACCCGGCCGTGGCCATGAGGCCGGCTACCCGGACTGGGAAGCCGTGTACTCCGACAACGTCGGGTGGGTGTACCGCACGCTGTTCGCGCGCGTCGGCAACCGGACCGACGCCGAAGACCTCACCGCCGAGGTGTTCCTCGCCGCGCTGCGTCCGCTGCGCCTGACCGTGAGCGTGGCCGAAATTCGCGCCTACCTGCGGACCACGGCCAGGACGGTCCTGGCCGCACACTGGCGCGAGACCCTGGGACGGGAGATAACCTCGATCGAGGACATCGAACAACCAGCCGACAGCGAGGAGGCGATCAGCACCGCGCCGCAGCGCGTGGCCCGCGTCCTGGACAGCCTGCCGGAACGCTATCGCCAGATATTGGAATCGCGCTTTCTGCACGGCAATTCGATCAAGGAGTCCGCCGCGGAACTCGGAATCAGCGTGCCCAACGCCAAAGTGCTCCAGCACCGCGCCCTGCGGCTGGCGGCGCAGGTCAACGACGGGGGCAAGCAATGAATGCGCGAGGCCTGCGACGCTATGTCGACGATCTGTTGCGGGGGCGCCGGCCCAGGCCGTTCGCGCCCGACGACTTCGAGGCGGCGCAGCTCCGCACGGCCATCGAGCTGCGGGCCGCCCGCGGCGGGGACGACGCGCCCCGCCCCGAATTCCTCTCCGATCTGCACCGCCGCATCGGCGAGCAGATGTCAGGCACGCCAACGGAAACGACGCCCGGGCGGGCCAGCACGCGCCGCCAGGTCATCGTCGGAACCTCGGCCGCGGCCACGGCCGCGGTTGCGGCGGTTTCCCTCGATCGCGCCGTGACCGCCTCCCGACACGGGCAACCGCGTGCCCCGGATAGCGCGGCCGGTCAACTCACCCCCAACGACGGAAGCTGGCAGCGCGTCGCGGCGAGCTCGGACGTGCCCGACGGGGTCATGCACGCCTTCGATCTGGGTTCGGTGACCGGATTCGTCCGGCGCATCGACGGCAAGGTGCAAGCGATCTCGGGGGTGTGCACCCATCAAGGGTGCAAGCTGTGGTTCGACGCGCCGGATGACACGTTGCGCTGCCCCTGCCACACCACGTCTTTCTCGCCCAGCGGTCAGGTGCTCACCCACCAGTTGCCGATCGCGCCAAAGCCGTTGCCCGAGCTGATGGTTCGTGAGGTCGACGGGGTGATCGAGGTGTTCGCCCCGGTGCGCCCGGCCTGATGGTGTAACCCGCCGCCCTATCTGTGGGCATGGATATCGCCATGCCTCGAAGGCTTTGGGTGGCCGCGCTGGCCGCGGGTGTGCTGTTGTCTGCCGGTTGTGGCCGGTCGCGGCCCGCGGCGACCATCCCCGCGCCCACCACCGAGATGTCGATCACCGCGCCGCTGCCGCCCGCGGGTGCCAACCAGGTCACGATCGACGGCTTCGCATTCGCACCGCCCACCCTGACGGTGCCCGTCGGGACCACCGTCACGTGGACCAACCGCGACGAGGAACCCCATACGGTGGCCGCCAGTGACGGCTCGTTTCACTCACCCGGCATGGGAACGGGAGCCACCTTCACCCATACCTTCTCCGCTCCTGGGACTTTCGATTATGTCTGCTCGATTCACCCGATGATGCGCGGCACCGTGGTAGTGACGGCATGACCCGCGAGGATGCCATGACCCGGCGCCAGCTGCTGCGGCATACGGCGTGGTTCGGGGCGGCGGTCGGGTTGACCGTGGCCGGGGGCGAGGTCATCTCGCACGTCGCCGGGGAAGCGGCAGCTGTGCGCCCGCACATCCAGCCCACACTGCGCTTCGCTCAAATCAGCGACAGCCATCTCGGTTTCACCGGTGCGCCCAATCCGGGCGTCGCCGCTACCTTCAGCGAAGCGATCGACAAGGTCAACAACCTCGGCTACACACCGGATTTCGTCATCCACACCGGCGACCTCACGCACCTTTCCAGCCCCGAACAGTTCGACCAGGCCAAGCAGATGATGAGTGACCTGAGGACGCCGCACGTGTTCACCGTCCCCGGCGAGCACGACTCCGTCGACGACGCGGGACAGAAGTACCGAAACGCCTTCGGCGCGGGCACGGTTGGTGACGGTTGGTACAGCCTCGACGTCGCCGGTGTGCACTTGATCGCGCTGGTCAACACGTTGAACCTGCGCAAGCTCGGTCATCTGGGGGTGGATCAGTTGGAGTTCGTCAAGAAGGACGTCGCCCGTCTCTCGAGTGATACTCCGATCATCGTGTTCAGCCACGTCCCCCTGTTCGCGATGTACCCGCAATGGGGCTGGGGCACCGACGATGCCGTCCAGGCGCTGAGTTACCTTCGCCGGTTCGCCTCCGTCACGTGCCTCAACGGCCATGTCCACCAGCTGTTTTCCAAAACGGAAGACAATGTGACTTTTCACAGCGGGACGACCACCGCCTACCCGCTGCCGCGCCCCGGTGACGGACCGGCGCCCAAGCCGGTGACGCTGCCGGCCGGCAAGCTGCGACACGCGTTGGGGATCCGCGAGGTCAGCTACGCCAGGGGGGAGACCGCTCTGGCACTGAAAGAGCGGACGTTGCAGTGATCGGCCTCATTGTCCGCCTCGCCCTCGCCGCATCGTTGGCCATCAGCGCCGGCGCCCACGCCTACCTGTATGTCCATGGCTACCAACACATTCCGACCATCGGCGCCGGATTCCTGATGCAGGCCACTGTCTCGTCGGCGCTCGCCCTGCTGATTGCGGCCGGCGGTCCCGGGTGGCTGCGCTGGGCCGGTGCCGCAATGGCCGCCGGATCCCTGGTCGCCTTCGCGCTGTCGCGGACCGTGGGGCTTTGCGGCTTCGCCGAAACGGGCTGGGAGCCGTCGCCTTACGCGGCGATCAGCACCGTCGCTGAGCTGTTCACCCTGGCGCTGTGGTGGACGGACCGTCGCCTCCGGCTTCGGCGGAGACCGACCACTTCTCTTTCAGCCGGCGCTTGAGTGCCATCGACGGCTTTTCGATGAGGAACCAGCTTGCCGCGGCCAGCGGCAGCGTGGCCACCGCGGCGACGACGAACAGCACCATCGGCTGCAGACGTGCGAGCCCGCACACGGCCAGCAGCTGCTGGGTCGGGAACGCGTAGATGTAGACGCCGTAGGACAAGTCGGTGCGCAGCACCAGGCGGCGGTCCTTGAGCAGGGAGCCGGACGCGATGATCGCGTAGGCCAGCGGGAGAGCGGCGACCAGGGACCACAGCGAACCGTTCCAGAGCCCGGAATGTGGTACACCCCTTGGTGTTCCGCCGATATCGAGATGGACGTAAGCCACCCCGATGTTTTTCAGGACGTATTCGAGCGGCGCGCCGGAAGACACGAGCTTGCTCACCGAACCGCCCTGGATCGCCACGCTGAGCGGGGCGAAGACGAACGCCGTCATGATCAGGCAGACGTAGTAGCCGGGCAGGATGCGCAGGGCGCGGGCGGTCAGGTAGTCACGTATGTGCGGGTCGTCGAGCCAACTCCTGGTGATGAGGAATCCCGAGATCGCGAAGAACCCGTTTACCCCTATCGAGAAGAGAAGTTGCAGTGTCGCTGCGGGCGGCAAGCGATCCGTGACGGGCAGCAGTGCCAGAGCATCACCTCGGCAGCCAGCAGCAGCCGCCACGCATTCAGCGCGTTACATCGCGCATCGAATACTTGCCCGAGGGTCATTGGCCTCCGCCTATCGTTTCACCCCGCGGCATCGAACGGGATACCGATCGCTATCGGGTCAGGCGTTGCCCGGGGCCTCCGGAGCCGGCCCCTCGGCCATGACATCGGCCGTGCTGACGGGGAGGGCTTCGTCGGCGCTGGACGCGACCGGGGCGGACCACTTGCGCCGAAGGCGCCGTTTCAGGGACATCGAGGGCTTCTCGATGAGGAACCAGCTCGCCGCGGCCAGCGGCAGCGTGGCCACCACCGAGACGACAAAGAACAGAGGCGGATACAAACGCGTCGCGAGACCACAGACGGCCAGCAATTGCTGGGTCGGGAATGCGTAGATATAGACGCCGTAGGACAGGTCGGTGCGCAGCCTCAACCGTTCGCTCTTGAGCAAGGAGCCCGAGACGACGACGGCGTAGGCGAGCGGCAGGGCGCCGACCACCCGGTAGTCGGGCAAGAACCCGGCCGCCGCCACGATGACGACGCAGACCGCGACGAGCGACCATCGGGCGGGGATCACGTCTCGCCATTGGTACATGACGGCTCCGGCCGAAAACATGATGGCCGCGCGCACGGCAAGCTGCGGAATGGTCCATATCCCGGGAAATGTCAGGGGCGGCAAGACCAACGCTCCCAGTGTCGCCACCGCCAAAACCGCCGGCGATACCCAGCGACGATTGCCCAGTCCCGCCAGGCCGATAGCGGCAACGAACAAGTAGCACAGCAATTCCCAGACCAACGACCACATCGAGCCGTTCCAGGTATTTCCACCAGGTAGATCGTGCAGTGTTCCGTCGATCGTCGGCTGCAGGTAGGCGATCGCACTGTTTTTCAGGACGTACTCGAGCGGCGCGGCGGACCCCAGCAGCTTGGCGGCCGACCCGCCTTGAATCGCCATACTGAGCGGGGCGAAAACGAACGCGGTCACGATCAGGCAGACATAGAAACCGGGCAGAATGCGAAGGGCGCGGGCGGTGAGGTAGTCACGCAGGCGCGGGTCGGTGAGCCAACTCCGGGTGATCAGGAAGCCGGAGATCGCGAAAAACCCGTCCACACCCACCGAGAAGAAAAGCTGCAGAGTCGACTTCGGGGGCATGTGTCCCGTGATCGGCCACGAATGAAACAGCATCACCTCGGCCGCCAGCGCCAGCCGAAGCGCGTTGAGCGCGTTCCTTCGCGGATCGAATACCTGTCCGAGCTTCATCTGCCTCCGGCCCTCGTTACGCCACGCGCCACGGCGCCATCGTATCGGCCAGAGGTCGGTGGTCGGTGACAACCGGTAAAGCCGGTGGAGCCGTCACGTGAGTCCGTGGGCTGTAGCGACCGAACTCACGCGGCGCCCGTGGCCTCCGGCGGCAGCACCATCGCTGCTTCGGGGGCACCCGCAGCTTTTCGTTTGAGCCGCGCCTTCAGCGACCTCGCCGGCTTTTCGACGAGGAACCAGCTCGCCGCGGCCAGCGGCAGGGTCGCCGCCGCCACGGCGAGACAGAACACGACCGGATTGAGGCTGAGCAAGCCGAGGACGGCCAAAAGCTGTTGCGTCGGGTACGCATAGATGTACATGCCGTAGGACACGTCCGTGCGTAATCTCAAGCGCTTGTGGTGCAGCAGGGAGCCGGAGACGACGACGGCGTACGCCAGGGGGACGGCGGCGACCACCCGGTAATCCGGCAGCTGTCCGGCCAGCAGCACGATGACCACGCTCACCGCGACCAGCGACCACCGCGCGGGAATGACATCGCGCCATTGATACAGCAGCGCTCCCGCCGCGAACATGATCGCGGCGCGGCACGCCAGGAAGATGATGACGGCTCCCACGTTGCCGGTCGGCCGATTGAACACCTCGGGGAAGGTGACGGGCGGCATCATCGACGCCCCGATCGCCGCCACCACCAGAATCGTCGGGGAAACCCACCGGCGGTTGGCGAGTCCGGCCACACCGATGAGGGCAACGACCAGATAGCACATCACTTCCCAGAACAACGACCACAGCGAGGCGTTCCAGATACCCGCGTTGGGAATGTCGTGCGGGGTGCCGCCGACGTCGGGCTTGAGCCACATCACCGCGATGTTCTTCAGGACGTATTCGAACGGGGCGAACGAGAACAGCAGCCTGGCCGCCGATCCGCCCTGGATCGCCACGCTCAGCGGGGCGAAGACGAACGCGGTCACGATCATGCAGACGTAGAAGCCGGGCAGGATGCGAAGGGCGCGGGCGGCCAGGTACGCGCGCAGCCGCGGGTTACTGATCCAGCTTGCCGTGATGAGAAAGCCCGAGATCGCGAAGAACCCGTCCACGCCGACGCAGAGCAGCAGCTGCAGAACGGCCCGCACCGAAGGGAGATGACCCCGGATCGGGTAGGTGTGCCAAAAGATGACCTCGCCCGCGAGCGCCAACCGCCACGCGTTGAGCGCATTGCTTCGCGGATCGAACACCTGCCCAAGCTTCATCGGCGGCTCCCGCCAATCAAACAGGGCGTCCTCGGCATCATCGGCGCAATCCTAGCGCCACGGAACGCCGAACATTGCCGCTTTACGGCACCGGTCCAATTCGGCGGACGCAATGGAAACGTTAATAGATATACGTCTAATAGGCAGGTCAGCCGGCGAAAACAATTTCACGCGCCGCGAGCACGAAGAATGGTGCGGGATAACGCACGTCGCCGCAATGGGCGGCGCCGATCACCCGCGTCAATTCGTGGGCTTCGTCCGCAAACCGTCGATGAACGCCTGCGTCTCCTCCCAGGTGGGAAGCAGGCCGGAGGCGCGCACTTCGTCGAAGCTGGGGGCCGCGGCATCGCGGTCGGACAGGTTCGGCGGTGCGCCGCCCACCAGTGGCCAATCGATTCCCAGCGCCGGATCGGTTGCGCAAATCGTGTGTTCGCGTTGCGGGTTGTATTCCGCCGAGCACAGATACATCACCGTCGAATCGTCTTGCAATGCCAGGAATCCGTGTCCGAGGCCTTCGGAGAGGTAAATCGTCCTGTGCTCGGTGTCGTCGAGCAGCACCGAGTCCCACTGTCCGAATGTCGGTGAGCCCACCCGGATGTCGACGACGACGTCGAATACCGCGCCGCGCACGCAGGTCACGTACTTGGCCTGGCTCGGCGGTACCTCGGCGAAATGCAGTCCGCGCAGTACGCCCGCCGATGACACCGAGCAATTGGCCTGCCGGACGTCCAGCCGGTGACCGGCGAAGGAGCTGAATCCCTTGTCGGTGAGCCATTCGAAGAAATGGCCGCGCGAATCGCCATGAACGGCGGGGGTGATCTCCCAGGCCCCGGGGATCTTCAGTTCGCGAACTTTCACGTCACTGCCCACGCTCTTCGTAGCGGGCTTCCGAGGCGTCTTTCAACGGACGCCACCACGATTCGTTCGCGCGATACCAGTCGATGGTCTCACGCAGCCCCTCCTCGAAATCGGTATGCTTTGGCGCCCAACACAATTCGTCGTACAGCGTCGACGGGTCGATGGCGTAGCGCAGGTCGTGGCCGGCGCGATCGGTGACGTGGTCGAAATCGTCGGGTTCGCGGCCCATCATCTGCAGCAGCGTCCGCAAGACGGTCAGGTTGTCGCGCTCGCCCTCGGAGCTGATCAAATACGTGCGACCGATCTCGCCCTTTTCGAGGATGCGCCGCACCGCGCTGTTGTGGTCGTCGACGTGGATCCAGTCGCGGACGTTGGCGCCGGCGCCGTACAGCTTGGGCCGCCGCCCGGTGAGCACGTTGGTGATCTGTCGCGGAATGAACTTCTCGACGTGCTGATACGGCCCGTAGTTGTTGGAGCAGTTCGAGATCGTCGCGCGCACCCCGTACGACCGCACCCAGGCCCGCACCAGCATGTCGGCGGCGGCCTTGGTCGCCGAATACGGGCTGGACGGGTTGTACGGCGTCGCCTCGGTGAACCGCTGGGGGTCGTCGAGCTCCAGGTCGCCGTAGACCTCGTCGGTCGAGATGTGGTGCAGCCGCACACCGTAACGTCGCACCGCTTCGAGGATGGTGAAGGTGCCGACCACATTGGTGTGCAGGAACGGCTCCGGGCCCTCGAGCGCATTGTCGACGTGGCTCTCCGCGGCGAAATGCACCACGGCGTCGGATTCGGCGACCAGCCGCGACACCAGGTCGGCGTCGGTGATGTCGCCGACGACCAACTCGATGGCGTCCTCGACGCCGGCCAGCGACTCGCGCCGGCCCGCGTAGGTCAGGGCATCGAGCACGGTCACGGAGTCCTCGGGATGCTCGCGAACGGTGCTGTGCACGAAATTGCCGCCGATGAAACCAGCGCCGCCGGTGACCAGTAACCGCATGCCCCAAACCCTAACCGAGCCGATCGGTCAGTTTGTGGCAGTTAGCCCCAGAGCGCCGGCCAATTCGGTCAGCGCAGGTAGCAGCGTTTCTTCGGAATAGCCGCCCAGAACCTGGATGGCCACGTGGTCGGCTCCGGCGTCCAGATGCTCGCGCAGCCGGGCCGCGATCGCCTCGGGGGTGCCGTGGGCGACCACCGCGTCGATCAGCCTGTCGCTGCCGGGCGCGCGCACGTCGGCCTCGGTGAACCCCAGCCGCAGCCAATTGTTCACGTAGTTGCTCAGGCCCAGGTAATGCTCGACGGTCTGGCGGCCGACCTCGCGGGCGCGCTCGGCGTCCGTGCTCAGCACCACCTTGTGCTCGGGCGCCAAAAACACTGCCCCGCCGAGCAATTCGCGCGCCTTGGCCGTGTGCTCCGGGGTGGTCAGGTAGGGGTGCGCGCCCGCGCTGCGCTGCGCGGCGAGGCGCAGCACCCGCGGCCCGAGGGCAGCGACCACCCGACGGCTGGTCGGCACCAGGGCCGCGTCGAGCTCGTCGAGATAGGAGACCAGGGCGTCGTACGGCTTGACGTACTCCTGGGTGTGCTCGGGGTGGCCGACGCCGACGCCGAGCAAAAACCTTCCCGGGTGGCCGGTTTCGATGCGGTGGAACGCCTCGGCGACCGCCGGGGCCGGCGCCGACCAGATGTTGACGATTCCGGTGGCCAGGCGCAGCGACGTCGTCCGCGCCAGCGCCGGATCGGCCCAGGACAGGCCCGCATCCGGCGAGCCGCCGATCCAGGCGGCGCCGTAGCCCAGCGATTCGATCCCCGCGGCCAGCTCGGGGGCGATGGATCTGGTCGGCAGCCACACGCCGAGCTGGCCCAGGTCGGGCTTGAGCGAAACTCCCTCGGTCATTCAGCTCCCCTGCGAGTGGTCAGGACGGATTCAATCCCAGTGGCCCCGCCAGTTCGGCCAGCGCCGAGACGAGGTTTTCATCCTTCGTCAGGACCTGCACGGGGACGTGATCGGCGCCGGCCTCGAGATGTTCGGAGAGCCGCGCCGCGATCTGGTCCGCGGTGCCATAGGCCACGACCGCGTCCACCAGCCGGTCGCTGCCCGGCCGGGTGACCTCGTCCTCGCCGAAACCCAGCCGCTTCCAGTTGTTTCGGTAGTTGGCGAGATTGAAATAGACGTCGAGCGCCTTGCGGCCGACCGCCCGGGCCTTCTCGGCGTCGGTGGTCAGAATCGCCTTGTGCTCGGGGGCGAGGAAAGCCGACGGGCCGATGATCTCGCGGGCCCGCGCGGTGTGTTCCGGCGTGGTCAGGTAGGGGTGCGCCCCGGCGGAGCGCTCCGCGGACAACTTGAGGACGCGCGGGCCGAGCGCGGCGACGACCCGGCGGTTGGCGGGCACCCCGTAGTCATCGAGCTGCTTCAGATAGTCCGCCAGGGCGTCGTAGGGCTTGCGGTACTCGGTGTGGGCCTCGGGATGGCCGACGCCGATGCCGAGCAGGAAGCGTCCCGGGTAGGCCGCCTCGATGCGGTGGAAGGATTCGGCCACCGGCTTGGCGGCTGCGGTCCAGATGTTGACGATGCCGGTGCCCACCTGCAGCGTCGTCGTCGCTTCCAGGAGGGGTTCGACCCAGGCCAGCTCGGCGGGCGGCGAACCGCCGACCCAGACGGCCCCGTAGCCCAGCGCCTCGATGTCCTTGGCCTGCTGGGGTGTGACGCCGCGTCCGAACGATCCGAACCGGCCGAGATCGGGCTTGCTTGGTGCATCGGTCATGGTGTTCCCAACCGGGCGCGGTGCGGCCCTATTCCACTATTCCGGCGCTGCGATGTCCTCATCGAGGTCGGCGACGGCGACGCCGGCGGCGGGCGGCTCCAGCGGCAGCAGCACGATGAATCGGGTGTCGCCGGGCGCCGATTCCACCCGGAGGTCCCCGCGGTGCTTCTTGACGACGATGTTGAACGCCAGGTCCAGGCCCAACCCGGTGCCTTCGCCGAAGGGTTTGGTGGTGAAGAACGGCTCGAAGATGTGCTCGCGCACGTCCTCGGGGATGCCGGACCCGGTGTCGCAGATCTCGATGCGGGCCAGGCTGTCGCCTTCCCGGCAGGTGCGGATGGTCAGAGTGCCGCCGGTGTCGCGCATCGCGGCGATCGCGTTGTCGATGATGTTGGTCCACACCTGGTTGAGATCGCCCGGATAGCACGGGATTTCGGGAAGCGACTGGTCGAAATCCTTGACCACGGTGACGGCGTGTGAGTTTCTGGCGGCCCCGTCCTTGGTCAACCGGTCGGCGAACATCACCAGCGTGCTGCGCAGCAGATCGTGCACGTTGGTCACCTGGAACGGGGCCCGATCCATCTGCGAATACTGCTTGGCGTCGGCGACCAGCGCCGAAATCCGTTTGCTGGCTTCCAGAATCTGATTCATCAGCAGCTCGCTCTCGATGGTGTAGTTGATCCATCGGATCGCCTGCTCCGCCGATGTCGACGCGAGCTCCTCGCTCACCGCGGAGATCCGCTCCAGCCAATCGGTGTCGATGCCGCCCTCCACGAACGTCGGCGCGATGTCCCAGCCGCCGTCGATGCCGTGCTCTTCGAGCCAGTCGCCGACGGCGTCCTCGCGGTCGGAGGTCTCGAGCGCGCTCAAATGCTGCGAGGCGGACTTGGCGACCTGCTCGGCGACCCTCTCCTGCAGCCGCACCAGGGCGCTGAGCGCCTCGGGGGAGACGGTGCCGTCGGCGAGCATCGCCAGCTTGTGCCGCATGCTGGCCACCCGTTCGCGCAGATCCGACGCGGCCCGCGCGATCGCCGCCGCCGGGTTGTTGAGCTGATGGGTCAGCCCGGCCGACAACCGGCCCAGCGCCAACAGCTTCTCCCGGTTGTCGATGATCCGGCGGGTCCGGTCGGTGCCGACGGCGATGCCGTCGAGCAGGTGGACGGCCATCGGGAACTGGTCCTTCATGAACCGGGCGAAGACCGGCGCGTCCATCACGAAGAACCGCGACGGCCGGGTGACGTGCACCGAGGCGTCGTAACTCTTCTGCTTCCCGCCGGTGAACGCCCGCCAGGCCCCGCAGTACACGCCGCGCTGCGAGGTGCGGTTGGTTTCGATGTCCTGGCCGCCGGAGAGCTTGGACATCATCAGCTCGCCCTCGATCAGCACGTAGAAGCAGGTGGCGGGTTCGCCCTCGACGCAGATCGGGCCCGGTTCGTAGTTTTCGATGTGGCCCGCCGCGCACAACACCGCAAGCTGCTCGTCGGTGAGCGCCTCGAACAAAAACAGGCTGCGCAGCTCGTCGGGCTCGCAGGGGACCTTGATGGATTCGGCGCCGGCCATCGCCCCTCCTAGCTCTCGGCCAGGTAGCGGTGGACCAGCATCACGGCCATCGACCCTTCACCGACGGCGGCCGCGACCCGCTTGGCCGACGTCGAGCGGACGTCGCCGGTGGCGAACACCCCCGGCACGCTGGTCTCCAGGTGGTGCGGCGGACGGTCCAGCGTCCAGCCGCACACGTTGCGCAGGTCCGGGCCGGTCAGGATGAAGCCGTGGTCGTCGCGCGCCAGCACGCCGTCCAGCCAGTCGGTGCGCGGGGCGGCCCCGATGAAGATGAACATCCGGCCGCAGGTGACGTCCTCGGTTTCGCCGGTCCGGTTGTTGACCAGGCTCAGCTGCTCGAGGTGGCCGTCGCCGGTGGCGCGCTGCACCTCGGTGCAGGTCAGCACGTTGATCTTGGGGTTGGCCTCGATCTGCTGGATCAGGTAGTGGGACATCGACGCCTCCAGCGAGGGCGCGCGCACCACGATGTTGACCGACTTGGCCGTCCGCGACAGGTACATGGCGGCCTGCCCGGCCGAGTTGGCCCCGCCGATCACGTAGACCTCTTCGCCTTCGCACTCCGAGGCGATGGAGACCGCCGCCCCGTAGTGGACGCCGCAGCCGGTCAGCTCCGCGCATCCCTCGGCGTCCAGCTGGCGATAGGCGACGCCGGTGGCCAGGATGACCGCGTGCGCGTCGATCGAGCCGCCGTCGGCGAGGCGCACGGTGCGCTTGGACCCGTTCACCTCGAGGGCGGTGGCCTTGCGGGCGGTGATCAGTTCGGCGCCGAACTTTTCGGCCTGCCGGCGGGCCCGGTCTGCCAGCTGGCCGCCCGAAACCCCGTCCGGGAAGCCCAGGTAGTTCTCGATGCGCGAGCTCTGCCCGGCCTGACCGCCCGTCGCGGTGTGCTCGATGAGCACGGTGCGCAGCCCCTCGGAGGCGCCGTACACGGCGGCGGCCAGGCCCGCGGGCCCGCCGCCGACCACGATCAGGTCGTAGAACTCCTGCGACGGTGTGGTGGTCAGGCCCAGGGTCTCGGCCAGCTGCGCGTCGGTGGGCTCGACGAGGGTGTCGCCGCGCTGGGTGACGACCACCGGCAGCCGCAGGCCGTCCTCGCCGGCGGCGCCCAGCAGCCGCTCGCCGGCGGGCTCGTCGGCCATGAACCAGCTGTAGTAGAGGCCGTTGCGGGCCAGGAAGTCGCGCACCTGCCAGGACCGCGCCGACCAGCGGTGCCCGATCACCTTGGTGTGCGGGATGGGGTGCTCGGGCGCGGCCCGCCAGGCGTCCAGCAGCCCGTCGATGACGGGGTAGAACTTCTCCTCCGGCGGGTCCCACGGTTTGAGCAGGTAGTGGTCCAGGTCGACGACGTTGATCGCATCGATGGCCGCGTGGGTGTCGGCGTAGGCGGTGAGCAGCACCCGGCGCGCCGCCGGATACAGGTCCATCGCCTGCTCGAGGAACTCGATGCCGCTCATCTGCGGCATCCGGTAGTCCGCGATGAGCAGCGCCACCGTCTCGCCGCGCAGTTTGAGCTCCTTGAGGGTGCCGAGCGCGTCGGGCCCCGACTCCGCGCGCACGATCCGGTGGTCCTCGCCGTAGTGGCGACGCAGATCGCGCGCGACGGCCCGCGAAACCGACGGATCGTCGTCGACGGTGAGCATGACGGGCTTGCGCTGCGGTGCGGTGTCTGCGGGGCGTGCGGGTGTATTCACTGGCGTTAAGTATGCGCTCGTCAGCGGGCGTGTGGGAGGTCGAGCGGGCGGCCCCGCGTTCCACCCACAGCGATTTTGGTGGTGGCCGATGACCAGGTATCGTGGAACGACGGTGCGACCTCCGCGCCGACTTTTTGTGTGTCCAGTCCTAGGAATGTCCTGTCACCGGCTCACGTTGCAAGTCGGTGTGCCATGTCGCGCCGGTCTGGGCGCAGACGACAACGAGACTAAATGACGAGGATTCTTAACTAGTTATGGCCAAGAAAGACGGCGCCATCGAGGTCGAAGGCCGCGTGGTCGAGCCGCTGCCCAATGCGATGTTTCGCATTGAGCTGGAGAACGGTCACAAGGTGCTTGCCCACATCAGCGGCAAAATGCGGCAGCACTACATCCGCATCCTGCCGGAGGACCGGGTGGTGGTGGAGTTGTCTCCCTACGACCTGTCCCGGGGCCGCATCGTGTACCGGTACAAGTAACAAGCCCGATCAGAACAACCTACGAATAGACAGAACAGGATCGAACAGCCGTGAAGGTGAACCCGAGCGTCAAGCCAATCTGTGACAAGTGCAGGGTGATCCGTCGGCACGGGCGGGTCATGGTGATCTGCTCCGATCCGCGCCACAAGCAGCGTCAGGGCTGATGCCGCCGCGCCGTTGAGGTGCCCCGCGCTACCAACACCACAACTGAATGCAGACCTCCCAGTACCACTGAGCGAATACGTCGCTCACTCACGCCCGGACGGAGGCCGGGCCCCGGATAGATCGGGAACGGACTGGGATCAGACCTCCGCCTAGAAAAAGAGGAAACGCCACCTATGGCTCGACTAGTAGGCGTCGATCTGCCGCGTGACAAGCGGATGGAGATCGCGCTGACTTACATTTTCGGCGTCGGCCGGACCCGTTCGAACGAGATTCTGGAAGCGACGGGGATCGACAGGAACCTGCGCACCAGGGACCTCACCGACGACCAGCTGACCCACCTGCGTGACTACATCGAAGCCAACCTGAAGGTGGAGGGTGACCTGCGCCGCGAGGTCCAGGCCGACATCCGCCGCAAGATCGAGATCGGCTGCTACCAGGGCCTGCGGCACCGCCGTGGCCTGCCGGTGCGCGGCCAGCGGACCAAGACCAACGCGCGCACCCGCAAGGGGCCCAAGCGCACCATCGCCGGCAAGAAGAAGGCCAGGTAATCAGCCATGCCACCAGCCAAGAAGGCAGCGTCCGCCCCCAAGAAGGGGCAGAAGACCCGTCGCCGGGAAAAGAAGAACGTCCCGCACGGCGCGGCGCACATCAAGAGCACCTTCAACAACACGATCGTGACGATCACCGACCTGCAGGGCAACGTCATCGCCTGGGCGTCGTCGGGCCACGTCGGGTTCAAGGGCTCGCGGAAGTCGACGCCGTTCGCCGCGCAGCTGGCCGCCGAGAACGCCGCGCGCAAGGCGCAGGAGCACGGCGTCAAGAAGGTCGACGTGTTCGTCAAGGGCCCGGGCTCGGGCCGGGAGACGGCGATCCGGTCGCTGCAGGCCGCCGGTCTGGAGGTCGGCGCGATCTCCGACGTCACCCCCCAGCCGCACAACGGCGTTCGCCCCCCGAAGCGCAGAAGGGTCTAGGAGATACTCATGGCTCGTTACACCGGACCCATCACCCGCAAGTCGCGCCGGCTGCGCACCGACCTCGTCGGTGGCGACCAGGCGTTCGAGAAGCGTCCCTACCCGCCCGGCCAGCACGGCCGCGCGCGGATCAAGGAAAGCGAATACCTGCTGCAGCTGCAGGAGAAGCAGAAGGCCCGCTTCACCTATGGCGTGATGGAAAAGCAGTTCCGTCGCTACTACGAAGAGGCCGTGCGGCAATCCGGCAAGACCGGTGAAGAGCTGCTGCGGATCCTGGAAAGCCGGCTCGACAACGTCGTGTACCGCGCCGGGCTGGCGCGTACCCGCCGGATGGCCCGCCAGCTGGTCAGCCACGGCCACTTCAGCGTCAACGGCGTGCACGTGAACGTCCCCAGCTACCGGGTGTCGCAGTACGACATCATCGACGTGCGGGACTCCTCGCTGAACACCGTGCCGTTCCAGATCGCGCGGGAGACGGCGGGCGACCGGCCGATCCCGAGCTGGCTGCAGGTCGTGGGGGAGCGTCAGCGCATCCTCGTCCACCAGCTGCCCGAGCGGGCCCAGATCGACGTGCCGCTCACCGAGCAGCTCATCGTCGAGTTCTACTCGAAGTAAGTGACTTTCGGGCCGGCCGGCCCGAAAACCTAACGGCATCAAATAGCGGGTGCCGAGAAGGAGAAGAAGAACACCATGCTGATCTCTCAGCGACCCACACTGTCGGAGGAAGTCCTCACCGACAACCGCTCCCAGTTCGTCATCGAGCCGCTGGAGCCGGGATTCGGTTACACCCTGGGCAATTCGCTGCGGCGGACGCTGCTGTCCTCGATTCCGGGCGCGGCCGTCACCAGCATCCGCATCGACGGCGTGCTGCACGAGTTCACCACTGTGCCCGGCGTCAAAGAAGACGTCACCGCCATCATCTTGAACCTCAAGAGCCTGGTGGTGTCCTCCGAGGAGGACGAGCCCGTCACGATGTACCTGCGCAAGCAGGGCCCGGGTGAGGTCACCGCGGGCGACATCGTGCCCCCGGCCGGCGTGACGGTGCACAACCCCGACCTGCACATCGCGACGCTGAACGACAAGGGCAAGCTCGAGGTCGAGCTGGTCGTCGAGCGTGGCCGTGGCTACGTGCCGGCCGTTCAGAACCGGGCATCGGGCGCCGAAATCGGCCGCATCCCAGTCGATTCCATCTACTCGCCGGTGCTCAAGGTCACCTACAAGGTGGACGCCACCCGTGTCGAGCAGCGCACCGACTTCGACAAGCTGATCCTCGACGTCGAGACCAAGAGCTCGATCAATCCCCGCGATGCGCTGGCGTCGGCGGGTAAGACCCTGGTCGAATTGTTCGGTCTGGCACGCGAACTCAACGTCGAGGCCGAGGGCATCGAGATCGGGCCGTCGCCGGCGGAGGCCGACCACATCGCGTCGTTCGCGCTGCCGATCGACGACCTGGACCTGACGGTGCGGTCCTACAACTGCCTCAAGCGCGAGGGTGTGCACACCGTCGGCGAGCTGGTGTCGCGCACCGAGTCCGACCTGCTGGACATCCGCAACTTCGGTCAGAAGTCCATCGACGAGGTGAAGGTCAAGCTGCACCAGCTGGGCCTGTCGCTCAAGGACAGCCCGGCGAGCTTCGACCCCTCGCAGGTCGCGGGCTACGACGTCGCCACGGGCACCTGGTCCACCGAGGCCGCCTACGACGACCAGGACTACGCGGAAACCGAACAGCTGTAAGGCCGTCCGGTGACGATGCGGCCGTGCGGCGGCCGCTGAGGAACCGGACACCGATAACAGAAGCCGTCCCGGTCCTACCTGATACGGGGACCGGCCCCAATTAGGAGAAGTCGCAATGCCCAAGCCCACCAAGGGTCCTCGCCTCGGCGGGTCGTCATCGCACCAGAAGGCGCTTCTGGCCAACCTGGCGACGTCGCTGTTCGAGCACGGCCGGATCAAGACGACCGAGCCCAAGGCGCGTGCGCTGCGGCCGTATGCGGAAAAGCTGATCACGCACGCGAAAAAGGGTGCGCTGCACAACCGTCGAGAGGTTCTGAAGAAGATCCGCGACAAGGACGTGGTGCACACCCTCTTCGAGGAGATCGGGCCGTTCTTCGCCGACCGCAACGGCGGCTACACGCGGATCATCAAGGTCGAGCCGCGCAAGGGCGACAACGCGCCCATGGCCGTGATCGAGTTGGTGCGGGAGAAGACGGTCACCTCCGAGGCCGATCGGGCTCGGCGGGCGAAGGCCTCCAAGAAGACTGACGCTCCTGTCGCGGCAGCGGCGGCGCCTCAGGCGGCCGTCGAGCCGGAGGAAGCCGTCGGCCCGACGGCCGGGGAAGCCACGGCCGAGGCCGAGGAAACCAACGCCCAAGAGGCCTCCGACGAGCCGACCAAGGCCCAGGCCGAAGCCGAAGACAAGGCCGACAAGGCCGTCGCCGCAAGAGCCGAAGCCGAGGCCGCCGAGAAGGCGAACGACGAGGCTGACGAGAGTTAGCGAGGACGTCCGTCTGCGGCTCGATATCGCCTACGACGGAACAGGTTTCGCAGGCTGGGCAGCTCAGACCGGCCAGCGTACCGTGGCCGGGGTTCTCGACGAGGCGCTGACGACCGTCTTTCGCACGCCGGTGCGGCTGCGCGCGGCGGGTCGCACGGATGCGGGGGTCCACGCCACCGGGCAGGTGGCCCACGTCGATGTGCCGGCCGCGGCGCTGCCGAACGCGTATTCGCGTACGCCACACGCCGGTGAGGCCGAGTTTCTGCCGTTGCTGCGCCGGCTGGGCCGCTTCTTGCCCACCGACGTCCGGGTGATCGAGATCGCCCGCGCCCCCGCGGGTTTCGACGCCCGGTTCTCCGCGCTGCGACGTCACTATGTGTACCGGCTGTCGACGGCGCCGTGGGGCGTGCAGCCGCAGCAGGCCCGCTACGTCACCGCCTGGCCGCGCCCCCTGGACGTCGAGGCGATGACCGCCGCCTCGCGGGACCTGTTGGGATTGCACGACTTCGCCGCGTTCTGCCGGCACCGCGAGAACGCCACCACCATCCGCGACCTGCAGCGGCTGGAGTGGACGCGCGACGGTGACTCGATCACCGCGCGGGTCAGCGCCGACGCGTTCTGCTGGTCGATGGTGCGCTCACTGGTCGGAGCGCTGCTGGCGGTCGGCGAACACCGGCGTCCCGTCTCCTGGTGCCGCGAACTGCTCGGCGCCACAGCACGATCCAGCGACTACGCGACCGCCCCGGCGCACGGGCTGACGCTGGTCGGCGTCGACTACCCGCCCGATGACCAGCTGGCCGCGCGCAACCTCATCACCAGGGACGTGCGCTCGCACTAGACCCTCGCCGCGGCGAAACTCGCGGCCTTGTTGGTCAGTCCGGGCACGTAGCTCAGATGCGACGCCCACCGCAGGCCGCCCGAACAGATCGGGTCGCCCGGGTTGCACAGGTCGATGGTCTTGCCGTCGAAATTGGGGCTCAGCGCGCTCATCAGGTTGCCCGCCCGGCCCGACGGATTCCCGAAGAGGGCGACGGCGGCGACGTGATCGGCGGCCGCGGGCGGCAGCGGCTTGCGAAACCCGAGGCCGGACACCGGTGCGGCCGTGACGATGTCGATGACGGCGGCGCCCTGCGAGTATCCGCCCAGCACCAGCTTGGTGTTGGGGCAGTTCACCGCCATGCGCTGGATGTGGCTGCTGGCGTCATTGGCGCCGTCCGCGGCGGCCAGGAAGTCTTTGTCGGCCGGGTAGTTCACGCCATATGCGCCAACGCTTTTGCGGGTCTGCTCGCGCAACGAGCTGACGAACGCCCCGCCCACCTTCCCGACACCGGGCGCCTCATCCGTTCCGCGGGCAAAGACCACTTCTACGCCGGGGCAGGACGCCGATGCGCGGGGAACCAATTGCGGGGCAACCAATAACGCTGCCCCCGCGAGCAATCCGACGCCCAGCCCTAAAGGGATAAGCCTCACACAGAGATGTTAAGCGCGCGTTGATAACCCGCCGGTAACGATTTAGACGAGAGGTGCTTGCGGTACGGTCGTGGCCGGCCCGGGCGCCAGCGGTGCGGGGGCCGGGGCGGTGCCGGTGCCGCCGTGGATCGAGGGGCCCGACCCGGGCGGGGTCTGCCCGTACACCGGAGTCTGCTGGCCGTATCCGGGCTGGCCCGGGACCTGCGGGCCGGCGCCCGGGAAGGACGGGCCGTAGCCGGGCACCGACTGGCCGGCGCCCACGAGCTTGGACGCGACGAACGCCGCGGCCTGGGTGGTGTAGACGGGCACATAGCCCTCGGTGTGCCCGCTCCACTCGTTGCCGGGGCCGGCGTGGCAGATCGGGTCGTTGGGGTTGCACAAGTCGATGGCCTTGGAGCCCAGCAGCGCGCTCTGGCTGGGCAGCGTGCCGCCGGCGCGGTCGGCCACGTCGCCGAAGGTGGCGACGGCCGCGATGTTGTTGGCGTACTGCGGCGGCAGCGAGCTGCCCCAGTTGATGCCGCCGATGGGGACGCCGGCCACGATGTCCATCACCGACGCGCCCTGCGAGTAGCCGCCGAGCACGATCTTGGTGCTCGGGCACTTCTCCACGCTCTTCTTCACGCGATCGATGGTGTCGTTGGCGCCGTCACCGCCGTGCAGCTGCAGCTTGCTGGCGGCGTAGTTCACCCCGTACGGCAGGATGTTCAAGTTGGTCTGCTGGCGCAGCGAGTCCACGAAGGCATCGCCGACCCGGCCCAGGCCGGGGGGCTCGTTGGTGCCGCGGGCGAAGATGACCTCGACGTCCGGGCAGTCATCGGCGGAGGCCACCGGGAGCGCGACCGGCGTGGCGAGCAGGCCTGCGGCGGTGACCAGGGCGGAAGCGCCCAAGCCGATGAGGCGAGCGGCGCGGTGAGTTTTCACCGGGCAATTTTACCCAATTTCCGCCGCGGCGAAACTCCTGCGACCTGTGGATAAGCGCTGCGACGCGGCCGATCGGCGGCCTACCGTGAGCCCAACGGATTACGCAGGGTGGGGGGATCAGTGCCGCGTCAGCCGACCATGTGGCTGCGCGTCAGCGCTCACCGGTATCTGCTGCGCCGCCTCGAATGCGCGTTGCTGGGCGAGACGATGTCTGTGGGCGGCCCGCGACCGCGGATGGCGTCGACATCGCTGGCAGCCGGCGGTGTGCTGACGGCCCTGGCGCTGGCCGGCTCCGCGCTTCTGGGTTTGCTGAGACCGCACGTTGCGCTCGATCGGGCGCAGGTCGTGATGGCCCGGGAGTCGGGTGCGCTGTTCGTTCGAGTGAACGACGTCTGGCATCCGGTGCCGAATTTGGCGTCCGCGCGGCTCATCGCGGGGACGGCCGCCACCCCGCAGCCGGTGCGCCAGGCCGATCTGGAGGGCGGTAAACGCGGTCCGCTGCTGGGCATTCCGGGCGCACCGCAATTCGTCGGCAGGCCGCTGTCCGCGCAGGACCTGGCCTTCTCGATTTGTGATAGCGCCGGTGCCAGCAGCACGACGGTCATCGTCGGCCACGTCGCCGGCAACGCAGCCGCCCGCTTGCCGTCCGGGCAGGCCGTCCTGGTGGCTCCCGCCTCGGGTTCGCCGGCCTACCTGCTCTACGACGGGCACCGGGCCATCGTGGACCTGGCCGATGCCGCGGTCGTGCGCGCGCTGCGGCTCGAGGGCCGCGCGCCTCAACTCGTCTCGCAAGCGTTGCTGAACGCTGTCCCCGAGGCGCCGCCGATCTCGGCCCCCCGGATCCGCGGCCTGGGCGGCGCCGCGCCCGGGCTGCCGGGATTTCGCGTCGGCAGTGTGCTGCGCGTCACACGCGCCGACGGTGACGAGTATTACGCGGTGCTGGTCGCCGGCGTGCAGCGGATCGGCCAGGTGGCGGCCGACTTGATGCGCTTCGGCGGCTCCCAGGGGATGGTCAATCCCGTCACCGTCGCGCCCGAGGCGATCCGGGCCGCTCCCGTCGCGGCCGAGTTGCCCGTCGCCGGTTTCCCCGACCGGGCGCCGACGCTGCCCGAGTCCGCCGGCACGATATGCGCCAGCTGGGAGGGCGGGCGAGCGGGGGCGGCTTTGCTGGCGGGGAACCGGCCACCGGTGCCGCCCGGTCAGGCGACGGTGACGCTGGCGCAGGCCGACGGCCCCGGCCCCGCGCTGGACAACGTGTCCGTGCCGCCCGGGCGCAGCGCCTACGTGCGGGCGGGTGACAACTCCGGGACCCGGTACCTCATCGTCGACACCGGGGTGCGATTCGCCATCCGCGACGACGACGCCGCGCACGCCCTCGGCCTCGCCGAGGCGACCGCGGCGCCCTGGCCGGTTCTCACGCTGCTGCCGGCTGGACCGGAGCTGAGCAGACGCGGCGCCTCAATCGCCCGCGACGTCGCGGGTTCCCCGTAGCCGACCCCTGGCCGCGCCGGCGGCCAGGGCGACCGCCAGCGCGGCGAGGCAGATCGCGGCCCCGCGCACCGCGGTGTCCCGGGCGCGGGTATCGCGCGGTGGGGTCGTCGCCGGCGACCCCGCGAGCGGCGGCGCGGTCGGCGGCTTATGGGCATTGGCCGGCGCGCCCGTCCCGGTGCTGACCGCGGCGAGCGGATCGATGGTGCCGTTGCCGACGAGCGGATCCCATCCGGCGGGCGGATGATGCGCCGTCGACTCGATGCGCTGCATCACCTGGCGCGCGGTCAATGCCGGGAAGCGGCTCCGAATCAGCGCGGCCAGACCGCTCACCACCGGGGCGGCGTAACTCGTGCCCGACACCGGATCGGGCGTGAGGGAGGTCACCGCCTCGCCGGGCGCGGCGACATCGACCCACGGGCCGGCGAGGCTGAAGGCCGACGGTGCTCCGTCGGCATTCACCGAGCCGACGGTCAGCACATAGTCGTCGTACCACGCGGGACTGACCACGACCGTGATGGTCTGCCAGGTCGCATCCGGCCGCTGCGGCGGGCACTGCGCGCCGCCGCCGGTATTCCCCGCCGCCGCGACGACGACGGCATTTTTGACATCGACGGCGTAGGCCAGCGCGGCACCCAGCGCACGGTCGTCGAGTGCGGCGGCCACCGGCACGCACGCAACCGAGGAAATGTTGATCACCGACGCGCCGAGATCCGCGGCGGTCCGAACCGCTTTCGCCATGGTGTCGACGTCACCCACCCCGGCGCGGGACCGGTCGCTAGCGGGCGCGAACTTCGCGCTGGACTGCCGGATGCTGATCAAGGTGGCTTCCGGCGCGATCCCGCTGAAGCCATCGGACTTGGAATCGGCTGTGGCCGCGATGATTCCGGCCACCAGCGTGCCGTGCGCGTCGCAGTCCTGGGTGCCGTCGCCGGTGGACACGTAGTCGCCGCCGGGCACCACGCCGGGCAGCCGTCGGTGCCGCGCGATTCCGGTGTCGACGACCGCGATCCGTTGTCCGGCGCCGCGGGTGAGGTGCCACACGTCCGAAAGGTCGAACGCCCCCGGCGGCTGGTTGCGGCCCGGCGCCGAATCGACGGTCAGCGCCGCGCAGACCTCGCGCTGCACCGTCGGCCGTGGCGGCGCCGGCAAGGTGGGCTTGGGCAACCACTTGTCGTCGACGCCGGGGGGCGAAACCGCCTGCGCCGGTGGCGTTCCGAACGCGGGGAGCATCGCCAGCGCCGACACCGCCAGCACGCGCCCGACGTGCGAGGACCTCACGGGAGATTCAATCCCCGGACCGCGCCGTAGAGTCCGCCTATCCAACACGCCAGCGGGACCAGTGCCGCCCACGCCAGCCACTCCAGCATTTCGACGCATCGGAGCACGACGGGCGAGGTTGGTTTTGCGGCGAAGCCGAGGTACATCGCGGCGGCGACCAGCGCCGTTGCCGCAGCGAGCTTCGGACCGTGCAGCTGGAAGCGCAGGGCGGTGACAGCGAATATCGTTGCCGCGGTTACGAGTCCACCGGCAGCGAAGCCCAGCATCCTTGCGCGTTCGCCGGACCGGGAGCGCAGCAGCAACAGCGCGGCAGTGGCGGTCCCGAACGCCAAGCAGGACAGGCGCGGTGCACCGGCGAGCACGGTGACGACCGCGCCGGCACCGGCGGCTGACGACAGCCCGGCATACAGGCTCACCAACCACCGGTCGGCGCTAAGCGCTTGCTCGGGCACCCACGCGTCGCTAGGGTCGACGACGTCCGGCGTCGCCCATCGGGGCGATAGCCGCGCCAGCGCGATGGATACGCGCGGTGCCGCCCCGAGCAGCCCGAGGGATACCGCCCCCGCCGCCGAAGCGATGACATGGCAAGGCGCGCCGGTGATCGCACCCGCCAGCGCCGCCGCGGCGATGACCGCCGCGAAGCACGCGGTCGCCGTCAACGCGACGACACCACAGCCCGACAACCGCATCGCCAGCACGGAGGTGACGCCCGCCGCCGCCGCGGCCAGCAATACGTGGGAAACGCTTGGAGCGCCGGGCACTGCCACAAACCCGGCCACCGCCGCGAACTCGGTGGCGATCACGCTCAGCGCCAGTCCGGCGATCGGATCTCGATAGGCCCGATGCGTGATCGCCGCTAGCCCCAGCCCGACGAGGACGGCACATGCCAAAACGGCGACCGTTGCGCGACTGTCTCGGGTGTGGTTGGCGCTGAAGGCGGTTCGCACCAAGGTCCCCCCGCCCACCGCGGTCAGCAAGACGGCCGCCGCCGCGCCGGCGAGCCGGGCGGCTCGCCGGTCCCCGTCATCGCTGCGCGTCCCGGCGTCCCCCGCTAGCGTGTCCGACACGGCCTGCGCGACATCGAGGTAACGAGGTGCGGGCAGCGGCGCGTCGGGCCGGCTCAGCACCAGGACCGCGCCATCGCCGATGCGGTTCTGCGCCAAGGTCATCGACGGGACCAGTGCGGGTGCGCCGGGGATCGACAACTCGTAGCGCACCGCCTCCCGGTCGGGGTGACGAACCTCGAGGGCGTCGACGACCGACGGAATCAACACCGCGACAGGAACTCCGGCGGGCAGCGCCAGATCGGCGACGGTGGTGCCCCAATGGACGCGGACACGGCACAGCCCGGTTTCGGATGCAGCCAATGACGAACCCTTCGGTCGGATCCTGGGGAACATAGCCGGGTTTCGACGGCCCCGGTATCCGGCTGTCCACAGGTGACTTGTCGCCGTTTTCGGTGCTCCTTACCGTCGTCGAACTGGAGGCGATGAGATGACCCAGGTTTCGGTGCCCGCGGTGCAACGGCCGCCGATTGTGGTCGAGGCTCCACCGGACCTGCAGCCGCCGGCGGCGCCTGGCCTGCTGCCCCGCCTGCTGCCGGCTGCGCTGTCCGTGGCGAGCATGGGCATCATGGCGGCGGCGTTCGCGTCGGGGACGGCCATGGCCCGTCAGCCGATGTTTCTGGCGTTTCCGCTGATGATGCTGGTTTCGGCGCTGGCGTCCGGACTGACCGGCCGTGCCCGCCGGCGCGGCGGTGGCATCGATGCCGATCGCGGACGGTATCTCGGATACCTGGATCAGCTGAGCCAATCCGTGTCCGCGGTCGCTACGACGCAGCGCGCCTCGTCCATTCGAAGCCATCCCCATCCCGACACGCTGTGGACGTTGGTCGGCGGCGCTCGCATGTGGCAGCGCAGACCGGGCGACGCGGATTTCTGCCTCGTGCGGGTGGGCATGGGGACGCAGCCCCTCGCGCGCCGCTTGGTGGCGCCGGAGCTTCCCGCCGAGGAGCTTCGCGATCCGGTCACCGAGACGGCGTTGCGTCGTTTCCTGCGCGCATATTCGACGATCGTCGGGCCGGTGACGATCGCCTTGCGTGACGAGTCGCTTGTGACGATCGACGGCGAGGCGAGCGCCGCGCGCGGGTTGCTACGGGCGATGATCTGCCAGCTCGCCGTGTTGCATGCGCCCGATCAGGTGCGGATCGCCGCAGCGATCAGCGATCCGCATCGCGCGCACTGGGAATGGCTGAAATGGTTGCCGCACAACGCACATCCCGGCCAGGACGACGCGGCGGGTCCGGTGCGGATGGTCTATTCGAGCGCCGTGCAGGCGCAGCGGGCCCTCGCGGGCGTGCGGGCGGCACGGGTGGTGGTGGTCACCGAACTGGCCGGGGACGCCGCCGCGATCATCGGCGCCACCACGATCGCGATCGGCGCCGGCCATGACGGTGCGCCGCTGGCGATCCGGCGGTCCGACGAGTCGGCACCCATTTCGTGCCCCGATCGGATGGAGCCCGTCGACGCGCTGGTGTGCGCCCTCCGACTGGCCGGGCATCGGGGGAGCGTAGGGGGCGGTGATCCCGGTTGGCCCGGATTGGTCGGCCTGCACGATCCGCAACGCTTCGACCCGGCGACGCTCTGGCGCCGCCGGGGACGCGGCGACCGGCTTCGCGTCCCCATCGGAACCACCGTGCAGGGCGCTCCCCTCGAGCTGGATATCAAAGAGCCGGCCGAGAACGGGATGGGCCCGCACGGACTCTGCATCGGCGCCACCGGGTCGGGCAAGTCGGAGCTGCTGCGCACCATCGCGCTGGGCATGATGGTCCGCAACTCGCCGCAAGAACTCAACCTTTTGCTCATCGACTTCAAAGGTGGCGCAACATTTCTCGACTATGCGCGAGCGCCGCACGTGGCCGCCGTGATCACCAACCTTGCCGACGACGCGCCGCTGGTAAGCCGCATGCGCGACGCCCTGGCCGGTGAGATGAACCGTCGCCAGCAACTGCTGCGGACAGCGGGCTGCGTCAGCGTCGAGGCCTATGAACGCGCGCGCCGGGCAGGTGACCCGCCGGCCGCGCTGCCGGCCCTGCCCGCGCTGTTCATCATCGTCGACGAGTTCTCCGAATTGCTCAGCCAGCAACCTGATTTCGCCGATACGTTCGTGGCGATCGGCCGTCTGGGCCGATCCCTGGGGCTGCACCTACTGCTGGCCAGCCAGCGCCTCGATGAGGGTCGGCTGCGCGGGCTCGACGCCCACCTCTCGTACCGGCTGTGCCTGAAGACCCTGTCCGCCGCCGAATCCCGCACGGTGCTGGGCAATCTCGACGCCTACGAACTGCCCACCGCGCCCGGTGCCGGCTTCTTGCGGATCAGCGGCGCCGAACCGGTTCGCTTTCAGGCCGCCTCGGTGTCGGGACCGCTGCCGACGGACGCTCCACCGGGTGCGCCCGCCGCGCCCGCGCGCCCGGTCCAGGTGTTCACCACCCGGGTCACCGGAGCGGTCCGTCGCACCCCGGAGGCGAGCGCGACATCCGCACCGGCCATTTCGCGTGCGGTCCTGGACCGGCTGCGCGGGCATGGGCCGCCCGCGCACCGGGTGTGGCTGCCCCCGCTGGGGCGGCCTCCGGAGCTGCGCACCCTGCTCGGCGGCGCGGTACCCGCGGCCGCCGGCCTGACCGCCGTGCCCGTCGGCCTGGTCGACCGCCCCTACGAGCAGCGCCGCACGCCACTGATGATCGATTTGTCCGGCGCCGCGGGCAACGTGGCGATCGTCGGCGGACCGCAATCGGGCAAGTCGACGGCGTTGCGGACGCTCATCACCGCCCTCGCGGCCACGCATGACCCGAGCGAAGTGCAGTTCTACTGCCTGGATTTCGGCGGCGGGACGCTGTCGTCGGCGCGGACGCTGCCGCACGTTGGCGCGGTCGCCGGCAGGGCCGAGCCGCGGCTCGTCGGGCGGATCGTCGCCGAATGCGAGTCGGTCGTGCGACGGCGCGAGACCACGTTCGGTGCGCACGCGATCGCCTCGATCGCCGACTATCGCCGGCGGCGCACCACGTCGGGCGGCGCGATCGATGATCCGTTCGGCGACGTCTTTCTCGTCATCGACGGCTGGGCAACCGTGCGCCAGGAATTCGAGACGCTGGAGGCTTCGATCACTGCCCTGGCGTCCCACGGGCTTTCGTTCGGTGTGCACGTGGTCTTGACGGCGTCGCGCTGGGCCGACGTCAGGCCGTCGCTGCGGGATCAGCTCGGCACCCGTGTCGAGTTACGGCTCGGCGATCCCGCCGACTCCGAACTGGACCGCAAGGCCGCTGCGCACGTCCCGCACGACAGCCCTGGCCGTGGCCTGTCCCGTGACGGGCTGCACATGGTGATCGCAACGCCTGTCGCCGAGGTGCCCGCCGGTGACTCGGTGGCGCCGCCGATACCGCTCTTGCCCGATCGCGTAGATCGTGAGGCCTTGGTGCGTGGGGCGGGAACCGAGCTATGTGCCCGGGTGTTGCTCGGCGTTCGGGAGCGCGACCTGCGGCCGGTGACAATCGATTTCGTCGAGAAGCCGCATCTGGTGATCGCCGGCGACAGTGACTGCGGGAAGACCGCGGCGCTGCGGACCTTGTGCCGGGAGCTTGTCCGGACGAAGACCGCCGCGCAAGCTCAACTGCTGATCGTCGACTTCCGGCGCGCGCTGCTCGGGGTCGTCGAGTCGGACCATCTCCGCGGGTACGCGATGTCGCCGGCCGCGTTGGCCGCGGCGCTGCCCGACCTGCTCGATCTTCTGCGCGCACGAATGCCGCCGCCCGACGCGAGCCAGGCCCAGTTGCGCACCGGCTCGTGGTGGTGTGGGCCGGACCTGTATGTCGTGGTCGACGACTACGACCTGGTCGCCTCCCCGGCGGGCAATGGGCTGGCGCCGATCGTCGAATTCCTGCCCTATGCACAAGATTTGGGATTGCATCTTGTCGTCGCCCGGCGCGGCGGGGGAGCCGAGCGCGCGATGTTCGAGCCGGTGCTCGCGGCCCTGCGTGACCTCGGTTGCCTGTCCCTGATGATGAGCGGTTCTCCCGCCGAGGGCCCGCCGTTCGGCCCCACGCTGCCGGTGCCATTGCCACCGGGCCGCGGCATCCTGACCGGCCCTAACGGCGACGAGGACCTCGTCCAGGTGGCCTGGAGCCCACCGTGATCGAACACCGTCCCGTCATCGAAGCCGGGCCGGGCACCGTCCGCCGATTATGTTGCGGTACAGGAACAATCGACGAGGGCGAGATGGCCGACGCCATTCGATCGGCCCTCGACGCGATCGACGACCGCGTCGCGCTGGTGGGGGAGCGGCCGATAACCGTCGATGCGCTGTGGGAAGCCGCGCTGCGGTCGGCAAGCTGCACATCGTCCGACGGTATGGTCGTCGTGCGCCCGTCCTGGTGGTCCTCCTCGCGCGTGGGTGTGCTGACCGCGGCCGCCGCCAGGGTGGCCGGTGAGGTGCGCACGCGCCCGCGATCGTGGTTGCTGGCGCAGGCATTTCGCGCGCAACGACCGGTGACGGTTGAGATCACCGAGCGGTTCGTGGTGATCACGGCGACGGAGGTGACCGCCGTGCCGCGCAACGCCGACCCGCAAGCCGTCGCCGAAGCCGTCGCGGATGTCATCGCCGACGCGGCCCCCGCGGCCGTGGTGATCGACACGCCGAGCACGGTCGCCGGGGCGTCGGCACTGGCGGCGTTGATCGCCGACGCGGTACGCGGAAGCGGCGGGACAACCCGAGATGTTCTGCAAATCAACGACCTTCGGCTCACCCGGCTGGCGCGGGCGGCCTTCCCGGCACGCTCGGCACCGCCGGGGCCGGGCTCCGCCGCACGCGCCACCGCCCGCCCATCGCGCGTGCGGACGCTGGGCGGACTGGGTGCCGCCGCCATCGTCGTCGCCGCGGCGGCGCCGGCCGCGATGTCGCCGAGCCGGCCCGGCGAGGCGCCCCCGAAGCGGGTCGACGCCGCGTCCACAACGTATTTGGTGGAAGGCCGGGTGGCGCTGTCGGTGCCGGCGACGTGGCCGACGCGACGGGTGGTCACCGGGCCGGGCTCGGCGCGGGTGCAGGTCACGTCTCCGGCGGACCCCGAGGTCGCGCTGCACATCACCCAGTCGCCGGTGGCCGCGGAGACGCTGAGCGGCACCGCCGAACGGCTCAAACGCGCGATCGACGCCGAGCCCGCCGGGCTGTTTGTCGACTTCAACCCGTCGGGCACCAGCGCCGGCCGGCCGGCGGTGACCTACCGCGAGGTCCGCGCGGGTCATCACGTGCGCTGGACGGTGCTGCTGGACGGCCCCGTGCGAATCAGCGTCGGATGTCAGAGCCGGCCGGGCGACGAGGGCGCCGTCCGCGATGCCTGCGAGCAGGCGGTCAGATCCGTCCACGCGATCGGATGACAAATTTCGTGGAACCGAACGAGCCCCGTCGCGGTCGTAATGGGTATGGCTGCACCAAACCCACTGAGCACCGACCTCGACCTGATGCGGTCGGTGGCGGGCACCACCGACGCCCGCAACGAGGAAATCAGGGCGATGCTGCAGGCGTTCATCGGCCGGATGAGCGGCGTGCCGTCGTCGGCGTGGGGCGGGCTCGCGGCCACTCGCTTCAAAGGCGTGATCGATCGCTGGAACGCGGAGTCGGTGCGGCTCTACCACGCCCTGCACGCCATCGCCGACACCATTCGGCACAACGCGGCCACCCTGCAGGAGGCCGGCCAGAGCCATGCCGACCGCATCGCCGCCGCCGGCGGAAACCTGTGAGGAAAGAGGATCCCCGTGGATTCGGTGTTGTCCTACAACTTCGGTGAAATCGAGTACTCGGTCCGCCAGGAGATTCACTCGACGTCGGCCCGTTTCAATGCCGCGCTCGACGAGCTCAGAGCACGCATCGCGCCGCTGCAGCAGCTGTGGACCAGCGAAGCGGCCGCCGCCTACCAGGCTGAGCAGCTGAAATGGCACCAGTCGGCGACCGCGCTGAACGAGATGCTGGTCGAGCTCGGAAATGCGGTCCGCGACGGCGCGGACGAGGTGGCCAATGCCGACCGCCGGGCGGCCGGCGTGTGGTCGCGGTAGCGGCCGAGGAGACACCGCGCGGTTCGCGCCGCGCGTGAGACTGTGTGGTCCTGACGGGGGAGAGCCGTCGGGACCACACAGTCATTTTGACCTGCGGGGATGGCGGTCGGTAAGCTGCTCCGTTGGCGTGCGGTACGCCAGGGCCTCGGGTCAACGTCGGTCGCCGAGACCAGCCCCCGCCGCGAACGCCTGACCGGCACCCGGTCACACCGGGATCCACAGCCTCGGAACAGAGGCTCGCAGAGAAAGAGTGGTAAGCGCTGTGCCTACGTACACGCCAAAGGCGGGTGACACCACGAGGTCGTGGCACGTCATCGACGCCACGGACGTGGTGCTTGGCCGCCTTGCCGTCGCGGCAGCCAACCTGCTGCGCGGCAAGCACAAGCCGACGTTCACCCCCAACGTCGACGGCGGTGACTTCGTCATCGTCATCAACGCCGACAAGGTCGCCTTCAGCGGCCAGAAGCTGGACAAGAAGCTGGCGTACCGCCACTCGGGGTATCCCGGCGGTCTGAGCAGCCGCACCATTCGCGAGCTGATGGCCAAGCACCCCGACCGTGTCGTGGAGGACGCGATCGTCGGCATGCTGCCCAAGAACAAGCTCGCCCGGCAGATCGCGCGCAAGCTGCACGTCTACGCCGGCCCGACGCACCCCCACGTCGCACAGCAGCCCGTTCCGTACGAGATCAAGCAGGTGGCCCAGTGACCGAAACGACCGAGGCCCTGGAGAACCCAGAAAACCCGGACAACCCCGAGACCGCAGAGGAAACAGTGGCCGTCGCCGAGGTGACCGAAGCGCCGGTTGAGGCGTCGGAGACCGCCGCGGTCGCCGCGCCCGCCGAGTCCTACGTGTTCGAGCGGCCCATCCAGACCGTCGGCCGCCGCAAGGAGGCCGTGGTGCGGGTGCGCCTGGTGCCCGGCACCGGCAAGTTCAACCTGAATGGCCGCAGCCTGGAGGGCTACTTCCCCAACAAGGTGCACCAGCAGCTCATCAAGGCCCCGCTGGTCACCGTGGACCGGGTGGAGAGCTTCGACATCTATGCCCACCTGCACGGCGGCGGCCCCTCGGGGCAGGCCGGCGCGCTGCGCCTGGGCATCGCGCGGGCGCTCATCGTGGCCTCGCCGGACGACCGTCCCGCACTGAAGAAGGCCGGCTTCCTCACCCGTGACCCGCGCGCCACCGAGCGCAAGAAGTACGGCCTGAAGAAGGCCCGCAAGGCGCCTCAGTACAGCAAGCGCTGATCAGCGGTCGCTTTCCGGCCACAACTTGGCATCGTGCTCCACAAGTTGTGGCCGGTTGCGGCGTGTCTGCACCCACCCGCGCCCGGTTTCGGCCACAAAGGAACGGGCACGTTAGGTGCTAGCCCGACAACTGTGAGAGGTTTGTTCGCATGGGTCGACTATTCGGCACCGACGGTGTCCGTGGGGTCGCCAATCGCGAGTTGACCGCCGAGCTGGCGCTGGCGCTGGGTTCCGCGGCCGCGCGGCAGCTGGCGAGCGCGGCGGCGCCGGGCCGCCGGGTGGCGGTGATCGGCCGCGATCCGCGGGCCAGCGGCGAAATGCTGGAGGCCGCGGTGATCGCCGGGCTGACCAGCCAGGGGGTCGACGCGCTGCGGGTCGGGGTGCTGCCCACCCCCGCGGTGGCCTACCTGACCGGCGCCTACGACGCCGACTTCGGGGTGATGATCTCCGCCTCGCACAACCCGATGCCCGACAACGGCATCAAGATCTTCGGGCCCGGCGGCCGCAAGCTCGACGACGGCACCGAGGACCGGATCGAAGCCTTGGTCGGGGAACCGGGGCTGCGCCCGGTCGGCGCCGGGATCGGCCGGGTCCTCGACGCCGAGGACGCGGCCGACCGCTACCTGCGTCACCTGAGCAAGGCCAGCACGCTGCGGCTCGACGGGTTGACCGTGGTGGTGGACTGCGCCCACGGCGCGGCGTCGGCGGTGGCCCCACGCGCCTACCGCGCGGCCGGCGCGCGGGTGATCGCGATCAACGCCGACCCCAACGGTCTCAACATCAACGACAACTGCGGCTCCACGCACCTGGATTCGCTGCGCTCGGCGGTCGTCGCGCACCGCGCCGACCTGGGCCTGGCGCACGACGGGGACGCCGACCGGTGCCTGGCCATCGACGCCGACGGCAATCTCGTCGACGGCGACCACATCATGGTGGTGCTCGCGCTGGCCATGCACGAGGCCGACGAACTGGCCTCCAGGACGTTGGTGACCACCGTGATGAGCAACCTGGGGTTGCATCTGGCCATGCGCTCGGCCGGAATCACGGTGCGCACCACCGGCGTTGGGGATCGCTACGTCGTGGAAGAGCTGCGGGCCGGCGACTACAGCCTCGGCGGCGAGCAATCCGGGCACATCGTGATGCCCGCGCTGGGCTCGACCGGGGACGGCATCGTCACCGGGCTGCGGCTGATGAACCGGATGGCGCAGACCGGCTCGTCGCTGGCCGACCTGGCCTCGGCGATGCAGACGCTGCCGCAGGTGTTGATCAACGTCACGGTCGCCGACAAGGCCACGGCCGCCGCGGCGCCGGCGGTGCGGTCCGCCGTCGGGCAGGCCGAGGCCGAGCTGGGCGATACCGGCCGAATCCTGTTGCGCCCGTCGGGAACCGAGCCCATGATCCGCGTGATGGTGGAGGCCCCCGAGGAGGACATCGCTGCGCGGATCGCCACCCGGGTCGCCGAAGCGGTCAGCGCCGCGCACTGATCCCGCGACGCCCGGAACCCCGACGCGCCTACCGGCGTCGGATTAGGCATGAAATTCGTTGGGGGAACACGGCCTGTCGCCGCCAGCACCCAGATCGACGCGTCGGCCACGCACCGGGTCGCTAACCAATTCGCCATGGCGGCGGAATTTCTCGACCGCGCGGTCAGCGATCACCTTGCCAGGCTGGCTTTCAGCGGCGCCTGCGCCGGGCGGGCGCACGCCGCGCGCGGCGACGCGCTGCGCGCCGAGTTGGGGCGCCTGACGGAGCAGGTGTCGCAGTGGTCGCGCGCGTCCACCGAGATCGCCGCCGCCCTGCGGTCCAGCGCCGAGCGCTACGCCGACGCCGAACTGTATGCCGCCGCGCGGATCGCGTAGCTCGTGGCCGACCGGTTGGATGTGGACGCGCGCCTCGCCGAGGGCCGGGTCGCCGTCGAGCACACCCAGACCTACGTGCAGGCCTGCCACGCGCTCGGGTACCAACATCCCGACCTGACAGCGCATCCCGCGCAGATCCGCGAATGGTATGCGAGCGAGGACGGACTCGACCTGCGCGCGCTCGACCGTGACTGCGCCGAGCTGCGGGCGGCCGGCGTGGTGGCCTCCGAAGCGCTGCGCATGCAGCGCGCCCAGGTGGCCGAGCTGGCCGCGGCGTGGACGGGCGCGGGCGGGGACGCCGCGGTGCAGCTGTTGCAGCGGCATTGCGACACCGCGGACGCGGTCGCCGCCGAACTGCGCGCGGCGGCCCAGCGGTGCGAGTCGCTGCGCGACAACCTGTGGCATCTGATCGATTCGAAAGTGGCGACGGCCATCGCCGTCGACGACCGCGCACAGACGCAGCGGCCGGCCTGGCTGGCCGCCGCCGCCACGGTCGCGGCCGCGGACCCGCGGGGCGCCGAGGATGTGGTGCGCCGGCAGGTGATTCCCTACGTGGACAACGACATTCGTGACGACTGGCTGAACGCGATGCGCTCCACCTCGGACGGGGTCCAGACGTCCTACGCAATGGTGATCGACAAGGCGGCCGCCGCCCCGGCGGCGCGGTTCGAGTTTCCCGGCGATCTCGGGACGAGCGTTGTCCCGGCGCAACTCGCCCCGCCGGTGGCAGCTGTGCCACCGCGGCTGGATGACCCGGCGGCGACGGTGGCGGCTGCGGCGCCGGCGCCGGTCGCCCCCACGCCGGTGCCGCCGGTGCCGCCACCGGACTGGGGAAGCGGACTCGGTGGGGCGTCGGGGGTGCCCGCCGGGGCTTTGGGCGACCTGGGCGGGCTCGGTAGTGGGCTCGGTAGTGGGCTCGGTGGCGGTGGGCTCGGTGGTGGGCTCGGCAGCGGGGGCGGCGGCGGGCTTCTCGGGCTGGCCGGCAGGATCGTCGATGCGATGGGCGATCTGCTCGGGTCGGCGGGCGACGGGGCGGACGTGTTCGGCGATTCGCCGGGCGGAAACGCCTTTGACGAGAACCCTTTTCACGCCGAGGATCCCGTCAACGCCGAGGACACCGGCGACGTCGCCGAGGACGAAGCCGCCGCCGAACCCGAGGGGGCCGACCCGGCGCAACCCGTCGGCGACGCGGGCCAACCCGAGGCCACTGGGCCCGATCAGCAAGCCCAACCGGTCGAGGCGCCGCCGGCCGACCCGACACCGGCCGAGACACCGGCCGAGCCTCCGGTTGAGCCGGCGCCCGCGGCCGCGCCCGCCGCCGATCCCGCGCCCCCCGCGGGCGAGGGGTCGACGCCGTGCGAGATTGCCGCGGACCAGCTTCCGCAGGCCGGGCAATGACGGCTCAGGGCTGCAGCCGCAGGGCTTCCTCGACGAAGCGCAGGGACTCGTCGCGGTCGGTGGCCTGCGGGCTCAACAACAGCGTGGTCACCCCGGCTTCGGCGAAGGCGGCCATGCGCTCGGCCACATACCCGGGCGGGCCGATCAGCGACATCCCCCGCACCAGCTCGTCGGGCACGGCGTCGATGGCCTCCTGCTTGCGGCCGGACAGATACAGCTCCTGGATCCGATCCGCGACCTCGCCGTACCCGTAGCGCGTCGCCAGATTGTGGTAGAAATTGCGGCCTTTGGCGCCCATCCCACCGATGTAGAGCCCGAGCTGCGGCTTGACCCAGGCCAGCCGCTCGTCGACGTCGTCCCCGATGGCCAGCGACGCGTGCACCATGACGTCGAGCGGACCCAGCGCGGGATCACGCTTGGCGGCGCCGGCGGCCAGCGCCTCACCCCAGATCCACGCGGCCTTCTCCGGAAGATAGAAGACCGGCTGCCAACCCTCGGCGATCTCGGCGGTGAGCTCGACATTCTTGGGGCCCAGCGCGGCGATGCTGATTGGAATACGTTCGCGCACAGGATGATTGATGAGTTGTAGCGGCTTGCCCAAACCCGTTCCGCGGTCGGCGGGCAGCGGTAACTGGTAGTGCTTGCCGGCGTACTGCACGCGTTCGCGGCGCCACACCTTGCGGCAGATCTCCACGATCTCGCGGGTACGGCCCAGCGGGGCGTCGAACGGAACCCCGTGAAAGCCCTCGATCACCTGCGGCCCGGAGGTGCCGATGCCGAGGCGGAATCGCCCGTCGGACACGAAATCCAGCCCCGCGGCCGTCATCGCCAGCAGCGACGGCGTGCGGATGTAGAGGGGAAGGACCCCCGACGCCAGTTCGACGGTGTTGGTCTTGGCGGCCAGGTATCCCAGCTGGCTGATGGCGTCGAACGAATACGCCTCGGCCACCACCGCAACCTCGATGCCGGACTTCTCGAGTTCGACGACGCGGTCCACGGCCTCGTGAAAGCCGCTCGAATAATTGAGAGCGATCCCGATTCGCATCCATGACACTTACCACGCGCCCGCGCGGGCCCGGACGCTCAGCCCGCCGAAGTACCCGTCCAGTACTCGGCGGCCAGGCGGATGTCGTTGCCGGTGCACGAGACTAACCGTCCGTGCCAGACTTCGGCGATCCAGCGGGCGTACAGCGCGTGCGCGCTTGCCACGAACTACCCGTCACTTCAGCAGGGCGACGATCTTTTCTTCCAGCGGAATTGCCTCGGCCTCGGGATCGAGGGCATCCGTCCCGGGCAGCTGCACGTCCGGGTCGGCGAACTCGCGATACTTTTTGTCGCCGCCGAGGGTGTAGAGCAGGTATCCGGTCAGCAGCGCCCGAACCGACCGCTGGGTGCGCCGGTGCGGGCCGGGCAGGCCGAGCACCGTGGCCAGCCGCCGGCGCTCGACCAGCCCACCGGGCTCGGCCTTGCTGACGATGCGCAGCGTCGCCGGCTCCCACGCCTCGGCAAGCGCCAGCGCGTTGGAAATCAGCGTCGCCCGGTCGCCCGGCGCGGTGAAGATCACTCCCGGCACCTTCAGCGTCGCGGCCGGCTGCTGGGCCGGCGGGCTGGTGACGCTGGGGAAAAGCGCCGCCACCGCCGCGGGCTTGGCGGGCATTCCGGCGGCGGCGAATACCGCGGCCGAGCCGCCGAAACCGTGACCGACCACGCCCAGCTTGGCGGGATGCACGCTGATCTTGCCCGGCCCGAGGCGCACACCCGACACGATGTCCAGGGCGGTGCCGAGATCGAAGGCGAAGTTCAGCACCGACGGGGCCACGCCCCGCTGGGTGTCCGGAGCGCCGGCCACGATGCCCCACGACGCCAGGTGCTCGAGCAGGTTCGAATACCGCGCGGCGCCGGCGAGCCAATCGTGGCCGAACGCCACCCCGGGCAGATTCAGGCCCTCCTCCGGGGTGTACACCACTCCCGGCAGACCGGCAAAAGCCAGGTCACCCCGCAAAACCCGGTGCGGACCGCGGCGGTGCAGAGCGGCGACAAGCTTGCGGATGCGGGCCACGCGTCGACGTTAGCGCATCACAATCGCACGCCCGCGAAGATGACTAGGCCGTGACCTCGATGACCCCCGCCCGCCACAGCGCCGCGTAGAGCTGGTGCAGCGTGGCGGTGAGCACGTGGGTGGTCATGTCCATCAAGGCGTTTCCGGAGCCCGTCGACGGCTGCCGGCGCGGCTTGGTGGCTTGTCGGGACGCCGGCGCCAGCGGGGCGGGCGTCACATCGTCGTACCGAACTGCGGTCATGATTGCCTCCCCATGGCGCATGGTGGTCGGTCGGAGCAAGTACGCATTTCAATGCGACCCGCTGCACAATTCCCGGTGAACAACCATCGACGACGGAATTCATGCGTCGGCGATAACGGGAAATCGAGGTAGCCAGAGCGTCCGGGCAGGCCTCACGCAGCTCGTCCTTCGGTCGGTGACGATCTTTGCTGACAATTCGAATACTAGGGGTGTTCATCGCGGCGGCGATGACGTGAACAAAAACGTCGCGCGCACATCAGGTGAAAGAATTCCCGGCGGTGATGACGGTGACGTGAATGGCGGGGGGCTGGGCAGGTTGGTCCGGGACGTCCACTTCAGGCCGTCCCAGTAGCGGTGCCCGCGTCCCTTTCGGCGCAGGTGGGCGGCCTAACCATGGCGCCGGATTGCGGGTTCGGTGTCCCGCCTGCACTACCCTGGTCAGAATGTGCGGAATCGTCGGCTATGTCGGGCAGCGGCCCGCCTGTGACGTCGTCATGGCCGCGCTGCGCCGGATGGAGTACCGCGGGTACGACTCGTCGGGCATCGCGCTGGCGAACGGTGACGGCACCCTGACCGTGAGCCGCCGCGCCGGCCGGCTGGCCAACCTGGAAGACGCGGTCGCCCAGATGCCGCCGTCGTCCCTGACCGGCACCACCGGCCTGGGCCACACCCGGTGGGCCACCCACGGGCGCCCCACCGACCGCAACGCGCACCCCCACTGCGACGCCGCCGGCAAGGTCGCGGTGGTCCACAACGGCATCATCGAGAATTACGCGAACCTGCGCCACGAGCTCGAGGCCCAGGGCGTGGAGTTCGCCAGCGACACCGACACCGAGGTCGCGGTGCACCTGGTGGCGCAGGCCTACCGCCACGGCGAGACCGCCGGCGATTTCCCCGCGTCGGTGCTCGCGGTGCTGCGCCGCCTCGACGGCCACTTCACGCTGGTGTTCGCCAACGCCGACGACCCCGGCACCATCGTCGCCGCCCGTCGCTCCACCCCGCTGGTGCTCGGCATCGGCGACGGCGAGATGTTCGTCGGCTCCGACGTGGCGGCCTTCATCCCGCACACCCGCAACGCCATCGAACTCGGCCAGGACCAGGCCGTCGTGATCACCGCGAACGGCTACCGGATCACCGACTTCGACGGCAACGACGACCTGGGGCCCGGGGCATACCGCGAGTTCCACATCGATTGGGATCTGGCCGCCGCCGAAAAGGGTGGCTACGAGTACTTCATGCTCAAGGAGATCGCCGAGCAGCCCGCAGCCGTCGCCGACACCCTGCTGGGCCATTTCGTGGACGGCCGGATCGTCCTCGACGAGCAGCGTCTGAGCGATCAGGAACTCCGCGAGATCGACAAGGTGTTCGTGGTGGCCTGCGGCACCGCGTATCACTCCGGGCTGCTGGCGAAATACGCGATCGAGCACTGGACGCGGCTGCCGGTCGAGGTGGAGCTGTCCAGCGAATTCCGTTACCGTGACCCGGTTTTGGACCGCAGCACCCTGGTGGTCGCCATCTCGCAGTCCGGCGAGACCGCCGACACGCTCGAAGCCGTGCGCCACGCCAAGGAGCAGAAGGCCAAGGTGTTGGCCATCTGCAACACCAACGGCTCACAGATTCCGCGCGAGTGCGACGCGGTGCTCTATACCCGCGCCGGCCCGGAGATCGGGGTGGCGTCGACGAAGACGTTCCTGGCGCAGATCACCGCCAACTATCTCGTCGGCCTGGCGCTGGCGCAGGCCCGTGGCACCAAGTACCCCGACGAGGTCGCGCGGGAATACCACGAGCTGGAGGCCATGCCGGACCTCGTCGCGCGGGTCCTCGCGACGATCAAGCCGGTGGCCGCGTTGGCCTATCAATTCGCCCAGTCGCCGACGGTGCTGTTCCTGGGTCGCCACGTCGGCTACCCGGTGGCACTGGAAGGCGCGCTCAAACTCAAGGAATTGGCGTACATGCACGCCGAGGGATTCGCCGCCGGCGAACTCAAGCACGGCCCCATCGCGCTGATCGAGGACGATCTGCCCGTCATCGTCGTCATGCCGTCCCCCAAGGGGTCCGCGGTGCTGCACGCCAAGCTGCTGTCCAACATCCGCGAAATCCAGGCCCGCGGGGCGATCACCATCGTGATCGCCGAAGAAGGCGATGACACCGTGCGGCCCTACGCCGACCACTTGATCGAAATCCCCTCCGTGTCAACGCTTCTGCAGCCCCTGCTGTCGACGATCCCGCTTCAGGTGTTCGCCGCGTCCGTGGCCCAGGCGCGCGGTTATGACGTGGACAAACCGCGCAACCTGGCCAAGTCCGTCACCGTCGAGTAGGTAGCTCGCACCGCTTCGCGCGTATCGGCGACGGACCCGCGGTCGATCCATTACATTGCCCTGGGAAAGCCTTTCGGCCAGGAGGTCGAGGCTGCGTCCGTGCGGGAGGAAGTATGCGATCGGGCGGCATCAGATTCGGCGTCGTAGGTGTTGTCGTGCTCGTCCTCGCGGTCTACGCCGGGTCGATTTTGACGTACGCCCAAAGCGATACGGTCCGGCGACTGGATGGATCAACCCCGGTGGTGAGCAGCGACCAGCCGTCGGCGACGATCAACGTGGAAGAGATGCAGTCGAACAACAGCGTGCTCGCCGTCAACCTCGCCTTCAATCCCGGATCGGCGTTGCTGGATCCGAAAACCCACCACCTCAAGGAGGATCTCAGCCTTCGGGTCAGATCCTCGGCGATGCCGTCGCGGCACACCTGGACCAAGGGCATGCTTCCCGGGCTCATGGCGATCCCGCTGACCATCGCCGGTCAGATCGAGCGCTGGCCCTTCGACCAATACCGCTCGGGGCTGATCGAAGTCGAGATCTTCTACGGCCCCGATACCGACCGGGCGCCCGACCACGTGCCCGTCACCTTCATCGACCACCTCTCGGGGTGGCAACTCACCGCGACCAGGTCCCAGGCGGACGGCCCGTACCGGCTGCACGTGCGGCGGTCGCTGAGCACCGCGGCGTTCGCGATCGTCATCCTCGGCGTGCTGATCACGATCGCCAGTCTGGCTCTGTTCGTTGCGATTCAGACCGCGCGGGACCGGCGGCCGTTCCAGCCGCCGATGACGACGTGGTACGCGGCGATGCTGTTCGCGGTGGTGCCGCTGAGAAACGCGCTACCCGGCTCACCACCCTTCGGCAGCTGGGTCGACATCACCGTCGTGATCTGGGTCCTGCTCGCGTTGGCGGTCTCGATGGTGCTCTACATCGGTTGCTGGTGGCGACATCTCAATCCGCCGGTGCTCGCTGCGGCGCCGGCGCCCGCGGAGCCCGCACCGTCGAGTAGCTGAGGGCGGCGGCGTGTTAGCCGCCGAAGTCGTACGGGCGCGGCGCCCCGCGTGCGAAGGTTGATGTCGTGGCGCATGCATCGGTTCGGGCACGAGTGCGCAGCATGACGCTGACGGTGTGGCATTTCGTCAGCACTGCGCCGCTGACCTACGGCTGGCTGTTGGTGCTGATGGTCACGACGATCATCCAGAACCACCTCACCGGCCGCCAGTTGCATTCGGTATTGCTGCACCGCTCCACCAACATTCACGAGTTGGGCAAAAACCCGCTCGACGTATTGTTCTCCAGCCTGCTGTGGATTGACGGGAAGAACTTCGAGCCCTACCTGCTGCTGTTCACCCTGTTTCTCGCGCCGGCCGAACATTGGCTCGGCCAGCTGCGCTGGCTCACTGTGGGTTTGAGCTCTCACATCCTCGCCACCTACATCAGCGAGGGCATCCTCTACTTCGCGATCGAGGAACGCGATGCGTCGCAACGGCTCGTGCACGCGCGCGACATCGGGGTCAGCTATTTCCTGGTCGGCGTGATGGCCGTGCTGGCCTACCACATCGCGAGGCCCTGGCGCTGGGGCTATCTCGGGGTGCTGTTCGTCATCTTCGGTTTCCCGTTGATCACCATGGACCGCGTCGAGCTGGACTTCACCGCGATCGGGCATTTCGCCTCGATCCTCATCGGCCTGTGCTTCTACCCGATGACCCGCACACGCTCCAAACGCAGCCGGCAACTGAGTCCCGCGCGCCTCAAGGCCATGGCGCGCCGCAGCATCCCCCCGGCGGACCCCGGCTGATGTCGGGCCGCAGCGAAAGCTGGTGGGCGCCAAGCCCCCGCGATGGCGACACGTAATCTGGCTCTGATGCGGCATTACTACTCCGTAGATGCGATCCGCCAGGCCGAGGCGCCGCTGCTGGCCAGCCTGCCTGACGGCGCCCTGATGCGGCGCGCCGCCTACGGGCTGGCCACCGAGATCGTCGGCGAGTTGGCGGCCCGCACCGGCGGGGTGGCCGGGCGGCGGGTCTGCGCGGTCGTCGGCTCCGGAGACAACGGCGGCGACGCGCTGTGGGCGGCCACCTTCGTGCGGTGTCGCGGCGCGGCCGCCGACGCGATCCTGCTCAACCCGGAGCGCACGCACCGCAAGGGGCTGGCGGCGTTCCGCAGGGCGGGCGGCCGGATCGTCGAAAGTGTCTCGCCCGCAACCGATCTCGTCATCGACGGGGTGGTGGGCATCTCCGGCTCCGGAGCCCTGCGGCCCGCCGCGGCCGAGGTGTTCGCCGCCGTCGATGACGCGAGGATCCCCGTGGTCGCCGTCGACATCCCCAGTGGCGTCGACGCGGCGACCGGGACCACCAGCGGTCCCGCGGTGCGCGCCGTGCTGACCGTCACCTTCGGCGGGCTCAAACCCGTGCACGCGCTCGGCGACTGCGGGCGGGTGCGGTTGATCGACATCGGCCTGGACCTGCCGGACACGGACGTGCTGGGCTTCGAGGCCGCCGACGTGGCGGCACGCTGGCCGGTGCCGGGTCCCCACGACGACAAGTACACGCAGGGCGTCACGGGCGTGATGGCCGGCTCGTCGACGTATCCGGGCGCCGCCGTGCTGTGCACCGGCGCCGCGGTCGCGGCGACCTCCGGGATGGTCCGCTACGCCGGCAGCGCGCACCGCGAGGTGCTCGCGCACTGGCCTGAGGTGATCGCCTCGCCCAGCCCCGGGTCGGCGGGGCGGGTGCAGTCCTGGGTGGTCGGGCCGGGGTTGGGCACCGACGACGCCGGGGCGGCGGCGCTGTGGTTCGCGCTCGAAAGCGACCTGCCGGTGATCGTGGACGCCGACGGCCTGACGATCCTGGCGGCCCATCCCCAGTTGGTGGCCGATCGCACCGCGCCGACGGTGCTGACTCCGCACGCCGGTGAATTCGCGCGCCTAGCGGGTAGTCCCCCCGGGGATGACCGGGTGGGTGCGTGCCGCAAGCTGGCCGAGGCGTTCGGCGCCACGGTGCTGCTCAAGGGGAACGTCACGGTCGTCGCCGATCCGGGCGGTCCGGTCTATCTCAGTCCGGCCGGGCAGTCGTGGGCGGCCACCGCCGGCTCCGGCGACGTGTTGTCCGGCATGATCGGCGCGCTGCTGGCGGCGGGCCTGCCGCCGGGCGAGGCGGCCGCGGCGGCGGCCTTCGTCCACGCCGACGCGGCGGCGCGCTCGGCCGCCGACCCGGGCCCCGGCGACGCGCCCACCTCCGCGTCACGCATGGTGCCGCACATCCGAGCCGCCCTGGCCGCCCTGTAGACCTATCGAGAGGATTCCCCAGTGCCACAACACCCTTCACTGCCCGCGCACTCCATCGCCCCCGCCTACACCGGCCGGCTGTTCACGGCCCCGGTCCCGGCGCTGCGGATGCCCGACGAATCGATGGACCCCGACGCCGCCTACCGCTTCATCCACGACGAGCTGATGCTCGACGGGAGCTCGCGGCTGAACCTGGCCACCTTCGTCACCACCTGGATGGACCCCGAGGCCGGGAAGCTGATGGCCGAGACGTTCGACAAGAACATGATCGACAAGGACGAGTACCCGGCGACCGCGGCCATCGAGCAGCGCTGCGTGTGCATGGTGGCCGACCTGTTCCACGCCGACGGCCTGAACGACGCCGACCCCTACAGCGCGTGCGGGGTGTCCACGATCGGCTCCAGCGAGGCGGTGATGCTGGGCGGCCTGGCGATGAAGTGGCGCTGGCGCCAGAAGATCGGCAAAGACTGGAAGGGCCGCACCCCGAACCTGGTGATGGGGTCCAACGTCCAGGTCGTCTGGGAGAAGTTCTGCCGCTACTTCGACGTCGAGCCCCGCTACCTGCCGATGGAGGAGGGGCGCTACGTCATTACCCCGGAACAGGTGGTCGACGCCGTCGACGAGAACACCATCGGCGTGGTGGCGATCCTGGGCACCACCTACACCGGTGAGCTGGAGCCCGTCGCCGACATCTGCGGCGCGCTGGACAAGGTGGCGGCCGGCGGCGGTGTGGACGTCCCGGTGCACGTCGACGCCGCCAGCGGCGGGTTCGTGGTGCCGTTCCTGCACCCCGAGCTCAAGTGGGATTTCCGGCTGCCCCGGGTGGTGTCGATCAACGTCAGCGGCCACAAGTACGGGCTGACCTATCCCGGCGTCGGGTTCGTGGTGTGGCGCAGCAAAGAATACCTGCCCGACGACCTGGTGTTTCGGGTCAACTATCTCGGCGGCGACATGCCGACCTTCACCCTGAACTTCTCGCGCCCCGGAAACCAGGTGGTCGGCCAGTACTACAACTTCCTGCGGCTCGGTCGGGAGGGCTACACCAAGGTCATGCAGGCGCTGTCCGGGACGGCGCGCTGGCTGGGGGAGCAGCTGCGGGTCAGCGAGCACTGCGAACTGGTCTCCGACGGCTCCGCGATCCCTGTGGTCGCCTTTCGGCTGTCCAAGGACCGCGGCTACACCGAGTTCGATGTCTCCCACGAGCTGCGGACCTACGGCTGGCAGGTGCCCGCCTACACCATGCCGGACAATGCCACCAATGTCTCGGTGCTGCGCATCGTGGTGCGCGAGGGGCTCTCGGCCGACCTGGCCCGGGCGCTGCACGACGATGCCGTCTCGACGCTCAGCTCGCTGGACAAGCTCAGGCCCGGCGGCCACTACGCGGATCAGCACTTCGCGCACTGAGGCCGCCGCGCCGAGCGTCGAGTTGTGGCGCCGATCACGCCGAAATCGCGCCGACAAGTTTACGCTCGGCGGCGTGCTGCGCGGTTCTGGGACAATGGCGGCCATGACCGGGCGGGCCGCTGCGCCGATATCCCTGACACCGGGCCTCCTCGCCGAGGCCCTGGTCGACCTGGGCGCGATCGAGCACAACGTGCGGCTGCTGTGCGAGCAGGCCGGCGGCGCGCAGGTGATGGCCGTCGTCAAGGCCGACGGTTACGGCCACGGGGCCGGCCGGACGGCACGCGCCGCGCTGGCCGCGGGGGCCGCCGAGTTGGGTGTCGCCACCGTCGACGAGGCATTGGCGCTGCGCGCCGACGGCGTCACCGCGCCGGTGCTGGCCTGGCTGCACCCGCCCGGCGTCGACTTCGGGCCCGCGCTGCTGGCCGACATCCAGATCGCCGTGTCGTCGGAGCGCCAGCTCGACGAGCTGCTGGACGCGGTGCGCCGCACCGGCCGGACCGCGACGGTGACCGTCAAGGTCGACACCGGGCTGAATCGCAATGGCGTACCGCCGGCGCACTATCGGTCGATGCTGACCGCGCTGCGCCGCGCCGTCGCCGAGGACGCCGTCGTGCTGCGCGGGCTGATGTCCCACATGGTGTACGCCGATCAACCCGCCAACCCGGTCAATGACCTTCAGGCCCAACGGTTTACCGACATGCTGGCCCAGGCGCGCGATGAGGGGGTGCGCTACGAGGTGGCGCACCTGTCGAACTCGTCGGCCACGATGTCGCGTCCCGACCTGGCCTTCGACATGGTGCGCCCCGGCATCGCGGTATACGGGCTGAGCCCGGTGCCCGAGCTCGGCGACATGGGTCTGATCCCGGCCATGACGGTGAAATGCCCTGTGGCACTGGTGAAATCGATACGGGCGGGCGAGAGCGTGTCCTACGGGCACACCTGGACCGCGCAGCGCGACACCACCCTGGCGCTGCTGCCGGTCGGCTACGCCGACGGCATCTTCCGGTCCCTGGGCAACCGGCTGGAGGTGTTGATCAACGGCCGGCGCCGACCGGGGGTCGGACGGATCTGCATGGATCAATTCGTCGTCGACCTGGGCCCCGGCCCCACCGATGTCGCCGAGGGCGACGAGGCGATCCTGTTCGGGCCCGGTCGCAATGGCGAACCCACCGCACAGGACTGGGCCGATCTGCTCGGCACCATCCACTACGAAGTGGTGACCAGCCCCCGCGGCCGGATCACCAGGACCTACCGCGAGGCGCACACCGTTGCGCCCTGAGGGATCCCGCAAGCGCTACAAGGGCAGGGCATGGCTTGCGGGGGGTGCGGGGCTGACGGCCATCGCCACCATCATCGGAGCCTCGGCCCGCCGGTCGATCACCCAGCGCGCCACGGTCGAAGATCCTTACGCCCATGAGGATTTCAACAGGCTCGAGGACGACCACAGCCTGGTGGTGACCACGCCCGACGGCGTGCCGCTCGCGGTCCGCGAAGCCGGCCCGGCCGACGCGCCGTTGACCCTGGTGTTCGTGCACGGATTCTGCCTGCAGATGGGCGCCTTCCACTTTCAGCGGACCCGGCTGCCCGAGCAGTTGGGCCCCGACGTGCGGATGGTCTTCTACGATCAGCGTGGGCACGGCCGATCCGGCGAGGCCGCGCCCGAGACCTACACGCTGACCCAACTCGGCAAGGATCTGCAAACCGTGCTGAACGCGGTGGTGCCGCGCGGAATGATCGTGTTGGTGGGCCACTCGATGGGCGGCATGACGGTGTTGTCGCACGCGCGCCAGTTCCCCGAAGAGTACGGGCGCCGAATCGTGGGCGCCGCGCTGATTTCCTCGGCGGCCGAAGGGGTCGCGCGGTCCCCACTGGGTGAGATCCTGAAAAACCCTGCGCTGGAAGCGGTCCGGGTCGCCGCGCGGTCCGCGCCGAACCTGATGCATCGCGGCCGCAACGTATCCCGCTCGCTGATCGGCCCGGTGCTGCGGGCCGCCTCCTACAGCGACCTGCAGGTCAGCCGGAGCCTGGACGCGTTCTCGCAGCGGATGATGAACAGCACGCCCATACCCACCATGGTGGGATTCCTGGACGCGTTGGAAGAACATGACGAAACCGCCGGGCTGTGGACACTGCTGCGGATCCCCACCCTGATCGCCTGCGGCGACCACGACCTGCTCACCCCGGACGAGTATTCGCGAAAGATGGCCGCCGGCCTGCCGCAGTCCGAGCTGGTCATCGTCGTCGGCGCGAGTCACCTGGCGCTGCTGGACAAGCCGGAAGCCATCAACGGCGGCCTGGTGCGGCTGGTCAGGCGCGCCACCCCGACCAAGGCGGCGCTGAGGCTGCGGCGGATACGAGAAAGGCTGCGGCGCCGTGGGTCAATGTGATGGCGGTGAGGGCATCGCGACCTGTGAGCGCGTCGAGGACACGATCGCGTTGGGGGCCCGGCTCGGTGAGCGGCTGCGGGCGGGTGACGTGGTGGTGCTCTCCGGTCCGCTCGGCGCGGGAAAGACGGTGCTGGCCAAGGGGATTGCGGCGGCGATGGACGTCGACGGCCCGATCACCTCGCCGTCCTACGTGTTGGCGCGGGTGCACCCGCCGCGGCGGCCTGGCGCCCCGACCATGATTCACGTCGACATGTACCGGCTGCTCGACCACACCGACCACCAAGGCGCCGACCTGCTCGCGGAGCTCGATTCGCTGGACTTGGACAGCGATCTCGACGACGCTGTCGTCGTGGTGGAATGGGGTGAAGGGCTGGTCGAGCGCCTCGCGGAACGGCACCTGGACATCCGGCTGGAGCGCATCAGCGGATCCGACGTGCGGATCGCGACCTGGCGGTGGGCCACCAGGGCCGGCAGCGCCACGAGCGGGGCGGACTCATGAGCATCCTCGTGCTGACCCTCGACACCTCCACCCCGGCGGTGACGGCCGGCATCGTGCGGCGCGAGGACCTGTCCGTGCCGGCGCAGCGGGTCACCGTCGACGCCCGGGCCCACGCCGAACGGCTCACCCCGAATGTGGTTGCCGCCCTGGCGGATGCGGGGCTGACGATGGCCGACCTCGACGCCGTCGTGGTGGGCTGCGGCCCGGGGCCGTTCACCGGTCTGCGGGCCGGGATGGCGACCGCCGCCGCCTACGGGCATGCGCTGGGCATCCCGGTGTACGGCGTGTGCAGCCTGGACGCCATCGGCGTGCAAACCACCGGGGACGCGCTGGTGGTCACCGACGCCCGTCGGCGCGAGGTCTACTGGGCCCGCTACCGCGACGGCATACGGACCGGCGGGCCGGGGGTTGATGCCCCCGCCGACGTCGACCCCGGCAACGCGCAGACGGTGGCCGGCTCGCCCGAACACGCGGCCATATTCGGCCTGCCGGTGTGCGAGCCCGCGTACCCGACGCCGGCCGGACTTGTTGCCGCGGTGGGGGATTGGTCCGATGACCCGGCTCCGCTGGTTGCCCTGTACCTGCGTCGTCCCGACGCCAAACCCCTGGCGGCGCGGCAATGATCGCCGAGCCCGTGACCGTCGGCGCGTTGACGCGGGCCGACGCGCCGCGCTGCGCCGAGCTGGAGGCGCAGCTCTTCGACGGCGACGACCCGTGGCCCGCGGCGGCGTTCAACCGGGAATTGGCAAGCGCCCACAACCATTACGTGGGCGCGCGCGTCGGCGAAACGCTCGTCGGCTACGCCGGCATCTCACGGTTGGGCCGCACGCCGCCCTTCGAGCACGAGGTCCACACCCTCGGCGTGGACCCCGCCTACCAGGGGCAGGGCATCGGCCGCCGGTTGCTCGACGAGCTGTTGACGTTCGCCGACGGCGGTGTCGTGTACCTGGAAGTGCGCACCGACAACGAGCCGGCCATCGGGCTGTATCGCAGCGTCGGGTTCGAGCAGGTCGGCCTGCGCCGCCGCTACTACCGCGTCAGCGGCGCGGACGCGTACACCATGCGGAGGGAGGCGCGGCGCACATGACGACCATCTTGGCCATCGAAACCTCGTGCGACGAAACGGGAGTCGGCATCGCGCGGCTGGGCGCCGACGGCACCGTCACCCTGCTGGCTGACGAGGTGGCGTCCAGCGTCGACGAACACGTGCGGTTCGGCGGCGTGGTCCCCGAGATCGCCTCCCGCGCACACCTGGAGGCGCTGGGGCCCGCCATGCGCCGCGCGCTGTCGACCGCCGGCCTGGACAAGCCCGACATCGTCGCGGCCACCATCGGGCCCGGGCTGGCCGGCGCCCTGTTGGTGGGAGTCGCTGCGGCCAAAGCCTATTCGGCCGCATGGGACGTCCCGTTCTATGCGGTGAACCATCTGGGCGGGCACCTGGCCGCCGACGTCTACGAGCACGGGCCGCTGCCCGAGTGCGTGGCGCTGCTGGTCTCGGGCGGCCACACCCACCTGTTGCATGTGCGGTCGCTCGGCGAGCCGATCGTCGAGCTGGGCAGCACCGTCGACGACGCGGCCGGCGAGGCCTACGACAAGGTGGCGCGGCTGCTGGGGCTGGGCTACCCGGGCGGCAGGGTGCTCGACGAGTTGGCCCGCACCGGTGACCGCGACGCGATCGCCTTCCCGCGCGGCATGACCGGGCCGCGCGACGACCCCTACGCGTTCAGCTTCTCCGGCCTCAAGACGGCCGTGGCACGGCACCTGGAAAGCCACCCGGACGCGGTGAACGCCGATGTCGCGGCTGGCTTCCAGGAGGCCGTGGCCGACGTGCTGACCCGCAAGGCCGTGCGCGCCGCGACGGACCTCGGCGTCTCGACACTGCTGATCGCGGGGGGAGTGGCCGCGAATTCGCGCTTGCGGGAACTGGCGGAGCAGCGCTGCGCGGCGGCCGGGCTGACGCTGCGCATCCCCAGGCCGCGGCTGTGCACGGACAACGGGGCGATGATCGCCGCCTTCGCCGCGCATCTGGTGGCGGCCGGGGCGCCGCAATCCCCGCTGGACGCGCCTAGCGACCCCGGCCTGCCGGTGGTGAAGGCGCAGGTCAGCTGATCGCTGACGGCGAACATGCGGGAAGCAGCAGGGTGCCCTTGAGTGCTAGCACTCCCGTGTATAGAGTGCTAGGTGGCAATCGGCCAAGCCCTGTGTCGGCACCCGCGACGACGGCGCTCGGGCCTGGACGAATGCCGAACACCTGATAATTCGGCAGGTTCGGGCGAGCCCCGGACCGGCCATCAACTCCGGTCCGGGCGCGTCCCGGACCCGACCCAAACACTGGAGGGCTCCAATCGTGGCGAAGGTGAACATCAAGCCACTCGAGGACAAGATTCTCGTGCAGGCCAACGAGGCCGAGACCACGACCGCGTCCGGTCTGGTCATTCCCGACACCGCCAAGGAGAAGCCGCAGGAAGGCACCGTCGTCGCAGTCGGCCCCGGCCGGTGGGACGAAGACGGCGAGAAGCGCATCCCGCTGGACGTCTCGGAGGGCGACACCGTCATCTACAGCAAGTACGGCGGCACCGAGATCAAGTACAACGGCGAGGAGTACCTGATCCTGTCGGCACGCGACGTGCTGGCTGTCGTCTCCAAGTAAGGACCGTGTCCCGCCCCGGCGATCCCCGCGTCCGCGCGGGTGATTTCCGGGGCGGCATGCGTTTTGGCTGGTTTGAATTGCCCGGCTCCGCAGCAGGACGGTTTCCCGTCGTGCGTCGTCGCCGGACGGAAGGAGACTGATGAGCAAGATTATTGAGTACGACGAAACAGCGCGCCGCGCCATCGAGGCGGGCGTGAACACGCTCGCCGACGCGGTACGGGTGACATTGGGGCCCCGCGGCCGGCATGTGGTGCTGGCCAAGGCATTCGGCGGTCCCGCGGTCACCAACGACGGCGTCACCGTCGCGCGTGAGATCGACCTGGAAGACCCGTTCGAGAACCTGGGCGCCCAGCTGGTGAAGTCGGTGGCGACCAAGACCAACGACGTCGCCGGCGACGGCACCACCACGGCCACCGTGCTGGCCCAGGCGTTGGTCAAGGGTGGCCTGCGCCTCGTTGCTGCCGGCGCCAATCCCATCGAACTCGGGGCGGGAATTTCCAAGGCCGCCGACGCGGTGTCCGAGGCGCTGCTGGCGTCGGCCACCCCGGTCTCCGGCAAGGACTCGATCGCCCAGGTGGCGACCGTGTCGTCGCGCGACCAGCTCCTCGGTGAGCTCGTCGGCGAGGCGATGACCAAGGTCGGCACCGACGGCGTGGTCAGCGTCGAGGAATCCTCCACGCTGAGCACCGAGCTCGAGTTCACCGAGGGCGTCGGGTTCGACAAGGGCTTCCTGTCGGCATATTTCGTCACCGACTTCGACGCGCAGCAGGCCGTGCTGGACGACCCGGTGATCCTGTTGCACCAGGACAAGATCAGCTCGCTGCCCGACCTGCTGCCCATGCTGGAAAAGGTCGCCGAATCGGGCAAGCCGCTGCTGATCATCGCCGAGGACATCGAGGGTGAGCCGCTCGCGACCCTCGTCGTGAACTCCATCCGCAAGACGCTCAAGGCCGTCGCGGTCAAGGCGCCGTTCTTCGGCGACCGCCGCAAGGCGTTCCTCGAGGACCTGGCGATCGTGACGGGCGGTCAGGTGATCAACCCCGACGCCGGCCTGCTGCTGCGCGAGGTCGGCACGGACGTGCTGGGCTCGGCGCGGCGCGTGGTGGTCAGCAAGGACGACACCGTCATCGTCGACGGCGGCGGCGCCAAGGACGCGGTGGCCAACCGCATCAAGCAGCTGCGCGCCGAGATCGAGTCCACCGACTCCGACTGGGACCGCGAGAAGCTGCAGGAGCGGCTGGCCAAGCTGGCCGGCGGCGTCGCCGTGATCCAGGTGGGCGCCGCCACCGAGACCGCGCTCAAGGAACGCAAGGAAAGCGTCGAGGATGCCGTCGCGGCCGCCAAGGCCGCCGTCGAGGAGGGCATCGTCGCGGGCGGCGGCTCGGCGCTGCTGCAGACCCGCAAGGCGCTTCAGGAGCTGCGCGGCTCGCTGTCCGGCGATCAGGCGCTCGGCGTCGACGTCTTCTCCGAGGCGCTGGCGGCCCCGCTGTACTGGATCGCCACCAACGCCGGGCTCGACGGCGCGGTCGCGGTGCACAAGGTGACCGAGCTGCCCAACGGGCACGGGCTGAACGCGGACAAGCTCACCTACGGTGACTTGATCGCCGACGGCGTCATCGACCCGGTCAAGGTCACCCGCTCGGCGGTGCTCAACGCGGCGTCGGTGGCCCGGATGGTGCTGACCACCGAGACGGCGATCGTCGAAAAGCCGGCCGAGGAAGCCGATGACCACGGCCACGGTCATCACCACCACTGAGTAGCAACGGAATACCCCCGGGTCGAGCGCCCGGGGGTATTTTCGTTCCGAAGTCCGTACGTCGGAACGACCCGAAGAGGACAACCTCATGGGAAAGCCCACGCCATATCAATATTCCGTTGTCGTCCCGCTTCCCGAGGATGACGAGATCGCCCGCGCGGCCGGTGACGGGTATGACCCCGATACGGCGCTCAATGTGATGAAGATGATGAGCGGCACCGGAGACTTCTTCCCGGCGCTCGCCGGCATGGTGAATGCCGTCTTCGGTGAGCGCGACATCGACGCGAAGCACCGCGAGGTCATCATTCTGCGCGCGGCCTCGGTGCTCAACTGCCCGTATGAGTGGCAGGCGAACGAACAGATGGCCCGCAACGCGGGCCTCACGACGTCAGAAATCGAAACGATCGCCGAGGATGGCGATCTGCAAAGCCTCGATGCTCACTATCAGCTGTTGATCGCGGCCACCGACGAGCTCCTCAAGTCCGGCACCCTCACCGATCGGACTCTGCAAGCCCTTCTCGACACGTTCGGGATCACGACGACACGCAAATACATTGCCACCATCGGCTGGTTCAGCATGTTGAGTCTGTTCCTCAACGGCACCAGGGTCCCCATGGAGACAACGGACAAGATCGGCGAGCGCACCTCGCCCCTCGGGTGAGGACGCGGCTGCGGTCCGGCACCACCGAGACGGTGGTGGTCGACGAGCCGAGCGTGGGGCTAATGTACGAAATCCCAACGGGTTTCGTGCACAGGCCCCACCGTCGGCGCAATTTCGCCGCCGCGGCGCGCTTTAGAACTTGGAACCCAATCCCGCGATCAGGTTGATGGTGACCGCCAGGACGACCGCGCCGAGCAGGTAGGACAGCAGCGCCTGGCGCAGCACCGTCGCCCTGATCGATGCCAACCCGATCTCGGTGTCTGACACCTGATAGGTCATGCCGACGGTGAAGGCCACATACGCGAAGTCGCGAAAGCAGGGTCGCTCCGGGTCGTGGAAGTTGATTCCGCCCGGCTCGTCCGAGTAATACAGCCGCGCGTAGTGCACGGTGAACAGCGTGTGCACGGCAAACCAGGATGCCGCGACGGTCAGGACGCCGAGGACGGCGGCTTCCACGGCGCCGGGGCCCGAGCGCGACGCCGCGGCCACCACGTAACCGACCCCGCCCAGGCTCGCGACGCTGGCCGACACGATGACCGCGTCGGCGACCCAGCGGGTGGGGTCCTCCTTCGTCACGTATCTGCAGGTTTGGTCGGCATCCATTCCGCCGAGAAGCAGCCGCGTCCACACCACATAGACTCCGGCGGTCACGATCCAGCCGGCCAGCGCGAATCGCCAGCCGACCGTGTTGCCCACCACGAGGGCGACGGCGACTCCGAGCACGGCCGCCACCGCTATCCGAGCCGCGACCGTGTCGCGAAAGAACTCAGCGAGGGATTTCACAATCCCGACCTAAGCACGAGCGCTGGCCATCCGGTACCGCGATGACGTCGGTCGTCATGGCCCGACGATGACCCCGACGATGACGATGACCACGCCGACCAAGACCGCCAGCGACAGCGTTATCAACAGAAAGCTGACAACGCCTTCCTTGGCCGCCGAGGCCTGGTGATCGCCCGCCGCGATGGGCGCGAATCTGCGACCGGCGCCCCACACCGCCGCGAGCAGAGTGGCCAACCAGTTCGCGTAGCCGGCATACACGATCAGCGCGACCGCCGCGATTCCCCACGCGTGGGGCACGTGGACGTGTGGCCAGAGCAGACCGAGCAACACGAGGAACATGCCGTTGAGCAAAGCCTCGAGGTGGCTCGACAGCGCCATGCGCGCGTTCTTCATCGCGGGCGCGGCGAGCCCGGTGAGCAGCCCGAGCAGGAACAGCACCAGGCCCAAGGTGAACAGCGCGGTCTGCATCTCAGAACGGTAATCCGGCCGCCGCGGGGGCGCGGGTGTTTCGGCTCAGCGCGTCAGCGGGTGCCCGGCGGCAGGCTGGGCGGGGTCGTCACGGTCGTGGTCGTCGTGGAGGTGGTGGCCGGGGTGCTGGTGACCGTGACGGTGCTCGTGCTGGTGCTCGTCGACGGCGGTGGCACGACGACGGTGGCGGTGCTGGTGGTGACGCTGGTCGTCGACGAGGTCGTCGTCGCCGACGCCGCGGCGATCACACCGCAGGCGATGCGCTTGCTCGACTCGGCGGTGGGGCCGCTGCCCAAGTTGTCGGCGCTCTGGTGCAGGATCAGCGCGCTGCCCGAGCTGTTTCGCAGGTCCGCGGCGGTGAACGAGTTGCTGGTGGTGACCAGCTTCGCCGAGCCGTCGGAACGCACCTGCAGCGCGGTCAGGTCGCCGCTGGCGGGGTAACCCGTGTGGTTCGCCGCCTGGTAGACGCTTCCCGCGGAGTCGAAGTCGCCCTCGCACTTGCCGACCGAGTGGATTTGCAGCCCATGGAAACCGGGGCTCAGCACCTGATTGGGGCCGGCTTCCACGGTCACCGTCGCGTAGCCGTTCGCGAACTCGAAGGTGGCGTTGGCGACCGGGCTCCCGTCGGCGGTCTTGAGCTGGGTGGTCAGCCTCTCGGTGCCGGGGGCCGGGCTGGTCAGCGGCGACGTATTGGGTTGGCTGCTCTGCTGGTTCGCGCAGGCGGCCAGCGGTGCGATGGTCGCGGCAAGCGCCGCGGCCGCGAGGACTACACCGTTATTCATGGGCGGTGCTTACCCGATTCGCCGATTTCAAAACGAGTATCACGCGGCTCACAGCGAACTCAGCAGGGCGGCGCGACCGCGCACGCGGAGCCTGTTGAGCGTCGACTGACGCAACCGGGCGATGCGCTCGACCATTCGGTTTCCGAGGCGCTCGAGCATCTCCTCACTCAAATCTATTGGGGCCGGGCACAAGTCGCGCTCCTCTTCGCTGGCGTGGGCGTCGAGGACCGTGACGAACGAGCGCCACGGACGGCGGCCGGGAATCGCTCATTCGACGGATCGCGCCGATGACGTTGTCGGGGCCCGACAACGAGGCGGTGCGCCGTTGTCCGGTTCGCGCAAGCCCGCTCGCGGCCGCGCACGCGAGCATGGAATCAGCAGCCGACGAAGACTTCGCCCCAGGGCGACCCGAGTCGTCAGGGGCGGTGCACCGCCCGCCCCTGGCGACAACCCCTCGACACGAAAGGACAACCCCTCGACACGAAAGGGCGTCACGCGCCATGACCGCCATTCAACCCCTCCGGATGACGCCGCATGATTACACCCGATTGCACGACGAACTCGCCGGCCTGCGTTCGCGGCGCGGCGTCGAAGTTCCCGACGACCTCATGGACGACAACCCGAAACTCCGTGCGCGCCAATCGGTGCGACAAGCGCGCATCTGCCAGATCGAGGGCCTGCTGTCGAACGCGGTGGTCGTCGGCGAGGCGGCCGCCTTCGACCCCGTCGCCAAAGCGGGCATGGTGTTGACCATCGGCTACGACGACACCGGCGAAACCGAAACGTTTCTGCTCGGCAGGCCTTGTCCCGAGGACACCGACCTCAAGGCCTACTCGATGGCGTACCCGCTGGGCCGCGTCATCGCCGGCGCCCGTCCCGGCGAACGACGCTTCTACGCAATCCCCGACGGGGCAGGGCGGTTCGTGACGCTGCTGAAGGCCCTGCCCTACGGGATGCACGTGGCGAAAAGCCGTCGGCCACAGGTGGTCTTGCGGCACGATGTGTCACGCGTCCCGGACAAACAGATCCACCGATGGGAAGGCGAGGGCGGCGCTTCGGTCCGCCAATCCGATTGTGGCCGAACAGGTTCGACCAATCAGGCGCTGCGCCGGATGCCCCTGCCGATGTCGCCCTTGAGGAGGAGGTCGCGCTCGGATTCCGACAGGCCACCCCAAACCCCGTAGGGCTCACCGACTTCGAGGGCGTGCGAACGGCATTCCTGGATCACCGGGCACTGCCGGCACATTTCCTTGGCGCGCTGCTCGCGTTGCATGCGGGCGCGGCCGCGCTCGCCGTCGGGGTGGAAAAACACCGCTGAGTCAACGCCGCGGCACAAGCCCTGCAGTTGCCAATTCCAGATGTCGGCGTTGGGTCCAGGTAGCTGCTCCGGCTGTGGCATTGGTTCGTTCCCTCTCTGCACGGCCCGCCAAGGGAGGTCAGGTTCGCGAAAGCGATTTGTGTGCAACTTAAATTAAGTGGAGCGGAGTCCCCGATGACTACCCGTCATGCGTAGACGTTAGGGGCGACGGTGAATTTCCGTCAATAGCCACTTAGCCCGGCAAAGTATGTATCCCTTGGGGCAAAATTAACTTTGCGTTCATCTCGAATGAAATTGCGACGCCGACGCCTCGCTACCAGGCAGTTGACCGAAAGGAGATTCCCCAGCTCAGCGGCGGCAGGAGCGGCGGGCCGAATTTATCCATGCGCTATAGTGATTAACCGTTCGGTAACAGGAAGACCACAAACTGTTTACTACATCATTGTGATTGAAACTCGTCACACTTCCTCGATTGAGCGGCACTTGGCGAACGCCGCGTTCGGAGACCGGCCCGGTGCCTGGCCGCTGCCGTTGGCGACGACGCCCGCGCAATTGTGGCTGCGCGCCGTCGCGGCCGGGGGCCAGGGCCGCTACGGCGCCGCGCAGCGCGACCTCGCGGTGCTGCGCCGCGGTGTCTCGTCCGGACGGCTGGCCTCGCTGGGCATGAGCACGCAGGGATCGTTCCTGCGCCAGCTCGGCTGGCACACCGTGGCGCGCGGCTGGGACGGGCGCGCCCTGGCGCTGGCCGGCGACGACCCCGAGGCGGGCGCCGACGCCCTGATCGGGCTGGCGGCCGACGCGCTGGGCGTCGGGCGCTTCGCGGCCGCGGCGACGCTGCTGGCGCGCGCCGACCCGCTGCTGTCATCCCCGGGCCCCAAAACGGCCGTGCCCGAGCGGCTCCCGGTGCGCCGCCGGTGGGTGGCCGCCGAGCTCGCGATGGCCCGCGGCGAGGGCGTCGCCGCCGTCCGCCATGCCGGCGAGGCGGTGGAGCTGGCGGCGGCCATGGCCGTCCCCTCGGCGCGGCACCACGTCAAAAGCGAGGTGGTGCTGGCCGCCGCCCTGTGCAGCGCGGGAAAGATCGAGCGCGCCCGCGCGGTCGCGGACGCCGCGCTGCAGACCACCGGCCGGTTGGGTCTGCTCCCGCTTCGTTGGGCGTTGGCGTGCTTGCTGATCGATATCGAAAGTGTCACTTTTTCGGCACGGCAACTGCACGAAATCCGCGATGTCTGCGCAGGCCAGGTGCGGCACGCCGGTGGAACGTGGCGTTCCGCTTGAATCGGCCTCCCGCCCGTTATTGTCAGTTCGTTAGTTAGCCCAGTTGGCCCGCGATGTGTCCGGTTCGTAACGTTAGGGATATCACCGTCGATGACAATTCCAGCAGGGGAACGTCTCGATGCTGTGGTTGCCAAGGCCGTCATCGGAGACCACGGTGCATTGAGGGAGGTGCTGGAGACCATCCGCCCGATCGTCGTGCGATATTGCCGGGCGCGCGTCGGCACCGCGGAGCGGGGTGGCCTGTCAGCGGATGACGTGGCGCAGGAGGTGTGCTTGGCGACCATCACGGCGCTGCCCCGCTATCGCGATCGCGGACGCCCCTTTCTGGCTTTCCTGTATGGCATCGCGGCCCACAAGGTCGCCGACGCCCATCGGGCCGCCGGTCGCGATCTCGCCTATCCCACCGAATCGGTTCCCGAACGCTGGTCGCCCGACGCGGGGCCCGAACAGCTTGCCATCGAAGCCGATTCGGTGAGCCGGATGAGCGAGCTGCTCGAAATCCTGCCCGCCAAGCAGCGCGAGATCTTGATCCTGCGCGTCGTCGTCGGCCTGTCCGCCGAGGAGACCGCGGCCGCGGTCGGCAGTACCACGGGGGCGGTCCGAGTTGCCCAGCACCGCGCCTTGTCGCGGTTGAAGTCCGAGATGATTGCGGCAGGTGACTGTGCCTGACTCACTGGATGAATTCGCCCGCACGGATCTGCTCCTCGATGCGCTGGCCCAGCGCCGGCCGGTGATCGTCGAGGACCGAGACGTCGACGTGCTGACCACCATGCTCGAGGACTGGCGTGACAACCTGAGATGGCCCCCGGCCAGCGCGCTGGTGACGCCCGAGGAGGCCGTCAACGCGTTGCGCACCGGCCTGGCCGAGCGCCGTCGGGGGCGCCGCGGACTGACCGCCGTCGGCTCGGTGGCCGCGGCGCTGATCGCGCTCAGTGGCTTCGGGGCCATGGTGGTCGAGGCCCGTCCCGGCACCCCGCTGCACGGGCTGCACGCGATGTTCTTCGACCAACCGCGGGTCAACGAAAAGCAGGAAATGCTGGCGGCCAAGGCCGACCTGGCGAAGGTGCAGGAATCGATCGACCGCGGCGAGTGGGAGCAGGCCAAAAATCAGCTGACCGACGTGAGCAGTCTGGTGCAGTCGATCGACGACCCCGCCGTCAGGCAGGACCTGATGAACCAGCTGAAGCTGTTGAACGCCAAGGTCGAATCGCGCAACCCGGATGCCACGCTGCCGTCAGCCACGCCGAAGGCGGCCATCCCGTTGCCGGGGCCGTCCTAAAGGGTGGGGACTCAGTGACGGCGGTGGAAACCGTCGGCGTCTGACGTCGCCTCGTTGAGCGAGGCGTCGGCGTAGCCTCGGCAATAATCCCACGTGACGTAGGCGTCCGGCTCGGGGTCATAGGCGGGCTCGTGCGGGCGCACCGTGCCGTCGATCAACAGCTGCAGCAGGTTGGCGCGCAGCATGTCCCAGTCGTGATAGTGATCCTGCTGGCACTCGTCGCAGCAGACCACGAGCCCGCGAATACCTTTGTGCGCCAGCAACGCTTCGTACACCGCCAGATCGGCGAGATCCGCCTCGACGGCCATCCGCTCTTGCTGATCGAGCGGCTGTCCTGGCTCGACGGCTTCCAGCGCCGCCGACGGATCGCAGGGGTCGTCGGCGAAAGGATCGGGCGGCAAACCCGGTGGGAGGTGGTCGCGCACGCCTCTAGCCTACGCAGCCCGGTCGCGATAACGCCAGCAGGGAGCCACCCGCCGTTCTCTGTTCCGGTTGGCGCGCGGCGCGCCACGAGCAAGCCAACTCCAGGCTGTGCCCGATCGGCCGGCTTCCTCCTCGCGCCGTCCCGGCGCGCATCGTCACCCGGCGAACGGGAGCCGATAGGATGGGTTTCTCACGCCGCATCGTATGGAGGACCCCACTGATGACCCGTGGCACGTCCCACCTGGAAGAAAGCTCTGACCTCGTCGGCAGTCCGTATGTGCGGGTCGGTGGCCTGATCGACGACCCGGTGCCCACGGGCGGCGACAACCCGCACAAGATCGCGATGCTGGGGCTGACGTTCGACGACGTCCTGTTGCTGCCCGCGGCCTCCGATGTGGTCCCCGCCACGGCCGACACCTCCAGCCAGCTCACCAAGAAGATCAGGCTCAAGGTGCCGCTGGTGAGCTCGGCGATGGACACCGTCACCGAGTCGCGGATGGCGATCGCGATGGCGCGCGCCGGCGGCATGGGTGTGCTGCACCGCAACCTGCCGGTCGCCGAACAGGCCGGCCAGGTCGAGATGGTGAAGCGCTCCGAGGCCGGCATGGTCACCGATCCGGTCACCTGCCGCCCGGACAACACGCTGGCCCAGGTCGACGCGCTGTGCGCCCGGTTCCGGATCTCCGGCCTGCCGGTGGTCGACGAGGCGGGCTCCCTCGTCGGCATCATCACCAACCGCGACATGCGCTTCGAGGTCGACCAGAGCAAGAAGGTCGCCGAGGTGATGACCAAGGCCCCGCTGATCACCGCGCAGGAGGGCGTGTCCGCCGACGCGGCGCTGGGCCTGTTGCGGCGCCACAAGATCGAGAAGCTGCCCATCGTCGACGGCCACGGCCGGCTGACCGGGTTGATCACCGTCAAGGACTTCGTCAAGACCGAACAGCACCCGCTGGCCACCAAGGACAGCGACGGCCGGCTGCTGGTCGGCGCCGCCGTCGGCGTCGGCGGCGACGCCTGGGTGCGCGCCATGATGCTGGTCGACGCCGGGGTGGACGTGCTGATCGTGGACACCGCGCACGCGCACAACCGCCTGGTGCTCGACATGGTCGGCAAACTCAAGGCCGAGGCGGGCGACCGCGTGGAGGTGATCGGCGGCAACGTCGCCACCCGCTCGGCCGCCGCCGCGCTCGTCGCCGCCGGCGCCGACGCCGTGAAGGTGGGCGTGGGACCGGGGTCGATCTGCACCACCCGGGTGGTGGCCGGCGTCGGCGCGCCGCAGATCACCGCGATCCTGGAAGCCGTCGCCGCCTGCGGGCCGGCCGGGGTGCCGGTGATCGCCGACGGTGGCCTGCAGTACTCCGGCGACATCGCCAAGGCGCTGGCCGCCGGGGCGTCGACCGCCATGCTGGGCTCGCTGCTCGCGGGCACCGCCGAGGCGCCCGGCGAGCTGATCTTCGTCAACGGCAAGCAGTTCAAGAGCTACCGCGGCATGGGATCGCTGGCGGCCATGGCCGGCCGGGGCTCCGGGAGCGGAAAGTCCTACTCCAAGGACCGCTACTTCGCCGACGACGCGCTCTCCGAGGACAAGTTGGTCCCGGAGGGGATCGAGGGCCGGGTGCCGTTCCGCGGCCCGCTGTCCTCGGTGATCCACCAGCTGACCGGCGGTCTGCGCGCGGCGATGGGATACACCGGCTCGTCGACCATCGAGGAACTGCAGCAGGCCCAGTTCGTCCGCATCACGGCGGCCGGGCTGCGGGAAAGCCACCCGCACGACGTCGCGATGACGGTCGAAGCCCCCAACTACTACGCGCGCTGAGGCCCAGATGGTCGAGATCGGGATGGGCCGCATCGCCCGTCGCAGCTATGAACTGAGCGAAGTCAGCATCGTCCCCTCCCGGCGCACCCGCTCGTCGCAGGATGTGTCGACCGCCTGGCAGCTCGACGCCTACCGGTTCGAGATCCCGGTGCTGGCGCATCCGACCGATGCGCTGGTGTCGCCGGAGTTCGCGATCGAGTTGGGGCGCCTCGGCGGCCTGGGCGTGCTCAACGGCGAGGGGCTGATCGGCCGGCACGCCGATGTCGAGGCGAAGATCGCCCAGCTGGTCGAGGCGGCCAGCAAGGAGCCCGAACCCTCGGCGGCGATCCGGCTGCTGCAGGAATTCCATGCCGCGCCGCTGAACCCGGACCTGCTGGGCGCCGCCGTCGCCCGCATCCGGGAGGCCGGCGTCACCACCGCGGTGCGGGTCAGCCCGCAAAACGCCCAGGCGCTCACCCCGGTGTTGCTGCAGGCCGGCATCGACCTGCTGGTCATCCAGGGCACCATCGTTTCCGCTGAAAGAGTGGCCAGCGATGGGGAACCGCTGAACCTCAAGACCTTCATCTCCGAGCTCGACGTGCCGGTGGTCGCCGGCGGCGTGCAGGACCACCGCACCGCGCTGCACCTGATGCGCACCGGCGCCGCCGGCGTGATCGTCGGCTACGGCTCCACCCGGGGCGTGACCACCAGCGACGAGGTGCTGGGCATCAGCGTGCCGATGGCCACCGCGATCGCCGACGCCGCCGCCGCGCGCCGCGAGTACCTCGACGAGACCGGCGGCCGGTATGTGCACGTGCTGGCCGACGGGGACATCCACGCCTCGGGGGAGTTGGCGAAGGCGATCGCCTGCGGCGCCGACGCCGTGATGCTGGGCACCCCGCTCGCCGAGTCCGCCGAGGCGCTCGGCGAGGGATGGTTCTGGCCCGCCGCGGCCGCGCACCCGTCGTTGCCGCGCGGGGCGCTGCTGCAGATCGCCGTCGGTGAGCGCCCCCCGCTGCAACAGGTGCTCAACGGGCCGTCCGACGACCCCTTCGGCACCCTCAACCTGGTCGGCGGCCTGCGCCGGTCGATGGCCAAGGCCGGCTATTGCGACCTCAAGGAGTTCCAGAAGGTCGGCCTGACGGTCGGTAGCTAGCGCATCGACAGAGGCTCGTTGGTTGTTACCGGCGGGTAAGGCCATACTGGTGCGATGGAGCCGGATTACGACGTCCTGATCATCGGTTCGGGTTTCGGGGGCAGCGTCAGCGCGTTGCGGCTGACGGAAAAGGGCTACCGCGTCGGCGTCCTCGAGGCCGGACGCCGGTTCGCCGACGAGGATTTCGCCGAGACGTCCTGGGACCTGCGTAAGTTCTTGTGGGCGCCGAAGCTCGGTTGCTACGGCATCCAGCGCATCCACCCGCTGCGCAACGTGATGATCCTGGCGGGCGCCGGGGTGGGCGGCGGCTCGCTGAACTACGCCAACACGCTGTATGTGCCGCCGGAGCCGTTCTTCAAGGACCAGCAGTGGGCGCACATCACCGACTGGCGCGACGAGCTGATGCCGCACTACGACCAGGCGCGGCGGATGCTGGGCGTGGTCGAGAACCCGACCTTCACCGACGCCGACCGCATCGTCAAACAGGTCGCCGACGAGATGGGCTGCGGTAACACGTTCGTGCCGACCCCGGTCGGCGTGTTCTTCGGTCCCGACGGCACCAAGGCGCCGGGCAAAACCGTGCCGGACCCCTTCTTCGGCGGCGCGGGACCCGAACGCACCGGCTGCCTGGAGTGCGGTTGCTGCATGACCGGGTGCCGCTACGGCGCCAAGAACACCCTGCTGAAGAACTACCTCGCTCTCGCGGAATCGGGTGGGGCGCAAGTCATACCGATGACGACGGTGAAGCGATTCGAGCAGCGCCCCGACGGGCTGTGGGAGGTCCGCACGGTGCGCACCGGCAGTTGGGTGCGCCGCGACCGTCGCGCCTACACCGCCAGGCACCTGATCCTGGCCGCCGGGACGTGGGGCACCCAGCACCTGCTGTTCAAGATGCGCGACGAGGGCCGGCTGCCCCGGCTCTCCAAGCGCCTCGGCGTGCTGACCCGCACCAACTCCGAGTCCATCGTCGGCGCCGGGCGCCTGGAGGTCTCCCCGGACCTGGACCTGACCCACGGGGTGGCGATCACGTCGTCGATCCACCCGACGCCGGACACCCACATCGAGCCGGTCCGCTACGGCAAGGGCTCCAACGCGATGGGGCTACTGCAGACGTTGATGACCGACGGGCCCGGGCCCGAAGGGACCGACGTGCCCCGCTGGAAGCAGTTGCTCGACACCGCCCGGGAGGATCCGCGTGGCATGCTGCGGCTGCTCAATCCCCGCCAGTGGAGCGAGCGCACGATGATCGCGCTGGTGATGCAGCACCTGGACAACTCGATCACCACCTTCACCAAACGTGGCAAGCTCGGCATCCGCTGGTACACCAGCAAGCAGGGCCACGGCGAGCCGAACCCGACGTGGATTCCGGTGGGCAACGAGGTCACCCGCCGCATCGCCGCCAAGATCGACGGCGTGGCCGGCGGCACCTGGGGCGAGCTGTTCAACATCCCGCTGACCGCGCATTTCCTCGGCGGCGCGGTGATCGGCGACAACGCCGACCACGGGGTCATCGACCCCTATCACCGGGTCTACGGCTACCCGACGCTTTTTGTGGTGGACGGGGCCGCCATCTCGGCGAACCTGGGCGTGAACCCGTCGTTGTCCATCACCGCCCAGGCCGAGCGGGCCGCGTCGCTGTGGCCCAACAACGGCGAAAACGACCGGCGCCCGGCGCAGGGCGAGCCGTATCGCCGGCTGGACCCGATAGCGCCGGCGCATCCGCGGGTGCCCCTCTTCGCCCCGGGCGCGCTGCGCTGGTCACCGGTCGATCCGGTCAGCTCGGTGGGTTAGCTCGCCAGCACCTCGAGCGGTGTGCCGCTGACCACCCGGCTGCGCTCGCCGCGCACGTTGACCGGCACATCGCCCATCAACGTGATGCGGTGCATGAGCCGGGGTTGGTCGTCGTAGTCGTCGATCGCCCGGTGCTGGGTCGCGCGGTTGTCCCACATGGCGACGTCGCCCGGCGCCCAGCTCCAGCGAACGGTGTTCTCCGGCATGGTGATTCGTCGTTGCAGCAGCTCCAGCAGCACGTTCGACTCGTGGCTGTCCAGGCCGACGAAGCCGCGCACGAAATCGCCGGCCAGCAGGGCGCGTTCACCGGTCTCCGGGTGCACCCGCACCACGGGATGCTCGGTGCGGAAGTCCGGCTTCTCGAAGGCTTGCCGAAACGCCCGCTGCGCGTCGTTCATCGACATGACCGCTTCGCCTGCCACGTAGTCGTGGCGGTTGGTGTGCAGCGCCCAGAGGTTTTCCGCCAGGTGCTTCAGCGGCTCGGGCAGGTGCTGGTAGGCCGCCACGGTCGAGGCCCACAGCGTCGAGCCGCCATAGCTGGGCAGGGTGACCGCCCGCAGGATCGAGGCCGCCGGGTAGTTGGCGGCGAACGTGACGTCGGTGTGCCAGCGGGTCGCCTTGCCGTACTCGGAGTCGATCGGCGTGATCACCGGCATGTGCTTGGCGGCCAGGGCGGACGCGGCCGGGTGGCCGATGGGAGTGCCCAGCAGGCGGGCGAAGTCGAGCTGCTGCGCGTCGTCGAGGTGGTGCTGGTGGCGAAAGAAGATGACCTTGTGCGTCAACAGCGCCCGGCGGATCGTCTCGACCGCGCCGTCGTCCAGCTGGCCGCCGAGGCTCACGCCGTCGACCCGGGCCCCGATGCGGCTTCCCAGCTTGGTGACGGTTATCTGACTTGTCATGGTCGTCTTCCTCGAGTCAAAACGGGTGTAGTCAATCGACTACATTTGGTAGTGTAGTCAGATGACTACAACTTCCGCAACGGGCCGCGGGAAAGTGCCGACGGGGCGTGCGGAAGTGGCCGCGGCGATCTTGGAGGCCGCCACCGATCTGTTCGCCGAGCGCGGCCCGGCCGCGACGTCCATCCGCGACATCGCCGCGCGGGCAGGCGTCAATCACGGGCTGGTGTTCCGGCACTTCGGCACCAAGGAACAACTCGTCGGCGCCGTGCTCGACCACCTGGGCGCCGACCTGAGCGCCCTGCTGGAGACCGACACACCCCCGGACGTGGTGCAGCGGTCCCTGGACCGCCAGATGCGGGTGATGGCCCGCACCGTGCTCGACGGGTATCCGGCGGGGCAACTGCAGAAGCGCTTTCCCAACATCGCGACCCTGCTCGACGGGGTGCGGCCGCTCTACGACGACGAGGTCAAGGCGCGGCTCGCGGTCGCCAATGCCCTTGCGCTGCAGTTCGGTTGGCGGTTGTTCGCGCCGGTGCTGCGCTCGGCGACCGGGATCGAGGAGCTGACGGACGCCGAACTGCGCGCCGCGGTGGGCGCCGAAGTCGAGCGGATTCTCGGGCCCGCCGACGCTCAGTGAGGCCGGGAGAGCACCCGCCGGTGCATGGGTTCGCGCCCCGGTGGCTGGCGCGGCGGCGGCATGTGCGGCTTGCGCATACGCACGGCGACGGTCGTCGGTGATTCGGTGCTCAACTCGAGGTCCTCGCCGGCGTGCCGGATGGTCAGCTCACCGCCGGGCCCGTCGCGCAGCGTGTACGTGACGTCGACGTGGTTGACGTCGATGGTGACCCGGAAGTCGCGCCACCGCAGCCGGAATCGCAACCGCGAAATGCCGTCCGGCAGAGCAGGATCCAGCGACAGCACGCCCTCGTCGTCGCGCAGGCCCCCGAACCCGGCCACCAGCGCGGTCCAGGCGCCGGCGAGCGAGGCCATGTGCAGACCGTCGCGGGTGTTGTGGTGCAGATCCCGCAGGTCGATCAGCGCGGCCTCGTAGGCGTAGTCGTGCGCCAGCTCCATATGCCCGACCTCGGCGCACATCACCGCCTGGGTGCAGGCCGACAGCGACGAGTCCCGCACCATGCGCGGCTCGTAGTAGTCGACGTTGCGGGCCTTCTGTTCGGGGGTGAACGCGTGGCTCTGCCAGTGCATCGCCAGCACCAGGTCGGCCTGCTTGATCACCTGCGCGGGGTAGAGCCGCACGTAGGCCTCGTGCAGCAGCAGCGGGTAGGTGGTGTTCTTCTCGAAGTCCCATTCGGCGTAGGTGGTGAACCCCTCGCACTGCTGATGGACGCCCAGGCCGGCGTCGAAGGGGATGTGGGCGGCGTCGGCGGCATCGCGCCAGGCCGCCGCCTCCTCGGTGGTGACCCCCAGCGCCTTGGCCGCGTCGGGATGGCGGTTGCAGGCGTCGGCGGCGGTGTGCAGGTTGTGCGCGGCCATCAGGTTGGTGAAGGCGTTGTCGCGGACCACCGCGGTGTACTCGTCGGGGCCGGTGACGCCGTCGAGGTGCCAGACGCCGTGCCGGTCGTGATGGCCGAGCGAGAGCCAGAGCCGGGCGGTCTCGACCAGCACCTCCAGGCCGCAGTCGGCCTCCAGGTCGTTGTCCCCGGTGACGATCCGGTAGCGCTCGAAGGCCATCGCGATGTCGGCGTTGATGTGCCAGGCCGCCGTGCCGGCCGGCCAGTACGCCGAGCACTCCTGCCCCCGGATGGTCCGCCAGGGGAAGGCGGCGCCCTCGAGGCCCAGTTCGGCCGCCCGCTCCTTGGCCAGATCCAGGGTGGACGCCCGCCACCGCAGCGCGTCGGCCACCGTGTGCGGCGCGGTGTAGGTCAGGACCGGCAGCACGTAACCCTCCGTGTCCCAAAAGGCGTGCCCGTCATAGCCGGTTCCGGTGAGCCCCTTGGCGGCGATGGCGCGGCGTTCGGCGCGGGCGCTGGCCTGCAGCAGGTGGAAGAGCCCGAAGCGCACCGCCTGCTGGGATTCGGGGTCGCCCTCGACCTCGACGTCCGCGCAATCCCAGAAATCGTCCAGATACTTCCGTTGCGAATCCAGCAGGCCCTGCCACCCGCTGTAGCGGCCGCCATGCAGCGCGGCCGCGACCTGGTCGCGCAGCGCCGGACGCGAGCGCATGCTCGACCAGCCGTAGGCCAGGTACTTGACGATGCGCAGCTTCTGTCCCTCGCGCAGCCCGCAGATCACGGTGGTGCGGGCCAGGTCGGCGCGCGCGTCGGTGCTGACCTCGACGCGGCCGGGCACCTCGACCTCGTGATCCATGCCGGCGGCCATCATCAGCGCGCTGCTGCGGGTGCGGTGCATGAGAACCGCTCCGGTATCGGTGTTTTCGTGGGCGACCTCTTCGAGCGGGTTCTCCAGGATGGCCGACACGCGCGGGTCGCCGGAGGTCTGGGGCTGGTCCTCGTTGGTGACCAGTTCGGACTGCACCGTGACCCGCACGAAATCGCCGACCGCTTCCACGACGTACTCGATGGCGGCCAGGCCGCGGTGCGGCAGGGAGACGAGCCGGGTGGAGACCACGTTGACCTCTTTGCCCGCGGGCGAGCGCCAGTGCGCGGTTCTTTTCAGCGTTCCGGCGCGCAGGTCGAGATCGCGCTCGTGGGAGATCAGTTCGCCGTAGCGCACGTCGAAGGGCTCGTCCTCGACCAGCAACCGGATGATCTTGCCGTTGGTGACGTCGACGAGCGTCTGGCCGGCTTCCGGGTAGCCGTAGCCGGCTTCGGCGTAGGGCAGCGGCCGGATCTCGTAGAAGGAGTTCAGGTAAGTGCCCGGCAGGCCGTAGGGCTCGCCCTCGTCGAGGTTGCCGCGCAGCCCGATGTGCCCGTTGGACAGGGTGAACAGGGATTCCGACTGGGCCAGCAGGTTGAGGTCAAGCTGGGTTTCGCGAACGTGCCATGGGTCAACGGGAAACGCTTCGTCGGTGATCATGACTGCAGCAACTCGGCGAGGTCGCTGACCACCACGTCCGCGCCGTTGCGGCGTAAGTCCTCGGCTTGGCCCACTCGGTCGACACCTATCACGAAACCGAAGTTACCGGCCCGGCCGGCCGCCACTCCCGACAAGGCGTCTTCGAACACGGCCGCCTCCTCGGCGGAAACGTCGAGCAATTCCGCCCCCCGCAGGTAGGAGTCGGGTGCCGGCTTGCCGGCGATGTGCTCCTGGCGCAGGGTGATGCCGTCCACCCGCTGCTGCACGAACCGATCCAGGCCGGTGACCTCGAGGACGTCGCGGGTGTTGGCGCTCGACGACACGACCGCGATGCCCAGGCCCGCGGCCGACGCCGCCTCGAGGTAGCGCCGCGACCCGTCGAACACCTTGACGCCGTCTTGCTTGAGGACCTTCTGGAACATGTCGTTCTTGCGGTTACCCAGGCCGTAGACCGTCTCGGCGTCATCGGGGTCGTCGGGGCTGCCGTCGGGCAGCTCGATGCCACGGCTTTCCAGAAACGACCGGACCCCGTCCTCGCGCTTCTTGCCGTCCACGTATTCGCGGTAGTCCGCGGCCGCGTCGAAGGGCACGAACTCGTCGCCGGTGCGCTTGGCCCGGTCGGACAGGTACGCGTCGAACATGGCCTTCCAGGCCTTGGTGTGCACACTGGCGGTGTCGGTGAGCACGCCGTCGAGGTCGAACAGGCAGGCGCGCACCTTCTCTGGCAGACCCAGCACGGGTACTCACTCTCGGGTATCGGGGTTGGGCGCTATCTACTCCACCATGCCAACGTGCATGTCGCCAGGGATGACCGGGTATTGCGCCGGGACCTCAATCCTTGCTGTGGTGCGCCCCATTGCCGTCGTCCGGGGTCCAGGTGCCCGGGATCATCGGCATCCGGGGTCCGTCGCCGAATTCGTCGCCGCCCATCGTGGCCAGCCCGGCCGCGGCGACGGGTTGCTTGCGCGCCGTGCCGGCGAAGCCCAGGGGTGCGGCGCCGCGTTGCGACGCCGTCGTCGCCGGCTCGTCCCAGTCGGGATCGACGTCGACGTTCATGTCCATGAACTCGTCGCCGTGATCTCGTTGCCGCGCCCGCCGGCGCCGCCGGGCCCGCGCCGCCTCCCGTGCGGCCGCCGCGGCGACGGTCGTGGCCGAATCAGGCTCGGGCGCCTTCCTTTTCGCGCCGGCGGCGGCGCCCGCACTCATGCCGGAACCGAACCCGATGCCGGGAGGCGCGAGGGCGTAGGGAGGCACGAATGGGGCAGCGCCCGGGGCCGGCGGCGCGGGCGGTGCCGGGCTGGCCACCGTGCTGACCGTGGGCGCGGGCGCCGGCGCCGGCGCCGGCGCGACGGCCGGGGCGGGGGCGGCGATGGCCGGCGTGACCAGCGCCGCGGGCAGGCCGGACGGGACGGCGGGAGGGGCCGCCGGCACCGCGGCGGGCGCAGCCGGGGGCGTCAGCGCCGCCAGGCCCGCAAAACCGCCCAGCGCCCCGAAGGGGGCCACCGCGACGAGCATCGGCAGCAGCAGCAACTGGGGCTGCGTCGGGAGCCAACTGGCGAGCTGGGCCAGGTGAGTCGGCCAGTCGAGCAGCACGAGGTTGGTGATGAACTCGAAGGCCGCCGCCGGGTTTTCCTGCAACAGCGCCCCAAATTGCTGAAAATCCGAAAACAGCTCGAGGGCTCGAACCACCCACCAGTGCACGTCGCCGGGGTTGGTGTAGGCCTCGTAGGGCAAGCCGTTGAGGGTCCCCTCGACCGGATCCCAGTCGATGCCGAACAGCCGCAGGATCTGAGCGATGAACTGATTGAGCGGACTGTCGAATCCGTGCTCGTGGTCGTGGTGGTCGTCGTCCTCCTCGTGGTCGTGTTGGGCGGTGGCCTCGGACTTGAGGATGGGCGGCGCCGGGTCCGTCGGCGGTATGGCCGCCACCGTCGCGGTGGAGACGGCTTCGTAGGTCGCCATCGTGCCGGCGGCCTGGACCCACATCCGCGCATAGTCGGCCTCGTTGACCGCGATCGGAATGGTGTTGATCCCAAAGAAATTCGTCGCCACCAGGGCGCCGTGGACGACGTGGTTGGTGGCCAGCTCGGGCAGGGTCGGCATCGCCGCCAACGCGGCGGTGTAGGCGGTGCCCGCCGTCTCGTGCTGGGCGGCCGCCGCGGCGCTGTGCGCGCTGGCCTGCGTCAACCACGCCAGATAGGGGGTATGCGCGGCAACGTAGGATTCGGCGCTGGGCCCCTGCCACGCGCCGGCCTGCGTCGACGTCAGCAGCGCGCTGAGTTCTTCTGCCGCCGAGGCGTATTCGGCGCCCATCGAACTCCACGCCGCCGCCGCGGCGAACAGCGACGCCGGTCCCGGGCCACTGCTCAGCAACGCTGAGTGCACCTCCGGCGGGGACGCCATCCACATCGGTGCGGTCATCGTCGGACACCCCCGCTGCGGTCGGCGATCGGCGGGGGGATCGCGGCGGGCAACGCCATCAGGGCAACTCCTGGGCTGGGCGAGGTTGCAGAATCCTCGACCAGTTAATTGAAAATGATTGTCGTTATCAAGACGGGCCCGCCCCCCTCATATCAAAGGCATAAAATTCGCCGCAGCGGCGCGTTGCGCACCACGTTTCCGCGGGAGGCCTCTCGGGCGGGGCCGGCGCAGGTGGCCACTAGACTCGCCTGCGTGGCCGAATCCACTGGAAACGCGCAAACATCGGGTACGTCCGGACCGCCGGCTCGACCGGTGCTCGTCGTGGACTTCGGCGCGCAGTACGCGCAGCTGATCGCCCGCCGGGTCCGCGAGGCCCGGGTTTTCTCCGAGGTCATCCCGCACACCGCCACGGCCGAGGACATCAAGGCCCGCGACCCGCTGGCGCTGGTGCTCTCCGGCGGGCCGTCCAGTGTCTACGCCGACGGTGCCCCTCAGCTCGACCCGGCGCTGTTCGATCTCGGGGTGCCGGTGTTCGGCATCTGTTACGGGTTTCAGGCCATGGCGCAGGCGCTGGGCGGGACCGTCGCCCACACCGGCACCAGCGAATACGGCCGGACCGAACTGAAAGTCCTTGGCGGCGAACTGCATTCGGGATTGCCCAGCGTCCAGCCGGTGTGGATGAGCCACGGCGACGCGGTCACCGCCGCGCCGGACGGATTCGAGGTGGTGGCCAGCAGCGCGGGCGCGCAGGTGGCCGGCTTCGAGAACCGGGCCCGTCGCCTGGCCGGGGTGCAGTACCACCCGGAGGTGATGCACAGCCCGCACGGGCAGCAGGTGCTCAGCCGCTTCCTGCACGACTTCGCCGGGCTCGGCGCGGACTGGACGGCCGCCAACATCGCCGAGGCGCTGGTCGAGCAGGTGCGCGCCCAGATCGGCGACGGCCACGCGATCTGCGGGCTGTCCGGCGGCGTGGATTCCGCGGTGGCCGCCGCGCTGGTGCAGCGCGCCATCGGCGACCGCCTGACCTGTGTCTTCGTCGACCACGGGCTGCTGCGCGAGGGCGAGCGCGCGCAGGTGCAGCGCGACTTCGTGGCCGCCACCGGCGCCAACCTGGTGACCGTCGACGCGGCCGACACCTTCCTCGACGCGCTCGCGGGCGTGACCAATCCCGAAGGCAAGCGCAAGATCATCGGCCGCCAGTTCATCCGGGCGTTCGAGGGCGCGGTGCGAGACATTGTGGGGGACAACGCTTCCGACGGTTCCGGCGTTGACTTCCTCGTCCAGGGCACGCTGTATCCCGATGTGGTGGAGTCCGGTGGCGGCAGCGGCACCGCGAACATCAAGAGCCACCACAACGTCGGCGGCCTGCCCGGCGACCTGAAGTTCAAACTCGTCGAGCCGCTGCGGCTGCTGTTCAAGGACGAGGTGCGCGCGGTCGGGCGCGAGCTGGGCTTGCCGGAGGAAATCGTTGCGCGCCAACCGTTTCCGGGTCCCGGCCTGGGCATCCGGATCGTCGGCGAGGTCACCGCGCAGCGGTTGGACACCCTGCGGCGGGCGGACTCGATCGCGCGCGAGGAGCTGACCGCCGCCGGCCTGGACAGCCTGATCTGGCAGTGCCCGGTGGTGCTGCTGGGCGACGTCCGCTCGGTCGGCGTGCAGGGCGACAACCGCACCTACGGGCACCCGATCGTGCTGCGGCCGGTGACCAGTGAGGACGCCATGACCGCCGACTGGACCCGGGTTCCCTACGAGGTGCTGGAGCGCATCTCGACCCGCATCACCAACGAGGTGGCCGAGGTCAACCGCGTGGTGCTCGACATCACCAGCAAACCGCCGGGCACCATCGAGTGGGAGTAGCCGCCCGGGCGTGACGCGCTTCGCCGACGACCCGTCCCATTGACAGTCCCTCCATCCGAGTGGTACGCATGGCGCAATTGAAAACACCATTTTCAATTGGTCGTGGCGCCGACGCCGGCTGGAGGACAAGGTGGCCGAGCAAACCCGTGAACAGGCACAACCAGCCTGGAAGAACCCGATGGCCTGGCTGCCGCACTCGATCGCGGAGGCGGCGCTGTCACCAGGGGACGGCCCGGCGGCCGACCTCTCCCAGGCCTGGGCGCACCTCCAGGAGCGGCTGAACGCGGCCGAACAACTCGTCCGGAGCGCACCGGTCAACAAGAACCGCCTCGACTATGCGTCGGGGATGCGTCACCTGATGGTGCTCCTGGCGGTCGGCACCGACATGGCGCTGCGGGCCGATCCCGACCCGGTGCTCGCCGTCAATCGCGCCAGCATGGACGACATCGTCACCTGGGGCCTGGAATGCCCCGACTGCGTGTACCTGAACGCGAGCCTGCGCGCCGGCGAGACCTATCGGCTCTTCGGCAACCGGGGGACGGCCCGCTACGTCGGGTTGCAAACCATGGACGGAATCGCGGCCACCTCCAATTGCCTCGTCGACGACCTCGACGTCGACACGGATGGGCGCTTCGAGGCGATCCTCTCGGCCGACGAGCACGAGGGCAACTGGTTGCGGCTGGCGGGGGAGCACCCGACGCTGACCGTACGAAACTTCTTCTACGACTGGGACACCGAGGTTCCCGCGTCGCTGCACATCGAGCGCGTCGGGGAAGAAGTGGTACCCGAAGTCCGTTCGGTCGAGCTGGATTCCTCGGTCGCCCAACAGCTTTACGCCCTGGGGGACTTCGTCTACGACAACCTGAAGTTCTTTCTCGACTTCGGTGCGATGCCGCCCGCCAACGGATTCATTCCGCCGATGGACATGACCGAGATGGGCGCTGCCGCCGAAAATCGGCCTGTGATCGGGCGATTCGAGCTCGGGCCCGACGAGGCGCTCATCCTCGCGGTACAGCCCCCCGAGGGGGTCTACTGGAGCATCTCGTTGGGCAACCCGTGGTTGGAGACGATCCACTACGGCCGCCATCAATCCAGCCTCAACGGCCACCAGGCGGTCATCGACCCCGACGGGGTCTTTCGCGCCGTCATTTCCGCAACTGATCCCGGGGTGGCGAACTGGCTCGACACCGCGGGCCACAGCAACGGCGCGATGCTTTTGCGTTGCGTCCGAACGCAAACCGCGCCGGTGCCCGACACACGGGTCGTGAAGGTCGACGACGTCGTGGCGGCGTTGCCGGCAGAGACCACGATGATCACTCCCGCCGAACGCGCGCACGTCATCGAGGCCCGTCGCCGCGCCGTACACGAAAGGTTCTACCGGTGAGCTTCTCGGCTGACGACCTCGAAGACGGTGCGCGCGCCGCCACCGGGCTCGACGACTTCGGTTCGTCCTACTACCGTGAGGGCCTCGAGCGCACCGTCGACGCATTGAACACCGAAGCCGAACTCAACGACCTCGGCCGCGTCATCCAGCACGCCACCATCAGCAACGCCCTCATCCAGCGGCTGAAGATCGTGGAAACCTACAAGCAGCATCCCGAGATCGTCGACGAAATGGTCGAGGGTCCCGTCGTCGTCCTCGGCCTGCCCCGCACCGGCACCACCGCGCTGAGTCAATTAGTTTCTGCCGACCCACAATTCAGGTCGCTGCGCACGTGGGAATCTCAGGCACCGACTCCGCCGCCCGAGGCCGCCACCCAGCACAGCGACCCGCGCATCGCGCAGTGCGCCGACGGCATCGCGATGATCGAGCAGATGTTCCCCGATTTCCGGGCCATGACCAATTCCGAACCCGAGGCCGCGACCGAATGCCAGGACCTGATGGGCATGAGCTTTCGCACCTTCCACTTCGACGGCGTGGTGCGCGTGCCCGGCTACGTGGAATGGCTGCTGCGCAACGACATGCGCGAAACCTACGCGTTCCACCGCGACGTGCTCAAATTGCTGCAATGGCATTGCAAACCGAACCTGTGGCACCTGCGCACCCCGGTGCACATGTTCGCCCTCGACGCGTTCGTCGAAGCCTATCCGGACGCGAAATTTCTGTGGAGCCACCGTGATCCGGCCAAGGTTTTGGGATCGGTCTGCAGTCTCATCGCCTACGTCCGAAGCTGGAGCAGTGACCGAAAAGACCCCGAAGAGCTCGGCGCCGAGCAGCTGGCATGGTGGGCCGAGGGCATGCGTCGGGCCATGGAATTCCGCAGGAAGTTCGGTGACGACCGGTTTGTCGACGTTTCGTTTGCCGCCCTGCAATCCGACCCGGTCACCACCGTGGCCGACAGCTACGAAAGGCTCGGTCTGAGGTTCACCGACTCGGCGCGGGCCAAGGTTCGCCAGTGGGCCGAGGAACACAAGCCCGGTCACCGCGGCACCCACACCTACGACCTGGCCGACTACGGGTTGACCCCTGCGCGGGTGCACGAGGCGTTCAGCGACTACATGGCGACCTACGATGCTTCGGCCTGATCGGGCCGGCGGGCGTCAAAAACTCGAACCCGATCCGCAGGTACACGCCGCGATCGTGTCCGCGGCCGCCGAAGTCGTTCGGACCGAAGGAGTCCAGGCACTGTCTGTCGCTGCGCTGCTCAGCAGGACGCAGCTGAGCACCCGGGCGTTCTACCGTCACTTCGACTCCAAGGATCAGCTGGTGGCGGCGGTATTCCTGGAGATGGCTCGCGGTGAGGTCGCGCGGCTGCAGCAACGCATGTCGGGAGTCGATCCGGTTCGTGCGGTGTTGGCCTGGATCGCCGGCCGACTCGACCTCGCCTTCAATCAGCAGATCCGCGCTGACCTACGCCAGATGTCGATCGAGGCGCAACGCCAGATGTTCGCCGCTCCCGAAATCGTTGCCCCCGCGTATCGCGAAATACTGCACCCGCTTGTCCAAGAACTCGCGCGCGGAAGGGATCTGGGCATATTTCCAGAGATCGATCCCGATGTTGAGGCGCTCTCCATCCAGGGCGTGGTGTGGTCCAATGTCGAACGGCACTGGGCGACGGCGAGCCGGGATCCCGACCAGATCCGGGATCGCGTGCAGCGTTTCTGCCTCGGCGGCCTGGGGTTGTCGCTCGAAGCGATCAGCGCTGCCCTTGCGGATGGGCGGCATCGACCTGGTCGGGGGAGTAGCCGATGACCGGGATCGATTCGCCGTACACGTCGAGGGTGTGCAGAAAGCGGTGCAGCCCCATCGTCGAGGCGCAGGTGAAGCCGAGTTCGACGATCTGCGCGGCGGTGAAATGCTCGCCCAATCGCCGATAAAACTCGTCGTCGATCGAATGATGGTCGCCCGACAGGCGGTCCAGGAATTCCACGGCCAGGCGCTCCTGCGGCGTCAAAGAGTCGTGCTGTGGGGCCAGCAGGCACGCCACATCGTCCTCGGTGATCGAATCGTGCTTGCGTGATTGGCTGCACGGCTCGCACTCGCCCAGTTGGGCACTGCGTATGCGCAGCAGTTCCAGTATCCGGCCGCCCAGCAGCGTGTCCGCTCCCAGCTGTGTTCTGGCCATGTCCACCTGGGCCAATTGCGCACTGCGGTAAGCGAATATCTGCAAGGGAACCGGTGTGGCGTAGCGGCCGTCTGCCATGCCCGCATCCACGATGCGGCGCGAAGCCGTGCTCAATCGGTCCATCGGGATCGGCTCGATGCGTGGCATGGTTCGTCCTAGCTGTTAGTGGGGCCCAGGGCGTAGGCGCCGGTCTCGGGGTGGTGGTACCAGCCACCGGCGGCGTGGGTGCCGCCGTCGACATGGATCGTCTGGCCGGTGATGTAGCTCGACATGTCGGAGGCGAGAAACACTGCCGCGCCGGCCATCTCGTCGACCCGTCCCGCGCGACCCATCGGGACCGTGAGCCCGAACCGCTCTTCGGAGCCCGGGGGTGCCACGTGCATGATCCCTTCGGTCAAGGTGATATCGGGTGCCAGCGCGTTGACCCGGATCCCATGCGGCGCGAGTTCGAGGGCCGCGGTTTTGGTGTAATTGATGACCCCGGCCTTGGCCGCCGCATAGGTGGCGTAACCCGGTGCGGCGCGGGCGCCTTCGATCGAGGTGACGCTGATGATGCTGCCCGCCAACCGGCGCTCAACCAAGCCGCGCGCGATCCGTTGGGTGCACAGGTAGACGTGGCGCAGGTTGGATTTGTACAGCGCGTCCCAGCCGTTCTCGCTGGTGTCGAGGATCCCGGACCAGAAGACCCCACCGGCATTGTTGACCAGGATCGTGACCGGGCCGAGTTCGGCGGTGGTCTGCGTCAGCGCGGTGTCGACCGCGGCGCTATCGCGGACGTCGGTGGGAATGCCGAGCGCGCCGATCTCGGCCGCGGCCGCCGCGCACGATTCGGGGTTGCGCTCCCAGATCGCCACCTTCGCGCCAAATCGTGTCAGTCCCGCGGCGATGCCGCGACCGATGCCCGCACCGCCGCCGGTGACGACGGCGACACGGTCGGTCAAAAGAATGCTTGCCGGATCGAGCGTCATGGACTAATCCTAGAGGAATAGCAAGTCAAGCGTTACGATATTTACTTGATTTGTCTCATATGTAGCCAGGGAAGGGGCCGCCGCCATGGCCAGCACCATCTTCGTCACCGGCGCCACCGGCCAGACCGGCGGCAACGTCTGCGAACAGCTGATCGAGCGCGGAGACCACGTCCGCGCGCTGGTCCGCAACCCGGACGAGGCGGCGGTGCTGGCCGCCATCGGCGTCGAATTGGTCAAGGGCGACATCAGCGACGCCGACGACGTGCTTCGCGCGGCCAAGGGCGCCGAGGCGGCGATCCACTGCGCGGCGCTGCTGGGCGGGGCCAGTCAGGACCTCGAGGATTTCAAAGCGGTCAACATGATCGGCACAACCAACGTGCTCGACGCGGCGAAAAGCCACGGCATGCGTCGGGTCGTCGCCCTGAGCACGGCCACGTTCATCGATCTGAGCACCGACCTCGACTTCGAAGAGGCTCCCGTTCTCCAACAGCCGCCCGACGACCCCTATACGGTCACCAAGCTCGCCGCCTTCCTCGAGGCTCACCAACGTGCCGCCGCGGGCGAGGACGTGCTGACCTGCCATCCCGGCGCGATCTTCGGGCCGGCCCCGGTGGTGGAACGGGCCCTGCACCGGACCAGCTTCAACCGGGTGTTGCTGGCCGGCATGCGCGGAAAGATCAAGCGCTACCTTGCGTTTCCCGTGACATGGGTGGCGGGCCGGGACGTCGCGAAGGGCTCGATTGCGGCGCTGGACCGCGGGGTGGCCGGTGAGCGCTATCTGTTGATCGGCCAGCCGCAAGACACCATCAGCACCGCCGCCGGCATCAACCGGGCCTGCGAGATCGCCGGAATCGACCACCGCGTCGAGGATCTCGACTACCGGTCGGATCCGCAAGCGTTGACCGCCGAGTTCGGACCGACCTTAATGGCCATCGCCGAGGCCGCGGCCAAAGACGTGCGCAAGCCCAGAGCCGACGACAACCTGACCACCAGGCGGCTGGGCTACCACCCGATGTCCTTCGACGACGGGCTGCGCCTGCTGATCCCGTGGCTGCGCGAACTCGGCCGGCTCGATCCGGTGGCCGCGTGAAAGCGTCGACGGCCGAGGCTCGCCGATCCGGTTCGGATCACGGCGATCTCGGCGATCGGATACTCGACGCCGCACGCCGCCTCGTGCTGCGGACCGGCGCCCGGAAATTGTCCTTGTCGGATGTGGCGACCCTGGCGGGGGTGTCGCGGCCGACGATCTACCGCTACTTCGACTGCAAAGAAGATCTCATCGACGCGCTGGGCAAGCAGGAGTACCGGCGCTTCAGCACCGCCATGGAGAGGGCGATGATCGGGGTAACCGGAGTCGCACGACTGGAAGCCGCGATCGACGTCGTGGCGACGTTCGTCGAGGAGCAGCCCCCCGGGCGTCAGCTCGACTTGGAGCCGGGCTTCGCCCATCAACAGATGGCCCGGGCGTTACCCATGATCATCGAAGGATTGCTGCCCGTCTTGGAGAAATGCGCTCGCGAGGACGGTTTCGATAACGCGGTCAACAGCCGCAACCTGGCGGGCGCAATCGCGCGAGTCGCCTTGAGCCACTACGTATTCCCGGATAACGACCCGGCGGTGGCCCGCCGCGAGATCCGCGCCGCGGCCGGTCTGCCCGTCGGTGGATCCAGGAGGACGCGTTGACCGCCTCGAAACTTGTCTTTGATCCGTTTTCGAACGACTTCTTCAACGCCCCCTACGCCACCTACCGGCGGCTGCGCGACGAGGAGCCCGTCTATTACAACGAGCGTTACGACTTCTATGCGCTGACCCGTCACGCCGATGTCGCGGCCGCCATCAAAGACTTCGAAACATTCTCGTCCTCGCGCGGGGTCGATCTCGAGATGGTGCAGTCCGGTAATCCCGTGCCGCCGCTGATCATCATGATGGATCCGCCCCAGCACCGCCGGATGCGCAACCTGGTGAACAAGGTGTTCACGCCGCGCGCCATCGAACGCCAGCGTCGGCTGGTCGTCCAACAGATCGAACGATTTCTCGCCGCGGCCGATCCCGTCGAATTCGATGTGGTGCAGGACTTTTCGGCGTTGTTTCCCGTGGAAGTGATCACCCGGCTGCTCGGCGTGCCCGCCGAGCTCCGCCAGCGGGTCCGCCTTCTCCTGGACAAGACGCTGGAGCGGGAGTACGGCAACGTCGCGACGCCCGAAGAGGGCGTTCAGGCGGGCATCGAGACCGGACTGATCTACTACAACATCATCCAAGAACGGCACGCCAATCCGCAGGACGACATGATCAGCGATCTGATCGCCGCCGAAGTCGAGCGCGACGGCGTGGCAACCAAACTCGACGACGTCGAGATCGCCGGCTTCGCTTCAATGTTGGGCGGGGCGGGTGCGGAGACGGTCACCAAGTTGGTGGGCAACGCGGTGGTCACTTTCGCCGAGCACCCAGATCAATGGCAGATGTTGCTCGAGGACCGCAGCCGGATTCCCGCCGCGGTGGAGGAGTTGCTGCGGTGGGAGGCGCCCGCACAGTACCTGGTGCGGTACACCATGAAAGACGTTGAGTTGCACGGCACCACGATCCCCGCCGGAAACCCCGTCCTGCTCTGTGTGGGCTCGGCCAACAGGGACGAGCGGGCGTTCACCGACGCGGACGTTTTCGACATCAACCGGGACCGCAGCCAGGCGCAGAACCTGGGGTTGGGCTACGGGGTGCACAGTTGCCTGGGCGCCGCGCTGGCCCGGACGGAGAGCGCCGTCGCGCTGGACAAGCTGCTGGATCACATGCCGCGCTACGCGATCGTGCGGGAGGGGCTGCACCGGGTGGCCATGACCAACGTCATCGGCTGGAACAACGTGCCGGTGCGGGTGCTGGGCTGAGTCGCTCTCTACGGTCGATGACGACTGGCAGTGACCGGTGTCCCCGTAGCACCGGGCTGGCGATCCGGATCGGCGTCCCGGCCCGTGCCAGGTGCGGTAACCGACGCGCGAGTGTCTCGATCGCCGCGCGACCTTCGATCCGGGCCAGAGCGTTGCCGATGCAGAAATGGATGCCGGAGCCGAACGCGATGTGCTCGTAGGAGTTTCGGTCGATGCGGAACTCGTCCGGGTCGTCCCAATGACGCGGATCGCGGTTTGCGGAGCCGATCAGTGGCAGCACCCTGGCGCCGGCGGGGATGGTGGTGTCGCCGATGGTGATGTCGGTCGCGGCGATCCTGAGCAGGCCCTGGCCGGGTCCGTCAAACCGGAGCGTCTCCTCCACCGCGGTGGCGGCCAAGGCCGGATCGGCCGTGATCTGCTGCCACAGGTTCGGCCGATCCAGCAGCGCCAGCATCGCGTTAGAGATGAGATTGGTGGTCGTCTCGTTGCCGGCGACCAAGAGCAGGACGCAGAAGTTGATGAGTTCCACCAGGCTGAGCGCCTCGGTGTCACGGTCGCCGGCTATCAGGAGGCTGACGAGGTCGTCGCCGGGGTTGCGGCGCCGACTGCGTACCGTATTCGCGAAGAACCAAGTGATCTCGGCTATGCCGGCCAGCATCTTGGTCTTGCTGCCACCGGTGAGCAGCCCGTTGACCAGGTTGTCCGACCAGCGCTTGAAGTCGTTGTGGCGATCGGCCGGAATGCCCATCATCTCGGCGATCACGATCGTCGGCAGCGGCGATGCCAGGTTGGCAACCAGATCAATCGGCTCGTTGCCGGCCTTGGCGACGATGTCGTCGACGAGGCTTTCGGCGATCTCCTGAATTCGCGGCTCCCAGGCGGTGATTCGTCTCGGTGTGAAGGCCCGGCTCACTTTGCGGCGCAACTGGGTGTGCTCGGGCGGATCGCTGGTCAATACGGTGCGAATCGGCGCAATGCGACCCAGCATTGCGGCGAGCAGGTGCGGGACCTTCATCGTGGGGTTAAACGGGTTGTCGTCGAAACGCGACGACTTGCCCAGGTCGGAGGAGAACCGCGTGGCATCGCGCACCGCGACCGCCACGTCGTCGTGACGGCTGAGTATCCACAGATCCGGGTCCGCGCAGTGATAGACCGGAGCGTGATCGCGTAGCCGCGCATAGTGCGGGTAGGGGTCCGCGATCACCGCGGGATCGTTGAGATCGAAGTGCGCTTTTGTCATTTCCCTGCTCCGATCGCGGTCATCAGCGTGAGAACCCATTGCCGAACGAATCGCTCCTCGTCGATTCCGAGTGGGCGATCGTCGTGCATAGACGCGGCGATCCAATAGTTTTCGATCGCTCCGAGCCAGATCGCGGTAATCGCCTCGAAATCGCGGTCGGGTGAACCATCTTGTGGCGCTTTGCCTTCGAGCCACTTGGCGAGAAACTGATGCGACCTGACGAAGAGGCGATCTCGGGCATCGGCCATCACATTGGGAAAGCGGTCGCCTTCCTTGACCATCACGCGAATCAGATCGCGCCAGTTGGTCATCAGCACCAATGAGCCCCGGGCAACCAATGTCAGCTCGGCCTCCAGATTGCCGAGCGACAACATCGGCGCGAGAGTGAAGCTCGCGTCGGCGGTCTGGATGGCTCGCTCGACAGCGGCGGCCATGACCTGTTCCTTCGACCCGAAATGGGTGTAGAGGGATCCCGAGTGCGGGGACAGGCCGGCTGCCTTCTCGATCGACGCGATCGACGTGCCGGCATAGCCGTGCTCGGCGAAGAGTCGCAGCGCCTCGTTGAGGATCCGATCGCGGGTGCTGTCGGCCATGGGCACCGTCCAATCAAACGCTTGGGTATTGCAACCATATGCTTGCTGGGTTGACATGGCAAGGGTCGCGGATGGCTCGCCGCATGGGCGGCATAGCCGTCGCCCGGCGGCTAAAAATCCCGCCCAAAAGACACCATCAGCCCCACCGGTATCGATCGCATAAAGCCGCCCCTCCCGTCGCTTGACGGTTGTCAGAGGGCAGGTGTTTACTTCGAACATATTTTCGAATGGTGATCAAGGAGGCTAGGTCATGACCGCGGCTTTTGCCTCCAGTCACCACGAAGAAACCCGTGCTGAGCAGCTCGAATCGCTGCGCCGGCGGATGGCGGGCATCTCCGCAAAGAGGGCCGGATCACCCGTCGGCGCGCCCGCCGACGAGCTGCTGGACTCGGAATCCCAGCTGGCGCTGCCGCAGTGGCTGGCGGACCTGTTGCCGGCGCCGCTGCCGCGGGGAACGGTGGCGGTGCTCTCGGGTGCCCGATCGCTGCTGTTGAGCATGGTCGCCGCGGTCACGGCGGCCGGTGGCAACGCCGCGATCATCGGCCAGCCGGATATCGGGCTGCTGGCCGCCGCGGAGATGGGGGCGGACCTGAGCCGGCTCGCGGTGATACCGGATCCCGGAACCGATCCGGTGGAGGTGGCCGCGGTGCTCGTCGACGGCATGGATCTGGTGGTCCTCGGGCTGGGCGGGCGCCGGGTGCCGCCGACCCGGGCGCGGGCGGTGGTGGCGCGGGCCCGCAACAAGGGGTGCACCCTGTTGGTCACCGGCGGCGAATGGCAGGGGGCGCCGACGCGGCTCGCGGCCCGGGTCTGTGGATATGAGATCACCCCCCACTGGGGAGCGCCCGCCCCCGGATTCGGGCGGATCAGCGGGGTGCGGCTGCAGGTCAGCGGGATGTGTGCGGGGCGACGGGTGATGCCGCAAGCACGAGCGGGGTGAATTCCGGTGGTAACCCCTTCTGGTTCAAGGGTTTTGGCGATCTGGTGCATGGATTGGCCCGCGGTCGCGGCGGCCGCGGATCTGTCCGCGACCGTCCCGGTCGCGGTCACGTTGGCCAACCGGGTGATCGCCTGCTCGTCGGCCGCCCGAGCGGTGGGGGTGCGGCGGGGGCTGCGGCGCCGGGAGGCGGCGGCCCGGTGCCCGCAACTGCATGTCACCACCGCAGACGCGGACCGTGACGCCCGCTTCTTCGAAGCGGTGATCGCGGCGGTGGACGATCTGGTGCCACGCGCCGAGGTGCTGCGGCCCGGGCTCCTGGTGTTGCCGGTGCGCGGGGCGGCCCGCTATTTCGGGTCCGAGGCCACCGCCGCCGAACGGCTGATCGACGCGGTGGCCGCAGCCGGCGCCGAGTGTCAGGTCGGGATCGCCGACCAGTTGTCCACCGCGGTCTTCGCGGCGCGGGCGGGCCGCGTCGTCGAGCCGGGAGACGACGCGAGGTTTTTGTCGGTGCTGTCCATCCGCCAACTCGCCACCGAGCCGAGCCTGTCCGGTCCGGGCCGGGAAGAGCTGACGGACCTGTTGTGGCGGATGGGGATTCGCACCATCGGGCAGTTCGCGGCGCTGTCGCGCAGCGACGTGGCCTCCCGGTTCGGCGCCGACGGGGTGAGCGCGCACCGGTTGGCCCGCGGCGAGCCCGAACGGCCGCCCTCCGGGCGGGAACCGCCGGCCGAGTTCGAGGCCGTGCTGGACTGCGATCCGCCGATCGACCGGGTCGATGCTGCGGCATTCGCCGGGCGCTCGCTGGCCGGCGCGCTGCACCAGAAGCTGATGGCCGCCGGCGTGGGATGCACCCGGCTGGCCATCCACGCCGTCACCGCCAACGGCGAAGAACGCCATCGGGTGTGGCGATGCGCCGAGCCGTTGACCGAGGACGCCACCGCCGACCGGGTGCGCTGGCAACTCGACGGCTGGTTGAGCAACCGCACCGCGCGCGATCCCCGGCCCACCGCCGCGGTGACACTGTTGCGGCTGGCCGCGGTGGAGGTGGTATCCGCCGAGGCGCTGCAATTGCCGCTCTGGGGCGGGCTGGGGGAGGAGGACAGGCTGCGGGCCCGCCGGGCGCTGGTGCGGGTGCAGGGCCTGCTCGGGCCGGAGGCGGTGCGAGTGCCGGTGCTGTCCGGTGGTCGCGGGCCGGCCGAGCGCATCACGCTGATCCCGCTGGGCGACGAGCCGGTGCCGCGGGCCGATCCCGATCTGCCGTGGCCCGGCCGGCTGCCCGAGCCGTCACCGGCGGTGTTGCTGGACGATCCGGTGGAACTGCTTGACGCCCAAGGGAATCCGATACGGGTGACCAACCGCGGGCTGTTCTCCGCCGACCCCGCCCGGATGATCACCCAGGGCCGAGACGAGCGGCTGTGCTGGTGGGCCGGGCCCTGGCCGGTCGACGAGCGGTGGTGGGACGATCGGCCCGCGGCCGGCAATGGGGGCGGACCAAGGGTCGGACCGAGAGGGGGTCGCACCGCCCGCGCCCAGATCTTGCTGGAGAGCGAGCGCGCGTTGCTGTTGTGCTATCGCCAGCGGCGCTGGTATCTCGAGGGGAGTTACGAGTAGGTGGGCCGCAGCGCCTCGGGGGTCAGGTCCTTGAGCGAGGGATATCCGTCGACGGCCATGATCAGATCCGCCTCGGCCAGCAGCGAGCGCAGCACGTGCACGATGCCGTCGACGCCCCCGAGCGCCAGCCCGTAGGCGTAGGGCCGGCCGATCCCGACGGCGGTCGCCCCCAGCGCGAGCGCCTTGATGATGTCGGCCCCGCTGCGCACACCGGAGTCGAACAGCACCGGCAGCCCGTCGGCCGCCTCGAGCACGTCGGGCAGGCAATCCAGGCAGGGCAGCCCGCCGTTGGCCTGTCGCCCGCCGTGGTTGGAGCAGTAAATGCCGTCCACGCCAATGTCTTTGGCGCGGCGAACGTCGTCGGGATGGCAGATGCCCTTGACCATCAGCGGCAGGTCGGTCTCCGACCGCAGCCACTCCAGGTCCTCCCACCGGAACGGGCCGCCGAAAATCGGCAGCTTGCGCACCGCCGCCTCGGTGGCGTCTTCGCCGCGGCTCAGCTTGGCGCGAAAAACCGGATCGCTGGTGTAGTTGGCCAGACACCCGCTGGGCACCTGGGGGTAGTTCCCGCCGCTGAGGTCGCGGGGCCGCCAGCCGGTGACCCAGGTGTCCAGGGTGACGGCGATGCTTTTGAAGCCGGCCGCCTCGGCGCGGTGCACCAGGCTGGCGGCCATCTTGCGATCCGGCGGCGTGTACAGCTGGAAAAACGCCGGCGTATCGCCCAGTTCGGCCGCGACGACCTCCATGGGGTCGGACGTGAGCGTGCCCACGAAGAACGGGACGCCGGTACGGACGGAGGCCCGGGCGCAGAGTATGTCCCCGTGGCCGTCCGGATCGCACACCCCGATGACGCCGATGGGTGCCATGAAGATCGGAGACGGGAACCTCATGCCGAACAGCTCGACGGACATGTCGCGCTCCTCGGGCGCGACCCCCATCCGCGGATACAGTCCCCACCGCTTGAAGGCCGCGCAGTTGGCGCGCTGGGTGTGCTCGTCACCGGCGCCGCCCGCGACGTACTGCAGCACCTTCGGTGTCATCGCCGCCGCGGCCTTTTTCTCCAGGTCCTCGAACCTGATCGGGTACTGCGGCTGATTTCCGTGCAGCGACTGGTCGTACAACTCGTTTTGGTAGTCGGCGAAGGCCATAGTCGGTCCAGTACCCCGCACCCGGTGCACCAAACGGTGTTCGAGGATGCGACCCCACGGGTTGGTCAGTGCGGCGAAAACACATTCCGCGATAAGCGGTTTCGATGCGCTCCGATACGTATCGGTCAGTACCGCCCGAAGACGGTCGCCACGTTGTGTCCGCCGAACCCGAACGAGTTGTTGATCGCGTACTCGTAGTTCCCCGGGCGGGGTTTGCCCGCCACCACGTCCAGGTCGATCTCGGGGTCGAGGTTTTCCAGGTTCAGCGTCGGCGGGACGACCTGGTCGCGCAGCGCGAGCACGGTCAGGATCGATTCCACGGCACCCACCGCGCCCACCGAGTGGCCCAGGGCCGCCTTCGGCGCGTAGACGGCGGCGTTGCCGCCGTGGGGGCCCAGCGCGTTGTTGATGGCCTTGCCCTCGGCGACGTCACCGACCGAGGTGCCGGTGGCGTGCGCGTTGACGTGGTGAATGTCGCTGGGGGACAGGCCGGCGAGCTGGATGGCGCGGCTCATCGCGTGCCCGGCGCGTTCGCCGTTGGGGTCCGGGGCGACCATGTGGTAGCCGTCGGAGGTGATGCTGGCGCCCATGATGCGGGCCAGGATGTTGGCGCCGCGGGCCTTGGCGTGCTCTTCGGTTTCGATGACCATCAGGGCGCCGGCCTCGCCGAACACAAAGCCGGTCCGGTCGCGGTCGAACGGGCGACAGGCGCCGACCGGGTCGTCGTTCTTGGTCGACATCACGATCCGCATCTGCGCGAACGCCGCGATCGCGACCGCTTCGATCCTGACCTCGACGCCACCGCAGATCGCGATGTCGGCCTCCCCGAACACGATGTTGCGCCACGCCTGGGCGATGCCCTCCGATCCCGACGCGCACGCCGACACCGGGGTGATCACCCCGGCCCTGGCGCGGCGCTCCAGGCCGACCGCCGCGGCGGCCCCGTTGGGCATGTACTTCTGCACCGCCAGCGGGGAGACCCCCTTTGCGCCTCGCGCGCGCAGGTCGTCGTAGCTGAACACGATCTGCTCCGCCGAGCCCAGGCCGGTGCCGATGGACACCATCAGCCGGTCGCTGTCGACCTCGGGCGAGCCGGCGTTCTCCCACACCCGACGACCCAGGACGGTCGACATCGTTTGCAGGTAGCCCATGCGGTGCAGCTCGGCGCGGGTGAGCCCGCCGTCGAAATCCTCCAGCAGATGACCGCCGATGCGCACCGGCAGGTCAAACTCCTCGACGAACGAATCCTCGAGCTTGCGGATACCACTTTGCCTGTCCAGCAGCAGCTTCCACGTGGCCTCGGCGTCAGTCGCCAGCGCCGTCGTCATCGCGATGCCCGTTACGACCACGTTCGGCAGCGTCTTCCCGGTAACCAGCTCCGCCATGACTCCCGAAACCTTTCACTTGATGAGAGCTGCTAACGATTGACGTCGAGCCCCACTCACCCCACCAAATCATGCCAAACACAAGCCACCATTATCCCAAACGTCACGAGGCGTGCCGCCGATTGGCGCCTACCGCCTGCGCTTGGGCCATCAGCGCGCGGCCGCCGGGCAACGCCCGCAGGGCGGTGCGGGCCAGCCGGTCGCGGCCGCGGACGCCGTCGGTCCTGGCCTGGCCGGTGCGCAGGTGGCGCCAGCCCAGGCCCGCCCACGACCCCGCGACGACGGCGTCGATCACCCCGCCGCGGGCCCGGCGCCGGTCGATCAGGGCGAGGCCGAGCGCGGTCGCCGAGTGCACCGTGTCGACCCAGACCCCGGCCGCCAGCACCTCCGGGCCGGGGTTGACCCCCGACAACGCCGCCTGGACCAGATGGCGAGCGCCCAGGATGCGGGTGACGACGATCGCCCGGCGATCGACCCGCACGCCGTGGATGCGGCTCAACACCTCGGCGGGGGCGGCCAGCAGCACACCGCCCCATCCCGCGCGGATCAGCTCGATGGCACGAATCTTCATGCGGTCTAGGCTAACCGGCGCGCGAAGGGACCCACCCGCTCGATGAACAGATCGAAGAAAGCGGCCGCATCCACGTCAATCCCGATGAGCGCGTTGGGTTCTCGATGGCCCGACCAGTCGGTCACCGTCATGGCCCGGGTCAGGGTCCCCGTCAACTCGATGTCCACGGTCGCCGGACGGGTCGTGACGAGCCCCGGATCCAGCGCGACGGCGGCGGCCAACGGATCGTGCATGTGCGCCTGATATCCGTGGCCGAGATCGTGATAGGCCTCCAGGTAGAACCGCGTGGCGTCCTCGATCACCCGGATCAGCGGATTGGACGCGGTCGACCGGGTTCCGCGTTCGTCGTGCTCGCTCAGCGGCGTCGTCGTCGACCCGGCGGCGGCAGCCAGCCGGGCCAGGTGCTCCGGTGTCATCGCGACCTTGCGGGTCAAGTCCAGTCCGCACAGGATCGGAAGGCGCTGCTGCTCAACGCCTTCATGGCCCCAGGCCGCCAGCACCTCGGCCGCGGCCTCGGGGTCCACGCTGATGTTCCATTCCGCCACCGCGGTGGTGTTGCCCCGGTGGTCGTAGGAGCCGCCCATGATCACCAGCCGGTGCAGCAGCGTCGGCAGCGCGGGCTCGGCGCGCACCGCCAGCGCCAGATTGGTCAGCGGGCCCGTCGCCACGCCGATGAGCTCGCCGGGGTGGGCGCGCGCCGCGCGCACCCAGGCGTCCGCCGAGTCGTAGTCGGTGAGCGAGCCCCCGCCGGGCGGCAGCTCGGCATAGCCTAATCCCCTGGGGCCGTGGACTTTTGACGGCAGTCGCATCGGTCCGGTCAGGGTCTGATCGGAGCCCCGGGAAACCGGTATGCCGGTGACGTCGCACAGCCGCAACAGGCCCAGATTGTTTTCGCAAACCTGCTCCACGCCGACGTTTCCGCCGGTCGACGCGATGCCGATCACCTCGGCGTCCGGGCTGGCGAGCAGGTACATCAGCGCCAGCGCGTCATCCACGCCGGTGTCGACGTCGACGAAAACGGGAGCGTTCATTGTTTACAACATAGCCATCTCGGCTATTAGGCTGAGCTGATGCCCACAACGTCGGAGCCCCCGGAGGGCACTGAGTTAACGCCGCACTTCGACGACGTGCAGGCCCACTACGACTTGTCGGACGACTTCTTCCGGCTATTCCTCGACCCGACCCAGACGTACAGCTGTGCCTACTTCGAGCGCGAGGATATGACGCTGGAAGAAGCGCAGATCGCCAAGATCGACCTCGCCCTGGGCAAACTCGGGCTGCAGCCGGGCATGACGTTGCTCGACGTCGGCTGCGGCTGGGGCGCCACCATGATGCGCGCCGTGGAGAAATACGACGTCAACGTCGTCGGCCTCACCCTGAGCCGCAACCAGGCCGAGCACGTCGAGCGGCTGATCGCGCAGTCCGGCAGCCCCCGTTCCGCCCGGATCCTGCTGCAGGGCTGGGAGGAGTTCGACGAGCCCGTCGACCGGATCGTCAGCATCGGCGCCTTCGAGCACTTCGGGCACGAGCGCTACGACGCGTTCTTCACCATGGCGCATCGCCTGCTGCCCGACGACGGGGTCATGCTGCTGCACACCATCACCGGTCTGCACCCGACGGAGATGGTGGAGCGCGGCATGCCCATCTCGTTCACGTTCGCCCGATTCATCAAATTCATTGTCACCGAGATCTTCCCGGGCGGGCGGTTACCGTCGATACCGATGGTGCAGGAGCGCGCCACCGCGAACGGCTTCACGGTGAGCCGCATCCAGTCGCTGCAGCCGCACTACGCGAAGACCCTCGACATCTGGGCCGCCGCGCTGCAAGCCCACAAGGAGCAGGCGATCGCGGTGCAGTCCGAGGAAGTCTACGAGCGGTACATGAAATACCTGACCGGCTGCGCCGACGCCTTCCGGGTCGGATACGTCGACGTCAACCAGTTCACGTTGGAGAAATGATCACCAGTGCACGCCGGGCACCAGGCGCACCAGCCGCTTGACCGTCCGGGGTGTGCGGATGCCGCCGGTGACGGCGCGGACGGGCCGGCTGGGTCTGCGGCGCGCGGTCGTCGGCCGCGCCTCTGCAACGGGTGCCACCCCCCGTGCCGCGGCCGAGTCGGGATAGCCGAGATAGAGCTGATGCAGGATTCGCCGAGAAGTCCTGGGGGCGAAGTAATTTCCGGCCTCGGCGAGCGTACCCAGCGGGGTGTCGATGCGCGCCGGCTTGTCCACCAGCCCGCGCACCACCATCGCCGCCGCGCGTTCGGGGCTGATCGCCGGGACCGGGTTGAGCCGGTGCGACGGCACGATCATCGGGGTGCGCACCAGCGGCATGTGGATGTTGGTGAACGTGATGTGGTCGGACAGCACCTCCGATCCGACCACGTCGGAGAACGCGTCCAGCGCCGCCTTGGTCGGTAGGTAAGAGCTGTACTTGGGGTTGCGCGCCTGCACGCCGGCGCTCGACACGTTGACGACGTGACCGAATCGCCGCTCGCGCCAATGGGGCAGCAGCGCCAGCACCATCCGCACCGCGCCGAAGTAGTTGACCGCCATCACCCGTTCGTAATCGTGCATCCGGTCGTAGGCGTTGACCACCGAGCGGCGGATCGAGCGGCCGGCATTGTTCACCAGGTAATCGACGTGGTCGAAGCGCCCCAGGATGTCTTTGACGGTGTGTTCCACCGACGCGGAATCGGTGACATCGCAGGTAAAGGCATGGGCGGCACCGCCATTGGCGCGGATCTCGGCGACCAGCGCATCCAGCGCCGCGCCGTTGCGGGCCAGCGCGAACACGGTGGCGCCCCGCTCGGCGATCGCGATCGCCGACGCCCGGCCGATCCCGCTGGAGGCGCCCGTGACGATGACGTGCCGGCCCCGCAACGGTTCTCGTGGATCGTCGCGGCGGGCGCGGTCCGGATCGAGATGCTCCGCCCAGTACCGCCACAGTTTGGGCGCATAGGAGGAAAACTCGGGCACCCGGATCCCGAGTTCCTGCAAGGCGTTTCGGGTCCGCTCGCTGACGAAGGTGGGGGGCAGGTCGACCAGGTCGAACACCTCGGCGGGGATGCCCAGTTGGGTGGCCGCCATGTTGCGCACCACCCGGGCGCGGCCGCGCACATTGAGGACGGGGGCGGCCACCGAGCGGGGCAGCGACCCGCGCAGCGGCGGCAGCCCGGCGGCCTTGGCCACACCGCGGTAGATGCCCCGCAGACCGATGGTCTTCTCGGCGGTCAGGTGGAAGGTCTGCCCGTCCCGGCCGTCGGCGTGCAGCAACGCGACCAGCGCGTCGACGACGTAGTCGACGGGGACGATGTTGGTGCGGCCCGTGTCGGGCAGCAGGATCGGGGTCAGCGACGGCAGCACCGCCAACTTGGCCAGCACGCCGAAGAAGTAGTACGGCCCGTCCACCTTGTCCATCTCGCCGGTGCGTGAATCGCCCACCACCACCGCCGGGCGGTAGATGCGATAGCGCAGCCCGGGCGTCGAGCGCACCAGCAGTTCGGCTTCGAACTTGGTCTGGTGATAGGGCGTCGGCAGTTGCTGCCCGACGTCGAAGTCGTCCTCGGTGTATTCGCCGCGGAAGTCGCCCGCCACGGCGATCGACGAGACGTGGTGCAACGTCGCGTCCAGGCGCTGCGCTAGGCCGATCACCGCGCGGGTGCCCTCGACGTTGGCGGCGCGCTGCTCGGGCTCGCCGGCGGTGATGTCGTAGATCGCCGCGCAGTGCACCACGTGGTCGATCTCGCCCAGCTCGGCGAGGACGTCGTCGCTCAGGTCCAGCTCCGGCAGCTCGGCGACCAGCGGTTTGACCCGCTCACCCCACTGCTCAGCCCACTGGGCCGCGAGCCGTTCGAAGCGGCCCAGCGACTGCCGTCGCACCAGCACCCACACCCGCGCGTCGAGGCGGGATTCCAAAAGACGAGACACGACGCGGCGGCCAATAAACCCGGTACCGCCGGTAACGACATACCGCATGAAGACATCGTGGCTTCGGCAGCCGCGGACGTCAACTGCCGATCTTCACACGAGGGTTGGTGCGCCTAGCTGTGGAAGTCGCGGATCCCGTCCCAGTCGACCAGCGTCCAGCCGGTCATCGGGTTACCGTTGATCACCACGCGGCCGGTGTTGGGCAACGGGTGGGTGGTCATCAGGCTTTCCTTGCCGTTGCGGGTGTTCATCAGCGTCCACACCATGATCGAGTTCGCGTGCGAGAACACCACCGGGTTGTGGTGGCCGCTGTTGTAGACCTTGTTGACGGCCGCGGTGAACTGGTCGTTGAACTCTTTTCCGCTGATCGAGCCCGGGATGCTGTACGACACGTCGCCCTTGATCCAGTTCACCGGCGCCACCAGGTAGGTCGACTTCGCCATCGACTCGGGTTTGCCGTTGTACCAGCCGGCGTCGATCTCCTGGATGCCGGGCAGAACCTCGACCTGCTTGCCGAGCTCGGCGGCCAGCGGCGCGGCGGTTTGCTGCGTCCGGGTCATGGTGGAGGCGTAGACGCTGTCGTAGTCCTTGCGGCCGAGTTGGTGCGCGAGCTGTTCTGCCTGCCCCTTGCCCTCCGCGGTGAGGCCGGGGCCCGGCACGTCGGTGTCGATGGTGCCGGCGGCGTTGGCCTCCGACTGGGCGTGCCGGACGAACGTCACCGTGATGGAGCGCGCCTGCGGCGAGCCGCCGCCGCAGCCGGCGACGATTACCGTTGCGGTGAGCGCGGCGACTGCTACTGAGGCCTTGCGGAACCAGCTGCGCTTGGGCATGGAAGATAGCCTGCCCTGCCGACGGCTTCGGTGGGAAGGGTTTGCGATGGTTACGTGCAGAAAATCCTCGAAAGGAGACCCCCATGGCGATTGACCCGAGTGCCGTCGGCGCGGTGACCGAACCCATGCTCTTCGAATGGACCGACCGGGACACGCTGCTCTACGCGCTCGGCGTCGGCGCCGGGATCGACGACCTGGCCTTCACCACCGAGAACAGCCACGACATCGACCAACAGGTGCTGCCCACCTACGCGGTGATCTGCTGCCCGGCCTTCGGCGCGGCCGGCCTGGTCGGAAAGTTCAACTGGGCCATGCTGTTACACGGATCGCAGAGCATCCGGCTGCACGCGCCGCTGCCGCCCGCGGGCAAGCTCTCGGTGGTGTCCGAGGTCGCCGACATCCAGGACAAGGGTGAGGGCAAGAACGCGATCCTCGTGCTGCGCGGCCGGGGCACCGACCCGGACTCGAAGCAGCTGATCGCCGAGACGCTCACCACGCTGGTCATCCGCGGCGAGGGCGGGTTCGGGGGAATGCCGGGCCAGCGGCCTGTCGCCCCGGAATTCCCGGACCGCGAGCCCGACGCGCGGATCGCGCTGCCCACCCGCGAGGACCAGGCGCTGATCTACCGGCTCTCCGGTGACCGCAACCCGCTGCACAGCGACCCGTGGTTCGCGCGCGAGCTGGCCGGGTTCCCCAAGCCGATCCTGCACGGGCTGTGCACCTACGGGGTGTCGGGTCGCGCGCTGGTGTCCGAGCTCGGTGGCGGCGTCGCGGCCAACATCACCTCGATCGCGGCGCGATTCACCTCGCCGGTGTTCCCCGGCGAGACACTGACCACGCTGATCTGGCGCACCGGGGAGGGCAAGGCCGTGTTCCGTACCGAGGCGTCGGGTGCCGAGGGTTCCGGCGTCCGCGTGGTGCTCGACGACGGCGCGGTGGAATACGCCTGACTAGGCGTCGAGTTGATCGGCCAGCCGGTCGGTGAATTCGGCGGCCCGCGCGGGGCTGTCCAGCGCGAACAGCGCGGCGGTGGCGCGGTCGCCGTCGTCGTTGTGCCGCACCAGGATCGGCACACCATCATCGTGGACCGCGTCGAACGCGTCCTCGTCGGTGATGTCGTCGCCGAGGTAGACCGGCGTCAGCGCGCCCGCCCCGGCCTGGTGCAGGTGGTCGATCACCCAGCGCAGCGTTTTTCCCTTGTCCCAGTCCAGGTCCGGGCGCAGCTCGATGACCTCGCGGCCGGTGGTCACCCGGAGCGCGTCGCGGCGACCCGCCGCGCGCACCGCCGCGAGCACCTCACCGACGCGGTCGCGTTCGGCGTTGCGGTAGTGCGCGGCGACGCCGAATCGCTTGTGCTCCACCACCACTCCGGGGATCGCGCCGAGCTGGTCGCGCAGCTGGGTCGCCGCCCGCTCCAGCACCGGGATGGCCGCGGTCGCCGCGTCGTTTTGGTGGTGTGTCCCGTCGGGTGCGGTCAGCTCGAAACCGTGGCTGCCGGCATACCAAATACCCGGTACGCCAACGCGATTCGTCACGTCGGCGAGATCGCGACCGGACAGCACCGCGACCGGGCAGCGGGCGGCCAGCTTCCCCAGCGCCTCGGTGGCCCCGGCGACGGGCCGGGCGGCGTCCGGGTCGTCGACGATGTCGGACAGCGTGCCGTCGAAGTCGAAGAACACGGCCGGGCGCCGGTCGGCCAGGCCGCCGGCGGTGTCGGTCAGGGCCTGCATCGCGTCGGGCAGCTGCGACATCCGGCGGTCCCCGGTGCGCACGACGACCTCGCCCGGGTCGCCGACCACGGCGTCGGCCCCGGCGTCACGCAGCGCGCCGGCGCGCCCGGCCGGGCCGACACCGATCACCAACGCGAATCCCGCGGCGCGGGCGGCCTCGACGCCGGCCGCGTCCCCGGCGACCACGACGGCGCGGCCCGGGCGCACCTTCAGGCCCGCGGCCGTCCGCACCGGCCCGTCGGCGGAAACGGCGGCGGCGCCCACCCCGATCTCGCGCAGCTGCGCGGCCAATGGCGAGCCGAGCGCGCTGTCGTCGGTTTCCAGGTCGAACAGCACGGCGTCGTGGCGGCGCGGGTCGATGACCGGCATGAGCCAACCCTCTCACGATAGCTCCTATCGAACATACTTTCGATAGACTGCCAGGGTGGGCTGGTTCAACGGGCCGCCGAGTTGGGCGGAAATGGAGCGGGTGCTCGACAGCAAGCCGCGCCGTGCCGGGGAGCCGGCGGGGCTTCCCGAGGACGCCCCGCTGTCGCGCAAGCGCGCGACGTATCGGCCGCCGGGTGACGGCCGGGCGCCCCACGCGTCCGTCGCTCATTCCGTGTCGTATGCCGAACTGCACGCGCATTCGGCGTTCAGCTTCTTAGACGGGGCGAGCACGCCCGAGGAGCTGGTCGAGGAGGCGGCGCGGCTGGGCCTGCGCGCCCTGGCGCTCACCGACCACGACGGCCTGTACGGGGCGGTGCGGTTCGCCGAGGCGGCCGCCGAGCTCGACATGCGTACCGTGTTCGGCGCCGAACTATCGCTGGGCTGCGAGGCCCGCACCGAGCGGCCCGATCCCGCCGGCCCGCACCTGCTGGTGCTGGCCCGCGGGCCCGAGGGTTACCGGCGGCTGTCGCGGCAACTGGCCGCGGCGCATCTGGCCGGCGGCGAGAAGGGCAAGCCCCGTTACGATTTCGACGCGCTGACCGAGGCCGCCGGCGGGCACTGGCACATCCTGACCGGATGCCGCAAAGGCCATGTGCGCCAAGCGCTTTCCGACGGCGGGCCCGCCGCGGCGGAGCAGGCGCTGGCCGACCTGGTGGACCGGTTCGGTGCCGGGCGGGTCAGCGTCGAGCTGACCCATCACGGTCAACCGCTCGACGACGAACGCAACGCGGCGCTGGCCGCCCTCGCGCCGCGCTTCGGCGTCGGCGTCGTCGCCACCACCGGCGCGCATTTCGCGGGGCCGTCGCGGCGCCGGCTGGCCATGGCGATGGGCGCCATCCGGGCCCGCGAGTCCCTGGATTCGGCCGCCGGGTGGCTGGCCCCGCTGGGCGGTTCGCACCTGCGTTCCGGTGCGGAGATGGCCCGGCTGTTCGCCGGGGGCCCCGAGGTGGTGACCGCGGCCGCCGAGCTGGGCGAGCAGTGCGCGTTCGGGCTGGCGCTCATCGCGCCGCAGCTGCCGCCGTTCGACGTGCCCGACGGGCACACCGAGGACAGCTGGCTGCGGCAGCTGACCATGGCCGGGGGGCGCGACCGCTACGGGCCGAGCGCACCGCGCGCCTACGCCCAGATCGAGCATGAGCTGAAAGTCATTGCTCAGCTGCGGTTTCCGGGCTACTTCCTGGTGGTGCACGACATCGCCCGGTTCTGCCGGGACAACAACATCCTGTGCCAGGGCAGGGGATCGGCGGCCAACTCCGCGGTCTGCTACGCCCTCGGCGTCACCGCCGTCGACCCGGTGGCCAACGAGCTGCTGTTCGAGCGCTTTCTGTCGCCGGCCCGCGACGGGCCACCCGACATCGACATGGACATCGAGTCCGACCAGCGCGAAAAGGTCATCCAGTACGTCTACGACAAATACGGCCGGGACTACGCCGCCCAGGTCGCCAACGTCATCACCTACCGGGGGAAGATCGCGGTGCGCGACATGGCCCGCGCGCTGGGCTTCTCGCAGGGCCAGCAGGACGCGTGGAGCAAGCAGATCGGCCACTGGAGCGGGCTGGCGGACTCGCCGGACGTCGAGGGCATCCCCGAGCCGGTGGTCGACCTGGCGAACCAGATCCGGAACCTGCCGCGGCACATGGGAATTCACTCCGGCGGCATGGTGATCTGTGACCGCCCCATCGCCGACGTGTGCCCGGTGGAGTGGGCGCGGATGGAGAACCGCAGCGTCCTGCAATGGGACAAAGACGACTGTGCGGCAATCGGTTTGGTGAAGTTCGACCTGCTCGGGCTGGGCATGCTCTCGGCGCTGCACTACGCGATCGACCTGGTGGCCGAGCACAAGGGGATCGAGGTGGACCTGGCCCGCCTCGACCTCTCCGAGCCGGCGGTGTACGAGATGCTGGCCCGCGCCGATTCCGTCGGCGTGTTCCAGGTGGAGTCGCGCGCGCAGATGGCCACCCTGCCGCGGCTGAAGCCGCGGGTGTTCTACGACCTGGTGGTCGAGGTCGCGCTGATCCGCCCCGGCCCCATCCAGGGCGGGTCGGTGCACCCCTACATCCGGCGGCGCAACGGCCTGGACCCGGTGGTCTACGACCACCCCTCCATGGAGCCGGCGCTGCGAAAGACGTTGGGGGTACCACTCTTTCAGGAGCAGCTGATGCAGCTCGCGGTCGACTGCGCCGGGTTTTCCGCCGCCGAGGCCGACCAGCTGCGCCGCGCCATGGGATCCAAGCGCTCCACCGAACGCATGCGACGGCTGCGCGGCCGGTTCTACGACGGCATGCGTGCGCTGCACGGCGCGCCCGACGAGGTGATCGACCGCACCTACGAAAAGCTGGAGGCCTTCGCCAATTTCGGTTTCCCGGAAAGCCACGCGCTGAGCTTCGCGTCGCTGGTGTTCTACTCGTCGTGGTTCAAGCTGCACCACCCGGCGGCGTTTTGCGCCGCGCTGCTGCGCGCCCAGCCGATGGGCTTCTACTCGCCGCAGTCGCTGGTGGCCGATGCCCGCCGGCACGGCGTGACGGTGCACGGCCCGGACGTCAACGCCAGCCTGGCGCACGCCACGTGCGAGAACGCCGGAACCGAGGTCCGGCTGGGTCTGGGTGCGGTCCGCCATATCGGAGACGACCTGGCCGAGCGGCTGGTCGAGGAACGAAAAGCCAACGGCCCGTTCACCTCTCTGCTGGATGTGACGTCGCGACTGCAATTGAGCGTGCCGCAGACCGAGGCGCTGGCCACCGCCGGGGCTTTTGCCTGCTTCGGCATGTCCCGGCGCGAGGGGCTGTGGGCGGCCGGGGCGGCGGCCACCCAGCGGCCGGGCCGCTTGCCCGGGGTGGGCTCGTCCTCGCACGTCCCGGCGTTGCCGGGGATGAGCGAGCTGGAACTGGCCGCCGCCGACGTGTGGGCCACCGGCATCTCCCCGGACAGTTACCCGACGCAGTTCCTGCGGGAAGACCTGGACGCGATGGGGGTGGTGCCCGCCGAGAAGCTGGGATCGGTGCCCGACGGCGACCGCGTGCTGATCGCCGGTGCGGTGACCCACCGGCAGCGCCCCGGGACGGCCCAGGGGGTGACGTTCCTCAACCTGGAGGACGAAACCGGGATGGTCAACGTGCTCTGCGCGCCGGGGGTGTGGGCGCGGCACCGCAAGCTGGCGAACTCGGCGCCGGCGCTGCTGGTGCGCGGGCAGGTCCAAAACGCCAGCGGCGCGATCACCGTCGTCGCCGAGCGGTTGGGCCGCATCACCCTGGCGGTCGGCTCGAAATCGCGCGACTTCCGGTGAGAACCCTCCGCGAAACTGCAACTAGCGACGGGTTCACTCGAGAAACGCGTCGTGGAATACAGTTTCGCGGCCGAAGGTAATCTCCACCCATGACCCTGAACTTGTCTGTCGACGAACTGCTCACCACCACCCGTTCGGTCCGCAAGCGCCTCGACTTCGACAAGCCGGTGGGCCGCGACGTGCTGATGGAATGCCTCGAACTGGCGCTGCAGGCGCCCACCGGCTCCAATTCGCAGGGCTGGCAGTGGGTGTTCGTCGAGGACGCCGAGAAGAAGAAGGCGATCGCCGACGTCTACCTGGCCAACGCCCGCGACTACCTCAGCGCTCCGGGGGCCGAGTACCCCGAGGGGGACACCCGTGGTGAGCGGATGCCCAAGGTCAAGGACTCCGCCACCTACCTCGCCGAGCACATGCACTCCGCGCCGGTGCTGTTGATCCCCTGCCTCGAGGGCCGCCCGGACAAGTCGCCGTTGGGTGGGGTGTCGTTCTGGGCGTCGCTGTTCCCGGCGGTCTGGAGCTTCTGCCTGGCGCTGCGCTCGCGGGGACTGGGGTCGTGCTGGACGACGCTGCACCTGCTGCGCGACGGCGAGCAACAGGTCGCCGAGGTCCTCGGCATTCCGCACGACCGCTACAGCCAGGGCGGCCTGTTCCCGATCGCCTACACCAAGGGCACCGACTTCCGCCCGGCCAAGCGGCTGCCCGCCGAGCAGCTCACGCACTGGGACAGCTGGTGACCCCTAGCTGCCGGCGTACTCGTGCTGCCGCCACGCCTCGTAGACGGCGATCGCCGCGGCGTTGGAAAGGTTCAGCGAGCGCCGGCCCGCCAGCATCGGGATGCGGACCTGCGCGGTGATGTGCTCGTCGGCCAGCGTCGCCGCGTCCAGGCCGGTGGGCTCGGGGCCGAACATCAGCACGTCGCCGGCGCGGTAGCGCACGTCGGCGAACGAGGTGGGCGCGTGCGAGGTGAACGCGAACACCCGCTCGGGTGACAACGCGTCCCAGGCCGCCGCCAGCGAGGCATGCACGGTGACCGAGGCCAGGTCGTGGTAGTCCAGCCCGGCCCGTCGCAGCTTGGGTTCGGACAGGTCGAAGCCCATCGGTTCGACCAGATGCAATTCGCAGCCCGTCGCCGCCGCCGTCCGGATGGCGTTGCCCGTGTTGGGGGCGATGCGCGGGGAGTAGAACATCAGCTTGAACACAACGCGATAATGGTCGCATGGTCGAGCAGAGCATTTGGATGCAGAAGGTCGCTGCCGATCCCGGGCATTCCCATTGGTATATCGAGCGATTCCGCGCCATGGCCCGCGCGGGTGACGACCTGGCCGGTGAGGCCCGCTTCGTGGACGCCATGGCGCCCCGCGGCGCCCGCATCCTCGACGCCGGCTGCGGGCCCGGCCGGTTGGGCGGCTACCTCGCCGACGCCGGCCACCGGGTGGTCGGCGTGGACGTCGACCCCGCGCTCATCGCCGCGGCCGAGCAGGACCATCCCGGACCCCGGTGGCTCGTCGGCGACCTCGCCGAGCTTGACCTGCCCGCACGCGGCATCGCCGAACCGTTCGACGTCATCGTCTCCGCCGGTAACGTCATGACGTTTTTGGCCCCCAGCACCCGGGTCCAGGTGCTGAGCCGGCTGCGCGCCCACGTCGCCGACGACGGCCGCGCGGCGATCGGCTTCGGCGCCGGCCGCGACTATGACTTCGAGGTGTTTCTGGGCGACGCGGTCGACGCGGGATTCGCGATCGATGTGCTGCTGTCCACCTGGGACCTGCGGCCGTTCACCGACGACTCCGACTTTCTGGTGGCAATCCTTCGGCCCGCCTAGAGTTTTCGCGGATCCGTGTTTGCCAGGGGTGACCGCGGGCGCGCGGCGCCACCTTGGAGGGACCTGTCTGCTCAGTAACGATTCTGGTGGGCTGGGCCGCGGGCTGTCATACTCGTCGGATTGCCACACTTACACGCGCGCGCCTATCTGGCACGGGGCGGGTGGAAATAAAGCAGGAAGTTTTATGAGCCTCTCGTTTTGTTCAGCGCTCAGGGTCAGCGCAGCGGCCGGTCGCGCGGCCGCGATGACGTGACCATGTTCAGCCGCCCGGCCGCTGCGGCCGAGGCGGACGCCTCCCCGCCCGCACCGGTTCGCGCCGCCGACGCGGCGGTCAAACGCCCGCCCGCCTGGTCGCTGGGCAACTGGCCGGTCGGCTGGAAGGTGCTGGCGATCGTGCTGGTGCCGCTGATCTTGGCGACGGTGTTCGGTGTGCTTCGCATCCACGCCGCGATGGACAGCGCGGCGGGCCTGAAACTGGCCGCCACCCGCGCCGACGTGGTTCCGACGATCACCAAATACATGTCGGCGCTGGACGTCGCGCTGCAGGCCGGTTCCACCGGGCGCGACGTCGAGGGCGCCAAGAAGAACTACGAGGCCCGCAAAGGCGAACTGCAGGGCAGGCTGGCCGACACCGACGTCACCGACGACGTCCGATCGGGCCTCAACACCCTGCTCGACGGCGGCCAGATGCTGGTGAACAAGGCGTCTGACAACGGCCTCGGCCTGCGGGAACGGGTGACCCTCTACGCGCCGATCCTGTTGACGGCCGAAGACGTCATCAATGCATCGGTGCGCGTCGACGACGAGCACATCCGCGCCCAGGCGCAGGGATTGAGCCGGGCGGTCGGCGCGCGCGGGCAGATGACGATGCAAAAGATCCTCATCACCCGCGGGGCGGACCTGCCCGAGCCGCAGCTGCGCACCTCGATGACCACCCTGGCGGGCACCGAACCGTCGACGCTGTTCGGCATGAGCGAAGTGCTCGGGGCCGGGTCGCCCGAGGCCAAGACGCTGCAACAGCAGATGGTGACCCGGATGGCGATGATGTCCGATCCCGCCAGCGTGCTCGTCGACAACCCCGATCTGTTGCGGTCCATCCAAGCCACCGACGACATCGCCGAACAGGTCATCAAGAACGTCACCGCCTCGGTGACCAAGGCGGTGCACGCCCAGGCCGCCGACCGGCGCCACGCGGCCATCGTCGACACCGTGTTGGTGCTGGCCGCGATCGTCGTCGCGCTGCTCGTGGTGCTGCTGGTGGCGCGCGCGCTGGTGCGGCCGCTGCGCATCCTGCGCGACGGCGCGCTCAAGGTCGCCCACACCGATCTCGAGGAGGAGATCGCCCACGTGAAAGCCGGTGGGGCCGAACCGATTCCGACGCCACTGCCGGTGTACACCACCGAGGAGATCGGCCAGGTCGCCCACGCCGTCGACGAACTGCACGCCCAGGCCCTGCTGCTGGCCGGCGACGAGGCGCGGCTGCGGCTGCTGGTCAACGACATGTTCGAGACCATGTCGCGGCGCAGCCGCTCGCTGGTCGACCAGCAGCTGGCGCTCATCGACCGGCTCGAGCGCAACGAGGAGAATCCCGAGCGCCTCGACAGCCTGTTCCGGCTGGACCACCTGGCGGCGCGGCTGCGCCGCAACAGCGCCAACCTGCTGGTGCTGGCCGGCGCGCAGCTCGCGCGCGACCAGCGCGACCCGGTGCCGCTGGCGACGGTGGTCAGTGCCGCGGTGTCCGAGGTCGAGGACTATCGCCGCGTCGAGATCGCCGGGCTGCCCGAGTGCGCGCTGGCCGGCGCGGCCGCGGGCGGCGCCATCCATCTGTTCGCCGAGCTGATCGACAACGCGCTGCGCTACTCGCCGCCGACGACGTCCGTGCGGGTCTCGGCGTCCCGCGGTGGCGACGGGGGAGTCGTGGTGCGGATCGCGGACTCCGGCCTGGGGATGAACGACGCCGATCGGCGCATCGCCAACATGCGGCTGCAGGCCGGCGGCGACGTCAGCCCAGACAACGCGCGCCACATGGGGCTTTTCGTGGTCGGCCGGATCGCGGACCGGCACGGCATCCGGGTGGGGCTACGCGGCCCCGCGGCCAACGAGGCGGGCTCGGGCACCACCGCCGAGGTCTACCTGCCGCGCACGGTGCTCACCGGCCTGGCCCCCGCGGAAACGGCTGCGCCCCGGCACATTCGGGCGGTGTCGTCTCCGAGCGCCAAACTCGCCAGCGCGATCGCCGCGCCCCCGGCCGCCGAGGACGCCGGGCGGCGCGACGGTACCCGCGAGCCGGCGGCCCGCAACGCCGGGCCCGCGCCCGGGCCCTCGGTCACCCTGCTGCCGCGGCGCAACCCGGGTTCCAGCGGCATCACCGAGGTCCCGGCCCCACCCGCCGAACAACCGCCCCCGCAGCGGCGGCGCGAACTCGCGACCCCCTGGTGGGAAAACGCGCCCAAGTCTGCGCCGGCCGCCCGGCCCGCGGAGCCGAGGGCCACGCCGCAGCCCGCGCCCACCCCCACACCGGAGCCCACACCGGCGCCGGCCCCACCGGTGCGGGCGGCATCGGACACCTCGGCCTTCTTCGCCGCCCGGCCCCGCGAACCCCGCGAGGACAAGCCCGCCAGCCCGCCGACCGACGATGACGTCATCTACCGGCGGATGCTCTCGGAGATGCTGGGCGACCCCCATGACCTGGTGAACAGCCCCGACCTGGATTGGCAGTCGGTCTGGGACCGCGGTTGGACGCTGGCGGCGGCCGCCGAGGACAAGCCCGTCGAGTCGCACACCACCGACCACGGACTGCCGGTCCGCACCCCCGGCGCCCGGCTGGTGCCCGGCGGTGCCAACGGAACCGGGCTGACCGAACGGGACGAGCCCGAGCACGGACTCAACGGCAGATCGCCGTCGCACCGGGAGCCGCAGCACGCGGCCGTCACCCGGGACCCCGAGGCGGTGCGCGCCTCGTTCAGTAACCATTTCGGCGGCGTGCGCACCGGACGCTCGCACGCCCGCGACACGGAACAAGGACCCGACCAACAATGACCTCACCCGACACCTCACTGGACTGGCTGGTGACCAGGTTCGCCCGCGAGGTCCCCGGCGTCGCGCACGCGCTGCTGGTGTCCGTCGACGGGCTGCCCATCGCCGCCAGCGAGCACCTGCCCAGGGAACGCGCGGACCAGCTGGCCGCCGTCGCCTCCGGGCTGGCCAGCCTGGCGACGGGCGCCGCGCAGCTCTTCGAGGGCGGGCAGGTGCTGCAATCGGTGGTCGAGATGCAGAACGGCTACCTGTTGTTGATGCGCGTCGGGGACGGCTCGCACCTGGCGACGCTCGCGGCGACGTCGTGCGACATCGGTCAGATCGGCTACGAGATGGCCGTGCTCGTCGAACGGGTCGGGGGCGTGGTGCAGTCGACCCGCCGGTCCGCCGCCCACTCGTGAGCTGCGATGGACACCCCCGAGACCTGGCCCGCACACCGTAAGGGGAACCTGGTCCGCCCGTACACCCTGACGTCCGGGCGGACCGACACGAACGTCGAGTTGCCCCTGGAAGCGCCGCTTCAGACGCTGCAGGCAGGCCCGACCCACCGGTGGCCGCCCAACGATGCGCGGGGCAGAATCATCCAGCTGTGCGGCCAGGGCCCGCCGAGCCCGTCGGTCGCCGAAATCTCGGCCCGGCTGGACCTACCGCTCGGCGTCGCGCGCGTCCTGGTCGGGGATCTGGTGCTGTCCGGCTACCTTCGGGTGCACAGGACGTTGTCCGAGCGTTCGACCCGTGATGAGCGCCACGAACTCATAGGAAGGACTCTGCGTGGCTTACGCGCACTCTGAGGTGCAGCCCGATTCCGGCGCTCACGCGTCGACGAAGATCGTGATCGCCGGCGGGTTCGGGGCCGGCAAGACGACGTTCGTCGGGGCGGTTTCCGAGATCATGCCGCTGCGCACCGAGGCGATGCTCACCGACGCCTCGACCGGCGTCGACGCGCTCGAGGCCACCCCGGACAAGCGGACCACCACGGTCGCGATGGACTTCGGCCGGATCACCCTGGCCGAAGACCTGGTGCTCTACCTTTTCGGCACGCCGGGGCAGCGCCGCTTCTGGTTCATGTGGGACGACCTGGTCCGCGGCGCGATCGGCGCGGTGGTGCTGGTCGACTGCCGGCGCCTGCAGGACAGCTTCGCCGCCGTCGACTTCTTCGAGCACCGCAACCTGCCGTTTTTGGTCGCGGTCAACGAGTTCGACGGGGCGCCGCGCTACCCGGTCGACGAGGTGCGCGAAGCGCTGACCCTGCCCCCGCACATTCCGGTGATCACGGTCGACGCCCGCGATCGCCGGTCGGCGACCGACGCCCTGATCGCGGTCAGCGAATACGCCCTGGCCAGCCTGACGCCCAATTGACCACCGAGTGGGTCGACCGCGAGTTTGACGGCCACGACTTCACCGACGAAGACCTGAGCCGCCTGCGGACCGAGCGGGCCGTGTTCACCGAATGCAATTTCAGCGGCGCCAACCTGGCCGAGTCCCAACACCGCGGCTCGGCCTTCCGCAACTGCACGTTCCACCGGACGGCGTTGTGGCACAGCACTTTTGCCCAATGCTCGATGCTGGGGTCGGTGTTGGTGCAGTGCCGGCTGCGGCCGATTACGTTCGACGAGGTGGACTTCACGCTCGCCGTGCTCGCCGGCATCGACCTTCGCAGCGTCGACTTCAGCGGCTGCCGGCTGCGGGAGACCAGCCTGGTGGAGGCCGACCTGCGCAAGGCCGTGCTGCGCGGCGCGGACCTGCGCGGCGCGCGGACCGCCGGCGCCCGGCTGGACGGCGCCGACCTGCGTGGCGCAGGCATCGACCCGGGGTTGTGGACGACGGCGTCGCTGGCCGGCGCGCGCGTCGACGTCGATCAGGCGATGGCCTTCGCGCTGGCGCATGGGCTGCGGCTGGACGGCTGATCTCTCAGCGGGTGATCGTTCAGCGGGTGAGCCGGATGCGCCACCGCACCAGCGCGGCGTAGCCGACCGTGAGGACCGCGAGCATTCCCATATCGAACAGCCAGGCCGCCGGCGTGTGCTCGAAGTGGCTGTCCCGCGGACTCTGCGGACCGGGCGAGACCGTCCACAGGTCGACCGTCGACGCCTGCGCCGCGTACCCCCACCGCGAGGGCACCAGCCAGGACACCTGGTCGAGAAAGATCCGGTGGGTGACGGGCACCATCCCGCCGGAGAGCACCATCTGCATCATCAGGGACACCACCAGCAGCGGCATGATCTGCTCGTTGGACCGCGCCAGCGCCGAGAGCAGCAGACCGAGCATCGCCGCGGCCACGCACGTCGCCGCGACCGCGACGAACAGCTCGACGGTGGCGTCCCCGAGCAGCACCGCTGGCCGCGTCGGCGGGCCCTTGCCCAGCACCACGATGGCGGTGGCGATGGCCGCCTGGACGACGGCGAACGCGCTGAACACCGCGACCTTGGCCAGCAGGTAGGCCGTGCTCGACAGGCCGACCGCCTGTTCCCGCCGGAAGATCGGCCGTTCCCCGATGAGGTCGCGGATGGTCAGCGCGGTTCCCATGAACGCGGCGGCCATGGTGAGCAAGGTGAGGATCATCCCGGCCTCGCCCGCCGACTCGCCGGCCGGATCGGCATAGCCGAAGCCGGCGCTGCCGGGGACGGTCAGCGACAGCGCACCCATGACGAACGGCAGCACCGCCAGGAACACGAAATAGGCGCGGTCGGAAACGACCAGCCGTACCTGACGGCGGGCGATCGTGGAGAACTGGTGGCGCTTGCTGGTATGCGGCGGCGCGCCCAGCTCGGCCGGCGCCTCGGTCAGCCTCGGCGGCGGGGGCTTGTTCTGGGCCAGAAAGCGGCGATTGGCCTCGTCCGGGTCGGCGCCCACCTTGGCGAAGATGTGCGCCCAGTTGGTGGTGCCCATGGCCGCGCCGATCTGGCCGGGCGGGCCCAGAAACGCCGTCTTGCCGCCCGGCGCCATCAGCAGCACCTGGTCGCAGACGTCGAGGTAGGTCAGCGAGTGCGTCACGACTAGCACGACGCGGCCGGCGTCGGCGAGTTGCCGCAGCATCGTCATGACCTGCAGGTCCAGCGCGGGGTCCAGGCCCGACGTCGGTTCGTCGAGGATCAGCAGCGACGGCCCGGTGAGCAACTCCAGCGCCACCGACGCGCGTTTGCGCTGCCCGCCGGACAGCTGGTCGACCCGGGTGTTCGCGTGCCCGGTCAGGCCGAGCTCGTCGAGAACCTGGGCGACCACCTGGGCGCGGTCGGCCTTGCTGGTGTCCGGCGGCAGGCGCAGCTCGGCGGCGTACCCGAGCGCCTGGCTGACCGTGAGCTGGCGGTGCACGACGTCGTCCTGTGGGACCATCCCGATCCGGGTGCGCAACGAGGCGTACTCGGTGTGGATGTCGTGGCCCTCGAAGGTGACCGAGCCCGAAGTCGGGGTGGCGTACCCGGCGATCAGCCGCGACAGGGTGGTCTTGCCCGCGCCGGACCCGCCGATGAGGGCGGTCAAGGTACCGGGGCGGGCGGTCAGCGAGATCCGGTCCAGCAGCTTCTTCCCGCCGATGCCGAAGTTGACCTCGCGCACCTCGAGGCCGCCGGCGCGGGTCGCCGCCTCCTGGCGGCGGACCAGCATGCCGCCGCGCAACACCAGGTCGACGTTGCCGATCGTGACGACGTCGCCGTCGGACAGCACCGCCGAGCCGACCCTGACACCGTTGACGAAGGTCCCGTTGCTGCTGTTCGCGTCGCGGATCTCGGGGCCGGCCGGCGTCGGGGTCAAGAAGGCGTGGTGGCGCGAGGCCAGCACGTCGTGGACGACGACGTCGTTGCTGAGCGCGCGCCCGATCGAGGCGGTCCGTCCGGTCACCGGTCGGCCGGCGGATTGGGTCCCCGGGGCCGTAAACCGCGTGGTGGGAGACTCCCCGACGTCGCCGCCGCCCGTGCCGGGCTGCGGCCGCGGCACGGCGCGCTGGGGGTCTCGCAGGCGGAACGAGCGTGCCGGCGGCCGGCCCACCTCGAACGTGATCCGCGGGCCGTCGGGCTTGCCGATGTTGATGGTCTGGCCGTCGTGGATGTCGACGACCGGCACCCGGTGGCCGTCGAGATAAAACCCGTTGAGCGTGTTGTTGTCGACCGCCAGCCACCGGCCGTGATCGAAGCGCAGCAGCACGTGCGCGCGGGCGACCAGCGGGTGCGCCACCCGCAAATCGGCACGCAGGTCGCTCCCGACGACCACGTCGCGGCCGGCGGCGAAGCTGCCTTCGGAGCGCTCGGATCGAGCCGTCAGCACGGGCTGGGCAGATCGGGTCATCGCTTCCAGATTAGAGGTCCCCGCCTGAGAGCGGCCTCAGCGTTTCAGCCGGATGTGCCAGCGCACGATGCCGGTGTAACCGATCGAGAGCAGGGTGAGCATGGCCATGTCGAAGACGAAGATGTGTTTCGAGTGCTGCCAGATCGGGTCGTTGGTCGGGATCTGCTTGACCTTCACCAGCGACGGGAAGTCGATCGAGGACGCGCCCGCGGCGTACCCCCAGCGCGCGGGCGTCAGCCACGCCATCTGTTCGAGACCGATGCGCTGGTAGACCGGGATCATCCCGCTGGAGAACACCAGCTGCGACATGATCGACACCACCAGCAGCGGCATGATCTGTTCGTTGGACTGCGCCAGCGCCGACAACAGCAGGCCGAGCATCGCCGACGCCACACAGGTGCCCGCCACGGTGACGAAAAGCGAGAAGGTGGAGTTGCCGAAGAACTGGGGGTGTGCCGTCGGCGCGCCCTTGCCCAGCCGCACGATGATGGTCGCGATCGCGGCCTGGCCGGTCGCGAAGACGCAGAACACGGCGATCTTGGCCAGCAGATAGGCGGTGGTGGACAGCCCGACGGCCTGCTCCCGCCGGAAGATCGCGCGCTCGCCGATGAGATCTCGGATGGTCAGCGCGGTGCCCATGAAGACCGCACCGATGTTCAGCAGCACCATGATGTACTGCGGCTGCGTGGGCGCGGGGCCCATCGGATCGGCCGGCCCGAGGCCGGGGTGCGGGCCCTTCACCGTCAGCGACAGCGCGCCGATGAGGAACGGCAGGATCGCCAGGAAGATCGTGTAGCCGCGGTCGGACACGACGAGGCGGACCTGGCGGCGGGCGATCGTGGACAGTTGCCGCCACAGGTTGGTCTGGGGTGGTTCGCCCAGATCCGCCGGGCTCTCCGGACTCGGTGGCTGCTCCGAGCGCTGATTGCGTTCCTTGAAGCGGCGGTTGGCCTCGTCCGGGTCGGCGCCCACCTTGGCGAAGATGTCGGCCCAGTTACGGGTGCCCATGGCGGCCTCGACCTGGTCGGGCGGCCCGCAGAACGCGGTCTTACCGCCGGGCGCGACCAGCAGGATCTGATCGCACACGTCCAGGTAGGACACCGAGTGGGTCACCACCAGCACCACGCGGCCCGCGTCGGCGAGCTGGCGCAGCATCAGCATGACCTGACGGTCCAGCGCCGGGTCCAGGCCGGACGTCGGCTCGTCGAGAAGCAGCAGCGACGGCTGGGTGAGCAGCTCGAGCGCGACCGAGGCGCGCTTGCGCTGGCCACCCGAGAGCTTGTCGACCCGCGTCTCGGCGTGCTGGGTCATGTCGAGTTCCTCGAGCACCTGCGCGACGACGCGGGCCCGTTCCTCTTTGCTGGTGTCGGGGGGCAGGCGCAGCTCGGCGGCGTAGTTGAGGGCCTGGTTGACCGTGAGCTGGCGGTGCACCACGTCGTCCTGCGGGACCATCCCGATCCTGCTGCGCATGGACGCGTACTCGGTGTGGATGTTGTGGCCCTCGAAGGTCACCGTGCCCGACGTGGGGCTGGTGTAGCCGACGATCAGCCGCGAGAGCGTGGTCTTCCCGGCGCCCGAACCACCGATGATGGCCGTAAGCGTCCCGGGGCGGGCCGTCACCGAGATGTGGTCGAGCAGCTGCTTGCCGTGGTCGACGGTGTAGCAGACGGAGTTGACCTCCAGGCCGCCGGTCCGCGTCGCCGCCTCGGTGCGCCGGACCAGGCTGTCGCCGGTGAACACCAGGTCGACGTTGCCGATGGTGACCACGTCGCCCTCGGTCAGCACCGCCGAGCCGACGCGGACGCCGTTGACGAAGGTGCCGTTCACGCTGTGCGCGTCGCGGATCTCGGTGCCCAGCGGCGTCTGGAGCAAGAACGCGTGATGGCGCGAGGCGAGCACGTCCTGGATGACGATGTCGTTGTCGGTGGCCCGGCCGATGGTTTGCGACCCGGCCGGCTGCTGGATCGCCCCGGACCGCGACGGCATCAGCGCCTGGAACATCTTGGTCGCCAGGTTCGCCACCTCGGGCGGCTTGGCGCTGGTGGGCGCCGCCCGGGTGTGCGGGGCCGCCGCGGGTATGTGCTGCACCGGCGGGGGGCTGTGCACCGCCGCATTGTGCGGCGGGGGTGGCGCGGCGGGCGGGTAGGCGGGCGGTCGCCCACCACCGCCGCCGTACATGGTGTGCCCCGCCGGGCCGGGCCGGTGCACGGGCGCGGGCTGCGGTCGCCGCGGCGGCGCCGCCCAGTTGGGCGTGCGCCCGGCCGGGGGTGGCGGCGGGCCGGGTGGAGCGGCGACGGGCGGACCCGGTTGCGCCGACCAGGCCGCCGCCTGTGGCGGGGCCGCCACCGGGATGTTCATCGATTCGGTCTTGGGGGGCCGCCCGGCCATGCCCTGGTGCCGGCCGACGTCGAACGTCAGCAGCGGCCCGTCCGGGTTTCCGATGTTGAGCGTTTGCCCGTCGTGGATCTCGACGACCGGCACCCGTCGGCCGTTGACGAAAGTTCCGTTGAGCGAACCGTTGTCGATGGCCAGCCACTTGCCCTGGTCGAAACGCAGCAACAGGTGGGCGCGCGAGATCAGGGGGTGCGTGATGCGCATGTCGGCCCGCAGATCGCGCCCGACGACCACGTCGTGGCCCGCTGCGAAGGTACGTTCAGATCCTTCGTGATGGACGGTTAGCGCTGGCGGGGCTGGTGCGGACATCGCCACAACTGTAGCTTGCGGCCCTGTGGATCAGCCTGGAGCGCCTACGGCGTCCGGCGCGCCGGTGACGACGCAGTGGGTCCGGCTGTAGATCGTCGGCATGCACTGATTGCAGTGCGTGCACGCGGAGTGCACCCGATGCTGGGCGTCCTCGGCGGCGATCCGGTTGATCAGATCCGGTTCGGCCAGCAGCGCGCGCGCCATCGCGACGAATTCGAATCCCTCCGCCATCGCCAGGTCCATCGTCTCCCGGTTGGTGATGCCGCCGAGCAGGATCAACGGCATCTTCAACTCGGCACGGAACAGCTTGGCGTCGCGCAATAGATAGGCCTCGCGGTAGGGGTACTCGCGCAAAAACTTCTTGCCCGTCATACGCATGCCCCAGCGCAGCGGCGGCTTGAACGCGCCGGCGAACTGCTTGAGCGGCGCGTCGCCGCGGAACAGGTACATCGGGTTGACCAGCGAGCTGCCCGCGGTCAATTCGATCGCGTCCAGCCCGCCGTCTTCCTCCAGCCACTTGGCGGTCCTCAGCGATTCCTCCGTGCTGATGCCACCGCGAACGCCGTCGGCCATGTTCAGCTTGGCGGTCACCGCGATCGGTGTGCCTTCCTTTTCGACCGCGCGCCGGACGGCCATCACCATGCCGCGGGCGACCTTCGCCCGGTTCTGCAGCGATCCGCCGAACTCGTCGTCGCGGCGATTGATCAGCGGGGACAAAAACGAACTCGCCAAGTAGTTGTGGCCCAAATGGATTTCGACGGCGTCGAAGCCGGCTTCGATGGCCAGCCGCGCGGCGTTGGCGTGCCCGGCGATGACCTCGTCGATGTCCTCGCGGGTTGCCTTCTTGGCGAACCGCATTCCGATCGGGTTGAAGAACCGCACCGGCGCCAGCGCCTTGGCTTTGTTCGACTTAGCGTTGGCCACCGGGCCGGCGTGGCCGATCTGCGCGCTGACCGCCGCGCCCTCGGCGTGGATCGCGTCGGTGAGCCGGCGGAACCCCGGCACCGCCTCCGGCCGCATCCAGATCCCGTTGCCCTCGGTGCGCCCGCCGGGGGAGACGGCGCAGTAGGCGACGGTCGTCATGCCGACCCCGCCGGCGGCCGGCAGCCGGTGGTATTCGATGAGGTCGTCGGTCACCAGCGCGTCCGGCGTGCGCGCCTCGAACGTGGCGGACTTGATAGTGCGGTTACGCAGCGTGATCGGACCGAGCTTCGCGGGGCTGAAGACGTCCGGAGGGGTAGACATACCGGGAGCCTAATGGCGATCGCAAGCGCGGCGAAGCCGGGCGCGGCGGGTCGCCATCATCGATCTAATGGCGATCGCAAGCGCGGCGAAGCCGGGCGCGGCGGGTCGCCATCATCGATCTAATGGCGATCGCGAGCGCGGCGTAGCCGGGCGCGGCGGGTCGCCATCATCGATATCTGCCAGACTGTCAGCGTGGGAGCAATCACGCTGGACGGCAAGGCCACCCGCGACGAAATCTTCGTCGACCTCAAACAGCGCGTGGCCGCACTCACCGCATCGGGACGCACCCCCGGATTGGGCACCATCCTGGTGGGCGAGGACCCGGGTTCGCAGGCTTACGTGCGGGGCAAGCACGCCGACTGCGCCAAGGTCGGGATCACCTCGATTCGCCGCGACCTGCCCGCCGACATCAGCACCGCCGCGCTCAACGACACCATCGACGAGCTGAACGCGAACCCCGACTGCACCGGTTATATCGTGCAGTTGCCGTTGCCCAAGCACCTGGACGAGAACGCGGCGCTGGAGCGGGTCGACCCGAACAAGGACGCCGACGGGCTGCACCCGACCAACCTGGGCCGGCTGGTGCTCAACAATCCGGCCCCGCTGCCGTGCACGCCGCGCGGCATCGTGCATCTGCTGCGCCGCTACGACGTCGAGATCGCCGGGGCGCACGTGGTCGTCATCGGCCGCGGTGTGACGGTCGGTCGCCCGCTGGGGCTGCTGCTGACCCGCCGTTCCGAGAACGCCACGGTGACGTTGTGCCACACCGGGACTCGCGATCTGCCGGCGTTGACCCGGCAGGCCGACATCATCGTGGCGGCCGTCGGGGTTCCGCACCTGCTGACCGCCGACATGGTGCGTCCCGGCGCCGCGGTGCTCGACGTGGGGGTCAGCCGGACCGACGACGGACTCGTCGGCGATGTGCACCCCGATGTGTGGGACGTCGCCGGCCATGTGTCACCCAACCCCGGCGGTGTGGGCCCGTTGACCCGCGCGTTCCTGCTGACCAACGTCGTCGAGCTGGCCGAGCGGGAATGACCGCGCGGACCGTGCTGCGGGCCCAATGGCCGATTCTGTTGGTGGGCCTGATCTTTGCCACGGCGCTGGCCTTGGTGGGGGCCAACTTCTGGCGCCGCGGTTCGCTGTTGATCGGCATCGGCGTGGGCGTGGCCGCGCTGCTGCGACTGGTGCTGTCCGAGGAGCGGGCCGGTCTACTGGTGGTGCGCGGCAAGGGAATCGACTTCATCACCACCGCGGTGGTCGGCGCGGCGATGGTCTACATCGCGTGGACGATCGACCCGCTGGGCACCGTTTAGAAACTCGGCAGCGCCGGAACCTGTCCGGGCAGCTGCCCGGCCATGCCCGGGATCTGGCCCGTCATTCCGGGGACCTGGCCCGCCATGCCCGGGATTTGGCCCGTCATCCCCGGGATCTGACCTGCCATCCCCGGGATCTGTCCGGGCATTCCCGGAACCTGCGGCATGGCGCCGGACAGGTTGCCGCTGGCGATGTTCGCCATCTCCTGGGGGCAATACGTCTGGATCGCGATCGTGGTGAACATGCTGGCCATCTGTGGGGACATGCCCCGGCCGGAGATGCTGGACGCGGCCGCGGCGAAGCTGCCGCCCGGTTGCGAAAGCATCGGGCAGATCGATTCGCCGACGGCCATCGCGTTTCCGGGTTCGCCGAAGTCGATGCCCGCGTGATTGAGCGCGTCGATGAAGTCGTCGCCGTTGCCCTCCGCTTCGGCCGGCGCCGCGAAGGCCGAGGCCACCGTGAGCAGGCCGGCCACCGCGGCGAGCAGGCGAATCGGGAGGGGCTGATGACGCAAAACCCAGATCCCCCGATGAGTTCGTGCAAGTGCCTTCACGCCAGCCTCCCCGTCCGCATGGAGTGCACCGACGGCACTCGAATCACGCTACGAACTCTGATCTATCACTGTCACGTTTACGAAACGGTGCGGTAAAGGTTCGCACAATAAGCGTTTCGTGAGGTCGGTGCGTTCGCGATGGGGCTTATTGAGCGGGCGGTTCGGGCAGGCGGATCGGTGGCCGCCGCGGCTCCGACGACGGTGCGCCGGGCGCGCACGCCAAGCGGTGCAAAGGTTCTCGATGGGCGACTGGGTCAAGTATCGGCGGGCGCACCGTCGGCCTTCTCGCCATTCCGCGGAGGCCACGTCCCGTGGAGTGGTGTAAGTAGCGCCGCCGATTCGCTTGAGCCTCTGCGGTTTCCACCGCCTGCTGTCATCGCGCCCCAGCCGCCACCGTGAGCTGCGCCTAAAGTCTCTTCTCCGAAGTAGTGTGACTCCCGTCGTGGGGCTTGTCGTAGCGCCGTCAGCGGTGCCATCGCTCGGTGTTTGCTGAAGGCCGCCGATAATCCGGCTGATCCACTCGGTGTAAACCCTCGTGATAGGTATTTTCTGGCCGGCTGAAGTAGGTCCACAACAAGATCGCGCGCGGCGACTTAACCTCGCGACCGTTGTAGAGCACGCTGACTTCCGAGCTGTGCAGCGGAGCGTCCCATGCTGGCTTCCAGTCCGGATCGGTGATGCGCGACTCGATCCAGTCGATGAGTTCCGGTATCTCCACGTCGGTGACTATGCAGGCGGCCGAGGCGAGACTGGTGTCGTCGTCGAGCCCGTACCAGTCGAGAACGAAGTACGTCGGACGGTCGTATTCGCCGCCGACGAGGCGCTCGTCTACCTCCTCGATTCTCATATTGACAGTCCTAACCCGGGTAGCGCCCCCGTGGAGTGGTGCAATTCGAGCGGGCGTTTCGCCTGAGGCTCTGCGAGTTTCCACTATGCCGTGATCGCGGCGGGGACGGCAACGGACTCGTCGTTGGAGTCTTGGGCGGGTTTGAGAAGCGCCAGTGTGGTTTCGGAAGCGCGATGCTCCTCTCGGTAGTGATACTTGGTCGATTCACCACAGAGACTCACGCGATGGCCCCTCCACATTCGGGACCGACACGCCGCTGCGATTTACACCACCTTGCTGGACGCAACCCCCGCGGACGCGTTTTCGAATACGGAAAACGCATACCGAAATCCCTTGTTTCACTGCGGTTTCTGTGGTCACATTGCGCCGTTTTTTGTCGGTGTGTGTCGATAGTTTGGCGGTGTGAGTTCCACTGGTCTGCCCGATGTCGACGCGGTGTTCGACGCGCTCGATGCCGACCTGGACCGCGCCTGCGCGTTGGTGCTCGACGCGTTGAACGTCCAGCAGCAGCTGGCGGTGTTGGAGCGCTGTGAGAGGCTGCGCCGGCGCATCCCGGTCATCGAGCATCCGCTGCTCAATTCGCTTGCCCGCCAAGCCCCCTCGCAGGAACTCGGCGGCGGGCTACCCCACGCTTTGACCGAACGCACCCTGATCAGCCGTCACGAGGCGTCTCGGCGCATCAAGGAAGCCCGCGACCTGGGACCCCGCCACGGACTGACCGGTGAACCCCTGCCGCCGGCCCTGCCCGCCACCGCCGCGGCCCAGCGCGTCGGAGACCTGGGCGCCGGTCAGGTGGCCGTGATCCGCAAGTTCTGCCGCCAGCTGCCCGGCTGGGTCGACGCCGCGGCCCGCGAGTTTGCCGAAGCCCAACTGGCCGGGTTCGGAACCCAGTTCGGCCCCGAACACCTCACCGAGCTGGCCCGCGGAATGTCCAATGTCCTCAATCCTGATGGCATCTTCACCGATGAGGACCGGGCCCGTAGCCGTGGCGTGACCCTGGGCCCCCAGCAAGCCGACGGCATGTCGCAGCTGCGTGGCCTGATCACCCCCGAGCTGCGCGCCACCGTCGAAGCCGTGGAAGCCAAACTCGGCGCCCCGGGGATGTGCAACCCTCTCGACGACACCCCGTGTGTCGACGGGACCCCCAGCCAAGCCGCCATCGACCGGGATACGCGCTCGAAGGCTCAACGCGGTCACGACGCCCTGCTGGCCGCACTGCGCGCGCTGCTGGCCTCCGGGGAGTTGGGTCAGCACAACGGGTTACCCGCCTCCATCATCGTCACCACCACCCTGGCCGAGTTGGAGGCCGCCGCCGGGCGCGGCCTGACCGGCGGGGGCACCATCCTGCCGATGAGTGAGGTGATCCGCCTGGGCCGCCACGCGCACCACTACTTGGCGATCTTCGACAAGGGCAAGGCCCTGGCGTTGTATCACACCAAACGGCTGGCTTCCCCGGGGCAGCGGATCGTGTTGTACGCCAAGGACCGCGGCTGCACCGCCCCAGGCTGCGGGGTTAAGGGCTACTACTGCGAAGTGCATCACGTCACCGACTACGCCACCTCCCATACCACCGACATCGACGACCTCACCTTCGCCTGCGGCCCACACCACCGCCTGCTCCAACCCCGCGGCTGGACCACCCGCAAGAACGCCAAAGGCGAGACCGAATGGAAACCACCACCGCACCTCGAGCGCAATCGGCCATGCACCAACACCTTTCACCATCCGGAGAAACTGCTGCGTGACGAGGACGATGACGGGTGGTAACCGGGCTGGGGTACTTCAACGACGGCGATCAGGCTTCCGAGAAGTCGGGCACTGTGATCGCGCCGTCCTCGGCTAGCGCGAACCCAGGGTTGTGGGCGATTTCCCACGCGTGACCATCGGGATCGCGGAACGCGCCCGCGTACCCGCCGTAGAACGTCTCGGCAGCGGCGCGTGTGATGGTGGCTCCGGCATCTGTTGCCGCGGCCAGGATCTCGTCCACCTCGGCGCGCGACCGCACGTTGTGAGCCATGGCGATGCCGCCGAAGCCGTCATCGCCTTGGTCGGCGATGCCGAGATCGGCCGAAAGCTTCTCTCGCGCCCACAGACTCACGGCGAGGCCGCCGGCCTGAAAGAAGACCGTTTCCTGCACCACTTGACCGTGCCAGCCGAGGCGCGCATAGAAGCGGCGGGCGCGATGCAGGTCGGCGACGCCCAGGGTGATGAGACTCAGTCGCTGCTCCATGCGACGAGACACTACGCAAGCGCTCAGCCGGCCAGCGTCGCCCGGGTGCACATGGTGACATAGGGCAGCGCCAGGCCGGTCGCATTCGCCAGCGCCGGATGGGTGGCCAGCAACTCGCGCACCTCGTCGAGCGTCCTGGAGCGAACCTCAGTCGGCGACGTGATGCAGTAACTGCGCGACGCGACGAGGTCGATCAACGCTTGCGGCGTAAGGTAACTCGTCCACTCGACCTGATGCTGCGCGAGGTCGGTAAACGGCTCGGGCAGCTGCACCTGGGTGCGGCCGCCGTCGCCGTCACTGCCGATGATCCGGCCCAGCTCGCGCACCCAGCCCAGCCGTTCGTCGCGGGTGTTCCACACCAGGCCCAGCCGCCCGCCCGGCCGCAGCACGCGGGCCACCTCGGGTATCGCGCGCTCGGGGTCCACCCAATGCCAGGCCTGGGCCACCAGCACCACGTCAACGCTGTTGTCTTCCAACGGAATCTCTTCCGCCGTGCCCAGCAGCGCGCGGGTCTCGGGTAGCGAGGTCCGCAACACTTCCAGCATGCCCGGGATCGGGTCGACGGCCACCACGTCCAGGCCGCGCTCCACCAGCCGGGTCGTCAGCTTGCCGGTGCCCGCACCCAGATCGAGCACCTGGCGCGCGCCGACCGGCAACAGCCAGTCGATCGCCTCCGGGGGATAGGAGGGGCGGCCACGCTCATAGGCCGCGGCCGCCGAGCCGAATGACAAAGAACGGTCCTGCCGCGAGCGGGTCACCGTTGCGACGTGCCTTCCCTGCTGTCCGCGTCGGCCAACACCAGTGTCTTGCGGATCAATTCGCCGACCGCATCGACTTCCACCAGGAAGCCGTCGTGCCCGCAATCGGAGTCGACCACCTGCAGGCCGGTGCAGCCCGGCAGGTGCTCCGCCAGCTCCTCCTGCAGGCGCAGCGGGTACAGCCGGTCGGACGCGATGCCGCCCACCACCACCGGGACCGGGCACCCACCCAGCGCCTGGGCCACCCCGCCGCGCCCCCGGCCGACGTCGTGACTGTTCAGCGCCTCGGTCAACACCACGTAGCTGCCCGCGTCGAAGCGCTCGAGCAGCTTGTCGCCTTGGTACTCCAGGTAGCTCTGCACCGCGTAGCGGCCGCCGTCGGCCGGATCCTCGTCGCCCTGCCCGTCATTGGCGAACCGGGTGTCGAGGTCCACCTCACCGCGGTAGGTCAGATGCGCGAAGCGCCGCGCGATCGCCAGTCCGGTGTCGGGCGCCAGCCCGGTGTCGTGATAGTCGCCACCCTGCCAGTTCGGGTCGGCCTTGATGGCAGCGATCTGCGTGGACTGGGTGCCGATCTGGTCGGCGGTGGCGCGCGCGCCCACGGCCAGCAGCAGCCCGGCCCGGACCCGGTTTGGGTGGCCGACCATCCACTCCAAAGCCCTTGCGCCGCCCATGGATCCACCGACCACCGCGGCGACCTCGTCGATCCCCAGCGCGGCCAGCGCGGCGATGTCGGCCTGCACCTGGTCGCGGATCGAAATCCGCGGGAACCTTGAGCCCCAGGGCTTTCCGTCCCGCCGCCGCGAGCTGGGCCCGGTGGAGCCGCGGCAACCGCCGAGCACGTTGGTGGCCACCGCGCACCAGCGGTCGGTGTCGATCGGCGCGCCCGGGCCGACCATGCCGTCCCACCAGCCGCCGGTGGGATGTCCGGGCCCGGCCGGCCCGGTGATATGCGAGTCACCGGTCAGGGCGTGCAGCACCACCATCACGTTGTCGCGTGTCGGCGACAACTCGCCCCAGCGCTGGATGGCGATGTGCACGTCGTCGATGACCGCGCCGCTCTCGGTGGTCAGCGCGCCGATATGGACGAAGCCGATTTCGCCTTCGTCAGGCAGCGTTTGGGTGGGCACGTCGGAGATCGTCATGGGCAGGATTCCTTTAGAACGCCGCCACGGCCTTCGGATCGGTGCCGGACGCCCCCGCGGCCGCACCGAATCTGGCTGCCGCGGCGAAGCCGAGCTCCAGGTCGGCGAGGATGTCGTCGATCCCCTCGATGCCGACGGCCAGCCGCACCAGCCCCGGGCTGACCCCGGTGCTCAGCTGCTCCTGCGGGGACAGCTGGGCGTGCGTCGTGGACGCCGGATGAATCACCAGCGAACGCACGTCGCCGATGTTGGCGACGTGGCTGTGCAACTTCAGCGCGTTCACGAAGGCCTTGCCGGCATCGACACCGCCGGCCAGTTCGAACGACAGCACCGCCCCGGTTCCCTTGGGCGCCAGCTTCTTTGCCCGTTCATGCCAGGGCGAGCCGGGCAGTCCGGCGTAGTTCACCGACAGCACGCCCTCGTGGCCCGCCAAGAACTCGGCCACGCGTTGCGCGTTGGCGACGTGACGTTCCATGCGCAGGCTCAGCGTCTCGATGCCCTGGGCGACCAGGAACGCGTTGAACGGTGCGGCGGCCGAACCGAGGTCGCGCAGCAGCTGCACGCGCGCCTTGAGCGCGTAGGCCGGCGGGCCGAGCTCGGCGAACACCACGCCGTGGTAGCTCGGGTCGGGTGTGGTGAATCCCGGGAACCGGCCCTGCGTCCAGTCGAAGGTGCCGCCGTCGACGACGACCCCGGCGATCGCCGAGCCGTGGCCGCCGAGGTACTTGGTGGCCGAGTGCACGACGATGTCCGCGCCGTGCCGAAACGGCTGGATCAGGTAGGGCGTGGCGACCGTGTTGTCGACGATCAGCGGGACGCCGTTGTCGTGGGCGACCCCGGCGACGCCGGGGATGTCCAGGATGTCGATCTGCGGGTTGGAAATGGTCTCGGCGAAGAAGGCTTTGGTGTTCGGTTGCGCCGCGGCCCGCCACGAATCCAGATCGTCGGGGTCTTCCACGAAGGTGACCTCGATTCCGAGCTTGGCCAGCGAGTAGTGGAACAGGTTGTAGGTCCCGCCGTAGAGCCTGGGGCTCGAGACGATGTGATCTCCGGCACACGCCAGGTTCAAGATCGCGAACGTCGCCGCCGCCTGGCCGGAGCTCAGGAACAGCGCCGCCACACCGCCCTCGAGCGCGGCGATGCGCTGCTCGACGACGTCGGTGGTCGGGTTGCCGATCCGGGTGTAGATGTTGCCCGGAACCTCCAACCCGAACAGGGCGGCGGCGTGCGTGGTGTCGTCGAAGACGTAGGAGGTGGTCTGGTAGATCGGCAGGGCGCGGGCGTTGGTGGCCGGGTCGGGCTGCTGGCCGGCGTGCACCTGCTTGGTCTCGAACGACCAATGCGCGGTCGGATCCGTGTTGTCGCTGGTAGTACCGTTGTCGGAACTCACGTGGGTTGGCTCTCTCCTGGGATATGGGCTCGGGTCTCAGCGGTCTCTCGGTGGCCGGCCGACTAGCAGCGGCGGACGATTGCGCACATCGGCCGATCCGTAAGGGTGAGCGGAGCCGAAGGAGCTGGACAGAAGCACATCACGTGTCCCCTCTAGTCAGGGGTCCGTTATGGCGGACCCGCGCTTGCCGTGCAGCCTGTGGCTACATAGACCTGGTCATCACCCGGGGCACCCCACCGCGGTTGGAGGGTTGCCGGCCAGCAAGCCGGGGCTTGATGCTGGCGCTCATGACCAATACGAAGATTATCGTACTGTGCCGACCCGCCGCCAACCGTGGCGGTGCACATGCAGGTCGACACCTGTCCAAACACCCTTGATAACGTGGCAGTTAGATTGCTGAGCCCCCCACAGAATTGTCCGATATCGAAGATCTTGCCGCCGGGAGAGAGACCGTGAGCGCCGAACAGCCGACCGTCATCTACACGCTGACCGACGAGGCGCCGCTGCTGGCGACCTACGCGTTCCTGCCGATCGTGCGTGCCTTCGCCGAACCCGCGGGGATCAAGATCAAGACCAGCGACATCTCGGTGGCGGCCCGGATCCTCGCCGAGTTCCCCGAACACCTGACCGAAGAGCAGCGGGTCCCGGACAACCTCGCGGAGCTGGGCCGGCTGACGAAGCTGGCCGACACCAACATCATCAAGCTGCCGAACATCAGCGCCTCGGTGCCCCAGCTGATCGCCGCCGTCAAGGAGCTGCAAGGCAAGGGATTCAAGATTCCGGACTTTCCGCAGAGCCCGAAGACCGACGAGGACAGGGAGATTCGCGACCGCTACGCCAAGTGCCTCGGCAGCGCGGTGAACCCGGTACTGCGACAAGGCAACTCGGACCGGCGCGCACCCAAGGCCGTCAAGGAGTACGCGCGCAAGCACCCGCACAGCATGGCGGAATGGTCGCCGGCGTCACGCACGCACGTCGCGACCATGAAGGGCGGCGACTTCTACCACGGCGAGAAGTCGATGACGCTGGACCGCGCGCGCAACGTGAAGATGGAGCTCGAGACCGAGAGCGGCAAGACGATCGTGCTCAAGCCCATGGTCTCGCTGCGCACGGGCGACGTCATCGACTCCATGTACATGAGCAAGAAGGCCCTCATCGAGTTCTACGAGGAGCAGATGCAGGACGCCTACGAGACGGGCGTGATGTTCTCGCTGCACGTCAAGGCGACGATGATGAAGGTCTCGCACCCCATCGTCTTCGGGCACGCCGTGAAGATCTTCTACAAGGAGGCCTTCGCCAAGCACCAGGAGCTCTTCGACGAACTCGGCGTCGACGTCAACAACGGATTGGTCGACCTGTACAGCAAGATCGAGGCGCTGCCCGCGTCGCTGCACGACGAGATCATCCGCGACCTGCACGCGTGCCACGAGCACCGCCCCGAGCTGGCCATGGTCGATTCGGCCAAGGGCATCACCAACTTTCACTCGCCCAGCGACGTGATCGTCGACGCGTCGATGCCGGCGATGATCCGTGCGGGCGGCAAGATGTGGGGCGCCGACGGGCGGCAGAAGGACACCAAGGCCGTCAACCCGGAGTCCACGTTCTCCCGGATCTACCAAGAGATCATCAACTTCTGCAAGACGCACGGCGCGTTCGATCCCGCGACCATGGGCACGGTCCCCAACGTCGGGCTGATGGCGCAGCAGGCCGAGGAATACGGCTCGCACGACAAGACATTCGAGATCCCCGAGAGCGGCGTCGCCAACATCGTCGACCTCGACACCGGGGAAGTCCTGCTGACCCAGAACGTGGAAACCGGCGACATCTGGCGCATGCCCATCGTCCGCGACGAACCGATCCGCGACTGGGTCAAGCTGGCCGTCAACCGGGCACGCAACTCGGGCATGACCGTGGTCTTCTGGCTGGACACCGAACGCCCGCACGAGGTCGAGCTGCGCAAGAAGGTCAAGGAATACCTGAAGGAGCACGACACCGAGGGCCTGCAGATCCAGATCATGCCGCAGGTGTGGGCCATGCGGTACACGCTCGAGCGCGCGATGCGCGGCCAGGACACCATCGCCGCGACCGGAAACATCCTGCGCGACTACCTCACCGACCTGTTCCCGATCCTGGAGCTGGGCACCAGCGCCAAGATGCTGTCCATCGTGCCGTTGATGGCCGGCGGCGGAATGTACGAGACCGGCGCGGGCGGCTCGGCCCCCAAGCACGTCCATCAACTCGTCGAGGAGAACCACCTGCGCTGGGATTCCCTCGGTGAATTCCTCGCTCTGGGAGCGTGTTTCGAGGACATCGGCATCAAGACCGACAACGAGCGCGCCAAGCTGCTGGGCAAGACGCTGGATTCCGCGATCGGAAAGCTGTTGGACAACAACAAGAGTCCGTCGCGCAAGACGGGTGAACTCGACAACCGGGGCAGCCAGTTCTATCTGGCGCTGTACTGGGCGCAGGAACTCGCCGCGCAAAACGACGACGAGGAGTTGCGCGAGCGCTTCGCCAAGCTGGCCGAGTCGTTGGGCGAGAACGAGGACACCATCGTGGCCGAGCTCGCCGAGGTGCAGGGTGAGACGGTCGACATCGGCGGGTACTACTACCCCGACAGCGAGAAGACGACGGCGGTGATGCGGCCGAGCAAGACGTTCAACGAGGTGCTCGCCGCCGCACAAGGCTGACGCCGCAGGAAGGCACCGATGTCGAGCCCGGGTTCCAAAGAAGCCAAGATCAAGGTCAAGGGCCGCGTGGTCGAGCTCGACGGCGACGAGATGACCCGCGTCATCTGGAAGCTGATCAAGGAGATGTTGATCCTTCCGCACCTCGACATCGATCTGGATTACTACGACCTGGGCATCGAGCACCGCGACCGCACCGACGACCAGGTGACGATCGACGCGGCCTACGCCATCAAGAAGCACGGCGTGGGCGTCAAGTGCGCGACGATCACCCCCGACGAGGCCCGCGTCTCCGAGTTCAACCTCAAGAAGATGTGGCTTTCGCCGAACGGGACGATCCGGAACATCTTGGGCGGCACCATCTTCCGCGAACCGATCGTCATTTCCAACGTGCCGCGCCTGGTTCCGGGCTGGACCAAGCCGATCGTCATCGGCCGCCACGCGTTCGGCGACCAGTACCGCGCGACCAACTTCAAGGTCGACAAGCCCGGCACCGTCGCCATCACGTTCACCCCCGCCGATGGCAGCGAGCCGATGGTGCACGAGATGGTGTCCATCCCCGAGGACGGCGGCGTGGTGATGGGGATGTACAACTTCAAGGACTCCGTGCGCGACTTCGCGCGCGCGTCGTTCAAGTACGGCCTGAACGCGAAATGGCCGGTGTACCTGTCGACCAAGAACACCATCCTCAAGGCCTACGACGGCATGTTCAAGGACGAGTTCCAGCGCATCTACGACGAGGAATTCAAGGAAGACTTCGAGGCCGAGGGCCTGACTTACGAGCACCGGCTGATCGACGACATGGTGGCCGCCTGCCTCAAGTGGGAGGGCGGCTACGTGTGGGCGTGCAAGAACTACGACGGCGACGTGCAGTCCGACGCCATCGCTCAGGGCTACGGCTCGCTGGGGTTGATGACCTCGGTGCTGATGACCGCCGACGGCAAGACGGTCGAGGCCGAGGCCGCGCACGGCACGGTCACCCGGCACTTCCGGCAGTATCAGGCCGGCAAACCGACCTCCACCAACCCGATCGCCTCGATCTTCGCCTGGACGCGCGGGCTGGCGCACCGCGGCAAGCTGGACGACACCCCCGAGGTGATCGAGTTCGCGCAGACGCTGGAAAACGTCATCGTGTCCACCGTCGAGAGCGGGAAGATGACCAAGGACCTCGCCATCCTGATCGGCCCCGATCAACAGTGGCAGCAGAGCGAGGAATTCCTCGACTCGATCGCCGAGAACCTAAAAAAGGAGCTGGCTAACTAGCCGGCGGCCGGTGCCGCTCGGAGAGCCGGTCCGGGCCCGCGGCGCACTCGTCGATGAAGTCGGCGATGGCCGCGGTGATGCGTTCGGGCGCCTCGAACATCGGCACGTGCCCGACGCCGTCGAGCTTGGTGATCTTCGTTCCCTCGGGCAAGAAGTTGGTGAAATGGCGGCTGAACCTGCTCGGCGGCACCACCCGGTCCTTCTCGCACAGCACCAGCTGCACGGGCACCGCGGTCTGCGCCAGCTCCAGCAGCCCGGGCTGCAGCAGCGACTTGATCAGCAGCTGGAAATAGGCCGGGCAGTGCGCGGCGTCATCGACCACGCCGCGCAGTTGCTCCACGCTGACCCCCTCCGGGGTGGCGCTCAGCGGCAGGGTCGCCAGGCGGCGGCTCAGCGGCAGCCGCAGCGCCCGCGGGCCCAGCAGCCGGGCCAGTCCCAGGACCGGCATCCCGGCGATGAACTTGCTGATGACCTCGAATTTGACCGGGCTCCAGCGCGTCCAGCCGCCCGCGGCGCCGACGCCGGTGACGCTGCGCGCCCGCCCGCGGCGCTCGAGCTCGAAGGCCACCCAGCCGCCCAGCGAGTTGCCCACCAGGTGCGCGGACTCCCAGCCGAGTTCGTCGAGCTGACGCTCGACATGGTCGGCCAGCACCGACGAGCTCAGCAGCCAGGTGCCCGCATAGGGTCCGCCGTTGTGCCCGGCCATGGTCGGGGCGAAGACCTCGTAACGGCCGGTGTCGGCGAGCCGCGGCGCCACCGGATCCCACACCGTCTGCGACATCAGGAACCCGTGCAGCAGCACGACCGGCTCTCCGGAACCATCCTCGGGGCCAAGGTGGGTCGGCGTACGAGTCGTCATATCCCGACATTAAAGGCGGTACCGCCGGTACCGCAACACGGCCTGATCGCGGGCGCGCGGCTGGCCGCACACTCGGCGCCGAACGTGCGGGTGGCCGCACACTGAGCGCCCGCCGCCGCACGTGAAAAGATCGGTGCATCATGAGCACCGCTACCGGATCCAGCCGCATTTTCTCCGGCGTGCAGCCCACGTCCGATTCGCTTCACCTGGGTAACGCGTTGGGCGCCCTCACCCAGTGGGTCGACCTGCAGGACGACCATGACGCGTACTTCTGCGTGGTCGACCTGCATGCCATCACCGTCGCCCAGGATCCCGAGGCGCTGCGGCGGCGGACCCTGGTCACCGCCGCCCAATACCTGGCCCTGGGCATCGACCCGGCCCGCAGCACCGTCTTCGTGCAGAGCCACGTGCCCGGCCACACCCAGCTGGCCTGGGTGCTGGGCTGCTTCACCGGCTTCGGGCAGGCGTCGCGGATGACGCAGTTCAAGGACAAGTCGCTGCGCCAGGGCGCCGACTCCACCACCGTGGGTTTATTCACCTACCCGGTGCTGCAGGCCGCCGACGTGCTGGCCTACGACACCGGCCTGGTGCCGGTGGGCGAAGACCAGCGCCAGCATCTCGAGCTGGCCCGCGACGTGGCGCAGCGGTTCAACGCCCGATTCCCGGACACGTTCGTGGTGCCGGACATGCTGATCCCCAAGGCGACCGCGAAGATCTACGACCTGTCCGACCCGACGTCGAAGATGAGCAAATCCGCGGCCACCGACGCCGGGCTGATCAACCTGCTCGACGATCCGGCGTTGTCGGCCAAGAAGATTCGTTCGGCGGTGACCGACAGCGAGCGCGAGATCCGCTTCGACACCGACGCCAAGCCCGGCGTCTCCAACCTGCTGACCATCCAGTCCGCGGTCAGCGGCATCGGCGTCGACAAGCTCGTCGAGGGCTATGCCGGAAGGGGTTACGGCGATTTAAAGAAGGACACCGCGGAGGCGGTGGTCGAGTTCGTCACCCCGATCAAGGCCCGCGTCGACGAACTGACGGCCGACTTGGCCGAATTGGAGGCCATCTTGGCGGCCGGAGCCGAACGGGCCCAGGATGTCGCCGGGAAAACGGTCCAACGGGTTTACGATCGGCTTGGGTTCCTTCCGCAACGGAGGTAAGAAGTTCCACCATGAGCGAGCCGGCCAAGGAAGGCATTCTTGATCGGCTGCGGGCCCGGTACGGGTGGCTCGACCATGTCATCCGCGCCTACCAGCGTTTCGACGAACGCAACGGCGGGTTCTTTGCCGCCGGACTCACCTATTACACGATTTTCGCGTTGTTTCCGTTGCTCATGGTCGGTTTCGCGGTGTTCGGATTCGTGCTGGCCCGCCGGCCCCACCTGCTGAGCACGATCGACGATCACATACGGTCCCAGGTGTCGGGCACGCTGGGAAATCAGCTGCAGGAGTTGATGAACTCGGCGATCGACGCCCGGACTTCGGTCGGTGTCATCGGTCTGGTCACCGCGGTGTGGGCGGGCCTGGGCTGGATTTCACACCTGCGCCAAGCGCTGACCGAGATGTGGTGGGACTCGCAGGCCGAGTCGACGGGCTTCGTGCGCAGCAAGTTCTCCGATCTGCTGGCGATGGTGGGGACGTTCGCGGTGATCGTGGCCACCGTCGCGCTGACCACCATCGGCCACGCCGCACCCATGGCCACACTGCTGAAATGGCTTGGCGTACCGCAGTTTGCGGTGTTCGACTGGCTCTTCTGGGTTTTCTCGATCCTGATCGCGACGTTCGTGTCGTGGCTGCTGTTCACGTGGATGATCGCGCGCCTGCCCCGGGAAAAGGTCAGTTTCGTCGATTCGATGCGGGCCGGGCTGATCGCGGCCGTCGGCTTCGAAGTGTTCAAACAGGTGGGGTCGATCTATCTGAAGACGGTGTTGCGCAGCCCCGCGGGCGCGGCCTTCGGCCCGGTGCTGGGGTTGATGGTGTTCGCTTACATCACCGCCTATCTCGTCCTGTTCTGCACCGCGTGGGGGGCGACGGCGTCCACCGATCCGCGCGACCGCCACGTCGAGCCCCCCGCTCCGGCGATCATCGCGCCGCGGGTGCACATGGACGAGGGCCTGGGCACTCGCCAGACGCTGACCGCGATGACCCTGGGAGCCGTTGGGGCGCTGGCCCTTTCCCGAATCGCCGGGCTTGCCCGCCGTGGCCGCTAGCTGATCACCTTCAAACCCGCGATGCAGGCCACGATCCCGGCAATCAGCAACAGCTTGGTCAACGACGCCGGTTCGTCGCCGATGACCGCCGCGTAGCCCACCGTGAGCACGGCCCCGATGCCGACCCATACCGCATAGCTGGTTCCGACCGGCAGGGTGCGCATCGCGGTCGCCAGTCCGGCCATCGAAAGCGCCAGCGCGACAACGAAGACCAGCGAGGGGCCGAGCCGGGAGAAGCCGTCGGACTTGTTCAGGGCGGTCGCCCACACCGCCTCCAAGACCCCCGACGCGATCAAGACGAGCCATGCCATTGCGCACCTCCACGGCGCCGTCTTGTCGCTGGCCGGGTACGGGGCCCCTCGTCCGGTGTCAGGTGCTGACGTCTCTGATGATAACGCTCAGAGCCAGTCGCCGCGCACCATGACGGCGGTCACCCGCAAATCACGGTCGAGCACCACAAGATTGGCGTTATAGCCGGGCCGCAGGCTGCCCACGCGATCGAGCCCCAGCGCGCGCGCCGGCGTCGCCGACGTCACCTGAACCGCCGCGGCCAGCCCGGCGTCGGCGGCCACCCTGGCGAACAACTGATCCAGGGTGGCCGTGCTGCCCGCGATCGTCGACGTCCCCTGCACCCGCGCGACGCCGGAAACCACATCGATGCGCACCGCGCCGAGTCGATACGCGCCGTCGGCGCCGCCCGCTGCGGCGATCGCGTCGGTGATCACCGCGACCCGGTCCACGCCGGCCGCCTCGATGACCGCGCGCGCCACGTCCCGGTGCAGGTGCACGCCGTCGGCGATGAGCTCGACGGTCACCCGTGAATCCCGCAGCAACGCGAGCGCCGGGCCGGGCTCGCGGTGATGCAGCGGCGGCATCGCATTGAACAGATGCGTGCCGACCGTGGCGCCCAACGCGATGGCGTGCCGGGTCTGCTCGTAGCTCGCGTCGGTATGTCCCACCGCCACAACGACTCCCGCGTCCACGAAGCGCCGGATCGCGGCGTCGGCCCCGGGCAGCTCCGGCGCCAGGGTGACCATCTTGATCGCATCGCCGCCGGCGGCCAGCACCGCGTCGATCTCCGTTGGGTCCGGGTCGCGCATCTGAGCGGGGTCATGGGCCCCGCAGCGCGCCCGGCTCAGCCAGGGGCCTTCGAGATGAATGCCCGCGACGGTGCCCCGCCTGGTGGCGTCGGTGAGTGCGCGCACCCCGCTGAGCAATTCCGGGGGGGCGGCGGTCACCAGGCTGGCCAACGTGGTGGTGGTGCCGTGGCGCCGGTGGAAGGCAGCGGCGTCGCCGATGCCGTCGGCGTCGGTGTAGGAGGCCCCACCGCCGCCGTGCACGTGCATGTCGATAAACCCCGGCGCCACAGCGCAATCCGGGAAGTCCCGGTCGGGCGGGCGGGGCGGCGGCCCGGGCGCGCAGGCCGCGATTTGCCCGGCGGAGGTCTCGAGCCAGCCCGGCCGGCAGATCCGCCCGTCCAGGACCATGGTTCCCGCGGCGATCAGCCCCACCGGCCGCCGTTCTCCCAGAAGTGGCGGATGTCCTCGAGCTGGCGGCCCTTGGTCTCCGGCGCATACCGATAGACGAAGGCGAAAGCGATCAACGCGAGCGCGGCGAACGCCGCGAAAGTGCCTGCGCCGCCGAATGAATGCAGGATGGTCAGGAAGACGGCGGCGATGATGGCGTTGGCCACCAGGTTGGAGGTCAGCATCGTGCTCGACCCAAGCGACCGCAGCCGGGACGGGAAGCTTTCGCTGGCGTACACCCAGCCCAGCGAGCCGAAACCCATGGTGTAGCCGAAGATGAACAGCAGCACGCCCGCGAACCCGGCGACCGCGCCGCCGATCCCACGGCCGAACACGGCCATCAGCACGACGTCGGCGGCGATCATCATGGCGGTGCCGCACAACAGGATTGGCCGTCGGCCCACCCGGTCGACCAGCAGCAGCGCCGTCCCGACGGCGGCCAACCCGGCCACCTGCACCAGCGCCGGCAACCCCAGCAGCGCGAAATTGCCGGTGAAGCCCATGGCCTGAAATATCCGGGGGCTGTAATAGATGATCGCGTTGATGCCGGTGATCTGGATCAGGAAGCCGAGTACGACGACGAAGATGGTGGCCCGAAGATAGGGCCTGCGAACCATTTCCGGCAGCATCTCGGAGAGGCGGCCGCTGCCCTCACTGACCGCGCGGCCGATATCGGCCAGCTCCTCGTCGACCCGCGCGTCGGGCTCCACCCGCAGCAGCGCCCGCCGGGCGTCGTCAACCCGGCCTTTGAGCAGGTACCACCGGGCCGTGTCCGGCATCCGAATCACCAACGGCGCCAACAGGAGTGCGGGCACGCAGGCCAGCCCCAGCATCCACCGCCAGCTGTGCGTGCCGGCCAGCAGGTAGCCGGTCAAATAACCGACGATGAGCCCGCTGACGATCGCCAGCTGGTAGGCCGTGAGCAGCGAGCCCCGCACCGCGGTCGGCGCCGATTCGGCCACGTACACCGGGACGACCACCACCGTCACACCGATGGTCAGGCCGACGAGCAGCCGCGCCGCCAGCAGCATCGGCAGCGACACCGAGAACGCGGCCAGCAGCGCGAAAGCCGCGTAGGCGAACAGGATCAGTACCACCGACCTTTTCCTGCCGATCACGTTGGCCAGCACGCCGGCGCCGAGCGCCCCGATGATCTGGCCGAACACCACCATCGTCGTCAGCAGTTCCTGCTGCCGGGTGGACAGCCCGAAGTCCTCGGTGACGAACAACTGCGCGCCCGCGATGATGGACAGGTCGTAGCCGTAGATGAGGCCCACGCTGGCGGCGGTCAGCCCGACCAGCAGGCCGCTCCGCGATCCGGTGGCCACCGGCGGTCAGCGGTGCTGGGGTCGACGGTTCATCGAGCGCGCGGCCATGATCAAGCTAAACACGATGATGGCGCCGATGACAGCGACGCCCACCCGGACCGGCATGGCATCCGCCGAACCGATGATCGCCCCCGCGGCAGCGTTGGTGGCGAGCCGGTCGGCGGCGGTGTCGCTCTTGGCCGGCGCCAGCGAGGGGTCGGGCGCGACCAGTGAGCCGACCTGAGTGCCCTGCGGGGTGGCGAATCCGTAGTCCAGCAGATGCGCGGCCTGCTCCCACGGCGCGATCGGCTGCCGCGTCCCGTGCAGCAGCACCGCCACCAACCGCCGCCCGTCGTGGTTGGCCGCGCCCACGAACGTCTGGCCCGCGTCGTCGGTGTAGCCGGTCTTGCCGCCCAGGGCGCCGGGATACTTGTAGAGCAGCTGGTTGTCGTTCTCCAGCTCGTAGCCGGGGTGGTCGCCGTGGCCGGGGAAGTCGAAGGTCCGGGTCGCGACGATGTTGGCGAACGTGGGGTTCTGCCACGCGTAGCGATAGAACAGCCCGATGTCGTAGGCCGAGGTGCTCATGCCGGGCGCGTCCAGCCCCGACGGCGTCGCCACCCGGGTGTCCTGGCCGCCCAGCTTGGCGGCGAGCACGTTGATCTTCTCCAGCGCTTGCTGCATGCCGCCGAGCTGCATGGCCAGCGCGTGGGCGGCGTCGTTGCCGGAGTGCATCAGCAGGCCGTGCAGCAGCTGGTTGACGGTGAACACGCCGCCTTCCTGGACGCCGACCTTGGTGCCCTCGGCGGCCGCGTCGTCGGCGGTTCCGGAAACCGACTTGTTCAGGTTGAGCGTGTTGATGGCGGCCATCGCCACCAGCACCTTGATGATGCTGGCCGGGCGGTGGCGCCCGTGCGGGTCTTTGGCGGCGATGACCGCGCCGCTGTCCAGGTCCGCCACCAGCCAGGCCTCGGCGGACACGTCGCCCGGGAGCGGCGGCGTATTCGGCGCGGCGACGATGCCGCAACCGCCCAGCGCGTCACCGCCGACGGGCTTGGCGGGCACCGCCAGCGGGATCGGGGGGTCGCCGGCGGTGGGGACCTCCGACGAATCCACCGCCGCCGGGGTGTTCACCTTGTACGGGCAGTTCGTGGGTGCGGCGTTGGGTTCGGCGCCTGGTTCGGCCCTGGCGAGCGGCAAGGCAATCGTGGCCGGGGCGGCCATCAGGAAAAGCGCCGCTGCCAGGCATGATGCGGAACGTAACAGGGTCATCGTCTGTGCACATTAAGCGATCGGACGCCCGAATCCGGGGAGCCGCGCTGTGACTGATGAGACGGAAGTTACGAATTCCCCGGCGCGCGGGGCTCGCGTCGAACCCCTAGACTGACGGCTATTCCAAACGATGGGTTGTGGTCTCAGTTGCGGTCCCAGTTCCGGGGGGCCCGCGATGGCGCTGGCGCGTCGGGTCCCCGGCCGCTGAAGGATCTGCTCGCGCAGGTCGAGAAGGCAACGCAGGTTCGGCGGTCGGGGCTTGATCAGGTGTTGGCGGAACTGCAAGCGCATCGCGACACCACGACCGATCCCGACCTGCGGTCCGCGCTCGCGTGGCTGTGCAACGCGCAAACGCGGATCGCGAGCAACCCGACGCCGGCGCATTCCCGAGACGTATTGCTGGCCGCGTACGAGGTCAAGCGGGTCCTCGCTACAGCCACCGGCTAGCTCGATCACAGCGTGGTGGCTGCCACCGGACCGGGTTGATACGCGGTTCGCGCGCCATGCCCAGGACGTCAGAGTCGCGGTTGGATCTCCGTGAGCACCCCGCGAAGGATCGATTCGATGGTGTCGAATTCGGCCTGGCCGCTGATCAGCGGCGGCGCCAGCTGAATGACGGAATCGCCGCGGTCGTCGGTGCGGCAATACAACCCGGCCTCGAACAGGGACGAGCCGACCCGGGCCAGCAGCGGCCGGCGCTCGGCGTCGCTGAACGTCTGCTTGGTCGCCTTGTCCTTGACCAGCTCCACGCCGTAGAAGAAACCCTCGCCGCGCACGTCGCCGACGATCGGCAGGTCGAGGAGCTTTTCCAGGGTGGCGCGGAAGGCCGGCGCGTCGGCCCTGACGTGATCGTTGAGCCCCTCGCGCTCGAAGATATCGAGGTTGGCCAGCCCGACGGCCGCCGAAACCGGGTGGCCGCCAAAGGTATAGCCGTGCGGGAACATCGTCGCGCCGTCGTTGAACGGCTCGAACAAGCGCTCGCTGGCGATCATGGCGCCGATCGGTGAGTAGCCCGACGTCATTCCCTTGGCGCAGGTGATCATGTCCGGCACGTAGCCGAAGTCGTCACAGGCGAACATCGACCCGATGCGGCCGAACGCGCAGATCACCTCGTCGGAAACCAGCAGCACGTCGTATTCGTCGCAGATCTCGCGCACCCGCCCGAAATAGCCTGGGGGAGGCGGGATGCTGCCGCCGGCGTTCTGCACCGGCTCCAGAAAAACCGCCGCCACGGTGTCGGGGCCCTCGAAGTCGATCGCCTCGGCGATGCGGTCCGCGGCCCACCGCCCGAAGGTCTTCGGGTCGGTGTCGAAAGGTTCCGGCGCCCGATAGAAGTTGGTGTTGGGTACCCGGAAGCCGCCCGGCGTTACCGGCTCGAACGGCGCCTTGTAGCGGGGCAGTCCGGTGATCGCCAGGGCGCCCTGGGTGCTGCCGTGGTAGGCGACCGATCGCGAAATCACCTTGTGCTTACCGGGTTTGCCGGTGAGCTTGAAGTACTGCTTGGCCAGTTTCCACGCGGTCTCGACGGCCTCGGTGCCGCCGGTGGTGAAGAACACCCGGTTCAGATCGCCCGGCGTGTAGCCCGCGAGACGCTCGGCGAGCTCGATCGCCGTGGGGGTGGCATACCCCCACAGCGGGAAGAACGCCAGAGTCTCGGCCTGCCGCGCCGCGACCTCGGCGAGCTCGGTGCGGCCGTGGCCGACCTGCACGGTGAACAGCCCGGACAGGCCGTCGAGGTAGCTCTTGCCGCGGTCGTCGAAGATGGTGACGCCCTCGCCGCGGGTGATGATCGGCGGCGTGACTCCCGGGCCGTGCCGGGAGAAGTGCAGCCACAGGTTGTCGGTCATGGTGCGTGCGACTCTAACGCTCGGTTCGATTGCCCGGCTCCCAACTCGCGCCGTTCGGCGCTCGCCGTCGCCGCGCTGGGCTGCCGGCGTGGTGCGCCGCGCGGCTCATCTTTCGATCGGACAGATTGTATTGCTCCACCGATATTCGACATGGCCGCATGGCGGCGGCGCCCTGGCGCACACGTGGTCGGGCATCGCCCGCTGAGCTGGCGCGATGCGCGATCGGTTCGGGCCGCTTGCGTGAGGTGGAGGTGGCGCCGGGATAGGGCAGCCCCTCCCATTGCCGACTTTGGCTCCGGTTCCCCACCCGCGTCGACGGCGATATCTTGCCGTGTATGCCTATAGATGACACTGTTTCTTACAAGGAAACGCTCCTGCTGGGTGGGCCGCTGAGTGCGGCGCAGAAGAGTCTGCAATTGATCGAGGCGCTGGCTGAGGCGGGACGTCCGCTCGGGGTCAGTGACATCGCTCGACGGGTCGGTTCTGCGCGTGGGACGGTGCACAAACAGCTGGCCGGATTGATCGCATCGGGCTGGGTCGAGCAGGACCTCGACGGGCGCTACGGCCTGACCCTGAAGGTGGCTCGGCTGGGCAATGCCGCGTTGGAACAGGCGGGGCTCGGACAGCGCATTCATTCGCTCCTCCAGCAGGTCGCGGCCCGGGTCAACGAGACGGTTTCGATTGCCGCACTGGGTGGCGATGCGGCGCTGATCATCCAGCGCGCCGAGTCCTCGCAGGTGCTGCATGCCGACATTCGGGTGGGTACCCGGGTAGCGCTCGACGGTGGCGCGTCGGGCCTCGTGTTATCGACGTTCGCACTCAACGAGGCCGAGCGTGACGAGCTGCGCAGTCGCGGAATCGCCGTTGCCCCAGAGGAAGTCGTCACCGCTGTCGAACGGGCGGGGGTCGCATACACCGTCGATAAGGTCGCGTCGGGAATCTCGGCGGTCTCGATTCCGCTCTACGACTCGCTTCGCTTCAAGACCGTCGCACTGACGATTTCGGGCCCGACACAGCGCCTCGATCCGGTCGTCGCGGAGCACGCATTGCGGCAGGGGCGTGAACACATCGTCCAAGCGATGTCCGTTGCCGTGATTGGTGAGGCGGCGCGTAGTGACTAGGCAGGCAGGCGCGCTGCGCGGCGTGATCGGTGCCGTGCTGACACCCTTCACCAGCTCGGGGTCCGTCGATGAGGTCAGGCTGGGCGGTGAGCTCGATCTACTGGTTGAGCACTGTGATGCGCTCAGCGTGTTGGCCGCCGAGGCATCCGAGTATCGGGCTTTGTCACCGGCGAGCAGGCGCAGGACCCTGGTCGCAGCGATCGAGCGCATCGGACGCCGGTCCTTGGTGTTGGCCGGGGCGACCGCGGGCTCCCTTTCCGAGACCGCGGAGCTCGCCGAACTCGCCGCCGCACATGGCGCGGACTTCATTCAGGTGTTGATACCGCGCCGGACGTGGGGTGGAGATCCCTCGCCCGATGAGTTGGTCGGCTGGACCAACGCCTTGGTCGAGGCGTCGCCGCTGCCGGTCGTGCTGTACCACAACCCCGGACATGGCGCCGACCCATCGCTGGAGACTCTGATCGAGATGTGCGCCGTTCCTGGCGTTGTCGCGCTGAAAGACAGTTCCCGCAACATCGCTCGGGTGCTGCGCGCGGTCGAGGAGATCCACCACGCCGGGCACGCCGCATACTTCGCCACGATCCAGCCGTTGTTGAGCGTGCTGTTGTCCGGCGGCGCGGGCGCGATGACGCCACCGCCGGCCACCCTGCTGGCGGCGAGCATTCGCGATGCGGTTGCCGACGGCGATCTGCGCCGGGCTACGGACCTACAGCGGAACGCCGCGACCTTCCCCGTGCGCTGGTCGGCCAGGTACGGGCTAGTGCCGGTGATGAAGGCGGCCGGGAATGAACTCGGTTACGACCTCGGCGATCCGGCGCCGCCGTTTTTCGCGGTGGCAGAGGATGACCGCCGCGCAATCGTGGCGTCCGTCGCCGCCTGGCCGCGCGTGACCGCGGCCGGCACCGCGACCGGCCGCGCATAGTCCAGCGCGTTCACACCAACGAGGAGGTCGCACATGCAGACAATTCGCCGCATCGGAACCCGCGAAGCGGAGAGGGTGATCGCCGGCGCGCGCCGGCGGGCCGGGCAGATCGGCGTGCCGATGTGCATTGCCGTGGTCGACGAAAGCGGAACACTCGTGCAGTTCATCCGGGAGGACGGCGCGAAGCTCACCAGCGTGTCGATTGCCATCGACAAGGCCTTCACCGGCGCGGGTGCCCGTAACTTGACGAGCTTCTACGGCCAGGTGTCCCAGCCGGGGGCACCGGCATGGGGCATCGACAAGACCAATGGCGGGCGCTTCTCGGTGATCGGCGGCGGCGCGCCGATAGTCGAAAACGGTGTCGTCGTCGGTGGTGTCGGCGTCAGCGGCGGCACCGCATCGCAGGACGAGGACGTAGCGCTGGCCGGCGTGGCCGAACTCGAATCGACCGACGCGAACCTGACCACGGTGGGACGCTCGTGACCGAGTGGCTGCCGCGCGATGCCCCACGGGCGCGCCGCCGCGGGTTCATCGGGGCCTACCTCGGCTGGCTGTTCGACGGATATGAGACCTTCGCGACCGTGCTGGTCGCCAGGACAGCCGTCGACGACCTGGTCGGCCCGCATACCGCTGTCGACCACCCGCTGTATGTGGGCGCAATTCTGTCGACGACGCTGGTCTCCTGGGCCGCGGGCGGGCTGGCGTCGGGTGTGCTCGCCGACCGCTTCGGCCGCCGCCGTGTCTTGCTGTGGTCGATCCTCTGGTACGCGGTTTTCGCCGGGTTGACAGCAGTGTCGCCGACCTACGTGGCCTTGATTGTCTTCCGCTTCCTGACCGGCTTCGGCATGGGCGCGGAGTGGGGTGCCGGCAGCTCGCTGGTGTCGGAGATCTCCGATCCACGCCGCCGCGGTGTACGTATTGCATTGTTGCAGAGTGGTTTTGGGCTTGGCTTCCTGGTCGCCACCGGAGCATGGCAGGTCATCAACGTCGGTGGCAGCGCCGACTGGCGATGGATGTATCTGCTCGGGGTGGCGCCGGCGCTGCTGGCAGGGTTCATCCGGCGCGGTGTTTCCGATCCGCAGCTGTGGAACGACTCGGACCGCCGCCGTCGTGACTCGATCGATCGCCTCGCGCGGGGCGAGGCGATCAGCGGCATCGACCGCGAGCTGGCCCGGCCGCTGTTGGTGCAGCTCCTCGGACGAGCCAAGTTCCGTAACCAGGTAGCGGTACTGCTGGTGGGGGCGCTCGCCAGCACGCTGGGTTGGTGGGCGGTATCGACGTGGATTCCGGCGTTTACGGGGCAGAAGCTGGGCGGGCGCGTGAGCGACCTGCCGACCTGGATCACTCTGGTCAATGTCGCCTACAACCTTGCCGGGGTCATCGGCTACCTGGCGATGGGGTGGCTCGCGGATTCTGTCGGGCGCAAGCCGGTGATCACCGCGTACTTCGCCGCGTCGGTGGTCACGACGCCGCTGTTATTCCATCTCCCGGAGAGCTGCGCAGCGCTGATCGGATTCGCGGCGCTCAACGGGTTTTTCACGCTCGGGCAGTGGACCTGGATGGCGTTGTATCCCAGCGAAGTCTTCCCCACACAGATCCGGGCGACCGCAATGACGGTGGTGTTCAACACCGCTCGGTTGGCAGCCGCGGCCGGTGCTCTTCTCACCCCCGTGCTGATCACCGCGTTCGGGTCGATCAGCACGGCGGCGATCGTGATCGGCTGCACGTCGTACGCGCTCGGGATGTTCGTCGCGCCGTTCCTCGGTCCGGAAACCCGCGGTCGAGCGTTGCCGGGTGTGCACACCCCGACCGATTCGGATCGCGAGCAGGCCGAGAAACCAGACTTGCCGCACGGCGTCGCGGTGGCGGAGGCATGACGATGAGCAATGCGTACCCGTCGCAGCCACCCTCGCCACGGCGCGCGAATCCCGAACTCCGCCATCCTTTCTCACCCGCCGAGGATCCGTCGAGCCCGTTGGCGCGCGTCTGCCGACAGCCGCTGATGTTGGGGCTGTTCTTGCCTACTCAGACCGGCGGCTTTTCGCAGTCGACGTTGCCACGCGCGACGCGCTGGGAGTTCGAGTACAACCGCGACCTGACGCTGCAGGCCGAGAGGTTCGAGTTCGACTTCGTGTTCGGACTGCAGCAGTGGACCGGTAAGGGTGGTTTCGGGGGCGAGATGAGCTACCGGGAAAACTTCCTCGACCCGTTCATTTCGACGGTTGCGCTTGCACCGCTGACCGAGCGGATCTTGACCATCTCGACCGTCCATGTCCTGTACGGCAATTGGCATCCGCTGCATCTCGCGCGATTCGCGGCGACCGCAGACCACATCGCCGGCGGTCGCTTCGGCTTGAACATCGTGACCGGGTATGACGCGCGCGAGCCGTTGATGTTCGGTATGCACCGCGTCGACCACGACGAGCGCTACGCCCGAGCCGATGAGTTCACCGCGATCATGGAAGACCTGTGGGCCGGTGTGGACAACCTCACCTACGACGGCAACTGGTACAGCCTGGACGGCGCATACGTGTCGCCGCGACCAACCCACGGCCGGCCGATCATGGTCTCGGCCAGCGCTTCACCCGCCGGTTTCACATTCGCGGCCAAGCATTCCGACATCGTGTTCACCTCCAGTCCGGCCGGCCCCGTATTCGACCGCGCAATCGAGCACCTGCCCGATCAGACCGCCCAGATCCGAGCCGCGTACCACCGCCACGGCCGCTCGCCCGGCAAGACGATCATCTTCCCGCTGGTGATCTGCCGCGAAACCGACGCCGAAGCCGTCGCTTACCGCGACGAGATCGTCGCCCGCCCCGATCTCGGTTCGATCGCGGCCTACGACGCCAGGCACCGCGACGGTGACGCGCTAGCGTGGCCCGAGCACGTCAGCGCCGACCGGATCCTTGGCGGCCACCTGCAGATCGTCGGTGGACCAGTCACCGTCGCCGACCAGCTGGAGAAACTGCACTGTGCCGGGATCGACGGAGTCCAGATCGGCTTCTACGACTACGAGCCAGAACTCGCGTTCTTCGCCGAGGCGGTCATCCCGCTGCTCGAGGCGCGCGGATTGCGGCTACCGAGGTCGAACTCATGAGTCCCCAGGGCTCGGCAGATGGATCACTGGTGTTGATGGCGACAATCATGGGCCTGGGTTTCCACCACGGCGCCTGGCGTGCACGTCAAGCGCCGGCCACCGATTACCTGACGGCCGCGATGTATCAAGACGCGGCGCGGACCGCCGAACGCGGCAAGCTGCACGCGGTGTTTCTTGCCGATACCCTCACCAACGCCGAGGAAGGCACCGACCGCCCGGCGCTCGGCGCGATGGACCCGGCGGTCGTCCTCGCGGCTATGGCCACGGTGACCGATCGGGTGGGGCTGATCGGCACGGCATCAACAACATTCACCGAACCATTCGAATTGGCTCGGCGCTTTGCGACGCTGGACCACCTCAGCGGCGGGCGCGCGGGCTGGAACGCGGTCACCACCTTCGTGCCCGATGTCGCCGAGAACTTCGGCGGCGCGCGACTGCCCGATCGCGCGCAGCGCTACGACCGTGCCCGCGAATTCATCGACGTGGTTCTCGGCTTGTGGTCCAGTTGGGATCCGGGAGCTTTGATCGGCGACGCGGCCAGCGCAACGTTCGCCGCCGCCCACGGCGTTCGCCCAATCAACCACATCGGGAAGCATTTCCGAGTCAAAGGACCCTTGCCGCTGCCGCGCACCCCGCAGGGGAGGCCCGCGGTGATCCAGGCCGGCTCGTCCGCGGCGGGCCAGGACCTCGCCGGCCGCTACTCCGACGTTGTCTTCACCGCGCAAAACGTGCTCGAAGCGGCCATCAACTTCAGGGACAAGATTCGCGAACGGGCACGCGCCCACGGCCGCGAACCCGACCGCGTCAAAGTCGTTCCCGGACTGCTGGCAATTCTCGGTGAGACCGACGAGGACGCGCATCGCCGCAAGTGCGAACTCGACGAACTCGGTGGTGTGGGGCCGGAACTGAAAAAGCTGGCACGGCGAATCGGCGTGCCAGTCAGCGCGCTGGACCTCGACGCCCCGCTACCCTTGCATCTGCTCGAGAACGACGAAAAATTCGCCGGCTCAGTTGGATTTCGTGCCGCTGCTGTGACGCTCGCGGTGCGGGAGCGGCTGACCGTCCGAGAGCTGCTGCGCCGCAACGGCGGTGGTCATCTACAAGTGGTCGGTACCGCCGAGCAGGTGGCAGACACCATTGCGTTGTGGCACCGATGCGGCGCGGCCGACGGCTTCAACCTGATGATCGACTCCATCCCCACCGGCCTTGTTGACGCGGTCGAGCGACTGGTCCCTGTCTTGCAGGATCGAGGGTTGTTTCACACCGACTACGCACACACCACGCTGCGAGCCAATTTAGGAGTTGCCGATGACCGAGCCCAGACCTGACGACCGCGCGGTCCGCCTCGAACTGGCTGACACGGTAGCGACGATCACCTTCGATGCGCCGCACCGCGGCAACCGGTTCACCGTCGCGACCATGCTCGCCTTGATCACCGCGCTGGAGCGCGCATCCGGGCAAGCCGTCGTTCTGGTACTGCGTGCCACCGGCCCCGACTTCTCTTTCGGGCGAGACTCAAGCGAGCGCATTCCCGGCCTGTCGAACGTCGAGGCGTTGCGACTGATCACCAGTGTCAACGCGCTCTTGCGGAACTTCACGGGCGTCAGCATTGCTGTGGTCCAAGGACATGCCCTTGGCTTCGGAGCGGGACTGGCACTGCAGTCGGACATCACGCTCGCGACCGAGGACGCCGTGCTCGGGTTCGACGAAATCCTGCATGGTCTGGCGCCGCTCGTGGTCGTCGACTACCTACGCAGCTACGTCGGGCCCAAGCTTGCCACCGAGCTCGTAGTTACCGGCCGACTGTTGACCGCGATAGAAGCACAGCGGGTCGGCATGGTGAACCGCATCGTGCCCACGCGGTCGCTGGCGAGCGAAGCTGATGCCTTGGTCGACCACCTCCGTCGACGGCCGGCTGGTGCGCTGCGGCTGCTGAAACGCTTCACGCACGACACCGTGGCCGGTGCCGTGACCGATCCGGGTGAGGAAGCGATCACTCGTCTGGATAACTGGCTGTCGGCTGGCCGTCCAGATGTGCCGCCCGCCCCAGCGGCGGTGCTGGCGATGCCCTGAAAACTCCCGTTAATGGGCTACTTGGTTACAGGTCAACACTTTTCACGAATACCCGAGAGGGGAACGGCAACGGAAAAGATTTAGGTTATAGCAACAGCCGGGCCATGACGCCATCGTCGGTCCGGCAGCCAACCGGCCGGAAGTGATAACTGGCCCGCACTGAATTCGCAGTCCCAAAAATGCTTTTTGCCCGCCGACATGTCGTGGCAATCATTCTTAGGTGTTTCACCGCCGCTCGGACTTGGGCCGTGAATTATCCAGCAGCATAACGCCTTTAGCCTACTACTTGTAGCGGGATAACGGCTAAAGTCATTGGGGTGCAGTGATATTCACGCCAGCGCCACAGTACTCTGCTGTTGTTGATCCAGCGCTTCTGCTCACAATGGGTTCGTCGACAAACGTTAGATACAAACATGTTTCACAACTATTCCAGCCGACCCGAAACTTGTCGGATCGCATCAAGGGGAATAAAACCATTACCGCCATGATCCATTGCAACTTATGCTCGGTGACACGAGACTAGCCGGATCTGTTTCCGCAAATCCGTTGTCTGACAATCAATCAACGGCGTATACCTTCCCGCTCTGACAAGTATATGGCCGGCGATAGCACGTATCAAAGGGTTAAAGCACATGGATTTTGGGGCGTTACCCCCGGAAATTAATTCAGGCCGGATGTATGCCGGGCCCGGACCGGCGCCGCTGCTGGATGCGGCCGCATCGTGGGATGAGCTGGCTGCCGAATTGCGCTCGGCGGCAACGTTATATAGCTCGGTCATCGACGAGCTCGCAAGCCGGTCGTGGCAAGGGCCGTCGTCGGTGTCGATGACCCGGGCGGCGGCACCGTTCATAGCGTGGATGGCCAGCGCCGCGGCCAAATCGGAATTGACGGCCAATCAGGCCCGCACCGCTGCCGTGGCGTATGAGACGGGGTTTGCGGCCACCGTCCCCCCGCCGGTTGTCTCAGCCAACCGCAGCAGGTTGGCGGCGCTGGTCGCTACCAACCTGCTGGGACAAAATACCCCGGCGATCGCGGCGACCGAAGCTGAATATGCGGAGATGTGGGCCCAGGATGCCACCGCAATGTACGCCTACGCCGAATCATCGGCTGCCGCCGCCCAACTCGTGCCGTTCACCACGCCGCCGCTGACCACCACCGACTCCGGAATTGCAGGCCAGTCGGCCACGCTCGCTCGCACCAGCGCCGACTCGGCCAGTTCGAGCGCGCAGTCGCAACTGTCCCAGCTGAGCTCGCAGCTGACCGGTGCACTCCAAACCCTCGCCACCGGCACCAGTACCAGCACGACCTCGACACCGTCGTGGTTGTCGGGACTCGAAACCGACCTGTCAAACCTGTCCACGATCGTGTCCACCCTTACCGGCAACTACAGCCCGATCGGCGTGCTCAGCATTCCCGGCGGTTGGTGGCTGACCACCCAGCCGATTCTCGGTTTGGCTCAAAACGGGCCGGGCGTAGTGAGTCTGCTGTCCGGAGCCAAGCCCATCACCGGAGCGCTGGCACCACTGGCCACTGAACTCAGTTCGGTTGCCGTGAATCCGACAGGGTCCGCTGCCACCTCGCTTGCAGCGGCCGTGGGACGCGCGGACGCGATCGGTGCGCTGTCGGTACCGCCGCGGTGGGCCATCGCCAGTCCCCAGATCAGGCCGGTTGTCAGCGCGTTGACAACCGATTTCGCCGTTCCGGAGGCCGCCCTCAGTGGCGAGACGCTCCAATTCGAAGAGATGGCCATGTCAAGTCTGCTCGGACGCGGAATCGGCGCTGTTGGCGGCCGCGCGGTCAGCGTCGGCGCGGCTCGTACCGCCGGCGGCGCAGCTTCAGCCGATGCGGCCGGCACCACGATGATCGTTGTCGTCCCACCCGCGAAGGAGTGACAGTGGTTCGCTCTGGTCGAGGTCTGAGTTCGAAAAACATTATGTAGCAGTGCTATTCAACGATAGCAAAGGCGGGGACGCCATGAAGATAGTAGCTGAAAGCAGGAATTGCAATGGATTTCGGTGCCTTACCACCAGAGATTAACTCCGCGCGAATGTATGCCGGTGCTGGGCCAGAATCAATGCTGGTCGCTGCAGCGACCTGGGATGAGCTCGCCGATGAGGTGGAATCGGCGGCGGAATCGTACAGATCGGTGATCTCCGCGCTCGTCAGCGGGCCCTGGACAGGGCCGTCAGCGGCATCGATGGCGGGGGCGGCTGCGCCGTATGCGGTTTGGCTGTCGCAGACCGCTGCCCAAGCCCACGAGGCGGCGATTCAAGCCACGGCGGCGGCCGAGGCTTATGCAACCGCGTTCGCGGCCACCGTTGCACCATCAGTGGTCGCGGCCAATCGCAGCCTGCTGGCCGCGCTGTTGGCCACCAACATCCTCGGGCAAAACGCCGCGGCTATCGCCGCCACCGAAGCCGACTACGCCCACATGTGGGCCCAAGATGCCGCCGCGATGTACACCTACGCTGCGGCCTCGGCGGCTGCCACCCGACTGACCGCGTTTTCGGCGCCACCGCAAACCACCAACCCGGCAGGGTCTGAGGCCGAAGCCAGGGCAGCCGCCGAAGACGCAGCGTCGTCCACCGGCACCGGCGCTCAGTCGGGTCTTTCCGGTGGGCCACTGGATTGGCTGTCGCAGCTTCTGCAAGAGCTCGCTAATGCCAGCACGTCGTACAACACCACCGTCGGAAAGCTGCTGAACAGCCTGACGGGATCGTCATCGACAACGTCGATCTATCAGTCGATGATGGGCATCCTCGGTTCTTTCGGCAGAGTCAATCTGTTAGCCAATGACATCACCAGCATCCCCAGCATGAGTTTTGCCGAAACCAGGGCGTTCTTCCACCCCGTTGTCGCGGTATCCGAGATAGCAAAATCCACACTCGGAGCCGGACTACATCCCCTCTCGCCTGCGGCCGGGGAAGTGAGGGCCGGGCCCATGTCGGCTGGGCTAGGACAAGCCACCACGCTGGGAAGGCTGTCCGTGCCACCGAGCTGGACGGCGAATGGCCCGGCGATCCGGCTGACCTCGGCCCCAATGCCTCAAATCGCCCAGCCCGTGGTGCCCGCGATGAATTTCGGTGCGCCCCCAGTTGTCCCAGGCGCGGTAGGCAGCGCAACAGGAAGCGCCATTGGGTCACGTCACCGCGTCAACGGCGGGGCCGGTAAACGCAGCCGAGCTGCTGCCGTCGCGATGTCCAACACGCCGGGCGAGCTCGGCGATGTTTTCTCCCACGTGCAGGAGCACCCCGACGCTATCCAGCACTGGCAAGTTAGCTCGGCCGGGCTTGATGACCTGCTCGCCAACTTGTCCGAGAAGCCCGGCATCCACGCGATCCACATTCACGGCCGGTGAAACACGTTCGCCCCACCCGCACGGCCTTCGGCGAAAACCGGCGAGCCTGAACGAATTCTCGATCGGAGGACCATGAAACTGCTGTCGTCAGTGACCGCCCTCGGTGCCGCGATGTTCATCGCCGTTCCCGCTCATGGCGATACCACAACCACCAACTCTGCAACTGGTGCCGACGAAACCTTCCTCGCCGCCCTGCGCACAGCGGGCGTTGGCTACAACAACGCGGACCGGGTGGTCGCGGCCGGTAAAGCCGTCTGCGGATTGCTCGGCGGCGGCGAACCCGGCCTTGAGGTCCTGGAGGACCTCAAGGCCAACAATCCAGGGTTCACTATGGACAGCGCAACACTGTTCGCGGCCATCGCAGCGCGGTCGTACTGCCCCCAGCAAGTGGAATGACCCCACGTGCTCTTGCCGACCTGCGAATCTCCTACGCTGGTGCCATGACCTCAACGCAGGTCAACGAATTTGAGTCGTTGCGGCCGCATCTCATGTCGGTCGCCTACCGGCTGACGGGCACCGTGGCCGACGCCGAGGACATCGTCCAGGATGCCTGGCTGCGCTGGAACCGGCAGAACCCCGAAAAGGGAACAGAGATCACCGACCTGCGGGCGTGGTTGACGACGGTGGTGAGCAGGCTGGGCCTGGACAGGCTGCGCTCGGCCGCGCACCGTCGCGAGACCTACACCGGGAACTGGCTGCCCGAGCCGGTGGTCACCGGGTTCGGCCCCCCTGCTTCCGAAGCCGATCCGCTGTCCGCGGTGGTGGCCGGCGAGGACGCCCGGTTCGTGGCGATGGTGGTGCTGGAGCGGCTCTCGCCGGATCAACGGGTCGCGTTCGTCTTGCACGACGGGTTCGACGTGCCGTTCGCGGACGTGGCCGTGGCCCTGGGCACCAGCGAGGCCGCAGCCCGGCAGCTGGCCTCCCGGGCGCGCAAAGCCGTCGCGGCCGAGCCGCCGCCCGAACCCGACCCGTCGCACAACGAGGTGGTGGGAAAGTTGTTGGCCGCCATGGCCGCCGGTGATCTGGAGGCCGTGGTCTCCTTGCTGCACCCGGACGTCGTTTTTACCGGCGATTCGAATGGCAAGGCGCCCACGGCGGTTCAGGTCATCCACGGCCCGGACAAGGTGGTCCGGTTCATGCTCGGCCTGGCAAACCGCTATGGGCCCGCCTTCTACACGTCCTACCAACCGGGACTGGTCAACGGCGAGCTGGGCATCTACACCGCCGGCTTCCCCGCCGCCGAGGGCTATCGCGAGATGTGCCCGCGGATCATGGCGATGACGGTGCGCGACGGAAAGGTCTGCGCCCTCTGGGATGTCGCCAACCCGGACAAGTTCACCGGGTCTCCGCTGCGGCGAGAGCGGCCTTAAGTCAGTCGAGTCAGGCGCAGATTGGAGAGAGCACATGGCCGGCAGTGTCGCCGAGACGATGGGCAAATTGATGTTCCGCGGTATGGACAAGATCCGCCACCGCAGCGCCTTCGACGTCGGCGCTGCGACTCCACGAGGTAAGGACTTCACCGGTTTCGACCAAACGCGGCAAATCTTGCTGGTGACGTTCAAGCGTTCCGGCGAGGCGATGCCGAGCCCGATCAATCACGGTGTCGCCGACGGAAAGATCTACGTGCGAACGGATGCCTCCACCGGAAAGGTGAAGCGGATCAACAACAATCCGCGTGTCGTTGTGGTGCCGAGCGGTCTCCGCGGCAAGCCCAAGGGGCAAGCGGTGGCCGGGATAGCCAGGATTTTGCCCGAGTCCGAACATGCCCACGCGTACAAGGTCATTGCGGCAAACTGGAGTCTGCCGATGAAATTGTTCGAGCGCAGTCTGGACAAGGGCAGCGCGGCGTTCGGTATTCCGACCACCTACATCGAGATCGAACCTGCCCAAGAGGGTTAATCAGCCCACGCCCTGGCTTGCTAGCCCACGGGCGACGACCCGCTGCGCCCGGCTACGCCGCGCTCGCGATCGTCGCTAGCCCACGGGCGACGACCCGCTGCGCCCGGCTACGCCGCGCTTGCGATCGTCGCTAGCCCACGGGATCCGGCACGCGTCACCGGAATTGAAGCCCTGCTCGGTGATGCCCAGCGCGGAATTCACCCGCGCCCGCATGTTCTCCAACCCGATCTGGTAGGTCAGTTCGAACACCCCGGCGTCGCCGAAGCGGGCCCGCAGATCGTCGACCTGCTCGTCGGTGACGGTGTGCGGGTCGCTGGTCATCGCGTCGGCATACGCGATGGCGGCGCGCTCGTCGTCGTTGAAGGCCGGCGAGGTGGCGTAGTCGTCGATCTCCTTGAGCCGCTCCACGTCCAGGCCGTCCAGGCGCTGCAGCATCGATCCGAAGTCGACGCACCACGAGCAGCCGATCTGCCGCGCGGTCCACAGCACCGCCAGCTCACGCACGCTGGCCGGCAGCGTTTTCGACGCCCGCTCGACCATCGTCTCGTGCATGGCGCTGGCGATCATCAGCTTGCGGTGGTGGGCGGCCACGGCGAACGGTTCGGGAACTTGGCCGTAGCGCCGCCTGGCGACGCGGTACATCGCCCGGATCAGCAATCCGGCGCGCTTGGGGGGCAGGGGCTCGATGCGGGTTTTCTGTGTCATACCCGTCAGACGAGACAGCCCGGCGATGTGTGACGAGCAGACGCGCAATCGCATGTTCGGGGGCCGAACCGTGCGATTCTGCGTCTGGTGGCCGATCAGCGCGAGAACATGATCGCGCGCTTGACCTCTTGGATCGCCTTGGTGATCTGGATGCCGCGCGGGCAGGCCTCGGTGCAGTTGAACGTGGTGCGGCACCGCCACACGCCGTCGACCTCGTTGAGAATGTCCAGGCGCTCGGCGGCGGCCTCGTCGCGGCTGTCGAAGATGAAACGGTGCGCGTTGACGATCGCCGCCGGGCCGTAGTAGCTGCCCTCGTGCCAGAAGATCGGGCAGCTGGTGGTGCACGCCGCGCACAGGATGCACTTGGTGGTGTCGTCGTAGCGGGCGCGGTCGGCCGGGCTCTGAATGCGTTCGCGCGTCGGCGGGTTGCCGGTGGTGATCAGGTACGGCTTGACCGCGCGGTAGGCGTCGAAGAACGGCTCCATGTCGACCACCAGGTCCTTTTCGACCGGCAGCCCGCGGATCGGCTCGACCGTGATGGTCAGCGACTTGCCCGCCTTCTTCGGAAGCAGGTCGCGCATCAGCACCTTGCACGCCAGCCGGTTGACGCCGTTGATCCGCATGGCGTCCGAGCCGCACACACCGTGCGCGCAGGACCGGCGGAAGGTCAGCGTCCCGTCCAGGTAGCTCTTGATGTAGATCAGCAGGTTCAGCATCCGGTCGCTGGGCAGGCAGGGCACCCGAAAGCTTTGCCAGCCACCGGTTTCCGCGTAGGCATCGGGCTGATCGGGGTTGAACCGGGCGATCTTGACGGTCACCATCACCGCCTCGTCGGGAACCGGCGGCAGGGGCGGTTCCAGGCTCTCCACCTGCGGCTCTGCAACGTCCGTCATCAGTACTTCCGCTCCTTGGGTTCGTAGCGCGTCTGCACCACGGGTTTGAAGTCCAGCGCGATGTCGCTCAGCAGATCGCTGCCCTGCTTGTAGGCCATGGTGTGGCGCATGTAGTTGACGTCGTCACGGTTGGGGTAGTCTTCGCGGGCGTGCCCGCCGCGAGACTCCTTGCGGTTCAACGCCCCGACCACCGTGACCTCGGCCAGCTCCAGCAAGAAGCCCAGCTCGATGGCCTCCAGCAGATCGCTGTTGAATCGTTTCCCCTTGTCGTGCACCGTGATTCGGGAATACCGCTCCTTCAACGCGTGGATGTCGGTCAGCGCCTGCTTGAGCGTTTCCTCGGTGCGGAACACCGCGGCGTTGTTGTCCATCGACTGCTGCAACGCGTTGCGGATGTCGGCGACGCGCTCGTTGCCGTGCTCGCTCAGGATGTCGCCCACCCAGCTGACGACCATCGCCGCCGGCTCCGGCGGCATGTCGACGAAGTCGTGCCCCCGTGCGTAATTGGCGGCGGCGATGCCGGCCCGGCGGCCGAACACGTTGATGTCCAGCAGCGAGTTGGTGCCCAGCCGGTTGGCGCCGTGTACCGACACGCACGCGCACTCGCCCGCCGCGTACAGCCCCGGGACTGTGGAGGTGTTGTCCCGCAACACCTGTCCGGTGACGGTGGTGGGGATGCCGCCCATCACGTAGTGACACGTCGGGTACACCGGGACCAGCTCGTGCACCGGGTCCACACCCAGATAGGTGCGGGCGAACTCGGTGATGTCGGGCAGCTTCGCCGCGAGCACATCCTCACCGAGGTGGCGGACGTCGATGTAGACGTAGTCCTTGTGCGGGCCGGCGCCGCGGCCCTCCAGGACCTCCAAAACCATTGAGCGGGCGACGATGTCGCGCGGTGCCAGGTCGACGATCGTCGGGGCGTAGCGTTCCATGAACCGCTCACCCTCGCCGTTGAGCAGCCGGCCACCCTCGCCGCGCACGGCCTCGGAGATCAGGATGCCCAAACCGGCCAATCCGGTCGGATGGAACTGGTGAAACTCCATGTCCTCCAACGGAAGCCCCTTGCGGAAGACGATGCCGATGCCGTCACCGGTCAGGGTGTGCGCGTTGGAGGTGGTCTTGTACATCCGGCCCGACCCGCCGGTCGCGAGGACGATCGCCTTGGCGTGGAAGACGTGGATCTCGCCGGTGGCAAGCTCGTAGGCGACCACACCGGTGGCCACCGGCCCGCTCGGCGTTTGGGTGAGCACCAGGTCCAGCGCGTAGAACTCGTTGAAGAACTGCACGTCGTGGCGGACGCAGTTCTGATACAGCGTCTGCAGGATCATGTGGCCGGTGCGGTCGGCGGCGTAACAGGACCGGCGCACCGGGGCCTTGCCGTGGTCGCGGGTGTGCCCGCCGAAGCGCCGCTGGTCGATGCGGCCCTCGGGGGTGCGGTTGAACGGCATCCCCATCTTTTCCAGGTCGAGCACCGCGTCGATGGCTTCCTTGCACATGATCTCCACCGCGTCCTGGTCGGCCAGGTAGTCGCCGCCCTTGACGGTGTCGAAGGTGTGCCATTCCCAGTTGTCCTCTTCGACGTTGGCCAGCGCCGCGCACATGCCGCCCTGGGCGGCGCCGGTGTGGCTGCGGGTCGGGTAGAGCTTGGTCAGCACCGCGGTGCGCACCCGCGGACCCGCCTCGACCGCGGCGCGCATGCCCGCACCCCCCGCACCGACGATCACCACGTCGTATCGGTGTTGCTGGATCATCGGTCAGCCTCCGATATTCGGGTCGAATGTCAGCAGCACGTAGGTGCCCAGCACCAGCGTGAACCCCATCGACAGCAACAGCAGGCTGTTGAGCCAGAACCGGGTGCTGTCCTTGCGGCTGTAGTCGTCGATGATGGTGCGCAGGCCGTTGCCGCCGTGCAGCTGCGCCAGCCACAGCAGCGCCAGGTCCCAGAACTGCCAGAACGGCGACGCCCAGCGCTGCGCCACGTAGTTGAAGTCGATGCGGTACACGCCGTTGTCCCACATCAGCATGATGAACAGGTGGCCGATCGCCAGCACGAACAGCGCGATGCCCGAGAACCGCATGAACAGCCAGGCGAACTTCTCGAAGTTGGGGATGCCGGCCCGGCGCCGCGGCGAGCGGGGATTGTCCAAGCTGGCGGGCCGGTCGTAGAAGCGCTGTTTGACGGGCGCGGTCTGGCCGCGCGTCAGCTGAAGGTCGGGGCTGCTCATCGGAAGTGCTCCATCATGTGGATGACGGTCACGACGCCGGCCGGGACCATCAGCAGCAGGAACACGACGCCGACGATCCAGAACATCAGCCGCTGGTAACGCGGCCCCTCGGACCAGAAGTCGATCAGGATCACCCGGATGCCGTTCAGGCCGTGGAAGAGCACGGCGGCGATCAGGCCGTATTCCATCAGGCCGACGATCGGCATCTGATAGTCGTGGATCACCGCGTTGTAGGTCTGCGGGCTCACCCGCAGCATCGCGGCGTCCAGGACGTGCACGAACAGGAAAAAGAAGATCGTCGCGCCGCTGATGCGATGCAAAACCCACGACCACATGCCGGGATCGCCCCGGTACAGGGTCCGCGGCGGCCTGCGTTTGCGCGAGGTAGCCGGTACGGGTGCCGCCGGATCCGCGGTTGTCGGTTGTGTAGTCACCCCAGTCCTCACCAGCCTTCTTGCGACCTTCATGCGACCCTCTTGCGGCATAGCGCGACAGTCACGCCGGGCACTTGAGCTTAGCTCGCACACGGTGTGGGTTGCGCCAATGTCCGTCAAGCGAAATGCCGTTTTGCGGCTAGGGTGACTGTCGGAAACGGCCATGGATGAGCGGAGTGGCGCGATGCCGGAGATCGACTGGAAAACGTTGCGGGACAAGGCAATCCAGGCATCGGAAGGGGCCTACGCGCCGTACTCGCGATTCCGGGTCGGTGCGGCCGCGCTGGTCGACGATCACCGGGTGGTCACCGGGTGCAATGTGGAGAACATCTCATATGGCCTTGGTCTCTGTGCCGAGTGCGCCGTGGTGTGCGCCCTGCATTCGACCGGCGGCGGCCGGCTAGTCGCGCTGGCGTGCGTGGATCAGCGGGGATCGGCGCTCATGCCGTGTGGGAGATGCCGCCAGGTGCTGCTGGAACACGGGGGTCCCGAGTTGCTGATCGACCATCCGGGCGGACCGCGCCGGCTCGGCGACCTGCTGCCCGACGCCTTCGGCCCCGACGACCTGGCCGCGGGGCGCGGCTGATGCCGCCCGCCTTCGACGCGCCCACGGTGATCAGGACCAAGCGCGACGGCGGCCGGTTGTCCGACGCCGCCATCGACTGGATCGTCGACGCCTACACCGCCGGCCGGGTGGCCGAGGAACAGATGGCGGCCCTGCTGATGGCGATCCTGTTGCGGGGCATGGATCGCGGCGAGACGGCCCGGTGGACGTCGGCGATGCTGGCCTCGGGCGAGCGGCTCGACTTCAGCGACCTCGGCGTGCCCACGGTCGACAAGCACTCGACCGGCGGGGTGGGGGACAAGATCACCCTGCCCCTGGTGCCCGTCGTCGCCGCGTGCCGCGCGGCGGTGCCGCAGGCGTCGGGCCGCGGGCTCGGCCACACCGGCGGCACCCTGGACAAGCTGGAATCCATCGCCGGGTTCACCGCCGCGCTGTCCAACCGGCAGGTGCGCGACCAACTGCCCGTCGTCGGCGCGGCCATCTTCGCCGCCGGTGACCTCGCCCCGGCCGACGCCAAGCTGTACGCGCTGCGCGACATCACCGCCACCGTCGAGTCACTGCCGCTGATCGCCAGCTCGGTGATGAGCAAGAAGCTGGCCGAGGGCGCCGGCGCGCTGGTGCTCGACGTGAAGGTCGGTTCGGGGGCGTTCACCGACTCGGAGGCGCAGTCCCGCGAGCTGGCGCGCACCATGGTCGAGCTGGGCGCCGCGCACGGGGTGCCCACCCGCGCGCTGCTGACGGACATGAACCGCCCGCTCGGCGCGACCGTCGGCAACGCCCTCGAGGTCGCCGAGGCACTCGAGGTGCTGGCCGGGGGCGGCCCGCCCGACGTGGTCGAGCTGACGGTGCGGTTGGCCTGCGAGATGCTCGAGCTGGCCGGGATCGACGGCCGCGATCCCGCCGAGACGCTGCGCGACGGCACCGCGATGGACCGGTTTCGCCGGCTCATCGCCGCCCAGGGCGGTGATTTGTCGGTGCCGCTGCCGATCGGTCGGCATGCCGAGACCGTGACCGCCGCCCGGGGCGGCACAATGGGCGATATCGACGCGATGGCAGTGGGGCTGGCGGCTTGGCGGCTCGGCGCGGGCAGATCCCGTCCGGGCGAGCGCGTGCAGTTGGGCGCCGGGATCCGGGTGCACCGCCGCCCCGGCGAACCGGTCACGGCCGGCGAGCCGCTGTTCACCCTGTACACCGACACCCCGGAGCGCTTCGGCGCGGCGCTCGCCGAGCTGGACGGCGGCTTCAGCGTCGGCGACACGGCCCCGGCTTCCCGGCCGCTGATCATCGATCGGGTCGTCGCATGACCGCGCCGCTGGGCCTCGAGCAGATCCGCAAGGCACCCAAGGCCCTGCTGCACGACCACCTCGACGGCGGGCTGCGCCCGTCGACCGTGCTCGAGATCGCCGGGCAGACCGGCTACGACGAGCTGCCCGCCACCGACGTCGACGAGCTGGCGACGTGGTTTCGCACGCGTTCGCACAGCGGCTCGCTGGAGCGCTACCTGGAGCCGTTCTCACACACCGTCGCGGTGATGCAGACACCCGAGGCACTGCACCGCGTCGCCTACGAATGCGTCGAAGACCTGGCCGCCGACTCGGTGGTCTACGCCGAGGTCCGGTTCGCGCCCGAGCTGCACATCGACCGCGGCATGTCCTTCGACGCGATCGTCGACGCCGTGCTGGCCGGATTCGCCGACGGCGAGAAGGCCTGTGCCGGCGCCGGCCGTCCGATCGTGGTGCGCCTGCTGGTCACCGCCATGCGGCACGCGGCGGTGTCCCGCGAGATCGCCGAGCTGGCAATCCGGTTCCGGGACAAGGGCGTTGTCGGCTTCGACATCGCCGGCGCCGAGGCCGGCAACCCGCCGACGCGGCACCTCGACGCCTTCGAGTACATGCGAGACCACAACGCGCGCTTCACCATTCACGCCGGCGAGGCCTTCGGCCTGCCGTCCATCCACGAGGCGATCGCGTTCTGCGGCGCCGACCGGCTGGGCCACGGGGTGCGGATCGTCGACGACATCGACGTGCTGCCCGACGGACGGGTGCGCCTGGGTCAGCAGGCGGCGATCCTGCGGGACAAGCGAATTCCGCTGGAACTGTGTCCGAGCTCGAACGTGCAGACCGGCGCCGTCAAGAGCATCGCCGAGCATCCGTTCGACCTGCTGGCCCGCGCCCGATTCCGGGTGACCGTCAACACCGACAACCGGTTGATGAGCGATACCTTCATGAGCCGCGAGATGCTCCGCCTGGTGGAGGCGTTCGGCTACGGCTGGAGCGACCTCGAGCGGTTCACCATCAACGCGATGAAGTCCGCCTTCATCCCGTTCGACGAGCGGCTGGCCATCATCGACGAGGTGATCAAGCCGCGGTACGCGGTGCTGATCGGCTGAGCCGCCGGCGCGGCGTTCTCAGATGTGCCCGGGCATCCCATCGACGGCTCGGCCGCCGGCGCCATCGGCGGTGGCTCCACCATCGGCGGCGGGGCCATGGGCGGCGGTTCTATCGGCGCCGCGGCCATGGGCTCCGGGGGCGGCGGGGCGATGGGCGGCGCCGGGGGCGGCGGGGCGATGGGCGGCGCCGGGGGCGGCGGGGCGTACGGGCCGCCCGCGCACACCGGGTCGCTGGGCATGCTGATGCAGCTCAAGTCCGCGGGGCCGGTGGGAGCGCCGCCCATGGCGTAGGGGCCGCCCTGGCACTGCGCCAGCCCCGGCATCCCCGCACACCGGGGGTCCGACGGATTGGTGGGAAAGCCGGGATCGGGATCGTCGAGCGGCGCGGCGGGCGTGCGCGCGAAGCCGGGCGCCGCGTTCGCCGGGATGGTCGCGCCCGTCGCGGCTGTCCCCATAACCGCTACGGCCACAAGCGTTTTCGTCATTGCGCCGCGAAACCTCGAAGCCGTCAACCAGGTCATCGTTCCCCCCGATATTTGCGGACCCGGGACGGTCCCCGAGTTGTTCGATCAGTCTGCTCCACCGCGGCCAAATCCGGTAGCCCATAAGGGATCCGGCTCGACGGACAGGCCGATGGCACGCACGGTGCCGGCCAGGTGGGTCTGGACCGCCCGCGCCGCTCGGGCCAGATCGCCGTCGCGCAGGGCTTCGGCGATACCCCGGTGTTCTTGCAGGATCGTGGCCACCCGATCGGGGTCGCGCAGCGTCGATTCGCCGATCATCCGCATCTGGCGGTCGCGCAGGGACGCGTAGAAGCCGGAGACGATGGCGTTGCCCGACTCCTGCAGCGTGATGGCGTGGAAGGCGCGGTCGGCCTCCACAAACTCCCGCCAGTCCGCGGCGGCGGCCGCGTCGCGTTGCCGGGCGAGCTCGCCGGACAGGCGCCCGAACATGGAGGCGCACGCGGCGGCGCCGCGCCCGATCACCTTGGCGGCGGCGAACCGCTCCAGCACCAGCCGCGCCTCCATCACGGCGCGCACCTCGTCGGGCGACACCGGAACCACCAGGGCCCCCCGCTGGGGATACAGGCGCAGCAACCCCTCGGCCTCCAGCCGCAAAAAGGCCTCGCGCACGGGGGTGCGCGACATTCCCAGCGCGGTGGCCACGTCGCCCTCGCTGATCAGCTCGCCGCCGGGGTACTCGCCGGTGAGCACCCGCGTCTTGACGTAGTCCAGCGCGCGGTCCTTGGCCGTCCCCGTCCGCTTGTTCCTTGCTGCCACGCCGTCGCCCCTTTGGTAGCTAAGTCGTGTCTCAACCGTCCGCATGACCGTACACCCAAGGCGTCTACCTGCTGTGTTTGACGCTTAGATACAAGATAAATACTATTCCGATACCAGACGTAGTTGAGCACCAAGGGAGACGGACATGCAACAGCTGGCGACGCCCAACCTGGACCCGACGGTGCCCGCGCCGATGGTCAACGTCGCCGAGTACGGGTTCGAAGGCCGGTTCGAAAAGTGGGCCGAGCAGGCCGAATACTTCGAGTACTCCCGGGCCGCCAACCCGATCGGCTCGGGGTTGACCCCGCGGGTGCCGATCAGGCGCTTCGGTCCCGAGCTCTACCTCGACGCGCCGACCGGCGTGATCCCGCTGGACCTGTCCGCCGAGCTGGGCGGCCCGGCCGGCGCGGCGACCAGCCCCGCGCTGCTGGCCAACTTCGTGCGCATCCGCGCGAACGAACAGATCGACACCCACCCCAACGCCACCTCGCAGCTGTATTACGTGCTCTACGGGCGGGGCTTCGCGGCGGTCAACGGCCGCCTGATCGAGTGGGAGAAGGGCGACTTCGTGACGCTGCCCGCCGGCGCGCGCTCGGTGTTCTACGCCGGCACCGACACGGCCATCTACTGGGTGCACGACGAGCCCCTGATGCGCTACCTCGGCGCCGACGCGATCCGGCCCCGGTTCCGCGCGACCAAGTTCCGCCGCGCCGACGCCGTGGCCAAGCTGACCGAGATCGCGTCGCGCTCCGGCGCCAACGAGAAGAGCCGCGTCAGCGTCCTACTGGCCAACGCCGAGCAGGAGCAGACCCTGACCATCACGCACGTGTTGTGGGCCATGTTCGGCGTGCTTCCGCCCCACCAGGTGCAGCGCCCGCACCGGCACCAGTCGGTCGCGCTGGACCTCATCCTGGATGCGCCCCCGGCCGGCTGCTACACGATGCTGGGCACGCGTCTCGACGAGCGCGGCGACATCGTCGATCCCATCCGGGTGGACTGGCAGGCCGGCTGCGCCTTCACCACCCCGCCCGGCATGTGGCACGCCCACTACAACGAGACCGACGAGCCCGCCCACCTGATCCCCGTCCAGGACGCCGGGCTGCAGACCCACCTGCGCAGCCTCGACATCAAGTTCACCCAGCGCCGCGATCTCGCCGCAGGGTGAGCCGGGGCGCGATGCGGCGCCCAGATTTGACGCATAGTGTGGCTCGACATGAAGGTGCCGCTGCTGGGCCCGGTGTCGCTGACTGGATTCCAGAACCCCTGGTTCTTCCTGGCGCTGCTGGCGGTGCTGCTGGTGATCGGCCTCTACGTCGTGCAGCAATTCGCGCGCCGTCGCCGGGTGCTGCGGTTCGCCAACATGGAGGTCCTCGAGCGCGTCGCCCCGTCGCGCCCGAGCCGGTGGCGGCACCTGCCGACCATCCTGCTGGCCGCGTCGCTGGTCCTGCTGACCACGGCGATGGCCGGGCCGACGTCTGACGTCCGGATCCCGCTCAACCGCGCGGTCGTGATGCTCGTCATCGACGTCTCGGAATCGATGGCCTCCAACGACGTTCCGCCCAACCGCCTGGCCGCGGCGAAGGAGGCCGGCAAGCAGTTCGCCGATCAGCTGACGCCCGCGATCAACCTGGGGCTGGTGGAATTCGCGGCGAACGCCACGCTGCTGGTCCCCCCGACGACTAACCGCGGCGCGGTGAAGTCGGGCATCGACAGCCTGCAGCCGGCCCCGAAAACCGCTACGGGAGAAGGCATTTTCACCGCGTTGCAGGCGATCGCGACGGTCGGTTCGGTGATGGGCGGTGGCGAAGGCCCGCCGCCGGCGCGGATCGTGCTGGAGTCCGACGGCGCCGAGAACGTGCCGCTGGACCCCAACGCCCCGCAGGGGGCGTTCACCGCGGCCCGGGCCGCCAAGGGCCAAGGCGTGCAGATATCGACGATCTCGTTCGGCACCCCGTACGGCACCGTCGATTACGAGGGCGCCACCATTCCCGTTCCGGTGGACGATCAGACCCTGCAGAAGATCTGCGAGATCACCGACGGTCAGGCGTTCCACGCCGACAGCCTGGACTCGCTGAGGAACGTGTACACGACGCTGCAGCGCCAAATCGGCTACGAAACCGTCAAGGGCGACGCGAGCCTGGCGTGGATGCTGCTCGGCGCCGTCGTGATGGCCGGCGCCGTGTTGGCCGGCCTGCTGCTGAACCGCAGGCTGCCCGCCTGACACCCCGGGCGGACGGACGTGTTGATCCTTGCGGGACCACTTCGTGGATGGGGTGACAGCACCGTCTGGATCTTGTGGACAACGCAGGTGAGCAGCGGCTTTGCTTAGGCGGCCCTTGACGGAGCGGACATCGTGTTGTTCGGTGAACCGTTCGGCAGTGGTGCCGCTCGCCGGTGGTGTGGGCGTTGAACTACCCCAGGTTTAGTTCCTACTCGGTTGCGAGGGCCGGGGTCGGCTGGCTCGCAGAGGTGTGAGGTGCCGGTGCCGGTGAGGGCGGCCTCGTACTCGGCGGGTGGAACGTAGCCGAGGGCTTCGTGCAGGCGTTCCTGGTTGTACCAGGCCACCTGGCCTGACCCCGATCGGTTGATCCGTAGCTTATGAGAGTCTTGCGGCCCAGGTTGTGGGCAGGAAGGCTCGACAAGATCATGGCGACGAGGAAACGGCACAGTCCAGAACAGGTTGTGCGCAAGCTGATGGCCGCTGACCGGCTGTTGGCCGAGGGTAAGGACACCGCGGCGGTCTGCCGCGAGCTCGGGGGTCTCCGAGGCTACCTATCACCGGTGGCGCAATCAGTTCGGCACCTTCCCGCAGGACACCCGCATCGCCGCGGTGTTTCCCGACGGACCCCAACGCTACTTCGACACCATCTACAACGACGACTACTGCCACCAACACCAGCTGCTGGACTGGCAACCCGTCGCCGAGCCCACCGTCATCACCGACCCCACCCAGCAGGTGGTGACCTCCTGGACTCGAACCAGCACCGTCGTCAACCCCGCACTAATCGCAGCCGCATGAGGAATATCCTCACCCGGTTTCGAGGCTCCTGATGCTCAACCAGTTCGGCATCAACATGGCCCAGCCAGGTCCTGATGCTCAACCAGTTCGGCATCAACATGGGTTTCTACATGCTGATGCCGTACCTGGCCGGGTACCTGGCTGGCCCGCTCGGGCTGGCCGCCTGGGCCGTCGGGCTGGTGCTAGGAGTGCGTAACTTCTCCCAGCAAGGCATGTTCATCGTGGGCGGCACCCTGGCCGACCGGCTGGGCTACAAGCCATTGATCGTGGCCGGATGCGTGCTACGCACCGGCGGATTCGCGCTGCTGGTGGTGGCTCACTCGTTGCCGGCCGTGCTGATCGCCGCCGCGGCAACCGGTTTCGCCGGCGCCTTGTTCAACCCGGCGGTACGCGCCTATCTGGCCGCTGACGCCGGAGATCGCCGGGTGGACGCCTTCGCCATGTTCAACATCTTCTACCAAGCCGGAATCTTGCTGGGCCCGCTGGTCGGACTGACATTGATGGCCCTCGACTTTCGGGTCACCGCGGCGGCTGCGGCGGCGGTGTTCGCCGTGCTCACAGCGGCACAGCTGATGGCGCTGCCCCAAGACCATCACCAACTGGCTCCGCAGAAAACCTCGGTCCTGCACGACTGGCGGATCGTCGTGGGTAACCGGCCGTTCGTGTTGTTCGCGGCGGCGATGATCGGCTGCTACGTGCTGACCTTCCAGGTCTACCTGGCGCTGCCGTTACAAGCATCGATGCTTACCCCGCGGTACCAAACATGGCTAGTCGCAGCGATATTCGCAGTTTCTGGCCTGATCGCCGTCGCGGGCCAGCTACGCATCACCGGTTGGTTCGCCAGCAGGTGGGGCCCCCGGCGCAGCGTGGTCGTCGGACTGATCATCATCGCGGCCTCCTTCCTGCCCTTGACTGTTGTCCCCGATGGCCAGCGGTTCGGGACACCGGTTGCAGTAGCTGCGCTGCTGCTATCAGCGGGCCTGCTCGCGATCGGCTCCGCCGCGGTGTTCCCCTTCGAAATGGACACCGTGGTCACCCTGGCCGGAAACTGGCTCATCGGCACCCACTACGGGTTTTACAACACCATCGTCGGAGCCGGCATCCTCATCGGCAACCTTGCCACCGGGGCCGCTTTCGGTGCCGCACACCGGCTCGGCGCCGGCGGGCTGGTGTGGGCCGGCCTGGCGCTCATCGGCGGCATCGCCGCACTCACCTTGCACCACCTCGATCCCGCCCGCCGCGCCGGACCCGCGTTCTCCGATGCGTGGGTTGGGTCTTGTCCATCAGAAGAAGTCCAGGCGGAAACAGTGGGGAGCAGACCATGACGTTTGTGACTACCCAGCCGACGGCTTTGACGGCGGCGGCTGGCAACCTGCAGGGCATCGGCTCGGCGATGCGCGCCGAAAACGCCGCCGGGGCCGCCCCGACGACCGGGGTGGTGCCTGCCGCCGCCGATGAGGTGTCGGCGTTGACGGCGCTGCAGTTTGCCGCGCACGCGCAGATGTACCAAGCTGTCAGCGCCCAAGCTGCGGTGATCCACGAATTGGTCGCGAAAACCCTTGGCGTCAGCGCTGATTCGTATTCGGTCACCGAAGCCGCCAACGCGGTCGCAGCCGGCTAAACACTCCGAGGCGAAGTGATGGATTTCGCAGCTTTGCCACCCGAAATCAACTCGGCAAGGATCTATGCCGGTCCGGGCCCGGGGCCGATGCTGGCCGCAGCGGCGGCCTGGGCGGGACTCGCCGAGCAGCTATATTCGGAGGCTGCTTCGTATTCCTCGGTGGTTTCAGGGCTGACGAGCGGACCGTGGCTGGGTCCGGCGTCGGCGGCGATGGCCGCCGCGAGCGCCCCTTCGTGGCGTGGATGGACACCACTGCCGCCACGGCACAGCAGACGGCTTCGCAGGCCATGGCGGCCGCGGCCGCCTATGAGGCGGCGTTTGCGATGACGGTGCCGCCACCGGTCATTGCGGCCAACCGCAGCCTGTTGCTGTCGCTGATCGCGACCAACATCCTCGGGCAAAACACGCCCGCGATCGCGGCCACCGAAGCACAGTACGCCATGATGTGGGCCCAGGACGCCGCCGCCATGTACGGCTACGCCGCCGCCTCAGCGACCGCGTCGCTCTTGACCCCGTTCACCCCGCCGCAACCCACCACCAACCCGGCCGGCCTAGCCGGGCAAGGGGCTGCTGTCTCCCAAGCCACCGCCACCTCGGCCAGCACCGACGCGCAGGCGGTCCTGTCACAGGTGACCTCCACGGTGCCCACGGCTCTGCAGCAGCTCGCATCGCCGCTGTCGTCCACGTCCGAGTCGTCCACGGGGTCGCTGTCGTCGCTGAGTTCGACCCTAAGTTCGGTCAATCCGGCGTTATCCATGACAAGTTCGGTCGGCTGGATCTCCAGTGCGCTGCTCTCCAACGCCAACCAGCTGAAATCTCTGATGCCGGCCATCAACGCCGCCAGCACCACAACCTTGAAATGGGGGCTAGCGGGCGCGCTCGCTTCCGGCGCGCTGCGAACACCCGGCTCAGCAGGACTCGGCGGAGCGGCCCTGTCGGCGGGTATGGGCCGGGCGGCCACGGTCGGGACGCTGTCGGTGCCCCAAACCTGGGCCTCCGCGGCCCCGGCAATGAGCGCGGCCGCCGCGGCGCTGCCCAGCACCACCCTGGCCGCCGCTCCAGGAGCCACAGCGGGAGCTCCCGTAAGCATGCTCGGCGCGCCGCTGGCAACGTCGGCCAAATTGACCTTCGCTTCATGCCCCGCCTCAAAGTGGTACCGCCCTCGGCGACCCTCGGGTAATAAGCAGCGCAAATTTAGCGGCTGCCCTTTTCGTTCTAGACCAACAAGCGTCGCGTCACATGCCGCCAAGTCACCGCAACCAGGCAGCACATGAGGCCGTACACCGCGGACGGCGCCTAGTTATCACTAGGCGACCGGTTCGGGCCGGCTGGGCTGGCCTGTATGAATTCAGTCGAAGATGCGGCCAAGGAAGCCGTGCCGACCATAATGATCGTCGCCGTGGTAGCTGCCGTGGTGGCCTTCACCGTGGTGGCCTTCACCGTGGTGGCCTTCTCCGTATCGGCCGTAGTAGGGGTCGGGGGCAGGGTAGGGCGCCTGTGGGGCGTAGTTGGGTGACGGGTATGCGGCAGCCGGTGGCGTCGCCGACTGTTGTTGCTGGTAGTAGGCGGTCTCAGCGTCGATGAGTTGCTCCAACTCACCACGATCGAGGAAGACCCCCCGACACCCGGTACAGCGGTCGATTTCAATCCCCGACCGGCTGTAGGTGGTCATCTCCGACCCACAGCGCGGGCAAACCAATATCGTGTCGCTCATAAGACTTCCTTCGCGTTCGCGTTGTTCCCGATATAGCTGCCGACCACTAGTGCTGTCTGTAATGCCCGTACCCCCGACTTCCGTGGTGTTCGAAGCGCGGCGAGTATGGGTTGCCAGCACCCCAGCCGGCGGGCCGCGGTGCGTGTTGCCAGCCGGGCGGGCGGGTCCCGCCGCGCAACAGCCGCGGCCGGCTCATCAGTTGGCCCAGAGTGAAGCATCGGGTGACGGTGTCCCGAAGCACCGCCTCGGTAGCTTCGTGGTCGCGAGCGCCCAACGATCCCATGGCGGTCACGGGCGTCGCGTCCAGCTGCACCTGCAGTTGTGCGACCAGGCCGCGTAGCTGATTTAGCAGCGTGTCGGCGCCGGCCACGGACCGCTCGAAGTCGGCGGCGGCCAGCTGCAAGCGGTCGAACATGGTCGAGGCGGCACTGTGCATTGCGACCAGATGCGAGGTCGGGCAGGGTTCCACCCGCACCCACCCAGGGAAGTCGGCTGGTAGCGGTGTCTCGGCGGCGACGTCGTAGCCCGGGTCGGTGCTCGCCCGGCGTGCCCGGCCAATCCACGTCGGCACTTCGTTAGCCAGCAACCGGATCTGCTCACTTGTCACCTGCGTGATAAACCCGGCCCTATGAAGCGACCCGGGCTGTTCCTCGGCCTCGACGAACGCCTCGGCCAACGACTGCAGAGCGTAAGCCACCCAGGCGCACAACAGCTGGCCGCTCTCCGCGGGTGACATTGTCGTGGGGGTCAAACCGGCGCTGATGAGTTCGGTCCGCAACCGGTCGGCGGCAAGGATGTCCTCGTAGGCTCCGCCACCGCCCTGTAACAGGGTACGCACCTCTTCGACGGGGACATCGCCGCGCGCTGCAGCCAACATCCGCCCCACCATTGACCACCTCCGGGGCCTCATTCTTCCCACCCTACTGGCCAGCAATGCGGGTACTACTAGGAGCCAAAATTCAGGGCTGATCTCATCGAGCCCTGGGCGTGCATTGAAGCCGCGACTAGAGCATTAAGCCGGGGCGACACCGAGGGTTAGCGTATACCGGCCCAGGGTATGTTACCTCTGTGTCTGTTTTCCAGGTTCTGCGTCGCTTTCCGCGGGGCGCTTGGTGACTGGCCATCATGCGCTGGCTGGGGGCCACGAGTTGGAGTTACGAGTTGGACAGAGTCGGCAGTCAGCGCCTCGGCTATTTCGCGTATCCGCGCCCAGCGAGGCTGTGGCTGGGGCGGCCCGCAGGAACGTGGGAACTTCAGGCACACGACTCCTCTATCGCGACGGCTTCAGAACTGATTAATGGACTCAGACTCGAGTGTGGCGTGGCTGCTTGCCGATGTGGCAAACCCCTGTCTCACCGAAGATGAACGCAGCATGGTTTTCATCGAATTGGGTTGCGGCGAGAATCATCGTGCAATTGAACGCATCCTCGCCGTTGTAGTACAAAACCGCTTACCGCTGCCGGCAGCGCTACTGGATATGCTCACTAACTGGCTGCACCAATACGCCGGTAGCCCCGAAGAGCCGCGGCTGCGCGCCCTGGTTGCAGACATTCAACCTATGTAGGCGATGTAGGCGCAAATGCCCGCTCATCGCAGCAGACCGAAGGATACGGTACCCTATAGGGGTATGGGGCCTATGCGGAGGCGAGTGAAAGCCGCACGCGTCGCCGCCGTCGGGCGGCCGCGGTGGCGTTTTGTCGCCGCGATGGGGGCCATTGCGGCGGCGGTTGCGGTGTGGGTGCTCGTTTTCGGTGGGCACTCCCATTTGCGGTCGCAGCTTCCTGCCTCTCTCCCAGCGCACACCATGGTTAGCTCGCTGGGCAGTGAATTCACGGTCACCGCCGATCATTTGCACCTGTTCAACGCGTCACCACCGGCGGTACACCACTATGAGGCGTTCGTCGCTGGGGTGTTGGCGGACGGGCCCGGCGCTGCGGTGGCTGCTTTAGGTGTTGTGGCGGCGGCGGTGGCCGTTGTGAGTTTGTTGTGGCAGCAAGCCATGGTGGCGGGGCGCGGCCCGCCACGTGGGCTTCCTGCTGCGTTGACCGGTCAAGATCTCTTGACGCGGTTCTGTCTTTCTCGTCGCTGATTGGTCAGCGCCAGGCCGTTTGTGCGGTGTCACGGAACGGCCGGTGGCCGCTGTTCCTGTCGATGGCCGCGCCGTGCGGCCACACGCTAGAAAGCGACGATTCCATGAACAACCCCATCTGGCCTTTGACGTCTTTGACGAGCAGTGGGCCGCGGTATTCGCGGCCGTTGACCCTTGTCCATGGGCAGTAATGGGATTGCTTGCGCAATTCCACAGCCTCGATCACCCGAGCTCAAAAATGTCCTTGTTCAACCAGTGTCAACCCCGTCTCCTCAATGATGATCACGTACCTGGCCGGGTACCTGGCTGGCCCGCTCGGGCATGCGCAGTGGAACCTTGCCGCCGCGGTGAACCGTGCTGTGGCGATGATCGGGTCGCGGTAACGACGACGGATGCTGTAAGCCGGGCGAACCCCCGGCTAAACCTGTCATCGTTTGCTCCCGAGCCGCGCACCCTCGTGGAGATCCTCGAAGAAACCGCGGCCCGCTATCCCGACGCACACGCCCTCGACGACGGCACGGTCACGCTGACCTACCGCGAGCTGATCGCCGATATAGACGACAAGATGGCCGAGCTAGCAGCCGCCGGGATCGGTCGCGGCGACCGCATCGGAATACGCATGCCCTCGGGCAGCAACGCTGTATATGTCGCGATTTTGGCGACGATGGCCGCCGGCGCGACATATGTGCCGGTGGATGCCGAGGATCCCGACCAGCGAGCCGACCTGGTTTTTCATGAGGCGCAGGTAACGGCGGTGATCACTGAGCAGGGGCTGCTGGGTGGTCCCGGCTCTTCGCTAGGACGACAGCCGTCCGCGCCACGGGCCGGCGACGATGCCTGGATCATCTTCACCTCCGGCTCGACCGGGACCCCAAAAGGTGTTGCCGTCACTCATCGCAGCGCAGCGGCATTCGTTGACGCAGAAGCGCAAATATATGTGCAGCACAACCCAATTGGCCCCGGCGACCGGGTGCTGGCGGGATTGTCGGTGGCGTTCGACGCCTCTTGTGAAGAGATGTGGCTGGCGTGGCGAAACGGCGCGTGCCTGGTGCCGGCGCCACGATCGCTGGTGCGCAGCGGCAGGGATTTGGGGCCCTGGCTGATAGCCCGCGGCATCACCGTGGTGTCTACGGTGCCGACACTGGCCGCGCTGTGGTCGACCGAAACTTTGGCGGCGGTCCGGCTGCTGATTGTGGGCGGCGAGGCCTGTCCGCCCGAGCTGGCCGAACGGCTGGCGGTAGAGGGCAGAGAAGTTTGGAACACCTACGGCCCTACCGAAGCCACGGTGGTGTCGTGTGCGGCCAGGCTGACCGGCAGCGGTCCGGTGCGCATCGGGCTGCCGCTGCCCGGCTGGGACCTGGCGGTCATCGACCGCCAGGGCCAACCGGTGCCGGACGGTCAGGTCGGTGAACTGGTGATCGCAGGCGTCGGGTTAGGGCGCTACCTCGATCCGCAGATGGACGCCAACAGATACGCACCGCTGCCCAGTCTGGGCTGGCGCCGCGCCTACCGCAGCGGCGACCTGGTGCGGCGAGAGCCCGAGGGGCTGATCTTCGTCGGCCGTGCCGATAACCAGGTCAAGGTCGGGGGTCGGCGCATCGAGCTGGGCGAGGTGGATTCCGCGCTGGTAAATCTGCCGGGCGTCAGCGTTGCAGCGGCCGCGGTGCGCCGCACAGCCAGCGGCGCACCACTGCTGGTCGGCTACCTCGTGAGCACCGACGCATCGTTTGATCTAGCGGCCGCACGCACAGCGCTGCGCCAAAAGCTGCCCGCCGCATTGGTGCCGCGACTGGTGCTGGTCGACCAGTTACCCACCCGCGCCTCGGGCAAGCTCGACCGGGACGCGTTGCCGTGGCCGGTTGCCGAAACAGCGGGCCCATCGCCGAACCTGGGCGGCACGATGGGCTGGCTGGCCGGCCTGTGGCATCACGTCTTGGGCGCTGCCGTCGACGGCCCGGACACCGACTTCTTCGCCCTTGGTGGTGAATCACTGTCGGCGGCTCAACTGGTGGATGCGCTGCGTCAGCGATATCCGCAAGTCACAATAGCCCAGCTCTACGACCATCCCCGGCTGTCGTCTTTGGCCGGTTTTCTCGACGAGCTCGATCCGCCGGTGCGCGTCGCGCCGCGGGTGGTGCGCCCGACACCGCGATTAACACAGGCCACGCAGGTCTTGCTGTCGCTACCGCTGGCGACACTGACCGGCATGCAATGGGTGACGTGGCTGGCGCTGGCCAGCAATGTTGCCGCGCAGCTGCGTCTGCTGCCATGGCTGGTGACAGTCGACTGGTGGTGGATCATCGCCGGATTTCTGGTGTTCATTACCCCACCGGGGCGCATAGCCATCGCGGTCCTTGCCGCCCGGCTGCTGCTATCCCGTGTGCAGCCGGGCACCTACCGGCGCGGGGGATCTGAACACCTGCGGGTGTGGTTCGTCGAACGCCTCGTGGAGGCCAACATGGTGGAAAACTTGGTCGGCACGCCATGGTTGACGTACTACGCCCGCGCGCTGGGCAACAAGGTCGGCAAGGGCGTGGACCTGCACGCCATGCCGCCGGTGAGCGGGATGCTGACCCTGGGCCACCACAGTGCCATCGAGCCCGAGGTCGATCTGTGCGGGCATTGGGTCGACGGCGACCTGTTCCACATCGGCCCGATCTCGATCGGCAACGACGCGATCGTCGGCGCGCGGACCTCCTTGCTGCCCGGCGCCTCAGTGGGCGACAACGCCCAGATTGCCCCCGGTTCCAGCGTCGTCGGCACAGTGAACAACGGCCAGTATTGGAAGGGCTCACCGGCGGTGATGTCCGGTGCGGCCCGCCAGTGGCCGCCGCACCGCCCGCCACGCGCGCCGCTGTGGGTGGCGGTGTTCGCGCTGACGCCGGCGCTGCTCGGCGCATTGCCGCTGCTGGCTGACTTCACGGGGCTGGCGGTGCTGACCTGGGGGGTGCGTAGCAGCCGCACGCTGCTCGACGCGGTCGCCCCGACCGTGGCCTGGACGCCGGTGGCCGTGTCCGCGACGCTGACGGTGTATGCGGCGCTGACAGTGTTAAGCGTGCGGATGCTGTCGCTGGGGTTGCGTGAGAGCTACCACCCCGTGCACAGCCGGGACGGGTGGCAGCTATGGACCACCGGGCGATTAATGGCCGCCGCGCGCACTCACCTGTTCCCGCTGTATGCCAGCCTGCTCACGCCCTGGTGGTTACGGCTGCTCGGTACCCAGGTGGGGCGCGGCACCGAAATCTCCACGGCCCTGCTCATACCAAAGTTCACCGTCGTCGCCGACGGCGCCTTCCTGGCCGACGACGTCATGGTGGCGTCCTATGAACTGGGCGGCGGATGGATCCAGGCGGCCACCGCCACCATCGGCAACCGCGCGTTCCTCGGCAACTCCAGCATCACTCAGCCGGGCCGCCGGGTGCCCGACGACGCGCTGGTCGCGGTGCTGTCGCTGGCCCCGGATAAGGCCACGACCGGGTCGTCGTGGCTGGGTAGCCCGCCGGTGGCGCTGCGCCGTCGGGCCACCGAGGCGGATGCGGGCCGCACCTACCACCCGTCGCGGCAGCTGATATCGATGCGGGCCGTCGTCGAAACCTGTCGGCTGATTCCCTTGATGGTGACCTTCGCCATCGGAGTCGCCGTCGTGGACGCATTGCAGTGGCTGGCAAGCGAATTCGGCTACGGGTGGGCGGCACTGGGCAGCGGTGTCGTACTGCTGGCGGCCGGCGCAATTGCCGGTATCGCCGCGGTGGCAGCCAAATGGCTGTTGGTCGGCCGCATCCGGGTGATCGAGCGCCCGCTGTGGTCGTCGTTCGTGTGGCGCAACGAGGTGGCCGAGGTCTTCATCGAAACCGTGGCCGCACCCTGGTTCACGCGAACCGCCCGCGGCACGCCGATGCTCAACCTTTGGTTACGTGCGCTGGGCGCCTCCATCGGCCGGGGCGTCTGGTGCGAAACGCACTGGCTGCCCGAGGCCGACCTGGTGACACTGGGCGCAGGCGCCACCGTCAACCGCGGCTCTGTAGTACAGACCCATCTGTTCCACGACAGGATCATGCGCACCGGCACCGTCGTCCTGGAACCGGGAGCCACGCTGGGCCGATACAGTGTGGCGCTGCCAGCGGCCCGGCTGGGTGCCGCCGTCACCGTTGGACCGGCATCGCTGGTCATGCGCGGCGACTACCTGCCATCATCGACCCGCTGGCAGGGAAACCCCGTCGCCCCGTGGACCCCCCACCAGACACACCCCCACCGGGCGCCCGGCAGCCAAACCGAGAAGATCGCCGCATAAGAACGTTTCGGACCGCGCGAGTCCGGTACGCGCCCGCCAGCGGTGGACGGTATTTCATGCCTGCGCCACCATCTGCTGCAGTCGGTGGGGTTGGAGTGGGGTCCGATCGACCCCCATACCGGGATGGCGGAAGTCGCCGGCGTGCACCGCAACACAATCACGGCCTGGTCGCAACGCGCCACCCAACTACGGGAGTGGGCAAGAGCAGAATCTGGTCGTCGACGACGAGGCTGGCGCGACGGCGGCGCAGTTGGCGGCCCCGCAGCAAGCGATACGGCCGCCCAAGCCCGAGCACCTGTCGCGGGCGAGTTAAAACAGTTGTGGGCCAACGACCAACGGGGTTTTGTCGTCGAGGACGCAGCCCAGCTGGCGGCGCGGCGAGTCCGCACATCGACGCGGGTTCGACGTGCACGCCTTGGTCCGCGACGCCGCCACCGGCATCGACAAAGCTGCGTTTACGCGCGCCGATCTGGTGGAAGCGATCGGCGCCCGGATGCCGCCGTCGATTGAAGGCGCCGCGTCCAAGATCGACGGAAACGCGATCCCTCCGCGGTATCTGATCGAGGGTATCGCCGAGCGCATCGGTATGGAATGGCGAGCTTTGAAAAGCGCTGAGGAAACGGATGGCGTGTGGCGAGCAGGTGGCGCTGCGCGGCACGCCGGGTCGCAACCACCACAGATGCGGTCGAGTGTTCCGGCTTGACCGGCCTCCGATGGGTAGCGCCGGGGTGGTCGTGGCGCACGGCTGGCGTGTGGTGGCGGACATCCATGGGTGCGTGCGTTGGATGGCTAGCGGCGCGGGGTCCGGGCGCCGTCGATGGCGGTGTCGAGGGCGGCGGTTTCGGCGGCCGCGGGTGCAGTGCGCCGCCGCGCGCTGTGTTGGGCCAGGCGCGCGAATTCCCAGGCGGGCCAGGCATGCCCGGAACCCTCCAGGGCGGCTCTCGCCTCGGCACGTGCGCGGGCATGCTCACTACGGTCGACGGCACGCTCCACGCGGTAGGCGCGAACGGCGGCGAGGTGTTCGGCTTCGCGGGCGATGTCGTCGGCGGCGGGACGCTTTCGAGGCGGTCGGTGCCGTGCCAGGCCAAGATCGCGCTCAGTAGCCTGATCGGCTTGTGTGGGGTGTCGGGATCCAGTGGCCCACGCCGAGCCAGTCGCTGATGAGTTGCTTCACATCGCGCGGTGGCCAGCCGTGGCGCGCGGGCCCGGCCAGGATGGCCGCCCAAGCGGTGGGACTAGGTGTACTGACCACGGACGTTGGTGACGGCGTGGCGTGGTGACATAACGAAGACCTCCGAGTGAAGTGCGAGCTGTCTAGGAACGCACTCGTCACGTCGGAGGTCTTCGTGTCCCACCGTAATGCCCCTTTGTCTGAAACCGGCCGTCTGCGCCTGGCTCGTTGTGTAGTCGATGATGGTTGGCCGCTGCGGCGAGCTGCCGAACGCTTCCAGGTCTCGGTGACCACAGCGGCGCACTGGGCGGGCCGCTACCGCGAGCTTGGTGATGCGGGGATGGTCGACCGCAGTTCACGACCGCATTGCAGTCCACATCGGACGCCTAAGCGGACTGAGCGGCGCATCATCAAAGTCCGGGTCATCCGCCGCTGGGGCCCGGCCCGCATCGGCTACCTACTGGGTTTGCACCCCTCCACGGTGCATCGGGTGCTCGCCCGCTACGGGCTGGCCAAACTGCGTTGGCTGGACCGTCCCACCGGGCGGGTCGTGCGCCGTATGGAATCGGCCCGACCCGGCGACCTGGTCCATGTCGATGTCAAAAAGTTGGGCAAGATCCCTGCCGGCGGTGGCTGGCGCTTGCTGGGGCGAAGCACAGGCAGACGCCATTCGCGCGCCGACAAAAGCAGCGGGAGATCAGCTAAGGACCGCGACGGACGGCGGGGTTACCACTTCGTGCACACCGCCATCGACGCGCACTCGCGACTGGCCTACAGCGAACTACTCGCCGATGAAGGAAAGCAGACTGCGGCTGAGTTCTGGTCGCGAGCCAACGCCTGGTTCCAAATGTGCGGCATCACGGTTCGAAAAGTGTTGACCGACAACGGGTCCTGCTATCGCTCCCACACATTTCGTGAGGCACTCGCTGGCATCGAGCATCGCCGGACCCGGCCATACCGGCCCCAGACCAACGGCAAGGTGGAGCGTTTTCACCGGACCCTGGCCGACGAAGGGCCTACGCCCGGCTCTATATCAGCGACACAGAACGTTGCGAGGAATTCCTCCGATGGCTACACACCTACAATCACCACCGCAGCCACACAGCACTCGGCGGCCAACCGCCCGCCACCCGCATACCTAACCTCTCAGGTCAGTACAACTAGGCCGGTGACACCTGGGGGCCTGCGGGTCGGCGAGCCATGCCTTGGCCAGCGCCGGTACGGCGGCGGTCGCGGGTAGTAACCACGTCCTGGGCGCTAGGTGGGCAGGCGCCGGTTGATCAGCAGCGCCAGCGCCGTCGCGATGAGGGCCGTCAGCACCCCGAGGCGCAGCCAGCCGGAGCTGCCCGGCCCCGGCACCGTGCGGTAGCCGATCTCGTTCTCGATCGCGTTGTAGCTCTTGTTGAGCTCGCCGATGTTGGTGGCGGTGTAGGGCTGCCCGCCCGAAAGCCGGGCGATCGTCTTCATCTGGTCGGTCGACACCGGGACCGCGACGCGCTGCCCGTCCATCTCGATCTCGCCGCCCTTGGTGCCGAATGAGATCGTCGAGATGGGCACGCCCTCGTCCTTGGCCAGGCGCGCCGCGGTGTAGACGCCGTCGTGCGGATCGCTGGGGTTGGAAGGCTTGTTCTCGCGGCCGTCGGAGAGCAGCACGATACGGGCCGGCGGCGGATTGTCGCCGCCGGTGACCGCCGTGGCGCCGATCGCGTGCAGGGCGGTGAAGATGGCTTGGCCGGTGGCCGTGCTGTCGGCGAAGTCCAGCTTCTTCAGCGCGTCGATGGTCGCCTGGTGTTGCGGGGTGGGCGGCACCAGCAAATAGGGTGTGCCGGCGAAGCCGACCAGCCCGAGGTTGATGCCCGGCGTCAGCTGGCTGGCGAACTGGCTGGCCGCCTGTTCGGCTGCCTTGAGCCGGTTGGGTTCGACGTCGGTCGCCCGCATGGACTGCGACATGTCGATGACGAGCATGATGACGGCGCGGTTGCGCGGGATGCGCATGTCGTGGGTGGGGGTGGCCAGCGCGATGGTCAACAACGCCAGGCAGAGCAGCGACGCGGCGATCGGCAGGTGCCGCCACGGCGACTGCGCCACGGGGGCGTCGGTGTAGCGGTGCAGCCGTCGGTTGCGACGAGCCTGGACCATGACGTAGATGGCCAGCAGGGCCAGGGGCACCAAACCGAACAGCAACATGCCCGGGCGTTGGAACCCGTAGAGCGGCAGCGGGCCGATTCCGGGAAGCGACACGTCACTCAACCTTCCCGTCTCCTGATGCTGCCGCCAGTAAAGAGGAGACTCGGGGACCCGTCAAACGTTCGGTAGCTCGCGGCTATTCGCGACGGAGCCGGCCCTCGACGAACTGCTCCAGCTTTTCCCACTCGCGCACCGCCGCGGCGTAGGGCGGCGACGGCTTGGTGACCGAGCCGGGCTCGAGCACGGCGGCCACCAATTTGCCCAGCGGCCGGGTGGTTTCGAGCGCCTTGTCCACCGCGGGATCCTCGGAGTAGTCGCCGATGTCGCGGAGCACCTCGACGGCCAGTTCCAGTTGCTCGCGGTCCACGGCGTCCGGCCCGTCGGCGAGGTCGTCGGCCAGACCGCTGAGCACATAGATGTTGTCGTCGGTGACCTCGACCGCCAGCGAGCCGTCGGTGGCGGCGGTGCGGATGTCGTCGTAGGTGCTCAGGTCGGACAGGTCGTGGTCGTGCTCGTCGGCCAGGTAGCGGGCCAGCGCGCGCTCGGACGGGAACACGCTGATGCGCCCGTTGCGGCCCAGGAAGATCGGTTCGTCGTCGAGGTAGCAGCGCAGCGTGAAGAAGGTGCCCGAGCTCGTCATGATCCGGATCGGATCGATGCCCACCTGCAGCCAGAAGTCCTTGTCGCCGCCCAGCACCGCGGTGTCGCCGGCCGCCCGATCGTCGGTGTCGTCGTCGTCCTCGGTGTCGGCGTCTTCTTCCGCGGTGTCGTCGTCGGCCTCGTCGGCGGCGGATTCCTCGAGGGCGTTCTCCTCGACGGCGTCTTCGGTTTCGTCCTCTTCGCGCTCCTCGGCCAGTTCGTCGGCGGCCTTGGCCGACAGCGCGTCGTCGACCTCGGGGGTGGTGGCGATGTCGTCGATCGCGCCCAGCACGTCGTCCCAGCTGCGCCCGATGACCTCGGCGATCGCATGCCAGCGTTTGGCGCCGGCCTTGCCGGTGAAGTACTCGAGCCCGCCCGACACGGTGCCCAGGCTGGGGTTGCCGTTGAAGAACTTCGACACCGCCGCCAGCTCGCACACCGATCCGATGGACGACACGATGGCCAGCGTGCCCGCCAGCGCGGCCACCGATTCCTCGGTGGGCTTCTCCGCGACCAACTCCTCGACGGCGACCAGATCGAACTGCTTGTCCTCGGCGGGCTCGAAGTCATGCGCGTGCGCCGACGTCAGGTCCTTCCACGCCGGGTGGTCGGTCAGGTCGTTGTCGGTGTCGGACCGCACGAACGCCACCAGGTCGGCGACGGAGGAGAAGACGAACAGGTCTTCGTCCTTGCCCAGGAACGCCTCCCACTCGTCGCCGGAGTCACGCCAGCGGGGCGCCCACACGGTGTAGCGGTCACCGGCGGACAAGCTCAGGCGAATGGGCACGAGGTCAGCAGCCATGCGGCACAGAATAGCGACGGCCGGCGAAGCCGCCGCCATCAGCACGGGCGATCGCGAGCGCGGCGGAGCCGGGTGAAGCGGGTCGCCGCCATCAGCACAGCGGGTTAGCCCCAGATGTCGGTGATGGGCGGCGCGCTGGCGGCATATCCCGTCTTGGGTAGCCCGTACATCTGCTCCACCGTGGAAAGCACGTTGTAGTGGTTGATCTGCTCGCCGTAGTTCCCGGGGCGGACGTGGGCGCCGTAGAACACTGTGGGGATCTGGTTGCGGCTGCCGTTATCGTCCTCGTCGAACGTCACGATCAGCAGGCTGTTGTTGGCCACCGCCCAGTTGGCGTAACCGGACAGCTGGCGGTTGAGCCAGGTGTCGGCCTGCGCGATCGAGCCGTCGTGCATGTTGTTGTCGTTGTTGGGGATGACGAACGACACGGTCGGCAGGCTGGCGTAGTTGCCCATCGGGAACGCGGAGAACGGCAGCGAGTTCGCCGCCGGCACGTTGGTGAAGTTGGCCCACGGCACGTGCTTGCGCGCGTACTTGCCCGCGGTGCACACGGGCGAGCCGACCGCGGGCAGGCCTTCGGCGAAGCCGACGAAGGTGTGGCCCGCGGCCAGCAATTCGGATCCGAGGTTGGGGGCCGCGCCGGCGTTGATCGGGCACAGGTCCTTGGTCACCCCGAAGGTGTTGCCGGCGAACAGCGCCAGGTAATTCGGTTCGCTGGGGTGTGTTTCGGCGTACGACTGCGTCATGTTCGCGCCGTTGGCGGCCAGGGAGGTGATGAAGGGCGCCGACTGGTTGCCGATGATGCCGTTCTCGGAACGGTTTTCCTCCACCACGATCACGATGTGCGCCGGCTGCGGAATGGCCGCTGCCGCAAGGCCTATGCGCGGGGTCAGCGGGCTTGCCGCGAGTCCCACCGATGCCACCGCGCCGAGCGTCAGCAGGAGGCGATGCGCCCTACCGAGCAGCGTTCTCGGACTTCGATTTTCGCGTGACACCCAGGGAGTATACGAACGCGCGTACGCCCTGGCCGGGACGAGCGCAAGCGTGTCAGAAGGGCTTTGCCCGATCGTTATATACCCTTCATGGGATGGACGTGTGCGTGCTCGACCACCCGCTGGCCGCGGCCCGGCTGACCGTGCTGCGCGACGAACGCACCGACAACTCCGGGTTTCGGGCCGCGCTGCGCGAACTCACGCTGATGCTGGTCTACGAAGCCAGCCGGGAGGCACCGCGCAAGTCGATCAGGATCCGCACGCCGGTGGCCGCGACGACCGGGACACGACTGGTCAACGCGCCGCTGCTGGTTCCGGTGCTGCGCGCCGGGTTGGGCATGGTCGAGGCCGCCCAGGCCGCGATACCCGAGGCGGAGGTGGGCTTGGTCGGTGTCGCCCGCGACGAGGAAACCCTCCTGCCGGTCCCTTATCTCGAGGCGCTGCCCGACAAACTTGCGCGCAGACCGGTGTTTGTCCTCGACCCCATGCTGGCCACCGGCGGGTCGATGGCGCACACCATCGGGCTGCTGCAACGCCGGGGCGCCACCGAGATCACCGTGCTGTGCGTGGTGGCGGCGCCGGAAGGCCTTGCGGCCGTGGGGAAAGCGGCGCCGAGCGCGCGGGTGTTCACCGCCGCGGTCGACAAGGGGCTCAACAAGTCGGCCTATATCGTGCCGGGCCTCGGCGACGCGGGGGACCGCCAATTCGGGCCGAACCTGTTCACCAGTCCTGCATCGCAGCGACCAGCTCGGCGCGCAGGGCGCCGGCGCGCCGCCGCGAAGAATCCAGATCCTCGCTAGGCGCACAGCGAATCTCCAAGTAGCACTTCAGTTTCGGCTCGGTCCCGGAGGGCCGCACCACAACCCTGACCGACGTGTCGTTGTCGCCGCCGGCGAAGATCAGCGCATCGGTGATGTCGGTGAGCTCGGCGGGGAACCCGGCCAGCGTCGCCGGCGGGGCGGTCCGCAGCCTGCGCATCAGCTCGGCCGCCTCGGCGGGGTCGGCGACCCGGCGCGACACCGCGGCGACGTCGTGCACCCCGTACCGCCGGGCCAACTCGTCGAGGAGATCGGCAACCGAACGGCCTTGGCGCAGCAGCGTGGCCACCAGATCGCACACCAGCACCGCGGCGCTGATGCCGTCCTTGTCGCGCACGGCGGCCGGGTCGACGCAGTGCCCGATCGCCTCCTCGTAGGCGTACACCAGGGTGCCGCCGGGAACCTCGGCATCGGCGCGCGCCAGCCATTTGAAGCCGGTGAGGGTTTCGACGTGGACGGCGCCGCGGCGCGCGGCGATGGCCGACAGCATCCGCGAGGACACCACCGTGCTGGCCACCACCGGTGTCTCGGCCTGGTGTGGCTGGGAAAGAATGTAATCGCCTAGCAGCCAACCTGTTTCGTCACCGGACAGCATCCGCCAGCCCGACCTGTCGGGGATGCCGACGGCGCACCGGTCGGCGTCGGGGTCCAGCGCGATCGCCACGTCGGCGCCGGTGTCCGCGGCCAGGGCCAGCAGCGCGTCGGCGGCGCCGGGCTCCTCGGGGTTGGGGAACGCGACGGTCGGAAAGTTCGGGTCCGGCGCGAATTGCGCTGCGACGGTGTGCACTTGGGTGAACCCGGCGCGGTGCAGCGTCTCCAGGGCCACCGCACCGCCCACCCCGTGCAGCGCCGTCAGCGCGACCCGCGCCGAACCGCCGCCGCGCCGCAGCCCTGACGCACGCTCGATGTAGCGTTCGACCAGATCGAGCTGCGCGGGTTCGACGGGGGCCCGGCCGATCTGGTCGGCCGGCGGTGCGCCGGCCATCGCGGCTTCGATCTCGCGGTCGGTGGGGGAGACGAGCTGGATGCCGCCGTCGACGTACACCTTGTAGCCGTTGTCGGCCGGCGGGTTGTGCGACGCCGTGATCTGGATCCCGGCGAGCGCGCCGGTGTGCCGCACCGCGAACGCCACCACCGGAGTGGGCACCGGGCCGAGCAGCAGCACCGAAAACCCTTGATCGGCAAGCACTTCGGCGGTCACCGTGGCGAATACCGCTGAGCCGTGCCGGGCGTCGCGCCCCACGACCACCTGCGCGCCTGCCGGTCCGCGCCGCTTGAGCACCTGTGCCACCGCCCAGGTGGCCCGCGACACCACCGCGACGTTCATGGCGTCGGGCCCGCCGCGCACCGGGCCGCGCAGGCCCGCGGTGCCGAACGTCAGGGGGTGGGCGAAGCGCGTGGCGAGTTTTGCCGCGTCGCACGCGGCGAGTTCGGCGGCCGTCCGTGGGTCGGGGTCATGGGCGATCCACTCCTCGGGCGTCATGGCCCTAAAACCGGGGCAGCCGCTCGAGGATCAGGGCCAGCAGGGCGCCCATCCGGCTGGCGGACGCGGCACCGGCCGAGAGCACCTCGACGTGGCTCAGCGGCTCGCCGCCGATGCCGGCGGCCAGGTTGGTCACCAGCGACAGCCCGAGCACCTCGGCGCCGGCCGCCCGCGCCGCGATGGTCTCGTGCACCGTCGACATGCCGACCAGGTCGGCGCCCAGCGTCCGCAGCATCCGGATTTCCGCGGGGGTCTCATAATGCGGGCCGGGCAGGCCGGCGTAGACGCCTTCGGTCAGCGTTGGGTCGGCCTGGCGGGCGAATTCGCGCAGCCGGGGGGAGTAGGCGTCGGTCAGGTCCACGAATTGCGGACCGACCAGCGGGGAACGCGCGGTCAGGTTCAGGTGGTCGCTGATCAACACCGGTTCGCCGACGGTCATGTCCGGGCGCAGTCCGCCCGCCGCATTGGTGAGCACGACCGCGCGCACGCCGGCCGCGCACGCCGCCCGCACCGGATGAACGATGTGGCACAGGTCGTGGCCCTCGTAGGCGTGGATCCGGCCGACGAGCACGAGCACCCGGTGTTCGCCGATGCGCATCGACAACAGCTCACCGGTGTGCCCGATCGCGGTGGGCGGCCGGAAACCGGGTAGGTCGGCCTGGGGCAAAACGGCGGTCTTCCCGATCGCCCCACTGCCGAGCGCCGCGACCGCGGGCGACCATCCCGAGCCGAGGACGATGGCGACGTCATGCTCGGCGATTCCGGTGCGCTCGGCGATGACCGCCGCGGCCCGGCGCGCGAGGTCGCCTCGGTCGGACGAGGTTTGGGTCACAGCGGCAGCCTAGCCCGGCGACGGCGAGCGCCCGCGGGGCGCGAGTGAGGAGCCGGGCAATCGAACCTAGCCCGGCGACCGTGTCGCCGGTATGTGTCAAGATCTGGCGTATGAGTCTTCGTAAGTGGCCGGTGGTTGGCCCGGTCATGGGAACTGCGGTTGCCGTTGCGCTGTCAGTGGTTTCGATCACATTCGGACCGGCGCCGTCGGCCAAGGCGGACTGTCCGAACGTGCAACTGATCTTCGCCCGGGGCACCGCCGAGCCGCCCGGCCTGGGCGTGGTCGGCGACGCGCTGTTTGCCGCCCTGCAGCCCGCCCTGGGTTCGCGCACCGTCGATTCCTATGCGGTGAATTACCCGGCCAGCTACAACTTCCTGACTACCGCCGACGCCGCCAACGACGCACGCGACCACATCGCGGAGATGGTCGACCAGTGCCCGTCCACGCGGCTGGTGCTCGGCGGCTTCTCGCAGGGCGCCGCCGCGATCTCGATGCTCGCCGGGGTGCCGCCCGTCGGCCAGCGCATCGGCAACTTCGGATCGGCGCCCGCGCTGGATCCCGCCCTGGCCAACAAGATCAGGGCCGTGGCGGTGTTCGGCAATCCCGGCAACCGCTTCGACACACCCCTGTCGTCGACGGGCGCGTTCGCCGGCCGCACCATCGACTTGTGCAGCGAGGGTGATCCCGTCTGCGTCGTCGGGGGTCGCGACCGGGATGCGCACCACGACTACTCCGCCCCGCCCTACCCGGGCCAGGCGGCGGGATTTATCGCCGGGCTGGTGTAGCCCTCAGGGCCTCCGGGCCGTAGGCCGGTGAGTGACATACTGCGAGAGTGCCCACCGCCCCGTTAGACAGCCCACTGGACAGCGTCGAAGCTGTCGTGCGGCGGCGCGGTGGCGAGCTCGTCGAGTTGTCGCACGCCATTCACGCCGAGCCCGAGCTGGCGTTCGCCGAGCACCGCAGCTGCGCCAAAGCGCAGGCGCTGGTCGCCGAGCGTGGCTTCGAGATCACCGCGGCCGCCGGCGGTCTGGACACCGCCTTTCGCGCCGACTACGGCAGCGGGCCGCTGACCGTCGGGGTGTGCGCCGAATACGACGCGCTGCCCGAGATCGGGCACGCCTGCGGCCACAACATCATCGCGGCATCGGCGGTGGGCACCGCGCTGGCCCTGGCCGAGGTGGCCGACGAGCTCGGCTTGCGGGTGGCGCTGCTGGGGACTCCCGCCGAGGAGGCCGGCGGCGGCAAGGCACTGTTGTTGCGGGCCGGGGTATTCGACGACATCGCCGCCGCGGTGATGCTCCATCCCGGGCCGACCGACATCGCCGCCGCCCGCTCGCTGGCCCTGTCCGAGGCGACCGTCACGTACCGCGGCAAGGAATCCCACGCGGCCGTCGCGCCGCACCTGGGGATCAACGCCGCCGACGCCGTGACCGTCGCGCAGGTGGCCGTCGGGCTGCTGCGCCAGCAGCTGGCGCCCGGGCAGCTGGTGCACGGGATCGTCACCGACGGCGGGCAGGCGGTCAACGTCATCCCCGGGCGCGCGGCGCTGCAGTACGCGATGCGCGCGGTCGAAGCCGATTCGCTCAGGGAGCTGGAGGGCAGGATGTACGCCTGCTTCGCCGCGGGCGCGCTGGCCGCCGGCTGCGAATACGACATCGACAACCCGGCACCCGCCTACGACGAACTCACCCCCGACCCGTGGCTCGCCGACGTCTTCCGCGACGAGATGCGCCGGCTCGGCCGCGAGCCGGTTGCCCGCGAGTACGAGGCGGCGCTGCCCATGGGCAGCACAGACATGGGCAACGTGACCCAGGCGCTGCCGGGGATCCACCCGGTGATCGGGCTCGACTCGAACGGGGCCATGGTTCACCAGCGCGGCTTCGCCGAGGCCGCCACCAACGCCAGCGCCGACCGCGCCGTGATCGAGGGCGCGATCATGCTGGCGCGCACCGTGGTCCACCTGGCCCAGACGCCCGCCGAACGCGACCGGGTGATGGCGGCGCACGAACGCAGACGCGGCGGGGAGCGCGCATGAACCTCGCCGACGCCGCCGAATCCTGGCTGGCCGCACACCACGCAGACCTGGTCGAATGGCGCCGGCACATCCACCGCTACCCCGAGTTGGGCCGGCAGGAGTACGCCACCACCCAGTTCGTCGCCGAGCGGCTAGCCGAAGCGGGGCTCAACCCGAAGGTGTTGCCCGGAGGCACCGGGCTGGTCTGCGACATCGGCCCCGAGCACGAGCCCCGGATCGCGCTGCGGGCCGACATGGACGCGCTGCCGATGGCCGAACGCACCGGCGCCCCCTACGCGTCGACCATGCCCAACGTCGCGCACGCTTGCGGGCATGACGCGCACACCGCCATCCTGCTGGGCACCGCCCTGGTCCTGGCGTCGGTGCCCGAACTGCCGGTCGGGGTGCGGTTGCTCTTCCAGGCCGCCGAGGAACTGATGCCCGGCGGGGCGATCGACGCCATCGCGGCCGGCGCCATCAGCGGGGTGTCGCGGATCTTCGCGCTGCACTGCGACCCCCGGCTGGAGGTCGGCAAGATCGCGGTCCGGCACGGCCCCATCACCTCGGCGGCCGACCAGATCGAGATCACGCTGTACTCGCCCGGCGGCCACACCTCGCGCCCGCATCTGACCGCCGACCTGGTGTACGGGCTGGGCACGCTGATCACCGGGCTGCCGGGGGTGTTGTCGCGGCGCATCGACCCGCGCAACGGCACCGTGCTGGTGTGGGGCGCGGTCAACGCGGGGGTGGCGGCCAACGCGATCCCGCAGACCGGCGTGCTGGCCGGCACCGTGCGCACCGCGAGCCGGCAGACCTGGGTGGGGCTCGAGGAGATCATCCGCGAGACCGTGTCCGGCCTGCTCGCGCCGCTGGCCATCGAGCACACGTTGCAATACCGGCGCGGCGTCCCGCCGGTGGTCAACGAGGACGTCTCGACGCGCATCCTCACCCACGCGATCGAAGCCATCGGCCCCGACGCGCTCGCCGACACCCGCCAGTCCGGCGGCGGCGAGGACTTCTCCTGGTACCTGGAGGAGATTCCCGGCGCGATGGCGCGGTTGGGGGTGTGGCCGGGCGCGGGCCCGCAGCTGGACCTGCACCAGCCGACGTTCAATCTCGACGAGCGGGCCCTGGCGATCGGGGTGCGGGTGCTGGCCAACATCGTCGAGCAGTCGGCGGTGCTCGGGCGGTCTTAGCGGGCGGCGCCGCGGTTCGTGGCGCGCGCGACGTGTTGGGCGATGTGCGCGTACGTTCGGCGCGTGACGTCGCCGGCCTGGCTCATGATGTTGTATCCGTGGTCGACGTCGGCCACCTCGTAGTACTCCGCCAACGCGCCGGCCGCGTCCAGCTTCTCCGCGTACCTGCGGGCTTCGCCGCGGAGCCGATCGTGCTCGGCCGTCACGACCAGTGCGGGCGCGATGCCGGCGATGTCGTCGGCGTTGTCGCCCCAGGCGGGCGAGGCCAGGCGATCGCGCCGCTGCGCCCGCTCGGGTATGTAGGCCGTGTCGAAGACCTCACCCATCCACGGCTTCATGATCGCCCGACGGCCGAGCGTGGACGGCTTGTCGCGGGTGGGCGTGACCAGGTCGAGGGGCGCGTAGTGCAGCACCTGCAACGCGATGTGCGGGCCGCCGTCCTCCCTCGCGAGCCGGGCCGCCGCGGCGGACAGGTTGCCGCCCGCGCTTTGGCCGCCGACGCACAGCCGCGCGCCGTCCCAGTCGTGCTGCGGGCCGGCGGCCCAGCGCACCACGTCGTAGATCTGGTGTACCGCGGCGGGAAACCGGTGCCGCGGCGCCAGGACGTAGTCGGGGTTGATCACCAGCACGCCCGCGTTGGCGGCAAGGTACCGGCACCAGGGATCGTCCTGTTCGGGGTGCCCGACCACGAACCCGCCGCCGTGCACGTTGACATAGACCGGCGGGTCGGTCGTTTCCGCCGGCGGGTGATAGACGGTCGCGCGGGTGGGGCCGTGCCGGGTGGGGATGGTGACTTCGCTGGTGCGGCCCGGAATCTCGGGGAAGCGCACGGCGGCCTTGGGGGCCGGGTTGACCGCGGCGGCGAACGCACGCGCCAGCGCGTCCGCGACCGGTGGTGTGGACAGGATCGACACTTAGGCGCTGGTCCCCGGGCCGATGTTGCGCGCCGGGCGAGTGCGCAGGCTGTGCACGTAATCGCTTGGCGCCCCGGCGATTTCGGCGGCATCCGCCATGACTCCGAGATATCGGGCCGACGGCAATCCGCCCTCCCACGCGTCCAGCACGTACAGCCAGGCCAGGACCGGGTCGGTGGTGGTGTCCGACGAGATGCGCTCGACCCGGCACCGGATCTTCTGGTGGACGCCGAACTCCGAGCCCTCCCAGCGGTCCAGGTTGACCTCGTCGGCCGGTGTCATGTCGTAGAGGACGACGAACACCTTGGAGCCCGGGTCCTCGACGACGGTGGCCAGCGCGCCCTCCCAGCCGATGTCCTCGCCGCCGAACGTCAATCGCCACCCGTGCAGCCAGCCCGTTCCGGCCATCGGCGAATGGGGTGCGCGCTTCAGCATCTGCTCGGGGTCCATGTTCGACCCGTACGCGGCGTAGAGCGGCACGGGGAAAGCTTAGACGTCCGAGCTGGCCCGGTCTGCCCCCGAGCGTTGGGCGGGGTGCGGCCGGCTTCGTTAGGTTAGGGCTGTGGTGACCCGCATCGTGATCCTCGGTGGCGGCCCGGCCGGTTACGAAGCCGCGCTGGTCGCCGCCACCTCACACCCCGACACCACCCACGTGACGGTGATCGACTCCGAGGGCATCGGCGGGGCCGCCGTCCTGGATGACTGCGTGCCGTCCAAGACGTTCATCGCGTCGACCTGGCTGCGCACCGAGCTGCGCCGGGCGCCGCGGCTGGGTTTCGAGATCGACATCGACGACGCCAAGATCTCGCTGCCGCAGATCCACGCCCGCGTCAAGCAACTCGCCACCGACCAGTCGGCCGACATCACCGACCAGCTGCTCGGCGTCGGGGTGCACGTGGTGGCCGGCCGCGGCGAGCTCGTCGACCCCACACCCGGGCTGGCCCGCCACAACATCAAGGCGACCGCCGTTGACGGCGCCACCAGCGAGTACGAGGCCGACGTGGTGCTGATCGCCACCGGCGCCAGCCCGCGGGTGCTGCCGTCGGCCCAGCCCGACGGCGAGCGCATCCTGACCTGGCGCCAGCTCTACGACCTGAAAGCGCTGCCCGAGCACCTCATCGTGGTCGGGTCGGGGGTCACCGGCGCGGAGTTCGTGCACGCCTACACCGAATTGGGTGTGCCGGTGACGGTGGTCGCCAGCCGCGACCGGGTGCTGCCCTACGAGGACGCCGACGCCGCGCGGGTTCTGGAGGCGGCGTTCTCCGAGCGTGGCGTGAAGTTGGTGAAGAACGCCCGCGCCGCGTCGGTCACCCGCACCGAGGACGGCGTGCTGGTTACGCTTGCCGACGGGCGCACCGTGGAAGGCAGCCACGCGCTGATGACCATCGGTTCGGTGCCCAACACCGACGGGCTGGGCCTCGAGCGGGTCGGCATCGAGCTGGGCCGCGGCGGCTACCTGACCGTGGACCGGGTTTCGCGGACCTCGGTCACCGGCATCTACGCCGCCGGGGACTGCACCGGCCTGCTGCCGCTGGCCTCGGTCGCCGCCATGCAGGGCCGCATCGCGATGTATCACGCGCTGGGCGAGGGCGTCAGCCCCATCCGGTTGCGCACGGTGGCGGCGACGGTGTTCACCAGGCCCGAGATCGCAGCCGTCGGTGTGCCCCAAACGATGATCGACGACGGTTCGGTGTCGGCGCGCACGATCATGCTGCCGCTGCGCACCAACGCGCGCGCGAAGATGTCCGGGCTGCGGCAGGGTTTCGTCAAGGTGTTCTGCCGCAAGTCCACCGGTGTGGTCATCGGCGGGGTGGTGGTGGCGCCGATCGCCTCCGAGCTGATCCTGCCGATCGCCGTGGCCGTGCAGAACCGCATCACGGTCAACGAGCTGGCGCAGACGCTCGCCGTGTACCCGTCGCTGTCCGGCTCGATCACCGAGGCGGCGCGGCGGCTGATGGCGCACGACGACCTGGACTAGTGGCGACCGGTGGACCGACGCGTCGGGCGTTGAACCGTTAGCCTTGGTGCAGCACGTCCCTACTGGCGAGTAACCGACGGGAGTTTCTTCAGTGAGGAGTCCAGGTCGTGGCTGATCCGATCCACGCGTCCACCCAGCGAAGCTCGCCGGTGTCCGTGCTGGGTCCGGAGCATCGGCGCGCGGCCTGGGAACGGCTGGGCGCCGAGCAGTTCGACGTGGTGGTGATCGGCGGCGGCGTGGTCGGTTCGGGTTGCGCGCTGGACGCCGCGACCCGGGGGCTCAAGGTGGCGCTGGTGGAAGCGCGCGATTTCGCGTCGGGCACCTCGAGCCGCTCGTCGAAGATGTTCCACGGCGGCCTGCGCTACCTCGAGCAGCTGGAGTTCGGTCTGGTGCGTGAGGCGCTCTACGAGCGCGAGCTGTCGCTGACCACGCTGGCACCGCACCTGGTCAAGCCGATGCCGTTCCTGTTCCCGCTGACCAATCGCGTGTGGGAGCGTCCCTATATCGCCGCCGGCATCTTTCTCTACGACCGGATGGGTGGGGCGAAATCCGTTCCGGCGCAAAAGCATTTGACCCGCGCGGGCGCATTGCGGCTGAGCCCGGGCCTCAAGCGCAGCTCGTTGATCGGCGGAATCCGTTACTACGACACGGTTGTCGACGACGCCCGGCACACCATGACCGTCGGGCGCACCGCCGCGCACTACGGCGCGGTGGTCCGCACGTCCACCCAGGTCGTCGCCCTGCTGCGCGAGGGCGATCGGGTGACCGGGGTGCGGGTCCGCGACTCCGAGGACGGCTCGATCACCGAGGTCCGCGGCCACGTCGTGGTCAACGCGACCGGGGTGTGGACCGACGAGATCCAGGCATTGTCCAAGCAGCGCGGGCGATTTCAGGTGCGGGCCTCCAAGGGTGTGCACGTCGTGGTGCCGCGCGACCGCATCGTCAGCGACGTCGCGATCATCCTGCGCACCGAGAAGTCGGTGATGTTCGTCATCCCGTGGGGCAGCCACTGGATCATCGGAACCACCGACACCGACTGGAATCTCGACCTGGCCCACCCCGCGGCCACCAAGGTCGACATCGACTACATCCTGCAGACCGTCAACACGGTGCTGGCCATCCCGCTGACCCACGCCGACATCGACGGCGTGTACGCGGGGCTGCGGCCGCTGCTGGCGGGGGAGAGCGAGGAAACCTCGAAGCTGTCCCGCGAGCACGCCGTGGCGGTGCCCGCCGCGGGGCTGGTGGCCATCGCCGGCGGCAAGTACACCACCTACCGGGTGATGGCCGCGGACGCGATTGATGCTGCGGCGCAATTCATTCCGGCCCGGGTTGCGCCGTCGATCACCGAGAAGGTCAGCCTGCTGGGTGCCGACGGTTACTTCGCGCTGATCAACCAGGCCGAGCACGTCGCCGAGCTGCAGGGGTTGCACCCCTACCGGGTGCGCCACCTGCTGGACCGTTACGGGTCGCTGATCGGTGACGTGCTGGCGCTGGCGGACGAAAACCCCGACCTGCTCAACCCGATCAAGGAGGCGCCGGGCTATCTGCGGGTCGAGGCGCTGTATGCCGTGACCGCCGAGGGGGCCCTGCACCTGGAGGACATCCTGGCCCGCCGGATGCGCATCTCCATCGAATACTCCCACCGCGGAGTCGACTGCGCGCGAGAGGTCGCGGATGTGGTTGCGCCGGTGCTGGGTTGGTCCGCGGCGGACATCGACCGTGAGGTCGCCAACTACGCCGCCCGGGTCGAGGCCGAGGTGCTGTCCCAGGCCCAGCCCGACGACGTGTCGGCGGACGAGTTGCGGGCCAGCGCGCCCGAGGCGCGCGCCGAGATCCTCGAGCCGGTCCCCCTCACTTGAGACCCGCCCCGCTTCCCGTGCGCGACGGGCTCGGCCCGGCGCGGGTGAGGCTGCGGGGCGGACCGGTGCTGGCCGAGCTGAGCGCCCGGTTCGGCGCGCGGGCCCGCGCGAAGGTGCTGGCCGGGGAGGTGGTGGGCGCCGACGGCGCGGTGGTCGATGCCGCCACCGTGCTGCCCGCCGGGGCGAGCGTCTACCTCTACCGCGAGCTGCCCGACGAGGTGCCGGTGCCGTTCGGGATCCCGGTGCTGCATCGCGACGACGACATCGTGGTCGTCGACAAGCCGCCCTTTCTGGCCACCATGCCGCGGGGACGGCACGTCGCGCAGACCGCGCTGGTGCGGCTGCGATGCGAGCTGGGGCTACCCGAGCTGAGCCCCGCGCACCGGTTGGACCGGCTGACCGCCGGGGTGCTGGTGTTCACCGCGCGCCGCGAGGTGCGCGGCGCGTTCCAGACGCTGTTCTCGCGGGGGTTGGTGCGCAAGACGTATCTGGCCCGGGCCGCCGTCGACCCGGCGTTGCGGCTGCCCCGTGTGGTGGAAAGCCGCATCGTCAAGCGCCGGGGCCGGCTGCAGGCGGTCAGCGAGCCGGGTGCGCCGAACGCCGAGACCCTGGTGGAGTTGCTGTCCGCGGACGGCCTCTACCGGCTGACCCCACGCACCGGACGCACCCACCAGCTGCGCGTGCACATGGCCTCGCTCGGGATACCGATCGAGGGGGACCCGTTGTACCCCAACGTGATTGACGTTGCGGCCGACGACTTCAGCACGCCGCTGCGATTGCTGGCACAGCGCATCGAGTTCACCGACCCGCGCACCGGCGAGCGCCGCGAGTTCGTCAGCCGCCGAGTAGAGCCGTAGCGTCTGATTGCCACCCTGCCCTGATTCCTGCGCAAAACACCCACCACGCGGTAGCGTCATGTTTGCTGGTTGGGTCGTCGGGAGGCAACCATGAAGCGCGGCATCGGTTCAGGAGTGGCGGCCCTGCTCATGGCCGCCGGGCTGATCGCCTTTGCACCGCCGGCCGTCGCCGGCTGCCAGTACGGGGGAGGCGTTCTCAGCAAGTGCGACGGGCCCGTCCAGCCCGACGGCACCTGGCAACGTTGCGTCGCCGTCACCCGCCTGATTCCCCACGGAGCCAGTTCCTACCTCGTGCCCGAGCAGAACTGCGACGTGATGGGCCCCGACCAGCGCCCGCCGGATTTCGCGTTCGCCGACCCCCCGACGCACATCGACTGAGCGGACAGCCCGCGGCATGGGCCGCCCGGGATCGGGTAGCCCGCGCGTATGGACATCACCGTCACGTTCGTCGGCAACGCCACCACGCTGATTTCCGTCGGCGGGCTGACGCTGCTGACCGACCCGAATTTCCTGCACCGCGGGCAACGCGCCTACCTCGGCCACGGCCTGGTGTCCAAGCGCCTGAAGGAGCCGGCGTTGAGCATCGACGAACTCCCGCCCGTCGACGCGATCGTGCTCTCCCACATGCACGGCGACCACTGGGACCGGGTGTCGCAGCGGGGTCTCGACCACGCCCTTCCCATCGTCACCACCCCGCACGCCGCCCAGCGCCTGCACCGCCGCGGCTTCGCGCACGCACGCGGCCTGCGGACCTGGCAACAGCACACGATCACCAAGGGCGAGACCACGCTGACCCTCACGTCGCTGCCCGGGCGCCACGCGCCGGGGTGGAGCCGGCGCCTGCTGCCGCCGGTGATGGGCACCATGCTCGAGGTCGCCGCCGACGGCTCGCCCCGGCGCCGGCTCTACATCTCCGGGGACACCCTGCTGGTCGAGGAGCTGAAAGAGGTTCCGGCGCGGTTCGATCCGATCGACGTGGGGATGCTGCACCTCGGCGGCACGCGGCTGCCGGCCGGCCGGCGGCTTCCGTTCGGGCTGACCGTAACCATGGACGGCCGCCAGGGGGCCGAACTCGTCGCGCTGCTGAGCCTGCCGAAGGTCATCCCGGTGCACTTCGACGACTACGCGGTGTTTGCGTCGCCCCTGGCCGACTTCACCCGGGAAATGCGGCGTCGCGGGCTGGGCGACCGCGTCGTCACCGTGAACCGCGGCGCCTCGGTCACCGTCTGAAAGAGGGGCCCCGCCCTTGAACGGCCCCTTGAACGGCCCCTTGAACGGCCCCTTGAACGGCGGGGCGAGGTTCGCCGGTCAATAAATGGGGAGAGGAGCGCGTAGCTGGGGGTATAGGGTGTCCTAGCGGCTTGCGGTCGAACTGGGAGGTAACCGACCGCAGGTAGCAGGCATCGATGTACAAGAGTTTGGGGCTTTTTCGCGGCCTGGTTAACGGAAATTTGCTGAGGCGTTCTCAGCGTGGGCATTGTGAGATGTGATGGATCTACTAGCACCCCCCGAGGTCACCTCGACGCTCATCCACACCGGGCCCGGAGCGGGCTCGCTGATCGAGGCCGCCGGCGCCTGGCAGCGCCTGGCCGTCGAGCTGGAGAATTCCGTCTCCACCTATGCCTCCACGTTGTCCTCGCTCATCGATTCCTGGGACGGTCCGTCCGCGATGGCGATGCTGCTTTCCGTCCAGCCCTACCTCTTGTGGTTGCGCGAGACGGCGCAGCAGTCCGCGCAGATGGCCACCTCGGCGGAAGCCGCCGCCTCGGCCTTCAGCGCCACTCGCGCCACCGTCGTGCATCCCTCGGTCGTCACCGCCAACCGGACGCGCCTGCGGCAGCTGCTCATGACCAACCGGTTCGGGACCAACACCGCGGCGATCGCCGAGGCCGAGAACGAATACCAGACCATGTGGGCGAACAACGCCGCGGCGATGACCCGCTATCAGGCGACGACGTCGCAGGCGACTACGCAACTGTCGCCGTTCACCTCGCCGCTTCCCGACACCAATCCGGCCGGAACGGCCAACCAGCAGGCCGCGGTGATGAAAGCCTCGACTGACTCTTCGGGTTCGTCACTGGGATCGATATTCTCGGGGCTCAACACCGCCGGCGGCTTCGACCCCAACAGCGGCTGGTTCGGCTGGGCGAACACCTGGGCCAACCAGTTCATGTCGTCCGGTTTCCCCGTCAACCTATTGACCGTGTGGGCGCAGATGGCGACCGCCCAAGGGGTCGCGTCCGTCGGCGGCGACATCGGTTCCGGCCTGTCCGAGGGCCTCGGAGCGACCACGGCGAGTCTGGCCAACGCGATCAAGGGAATCGGCGCGGGGGCTTCCGCGCCGACCGGGGCGTTGGGGGTTGGCGTCTCGCTGGGCAAATTGACCGCGCCCCCCGCCGTCGTGGGGCTGTTGCCGGGCGCACCGGCCGGGGTGCAACTCGCCTCCGCGGCGTCCCCGCTGCCCGCGACGGAATCAGGATTCCCCATGATGCCGATGATGGTGCCGCCGCCGACGGCCTCGGCGGGCACCGGCTGGCGAAAACGCAAACAGCAAAAGTACGAGGACGTTGCCGTGGGCCGCGAGGTCAAAGGCAAAGTGATGCCTCGAAACCCGTCGGCCGGATGACATTGACATTGACGTCGGCGCCGCACGACCGCGAGCGCCGATCGCATCCACGGGGTCGGCAGAGTCTGTCAAAGGCGACCAGCACCAGCGCCGACGCGCGTCGTTCGCCCCACCCACTTCTTCCCCAAGGTAAAGGTTCATGGATTTTGGGATACTGCCGCCCGAGATTATCTCGGCGCTGATCCACTCCGGACCCGGCGCTTGGTCATTGATCGAAGCCGCCGGCTTCTGGCAGGAATTGAGCGCCGAGCTGGAGCAATCGGCAAGCAGCTACACCGCTGAGCTGTCGTGGCTGTCCACGACGTGGCACGGTCCGTCGTCGCTGGCGATGGCCGAGGCGCTGGAACCGTATCTCGCCTGGTTGCGCCTTACCGCGCAGCAGTGCCAGCAGACCGCCGCGTCGGTGGAGGTCGTCGCCGCGGCATTCGAATGGACCCACTGGACGGTGGTGCATCCCTCGCTGGTCGCCGCCAACCGGGCGCGCCTGGCAATGTTGTTGGCCACCAACTTCTTCGGCATCAACTACCCGGCCATCGCCGAAACCGAAGCCGAGTACCACACCATGTGGGTCAACAACGCGGCCGCCATGTATCGCTACGCCGCGACCTCGGCGGGCGCCGTCAAGCTGCCCCAGTTCTCACCGCCGCCCCAGGTGGCCAGTCCATCCGGGGTGACGACCCAGGCGACGATGGTGCCCACGACTACCGCTACCTCTCCGATGGCGTCGCAGTTGGCCGCGTCCACCGGGTTCGACCCCCAAGCTGGCTGGTTTGGATTTGCCAATCAATGGGCGAGCCAAACCATCGCCGCGAGCGGATTTCCGGTCAATATTCTGGGTGTGTGCGCGCAATTGGCCACCGCGCACGCGTTCACGTCGCTGGGTGAGGGCATCGGTCCGGGATTGGCGGACGGCGCCGCGGCGCTGGCGTCGGCGGAGACGCGGCTCGTCAGCGCGGTCGGCGCCGCGGGGTCGTCCTTGGCGCCGCGGGCGACGCTGGGTGTCGGAATTTCGCTGGGCCACCTGACCATGCCGCCCGCGACGGTGGGAATGTTGGCGTCGTCGCAGGCGCCGGTGCAGCTCGCCTCGGCGGTGTCGCCGCTTCCCCCGGGCGGCGCGCAGCCGCCCATGCTCCCCATGGCGCCGGTGCGCCCGGGCCGGAATTCGAGCGACGGCCGCCGGCGTAAGGGCCGCGACTACGACGACATCGAGTACGGCGCGGAGCTTTCGGGCACGGTGATGCACCGTCCGCCGTCGGCGGGTTGAGAAGATCGCGTGGTGGGCAACGCTCCGCAGATCCAGGGCCGCGTGTGGCGCGGCGGCAAGGCGCAGGACGACTTCGAGTTCGGCAAGATCTCGGACCACCTGTCCGAGCCCGACACCCTGGTGTGGGCCGACCTGTGCAACCCCGACCACGACACCCTCGGCGGCCTGGCCGGCGAACTCGGGCTGAACCACTGGGCGGTCGAAGACGCCGTGGCGGCGGCCGAACGGGTCAAGGCCACCGGCTACGAAACCCACACCTTCTTCACCGTCTACGCCGCCGACATCGCTGACCCCGCGGCGAACGCCGTCCCCGCGCGCGCACTGACGATGCAGCGCATCTCGGCCTTCGTGCTGCCGCAGGGGCTGATCACCGTGCGCCTGACGCCCGACTTCGACATGGCGCAGGTGACCCGGCGATGGCAGGAGCTCGGCGGCCAGGCCTCCGGTGTCGGCGCCCTGGTGCACGGCCTGCTCGACGTGGTGGTCGACAGCCACTTCGCCGCCGTGGAGGCCCTCGACGACGGCATCGAAGCCATCGAGGACGAACTCTTCGACGGCACCTCCCGCAAAGGCGATTTTCAGCGCCGCACCTTCGGGTTGCGCCGGGACCTGGTGAACCTGCGGCGGGTGGCGCTACCGATGCGCGAGGTGGTCAATTCGATTCAGCACCACCGCATTTCGGACGGCACCGACCGGCAGCTCGATCCGCTGTACGCCGACCTCTACGACCACGTGCTGCGGGTGTCCGAATGGACGGAGTCGCTGCGCGACATGGTCACCACGATTTTCGAGACCAACCTGTCGCTGCAGGACGCGCGGTTGAACACCGTCATGAAGAAGCTGACGGGATGGGCGGCCATCATCGCCGTGCCCACGGCGATCACCGGCTTTTACGGGCAGAACGTTCCCTACCCGGGCTTCGGTACGGCGGCCGGATTCGCGGCCAGCACCAGCGTGATAGCCGTCCTGATGGTGGTGCTGTACGTGATGTTCAAACGTCGCGATTGGCTCTAGGCCGCGAGGCCGGTCACTGCGTCACGGGGGCTGAGGCGGAAAGACCGTGCTGGATGCCCTGATTGATTTTGTCCCGCAGGGCCGGGCTGCCTGGCGGATCTGACTCCTTGCAGGCGCAGCTGAGATGACTGAAGGGATTAGGGTCGGTGCTGGCCGATGCTGCGGTCCAGCCGGAAGCGCCAAGAACGATGGCAACACCCGCAACACCGACCAAAAGTTTCGGAATCATTTTGGCCTTGTGCTCGTCACATTAGTTTCGGATGTTCCAATTTTAGCCGTGAATTCGTCACCAGTCTGTCAACCGGCTGTAAATTTCAGGACCCGGATGCTGCCGCGTACTTGGGGCAGTACGCCTTGATGCTGACGCCGACGAAGTAACCGGCGTGATAGCCGTCCAGCGAACTGCTGGACAGCACGTTGTTGGCGACCTGTTCCGGCGTTTGGCCCGAATCGAGTTGGTGGCACACGGTGTGACCGGAGTTGACCACGGCCTCGGGTGACTCGAAGTTGATCCCCTTGGCTTTCAGCGCGGCGAGGAACGCCTCATCGGCGGAGGTGGCATGCGCGGTCGCCGGTGTCGACAGGGCGCCGAGTAGCCCGGCCACCGGCGCAACGCCGATAGCCAGAAGCGACCGCGCGCGGCCGGGCTTGCGCATCTGGGTGCTCGTCATTTGTGATACTCCCGTGGAACAGAAGAGCCGTAGCTTGCTGAAGGCGGGGCCAGTCGGAATGTTCGCACGGCGCCGCGTCACCCGACGGGGTATCGCCGATAATGCCGTCCGTGCCATACCAACGTTTGCTCTGTCTTCGGCGGCGCGTAACCGGCCTCTGTCCGTCGCTGCGCCGTCGGCGACCTGACAACATGCCGTACGCGCGGTGGCTGTGGCTCGCGCTGGTGGCGGTATGCGTGGTCGGCTGCGGGGTCCGGCACGTGTCGGCGGCGAGCGCCCGCGACGTTTCCGGTACGTTCCGATCCAACGGCATGGACCGAACCTACATGTTGCACGTGCCGGCGGGCGACCCCATCGGCCTGGTGCTCAGTTTGCACGGGGGCGGCGGAACCGGGATCGCGCAGCGCGCGCTGACGGGGTTCGACTCCGTTGCTGACGCCCACGACCTGTTGGTCGTCTACCCCGACGGCTACGACAAGAGCTGGGCCGACGGGCGCGGCGCGTCGCCCGCGGATCGCCGCCACATCGACGACGTGGCCTTCCTGGTCGGGCTGGTGGGCAAGCTGCAACACGACTACAACATCGCGCCCGGCCACGTTTTCGTCACCGGGATGTCCAACGGGGGCTTCATGTCCAACCGGCTGGCCTGCGATCGGGCGGACGTCTTCGCCGCGGCGGCGCCGGTGGCCGGCACCCTGGGCGTGGGCGTGGCCTGCAACCCGTCGCGGCCGGTGTCGGTGTGGGAAGCCCACGGCACCGCCGACCCGCTGGTGCCGTTCAAGGGTGGCGCGGTGCGCGGCCGCGGCGGGCTCAGCCACTCCATCTCGGCGGATGCCATGGTCGCGAAGTGGCGCGCGGCGGACGGCTGCACCGGCGACCCGTCGATGGAGGTGCTGCCCGATGTCCGGGACGGCACCGTCGTCCACCGGTTTGTCTCCGCGGCGTGTTCGGCGTCCAGCGAGGTGGTCTTCTACAAGGTCGACAAGGGCGGGCACACCTGGCCGGGCGGCAAGCAATATCTGCCCGCGGCCGTCATCGGGCCCACCACGCACGCGCTTGACGGGTCGGAAGCCATCGCCGAGTTTTTCCTCGCGCACGCGCGGGATTAGCGCTGGCACGTCGGGCACCAGTAGGCCACCCGTTCTTTCGTGTCGTCGACGTCGATGGGGGTGGCGCAGCGACGGCACTGCTGCCCGGCGCGCCCGTAGACCCACAGCTGGCGCCCGCGGCGGGCGTCACCGGTGGTGCACCGGTTCCAACGGAAACGGTTGAGCCACAGCATTTCTCGTGCGCGAGAGACCAGCCGCCGCGGATCTGCGATGGCGCTCACCGGCGCGGTGGGCAGGTGCCCGCTGATAAAACACAGTTCGTTGCAATAGACGTTGCCGATCCCGGCCAGCACCCGCTGGTCCAGCAGCGCCTCGGCGATCGGCCGGTGCGGGTCGGCGGTCAGGTTGGCGGCGGCACGCGCCGGGTCCCAATCCTCGCCCAGCAGATCGGGTCCCAGGTGCGCGACGGCGTCGCCGTCGCGGTCGCGATCCAGGATCTCGAGCACCCCCAGGTCGACGCCGACGGCCCGGGCGGTGCCGGTCTCCAAGACGATGCGCGCCCGGTGGTCCACCCGCACCCGGCTGCCGACCCGCCAGCTGCCCTCCATCTTCAGATGCGAGTGAATGCTGGCGCGCCCCACCCGGATGAACAGATGCTTCCCGCGGCTGACGACCTCGTCGACCACCTGGCCGGTGAGGTCGACGGTGGCGAACCGCGGCACCCGTACGTCGCAGCGGGTCAGGGTGCCCCCGAGCAGGTGCTGACGCAGCACGGCGGCGGTGTGCCAGACGGTGTCACCCTCGGGCATCTCAGCGCAGCCGCATTCCGCGTGGCGTCGTGTGGAATCCGGCGTCGGTGAGCGCGCTCAGCGGCCCGGACCCGTCCGCGCGGGGCGCCAGTGCCGGCACCCCGTCGATGCGCTCCACCAGCATCCCCGCGACGCGGCGGGAGGCGACCAGGTCGGCCAGGGCCGTCGCCGCCGCGAGGTGGGCCGCGGGATCGTCGGTGAAGGTCAGCAGCGAGCGTCCGCCGCGCTCCAGGAACCAGGCCAGCTCGCCGTCGACCAGCACGACGAGCGCGCCGGCCTTGCGGCCCGGCCGCGCGCCCTCGCCGGCGGAGGCGGGCCAGGGCAGCGCCGCGCCATACGGGTTGGCGGGGTCCGCCGCGGCCAGCACCACCGCCCGGTATTCCGGCCGTTCCGGATCGACCCCCTCGCTGAAGTTGCGCAGCCGGTCGACCGTCGATGCGACGGCGAACTGCGCCCCGCCCAGCGACTCGATGAAGTAGCCGCGCTGGCACCGGCCCGCGTCCTCGAAGGTGCTCAGCACCTTGTACAGGGTGGCGAACCCGCCCGGGACGCCCTCGGTGGCCACCGCGCCGCGGGTGAGCACGCCGTGGCGGCCCAGCAACAGTTCCGCTTGGTAGTGGGCGCGCAGCGTGGAATCGGGCTCGGGGGCCGGCAGGATCGACCATCGGCCGCCCACGGTGGGGTCGGCGGGCCGGGACTGCGCGTGCGCGACGGTGTACCGGCTCAGCCGCGGCGGGCGCTGCGACCGGTGCGCGGGTGCGGAACGTTTCCGGGCGCCGGCGCCCCCGAGGACGGCGCGCACCGGGGCGAACGTGTCGCCGGTGATCCAGCCGGCCCAGATCAGTTCCCACAGTGCGGTTTTGAGCTCGGCGTCGGAGACCGCGCCGTGCGCGAGTTGGCGGAAGAAGTAGGCGCCGCCCCCGGCCAGGGTGTCCAGGATGGCGCGGTGGGCGTCGCCCAGGTCGATGTCGGCGGGCCCGGCCAGTGTCAGGGGCGCGGATTCGCCGGCGTGCAACGCGATCCAGCCGTCGCTGCTCGAGATCGACCCGGCGCCCGACCAGGTGACCTCGCCGGTGGCGAGCAGTTCGTCGAGCATCGCGGGGGAGTAGTCGCGGACCCGGGGGGCCAGCACCAGCGGCTCGATCGCCGACGCCGGCATCCGCACACCGGCCAGCTGGTCGATCACCGACATCAGGCCGTCCAGGCCGGAATAGCCTGGGCTGCGCGAGGATTCGGCCGCCCCCACGTGATGCCAGGCCGGCAGGAAGCGGCCGTACGCGGCGGTGCTGACCGGCTCGACCTGGGCCCGCAGCGCCGCCAGCGACCGTCGCCGCAGGATGCGCAAGACGTCGGCGTCGCACCACTGCTCGGCCCCGACCACACCGGCCGCCCCCGACGTCTCGGGCGCGGCGACGAAGTCGCCGCGCACCAGCCGGCCGTCACCGGCCAGCCGGCCCAGGACATCCGCCGTCACCCGCAGCCCCAGGCCGAATCGGGCGGCGGCCTCGGCCGTGGTGAACGGGGTGTGGGTGCGCGCGTAGCGGCCCAGCAGTTCGCCCAGCGGGTCGGTGACCTCCTCGGTGAAGGCGGCCGGCACACCCAGCGGAACCGGGATGCCGATGCCGTCGCGCAGGCGCCCGATGTCCTCGATGGCCACCCACCAGCTGCGCCCGGCGAACGACACCGTCAGCGCGCGCCGCGCCGCGCGCAGGCCCTCCAGCCAGCCGCCGACGTTTTTGCCGTCGGCGATGTCACTGCGGGCGGCCACCTCCTCCTCGGTCAGCGGGCCCAACAGCCGCAGCAGGTCCGCGACGCCCTCGGCGTCGCGCGCGGCCCGTTCGGCCGAGAGGTGCTGCAGCTGGCGGGCGGTGGCGTCGATGACCTCGGGATCGAGGAGCTCGCGCAGCTCCACCCGGCCCAGCAGCTCGGCCAGCAGCGTGCTGTCCAGCGAGAGCGCCGCGGCCCGGCGCTCCGCCAGCGGGCTGTCGCCTTCGTACATGAACGCGCCGACGTAGCCGAACAGCAGCGACGCCGCGAACGGGGAGGGGCGCGCGGTCTCGACCTCGACAACCCGCACCCGCCGCTGGGCGATGCCGGTCATCAGCGTCACCAGGGCGGGGACGTCGTAGACGTCCTGCAGGCATTCGCGGATGGTCTCCAGCACGACGGGGAAGTCGGGGTATCTGCGGGCCACCTCGAGCAACTGGGCGGCGCGCTGGCGCTGCTGCCACAGCGGCGAGCGGCGGCCGGGGTGCCGGCGCGGCAACAAAAGCGCGCGGGCCGCGCACTCGCGGAACCGCGACGCGAACAGCGCCGAACCGCCCACCTCGTCGGTGACGATCGGGTCGATCTCGTCGGCGTCGAAGACGAAAAGGTCCGCGCCGGGCGGTGTTTCCATCCCCGTGTCCGACGCGAAATCGGCCAAGGTGTCGGGCAGGCGCACCACGACGCCGTCGTCGGAGGCGGTGGGCTTCTCGTCGATGCCGTAGCGTTCCCGCAGCCGCCGGCCCACCGCCAGCGCCAACGGCCCGTTCACGGGCAGCCCGTAGGGCGAGTGCAGGATCACCCGCCAGTCTCCGAGCTCGTCGCGGAACCGCTCGACCAGCAGGGTGGTGTCGGTGGGCACCACCCCGGCGGCGGTGCGCTGCTCGTCGAGCAGGCGCGCCAGGTTGTCGGTGGCGTAGGCGTCGAAACCCAGCCCGGCGCAGCGGGTTTCGAATTCCTCGCGGGTGAGGCCGGCCAGCTCACCGGTGAACGCGCCGAGCGCGGTGCCCAGCTCGGCCGGGCGGCCGACGCCGTCACCGCGCCAGAACGGCAACCGGGCCGGTTGGCCGGGCGCCGGGATCACCAGCACCCGGTCGTGGGTGATCTCGGTGATCCGCCAGCTGGTGGCGCCCAGCGAGATGACATCGCCGGGCCGCGACTCGTAGACCATTTCCTCTTCGAGTTCGCCGACCCGCGAAGGCTTTTCGGCCTCGGAGGCCAGATACACGGTGAACAGCCCCCGGTCGGGGATGGCCCCGCCGGAGGTCACGGCCAGCCGCTGCGCGCCGGGGCGCGCTGTCAACGTGCCGGTGTCTCGGTCGTAGACCAGCCGGGGACGCAGCTCGGCGAAATCGGTGGAGGGGTACTTGCCGCTCAACAGGTCCAGGGTGGCCTCGTACACGCTGCGCGGCAGCGTCGCGAACGGCGCGGCGCGGCGCACCGTGTCGAACCACTTGTCGGCGTCCAGCGGCTCGAGCGCGGCGGCCGCCACGGTCTGCTGCGCCAGGATGTCGAGCGGGTTGGCGGGCACCCGCATCGTTTCGATCTGGCCGGTCAGCATGCGCTGCACGCTGACCGCGCAGCCGATCAGGTCGGTGCGGTGCTTGGGGAACAGCACGCCCTGGGAGACCTCACCGACCTGGTGCCCGGCCCGGCCGATGCGTTGCAGGCCGCTGGCCACCGACGGCGGCGCCTCCACCTGGATCACCAGGTCGACCGCGCCCATGTCGATGCCGAGCTCCAGGCTGGAGGTGGCCACCACCGCCTTGAGCAGCCCGCGCTTGAGGTCCTCTTCGACCAGGGCGCGTTGTTCCTTGCTCACCGACCCGTGGTGGGCGCGCGCCAGGATCGGGTCGGCGCCGTAGGTCTGGCCCGAGCCCATGATGTGCGCCGGGGCGCCGCCCGCCACCTTGGGGTTGGCCTCCGTGGACAGCTCGAGGCCGCTGCGTTCGGCGTGGATCTCGTTGAGGCGGGCGGTGAGTCGTTCGGCCAGCCGCCGCGAATTGGCGAACACGATGGTCGAGTTGTGCGCCTCGATCAGGTCGACCAGACGGTTCTCCACGTCGGGCCAGATGGAGGGGGTACCTCCCGCTTGCGGGGGAGTGTTCGCCAGGTTGGCCATGTCGGGCACCGGCACGGCCACGGTGAGCTCGACCGTCTTGGCCGACGCCGGCGCGACGATGGTCGTCGGCTGCCCGCCGGACAGGAACCGGGCGAGTTCCTCGGGTGGGCGCACCGTCGCCGACAACCCGATCCGCTGGGCGGGTGCGCCCTCCCGCAGCGAGTCGAGGCGCTCCAGCGACACCGCCAGGTGCGCGCCGCGCTTGCCCGCGGCGATGGCGTGGATTTCGTCGACAATCACCGTCTGCACCCCGGCCAGGGTTCCGCGTGCCGCGGAGGTGAGCATCAAAAACAGCGACTCCGGAGTGGTGATCAGCACGTCGGGGGGCCGGTTGATGAGGTGGCGGCGGGTGGCCGGCGGGGTGTCGCCGGAACGCACCCCGACGCTGATGTCCGGCGGCGGCAGGCCCCGGCGTTCGGCGATGCGGGTGAGCCCGGCCAGGGGGGTGCGCAGGTTGCGCTCGACGTCGACGGCCAGCGCCTTGAGCGGGGACACGTAGAGCACCCGGGTACCCCGCGGGCGGTCGGCCGAGCCGGCGAGGCTGTCCAGCGCCCACAGGAAGGCCGCCAGCGTCTTGCCGGACCCGGTGGGGGCGATCACCAGGGTGTTGTGGCCGTCGGCGATGGCCTCCCAGGCCTCGGCCTGCGCGGTGGTCGGCGCGTCGAAGGTGCTGGTGAACCACTCGCCGGTGACGGCGCTGAACCGGCCCAGGGGGTCGGCGGGGCCGGGTGGCCCGGAATCAGCGCGAGTGCTCACCCGTCCATGGTGCCAACGGGGACCGACATGATGCCGCGGCGTTCAGGTGCGCGAGGTGTTCATCGCCTCGCCGAGCTCCTCCGGGATCTCGGGCACCCGTGCGATCGCGTCCAGCAGCGCGTGCGCGCAGGCGTCGGCGAGCTTGTCGGCGTCGGTGGTGGGGTCGATGATCCGCTGCCGGCAGATCTCGAAGGTCATCGCCAGCCAGCCGTTCAGGATCACCCGCAGATGGCGCTCGACCTCGGGTTCCATGCTGGCCGCGGGGAGTTCGGCGATCAGCCGGTTGATCCGGGACATGATGTGTTCCATCTGGCGGTTCTTGGCGTCGTCCTCGACGCCCAGCAGAACCGGGTCGGACCGCCCCAGTCCGACGTACGCCGCCCACGCGGCCTCCGGGTTCTGCTCGTGGTAGGCCATGTAGGCCAGCACGCCGACCCGGATCTCCTCATACATGGTCAGACCGGTGACGTCGTCCATGTTGGTGTTCTCGTACAGGCGGTCGGCCTCGTCCTTGACCACCGCCGCGAAAAACGCTCGCTTGTCGGGGAAATAGTGGTACATCAGGGCCCGCGACACCCCGGCGCGTTCCGCGATCTCGTCGATGCGGACCTCGTCGTAAGGTCGCTTCCCAAAAACCTCTGCCCCTAAAGCGAGCAGCTCAGCGCGCCGATCCTCGGGGGATAGACGCCTTCGGGCTGTCGGCATGTGTCAGATAGTACTCATACGACATGAGACGACGGCCACAATGGATTCAACGCCTCAGCCGAACTCCACTCCCTGGGCCAGCGGCAACTCGCCGGAATAATTGACGGTATTGGTACTTTGGCGCATGTAGGCCTTCCACGAGTCCGTGCCCGATTCCCGCCCGCCGCCGGTTTCCTTCTCGCCACCGAACGCACCGCCGATCTCCGCGCCGGACGTGCCGATGTTGACATTGGCGATTCCGCAGTCGGATTCGGCCAGGAACTGTTCGGCCTCGCGCAGGTCCGTGGTGAAGATGGACGACGAAAGCCCCTGCGGCACGGCGTTGTTGAGGGCTATCGCGTCGGCCAGCTCGTGGTAGGTCAGCACGTAGAGGATGGGCGCGAACGTCTCGCTCGCCACGATGGCGGTCTGCCCGGGCATGCGCACCACGGCCGGCGCGACGTAGTAGGAATTCGGCTGCTCGCGGCCCTGCGGGTGCCGGCGGTCGCCGTCGAGAACCTCGCCGCCGTCGGCGCGCGCGGATTCCAGCGCCCCCACCATGTCGCGGTAGGCGGTCTCGTGGATGAGCGGCCCGATCAGGGTGCCGGGTGCGCACGGGTCGCCGATGGGCAGTTGCCGGAAGGCGGACACGACGCGGTCCACCACCTCGTCGGCCACCGAGTGGTGGACGATGAGCCGGCGCAGGCTGGTGCAGCGTTGGCCGGCGGTGCCGGCGGCGGCGAACACGATGGCCCGCACCGCGAGGTCCAGGTCGGCCGACGGCGTCACGATGGCGGCGTTGTTGCCGCCCAGTTCCAGCAGCACCCGGCCGAACCGCGCGGCGACGCGGGGGCCGACCTCGCGGCCCATCCGGACCGAACCGGTCGCGGACACCAGCGCGACCCGGGGGTCGTCCACCAGCAGCCCGCCGAGGTCGCGGTCGCCCAGTATCAGGGAGCTCACCGCGGGCGGGGCGCCGACGTCGGCCGCGGCCCGGGCGATCAGCGCCTGGGTGGCCAGCGCCGTCAACGGCGTCAGCTCCGAGGGCTTCCACACCACCGGGTCCCCGCACACCAGGGCCAGCGCGGCGTTCCACGCCCACACGGCGACCGGGAAGTTGAACGCGGTGATCACCCCCACCACGCCGAGCGGGTGCCAGGTCTCCAGCAGCCGGTGTCCGGGGCGTTCCGACGCGATGGTGCGCCCGTAGAGCTGGCGCGACAGGCCGACGGCGAACTGGCAGACGTCGATCATCTCCTGCACCTCGCCGGCCGCCTCGGAGGTGATCTTGCCGACCTCGACGGTCACCAGGGTGGCCAGCTCGTCCTTGTGCGCCCTGAGCAGCTCGCCCAGGCGCGCAACCAGCGCGCCGCGGACGGGGGCGGGCGTGGTTCGCCACACCGAAAAGGCTTGGGCCGCTTGGGCGATCGTCGCATCGGCGCGCTCGGGTGTGGTGGGCGCGACGGTGAACAGCACCTCGCCGGTGATCGGCGTGCTGGCGGGCAACCCGTGGGCGTCCGGCTCGCCGAGGCTCGCGGTGACGCCGATGGCGTCGAAGGCCGTGCGAACCCGGGCGCGCAACTGTTCGGTGGTCATGAGCATGCCTTTTCGTAGAGGGCGTACGGGTCGGCGACGTCGCGGCCGATCGCCCCGGCCAGCCACTGCGCGTCGTAGCCGGATTCGTCTGGCGCGTCCGCGGTTTCGGCGTCGCAGTCCAGGTTCGACCGGAAGATGCCCGCCGCCGAGGCGGGCAGGAAGTCCTCGTAGACGATCGGCGCCGACGGGTCACCGCCGCGGTAGTAGCCCAGCCCCTCGGCGGCCATCCGCTCGTCGGTGGGCGGAAAGTGATCCGCCCACACCGCGGCCGGGTCGGCGGCGCTCATCGCGGCGTCGTAGCGCGCGCGGCCCTTCGGCGTCAGCGCGACACCGCGGGCCTCCACTTCGCCGAAGCGCACCCGCAGCGTCCCCTCGGTGACCCGGCCGTCCTCGCCGCTGAACCGGCGGGGTTCGGCCAGGGCGCGAAACGAGGTCTGGCGCAACAACACCGCCGGCCCGTCGGTGGGCGGCGGCCCTTGGATGGCGTCGATCATGGCGATGCCGCGCCCGGTCATCCGCCGGTACAGATCGTCGATGTCGAGGACGCGCGGCGTCAGGTGGTTGAGGTGGGTGGAGCCGGCGCCGGCGATGTCGGCGGCCACCGCGGACACCCGTGACAACTCGTCGTACCAGGACTTGTCGATGGGCTCGGCCGACAGGGCGAACGCCGCCACCGCCGCCGCGACGAACTCCCGCGCCCGGTCGGCGGTGCAGCCGTCCTCGGCGGTGACCTCACGCGCGCGGGCGAGCAGCGCGGGATCGAACAGTTGGCGGCGCGCCAGGAAGGCCTCGACGCGGCGGCGCAGGTCACGGTCGAAGAACCGCGCGTCGTGGGTGGCCAGCATCGAGGTGAACACCCGAAAAGGATTGAGCGACAGCTCGTTTGCATCGACGGGCCGGAAGGCGGTCGACACCACGGGGACGGGTGAGGCCGCGCAGCGCAGGTCGTAGTAGCCGACCGGCAGCATGCCGAACGCGGCGAAAAGGTCGGCGACCGCGGCCAGTTCGGCCGGGCTGCCCACCCGGATGGCGCCGTGCCGCTCGGCCGTGACGCGCCGCAGCGAACCGAACCGTTCGGCGTCGGGGTGGCGCGCCGCGACATCGGCGTTGACCCGCTCGCTCACCGCGACCAGGGTGCCGTAGGCGGGCACCTCGGCGGCGTACATCGCCGAGAGGCCCGCGGCGAAAAGCGCGCGAAGCTGCCACGTCGGCAGCCATTTCGCGCGGCTCACGGCGCGCCGTTCCTGCGATAGTCTCCGGCCATGAGTGAGACGCTCGACGACGTCGACCGGATTCTGGTGCGCGAGCTGGTCGCCGACGGACGCGCGACGCTGGCGGAGTTGGCGGCCAGCGCCCGGCTGTCGGTCTCGGCGGTCCAGTCGAGGGTGCGCAGGCTCGAGGCCCGCGGCGTCATCGCCGGATACTCGGCGCGCATCGACCCGGAGGCCGTCGGGCACCTGCTGTCGGCGTTCGTGGCCATCACTCCTCTGGATCCCTCTCAACCCGATGATGCGCCCGCCCGCCTCGAGCACATCGAGGAGATCGAATCGTGTCACTCGGTGGCCGGCGAAGAAAGCTACGTCCTGCTGGTGCGCGTCGCATCCGCCCGGGCGCTCGAGGACCTGCTGCAGCGAATCCGGACGGCGGCGAACGTCAAGACCCGCAGCACCATCATTCTCAATACTTTTTACACAGATCGGCAGCATATTCCATAAATTATCCTGTCACGGCGCAACAATAGTGTAAAAATACGCCATCATGCCCGTACCATGGGCGTCATGACGGCCGCCATGGAACGTTTCGCGCCCGCCGGTCGCCGTGTGGATGCCGACGCCGTCCACGCGGTGCTGGCGCGCAGCATGCTGGTCGACGGCTTCGACTTCGTCCTCGATCTGGACCGCTCGCAGGGCTCCTACCTCTGCGACGCCCGCGACGGCCGGCGCTACCTCGACATGTTCTCGTTCTTCGCCTCCTCGGCGCTGGGCATGAACCACCCGGCGCTGGCCGCCGACGACGAATTCCGGGCGGAGCTCGTCGCGGCCGCCCTGAACAAGCCCAGCAATTCCGACGTGTACTCGGTGGCGATGGCCCGCTTCGTCGAGACGTTCGCCCGGGTGCTGGGCGACCCGGCGTTGCCGCACCTGTTCTTCGTCGACGGCGGGGCGCTCGCGGTGGAGAACGCGCTCAAGGTGGCGTTCGACTGGAAGAGCCGGCTCAACGAAGCGCGCGGTGTCGACCGCGCGCTGGGCACCCGGGTGCTGCACCTGCGCGGCGCCTTCCACGGCCGCAGCGGCTACACGCTGTCGCTGACCAACACCAACCCGGTCACCGTGGATCGCTTCCCCACGTTCGACTGGCCGCGCATCGACGCCCCCTACCTCCGGCCGGGCGCCGACGTGGCCGCGCTCGAGGCCGCGTCGCTGGCCCAGGCCCGCGCCGCCTTCGAAGCCCACCCGCACGACATCGCCTGCTTCGTGGCCGAACCCATCCAGGGGGAAGGCGGGGACCGCCACTTCCGGCCCGAGTTCTTCGCCGCCATGCGCGAACTGTGCGACCGGCACGACGCCCTGCTGATCTTCGACGAGGTGCAGACCGGCTGCGGCCTGACCGGAACCGCTTGGGCCTACCGGCAATTCGGCGTGCAACCCGACGTGGTCGCGTTCGGGAAGAAGACCCAGGTGTGCGGCATCATGGCGGGCCGGCGGGTCGACGAGGTCGCCGACAACGTGTTCGCGGTGCCGTCCCGGCTGAACTCGACGTGGGGCGGCAACCTGGCCGACATGGTGCGCGCCCGCCGCATCCTGGAGGTGATCGAGGCCGACGAACTCTTCGACCACGCCGCCGAGCAGGGCGCCTACCTGCTGGGCTGCCTCGAGCAGCTCGCCGGCGAGTTCCCCGGCGTCGTCCTCGATCCCCGCGGCCGCGGCCTGATGTGCGCGTTCAGCCTGCCGAGCGCCGCCGACCGCGACGAGCTGATCCGCCGGCTGTGGCGGCGCGCGGTGATCGTGCTGCCCTCGGGCCGCGACGGCGTCCGGTTCCGTCCTGCGCTGACCGTCACGCGCGCCGAGATCGACGCGGCGATGCGGGCCATGCGCGCCGCGGTGACCGGCCTGACCTGAGACCGAGCCCGTTTGCCCCGGTTTGTCAGGGGGTACTTCTTAGAGCCGTCGGTGGCGAGCCGGCGTCGCGGCGCGTAACCAAAACGGTGCGGCGAGCGATGAACTTAGGCGGGGCCGGGGGCGGGGCACGCCGGGGCCGAATCCGGGGAGGTGAGGACGATGCAGAAAGCAGGCGAGCGACCAGGCGGTGATCGCCTGGGGCAGGAAGACCGCGAGGTGCTCGCCGCGGTCCGGTTCGCCGTCGCGGCGACGGCCGCCGCCGTCGGCTTCCTGCTGATCGCCGCGGTGTGGGTGAGCACGTGTCCGACCGGGGGCGTCGACACCGTGGCCTGCGGCCCGCCGCAGCGCACCCTGCTGGCGTTCGGCGGTCCGATGATCGCGCTGGCCGCCGGGATCTGGGCGTTCGTGCGCACCTACCTCGTGTGGAAGGCCCGCGGAACCTGGTGGGGATGGCAGGGCGCCGGCTGGTTCTTGCTGACCGTCATGGCGCTGATGGTCGCCATGGGCGTTGCCCCGATCGCCGGTCCGGTACTGGCCCTTTAGGTTTGCTTCCCCGCGATCTAACGTTGATGGTGCGGTGAGGAGCAGCCATGGGAGACACCTATCACGACCCCGTCGACCATCTCAGGACCACGCGGCCGCTCGCCGGCGAGTCGCTGATCGACGTCCTGCACTGGCCGGGATATCTGTTGGTGGTCGCGGGCGTGATCGGCACCTGCGGAAGCCTCGCGGCCTTCGCGACCGGACACCACCACGAGGGCATGACCGCCGGCGTCACGGCCGTCATCGCCGCGGCGCTGGGTCTCGTCTGGCTGGCGGTGGAACACCGCCGGATACGCAGGATCGCCGATCGGTGGTACTCCGAGCACCCCGAGGTGCTCAGGCAATGGCCCGCCAGCTAGGGCGCCGCCACCGAAACACCGTCCGCTCTCCGCTTTTTCCGGGGTGACCTGCCACGACGTCACCCGTTGTGAGTTTTTGCCGGAAACCCGGATCCGAGATTACGGGCGGCGGCGAGTGGGTATCAGGTGTGCACCATGATGAGTGCCGGAACGGTTGCGTTTGCTTGGACGGAAAAGACCTCACCCCATCATGGGGGACAAAATCACGAACACACCGACATAAATGCCTACTGCGAGCACCAACAAAACGATCAGCGTGACCCCGGCGATTACCGCGACGCGCCTAAGCCGGCGCGTCCGGTCTGCATCGGTCGTGTCAGGCCCGTCCACAGCGGGCCGAATACCCGGCGGCGATCATGACTAACCGGCTCGAACGCACGGTCCAGGGCGGGCTGAGGAGCAGTAGTAGTGTCAGTCAAACCATGCCGGGAGACCATATGAACGATGCTGGATCGCACGCCAACAAGCGTCCGCGCGGCCATCGCGCTGTCGAACTTCACGTCGCAGCGCGCCTGGAGAACCTCGCGATGCTGCGCACCCTGGTCGGCGCGATCGGCACCTTCGAGGACCTGGATTTCGATGCGGTGGCGGACCTGCGGCTCGCGGTCGATGAGGTGTGCACCCGGTTGATTCGCTCGGCCACTCCCGACGCGACGCTGAGCGTCGTGGTCGATCCGCAGGACGACCAATTGGTGGTGGAGGCCTCCGCGGCATGCGACACCCACGACGTGGTGGCGCCCGGCAGCTTCAGTTGGCATGTGCTGACGTCCTTGGCCGACGACGTCCAGACTTTTCACGACGGTCGCGAACCCAATGAAACCGGCAGTGTTTTCGGCATCACACTGACGGCGCGACGGGCGGCCTCCAGCAGGTGACACCGCGAGCTGCCGGCGGTTCGGTCTCGCGTCCGAACGAGTACGCCGATGTTCCGGACATGTTCCGTGAGTTGGCCTCCGTCGCGCCCGACTCCATGGAAGTTCAGCGCCAGCGGGACAAGATCGTCGAGCGCTGCCTGCCGCTGGCCGACCACATCGCGCGCCGCTTCGAGGGCCGCGGGGAACCGCGCGACGACCTCGTCCAGGTGGCGCGCGTGGGGTTGGTCAACGCGGTGGTGCGTTTTGACGTCGACGCCGGCTCCGACTTCGTTTCGTTCGCGGTGCCCACGATCATGGGCGAGGTCCGCCGCCACTTCCGCGACAACAGCTGGTCGGTCAAGGTGCCGCGGCGGCTCAAGGAACTACACCTGCGGCTCGGCACCGCGACCGCCGATCTGTCCCAACGGCTGGGCCGCGCGCCCACCGCGACCGAACTCGCCGCGGAGCTCGAGATGGACCGCGAAGAGGTGGTCGAGGGCCTGGTCGCCGGCAGCTCCTACAACACCTTGTCGATCGACAGCGGCGGCGGGGGCGAGGAGGAGGAAGCCCGCGCGATCGCCGACACCCTCGGCGATGTGGACACCGGCCTGGACCGCATCGAGGACCAGGAATCGCTACGCCCGCTGCTCGAGGCGCTGCCCGAGCGGGAACGCACGGTGTTGGTGCTGCGGTTCTTCGAGTCGATGACGCAAACGCAGATCGCCGAGCGGGTCGGCATCTCACAGATGCACGTGTCGCGCCTGCTGGCGAAATCGCTAACGCGGCTGCGGGACCAGTTGCAGTAGCGGCCGGGGGTTTTCGTCGTCGTCGACCCACAGCGGCTCCAGGAGCGGCTCGGCCTTGGGCGTCGTCACCGGGAGCTGGCCGTCCGGGTCGCAGACGCGCAGCAACCTGGCCACCGCCGGGCTCGGCGCCATGGCCCACGAGACCTGGGCGGCCGAGCACAGCACGTTGATCCGGTGCAGCGCCGAAAAGCCTGCGGTGCCAACGAATTTCAGGCCGCGCAGGTCGAGGACCACCCGTCGGGAGCGGTTGAGGCTCTTTTGGACGTAGGCGGCGAGCTGATCGGCGTTGGCCGCGTCGAGCTCGCCGTCGACCGTGATCAGGGTGCCGACCGGGCCCCACCGCGCAGTGAACTGCGCCGTGCGGCTTTGTTGCCAAGATTGGGCCACAGGCATTGCTGACTCCATCCTGTTGAGCAGGATTACTGCTACGGGAATAGTCAGGAATACGTCAACCGACTGCAAAAAGTTCGGAGAAGCAGGGAATTTCGCCTACCCCCACGCCATCGACGTATCCCGGGAGGCTGTGAACTCAACCTTGCCCGATACCCTACTCGCGGTAGCCAGGGGCGACAACGTTCCCTGTGAACTCTCTCAGGGCCGCTACTTGATCTCGGCGAGCACCGTGCCCTGCGTGATGGCGGCGCCGGCCTCGACGGCGAGCCCGGTGATGACCCCGTCCTTGTGCGCGGTGACCGGGTTCTCCATCTTCATCGCCTCGAGGACGACCACCAGGTCGCCGGTGGCAACCTCCTGGCCTTCCTCGACCGCGACCTTGACCACGGTGCCCTGCATGGGCGCGGTGACCGCGTCGCCGGAGGCGGCCGCACCGGCGTGCGCCCCCCGCTTGCGTGGCTTGGGCTTCTTGCGGATGACACCGGCCTCGCCGCCGCCGGAGCCGCCGTTGGACAGCGCCAGATCGCCGGGCAGCGACACCTCGAGCCGGCGGCCGCCGACCTCCACGACGACCTTCTGGCGGGGCCGGGCGTCCGCCTCCTCGTCCAGGGGCTCGCCGCCGGTGAACGGTTCGATCGTGTTGTTCCACTCGGTCTCGATCCAGCGCGTGTGGACCGAGAAGCTCTCGCCGTCACCGATGAACGCCGGGTCGCTCACCACGGCGCGGTGGAACGGGATGACCGTGGCCAGCCCCTCGACGTGGAATTCGTCCAGCGCGCGGCGGGAGCGGGCCAGCGCCTCCTCGCGGGTGGCGCCGTAGACGATCAGCTTGGACAGCATGGAGTCGAACTGGCCGCCGATCACCGAGCCGGCCTCGACGCCCGAATCCAGCCGGACGCCGGGCCCGGTGGGGATGTCGTAGCGGGTGACCGGTCCCGGCGCGGGCAAAAAGCCCCGTCCGGCGTCCTCGCCGTTGATCCGGAACTCGATGGCGTGCCCGCGCGGGGTGGGGTCCTCGGTGAGGTCCAGCTTCTCGCCGTTGGCGATCTTGAACTGCTGCAGGACCAGGTCGATGCCGGCGGTCTCCTCGGTGACCGGGTGCTCGACCTGCAGGCGCGTGTTGACCTCCAGGAAGGAGATCAGGCCGTCCTGGCCGACCAGGTATTCGACGGTCCCGGCGCCGTAGTAGTGGGCCTCCTTGCAGATCCGCTTGGCGGACTCGTGGATCTCCTTGCGCTGCGCGTCGGTCAGGAACGGCGCGGGCGCCTCTTCCACCAGCTTCTGGAACCGGCGCTGCAGCGAGCAGTCACGGGTGCCGGCGACGATGACGTTGCCGTGCTGGTCGGCGATCACCTGCGCCTCCACGTGGCGCGGCTTGTCCAGGTAGCGCTCGACGAAGCACTCGCCGCGGCCGAACGCCGCGACGGCCTCACGGGTGGCCGACTCGAACAGGTGGGGAATCTCTTCGATGGTGCGGGCCACCTTCATGCCGCGGCCGCCGCCGCCGAAGGCCGCCTTGATCGCGATCGGCACGCCGTATTCCTTGGCGAAGGCCACCACCTCGTCGGCGTCCTTGACCGGGTCGGGGGTGCCGGGCACCAGCGGGGCCTGGGCGCGGGCGGCGATGTGGCGGGCGGTGACCTTGTCGCCGAGATCGCGGATGGACTGCGGGCTGGGGCCGATCCAGATCAGGCCCGCGTCGATGACCGCCTGGGCGAAATCGCCGTTCTCCGACAGGAATCCGTAGCCGGGGTGGACGGCGTTGGCGCCGGACTTGGCCGCCGCGTCGAGGAGCTTGCCGAAGTCCAGGTAGGACTCCGCGGACGTTTGACCGCCCAGCGCGAACGCCTCGTCGGCCAGACGCACGTGGGGCGCGTCGGCGTCGGGTTCGGCGTACACCGCCACGCTGGACAGGCCCGCGTCGCGGGCCGCGCGGATCACCCGGACAGCGATCTCGCCGCGGTTGGCGACGAGGACTTTGGAGATCCTCGAGCTGGCGTGACTGGCCACAGCGCCTCCTGTATGGCATCGGTCGCAGACGTATTTCTGCGGGCTTCTCTAAGAGAATTTCTTACAACGAGTTCTCGGGAAGTCTAAGCGCCGCGCCGTTGGGCCGACGAGGCGGTCCGGGTTTACCCGGTCGGCTCGCGCAGCCTGCGCTTGATGCGGGCGAGCATCGCCGAGAGGCCGCGCAGCCGTAGCGGACTGATCAGCGCGGCCAACCCGAGGTCGTCGTAAAAATCCTCGGGCACCGCCAGGATGTCGGCGGCGGGCTGCTCGTCCAGACCGGTCGCCAGGATCGACGCGAAACCCCGGGTGGTCGGCGATTCGGCGGGCGCGCTGAAGTGCAACCGCACCCGGTTCGGGTCGCTGGCGTCGACGTGCAAGAACAGCGGGGTCTGGCACTCGGGCACCGGCTCCATGGCCCGCTCTTCCAGCTCGGGCGGCAGGTCCGGCAGCTCGTCGGCGAATTCCAGCAGCAGCTTCAGCTTGTCCTGGCCCTCGACCTCGGCGAAGTCGGAGACCACCTCGGCCAGCGGCGCGGGCATGCTCATGGCGCACCCATCAGACGGAGACGCGCCCCGGTGCGGGCCCCGGTGCTGGTCCCGGTTCCTGGCCCGCGACGATCGGGGTGCGCACGGTGTTGCCCCATTCGGTCCACGATCCGTCGTAATTGCGCACGCCGGGCTTGCCCAGCAGGTGCGTCAGGACGAACCAGGTGTGGCTGGACCGTTCGCCGATGCGGCAGTACACGACGGTCTTGTCGTCCGGCTCGAGGAAGCCGTAGAGCTCCTCGAGCTCGTCGCGGCTGCGGAATCGGCCGCTCTCGTCGACCGCCTTGGCCCACGGGATCGACCGGGCGGTCGGGATGTGGCCGCCGCGCAGCACGCCCTCCTCGGGGTACTCGGGCATGTGGGTGCGCTTGCCGGTGTACTCGTCCGGCGAGCGCACGTCGATCAACGGCTGGCTGCCGAGAATCTCCAGCACGTCGTCCTTGAACGCGCGGATGGGCTCGTCGTTGCGCGTGACGACGGGGTAGCCGGTGGACGTCTTGGTGGGGACGTCCAGCGTGGTCTCCCGGCGTTCGGCCAGCCACAGGTCGCGGCCGCCGTTGAGCAGGCGCACATCCGGGTGACCGAAAAGCGTGAACACCCACAGCGCATAGGCGGCCCACCAGTTGCTCTTGTCGCCGTAGATCACCACGGTGTCGTCGCGGGCGATGCCCTTGCGGTCCATCAACTCCGCGAACTGCGCGCCGTCGATGTAGTCGCGGACCCGGGGGTCGTTGAGGTCGGTGTGCCAGTCGACTTTCACCGCGCCGGGGATGTGGCCCACGTCGTAGAGCAATACGTCCTCGTCGGACTCGACGATCACCAGGCCGGGGGTGCCCAGGTGGGCGGAGAGCCAGTCGGCGGTGACCAGTCGCTCGGGGTGGGCGTAGTTCGACAGTGTCGGGCTTGGATCGGGGGGTAATGCCACGTTGCCGAGCCTACTCATCCCGGGATTTCGTCACCAACGTCGACGTGTTGTCGCCGATTCGCCCCCATCGGCCCAACGAGTCGACGCTCGGGGTCAGTTCGCCGCCCACAGCGCGGCCACCGACAGCCCGGCCCGCCCCAGCAGGGTCCGCAGCAGCGGCAGGCTCACGCCGATCACGTTCGACGGGTCGCCTTCGATCTTGTCGACGAACCAGCCGCCCAGGCCGTCGAGGGTGAAGCCGCCCGCCACGTGCCACGGTTCGCCGCCGGCCACGTAGGCGCTCAGATCGGCATCCGTCGGATCAGCGAAATGAACTGTGGTGCAAGCGGATTCGACCTCACGATGGGTGATTGCGCCGTCGGACAGCCGCAGCAGACAGTGCCCGGTGTGCAGCCCGCCGGACCGCCCGCCCATGAGGCGCCACTGGCTCGCAGCGGCGTCGGCCGACCCGGGCTTGCCGCACAGCCGGCCGTCGAGGAAAAGCATCGAATCACAGCCAATGACAACGCAATCGGCCGCGACGCCGCCGTCCAGCTCGCCGGCGACCTGTTCGGCCTTGGCCCGGGCCAGGCCGCACACGACGTCACTCGGCGAGGCGTCGGGCCCCAGCGCGGCCGCGACCGCGTCTTCGTCGACGCCGGACACCACCACCAGCGGATCGACGCCCGCCTGACGCAACACCTTGAGCCGGCCGGCCGAGGCCGACGCCAGCACCAGGCGGGTCAATGCCTCATGTGCGTCATTTGCTGCATGGTCAGCCGCTGGTAGTTCGACATCGCGAACCGCAGCCGGTCGACCGGGAGGCCCCAGCGGGTCTCCTCGGGCTGTTCGGGCTCCGGCCCGCCGCCGGCACAGCCCAGCACCGCGACCAGCGCGGCCACCTCCTCGAGGGTGGGTTCGCCCCTGAGGATCTGGATGTGCGGCTCGTGCGCCTCGGGCGCGGCTTCGGTTGCCGCAGAACCGTTTTCGTCGTTCTGACTCACAGGAGCCGAATTGCTCGTCTCGTTCCCGTCGCTCACTGCGTTCGCTCCGCTCGCTCGACTCACAGCGGAATGTTCCCGTGCTTCTTGGGGGGCAGGTGGGCGATCTTGCGTTCCAGCAGGCGCAGCGCCGTGCCGATGTAGCCGCGGGTGTGCGACGGCGGGATCACCGCGTCGACGTAACCGCGCTCGGCCGCGACGTACGGGTTGACCAGGGTGTCCTCGTACTCCTGCTGCAATTCCAGCCGCAGCGCGTCGACGTCCTTGCCCTCCTTGGCCGCCTCGGAAAGCTGCTTGCGGTAGACGAACCCGACGGCGCCGGAGGCCCCCATCACGGCGATCTGCGCCGACGGCCAGGCGATGTTGACGTCGCAGCCCATGTCCTTGGAGCCCATGACGCAGTAGGCGCCGCCGTAGGCCTTGCGGGTGATGACGGTGATCTTGGGGACGGTGGCCTCGCCGTAGGCGTAGAGCAGCTTGGCGCCGCGCCGGATGATGCCGTTGTATTCCTGGCCGGTGCCCGGCAGGAAGCCCGGCACGTCGACCAGCATGATGATCGGGATGTTGAAGCAGTCGCAGGTCCGCACGAACCGGGCCGCCTTCTCCGAGGCGTTGATGTCCAGGCAGCCGGCGAACTGCGTCGGCTGGTTGGCCACGATCCCGACCGGCCGGCCGTCGATGCGGCCGAACCCGACGACGATGTTCTGCGCGTAACCCCCCTGGACTTCCAGGAATTCGTCGTCGTCGAGGATGCGGGTGATCACCTCGTGCATGTCGTAGGGCTGGTTGGGCGAGTCCGGGATCAGCGTGTCCAGCTCGAGGTCCTCCTCGGTGAGGTTGTCCTCGATGGCGCCCGGCGGGTGCGGCTCGGCGTAGCGGGGCGGGTCGGTCGCGTTGTTGGGCGGCAGGTAGCTCAGCAGGTCGCGGACCCAGTCGAAGGCGTCCTGCTCACCGGAGGCGACGTAGTGCAGCGTGCCCGACTTGGCCATGTGGGTGTGGGCGCCGCCCAGCTCCTCCATGGTGACGTCCTCGCCGGTGACGGTCTTGATGACGTCGGGCCCGGTGATGAACATCTGGCTGGTCTGGTCGACCATGACCACGAAGTCGGTCAGCGCGGGGGAGTAGACGTGCCCACCGGCGGCGGCCCCCATGATCAGCGAGATCTGCGGGATGACGCCGGAGGCCAGGATGTTGTTGCGGAAGATGCGGCTGTAGAGGCCGAGCGAGACGACGCCCTCCTGGATGCGCGCCCCAGCGCCGTCGTTGATGCCGATCAGCGGGCGGCCGGTCTTGATCGCCAGCTCCTGGACCTTGACGATCTTCTCGCCGTACACCTCGCCGAGGCTGCCGCCGAACACCGTGGCGTCCTGGCTGAAGATGCACACGTCGCGGCCGTCGATGGTGCCGTAGCCGGTGATCACGCCGTCGCCGAGCGGGCGGTTGTTCTCCAGGCCGAAATTCTTGCTGCGGTGCCGGGCCAGCGCGTCGAGCTCGACGAACGAGTCCTCGTCGAGCAGGGCGAGGATGCGCTCGCGGGCGGTCAGCTTGCCCTTGGCGTGCACCTTCTCGACGGCCTCTTCACCCACCGGGTGCAGCGACTCCTCGCGACGCTTGTGCAGTTCGGCCAGCTTGCCCGCGGTGGTGTGGATGTCGATGGTGTGTTCGGCAGCGGGCTCCGCAGTGTGGTCGGTAACGCTCGTCATGGGTGTCGAGCTTAGCGTGGCTGGTAGCCCGTCCCTGTGAAGGGCTTTGACGGTAACCTCCGCTGATGAACGCCGACCCGGTGCGCATGTCGGAACTGGGATCCGATTCCGCCTCCGTGCTGCGGATCATTTCCCACTTCGACCGGCTCCACGAGTCGGCGGCCGACGCCGACACCGTGGTGCGCTGCGCGGCACTGCTGGCCGAATGCCCGGTCGGTGCGCGGTGGGCGTCGGGCACCGTGATCCGTTACGACGCGACGGGTCGCCTGGAACCGGGCTGCGCGCCGGCGCCGGCGCCGGCCGACGAGCCGAGCGTGTGGCTGGAACGCGACGGTCCCGGGCACGCCCTCGATCCGGTGCTGCTCGATCGGTTGGGCCACACCCTGCGCGCGGTGCCGGCACGCGCCGGGGCGTCGGGCGAGTTGCACATCGGGGATCCGGCGCTGCTCGAAGTCGTGCTCTCCGGCAAGGAGCGCCGGGAGGACCGGGCGCGGGCCGTCCGCCTGCTCGGGCTGGACGAAGGGCGCAACATCTGCGTCCTGGCGGTGTCCGCGCACTCGCCACCCGAGGCGCTGCGGATCATCGCGCGGCAGCTTCCGGGCTCGTCGGTGCGCTCGACCGCCATCGGGAACGCGACGGCCGTGCTGTGCCAGGGGCCCATCGACACCCGGGCGCTCTCCGACGGGCTGGAGAGCGCGATCACCACCGCGTTCCCGGGACGGCGGAGCGAGGGGCCCGACCGGGGCCCCTGGGTGGGCATCGGCGCCAGCGTCGAAGCGCTGGCCGCGGCCACGTCGTGGCAGCAGGCTCTGGGCGCGCTGCGCTTCGCGTCGTCGACCGGTTATGGCAGGCGCGCCGTGGCCTACGAGCGGCTCAGCGCGCTGGAGCTGTTGGCCGATATCCCTTTGGAACGGGTGCACCGGCAGCGAGATGTGTTGCGGATCAACGAGATTGCCGCGACGCCGACGGGCGCGCTCGACGTCGACACCGTGGAGGCCTTCTTCGTGTTCGGGTCGCTGCGGCGCACGGCCGCCGAACTGCATCTGCATCACAGCACCGTCGCGGCGCGGCTCGCACATGTCGGGTCGCAGATGGGATGGGATTTCAACGATCCGATGGACCGGTTCACGGCCACCCTGGTGCTCATGATCCGGCGGATCGCGTTGTCCTCGACCGAACTCGACGAACCGGAAAGGTCCTGACCGACGGTCGTCGGGCGGATCGGCGGATACGGGCGACGGCTGGCGGATGACCGCGGGCCACCGGATTCGTGATGATGACCGCATGGCGATCATCGACCCCAACCGGACCTGGGAACCGCTAGAGAGGCGGTTGGCCGAAACCACCAACGAGCGGCACCGGGCGGTGCTGAGCGTGGTGATCGAGCACATGAAGGCCGAAGCCGCACCGGATTTGGGGCGGTTGATGGCGACGCTGAGCCCCGAGCCCGCCTACCACTTCTGGCACGGGGCCCAGGATGTCGGCGCGAAAACCACCGACGGGGTGCGCAGCTACTACGTCGACTTCCTGGCGACCCGCACCAACATTCTCGAGTTCGAGGTGCAGCGGCTCGTCGTCGACGATGACTGCCTGGTGACCGAGGGTCTGCTCAAGCAGCTCTACCCCGCCGCGGAGCTGACGCGCATCCTCGGGATGCCGGTCGACGACCCCGACGGGGATTACCTGGTGGTGTTCCGGCAGCTGCTGCTGTGGCCAATCGACCAGAGCGGCAAGATCATTGGTGAGGACTCCTACAACCCGGGCGTGGTCAGCGTGACCAAGCTGTCCCGCGACGAGCTGCCGCAGGAGTACCTGGACCTCGTGCACGCGTCGGCCTGAGATGCGCGCCGACATCGCGACGATGCTCCTCGATCGCCTCGGTGACCAACACGTCGGGCTGCGCACCCGTGACCGCGACTGGACCTGGGACGACGTGGTCCGCGAATCCGCCGCGCGCGGCGCCTTGGCCCTGTCGATGCGCCGCAGATCGTTTGCCCAGGCCCCGTTTCACATCGGGGTGCTGCTGGACAACGTGCCCGACTTCGTCTTCTGGCTCGGCGGCGCGGCGCTGGTGGGGGCGACCGTGGTGGGCATCAACCCGACCCGCGGTGCCGCCGAGCTGGCCGCGGAGATCCGGCAGACGGATTGCCAGCTGATCGTCACCGACGCCGCGGGGCTGCAGCGATTACGCGACCTGGACCTGGACCTGGAACCGGACCGGTTCCTGCAAGTCGACGACCCCGGCTACCGCGGGCGCATCGATGCCCACCGCGGTCACCCCGCCGTCGCGGCCGGCGTGGGCCCGGAGTCGTTGTTCCTGCTGCTGTTCACCTCGGGGACGACGGGCGCGTCGAAGGCGGTCAAATGCAGCCAGGGGCGGCTGGCCTGGATCGCGCACACGGCCACCGAGAAGTTCGGGCATGTCCGCGACGACGTGGACTACTGCTGCATGCCGCTGTTCCACGGCAACGCGATCATGGCGCTGTGGGCGCCGGCGCTGGCCAACGGCGCCACCGTCTGCCTGACCCCGACCTTCTCGGCGTCGCGATTCCTGGCCGACGTGCGGTATTTCGGTGCGACGTTTTTCACCTACGTGGGCAAGGCACTCGCCTATCTGATGGCCACACCCGAGCGGCCCGACGATGCCGACAACCCACTGGTCCGCGGCTTCGGCACCGAGGCGTCACCGGATGACCAGGCCGAGTTCCGGCGCCGCTTCGGCGCGGAGCTGCTGGAGGGCTATGGCTCGAGCGAGGGTGGCGGCGCCGTCTCGCACGCCGCGGACGCGCCACCCGGGGCGCTGGGCCGGCCGGCCCACCCCGGCGTCGCGGTGGTCGATCCGCAGACGCTGACCGAGTGCCCGCCCGCGCTGCTCGACGAACACGGCCGGGTGCGCAACCCCGACGAGGCCGTCGGCGAAATCGTCGACAAGTCGGGCACCCGGACGTTCGAGGGCTACTACAACAACGACGACGCCGACGCCGAGCGGATCCGCAACGGCTGGTATTGGACCGGCGACCTCGGGTACCGGGACGAGGCGGGCTTCCTGTACTTCGCCGGCCGCCGCGGCGACTGGATCCGGGTCGACGGCGAGAACACCTCCGCCCTGACGATCGAGCGTGTCCTGCGCCGGCACCCCGACGTGGTGGCGGCCGGGGTTTATGCGGTGCCCGACCCGCGATCCGGCGATCAGGTGATGGCGGCCCTCGAGGTGGCCGATCCCGAGAAGTTCGACGCCGCAGGTTTCGCCGCCTACCTCTGCGATCAGAAAGACCTGGGCAGCAAGGGCGCTCCCCGGTTCCTGCGGCTGTCGACGAGCCTGCCCGTCACCGGCTCCAACAAGGTGCTCAAGCGCGTGCTGCAACGCCAGCGCTGGCACACCGACGAACCGGTGTATCGGTGGGCCGGGCGGGGAGCGCCCGCGTACCACCGGATGAGCGCCGACGAAAAGCGCTCGCTCGACGCGGAATTCGCGTCGCACGGCCGGCAGCGCTACCTGTGAGCGCGGCGAGGTAGTCTCCGCTGATGGACGCCCGCCTGTTGGGAACCGCGGACTGGACGGCCGAGTGCGACGTACTGGTCGCGGGATCCGGCGGTGGCGGCGTCACCGGCGCGTACACCGCGGCGCGCGAAGGCCTCGACGTGCTCCTGGTCGAGGCGACGTCCAAATTCGGTGGCACCACGGCGTATTCCGGCGGGGGTGGCGTCTGGTTCCCGTGCAATCCGGTGCTGCTGCGCGCCGGCACCGACGACACCATCGAGGACGCGCTCACCTACTACCACGCGGTGGTCGGCGATCGCACGCCGCGCGAACTGCAGGAAACCTACGTCCGCGGCGGCGCGCCGCTGATCGAGTACCTGGAGGCCGACCCGAACCTGAAGTTCGTGCCGTTGCCCTGGCCCGACTACTACGGCAAGGCGCCCAAGGCGCGCCTCGACGGCCAGCGCCACATCGCGGCCAAGCCGCTGGCGGTGGCCGCCGCCCCCGAATTCCGCGACGCGATCCGCGGGCCGCTGGACACCGACCGGCTCGGCGCCGAACCGCCGTCCGACTACTACGTCGGGGGCCGCGCGCTGATCGCCCGCTTCCTCAAGGCCATCGGCCAGTACCCGAGCGCGTCGCTGCGGCGCGACACCGCCCTGGTCGAACTCGTGGTGTCCGACGGCAGGGTCACCGGCGCGATCGTCGAGACCGGCGGGCAGCGCGGCGCCATCCGCGCCCGCCGGGGCGTGCTGCTGGCCGCCGGGGGCTTTGAAGCCAACGACGAGCTGCGCCGCGCGTACGGGGTGCCGGGCGTGGCGCGAGACACCATGGGCGGACCGGGAAGTCGCGGCCTGGCGTTGCAGGCCGGCATCGCCGCGGGCGCGGACACCGACCTGCTGGACCAGGCGTGGTGGTCGCCGGGCATGACCCATCCCGACGGCCGGTCCGCCTTCGCGCTGTGGTTCACCGGCGGCATCTTCGTCAACCAGGACGGCGACCGGTTCGTCAACGAGTCCCGGGCCTACGACCGGGCCGGCCGCGAGATCATCGCGCAGCTGGCCGACGGGTCGATCACGTTGCCGTACTGGATGATCTACGACGACTCCGAGGGCGAGGTGCCGCCGGTCAAGGCGGCCAACGTCTCCCTCGTCGAGACCGAGAAGTACGTGGCCGCCGGCCTGTGGCACTCCGCGGACACCCTCGAGGAACTGGCCGCCAAGATCGGCGTGCCGGGGGAGCGGCTGGCGGCAACGGTCAAGCGGTTCAACGATTTTGCCGCCTCCGGCGTCGACGAGGACTTCGGCCGCGGCGACGAGGCATTCGATCGCGCGTTCTCGGCGGGCGCGTCGCCGCTGGTGCCCATCGTCACCCCGCCGTATCACGCCGCGGCGTTCGGCATCTCGGACCTGGGCACCAAGGGCGGCCTGCGCACCGACGCCGCGGCGCGGGTGCTGGACAGGTCGGGCCACCCGATTCCAGGCCTGTACGCGGCGGGCAACACCATGGCCGCGCCCAGCGGCACCGCGTATCCCGGCGGGGGCAACCCGATCGGAACCAGCATGCTGTTCAGCCACCTGGCCGTGCTGGACATGCGCGCCCGTCGGCCCTGAGTTCTGATATGGGGTGCTGATATGGGGTGTTGCTTTGTCAAGTGGCAGGGTGAAGCGGCGGCCACGACCGTCGTCGCGGCCGCCGCTTCGTTGGCCCGATAGGTGTGACGCGGCGTCGTGTCGACGCTGGGTCAGTCTGATATGCGCGGGTTGGTTACCGCAGGACGGGACTTTCGGCATGAGCGGTTCGCTGGTCTAGGGTCTAGGGTAGATGCGTTGTGCTGCAATGTATCTCCTCATAGAACTGACGCGTGTCGCTCAGTCAAACGCTTTGCCTGCGTCGTCTCTGTCGGGACAATTGTGGTTACTTAGCCGTCGAGAACGGCCACCGACCAGCACCAGCCGGCCAGTTCACGAGCGATCGCGGCGTTGGCGATCACTGGCCGTTTGTGACGCTGATCGAAGCGGACCCAGCGGGTATGCAGGCGTCGATTGGCGGCGTGACTGCGCGCCCGCAGGGCAGGTGTGGCCGTCGCCCAGCGGCGTCGCAGACGTTGGCTGGGCCGATAGGGCTTGCGGTGGTGCCAAGCCGACTCGATCAGCAATCGACGGACATGACCATTGCCGGTCTTGGTCAGCCCGCCCTGAGCGCGTGTATCGCCAGAGGAATACTCCGTAGGGACCAGGCCGACGTAGGCGCCGATCGTGCGGCCTGTGAAGCGGGTCCAGTCACCAATCTCGACGGCCAAACCGAATGCAGTCAGTGTGGAGATTCCTCGCAGGCACTGCAGGCGTTCGGCGACGCCGGTGAACTCCGAGTCGGCGGCCATCTCGGCGATCGCGTGATCGAGCCTGTCGCGGCGATCAACGGTGGCCAGCATCGCATCGAATGCGGCGTCAAACGCCGCCTGCTGGCCGACATTGCCGAACTGCTGTTGACGTAACCATTGTTCGTGTTTACTCGTCCAGGCTTCACCGCCGTGGTAGACAATCCCTTGCCGCAGAAGCAGTTTCGATATCCGGTGGCGTGCGCTCATCAGATCGCCGCGGCAATCCTCGCGAGCACGGACCAGATCTCGGGCAGACTCTTGGGCCGGCGAGGGAATCGCCACGGACACCACTTCGCCCAGATGAAGGAGCCGGGCCAAGTGCCGCGCATCACGCGCATCGGTCTTGACCCGATCGCCAGCGGGCCGGATCAGCTTCGAGGGCGCCAACACCTGGCAGTCGATCCCGGCCGCGAGCAAAGCCCGCGCCAACCCAAATCCCGTCGGTCCCGCCTCATACACCGCATTGACCGGCCCCGGCAACGACCGAGCCCACTCGAGGATCTCCCCGTGGTGCGGAGTCATCCGGCGCTCGATCACCTCGCCGGTCTCACCATCCAACGCACACCCGAACACCGATCGTGCGTGCACATCCAAGCCAACACTCGTACGCTGACGTATCACTGGGGCCTCCCAAATCTGTGGCTCTACCGGCCAGGACCCACTTCCTGACGGCAACCCACGATCACATTTGAGCGAGGCCCCAGCCCACCCATACCGTCTAGGCTGGGTCCGGTGACAGACCGAGATCAACTTCGAGCACCACTGGACGCCGCCGCGCTGCGCGCCGAGTTGATCGGCACCGGGCTGGGCTGGCGTCAGCTCGACGTCGTCGAGCAGACCGGGTCCACCAACGCCGACCTGCTGGCGCGGGCGGCGTCGGGCGCCGACGTCGCGGGTGCGGTGCTGATCGCCGAGCACCAGACCGCCGGCCGGGGGCGGCACGGCCGCGGCTGGTCCGCCACCCCGCGCGCCCAGATCACGATGTCGGTCGGTGTCAGTGTCGTCGACGTCCCGAGCACCGGGTGGGGGTGGCTGCCGCTGGCCACCGGGGTGGCGGTGGTCGACACCGTCGCTCCGCTGCTGGAAGGGTCCGGGGCCCGGGTGGGGCTCAAGTGGCCCAACGACGTGCTGGCCGGGCCGGCGGATTCGCCGGGCAAGCTGGCCGGAATTCTCGCCGAGGTGGCAAAGCCCGTGGTGGTTATCGGCTTGGGGCTCAACGTGACTCAGTCCGCCGACGAGATCGACGGCCCCGGCGCGACGTCGCTGCTCGATCTCGGCGTCGCCGAACCCGACCGCACCCGGCTGGTGTCCGCCCTGCTGCGGGAGCTGGGACGGCGGATCGTGGCCTGGCGCGCCGCGCGCGGCGCCGACTGGGCGTTGGCCGCCGACTACCGGGCGCGCAGCCTGACCCTCGGCAACCGGGTGCGCGCGCACCTGCCCGGCGGCAAGCAGATCGATGGGACCGCCACCGCCATCGACGACCAGGGCCGGCTGTGCCTGGAAAGCGGCGGGCAGACCGCCGTCGTCGCGGCCGGCGATGTGGTGCATCTGCGGTAGTGGCGATCGCAAGCGCGGCGTAGCCGGGCGCAGCGGGTCGCCACCATCTGCGGTAGTTACGCCTGGGCTGTCGCGTCGCGCGGCTAAGGTCGGCGGGCATGGGCTATCCGGACAATGTGCTGGCCGCCGGCGAGCACGTCATCGTGCACCGCCACCCGCACTGGAAGCGGTTGATGTGGCCGGTGCTGGTTCTCATGCTGGCGACCGGGCTGGCGGCGTTCGGCTCCGGCTACCTCAACTCGACGCACTGGGAGCAGCTCGCCAAGAACATCATCCACGGCGTCATCTGGGGGATCTGGCTGGTGATCGTCGGGTGGCTGACGCTGTGGCCGTTCGGAAGCTGGCTGACCAACCATTTCGTGGTGACGAACCGCCGGGTGATGTTCCGGCACGGGGTGTTGACGCGCACCGGAATCGACATCCCGCTGGCCCGCATCAACAGCGTGGAATTCCGCGACCGCATCACCGAACGGATGTTCCGCACCGGGACGCTGATCATCGAGTCGGCGTCACAGGATCCGTTGGAGTTCTACGACATTCCGCGGCTACGCGAGGTGCACGCGCTGCTGTATCACGAAGTCTTCGACACCCTGGGCTCCGAGGAATCGCCGAGCTGACCCAGCCGCCCGGCCCGATTGCGCCAGGCGCGCAGCAGGGTGACGTTTCCGCCCTCGATCTCGTCTTCGAAGATCTCGGCAATACCGCCCGCGGTGAGCGCCGATTCCAGGGCCTTGTCGGGCGTGCGGGCAAACTGGTCCGGAAATACCCAGCGGCGAAACGCCCAGAAGCGGAACGCCATCTGCAGCAGGTTTCCGATGATGTAGGCCGAGATGAAGTCGGCCAGGTTTTCCACCGCCAGCGACACCGTCGGCACGCGCAGTTGCAGCACGTAGCTGGAGAACCACAGCGGCGCCATGGACAGCAGCACCCCCACGCCGCTGAACGCGAAGAACAGCAGGGCCTCGTGGTGGCGCTCGCGCCCGCCGCGGTTGCGGAAGCTCCATTCCCGGTTCAGCACGTAGGACGCGATGACCGCCACGATGCCGGCGATCACCTTCGCGGTGACCGGTTTGGGTTCAAGAATTGTCAGCTTGAGGGTATAGAAAATCGCCGAGTCGATGACGAACGTCGTTCCGCCGACAATGGCGAATTTGATCAGTTCGTGGTGGCGTAGCAAATAGGGCTGCAAAACCCTTGGCAGACGCGCGATCGTGGCTTCAGCGAAGGACACAACACGTCAGTGTACGGACGGACACAAATTCGACGCAAAATCGTACATAACAATTCAGTGTCGGCCGCGGTCAACACGGCTTTGGCCGCGGCGTGCGGAGCCGTGACACCATGATGGCCGTGCCGAGTACACGCCCGCCGGGCGCCGCCCCCCTCGAAACGCCCCCCGCAGCCGCCCGCGCCGTTCCCCGGGTCACCCCCGTCGTCGCGATGGTCGGTGGCGGTCAGCTCGCCCGGATGACCCACCAGGCGGCGATCGCCCTGGGGCAGACGCTGCGGGTGCTGGCCACCGACGCCGGCGAATCGGCCGCGCTGGTCGCGCCCGACGTGGTGATCGGCTCCCACACCGATCTCGAAGACCTGCGCCGGGTCGCCGCGGGCGCGGACGTGCTGACGTTCGACCACGAGCATGTGCCGACCGAGCTGCTGAACAAGCTGGTCGCCGACGGCGTCAACGTGGCGCCGCCGCCGCAGGCGCTGGTGCACGCCCAGGACAAGCTCGTGATGCGGCGGCGGTTGGAGGCCCTCGGCGTCCCGGTGCCCCGCTATGCCGAGATCCGCAGCGTCGACGAACTCGACGAGTTCGCCCGGGGCATCGCCGGACCCGTGGTGGTGAAGGCGATCCGCGGGGGTTACGACGGGCGCGGCGTGCGGATGGCCCGCGACCCGTTGCACGCCCGCGAGATCGCGGCCGACTTCCTGGCCTCGGGCGTGCCGGTGATGGCCGAGGAGCAGGTGAACCTGCGCCGCGAGCTGTCCGCACTGGTGGCGCGGTCGCCGTTCGGCCAGGGGGCGGCGTGGCCGGTCGTCGAGACGGTGCAGCGCGACGGGATCTGCGTGCAGGTGATCGCCCCCGCGCCGGACCTGCCCGACGACGTCTCCGCCGACGCGCAGGGGCTGGCGTTGCGGCTGGCCGGCGAGCTCGGGGTGGTCGGTGTGCTCGCGGTCGAGCTGTTCGAGACGGGCGACGGGGCGCTGCTGGTCAACGAGCTGGCGATGCGGCCGCACAACTCGGGGCACTGGACCATGGACGGGTCGCGCACCAGCCAGTTCGAACAGCATCTGCGCGCGGTGCTGGACTACCCGCTCGGCGACACCGACGCCGTCGCGCCGGTGACCGTGATGGCCAACGTCCTGGGCGCCGCGACACCCCCGCAGATGAGCGTCGACGAGCGGCTGCACCACCTGTTCGCGCGGATGCCCGACGCCCGCGTGCACCTGTACGGCAAACAGGAACGCCCCGGCCGCAAGGTCGGCCACATCAACTTCGTCGGCTTGGGCCCGGCGCGGGAAAACGTGGCGAAGCTGCGGGAACGCGCCGACCTGGCGGCACACTGGTTGTCACATGGGGAGTGGACGGACGGATGGGATCCACATGCGCCGGTGACGATGAACAGGGCGGTGCGATCGGAAAAGGCGGGAGGAGCGGCGCAACATGGCTGAGCAGCCTCAGCAGGCTCGGGTCGGCGTGATCATGGGCAGCGACAGCGACTGGTCGGTGATGCAGGACGCCGTGGCCGCGCTGGCCGAGTTCGACGTGCCGGCCGAGGTCCGCGTCGTCTCGGCGCACCGCACCCCGCAGGTGATGTTCGACTACGCCCGCGACGCGGCCGGGCGCGGCATCGAGGTGATCATCGCCGGGGCAGGGGGAGCGGCGCACCTGCCGGGCATGGTCGCGTCCGCGACGCCGCTGCCGGTGATCGGGGTGCCGGTGCCGCTCGCGCGCCTCGACGGCCTCGACTCGTTGCTGTCGATCGTGCAGATGCCCGCCGGTGTCCCGGTGGCCACGGTCTCCATCGGCGGCGCCCGCAACGCCGGCCTGCTCGCCGTGCGCATCCTCGGGTCGTCGGACCCGGCGCTGCGGGCGCGGATCGTCGACTTCCAGAAGCAGCTGGCCGAGACCGTGCGGGCCAAGGATGAGGCGCTACAGCAGCGCCGGGGTAAAGTTACCGACTAGTAGCTTGGCGACGAGGCGCGCCGCGCCCGCGCAGGAGTCGGGCAGTTCGGCAGGGCGCCACAGGAGAGCGTAGGAGGCTCGAGATGGCTGGATGGGCCGGAAACCCCACCTTTGATCTGTTCCAGTTGCCCGAGGAGCACACGGAATTGCGGGCGGCGATCCGCGCGCTGGCGGAGAAGGAGATCGCCCCGCACGCCGCCGACGTCGACGAGAATGCCCGCTTCCCGCAAGAGGCGCTGGAGGCCCTGAACGCCTCGGGGTTCAACGCCGTGCACGTGCCCGAGGAGTACGGCGGGCAGGGCGCCGACTCGGTGGCCGCATGCATCGTCATCGAGGAGGTCGCCCGCGTCGACGCGTCGGCGTCGCTGATTCCCGCGGTCAACAAGCTGGGCACGATGGGGCTGATCCTGCGCGGCTCCGACGAACTGAAGAAGCAGGTGCTGCCGTCGATCGCGGACGGCTCGGCGATGGCGTCCTATGCCCTGTCCGAGCGCGAGGCCGGCAGCGACGCGGGGTCGATGCGCACCCGGGCCAAGGCCGACGGGGACGACTGGATCCTCAACGGCGCCAAATGCTGGATCACCAACGGCGGCAAGTCCAGCTGGTACACGGTGATGGCGGTGACCGATCCGGACAAGGGCGCCAACGGTATTTCGTCGTTCATGGTGCACAAGGACGACGAGGGATTCAGCGTCGGGCCTAAGGAGCGCAAACTCGGCATCAAGGGTTCGCCGACCACCGAGCTGTACCTCGAGAACTGCCGCATCCCGGGCGATCGGATCATCGGCGAGCCGGGCACCGGTTTCAAGACGGCGCTGGCGACGCTGGACCACACCCGGCCCACCATCGGGGCGCAGGCGGTCGGCATCGCCCAGGGCGCGCTGGACGCCGCCATCGCCTACACCAAGGACCGCAAGCAGTTCGGCCGTCCGGTCAGCGACAACCAGGGTGTGCAGTTCATGCTCGCCGACATGGCGATGAAGGTGGAGTCCGCCCGGCTGATGGTGTACCACGCCGCCGCCCGCGCTGAGCGCGGCGAATCCCACCTCGGCTTCATCTCCGCGGCGTCGAAGTGCCTGGCGTCCGACGTCGCGATGGAGGTCACCACCGACGCCGTGCAGCTCTTCGGCGGCGCCGGCTACACCGTCGATTTCCCCGTCGAGCGGATGATGCGTGACGCCAAGATCACCCAGATCTATGAGGGCACCAATCAGATTCAGCGCGTGGTGATGTCGCGGGCGCTGCTGCGCTGACCGTTTCGCGGGGGTGTTGGGAAATCGCCGGCCGTACCGCATAGGATCTCCACGGCGCGTGAAGTCCAAGCCGACGGTCGGTAAACAGGCACCGGCTATCCCGTCTGACCACCGCCACCGAGCAATGGTCTTATCGCGGCCAGGGGGTCTGCAGTGCAGAACGTGACTTCCCACTCCCGTCCACAGATGGCCGGGAATTGATACCGGCGCGTGCTCCGGTCACACCGACGGCGAGTTGGCAGTCCTTGTCGTTGCTCTTGGTCGAGGACGACCGCGCCGACGCGTTGCTCGTGGAGGACCTGATCACCGACGCGGCCACCGACGTCCGGGTGGTGTGGGCCAAGTCGATGGCCGACGCGGAACGCGAGCTGGAATCCGCCCGCCCCGATTGCGTGCTGCTGGACCTGCACCTGCCCGACGCCAGCGGGATCGACGCGTTGGACCGCGTCGCCAAGCTGGACGCCACCGTCCCGATCGTGGTGCTGACCGGGCTGAACGACGAGTACTTCGGGGCGTCGGCGGTCGCCGCCGGCGCCCAGGACTACCTGGTCAAGGGCCGGGTCGAGCCCGAGATGCTGCGCCGCGCGCTGCTGTACGCGATCGAGCGCAAGCGCGCCGAGCTCATCGCCGCCGACCTGCACGCGACCCAGCTGCGGGCTCGGGAGAACGCGCTGCTGGAACGCGGACTGCTGCCCTCCCCGCTGCTGCTGGACAACCCGGGCGTCGACATCGTCGCGCGGTACCGGCCGAGCCGCGAAGACGCCTTGCTCTGCGGCGACTTCTACGACGTCGTCCAGACGCCCGACCGGATCGTGCACGTCCTGATCGGCGACGTCGCCGGGCACGGCCCGCACGAGGCGGCCCTGGGCGCGGCGCTGCGGATCGCGTTTCGGACGCTCACCTTCGCGGGCGTGCACGGCGTCGACCTGATGCGGCAGCTGGAGCGGGTGCTGTATTCGGAACGAACCGGCACCGGCATCTTCGCGACCGTGCTCAGCCTCGAGATCTCGCCGGACAGCCCGCGGGTCAGCGTCATCCGCGCCGGGCATCCGGGGATGTTGCTGCAGGGCGGTGGCGCGGTGGAGTGGGTGGAGCCGCCGGGCGGCCCGGCGCTGGGCCTGCATGCCGGCGACTGGCCGCGCCACGAGCTTGCGCTGCCCTCGGGTCACGGCCTGCTGTTGCTGACCGACGGTCTCTACGAAGGCTATTCGGGGCAGGGCACCGAGCGGCTCGGCGAGGATGGCCTGCTCGAGCTGGCCCGCTCGCACGTCAACCAACCCGGCCCGGCGTTCGTCGACGCCCTCATCGACGGCGCCCAGGAACTCGCCGAGCCGCGCGGGGGTCTCACCGACGACATCGCCGTGCTCCGAATCGAGAGGACCACGACGTGACGGCACCGCGTCCGCTTCGGCTCGCGCAGCTCACCGTGCGGGGGTGGCTGGCCCTCGTCCTGTGGATCATGGGCGCGACGGTGCTCCTCGGCGCGGTGGTCGGCGGGGTGTTGCTGGATCGCACCGACCAGGTGTCGCGCCAGGTGGGTGAGGACATCCAGCCGGCGCGCGTCGCGGCGACGCACCTGCAGGCGGCCCTGCGGGACCAGGAAACGGGCGTGCGCGGTTACCTGATCTCCGCCGACCGGCAGTTCCTCGCGCCGTATTACGACGGGCAACGCGCCGAACGGGCGGCCGCCGAGGAGATTCGGCGGCTGGTGGGCGGGCGCGCGGAGCTGATGGCCGATCTGGAGGCCATCGAATCGGCCGCCGCGGACTGGCGGAGCAGCTATGCCGAACCCGTCATCGCGGCGGTCACCCCCAAGGTTCCCACCGTCGTCAGCACCTCGATGGCCGACCTCGGCAAAGCCAAATTCGACCGGCTACGAGTGCTTTTCGATACGCAGAACACGCACCTGGCGGACGCGGCGACAAGCGCCGTCGGTGAGCTCAACGACATCAACGGCTGGCGCGACTGGGTGCTGGGCGCGATGGTGCTGATCGTGTTGGGGACGGCCCTGCTGATCGGGTTGCTGAGTCGCGCCGCGATCACCCGGCCGATCGCGAATCTGGCCGCGGCCTGCCGCCGGATCACCCAGGGCAACTTCGACGAAGTCATCTCGGCGCCCAAGCGGCCCAAGGACATTCGCAACATGGCCATCGACGTCGAGAACATGCGCAAACGCATGGTCGAGGAGCTCGACGTGTCCCGTTCGGCGCAAACCCTGCTCGACGAGCAGGCCGCCGAATTGCGCCGTTCCAACACCGAACTCGAGCAGTTCGCCTACGTCGCGTCCCACGATCTGCAGGAACCGCTGCGCAAGGTGGCCTCCTTCTGCCAGCTGCTGGAGAAGCGGTACGGCGACAAGCTCGACGAGCGTGGCGTCGAATACATCGGCTTCGCGGTCGACGGCGCCAAGCGCATGCAGGCGCTGATCAACGACCTGCTCACCTTCTCGCGGGTCGGCCGGCTGGGCACCACCGAGACCGAGGTGCAACTCGACGCGACGCTCGACTCCGCTCTGGCCAACCTGGCCATCGCGATCGAAGAAACCGACGCCCAGATCGTGCGGCCCGCGGAGCCGCTTCCGGAGATCCTGGGGGACCCGACGCTGCTGACGATGCTGTGGCAGAACCTCCTTGGCAACGCGATCAAGTTCCGGCACAAGGATCGCCCGCCCCGCGTAGTCATCGAATGCTCACCCGGCGAGGGCACCCACGACGGCGAATGGTTGCTCAGCGTGTCGGACAACGGCATCGGCATCCCGGAGGAATTCTCCGACAAGGTCTTCGTCATCTTCCAGCGGCTGCACGGCCGGGAGGTGTACGCAGGAACCGGCGTGGGGCTCGCGTTGGTCAAGAAGATCGTCGAGCATCACGGCGGGACCGTGCGGATCGACACGTCCTACACGGAGGGGACGCGATTCGAATTCACGTTGCCCACCCCCGGGCCCGTCGAGGAAGAAGACTCAGTCGCTTTGGAAGGAGCGCATCAGTGACAGTCGAAGGCAGAGCGATCGACATCCTGCTGGTCGAAGACGACCCGGGCGACGAGCTCATCACGCGAGAAGCGTTCGAGCACAACAAACTCAAGAACAGGCTGCACGTCGCGCACGACGGGGAGGAGGGCCTCAACTACCTCTACCGGCGCGGCGAGTTCGCCGACGAGCCCCGGCCCGACCTGATCCTGCTCGACCTGAACCTGCCCAAATACGACGGCCGCCAGCTGCTGGAGAAGATCAAGTCCGACCCCGACCTGGCCCAGATCCCGGTCGTCGTGCTCACCACCTCCTCGGCCGAGGAGGACATCCTCAAGAGCTACAAGCTGCACGCCAACGCCTACGTCACCAAACCCGTTGACCTGGACCAGTTCATGAAGGCGGTCCGCCAGATCGACGAGTTCTTCGTTCAGGTGGTGCGGCTGCCGACCGCCTGAACGGCGGGCTACCCCGATTCGGAGTGCCGCCGCGCGAACCAGGTGATCAACCGCCCGAGGATGATCAGCAGGAACACGAACACGATCAGCAGGAACGCGGCGTCGTAGGACAGGTCGCGGGCCGTCTTCGACGGCAGGTTGTAGAACGTCCAGATCGGATAGGTCAGGTAACCGACCGGTGAGTCGGTGAGCTTCCCGGTCGGGGCCGAGTTCGACCAGCCCGCCGTGTACAGCATCGGCGCCGTCTCGCCGACCGCCAGCGCGAGCGCCACCAGCAGCCCGGTGACGATGCCGGGGATCGCCGACTTGAGCACGATCTTGCGCAGGGTCCAACCGAGCGGCAACCCGAGCGCTTCGGCCCCCTCCCGGTAGGACGTGGGCACCTGGGAAAGCGCGGACTCGGTGGCCTTGGCGATGTACGGGATGCTCATCGCCGAGAGCGTCAGCACCCCGGCCGCCAGGGAGAACCCCCAGTGAAACTTCACCACCAGCGCCAGGTAGCCGACGTAGCCGAGCACGATCGACGGAATGCCGGACAAGATCTCGTAGGCGCCGCGCAGGATGGAACGTGTTCTGCCGCCGGCGAATTCGGAGAGATAGATCCCGGTCAACACGCTGACGGTGCCCCCGACCAGCATGACGCCGACGCCGACGACCACGGTGCCGATGATGGCGTTGCGCAGGCCGCCGCCGTTGCCGCGGGTGTTCTCGGTCAGGACGCTCCATTTGAAGACCGGCAGGGCGCGCGCGACGACTTCGATCAGCATCCACAGCGTCGGCACGACCACCACCGCCAGGCAGCACACGCAGGCGATCCAGAACAGCGCGTTGACGATCTTGCGTCGGGTACCGACCACGTCAGACACCCCGTCCCACCGGCAGCGCCGTGCCCGACACCCGGCGCACCATCGCGCGGGCCGCGACGTTTGTCAGCAACGTGATCACCATCAACACCAGCGACACCTCGGCGAGGGTTTTCACCGCGAAGTCGGTGAAGTCGGTCATCGCCGAATCCAGCTGCGACACAACGGTTGCCGCGATGGTGGTCATCGTCGCGTAGATGTTGGTGGGTATCGCGCCCAACACCGCGCCCGACACCATGGCGACGGCCATCGTCTCTCCCAGCGCGCGGCCCAGCCCGAGCACCACCGCGCCGACGATGCCGCTCGACACCCACGGCAGGGTGACCCGCCGCGCGCACTCCCAGTCGGTCATCCCCAGCGCGACGGCGCCCTCGCGGGGCAGCACCGGCACTTGCCGGATCAGGTCGCGGGTGGTGCTGGCGATGATGGGGATGACCATCACCGCCAGCACCAGCCCGGACACCAACAAGCCCTCCCCGTTACCGGTGTTGCCGCGGAAGTAGCTGAGCACCGGCACGTCGGGGGCGTTGCGGGCGATCACCGGGGCCACGTAGTGGGCGATGAACGGCCCGAATGTCATTGCGCCCCAAAGGCCGACGATGACGCTGGGGATGCCGGCGAGCAATTCGAGCACCATCCCGATGGCCGACGCGAGACGCTTCGGCAACCGCTCCACGATCACCAGCGCCGCCCCGATCGACACCGGCACCCCGATGACCAGGGCGATCGCCGAGGTCGCCAGGGTCCCCACGATCAGCGGCAACGCCCCGTAGTAGGCGCCGACCGGATGCCGGACGCCGCGGGTGACGACGGCGTCGCCGTAGGTGTTGCCGGGGTTCCAGTCGGTGGCGGTGAAAAAGTGCAGCCCGTTGACCCTGATCGCGGGCAGCGCCTCGAGGAGCAGCGTCGCGAGCACGAACACCAGCGCGAGCAGCGGAACCACCGCGCCCACCGCACCCAGGGAACGGATGGTCAGGCCCGGGCGGCGCGCGCCACGGATCCGCGCCAGCGCGCCGCCCATCGTGAAGTCGGTCACCAAGCTCCTACTGGCCGCTGAGCTTGGCGATCTGGGCGTCCGACAACTTCGCCACCTCGGTCGGCAGCGGTTGGAAGTGAACCTTGTCCAGGAACGAGGCGTTGTTGCCGTCGGTGATCGCCCAGTGCAGGAAGGCCTGCAGGGTCTGGGCGGTGGCGCCGTCCTTCTGACCGCTGTTGACGATGGCGTACTCGTAGTTGACGATCGGGTACCCGTCGGGGGCCGGGCCGTTGATCAGCGAGACCGCCTGGTTCGCCGGGGTTTTCGAGGCGAAGCCGGCGGCCGCGGCCTGGATGCTCTTGGCGTCGGGCAGCAGGTACTTGTCGGAGGCGTTGGCCAGTTGCGCCTCGCCGAGCCCCTTGCCCTGGGCCTGGTCGAGGAAGCTGATGCCGATGTAGGCCACGCAGCCCGGGGTGTCCGCGCAGCCGGTCACCATGCCGCCGTTGCCGTTCTCGCCGAGCGCGCCGGGCACCGTCGGGAACGCGACGGTGGTGCCGAAGCCGGGCGATTTGCCCCAGCCGTCGGGGTCCTGCTTGGACAGGTACTGGGTGAACAGGAAGGTGTCACCGGACCCGTCGGAGCGGTGCAGCGGAACCACCGGCGTGGCAGGCAGATTCACGCCGGGGTTCAGCCCGGCGATCTGCGGGTCGTTCCAGGTTTTGACGGTGCCGTTGTACATGCCGGCCAGCACCTTGCCGTTCAGCTTGATGTGTTCGGTGACGCCGGGCAGGTTGTAGTTGACCTGCTGCGCCGAAATGGCCAGCGCGATGTTCATCAACCCCTTGTGCGCGGCCATGTCGCCCTCGGACAGGTAGGCGTCGGAGGCACCGATGGCGACCGCCCCGGCCGCGGCCTGGGAGATCCCGGTCCCGGAGCCGGTGCCCTGGGTGGTGATCGTGACGTTCGAGTACTTGTCGTGATAGGCGGGGCCCCACAGGTTGAACAGCGGGTAGAGCAGCGTGCTGCCCGTCTCCGACAACGTCACCGGCGATGACGCCGGCGTCGTCGCGACCGGCCCGCCGCCACCCTGGCTCGGCGCACCGTTCTGCGAGGTCGAACCACACGCGGCCGCCGCCAAAACTAATGGCGCGGTCGCGGCCATCGCCAGCAACCTACTCATACGAACTTTCACGGTCTGTTCCTTTCTCTTTCCTTTAGGCCCTTGCGTCCCTTTGCGTTTACTCTGCTCAGCCGCTGATCTTGGCGATCTGGGCGTCCGACAACGTCACTACCTCGTCCGGTAGCGGCTGGAAGTGAACCTTGTCCAGAAACGACGGGCCGTTGCCCTCGGTGATTGCCCAGTGCAGGAACGCCTGCAGCGTCTGGGCGGTGGCACCGTCGCGCTGGTTTTCGTTGACGATCGCGTACTCGTAGTTGACGATCGGATACCCGTCGGGGGCCGGGCCGTTGATCAGCGAGATCGCCTGGTTCGCCGGGGTTTTCGTGGCGAAGGCGGCGGCCGCGGCTTGAATGCTCTTGGCGTCGGGCAGCAGGTATTTGCCGGAGGCGTTGCCCAGCTTGGCCTCGCCGAGTCCGTGCTGGTCGGCCTCGTCGAGCGAGCCGATGCTGGTGTAGGCCACGCAGCCGGGGTTGGCGGCGCAGCCGGTCACCATGGCACCGTCGCCGTTCTCGCCCAGCGCGGCGGGCACGGCCGGGAAGGCGACGGTGGTGCCGAAGCCGGGTGATTTGCCCCAGCCGTCGGGGTCCTGCTTGGACAGGTACTGGGTGAACTGAAACGTGCTGCCGGACCCGTCGGAGCGGTGCAGCGGAACCACCGGCGTGTCGGGCAGTTGCAGGCCGGGGTTGATGCCGGCGATCTGCGGGTCGTTCCAGGTTTTGATCGTGCCCTGGTACATGCCGGCCAGCACCTTGCCGTTGAGCTTGAGGTGCTGATGGACACCGGGCAGGTTGTAGTTGACCTGCTGCGCCGACATGGCCAGCGCGATGTTCATCAGCCCCTGGTGCGCGGCCATGTCGCCCGCGGACAGGTAGGCGTCGGAGGCGCCGATGACGACGGCCCCGGCCGCGGCCTGAGAGATCCCGGCGCCCGAGCCGCTGCCCTGGGTGGTGATGGTGACGTTCGGGTACTTCGCGCGGTAGGCGGCGCCCCACTCGCTGAACAGCGGGTAGAGCAGCGTGCTGCCGGTCTCGGAGAGCTCGATCGTGGAGGTCGCCGGGGCGGTGGCGACGCTGCCGACGGTCGGGCCGGCGCTCGCCGCACCGCCCCTTGGGGTCTCGGCGTGCGAACCGCAGGCCGCGATCCCCAGGGCCGGCGGCGCGATGGCCACCAGACCCAGCAGCGTACCCAGACGAGTCTTCACGTCCCCGCTTCCTCTTCCCCGGCGAGACCCTTTCCCGCTATTGGCTTTCTGAGACGCTTTCCGAGACCCCGGCCGTGTGCGTGGAGCCCTGATCCGAGCCCTGCGCCGGCCGGAACGGCGCGAAGTAGCGGACGGTCTCCTCATGCTTCGGCGACAGGAACAACTGCTTGGTCGGCCCCTCCTCGACCAGCCGGCCCTCGAAGAAGAAGGCGGTCCGGTCACCGCTGCGGGCGGCCTGCGCGAGGTCGTGGGTCACCATGATCACGGTCAGCCGGTCGGCGAGCGATCGGATGAGTCCCTCGATCTTTTCGGTCGTGGTCGGGTCCAGCGAGGAGGTGGGCTCGTCGAGCAACAGCACGTCCGGGTTGACGGCGAGCGCGCGGGCCAGGCACAACAACTGCTGCTGGCCACCGGAGAGCCGGAACGGGGAATCGCCGAGCCGATCCTTGACCGCGTCCCACAGGCCGACCTCGGTGAGCCGGGCCTCGGCGACGTTCTTGAATTCCTTGCGCGGCGCCATTTTGTGCGCGCGCACGCCGGCCACGACGTTGTCCATGATCGACATCGGGAACGGATTGGGACGCTGGAACAGCATGCCGACGCTGCGGCGAAACTCCATCAGGTCGCGGTCGGCGAAGATGGTGCGCCCGCCCAACAGGACGTCGCCGCTGTGCCGGAAACCGGAGACCTTGTCGTTCATCCGGTTCAGGGTGCGCAGGAAGGTGGTCTTGCCCGACCCGGTCGGCCCCAGCAGGGTGGTGACGGAACGGGCGGGGAAGTCGAGACTGACCTGCTCGAGGACCGTTTTGGGGCCGAACCCCAGGGTGAGGTCGACAGCCCGCATGAGCTGGCCGCCATCGGCGACAGGAGCCGCAACTGCGGCCGGTAGCTGTTGTTCGCGACGCATTGACAGCCAATGCTACGTGTTTGCGACCGGCACCCGGTCACCGGCCATTAACCTCTTATTCTTTGTCAAGGGTTTGTATATTCGCGATTGGTTAACTTTTGTTGACGATCAAAGGAGTTTCGTGAGGATCGCTCGATCTGGCGTCGCACTGAGCCTGGTGGCCGCCGTCGCCCTCGCGCTGGCGGGATGCGGCGACAACAACTCGTCGTCGGGATCGAACGCCAAGACGGCGCCGGTGGACTGCGGCGGTAAGAAGGTCCTGAAAGACAGCGGCTCGACAGCGCAGCAAAACGCCATCGAGCAGTTCGTCTACGCCTACGTCCGGGCCTGCCCGGGCTACACGCTCGACTACGACGCCAACGGATCCGGCGCCGGCGTGACCGAGTTCCTCAACAACCAAACCGATCTCGCCGGGTCCGACGTCCCGCTGGATCCGTCCACCGGTCAGAACGACCGGGCGGCCCAGCGGTGCGGCTCGCCGGCCTGGGATCTGCCCACGGTGTTCGGGCCGATCGCGGTCACCTACCACCTCACCGGGGTGAACGGGCTGAAACTGGACGGGCCCACCGTCGCGAAGATCTTCAACGGCACCATCACCAAGTGGGACGATCCGGCGCTGAAGGCGATCAACTCGGGCCTCAACCTGCCGTCGACGCCCATCACGGTCATCTTCCGCAGCGACAAATCCGGTACCACCGCCAACTTCCAGAAGTACCTCGACGGCGCGTCCGACGGCGCCTGGGGCAAGGGCGACAGCGAGGTGTTCAACGGCGGCGTCGGGCAGGGCGCCAGCGGGAACAACGGCACGTCCGCGCTGCTGCAGAACACCGAGGGGTCGATCACCTACAACGAGTGGTCGTTCGCGGTGGGCAAGCAGCTGACCATGGCTTCGATCATCACCTCGGCGGGCCCGGACGCGGTGCCGATCACCAAGGACTCCGTCGAGAAGACGATCGCCGGGGCGACGTTCAAGGGGCAGGGCAACGACCTGGTGCTCGACACCTCGTCCTTCTACAAGCCGACACAGTCCGGCGCGTACCCGATCGTGCTGGCGACCTACGAAATCGTCTGCTCGAAGTATCCGGACGCGGCGACGGGCACGGCGGTGAAGGCATTCATGCAGGCCGCGATCGGTCCGGGCCAGGAGGGTCTGGATCAGTACGGTTCCATCCCGCTGCCCAGCTCGTTCACGGCGAAGCTGTCGGGCGCGGTCAATGCGATTTCGTGACATGGAGACTCGACGGTGAGCGATAGCGGGCCGGCCTCGCGGGCCGGGTCCTGGTTCGGCCCCTACCGGCTGGTGCGCCTGCTGCGGCAGGGCGGCATGGGTGAGGTGTACGAGGCCGAGGACACCCGCAAGCACCGCATGGTGGCCCTGAAACTGATCTCGCAGCAGTTCTCCGGCAACTCGGAGTTCCGGGCGCGCCTGCAGCGCGAGGCCGATATCGCCGGCCGGCTGACCGAACCACATGTGGTGCCGATCCACGACTACGGCGAGATCGACGGCCGATTCTATGTGGACATGCGCCTCGTCGACGGCGTCGATCTGGGCACGCTGTTGCGCCGGGACGGTCCGCTGGCCGCACCGCGGGCGATCGCCATCATCAGCCAGGTCGCCGCCGCGCTGGACGCGGCCCACGCCGTGGGGGTGACGCACCGCGACGTGACACCGGGAAACATCCTGATCACCGGCAGCGACTTCGCGTACCTGGCGGATTTCGGAATCGCCCGGGCCGCAACCGATCCGGGGTTGACCCAGTTCGGGACCGCGATCGGCACGTATTATTACATGGCCCCGGAACGATTCACCGACGACACCGTCACCCACAGCGCCGACATCTATTCGCTCGCCTGTGTTTTGAGTGAATGCCTGACCGGCTCGCCGCCGTACCGGGCCGACACGATCGAACGGCTGGTCGCCGCGCACCTGACGAAGACGCCCCCGTCGCCCAGCCAACTGCGCCCCGGCGCGTTTCCGCCCGCTTTGGATCAGGTGATCGCCAAGGGCATGGCCAAACGTCCCGAGGAGCGCTACCGCACCGCGGGCGAATTCGCCGCCGCGGCCCATGACGCGCTGACCACGTCCGAGCAGCGCAAGGCCACCACGATCCTGCGGGAGGGGGAAAACGCCGTCCAGCGTGCGGAGGCGTCGGGCCCGCTCCCCGGGCGCGAGCCGCCCTCATGGCCCAGCGCCGAGACCATGGCGGGTCCGGTGGCCCCGAGGACGGGCGGCACCGGTTGGTCGGAGCGCTCCGGCCATAACCCGTCACTGATTCGCCCCGCCCCAACGACGACATTCGGCCACACCTACGGGTCCGGGCCGGACTTCAGGAGGCCCCCCGTGCCAATGGACCCCAAACGCAAACAGTGGATCATCGTCGGCGCCATCGCGCTCGTCGCCCTCGTCGCGTTCATCCTGGCGGTCGCCGGTTACCTGTCCACGCGGTCCTCGGGGCCGGCAGAGCAGGCATCGGGCCAAAGTGTGTTGCCGTTCAACGGCATTGACTTCCGCCTGTCCCCGGGCGGGGTGGCGCTGGACAGCGCCGGCGACGTCTACGTCACCAGCGAAGGCATGTACGGCCGGGTGGTGAAGCTGACGGCCGGTTCGAACGCCACGACGGTGCTGCCGTTCCACGGGCTGTATGAGCCACAGGGTCTGGCCGTCGACGGTGCGGGCACGGTGTACGTCGCCGACTTCAACAACCGGGTGGTCAGCCTGGCCGCGGGCTCCAACGACCAGAAGGTGCTGCCGTTTTCGGGTCTGAGCTATCCCGAGGGCGTCGCGGTCGACAGCCAGGGCAACGTGTACGTCGCCGACCGCGGTAACAGCAGGGTGGTGAAGCTGGCGGCGGGATCCAAGACCCAGACCGAGTTGCCGTTCACCGGACTCAAGAATCCCGATGGTGTCGCCGTCGACGCCGCGGGCACCGTGTACGTCGCCGATACCGACAACAACAGGATCGTGAAGCTCGACGCCAATTCAAATACCCAGGCGGAGTTACCCTTCCAGAACATCTCTGTGCCGTGGGGCATCGCGGTGGACAACAGCGGCACCGTCTACGTCACCGAACACGACAAGAGTGACGTGCTGAAGTTCCCGGCGGGCTCGAACGCGCCGACCGTCCTGCCGTTCAACGGGCTCAACACGCCCCTGGCGGTGGCGGTCGACAAGGACCGGAACGTCTACGTCGCCGACCGCGGCAACGACCGGGTGGTCAAGCTGACGCCGTGAGGCTCACGATGCGGGTTGCGGTGCGCCCAGATACTCCTCGGTGTGCTGCCCGAGGGCCGGGGGAGGATCGGTGGCGTCAGCGTCGAAGCTGGAATACCGTGCCGGGGTGCGGATTACGGTGACCGCGTCCTCGCCCTCGCCGACCGGCAGGGCGAGCTCGTTCTCGGCGAACAGCGCGGTGCCGACCACCTGCTTCCAGGTGTAGGCGTGGCAGGCCATCAGGCCGCCCTCCTGGAGCAGCCGGACCCATTCGTCGGCGGTCTTGGCGGCCAGCGCCTTCTCGAGTTCCTCGGTCAGCTCCGGATAGTTGAGCGCGCGGGCGCGCTGGTCGATGAACCGTTCGTCGTCGCGCATGTCGGGGCGGCCGATGATCTCGCACAGCTTGTCCCAGTGCTTGGGCACGTACGCGCTGATCACCAGGTAGCCGTCGGCGGCCTTGAAGGCGTCCGACGGCTGGGTGGCGAACCCGACGCCCTTGCGCCGCTTGGGTTTTGACGTGGAATCGGACGGCTTGGGTTCCGCGTTCGGCTTGTTCAGGTGGATGGTCAGCTGGCTGGCCTGCAGGCTGATCGCGACGTCGTACATGGCGACGCGCACGACGTCGGCTACCCCGTGGCGCTCGCGGTTGAGCAGCGCGGCCAGCACCGCCTGCGCCAGCACGTGACCGCTGGCGGCGTCGACGAGCTGGAACGGAATGATCTGGGGTTTGCCGCTGGGCGTCGGCATCCCGGTCGTCATGCCCGATTCGGCGGCGACCATCAGGTCCACGCCGGGCCGGCTGCCCTCCGGGCCGTTGCCGCCGTAGGCTGACAGGCGCGCGTAGATGAGTTGGGGGTTGCGGGCTTGCAGCTCGTCGGGTCCCAGGCCCATGCGTTCCATCACCCCGGGCCGAAACCCTTCCAGCACAACGTCGGCGGTGTCGACCAGGCGCATGATCTGCTGCTTGGCCTCGTCGCTGCGCAGGTCCGCCATCACCGACTTCTTGCCCCGGTTGTGGGGCAGGAACAGGGTGGCCAGCGGCGGGCGGCCAGGCAGGACCGCGGTGATGTGGCGGGCGGCCTCGCCGACGGGTGCTTCGACCTTGATGACCTCAGCCCCCAGGTCGGCCAGCACCTGGCCTGCCATCGGCCCGGCGATGTTCTGGGTGAAGTCGAGAACCCGGAATCCGTCAAGCGGCTTGGGCGGCTTGCTGTTTGGCACGGTGTCTGCCTTCCTTTTAACGCGCCGCGTTGAGCACCGCGGTGCAGTAGTAGTTCTGGGCGAAGGGTGCCTCGGGGTCGGTCGACTGCAGCGGCAGCCCGGCGTTGGCCAGCAGCTGGTTCAGCGGGGTGCGCGCCGGTTGCCAGCCCCGCTGCTGCAGATAGGCCGCCACGTCATTGCGCGGCCCGGGGAACCCCAGATCGCCCAGCGCGATGTCGAGGCCGCGCTGCCGCCACTTTTCGCTCGCCGCGTTCAGCGCGTCCCCGCTGGCGCCGGTGTTCGCGAAGACCTCGGCCATCAGTTGGCTGCCATCGGCGGACAGCGCGGTGATGTTGTCCAGCAACCGGTCCTGGGCCTCGGGCGGCAGGAAGCCGATCAGCCCCTCGGCGGCCCAGGCGGCGGGCCGCCCGCTGTCGAACCCGGCCCCGCGCAGCGCCGACGGCCAGTCGTGGCGCAGGTCGACCGGGACGGTGCGGACCTCGGCGGTCGGCCGGGCGCCGAGTTCGGCGATGGTGGCGGCCTTGAATTCGAGGACCTGCGGCTGGTCGATCTCGAACACCGTGGTGCCCGCGGCCCAGGGCAGCCGGTAGGCGCGCGCATCCAGGCCGGAGGCGAGGATGACCACCTGGTGGATGCCGGCGGCCCCCGCCTCGGCGAAGAACGCGTCGATGTAGCGGGTGCGGGCGGCCATCATGTCGGTCATGCGCTGCATGCCCCACGCGGCGCCGGGCTCGTCGACGTCGTCGGCGTCGAGTTCGCCGGCGGCCCACCGGGTCATGAAGTCGACACCGACCGCGCGCACCAGCGGCTCGGCGAACCGGTCGTCGATCAGCCCGTCCCGGGTGGCCCGGGCCCGTCCCGCGGCCACCATGGTGGCGGTCGCCCCCACGCTGGTGGCCAGGTCCCAGGTGTCGTCGTCGGTGCGCGCCATCGCGGAATTCCCTTCGGGTCTACTGGTTAGCAACAATAACTACCCGCGCCGGGCCGCGGCCCGCGGGCCGCGCCGCGCCGCGACACAGATCGATCACGGCCGGGTGTTGCGGCACCGGCCCCGCCGTGCGCTCGCTAACCTGGCCCAATGACCACTTCGGTTGCCCTCGCGCGGGAATGCACCGCCGCGCACGACGCCGAATTCACGCGCGGCGCCGCATGGGCACGCCGGCTGGCGTGGATCAGCCTGGCCGTCGTGCTCGTCGAGGGCGTCGTCGGGCTGTGGCAGGGGTTCTCGGTCGGCTCCATCGCCCTGACCGGATGGGCCCTCGGTGGGGCGTCGGAGGCGCTGGCCAGCGCGATGGTGGTGTGGCGGTTCAGCGGTGCGCGCACTTTTTCCCACACCGCCGAGCGGCGCGCGCAACGCGGCGTCGCGGTGTCGTTCTGGCTGACCGCCCCGTACATCGCCGCCGAATCCATCCGCGAGCTGGCCGGTGACCACCGCGCCGAGACGTCGGTGATCGGCATCGCGCTGACCGCCCTGGCCCTGCTGCTCATGCCGGTGCTGGGCCGGGCCAATCACCGGCTGGGTGCGCGGTTGGGCTCGGGAGCCACCGAGGCCGAGGGCATCCAGAACTACCTGTGCGCCGCCCAGGCCGCCGGCGTGCTGATCGGCCTTGCCGCGACGGCGCTGTGGTCGAGCGCATGGTGGATCGACCCCGCCGTGGGGCTCGCGATCGCCGGTGTCGCCGTGTGGCAGGGCGTGCGCGCTTGGCGCGGCGAGCAGTGCGGCTGCTAGCTTCCGCCGCGCTCACCGCTGTTGCGCGGTGACCCGCTGCGCCCGGCTTCGCCGCGCTGGCGATCACCGTTGTCGCGCGGCACATCCAGCCGATATCTGATCAGCCGGGAGCTGTTGGCCACCACCGCCACCGACGACGCGTTGTGCAGAATCGCCGCCAGCACCGGGGACAGCGCCCCGCCCGCGCCGATGATCAGCCCGGCGGCGTTGACGGCGATGGACATGCTGTAGTTCTCCCGGATGACGTCGACGGCGCGGGCCCCCAGGTCCCGCACGTCGAGCAGGCGGTGCAGGTCGTCGTTGGCCAGCGCCACGTCGGCGGTCTCCACCGCGACGTCGGTCCCGGCCAGCCCCATGGCGATGCCGATGTCGGCGGCCGCCAGCGCGGGGGCGTCGTTGATGCCGTCGCCGACCATGCCGACGATGAACCCCGCGTCCTGCAGTTCGCGCACCGCCGCGAGCTTGTCCTCCGGCATCACCTCGGCGCGCCACTCGTCGATCCCGAGTTCGCCCGCCACCACCTCGGCGATGTCCGGGTGATCGCCGGTGAGCATCACGATCCGGCGAATGCCGTTGGCGCGCAACTTTTTCAGCACATCGGCGGCGTCCGGCCGCACCTCGTCGCGCAGGCTGATCAACCCCACCAGCTTGCCGTCGACCGCCAGCAGCAGCGGCGTCTCGGCCTCGCGGCGCAGCCGGTCCACCCATTCCGACGCCTTCTTGGACACCCTGACCTTTTCGGAGCGCAGCAGCCCGGGGCTGCCCAGCAGCAGGGTGCGGCCGTCGGCCCAGGTCCGCATGCCCAGCCCGACCAGCACCTCACACTCCTCATGCGGCGGGATGGTGATGTGGCGCTCCTCGGTGGAGCGGATCACCGCCTCGGCCAGCGGGTGGCGGGAGTGGATCTCCGAGCTGGCCGCATAGGCCAGCACCTGCTCGGGCTGCCAGTCCTTGTGCAGCGCAATGATATTGGTGACCACCGGCCGCCCGACGGTGAGCGTGCCGGTCTTGTCGAACACGATCGCGTCCACCCGGCCGGCCTGCTCGAGGTGCGAACCGCCCTTGATCAGAATCCCGCGGCGCGCGCCGTTGCCGATCGCCGCGCTGATCGCCGTCGGGGTGGCCAAACCCACCGCGCACGGGCAGGCGATGAGCAGCATCGTCATCGCCCGGCGGACGTCACCGGTGACCGCCAGCGTGATGGCCGAGACGATGAACGAGGTGGGAACGAAACGGCGAGAGAAGTTTTCGCCGACGGTCTGGATCGGCGCCCGGTCGTGCTGCGCCTCTTCGACCCGGGCGATGATGCGCCCGATGGTGGTCTGATTGCCGACCGCGCTGGCCCGCACCACCAGCCGCCCGCGCACCACCACCGAACCGGCGTGTACGTGCGCGCCCGCCACGATGCTGACCGGCAGGTTCTCCCCGGTGATCGCGGACTGGTTGACGACGGCCTCGCCGTCGACCACCTCGCCGTCGACCGGGATCGCGACGTGGTCGTGCACCACGACCTCGTCGCCGATCTGCACGGTGTCGATCGGCACCTGCACTTCGTTGCCGTCGTCGAGGCGGAGCCATGCCGTGTCCTGGTTGCCGCGCAGCAGCTCCGAGATAGCCCGCCGGGTCCGTCGCAGCGTCAGGTCCTGCAGGTACTCACCGATGTTGAGCAGCCACAGCACGGTCAGCGCGACGACGTTCTCCCGCAGCACCAGGCTCGCCACGGTCGCCGCGGAGACCAGCGCGTCGGTCCCGGCCCTGCCGGAGCGCAACGAGCGCAGCGCGCCGCGCAGGAAGGGATAGCCGGTGAAGACGGTGACGCCGGTGGCGAACAGCCGGCCGCTGGGGCCGAGCAGCGGCGGCCGGGCGAACACGTAGCGGCGCACCCCGAGCAGGGCCAGCGCCGCGCCACCGATCACCATGCGCAGCACGTCGGCGTTGCGGATCTCGGAGGAATGCGGCGCGCGGACCGGGATCAGCTCGGCGGCGACGTGTGCCGCGTCGCCGATGGCCGCGAGCACCGAGGACCGGTCGCAGCGCCGGGGCGAATACCAGACGACCACCGATCCGGTGCGCGGGTAGGCGTGCACCACGCGCACGCCCTCGCACTTGGCGACGGCCTCCTCGACCGCGACGGCGCGCCGCGAATCGGCGCGCACCCAGGTGACCGAGACCCGCATGCGCCCGGCGGCATCCGAAATCACCTGCAGCGCGGGGTCATTCGCCCGTACCTCGTCTGCAACGTCGGGGACTAGGGCTAGGTCCATCGTGGCGATCAGTGCTCGTGGTCGTGGGTGTCGGCGATCGACGGCGTGGGCGCCTCCTCGCCGATGCGCTCGCGGGCCTCGGCCATCACGTCGGCGAGGCGCAGGCGCGCCGACTCGGCGGCCTCCTCGGCCCTGCGGGTGCCACGGAGCCCGAGCTCGGCGCCCTTCACCGCGGTCTCGTGCAGCGGCGCCTTGGCCACGGCCTTGCGCACCACCTCGTAGGCCGTCACGCCGACCAGCCCGGTGACGACCGTCCCCGCCGCCTTCGCCAAGAGCCCGTACACCGCCATCACCGCAACCTTCCTCGTCGTCTCAGCGTTTAGCCCATGTCCGCTCGACGTTAACATCGAAATATTGCGATATCAATATGTATCGACGGCGGTGGCCCCGCCGGGCGGGTTACAGCACCCGGGTGACCTTTTCGGTCTCGATGCGGCGCGACTGCGCGTCCGGATCGGCGTTGGCCACCTGCACCAGCGAGGCGCCGACGGCCATGATCGCCAGCAGGCCGTCCACCAGCTCGGCGGGGTCGGTCCACGGCTTACCGGACAGCACGCGGTCGCTCGACGTCAAACCCCTTGTCGCCGCGGAGGTTTGACAGTCCGCAAGCACCTCGTCGACCGAGCGCCCACCCAGCGCCGGGCCCGGGCGCGGTTCGGGAACGATCTGGTCGCCGTGCACCCGCACCGCGGTGGCGTAGTCGGTCACGCCGATCGGCAGGTCGGGCGCGGGGCGGCCGAACGCGTCGAGCGACAGCACCGCGACCTCGCCTCCCGCCACCGCGTCGTCGGCTTCGTCCAGCCGCTCGATGGTGCAGAGCGCCAGGTCGGCCGGGCCCGCCAGCACCGCCTCGGCGCCGATCCACCACACCCCGAACAGCACGGCCGCCGTCTGCCAGTGCGCGGGCAGCAGGATCGCGACGCGGCTGGCCGCCCCGGCCCCCAGTTCGTCGCGCAACAGGTTGCCCGTCTTGGCGGCCCAGTTGGCCAGCGTCACCCCGGACAATTCGATGCGCTCGCCGGTCGCGTCGTCGTAGTACGTGATCCGCGGGCCGACCGGGTCGGACCGCAGCATCGGATCGAGGATGGCACCGCTCAGCGTGCTCAGTTGATGCACGGGTCGTTAGTTTATGCACTCCGGCTTGTCGGAACCGGCGGTCAGGATCGGCGACGGCGGGGGAGCGCCCGCGTTGGCGGTCACCGCGCCGGCGGTGGACACCCGGGCGGGCATGATCGATTCGGTGCCGGACAGGCCCGAGCCCGGCCCGCTGTAGTCGTTGGCCAGCACCACGCGCACCACGCCCGGCGCCAGCGAGGTGTCGGCGATCACCGGCAACCCACCCAGTTCCTTGGAGACCTCCTTTGCCCCCATGTCGTCGATCTTGGCGGCGCGGACCTGGCTGGCCTTGACGTGCCCGCCGTCGTTGTTGCCCACCGTGCCGGTGGCAAAGCCCTTGGCGCTCAACACGTCTGACACCGCCGCGGCCAGCCCGTTGATGTCGGTGTCGTTGACGACGCTGGCGGTGGTCTTCGCGGGCGTGTAGGCGATCTCCTCGGTCTTGCCCTGCTCCTGCTCGTGCAGCAGGCCGCCGACCCAATCGGCCACCTGGTGCGGGTCCACCCGCACCACGCTCTGCATGCCGTCGTCGCTCCAGCCGGCGCCGTCGAGCACCGGGATGGTGGCGAACGCGACGTTGCCGCCCGCCAGCTTCTGCATCTGCTGCACGAAATCCATCACGTCCCACCCGGCCGAGATCACCACCGAACGCTGCACTGCGGATTCCAGGCGCCGCACCGTGGTGGGGCTGGACAACGTCTTGCCGGAGATGACCCGATGGGCCAGCGAGGCCATCACCACCTGCTGGCGCACCACCCGGTCCAGGTCGCCGCGCGGCAGTTCGTGGCGCTGGCGCACGAAGCTGAGCGCCTCCGGGCCGCTGAGCCGTTGCGGGCCCGCCGGGAAGTCCGCACCCGAAAGCGGTTCGAACACCGGCTCTTTGAGGCAGACGTCGACGCCGCCGAGGGCGTCGGTGATCAGCGAGAAACCGAGCAGGCCGATCTCGGCGTAGTGATCGACGGTGACGCCGGTGAGGTCGGCGACGGTCTTGATCAGCGCCTCGCGGCCGGCCTCGGTGCCCTGGGCGGCCGCATCCGCCGCGGCATCGCCGGCCCTGACCAGGCTGGCGCGCTTGGCTTCCCGGGTCTGGCCGTAGACGCCGTTGATCTTGGTCTTGCCCAGCCCAGGGGCGGCGACGTAGGAGTCGCGCGGGATCGAGATCGCGGTCGCCGACTTCCCGTTGTTGGGGATCCGGATGAGGATGATCGTGTCGGTGTTGGTGGCTTCCTCGTCGCCGGCCTTCAGCGTGTCCAGTTCCTCTTGGGACAGCGGGTTGCCGTGCGCGTCGGTGCGGCTGTCGAGGCCGACCAACAGGATGTCGATCGCGCCGTCGTCGCCGCCCTTGCCCAGCGAGGGCGCCGACATGTGAAAGATGCCGTCTTCGAAGGACCGGACATTGCTCCACGCGATCCCGGTGCCGACGACGACCGCGAGCGTCAGCACGGTGGTAATCACACGAACCACACGTTGCACAGGCATCCCACTACATTACTTGCGACACATCAGCTTCACGGGTAGCCGATCGCGGCGTGGCCCGCGCCGCCCCGCGATATCTTGGGCCCCGCGCTTTTCTGGGCTTCGCCCGGCCATGCCAAACTCGAACCATGTCAGGCAGGATCGTGATCGCCGGGGCCGGTGGGCAGCTGGGCGGCTATTTGAGCTCGCTGGCGGCAGGTCAGGGCCGGGAGGTCCTGGCACGCGGGTCAGCGCAGTGGGACATCACCGACCCCGCGGCGGCCGAGCGGATCGTGCAGCGCGGCGACGTGGTGATCAACTGCGCGGCCTACACAGATGTCGACGGCGCCGAAACCGACGAGGCCGGCGCCTTCGCGGTCAACGAGGCCGGTCCTGGGCACATCGCGCGGGCCTGCGCGCGGGCCGGCGCCCAGTTGATCCACGTGTCCACCGACTACGTCTTTAACGGCGACTTCGGCGGCGCGCCGCCCTGGCCGTACGAGCCCAGCGACCAAACCGCGCCGCAGGGCGTGTACGCCCGCAGCAAGGTCGCGGGGGAGCAGACCGTGTTGGCGGCGCTGCCCGAGGCGGTCGTGGTCCGCACCGCCTGGGTCTACACCGGCGGCACCGGCAAGGACTTCGTCGCCGTCATGCGCCGGCTGGCCGCCGGGGACGGCCCGGTGGACGTCGTCGACGACCAGATCGGCTCCCCGACCTACGTCGGCGACCTGGCCGCCGCGCTGCTGCAGATCGTCGACGACCGCGTGCCCGGCCCGATCCTGCACGCCGCCAACGAGGGCGCGGTCTCGCGGTTCGACCAGGCCCGCGCCGTCTTCGAGGAATGCGGCGCCGACCCGGCCCGGGTGCAACGGGTCGGCACCGACCGCTTTCCCCGACCGGCGCCGCGGCCGGCGTACTCCGCGCTGGGCAGCGGACAGTCCGCGGCGGCCGGGCTGCGGCCGCTAAGGCCCTGGCGCCCTGCGCTTGTCGCGGCCATGGCCGCCTCGCAAAGCGACGCTGCCAGCGGTGTCGCGGCCGATCGACCGTTACCCTCTACGCGTGACTGACGTGCTGCCGGTCGTGACGGTGACCTATTCACCGGGTCCGCACCTGGAGCGCTTCCTGGCCTCGCTGTCGCTGGCCACGGAGCGCGAGGTGTGCGTGCTGCTGGCCGACAACGGCTCCACCGACGGCACCCCGCAGGCCGCGGTCGATCGCTATCCCAACGTGCGGCTGTTTCACACCGGCGCCAACCTCGGCTACGGGACCGCGGTGAATCGCGCCGTCGCCCAGCTGGACCGCGAGGACGACTGGGTGATCGTGGCCAACCCGGACGTGCAGTGGGGCCCGGGCAGCATCGACGCCCTGCTGGACGCGGCGTCGCGCTGGCCGCGGGCCGGTGCGCTGGGCCCGCTGGTCCGCGATCCCGACGGGTCGGTGTATCCGTCGGCGCGGCATCTGCCCAGCCTGATCCGCGGCGGCATGCACGCGGTCGTCGGGCCGTTCTGGAAAACCAACCCGTGGTCGGCGGCGTACCGCCAGGAGCGGCTGGAGCCCAGCGAGCGCCCGGTGGGCTGGCTGTCGGGGTCGTGCCTGCTGGTGCGCCGGTCGGCGTTCGGCCAGATCGGCGGCTTCGACGAGCGCTACTTCATGTATATGGAGGACGTCGACCTCGGCGACCGGCTCGGCAAGGCCGGCTGGCTGTCGGTCTACGTGCCGTCGGCGGAGGTCCTGCACCACAAGGGCCACTCCACGGGCGGGGACCCGGCCAGCCACCTGGCCGCCCATCACAAGAGCACGTATATGTTTCTGGCCGACCGGCACGCCGGTTGGTTGCGCGCGCCGCTGCGCTGGACGCTGCGCGCCTCGTTGGCGGTCCGTTCCCGCCTGATGGTGCGCAGCGCGGTGCGCGCGTCGGGCCGGGCCAAACTGGCGGAAGGGCGACACTGAGGTGGGAACTCCACAAGTCGACGTCGTGATCCTGGTCGGCGGCAAGGGCACCCGGCTGCGGCCGCTGACGCTGTCGGCGCCCAAGCCCATGCTGCCCACCGCCGGGCTGCCGTTCCTCACCCACCTGCTGTCGCGGGTCGCCGCGGCGGGCATCGAGCACGTCGTCCTGAGCACGTCGTACCGGGCCGGCGTATTCGAGGCGGAGTTCGGTGACGGCTCCAAGCTGGGCCTGCAGATCGAATACGTCACCGAGGAGAGCCCGCTGGGCACCGGCGGCGGCATCGCCAATGTCGTCGGCCACCTGCGGCACGACACCGCGATGGTGTTCAACGGCGACGTGCTGTCGGGCTCCGACCTGGGCCAGATGCTCGACTTTCACCGCGCCCAGGAATCCGACGTCACCCTGCACCTGGTGCGGGTGGGCGACCCGCGGGCGTTTGGCTGCGTGACCACCGAGGAGGGCAGGGTCACCGCCTTTTTGGAAAAGACCCAGGATCCGCCGACCGACCAGATCAACGCCGGCTGTTACGTGTTCTCGCGCGAGATGATCGACCGGATCCCGCGCGGCCGTGAGGTTTCGGTGGAGCGCGAGGTGTTCCCCGCGCTGCTGTCCGATCCCGGCGTCAAGGTCTGCGGCTACGTCGACGCCAGCTACTGGCGCGACATGGGCACCCCCGAAGACTTCGTCCGGGGGTCGGCGGATCTGGTGCGCGGCATCGCGCCGTCGCCCGCCCTGCACGGCCACCGCGGCGAGCAACTGGTGCACGACGGCGCGGCGGTGTCCCCGGGCGCGGTGCTGATCGGCGGCACCGTGGTGGGGCGCGGCGCCGAGATCGGGCCCGGCGTCCGGCTCGACGGCGCGGTGATCTTCGACGGCGCCAAGGTCGAGGCCGGCAGCGTGATCGAGCGCTCGATCATCGGCTTCGGCGCGCGCATCGGCCCGCGGGCGCTGGTGCGCGACGGCGTGATCGGCGACGGCGCCGACATCGGCGCGCGGTGCGAACTGCTGCGCGGCGCCCGGGTGTGGCCCGGCGTGTCAATTCCCGACGGCGGGATCCGCTACTCGAGCGACGTCTGAAGGCGGGGGTGCCTTCGCGTCCCCGAACGTGAAGCCAGCCGCACGCTCGAGGCCGAACGTGAAGCTAGCCGCACACGCGGCGGCTAACGGGCACGCGTGGCCCGCGACACCAGGTACGCCAGCGCGTGATCGGTCCCGGCGGGCAGCGCGTCGGCCGGCCACCAGCGCAGGTCCTCCGACTCGTCGCTGATCGCGATCCGCGCCCCGGCCGGCGCGTGCGCCACGAACTGCAAATCCAGATGGCGGGTGGGCACGCCCAGCGAGCACACCACCGGATGCACGTGCACCGCGGCCAACCCGGGTTCCATGCGCAGCTCGTCGACCCCGGACTCCTCGGTGGCCTCGCGCATCGCCGCGGCGACGATGTCGGCGTCGTCGTCGTCGCAATGGCCGCCCAGCTGCACCCAGCGGCCCAGGCGACGATGCAACGTCAGCAGCACCCGGCCGCCGCTGTGATCGAGCACCAACGCCGACGCGGTGACATGCCCCGGCACGCACTCGCGGCGGCACGCGTCCTCGCGGGCCGCTACGAACGCCAAAACGGCGTGCCGCAACGAATCCTGGCCCGCGTCCGGGGGTTCCCAGTCGGACAGGATCGCGATCACCGACTCCCGCAGGGTCACCGCGAGCCCCGCCGTTTCCTGCGATGGGCCAGCGACGCCCACGCCGCGCGGCAGTCCGCCACGGTCTCGGCCGGCAGTCCCAGCCCGTCGATCAGCACGCGACGGTCGACGAGGTCGAGCGCCTTCTCGATCTCGTTGGCCTTCAACAGCAGATCGACGTCGCCGGCGAGGTCGGGATCGGCGTGTTCGGGCGCGGGAACGGGCAGCTGCTCGGCCTCGCGGGGTTCGAGCTCCAGCACGCCCCCGCCGTAGCTGCGGCCCATGATCTCGGTGAAGGCGAACGTCACGCTGTTGTGGAACACCGCGGCCAGCGCCGCCGGGTCGACGGGGCGCCCGCGGGAGCGGGCGAGGCGCACCCGATGGACGGTGTCGGTACTCGTGGCGCCCACACCATTGACGGTCAGCCGCGGCGCCCGGTGAATCTGGCGCAGCAGGAACAGGTCTGGCGCCCACAGCGACGGCGTGCTCCACCAGGGCGTGCGGATCGAGCACTTGTAGCCGCGGTGCACGCCGGCCGCCTCCCCGGCGCGGATGTGGGCGATCAACGCGGGATCGGCCGGCTCGCGTGGCGCGTTGAGCAGCCAGCTGCGGTGCGCGGAGGCGACATCGCTTGCCCGGCAATCGGTGTCGTAGATCAGCCCGGACAGCTGGGCGCTGCGCGAGACGAGCGGGACGCAATGCGGCCGCAATCCCCGCTCCCGGGCCTGGGCGTCGGTCAGGGTGAAAAACGCGTTGCGCCCGGTCACGATGCCCACGTCCACCTCGGCCAGAGACCCGAGCGGGAGCAAGGCGTCGGAGGCCTTGAGCGCGCGCAGCAGCCGGATCGCGGCGGGGTCCAGAAAGTACTTGGTCCACTTCTCGTTTTCGTGCAGCAGCGCGGGCGCCCATTCGGCGTCCAGGTCCGCCCGCGCCAGCGCGTCGGCGTCGGGCAGGTGCACGGTGCGGATGCGGGCGGGGCCGGGGCCGGTGACGCCGCAGAACAACACGACCTCCTGCAGGATGCCGTCGAACACCAGCCGCTCGAAGGTCAGCAGCGTGATGTCGCGGAATCGGCTCAGCAGAAAGTCGCGCAACGGCGCCGCGTAGGTGACCTGCAGCAGCTCGGCCGGGAGCACCAGGCCCACCCGCCCGCCGTCGCGCACCAACATCGTGCTCGCCACGACGAACGGCACCCACGCGTTGGTCAGCCTGCTCGGCCGCAGGCCCTCGCGCCGCATCAATTCCAGCGCCGGGTCGCGGTGCTGCGGGGCCCAGTTGCCGAACCGGATGTAGGGCGGATTGCCGGCGACGCCGTCCCAGCCGCCGGCCCCGGCTTCAGCGGCGCCGGCCAGCCAGGTGAACAGGCTGTCGGTGTCGACGGGAGCGAACCGGCGGGCCTTGGCCGCCTCGCGCGCGATCAGCTCGACGCCGTGGGCGCGGTCGCTGAGCGCGGCCAGCTCGCGCAGGATCGCGCCGTCACCGCAGGAGGGTTCGACGATCTTGGGGCCGGCCTCGCGAACCCAGCGGGCCAAAAACCGTGCCACCGGCGCGGGGGTGTAGTAGCCGCCGCGGACCTTGTCGGCCGACGCCGCCGCCTTGCCCGCGAAGTTCATGGGCTCAAGTATTACTTGCGGATCAGCAGATCCCCGGGGTCCGCGGCGTCGCGCGGGCCGGCGGGCTCGGCGGCGTAGCCGATGGCGATGGCGCCCAACGGCTCCCAGTCGGCGGGCAGCTCGAGCTCGGCGCGCACCAGGTCGGCGGCGAAAATCGTCGACCCGATCCAGCAGCTGCCCAGCCCGCGCACCGCCAGCGCGACCAGCAGGGCCTGCACGGCCGCCCCGACGGCCACGGTGAACATGGTGTGCTCGGCGTCGGTGCGGGCGGCGTCGGGATAGGAATGCGCGCCGTCGGGAACCAGGATCGGGATGACGACTTCGGGCGCGTCGTAGAGGATCTGGCCGCGCGCCACCCGGCGCTCGATGGCGTCGGCGGGCTTACCGTCGCCGGCGAGGTCGGCGCGCCACTTGTCCTTCATCCGATCCAGCAGTCGGGCCCGCGTGGCCCGGTTTTGCAGCCAGGCGAACCGCACCGGGCGGGTGTGGTGGGGGGCCGGGGCGGTGAGGGCCTCGGCGACGGCCGCCTCCACCAGATCGGCCGGGACGGGCTCGGCGCCGAACCGGCGCACCGATCGGCGCAGCAGCTGCGCTTCGCGGCGGCCCAGGTCGATCGCCTCGGCGGTGCCGAGCCAGAACAGGTCTTCGGTGCCGGGCCGCAGCAGGCGCCGCGCCGTCGAGCCGTCGTCGGTCACGGACAGTCCGCGCACCACCGCCACCGGCATCGCGGTCAATTTGCCCTTGACCAGATCGGCGGCCGCGGCGATCTCGTCGGCGACCGCGACCTCGGTGACCAGCAACTCGTTGCCGTGTTGGTCGAGCGCCCCCGAATAGCCATGCAGCACAGCCAGACCCGCCGCGCCCACCGCCGCGTCGGTCTGGCCGTTGCGCCAGGCGCGGCCCATCGTGTCGGTGATGACGACGGCGACCTCGACGCCGAGCCGCTCGCGCAGCGCGGCGCGCAGCGTGGCGGCGCTGCCGTCCGGGTCGACGGGCAGCAGCGCCAGCTCGTCGCGCCCGACGTTGGAGCCGTCCACGCCCGCGGCGGCCTGGACCAGCCCGATCCGGCTCTCGGTGATCAAGGTCTTGCCCTTGCGGGCCAGCACGCGCACGGCTTCGTCGTCGACCAACTTGCGCCGCAGCCGGTCGCGCTCTTCCGGGTCGCGGGGCGCCGGCACCAGCCGGCCCTCGCATTTGGACACCGCCTTGCTGGTGACCACCACGACGTCGCCGTCGCGCAGCCAGGGTGCCCCGGCGGCGACGGCCGCGCCTAGATCGTCGCCGGGCCGGAACTCGGGCAGACCGGCGACGGGCAGGATCTCGATCGCGGCGGCGGTGCCGTGCTCGCCGGGTGGAGCGTTGTGGGTCACGGCGCCACCCCCGCCAGCTCCAGCCCGGCGCGGACCATCTCGGCGGTCGCCCCGGGGTCGGTCATCACCAGCGGCACCGAGCGCACCGCCACGCCGTCGATGTCGGCTGAGTCGCCTTCGCTCACCAGCCAGCAATCCAGGATGCCGGTGCCCCCACGCGCGCCGTAGTGGCGGCCGACGGCCTCGGCGGTGGACTCGACGCCGATCACCGACAGGCAGGCATCGGCCATGCCGCGCAACGGCTTTCCACCGATGATCGGCGAGTAGCCGACGACCGGGGCCTTCGCCGCGCGCAGCGCGCCGCGGACGCCGGGGACGGCCAGAATGGCGCCGACGCTCACCACCGGGTTCGACGGGGCCAGCAGGATGACGTCGGCGTCGGCGATGGCCGCCGTGGCTTCGGTTGTGGCGGCTGCCTTTTCGGCGCCGACGAAGGCGAAGCTGTGGGTGGGCACCTGGGCGCGGTAGCGCACCCACCACTCCTGGAAGTGGATGGCCCGCCGGCTGCCGTCGTCGGGATCGGTTATCACCACGTGCGTCTCGCAGCGGTCGTCGGTGACCGGCAGCAGCCGCGCGCCCGGTTGCCAGCGGTCGCACAGCGCCGTGGTGATCTGTGACAGCGGGTAGCCGGCGTTGATCATCTGGGTGCGCACCAGGTGGGTGCCCAAGTCGCGGTCGCCGAGTCCGAACCAGTCCGGCTGCACCCCGTAGCGCGCCAATTCCTCTTTGGCGTGCCAGGTTTCGTCGCGGTGCCCCCACCCTCGCTCCGGGTCGACACCTCCACCTAAGGTGTACATGCAGGTGTCCAAATCGGGGCAGACTCGCAGTCCGTGGATCCAGGCGTCATCGCCAACGTTGACGATCGCCGTCAGCTCGTGACTGCCGGCTTCCGTGTCTGGGCGCCGTAGCGTGTGAAATTGACCCAGTCCGAACAACTGTTGAACCCCCAGCAGGAAGCGGGCGCCACCAACCCCACCGACCAGAACGGTGACCTTCACTTGAGCCTCACACAGCACGACAGTACTGCCCGTCGACAGCGCGGTGGCGGGCCCGTCGGGGCTGCCTCAAAGTTGGGCTTCCCCACCACTTGTGGGGAAGTTGGGGGCTATGTGATCGACACGCCGACGGCCCAAAGCAACAGAAACGCCGAAATTCGATCACGAGATGGTATGGAAATTCGCCGAAGTGCTTGACCCGGCAGATCAACCCGTGTCTAATCACATCAGTGTCATTTCCCGGTTGGCCGGCCGACTCCGGTGTCGCAGACCGAGATTCGATCACTTGTTCGAATTGTCTGTACATCAGAACAGTGGGAATCAAACACTCTCTCTCCAATCAAGCTGAGGAGGCGGACGACCGTATGTCTTACGAAACTTTTCGAGGCGCCATGGCGAGCACGCCGCACACCCCGATCGACTCGGCGCCGGACCGTCCCGCCCGGCCGCACCTGACCGTGGTTCCTGATGCGCCAGTCGCATTCGAGCCCGAGCCGTTGCCGGCGCCCGTCGCCGACCAATGGCAGGACCGAGCGCTGTGCGCCCAAACCGACCCCGAAGCCTTCTTCCCGGAAAAGGGTGGGTCCACCCGCGAGGCCAAGAAGATCTGCCTGGGCTGCGAGGTGCGCCACGAGTGCCTCGAGTACGCGCTCGAGCATGACGAGCGCTTCGGCATCTGGGGCGGTCTGTCCGAACGCGAGCGCCGCCGCCTCAAGCGCGGCATCATCTAAACGCCGCGCACCGTAGTTATTCGTCGTCGATCGTCGGATCGATGACCGACGGTTCAACGTCGAGATAGATGGCCACCTGGGCCACCAGGATCTCGTGCAGCAAGTCGCCGAGTTCGACTGTGTCCTTGGCCCTTCGCTCAATTGGCTTGCGGAACAGCACAATTCGCGCCCGCGTGGAGTTGCCGCGGATGTCGACACCGGCCGGGATCAACCTGGCCAGGGGGATCGGTCCGTCGGCGATCACCTCGGGTGGCCACTGCACGCTCTCGGGATCCTTGGCCGCGATCCGCGGAATCTCATCGACCGCCACGTCGAGCTCGGTCAGCCGGTCCTGCCAGTTCCGCTCGATGGGTTCGTAGGCCTCCAGCACCGCCATGTCGAACCGCTCGGCGCGGCTGCGCCACCCCGGCACGCTGGGGGGCAGCAGCGGGCCGCGCATCTCGCGACCCCTGCGGAAGAGTCGATGGGTGACCGGTCGGCGCGGAGCCGATCCGTCCGAAAACCGATCTCTTCGCGGGGAACTGCGCGAATCGCCCACGCGCCGATGGTAACGGTTGCACATCGGCGCCCGTCCGGTTGCGCGTGTCCGGCGCTTGGGCGGCGTTTGTGCACGATAGCCTTTCGAACGTGAACGTTCCCCGTCGCTGTTGCCGGCCCGGGTGCCCGCACTATGCCGTGGCGACCCTAACGTTCGTCTATTCGGACTCGACGGCAGTCGTCGGCCCGCTGGCGACCGCTCGGGAACCCCATTCTTGGGATTTGTGCGTCAACCACGCCGGCCGCATCACCGCTCCCCGCGGATGGGAGCTGGTGCGCCATGCCGGTCCCCTTGTTTCCGAGCCCAATCACCCCGACGACGACGACCTTGTCGCGTTGGCCGACGCGGTCCGCGAAGGTGGTTCCGGGGAGCGCGGCGCGCCGTACGGCGGCACCGTCTCGCCCGTGAACGGCTTCGCGGACCCGCACATCCACCACGGCGGCTCCCAGGCCACCGCGCCCAGCAGCAGTGTGCTCGCCCCGCCGGAGCATCGGTCGGGGCGGCGCCGCGGGCATCTGCGCGTGTTGCCCGACCCGGCCGACTAGGCGGTCCTGGCCAATCCGCCCGCACCGCGGCTCGTGTTCTCTTTCGCCCGATAGGCTGACGGCCAAGAGTTCACGTCGTCAGGAGTCCCGCATGTCTCGGCCCGCCGCGACTGTCCACCGTGTCGTCAAGGCTTACGACGTGCGTGGTCTAGTCGGCGAAGAGCTCGACCAGCCGCTGGTTACCGATCTGGGCGCGGCCTTCGCCCGCCTGATGCGCGCCGAGGGCGCCCGCCAAGTCGTGATCGGCCACGACATGCGCGACAGTTCGCCCACCCTGGCCGCCGCGTTCGCCGACGGCGTCACCGGCCAGGGTCTCGACGTGGTGCGCATCGGTTTGGCGTCCACCGATCAGCTCTACTTCGCCTCCGGGCTGCTGGACTGCCCGGGCGCGATGTTCACCGCGAGCCATAACCCGGCCGCCTACAACGGAATCAAGCTGTGCCGGGCGGGGGCCAAACCCGTGGGCGCCGAGAGCGGGTTGCGCGTCATCGCCGACGACGTCATCGCCGGCGTCGAGGGCTCCGCGGGCCACGACGGCCCGCCCGGAACGGTCACCGACCGCGACGTGCTGGCCGACTACGGGCAATACCTGCGGTCCCTGGTGAACACCTCCGGGCTGCGCCCGCTGCGCGTGGCCGTCGACGCCGGCAACGGCATGGCCGGTCTGACCACCCCCGCGGTGCTCGGCCCGATCGGCTCGATCACGTTGTTGCCGTTGTACTTCGAGCTCGACGGCTTCTTCCCCAATCACGAGGCCAACCCGCTCGAACCCGCCAACCTGGTGGACCTGCAGACGTTCGTGCGCGAGACCGGCGCCGACATCGGGCTGGCCTTCGACGGGGACGCCGACCGCTGCTTCGTGGTCGACGAGGGTGGCAACCCCGTGTCGCCGTCGACCGTGACCAGCCTGGTGGCCGCGCGCGAGCTGGGCCGCGAGATCGGCGCGACGATCATCCACAACGTGATCACCTCGCGCGCGGTGCCCGAACTGGTCAGCGAGCGCGGCGGCACACCGCTGCGCTCGCGGGTGGGGCACTCCTATATCAAGGCGCTGATGGCCGACACCGGCGCGATCTTCGGCGGCGAACATTCGGCGCACTACTACTTCCGCGACTTCTGGGGCGCCGACTCCGGGATGCTGGCGGCGCTGTACGTGCTGGCCGCGCTCGGCGAGCAGGACCGCCCGCTGTCGGAGCTGACCGCGGACTACCAGCGTTACGAATCGTCCGGCGAGATCAACTTCACGGTGGCCGACGCCGCGCAGTGCACGGAGGCGGTGCTGAGGTCGTTCGGCACCCGCATCCACTCCCTCGATCACGTGGACGGCGTGACGGTGGACCTCGGCGACGGCAACTGGTTCAACCTGCGCAGCTCGAACACCGAGCCGTTGCTGCGGCTCAATGTGGAGGGCCGCACCGCCGAGGACGTCGGCGCGATGGTCGCCCAGATCAGCGCCGAAATCGCCGCGCAGACGTCGCGCGCCGGGGCCACCCCGTGAACGCCACCCGGGCGGTCGATCTCGAAGACACCGAAGGCCTGCTGGCCGCCGACCGCGACGGCCTGCTGCGGGCCGCGTCGTCGGCCGGCGCGCAGGTGCGCGCGGTCGCCGCCGCGGTTGAGGAGGGCGCGCTGGACCCGCTGCGGGCCGAGGACCGTCCGCGCAGCGTGATCTGGGTGGCCGGCCGCGGCACCGCCGAGACCGCCGGGACGATGCTGGCCGCGACGTTGGGTTCGGTGACGTCCCAGCCGTTCACGCTGGCCGCCGAGGCGCCCCCGTGGGCGGGCCCGCTCGACGTGCTGATCGTCGCGGGCGACGATCCCGGCGACCCCGCGCTGGTCGCCGCCGCCGCGACCGGGGTGCGCCGCGGCGCGCGGGTCGTGGTGGTGGCGCCGTATGAGGGCCCGCTGCGGGATTCCACCGCAGGCCGCGTGGCGGTGCTGGCGCCCCGGCTGTGGGTTCGCGACGAGTTCGGGCTGTGCCGGTATCTGGCCGCCGGGCTTGCCGTGCTGCACGCCGTCGACCCGCGGCCCAGCATCGACCTGGGGTTGCTCGCCGACGAGCTCGACGCCGAGGCGCTGCGCAACAGCGCCGGCCGCGAGCTGTTCACCAATCCAGCCAAGCTGCTGGCCGCGCGGATCGCCGACCGCCAGGTCGCGCTGGCCGGCGACGGCGCCGCGACGCTGGCGCTGGCGCGGCACGGCAGCTCGGTGCTGCTGCGCGTCGCGAATCAGGTGACCCCGGCCACCGGGCTGGCGGACGCGGTGGTCGCCCTGCGCGCCGCGGCCTCGAGTGGCGGGATCGCCGATCCCGACGCCGCCTTGTTCCACGACGAGGAGCTCGACGGGCCGCTGCCGCCGCGGCTGCGGGTGCTGGCGATCATCCTGGCCGACGAGCAGACGGTGGTGGCCGCCAGGACCGCCGGGCTCGACGACGTCTACCTGCTCGCCGCCGAGGATGTGCCCGACGGACCCGGCGGTTCTGCCGGCTCCGGTGTTTCGCCTGCGCTGGGGGGTCCCGGCCGCGCCGAGCAACAGCTGGCAGTATTGGCCGTCCGGCTGGAGATGGCCGCGGTTTACATGCGACTGGTGCGGGGATAGATAGAACAGTGGAACTGCTTCGCGGGGCCTTGAGAACGTACGCGTGGGGTTCGCGTACCGCCATCGCCGAGTTCACCGAACGTCCGGTGCCGGCGGCGCATCCGGAGGCCGAGCTCTGGTTCGGCGCCCACCCGGGCGACCCGGCCTGGCTGGAAACCGACAACGGCGAGATCACGTTGCTCGAAGCGCTCGACGCCGACCCGGAGGGTCAGCTCGGGCCGGGGTCGCGGGCCCGCTTCGGGGACGTGCTGCCCTTCCTCGTCAAGGTGCTGGCCGCCGACGAGCCGCTGTCGTTGCAGGCGCACCCGAGCGCCGCGCAGGCGGCCGAGGGTTACCTGCGCGAGGAGCGGGTCGGCATCCCGCTGACCTCGCCGGTGCGCAACTATCGCGACACCTCGCACAAGCCCGAGTTGCTGGTGGCGCTGCACCCGTTCGAGGCGCTCGCCGGATTCCGCCCGGCGTCGCGCACGATCGAGCTGCTGCGGGCTTTGGCGGTTTCCGACCTCGATCCCTTCATCGACCTGCTCAACGACCAGTCCGACGCCGACGGTCTGCGCGCGCTGTTCACGACGTGGATCACCGCGCCGCAGCCCGACATCGACGTGCTGGTGTCCGCGGTGCTGGACGGCGCGATCGCGTACCTCAGTTCGGGGGCAACGGAATTCGCGGCCGAGGCCAAGACGGTGCTCGAGCTCGGCGAACGCTATCCCGGCGACGCCGGCGTGCTGGCGGCGCTGCTGCTCAACCGCGTCAGCCTGGGCCCGGGTGAGGCCATCTTCGTGTCGGCCGGCAACCTGCACACCTACCTGCGGGGTTTCGCGGTGGAGGTGATGGCCAACTCCGACAACGTGTTACGGGGTGGGCTGACCCCCAAGCACGTCGACGTGCCCGAGCTGCTGCGGGTGCTGGACTTCGCGCCCACCAGCGAGGAGCAGTTGCGGCCGCACATCCGCCGCGAGGGCTTCGGGCTGATCTATGAGACGCCGACCGACGAGTTCGCCGTCGCGCTGCTGGAGCTCGAAGACGAGTACGTCGGCCACGAGGTGGATGCGACGTGTAGCCACGACGGGCCCCAGATCCTGTTGTGCATCCAGGGTTCCACGACGGTGCACGGCAAGTCCGGCTCGCTGACCCTGAAGCGGGGGATGGCCGCGTGGGTGGCGGCCGATGACGCTCCGATCCGGCTGGTCGCGCACGAGCCGAGCAAGCTGTTCAGGGCGACGGTAGGGCTGTAGCGGCCGGCCCTGATGGTGGCGACCCGCTTCGCCCGGCTCGTGCCTAGCGCGGCGACCCGCAGCGCCCGGCTTCGCCGCGCTTGCGGTCGCCGCGGCCGCGCGTGCGGTCGCCGCCGCCGCGCTTGCGATCGCCTCGCCGCCGTCTGACGGCCTCGCGTCGCTCGCTCAGCCACAGCCGTGCGTTGTGCGCGATGGCCCGGCCGATGATCCGCGGCGGCGGAACCATATAGAGGCTGTCCAGCAGCGAGAACCGGCGCAAAAACCATTCCGCCAGAACGGGTTCGGTTTCGGCGGCGCCCAGGAACTGGTCGAACAGCGCCCCGGAGGGCCGCCACCACCAGGGAACCGGCCCCGACGTGTCGGCGTGGTGGAAGGTGATGTCGCCGATGGCGTTCATCATCCACACCGGGAAGGTGCTCTTGGCGGTGGCCCGATTGAGCGCCGCGGCCAGTTGATCGTCGGGGCCTTGCAGGGCGCGGCGCAGATGGCCGGCCTGCAAAGAGGTCATCGTCATGCCTTGGCCGTAGGTGGGGTTGAAGCTGGCCACCGCGTCGCCGAAGGCGATGATGCCGCCTGGGAAGCGGTCGACTTTGTCGTAGCGGCGCCAGCGGCTGGCCGGGAAGGCGTGGAAGGCCGGATCGCCCAGCGGCTCGGCCTGTGCCAGCGCCGCGTTGAAGTGGGCGGGAAGCAGTCGCTGGGCCAGCGCCAGCATCTCGGGGAAGGTTCGCGGCGGTTTGACGTCGGCCACGCCGAAGGTGGTGAGGACCCAGGTGCCGTCCTCGTAGCACAGCATGCCCAGCCCCAGGGATTGGTCGTGGGAGGCGCCGGCGACCACGACCTTCTCCGCGATCAGCCCGTCGGGGATGCGGAACTGCTGGGTGGCGTAGTTGATGCCGATGTCGATGGCCTGCTCGACGGGGCGCGCAAATCCCCAGTGCGTCAACCACACCGGCAGCCGGGTGCCCCGCCCCGCCGCGTCGACGACGAGGTCCGCGCGCACGAATTCCGGCTCGCCGTCGGCGGGATCGGCCGGATCCACCAGCACGCCGGTCACCCGTTGCCGCGTGCGGTCGAACCGCGGTTCGGCCACCGAGCGCCGCACGATGATGACGTTGCCGAGGCGCTGAACCCGTCTGCGCAACTGCCATTCCAGGTGCGGCCGGCTGGGCACATAGGCGGTGAATTCGTCGCGCAGGGTTTGCCCGGTGCCCAGGACATGGCCCGCGGCGCCCAGGTGGATGCAATCGGGCCGGTTCTCCAGCTTGGGCACGCCGGCGGCCACCATGCCGTCGAGCAGGCCGGGAAAGAGGTTCTCGAATTCGATCGCCCCGCGCGCCATCAACATGTGCAGGTGCCGGTCCTGGGGCACCGTCGCCCGGTTCGCCGGGACGGCCGGCAACTCGTCGCGCTCGAAGACCGTCACCCGCGCATACGTGTCCGACAGCACCCGCGCGGCGCACAGCCCGGCGATGCTCCCCCCGATCACGACCGCGTGCGCCCGCGTGTTTGCTTTGCTGTCCGGCATCCGTGGGGAGTACCCAGTACTGTGTCGGACCAATGGCTCCCAGCGTTGGGAAAGGGCGGTTGCATGGCCAATCGATGGCGCACGAAGTCGGTGGAACAATCGATCGCCGACACCGACGAGCCGGACACCAAGTTGCGCAAGGACCTCACCTGGTGGGACCTGGTCGTCTTCGGCGTCGCGGTGGTGATCGGCGCCGGCATCTTCACCGTCACCGCGTCGACGACGGGCGACATCACGGGGCCATCCATCTGGTTGTCGTTCGTCATCGCGGCCGGCACCTGCGCGCTGGCGGCGTTGTGTTACGCCGAGTTCGCTTCCACCCTGCCGGTGGCCGGTAGCGCCTACACCTTCTCCTACGCGACCTTCGGGGAGTTCCTGGCCTGGATCATCGGCTGGAACCTGCTGCTGGAATTGGCGATCGGCGCCGCCGTGGTGGCCAAGGGCTGGTCGAGCTACCTGGGCACGGTGTTCGGGTTCGCCGGTGGCACAGTCGAATTCGGGTCGGCCCAGGTCGACTGGGGCGCGCTGGTGATCGTCGCGGGGGTGGCGACGCTGATCGCGCTGGGCACCAAGCTGTCGTCGAGGTTCTCCGCGGTGGTCACCGGCATCAAGGTGTCGGTCGTGCTGTTCGTCGTGGTGGTCGGGGTCTTCTACATCAAGCGCGCGAACTATTCGCCGTTCGTTCCCAAACCGGAAGCCAGCAGCGAGGCCAAGGGCATCGACCAGTCGGTGTTGTCGTTGCTGACCGGGGCGCACAGCAGCCACTACGGCTGGTACGGCGTGCTGGCGGGGGCGTCCATCGTCTTCTTCGCGTTCATCGGTTTCGACATCGTCGCCACCATGGCCGAGGAGACCAAGAATCCGCAGCGCGACGTCCCCAGGGGGATCCTGGCGTCGCTGGGCATCGTGACCCTGCTCTACGTCGCGGTCGCGATCGTGTTGTCCGGCATGGTTTCCTACACGGAACTCAAGACGGTGCGCGGCCGCGGGCAGGCGAACCTGGCGACGGCGTTCACCGCCAACGGCATTCACTGGGCCAGCAAGATCATCTCGATCGGCGCGCTCGCGGGATTGACCACCGTCGTGATGGTGCTGATGCTCGGCCAGTGCCGGGTGCTGTTCGCGATGGCGCGCGACGGGCTGTTGCCGCGCTCGCTGGCGAAGACCGGTTCGCGGGGCACCCCAGTGCGGATCACCGTGCTGGTCGCCCTCGTGGTGGCCGTGACCGCGTCGGTGTTCCCCATCACCAAGCTCGAGGAGATGGTCAACGTCGGCACGCTGTTCGCCTTCGTCCTGGTCTCCGCCGGCGTGATCGTGCTGCGCCGGACCAGGCCGGACCTGGAGCGCGGCTTCAAGGCGCCGTGGGTGCCGGTGCTGCCGATCGCCTCGATCGCTGCCTGCGTGTGGCTGATGCTCAACCTCACCGCGCTCACCTGGGTCCGGTTCGGGGTCTGGCTGGTGGTCGGCACGGCGATCTACATCGCCTACGGCTACCGGCACTCGGTGCAGGGCGAACGCGAGGCCGTCGCGTCCGAGCCCGCCGACACGCTCGAGGCGGACCCCCACAGCCCGGTGCCGTAGCAACGACTTTACAAAACAACGACGTTTGTCTAGACACAAGACGCAAACGCCGGTATTGTCCAATCTCAACGTGGTGTGACTCACAAGGAGGTTGGGCATATGACGACACTCGAACCGCAGGTAGAGCAGGGAACCGGCGCGCCCGTCTGGCGGGACAAGAAGCGCCGCCTGTGGCTGATGGGGCTGATCGCCCCGACGGCGCTGTTCGCGATGCTGCCCCTCGTCTGGGCGCTGAACCGGCTCGGCTGGCACGGCGCCGCGCAGGTGCCGCTGTGGATCGGTCCGATCCTGGTCTACGTCCTGCTGCCGATCCTGGACCTGCGCTTCGGGCCCGACGGCCAGAACCCGCCCGACGAGGTGATGCAGCAGCTGGAGAACGACAAGTACTACCGCTACTGCACCTACGCGTTCATCCCGTTCCAGTACCTCAGCGTGGTCTTCGGCGCCTACCTGTTCACCGCCTCGAACCTGAGCTGGCTGGGGTATGACGGGCCGCTGGGCTGGGCCGGCAAACTGGGCGTGGCGTTGTCGGTCGGGGTGCTCGGGGGCGTCGGCATCAACACCGCGCACGAGATGGGCCACAAAAAGGATGCGCTGGAGCGCTGGCTGTCCAAGATCACGCTGGCGCAGACCTGCTACGGCCACTTCTACATCGAGCACAACCGCGGCCACCACGTGCGGGTGGCCACCCCGGAGGACCCCGCCTCGTCGCGCTTCGGGGAAACATTCTGGGAGTTCTTGCCGCGCAGCGTCTTCGGGAGCCTGCGCTCGTCACTGCGGCTGGAAGCCCAGCGGATTCGCCGGTCGGGCAAGAACCCGTGGAATCCCGTGACGTACCCGTCCAACGACGTGCTCAACGCCTGGGCCATGTCGGTGGTGTTGTGGGGGATCCTGATCGCGGTCTTCGGGCCGGCGCTGATCCCGTTCGTGATCATCCAGGCCGTCTTCGGTTTCAGCCTGCTCGAGGCGGTCAACTACCTCGAGCACTACGGCCTTCTGCGGCAACAGAATTCGAGCGGCCGCTACGAGCGGTGCACCCCCGTGCACAGCTGGAACTCCGACCACGTCGTGACCAACCTGTTCCTGTACCACCTGCAGCGGCACAGCGATCACCACGCCAACCCGACGCGGCGCTACCAGACGCTGCGCAGCCTGGACGGCTCGCCCAACCTGCCCAGCGGGTACGCGTCGATGATCTCGCTCACCTACTTCCCGCCGCTGTGGCGCAAGGTGATGGACCACCGGGTGCTGGCGCACTACGACGGCGACATCACCAGGGTCAACCTGCAGCCGCGGCTGCGCGAGAAGCTGCTGGCGCGCTACGGGGCCCAGGGGGCCCGGGCATGACCGCCTACCGCTGCCCCGGCTGCGACTACACCTACGACGAGGCGAAAGGCGCTCCGCGGGAAGGCTTTCGGCCGGGAACGCCCTTCGCCGACATTCCCGACGACTGGTGCTGCCCCGATTGCGCGGTGCGCGAGAAGGTCGATTTCGAAATCACGACAGCCCGATAGGAGTGAACCGATGAGCGAGGACTACAAGCTTTTCATCTGCGTGCAGTGCGGGTTCGAATACGACGAGGCCAAGGGCTGGCCGGAGGACGGCATCGCGCCGGGAACCCGGTGGGACGACATCCCGGAGGACTGGAGCTGCCCGGATTGCGGCGCGGCGAAAACGGACTTCGAGATGGTCGAGATCGCCCGTTCGTGACCGCCATCGGCGCCGCTGCCCGTCGCGAAAGAACAGATTCCGGCCCGCGAGCCGCTATTGTCGCGGCTGTGAAGCGGATGCCGTACGCCGAGGCGTCGCGCGCCCTGCTGCGCGACTCGGTGCTCGACGCGATGCGGGAGGAGCTGCTGACCCGGGACTGGTCGGCCATCACCCTCTCCGACGTGGCCCGCGCCGCGGGCATCAGCCGGCAGACCATCTACAACGAGTTCGGCTCCCGGCAGGGGCTCGCGCAGGGATACGGCCTGCGCCTGGCCGACCGCCTGGTCGACGCCGTCAACGCCGCGCTAGAGGCCCACGTCGGCGACATCTATGCCGCGTTCCTGCAGGGGTTCCGCGATCTGTTCACCGAGCTGTCGGCCGATCCGCTGGTGATCTCGCTGCTGACCGGCGTCGCCAAACCGGACCTGCTGCAGATCATCACCACCGACAGCGCCCCGATCATCACCCGGGCCTCCGAGCGGCTGACCGCCGCGCTCACGCACAGCTGGGTGGCCACCAGCGACGAGGACGCCGGTGTCCTGGCGCGTGCCATCGTGCGGCTGGCGCTGAGCTACGTGTCGATGCCACCCGAGGCCGACCACGACGTGGCCGCCGATCTGGCGCGGTTGATGACTCCCTTCGCCGAGCGGCACGGCGTCATCAACGTCCCCTGAACGTTCCCTGGCCCGTGCGGCGCGCGGGCGCACGACTACAGTGGCGCAAGAACATACCTAAGCTAATTACCGCTTGGATCCGAGCGAGCCCCTAGACGGCAGGAAAAAGGAAGAGAAGCTATGACGACGACCGAAAACGCACTCACCCCCGAGGTTCGAAACGGCATCGATTTCAAGGTCGCCGATTTGTCGTTGGCGGATTACGGTCGCCGGGACATCGAGCTCTCGGAGCAGGAGATGCCGGGTCTGATGTCGCTGCGCCGCGAGTACCACGACGTCCAGCCGCTCAAGGGTGCGCGCATCTCCGGCTCGCTGCACATGACCGTGCAGACCGCGGTGCTGATCGAGACCCTCGTCGCGCTGGGCGCCGAGGTCCGCTGGGCGTCCTGCAACATCTTCTCCACCCAGGACCACGCCGCGGCCGCGGTGGTCGTCGGCCCGCACGGCACCCCGGAGGAGCCCAAGGGCGTCCCGGTGTACGCGTGGAAGGGCGAGACGCTCGAGGAGTACTGGTGGGCGGCCGAGCAGGTGCTGACCTGGCCCGACGAGCCCGCGAACATGATCCTCGACGACGGCGGCGACGCCACCATGCTCGTGCTGCGCGGGGCGCAGTACGAGAAGGCCGGCGTGGTGCCGCCCGACGAGGAAGACGACTCGACCGAGCACCGGGTGTTCTTGAACCTGCTGCGCAAGCGCTTCGAGACCGACAAGGACAAGTGGACCAAGATCGCCGCGTCGATCAAGGGCGTCTCCGAGGAGACCACCACCGGCGTGCTGCGGCTCTACCAGTTCGCCGCCGCCGGCGACCTGGCGTTCCCGGCGATCAACGTCAACGACTCGGTCACCAAATCCAAGTTCGACAACAAGTACGGCTGCCGGCACTCGCTGATCGACGGCATCAACCGCGGCACCGACGTGCTCATCGGCGGCAAGAAGGTCCTGATCTGCGGCTACGGCGACGTCGGTAAGGGTTCCGCCGAGTCCGTGGCCGGCCAGGGTGCGCGGGTGACCGTCACCGAGATCGACCCGATCAACGCCCTGCAGGCGCTGATGGAGGGCTTCGACGTCAAGCGGGTGGAGGACGTGATCGGCGAGGCCGACATCATCATCACGACCACCGGCAACAAGGACATCATCACCCTCGAGCACATGAAGGCGATGAAGGACAAGGCGATCCTGGGCAACATCGGCCACTTCGACAACGAGATCCAGATCGCCCGCCTGGAGAAGTCCGGCGCCACCAAGACCAACATCCGCCCGCAGGTCGACCTGTGGACCTTCCCGGACACCGGCAAGTCGATCATCGTGCTCTCCGAGGGCCGGCTGCTGAACCTCGGCAACGCCACCGGCCACCCCTCGTTCGTGATGAGCAACAGCTTCTCCAACCAGGTCATCGCGCAGATCGAGCTGTGGACCAAGAACGACGAGTACGACAACGAGGTCTACCGGCTGCCCAAGCACCTCGACGAGAAGGTGGCCCGCATCCACGTCGAGGCGCTCGGCGGCCAGCTGACCAAGCTGACCAAGGAACAGGCCGAGTACATCGGCGTCGACGTCGACGGCCCGTACAAGGCCGACCACTACCGCTACTGAGCCACCAGATCGCCGCCGAGCGTGACACCACAGTCACGCTCGGCGCCGACTGTGACTGTGGTGTCACGTTCGCGGCTCGATAGGCTCGCGCCGTGCTGATCGCGATCGAAGGCGTCGACGGCGCCGGCAAGCGGACGCTGACCGAAGGGTTGCTGTCCGCTTTCGAAGCGGCCGGGCGGTCGGTGGCCACGCTGGCCTTCCCGCGCTACGGGCAATCGGTGACGGCGGACATCGCGGCCGAGGCGCTACACGGCGAGCACGGGGACCTCGCGTCCTCGGTCTACGCGATGGCGACGCTGTTCGCGCTCGATCGCGCCGCGGCGGTCGAGCATCTCGAGGGGCTGCGCCGCGACCACGACGTGGTGATCATGGATCGCTACGTCGCCTCGAATGCGGCCTACACCGCCGCGCGCCTGCATCAGGACGCGGGCGGGCCGGCGGTGGCCTGGGTGCACGGCCTCGAATACCGGCGCCTGGGTCTGCCCGCGCCCGACTGGCAGGTGCTGCTGGCGGTGTCGGCCGAACTGGCCGGGGAGCGCGCGCGCAGCCGGGCCGCATCCGATCCGAGCCGCCCGCGCGACAGCTACGAACGCGACGACGGGCTGCAGCAACGTACCGGCGACGTCTACGCCGGGCTGGCCGCCGCGGGGTGGGGCGGCCCCTGGCGGGTGGTCGACAAGGACGTCGATCCGGGTGGTTTGGCCGCCAGTTTGATCGCCAGATAGCACAAATTTGTCACGATTCGGCCTTATCGGAGAAGAAACGCCCGTGTGGCGCCCCAGTTTTGTCCCGATCTGGTGACACCATGGACTCCATGAGGCAAAGGATTTTGGTCGTCGATGACGACGCTTCGCTAGCCGAGATGCTCACCATCGTGCTTCGTGGGGAGGGTTTCGACACCGCGGTCATCGGTGACGGCACCCAGGCCCTGACTGCGGTGCGCGAACTGCGCCCCGATTTGGTGTTGTTGGACCTGATGTTGCCCGGCATGAACGGCATCGACGTGTGCCGGGTGTTGCGCGCCGATTCGGGCGTGCCGATCGTGATGCTGACCGCCAAGACCGACACCGTCGACGTGGTCCTGGGCCTCGAGTCGGGCGCCGACGACTACATCATGAAGCCGTTCAAGCCCAAGGAGCTGGTGGCCCGCGTGCGGGCGCGGCTGCGGCGCAACGACGACGAGCCCGCCGAGATGCTGTCCATCGCCGACGTCGAGATCGACGTGCCGGCGCACAAGGTCACGCGCAACGGCGAGCAGATCTCGCTGACCCCGCTGGAGTTCGACCTGCTGGTGGCGTTGGCGCGCAAACCGCGGCAGGTGTTTACTCGTGATGTGCTGCTCGAACAGGTGTGGGGCTATCGTCACCCGGCGGATACGCGCCTGGTGAATGTGCACGTCCAGCGTCTGCGGGCCAAGGTCGAGAAAGACCCTGAGAACCCGACCGTGGTGTTGACCGTTCGAGGAGTGGGTTACAAGGCCGGACCTCCGTGACCCACGCACGTCTAGAGCGTCGTAAGGGAGAGCGCCGGCGGTGATTTGGGGCTCCCGGCGACGCACTCGGAGCCGCTGGGGGCGCTCCGGCCCCATGACTCGCGGCATGGGCGCGGTGAGTCGGGCCGTGGCAGTCGCCTGGCGCCGCTCGTTGCAGTTGCGGGTCGTCGCGCTGACGCTGGGGCTGTCGCTGGCGGTCATCCTGGCGCTCGGCTTCGTATTGACTTCTCAGGTCACCAATCGCGTGCTCGACGTCAAGGTCAAGGCCGCCATCGAGCAGATCGAGCGGGCGCGCACCACGGTCGGTGGGATCGTCAACGGCGAAGAGGCGCGCTCGCTGGACAGCAGCCTCCAGCTGGCCCGCAACACATTGACCTCCAAGACCGACCCGGCCTCCGGCGCGGGGATGGCCGGCGCGTTCGACGCGGTGCTGATGGTGCCGGGCGACGGCCCGCGCGCCGCGACCACGGCCGGACCCGTCGACCAGGTGCCCAATTCTCTGCGCGGCTTCGTCAAGGCCGGGCAGGCGTCCTACCAGTACGCGACCGTGCACACCGACGGATTCTCGGGCCCGGCGCTGATCGTCGGCACCCCGGCGTCCTCGCAGGTGGCCAATCTGGAGCTGTACCTGATCTTCCCGTTGAAGAACGAACAGGCCACCATCCAGCTGGTGCGCGGCACCATGATCACCGGGGGCGCGGTGCTGCTGGTGCTGCTGGCCGGGATCGCGCTGCTGGTGTCGCGCCAGGTGGTGGTGCCGGTGCGGTCGGCGTCGCGCATCGCCGAACGGTTCGCCGAGGGGCACCTGTCGGAGCGCATGCCGGTGCGCGGTGAGGACGACATGGCGCGGCTGGCGATGTCGTTCAACGACATGGCGGAAAGCCTGTCGCGTCAGATCACCCAGCTGGAGGAGTTCGGTAACCTGCAGCGCCGCTTCACTTCTGACGTGAGCCACGAGCTGCGCACCCCGCTGACCACGGTGCGCATGGCCGCCGACCTGATCTACGACCACAGCGCGGACCTCGACCCCACGCTGGCGCGCTCCACCGAGCTGATGGTCAACGAGCTGGACCGGTTCGAGTCGCTGCTCAACGACCTGCTGGAGATCTCCCGGCACGACGCCGGTGTCGCCGAGCTGTCCGTCGAGGCGGTCGACCTGCGTACCACCGTGCAGAACGCGCTGAGCAACGTCGGGCACCTGGCCGAGGACGCCGGCATCGAACTGAAGGTGGACCTGCCGACGCACGAGGTGATCGCCGAGGTCGACACCCGGCGGGTGGAGCGGATCCTGCGCAACCTGATCGCCAACGCCATCGACCACGCGGAGCACAAGCCGGTCAAGATCCGGATGGGCGCCGACGAGGACACGGTCGCCGTCACCGTCCGCGACTACGGGGTCGGGCTGCGGCCCGGTGAGGAGAAGCTGGTGTTCAGCCGGTTCTGGCGCGCGGATCCCTCGCGGGTCCGCCGGTCCGGCGGCACCGGGCTCGGCCTGGCGATCAGCATCGAGGACGCGCGGCTGCACCAGGGCCGGCTGGAGGCGTGGGGCGAACCGGGCGACGGCTCGTGCTTCCGGTTGACGCTCCCGCTGGTTCGCGGCCACAAGGTCACCACGAGCCCGCTGCCCATGAAGCCGATTCCGCAACCCCCGCCCACCGGCCCACAGCACGCGAAAGACCGCACGCGGCAACGAGAGCCGGCCGAGAGGACCCTGTGATGTGGCGGTTGTTGGGCCTGCTGATGCTGGCCATGCTGCTCGCCGGCTGTGCCGGGGTGCCCAGCTCGTCGGCGCCCCAAGCCATCGGCACCGTCGAGCGGCCGGCGCCGTCGAACCTGCCCAAGCCGACCCCGGGCATGGACCCCGACGTGCTGCTGCGCGAATTCCTCAAGGCCACAGCCGATCCGGCGAACCGGCACCTGGCCGCCCGCCAGTTCCTCACCCAGTCGGCGTCGAACTCGTGGGACGACGCCGGTAGCGCGTTGCTCATCGACCACGTCGTGTTCGTCGAAACCCGCGCGGCCGAACGTGTTTCGGCAACGATGCGGGCGGACATCCTGGGCTCGCTGTCCGACATGGGGGTGTTCGAAACCGCCGAGGGAGTGTTGCCCGACCCGGGGCCGATCGAATTGGTCAAGACCTCCGGCGGCTGGCGCATCGACCGCCTGCCCAACGGGGTCTTCCTGGACTGGCAGCAGTTTCAGGCGACGTACAAACGCAACACCCTCTACTTCGCCGACCCGACCGGCAAGACCGTGGTCCCCGATCCGCGTTATGTCGCGGTGCCCGACCACGATCAGTTGGCCACCGAACTGGTCTCCAAGGTGATCGGCGGGCCGCGGCCCGAGATGGCGCACACGGTCCGCAACCTGCTCGCGCCGCCGTTGCGGCTGCGCGGGCCGGTGACCCGGGCCGACGGCGGTAAGAACGGGATCGGCCGCGGGTACGGCGGTGCGCGCGTCGACCTGGAGAAGCTGTCCACCACGGATCCGCACAGCAGGCAATTGGTTGCGGCGCAGATCATTTGGACGCTGGCCCGGGCCGATATCCGGGGCCCGTACGTGATCAACGCCGACGGCGCGCCGCTGGACGACCGGTTCCGCGACGGGTGGACCACCTCCGATGTCGCCGCGACCGACCCCGGCGTGGCCGACGGCGCGGGCGCCGGGCTGCACGCCCTGGTGAACGGCTCATTGGTGTCGCTGGACGGGCAGCACACCTCGATGGTGCCCGGCGCGTTCGGTCGCATGGGGGATCAGACGGGGGCCGCGTTGTCGCGCAGCGGCCGGGAGGTGGCGTCCGTGGTGACGCTGCATCGCGGCGCCCCGGACATGGCGGCCTCCCTGTGGATCGGCGATCTGGGCGCCGAAGCGGTGCAGTCCGCCGACGGGCACAGCCTGTCGCGGCCCACCTGGTCGCTGGACGACGTGGTGTGGGTGGTGGTCGACGGCAACAACGTGCTGCGGGCGATTCAGGAGCCGGCGTCGGGGCAACCCGCGCGCATTCCGGTGGATTCGGTGGCGGTGGCCACCCGGTTCCCGGGGCCGATCACCGACCTGCAACTGTCCCGCGACAGCACGCGCGCCGCGATGGTGATCGGCGGCCAGGTGATCCTCGCCAGCGTCGAGCAGACCCAGGCCGGGCAGTACGCCCTGACGTATCCGCGGCGGCTGGGCTTCGGGTTGGGCAATTCGGTGGTGTCGCTGTCCTGGCGCACCGGCGACGACATCGTGGTGACCCGCACCGACGCCAACCATCCGGTCTCGTACGTCAACATCGACGGGGTGAATTCCGACGCGCCGGCCCGCGGCCTGCAGATGCCGGTGACGACCGTGGTGGCCAACCCGTCCACGGCCTACGTCGCGGGTCCCGAAGGGGTGCTTCAGTATTCGCCGTCCGCCGACGGTCAGCAGGGCTGGTTGGACGTGCCCGGGCTGACGGTTCCCGGCGCGGCGCCGGTGCTGCCGGGCTAGCGGGTCGCCGCCATCGGGCTAGCGCCGGCCCTGCTCATGTCGGCCCCGGCCGTCACACTGTCGCCATGCTCGACCTGTTCCTGCCTGCCGAATGCGGCGGCTGCGGCGCCCCGTCGACGCGCTGGTGCGACGCCTGCGCCACCGAGCTGGCCGTCAGGCCGGACGAGCCGCACGTGGTGAACCCGCGCATCGACGCGGGCGTCCCGGTGTTCGCGCTCGGCCGCTACGCCAACGCCCGCCGGCAGGCGATCCTGGCGCTCAAGGAACACGGCCGCGCCGATCTCGTCGCGCCGCTGGCGCGCGCACTGGCCCTCGGGGTGCACCGGCTGCTGTCGTGGGGGATCGTCGACACCCCACTGACCCTGGTGCCCGCACCGACCCGGCGTTCGGCCGCACGCCGGCGCGGCGGCGACCCGGTCACCCGGCTGGCCCGCGCCGCGGTGGCGCAGCATCCGGAGATCTCCGTCGCCCAGGCGTTGCGCATCAAGGCCTTGACCCGCGACTCGGTGGGGCTCGGCACGGCCGCGCGCGAACGCAACATCGCGGGCCGGGTCGTGCTGCGCGGCCGGCCGCCGCGCACCGACGTTATGGTCGTCGACGACATCGTCACCACCGGGGCGACGGCGCGCGAATCGGTGCGCGTGCTTCAGGCCGCCGGGGTCCATGTCGTCGCGGTGCTGGTGATCGCCGCCGCGTGAGACTGTGCGACAGCCATGAGGTTGTGAAGAACTCGCAACAGCTCGGCGAAATTAGTGGCATGGGTGGGCGAACACGAGCTAACGTCGGAATCAACATTCATTGACTCACTGGTCGGGATATTCCCAGGTTGAGGCCCACTTGCGGGAAGGGGTGAGTAATCGACACCTTGCACCGGCGGGCAGCCTGCGGCGGTAGCCAGTCTCGAACCGCTCTCACCTCGTCGGCGCATCAAGTCAGCCGGGCACGCAACGCGCGTGCGACGTGTAAAGAGAAACGAGTTGTCACGTATGTCAAGGCTATCCGTGGATTCCGGTCAGATTCTGGACCAACCCTCTTCCATCGCCGATGGGCAAGCCCAACCGACAACCACCGCCGACGTTGTGTTCAAAGGCCGCAACGTAGAAATCCCCGATCATTACCGTCTGTACGTCTCGCAAAAACTCGCCCGCCTCGAGCGGTTCGATCGCTCCATCTACCTTTTCGATGTCGAGCTCAAGCACGCTCCCAACCGGCGGCAGCGCAAATCCTGTCAACGCGTGGAGATCACCGCCCGCGGCCGCGGCCCGGTGAGCCGGGCGGAGGCGTGCGCCAACAGTTTCTACGCCGCGTTCGAGTCCGCGGTCGACAAGCTGGAGAGCCGGCTGCGCCGCGTCAAGGACCGCCGCAAGGTCCATTACGGCGACAAGACGCCGGTGTCGCTGGCCGCCGCCACCGCGGTGCCACCGCCCGAACCGGCACGCGGCGCGCCCGAGGCGCCGGCCGATCACGACGGTGTGGAGTCGGACCACGAGCCCGGGCGGATCGTGCGGACCAAGGAGCATCCGGCCACGCCGATGACGGTGGACGACGCGCTCTACGAGATGGAGCTCGTCGGGCACGACTTCTTCTTGTTCCACGACAAGCACACCGAGCGGCCGTGCGTCGTCTACCGGCGCCACGCCTATGACTATGGGCTGATCCGCCTGGGCTGATCCCCTCACCCCGCCGAACGTCGACTTATTGCGAGATTTCACGCAGATTGACGCAAGAAGTCGACGTTCGGCGCCCAAAGAGCGACGTCACCTAGGATGGGTGTCGCCAAAGACTCCGATCCGGCCCGGTGACGACGCAGAGCGCGTAGCGCGATGACGAGGAGCCGGGCGATCAAACCGTAGAGGACATAGCTGTGCTGTCGAAGTTGCTGCGCCTTGGCGAAGGTCGCATGCTCAAGCGTCTCAAGCGGGTGGCTGACTACGTCAACACCTTGTCCGACGAGATCGAGAAGCTGACCGACGCCGAGTTGCGGGCCAAGACCGACGAGTTCAAGAAGCGGCACGCCGACGGCGAGAGCCTCGACGACCTGCTGCCCGAGGCGTTCGCGGTGGCCCGGGAGGCGGCCTGGCGGGTGCTCGACCAGCGCCCCTTCGACGTGCAGGTGATGGGCGCGGCGGCGCTGCACTTCGGCAACGTCGCCGAGATGAAGACCGGTGAGGGCAAGACGCTGACCTCGGTGCTGCCGGCCTACCTCAACGGCATCGGCGGCAAGGGCGTGCACGTCGTCACCGTCAACGACTACCTGGCCAAACGTGACAGCGAGTGGATGGGCCGCGTGCATCGCTTCCTCGGCCTGGACGTCGGCGTGATCCTCGCCCAGATGACACCCGACGAGCGCCGCGTGGCCTACAACGCCGACATCACTTACGGCACCAACAACGAGTTCGGGTTCGACTACCTGCGCGACAACATGGCGCATTCGCTCGACGACCTGGTCCAGCGCGGGCACAACTTCGCCATCGTCGACGAGGTCGACTCCATCCTGATCGACGAGGCCCGCACCCCGCTGATCATCTCCGGCCCCGCCGACGGCGCCTCCAACTGGTACCTCGAGTTCGCCCGGCTGGCGCCACTGATGGAAAAGGACACCCACTACGAGGTGGACCTGCGCAAGCGCACCGTCGGCGTGCACGAGCTCGGCGTGGAGTTCGTCGAGGACCAGCTCGGCATCGACAACCTCTACGAGGCCGCGAATTCGCCGCTGGTCAGCTACCTCAACAACGCGCTGAAGGCCAAGGAGCTGTTCAACCGCGACAAGGACTACATCGTGCGCGACGGCGAGGTCCTCATCGTCGACGAGTTCACCGGCCGCGTGCTCTACGGCCGCCGCTACAACGAGGGCATGCACCAGGCGATCGAGGCCAAGGAGCACGTCGAGATCAAGGCCGAGAACCAGACGCTGGCCACCATCACGCTGCAGAACTACTTCCGGCTCTACGACAAGCTCGCCGGCATGACCGGTACCGCCCAGACCGAGGCGGCCGAGCTGCACGAGATCTACAAGCTCGGCGTGGTGCCCATCCCCACCAACAAGCCGATGGTCCGCGCCGACCAGTCCGACCTGATCTACAAGACCGAAGAGGCCAAGTACATCGCGGTCGTCGACGACGTCGTCGAGCGCTACGAAAAGGGCCAACCGGTGCTGATCGGTACCACCAGCGTCGAGCGCTCCGAATACCTGTCGCGGCAGTTCCAAAAGCGCCGCGTCCCGCACAACGTGCTCAACGCCAAGTTCCACGAGCAGGAGGCGACCATCATCGCGGTCGCCGGCCGGCGCGGCGGCGTCACGGTGGCCACCAACATGGCCGGTCGAGGCACCGACATCGTGCTGGGCGGTAACGTCGACTTCCTCACCGACCTGCGCCTGCGTGAGCGCGGCCTCGACCCGGTGGAGACACCCGACGAGTACGAAGCCGCGTGGCACGAGGAACTGCCCAAGGTCAAGGAGGAGGCCTCCAAAGAGGCCGAAGAGGTGATCGAGGCCGGCGGTCTGTACGTGCTGGGCACCGAACGGCACGAGTCGCGGCGCATCGACAACCAGCTGCGCGGCCGCTCCGGCCGCCAGGGCGACCCGGGCGAGTCGCGCTTTTACCTGTCCCTGGGCGACGAGCTCATGCGCCGCTTCAACGGCGCCGCGCTCGAGGCGATGCTCAACCGGCTGAACCTGCCCGACGACGTGCCCATCGAGGCCAAGATGGTCACCCGCGCGATCAAGAGCGCCCAGACCCAGGTGGAGCAGCAGAACTTCGAGGTCCGCAAGAACGTCCTTAAATACGACGAGGTGATGAACCAGCAGCGCAAGGTGATCTACGCCGAGCGCCGCCGCATCCTGGAGGGCGAGAACCTCAAGGAGCAGGCGCTGGACATGGTCCGCGACGTCGTCACCGCCTACGTCGACGGCGCGACCACCGAGGGCTACGCCGAGGATTGGGACCTGGAAGCGCTGTGGACGGCGCTCAAGACGCTGTACCCGGTCGGCATCGACCACGAGCCGCTGACCCACCATGACGCCGACTCCGAGCGCGACGACCTCACCCGTGAGGAGCTGCTCGAGGCGTTGCTCAAGGACGCCGAAAACGCATATGCCGCAAGGGAAGCCGAGCTCGAGGAGATCGCGGGCGAGGGCGCGATGCGGCAGCTGGAGCGCAACGTGCTGCTCAACGTGATCGACCGTAAGTGGCGCGAGCACCTCTACGAGATGGACTACCTCAAGGAGGGCATCGGGCTGCGCGCGATGGCGCAGCGCGATCCGCTGGTCGAATACCAGCGCGAGGGCTACGACATGTTCATGGCCATGCTCGACGGCATGAAAGAGGAGTCCGTCGGCTTCCTGTTCAACGTCACGGTCGAGGCGGTGCCCTCCCCGCAGGTCGCCCCCGTCCAGGCGCCCGAAGGCCTGGAGGAATTCGCCACCGCCGCGGCCGGACAGCAGGGCGGCGCCACGACGACGGCCGTGCGCGAAGAGGCCCCAAGTACGTTGCGCGCCAAGGGGATTGACAACCAGGCGCCCGCGCTCACCTATTCCGGCCCGTCGGAGGACGGTTCGGCGCAGGTGCAGCGCAACGGCGGCGATTCCAAGGCGCCGGCCGGGGTTCCCGGGGGCGCCAGCCGGCGCGAGCGCCGCGCGGCGGCGCGGCAACAGGGACGCGGCGCCAAGCCACCCAAATCGGTGAAGCGGCGCTAGCGGCCCACCGTCCGCGCGAGTGCGCGGCTGGTCGCACACTCGGCACCGAGCGTGCGACAGGCCGCACATTGGTGGCCGAAATGAGGCATCCGCCCCATGCGCGGGGGCGACGTTCGCGTGGACCATCCCGGCATGACCACAGCGCGCACCCCGCTCGACGCCGCCACGGCCGTCCTGCACCACCCCGTCCTGCCCGCGGGAAGTGACGAACGCTTCGTCGGTTTCGGCGTCATGGGTCTTCCCTTCGCCAGCGGGCATTACCTGGCGTTGCGGCAATTCCCGGCGACGTCGTTCTCGCCCGGCTATCGGTCGGTGTGGCACCGCGACCCCGACGATGCCTGGACCTTTTACGCGACGACGCCGGGTCCACAGAGCTGCGCCCGCTTCTTCTCCGCGGCGACCCGCCACGACGCCGTCCAGTGCGACATCGACGTCGCCTGGGTCACGCCGTGGTCGTTGTTCGTCGAAATCCCGGGCCTGCTGGCCTGGCAGATCGATCTCCACGCCACATGGTCGACGCGGCTGATGAGCACGATCGGCGAGCGGTTGCCGACGTGGGCGTGGACCAATCGGGCGGTCCTGGCCGTCCTCGGTCGAGTCGCCGGGCCGACGCTGCGGGCCGGGCGGATCCGGCTCGCCGGAACCGTGCCCAACGGCCAGCGATTCATGATCGCGCCCGCGCGGGTGTGGACGGTGAGGCACTCGCGGGCGATCTTGCGCGAGGTGGACCTCGGACCGGTCGGGCCGCTGCACCCGCAGGCGAGGCTGGCCGGCTTCCGGCCGCCGCAACGCGGCGTGTTCGCGGTGGGCTCCGGGCACTTCGACACCTTCGACCCGGGCCGGCATCAGGCCGTGCGGCGCACCGTCCCAATCGGGTGACCGGCAGCGGTTAGCTGGGCACAATGAGGCTCATGTCAGAGCCCGAACTACCGACGCGGGCGGAGTTGCTGGCGGCGTTGTCGGTGGCGATCGATCTCGGCCTCGGCCAGCCCGCCGAGCACATGCTCCGGGCGGCGCTCATCGCGACCAGGCTCGCGGACCGACTCGGGCTGGCGGCAGAACAGCGCGACTGCGCCTACTACACCACCCTGATCATGTGGATCGGCTGCCACGCGGACTCCCACGAATACGCGCGATGGTTCGGCGACGACATCGCCGTGCGCCATGACTCCTACCTGGTCGACTGGTCCGGGTTTCCCTACCTGCGTTTCCTGGTGAGCAACGTCGGTCGCGGCCAGCCGCTCGCGCATCGAATGGCCGTGATGGCAACGCTATTCGCCGACGCGCGCGGTCACATCTCCCGGTTGATCCACTCGCACTGCGCGTCGGCGGCCCTGCTGGCCGATCGCATCGGCCTGGGCTCCGACGTGCAGGCCGCGCTCGCGTTCGCCTTCGAGCGTTACGACGGCGGCGGCCTGCCCGCGGGCGCCCGGGGCGAGGCCATCCCGATCCAGATGCGCATCGCGCAACTCGCCGATATGGTCGAGGTGCACCACCGCACCTACGGCGTCGCCGGCGCCGCGGCCATGGTGCGGGGCCGGCGCGGCGGGCAGTTCGATCCCCGGGTCGCCGACGCGTTCCTGCGCGACGCCGAGGCGATCCTGGCCGGGCCGCCGGCCGGCGACGCGTGGGCGGCGGCGCTGGGCGAGGCGCCCGATCGCCATCAGCGACTTGACGATTCGTCGCTGGACGCGTTGCTCGTCGCGCTGGGTGACTTCGTCGACCTGAAATGCCCGTTCACCCTTGGGCATTCGCGCGCGGTGGCCCGGCTCGCGGGCGAAGCGGCGCTGGCCGCCGGGCTGATGCCGACGCGGTGACCCTGACCCGGCGCGCGGGCCACGTCCATGACCTCGGCCGCATCGGGGTGTCGAATCAGATCTGGTCCCGGCCGGGACCGTTGAGCGCATCGGAATTCGAGCGGGTACGGCTGCATCCGTACCTGACGGTACGGATCCTCAACCAGGTCCCCGGGGTGCGGCAGCTGGCCGAGGTCGCGGGCAATCACCACGAATGCCTCAACGGCTCGGGGTATCCGCGCGGGCTGGCCGGGCCCGCGCTGCACATGCCGGACCGCATCCTGCCGCCGCCGTCCGTTACCAGTCCGCCTGCGAGCCAAGGCCGTACCGGGAAGCGATGCCGGCCGAGGCGGCGGCCCGCCGGCTGCGCGGGCGCGCGCAGGCCGGTGAACTCGAACCGGTCGCCGTCGAGGCGGTGTTGCACGCGGCCGGCCAACCCGCGCAACGGCCGACCCCGCGGCCGGATGGCCTGACCCCCAGGGAAATCGAGGTGCTGCGCCTGGTTGCGAGGGGTGCCTCCAACAAGGAGATCGCGGCATCGTTGGTGATCAGCGAGAAGACGGCCCGCAACCACGTCGAGCGAACGTACGCCAAGATCGGCGTATCGAACCGCATCGGCGCCAGCATGTACGCGCTGCGGCACGGCCTGGTGACCACGGCGCCCAGCTAACCCGGACGACGGCCGGAAACGTGCCGGGCGCGGCCGAAAATGAGGCATCCGCCCCATGTTCAAACGCGCCGGCGAGGCGCACAATCAGCGAATGAAGCGATTCTTGATAGTCGGTTACGGCGCCGCCGCTTACCTGCTCTTTCTCGCCGCATTCCTGTACCTCGTGGCCTTCCTGGGAAACTTCTGGGTGCCGCGAACCGTCGATCACGGGATCTCGTCGCCCGCCGGTCAGGCCGTGCTGATCAACATCGTGCTGCTCGCCGTGTTCGCCGTCCAGCACAGCGTCATGGCGCGGCCGTCGTTCAAGACGTGGTGGACGCGGTTGGTGCCGTCGCCGATCGAGCGCAGCACCTATGTGGTGCTGTCGAGCGTCGTGCTGGTGCTGCTCTACTGGCAATGGCGGACGATGCCGGCCGTCGTCTGGGACGTGCGGCTGCCGGCCGGGCGCCTGGTGCTGTGGACGTTGTTCTGGCTCGGCTGGGCGATCGCGCTGGCCGCGACGTTCATGGTCAGCCACTTCGACCTGTTCGGCCTTCGCCAGGTGTACCTGGCGTGGCGCGGAAAACCCTACACGCACATAGGTTTTCACGCCCGGATGCTGTACCGGCTGGTGCGCCACCCGCTCATGCTCGGTTTCGTCATCGTCTTCTGGGCGGTCCCTACCATGACGGCCGGGCACCTGCTGTTCTCGGTCGCCATGACGGGCTACATCCTGGTCGCCACCCATCTGGAAGAGCACGACCTGGTGGAGGCGCTCGGTGAGCAGTATCGCGACTACCGTCGCCGGGTGCCGATGCTGTTGCCGCTGGGACACCGGCCGCGCCGCGATCCCGCCCAACCGGCGGAGCTGCATTAGCGCTCGGGCAAGCGTCGCGGTCCGCTGACGGCGGGCCGCGCGACCTGTCAGGATTGACGGCATGGATGTCAAGGAGGTGTTGCTGCCCGGGGTCGGTCTTCGTTACGAGTTCACCGATCGCAACGGCGACCGCATCGGCATCATCGCGCGGCGCAGCGGCGATTTCGACGTCGTCGTCTATACCCGTGAGGATCCGGACGAGGCCCGGCCGCTGCTCCACCTCAACGACCAGGAGGCCGAGGCCGTGGCCCAGATCCTGGGGGCGCCCCGGATCGCCGAGCGGTTCACCGAGCTGGCCCGCGAGATACCCGGGCTCGAGACCGGGCAGGTGCACATCCTGGCGGGCAGCCCGTTCGTGGACCACCCGCTGGGAGACACCCGCGCCCGCACCCGCACCGGGGCGTCCATCGTCGCCATCGTGCGCAACGAGGAAGTGCTGGCCTCGCCGGGCCCCGCGGAGATGCTGCATGTCCGGGACGTTCTGATCGTGATCGGCACCGAAGACGGCATCGCCGGCGTCGAGCAAATCATCGACAAAGGTTGAGCCGGTGCAAATCTCGGGGACGCTGTTGCTACAACTCGGCGCCCTCCTGGCCACGCTGGCCGTATTGGGCGCCGCCGCACGCCGATTCGCGTTGTCGCCCATCCCGGTGTACCTGCTGGCGGGCCTGGCCCTGGGCAATGGCGGGATCCTGCCGATGGCCGCCGGCGGGGAGTTCATCACCACCAGCGCGCCCATCGGCGTCGTGCTGCTGCTGCTCACCCTGGGCTGCGAGTTCTCGGCGGCCGAATTCTCCAGCAGCATGCGCCATCACCTGCCGTCCGCGGCCGTCGATGTCGTCTTGAACGCCGCGCCCGGCGCGATCGCCGGCTGGCTGCTGGGACTGGATGGCGTGGCCATCCTGTGCCTGGCCGGCGTCACCTACATCTCCTCGTCGGGCGTCATCGCACGGCTGCTGGAGGATCTGCAGCGGCTCGGTAACCGGGAAACACCGGCGGTGCTCTCGGTGCTGGTGCTCGAAGACTTCGCGATGGCCGCCTACCTGCCGCTGTTCGCCGTCCTGGCGTCGGGCGGCGGGTGGCTGCGCGCCGTCGGCGGCATGGTGGTGGCGGTGGGCGCCCTGATGGCGGCGTTCGCCGCCTCCTACCGCTGGGGCCACCACGTGGACCGGCTGGTCGAACACCCCGACTCCGAACAGCTGATGCTGCGGGTGCTGGGCATCACGCTGATCGTGGCGGCGGTGGCCGAGTCGCTGCACGCCTCGGCCGCCGTGGGCGCATTCCTGGTGGGCCTGACGCTGACCGGGGAAACCGCCGAGCGGGCCCGCCAGGTGCTGGGGCCGTTGCGCGATCTGTTCGCCGCCATCTTCTTCCTGGCGATCGGCTACTCGGTGGACCCGCAGGAGCTGATCCCCATGCTTCCCGCGGCACTGATCCTGGCCGCGGTGACCGCGGCGACCAAGGTGGCGACCGGGATGTTCGCCGCCCGGCACGACGGGGTGGCGCGGCGCGGTCAACTGCGCGCGGGCACCGCGCTGATCGCGCGCGGCGAATTCTCGTTGATCATCATCGGATTGGCCGGCAAGTCGCTGCCCGCCGTCGCCGCGCTGGCGACGTCCTACGTTTTCGTCATGGCGATCATGGGGCCGGTGCTGACCCGCTATACCGGCGGTCCGCGGACGGCCGCCGCGGCGAGGTGACCGGCGCGGTCACCCGATGTGCAGGGCGACCACCATCCATCGGACCCCGCTCGCCAGGCTCACCTGCTCCACCCGGCAGGCGATGGCGTGGATGCGGTTCCCGCGGCTGTAGGAGCCGAAGACCTCGGCCGCCGTGTCCGGGTCCCGGTGGCCCGCCGGCTGTAATCGCAGGCGGCGCAACACCGCGGCACCCGCGTGACCGTGCGCCTGCCCGGCGGCCGAACGCCCTACCGCGACAACCGAATCCACCAGGCTGGGCGCCAGCAACGGATTCAGCTGGGCGGCCGGGCGGCGCCGGTCGATGACCTCCAGCACGCGCCGCAGCGCGGCGTCGGCGAAGCTCGCCGCCTGGCGCATCCGCGCGGACATGACCGTGGCCGAATCCGGCGCCGGCGCTCTGCTGGGTTGCCCGGTGTAGGGCCGGGGCGCAGGGTGTGCGCTGCGGCGGCGTAACGGGGCCCGCGAGGCCGGCCGGCACGGCGGGACGGCACGCGGCACGTCCCGGGTTTCCGGCTCGTAATCGACGACGGGCATGACGGTGAAGGCGCCAGGCGGATTCGCAACGGGGCTACTGTTCAACGCGCACTCTCCAACTCTTCGGCCGGACCGGAAGCCTGCTGGAGAGGGGCAGACAGTGGTCATCATTACATAACTCTGCGATCGCGCGTCCCCATCCCGACGCGCGCCCCGGGGCGGGCGATTACGGTGGGCGAGACATCGCTTGAGGCGACAGGCGATGAATCGACGAGGAGGACTGCGCCGAATGGTGACCCGGTTGTCCCCGCCGGACGCGTCGTTCTATCGGCTGGAAAACACCGCCACGCCCATGTACGTCGGATCGCTGGCCATCCTGCGCCGTCCGCGTGCCGGGCTGAGCTACGAGACGCTGCTGGGCACCGTCGAGCAGCGGCTGCCCCAGATTCCGCGCTACCGGCAGAAGGTCCGGGAGGTGCCGGTCGGCACGGTCCGGCCGGTGTGGATCGACGACAACGACTTCGACATCACCTATCACGTGCGACGCTCGGCGCTGCCCTCACCGGGCAGCGACGGCCAGCTGCACGAGCTGATCGCGCGGCTGGCCGCGCGGCCGCTGGACAAGACGCGGCCGCTCTGGGAGATGTACCTGGTCGAGGGCCTGTCCAAGAACCGGCTCGCCCTCTACACCAAGTCGCATCAAGCGCTGATCAACGGGATGGCGGCGCTGGAGATCAACCACGTCATCAGCGACCGGACCAAGCGCCCACCCCCGGCCCCCGAAGACATCTGGATCCCGGAGCGCGACCCGGGCAACACCCGGCTGGTGCTGGGCGCGATCGGTGAGTGGCTGGTCGGTCCGAGCGCGCAGCTGCAGGCCGTCGGGTCCGCGATCGGCGGCCTGGTGACCAACTACGGCGAGCTCGTCGGCGCCGGCCGCCGGGCGTTCGATTTCGTGCGCAACCTGGCCCGCGGCGACGCGCCCAGCAGCCCGCTCAATGCCACCGTTTCGCGTCATCGCCGGTTCACCGTCGCCACCGGCAACCTCGACGACTACCGCGCCGTGCGGGCCCGCTACGACTGCGACGTCAACGACGTGGTGCTCGCGGTGATCGCCGGCGCGCTGGGCAACTGGCTGATGTCGCGTGGGGTGGCGGTGTCGCCGACCGCGACGGTGCGGGCGATGGCGCCGCTGTCGGTGTACGACGACGGCGACCTCGACGCGAGCGGCCCCGGCCAGGCGATCAGCCAGGTCATGCCGTTCCTCGTCGACCTGCCGGTGGGGGAGCCGAACGCCGTGGTGCGGCTCTCGCAGATCGCGCACGCCACCGAGTCCAACCCGACGGCGGCCCAACTGGTGGACGCCAGGACCATCGTCACGCTGTCGGGATTCGCCCCGCCCACGCTGCACGCCATGGGAATCCGCGTCGCGACCAGTTTCCCGAGCTTCTCCAAGCGCACGTTCAACCTCCTGATCACCAACGCGCCCGGCGCCCAGTCGCAGATGTACGTCGCCGGCACCAAGTTGCTGGAGACCTACACGGTGCCGCCGCTGCTGCAGAACCAGGCGCTGGCGATCGGCGTGACCTCGTACAACGGCATGCTCTACTACGGAATCAACGCCGACCGCGAGGCCATGAGCGACGTCGACCTGCTGCCGGGACTGCTGGGCCAGGCGCTCGAGGAGCTGCTGGAGGCGTCACGGTCCTAGTCGGCGGTGAAAACCCCTGCGTGCGGCTATCATTCGTTGCTGTGAAGCCAGCCGCGCCCACGATTTCCGACGCCTCCGCGCCGAGCTAGCCGCACATGACGGTCGTCTACATCCCCGCCACGCTGGCCATGCTGCAGCGGCTCGTCGCCGACGGCTCGGTGCGGCCGGTCAACGGCACGGCGTTCGCGCTGACGCCGAAGTTGCGCGAGGCCTACGCCGAGGGCGACGACGACGAGCTCGCCGACGTGGCGCTGCGCGAGGCGGCGCTGGCGTCGCTGCGCCTGCTGGCCGGCGACGCGCCTTCGGAATCCCTGCCGCCGCGCCGCGCGGTTGTGGCCGCCGACGTCGACTTCGACGCATCCGGGGTCACCTACCGTCCCGACCTCGACGACGCCGTGGTCAGGCTGCCCGGCGCGGTCGCGATCGAGGACGTGATCGCCGCGTACGTCGACAATGCCGGCGCCGAAGAGGCGGTGGCCAGGGCCATCGAGGCCGTCGACGCCGCTGACCTGGGCGATGAGGACGCCGACCTGATCGTCGGCGACGCGCAAGACCACGATCTGGCCTGGTACGCAAACCAGGAACTGCCGTTCTTGCTCGAGCTGATGTGAGGCATTCGAGACGGCAGCGCTAGCTACGACACCGTAGGTTACGGTACCGTAGGTTTCGTGAAGCGCACAGAATCGACCACAATGTGAGCGTAAGCAAAGCGCCACGTCGTGAGCAGGAGCTTCCTCTGGGCAAACGGAACCCGTCGATCACGGGCAACGTCGTCGACACCAAGCGACCCGTGGTCGCCGGCGCCGACCGGCACCCCGGCTGGCATGCCCTGCGCAAGCTCGCCGCGCGCATCACGACGCCGCTGCTGCCCGACGACTATCTGCACCTGGCCAATCCGCTCTGGTCGGCGCGCGAACTGCGAGGACGGGTCCTGCAGGTGCGCCGCGAGACGGAGGACTCCGCGACCCTGGTCATCAAGCCGGGCTGGGGCTTCAACTTCGACTACCAGCCGGGCCAGTACATCGGCATCGGACTGCTGATGGACGGCCGCTGGCGCTGGCGGTCGTACTCGCTCACGTCGACCCCGGCGCCGACGCCCGCGCGCTCCGGTTCGGCGCGCACCGTGACCATCACGGTCAAGGCGATGCCGGAGGGGTTCCTCTCGTCGCACCTGGTGGCCGGTGTTGAGCCGGGCACCGTCGTCCGGTTGGCCGCGCCGCAGGGCAACTTCGTTTTGCCCGATCCCGCGCCGCCGTCGATCCTGTTCCTCACCGCCGGCTCCGGGATCACGCCCGTGATGTCGATGTTGCGAACCCTGGTGCGCCGCAACCAAATCGGTGACATCGCCCACCTGCATTCGGCGCCCACCGAGTCCCACGTGATGTTTCGCGGCGAGCTGGCCGCGCTGCAGGCCGACCACCCGGGCTATCGGTTGCAGCTGCGCGAGACGCGTACCCAGGGCCGGCTCGACCTGTCCGTGCTGGACGCCGACGTACCGGATTGGCGCGAGCGCCAGACCTGGGCCTGCGGGCCGGAGGGCCTGCTCACCGCGGCGGAACGCCTATGGTCGGCCGCGGGCGTCGCCGAGCGTTTGCATCTCGAGCGGTTCGCGGTGTCCAAGGCCGCACCCGCCGGCGCCGGCGGAACGGTCACCTTCGCGCAAAGCGGACGCGCCGTCACGGCCGACGCGGCGACGTCGTTGATGGATGCGGGGGAGAGCGCCGGGGTGCAGATGCCCTTCGGGTGCCGCATGGGTATCTGCCAGTCGTGCGTGGTCAGCCTGGTGGAGGGGCACGTCCGCGACCTGCGGACCGGCCAGGAGCACGACCCGGGGACCCGGGTGCAGACCTGTGTGTCGGCCGCGTCCGGCGATTGCGTGCTCGACATTTAAAGGCTACTCACAGGTAACCTACGGCTTCGTAGGTTACGATAGCGTAGGTCTCGTACCGAACAAACGACCGCAGGGAGAAGAAGACGATGGCGATCACCGACGTCGACGTATTCGCCCATCTGACGGACGCCGATATCGAAAACCTGGCCGTGGAGCTCGATGCCATCCGCCAGGACGTGGAAGACTCGCGCGGCGAGCGGGACGCCCGCTACATCCGCCGCACCATCGCGGCCCAGCGCGCGCTCGAGGTAACCGGCCGGCTGCTGCTGGCCGCCAGCTCGCGGCGCTCGGCCTGGTGGGCGGGGACGGCGACCCTGGGCGTGGCCAAGATCGTCGAGAACATGGAGATCGGCCACAACGTCATGCACGGCCAGTGGGACTGGATGAACGACCCGGAGATTCACTCCTCGACGTGGGAGTGGGACATGAGCGGGTCGTCCAAGCACTGGCGCTACACCCACAACTTCGTGCACCACAAGTACACCAACATCCTCGGGATGGACGACGACGTCGGCTACGGCCTGCTGCGCGTCACCCGCGACCAGCGCTGGAAGCGCTTCAACGTCTTCAACCTGGTCTACAACACCTTGCTGGCCCTCCTCTTCGAGTGGGGCGTCGGCCTGCAGCACGTGGAGCTCGGCAAGATCGCCAAGCGCCGCATGGACAACGACGAAGCCCGGCAGCGGGTCGACGAATTCCTGGCCAAGGCCGGGCGGCAGGTGTTCAAGGACTACGTGGCGTTCCCCGCGCTGACCTCGTTGTCACCCGGAGCCACCTACATGTCCACGCTGAAGGCCAACGCGCTCGCCAACGTGATTCGCAACGTGTGGGCCAACGCGGTGATCTTCTGCGGCCATTTCCCCGACGGCGCAGAGAAATTCACCAAGACGGACATGATCGGCGAGACCAAGGGGCAGTGGTATCTGCGACAGATGCTGGGCAGCGCCAACTTCGAGGCCGGCCCGGCGCTGAGGTTCATGAGCGGCAACCTGTGCCACCAGATCGAGCACCACCTATACCCCGATCTGCCGAGCAACCGGCTGCACGAGATCTCGGTGCGGGTGCGCCAGGTCTGCGACAAGTACGACTTGCCTTACACCACAGGGTCTTTCCTGCTCCAGTACGCGAAGACGTGGCGCACGCTGGCCAAGCTGTCGCTGCCGAACAAGTACTTGCGCGACGACGCCGACAACGCCCCGGAGACCCGCAGCGAGCGGATGTTCGCCGAACTCGAGCCGGGTTTCCTGGGTACCGATCCGGCCACCGGCCGCCGCCGCGGGCTCAAGTCCGCGATCGCCGCCGTGCGCGGTTGGCGGCGCGGGAAGCGGGCGGTCGCAGCGGCGCGTCTTGACGACGGCCTGGCCGCTTAGGGCTCTCTGCCCGACGGACTCGCCTAGGGCAACGCCGAACGTGTACTCGCTGCTCGTGTTTCGCTGATTTCCCGCGCGGAGAGCACGCTCGGCGCGGTCGTCAGGTCAGGGGTGCGTGACGAGGTAGGTCTCGTTGCCCAGGTCGGCGGTGAGTTCGTCGACATCGAACGGGCGGTCGAGCCGGGCGCCCAGTGCCTTCGTGTCGACGAGCAGACTGATCTCCGCGGTCTGACGCGCGAAAAGCCGCCCGATGTACGGGTAGATGCGGCGCATGATCGCCCGCTCGGCGGAGGTGCAGCGTGACGCGCAGTAGCCGACGTGGCCGATCTCGTCGGTGAGGATCTCGCTGTAGAGCAGTTCGATCCGCTCGGCGACGTCGGGTTCGTCGGCGAACAGCCTTCTGCCCACCCGGCGCAATTCGTCAAACATGATGCAGCCGGCCATCTCTGCGGCCCCGACGAACATGAAGCCGAGCCGTTCGGGGAGGAATACGCCCGTCTTGACGAACTGGCGCATCACGAAAGGCGGCGGGACAACCTGGAAGGTCAGATCGAACACGTCCAGCGCGTACGCCAGCAGTCGAGTGTGGTAGTGCTCCTCGAGTTCGAGGTAGACGTTCTCGGGCGGCAGCCTCTCGTCGCTGTTGCGCCCGTAGGTTTCGCCGAGTCCCACGCCGAACCGCTCCGCCTGATTCAGTTTGGCGGTCGCCAGCGGGAACAGCATCTTGGGGTCCAGGCCGGGTTCTGGTCGCCGCCGGCGCAGGTTGCGCAGGAACGTCTGCCGGTCGGCGGGATGTGCCGACCGGACGGGGTTGGCTTCGAGTTCGTTGAAGAACCGTTCTCGATTCGCCAACCGCCTGTTCAGCAGGTCGGCTTCGCCGTCACGTCTGGCCAAGAAGTCCCGGTAGCCCTCGATGCCCGTGCGATTCATCGTTTCTCCATCCCGTTGACAATCGTTGTCACGTAACGACTTAACAGCGCAGCGTCGTGCGCCCCGGTGGCGAGCAGCGCGAATAGCCCGGTCAGGAAGAACATTCCGAGCTCCGATGCGTCGACTTCGGAGGACACGTGTCCCTCGTCTTGGGCCCGGCTGATCACGCCCACCAGGAACTGAGCGAGGGGATGCTGCGTCAACTCGTCTTCGACCGGACGGGTCGAGGAGAAATGCAGTCCGAGCATGTCCCGGAAAACGACGTCGCCCAGCCGGCGTTCGGCACTGAGAACGTGCGCTACGAGTTGTGAAAGCACCGACGCCAGATCGCCCTTGGCGTCGCCGAGTTCGCTGATGATCCGGGTCTCCTCGTTGCGCTCCACCTCGATAAGGACGTGCTCCTTGGTCGGGAAGTGGAAGTAGAACGTCCCCCGCACCACGCCCGCGGCAGCCGCGATGGCGCTGACGTCAGCGGCGGCAAACCCACGCTGGGAGATTTCGGACAATGCCGCGTCGAACAAGCGCGCCCGGGTCTCGAGCCGCCGGGCCTCCCGGACGCTCGCGGCCGGCGAACTGGCCGGGGATGATCCGCGTGGCGACGCCATGCACGCACGGTACGCCAATTGCTGACGGCCGTCAATGACAGGCGTCAGCGAATTTGCGATTCAGGAGCCCCCGGTCACCTTTACGGCCAGTGCCGCCAGCTTGGCGTCGAGTTGCTCGGCGGCGCTGAGCAACTCGGGATTGGGCTCGACGACCATCAGCGACGACGGCTTGACATAGGTCAAGCTGCTGCCGGTGCCGTTGTCGGTGAGCAGCAGCTCGACGGGCGCGAACAGGCCCGCGGTCACGTCGTGGCGCAGCATGGTGATGGCGATCAACGGGTTGCCCAGGATGACGCGCAACGCCTTGCGGTCGATCCCGGCCTTGCCGATCCAGGCGCCGTGGTCGACGACCCCGAACAGCATGAATCCACTTGGGCCGACGTGGGATTCGACGCGGTCCTCGTATGTTCGCCAGTCATCGGTGGACGTCGCGATGTCGTTGATCGGCACCGGATCTTGGCCGATGTCGGCCAGCAGCGCGGCGACCAGCTCGTCGTAACTCTTGGCGCTGTCGTAGCGCATTCGGACGCCGTCGAAATGGGTTTCCGGCATGACGCCCCCGCTAGCCCAGTCGCTCGATGATGGTGGCGTTGGCCATGCCGCCGCCCTCACACATCGTCTGCAGCCCGTACCGACCGCCGCGCTGCTCCAGAGCGTTGACGAGCGTGGTCATGATGCGAGCGCCGCTGGCGCCCAAGGGATGACCGATCGCGATCGCGCCGCCGTTGACGTTCGTCTTGGCCAGATCCGCGCCGGTGTCCTTTGCCCAGGCCAGCACGACGGGAGCGAACGCCTCGTTCACCTCGAACAGGTCGATGTCGGCCAGCGTCAGCCCGGCGCGCCGTAACACCTTCTCGGTGGCGGGAATCACGCCGGTCAGCATGTAGAGCGGGTCGGAGCCCACCACGGTGGTGGTGTGGATTCGCGCCAGCGGGCGCAGGCCCAGTTTCTGGGCGACCTCACTGCTGGTGATCATGACTGCGGCGCTGCCGTCCGACAGCGGCGATGAGTTACCCGGGGTGATCTCCCAATTGATCTGCGGGAAGCGGGCTTTCATTGCGTCGCTGTAGAACGCCGGCTGCAATCCGGCCAGTGTCTGCACCGTCGTGCCGGGCCGGATGATCTCGTCGGTGGCGAGCCCGGCGATCGGGATGAGCTCGTTGTCGAACAGCCCTTCCTTGGTGGCACGGGCGGCCTTCTCGTGGCTGCCGGCGGAGAACTCGTCGAGCTCGCTGCGCGAAAAGCCCCACTTCGCGGCGATCAGTTCGGCGCTGATGCCTTGTGGCACCAGGCCGTCGGGATACCGTGCGTCCATGCCCTCGCCGAATGGGTTGCTGCCCGGCGACACCTGGCTGCCCATCGGGACGCGCCCCATCGATTCCACGCCGGCGGCGATGACCAGGTCGTAGGCGCCGGCGATCACACCCTGGGCCGCGAAGCTGATGGCCTGCTGGCTGCTGCCGCACTGGCGGTCGATGGTGACGCCGGGCACCGTCTCCGGGAATCCCGCACCCAGCAGGGCGTTGCGGGCGATGTTGACGGCCTGGTCGCCGACCTGGGTCACGGCGCCGGCGATGACATCGTCGACCTGCGCCGGATCGACGCCGGTGCGCCCCACCAGTTCCCGCAGGCTGTGCGCGAGCAGGTCGGCGGGCAGCACGTTATGCAGCGCGCCACTGGCTTTGCCCTTGCCGATGGGGGTGCGGACTGCTCCGACGATGACGGCGTCGCGGTTCATGGCTCCTCCTTGAGCATCTGGATATACCTAGCTATACCTAGGTAAACACCTCGGTATGCTGAAAGCAACCCAGCTGCGGAGGTGATCTAGATGACACTGCTGCAAGGTCCGCTGGCCGACCGCGACGCCTGGTCGGCGGTGGGCGAGTGCGCGATCGAAAAGACGATGGCCGTCGTCGGTACCAAATCCGCGATGCTGATCATGCGCGAGGCGTACTACGGCACCACGCGTTTCGACGACTTCGCCCGTCGGGTTGGCATCACCAAGGCCGCCACCTCGGCGCGGCTGGCCGAGCTGGTCGAGCTGGGACTGCTACGGCGCCAGCCCTATCAGGAGCCCGGCCAGCGCAGCCGCGACGAGTACGTGCTCACCCAGGCGGGCATCGATTTCATGCCGGTGGTGTGGGCGATGTTCGAGTGGGGGAGGCACCATCTGCCGGGGCGCCACCGGCTGCGGCTGACGCACCTGGGCTGCGGAGCCGAGGTGGGCGTCGAAATCCGGTGCGCCGAAGGTCATTTGGTGCCGCCCGACGAACTCGGCGTGCGGCTGGCTAAGAAGTCTGGTTGAGCGCGGTCAGCAGCCGGCGGGCGGCGGCGACGCGCCGGACGGCCGGCCCGGTCAGCGTGTCCAGCGCGCACTCGGGGTCGGCCGGCGGACCCATGTGCCCACAGCCGCGCGGGCAGTCCTCGATGGCGTCCGCCAAATCCGAGAACGCCATCATGACGTCGTCGGGCTTGATGTGCGCCAGCCCGAAGGATCGGATGCCCGGCGTGTCGATCACCCAGCCCGATGTCGATAGAGGCAGCGCTACCGATTGGGTGGAGGTGTGCCGCCCCCGGCCGATGTCGGTCACGTCGCCGACGGCGCGGTCCGCGTCGGGCACCAGCCGGTTCACCAACGTCGACTTGCCGACGCCGGAATGCCCGAGCAGCACGGTGATCTTGCCGGCGAGCAGGTCCGCGACGGCGAGTAGGGGATCGTCGCGGCCCGCGACGACCACCGTCAGATCCAGGTCGACGAACTGCTCCGCGAACGGCTCCGGCGGGGCGAGGTCGGTCTTGGTCAGGCACAGGATCGGCGTGAGTCCGCCGGCGTAGGCGGCGATCAGCGTCCGGTCCACCAGCCCGGTGCGGGGAGGCGGGTCGGCGAGCGCCACCACGATCAGCAGCTGGTCGGCGTTGGCGACCACCACCCGTTCGGTCGGGTCGGTGTCATCGGCGGTGCGCCGCAACACAGTTCGGCGCTCGCCGCGACGCACGATGCGGGCCAGCGTGTCCGTCCGCCCGGACAGATCGCCGACCACATCGACCTCGTCGCCGACCACGATCGGCGTGCGGCCCAGTTCCCGGGCCCGCATGGCGGTGACCCGACGGTCGACGTCACCGCCCAGCACGCATCCCCAGCGGCCGCGGTCGACACTGACCACCATGGCGGCCTGGGCGTCGGCGTGCTCGGGACGCGTCTTCGTCCGCGGCCGCGAACCCCGGCCGGAGCGGATCTTGACGTCGGACTCGTCGTAGTCGCCGGGCTTCACATGCCGTGGTCTTCCTGGGCTGTCAGCATCTGGGCCCACAGCCGCGGAAAGTCCGGCAGCGTCTTGGTGGTCGCGCCGATGTCGTCCACCTCGACGCCGGCCACCCGCAGCCCGACGATCGCGCCCGCCATCGCCATCCGGTGGTCGGCGTACGCGCGCCAGACCCCCGGCCGCAGCGGTGTCGCCGTGATCACCAGGCCGTCGGGCGTTTCGGTGCAATCGCCGCCCAGGCGGTTGATTTCGGTGCTCAGCGCGGCGAGCCGATCGGTCTCGTGGCCGCGCAAGTGGGCGATGCCGGACAGGCGCGACACCGATCCCGGGGTGGCCAGCGCCGCCAGGGCGGCCACCGACGGTGTCAGCTCGCCGACCGCGCGCAGGTCGACGTCAAAACCGACGTAGTCCTTGGAGCCGCGCGCCTCCAGGTACGAATCATGTTGGGTGACAACGGCATTCATCTTGCCCAACACGTCCAGAATGTGGTCGGCGGGTTGCACGCTGTTCGCCGGCCAGCCGGTGATGCGCACCGCGCCGCCGGTGACCACGGCCGCCGCCAGGAACGGAACGGCGTTGGTGAGGTCCGGTTCGACCTCCCAGTGCCGGGCCGCGACCGGCCCCGGCCGCACCCGCCAGCGGTTGGGGACGGAGTCGTCGATGTCGACGCCGGCCTGGCGCAGCATCACCACCGTCATCGCGATGTGCGGCGCCGACGGCAGCGCCGAACCGGTGTGTCGCACCGTCAGCCCGTCGTCGAAAGAGGCCGCGCACAACAGCAACCCGGAGACGAACTGCGACGAGGCCGAGGCGTCGATCTCCACGGTGCCGCCGGTGACCGAACCGGTGCCCAGGACCCGGAACGGCAGCCCCGAGCCGTCGATCCGCACGCCCAGCCCGCGCAGCGCATCCAGCAGCGGGACGATGGGCCGCGCCCTGGCCTGCTCGTCGCCGTCGAACTCCACGATCGATTCGGCGAGCGCCGCCAGCGGCGGGACGAAGCGCAGCACCGTGCCCGCCAGGCCGCAATCGACCTGTGCCATCGGTTCCGGCACCACGCGGCCGCTGACCGTCAATTCCGTCCCGTCGCCGTCGACGTGCAAGCCCAGCGTGCGCAGCGCGCCGATCATCAGGTCGGTGTCCCGGCTGCGCAGCGCCCCGCTGATGGTCGGGGTGCCTTGGCCCTGCGCGGCCGCCAGCGCCGCCAGCACCAGGGTCCGGTTGGTCTGCGATTTCGAACCGGGAACGGTCACGGTCGCGTGCACCGGTTGCGGTGCCTGGGGGGCCGTCCACGTAGTCACCGGTCCATCATCGCCTGTCACCGGTTGTTGCCACCAATAGGAGTTCGCGCTCTGCCACCATGGAGGTATGTGCGGACGGTTCGCGGTCACGACCGACCCGGCCCTGTTGGCCCAGAAGATCAAAGCGATCGACGAGACCACCGGCGCCGCGGCTGGAGGCGACGCCGGTTCGACCGGCCCTAACTACAACGTGGCTCCGACCTCGACCATCGCGACCGTCGTCAGCCGGCATTCCGAACCCGAGGACGAGCCGACGCGGCGGGTGCGTCTGATGCGCTGGGGATTGGTGCCGCCGTGGGCCAAGGCGGGCGCCGACGGCGCGCCCGAAACCAAGGGCCCGATGCTGATCAACGCCCGCGCCGACAAGGTCACCAGCTCGCCGGCCTTCCGGACCAGCGCCAAGTCCAAGCGTTGCCTGATCCCGATGGACGGCTACTACGAATGGCGGGTCAATTCCGACGCCGCGGCCGGCAAGAAGTCCCGCAAGACACCGTTTTTCATGTACCGGGAGGACGGCGAGCCGCTGTTCATGGCGGGCCTGTGGTCGGTGTGGAAGCCGGCCAAGGATGCGTCGCCGCTGCTGAGCTGCACAATCATCACCACCGACGCGCCCGGGGAGCTCGCGCAGATCCACGATCGGATGCCGTTGGTGATGCCCGAGCGCGATTGGGACCGGTGGCTCGACCCCGACGCCCCGATCGATGAACAACTGCTGGCCCGCACGCCCGACGTGCGCGCCATCCGCACGCGTGAGGTGTCGACGTTGGTCAACAACGTGCGCAACAACGGCCCGCAGCTACTCGAGCCGGCCGAGCCGGAGCCCGAGCAGGCGCGGCTTCTCTAGCGCTATCCGCGCGGGTCATGCGGCAGCTGACTGATTCGAAGATCGCGCCTGAGAACGAGATTCAAACGGCGTGTGCGAAGAAGGTGTCAGGTATTCCGTCGAGCTTGATGGCGTCCCTCGCGATGCCGTCGACGTGTAGGAGCGCGCGACCGGCGAAGGCCCGTCCGCAGGCCCGGCGAGTCAAGTTGACTAAACCGGACGTTAGTTCACCAAATTCGCAGTAATCAGCGGGTCGCTGGGCTAGGCTCCTGGATTTGTTAACGAGGCATTAACAAATGCTCACGGGAGTGGCACTGGCGAGAGTGAGCGCACCGATGCCGGTGGTAAGGACCCTGATGACCTGGAGGCCGCGCGATGACACTCGAGTCACCGAACATCAACATGGGCTTCGCCAGAGCGAAGAAGTTCGCCACTAATCGGTCGGTTTTGATCGCCGGGGCCTTCGTCGGCACGCTTCTTTTGATCAGCGTGCTCGCCGATAACGGCCGCGCCGACTCGATGCCCAACACTGCGCCCACGACACTCATGACTTCCGCGTCCAGTCCGGCGGCATCGTCAGCATCCCTGGATGCCACGGCTACGTCGGTCAAACTCGCCACACTGCCAATCAAGGGACGCGCGCCGAAGACCGGTTATGACCGCAGCCAGTTCGGACCCGCGTGGACCGACGACGTGAGCGCGACCTACGGGCACAACGGCTGCGACACACGCAACGACATCCTCCGGCGTGACCTCGTTGCAGTCGAACTCAAACCCGAATCGAACGGCTGCACCGTGGTCGCCGGGGTATTACACGACCCCTACACCGGCAACACTGTGGAGTTCCATCGCGGCCAGGGCACGTCCTCACAAGTGCAGATCGACCACGTTGTCGCGTTGTCGGATGCATGGCAGAAAGGGGCGCAGCAGTGGGACGCAGCCCGACGCCGCAACTTCGCCAACGACCCAATCAATCTTCAGGCCACCACCGGGTCGGTCAACGAGCAGAAAGGCGACGGCGATGCTGCAACGTGGTTGCCGCCCAACAAGTCCTACCGCTGCACGTACGTTTCCCGCATCGTCGATGTGAAGTCCACCTATGGGCTGTGGGTGACGCAGGCGGAGCACGATGCCATCGCTCGGGTACTCGCGACCTGTGGTGGGCCCGCCGTCGCTCCCGCGACCGACATGATCACACCTGCTGCGCCGGAAACCAGTACTCAAGTCGTTCCGTCGCCGACCACCCCGGCGTCCAGCGGTGATTCGTCTGTGTACTACCCGAACTGCAAGGCTGCAAGGGCTGCCCACGCGGCACCCATCTACGTCGGACAACCCGGATACCGACCTGGGTTAGACCGTGACGACGATGGCGTAGCTTGCGAATAATCCGTCGGATCAGCCGCAAGGCGTAGTCGAGTTACAGGTTTCGCGAATACTCTTTCGCCGCAACAATGTTCGTGGCGCCCGTTACTTATACCTGATGCACTATGGCCTGGATTGAGCAAGGATTCACCGGCTGGTCCTCAACCACAGCTGGGCGACCATCAGCGTGAGTCGGTGGTTGGAACGTCGAGGGCGTACTCGATTAACGGACGTCGGCGGACTACTCAACGCCAAGTAGGTTGCCGGCCGGGCCGATTCGGATGATGGATCTGGGCGGCCGCGATGCAATCGCTCATGCCGCGCCGGGGTTGTCGGCTTCGTCGTCGTCGTGTTCGTGGTGGAGGAGTTTTTCGGGGTGGGTGTGTCCTGAACGCGGAAGGGAGTGTTGATGTAGGTAGCGCTTCTGGAAGCGGTGCTGTGCAGGAGATGAAGGATTGCTGGCCCTTCGGAGCCGCCCTGTGGGGGGAGGCTTCAAACCGCCACATGCTGCGAGAGCGGTGACGCGATCGTGGTGAACGATGTGGAAAAGGCGCGTGTGACGCGTCAGGTGGGGACCGGGAAGGCGAGCGCAAGCGAATCGCTGCTGACGTGTCGTAAGAAAAACAGGTGACATCAAAACCGGGGTGTTTATCCGATCCCGGGACGAGCTTGGCGGGTGCCCATTGATTGGCCAGGCGGTGTCCGGCATGAAGGCGACGCGAGCCCGGTCTGCGGCTTTTGCATGGAACAGGAGAAGGCCGGAACCGATACGTCCCGTTCGTGTTTGACGTGGGAGATAGGGAGTAGCCCATGCGCAGCATGGGTGTGAGTACCGTCGCGGGTCCGGCTGGCGGACTGGCTCGTAGTAGTGGTGAAGCTTCTGTAATGGGAGTGAAGCGAAGGGGCCAGGTCATCTGTGACGTGTTCGTTGGATCAACCGAGACCCGTTGGGGTTCGGGAGGAGTCGGGTGAACAAGTTGAAGTCACCAGGCAAGCCGTTCGAGATTTCGAAGTGGGCGGTTCAGGAGGCTTGGGAGAAGGTCAAGGCGAACAAGGGCGCGCCGGGCGTGGACGAAGTATCGATCGAGGCATTCGAGTCTGACCTGCAAAACAATCTGTATCGGGTGTGGAATCGGATGTCGTCGGGGAGTTACTTTCCGCCTCCGGTGCGTGCGGTGGAAATACCCAAGCCGCATGGCGGCGGGACCAGGATGCTGGGCATACCCACAGTGGCTGACCGGGTGGCCCAAACGGTGGTGGCCGAGGAGTTGAAAGTGAAGGCGGAGACGCTGTTTCACGACGACTCCTACGGCTATCGCCCTGGCCGCTCGGCGATCGACGCGGTGGGTGCGTGTCGGCAGCGCTGCTGGAAAACCAACTGGGTGATCGACTTGGACATCCAGAAGTTCTTCGACAGCGTGTCCTGGGATCTGATGCTCAAGGCGGTGGGGGCTAACACCGATTTGCCGTGGGTGATGTTGTATGTGCGCCGGTGGCTGCAAGCTCCGGTGCAACTGCCTGACGGCACCTTGCAACAGCGTGACCGGGGCACCCCGCAAGGGTCGCCGGTCTCGCCCGTGTTGGCAAACCTGTTCTTGCATTATGCGTTCGACGCGTGGCTGGCTCGGGAGTTTCCGACCGTGCGGTTCGAGCGCTATGTCGATGACGCGGTCGTGCACTGCGTCAGCGAGCGCCAAGCCCACCGGGTATTGACTGCGGTGCAAGACAGGATGGGTGAGGTCGGGCTGCGGCTGCATCCCGACAAGACCCGGATCGTGTACTGCAAAGACGGCAAACGGCGCGGTGACTATGCGCATACGTCGTTTACGTTCCTCGGTTTCACGTTCCGCCCGCGCGGGGTCCGGGACAAAAACGGGAGCATGTTCGTCTCGTTTTTGCCCGCGATCAGCAAGGACGCCTGGAAAAAGATCGGGCGGCAAGTGCGGTCCTGGCGGCTGCACCATCGCACCGGTCATACCTTCGCCGGTCTGGCCGACAAGATCAACCCGATCGTGCGCGGCTGGATGAACTATTACGGCGCCTTCTATCGGTCGGCGCTGTATCCCCTCCTGACTCGCATCAACGCCTACCTGATGCGGTGGGTCCGCAACAAATATCGCCGGTTTCGGGGCCGCTGGGCATTCAACCAAGCGTGGTCGCGGGTGATAAAGCAATACCCGCGGTTCTTCGCGCACTGGGCCTGGACCACCGCCGTCCCCGCCGTCTGGTGACCAAGGTGACAAGAGCCGTATGAATCGAGAGGTTCACGTACGGTTCCGTGGGAGCCGGAGGGTGCAACCCCCTCCGGCCACCCGACTGGTAGGTGTTGGTGCGGGGTTGACCGCGAACGGCTGAAGTACATTCTTAAATGTCACCCAGCCAAGCGCGACGGCACGGCGCGGGGCAACCGGCACGGCGCGGATCAGGGCGCGCTCTACACGCGGCGGCCCCAATCGGCCGAAGTGAATGGTATCGGCGTCGCTGCCAACATAAACTCCGGCTCGTGGGATCAGATGGTTTGCAGGTCGTCCCCGCTGATCTGGTGACTAGAGCCGGACAGTGGCAGGGCCTGGGCGCCCAACTCACCGGAACGGCGGCCCCGCCGTCGCCGGGTCCGCCGTTTCAGCCGACCACAGCGGCGGTCAACGCTGTGAACGCGGCCATCGGCGCTGCCGCGGCAGCTTTCGGCGCCCGCACCCAATCGACGGCCGCCGGGGTCACTAGGGCAGCTGCTGGCTACACGAGCCAAGAGGCCACCTCGGCCGGCGAGATGGGCGCGGTCACCGGGGTGACGGTGGTTTAGGTGACCATCACCCTCTCCCAGATACAGGCGTGGAGCACCGCGCAGCTGACCGAGGCGGCCAGCTACTGGACCAAGACCGCCGATCAGTGGGAAGACGCTTTTCTCACGATGCGCAACCAATCGCACTCCATCGCGTGGCAGGGCGCGGGGGGTGATGCGTTGCGGCAACGCACCGGAGCCGATTTGACCGTCGCCAGCGGGAAAGCCGACCAGCTGCGCCAAGCGGCCGGTATCGCGCGCAGTGGTGCCAGTGACATCAGTACGGCCAAGCAACAGGCCCTGCACGCCATCGAAGATGCCCAGAACGCGGGATTCACTGTGGGAGAGGACTTGTCGGTCTCCTACACCGACCATGGTGGCAGCGTTGCCCAGCAGGCCGCGCGCCAAGCCCAAGCCGAACAGATGGCCACACAAATCTGGTCGCGCGCCGGACAATTAGAGGCCGCAGACGCCAAGGTTGCCGGTCAAATCACCACTGCCGCAGGCGATGTGGGCAACGTCAAATTCGGCTCGGCGGGCAACGGAGTCCAGTTGGTTGACTTCAATCAAAACCCTGGCTCCCAACCGCCACCGATCGCGCCTTGGGACACTCCCGATGGCAAACCGCCGCCCGGTGGTGGCCTAAGTCCCGCACTCCAGCAGATGCTCCTCGGTGGGAACCCAGCCAAACTAACCGCCCAAGGATTGGTGGACAATCTGCAGCAGTTTGTGCAGTCGCTTCCCGAAAACGATCCTAGGACCGCGTATTTACGCGGCCAGCTCGCGGACTTGCAGGCCCACGTCAATGACATCGACTACGCCCGCACGCACTGCAGCACCGACGACTGGATCGAGCGGACCACCAGTTTTGGTTCCAGCCTCGCCACCACCGTTGGAGGCATACTGTCCGCAGAAACCGGCGTAGGGCTGGTGATCGCTGGGGCCGGCGGCCTCGGCACGGTCGTCTCGGGGGGCAGTCTCCTGAAGTGTCTGACGGGAAGTAAGTGAGATGGTGAATGTTCTGGTGGCCGCGATCCTTTCCGGCGCCTTTGTGCTGGCGCTGTGGGGCGGCTGGCGCCCGCGCTACCGCGTCACCTCCTACCTCGTAGCCGGTGTCATCGCGGCGGCACTAATAGCGGTGCTGGTGGCCACTAATCAGGCCAACCTCGTCATCCTCTCGGTGATCATGCTGGCGCTGTTCGTTTCGTTCGTCATCGTCAACGACCGCAGGGCTCAACGCAGCCGAGGCCGATGAACGTCCGTCGCCGTGACTGAGTTTCGCTTGACACCAACATCGGAAAATTCCGAAGTTCGCGCAACTCAAGGGCTAGTCATGTTGGCCTGCCCCTTGTGTTTCAGGCACCCATAGTGCGGGCACGGTCGCGGCGCATGCGCTCCAACACGTCCAGGTCCTCGTCGTCGGATTCCCGGTCCGGGTCAACCTCCACCACACCCATGTTTGACGGTTTCACTGAAACCTCCTGCGACAACCCGTAAACCAGGGCCTGCTGGGCAAGAAGCTTGCGGCACAACTCCGCCGAGCGGTGATTGCCCTCCAACGCGGCACCCCAGTGAGCCCGCAGCAGCCGCTCGCTGCGCTCTGAACTACCCCAGGTTTAGTTCCGATCCTTATAGGAGGATTGGAAGCTATGCCCCGTCAGTATTCGCCGGAGTTTCGGCAGCGTGCGTTGCGGTTGTTGGACACTGTGATGGAAGCCTCGGAAGTGTCGGAGTTCGAGGCCATAAAGTCTGTCGCCAGCAAACTCGATATTTCGGAGGAGTCGGTGCGTCGGTGGCGACGCAAGGCCCAAGTCGATGCTGGTGAACGGCCGGGCATGACCAGTTCTGAGCATGCCGAGATCCGTAAGCTCAAGCGCGAGAACGCTGAACTGCGCAGGGCTAACGAGATTTTGAAGTCAGCGTCTGCGTTTTTTGCCGCGGAGTTCGACCGCCCCGCGACGAAATGATCGCCTACATCGATGCTCATCGCGATCAGTTCGGGGTCGAGCTCATCTGCCGTGTGCTGCGGGCAGCTATCCCCGGATTCCTCACCTCGCGGGGTTATCGGGCCGCGCGGACCCGACCACCGTCGGACCGGGAGATCCGCGATGAGCAGCTGATCGCTGACCTTGAGGCGGTGCACCGGCAGAACTACTCGGTGTATGGGGTCAAGAAGATGCACGCGGCGATGACACGGCGTGGTTGGCAGCTGGGCCGTGAACAAACCCGCCGGTTGATGCGCAAGGCCGGGTTGCGCGGCGCCCAGCGGGGCAAGCCGGTGTTCACCACGATCAGCGACCCGGCCGCGATCCGGCCGGCCGATCTGGTCAACCGCCAATTCCGGGCCGCTGCACCGAACCGGCTATGGGTCGCCGACATCACGTTCGTGCGGACCTGGCAGGGGTTCTGTTACACCGCGTTCGTCACTGATGCGTGCACCAAGAAGATCGTTGGCTGGGCGGTCTCGGCCACGATGCGCACCGAAGACCTCCCGCTTCAAGCATTCAATCACGCTGTGTGGCAGTCGAATACCGATCTATCCGAGTTGGTTCATCATTCCGACCGCGGATCCCAGTACCTATCGCTGGCCTATACCGACCGGCTGGCTGAACTGGGGATCGCGCCCTCGGTCGGGTCGCGTGGCGATAGTTATGACAACGCCCTCGCTGAAGCGGTCAACGCCGCCTACAAGACCGAGCTCATCAACCGCGGCAAGCCCTGGCGGTGCATCGATGATGTCGAACTCTCGACCGCCGAATGGGTGGCCTGGTACAACCAGGAACGCCTGCACGAAGCCCTCGGCTACGTTCCACCCGCCGAGTACGAGGCCGCCCTCACCGGCACCTCACACCCTGCGAGCCAGCCGACCCCGGCCCTCGCAACCGAGTAGGAACTAAACCTGGGGTAGTTCACTCCTGCCACACAGCGAACGCCTCATCCGTCAGCAGCTCACGCCGATCCGTGCAGGACCCCAGAGCCGCCTCGACGATGTTGCCCACACTGCGGTGAGACCGCAGCCCCACAGCCCGCGCAATGGTCCGATGGCTGGCGCCGCCCAGGAACAACTGGAGCACCTGGGCGTTACGCCGCTCCCGCTCAGCAGCCTTCATGGTGGGCATTTTCCCCGAAAGCACCGACACACAGCGGGATACGCCATCCTCGCATGTCACGGGTGCCGGAAACCCCTGCTGCAGCAACGATCCAGCCAGACGTCAAACGGGCAAAAACGCTCGGGGGGGTATGTACATAGCGGGCTGGGTGTGTTTTGGCTGTCCCCCTTCGCGCGCGTGAGGTACCCCCCCTGTTGCAGTGGGGTGGTTGCTGGGGTTGCAGTCGCCTGTGCCGCTGTGGTGGCGGTGTCCCGTGGTATTGGGCGCGGTGGTGTGGTTGTGGGTTGTGCAGGGCCTTGCAGGTTGGATGGCGGTGGGTGGTTGCACCGGCGGTTTGGCCGGGCAGGTTTGCCTGGTGGGGGTTGAGCCTGCTTGCTTGGCTGCTTGGCTGTTGCCTGGTCCACCTGGGTTGGGGGCCGTGGTTGGTTGGGTTGGCCGGTGAGTAGTTGGCTGCGTGCCGTTTGACGTTGTGACGTACAACGTGGTTGCCGTGTGCGTGGTGGTTGGCCGATGGGGTGGTGCCGCAACATGTTCGGCCAATGTGTGGGTTCGGGTGGATAGCGAACACCCACCAGGCCAAGGAGGCAAGCCTGGTGGGTGTCGCTGTGCCGGGTCACGCGGGTGGCCGCGCGTTGACCTGGGTTGGTTCCCGTGGAGGGACCTGTCGCCGGGGACACGTGGGCGCGCTGGGTTCCACCTGTCAGCGCGCCAAGCCCCTTCCACGGGAAGCTGGTCCCGTGGAGGGCCAGCGTGCCCTGGTGTTGGGCTGGTTGGCACCAGCACAACCCCCGCCGCCCTCCACGGAAGTCCTTGGGGTTCCGCGCGGGTCCAGGGGGTCCCCGAACCGAGCAGGGGCAGATACCACAGCCGGACCCGCGCGGAAGTTCGTCTAGACCTTGAGCATCCGGAACGCCGAGGTGTTGATGCAGTCCGATCCCCACCGCGACCAGGCCCACAGCCCGCGCTGGCCGGTGGGCCGCTGGTTGGGGCCAAAGACCACGGGAACGAATTCCACGCTGGTGCCGATCCTTTGGGAAATCACGAACTGGTTCCAGTCGCCGTAGATCAGCGCGTTGGTGCCGGCCGCCAAGCTGCCGTTCATGTTGGAGGCCTCACCCACCGGGCGGCCCAACAGCGTGCGCGGGTCGTTCTGGATCGACGGGAAGCGGATCGCCCCGTTCGGGGTCTCCAACGCCGCAATCGCGTTGATCGCGGCCAGATTGCCCAGCCACTTGGCGTTGGCCTGCCAGCGCGGCCCCAGGCTGTTCTGCAGTGCGTACACGTCGTCGGCCGAAATCGTTGCCGCAGTCCCGGCATTGATCACGCTCGATGAGCCGGTCAGCTTGGTGACGATGCCGGTAGGCCCGCCCACACCGCCGCCGTTGGTCCAGGCCTCGTTGAGCAATTGGAGCTGGCTGTCCGAAATCAACTGGCCCAGCTGGGAAACCAGGTTGACGCTGTCCATGGCCACTTCCACGGAAAACGGAACCCATCTGGAGGCTTTGTAATTGGGCACCTGCGGCTCAGCCAGCGTCGGCGAAGTGTCCGATGCCTCGGCGGCTTCGGCCAGCCACTCACTGACCACGCCGTTGGAGTTGATGCCGTGCCATATGTCGCTGACCGACTTGACAACCCGCGCCCACTGCAACAGCGGATTGATCGACCCCGCGTTGACCAGGTTGATGTTGAAATCGACCTCGTAGGGCACGAGAAACCCGCCGGCACTGTCCGTCAAGGACATGGCGCGCTGCTCAGCCTTGAGCCGCGTAACCCGGTCGAACGCAGCTCGTTCGGCCGGGGTGAACTCGAGCCCCGCCCGCTGCTCCCCGTGCACCACCAGCTTGCGGAAAGCCGACTTGTACTCCGGGCTGCCGGAGTCGGTTACCCAGCGCTGCATCCAGCTGCGCTGGAGCTCGTGGCCGTCCTCGCACAACCGCTCCACGATCTCCGCGCTGCGCGCGTCGAGGGCGCCAGCCTTCAGGGATCGCTCGACTGTCCGTAGGGCGGCGTCACGGTGGCCGCCGGCCACCCGCTCCGCGAGAGCGTCCGCGCCCCGATATGGGTTGATTCCGTCGCTGGCGCGTTCCAGACGCAACCCGCCGCCGCCTTCCCCGGCAGCGCCGGCAATCGCGGCGCAGCGGTCCAGCTTTTCGACGTGCCGGGTCAGCTCGTCGAACTCTGCGCCGGCCTCTGCCCATTCCTGCTCGTCGGCCTTCGAGAGCCGGTGCTTTTCGGCCAGGGCGCTGATCCGTTCGTGGAGCTCCGTCATACGGGCAACCGCCTGGTCACGGTCCATGGTGATCGTCATGTTCGTTCGTCTTTCTCGTAATCCAGGGCTGTGACAAAGTTTTTCGGGTGGGAGCGGTGCGGCCCCCGCCGCCACGCACATGACGGCGGGGACACAGCAATTCCACGCACTCCATTAAGGGGGTGTCCCGCATGAACCGGGCAGGTTTACCTGTGCGGGCGGGCGATTCGCTGTCGGACATTGGCTTGCCAGCAGTTCCGACCCCTGGTCGGTTCCGGTGGCGGCGCAACCCTTTCGGGCCGGGCCTGCGCGAGAGCAACAGCAAGCCCACTGTAGCCCACCCAGCCGACAACGAACCAGGCCGCGATCTGGCCGGTCATTTCGTGTCGCCTTGTTCGTCTAGCGCCATGCCCGCCGCGACCGCGCGCAACCCCGCGATGCCTTCCGGGCTGGCTAGCGGCACATCGGCTTTGCCGGCGATTTCGACGACGGCGATCACCAGCGACGACATGCGGCCCAGCTGGTCGGCCTCGGCCATCGTGTCGTTGAAACCCAGCACATCCCCGGCATAGACGTGGACCATCAGCGCGGCCGCGCGCCGGTAGTCGTCGCGCCCTGGTGCCTGGTCGGCCGGTGCGGGTATTGATGCCTGGTTGTCACTCATGGGGGTTTCTTTCGTGGGTCATCACCAGTTGGCGAACGGCTTTCGGCAATCCTTCGAGATAGGGGCCGACGAACGCTTCCAGAACTAGGCCCCGGACGCTGCGCTTTTGGCTAGTGCCGTCCCGGAACAGCCGGACCACGGGATAGCCCCGCGCGTCGCCCCCGAATGGGGTCAGGATTCGTTCGGCAACGGTCTGCGTTCCTTTGCCCGGGTGTCGAACGGTGCGCGCGTGGGACTTCACGCGCCCGTGCGATGAAACCGAGTAGAGGCCTTCCCAGCCGACCACCGGCCTCCACCTCTCCGTACCGGATTCTGGTTCGGCAAGCGTTGGCGCTGTGCCGGTTTCACTCATGGTTGGGTCGGTCATCACGCTGCTCCGTCCCCGTTGTTGTTGTGGCACACCGTGTTCGGAAAGTACCGTTTTTGCATCCGCTGACGCGCGTCATACATGTCGCTGTACCGCTCAACTGGCACGGTGTCCGCGTAGTCGGGGTCGTGCTCCTGGGCAGGGATCAGCTGGCCACCGGCCATGTGAGCCGCCACCACCCGCGTGCGTTGCCCACGCTGGACGTCCACGCTGAATTCCTGTGTCGCCTCGTCGCGGTAAACGCTGACTTCGCACACCAGCGTTTGGGTCAACACCGCTGGTGCCGGCGAGCAGCGCAGCGGCTCGTCCAACTGGCGGGGATTGAACACGTTGACCCACCCTTCCGGTAGGGCGGTCACGGCACTGGTGTCCCAGTGCTCCTGGTAGTCCACCAGTTCAAGCTTGTCGTGCTCACAGCACATTGGGTCGAGCGGGTTGTGCTGGTCGTCAATCGTCATGGCTGCGTTCTTTCTCTGGTTGGGAACCGACCCACGGGCGCGGGCCGGGCTAGCGCGGCAGCGGTCGCTGCAGCGCGGTCGGTGGGGTCATCGGTGGTCCATATAGCGGCGGTGCCGGCGCTTCTGGCTTGGGGTCAACTCCCTGTGCTCATGCAGCACGAGCACCGGACACCACTGCTCGTGCTGGTTTCCGTTCCAGTTCCAGTTCCAGTTCCACCCACCCAAAGGGTGGGTGGGTGGAATGGAACATTCCAGCGGCAGGTGGAACGAGGTGGAACAACTGGAACGGTTCATTAGCTGACCTGCTTGTAGAACGGGCGCGCTTCCGTACCCGTGTTGAGCAACCGATTGCTTTTCACCAGGTCAGACAGTGCGCGGTAGAACGATCCGGTGGACATTCCCGCTTCCAGTGCGGCAGTTCGTAGCTCGGTTTTGGTTGCTCCAGTTCCACTGAAGATTTGGACAAAGATGGAATACAGCTGTTCCGCGCGAGCCGTTGTTCCACCCTCGGGTGGAACATTTGTGGCCCGCTTGAGCGCTGCGCTGGAAGTCCCTGGTATGGGGTCGATTTCCAGCTGGTGAGAATCGGATTCGGGGCCGTCCTTGCGTTTCTGGCGGTCCAGCGTGATCACCCCGCCGTCGCGGGACGTGAAATAGACCGTGTCGGCGCCGCCCTCAAACGCGGTGGACCCGCGTAGCGTCTTGCCGTCCTTGCCGGGGTGGTGGACACCCAACACCACGCCGCGACCGCCAGGAGTAGACGCAAGGACCTTCGTCATGGCTTCCACGACGATGCCGCAGTCTCTTGCGCTGTTCTCGTCACCGCCGACCATGCAGCGCGCCAGCGTGTCCAGCACCACGAAGCCGTAGCCGCCCCAGACCACCAGCGCGCGCAACTGGTCAACCTCAGCTGGCCGGGTCAGGTTGACCGGCTCCGGCAGCACGTGCATTACCTGGTCGTCGATGTCGGTTTGCCAACCCAGCTCCCAGGCGTCCACGCGCCCCTTGAAACCGTTAGCGCCCTCGCCCACCACGTAGAGCACACGGCGCTGCTCGGTGGGCCGGCCCTGCCATGGGCGGCCAGTGGCCACCGACGCGGCCCAGTCCAGTGCGATGAATGTCTTTGCCGTTCCCCACTTTCCGTAAAGCAGCGCCGTGGTGCCCTGGTCCAGTACGTTGTCAATCAGCGGCTCCGGAGTGGGCAGGCTGCGGAGCCCTGAGCGCGTGAGCAGCCTGTCGGCCAGGACTGGTGTTGTTGGCTCCTCCGGTGGTTCCGGTGGTTCCGGATCGTCCGGTGGCGGCTGGCCTGGGTATGGCTCACCGTCGCGGCCGTCCACGGCGGGCAGTGGTTCGTTGTCGTTGTCTTCGATCAGGCACAGCGGTGGGGGCTCGATTTGGTCGGCCCAGACTTCGCGGTATTCGTCGGCGCGGTCCTCGTTGGCGGTCACGCGACTGCCTCCGCCGCGCTCGTGTCCTGCAGCCGCTCGACGAGCAACCGATCCGGCCCGCCTCTGCGCCACAGGGCGCGACGCGCTTCCAGCGGCAGCAGCGGCGTGCGGCCGGCGCATAGCAGGTGCAGGGCTGCGTCGCGCCACCCGTCAAGCTCGACATCCGACATCGGCTGGTCGGTGCAGCGGCATGGCCATGGATCTCGGCAGCCGCACGACAGCGGGGGAAGTCGCCGACACGCAACGCGGCGACGCCGCAGCTGTTGGGCCACACCAGCGGTCGGATCGCAACCCGCCGAATAGTGTCCCGCCTCGTGTCGGCCGCGCGCTGTAGCATCCCCAGCAGCCCCGGAATCGCGTTGGCCCGCGCTCCGGCGGTCAAGATGCCGAATACGCGCGGTGTCGTTGGTTCCAGTGGTGCCCCTCAGGTTCGCCTGGGGGGCACCACTGTGTTCGTGGCCGGTCACGGTTCCACCACCCGGACAGGGCGCAGCAGCTCGGCCAGCTGCGCCCTCTGCTGTGAGGTGAGCGGCGGCGCTTCAGCGAGCACGCGGGCAACGTATGCGTCGTGGGTTTCACGTGAATCAGGGTGTGCCCCAAGGGGGTCTTGGGTAGGCAAAGTTACAGCCCTCCTCTTTGGAGTGGCGTATTTCCTTGCGTCCCAACCAGTCCGGTCTGAGGGTCTGGGGTGGCCCTGGGCACAAATACGCTCGTCGTGGTTCTCACCCAGACGGGTTCGCTGGGCTGGTTCACAAAGTAGAGCTGTGCAGATTTTTTAGGGGGACTGGTCCGCGTGTCGGCATGTCGCGCTGTCCGGCAGCGCCACAAGGGATTTCAGAGCTGCATTTTGCGGTTGTGAGTCACACACGCAATCCGGGATGGGTGGATGCCCGAAGCTGTTTGCGGTTGTACGTGAAAACAGGGAAATAGTGAAACCCCAGGACGCGGATACCACGCCTTGGGAATAGGGTTGTACGTGAAACGCTAGAACCTACGCGGTTGTGAGTGAAGCGCCCAAACTAGCGCCAGGACACCTGCAGCCGGTCCGGATTGAACACGCGCCCACTCTTACCCACGGGCGCCACAGTCACAGTCATCAGCACGTCCACCACCGCGCGGAAGCGGTCCGCCGACAGCGCGCGCACCGCATCCACCACCTCCGGCGTCCCGAGCGGCAGGTCCCGGAACACCCGCACACGTTCGGCGTCCTGCTGTTGGTGTTCGATGACGGCCAGCTTCGCGTTGATTCGCTCGGTGGCGCGTTGGGCTTGCTTGCCGGTAAGCAGGCCATCGGCGCGTTCGTCGGCAATCTCGTCCAACCGGACCAGCAGTGAATTCGCTTGTGCGCGTAATGACTCGGCTTGCTCGGTGTCGTGTTGCTCGGCCTTGAGCAGGTCCACCGCATCAGCCATCGCCAGCCGCCCCCCAACGATGTCCAACAGCAGCGGTTCCACGTACTCGGCCCGAATGTTGATTCCGTGGCAGGCCTTGCAGATGTAGGTGAGCGCTTTGGTGGTCTTCCCGACGTAGGCACCGGACAGGTAGCCGCTGCACTTGCCGCAGCCCAGCACGCCGGTCAACAGGTGTTTGCGTACACTCTTGCGGCCCGGTGCGCGACCGGGGGCATCCAGCACCGCCTGCGCCGCCCAGAATGCTTGCTCGTCCACCAGGGGCGGCCAATTGCCCTGGCCCACAATGTCCTCGCGGGTCACCCGGCCATAGCGCACCCCGTAGGTCCGCAGGCCCGCGTTCCGGGGGTTGCGCAGAAACTTGGACACTACGCTGGGCGTCCACGGGCGGCGCTGGACCACCGGCTGGGCGTCTGAGATGGGATTGCCATCGGCATCGCGCGGCCGCACCCACCGCTCGGTCAGCGCGCCGGCCTCGTTGAACAAACGGCACACGTCGCCCAAGCTGGCCCCGGCCAGCACCGCGAGGTAGGCCTGTTTCACCAGCGGTGCGGTCACCGGGTCCGGCTGGCGAGTATCGCCCAGATACCCGAACGCCCGCGTCCAGTTCGGCACCCCGCGTTCGGCGAGCTGGCGGGTCGCGCGCAACTGGCGGGCACGGCGGTGCTCACCCTCGTGGGCGGCCACGCTGCCCTTGAGCCTCGCCACCAGACGGCCCTGGGGCTTGGACAAGTCCACATCCCCGGACACGGTGGCAAGGGCCAGGTGCTTCTCGTCGGCCAGGGCCATGAACGATTCCAGCTCGATTGGGCGGCGGTGCAGCCGGTCCAAGTCCCACACCACCACCGCGCCGATGCGTCCGTCGCGGATATCGGCCAGCATCCGCTCATACGCACGCCGAGGCTTGCCGTTGGTCGCGCTGGTGTCGTTGTCCAGGTACTCGACCGGGGTCCAGCCCCTTTCCTGGCACAACCCGACGCAGTCCTCGCGTTGTCGGGTTACGCCGAGCTGCTCGCCCGACCTGTCTTCGCTGATCCGGAGGTATACGGCTGCGTCCATCCTTAAAGGGTACTTCAGCAGTTCGCGGTTGGCCGCGCTCGAGGTGGGGCGGGGGTTTCCATTCGGTGTCGCCGCGGGCGTTTGTGCGGGTGTGCCATCCGCCGGGGTTGAGCATGCGGTGATGCGGGCCGCAGGCGAAGGTGAGGTCGTCGATGTCGGTGCTGTGACACTTGCTGTAGTCCGTGGTGTGGTGGACTTCGCAGTAGTAGCCCTTAACCCCGCAGCCTGGGGCGGTGCAGCCGCGGTCCTTGGCGTACAACACAATCCGCTGCCCCGGGGAAGCGATCCGCTTGGTGTGATACAACGCCAGGGCCTTGCCTTTATCGAAGATCGCCAGGTAGTGGTGGGCGTGGCGGCCCAGGCGGATCACCTCACTCATCGGCAGGATGGTGCCCCCACCGGTGAGGGCGCGTCCGGCGGCGGCCTCCAACTCGGCCAGGGTGGTGGTGACGATGATGGAGGCCGGCAACCCGTTGTGCTGACCCAACTCCCCGGAGGCCAACAGCGCCCGCAGCGCGGCCAGCAGGGCGTCATGGCCGCGCTGAGCCTTGGAGCGGGTGTCACCGTCGATGGCGGCCTGGCTGGGCGTCCCCTCCACACACGGCATCTCATCAAGCGGGTTGCACATGCCCGGCGCGCCGAGTTTGGCCTCCACGGCTTCGACGGTGGCCCGTAGTTCGGGAGTGATCAGCCCCCGCAACTCCGACATGCCGTCGGGTCGTTGGTTGCCCAGGGTCACCCCGCGGCGACGGGCCCGGTCCTCGTCGGTGAAAAGACCGTCGGGATTGAGGCAATCTTCCAGGACGTGGGCCAGGCCGTCGAGTTCGTCGGGCCGGTGATACGCGGCGTGGCCGGCCAGATCGGCCTCGACGCGCTCGCGGGTGACCGGGTCGATCCAGCCGGGCAGCCGGTGAAAGAACCTGCGGATCACCGCGATGTGTCCGGCGCCGAGTTCACCGCGGGCCTGGGCGGCGGCGGTGGCGGCCAACACCGGGGGCAAGGGTTCACCGGTCAGACCATGGCGCGGGCCCAGATCGGCGGCCTCTGTGACCCGCCGGCCGGCCTCGGCGTGGCTGATCCGCAACCGGTCGGCGATCGCCTGATCGAGTTTGGCGCCGAGTTCTTGGATGCTGGCTTGGCGGGCCAGGTGATTGATCAACGCATGCTCGGGCACGGGCAGCCGGCGGCGCACCTTTTCGCAGCGCTCCAACAACGCCAGGCACTCCCGGGGAGCCAGCGCGTCAAAACTCAGCCCTGCCACGCCCTCGAGGGCGGCGTCGAGCGCGTCGAAGGCCGCGCTGATCGCGTCCCGATCCACGATGCCCGAACTCATACCGTCAAACTATCGAGGCCCACCGACAGAAAACCCCGAATTGTGACCACTGAAAACACAGTGGCACAAGGGAATTCAATATACGTTTCCGATATCCGAAACGTAGCGGCGCGAGGCGCGATCCGCCGAGGCGCCCGCCGCCGCGCGATCGACCACACGCAAAGCCGGCCCGATCGCACGGGGCTTCGCCTCCCAGCCGCCTAACTCCGCTGCGCCGTCAGCGACACGGCGGTGGCCACCGCCTCCAGCAGGCGGGTGAGTTGCTCGGCGTCGCCGACGGTGCGGTCACCGGCGGCCAGTCGGGTGAAGATGCCGGCGATGAACGTCGTGACGGCGGTGGTCTGCGCGTCCAGCAGTTCGGGGTCGCGGGTGTCCGGCTGCAGGTGGGCGATGGCGTCGCGGGCCATCGCGTTGATCCGGGCGACGAACACCTGCGATGTGTCGGCCAGATCGGGATCGCGCGCGGCGCCCAGCAACAGTTCGTGGCGCGCGCGGTTCAGCATCAGCCCGGAGCCCTCGGCCTGCATCATCGTCAGCCGGGCCAGGTGCGCGAACGGCGAGAGTGGGTCGACCGGTTCGTCGATCACCGACTGCAAGTTGGCGACGTCGATCACCGCCACGCGCTTGCCGACGCCGCGCAGCAAGGCCGCGCGGGTGCGGTAGTAGTACGACGTGGTGCCCTCGGGGACGCCGGCGCAGCGGTCGACGCGCCCGTGGGTGAGCCCGCGCGATCCGTGTTCGGCCAGCACCTGGATCGCGGCGTCGCATAGGTCGCGGCGGCGTTCATCGCCGTCGCGTTTGCGGGACCTCGTACTGTCAGCCATGGGTCACCGAAGGACGGTGCCGCCGTCGATGTTGACGACCTGACCATTGATCCATTCGCCCTCCTCGGACAGCAGGAAGGCGACCAGCGCGGCGATGTCGCCGGGGTTGCCGACGCGCGGTCCGCGAATGCGCTTGAGCGCGCCGGCCTCCAGGTCCGGCCACCGCGGCACCGAGCGGATGGTCTCGGTTGCGGTGAACCCGGGCGCGACCGCGTTGCACCGGATGTTGTCCTTTCCCCACCGTGACGCGACGTGGCGGGTGAGCGCGCCGATGCCGGTCTTCGCGGTGGCGTAGGCCGGGCGCGCGGGCTCACCCTGGAACGCCGCAGCCGACGACATGTTGACGATCGCCCCGCCGCCGCGGTCCAGCATTCTCGGGATGGCGTATTTCATCGCGGCCACATACCCGCGCAGGTTCACCGCCATCACCCGGTCCCAGACGTCGAAGTCGATGTCCACCACGTCGGTGTCGGCCCGGATGGCGCTCATGTCGGCGCCCACGTTGAACAACAGGTCCACACCGCCGAAAGTCGTTGCGGCGGTGTCGATCAGCCCGGCGACCGACGTGGGGTCCGCCAGGTCGAAGGGCACGTGGGCCGCCGTTCCCCCAGCGGCGGTGATGTGTTCGGCCGTCTGCTGCGCGGCGTCGGCGGCGACGTCGCCGATGACGACCCGGCAGCCTTCCTCGGCGAGACGCGCGGCGGTCGCGGCGCCGATTCCGGTCGCGCCGCCGACGACGACCGCCACCTTGTCGATCAAACCCTGCAATCCCATGGATATTGACTTTACCTCTAGAACTGTAGAGGATCGCCAGTCATGGCTGGAATTCATCGGGAGCGGCCCGGAGCCGGCGACCTGTCGGCGGCGACGGACACGCCGGCGCTGGCCCTGGGCGACGGCGTCTGGATGTCACCGGGCGTCTCCAACGCCTACGCGGTGGCCACCGACGAGGGACGGGTCATCGTCAACAGCGGGCTGGTGTTCGAAGGGCCGTTGCATCGCAAGGCTTTTGCCGACGTGCCGGGCCCGACGCGGGCGATCATCGTCACGCAGGGGCACGCCGACCATTGGGGCGGGGTGAACTCGCTGCGCGACGAGGGCACCAACGTCGTGATGAACCGCAACTATCGGTATTGGCGCGACGACAACACGCTGCTCATGGGCTATCGGGTGCCCAAGACGTCGTTCGCCTTCCAGAAGTTCTCCGACGCGGTGCTCGAGCATTTCCAGACCGTCGACCCCGCGACCATCGACTTCTCGTTTCCCGAGCCGACGACGACGTTCGACCAGCGGCACAGCTTCACCGTCGGCGGCCGAGCCTTCGAGCTGGCGTGGACGCCGGGCGGCGAGACCACCGACGCGCTGGTGGTGTGGCTGCCGCAGGATCGGATCCTGTTCACCGGCAACCTGTTCGGGCCGCTGTTTGGGCACGTGCCGAACCTGATGACCATCCGCGGCGATCGCTATCGCGATCCGATTCTCTACATCGAGTCGCTGAACACCGTGCTGGAATACGGACCGCAGCGGCTGATCACCGGCCACTTCGACCCCATCGAGGGCGCCGATCGCATCGCGGAGGAAGTCACCGCGATGCGTGACGCCATGCAGGCCGTGCACGACCGCACCGCCGAACTGATGAATTTCGGCACCGACGTCCACACCGCGATGCGCGAGGTCACGGTGCCCGAGCACCTCGACATCGGCGAAGGGTACGGCAAGACGTCGTGGAATGTGCGCGCCATCTGGGAGATGTACACCGGATGGTTCCGGCATCGCTCCACCACCGAATTGTATGGGGTGGCACCGGATTCGGTGGCGGCCGACGTGGTGAGCGCGGCCGGTGCCGACGCGCTCGTGGACGCGGCCCGCGCGCACGTGGCCGCCGGGCGGCCGGTGCAGGCCATCCACCTCACCGACCTGATCCTGGCCGCCCAGCCGTTGCACGCGGCGGCGCGCGCGGCCGCGGCCGACGCCCACGAGGCGCTCCTGGTCGACGCGGAGAACTTCTGGGAAAAAGCCTGGCTCACCAAATCCATCAACGAACTGAGGTCACCCGAATGAACACCGTCAACTTCGATTTCACCGGCGCCAACGTGCTGGTGACCGGCGGCACCAGCGGAATCGGCAACGCCATCGCCGCCGCATTCGCCGGCGCGGGCGCCGCCGTCACGGTCACCGGCACCCGCGGTTCCGCCGCGGACTATTCCGAGACTGATCTGAGCGCGTACACCTACCGCCAGTGTCAGATCCAGGATCCCGAATCCGTTGACGCGCTGGCGGACTCGCTGGGTGAGCTGGACATCTTGGTCAACAACGCGGGCGGCCCCTATCCCGCGGGCGACGAATACGACCCGGACGGCTACGTCGCGTCGGTGACGCAGAACATGTTCGGACCGATGCGGCTGACCATGCGCTGTTATGACCTGCTCAAGTCCAGCCAGGCGCCCGGCGGGGCGAGCGTCGTCAGCGTCGTGTCGATGTCCGCGTTCCGCTCGGCGGTGTTCGTCCCCGGCTACGCCTCGTCGAAGATGGGCCTGCTCGCCCTGACGATGAACCTCTCGCGGCGGTGGGCTGACGACGGAATCCGGGTCAACGCCATCGCGCCCGGGCTCATCGACACCCGAATGACCCACCCGGCCATGGGCATTCCCGAGGTGATGGACGTCGAGATCGGCTTCCACACGCCCCTGGGCAGGCCCGGCACACCCCAGGACTGCGCCGGCGCGACGCTGTTCCTGTGTACCGACGCCGCCTCGTACATCACCGGCACCACCATCGCCGTTGACGGCGGATACCTGACGGTCTGAAACGATGAGCGACAACAACTTCGACAACGTCTCGACCACCGACGACGTCTTCACGCTGGCCGCACAGCGCACCGGCCTCGCCGAAATCGATTCCGACTCTTGGCGCGACGGGCTGGCCATCATGCTCGACGAGCTCAACAGTTCGCCCGCGTTCACCCCGTTCGGCCGCGAACGCGTCCTCACCGACGCCACCGACGCGCTGGGGCGGCGCATGCAGGTACACGCCTACATCCAGGCGCACCCCGAAGTCCTCGACGCGCCCGTCGAGCGACCGCTGATCGTCCTGGGCATGCCACGCACCGGAACCACGGTCATCAGCTACCTGCTCGACCAGGATCCGGCCAGGCGCTCGCTACTGCACTGGCAGTGCGTGCACCCGATCCCGCCGGCGCCCACCGAGGCGCTGCGCACCGACCCGCGCTGCCTGGCCCTGCTGGAGGAACAGCGCAAGATCCTGGACATGGTCACGCAGGCCAAAGTGCCGCTGCCGCACTGGGAAGACGCCGACGGGCCCACCGAGGACATGTTCATCCACAATCAGGATTTCAAGGGGCTGTCCTGGGACTCGTTCCTGTCGACCTCGCGCTACGCCGAATGGTTGTTCCACGAGACCGACATGACCAGCACCTACGAATACCAGAAGCGCTACCTGCAGGTCCTGCAATCCGCCGCCCCGGGCAACTGGAGCCTGAAGATGCCGTCGCATTCGGTCCACATCGAGGCGCTGCTCACGGTGTTCCCCGACGCCCGGCTGATCTGGGCGCACCGCGACCCCTACAAGGCGACGGGGTCGCTGTGCAACCTATGGAAGCTGCCCAAAGGGATGGTGCTGCACCCCGATGCCATCGACCTGAATGCCATGGGGCGCAACGCCATGGCGCAGATGCGCTACCACGTCCAGCGGCCGCTGCGGGCCCGCGACCGCATCGGCGACGAGCGCTTCTTCCACATGTATTACCACGAGATGATGCGCGACCCGATGGCAGTGATGCGGCGCATCTACGAGTGGGCCGACGAACCGCTGACCTCCGAAACCGAAGCGCGCATGCGTAATTGGCTCGCCGAGCACCCCCAGGACCGCTTCGCGCTCAACGCGTACACCCTCGACCAGTACGGCCTGACCGTCGACGCGCTCGAACCGATCTTCGCCGAATACCTCGATACCTTCGACATCGAACTGGAGGCCACGCCATGAATCCGGCGGACTGCCATCACACCGGTCTGGTGGTCGACGATATGTCCGCCGCCGCCGAACGGCTCACCGGGGCGATGGGGTACCGGTGGACGAAACCGGTCGAGTACACGTTGAGCGTGGCCACCGCCGAGGGCGACATCGACGTGCCGTTCCGCTTTGTCTACTCGGTCGACGCGCCACACCTGGAGCTGATCCAGGCAGTGCCGGGCACAATCTGGACCGCGCCACCCGGAGGCGGCGCCCACCACCTCGGCTACTGGGTCGACGACATAGCCGGTGCCGCAGCGCAACTCGAACACAGCGGGTACCGCCTGGAGGCGCGACCCAGTGGCGAGACGCTGTCGATGTTCGCCTACTACGTCGACCCGTCCGGCGTCCGCATCGAGATCGTGGACCGGGCACTGTTTCCCGACTGGCCCGGGTTTCTGCAATCCATGGCGGCTTGACCCGTTCGCGCGAGGAGTCACTGATGAAGATGTCAATGGTCACCGGCCCGGGCAAGGCCGAAGTACTCGACGCCGAGCGTCCCACGGTGGGCCCCAACGACGTGCTGGTCCGGATGCGCGCCTGCGGCATCTGCGGTTCGGACGCGTTTTACATCACCATCGGCGGGCTGCCCCCTCGCCAGGGACACACACCGCTCGGACACGAGCCCGCCGGGGAGATCGCCGAGGTCGGCGAGATGGTGAGCGGCCTGGCCGTCGGCGACCACGTCGTCATCAACCCGATGGCCGCCCCGGGCGGCATCATCGGCAACGGCGGACCCAGCGGCGCGCTCGCCGACTACCTGCTCATCGAAAACGCGGTCCGCGGAACGAGTCTCGAGGTCATCCCCGACCACGTCCCGTGGGAGGTCGCGGCGCTCAACGAGCCGATGGCCGTCGCGCGTCACGGCGCCAACCGGTGCCGACCCAAGCCGACGGACAAGGTCGCCGTGTTCGGCGCCGGACCGATCGGCCTGGGCGCCACGCTGGCCTTCAAATCCCTTGGCGTGAGCCACGTCGTCGTCGTGGACCTGCTCCCCGGCCGGCTGGACAAGGCGCTACAGATCGGCGCCGACGCGGTCATCAACTCCGCCGACGAGGACGTCGTGGCGCGCCTGATCGAACTGCACGGCCGGGGCGAGAGCATGTACCCCGGCAAGGCGGGCACGAACATCTATCTCGACGCGGCCGGTGTGCCCGCCGTCGTCAACACCGCGCTCGCCGCCGCGCAAAAGGGTGCCACCGTGGGCATCGTCGGCGTCCACAAGGAGCCGGTGCCCGTCGACCTGATCAACGTGATGAGCAACGAGATCACCCTCCTCGGGAGCATGGGCTACCCCGACGAAATCTTCGAGGTGACCAAGGATCTCGTCGCGAACTGGGAGAAATACGCGCTGATCGTCAGCCACACCATCCCGTTCGACAACGTCGGCGAGGCGCTCGAGCTCGCCCAAACTCCGGGTGCCGCGGACAAGGTCGTCGTCACTCTCGGCTGATGTCGGCGGTGATCGCGCCGGTGAGGCGGATCAGGTCCCGGGGTGCGACCGCGACATCGTAATGCCGCTTGCCGGCGCTGCACAGCATCCGATCCCAGCGCAGCGCGGAGGCGTCCAGGACCGTGCGCAGCCGCTTGCGTTGACCGAACGGCGAAATGCCGCCCACCACATAGCCGGTGGCCCGCTGCGCGGCGGCGGGCTCGGCCATGACGGCTTTGGCCACACCCAGCGCCGCGGCGACCGCCTTCAGCGACAACCGCGACGGCACCGGCACGATCGCGACGGCCAGCTCACCCGGCAGCGCGACGATCAGCGTCTTGAAAACCTGTTCGGGCGCCACGCCGGACGACGCGGACAGGTCGGCGACCGCGTCGAAGTGCAAAACCTGGTGCGGCACACCGGCTTTCACCAACTCGGCGATGCCCGGGGTGGCCGCGCCGCGCACCGGCTACCTCCGACGGTCGTGACCCGCCGCGCCCGGCTGCGCCGCGCTTGCGATCACGACGAACTCCGACGGTCGTGACCCGCCGCGCCCGGCTGCGCCGCGCTTGCGATCACGACGAACTTCGACGGTCGTGACCCGCCGCGCCCGGCTGCGCCGCGCTTGCGATCACGACTATGGCCCCGAGTACCCCGGCGGGTTGACGCCGTCGACCCAGAAGTCCACGCCCAACTTCGAACCCGGCACGCAGTTGTACGCCGAGAGGTCGGTGACGCCGGATTCCACCAGCACGTCCTCACACAGCAGCATGTTGCCGGTGTACTCCTTGGACGGCTTGTTGAGGACGACGTAGGCGGCGTCGGAGTACACCTCGGGCTTGCGGGCCCGGCCCATCGCCTCGTCACCGCCGAGCAGGTTCTGCACCGCGGCGGTCGCCACCAGCGTGCGCGGCCACAGCGTGTTCGACGCGATGCCTTCGTCCCGCATTTCTTCGGCGATGCCCAGCGCGCACAGCGTCATGCCGAACTTGGCCATCATGTAGGCCGTCGGCTTCAGCCACTCGCGGCCCAGCAGCACCGGCGGCGACAGCGTCAGGATGTGCGGGTTCTCGCGCCCTTTCAGGTGCGGGATGCAGGCCTGCGATACCGCATACGTGCCCCGCACCTGGATGCCGTTCATCAGGTCGAACCGCTTCATCGGCACCTCGGTGACCGAACCCAGGTTGATCGCCGACGCGTTGTTGACACAGATGTCGATGCCGCCGAACTGCTCGACAGTCTTGGCCACGGCGGCCTCGACCGAATCGGGGTCGCGGACGTCCCCGACGATCGGCAGGGCCTGCCCGCCCGCCTCTTCGAGCTCCTTGGCCGCGGTGAACACCGTTCCCGGCAGCTTCGGGTGCGGCTCGGCGGTCTTGGCGATCAGGGCGATGTTGGCGCCGTCCTGGGCGGCGCGCTTGGCGATCGCCAGGCCGATGCCGCGGCTGGCGCCGGAGATGAACATGGTCTTGCCATTCAGGGACATGGCGTCACACTAACGCCACGCCGGAATCGGCCCGACCGGGGTCTGCGCCGGGGTGCGGGTACCGATATTGCGGGCCGAATTCGCCCCGGAAATAGCCGGATCGTGCGCGCGGTTGATCCAATTGGTTTTTCGATGCGGTGGGTCACACCCGGGCGGAGCTTGTCGGGGTGAGCCTTTAGATTGGGAGGAGCAGCGTGGTGTCAACGGCGACGAGCCTGTTAGGCGAGGAGCAGTTGGCTGGCGTCCTTGCGAGTCCGGTGGCGCTTTCGGTGCTTTCCGGTAACACCGCAGCAGAAGGGACCGGATTAAGCGACATGGCCGATTCTCTAGATGGCCGCGATGGCGCGGCAACGCCGTCCATTACCGAGCCCGTGGCGCCCGAAGAGACGGACGCCGAACTGACGGCGCGCTTCGAGCGCGACGCGATTCCCCTGCTGGACCAGCTCTATGGCGGCGCGCTGCGCATGACGCGAAACCCCGCCGACGCCGAGGACCTGCTGCAAGAGACGATGGTGAAGGCGTACGCGGGCTTCCGCTCTTTTCGGGCCGGCACCAATCTCAAGGCATGGCTGTACCGGATCCTGACCAACACCTACATCAACAGCTATCGCAAGAAGCAGCGCCAGCCGGCGGAGTATCCGACCGAGGAAATCACCGACTGGCAGCTGGCCGCCAATGCCGAGCATTCCTCGACCGGGCTGCGTTCGGCCGAGGTGGAGGCCCTGGAGTCGCTGCCGGACTCCGAGATCAAAGACGCGCTGCAGGCCTTGCCGGAAGAATTCCGGATGGCGGTCTATTACGCCGACGTCGAGGGATTTCCGTACAAGGAAATCGCCGAAATCATGGATACGCCGATCGGAACGGTAATGTCACGGCTGCACCGCGGCCGACGGCAACTGCGCGGCCTGTTGGCCGACGTTGCCAAGGAGCGGGGCTTCAACCGCGGTCAGCAGGCGCACGAGGAGGTGTCGTCATGAGCGAGTTCGCCGGCCAGGGCGGTGCTTCGCCGGAGGCCTGCCCCAACGACGAGTCCCACGGCAGCGTCGGCTGCGCGGAGGTCATCCGCCAGGTCTGGCTGCTGCTCGACGGTGAATGCGGCCCGGACACCCGCGAACAACTGCGCCAGCACCTCGAGGCGTGCCCCGGCTGCTTCAAGCACTACGGCCTCGAAGAGCGCATCAAGGCGTTGATCGCCACCAAATGCAAAGGCGAAAGGGCCCCGGAGGGCCTGCGAGAGCGGCTACGGCTCGAGATCCGGCGCACCACCATCATGCGGGGTACGCAGTAGCGTCCCTCAGGAATTGGGTCGCTTGCCGTGGTTGGCCTTGCTGTGCTTGCGGTCGCGCTTCTTACGGCCTCGTTTGGCCATGGGTCGAACCTCCGTTGATTGCTTGTCAAACCAGGCGCCTGGCGCCGGTTGGCTTGCCGTCCAGTCTCTCACGAGACGCGCCGCGCATTGTCTTCGCCCTGGTGCGGCCCGCATGCGGGGCCGTCGGGGGCCGCGCGCCGCGGTCCCGGCGGGCCCTGTGGTTCGATGTAGGCGAGCCTGGTAGAACCTTGATGGACCAAAGATCCAGCGATGGACCAACAACCGGCGATGACCAGCAGCCAGCCTGCGCAGAGGCCGAAACGAGTGGGGTGAAGATGGCCGAGGATGTGCGCGCCGAGATCGTGGCCAGCGTGCTCGAAGTCGTTGTCAACGAGGGTGACCAGATCGGCAAAGGCGACACCGTGGTGCTGCTGGAGTCGATGAAGATGGAGATCCCCGTCCTTGCCGAGGTCGGTGGCACCGTCAGCAAGGTGAGCGTGTCGGTGGGCGACGTCATTCAGGCGGGCGACCTCATCGCGGTGATCAGCTAGCCGGTCAGGCCCCTTCGACCAGCCGCCGGGGAACGACCCGGGGAGTAAGCGATGTCAACTCTCGGTGATCTGCTCGCCGAACACACCATGCTGCCGGGCAACGCGGTCGACCATCTGCACGCGGTGGTGGGCGAGTGGCAGCTGCTGGCGGATCTGTCGTTCGCCGACTACCTGATGTGGGTGCGGCGCGACGACGGCGTGCTGGTGTGCGTGGCGCAATGCCGGCCCAATACCGCGCCCACGGTGCTCCAGACCGACGCGGTGGGCACCGCCATCGCCTCCGGCCGCCTGACCCTCGTCGCCGAGACGTTCGCGTCGGGCACCGCACAGCGGGATAACGTTGCGGGCCAAGAGAATTCGTGGTTGCCGGGCACCCACGTCGAGGCGTCCCCGGTGCGGTACGGCGGCCAGGTGGTGGCCGTGCTCACCCACCATCAGACCGCGGTGGCCGCCGACCGCGCGTCCGGCCAGTTGGAGATCGCCTACCGGCAGTGCGCCGGCGACCTCGTCCACATGCTCGCCGAGGGCACCTTTCCCGACGCGGGCGACGTGGTGATGTCGCGCTCCACCCCCCGGGTCGGCGACGGCTTCATCCGCCTCGACGTCAAGGGCGTCGTCGACTACGCCAGCCCCAACGCGCTGTCGGCCTACCACCGCATGGGCCTGACCGCCGACCTGGAGGGACACAACCTCATCGAGGTCACGCGCCCGCTGATCTCGGATCCGTTCGAGGCGCAGGAAGTGGCCGAGCACGTGCGGGACCTGGTGGCCGGGGGGCGCAGCATGCGCATGGAGGTCGACGCCGGCGGAGCCACCGTGCTGCTGCGCACGCTGCCGCTGGTGGTCGACGGCGCCAGCGCCGGCGCCGCGGTGCTGATCCGCGACGTCACCGAGGTCAAGCGCCGCGACCGGGCCCTGATATCCAAGGACGCCACCATCCGCGAAATCCACCACCGGGTGAAGAACAACCTGCAGACCGTCGCGGCGCTGCTGCGCCTGCAGGCCCGCCGCACGGCCAACGCGGAGGGTCGCGAGGCGCTCATCGAGTCGGTGCGCCGGGTGTCGTCGATCGCCTTGGTGCACGACGCCCTGTCGATGTCGGTGGACGAGCAGGTCAACCTCGACGAGGTCATCGACCGGATCCTGCCGATCATGAACGACGTGGCCTCGGTGGACCGTCCGATCCGCATCAACCGGGTCGGCGATCTGGGTGTGCTGGACTCCGACCGGGCCACCGCCTTGATCATGGTGATCACCGAACTGGTGCAAAACGCGATCGAGCACGCCTTCGACCCGGCCGTCGAGGAAGGCTCGGTGACGATCCGCGCCGAGCGCTCCGCGCGCTGGCTCGACGTCGTGGTGCACGACGACGGCCGCGGCCTGCCGGACGGATTCAGCCTGGAGACCTCCGACAGCCTCGGGCTGCAGATCGTGCGGACGCTCGTCTCGGCGGAACTGGACGGCACCCTGGGGATGAGCCAGTCCGCGGCCCGCGGCACCGACGTGGTGTTGCGCGTCCCGATCGGCCGACGGACCCGAATGCTGTTGTAGGCAGACGCAAGAGTGCGGCCCCGACAATCATCGAGGCCGCACCGTTTTGCGTTATCTGGGTTAAACCCCGCTGCGGGCTTTCGTCCGGGCGTTGCGACGCTTCAGCGCACGCCGCTCGTCTTCGCTCATGCCGCCCCAGACGCCCGAGTCCTGGCCCGTGTTCAGGGCCCAGCCGAGGCACTCTGTGGTCACCGAACACCGATTACAGACCAGTTTCGCGTCAGCGATCTGCGCGAGCGCCGGACCACTGTTCCCCACCGGGAAGAACAGCTCCGGGTCTTCGTCACGACAGACCGCCTTGTGGCGCCAATCCATACGTCTTTACTCCTTACTGAGTGCGCAGCAAGGCGCACGGCTATTTTCTTCGGCTGTTAAACGCGTGCAGAAGAAAAGGGGCCGCACCCCTACGTAAATTTCTGCATGCAACCTTTTGATCGTTTCACAGGCTCAACAGATGTCAATAGTGTGAGTTCGCTCGTGGGCTATCTCACTTTGATCATCTCGTAGTCAAGCCCTTACTCCGTTGTACTACACTCACGGGCCACTCCCGGTGCAGCTTTTTGTTGCGTGCGCCACAGCCCCGGCGTTGCCGCAGTTCAGCGACGTTTTTGCTGAGGAGGCGCGGCCACCGCCAGCGCGTCGGGGACCGACTTGAACGTCATGGTTTCGCGCACGCCGAGATAATCCCCGTCGAACTGGCAGGCGACGGCGCCTCCGGTCGAGGTAACTCGCACGCACGGCAGGTCGTCCTCGGTGACGAGGTGCTTGAAGTCGAACGTGGGCCGTTTTGCGAACATCTGCCGCACGATCCGCAGGGTGGGGACCAACTTCAGATTGGTCGGCGCGAACACCCCCAGCCCCGACTCGAAGCTGCAGCCGGGATTGGTCCTCACCGGCCGCTCGTTGGCGAACGTCCACGGGCTGGAGTTCGACACGAACGCGAAGCTCACGCCGGAGATGGGCTCGCGGCCGGGAAGTTCGAGCGTCAGCATCGGCTCGCGGCGGGTGTAGGCCCACACGGCCGGCACCGATGCGCGAATGTAGCGCCACGCGGTGACCTTGCCGCCCTTGCTGCGTTCGGCCTCCACCGCGGCCACCACCTCGGCGTCGACGCCCATGCCGGTGTTGAACACGGCCCACCGCTCGCCGCAGTCGATCAGGCCGATGCGGCGCCACGTGCCGTGGCGCTGGAAGTCGTCGAGCAACTGGATGAGCTGGTTGGTGGCCGCGACCGGATCCGGCGAGATGCCCAGCGATCGCGCCAGCACATTCGCGGAACCCCCGGGCACCACGGCCACCGCCGGCACCGGCCCGCTCGGAAGCGTTCCGGGGCGACCGAGCAGACCGTTGACCACGCCGCTCACCGTGCCGTCGCCGCCGTGCACGACCACCAGGTCGACGCCGTCGGCGGCGGCCTTCTGCGCGAGTTCGCTGCCGTGCCCGCGATGGTTGGTGTGTTCGACGCTGAGCTGCAACCGGCTTTTGAGGGCGTGGGCCAGCAGATCGCGACCGGCCGGCGTGGTGGAAGTGGCTGTGGGGTTGACGATCAGCACGGCCCGCATGAATCACGAGCTTAGGCGGGCCGGTTAAGGCTGCGCTGTGGGGGAACCGCGGGGGATGGGCGGCCACCCTGACTACGCTGGCGCTGTGACGCCGCCAGCCGCCCCGACCGCCGTCCGCCGCGCCGGCGTCATCGTCGCGGCGCAGGGCGTGGCCGCGCTGGTCGTGGCCGTGGTCCTGGTGGTGCGCGGGATCGCCGGGGCCGACCAGCATGTGGCCAACGGTCTGGCCACCGCCGGGTGGTTCGTCCTCGTCGGCGCCGGAGTGATCGCCGCGGGGCGCGCGCTGATGCTCGGCAAGCGCTGGGGTCGCGGGCTGGCCGTGATCACCCAGCTGCTCTTGCTGCCGGTGGCGTGGTACCTCGCGGTCGGATCACACCAGCCCGGCTTCGGGATCCCGGCGGGGGTTGTCGCGCTGGTCGTGTTGGGTTTGCTGTTCAGCCCCGCCGCGGTGCGCTGGGCCGCCGGTGGTCAGGGCGACTCCGCCAGTCCCGCCAACCGCGGCCCCGACAGCCGGTAGGTGGTCCATTCGTTCTGCGGTTCCCCGCCGATCCCGTCGTAGAGCGTGATGGCGTCGGCGTTCCAGTTCAGCACCGCCCAGGACAACCGGGTATAGCCCCGCTGCAGGCATTCGCCGGCCAGTGCCGCCAGCAGCGCCCGGGCCAGCCCGCGCCGGCGAAATCCCGGGCGCACGAACAGGTCTTCCAGATAGATGCCCGCCGCGCCGTCCCAGGTGGAGAAGTTGACGAACCACAACGCCGTCGCCGCGACCTCACCGTCCGCCTCCGCCACGTGCCCGTACACCGTCGGGCGGTCACCGAAAAGCGCTGTGGAGATTTGTGTTTCGGTGACGGTGCACTGATCGGCGGCGTGCTCGAATTCGGCCAGCGCGTGGATCAATTCGGTGATGGCGGCGACGTCGTGCGGCGCGGCGCGGCGGATGTCTGCGGTCATCGTTGGACTTCCAGGGCGTTGAGTATCGTGGCGAATTTCGTTGTGGTCTCAGCGACTTCGTCGTCGGGATCGGATTCGGCGACGATACCGCCACCGGCCCGCGCCAGCGCGCTGCGCCGGTCCGCCGACAGCTGCGCGCAGCGCAGCGACACCACCCAGCGGCCGTCGCCGCGGGCGTCGCACCAGCCCACCGCCCCCGCGTAGAACCCGCGGTCGCCCTCCAGCTCGGCAATGAGCTGGACCGCGGCCTTGGTCGGGACGCCCCCGACGGCCGGGGTGGGGTGTAGCGCCAAAGCCAAATCGATTGCGCTCGTTGAGGTATCGCGCAGCCGTCCGCTGATCGGCGTGCACAGGTGCCAGACCGCCGCGGTGCGGCTCAGTTGCGGCTCGGGGGCGATCGACAGGTCGTCGCACAGCGGCTCCAGGGCCGCCCGGATGGTCTCGATGACCAGCTGATGCTCGTGGCGGTTCTTGGCCGAGGAGGCCAGCGCGGCGCCGTTGGCGGCATCGGCGTCGGGGTCGGCGCCGCGCGGGGCCGACCCGGCAAACGGCCGGCACTCGACGCGGTCGCCGCTGCGCGCCACCAAAAGTTCGGGGCTGGCGCCCACCAGGGCCACGCCCGCGTAGTCGTCGCCGGCGGCGCTCAGATCGACGAGGTAGCCGTAGGCGGTAGGGTCCGCCGCGACGAGCCGACGCAAAACGGCCCGCGCGTCCATCGGGGCATCGGCCACCAGCTCCAAGGCGCGGGCCAACACCACCTTGTGCAGCGGGTTGTCCGCGGCGGCGAGCTGATCGCGGGCCCGGCGGACCCGGTCGCGGTAGTCACCCGGCGGCGGGAGGGCCGCGGCCACCCGCACCGGCGGCAGGGCGCCCGTAGGCCAGTCCGGGGGGCCCTTTGTGACATCGACGGCGTGCGGCGTCAGCAACGCGGCCGGGCTGCTGACATCAAAGGGCAACGCGCCCAACACAATCGGCACCTGATTCGACCGCAGCGCCGCCTGCGCCGCGCCCACGTCGCCGTAGCGCCGCAGCACGCCGTCGGCGATCAGGGTTTGCGTCGGCCCGCACAGCACGAACGGCGGTTCGGCGTTCAGATGCTCGACTCCTCCTCGCGCCGCTGCGCGGCGCGCATCGTCGTCTTCGGCGTTCAGATGCTCGACTCCTCCTCGCGCCGCTGCGCGGCGCGTATCGTCGTCTTCGCGGTTCACTGTCCCGTCAACCCGAGCGCCCGCAACTGCCGCACCCCGTGCTCGAACCCGCAGACCGCGATCGAGGCGGTGATCATGCCGAAGCGGCTGCCCTCGACCAGCGGCAGTTCGACCCAGCGGGTGATCACCGCGCGGGAGAAGTGGCCATGGCTGACGAAGACCACGTCGCGCGACTCCATGTGCCGCAGCGCCGTCGTGACCGCGGCGTCGGCCCGCTCGCTGACCTGCGCGACGCTCTCACCGCCGGGGCATCCGTGCGTCCACACCAGCCAGTCGGGCACCGACTCCCGGATCTGTTCGGTGGTCATGCCCTCATAGGAGCCGTAGTCCCACTCCGCGAGCTGTTCTGTCACCTCGTCGATGGACAACCCGGCCAGCTCCGCGGTGACCAGCGAGCGTCGCCGCGGGCTGCTGATCACCAGCGGGTCAACAAGTTTCAGTTCACCCAGCGCCCTGCCGGCCAGCTGCGCCTGTTCCCGGCCGGCGTCGGTCAGCTCGACCTCGGTGCGGCCGGTGTGCTGGCCGGATTTCGACCACTCGGTCTCGCCGTGGCGCAGCAGCACCAAACGGTGATCGTGCAAGCCCATACCGAATGATTCTGCCGGACGACATGCGGTGGCCGCTGGGCCCAAGCGCATGGTGGACGAACATGCCAGGATGGCACTGTGAACGCGCGGCGATGCGGAGGGGCGGGCGGCTGGTGAGTAGGACCCGGGTATTGGCGGTGGCCAACCAGAAGGGTGGCGTCGCCAAGACGACCACCGTTGCCTCGCTGGGGGCGGCGATGGTGGAGGAGAAGAAGCGGGTGCTGCTGGTCGACCTCGACCCGCAGGGCTGCCTGACCTTCTCGCTGGGCCAAGACCCCGACAAACTCCCGGTGTCCGTGCACGAGGTGTTGCTCGGCGAGGTCGAGCCCAACGCCGCGCTGGTCGAGACGGCGGAGGGAATGGCGCTGCTACCGGCCAACATTGACCTGGCGGGGGCCGAGGCGATGCTGCTGATGCGGGCGGGCCGCGAATACGCGCTCAAGCGCGCGCTGGCCAAGCTCGGCGACGACTTCGACGTGGTGATCATCGACTGCCCGCCGTCGCTGGGCGTGCTCACCCTCAACGGGCTGACCGCCGCCGACGAGGTCATCGTGCCGCTGCAGTGCGAGACGCTCGCGCATCGCGGCGTCGGCCAGTTCCTGCGCACCGTCGCCGATGTCCAGCAGATCACCAACCCGGAGCTGCGCCTGCTCGGCGCCTTGCCGACGCTGTACGACTCGCGCACCACCCACACCCGCGACGTGCTGCTCGACGTCGCCGACCGCTACAGCCTGCCGGTGCTGGCCCCGCCGATTCCGCGCACGGTGCGTTTCGCGGAGGCCAGCGCCTCGGGTTCGTCGGTGATGGCGGGCCGCAAGAACAAGGGCGCGTCGGCCTACGGCGAGCTGGCGGCGGCGCTGCTCAAGCACTGGAAGAGCGGTAAGCCACTGCCGACGTTCGCCGTCGAGGTGTAGTTCCCACCGCGGGCGGCGTGAGCCGGGCGCGTGCTGAACTGCCGCGGCAACCTGAGCGTTCAGCCCAGGGCGACCACGGTGTCGCCGCGCTGCTCGAAGATCCGAGAACCCGACACGGCGGGGATCACCGCCGCTCCCGGTGGCGGGGCACTCGCCGTGCGGTCCACCGGAATGTAGCGCTCGCCGACGCCGCTGACCGGGTCGTAGACGCCGATCGCGCCGGTGACGGGCACCAGCAGCCGACCCGCCATCATCACTCCCGGCCCCAACGGCGCCGCCTTGTCGCCCGCGGCGATGGTGTAGCGCAGCGCCAGGGTGTTCACGTCGAAAACCATCAGCGAATCGCCGGTCCACCAGGTCAGCAGGCTGCCGGCGTGGGAGACCGCCGCCGCGCGCGACGGCGGCTTGGGCAGCAGGGTGCTCGCCACGGTGGCGCCGGTTTCGTCGATCACGTCCATCCGGGGCTGGGGCGCGGGCAGGTACACCGCGGTGGCGTTGTCCCGGACGGCCAGCACCCGGGCGCCCGAATCGGGCGCGATCCCCGGCTCGGCCACGATGTGTTGTTGGGGTTCGTCGTCGTCCTTGCCGGGCCGGAGCAGCACCAGGCGCAGGTCGGCCTGGTTCGCGCAGCTCTCCAGCACCGAGACGGCGGTCGAGCTGGCCGCGGCCGAGATCAGCTTGCAGCCGGAGTGCAGGCCCCGCGCCGACGGCTTCACCCGGGCGTCGGTCTCGCCGTAGGCCACCATGCGCACCATGTCCGAGCGCCACAGCTCCAGGTGGGTGTCGCCTACCGACAACACCGTCATGCCGTCGGAGGAGAGCCGCACCCGCGGGTCGGCGTAGCCGCTGCGGGCGGGGCCGCGGCGGCCGGTGGAGCCGTCCAGGGTGCTCACCTGCCCGCAGCCGCGATCGTCCCGATAAACCCCGACGGCGTAGCGGTACAGCCAGGAGACTCCGCAGAGGGCGGTGTCGCGGGCGTAGCTCCAGCGGGACTGGCCCGTGCCGGCATCGCGCCCGTCGATCCGGACGCCCGCACCGGTGACGACCACGCCGCCCACCACGACCGGCTCGGTGGTGGCCGGACTGGCGGCGGTCCACAGCTGTTTCAAGCCGGCCGGCACCTGCCGGGCCGGGCTCGGGTTGGGTGCCGGGACGGCGGCCGGTCGGCTGCTGGTCGCCCGCGCGTCGCTGGTCCACCAGATCAGGGCCGCGGCCACGGCGACGACGACCGCGATGGCCGCGGCGGCCAGGATGTCGCGCTTGGTCCGGCGCTCGGGTCTGACCATGCGGGGCGCGGTGCGTTAGTTGGTTTGCGCGGTGGGGGCCGCGGCGGAGGCTTCCGCCGGCTTGCGGCGCCGACGGCGGCGACGGCTGGAGCCGGGGTTCCCCGGCGGCGAGGCGGCCGGCGTTTCCGCGGTCGCCTCACCGTTGCTGCTCGCGGCGCCGTTGCCCGACGGGTGCCCGCTGACCGGCTGGCCACCGCGGGTGCGCCGCCGCGTCCCGGACCGGCGCGCGGTCTTCTCCGATTTCTGTCCCGGCTTCTGGGCCGCGCGCTCGGCGGTGCGGCGCGCGCCCTGCGCCTTGCGGGCCGCGCCCACCGTGCCCCCGGCCTCGGCGGGGATGCTCAGCTCCTCGTACAGGTGCGGCGAGCTGGAGTAGGTCTCGGCGGGTTCGGGGTTGTCCAGCCCCAGCGCCTTGTCGATCAGCGCCCAGCGGGTGAGCTCGTCCCAGTCCACCAGGGTGACGGCGACGCCGGTCTTGCCGGCGCGGCCGGTGCGACCGATGCGGTGCACGTAGGCCTGCTCGTCCTCGGGGATCTGGTAGTTGATGACGTGGGTGACGTCATCGATGTCGATGCCGCGCGCGGCCACGTCGGTGGCCACCAGCACGTCGATGTCGCCGGTCCGGAAAGCCTTGAGCGCCTTCTCGCGCGCCACCTGCCCGAGGTCGCCGTGGACGGCGCCCACCGCGAAACCGCGCTCGGCCAACTCGTCGGCGACCTTCTGCGCGGTGCGCTTGGTGCGGGTGAAGATCATCGTGGCGCCGCGGCCCTCGGCCTGCAGGATCCGACTGACCAGCTCCACCTTGTCCAGGGCGTGGGCCCGATAGGCGTACTGGGCGGTGGTGTCGTGGGTGGCCGCCGAGTGCGGCGCCTCCGCCCGGATGTGGGTGGGCTGGTTCATGAAGGTGCGGGCCAGCGTGATGATCGGGTCCGGCATCGTTGCCGAGAACAGCATCGACTGCCGGGCGACGGGGATCTGGCGCAGGATGCGCTCGATGTCGGGCAAAAAGCCGAGGTCGAGCATCTCGTCGGCCTCGTCGAGCACCAGCACCGAGAGCCCACCGAGCTGCAGGTGACCCTGCTGGCTCAGGTCGAGCAGCCGGCCCGGGGTGCCCACCACGACGTCGGCGCCGGCGCGCAGCGCCTCGATCTGCGTCTCGTAGGGACGGCCGCCGTAAATAGAAACCACCGAGAGCCGTCGGCCGCCGTCGGCGGTCAGATGCTTGGCCGCGAGCGCCAGGTCATCGGTCACCTGCAGGCACAGCTCGCGGGTGGGCACCACGATCAGCGCGCGCGGTGTGCCGTTGAGGGGCCGCTCGGCGGAGCCGGACGTGATGCGCTGCAGCAGCGGCACCCCGAAGGCGAAGGTCTTGCCCATGCCGGTGCGGGCCTGGCCGATCAGATCGTCGCCGGCGAGCGCCAGCGGCAGGGTCAGCTCCTGGATGGCAAAAGGGCTTTCGATCCCTTTTTCGGAGAGCGCCCGCACGACTTCGTCGCGGACGCCGAGTTGAGCAAAGGTCAGTTCAGTTGTGCTGGTCAGTGTGGTCATGCGTGGGTAGGTAGCCTCTCGGGACGTATCGGATTGAGTCGGTGTTTCTCTGTCGCGGTCACGCGCGCACGAGTTCCGACTCCGAATACGTCGCCGAGTCGCGGGCTCCGGCTCAGTCTGGGTGGTCCCAGCCCGGGCGGGCCTGCTGTGCACGCACATTTCGCCGATAGCGGCGTGGGAAGAACATTGGCACAAATACAGCCGCCATCTAGCTACATGATAGCTGGTCGAACGCTGGCCCCATGTTGCGCCAAGCCCGCCGACTACAGTGTTGCCATGACCCGGCCCTCTTACCAGCCCTCTTCCACCGACCAAGTGGACGAACCGGCTGCCCCACGACTGTCGGCCGATCACCCCGGGGTCAACGAGTTGTTCGCGGTCTTGGCCTACGGTGAGATCGCCGCGTTCTACCGGCTCACCGACGAGGCGCGGATGGCGCCTGACCTGCGCGGACGGATCTCAATGGCGAGCATGGCCGCCGCCGAGATGCAGCACTATGAGCAGCTGCGCGACGCGCTGGAAAGCCGCGGCGTCGACGTGGTGCCGGCGATGTCGAAGTACGTGTCGGCGCTGGAGAACTACCACCGCCTGACGATGCCCAGCACGTGGCTGGAAGCTTTGGTGAAGACGTATGTCGGCGACGCCCTGGCCGCCGATCTGTATCTGGAGATCGCCGACGGGCTGCCCGGCGAGGTCGCCGACGTGGTGCGGGGGGCGCTGGCGGAGACCGGGCACTCGCAGTTCGTCGTCGCCGAGGTGCGCGCGGCCGTCACGTCCAGCGGCAAACAGCGCAGCCGGCTGGCGCTGTGGTCACGCCGCCTGTTCGGCGAGGCGATCACCCAGGCCCAGTACCTGCTGGCCGACCACGACGAACTCGTCGACCTGGTGATGTCGGGCGCCGGCGGGCTGGGCCAGCTCAACGCGTTCTTCGATCGGTTGCAGCAGACGCACGACCGCCGCATGCACGAATTGGGCCTGAGCTGACCCGCAGGTCACTCAGTGTGAGCAGGTCGCCATGTTCGAAGGGGCGGCCGACGCCATGACCCGCTGGCCGGCGGCGTTGAAGACCGAGCAGCTGAGCTGGCCGTAGAAGCTGGTCGCGACCACGGATTCGGTCTGCACCCCGGGATTCAGGACCACCACCTTCGACCACGGCAGCGACACGTTGAACTCGCTCTGCGGGACGCCGCGCGCGTCGGTGTAGACGACGTTCACCAGGTCCAGCAGCTGCTTGGTCCCGCTCACGCTGTAGACGACGGTACGCGGGTTCAGCGTGGCCGTCGGCGGCGGCGGCGCGAGAGGCGGTGCGGCCGTGGGTGTTTGGGCCGCCGGGGTACTCGGCGCGGCGCTCGGTGTGGTGACGGTCGTCACGGTCTCCGGCGGCAACTGGGCCACGCGTGAGGGGTTCGGTGGCGCGGACGCCTTGGTGGTCGCGGGCGCTGAGGTCACCGGGTGGGGAGCCGGCGCTCCCAGCGTGGCCTTGGTGGAGGCGCTGTCGCCGCTGTTGATGATGACGGCGGTGGCGATGGCGCCGACGGCCACCACCGCGCCGAGGATCGCCGTCGCGGGCCGCCAGCGCGAGTCGCTCGGCCAGCCCGTCCAGTTGTAGTCGGCGTGCAGGTAGGGGTCGGTGTCGCAGTCGTCAGCGTCGTCGTCCGGGTAGCTCCGGATCCGGTCGTCGAGGTGCGGCAATGTGGTACCCATGGGGCCGAAGTTAGCCATGTGAAAGCACGGATCGGGTATCGCGCGGGTGTGTGTGACAACCTGCAAGCGAATCGTTATCGGCGCGCGACCGAAGTTTCGCTGACCGCGAAGTGTGGGGACGCGACGGGGTGGGGGTCGGCCGCGTCCACTAGCCTGCTGCTGACAGGGCTGGGACGTCGCCGCCCGCGCAAGACTTCATATACCTACGGAAGGGGTGACCGTGGAGGTCAAGATCGGGATCACGGATAGTCCGCGCGAGTTGGTCCTCGCCAGCGACCAGACACCCGCCGAAGTCGAAGAACTGGTCAGTGCCGCGCTCAGCGAGGGATCGGGTCTGCTGCGACTGAGCGACGAGCGGGGCCGTCGCTACCTGATCCACACCACCAAGATCGCCTACGTCGAGATCGGCGTCGCCGACGCGCGACGGGTCGGCTTCGGGATCGGTGCCGAAATCGAAGCCGGGAAACACGCCGGCAAGGGGCGTTAGGACCGGGTCAGCGGCACGTGTGACAGTCCGCCCCAGGCGAACTGGACGGTGCCCTCGACGGCGTCCGCCTTGGAGATCGGGCGGTCGGAGTCGAGCCAGTACCTGGCGCAGTCGACGCTGATGCCGACCAGCCCGACGGCGATCATCCGCGCGCGGTGCGGGTCCAGCCCGGAATCCTCGCTGATCAACGCGAACACCGCGTCGATGCAGGATTCGGTCGCCACGCGCACCTGGGCGGCCACCTCGGGTTCGGTGACGTAGTCGTTCTCGAAGATCAGCCGGTAACCCTGGCTGTCGTGCTCGATGAAATCGAAAAACGCCTGAACCGCGGCGTGCAACCGCCGGCGGTTGTCCTTGGTGGCGCTCAGTGCCTGCTGGACGCCGGAGACCAGGTTTTCCACGTGCCGCGCCAGCACCGCGAGGTACAGCTCGAGCTTGCTCGTAAAGTGTTGGTACAGAACGGGTTTGCTGACCCCGGCCCGATCGGCGATCTCGTCCATGCCGGCCGCGTGGTAGCCGCGGTCGACGAAGACGTCGCTGGCGACGATGAGCAGCTGGCCGCGGCGCTCATCGCGGGGTAGCCGGTTTCCTCGCCGGTTGGTAGCCCCGGCACCGTCCGCCGGCCGGCCGCGGTCGGCCGATCTGACGGCACGCCGTGCCGGCATCTTGGCGAGTTCGCTCATCGAGTCCTCATCTGATTGTCGGCGGCCGACCGTCGGTTCACCGGGGCCAGCCGCTCGCAGCTCGTTAAAAGACCTTACTACCCGCGGGGTTGGACCTGCCGCCATCGCGGTTGTCGCCCTGGCAGAAGCGGTGTCGGGCGGGGGATTCGGGCGCGCCACGGTCGGCGCGGCTGGTGCGCTGTGTAATCCTGGGAAAATGACGTCGCAGCGGCCCCCGCGCAGCACCGGTCGCGTGCCGATGCTCCGCGACGAGTGGCGCGAACCGCTGCGGGCGCTGCGTGATCCGCTGGCCGCCCCGGAAGCCGGGCGCGCGCGGGCCGACCGTGGGCGGCAGCGGCAGTGGCGCAAACAAACGTGGCTGGGGCGGTTCGTCTCCACCTACGGCTGGCGCGCGTACGCGCTGCCCGTGCTGGCGGTGCTGACGGCCGTGGTCATGTATCAGACGGTGACCGGCGCCGGCGCGTCGAAGCCGACGGCGAGTCAGCCCATCGAGAGTCCGCCCGCGATCGGCGCGGTGGGCACCACGATCATCGACGCGCCGCCGCGTGGGCTCGCCGCGTTCGACGCCAACCTGCCGGCCGGGACGTTGCCGGACGGCGGCCCCTTCACCGAAGCGGGCGACAAGACGTGGCACGTGGTGCCGGGCACGACGCCCCAGATCGGTCAGGGCACCGCCAAGGTGTTCCGGTACACGGTCGAGGTGGAGAACGGCATCGACCCGACGATGTTCGGCGGCGACGAAGCATTCGCCCAGATGGTCGACCAGACGCTGGCCAATCCGAAAGGCTGGACGCACAACCCGCAGTTCGCCTTCATCCGGGTCGACGGCGCCGCCGGGGCAAAACCCGACTTTCGGATCTCGCTGGTGTCGCCGGTGACGGTGCGGGAGGGGTGCGGCTACGAATTCCGGCTGGAGACCTCCTGCTACAACCCGGTTTTCGGCGCCAACCGCGAGGCCCGGGTCTTCATCAACGAGGCGCGCTGGGTGCGCGGCGCCGTGCCGTTCGAAGGGGACATCGGTTCGTACCGGCAGTACGTGATCAACCACGAGGTGGGCCACGCCATCGGATACCTGCATCACGAGGCCTGTGAGCAGCAGGGCGCCCTGGCGCCGGTGATGATGCAGCAGACGTTCTCCACGTCCAACAACGACGCCGCGCAATTCGACCCGGACACCGTCAAGGCCGACGGGAAGACCTGCCGCTTCAACCCCTGGCCGTACCCGATCGCCTAGCCGGGCCCAGCCCCCCTACGATGCGCGCAGCGTCTCGTTGCCGTCGTCCCGGCGGGCTGCTGTGATGGTTTGAGAAGCCGAACCGCGAAGCCGAACCGAGGAGATGGTGTCCGTGTCGTCGTTGCCGCCTCTGGTGGCACCCGCAGACCACCTGACCGGAGACGAGGTGGCGCGCTATAGCCGCCACCTGATCATTCCCGGCCTGGGCGTCGACGGGCAGAAGCGGCTCAAGAACGCCCGGGTGCTGGTGATCGGTGCCGGCGGGCTGGGGGCGCCCACCTTGCTCTACCTGGCCGCGGCTGGCGTGGGCACGATCGGCATCGTCGAATTCGACGTGGTCGAGGAATCGAACCTGCACCGCCAGATCATTCACGGCGTGGCCGACGTCGGCCGTCCCAAGGCCGTCTCGGCGCGGGAGTCGATGGCCGCGATCAACCCGCTCGTCGACGTGCGTCTGCACGAGGTGCGCCTGGACTCGACGAACGCCGTCGAGTTGTTCGGCCGCTACGACCTGATCGTGGACGGCACCGACAACTTCGCCACCCGGTACCTGATCAACGACGCCGCGGTGCTGGCGAAAAAGCCGTACGTGTGGGGGTCGATCTCCCAATTCGAGGGGCAGATCTCGGTGTGCTGGGAGGATGCGCCGGATGGGCGCGGCCTCAACTACCGCGATCTCTACCCGGAACCCCCGCCGCCCGGCACCGTTCCGTCGTGCGCCGAAGGCGGCGTGCTGGGCATCGTCTGCGCCTCGGTCGCCTCGGTGATGAGCACCGAGGTGATCAAACTCATCACCGGCATCGGCGAATCGCTGTTGGGCCGGTTGATGATCTACGACGCGCTGCAAATGACCTATCGCACCATCGCGATTCGCCGGGATCCGTCCGACGCGTCGCGGCCGAAGATCACCGAGCTCGTCGACTACGAGCAGTTGTGCGGCGCGGTGGCCGGCCCCTCAGCCGGCGGCGACGGCGACTCCGCCATCACCCCGCGGGAGCTGCGTGAGCTGCTGGATTCCGGCAAGGAGCTGGCCCTGATCGACGTCCGCGAGCCCGTGGAGTTCGACATCGTGCACATCGACGGGGCGCAGCTGATCCCGCAGTCCTCGATTAACTCCGGTGAGGGCCTGGCAAAGCTGCCGCGGGACCGCATGCCGGTGCTGTATTGCAAAACGGGCGTGCGCTCGGCGCAGGCGCTGGCGGTGCTGAAGCAGGCGGGATTCGCCGATGCGGTGCATCTGCAGGGCGGAATTGTGGCCTGGGCGCAGCAGATACAGCCCGACATGATCCTGTACTGAGCTTCGCCGCTGTTGGACTCGATTAGAGTACCGGTGTGACAGTCGAGCCACCGCCGGACCATGTGCTGTCGGCGTTCGGCTTGGCCGGCGTCAAACCCGTCTATCTGGGCGCGAGCTGGGAGGGCGGCTGGCGGTGCGGCGAAGTCGTTTTGTCGCTGGTGGCCGACAACGCCCGGGCGTCGTGGTCCGCGCGGGTCCGCGAGACGTTGTTCGTCGACGGGGTCCGGCTGGCCCGTCCGGTCCGTTCCACCGACGGGCGCTACGTCGTTTCCGGGTGGCGGGCGGACACCTTCGTCGCCGGGACACCGGAGCCCCGCCACGACGAGGTCGTCTCGGCGGCGGTGCGCCTGCACGAGGCGACGGGCAAATTGGAGCGCCCCCGCTTTCTGACCCAGGGCCCCACGGCGCCCTGGGGGGACGTCGACATCTTCATCGCCGCCGACCGCGCGGCGTGGGAGGAACGGCCGCTGGCCTCGGTGCCGCCCGGCGCGCGGGTGGCCCCGGCGACCGCGGACGCCGAGCGCTCGGTGGAGCTGCTCAACCAGCTCGCCACGTTGCGCAAGCCGACCAAGAGTCCCAACCAGCTGGTCCACGGGGACCTTTACGGCACAGTGCTTTTCGTGGGCACCGCGGCGCCGGGCATCACCGACATCACCCCGTACTGGCGGCCCGCGTCGTGGGCGGCGGGCGTGGCCGTCATCGACGCGTTGTCCTGGGGCGAGGCCGACGACGGACTCATCGAACGCTGGAACGCGCTGCCGGAATGGCCGCAGATGTTGTTGCGGGCGTTGATGTTTCGCCTTGCGGTCCACGCGCTGCACCCGCGGTCCACCGCCGAGGCGTTCCCCGGGCTGGCCCGCACCGCGGCGCTGGTCCGATTGGTGCTCTAGCCGCGTGGCGTCCCGCCACTAAACCCCGTCGGGGAATTCGTAACGAACCTCGCCCAGCGCGATCCTGCCGTCGTGGGCGAGCACGCCCTCGGCGCGCAGCAGCTCCAGCTGGCGGGTGGTCAGGTGGCGCGCCGGGCGGCCGGAGGCGGTGATCACCCGGTGCCACGGGAGGTCCGAGGAGTCGGTCCGCATGATCCAGCCGACGATCCGCGGGCTGGAAAGCCCTGCGACGGAGGCGATGTCGCCGTAGGTGGCCACCCTGCCGGACGGGATGGCGGCGACCAGCGCCCGCACCCGCTCGACTTGATCGTCGGTCACCGGCGCCACGGTCAGCGGGCTTCCAGCAACTCGCGGGCCAGCGCGGCGACTTCGTCGGGCTTGGCGTAGGGCACCATGTGGTTGCAGTCGAAATCCAGTAGCCGGAAACGCGATCCCAGCCGCTGCGCAAGGCCCGCGACGAGTTCGTCGGTGACGTACGGCGGTGATGTTCGCTTGGCGCGCACCAGGATCGTCGGCGTCTGCGCCGGGGGCAGCACGGCGTCGCGGGCGAGCTCGCTCCAGTACGCCATCATCGCGGGCAGGCTGATGCGCCAGCCATAGCGGCCGTTGGGCAGCGCGATCAGATGCTCGTCGAGCTCGGCGTCGAGCAGTGCGGGCTCGACATCCGACCACGAGCCGTGCACCTTTTCCATGCGCGCTTCCTCCGCGTCCGGATAGTCGGGCGAGGACAACATGGCCTCGGCGATGTCGCGCATCCACGCGCCGTCCAATCCGATCGCCGGATCCAGCAGCAGCAGCCCCGCCACCCGGTTCGGGCGGGCCGCGGCCAGGTGCATGGCGAGGCCTGCGCCGAACGAGTGGCCGACCACCACCACGGGCGTGCCCGCCTGGTCGTCGAGGAGGGCGGCCAGTGCGGAGATGTTGGCGTCGATGGTCCACGGCGCCGCCCACGAGGACCGGCCGTGGCCGAGCAGATCCGGTGCGGCCAGCCCGATCTCGGGCAGCAAGCCCGAAAGCTGCTGCCAACGCTGCCCGTGCCCCGTCAACCCGTGCAGCGCCAATATCCGCGCCGGGCCTGGCGGGCCGTAGCGGTGGACGTACAACTCAGCGGTCACCCGTCGATGGTGCCAGCCGCGTCGCGGGCGGTCCTCAGGGGTCGGTCCTCAGCGATCGTCGTCCCGATCGTCGTCCGCGGACACCACGTAGGCCTGCTCGATCACGTCGGCTTCGTTGGCTTCGCGGTCCCGGGCGCTCACGTAATCGGTGTCCAGGCCGGCCTCGTCGTCGGAATCGGCGGGCCGCAGTTGCTCCACCGCGTCGCCTTCGGGCGCCTCGTCGGTGGGAAAGCCGTCTTCGTCGTCCGTCATGGTCTTTCACCCCTCCTTCCGTGCGTCGAGACCATTCTTCGCGCTGCTCCGGCTTCCAGGGTACGAGGCCGGGTCGGCGCCGGCCGGGTCCACTTGTCACACCCTGGTGATTGCATGCAGCCATGGCATACACGTGGCAGGCCGACGCGAGCGCTCTGCTGGCGCCCGGTGCGCGTGGTGTCGTTCGCGTGTTGGGCGGCCCCGGCACCGGGAAGAGCAGCCTGCTGGTCGAGGCCGCGGTCGCCCAGATCGACGCCGGGATGGCCCCGGAATCGGTTCTGCTGCTTACGGGTTCCGGTCGGCTCGGGATGGCCGAGCGCAGCGCGTTGACGACGGCGTTGCTGCGCTCGCGACCGAGCGGTCCGGGCCGGGTCGCCGTCAGCGAACCGCTGGTGCGGACCGTGCACGGGTACGCCTACGCGGTCTTGCGGCGTGCCGCCGAGCGCGCCGGTGATGCCCCCCCGCGGCTGGTCACCAGCGCCGAACAGGACGCCATCATCCGGGAACTGCTGGCCGGAGACCTCGACGACGGGCCACGCGCGGCCGCCGCATGGCCGGCGCAGCTGCGGCCGGCGCTGAGCACCGCGGGGTTCGCCACCGAACTGCGAAACCTGTTGGCCCGCTGCGCCGAACGCGGTGTCGAGCCCCAGGAACTGGAGCGGCTGGGCCGTCGTTGCCGCCGGCCGGAATGGACGGCCGCCGGTCAGTTCGCGCGCCAGTACGAACAGGTGATGTTGCTGCGCGCGGCGGTCGGCACGGCGGCGCCGGAGGCAAAGGCCCCCGCGCTGGGCGCCGCCGAATTGGTGGGCGCGGCGCTCGAGGCGTTCGCCGTCGATCCCGAGCTGCTGGCGTCCGAACGCGGCCGGATCCGCGTCCTGCTGGTCGACGACGCCCAACAGCTCGACCCTCAGGCGGCGCGCCTGGTTCGCGTGCTGGCGGCGGGCGCGGAGCTGGCGCTGGTCGCCGGTGACCCCAACCAGGCGGTGTTCGGCTTCCGGGGCGGCGAACCGGCCGGGCTGCTCAACGGCGACGCCCCGACGGTGACGTTGACGACGTCGCATCGCTGCGCGCCCGCCGTGGCCCGCGCCGTCAGCGGCATCGCCGCCCGGTTGCCCGGCGGCGCCGCCGGCCGCCGGATCGACGGCGCCGGGGCGGGGGAGGGATCGGTCACGGTGCGCCTGGCCGCCTCGGCGCACGCCGAAGCGGCGGCGATCGCCGACGCGCTGCGACGGGCGCACCTCGTCGACGGTGTGCCCTGGTCGCAGATGGCGGTCATCGTGCGGTCGGTGCCGCGGGCCGGCACGCGGTTGCCGCGCGCGCTGGCCGCCGCCGGGGTGCCGGTGGCCGCGGCCGCCACCACCGGGCCGTTGGCCGAGGAGCCGGCGGTGCGCGCGTTGCTGACCGTGCTGTCGGCCGCCGCCGACGGGCTGGACGGAGCGCGCGCGCTGGCGTTGCTGACCGGCCCCATCGGTCGGGTCGACCCGGTGTCGCTGCGCCGGCTGCGCCGAACACTGCAGCGCGCCAACCCCGATGGCCCGCCGGGCGATTTCGCCGAGCTGTTGGTCGACGCGCTGTCGGGCGCCGTGCCGCCGGGTCCGCAGTTCCGTTCGCTGCGCAAGGTCCGCGCGGTGCTGGATGCGGCCGCGCGGTGCCACGACGCCGGTCAAGACCCGCGCTACACCCTGTGGGCCGCCTGGCACCGGTCGGGGCTGCAGCGCCGCTGGCTGTCGGTCAGCGAGCGCGGTGGCCCCGGGGCCGCCCAGGCCGCCAGGGATCTCGAGTCGGTGACCGCGTTGTTCGACATCACCGACGACTACGTGTCGCGCACCTCGGGCGCGTCGTTGCGCGGCCTGGTCGAGCACGTCGCCGCGCTGCAGCTGCCGAGCGCCGGCCCCGAGCCGGTGGCCACGGCCGAGCAGGTCAGGGTGCTCAGCGCGCACGCCGCGCTGGGACACGAATGGGATTTCGTGGTCATCGCCGGATTGCAGGATGGGTTGTGGCCCAACACCGTTCCGCGCGGCGGTGTGCTGGCCACCCAGCGGCTGCTCGACGAGCTGGACGGGGTCACCGCGGACGCCTCGTTGCGCGCGCCCCTGGTGGCCGAGGAGCGCCGGTTGCTGGTGGCGGCGATGGGCCGCGCCCGCCGGCGACTGCTGGTGACGGCCGTCGACAGCGACACTGGCGGGGCGGACCACGCGGCCGCGCTGCCGTCGCCGTTCTTCTACGACATCGCGCAGTGGGCCGACGAGGACGTGGATGGGGCTGCGCTGCAACCTGTTTCGGCGCCGCGAGTGCTGTCGGCGGCCGCGCTGGTGGGCCGCCTGCGTGGCGTGGTCTGCGCCCCTGACGGGGCGGTGGACGAGCTCGCCCGCGATTGCGCGGCAACACAATTGGCCCGGTTGGCCAAAGCCGGGGTGCCCGGCGCCGATCCGGTCGGCTGGCACGGCCTGACCCCGGTGAGCACCGGTGAACCGCTGGGGGGCGGTGACGGCGTCGTCACGCTGACCCCGTCGACCCTGCAGACACTGACCGACTGCCCGCTGCGCTGGCTGGCCGAACGGCACGGCGGAACCAACCCGCGCGATCTGCGGTCCACCATCGGCTCGGTGGTGCACGCGCTGATCGCCGAACCGCACCGGAGCGAATCGGAACTGGTGGCCGAGCTGGAGCGCGCCTGGCAGCATCTACCCATTGAGGCGCAATGGCATTCGCACAACGAGCTGGCCCGTCACCGCGCGATGCTCGAGGCGTTCATCGAGTGGCGAAGCCAGAGCCGCGGCGCGCTCACCGAGGTCGGCGTCGAGGTCGAGATCGACGGAACCCTGGAAACCGGTGACGGGGAACAGGTTCGGTTGCGCGGCCGCGTCGACCGGCTGGAGCGCGACGCCGCCGGCCGGCTGGTGATCGTCGATGTCAAGACCGGCAAGTCCCCGGTCAGCAAGGACGACGCCCAACAACACGCCCAGCTGGCGATGTATCAGCTGGCGGTGGCCGAAGGCCTGGTGGTCTCCGGCGGCGACACTGTGGAACCCGGTGGGGCGCGGCTGGTTTACGTCGGCAAGACCGGTGCGGCGGGGGCCGTCGAACGGGAACAGGACCCGCTCACGGCGGCCGGCGGCGACGAATGGCGACAGGTCATCCGGCGAGCGGCGGACGCGACGGCCGGCCCGCAGTTCGTCGCGCGGCGCAACGACGGGTGCACGCACTGCCCCATCCGGCCGTGCTGTCCGGCGCACACCGACGGGGCGGCCCGATGAAGGCCCGCTACAGCCCGAGTGAATTGGCTTGTGCGCTAGGCCTTTTCCCGCCGACCGAGGAACAGTCCGCGGTCATCGCCGCGCCGCCGGGGCCGCTGGTCGTCATCGCCGGTGCCGGCGCCGGTAAGACCGAGACGATGGCCGCGCGGGTGGTGTGGCTGATCGCCAACGGCTACGCCGAACCCGCGCAGGTGCTGGGGCTGACGTTCACCCGCAAGGCCGCCGGCCAGCTGCTGCGCCGGGTCCGGTCCAGGCTGGCCCGGTTGGCCGGCGTCGGCCTGGGCGCGACGGGCCCCGCCGGCAATGCCGCCGAGCCCGAGGGCGCGCCGGTGATCAGCACCTACCACGCGTTCGCAGGCTCGTTGCTGCGCGACTACGGGCTGCTGCTGCCCGTCGAGCCCGACACCCGGTTGCTCAGCGAAACCGAGCTGTGGCAGCTGGCTTTCGACGTCGTCAACGGGTACCGCGGCGAGCTGCACACCGACAAGACCCCTTCCGCGCTCACTTCGATGGTGTTGCGGCTGTGGGGGCAGCTGGCCGAACACCTCGTCGACACCGGCCAGCTGCGCGACACCCACGTGGAGCTGGAGCGGCTCGTCCATGCCCTGCCCGCTGGTCCCTATCAGCGGGAGCGCGGGCCCAGCCAGTGGTTGCTGCGGCTGTTGGGCACCCAGACCGAGCGCGCGGAGTTGGTGCCACTGCTGGATGCGCTCAACGAGCGCATGCACGCCGCGAAGGTGATGGATTTCGGGATGCAGATGGCGTCGGCGGCGCGGCTGGCGGCGAGCTTCCCCCAGGTCGGCGAGGACCTGCGCGCCCGCTACCGGGTGGTGCTGCTCGACGAGTATCAGGACACCGGCCACGCCCAGCGCATCGCGCTGTCGGCCCTGTTCGGCGGCGGGGTCGACGACGGGTTGGCGCTGACGGCCGTCGGCGACCCCATCCAGTCCATCTACGGCTGGCGCGGGGCCTCGGCGACCAACCTGCCCCGGTTCACCACCGACTTTCCCCGCTCCGACGGCAGCCCCGCGCCCGTGCTGGAATTGCGGACCAGCTGGCGCAATCCGCCGCGGACCCTGCGGGTCGCCAACGCCGTATCCGCCGAAGCGCGACGGCGATCGGTGGCCGTGCACGCGCTGCGCCCGCGCCCCGACGCCCCGCCCGGCACCGTCCGCTGCGCCTTGCTGCCCGACGTGGTGGCCGAACGCGAGTGGATCGCCGACCACCTCGAGGCCCACTACCGGCGGGCCCGGGCCGACGGCGTGAGCCCGCCGACGGCCGCGGTGTTGGTGCGGCGCAACGCCGACGCCGCGCCGATAGCCGACGCGTTGCGGGCGCGCGGCATTCCCGTCGAGGTCGTCGGGCTGGCCGGGCTGCTGTCGGTTCCCGAGGTCGCCGAGGTGGTGGCCATGCTGCGGCTGGTCGCCGACCCGACGGCCGGCGCGGCGGCGATGCGGGTGCTTACCGGCGCGCGCTGGCGCCTCGGCGCCCGCGACATCGCCGCGCTGTGGCAGCGAGCGCGCGCGTTCGGCGGAAGCGCGGCGGACGCCGCGCCGCCCTCGCCCGAGGCGATCGCGCGCGCCGCCGGCCCCTCCCACGTCGACGCCGACACCGTCTGCCTGGCCGACGCGATCGCCGATCCGGGTCCGGCGGGCTCGTATTCGGCGGCGGGATATCAGCGCATCACCGCGCTGGCCGCCGAGCTGAACGCCCTGCGCGCCCACCTCGGCCATCCCCTCGCCGACCTGGTGGCCGAGGTGCGCCGCGTGCTGGGCGTCGACTGCGAAGTCCGGGCGGCGGCGGGGGTGGCAGCGGGCTGGGCCGGCACCGAGCACCTTGACGCGTTCGCCGACGTCGTCGCCGGTTACGCCGAGCGCGCCGACGGCGCGGCCACGCGACTGGACGCGTCCGCGACCGCCTCGGTGGCCGGCCTGCTGGCGTTTCTGGATGCCGCCGAGACGGTCGAGAACGGTTTGGCGCCAGCCCCCTTGGCCGCCGCGCGCGACCGCGTCCAGGTGCTCACCGTGCACTCCGCGAAGGGGCTGGAATGGCAGGTTGTGGCGGTCGCACACCTGTCGGGCGGGACGTTCCCGTCGACCGCGTCCAAGAGCACCTGGCTCACAGACGCGGCGGAGCTGCCGCCGCTGCTGCGCGGCGACCGCGCCGCCGCGGGCGCGCTGGGCATCCCGGTGCTCGACACCTCGGACGTCACCAACCGAAAACAACTGTCGGACAAGATCTCCGAGCACCGCCGCCAGCTCGATCAGCGGCGAGTCGACGAGGAGCGCCGATTGCTGTATGTCGCCATCACCCGGGCCGAGGACACGCTGCTGCTATCGGGACACCAGTGGGGCGCCACCGGGATCAAGCCGCGTGGCCCGTCGGACTTCCTGGTGGAGATCAAGGACGTCATCGACGGCGCGGCCGCGGCCGGCGACCCCTGCGGAACCGTGGAGCACTGGGCGCCGCCGCCCGCCGGCGGCGAGCGAAACCCGCTACGCGACAACGTTATCGAAGCGGTGTGGCCCGCCGACCCGCTGGCCGTGCGGCGCAACGAGGTCGAGCGCGGCGCGGCGCTGGTGAGCCAGGCGCTGGCCGCCGGGGCCGCCCAGCCGTGCGCCGATGTCGACGGCTGGGCCGCCGACGTCGACGCCTTGCTGGCCGAACGTGCGCGGCTGACCGAGCCGCCGAGCCGGGAGCTGCCCGGGCAGTTGTCGGTCAGCTCCCTGGTGGGCCTGGCGCGCGACCCGGCGGGTGCCGCGCAGCGGTTGAGGCACCGGCTGCCGTCGCGGCCGGACCCGCATGCGCTGCTGGGCAACGCGTTTCACGCCTGGGTACAGAAGTTCTACGGCGCCGAATGCCTGTTCGATCTCGGCGATCTGCCGGGGGCCGCGGACTCCGACGTCGGCGACCCCGCCGAATTGTCGCAACTGCAAGCAGCGTTCACCGAATCACCGTGGGCCGCAAGGACTCCCGTCGCCGTCGAGGTGCCGTTCGAGATGCCGATCGGTGACACCCTGGTCCGCGGGCGCATCGACGCGGTGTTCGCCGACCCCGATGGCGGCGCGACCGTGGTGGACTGGAAGACCGGTGAACCGCCGCGCGGCCCGGAGGCGCTGCGCCAGGCCGCCGTCCAGCTCGCGGTGTACCGGATGGCCTGGGCGGCGCTGTCCGGGGTCCCGGAATCGTCGGTGCGCACCGCCTTCTACTACGTGCGGGCCCGCACCACCGTCGTCCCCGACGAACTGCCGGGCGCCGCCGAGGTGGCCGGATTGCTGAGCGATGCGGGCGGCCTCCGGTGTGACCCGCGCCGCCCGAGTATGGGGGAGGTGGTGCCCGTGGTTACATAAGACGCGTGCGTGTCTCGTGCGCGGAAATCAAGCCGATGACGGGCCGCCGTGGGCAACGGTAGGTCGCGAAAGCTGAGCGGTCTGGATGAAGCGCTGACCGCCCAGCGCGGTCACCAGCTGATCAGCGTGGTGCGCATCCCCGAGGAGCACGCCAGTCCCATCCGCGTCATCACCCGCCGCCTGGCCATCGCCCTGGTGGTGCTGTTCGGCGCGGCCGTCATCGTCTACCTGGACCGCGACGGTTTCCGCGATGTGCGCAACGAGCCGCTGACTTTTTTGGACTGCCTGTATTTCTCGGCGGTTTCGCTGTCGACGACCGGCTATGGCGACATCACGCCGTACACCGAAACCGCGCGCCTGGTGCACACCCTGATCTTCACCACGCTGCGGATCGCGTTCCTGGCCGTGCTGGTCGGCACCACGCTCGAAGTGCTCTCCGAGCGGTCTCGCCAAGGGTGGAAGATTCAGCGTTGGAGGAGCAGAGTGCGCAACCACACCATCGTGATCGGCTATGGCACCAAGGGGAAAACGGCGGTCGCCGCCATCCTCGGCGACGAAACGATCCAGACGGAGGTCGTCGTCGTCGACACCGACCGCAGCACGCTCGAGCACGCCGAGAGCGCCGGCCTGGTCACCGTGCACGGCGACGCCACCAAGGCCGATGTGCTGCGGCTGGCCGGGGCCCAGCACGCCGCGTCCATCATCGTCGCCGCCAGCCGCGACGACACCGCGGTGCTGGCGACGCTGACGGCGCGCGAGATCGCGCCCAAGGCGAAGATCGTCGCCTCGATCCGCGAGACCGAAAACCAGCACCTGCTGCAGCAGTCGGGCGCGGACTCGGTGGTGGTCTCGTCGGCGACCGCCGGTCGCCTCCTCGGGCTGGCCACCACGACGCCCAGCGTCGTGGAGATGATCGAGGACCTGCTGACCCCCGACGCCGGCCTGGCGATCGCCGAGCGCGAGGTTGAGCAGAGCGAAGTCGGCGGCTCGCCGCGGCATTTGCGCGACATCGTGCTCGGCGTGGTGCGCGACGGCCACCTGTGGCGCATCGATGCCCCGGAGGTGGACGCCGTCGAGGCCAACGACCGGCTGCTCTACATCCGAAGCGTCGGGCACTGATGGCGATCGCGGACTTTCAGCTGCGCAGCGTCCCGTTGCTGTCGCGCGTCGGCGCCGACCGAGCCGATCAGCTGCGCACCGACGTCGAAGCGGCCACCGCGGGCTGGGCCGGGGCGGCGCTGCTGCGGGTGGACTCGCGCAATCAGGTGCTGGTCGCCGACGGTCGCGTGGTGCTGGGCGCCGCCGCCGAGCTGGGCGACAAGCCGCCGTCGGAGGCGGTGTTTCTGGGGCGCCTCGAGGACGGCCGCCACGTGTGGGCGATCCGCGGCGCCCTGCAAGCCCCGGAGGATCCCGACACGCATACCGAGGTGGTGAACCTGCGCAGCCTCGGCCCGATCTTCGACGACACCAGCGGCCAGCTGATGTCATCGGCTGTGGCGCTGCTGAATTGGCATGAGAAGTCGCGGTTCAGCTCGGTCGACGGCGCACCGACACGCCCGGCACGGGCGGGCTGGTCACGCGTCAACCCGGTCACCGGGCACGAGGAGTTCCCGCGCATCGACCCGGCGGTGATTTGTCTGGTGCACGACGGCGGCGACCGCGCGGTGCTGGCACGCCAGGCGGTGTGGCCGGAGCGGATGTTCTCGCTGCTGGCCGGATTCGTCGAGGCCGGTGAGTCATTCGAGGGATGTGTGGCTCGGGAGATCCGCGAGGAGATCGGGCTGACCGTGCGCGACGTGCGCTACCTGGGCAGTCAGCCGTGGCCGTTCCCGCGCTCGCTGATGGTCGGCTTCCACGCCGTCGGCGATCCGGCGCAGGATTTCTCGTTCAACGACGGCGAGATCGCCGAGGCGGCGTGGTTCACCCGCGATGAGGTGCGCGAGGCCCTGGCGGCCGGGGATTGGTCGAGTTCCTCGGAGTCCAAACTCCTACTGCCCGGGTCGATTTCGATCGCTCGGGTGATCATCGAATCCTGGGCCGCGATCGACTGACCCGGGCGCCGGACGGCGACGTTCAGTTGCCGGTCTCGGCCAGCTTCGCCTTCACCTGGGCCGCGCTCGGGTTGGTCAGCGTCGACCCGTCGGCGAACTTCACCGTCGGGACCGTTCGGTTGCCGCCGTTGACCGAGCTGACGAAGTCAGCCGCCGCCGCGTCGTGCTCGATGTCGACCGCCTCGTACGGAATTCCGTTGGACTTGAGCACCGTCATGAGCCGATGGCAGTAGCCGCACCAGGAGGTGGTGTAGACGGTGAGCGGGGCAGTGGTCGTCATAGCCCGATAACGTAGCCCGGCGACGATGCATTCCGCGCGGCGGGATGCGGAGGAGTGGGATGCGACTCGCCGGCGCGACACGCCAGGGCATCCGATTCGGGCGTGGCGATGCATCGCCTTCGTCGGCGACTTGTCAGTATGGGAAGCCACTATGGACGCCATGCCGACGGTCGCCGATCCACTGACAGCCGGGCTGGACGACGAGCAGCGCGAGGCCGTGCTGGCTCCGCGCGGCCCGGTCTGTGTGCTGGCGGGCGCCGGAACGGGCAAGACCCGCACCATCACTCACCGGATCGCCCAGCTGGTCGCCGGCGGTCATGTCGCCGCCGGCCAGGTGCTGGCGGTCACGTTCACCCAGCGGGCGGCGGGGGAGATGCGCTCCCGGTTGCGGGCGATCGACGCCGCGGCGGGCACGGGAACGGCGGTCGGCGGGGTCTCGGCCCTGACCTTTCACGCCGCCGCCCACCGGCAGCTGCGGTACTTCTGGCCGCGGGTGGTCGGTGACACGGGCTGGCAGCTGCTGGACAGCAAGTTCGCCGTGGTGGCCCGGGCGGCCGGCCGCATCCGGCTCAATGCCGGCACCGACGACGTGCGCGACCTGGCGGGCGAGATCGAGTGGGCCAAGGCGTCGCTGATCGGTCCCGAGGAATACCCCGCCGCGGTCGCCGCCGCGGGGCGGGACATCCCCCTGGACGCCGCCCAGATCGCCGGCGTCTACGCCGCCTACGAGGCCCTCAAAGCCCGCGGCGAACACGTCACCCTGCTCGATTTCGACGACCTGCTGCTGCACACCGCGGCCGCGATCGAAAACGACCCGGCGGTGGCCGAGGAGTTCCGTGACCGCTACCGCTGCTTCGTGGTCGACGAATACCAGGACGTCACGCCGTTGCAGCAGCGGGTGCTGACGGCCTGGTTGGGCGACCGCGACGACCTGACGGTGGTGGGCGATGCCAACCAGACCATCTACTCGTTCACCGGGGCGTCGCCGCGGTTCCTGCTCGACTTCTCCCGCCGCTTCCCCGATGCCACCGTCGTGCGCCTGGAGCGTGACTATCGGTCCACCCCCCAGGTGGTGTCGCTGGCCAACCAGGTGATCGCCGCGGCGCGCGGGCGGGTCGCCGGCAGCAAGCTGCACCTGGTGGGCCAGCGCGCACCGGGCCCGGCGCCGACGTTTCACGAGCATCCCGACGAACCGGCCGAGGCCGCCGCGGTCGCGGCGTCGATCGCGCGGCTGATCGAATCGGGCACCCCGCCGTCCGAGATCGCCGTGCTGTATCGGGTCAACGCGCAGTCGGAGATCTACGAGGAGGCGTTGACCGAGGCGGGCATCGCCTACCAGATCCGCGGCGGCGAGGGATTCTTCAATCGCCAGGAGATCAAACAGGCCCTGCTGGCGCTGCAACGCGCCGCCGAGCGCGGCGCTGAGGATGGTGCCGACGCGCCCCTGCCGGACGTCGTGCGCGCGGTGTTGGAACCGTTGGGGCTGACGGCCCAGGAACCGGTCGGCACCCGGGCCCGCGAGCGCTGGGAAGCCCTGAGCGCGCTGGCTGAACTGGTGGACGACGAAGTGGCGCAACGCCCGCAGCTGGACTTCCCGGGGCTGCTGGCGGAGCTTCGGATGCGCGCCGACGCCCGGCACCCGCCGGTGGTGCAGGGCGTCGCGCTGGCGTCGCTGCACGCCGCCAAGGGACTCGAGTGGGACGCGGTGTTTCTGGTCGGGTTGGCCGACGGCACGCTGCCCATTTCGCACGCCCTGGCGCACGGCGCCGAAAGCGAGGCGGTCGAGGAGGAGCGCCGCCTGCTTTACGTCGGAATCACCAGGGCCCGAACGCATTTGGCGCTCAGCTGGGCGCTGGCCCGTAGCCCGGGCGGGCGCCAGGGCCGCAAGCCGTCGCGGTTCCTCAACGGCATCGCACCCCAGGCGCGGGCCGAGCCGGGGCCGAACAAGTCTCGGCGCAACCGCGCCACCGTGACCCGCTGCCGGATCTGCAACAACAACCTGACCACTCCGGCGGCCGTCATGCTGCGCCGCTGCGAGACGTGCGCGGCCGACATCGACGAGGGCCTGTTACTGCGGCTCAAGGCGTGGCGGCTCGACGTCGCCAAGGAACAGAAGGTGCCCGCCTACGTCGTCTTCACCGACAACACCTTGATCGCCATCGCCGAGCTGCGGCCCGACGACGACGAGGCGCTGATCGCGATTCCCGGCATCGGCGCGCGCAAGCTCGAACAGTACGGTCCCGACGTGCTGGAGCTGGTTCGCGGTCGCTGACCGGTAAACCCGCAGGTACAAAATCGGTTGTGACGGCGACGGTGACCGTTTACCCTCGATACCGCAACTGCGCACTACGGAATCGGCACGGCGGAAGGAGGGTGGCCACGATGATCAGCGACGCGTTCGGTGTAGGCGTGGCGGCCCCCGACCTGTCCGCGGGTATCGCCCATGCCGCACACGCCGCCGTGTCGGCGGCCGCGCGTAAGCATCGCGCCGCCGCCGCGACCGACGCGTCCGTAGGAGTCGGGGGCCCACCGCAGGCAAGGTAAGCACCAGCCCCGGTTTTCACCCAGATGGCCACGGACCCCGAAGTCAAGGATCCGTGGCCATAGTTGTCGGGTAGACACTTTTCGACCTGGTCCGGATCACCGCCAAGGACAGCAACCCAGACCAGGAAGTAGGTGGTAGGACATGTCGGCACCGACAGCCCCCAGGCCGGACTTGCCGTGTCACGCCGGCGATCCCGATCTCTGGTTCGCCGAAGCCCCGGCCGATCTCGAGCGCGCCAAGTCGCTGTGCGTCGACTGCCCGGTGCGCCGCCAATGCCTGGCGGCCGCGTTGGAACGGGCCGAACCCTGGGGCGTGTGGGGCGGCGAGATCTTCGACCGTGGTTCGGTCCTGAGCTTCAAACGACCACGGGGACGCCCCCGCAAGGCGGCCGCCTAGGGCGCGAAAGTGCAACTGCCGACACGTTTCCCGAGGTGGTTTCACGCGGTGGATGCAACGGTGGGTGGTTTGGACAATAGTTCGTTGAGGGCTTCGGCGGGTGTATTCCAGTCCAGGGTTTGGCGTGGTCGTCCGTTGAGTTCGGCGGCGACGTAGTCCAGGTAGCCGGCGCCATAGACCGATAGGTCGGTGCCTTTCGGAAAGTATTGGCGCAAAAGCCCATTGGTGTTCTCGTTGCTACCGCGTTGCCACGGCGAGTGTGGATCGCAGAAGTAGATATCCAAGTCAGTGGCGTCAGCGATGGCGAGGTGGTTGGTCAACTCCTTGCCCTGGTCCCAGGTCAACGAGCGGCGTAGATGGTCGGGCAACTCGGCCATTTTGGCCACGATGGCGTTTTGCACCGCCAGGGCGCCGTGGTCATCGGGCAGGTGCAAGAGCATGACAAAACGGGTGGTGCGCTCAACCAGAGTGCCAATCGCGGACCCCGATTTGGTGCTGCCCAGGATCAGGTCGCCTTCCCAGTGACCGGGGACGGCACGGTCGGCGACCTCGGGTGGGCGTTGGCTGATATTGACCATGTCGGGGATACGTCCGTGGCGGCGGGCCCCGGGCTGGTGCTGGGATCGGCGCACCGCGCGTTTGGTCCGCAGGCACCGATGCAGCTCGCGGCGCAACGAGCCGCGGCCCTGAACGTAAATGGCCTGGTAAATGGCCTCGTGGGACACCCGCATCTCCGGATCATCAGGGAAGTCGCGGCGCAGCCGCGCGGCTATCTGAGTTGGGCTATGCAACTGTTTTAACCGAGTCTGCACTTCGGCGTGCAGCCTGTCATTGATCGCGAGCTTGCGGGTCTTGGGGCGCCGCGCCCGATCAGCGGCACGGTCATGCGCCGACACGGCCAGATAGCGCACGCTCGCGGTCTTGCCGCTTTGGCGGGCCCCGAACGCCTCTTTGCGCCGATACCCCGATTTGCAGCCCGTATGGCGGTTACGCAACTCGCAGTTGCTGTCGATCTCACGCTTAATCGTCGATGCTGGCCGGCCCAACCGGCGCCCGATCGAGCGCAAAGATTCCTGGGCATGCACACCGGCCTGGATCTCGATGCGTTCCTGCAAGCTCAACCGCGGCCGGGGACCGCAGATATTCGGTGTCCTGAAACGGGGTTTCACCCCGCCAGCCTCACGGAACCACTGCCGACCCGTGCCTTGCGACACGCCGACGGCCACGCCCGCCGAGCCCGGATCAAGGCCCCGCCGAACACATTCCCAAAACACCGGAACCCGCGACCGCAACGTCCCATTGGCCATCGCAACACTCCTCACTCAGAAGATGTGTTGCATCCATCCCTTGAAATCAAGCGAGTGTCGGCGTCGGTAGTTGCACTTTCGTGAACTTCACGACCGCGCGGACTAGACGACCGCGCTGTCCGGTTCGGCGAACCCGGGCACCAGCTCTTCGGAGAGCGCCTTGATCGGCACGTGGGCGTCCAGCTGACACAGGATCGCGGCCACCGACATGATCACCCGCATCGGGATCACCAGCTTGGGCGGCAGGTCCATCTGCCGGGCGGTGCGGATCTGCGACACGGACCGGTCGATCTCGATTGCCGACATCTTCTGTAGCCACTTGCGGGTGTAGTGGAAGACGTCGACCTCGACCGGTTCGACGTACTGGCGCAGCATGTCGTCGATGTCGCGCACCGACACCTGCTGGCCCTTCTGGATGAAGCCGGCCTTTTCCATCGTCGGCAACAGCAGGTCGTAGTTCTTGTCGCGGGCGAGCCGGATGCTCATGCCGAGCTCGATCGGCAAGCCGCCGGGTAGCGGCGCGACGGCGCCGAAGTCGATCACGCCCATGCGGCCGTCGTCGAGCAGCATGAAGTTGCCCGGGTGGGCGTCGCCGTGCAGCATCTCCAGCCGGCGCGGCGCGTCGAACGTGAGCTCGAGCAGGCGGGCGCCGATCAGGTCGCGCTGCTCGACGGTGCCGTGCCGGATGATCTCCGCCATGGGGGTGCCCTGCATCCACTCCTGGATCACCACCTTCGGCGCGCTGGCGACGATGCGCGGCACCGCGAAGTGCGGGTGGTCGTGATACGCCTTGGCGAAGGCGCGCTGGTTCTCGGCCTCGAGCCGGTAGTCCAGCTCCATCTCGGTGCGCTCGATCAGCTCGTCGACCACGCCTTGGATGTCGGCGCCCGGCGCGAGTTGCTTGAACACCCCGACCAGCCGCTGCATGGTCTTGAGGTCAGCCCGCAGCGCCTCGTCGGCTCCGGGGTACTGGATCTTGACCGCCACCTCGCGGCCGTCGGACCACACCCCCTTGTGCACCTGGCCGATGCTGGCCGAGGCCACCGGGGTGTCGTCGAACGAACTGAACCGCTCGCGCCACTTGGTGCCCAGTTGGGCGTCGAGCACCCGGTGCACCTTGGCCGCGGGCAGCGGCGGGGCGTCCTTCTGCAGCTTGGTCAACGCCTCGCGGTAGGGCTCGCCGAACTCCTCGGGGATCGCGGCCTCGAGCACCGACAGCGCCTGGCCCACCTTCATCGCGCCGCCCTTGAGCTCACCCAAGACGGTAAACAATTGGTGGGCGGCCTTCTCGAGAAGCTCGGCCTGGACCTCGTCCCTGGACTTACCCGTCAGCCGTTTACCGAATCCGAGCGCTGCCCGACCGGCGAATCCGACCGGAATGCTGGCCAGCTTGGCGTTACGCGCAGCCCGGCCCCGTTTGATGTCTGCCACGTAACCATCATCCATGATGACCTGCGCGATGTGGAGAGAAGACGACAACGCTCGTTGTCACAATCCGTAGGCCCAGGTCAGCGGGTGCGCCCGCATCAGCAGGCGCACAACGGGTGTTTCTCCCATTGCCGCGCGACGATCGCGCCGGCGTGCAGATCGAATTCCAGCGTCGCGTTGAGCGTCTGGGGTGGCTTCGCATCGGAGGTCGCCTCTTGCCCGCGCACGGCCGCGATCACCCGGTTCACCTGAGACAGCGCCAGCGCCGCGGTCGCCAGCACGGTGGCGCGGTCGGCGACGCCGACGGTCTCCCGCAGCTGCGCACAAATCGCCGGCCACGCCGCGTCGCGGTCCCGGCGGTGCAGGTCCGCGCAGGCCAGGCAGCTCGTCACGCCGGGGATCACCAGCGGACCCACCAGCCCGATGCCGTCGCGCACCCGCACCACCAGGTGCGCGACGCCCTGATCGTGCAGATCGCGCACCATGCGCGGGTCGGCGACCAGGTAGTCCGAGAACACGACCAGGTCGACGTCGCCGGCCGACACCGCGGCGTGCGGTTGGCTGCTGTGCGCGATCCGGGCGCCCGAGCAGCGCAACGACTCCATCAGCAGCTCCGAGAGCGGCCCGCGGCCGTGCACGCGCACCGACGGGGCCCGGCCGCGCGGTCGCCCGCATTCGGTCGCCACCCCGGCGTCGACGAGTTGGGCCACCAGGCTTCTCAGGCCGTCGGCGTCGGTCAGGCCACGGTCGAGCGCCCGCCGCTGCAGCTCCGGCAGGGGGGTCGGGGACGACATGGACCGCAACAGCGTGGCCAGTTCGGCGGCGGCCAAGCCGCTCGGGGGGCGCACCAGCACCGCGCGGCGGGGATCCCAGCCGACCTGGACGGCGCCATCGGGCCGCAGCAGCACCGGCATCGCCGGGTCCAGCGCATAGGTGGACAGCACCGCCTGGCACTGCTGAGTCACCGCGCAACTGTGTCACGCAGGAGGCAATGGCTCCGCTCAGTTATCCACAGAACCGGTGCCGGGGCCCGGCCCCTCCGGATCCTGGCCCTCGCGCTCGAGTTTGGCGATCGCCTCGTCGATGCCGCTGGTGTCGCCGCCGATGACCCGGTCGATGAATCCGGCCGGCTCGTCGAGGTCCTCGGCGTCGGGCAGCAGGTCGGGGTGTTGCCAAATGCCGTCGCGGGTGTCGACCCCGGCGGCCTGCGTCAGGCGCTCCCAGAACGCGGCGGCTTCACGCATCTTGCGCGGCCGCAGCTCCAACCCGACCAGCGTCGCGAAGGTCTGCTCGGCCGGGCCGCCGCTGGCGCGGCGCCGGCGCAGCGTCTCACCGAGCGCGCCCGCGCCCGGAATCCGGTCGCCCAGGGCGGCGGCCACCACCACCTGCACCCACCCTTCGATCAGGGCGAGCAGCGTCTCCAGGCGCTCCAGCGCCTGCGTCTGCGCGGGAGTGGCCTTGGGCTCGAAAACGCCCTGCCCCAACAGGTTTTCGATCGCCGCCGGATCCGACAGCGACGCCGGATTGAAGTCGCGGGCGAGCTCCTCGATTCCCGACATATCGATCTGCATGCCCATCGCGTAGGCCTCGACCGCGCCCAGTAGTTGGCTCGACAGCCAGGGGACGTGGCTGAACAGCCGGTGGTGGGCGGCCTCGCGCGCGGCCAGGAAGGTCAGGATCTCGCTGCGCGGCCGCTCGAGTCCGGTGGTGAACGATTCGACGGCGTCGGGCAAGATCGCCGCAATTCCCTTGGGGCCCAACGGCAAACCGATGTCGGTCGAGGTCAGCACCTCGCGGGACAACCGGCCCAGCGCCTGCCCGAGCTGCGAGCCGAACGCCATGCCACCCATCTGCGACATCATCTGCAGCAGCGGGCCGGCCATGCTCTTGGCTTCCTCGGGCAGCGACGCCGCCCACACCGTCGAGATCTGTTGGGCCATCGGGTCACACAGCCGCTTCCACGTCTCCAACGTGTTGTCGACCCAGTCGGCGGGCGTCCAACCCACCGCCTTGGCGGTGCCCGCGGGCAGTGCCGTCGCCCCGTCCAGCCAGGTTTCGGCCAGGTGCACCGCGTCGGCGATCGCCGAGTTCGTCGTGGCCGGCACCGGCGCCACGAAGCCGATCGAATTCGACGCGACGCGACGCGCCAGTTCGTAATTGACCGGCCCCGAGGCCGTTCCGCCGGGTCCGACGGTGCCCGCGCTGCTGAACATCTGACCCAGCTGGGTGAAGATCTGCCCCAGGTCACCCATGCCGAAATCGCCGCTCATGCCGAACGCGGCGAACGGGTCGGAAGGGTTCGAGCCCGAATCGGGATCTTTTTTCCCGGGTTTGTCGGGGTCCTCCCCGTGGGAGAAGCCGAACGGCAGGTCAGCCATGACCCCAACGGTACTCACCGTGGGATCGGAAGGCGCGCGACGGCGGGTCAGCTTGTAGCTGAACCACGTAACCGGACCCTTGCAGCCGAATGACCGGCGACGTGGCCCGTCTAGTGTGTTCGGCGTGAACAGGCGCATCCTGACCTTGATGGTCGCGCTGGTGCCGATCGTGGTGTTCGGCGTCTTGCTGGCGGTGGTGACGGTGCCGTTCGTGTCGCTGGGTCCCGGCCCCACCTTCGACACGCTCGGCGAGGTCGACGGCAAGCAGGTGGTGGCGATCCAGGGCACCCTGACGCATCCGACCACCGGTCACCTGAACATGACCACGGTGTCCCAGCGCGACGATCTGACGCTGGGCGAGGCGCTGACGCTTTGGCTTTCGGACACCGAACAGCTGGTGCCGCGCGACCTCATCTACCCGCCCGGCAAGTCCCGGGAGGAAGTGGACAAGGCCAACAACGCGGACTTCAAGCAGTCCGAGGACAGCGCCGAATACGCGGCACTGGGCTATTTGAAGTACCCCTCAGCGGTCACCGTGGCGAAGGTCCCCGAACCCGGTCCCTCGGCGGGCAAGCTGAAGGCCGGCGACGCCATCGACGCGGTCAACGGCACGCCGGTGGCCACCGTCGACGCTTTCACCGGGCTGCTGAAGAGCACCAAACCCGGTCAGACCGTGACGATCGACTACCGCCGCAAGAACGAACCCGCCGGTGTGGCGCAGATCACGCTGGGCGCCAACAAGGACCGCGACTACGGCTACGTCGGCGTCGCGGTGCTCGACGCGCCGTGGGCGCCGTTCGTCGTGGACTTCAACCTCGCCAACATCGGCGGCCCGTCCGCCGGGCTGATGTTCAGCCTGGCGGTGGTCGACAAGTTGACCACCGGGGGCCTGGCCGGGTCGAACTTCATCGCGGGTACCGGCACCATCACCGCCGACGGCAAGGTCGGCCAGATCGGCGGCATCACGCACAAGATGGTCGCCGCGCACGCGGCCGGGGCGACGGTGTTTCTGGTGCCGGCGAAGAACTGTTACGAGGCCAGTTCGGACAATCCGTCCGGACTGCGGTTGGTCAAGGTCGAGACGCTCGGCCAGGCAGTAGATGCGCTGCACGCGATCACGTCCGGTGGGCAGCCGCCGAGTTGCTAGGCAAGCGCGGGATCGCCGGTTGTCGCAATGCGTAGAGTTGTCACCGTCTAGCAATCGATCAGGGAGCGTAGCCAGTGGGGATGCGGCCCACCGCAAGAATGCCGAAGCTGACTCGGCGTAGCCGGATTCTGATCCTGATCGCACTGGGTGTGATCGCTTTGCTGCTCGCGGGTCCGCGGCTGATCGACGCCTACGTCGACTGGCTGTGGTTCGGCGAGCTCGGCTACCGCTCGGTGTTTTCCACCGTGCTCGTCACCCGGTTCGTGGTCTTTCTCATCGCCGGCCTGCTGGTGGGCGGCATCGTGTTCGCCGGGCTCGCGGTGGCCTACCGCACCCGCCCGGTGTTCGTGCCGAGCAACGACAACGACCCGGTGGCGCGGTACCGCGCCGTGGTCCTTTCCCGGCTGCGCCTGGTCAGTGTCGGCGTACCGGTGGCGATCGGCTTGCTGGCCGGCATCATCGCGCAAAGCTATTGGGTGCGGATCCAACTGTTCCTGCACGGCGGAGACTTCGGCATCAAGGACCCGCAGTTCGGCAAGGACCTCGGCTTCTACGCGTTCGAGTTGCCGTTCTACCGGCTGCTGCTCAGCTACCTGTTCGTGGCGGTGTTCCTGGCGTTCGTGGCCAACGTGTTGTCCCACTACGTCTTTGGCGGCATTCGGCTGTCCGGACGCACCGGTGCGCTGAGCCGTTCGGCGCGGATCCAGCTGGTCACCCTGGTCGGGCTGTTGGTGCTGCTCAAGGCGGTCGCCTATTGGCTGGACCGCTACGAGCTGTTGTCGCACACCCGCGGCGGCAAGCCCTTCACCGGAGCCGGATACACCGACATCAACGCCGTGCTGCCGGCGAAGCTGATCCTCATGGCGATCGCGCTGATCTGCGCGGGCGCGGTGTTCTCCGCGGTCGTCCTGCGGGACTTGAGGATTCCCGCGATCGGCCTGGTCCTGCTGTTGCTGTCGTCGCTGATCGTGGGCGCGGGCTGGCCGTTGATCGTCGAACAGATCAGCGTCAAACCCAATGCCGCGCAAAAGGAAAGCGAATACATCAGCCGCAGCATCGCCGCGACGCGGCAGGCCTACGGTCTGACCGCGGACGTGGTCACCTACCGCAACTACACCGGCGACGCGCAGGCCACCGCCCAGCAGGTCGCCGACGACCGCGCGACCACCTCCAACATCCGGCTGCTCGACCCGACCATCGTCAGCCCGGCGTTCACCCAGTTCCAGCAGGGCAAGAACTTCTACTACTTCCCCGACCAACTCTCCATCGACCGGTACCTCGACCGCAACGGGTCGTTGCGGGACTACGTCGTGGCGGCGCGCGAACTCAACCCCGACCGGCTGATCGACAACCAGCGTGACTGGATCAACCGGCACTCGGTCTACACCCACGGCAACGGGTTCATCGCGTCGCCGGCCAACACGGTGCGCGGAATCGCCAACGACCCCAACCAAAACGGTGGCTATCCCGAATTTCTGGTCAACGTCGTCGGCGCCAACGGCAACGTGGTGTCCGACGGTCCCGCGCCGCTCGACCAGCCGCGCGTCTACTACGGGCCCGTCATCTCCAACACCGCGGCGGACTACGCGATCGTCGGGCGCAACGGCGCGGATCGCGAATACGACTACGAGACCAGCAACGAAACCAAGAACTACACCTACACCGGGCTCGGCGGCGTCGCCCTCGGCGACTGGCTGTCGCGCAGCGTGTTCGCCGCCAAGTTCGCCGAGCGGAATTTCCTGTTTTCCAATGTGATCGGCTCGAACAGCAAGATCCTGTTCAACCGCGACCCGGCGCGCCGCGTGGAGGCGGTGGCGCCGTGGCTGACCACCGACAGCTCCGTGTACCCGGCGATCGTCAACAAGAGACTGGTGTGGATCATCGACGGCTACACCACGTTGGACAACTACCCGTACTCCGAACTCACGTCGCTGGAGTCGGCGACCGCGGACTCCAACGAGGTGGCGTTCAACCGGCTCGCACCCGACAAGCGGGTCTCCTACATCCGCAACTCGGTGAAGGCGACCGTGGACGCCTATGACGGCACCGTCAGCCTGTATCAGCAAGACGAACAGGATCCGGTGCTCAAGGCGTGGATGCGGGTGTTCCCGGGCACCGTCAAGCCCAAGAGCGACATCAGCCCCGAGTTGGCCGAGCACCTGCGCTATCCCGAAGACCTGTTCAAGGTGCAGCGGATGCTGCTGGCGAAGTATCACGTCAACGATCCGGTGACGTTCTTCTCGACGTCGGACTTCTGGGACGTGCCGCTGGACCCGAACCCCACGGCCAGCAGCTACCAGCCGCCCTACTACATCGTCGCGAAAAACATTGCGAAGAACGACAATTCGTCGTCCTATCAGTTGACGAGCGCGATGAACAGGTTCAAGCGCGACTACCTCGCCGCCTACATCAGCGCGAGCTCCGACCCTGCGACGTACGGCCGGATCACCGTGCTGACCATCCCGGGTCAGGTCAACGGGCCGAAGCTGGCCAACAACGCGATCACCACCGACCCGGCGGTGTCCCAGGACCTCGGGGTGATCGGGCGCGACAACCAGAACCGGATCCGGTGGGGCAACCTGCTCACCTTGCCGGTGGGTCAGGGCGGGTTGCTCTACGTCGAACCCGTGTACGCCTCCCCGGGGGCCAGCGACGCGGCGTCGTCCTACCCGCGGCTGATCCGGGTGGCGATGATGTACAACGACAAGATCGGCTACGGCCCCACCGTGCGTGACGCGCTCACCGGGCTGTTCGGTCCCGGCGCGGGCGCGGCGGCGACGGGCATTCAGCCCACCGAGTCGGGGACGCCCGCGGCGAGCGCGCCGGCCCCCGCGGCGACACCGGGATCGCCACCGCCCGCGGCCGCACCGCCGGTGCCTGACGGGTCCGTGGCGCTGTCACCCGCCAAAGCCGCTGCGCTGCAAGAGATTCAGGCTGCACTCGGCGCGGCCAAAGCCGCGCAGAAGAAGGGCGACTTCGCTGGCTATGGTGCCGCGTTGCAGCGCCTGGACGACGCGATCACCAAGTACAACAACACCAAATAGCTTTCAGGCGTAGGCCGTCCGGAACCTGTCCCGATAAGCCTTCGGGCTGATGCCCAGGTGGTTGACGAACGCGCGTCGCAGCGTTTCGATGCTGCCGAAGCCGGCCATGCCCGCGGTCTCGGTGACCGATCGTCCGGCTTCGAGCGCGTTGCGGGCGAAGCCGATTCGAACCAATTCGACGTAGCGCGCCGGGGTCATCCCGAGCTCGGATGCAAACAGCCGGGTCAGCTGGCGTGTGCTCAACGAGGCCAGTGCCGCAAGCCTTTTCACGCTGTGGTCGGCGGAGGGGTCGGCCGCGATCGCTTCGGTGACCGCGCGCAGCGGCGACTGCGGCGGGGGATCGGCCTCGACCAGCACCGAGAATTGTGATTGTCCGCCGGCGCGTTTCAGGTAGACGACCAGCCACCGGGCGACGTCGCGGACCAGTTCGGTGCCGTAGTCCATTTCGACCAGCGCCAGCGCCAGGTCGATGCCCGAGGAAATCCCGGCGGAGGTGAAGACGTCGCCGTCGCGGACGAAGATCGCGTCGGGCTCGACGGTAATGTCGGGGAAGGCCCGGGCCAGCCGCCGGGTGTCGTGCCAGTGCGTGGTGGCGCGCCGACCGTGCAGCACCCCGGCCTGCGCGAGGATGAACGACCCGGTGCAGATGGACGCCATCCGCCGGGTTCGCTCCGAGACGGACCCGATGGCTTCGACGAGCGCGGGGTTGATCGGTCGCCCCGGCAGGTGGTCGCTGCCGGCGACCAGGACGGTGTCGGCGGAATCGATGGCCGAGATCGAGTGGGTGACCCCCAATCGGGTCCCGATCGACGTTGTCACGTCGCCGCCGTCCACCGACGCGACGGTGAGCCGGTAATCGGCGCCGAACCGGTTGGCCTCGACGAAGACTTCGCCCGCCCCGGCGACGTCCAGCAGCGTCACCCCGTCGAAGACGACGATGACCACCACCCGGGAACGCGCTCCACCTGTAGCCACGTGAGCCATTGTGTCGCTTTCTGGGGAGTTGACGGCTGAAACGACCGGCGTCGGATCGTCCGGACCGTCGCACACTGAGCACGACGGTCACCGGAGAAGGAGACGACAAGATGACCACCAGTTCGATCGACACCATCGCCGGCATCCACGTGCCCGACACCGCGCTGGTGCGCGAGGTCACCGACTTCATTCGCGACAGCGCAGACGAGTTGCTGTTCAACCACTCCCGGCGGGTGTTCTTCTTCGGCGCGCTGCAGGGCATGCGCCGCGGGGTGCAACCCAACCTGGAGTTGCTCTACGTCGCGGCCATGTTCCACGACCTCGGCCTGACGGAGCACTACCGCAACTCGACCGTCCGCTTCGAGGTCGACGGCGCCAACGCGGCGCGGGACTTCCTGATGGACGCCGGCGTCGACAAGGCCGACGCCGACACGGTGTGGCTCGGCATCGCCCTGCACACCACCCCCGGCGTGCCGGAGTTCCTGGCGCCCGAAGTCGCGCTGCTGCAGGCCGGTGTGGAAGTCGACGTGGTCGGCGTCGGGCGCGAGCAGCTGGCCCCCGAAGCGCTCGCCGCGGTGATCGCCGCCCACCCGCGCCCGCAGTTCAAGCAGCGCATCCTGGCGGCGTTCAACGACGGCATGAAGCACCGCCCGCACACCACGGCCGGCACCATGAACGCCGACGTCCTGGCGCACTTCGATCCGGCGTTCGAGCGCGTCGATTTCGTCGACAAGATCCTCAACAACGGCTGGCCGGAATAGCCCGGACGGGAGTAGACAGATGGACATCTACGAAGCGCTGTACACGACCAGGATGATGCGGCGCCTGCGGCCCGATCCGGTTCCGCTGGACACGCACGCCCGGATCCTCGACGCGGCCGTTCGCGCCCCCAACGGGGCCAACACCCAACGCTGGCACTTTGTGGCCGTTGACGATCCGGCGCTCATCCGCGAGTTCGCTCAGCTGTTCCGGCAGGCCCGCGCCCTCGAATACGAGAAGTTCGGGGCGGGGACGGGGCCGATGGTGGCGCCCGCGCCCGGCGCCGACGCGGCCGCACACGCCGAAACGATGCGCCGGATCAAAGGTTCGGGGGACTACCTCGCCGACCATTTCGAAGAAATTCCCTTGTTGCTCTTCGTCTTCGCGATCGACGACCTCGGCGGCGCCAACATCTTCCCGGCGATCTGGAGTGTGCTGCTCGCCGCCCGCGCCGAGGGTGTCGGCGGCGTCATGACGATGGTGCTCCGCAACTTCGAGGACAGGGTCGACGAGTTGTTGGGCGTGCCCGTCGAGGAGGGCTGGACGATGTCGGCCATGCTGGCCCTCGGCTACCCGCGGGGCACATGGGGTGTCGCGGCCAATCGCCATCCCGTGCAAGAGGTTTCATCCCGTAACGGCTGGGACACGCCGTTCGGTGTCGAAGTGCCGCAGCCGCTTTGGCCGCCCCAGGGCGACACGGCGACCGCGGTCGGGTTCTGAAAAGGAGGAACGTCAGATGAGCGGCGCGAACGAAATCGGGGTCACGGTCGTGCAGCCGGGGGAGGGCGATTACGTTGCCCTGCCTGGGTTTGGGGCCGTCTTCAAGCTGTCCGGCAAGACCAACGGCGGCGAGGTGTCCATCGTCGAGCACCCGTTTGCGGTCGGCCTGCTCACCGCCGCGCACCGGCACACCCGCGAGGACGAGCATTCGATCGTGCTGGCTGGCGAGATCGGCTTCCGCTCGGACGACAGTGAGGTCGTCCTCGGGCCCGGCGGCTACATCACCAAGCCCCGCGGGCAGATGCACGCGATGTGGAACGCCGGCAGCGAGCCGGGCCGCATCATCGAAGTCATCACCCCGGGCGGGTTCGAGAACTATTTCCGTGAACTCGGTGAGCTGCTCCTCGAGCACGCCGACGACCCGGCCGGCAAGCCGCTGCACGAGTTGCCCGAGTTCGGCGAACTCGCCGACAAATACGGGCTGACCTACGGGTCACCGGAGTGGATGGACGACATCGCCCAGCGATATGGACTGAACCCGCCGTCACACTGAACGAGGCCGCCCGCCCCGCTGAGCGCGCGATTTGGTCGCCGTGACACCGGTTCGGTAACCTGGCATTCACCAACGCGGGGTGGAGCAGCTCGGTAGCTCGCTGGGCTCATAACCCAGAGGTCGCAGGTTCGAATCCTGTCCCCGCTACCAGGTAAAACGGCCCCCGGAGATGGCTCCGGGGGCCGTTTTCATGCCGGGTGGGACGCGTTCGCAAAGCGAATGATCCGTTGGGAATGTGTTCGCGAGGCGCGCGATGGCCTATCTTTACCTCCGTCCGTCGCATCGGTACCGCGAGTTGTCGGAGGAGATCCCACATGCGCAGCTTCAAGGTGGCAGCGTCCGCCACGGCCCTCGTCCTCTTCGGCCCGGCTGGCGTCGCCGCTGCCGCGCCGCCGAAGGACTACTGCGCCGAACTCAAGGGTGCCAACACCGGCCAGGCATGCCAGATCCAGATGGCCGACCCCGGCTACAACGTCAACATCAGCTTCCCGGTGAACTACCCCGACGAGAAGTCCGTGGCGGAGTTCATCGCCAAGGAGCGCGACGATTTCGTCAGTGCCGCCAAATCCTCCGCACCCCGCGACCAGCCCTACCAGCTGACTATTTCGTCGACGAACTACGGGTCGGCGATACCGCCGCGCGGCACCGAGGCCGTGGTGTTCAAGGTCGTCGAGAACACCGGCGCCCCCAAGACGACGTTCAAGTCGTTCAACTGGGACCAGACCTATCGCAAGGCGATCGTGTGGACCGCAGCCTCAGACGACAAGAACAACACGCCCTTGTGGCGCGTCGACGACCCGCTGCAGACCGTCGCGCCCGTCGTGCAGAGCGAGCTGCAGAAGCAGGCCGCGCCGCCCGCGAACCCGGCGCAGACCCCGCCGGGGAACCAGCCGCAGACCGCACCGCCCGCGAGCCCGACGCAGACGGCACCGCCGGTGACGATCGCGCCGGCCGCCGCCTACGACCCCGCGAACTACCAGAATTTCGCCGTCACGAACGACGGTGTGATCTTCTTTTTCGACCAAGGTCGCATGCTGCCCGACGCCACTCAGGTGCTGGTGCCGCGCTCCGCGATCGACCCGATGCTCGCTTAGCGAGCGCAGATCTACCGCGGCAGCACGGCCTCGATGGCGCTGATGACCTCGGGGGCGTCGGGCTCGGTGCGGGGCCGGAAGCGCTGGACCACCGCGCCGTCGGGTGCGAGGAGGAACTTCTCGAAGTTCCACTGGATGTCTCCGGCCTGGCCCTCGGCATCGGAGGCTTTGGTCAACTCGGCGTACAGCGGGTGCCGGTCGTCGCCGTTGACGTCGGTCTTCGCCAACAACGGGAACGTCACCCCGTAGGTCCTCGAGCAGAACTCCTGGATCTCGTCGGCCGTGCCCGGTTCCTGGCCCATGAACTGGTTGCAGGGCACGCCGACGACCGTCAGGCCGCGCTCGCCATAGTCCGTGGCCAGCTTCTCGAGGGCGGTGTACTGCGGGGTCAGACCGCATTTGGAGGCGACGTTGACGACCAGCGTTGCGCCGCCGGACAATTCGGCAAGCGTGGTGGGCCGGCCGTCAAGGGTGGTAAGGGCGATGTCTTTGAGGGTCACGCCGACGACGCTAACGCAGATCAGAGCCAGCCGGTACGGGCGGCCGCAACCGGCTCGGCGGGGGCCGGGGCCAGCTCCCCGTCCCGCACCCCGTCGAGCAGCCGCTGCACCGCGGCGACGATCTCCGGCGCCGCGGCGGCGAGCCCCTTCTTGTCGGCCTCGCTGACCTCGTCGGCGTCGACGCCGGCCCGGGCCAGCACGGCGGACGGGTCGGCCAACTGCTCGGCCAACCACGACACCGGGTCGGCCGACAGCTCGGGCACGAAGTGCCGGCGTCCGGGTTCCCAACCGTCGAAACGCGGGTGGTGATGGGCCCGGTCCAGCGTCCCCGGCGGGCTTTCCGCCGATCCGAATAGGTCCACCCGCCACACCGGGCGGGTAAAGGCGATCGGGACGCCGGCATAGATCGAGCCCTGCGGCTCGGCCCGGTCGACGAGGCGCAGTTCCAGTCTGACTCCCCGCTCCGGGGTTTCCTGACCTTCGAGCGGGGACGGGTCGACGAAATACATGTCCCCGACGACCACACCCAGGGATTCGAATCCGAACGCTGCGAGCATTGCGCCCCTTTCCTGACCGCTATCCGAGCGTAGACCCGGACGTGGACGGGCGTGCCGCTACCGGAGACGGGTCGCGCCGTCGCGTCTCGTAAAATTGAGCGCGCTGCAAAAGGCGTCAGACGAATTTGTTAATGACGGTTCGCACAAGCGGGGCCGTCGCGGTACATTTCAGTGAACCTTGTTGCAAGGGCCCCTGGTATCGGCTCTGACCCGGGGGACGCGGTTCGCCACAGCACCGGGAAGGCGCGTGGCGCGAACGTGAGGGGCGGCGACGGTGGTGTCGGAACAGCGAAGTCCCGGTTCACCCGTGCAGATCAACTCGCAACGAACACCGCCCTACAAGTGGATCGCCCTCGTCACGCTGCTCGTGCTCGCGGTGATTTTGGCCTTGGTGTATGGGCAGTTCCGGGGCGCCTTCACCCCCACGACCAACCTGACGATGTTGGCGTCGCGGGCGGGGTTGGTGATGGATCCGGGGTCGAAGGTCACTTATAACGGGGTGGAGATCGGCCGGGTCGGCAAGATCACCGAGACGGTGCGTGACGGGAAGCCGGCGGCGAAGTTCACGCTGGAGGTCTATCCGCGGTACCTGAAGCTGATCCCGTCGAATGTGAATGCTGATATCAAGGCGACGACGGTGTTCGGCGGCAAGTATGTGTCGCTGACGACGCCGGCCAACCCGTCGGCGCAGAAGATCTCGGCGCACACCGTGCTCGATGCGCGTTCGGTGACCACCGAGATCAACACGTTGTTTCAGACGATCACCTCGATCGCGCAGAAGGTCGATCCGGTCAAGCTGAATCTGACGTTGAGCGCGGCGGCGCAGTCGTTGGCCGGGCTGGGGGACAAGTTCGGCCAGTCGGTGGTGAACGCGAACGCGGTTCTTGATGAGGTGAATCCGCGGATGCCGCAGGCGCGCAAGGATATTCAGCAGTTGGCGGCGTTGGGGGACACCTATGCCGACGCGTCGCCGGATCTGTTCGACTTCTTGAACAACGCGGTGGTCACCGCGCGCACATTCAACGCGCAGCAAAAGGATTTGGATCAGGCGTTGTTGTCGGCGGCGGGGTTCGGTAGCACCGGGGCGGAGATCTTCGAGAAGGGTGGGCCGTTTCTGGCGCGCGGCGCCGCCGATCTGGTGCCGACGGCCCAGCTGCTGGACACCTACAGCCCCGAACTTTATTGCACCCTGCACAACTACCACGACATCGTGCCCATCACCGGCGCCTCCGAGGGCGGCTTCAACGGCTACTCGCTGAACATGGACACCGAGGTCACCTCGGGCTTAGGTCTGTTGCTCAACCCGGTCGCCACCGTCCCCGTCCTCGCCTCGCTCCTCGGCGGCATCGCCGGGGTGGTCGGCGGGGCGCCCAACCCCTACGTCTGGCCCGAGAACCTGCCGCGGGTGAACGCCCGCGGCGGCCCCGGGGGTGCGCCGGGTTGCTGGCAGCGGGTCACCCGCGATCTGTGGCCCGCACCGGAATTGGTGATGGACACCGGCAACAGCCTTGCGCCCTACAACCACCTGGACACCGGATCGCCGTACGCGATCGAGTACGTCTGGGGCCGTCAGGTCGGCGACAACACGATCAACCCCTAGCGCGCGAAAGAGTTGCCGGGAACCATCATTCGCGCGCCGGCATGATCGGTGGTCCGCCGCGCTCGGCGCGAGTATTCGGTGTTGCTTTGTTCGTGCCGCCGCGTCGCGGTACATTGCACTGGTCTTCGTTATTGCATCTGTGTACAGAGCCCCTGGTAACGGACAGTAAGTCGGGGGAGTGATTTGCCGCAGCGCCGTCAGGCCGCGGCACCGACCATGAGGGGCAGTGGTGGCGTCGGTGGGTTATCTGAATAACCAACCGCATCCCTGGCTGTCGCCGAGCGCGGAATACCGGCCGACCTTCGGACTCCTGGTGTAACGCCATGGAAGGTTCACCTGTTCAGATCAACGACTCGCGGGAGCCGCCCTACAAGTGGATCACCCTCGTCGTCGTGGTGGTGCTCGCGGTGATCTTCACCTTGGTGTACATCCAGTTCCGAGGGGGCTTCACCGCTAAGACCAACCTGACGATGTTGGCGTCGCGGGCGGGGTTGGTGATGGATCCGGGGTCGAAGGTCACTTATAACGGGGTGGAGATCGGCCGGGTCGGCAAGATCGCCGAGACGGTGCGTGATGGGAAGCCGGCGGCGAAGTTCACGCTGGAGGTCTATCCGCGGTACCTGAAGCTGATCCCGTCGAATGTGAATGCTGATATCAAGGCGACGACGGTGTTCGGGGGCAAGTATGTGTCGCTGACGACGCCGGAGCATCCGTCGGCGCAGAAGATCTCGGCGCACACGGTGCTCGATGCGCGTTCGGTGACCACCGAGATCAACACGTTGTTTCAGACGATCACCTCGATCGCGCAGAAGGTCGATCCGGTCAAGCTGAATCTGACGTTGAGCGCGGCGGCGCAGTCGTTGGCCGGGCTGGGGGACAAGTTCGGCCAGTCGGTGGTGAACGCGAACGCGGTTCTTGATGAGGTGAATCCGCGGATGCCGCAGGCGCGCAAGGATATTCAGCAGTTGGCGGCGTTGGGGGATACGTATGCGGACGCGGCGCCGGATCTGTTCGACTTTTTGAACAATGCGGTGGTCACCGCGCGCACATTCAACGCGCAGCAAAAGGATTTGGATCAGGCGTTGTTGTCGGCGGCGGGGTTCGGTAGCACCGGGGCGGAGATCTTCGAGAAGGGTGGGCCGTTTCTGGCGCGCGGCGCCGCCGATCTGGTGCCGACGGCCCAGCTGCTGGACACCTACAGCCCGGAAATCTATTGCCTGATGCGCAGCGAAGTTGACGCGTTGGGCCCCACGGGCGCTGCCGAAGGCGGGTTCAACGGCTACTCGCTGAACATGGACACCGAGGTGCTCTCCGGGCTCGGACTGATCGCGAACCCGGTGTCTGCGGTGCCCGTCATCGCGTCGCTGGTGGGCGGCGTCGCCGGGGTGGTCGGCGGGGCGCCCAACCCCTACATCTGGCCCGAGAACCTGCCGCGGGTGAACGCCCGCGGCGGCCCCGGGGGTGCGCCGGGTTGCTGGCAGAAGATCAGCCGCGACCTGTGGCCCGCACCGGAATTGGTGATGGACACCGGCAACAGCATCGCGCCCTACAACCACCTGGACACCGGATCGCCGTACGCGATCGAGTACGTCTGGGGCCGCCAGGTCGGCGACAACACCATCAACCCCTAGCGGCCCAGCCCCGACAACGCTTGGCGCAAGCCAGGTTTCGCGCTTTCAAGGATTGGTGAAGCGCCGTAAGCGCGATGCTTATTTCGCGTGCACGCGCCCGGCTGGAGCACTTAGGTAAGGCTAACGTAAGCTCACTGAGTTGTGGGCGCCGTTGCCTGGATCGAGGGGGGCGTAGCCACTGGTCGTCCGTCACGAGCTACAAGGGGTTCACGCATGCGCATCGTCTTTTTCGGATTCCAGACCTGGGGCTACCGGACCCTCGAGGCGCTCACCGAGATGGACCATGAGGTCCCCCTGGCGGTCACCCACCCTTCCAGCGAGGAATCGTACAAGGCGATCTGGTCGGCGCCGGTGGAGGACCTCGCGCGTGACCACGGCATCCCGTTGCATCTGACCGAGACGGTCGACGCGGAAACCATCGATCTGGTCAAGCGCGCCGAGCCCGACGTCATCGTCGTCAACAGTTGGTACTACCGGATGCCGGCGGAACTGTACAACCTGCCGCCGCACGGAACCTTGAACTTCCACGACTCGCTGTTGCCGAGGTTCACCGGGTTTTCGCCCGTGCTGTGGGCGTTGATCAGCGGCGAGTCCGAGTTCGGGCTGACGGTGCACCGGATGGACGACGGCCTGGACACCGGGGACATTCTCGTGCAGCGTTCGGTGCCGATCGGTCCCGACGACACCGGCACCGAACTGGTGCTGCGCGGCATGGATCTGATCCCGGAAGTGCTGGCCGAGGCACTCGGTGCGCTGGAGTCCGGCACTGCGGTCTGGCGACCGCAGAACAAGGCCGAGCGGACGTACTTCCACAAGCGTTCGGAGCGTGACAGTTTGATCGACTGGGGTTGGGCGGCCGAGGACCTGGAGCGGTTTGTGCGCGCGCTGTCCGACCCCTACCCGCGCGCCTACAGCTTCTACCGAGGCGAGCGGATCGAAATCCTCGAGGCGCGCGTTTCCGAGGCCGGTTACGGTGGCACGCCGGGCCGGGTGATCGTCCAGGAGGAGGGCGGCGCGGTGGTCTGCGGCCCCGACTCGAATCGGGGCAACAACCGCGGGCTGGTGATCACCCGCGTCCGCTCTGCGGACGGAGTCGAGTGCGGCGGGGGAAAGTTCTTCCGGCGAGGCGGTTACCTGACCAGCCAGCCCTGACACGTTGCCTGTTCTGAAAGGCTGCGATGGACAACGCATCTTCGGCCACTAGCGCTGCATTGATATCCGCCGTCCCCGCCGGGCAATCGGACGCCCACGCCCCCGATTACCCGGACAAGATCGACGGCAGATTGCTCTGGATCGGCGCGGTGTGCGGTCTGGCCAGCACGATGGGAAACCTGGACGGTACCGCGGTCGCCGTCGCTCAGCGGACCTTTGTCACCGAATTCGGCTCTACCCAGGCGATCGTCTCGTGGACGATGGCCGGCTACATGCTGGCGTTCGCCGCCGTCGTCCCCGTCACCGGTTGGGCCGCCGACCGATTCGGCACCAAACGCCTCTTCATGGGCGGTGTCCTGGTGTTCACGCTGGCCTCCTTGCTCTGCGCGATCGCCCCGAACATCGTGCAGCTCGTCGGCCTCCGTGTGCTCCAAGGGATCGGCAGCGGCATCATGACGCCGCTGTGCTTCGTGATCTTGACCCGCGAGTCGGGTCCCAAGCGACTCGGCCGCCTGGTCGCGATCGGGGCAGTTCCGTTCCTGCTCGGCCCACTTGGCGGGCCGATCCTGGGCGGATGGTTGATCGGCACCTGCGGCTGGGAGTGGATATTTTTGATCAACCTGCCGATCGGGCTGAGCGCCCTGGCGGTCGCGGCGGTGATGTTGCCGAAGGACCGTTCCGCGCCCTCGGAAACGCTCGACGTGACCGGAGTGCTGCTGCTCTCACCCGGCATGGCGGCCTTGCTGGGCGGGATGTCGTCCATCCCGGGACGTCGCACGCTCGCCGACCCCCATGTGCTGTTGCCCTCGATAGCCGGCCTGACACTGATTGCCGCCTTCGTTTTTCACGCCTGGCGTCGGGCGGATGCCCCACTGATCGACCTACGCCTGTTGAAGAATCGCGTGGTCCGGCAGGCCAACCTGACATTGCTGATCTTCGCGGTCACCTATGTCGGAATCTTGTTGCTTGTCCCAAGCTATTTCCAGGTTGCGCTGCACCAGACGCCGATGCAGGCCGGGGTGCACTTGATCGCCATGGGATTGGGCGTCGTACTGACCACACCCGTGGCCGGAATAGTCATGGACCGACACGGGCCGGGCAAGATCGTCCTGGCCGGCTTCCCGCTGATCGCAGCGGGATTGGGCATCTTCACCATCGGAGTCGCCCGGCAAGCAGACTATGCACCGACGCTGATGGCCGGCCTGCTGCTCATGGGCATGGGAATGGGCTGTGTCGCAACGCCTCTCTCCGCGGCGTGCGTGCAGCCGTTGGCGCCGCATCAGATCGCCCGCGGCGCGACCCTGCGCAGCGTCAACAATCAGCTCGGCGGGGCGGTCGGGGCCGCCCTGATGACGGTGCTGTTGACGAATCAGCTCATCCACCGCGAGGACACCGGCACCGCGTCCGCCCACCTCGTCCACGCCTACACGCTGGTATTTGCGGTTGCCGCCGCGGTGGCGGCGGTCGCGATCGTCGCCGCGGCGTTCCTGCCGGCGACTGCTGATGACGCAGCGCGACGAGGCCAACCTGACGAGCGCCCGAGCGCTCGCCCAATGAGAAAGTTCGTTGCCTGATGCTCAATTACGGGACGCAACCAGACACGCTGGGGCCGTTGACCGCCGCCCAGCGGGCACTATGGGCCGCGCAGCAACTTCGGCCCGAGATCCCTTACAACTTCGCCGGTTATCTGGCGATCGACCACGACGTCGACGCCGACAAGCTCATGGTTGCCTGCGAATCGGCGGCCGCGCGGTTCGGTACGCCCTGCGCGCGGCTGTCCCTCGAGGACGGCGAGCCGGTCTTCATCGTCGACCGCACTTTCCCGCTGACCCTGTGCTGCGTCGACCTGCGCGCCGCGGCCGACCCGGCGGGCGCCGCGCACAGCTGGATGGAAGACGACTACTGCCGGCCCGTCGACCTGCTCGCCGACCGGCTCATCAACTTCGCGCTGCTGCGGATCGCCGACGATCTGTCCTACTTCTACCTGCGTACCCACCACGTCCTCGTCGACGGCTACGGCGCCAACAACATCATTCGCCACGTCGCGGCGGTCTACTCGGGAGACCGGCCCCACACCGGCGAAGTCGACTTTTCCGCGTTCGCCCTGCTGCCCGAGGCCGACGGGAAGTATCGGCAGTCTTCACGCAGCGCCGCCGACGCCGAGTACTGGAAGACCGTCGTGCGGGGGCCGCTGGACATCACCGACCTGGCGGGAACGCAACGCCCCGTCGCGCCACGCCATCCGATGGTGCGCGAGTTGGTGTGCACGCACGGACTCCTGGGAAATGGCCAAGACCAGTTCGACGTCGCGAGGGTCGTCGCGGCAACGGCGGCGTTCGTCGCGAAAACGACTGGACGGCAGACTATTTCGCTGTCGCTACCGGTGTCGGCGCGGACCACCGCGGCGCTGAAGAAAAGCGCGGGCATGGTATCCAACATGGTGCCGCTGGTCATCGGCGTCGATGACGGCGACACCGTCGGCGACCTGACCGATCGGGTCGGCACGGCCGTCATCGGTGCCCTGCGGCATCAACAGTTCCGGGGCTGGCCGGACCTGGTCGCCGACGCGACCGGTCACGACACCAACCTCGAGTTCGGACAGGTGGTCAACGTCTTCAACTTCGCCGAGCCGATGCGGTTCGGTCCGTCGCTGCCCATGTGCAATGTGTTGACCACCCTGCCGATCCAAGACATGGCGATCAACATCTATCCGCCGCTCGGTGGCGGCACGCCGCGAATTCAGTTTGCCTGGAACCCAGATCGATACACCGCCGACGAGGTCGACCGGCACATCACACGTTTGGAGTCGCTGTTCGACCGCCTTCTGATGGCGGACGCATCGGTGGTGCTGCGGGAGGTGCCGCTGCTGGATCGCGGCGAACGCGATCTGCTGCTGTCGAGGTGGTCCGGCGCCGGTGTGGATGCCCCGGTCGGCTTGGCGCCGGAGCTGTTGGCCGCCGCGGTGACCGCCGATCCGGACGCGGTGGCGATCGTCGATGGTGACCGTGAGTTGTCGTACCGAGAGCTCGACGAGTCCTCGACGCGGTTGGCGCGGGCGCTGATCGATGTCGGCGTCGGCCCCGAGCGCGCGGTGGGCGTGGCGATCGACCGTTCCGCGGAATTGGTGGTCGCCTGGTGGGCGGTGGCCAAGGCCGGCGGCATGTATGTACCGGTGGATCAGGCCCAGCCGGTCGAGCGCGTCGCCGCGGTGCTCGATGCGGTGGCGGCCGTGTGCGTATTGGCTTGCGGCAGCGGCGATGTGGCCGGTGCCGGGGCGCGGCCGGTGCTCCGCGTGGACGACCCGGAGCTGGCCGGGCGAAGCGCGGATCGCATCACCGACGCGGATCGGGTGGCGCCGCTGGACGTGGACGGCGCGGCGTATGTGATCTTCACCTCGGGGTCCACCGGCACCCCCAAGGGCGTGACCGTCACGCACGCCGGCCTGTTGGGGGTGGCCTCGGCGCAGCGCGCGGTGTTCGGGTTGGGTGCGGACGCGCGGGTGCTGATGGTGGCTTCCCCGGTCTTCGATGCGTCGGTGTTCGAGATGCTCTGGGCGGCCGGCTCACGGGCAACGCAGGTCGTTGCGTCGCGCGACGTCTATGCCGGTGACGCGTTGGCCGCGTTCCTGCGGGCGCACCGGGTGAGCGCCGCCGTGTTGACGCCGACGGTGCTCTCGTCGTTGGATCCGGCGCGACTGGATGGGCTCGGCACGGTGATCACCGCCGGCGAGGCCTGCCCCGCCGAGCTGGCGGCCGTCTGGGCCACGGGCCGGCGGATGGTCAACGCCTACGGCCCGACCGAGGCCACCATCTGGGCCACGTGCAGCGCGCCGCTGGCCGCGGGGCAGCCGGTCCGCATCGGCGCCGCCATCCCCGGGGTGCGCACGCTGGTGCTCGACGCGCAACTGAACCCCGCGCCGATCGGGGTGGTCGGCGAGCTCTATCTGAGCGGGCCCGCGCTGGCGCGCGGATACGTGGGCCAGGCGGCCTTGAGCGCAGAACGCTTCGTCGCCAACCCCTTTGGCGGCGCCGGATCGCGGATGTATCGCACCGGCGACCGCGTGTGCTGGGATCCGGACGGTCAATTGCGTTACCTCGGGCGGACCGACGCGCAGGTCAAGGTTCGCGGCTATCGCATCGAACCCGGCGAGGTCCAAAGCGCCATGGCGGCGGTGGACGGGGTGGGGCAGGCGGTCGTGATCGCCCGCGAGGGGCACGGAGGCGACACGCGTCTGATCGGTTACATCACCGGGACGGCCGATCCCGTGGCGATCCGTGACCAACTCGCCGAGCGGCTCCCGGCCTACATGGTGCCCGCCGCGGTCGTCGTGATCGATGCGCTGCCCCTTACGGCCAACGGCAAGTTGGACACCCGGGCCCTGCCCGCGCCGGAATACACGGCCGGCGCCTACCGGGCGCCCGCCGACGCCGTCGAGGAGATCTTGGCCGGCATCTACGCCCAAGTCCTCGGCGTGGAGCGGGTCGGCGCGGACGACTCGTTCTTTGATCTGGGCGGCGACAGCATCATGTCGCTGCAGGTGGTGGCCCGCGCGCGGGCCGCCGGCGTGATGTGCCGTCCGCGTGACGTTTTCGTCGAGCAGACGGTGGCCCGGCTGGCCCGGGTGGCCACGGTGACCACCGGCGACGACGACGCTCTCGACGATGGCACCGGGCCGGTGACCGCGACCCCGATCATGCGGTGGCTGCACGACATCGACGGCCCGGTCGACCAGTTCAACCAGACGATGCTCGTGCAGGCCCCGGCGGGGGCGGGCGAGGCCGACGCGGTGGCGGTCCTGCAAGCGCTGCTGGACCGGCACGCCATGTTGCGGCTGCGCGTCGACGATGACGGCGCCGGCGGATGGTCGCTGTCGGTGCTCGACGCGGGTTCGGTCGATGCCGCCGGGCGCGTGCGGGCGGTGGACGTGTTGTCCGATGAGGCGCTCGTCGACGCGCGCTCGCGGCTGAACCCGGGCGCCGGGGCCATGCTCAGCGCGCTGTGGGTGTCCACCACCGGCCAGCTGGTGTTGATGATTCACCACCTGGCCGTCGACGGGGTTTCGTGGCGAATCCTGTTGGAAGACTTAAATATCGCGTGGGCCCAGCACCGTAGCGGTCAGCCGGTGGTCTTGCCGCCGGGCGGCACGTCGTTTGCCCGGTGGTCGGCGCTGCTGAACGAGCACGCGCGCCACCCCGAGGTGGTGGCCCAGGCCGACGCATGGCGGCGGGTATCGGCCACGCCCCCGGCGTTGCCGGCGGCTCACGTTACCGATACCCACGCCAATGCCGGCCATCTGTCGGCCCAGCTGGATGTCGAAACCACCCGCATGCTGCTGGGCGAGGTGCCCGCCGCGTTTCGCGTCGGCGCGCACGATATCTTGCTGATCGCGTTCGGCATGGCGGTCACGCAGCTGTCCGGCAACGGCGGCACACCGATCGGCATCGACGTGGAAGGCCATGGGCGCCAGGAGCTGAGCGCCACTGTGGACCTGTCGCGCACGGTGGGTTGGTTCACCGCCACGTACCCGGTTGCATTGCATCTTGGCGGCCTGGACTGGGCGCAGGTCGCGGCTGGTGACACCGCCCTGGGAGCGGTGCTCAAGGGGGCTAAGGAACAGCTGCGCGCCCTGCCGGACGGCCTCACCTATGGGCTGTTGCGCTACCTCAATCCCGATGCGGGCCTGGATGATTGCGATCCCACGGTCGTGTTCAATTACCTGGGACGACTCGCCGGTACGGCGGAGCTCTCCGACGACGTGTGGCGGCCAAGCCTCGACAGCTTGTCGGCCACCGCCGTCGCGTCGGCGGTGCCCGTGCCGCTGTCCCACACCGTGACGCTCGACGCCGGTGTCCTGGACGACGAGGGCGGACCACGGCTGCACGCCAACTGGACCTGGGCGACGTCGGTGCTGGATCACGCGGACGCAACACGCCTGAGCGAGTTGTGCTTTGAGGCACTGCGGGGCATCTGCGCGCACGTGCGCCGCGGTGGCGGCGGCCTCACCCCGTCGGACGTGGCCCCCGCACTTCTCACCCAGCAACAGATCGATGTCTTCGAGCGGCACGGGCGCGTCGCCGACGTCTTGCCGCTGACCCCGCTGCAGCAGGGGCTGTACTTTCACGCCGCGGCCGCGCAGGCCGGCGGCGTCGACCTGTACGCGCTCCAGCTCGAAATCGGCATCGCCGGTCCCCTCGACCCGCAGCGGCTGCGCGAGGCGGTCCACACCGCCGTGCGCCGCCACCCCAACCTCGCCGCCCGCTTCTGCGCCGACATCGACCCGCCCGTGCAGATCATCCCCGGCGACCCCACGATCCCTTGGCATTACGTCGATCTCGGCACCGATCAGGCCGACCTTGACGACCGCGTCCAACGGTTGTCCGCCGCAGAACGCGCCGCGGTCTGCGAACTGGCCGACCCGCCCGCCTTCCGGGCGACGCTTATTCGCACCGCCCACGACCGCTACCGGTTCGTGCTCACCGCCCACCACGTCGTGCTCGACGGCTCATCCCTGCCGATCCTGCTGCAGGAAATCTTCGCCGCCTACCACGCACAGCACCTGCCCGCGCCGGTGCCCTACCGGAGGTTCGTGGCCTGGCAGGCCGGCCGAGACCTCGACGCCGCGCATGCCGGCTGGCGAGAAGTGCTGGCCGGCTTCGACACTCCCACGCTGGTGGGACCGCCGCACCGGCAGAGGCTGGGGCGCCAAGGCCTGGAATCGCGCAGGCTCTCCGAACAGACCACTCAGGCGCTGCACCACTTGGCGCGGGCCCACCACACCACCATCAACACCGTGCTGCGGGCCGCGTGGGCGCAGCTGTTGATGTCGCTGACCGGGCAGCGCGATGTGGTCTTCGGCGCCGCGGTCTCGGGACGCACGGCCGACGTGGCCGGCGTCGAATCGATGGTGGGCCTGCTGATCAACACCGTGCCGGTGCGGGCGCACGTGTCCCCGCAGACCACCATCGCCGGCCTACTGAGCAAGCTGCACAACGACTTTCAGCAGACTCTGGATCACGAACACCTGGCGCTGACCGAGATTCACCGCATCACCGGTCACGACCAGCTGTTCGACACCCTGTTCGTCTTCGAGAACTACCCGCTGGATGCGGCGGCCTCGATGGAGCTCGGTGAGCTGTCCGTCACCGACTTCCGCAGTCACGAATCCACCCACTACCCACTGACCCTGCAAGCCACACCGGGCCGCGAGCTCGCGCTCGGCATCGAATACGATGCTGATCTTTTCGATGCGGGAACCGTTGCAGCGCTTGCTGACCGAGTTGAGCGAGTCCTGCTGGCGATGATCGACGACCCGTCACGGCGGCTGTCATCGGTGGACATGGTCGCGCTGGACGAGCACGAGCGTTTCGACGAGTTCGGCAATCGGGCGGTGCTTGCCCGCGCGGCGGGCGGGGCTTCCATTCCTGAACTGTTCGCCGCACAGGCGCTTCGCACACCGGACGCCGTCGCACTGAGCTGCGGCCAAGTCTCCTGGACCTACCGCGAGCTCGATCTGGCGTCTAATCGACTGGCGCACCTGTTAATCGGCCACGGCGCGCGCCCCGGACAGTCTGTGGCGCTGATGTTCGGACGATCGGCGGAGGCAATCGTCGCGATCTTGGCGGTGCTCAAGTCGGGGGCGGCGTATCTGCCGATCGACCCCGCCGTGCCCGACGCGCGCATCGAATTCGTGCTCGGCGACGCCGCGCCCGTCGCGGCGGTGACGACCGCGGAGCTGACATCGCGGTTCGACGGCCACGCACTGACCGTGATCGACGTCGCCGATCCCGGCATTACCACCCAGCCCGATGCGGGGCTGCCGCCGCCGGCCGGCGCCGACATCGCCCACATCGTGTACACCTCGGGGACCACCGGTGTGCCCAAGGGCGTAGCGACCACGCACCACAACGTGACCCAGCTGCTGGAGTCACTGCACATCGGGTTGCCGTCGGGGCCGGGGCAGGTGTGGTCGCAGTGGTATTCGTACGCGTTCGACGCCTCGGTCGAAGAGATCTGGGGCGCGCTGCTGCACGGCAGCCGCCTGCTGGTGGTGCCCGAATCGGTGGCTGCCGTCCCAGAACACTTTCAGGCCTTGCTGGTTCGCGAACGCGTCACCGTACTGCATCAGACTCCGTCCGCGCTGGCGGCGTTGTCGCCGCAGGGCCTGGAGTCCGCGGCGCTGGTGGTGGCCGCCGAGCCGTGCGCGGTGGAGATGGTGGACCGCTGGGCGCCCGGCCGGATCATGACCAATGCTTACGGCCCGACGGAAACCACGTTGTGCGTGACGGTCAGCGTGCCGCTGGTGCCCGGCGCCGGGGTGGTGCCGATCGGTGTGCCGGTCCCGGGTGCGGCGTTGTTCGTGCTCGACGCGTGGCTGCGCCCGGTGCCAGTCGGTGTGGTCGGCGAGTTATATGTGGCCGGCCGTGGTGTGGGGGTGGGGTATGTGCACCGGGCGGGGCTGACGGCGTCGCGGTTCGTGGCATGCCCGTTCGGCCAGCCCGGACAACGGATGTATCGCACCGGGGACCTGGTGTCCTGGGGCGCCGACGGCCAGTTGCGCTATCTGGGCCGCGCCGATGAGCAGGTCAAGATCCGCGGCTATCGCATCGAGCTCGGCGAAATCCAGTCGGCGCTGGGCGGTTTGGCTGCGGTGGATCAGGCCGTGGTGATCGTCCGCGAGGACCGCCCCGGCGACAAGCGCCTGGTCGGGTATGTCACCGAATCGGGGAGCGGCGCGCTGGATCCCGCCGCTGCGCGCACCGAGCTGGGTGAGCGGTTGCCCGCCTACATGGTGCCGGCGGCGATCGTGGTCGTCGAGGCGCTGCCGTTGACGGTCAATGGCAAGCTGGACGCCCGGGCACTGCCGATACCGGAATATCGCGACACCGCATATCGCGCTCCGTCGAACGCCGTCGAGGAAATCCTCGCCGGTGTCTACGCCCAAGTGCTCGGACTCGACCGCGTCGGCGTCGACGACTCGTTCTTCGACCTCGGTGGTGACTCCCTATCCGCGATGCGCCTCATCGCGACCATCAACACAACGTTGCACACAGACCTGACCGTGCGCTCCCTCTTCAACACCCCCACGGTCGCCCAGCTCGCGCCGCAACTCCGCGAAACCGCGGGGAGGGACGAGCCCTTGGTCGCTGCCGACCGGCCCGACTTGATTCCGCTGTCGTATGCCCAAAGCCGATTGTGGTTCCTCGGCCAATTGCACGGGCCCTCACCGGTTTACAACATGACCGTGGGGCTGCGGCTACGCGGGCGACTCGATGCCGGCGCGTTGGGCGCCGCGCTGCGCGACGTCGTGGCCCGCCACGAATCGTTGCGCACGATCTTCCCCCACATCGAGGGCGTGCCATACCAGGAGGTGGTGTCACCGGAGCGGGCGGACCTCGGCTGGGAGGTGGCGGATGCCACCGGGTGGACACAGGCCCGGCTGGCCGATGCCATCGACGCCGTGGCGCGCCACGCGTTCGACCTGGCGACCGAGACCCCGCTACGCGCAAAGCTTTTCAAGCTCGCCGAAGACGAGCACGTGCTGGCGGCCGTCGTGCACCATATCGCCGCCGACGGATCCTCGATCACCCCGCTGGTGCGTGACCTGGGGATGGCCTACGCCGCCCGCTGTGGCGGACAGGCCCCCGACTGGAACCCGCTGGCGGTGCAGTACGCCGACTACACGTTGTGGCAACGAGCCCGCTTCGGTGAGTTCGACGAGACCGACGGCCCGATCGCCGACCAGTTGGCCTACTGGCAAGGGGCTTTGGCCGGGATGCCCGAACGCCTGGAGCTGCCCACCGATCGGCCGTATCCCGCGGTCGCCGACTATCGGGGTGCCAATGCGGCCGTGGAGTGGTCCGCCGACGTGCAGCAGCGGGTGCGCGCGTTGGCCCGTGAGCACGACGCGACGAGCTTCATGGTGATGCAGGCCGCGCTCGCGGTGCTGCTGGGCAAGCTATGCGCGACCGACGATGTGGCCGTGGGGTTCCCGGTCGCCGGGCGGCCCGACCCCGCGCTGGATGACCTGGTGGGCTTCTTCGTCAACAGATTGGTACTACGGGTCGAGCTGGCCGGCGATCCCACCGTCGCCGACGTGCTGGCTCAGGTTCGCTCCCGCAGTCTCGCCGCCTACGAGCACCAGGATGTGCCCTTCGACGTGTTGGTGGACCGGCTCAATCCGGCCCGATCGATGGCGCAGGCCCCGCTGGTCCAGGTGTCGTTGGCATGGCAGAACCTGCCCGGGCAGCACGACCCGGCGGCCGGACTGGACTTGGGCGATCTGCATATCACCCCGATGCCGCTGGACACCCACACCGCGCGCATGGACCTGACCCTCTCGCTGGCCGAACGGTGGAATCAGGCAGGCGAACCCGCGGGGATTTCCGGGGCGGTGGAATTCCGCACCGATGTGTTCGACGCGAAAAGCGTTGAGGCGCTGATCGCCCGGTTGGAGCGGGTGGTGGCGGCCATGACGGCGGATCCCACCCGCCGGTTGTCGTCCATCGATGTGCTCGACGAAGGCGAATACGCGCGGCTGGACGAGATGGGCAACCGCGCCGCGTTGACCCAGCCCGTCGCCGGCGTGTCGATACCGGAACTGTTTGCGGCGCAGGCGAATCAAACGCCCGACGCGGTGGCGATCACCTGTGCGGGCCGCTCGATGACCTACGACGAGTTGGAGCGGGCCGCCAATCGGTTGGCGCACCACCTGGCCGGCCAGGGTGTGGGGCCGGGTCAGTGTGTGGCGCTGCTGCTTTCGCGCTCGACCGAAGCCATCATGGCCATCCTGGCCGTTTTGAAGACGGGGGCGGCATACCTGCCCATCGATCCCGCGGTGCCCGATGCCCGGATCGGGTTCCTTGTCGGCGACGCCGGACCGATCGCCGCGCTCACCACCGCCGAGTTGGCCGGCCGGCTCGAAGGTTACGACCTGCGCGTCATCGATGTCGACGTGCCGGTCGACGCCCAGCCCGGCTTCGCGCCCCCGGCGCCGGCCGCTGACAACATCGCCCACATCATCTACACCTCGGGCACGACTGGCGTCCCCAAAGGTGTTGCGGTGACACACCACAACGTCACACAGTTGATGCGGGGACTGGACGCGGGCATGACCGCACCCGGACCGGTGAAGGTGTCGACGCAGTGGCATTCCTATGCGTTCGACGCGTCGGTCCGCGAGATCTGGGGTGCGTTGCTGCACGGCGGGCGGCTGGTCGTGGTGCCCGAGGCGGTGGCGGGATCACCGGAAGAGCTGCGCGCCCTGCTGGTCGACGAACGGGTCGACGTGGTGAGCCAGACCCCATCCGCCTTGGCCGCGTTGGCCCTCGACGGTCTGGAATCGGCGGCGTTGATCGTGGGCGGAGAGGCCTGCCCGACCGAGTTGGTGGATCGGTGGGCGCCGGGGCGGGTGATGACGAACGCGTACGGCCCCACGGAAACCACCGTGGACGTGACGATCAGCGCCCCGCTGGAGGCGGGCGCCCCGGCGGTGCCCATCGGCGCGCCGGTGGCGGGTGCGGCGCTGTTCGTTCTCGACAAGTCGCTGCGCCCGGTGCCGCCCGGGGTGGTCGGCGAGTTGTATGTGGCCGGCCGCGGCGTCGGCGTCGGATACCTGCGCCGCGCGGCGCTGACGGCATCGCGATTCGTGGCATGCCCGTTCGCGGAAGTACCCGGCGCCCGCATGTACCGCACCGGTGACCTGGTGCGCTGGGGCGCCGACGGGCAGCTGCACTACGTGGGGCGCGCCGACGAGCAGGTCAAGATCCGCGGCTACCGCGTCGAGCTCGGCGAAATCCGCACCGCGCTGGCCGGTTTGGACGGCGTGGAGACCGCGGCGGTGATCGCCCGCGAGGACCGCCACGGCGCCTTGCGACTCGTCGGCTACATCACCGGCACCGCGGACCCGGCCGTCGCGCGCGCCGAGCTGGCCACCCGGCTGCCCGCCTACCTGGTGCCTGCCGCGATCGTGGCGATCGACGCGTTGCCGCTGACCGTCACCGGCAAGCTGGACACCCGCACACTGCCCGCACCGGAATACCGCGACGCCGCATACCGCGCCCCGGGCAACGCCATCGAGGAAATCCTGGCCGACACCTACGCCGAAGTTCTCGGCCTGGACCGCGTCGGCGTCGACGACTCCTTCTTCGACCTGGGCGGGGATTCCCTGACCGCGATGCGCCTGATCGCCGCGATCAACAAGACGCTGAACACCCGCCTGGGCGTGCGCGCCCTCTTCGACACACCCGACATCGCCCAGTTGGCCCCCCGGGTCCGCGCGGGCGAGGCCGGGCTGGAGCCGTTGGTGGCGGGGGAGCGGCCCGACGTTATTCCGCTGTCCTACGGACAGAGCCGGCTGTGGTTCCTCGACCAATTGCACGGCGCCTCACCGGTTTACAACATGGCGGTGGCGCTGCGGTTGAGCGGGCGGCTCGACGCCGACGCGTTGGCTGCGGCGCTGACCGACGTGCTGGCCCGCCACGAAGCGCTGCGCACCGTGTTTCCGCACACCGACGGCGTGCCTTACCAGGACGTGGTGGCGACCGAGCGCGCGGACTTCGGTTGGGAGGTCGTCGATGCCACCGCATGGCCGCCCGCCCGGCTGGACGACGCCGTCGGCGCCGCCGCCTATCACCGGTTCACGCTGGGTACCCAGATTCCCTTGTTCGCCAAGCTTTTCCGCCTCGCCGAGGATGAGCATGTGCTGGTCGCCACCGTGCATCACATCGCGGCCGACGGCTGGTCCGTGGCCCCGCTGGTGCGCGACCTGGGAGCGGCCTATGCCGCCCGGCGGGCAGGCCAGGCCCCCGGGTGGGCCGCGCTGCCCGTGCAATACGCCGACTACACGCTGTGGCAGCGCGCCCAATTCGGCGACCTCGAGGACAGCGACAGCCCCATCGGCGTCGAGCTGGCCTACTGGCAGGAGGTGCTGGCGGGGATGCCCGAGCGGCTGCCACTTCCCACCGACCGGCCCTACCCGCCGGTCGCCGACTACCGCGGTGCGAGCGTGGCCGTGGAATGGCCGGCGGAGCTGCAGCAGCGGGTGCGTGCCCTGGCCCGCGCGCACAACGCGACCAGCTTCATGGTCATCCAGGCCGCCCTCGCCGCGCTGCTCTCCAAACTCACCGCGATCAACGACATTTCGGTCGGGTTCGCCATCGCGGGTCGCACCGACGCCGCGCTCGATCAGCTGGTCGGGTTCTTCGTCAACACCCTGATCCTGCGCGTGGACGTCAGCGGGGACGCCACGGTCGCCGACCTGTTGGCCCAGGTCCGCTCCCGCAGCCTGGAGGCCCTCGAACACCAGGATGTGCCCTTCGAATTGCTGGTGGAAAGGCTCAACCCGATCCGGTCTTTGGCCCACCACCCGCTGGTCCAGGTTTCGATGACCTGGCAGAACCTCCGCGAGCACGGCAACGACCCCGCCGCGGGCCTGGACCTGGGCGACCTGCAGGTCACCCAGCTGCCCCTGGAAACCCGCACGGCCCGCATGGATCTGACCTTTTCCCTCGGCGAACGCTTCACCGAGGACGGCGAGCCCGCGGGCATCGGCGGCGCGGTGGAATTCCGCACCGACGTGTTCGACGCCAAAACCGTTGAGGGCCTCATCGATCGGCTGGAACGCGTGTTGGCGGCGATGACAACCGACCCGGCCCTGCGGCTGTCGTCGGTGGACGTTCTCGACGCCGCCGAACGTGCGCACTTGGATGCGCTGGGGAATCGGGCGGCGTTAGACGCGCCCACCGCCGGTGTGTCGGTCCCGGAGCTGTTCGCCCGACAGGTGGCTCGCACCCCGGACGCGGTGGCGGTCAGTTGCGGCGGCGGCTCGATGACGTATCGGGAGCTCGACGAGGCCGCCAATCGGTTGGCGCACTTGCTGATCGACCATGGTGCCCGCCGCGGTGAATGCGTGGCGGTGTTGTTCGAACGCTCGGCGCCGGCGATCGTGGCGATTTTGGGGGTGCTCAAGTCCGGGGCGGCGTATCTGCCGATGGATCCGGCGGTCCCCGACGCCCGTATCGAGTTCATGGTCGGCGACGCGCGCCCGGTCGCGGCGGTGACCACCACCGGGCTGGTCGATCGGTTCGCCGGGCTCGTGGTTCCGGCACTCGAAATGAATGACCCCGCGATGACGCGCCAACCGTGCACCGGGTTGCCGATGCCGGATGGCGAGGACATCGCCCACATCATCTACACCTCGGGCACGACCGGGGTGCCCAAAGGCGTTGCAACCACGCATGCCAATGTGACGCAGTTGCTGGGGACGCTGCACGTCGGGTTGCCCTCGGGGCCCGGACAGGTGTGGTCGCAGTGGTATTCGTATGCCTTCGACGCCTCGGTGGAAGAGATCTGGGGCGCCTTGCTGCACGGGTCGCGGTTGGTCATCGTGCCTGAGTCGGTGGCCGCGTTGCCAGAAGACCTGCAGGCCTTGCTGATTGACGAGCAGGTCACCGTATTGCACCAGACCCCCTCGGCGGTCTCGGCGCTGTCACCGCGGGTGCTGGGGTCCACGGCGTTGGTGGTGGCCGCCGAGGCGTGCTCGGCCGAACTGGTGGATCGGTGGGCGCCCGGGCGGGTGATGACCAATGCCTACGGGCCGACCGAGACCACGATGTGCGTGGCGGTCAGCCCGCCGCTGAGCGCCGGGATGGGGACGCCACCGATCGGCGCGCCCGTGCCCGGGGCGGCGTTCTTCGTCCTCGACCCGTGGCTGCGGCCGGTGCCGATGGGCACCGTGGGCGAGTTGTACGTGGCCGGGCGCGGGCTCGGCGCCGGCTATCTGCGGCGGCCGGGCTTGACCGCGTCCCGGTTCGTGGCGTGCCCATTCGGACAGCCCGGACAGCGGATGTATCGCACCGGGGATCTGGTGCGCTGGCGTCCCGATGGACAGTTGCAGTACCTGGGCCGCATCGACGAGCAGGTCAAGATCCGCGGATACCGCATCGAGCTCGGCGAAATTCAGGCGGCACTAAGCGGTTTGGACGAGGTGGATCAGGCCGTCGTGATCGTGCGTGAGGACCGCCCCGGCGACAAGCGTTTGGTGGGCTATGTCACCGAGTCGGTCCCGGGGGCACTGGATGTGGTCACCGCGCGGGCGCGGCTGCGAGAAGGGTTGCCGCCCTACATGGTTCCCGCCGCCCTGGTGGTGATCGAGGCGTTGCCGCTGACGGTCAACGGCAAGCTCGACACCCGCGCGCTGCCGGTGCCGACCTACCGCGACGCAGACTATCGCGCCCCGGGCAACGAACTCGAACACCTGCTCGCCGAGACCTACGCCGAGGTTCTGGGCCTGGACCGCGTGGGGATGGACGACTCCTTCTTCGACCTCGGCGGCGACTCCCTGTCCGCGATGCGGCTGGTCGCCACCCTCAACAAGGCTCTGCAGACCCACCTGAGCGTGCGGACCCTGTTCAACGCCCCTACCGTCGCCGCCCTGAGCCAACAGGTGGACAAACACACCGATGACCCGCGCTTCGTCGCCGTCCACGGCGCGCAGGCCGCCGAGGTGTATGCCCGTGACTTGACGCTGGACAAGTTCATCGACGCCGCGACGCTGGCCGCGGCTTCGTCGTTGCCGGGACCCGGCACCGAGATACGTACCGTGTTGCTCACCGGGGCAACGGGATTCCTCGGACGGTATCTGGCGCTGCAGTGGCTCGAGCGGCTGGAACTGGCCGACGGAAAGCTGATCTGCCTGGTGCGCGCCGGCTCCGACGAGGAGGCGCGCCGCCGCCTGGAGAAGACCTTCGACAGTGGGGACCCACAGCTGCTGCGGTATTTCCACGAGCTGGCCGGCGACCATCTCGAGGTCATCGCGGGCGACAAGGGCGAGGCGAACCTGGGCCTCGACGAGCAAACCTGGCGCCGGCTGGCCGAATCCGTCGATCTGATCGTGGATCCCGCGGCCGTCGTCAACGGCGCGCTGCCCTACAGCGAGTTGTTCGGACCCAACGTGGCGGGCACCGCCGAGCTGATCCGGTTGGCCCTCACCGCGAAACTCAAGCCTTTCACCTACGTGTCGACGGCCAACGTCGGCGATCAGGTCGCGCCGGCGGCGTTCACCGAGGACGCCGACATCCGGATCATCAGCTCCAGCCGGCGCAACGACGGCAGCCGCGCCAACGGCTACGGCAACAGCAAGTGGGCCGGTGAGGTGTTGCTGCGGGAGGCCAACGACCTGTACGGGCTGCCGGTCGCGGTGTTCCGCAGCGGAATGATTTTGGCCGACACCACCTTTGCGGGCCAGCTCAACCTGTCGGACCTGGTCACCCGGATGGTGCTCAGCGTGGTCGCCACCGGTGTCGCGCCGCGGTCGTTCTATCAGCTTGACGCCCAAGGCAATCGGCAGCGGGCGCACTATGACGGGCTGCCCGTGGAATTCGTCGCCGAGGCGATCGCCACGTTGGGGGCCCGCGTCGGCCGGGAATCGGGGAGCGGGTTTGAGACCTATCACGTGATGAACCAGCACGACGACGGCATCGGGCTCGACGAGTACGTCGACTGGTTGATCGAGGCCGGTCATCCGATCGAGCGCATCGACGACTTCGGCGACTGGCTGCGCCGGTTCGAGGCCGGGCTGCGTGCACTGCCGGATCGGGTGCGCGAGCATTCCATCCTGGCGGTGTTGATGTCGACGAATGCGCTTCAGTTGCAGCCCGCGGACCCGGCCTGGAATTCCGCCGTCTCGACCGATCGGTTCCGCGCCGCGGTCCAAGACGCGAAAGTCGGCCCCGACAAGAACAATCCGGACATTCCGCATGTCACGCCGGGAGTGATCATCCAGTACGTCGTCGGCTTGCAGCTGTGCGGGCTGCTCTAACCCCGGGGACCGTCAGCCGCTCAGGCCCGCCTCGAGCTTGGTGTCGGTGGATTTCACGTCGCGCCCCGCGCCGGCCGACACGGTCGCCGCCTCACCGCGGGCCAGCCCCACCGTCGCGACGATCACCACCACCGCCGTCGCGGCGAGGGCGAGCCACTCCCAGCCGCTGGCCGCCAACGTCTCGCCGAGCACGACGATCCCGAGGATCCCGCCCACCACGGGCTTCGCCACGATGATCGTGGGCAGGGATGCGGTGAGCGCGCCGGCCCGATACGCCGATTGGTGATAGATCATGCCGGCCACCCCGCAGGCCACCAGCGCGTAGAGCTCGAAGGAACGCCACACCTGGCCCGGGTGGCGCTCGAGGATGTCGACGACGCCCTTCATCAGGACCGCGAACACCGCCAGCAGCGAGCCGGCCACCGCCGCAAGCAGCAGCGCCGCGACGGGACGATCCACCCAGATGCGGGCGCCCAACAAGCCCAGCAGCAACAGCGGGCCGATCACCGCGGCCACCACGAGCCACGTCTGCAGCGGCGCCCGCTGCTGACCGCCGGTCGGGTCTCCGATCGCGATGAGCACCGCCAGCGCGACCGCCAGTAGTAGCGCCCAGGTCCACTCCCGGCGGGTGATCGGGTGATGGCTCATCCGCGCGTAAATCGGCAGCGCGAACAGCAGCGCCGTCACCTGCAGCGACATCACCAGCAACACCGAGCCCTTGTCGAGGGCGGCGGCCAGCAGCAGGTAACTGCCGATGTCGCCCAAACCGCCCAGCCACCACCGGGTGTCGCGCAGCAACATGCCGAACAACGTCAGGTGGCCCACCCGCCTGTCGGTGACCTCCTGCGCGGACCGCTGACGCACGACGTTGCCGATCGCAGATGCCAGCGCGGCGCACAGGGCAAGAATGGCCGCCAGATGCACGTCGGACATGGCATAACCTCCTCACCCAGCTGGCTTGCGCTTGAACTACCAATTTAATGCGGCCCGGGGCGACCGGCGCGCCCGAGGTTGTCCGGCCGCAAAGACCCGGCCCGCTCAGAGCGGGAATGTGGTTCCGGTGAGCCGCTCGGACAGCTCCCAGAGCGCGGCGGCGGTGCCCGCGCGCCTGGCCGGCCAGTTGCGCCACGTCGGCTGGGTGCGGCCGTACAGTCCGAACCGCGGACCGACGAAGGTGTTGCCCGGCAGATCCTGCGACACCGCATACAGCGTCTGGCGGGCGCCGAAATCGGCGTCGGTGGACACGATGCGGTCGACCGCCAGGACCGCCGCGTCGCCGAGTTTGCGCCCGGAGTTGCCCTGCAGGTTCGTGTGCGACCAGCCGGGGTGGGCGGCCAGGGCGCGCAGCGACGAACCGACGCCGTCCAGGCGCCGTTGCAGCTCGCTGGTGAACAGCAGATTGGCCAGCTTCGACTGGCTGTAGGACAGCCACGCCGAATACGGCCGGGACCGAAAGTTCAAGTCTTTGAGGCTGATATAGCCGAAGTGGTGCATCAGCGAGGACACCGTCACCACGCGGTCGGTCAGCTTGGGCAACAGCAGGTTGGTCAGCGCGAAATGGCCGAGGTGGTTGGTGCCGATCTGACCCTCGAAGCCGTCGACGGTCACCGCGTGTTTGGTGGCCATGATGCCCGCGTTGTTGACCAGGATGTCGACCTTCTCGATGCCCTCGGCGAAGCGCCGCACCGACCCCAGATCTTGCAGATCGAGCTCGCGCACCTCGACCCGGCCGGCGGCCGAGCGCGCCATGCGGGCGGCCGCGGCGTGACCCTTGTCGGTGTTGCGGACGGCCAGGATGACGTGGCCACCGACCCGGACCAACTCGCGGGCGGTGATCTCACCCAGCCCGGCGTTGGCGCCGGTGATGATGATGGTCCGTCCGGCGAACGAGGGCAGCTGGGCTGCGGTCCAATCGGCCATGGCAGACACCCTAACCACGCAGCCGCGAACGCCGCCGCGGGGCCGAGCGGCATCGCGGTGGCGCCGAGGACGCGTTCGGGGTCCGGCGGTGCTCCCGGGTATCGTGCCTGGGATGACCAGCGACATCCCACCGGCGCGGGTAGCACGACAGCGGTGTTTTGTCAGGTACGCGCGGGGGATCGCCGGATGTTTCTAGGCGTCATCGTCAATCCGAAAGCGCGGAAGAATCGTGCCGCTCCCCGCGATCGCATCGACGAGCTGCGTCGCCTCGTCGGTCCCTGGGGCGAGGTGCACGAGACCGCATCCATCGACGATCTCCGCGACACCATCAAGCGGATCGGCCCGCGCGTCACCCACCTGGTGGGCGACGGCGGCGACGGCGCGCTGCATTGGTTGATCAACGAAACCGAGCAATGCGAACCGGACCCCGAACGCTGGCCGGCGTTCGTCCCCTCCAACGGTGGCAGCGTGAACGCCGTTGCGCGCAAGGCCCGGGTGCGCGGCCGGCCGGAGACGATCATCCGCGCATTGACGGCGGCCGCCGAAGCCGATCGACCTCCGCCCGAGGTGCGCCTGGACACGTTGGTGCTCGACGGCGAAACCGCCGACGGCGCGGCGTTTCATCGGCTCTGCTTCGGGCTGGCCGCCGGGGGTGTCGGCAACCGCTTCTATGACCGGTACTACGCGGCCCCCGACCACGGTCGGCTGGCCGTCGCGCGGGTGATCGCCCGCAGCTTCGGCGACTACATCACGTCCAAGGTCGCCCCGAGCCGGGTGAAGACCCCGAACTACGCGTCGATCCTGTTTACCCCGACGAGCGCCCGCGTCGTCATCGACGGCGACGAGGTCCCGTCTCGCACGCACAGCCTGCTGCACGCGGGCGCGATCGACCTGCGCATCGGTGGCCCCCTGCGGTTGTTCCCGAAGGCGGCCGAACCCGGCGCGCTGCACTTTCAGGCCGGATACCTACGGCCCTCGAGAATCGTAGCGCAGCTTCCCACCGCCCTCACCAACGGCATGCTCCGTGGCAAGGGGCTGCGCGACGTCAACGGCCACGAGATGATCATCGAAGCCGAGGGCGAGCCGCTGTCGCCCATCATCGATGGGGAGCGCTTCCTGGGCATCGTGAAGCTCGTGGCCCGGGCGGGGCCGCGGATCCGCATCGCGCAGGTCGCGCCGTCCAGCATCGCCCGGGCGCGCAGCGCGACGGCGTCGTGACGCACGCCACGTCATAGTTCCGCAATCCGGTTCCGACACCGTGCGGCGCGCGTAAAAGGCCCGGTAAATCCGACCCCGGAAATGCTTTTATGGCTTTGCGAATTGACGCCTCGGCCAAGCGGATGAAAGACTATTACGGCCCGCACTATAGGCATCTGAATTACGCGAATTAGTACATCCGTAGGTCAGTATCTGAGGAGCCTGTTCGGGCAATAACGCCAGGTCGCTGACCACTGAGATACTGAAGTCCGTATCGTCGCAGATCAGCATTTGCGGAATTAATTTCGCCGCTTAAGCCAGAGCTGTGAATGTGTTGTGCATAGCCCATTAATGGCGCTGAATGTTTTGCTCTTCACCGGTCGGCGGCGCTACATTGGTTTTATATTCATGACGGAAGTCGTTCCCGGGCTCAGCCCGAACCGGAAGGGGGTCGCTCCTACGATGGAGACGCTGATCGATTACCTGCACAAGTGGGAAGCGCTGAAGCCGGACCAGACCCTTTTCCGCTTCGTCGACGTCGACGGGCGCGAACTCGAGCACTACACCTATCAGGGCTTCGCCGACCGTACCCGCGAGCTGGCCGCCTACCTCTCCAAAGAGGCCGGCCTCAAGGCGGGTGAGCGGGCGTTGCTCGTCTACCCCCCCGGCCTGGAGATGATCGCGGCGCTGTATGCCTGCGCGCGCATCGGGGTGATCGCCGTTCCGGTCAGCCCTCCGCTGCCCATGTCGTTCGATTCCGGGCTGGCCAAGCTCAGCTTCATCGCGCGGGATTGCGGCGCCAGGGCCGTGCTGTCGACGAAGCAGTTCGAGTACGACTTCCGGCTGCTGCTCGGCCAGCGGCACGGTGGGCAGGGCTGGTCCGACGCCGCCCTGCCCGAGCTGCCCTGGTTCGCCACCGACGGTGCCCAAGAGTTCGGCGGCGCCCCGGTGGCGGACACCCCGGGGGACGTGCTCTTCCTGCAATACACGTCGGGCTCGACGAACGACCCCAAGGGCGTCATCGTCAGCCACGCCAACGTGATTGCCAACGGGTCCGCCTTCACCGGCGACGTGGTGCTGGCCTCGTGGCTTCCGCAGCATCACGACATGGGCCTGATCTCGGCCTACATGTTCATCCTGCTGCTGGGTGGGTCCACCCATGCGATGTCGCCGTTGGACTTCCTCGCACGGCCCTCGTCGTGGCTTCGGCTCATCAGCGACGTCCGCGCCACACACACGCCGGGACCGAACTTCGCGCTCGAATACTGCCTGCGTGAGGACAAGCTGCCCGCCGCCGAGCTCGCCGGTGTCGACCTGAGCAGCCTCGAGTGCATCGTCGTGGGGGCGGAACCGTTGCGGGCCAACACCTTCGACCAATTCCGGCAGCGGTTCGCCGACTATGGCCTGCGGCCCGAAGCGCTGACGGGCGCTTACGGCATGGCCGAGTCCACGCTGATCGTGTCGATCCGGGGGCGCCAGACCATCGCGGTGAACAAGCGGGGGCTGGAAAAGAATGTCGCGCGGGTCGAAAAGGCGTTGCCGGAGAACAGCAATCAGGTGCCGTTGGTCAGCTGCGGCAAGCCCATCGACGACACGCTGGTTCGCATCGTCGAACCCGAATCGCGAAAGGCGCTGGGCGAGGGCCGGGTCGGCGAAGTCTGGCTGGACGGGCCCTCCAAGGGCGGCGGCTACTGGAACCGCCCGGAGCTCACCGCGGAGATGTTCGGCGCCCGCATAGCCGGCGATGACGAACACACCTACCTGCGCACCGGCGATCTCGGCTTCCTCTACGAGGGCGAGCTGTTCGTCTGCGGCCGCAGCAAGGATCTGATCATCGTGCGCGGTGTCAACTGCTACCCCTCCGACATCGAAGCCATCGTCGAACGCTCGGACGCGCACGTCCGCAGCGGGTGCGTCGCCGCGCTGTCGGTCGAGCGCGACGAGCAGGAGGCGTTGGTCGTGGTCGCCGAGGTGCGAGACGAGCACAACCTGCCCGACGCGAAGGCCCTGGCCCGCGCCATCCGGCGGCACTGCCACGTCGATCCGCACACCATCGTGTTCGCGCCGCCGCGCAGCATCCCCAAGACCACCTCGGGCAAGATCCGGCGCGCGCGGACCCGCCAGCTGTGGCTGGACGGCACGCTGCCCGCGTTCACTAGTTGGGTCAACCCGGCGGTCACCCGGGCCCACGAGGGTCTGGAGGTCGGTGCGGGCCCGCTGGAGCGGTTCCGCAATCTCATCGAGAGCTACGACCTCACCGGCGACGAGGACTGCTCGTTCGCCGACCTCGGCATCGATTCGCTGGCGCTGGCCGAACTGCGCACCGACCTGCAGGCCGTGCTGGAGGAGCACGGCGCGGGCGAGCTCGCCGAAGAGGTCAACACGCGCCTGCTGCAGCGGCTGACGGTGGCCGAATTCTTCGGGCTGATGCGGCAATTCGGGGAGGGATCCGGGCAGCCGCTGGACGCCCTGCGCCGGGCGCTGGACCAGATCTCCGCCGACTACGAGGCATACGAGACCGCCCAGATGCGCGCCGACGCCGCCCTGCCGCTGCCGGAGCCGGCACCGGCGCGGGCGGGTGCGCCCACCGACATCCTGCTGACCGGCGCGACCGGGTTCCTGGGGCCGTTCCTGGTGGGCAGCCTGCTCGGCAGGACGTCCTACAAGGTGCACGCACTGGTGCGCGCCACGGACGCGGCGCACGGCTTGGACCGCATCGTCGCGTCGCTGCGCCGCGCTCAGCTCTGGACGCCGGCGCTGGAGGCCGAGGTCCGGGCGCGGGTGCGGGTGATCTGTGGCGATCTCGCCGAGCCCGCGCTGGGCATCGGGGAGGCGGCCTTCCAGCAACTCGCCGAGGACGTCGACGCCGTCGTGCACAACGGCGCCCTGGTCAACTACGTGCGGACCTACGACGCCCTGCGGCCCGCCAACGTGGAGGGCACCCGCGAGCTGTTGCGGCTGGCGATGACCGCCCACCGCAAGACTTTCCACCTGGTCTCGAGCACCTTCATCTACGGCTGGAGCACCGAGCCGGTGGTCGGGGAGTGGGACGCGAACGAGAAGATGGCCGGGCTGGACTTCGGCTACTCGCAAACCAAGTGGGTCGGCGAGCAGCTGGCGCTGGCCGCGCAGCGCAAAGGGCTCGACGTCCGCATCTACCGGCCCTCGCTGATCTCTCCGACCCGGGCGGGCTTCGGCAGCCAGGACGACATCCTGGTGCGCCTCACGGCGTTCATGATCGAGCACGGCCTGGCCGTCAACGCGCTCAACCAGATCAGCCTGCTGCCGGCGGACCTGATCGCGGACCACATCGTCGCGCTGATGGATCTCCCGGACGAGTCGGGCAGTGTTTTCAATATGACGGCCGACGACTACTACAACCTGACCGACATCACCCGGATCCTGTCCGAACGCTACGGGTATCGCTTTGACTACCACGACATTCCGTCGTTCGCCGAGCAGCTGGACCGCCGCTGCACGCCGAACGACCAGATGTATCCGCTGGTTGACTTCCTCACGCGGTCGGCGGGCAAGATCGCGGCGATGCGCGACAAGCGCTACGACAACACCCAGTACCGGCACCGGCGGGGGCTCGCCACGGTCCGCCTGCGCGAGCCGGCCCTGACCGAGACGGTCGATTACCTCGTCCGGTTCTTGCGCAGCGAGCGTCTGATCACTGAGGTAGAGGATGAGGCGCAACGCAGCGCCTAGCACGGAAAGGGATGGCAACGATGTTCACCGTCGACGACAAGGCGGCGGGCCCGCATGACGCCTCGCTCGATCACGAGCGCATCGTCCTGCAGGCGCGTGACGTCGACTTCGATTGGTCGACGCTCCCGTTCTATTACGTGCCGAACGAGCCCTTCACCACCCACTTCTGCAACGTGCTGCACCTGCTGCTGCCGGCGGGTGAGGAGTTCATCGTCGACGCGTTCAAGGACACCCTGCCGCTGATCAAAGACGATCAATTGCGGCGCGACGTGCAGGGATTCGTCAGCCAGGAGGCCATGCATTCGCAGGCGCACGCCGGGGTGCTCGGGCACTTCGCGGCCAACGACATCGACGTCACACCGTTCACCGACCAGATGCGTTGGCTGTTCGGCCAACTCATCGGTGACCGCCCGCACTGGAGCCGGCGCCGGCGGCAGAGCTGGTTGCTCGAACGGGTCTCGATGGTGGCGGCGCTCGAGCACTACACCGCGATCCTGGGCGAGTGGATCCTGGATACCCCCCAGCACGACGCCCTGGGCACCGATCCGGTGATGCTGGACTTGCTGCGCTGGCACGGCGCGGAGGAGGTCGAGCACAAGGCCGTCGCGTTCGACACCATGAAGCATCTGCGCGCCGGGTACTGGCGGCAGGTGCGCACCCAGCTGCTGGTGACGCCCGCGCTGCTGTGGCTGTTCATCCGCGGCGTGCGATTCATGTATTCGGTCGACCCCTATCTGCCGCCGGGGACCAAACCGCGCTGGCGCGACTATTTCCGCGCGGCCCGAAGGGGCTTGGTGCCGGGGCCATTCCAGTTCCTGCGGGTCATCGGCGCCTATTACACGCCGAGTTTCCATCCGTCCCAGCTGGGCGGGGTGGGACGCGCGGTCGACTATTTGGCCCGCTCGCCCGCCGCCCGAGCGTCGCACTGAATACGGGAGCGTTCGGGATGACTCAGTCCAGCACCGTGATCGCCTCCGACGGGGTTTCCTTGGCGGTCCACGCCTATACCGAGATCGACCCGCGGCGGCCCACCGTTCTGGCGATCCACGGCTACCCGGATAACCACCGCGTGTGGGACGGCGTCGCACACGAACTCGCCGACCGGTTCAACGTGGTGGCCTATGACGTGCGCGGGTCCGGCGAATCGTCGAGGCCGACGGGGCGATCGGGTTACGTTCTGCCGCAGCTGGTTTCCGATGTCGGCGCGGTGATCGACAGTCTCGGGGTGGGCCAGGTTCACCTGTTGGCCCACGACTGGGGTTCGATCCAGGGCTGGGCGGCGGTCACCGACGACTCGGTGATGGCCAAGGTCGCCTCGTTCACGTCGATCTCCGGGCCGCACCTGAACTATGCGGGCAGGTTCCTGCGGTCTCCGCGCACACCGCGCGCCGTTTTCGACGTCGTCAAGCAGGCCCTGGCCTCCTCCTACATCTGGTTCTTCCTGTGCCCGGGTGTGCCGGAGCTGGCGATCCGGTCGCGGGCGACCGTGAAAGTCTTTGCCGCGGTGGAACGTATCGGCCGCGGGCGCAGCAGCGATCGGCAACGCGCGGCCACGACCCGCTCGATCGAGGACTACCTCAACGGGCTGAACCTGTACCGGGCGAACATGCCGGCGCCGTTCTTCGTCCCGGTGCGGCAGTTGCCGCAGACCCGGGTGCCGGTGCAGGTGCTCGTCGCGCGGCGGGACTATTTCGTATCGCCCGCCCTGCAACGGTTTACCGGCTCTATTCCCGACCGCGGCAGGATCGTCCCGATCGAGGGTGGCCATTGGGTGGTCACCTCCCATCCCGACGTCATCGCCGGGTTCACCGGCGAGTGGGTCAATCTGACGTCGGAGAGTGCGGGCCGCCGCGAAATGGGGCGGGCGTGAGAACGGCTGTGACACGGGCTATTTGGGATAGCATTCCGGCCGACCTCTACGGCCGGCGCAAACGCGACCGGATGTACACGGCGTTGTACGGGGTCGGCACGCTGTTCGGGGGCATGGCGTCGGCGTCGCGGTGGACGCCCTCCCGGGTACAGCCCGTGCAGCGGACCACCACCGCGGTAGTCACCAAACGTGAGGAACTGACGCCCGATGTGGTCGCGTTGACGCTGGCCGACCCGGACGGTGGGTTGTTGCCGTCCTGGACACCCGGCGCGCACATCGACGTTCGGCTCCCGTCGGGCCGGCGCCGGCAGTATTCGCTGTGCGGGCCACCCGGGCGGCGCACCGACTATCGCATCGCCGTGCGCCGCATTGCCGACGGCGGCGGTGGCTCGATCGAGATGCACGACACCTTCACCGTGGGGGACCCGCTCGAGTTCGAAGGGCCCCGCAACGCGTTCTATCTCGTCACCGACGAGCATGAGGTGTTGTTCGTGATCGGCGGCATCGGGGTGACGCCCATCCTGCCGATGATCCAGACCGCGCAGCAGCACGGAATCGCTTGGCGCGCCGTCTATGCCGGGCGCAGCCGGGACTACATGCCGCTGCTCGACGAAGTAGTGGCGGTCGCGCCGGACCGGGTCACGGTGTGGGCCGACGACGAGCGCGGCCGGATCCCCACCGCGGCGGACCTGCTCGCCGACGCCGGGCCGACGACCGCCGTCTACGTGTGTGGCCCCACGGCGCTGCTGGAATCGGTGCGCACCGTGCGTGACGAGCACGCCGGCGCGCCGCTGCACTACGAACGTTTCGGGCCGCCGCCGGTGATCGACGGCGTCCCCTTCGAACTGGAACTGGCGCGTTCGCGGCGGGTGCTCACGGTGCCGGCCAACCGTTCGGCGCTGGACGTCATGCTCGACCGCGACTCGACGACGGCCTATTCCTGCCAGCAAGGCTTCTGCGGCACCTGCAAGGTGAAAGTGCTTGCCGGACAGGTCGATCGGCGGGGTAGCGCCGCCGAGGGGGACGACGAGATGCTGGTCTGCGTGTCCCGGGCGAAAAACGGGCGTGTGGTCATCGACGCCTGACCGTTTCGAATCGCCTACATGGGGCCGGGAAGCTCTCCCAGGCTGGAAAGTTCGGCATGCACGGGTCCAATGGCGGCCTGATATTGCTCGTCGGTGAGGGTCTTGGCGTAGTAGCGGCTCATGCGGAGCTGGTATTGCTGGTCCCGAAGTTGGCGGATCCGATCGAGCCTGGCGGCGTCTGCCGCGCCGAATTTGAGCTGCTCGACGCTGATGTGGCCGGCCATGACCTGTTCGATCGGCGAGAGCCGGTAGCCGCAATGGGCGAGCAACTCCAGGTAGGCCTTGCAATGTGCCCGTTCCCCCTCCCGCCACGTGCCGCGTTGGGTTCCCCATTCGAAGGCGGCCAGCACCATCGCGAGCGTCACGACGTTGGGGCGCGCGTCGGCATGGGCCAGCGCCGCCAAGTCCTCGCTCCGGGATCCGTCGACGCCGAGGAGCTTTGCGGCTATTGACATGCTGGCCGGGCAGTGCAATTCGGTCAGGTAGTGGAAGTTGCGTGCGATGAAGATGTCGATCCACGGCGGCGGCGCCGCAAGCAGATTGGCCCGAACCCAGTCGCGGCGCGCCCCGGCGACGCTCCGCGCGAGTCGGTCCAGCTCGCGCATCAGCACCCAGTCGCGGTTGGCGTCGGCGGCGGCCTCGGATTCCAGCTTGGTGGGCCGGCACCCAGTGAACGTGGAGCATCCTTCAACCTCGTCGAGACTCCAGGGTCGCGCTTCGTCGAAGGTCAGGTAGGACGCATAGACACCCAATTCCGGGCACCCCACGCGTTTTGCCAAATCGCTCACCGTCGTTTTTCCGGGCAACAACCTGCAGATGTGATCCCGCTGGCCGAGGTCATCCCGGCTATAGATGAGGCCGATTTCCCGGTGGCGCGATCGGTCGTCGTTGTCCAGAAACACGCACCACCCGGCCGGCCCGGCGATTCCCGGTACATAGTGGGTAGAAATCTCGATCAGCAGGTCATCGATGGTCGCCGAGGCGGGATAGACCCAGAACTCGCGATGGGAGTCGACATCGTCGCCCATGGCGACCGAGTCCCGGTCGACGGTCACCTTCACCGTGTCAGACATATTGAGCCCCACCTACCTCGACCCTGGGCTACCAACGTATCGGAACGCGTTGGTGTTCGGTGTTCGATTGCGCGGCGCTGCGTCATGCTTAGCCAATGCCGAAGAAATCGTTGCGCCCGCCGGCGCAGCCGGAATCTGGGCCGCAGGGTCCGCTGCTGGGGACGTGGCGAGCGGCCGGCCTGAGCATGGCCGTGATCGCGTCTGCGGCGGCGGATGGGTTGGGCGCGCTGCTCGGGGCGGTGATCGTGATTCCGGTGATCTATGCCTTGACGCGACTGCGCGCGTACGCCCCGCACGCGCGCAGTACCGCCGAATTGATCGGCGCCACGCTGGGCCCCAGGGCTGGGTTCGCTGCGGGCGCCATTCAGCTGCTTGCCTACCTCGCCTTGGCGGCCAAGTTCGCCATCACGCTCGGAGCGGTTGTGCTGGTGGACGTTTCATCCGGTGACGACCCCGCCAAGGTTGTTTCGTGGTTGCCGGTTGGCGCACTGGTGGCCGCGATCGTCGTCGGTGCCGTCGTCTGCTGGGCGTCGACCCGGGCCGTCGCCTCGGTGGTGGCGCCGCTCGTGGTCGCGGGTTTGCTCGTGTGCGTCTACCTCGCCGTGGCGGTCGCCGCCCGCGTCGCCGCGGGCAGTGACGCGGTCGTCATCGGTACGGCCGCAACGCCGCACCAGCTGTCCGACCAACTCGTCGGCTTCGGTCTGGGGATGGTGGGCGTCGAGCTCGTCACGGTCCGCGGCGCGCGCATCGGCAGGCCGGGCCGGTCGATGTCGCTGGCGGTCGCGGTGATGGCCGGGGCGGCTGTGGTGTTGTGGGTGGCCGACCATCAGGGTGTCGCGGGGCCGTGGCGGTGGAGCGCCAAATTTCTGTCCGAGGCTGTTCCGGAGTTCTACGCCGATGCCGGTTGGATGTGGATGGCCGTCGCCGGCGTCACGTTGGCGACGGCGGCCGCGTTGGCTTCGGGGTGGGCGGTGGTGCGCGTCGCCGTTGGCCTGGCGGCCACTGGTGAGGCAACGCCGAATACTGGCCTGCGAGTGGCGGTGGCAGTGCTTGTCGCGGCGATGGCGGCCGTCTTGTCCGCGCACGGGGCTCGCGCGGTCGCCGCGGTCGTTTTCGGCGCGGCGGCGCTATTGCTGGTTGTGTTGTATGTCGCCGTCGCAGAGGCCAATTCACGAATTCCCGGTGACAGCGTCGTGGCCTGGTGGGTGCGGCTGATCATGCCCGCGCTGGCAGTGGTGGCCGTGGTCAAACCGGTGGTGGATGCCCACCTCGGTGTGGTGGAGGTGGCGACGGTGATTGTCGCAATGCTCGGGGTGTGCGCCGCGTTGGCCGTGGCGTCGCTGTCGAGGGCGCCAGGGGTGCCCGGCCAAATCTGAGTAGTCTTACGGATCCCACCAAGGGTGCGCCGTCGCAGGCTTATTGGCATGACCGTTCCCAACAGCATGTCAAAAACCACCGCCGCCTTCTTCGTTCAGGCCGCCGTCGCCTTCGCGATCAGCTTTGTGACCGCGCTGGCCGGGATTTACTTTCTTCCCCTTGACGCGTGGCAACGACTGTTCCTCGGCATCACCTTCCTCTTCCTGGTATCGAGCGCGTTCACGCTGGCCAAGGTCATCCGTGACCACCAGGAAGCCGCGACCGTTCGGGTCCGACTCGATGAAGCCCGCATCGAGAGGCTGCTGGCCGACTACGACCCGCTGGGCGCCGCGAGCTGAGTAGTACTACTCAGGCTCAACGCGTAGAACTGCGCAGGCCCTGGGCGGCCTGCTCGGCAACGCTTCTTTCATCGCACGACTTCGACTCCGCCGCAACACTTCTATCCCTATTCACAGAAGGACACCCATGACAACTCTCGCGAGATTTCCCGACGCCGCCGAGGTGGCCGTGCGCACGCCGGCCGACCGTGATCGCGTCCTGGACGTCATCCGCATCACCTCCCTGATCGGTGTGGTGCTCGGCCATACCGTGATGGCCATCAGCGTCATCGAAAACCATGTCCTGATCTGGGATAACCTGCTCACCACTTCGACGCTGTTCCAGGTAGCGACCTGGCTGCTTCAGATCATGCCGCTGTTCTTCTTCGCCGGCGCCGCGGCCTGCCTGTCCTCCTGGTCCCCGGGCACCAACTGGGGAGACTGGCTGATGAAACGCTGCACCAGGCTGTTCCGGCCGGTGTTCTACTACCTGGCATTCTGGGCGGTCGCACTGACCGTGCTGTATCGGGCGCTGCCCCAACATATTTACGAGCCGATTGCCGGCGTCAGCACGCAGCTGCTGTGGTTCCTGGGCGCCTACGTCCTGGTGCTGGCCGCCATGCCGATGCTGTATCGCATCACCACGGCGCGGCGCCTCGCCGCGGGGGTGGCCGCGGTCTACGGAGCGATCGCGGTGATCGACCTGATCCGGCTGCACTGGCCGGCGGCGATGCCCCTGGGCTACCTCAACCTCGCCGTCTGGCTCATCCCCGCCATGTTCGGGGTCGCCTACCGCCGCCGGCTACTCAGCGGTCGCGCCGCGCTGGCCGTGGCCGGCGCCTTCTTCGCCGTCGACGTCGCACTGGTGCGCTGGGGTCCGTACCAGATCAGCATGGTCGGCACCGGGGATCACCACCTCTCCAACACCAGCCCGCCGTCGCTGCTGTTGGCGGGGCACGCAATCATCTTGAGCGCCTTGGCGATCGCGGGCGCACCGGCGATCGCGCGCTGGGCGCAGCGGCCACGGGTGTGGTGGTGGACCGCAATCGGCAACTCCGGGGCGATGACCCTCTACCTGTGGCACATGCCGGTGCTGCTGGGCGTGCATCTGCTCTTCGGTTACCTTGACTGCCCGCGGTTTCCGGGCCAGCCGGACTTCCTCGCCATCAGCGTCGCGCAGGTGGTCATCGTGGTCCTCGCAGTGGCCGTGCTGTTCGTCGCGTTGCGGCCGCTCGAAAACAACCCGCTGGCCGGCTGGGACGGCGCCGGGACCGTCACCTCGCGCGGGCGGGGCGCGGTCGTCGGCGCGCTGCTGTGCGTGGCCGGTGTCGCGATCCTGGCCGCGATCAGGTGGGGCCTCAAGGACGACGGGCTGGTGTGCATGGCCGTGGTCGTGGCCGCACTCGTCGCCGCGCGGGCGATGGCCCACGAGACCGGCGGGGCACCCCGCTAAAAGCGGGTCACGGTTCGGAGTCCAGGCCATGCTCGATCGCATAGCGCGCCAATTCCACCCGGTTCGCGACCTGAAGCTTTCGAAATGTCGCCTGCACGTGGTTTTCGACCGTGCGGTGGCTCAACGACAGCCGGGCGGCGATCTGCTTGGCGGACAGCCCTTTTGCGACGTAGCGTAACACCTCCGTCTCGCGTTCGGTCAGGCTGGGACGGGCGGGGCCGTCGTCCTTGCTTTGCGCGATACGCCGGTATTCACCCAACACCAGTCCGGCCAGGCCCGGGGTGAACACGGCCCGGCCCGCGGCCGTCGCCGTCACAGCCTGTGCCAGTTCGGGTTTCGAGGCGCTCTTGACCAGATATCCCGTCGCACCAGCTTTGACGGCCTCCAAGACGTCGTCACGTTCGTCGGAGGCCGACAGCACCAGCACCCGCGTCGACGGCGACACCGCGAGCACCGCGGCGGTGGCCTGTGCGCCATTCCCGTCGGGCAGTTGCATATCCATCACCACCACGTCGGGTTTGACCACGCCCGCCCGCCGCCCCGCGGCGGCCACCCCATCGGCCGTGGCCACCACGGTGAATCCGCCCTCGGCCAGGTCGCGCGCGACCGCGTCACGCCAGATGGGATGGTCGTCGACCACCATCACCGTCGCCGGCGTCACATCCTCAGCCATGCCGTCCCTCCCCGCGCGGCACGCACAACTCCCACTCGGTCCCCTCGCCAGGGGCGCTGCGCAGTTGCGCGGTGCCGCCCAGCGACGTCAACCGCCCCACGATCGACTGGGAGACGCCCAGGCGTCCCTGACGCGCCGCTTCCTCGAGTCGACCGTCGGCGATGCCCACGCCGTCGTCGCGCACACTGACTACGACGGAATCGCCGAGGTCCTCCACGAGTACGTACGCGCGCGCCTCCGGGCCCGCATGGGCCCCGGCGTTGTCCAGCGCATTGCCCACCGCGGCGTCGAGCTCGGTCCCTACCCGGCGCCCCAGCGACACCGGAGTCGCCGGCAGGCTGATCGACACCCGGTCGGACGCCCGGCAACGCAGCAGCGTGCGCAGATCGATCGTCGCGCCGTCGGCCTCCGGATCCAGGTCGGCGCACGCCACCCACCGGCGCAGCGCACGCTCTTGCTCGCTCGCCAGGTCGGCGAGTTCCGCTGTCGCGCCGCCGATTTCATGGCCCTTTTTGGCGACCAGCGCCAGCACCTGGATGGCGCCGTCGTGCACCTCGCGGGACAGCCGCTCGCGTTCTTGCACCGCGGCGCTCAACCGGGCCGCCCGTTGCAGTTCGGCGTGCGCACGTCGAGCGGTCTGCGCGGCCATACCGATCGCCATGCCGATGGCCAGCTCGATGATGACGGTGGCGTTGTGCCCCAGGTTAAGGGCGAGGTAGTCCTTGACCGCGAAATTGGTGGCCATCACCGCCAGACCTGTGAGCATCCCCCCGCCGGGGCCGAACTGGATCGCGGCGGAAATCGTGGGATTGCTCGCCCACAACGTCGTCGGCCAGGTCTGGTTCTCGGCCGCCCAGTGCGGCGTCGCGACGACGGTGTTCGACCACATGAGCAAGACCGCGATCACGATCTCGGCGAGCACCCAGGACGGTCTTCGGCCGAACCCCCGCAGGTAGCCGACGGCACACGCCGCGCTCCAGCCGATCAGGAGCGCGAACAGGATCCACCCCAGCGCGGGTCGGCGCAGATCGGGATTGATCCCGATTTGAAAGCCGGCGGCATAAACGCAACTCAGCAGCCGGAAAACCTGCGCTGCGCGCCACAGCGGCGTCGTGGGATCGGGATCCTGGTTCGGCATCGTGATCAGCATAAATGGCCTCGCGCCGACGAACCGACGGCGCGATCGTGGAGACCTAGACGGCGCCGCGAGAGGGAGGGCGGCACCCGGGTGCACTGGATCGCTCCGCTGCGCGATCCCTGACAACGAATTGCCTTGCCCTGCAGCTCCTTACTGACGCTTGTCGGCGGGACGGACGCGGCGGTGCGCGGTCAGGAGCAGGTGGTCGAATTCCGATTGGGTGTTGAGCGGCAGGCCGGCGCCGCGGAAGTCCTGAGCGATCTGCTCGGCGAGCGTCCGCAACTTGACGTTCGCCTCCTGCGACAGCCATCTGAGCAACTCGAAGGCCGCGCTGTCGCTGAGGCCGTAGACCAGCATCAGCATTCCCTTGGCGCGTTCGATGCCGGCCCGATTCTCGTTGATCTCAGCGAGTTTCGCGCTGACGGCCTCCTCGTTCACGTGCCCGTTCGGCGCGGAGATGTCGATGTAGAACCCGTGCGTTCCGATCACGCCGCCGTCGTCGTCGTAGAGCCGATCGCCGACCACGACGACCTGGCGTACGTTGCCGGCGGTGTCGATGATCCGGTGGCGGGTGCTGAACGCCTGGCGGGTGTTCACGAGCTGATCGATGGTCGCCGCGACCTGTCCGCGGTCATCGGGATGCTTGTGTGAGAGCACCAGCTCGGTGGTGGGAACGACGCTGCCCGGCTCGTAGCCGTGCATCCGCTGCACCTGTTCCGACCATTCCCACCGCTGATCGGTGAAGTAGAACCGAAACCAGCCCGCGGGTTGGGCGTCGCCGCCGGACAAGGCCTGCTCGACGCTGGCCGTTTCGCCGTTGAGTTCCCATGTCGCTTCCACGGTGGCTCCTAGCTCGGTGCACGCAGCCGAGGGCGGGCGGCGGCCGCGGGGCCGGCACGCGAGCGCGTGCCGTGGGTGCCGCCGCCCGGCCCGCTATCCGGTCAGGCGTTGATGACTTCGCGATGGCCGGCGCCGTCGGCGACGGCCCGGGGAGCGTCGCCGCGACCGACGGCGATCTTGCGCGGCTTGGCCTTCTCGGCCACCGGGATGTGCAGACTCAGCACGCCTTCGGCGTAGGACGCCTGGATCTTGTCGGTGTCGAGGTTTTCGCCGAGCACCAGCTGGCGGCTGAACACGCCGCGTGGCCGCTCGGTGGCCAGCATCTCGCGGTTGGGGTCGAGGGCCGGTCGTTCTGCCCGCACGGTTACCACATTGCGCTCGATGTCGATGTCCAGTGAGTCGGCATCGATGCCGGGCAGGTCGAACTCGACGACGAACTTCTCGCCTTCGCGCCAGGCGTCCATCGGCATCACCGCCGGCCGGGCGGCCGTACCGAGCACCTGGTGGGCAAAGCGGTCGAGCTCACGGAAGGGATCTGAACGCATCAGCATGGTAGTCACCTCTCACTCCGATCTACGCGGTGGTCCGGTAATTTCCTATGTCTAATGACATAGATTCGGTATAGCACCATCGACATATTGACGCAAGTATGCTAAACAGATTTTCAAGTGAATCAGCTGAGGGGATGTGCGATGGTCGAGCACCGCGGCGAGGCCGGGGCTCCGGCGTCCGACCACGGGGTGTACGGCATCTCGGTGGCCGCCGAACTGTCCGGGATTCCGGTGCAATCGTTGCGGCTCTACGAACGCTATGGATTGCTGACGCCCGCGAGAAGTCAAGGGGGAACCCGCCGTTACAGCGCCGACGACCTGACGCGGCTGCGGCGCATCAGCGGGCTGGTCGAGGCCGGGGTCAACCTGGCCGGCATCGCGCGCATCCTCGATCTCGAAGACGACAACGAGACGCTGTCGGCCGCCAACACCGACCTGCGCTCCACCAATCGCACATTGCGCGAAGCCGCGAAGGCGCCGAAGGCCGCCGCCGGCCCCGGCGAACGCGGCGCGACCAGGCCCTGAACCGGTCGCAGATTGCGCCCACCTCCGTCGGGTACTCACCCCGCTGTGCCTTGAAGCGCGGCGAACGAGTCTTGAAGGAGACGCAATGGGAGATCTGACCGAAACCGGCGCTCAGGTGGTGGACGGCGCGCGGCACGAAGCCGACGCCTACCGCGGCGACAACCCCCGGCCGTTGGGCGGCTACCTGGTGGTCCTGGTCGTCTACGCCGTCGTGGTGTCCGTGGCGACGGCGGCCGCGGTCGCGAGCGGGCGCACCTTGCCGACGCGCTGGCGGATCCAGGATCTGATCATCCTCACCCTGGGCACCCACAAGCTCTCGCGAACCTTGACCAAAGACGCGGTGACCAGCCCCCTACGCGCCCCGTTCACGCATTACGCGGGCACGGGCGGCCCCGCCGAGGTCCAGGAGGAGGTTCGGGAGCACAGTCAGCTCCGGCACAGCCTGGGCGAGCTGTTGACCTGCCCGTTCTGCCTGGACATGTGGGTCGCCACCGGATTTGCCATCGGCCTGGTGTTCGTACCCCGGTTCACCCGGCTGATCGCGGGCGTCTTCAGCGCACTGGCCGGGGCGGATTTTCTTCAACTCGCCTACGCGATGGCCCAGCAGTCCGCCGAAGGCTGAGATCAGCTCGTCTTGGGCATCGGGATGCCCTCGCTGGCCGTGAATTGTGCGTCGTCCTCGGAGGACAACCCGATGGACACGACGGAGCGGTTGAACAGCATGTCGGTCAGGTAGGCCAGCGACACCGCCCACCGGTTGACGCCGCGGGGGATCGCGTACAGGTGGTAGGACCTCGTCACGACCTTGGCCGGCAGCCCGGACAGATGGATGTTGAGCGGGTTGGCCACCGCTTTTCGGGGCCCCAGATCGACCACCAGGCCCAGGTTGCGGTGCTTGTAGTCCTTGAAGCTGCCGTAACCGAGGCTGGCGGCGACGTTGCGGGCCAGCACCTTGCCCTGCCGGGTGGCGTGTTGGGCGGTCGGCGGCGTGACCTTGCCGGGCTGGGTGAGGTCGGGAACCGCCGCCGCGTCACCGGCCGCGAACACCTCGGGGTGACCGGGCACCTGTAGATCGGGCTGCACCGTGAGCCGGCCCTTCTCGGTCGGCAAACCCAGGTCTTGGATCAACGGGGCACCCGTCACCCCCGTCACCCAGGCGATCGTGTGCGTGTCGATGCGCGAATCATCGCTCAGCACAACGTGATCGGCGTGCGCCTGCTTGAGCGTGACACCGAGCCGGACGTCGATGCCGCGCCGCCGTAACACCTTCATCGCCGCCTCGCCGAGCTTCTTGCCCACCTCGGGCATCACCTGCTCGGCCAGGTCCAAAAGCAGGAACCGCACTTCGGCCGGGTTGAAGCCCATCTGTTTGGCCGCCGCGTCGGCCAAGGCCCGCAGCTGCACCACCAACTCGGTGCCCGAGTAGGAGGCGCCGACCACCACGACGGTGCGCCGGGCGGCGGCCACCCGGGGATCGTCGTCGATGTTGGCCAGCTCCAGCTGCTCGATGAAGTGGTCCCGCAGGTAGAGGGCCTCGGCGGTGGTCTTCAACCCGCGCGCATGTCGTGCGAGGCCCGGGACGTCGAACAACCGCGTCACCGATCCCGGCGTGAGCACCAGCCGGTCCCAGGACATGGAATGGCTGCGTTCCTCGGGATCGCAGTACGTCAGCGTCTGTTGCGCGAAGTCGACCCCGTCGACGCGCCCGCGCACCGCATGCACGCCCCGCAGCGAATTGGCCAGTGGGATAGCGACAAAGCGGGCATCGACGACACCGCCGGCCACGTCGGGCAGCAACGGGGTGTAAAGCATGTAGTCGACCGGAGAAATGATCGTGATGTCGACGGGTGCGTGCCGCCGGCGCAGAATTCGCGCCAGATGGCGGGCGCAGGTGAATCCGGTGAAGCCGCTTCCCACAATCGCAATGGAGGTCACCGACCCGAGTGTAGGCGGACTTCCGCGGCAAGGAGTCCTCGCGCCTTCGGAAGCCAGCAGACGATCGCGAAAACACTTGATCAGCAAGGTGTTTCGAGGAAGCGGGCACTCAGAAGCGGCCCGGGCCTCTTCCCTTTCGGAGGCCCCGGCCACCGCCGTCGTCCCACCGGTTTCGTTATCGTGCCTTGCGCTTCGTTGGATGGCTCATAGACTTCTCGTTGAGCGGTGGCGTTCGCGCGTTGGCAGATGCCGGCGCGACGCCTATCAGGAAGGGCTCTGCGGGCCATGACGGTTCCGGGGGTGATGTGATGCGAGACGGCAGCGCCACGATCGTCAATCAACTGGTGGAGCTGGTGGCCAACCTGGAGCGTGAACAACGCGGCATCGCGGCCGGTCTGCACGAACTCCTCGACAACGGGGTCCACCACGTGGCCGGATCACAGTACGCGGGGATCACCCTGGCCGAGAAGGACGCATCGGTCAGCAACGTGGCCGCGACGCACCGCTACCCGATGGTCCTGGACGCCATCCAGGACAGCTCCGGCGAAGGGCCGTGCCTGACCGCCGCCTGGGAGCACCACATGATGCACATCGCCGACCTGAGCTCCGAACGGCGCTGGCTGCGCTACCGCCGGCTGGCGCTCGAACAGACCCCGATCCGCTCCATCCTGTCGTTCGAGTTGTTCATCGACGGCGGCAGCATGGCGGCGCTGAACTTCTACGCCGACCGCCCGCACGCTTTCACCGAGGAGTCGGTGGAGATCGGCACGGTTTTCGCCACGCACATCGCCCTGGGATGGTCGATGATGCGCCGCCAAGACCAATTCCGTAGCGCCCTGGCGTCGCGCGACATCATCGGGCAGGCGAAGGGGGTCATCATGGAGCGCTTCGGCATCGACTCCGTCGCAGCGTTCCAGTTGCTGACCCGGGTTTCGCAACAATCCAATATCAAGCTGATCGAAATCGCTCGGGCGCTCATCGAGAGCGAACATCCGCTCCAGTGCCGCTGGCACTGACCACGACCCATGCGGGCGTCCGGCGCCGCCGTTTCGACGGGTGGCAGGCGGGTATGCGCCCTTGCCATGAAGGCTGTCACGTGGCACGGCAAGCGCGATGTGCGGGTGGATTCGGTGCCCGACCCCAAGATCGAGCAGCCCACCGATGCCATCATCGAAGTCACCTCCACCAACATTTGCGGGTCCGACCTGCACCTCTACGAGGTTCTCGGGGCCTTCATGAAGCCGGGGGACATCCTCGGCCACGAACCGATGGGCATCGTGCGGGAGGTCGGCGCCGAAACGGGCGACCTTCGGGTGGGGGACCGGGTCGTCATTCCCTTCCAAATCTCTTGCGGCAGTTGCTACATGTGCGGCCAACAGCTTTATACCCAGTGCGAGACCACCCAGGTGCGCGACCAGGGCATGGGGGCGGCGCTGTTCGGCTACTCGGAGCTCTACGGCGAAGTCCCCGGCGGGCAAGCCGAGCTGTTGCGCGTTCCCCAGGCCCAGTTCACCCACATCAAAGTCCCTGTGGGGCCGCCTGATTCGCGATTCGTCTATCTGTCCGACGTGCTACCCACCGCCTGGCAGGCGGTCGCGTACGCCGACATCCCGGAGGGTGGCACGGTCACCGTGCTCGGTCTGGGCCCCATCGGAGACATGGCCGCCCGCATCGCCGACCACCTCGGTTACCGCGTCATCGCCGTCGACCTGGTTCCCGAACGGCTGGGCCGCGCCGCGCAACGCGGCATCCACACCATCGATGTGGGCCGGCTCGACTCGTCGCTCGGTGACGCGATCCGCGACCTGACCGACGGACGTGGATCCGACTCCGTCATCGAAGCGGTGGGCATGGAGGCGCACGGTTCGCCGACCGCCAAACTGGCGCAGCAGGCCACCGGGCTGTTGCCGGACGCGCTGGCCAAGCGGCTCATGCAAACCGCCGGGGTGGACCGGCTGTCCGCCCTGTACTCGGCCATCGACATCGTGCGGCGCGGGGGAACGATCTCGCTGATCGGCGTGTACGGCGGAATGGCGGACCCGCTTCCGATGCTCACCCTCTTCGACAAGCAGGTGACCCTGCGGATGGGCCAGGCCAACGTGAAACGCTGGGTCGACGACATCATGCCGCTGCTGACCGACGACGACCCGCTTGGCGTCGACACCTTCGCCACCCACGTGCTTCCGCTCGATGAGGCCCCGCACGCCTACGAGATCTTCCAGAAGAAGCAGGACGGAGCGGTGAAGGTCATACTCAATCCGTGATTGACTCTGCCACAAGGCTTTCCGCGTAGTGACACCGGCCCGGCGGGCGGCCCGGGAGTTTGACCGCCACGCCGGCGGGGTATTGATGCGCCATGACTCCCGCAGAGGCCGCAGCCCCCACGCCGACCGGAGAGGTGTGGCCGGGTAGGGCCTATCCGCTGGGCGCGTCGTACGACGGGGCGGGCACCAATTTCGCGGTGTTCAGCGAGGTGGCCGAGCGGGTGGAGCTGTGCCTGTTCGACGCCGAGGGCACCGAGAGCCGCATCACCTTGCCCGAGGTCGACGGCTTCATCTGGCACGCCTATATCCCCAACATCGAACCCGGCCAGCGCTACGGCTACCGCGTGCACGGACCGTACGACCCGCAGGCCGGACACCGATGCAACCCGAACAAGCTGCTGGTGGACCCGTATTCCAAAGCCATTGACGGCTCGTTCGAGTGGAATCAATCGCTCTTCAGCTATAACTTCGGCGACCCCGACAGCCGCAACGACGACGACTCGGCGGACAGCATGCCCAAGTCGGTCGTGATCAACCCCTACTTCGACTGGGGCAACGACCGCCCACCGGATCGCCACTACGCCGACACCGTCATCTACGAGGCCCACGTGAAGGGCCTGACCCAGACCCACCCGGACATCCCCGAACAGCTGCGCGGCACCTACGCCGCGGTGGCGCACCCGGTGATCATCGACCACCTCAAGGGTCTCGGCATCACGGCCATCGAACTGATGCCGGTGCACCACTTCGCCAACGACTCCACCCTGGTCGACAAGGGTCTGTCCAACTACTGGGGCTACAACACGATCGGATTCTTCGCGCCCGACTTCAAGTACTCCGGCGCCACCACGCCGGGCGGGCAGGTCCAGGAGTTCAAGGCCATGGTGCGGTCGCTGCACGAGGCCGGCATCGAGGTCATCCTCGACGTGGTCTACAACCACACGGCCGAGGGCAACCACCTCGGCCCCACGTTGTCGATGCGCGGCATCGACAACGCCGCCTACTACCGGCTGGTCGACGACGACAAGCAGTACTACATGGACTACACCGGCACGGGCAACAGCCTCAACGTCGGGCATCCGCACGCGCTGCAGCTGATCATGGATTCCCTGCGCTACTGGGTGACCGAGATGCATGTCGACGGTTTCCGCTTCGACCTGGCCTCGACGCTGGCCCGCGAGTTCTACGACGTCGACCGGCTGTCGACGTTTTTCGAACTCGTGCAACAGGATCCGACCGTCAGCCAGGTCAAGCTGATCGCCGAACCGTGGGACGTCGGGCCGGGCGGCTATCAGGTGGGCAACTTCCCGCCGCAGTGGACGGAATGGAACGGCAAGTACCGCGACACGGTCCGCGACTTCTGGCGCGGCGAGCCCGCCACCCTCGACGAGTTCGCCTACCGGCTGTCCGGATCGGCCGACCTCTATGAGCACACCGCGCGCCGGCCGGTGGCGTCGATCAACTTCGTCATCGCCCACGACGGGTTCACGCTGCGCGACCTGGTGTCCTACAACGAGAAGCACAACGAGGCCAACGGCGAGGACAACAACGACGGCGAAAGCCACAACCGGTCGTGGAACTGCGGGGCGGAGGGGCCCACCGACGACGAGCAAGTCAACGCCCTGCGCGCCCGCCAGCAGCGCAACTTCCTGACCACTTTGCTGTTGTCCCAGGGCGTGCCGATGATCTGTCACGGCGACGAACTCGGACGCACCCAAAACGGCAACAACAACGGCTATTGCCAGGACAACGAGCTCACCTGGATCGATTGGGGCGCCGCCGATGCGGGCCTGCTGGAGTTCACCCGGACGGTGTCGGCGCTGCGCGCCGAGCACCCGGTGTTCCGCAGGCGCCGGTTCTTTTCCGGCAAGCCGGTGCGCCGGCGCGGCCAGGACAGCGTGCCTGATATCTCCTGGTTCACCCCCGAGGGTGCGGAGATGACCGACGAGGACTGGGGCGCGAGTTTCGCCAAGTCGGTCGCGGTGTTCCTCAACGGCCACGGCATCGCCGGCCGCGACGAGCGGGGCCAACGGGTACTGGACGACTCGTTCCTGCTGTGTTTCAACGCCCACTACGAGCCGATCGAATTCACCCTTCCGCCAAAGGAATTCGGTTCCTCCTGGCAGGTCGTGGTGTACACCGGGCCCGAAGAGACCACGCCCGCCGACGAGGTGCCCGGCGCGGGCAAGCTCAACGTGGAGGCCCACACCGCGGTGGTGCTGCGGGGACTTCCCTCGGCCTAGCGGATCCGGCGAATTACTCTCGCCGACAAGGCCGCATCGGCTATTTTTCTTCCGCACGATGTCGATGCCGCGTGTCGACCGCCGGGAACGAGAGGGACAGCCGATGGACAGGCCCGGTCCCGGCGCGCGTCTGGAATCGGCGATGAACACCTCCGGGCGGGCGGCCGCGCTGTTGGTGCTCGTGGTCGCCGCGCTGACGTGGGTGGGCTGGACGGCCGGCATCGAGCGGTTGACGCGGATCTATCCGACCTGGCCGCAGATGATGCCGTGGACCGCGCTGTGGCTGGCCGCGCTGAGCGCGGCGATCCTGGTGCAATGGGGGAGTCCGTCGCGCGAACGGATTTGGGCCGGACGGGGTTTGGCCGCCGCCGCGGCCGCCTTCGCGGTCGTCGTCCTCGCGGAGTACGCGAGCCTCGGCTCGTTCACCGTGGACAGGATCTGGTTCGGCGAGGCCGTCGGCATGCACGAGTGGTCCTGGCCGGGGCGCCCGAGCGTTCAGACGGCGTTGTCGGCGCTGCCCTTGGCGACCGTCATCGCGCTGATCCGGGTGGATCGGTCGACCCGCGTGGTCTGGCCCCTGTGCCTGGCGGGCAGTGCGGCCATCCCGTTCGTCACGGCGGGGGCCTACCTGTTCGACGCCTTGGCGCTGGTGGGCGTTTCGCCGTCGAAGGGCCAGGCGTTCCTGACGGCCGTGGCCCTGTTGCTGCTCGTCGCGGCCACCGCGCTGGCGCGCGCCGACCGGTTTCCGCTCGCGTGGCTGCTCGCCCGACCGGACCGTTCCTCGTTGGTTCGGTTGCTCGGGATCCTGGCCGGCTTTCCGCTCGTCGTGGCCGTGGCGAGGCCGATCTTCGTGGAGCTCGGCCCGGACGACAACGCGCAGTGGACCTTCTCGATCCTGTTGGGAACCGCGGTCGTCGGGGCGGTGACCTTCTACTTCAGCCAGCGCGAGCAGCACTTGCTGATCGCCAAGGAGGTGGCCAGCAAGCAACGCGCCGAGGCCGAGATGCGCTATCGCCTTCTCGCGGACAACGCCGTCGACATCATCGTGCACTTCCGCGGCGGCGAGGTCGCGTGGGTCTCCCCGTCGGTGGAACCCGCGCTGGGTGGCCCGCTGTCCCGGTGGACCGGCCCGGATTTCGCCGGCCGCATCCACCCCGAGGATCGCGACAACCTCCAAACCGCCCTCCGCCGTATCGCGGGCGGCGAACAGGTGCTCCAACGCTTCCGGGTGTGTGCCCTCGACGGCGAATACCACTGGGTCGACGGTCACGGGAAGCCCTACACCGATGCCCGGGGCGACACCGACGGGCTGATCGCGGCGTTGCGGGTGGTCGACGATCAGGTCGAGGCCGAACAGCGACTGGAACGGTTGGCGCGGTTCGACACCCTCACCGGTTTGGTGAACCGGGCCGAGGCCCTGGCCCGGCTGGAGGCCGCGCTGCGGCAACCGCAGCCCGCGGGCACCCATGTCGGTGTCCTGTTTTGCGACGTCGACCGCTTCAAGGCGATCAACGACCGGTGGGGACACGGGACGGGCGACGTCGTACTCGCGACCGTGGCGGCGCGGATCCGGGCGAGCGTTCGCCGCGGGGACACGGTCGGGCGCACCGGCGGCGACGAAATGCTGATCCTGTTGCCCGGCGTCCGCAGCGCCGACGAACTCGCCCAGATCGCCGAGAAGATCCGCCGTCGCGTCGCCGAACCCATCGCCGTCTCCGGCGACACGATCGGCGCGACCCTGAGCATCGGTGCCACGCTTGCCCGTCCCGCCGAGTCCGTCGACGCGGTCACCGCGCGCGCCGACGAGGCCATGTACCGGGCCAAGTCGGGCGACCGGAACACCGTCGAGGCGACGTAAATAGCGAGTGATCGCCACCGGACGAGTCGCATCCGGTAGGTTTCTCGCGACAGCGTCTCGCGTTACAAGAGAGGGCGAATATGTCAAGGACAGTGGTGGTCGGCGCTTCGAGTGGGCTGGGCCGTTGCATCGGGGTCGGTCTCGCGCAGCGCGGCGATCAGGTCGCGCTTCTTGCCCGGCGTCTGCAGCGCATCGAGTCCGCGGCCAAGGATGCCGGCCCGAACGCGATCGCCATCGAATGCGATGTCACCGACGAGGCGTCCTGCCGGTCGGCGATCGGTCGGGCCGCCGACGCCCTCGGTGGGATCGACAACCTCGTCTACACCCCCGCCGTCGGGCCGCTCGTCCGCATGGTGGACACCGACGCCGACACGTGGCGGCGCGTCTTCGACACCAACGTCATCGGCGCGTCGCTGGTGACGGCCGCGGCGATGCCGCACTTGACCGCGTCGGCCGGCAAGGCGGTGTACCTGTCCTCCGACGCCGGCACCTTCGGGCCGCCGTGGCCGGGCCTGGGCGCGTACGGCGTCAGCAAGGCCGCCCTGGAACGGCTGGTCGAGGCGTGGCGGGCCGAACACTCCGACGTCGGCTTCACCAACCTGATCGTCGGGGAGTGCGCCGGCGGAGAGGGCGACGCGGCAACGGGAATGAACGCCGACTGGGATATGGACCTCGCCATGAAGGCGGTCCCGCTGTGGTCGTCGCGCGGTTGCATGCCCGGCAAGTTGATGCCCGTCGACGACCTGATCGACGTCGTGCACACCATCCTGCGCACCAACGCCTCGACGTCGATGCCGCTCGTGGTTGCGCGCGGCGCCCCGGCCAGCCCCGCGGCGTTCGCGGAAGCCAACCAGTCCTGATCAGCCGGACTAGCTGCGGCCGAGCTTTTCCCGCGCGAGGTCGGTGAGGAAACGCGCCGCCGACGTCGGCCGGAACGCCAGCGCCGCCTCGGTGAGCGCGTCGCGGGATTCCGTGGGTAGCTCGATGTCGGCGGCGGCGACGTTGAACTCGAGCTGCTCGACGCTGGACGCGCCCGGAATGGCCACCACGCCCGGGTAACTGATCAACCAGGCCAGCGCCACCTGTGCCGGCTTGGCGCCGACTTGCGTTGCGACGTCGCGCAACACCTGCAGCAGCGGCTCGACGCGGCGCAGGTTCTCGGTGCCGAACAACGAGTTCATCGCGCGAACGCCGCCGGGGCGGTTGTCGACGCCGTACTTGCCGCCCAGCAGCCCCTGTTCCAGTGGGCTGTAGGCGATCACGATGCGGTTCTCCCGTTCGGCGAACGGCACCAGGTTCTTGAGCGCTTTCGGGTAGGCGAGCGAGAAATGCACCTGATTGCTGATCACCGGCCGGCCCAGCGCGGCGTCGGCCTTCTGCCACCGCTGCAGCGAATAGTTCGAGACGCCCGCCGCCCCGATCGTGCCGCGGTCCAGCAGATCTCGCATCCCGGGCATGATTACCGAGTCCGGCACCACCGGGTTGGGTTGGTGGACCTGGTAGAGCGGGATGCGATCCAGCCCCAGCCGCCGGGCGCTGGCTCGCGCGCGTTGCCTGACCACGGCCGGGAAGGGGGCGACCGGCATGATCTTGCTGGCCACCGCCACCTCGGCGCGTTCGTCCCCGAGCGCCTCGCCCAGGATCCGCTCGCTCTTGCCCAGCCCGTAAACCTCGGCGGTGTCGAACAGCGTCACCCCCAAGGCGCGGGCGCGCCGCACGATGTTGCCCGCGGCGCCGGTGGCATAGCTGTCCCCGTAACCCCATTCGCGCGAGCCGAACTGCCAGGTGCCCAAGCCGATCCGGCTGACGCGTCCGACCCCGTCGACGTCGACATACTTCATCCGCTCAGCGTAGTGGCGATCGCAAGAGCGGCGGAGCCGGTCAGCCGGGGATCTTGCCGAGGATGTAGTTGGCGATGGTGACCGCGGCCACCCGGGGCCGCTCGCTGTCCGTGCTGCCGCTGGCGGACACGTTCAGGTCGATGACGACGTTGGCCTTGGCCGCGACCGCCCGCGCCGAGCGCACCTGTATTCCCTTGGGCGTCAAGTCCAGTGTGGTGATGCCGTTGCCGGCGTCGGCGGGAGCGCTCACCGCCATCGCGATCGGCTGCCCCCCGGACGCCGTCACGGTGACGGTCGATCCGCCGCACTGGCGCCATCCGGACAGCAGCGTGTTTAGCTGTGACTGCGCCCCGGCCGGATCGCGGAACGCCGCCACGCCCTGGATGACTTGGATCGACTTCAGCATGCTGCGCGTGTCGGTGAATTCGCCCGCGTGATAACCGGTGAAGGAGCCGGGGGTGTAGGCGTCCGGGCTCCCGGCGGCGATGCTTCCCCAGCATTCCGGGCGGTTGATGCTGCCGTCCTGCGCCGAGCGGCCGGGGCTGTTCCACGTCGGCCCGACCTCCAGGTTCGCGTCGGCGGTGATGTTCCTCAGCGCGTCCAACCCGGGCAGCAGCGTGGTGATGGTGTCCGGCGGGACGGTGGGCGGCGGGGGACCGCTGGACGTGGTGGTCTCGCGCGCCGCCCGGTGTGACGAGGTGGAGCCGCCCAGCGTCGCCCACCCGGCCAGCGCGACGACCGCGAGCAGGATGAACACGTACGACAGCGTCACACCCACCAGGGCGCGGTCACGGCCGAGTTCGCCGGTCCGCCGGATTCGCGCCAACCCGAGGTGTCCCAGGACCGCTCCGGCGGGCGCGAACACGAACGCGAAAATCAGTGACAGCGTGGCCAACGTGTTGACGGCCGGGCGGTACGGCGGGGGCGCGGGCGGCGGCGTGAACGCGGGTGGTTCCGCCGGCGGCTCGATCGGCTCGATCGGCTCCATCGGCGGGACTGACGGCGGCATCCGGCCGAGCGGGTCGTAGCTCAGCGGGTTCTGCCAATACGGGTCCTGCGGGTTGGTCACGCCGTGCCTCCTTCGCGGCCGAACCTGCCCGAAATGTAGCCGACGGCCAGGGACCGTGCCCGAACCCACGCGCCCCAGGCGCGGCCTGGCGATGCTGAGCACATACCCCACCGGGGCGCGGCCACACCCGTTTGACGGCCGATTTCGCCGGGTAGCCGCTTCGGTGAGCGCGCAACAGCCCTGCGCGTCGAACCAAGGAAGATGGGAGGGACACCATGGCACGCACCGCCATCACGTCGCCCACCGACGTGGTCGACTTTCTCCTCAGTCAGCACGAGCAGATCAAGGCGAGGTTCGCCGAAACGCTGGCGGCGTCCGGACAGGCGCGGGAGAAGGCTTTCGTCGAGCTTCGGCGACTGCTCGCCGTGCACGAGACCGCGGAGGAAGAGATCGTTCACCCGCGAGCCAAGCGCAAGATCGCCAACGGCACCGCCGTGGTGGGCAAGCGGCTGCACGAAGAGCACGAGGCCAAGACGGTTCTGCAGCGGCTGGAAAAACTCGACGTCGACAGCGAGGAATTCACCCGCGAGCTGACCACGCTGCGCGACGCGGTGATCGACCACGCCGAGCACGAGGAGCACGACGAATTCGCCAAGCTGGGCGAGGAATTGAGCGCCGACGAGCTGGAACGGATGGGCCGCGCCGCGCAGCTCGCCGAAGCCATCGCCCCCACCCGGCCGCACGCCGGGGTGGAATCCCAGGTGGCCAACCTGGCCGCGGGTCCGTTCGCCGCGATGCTGGACCGCGCCCGCGACGCCATCATCGGGAAGGGCTGACGAGCCACCCGGGGCTGGGTACCCCCGCTCAGTGGGGGAGCGGGGGTACCCACGCCACGGCATTCACATGACCGCCACATCGAAGGCCCCCGGCGCCGCCCGCTACCTCCCCGAGGAGCGGGGCATCGACGCGCTGCGCAGCGCGGCCGAAACATGCCATGGCTGTTCGCTTTTCGAAGACGCCACCCAAACCGTATTCGGTAACGGGCATCCGGGAGCGCCGATCATGTTGGTGGGCGAGCAGCCCGGCGACCAGGAGGACCGCGCCGGTGAGCCGTTCGTCGGCCCGGCGGGGCGACTGCTCGCCCGGGCGCTCGAAGACGCCGGCATCGACCCGGTGCTGACCTATCAGACCAACGCCGTCAAGCATTTCAAGTTCACCCGCAAGGGCGGCAAACGGCGCATCCACCAGAAGCCGGGCCGCACCGAAGTCGTCGCCTGCCGGCCCTGGCTGATCGCCGAGATCGAGGCCGTGCAACCCGAGGTCATCGTGTGCCTGGGAGCAACGGCCGCTCAATCGTTGCTGGGCACCACTTTTCGGGTTTCGGTGCAGCGCGGACGCGAGCTGAAGCTCCCGTCGTCCGTCGACATCGCGATGACGCCCGAGCCGATCGTGGTGGCCACGGTGCACCCGTCGTCGGTGTTGCGGGACCGCAGCGACCGGCACGACGAGGTCTACCGGTCGTTCGTCGACGACCTGCGCAGCGCGCGTTCCGGGCTGGCCTGACCGGGCGGCCGACCGCCGGGTCAGCTCTTCTTGTGCGGCATGAATTCCTGCATCTTGGTTTTCAGGCCGACCTTGACGAAGCCCACACGGTCCTCGTCGCCGGACAACACCGCCGCGGTGGCCGACTTGAACTGCTCCCAGGTGGCGTGCGGCGGGATGGGCGGCATGTCGGGATCGGTGAATACGTCCAGCACGGTGGGACGGTCGGCCGACAGGGCATTGCGCCACGCGTCCGACAATTCGTCGGGATCCTTGATGGCCATGGCGTTGAGACCCAGGCTGGCAGCGAAGGCGGCGAAGTCGACGTCGGGAAGGTTTTGGGACTCCGCGAATTTCGGCGCGCCCGCCATGGCGCGCATTTCCCAGGTGACCTGGTTGAGGTCGTTGTTGTGCAGGATCGCGATGATCAGGCGGGGGTCTTTCCATTCGCTCCAGTAGCGCTTGATCGTGATCAGCTCGGCCATGCCGTTCATCTGCATGGCGCCGTCACCGGCGAACACGATGACGGGCCGGTCGGGATTGCCGAATTTCGCACCGATGCCGTAGGGAACCCCGGGCCCCATCGTCGCCAGCGTGCCCGACAGCGAGCCGCGCATGTCGCCGCGGAAGCGCAGGTTGCGCGCGTACCAGTTGGCCGACGAGCCGGAATCGGCTGTGACGATGGCATTCTCAGGCAGCTGCGGGGACAGCTCGGAGAACAGCCGCATCGGGTTGATCGGATCGGCGCTGACCATCGCTTCCTTGTCCATGGTCTCCCACCAACGCGCCACGTTCTTCTCGACGCCCTCCCGCCACGACCGGTCCTCCTTGCGGCGCAGGTGCGGAATCAGGGCCCGCAGTGCGGACTTCGCATCAGCGACCAGGTTGACCTCGTACGGGTAGCGCATCCCGATCATTCGCCCGTCGACGTCGATCTGCACCGCCCGGCACTGGTCGAACTGGGGCAGGAACTGCGTGTAGGGGAAGCTGGATCCCACCGTGAGCAGCGTGTCGCAGCCCATCATCAGCTCGTAGCTCGGCCGTGTCCCAAGCAGCCCGATAGACCCTGTGACCCAAGGCAATTCGTCCGACAGGACGTCCTTGCCCAACAGCGCCTTGGCCGCGCCCGCGCCGAGCAGGTCGGCGACCTCGGCCAGCTCTTCGCGGGCCCCGCGCGCACCGGTACCCACCAGCATGGCGACCTTCTTGCCGGCGTTGAGGACGTCGGCGGCGCGCGCGATGGCGGTGTCGTCCGGGGCGATGTCCGGGTATTCGATGCCCAGGCTGGAGGGCACCATCTTGAACGCGTGCTCCGGCGGGGAGTACGGCAGCTCTTGGACGTCGCTGGGGATGATCAACGCCGTCGGCGCCCGCTGGGTCATCGCGATGCGGATTGCGCGGTCCAGGACGTTGGGCAATTGCTCGGGGACGGTGACCATTTGGACGTAATCGCTGGCGACGTCCTTGAACAGGTTCAGCAGGTCGACCTCCTGCTGGTAGTTCCCGCCCATGGCGCTGCGGTTGGTTTGACCGACGATCGCCACCACCGGCACGTGGTCGAGTTTGGCGTCGTAGAGGCCGTTGAGCAGGTGGACCGCGCCGGGGCCCGACGTCGCCGCGCACACTCCCACCCGGCCGGTGAATTTCGCGTAGCCGACCGCCTCGAAGGCGCTCATCTCCTCGTGGCGCGACTGGATGAACTGGGGTTTGTTGTCGGCCCGCCCCCACGCGGCGAGGAGCCCGTTGATGCCGTCGCCGGGATAGCCGAACACGTGCTCGACGCCCCACGCCCGCAACCGCTCCAGCAGGTAGTCGGAGACCTCTTGTTTGGACATGTTTCCCTCCTGGGCAGACGGTTCTTCAGTGCTGGCGGGTGGGCGTGTGTGGCTGTTGGTTGAACCACCTGCAGGCAGGCGTGGCTACGGCAGACAGCCGCGCATGGGCGGCTTTGGCACTTCCCACAGGTGCGGGGTTACCCGCAAACGGTGTTGTTATTCCCCTTCACGAGCCGGCCAGCTGACTCACAGCCAGTTAACAGCTGGCGGTGGGGAACAGTTCATGCCGTCTTACGCAGGGTGAACGAGCCGTTGGCGTTGTCGCTCTTGGCTACGCGCCGGATCAGCATCCGGGTGGCCTTGTCCAGAATCTCCTGGGCCACGTCGGGCTTGCGGGCGCGCTCGGCGCGGCGCACCGCCGCGGCGATGGTCAGGCCCTGCTCATAGCCGGTGACGACGCGGGGATCCACATAGGAACCGCGCGCCACCGCCGGCGTGTTGCCCAGCTCCTCGGCCACCTCTTTCATCACGGCGGCCTCGACGCGCTTGGCGACCCGGCCCGACACCGCCGGGTCGGCGTCGGCGAAGGCCGCCGCCGCCAGCACCGTGCCGTGCCACGTTCGCAGGTCCTTGACGGTGTAGTCGTCGCCGGCCAGCTCCTTGAATCGGGCGTTGAGGTCGTCGGCGCGCACGTCGAGCCACCCGGAAGCGGTGCGGCACACCAGCAATCGCTCGGTGCGGTTGGGCCTGCGCATCAGCGAGCGCACCGCCCGGACAACGTCGGCGTCCTCGATCTCCACGGTGCGCCGGACCCCGCTCTTGGCGGGAAAGTCGAATTCGACGGCGTCACTCCGGATTACCACATGTTCACACAGCAGCGTGGACAAACCGTAGGACTCGTGTTCCTCGGCGTATTGCTCGCCGCCGGCGCGGAAGTAGCCGCGATCGAGCAGCCGCAGCGCGAGCGCCAACACCCGCTTCCGGGTCAAGCCCTGGCGCGCAAGGTCTTTGGCGATCTCGGCGCGCCATGCCGGTAGCCGCGTCGACAGTTCCAGCACCCGGTCGAACTTCTCCTCGGCGCGTTCGGCCTGCCAGGCGGAGTGGTAGAGGTACTGGCGGCGGCCGGCGGCGTCGACGCCGACGGCCTGGATGTGACCGTTGGGAAACGGCGAGATCCACACCTTCTTCCACGCCGGCGGAATGACGAGATCCTTGATGCGCTGCAGGGTTTCCGGATCGGAAACCGGCTTGCCGCTTGGCTCGTAGTAGGAGAAGCCCTTTCCGCGGCGCTTGCGCGCGATTCCCGGCTTGCTCAGCACGCTGCGACGCAGTCGCATCCTCGGCCCTCCAGTTCCGTCCGCCGGCCGCATCACTATTCGCCAGAAGTACCCGCCGGCAAAGGCGTTCACACGGACCGTCACGGTTCAACGCGGAAACGACCCGCCACAACGTTGTGGCGGGTCGTCTCGTGGGCTGGATCAGCCGGCCATGAACTCGTGGTAGGCCGACTCCAGGTTCGGCGGCAGGGCGGTGACGTTGCACTGCCGTTCGGTGTCGCCGATCGGGGCCAGGATGCCGCGCAGGTCGTAGTACTCCTGCGGGTGTCCGGTGAAGTAGCTGCGCAGGCTTGATGCAGCTTCGGGCCGCGGCTGGCCGTAGGCGGCCGTCACCACCTGGTTCGCCCCCGGGTGCGCCGCCAGATACTGCTCGGCGGATCCCTGCACCGAGGAGACGGTGGAGTTCACACCCTCGGGGCTGCAGTCGGGTGCTGCGGACGCCGACGGCGCGCCGACGATGCCCATGGCCATCCCCCCGAGCAGGCAGCCGGCGCTGATTCCGGCCATTCGACGGCGCGCGACAATACTGCTGATTTTCATGATGATTGTTGTCCTTCGAAGCGAAATGGTTTTCTCTCGACTGAGGCTCCCGATCCTCGAAATCTAAAGTAGCCGAGGCAAACGGTGGCGATGTTCGCTGACGACGAACGTCGGGGCGCGCTTGGGGCCGTTGAGGGCGCTCGCGACCGTCTTTGCTAAGTGAACGGTGAAGCGGTCCGCAAATTTCTAAGAGAACGCACCCGTTCTTAACCAATCGTGATGTCGATCGTGACGCAATCGTTATTCGCGGATGCGCTGACGAGACGTCCCCGCGATACCAGGGCGAGAGGTCACCGTCGGGATGATCGTTGTCAGTTGCGCGTTGCTGCTGTGACCTCAGCTCCCGCTGGGCTCTTCGCCGTCGGCGACCTGATGCCCATCGATGCTGGGCGGCGCCAAGGTCTGCAGCCACGTGTCGACGTCGGGACCGACGACCACCGCGTGACCGGACGCCAACAGTACCCCGTTGGCGAGCGCGGCCACCGCGGGCCGGACGGCCCGCACCTGCCGGCTATCGCCTTGCTGGGCAAGCAATTTCGACGTCAGCTCGGGCAGGCGGATGGGGTGCGGGCCGGTGATGGTGCGCGGCGTGTGCGACTGTCCCAGCGCCGCCTCCACCAGGACGTCGGCGACGGTGTCGGCGGCGATCGGCTGGATCAGCCAGTCCTCGACGATCACCTCGTCACCGTCGCAGCTCACCGCATCGCAATGGGTGGCGCATTCATACCACTGCGTGGACTTGACGATCGTGGTCGGTACCGGGCCGTCGAGCAGGATGTTCTTCGCCGCCCGTTTGCCTTCGTAGTAGGGGATGCCGTCGAATTCCGGGTCGTCGATGCCCGCGATCGTCGGCACCACCAGGCGCTGCACGTCCTGTGTGGCACACGCGCCCACGATGTTGTGGGAGGCGGTGGCCAGCGCTTGGCTGACGTCGACGGGTTCGGGCGGCACCGGATCGGATACGTCGATCGCGACGTCGACCCCCTTGAGCGCCTCGCAGAGGTCCGGCCCGCTGAACAGATCGATGCCCTGCTCGCGTGAGATCTCAACCACCGCGACGTCGCGCGACCTCAGCCGGGCGACGACGCGGGATCCGGCCGTACCGGTCGCCCCGATCACGGCGATGGTGGACACCGCCCTCACCCCCCTTCGCGCCGCCGGCTAGTACTACCCGGTAAAACCCGTTTCAAACCGATTGCCCGGCCTGATATGTGCGTGCGGAAGGCAACGCGGGACGGGCCGTTTGATGAAGCTTGCGGCGGGAACGCCCTAGGTGCCATCGAGCGCAAGCTCACTCACCACCGAGAGGAAGGTCAACCCATGGGAGACCAGAAGAGCGGGCCGCAGGAAGCGGTGCAGGGCGCCGTCGAGGGCGTGAAGGGCAAGGCCAAGGAGGTCGGGGGGACCGTGCTCGGTCGCGACGACCTTGTCGACGAGGGCCAGGCTCAGCAAGACAAAGCCGACGCCCAACGCGACGCGGGCAAGAAGGAAGCCGAAGCCGAGTCGGCGCGCGCCGGTGCGGACGCGGCCGAAGAGCGCCAGAAGAAAAACCAGTAGGCAGCTTCAGTCAGGGGGTCCGGTCCGTTTCTCGGGCCGGGCCCCCGACTCACACCCGCTGCAGGTCGACCACCAGCGGGCGGTGATCGGAAATCGGCATCGGGCTGGCCTCGACCGGGCCGCCGCGCAGCCGGGGGTCGTCGGTCAAGATGTGGTCGAGCTGGCGGTTGGGGTGATCGGCGGGAAACGTTTCGGCGACGGCCAGCGCCCGCATGCCCGACCAGCGACGAACGGTTTTCGGCGTCATGTTCAAGTCGCCGGTCAGCAACCGTGGGCCCGGGAAGCCGCGCAGGTCGTGAATCACCCGCAGCAGCTGGCGCCGGTTCCAGCCCGGAACGAACGACAGGTGCGTGTTGGCCACCGTCAGACCGCCCATCGGGGTGCGCAGCCGGGCGATGACCGCCGCGCGCGGCTCCTCATCGACGATCATCACCCGGTTGGGGCCGGGCAGGTACATCGGAAAGCGCATCGGGATGCGGGGGAGCCGCAACACCTGCCAACTGGCCACGGGGTATCGGGACAGCAGGGCGATCCCGTACGCGGCGGTCCCCGGCTGTTCGCGGCCGGTGGCGGCCATCCAGGTGGCGCCCGGGGTACCGGAAATCGCCGCGACGAACCGGTGCTCCACCGCGCCCATGGCCTCGGCGGCGGCAGCGGTCAGGTCGGCCCGCTCGGAGCGTGGTTGATCGCAGTCGACCTCCTGCAAGCTGAGCACGTCCGGATCGAGGCGGCGCACGCAATCGCGCAGGCGCGCAACGTCGACGCCGTTCCCGACCGTGCGGCCGTGCAGGATGTTGAAGGTCGCCACGCGCATAGGTTTTCGCCTACCCACTTTCCCGCTCGGGCACGCACCGCGGCATTCCCGCAGCGGGTCGGTGCGTGGATCACCGAAATACGACTTCTCCCACGGCGGAGCCCACCGCGAGCAGCCGCGCGAGCACGAAACTCGGCAATATGGGCGAGGATTCCCCATCGGTGGGCTCGAGTTGACTTCGATAGCATTGCGCCGCACGGCGTTTGCGACCCATCGCCCAGCTGGGAGATGGCACCGAATAGGCTCGGGTCCACGGCACCGCCGGATCGGCGAGATGCGCCCAATGCCACATCAGCACCGGATATTCCAGCAGCGTCGCGCCGGTGCGGGCGCACGCGTCCGAGGCCGCGCGCCCCACGGCTTCGTGGTCGGGATGCCCGTCGCCCCGCCAGGTCGCTGCGCACCAGGTCGCCGGACCGCCATCGGCGAGCATCTGCACCAGCGTGTCGGCCAGGCTGTTCTCGTGATCCGTCAGCTCACCGTCGGGAAACCCCAGCGAGATCGGGCTGGGGACATTCAAATGTCTGGCCGCCCGGCCCATTTCGTATCTGCGAATGGTCGCCATGCGAAGCCGGTCGGAGACCGACACTCCGGGTTGGGCGGCGCCGCCGTCGCTGACCGAGACCACGTGAACGTCAACCCCCCTCGCGGTCAGTTGCGTGGTCATCGCACCCAGGCCGAGGGTTTCGTCGTCGGGGTGCGGGGCAACGACGATCAGCCGTCGGCACTCCGCCAAATCCAGTGTGGGCAGCGGCCGTTCGGTGAAGGCGGCCAGCCACAACGGCACCGGGGTGCCGCCATGGGTCAGCGGATCGGGGGCAAACGCGCAGTTGCCCGCCGGCACGGTTTTCACGGCGCCCTCATCGCCTGCTTGCCCGCCAGCTGCCCGAGTTCGGCCAGGTCTCGCTCCGCGTGGCTCTGCCGGATGTAGATGCTCAGGTCCGCGACCCGTTGAGCGTGCCGCCCGTCCTGGCACAGCGGGCCCGGGCCCAGGGCGCGGCCGGTGCGCGTAATCGCTTCGTCGACAGCGTGTTCCACGATCGTGCGGACGCGGCGCGCCAGCAGTTGCGCGGTTCCGGAGCGGTCGAACGGATCGGCGTCGACCTGGACCGCGGCCTCGGCGAGGATCGCGTCGCTGGCGGCCAGCGCGGCGTCCACGGCACCCAAGTGTGCCAGCGAGTACGCGTCGGCGGATTGGCTTGCGGCGCAGCGATATAGCGGGTCGGCGACCCGGCGTGCGCCGCCGAGCCAACAGGCGGCGACACCGATTGCGCCGTGCCAGAATCCCGGTCGATCCAGGTAGTCCCCGGGGTCGCCCACGGCGACGGCCTGGGCGTTGGTGAACAGGACCGGCCTGGTGTCGCTGCCGGCCATCCCCGCGTTCCACCAGGTGCTGGGCAACGCCTTGACGGCCGGGTCGGTCACGGTCACCGCGAACAGGCCTTGCGTCCCGTCCCCGAGCCGTGCGGTCACCAGCGCGTGCGTGCAAAACCCGGCGCCCGCGCACCACACCTTGGTGCCGTTCAAGGTGAACGCGCCGTCGGTGTCGGTGGCCGTCAGCGCCGTGTCCGGGGCTTCGGCGGCCCACACGCCCCACAGCTGACCCGGGTCGGGGGGCTTGCCGCCCAACTCGTGCAGGATCGCGACGGCATCGACGTGGGACTCGGCGATCCTGGCCGCGACGATGTTGTCCTCGGCCAGCCGCGCCAGCCGCTGCCAGCGTTCGGCCGTGCGCCCCGACGCGGGAAGAGGCAGATCGAGTCGTCCGGACTCGAGCCAATGTTCGATGAGCCCCGCCGTCACGCCGGACCCCCCGCCGGGGATGCCCCCGATCGCACGGCCGGAATCACACCGGTCGCAGCATCATATGAACGTGGCACCGCGGTTGACATAACGGGACGTTTTCCCCATTGGCCGGAAGTTAAACGGCCTTACGATCGTCCGTCGGCAGGTTGTCCGTGGCGCCGGCGGGGTATCACCTAATGCACCATGGCACCCCTCGACGCACATGCCGACGCAACCAGCTGCGCCTCGCGGTTGCGAGAGGCGCTGAAGGGCGCCGCCTCGGCGCTCAAGGAGCATGGGCCGCGTTTCGCCCTGGCGGGCAGCTACGCGTTATGGGCTTACGGCGCACCGGAACCCAGTCACGATGTGGACCTCGTGGTGGCCGAGGCCGACGTGGAGACGGCCGTGGCCACCCTCACCAATGCCGGGTTCGTCGTCGAACGGCCCCCGGAGGATTGGTTGTTCAAGGCCCGCACCGGCGACACGCTGGTCGATGTCCTGCATCGCATCAACGGCGTACCGGTCGATGCCGACACGCTGGATCAGGCCGAACAGCAGGAGGTCCTGGCGATCAGCATGCCGGTGCTGCCGCCCACCATGGTGCTTGTCCAGCAGCTGCGCTCCCTGGGGGAGCATCACTGCGACTTCGCCAGATTGCTGCCGGCCGTGCGCGCGGTGCGCGAACGCCTGGACTGGCGGCGCATCGCCGCGCAGACCGCCGAAAACGATTACGCGGTCGCCTTCTTGGTGCTGGCCGACCGGCTCGGGCTGACGCGTCAGTGATTACGCAGCTTGGCCACCAGCTTGTCCTTCGTCAGGCTCGAATAGCCTGACATGCCAAGCTCTTTGGCCCGCTTCTTCAGTTCGGGAACGGTCCAGTCCTGGTAAGACCCGGACTTGCCGCCCTTGCGACCCACCGAGGACTTGCCCCGGCCGGCGGCCGCATTCGAAATCCGCGCGGCCTTCTCCTTGGAGTCACCCTTCTTGCGCAGATCCTGGTACAGCTTCTCGTTCTTGATCGACGAACGCGGCATGATCCATCCTCCTGTCCACGGTGAGACGCCTTTTCAGTTATGCCCGCCCCGACCGCGGGGAAAACACCGGCGCTAGGCCGGAACCGGGTCGGTGCGACGCTGCCAGCAACGGTGTTGAGCGAGCGCGCCGGCGAATTCCTCGACGAAGCGGTCGGGCAACTCGTCGGCGGCGGCCGTGGTGGTGATGACGGATTGGTCGTTGAGCACGTCGGTGTCCTCGGCGAGGCGGTTGGTGATGCCGGCGGTGCGCAGCAGGTCGACGCCGGCGCCGTACGCGCCGATGGGCTTGAGATGCTTGTAGGCCTCGGTCACGAAGTGCACCGCATACCCGTCGTTGGACAGCGTCGCTATCGACCGCGGCCCGCACGCCACCACGACCGCGTCGTAGAGCACCGACGCCATCGTCGTGAAGGAACGGTCGACGGGCAGTTCGCCGCCGGATCCGCCCTCCAACGTGCCGCCGGCCACCGGGGCCAACACCTCGACCACCGCGCCGCGCTGTCCCATCAGCTCGATAAAGCGCTGTGTTCCCACCACATCGACGCCGTCGGCGGCCAGCACCGCGACCTTGCGCGATTCGATGGTGTCGCCCGCGTCGGTGACTTGTGACAGCGCCGGTGAGGCGGCCACCGCGTCGTCGACCTGCTCCTCGGGCGGCGCGGGAAGTCCCAGCTTCGCGGCCACCTGGGCGGCCAGTTCGCCGTCGACCCGGGCGAGCTGTGCGACCACCGCCGAACGGATCTCGGGTATCTCCACCTTGCCGAGCTCGAAGGCGAACGCGGCGACGATGTGTTCGGCTTCCACGCGCGTCATGCTCTTCCAGAACATTCGCGCCTGGCTGTAGTGATTCTCGAAGGACTCGGCCCGCTTGCGCATGGTCTGCCCGTCGAGCCGCTGGGTGTAGTGCCGGAATACGTTCTCGTCGGCCAGCGCGGGGCAGCCGCCGCCGATGGTGTTCTTGTAGTAGCTGGAGCGGCCCTGCGGAATCGCGTGCTGTCCGTAACCGTCGTGCTGGTTGGTGCGGACCTCGGCCACCGGACGGTTGATCGGCAGCTGGGCGAAGTTGGGGCCGCCCAGCCGGATCAGCTGGGTGTCCAGGTAGGAGAAGTTGCGGAACTGCAGCAGCGGATCATTGGTGAAGTCGATGCCCGGCACCACGTTCGCCGTGTGGAACGCGACCTGCTCGGTCTCGGCGAAGAAGTTGTCCGGGTTGCGGTTCAACACCATCTTCCCCACCGGACGAACCGGAACCTGTTCCTCGGGAATGATTTTCGTCGCGTCGAGAAGATCGAAATCGAATTTGAACTCGTCCTCCTCGGGCACGAGCTGGACGCCGAGCTCCCATTCCGGGTACTGGCCCGACTCGATGGCCTCCCACAGGTCGCGTCGGTTGTAGTCGGGGTCTTTGCCGGCGATCTTCTGGCATTCGTCCCAGATCAGCGAGTGCACGCCGAGCCGCGGCTTCCAGTGGAACTTCACAAAAGTTCCCTCGCCGCGGTCGTTTACCAGCCGGAAGGTGTGCACGCCGAAGCCCTGCATCATGCGGTAGCTGCGCGGTAGGGCCCGGTCCGACATCAGCCACATGATGGTGTGCAGCGTCTCGGGCTGCAGCGCCACGAAATCCCAAAGTGTGTCGTGTGCCGACTGCGCCTGCGGAATCTCGTTGTGCGGCTCGGGTTTCACCGCGTGCACGAAGTCGGGGAACTTGATCCCGTCCTGGATGAAGAACACCGGGAAGTTGTTGCCCACCAGGTCGTAATTGCCTTGTTCGGTGTAGAACTTGGTGGCGAAGCCGCGCACGTCGCGCACGGTGTCGGCCGACCCTCGGGAGCCGGCCACCGTGGAGAATCGCACGAACACCGGGGTTTGCAGGCCCGGCGTCGTCAAGAATTTCGCCGCGGTGTACTGCGCCAGCGAGTCGTCATACGGTTCGAAATAGCCGTAGGCGCCGGCACCCCGCGCGTGCACCACGCGCTCCGGGATGCGCTCGTGGTCGAAATGGGTGATCTTCTCGCGCGCGTGAAAATCCTCCAGCAGCGTCGGCCCCCGCTCACCGACCGACAGCGAATCGTCGGTGTGGTCGACGCGCACACCCTGTTGGGTCGTCAGGTATCCGGTGTCCCGACGGAACCGGGCGGACTCCAGGTCGCGCTGCTTGGGATTGGGGTCGGTAGCCATGACTGCCTTTCTGGGTGATTTGCTGGGCCGCTCAACGGTCGCTCAACGGTGTGGAGTACCACCGTCAAACCCGGGTAAAACGGCCCGAATCCGGCACCGGTCCATGGCTTCGAGGGTTGCCTGCCATCGATGCGGGTAGACGGCAGTGGTGATTGCGGCGGCTGACGAAAACGGCGGAAATCGGGCGGCCCGGAAGCTCCACCGGAGCGACATCCGATGAATGTCCATCCGCCGGCTATCTGGATCGAGAGGGAAACCCCTCAAAGCGTACCAATCCTGACGATGGAAGGCGTGCTCGACAGCGAGACCTATCTCGCGGTCCGCGATGCCGTGATCACGGCAGCGATCGACGAGCCGCATGCGGTGATTGTTGATGTCGATCGTTTGCGCGCTTCATCCATTTCGGCCTGGACGGTGTTCAAGAGCGCTCGTTGGCATGTCAGCGTGTGGCCGGACGTCCCGATATTGCTGGTGTGCGGACAGCCGGCGGTGCGCCGGGCGATCGCGACGGCCGGCGTCGCCCGATATGTGCCGATCCATTCCACCCGGCGGCTCGCGCTGGACGCAGTGCACGATCAATCCCGCAAGGTCCGGCGACGGGCGCGCACCGAGCTTGCGCGATCCTGCGACAGCATCGACCATGCACGTGGCGTGGTCACCGACCGCCTTACCAGATGGGACATCCGCGAAGTGGTCGCGGTCGCGGCCACGGTGGCGACCGTCTTCGTCGAGAACGCTCTCGACCACACCGAGAGTGCGCCGGTGTTGATCGTCGAGAGCTATCGAGACACCGTCACCGTTGCGGTCGCGGACGACAGTCCCCAGCTGCCCGGCCGGCGCGAGGCTCCCGAGCGCGGTGCCGACGTCGTCTCCGGACTGGCCATCGTCTCCGCGGTGTCGCGCGCGTGGGGCGCGGCCCCCACATCGTCGGGCAAAACCGTCTGGGCATTGGTCGGCCGGGAAAACCAGCTCTGATACCGCCTCCGAGCGTTTCACTCGGGGCCAGCAGACGAAACCCCGGCCACCAAACGAAGTCGCGATCTTGTTCGTTTCGCGGACGCCCACAAGAGGTATGCCACGTGATGCCGGGGGACGGACGACGTGCGGGGAGGAACCGCGGTTGAAGATCGCAATTGTCAGCGGCGACGACGTGGTCGGGGAGGACCCCGAGCAGCTGGGTGTCGCGCTGACGGCGCAGGGGCATGACGCGACGGTCTGCCTGCGCCAAAGCGGTCGACGGCGCGCGAAGGCAGCCATCGGCGGCTGCCGCCGTGTGTCGGTTCCGGTCGGCCCGCGCGCGGCGGCCTCCGCCGTCGACGTGCTGCCCTACGTCGGGGAATGGGCGGCGAAACTGGAGCGCGTCTGGTCAAAGGAACATCCCGACGTCGTGCATGCGTACGGGTGGCTGGGTGGCCTGGCCGCGCAACTGGCCGCACGACGTCGGTGTGTCCCGGTCGTGCAGACGTTCTTGGGCCTGGCCGCGACGGCGCGCGACCGTGCCGTGGCCGCACCGCCAAAGAGCGAACGCGAGCGTATCGAGCCGCTGCTGGCGCGCAGCGCGATGTGGGCGACCGGCGAGAGCAGCGCCGAGGTCGACATGCTGGCCCAACTGCGCCACAGCCGCGCGCGGGTGTCCGCGTTGACCTGCGGCGTGGACTCCGAGCGTTACACGCCGGCCGGTCCGGAAATTGTCCGCAACGGGCTGCAACGCGTCCTGTGTGTGGCGCCGAACCCGCTGCAGCATAACGGTTTTGATATCGCGATCAGTGCGCTGTACCGGGTCCCGGGGGCCGAGTTGGTCATCGCGGAAACCGACGCGACGAACACCGTGCACGATGACGCGCGAGCCCAGTTGCAGTATCTCGCCAAGGAATTCGGGGTCGCCGACCGTGTCCGCTTCGCGGGCACGATCCCCGGCAGCGAAATGCCGATGTGGGTGCGGTCCGCCGACGTCATGGTGTGCACGCCTCGTCAACCGCTGCGCCCCTCGACCGCGCTGCAGGCCATGGCCAGTGGCGTGGTGGTGGTCGCCGCGACCGTGGGCGCGCTGGCCGACGTCGTCCTCGACGACATCACCGGTATCGTACTGCCTCCGGAAAATCCCGTCGGCCTGGCCGCCGCGCTGAGAAGGCTCCTCGCCCAGCACTTTCAGTGCGAAAGCATGGGCGCGGCCGGACGGAGCCGCGCACAGTCACGCTTCGGGTGGGACCGGATCGCGCTCGACGCGCTGAACGTTTACCAGAGCCTGGGGGCGCACGACCGGGCAGTGACGAGGGTGCCCACAGTCCTTCCTCTGAGCCGGCCATGACTACCGCGACCCGCGGGACCGCCGGCTTACCGTCCGGGGAGTTCGTCAGTCCTGCGGGCGCAGCGGTCGAGGAGGATCGGGCCGAGTACTGTCCAGGCCGGCCCGAGCTCGGCGCCGACCCGGATCACGGGGTCCAACCAGTCGCGGTGGAATACAAGCAGTTTCGTAGCAGCGATGTGCAGGCGGCGCGCCGGCTTTTCGCCGGCGCCTATCGGCCGGGCTGGCGGCTCTCCGGCTTCACCGGCCACTGCGCGGTGTCGCATCGGCGCCGGGACACCGGGTCGATGACGGTGGACGAGGTGGCCATCCAGGGTCGGTTGACGCTCGAGATCCCGGCGGCCGACACCGTTGTCGTCATACAACCGCGCGCGGGATCGCTGAGCGTCGCGGGCGGCCCCTCGGCGACCGCGGACTTCCCGATTCTCGTCACGCACGGTATGTCCTGTGTATTGCACTGCAACGGCGCGCGTTTCGATGTGGTTGTCCTCGCGGCGGAGGTGCTGCACGCGGTCGCCGCCGAATGGCACACGGCGCTGTCGCAACAGACCCAGTTCCTGAAATGGCGTCCGCGTTCGCGTGCCGCCGTGCGGGCCTGGCATCGAGCGCTCGACTACGTGTTGACGACGTTGGCCTGTTCCGACACCGCCCAGCAACCGATGATCGCCGCGGGCATGGCCAACCTGCTGGCCGGCGCGTTGCTCGAGTGCTATCCGTCCAACCTGACCGAGCAGGATCCGGCCAGCGGCCTCGCGCTGCCCGAAACGCTCAAGGAGGCGGTGTCTTTCATCCACCGCCACACCACCGAGGACATCGGCATCAACGACGTCGCGGCCGCCGTGCATCTGACCCCACGGGCGGTCCAGTACCTGTTCCGCCGCCGGCTCGACACCACACCGACCGAGTACATGCGTCGGGTCCGGCTTCGCCGCGCCCACCAAGAGCTGATCGCGGCGACGGCGGGCGCCTCGACCGTCACCGAGATCGCCCGGCGGTGGGGGTTCGCGCACACCGGGCGCTTCGCCGTGCTCTACCGGCAGACCTACGGGCAAAGCCCCCACACCACGCTGCGGCAACAGACCCCGGCGTGACGCCCGCGCGGTCAACCACTCAACCGGCGCAGCAGCTGGTTCGCGGCATAGCGGCCACTGAGCACGGCGCCGGCCGCCGTGGCCGGATTATCCACGCCGACCGCCTCGCCCGCCAGATAGAGCCGGTCGCTGATCGGCTGCTGTAGCCGGCACCGGTCGTCGGGACCGGAGCCGGGCGGGTGAAACGAATAGGCGCCGAGCGCATACGGATCGACGCTCCAGTTGGACGTCCGCACGTCGGTCAGCGCGATGTGCTCACCGAAGAGCCGGCGCGCGATCGGTGCCGCGCTGGCCAACAGATCCTGGGGCGAGCGCGACTCCACGAATCGGCCGCGGGTGCCGCCGTTGAGGGCGACCGCCACCGGCGCCACATCGCTGGCCACGGTGAACCATTGCGACCACAGGCCGCCGTCGGGCCCGAGGTATTGGTAGAAGGCGTTGTCCGCCTTCCACGTTCGTTGATCGAAGCGGAAGAAGCTTTTGGACAAGACGCCGAAGCCCAGCGCGTCGATCGCCCGGGCGTGCCCATCGGGCAGAGCTGGATCAAAGGCGATCGCACCGGTTTTCAGCACGCCGAGGGGAACGGTGACAATCGCGGCCGGTCCCCGGTATGCGTTGTGCTTGGTCCGCACGACGACGGCGTCCTCACCGTGCACGATCGCGGTCACCGGTTCGTTGAGCTCGATCGCGAGCCCGTCGGCGAGCGACTTCGGCAGGGCGTCATAGCCGTTCGTGATCACGTCCTGGTCGCCGCCGGAGTAGTCACCCTTATCGAAGGTGCCGGCCGACAGCTGATCCGCGTCGGCGGCGTATTCGTCCTCGACCTCGGTGGTGAGGTAGAACGCCAGTTGGGCTCGATCGGACGGGGAAAGCCTCGCGGCGGTGGCGGCGGCCTTGACGGCGTCGCCCAGGCTGCCGGCGCCGGCTTGGTCGCGGGCTCGTTCCACGAACGCGCGCCAGGTGGCGCTGCGGTAATCGGCCGGCCGCAGAGCGGGATCGGCCACGAGCTCGGCCCACCCGTAATAGTCGGTGGCGACCAGCCGGGCCCCCGCCCGTCGCGCCAGTTCGGTCAGCGGGTTGCCCGTCGCGCCGTGGATCCACGACGCGCCCAGCTCCAGGGGCGTCCCCCAGCCGCGGTCGGTGCACACCCTGCCACCGATGCGGTCGCGGGCCTCGATGACGCGCACCGCCCGCCCGGCGTCGTCGAGGCTGCGGGCGGCGGACAATCCCGCCAGTCCGGCGCCGACGACGAGGACCGAGTCGATGTCCTCGGACGGCGGATGCTTCGGCGCGCACGCGGACGCCATCCCGGCGCCGACGACGCCCGCGGTGGCCGCGAGAAACGCCCGCCGCGACAACCAAGACACGGGTCTAAGCGTCTCATAAGAACCGTTTGCCGGATTTCCCAAATCCCCGCCGAATATCGGGATAAAATCGTCTCATCCTTAGCTGCGGCGACGGGGCCGCGTTCGAGGGGGGAGCGGCGATGAGTGCTCGACGGTCGGTACGCGCAATTGACCCCTTCCCCGAACGGCTGCCGCCGAGTGAGACCGTGTCGGTCCGCGCGGCCGACGGCACCCGGCTGCATGCGGAGGTGTTCGGGCCTCCCGACGGTTATCCGATTGTCCTGGCGCACGGCATCACCTGCGCGATCCGCGCGTGGGCCTACCAGATCGCCGAGCTGGCCGGCGACTACCGGGTGATCGCGTTCGATCATCGCGGGCACGGCCGAAGTGGCGTGCCGCGGGCCAAGGGTTACAGCCTCAAACACCTTGCGTCCGACCTGGATTCGGTGCTGGATGCGACGCTGGCGCCGCACGAGCGGGCGGTGCTGGCCGGTCACTCGATGGGCGGCATGACCATCGCCGCATGGTCGGAGCGTTACCGGCACAAGGTCGCGCGGCGCGCCGACGCCGTCGCGCTGATCAACACCACGACCGGTGACCTGATCCGCAACGTGCAACTGCTCGCTGTCCCGCACGGGTTGTCGCCGGCGCGGGTGCTCGCGGGGCGGGCCCTGATCGGCGCGTTCGGGGGGTTTCCCGTCCCGGGGGCGGCCCGCATCCCGAGCCGTTATGTGGTTGCGATGCTCGCGACCGGGCGCGACGCCGACCCGAGCATCGCGCGGATCGTCTACGAGCTCTTCGAGAAGACGTCGCCGCTGGGGCGGGCCGGATGCGCGCGGGCGCTGGTCGCGTCGGTGGGGTCGCGCTATCTCGACCTCAGCGGGCTGACGGTGCCCACGCTGGTCATCGGCAGCGAACGCGACCGGCTGACACCGATCGGCCAGTCCCGCAGGATCGCACGTGACGCGCCCAACCTGATCGGCCTGGTAGAGCTACCCGGGGGGCACTGCTCGATGCTGGAGCACCCCCGCGAGGTGAGCCGCCAGCTGCGCGCGCTGGCCGAAGCGGCCATCCACAACGCCGCGACCAGCCGGATCAGTTCATAGCAGCGCGGTGACCTCGGCGGCCGCCCGCTGGCCGGACCTGATCGCCCCGTCGAGGAAGCCCGTCCACTCGTCGGCGGTTTCGGTGCCGGCCCAGTGGATCGGGCCGACCGGTTCGCGCAGCCACCGCCCGAATCGCATCCACGACCCTGGCGGCACCGCCGCGGTCGGGCCGCCGGGCGCGAATTCCTCTGCGCCCCAACGATGATCGACGTAGTCGAGAGGCTTGAGTGCGTCGTCGCCGAAAAGCGTTGCAAAACAACGTAACACGTCGCGGCGGCGCTGATCGCCGGGCAGCGAGTCGAACGCGCGGGCGTCGACGAAACCCATGAGAATGCCCGGACCGTCCGGATGCGGGCTGACGTCGAACGTGATGAAAACGGGGCCCTGGTCGGACAGCGCCTGCCCGGAGAATCCGTTGGCCCGCCAAAACGGCGTGGAATAGGCCGCATACGCCTTGCTGAGCCGGCCCTGCGGCCAATGCCGGGCGAGTTGCTCGTACTCGGCGGGCAGCGGGGGAGTGAACTCGATCGAGGCGCGATGGGCCGGCGGGATCGCGACGATGACGAAGCCGGCCTCGGTTTCGCCGACATCGGTCGTGACGGTCACGCCCGCGCCGTGGCGTTCGATGCGCCGCACCGGCGCGCCCAGCACCACCCGCGTGTCCAGCTCGGCGGCCGCGGCCTCGGCGATCTGTTGCGTGCCGCCGGGAAAGCGGTCCTGCTGGGCGCCGTCCTCGACGTCGAGCAGCCGGTCCAGGCCGCCGGCCGCGTGCGCGTAGCGGGCCGCGTGCAGCATCGACACGTCGTCGGGTTCGCACCCCCAGGTCACCCGCGCCACGATCGCCAGCAGGTCGCGCGACGAGGCCGTCGCCCGCACCGAGCGCAGCCAGCCGCCGAGCGACACGCCGTCGAGTTCGCGCGCCCGCCGGGCGTCCCACGGGGCCGCCAGCGGGACCCCGCGGGCAATCCTGTCAAACTGCCAGCGCAGCCGGCCGATGTCCAGCAGGCCGGTCAGGGACAGCTTGGGAATCGTGCCGCGATACGCGTGCGTCCAGCCGCGCCAGTGGATCAGGTTCTTGCCGTCGTGGTGCGTGGGAATCGTGGGAACGTCGAGTTCGGCCGCCATCGCCAGCACGGCGTCTTGGGTCGGCCCGACGAACGTGCCGCCCAGATCGGCCGGCAATCCGGCGACGCTGCCAGTCAGCGACCGTCCACCGACCCGGTCGCGGCCCTCGAAGACCACCACGTCGTGGCCCTGCCGGGTCAGCTCGCGTGCGGCGGCGAGCCCGGCAAAGCCCGCTCCGACCACGACGACGTCGACGATCCGGGGCGGCTTTGACACGCGCTCTAGTGAACCGCATTTCTGCGATTTGCAGGGCGAAATTGTGAAGCCCGCGAGCCTGCGCTGGTTGCGCGAATGAGCCGAGAACCGTCGAACGGGTCGGCGTTTCGCATACCGGCTAAGGCGCGACCGTGAGCCAGTCTTTGAATCCCGACGGGTCGTGGCGGCCAAGCGCGCCGTGCTCGTAGAGGCCCCAGCCCTCGACCGGGGGCTTGTCGCCGTCGCGGCACACCGCCCGGCCGACGTGGTCGATCACGCCGAACCCCGCGCGGGCGATGATCGCCGGGTCGGTCATGTCGTAGGTCAGCCGCTCGGCGAACTTCTCGCCCTTCCACATGCCGTGGATCCAGTCGGAGTCGCCGCCGTAGCCGCCGCCGACGTGAATGGGGACCGGCAGCTTGGACTCCACGTCGAAGTGGACGCCGGTGCCGTCGGGGGTGGTGGCCTCGATCGTCGCGCCGGTCGGGATGCGGGTGCCGGAGCGGTAGTGGATCTTGACCCGCGGCCAGCCCAGCTGCTCGACGCGGCCGTCTCGCCAGATCCGGGTGCAGTCGTTGAGCGAGCGGAACCCGTTGGGCTCCTCCTGGATGATCAGCACGATCGCGAACTCGTCGAACGCCATCGGCACGTACAGCCACCACATGCCCTCGAAGGGCGGATCGGCGGGCCGCCCCGCGGGCTCGGCCTCGCCGATCGGACGGATGCCCCAGGACCGGTCGCGGCTGCCCAGCCAGGTGTTGGGGTCGACGGTGATTTCCTCGCCGTCGACGACGATGTGCCCGCTCCAGCTGCCGAGCTGGGCGAAACGCTGCGCGTCCAGCGTGACCCGGTTGCCGGAACGCAGGATGTGCGGCTGTTCCTGGACGACATCGAACAGCCCCTTCCAGGTGAGATCGGCTGCGATGCCTTCGGTTTCGTCGAGGACCAGCCGCAGCTTGTTCAGCGGCTCGATGACCTCGATCCGGTAACCGTTGACGTGCTGGTTGAGGCGGTCCTGATCGATGGCGTCCGAAACGTGCACGGCGGTCTGCGTGTCCCCGCGCCGCACGAGCAGGAACGCGTCCTTGACCCCGAGGTTGGGGTAGTAACCGATGCCGCTGATCACGAAGATGTTCCCGGTGCGGTCGTGGGCGTTGAAGTAGGAGCGGTCGTAGAAGTTGCGGTCCGAGGATCCCGGCCACGCGATCGGCTGGGGAATCTGATGTACCGGGAACTCGTCGAGCGGTCCGAGCATTTACTGGTCCTCTCCGATAAGACGTTTCATCAATCCGGCGTGGTAGAACAGCGATTCGACATCGTCGGGCTTTTCGGTTTCGCCGAAGTGCACCCGTCGCGCGCCGGTGCGCATGAACACGCACGCCCACATCACGCCCGAATACACGTAAAACCAGTGCAGGTCGCCGATTTCGACGCCGGTCAGGCGCGCGTAGGTAGCGCGCACGTCGTCCTCGCGCATCACCTCCGGCAGCCCCGGCAGCGTCGCCAGCCCGGCGAGTTCTTGAAACACCATGTGCGCGAATATCATCCACGCCACGTCGAGCTCACGCGGGCCCAGCGTCACCATCTCCCAGTCCAGCACCGCCACCGGCGCGAAGTCCTGGTACAGCACGTTGCCGACGCGCGCGTCACCCCACAGCAGCACCGGTTCGGCGGCGGCCGCCTCGGCGGGCCAGTTGGCTTCCAGCCAGTTGAAGGTGCGTTCCAAAAGCGGCGATCGCCCGATGTCGGGCACCGCGAAGTCATACCAGGACCGCACCCAGTTGAAGTGCTTGCGCAGCGCGGTGTCGCCGCTCAGTCCCTCGGTGAGGAAGCCAAATGTATTCTGCGCGTTCGGAATCGAGTGCAACGCGGCGAGTACTCCGACGGTCGCGTCCTGTAGTTCGCGCTGCCGCTCGGCGGGCGCGTCGGCAAACCAGTTGCCGCCGAACGTGTAGGGCATGACGTCGGGCGGCACCTCACCGTCGACGTAGTCCATCACGAAGAAGGGGGTGCCGAGGACGTCGCCGGTGTTCTCCAGCCAGCGCACCCGGGGGACCGGCACGTCGGTCAGTTCGCCGACCTTGCGGATGACGTCGAACTGATGGTCGAGGCGGTAGGTCGGGAAGACCTGCACGTCCTCGGCGGTGGGCGCCACCCGCGTCACGAGCTTCTGCTGGGTCGGCTGTCCGTCCTGCTGCCAGCGGACGGTCAAGATGATGGTCTCCGACGACATGCCCGTCGAATCCACGCCGCTTTCCACGGTCACCTCGGGTTTTGCGCCGTCGGGCAGTACGGTAGAAAGCCAGCGCGACATCACCGCCGGCAAGGTGGTGACGTCGCGGCTGGAGCGCTGCAGTCGGTCGACGTTGTCGACTGCCGGTTCAGTGGCCACGGGAGTGCCTCCGTCCTTTGGGACTTTTTCGCGGCAATTACGATACGGTAGGTAGCGTTATGAAAGCAGACCCGTCCGGCCTTGACAAGGCCCCCGGCGCCGGCCGCCCGCGCGATCCGCGTATCGACTCGGCCATCCTATCGGCGACCGCGGAACTGCTTGTCCAAACGGGCTATTCAAATATCAGTCTGGCCGCGGTCGCCGAGCGGGCCGGCACCACGAAATCGGCGCTGTACCGGCGATGGTCGAGCAAGGCCGAACTGGTGCACGAGGCGGCCTTCCCGGTGGCTCCCACCGCGCTGGAGGCGCCGGCGGGGGATATCGCCGCCGACATGCGGATGATGATCGAGGCCACCCGCGACGTGTTCACCACCCCGGTGGTGCGCGCCGCGCTGCCCGGCCTGGTCGCCGACATGACGGCCGATCCCGCGCTCAACGCGCGGGTGATGTCGAGATTCGTGGACTTGTTCACCGCGGTGCGGCTGCGGCTGCGTGAGGCGGTTGACCGGGGCGAAGCCCATCCCGATGTGGATCCGGACCGGTTGATCGAGTTGATCGGGGGAGCGACGATGCTGCGGATGCTGCTGCGCCCGGAAGAAGCGCTCGACGATGCGTGGGTGGAACAGACCACGGCCATCGTCGTGCACGGGGTGCGTCGATGACGGGCCGGCTCGCGGGGCGCGCCGCGATCGTCACCGGCGCCAGCCGCGGCCTGGGCCGGGCGATCGCGCTGGCGCTGGCCGCCGAGGGGGCCGCGGTGGCCGTCGGCGGGCGCACCGAAGAGGTCTGGGATGAGCGGCTGCCGGGAACCATCGGTGAGACGGTCGCCGACATCGAGGCGGCGGGCGGACGTGCCGTCGCGGTGCGGGCCGATTTGACCGACCGTGACGAGATCGCCCGGTTGGTGGCATCGGCGCGAGACGCGTTGGGCCCCATCGCGATTCTGGTCAACAATGCGGCCTTCACCGCGCCGGGACGCCCACCGGTGCCCGGCGCCGAGCCGCGCGCGAAACCCGCAAAGCCCAGCGGCGCCAAGCCCGGCTGGCCGGGGTTCGTCAGCACACCCTTGCACGCGTATCGCCGGCATTTCGACATCGCGGTCTTTGCGGCTTACGAGCTGATGCAAATGGTGTGCCCCGACATGATCGAGGCGGGTGGCGGCTCGATCATCAACATCACCTCGGTGGCGTCGCGACTGCCCGGTGACGGCCCCTACGCCGACCGCAGCGGCGGAGTGCTGCCCGGGTACGGCGGATCCAAGGCCGCGCTCGAGCATCTGACCCAGTGCGCGGCATTCGATCTCACCGACCACAACATCGCGGTCAACGCGCTCTCGCCGTCCAAACCGATCCTCACGCCGGGCCTCTCCTACTATGCCCGCAACTTCGACGACACCGCCTCGGCGGACGAATTCGCCCGCGCGGCAGTGGAATTGGCCCTTGTCGACCCTGCCAAGGTCACCGGACGCACCATCGGTCACCTGCAGGTGCTCGACGGCAGTTTCCGGCCGTTCGCGCTGGACTAAGCCGGGGTGGTGGCCGTGACCGCGTTGATGATCACGGCGTGCAGCTTGTGCCTCGGCCCCAGTCCTGGCCCTAGGGCCGTCTGACGTGCAAGTATGAGCAAAGCCAGTGCCGCAACGGCGGCAGGCAACCGGTTGAGTGGTGTGCCCCATGCCTGGTATGGACAAGCCGACAGGGCGGGTCGTGGCCCTGATCGTTCTCCTACTCGTGGTCGCGGCCGCCCTGCGCGGGTATCTCCCGGCTCCGCAGCATGCGGTCCGCAGCGAGTCGGGGGGCCGGGCGGCGATGGTGCTCGTGGTCGCGATTTTGGCGGCGATGCTGGCATTGGTCGCGATTGCGGTCGTCGCGCGGTTGCGGGACCCGCGTGCGCCCGCGCCGTCCGCGGGTGCACTGTCCGACATGCTGGGCACCGGAAGGGGCCGACCGAGTTGGCGCGTGTTGCTGATCGGCCTCGGGGTGATCGTGGTCTGGCTGCTGATCGTGATCTTGCTGACCCGCCTCGTGGGGCCTCACGGCATCGGGCCGGCGCCGTCGGCGTCCGAGACGGGGGCCCCGCCGCCGTCGCATGCGGGCTCGCCACCACCGCACCAGCAGCATCGGCAGCGGCCGCGCGACGGCTCGCAGAACATGCTCGGCGTGCTGCTCGCCAGCACGGCCGCGATGCTGTTGGTGACCGTCGCCGGAACGGTCGCCGCGGCGAGGCGACGGTGGCGCCCGGTGGCGCCCCGCATCGCCGACGAGCCGGCCGAACCCCCGGCGGCCGCGGCGCGTTCGAAGTCACTGGCGCGGGCGGCCGAGCGTGGACTGGCCGAGATGACGGACCTGCGCCGCGAACCGCGCGAGGCGATCATCGCGTGCTACGCCGCAATGGAACGCGAACTCGCACATGTTCCCGGCGCCGTGCCCCAGGACTTCGACACCCCGTCCGAGGTGTTGGCCCGTGCGGTCGAACACCGTGCCCTGCACGCCGATAACGCAGTACAACTGGTGAACCTGTTCACCGAGGCGCGGTTCAGTCCGCACGTGATGAACGAAGGTCACCGCGACGTGGCCGTGCACGTGCTTCGCCTGGTCCTCGACGAACTGGGAGCGCGGAGCGCGGCATGAAAAAGACCACGGCCCTGGGTATTTGCCTCATCATCGGTATCGAGGTGCTGGCGCTGACGCAGCATGACCGCCGATTCGTGTTGGCTGCCTCCGGCATTGGGCTGGCCCTGGTGCTGCTCAGCATGCGGCGCACCCTGGGACGCGGGCACCAAACCGGGGCCGAGGCGGACGCCGACGACCTCGGGGATTCGTTGCGCCGCTGGCTTTCCACCACCGAGACGACGATCCGCTGGGCGGAGGCCACCCGGGCCGACTGGGATCGGCATCTGCGCCCGATGCTGGCCCGACGGTATGAAATCGCCACGGGCCAACGGCAAGCCAAGGATCCCGCGGCGTTCCACGCGACCGGTCGAATGCTCTTCGGTGTCGAATTGTGGGAATGGGTCAACCCCAACAACGTCATCCGCAACGGCGACCGCCAACCGGGGCCGGGCAGGGCGGCCTTGGAAGAGATCCTGCGAAAGTTGGAACAGGTATGACGGAAGGCGCGATTCAGACATGACGCTGCCGGCGGCAACCACGACCGCACACTGCGAGGCGATTCTCGACGAGATCGAACGCGTGGTGGTGGGAAAGCGCTCCGCGCTCAAGCTCATCCTCACCGCGGTTCTCGCCCGCGGCCACATCCTCATCGAGGACCTGCCGGGCCTCGGCAAGACGCTGATCGCGAGATCCTTCGCGGCCGCGCTGGGCCTGCAATTCACCCGTGTGCAGTTCACCCCCGATCTGTTGCCGGCGGACCTGCTCGGGTCGACGATCTACGACATGCAATCGGGCCGCTTCGCGTTCCGGCCCGGACCGATCTTCACCAACCTGTTGCTCGCCGACGAGATCAACCGCACGCCGCCGAAAACGCAGGCGGCGCTGCTGGAGGCGATGGCCGAACGCCAGGTCAGCATCGACGGCGAAACACACCAACTGTCAAGGCCTTTCATCGTGCTGGCCACCGACAACCCGATCGAGTACGAGGGCACGTACCCGCTGCCCGAGGCGCAGCTCGATCGGTTCGCGATCCGGCTCGAACTGCGGTATCTCAACGAGCGCGACGAGACCTCGATGTTGCGCCGTCGCCTCGAACGCGGGTCGGCCGAGCCGACGGTCAATCAGGTCGTGGACGCGCACGACCTGCTGGCGATGCGGGAATCGGTCGAGCAGGTGACCGTGCACGAAGACGTCCTGCATTACGTGGTCTCACTGGCCAACGCGACGCGGCACCATCCGCAGGTCGCGGTCGGCGCCAGCCCCCGCGCCGAACTCGATCTGGTGCAGCTCGCCCGCGCCCGCGCGCTGCTGCTCGGCCGCGACTACGTGATCCCCGAGGACGTCAAGGCACTCGCCACCGCGGCGGTCGCGCACCGCATCACCCTGCGCCCGGAAATGTGGGTGCGAAAGATCCAGGGAGCCGACGTCATCGGTGAGCTGTTGCACCGGCTGCCGGTACCGCGCACCGGCGCCAGCCCGCAGGAGACGGGATGAGTCCGGCGTGACGCAAAGCCACGGGGTCGAGTTCCACTGGCGTGCATCGGGATTGACGCGGGCGATCGCCACCTGCGCGGGGTTTGCGATGGCCGCGGCCGTCATCGGCGCCCGGTGGCAGCTGATCGCGTTCGCGGCGCCGCTGCTCGGCGTGCTGTGTTCGATCAGCTGGCAGCGGCCGGTGCCGGCAATTCGCGTGCACGGCGCGCCCGACGCGCAGCGATGCTTCGAAAACGAACAGGCGCACCTACGGGTGTGGATCACCGACGAAGAGGAAGGGCTGTCGGCCGTCCGGCTCACGATCCCGGACGTCGAGGGGATGGATCTCGAGATCCCCGATTCCGATGGGGGCCAGCAGATCACGGTCACGGCGACGGCGCAGCGGTGGGGCCGGTACTCGATCGCGGCCCGCCTCGACGCGACCGCCCGGGGTGGGCTGCTCACCGGCACGGCCCTCGTCGACGCCGCGGAGGTCATCGTGTTTCCGCTGACGCCGCCGCAGGCGACGCCCATCCCGCAGACCGAACTCCTCGACCGGCTGGGCGCACACCTGACCCGGCACATCGGCCCCGGCGTGGAATACGCCGACATTCGCCCCTACGTGCCCGGAGACCAACTGCGCGCGGTGAATTGGCCGGTGAGCGCGCGCCGCGGCCAGCTACATGTCACCGAGCGGTTGACCGACCGCGCGGCCGATGTGGTGGTGCTGATCGACGGGTACCGGCAGCCGGCGGGACCGGCGACCGCGGCGACCGAGCGGGTCGTGCGGGGCGCGGCGCAAGTGGTGCAGACCGCGTTGCGGCACGGTGATCGGGCCGGGATCGTCGCGCTCGGGGGCAACCGTCCGCGCTGGCTCGGCGCCGACATCGGGCAGCGCCAGTTTTATCGGGTGCTCGACACCGTGCTCGGCGCGGGCGACCGATTCGAACGCACCACCGGCACATTGGCGCCCCGCGCGGCGGTCCCGGCCGGGGCGATCGTCATCGCGTTCTCCACGCTGCTCGACACCGAATTCGCGCTCGCCCTCATCGATTTGCGGAAGCGGGGCCATGTCGTGTTGGCCGTGGACATCCTCGACAGTTCGCCCTTCGAGGACGACCAGGATCCGTTGGTCGATCGGATGTGGGCGCTGCAGCGCTCCGCGATGTATCGCGACATGGCCACCATCGGTGTGGACATCGTGTCGTGGCGAGGCGACAGCGGTCTCGAGCAGTCGATGGGTGTGCTGCCCGATCGCCGCCGCCGGGTGCGCGGGAGGCTTCGTGGATAGCGGTGGCACGGGGGCGCTGGCGCGGGTGGGGGCGCCCGCGTTCGCGACCGGGTTCGGTGTGCTCATGGTGGGGTTGGCGGCGGCCGGCGGTTCGCACGGGTTCGCGGTGGCCGCGTGGGTGGCGGCGCTGATTGGGGTCGCTGTGGGGACGGTCTTCCGTTCCGCCGCGACGGTTGCCGTGCTGCTGGCGGTCGCGACGGTCGTGCTGTCCGATCCGCCGCTCGTGTTCGTCGCGCTCTCCGGGTTGTGTGCGGCCGCCTACCTGGTGTGCCGCCATGCGGTCGGCGCGGCCGCCCCGGTGGTGCTGAGCAGCTGGCCGACGGCCGTTGCCGCCGTGGGGTTTACGTTCGCCGGCCTGGCCGCGACGTCGTTTCCGCTGCAGTTGCCGTGGCTGCCGCTGGCCGCCCCGCTGGGGGCGCTGGTGATCTACCTGTTGGCGATCCGGCCGTTCCTGGCCTGACCGCGGCCCCGACGCTTGCTCAGTGCAGCAGATGCGCGGCGTGATCGGCCAGGTCGAGCAGTGGCTGCGGGAAGATGCCCAGCACCACTGTGACCGCGGCGCAGACCGCGATCGCGGCCTTGCTCAGGATGCCCGGGGCCACCACGTGCGGGGTGTCCTCGGTTGCCTCGGTGAAGAACATCGACACGATCACCCGCACGTAGAAGTAGGCGGCGACGCCGCTGGCGACCACACCGACGATCACCAGGGGCGCGGCGCCCCCCTGGGCAGCGGCCTTGAACACGGCGAGTTTACTGACGAACCCACTGGTCAGCGGGATGCCGGCGAAAGCCAATAAGAACATCGAAAACATCACGCCCACAATGGGTGAGCGCTGTCCCAGCCCGGCCCAGTGCGACAGCGCGGCGTCCTCGACACCGTCGTCGTCGCGGATCAGGCCCACGATGGCGAACGCGCCCACGGTGCTGAAGCTGTAGGCGAGCAAATAGAACAACGTGGAGGACAGGCCGGCGTGGTTGTCGGCGATGACGCCGGTGAGGATGAATCCGACGTGGGCGACCGACGAGTAGGCCAGCATCCGTTTGACGTCGGTCTGGTTCACCGCGGTGATGGTCCCCACCGCCATGGTCAGGATGGAAATCGCCCACAGCACCGGCCGCCACTGATCGTGCAGCGGCGGCAGCGCGACGTAGATCACCCGAAGCAGCGCACCGAAAGCCGCGACCTTGGTGGCCGCCGCCATGAACCCCGTGATGGGGGTGGGGGCGCCCTGATACACGTCGGGAATCCACGAGTGGAACGGCACGGCGCCGACCTTGAACAGCAGGCCGACCGACAGCAGCGCGACACCGACCAGCGCCAGCGAGCTGTCGCCGCGCGCGGCCAGCGCATCCCGGATACCGGTCAGCAGCAGCGTGCCGGTCGCGCCATACAGCAGCGCCACCCCGTAAAGGAAGAACGCCGACGAAAACGCGCCCAGCAGAAAGTACTTCATGGCCGCTTCCTGTGACAGCAGGCGGCGGTGACGGGCCAGGCCGCACATCAGGTACAGCGGCAGGGACAACACTTCCAGCGCGACGAACATGGTCAGCAGGTCATTGGACGCCGGGAAGACCATCATGCCGCCGACCGAGAGCATCGCCAGCGGGAAGAGCTCCGTCTGGGCGGCACCCGCCCGCTCGGCCGCCCGCTCGGCGTCGCTGTCGGGCACCGCGGACGCCTGCGGGGTGAACGAGTCCAGGCCTCCCGTGCCGCCGGAGCCGGCCGCGACCGAAACCCTGCTTTCCGCTTTGGTTTGGGTGCGTTCGGCGATGAAGATGACCGCCATCACCGCGACCAGCAGCACGGTGCCCTGCAGGTACAGCGTCGGCCGGTCGATGGCCATGGCGCCCAGCACCGCGGCCCGCCCGGAGCTCTTGATCGAGCGGCTCACGGCGATGACGGCGACGAACGCCGCGATCAAACCGCCGAGGGCAAGCGTCACTTGGCCGCTGTAGCGAATGCGCCTGGGCAGGAACGCTTCAGCGAGGACCCCCACCACGGCGATGCCGAACACGATGAGGGTGGGGGACAGCAGGAAGTACTGGATGCTGGGGGTGGGGAGGGTCATCGCGGTCCTTCAGCGGTCCGGGCTTCGGCTGGCCTGGGATTTCCCACCGGCACAGTCGGTTTGGGGTCGTGCTGGCCGATGGTGGTCATGGTGTTCTCGACGGCGGGATTGATGATGTCGAGCACGGGCTTGGGATAGATCCCGAGCACGAGCAGCAGCGCGATCAACGGTGCGACGACGACCAATTCGCGCGCCCTCAGGTCGCCGATCTTCTCGTTGCCGGCGGCCACCGGCCCGGTCATCACGCGCTGGTAGAGCCACAACATATATACGGCCGACAGCACCAGCGCGGTGACGCCGAATCCGGCGGCCAGCCAATACCGGTTGAAAGTCCCCAGCAGGACCAGGAATTCGCTGATGAACGGGGCCAGGCCGGGCAGTGACAGGGTGGCCATGGCCGAGACCAGGAAGGTACCCGCCAGGATGGGCGCCACCTTCTGCACGCCGCCGTAGTCGGCGATCGCCCGGCTGCCGTGCCGCGATATCAGGAAGCCGGCGATCAGGAAGACCGCCGCCGTGGACAGCCCGTGGTTGAGCATGTACAGCGTCGACCCGCTCTGGCCCTGGCTGGTCATCACGAAGATGCCCAGGATGATGAACCCGAAGTGCGAGATCGACGTGTAGGCGATCAGGCGCATGATGTCGGTCTGACCGATGGCGACGACCGCCCCGTAGACCACCCCGATGACCGCCAGCACGACGATCAGCGGACGGAAATACGTTGAGGCGTCGGGAAACAGCTGCAGGCAGTAGCGCAACATGCCGAAGGTGCCGACCTTGTCCATCACCGCCATCATCAGCACCGCGGTCGCCGGGGTGGCCTCGACCGCGGCGTCGGGCAGCCAGCGGTGGAACGGCCACAGCGGGGCCTTGATCGCGAACGCGAACATGAAGCCCAGGAACAGCGCCTTGAACACCGCGGAGTCCGCCCCGTAGCGTCCGGAGGCGACACCGGCGACGATCTCACGGAAGTCGAACGTGCCCGACCCGTGCTGCGAGGTCACCACGTACAGCCCGATCACCGCGGCCAGCATGATCAGCCCGCCGAACAGGTTGTACAGCAAGAACTTCACGGCCGCGCGTGAGCGGCCCGGCCCCCCGCCGAAGCCGCCGATCAGGAAGTACATCGGAATGAGCATCGCTTCGAAGAACACGTAGAACAGCAGCACGTCCAGCGCGATCACCGAGATCAGCACCATGGATTCGATGGCCAGCGTCAGCGCGATGTAGGCGTGCACACCGCGTGACGATTGCAAGCTCGGCGAAGCCGGGCGCAGCAGGTCGTCACCATCGTCTTGCGTGCGTTCGCCACCGTCGTTCCAGCCGGCCACCTGCAGCACCGGGATCAGCACCGCGGTCAGCAGCACCAGCACCACCGCGATGCCGTCCACGCCCAGGGTGTAGCCGGCGCCGAAAGCCGGGATCCACTGGTGCTTTTCGACGAACTGGTACGGCGCGCCCCCGGTTTTGAACCCGAGGGTGACGACGACCGCGACCGCGAGGGTCAGGACGCCGAAGATCAGTCCGGTCCACTTGGCGAGCTGTCGCAGCCCGGGCGGCATCAGGATGATCAGCACGGAGCCGGCGAGCGGGACCAGCCACAGCACGCTGAGCCACGGAACCGAATTCAGCGAGTTCACCACAGTTTCACCGCCAGGATCATCGCGACCACCAGCACGGCGCCCGTCAGCATGGACAATGCGTAGTTGCGGGCGAAGCCGGTTTGCAGTCCCCGCAGGCGATTTGACGTCTGGCTCACCAGCGCCGCCAGCGCGTTGACCGAGCCGTCGACGCCCGCGTTGTCGACTTCGACAAGCGCGTGGGTCAGTTGCGCGCCGGGGCGCATGAACACCTCCTCGTTGAAGGCATCGCCGTAGAAGTCCTTGCGGACGGCGGTCGTCAGGGGGGAGACCGACAGCGGAGCCACCCGGGGGATGGGCGCGGTGGCATAAAGCCGGTAGGCCACCGCGATCCCGACGACGACCACACCCAGCGCCAGGGCGCTGCTGACCCAGGCCGGGAAGGCGTGGGTCACTTCCTCGTGTTTCCCGACGACCGGCTCGAGCCAGCGCGCCAAGGTCCCGCCGACCGCCAGCAGGCCACCGGAGAACACCGAGCCGACCGCCAGCAGGATCATGGGCCACGTCATCAGGGCGGGCGCCTCGTGCGGGTGGGTGCCAGGACCCCAGCGCTTCTTACCGAAGAAGGTCATCAGCATCACGCGGGTCATGTAGAACGCGGTGACGCCCGCACCCAGCAGCGCCGCCCCGCCCAGCACGTAACCTCGAACGCCGCCGGCGGCCAGCGCCGCCTCGATGATGGCGTCCTTGGAGAAGTAACCCGCGAACGGCGGCACACCGATGATCGCCAGGTATCCCAGGCCGAACGTCGCGAACGTGATCGGCAGCGCCGCGCGCAGGCCGCCGTAGCGGCGCATGTCCTGTTCTTCGTCCATCGCGTGGATGACCGCGCCGGATCCGAGGAACAGCCCGGCCTTGAAGAACCCGTGGGTGAGCAGATGCATGATCGCGAACGCGTAGCCGGCCGGACCCAGGCCGGCGGCCAGCACCATGTAGCCGATCTGGCTCATCGTCGACGCCGCCAGCGCCCGCTTGATGTCGTCCTTGGCGCAGCCGATGAAGGCCCCGAGCAGCAACGTGACCGCACCCACGATGACCACTGCCAGTTGGGCGTCGGGCGACAGGTTGTACAGCGGGTTGGACCGCACGATCAGATACACCCCGGCGGTCACCATGGTGGCGGCGTGGATCAACGCGGACACCGGGGTGGGGCCCTCCATGGCGTCGCCCAGCCAGGCCTGCAGCGGTACCTGGGCGGACTTGGCGCAGGCGCCGAGCAGCAGCAACAATCCCATGGCGGTCAGCGCGCTGGAATTTTCAGGCCCCGTGGCCTTAGCCCCGGCGAACACCCCGGCGTAGGACAGCGTGCCGAAAGTGCTGAACATCAAGAACATTCCCAGCGCCAGCCCGGCGTCGCCGACCCGGTTCATCACGAAAGCCTTCTTGGCGGCCGTGGCCGCCGTCGGCTTGTGGTACCAGAACCCGATCAGCAGGTAGGACGCCAGGCCCACCCCTTCCCAGCCGACGTAGAGCACCACGTAGTTGTCGGCGACGACGAGTAGCAGCATCGAGGCGAGGAACAGGTTGAGGTAGCCGAAAAACCTTCGGCGGTCCGGGTCTTCGGCCATGTAGGCGACCGAATAGATGTGGATCAGCGAGCCGACCCCGGAGATCAGCAACACGAAACACACCGACAGCTGGTCGATCTGCATCCCCAGGTCGACCTGGAGCTGGCCGACCGGGATCCAGCTGAACACCTTTTGGTGGATGACGCGGTCGTCGGCGGCGCGGCCGAGCAACTCGCCCAGCAGGCTCAGGCCCAGGCCGAATGCCGCGAGGGCGGTAGCGCAGCCCAGCCAGTGCCCCCACCGGTCGGTGCGCCGCCCGCCGAACAGCAGGATCGTGGCACCCGCCAACGGCAGCGCCACCAGCAGCCAGGTGTATTGAGTCATCTTGGCGTCTTCAGCCTTTGAGTAGATTCGCGTCGTCGACGGACGCCGATTTGCGGGCACGGAAAATGGTCATGATGATGGCCAGGCCGATGACCACTTCGCAGGCGGCCACCACCATCGTGAAGAACGCGATCATTTGCCCGTCCAGGTGGCCGTGCATCCGCGCGAACGTGACGAACGCGAGGTTGACCGCGTTGAGCATCAGCTCGACGCACATGAACATGACGATGGCGTTGCGGCGCAACAACACGCCGGCGGCCCCGATGGTGAACAGCAGCGCCGAAAGGTACAGGTAATTCGCGGGATTCACGACGCACCGCCTTGTGACAAACTCGGGCTCCCCTCGGGGGACGGGGTCTTCTTGCCGTCGGCGCCGCGGCTCTGCAGCATCGGCGACACCGACAGCTTCGAGTACGAGCCGTCCGGCAGCAGCGCGGCCACGTCGACGGCGTTGTGGCGGGCGTAGACGCCGGGGCTGGGCAGCGGGGTGGGGTGGCCGCCGGGCTGGAATCGTTCCTGGGAGAGCTCTCGTTGTGTCTTGCGGCGCTCGAAGCGCTCGCGGTGCGCCAGCACCATGGCCCCGACCGCCGCCGTGATGAGCAGCGCGCTGGTGAGCTCGAACGCCCAGAGGTAGCGCGAAAAGATCAGCGCCGCCAGCCCTTCCACGTTGCCGGCGGCGTTCGCGGTGGTCAGTCCGGCGAAACCGCCCGTGGACACGTTGCCGATGGCGGCGATGAGCAGGATGCCGAACCCGACACCGGCGGCCACCGCGGCGACGCGCTGCCCCCGCAGCGTCTCCCGCAGCGATTCCGCCGAGTCCACGCCGATGAGCATCAGCACGAACAAAAACAGCATCATCACCGCGCCGGTGTAGACCACGACCTGAACGACGCCCAAGAACAACGCGTCCTGGATCATGTAGAACACCGCGAGGACGATCATCGTCATCGCCAGGAACATCGCCGAGTACACGGCGTTGACCGCCACCACGACGCCGAGCGCACCGAGCACGGCCAGCGCGCCCAGCACCCAGAACGTCACCGCTTCGCCGGTGGAGGTTCGGGTGATGGTGTCGTGGGCGAAGCTGGATGCCAGAACTGACGTGACGGCGTGGCCCGCGAAACCGGTCACCGGGAGTCCCCGGCGTGCCGGGTGTCCCGCAGCCCGTGCGCGGTCACGTTGCCCTGGTAGTAGTCCTTGTCGGTGGCGCCGTCGGTCCTGGGGTGCGGCGGCGCGAGCATGTCTTGCAGCAGCGGCGCCAGCAGCCGGTCCTTCTCATAGATCAGGTCGGCGCGGTTGTCGTCGGCCATCTCGTAGTCGTTGGTCATCGTCAGCGCCCGGGTCGGGCAGGCCTCGATGCACAGGCCGCAGCCGATGCAGCGCAGATAGTTGATCTGATACACCCGGCCGTAGCGTTCCCCGGGCGAATACCTGAGTTCCTCGGTGTTGTCGGCGCCCTCGACGTAGATCGCGTCCGCCGGGCACGCCCACGCGCACAGCTCGCAGCCGATGCATTTCTCCAGGCCGTCCGGATAACGGTTGAGCTGGTGACGGCCGTGGTAGCGCGGCATGACCGGGCCCGGCTTTTCGGGATACTCCTCGGTGACATTCTTTTTGAACATCGATCCGAACGTCACGCCGAATCCGGCGATGGCGTCCAAGAATTTAGCCACGTGCTTTCTCCTTGCTCGCAGCCGCCAACGACTTCTGGGTCGTCGCCGGCAGCGGCGGTGTCGGGAATACCGGTGTGGAGATCGATGCGGCGGGCAGTTTCTTCGCGTCGCGCCGCAGCTGGCGCTCCAACGCGCGAATACCCGGCGCGCTGAACGGTTTTCGCAGCAACAGCACGAGCGCCGTGGCGAACACGACGCTGCTGACCACCAGCACCGGGGTCCAGTGCGCATACCCCTGGTTGCGCAGCGTGCGGACCACCGCCGCGATCAGCACCCAGACCAGCGAGGCCGGGATCAGCAGCTTCCAGCCCAGTCCCATGAACTGGTCGTAGCGCAGCCGGGGCAGCGAGGCCCGCAGCCAGAAGTAGATGAACAAGAACGTCCACATCTTGGCGGCGAACCAGAGCACCGGCCACCACCCGGTGTTGGCGCCCGCCCACATGTTCAGTGGCCACGGCGCGTGCCAGCCACCGAAGAACAAGATGGTGGCGAGCGAGGAGACCGTCATCATGTTGACGTACTCGGCCAGCATGAACATCGCGAACTTCAGCGACGAGTACTCGGTGTGGAATCCCGCGACCAGTTCACCCTCGGCCTCGGGCAAATCGAATGGCGCCCGGTTGGTTTCACCGACCATCGAGATCAGATAGATCACGAACGACGGCAGCAGCAGGAACACGTACCAGACGTGGTCCTGCGCGGAGACGATCTGTGACGTCGACATGGAGCCGGCGTAGAGGAACACCGCCGCGAACGACAGCCCCATCGCCACCTCGTAGGAGATGACCTGGGCGGTGGAGCGCACCCCGCCCAGCAGTGGGTAGGTCGACCCGGATGCCCAGCCGCCCAACACGATTCCGTACACGCCGATCGCGGACAGCCCCAGGATGAACAGCACCGCGACCGGGAGGTCGGTCAGCTGCAGCGGCGTGCGGTGGCCGAACACCGACACCACGGGGCCGAACGGAATGAACGCGAACGCGGTGAACGCCGGGATCGTGGAGATGACCGGCGCCGCGAAGTAGACGAACTTGTCGACACCGCCGGGGGTGATGGTTTCCTTGAGCGCCAACTTGATTCCGTCGGCCAGGCTCTGCAGGACGCCCCAGGGGCCGGCGCGGTTGGGTCCGGGGCGCCGCTGCATCCAGCCGAGGATCTTGCGTTCGAGCAGAATCGCGACCAGCACGTTGAGCATGAGGAACACGAAGATCGCCAGCGCCTTGCCGAGCACCAGCCACCAGGTGTCGTGCCCGAAGGCGGTCAAGCCGGTAGTCACTTTCCCACTCCGATGTTCACTGTGCTGCCCAGGGTGACGCCGAGCTGGCGGTGCACCGCCGACGCCGACGAGTTCAGCGGGAGCCACACCACCCGGTCGGGCATGTCGGTGACGACCAGCGGCAGGCTGACGGATCCGCGTGACGTGCTGACGGTCACCGCGTCGCCGTCGGCGGCGCCGATCTCTGCGGCGGTCTCCGCGGACAGCCGCACCACGGGTTTGCGCGCGGTTCCCGCCAGATGTGGCTCACCGTCTTGCATTCGGGCGTTGTCCAGCAACATCCGCCAGCCGGCCAACACCGCTTGTCCCGCGCCGGGCTGGACAGGGTCCGGGGCGGCGACGGCCGGGTTCGCGGCGCGCTTGCCGTCCCAGTGCCGTAGCGCGGCCATTTCCTGGCGGGCAGTGTCGACGTCCGACATTCCCAGATAGACGCCCATCTCGTCGGCCAGCGCGTCGAGCACCTGGTGGTCGGACTGTCCGGCCTGCTGGGCGGTGCCGCGCAGCGCGGCCTCGAACGGCCGGAAGCGGCCTTCCCAGTTGACGAACGCGCCAGCCTTCTGTGTCGTCGACGCGACGGGGAACACCACATCGGCGCGTTCGGTGACCGCGCTGTGCCGCACCTCCAGGCTGACCACGAAGCCGGCGCCGTCCAGCGCCGCCAGCACCGCTTGCGGGTCGGCGAAGTCGTCGGGCTCGACACCGCCCACCAGCAGCGCGCCCAGCGTTCCGTCGGTCGCGGCGCTCAGGATGCCGTGGACGTCACGCCCACGGCCGGAAGGCAATTCGGACACGTTCCACGCCTGCGCGACCTGGGCCCGGGCGGTGTCGTCGTCCACCGGGCGCCCGCCGGGTAGCAACCCGGGCAGCGCACCGGCGTCCAGCGCACCCCGCTCACCGGCCCGTCGCGGCACCCAGGCAAGGCGAGCGCCGGTGGTGTCGGCGAGCCGGGCCGCCGCGGACAATCCGCCGGGCACGGTGGCCAGACGTTCGCCGACCATGATGACCGCGCCCGGGGTGGACAGCAGGTCGCCCACCTCGCCGGTGGCTAGGCCGTCCAGCGCCGAGGCTTCGGCGCCGGGCACGGTCTTGATCAGCCGGCCGGACATCTTGTCCAGCGCCCGGCTGGCGAACGGCGCCACCGCGAAGACCGGCAACCCGTGTTTGCGGGCAGCCTTGCGCAGCCGCAGGAACACGATGGGCGACTCGTCCTCGGGCTCGAACCCGACCAGCACGACCACCGGAGCCGATTCCAGGTCGGCGTAGCTGACGGCGATCGGCCTGCCGGCGATGCGCGCCGCCAAGAAGTCGGCCTCTTCGGCCGAGCTCGAGCGGGCCCGGAAGTCGATGTCGTTGCTGTCCAGGACGATTCGCGCGAACTTGGAGTATGCGTAGGCGTCCTCCAAGGTCGCCCGGCCGCCGACGAGCACCCCGGCGCGCCCGCGCGCGGCTTCGAGGCCCTGCGTCGCGACGGCGATCGCGTGCGACCACGACGCCGGTTGCAGCGAGCCGTCGGCATCGCGAACCAGGGGAGTGGTGATCACGTCGGGCTGGGTTGCGTAATTGAACGCCCACCGGCCCTTGTCGCAATTCCACTCCTCGTTGACTTCCGGGTCGTCGCCGGCCAGCCGGCGCAGCACCTTGCCGCGGCGGTGATCGGTGCGCTGTGCGCACCCGGAGGCGCAGTGTTCGCAGACGCTCGGGCTGGAGACCAGATCGAAAGGTCGCGCCCGGAACCGGTAGGCGGTCCCGGTCAGCGCGCCCACCGGGCAGATCTGCACCGTGTTGCCCGAGAAGTACGAGTCGAACGGCTCATTGGCGTAGATGCCGACCTGCTGCAGCGCGCCCCGCTCCTGCATGTCGATGAAGGGGTCGCCGGCGATCTGTTCGGAGAATCGCGTGCAGCGCGCGCACAGGATGCAGCGCTCGCGGTCCAACAGCACCTGCGAGGAGATGTTGATCGGCTTGGCGAAGGTGCGCTTGTCGTCGGTGAAGCGAGAATCGGCCCGCCCGTTGGACATTGCCTGGTTCTGCAGCGGGCATTCGCCGCCCTTGTCGCACATCGGGCAGTCGAGCGGATGGTTGATCAGCAGCAGCTCCATCACGCCGTGCTGCGCCTTGTCGGCGGCCTCGGAGGTGAGCTGGGTGCGTACCACCATGTCGTCGGTGGCCACGGTGGTGCACGAGGCCATCGGCTTGCGTTGGCCCTCGACCTCGACCAGGCACTGCCGGCAGGCGCCGACCGGCTCGAGCAGCGGGTGGTCGCAGAACCGTGGGATCTGGATGCCCATCAATTCGGCGGCGCGGATCACCAAAGTGCCCTTGGGAACGCTGATTTCGATGTCGTCGATGGTCAGTGTCACCATCTCAGGCGGGCGCGCCTCGTTGCCGGTCTCGGTTTTGGCAAGGCTCGTCATCAGCTCGTCATGCCTTTCCGTTCGCCGTCAGCATGGAGTCTCGTGGATCGAACGGGCATCCGCCGCCCTCGACATGGGCGACGTACTCGTCGCGGAAGTACTGGATCGACGACATGACGGGGCTGGCGGCGCCATCGCCCAAGGCGCAGAACGCTTTACCCAAGATGGAGTCGGAAATGTCCAGCAGCTTGTCGAGGTCCTCGGGCGTGCCGGTGCCGGCCTCCAGCCGCTCGTAGATCTTGTCCAGCCAGAAGGTGCCCTCGCGGCACGGCGTGCATTTGCCGCATGATTCGTGCTTGTAGAAGTACGTCCAGCGCTGCACCGCACGCACCACGCAGGTGGTTTCGTCGAAGATCTCCAGCGCCTTGGTGCCCAGCATCGAGCCGGCGCCGCCCACGCCCTCGTAGTCCAGTGGGACGTCGAGATGCTCGTCGGTCAGCAGCGGGGTGGACGAGCCGCCGGGCGTCCAGAACTTGAGTCGGTGACCGGCCCGCACCCCGCCGGCGTAGGCGAGCAACTCCCGCAACGTGATTCCCAGCGGGGCCTCGTACTGCCCGGGGCGGGTGACGTGCCCGGACAGCGAATACAACGTGAAGCCGGGGGACTTCTCGCTTCCCATCGAGCGGAACCAGTCCACGCCGTTGCCGATGATCGACGGCACGCTCGCGATGGTCTCGACGTTGTTGATCACCGTCGGGCAGCCGTACAGGCCGGCCACCGCGGGGAACGGCGGGCGCAGCCGCGGCTGGCCGCGTCGGCCCTCCAGCGAATCCAGCAGCGCGGTTTCCTCGCCGCAGATGTACGCACCGGCGCCGGCGTGCACCACCAGCTCCAGATCGAACCCCGAGCCGTTGATGTCACGCCCCAAATAGCCCGCGGCGTAGGCCTCGGCCACCGCGTTCTGCAGGCGGCGCAGCACCGGCAGCACCTCGCCGCGCACATAGATGAACGCGTGGTTGGCCCGGATCGCGTAGGCGGCGATGATGACGCCCTCGACGAGGACGTGCGGTGTCGCCAGCATCAGCGGAATGTCTTTGCACGTACCAGGTTCGGACTCGTCGGCGTTGACCACCAGGTAGTGCGGTTTGGCGGCCGCGCCGGTGTCGCCCTGCGGGATGAACGACCACTTGGTCCCGGTCGAGAAGCCGGCGCCGCCGCGCCCACGCAGCCCGGAATCCTTCACCAACCCGATCACCGCGTCGGGCTCCATCCCCAGCGCCTTCTTCATCGCCTCGTAGCCGCCGTGGCGGCGGTAGGTCTGCAGCGTCCAGGACTCGGGGTCGTCCCAGAAGCGACTGAGCACCGGAGTGAGCGGCGTGGCGCCCGACGACTCGGAAGTGGTTGTCATTGCTGGCCTTCCGGCGCGCTGGGCGCAGCCATGCCGTGTTCCTTGGCTACCTTCAGGCCGGCCAGGGTCGCGGCACCGGCGCCGCCCTGCCCCTGGTCGGGCCGCTCGTCGGGCAAGCCGGCCAGGATGCGCGACGTCTCCCGGAAGGCGCACAGCGGCGCACCGCGGGTGGGGGGCTTGGGCTGACCGGAACGCAGCGAGTCGACGAGTTCGCGCGCCGACTCGCAGGTCTGGTTGTCGAAGAACTCCCAGTTCACCATCACCACGGGCGCGTAGTCGCAGGCGGCATTGCATTCGATGTGTTGCAGGGTGACCGATCCGTCGGGGGTCGTCTCGTCGTTGCCGATGCCCAGATGTTCTTTCAGGGCATCGAAAATGGCGTCGCCGCCCATGACGGCGCACAACGTGTTGGTGCAGACGCCCACCAGGTAATCGCCGGTTGGGCCGCGGCGATACATGGTGTAGAAGCTCGCCACCGCCGACACCTCGGCCCCGCTGAGTCCGAGCTGCTCGCCGCAGAACTCCAGGCCCGCCGGTGTCAGGTAGGAGTCCTGAGCCTGCACCAGGTGCAGCAACGGCAGCAGCGCCGAGCGCTTCTCGGGGTAGCGGCCCATGATCTCCTTGGCGTCGACCTCGAGCCGGGCCCGCACCTCGGGCGGATACGACGTGGGCGCGCCCTCGACCACGAACGCGTTGGGCTCGTCGGGCGGCGGGCCGAGCCGGAGGAAGACCGGCTGTCCCTGCGGGCCGGTCACCGGTCCACCCCGCCCATGACCGGGTCGATGCTGGCGACCGAGGTGATCAGGTCGGCGACCATCCCGCCCTCGCACATCGCGGCGACCGACTGCAGGTTGGTGAACGAGGGGTCTCGGTAATGCACCCGGTAGGGCCGGGTGCCGCCGTCGCTGACCATGTGCACGCCGAGTTCCCCGCGCGGCGACTCGACCGCGGTGTACACCTGGCCGGGAGGGACCCTGATGCCCTCGGTGACCAGTTTGAAGTGGTGGATCAGGGCCTCCATCGAGCCGCCCATGATCTTGGCGATGTGCTCCGGCGAGTTGCCCATGCCGTCGGGTCCCACCTTCAAGTCGGCCGGCCAGGCGATCTTGCGGTCCTCAACCATGGTCGGGCCCGGCTTCAACTTGTCCAGACACTGCTCGACGATCTTGATCGACTCCCACATCTCGTTCACACGAATCATGTAGCGCCCGTAAGCATCACACGTGTCCTCGGTGATTACGTCGAATTCGTAGTTTTCGTATCCGCAGTACGGTTCGCTCTTGCGCAGATCGTGCGGGAGCCCGGTGGCGCGCAGGATCGGTCCGGTGATGCCCAGCGCCATGCACCCCGTCAAGTCCAGGTAGCCGACGTCCTGGGTGCGGGCCTTCCAGATGGCGTTCTCGTTGAGCAGACCGCTCATTTCGCGCAGCACTTGGCGCAGCGGCTCGAGGGCCTCGGCGATCTCGGTCTGCGCGTTGGGCGGCAGGTCTTGGGCCACGCCGCCGGGCCGGATGTAGCCGCTGTTCATGCGCAAGCCGGTGATCGATTCGAACAGGGTCAGGACGATCTCGCGGCCCCGGAAGCCGACGAACATCGGGGTCATGGCGCCCAGTTCCATGCCGCCGGTGGCCAGGGCCACCAGGTGCGACGAAATCCGGTTGAGCTCCATCATCAACACGCGGATGACGTCGACGCGCTCGGGTATCTGGTCGGTGATGCCGAGCAGTTTCTCCACACCCAGGCAGTAGGCGGTCTCGTTGAAAAACGGTGCGAGGTAATCCATCCGGGTCACGAAGGTGACGCCCTGGGTCCAGTAGCGGTATTCGAGGTTCTTTTCGATACCGGTGTGCAAGTACCCGATCCCGCAGCGTGCGTCGGTGACCGTCTCGCCCTCGATCTCCAGGATCAGCCGCAGCACCCCGTGCGTGGACGGGTGCTGGGGACCCATGTTGACGACGATGCGTTCGCCGGGATCGGCATTGCGGGCGGCTTCGACGACCTTGTCCCAGTCCTGGCCGCCGGCGACCACGAGTGTCTCGCCGGCGCCGTCGTGCGTCGATTCTGTGGTGGTGCTCATCAGTTGTACGCTCTCCGCTCGTCGGGCGGGGGTATCTGTGCGCCTTTGTATTCGACGGGAATCCCGCCGAGGGGGTAGTCCTTGCGCTGCGGATGTCCGTGCCAGTCGTCGGGCATTTCGATGCGGGTCAGCGACGGGTGACCGTCGAAGATGATGCCGAAGAAGTCATAGGTCTCACGCTCGTGCCAGTCGGTCGTCGGATAGATGCCGAACAGCGACGGGATGTGTGGATCACCGTCGGGCGCAGACACTTCCAGGCGGACGCGGCGGGTGTGCGTGATCGACTGCAGCGGGTACACCGCGTGCAGCTCGCGGCCCGCCTCGTGCGGGTAGTGCACCCCGCTGACCCCCAGGCACATTTCGAAACGCAGTTGCGGTTCGTCGCGAAGGCGCTGGGCGACCTGCGGCAGCGCCTCGCGGCGCACGTGCAGGGTGAGCTCGTCGCGGTACACCACGACTTTTTCTATCGCGTCGGTGAATTCGACGCCGCCCTTTTTCAGCGCCTCGGCCAGGCCGTCGACCAGCTCGTCGAAATAGCCGCCGTAGGGCCGCGGGCTGCTGCCCGGAAGCAGGACTTCGCGCACCAGCCGCCCGTAGCCGGACGTGTCACCGGAGCCGTTGACGCCGAACATGCCGCGGCGCACGTCGATGACTTCTTCGTCGGCGCCGCTGATTGCTTCTTTCGGGTCCTGGTCCGGCGAGCTCATCGCAGCAGTCCGCGCATCTCGATGGTGGGCCGGGCCGACAGCGCCGCCTGTTCGGCTTCGGCGATGGCGTCTTCGCGGTTGACGCCCAGCGGCATGTCCTGAATCTTCTCGTGCAGCTTCAGGATTGCGTACAGCAGCATCTCCGGTCGCGGCGGGCATCCGGGCAGGTAGATGTCCACCGGGACCACGTGATCCACGCCCTGGACCACCGCGTAGTTGTTGAACATTCCGCCCGACGACGCGCACACGCCCATGGCCAGCACCCATTTCGGCTCGGCCATCTGGTCATAGATCTGGCGCAGCACCGGTGCCATCTTCTGGCTGACCCGCCCGGCGACGATCATCAGGTCGGCCTGCCGCGGGGTGGCCGAGAAGCGCTCCATGCCGAACCGCGCGATGTCGAATCTTGGCCCGGCGGTTGCCATCATCTCGATGGCGCAGCAGGCCAACCCGAACGTCGCCGGCCACAGCGAGTTCTTGCGGACGTAGCCCGCCACCTTCTCGACCGTGGACAGCAGAATCCCGCCGGGCAGCTGTTCCTCAAGACCCACGTCTTACCTCAATCCCACGTCAGGCCGCCGCGGCGCCACACATAGGCGTAGGCCACGAAAACCGTGAGCATGAACACCACCATTTCGACCAGAGCGAACGTGCCCAGCGCGTCGTAGCTGACCGCCCACGGATACAGGAACACGATCTCGATGTCGAAGACGATAAAAAGCATCGCGGTCAGGTAGTACTTCACCGGAAACCGCTGTCCCGCCGTCGCCTGTGGGCCGCTCACCGGGGTCGCGGTGGGTTCGATTCCACACTCGTACGCCGCCATCTTCGACTTGTTGAAACGTGACGGGCCGGCCAGGCTCGCGATCACCACCGAGCCCACGGCAAAGGCGGCGGCAATCGCACCGAGCACCAGGATGGGTATGTAGACGTTCAATTCGCTCCATGATCCGTACGAGCCGCCTGCGGCGGCCAGGCGGTAACCGGGCTGCTGTGACGAACTGGGTCTGAAGCCCGTCACAGTGATCTTCAACATAGCGTCGCGGCGTGCGGTGCGCTTGCCCGGGGTGGGCGTTTTGCAGTATTGGGCCACCGCGCGCGTGCTGTGCTGCGCGAACTCGGGAGGCGACGCGTTCGGGACGCGCGCCGGGATCAACGGCGGGAGGCGGCGCCCACGCGGTCAGGACCGCCGCAGGCGGTCACCGGAGGGCAAAAGCCGCGGCAGGGCGCGGCTTCGCGTGGGTCAGCGAACCGGGGTTCGCAGCAAATTGAGGACGGTGCGGCCCAGCAGGATGGGGTCGATGGGGTGCGGCACCGCGCCCTCGGCGCGCGACCAGGACGCCAACCACGCATCGTCGGGACGCCCGGTGAGCACGACCAGCGGCGGGCAGGTCTCGAGTTCGTCCTTGAGCTGTTTCGCGATTCCCATGCCGCCCGTCGGGGTGGCTTCGCCGTCCAGGATGGCCAAGTCGATGCCGCCCTGGTCCATTGTCCGCACCACCATCGGGCCGGTCGCCACCTCGACGTAGCTCAACTCGGGCAAATCCGGGTGCAGCTGCTTGCCCAGCGCGCGCATCACCCGTTCGCGGGTGTGGGCGTTGCTGCTGTAGACGAGGATCCGCAGGGCGACGCTGGATTGGGGGGTGGAGTCGGCCACGGTGCAGATGCTACTGGGGTCGCCGCGGGTTTAGCGGGGTGCCCGCGGAAATCTCAATGCGATTCGCGCACGAAGATGGCCTCCGCCGCCGCGGTCACCGTCGAGCTCATCATGCCGAGCCGGTTCCAACCCAGGTCGAAACGGCCCCGATCGAGGGTGGTTTCGCCGGCGATCCGGATCGAGCCGTCGTCGAGCTCGGAGATCGTGACGGGCAGCGGCAGCTCCGCGGTGATGCCCTTGATGGTGAAGTTGGCCCGAACGTCGGCCGCCTTGCCCGTCGTCGGGTGCAGCGCGGTGACGACGACGTTGATCTCCCCGAACCGGTCGACGTCGAAGAAGTCGGGCGACCGCAGGTGTTTGTCGCGAAGGCCGATCCCGGTGTCCAGTGATGCGGCCCGGATGTCGACGCGCCCGAAAACCGCTCCCTGGCCGGTCAGTTGGCCGTCACCGGTGAAGTCGGTGAAGCGGCCTTTGACGTTCACCAGCCCCCACATGTTGCCGACCTTGAACGTGATGGCCGAGCGATCCGGAACCAGGTTCCACGCGCCGGCCATGTCGGGATCGTGAAGCAGTGTCTCCAAAGTCGTCATCGTCACCCCCATGCCTTGTGGCGAATCTAGCCTCAATCCATCAACGGCGCGATCCCGGCGGGATCGAAATATTCGTCGATGCGTTCGATGAGGCCGTGACTGCCCACCCTGATCACGATGCAGACCCGCAGCGAGATCGATTGCCCCGCATGCCCGGTGGCGTGCAGGACGTGCTGCTGGACGAAGCCTTGAGCCGAGCCGTCATCGAAGAACTGCCGGTCGAGAATCTCGTAGCGGCGCTGCGTGGTCGCGCCGATGAACCAGCCGATGACCCGCATCGCCCGGGCCTTGTCGTCTGTTTGGAGGGGGTCGCGGCGCGAGCCGACGCGCCACACCGCGATGTCGTCGCTCCACATCGCCTCGACCGCCGCGACATCGCTTCGCTCGATCGCGGTGAACAGGCGGTTGGCGGCCTCGACGACCGCTTCTGCGCGGGAAGCGGGCATGGCACGGCTCCTATTCGCTGTCGTATCCGGGGTGGGCGACGGCGAGCCGGCGCCGTACCAGGGTTCGCAGGCAGGCCGTGACGTCGGCCGCTCGGGCGTCCATCTCGCCGGACCGGATCGCGGCGGCAAGCTGTTCCTCGTCGGCGACGCCCAACCCGGACAGCGCCGCGCGGGATTCGGCCTCGTTGTCGTCGAGCAGTTCGCGCTCGACGATGCGCAACGCGTTGGCCGCCACCCTGGCGTGAAAGTTGACCTGGCCGTCGGTCGCCGACCGCACGTCGGTCTCCAGGAATTCGGCCACCGCGGCCACGAGTTCGGCCGCCAGCGGGCGGCCGTGCGCGCCGATCACGGCGCGGCCCGGCCCCGATTGCCCGCCTCCTCCTCGCGCCGCCGCGCGGCGCGCATCGTCGGCGGGCGCGAGCAGGTTGAGCAGGTCCCACTCCGTCTCGCAGACGCGCCGCCCGATGGTGGCCAGCTCGACCGAACGGTGCTGGCCGCTCAGATGCCGTTCCGCCTGGAATCGGCAGATGACACCCCAGCGCAGCGTGGCCAGCACCAGCCACCAGTGAAACGCCACCCGGTCGACGGTAGTTGCGCTGGCCTGCTCGTAGGCCCGCAGGAAGCTCTCGATGCTGCCGAGGCCGCCGGCGCCGAGGCCGGCCGGGGCGCCGAATCGCCAGGCCCGGATGCAGAACCACGCCAGGTCTTCGTACGCCTGGCCGACGTGCACGAGCTCCCAATCCAGCACCGCGGCAAGGTTCGATCCGTCGACGATGAGGTTGCCCATCCGGAAGTCGCCGTGCACCAGCACCGTCGGCGACGGTTCGGGCCGGTGGGCGCCCAGCCAGCGAAACGCCCATTCGAAGGTGGCGGTGGTGTCGCCCATGTCGTCGAGGCGCTGGCGCCATTCGTCGAGTTGGTCCTCGTGGGTGATCCCGGCAACGTGGGGGTCGGCGCGGTGAATGGCGGCCGCCGCCCGCGCGCACTGCTGCAGCAATCGGGCGCGGCCCGCCTGCCCGTCGGCGGCGTCGAGCTGGCGTTGGATGCGCCGCACGATGGTCTCGCCCTTGATCTCGTCGCAGATCAGAAACGGATTGCCCAGTGCGGCAGGCGAATTGTCGGCGATCAGGACGTGGGGGACCGGCGCGCCCGCGGCCGCGGCGGCGGCCTGTGACCGGGCCTCGAGTTCCATGCCGGCATGCACGTCGTCGGGCGGCCCGGTGCGAAAGATCAGCGAGCGGCGTTGCCCGCCGGTGACGGCCTCGAAAGCCCAGGTGGTCCGGCTGGCGCCGCCCGTCAGCGCGCGCAGGTTCTCGACCGCCGTGTCGGCGCCGATGGCCGACGTGAGCACGGCGGCGAGTTTGGCCGTCAGCTCGGCCGTCTCGTCGTGCATCATTTTCGGCCGAATTTGAACAGCCGCTGCGCCACCCGGCGAATCTGGATCTCTTCGGCGCCCTCGGTGATCCGGTAACGACGGTGGTGTCGGTAGATGTGCTCGAACGGTTCGTGCCGGCTGTACCCGAGCCCGCCGAAGATCTGCATGGCGCGATCGGCGGCGTCGCAGACCAGCCGGTTGGCGCGGTAATTCGCCATCGACACCTTGTCGGAGACCTCCATGTGGTGGTCGCGGTCCAAATGCCAGGCGGCGTATTGGACCAGCAGGCGCACCATCTGCGCCTCGGTCTGCAATTCGGCCAGCGGCCATTGCACGGCCTGGTTGACCGACAGCGGCTTGCCGAACACCGTTCGGCCGCCGGCGTATTCCGCGGCGCGGTCGATGCAGTACTGCGCGGCGCCCAGGCTGCTGGCGGCCTGTCGAATCCTGTTCTCGTGCAGGAAGGTTTGCGCCACCTCCAGGCCGCGATCCACCTCGCCGAGCACCGCGTCCGCGGGCACCCGAACGTCGGTCAGCTCGACCTCGCCGTGGTCGGTGGGCATGTTGAACGTCCACCAGTAGTAGGGAACGTTGAATCCGGGTGTATCGGTCGGCACCAGGAACGCCGTGATGCCGCGCGCGCCCCCGGGCTCACCGGAGGTGCGTGCGAAGACCAGATCGTGGGTTGCGCGGTGCACGCCGGTGTTGAATCGCTTGGAGCCGTTGATCACCCAGCTGTCGCCGTCACGTTCGGCGCGTGTTTCGAGCCAGGTGGCGTCCGAGCCGTGCTTCGGCTCGGTCAGCCCGAACGCCATCGAACGCTCCCCGGTGATCAGCGCCTCCGACCACACCCGGCGCTGCTCATCGGTGCCGAAGCGCTCCATCATGATCACCTGCGGGAAATTCCCGACGATCGACGACTCGTTCTGCAGATCGTTGTGCAGGCCAAGGCCCTTGTGCGCCAGGTGTTCCCGGATGACGGCCATGTCGACGTTGCTGCCGTCACGGCCGCCCAGCGAGGCCGGCAAGCCGTAGCGCAGCCAGCCCGCCCTGTCGGCGCGCCTGCGCATCTCGGCGAGCAGGTCCTCCCACTCGCGGGTCGGGATGCCGTCGTTGTCCCAATCGGTGCGCGCGTGCTCGCGGCGCTGGTCGAAATACTGGATGTTCTCGCGTTCCAGCGGTTTGATCTCCGCCTCGATGAACTCGTCCATCTCGGCGAGCACACCCGGAAGGTGTTCGGGCAGCGTGAAATCCACAAGTATCTCCTTACGCGCCGTACAGAGTTTTCTTCCAGATCGTCGACAGGGTGGCGATGGCGTCCTTGTCGCTGATCTTGATGCCGAGGTTGGAGGGGCCGACGAAGACGGTGGTGAAGTTCTCGAAGAGCAAGGCGATGGCCGCCGCGGTGTGCTGGGGATGCAGCTCGGCGCCGTATCCCTGATCCTGGGCGCGGCGCACCGAGGCCGCCACGAGATCCATGCCGAAGCGCCGGAATTCGTTTTGCACGGCGGCGAAGCGCTGCTGGGTGGCGGCCAGCTGGGCCACCGCGATCATGATGCCGATGTTCTGTTTGAACATGTTCCAGTAACCGGTGACCACCGAGGTGAAGAACGCGTCGTCGTCGGGGGAGTCCGGCAGGTGAACGCTCAACCCCGACGGTGTGACCACCTCATGCAGGAACGATTCCGCCAGCGCCGCCAACAAATCTTCCTTGTCGGTGAAGTAGCGGTAGAACACCGCCGGCGATTTCCCGGCGGCCGACGTGATGTCGGCCAACGTGGTGCCGTGAAAGCCCCGTTCGGCGAACAGCTTACGGGCGGCCTGCTCGAGGGCCTGCCTGGTTTGGCGGCCTTTGGCGGTCAGCTCGCGGGTTGCCTCCGGGGCGGACATCAGTTCCCCCGCACTCAATGTCTCGGTCGGTCGCCGGCGCGCAACAGGGCGCTCGGCAGATCGTGGCCCACCAACGACTTCGCCACGGCGGCCGCGGCGATGGCGGCATCCAGGTCGACGTCGACGCCGATACCGCTATCGCGCAGCAGGTACACCAGATCCTCGGTGGCGATGTTGCCCGTGGCGCCCGGCGCGAACGGGCAGCCGCCCAGGCCGCCGACCGAGGCGTCCAGCCGGGTCACCCCGGAGCTGACCGCCGCGTACGCGCTGGCCAGCCCGGAGCCGCGGGTGTTGTGGAAATGACCGCCCAGCGGCATGTCCCCGATGACCGGACGCAGTTGGGCGATCAGCGAACTCACGCGGCCCGGGGTGGCGGTGCCGATCGTGTCGGCGATCGACAGGCGGTCGGCGCCGCGCTCGCGCGCGGCCGCGGCGATGTCGAGCACCCGCTGCGGCGGGGTGGGACCTTCGAACGGCGAATCCCACGCGGTGGCGATCACCACTTCGACGGTGACCCGGGGGGCGGGGCCGTCGTGCGCGATGGCGACGATCTCGTCGATCGCCTTGGTGGCCTCGGCGCTGGTGCGCCCGACATTGGCCTGGCTGAACGTGTCGTCGGCGGCCACCACGTACTCGATGGAGCGCAGACCCGCGGCGACGGCCCGCTTGGCCCCGTTGGGGCTGGCGACCAGCGCGGAGAATTCGATGTCGGGGTAGTCGTGCAGATGGGCGGCGAGCTCGGCGGCGTCGGCCATCGACGGCACCTTCGTCGGGGAGACGAACGCGGTGGCCTCCACCTGGCGGACCCCGGTGGCCGCGACCGCGGCCAGCAGTTCGAGCTTGGCCGGCAACGGGATTGGCGTCTCGATCTGTAGACCGTCGCGCAGAGAGACCTCGCGAATATCGACGTGCTGGGTGGTCACAGTACCTCCTCGGCGCGCAGCTCCTCGAGCTCCTCGGCGGTCCTGCCCAGCAACCCGGTGTAGACGTCGTCGTTGTGTTGGCCGGGTCGCGCGGGACCGGCGTTGCGCAGCCGGCCCGGAGATTCCGAGAGCACGGGAACGATGCCGGGCCCGAGGACATTGCGTTGCAGCCGCTGGTCGTAGTGCTCGACCAGCATGTCGCGGGCCCGCAGCTGCGGGTCGTTGACGACCTCGGCGACCGTGTTGATCGGCCCCGCAATCACGCCTGCCGCGGAAAGGGTTTCGATGATCTCGCCCGGTTGGCGTGCGGCGGCCCAGCAGCCGATGATGTTGTCGAGCTCGTCCTGGTTGCGGCCGCGTGCGACATGCGTGGCGAACCGGTCGTCGGTGGCCAGCTCCGGGCGCCCCATGGCCTTGCACAGCCGGGCGAAGACGGTGTCCTGGTTGGCGGCGATCACCACCCACGAGCCGTCGGCGCTGCGGTAGATGTTGGACGGGGCGATGCCCTCCAGCCGGGTGCCCGACGGTCCGCGCACCACACCGCCGACATCGTAGTCGGGGATCGTGGATTCCTGGACGGCCAAACAGGATTCGGTGAGCGCGACGTCGACCACCTGGCCGCGCCCGGTGATGCTGCGGCGGTACAGCGCGGCAAGCGCGCCCTGGGCGCCGAACATGCCGGCCAGGCTGTCACCGAGCGAGAGCGCCAGCCGCGGCGGCGGGCCGCCGGGGAAACCGTTGAGGTGTCGCAGTCCGCTGGCCGCCTCGGCGACCGAGGCGTAGCCGGCTTTGGAGGCGTCGGGTCCGGTCTGCCCGTAGCCGGACACGCGCACCAGGATGATGCCCGGATTGCGTTGACTGAGCACGTCGTAGCCCAGGTTCCATTTTTCCAGCGTGCCGGGGCGGAAGTTCTCCACCACGATGTCGGATTTCTCGACGAGCTCACAGAACAGTTCGCGCCCCCGGGGGTGGCGCAGGTCGAGGGTGATGGCCCTCTTGTTGCGCGCGTGCACCGTCCAAAAGACGTGCTGCCCATCGACTTCGGCCTGGCCCCAGGTGCGCAATGGGTCCGGGGCCTTGGGCAGTTCCACCTTGATGACGTCGGCCCCCATGTCGCCCAGCAGCCGGCCGGCGAACGGGCCGGCGATCAACGTGCCGAGTTCGAGGACCCGGACGCCGTCGAGCGGACCCGCTACATCGATGCGCCGCTCTCCCCCGCAAGCGGGAGGTGCCCCCGCCTCATCGCTGCGCTCTGCATCGTCGCCGGCGGAAGTAGTCACTCGGCGCTCGCAAAGTCGTGCCGGACCAGCCAGTCGGTGACGATGGTGACGGCCGTGCGCAGCGCCTCGCGCTGGTCGGGTCCCGCGTAATAGTGTGTGGCGCCGGGAATTTCGTGCATCTCCTTGTCGGGGTGCCCGATCGCTTGGAAGAGCCGGCGGGTGTGGCTGGGCGTGCAGGCGTCATCGGCGAGGTTACCGATCACCAGCGCCGGGATCGCGATGTCGGGCCCGCAGGTGACCGCGTCGCCGCGGGCGTCGTCGTAGCTCCACTGCGAGAGCCAGCCGCGCAACGTGGAGAATCGGGCCAACCCGACGGGGCTCATGTTCACCACTTGAGGATCCCCCAGGTAGCACGTCCCCGGGGCGCGTTCGTTGGGATCGACGGTCGGGTCCAGCCACCGCGGGTCGGCCATGGTGCCGTGCACGACGAACCCGAACTCGTCGTCCGGCCGGCCGGCGGCCTTCAGCTCGGCCAGTTTTTCCTTGACCCACGCGGTGATACGACGGTTGCGGTCGATCTGCGCCTGCCGGTACCGGGCCAGGAATTCTTGGCTGTAGGGCGGCTGGTTCGGATTGTCGGGGTTGTACAGGTCAAGCTCGGGATCGCGCTGGGTGGGGTCGGATTCGTCGAGGATCGACGCGTCCAGCCATTCGGTCAGCGTGCCGTGCCGGCTGATGTGCGCGGCCAGCAGCATGATGCCGTCGGCCGGGGGCAGGTCGAGTTTGGTCAGGTCGGGTCCGTCACCGGTCGGGCTGGACGTGATGGTCGGATTCTGCGCCTGCTGCTGGTAGAACACCGACAGTGAACCGCCGCCGCTCCATCCGGCGAGCACCACCTTGGAGTAGCCCAGGCGTTTCTTGGCGTCCTTGATGCACTCGCCGAGATCCTCGACCACCTTCTCCATCAGCAGCGCCGAGTCGGTGCCGCGGAAGCGGCTGTTGCAGTAGATGACGTGATGACCGGCCCGGGCCAGGGCATTGATCATCGGCAGGTAGGCGCCGCCGCCGATCGGGTGCATGAACACCAGCACCGTGTCCGACGGCTTGTCCTTCGGCTTGAGCAGGTAGCTTTCCAGCACGGTGATCTCGGCCAGGCCGCCGTAGACGTCCCGGACACCCGAATTGTTCTGGAAGGCAACGAGATAGGGGATGCGGTCGTACTCGTGCTTAACGGCGCGGGTCATCAATGTTGTCCTAGGTCGTGGGCCAGTACCTCGGCCGACGGGGTCAGCCGCCGGCGGGTGTCGATGGCGATCACCTGCCAGTCGACGCGGGAGTACTCGTCGAACTTGCGGCGCGCCCGCTCGCGCGCCTTCTCCGGTGCGCCGTGGTGAACCCCTTGCGGCGCATGCGAAATCAGGCCGGGCGGCATCGGGATGCCATAGAGCGAGCCACCGTGGAAGAAGGCGATCTCGTCGTAGTCGACGTTGCGGTGATACCACGGTGTGCGCTCGGTGCCCGGGATGCCTTCGGCGGGCTTGGGCAGGAAGTTCATCACGTAGACGCCGGTGGCTTGCATGAACAGGTGCACGGTCGGCGGCAGGTGGACGCTGTCGGAGGTGACGACGTTGTAGTCGGCGATGTTGAACGTGAACGCGAAGTTGTCACCGCGCCATCCCTCGACGTCGAGCGGATTATGTTGGTAGAACAGCGTTGTCGGGCCGCCATCATGGATGAGCCGGACCTCGTACTCGCCGCCGGAATCGCCCTCGTCGGCGGGGGCCGGCTCGGGGATGACCACCTGCGACGGGTCGAAGGGGAAGTGGCGGCCCAGCGCGCCGGGTGGCGGTATCCGAAACTCGTCGCTGGCCTCGATCATCAGCATCGTCGTCGCGGTGTCGGGCAGCTGGCGCCAGGTGCATGCCTTCGGGATGTACAGCCAGTCGCCCTCCCGGTAGCGCAGCGGCCCGAACTCGGTCTCGGCCAGGCCGCTGCCCTGGTGAACGAAGCACAGCAGGTCGCCGTCGACGTGACGGGCATAGAACGGCATCGGCTCTTGGCGGCGGCTCAACAGAATTCGGCAGTCGTCGTTGCTGAACATCAGCAGCGGCCCGCCGCCCGCGTCCGTGGCGTCAGCCGGCTTGAGCTCACTGGACAGCACGTCGAGGGGGCGCAGCGGGCCGACCGATCGGTAGGCGGTGGGATCGTTGCGCCGATAGAGGTTGGCGGTGCGGCCGGTGAATCCGCCGCGGCCCAGCTCGTCGTCCTTGAGCCCGTCGAGGTCGGCATGCAGGCGGCGTGGCGTTCGGCCTTTCCGCAGGTGCACAAAGGATTCCATGGACGGCTCCTCCGATGGGCCAAGCTCGGCGGTCACAAAACTGAAAGTGACATTACTTTTTGTTTTGGTCGGACACAAGGGCGGCATCGGCGTTGTCGCGAGGCCGTCGTCGTCCCCGTCCCGCGTGAGTCACAGTCGCCACAGGCGTCTCCGTCAACCCCGGACGCGCAGCACGACCTTGCCCTTGGCGGTGCGGTTCTCCAGCGAGGCGACCGCGGCCGCGGCCTCCGCCAGCGGATAGGTCGCCGGCTCGGGCGGGGCCAGCTCCCCGGAGGTGAGCAGCCGCTCGAGTCCGGCCCACTGCTCGGCCAGCGCGCCCGGATGCGTCCCCGCCCACGCGCCCCAACCGACGCCGACGACGTCAATGTTGTTGAGCAGCAATCGGTTGACCTTGACGGTGGGGATTTCCCCGCCGGTGAATCCGACGACCAGAAGCCGTCCCCCGGGGGCGAGCGAGCGCAGGGAATCGGTGAACCGGTCACCGCCGACCGGATCGACGACGATGTCGACGCCGCGGCCGTGGGTCAGCTCCTTGACCGCGTCCTTGAACCCGTCGGCCAGCACCACGTCCGTCGCGCCGGCGGCCGTGGCGATGTCGGCCTTGTCCTGCGTGCTGACGACGGCGATGGTGCGCGAGGCCCCCAGCGCCGGCGCCAGCCGCAGCGCCGAGGTCCCGATGCCGCCGGCCGCGCCGTGGACGAGCACCGTCTCACCGCGCTGCAGCCGGCCCCGCACGGTGAGCGAGAAGTACACGGTCAGGTCATTGAAGAGCAGGCCGGCGCCGGCCTCGAAGCTCACGTTGTCGGGCAGCTTGAACACCCGGTCCGGGGCCAAGATCGCGACCTCGGCCATGCCGCCGGACAGCATCGTGAGGCCGACGACCCGGTCGCCGGGACGCACGTGCGCGCCCTCGGGCGCCGACCGGACCACGCCGGCGATCTCGGCGCCGAGCACGAACGGCAACTCCGGGCGGTATTGGTATAGGCCGCGGGTGAGCAGCGCGTCCGGGAACGCCACCCCGGCGGCGTGCACGTCGACGACGACCCCGTCGCCCGTCGGTTCGTCGATGTCGGCCAACTCGACCGCGTCTGGACCATCGAGCCGAGTCACCCGTACCGCGCGCATGCCAGCAGAGCCTACTGCCGGCTCAAAAACCGCCTGCGACCCGCACCACGGCCCGGCCGGAGAACTTGCCGGCGCGCACCTGATCGATCACCCCGACCACGTCCTTCACGTCGACATCGCTGACCAGCGAGTCGAGGTGACGCGGCCGCAACGAATCACCCAGCCGGGCCCACAGCGCGCGCCGCCGCCCGATGGGCATGAGCACCGAGTCCATTCCCAGCAGCGCGACACCGCGCAGGATGAACGGCATCACCGTGGTGTGCAGGGCCGGACCCCCGGTGAGACCGCTGGCCGCCACCGCGCCGCCGTAGTCGATGGTGCTGAGCACGTCGGCGAGCGTCGCCCCACCCACACAATCCACCCCGCCGGCCCAGCGCGCCTTGCCGAGCGCGCGCGGCTTGGCGTCGGGATCGGCGGGTAGGCGGCCGATAACCTCCGCGGCGCCAAGGGCTTTCAGCCGCTCGGCGGCGTCGGCCTTGCCGGTCGAGGCGACGACGCGGTACCCGGCGGCCGCCAGCAGGTCCACGCTGACCGAGCCGACACCGCCGGTGGCCCCGGTGACCACGATGGCGCCGGCGTCGGGCGCAACGCCCCAGTCGATCAGCGCCTGCACGCTCATCGCCGCGGTGAAGCCCGCGGTTCCGATCGCCGCGCCCTCGTGTGGACTCAACGCGCCGAGCGCCACCACCTGGTCGGCCGGTAACCGTGCGTACTCCGCGTAGCCGCCGTGGTGGCCGGTGCCGATCAAATAGCCGTGGGCCAGCACGTTGTCGCCGACGGCGAAGTCGGCCGACGTCGACTCCACGACCTCGCCGGTCAGGTCGATGCCGGGCACCACGGGATAGTTGCGCACCACGCCGCCGCCGGGCGTCAAGGCCAGGGCGTCTTTGTAGTTGACGCTCGAATACAGGACCCGGATCGTCACGTCCCCGGGCGGCAGGTCGTCGGGACGAAGTGTCTCGACCGATGCGGTGATCCGGTCACCATGTTGGCGCGCGACAAGCGCGTGAAACGTGTCCATTCCTCGACGCTAACCTCACCGCGTGAAAACCCGCGAGTGGGCTGGACGGGGGCGTTACCTGAGCTCGGCCGACGACAGGCCGAGCAGTCGGCGGGCGACCACCAGCTGCTGGATCTGTTGGGTGCCCTCGAAGATGTCCAGGATCTTGGAGTCGCGCGCCCACTTCTCTAGCAGGGTCTGCTCGGAATAACCTGCGGTGCCGGCCAATTCGACGGACTTGAGGGTGACGTCGGTGACCATCCGGCCGGCCTTGGCCTTGCTCATCGACGCTTCTTTGGAGTTGGGGATCTTGTTGTCGGCCTGCCAGGCCGCCCGCAACGACAGCAGGTAGCTGGCCTCCCAGTCGGCTTCCATCCGCAAGAACTCCGCCGCCGCAGCGCTCTGGGCGTGCGACGGCCGGTCGTAGGAGATCTCCACGCCGGCGTCGGTGAGGATCTTGCGAATTTCCTCCAGCGCCGCGCGGCCCACCCCAACGGCCATGGCGGCGACGATGGGGCGGGTGTTGTCGAAGGTCTCCATGACACCGGCAAAGCCCTTGCCGACCTCGATTTCGGGATTGCCGAGCAAGTTTTCCTTCGGGATGCGGACATTGTCGAACCGGATGGCGGCGGTGTCGGAACCCTTGATGCCCAGCTTGTGCTCGAGCCGCTCGACCGTGACCCCGGGGTGCTCGCGCGGCACGACGAACGACTTGATCGCCGCGCGGCCCTGTGACTTGTCCAGCGTCGCCCACACCACGATGTGGGTGGCGCGCGACCCGGCGGTAACGAAGATCTTCTCGCCGTTGATCACGTACTCGTCGCCGTCCAGGGTGGCGGTCGTCGCGACCGCCGCCGAGTCCGACCCGAAGCCGGGTTCGGTGATCGCCATCGCCGCCCAGACCTTGCCGAGGCGTTGCAGCTGCTCGTCGTTGGCGACCGCGGAAATGGCGGCGTTGCCCAGCCCCTGGTAAGGGACCGAGAGCATCATCGCGAGGTCGCCCCAGCTGGCTTCTAGGGTCTGGAGCAGTGCGGCCATGTTGGCGCCGTTGTGGTTCTTGTCCCGCTCTTCGTCCTCGCCGCCCAGTGCGTTCGCTCCGGCGAATTCGAATGACTCCGAAGCGCCTTCGAAGAGGCTGAACAGGGTGTCGAGCTCGACCGGGTACGCGTGCTCCTTGAGGTCGTACTTGCGGGCGATCGGCCGCATCAACTCAGCGGCGCCCTGATGCGTCTTGGTCGTCACCGCTTGCATCTTGCGGGGAAGTTCCAGATTGATTGCCATGATTGAACTTTCAGCTCGAATGGGTTAACGACTTAGTGACTGCTAGATGACCACGACACCCTCGGCGACGCCGATGGCCCGCAGGTCGCGGTACCAACGCTCGACCGGGTGCTCCTTGGTGTAGCCGTGGCCGCCGAGCAGCTGAACACCGTCCAGTCCGATCTGCATGCCCTTGTCGGCGCCGAGCCGCTTGGCCAGCGCCGCCTCGCGGATGAACGGCAGGCCCTGCTCGGCGCGTGCCGCGCCGCGCCAGGTGATCAGCCGCAGCCCGTCCAATTCGATGGCGATGTTGGCGCACATGAAGGCCACCGCCTGGCGATGCGCGATCGGCTCGCCGAAGGCCTCGCGTTCCTTCACGTAGGGGACGACGTAGTCGAGGACGGCGTGCGACGTGCCGACCGTCAGCGCCGCCCAGCCCAGCCGGGACAGCGCGATCGCCTCGGAGTAATCCTGATCCGACGCGTCGTCCTCGCCGAGCCGCGCGCCCAGCGGGACCGACACCCCGGAGAGCTCGACGTGGCCCAGGGCCGCCGCGCGGAGCCCCATGCTGGGGTCGGCTTTCACGGTGAGGCCTTTCGCCGACGATTCGACGATGAACAGGGCCGGCTTGCCGTCGAGCTGGGCGCCGACGATGAAAAGCTCGGCGTCGGCCGCGGCCGGCACCAACGACTTCACCCCGTCGAGGCGGTAGCCACTCGGGGTGCGCACCGCGGTCGTCTTCAGCCGGGTGGGGTCGAAGAGCGGTTGCGGTTCAGCGATGGCCACGCAGGCCTGCGGCACGTTCTCGCCGGCGAACTCCGGCAGGTAGGTGGCCTGCTGATCGGCGCTGCCCCAATGGGTCAGCGCGGAGGCCACGCCTCCCGGCGCCAGCAGCGGCAACGCCAAACCCATGTCGCCGTAGGCGAGTGCCTCGGCGACCAGCACGTTGGTCACGCTGGAGCGGTGCGCGGCGATGCCGTCGAAATCCTCGGGAATGTTGATCGCCGTGATGCCCAGTTCGGCGGCCTTGGCGATCAGGTCACGGGGGTAGGTGGCCGCCTCGTCGGCGTCGTGCGCCGCGGGCCGCAGCACTTCTTCGGCGAATTCGTCGAGCGTCTCGACGATCATCTTCTGCTCGTCGTCGGGCGTCAGGTCGAAATAGTCCTTGCCGCTCGACTTGAGTCGGGTCGGCCCGGTGCGCACATTCTGGACCCGCTTGAACTGACGAGAGGTCGTGGCGGCCGTTGAGAAGATCGTCTTCGTGCCGTAGCCCAGGGCGCGGTTGAGCGGGTCGCGCAGCCGGTATTTGTCCAGGAATTCCTGACCGACGAGCGGGGTGATGAGCGCGATGGCGATGTCGACGCCGGTGCGTTTGTGCGGTTGCAAGCCGACCGCGGACTTATGGTCGCGCCGTTTCGCGCGGGAGCGGGAGGTTGTTTGTGGTGAACCGGAATCGGTCATGGGTCAGCGGCCTCAGGTTTGTCGGGCAAGCGGATAGAGCCAATCTTACTCCGGAGTAAGATCACAGAGAACACCTGTTAACTAATTCACAGTGAGGCTGCCGAGCACCTGCCGCTGCAGCAGGCCGTTGGTGGCCACGGCGCTGCCGTGATGCGGGCCCGCGGTGCCGTCGAGCGCCGTCAGCGTCCCGCCCGCTTCGCGCACCAGGATGTCCAGCGCGGCGAGATCCCATACCGACACTTCCGGTTCGGCGGCGATGTCGACCGCCCCCTCGGCCACCAGGCAATAGGACAAGAAGTCGCCGAACGCGCGCACCCGCCACACCGCATCGGTCAGTGCGATGAAGCGGTCCCGCACGCCGAGCTGCGCCCACCCGGACAGACTGGAGAACGACAGGCTGGCCGAATTCAGTTGCGCCACTGAGGAAACCGATATCCGACGGGGTGATGCGCCGTTGACCGCGACGAACGCGCCATGGCCCTGCGCGGCCCACCACCGGCGCTGCAGCGCCGGGGCGCTCACCACGCCGACGACGGGGACGCCGTCGTGCAGCAACGCGATCAAAGTCGCCCATACCGGCACGCCGCGGACGAAGTTCTTGGTGCCGTCGATCGGGTCGATGATCCACTGCCGCCCAGTGAAGGCGGTGTCTCCGCCGAATTCTTCGCCGACGATGCTGTCATCCGGCCGTTCGCGCGCGAGCACCTCGCGCAGCTCGGTTTCGACGGCGCGGTCGGCATCGGTCACCGGCGTCAGGTCCGGTTTGGTGTCGACGCGCAGGTCCAGCGCCCCGAAGCGGGAGGAGGTCAACGAGTCTGCGCGGTCGGCCAGCGCCAGTGCCAGCGCCAGATCGTCGGAACCCATGGCGCAGTCTTATCACGGCCCTACCATGGCGGGGTGTGGGAATTCGGACTGCTGCTCCTGCTGGTCGCGGTGCTGGCGGTATTTCTGGTCCAGCGGTTCGTCCCGCGCGGCCCCCGCGGTGAGCTGCTGAGCGGCACCCTGCTGGTGACCGGAATCAGCCCGCGGCCCGATGCGACCGGCGAGCAGTTCGTCACCATCGCCGGGGTGATCAACGGCCCCTCGGTCAACGAACACGCGGTTTATCAGCGCATGGCCGTCGACGTGAATCAATGGCCGACCATTGGTCAACTGTTTCCGGTGCTGTATTCGTCGAAGAATCCGGACAACTGGAAATTCGCACCGCCGGAACCACCCGCGCCGCAGGAGCCACCGCCGGGCTAGGCGCGCCTCAGCCGGCCGCGGGTGGGCGTGTCATGACCGTGATGCGAACGCCGTAGCGGGGCACCACAAGCGCGGCCCGCGAGACTCTCCCCCCAGGTATTCCGGGAATGCCGGCGGTGGCGGGCCCGGTGCGGGCTATCGCCTCGGTCGCCGGCAGGCCGGACAAGCCGCCGCCGGGCACCGCCGTGGCGGGGCCCCCGGCCGCGGCGGCCCACCCCGCGGGCACTGACATCGAGCCGATCCGGCCGGCGCGGGCGAGCACCGCATTGACGTTCCCCAGACCGGAGGCGGCACCGCTGAACGCGGGGACCTTCGGGAGCGCGGCCGGAACCGCCGCGAGGTTCGGCAAGATGCCCAAGTTCTTGTCGGCCTGGATGATTCCGGCGTTGAACCCCTCCGTGGTGAAGATTGATCGGAACGCGACCTGGGCCCCCTGGATGGTGTCCAGGATTCGCGCGAATCCGTCTCTTCTGGAAAACGCGAACAGCTGCGAGCCCGGGCCCGCATTCGAGTTCGCGGCATTGGCGGTAGCTTGCGTGACGGCGTCCTGCTGCGCTGTCACCCCATCCTGAGTGGTCGCTTGGCGCGGGGCAGAGAACGGCGAAAACTGCACCGTTGCAGCAGAACTGGCGGAATAGCTGTACATCGCGGAGGCGTCCTGGGCCCAGTATTCGGCGTACTGGGCCTCGTTCGCCGCGATCGCGGCGGTGTTCTGCCCGAAGAAGTTCGTTGCCACCAGCGTCGCCAATTGGGTGCGGTTGGCCGCGACCGCGGGCGGGGGCACGGTCATGGCGCGCGCCAGCTCGTAGGCTGCTGCCGCCGCCCTGGCCTGGATGGCCGTCTGCTGTGCGCGCTCGGCGGTCGCGTGCAGCCATCCCACGTAAGGGGCGGCGCTGGCCGCCATCGCCTGGGAGGCGGGCCCGTACCAGGACAGGCCCGTCAGGCCAGACAGCACCGATTCGTACACGGCGGCCGTGATGCTCAACTCGGCCGCCAGTGAGTCCCAGCTTCCCGCGGCGGCCAACAACGAGCCCGAGCCGGGGCCCGCGTACATGCGGCCAGAGTTCACCTCTGGTGGAAGAAGGCCAAAATCCATTGTCTTACAGCGCTATCAGCTGCGTGCAGCGACTCTGCTCGCGGCACGTCACCCGGCAGCCGGCGGGCGTGGCATCACCGTGAGCCGCACGCCGTAGCGGGGCGGGACACCCGCTCCGACGGATCGCGAGGCGCCGCCACCTGGCATGCCGGGGTAGCCGGGATAACCGGACGCTACCGGCTCCTCGGTTCCCGGCAGCGTGGTGAAACCGGCCGGTTCCAACGGCGAGATATGGGTGCTCGTGGGCGCGGCCCAGCTTGCCGGCACGGACATCGGCCCGATCGATCCGGCGTGCGAGAGGGTCGCTGTGACGTTGCCCAGCCCTCCGCCGAGACCCCCGCCGAGACTCGTTGTGGTGCTGCTGAGCGCGGGGGCCGCGAGGGCAGGGGCAGCGGCCAAGGGTTTGGCGAGAATGCCCAAATTGTTCTCGGCCCCGATGATGCCGGATACGAACTGCTCCATGTTGTAGGGAGCGCTGAAGCCGACGCCGGTGCCCTGAATGGCGTCGAGGGCCGCAAAGAACGGTCTGCCGCCGGCCGCCGCTGTCGTATCGGACAAGTCATAGATGTCGCCGTAGTAGTTGTAGGTGTTGCCCGTTTGCTGCGTGGACAACGGTGAAAAACTCTGCGTGACGGCCTTGTTGGCGGCAGCGTTGGTGTTGGCCGCGGTCACGGCGGCCTTCTGGGCGCCCACCCCGGACTCGTTGGTGGAGTTGTTCGCGGGCGCAAACTGCGGCAACCGGGTCGCGGCCGCCGAGGACACGGAGTAGCCGGACATGGCGGCGGCGTCCTGGGCCCAATAGTCGGCGTACTGCGCCTCGGTGTCCGCGATGGCCGCGGTGTTCTGGCCGACGATGTTCGTCGCCACCAGCGACGCCAGCAGCGCGCGGTTGGCGGTGACCACCGGTGGGGGCACCGTCATCGCGTAGGCCTGCTCATAGGCGGCCGCGGCCGTCCGCGCCTGCATGGCCGTCTGCCGGGTCTGCTCGGCGGTCGCTTGTAGCCATTCCGCGTAGCGGGCGGCCGCGAACGCCATCGCCTGCGCTGCGGGACCGCGCCATTGCAGGTCCAGGCCCGAGAGTGCCGATTCGTAGCCTTCGGCGGCCGAACTCAGCTCGGCCGACAGCGCGTCCCAGCTTCCCGCCGCGGCCAACAGCGAGCCCATTCCGGGCCCCGTATACATCCGGGCGGAGTTGATTTCTGGTGGAAGAAAAGCCCAATCCATGGTGGAGACATCCCCTCAAAGTGCGGTTTGCGGACAAACGCCGCTGGCGCCGGCGTCGCCGCACCGGCGTTGATCAAAGTGGGTGGTGGGCCGCTGCCAAACCGGCTCTGCAAGCCGGCAAAGCTCACGCTCGCGCCGGAGGATGGGACGGCCGCACACGATCGCTCCGCGCGTGCCTAGCGGGCAGCGCGGTACTTATCGAGTGGGCGGACCGTTCGCACAGGGCATCGCGAGTGACCTTCGGGTTTTCGGGCTCTTCAAAGGTCGCAGGTGCCGCCGACGCGTGCGGGCTTTTGCTCATTTCCCGGCTCCGACCAGGCAGAATTAAGATTGCGTTTGCCTGGCGTTCACTCTCCGTTAACCAAACTCAGCGCTTGATCTACGCGTGCTGAATAGTGAAAGTAATTGACGCGCTTGATATTTGGGCTAACTCCGGCGTCGGACCGGTCGTCATCCGCGGCGGTTGAAATTGTCGACCACGCCCCGCAGCATCTCCGGATTCCGCAGGAACGGCGTGATGATGTCGACCGGCAAGGGGAAGACGACGGTCGAGTTCTGATCCGCCCCCAGCTCCAGCAGCGTCTGCAGGTACCGCAACTGCAGCGAGGCCGGGCTCTTCGAGAGGGTCTCGGCGGCCTCGCGCAGCTCCTCCGAGGCCTGCAGCTCGCCGCGCGCGTTGATGACCTTGGCGCGGCGTTCGCGTTCGGCCTCGGCCTCGCGGGCCATCGCCCGCTGCATCGACTCGGGGATCTCGACGTCCTTGATCTCCACGACACGGACCTGAACACCCCACGGTTCGGTCTGCTTCTCGATGATCGTGCGCAGATCGCTGTTGAGGTCCTCGCGATGCGCGAGCAACGTGTCCAGGTCCGCCCGGCCCAGCAGCGAACGCAGGGTGGTCTGCGCGATCTGCGAGGTGGCGACCGCGTAATTCTCCACCGCCAGAATCGCTTTCAGCGGATCGGTCACCTGGAACATCACGACGGCGTTGACACGGGCCGGCACGTTGTCGCGGGTGATCACCTCCTGCGGCGGAATGGTCAGCGTGACCAGGCGTTGGTCGACGCGAATCATCTTGTCCAGAAGCGGGATAAGGAGCCGCAGACCCGGGGCGTACAGCGGACGTACATGCCCCATCCGGAACACCACACCGCGTTCGTATTCACGTAGCACCGCCAGCGACCAGGTCGCGAGTACCACCAGCACAACGATCCCGGCGGCGATGAGGCCGATCACCAGCGTGGTCATGTCGTATTGTCCTCCTTGCTTTTCCAGCCGCCCCAGTGCGTGGAATAGCGGTCGATCGCCGCGGCCACCTGGTCCTCGATCGCGGTGCGGTGCGGAAGGTGTTCGGGGGCGTTGGAGGGAGTGCTCCACAGGTGGCGGACGAGCGGTGCTCCGAGCAGCGCGACGAGCAGCACGGTCGCCGTCAGGACCAGCGCGTCCGCGGCCGAGTGGTTGGCGATCAATGTGGCCAGCGGTAAGACGATCCCCAATGCGGCCACGCAGCAGGCGATTCCGCGGTGAAACCGGCCGGCGTCCGAATGCGGCCACGGGTCGACCTCGCGGCTTATCTCGCGACCGTGCTCGGACGTGGTGCAGCCGGATTTGACGGGGCAGCTGTTACAGACCACCGGTGATGCGCGATATCGCATGACCCGATGCTTCGGATCGAACGACGTCGGCCACAGCCAATGGTCCTGCGGGCAGATCCATGCGTCATGGTCGGGCCGGTAGGTGAATTGCCCTGTGCGCCAGCGCGCCGCGTGCGCTGATGCCCGTCGTGCCATGACGTCGAAACTCCAGCCGACGGCCAACAGGGCCAGGGAATACCCGGCGATCAGCCATACCGAGGTCGCCGGAGCAGTCATCGGTCAGTCCTTCACCGGGACTTGGGCCTCGTCGGCCGCGGCCTCGGTGTAGAGCGGGTGTTCGGGCATTTCCTCCAGCGTGGTACCCGAGCGGAAGTTGCGCAGCGCGGTCCAGGCGATCCAGACGAAGGGCAGCACACCGCCGACGATCAGGATGATGTCGCCCGGCATCCGCAGCCATTCGAGCACCGCATTGCCGGGTTTGGTGATGTAGCCCAGCGATCGCGCTTCGAAGTAACCGTCGTTGACCGAGTGGAAAAGCTGCAGCACACCCAGCGGCAGTAGGGTGGCGAACACCATCCATGCCAAGCCGATATTCAATCCCCAGAACGAAATTCGGGCCAGCTTCTCGGGCCATTTGTCGGCCGGGATCACATACCGGAACGCGAACATGGCCAGGCCGACGGCAAGCATGCCGTAAACACCCATCATCGCCGCGTGTCCGTGGTTGGCCGTCAGCGCGGTGCCGATCTGGTAGTACGACACCACCGGTAGGTTGATCAGGAATCCGAAGATGCCCGCCCCCAGGAAGTTCCAGAAGCCCACCGCGACAAGGAACATGACCGCCCAGCGATGCGGGAAGGGGTTGGCGTCGCCGGACTGCTGACGCGCCCCCAGCTGCAGGAACGCCCACGCCTCGACGGTCAGGAAGGTCAACGGAATCACCTCGGCCGCCGAGAAGAACGCGCCCAGCGCCATGTGCTCCACCGGCGTGCCCGAGAAGTACAGGTGGTGCATGGTGCCGATGACGCCGCCCGCGGAGTACAGGATGACGTCCAAGAAGATCACCCCGAGCGCGATGCGTTCGCGCACCACGCCCAGCAGCACGAACATGTAGGCCACCATCACGGTGGTGAACAGCTCGAGGAAGTCCTCGACCCACAGGTGCACCACCCAGAACCGCCAGAAGTCGGCGACGGTGTAGTGAGTGCCGCTGCCGGCCAGCAGGCCCACGGTGTAAAACACGGGGATCGCCAGCCCGGAGAAGAAGAACAGCCAGGGCATGTTCATCTTCGATTCGCCCTTGAGCCGCGCGCGCATGCCGCGCCAGATGATCGCGATCCACACGAACATCCCGATAATCAGCAGGATCTGCCACAGACGCGGCAGGTCGAGGTATTCCCACTGCTGGGAGAAGAGCCCGCCGGGGGGGATCACGCCGTAGATGGACAGCGCCTCGGTGATCAGCGAGCCGAACACCACCAGCGCCACCGCACCGAGCAACACGTAGGCCAGCAGGGCCTGTCGTTTGGGCTCCCGGCGCGCGATGAACGGCACCAGGAAGATGCCGCCGGCGAGAAACGCCGCCGCGGTCCAGAACAGCGCCAGCTGCAGATGCCAAGTGCGGGCCAGGTTGTAGGGCAATATCCGGGCCAGGTCCAAGCCGAAGAACGTGGACAAGTCGGCCCGGTAGTGCTCGGCGGCCGCGCCCAGCAGCGTTTGCGCCAGGAACAGCACTGAGACGACGGCGAAGAACCAGATGCAGGCGCGCTGCGCCGGCGTCAGGCCCACTTCGCCGGGCTGACGGAAGGACAGGGTGGACGACTCGGCGCTGTGCCAACCCACCTTCTGGCTCCACCGGCCGTACACGGCGAACATCACGCCGATGCCACCCAGCAAGGTGATCAGCGACAGCGCCGACCAGACGATCACCGAGGCGGTGGGGCCGTTGTCGACTCGTGGCTCGGCGGGCCAGTTGTTGGTGTAGGAGTACTTATGCCCCGGGCGCTCGGCCGCCGCGGCCCACGCCGTCCAGGCGAAGAACCCCGTCAGGTCACGGATTTGCGCCTTGTCGGTGATCATGTGGGGCAGCAGGCCGTATTTCGTCGAGTTCTCCCCGAAGTACGCGGCATACCGGCTCTGAATGTGGTCGAAGGCCGCGGCCTGGCGATCGGTGAACACCAACGTCTTGGTGGCCGGGTTGTAGCGGTTGGTGCGGAACTCGGTGACCACCCGATCATGCGGATCGGTGACACCCTGCGCTCGCAGTTGATCGGTGACGTCCTGCGTCGCCGCGCGCAGATATTCGGCGGTGTAGTCAGGCCCCAGGTAGCCGCCGTGGCCCAGCACCGAGCCGTATTCCATCAGCCCGCGCGCCTGGTAGAGCTCCTGGCCACGGGTGATGTCCTCGCCGGTGAACAGCAACTGACCGGATTCGCTGACGACTTTGTCCGGCATCGGCATCGACGCCGAATAGGTGCGGTAGGCCAGAATGCCCATCACCAAGAAGCCGAAGATCATGACGAGGGCGACGCCCTGGACCCAGCCTTTACCGACCAGGGGTTGAGACGACGGCTGTTGGGCGGATGTCGGTTGAGCGGTCATGCGCGAGGTCTCCCGTCTCGGTGATGGCTGTGGTGCCCGCTGTCTCGCATGTCAAACAAACCCGGTTTTCGTCCGCACCCAGTATTCGGTTGCCCGCGTCGCGATGGCAACAGTCAATTCCCGGAGTTTCGCGGCCAATAGGGTCGAATGGCGCCTATTTCTAGACCCAATTCCATTGGGGGAGAGCGGTTTACGGGCAATAGCCTAAGGGCGAATGGTATAGCGAATGCCCGATGGTTCAACGGAGGAAGTCGCGATGAGCAACATATATCCAGCTCCGGCAATTGTCGGTAGGAGTCGACGTATCCCGGGCGGGCACGTCATGCGGCGGTGGGCGATCGAGAGGCGGTCAGCCGCGACACCCCGCCGCGACTGGTCTGCGTCATCGATCCGCGCGCCGCGTTGGCCGACGCGCATCGGGCCGTCGATGCCGCGCCCGAACCGGTCAAGGTAGAAGACGGACATCCCTTGGGGCAAAACGGGTTTCAAGCTGATCGAGGTCGGCGGTCACGGTCTGCACCGCGCAGGTCAGCAGCGTTGTCGTCGAAGTGGACAACGGCACGGTGTTGTGGCGTGCGTTCGAGGAAGCGAGGCGGCGCGGAGCCGCACTGCGAGCGGTGTCGATCTCAGCCGGCGCGGGGCACTGCGTGCTCGCGATCCGCTGCGGCAACCTATGATTCGGGCTCCGGACCGAACCGGAAATGACGGCCGGTGACTTCGGTCGGGGTGATCCGCACATAGTGCGGCTTGGGTATGGCTGTCCAGGGCAGTAACTGCGCGCGGTCGGCCTTGTGAATGTCCGCGTCGGTTTTCAGCAGCCGAGCGCGACCGCGGACGATGACACTCCAGCCCTCGACGAGGTTGTGGTCGTCCACCTCGAAAACCACCGCGTGGTTCGCCACGGCCGAGAACAACTTGGTGCCCTCGGCGGTCCGGAACAGCACGGTCCGGTCTTGCGCCACGAAGTTGACCGGAAAGATCTCGGGCTCACCGGCGAAGTTGGTGACAAGCCGGCCCAGCGTCACGCTGCCCAACAGATTCCAGTTCTCGTCTTCAGTAAGCACGCTCACCGGTTCGTCGCTACGCACGACCCCAACGCTACGGAGAATTGCCGGCGTTGAGTAGGGCCGGCGATCTAACCGTGGCTGACCCGAAGCAACTTGGCCAAACTCGGCAGCTTGATGCGGGGGCGCCCGTGCGGCTCCCCGGCCGCCCGCTCATGAGCGTCGATGAGCTCCCAGTGCGCCGAGGTGACCAGTTTGGGTTGGCGCGATGCCAGCCAGTCCGCCAGCCGGTCCGCGTGGTTGTCCGGGAAATCCGCCAGACCACTGTCGTCGCCGCGGGCCAGGTCGGCGAGCAGCGTGTCCACGGTGTCCTGGGAGTCCTTCTTGTTGGTGCCGATGACGCCGGTCGGCCCGCGCTTGATCCACCCGACCACGTATTCGTTGCGGCTCCCGTCGACCCGGCCACCACTATTGGGGATCGTCGCGGTCTTCTCGTCGAACGGCAGCCCAGGGGTGGGCACGCCGCGGTAACCGACCGAGCGCACCACCAGCTGGACCGGCAGCTCCTCGCGCTCGCCGGTGTCGCTGGCGGAAACCCGCCCGTCGGCGTCGGTGGTCAGCTCGTTGCGGCCGAGCACGATCCGTTCCACCCGGCCCTCGCCTTTGATCTCGATCGGCGAGGTCATGAAGCGCAGCACGATCCGGCGATGCCCCGGGCGCGGGGGGCGCTTCGCGTAATCACGCAGCACATTGATGTTCTGCTTGGCCGTCTTGCCGGCAGCGGCGGCATCCTCGTCGCTCACGCCTTCGAGCTGGGCCGGATCGACGATCACGTCGACGTTCTCCAGCTCGCCCAGCTCGCGAAGTTCGAGCGTGGTGAAGGCGGTCTGCAGCGGCCCACGCCGACCGATGACCACCACTTCGTCGACTCCGCACGGCCGCAACGACTCCAGCGCGTGGTCGGCGATGTCGGTCTGGCCCAGCACGTCGGGATCGGTGACCAGGATGCGCGCGACGTCGAGGGCGACGTTGCCGTTGCCGACGACCACGGCCCGCGCGCCCGACAGGTCGGGCGTGGCCTCCTCGAAGTTCGGGTGCGCGTTGTACCAGCCCACGAAATCGACGGCGGCAATACTGCCCGGCAACTCCTCGCCTGGGATGTTCAGCGCGCGGTCGGACTGCGCCCCGACGGCATAGACGACGGCGTCGTAGCGCTCGGCCAGCTCACTGGCTTGCACGTGCTCGCCGACTGCGATGTTGCCGAAGAAACGGAAGCGCGGGTCTTGGGCCGTCTTCTCGAATTGCTTACTGATCGACTTGATCTTCGGGTGGTCGGGGGCGACGCCGGAGCGCACCAGCCCCCACGGGGTGGGAAGCATCTCGAGCATGTCGACGGCGACATCGATGTCCTCGGATCCGTCGGCCGCCTTCAGCAAGGATGACGCGGCGAAAAACCCCGACGGTCCGGAGCCGACGATTGCAACGTGGTATGGGCGCATTCTCGACCTTCTATTCGGGCCCGGTTCAGCGCGCAGAGGGGCTGTCGCGCGCGAGCAGGGCACATGATCGTGACTCGACTCTAAACGCATGACCGCTGGTCGTGACCTCAGCACTCGCCGGTGGCCGAGCAGGTTGGAGGCCCCCGGTAACGTTGTCGGCTGTGGAACCCGACCGTCAAGCCGACATCGCCGCCCTCGACTCCACCCTGACCACGGTGGAGCGGGTGCTCGATGTGGACGGTCTGCGCGCCCGCATCGAGAAGCTCGAACACGAGGCGTCCGATCCTCAGTTGTGGGACGACCAAGCCCGCGCCCAGCGGGTGACCAGCGAGTTGTCTCACGCGCAGGGCGAACTACGCCGGATCGAAGAGCTGCGGGGGCGGCTGGACGATCTGCCGGTGCTCTACGAGCTGGCCGCCGAGGAGGGCGAAGGCGCCGCTGACGCGCTCGTCGAGGCCGACGCCGAGCTGAAGGCGTTGCAGGCCGAGATCGAGGCCACCGAGGTGCGCACCCTGCTCTCGGGCGAGTACGACGAGCGTGAGGCGCTGGTCACGATCCGCTCCGGGGCCGGTGGGGTGGACGCCGCCGACTGGGCCGAGATGCTGATGCGGATGTACATCCGGTGGGCTGAGCAGCACAAGTATCCCGTCGAGCTGTTCGACACCTCCTACGCCGAAGAGGCCGGCATCAAGAGCGCGACGTTCGCCGTGCATGCGCCGTTCGCCTACGGCACGCTGTCGGTGGAGCAGGGTACGCATCGGCTGGTGCGAATCAGCCCATTTGACAACCAGAGCCGGCGTCAGACCTCGTTCGCCGAAGTCGAGGTGCTGCCGGTGGTGGAGACCACCGATCACATCGACATTCCGGAAGGCGATGTGCGCGTTGACGTTTACCGCTCGAGTGGCCCCGGCGGCCAATCGGTGAACACCACCGACTCCGCGGTACGTTTAACCCACATCCCAACGGGTATCGTCGTAACTTGCCAGAACGAAAAATCGCAGTTGCAGAACAAGATCTCGGCGATGCGAGTGCTTCAGGCAAAATTGTTGGAGCGCAAGAGATCTGAAGAACGCGCCGAACTGGACGCGTTAAAAGGCGAAGGTGGCAGTTCGTGGGGCAACCAGATGCGCTCCTACGTGCTGCACCCCTATCAGATGGTCAAGGATCTGCGGACCGAATACGAGGTCGGCAACCCTGCGGCCGTCCTGGATGGAGACATCGACGGATTCCTGGAAGCGGGAATCCGTTGGCGCAACCGAAAAGATGACGAATAACACAAGTATTCTCGCGGCCTCGATGACGCACCGCTGGCACGACTTCTGGCGGGGCGAGATCGGCGAGTGGATCATCACCAGGGGTCTGCGGATCGCCATGGTGCTGATCGCCGCGGTGCTGGCGGCCCGGTTCGTCAACTGGGTGGCGCAGCAGGTGACCCGCCAGCTCAACCTCGGCTTCGCCGAAAGCGACGCGCTGGTGCGCTCGGAAGCCTCCAAGCACCGCCAAGCCGTGGCGTCGGTGATCTCCTGGGTGTCAATCGTCATCATCGGCATCTGGGTCATGATGCAGATCGCCGACGTGCTGCAGTTTTCGGTGGGGGGACTGGTCGCGCCGGCCACCGTGGTCGGCGCCGCGCTGGGTTTCGGCGCCCAGCAGTTGGTGAAAGACCTGCTGTCCGGCTTCTTCATCCTGATGGAGAGGCAGTACGGCTTCGGGGATCTCGTCACCCTCACCGTCGTTGCCGCCACGGAGGCCAGCGGCACGGTCGAGAACGTGACGTTGCGAGTGACCCGGCTGCGCTCGCCGGATGGCGAGGTGTTGACCATTCCGAATGGGCAGATCGTCAAGGTGGTCAACCTGTCCAAGGATTGGGCGCGCGCGGTGGTGGACATCCCGGTGTCGACCAGCGCCGACCTGAACAGGGTCAACGACGTCCTACACCAGGAATGCGACCGCGCGATGGACAACCCCGTGCTGGGGGAATTGCTGTTGGATGCGCCCACCGTGATGGGTGTCGAAAGCATCGCGGTCGACACCGTCACGCTGCGTCTGGTGGCCCGGACCTTGCCCGGCAAGCAGTTCGAGGTCGGCCGGCAGCTGCGCGTCCTGGTCATCAGGGCGCTGGCCCGCGTCGGAATCGTGACGGCGGCGGACGCGCGGGTGGGGCTCGTCGAGGACCCCTCCGTCCCGGCCGCCCAGGCCGCCGAACAGCAAACCGACGATGAAATCCAAGGTGCGGGGCACAAGCGTTGAAGTTCACCCTGAACATCCTCGAGAAGCGCGGCGACGACACGGATGCCGACAATCGCTGGCCGAATTACGTCTTCGGCGGGCGGATGCGCACGTCGACCCTCGTGCTGATCATCGTCTTCTTCGCGGTGTGGTGGACCTACGACACCTACCGCCCGGAACCGGCGCCCAAGCCACCGGCCCAGCAAGTGGTGCCGCCGGGGTTCGTGCCCGACCCCAACTACACGTGGGTGCCGCGCAGCCGCCTGCAGCAGCCGCCGGCCACCGTCACCTACACGCCGACCCCGACGACCACGCCGCCGCCTCCACCACCGCCGCCGCCCCCGGTGACCACGACCACCACCACGCCGCCGTTCCAGATGCCGCAGCTGCCGTGCATACTCCCGGCGCCGTTCTGCCCGCCCAGCACGACGCCCCCCACGCCGACGCCCGAGCAACCGCAGCCCGGTCCCGGTCCGACCCCCACGACGCCGCCCCCGGCCCGTTGACTTCGCCTGCCAGCGAAGATCACCGCTACACTGGCGTGCCGTGATGATCACCCTGGACCACGTCAGCAAGAAGTACAAAGCGTCGGCGCGCCCGGCGCTGGAAGACGTCAACGTCAAGATCGACAAGGGTGAATTCGTCTTCCTGATCGGCCCGTCGGGCTCGGGCAAGTCGACGTTCATGCGCCTGCTGCTGGGCGCGGAAACGCCGTCGGCCGGCGATGTCCGGGTGTCGAAGTTCCACGTCAACAAGCTGCGCGGCCGGCACATCCCGCGGCTGCGCCAGGTCATCGGCTGCGTTTTCCAGGACTTCCGCCTGCTGCAGCAAAAGACGGTCTACGAGAACGTCGCGTTCGCCCTGGAGGTGATCGGCAAACGAACCGAGGCGATCAACCGGGTGGTGCCCGACGTGCTCGAAACCGTCGGCCTGTCCGGCAAGGCCAATCGGCTGCCCCACGAGTTGTCCGGTGGTGAACAGCAGCGGGTGGCGATCGCCCGCGCGTTCGTCAACCGGCCGCTGGTACTGCTGGCGGACGAGCCGACGGGCAACCTCGACCCAGATACCAGTAAGGACATCATGGATTTGTTGGAGCGGATCAACCGCACCGGGACGACGGTGTTGATGGCGACGCACGACCATCACATCGTCGACTCGATGCGCCAGCGCGTCGTTGAGCTGTCGTTGGGCAGGCTGGTGCGCGACGAGCAGCGCGGCATCTACGGGATGGACCGCTAAGTGCGCTTTGGCTTCCTGCTCAATGAGGTTCTGACCGGGCTTCGCCGCAACGTCACGATGACGGCCGCGATGATCCTGACGACCGCCATCTCGATCGGGCTGTTCGGCGGCGGTCTGCTGGTGGTCCGGCTGGCCGACAATTCCCGGGAGATCTATCTCGACCGCGTCGAGACGCAGGTCTTCCTTACCGACGACATCTCGGCCAACGACGCGACATGCGTGTCCGCTCCGTGTAAGGCGCTGCGCGACAAGGTCGATGCGCGACAGGACGTCAAGTCGGTGCGGTTCGTCAACCGGCAGGACGCCTACAACGACGCCATCAAGAAGTTCCCGGAGTTCAAGGATGTCGCGGGGAAGGACTCGTTTCCCGCATCGTTCATCGTCAAGCTGAACAACCCCGAACAGCATGCGGAATTCGATGCCGCGATGCAGGGGCAGCCCGGCGTGCGCAGCATCCTCAACGAAAAAGATCTCATCGACCGGCTGTTCGCGGTGCTGGACGGGTTGCGAGATGCCGCGTTCGCCGTCGCGCTGGTGCAGGCCGTCGGGGCAATCCTGTTGATTGCCAACATGGTGCAGGTCGCGGCCTACACCCGCCGCACCGAGATCGGGATCATGCGATTGGTGGGCGCCAGCCGGTGGTACACCCAGTTGCCCTTCCTGGTGGAGGCGATGCTGGCCGCGTCCATCGGTGTCGCCATCGCGGTCATCGGCCTGATGCTGGTGCGGGCGTTGTTCCTGGACAACGCGCTGAGCCAGTTCTATCAAGCCCACTTGATCGCCAAGGTCGACTACGCCGACATCCTCTATATCTCGCCGTGGCTGTTTCTGCTCGGTGTGTCGATGGCGGCCCTGACGTCGTACGCGACCTTGCGCCTCTATATCCGGCGGTAGCTGTGGTCAAGGGATCCGGCCGGGCGAAGGCGGCGGGCGGCAAAGGCGGCAGCAAACAAGTTGTGGCCACCAATCGTAAAGCGCGGCACAACTATTCGATCATCGAAACGTTCGAGGCCGGGGTGGCGTTGCAAGGCACCGAGGTCAAAAGCCTGCGCGAAGGCCAGGCCTCGTTAGCTGACGCGTTCGCAACGATCGACGACGGCGAAGTTTGGTTGCGCAACTTGTACATTGCCGAGTATCAGCACGGTAGCTGGACCAATCATGATCCGCGGCGCAACCGAAAGTTGTTGTTACATCGGCAACAAATCGACAGGCTGGTCGGCAAGATTCGAGATGGTAACCTCGCCTTGATGCCGCTGTCTCTGTATTTCTCCGAGGGCAAGGTCAAGGTCGAACTGGCCCTTGCGCGCGGCAAAAGGGCTTACGACAAACGCCAGGACCTGGCCCAGCGCGATGCGCAGCGCGAAGTGGTTCGTGAACTTGGGCGCCGAGCAAAGGGCATGACCTGATCGGCGCCGCTTACGCCCAGCTGTCGGCCGTTACGTACGGTGTCAGCGATTTTGTGGGCGGTGTCGCAGCTCGGCGGGTGGCCGCGCTGCGCGTCATGCTGGTCGCCTATCCGATCGAGACCGTGTTGCTGGGCGCGATGGCCATCTTCGTCGGTGGCCCTATTCATGTCGGTGCCGTTGTGTGGGGAACCCTGTACGGAATCGGCATGGCCTTCGGCATGTGGGCGTTCTTCGCGGCGCTGGGTTCGGGACCGATCTCGGTCGTCTCACCGTTGGCCGCCGTGCTGAACGCCGCGGTGCCCGTCGCGGTCGGTATGGCGTTGGGGGAGCGGCCGGGGCAGGCGGCCCTGGTGGGCGTCGTGCTGGCGCTGGGAGCGGTCATGCTGGTCAGCCGCGAGGCCCCCGTCGAGGGCACCCCGTATCGGTTCACGCCGAAAGTGGCCTGGCTCACAGTCGTTGCGGGCTCGGCGATGGGACTGAACCTGGTGTTCCTGCATCAGGCGCCCCACGTCTGCAAGCTGTGGCCCCTGTTCTTCGCCCGGGTGGCGGCCAGCCTGGTGATCTTCGCGATGGCCGCAACCAGCCAGAACCTGAAGATGCCACGCGGTAAGCCGCTGCGGTTGGCGGTGGCCGTCGCCGTGCTGGACATTTTCGCCAACATCACCATGCTGGCGGCCCTGCACACCTGGCTGCTGTCGTTGGCCAGCATCCTGATCTCGCTGTATCCGGCGGCGACGGTCGTCCTGGCGATGGTCGTGCTGCGCGAGCGGGTGACCCGCTGGCAGGGGATCGGCATGGTGCTCGCCATGGGGTCCGTGGCCATGATCGCCTCGGCCTAGACGGTTGTGATGCGGCCTAATATTGGGCCGTTGGCACATATCACCGCCCGGGGAGACGACGTTGGCCGCGTTTGATACCGAGGACCCTGTCATTCGAGAGCTGTCGAACGCGGTGGACAAGAGCCCCGATGTGATCGAGCTGCGGATGCATCTGGCCGGCTTGCTCGCGGACAAAGGCCGCTATGCCGAGGCGCTGGGCCATTGCAGCACGGCATTGACGCAGGAGCCGGGCAACGCGAACGCGCTGGCCCTCCTGCAGCGGTGCAGTGCGGCGCTGGCGGCGCCACCGACCGAAGCGTCGGCACCGGTTGCGGAACAGCCTGCCGCCAGCGAGGGCTTCGACTGGTCGAGCGCCGAACAGGAAGTCGCCGACATCATCGAGCCCGCATTCGTCGAGCAACCTCCTGACGTGGTCAACGAGGACGACTTCGACGTGGTGCAGCGCGTTCGTGTCCGGCTGGACGATGTCGCGGGCATGGATGAAGTCAAACGCCAGCTGGACCTCTCGTTGCTCGGCCCGATCCGCAACCCCGAGCTGATGAAGGCGTTCAAGGTGTCCGCGCGCGGCGGGTTGTTGCTGTACGGGCCACCGGGTTGCGGTAAAACTTTCATCGCCAAAGCGGTTTCTGGTGAGCTGGGAGCGAGCTTCTATCAGGTGGGAATCGCGGACGTCCTGCACCACTGGTTTGGCGAATCCGAACGCAGCATCCGCGCCGTCTTCGACACCGCTCGTCGCAACGCACCTTGCGTCCTGTTCTTCGATGAGGTGGACGCGTTGGGGCATCGGCGCTCCGCGCTGAGTGGTAGCTCCGGGATGCGCCCCGTGGTCAACGCCCTGCTGGAGGAGATGGATTCGGCCGGCTCGGCCAACGACGGGGTGTATGTCCTGGGCGCCACCAACGCTCCCTGGGATGTCGATCCCGCTCTACGGCGGCCCGGCCGATTCGATCGGATGATCTTCGTCGGGCTACCCGACACCGGGGCGAGGGCCGGGATTGTGCGTTCACACCTGCAAGATCGGCCCATCGCGGGCATCGATCTCAAGTCGATCGCCAACCGGACCGAAAATTTCTCGGGTGCCGACCTGGCCTACGTCTGTGAGACGGCCACGCAACTGGCGATGGCCGATTCGATGCGCAGCGGGCAGGTTCGGCCGGTGGCCATGGCCGACATCGACACCGCCATCGCGCAGATCCGGCCAAGTACCGGGCCGTGGTTCGAGACCGCCCGCAATGTCGTCGAATTCGCGAACAACGACGGTACCTATGACGAGCTGGCGAAGTATCTGCGGCGCAAAAAGTTTCGGTGACCTCCGATGACTTCGGAGCCTGGACTCGGGCGGATCGACGAGGCCATCCGGGTCGCAGACGCCTACATTGACGCCAGAAAATACGAAAGCGCGCGTGAGATCCTGGGCCGGTCACTGTCACAAAACCCCAACGACCCCGCCCTGCTCGCGTCCTACTCTCGTGCCGAACTCGCTCTTGGCAATTATTGGCCCGCCGCGCGCAGCGCCTATGCCGCCTTGTCCGGCGCACCCGACAACGAGTTCGCAATGCGGTTGTATGCGCTGTCGCTCTACGGCTTGGGGCGCCGTGATGACGGCCTGTGGATGGCGTGGCGAGCGGTCACTTCTCATCCGAATGAACCTGCACCACTGCGGCTTTACGCGCTGTTGTTGCAGGGGGCGCGGCAGTTGCGCTCGGCGCTGGACGTCATCGACCGTGCGCTACGGCTGGATCCGCAAAACGTCGAAGCGCTCATTCGGCGCGGCTCGATCCTGGATGACATGGGCCTGCGGAACGAGTCCGAGGCTGCGTATCGGGCGGCGCTGCAGCTGGATCCCGCGAATGCCGAGGCGCTGAACGACCTGGCCGTTCATCGATTGGGGCACTTCAAGTTTGGACGCGCACTGCAAGGGTTCCTCGGCGCTGCGGGGAGCGATCCGGAGTACGGGGAGCTGAGCCGCAGGAATATCGGAGTCGTTCTCCGAAAAGTGCTCACCCTCGTGACTATTGGAGCCTGTGTTCTCAGTGTGCTCCTCGCCGTCACCGCAGGGGTCTACGACGAAGGGCGCTCGACTGCGGCGTTGCGAGTGCTGGTCGGACTGCTCACCGCGATCTTGGTCGCCGTGCTGCGGTGGTTGCTCCGCGCGATCCCGCGTCAAGTGTTCATTGCGGTCCTGCGCGAGCAGTACTTCTTCGCGCTTCGCCTCGCCCATGCAGGCGTAGTGGTCGTCGCGGGGGCATGGGTCACCGTTTGTCCGTGGCCCCCAGGGATGATCGCCGTGGGGGGGGGTGCTGGCCGTCGCAGCCCTGGTAATAATGCGGATCGGTCTCTTCATCAGGAAGTAGGCAGCTTACGATCCTGGCCATGGCCGATCGCCCCGTCACCAAGCTCGACAAGTCCGCCGTGCTCTCCGGTCTGTTCACCGTCTGGGATGACCTCGACGCGCTGTTGGCCGGGTTGTCCGAGGCGCAATGGCGGGCCGCGAGTCCGCTGCCGGGCTGGGACGTCAAAGCGTTGGTGTCCCACATGATCGGCACCGAGTCCTTCCTTGCCGGCATCGCCGCGCCCCAGCCGGATATCGACGTCTCGACCCTGGAGCACGTGCGCAACGACATCGGGGCGATGAACGAGTGCTGGGTTCGCCATCTGGGCGCGCACGCGGACGCCGATGTGCTGGAAAGCTTCAGGGCGATCACCGACGACCGGCGCGCGGCCCTGACGGCCCTGTCCGATGAGGAGTGGGACGCGGTGACGGCGACTCCCACGGGGCCGGACACCTACGGCCGATTCATGCGGATCCGGGTGTTCGACTGCTGGATGCACGAGCAAGACATCCGCGTGGCCTTGGAGCGCCCGCCCACCGACGACGAGCTCGCCGGCCCCGCGGCATCGCTGGCCGTCGACGAGATCGCCGCCACGATGGGCTACGTCGTGGGCAGGCTGGCCAAGGCTCCCGAGGGTTCGCGCGTCCAGTTCGAGCTGACCGGCCCGCTGGCCCGCACCATCCGGGTCAGCGTCGACGGCCGCGCCGCCGTCGTCGACGACTTCGCGGGACGGGAACCCACCACGACAATCCGGCTGGACGGGCTGCAGTTCACCAGGCTCGCCGGCGGGCGCCCCATGTGCCCGGCGCGCGCCCAGGACGTCGAACTCGGCGGCGACCAGGACGTCGCCACCCAGATCGTCGAGCACCTCAACTTTGTGATCTGATCGCCGCCCGGCGGGGAAGATAATCCCGTTGCCGCTGGTTGGTAGGCGGGTACCATTGATATTCCTGCCGAAAGTCGGCGGGATGCGAGGGGCTGAACGGTTTCGACTTCGCGCATCGAATCAAGGGAAGCGTGCCGGTGCAGGCAACCGACCACCGTGAGCGTCGTTGCAAACAGATAAGCGCCGATTCACATCAGCGCGACTACGCTCTCGCTGCCTAAGCGACAGCTAGTCCGTCAGACCGGGAAAGCCCTCGACCCGGAGCCTGGCGTCAGCTAGAGGGATCCACCGATGAGTCCGGTCGCGGGACTTATCGGGACACCAACAGCGACTGGGATCGTCATCTCGGCTTGTTCGCGTGACCGGGAGATCCGAGTAGAGGCATAGCGAACTGCGCACGGAGAAGTCTTGAGGGAATGCCGTAGGACCCGGGTTCGATTCCCGGCAGCTCCACAACTGAAGATCTACTAGTTAGCAGGCCAGAGCGAGTATTCTCTCGGGCCTGCTTTCTTTGTAGGCACATTTCGGCACAGGTCGTAGCGCTTAAGCCGTTCGCGGTTTACAAGGTTCGGCTAGTCGTCTGCAGGCTGATTCCTGCGAGCATCCCAAATCCTTCGTGTCTGCTCATCGATCGATCGGTGGTGGATTTCCTGAAAGTTCCGTCCACCGCGGTGGAATGTGGCAATGACAGCGGATGGCACATCCTGCTCCGGCATCGGTGACGACAGCCACTCGCACGGTCGTACGTGCACCAAATCCACTGCCGCGGCCGTTTCGTCGGCGTCATAGAAGTACGGCCCGCAGATGCGGCCCAACCAGAACCACCCGTCGGTGTCGCGGGTCCATACAAACGAGCCGTCGTCGAGCTCGGCGAATCGGGCGATCCGATGGACGAGCCGCTCCTGTTCGCCCGAGCGGTCCACGTATTGCCCGAAGCCGCACAGGCCGAGCCGCCGAGCGCGATCGATGGCAGCTTGTGGATCGACGGCATCGTTGCGGGAACGCATCGGCGCGCGGTAGACGGCGACCATGACAAACATCGTGCCCTGATCTAGCGCCGGCGACCCGTCCAGGCGTGCGCCGATCGCCGAGCACAGATGCTCGGTGCGCTAGGACCGAAGTGGCTGCGTCGGGACGCAACTCAGCTGTGTTGTCGCTTACCGCGTTTGCGCGTCGTCAGCTCTTCCAGACGACCTTGTCGACGCCGGCGGCATCCCGGTAGACAACGCTGTCCGGGGCCGTGCCGCCCCGAACGTCGAAGTAAAGCCGCCCGGTTGCCTGGGCGCCCGGTGCGATCGGCTGGTTGGGAAGGCCGTCGACTTCGTGCCCCTTCATGACGGCATAGGTCGAGCTGTTGACGGCACGCGCGTTGAAGTCGGCAATGACCGGAGTCGCGTTACCCCGCACACCTGTGGCCGTGACGTCGGAGTACCAGATGCCGTCGTTGTGTCCGCTGGGCTGCAGGTTGTTCACGGTGTAGTTGATGGCTTCTGCGCCGTTTGCGCTGGGAATCTCTGCAGACTGGCCGAATGCCACGACTTGGGGGTCCGCCCATGCCGGTGTGGCCATCAGGATTCCTGCCGTCGCGATGCCGGCGGCAGCCGCCGCCGTTTTCCTGGCAACCGTAGAGAGCATCATGCCGAACTCCTTCCCTAGGTCCCTGCAGTCAAGAAGCGCTAGCCGCTTGCTCGATATCGCGGGGCGTATCCAGACTTGCGGGTTTCAAACCTGCTCGACGACGTCAGGTTGAACGATCTAACCTTTCGGCTCCAGGACGACGATGGGGATGGGACGCGACGTCCGCTTCTGATATTCGACGTAGCGGCTTTGGTTGTTCTTGTTGACGACTTGCCATAGCCGCGAGTAGTCAGGGTCGTCGGGCAGCACCGGTCGGGCGGTGACGGCGAAACGCCGTGGGCCGACGTTGATCTCGACGTTGGGATTGGCTTTCAGGTTGTGGTACCAGCCGGGGGCGTATGCAGCAGCAGGCTCGGTATCCATAGTGTGCGGTGACCGATCCAACCGTTTGTCTTCCGATATACCGTGTCGTGCACCCGGAGCAGCCGGGGAGCACCTTGTCTTCTACGGAACTCATAGCTGCCAGTCTTGCTCGATAGCGTCGGTCTGCTCCAGGGCTTCCTCGAAGCGCGAGGCAATTCGGACGAATATCCGCACTTGTCTGCCGACATGGCTATAGTCACCTCGGGCTGAAGGGACGGTTAGCTCAAAGGGGGGCAGACGGTAATTGGCGCAAGCATCGACAAATTGCTGCCGCCGTCGCGATTCGAATGTATCTGCCATTCTCGAATAACGATCATCGCTGCGCCCTCGCAGCCATGATTGTTCGGCGAAAGTCTTCCGTCCACCCAGTTGGTGACCATGGCAGACGTTGAGAGCGTCCGCCCCGGCACGGAAGTACGGGACCTGCGGCCGCCGAAGCTGGCATTTCGCCAAGACCTCGAAGGCCTGCGTGCCGTTGCGGTGTTGGCCGTCGTGCTCTTTCATGCCGACGTGCCCGGGATGGGTGGTGGGTTCACCGGCGTAGACGTGTTTTTCGTCATCTCCGGTTTCCTCATCACCGGAATGCTTTTCCGCGAGGTGAGCACTGCGGGAACCGTCCGCCTGGGCCGGTTCTACGGGGCGCGAGCCCGCCGGCTGCTGCCGGCATCGGCCGCGGTGGGAGTTGTCACCGCGATCGCCTCGGCGATCCTGTTGCCTCCGTTGCAAGCTGAGGGCGTCATCGCTGACGGCGGCGCCAGCGCGCTGTATATCGGCAACTACTGGTTCGTCTTTCACGGCATCGACTACCAACTTGCTTACACGCCGCCGTCGCCGTTCCAGCACTACTGGTCCCTGGGTGTAGAGGAGCAGTTCTACCTGGTGTGGCCGGCCGTCATCATCGGTACGGCTTGGGTCATCCGGCGGCTGCGTCAGCGCGACACGGCCCCGTCGTCCGAGCGGCCTTATTTGTTCGCCCTTGGGCTGGTCGCGGCCGTGTCGTTTGCCGCGTCGCTGCTGGCGACTCCGATCGTGCCTTCCGTCGCGTTCTTTTCACTGCCCACCCGGGCGTGGGAGTTGGCCGTGGGCGGCCTGGTGGCCCTGACGACCGCCCAGTGGCGCCGGCTGGCGGCGCTGCCCGCCGCGATCGTGGGATGGGCAGGCCTGGCACTGATCCTGCTGGGTTGCACCGTCTTGAGCGTGACCACGCCCTATCCGGGCACGGCCGCTCTGTTGCCCGTGCTCGGCACCGCGCTCGTGATCGGCGCGGGCTGTGTCGACCCCACCCGGGGGTGCGGGCATCTTTTGGCGTGGTCGCCGATAGGAGCCATCGGCCGGATTTCGTACTCGTGGTACCTCTGGCACTGGCCGGTGTTGTTGCTCGCGCCGCCGTTGCTGGGCCATCCGCTGGGGCTGGTGGGCAGGCTGGCGACGGTCGCGATATCCGGCGGCCTGGCCGTGCTCACACTGCGCTTCGTCGAAAACCCGCTCCGCTTCGCCGCTTCCGTGCGCCGGTCTGCGCTCCGCAGTCTGTTGCTCGGTGGTGTCGCGACCGCGGTGGCGGTATGCGTGGGTGCGGCGTTGCTGGTAGCGATCCCCGCCCCCGTCGGGCACGGAGCCCCGGCGGCGGCGCTGAAAGTCAGCGGGCCGATTCCACCGGCGGGCGACAGCATCGACGCGTACGACGCGGCGGTGCAGTACACGATCGCGCAAGTGCAGACGATGGTCGCGGTGTCCGCCGACCTCAAGGCAGTTCCGTCGAATCTCAACCCGTCGATCAGCAGTGCGGCGGCCCAAAACCCGACCGCCTACTTCAAGGGTTGCCTGCGGAATTTCCTGGAGGCCGACCAGCCCGAGTGCATCAGCGGCGACAGAGCCTCGAAGACCAGCGTCGCCCTGGTCGGTGACTCGACCGCAGCGATGTGGATCCCTGCATTCCAGCAGGTCACCGGGCAGCGGCACTGGCGGCTGGAGACCCTGACCAAGGGCGGCTGCCCGATGCTGGACCTGCCCATCATCAACCCGTTCCTGCGGCGGGAATTCACCGAGTGCGACAAGTGGCGCGATCTGGTCGTCGCCCGCCTGCGCAACCAGCACCCACAGTTGGTCGTGTTGAGCCTGTGGCGGAAATACGGTGACCGTTACGACTTCCCGGCGGGTGTCACGTCATACGACTCCGCCTGGCTCGGCAGCCTGACCCGACTCGTCCAGCAGCTGCGCGGCACCGGTGCGAAGGTGCTGGTGCTCGGGCCGGCCCCGGATCCGCACGCATTGGTGCCGACCTGCCTGTCCGGTCACCTCGATGACGCCACGGCATGCGCGCCGCCGAGATCGACGGCGGTGAACGATCCGGGCATCGCCGCCGAGGCGGCCGCTACCAAAGCCGGCGGCGGACAGTATGCCGACCTCACCGAGCTGTTCTGCACCTTGGACCGATGCCCGGTCATCGTGGGCAACACCGTGGTGTTCCACGACGCCAATCATCTGACATTCGAATACGCCCGGGAGTTGGCGCCGGTGATGGGCTCGCTGGCTGATCGCGCGCTTCTGCCCGGCTGACGCACGGTTCTGCGAGCCCTGCCTCAGGCCCGAGGCTTTGCGACGATCCTGGCCGGAACCGTTCAGCGGGTGCGCTCATGTTCGCTACCCTTAACTCGATTCATCAGTTGCCTGGGAAGTTGAGGCCACGAAATGGCTGAAAGACCCAAGGCTCGCCCCCGGGCGCCGGGACCGAGCGACATCGTCGCGGAGTTGGCTGCCGCCGGATTCGACAACGCGCGCCAGATCGCCCGAGGCGCCGCCGGCGTGGTGTATCGCTGTCACGAGACTGCGCTCGGGCGAAACGTCGCCATCAAAGTGTTGCCGACATTCGTCGACGACGAGAGCCGCGAACGGTTTCTCCGCGAGGGCTACGCCATGGGTGGGCTCTCGGGGCATCCGAACATCGTCAACATCCTGCGCGTCGGCGTCACCGCGGGCGGCCGGCCTTACATCGTGATGTCGTACTGCGCCGCCGGTTCCCTGGGCCTCCGGGTGCAGCGGGAGGGGCCGATCGCCTGGCCCGAAGCCATGCGGATCGGTGTGAAATTGTGTGGGGCGCTCGAAACCGCCCACCTGTCCGGCACTTTGCACCGCGATATCAAGCCCGCGAACGTTCTCGTCAACGACTACGGCGAACCGCAACTCACCGACTTCGGGACGGCACACGTCGCCGGGGGATACGAAACGGCGTCCGGGTTGTTCTCTGGCACAGTCGATTTCCTCGCACCCGAGGTGATGACCGGCGATCCGGCGACGGTCGAGACCGATGTTTACTCGCTGGGTGCCACGCTCTATGCCCTCATTGCCGGCAACCCTGCATACGAGCGCCGCAGCGGCGAAGACCTGCTCGCGCAGTACACCCGGATCAGGAGCACGCGGGTCCCGGACCTGCGCCCCAATGGGATCCCCGACGCGGTGTGTTCGGCGGTCGAGAAAGCGATGCGGATCGACCCGGCTGAGCGGCCGGCCTCGGCGGCGGAGTTCGGCCGCGGATTGCAGGAGAGCCTGCGGCGCAACGGATTAAAGCCCGATTCCATGGCGATCACCGCCGCCGGTGCGGGTCCGGGACACACCGTGCGGCCGGTGCCGAGACCGCCGAGGATTGCCAAACCGGGCCCACGGATTGCCGGCCCGGAAAGCGCCACCTCGCTGATGAACGCGCTGGGCAATCGCACCACCTCGACGCCACCGCTTCCGCCGTCACCACCGGCCGGCCGGCAACCGGGACGCGCACCCGCTGCCGCGCGCGGCCCGACCACCTCCGAGCCCACCCAAGCGATCCCCCAACCGACAAGTGTCACCGACGCCATCGCGCCGACGAGTTCTACCGACCGAGGTCCGGGCACGCCGCGCGCATTGGCGACCGGAGCCGTGGCGTGGCCCAAGCCGTCGCAAGCGAAGCGAAACCGCGTTACGGCGGCGTTGATCGCCGTGGGGATCGTGGTGGCTGTGTTGGTGCTGGGCAGCGGCGTCTACGTGCTGCTGACCCACGGCAAGCGGCACCCCGCGGCCGCCGCGAGCCGGCCGGGCCAGGCATCGGTGAAGTGGCAGCCGATCACCAACGCGCGCATTGCGCGCGACGCTGCGGCCACCACCCAGGCCGACGGCACGATCTGGATTTTTGGCGGAATCGGAAGCGACCACGCGGTCGTCGCGAACCACGAGGGGTACGACCCCGTCATCGACGGCTGGAAGAGCGGCGACGACCTCCCGGTGCCGGTTCAACAGGCCATGTCCGTGACGTGGCAGGGAAACCCGATTGTGCTCGGCGGTTGGCGCGGCGCGGGCGCGCAAAAGGTTGCCAGCGACCAGGTTTGGCGTGTGGTCAACAGTCATTGGGTCGAGCTGCCCCACATGTTGCAGCCCCGAGCGGCAGCGGCGGCGGCCGTGGTGGGCGACCGCATCATCGTCACGGGCGGTGTCGACGCAAACGGAGCGCTGCTGAACTCCACCGAGATCTTCGACGGCAACACCTGGACCCTCGGCACCCCCATCCCGACCCCGCGACAGATGCTGGCCGGCGCGTCGGACGGAAAGCTGGTGTACACCGTCGGCGGAACCAACGGGAACACCGACCTGGTGGCGGTCGAGGCGTATGACCCTGCCGCGAAGACCTGGACGAAATTGCCCGACCTTCCCCAGCCGCGCAGTGACTTCGGCGTGGCGATCGCCGATCGGCGCCTGGTCGCCGCGGGGGGACAGGCGGCCGGGCAAGTCCTCAAGAGCGTGGCGGTGCTCGATCTGTCAACGAAGACGTGGGAAGCCTTGCCGGACATGGGAACTGCGCGCCACGGCATGGCGGTCGATGCGGTGGGGAAATCGATCTACGCCATCGGCGGGTCGACGGCCGTCGGCGACGGCCAGGTGACCTCGACGGCCGAAGCGTTGCAGTTGCCGGCGCGCCTAACCCAGCCGGTCGCGCAGTGGCGTTCCCTGCCGGACGCACCGACGCCCAGGCTGATGACCGCCTGGACCGTGCTCGACAACAAGATCTGGATCATGGGCGGACTGCGCGACGGCGCCGCGCTGCAGACGGTCGAAAGCTATGACCCGCGCACCGGCGCCTGGCAAGCACAACCCCCCTTGCCCGTCCCGCTCCACCACGCCGCGGCGGCCGCCTATCGCGGCGAGGTCGTGGTACTCGGGGGTGCCAGCAGCGATCTCACGCAGGCGTCCACCAAGGTGTTCGCGTTGCGGGGCGGCCATTGGGTGGAGTTGGCCGGCCTCACCCACGCTCGGGCGGCACCGGCCGCCGCGGTGGTCGGTGACAAGCTGGTCGTCGCCGGCGGACAGAACGCCAAGCAGCTCGTCGGCCAGACCGAGGTCTTCGACGGCAGCTCGTGGCACGACGCGGCCAACATGCCCACCCCGCGCGAACACCTGGCTGCGGCGTCCGATGGCACCTACATGTACACGGTCGGCGGGAGATTCCTGTCCTCCGACAAGAACTCCGCGGCGTTCGAACGGTTCGACCCCCAAGCCGGCACCTGGACCAAGTTGGTGGACATGCCAACTCCGCGTGGAAGTTACGGCGCCACGTTCATCGATGGCCGAATCGTGGCGGTCGGTGGTGAGGAACCAACGCAGGTGTTGGGAGTGGCCGAAATGTACGACATCGCCGAAGCGAAGTGGACCACGCTGCCCCCGCTGCCGACTCCGCGTCACGCCGAGGCGGTCGCGACGGTCGGCAACACCGTGTACTGCATTGGCGGCGCGAACCGGCCCACCCACGAAGGCCCCGTCGCGACGGTCGAGGCCTTGGACTTCGTCTAGCGACGGATCAATGGCGCTTGAGCCGGCTGCGCCACCCCACGACGCCCGCGTACACGACCGTCAACAACACGAGCATGCCGACGTCGAACAGCCATGTCCCCACCGTGTGTTTGAAGTGGCGGTCTTTCGGCGCGAGCGGCCCGGGCTCGATCGTCCACAAGTCGACGGTCGAAGCCTGCGCCGCGTACCCCCAACGGGAGGGCACCGCCCACGACATCTGATCCAGCCCGACCCGGTTGGTGACCGGGACCATCCCACCGCAGAGGACCAGCTGCAACATGAGGGACACCACCAGCAGCGGCATGATCTGCTCGTTCGACCGCGCCAGGGAGGACAGGACGAGGCCGATCATCGCCGCGGCCACGCACATGGCGGCGGTGGCGACGTACAGCTCGAGCGTGGCGCTGCCCAGGAGCAGCGCCGGCCGGGTCGGCGCTCCTTTGCCCAGAATGGTGATGGTGGTCGCGATCGCCGATTGGACGACGGCGAACACGAAGAAGACCGCCATCTTCGCGAGCAGATAGGCCTTGGTCGACAGGCCGACCGCCTGTTCGCGGCGGAAGATGGGGCGCTCGCCGATGAGGTCGCGGATCGTCAGAGCGGTGCCCATGAAGACGGCGGCCATGGTCAGCAGCATCAACACCGATCCGGGTTCGTCGGACCCGTCGCCGTTCGGGTCGGCCACGCGGAACCCCGTCGAGCCGGGGACGGTCAGCGACAGCGCGCCCATCACGAACGGCAGCAGCGCCAGGAAGATGAAATAGGCGCGGTCGGCGACGATCAGCCGGATCTGGCGGCGGGCGATCGTCGAGAACTGACGCCAGGTGCTGGAGCGCGCCGGGGCACCGAGATCGGCCGGCTTGTCCGCGTCGGGTACGGGAGGCGGCGGTTTGGCTTGGGCCAGGAATCGACGGTTGGCTTCGTCGGGGTCCGCGCCCACCATCCCAAAGATCTTGGCCCAGTTGGTGGTTCCCATGGTGGCTTCGATGTCGTCGGGCGGCCCGCAGTACGCGGTCTTGCCGCCCGGAGCCATCAGCAACACCTGGTCGCACAGATCGAGGTAGCTCAGCGAGTGCGTCACCACCAGCACGACGCGGCCGGCGTCGGCGAGTTGCCGCAGCATCGTCATGACCTGCAGGTCCAGCGCGGGGTCCAGGCCCGACGTGGGCTCGTCGAGGATCAGCAGTGACGGCCCGGTGAGCAGCTCCAGGGCCACCGAGGCGCGTTTGCGCTGCCCGCCGGACAGCTTGTCGACCCGGGTGTCGGCGTGCTTGGACAACCCGAGTTCCTCGATGACCTGCGCGACGACCTGTGCGCGGTCGGACTTGCTGGTGTCGGTCGGCAGCCGCAACTCGGCCGCGTAGTTCAGCGCCTGGGTCACCGTGAGCTGGCGGTGCACGACGTCGTCTTGGGGCACCATCCCGATCCGGCTGCGCAACGACGCGAACTGGGCGTGAATGTCGTGGCCCTCGAAGGTGATCGAGCCGGACGTCGGACAGGTGGCGCCGGCGATCAGCCGGGACAACGTGCTTTTGCCCGCTCCCGACCCGCCGATGAGCGCGGTCAGCGTCCCGGGCCGGGCGGTCAGGGAGACCTTTTGGATCAGCCGCTTGTTGTCGACCTGAAAGTCGACCTCCCGCACCTCCAGCCCGCCGGTGCGGGTGGCCGCTTCGGCGCGGCGGAGCAGGATTTCGCCATTGAAAACGAGGTCGACGTTGCCGATCGTGACCACGTCACCTTCGGTCAGCGGCGCCGACAAGATGCGGGTGCCGTTGACGAAAGTCCCGTTGATGCTTTGCGCGTCATGGATCTCCATGCCGGTGGGGCTCGGCACCAAGTAGGCGTGATGGCGCGATGCCAGGACGTCCGAGATGACGATGTCGCTGTCTTCTGCGCGACCGATGATGGCGGCCCCCGCGGGAGGCGCCCCGAGCTTCGATCGTGACCGCTGCACGGCGCGCCGGAGGTTGGCACTGTCGAACCCCGAGGCTTCGAGCGTTTCTGCCCCTATTTCGGTGAGCGGCTGGTGTCCCGCCGGCCGCGGCGGGCCGACCGGCTGCGGTGCCGGGTAGGGAGGACGCGGTGGCCGGCCGGGCGGCGGATAGCGCGGCGGGGCGGGCTGCGGTCGCGCGATGTGGGGCGGCGAGATGCCGGGCCGCCGTGGCGGTTCCGGACGAGAAGGCCTCGGGCCGCCCGGCGGCGCGATCACCGGTGCCGCCTCGAGGGTGGGTGGTAGTTGGCCGACCGCCCCGTCGTGCCGACCGATCCCAAAGCTCAGGCGCGGCCCGTCCGGCCTCGCGAGGTTGATGCTCTGACGGTCGTGGACGTCGACCACCCGTACCCGGTGACCATTGACGAAAACGCCGGAGGGCGAACCGTTGTCGATCGCGATCCATTTGGACCCGTCGAAGCGCAGCAGCAGGTGGGCGCGGGCGATCAGTGGATGGGCAACGCGCATGTCGGCACGGAGGTCACTTCCGACCACCACATCGTGGCCCGGCGCGAAGCTGCGCTGTGACCACTCCGATTGAACCGTCAGCACGGGCGGTGCAGGCCTACTCATCACATAAGTATTGGACTCGCCGCCAGCAAACGCTCACTTTTTCGCTTTATAGGTGCAGATGGACGGTCTCGCCGCCTCAGCTGCGCGCGGTGTTCTCGGTGATGATGTCGCACGCCGTGTCGTAAAACGCGCTGATCAACGTGGAGAACGAAAGCTGGAAGGGATGAATCATGTAGACATCCAGGTGCTCGAGGCGCCAGTCGGGCAGCACCGGCACGATGCTGCCGTCCCGCAACTCGGTGGTGACGATGATCTGGCTTGGCATCGCGCCGACACCGAGTCCGTGCAGGATGTACTGCTTGCACACCTGGAAGTTGTTGGCGCGTGCCCGAACCATCGGTGCGAGCTCATGGCGCCGCTTGTTCTTTGCCATGGTGAGCTTGCGCGGTGCCTCGCTGACTCCGCAGTCGATGAACGGCACGGTCTCCAACTGTGTGGGGGACGTGATGGGTTCGGGTAGTGAGCGGATGAACTCGGGCGATGCACAAAGGAAGAGTTCGAGGCTGAAGACCTTGCGCGCGATCAGCGTCGAGTCTTGCAGAGGTCCCGTGCCGAAAACCACGTCGTACCCGTCGTGGACGGGATGAACGTCGTTGTCCACCAAGCGGATATCCAGCCGAGAGTGTGGGTACTGCTGCAAAAATCTGGCGCCGACCCGTGACGCGTAGTCGATGCCGACGAAGACCGGGATGGCAACGCGCAACTCGCCCTGCGGCTCGAGCTTGCTGCCTTCCACCAGCGCTCGCACCCCGTTGGCTTCGGCCAGGATGTTCACGCCGTGGCTGTAGATCTTCTCGCCCAGGTCGGTGACGGTGAGCTGATGCGTGTTCTTGCGCAGCAGCTTGATCCCGAGGTCCGTTTCGAGCTTGCTGAGCTTGCGGCTGACGGTGGACTTGGGCATGCCGAGCAGCGTTGCCGCCTTTGACAGGCTGCGGCACTCGACCACCTTGCCGAATACCAGCAAGGCGTCGAGGTCGAACGGCAGGTTTTGCTCCACGTGGTGTTCCAAAATTGCAACAGGGTGTTGCAATTGAAGGCCTATTTGCGCATTTGGTCAAGTGCTACCTTCGGCCGAGAGGCGGAGGAGGGCCCGATGAGTCAGGACGTCTTGGTGACGAAACCGTCAAGCGGGCACTGGACGGACGCCTATCCCGAATTAGGCCGTGGCCCAGTGTCACTCGAGGACTGCGTCTCAAAAGAGTTCTACGAGAAGGAACGCGAGCACATCTTCAAGAAGACCTGGCTCTACGTCGGACGGGTCGAGCGAGTGCCGAAGTCGGGAAGCTACTTCACCCGTGAGCTGAGGTTCCTCGACACGTCGATCATCATCGTTCGGGGCAAGGACAACGTGATCCGCGCCTTCCACAACATCTGTCCGCACCGCGGCAACAAGATGCTGTGGGAGGACGACCCGTTCGAGGAGGTGCAGGGTCGCGCCCCGGTGCTGTACTGCCGATTCCACGGCTGGCGCTACAAGCTCGATGGCTCGCTGCACGCAGCCACCCGCAAGGATCTGCTGCTCGACTTCGACGCCGAGAGTTGCCGCGTGCCGGCGATCCAGTGTGAGGTGTGGGAAGGGTTCATCTTTGTCAACCTCGACCCGCACAACACCGAGCCGCTGCGGTCCTACCTCGGCGAATTGGCCCACGGCATCGAAGGCTATCCGTTTGCGGGGCCACACCAGGTGTATCGGTTCAAAGTCGAATTGCAGTGCAACTGGAAGATTTTCGTCGACGGATTCGCCGAAAGTTACCACGGGCCGTATCTGCACGCGTCGTCGTTCGGCGCTCTCACCGCGGAGGCCCGAGACGCCTTCGACCAGCCGAACCCGTTTACCGATGCGCTGGCCTACCAGCTGAAGGGTCCGCACCGGATGTTCTCCTTCGCCGGCGAGCCGTCACAAAAGACGCCTTACTCCAAACCCATTGAGTGCGTGATGGAAGCGAGCGCGGCCGGTCCGTGGAACAAGCGCACCGACCGCGGTCCGATGCCGCCGGGACTCAATCCCACTCGTTCGGAGAAGTACGGCTTCGACTCGTTCCAGTTCTTCCCCAACTTCGTGGTGATCTTCGGTTCGTCCGGTTACAGCACCCACACGCACTGGCCGACGGGCCCGCACTCGCACATCTTCGAAGTCGAGATGTTCTACCAGCCGCCCAAGACGCACAAAGAACGGCTGGGACAGGAGCTCACGGTGACTTTCCTCAACGACATCATCCTGGAGGACGCCAGCCCCTCTGAAGGACTACAGGCGATGCTCAACAGTGGCGCACTCACGCACTTCACGATGAATGACGAGGAGATCCTGCTGCGTCACCTGCACAAGGTGGTGGGTGACTACGTGGCGGCCGGCGAGAGGGCAAAGGCCGGCCGATGAACACCCGTTTGCCGCAGGAGTTCTCGGCGATCGAGCACCTGGTGCCCGAGTGGGCCATCGAAGATGGGCATGAGCGCTACGTGAAGCGGGTGAACAGCTCCATGGCCGAGATACAGGCGTTCTACGACGAGGTGTTTCCGCACGCCGAGGAGGCGGTCGCCTACATCGACAAGTTCGACTATTCCGAACCGCTGCCCGAGGACGTCGCGAACCTGCGCAATCTGCTGTACTCGTTGATCACGGTCTCGTTGGCGGTGGAGCTGTGGAGGCAGCCGCGGGTAAAGCATTCGGCGACCACGATTCTCACGAGATTGAGCTGACGCATGGGACTGTCCACCACACGACTCGACGTCATCGACTGCACACCGTTGATCGGCAGCGAGATAAAGACCGATCTGGACACGCTGCTCAGTGGTCGCGACGCCGGCGCGATCCGCGCGATCCTCGAGCAGCGAGGGGTGGTCTTCTTTCGTGGACTGCAGATCAGCGACGAGCAGCAGGTCACTATCGCGAAAACCCTTGGCAGCATTGTGCAGAACGAGGGGGAGGGCGGGATCTACAAGATCTCGCTCGACACGAACGTCAATCAGCGGGCCGAGTACCTGAAAGGCTCGCTGTTCTGGCATTTCGACGGCTCCCTGCAGCCCTATCCGAATTTGGCCACGCTGTTGCGGGCCATGAAGCTGTCGGACTCCGGCGGTCAGACCGAATTCTGCAATACCTACGCGGCCTACGAGGATTTGCCGGAGGCCGACAAGGAGGCGATCGCCGGGCTTCGTGTGGTTCATAGTGCGGAGCGCTCGCAGTACTACGTGCGGCCCGAGATGAGCTACGAGGAGATCGCGTTCTGGCAGAAATCGCCCACAAAATCCTGCCCGATTGTGTGGACCCACCAATCCGGGCGCAAGTCGTTGCTACTCGGTGCGACGGCGGACTACGTGATCGACCTGCCGGTGGAAGAAAGCCGCGCATTGCTTGCGCGACTTCGTGACTGGGCGACTCAGCCGCGCTACGTCTATCGCCACGAGTGGCAGCTGGGCGACCTTCTGATGTGGGACAACACCGGGACCATGCACCGGGCGCTGCCGTATGCCGCCGACAGCGGTCGGCTCATGCACCGCACCGTCCTTGCGGGTGAAGAGCCGCTGGATTGAAACTCGGCATCGCGACACCCGTCGTCACGAACGTCGCCGGCGCAGCCTTGACGTGGGAGCAGACGGCCACCATCGAAGACATTGGTCGCGTCGCCGAGACGGCGGACGGCCTTGGCTATCACCACCTCACCTGCAGCGAGCACATCGGCATACCGTCGGCCGAGGCCGCCCGCCGCGGCTCCCGGTACTGGGACCCGCTGGCCACCCTCGGCTACGTGTCGGCACGCACCAGCCAGATCCGGCTCGTCACGATGACGCTGGTGCTCGGTTATCACCACCCGCTCGCGATCGTAAAGCGTTATGGCACATTGGATCACGTCAGCGGCGGCCGGGTGATTCTCGGCGTCGGTGTCGGGAGCCTCAAGGAGGAATTCGACCTGCTGGGCGCGCCGTTCGACGACCGGGGTGCTCGTGCCGATGATGCCCTGAAGGCGCTGCGGGCGGCGTTGCCCACCAATGAGCCGGTGTATGAGGGCGAGTACTACTCGTTCGGCGGGCTCACCATCGATCCCTGTGCGCTGCAGCCACATATGCCGATCTGGGTCGGCGGGCGCACCAAGCGCTCGTTGCGCCGTGCGCTCACGCTCGCCGACGGCTGGTGCCCGTACTACGTGTCCATTGCCACCGCCGCCGAGTGGCTGCGGGCACGAGAGCTGCCGGACGGCTTCGAGATCGTCTTGCCCGCCGACCAGCCACTGGACCCGGTGGGGGAGCCGGCGAAAACCGAAGACGCGCTGCACTCCATCGCCGCAGCCGGGACCACCACGTTGTCGGCCAGGTTCATCCACCATTCACTCGAGCACTGCCTCGAGCAGATTCACGCGCTGGCCGAGTTGCACGCCAAGGCGTTCTGACCGGCAATATCAGAACGGCCACTTCGCAGGTGGGAGACGCTTAATCTCCTGACATGGACCGCTTCATTCAGTGGACGTGGGATCGGTTTGGTCCGCGTTATCTCCTGGCGTGTTGGGCGCTTGCGTTTTTCATTTCGCTCCCGATCTACTCCGTATTCATATCGCTGCCGGTCGTCGTGTTCGAGAAGTCCGGTCGCTACATCGAGGTCGGAACCGTCACCATCGGCGCGGTAGTGGTGCTTGCGTGCATCTTCATTCTTCCGGGTCGCCGGTGGGTGCGCCCCGCGGAGCAGTGGGCTGCTGGCCACCACGTCGATCGGGCGGCAGCGCTGGAGGGCACCTATGTCTACGCTCGCAGGGCGACCGTGCGAGCGATCTGGGGCGCCGCTGTCTGGGGCGCCACGCTGGCGGTCGTCGTCGGTGTGATGGTCGGGGCGCGTGGGACGCGGCTGGTGCAATACGGGATCGTGGCCGCTGTCGTGGTAGCGGCGATCCAGCTGGTCGCCTATCACAACATCGTGGAAGGAGCGTTCCGCCCAGCCCGGATCGCCCTCGCCGGTGACACGGAACTTGGCGATTCGCTGCCACGCGCCCGCCCGACTTTCGCCGGGCGATCGAACGTGTCGGTGGTTGCCGCCACGTTCGCGTACGCCGCCGGCGGAGCATTGCTCGCCGGAATGGCCAATGTCAGTGCCGCCCCCATCCTTTCGATCCTGATCGGGGGTGCGATGGCGGTTGCCTTCGCGGTACCGGTGACCGTCGGTTTCGGATTCTCTAGATCAATGCAACCCATACGCGACCTCGCCAAGGGTGCCGAACGCGTTGCGGCAGGCGACTATAGCCAGCGCCTACCTGTCGTCCAGGACGACGACCTCGGCGCCCTGTCCGCGTCGTTCAACCGCATGCAGGCGGGTTTGGCTGAGCGGCAACGGCTTCAGGGCGCGTTCGGCACCTACGTCGATCCGGCGCTAGCGGCGCGGCTGCTCGAACAGGGCGACGACGTGTTTACTGGTGAGCGCCGCGAGGTGACCGTGATGTTCATCGACATTCGCGATTTCACCCCGTTCGCCGAAGCCAATACCGCCGAGGACACCGTCGCCCGGCTCAACTCGCTGTTCGAGATCGTCGTGCCCGCCGTCGTCCACGCCGGTGGGCACGTCAACAAGTTCCTTGGCGACGGAGCCCTCGCCGTATTCGGCGCACCGAACGACCTTGCGGGACATGCTGATGCCGCGGTATACGTCGCCGTCGGGATCCAGCGGCTCGTTGCGGAGCGCTTCGGTGGCGCAATGCGGATCGGCATCGGGATCAACACCGGGGTGGTGATCGCCGGCACCATCGGCGGTGGCGGCAAGCTCGAGTTCACGCTGATCGGTGACACCGTCAACGTCGCTGCGCGCGTCGAGCAGCTCACCAAGGCCACGGGCGACGCGATCCTGCTCACCCAGTCGTGTGTCGACGCGCTGGCTTCGCGACCTTCCGGCCTCGTCGATCGAGGGCCCCACACGTTGAAGGGCAAATCTGCCGCGGTGCAGGTCTTCACAGTTGACCCAATGCGCTGGTCAGCGTGTTGACCCCCAAGAGGTGAAGTGCGCGGTCCTACGCAGCAAATTAAGATTCGGACCGCAATCCCGGCGAGCGGAAGGGAACATTCGTGGCAGATGGATTGAAGGTCGATCCCGCCGCACTGCACGTGGGCAGCAACGACATGTTCAATGCGATCGGCGAGGCCGCGTTGGATTTCTTCAGCCATGAGGACGGCCTGGCGGCGGCCGCGCCGGGCTGGATCGGATCCTCGGAGCTGGCGCTGGGTGAGCTCGCGGCGCGCTGGCAGGCCCGCCACGACCATCACCAGCTGCAGGTGGACGGCCTGGGGTCGCACGTCGCCGAGGCGATGCTCGGCTACCTCACCAACGAGGACGAGTCGGCGCGAGCTTTCCGGTCGGTGCGGGAGTAGGGGTCACGAGTGGGGCAGCTGACCCCCAATGACGTCAAGCGTTGGGATCTCGGCGCGATCCAGAAGGTGTTCGAGACCGCCAACGGACGCGCCAACACCTTGCAGCTGTTGGGGGAGAACCTCCAGCAGGTGCATAACGTTCTCAGCGGCTGGAAAGGGGAAGCCGGAGAGGCGTTTCGCGCTGACCTCGGTAGGGCTCGGCGTGACATCGAGGCCGACGGTCAGGAGTCCCGGCAGGTAGCCGCGGCGGTGGCACGCGCCGAGGGGGATGTGAGCGCATGCAAGCGCGAACTCGAGGACATCGAGCGGACCGCTGAGGCCAATGGCTGGACCATCACGCCGGATTGGCGAATCGACGTGGGCGACACGTGGATTGGGCACGATCCCGTAGAATTTGCCGCCCAGCAACAGCTACTGCAGGATCAGCTCATTGCGTTGAACGTGCACGCCCACAGCGCCGACCACGAGCTTGCCGCTGCCGTCCGCTTTGCCGTGGGCGAAGTCCCACTGGATGCCAGCGGTCAGGCGCCAAGTGGTGGCGCGCCGGGGCAAGGTCCGCCCAATCCGGCGGCAGGGCGCAACCCACGGACGTTGCAAGACATGCTGTTGCCGGCCGGTCCCGCAGACGCTGGGCCGGACGGTGCCTCGCCGAAAGGCCCGCCGCTTCCCGCCGGCGCCGTGGGCAAGCCGTTGTCGCTGCAAGACATGCTGTTGCCTGCTGGACCTGCCGCACCCGGGCGCGGCGGTGTCCCGCCGCCGCGGCTGAACTCCGCAGATGTGGAGAGTTTCAAGGCGATTGCGCGCCAGACCATGATTCGCGACGGTGTGCCGCCGAATCAGATCGAGGCGCGGCTGAATGACGTTGTGAGCCAGACACAGCAGTGGATTGACAATGGGATGCCCAACTACGTTCCCCCCGAGCCGAAGGCCCCGCCGCCACCGGGATTTTCCGAAGGCTTTAGTGACCGTTGGTTCGCTACCGAGCAAGGGATCAAAAACCTTTTCGGGCAGGGAGGTCCCGGAGCTCCAAGTGTGCTCAAGTCATGGGAGCAGATGCTCAAAGGCACCGCCACGACGGCCCTGAACCCCGTGGGCACCGCGCTAACGGAAATCAAGAGCGCAATGGACTCCCCAAGTCTCGCCTACTATTTGGGCGGCGAGACCTCCGACGTGGCCACTACGCTGCCCACGATGCTCTTTGGCGGCGAAGGAGCAATGGTTAGAGCGGGGCTCCCGGCTGAAGTCGTCACCGAAGGCGGTGCGCCTTTGGCGGTTGTGCGCGGATGGAACCCCACGGGCGGGATGACCTGGGACGACTTTGCGTCCCAGTTCGGCACCCCGACATCGCGGAGCTACCCATTGAACGATGGCTTCCCGTTAGGCTATGAACCCCAGCCCGCGCGGCTGCCTGAGGGTGCCATCATCGACAGGTTCGGATCCGAATACGGCCGGTACCTTGCGCCGGATGGCACGCCGTTCGCCGATCGCGCCTTGGCGCCAGAATCTGTTGGGGGCGATTACAACCGATACATGGTGACGGGACAACCGCTGCCGCCGGGCTGGCAAGTCGTAGAAGGTCCAGTGCAGCCGTATTATGGCCAGACGCCGTCGCCCGGCAGCCTTCAATACATGATCTTGGGTCCGGATGGCGTGGAAGTGAGCGTAAAAGAACTCGTCGACAGGGGGTTCCTTGATGAATACGGACCGCGCCTCGGACGATAAATCTGCGGCACTTCAAAGTGAAATCGATCGTTTGTCGGAAAGGCTCGGGGTCCGTCCCATGCCGGTTGGGTTCAGAACGACCGATGGCTTGAACATTTTCTGTGCCGACGACGGCACATATCACTTCACTTTCTACGAGCGCGGAAAACTCGGCTTCGACCGGGTAGGCAGCCTCGATGACCTTCTCTACTGGTACACCGAGGGCGTGGTTACGAGCCAAGCGGCAAAACAAGTGGGAGACCGAGCGGAACGTTTCAAATACGAGTATCAAATTTTGAGTCAATTCGATGTTGACTGGGCGAAGAGGCGGGTGCGTGACCTCGCAGCGATCTTCCATAATGGTCAGCCAGAAGACATTTCATTACTCCCGGACATTGGCGAAGCGCTATGACACCAGCAGACCCCGCCTAGCTATTGGTCCAGCGATCAAACGTGGCCTCCATGTCAGGACAGAATGTCCCGACGGCAGCCCCCATGATCTGGCCCGCTTGCGCGGCCGCGTAGCCATTGCTCGCCACCGTCGGGTAGATCGTGTCGAAGTCGGTGCCGCCGCGCGCTTGCTGACAGACGCTGTTCCCGATATCGACCATCCTGCCCGGATTGTCGTACGGCACATGCAGCACGTTCAGGGTGTGCAGATAGGCGCCGACGGAGATGGGATCGGGGTCCGCGTGGGCTGTCGGCGCGAGCGACACCAGCCCGGTCAGCGCCGCGGCGATCAGGGCCGACTGAGACAAGGTCTTGAGGATCATGCCGTGGCCGATGCAGGCCGACGCTCTCGGGTCCATGGTCAGGGAGCGTAAATGCTGTGTAGCGAAGTTTTACGTGTTTTCGGCGATCCACGTAGTGGTGAAGCGCAGCATCTCGGGGATGCCCTCTGCCAATCCGGCGCCGATCGATTTCTCGAGTTTGCCGGCCACCAATGGGATTTTGACGTTCACCTGAAAGGCGGCGCGCAGTTGCGAGCCGCTGTCATCTGTCGGCGCCAGCCACGTATCCGCATGGCCTGATCCCAATCCGCCCGAGGCGGACACGGTGACCCGCCCACGCACCTGGCCGTCACCGTCGGGACGCCACATCTCGGTCTGCACGATCTTCACTTCACCGGTAACGAATTTGGCGACCAGCCCGGGCAGGATCTGACGACCTAGGCGTTGGGTCGTACGCACCGTGACGGTGCCGCCGGGGTCGGCCACCAGTGAATCCAAGGTGGTGTCGGCGGCGCCGGCGGCGATGCGGGCCAGCCAATAGTCCTCGCGGCCGAACGCGGCATGAATTTGCTCGACACTGGCGGGCGACTCGGTCAACACGTCGAAGGAGCGCGACATCAAACCATTCTTGCAGAGGCGGATGACCCGAGGCGGTGGGTGCTGTCTCGGACCTAAGACTCGGACTCAGATCCCAACAGCCGCAACGGATGCAAGCCATCAACATTGCCGACGAACGGCGGGTGGATGCTGTAGCCGAGCATGCGGCGGATGTCATCGGAGACGGTGCGCGCGATCTCGCGCGACACCGACAACGTATAGGCTTCCATCGGCCGCAGCCACGGTTCACAGTATTGAGCGGTGATCGCAAGCCGCTCGTGGGCAGTGTTGTTGGCGCCTCCGCCATGCCACAGGGTGCCGACGAAGAAGACGCACGAACCGGCGGGCATGACGACGGGCAACGCCTGGTCCTCAGCGTCCGGCCTGCGCTTACCCCAGCGATGGCTGCCCGGGTACAGGACCGTGGCGCCGTTGTCGGCGGTGAAGTCGTCGATCGCCCAGATCGTGGCGGCCGCCAACGGCGCCCGCGGGCGCGGAATCGGGTAGAAGCCGTCGTCATGGTGGGCCAGTTGCGCAGTCTCGCCGGGCTGAATGTTGATGGCCTGCAACGCCGAAAGCAGATAATTGGGCATCAGCAACCGGTCGAGAGCGGCGAGTACGCGGGGATGGTCGACCAGCCGGTCGCACACCCGCGTCCTGCTCAGCACGCTGTAGATCCGCTGGGTACGCCGGCCCTCGAAAGAGTTCCGTCCGGTGTGCCCGAGCCAAGGCCGCACGGTCTCACGGATGTGCCCGCATTCCTCGGCGCTGAGCAGATTCTCCCAAATGACGTACCCGTCGCGGTCGAGCGCGGCCATGTCGGCCTCGACGACCGCGCTGTCGACCGAGCTTCCGCCCGTCGGCGTCCGCCTGTAGCGCTGCGCCAGGTCGCCCCGAAGGTCCTCCAATGTGGTGACGGATTCGTCGTCGATGCTCATTGGTGCTCGTCCTTAGTCCACTGGCACTTCTGCCCAGACTAGGCCGAGTCCGGCTCGACTCACACCCAATCGCCCGCGTGTTAACCCCGAAGCCCGGTGATGAAGCGTTGCACGCTTCGGCCCAGCGACCGTGGCACGTGGTCGGGATCCATCAGCTCGTTCTCGGCCAGCGGGCCCGCCTCATCGGCCACGGTGCGCTCGGTGAAGGGCTGCAAGGTTTTGCCGTCGCCTCGAAGCGCCTCGATGGCCGTGTGTACCGATCGGTGTTCGGCTACCGCCCCTTCGAGCTCGCCCGGCGGCACACCCAGGTGCTCGGCCACCAAACCGTTTCGCACGGAGACGATTTCGCGGCGCACATCATCATCATCGGAATGGGCCGGTCGCGCCTCGATGGCCACATCGCATTCGCTGTCGAACCCCATCGACCGGTTGTTGAAATTCGATGACCCGATCCGCAGCAGCCGATCGTCGACCACCAGCACCTTGGAGTGGATGTAGATCGGCGCGCCGCGGTCGGTCACCGGCCAGTAGACACCCAACCGGTCATGCTCGTCGGCCTCCCACAGCTGTTGAAGCAGGCGGTGGCGTGCGCTGTCCATCGTTCCCCGCTCGAGCGGGTTGTTGCCCTTACGGGCAAGCACGATGACGATCTCCGGGCCGTCGGCTTCCCGTAGTCGCGCAGCCAAAGCTTCGGCGATGGTGCGCGACGCCAGGTATTGGTTCTCCACGTAAATGGTGTCGCGGGCCGCCGCTATGGCGGCGAGGTTGAGCGCCTCGACCTCGCGGACCTCGGGGCGATCCTCCAGTTCGGGCAGGGTGAGCGCGATCCCGACGTCCACGTTGCGCAGTGTCGGTTCCAGCTTGCCGGGCCACGCGCTGTGCCGTGCCTCAACGGGTGCCAACGCTTGTTTCGTCGCCGTCTTCCACCGCGCCAACGCTTGCTCGCCGACGGCCCGCGCCGCCTCGCCGTCGACCGCGGCCCCGACGTCGTGCCGCGGCCCGTAGCTGCGGCTCCCCGTGCGGCGCTGACGGTTGACATGCTCATGGGAGCGGGTGTCCCATCGGTCGAGGGTGAGGTCGATGCCGCCGCAGAACGCCACCGCGTCGTCGACGACGACGATCTTCTGGTGATGCACCGAGCCGAGCGGGTGGACGCCGTCGATGGCGAAATGCATTCGCTTGCTGCTGATCTGGTTCACCAGCGATACCGGGGCAAGTCCGAACCACAGGCCATCGAACGCCGGGAGCAGGCGCAAATTGGACTTCAGCAGATAGATATCCAGACCCGGCCGTTTCCACAGCATCCAATAAAGGAAGGTGCCCAGCTGGTTCGGGCCGGGCAGCGTCTTGTGGCCGCGCTCGAAGGTCACCCGGGAGTCGAAATCCCAGCCGATCAACATGATCCGGTGGCGGGCGCGCAGCATCGCCGCCTTGACGTGTTTGAAGTAGTCCGCCGCGTCGACGATGGGGGCGAACCTTTCGGCGCGTGCCGTGCGCCAGCACGTCTGGCCGGGCGTCAGCAGTCGGTCGTCCTGCACGCCGGGGCTCTCAACGACGTTGATGGGTCAGCGCGGACATAGCCACTGTGTACCACACCCAGGCCCTTCGCCCAGGCGGCCCTATATGAGGATGGAGCCATGCGCATGACTGCAGTGCTCACGAGTTTCGTCGCCCTCATCGGTGTGGCCACGCCTGCGCACGCCGATCCGGCCGGCGACTCGGCCTCCGATGCGAGCTTTTTAGCCGCGCTGAACAAGGCCGGCATCACCTATGAAAGCCCGGCCACCGCCGTGGGGGTGGGCAAAAGGGCATGCGAGCTGATGGACGAGGGCCATCCCCAGGTCGACGTCATCCACAACGTGTCGTCGAGCAATCCAGGATTCACGGTGGACGGCGCCGCCCAGTTCACCATGATCGCGGCGAGCGCCTATTGCCCCCAGCACCTGGGGCAACCGGTCGGCCAGGCGACTAGCCCGACTGGAAGCTGAGCTCCACCTCGGAGCGGGTGCGGACCTGATCGGTGCCGGGCACGTAGGTCGGCGCGGTGTGGGAGACGGTGGTGCCCCCCTTGACCCGGGCCTGCGCCTGCCGAAACTCCGGAGCCGGGCCCGACGCGGCGTTGATCCCGTTGATGATCGACCACACCGCGGCACGACGGGCGGTGCGTTCGATGATGTTGCAGTCACGGTGCTGAAGGAGTTGCTTAGCCCATTTCGGCATCGTGTCGCGAATGGCCCAGTCGACGGCGGCCTGCGGCATGGCGACGTTGGGGCCGGTGCCCATCGCTTTCCCATGGGTGACAGCCAATTTCGGCAAGTACGACTCCAGGCACTCGAGCGTCTCGGCCTTGGTCGTCGGCAGATCGGTGCCACCCAGGGCATGTCCGACCCGGACGAACTCACCGTAGTAGCGGTCGAGTTTCTTGCCGCGCAACGGCATTGGGTGATACAGCTCGTGCGCGGTGGCCAGCCCCCAGACGACCGTCGCATAGTTCCATCGCAGCCACTCGGGATCGTCGGCGTCGTAGCGGGCTCCGTCGGGACGAGTGCCCTTGATGGTGTGGTGCATCGCGCGCACCGACGCCGCCAGGCGCTCGGCGGTTTCCGTCGACCCGTACGCCGTGCCGATGAAGAACGCGACCGAGTGGCCCAACCGCGTCGCGGCGCCTTCGGGGTCGATCTGCGGCACCCGCGATATCGGGTTTCCGTTGCTGTCGCGCTTGATCAGTCGCGAATGGTGCATGCCCATCCAGTAGATCGACGGGTCCAGGGACTCCATGAAGGCGGCGCAATACAGGCCGAAGATCAACGCGGGCAGGTGCGAATGCACGCGCCACACGGCGCTGTCGGGACCGAACCAGCCCGGATCGCCGACGGGCGCGGCGAACTCCATGCCGCGGAAGAAATGCCGCCGCATGGTGTCGTCCAACCGCTTGTTGATCAACTGCCCGACTATCTGGTGTGGCAGGAACACAAATCACTCCCTCGGATTTCTGGTCACGACTGTAACCAGAATATGTTTTGGTTACAGGCGTGACAAGACCCACGCCGCGTCGACCTACGCTGTAGGGATGTCGAGTCCCACCCGCTGGGCCGGTGTACCGCTCAAGGACCGCCGCGCCGAGCGTCGTGCGCTGCTGGTCGAGGCCGCGTACCGCCTGTTCGGCAGCGCCGGGGAGGCGGCCGTCTCGGTGCGCTCGGTCTGCCGGGAATGCGGATTGAACACCCGGTACTTCTACGAGAGCTTCGGTGACACCGACGATCTGCTCGGCGCGGTCTACGACCGGGTGAGCGAGCAGCTCGGCGAAGTGATCGCGGCCGCCATCGACGAGGCGGGGGAATCGCTGCGGGCCCGGACCCGCGCCGGCATCGCGGCCGTGCTGGGGTTCTCCTCGGCCGATCCGCGCCGCGGCCGCGTGCTGTTCACCGATGCGCGCACCAACCCGGTGCTGGCCGCCCGGCGCCGCGCCACTCAGGACATGTTGCGCCAGGGTGTGCTGACCGAGGGCTGGCGTCTCAACCCGGGTTCCGATCCGGTGGCCGCCGAGGTCGCCGCGGCGATGTATACCGGCGCGATGGCCGAGCTCGCCCAGCAGTGGCTCGCAGGTCATTTGGGCAGTGATCTCGACGCCGTCGTCGATTACGCTCTGAAGCTGGTGTTGTGGTAGCGGGGAGTGCGGTGATGGGCCAAATCGAACATGCGATGGACCCCGTTCGGCGCATCCTGGGGCACAAGGTCAGCGTCGGCGCGCTGATCGAACTCGCCGTGTGGCTGGCGATTCCCTACCTCTGTATTGGGTTCGCCTGGACCGTTATTCACCCCGAACAGACTCAGCGAATTCAGGCAAGGATAGAAGTGGTGTCGCCCGCCGCCGCCGATGCCATCGCGTTCGGGGTCGCCACGGTGCTGTGGCCTGCCGCGCTGCAGATCGCCGATGCGTGCCCGACGCCATGACCGACTTTCGGATCGAATGCGTGCGCGAGACGGCCGTTTGCTCCTAGGCTCTCAGACCATGTCAATCGACCGGTTCGGCCTCTCCGCGGGCACCATTCGGCTCGCCTCCGGCATTTCGTTTCTCGTTGATCCTCTGCGCGCAAACAAGTTGTGGGGCGACCCGGACGAGCCGACGCCGACGGCGCGACTGTTGCTGCGGTCGATGGGTTATCGCGATGCGCTGATCGGTGCCCTGCTCGCGGCCGCGGCGCTGCGCGGGAAAAACACCCGCGGCTGGTTCCTGGCCTCCGCCGGGGCCGATGCGGCCGACCTGGTCGGCGGGATGAGCGTGCACCGCGAGTTGAAGCCCTCGCAGCAACTGATCGGCCTGGGCGGCGCCGCCGTCGGGATCGCCACCGGGCTGTGGGGCGCGGTGCGTCCGACCAAGCGGACGGGCGAGGCGCCAGCGCCTGCCTGAATGCTGACATCCGAGCGCAGATGCGGTTGACTGAGCGGCATGGGCTTCGGTGTGCTGACGTTTGTTACCGACGAGGGCATTGGTCCGGCGGACCTGGGGAGGGCGCTCGAGCAGCGCGGGTTTGAATCGCTCTTTCTTGCCGAGCACTCGCACATCCCGGTCGACGCGAAAACTCCGTACCCCAGTGGCGGCCCGATTCCGCGGAAGTACTTCCGCACGCTGGATCCGTTTGTCGCGCTGACGGCCGCGGCGGCGGTCACCGAGAGGCTCGTTGTGGGCACCGGCATCGCGTTGGTGCCGCAGCGCGATCCGATCCACACCGCGAAAGAGGTGGCGTCGCTGGACCTGGTGTCGCAGGGACGATTTCGCTTCGGCGTGGGCGTGGGATGGCTGCGCGAAGAGATCGCCAACCACGGTGTCGATCCCGCGGTGCGGGGACGCGTGGTCGACGAGCGCCTGGACGCGATGATCCAGATCTGGACGAACGAAAAAGCGGAATTCCATGGGAAATTCGTGAACTTCGACCCCATCTACAGCTGGCCCAAGCCCGTGCAGCAACCGTATCCGCCGCTGTACCTGGGCTGTGGACCCGCGGGCTTCAAACGTATCGCGCGGCTCAACGCGGGTTGGCTCTCGATGACGGGCTCGGTGCAAGAGCTATCGCCTCAGCTGGACCAGCTGCGCGAGCTGGTCGGCCAGAACGTGCCGGTGATCCACTTCCATGGCGGCGCAGCCACGGCGGCAGAGCTCGAGGGCTACCGAGATCTGGGATTGCAACACCTCTTGGTGAACCTGCCGACGGAGCCGCGGGATCAGACGCTGCAACGCCTCGACGCGTTGCACGCCGAGTTCGGCAAGCTAGCGTAAAGCTAAGTGCCGCAGAAGGTTTGGTACTTGCCGAAGTCTTCGGGGGCGGGGCTGGCGTAACGCTCCAAACCGGGTCGCTCTGCATACGGCTCGGTCACCGCCGCCAGGAGCCGCTCGAAGGGGCCGAGGTCGCCGTCCGTCGCCGCGGTGAGGGCCTCCTCGACCAGATGGTTACGCGGAATGTAGATCGGGTTGGCGCGGTCCATCGCGTCGGCGTCGGGACCCAGGGCCGTCCAGCGCGCCAACCAGTCGTCAAAGCCGGCCAGGTCCATGAACAGTCCGCGCGCGGGCTCGGCATCACCATTCGCCGCCCGGCCGAGCCGGCGGAAGAACGACGTGTAATCGACGTGATTCTGCTTGAGCAGCACGAGCAATTCCTCGACCAACGCCGTCGCGAATTCGGCGTCGACGCCGGCGGAGAGGCCGAGTTTGGCGCGCATCCCGGAGGCCCACACCGCGTCATAGCGGGCTTGGAACACCCCGAACGACTGCTCCGCCAGTGCGATGGCTTCCTCGGTGCTGTCCGAGAGCAGCGGAAGGAGTGTCTCGGCGAAGCGCGCGAGGTTCCAGCCGGCGATGGCCGGCTGGTTGCCGTAGGCGTAGCGGCCCCAGAAATCGATCGAGCTGTAGACCGTGTCGGGGTCGTAGGCCTCGATGAAGGCGCATGGTCCGTAGTCGATCGTTTCGCCCGAGATCGTCGTGTTGTCGGTGTTCATCACGCCATGAACGAATCCGACCAGCATCCAGCGGGCGATCAGCGCGGCCTGGACCGCGACGACCGCTTCAAACAGCGCCAGGTAGGGGCGTTCGGCCTCGGCCGCGCCGGGATGGTGGCGGGCGATCGCGTGGTCGGCGAGGCGGCGTAGCAGCTCCTTGTTGCCGGTGGCCGCCGCGTATTGAAAGCTGCCCACCCGCAGGTGGCTGCTGGCCACCCGGGTGAGCACCGCCCCCGGCAGTGTGGTTTCGCGATAAACCGGCCGCCCGGTGCCGACCACTGCCAAGGCTCGTGTCGTCGGCACGCCCAGAGCGTGCATCGCCTCGCTGACGATGTATTCGCGCAGCATTGGTCCCACCGCCGCCAGGCCGTCCCCGCCGCGGGCGAACGGCGTGGCGCCAGAACCTTTCAGGTGGATGTCGCGCAGCCGCCCGTCGGTGCCGACGAGCTCGCCGAGCAGCAGCGCACGCCCATCGCCTAATCGCGGGACGAAGCCGCCGAACTGATGCCCCGCGTAGGCCTGCGCGACGGGGGCGGCCCCGCTGGGCACCCGGTTGCCCGTCAGGAAGCGCAGCCCGTCGTCGCCGCGCAGCCAGGCGGCGTCGAGCCCAAGCCCTTCGGCGAGCCGGTCGTTGAGCACGAGCAACCGCAACTCGGGAAACGTCTCGGCTTGCCAGCGGACCGCCATTTCCGGCAATTCACGGAAAAACCGGTCCTGCAGGGCAACGGTGGTATCCGGGGCAACGCTCATTTGACCGAGCCTACGGAAATTCAACCGATGGCTTGCCCGATGAGGTCGCGGGCGCGATCGAGCATGGAGGCAAACGGGCCGAGCGCGAAATTCAGCTTTGCCGACTCCACGCCCGGGTGGGGGTGGGTTGGGGCGATGGCCTCGGCGGCGCGCACCGCCGTTCCCATCCGCTTGAGATCGTCGGTGTCGAGCTGTTGCGTGAGGACCGGGAATTCCTCGGTCTCCTCCTGCTTGGCGTGCTCGAGCACGGCTTCGCGCAGTTTGGTGAGTTCGTCGATGAACCGCTGCGAGGTGACGTCGAGCTGCTCGATCTGTGACAGCAGCTCCTTGGCCTCATGCTCTTCCTTCAGGCGGGCGTCGACGAGGGCTTCGCCGTCGTCGGCCTCCTTGCGTGCGCGCGGATGCACGATCATTTCCTCGGCGGTTTCGTGTACCGCCAGCAATTGGCGCAGCGCCGCGAACGGCTCCTCACGCGCTTTCGGATCCGTGGCGTGCAACACCTGGTCAAACATGTCCTCGATGAGGTTGTGCTGTGCTTTCAGGAACGCGACGACCTCGTCGGGCGACTGGATAATCATGTCGGCCATCGCCGATACCTCCAGTGAATTCGGGAGTTGTGAAACGCACGCTGGGCTGTGTGCGGCTTCGCGACGTATACCCGCTGCGCACGCGGCCAAACGGCACCCCGCAGTGCGGGACGCATTCCGCGGGACGCGCCAAAACCGGAAGACGTTGGGGAACAACGTATTTCGATACCGGACCGGTGTCCACCCAAATCCCCGTCAGGCGCGCAGCGCCCGACGGACATCTGGGTGAGACGAAGGGTTAGACGCCGCGGTCGCGAGGGGAGACCGGTCCGACGCCGGTGCCGGCAGCGGTGTCCTTCCGGCGCATCAGTCCGGCGAGCCCACCCAGACCGAGCAGGCCAACGAGGCCCCACAGCCCGCTGTTGTCGCTGTGCTGATCGTCGTTGTGGTCCGCCAACGTCGTTGTAGCGGGCGACGGCGCCGGAGCACTCGGGCCGGCGGCATTGGCGACACCGGCTCCTCCCAACAACAGCGCCCCAGTGGTTGAAACGATGGCGATGGTCCTACGCATATTTACTCCTATGGATTTTCTCGGTCGAAGGCCAGACGGCTGATCGAGATACATTTGGAGACCAGGGTGCTCTAGTCTCCGCAGAAAGACGTGCGACAACGGTCGCGACGTCCAAGGGGACGGCTACCCCGCGCTGCCACCGGGAAACGCGACCGCGGGCCGGTTTCGTTTGCTGGCCGGTCCAGTGATTCGCCGCTCCGGTCAGGAACTCGGCCGGCGCCGCGGCCGAGTCGCCATGGCGTCCGCGGGGCTTGCCCGACCGATTGTTCCGGGACATCGCTACGGTTAAGGACACACGTCCACCATTTGAAACCACGAGAAGACGACAGATCAGCCGATATGGACGAACAGGTCAACAGCAGCGCCGCCGAATCCGAAGACATCGGCTCTCGCATCGACCCGGTACTGGCCCGGAGCTGGCTCCTGGTCAACGGCACGCATGCCGACCGGTTCCAGTCCGCGGTGCACTCCCGCGCCGATATCGTCGTTTTCGATATCGAGGACGCCGTCGCGCCCAAGGACAAGCACACCGCACGCGACAACGTGGTGAGTTGGCTGGGCGCCGGCAACGTCGACTGGGTCCGCATCAACGGCTTCGGCACCCCCTGGTGGGCGGACGACCTGGCCGCCCTTGCCGCGACGCCGGTCGGCGGGGTGATGCTGGCGATGGTCGAATCGGTCGACCACGTCACCGAGACCGCGAAACGGCTCCCCGATGTGCCGATCGTGGCCCTGGTCGAAACGGCGCGGGGCCTCGAGCGCATCACCGAGATCGCGGCGACCAAGGGAACCTTCCGGCTGGCGTTCGGCATCGGGGACTTCCGCCGCGACACCGGTTTCGGGGACGACCCGGCGACCCTGGCCTACACGCGATCCCGCTTCACCATCGCCTCCAAGGCCGCCGACCTGCCCAGCGCGATCGACGGCCCCACCATCGGCTCCAATCCGCTGAAACTGATCGAGGCCACGGCGGTCTCCACCCAGTTCGGGATGACCGGCAAGATCTGCCTGACGCCCGACCAGTGCGCCGTCGTCAATGAAGGTCTATCCCCGTCGCAGGACGAAATATCTTGGGCGAAAGAGTTTTTCGCCGAGTTCGAACGTGACGGGGGAGAGATCCGCAACGGCTCTGATCTGCCCCGCATCGCGCGCGCGACCAAGATTCTCGAGCTGGCTCGCGCGTACGGCATCGAGGCCTTGGACATCGACGAGGAAGAACGCGATCACTCACCCGCGCCGTCGGACACCTATCACTACTGAGCGCTACGCCGCATGTCGCGCGAGCGCGACGCCGACGCGGACTTCGAGCTTGCTCATCGTGATGGTGGGGCCGCGCGGCGGCGCCGTCGAACGGTAGGTTTTGCCCGTGGGCGTCGTAAAAAGTGCTGTATGGGTATGGTTTTCGTCGACGCTCGTGCGCACCCGCCACCCCGCATTTTCCTTGACGTAGTTGCAGTGCTCGCACAATCCGAGGCCGTTGTCCGCGGTGGTCGGGCCGCCGACGGCCCACGGCTGCGCGTGGTCGCGGTGCCTGATCGGCGCGTCGCAGTAGGGAGTGCGGCAGTGTTGATCGCGGAGCCCGATGAACGCGGCCAGGCCCTGCGGGAAGAGTCGTGCCCGTGATTCCATCGCCACCAGCGCCCCGGCCTGGGGATGCGCGTAGAGCCTGCGCAGAGTCGCTCGCGAACGTCGATCGGCGGCGGCCGCGGCGACCATGCTGCGGGCGACCGCCGCGGGAACGGGACCGTAGCCGGAGATATCGGCCGGCACATCGCCACCGCCAAGCAGCGTTTCGTCGGACAGCACCAGGTTGACCGCGACCGGGGTGGGGACCGGTGCGCAGCGGCCGGTCACCCTTTCCACCAAGGTGTCCGCCATCACCTGCCCGCGCGGGCGCCCGTCACCGCAAGTGTCTGCTTCGCGGCGCAGCGCCGCATACACCGAAACCCCCTGAGCCACCGGCAATAACGCCGAGACATAGGTCATCGTGTCGGGCGCCGGCCGAATGGTGACGGTGCGGTCGTTCTCGGCCTTGGCCGCCCGCTCGACGACGGCATGCGGATCGAGCCGGTAGGCGATCGCCTTTGCGGCCGCGGCCACTCGCGCATCGCCCATGCCGCTCAGGCTCGCCGGGTCGGCACACATTTCCGCGTCCAAGGCGCGGCGGTCCTCGACGTCCAGGCATGCGCTCTCGCGCACGATCAGCGTCGCCCGCCACTCCGACAGGGCCCCGCATTCCAGCGCGGCCAGCGTATGCGGCATCTCGTGCACCAGGGCTTTGGCGAAACCCAGATGCCGGCCGCCCCGCGCGGGGGAGTCCCGTCGCGCCAGGGCAACCTCGCTTGCCACGCCGCGTCCGCGGCGCGCGGCGGGCACCCCGGTGGCCGCTTCGGTGGCTCGACGCGCCGCGTCCAGAGCGGCCGCCGCCCGGGCCTGGCCGGCGGCCGCCGCGGACTTGAGCGTCTCCAGCTCGGCGATGCGCTCTACCAGCGACGATTCGTCGGCTGCCGGATCGACGGCGGTCAATTCCTCGAACATACTTTCGATAGTAATTGTGCCCACTGACAAGCGGGCCCATGGCTACTCTGGGCATGTGAGCCCCAGAGGGCGGATCTGAGTCGTGCGGGTCTACGACGACGTCGGCGCTGACGAGGGTCAGCGCGTGCTGGTCGATCGGGTCTGGCCGCGCGGCATGCGCAAGGACGACCCGCGGGTGGGTATCTGGTGCAAGGAGGTCGCGCCATCGAAGGACCTCCGCGAGTGGTACCGACACCGGGCCGAACGGTTCGACGAATTCGCTTCGCGCTACAAGGCGGAACTGCGCGACAGCGCCGCGCTGGAGGAGCTCCGCAAGCTAGCCAAGCGGGGTCCGGTCACGTTGGTCACCGCGACTCGCGAGGTTGACATCAGCCAGGCGGCCGTCCTGGCGAAGCTGCTGAAAAGCCGGTGATCGCCAGTTCTCACCGTGAGACGATCGTGCGATGCGTTTGGGATTGCATGCGCTCGGGATCGGCGCCGGCGCCGACCGCGCGGTGATCGATGCCGTCGCGTCAACTGCGGATGAGTGCGGCTTCGCCACCCTTTGGGTAGGGGAGCACGTCGTCATGGTAGACCGACCCGCTTCGCGCTATCCCTATTCCGACGACGGCGTCATTGCCGTTCCCGCCCAAGCGGATTGGCTTGACCCGATGATCGCGCTGAGCTTCGCCGCTGCCGCCTCATCCCGGATCGGCGTAGCGACGGGCGTGCTCCTGCTGCCCGAACACAATCCGGTGCTGGTCGCCAAGCAGGCCGCCAGTTTGGACCGGCTGAGTGGTGGGCGGCTGACGCTGGGAGTGGGCGTCGGATGGTCCCGGGAAGAATTCGCCGCACTCGGAGTGCCGTTCGCGCATCGTGGTGCGCGCACCGCCGAATACGTTGGCGCGATGCGCACATTGTGGCGTGATGACATCGCCTCGTTTGAGGGGCAGGCCGTCCGTTTCGACTCCATTCGGGTTAATCCCAAGCCGCTGCGCGATCGTCGTATCCCCATTGTGGTTGGGGGCAATAGCGATGCGGCACTGGGGCGCGTGGCGATGTGGGGCGACGGCTGGTACGGGTTCAATCTCGACGGCCCGGCAGCGGTGCGCGATCGGATCGCCAAGCTGGAACAACTGTGCGCGGAATCGGGCCGGGACCATACCCGGCTGCGACTCTCGGTGGCGCTGCGCGACCCGAGCGTGGGTGAGATCGTCGCCCTCGCCGAGTTGGGCATCGACGAATTGGTTCTCGTCGAGGCGCCCCCGGACAAGCCCGAGGCGGCAGTCGAGTGGGTTTCCGCGCTGGCGCAGAAGTGGATGGTCCCCCGCTGAAGCGCGTTCGACCAGCAGCGTCGTAGGCTCAGGCGCAGAAATGAGTGACGCCGAACCCATCCTCCCGCGGGAACTGACCGACCTTCCCGAGGAGATCCGTAGCGTCCCGCCGCCCCCCATCCCGGACCTACCCGAGCCGTACGGTTTGCGACTTGCCGACCCGGGTGCCGACGCCGACATGATCTCCGAGTGGATGAGCCGCCCGCACCTGATCGAAGCCTGGGAGTCGCACTGGCCGGTGGCGCGGTGGCATCGCTACCTGCGGGCGCAACTTCAGGGTGACTTTTCTCGTCCCTTCCTGGCGATGCACGACGCGGTGGACCGCGCATATATCGAGCTATACAGAGCGGCAAAGGATTCCATCGCCACTCGCTACAATCACGATCCTCACGACCTGGGTTTGCACGTCGCGGTCGCCGACCTGGATTACATCCAGCGGGGACACGTCGGGTACCTGCTGCCGCATTTGGTGGGCGGCATCTTCACCCTCGACCCGCGGTGTCGCCGAATCATGTTCGATCCCGACCACCGCAATGCGTTGGCGCGCAAGTTCTGTGAGCGTGGTGGCTGCGCATTCCTCGGCGAGCATGACATGGCGAATCGCCGCATGGCGCTGTACGTGCTGCCGCGCACCCCCGACGACGTCCCGCGCGCCTGACTAGATCAGCTCGGCAAGGCGCTGCCAGATGAACGCCGCCGCTACGCCCAGCACGACGCTGAAGACGATGTTGGCGAGCGAGGAGCGCAGTTGGCGCTCCTCGCCGAGTCGCTGCGTCTCCAGCATCCAGGTCGAAAACGTGGTGTAGGCGCCGACGAAGGCCGTGCCAGCCAGCAGGGCCGCCTCCTTGTTCAGCGCCAGACCGCCGAGGAAGCCGAGAAGCGCTGCGCCGCTGATGTTTACGACGAGGGTACCGAACGGGAACGGCCGGGACACCCGGCGCGCCACCGCACGGTCGATGACAAAGCGCAGCACCGATCCGATGCCGCCGATGAGCGCGACGCCCAGCCAGACCAGCGCCGTCGTCGCCGCGGCGGCGGTCATTGACGCACCCGCACCCGGCGCACCAACTTGGTGGCCAGGTGCACCGCCAGCAGCCCGAGCACGATGCTGGTGACGGTGTAGCCGGCGGCCAACCCGCAATGGCCGTGCTCGATCATCCGCACCGTCTCCACCTGCATCGTGGAGAAAGTGGTTAAGCCACCGCACAATCCGGTGCCGAGCAAGGGGCGCCGATAGCTCGACGTCGGCAACCGCTCCAACAGTCGGGTCGTGAAATAACCCACCAGAAAGGCCCCCACGACGTTGACCGTGAACGTCGGCCACGGCCAGCTCCCTGGGTCGCCGCCGGCGAGGGCGCTCAGTGCGGCACGGGCCAGGGAGCCCAGCGCCCCACCGGCAAACACCGCGGCCAATTCGCGATAGTCCCGTTGCGCCACTGGCGTCGATTCCCTTCGTTTGCCGGTGCGCTACGCAGCGTATGGCGGGAGTACCGACCGGCGCAGGCCGGGGGGACTCGGACACGGGCAGAATTGGTAACCATGGTGGCCAACCCTCGCGCCGGTCAGCCGGCCCAACCCGAAGACCTTGTCGATCTGCCCCACCTGGTGACGGCCTATTACTCGCTTCAGCCCGATCCCGGCGACGTCGCGCAGCAGGTGGCATTCGGCACGTCGGGACACCGCGGGTCGGCACTCAATGGCGCATTCAACGAGGCGCACATCCTGGCGATCACCCAGGCCATCGTCGAGTACCGGGCCGAGCGCGGCACAACGGGCCCGTTGTTCATCGGACGGGACACGCACGGCCTGTCCGAGCCGGCCTGGGTCTCGGCGCTGGAGGTGCTGGCCGCCAACGACGTCGTCGCCATGATCGACTCCCGCGACCGGTACACGCCGACCCCGGCGGTCAGCCACGCCATCCTCACCTACAACCGCGGCCGCACCGACGCGCTGGCCGACGGAATCGTCGTGACGCCGTCACACAACCCGCCTTCGGACGGGGGCATCAAATACAACCCGCCCAACGGCGGCCCGGCCGACACCGACGCAACCAACGCAATCGCCAAGCGCGCCAACGAGATTCTGCGCGACGGGTCGGGCGTCAAGCGCATTCCGCTGGCCCGCGCACTGCAGGAAGCGCAGCGCCACGATTACCTCGGCAACTATGTCGACGACCTGCCCAACGTGGTCGACATCGATGCCATCCGCGCGGCCGGGGTGCGGATCGGCGCCGACCCGCTGGGCGGGGCGAGCGTGGACTATTGGGGCGAGATCGCCGCGCGGCATCGCCTGGATCTGACCGTGGTCAATCCGCTGGTCGACGCGACGTGGCGGTTCATGACGCTCGACCACGACGGCAAAATCCGGATGGACTGCAGCTCGCCCGACGCCATGGCGGGACTCATCCGCGCGATGTCCGACAACCCCGGCCGCTACCAGATCGCCACGGGCAACGATGCCGACTCCGACCGCCACGGCATCGTCACCCCCGACGCGGGGCTCCTCAATCCGAACCACTACCTGGCGGTGGCCATCGAATATCTCTACACGCAGCGGCCGTCGTGGCCGGGCGGCATCGCGGTCGGCAAGACCGCGGTCAGTTCGTCGATGATCGACCGGGTGGTCGCCGGCATCGGCCGCAAGCTCATCGAGGTGCCGGTCGGCTTCAAGTGGTTCGTCGACGGCCTGATCGAGGGTGGCATCGGCTTCGGCGGCGAGGAATCGGCCGGGGCGTCGTTCCTGCGGCGTGACGGCTCCGTGTGGACCACCGACAAGGACGGCATCATCCTGGCCTTGCTGGCCTCCGAGATCTTGGCGGTCACGGGGTCGAGTCCCTCGCAGCGCTATGAACGGTTGACCGCCCAATACGGCACGCCGTTCTACGCGCGGGTCGACGCGCCGGCCGATCGCGAGCAAAAGGCCCGGCTGGCCAAGCTGTCGGCCGACGAGGTGACGGCAACGGAACTGGCGGGGGAGCCCATCACCGCCAAGCTGACCGCTGCGCCGGGCAAGGGCGGATTGAAGGTGACAACGGCCAACGCGTGGTTTGCCGCGCGACCGTCGGGAACCGAGGACGTGTACAAGATTTATGCGGAATCTTTCAACGGAGAAGGGCATTTAGCGGAGGTGCAAGAAACTGCGCGCGAGGTAGTTAATAAAGTCATCGGGTGACCCTTTCCCCCCGCATTACCCGCCCGGGGGGACGCGCGCCGCGTTCGACCCGCCTGCCGCGCGAAGTTTGGATCCTTAGCTGGGCAAATATCATGGTTGCCCTGGGTTACGGGGTCATTTCGCCGGCGCTGCCGTCTTTCGCCCGCAGTTTCGGCGTCAGCATCAAGGCGGTGACCTTCTTGGTCACCGTCTTTTCGTTGGCCCGCCTGTGTTTTGCGCCGGTCAGCGGGCAGCTGGTGCAGCGGCTGGGGGAGCGGCGGATCTACATCGGCGGGATGGTGATCGTCGCGGTCTCCACCGGCGCGTGTGCGTTTTCCCAGGCTTACTGGCAATTGATGGCTTTCCGCGTCATCAGCGGAATCGGATCGACAATGTTTTATGTTTCGGCGCTGGGACTGATGATCCATATCAGCCCGCCCGACGCCCGCGGACGGGTCGCGGGCCTTTTCACCACGTCGTTCATGGTCGGGGCCGTGGGCGGCCCGGCCGTCGGCGCCCTGGCGGCCGGTTGGGGGCTCACCGCGCCGTTCATCGTGTACGGCGTCGCGCTGCTCGGTGTGGCGGTGGTGCTGTTTTTCGGCTTGCGGAATTCGGCCCTGGCCGCCCCGGGGCCGCCGACGCGGTCGACGGTGACGATGCGAGAGGCGTTGCGCGTGCGCGCCTATTGGTCCTCGCTCGGGGCCAATTTCGCGACCGGTTGGTCGGCGTTCGGCCTTCGTGTCGCCCTGGTCCCCTTGTTCATCACCGACGTCATGGGCCGCGGCGTCGGCGTCATCGGCATTGCGCTCGCGGCGTTCGCCGGGGGCAACGCGTTGGCCATGATCCCCAGTGGCTACCTGTCCGACCGGATGGGACGGCGCACGTTGATGATCGTGGGCCTGGCGTTGTCCGGCGCGGCGACCATCTTCTTGGGCGCGGCGTCGTCATTGCCGAGGTTTCTGGTCGCCGCGGTGGTGGTGGGGGCGGTGACGGGCATCTACATGTCGCCGATGCAGGCCGCCGTCGCCGACATCCTGGGCAGCGAGGCGCGCGCGGGCAGTCCGGTGGCGGCCGTTCAGATGATGTCCGACCTGGGCGCGATCGTCGGATCCGTGACGCTCGGTTGGGTCGCCGAGCGGCTGAGCTACGGCTGGGGTTTCATCATCAGCGGCATCGTTTTGCTGATCGCCGCGGTGGGCTGGGTGGTGGCGCCGGAGACCCGGACGGTGCCCGTTCCGGAGCCCGACCCCTTGCCGTCTCCGCACACGTTGAATCTTCCTGAGCAGCAACTTTGAAGGACGGTTACCGGTGGTGTAGCTTCGATGAGCACGACTTGGGGCTATGGCGCAGCTGGTAGCGCACCACACTGGCAGTGTGGGGGTCAGGGGTTCGAGTCCCCTTAGCTCCACCGAAATAACTGGGCGCATCGCGCCAATCGACGTCGCGGGTCTAGCAGAATGCGGCGGTCATGAAACTCCCGCCGGCCACGAGCGCGATGACGAGCGCGGCGGTCTCGTGCCCCGTCGACGCCGCGGCGACGACGCCGGCGACCGCGCTGATGAATATCGTGACGGCCAGAAACGCCATGAACAGCCGGTGCGAATTGACCGCCGCGCCGGAACGAGGCGTGACCATGGCCTTGTTCGTACGATTCACGCCCACCATGAAATCTCCTTGGTTGTGACGCCCGCAACATATCACGCGCAGATGTGGCCTGCATCACACATTACTAGGCGCGCCGTGGTATCAGTCCGGTATCATTCGGCTATGGGAATGACTCTTCGGCCCAGTGAACAGCAGGCGGAAGCGCTGCGCAGGCAGGCCAGTGCGGAAGGCCGATCGATGCAGGCCGTCGCGCTGTCGGCCATCGACGAGTACATCGCCCGGCGGGCGCACAAGGCCAAGGTCGCCGATGCGCTGCAGCGCGTGCTTCGCGAGGAGGCAGGTGTTCTGGAGCGCCTCAAGGACGCATGACGGACTATCTGGACCTCGAGGATCTTCTGGAAATTGCCCGAAAAGCCGTCGGAGTGGACGTCATTGTCCGGGATTACGGCTTGCTTGAATCCGCTCTGGCGCGTCCTCGAGCCTCCATCTTTGGCCAGGACGCCTACCCGGATCTGCACGTCAAGGCCGCCGCACTGCTGCATTCGCTGACACGGAATCACGCGCTGGTGGACCGGAACAAGCGACTCGGGTGGGCGGCCTGCCGGACGTTCCTGGCAATCAACGCCCAGTGGATCAGTGCGCCCGAGGACGATCGCTTCGATTTGGTGATCCGGGTGGCCACCGGTGCGATGGCCGGTCTCGACGACATTGCGGCACAACTGCGCGGCTGGAGCCACCCGTGACCGCTGCGAACCACGCCGGCTTCGGGCAACGCCGTTATGCGGCGGCGATCCGCCGATTAGGTTTTCGTCTTGGGGCGCATTAATCTAGCCCGCGGTTCGATTGCGACTCAGGAAAGCAGCCATGCCTGTTCAGCCCACTCTGCTGCGCCGACAAGCGCCGCGTAGCGTCCGTCGACAGCGGGTCGCCCCCCGCGTGAAATGTCCGATGGTCGGTCAGTGCTTCGACATCGAAGTCACCCGCGACGCCGACGGATGGGCGATCAGCGTTCCCGAAATCGGCCGGACCACCCGCACGACCAGTCGGGCCGCGGTGGAACTGGCCGCGCGCGAATGCATTGCAACCTGGACCGGTATCCCGATCGGTTATGTCGCCGTCTACGTCGTCAGCGAAATCGCTTAACAGTCGAGGGCGCGTTGTTGTCGGGCGGCCTGCAGGATCGAGCCGGCGGTGACAAATGCGGGTTTGTCGCGGTCCTTGCCCTCGACGGGCAGCCCGGCCGCGCGGCGCAGCACCATCAGCGCAAGCCCGCTGTACGTCGCATAAGGAACGATCAAAAGGTTCACCCGCTCCTCGCTGCCGATGAACGTCATCACGTGCTGGCGCTTGTGTTCCCATCCGTGCCAGTTGAAATCGGGCGGCCGTTGTAGGGCCGGCCAGTTGACGTTGACAGAGCAGATGTCGCCGAGCAGGGGTGTCAGTGCCGCGACAAGGCCGGGCAATTCGTTGGTGATGCGGTCCGCGCGTGGCCACCACGCTCCGTCGATGTCGCCGCCCAACTGGTGGGCTACCGAGACCCGGACGGGGACGGCCGTGCGTCGGCTCAACGTGCGATACACAGATTGTTCCTAAGTTCGGCATCGCTCGTCCGCGGTCGCGTGCGAGTGGAGGAATCACATTGCCCTTGGGTGTTCACTGCGCCCATTGCGGTGGAATTCCGCGGACAACGAAACGGCTCACCTTCGACGCTACCCCACCATCGAGGTTTGCTCGCTATAGGAGCGCGGTCAGGTGACCAGGGGCAGCGCGTAACCGCGACGCAGCTTGCCGGACGGCGTCTTGGGAATCGCCCCTGGAGCCAGCACCACCACGCTGCGTGGCCGAGCCGCGACTTCGGTGACGACTTCGTGAGCGACCTCGTGCTTGATGCGCCGCACCTGCGCGGGATCGTCGACGTCGTTCGACTCCACCGCAACGGCAAACGATTCCCGCGAATGGCCGGCATCGAGCCGCACGGCCGCCACACACCCGGCGCGCACGCCGACGACCCGCCCGGCAGCACGTTCGACATCACCGGGGTAGATGTTGCGTCCGGCCATGATGATGACGTCTTTGGCCCGACCGCAGACGACCACGTGGCCCTGCTCGGTGAGGTAACCCAGATCGCCCGTGTTCAACCACCCCTGATTGTCTTGAGCGGCCACAAAACCGGCCGTCGTGACATACCCGGACGTGACCGGATCACCCCGCAACTCGATGACTCCCACACCTCGAGGCGCCAGAAGGGCGCCGTCCTCATCGACGATGCGTGCCTGTATGCCGTTCAGCAGCGGCCCCAGCGACGCGAGCCGACGGGTGCGGCCGGTGGAGGCGGGCACTGCGCGCCGCAGCACCGCCAGCATGTCGCCGTCCACCTCATCGACGACGAGTCCACGGCCACACTCCGAAAATGACACTGCCACAGTTGTTTCGGCCATTCCGTAGGCGGGCAAGATCGCTTCTGGACGCAGTCCGAACGGCGCGCCGGCCAAACACAGTTCCTCCACGTCGGCCGGTTCGACCTGTTCGGAACCCGATAACGCCCACCGCAACGACGACAGATCAAAATCACCGGGCTTTGCGTGCCGCCGTAACCGCTTGGCCAGCAACGCGTAGGCAAAATTCGGTGCCGCGGTCATGGTCGCTCGGTACTTATCGATCAACTTGGGCCACAACAAGATATCGGACAGGAAGTCGATCGGCGTGATCTTGACCAACTCGGCACCGAATAGCATTGGCACCGTTAAAAATCCGGTCATTCCCATGTCGTGGAAAAGAGGTAACCAGCTCACGATCACATCGGTATCCAGGTCGTACCGGGCACCGACGAACATCGCCTCGGCGTTGGCGATCACGTTCGCATGAGTGATCATCACTGCTTTGGGACAATCCGTCGAGCCCGACGTCAACTGCAGAAGCGCCAGATCGTCCTCACCGCTGTCGACGACAGCGGTCGGTGCGGCGCTCAACAGCTCGGCCATCGTCACCACCGCGACGTCGTGCTCGGCCAACACGTCCACGGCGGCCATGAACGGCTCCGACACGATCACGACGGTCGCCTCGATCATCGTGATGACCGCCAGGGTGTCGCGGACCCACGCCTGCAGATCGGTGCGTGGCGTCGGTTGATGCAGCATCGTCAGACACGCGCCGCGCAGCCACACACCCTGCGCGATCGGCGCGACTTCCGCCGGGGCGCCGGCCAGCACACCGACCCGATCGCCCGCGCCGACCCGGAGCGCCGCCAATCCGCCGGCTACCCGCCGGGCGCTCTGATGAACTTCGGTCCAGGTGGACCGAACTGGCGAACCGGGCTCGCCGGTCACCAGGCCGTGGGTACTCGTCTCCGCAGCGCACAGCATCGCATCAACGAATCTGCTCACCGCCACCTCCCCTGCGTCAGGCCAGCTACAGGCCTGTTTTGGTCATCTCGGGACGTATGAGGTGCCGAGGACATGCTACTGACCTCAGGCGCGTCTCCCCAGAGGGCGCGCCGCCCGTCCGGGTAAGGGCGACGGCCGCGGCAAGCTGATCCGCCCGCGAGAAACGCGGAACTGCGGATAGGCTGGTGGGAACAAGGGAGGATGGACATCATGTCCACACAGAATTGGTCCGACGCACCCGAGATTCACCCGTCGCAGATCCGGGTCGGCGACGTCATCGGCACGCGGCGCCCCACGGAATTGCGCCTGACCGTGAAAATGATCAGTGGTCCGCAGAGCGGTCCGCGGCAATGGACATTTTTCAGCCGCGACGACAACGGCCAACAGCGCACCAGCACGTTCGGCGAGGACGACGTGGTTCGCAGATACGCCAAAGCGGCATGACAATGCCTTAGATCCGTGCCAAACGCCAAGGGCGGCAACGGATTCTAGGATCCCGCGGCGATCGCGATCGATTTCGTGTCCAGGTAGCTGTCGAGGCCTTCGGGCCCGAGCTCGCGTCCGTAGCCGCTTGCCTTGACCCCGCCGAAGGGCGCGAAGGGATCCATCGTGTACCCCTGGTTGACGCCGACGGTCCCGGTGTGGATGCGGGTGGCCATCGCCAGCGCGCGGTCGGTGTCGTCGCTCCACACCGATCCCGCCAGGCCGTAATCGGAATCGTTGGCGATCGCCAGCGCCTCCTCGTCATCGCGGTAGGGGATGACGGTGATGACGGGCCCGAAGATCTCTTCCCGGGCGATGCGCATGGTGTTGTCGGCCGCCGCGAACAGCGTGGGCCGGACATACCAGCCGCGGTCGAGCCCGTCGGGCATGTCGGTGCCGCCGACGACGACGCGTGCGCCCTCGTCCTGGCCGATCTGGATGTAGTCGCGAACGCGCTGCTGCTGGCGCCGGGACACCAACGGACCGAGCTGGGTGTCGGGATCGTTGGGATCGCCGACGCGAAGGCCGGCCATCTCGGCCGCGAGCGCGTCGACGTACTCGTCGTGGCGCCCCTGCGGGACCAGCACCCGGGTGAGCGCATTGCAGATCTGGCCGCTGTTGGACAGGCTCGCGGAGCGCACCCCGGCGGCCACCTTGTCCGGCGATGCGTCGTCGAGGACCACGGCGGCGGACTTGCCGCCGAGTTCCAGGCTGACCTTGGTGAGGTTGACCGCACAGGATGCGGCCACGGCGCGCCCCGCCGTGGTGGAGCCGGTGAACGACACCTTGTCCACGCCACGGTGGGCGACGAGGTAGGCGCCCAGCGCACCGTCGCCCGGCAGGACGCTGACCACGCCCGGCGGCAGGCCGGCTTCGGTGATCATCTCGCCCAAAAGCAGTGCATCCAACGGGCTTTCGGGGGCAGGCTTGAGCACGACGGTGCAGCCGGCCAGCAGCGCGGGCACCAGTTTGGTGACGATGAGGAACTGGGGCATGTTCCACGGCACGATCGCCGCGACGACGCCGACGGGTTCCTTGCGGACGTGCACGTCGCTCCCGAAGAACCCGGGCCTCGTCTCCTGCCACGGATGCCTTTCGGCCAGGTCGCAGAACGCGCGCATCATGAACGCCGGCAGGCCGACCTGGGCGCGCTGGGCGAAGCTGATCGGGGCGCCGATCTCGGCCGTGATCGTCGTGGCCATCTCCGCGCGGCGTCCGTCGTAGATGTCGGCCAGGCGCCGGAGCGCAGCGATCCGCTCCGCCGGCTCGCTGCGGCCCCAGGGCCCGAAGGCCGCCCGCGCGCCGGCCACCGCCGCGTCGACGTCGTCGGATCCCGCCGCATTGACCTCGGCGATGGGTTCCTCGGTGTGCGGCGAGATGACGCGCAGGACGCCGGCGGGCGGCCGTGCCCCGTCGCTTGCGGCGATTTGCAGTGCGGGGTTGTGGTCCATCCGCGCCTCCCGAGGGCCAGTATCAACTACTTGCTATTGGTGAGTCGAGGATATACCGTCGGCCCTGACGGAGCTCTCAGGGATGGGTGAAACCGGTGCGCAGGTGGTTGTTTTCGCGCGGGCAGTGCCGCGGCGAGCGGCTGACACCTGAGGTTTCGGTGAGATTGGACTGCATAAGGAGCGATCATGCCTCGATTTCCTAAACCGCCGGAGGGAAGCTGGACTCAGCACTACCCGGAATTGGGCACCGCGCCGGTGTCCTACGAGGACTCGATCAGCCCCGAGATCTACGAGTTGGAACGCGACGCCATCTTCAAGCGGGCCTGGCTGAATGTCGGTCGCGTTGAACAGCTTCCGCGCAAGGGTAGTTACCTCACCCGGGAACTGAAGGTCGTCAACACCTCAATCATCCTGGTTCGCACGACATCTGGCGATATCAAGGCTTATCACAACGTGTGCCGGCATCGCGGCAACAAGCTGGTGTGGAACGACCTGCCGCAGGAAGAAACGAGCGGAGTGTGCCGGCAGTTCACCTGCAAATACCACGGTTGGCGCTACGACCTGGACGGCAACCTCACCTTCGTGCAGCAGGAGGAGGAATTCTTCGACCTCGACAAGGGTCGCTACGGGCTGGTGCCGGTGCACTGCGACGTGTGGGAAGGGTTCATCTTCGTCAACTTCGCCAAGAAGCCCGAGCAGTCGCTGCGAGAGTTCCTCGGACCCATGATCACCGGGCTGGAAGGCTACCCGTTCGACAAGATGATCTCGCGCTGGTGCTATCGCTCTGAAGTCAAGGCGAACTGGAAGCTTTACATGGACGCGTTCCAGGAGTTCTATCACGCGCCCGTGTTGCACGCGAACCAGTCACCGACCGCGTACTCGAAGGCGGCCGCCGAGGCGGGTTTTGAGGCCCCGCACTACCGGCTGGACGGGCCGCACCGGCTGGTCAGCACTTCGGGGGTGCGCGCCTGGGAAATGGCGGACGAGATGCGCAAACCGATGGAGGACATCTGCCAGAGCGGGCTGTTCGGGCCGTGGGACAAGCCCGATCTGGGCCCGATGCCCGAGGGGCTCAACCCGGCGAAATGTGATCCGTGGGGGCTGGATTCGTTCCAGCTGTTCCCGAACTTCGTCATCCTGTTCTGGGGCCAGGGCTGGTATCTGACCTACCACTACTGGCCGACGACTTACAACAGTCACCTCTTCGAGGGCACGCTGTACTTCCCGGCGCCGCGCACCCCCCGCGAGCGGGTGGCCCAGGAACTGGCGGCGGTGTCGTTCAAGGAATACGGGCTGCAGGACGCCAACACGCTGGAGGCGACCCAGACGATGCTCGAATCCGAGGTGATCGACGAGTTCTTGCTCTGCGACCAGGAGGTCCTGATCCGGCACCTGCACAAGGAGACCGCGGCCTGGATCGATGACTATCGCCGGACGACGAGCGCGGGGGTGTGAACGCGATGCCGACGATGCTGCCCGCCGAGTTCGCCGACCTCGAACCGTTCGCCGAGTGGTGCCTGGCCAGCGAACCCGAACGCTACGCCAAGAGGCTCGCCAGTTCGATGGTCGAAATGAAGGCCTTCTACGACGCGATCACCCCGCGCGCCGAGGAAGCATTGTCGTTCTGCGACAAGTTCTCTCTCGACGACTTGCCGGACGACGTATTGAATTTGATGCACCTGCTCTACTCCATGATCATGGTGTCGTTCCCGGTGGAGTGCTGGAAGCAACCCCGCGTCCCCGACTCGGGCGCTTCGACCCTGGACTGCGTGTCCGAGCCGGTTCCATGACCGAGGCGACCGTCCTGCGGGCGGCGCGGTGGGCCGACGTCGTCACGGGGCAGATCCACGCTCCGGCGGTGATCGTGGTCGAAGGCGAACGCATCGGTGCGATCAATCCCGAAGAGCCCCTGCCGGATTCGGCCACCATCGTCGACCTCGGCGACATGACTCTGCTGCCGGGCCTGATGGACATGGAACTCAACCTGCTCATCGGCGGCCCCGGCGGACCGGAGGGCCTGCCGTCGCCCATGCATGGCGTGCAGGACGACCCCGCCTATCGCACGTTGCGCGGTGCGGTCAACGCGCGCACCACCCTGGACGCCGGGTTCACCACGGTGCGCAATCTCGGGCTGATGGTCAAGACCGGCGGGTATCTGCTCGACGTGGCGCTGCAGCGCGCCATCGACCAGGGCTGGCACATCGGGCCGCGCATCTATCCCGCCGGCCATGCCGTCACCCCGTACGGCGGGCACCTGGACCCGACGGTCTTTCAGCGGTTGGCTCCCGGGGTCATGCCGCTGTCGGTGGCCGAGGGCATCGCCAACGGCGTTCCCGACGTGATCGCCTGCGTGCGTTACCAAATCCGGCATGGCGCCAAGCTGATCAAGGTCTCCGCCTCGGGCGGGGTGATGTCGCACAGCACCGCCCCCGGCGCGCAGCAGTACTCCGATGCCGAGTTCGCCGCGATCGCCGACGAAGCCCACCGCGCCGGAGTCCGCGTGGCCGCACACGCCGTCGGAGACACCGCCGTACAAGCCTGCATCCGTGCCGGGATCGACTGCATCGAGCACGGCTTCTTGGCCAGTGACGAAACGATCCAGATGATGGTCGACCACGGCACCTTCCTGGTCTCGACCACATACCTGACCGAGGCCATGGCCATCGACCGCATCGCACCGGAGCTGCGCAAGAAAGCGCTCGAGGTGTTCCCACGCGCAAAGGCCATGCTGCCCAAGGCGATTGACGCGGGCGTCCGGATCGCGTGTGGTACCGACGCGCCGGCCATCCCGCACGGCCAAAACGCCAAAGAACTGGGCGCACTGGTTGCGCGGGGCATGACTCCCGCACAGGCAATCCGCGCGGCCACGGTGGTGGCCGCCGAGCTGATCGACGCCGACGACGAGTTGGGCAGGCTGGCGCCCGGCTATCTTGCCGACATCATCGCCGTGCCGGGGGACCCGTTCGATGACATCGCCAGGACGCTCGACGTCCGCTTTGTCATGAAGAACGGACAGATCTACAAGAACCCCGCGGCCTGACGGAGGCAGCTATGGAACTCACCGACAACATCCTGTGGCTGCTCAAACAGGCCTTCTATTACTCCCTGACCACCATCAACGAGGCGATGCGGGAACACGGTGTGAGCACTGCCCAGATCGGTGTGCTGCGCCAATTGGCCAACGAACCCGGGTTGTCCGGCGCCGAATTGGCCCGCCGGCTGCTGATCAGCCCGCAGGGCGTTCAGCTCGCGCTCACCGCCTTGGAGCGCCGCGCCCTGGTGGAAAGAAAACAGGACCCCCAACACGCGCGCATCCTGCGGGCCTACCTGACCGGGGAAGGCCGCAAAGTCGCCGAGACGGTCGTCAATGACGCGATCGCCGCACACCAGGAGGTGTTCGGCGTGCTGACCGAGGACGAGCAGCGGACCCTGCGCGAACTGCTGGGCCGCGTGGTCGAAAAGGGCACCGGCCATGAGCTGTTCGACGATCACGTCGAGGGTTGACACCTGCTACGACGGCGCCCGCGCGCACCTTCGGGCCGCGGCGCCGGACGATGAATATCTAGTACTTGAGACTAATCGCAAGTAGTTGATACTCTGGCGGGGATGGGAGAGAACCGCATGGCAACGGACGCCGGTCCGGCGACGCTGAGCGCCGGACCCGGGGGTGTCGACATGGCTGATGTACCGGACGGTTTTGTGCCGCTGCGGATCAAGCAGGTGGTGCGCGAAACCCGCGACGCCGTGTCGATCGTTGTCGATGTTCCGCAGGGCAGTGCGGCACAGTTCGGCTACCAAGCCGGACAATTCCTGACGCTGCTGGTCAGCATCGACGGACGCGAGTACCGGCGCTGCTACTCGATGTCGTCGTCCCCCGCCGTCGGCGAAGACCTGCGCATCACGGTCAAACGCGACCGCGACGGCGCGGTGTCGAACTGGCTCAACGACACCGCCGCACCCGGCGACCAGCTGTACGCCCTACCGCCGCAGGGTCGCTTCGTCTTGAACGACACCGACCGAGAGCTGGTCGCGTTCGCCGGCGGAAGCGGCATCACGCCGGTGTTCTCGCTGCTGCGCACCGCGCTGGCGTCCGGCACGCGCAGCGCGCGGTTGTTCTACGCCAACCGGAATCGTGACGCGGTGATCTTCGATGAGGCCCTGCAGGCGCTGGAAAGACAGCACGCAGACCGCTTCGTCCTGCACCACCATCTCGACGACCAAACCGGCTTCGCCACCCAAGCGGACATCGCCGCGTTCCTCGAGAACACCGACGGCGCCGACTTTTACGTCTGTGGGCCGAACGAGTTCATGGAGACGGTGCGGGCCGCCCTGGGTGGGGCGGGGGTGCCAGCCGACCGCCTGCACATCGAGCACTTCGACGTGACCGATGTGACCGCGGCGGCGCCGCCCGACGCCGACGCGGTCACCGACGAGGTCACCATCGTGCTGGACGGATCGACGACCACCGCGCCGTACTACGCGGGCAATACGTTGCTGCAGACGGCCCGCATGGCGGGGCTGCGGGCGCCGTCCTCGTGTGAAATCGGTTCGTGTGGAACGTGTATGGGCCGCCTGACGCAGGGCAGTGCCCGGATGATCAACAACGATGCGCTCGACCAGGACGAGGTCGACGAAGGCTGGGTGCTGACGTGCCAGGCGGTGCCGACCAGTCCCACGGTGCGGGTGGTCTACGAATGAGCGAAAAGGCGGTCGACGGTGGAGCGGTTGCGATGACGCGGGTGGCGGTGGTGACCGGCGGCGCCTCAGGCATGGGGGAGGCGACTTGTCACGAATTGGGTCGGCGCGGCCTCAAAGTGGCCGTCCTCGATCTCAATGAGCATGCGGCGCAACGTGTCACGGACGACCTGCGCGCCGAAGGCGCGACCGCGCTCGCGGTGGGCGCGGACGTCACCGACCGGTCCGCTGTGGAGCAGGCATTCGCGAAGGTGCGCAGCGAACTGGGGCCGGTGACGGTCCTGGTGACCAGCGCCGGGATGTTCGGGTTTTCGCCCTTCCTGGACATCACCGCCGAATCCTGGTCGCGGATCATCGATGTCAACCTGACCGGCACGTTTCATTGCTGCCAGGTCGCGCTCCCCGACATGGTGGAGGCGAACTGGGGGAGGATCGTGATGATCTCGTCGTCGAGCGCCCAGCGCGGATCCCCGTTCGCCGCCCACTATGCGGCGTCCAAAGGGGGCGTGATCACGTTGACCAAGTCACTGGCCCGCGAATACGCGCCGCACGGGATCACCGTCAACAACATTCCACCCTCGGGCATCGAGACACCGATGCAGCACCAGGGCCAGGCCGCCGGGTACCTGCCCTCCAACGAGCAGATCGCCAGCAATATCCCGTTGGGCTACCTGGGAACCGGGGCCGATATCGCGGCGGCGGTGGGATTTTTATGTTCGGAAGAAGCAAGGTACATCACCGGTCAGGTCTTGGGTGTCAATGGCGGATCGGTGATGTGATAGTGAGGGATGCGATGACCAGATCAGGCCGGCCGCCGGAAGGCTCCTGGACCGAGCACTACCCCGAATTGGGAACCGGGCCCGTCTCTTTCAGAGATTCGACGTCACCGGAGTTCTACGAACTCGAGCGGGAAGCGATCTTCAAGCGGGCGTGGCTCAACGTCGCCCGGGTGGAGGAATTGCCCCGCGTCGGCAGCTATCTGACCAAAGAGATCGAAGTCGTCGGGGCGTCGGTGATCGTGGTCAAAGGCAAAGACGAGCGAATCCGCGCCTTCTACAACGTGTGCCGGCACCGCGGAAACAAACTGGTGTGGAACGACTTTCCCGGTGAAGAGACCCGCGGGACGTGCCGGCAGTTCACCTGCAAGTACCACGGTTGGCGCTACGACCTGCAGGGCGAGCTGAAGTTCGTGCAGCAGGAATCGGAGTTCTTCGACCTCGATCCGGGAAAGTACGGATTGCGTTCGGTGCACTGCGACGTGTGGAACGGCTTCGTCTTCATCAACTTCGACAGCGAACCGCGCCAGAGCCTGCGCGAGTTCCTCGGCCCGATGATCACCGGCCTCGACGACTATCCATTCGGCAAGCTGACCGAACGCTACGACTGGGTGGCCCACAACAACAGCAACTGGAAGATCTTCGCCGACGCCTTCCAGGAGTACTACCACGTGCCCTCGCTGCACTCACAACAGGTGCCGTCGGAGGTGCGCGACCCCAACGCCGGATTCACCTGCGGGCATTTCCAACTCGACGGCCCGCACCGGTTGGTCTCCACCGCCGGACGGCGCCGCTGGCTGTTGCCGCCGGAATACATGTACCCGATCGAGCGGGCCACCCGCAGCGGTCTGGTGGGGCCGTGGCGGACCCCGGACATCGGCGAGCTGCCGGCCGGCCTCAACCCGGGAGGGATCGAGCCCTGGGGGATCAGCAACTTCCAGATCTTCCCGAACATCGAGATTCTGATCTACGGCGGGTGGTATCTGCTGTACCGGTACTGGCCCACCTCGCACAACACGCACCGGTTCGAGGCATACACCTACTTCCACCCGGCGAGCACCGTGCGGGAACGCATCGAACACGAGGTCGCCGCGGTGGTGCTCAAAGAGTTTGCGCTGCAAGACGCCGGGATGCTGGGTGGTACGCAGGCGGCGCTGGAGTACGGCATCGTCGACGACTTCCCCCTCAACGACCAAGAGATCTTGGTGCGCCACCTGCACAAGGTCGTCGTCGACTGGGTCGAAGCCTATCGCCGCGAACAGGATCCGGTGGGGGTGTGACCATGCATCCCATGTTGCCCAGCGCATTCGCCGAGCTGGAGGACTACGCCCAAACCTGGTGCCTGGCAACCGAGACCGAGCGCTGGAACGCCCGGGTCGGTGCGTCGATGCCGGAGCTGCTTGGCTTCTACGACGCGTTCTTCCCCCGCCTCGAAGAGGCCATCGACTACTGCGACAAGTTTCCGCTCGACAACCTGCCGGACGACGCGCTGAACCTGTTGCACATGATCTATTCGCTGATCATGGTCGCCATGGCGGTCGAGATCATGCATCAACCGGCCCCGGTCGACGCCGCCGACGCGGTCATGACCCGGACCGGCTGGCCGGTGCCCTGATTCATCCCTTCTCCGAAAGGTCCGACCATGGGTCTGCTGACCATCACGAAACTCACCGAGTCCGTCGGCGCCGAAGTCGCGGGCCTCGAGCCCACCGCGCTGGCCGACGACGACTCGGTCGGTGCCGCGGTGTTGGATGCGTTGGAAGACAACGGGGTTCTGGTCTTCCGTGGGCTGCACCTCGACCCGGCGGCCCAGGTCGGCTTCTGCCGTCGCCTCGGTGGAGTCGATCACTCCTCCGACGGTCACCATCCGGTACCCGGCATCTACCCGATCACCCTGGACAAGTCCAAGAACGCCTCAGCCGCCTACCTGAAGGCGACCTTCGACTGGCACATCGACGGCTGCACGCCGCTGGGTGAGGAATGCCCCCAGAAGGCCACGGTGCTCTCGGCGGTGCAGGTGGCCGAATGGGGCGGGGAGACGGAGTTCGCCAACAGCTACGCCGCGTACGACGCCCTGACCGATGAGGAGAAGGAGCGGTTCGGCGCCTTGCGTGTGGTGCACTCACTGGAAGCGTCCCAGCGCCGCGTGTATCCCGACCCTTCACCGGAACAGGTGCAGCGCTGGCGATCTCGGCGTACGCATGAGCATCCGCTGGTGTGGACACACCGCAGCGGCCGCAAATCACTCGTGCTGGGCGCCTCCGCGGATTACGTCGTCGGCATGGATCTCGACGCGGGCCGGGCACTGTTGGATGAACTCCTGGACCGCGCGACCGCGCCCGAGAAGGTCTACAGCCATAACTGGTCGGTCGGGGACACCGTCATCTGGGACAACCGCGGGGTGCTGCACCGTGCGGCCCCGTACGACCCGAACTCCCAGCGCGAGATGCTGCGCACCACCGTGCTCGGCGACGAGCCGATCGAATGACGGCAGCCGACCAGCATCCGCTGCGTCTGACACCGTTGCCCGCCGACGAGTGGGACGAGCGCGCCCGGGAAGCGTTGGCATCCCTGATCCCGGTCGAGCGGGCCAATCCCGTTGGTGCGGGCAATGTTTTGTCGACGCTGGTCCGCCACCCCGACCTGACGGCGTCCTACCTGCCGTTCAATGCCTACCTGCTGACCCGCTCGACGCTGTCGCCTCGGGTGCGAGAAGTCGCGCTGCTTCGCGTGGTGCATCAAAGCAAGTGCGGCTACCTGTGGTCGCACCACCTTCCCATCGCCGCGCGGGCGGGCCTGTCCGAATCCGAGATCGACGACATCCGGTCCGGCCGCTGCGCCGACCCGACCGACCAAGCCGTGATCCGGGCCGTCGACGACCTCACGGGTGACAGCACGATCGGCGAAACGACCTGGGATGAACTGTGCCGCCTGTTCACCCAGCAGCAATGCATGGATCTGATATTCACCATCGGTGGCTACCTGCTGCTGGCCTTGGCCGTCAACACGTTTGGCGTCCAAGACGAGGCACGGTAGAGCTCGGCCTCACCCCGAATGTGGCGCGCGGGCTGACTCACGTAATAGGCGACTTGCGAAAGCGCCGGCCCATGCGCTCTCGCGTTCGCGAACCGTCTCATGGTCGGTGCTATCTTCTCAGCTATCTCTCAGCGGACCCGCCTTACGCTGGAGCTCTCGAATAGACCTCAACTTTGTGCCGTGCGGGGGGTCGATGATGAAGATCGCGTCCGTCATCGCCCGTCAGCTGCTGGACTGCAAGGCTCGGCCGCTGGTCGAGGTTGAAATCACCACTGACACCGGTCATGTCGGCCGCGGCGCGTCACCGACCGGCACGTCCGTCGGCTCGCACGAGGCGTTCGTCCTGCGTGACGGCGACCGAACGCACTACAACGGGCTCAGCGTGCACCGCGCGATCGCCGCCGTCACCGACGAAATCGCTCCCGTCCTGTTCGGCGCGGAACTCGACGATCCGCGGTCCCTCGACAGAATCATGATCGAGCTCGACGGCACGCCGGACAAACACCGACTCGGCGGCAACGCGATCTACTCCACGTCGATCGCGTTGCTGCGCGCGGCCGCCGCGGCCGCGGGCATGCCCGCCTACACTTACGTCGGCGCTCTGCTCGGACTCAAGCCCCCCACCACCGTCCCGGTGCCCAGCTTCAACATGATCAACGGCGGTCATTATGGGGATGTCTGTCAGACGTTCAGCGAATTCCTGGTCGTGCCGTATCGTGCGGACTCCGTCACCGCGGCGGTGGAGACGGGTGTGAGCGTGTTCGCAATGCTCGGCGAGGTGCTTGCCGTGCGACTCGGCCGCACACCGACGCTGGCGTCGTCCTACGGATACGTCGCGCCGTCCAGCGATCCGCACGTCGTCCTGGAAATGTTGGTCGACGCGGTCGAGCGCGCCGGCTGCGCCGACGTTGTCGCGTTCGCGCTCGACTGTGCGTCCAGCGAGGTATACGACAGCAGCTCTGCGACATACGCATTCAACGGCGAGAGGGTCACCGCGGCGGCACTGATCGACCATGCGCGGGAACTGTCGACGGAATTCCCGATGCTGTTCATCGAAGACCTGCTCGACGGGGATGACTGGGCCGGATTCTCCAAAGCGGTGCAGACGGTCAACCGTTCGATCATTCTGGGGGACGACCTGATCGTCACCAACCGCGACCGCTTGCAGCGGGCCGTCGAGACGTCGGCCGTTGACGGCTTCATTTTGAAGCCCAACCAGGTCGGGACCATCGCCGAGGCGCTGGACTGCTTCGAATACGCCACGCGGAACGCTATTTTGGCGATCCCCTCGGGGCGGTCGGGTGGTGTCATCGACGATGTGGTGATGGACCTGGCGGTGGGGTTGGGGGCGCCATTTCAGAAGAATGGCGCGCCGCGCTCGGGTGAGCGCATCGAGAAGCTCAACTTCCTGCTGCGTGCAGCTGAAGGCATCCCAGACTGCGCACTGGCGGACGTGCCGGCACTGGTGCGGTTCTGAGCGCATCCCGGTTCAGCGGCCGGCGAACATCGCCAGCTCGATCGCCACCGCGGCCCCGCAGACCACCGACACGATCGAAAGTGCTATCCAATCATTCAGTTTCGGCCGCGACACGGCCGCCGAGATCTGGCCAGCTCCGCCACGGGCGGTGATCGCATCGCCCATCTCGTCGGCGCGGCGCAGTGTCACGGTGATGACCGCGACGATCAGATCGATCACCTCTACCGCTCGTCGCCTCACGCGGGCCCTGCGGGTCCGCGGTGTGTGTTTGGGTCGCAACCGGCGAGCGGCTTGGAGTACCCGGAATTCGTCGATCAGCATCGGGAAGGTGCGCAGTGCGAGAGCCAAGGCGGCCGACCAGTCGTCGATGGGGATCCGCAATGGCCGCAACCGGCGACCCAACGCGGCCACCGCGGGCGCGATTTCGGCGATATTGGTGGTCCACGACACCATCGCGCCGAGGCCGAGTAACACGACCGACATCGCGGTGACGCGCAGGAAGTCCAACAGGCCGCCGAGGCCGATGGAGGCGGTGCCCAAGTGGATCACCGGGCTCCCGCCGGCCAATGTCGCAGTGATGCCGACGATGGCCAGCACGATCCAAAGCCAGCGCGGCACTGACGGCAGCACGCCTCGGGGAATATGTGCTATCCACACGCCCGCCAGCAGGAGCGCGGCCGCCAGTGCGATCGCCACCCAGCCTGGGAAGAATGCCAACAACACCGAAATACCAAAAACGGTAATCAGTTTGGTGCCGGCCCAGAGCCCGTGCACGGCGGATCGCCCGGGCACCGGGCGCAGCAGTACAACGGGGCGAGGCGGGCGACGGGCCGCGCGCTTGGCCGGCAACGTCGTGGCCGGCGTATCGCGTTGGGCCGCACCGGATGCCGGTTCAAGCGAACCGTCACTGAGGTGCACGATGCGCGGGCACAGCTCTTCCAGCCCGGCGAAGTCATGCGAAATGACCACCACGGTCAGGCCCGTGTCCCGCCGCCGGTCCGCGAGCAGCTGGACAAGACCGCGCTGGCTGGCGGCGTCCAGCCCCGCCAGTGGCTCGTCGAGTATCAACATCCGCGGCGACCGTGCCAGCAACCCGGCCAGGACCACGCGGCGCATCTGGCCGCCGCTGAGCTGGTCAATCCGCCGCTTGGTCAGCGCGGCATCCAAGCCGACGACCGCCAGCGCCGCGGTCACCCGGTCGTGATCGTCAGGCGAAAAGCCAGCCGCAGAGGCCACTTCCAGGTCTACCCGGCTGCGCATCAATTGCAGCCGGGCTGCCTGGAACTTGAGTGCGACCATGCCGACCTGCTCAGCGACGGGGCGCCCGTCAAGCAGACAGGTACCGGTCGTCGGTTTCGTCAATCCTGCCATGATCCACGCCAGCGTGGACTTTCCGGAGCCATTGCCGCCGTGGATCAGCAGCCCGTCGCCCTCGTGGACCGCGAAGCTGACATCGCGGAGCGCGGTGTTCGCCCAGGGGGTGCCAGTGCCGTATTCGTGGCCGACACCCACGAGTTCGAGCAGCGGCGCGTGGGAATGCCGGCCCACCGCTACGGTCGGCGCCGGCGCGGCCGCGGTCTCGACCATGGCGGTGTTATCCAGCGAGGCGCTGAGATCGATTGTGCGGTCGGCGGATTCGGCCTCATCGCTGTAGTGGGTGACGTAGACCAGGGTTGTGCCGTAACGGTCGGTCAGGCCGGACAGCACGGCCAGCAATGCGTCCCGGCCCTTCTGATCGACCATGGCGGTGACCTCGTCGGCGATGATCAGCGACGGTTCGCGCGCCAGCGCGGCGGCCACCGACAGCCGCTGCAATTCACCGCCGGACAGGCCACCGGTGTCGCGTTCGGCGAAGCCGTCGAGGCCGACCTCCCTCAGTAGCCGGTCCACGTCCGTGGTCTTGCCGGGCGGCAGCCCCCAGACCACATCGTCGGCGACCCGCGTGCCCAGCACCTGGCTTTCCGAGTGCTGCATCACCAGCGCGGTGCCACCGAGCTGACCGAGCCCCACCGCGCCGGGGCGTTCGACAGTGCCCGATGTCGGTTCGCGGCCGGTCAGTATCAGCGTCAGCGTGGTTTTCCCCGAGCCGTTGGCGCCGGTGACCGCGACGTATTCGCCTGCCCGCACGTCCAGGCTGACCGCACGCAGCGCGTCATGGTCAGCGTGCGGGTAGCGGAAGCGCACCTCGTCCAGCCGCACCGGCACCGGCCCAATCGGTCCGCTTTCGGGCAGGGCGTCCAGTTTGTGAACATCGGGAACGCCGCGCAGCCGCTGCAGCACGCGTGACAGCGCCCACCAACCAATCACCGAAGCGACCGTGATCGCGATGGCGGCGTATCCGACAACCAGCCACTGCCAGTAATTCAACGCTTCGGCGAAGAACCGCTTGAACTCCTGCGCCGGCGCCTGTAGGTGTGGAACCCGCGCCATGACCGCCGCGACTCCGTCCGCCGTGGCGGCGATCGCGCCGAACACCAGGTGCCGGAACCGCGCCAGGACGGTCAGGGCGATGACCACCGCGACACCGACGACGACACCGGCGACGAGGGACACGGCGATCACCGTCGGCGTGCCGCGGTTGCGGCGCTTCACGATTCCGGCCAGCCCGCCGACGTAGGCGCAGAGCAGAACCGTCATGAATCCGCTCAAGCCGACTACCAGGAAGCCGATCACACCGGCGGCGACCGTCGCGGTGATCAGCACCCGGATCCGGTAGCGATAGGCGAGCAGGCCCATCGGCACGGCTCCCAGCAAACCCAGCCCCCCCGCGTGCGGGAGGACGACCGCAACGATCGCGATCGCCGCGCACAGGGCACCCATCACCGACGCCTGCGCCAGTTCATTGGGCCGTAGCGATGGAGTCCGTGACGGCGCGATCGCCGCGGTGGCTGTCACGCCACGATTATGCCCGTCGTCAAATGCGCTCTCTTATCAGATTTTCAGGTAGCGCTTGTCGGTGGGGCTCAGCGCTGCGGCAGCGGGTGAGTACGCACCAGCGTCGGCCACCAGAACCACGGTCCGAGGATGCGCAGGATGCACGGCACGACGAACGAACGCACGATCAGGGTGTCGAGCAGCAGGCCGATGCACACGGTGGAGCCCACCTGACCGATGGTTCGCAGATCGCTGGTGAGCATGGCCAGCATGGTGAACGCGAACACCAGACCCGCGGACGTCACCACGCCCCCGGTGCTGCCGAGCGCGCGGATGAGACCCGTGTGAATGCCGCCGTGCAGTTCCTCCTTGACCCTGTTGATCAGCAGCAGGTTGTAGTCCGACCCGACGGCCACCAGGATGATGAACGTCAGCGGTAGGACGAGCCAGTGCAGGTGCAATCCGACGAGGTGCTGCCAAAAGAGGATGGACAGGCCGAACGCCCCGGCGTAGGAGAAGGCCACCGTGCCGGGAATCACCAAGGCCGCCACCAGACTTCGGGTGATGAACATCATGATCAAGAAGATCAGCACGAATGCCGCGATCGCCGCGATCAGCAGATCCGACATCGCGTACTGCTTGATGTCCTTGTCGTTGGAGCCCGAGCCCCCGATGTAGACCCGGGCGCCGGCCAGCGACGTCTCTTTCAGGAGCGTCTTGATCGCGTCGGGGAACTGTTCGACATGCTCCACCCCCTCGGGGCCCATCGCGTCGCCCTCGTGGGTGACGATGAAGCGGGCGGCCTTGCCGTCGGGCGACATCATCAGCTTCATGCCGGCCTTGAGGTCCTCGTTGTCGAAGGCCTCGTGCGGGATGTAGAAGAAGTCGTCGCTGCGGGACTTGTCGAAGTCGTTGCCGACGTTGATCAGGTCGTCGAACGTCTGGTCGGTTTGGATGGACTGCAGATCCGCCGACCCGTAACTGTTGACCAACTTCAATTGCAGCGCCTCGGTGTCGTCAGCGGTGGCCTTCAGTTGGGCGATGATCTGCGGGAAGGCCTTATCCACTTCTGCGAGGGAAATTTCGGCTTTGTCGATATCTTCGGCCAGGTGGTCGATGTGATCGATCGTGTCCCACAACGATCGGAACGCCCAGCAGATGGGGATGTCGAAACAGTGCTTCTCCCAATAGAAGTAGCTCTTGATCGGACGGAAGAAATCGTCCAGATTCGAGACTTCCTCGTTCATCTCGTTGCTGACCCTTTTCAGGTCCTCGACGGTGAGCACCGTCTGGTGCAGTTCGTCGGAGACCTTCTGGAAAAAGCCGATCTCCTTTCGCAACACCGCGACTGAGTGCGCCTGGATCTCGGCCTGCGCATCGGTGTTGGAATTCTGCTCCCTGTTGAACGGGAGTTGTTGGCCGTTGCCGCTGCCCTGCGTGGTGAACAGGTAGGGAATGCTGGCGTGCTCGAGCGCACGGCCCAAGGGCCGCGTCATCCCTTGCACCATCGCCACGCCATGCAGCCGGATCAGGGCCCTGGCGACCCGGTCCAACGAGATGAAGTCGGCCGAGTTGCGCATATCGTGATCGGTCTCGACCATCAACATCTCGGAGAACAGCTTGCTCTTCGGGAAATGCCGATCGGCGGCCTGGAAGCCGAGATTCGCAGGCGCACCGGCCGGTTGGTACTGCCGGTCGTCGTAGTTCTGCCGGTAGCTCGGCACAAAGATCGCGCCGAGCATGACGACGGCGGAACTGGCCACCAGGATCGGCACCGGCCAACGCACGACGCTCGCGCCGATGCGCCGATAGAGCCGCCCGTGGACGTTGGTTCTCGGATCGAACATCCCGAAGAGGCTGCCGACGGTCAACACCGCCGGACCCAACGTCATCGCCGCGGCGATGGTGAACAACATGGTGATCGCGACCGCCGGTCCCATGGTGTGGAAGTAGTTCAGCCGCGCGAACGTCAAGCAGTAGCAGGCGCCGGCGATCGTCAGCCCAGACCCGATGATGATGGGCGCCACGCCCTTATAGGCGATGTAGAAACTATCCTCCCGGCTTTCGCCGGCCTGTCGCGCCTCGTGATATCGGCCCATCAGGAAGATGCCGTAGTCGGTCCCCGCCCCCAGGGTCAGCGCGATGACGATGTTCACCGCGAACGACGACAATTCGATGTATCCGTAATGGCCGAGGGTCGAGACAACCCCCTTGGCGACCAGCATTTCGATGAGGACGCCGAGCAAGGGCACCAGCAGGGTTGACGGGGTTCGGTACACCAGCAGCAGCATCACGACGATGAGGATGATCGTGACGATCGTGACGTTGTTCAGGCTGGCATTGGCGATGGCGAGGGTGTCGGCGGCCAGGGGGGCCGCGCCGCTGACGTAGACCTTGAGCCCGGGTGGCGGCGTATCCTTTTTGATGATGTCGCGCACGGCGTCCACGGACTGGTTGGCCTGAATCTGGCCGATGTCGCCGGCGAGCCGAAGCAGCACATAGGTGCACTTGCCATCGACGCTTTGCGCCCCGGCCGCGGTGAATGGTTTGCCCCACAAATCCATCACGTATTGCACGTGCTTGGTGTCGTTCTGCAGGCGGTGCATCAAATCGTCGTAGTAGCGGTGATCCTGGTCGCCCAGTCGCCGGTTCGCCTCGAACACGACCATGGTCAAGTTCGTCGAGTCGGATTCGTGGAACTTTTCGCCGATGTGCAGCAGCGACCGCTGCGAGGGTGCGTAGTGCGGGACCATCGGCCCGGCGAGCTCTTCTGCGACCCGTTCCACTTGGGGCATAAAGGTATTCGTGGTGACCGCAAGAAGGCCCCAGAAGAAGATGATCGGAATCGCAAGGGCGCGGACCATTTTGGGGATGAAAGGACGCTTGACCCGGGGCTCGTCGAGGCGATGCCCGGTCATGCCGACTTCACCCTGCACTGGACGTCGGCGTCCTGATGGTCGCCCGATTGTTCGTCGCGGATAACGCCGTCCACCAGCATTCGACACCCGACCTGACCGCCATGAACGTGCACCGAGATGCTGCCGGACGCCACCGTGAGCGTGGTGGTCTCCGTGTGGGTCCACGGCAGGGTCGTGATGTCTACCTGATGCGGATGGCCGTCGATGTCGACGTAGACGAGCTTCCCGCCTTGCCCGGCGGAGCCGAACACCTCATAGGTGATCCGCTTGAGATTGAACTCCTCGGGTGCCTGCGGACCGTTGACGGTGATGACCGGCTCCGGTTCGGAGAACTGATGCACCTTGTACATGCACAGCAGACCCATGCCGATCGCGACGACGGCGACCAACGGCATCCAGATCCGCGCCAGCGCAGTCCTGCCGGCTGAACGAGGGCTCACTCGATCACCTCTCGCGACCCGGACCGGACATCGTGTTTGTGCCCTCCGCTCTCGCCCTCGCGCCCGTCAAATAGTAGACGGTCATGTGCTCAATTGACACATCATGGTGCAAAGGCCAGGAACACCGCAACCCGGTCTTGTCTTGCCTCAGGCCACTTTCTTCAGCCGCCGCCGCAACCGGGCGCTGCGGCGAATCTGAATCGCCAGGTTCGTCGAGGTCAGCATGGGGATCACTCCGAGGAAGGTCCGCTCGGACGGCGTCGCTCCATGCAGGTGATAGAGGCTGCCGAAGACGAAAAAGCAGCTCAACATGAACAACGCGCCGGGGATGCACAGGGTCATCAACGATCCGCGGTCGGCAACCACTTGCTTTGCGTAGTCCAACTCGTCCTGCGACATCGGTTCGCCTTTACGCACCTTGTGCAGAACCGCTTTGGCGCTCCCGATTTCTTCGCTGACCGGAGTGGTCGTACGGCGCTCCAAGCGGTTTACGTGCACGGCAGCGACGGCCGCCACGATCAACGCCAGCGCGAGGCTGACGGCGGTCAGCAGACCATATAACGCTGAACTCATTCTCCAGTCCTTGCTGCCTCGGACCAACGAAACTCGTGAAGAACGCTACCCCAGCCAATGAACAGGGGCGTCAATGTTTTCCGGAGTCGCGGTCCTTGATCACGTCGCGGACGACCAATCCCAGCAGGAAGAGCAGGGCGAGCGGCACGAGTAGCTTGAAGATGATCGAGGCGTGGCTGTACAGCAGGCCGTAGGCGATCGCCCCGATCAGCACCATGGCGAGCAGGATGCCGCGATTGATCTTGTCCGTACTCATTCGGAAAACCTCACTTGTCGATGGCATTGCGGTGCTTGCGATTTCGGCGCACGACGAACCAGAGCAGTCCGGCCATCGCCACGGCGATGCCGGAAATGACCAGCATCACCTTCAGCCAGGCCCAGTCGTCGTGCTTCTCGTGGGCGACGGGCGAGGTTGCCACCGGCGCGTCGGCGGGGACGCGGATACCGGCCAGCTTGCTGACGAACGCACTCGTCGTCGCGTACGGGTCGGGTCCATGATCGGCGGCCGACTGATTCATCAATCCATCGACGCTGTCCGCAATGACCTTGGGCACCTGGTAGGCACGCACGTGATAGCCGTGCGAGTCGATGACGACGATCACCCCGCTGAATTTCGGATCCCGCCCCAACATGACGGCGTGGATGGCATCCGCGGTGGTCACACCGCTGTTACCGGGCGCCACCGCCGCCACCCAGATCGGCGCCTGGCCGCTCCACGCCCACGGGCCGGCGAGGATCTGTCGATTCAGTTCGTCGACGTTCTGCAGCGGCGGCCTCGCCCCGGGGTCGGTCACCACATGCGTCTCGGAGTTGAACCTGGCCACCAGTTCGTCGGTGTAGGCGTCGGCCGAGGCGCACGGAGCGAGCAGCATTGCCAGCGCCACGGTCAACGGGACGAGGACAAGGCCACGGAATCGGAATATCACTGTTCTCCTGCCACGAGTCGTTGGGCCGATCTTGGCTGCCGCCCTCAGTGGGCGCCACTCAAATTCAGCGTGACGACGCCGGCGATGATCAGACCGACACCGACGACCTTGGTCGGCGACAGCGACGATCCCAGGAACAGCACGGCGATCAGCACGATGAGCGCCGTGCCGATGGCCGACCACAACGCGTAGGCGACGTCGGTCTGCATGCCGCGCGAAATCGACACCGCCAACAGCGCGAACGAGATGGCGTAACCGGTCAGGCACACCACGGTCGGCCAGAGTCGGGAGAAACCTTCGGTGCTCTTGAGCAGGCTGGTCGCCACCACTTCCGCGAAGATCGCGCCGAGCAGGTACAGGTAGGTCAACATGCCCGACAACGCTAGCCGCGCGCAAGGCGAACCTGACAGACTGATCACCCTGGCGCGGCGGCCGTTCGGAAAGGAGTTGCGTGCGATGGCGTTTCCCGCTCACGTGTTGAGCCTTGACGTCAGCGACGCGATCGGCGAACGGGCAGCTCTGGCGGCGACCTATTACCCCGCGCGCACACGCGCGACGACCGCGGTGCTCGTCTGCTTGCCGGGGGGCACCTACAGCCGCGAGTACTGGGACCTCGACATTCCCGGCCATGACGGGTACAGCTTCGCCGAATTCGCCACCGAGGACGGCTACGCGGTCGTGACGATCGATCCCTTGGGCACCGGCGCAAGCTCACAACCGGTCCGTGATTTCGATTTCGCCGACATCGCCGCCGCGCTGGCCCGTGCCGTCCGCGCTCTGCCTGACACCATCGGCGTCCACGCGCCGCCGGTGGCCGTGGCGCATTCGCTGGGCGGATACCTCGCCCTCACCCAGCAAGCGCTGTACCCCAGCTACTCCGGCATGGCGATTCTCGGATGCACCAATCAGCACGTCGCGCCGCTGAACCTGGATGCGGCGTTCATCGCCCGCGCCGGGTCCCCGCAAGGGCGCGCCGAGCTCGCCCAGGAGATCCTCGCCGCCTTGCCGCAGCCGTATTTCGAGGGCCCCCGCGAGCATCTGCAGAGCTGGTTTCACCTCGACGACGTTCCCGCGGCCGTCGTCGCCGCCGACTCCGTCACCGCCAAGTCCGTCGTGCCGCGGGTGTTCGGCACGGCGATGATCCCCGGTGTCGTGTCGGAGCACGCGGCGCGGATCGATGTCCCGGTGCTTCTCGGTTTCGGCGTCGTCGATGTCTCACCGGATCCCCGCGCCGAGGCGGGCCTGTACCGGAGTTGCCCCGACATCACCACCGTGGTGTTGGCCGACAGCGCGCACTGCCACAACATGGCGTCGAGCAGACACCGGCTGTGGCGGCGACTGCTGGACTGGACCGCGACCGTGGTGTGCGGATCGTGACGAAGGGCCTCGACCGCCGCCTGGCCCGTCACGCTCCGGCCGTGCTGAGCGCGTTTCGCCTCGTCTACGGTCTGCTCTTCGCCGCCTACGGGTCGAGGAGCCTCCTCAATTGGCCCGTCCACTCGCCGGTCGTCGTGGAGTTCGGGTCCTGGCCCGGCTGGTATGCCGGACTGATCGAGATCGTCGCCGGTCTGCTCGTCGCCGCCGGGATGTTCACGCGCACCGCCGCGTTCATCGCGTCGGGGGAAATGGCGGTCGCCTACTTCTGGATCCATCAGCCCCTGGCCCTCTGGCCCGTCGCCGACCCACCGGGTGGCAACGGCGGAGCGCTGTCGATCCTCTTCTGCTTCGCGTTCTTCCTGCTGGTGTTCACCGGCGGGGGCGCCTATTCGATCGACGCGCTGCGCGGCAGGAGGCTTCCCCTCACCCGGCGATAATGGCATTCTCTGATACGGAGAAGCCGTTTCCGACGCTGGGCGGCTGCGGAGGAGGTCGACGATGAGCGTGCGGCGCTGTGACGGGATGGTGGCTCTCGTCACCGGAAGCAGCCGGGGCCTGGGCAAGGCGATTGCCGCGCGGCTGGCCGAACGCGGAGCCACGGTGGCGCTGACCGCCCGCACGATGGACCCCGACCCCAAATACCAAGGCTCGCTGAGCCAGACGCGCGACGAGATCGTGGCCGCCGGCGGGAAAGCCATTGCGGTGCAAGCGGATCTGTCCCAAGCCGAGGACCGCGAACGGCTTTTCGCCGAGGTGGCCGGCGCCGTCGGCGCACCGGACATGCTGGTGAACAACGCCGCCGTGACCTTCCTGCGGCCCCTCGACGGGTTTCCCGAGCGGCGCGCCCGGCTGATGATGGAGATGCACGTGCTCGGCCCGCTGCATCTGTGCCAGCTGGCCATCCCCGCGATGCGCGAGCGCGGGCGCGGCTGGATCCTGAACCTCACCTCGGTGGGCGGCGACCTGCCGGCCGGACCGCCGTTCTCCGAGTTCGACCGGACCGCAGGCTTCGGCATCTACGGGACGGCCAAGGCCGCGCTCAATCGGTTGACGAAAAGCCTTGCGGCAGAGCTGTACGACGACGGGATCGCCGTCAACGCCGCCGCCCCGTCCAACCCCGTCGCCACCCCCGGCGCCGGCACCCTCGACCTGGCCAAGACCGACACTGAAGACATCGCCCTGATCACCGAAACCGCGTTCCGGTTGTGCACGGGCGATCCCAAGACCCTGACCGGGCGCATCGCCCACACCCAGCCCTTCCTCGCCGAAGTCGGCTGGACCGCACCGGCGGGTTGATGGCCGAGCTCGATCTGGCGGAACTGCGCGCTCGCCTCGCCGATGCGGGCGTCACGGACGTCGCCCCACTGTCCGGGGGCGCCTCGAGCCTGACGTTCGGCGGCGACCTGGATGGCAGGCGCGTGGTGGTCAAGGTCGCTCCGCCGGGCGTGGAACCCGTCGCACATCGCGACGTGCTGCGCCAGGCGCGCGTCCTCAAAGCCCTTGCCGCGACCAGTGTTCCGGTTCCCGACGTGCTGCGGGAGGACCCGGGAAATCCCCCGGACGCGCCGCCGCTATATGTCATGTCCCGGGTCGACGGCGACTGTGTCGAACCACTCTTCGACGGATGCACGCCCTTGGACGGCCTGACTGACCGGTACCGGAATGCGTGCCGGGCCATGGCCGCGCTGCACCGCCTTTCGCCGAACGAGCTCGGGCTGGGCGATGAACCCGTCGTCGACCCGGTCGTCGAAGTCCACCGCTGGTCCGACACGCTGCGCACCGTCGACCCGGCGCTGGCGCCCGGCTGGCCGACGGTGCGCGACGCCCTATTGGATTGCGCGCCAGGCGCGATGGCGCCCCGCGTGGTACACGGCGACTTTCGGCTGGGCAATCTGCTCGCCACCGGGACGCGGGTCAACGCGGTCATCGATTGGGAGATCTGGTCGATCGGCGATCCGCGCATCGATGCGGGCTGGTTCCTGATCAACTGCGACCCGGACACCTACCGCAGGGTTCCGGTGCCGGACGGCACGGCGCCGCCGACCGCCGAACTCGCCGAGCTCTATCGGCGCGAGTTAGGTTGCGAGGTCCCCGATTTGGGCTGGTTCACCGCGTTGGCGTGCTACAAATCGGTGGCGACATGGTCGCTGATCGTCAAGCACAATCGCCGAAGGCGATCGCCGCGGGCCGAATTGGAAGCGATGGCAGCCACTTTGCCGCGGTTGCTGGCGCGCGCAGACTCGGTGCTGGACTGACGGGGTAGCTGATCAGCCGCAGTGGGCCCCGAGATTTTGGCAGACCATTCCGACACCGCCGCCGGTGGTCGACAGTTCGTTTTCATCATCGTCGAACGGGTTCGTCAACGTGGTCGGGAACTGGATCGGCCATTCGTCGATCGCCGGGATGTCGGGCTGCTGGCCGGGGTCCGGAGAAGCGAGCGCCGTGCCGGTGCCGCCGGTCAACGCTGCAAGGGTCATTGAACCCGCGACCAGTAGGCGAGCGCACCTGCGAGAAATCATCGCCACCTCTCCGTCATTCAGGCGAATACTGGAGATTGTCGAGACGCTACTGCCGATTCTACATTGCATAACAGTCACGAACGAGCAACAAATGTGGATTGCCGGCCAGCAAATTTCGTGTCCCGAACCGGACCCTGCGTACGGTTTCGTCCGTGAGGCCGGTAGCCAGCGTCGTCCGTCGTGCCATGGCTATCGCCGTTTGCCTCGCCATCTCGGTGATCGCGGCGCCCGCGGCCGATTCCGAACCCCAACTGGGCCCCGCTCCTCCCGACGCGGCGGCCCCGGGCGGGGGCGTGGTGCCCTCGAATCCCCCCGCGATCCTCAACACCCCTGACGGGTGGACCCTGGGAGTGGGCGCACGGGACGAAATGCAGGTTCCCGTGGCACCGTTGACCACCGCGATCTCGTCGCGCGAATACGTGTCCGGTGGCATCTTCGTCGGTTCGCTCAGAGGAGGATCCGAAGAGCCCCACGGCGTCCTCGAGGTGGGCTACCAGATCGGCTGCGGGATCGACATGAGCACCTCCAACGGTGTGATCATGGAGGGCGGCGCCGGCATCATCCCGGGTGTCACCCCGACCTTCGACACCACCGGCACGCTGCCGGCCCTGCTGCCATTCGTCTCGACGCCCATCAACGGCGCGATGAGCGTGGGACTCAAGCCCGGGCTGGTGATCGTGGTGCCGGTGATCAAGAAGCAGTTCAGGGGCGCGAATCCCTGGGTGATGATCAGCAATTTCCACGTCAAGATCGACGGCTGTGTGGGCCAGTCGTTCATCCGCTCCTATGCGGTGTTGACCCGCCAGACCGACCTCTCCGACGTGGTGCTGTCCTACGTGGGCGTCACGAAAGCGGTTTAGCCGCGGGGGATACCCGCTAGCTTGTCGGCGAACTTCGCCTCCGCCGCCGCGCGCAGCCGCAGCAAATGCTCGGAGGGAAACAGGTCGGGCGCGGGCTTGCGGTCCTTCAGCAACAGCCGGGCCAGCGTGACCTTGTGCACCTCGGTCGGACCGTCGGCCAGCCCGAGCACGAACGACTCCACCAGGTACTGCACGAAGGGCATCTCGTGGGTGGTGCCCAGCGACCCGTGCAACTGGAGCGCCCGCGAGGAGACGTCGTGCAGCACCTTCTGCATCATCGCCTTGACCGCCGAGATGTCGGCCCGGACGGCCTTGTAGTCGTTGAATTGATCGATCTTCCAAGCGGTTTGCAGGGTCAGCAGCCGGAAGGCCTCGATCTCCATCCACGAGTCCGCGACCATCTCCTGCACGAGTTGCTTGTTGGCCAGCACCTCGCCCTGGGTGTAGCGCGACGCCGCGCGCTCGCAGATCATGTCGAAGATGCGGCGGACCAACCCCACGGTGCGCATCGCGTGGTGAATGCGCCCGCCGCCCAGGCGGGTCTGCGCGACGACGAAGGCCCCGCCGCGCGGGCCCAACATGTGATCGGCTGGGACGCGCACGTTTTCGTAACGAACATAACCCTCGCGTCCGCCGCCCGGGGGCTGGTAGCCCAGTCCCACGTCGCGCAGCACGTTGATGCCGGGGGTGTCTCCGGGAACGACGAACATCGAGTAGCGCTCGTACGGCGGCGCGTCGGGGTCGGTCATCGCCATCACGATGAGGAATGACGCCATGGAGGCGAACGACGAGAACCACTTCTCCCCGTTGATGATCCAGTGATCACCGTCTTGCACCGCGGTGGTGCGAAACACCTTCGGGTCGGCGCCGCCCTGCGGCTCGGTCATCGAGAAACAGGAAATGATGCGGTTGTCCAGCAGCGGCTCGAGGTAGCGCGCCTTGAGCTCGGGTGTGCCGTAGTGCGCCAGGATTTCGCTGTTGCCGGAGTCGGGCGCTTGTGAGCCGAAGACGATCGGCGCGCATTCCGAACGCCCGAGAATCTCGTTGAGCAGCGCGAGTTTCACCTGGCCGTAGCCCGGACCGCCCAGGTGCGGGCCGAGGTGCGTGGCCCACAGCCCGCGCTCCTTGACGATCTCCTGCAGCGGCGGGATCAGCGCCTGGCGCACCGGATCGCCCAGGTCGTGAGACTCCTTGACAATCAGGTCGATCGGCTCGCATTCTTCACGGACGAAGCCTTCGACCCATTCCAGTTGCTCGGCCCATTCCGGGTCGGTGGAGAAGTCCCACGACATTCAGCGTCTCCTCTTGCTCTGTGCCACCACGCCGGAGTCGACGAGTTCGGCGATGGTGTGCGTGTCCAATCCGGCCTCGCGCAGCAGCGCTTGCGTATGGTCGCCCGGCAGCGCGGGGGCCGACGGCGTAGCCGGGCGCGTGCGGGAGAAGCGCGGCGCCGGGGCGGGCTGGGTGATGCCGTCGAGTTCGACGAAGGTCTGCCGCGCGACGTGGTGCGGATGCCGCGGCGCCTCGGACAGCGAAAGCACCGGCGTTGCACAGCATCCCGGCGTGTCGAGGATCCGCTCCCACTCGTCGCGGGGTTTCTCGGCGAAACGGGCGGCCAGCGTGGCGCGGTGCGCGGCCCAGGCGGCCGGCGCGTCGTCGTCATGGGGCACGGTGACGCCGAGGCGATCGCACAGTTCGGCGTAGAACTTCGGCTCCATGGCGCCGACGGCGACGTGACCGCCGTCGGCCGTGGCGTAGACGCCGTAGAAGTGCGCGGCGCCGTCGAGCAGGTTGGCTTCGCGTTCGTCGCGCCAGGTGCCGGCCGGCAGCATGCCGAAGTAGGGCGCCAACAGCGCCGCCACGCCGTCGACCATCGCCACGTCGAGCACCTGACCCACACCGGACTCGCGCGCCTCGAGGATCGCGCTGAGCAAGCCGACCGCCAAAAGCATTCCGCCGCCGCCATAGTCGCCGATCAGATTCAGCGGCGGGACCGGCGATTCGGCGGTGCCGATGGCGTGCAACGCGCCCGTGAGGGCCAGGTAGTTGATGTCGTGACCGGCGTGACCGGCCAGCGGGCCGTCTTGCCCGTACCCGGTCATGCGGGCGTAGACCAGGCGCGGGTTGCGCTCGGTCAGCGCGTCCGGCCCGATGCCCAGGCGTTCGGCCACTCCCGGGCGGTACACGTCGACGAAGGCGTCGGCGCCGGCGGCCAAACGGTGAACCAGGTCCCGGCCACGGGGATCCTTCACGTCGGCGGCCAGTGACCGCTGGCCGCGGCGGACCGTGTAGTCGATCGGCAGCGGGCCGTCGACGCCGGCCAGGGCGTCGACGCGGATGACGTCGGCGCCCAAGTCGCCCAACAGCATTCCGCAAAACGGTGCCGGCCCCAGACCGCCCATCATGACGATGCGGACGCCGCGCAGGGGTCCGGTCATGAGGACCACTTCTTGCGGCGTTCGGCCGCCTCGTCGGTCGCGTGAGTGATCACCTGATTGCGGTTCTCCAGTTCCAGCGCCGACTCGAAGCTCGCGGCGTCGGTGTTGACCTGCAGGGCTCGCTTGGTCAGTTGCGCTCCGAGCGGGGCGTGGCCTGCGATCAACGAGGCCAACTCCACCGCGCGGCCGGCCAGTGCGTTTGGCTCGACGACCTCGCTGACCAGCCCGCGCCGATCGGCTTCGGCGGCCGACACCGTGCGGCCGGTGAGCATCCAATCGGCGGCCACGCTGGTGCCGACGATGCGCGGCAGGTGATAGCTCATGCCCATCTCGGCGCCCGAGAGCCCCAGCAGGATCGCGGCATTGCCGAAAGTAGCGGCGGCCGAGCAGATTCGGATGTCCGCGGCCAGGCACAGCGCCAGGCCCGCACCGACACAGGGCCCGTTGACGGCGGCGATGACGGGCTGCGGCACGGCACGCACCGCCTCGGCGAGGGCGGCCATCCTCTCCTGGAAGCGCATCCGCTCCAGCGCCGGCGCGGTGGCCTCGGGCATCGACGGCCCGAAGTCGCGCACGTCGATGCCCGCGCAAAACCCGCGTCCGGCGCCGGTCAGCACCACGGCGCGCACCGCGGCGTCGCCGGCCAAATCCGCGAGGAGAGCACGCAATTCGGTCTGCATCGCCTCGTTGATGGCGTTGAGCCGCTGCGGGCGATTCAGACGCAGGACGGCGACACCGTCGGCGGGCCGGTCGAGTTCCAGCGTGGCGGGCATGGTCACACCCGCTCGATGATCGTCGCCGTGCCCATCCCGCCGCCGGTGCACATGGTCACCAGTCCCGTTGTCAGATCGCGACGTTCAAGTTCATCGAGAACCGTGCCGATCAGCATGGCGCCGGTGGCGCCGATCGGGTGACCGAGGGCGATCGCGCCGCCGTTGACGTTGACCACGTCGGGATCGATGTCGAGATCGCGCATCGTCTTGAGCGGGACCGCGGCGAAGGCCTCGTTGATCTCCCACAGATCGATGTCGGCCGCGGTCATGCCGGCGCGTTCCAGGCATCGCTGGGCCGCGGGGGCGGGCGCGGTGAGCATGATGATCGGTTCGCTGCCGATGGCCGCCGTGGCCCGGATCTGCGCCCGCGGGGTCGCCCGGTGGGTGTGCATCCAGTTGGAGGAGGCGAGGAGCACGGCGGCGGCGCCGTCGACCACGCCGGACGAATTGCCCGCGTGGTGCACGTGTTCGATGTGGTCGAGGCCGGGATAGCGCTCGAGGCAGATCTCGTCGAACGTGCGTTGCTCGCCGTCGGCGCGGGCGGTTCCCATCGCCTCGAAGGCCGGCTTGAGGCGCGACAGCGTCTCGGCGGTGGTGCCCGGGCGGGGGTGCTCGTCGCGCTCCACGCGGCCGTCGGGGGTGGTCACGTCGACCAGGGAACGATCGAAGCGCCGCTCCTCGATGGCCACCGCGGCGCGGCTCTGGCTCTGCGCGGCGTAGGCGTCGACGACCTCGCGGCCGAATCCCTCCAGCGTGGCGATCAGATCGGCCGAAATGCCTTGCGGGACGGTCGGGTACGCCGCACGAAGATCGGGGTTGTTGCCGTCGATCGTCGGGACTCCGGCCGTCACCCCCCACCGCGACATCGACTCGACGCCGCCGGCGATCACCAAATCCTCACTGCCGGCGGCGATGCCCGACGCCGCGACGGTGACGGCCTGCTGGCCCGACCCGCAGAACCGGCTCAACGTCATCCCCGGCACGGCCTCCGGCCAGCCCGCCAACAGGACCGACAGGCGGGCGATGTCGTCGCCGTGGTCCCCGCTGAGGATGCCGTTCCCGGCGATCACGTCATCGACGTCGACCGGATCGAAGTCGGCCCGTTCCGCCAACGCGGTGAGGCAGCGGGCGAACAGGGCCTGCGGGTGAACCGCGTGCAGTCCACCGTCCGGGCGGCCCCGCCCGCGGGGCGTGCGTACCGCGTCGAGAATCCAGGCGTCGATGGCGGACTCCGATCGTCGTGGGTCGGCTCAGGTCACCAGCGATCGTAATTCGTCTCTCGGGTGTGGAGAACCACCTTCTCCGAATTGGCGAAGCTATTTTCGCGAGGGCGCGGGCAATCGGCACTGTCGTGGCGGGGCGTGACCAAGAGGCGGATGTTGCGCCAGCGCCGCCGCGAGCGTAAAGCCCTTGGGCCGCGGCGCTATTCGCGACGCGACGCATCGGCGTGCATAAGCGGGCGTTTAGCGGGTAGCCGGGCGCCATGACCACGATCGGATACTTTCTCAGCTGCGAGCAATTCGGCCCCAAGGAGCTCATCGACCAGGCCAAGCGTGCCGAGGACGCCGGCTTCGACGCGCTGTGGATCTCTGACCACTATCACCCCTGGAACGACGAGCAGGGCCAAAGCCCGTTCGTGTGGGGAGTGATCGGTGCCCTGTCGGAGGCGACGTCGCTTCCCGTCAGCACCGCCGTCACCTGCCCGACCGTGCGGATCCACCCGGCGATCATTGCGCAGGCGTCGGCGACCGCGGCGGTGCAACTCGAAGGGCGCTTCGTGCTGGGAGTGGGCAGCGGTGAGGCCCTCAACGAGCACATTCTGGGCGATCCATGGCCGTCCGCCGGTGTGCGCCTCGAGATGCTGGAGGAGGCGGTCGACGTCATCCGCAAGCTGCACCAGGGTGGCGAGGTGAGTCACCACGGAAAGCATTACGAGGTGCAGGAAGCGCGGGTCTATACGAGGCCCGAGCAGCCGGTACCGATCTACGTCTCCGCGTTCGGGCCCCAGGCCGTGGAGCTGGCCGCGCGCATCGGCGACGGGTACAGCATCGCCATGCCCGACGGCGAGCTGGTCAAGCAATTCCGGGAGGCCGGCGGCGGCGACAAGCCGGTGCAGGCGGGCACCAAGGTCTGCTGGGATCATGACCCCGATGCCGCGCTGAAGACGGCGCATCGGTTGTGGGGCAATGAGGGGTTGCCCGGCCAGACCTCCCAGATCCTGCCGCGGCCCAAGGATTTTGCCGCCCTCATGTCGCTGGTGCCACCGGAGACGGTCGCCGAGAGCGTCGCCTGCGGCCCGGATCCCGAGAAGCACATCGCGCAGGTGCGCCAGTACATCGACGCCGACATCGACGAGATCTACGTGCAGCAGATCGGCCCCGACATGGACGGGTTCTTCGCGGCATGGCAGCAAGCCGTGTTGCCCGAGCTGCGCGGCGAAACCGGCTAAACCTCAGCCGAACGGCGGGCCGTCGAATCGATCACGGGTGATGAACTCCGCGACCGGCCGGCGCCGCAGCTTCCTCAGCTGCCGCACCGGTTTGCCGAGCGGCACCACCGCCGCGACCGCGTGTTGATCGGGGATCCCCAGCAGCCCGCGGACGTCGTCTTCGGCCGCGATGGCCATCGTCGTGATGGTGCCGCCGTAGCCCTCGCTGCGCGCGGCGAGCAAGATGTTCCAAATCAGGGGATAAACCGAGGCCCCGCCGGCGATGCCCACGCGGTCCAGGCCTTGATCGAGGGCGGCGACGACGGACAGATCCACCGAAACCACCAGGACTACAGGCGCTTTCGCGATCGGCGCGACGAACGTGTCGGGGATCTGCGTCTCGTCGATGACGTCTTGCGGCACCCTGCTGGGATGGATTGAGTTCCAGGGGTTTTCCCCCGCCTGCAGCTGCGCGAAGTAACGGCGTGCGGCGGGCATCCCGAGTTCGGCCAGCCGGCGCCGCACCGCTGCGTCGCGGACCACGGTGACGTGGGCGCCCTGCCGGTTGCCGCCGCTGGGAGCGAAGCGGGCGTTGTCGAAGATGCGCTCCAGCACCTCGTCGGGCAGCGGATCGTCGGTGAATTCCCTTGCGGCGAACGTCGTTCGCATCACGTCGTACAGGTGCATGCCGGGGTGGCTCATCAACTCGCCGACGCGCACCGCTCCAGGCGGAAGGTGCGCTCGAACCCGGCCGGGTGCGTCGTCAGCGTCACTTCCACCGCCCCGCTGGGGGCGATGACGTAGCGCTCCTCGACGTCGGGGCCGTCCCGCCCCTCCGACCAGCGGCCGACCGGCTGACGCCCAAGGTCGTCCCGGTCGCGCAGGGCCGGGTCGAACGGAAACAGCACCGGGTCATACGGCGTGACGTCGCCGTCGGGCCGCCCGTTGACCAGGCGGCTGCATTCCACGAACCGGAAGTGCCCGATGTTGTGCGCCGCGCGATATCTGCGCTTCACCACCAGCGGGGATCGGCCGTCGTCCGGGAGCGAGACGTCCTTGGACACGATCGGGTCGAAGACGACCCCGGCGCCGGCTTCGGCCTCCCGGAAGACGCCGAAGTTTCTCGAAAAGCGTTCGGAGAGCGCGAAACCCGATTCCTTGTCGAGGAAGACGGCAAGGCCGATGGCCGTGGCGGCGAAGGGGTGCGGGGAGCGCTTGACCCGCTTCTCGCCGAAAGTGTTGCGCAGCATCCGCGACACCAGCGGGAAACCGCCCGCGCCCCCGACGACGTAGATGCCCGCCACCTCCGAGAGGTCCACGTCCTTGCGGCCGCCGGCCGGGTCACGCAGGACCCGGTCGAGCAGCTCCATCGTCTGATCGACCAGCGGCGCACACACCGTGTAGACGTCGTCGATGGGGCAGGAGAACGGGGGACGATCGACGGGGGAGAGGTCCACCAGGAAGCGTCGCGTCTGCGGCCCGACCGCCTCCTTGCGGGTGGCGCATTCCTCGGCGAGCAGGTCGCGTGTGGCGGCGTCGATGCTGGGCAGGCCGGCGCCGGCCAGCACCAGCTCGACGATCGCCTCGTCGAAGTCGTCACCGCCCAGGCGCTGGATGCCCTCGCTGATGACGACCTCGTTCGCGTGCCCGGTCATCTTGAGCAGCGAGGCGTCGAACGTGCCGCCGCCGAGGTCGTAGATGAGGACGTGTTCGCGTTTGGCGGTGATGGTGGAGCGGTACCGATGGGCGTATTCCAGGCTGGCCGCGGACGGCTCGTTGAGCAGGGCGACGACGCGGAAGCCCGCGGCGACGTAGGCATCCAGGGTGAGGAGGCGCTGGGCGCTCGAGGCGTTGGCCGGCACGCTGATCGCGGCTTCGATCGGTTCGCCGGTGGACAGGGTGGCGTTGGAGTGCCGCTGCAGGTCGGTTTTGAGCTGGGCCAGGAAGCCGGTGAGCAGATCGGCGAGGCGGTAGTCGCGGCCGGCCAGGCTGACCTCGGTCTGCGGGCCGGCGTCGTTGAGCAGACGCTTGAACGAGCGCAGCACCGACCACCCCGGATCGTGCCGAACGGCGGCGGCGTCGGCGCCGTAGCGCAACTCGCCGTCGGCATTGGCCGCGATGATCGACGGCCACGCGTCCACGCCATCGAAGGAGACGACGGGATAGTTGCCTCGGTCGACGGCCGCGACGACGGTGTGGGTGGTGCCAAAGTCGATGCCGACTCTCATCGCGCAAGTTTAGAACCGCGCCGCGGGCTTGGGCACGACCTTTTCGTTCGGCGCGTCCAGCGCCTGTAGAAGCTCCCGTCTAGTACAGCGCGCGCACGGCGTCGATGGTGTCGGCCTCGGCGGGGCTCTTGTCGTCGCGGTACCGCACCACGCGGGCGAACCGCAGCGCCAGCCCACCGGGGTAGCGCGACGATTTCTGCACGCCGTCCAGGGCCACCTCGACCACCTGCTCGGGTCTTACGTGCACGACGTAGCCGTCCGTCCCGCCGATCGCCAGTTCGCTGAACCGGGCCGTCTGCCAGTCCAACATGGCGTCGGTCATGCCCTTGAAAGTCTTTCCCACCATGATGAATTCGCCCGTGGCCGGGTCACGGGCGCCCAGATGGATATTGGAGAGCTTGCCGCGGCGGCGCCCCGACCCCCACTCCACGGCGAGCACCACCAGATCCAGGGTGTGCACCGGCTTGACCTTCAGCCACCCCGCCCCGCGACGACCGGCCTGATACGGAGCGCCCGGCGCCTTGGCCATCACGCCTTCGTGGCCGGCGGCCAGCGTCGCGTCCAGGAAGGCGCCCGCCTCCACGGGGTCGGACGTGAGCAGCCGATCGACCCGCTGCGCGGGCGGCACCAGCGCGTCGAGGGCGGCCAGCCGGTCGGTGGTCGGCGCGTCGAGCAGGTCAACGCCGTCGCGGTGCAGGATGTCGAAGAAGAACACCGAAAGTGGTTGCGCGGCAACGGCCGCGGCGACATCGACCGAGCGGCCGAACCGGGAGGCGGTGACCTGGAAGCGCTGCGGCCGGTTGTCCGGCCGCAGCGCGATCGCCTCGCCGTCGGCGATGAGGTCGTCCACCGGCAGCGCCAGCGTCGCCTCTACCACCTCGGGAAGCCGGGCGGTGACATCGTCGAGGCTTCGGGTGTAGACGGTGACCTGGTCGCCCGCGCGGTGAATCTGTACTCGCGCCCCGTCCAGCTTGGCTTCGAAAATCGCCCGCCCGCCGTGGCGTCCGATCGCCTCGGCCACGCTGGGCGCGGTCTGCGCCAGCATGGGGCCGACCGGCCGGCCGACCCGCAGGGTGAAGGCCTCCAAGGCGGCGGGTTCGCCGGACAGGGCCGCCGCGGCGACCGCGGGCAGGTCGCCGCCCAGCATCGCGGCCCGCTGCACCGCGGGGGCGGGGAGCCCGGCGGCCTTGGCCACGGCGTCGGCCATGATTCCGGCCAGCGCGCCCTGGCGCAGTTCGCCGCCGAGCAGCCGCAGCAGAAACGTCTGCTCGGTTTCGGTGGCGGCGGCGAACAACGCGGCCAGGAGCGCGGCCCGGCGAGCCTGCGCGCCCTTGCCGGACACGGCGCCGATCTCGGAGAAGGTGGCGTCGACGCCGCACACGGTCAGCGTGGCGTTACCGGCCGGCGGCGGGCGCGAACGCAACGCCGCCCAACCGACCCCGATCTGGCGTTGCCGCAACTCGCCGGACAGCCAGGACACGACAATCGCGACCAGGGCGGCATCGGGTGCGGCCCGCGCCAGCAGGTCGGCGATATGGGCGACTTTTCTCAGCCGCGACGACGTGCTTCCGACGTCGGTTGACGCCTTAGCCACGTCGAGGAGGAGCACGGTTGCCAGCTTGGCATGGCTCGGTGACAAGCGTCCGGAGCGGACACGCTAGCGTGCCTACGTAACGTTACAGATTGCATGGATTCTGACAAGCCTACAAATGGGAGGTCCGGATGGAGATCAAAGGGAAGAAGGTCGTCGTCATCGGCGGCGCGTCGGGAATGGGTCGGGCCAGCGCCGAGCTGCTGCACGATCGCGGCGCGGATGTCGCGGTGCTCGACCGCGAAGGCTCCGACGGTAAGACGGTGGCCGACGGCATCGGCGGCACCTTCTACCCCGTCGACGTCACCGACTTCACCGGCACCGAGGAGACCCTGCAGTCCGCGGTCGACAAGCTCGGCGGGCTGCATGTCGTGATCACCACCGCCGGTGGCGGTATCGCCAAGCGGACGCTGACCAAGTCCGGCCCGCACGACCTCGAATCCTTCCAGTCGGTGATCGACCTCAACCTCATCGCCACCTTCAACATCAGCCGGCTGGCCGCCGCGCACATGGCGAAGAACGAGCCCGAAGACCCCGACACCGGGGAGCGCGGCGTCATCATCAACACCGCGTCGATCGCGGCCTTCGAAGGCCAGATCGGGCAGGTCGCCTACACCGCCGCCAAGGCGGGGATCGCCGGCATGTGCCTGACCATGGCCCGTGACCTGGGTTCGGTGGGCATCCGGGTGCTGGGGATCGCCCCGAGCCTGTTCGCGACGGGCCTGACCCAGGGCATCCCGGATGAATTCGCGGCGGCGCTGACCAAGGACGCGGCCTTCCCGAAGCGTCTGGGCCGTCCCGAGGAGTACGCCAAGCTGGTGGCCGCCATCGTGGACAACCCGATGCTCAACGGCCAGTGCCTGCGGCTGGACGCCGGGCAGCGGTTCGCGCCCAAGTAGACGCCCCCCGCCGGGGCCCTCCCCGCATTAAGTACACTCTTTAGCCAGCCGCCCCGCTTCCCCTCGAAGCGGGGCAGGCACCCAGCTTCAGCTCCGCGGGGCCGCGCAGCGGTCCGAGGGGGAGCGGGGCAATCACCCGGCTGGCATGCGGCGCGAGGAGGGCCCTCATGGGTATCGCATTAACCGACGACCATCGTGAACTCGCCGAGGTGGCTCGCGGGTTCTTGACCGCGCAGAAGGCGCGCTGGGCGGCGCGGTCGCTGCTCGACGCCACCGACGAGCCCCGGCCCGGATTCTGGCAGAACCTGGTCGAATTGGGCTGGCTCGGCCTGCACGTCGACGAAGAGTACGGCGGCTCCGGCTACGGGCTGCCCGAACTGGTGGTGGTGATCGAAGAACTCGGTCGCGCGGTAGCGCCCGGGCCCTTCGTGCCGACGGTGATCGCGTCGGCGGTGATCGCCAAAGACGGTGCGGCCGAACAGAAGTCGCGACTCCTGCCCGGCCTGATCGACGGAACGGTCACCGCGGGCGTTGGCCTAAGCGGCGAGGTGCGGATCGACAACGGCGTCGCGACCGGTGAGGCCGGAATCGTGTTGGGAGCCGGGCTCGCCGAGCTGCTGATGATCGCCGCCGGCGACGACGTGCTCGTGCTCGAGCGCGACCGCGACGGCGTTTCGGTCGAGGTGCCGGAAAACTTCGATCCGACACGGCGATCCGGGCGGGTTCGCCTGCAGGACGTGCGGGTGGCCGACGGCGACATCTTGTCGGGAGCGCGGCAATCGGCGCTGGCCCGGGCGCGAACCCTGCTGGCCGCCGAGGCGGTGGGCGGTGCGTCCGACTGCGTCGATGCGGCCGTCGACTACGCCAAGGTGCGCCAGCAATTCGGGCGCACCATCGCCACATTCCAAGCGGTCAAACATCACTGCGCCAACATGCTGGTCGGTGCGGAGTCCGGGATCGCCGCCGTCTGGGACGCCGCCCGCGCGGCCGGCGAGGACACCTCGGAGGACGAAACGCAGTTCCGCCTGATCGCCGCGACGGCCGCGGCGCTGGCGTTCCCGGCTTACGTCCGCAACGCCGAACTCAACATCCAGGTGCACGGCGGCATCGGCTTCACCTGGGAACACGACGCGCACCTGCACCTGCGGCGTGCCGTCGTGACCACGGCGCTGTTCGGTGGTGACGCGCCGGCGGCCGACGTCTTCGAGCGCACCGCCGCCGGCGCCGTCCGCGAAAACAGCCTCGACCTGCCGCCCGAAGCCGAAGAGCTCCGCGCCGGCGTGCGCGCCGACGCCGCCGAGATCGCCGCCCTGGACAAGGACGCCCAGCGCGACAAGCTGATCGAGACCGGCTACGTGATGCCGCACTGGCCCAAGCCATGGGGACGCGCGGCCGACGCCGTCGAGCAACTGGTCATCGAGGAGGAGTTCCGCGCGGCCGGTATCAAGCGGCCCGACTACGGAATCACCGGCTGGGTGATCCTGACCCTCATCCAGCACGGAACGCCTTGGCAGATCGAACGATTCGTGGAGAAGGCGCTGCGCAAGGACGAAATCTGGTGCCAGCTGTTCTCCGAGCCCGACGCCGGCTCGGACGCGGCGTCCATCAAGACGCGCGCCACTCGGGTCGACGGTGGCTGGAAGATCAACGGCCAGAAGGTGTGGACCAGCGGTGCGCACTACTGCGCGCGCGGCCTGGCCACCGTGCGCACCGACCCCGACGCCCCCAAGCACGCCGGCATCACCACGGTGATCGTCGACATGAAAGCGCCCGAGGTGGAGGTGCGGCCGCTGCGACAGATCACCGGTGGCTCGGACTTCAACGAGGTCTTCTTCAATGACCTGTTCGTGCCCGACGAGGACGTTGTCGGGGAGCCCAACTCCGGCTGGACGGTCGCCCGCGCCACGCTGGGCAACGAGCGGGTCAGCATCGGTGGCAGCGGGTCGTTCTACGAGGGGCTGGCCGCGCAACTGGTGCAGCTGACCCAGGAACGACCGGATCGGTTGGCGGGCGGGCACGTTCGGGTCGGGAACTATCTCGCCGGCGAGACCGCGCTGCGCCTGCTGAACCTACGGCGCGCCGCGCGCAGCGTCGAGGGGACGGGCCCGGGCCCCGAGGGCAACGTCACCAAGCTGAAGCTGGCCGAGCACATGGTGGAAGGCGCCGCGATCATGGCGGCGCTACTGGGTCCCGAGGTCACACTGCTCGACGGGCCCGGCGCCCTGGCCGGCCGGCTCATGATGGGAGCCCGCGGCATGGCGATCGCCGGCGGCACCTCGGAGGTGACCCGCAATCAGATCGCCGAGCGGATCCTCGGCATGCCGCGCGACCCGCTGATCAACTAGCCTGCGCTGATATCAAACCGGCGCGAACTGCGGCGCACCGGCGCCGCTCCGCTCCGCCCGGAGGGCGACCGGCATCCCGCAGGTCACCGAATCGGGTTCGCAGCCAACGATATTGGCCGCCACCCGCAGGCCACTCTGTTCGGCCAGCTCCACGATGGCGATGACGTAGGGGGTGGGGATCTCCGGGTTGTACGGGTGGTGGTTGACCGTGTAGGTGAACACCGTGCCGCGCCCGGACACCGCGCGCGCGACCAACGAGGCCCCGCACTCGCGGCATTCGCCGCTCGCCGGATGGACCCAGCGCGCGCAGTCGTCGCAGTACTCGATGAGCAGCGCCCCGTCTGACACGACGAATACAGTACACTCAATTGATTCGACGCGGCGACGGTGTGGTCTGACGGGCGGTGTACATGACGCATTTCGAAAAAGACGCGATCTTGTCCGGCATCGGGATCTCACGGATCGGCCGCCGCACCGGCATCCCGGGCCTGGACCTGACCATGGAGGCGGTGCGCGCGGCCATCGAGGACGCGGGATTAACCGCGACCGACATCGACGGCATCGCCACGCTGGGCGACACACCCGCTGAGGACGTCAACGCCCAACTGCGGATCGAGGCAGCGGATTGCGGGTCCGGGTTCGGCACCGGCGGACTGCTGTCGCCCGTGATGTCGGCCTGCCGCGCGGTCGCCGAACGCCGCGCCCGGCACGTGGTGGTGTACCGGACGATTCAAATGCTCGGCGGCACCGTCCCGGTCAAGCAGGAGAAGAACGCTCCCGCCCCTCCCTTGGCGCGGATGTTCGAGACACCCGAAGGCGAGCCGAAGCCCGCCGTCGGCGCGATGGACGACGTCAACGATCTGGTTGCGGCGCAGGCCTATTCGGCCGCCAACTGGCTGGCGCTCAATTGCCGTCGCCACATGGAGCTGTACGGGACCACCAAGGAGCAGCTCGGGTGGGTAGCCCTCAACGGCAGGCGCAACGCCGCGCTGAATCCCCTTGCGGTGTACCGCGACCCGATGACGATGGCCGACTACCTGGGAGCGCGGCTGGTATCCACCCCGCTAGGCCTGCTGGACTGCGACGTCCCGATCGACGGGTCGATCGCGGTGGTGGTGTCCCATGCCGAATACGCCGCCGACTGTCCGCACCGCGCGGTGAAAGTGGAGGCGATCGGTGGGTCCGACGGCGCCGGTGGCTGGTTTCACCGCGACGACTACCCGAAGATGGCGATGTCGGATGCCGCGGCGCAGATGTGGTCGCGGACGCAGTTGCGGCCGGCCGATCTCGAGGTCGCCCAGTTGTACGACGGATTCACCTATCTCACGCTGGCATGGCTGGAGGCCCTCGGCGTCTGTGGGGACGGCGAGGCCGGACCCTTCGTCGAAGGCGGCGAGCGGATCGCCCGCGACGGCAAGTTGCCGTTGAACACCTACGGCGGCCAACTCTCGGCGGGGCGCATGCACGGCTACTGGGCGTTGCACGAAGGGTGCCTGCAGTTGCGCGGCGATGCGGGGGAGCGGCAGGTCGCCCGCCGCCCGGAAGTCGGCGTGGTTTCCGTCGGCGGTGGGCCCGTCGCGGGGTGCATGCTGCTGACCTGTTGAGCCACAGCGTGATTGAGCTCAGATGAGTGAGGACCCGAAAGCCGGCCACGCGGACAAACTGGCGTCGATCCTCGCCCGGGACATCGAGGCGGACATCGTCCGCCGCGGCTGGGCCGTCGGCGAATCGCTGGGATCCGAACTCGCCCTGCAACAGCGTTTCGGCGTGAGCCGATCGGTGCTGCGCGAGGCCATTCGCCTGGTCGAGCACCACCAGGTCGCCCGGATGCGCCGCGGCCCCAACGGGGGCTTGTACATCTGCGAGCCCGACGCCGGACCCGCCACCCGCGCCGTCGTCATCTATCTCGAATACCTGGGCACGACGCTGGACGATCTGCTCAACGCGCGTCTGGTGCTCGAGCCGCTGGCGGCCTCGCTCGCCGCCGAGCGCATCGACGAAGCCGGCATCGCGCGGCTGCGGGCGGTGTTGCAGGCCGAGGAAAAGTGGAAGCCGGGATTACCGGCGCCGCGCGACGAGTTCCACATCGCGCTGGCCGAGCAATCGAAAAACCCGGTGCTGCAACTGTTTATCGACGTCCTGATGCGCCTCACCACGCGCTATGCCCTGGCGTCGCGAACGGACTCGGCGACCGAGGCCATCGAGGCGGTCGACCACCTGCACGCCCACCACGCCAAGATCGTCGCCGCCGTCACGGCCGGTGATTCCGCGCGCGCCAAGACGCTGTCCGAGCGACACGTCGAGGCGGTGACGGGCTGGCTGCAACGGCACCATCCCGGCGACAGGGTCCGCGGGCGTAGGCGGCGGCGTCTCGATTCCGAGGTGCCCCGCGGCAAGCTGGCCGAGATGCTGGCCGTCACCATCGGCGACGACATCGCCGCCAGCGGCTGGCACGTCGGGTCGGTCTTCGGCACCGAGGCGGCCCTGCTGGAGCGCTACCGGGTGAGCCGCGCGGTGTTCCGCGAGGCGGTGCGCCTGCTCGAATACCACTCGATCGCCCACATGCGCCGCGGACCCGGCGGCGGACTCGTCATCGCCGAACCCGCTGCCCAGGCCAGCATCGACACGATCGCTTTGTACCTGCAGTACCGCGACCCGAGCCGCGAAGACCTACGGGGCGTCCGCGACGCCATCGAGATCGACAACGTCGCCAAGGTCGCCAAGCGGCTCGACGAGCCCGAGGTGGCGGCATTCCTCGCCACGCATCGGTCACGGCTGCCGGACGCCGCGCAGCCGACGCCTGACGACGTCCGGCGGGCGATCGCGGAGGAGTTCAATTTTCACGTCGGGTTGGCGCAGCTAGCCGGCAACGCGCTGCTCGACCTGTTCCTCCGGATCATCGTCGAGTTGTTCCGCCGGCATTGGTCGAGCACCGGGCAGGCGCTGCCCACCTGGTCGGACGTGCTGGCCGTGCACCACGCTCACTTGCGCATTGTCGAGGCGGTGGAGGCCGCCGACGAGAGCGTCGCCTGCTATCGCCTCCGCCGTCACCTCGATGCCGCCGCCTCCTGGTGGCTGTGATCGCGCCGCCCGATGTCGCCCCCCCGCAGGTGTGCGCGCAAATGTGATCTGTTGCGCGGCATAGCGAAGGCCCGTCTTGGGTACTGGAAGGGGGGATGGGCGACAGCCGATCCAGCAGGGGGTTGGCGCAAGTGATCGAAAGCGAGAGCGCTGAAGTGACGGCGGATACCGAAACCAGACAATACGGTTTCGTCCACTCCGCACTGATTTATCACTCTCAGCAGGAGTTTTTGGACTTGGTGGGCCGCTTCGTCGGCGACGGTTTGGCGTCAGGCGAGGCGGTGCTGCTCGCCGTGCCTCCCGAGACCCTGGCCCTGCTGCAGGGCGAGTTGTACGACGGCGAGGCGTTGCCCGCCGACGTGTATATGACCGACGTCACCGAGGCCGCCCGGAACCCGAGCCGGTTCATGGCGATGGAGGGCGCGTTCATCGACGAGCACCCGGATCGGCGGGTGCGGATCGTCAGCCAGCTCGCGTGGCCGGGCCGCACCGAGGAGGAGTTCGTCGCCTGCATCGAGCACGAAGCGCTGGTCAACACGGCGATGGACGCATACCCGGCGACAAGTCTGTGCCTCTACGACGCGAGCGTGATCGACGACGGGGTCCTCGCGGACGCGCGGGCGACGCACCCGTTGTTGTGGAAAAGCGGTGCGCTGCATCGCAGCCCGGACTACGCGCCGAACGAAGTGCTGCAGCGTTGCAACCAGCCGTTGGCCGCGAATCCCGGCGCCGTCACCTACATGGTGAGGAAGTCAGCGGATCTTCGGCCCGCCCGCTCGTTCGCCGTCGACTATGCGGGGTGGATGGGGCTTTCCCAGGAGTGCATCGAGGATCTGCAGTTGGTCGCCACCGAGTTGGCCACCAATAGCCTGATGTACACCGGGGGCGCCTGCCGGTTGGCCTTCTGGAAAGACGACGGATATCTGGTGTGCGAGGCCCGCGACACCGGACAGCTCGACGATCCGCTGGTGGGCCGCCTCGACCCGGGTCCGTGCGGCCCCGCCAGCCGCGGCCTGTACTTGGTCAACGCCATTTCGGATTTGGTGCGCACGCACACCACGAGGACCGGTACGACGATTCAGGCGTATCTGCGCTTCGAGTCGGCGGCCAGTCCGGCGGGGTAACAAGCGACCCGCCGGCAAGGGGATCCAGCGGGTCGCTTGTCGTCATCGGTTACAGGCCGAGGCCCCCGGTGATCCCGCCGATGATCCCGCCGACCGTTCCTCCGAGGGTGCCGCCGAGCGTGCCGCCGGTAGTGCCGCCGCCGACCCCGGCGGTGGTCCCCGTCACCAAGCACCCGGTAGGCGCGAACAACACCACGACAAATCCGGCGGTCGCCGCGGCGGCTTTAATGGCCTTCTTTGTCTTCATTGAGTTCACAACGGGATCCTTTCTCGCGGGAGGTGTGACGGCGCGTACACCGCGCTGCAGAACGGATGTTATAACGGTTATTAGACGTACGTAAAGAGTTAATTTGTTTCGTAGAAAGGTCCCGGCTATCGTGCCCGGGATCATGTCAATAGCGCAGCGCCACAACGTCATTGGGGGCGAAGCCACACCGCGACCGCCATCGATTAATGGCAGAATATGTCGATTGGACGCCATTAATTCGCGTCGCAGTTGTGACGTGCGAGTAGTACGAAGTCGGTCGCGAATTAGTGTGTCATCCGGGATATCCGGACGAAATGCAAGCGACCGCTGGATGCCGCCGACAATGCAGCGGCCCAGCGGGGCCGCTTGTCAAAAGGCTTAAAGGCCGAGGCTTCCTATGAGTCCGCCGATGCCGCCCACACCGGACCCGCCGGCTCCGCCGATGAGGCCCGAGCCTCCGGCGCCGCCGGTGACCGTCGTCGCGCATCCCGGTACGGCTAACACCGCGGCCAGCCCGACGGCCGCGACGGCAGTTTTGAGGGTCTTCTTGGTGCCTTCCGCCTTCATGATCGTGCCTTTCGTGTGAGGGGCGCATGGCCCGATGTCTGCACCACACGTGTTCAATAACCGTTGTTGTACGCACGTAAACCAAAAAATCCGATCTATTTTCTATATTTTTTTGTACGGTCGTATGGGAGTTGCAGGAGCGGCGCGAAGGGGTCTATTGTCGTCGCTCATGCGTCTTCTCGCGCGTTTCGTAGTAGCTAGCACCCGCAGCGGGGTCTGAACCGGACCGACCCCCCGCTGTGGGTCGGAAGCTACTGCCGTCGGTCGCACCAGCTGACTAGAGAAGACCGGCACCATGACTTTTCCCGAGCGGAATCAGCTCCAACATCTCGACCGGGCCACCGCGTGGTTTGGCAATCGCTTCGGCGTCTCGTTGCCCCGCGGTCTGCGAGAGCAGGCCGATGCCATGCCCTGGGAGGCATTCGTCGCGGCCTACGGACGCGGCACCGGACCCCTGCGGCTAGGCCAATGGGAGTGCACCGACGCCTCGAGACCTGGCCCGCAGGCGCGCAACTTCCGGGCGGTGATCGCCCTGGGCGATCGCATCAGCACGGCAACCGCCGCCGCCGGCGGCCCGATTGCGGCCCTGACCGCGATGCTGCACGAGCGCGGAGTCACCGTCGAAATCGTGAAGTTCCATCAGATGCAATCACCCACCGGCACAGCCACTTTCATCCGCGGCAGCAACGGTGCCCGCGCCGAGTGGGCGATGGGCCTCTCGGACGATCCGACGCAGTCGGCGCTGCGCGCGGTGATCGCCTGCGCCAACAGGCTGCTCGCGGTCGACTGATGCCGCGCGCTATCAACAAAAGGTGAGTTTCATTTGCGCTAGCGCCGGTGGTAGCGCAAATGAAACCCGGCCTCTACCGCGACGGCGGTGAAGGTGGCACGCCGTCGAGGACGTTCTACAGCGGGCGCAGCACGATCGGCATGCCGTCCATCGGAATCGGCATGCCGCCGTAGTCCCAGCGCGGCTGGTAACCCGGCCGGGCCAGCTCGACGCGGTAGCGGCGCAGCAGCCGGTGCACCACGGTCTTGACCTCCAGCTGACCGAACACCATGCCGATGCACTTGTGCGCACCGCCGCCGAACGGCGCGAAGGCGTAGCGGTGATTCTTGTGCTCCGAGCGTGGCTCGGCGAACCGCTCGGGATCGAATTTGTCTGGCTCCGTCCACAATTCGGGCAGCCGGTGATTCATGCCGGGCCAGATGGTGATGTTGGTTCCGGCCGGGATGTAATGGCCCAGCAGCTCGGTGTCGCGCACCGCCATCCGCATGTTGAACGGCAGTGGCGTCACCATGCGCAGCGACTCGTTCATGATCAGTTCGAGCGTTTCCAGCTTCTCCAGCGACTCGATGTCGAGTGGCCCGTCACCAAGCCGGGCCGACTCCTCGCGCGCCCGCTCCTGCCACTCCGGGTTGGCGGCCATGTTGTAGACCATCGTGGTGGTCGTCGACGTGGAGGTGTCGTGGGCGGCCATCATCAAGAAGATCATGTGGTTGACGATGTCTTCGTCGGTGAAGCTGTTGCCGTCGTCGTCCTCGGTGTGGCACAACACCGTGAGCATGTCGTTGCCGGTGGCGTTGCGGCGCTCCTTGACGCGCTCATTGAAGTAGTCCTCGAGCAGCTGGCGGGCGCGCAGACCGCGCCACCACTTGAACGGCGGGATCGGCTGCCGGATGATCGCCCCACCGGCCCGGGTCGTGGTGGTGAACGCCTGGTTGACCTTGGTGACGAGGTCGTGGTCGGACCCCGGCTCGTGCCCCATGAACACCAAGGACGCGATGTCGAGGGTGAGTTCCTTCATCGCCGGGTGGAACAGGAATCGCGCATCGTTGGTCGGCCAGCTGGCGACGATGTCGGTCGCGACGCGGTCGATGTGCTCGACGTAACCGGTCAGGCGGCTACGGGTGAACGCCTCCTGCATGATCCGCCGGTGGTACATGTGCTCGTCGAAGTCCAGCATCATCAGCCCGCGGTTGAAGAACGGCCCGATCACCGGGTGCCAACCCTTCTGCGAGAAGTCCTTGTTGCGGTTGGAGAACACGGCCTGGGTGGCGTCGGGCCCCAGCGCCGTGACCGCGGGCATGATCGGCGAGTCCAGGTAGATCAGCGGACCCTTGTTGCGGTAGAGGTACAACGCATAGTCCGGGCCGCCGCGGAACAGTTCGATGATGTGGCCGAGGATCGGGAGCCCGGCATCGCCCATCACGGGCTTGAGGTCGCTGCCGGCGGGCGGTTCCGCCAGGACTTTGGTGTCCCATTCGTGGGCGAGCAGACGCTTCTCGATCGCCCCCATGCCCGGGATGGTGTTGAGCGTCGGGGTGAATCGGCGCCGCGCCTGATCCAGCAGGTAGTGCGGAGTGCTGATGGTGGCGGTCATAGACGCTCCTTTAGCGTGCCCTCGGGGTGACAGCGGTCACTGTTTAATACCTTCGCTGAAAAACTTGACGGCTGTCAAGTTTGCTTTTTACGCGGCGTGGTGCAAGGTCAGGGAGTGAGCAGCCACCCCGCCAATCCGGAGCCGGGCGCACGTCGGCGTGGCGACAAGCAACGCCAGGCGATCGTGGAGGCCGTGCGCGAACTGCTGCAGGAAAAGCCGTTCGCCGAGTTGTCGGTCAGCACGATCAGCCTGCGGGCCGGGGTGGCCCGATCCGGCTTCTACTTCTATTTCGACTCCAAGTACGCGGTGCTGGCACAGCTGATGGCCGAGGCCACCGAAGAGCTCGAGGAACTCACGCAGTACTTCGCGCCGCGCCAGGCGGGCGAGTCGCCCGAGGAGTTCGCCAAACGGATGGTCGGCAGCGCCGCCGCCGTCTACGAGCACAACGATCCGGTGGTGACCGCCTGCAACGAGGCCCGCCACACCGACGTCGAGATCCGCGATCTGCTCGACCAGCAATTCGAGGTGGTGCTGGCGCAGATCGTCGCCATCGTCGAGGCCGAGATGAAGGCCGGGACCGCCCGACCGATCAGCGACGATCTTCCGACGCTGATCCGCACCCTGACCGGTACCACCGCGCTGGTGTTGACCGGCGACCCGATTCTGACCGGATCCGACAGCGATCGTGACCGACGGGTACGCGTGCTCGAGCAGTTGTGGCTGCACGCGCTGTGGGCCGGTCGTCCCTAGAGCCGGTCTGGGTGGTACCGGCGGTATCGTCAGCGCCATGGCGAAGAAGGCATCCGGGCGGTATTTCGCGGGGAAGCGGTGCTTTGTCACCGGGGCGGCCAGCGGCATCGGCCGCGCCACGGCGTTGCGGCTCGCCGCCCATGGCGCCGAGCTCTATCTGACCGACCGCGACTCCGAGGGTCTGGAATTGACCGTGGCCGACGCCCGCGCCCTGGGCGCGGAGGTCCCCGAGCATCGGTCGCTGGACATCGCCGACTACGACCAGGTGGCCGCGTTCGGCGCGGACATCCACGCCGCGCATCCGCCCATGGACCTGGTGCTCAACATCGCCGGCGTATCAGCCTGGGGCACCGTCGACCGGCTGACCCACCAGCAGTGGAGCAAGATGGTCGCCATCAACCTGATGGGTCCGATCCACGTCATCGAGACCTTCGTGCCGCCGATGGTGGCGGCCAAGCGGGGCGGCCATCTGGTCAACGTGTCCTCGGCGGCCGGGCTGGTCGCTTTGCCCTGGCACGCCGCCTACAGCGCCAGCAAGTACGGACTGCGCGGCGTCTCGGAGGTGCTGCGCTTCGACCTGGCCCGCCACCGCATCGGGGTGTCGGTCGTGGTTCCCGGCGCGGTGAACACGCCGCTGGTAGGGACCGTGGAGATCGCCGGCGTGGACCGCGAGGACCCCAACGTCGCCCGCTGGATACGGCGATTCGCCGGCCACGCCGTGTCGCCGGAGAAGGCCGCCGAGAAGATCCTGGCCGGGGTCACCAAGAACCGATACCTGATCTACACCTCGGCCGACATCCGGGCGCTCTACGCGTTCAAAAGGCTTGCGTGGTGGCCCTATAGCGTCGCGATGCGCCAGGTGAACGTGATCTTCACCCGCGCGCTGCGGCCCGCCCCGCCCAACCCGGCGCCGCTAGTCCGGCATGAGCAACTCCAGCCGCACCCCGAGCAAGCGGACCGGCCGGTCGAGGGAGAATAAATCCAGGACGCGCAACGCCGCGGCGACGATCGTGTCGCGATCGGTGGTGGGCGCGTCGAGTTTGCGAATCTTGGTGCGGGTGTAGAAGGTTGCGGTCCGCACGGTAACCGCCACCCGCGTCACCACCCGCGCTTCGGCCAGCACGTCGTCCAGCGCTTGCTCGGCCAAACCCGTTACGGCCGCGTCCATTTCGGCGCGATCGGTGAGGTCGCGGGGAAAGGTGACGACGTGGCTGCGCGAGCGCGGCACCCACGGCTCGGCGCTGACGTGGCTGTCGCCGCCGCCCTTGGCCAGCAGGAGCAGCCACAGCCCGGTGCGCGCCCCGAACGTGGCCGTCAACAACTCGGCGTCGCTGCCGGCCAGTTGCCACACCGTCGTGATCTCAAGGTCCGCAAGCTTTTTCGCCGTCTTGGGACCCACGCCCCACAGCGCGTCGACCGGACGGTCGGCCATCAGCGTCATCCAATTCGCATCGGTGAGCACGAAGATGCCGTCCGGCTTGGCAAAACCGGTGGCGACCTTGGCGCGCTGCTTGTTGTCGCTGATGCCCACCGAGCAGGACAGCCCGGTTTCCGAGGAGATGACGCTGCGGATGCGTTGTGCCGCCTCGGTGGGGTCCTCGGCGTGGACCGCGACGTAGGCCTCGTCCCAGCCCCACACCTCCACCGGATGTCCCAGATCCCGCAGCAGGCCCATCACTTGCCCCGATGCCGCGTCGTACGCGGCGGGGTCCGAGGGGAGGAAGGTCGCCTCGGGGCAGCGGCGGGCGGCGGCGCGTAGCGGCATGCCCGCGCGGACACCCAATTCCCGGGCCTCGTAGGAGGCGCAGGTGACGACCTTGCGCGGTTCGCTCGGATCGCCGTTGCCGCCGACGATGACGGGCAGCCCGGCCAGCTCGGGGCGACGGCGCAACTCGACCGAGGCCAGGAACTGATCGAGGTCCACGTGCAGGACCCAATCCCGTGCCGCGGTGGGCATTCCGGCGTTCACCGCCCGCAGAGCTTGCGCGCCAGGCTTTCCCACGCGTCGCCCAACGTCGCCAGGGTGTGACCGCGCTCGGTCAGCTGATGCTCGACGTAATCCACGTCCAGCAACGCGAGCAATGCGTCGGTCTGGGCATCGAGGTCGCCGGTGGTCTTCGCCGAGGCCAGCACCACGCGCACGTGCCTGCGCAGGACGGCGGCCGCCGGCGCGTGACGAGTCCGCGGGTCGCGGTTGGCCGCGGACAGCAGCGCGCGGTGGGTGTGGGCGAAGCACATCCGTTCCCGGCCGAAGGCCACGAGCCGATCCAACGGCGGGGCATCCGGCCCCAGCGGCGGCGGACCGAACAGGAACGCCTCCTGGCTGGCCCGTTCGTCCTCGTCGAGCAGCACCATCATCAGGCCGGCCCGGCTGCCGAACCGGCGGAACAGCGTGCCCTTGCCGACGCCGGCGGCCGCGGCGACGTCGTCCATGGTGACGGCGTCGGCCCCGCGCTCGGCGACCAGGCGGCGCGCCGCATCCAGCAGCAGCGCGCGGTTGCGCACGGCGTCGCCGCGCTCCCGCGCCGGCAGCTGCGGGATGCACACGGGCAGCTCGCCCGACCGTTCGACGTCGCTCACCCCTGCACTTTAACGCTCACGGAATAAATCGGACCACAGTCCGTTTAGGTCGTGCGAGGATGTATACCAACGACCGAAGGGAACTGCGAGAAGTGGCAATCACAATCTTGGCGTTAGTGGGAAGCCTGCGGGCGGCGTCGATCAACCGTCAGATCGCCGAATTGGCGCGGGCCGTCGCCACCGACGGCGTCACCGTCACGCTCTTCGAAGGGCTCGGTGACCTGCCGTTCTACAACGAGGAGATCGACGACGCGATGAACGCCGACGCGCCGCCGCTGGCTCCGGTGGCCGCGTTGCGCGCCGCGGCGGCCGACGCCGACGCCGCTCTGGTGGTCACCCCCGAGTACAACGGCAGCATTCCGGCGGTCGTCAAGAACGCGATCGACTGGCTGTCGCGCCCCTTTGGCGACGGCGCGCTGAAAGGCAAGCCGCTGGCGGTCATCGGGGGATCCTTCGGCCGGTACGGCGGGGTGTGGGCGCACGACGAGACCCGCAAGTCCTTCGGCATCGCCGGCGCGCGGGTCGTCGAGTCGATCAAACTGTCCGTGCCGTTCACCACGCTGGAAGGCAGGGCCCCCGCCGAGGATGCCGAGCTCTCGGCGAACGTGCGCGATGTGGTGGGCAAGCTCGCCGCCGAAGCCGGCTGATTGGCCGAAGTCGACAAGCCGGCCGGGAGGCGACCAGCGAGGTTGTCGTTGCCGAATAGCCAAAGCCGCCAGCGTCGTCTGGCGGCTTTGCTAGCTGTCGGTGTGCGCGCCGCGGGCGGCGGGGCGAAACCGGGTTGTCGGTGGCCGCTGCTATACCCATACACGGAGGCGCCTTCGTCTCGGCGTGTGATCTGCGACACGCCGGGGCGGGTGTCTGAATTTGTTCGACACAGGCCTTACGACCAGGGAATTTCAGAAATGTTATTCAGAACATCTTGTATCTCGACATCTTGTCAGCCACTAGGTGTAGTGTTTCGATGCACCGGCGGATCCCAGGATCGCCAAGCCAGCCAGGCTCGGTGAACCCCCGAAATCGGCGCGAAGTGGTCGAAGACAGGTCTTCGGCACTGGTCGCCGCACGACGGGAATCTGGGCGCCTGCCGGATCGCTGAACCTAGCAAAGACGCAGTCCAAAAGTAGTTGCCAGTCCATTGGGTCCCCCTCTTCCGCAAAGGAGCGGCATTCTATGAGCATCACCGTGTACACCAAGCCGGCATGCGTGCAGTGCAGCGCCACCTACAAGGCGCTGGACAAGCAGGGCATCGTCTACGACAAGGTCGACATCACGTTGGACTCCGAGGCGCGTGATTACGTGATGGCGCTGGGCTACCTGCAGGCTCCCGTCGTGGTGGCGGGCAACGACCACTGGTCGGGATTCCGGCCCGATCGCATCAAGGCGCTCGCCGCGGTGGAACTCAGCGCGTAAGGCAAGACGTTAGGTAAGGAGGTTGCGGCACCATGGGGCGCAACCTGGTCTATTTCTCCTCCGTGTCGGAGAACACCCACCGCTTCGTGGAGAAGCTGGGGATTCCCGCCACGCGGATACCGCTGCACGGCCGTATCGAGGTGGACCAGCCCTACGTCCTGGTGCTGCCCACCTACGGCGGCGGCCGGGCGACTCCTGACCTCAACGCCGGCGGCTATGTCCCCAAACAGGTCATCGCCTTTTTGAACAATGAACACAACCGTTCGTTGATCCGCGGCGTCATCGCCGCGGGCAACAACAACTTCGGCGCCGAATTCGCCTACGCGGGTGACGTGATCTCGCGCAAGTGCGGCGTTCCGTACCTCTACCGCTTCGAACTAATGGGAACCCAGGACGACGTGGATGCCGTCCGCGCGGGCTTAGCCGATTTCTGGAAGGAACAGACGTGTCAACAACCGTCGCTGCAGAGCCTGTAACCACCGGAGCCCACGCGTTGCCGGGGGAGACGGACTATCACGCGCTCAACGCGATGCTGAATCTGTACGACGCGGACGGCAAGATCCAGTTCGACAAGGACCGCGAGGCCGCGCACCAGTACTTCCTGCAGCACGTCAACCAGAACACGGTGTTCTTCCACAATCAGGACGAGAAGCTCGACTACCTGATCAAGGAGAACTATTACGAGCGCGAGGTCCTCGACCAGTACAGTCGCAACTTCGTCAAGACGCTGCTGGACCGGGCCTACGCCAAGAAGTTCCGTTTCCCGACGTTCCTGGGGGCGTTCAAGTACTACACCTCCTACACACTGAAGACGTTCGACGGGAAGCGTTACCTCGAGCGCTTCGAGGACCGCGTCGTCATGGTGGCGCTGACGCTGGCCTCCGGTGACACCATCCTGGCCGAAAAGCTCGTCGACGAGATCATCGACGGCCGTTTCCAGCCGGCCACCCCGACGTTTTTGAACTCGGGCAAAAAGCAGCGCGGGGAACCGGTGAGCTGCTTTCTGCTGCGCATCGAAGACAACATGGAGTCCATCGGGCGATCGATCAACTCCGCGCTGCAGCTGTCCAAGCGTGGCGGGGGAGTTGCGTTGCTGCTGAGCAACATTCGCGAGCACGGCGCCCCGATCAAGAACATCGAGAACCAGTCCTCGGGCGTCATCCCGATCATGAAGCTGCTCGAGGACTCGTTCTCCTACGCCAACCAGCTCGGTGCCCGCCAGGGCGCGGGCGCGGTGTACCTGCACGCGCACCACCCGGACATCTACCGGTTCCTGGACACCAAGCGCGAGAACGCCGACGAGAAGATCCGCATCAAGACGCTGAGCCTGGGCGTGGTGATCCCGGACATCACCTTCGAGCTGGCCAAGAAGAACGAGGACATGTACCTGTTCTCGCCGTATGACGTCGAGCGTGTCTACGGTCTGCCGTTCGCCGACATCTCGGTCACCGAGAAGTACTACGAGATGGTCGACGATGCCCGCATTCGCAAGACCAAAATCAAAGCGCGCGAGTTCTTCCAGACGCTGGCCGAGCTGCAGTTCGAATCCGGCTACCCGTACATCATGTTCGAGGACACGGTGAACCGGGCCAACCCGATCGACGGCAAGATCACCCACTCGAACCTGTGCTCGGAGATCCTGCAGGTCTCCACGCCGTCGGTGTTCAACGACGACTTGTCGTATGCCAAAGTGGGCAAGGACATTTCGTGCAACCTGGGGTCGCTGAACATCGCCAAGACGATGGACTCGCCCGACTTCGCGCAGACCATCGAGGTGGCGATCCGCGCGCTGACGGCGGTGAGCGATCAGACGCACATCACCTCGGTGCCCTCAATCGAGCAGGGCAACAACGAGTCCCACGCAATCGGGCTCGGCCAGATGAACCTGCACGGCTACCTGGCCCGCGAGCGCATCCACTATGGCTCAGAAGAGGGCGTCGACTTCACCAACATCTACTTCTACACCGTGCTCTACCACGCGCTGCGCGCGTCGAATCGCATTGCGATCGAACGGGGAAGCAAGTTCGGTGGCTTCGAGAAGTCGAAGTACGCCTCGGGTGAGTTCTTCGACAAGTACACCGAACAGGTGTGGGAGCCGGCCACCCCGCGGGTCCGGGAGATCTTCGCCGAGGCGGGCATTCGCATTCCGACGCAAGACGATTGGCGGCGGCTGAAGGAGTCGGTGCAGACGCACGGCATCTACAACCAGAACGTGCAGGCCGTCCCGCCGACGGGGTCGATCAGCTACATCAACCACTCGACCAGCTCGATCCATCCGGTGGCGAGCAAGATCGAGATCCGCAAGGAAGGCAAGATCGGCCGCGTCTACTACCCGGCGCCGTATCTGACCAACGACAACCTGGAGTACTACCAGGACGCCTACGAGATCGGCTACGAGAAGATCATCGACACCTACGCCGCGGCGACGCAGCACGTGGATCAGGGACTGTCGCTGACGCTGTTCTTCAAGGACACCGCCACCACCCGCGACGTGAACAAGGCGCAGATCTACGCCTGGCGCAAGGGAATCAAGACGCTGTACTACATCCGCTTGCGCCAGCTGGCGTTGGAGGGAACAGAGGTCGAGGGCTGCGTGTCCTGCATGCTGTAGGGCACCGACGCACTCTCGGGGAGTGCTTTAGAGGTTGTCGGCGCCCCAGCCGGCAAGCCGGTGTTCGCGCTCGGCGGCATCGATGTCTTCGACCCTCGTCATGATCGACCAGCGGTGCCCGAAGGGGTCGACGATTGAGCCGAACCGGTCGCCGGTGACGAAGGTCTGGGCCGCCTCGCGTACCGTCGCGCCCGCCCTCTGGGCCCGCGCCAACACGTCGTCGACGTCGGTGCAGTACAACGCCATCGAATGGGTCACCGATTCTGTCCGGCCGGGGGCTTCGAGGTGATAGCCGGGGTTGGGATCGGCCAGTTGCAACCTGCCGTGGCCGAAGTCCAGCTCCGCGTGCGCGATCGTGTCATTCGGCCCGGCCATCTTCTCGACGAGTGTCGCACCGAAGACGTCGACGTAAAAGTTGATGGCGGCTTCGGCGCCATCGACGACCAAGAACGGGGTCAAACTCGTGTAGCCCTCGGGAATCGGTTGCTCAGTCATGGCAACCAGCTTGGCTAGATTCGTGATGTGCAGGCTTGGAAAAACGCGCCACAGGCGATTGGTCCACAGCCGGGCGTGGTCGGGCGCGCGGGGAGCGCAACGGCGTTCGACCTCCGTCGCCAAGCGCCGTCGGAGGCCGCCGCCAAATTCGTCGAGCATTTTTGGTCGGTGTGCTGGGATCTGACCGGCCAGCCGCCGCGTGAAAGCCAAGTGATCACTTTCCCGTCGATCAACCTCAGCCACGAGTGGGGCACCGACTCCCCGCGCCATGGATTCGCTTTGCCCGCCACCCTGGTACACGGTGTCGTCGAGAGGGTCTTCACCATCACGTTGTCGGGGCGCGGTGCGGTTGTCGGTGCGCGTTTCCGCGCCGGCGGGTTCGCCGCCCGATTCGGACGCGACGCGGCTGCGCTGACCGGCCGAATCGTTCGAGTCGACGATGACTTGTTCAGCGGTCCAATGCTTTTCGATGACGACATCGAGCTCGCCGCCGCGCAACTGGACACGGCGATCGGCGCCGCAACGGTCTCCGACCCGACCTACGAGGCCCTCACGGCGCTGCTACGGCGGATGCACGACGACGACGCTTTGCACCGCGTGGAACAAGTGATGACTTGCTCGCCGTGGAGCGCGCGAACCACTCAGCGCGTGTTCCGGCGCTACGTCGGTGTGCCGGTCAAATGGGTGCTGTGCCGTTACCGCCTGCAGCAAGCTGCGTTGGCGATCGAGAGCGATCGTCGCGTCGACTTCGCCGAGCTGGCCGTCCGCCTCGGCTGGTACGACCAGGCGCACTTCACCAACGAGTTCCGGTCGATGCTCGGCTGCAGCCCCGGGGAGTACGCCCAGCGGCACCGTTAACCGCGGTGTCCTCGTCCCGCCAGTCTGCCCAGGTCAGAAGCCGCGACGGGGTAAAGTGCGTTTCGTGGTGAGAATGCCTCGACCCTCTAGGCCCCACCCGGCCGCCAAGCCGGGGGCCAAGGTCGACGCGCGCAGCGAACGCTGGCGCGAGCACCGCAAGAAAGTGCGCAGCGACATCGTCGACGCGGCGTTCCGCGCCATCGACCGGCTCGGACCCGAACTGTCCGTGCGGGAAATCGCCGAAGAGGCCGGCACCGCCAAACCGAAGATCTACCGGCATTTTCACGACAAGTCCGACCTGTTCCAGGCGATCGGGGAGCGGCTGCGCGACATGTTGTGGACGGCGATCTTTCCATCCATCGACCTGAAGACCGACTCGGCTCGCGAGGTGATCCGGCGCGCCGTCGAGGAGTACGCCAACCTGGTCGACAAGCACCCCAACGTGCTGCGGGTCTTCATCCAGGGCCGTTCCGCGGCAAGCCCACAGATCCTCAACGAGGGCCGAGGTATCACCCTGGCCGTGGCCGACATGTTCGACAACGAGCTCCGCGAGATGGAGCTGGACCACGCGGCCGTCGAGCTGGCCGGGCATGCGGCGTTCGGCTCGGCCGCGTCGGCCACCGAGTGGTGGCTGGGTCCCGACCCCGACAGCCCTCTTCGCATGCCGCGCGAGCAATTCGTGGCCCACCTCACGACGATCATGATGGGGGTCATCGTCGGCACCGCCGAGGCGCTCGGCATCCGCATGGACCCTGACCAGCCGATCCACAGCGTGGTCCCGGCCAACCGCGCCGCGGGCTGACCTTTGGCACGTTGACATCGCCCTGGCGATCGTCAACACTCGTCCCAACCGATACCCTGGGTACTGGGTATCTGCGCCAGCGGGGCGGCTACGGCCGAGGATGCCAGCGAGCGCCGACCCGAGACTGGCCCGACGAGAAAGACCGATCGACCGTGACCGACGTCGTGACACACACCGAGACCGCACCCGTCCCCGCGGCCAAGGCCCCGAAGCCCGTCCACACCCGCGCCGTCATCATCGGGACCGGGTTCTCCGGCCTGGGGATGGCCATCGCGCTGCAGAAGCAGGGGGTGGGCTTCGTCATCCTGGAAAAGGCCGACGACATCGGCGGCACCTGGCGTGACAACAGCTATCCCGGGTGCGCCTGCGACATCCCGTCGCACCTGTATTCGTTTTCGTTCGAGCCCAAGCCGGACTGGAAGAACCCGTTCTCCTATCAGCCCGAGATCTGGGACTACCTCAAGGGGGTCACGGAGAAGTACGGGCTGCGCCGCTACATGGAGTTCAACTCGTTGGTGGACCGGGCGCACTGGGACGATGAGGAGCACCGCTGGCACGTGTTCACCGCCGACGGGCGTGAATACGTCGCGCAGTTCCTGATTTCGGGTGCCGGCGCGCTGCACATCCCGTCCATGCCCGACATCGAGGGTCGCGACGAATTCGCCGGTGCCGCTTTCCATTCCGCGGAGTGGGACCACAGCATCGACCTGACCGGCAAGCGGGTGGCGGTGATCGGGACCGGCGCCAGCGCGATCCAGATCGTGCCGGAGATCGTCGGGCAGGTCGCCGAACTTCAGCTCTACCAACGCACCCCGCCGTGGGTGGTGCCGCGCTCGAACCCCGAGATCCCGCCGGCGGTGCGCCGCGCCATGGAGAACGTGCCCGGCCTGCGGGCGCTGGTGCGACTGGCCATCTACTGGGGCCAGGAGGCGCTGGCCTTCGGAATGACCAAGCGGCCCAACCTGCTCAAGTTCATCGAGGCGTACTGCAAGTACAACATTCGTCGATCGGTCAAGGATCGGGAGTTGCGCCGCAAGCTGATTCCCAACTACCGCGTCGGGTGCAAGCGAATCCTGAACTCCTCCACCTATTACGGGGCGGTGGCCGACCCGAAGACCGAACTGGTCACCGACCACATTTCGCGGATCACGTCCGACGGCATCGTCACCGTCGACGGCACGCACCGGAAAGCCGATGTCATCGTGTACGCCACCGGTTTTCACGTCACCGACTCCTACACCTACGTCCAGATCAAGGGCCTGCACGGCGAGGATCTGGTGGACCGCTGGAATCGCGAGGGCATCGGCGCCCACCGCGGGATCACCGTCGCCGATGTGCCCAACCTGTTCTTTCTGCTGGGCCCCAACACCGGGCTGGGGCACAACTCGGTGGTGTTCATGATCGAGTCCCAAATCCGTTACGTCGCCGACGCGATCGCCACCTGCGACAAGCTGGGCGCGCAGGCGCTCGCCCCGACCCGCGCCGCCCAGGACGCGTTCAACGACGAGCTGCAGCGCAGGCTGGGCCCGTCGGTGTGGAACAGCGGCGGCTGCAGCAGCTGGTATCTGGACGAGCACGGCAAGAACACCGTGCTGTGGGGCGGCTACACCTGGGAGTACTGGCGGGCGACCCGCTCGGTCAAGCCTGCGGAATACCAGTTCTACGGCGTCAGCACGGGCAGGCACGCGGCCCCCGTGCGAAGTTGAACCACACCGTTTGGGGGTTTTGGCCGCCGCCCGGCGTTACAGTTTCAGGGAAATGAGCGCCTATCAGACCGTCGTGGTCGGCACCGATGGCTCGGACTCGTCGCTGCGCGCGGTGGATCGCGCAGCGGCGATCGCCGCGGATCACGGCGCGAAACTGATCGTTGTGACGGCGCATCTCCCCGTCCCCCAGGAACGCGGCCGCTACGCCATCCCGCCGGGGAGCGACCACGGCCAGGACTATCGGACGGTTGGGGAGGCCCCGTACTACGCGATCCTGCAGAACGCCAAGGAACGGGCGCACCAAGCGGGGGCCAGGAACGTGGAGGAGCGGTCGATCGTGGGTGCCCCGATCAACGTGCTGGTGCAGCTGGCCGAGGAGGTCGGCGCCGACCTGATGGTGGTGGGCAACGTCGGGCTCAACAGCGTCGCCGGGCGGCTGCTGGGATCGGTCCCGTCCGAGGTCTCCCGCAGGGTCAAGACCGATGTCCTGATCGTCCACACCGCCAACTGAACCATCGCTTCGAATCAGTTGAGCAGCTCCGTGAAGGCGCGCGCGGCCGCGTCGACGCCGGCGGCGTCGTCGGTGGCCACGAGATCCAGTAGCAGGCCGCGGATTACGGCCAATCCCAACCTGGCCAGGGCGGGGTCGGACGCGGCGCCGGCGACGGTCGCGGCCTCTTCCAGCCACCCGTCGACGGCGCCGGGAACCATTGCGGCAAAAGGCTTTTCGCCCTGGGCGGCGCGGGCGTAACACTCGAAGAAGAGACGCTCGAACTGTCGCAGTTCGGGCCGACGGAGATCTGCCCACATGGCGGCGAAGCTCTCGGCCGGGTCGGTGGGCAGTTCGGCCAGCAGCCCCATCTGGCGGCGCTCGACCTCCTCGACGATCGCCACAAGCATGTCTTCACGAGAACCGAAGTGGTGCAACAACATTCGGTGGCTCGTGCCGACCGCGTCGGCCACCGCGCGCAGCGACCGGTCGCCGATGCCACCGGCGGCGAACTCGGTGACGAGGGCATCGAGGAGTTGGCGGCGCCGCTCGGTGTCAGGGGTGCGCGCCATCGGCGCGGCTGAGTTGCTCGGAGCGGGCCTTGAGGCCTTCGGCCTCGAGTTTGAGGTATCGCTGGGTCATCGATCGCATGAGCCGTCCGACGAGGGCGCCGAGCACGCCGTTCTGGTCGATGCGCTGGCGCACCAGGGTGCCCCCGCCCGGCTGGGGGATCACGTCGTGGCGGGCGCTGGCCGTCGCGCCGGGAGCGCGCTGCACCCACGTCCAGGACGTCCCCGGGTCGAGTTCGGTGATCGTCCACACCAACTTCGACATGCGTGGCTGTTTGATCGCGAACCGCCCGCCGACGGCGAGGCCGGGCCCGTCCACCGCGGCCAGCGACGTCACCGACGCCGTCCATTCGGGCCAGCGCTCGACGTCGCTGAAGACCTTCCATACCAGGTGCGCCGGCGCGTCGATCTCGACGCTGTCTTCGGTAATCATGTACCAAATGGTACATCTTGTGCCCGGTTTTGCCCACGCCGCGCCGGCCGACGCGCGCATACTGGAGAAGGAAGTAAATCCGGCGGCCCGCGGGCGTCCGCGACACGCACAAACACAACTTCTTGTGTTGCGCTCGGTTGTCGTACCCCAGGGGTAGTGTCTGGAGCCTGACGTCCCTCAGGCAAAACGGCGTGTGAAGCGGGGTTCTGGTGACCGAGAACATGAAGCTGATTGACCGCGTTTCGGCGATCAACTGGAACCGGCTGCAGGACGAAAAGGACGCGGAGGTGTGGGACCGGCTCACCGGCAACTTCTGGTTGCCCGAGAAGGTGCCGGTGTCCAACGACCTGCCGTCGTGGGGCACCCTGACCGCCCACGAAAAGCAGATGACCATGCGGGTGTTCACCGGCCTGACGTTGCTGGACACCATCCAGGGCACGGTCGGGGCGGTCAGCCTCATTCCCGACGCGCTGACCCCGCACGAGGAGGCCGTCTACACCAACATCGCGTTCATGGAGTCGGTGCACGCGCGCAGCTACAGCAACATCTTCTCCACGCTGTGCTCGACGGCCGAGATCGACGACGCGTTCCGCTGGTCGGAGGAGAACCCCAACCTGCAGCGCAAGGCCGAGATCGTCATGCAGTACTACAAGGGCGACGAACCGCTCAAGCGCAAGGTCGCCTCCACGCTGCTGGAGAGCTTCCTCTTCTACTCCGGCTTCTACCTGCCGATGTACTGGTCGAGCCGGGCCAAGCTGACCAACACCGCCGACATGATCCGGCTGATCATCCGCGACGAGGCCGTCCACGGCTACTACATCGGCTACAAGTACCAGCGCGGCCTGGCGCTGGTCGACGACGCACGCAAGCAGGAGCTCAAGGACTACACCTACGAATTGCTCTTCGAGCTCTACGACAACGAGGTGGAATACACCCAGGACCTCTACGACGAGGTCGGGCTCACCGAGGACGTCAAGAAGTTCCTGCGCTACAACGCCAACAAGGCGCTGATGAACCTCGGCTACGAGGCGCTGTTCCCGCGCGACGAGACGGACGTGAACCCGGCGATCCTCTCGGCGCTCTCACCCAACGCCGACGAGAACCACGACTTCTTCTCCGGTTCGGGCTCGTCGTACGTGATCGGCAAGGCCGTCGTCACCGAGGACGAGGACTGGGACTTCTGAGCTGAGCGGTTTGTGAACGCCGCGTGAATTGTGGCCGGGGCGCGGCGGCCCGGTGGCGCCGGCGACCGAATAGCCGGGACACTGGTGGGCGTGGCGATTACCCCATCCTCTACGGCCGCTTTTTTCCGTTCGGTGATCCAGTGGCTGCAATGCGGCTACCCCGACGGCGTCCCCGGACCCGATCGCGTCCCGCTGTTGGAGCTGCTGCGCAGCACGCCCCTGACCGAGGACCAGATCAAGGAAGTCGTCGACGCGATTGACGAGGAAACCAAGCCGGGCGACGAGATCAACCGCGACGTGATCGCCGATTTCATCTCCGACATGACCCACTACGACGCCGGTCCGGAGAACATCGCGCGGGTGGCGGCCCGGCTGGCCGCCGCGGGTTGGCCGCTGGCGGGCATCACGCACCCGACCGACGCGGCCGAGGACCCCGGCGCGGCCAACGGCAAGCCCGAACCGGCCCCCAACACGGTTTCCTGAGCCGCTACAGCTTCGAGATGTCGATGACGAAGCGGTAGCGGACGTCGCTGGCCAGGACGCGCTCGTAGGCCTCGTTGATGTAGTCGGGGTCGATGACCTCGATTTCGGGCGTGACGTTGTGTTCGGCGCAGAAGTCCAGCATCTCCTGGGTCTCGGCGATCCCGCCGATGTTCGACCCGGACAGGCTGCGGCGCGCCAGCGCCAGCGGGAACGCCCCCACCTCCATGGGGTGCTCGGGGATGCCCAATTCGACGAGGGTGCCGTCGACGTCGAGCAGGCTCAGGTAGTCGTTGAGATTCAGGTTCGCCGAGACGGTGTTGAGCATCAGGTCGAAGCTGCTGCGCAACTTCTTGAAGGTCTCGCGGTCGGCGGTGGCGTAGTAATGCTTGGCGCCCAACCGCAGCCCGTCTTCCATCTTCTTCAGCGACTGCGACAGCACGGTGACCTCGGCGCCCATCGCCGCGCCCAGCTTGACGCCCATGTGCCCCAGACCGCCCAGGCCGATGATCGCCAGTCGCGTGCCAGGCCCGGCCTTCCAGTGCCGCAGCGGAGAGAACAGCGTGATGCCGGCGCACAGCAGCGGCGCCGCCTTGTCCAGCGGCAGCGAGTCGGGGATGCGCAAGACGAAGTTCTCGTCGACGACGACCGCCTGGCTGTAGCCGCCCTGCGTCGACGTGCCGTCCTTGTCGATCGAGTTGTAGGTGAAGGTCGCGCCGTTCTTGCAGTACTGCTCGAGCCCGGCGTCGCAGCTGCTGCACTGGCCGCAGGAGTTCACCATGCAACCCACACCGACGTGGTCGCCCACCTTGAACTTGGTGACCTCGGCGCCGACCTCGGTCACGACGCCGGCGATCTCGTGGCCCACGACCACGGGGTAATTCGGTGTGCCCCATTCGCCTTTGGCCGTGTGGATGTCGGAGTGGCAGATGCCGGCGAACCTGATGTCGATGGCCACGTCGCGCGGGCCCGGGTCGCGCCGCTCGATGGTGGTCTTGGTCAGCGGTCCGGTCGCCGACGTGGCGGCGTATGCCGAAACAGTGCGCATGAATTTCCCTCTTCGGTCTGATGGCTTCGACCAAAATTTTAGCTAGGGTAACGTTCTTCCGCCAACTATCGGGGCGAACATCACGTTCCGACGACCGTGCCCGGCGTCAGTTGATGGGGGCGTTCACCAGGCGCAGGTCGTCGACGATGCCGCGGGCAGCGATCAACCCCTCGCCGGTTTGCCAGATCTCGTCGTTGACGACATAGACCCGGTTGTCGCGGTTGGCGGACAGCTTGCGCCACGGGCCGCTGTCGAGGACCGTGGCGGCCCGATCGGCGGCCGCCGGGGAGGCGCACGACAGGTACACCACGTCGGCGTCGGCGATCGACAGATCCGGGTCCTTCGCGAGATCCGCGTCGGTGGCGCCGATCTCGACGTAGGGCTTGTCGGTGAACCGCTGCGCGGCCGGCCGGTCCACGCCGACCGACCCGAGCACGCTGGCCGGGAAGTTGTTGGCGCCGTAGACCCGGATCGTCCCGGTGGTCAGCTGCACGATCGACGCCTGAAAGTGGGAGGCGTCATGCCGCGCGCCCACGTCGGTGGCCCGTTGCGCAAACCCGCTGAGCAACGCGTCCATCGCGGTGCCGCGCGCGGTGGCGGCGCCGACGGCGCGCAGGTTGTCCTCCCAGGCTGCGCCCGGTGCGCCGGTGAACACCGTGGGGGCGATCGCCGCCAGCTGCGGATACAACGTGGGCGTCAACCCCTGGGAGCCCAGGATCAGGTCGGGGTGGGCGGCCTCGATCGCCTTCACGTCCGGGTGCGACCGCGTCCCCGCGCCGGGCACACCGTGCACCGCACCACCCAAATACGGGGGCTGACCCGGCGAGCCGTCCGGCAACGCGGCGGCGACCACCCGCGATTGCAGGCCCAGCGCGCACAACGCGTCGAGCTGGTCGCCGGAGAGCACCACGATGCGCCGCGGGTCGGCGGGCACCTGCACCACGTCCGGCTCGACCCCGGCGGCGTTGTGGACCCGCCGCTTCGCGGCCCCCGAGTCGGCCTCGGCGGCGTCGCGGGCGCACGAATCGTCAGGCCGGCGGTCGTTTCCCAGCACGCCGGCCCCCGCGATCTGCGTGGTGGGGGTGACCAGCGAACGGACCGGCGGCGTGGCGGCGCGCTTGTCGGATCCGCAACCGGCGCACGCCGCGACGACCGCCGCCGTCACCGCGGTGGCAACAGCTATCCGGGAGGCCAGCCCGGCGGGTCTGATCACGCCGAACAACACGCGTCAGACGCTAACATCCGGCCCGCGTGGCGATCGCGAGCGCGGCGGAGCCGGGCGAAGCGGGTCGCCACCATCGACCCGCGTGGCGATCGCGAGCGCGGCGGAGCCGGGCGAAGCGGGTCGCCACCATCGACCCCTGCCGGCGCCGCGCCGAAGGACACGCCGCACCGCCGACGCGTTTACGACAGTTTGTAGGACCAGCCCTGACGTCGCCATGATCGACGGCTAAGATTCCTCTCAATAGTGATGTTGGGCCAGTGTCCGATCCGGATGTTTGGAGAAGCTGTTGACAGCCGAAGCGCCCCCTTTGGGAGAACTCGAGGCCGTTCGTCCGTACCCGGACCGCATGGGCCCCAAAGGGAACCTCGTCTACAAACTGATCACGACCACCGATCACAAGCTGATCGGCGTGATGTACACCGTCACCTGCTTCGCCTTCTTCTTCATCGGCGGGCTGATGGCGTTGCTGATGCGCACCGAGCTGGCCGCTCCCGGGCTGCAGTTCCTGTCCAACGAGCAGTTCAACCAGCTGTTCACCATGCACGGCACGATCATGCTCCTGCTGTACGCCACCCCGGTGGTGTTCGGATTCGCCAACCTGGTGCTGCCGCTGCAGATCGGCGCGCCCGACGTGGCGTTCCCGCGGCTGAACGCCTTCTCGTACTGGTTGTTCCTGTTCGGCGGGCTGATCGCGGCGTCCGGCTTCATCGTCCCGGGCGGGGCCGCCGACTTCGGCTGGACCGCCTACACGCCGCTGTCTGACGCCGTCCACTCGCCCGGCGCCGGGGGAGACCTGTGGATCACCGGGCTGATCCTCGCCGGTCTGGGCACCATCCTGGGTGGGGTCAACATGATCACCACCGTGGTGTGCATGCGCGCGCCCGGCATGACGATGTTCCGGATGCCGATCTTCACCTGGAACATCCTGGTGACCTCGATCCTGATCCTGATCGCGTTCCCGATCCTGACCGCGGCGCTGTTCGGGCTGGCCGCCGACCGTCACCTGGGCGCCCATATCTACGACGCGTCCAACGGCGGAGTCCTGTTGTGGCAACACCTGTTCTGGTTCTTCGGCCATCCCGAGGTGTACATCATCGCCCTGCCGTTCTTCGGGATCGTCACCGAGATCTTCCCGGTGTTCTCGCGCAAGCCGGTCTTCGGCTACACCACGCTGGTGTACGCGACCCTGTCGATCGCCGCCCTGTCGGTCGCGGTGTGGGCGCACCACATGTTCGCCACCGGAGCCGTTCTGCTGCCGTTCTTTTCGTTCATGACGTACCTGATCGCGGTGCCCACCGGGATCAAGTTCTTCAACTGGATCGGCACGATGTGGAAGGGGCAGTTGACCTTTGAGACGCCGATGCTGTTTTCGATCGGCTTCCTACTCACCTTCCTGCTTGGTGGCCTGACCGGCGTGCTGCTGGCCAGCCCGCCGCTGGACTTCCACGTCACCGACAGCTACTTCGTCGTCGCCCACTTCCACTACGTGCTGTTCGGCACCATCGTGTTCGCGACGTATGCGGGCATCTATTTCTGGTTCCCGAAGATGACCGGCCGGCTGCTCGACGAGCGGCTGGGCAAGCTGCACTTCTGGTTGACGTTCATCGGGTTCCACACCACGTTCCTGGTCCAGCACTGGCTGGGTGACCTGGGCATGCCCCGCCGCTACGCCGACTACCTGCCCAGCGACGGCTTCCAGCCCTACAACATCGCCTCGACGGTGGGCGCCTTCATCCTGGGCGCCTCGATGTTCCCGTTCGTCTGGAACGTCTTCAAGAGCTGGCGCTACGGCGAGGTCGTCACCGTCGACGACCCATGGGGCTACGGCAACTCTCTGGAATGGGCGACCAGCTGCCCGCCGCCGCGGCACAACTTCACCGAGCTGCCCCGAATCCGTTCGGAGCGGCCGGCATTCGAGTTGCACTACCCGCACATGGTGGAGCGGCTGCGCGCCGAGGCGCATGTGGGCCGGGCGCACGGGCCCGCGGACAAGGACGTCACCAGGCTGGACGACGTCCAGGTTCGCAGCTGATGGCCTGACGGGCGGCTGTCGGGAGTGAACTCACCACCCAAGGTGTCGGTGCTGATCACCGTCACCGGCGTGGACCAACCGGGCGTGACCGCGTCCCTCTTCGAGGCGCTGTCGCGGCACGGGGTCGAGCTGCTCAATGTCGAACAGGTGGTGATCCGGCACCGCCTGACGCTCGGCGTGCTGGTGTGCTGCCCGGCGGCCGTCGCCGACGGCGCCGAACTGCGTCACGATGTCGAGTCGGCCATCCACAAGGTGGGCCTGGACGTCAGCATCGAGCGCAGCGACGACGTGCCGATCATCCGGGACCCCTCGACGCACACCATTTTCGTGCTGGGCCGGCCCATCACGGCCGGGGCGTTCGGCGCGGTGGCCCGCGAGGTGGCCGCGCTGGGCGTCAACATCGACCTGATTCGCGGCGTCTCGGATTATCCGGTGACCGGCTTGGAGTTGCGGGTCTCGGTGCCGCCCGGTGCCGACGGCCGGCTGCGGACCGCGCTGAACCGGGTGTCCAGCGAGGAGCACGTCGACGTCGCCGTCGAGGACTTCACCCTGGAACGGCGGGCCAAGCGGCTCATCGTGTTCGACGTGGACTCGACGCTGGTGCAGGGCGAGGTCATCGAGATGCTGGCGGCGAGGGCGGGTGCCGAGGGCAAGGTCGCCGCGATCACCGACGCCGCGATGCGCGGCGAGCTGGACTTCGCCCAGTCGCTCGAGCAGCGGGTCGCGACGCTGGCGGGCTTGCCCGCGACGGTGATCGACGAGGTCGCCGACCAGCTGGAGCTGATGCCGGGGGCGCGGACCACGCTGCGGACGCTGCGGCGGTTGGGTTACGCGTGCGGCGTGGTGTCCGGGGGTTTCCGCCGGATCATCGAGCCGCTGGCCGAGGAGCTGATGCTGGACTATGTCGCCGCCAACGAGCTGGAGATCGTCGACGGCACCCTCACCGGCCGGGTGATCGGTCCCATCGTCGACCGGGCCGGAAAGGCCACGGCGCTAAGGGAATTCGCGCAGCATGCCGGGGTCCCGATGGCGCAGACCGTCGCCGTGGGCGACGGCGCCAACGACATCGACATGCTGGCCGCCGCGGGGCTGGGGATCGCGTTCAACGCCAAGCCGGCGCTGCGTGAAGTGGCCGACGCGTCGTTGAGCCACCCCTACCTGGACACGGTGCTGTTCCTGCTGGGCATCACCCGGGGCGAAATCGAGGCCGCCGACGCGGTCGACGGCGAGGTGCGCCGGGTGGAAATCCCGCCCGAGTAGCTCGCGCTCGCCGGGCATACGGCACGATGGTCGGGTGCCCGAAAACGGAAGCGAGGCAGCCGACCCCGATCTGCTGATCGAGTTGCGCGAGGTGTCGCTCCAGCGCGGCGGCAACGTCCTGGTCGGGCCGCTGGATTGGGCGGTCGAACTCGACGAGCGCTGGGTCATCGTCGGGCCCAACGGGGCGGGCAAGACGTCGCTGCTGCGGATCGCCGCGGCGGCCGAACATCCCTCGTCCGGCGTGGCTTTCGTGCTCGGTGAGCGGCTGGGCCGGGTCGACGTGACGGAGTTGCGTTCCCGCATCGGCCTCAGTTCCTCGGCGCTGGCGCAGCGCGTGCCCGGCGACGAGGTGGTGCGCGATCTCGTCGTCTCCGCCGGCTACGCGGTGCTGGGCAGGTGGCGCGAGCGCTACGAAGACGTCGACTACCGCCGGGCGATCGACATGCTGGAGAGCCTCGGCGCCGAGCATCTGGCGGACCGCACCTACGGCACGCTGTCGGAAGGCGAACGCAAGCGGGTGCTGATCGCCCGCGCGCTGATGACCGACCCCGAACTGCTGCTGCTCGACGAGCCCGCCGCCGGCCTGGACCTGGGCGGGCGCGAGGAGCTGGTGGCGCGCCTGGCCGACCTGGCCGCCGACCCCGACGCGCCCGCGCTGGTGCTGGTCACCCATCACGTCGAGGAGATCCCGCCCGGGTTCAGTCACTGCATGCTGCTCGCCGAAGGCGAGGTGGTGGCCGCGGGATTGCTCACCGACGTGCTGACCGCGGAGAATCTGTCCACCGCTTTCGGCCAAGCGATCGCCCTCGACGTCGTCGACGGGCGCTACTTCGCGCGGCGAGTCCGCACCCGCGCAGCCCACCGGAGGCAGCTATGACGTCACCCGAGGAAACCCCGCTCGTCCCCAGGCCGGCGGCGACCGTGATGCTGGTCCGCGACACGGGCCCCGGACTGGGCGTCTTCCTGATGCGCCGGCACGCCAAGATGGAGTTCGCCGCGGGGACGATGGTGTTCCCCGGCGGCGGCGTCGACGACCGCGACCGCAACGCCGATATCGCATGGGCCGGACCGGCGCCGGAGTGGTGGGCGCAGCGCTTCGGCATCGAACCCGACCTGGCCGAGGCGCTGGTCTGCGCCGCGGCCCGCGAGACCTTCGAGGAGTCCGGGGTGCTGTTTGCCGGCCCGGCGGGCCGGGGCCGTGCGGCGCCGGACAGTATCGTCGGCGACGCGTCGGTGTACGGCGACGCCCGCCGGGCGCTGGCCGACGGGACGTTGTCGTTCGCGGACTTCTTGCGGCGCGAGAAGCTGGAGCTGCGCTCGGACCTGTTGCGGCCGTGGGCCAACTGGGTCACCCCGGAGGCCGAGCGCACCCGCCGCTACGACACCTATTTCTTCGTGGGGGCCCTGCCGGAGGGGCAGCGCGCCGACGGTGAGAACACCGAATCCGACCGCGCGGGCTGGACGACGCCGGAGGCGGCCATCGCCGACTTCTCGGCCGGTCGCAGCTTCCTGCTGCCGCCAACCTGGACGCAGCTGGACTCGCTGGCCGGGCGGACCGTCGCCGAGGTGCTGGCCGTGGAACGCCAGATCGTCCCGGTGCAGCCGCACCTCGAGATCCAGGGCGACAACTGGGTTTTCGAGTTCTTCGATTCCGACCGCTACCACCAGGCGCGGGAAGCGGGCGGGCTGGGATGGCGGCATTGAGCGAGTTCGTCAGCGTCGTGGTCAGCGACGGCTCGCAGGACGCCGGGCTGGCCATGCTGCTGCTGTCGCGGCCCCCGACCAACGCGATGACCCGCCAGGTCTACCGCGAGGTCATCGCGGCGGCCGAGGAATTGGGGCGGCGCGACGATGTCGCGGCCGTCATCCTGTTCGGCGGCCACGAGATTTTCTCCGCCGGCGACGACATGCCCGAACTGCGTACGCTGCGGGGTGCCGAAGCCGAGACCGCGGCCCGGGTCCGGCAGGAGGCCATCGACGCGGTCGCAGCCATCCCCAAGCCGACCGTGGCGGCCATCACCGGCTACGCGTTGGGCGCCGGGCTCACGCTGGCGCTGGCCGCCGATTGGCGCATCAGCGGTGACAACGTGAAGTTCGGCGCGACCGAAATCCTGGCCGGGCTGGTGCCCGGCGGCGACGCGATGGCCCGCCTGACCCGGGCCGCCGGGGCCAGCAAGGCCAAGGAGCTGGTGTTCAGCGGGCGATTCTTCGACGCCGAAGAGGCCCTGGCGTTGAACCTCATCGACGAAATGGTGGCCCCCGATGACGTGTACGACGCCGCCGCGGGATGGGCGCGCCGTTTCCTCGAGGGTCCGCGGCACGCGCTGGCCGCCGCCAAGGCCGGAATCAACGACGTGTTCGACCTGGGGCGCCCCGAGCGCCTCGCCGCCGAACGCCGCCGCTACGCCGAGGTGTTCTCCGCTGGTCAGGGCGGTGGCGATCGGGCGGATCCCGGCGGCCGTTAGGCTGCCCTGCATGACGAGTTCGACCGACGCCGTGCCGACGCCTCACGCCACCGCCGAACAGGTGGAGGCCGCCCGGCACGACAGCAAGCTGGCCCAGGTCCTCTACCACGACTGGGAGGCCGAAACCTATGACGAGAAGTGGTCGATCTCCTATGACCAGCGCTGCATCGACTACGCGCGCGGCCGTTTCGACGCCATCGTGCCCGACGAGGTGCTCCGTGACCTGCCGTACGACCGGGCCCTCGAATTGGGCTGTGGCACAGGCTTTTTCCTGCTGAACCTGATCCAGTCCGGGGTCGCGCGCCGCGGGTCGGTGACCGACCTGTCGCCGGGCATGGTCAAGGTCGCCACCCGCAACGGGCAGTCCCTGGGCCTGGACATCGACGGCCGGGTCGCCGACGCCGAGGGCATCCCGTATGAAGACAACACCTTCGACCTGGTCGTCGGGCACGCCGTGCTGCACCACATTCCCGACGTCGAGCTGTCGCTGCGCGAGGTGATCCGGGTGCTGCGCCCGGGCGGACGGTTCGTCTTTGCCGGCGAACCGACCAGCGCCGGCGACGTCTACGCCCGCGAGCTGTCCACGCTGACCTGGCGGATCGCCACCAACGTCACCAAGCTGCCCGGCCTGGGCAGCTGGCGGCGCCCGCAGGCCGAGCTCGATGAATCCTCCCGGGCCGCGGCGCTGGAGGCCATCGTCGACCTGCACACCTTCACGCCCGGTGACCTGGAGCGGATGGCCGCCAACGCCGGCGCCACCGAGGTGCGGACCGTCAGCGAGGAGTTCACCGCCGCGATGTTCGGTTGGCCGGTGCGCACCTTCGAGGCGTCGGTGCCGGCCGGGCGGCTGGGGTGGGGCTGGGCGAAATTCGCCTTCAACGGCTGGAAAGCCCTGAGCTGGGCGGACGCCAACGTGTGGCGGCGCGTGGTGCCGAAGGGCTGGTTCTACAACGTGATGGTGACCGGGGTCAAACCCTCCTGAGCGGTGGGCTGCGGTTCAGCGCCGACGATGTCGGCTACCTGCGGTCGCAAGCCGGCGCCGCGGCGCTGGCGACCGTCGCCGAACTCGAGCTGACGGACGCCACCCGGGTCGCCGACGTCGCCGCGGCCCGCGCCCACTTCGGCGACCGGGCGGCGGTGCTGGTGGAGACGGTCCTGTTGCGCCGCCGCGCCGTGGAGAAACTGAGCGGGCCGGGCTTCGCGGTGTCGGACTGGCTGTTCACCGACGAGGCGCTGCAGCAAGCCACCGCCGCGCCGGTGGCGCTGCACCGGGCCGGGCGGCTGGCCGAGGGCGGACCGGACGTCGTGGTGCACGACGCGACCTGTTCGATCGGCACCGAGCTGGCCGCGCTGCGCGGCCGCGGGATCACGGCGGTGGGCAGCGATCTCGACTCCGTGCGGCTGGCCATGGCCCGCCACAACCTGGGGCCGGTGGGGCTCTGCCGCGCCGACGCGCTGCACCCGGTCACCCGCGACGCCGTGCTCGTCGTCGATCCTTCGCGACGTGCGCAGGGGCGGCGGCGCCTGCGCATCGACGACTATCAGCCCGGGCTGGCCGCGTTGCTCGACGCCTACCGTGATCGGGATTTCGCCGTAAAGTGCGCTCCGGGAATCGATTTCGACGAGGTTCGTCGCCTCGGGTTCGACGGAGAGATCGAGGTGACGTCCTATCGCGGCTCGGTGCGGGAAGCGTGTCTGTGGTCGGCGGGGCTGGCGCGGCCCGGCGTCACCCGGCGGGCGAGCGTCCTCGACCGCGACGAGCAGCTCACCGACGCCGACCCCGATGACTGCCCGGTGCGGCCGGTCGGGCGGTGGATCGTCGACCCGGACGGCGCGGTGGTCCGGGCCGGGCTGGTGCGCCACTACGGCGCGCGGCACGGGCTGTGGCAGCTCGATCCCGACATCGCCTATCTCTCGGGCGATCGGCTGCCGGCCGCGGTGCGAGGCTTCGAGGTGATCGAGCAGCTGGTCTTCGACGAACGACGGCTCCGGCAGGCGTTGTCGGCGCTGGACTGCGGGTCGTTGGAGGTATTGGTCCGCGGGGTGCGGGTGGACCCTGACGCGTTGCGCAAACGGATGCGGCTGCGCGGCGACCGACCGCTGTCGGTGGTCATCACCCGCATCGGTGCACGCGCCTCCGGTCGCGCGATGGCGTTCGTTTGCCGGGCGTCCCGGTAGCGCCGGGTACGCTGGCGGCGGTTACTTTTCCGGTCACACCCCGCCCTGGCTAGTTTGCGAGGACAATTCCACGATGCGTTATCTGATAGCCGCTGCGCTGCTCGCGCCGGCGGTCTTGGTGGGCTGGCCGGCCGCCGCCGCGCCGCCGTCCTGCGCGAGCCTGGGCGGCACCGTCGAGGCCGACCAGATGTGTCGTGTGCACGCCACCGGCGCCAACTACATGCTCACCATGACGTTTCCCACCGACTACCCGGACCAACAGGCGCTGACCGACTACATCACCCAAAACCGGGACGGCTTCGTCAACGTCGCGCAGAGTTCCGGGGGTCGTGACCAGCCCTACCAGCTGGAGGCCACCACCGACCAGCGCAGCGCCGGCCAGCCGCCGCACAACACCCGCAGCGTGGTGCTCAAGTTCTTTCAGGACGTCGGGGGAACGCGTTCATCGACCTGGTACAAGGCGTTCAACTACAACCTCGGCACGAAGCAGCCCATCACGTTCGACAACCTGTTTCCCCCGGGCGCGACGCCGCTGGACGCCATCTTCCCGATCGTCCAGCGCGACTTGGAACGTCAAACCCCTTTGGGCGCTGCGATTTTGCCGTCGACGGGGCATGACCCGTCGCACTATCAGAACTTCGCCATCACCGACGATCAGCTGATCTTCTACTTCGCCCCCGGCGAGATGCTGCCGGCGTTCGGCGGGCCCGCCCAGGCCCAGGTGCCCCGCAGCGCCATCCCGCCGCTGGCCATCTGAGCGCTCAAACGGGTCCGGCCCGCAATTCCATCGCCACGGCCAGGGCCGCCAACGCCACCTGCGCGACGCAACCGATGATCGGCACGAAGAACGCCCTTCTCCGGCACACCAGCAGGTACACGGCGACCACGACGTCGGCGATCAAGAGGGCGGCCCCGCCCCAGGTGCCCAGGTTCATGGCCCGGTCGATCCAGGCGGGATCGCCGCACTTCTGATAGCCGCACGGGTCCGTGCTCATCACCAGCAGGCCCAGCACCACAAAGCTCGCTCCGTAGAGGGCCCCATGGATGACCAGCAAGACGAGCGTCGCCACGATATCCGGCGTGCTGACCTGCCGGCCCTCCGCTGTGGTGGTCGCGGCGTCCGCTGCTGTGGGGTCGTCGATCGGCACTCCAGGAGTATGTCCCGGTCAGGCCGGCGCGAAACCGTAGACCTGACCGTCGCTGGTGGCGGCCACCACCCGCCGGTCGGTGCCGACGGCAACCCCCAGCGGATACCCGGTGGCCGCCGGCAGCGGATAGCTGTTCAGCGTGTGGCCGTCACCCGGATCGAAGACCAACACCGACATCCCGGGCGCGCCGTTGGCGGGCGGCCCGCTGACCACCGTGTAGCCGACCCCGGCCCCCGCCAGGCTCGACGACGACAGGGGGACGGCGTCGTCGCGGCGCCACACCTGATCGGCGTGATCGCCCGCGTCCTTGAACGCGACCAGCCGCGTGTCGGGCCCACCGCCGGAGACGATCAGCCCCTGCGGAGTGATCGCCGGGGGAGTCTGCGCCAGAAATCCCAGCGGCACCGACCACTTCACCTTCGCGTCCGCGGTGCGCAGCGCCCACAGGCGCTGGTCGCGGCCGTTGACGTAGACGGTCGACCCGTCGGCCGAGAGCACCGGGCTGGCGATCGCGCCCGCGCCCACGGCGTCGCTCGTCCACTCCTTGGTCAGCAGCGGGGTCTGCCCCGGGTGGTACTTCAGGCCCACCAGAACCGCGGCCGGCGCGCCCGGCTGCCAGACGCCGAGCACCGCCATCCCGTTGGCCGCCGAGAAGGCGGGGGCCGCGGCCACCGGGCAGCCCTGGCGGGCCGGTGCGCAATCGGCGAGCCCGCGCGTCGCATCGGTGGGATCGATACCGTCCACCAGATCGAGCGGGCTGCTCACCACCTGGCCGCGATGGGCGTCGAACACCAGCACCTGCCCCAGGTGCGTGGCGACGAGCAACTCGCCGTTGCCCAGGAACCGCGGCGTCGTGGGCATGCCGATCACCGGCTGGCGCCACCGCGTCCACTGGGTCACCGGGAAAGACAGGAACGCTCCGGGCTGGCCGACGTACACGTTGTCGAACCCGTCGAGCAGCGGGCCGCCGAAGCCGCCGCCCTGGAACAACCGCACACACCAGCGCTGCCGCCCGTTGTGGTTGTTCTCCCACTCCATCAGCGAGCACCCCGCCGAGGTCTGGGCGTTCAGTGCCAGATAGCCGCGCGCGCTGAGCGCGGGTCCGGCCGCCAGGCTGCCCTTGACCGAGCGGGTCCACTGCAACGACAGCTTGGTGGCCCCGCCGGTGGCGGTGTAGCTGCTGTTGGCGGCGTCGGCGTATTGCGCCGGCCAACCCTGCGCGGCCGACGCGTCCACCCAGGAGTCGGTGTTGCCGCAGCCGCTGGCCACGGCCGTGAGCGCCGCCGCCAGCAGCGCGGATGAGCAACGCCGAAGCCCACTGACGAGTTGTCGCGCAAGCACGTCGGTTTCCAAGTCCTTCCCGGGGCGGGCGCAGGTGCGGCGATCGAGTACACGTGAGGGTATCGCTTGGCCCCTCGACTAGGCTTTCCGGCCATGACGAGCATGTGGGGCGCTCCGGTCCATCGCCGCTGGCGTGGATCGAACCTGCGCGACCCGCGCCAGGCCAAGTTCCTCACGTTGGCCTCGCTGAGGTGGGTGCTGCGCAACCGCGCATACACCCCGTGGTACCTGGTGCGCTACTGGCGATTGCTGAAGTTCAAGCTGGCCAACCCGCACATCATCACCCGCGGCATGGTGTTTCTCGGCAAGGGCGTGGAAATCCATGCCACGCCCGAGCTCGCGCAGCTCGAGATCGGCCGCTGGGTCCACATCGGTGACAAGAACACCATCCGCGCACACGAGGGCTCGCTGCGCTTCGGCGACAAAGTGGTGCTGGGCCGCGACAACGTCATCAACGCCTACCTCGACATCGAGCTCGGCGATTCGGTGTTGATGGCCGACTGGTGCTACGTCTGCGACTTCGACCACCGCATGGACAACATTGACCTGCCGATCAAAGATCAGGGCATCGTCAAGTCCCCGGTGCGGATCGGCCCGGACACCTGGGTGGGGGTCAAGGTGTCGGTGCTGCGGGGCACGTCCGTCGGGCGCGGCTGCGTGCTGGGATCTCACGCGGTGGTGCGCGGTGTGATTCCGGACTACTCGATTGCGGTCGGCGCGCCGGCCAAGGTGGTCAAGAACCGCCAGCTCGCCTGGGAGAGCTCGGCCGCGCAGCGTGCCGAGCTGGCCGCCGCCCTGGCCGACATCGAACGGAAAAAGGCCTCCCGCTAGCTATTTGGTTGGGGCCGGTCGTCGACCTTGAAATGGAAATTGACGTCGCCCGCATCGACGTTCGTGACGGTCACCAGCACGCCGTACTTTGCGCCGCGGTCGGTGAGCTGACACCGAAGCGACGCGCCCGCAACGCCTTTCAAGTTGTCGGGGCAGGTCACCGAGTCCGGTTTTCTGCCCACCCGCTGGCCGAGCTGGGTGCTGATCGCGGCGGCGATCTGGTTCTTGTCGACCATCTCCACCATGTCGAACTTGACGTCGCTGCCGTCGACGCGGGTGACCGTGACGCTGACACCGAACGGCCGGTTCTTCACCGTCATTTCGCAGTTCACCTGCGCGCCGACTTTGGCGGGCAGGTCGTTCGGGCAGTTCACCGACTCGGGCTTGTTGCCGGCGGCGTCGGTCATCTTGGCGGTGATTTGGCCGGCGACATCGCTCCTGCTCACCGCGTGCGACGAACCGATCGAGCAGGAACAGCCCGTGATCACCGCGGTAAGGCCGGCGGCGGCGCCCGAGATCAGCACGCGGATGAGGGAGATGGTCATTGTCGGCTCCCGATGGCTTGACCGAATCGTCCGATCATGGCACGCCAACCGGCTCCGGGTGCACGCTCGGGCTAACGAACACCGAGTTCAGATGCGCTGATAACGCCGCAGCGCTTCGGCCCGTTCGGCGGCGTGGTCGACGATGGGCTGCGGGTAACCGTCCGGCCGCTCGCCCTTGCGCAGGTGCGCGTCATGCGCCGAGCGCAGCTCGGGCACCCAACGGCGAATGTAATCGCCTGTGGGATCGAACTTTTCGCCCTGCGTCGTCGGGTTGAACACCCGGAAGTAGGGCGCGGCATCGGTGCCGCAGCCCGCGCACCACTGCCAACCATGCTGGTTGTTCGCCATGTCGCCGTCCACGAGCTGGTCCAGAAACCATTCGGCGCCCCACTGCCATGGCAGGTGCAGGTCCTTGACCAGAAACGACGCGACGATCATCCGCACCCGGTTGTGCATGAACCCGGTCTCCCGCAGCTGACGCATCCCGGCGTCGACGAAGGGAAAACCGGTTTCGCCGGCCTTCCACGCCGCGAAGCCGCGCTTCGCCTCGGCGCCGGCGTCGGTCTTGATGCCGTCGAAAGCGCCGTTCCAGTTGCGCCACGCGCTCGCCGGCCAGTGGTGCAGCACATCGGCATAGAAATCGCGAAAAGCCAACTCCCGCAGGTACGCTTGCGCCCCGCCGCTGCGCGTGTCCAGGTCGGCAACCAGAGTGCGGGGATGGACGGTGCCGAATTTCAGGTGCGCCGACATCCGGCTGGTGCCTGCCAGATCGGGTCGGTCGCGGTCGGCGCCGTAGCTTCTCAATCCGTCGCCGACGAAGGACTCCCACTGAATGCTCGCCGCCGCCTCGCCGGCGGCGACATCGAGCCGGACGCCGGGGTCGGGGATTTCGCAGCGCTCGATCCCCAGGCGCCGCGGATCCAGCCAGCGCGCGGACGTGGCGCTCGATTGCGCCGGCGCCCGCCAGCCGGTTTCGTGCCACCGCCGCAAAAACGGGGTGAACACCTGGTAGGGCGAACCGTCCGGCTTGGTGACGCGTCCGGGCGACACGAGATACGGTGACCCCGTTGCCACCAGCGGGACCGCGCCCAATGCGGCCCGCACCCGTTCGTCGCGGCGCGTGCCGAACGGCGCGAAGTCTTCCGCGATGTGCACCGACGACGCGCCGATCTCCTTGGCAATGCGGGGAATCCGTGTCTCGGGCCGCCCGCGGGTTACGAGCAGGCGCCCATCCAGGTCGTCGCGCAGCCGCCGCAGCGAGTCACCCAGGAACTGCAGCCGGCGCTGTCCCGACGAGCCTTCCAGGCGCGGATCGAGCACAAAACAGGCGAGCACCTCGTCGCTCTCGGCCGCGGCGAGGAGCGCCGGATGATCACGCAGCCGCAGATCGCGGCGAAACCACAACAGCGCGGGCATGATTCGGCTCCCTAACGGTTGAGCCGCCAGATGTGGGTGGACAGAACGGTCGCGAAGCCGCACCACAGCGGATAGGGCAGCAGCGCCAGCGCGCCCCGCGGGGTGGCTTCGGCCGTGCGCCTGACCAGGTCGGCACTGCTGGCCGTCAGCGCCGCGGCACCGACCGCGGCCGCGCCGAGCTTGTGGTACCGGAAGAACAGCCAACTCCACCCGGCGTTGAGCAGCAGATTCACCACGAGCGTCGCGGCGTAGCGACGCGCCTTGCCGTGCTGCCCGGTTGCGCGAAACCGGTCGATGGCCACCGCCGACGTGGCCGCGATGTCCCCGTAAAGCGTGGTCCATACCGTGGGGAAGGCGGCGCGGGGCGGCTGGTAGGCGGGCTTGTGAAGCCGCGAATACCACGGCGAGGCGGCGTCGGCGCTGGCGACGCTGCCGGCGCCGGCGGCTGCGGCGACGCCCAGGGATGTCGCGCCCAAGATCGATTTGTTCACGGGGTGCTCCGTTCGCGTTGGGCCCGATCCGCTTGCTGCTCAACGGGTTCGGTGTGGGTAGGGCTGTTGGGCCACCAGATCCGGTCGCCGATGAGGGTGAACAGCGCCGGGATGACCAGCGTACGCACCACGAAGGTGTCGAGCAGGATGCCCAGGCCGACGATGATCCCCAACTGCGTCAGGACGATCAACGGCAACACCCCGAGCACGCAGAATACGGCGGCCAAAACGATTCCCGCGCTGGTGATTACGCCGCCGGTGGCCGACACCGCGCGGACCATCCCGTCGCGCGCGCCGTGCTGCGCGGCTTCCTCGCGGGCCCGGGTGACCAGAAAGATGGTGTAGTCCACGCCGAGGGCGGCCAGGAACAGGAAGGCGAACAGCGGGGTGGTGTTGTCCAGCGCCGGAAAGCCGAAGACGTGGATGCTCGCCCAGCCGCCCATGCCCAACGCGGCCAGGGCGCCCAGGATGGTCGCGGCCAGCAGGGTCGGCGGGGCGAGGGCCGATCGCAGCAACACATACAGGACCACCAGGATGACGGCCAGGATCGCCGGGATCAGCAGCACGCGATCATGCGTGGCCGCATCCCGGATGTCGAGGGCCTGCGCGTCGGCGCCGCCCACCAGCGCACCGGGGTCGGCGGCCCGGGTCGAATTCCGCAGGGCGGCAACGATGCCGAATGCCTGGTTGGATGACGGCGGTGCGTCGATCACCACCGACCATTTCGTCAACCCGGTTTCCGAGCGGCCGGACTCGGTCACCGAGACCGCCCCGGGCGTGGTCCCGATGGCCTGCCGAACGGACGACGCGTGGGCGGTGGGGGCGACGACCAGCGTGGGGTTGGCCAGGCCGGCCGGGAAGTGTTCAGCCACAACGGTGTAACCGGACACCGAATCCGCATGCACCCGGAACTGTTCGGTCTGCGACAGCCCGATCCGGGTTCCCCACAAGCCCGTGCCCAGGGCGGCCAGGGCCGCGATCGCGATCACCGCAACCAGTGCGGGACGACGGGCCACCCCTTCCGCGATGCGGCGCCACGCACCGGAATCCCGGGCCGCGTCGTCCCCGGCGTGCGGGATGAACGGCCAGAACAATCGGCGGCCGCAGAGGGCGAGGATCGGCGGCAGGATGACGAGCACAGACACCGCGGCGACCACCAGGCCGCACGCCCCCAACGCGCCCAGGCTGCGCGTGCTCGGGGTGGCGGCGAACAGCAGCGTGAGCAGGGCCAGCACCACGGTGGCATTGCTGGCCACGATGGTCGGGCCCGACCGGCGCACGGCGTGGCGCAAGGCGGCACGGTGCCCGGACTGGCGCCGAAGCTCTTGGCGATACCGGGAGATCAACAGCAGCGCGTAATTGGTGCCCGCCCCGAACACCAGCACGCTGGTGATGCCCGACGTGGCGCCGTCGAAGCTCAACCCGGTCGCCGACGCCACCGCGGTGCCGACCGCGGCGGCGACCCGATCGGCGAATCCGACGACCAGCAGGGGGACCACCCATAGCGCCGGGGACCGATAGGTGGCGATCAGCAGCAGCGCCACCACCGACGTCGTCACGGCGAGCAGGGTGATGTTGGCGTTGGTGAAGGCGCCGGCAATGTCGGCGCCGAACGCCGGGCCGCCGGTGATGTGAACCCGCAGATCCGCGGGCAGGCCCGTCGCCGCGGCCGTGCGCAGCGCGGTCACGGTGTCGCCGAGGGCGAGACCCGACAGGCCTGCGCTGATCGGCACGATGCCCAGGACGGCCTTGCCGTCGTTCGACGGCAGCGCGGGCGCCGCGCCGTCGGCCCCGCCCGGTTGCGCGGCGGCGTGGGCGCGATCGCGGGCCGCTCGGGCGGCGGAGATGTCGGAGGGGCTCAGCACCGCACCGTCGGTGCGGCTGACGACCACGATCAGGGGCGCGCGGTCGCCGCCGGGAAACTGCCGGGACAGCGCGTCCACTTCGGCGGAGGCCGAGTCGTCGGGAAGCGATTTCGGCGACTGGCCCGCCGCCGCGTTCCCGCCGATGAGCACCATGAAGCCGACGCCCAGCAGCGCCGCCACCAGCGCGAGCAGCCACGAGCGTCGACCCGTCACGGCGGCGGCCAAGGGTTCCCACACCACGAACACAAGCCTTTCAGTTTGTTAAACATTAATCAACTGAAATGATGCATCGCCACGGCGCACCGAAGGCGGTGTGCACCAGGGGGCACTATGGACATTATGGACGCAGCGGGTTGCCGGCGATGACCCTCGACCGTGGCGCGATGAAGAATCGCAAGCGGCGCCACATCCATGTGTGCCTGGGCGAACCGGTCGGCTATGACGGGGTCACCACCGGCCTGGACCGGTATCGCTTGCCGTATAACGCCCTCACGCAGACCAGCCTGGGCGACATCGACGTGTCCACCAACTTTTTCGGTGTCAACCTGCGGTCTCCGATCCTCATCGGCGCGATGACCGGGGGCGCCGAGCTGTCCGGGACGATCAACCGGAACCTGGCCGCGGCCGCCCAACAGCTGGGCGTCGGCATGATGCTCGGCTCGCAGCGCATCATGCTGGACAGCGCGCTGGGGGAGCGCGCCGCGGACAGCTTCGCGGTTCGCGACGTCGCCCCAGATGTGTTGCTGTTCGGCAATATCGGTCTATCTCAACTGGCGGGCGCGGCGGTGCCGGACCTGGCGAAGGCACTTGATCGGGTGGGCGCGGACGCGCTGGCCGTGCATACCAATCCGTTGCAGGAAGCGATGCAACACAACGGCGACACCGACTTTTCCGGCTCGGTGGATCGGCTGCGAGAAGTGGCCGGCGCCCTCGGCCACCCGGTGTTGCTCAAGGAGGTCGGCCACGGGATCGGCGGCGCCGCGGTGGCGGAACTTCTTGGGGCCGAAGGCAACGTCCCGGTTGCCGGGATCGACGTGGCGGGCGCCGGTGGCACGTCGTGGTCGCGCGTGGAGCAGTTCGTGCGTTACGGCGAACTGCGCTATCCGGAGTTGGCCGACTGGGGCATCCCCACCGCGCGGGCGATCCTGGAGGTGCGCGAGGTGCTGCCGGAGATCCCGTTGGTGGCTTCCGGGGGCATCCGGACCGGGATGGACGCGGCCAAGGCGATCGCATTGGGCGCCGACGTCGTGGCGGTGGCCCGGCCGCTGCTGGGAGCCGCGATCGAATCCGCCGCCGCCGTGGTGGATTGGCTGCAGCCGTTCATCGACGAGCTTCGGGTTTGCCTGCACGGCTGCGGAGTCGCGAACCTTGCCGGCCTGCGCGAGGTCGATCTCGTCGCGCTGCCGTAGCTTCGCGCGACGTGGCCGTCAGCCGGGCGTGCGGCTCGCCGTTGCCGCGCTGCGTCGGCCTTTTGGCGCGGCGCTCTTACTGTCGGTGGCGGTCGACTTCTTGGGAGTTGGTGCGGTGAGCCGGGATTCGAAGGTGGACATCGCCTCGATCATCGCCGCGAAGACACGATGGGCCGCCGTCAGGTCGCGGTCGGGCAGGTCGGACAGGGCGGTACGCAGCTCGGCGCCAAGGGGAGTGAAAAAAGAACGAGCCAGCGCCATCCCCGATTTCTCGTAGCGAAGCAGCGTCTTGCGGCGATCCTCCGGGTCGGGCTCGCGCCGGACATGGCCCGCCTCGATCATGCGGTCCACCAGATAGGTGATGGCGGCCGGTGAAACGTCCATGCGCCGGCGCAATTGCGCCGCGGTCAACGGCGTCCCGGCGGTTTCGGCGACCATGATGTGCAGTAACGCGTGAAAGTCGGTGCCGCTGACGTCGTTTTGGCGAGCGAAGTGCCGGCCGATGCGGTCGGATTGCGCGGTGATCGCACGCATGTCGGCCGACACCAACTTCTCGAGTTCGGCTCGATCTACTCGCCGATCAGCGGCGGCGCGCTTGGTCACTTACCCGCATCCTTCTTGCAAGATACGCCGACCAGCGTTTCCGGTCCGGTCAGCGGCCATCAGCCTACGGCACCCTGGTCACGGTGCTGTGGTCACCGCGCCGGTTTGAACGGGCGCGCCCCGGGTATGTGATGCGCGATGAGTTTGATCGAGACATCGCAACGCCTGCGCCGAGCGGAGCGCAAAGTGCTGCGCCTGCAACGACGGTTGTGGCTTGCCCAGCTGGCCGTGTGGCCCACGGTGATCGTGCTGGCGGTCCTGCTGGTGGGGGCGCTGTGGATGGTGTGGAAGCGGACGGCCGGCCGCAGGGGCGGGCCGGCATCGGCGGCGCACGCTGCGCCCCGCTATCCGGCACCGCCGCGGACCTGATAGCGGCGCTCGGCGTAGGCGAGGTCGTCGCGCCAGAGCCTGCTGGACGCGAAGCGCATGAGCGGTGTGATCAGCGGCGCCACCCGAGATGCCCGCTTGAACCCGGGCCGCCCCGAATGCGCGATGGTGGCTTCCAGGACGGCGGTGCGGGGACGGCCGTCGGGTCCCAAACCGATTGGGGTGGCATGGGTTTCGACGACGCTGCCCGTCCCCTCCCCATCCACGATGCGCATGACGATGGTGCGGGCCTCCGGGCAGCTGAACTCCGCGACGACGGGCACCCCCAGGCGTCCCATCCGGAAGGTCACGGCCACCAAGAAGCGGTCGGCGTGTTCGGTCGGCGTGCTGAGCACCTCGAGCCGGGTGAACGAGTACGGGTGAAACCATGCGCCATGCCACGGATCGAGCCGGTTGGCGATGATGTCGATGGGTTCGCAGACGCCCTCCATGCGGGCGACGGCGGCCAGGGTGTCGCCGGTCGGCCGGTCCGCAATCACCGGAAGCTCCAGTGGCGTCTCGCGTCCGACCGCATCGAGCCGCACCCAGACCAGGGTGCCGTCGTCGTGACCGGGCAGTGGGCTCCAACCGAATTCGCGGGCGCGGCCGTCCAGGGTCAGCCCGTGCCACCGGCACACCAGCGTGCCCCGATGCACCGTCCCGGTGGCGAGGTCGGCCCCCAGGTGCGGGCAGCTGCGCGGCCCCACGCACAGTCGGTGCCGTTCGTCGCGCCAGGCGACGACCTCGACGCCGGCGACGCGCGCGCCGAACGGTCGCCCGCCGACCACCTGCCGGCTGGCGGCGAACGCGTACCAGTTGCCGGTGGCCCGGTGCTGGGAGCGCCGCAGCGCGGCCTCGATGAGGGCGGGTTGGGCGTCGCGATAGGTCGGGCGCTGATCGGCCCACGGCACACGCGGGATCACCTGCAGGGGCCAATCTTTGGAGCGCTCTCGCAGGGTTTGCAGCCGGTCGCGGATGTTCATCGCCGGGCGACTCTCTGGCGGGTGGCAAGCCATCGCAGCAGTGGTGACCGGCCCTCGGTGGGTACCGTGGCCAACGGGTGCCCGGCCAGTCCCCACCGTGTCAGCAGTTGGTTCGCGGCGCACCAGCCGGTGGTGGCGGCGCGCTCCATCAGCGCCACCGGCAGGTCGATTCGGATGGCGTCGCCGGCCAACACCAGGCCCGGCGTCGGGGTGGTCACCGCGGGGCGGTCCGGATAGGAGCCCGGCGAGAACAGGGGGCAGTCGCTGCGATGCAGCAGCCTCTCGTGAACGATCTGTGCCGCAGCCGTTTCCGGGTAGACCGTGTGCAGCTGGCGTAGTGCGGCCGCGCGCGACGGCGCCGAATCCAGGGCGTAGGAATGCAATTCGACGACGGAGCCGCGCTGTGTGCGCGCCCACGTGCGGGCCTCGCGTTCGTAGCGTTCCAACACGCTGATGTTGTCCAGTGGCTTGTGCCCGGCCGTGCCAAGGAATGCCGGCCGCCGCGCCGAGACGGGGCGGTCGAGCCAGAACCGATGCACGGCGAACGGCGGCGCGGTGCGCAGCCGCGAGATCTGGGCCCGCCAGTCATCGGTGCCCAGGCCGCTCGATGCCGCAACGATTCGCTGCAGACCCGCGACGTCGGTGGCCAGCACCACGGCGTCGACGTCGAGAGGTTCGTCGGAATCGGTGTGTACCCGAAAGTGTCCCGCCGGCCCGGTGTCGATGCTCTGGGCGTCGGTGCCGAGTCGAAACCGCACCCCGCGCCCTTCGAGGTAGCCGCTCAAGGGTTGCCACAACGCGCTGTCGTAGTTCGCGCACGGAACGTCGAAGATCAACCCTTCGGCCGATCCCAGGAAGTAGATGTGGAACATCGTCGCCAACTCGGCCGCGGACAGCTTGGCGGGGTCGGCGAAGAAGCTGCGGGAGAACACCTCGAACGCCAGATGCCGTGCGGCCTCCGGGAATCGGATGTTTTCGAGGAACGCCGCGGCGTCGATGTCGTCGAGGCGCTCGTAGGTGTCCGGCACCGACACCGCGGCCAGGGGCGCGGCGGCGCGGGCGTCGATGCGGGTGAAGTCACGAAGCCGAAACGTCGGACTGCGCGCGGCGAAGACGACGGCGTTCCAGGGAGGGGTGCGCGGCAGCCCGCGGAAGCTGTCGCGCCGCCCCGACCCGTCGATGAGCGGGTAGTCGTCGACGGGGGTGAGCATCCGCAATTCCGGATCGATCCGCGTCAGCAGGGCGCGCAGGTTGTAGTACTGCCGGAAGAAGGCGTGGAAGCCCCGGTTCATCGCGAGGTCGGCGCCGCCTTCGTGTTCGGTCCAGCCGCCGACCCGACCGCCGAGGTAATGCTCGCGTTCGATGACGTCGACGGCGACGCCGCGCTCGGCGAGCCCGGTGGCGGCGGTCAGGCCGGCGATCCCGCCGCCGACGACGGCGATGCGGGGGCGTGACGGCAGCGCGCCGGCGTCCGGCAATCCCGTTGGTGCGGGCAAGGTTCGGCGTCGACGATCGGTGGCGTGCGCGGTCATGACGGCGCATCCGCCAGGAAAGTGTGCACGATGTTGGCTTCCCAGCCGGGCATCGTCTCGCTGTGCACGGCGGTGAAGCCGGCGTCGGCGAGGCGGGCCCGGAACCGCGCGGCCCCGTCGAACGCCAGCACGCTACGCCACAGGTAGCGATACAGCGTACTGTCCCGGGTGCGCCACCAGCCGGACGGGATGATGATGCCCCAACAGACGGCGTGCCAGACGCGGGTGGCGGCGGGGGAGTCGCGCACCGAATACTCGTGCACCGCCAGGGTGCCGCCCGGCCGCAACAGCGCGCGGAACTTCCGCAGTTGGTCGTCGCGGTTGGCGACGTTGCGGATCAGGTACGCGGCCAGGATGCCGTCGAACGGCCCGGTGATCCCCTGCTCCGCCAGCCGTTCGACGGGGGTGTGGACGAACCGCACCGTGGCGGGCCAGTCCTTCGCGCGCGCCTCGTCGAGCATGCCGCGCGATGCGTCCACGGCGACGATGTCGGCTTCGGGCGCGACGGCGAGCAGGGCGGCCGTCGAAGCACCCGTCCCGCAGCCGGCGTCGAGCAACCGTAAGCCCTTGCCGCGGGCCGGAATCCGCATCCGCTTGGCCGACAAAAGCAGCTGCGCGTGGTAACCCGGGCTGGCGCCGACCAGCCGATCGTAGGCCGCGGCGCCCGCGTCGAACGCGGCTGCCAGGTCGCCGGGGGCGGGCCCCGCATCACCGACGCGCACGTTGCCGTTCCCCCAGCAGCAGCACCGCGGTGACCAGCGCGAAGCCGAACAGAAAGTCCTCGACCGGGATGTCGAAGGGGAAGCGCACCCCGCTCAGCTGCCGATCGTCGTAAATGACGATGGGCGAGCTCAGCTTGGTCAGCCATCCGTCGACCGGGATCTGGAATCCGAGGACGATCAGCATCGACAGCCAGTAGGCCGGTCGGCGGAAAAGTCCGGTTCGCAGCACCGCCAATTCCAGTGCGCAGACGGCGAATACGGCCAGCGTGGCGGGCAGGGTGTAGCCGAGGCCGGTCATCGCCGGTGGACCTTTGCCAGGATGGCGTTCACGGCGTTGTAGGTCAGCAGCCCGCATGTCGGAATGACGAGAAAGAACAACACCTCTTCGACCGGCACCCGAAACGGGATGCTCACGCCGGTGAGGTACGCGCCGTCATAGGTCCACACGTGCGCGGCGACCGCGATCTCGTCCCAGATCAGGAACACCGCCGCGACGGGCAGCACCGCCTTGATGAGACGTCGCCACTGTCGGTAGACGCCGGGGCCCAACGTCTCCAGCGGCGCGGTGATCGCCAGGCATGTGGCCAGCACAACGAGGTATTGCCACCGATCGCTCATGCGGCCCCCGCATTGAGATCGTCCCGCTCGCCATTTCGCGCCCGCCAGGACCGTATCAGTCCCGCACCGGCCACCCGAAGCCGTCGAGCCCTGCCCACGGTGGCCCGGTGGTCGAACACGGCGAACTCGCTTCTTTCGATGCAGTCCAGGATTTCTGCGTACAGGGCGGCCGCCGTTGCCACGCACGGTCGTGAGCGACGCGCGAGCGTGGCGATTCCCGCCGCGGCGAATCGGTAAGTCTGCCGCGCGATTTCGTGTTGCGCGGCCAGGGCGCGGCGCACCCGGGGGTCGGTACGGCGGTGCGTGTGACACCATCCCAACAGCTCTCGATCGACTCCGTCGGCGGCGAGTTCGTCGGCGGGCAGGTAGACCCGGCCGCGTACCAGATCTTCGTCGACATCGCGCAGGAAGTTGGTGAGCTGGAAGGCCCGGCCCAGCGCCGCCGCGTAGGGCGCGGCCTCCTCGGCCGGTGTCACCGTGCCCAGGATCGGGAGTACCTGCAGCCCAATCGCTTCCGCGGAGCCCCGCATGTAGCGGTTGAGCGCTTCGCGGTCGGGATAGTCGGTGACCGTGAGATCCATTCGCATCGAGGTCAGGAAGTCCTCGAACAGCGCGGCGCTGATCCGGTAGCGCCGTGCGGTGTGGGTAACCGCCGCCACCAGCGGATCGTCGAGGTGGGCGCCGTCGGAGAAGAAGCGCTCGGACAGTTGCTGCAGCCGCCTGCCGCGAGCGGACGCGTCCAGCCGCGGATCGAGGTCGTCGAGGATGTCGTCGGCGTAGCGGGCGAAGCCGTACAGCGCGTGCACGGGCGGCCGTTGGTCGGGCGCGAGCAGCCGGGTGGCCAGGAAGAAGGTTCGGCCATGGGAGGCATTGAGTTCCCGGCACCGGCGATACCCGTCGCGCAGCCGCGGATCGTCGATTCCGGCGGCGGCCAATTCGCTGCGCATCATGGCAAACCGGCTTTCATGTCGAGGTTGGTGGTCGACCGCTCGGCGGCCCCGGTGATGCGGTCCGCGGCGAGTCGCCCGGAGATCAGGGTGGTCGGCACGCCGACGCCCGGCACCGTGGAGGAGCCGGCGAGCACCGCGTTGTCGATGCCGCGGACCAGGTTGGCCGGGCGGAACGGGCCCGTCTGGCCGAAAGTGTGGGCGAGCGCGAACGGGCTGCCGGCCGCCATGCCCTGACGGGCCCAGTCGGCGGGCGTGACGACGTCGAGAACCGTTGCGTCTCGCCGCAATCCGGGTAGCAGTCGGTCGGCGACGTGTGCGACGAGGCTTTCGGCGTAGGCGCCGCCGGTCCGCGACCAATCGATGGCGCCCCGCTGCAGGTTCGGCGCCGGGGCCAGGACGTAGAGCAGATCGCGTCCCTCGGGGGCCAGGGCCGGGTCGCCGGCCGTCGGGCGGGTCACCAGTAACGACGGGTCGGCCATGAGCCGACCGTCGCGGATGATGTCGGTGAAGGTCCGGTCCCACGCCTCGCCGAACAGGATCGTGTGGTGGGCCGTCTCGGGGGCGACCGCGGGACAACCCAGGTGAACCACCACCGCCGACGGTGAGGCGCGCAGCCGCACGGCGCGACGCGGCGTGCGGCCCAGCAGCGCGTAGGTCTGGGGCAGTTCGGTGGTCAGCACCACCGCGTCGCAGGCGATGCGCCCGGTCCGTTCGGCGAGTACGGCCGTGACCCGTCCGCCGGAGCGTTCGAGCGCGGTAACGGTTGCGTCGTAACAGAATCGGACACCCGCATCGGCGGCCGCGGCGGCCAAGGCGTCCGGCAGCGCGCGCACGCCGCCTCGCGGAAACACCACACCGGAGATGGTGTCCATGTAGGCGATGACCGCGTAGACCGCCAGGGCGTCGCGCGGCGCCACCCCGGCATACAGCGACTGGAAGGTGAAGATCCGCTGCAGCCGTGGATCGCTGATGTGCCGCTTGACCATCCGGTCCCACTTGCGGAAGCCGCCGATCGCCGTCAGCTGCGCCAGCTGCGGCGTGACCAGCGAGAGCGGGGAATCGAAATTGGCGCCGATGAATCCGTCGAATTCGGTGCGGTACAACCTGGTCAGCCACTGGCGCAGCCGCCGGTAGCCCGCCGCCTGCCCGGCCCCGGCGAACTCGGCGATGGCGCCAACCATCCGGTCCGCATCGCTGTGCACATCAAGCGCGCTGCCGTCGGCGAACACGGCGCGGTAGGCGGGATCAACCGTCAACAGCTCCAGCCGGTCGGACCGGGTCTCGCCGACGGCCGCGAATGTCTGGTCGATAATGTCGGGCATCGTGAGAACCGTTGGCCCGGTGTCGATCCGGTACCCGTCGATGTCGAGGCGTCCGGCCCGCCCGCCCGGCCACGGCTCGCGCTCCACCACCGTGACCGCGCGCCCCCGTCCGGCCAGGTGCAGGGCCGCGGAGAGCCCGGCCAGGCCGGCGCCGATCACCACGACGTGATCGGTGCGTCCTTCGATTCTCCGCATGGTCAGCGTGCTCCCGGGTCGGTATTGCTCATGCGCCGCGATCCGTACAGGCCGCCGCCATTTCGGCCAGCGCGATGCGAACGGGTTCCTCGATCGACACGTCGGCGAGGTGGGCGCGCGCGGACGCGACGCGGTCGCCGATCATCCGTTCGATCAACCCCAGGGCCCCGGTCTCGATGATCAGCGCCTTCCACCTGTCGATCGCGTCGTCCTCGAGGGCTTCACGATTCGCCAGCTCGGTGAGTTCACGGCGCGTCGACGGATCGGCCAGCTGGTGGGCGGCCGCCACGACGCTGGTTGCCTTGCGCTCGAGCAGATCTCCCGCGCCGGGCTTACCCGTCACCGCGGGGGATCCGAAGACGCCGAGCACGTCGTCGCGCAGCTGAAACGCCTCGCCGAGGGCGCGGCCGTAGCAACCCAGCTGGGACAACGTGCGAGCGTCGCAGCCGGCCATGGCCGCCCCGATCTCCAGGGGCCGGCGCACCGTGTAGTTGCCCGATTTGCGCCGTGCCACGTCGAGCACGAATTCCAGCCCGGGCGCCTGCCGCGCGTCGTTCGTCAAGTCGGCGAACTGTCCCACCGCGAGCTCGGTGCGCATCGCGTCATAGCGCGGCCACACCCGTTGCAGCCGCCGGGGGTCGACGCCGCTGTCCCGCAGCATCTGTTCGGCCCAGATCAGGCACAGATCTCCGAGCAGGATGGCGGCCGACTCGCCGAATCGTCGTGAGGTGCCGGGCAATCCGCGCTCCCGGTGCCACCGCCCCAACTGCAGATGCGCCGACGGACGGCCGCGCCGCACGTCCGAACCGTCCATGACGTCGTCTTGCAGCAGCGCGAACGCGTGCACCAACTCAAAGCTGGCCGCGGCCCGCAACGCGGCCGGGTCGGGCGGCGCACCGCACAGCCACCCCAGGTACATGAACGTCGACCGCAGGCACTTACCGCCGGAGGCGAAGTCGGCCAGGATGTCGCCTGCCGCTTCGATACCCGCCCCGTCCAGTTCGGCGGCCCGTCGCTCGGCGACGAAGTCGGCGACGTGGACCAAAACCATCCGCCGCAGGTTCGACCGCCACTCGCCGAAGTCGGTCCGGCCGAACCACGCCGTCGCCACCGGCGGTGCTGCGGTGGGCGGCGAAAACGACAAAGCTCCCATGTTGCCCAAGCGCTCCCTCCCGAACGGCCTGGAATGCCCGGGCCTGCGCGGCCCCGGCACACGCGGTCATACCCACCGACGAGGCGGACAAACCACTGCGCGAGCCGCCTGGTTTCCGCCCCGCGCCGCCCGGGAGGACATACCACCTCGTTCAATAACTTAAACATTCATTCGATGAAATTCACCCGGGCCGCGCCGGCCTGGAGCGACGACGGCCGGCCTCGCCGCGTCACCCTCGAGAGAACTAAGGCATCGAACCGAAACGCGAACTCGTGCAGCGGTTTAACGGCGGTGAGGTCACGACGCGGCGCCGCGGCTGACCTGGCTCCGCGGCTGTCGGGGACGAGGCAGGTCGGACATGAATCTGAGGCGGGCCCGCAGGATGTCTTCGATGGTTTGAAAGGCTTCCGGTACCGAGTCGGTGGTCGCCAGCCCGTTGTCGTGCACGATGCGCAGCAGTGGCCGCATCGCCGTGCCGGTGACCACGCTGCAGTGCACGCGGGCTTTGCGGAATTCGTCGTTGAGCACCAGCAGCGCCCGAAAGCCCTCGACGCTGACGAAGCGCAGCCGGCTCACATCGAGGACCACGGGGGTCTTGAGCCGGGCGAAGCCGCGGATGGCGTCGGTGAGATCGTGCGCATTCGCGGCATCGACCTCGCCGTCGACGCGCACCACCGTGGCGAGGCAGCGCGCATAAACGTATACGTGTGCCCTGGCGAATTGGGCCATGTGGCGGCAGTGTGCGGGATCATGGTGGTCCGCCGAATGCGCGGAGTGAAGAGCAGCCATTGAAGCGCCTATCGATGGTGGTGAGGAGGGAGTGACCAGTGTTTTACACACCGCTCCCGTTAGAGACGCAGCTGTGAACTCAACCTGACAGCAGCCTAGCGCCGAACGTCCTCGCTCAGGAGCAACGTTTCGTTTTCCGGCCGGTGGGCAACCGCGTCTGGCCGCTGGTGAATCCGGTGGTGAAAGCGCGTTTGGCCGTCCGGCCGCGGGGTATACGCGGGCCAAGTAACAAACGCGTCGAATCCCTTGACGGACGCGAGGGGTGGTGCGGCCCAATGGAAAAGCAAGGCCGCCGCTGGTGCCGGTTAGCGGTTGCGCCCGCTGCCGCGATGATGCTCATCGGCGCGCCGGGATGGGCCACCGCCGACCCCGGCGTCACCGTGTTTCCGGGAATGGAGATTCGTCAGGGCAACACAGTGTGCATGGTCGGAATGGTCGAGCCGCGGCTGCGGGTCGCGCTCACCAGCGGGCAATGTGACGGTGGGCAGTCGATGGTGACCGACCGAGACCGCAACCCGATCGGCGACGTGGTCCTCGGCCGTCGCCAGGTCGACACGGACTCGGCCGCGGACACCTCGATGCTGCCGGTGGAATACGAAGTCATCGCTCTCGCAGGCAATGTCACGGCCTCGGACCTGTTGCCCACGGGACGCCGGCTGCGGTCGACGCCCGGCCTGAGTGCGCAGCCGGGCCTGCCCGTGTGTCAGCTGCGCCGCTCGACGGGCCAACGATGCGGCTCCGTCGGCACGGTCACCAACGGCCGCTTCGCCATCGCCGACATGGTCGTGGACGGTCGTGACTTCGGCGGCCCGGTCTACGCCCTGACCGACGACAACAACGCCGTCATCGTTGGGCTTTACGAGGGCATGTGGAGGTCTGCGCCGCAGTTCGAGACGTGGCAGGCGGTCATGGCCCAGGTCTACATCGACAGCCACTCCTCCAGCGGGCATCAACAACTCCCCGCTCTACGCATGATCAACTGGCACACCACCCCTCGCGTATTTGCGGCACCGTAACTTCCCCGTCGTCACGCGACCCGGGCCGCACCGCGTGTTTCCCCCGACACAGAACGGGAATCCGCCGCCGGTGAACGTTTTAGAACTCGTGGCGGTGCCCTTCCAATGGGGCTCCGCGATCCGGGGCAAGCGGCTCTTTCATCCGACCGGAGTGTTGGCGAGGGGCTTCGTCGAACGCGTCGCCCCGGCGGGTCAGGGCCTGCCGATCCCGTCGTCGGAGATCGTTGCCCGGGTATCCAAGGCCAGCGGCACACCCGGCGCGCTGCCCGACTTCGTCGGCCTGGCCTTCCGGTTGCCGCCCCCGGGGCCGGCGGGAAAGCCCTGGGACATCTTGCTGGTGTCCGCGGGGTCGGGGGTGCTGTCCCGGGCGGTGGCGTTGCGGCCGACCGTGTCGTGGAACGGCCGGACCCTGACCACCCTGATGCCGTTGCATTATCAGAACAACAATTGGTGGCTTCGGGCCCGCACCCCGGGCGACATCGACGGCCTCGGCCTGTCGCTGGACACCTTCCGCAACCGTCTCGAACGCGGAAATATTGAGATCACACTCGACCAAGCCTGCGGCAGAGGGCATTTCACACCATTGGGTCGTTTGACGCTGACCACCGTCGTCGACGACGAAGCCCATCACGACGTGTCGTTCGATCCCGTCGTCAACACCGCGCCCGGCCTGAACCTGCACCCGCGCTGGCTCGCCGATCTGCGTGCCCGCGCATATCGGAACAGCCGTGACGGCAGGGACGCCGATGCGTAGCCACGCGAGCGAGAGCGCGTGGGAAGGAGGTAACCGGTGTCCAAGCGCATCGTGATCACCGGCGCCAGCGGCAATGTCGGCACCGCGCTGCTGCGCCGGCTCGCCGAGGACGGCTCCGACTACGAGATCGTCGGAATCACCCGCAGGCGACCGCCGCCGGACGACGTGTACCGGTTCGTCCGCTGGCATGAGCTGGACCTGGCCGACCCGGGCGTGGAGATTCAGTTGCTCAACGTCTTTCGCGGAGCCGACTGCGTGGTTCATCTGGCGTGGGGATTTCAGCCCACCCGCAACAGGCGGTACCTGGACGCCGTCGCCGTCGACGGCAGCACGGCGGTATTGAGCGCGGCACACAACGCCAAAGTGCCTCACCTGCTGCACATGTCGTCGGTGGGGACCTACGCCGCCGGGCGATATGGACAGAAGGTCGATGAGACTTTCTCCACCGCGGGCATCCGTTCCTCCGCCTACAGCAGGGCGAAGTCCGCGGTGGAACACATGCTCGACGGCTACGAGCGGCACAACCCCGACGGGGTCGGAATCACCCGGATGAGGCCCGGATTCATCATGCAGCGCGACGCCGCGCCGGGCCTGCGCCGCTATACCCTGCCCGCGTACGTGAACCCGCATTGGCTGCGCTGGCTGCCGTTGCTACCGCTGGATCGCTCGCTGAGCGTGTCGATCGTGCACGCGGAAGACGTCGCCGACGCGTGCGTCAAGGCGATCGAGGGTTGCGCGCTGGGGGCGTTCAACTTGGCCGCCGAGCCGCCGGTCGGGCGCGACGACATCGCGCGGGCGGTGCGGGCACGCCCCGTGCACGTGCCGTCGGCGCTGCTCGGCTTGCTGGTGGAGGCGTCGTGGCGGGCGAGGTTGCAGCCCCTGGACCGCGGCTGGCTGGATATGGCGTTTTCGTTGCCGCTGTTGGCCACCGGCCGCGCGCGCACCGCGCTGGGATGGTCGCCGCGCTGGGATGCGGTGGCGGCGCTGGCCGACCTCATCGACGGCTTCCTTCATGAATCGGGGACCCACAGCCCGGTCCTGCATTCGCGGTCGTTCGCCGAGGCCATCGCGCGCGACGTCCACGAAGGCCCGCTCACGGTCCGGCAAGTGCCCTAGGAGCCCCGCCGTCAAAACCGCTACCGGTCCGGCAAGGCGTGTTCGACGATGGGGAGCCGTGCGTGCGGCTGCCGCTCGCCGCGCTTGGCCGACAGATACACCTGTGCGGTCTTGTCGGCCACCGTGTGCCAATCGAAGTCGGACGTGAGGCGTTCGCGGGCGGCATGGGCGCGTTGTTGCGCGGCGCGCGGATCGTCGAGCACCGTGCGGATCGCCGCGGCCAGCCGGGTCACGTCGCGGGGTGGACACGATACGCCGGTCTGACCGTCGATCACCGCCTCGCCCAGACCGCCGATGTTCGACGTCACCAGGGGGGTGCCGGCCGCGGCCGCCTCCAGCGCCACGATGCCGAACGGCTCGTAGTGACTGGGCAGAACCGCGGCGTCGGCGCGATGCAATACGGCCAGCAGCTCGGCGTGTTCGAGGTGGCCGACGAAGCGAATCGCCTTGAGCACCCGGTGTTTACGGGCTTGCTCGATGAGCCAGCCCTGCTGGGTGCCCTCGCCGGCGATGGTCAGTGTGGTTCCCGGGTGGGTGCGCCTGATCCGCGGGAGCGCGGCGATGACGTCGTGCACGCCCTTCTCGTACTCCAGCCGCCCCAGGTAGAGCAGTTCGGCGGGCCCGGTGCGCGGCCGGCGCGCCGCGAACGGCCACCGCGCCGTTTCAATGCCGTTGCAGATCACGGTGATCTCGGCCAGCCCGGGGCCGAACAGTTCGGTGATCTCGTCGGCCATCGATCCCGAACACGTGATCAGCGAATCGGATTCACGCACCAGCCAGGACTCGACCGCGTGCACCTGACGGCTGAGCGCACCGCTGACCCAGCCGGAATGCCGACCGGCCTCGGTCGCGTGGATCGTGGAAACCATTGGCACGTCATAGAATTGGGCCAGCGCGATCGCCGGATGGGCCACCAGCCAGTCGTGGGCGTGCACGACGTCGGGCCGCCACGCGTGGTTGCCGCCCGGTTGCTTGACGGTCAGCCCGGCGCGGACCATGGAATGGCCCATGGCGAGCGTCCAGGCCATCATGTCGGTGCCGAAGGCGAATTCGTGCGGATCCTGCGCGGCCGCGATCACCCGGACGCCCTCGCTGACGTGGTCGGACGACGGATGGCTCCGGGGATCGGTTCCGGTGGGTCGGCGCGACAGCACCACCACGTCGTGGCCTGCGGCCGCCAGCGCGGTGGACAGGTGATGCACGTGCCGGCCGAGCCCGCCGACGACCACGGGCGGGTACTCCCACGACACCATCAGGATTTTCACGTCGTGACCCGCCTCATCGGGGCAGCCGGCGCGCGTCGAGGGAGCCGAAGAGTCCGTCGGCGCGGTTCCACCCCTGCGCCAGCCGCTGCGCGGTGTCGCGCCGCCCGGACGCCAGCGCCCCCGCGATCTCACGGGCGGCGTGCGCGTGCAGGTGAGCGCGGTAGCGGGCGTAGTCGGCGGCCGAGTCCTTGCTCACCATGAACGGCCAGTCGCTGGAGACGGTGAGCAATGTTTCGCGCAGGATCTGGTCGGCGACGTGGTCGCGGGGGATCGGCCCGTCCAGCGTCGCGGTTTGGGACAGCGCCTTGTCGACGGTGCTCAGCGCGGTGTCGACCACTTCGTTGTTGAGCTGCACCAGGTCGGCGACCTGGTCGCCCGCCCACACCTGCCAGTCCTTGCCCGAACCCCACGAGCTGGGCGGCAGGGCCACCGGCTGACCGACGAAGCCGTCGGCGAGCGCGTCGTTCAGGGTGCCCACCCGCACACCGGCCTCGGGCAAGGCGCGCAGCACCCGCTCCAGCCAGGTCGGGCCCTCGTACCACCAGTGGCCGAACAGTTCGGTGTCGAAGGCGGCGATCACGTGCGCGGGCCGCCCGATGCGCGCGGACTCCGAGAGCAGGCGGTTGCGGACCGTCTCGACGAAGTCGGCGACGTGGACGTCGACCGCGTGGTCGGCGCGTTCGGGGTCGTAGGGCGCCTTGGCGTCCGAGGACACGTTGCGGCCGGTGACCCTGGCCGGCTTCAGGCCGGTGAGGTGGTCATAGGTGTGGAAATCGCGGTAGGCGGCATGCCCGGGGTAGCCCGACTTCGGCGACCACACCCGATAGCTGACCTGCAGATCGCGCCCGAACGCTACCACGTCGGTGTCGCCGACGGGCCGGCCCAGGGCGGTGTCACCGTGCAGCGACGGGCCGTCGACCATGAAATGCGTGACGCCGGCCGCGGAGTAGTCGTGTTCCAGCCCGGGCGCATACGCGCATTCGGGCGCCCAGATGCCGCTGGGGGTGTGCGCCAGCCGCTGTCCGGCGTCGGCCAGCCCCTCGCGCAGGGCGAACTCGCGCAGCCGGGGCGCGAGCAGCGGTTGGAACGGGTGGGCCAGCGGCCCGCCGAGCAGCTCCACCGTGCCGGCGTCGAGCAGGCCGCGCAGCAGCGGGCTACCGCCGTGCCGCCACAGGGTGGCGAAGTCCTCAAGGGCGCTGTGGGCCTCCGCTTCCTCGCGAATTCCCAAGGCGCGCAACGCTTCCGGTGTGCAGGACTGATAGCCGGCCGACTTCGACCGGGGAATCGACCGCACGCTGGCCGCCTCGGTCGCGCGCAGCCGCCAGTTCGCCAGCCAATGATGCATGCCGCCAAGGCAATACGGGTCGTCGAGTTGGGCGTTCACCACCGGTGTGACGCCGAGCGTGATCAGCCCCCGGCGATCCTCGCCCGCCAGCGTGTTCAGCACGCGCATCAGCGGCAGGTAGGCCGCCGCCCAGGATTGATAAAGCCATTCCTCACCGACCGGCCAGCGGCCGTGGTGGGCCAGCCAGGGGAGGTGGGTGTGCAAAACCAGGGTGAACAGGCCGGGGACCCGGTCTTGCGTTGAGTTCACGGCGCTACCGCGATCGCGATCAGGTCGAGACTGTCGTCGATGTGCCGGCCGGTCGCCGCCCCGGATCCGCTCTCTATCAGCTCGAAGTCATCGGTGGTGACGGCGGCGACGTCCGCCGCCAGGTCGGGCGGCCACGGCGCGTCGGTTACCGCGCGCGCGATTTGCGCGTCGATGATCGAGCCGCCGTGCCGGGCATCCATCTCCCGCAGCCGCGGACCGTGGAACAGGCCGCTGATCGACACGTCCGAGAAACCGCCGGCGACGAGCAGCTCGGCGAGCTCGCCGGCGTTGAGTTCGCGCGTGTGGAACGGGTTGATCGGGGTGTCGCGCCCAGGTGAGAACGTGATCCGGTTCGGCGTGGACATCATCAGCAGCCCCGACGGGCGCAGCACCCGCGCGCACTCGACGACGAATTGTGTTTGGTCCCACAGATGCTCGATCACCTGGAAGTTGACCACAATGTCGACCGACGAATCGGGCAGCGGCAGCTGCGCGAGGTTCGCCTGCATGACGTCCACCCGTGGGTAGCGGGAGCGGACGTGGGCCACGGCGGACTCGTCGTAGTCCACGGCGATGACGCGGCGGGCGACACCCGCGATCAGATCGGCGCCGTATCCCTCGCCGCAGCCCGCCTCGAGCACCTCGCGGCCCACGCAACGCTCGGCCAGCCGCTGATAGACGACCTCGTGGCGGCGGAACCAGTAGTTTTCGATGTCCAGCCCCGGGATGGTGCGCTCGCCCGTCAGCGTCAACATCGCGTCGCCCGCCGACGCGGAATCGCCGGGGGCGCGCGGGGGGACGTCAGGGACCAGTGCGCTCATTGCATAGGCAGGCTAACGCGAAGTGTCGGATTCGCGAACCACGAAAGTGGGTAGCCCCGCTTCTCAGGCGGCGGACGGGCCGCACGAACGTGCCGCCCGGCGACGACCCCGTCCGGGACAGCGGACGGGGGAGGAGCGGGCAATATGGCCTGAGCCACCAGCTATGGTGTGAAGGCATACCGCACAAAGTTACCGGGTAGTAACACGGCTGTGCGTTGCGAAAAACGCGTACCGAGGTCTCGCAGTCGATCGCTGCGGACCCCTTCGAGGAGGACGAACCACACTCATGACGAACATCGTGGTCCTGATTAAGCAGGTCCCAGACACCTGGTCAGAGCGCAAGCTGACAGACGGCGATTACACGCTGGACCGCGAGGCTGCCGACGCCGTGCTCGATGAGATCAACGAGCGCGCGGTAGAAGAGGCCCTGCAGATCCGGGAGAAGGAAGCCGCCGACGGCGTCGAGGGATCGGTCACCGTGCTGACCGCGGGTCCCGAGCGCGCCACCGAAGCGATCCGCAAGGCGCTGTCGATGGGCGCCGACAAGGCCGTCCACCTCAAGGACGACGGCCTGCACGGCTCCGACGTGGTGCAGACCGGGTGGGCCCTGGCCCGCGCGCTGGGCACCATCGAGGGCACCGAGCTGGTGATCGCCGGCAACGAGGCCACCGACGGCACCGGCGGGGCGGTGCCGGCCATCATCGCCGAGTACCTGGGCCTGCCGCAGCTCACCCACCTGCGCAAGCTGTCCATCGAGGGCGGCAAGGTCACCGGTGAGCGCGAGACCGACGACGGCGTCTTCAACCTCGAGGCCACGCTGCCTGCCGTGGTCAGCGTCACGGAGAAGATCAACGAGCCGCGCTTCCCGTCCTTCAAGGGCATCATGGCCGCCAAGAAGAAAGAGGTCACGGTGCTGACCCTGGCCGAGATCGGTGTCGAGAGCGACGAGGTCGGGCTGGCCAACGCCGGATCCACCGTGCTGTCGTCGACGCCGAAGCCGCCGAAGACCGCGGGTGAGAAGGTCACCGACGAGGGCGAGGGCGGCAACCAGGTCGCCCAGTACCTGGTCGGCCAGAAAATCATCTAGTCGAGCACCCCATCGAAGACCATTCCTGAGACGAGAAGAGCGATATAACCATGGCTGAAGTATTGGTGCTCGTGGAGCACGCGGAAGGTGCGCTGAAGAAGGTCACCTCCGAATTGATCACCGCCGCCCGCGCGCTGGGCGAGCCCTCCGCCGTCGTGGTCGGGGCGCCGGGAACGGCCGCCCCGCTGGCCGACGGGCTGAAGGAGGCCGGCGCCGCCAAGATCTACGTCGCCGAGTCCGACGACGCGGACAACTACCTGATCACCCCGGTGGTCGACGTGCTGGCCGCGCTCGCCGAATCGAACGCGCCCGCGGCGGTGCTGCTGGCCGCCAGCGCCGACGGCAAGGAGATCGCCGGCCGGCTCGCCGCCCGGATCGGATCCGGTCTGCTGGTCGACGTGGTCGAGGTCAAGGAAGGCCCCAAGGCCGTCCACTCCATCTTCGGTGGCGCGTTCACCGTCGAGGCGCAGGCCAACGGCGACACCCCGGTGATCACCCTGCGCGCCGGCGCCGTCGACGCCGAGCCGTCCGCCGGTGCGGGCGAGCAGGTCACCGTCGAGGTCCCGGCCCCCGCCGAGAACGCCACCAAGATCACCGCCCGCGAGCCCGCGGTCGCCGGTGACCGGCCCGAGTTGTCCGAGGCCACCATCGTGGTGTCCGGCGGTCGCGGCGTGGGCAGCGCCGAGAACTTCAGCGTGGTCGAGGCCCTGGCCGACTCACTGGGTGCGGCCGTCGGCGCGTCGCGTGCCGCCGTCGACTCCGGCTACTACCCGGGCCAGTTCCAGGTGGGCCAGACGGGCAAGACGGTCTCGCCCCAGCTCTACATCGCGCTGGGCATCTCCGGCGCCATCCAGCACCGCGCGGGGATGCAGACCTCCAAGACCATCGTCGCGGTCAACAAGGACGAAGAGGCACCCATCTTCGAGATCGCCGACTACGGCGTGGTGGGCGACCTGTTCAAGGTCGCTCCGCAGCTGACCGACGCGATCAAGGCACGCAAGGGCTGAGTTTCTCGGCCTCGAAGAGCCCCCGGCGCGGCGGTGCCGGGGGCTTTTTCGGCCCACCCGCAAACCCCGTGCGTCACAAGGGCCCCACCAGTGCCTAGCGGAGGGATGGGCCGTCGTACCCACCTCCGAGCGACAACGGCAGACGGGCTCGGTCATTTCGTCATCTGACGTGCACCGACACGTCACAGCGTCGATGCCGACCAGCTCACCGGCTACGCCACGTTGTGTCTCATGAGCATCGCTTCCGTCCTCATCCCCGCCGACAAGCCGGGTAGCGCGGCCACCGCACCGCGGTACTCCCTGTTGCTGTCCACCGACCCCGACATGATCGAGGCGGCGCAGCGACTCCGGTACGACGTCTTCACCAGCACACCGGGCTTCGCCGTGCCGCCGGACGACGGCCACGGCTCGGACCGGCGCGACGAGGACCGCTTCGACGAGTTCTGCGACCACCTGCTGGTCCGCGACGACAACACCGGCGAGCTGGTGGGTTGCTACCGCATGCTGGCGCCGGCGGGCGCCATCGCGGCCGGCGGGCTGTACACCGCCACCGAATTCGACATCCGGGCCTTCGACTCGCTGCGGCCGTCCCTGGTGGAGATGGGGCGCGCCGTGGTGCGCGACGGGCACCGCAACGGCGGCGTGGTGCTGCTGATGTGGGCCGGCATCCTGGCGTACCTGGACCGCTACGGCTACGACCACGTCACCGGATGCGTGTCGGTGCCCATCGGCGGCGAGCCCGACGACCAGCCCCCGGGCAGCCGGCTGCGCGGCGTCCGCGACGTCATCCTGGCCCGCCACGGGGCGCCGCCGCGGTACCGGGTGCGGCCACACCGTCCCGTCCTCGTCGACGGGACGGCCCTCGACGACATCCCACCGCCCGCGCGGACGTCGGTCCCGGCGCTGATGCGCGGTTACCTGCGGCTGGGCGCCCAGGTGTGTGGGGAACCCGCGCACGACCCGGATTTCGGTGTCGGGGACTTCTGCGTGCTGCTGGGCAAACAGCACGCCGACACCCGATACCTGAAGCGACTCCGATCGGTGTCGGCCGCCTCCGGGCTGACCAGCGCAGCGGCGGCCGGGTACCGATGAGCGCCGGCGCCGGGCATGCCTGGCTGCCGCGCGCGTCGTGCGACGCCGGCTGCGTGGGCGCCGGCGACGCGGTGGGCGCCCGGCCGCTGCGGGTGGCGCTTCGCGTTCTGCTGGCGCTGCTGCTGGCGCCGGGGCTGCCGCTGCTGGCCGTGCCGCTGCCGGGTCGCACCCGCGTGCAGCGCCTCTATTGCCGGTCGGTGCTGCGCTGTTTCGGTGTCCGGATAGCGGTGTCGGGCAACCCGATTCGTAACCTGCGCGGCGTGCTGGTGGTCAGCCCACACATGTCGTGGCTCGACGTCTTCGCCATCGGCTCGGTGTTGCCGGGGTCGTTCGTCGCCCGCGCCGACATGTTCAGCGGGCCGGCGACCGGGATCGTGGCGCGCATGTGCCAGGTCATCCCGATCGAGCGGTCCAGTTTGCGGCGGCTGCCCGGTGTGGTGGACGCCGTCGCCCGCCGGTTGCGCGCCGGCCAGACGGTCGTGGCGTTTCCGGAGGGCACCACCTGGTGTGGTTCGTCCGGCGACGATGCCGGCCGGGACGCGGCCGGAGGAGAAGCCGGACCCTCCCACCGAGGCCGGGGGTCCTTCTACCCGGCCATGTTCCAGGCCGCGATCGATGCCGGCCGGCCGGTGCAGCCCGTGCGGCTGACCTACCATCACGGCGACGGCACCCCGTCGACGGTGCCGGCCTTCGTCGGCGACGAGACGCTGCCGGGCTCGATCCGCCGGCTGCTCGCCCAGCGCCGAACGCTGGCGCAGGTGCACGTCGAGTCGCTGCAGCTCCCGGGGACCGATCGGCGCGCGCTGGCGGGCCGCTGCCAGTCGGCGGTGGGTGCCGGGACGGCCCGGTGCGCTGGTCACGGGCACGTGCTGGTGGCCTGAGCCCACCGGCGGGCCGGTATCGTGGGTCGCGTCATGGTCTATTTGGATCACGCCGCCACCACCCCGATGCACCCCGCCGCCGTCGAGGCGATGACGGCTGCGCTGGGCACGGTGGGCAACGCCTCCTCGCTGCACACCAGCGGCCGGGCGGCGCGGCGCCGCATCGAGGAATCCCGTGAACTGATCGCCGACAGGCTAGGGGCCCGTCCCTCGGAGGTCATCTTCACCGCGGGCGGCACCGAGAGCGACAACCTGGCCGTCAAGGGCATCTACTGGGCCCGGCGCGACGCCGAGCCGCGGCACCGGCGCATCGTCACCAGTGAGGTCGAACACCACGCCGTGCTGGACTCGGTCAATTGGCTCGTCGAGCACGAAGGCGCCGAGGTGACGTGGCTGCCCGCCGCGGCCGACGGCTCGGTGTCGGCGGCGGCGCTGCGCGAGGTGCTCACCCGCCACGACGATGTCGCGCTGGTCTCCGTCATGTGGGCCAACAACGAGGTCGGCACGGTGCTGCCCACCGCCGAACTCGCCGCCGTCGCAGCCGAATTCGACGTGCCCATGCACAGTGACGCCATCCAGGCGGTGGGGCAGCTGCCCGTCGACTTCGCCGCGAGCGGGTTGTCGGCGATGAGCGTGACCGCGCACAAGTTCGGCGGTCCCGCCGCCGTGGGCGCGCTGCTGCTGCGCCGCGACGTCGCGTGCGTGCCGCTCGCACACGGCGGCGGCCAGGAGCGCGACATCCGTTCGGGGACGGCCGATGTGGCCGGTGCGGTCGGAATGGCCGCGGCGGCCAAGGTCTCGGTCGACGGGCTCGAGGTCAACAGCGCCCGGCTGCGGGCGCTGCGGGACCGGCTGATCGACGGCGTGCTGGGCGGCATCGAGGACGTCACCCTCAACGGCGCCCGCGACCCGCTGCGCCTCCCCGGCAACGCGCACTTCACGTTCCGCGGTTGCGAGGGCGATGCGCTGTTGATGCTCCTGGACGCCAACGGAATCGAGTGCTCGACCGGTTCGGCGTGCACCGCCGGCGTCGCGCAGCCGTCCCATGTGCTGATCGCCATGGGCGCCGACCCGGCCAGCGCCCGCGGATCGTTGCGACTCTCCTTGGGGCACACCAGCGTTGACGCCGACGTCGATGCGGTGCTGCGGGTGCTGCCCGGGGCGGTGGACCGCGCGCGGCGGGCGGCGCTGGCCGCCGCGGGGGCGTCCTAAGTGAAAGTGCTGGCCGCCATGAGCGGTGGCGTCGACTCGTCGGTCGCCGCCGCCCGGATGGTCGACGCCGGACACGAGGTGGTGGGCGTGCACCTGGCGCTGTCGTCCTCGCCCGGCACGCTGCGCACCGGCTCGCGGGGCTGCTGCTCGAAGGAGGACGCCTCGGATGCGCGCCGGGTCGCCGACGTGCTCGGAATACCGTTCTACGTCTGGGATTTCGCGGAGAAATTCCAGGAGGACGTCATCGACGAGTTCGTGTCGTCCTATGCGCGCGGCGAGACCCCCAACCCGTGCGTGGTGTGCAATCAGAAGATCAAATTCTCGGCGCTGTCGGCGAAAGCCGTAGCGCTCGGGTTCGACGCGGTGGTCACCGGTCACTACGCCCGGCTTTCCGGCGGACGGCTGCGCCGCGCCGTGGACCACGACAAGGACCAGTCCTATGTGCTGGCCGTGCTCAGCGCCGAGCAGCTGCGCCACGCGGCGTTCCCGATCGGGGACACCCCCAAGCCGCAGATCCGCGCCGAAGCCGCGCGGCGCGGGCTGGCCGTCGCCGAAAAGCCGGACAGTCACGACATCTGCTTCATCCCGTCGGGCGACACCCGGGCCTTTCTGGGCGCGCGCATCGGGGTTCGCCCCGGCGCCGTGGTCAACGCGGAGGGGGCGGTGCTCGCCGAGCACGACGGGGTGCACGGTTTCACCATCGGCCAGCGCAAAGGGCTGGGCATCGCCGGGCCCGGCCCCGACGGACGACCCCGCTACGTGACGGCAATCGACGCCGAGACCGCGACCGTGCGGGTGGGGGAGGCGGCCGATCTCGATGTTCGCGAATTGGTCGGGCGCGCACCGGTATTCACCTCGGGTGTGGCGCCGTCGGGTCCCATCGAGTGCGCGGTTCAGGTGCGCGCGCACGGTGAAACGGCCGACGCCGTGGCCGAACTCGTCGACGACGAACTCGTCGTGCGGTTGCGCGTCCCGCTGCGCGGCGTCGCGCCGGGCCAGACTCTGGTGCTGTACCGGCCCGACCCCGACGGGGACGAGGTGCTCGGCAGCGCCGTCATCGCCGCAACGTCGCGTTGATCGGCTGCTAACGCGGGACGTTCGCGGCGATGTTCGTCATCACGATGTCGGACACCGATTGGGCGAAGCCGCAGAAGGTGACTTCCAGCATCGCCACCGACAGGATCCGATAGTCGCGGCCGCAGCCACCGGGCCGCAGGTGCAGCGAGGTGCCGTCGGCGTTCCAGTCGCCGACATAGAGCTGCCCTCCCGAGCCGTTCGCGCAGTCCCCGACGGTGCCCACCAGGGCGTTGAAGGCGCTGCGCGCGGTGTCTGCATCGCGATAGGCCGCGGCGCCCTCCGAGATCAACGCGCCGTCGGGCGGGTCCTGAAAGGTCGTCTTGTGAAACGCCGCGAGGTCGTGCCCGAAGGTCGCCGTCTCGTCGTAGATGAACCGGCACTCCCGCGGCGCGGTCTCGGCCAGCGCGTCGATGTTCACCGGGCTGGTGCCGTCCATCGAGGGAATGATGGTCAAATGCTCACCGGCGCCGGTGATCGCACGCATCCGCGACTGGTCCAGCAGGATCGTGTCGACGTCGACCCCCTGAACCACCCTGCGGTTGGCGTCGGGCCCCGCCAGGGCGGCGCCGTCCACCACCCGGGTGCACGACACCGCCAGCAGCGCCGCCCCGCACCACAGCAGTAGCCTCGCCCACTTCGTCTTCTGCGACACCGTTTTTGCACCCCTCTGGCGTTGAACCTACCCGCGCCGCCGCTCGGCACACAGCCCCTGCCGACGGGTGGCCCAGGTGCCGTCGAATACGGTTGGCCGGTGAGTGTTTTCGCGGGGCCCAGCGGTGTCGGTTCCTGGCCCGGCATCGCCGCGCGCGAGGCCGCCGCCGTGGTCGTCGGCGAATTGGCCGGCGCGCTGTCCCACATCGTCGAGCTGCCCGCCCGCGGCGTGGGCGCCGACATGTTGGGCCGGGCCGGCGCGCTGCTGGTCGACGTCGCCATCGACACGGCGCCGCGCGGCTACCGCCTTACCGCCCGGCCGGGCGCGGTGACCCGCCGCGCCATCAGCCTTCTCGACGAGGACATGGACGCGTTGGAGGAGGCGTGGGAGACCGCCGGCCTGCGCAACGCCGGCCACGTGGTCAAGGTGCAGGCGCCGGGCCCCATCACGCTGGCCGCCGAGGTCGAGCTGGCCAACGGCCACCGCGCGATCACCGACCCCGGGGCGCTGCGCGACCTGACGGTGTCGCTGGCCGAAGGCGTGGCCGCGCATCGTGCGCAGCTGTCCCGGCGCCTCGAGGCGCCGGTGGTGGTTCAGTTCGACGAGCCGTCGCTGCCACCAGCGCTGGGCGGAGGGCTGAGAGGGGTGACCGCGCTCAGCCCGGTGGCCCCGCTCGACGAGGCGGTGGCCGGCGGCCTGCTCGACGCCTGCGCCGAGACGGTGGGCGGCGAGGTGCTGCTGCACTGCTGCGCACCCGGCCTGCCCTGGGAGCTGTTGCAGCGCAGCATGTTCGGCGCGATATCGGTCGACGCGGGCACGTTGAGCGCGGCGGACCTCGACGGCATCGCCGCATTCGTCGAGTCGGACCGCGCCGTCATGTTGGGCGTCGTCGCGACCAAGACCCCGCCGCGCCGGCCGTCGGCGGAGGAGGTCGCCGCCGCGGTGGTCGCGGTGACCGATCGCCTCGGCTTCGCCCGCTCGGCGCTGCGCGAACGCATCGGCGTCACCCCGGCCTGTGGTCTGGCCGGCGCCACGCCCGAATGGGCCCGCACCGCGATCGAGCTCGCCCGCAAGGCCGCCCGGATGTTCGCCGAGGATCCCGACGCCATCCAATAGGCAACCGAGGGGTTGCGCTTCTTACCGCGCCGTGCTGAACTAATAGGCAACCAGGAGGTTGCATATGAAGATCGAGAAGCAGGTGGTGCTGCGCGCGCCGCTGGAGCGGGTGTGGCGGGCCATCAGCGACGCCGAGGAATTCGGCCGCTGGTTCGGGGTGCGCTTCGACGGGCCGTTCGTCGCCGGGACATCGGTGACCGCGGCGATCAGCCCGACCACCGTCGACGGCGAGGTCGCCAAGCGCCAACAGTCGCACGCGGGCGTGACGAGCACCTGGCAGATCGTCGCCGTCGAGCCGCGGCGGCGGTTCGCCTACCGCTGGCATCCCTTCGCCATCGACCCGGAGGTCGACTATGAGGGCGAGCCGACCACGCTGGTCGAGTTCACCCTCGCCGAGCGGTCCGACGGCGTGCTGCTGACCATCACCGAATCCGGTTTCGAGGCCATTCCGGAGGCCCGCCGCGGCGCGTCGTTCGAGGCGAACGGCGAAGGCTGGGCGATCCAGACCACGCTGGTGCGCAAGTACATCGAGGGCGTTCGGGTATGAGCGGACGAGTCGCCGTCGGCGCCCCGATCTTCGGTGCGCTCGGTGACCCGAACCGGCTGCGCATCATCGTGCGGCTCTGCGATCAGGGCCCGAGCTCGACGTCGCAGGTCACCAGCGTCGTCCCGGTCACCCGGCAGGCGGCGAGCAAGCACCTGCAGCTGTTGGAGTCGGTCGGACTGGTCACCAGCAGCCGGCGGGGGCGCGAGCGCGTGTGGACGGTGCAGACCGGGCCGTTGGCGTCGGCCAGCGACTACCTCGACCAGTTGTCCCGCAGGTGGGATGCGGCCCTGGAGCGGTTGCGGTCCTTCGTGGAAGACGGAGTGGAGGATTGAGTCGAGCGCGCCGGGTTTTGCGTCGGTGTCCTCGGATAGCCTGCCAAGGTGAGCTCAGCAGAAGCTGATTCGGTAGCGCCCGAGGTTCGGCGGCAGTGGCAGGACCTGGCCGAATCGGTCCGTGAACACCAGTTCCGCTACTACATCAAGGACGCGCCGATCATCTCGGACGCCGAATTCGACACGATGTTCAACGAGCTCCTCGCGCTGGAGGAGCGCCACCCGGAGCTGCGGGTCGCCGATTCGCCGACCCAGCTGGTCGGCGGGGCGGGCTTCGCCACCGACTTCGCTGAGGCGCAGCACCTGGAACGGATGCTGAGCCTCGACGACGTGTTCGACCGCGACGAGCTGGTGGCCTGGAGCAATCGCGTCGAGAACGAGGTCGGCAAGGAACCGCATTACCTGTGCGAACTCAAGATCGACGGGGTGGCGCTGTCGCTGGTGTACCGCGACGGCCGGTTGGAACGCGCCGCGACCCGCGGCGACGGCCGGGTCGGCGAGGACGTGACGCTCAACGCGCGCACCATCGACGACGTGCCCGAGCGGCTCTCCGCCGACAAGGACTTCCCGACGCCGGCCCTGCTGGAGGTGCGCGGCGAGGTGTTCTTCCTGCTCGCCGATTTCGAGGCGCTCAACGCCAGCCTGGTCGAGGACGGTAAAGCGCCGTTTGCCAATCCACGCAACAGCGCCGCCGGGTCGCTGCGCCAGAAGAATCCGGCCGTCACCGCCCGGCGCAAGCTGCGGATGATCTGCCACGGCATCGGCCGCACCGAAGGGTTCGCCCCGAAGACCCAGCACGAGGCCTACGCCGCGCTGAAGGCGTGGGGGCTGCCGGTGGCCGAGCAAACGGCACGCGTGCGCGGCCTAGCCGCGGTGGAGGAGCGGATCGGCTACTGGGGTGAGCACCGCTACGAGCTCGAGCACGAGATCGACGGCGTGGTGGTCAAAGTCGACGATGTCGCGTTGCAGCGCCGGCTCGGGACCACGTCGCGCGCGCCGCGCTGGGCCGTCGCCTACAAGTACCCGCCCCAGGAGGCGCAGACCAAGCTGCTCGACATCCGCGTCAACGTCGGGCGCACCGGGCGCGTCACGCCGTTCGCGTTCATGACGCCGGTGAAGGTGGCCGGGTCGACGGTCGGGCTGGCCACCCTGCACAACGCCGCGGAGGTCAAGCGCAAGGGCGTGCTGATCGGCGACACCGTGATGATCCGCAAAGCCGGCGACGTGATCCCGGAGGTGCTGGGGCCCGTCGTCGACCTGCGCGACGGCTCCGAGCGCGAATTCGATATGCCCACAACGTGTCCCGAGTGCGGCACCCCGCTGGCGCCGGCCAAGGAGGGCGACGCCGACATCCGCTGCCCGAACGCGCGGTCCTGTCCGGCGCAGCTGCGGGAGCGGGTCTTTCACGTCGCGGGTCGCGGGGCATTCGACATCGAGGGGCTCGGCTACGAGGCCGCCGTCGCGCTGCTGAAGGCAGACGTGATCGCCGACGAGGGCGACCTGTTCACGCTGACCGAGGACGACCTGCTGCGCACCGAGCTGTTCCGGACGAAGGCGGGCGCCCTGTCCGCCAACGGCAGACGGCTGCTCGACAATCTCGACAAGGCCAAAAAGGTTGCGCTGTGGCGGGTTTTGGTGGCGTTGTCGATCCGGCATGTCGGGCCGACGGCGGCGCGCGCCCTGGCGACCGAGTTCGGCGATCTGGACGCCATCATGTCGGCCTCCACCGAGCGGCTCGCCGCGGTCGAGGGGGTGGGCCCGACGATCGCCGCGGCACTCACCGAATGGTTCACCGTCGACTGGCACCGCGCGATCGTCGACAAGTGGCGTGCCGCCGGCGTGCGGATGGCCGACGAACGCGACACCAGCGTGCCCCGCACGCTGGAGGGGCTGACGGTGGTGGTCACCGGGTCGCTCGCCGGCTTTTCACGCGACGACGCCAAGGAGGCGATTCTGGCGCGCGGGGGCAAGGCCTCCGGGTCGGTGTCGAAGAAGACCGACTACGTCGTGGCCGGCGATTCGCCGGGTTCGAAGTACGACAAGGCCGTTGAGCTGGGGGTGCCCGTCCTCGACGAGGACGGCTTCCGGCAGCTGCTGGCCGACGGTCCGCCGGAAACGCCGGCGGAATAAGCCGATGAGCGGTCGGTACGGCGATTCCACCCGCAGCCTCAAAGCCGTGAATTCTCAACCGGTTTCGGGTCAGCCGGTCGCACCGCAGCCGGTGTTCGCCGCCACCTATCACCTTTCGGGCGACGAAACCCTGGACAGCTACGGTCGCACCTCGAATCCGACCTGGCGGCAACTGGAGTCGGCGCTCGCGGAGCTGGAGGGCGCGGCGGGCGCTCGGGTGTTCGGCTCGGGGATGGCGGCCGTCAGTGCGGTGCTGCGGGCCTTGGCGCCGCCGGGGTCGACGGTGGTGGTGCCGGCCGACGGCTATTACCAGGTGCGCCGCCACGCCACCGAGGACCTGGCGCCCGCGGGGGTGACCGTCATCGCCGCGTCCAGCTCGCAGATCTATGACGCCGCCGCGGAAGCCGACGTGGTGCTGGCCGAGACCCCCACCAATCCGGCCCTCGACGTGATCGACCTGCACCGGCTGGCCACCATCTGCCACGGTCACGGCGCACGCCTGGTCGTCGACAACACCGCCGCCACGCCTCTGGGTCAGCAGCCGCTGTCGTTGGGCGCCGACGCGGTGGTGGCCAGCGCCACCAAGGCCCTGTCCGGTCACAGCGACCTGCTGGCCGGCTATGTCGCGACCAGTCAGCCCGAGTTACTCGCCGCCGCCGAGCGCCAACGACTGCTCGCCGGCGCCGTCCTGGGCGGGTTCGAAGCGTGGCTTCTGTTGCGCAGCCTGGAAACTGCGGGACTGCGCTTCGAGCGCCAGTGCCAGAACGCCCGGGCGGTGGCGACGATGCTGGCCCGCCACCCGGCGGTTCGGGCCGTGCGCTATCCGGGGTTGGCGGAGGATCCGGCGCATCATGTCGCCATGGCGCAGATGCGCCGATTCGGGGGCCTGCTCACGGTCGAATTGGCCGACGCCGCCGCGGTCCACGCCCTCGTCGACGCCAGCGAGCTGCTGATCGCCGCCACCAGCTTCGGGGGCCTGCACACGTCGGTGGATCGGCGGGCCCGGTGGGGAGACGCGGTCGCCGACGGATTCGCGCGCATTTCGTTGGGCATCGAGGACACCGACGACCTCGTCGCCGACATCGAACGCGCGCTCATGAGCTCCCGATAACGGACATATACATGCCGCACCGCGCGGGCGGCTCTATCGTGGGTTCTATGACCCAGACGGCCGAGGAGTGCGAGCAGGCATCGCCGTGGTCGCCGCGCGAGGCCGAGATCCTGGCGGTGACCCTGCGGCTGCTGCAGGAACACGGCTATGACCAGCTGGCAGTGGAAGCGGTGGCCAACGCCGCCCGCGCCAGCAAGGCCACGGTCTACCGGCGCTGGCCGTCCAAAGCCGAACTGGTGCTGGCCGCCTTCATCGAAGGGGTCCGCCAGGTGGCCGTCCCGCCGAATACGGGCACGTTGCGCGGCGACCTGCTGAGCCTGGGGGAGACCATCGCGGTGGAATGCGGGCAGCACGCCAGCACCATCCGTGCGGTAATGGTCGAGGTGTCGCGCCACCCCGCGCTCAAGGACGCCCTGCAGCATCAATTCCTCGACCAGCGCAAAGCGATGATTCAGCACGTGCTGCGTCAGGCCGTCAACCGGGGTGAGATCACTGCAGACGTCATCACCGACGAACTCTGGGACTTGTTGCCCGGCTACCTCATCTTCCGGTCGATCATCCCCGGTCGGCCGCCCACCCGTCACACCGTGCAGGCGTTTGTGGACGGGTTCCTGATCCCGGGCCTGACCGCGCAGCCCCGCGCCTAGGGCGCGAACCGCCAACGCGTCGCCCCGTGGGGCTCGGCGGTTGCGACACCGACAGCGCCCCGGGCCACGAATCGGTACAAATACCACGGCGGCGGCCCTGCGCTCTGGGCGCTGTACGGGGCGGTGACGGCGTCGCCGTCGCGTTCGCACGGCCAGCCGGAGTCGCGATACAGCGCCGTGACCTCGTCGAGTTCGCGCCCGTCGGTGGTCCGGTGGGCTGCGCCGTCGAGCACCAGGTCGACTCCGGGAAGTCGGAACGACAGGGTGCAGGCCGGATTGGCGGCCAGGTTGCGGGATTTCAGCGTCGCAGGGCCGCTGGTGAAATAGAGGTGGCCGCCGTGTTCGATCGAGCCGATACCCGCCGAGTGCGGGCTGCCGTCCGGCCGGACGGTCCCCAGAAATTGTGGCGTCTCCTCGGACGGCAGGGCCTTCATCGCGTCAAGGGCCCTGGCCCACGGCAGCTCGGCGTCGCCGTAGATGTTCAGGTCGGTTGCCGAAATCGGTTCGGGCAGCATTGTTACTCCTCGCACGTCGATTGCTCGTACGGACACTGACCGGGTGACGGCACCGGAATTCATCGCCCGGCATAACCAAGGGGAAAGTTCCTCTTGTAGAGTACGGTCCCGTACCGTACTGTCATAGCTGTCGATCACGCTTATGGACGTTGGCAGCCGCGCCCGGCTTGGGCGCGACCCTGTCACCCGATATTCGAAAGGCTAACGGGTGAAAGGCTTTTCGATGGCATCCCTGGTCAAGCGAGGGTGGATGGTGATCGTCTCCGTGCTCGTCGTCGCCCTCGCGGGATTCGGGATCTATCGGCTGCACGGCATCTTCGGCTCGCACAACACCACGTCGGCCAACAGCGGCCTGGCGGGCGAGATCGTCCCGTTCAACCCCAAGCAGGTGGTCCTCGAAGTCTTCGGCGCCCCGGGCGCGGTGGCCACCATCAACTACCTGGACGTCAACGCCCAGCCGCAACAAGTCAAAGACGCCCCGTTGCCGTGGTCGTTCACCATCACCACCACGGAGCCCGCCGTGATCGGCAACGTCGTGGCGCAGGGCAACGGGGACACCCTCGGTTGCCGCATCACCGTCAACGGTGAAGTGAAAGACCAACGCACGGTTCACAAAGTCGACGCCTACACCTTCTGTCTGGATAAATCTGGATGAGCAACGATCAACAGCCGCGGTCCAGTGTGCCGCGCACCATCCGCCGGCTCGCGCTGCCGATCCTGCTGTTCTGGGTGGGATTGGCCGCCCTCACGAACATCGCGGTGCCGCAACTGGAAGACGTGGGGAAAACCCACAATGTGGCGCTGAACTCGCCCGACGCCCCGTCGCTCAAGGCGATCAAGCGTATCGGTGAAAAATTCCACGAGTTCGACACCGACAGCTCGGCCATGATCGTGCTGGAAGGTGACAAGCCGCTCGGCGCGGACGCGCACCGCTTTTACGACGAGATGATCCGCAGGATCGAGCGGGACAAGAAACACGTCCAACATGTCCAGGATTACTGGGGCGACACTCTCACCGCGGCGGGATCGCAGAGCAGCGACGGCAAGGCGGCTTATGTTCAGGTGAACCTTGCCGGCAACCAAGGCTCGGCGTTGGCCAACGAGGGCGTCGGCGCCATCCGCGACATCGTCGAGCACATGAAGCCGCCGCCCGGCGTCAAGACCTACGTGACGGGCGCGGCGCCGCTGATCTCCGATCAGTTCGACGTCGGTAGCAAGGGGACCGCCAAGGTCACCGGGATTACCGTCGGGGTGATCGCGGTGATGTTGTTCTTCGTCTACCGCTCGGTGCTCACCACGTTGTTGGTGCTCGCCACCGTCTTGATCGAAATGTCAGCCGCCCGAGGCCTTGTCGCGTTCCTGGGGAACGCCGGGGTCATTGGGTTGTCGACCTATGCGACGAACCTGCTGACACTCTTGGTGATCGCCGCCGGAACCGACTACGCGATATTTTTCGTGGGTCGCTATCAAGAAGCGCGCGGATCCGGTGAGGATCGCGAAACCGCCTTCTACACGATGTATCACGGCACGACGCATATCGTGCTGGGTTCGGGGCTCACCGTTGCGGGAGCGGTGGCCTGCCTGAGCTTCACCCGGCTGCCCTACTTCCAAAGTCTCGGTATCCCAGCCGCATTGGGCATCCTCGTCGCGCTGTTCGCCGCGCTCACCCTGGGCCCGGCCATCCTCACCCTGGGCGCCAAGGTGGGTATTTTCGACCCCAAGCGGGCGATACGGACGCGAGGATGGCGGCGCATCGGCACCGCCATCGTTCGGTGGCCCGGCGCGGTTCTGGCGTCGGCGTGCGCGCTGGCCCTGGTCGGGCTGATCGCCCTGCCCGGGTACAAGACGAGTTACGACACCCGGCCCTACATGCCCGCGAGCGCACCGGCCAACATCGGTTACACCGCCGCCGAGAAGCATTTCTCGCGGGCCCGGCTGGAGCCCGAATTGCTGATGGTCGAAACGGATCACGACATGCGTAACCCCGAGAGCATGCTCATCTTGGACAAGGTGGCCAAGGCGGTGTTCCACGTTCCTGGCGTCGCCCAGGTGCAGTCCATCACCAGGCCGTTGGGGACCCCGCTGGTTCACAGCTCGCTCGCCTTCGTGGTCAGCAATCAAAGCGCGGCGCAGCAACAAAACCTGACGTACCAACGCGATCGGGCCGACGACGCCCTCAAGCAGGCCAATGAACTGTCCAAGACCATCGACATTTTGAAGCAGCAGTACGTATTGCAGCAGCAGCTCGCCGGCACCACCCACGAAGAAACCGAAAGTTTCCGCGACACGCTCGTCACGATCCGGGACCTGCGCGACAAGGTCGCGAATTTCGACGATTTCTTCCGCCCCGTGCGCAGTTATTTCTATTGGGAAAAGCATTGTTTCGACATCCCCGCCTGCTTCGCGTTTAGATCCCTCTTCGACGCGCTCGACGGCATCGACCAGCTCACGGAAAAGTTCGAGAACCTCACGGCTTCCCTCGACAAACTCGACGCGCTGCAACCGAAACTGGTCGCGCTGATCCCGCCGCAGATCGACAGTCAACAGACCAATCGCGACCTGACGTTGGCCAATTACGCGACGCTGTCGGGCATTTACGCGCAGACGGCGGCGGCGATCGACAACGCGACGGCGCTGGGGCGAGCCTTCGACGCGGCCAAGAACGACGACACCTTCTACCTGCCGCCCGAGGTGTTCAACAACCCCGACTTCAAGCGCGGCTTGAAGCTGTTCCTGTCACCGGACGGCAAAGCCGCCCGCATGATCGTCACGCATGAGGGTGATCCCGCTACACCAGAAGGCATTTCGCACATCGACCCGATGGCCAAGGCCGCGCACGAGGCCCTGAAGGGCACGCCGATGGCGGGCGCGGGAATCTATCTCGGCGGCACCGCTGCGACGTATAAAGACATTCAGGACGGCGCGAAATACGACCTGATGATCGTGGCGTTCGCGGCGCTGAGCCTCATCCTGCTGATCATGATGATCATCACGCGCAGCCTGATCGCCGCGCTCGTCATCGTGGGTACGGTGGCCCTGTCGCTGGGAGCCTCGTTCGGGCTGTCGGTTCTGGTCTGGCAGTACCTCTTCGGCATTCAGCTCTACTGGGTGGTGCTCGCGCTGGCCGTGATCCTGCTGCTCGCAGTCGGATCCGACTATAACCTGCTGTTGATCTCGCGATTCAAGGAAGAGATTCATGCGGGCCTGAACACCGGCATCATCCGGGCGATGGCCGGCTCCGGCTCGGTGGTCACCTCGGCCGGAATCGTTTTCGCCGTCACCATGTGCGCGTTCGTGTTCAGCGGCTTTCAGGTCCTCGGCCAGATCGGCACGACCATCGGCCTCGGCCTGTTGTTCGACACGCTGATCGTTCGGTCATTCATGACGCCTTCTGTCGCAAGGCTTCTCGGGCGCTGGTTCTGGTGGCCGCAGCGGGTGCGGCCACGACCGGCCAGCACCATGCTGCGCCCCTACGGGTCGCGCCCGGCGGTTCGTCAGCTGCTCCTGTGGGAGGACGACGACCCGGTGGCGATGTCCGGATCGAAAGCGCGCTGATGTGGTTGCGTCGGGCCGCGTCCGCCTAGCGCGACCTGACTTGGCCCGAACTTGTCGGTGGTGGCTGCGATGATGAGGTCATGTTGTCGACCGCATGCGCTGACGCCGGGGTGGTCACTGCGAGTGACCGTCTTGAGGTGTTGTTCGGAGAGTTGGCGGAGTTGAGCGGTCAGCGCAACGCGATTGATGGGCGCATTGTGGAGATCGTGGCCGAGATTGATCGTGACCAATTGTGTGGTGTGACCGGGGCGCGGTCGGTGCCGGCGTTGGTGGCCTGGAAGCTGGGTTGTTCGTCGGCAAATGCGCACACGCTGAGCGCCATCGCGGGCAGGCTGCAGGAGTTTCCGCGCTGTGTTCAGGGTCTGCGGGAGGGTCGGTTGTCGGCCGATCAGGTCGGGGTGATCGCCGCACGCGCCGGGCAGGGATCTGATGAGCATTACGCGCAGCTGGCCGCGGTCGCCACGGTCAGTCAGCTGCGCACGGCGGTCAAGCTGGAACCGCGACCTGAACCCCACCCTCTGCCCGAGCCCGAGCGCGAGCGTTCGATCACCGCGACCGCCACTGAGTGGGGCGCCTGTTATCGGATCACGCTGGGACATTTGGATGCCGCGAAGTTCGATGCCGCGTTGGCCTCTCATCGTGACGCGTTGGTCGCGGAGTGGAAACGCGACCACGGTGAGGGTGACCGCGCCGGTGATCAGGTGCCGCCGTTGCCGGGCACGGTCGAGGCGTTTATGCGTTTGGTGGAGGCGGGTTGGGATGTCGAGGCCTCCCGCCGCCCGCAGGGGCAGCACACCACGGTCGTGGTGCACCTTGATGTCGCCCAGCGCGCTGCGGCATTGCATCTGGGTCCGCTGCTGTCTGATTCGGATCGCCGATATTTGACCTGTGATGCCACCTGTGAGGTGTGGTTCGAACGTCACGGTGAGCCCATCGGTGCCGGCCGGTCGACGCGGGTGATCAGCCGGCGGTTGCGCCGTGCGCTCGAGCACCGCGACGGCATGTGTGCGGTTCCTGGCTGTGGTGCGACCCGGGGTTTGCACGCTCATCACATCCGGCATTGGGAGGACGGCGGCCCTACCGAGTTGGCCAATCTGGTGCTGGTGTGTCCCTATCACCATCGGCTGCACCATCGTGGCCTGATCACCATCACCGGACCCGCGCACGCTCTGGTGGTCACGGACGAGGACGGCAGAATCCTGAGCGCGGGATCGCTGGCACGCCCACCCACTGGACCACCGCCCGCGGTGGCGCCCTGCCCGGGACCTATCGGCGAACGCGCCGACTGGTGGTGGTATGACCCCTTCCAACCCCAACCACCACCGACAAACAACTAGCTCGGTCACCGGGGCCGGCCGCTACCGGCACTGTGTTGACGATCAAACATGTTGGTGCATGGGGGAATTGGTTCATTCTTCGACCTATGCCAACCGGATTCGATTGAGTTGGAGTCCGATTAACGCAGCATCGTGGCCACGATCCCGGCGAGGTAACCCAGGCGCGCGACCTCCGAAGGACGGAATTCGGGACCCGGGCGGCCGAGCACCACCGCGGTGTGCGGGTCCCCCAGCGGGGCCGCGACCATCGTCATGTCCATGTCGCGCCATGCCTTCGGCACCCACTCGGCGTCGCTGTCCAGCGACACGGCCCGCTCGAGGGGCAGCCACGGGGCCGAGTCCGCCTTGGTCTCCGGGGCGCCGCGGCTGCCGGCCAGGCGCTGCAGCTCTCCATCCGCACTCCGCAAGACCGTGCACCAGCTGACGCGCAGCACCTTGGGCGCCTCGTTGGCCAGCACCTGCAGCCTGGACGCCTTGTCGCCGGCCGCGGCGACGTGGTCGAGCAGCTCCAGCTCGCGGTGCGCCTCGAGCAGGCCGGTGTGCGGGCGCACGCTGTCCACCCGGACCCCGGGCAGTGATTCGGCGGCGGTGATCAGCGAGTCGGGCATCGCCCCCGGCGGCAGCTCGATGACCAGGTCGTCGATCGCGTATCCGGAGCTTCGCTCCACGACGTCGAGCGACAAGATGTCGGCTCCCACCGAACCGAGCGCCACCGCCAGCGACCCCAGGCTTCCCGGGCGGTCGACCAGCTCGATGCGCAACAGATAGGAGGGCACGGCCAACACTGTTGCACAGCGATGTGTCGGCGGCATTTCGGCGGTGCGCCGGCGCAACGGGTGACTGGTCGAGTGCGTCGTCATACAAATAAGCTGAGCGGGCTTGGTCGGCAGGTGTATAACAAGACGTGCCGCGGAACGGTGTGGAGCGCGAATATGCATGGTCAGATAGGCGCGGCACGAATTACCCAGGGGGCTCGATGTGACTGAAGGGTCGGAGTCGGCGGGGCGTTTTGGCGGGCCCAACCCGATCGGTGGCCCCAGCGCAAGTGGTGCGCCCAACGATTCGCCGCCGCCCCCACCACCGCCCGACGTGGTTCCCCCCGCTTTCGCGACACCAGGCGCGCTGACCGAAGGGGCGCCGCCCAGTTGGCAAGGGCCGCCATGGCCGGGGCCGCCGATCGCGTCGCAGCAACCAATGATGCATTTCGGACCGCCACCGCGAAAAAGCCGCAAGCGGTTGGTCATCGCCCTCATATCCGGTGTGGTCGTTGTCGTGATCGCGGCGGTCATCGCCATCGCGGTCACGCTCTCGGGCGGTGAGAAAAAACCGCTAACCGCGGTCGATGCGGTCAAAGGATATTTGGGGGCCCTGGCCCGCGGCGATGCCAAGGCCGCCCTTTCCTACGCCAAGGATCAACCCGCGACGACGCAGTTCCTCACCGACGACGTATTGAAGAAGCAGATCTCAAAGTGGCCCATCACCAACATTCGGGTTCTCGACAGCGACTCACTGTCGGTGCACGTGGCCGCCAACTTCGGTGACCAGACGTCGGATCAGAAGATGTTCGTGAAGCAGGTTGACGGCGGAGGCTGGAAGCTCGAGGCTGGCGCCATCAAGCTGACATTCTTCAGTTCGCAGAGCGCGAAAGCGGCGAGCACGCTCACGCTGTTCGGAAAGCCAGTCAACGCCGACCAGGCGACGTATGTGTTCCCGGGCTGGGTCGATTTCGGCAACAGCAACCCGAACATCACCCAGCGCACCCCAACTCGTCCCCTGTTGCTGGATGACTTGAATACCATCAGCTCGGGCACGTCGGTGAACCTGGACTACGACATCAGCGACGCGGGCCGCGCAGGGATTCAGACTGCGTTGAAGAATGCCTTCGCCGAATGTGCCAAGTCCACGCAGCTGCGGCCGCCTAACTGCCCTCAGATGGCGCTGGCCTCGGACTTGGTCGACGGAACGGCGCAATGGGTGCCACCGACCGATATCAGTGGAATGACGATCGGATCTTTCGACGCCGAGAAGATGGCGGTCAACGTCTACGGAATCGTCGATTTTCAATTGACGGCAAAGTCGGCGTCCGGAGCGCCCGACACGGGAAGGGTGCCGACGCTGGCGAAAGCGGTTGCTGATCTCACCAAAAGTCCACCCGCGATCTCCTTCAAGTAAGTCAGCATGCGACCAAATGTGATCAACGGGGCGACAGCGTGACGGAGCAGAACTGGGGACCACCCGGAGGCCCTTCGCCGGGCGGTTCGTCAGGCGGTATGCCGTATCCGGGGAGCGGTGCCGACACACCGATGCCCCCGTCCGGGCCGCCGCCCTATTTCGCGAACGGGCCGCAGGCGTTCTCGCCCACGGGATTTCCGCCTCCCGGCGGGTGGCCGCCACCGCCCAAGCGGCGCAAGCCACTTGTGATCACCCTTGTCGCTGGAGTGGCGGTGCTGGTGATCGTCGGTGTGGTCTTGGCGATCGTGTTGATGACGGGCAACGGCGCGAGCTCCAAGCAAGTGGGCAACGGCAGCGCCGGAGATGTGGTCAAGGCATATCTCGAGGCGCTGGCCAAGGGGGACGCCGATATCGCGCTGGGGCTTGCCGCCGGGAAGCCGGCATCGAATGAATTCCTCACCAAAGAGATGCTCAAGCAGCAGATCGACCATTGGCCGATAAAAAACATTGCGATACTTGAAGATTCGTCCAAAGTTGATCCGGGCGATTTCGCCATCGTGAAGGCCGCCGCAGACTTCGGTGACAACCACTCTCAGGGTCAGATTCAGGTGAGAAAATCCGACGGTGTCTGGAAGATGGTCAGTTCGGCCATCAACATCTCCGGTCTCATGCAAGGTCTGCTCGGAGACGCGGCGGGCAGCCTGACCATTTTGGGCAAGCCGCTGGCGCAGGGTCAGCACGCCTACGTGTTTCCCGGTTACCTCGGTATCTCGTCGGTGCGCTACGTCGACGTGATCGCTCAACCTGTGTTGCTCGAATCCCTGCTAGGGGATAACCCCGCGCTGATCAACGTCGCATTCGCGATCAACGACGCGGGCCACGCCGCGATCACCGCCGCGCTCGAGACATGGCTCAACGGATGCCTTACCGCGCCCGATCGCTTCTTCAAATGCCCCACGATGCAGCGGGATACGCCGATCAACCCGACGACCGCAAAAATTACCGGACCGATCGAATTCAGCGGGCTGACCCAAAACTTGATGCCGATGACGCTAAGTGTGCTGACCACCGGAATCGCGAATTACAGCGCCACCGCGCAAACCTCAAGTGGCACAACGGCAAACTTCCAAGACACAGTTTCGTTCGAAATGGCAGTCAATCTGGCCAAAGAGCCGCCCACCGTAGGGCCACTTCGATAGGTGAACATGACCACGACTCGCACCCAGCCCAATCAACAGGAGATGGAACACGTCTACCGCGTGGTCACCGCCATCTCACAAACCTTCGCGCGCAAAGTTGTGGGCCAGGATTATCTGCGCGAGTCGTTGTTGCTCGGCATGCTCGCCGGGGGCCATATCCTGCTGGAAGGCGTTCCGGGACTGGCTAAGACAACGGCGGCGCGCGTGATCGCCGACGCCATTTCCGGCGGTTTTCGTCGCATCCAGTGCACACCTGACTTGCTGCCCAGCGACATCATCGGAACCCAGATCTATGACTCTTCGACCAATTCCTTCAGCACACAGTTGGGTCCAGTGCACACCAACATCGTGCTCCTGGACGAAATCAACCGCTCGAGCGCGAAGACACAGAGCGCGATGCTGGAAGCCATGGAGGAACGACAGACCACCATTGCCGGTCAGGTGCACCCCATACCCGACCCGTTTCTCGTGATCGCCACGCAGAACCCGGTCGATCAGGAGGGCACGTATCCACTCTCCGAGGCGCAGACCGACAGGTTCATGATCAAGGAGGTGCTTCGCTACCCGTCACCCGATGACGAGGTGGAGGTGATCGCAAGGATGGACGCGGGAGTTTACGACCGAGGCGAAAAGGCGCCTGCCGTGGTCACTCTCGATGAAATCGTGCGGCTGCAGTACATCGTTCGCAATGTCCACATGGATCCGGTGCTGATTCGCTACGCGAGCCAGCTCGTGCACGTGACCAGGAACCCCAATCAATTTCTGCCACCCGAACAGGCTCGCCTGGTGCAGTACGGTGCCAGCCCGCGCGCGACCATCGCCTTCTGTAGGACGGCTCGGGCATTGGCCGTGTTGTCGGGTCGTAACCACGTCATGCCCGACGATATCCGCAAGCTGGCGCATCGAGTGTTGCGCCACCGGCTGATCCTCGGATTCGAGGCTGTCGCCGTCGACGTCACTCCCGAAATGGTGATAGACGCCGTGCTGCAATCGGTCCGGGTGCCCTGACGCCTGCCATGGGCCGACACCTGAACCGAGCCAAATCGTACTTCGGGACGGACACCCGTCGAATGCTCGAAGGCGGCCGGTATGCCTTGCTGCACACCAGAAGCCTGGAGCTGGACGACCTACGGCCATACGTCCCCGGGGACGATGTGCGCGATATCGATTGGAAGGCTTCGGCGCGGTCGGGCTCCGTGCTCATCAAGCGATTCGTCTCGGAAAAGCATCACAAGATCCTGCTGGTGGCCGACGCTGGCCGGAACATGTCGGCGCTGGCCGCGGGCGGCGAGCTGAAGCGCGATGTGGCCGCCAACGTGATGGGTGCTGTGGGACTCATCGCTATGGGGCGAAGCGACGAAATCGGCATCATATACGGGGATTCACGAGGCTCCGCGGCGATTCGTAGCCAACGTGGCGAGACGCACATCGAAAGCATCCTGGAGCGCTTCTACCAGAACAGCATTGGCGACGTCGGCGCCAGCAACATCACCACCCAGCTCGAATTCGTGGCGCGAGCGCAGCGCCGGCGCCTGCTGCTCGTCGTCGTATCCGACGAGCCCGACATCACCCCCGCCCTCGATGACACTCTCAAGCAGCTGAGCGGGAGGCACGAACTCATCTGGCTCATGATCGCAGACATGCCGGCGACCGGGTCGATGGACGGCGAGCAGGACGGCTTCGACGTGGCCACCGGGCGCTTCGTGCTCGGCGGAGCGGCCTTGGGACCGCGTGTGGTGGCCGCCTACCAGGCGGCCGAGCAACGCAGGGCCGCACAGCTCGACGCATTCCTGACCGCACGCCAGGTACGTTGGGCCCGAATCGCCGCCAGTGCCGAAATACGCCCGAAGATGGTCGAGCTCACCGAGGCGTATCGCAATGCCGGGTGACGATCTGCTCCGCTTCATCGGGGGTCCGCTGCCCTTCCCGTCGTGGTGGCGCGTGCTCGGCGTCGTCTTGGTACTCGCGGTGATCGCCTGGTACGCAGCTATTTTCGTATGGACGTTGCCGCCGTCGCGGTTGCGTCGGCTACCGGGAATCCGGGTCATCCACCGGTGGATCAATCGCCGTCGATTTCTTACCTCGATACGTAAGGTCGATGCCCACTACCGCGACGGCGGCCTGACCCATGCCCAGGCCAGCGCGCAAATCAGCCGAGCGGTGCGCAGTTTCCTCTATGTCGCGACCGGGGTCCGGGCCCAATACCTGCATGTCGAGGAGCTGGCCGGTGGCCGGCTTGCCGCGGCCGCACCAATTCTTGACGGCTGCAACGATTCCCAATTCAACCCCGAAGCGCGGGTTGATGTGGCCGCGTTGAGCCGCTCGGCAGAGGAGTTGGTCTCCTCGTGGATCTGAAATGGTGGCCGGTGGTCGTGATCGGCCTGTTAAGCCTGGCGGCCTCAACTGCGGCGGCTGCGCTGCTACCGATGGCCCAAGTGCGCCGGGCCCTTAGACCCCTCGCGCACATCGACCGGCTCACCCGATTACCGGAGTATGCGCGTGTCTACCGGCTGTACTTCTTTTCCGTGATCGTGACCGGGGTATTGCTGCTGGCGACATTTCTCACCGCGTTAACCGCCAGCGCCCGACCGGCCGGGATGTCGTCATCGACTCGCGCCTTCGACACTGCCTACCCCGAGGACGTAATGCTGTGCGTCGGCGAATCCGTAAGCGATCGCACCACGGCTGATTTTCTCAACCATTACGTCGCATATGCGGCCCAATTGAAGCAAACCGACGCGATCCGGATCGGGCTCACCTCAACAACATTGCGCGTCGTCCCGCTCACCCGCGATTATCACTATGTCGCCGACCGGCTCAAATCTTTGGCGGGACTTGCCCCGATACAACAAGACCTCGATGGTCGAAAACCGGTATCTAATGCACGACGCGCAGCGCTTCAACGTGGAGTCGACGAATTTTCCCGCCCGGTCGACTATGTCGACTACGCCCCGAGCCTCAATGATGTGCTCGCGCTGTGTATGACGGGCTTTCCGTCGCACGAAACACGCAGTGAACATCGCCGGCAGTTGATCTACCTCGGTCCGAGCGCCTTGCGCGATTCCTCAGATCATCGTCCGCCGCTGTTCTCCGATGACGCCGTCCGACACATGGCCGAGCAGGCGGGCGTCCAGATCAATGCCGTCGCACGATCGGATATCGCCGCGTTGTCGACCAAGGACAACGATTCCTTGCGCGCGATTGCCGAAGCCAGCGGCGGCAAGTTTTTCCTCTACAACCCGGTGGGGGCCGCTCAAGCCGACAATGGCACCGACCCCACCCTGATCCGCTACCTCGACCAGATTCGGTCCAACGCCCCCAAGGCCGAACTGCCTGGCGGCCAAGTCATCAGCAGCCGATCTTGGGATTCACCCGAGCCCCTGCTGATCGCCGGGGTCGTGGCCGCCGCGTTGCTTTGCGTCTCGCTGGCGGTGTTGCGGCGATGACTTTCTACCCCGTACTGCCGACGGTGTTGCTGCTGGTGATCGCCGCGGTGCTGCTCGCCATCCGCATGGCCGCGCTGTACCGGTTGCTACTTCGCACGGGTACCGGACGATATAGGAGAGTAGCGATCCGCTGGAGCGGGCTCACAGTCGCGGTCATCCTGCTTCTGCTCGCGGCCTTACGACCCGGGTTCGACAACGATCGCGGCTCGTATTCGGTAGACCTGAACCCGTCGGCGAAGTTTGACCCAAACCTGAACGTGTTCTTTGTCGTTGACCGATCCGTGAACTCGCGGGTCGAGGACTTCGGCGATGGAAAATCTCGCATGTCGGGCATCCGCGCAGACATCCGTGCCCTGATCGACGAATACCCGCACGCGCGCTTCTCGTTGATCTCGTTTGCCAGTAAGGCCTCGTTGGACTGGCCTCTTTCCGACGACGCGTGGAGCTTGCAATCGATGGTGGACGGGCTGTCGCCCTATACGCTGGTGGCGCCGGACGCGGCATACCAAACTGACCCTGTCATCGCCCGAGAATTGTTGAGCGACAAGCTGAAAGACGCGGCGACAATATATTCCGGTTCGAAGTCGCTGGTGTTTTATTTCGGCGAGGGGGCGGCGGGTTCGCGCGTGCCGATGGCGCCGTTCAACGTCGATCGCGGCCAGGTCGCCGGTGGTGCGGTGCTCGGTTACGGGACCCTGGCGGGCGGCCCTATCCCCGCGGGGTGGGTGGACGGCACGAAGGCGTATCAGAGCGACCCCAGCGGCAACGGTGCGGCGCTGAATTCGGTGGTCGACGAAGCCCGGCTGAAAAACATCGCCGCGCAACTCGGCGTGCCCTACTTTCATCGCGAAAAAGGACAGCCCATCGGCGGGGTCTTGCCGCCGGTGGACCACAACGCGATGGTGCGACATGACGGTCACAAAGTGACGGCGCAGTTGCTCGACCGCCGCGAAATGTACTGGGTTTTTACACTGACCGCCGCTGCGCTGCTACTGACGGAGATCGCCCTGACGATTCGTGAGTATCGACGAAATCGTATGTCGCGGCGGGACGTCGCACGATGATGCTGAGAAAGGCGCCGCGGGCGGCGCTGCGCAACCTCGGCGAGCGTGTGATCGCCGCGTTTCGCCCGTCGTCCGCGCGTATCCGGCTTCGCAGAAGGCTGTATGTATTCTCCGCGCCGGTGGCCATCCTGGTGCTGTTGATCGCATTCAAGATGATTGCCGTTGGCGTCGTCGGGGACAGGACGATAGCCGATTTCGACCGCCATGACATCGAGGCGCTGCGCCACGACCTGTCTTCGCTCGGCATCTTCGACGTGATCGACCCGGCCAAGACGTCATTTGCGGCCGGCGATTTGAACGTCTTGGAGGGTCGCCTGCACGAGGCCGACGGGCATTTCTCGAAATCTTTGACTCGCACCGACACGGCACAATCCTGTCCCGTGCGGATCAACCTACTTCTGGTACGAGAAGCGTTAGGGGACTTGGCTACTCGCTCCGGAAACCGCGACGAGGCCGAACGGTTCTACACGAAGGCGATGGCGTTGGCCAGCGATGCCCCCCCGGCATGCTTCGCAGGCAACACCGACCCCAATCCCGACCGGCGCGCGATCAGAAATTCCGCGACAACCCGGTTGCAGCAGAAATTGGACCTGCTCCACGCGCCACCAGGTGCGCCGCTCCCGCCGGCCGCCACGGTGACGCGCCAGCCGCCGCCCACCTCGCTCACCCCTGCCAGTCCGGCGCCGTCCATACCCGGTCTGCCACCGTCGAGCCCACCGCCTTCGACACCGCCGTCGAGCTCCGCACCGTCGAGCCCGCCGCCATCGCAGCCCGCGACAGACAACGGTCCGGGGCCGAACATGCCCGAACTGCCGCAAACCGGCACGGCAGACATCCCGGTGATAGGGCCCGATAACCCAAATGACGATCCGAACGCGGGCGGCGTGCTGAACCCTGTCTCGCCGGACAGGATTCCCATCGCCGGCAACGGGGGCGTTGTCGGGCATCGCCTCGGCACTGGCGATCCGATGGACCTACTGCGACGTCTGCTCGACAACTCCAACGCCTACGGCGGCAACCAGGAATGAATTGTTCTTGAAGGAAACCCACGACGAGTCCATGACCGGATTCGGATTAGGCTTTGCAGTCGTGTCCCAGATCTCCCGCGACGAGGTAGCGCACCTGGCCCGGCTGTCCAGGCTCGCGTTGACCGACAGCGAGCTCGACAGCTTCGCCGGCCAACTCGACGCCATCCTGACCCACGTCAGCCAGGTGCAGGCGGTCGACGTCACCGGCGTCGAGGCGACCGACAACCCGCTCAAGGACGTCAACGTCACCCGCCCCGACGAGCCGGCCCCCTGCCTGACGCAGGCCGAAGCGCTGGCCGAGGCGCCGTCGGCCGTCGACGGCCGCTTCGCGGTCCCGCAGATCCTGGGGGACAGCGAGTGAACGAGGTCATCCGATCCGACGCCGCCACGCTGGCCGCCCGGATCGCCGCCAAGGAGCTGTCGTCGGTCGAGGTCACCCAGGCGTGCCTGGACCAGATCGAGGCGACCGACGATCGCTACCACGCCTTCCTGCACGTGGCGGCCGACGAGGCGCTCGGCGCGGCCGCCGTCGTCGACGAGGCGGTGGCCGCGGGCGAGCGGCTGCCGTCGCCGCTTGCCGGGGTGCCGCTGGCGCTCAAGGATGTCTTCACCACCGTCGACATGCCCACCACCTGCGGGTCCAAGATCCTCGAGGGCTGGCGCGCCCCCTATGACGCCACCGTCACCTCGCGGTTGCGCGCCGCGGGCATCCCGATCCTGGGCAAGACCAACATGGACGAGTTCGCGATGGGCTCCTCGACCGAGAACTCCGCGTACGGCCCCACCCGCAACCCGTGGAACGTCGACCGGGTGCCCGGCGGCTCCGGCGGCGGCAGCGCGGCCGCCTTGGCCGCATTCCAGGCGCCGCTGGCCATCGGGACCGACACCGGCGGTTCCATTCGGCAGCCCGCCGCGCTGACCGCGACCGTCGGCGTCAAACCGACTTACGGCACGGTGTCGCGCTACGGCCTGGTGGCGTGCGCGTCGTCGCTGGATCAGGGCGGCCCGTGCGCGCGCACTGTGCTGGACACCGCGCTGCTGCATCAGGTGATCGCCGGGCATGACACCCGCGACTCGACGTCCGTCGACGCGGCCGTTCCCGACGTGGTCGGCGCGGCGAAGGCCGGGGCGGCCGGCGACCTCAAGGGTGTGCGCGTCGGCGTGGTCAAGCAGCTGCGCGGCGAGGGGTATCAGCCCGGAGTGCTGGCCTCGTTCGAGGCCGCCGTCGCGCAGCTGACCGCGCTGGGCGCCGAGGTGAGCGAAGTCGACTGCCCGCACTTCGAGTACGCGCTGTCGGCCTACTACCTGATCCTGCCGTCGGAGGTGTCGAGCAACCTGGCGCGCTTCGACGCGATGCGCTACGGGCTGCGGATCGGCGACGACGGCAGCCACAGCGCCGAGGAGGTGATGGCACTGACCCGCGCCGCCGGCTTCGGCCCGGAGGTCAAGCGGCGCATCATGATCGGCACCTACGCGCTCTCGGCCGGCTACTACGACGCCTACTACAACCAGGCTCAGAAGGTGCGCACCCTGATTGCCCGCGATCTGGACGAGGCCTATCGGTCCGTGGACGTCGTGGTGTCGCCGGCGACCCCGACGACGGCGTTCGGCCTCGGGGAGAAGGTCGACGATCCGCTGGCGATGTACCTGTTCGACCTGTGCACCCTGCCGCTGAACCTGGCCGGTCATTGCGGTATTTCGGTGCCCTCGGGCCTCTCGCCGGACGACGACTTGCCGGTCGGCTTGCAGATCATGGCGCCCGCGCTGGCCGACGACCGCCTGTACCGGGTCGGCGCCGCCTACGAAGCGGCCCGCGGGCCGCTGCCAACCGCGATCTGAGGTTTGCTCGCGCCACTAGGCCGCCGCCCGGCAAGATAGGACGTATGCGGATCGGAGTGCTCACCGGAGGCGGCGACTGCCCCGGGCTCAACGCCGTCATCCGGGCGGTGGTGCGTACGTGCGACTCCCGGTACGGCTCCTCGGTGGTCGGATTCCAGGACGGGTGGCGCGGGTTGCTGGAGAACCGGCGCGTCCAGCTGCAGAACGACGACCGCAACGACCGCCTGCTGGCCAAGGGCGGAACGATGCTGGGCACCGCCCGCGTGAATCCCGACAAGCTGCGGGCCGGGCTCAACCAGGTGAAGCAGACTCTCGACGACAACGGGATCGACGTCCTCATCCCGATCGGCGGGGAAGGCACGCTGACGGCCGCGCACTGGCTCTCGGAGGAGAACGTGCCCGTGGTCGGCGTCCCGAAGACAATCGACAACGACATCGATTGCACGGACGTGACTTTCGGCCACGACACCGCGTTGACCGTCGCCACCGAGGCGATCGACCGGTTGCACAGCACCGCCGAGTCCCACCAGCGCGTGATGCTGGTGGAGGTGATGGGCCGGCACGCGGGCTGGATCGCGCTGAACGCGGGCCTGGCTTCCGGCGCGCACATGACGCTGATCCCCGAGCAACCCTTCGATGTCGAAGAGGTCTGCCGGCTCGTCAAACGCCGCTTCCAGCGCGGAGATTCACACTTCATCTGCGTGGTCGCCGAGGGCGCCAAACCGATACCTGGCTCGATTGCGTTGCGGGAGGGCGGAATTGACGAATTCGGCCACGAGAAATTCACCGGTGTGGCCGCGCAGCTGGGCGCCGAGGTGGAGAAGCGCATCAACAAGGACGTCCGGGTGACGGTGCTGGGCCACGTCCAGCGCGGCGGCACCCCGACGGCGTATGACCGGGTGCTGGCCACCCGGTTCGGCGTGAACGCGGCCGACGCGGCGCATGCCGGCGAATACGGCCAGATGGTGTCGCTGCGGGGCCAGGACATCGGCCGGGTGCCGTTGGCCGATGCGGTACGCCAGCTCAAGCTGGTACCCGAGAGCCGCTACGACGACGCCGCCGCTTTCTTCGGTTAGGCCCTCCGGGCGAACAACCGGTGGCGGGGGATCGGCCGCGGCGTGAACGTGCCGGCAAATGGCCTATGTGGTGCGCAATCAGCGCATCTTGGTGGTTTCCGGACCCGTGCATAGCGGCTATACCAGGGTATGAGCAACCGTGGTGCAAGTCGCGGCGACGTTCAGCAATCTATGGGATCGGCGGGACCGCCGGGCCCGCCACACCACGACCCGCGTCCGCCCGGGTGGCGCGCCGGCGCCGGCCCGTCGGACACCACGGTGCCGCAACCCCGCGATCCCGCCCGCCGTCGCCCGGGACCGCCGCCCCACCCGGGGCCGATGCTGGGCGAGACGGCGCTGGACCGCTTCGACCACCCCGATACCGACGCCAGGCTCAACTGGCGAGGGCTGATCCACAAGGTCACCGGGATCGATCTCGGACCCGGCAAAAACACCGCCTACGAAAACGAGCTGCGGGATCGCATCCGCGCGACCGTGGGGGGCGCCTTCCCGATCGCCGTCCTCAACCTCAAAGGCGGGGTCGGCAAGACCGCCGTGGTCGAGGGCCTCGGCTCGACCTTCGCCGCGGTGCGCAACGACCGGGTGCTCGCCCTCGACATCGACGCGGGCGACCTGGCGGAACGCCACGGCCGTCACAACCCGCACAGCATGGCCGACCTGCTCCGCGGCGGCCCGGCAACCCGCTACGAGGACATCCGGGCGCTGACCTATATGAACGGTTTCGGGCTGGAAGTGCTCGGATTGCCGGACTACGCGCGCACCGACTGGCGCCTGGAGCGCCGTGACGTCCTGCGGGTGTTCTCGATGCTGCGAAATCAGTATTCGGTGGTGCTCGTCGATTGCGTGAAGTCGCTCAATTCCACTGTGATGGAGGCGGTTCTGCCGGAGTCGCGGGCCCTCGTGGTGGTCACGAGCACCTCCATCGATGCGATACGCAAGACCCAGACGACCCTGGAGTGGCTGTGCCACAACGGGTATCAACGACTGATGACGTCGACCGTGCTCGCGGTCAATCACCTCGAGCCTGCCAAGGTGGAAGGCGTGGCCGTCACGGAACTCGACCGACTGTCCGCGCGCGTCGCCGCCACGGTGGTGCTGCCGTTCGACCGGCACGTGCACGAGGGCAGGAAGATCGCGCTGGACCGAATGAGCAAGGAGAGCCGGCGCAGCTACCTCGAGATGGCCGCCGTGCTGGCCGGGATGTTCCCGGGCAGGGGAGGGGAGCACGACCGCCACCACCATTAGGATCGAGCGCATGAGTGTTGCCGCCAGCGCCGACCTGATGGAGTACGACGACGTCATCGCGCGTTTCGACCCCGTCCTGGGCCTCGAGGTGCACGTCGAGCTGTCCACCGTCACCAAGATGTTCTGCGGCTGCACCACCGCGTTCGGCGCCGAGCCCAACACCCAGGTGTGCCCGGTGTGCCTCGGGCTGCCCGGCTCGCTGCCGGTGCTCAACCAGACCGCGGTGGAGTCGGCCATCCGGATCGGGCTGGCGCTCAATTGCGAGATCGTGCCCTGGTGCCGCTTCGCCCGGAAGAACTACTTCTACCCGGACATGCCGAAGAACTACCAGATTTCGCAGTACGACGAGCCCATCGCCATCAACGGCTACCTCGAGGCCCCGCTGGAAGACGGCAGCACCTGGCGGGTGGAGATCGAGCGCGCGCACATGGAGGAAGACACCGGCAAGCTCACCCACATCGGCAGCGAGACCGGTCGCATTCACGGCGCGACGACGTCGCTGATCGACTACAACCGCGCCGGGGTGCCACTGATCGAGATCGTCACCAAGCCCATCGTCGGGGCCGGGGACCGGGCGCCGCAGATCGCCCGGGCCTACGTGACGGCGTTGCGGGACCTGTTGCGCGCCTTGGACGTATCCGATGTCCGGATGGATCAGGGTTCGATGCGCTGTGACGCCAACGTGTCGCTGAAGCCGACCGGTCAGGCCGAGTTCGGTACCCGCACCGAAACCAAGAACGTCAACTCGCTCAAAAGCGTCGAGGTGGCCGTGCGCTACGAGATGCAGCGTCAGGCCGCGGTTCTGGCCTCGGGCGGCCAGATCACCCAGGAAACCCGGCACTTTCACGAGTCGGGCTACACCAGCCCGGGCCGCGTCAAGGAGACCGCCGAGGACTACCGCTACTTCCCCGAGCCCGACCTGGAGCCCGTGGCGCCCAGCCGCGAACTGGTCGAGCGGCTACGGCAGACCATCCCCGAGCTACCGTGGTTGAGCCGCAAGCGAATTCAGGAAGAGTGGGGAATCTCCGACGAGGTGATGCGCGACCTGGTCAACGCCGGCGCGATCGAACTCGTCACTGCCACCATCGAACACGGCGCATCCAGCGAGCAGGCGCGCGCCTGGTGGGGAAACTTCTTGATGCAGAAGGCCAATGAGGCCAACGTCGCGCTCGACGAGCTAGCCATCACGCCCGCGCAGGTCGCCGCGGTGGTGGCTTTGGTCGACGAGGGCAAGCTGTCCACCAAACTGGCGCGCCAGGTCGTCGAGGGTGTGCTGGCCGGGGAGGGCGAGCCCGAGGAAGTGATGACCGCCCGCGGCCTGGCGCTGGTGCGTGACGACTCGGTCACCCAGGCCGCCGTCGACGAGGCGCTGGCCGCCAATCCCGATGTGGCGGAGAAGATCCGGGGCGGAAAGGTGGCCGCGGCGGGCGCGATCGTCGGGGCGGTGATGAAGGCCACCCGCGGGCAGGCCGACGCCGCCCGGGTGCGCGAACTTGTCCTGGCGGCCTGCGGCCAGGGCTAGCCCCACCACCTCGCGAAAGTGCGGTTGTCGACGGCGCTTCTCGCAAATGCGTCGCCAGTTGCACTTTCGCGAAAATGGGCTGGCCCGCGCTACGTCTTGTCGTCGTTGTTGCGGGGGAAGCCACCGCCCTGCGGGAAGAGCGGGAACACCACGTCGTCCAGCTTCTCGGCGTCGCCCGCCGTCTTGTTTACGGTTGCGCCCCAGACGTTTCCATCGGGTGACATGCGTAGCGCCCACGCGTGCGCGTGGGTGTCTTTGCGGACGACGTCGGGTTCACCGGTGACCGCACCCGTGGTCGGAGCCAGCCGGACCGCCACCGTCAGTTTGGTGTTGATCAGGTTGACCAGCACCGTGCCGTCCATCGCCGCGCATCCGGCCACGCCGGGTTTGTCCGGCCAGGTCCACACCGTGGAGACGTCCGACGTTTTGGTGATGCGCTGCAACCGATCTGCGGTCGGCGTGCGGTCGGCGACATACAGCGAGCCGTCCACCGGGTCGATGCACAAGCCGCCGCCCGAACCCACGCCGGACAGCGCCGTGGTCGGCGGCGCCTGACCGATGGTGGTCGGCTGCTCGATGCGCAGCACCTTGCCGGCCAGCGAATTGGGGTCGGCGGCCATCGCCGGGTTACCGGCGTCGCCGGTCAGCACGACCAGCGTGGTGGGACTGGTGAAGATCAACGCCCCGGCGTTGCCGGTGGCGCCCTTGGGGATTCCGGTCAGGATGTCCTTCGGGATGTCGCCGTCGGCGATCCGGATGACCCGGTTGTCGGTCGGAGTGCTGACGTAGGCGTACATCAGGCGGTCTTGGGTGTAGGTGGGTGAGAGCACGATGTCCATCAGCCCGCCATCCCCGGACGGGTCGACGGGAATGACCATCTTCACCTTCGGCTCGGCGCTGACCGAGATCTCCTTGACCGCGCCGGTGGTGCGCTCGGCGACCAGCGCGGTTTTGCTGTCGGGCCCCATGATCAGGCCGCTGGTGCTCTCCAGGCAGCCCTGCATGACGCCCGGCGCCGGGCAGGCCTTCGGGAACGGGGTGGGCGGCAGCGGCGGCGGCGGGGGAGGCGTCGAGCTGGGCTGCGGCTTCAATTCCGGGGCGGTGGTGAACGGTTGTGATTGCGCGTCGTTGAAGCGCGCGCACCCGCTCGTCACCAGCACGAGGGCACACAGCGCGGCGAGCCCGCGCCGAACCGACCGCCCCGATCGCCCTAGTCGCATGACCGTCAGGCTACGGACATCGCCTGCGCCGCCGCCACACACGTCCCGCTTGCCCGCCGCCGAAAACTCGATCGGGTCCCACTTTCCGGCCGTCGCCGCCGGGCGTCGAATCGTGCCGTCGGGGCCCTCCAGACCGGCTCGGGGGCCAATTTCGGACCGATCCGGGCGTATTTGGCGGTCAAACCGCCGATTGCCTGGCGAAAGCGCCGCTCAAATCCCCAATTCGGGGGCCATCTGCCCTTACCCTGACTCCCGTGACCAGTCAACCGAATGACGCAGATTGGCAGCGGCCCGGCGAATCCCCGGAGCCGACCCCGGGACGCCCCGCCTCGGCGCGTCTGGTCGACCCCGAAGATGATCTGACGCCGGTCGGCTACCCCGGCGACTTCAACCCGTCAACGGGGACCACCACCGTCATCCCCTACGGCGCCGCCGCGGCGATGGCCGGGTCCGGGGCCGGGGGTTACAACCTGCTGGAACACCAGGAGCCGCTGCCGTATGTCCAGCCGCATTCGGCCGCCCGGCACGCGGCGCCCGACTCCGTGGAGATCGACGAGGACGAGCACGACGACCGGTTGCACGACGTCGGCCGGCGCGGAACCCAGCACCTCGGTTTGCTGGTGTTGCGGGTCGGGCTGGGAGTGGTGCTCGGCGCCCACGGTCTGCAGAAGCTGTTCGGCTGGTGGGGCGGCTCGGGAGTGACCGGCTTCAGGAACTCACTGTCCGACGTCGGCTACCAGCACGCCGACATCCTCGCCTACGTGAGCGCCGGCGGCGAGCTGGTGGCCGGTGTGCTGCTGGTGCTGGGCCTGTTCACGCCGCTGGCCGCGGCCGGCGCGCTGGCATTTTTGATCAACGGTCTGTTGGCCACCGTCTCGGCGCGGCCGCACACCCACACCTTCTCGTTCTTCCTGCCCGAGGGGCACGAATACCAGCTCACCCTCATCGCCATGGCCGCCGCGGTCATCTTGTGCGGACCCGGCCGCTACGGTCTCGACGCGCGCCGGGGCTGGGCCCATCGGCCGTTCATCGGGTCCTTCGTCGCGCTGCTGGCCGGCGTCGCCGCCGGTATCGGCGTGTGGGTGGCGCTCAATGGCGTGAACCCGATCGGCTGAACCGGGCCGCCCTCACCGATAGGGGTTGGGAACCCGTCCCGAGCTGGCCGCGGTCAGCTCCGGCAGCGTCGAGAAGGTGACCGCCGGCAATCGCAGCTCGGCGCCGCTCTTGAGGCGGGCGCGTGCCCACGAACCGCGGTAGAAACGCAGTCCGTCGATGTCGTCCCAGTTCACGGTCTTGCTGCCCAGCAGCGTCCGGACGGTGACGCCGCGGTCGTCGGCGACGGTCCGTAGCCGGACGATCATCGCCGACAGCACCACCGGAACGAGCAGCAGCAGCGCGGACGGCGGCCACAGCATCACCGGGATCAGCAACCCCAGGGCCAAGAATCCGACGGCCAGATGCGCGATGGGCGACACCTTGATCACGAGAGGTGTTCGGGAAGACGGACCGGTAGCCACCCGACCATCATTTCACCCGGGGCGCCCGGACGATCCCGCGAGCGCTCCCGCGGCGGCGCCGCGCCCAACCCGGCTGGTGACGGTGACGGATTTGACTGCTGAGCTGTGCGAAGACTACCGTCGAGCGCTATGGATACCGCCGGAAAGCCCGGGATGCTCGTAGTAATTAGGCGCGTTGGTGCCTGACTTGCCCGTCAGCATTTGAAGCAATCCAGCACCAACGCGCAACCCTCGTGCAGCAGATGAGCTGTCGGGGGTTTTTTGTTGCCCCCGCGAGATTCCCAGAGTGAATAAGGACTGAAAGCCAGTGAGCGCTCCCACCAGGCGGCCCGCCCCCGACACACCGGGCGCCGCCGACATCGCCACCGACGCGGTGAAGCCCGCCGCGAAGTCTGCGAACGGCAAGCCGAAACGCATTGGGCCCGAGCAACTTACCGGCGCGCAGTCGGTGATCCGTTCGCTGGAGGAACTCGACGTCGAGGTCATCTTCGGCATTCCCGGCGGCGCCGTGCTGCCGGTCTATGACCCGCTGTTCGACTCGAAGAAGCTGCGTCACGTGCTGGTCCGCCACGAGCAGGGTGCCGGTCACGCCGCCAGCGGCTACGCGCACGCCACCGGCAAGGTCGGCGTCTGCATGGCGACGTCCGGCCCTGGGGCCACCAACCTGGTCACCGCGCTGGCCGACGCCCAGATGGACTCGATCCCCGTGGTCGCCGTCACCGGCCAGGTCGGGCGCACGCTGATCGGCACCGACGCCTTCCAGGAAGCCGACATCTCGGGCATCACGATGCCGATCACCAAGCACAACTTCCTGGTCCGTTCCGGCAACGAGATCCCGCAGGTGCTCGCCGAGGCCTTCCACATCGCCTCGTCGGGCCGCCCCGGCGCGGTGCTCGTCGACATCCCCAAGGACGTGCTGCAGGGCCAATGCACGTTCAGCTGGCCGCCGCGCATCGACCTGCCCGGATATAAGCCGAACACCAAACCGCACAACCGGCAGATCCGGGAGGCCGCCAAGCTGATCGCGGCCGCCCGCAAACCGGTGCTGTACGTGGGTGGGGGCGTCATCCGGGGGGACGCGACCGAGCAGCTGCGCGAGCTGGCCGAGCTGACCGGCATCCCCGTGGTGACCACGCTGATGGCGCGCGGCGCGTTCCCGGACAGCCACCGTCAGCACATGGGCATGCCCGGCATGCACGGCACCGTCGCCGCGGTGGCCGCGCTGCAGCGCAGCGACCTGCTGATCGCGCTGGGGACCCGCTTCGATGACCGGGTGACCGGGAAGCTGGACACCTTCGCGCCCGACGCCAAGGTCATCCACGCCGACATCGACCCGGCCGAGATCGGCAAGAACCGCCATGCCGACGTGCCGATCGTCGGCGACGTCAAGGCCGTCATCGCCGAGCTGCTCGAGCAGCTGCGCCACGACGGGGTGCCCGGCAAGATCGACATGACCGAGTGGTGGGCCTACCTCGACGGGGTTCGGTCCACGTACCCGCTCAGCTACGGGCCGCAGAGCGACGGCAGCCTCGGCCCGGAATACGTCATCGAGAAGCTGGGCCAGATCGCCGGTCCGGACGCCATTTACGTCGCCGGCGTCGGGCAGCACCAGATGTGGGCGGCGCAATTCATCTCGTATGAGAAACCGCGCACCTGGCTCAACTCCGGCGGTCTGGGCACCATGGGGTTCGCCATCCCGGCCGCCATGGGCGCCAAGATGGCCCGCCCGGACGCGGAGGTGTGGGCGATCGACGGCGACGGCTGTTTCCAGATGACCAATCAGGAATTGGCCACCTGCGCAATCGAAGGCGTGCCGATCAAGGTGGCGCTGATCAACAACGGCAACCTGGGCATGGTCCGCCAGTGGCAGACGCTGTTCTACGAAGAGCGTTACTCGCAAACGGATCTGGCCACGCATTCGCACCGCATCCCGGACTTCGTGAAGCTGGCGGAGGCGCTGGGTTGCGTCGGGTTGCGTTGCGAGCGTGAGGAAGACGTCGCCGACGTGATCAACGCGGCGCGTGCGATCAACGACCGCCCGGTGGTGATCGACTTCATCGTCGGAGCGGACGCGCAGGTGTGGCCGATGGTGGCCGCCGGCACCAGCAATGACGAGATTCAAGCGGCCCGGGGGATCCGCCCGCTGTTCGACGACGAGAGTGAAGGACACGCCTGATGAGTCCGCAGACGCACACTCTCTCGGTGCTGGTCGAAGACAAACCCGGTGTGCTCGCCCGCGTGGCCGCGCTGTTCTCGCGGCGCGGCTTCAACATCGAGTCGCTGGCTGTCGGCGCGACCGAGCAGAAGGACATGTCCCGGATGACGATCGTGGTCTCCGCCGAGGAGACCCCGCTCGAGCAGATCACCAAGCAGCTCAACAAGCTGATCAATGTCATCAAGATCGTCGAGCTGGACGACGGCAACTCGGTGTCGCGGGAATTGGCGATGATCAAGGTGCGCGCCGACGCCGGTACCCGCAGTCAGGTGATCGAAGCGGTGAACCTGTTCCGCGCCAAGGTGATTGACGTATCAACGGAGGCGCTGACGATCGAGGCGACGGGCGACCGCGGCAAGATCGAGGCGCTGCTGCGGATCCTGGAACCGTTCGGTATCCGTGAAATCGTCCAATCGGGAGTGGTGTCGTTGTCTCGCGGTCCCCGCGGAATCGGCACGGCCAAGTAACACACAAGGAGATATTCAACAGTGGCACTAGAAATGTTCTACGACGACGATGCGGACCTGACCATCATCCAGGGTCGCAAGGTCGGGGTCATCGGATACGGCAGCCAGGGGCACGCGCACTCGTTGAGCCTGCGCGACTCCGGCGTGCAGGTGAAGGTGGGCCTGAAGGAGGGTTCGAAGTCCCGCGCCAAGGTTTCCGAGCAGGGCCTGGACGTCGACACCCCCGCCGAGGTCGCCAAGTGGGCCGACGTGATCATGCTGCTGGCGCCCGACACCGCGCAGGCCGACATCTTCAAGAACGACATCGAGCCGAACCTGAAGCCCGGTGACGCTTTGTTTTTCGGTCACGGCCTCAACATCCACTTCGACCTGATCAAGCCGCCGGCCGACGTCACCATCGCGATGGTCGCGCCCAAGGGCCCCGGGCATCTGGTGCGCCGGCAGTTCGTCGACGGCAAGGGCGTGCCCTGCCTGATCGCGGTCGACCAGGACCCGTCCGGCAACAGTGAGGCGCTCGCCCTGTCCTACGCCAAGGCCATCGGCGGCACCCGCGCCGGCGTCATCAAGACCACCTTCAAGGACGAGACCGAAACCGACCTGTTCGGTGAGCAAGCCGTCTTGTGCGGTGGCACAGAGGAATTGGTGAAGACCGGTTTCGACGTGATGGTCGAGGCGGGCTACCCGCCGGAGATGGCGTACTTCGAGGTGCTGCACGAGCTCAAGCTGATCGTCGACCTGATGTACGAGGGCGGCATCGCCCGGATGAACTACTCGGTGTCCGACACCGCGGAGTTCGGCGGGTATCTGTCGGGGCCGCGCGTCATCGACGCCGGCACCAAGGACCGCATGCGGGAGATCCTGCGCGACATCCAGAACGGTGACTTCGTCAAGAAGCTGGTCGCCAACGTCGAGGGCGGCAACAAGCAACTCGAGCAGCTGCGCAAGGAGAACGCCGAGCACCCCATCGAGGTCACCGGCAAGAAGCTCCGCGACCTGATGAGCTGGGTGGACCGGCCGATCACCGAGACGGCTTAGCTTTTCGGCGCCGAGCGTGCACTCGGGGCGAGTTTTCGATTTTTTCGCCGTGAGTGCACGTTCGGCGGGCTAAGAGGCGAGGCGGCTCAGGACGAGGTGAGGCGGTCCGCCGTTTCGACCACTCGGCGGGCCAGGTGCTCGAGGGCCTTGTCAGTGGGCTCGTCGAATTCGGTGATGTTGTCGTGGGTGGTGACCAGGCTGACCCCATACGGATTGCCGTCGACGAACTTGCACGGATCCGTGTAGCCCGGGGGCACGATGATGCCGCCGAAATGCATCAGCGTGATGTACAGCGAGAGCAGGGTGGTTTCCTGACCGCCGTGCACGGTGTTGGACGACGTGAAGCCCGCGTACACCTTGTCGGCGAGCTTGCGTTGCGCCCACAGCCCGCCCAGCGAGTCGAGGAACGCGCGCAGTTGCGCTGCCGGAGAGCCGAATCGCGTCGGCGAACCGAAGATCACCGCGTCGGCCCAGACGATGTCGTCGCCGGTGGCCGCCGGAAGGTCCTTGGTGGCCTCGTAGTTCGCCGTCCAGGCCGGGTTGTGGGCGAACGAGGCGGGGTCCTGGGTTTCGGCGACGTGGCGCAGGCGGACTTCGGCCCCGGCCGATTCGGCCGCCGCGGCGACGCGCTGCGCCATCGTGGTGCCGTGGCCGGTGGCCGAGTAATAGATGATCGCGAGTTTGGTCACGGGGCCAGCTTAGGCATGCCGATCCCGAATTCGCGGCGCAACAGGGTGCGCGCGGCGTAGTAGCCGGCCATGCCGTGGACGCCGCCGCCCGGCGGTGTGGCCGCCGAACACAGGTACACCTTGGGAATGGGTGTGCGCCAAGGGTTTAGCCGCGGTGTCGGGCCCGCGATCGCCCGCCAGGCCGAATTGCCGCCCATCCCGATGTCGCCGCCGACATAGTTGGCGTTGTGGTCGCACAGCCGCGCGGCGGGCACCGCGCGTGCGGCCACCACGACGTCGCGGAAGCCGGGCGCGAACCGCTCGACCACCGCGGTCACGGCTTCGGTCGGGTCGACGGTGGACCGCGACGGCACGTGGGCATAGCTCCAGAACGGGCGGCGTCCGGCGGCGTCGATGCGGCCGGGGTCGGCGATGTGCGGGGAGGCGGCCAGTACCATCGGCCATTGCGCGTGGCGGCCCGCGGCGATGTCGGCCTCGGCGCGGGCCATCTGCGCTCGCGTGCCGCCGAGATGCAGGGTGGGGGCCTGCCGTAGCCGCGGGTCCGCCCAGGGGATCTCGTCGCTCAGCACGAAGTCGACCTTGGCGACCCCGGGACCAAATGTGTAGCGCCGCAACGCCTTGGCGTAGCGCGTCGGGAGCGCGTCGCCGTAGATCCGCAGCAGCGCGGTCGGCGCCGTGTCGAAGGCGACGACTCCGCCAGGCGGAGATGTGACCTCCGTGCCGGCGGTCAGTTCGCCGCCGTGGGCGCGCAGGTCGGCGATCAGCGCGTCGGTGATCGCCTGGCTGCCGCCCGCCGGGATCGGCCAGCCCACCGAATGCGCGAGGGTTGCCAGCATCATCCCGGCGCCGGCCGCCGTCAACGACGGCATCCGCGAAATGATATGGGCGGCAACGCCGGTGAACAGGGCGCGGGCGTCTTCGCCGGCCAGCGACCCCCATGCGGGGGTGCCTTGGGCCAGCATCCGCAGCCCGAGCCGCCACGCGGACGGCACCGAGTTCGGCACCGACCGTTTGTCGCCCAGCAGCAGGGCCACCACGTCGTCGGAGCGCTCGACCAAGGGGCCGAGCAGGCGCCGGAAGGACGCGCCGCGGTCCAATTCGGCGCAGGTGCGGTCCAGGTCGCGGTACGCGATGGCGGCCGGGCGGCCCGGCAGCGGGTTGGCGTAGGAAATCTCGGGCACCGCCAATTGCACGCCGCGCGCGGGCAGGTCGAACTCTTTGAAGAACGGCGATGCCAGCGCCAACGGGTGCACCGCCGAGCAGATGTCGTGCAAGACTCCCGCAGAATCCGGGTCGGCCGCGGTGCGCGCACCCCCGCCAAACGTCGGTTGAGCTTCGACGACCTGCACTTTCAGGCCTGCCCGGGCGCAGATTACGGCGGCGGTCAACCCGTTGGGTCCGCTGCCGACGATGGTGATGTCCACCCGTCAATTACAGCCGATAGGCTGGCCGGGTGAATCTGCCTGTTGTACTCATTGCCGACAAGCTCGCTGAATCAACCGTCGCGGCCCTGGGCGACCAGGTCGAGGTGCGCTGGGTCGACGGGCCCGATCGGGAGAAGCTGCTGGCGGCCGTGCCGGAGGCCGACGCGCTGCTGGTGCGCTCGGCCACCACCGTCGACGCCGAGGTGCTGGCGGCGGCGCCCAAGCTGAAGATCGTCGCCCGCGCCGGGGTTGGCCTGGACAACGTTGACGTGGATGCCGCCACCGAGCGCGGTGTCCTGGTGGTCAACGCGCCGACGTCGAACATTCACAGCGCCGCCGAGCATGCGCTGGCGCTGCTGCTGTCCGCGGCCCGCGAGATCCCGGCGGCCGACGCCTCGCTGCGCGAGCGCGCCTGGAAGCGGTCGTCGTTCTCGGGCACCGAGATTTTCGGCAAGACGGTCGGCGTCGTCGGGCTGGGCAGGATCGGGCAGCTGGTTGCCCAGCGGCTCAGCGCCTTCGGCACCCACCTGATCGCCTATGACCCCTACGTGTCGCCGGCCCGCGCGGCGCAGCTGGGCATCGAGCTGTTGACGCTGGACGAACTGCTGGCCCGCGCCGACTTCATCTCGGTGCACCTGCCGAAGACGCCCGAAACGGCCGGGCTGATCGGCAAGGACGCGCTGGCGAAAACCAAGCCGGGCGTCATCATCGTCAACGCCGCCCGCGGTGGCCTGGTCGACGAGGGGGCGCTGGCCGACGCGGTGCGCAGTGGCCACGTGCGCGCGGCCGGCCTCGACGTTTTCTCCAAAGAGCCGTGCACCGACAGCCCGCTGTTCGAGCTGCCGCAGGTGGTGGTCACGCCGCATCTCGGGGCGTCCACCGAGGAGGCCCAGGACCGGGCCGGTACCGATGTCGCAGCGAGCGTGAAGCTCGCGCTGGCCGGGGAATTCGTTCCCGACGCCGTCAACGTCGGCGGCGGGGTGGTCAACGAAGAGGTGGCGCCGTGGCTGGATCTGGTGCGCAAGCTCGGCGTGCTGGCCGCCACGCTGTCTGACGGCCCGCCGGTGTCGTTGTCGGTGCAGGTGCGCGGTGAGCTCGCTTCCGAAGACGTTGAGGTGCTGAAGCTTTCGGCTCTGCGCGGGTTGTTCTCGGCCGTCGTCGAGGGTCCGGTGACGTTCGTCAACGCGCCGGGGCTGGCCGAAGAGCGCGGCGTCACCGCCGAGATCGGCACGGCCTCGGAAAGCCCGAACCACCGCAGCGTGGTCGACGTGCGCGCGGTCGCGCACGACGGCAGCGCGGTCAACGTCGCCGGCACGCTGTCCGGGCCGCAGCTGGTGGAGAAGATCGTGCAGATCAACGGCCGCAACTTCGACCTGCGCGCCCGCGGCATCAATCTGGTGATCAACTACGTCGACCAGCCCGGCGCGCTGGGCAAGATCGGCACCCTGCTGGGCTCGGCCGGGGTGAATATCCAGGCCGCGCAACTCTCCGAGGACGCCGAGGGCCCGGGGGCGACGATCCTGCTGCGCCTGGACCGAGACGTGCCCGGCGACGTGCGGTCGGAAATCGGTGCGGCCGTCGGCGCGAACAAGCTTGAGGTGGTTGATCTTTCATGAGACTCGCGGTGATCGAGGGCGACGGTATCGGGCCGGAGGTCGTGTCCGAGGCCATCAAAGTCCTGGACGCGGTGCTGCCCGGGGTGGAGAAGACCAGCTACGACCTGGGTGCGCGCCGTTACCACGCCACCGGCGAGCTGCTGCCGGACTCGGCGGTCGACGAGCTGCGCGCGCATGACGCCATCCTGCTCGGCGCCATCGGTGACCCGTCGGTGCCCAGCGGCGTGCTGGAGCGAGGTTTGTTGCTGCGCTTACGTTTCGAGCTGGACCATCACATCAACTTGCGGCCCGGGCGGCTGTATCCGGGAGTGAACAGCCCGCTGGCCGGCAACCCCGAGATCGACTTCGTGGTGGTGCGCGAGGGGACCGAAGGTCCCTACACCGGCACCGGCGGCGCCATCCGCGTCGGAACGCCCAACGAGGTCGCCACCGAGGTCAGCCAGAACACCGCATTCGGTGTGCGACGCGTGGTCGCCGACGCGTTCGAGCGCGCTCAGCGGCGCCGAAAGCACTTGACACTGGTGCACAAAACCAACGTGCTGACCTTCGCCGGCAGGTTGTGGTCGCGCATCGTGGCCGAGGTCGGCCAGGACTATCCCGACGTCGAGGTGGCCTATCAGCACATCGACGCGGCCACCATCTTCATGGTCACCGACCCCGGTCGCTTCGACGTGATCGTCACCGACAACCTGTTCGGCGACATCATCACCGACCTGTCGGCGGCGGTATGTGGCGGAATTGGCTTGGCCGCCAGCGGAAATATCGACGCCACCCGGACCAACCCCTCGATGTTCGAGCCCGTCCACGGCAGCGCGCCGGATATCGCCGGGCAGGGCATCGCCGATCCGACCGCGGCGATCATGTCGGTGGCGTTGCTGCTCGCCCATCTCGGCGAGGACGAGGCCGCCGCCCGGGTGGACCGGGCCGTCGAGCGGCACCTGGCAACGCGCGGGAGCGAACGGCTCTCCACCCGCGAGGTCGGCGAACGGATTGCCGCCGGGCTTTAATCGCGGGCGGCCGCGCGCGAGCGCGCCTCCGACGGCACCAACGGCAAGGCCAACACCGGAAACAGCGCGCACACCGCGAACGCCAGCGGGTACCCCGTCGCGTCGATCACCTCGCCGAATACCGGCGGCCCGACCGCCGCGGTGAGCCGCTGGGTGGTGTTCTGCGCGCCCATGGCGCGCCCGCTCCAAAAGCGCCCGGCCACTTCCGGAATGGCGGTGAACGCCAATCCATTGTCCAGCACGGTGATCACCGACGCGGCGACCATCAGCGTCACCGCCACCACCGAGTGCGCGTGATCGGCGATCGCCAGCAATATCATCACCACAGCGGCGGTCACCGCGATGATGCGGATCGGGCGCATTCGCGATCCCAGGCGGTCCGACCATCTACCGACGGCGATGCGACCCAGCGCGCTCAGCAGCTGCGAGAAACTCACCAAGATGCCGGCCGTCGCGATCGACCAGTGCTGGCTCTTCATCAACCAGACCAGCATGAACGTCAGGACCACGGTCTGCGGCACCATGAGCAGCGCCGACGCGAAGTGAATGCGCCACAGCACGGCGCTGCCGCGGTACGGGCTGGCCAATTCAGCCTTGTCGGCGGCCGACCGTTCGGGGCGTGCGGGATCGCGCACCCACACGGCGCACAGCACCGCGGACACCGCGCACACGGCCGCCGGGAACAACAGCGCAACCGAGATGCTGCGCTCGCCGAGCTCGGGAAGTACCAAGGCGGCCAACGCGATTCCCAACGGCTGCGCGGTCTGTCGAATCCCCATCGCCAGGCCGCGCTGCTGCGGGGGGAACCACCCCGTCACCAGCCGGCCGCTGGCGGTGTTGGCGCTCGCCGCGGCCATGCCACCACCGAACAGGGCCACCCCTTCCGTCAGCATGGATTCCGGCACGGCCGCCGCGGCAAGCGCCGCCGCCGCGGTGAGGGCCAAGCCCGCCGTGAGCACGATCCGCTCGCCGACGATGTCGAGGACGTAGCCCCAGGCGATCAGCGTGACCACCACGCCGAAGCTGGGCATGGCCGAGAGCAGCGCCGCTTCGGCCAGATTGATGCCGCGTACGTCGTTGAGGGCGGGGATCAGAAAGGCGATGCCGTTGATGAAGACCGTCGCGCTCAACGTCGCGATCAGTCCCGTTCCCAGCATCACCCATCGTCGTGTCGATGTCGTGTGCACCTATTGATAGTTCTCACCGGATCGTTGCGGCAAACGTCGCTGCGGCTTATCCGGCACTACGTGGGAACGCACCGTCCGCCACCAACGGACGCGACGAACGGTTTGCCGCCGGGCTCTGGTCTCCAAACCGGGCGGGAGCAACCGCGTCGGCACCAGGGGAACCGCCGCCAGTGGGAACAATGCGCACAACGTCCATGCCGGTGGATATTTCGCGGCCGAGATCAACGCGCCGAACAGCGGGGGGCCGGCCGCCGCCATCATGCGCTGGGTGGTGTTCTGGATGCCCAGCGCGCGCCCGCTCCAGTAGGGCCCGGCGAATTCGGTGATGGCAGTGGCCTCCAGCCCGTTGTCGAGCACCGAGATCACGGCGATGACCACCATGAGCCCGGCCTGCCACCGCGAATTCATGTAGTCGGCCCACGCCAGCAGGAGAAGCGTCAGCACGGCGACCGCCGCGATGTAGCGGACGGGCCGCATCCGTGAGCCGACTCGATCGGACAAGCGGCCCACGGCGACCCGGCCGAGCGCGCCCAGCAGCTGTGACAGGGTGACCAACCCGCCTGCGGCCGCAACCGACCAGTGCAGGTTCCTGATCAGCCACACCAGCATGAACGTCACCGTCACCGTTTGGGGTATCATCATCAGGCCCGCCACCGCGTGAATCCGCCACAGCGTCAACGACCTTCGATACGGGCTGGCGAGTTCTTGATGGCTTGCGCTCGCGCGCGGTTTCCGCGGCGGGTCGACGATTCCGACCACGCTCGCTATCGCCCCTACCGCGCACGCCAGGGCGGCGAATCTGAGGCCGTGCTGCGCTCCCCGTTCGGCGAGTTCGGGAATTACCATCGCGCCCAACGCGATTCCCAAGGGTTGCGCGGTCTGGCGGATACCCATCGCCAGGCCGCGCTGGTGTGGCGGAAACCAGGCGGACACCAGCCGGCCGCCCGCCGTGTTGCAACTGGCGGCGGCCATGCCGCCGAGAAACAGATACACGGAAATCAGCACCATCGAATGCGCCGACGCCGCGGCGTAGGCCGCCGCCGCGGTCAGCGCCGACCCAGTGGCCATCACCACCCGTTCGCCCACCCGGTCCAGCGCATAACCCCACAGCAACAGCGTCACCACCATGCCCCAGCTGGGCATCGAGGCCAGCAGAGCGGCTTCGTCCAGCCGGATTCCGCCCGAGGCCCGCAGCGACGGGATCAAAAACGCGACGCCGTTGATGAAGAGGAATGAACTCGCCGTCGCCAGCAGCGAAACGATCATGATCGACCAGCGCGCGCCCGCGCCGATTTCGCGCGTAGCGGTCGAGTCGGTCTGCATTCCCCATGCTTGCATACCGCTTGGAAATTTCGCCGCAGGACGTTGCCGTTGCTGGTCATTGCCTGCCCCGCCACGCCCGGCTGCGCCGCGCTCGCGACCCTCACTAGGTGGGATTGTCTGGCTCCTCCTCGGGCCGTCCCGGCCCGAATCGTCGCCCGACTCGGCCCGACGGTGACGGCCCGCCACGCCCGGCTACGCCGCGCTCGCGACCGTCACTAGGCTCAACTGAATGCGCCTTGGTCGAATCGCCAGCCCGGACGGTGTCGCCTTCGTCAGCATCGAAGGCGAACTCGACGACCCAGCCGAGATGATCGCCCGCGAGATCGCCGAGCACCCCTTCGGCACGCCGAACTTCACCGGCCGATCATGGCCGCTGGCCGACGTCCGGCTGCTCGCCCCGATACTCGCCAGCAAGGTGGTCTGCGTCGGCAAGAACTACGCCGACCACATCGCCGAGATGAAAGAGATGACCGGACCCGCGCCGGCCGAGCCGGTGATCTTCCTCAAGCCGAGCACCGCCATCATCGGGCCCAACGTGCCGATTCGCTTGCCGGCCAACGCATCACCGGTGCACTTCGAGGGCGAGCTGGCGGTGGTCATCGGCCGGCCCTGCAAGGACGTCTCGGCCGCCCAGGCCGCGGAGAACATCCTTGGCTACACCATCGGCAACGACGTGTCGGCGCGCGATCAACAAAAAGCCGACGGCCAATGGACGAGGGCCAAAGGCCACGACACCTTCTGCCCGGTCGGGCCGTGGATCGTCACCGACCTCAAGCCGCTGGACCCGGGCGATCTCGAATTGCGCACCGAGGTCAACGGTGAGGTCAAGCAGCACAGCCGCACGTCGCTGCTGATCCATGACATCGGCGCGATCGTCGAGTGGATTTCGGCGGTGATGACATTGCTACCCGGCGATCTCATCCTCACCGGCACCCCGGCGGGCGTCGGCCCCATCGAGGACGGCGACACCGTCTCCATCACCATCGAGGGCATCGGCACCCTCACCAATCCCGTGCTCCGCAAAGGAAAATCGTGACTGCACCCGCGAACGTACGCGTCCGATTCTGCCCGTCGCCCACCGGCACCCCGCACGTCGGGATGGTCCGCACGGCGCTGTTCAACTGGGCCTACGCCCGACACACCGGGGGCACCTTCGTCTTTCGCATCGAGGACACCGACGCCCAACGCGACAGTGAGGAAAGCTATCTGGCACTGCTGGACGCGCTGCGCTGGCTCGGCCTGGACTGGGACGAGGGACCCGAGGTGGGCGGTCCCTACGGCCCGTACCGCCAATCGCTGCGCAGCGAGATCTATCGCGACGTGGTGGCCAAGCTGGTCGAAGCGGGGGAGGCGTACTACGCCTTCTCGACGCCGGAGGAGGTCGAGGCGCGCCACATCGCCGCGGGCCGTAATCCCAAGCTCGGTTACGACAATTTCGACCGGCAGCTCACCGATTCGCAGCGCGCGGCGTTCCTCGCGGAGGGGCGCCAGCCGGTGGTGCGGCTGCGGATGCCCGACGACGACCTCGGCTGGGACGACCTGGTGCGCGGCACCACCACCTTCGCGGCCGGGTCCGTGCCCGACTTCGCGCTGACCCGCGCCAACGGAGATCCGTTGTACACCTTGGTCAATCCCTGTGACGACGCGCTGATGAAGATCACCCATGTGCTGCGCGGCGAGGACCTGCTGCCGTCGACACCGCGCCAGCTCGCGCTGTATCAGGCGCTGATCCGGATCGGCGTCGCCGAGCGCACGCCGCAGTTCGCGCACCTGCCAACGGTATTGGGGGAGGGCACCAAAAAGCTGTCCAAGCGCGACCCGCAGTCGAATCTGTTCGCCCACCGCGACCGCGGCTTCATCCCCGAAGGGCTGCTCAATTACCTGGCGTTGCTGGGCTGGGCCATCGCCGACGACCACGATGTGTTCAGTCTCGATGAGATGGTGGCCGCGTTCGACGTGGTCAACGTCAACTCCAATCCGGCCCGCTTCGACCAGAAGAAGGCCGACGCGCTCAACGCCGAGCACATCCGGATGCTGACCGTCGAGGACTTCACCGCCAGGCTGCGCGATTACTTCGGCGTCCACGGTCATCGCCTCGAGCTCGACGACGCCGCCTTCGCCACGGCCGCCGAATTGGTGCAGACCCGGATCGTGGTGCTCGGTGACGCCTGGGACCTGTTGAAGTTCCTCAACGACGACGAGTACGCGATCGACCCCAAGGCCGCCGCCAAGGAGCTGGGTCCGGACGCGGCCGCGGTGCTCGATGCGGCGCTGGCCGCGCTGCACGACGTCGCGGACTGGACGACGCCCCAGATCGAGGCCGCCCTCAAAACCGCGCTCATCGACGAGCTGGGCCTCAAACCGCGCAAGGCGTTTGGCCCGATCCGCGTGGGCGCCACCGGGACGACGATCAGCCCGCCGTTGTTCGAGTCGCTGGAGCTGCTCGGCCGGGACCGCAGCGTGCAGCGGCTGGGCGCCGCGCGCGCGACGACCGGTTAGGACAGACCCAGACCACGCGTGCGGACTGGCCCGCGAGACTTTGGTAGTCTGCACTGCGGTTTACCAAAGCCGACAACGACTGGCAGCGGCGGTCCCCAAAGAGCTTGTACAGGCCCGCAATCGACGCTGACCAGCAGTTTTAGGCAGCCAATGGGGTATGGTGTAATTGGCAACACAGCTGATTCTGGTTCAGCCATTCTAGGTTCGAGTCCTGGTACCCCAGCAAAATTCTCGCCACCTCAAGCGATTAGGTGGGCTTAGCGCGGTGAGCTATGCTGACTGCTCGGATCGTTTCTGGCCCCGTCGTCTAGCGGCCTAGGACGCCGCCCTCTCACGGCGGTAGCGTGGGTTCGAATCCCATCGGGGCTACAAATTAAAGCCGCAGTTACTGGTCGGTCCCCAGTGCGGCCGGCGCGGTCGATCCGCCCACCGGCATGTGCGCCAAACCGAGTTTGCGGTGATCCCACGAACGAGCGCGTCGGGCCACAATGCGAACACAGACCCGCTTGTTCATCATCTGCTCGACGAACGGCTTCATGTCGTCGGTGTAGGGGCCGGTATAGCGTTCCCAGACGCTGACCCCCACCCGGTGCGCGACGTCGGGATCGTCCACGATCTCCGCAACCCCTTCGAAGGACACCCCGCGAAGCGTGTCGTAGGTGTGGCCGTCCTCGATCAGGAAGCTCACCCGCGGGTCCCGCTTGAGGTTGATGGCCTTCTGAGACTTCGCCTTGGTCTCCAGCCAGATCTCGCCGTCGACCACGGCGTACCACATGGCGGTCAGATGCGGCTGGCCGTCGGGGCCGATGGTTGCCAGCGTTCCGGTGCGGCTCTTGACGACGAAGTCGGCGATCTCGTCTTCCGACATGACGATGCTCGCGCGCTGATTGGTTCCCATGCCGGTCAGTCTGTCAGGCCCGCTGCGTCTGCTCGCGGGAGGACTCGGGGAACTACAGCCGGCGGGCCATCGCGTCGGCCGCGGACAGCAGCTCGGCGGCCCAACGCGCGCCCGGACGCCTGCCGATCCGGTCGATGGGGCCCGACACCGAGATGGCGGCGACGACGGCGCCGCGGCCGTCGCGCACCGGCGCGGACACACTGGCCACCCCCGGCTCGCGCTCGGCCACGCTTTGGGCCCAGCCACGCCGCCGCACTTCGGCCAGCGTTCGTTCGGTGAACTTCGCCGTCGTCAGTACCGCTTTCTGGGTGGCCGCGTCGCTGTGGGCCAGCAGCACTTTGGCGCCCGACCCCGCCGTCATGGGCAGTCGCGCCCCGACCGGAACCGTATCGCGAAGGCCCGCAGCGGGTTCCAGGGCGGCCACACAGACCCGGTCGGTGCCCTCACGTCGGTACAGCTGCACGCTTTCGCCGGTGGTCTCGCGCAACAGCGGCAGCACCGCGCTGCTGGCGGCCAGCAGCGGATCGTTGACGTGAGCGGCGAGTTCGGTGACGGCCGGGCCGAGCCGCCAGCGCCCCTCCTCGTCGCGCGCCAGCAGGCGATGCACTTCGAGGGCCGCCGCCAGCCGATAGGCCGTGGCCCGGGGCAGCGCGGTGCGCTCACACAGTTCGGCTAATCCGCAGGGGGATTGGGCGACGGTGTGCAGGACACCCACGGCTTTGTCCAGGACGCCGATACCGCTATGCTGTCTCACAGGAAGATACTAGCGTCTCGCATTCTGAGATCACAGCCTGAATGATCAGCGAGCCGCGGATGAAGCGAATTGAGGCGAGCTCGATATGGGGATCGACACAGGGGCGGCGACCAAACCGCGCACACTGGCCGAAAAAGTCTGGGACGACCATGTTGTGGTCTCCGGGAGCGCCTCGGGGCAGGCGGCGGCGCCCGACCTGATCTACATCGATCTGCATCTGGTGCACGAGGTCACCAGCCCGCAGGCTTTCGACGGCCTGCGCCTGGCCGGCCGCCCGGTGCGGCGCCCCGATCTGACGCTGGCCACCGAGGATCACAACGTTCCGACCGTCGACATCGACAAGCCGATCGCCGACCCGGTGTCACGCACGCAGGTCGAGACATTACGGCGAAATTGTGCCGAATTCGGTGTGCGGCTATATCCAATGGGCAATCTCGAGCAGGGCATCGTGCACGTCGTCGGGCCGCAGCTGGGCCTCACCCAGCCGGGCATGACGATCGTCTGTGGGGACAGTCACACCTCGACGCACGGCGCATTCGGCGCGCTGGCCATGGGAATTGGCACCTCGGAGGTCGAGCACGTGCTTGCGACTCAGACCTTGCCGCTGCGCCCGTTCAAGACGATGGCGGTCAATGTCGACGGGAAATTGCCGCCGGGCGTGACGTCCAAGGACATCATCCTGGCGCTGATCGCCAAGATCGGCACCGGCGGCGGGCAGGGGCATGTCATCGAATACCGCGGCAGCGCCATCGAATCGCTGTCGATGGAAGGCCGGATGACCGTCTGCAACATGAGCATCGAAGCCGGCGCCCGGGCGGGGATGGTGGCTCCCGACGACACCACCTACGAGTTCCTGCGGGACCGCCCGCACGCCCCGAAAGGCGCGCAATGGGATGCGGCCATGCGTTATTGGCAGCAACTGCGCACCGACCCGGGCGCCGAATTCGACACCGAGGTGTATCTCGATGCCGAGTCGCTGAGCCCGTTCGTGACGTGGGGCACAAATCCCGGCCAGGGTGTGCCGCTGTCCGCCGCCGTCCCCGATCCCGAGCTGATGACCGACGACGGCGAGCGCCAGGCGGCTGAGAAAGCGTTGGCATACATGGACCTTCGACCGGGTACACCGATGCGTGACGTCGCCGTCGATGCGGTGTTCGTGGGCTCTTGTACCAACGGTCGTATCGAAGATCTGCGGGTCGTGGCCGACATCCTGCGCGGGCGCAAGGTCGCGCCGGGGGTGCGGATGCTCGTCGTCCCGGGGTCGATGCGGGTGCGCGCGCAGGCCGAAGCCGAAGGGCTGGGCGAGGTTTTCACCGCCGCCGGTGCCGAATGGCGGCAGGCGGGCTGCTCGATGTGCCTGGGAATGAATCCCGACCAGTTGGCGCCGGGCGAGCGGTGCGCGGCGACGTCCAACCGCAACTTCGAAGGGCGCCAGGGTAAAGGCGGCCGCACGCATTTGGTGTCTCCGGCCGTTGCCGCGGCGACAGCGGTTCGCGGCACATTGTCTGCTCCGGCCGATTTGAGCTGACGAATTCGACGTCTGAAGGGATGAGCATGGAAGCTTTTCACACCCACACCGGTATCGGTGTGCCGCTGCGGCGCTCCAACGTCGACACCGATCAGATCATTCCGGCGGTGTATTTGAAGCGTGTCACCCGAACCGGTTTCGAGGACGGGCTGTTCGCGAGCTGGCGGTCGGATCCGTCATTCGTGCTCAACCTCAGCCCCTTTGACCGGGGCTCAGTCCTCGTCGCAGGACCCGATTTCGGGACGGGCTCGTCGCGCGAGCATGCGGTGTGGGCGCTGATGGACTACGGGTTCCGAGTAGTCATCTCGTCTCGGTTCGGTGACATTTTCCGGGGCAACGCCGGCAAGGCGGGGCTCTTGGCGGCCGAAGTTTCCCAAGACGGGGTGGAGCTCCTCTGGAAGCTGATCGAGCAGAGCCCCGGCTTGGAAATCACTGCCAATCTTCAAGATCGAAATATCACCGCGGGAACGACGGTGCTGCCGTTCAAGATTGACGACCACACCGCGTGGCGACTACTCGAAGGCCTCGACGATATAGCCCTTACGCTGCGGAAACTCGACGAAATCGAGTCTTTCGAGGCGGCCTATCCGGACTGGAAACCGCGCACTCTGTCCACTTCCTGAACGGTCGGACCCAGCCGAATTTCTGCTCGATCGGCTAACTAAACCGGGCCGATTTCAAGATCCCCCACCGGTCAAGGGCGGCAACCGGATTGCGAAAACGCCGTACGCCTTGCCGTGAAATTGCGCGTGGCTCTTGGAAATTTGCTGGGTGAGGGTTTACCGTGTCCACTAGTCGGTTCAAATCGAGGACCACTAGTGTCGGAGGGATTGATGAATAAGGCAGAGCTCATTGATGTGCTCACACAGAAATTGAACACGGACCGTCGGCAGGCGACCGCTGCGGTCGAGAACGTTGTCGACACCATTGTGCGTGCGGTACACAAGGGCGACAGCGTCACGATTACCGGGTTCGGTGTGTTCGAACAGCGGCGCCGCGCAGCGCGCGTGGCCCGCAACCCGCGTACCGGTGAGACGGTGAAGGTGAAGCCGACGTCCGTCCCCGCGTTCCGTCCCGGTGCCCAATTCAAAGCGGTTGTGTCTGGCGCACAGCGTCTCCCGTCGGAAGGCCCGGCCGTCAAGCGCGGCGTGGTAGGTGGCACGGGCGCGGCCAAGAAGACTGCGGCCAAGAAGGCTCCGGCGAAGAAGGCCGCGGCCAAGAAGGCTCCCGCCAAGAAGACTGCGGCCAAGAAGGCTCCCGCCAAGAAGGCCGCAGTGAAGAAGGCTCCGGCCAAGAAGGCCGCAGTGAAGAAGGCTCCGGCCCGCAAGGCCGCGACCAAGGCTCCGGCCAAGAAGACTGCGGCAAAGAAGGCTCCGGCCCGCAAGGCCGCGACCAAGGCTCCGGCCAAGAAGGCCGCGAGCAAGTCGACGGCCCGCAAGGCTCCCGCCAAGAAGACGACCGCGCGTCGCGGCCGCCGGTAGGCAGAGCACGTTCTAGACACGAATACCCTTCGGCGGCACCGGTGCCCCGGAGGGTATTCGTGTGCTAGCGGCGGGCCGCCGCCAGCACGCTAGGCCCGCACGTTGGCGGCCAGCGCACCGCCGATGTGGTCGGCGGTCACCAGCCGGCCCCCGGACAATGACAGCACCCAGGTGCTGCCTTTGTGGTTGCGCGATTTGTCCGGCCGCACTCCATCCCGAGCACACCACCACGCGATCAGGTCCGGAATCACCTTGCCCTGCGTGCAGACAACCGGTGTGCCGTGCTCGTGGGCGATATCCAGCATCCGGTGGCGGCTGCGTTTGGCGTTCTTGGCGTAGGCCTCTTCGGTGAGGGTCGGCTCGTTGTGCACGGCCGAGCCGAGAGACTCGGCGAGTGGCTCCACGGTCTGGTGGCAGCGGACCCGGTCGGCCGCATACACCCGCGAGGCACCGAAGGCCAGCAGTTGCGGAACCAGCGCCTTGGCCTGCGCACGCCCCCGTTTGTCCAGCGGCCGCTTGGTGTCATCGCCCGAAAAGCGCGATTTGCGCCCCGCGGTGGCGTGCCGGACCACCAGCACGGTGTGGGTATCCGCCGGCTTTTTGTTGAAGTGGCGCAACACTTTTCGGTCTTGCGCATAGTCGAGTTTCTGCATGGCCTCGGCCGCCGGCAACCAGAGCAACCGGTCGACCTCGTCGCCGGGAACGAATTCGCCGCCGACGGCGCGCGCCGACCAGTAGAAGACTTTTTTGACGCCCGCCTCGATGGGGTAGCTCACAGTGTTGAGCCGCCTGCCGAGGACCGCGTGCTGTCCGGTCTCCTCGTGCACCTCCCGCACCGCCGCCGCGGGCGCCGTCTCGCCGGGGTCCACCTTGCCTTTGGGCAGTGACCAATCGTCGTAGCGGGGGCGGTGGATGACAGCGATCTCGACATCGTGGCCGGCATCGCCCGGTCGCCACAGCACCGCGCCGGCGGCAGGGACGATTCGGCTTGCGGAGCGCCGAGCGTTGGACGAGTTCGGGGGCGGCACCTCAACTCCTGCAGGTCAATTCGGTCAGAGTCGCACGTTCAATCACGCTGCGGCCCGGAAACAACCGGAAATCACCGCACAGGTCTAGGGACTGCGATGCCGCTCCATCAACGATACTTGGTGGTCGCGCACCGTATGGCCCTCGTGTGGCGACGCGGTCCACTGCCCGTCGGACCCGAGTTCCCAGCAGCGCGTGGACGGATCCAATGCGGACTCGAACAATTCATCCAGCTGCGCGGTGAGCTTGGGGTCCTTGACCTGAGCCAGCACCTCCACCCGACGATCGAGGTTGCGGTGCATCATATCGGCGCTGCCGATCCAGAATTCATTGATGCTGTGGAAATGGATGATCCGCGAGTGCTCCAGGAAACGCCCGAGAATGGAGCGCACAAAGATGTTTTCGGAGTAGCCCTGCGCGCCCGGGCGCAGCGCGCAGATGCCACGCACGACCACCTCGACCCGCACGCCCGCCTGCGACGCCCGGTACAGCGCATCGATGACCTGTTCATCCACCAGCGCATTCATCTTGAGACGAATTCGCCCGTCTCCGCGTTCGCGGTGCGCCGCGATCTCGCGTTCGACGCGTTCGATGATGCCGGTGCGAATTCCGTGCGGCGCCACCAGCAGATTGCGGTAGGAGACCTTACGCGAATATCCGGTAAGCGAATTGAACAAGTCGGTGAGGTCCGCACCGATGTCGGGGGCGGCTGTCAGCAGGCCGACATCCTCATAGAGACGGGCGGTCTTGCTGTTGTAGTTGCCGGTTCCGATGTGGCAGTACCGCCGGATCGCCGAGCCTTCGCGACGCACCACCAAGCAGGTCTTGCAGTGCGTCTTGAGCCCGACGAGCCCGTAAACCACGTGCACGCCCGCTTGTTCGAGTGCGCGCGCCCAGCGGATGTTGGCCTGTTCGTCGAAGCGCGCCTTGATCTCGACGAGCGCCACGGCCTGCTTTCCAGCCTCGGCCGCTTCGATCAGCGCGCGAACGATCGGCGAATCACCGGAGGTGCGATACAACGTCTGTTTGATCGCCAGCACGTTGGGATCGGCCGCGGCCTGCTGGATGAATCGCTGCACGCTGGTGGAGAAGGAGTCATACGGGTGGTGCACCAGCACGTCGCCCTCGCGCAGCGTCGCGAAGATGCTCTTGGGGGATTCGCGGTCGGCGAAGGCGGGGTGCGTGTCGGGAACGAACGCGGGGTCCTTGAGCGCCGGGCGGTCCAGGTCGTAGATCTGCCACAGCGACGAAAGATCGAGAAGCCCGGGGACTTCGATGACGTCGCCGGGATGCACGTCCAGTTCGCGCAGCAGCAATTCCAGCATGCCCTCGGTCATGTCGTCGGCGATCTCGAGTCGCACCGGCGGACCGAACCGCCGGCGCGCCAATTCCCTTTCGAGGGCCTGCAGCAGATCTTCGTCGCGGTCCTCTTCGACTTCCATGTCGGCGTTGCGGGTAATGCGGAATGCGTGGTGTTCCACGATTTCCATGCCGGGGAACAGAAGAGGAAGGAAGGCCGCGATCAGTTCCTCCAGCGGCAGATAGCGGACGATGGAGCGGCTTTGGCCCGCGGCGGTGTCGCGGCCCGCCTTGAGCGCGCCGAGTTCGACGAAGCGATCGACGTTGTTGGGCACCTTGACTCGGGCGAAGTGCTGGCCACCATCCTCGGGCTGGCGCACCATGACCGCCAGATTCAGGCTCAGCCCGCTGACGAACGGGAACGGGTGCGCGGGATCGACGGCCAGCGGAGTCAGGACGGGAAAGACTTGATCGGTGAAATAGGTCGAGAGTTCGTCGCGCTCGGCCTGGTCGAGGTCGGCCCACGTGACGATGTGGATGCCTTCCTCGGCGAGCGCCGGACGCACCGAATCGAGGAACACCCGCGCGTGCCGGGTGGCGATCCGCTGGGTCTGTTCCCCGATGAAGGCCAGCTGCTTGCGCGGCGTCAGACCGTCGGCGGAGCGCACCGACAGGCCCATCTCGTCGCGGCGCTTGAGGCCGGCGACCCGCACCATGTAGAACTCGTCGAGGTTGGAGGCGAAGATCGCCAGGAACTTGGCCCGTTCCAACAGCGGCAACGAATTATCGTCGGCCAGCGCCAGCACGCGGGCGTTGAAGTCCAGCCAGCTCAGTTCCCGGTTGAGGTAACGCTCGTCCGGCAGATCGGTCATCGCGGTGGGGGTCGCGGCCGGTGGAGCCGCCACGGCCGAGTCGCCTGAATGCCACAGATTCTCGTCGGGTCGCGCCTCAGCTTCGATTTCAGTCACCCTGCGATCATCGCTCATCACGCGCGGGTGCTGCCAGTGGTGATCGCGAGCGGGCGAAGCGGGTGGCGCTTGCGCACGCGGGACATCCATTCGCCGTTGGGCCGACGTTCACGTTCCGGACGGCTTGGCCTCGCGTGACCGAATCAGTGCGCGGCGAGGGCGCGGGCCGTCGCGGCCCCCACCCCGAGGCGACGGGCGGCCGCGAGGTCGGTCGGGGTGTCGACGTCACAGCGCAGGCCGGGCCACGCGCCGGTCAGCTCGATCGCACCCGAACTGCGGTGCCGCGCCGAGGAATCGGTACCGAACCGGGGATCGAGCGGGCCCCCGAATGCGAAGAGCGCCGCGGTTCCGGTCGCCAGCCGGTCGGCGACGAAGCTGCGCCGGTGCTGACGCGCGGCGGCGACGGCCTCGGCCAGCTCCTGGGTTTGCAGCGCCGGCAAATCGCCTTGCAGCGCAACGACATTGGAGAACGAACCGGCCACCGAGCGCGCCGCGGTGGCGATCGCGTTGTTCAGCGGATCGGGATGGCCCTCGGGCGTCGGGTCAACCAGCACATCGGCGCCCAGCTCCGTGGCCGCGGCGGCCGCCGCGTCGTCGGGAGTGATCACGGTGATCGAGCCCAGCGATTCGACGCGCCCCGCGGCGGCCAGGGTGTCCATCAACATCGCCAGCACCACGCTCTCGCGCGTGCGGGCCGAGAAAACCGGCGCCAGTCTGGTCTTGGCCGCGGCCAACCTCTTGACGGCGATGATCAACGCGACATCACCCCCGTTGCCCACGCCGCTGTGTGCGCCGTCGGGTCGTATGCCGCTCATGAGATGTCATCCTGCCAGCGGCGCCGCGCGCGCCGGCGTCATGGCCCCGGCGCGCGGGGACACGCTGGCGCGCGTGACGCCCGGTCCGTCGCTGATCTAGGGTGTAGCGGCTGCACGCGCCGCGTGAGCAACACCGACCACCGCAGGGGGTGAACATGACCAGCACGCATGGCGGTTCAGCGGGCTCCGTCACGGTCATGGGCGCCGGGGCGTGGGGAACGGCGCTGGCCAAGGTGCTCGTCGAGGCCGGCGGACCGGAAACACAGGTCACCCTGTGGGCGCGCAGGCCCGAGCTCGCCGAGCGCATCAACGCCACCCGATCAAACCCGGACTATCTGCCCGGCACGTCGCTGCCGTCGGGCGTCCGCGCCACCGCCGACGCCGCCGAGGCGCTGCACGGCGCGTCCACCGTGCTGCTCGGCGTGCCCGCGCAGACGATGCGCAGCAACCTCGAGCGCTGGACGCCGCTGCTGCGCGAGGGCGCCACCCTGGTCAGCCTGGCCAAGGGCATCGAGCTGGGCACCCTGATGCGGATGAGCCAGGTGATCGTGGCGGTGACCGGCGCCGACCCGGCTCAGGTCGCGGTGATATCGGGTCCGAACCTGGCCAGCGAGATCGCGGGCTGCCAGCCGGCCGCGACGGTGGTCGCCTGCAGTGACTCGGGCCGGGCCGTCGCCCTGCAGCGCATGCTGAACAGCGGATACTTTCGCCCCTATACCAACAGTGATGTGGTCGGCACCGAGATCGGCGGCGCGTGCAAGAACGTCATCGCGCTCGCCTGCGGGATGGCGGCCGGTGTGGGGCTCGGCGAAAACACCGCGGCGGCGATCATCACCCGTGGCCTGGCCGAGATCATGCGGCTGGGGATCGCGCTGGGCGCCAAGGGCGCGACGCTGGCCGGGCTGGCCGGGGTGGGCGACCTGGTGGCCACCTGCAGCTCCCCGCGGTCGCGCAACCGGTCGTTCGGCGAACGGCTCGGCCGCGGAGCAACCATCGAATCGGTTCTTTCCGGCACGCCCGACGGCGGCGACGGGCACGTCGTCGAGGGTGTGACGTCCTGCGAGTCGGTGCTGGCGCTGGCCGCCAGCTACGACGTCGAAATGCCGCTCACCGACGCCGTGCACCGGGTCTGCCACAAAGGGTTGTCGGTCGACGAGGCGATGGCGCTGCTGTTGGGCCGCCGCACCAAGCCCGAATGAGCCGCCGCCTACCCGGTAGCCTCTTGACATTGTGAATGCCAGCGATCGGTCGACGCCGCACCCCGGCTCAGGGGGCGGTGAGCGGGCGCGTGTCGCCGTCGTCTTCGGCGGGCGCAGCAACGAGCACGCCATCTCGTGCGTCTCGGCGGGCAGCATCCTGCGCAACCTCGACCCCGAGCGTTTCGAGGTGGTCGCGATCGGCATCACCCCGGAAGGTTCCTGGGTGCTCACCGACGGCGACCCGGCCGCGCTGGCGATCACCGACCGGCGACTGCCCGAGGTCACCGCCGAATCGGGAACCGAGCTGGCGCTGTCGGCCGATCCGCGGCGCGGCGGCCAATTGGTGTCCCTGCCCCCCCGCGCGGGTGAGGTGTTGGCGTCCGTCGACGTGGTGTTCCCCGTGCTGCACGGCCCCTACGGCGAGGACGGCACCATTCAGGGGCTGCTCGAACTCGCCGGCGTGCCGTATGTGGGCGCCGGTGTGTTGGCCAGCGCCGCCGGCATGGACAAGGAATTCACCAAAAAGCTGTTCGCCGCCGAGGGATTGCCGGTCGGCGACTACGCGGTGCTGCGCCCGTCACGCGCGCGGCTACGGCCCGAGGAGTGCCAGCGGCTGGGGTTGCCGGTGTTCGTCAAACCAGCCCGGGGCGGTTCCTCGATCGGTGTGAGCCGGGTATCGAGCCGGGACCAGCTGGACGCCGCCGTCGCCGCCGCGCGCCGCCACGATCCCAAGGTCATCGTCGAGGCCGCGATCGTCGGCCGTGAGCTGGAGTGCGGCGTGCTCGAAATGCCCGACGGCACAGTCGAAGCCAGCGCGCTGGGCGAGATCCGGCTGGCCGGCGTGCGGGGCCGCGAGGACTCGTTCTACGACTTCGCCACCAAATACCTTGACGACGCAGCCGAATTGGATGTGCCCGCAAAGGTCGACGACGAAACCGCCGATGCCGTGCGCCAATTGGCGATCCGCGCGTTCAAGGCCATTGACTGCCAGGGGCTGGCCCGGGTGGATTTCTTCCTCACCGACGACGGGCCCGTGCTCAACGAGATCAACACGATGCCGGGATTCACCACGATCTCGATGTATCCGCGGATGTGGGCGGCCAGCGGCGTGGACTACCCGACCCTGCTGGCGACGATGGTCGAGACGGCGTTGGCCCGCGGGGTCGGCCTGCGTTAGGCGCTAACGCGCGGGCCCGGGGTTGATGGGTGCGGCCGCGATGCGCTGTTCGATCACCTCGGACAGCCGCTGGATCGGTGCCGGGCCCGACCCGGTGGGCAGCGTGAGCGCCACATAGACTCCGCGATCCACCGCGTACCAGGTGGATCGGCCGGCGTCACCGGCGGACTGCTGATCGGAACGCACCTGGAACCACTGCACCCGGTCGACCACCTGGATCGGGGCGCCGACGACGAACTCGCCCGGGCGGTCCAGCCCGCAGCGCAGCACCACCGGCTCGCTGCCGTGTCCGGTCCGCCAGGCCGCCGCCCCCACCGGTTCCGGTTGCTCGAGCGCCGCCCGCTGGTAGTCGCCCAGGCGCTGCGGCAGCGCGTCCATCAGCGCCCGGCACGCGGCGCTTTCGGCCTGCGGCGCCGGGACGGCGGGAACGGCGACCGGTTGCGGCGGAGCCTCCCGGGTGGCCGCGATCGCCAGGATCACCCCGATGGTCGCGACGGCCAGCGCTACGGCGACGATGATCACCGCTCGCGGCGGCCCGCCGTCGGCGTCCGATCCGGTTGCCACCGCGCACACCTCCTGTCCCCACATCACTATCGCCTCAGCTCACCCCGATGGCCAATTATCGTGGGTGGCGTGCGGGACGAATCGACGCTGCAGCAACTCGGCGAGTTCGCTGTCATCGACCGCCTGGTGGCTGGCCGCCGGCAGCCCGCCGCGGTCGTGCTCGGGCCGGGTGACGACGCGGCGCTGGTGGCGGCCGGCGACGGCCGCGCCGTGGTGTCGACCGACATGCTGGTGCAGGACCGGCACTTCCGGCTGGACTGGTCGGCGCCCCACGACATCGGCCGCAAGGCGATCGCCCAGAACGCCGCGGACATCGAGGCGATGGGCGCGCGGCCCACGGCGTTCGTCGTCGCCTTCGGGGCGCCCGGTGCGACGCCGGCGGCGGCGGTGGACGCGCTGGTCGACGGGATGTGGGACGAGGCGCAGCGCGTCGGCGCCGGCATCGCCGGCGGCGACCTGGTCGGCTGCCCGCAGTGGGTGATCTCGGTGACGGTGCTGGGCGACCTCGGCGGGCGCGATCCGGTGCGGCGATCGGGCGCACAGCCCGGCTCGCTGGTCGCCGTTGCCGGGGACCTGGGCCGCTCCGCGGCGGGTTTCGCCTTGTGGCACAACGGCATTGGTGGGTTCGATGAGTTGCGGCGCCGGCATGTGGTGCCCGAGCCGCCGTACGGTCAGGGCTCGGTCGCGGCCGCCGGGGGAGCGCAGGCGATGATCGACGTCTCCGACGGCCTGATCGCCGACCTACGCCACGTCGCCGACGCGTCGGGGGTGGGCATCGACCTGTCCACCGCGGCGCTGGCCGCGGACCGCGACGCGCTTGCCGCGGCGGCGGCCGCCGCGGGCGCCGATCCCTGGCCGTGGGTGCTGGCCGGCGGTGAAGACCACGCCCTGGTGGCGTGTTTCGCCGGACCCGCGCCGGCCGGATGGCGTGTCATCGGGCGGGTTCTCGACGGGCCGGCCCGGGTGCTCGTCGACGATCAGGAGTGGAGCGGCCACGCCGGCTGGCAGTCGTACTAGGGTGGCGCGGTGACCGTTTACCCGATCGCGAAGGGCCGATGATGACGGCGCGCCCGTTGAGCGAATTGGTCGAGCCGGGCTGGGCGAGCGCGCTGCAACCCGTGGCCGGGCAGGTCGCCCAAATGGGGCAATTCCTGCGGGACGAGATCGCGGCCGGGCGCAGGTATCTGCCCGCCGGGTCGAATGTGTTGCGCGCCTTCACCTATCCCTTCGACCAGGTCAGGGTGTTGATCGTCGGGCAGGACCCCTATCCGACGCCCGGACACGCTGTGGGCCTGAGCTTTTCGGTGGCGCCCGAGGTGCGGCCGCTGCCCCGCAGCCTGGCCAACATCTTTCAGGAGTACACCGCGGACCTGGGCCACCCCCCGCCCTCATCCGGTGACCTGACGCCGTGGGCGCAGCGCGGCGTGCTGCTGTTGAACAGGGTGCTCACCGTGCGTCCCAGCAATCCGGCGTCGCATCGGGGCAAGGGCTGGGAAGCGGTGACCGAATGCGCCATCCGGGCGCTGACCGCACGCTCGCTGCCCCTGGTGGCCATCCTGTGGGGCCGCGACGCGTCGACGCTCAAACCGATTCTCGCTCAGGGCAATTGCGTGGCCATCGAGTCGCCGCACCCCTCGCCGCTGTCGGCGTCGCGGGGATTCTTCGGCTCCCGCCCGTTCAGCCGCGCCAACGAACTGCTGGCCGGGATGGGTGCGGACGCGATCGATTGGCGGCTGCCCTGAACAAGATGACCGCGCTACGGGCGAACCGGCGCGGCGGCCCGGAACAGCTGGTGATCGAGCGGGCGCCCGTGCCGGTGGCGGGCGCCGGCGAAGCCTTGGTGGCCGTGCACGCCGCCGCCATCACCTTCGACGAGCTGACGTGGGAGGAGACGTGGACCCGCGACGGGGTCAGCCGGACCCCCGTCATCCCGTCCCACGAGGTCTCCGGCGTGGTGTCCGCGGTGGCCGACGGCGTCACGGATTTCGTGCCCGGCGACGAGGTCTATGGCCTAATCGATTTCGACCGCGACGGCGCGGCCGCCGATTTCGTCGCCGTACCCGCGGCCGATCTGGCCGCCAAACCGTCGACGGTCTCCCACGTCGTCGCCGCCGCGCTGCCGCTGGCCGGCCTGACCGCGTGGCAGGCTCTGGTCGACCATGCCGCGGTGCAGCCCGGAGAGTCCGTGCTGGTGCACGGGGGCGCCGGCGGAGTGGGCCTGTTGACCGTTCAGCTGGCCGCCCTGCGCGGGGCGCGCGTCACCGCGACCGTGCGCAGCGACACCGCGAACCTCCTGCGCGGCTGCGGCGCGCAGCGGGTGATCGACACGCGCACGGAGGCATTCGACGAAACGGGCGCCGCCTGCGACGTCGTCGTCGACACCGTCGGCGGCCAGACGCTGGAGCGGTCATACGCCGTGCTGCGCCGCGGCGGCCGGCTGGTGACGTTGTCGGCGCCGCCGCCCGACGGCAGGGCTGACGAATTCGGCGTCAGCGCAACGTTTTTCATCGTCACGCCGAATCGGGATCAGCTCGCCGAGCTCGCCGCGCTCGTCGACAGCGACCGCTTACACGTCGCGATCGCCCAGACGTTCCCGCTCGACGAGGGGCGGGCGGCGTTCGAAAGCCGCGAGCACGGCGGCCGCGCCGGCAAGACGGTCCTCGTCGTGCGCGACTGAGGGCCGCGCTACGACGCCGGGAAGTTGACGTCCTTGGTGACGGCTTCCCATTCGTCGATCGATGCCGACAACGCGGCGATCTTGTCCCGCATGGCCTTGAGCACGTCGCGGCCCAGCAGCAGCCGCAGCGGCGGGTCATCGAGCTTGGCCACCATCAGCACCGCCTCGGCCACCTTGCGCGGGTCGCCGGGCAGGTGATCGGCGAACTGCTTGATCAGGTCCTTGCGCGCCGCCACGTCGGCGTAATCGGTTATCGGAGACTCGGATTCCTTCATCGACCTCGTCGCCCAATCGGTGCGGAAGGCGCCCGGTTCGACGGCGGTCACCTTGATGCCCAGGGGGCGGACCTCGGTGGCGAGCGCCTCGGTGACCGCCTCCAGCGCGAACTTGGTCGACGAATAGTAGGCATTGGGCGGGTTGGCCACCAGGCCGGTCATCGAGGAGATGTTGATGATGTGGCCCGATCCGCGGGCGCGCATCGCCGGCAGCACCGCCTTGATCATGTCGACGGCGCCGAAGTAGTTCACGTCGAACAGCTTTCGGACCTCGGCGTCCTCGCCCTCTTCCACCGCCGACAGGTAGCCGTGTCCGGCGTTGTTGACCAGGACATCGATTCCGCCGAAGGCCTCGTCGGCCGCCGCCACCGCGGCCGCGACCTGGCCGGTGTCGGTCACGTCGAGCGCGACCGCCAGCGCCCGGTCGCCGAACTCGTCGGCGAGGTCCTGCACGGCCTCGGCCCGTCGCGCCGTCACCACCACGCTGTGGCCGGCTTCCAGGGCCGCGCGGGCGATCTCGCGTCCGAAGCCGGTGGAGCATCCCGTGATCTGCCAGCGAGCCATCTAGCTTGTTCCTTCCGGTAGGCGGCGCAGATAGGCCGTGCGGCGCTCGGCGAGCTGGGCGGCCCGCTGCCGCGGGCTCACCCGCGCCAGGTGCGGCACCTCGGTGTCGAGCTGGTCCAGCTTGATGACGCGGCCCCGCGCGCCGAGGTCTTCGCGGGGACCATTCTCGCCGAACTCCGCCATGCGCAGGGTCAGGATGGCCTCGCGCAGGCCGTCGGAGTCGATCCAGTTGGCCACGCCGGGGTCGACGGGCGAGATCACGTAGGTGTAGGTGCCGTCCTCGTTCGGGACCGACTGCGCCTTGTTGAGGCTGCCGGTGCGGTCGACGAGTTCGAGCGTGGTGCCCCAGATGTTGCTGAGCGGGACGGTGAAGTATTCGGCGCCACCGTCATTCAGGTCGACGACGAACGCCTCGTCGGGGGCGAGATCGAAGCGGCCCATCACATACACCTGGTTGCGCATGGCCCCGATCTTGTCGGCCGACCAGGCCAGGTTGAAATGGTTGGCCGGCATCTTGTACACGCCGTGGCTGAGCTTGCCGGTGAAGTTCGCGAAGTAATCCATCATCGCGGCGGTGGCCTCGGCCTGCTCATCAAGGGTGCGTGGCGGCGTCACCGCGGGGCCGCCAAGCCGTTGCACCTCAAGGTGATTGGGGTCGTCGCGGCCCCAGTCCAGCAGCACGTCGCGAATGTAGAACTCGTGGGCCGCCGGGGATGTCCGCACGTGATTGGGCCGGCCGTTGGCGGGTTCGGAGTCGACGGTGATGGTGAAGCTGCCGTCGGAGTCGACCCGCATGGTGCGGCCGTTGAGCACGTCGACGGTGCCCATGTTCGCATCCCAGAGGGTGAAGTAGTTCTCGGTCATCCGGTGTTCGCCGACCCGGCCGTGGATCTCGTAGCGCTCGTCTCCGGAGATGGGGATCACCCGGTACACGCTGTCGGGATTGTCGATGCCCCAACGCGATCCGGGGATCCGGCGCCCGTCCACAGGGTGCGCGAGCCGGGTGATGCAACTGACCTTGGGCCGCAGCTTGTCCTGGTTGGACGACCACATCGCCGCCGAGAACATCACCTCGGCGAACGCGTCGTCGAAGCGTTCGCGCATCGCGTCGGACGCCCTGGCCCGGCCCAGCCAGGTCTGCGCCACGGTGCGGTACGCAGCCTTGACGGTGGGATGCTCGATCAGGTCGAGCGCCGCCAGTTCTTGTTCATGCTGGGACGCCGTCGCGACCGGGTCATCAGGCATGTGCTGTTCCTCCGATGAATTGCGCAAAACGCTTGTTGTACAACGTGAATCGCTCGTCGACCTGCTCGGGCAGCAGGCCGTAGTTCTCCAGACCGTAGGGCGGGCGCGCCGCCTCCCGCGGACGCTCACGCAGCCAGCGGCGCATCGCGTCCTCGGCGTCGGCGGTCAGCGGCAGCCCGATCGCGTCGTAGACGCGGGCCACCTGCCCGATCGGGTCGGCCACCGCCTCGTGGAACCCGATGTCGGTGACGCGATCACCGTCGTCGGACCAGCCGTCGCGGGTCGCCATCGCCCGGTCGTTGGTCCAGCCCATCCGCGCCAACCATTGCGCGCCGACCCGGTGCGCATCCACGGCGTCGGCGTGCATCGCGTGCAGGGTGGCGTTCAGGCCGGCCCCCGACGCAATCGTGGTGCGCGGGTCGCGGTGCATGTGCACGACGTGCAGGTCGGGGAACTGGGCGCGCAGCAGGCCCAAATACCCCAGGTGCGCCGGCGATTTGAGCACCCAGCGCTGACCGACCAGCCCGCGCCGGCGTTTCTGCCATTGCAGGAACTGCAGCATGCGGTGCAGGTGGGCGTAGGCGGGGGAGAAGTCCTGGTCGTCGAGCCAGGTCCGGTAGCGGGGCAGGTGCGCGCCCGACTCGGGGACGTGCGACAGGAAGGCGTCCGCCAGAAAGACGATCTCCTCCTCGGCTTCGGTGGCGTACATCGGGTGGATGGAGAACAGTTCGGGCGCCAGTTCGCGCGATTTCGCTTCTCGCGCTTGGGCGATGGCGATGCGCGGATCCACCCCGGCGAACTGATGGTTCAGTCGCGGCGCGACCTCGACGACCTCCCACCCGTACGCGCAGACGAAGCGCGGGTCGGCCGCCAGCAGGCGCTGCAACAGCGTGGTCCCGCTGCGCATCATCCCGACGACCACGATCGGCGCGGCCACCCGCTCGTCGAGAATCTCCGGATGGCGGCGGATCCACTCCTGGGTGCGCAGTCGCATCCGCAGGCTGTGCACGATGCCCGACCGCAGGATGTGGGCGCCGATCGCGTTGAGGTCGGCGCGCGCATAATCGCGCAGCAGGACGGTCAGCGGCTCTTCGAATTCGCCCGGGCCCCAGTCGGTGAGCCCTTCCTTGCGTTGCGCGTCGGCCAGGACGGCGGCCGGCTCGAAGACGCTGGGGGATGCCATGACGGTCAGAACTTCAGGTGCCGGCTGACGTCGCCGACCTGGTCGACGAACATGGTGCGGCTGTCGAAACACCAGGCGCCGTCCACCCGGTGAAAGGTGTCCTTGTAGTGCCCGGTCACGATGACCTGCAGCGGCAGGTCGGGGGTGGCCTGCGTGACGCAGTAGTAGGACGTGCTGGTCGCGGTGCCCTGCGCCTCGTCGATGTACAGCTGCACGTTGGCGGTGTGGTGTTTGGTCTTCGGGGTGCCGTCTTCGTAGATGCGCGTGGCCATCTCGTACATCTCGCGGACCCTCGCCGAACCCGCGAACACCGTCTCCGGCGGGCCGTCCTCCACGCCGCAGATGCGGCCGTGCTCGAACAGCCGGGCCACCCCGTCCAGGTCGCCGCCGTCGAGCAGCTGCGCATAGGTGTAGATGAGGTTGGTGATCTCGGTGGCGCTGTCACTCATGTCGAACCGCCTCGGGAAAGTCCGTCCGCTGTGCTTCCGCGACCAATGTTGGCAGAACCGGTCCAACTTACATAGAACCGACGATTACTCTTAGTCGCCGTGACCTTACCGTGGACGCCGAGCCGGCTCGGCAACCTGACCGGCAAGCGCGTGATCGTGACCGGGGCGACCAACGGGGTGGGGCTGGGCACCTCGCGCGCGCTCGCCAACGCCGGCGCGCACGTGATCCTCGCGGTGCGCAACACCGACCTCGGTGCGCAGCGAGCGGCTGAAATCGGCGGCTCGACCTCCGTGGTCAGGCTCGACCTCGCCGACCTGTCGTCGGTGCGGGCGTTCCCCGACCTGATCGACGGGCCGGTCGACATCCTGATCAACAACGCCGGCGCCCTCACCGACCGCCGCACCGACACGGTCGACGGATTCGAGATGACGCTGGGCACCAATTTGCTCGGGCCGTTCGCCCTGACCAACCTGCTCATATCCAGGGTGCGTTCGCAGATCATCAACGTCGGCTCCGACGCGCACCGGTCGGCGACGCTGCACCTCGACGACCCGCACCTGCGCCGGCACAAATGGACGAGGCTGGGCGCCTACGCGCAGTCCAAGCTCGCGGTCATGCTGTGGGGGCTCGAGCTGGACCGCAGGTTGCGCGCGGCCGGGTCGCCGCTCGTCACCCACCTCACCCACCCCGGCTGGGTGGCGTCGAACCTGTCCAACGTGGGCGACGCACCGCTGATGTCGCTGGCCCACAAGGCGGTCAAGGTGGTGGCCGACCGGCTGGCCAACGACATCGACGAGGGCGCGGCGCCCACGCTGTACTGCATCAGCGAGCCCGTCCCGCCGGGCAGCTACGTCGGGGTCAGCGGCCGGTTCGGGCTGCGCGGCGGCCCGGTGCTCATCGGCCGGACGCCGCTGGCATGCGACTACGACACGGCCGCGCGGCTGGTGGCCTTCGCCGAGCGCGAGACCGGCACCACACTGGAGGTCTGACCATGGGTGAATTCGACAACATGACCGCCGTCGTGACCGGCGCCGCGCGCGGACAGGGCCGCAGCCACGCCGTCGCGCTGGCCGCCCACGGCGCCGACATCATCGCCGTCGACATCTGCGCCGACCTCGAGGCGATTCCCTACGCCCTGGCCACCGAAGCCGAGCTGGCCGAAACCGTCCAGCTGGTCCGATCCGCGGGCCGCAAGGCGGTTCCGGTGATCGCCGACGTCCGCGACCTCGCGGGTCTGCAGGCCGGGGTGCGGGCGGGCATCGACGAACTCGGCGATGTGGACGTCGTCGTCGCCAACGCCGGGGTGGTGGCGATCGGCGTCACCGAGCCCGACGCCGAACCGGTGTTCAACACGATCGTCGACACCAACCTCAAGGGTGTGTGGCACACGATGCTGGCGACGGTTCCCTCGATCGTGCGCAAGGGCCGGGGCGGCTCGGTGGTGCTGGTCAGTTCGTCACAGGGCCTCACCGGCCGCGGCGGCGACGGCAGCGCCGCGATGTTCGCCTACGCCGCGTCCAAGCACGGTGTGGTGGGTTTGATGCGCTCGGCGGCGAATGCCTATGCGCCACATAAGATTCGGGTGAATTCGATCCACCCGAGTGGCGTCGCCACGCCGATGATACTCAACGATTTCGTCGTGAACCGGATGCTGGAGAACCCCAACCCGGCCCTGTCGCAGACCCTGCTACCCGAGGTGCCGCTGGTGGAGGCGCAAGACGTCACCGAGGCGGTGCTGTGGCTGGCCGGACCGCGGTCGCGCTACGTGACGGGCGTCGCCATCCCGGTGGACGCCGGCCACGTCGTCATGTGAGCGGCGGGCTGCCGTCTAGCCCCGGACGACCTTGCCGGCCTTGATGCAGGACGTGCAGACGTTGAGGCGCTGCTTGTTGCCGCCCGGACGGGCGACGTGCACGGTCTGGACGTTGGGGTCCCACCGGCGGCTGGTGCGGCGGTGGGAGTGCGACACCGACTTGCCGAAGCCGGGGCCTTTCCCGCAGATCTCGCACACAGCGGCCATTGTTCAAGCTCCTCAAATCTCGGGGGTCCGGCTCGGCGGTCTGACACGTGGCCGGGACAGTCCGGGTTCACCCGGGCCCCACTGAGGATACCGATTGTCGTGGCAACCACCAAAACGGTGACCCCCGCTGTCGCCCCCTCTGGCTAGGCTCAATGGGCCGGTTCGGCCCGCCGGCGGTGGTGGTCACCGACAGCCGTCGCGCGTGTCGCCGGGCTACGCTGGCGCCCACCGGGTGCCGGTCGCTGGAGGCACCGAAGGGCGCGGAGGAGGTGGGTACCCCTGGCCACGTCGTGGACATCGCAGGATCGTCTGCTGGACGCGATGACCCTGCGGGACTGGGCGCACACGGCCGTCAGCGACCTGATCACCCACATCGACGAGGTCAACCGGCTCAACGTCTTCCCCGTCGCCGACTCCGACACCGGCGCCAACATGCTGTTCACCATGCGTTCGGCCCTGGCGGAGCTGAACGCGCAGGGCGGCTCGGCCTGCGTCGCCCGGGCCGCGGCGGCGCTGTCGGCCGGAGCGCTGAACGGCGCCCGCGGCAACTCCGGGGTGATCTTGTCGCAGATCCTGCGCGGCGTCGCGGACGTCACCGCGATCGCCGCAACCGACGCCGGCGGCGACCTGCCCCACGTCGACGTTGCCGTGCTGGGCGCCGCGCTGCAGCGCGGCGTGGAGCTGGTCATCACCTCGATGGGGGGCGAGGAGGTCCCCGGGACCATCGTGTCGGTGCTGCGGGCAGCCGCCACCGCCGTCCAGCAGTGCGCCCGGGCCGGCGACGGGCTCGCGCCGGCGGTCATCGCCGCCGGCGACGCGGCGGTGGTCGCCCTGGAGAAGACCCCCGAGCAGCTCGATGTGCTCGCCGACGCCGGAGCCGTGGACGCCGGCGGGCGGGGCCTGCTGGTCCTGCTGGACGCGCTGCGGACCACCGTCACGGGACAGGCGCCGCCGCGCACGGTGTACGAGCCCTCGCCGCGCGAGCAGCAAACGGAATCCTCCGCGCCGCGCCCGGCGCCCCAGTTCGAGGTGATGTACCGGCTGGACGGTTGCGAGCCCGCGGCGGCCGACGCGCTGCGGGACCGGTTGGCGGAGCTGGGCGATTCGGTGGGCATCGCCTCCGCGCCGTCGTCGGCGCGGCGCACGTATTCCGTGCATGTGCACACCGACGACGCCGGCGCCGCCGTCGAGGCGGGTTTGGCGGCCGGACAACTCAGCCGCATCGTCATCTCGGCCCTGAGCTCGGGCGCCCCCGGGTTGCCCGCGGGCGGCTGGACCCGGGAACGGGCGGTGCTGGCCGTCGTCGACGGCGACGGCGCCGCCGAGCTGTTCGCCGGGGAGGGCGCCTGCGTGCTGCAACGCGACACCGCCGCGCACGACGCTGTCACCAACATCAGCGCGCACCAGCTGATGCGGGCCGTCGTCGACACCGGCGCCGCGCAGGTGATGGTGCTGCCGAACGGCTATGTGGCGGCCGAGGAGTTGGTCGCCGGCTGCACGGCGGCCATCGGCTGGGGGATCGACGTGGTGCCGATCCCGTCCGGGTCAATGGTCCAGGGGCTGGCCGCGCTGGCCGTGCACGAAAACGACAGGCAGGCCGTCGACGACGGCTACACCATGGCCCGCGCGGCCGGCGCGGCACGGCACGGATCGGTGCGCATCGCCACCGAGAGCGCGTTGACCTGGGCGGGCCGCTGTCATCCGGGCGACGGCCTGGGCATCGCGGGCGACGAGGTGCTGATCGTGGCCGCCGATGCGGTCGGGGCGGCGATCGGCCTGCTCGATCTCCTGCTGGCCTCCGGCGGCGACCTGGTGACCGTGCTGCTGGGTGCGGGCATCGAGACCGATGGGGACGTCGGCGCCGTCGGCGACATCCTGGAAGAGCACATGCACGACCACCACCCGGGGACCGAACTCGTCACCTACCGCACCGGCCATCACGGTGACGCGCTGCTGATCGGGGTCGAGTAGCGATGGTGTCGTTGCGCGACCGGCTGGACTACGCCGTCGGCGGGAAGGTCGTGGGGCTCCTCGACGAGGTGTTCGGCATCCGCACCGTCGACGACCTGTTGCGCCACTACCCCCGCAGCTACACCGAGGGCGCCAGCCGGTGGGACGCCGACGACGAACGGCCGCCGGCCGGTGAACACGTCACCATCATCGACACGATCACCGACACCGAGACGTTTCCGATGAAGAAGAACCCGAAGAAAATGTGTCACCGCATCACTCTCGGCTCCGGGCGCAGCAGGGTGACCGCCACGTTCTTCAACGCGAACTACATCAAAAAGGACCTCGCCACGGGCACCAAGGTGATGCTCTCCGGCGAGGTCGGGTTCTTCAGGAACGTCATGCAGCTCACCCACCCCGCGTTTCTGCTCCTCGACGCGCCGGACGGGAAGAACCGCGGCACCGTGTCCCTCAAGAGCATCGCCAACGCCTCGCACGCCACCACCGGCGAAGACATCGCGGACGCTTACCAACGCCACTTCTTCCCGATCTATGCGGCCAGCGCCAAGCTGCAGAGCTGGACCATCTTCTCCACCGTGCGCCAAGTGCTCGACGTGCTCGACCCGGTGCCCGATCCGCTACCGGAGGACCTGCGCGCGAAATTCGGCCTGGTCTCCGAAGATCAAGCGTTGCGCGACATCCACCTCGCCGAAAGCGAGCCCCGGCGGCAGCGGGCCCGCGAGCGGCTGACCTTCGACGAGGCCGTCGGGCTGCAGTGGGCGCTGGTGGCCCGCCGCCACGGCGAGCTCTCGGAATCCGGGCCCCCGGCCCCACCCCGCCCGGATGGTTTGGCCGCGGAACTGTTGGGGCGGTTGCCTTTCGAGCTGACCGCGGGGCAGCGTGAAGTGCTGGGCGTGCTGTCCGACGGGCTCGCGTCGAATCGCCCGCTGAACCGCCTGCTGCAGGGGGAGGTGGGCTCGGGCAAGACGATCGTGTCGGTGCTGGCGATGCTGCAGATGGTGGACGCCGGCTATCAGTGCGCGCTGCTGGCGCCAACGGAAGTGCTTGCCGCACAACATCTTCGATCGATCCGTGACGTGCTCGGCCCGCTGGCGATGGCGGGCCAGCTGGGCGGGGCCGATCGGGCAACCCGGGTGGCGCTGCTCAGCGGTTCCATGACCGCCGCGCAGAAGAAAGAGATCCGGGCCGAGATCGCCGGCGGCGAGGTCGGCATCGTCGTCGGCACCCACGCGCTACTGCAGGACGCGGTGGAGTTCGACAACCTGGGCATGGTGGTGGTCGACGAGCAGCACCGCTTCGGCGTCGAGCAGCGAGATCAGTTGCGGGCCAAGGCCCGTCCCGGGGTGACCCCGCACCTGCTGGTGATGACGGCGACGCCGATCCCGCGCACCGTCGCGCTCACCGTGTACGGGGACCTGGAAACGTCGACGCTGCGCGAACTTCCGCGCGGACGCCAGCCGATCACCAGCAACGTCATCTTCGTCAAGGACAAACCCACCTGGCTCGGCCGCGCCTGGCAGCGCATCGGCGAAGAGGTCGCCGCCGGCCGGCAGGCCTACGTGGTGGCGCCCCGCATCGACGAGGACGACGATCCGGGCGCGCAGGAGCACAGCGCCAGGGCGCCGGAGACCGCCGAAGGTCTTTACGCCCGACTGCGTTCCGGTGAGCTGGCGAACCTGCGGCTGGGGCTGATGCACGGGCGGCTGTCCGCCGACGAAAAGGACGCGGCGATGGCGGCCTTCCGCGCCGGCGAGGTCGACGTGCTGGTGTGCACCACCGTCATCGAGGTCGGCGTCGACGTCCCCAACGCCACGGTGATGCTGGTGATGGACGCCGACCGGTTCGGGATCAGCCAGTTGCACCAGCTGCGCGGCCGGATCGGCCGTGGCCAGCATCCGAGCCTGTGCCTGTTCGCCAGTTGGGCCTCGCCGGACTCGTCGGCCGGGCGGCGGCTGCGCGCGGTGGCCGGGACACTGGACGGCTTCGCCCTCGCCGACCTGGATCTCAAGGAGCGACGCGAGGGAGATGTGTTGGGCCGCAACCAGTCCGGCAGGGCGATCACGCTGCGACTGCTGTCCTTGGCGGACCACCTGGAGTACATCGAGGCGGCCCGGGACTTCGCCATCCAGGCCTACGCCGAGGACGCCTCCGATCCCGGATTAGCCTTGCTGTCCGCACGATTCACCGACACCGACCGCATCGAATACCTGGACAAGAGTTGACCGCGACCGCCGGCGACCATGCAGAGCGAAAAAGCGATGCGGGGGCACCTGCCGCTTGCGGGGGAGAGGAGCGGCGCTGGTGAACCGCAAGGTGCTGTTGTGGCTGGCCGCGGCGGCGGCGCTGGCGGTGGTGGTGGCCTACCAGACGGTGGGGTCCTCGGCGGCCCGGCACTCCGCCGAATACGCTGCGCGCGCGGATGTTCCGACCGTGCTGCCCGGCGCCGACGTGCTCGCGGGCATTGCGGTGGTGCCGGTGCGGCTGCACCGCTACGACTACCTGCGGGCGGCGTTCGGCGACGCCTGGGACGACGACAACGACGCCCCGTTGGGGCACAACGGGTGCGACACCCGCGACGACATTCTCAACCGCGATCTCGTCGACAAGACGTACGTGTCGATCAAGCGGTGTCCGGACGCCGTGGCCAGCGGCACGCTGCACGACCCGTACACCAGCAAGACGATCACCTTCCGGCGCGGCCCCAAGGTCGGCGAATCGGTGCAGATCGACCACCTCGTCCCGCTCGCGTACGCCTGGGACATGGGCGCCTACAACTGGCCGGCGCCCGAGCGGCTGCGCTTCGCCAACGATCCGGCCAACCTGCTGGCCGTCGACGGGGCGGCCAACCAGGACAAGGGCGATGCGCCGCCGGGGCAGTGGATGCCGCCGAACGCGGCGTTCGCCTGCCAGTACGCCATGCAATTCATCGCCGTGCTGCGCGGCTATGCGCTGCCGGTGGATCAGGCGTCGACCGGTGTCCTGCGCCAAGCCGCGGCGACCTGCCCCGCGGGGTAGGGCCCGTTACGAGCCCTCGTAGGTGTCGGGGTCCGGGCGCAGCCGGGTGCCGTCGTTGAGCCCGTTGATCGCATCCATGTGCTCGGCGGCCAACTCGAAGTCGAACACGTCCAGGTTGGTGGCGATGTGCTCGGCGTTGGCCGACCGGAAGACGACCGCGTTGCCCAGCTGAAGATTCCATCGCAGTAGCACCTGCGAGGCGGACTTGCCGTATTCGCCGGCGACCGAGTTCACCGTCGGGTTGTCGATCAGCTTGCCCAGCGCCAGCGGCGTGTAGGACTGGGTGGCCACGTTGTGCTCGGCGTTGGTCTTGCGCAGCGCTTCCTGGTTGAGCAGCGGGTGCAGCTCGACCTGGTTGACCGCCGGGGTGACGAACGTGAGGTCGATGACCGTCGTCAGGTGCTCCTCGGTGAAGTTGGAGACACCGATCGAGCGGGCCTGGCCTTCCCCGCGGGACTGGATCATGCCACCGAAGGAGTTCACATAGGTGCCCAGCGACGGGGCCGGCCAGTGGATCAGGTACAGGTCGACGTAGTCCAGCCCGAGCCGTTCCAGGCTGGCGTTGCAGGCGTCCATCGCCCCCTTGAAACCCTGGTCGGGGGTGGCCAGCTTGGTGGTCACGAACAGCTCGGCGCGCGGAATCCCGGAGGCGGCGATGGCGCGCCCGACGGCGGCTTCGTTGCCGTACGCCGCGGCGGTGTCGATCAGCCGGCAGCCGACTTCCAGCGCCGCCGACACCGCGCGTTCGGTTTCGTCGTCCGACAATTCCGCGACGCCCAGGCCCAGGGCCGGCATCGTGTTTTCGTCGTTGAGAGCAATCGAGGGGATGGCGGAGCCCGACTCGCCAGTCAATTCGTTCACCTGCCTGTGAAATTGAAGGTTCGAGATTGTGCACCGAGCCGGGTTCGAAATCGAACTCGTCGAAAATTGCCCGCAATCCGTGAAGGCTTTACCGACTTGGGGATCACGATATTACCGAGTCAGTAAATGCAACCTAATCAACACCTGGGCAGGTGTCCATCCGCGCGCCTCGGCACCGCGTGTGCCACCACGTACAGTGAGTCGCGCGGCGCACGGGAGTTCGGGCCGCTCGTCCGGCCTTCCGCTCGATGTGGCGGGCGGCGGGGGTGGAATAACCTTCGTCCGCGAGGGGTACCGCGTTGTCCAAAGGGGGTTGCCCATGACCAAGCCGCTGTCGGCTGCGCCCGACGTTCACTCCGGAGCGCAACGCGCATCGGTGCCCCTGGCCAATCGCATCCAGGGCGCCGTCACCGGCGTCGGGGTCAAGGTCATCCCGTGGATCCCGACCGCGGTGCGGCGAGGGCTGGTCCGCGGCCGATCGGTGATCATCGACGGCAACACCCTCGACCCGACGTTGCAGCTGATGTTGTCGGGCCTGCGCGCCGTCGGCATCGACGGGCTCGTGGTCGACGACGACCCGGAGGCGTCCCGCGCCCTGATGCACGAGTCGACGGTGGGGTTCCCCGGCCCGCAGATCCACGTCGACGTCGACGAGCTGTCACTGCCCGGCCCGGCCGGTGGCATCGGGGCGCGGCATTACCGTCCGGCCGACGGCGCGGCGGCACCGCTGCTGGTCTTCTACCACGGCGGCGGCTGGTCGATCGGCGACCTCGACACCCACGACACCCTGTGCAGGCTGACCTGCCGTGATGCCGGGGTCCACGTGTTGTCGATCGACTACCGGCTGGCTCCCGAGCACCCGGCGCCGGCCGCGATCGAGGACGCCTACGCGGCGTTCACGTGGGCATACGAGCACGCCGGCGAGCTGGGCGCCACCCCCGGACGAGTCGCGGTCGGCGGCGACAGCGCCGGCGGCAACCTCGCCGCCGTCGTCAGCCAGCTGGCGCGCGACGAGGGCGGCCCCGCGCCGGTGTTGCAGTGGCTGATTTATCCGCGGACCGACTTCACCGCCAAGACCCGGTCGCTGAGCCTTTTCTCGCGCGGCTTCCTGCTGACCAAACGGGACATCGACTGGTTCGAATCCCAGTACCTGCGGCGGTCGGATCTGGACCGGACGGATCCGCGCGTGTCACCGGCGCTGGCCGAATCGCTGGCCGGGCTGGCCCCCGCGCTGATCGCGGTCGCGGGGTTCGACCCGCTGCGCGACGAAGGCGAGAGCTACGCCGAGGCGCTGCGTGCCGCCGGGACCGCGGTCGACCTGCGTTACTTGGGCTCGCTGACCCATGGCTTCGCCAATCTGTTCCAGCTGGGCGGCGACAGCATGGTCGCGACCACCGAGTTGATCTCGGCCCTGCGCGCACACCTGAGCCGGGTCTGAGTCGTTGCGGCGCCGGCGCCGGTAATCTAGAGGCGCCTTGTCCGATCGCTTTGTCAGCAGACCGACAACTCGAGTACCGAAAGATCAGGGAACCTGTGGCCGACAAACCCAAACGCCCCCCACGATTCGACATGAAGTCGGCCTCCGGCGGTAAGTCCAGCCGACTCGTCCAGATCGGCGGTACCGCGTTCGTCGTGATCTTCGCGGTCGTCCTCGTCTTCTACATCGTGACGTCGAACCACAAGAAGCCCGCCACCACCGGCGCGGGCGACACCGTGCGGGTGACGTCGAGCAAGCTGGTCACCCAGCCCGGCAGCAACAACCCCAAGGCCGTGGTCACGTTCTACGAGGACTTCCTGTGCCCGGCCTGCGGTAACTTCGAGCGCACCTTCGGGCCGACGGTGTCGCGGCTCATCGACGTCGGGGCCATCGCGGCCGACTACTCCATGGTGTCGATCCTGGACAGCTCGCGGAACCACAACTATTCGTCGCGCGCCGCCAACGCGGCCCGCTGCGTCGCCGACGAATCCCTCGACGCCTTCCGCCGTTTCCATACCGCGCTGTTCACCACCGACATTCAGCCCAGCGAAACCGGCAAGAGTTTCCCCGACAACGCGCGATTGATCGAACTCGCCCGTGAGGCCGGCGCGGCGGGCAAGGTGCCGGACTGCATCAACAGCGGCAAGTACCTGGACAAGGTCACCGGCGAAGCGGCGGCCGCACAGATCAAAGCCACGCCGACGATCAAGATCAACGGCGAGGACTACGACCCGTCGACACCCGACGCGCTGGTCAACAAGATCAAAGAGATCGTGGGCAACATCCCGGGCCTCGACGGCGCGGTCGCGCCGGCCGCCATGTGACCGGGGCGGTGTCGACGGAATCGGCCGATCCCGGCGGCGAGCTGATCCCGGCCCGGGTGCCGGCGCTCAGCGCCTGGTGGCTGCTGATCGCCGGGGTGATCGGCTTGGTGGCGTCGATGACGCTGACGGTCGAGAAGATCGACATCCTGCTCGACCCGTCGTATGTGCCGTCGTGCAACATCAACCCGATCCTGTCGTGCGGCTCGGTGATGATGACGCCGCAGGCGTCGCTGCTGGGGTTCCCCAATCCGTTGCTCGGCCTGGTGGCCTTCACCGTGGTGATCGTCACCGGGCTGTTGGCATTGGCGAAAGTTGCTCTGCCCCAATGGTATTGGCTGGGGTTGACGGCCGGGGTGCTGATCGGTGCGGTGTTCGTGCACTGGCTGATCTTCCAGAGCCTGTATCGCATCGGCGCGTTGTGCCCGTACTGCATGGTGGTGTGGGTCATCACCATGTCGTTGCTGGTGGTGGTCGCCTCGATCGCGTATCGCCCCGCGCTGCAGGCCCGCCCATCCGGCCCGGCCTGGGTGGTGTACCAATGGCGATGGTCGATCGCCGCGCTGTGGTTCACCGCGGTGTTTCTGCTGTGCATGGCGCGGTTCTGGGACTATTGGTCGACGCTGCTGTAGGGGTTGGGACGTGACCCGGATCATCGGCGGCGTGGCCGGGGGCCGGCGCATCGCGGTCCCGCCGCGAGGCACCCGGCCCACCACCGACCGGGTCCGCGAGTCGCTGTTCAACATCCTGACCGCGCGGCGCGAGCTGAGCGGCCTTGCGGTGCTGGACCTGTACGCGGGTTCGGGCGCCCTGGGTTTGGAGGCGCTCTCCCGGGGGGCCGCCACCGCGCTCTTCGTGGAGTCCGACGCGCGCACCGCCTCCGTCATCGCGCGCAACATCGACACCGTGGGGCTGCCGGGCGCGACGCTGCGCCGCGGCGCGGTGGCGGCCGTGCTGGCGGCCGGGACCGCGTCTCCCGTCGACCTCGTCCTCGCCGACCCGCCCTACGACGTCGGGGCCGCCGAGGTCGAGGCCGTAATGGCGGCGCTGAGCGCGCACGGGTGGATGCGCGAGGGGGCCGTCGCGGTCGTCGAGCGCGCGGCCGGCGGCGCGCCGCTCACCTGGCCGGCTGGCTGGTCGGTCTGGCCGCAACGTGTTTACGGCGACACCCGTTTGGAGCTGGCCGAGCGGCCGTGAGGGGGCGTGTACCGTCATCCGCTATGAGCGGCGCGGTTTGCCCGGGCTCGTTTGACCCGGTGACGTTGGGCCACATCGACGTCTTCGAGCGCGCGTCGGCTCAATTCGACGAGGTGGTGGTGGCGATCCTGACCAATCCCGCCAAGAAGGGCATGTTCGACCTCGACGAGCGGATCGCGATGATCAACGAATCGACGACGCACCTGCCCAATCTGCGGGTGGAGGCCGGGCAGGGCCTGGTCGTCGACTTCGTCCGGTCGCGGGGGATGACCGCCATCGTGAAGGGGTTGCGCACCGGCACCGACTTCGAATACGAGCTGCAGATGGCGCAGATGAACAAGCACGTCGCCGGGGTCGACACCTTTTTCGTCGCGACCGCGCCGCGGTATTCGTTCGTGTCGTCGTCGTTGGCCAAAGAGGTCGCCATGCTCGGTGGCGACGTGTCGGAGCTGCTGCCCGAGGCGGTCAACCGTCGCCTGCGCGAAAAGCGTTCCGGCCGGTCCTGAGCGCCGCCGCTTGCCGCCGAAAACGTTGGGCGGCAAGGTCGTTGACAATGCGCCGATGGTTTGGAGTAGCCGCCCGCTGCGCGGGTACCCGATGGCTCCGAGCGCGTATTGCCACGCCCAGTCGGCCGGAAAAGATCACATACGCCAACGCGGAACGTATGTTGAAGATCTGATCGGAAGAAGAGGGGGGTTCGCGCGGTCGCCGACGTCGATAGGAGAACGGCAGCCATGACGGTAGAGAACCTGTTCGACGTTCCCGAGGCCGCGACCGATCTGATCGCCCTGCTCGCCGACGAGGGAGTCACGCACTTCTTCATCAACCCCGGAACCGATTCCGCCCCGATCCAGGAAGCGCTGGCGGCGGCGCGCGCGGCGGGCACACCGAGCCCGCGGGCGGTGCTGTGTGTCCACGAGAGCGTCGCCTTGGCGGCGGCCATCGGCCACCACATGGCCAGCGGCCGACCGCAGGCGGTCATGGTGCACGTCGATGCCGGGACGCTGAACCTGGGCTGTCAGCTGCACAACGCCCAGCGCAACGGGACCCCGGTGGTGGTGTTCGCCGGGCGCACCCCCTACAGTTCGGCGCCGGAGGTCCGCGGCCACCGCGACGCCTACATCCATTGGCAGCAGGAGCAACTCGACCAGCCGGCCGTCGTGCGCAACTACGCCAAATGGCACATGGAGGTGCCGCGCGGCCGCGAGCTGGCCCCGATCGTCCGGCGGGCGTTCCAGGTCGCCCAGTCCAGCCCGTCCGGACCCGCCTACGTCATGCTGCCGCGAGAAGCCTTGATGGAGCCCGGCAGCCGAGCGTTGCCGCGACGGCTGGCGCCGGCCATACCGCCCGGCCCGGACCCGGGCGCGCTGGGCCGGTTGGCCGGGATCCTGGTCGCCGGGCAGCGGGTCGTGATCGTCACGTCCAGGACCGCCGCGGAACCCGGGGCCGCGACCGTGCTGGCCCGCATCGCCGAGTTGCTCGGCGCGCCGGTGATCGATCAGGGCGACCGCGCCAACCTGCCGCTCGGGCACCCCCTGCACGCGGTGGGCGACGCGGCCCCGCTGGAGACGGCCGACACCGTGTTGCTGCTGGACTGCGAGGTGCCCTGGGTGCCCGCGCAGCTGGCCCCGCCCGCGGACGCCCGCGTGGTGCAGATCGACGCGGACCCGGTCAAGGCCAGCATGCCGTTGTGGTCCTACCCGGTCGAGATCGCGCTGACCGCCGACACCCGGGTGGCGCTGCTGCTGCTCGAGCAGACCCTGCTGAGGCTGGCCACCGACGAGCTGCGCGAGAAGTGGGGCGCGCGGCGGCAGGCGGCCGAATCCGATGTGGCGCAACGCCGCCGGGAGGCGATTCGCCGGGCCGCATCCGATCGCCCGGCGGACGCACCCGACGCGATGCTGGCCGCGCTGGGAGCCGCGCTGCCGGAGAACGCCGTGGTGGTCCAGGAGGCGGTGACCAACCGCCCCGCCGTGGCCCGACAGGTGCAACGGCCGCCGGGGCAGTTCTTCGACACGGGCGCACCGGCATTGGGCTGGGCGCTCGGCGGGGCGTTCGGGGTCAAACTGGCCAGGCCACAGGCGCCCGTCGTCGCGATCTGCGGTGACGGTTCGTTCAACTTCGGGGTGCCCACCGCCGCGTTGTGGTCGGCGCATCGCCACGGCGCGCCCTTCGTGACTGTCGTCCTGAACAACCACTCGTACCTGGCCTCCAAGCTGCCCGTGATGGAGCTGTACCGGCACGGAACATCGGTGCGGGAGAACGACTTTCCCGAGACCCGGCTCACGCCGGACACCGACTATGCCGCCCTGGCGCGCGCGTGCGGGGGCAGCGGGCGCAGCGTGGCGACGCAGGCGGAGATGCGTGAGGCCGTCGGATGGGCGCTCGCCGAGACCGACCAGGGCCGGTGCGCGGTGCTGGACGTGCAGTTGCCGCAACCCTGAAGCGGATCAGTGCCGATGCCCGGATTCCTCGGCGTCGGGGGACCCGCCCATCATGCGCAGCATTGGCAGGCCCCCGGAGGTGATGAACCGGACGACGAGGATGACCGCGAGCGCGCCGAAGGCAATGTTGAGGAAGGTCGTGTAGTTCCACGAGATCGACGCCTCCAGCACGGTCGCGTTGCGCTGTGCCGGAATGAGATGGGTTGTGCCGAAGATCAATTCGACCAGGTATCCGGCGACGACCATCGCCGCGTAGAAGGTGCCCAGCAAGGTCAGCATCATCCTGGTGCCGTAGTACTTGCGGTAGATGTTCAGGATCGGAAGGATCAACAGGTCGGCATAGATGAACGCGATGACGCCGCCGAAGCTGATGCCCCCGTTCCACAACACCGCGGCCAGCGGGACATTGCCGATCGAGCACACAAAAGACACGATCGCCACGACGGGCCCCACGATGGGACCCCACAGCGCCGACCAGACCGGATGATCCACCAAAAAGAAGCTCTGCCAAAATGTTTCGGGAACCCACGCCGCGACGGCACCCGCGATCAGCAAGCCCAGAACAAGGTCACGCAGGATCGCCAGCCACTCCATCACGAACACGTGCGAGACCGAGGTGAAGCCGTCGGCGGAAAACAGCCGCCGCCAAAAGGAACCGTCCCCTTTGATCGACATGTCCATGGCGGCATGGCCTTCCATCGACCCGGCGATTCCCCGCTCGGCCTGCTCGCGGGCGGCGTCGACGAGTCGCGAACGCACGAACAGCCGGAACAGGACCGCGAGCACCACGATCATCAACGGGCCGCCGACGAATTCGGCGGCGGTGAACTGCCAGCCCATCAGCAGCGCCAGGATGATGCCCAACTCCACCACCAGGTTTGTCGAACCGATCTCGAACGCCATCGCGGCGGTGAAGTCGGCGCCCTTGCGGAACAGCGATCGCGCCAAGGCCACCGCGGCATACGAGCACGAGGACGAGGCCGCCCCCAGCCCGGCGGAGACCGCGAGGGTGCGCGGGCGGTCGTCACCCATCAGGGCCACGATCGTCGAGCGCCGCACGACGGCCTGCACCACCGCCGAGAGGCCGAAGCCCACGATCAGTGCCCACAGGATTTCCCACGTCATCGAACCCGCGAGCGTCAGGGCGTGCCCGACCGCCGAGAGCACCGTCATCGCTGAAACCTCCTGCGGTGAGCCGCTGGCGCGAGGTGAGCCTGTTCCGACGCATCGGACTATACCCCTTGGGGGTATTAGGGAGCAGGGTCCGCGGGTGGGGCGGCTCGCGGCCACCTAGAATCGCTGGCAAATAGCCGAGTCCGGGCGCGTCGACGCAAAACCCACACCCGGGCAAACGCTTCAGCGGCGGGGCCCGGCGACGAATATGGACGAACCATCTCGCGCGGCCGTCGCCGCCGCGAAAACAGCGTGAACGGGCGCTTTCGCATGAAACTCACTCACCATGCCCCCACCGGGGCCGCCGCGCCAGGGCGTTTAGGGCGCCGCGAACGGGCAAATACCCGACACACCGGCGTCGCCACCGCTGTCACAGAGACAACACCAGGCACACTGGTAACAACAGGAGTTTTGCAGACGCCAGGAGGGTACGGCCGTGTATCGAGTGTTTGAAGCGCTGGATGAATTGAGCGCCATTGTCGAAGAAGCCCGCGGCGTCCCGATGACGGCCGGCTGCGTGGTGCCCCGCGGCGATGTGCTGGAGCTGATCGACGACATCAAGGACGCCATTCCGGGCGAGCTGGATGACGCCCAGGACGTGCTGGACGCGCGCGATTCCATGCTGCAGGACGCCAAGACGCATTCCGAGTCCATGGTCGACTCGGCGACCACCGAGTCGGAGTCGATGCTCAACCACGCCCGCGCGGAGGCCGACCGGCTGCTGTCCGACGCGAAGGCGCAGGCCGACCGGATGGTGAGCGAAGCCCGCCAGCACAGCGAACGCATGGTCGGCGAGGCCCGCGAGGAGTCGATGCGCATCGCCACCGCGGCCAAACGCGACTACGAGGCCAGCGTCGGCCGCGCCCAGGCCGAGGCCGACCGGCTGCTCGAAAACGGCAACATCTCCTACGAGAAGGCCGTGCAAGAGGGCATCAAAGAACAGCAGCGCCTGGTCTCGCAGAACAGCGTGGTCGAGGCGGCCAACGCCGAGGCCACCCGGCTCATCGACTCGGCGCACGCCGAGGCCGACCGGCTGCGGGGCGAATGCGACATCTACGTCGACAACAAGCTCGCCGAGTTCGAGGAATTCCTCAACGGCACCCTTCGGTCGGTGGGGCGCGGCCGCCACCAACTGCGGACGGCGGCCGGCACGCACGACTACGCGGTGCGCTAGCGTCCCCGGCCCGTTCACCCGGCGGGCGCGCCCTGGAATTGTGCGGCCGGCGCCGTAGGATTTCGGATATGACGCGCCGGCACAGCACATCATCGACTCGCGGCGGTGCGCCACGGCTGTCTGGGCCGATGACGTTCGACATCACCCGGCTCGGGCGTCGGCCCGGGGCGATGGTGACCCTGCGGAACACCGTGCCCAGCCCGGCACGCATCGGGCTGGACATGATCGCGATCGAGGCCGGCGCGCCCCTGGAACTGGACCTGCACGTTCAGTCGGTGTCGGAGGGCGTCCTGGTGACCGGGACGGTGACCGCGCCCACCGCCGGCGAATGCGCGCGCTGCCTGACCCCGCTCGACGGCCAGGTGCAGGTCCGGTTGACCGAACTGTTCGCCTACCCGGACAGCACCACCGAGGCGACCACCGAGGAAGACGAGGTCGGCCACATCGTCGACGACACCATCGACCTCGAGCAGTCCATCGTCGACGCGGTGGGGCTGGAACTTCCGTTCTCGCCCGTGTGCACGCCGGATTGCCCGGGGCTGTGCCCCGAATGCGGGGTGGCGTTGTCCGCCGAGCCCGGCCATCAGCACGACAGCATCGACCCGCGGTGGGCCAAGCTGGCGGGCATGTTCACCCCCGATTCGGACGAATCGCGGGGTGAGCGGTGAGCTCACGGCAGGCTCTGCTCGACGCCCTCGGGGTTGAGCTGCCCGACGAACTGCTGTCCTTGGCGCTGACGCACCGCAGCTACGCCTACGAACACGGCGGGCTGCCGACCAACGAGCGGCTGGAGTTTCTCGGCGACGCCGTGCTGGGCCTGACCATCACCGACGAGCTCTACCACCGCCACCCCGACCGCAGCGAGGGCGACCTGGCCAAGCTGCGGGCCAGCGTCGTCAACACCCAGGCGCTGGCCGATGTCGGGCGAAAGCTGTGCGAGGGGGGCCTCGGGGTGCACCTGTTGCTGGGGCGCGGGGAGGCGAACACCGGCGGCGCGGACAAGTCGAGCATCCTGGCCGACGGCATGGAATCGCTGCTGGGCGCGATCTACCTCGAGCACGGGATCGGCGTGGCGCGCGAAGTGATCCTGCGGTTGTTCGGCCCGCTGCTGGATGCCGCGCCGACGCTGGGGGCCGGGCTGGACTGGAAGACCAGCCTGCAGGAGCTGACCGCGGCGCGCAGCATGGGCGCGCCGTCCTACGTCGTCACCTCCACCGGCCCGGACCACGACAAGGAATTCACCGCCGTGGTCGTGGTGGCGGACACCGAATACGGCTCCGGCGTGGGCCGCTCCAAGAAGGAAGCCGAGCAGAAGGCGGCCGCGGCGACCTGGAAGGCGCTGGAAGCGCTGGACACCGTTCCCGGCAGCTGAATCGATGCCCGAACTGCCCGAAGTCGAGGTGGTGCGCCGCGGCCTGCACGCCCATGTCGTGGGCAAGACGATCACGGCCGTCCGGGTGCACCACCCGCGTGCGGTGCGCCGCCACGAGGCGGGGCCCGCGGACCTCACCGCCCGGCTGCTGAATGACCGGATCACCGGCACCGACCGGCGCGGCAAGTACCTGTGGCTGCTGCTCGACAGCGACGCGGCGCTCGTCGTGCACCTCGGCATGAGCGGGCAGATGCTGCTCGGGACGGTGCCGCGCGCCGACCACGTGCGGATCTCCGCGCTGCTCGACGACGGGACCGTACTGAGCTTCGCCGACCAGCGCACCTTCGGCGGGTGGATGCTCGCCGATCTGGTCGAGGTGGACGGCAGCGTGGTCCCCGAACCCGTCGCGCACCTGGCGCGCGACCCGCTGGACCCGCGGTTCGACGCCGACGCCGTCGTAAAAGTCTTGCGGCGCAAGCACTCCGAGATCAAGCGCCAGCTGCTCGATCAGCAGGTGGTGTCGGGCATCGGCAACATCTACGCCGACGAGGCGCTGTGGCGGGCCAAAGTGCACGGGGCGCGGATCGCCGACACGCTGACCCGCAAGCAGCTGACCGCCGTGCTGGACGCGGCCGCCGACGTGATGCGTGATGCGCTGGCCAAGGGCGGGACCTCGTTTGATTCGCTGTACGTCAACGTCAACGGCGAATCCGGATACTTCGACCGCTCACTGGACGCCTACGGCCGCGAAGGCGAGAGCTGCCGCCGCTGCGGCGCCGTGATGCGCCGGGAGAAATTCATGAACCGCTCGTCGTTCTCGTGCCCGAAATGTCAACCGCGCCCGCGTGTTTGAGTGAGTGCCCAAGAATCTTCCGCGAGAGTGCAACTAGCGACGCCTGCACTCGCTTGATTTCAAGGGATGGATGCAACACATCTTCTGAGTGAGGAGTGTTGCGATGGCCAATGGGACGTTGCGGTCGCGGGTTCCGGTGTTTTGGGAATGTGTTCGGCGGGGCCTTGATCCGGGCTCGGCGGGCGTGGCCGTCGGCGTGTCGCAAGGCACGGGTCGGCAGTGGTTCCGTGAGGCTGGCGGGGTGAAACCCCGTTTCAGGACACCGAATATCTGCGGTCCCCGGCCGCGGTTGAGCTTGCAGGAACGCATCGAGATCCAGGCCGGTGTGCATGCCCAGGAATCTTTGCGCTCGATCGGGCGCCGGTTGGGCCGGCCAGCATCGACGATTAAGCGTGAGATCGACAGCAACTGCGAGTTGCGTAACCGCCATACGGGCTGCAAATCGGGGTATCGGCGCAAAGAGGCGTTCGGGGCCCGCCAAAGCGGCAAGACCGCGAGCGTGCGCTATCTGGCCGTGTCGGCGCATGACCGTGCCGCTGATCGGGCGCGGCGCCCCAAGACCCGCAAGCTCGCGATCAATGACAGGCTGCACGCCGAAGTGCAGACTCGGTTAAAACAGTTGCATAGCCCAACTCAGATAGCCGCGCGGCTGCGCCGCGACTTCCCTGATGATCCGGAGATGCGGGTGTCCCACGAGGCCATTTACCAGGCCATTTACGTTCAGGGCCGCGGCTCGTTGCGCCGCGAGCTGCATCGGTGCCTGCGGACCAAACGCGCGGTGCGCCGATCCCAGCACCAGCCCGGGGCCCGCCGCCACGGACGTATCCCCGACATGGTCAATATCAGCCAACGCCCACCCGAGGTCGCCGACCGTGCCGTCCCCGGTCACTGGGAAGGCGACCTGATCCTGGGCAGCACCAAATCGGGGTCCGCGATTGGCACTCTGGTTGAGCGCACCACCCGTTTTGTCATGCTCTTGCACCTGCCCGATGACCACGGTGCCCTGGCGGTGCAAAACGCCATCGTGGCCAAAATGGCCGAGTTGCCCGACCATCTACGCCGCTCGTTGACCTGGGACCAGGGCAAGGAGTTGACCAACCACCTCGCCATCGCTGACGCCACTGACTTGGATATCTACTTCTGCGATCCACACTCGCCGTGGCAACGCGGTAGCAACGAGAACACCAATGGGCTTTTGCGCCAATACTTTCCGAAAGGCACCGACCTATCGGTCTATGGCGCCGGCTACCTGGACTACGTCGCCGCCGAACTCAACGGACGACCACGCCAAACCCTGGACTGGAATACACCCGCCGAAGCCCTCAACGAACTATTGTCCAAACCACCCACCGTTGCATCCACCGCGTGAAACCACCTCGCGAAACTCGTCGCTAGCTGCACTCTCGCGGCAAGACAGATTCACTCGAAGATGTCGCGGCGCAGCGTCCCCGTGGGCAACGCCGGATCCACGAACCACTCGTGGCTGAACAGCGCGCCGAACACCTGGGGCGGCAACCGCATCAGTAGCCCGAACAGGCGCGCCGCCAGTCCCGAACTGCCGATCTGGGAGCGGTGGGCGGCAAAAGCGTCCCGCTTCTGGCGCGCGAACCGAAAGACGTTGACCCGGTGCGTGATCGTCGCGCGTGGGGCATACGCTCCCCGGACGATGTCGCGTTCGTAGGGTCCGGGAAGCCGCAGCAGGTGCGCGAGATCGCTGACACGAAGCAGCATTTCGCGCGGCATCGTCACCTCGAGGACCCGGGGAATCGCGGCGAGCTCGGCGGCTCGCTTGCCGACGCGATGCACCTGCACATGATCGCGGTGGCCGTAGCCGCCGTTGGGCTGGTAGCTCAGCAGCAGATCGGCGTCCTCGTCGCGAAGGATGGTGGCCAGCCGCCCCGCGGCCTCGTCGAGATCCGCCCGCCCGAATCGGGTGCGCCCGGGCGGATCCGGGTAGAACAGCGGGCCGAAGCCGCTGTCGGCGTAGCCGAGACACTCCACCCGCTGCGCCCCGAGAATGCTTGCGCTCGACCGCAATTCACCGAGCCGGTTGTCGTCCTCGTTGTGCACCCGCCCGTCGGTCGCCGTGACCACGACGACGCGATGTCCGGCCGCGGACGCGCGCGCAAGGGTGCCGCCGGTGAGCACCACCTCATCGTCGGGGTGCGCGTGGAACGCGACGACGGTGGCCATGCCAAACAGTATGCCCGCGCGTCACGACGTGGCCGCCCGGTAGAAATGAGCCATGGCCGAACTATGGGTGGAGCGCACCGGGACTCGCCGCTACACGGGATACAGCTCGCGGGGAGCGCAGGTACTCGTCGGCTCCGAGGACGTCGACGGCGTGTTCACGCCCGGCGAGCTACTCAAGATCGCGCTCGCGGCCTGTAGCGGGATGTCCAGCGACCTGCCGCTGGCCCGTCGGCTGGGCGACGACTACAAGGCGGTCATCAGGGTTTCCGGCGCCGCCGACCGCGAGCAGGAGCGCTATCCGCTGCTCGAGGAGACGCTGGAGCTGGACCTGTCGGCCTTGTCCGAAGACGAGAAGGAGCGCCTGCTGGTCGTGGTCAACCGGGCCATCGACCAGGTGTGCACCGTCGGGCGCACCCTGAAGTCCGGCACCACCGTCGACGTCGAGGTCACCGATGTCGGATCCTGACGCCCGGCTGACCGCCTGGGTGCACGGGAACGTCCAGGGGGTCGGTTTCCGCTGGTGGACGCGCTGCCGGGCGCTGGAGCTGGGACTGACCGGGTACGCGGCCAATCAGGCCGACGGCCGCGTGCTGGTGGTCGCCCAGGGGCCGCGGGAGGCCGGCGAAAAGCTGCTGGAGCTGCTGCGCGGCGGCGCGACGTGGCCCGCCCAGCCCGGACGCGTCGACAACGTGGTCGCCGATTGGTCGGAGCCCCAGGAGCGCTTCGAGGGATTCGTCGAGCGGTGACGCGGGCGCGCGCCGTCGCGGGGCGAGGCAGCGCTCTCTCGTGGCTGATGTGACTACTGTGACCAGTGCGTCGCCCGGCGACACCGCCGGCATATTTCGGGCCGGCCGACACCCCTCGGTGAGCCTGCCCGGGGTGCTTTGAGCGGTAGTCTGGCTCGCCGTGTACCTCAAGAGTCTGACGCTGAAGGGCTTCAAGTCCTTTGCCTCGCCGACGACTCTGCGTTTCGAGCCGGGCATCACCGCGGTGGTCGGGCCCAACGGCTCGGGCAAATCCAACGTCGTCGACGCCCTGGCCTGGGTCATGGGGGAGCAGGGGGCCAAGACCCTGCGCGGCGGCAAGATGGAGGACGTCATCTTCGCCGGAACCTCGTCGCGCGCCCCGCTGGGCCGCGCCGAAGTCACCGTCACCATCGACAACTCCGACAACGCGCTGCCCATCGAGTACTCCGAGGTCTCGATCACCCGGCGGATGTTCCGCGACGGCGCCAGCGAATACGAAATCAACGGCAGCAGTTGCCGTTTGATGGACGTCCAGGAACTGCTGAGCGACTCCGGGATCGGCCGGGAGATGCACGTCATCGTCGGGCAGGGCAAGCTCGACGAGATTCTGCAATCGCGGCCCGAGGACCGCCGCGCGTTCATCGAAGAAGCCGCCGGCGTGCTCAAGCACCGCAAGCGCAAGGAAAAGGCCCTCCGCAAACTCGACGCGATGTCGGCCAACCTGGCCCGGCTCACCGACCTGACCACCGAGCTGCGCCGTCAGCTCAAACCGTTGGGCCGCCAGGCCGAGGTGGCCCGTCGCGCCCAGACGATCCAGGCCGACCTGCGCGACGCGCGGCTGCGGCTGGCCGCCGACGACCTGGTCAACCGCAAGGGCGAGCGCGAGGCCATCTTCGAGGCCGAGGCCGCCATGCGGCGCGAGCACGACGAGGCCTCCGCGCGGCTGGCCGTGGCGTCCGAGGAGCTCACCGCGCACGAAACCGCGGTCGGGGAGCTCTCCAGCCGCGCCGAATCGGTGCAGCACACCTGGTTCGCGCTGTCCGCGCTGGCCGAGCGGGTGGCCGCGACCGTGCGCATCGCCAGCGAGCGGGCCCAGCACCTCGACGTGGAGCCGGTGGCGACCAGCGACACCGACCCCGACGCATTGGAAGCCGAGGCCGAGCAGGTCGCGGTCGCCGAGCAGCGGCTGCTGGCGGAATTGACCGCGGCGCGCACCCGGCTCGATGGCGCCCGCGCCGAGTTGGCCGAGCGCGAGCGTGAGGCCGCCGAGGCCGACCGCGCCCACATGGCGGCGGTGCGCGCCGAGGCGGATCGGCGTGAAGGCCTGGCGCGCCTGGCCGGTCAGGTGGAGACGATGCGGGCGCGCGTCGAGTCGATCGACGACAGCGTCGCGCGGCTGTCCGAACGCATCGAAGCCGCCGCCGCCCGCGCCCAGCAGGCCAAGGCCGAATTCGAAACCGTGCAGGGGCGCGTCGGGGAACTCGATCAGGGCGAGATGGGCCTCGACGAGCACCACGAACGCACCGTGGCCGCGCTGCGGTTGGCTGACGCGCGGGTGGCCGAACTGCAGTCCGCCGAGCGAGACGCCGAACGCCAGGTCGCGTCGCTGCGGGCCCGCATCGATGCGCTCGCCGTCGGCCTCGAACGCAAGGACGGCGCCGCCTGGCTCACCCAAAACCATTCCGGCACAGGACTTTTGGGTCCGATGGCCAAGCTGGTGAAGGTTCGCTCCGGCTACGAGGCGGCGCTGGCCGCGGTGCTGGGATCGGCGGCCGACGCGCTGGCCGCCGAAAGCTTCGGCGCGGCCCGGTCCGCGGTCGCCGCGCTCAAACAGGCCGACGGCGGCCGGGCCGCGCTGGTGCTCGGCGACTGGCCCGCCGATCACCCCGCGCCGCAGGCCGCCCCGGCGGGGGCGCTGTGGGCGCTCGACTTGATCGACACTCCCGCGCGGCTGCGCGGGGCGATCACGGCGATGCTCTCGGGCGTGGCGGTGGTCGACGACCTGGACCGGGCGCTGGCCCTGGTGGCGGAGCATCCCCGGTTGCGCGCGGTCACCCTCGACGGCGACCTGGTGGGTGCCGGCTGGGTGAGCGGCGGCTCCGACCGCAAGCTGTCCACGCTCGAGGTGACGTCCGAGATCGACAAGGCCAGCGACGAACTGACCGCCGCGGAGGCCCGGGTTGCCCAGCTGAGCGCGGCGCTGTCCGGCGCGCTGACCGAGCAGGCCGCCCGTCAGGACTCCGCCGAGCAGGCGCTGGCCGCCCTCAACGAATCCGACAGCGCCATCTCGGGGATGTACGAACAGCTGGGCCGGCTCGGCCAGGAAGCCCGCATGTCCGAGGACGAGTGGAGCCGGTTGCTGCGGCAACGCGAGGAGCTCGAGGCGGGCCGGACCCAGACCGTCGCCGAAGTCACCGAACTGGAAACCCGGCTGCGCAACGCCCAGGAGACCCAGCACGCACCGGCGGAAGAACCCGTGAACCGTCAGCAGATCGCCGCCGCCACCGACAACGCGCGCAGCGTCGAAGTGGAGGCCCGGCTCGCGGTGCGCACCGCCGAAGAACGCGCGAACGCGGTACGCGGGCGGGCGGATTCGCTGCGCCGCGCGGCCGCCGCCGAGCGCGAAGCCCGGGTGCGGGCCCAGCAAGCACGTGAGGCGCGGCTGCGCGCCGCCGCGGTGGCGGCCGCGGTGGCCGACTCCGGCCGGCTGCTGGCGCAGCGGCTGAACGGGGTCGTCGACTCGGCGTCCAAGATCCGCGACGCCCTGGCGGCCGAACGCCAGCAGCGCGCGACCGCGATGGCGGCGGTGCGCGACGAGGTGAACGCGCTGGGCGCCCGGGTGGCCGCCCTGACCGACTCGCTGCACCGCGACGAGGTGGCCAACGCCCAGGCGGCGATGCGGATCGAGCAGCTCGAGCAGATGGTGCTCGAGCAGTTCGGCATGGCGCCCGCCGATTTGATCGCCGAGTACGGCCCGCAAAACGAGCTGCCGCCGAGCGACCTGGAGATGGCCGAATACGAGCAGGCCAAGGAGCGCGGCGAGCAGGTGTTCGCGCCGGCCCCCATTCCCTACGACCGCGCCACCCAGGAGCGGCGGGCCAAGCGGGCCGAGCGCGAACTGGCCGAACTGGGCAGGGTCAACCCGCTGGCGCTGGAGGAGTTCGCCGCGCTCGAGGAGCGCTACAACTTCCTGTCCACCCAGCTCGAGGACGTCAAGGCCGCCCGAAAGGACCTGCTCGGCGTGGTCGACGAGGTCGACGCCCGCATCCTGCAGGTGTTCAGCGAGGCCTACACCGACGTGGAGCGCGAATTCACCGAGGTCTTCACCGTGCTGTTCCCTGGCGGCGAGGGCCGGCTGCGGCTGACCGATCCGGGCGACATGCTCACCACCGGCATCGAGGTGGAGGCCCGCCCGCCGGGCAAGAAGGTCACCCGGCTCTCCCTGCTGTCCGGTGGCGAGAAGGCGCTGACGGCGGTGGCGATGCTGGTGGCGATCTTCCGGGCCCGCCCGTCGCCGTTCTACATCATGGACGAGGTCGAGGCCGCCCTCGACGACACCAACCTGCGCCGCCTGATCTCGCTCTTCGAGCTGCTGCGGGCGCGCTCGCAGCTCATCATCATCACCCACCAGAAGCCGACGATGGAGGTCGCCGACGCGCTCTACGGCGTGACCATGCAGGGCGACGGCATCACCGCGGTGATCTCCCAGCGGATGCGCGGCCAGCAGGTGGAGCAGCTGGTCGCGACCTGATCAGCGGGGCGGGCACGCCCCGGTGACCGACCGGCACCGGCCCGCTTGAAACAATGTCAGCGTGTCCCAAGGTCTTTGGATCGCGCTCGCGGTCCTGATAGTTCTCGTCGTCCTGGTCGCGCTGGTCCTCGGCCTGCTGCGGTACCGCCGGCGCCGGATCAGCTTCTCGACCCGGACCGAACCCGGGGCGATCGACCGCTCCGGCGGATACACCGCGTCCTCGGGCATCACCTTCAGCCAGACACCGACCGTGGCGCCGGCCGAGCGCCTCGACACCACCGGACTGCCCGGGGTGGGCGACGACGCCACCATCCCGCGCGACGCCCCCCGGCGCACCATCTCCGACGTCGACCTCCCCGAACCCGAGACCGTCACGCCGCCGGCGCCGGCGCCGGAGCCCGAGCCCGAACCCCCCGCGGCCCCGGCGGCCCCTGAAGCCCCGGCCGCCCCCGCGATCGAGGAGATCGCGCCGCCCGAGGGCCGCCTGGAGCGGCTGCGCGGCAGGCTGGCCCGCTCGCAGAGCGCCTTCGGCCGCAGCATGCTGGGCCTGATCGGCGGCGGCGACCTGGACGAAGACGCCTGGCAGGACGTCGAGGACACCCTGCTCGTCGCCGATCTGGGCCCCGTCGTCGCCGAATCGGTCATCACCCAGTTGCGCGCCCGGCTGGCCGGCAGCGACGTGCGCACCGAGGCCGACGCGAAGGCCGTGCTGCGCGACGTGCTGATCACCGAGCTGCAGCCCGGCATGGACCGCTCGATTCGGGCGCTGCCGCACGCCGACCATCCGTCGGTGCTGCTGGTCGTCGGCGTGAACGGCACCGGGAAAACCACCACCGTCGGCAAGCTGGCCCGTGTCCTGGTCGCCGACGGGCGGCGCGTCGTCCTGGGCGCCGCCGACACCTTCCGGGCCGCGGCCGCCGATCAGCTGCAAACCTGGGCGTCGCGGGTGGGCGCGGAGGTGGTGCGCGGGGCCGAGGGCGCCGACCCGGCGTCGGTGGCGTTCGACGCCGTCGACAAGGGCATCGCCGCCGGCGTCGACGTGGTGCTCATCGACACGGCGGGCCGGCTGCACACGAAGGTCGGGCTGATGGACGAGCTCGACAAGGTCAAGCGCGTGGTGACCCGGCGCGCCGCGGTCGACGAGGTCCTGTTGGTGCTCGACGCCACCATCGGGCAGAACGGCCTGGCCCAGGCCCGGGTGTTCGCCGAGGTCGTCGAGATCACCGGCGCCGTCCTGACCAAGCTGGACGGAACGGCCAAGGGCGGCATCGTCTTTAGGGTCCAGCAGGAGCTGGGAGTGCCGGTCAAGCTGGTCGGGCTCGGCGAGGGCCCCGACGACCTCGCGCCGTTCGAACCGGCCGCCTTCGTCGACGCGCTGCTCGGCTGACACCGCCGCGGCGGCGCGCGGGACGTTAATCCCGCCGAAACACGACGGCACCATCGCCGAAACAACCATTGCGCAATCTTCTGGATCAGGTCACCAGACGCGTGTCTGACGTCCCATTGCGGCCCGACCGGAGGAGATTGCGAGTGACATACCCGATGCTGGGCCAGCCCAACACCGGCGATACCGCCTGGATGCTGGCCAGTTCCGCGCTGGTGCTGTTGATGACGCCGGGCCTGGCGTTCTTCTACGGCGGTATGGTGCGCGCCAGAAGCGTGCTGAACATGCTCATGATGAGCATCAGCGCGATGGGCGTGGTCACCGTGTTGTGGGTGCTCTACGGCTATTCGGTCGCCTTCGGCGACGACGTCGGCAACTTCATGGGCAAGCCGACGTCCTACTGGGGCCTGAAGGGCCTCATCGGTGTCAACGCGGTGGCCGCCGACCCGAGCAAAGGCACTGCGGCAACGGACATTCCGCTCGCCGGCACCCTGCCCGCCACGGTGTTCGTGGCGTTCCAGCTGATGTTCGCGATCATCACGGTCGCGCTGATCTCCGGCGCGGTGTCCGACCGCCTGAAGTTCGGCGCCTGGCTGGTGTTCGCCGGGCTGTGGGCGACATTCGTCTACTTCCCGGTCGCCCATTGGGTTTTCGCGTTCGACGGCTTCGCCTCCGAGCACGGCGGCTGGATCGCCAACAAGCTGCACGCGATCGACTTCGCCGGCGGCACCGCGGTCCACATCAATTCCGGTGTGGCGGGCCTGATGCTGGCCATCGTGCTGGGCAAGCGGCGCGGCTGGCCCACCACGCTGTTCCGCCCGCACAACCTGCCGTTCGTGATGCTCGGCGCCGGATTGCTGTGGTTCGGGTGGTACGGGTTCAACGCCGGATCGGCCACCAGCTCCAACGGCGTCGCCGGGACGACCTTCATCACCACCACGGTCGCGACGGCCACCGCGATGCTCGGCTGGATGCTCACCGAACGCATCCGCGACGGCAAGGCGACCACGCTGGGGGCGGCGTCGGGCATCGTCGCGGGCCTGGTCGCCATCACGCCGTCCTGCTCGTCGGTCAACGTCCTGGGCGCGCTGGTCGTGGGCCTGGTCGCCGGGGTGGTGTGCGCGCTGGCCGTCGGCCTGAAATTCAAGTTCGGCTTCGACGACTCGCTCGACGTGGTCGGGGTGCACCTGGTCGGTGGCCTGGCCGGCACGCTGCTGGTGGGCCTGCTCGCCGCCCCGGAGAGCCCGGCGATCAACGGTGTGGTCGGGGTGTCGAAGGGATTGTTCTACGGCGGCGGCTGGGCCCAGCTCGAGCGGCAGGCGATCGGCGCGTTCAGCGTCCTCATCTACTCTGGGGTGATTACGCTGATCCTGGCTTTGATCCTGAAGTACACCATCGGGCTTCGCCTCAACCCGGAAGCGGAAGCCACGGGTATCGACGAGGCCGAGCACGCCGAGAGTGGTTACGATTTCGCGGTGGCTACCGGCTCGGTGCTCCCGCCCCGGGTCGCTGTCGCGGACACCCGCAACGGCGTGAAGGAGGACCGAGTGGGCGACAAAGTGGAGGCAGAGCAGTCATGAAGCTGATCACCGCGATCGTAAAGCCGTTCACGCTCGATGACGTGAAGACCAGCCTCGAGGACGCGGGCGTCCTGGGGATGACGGTCAGCGAAATCCAGGGCTACGGACGGCAGAAGGGTCACACCGAGGTCTACCGCGGTGCCGAATACTCCGTCGACTTCGTGCCCAAGGTGCGGATCGAGGTCGTCGTCGACGACTCCATCGTCGACAAGGTCGTGGACAGCATCGTGCGGGCGGCGCGCACCGGCAAGATCGGTGACGGCAAAGTGTGGGTCAGTCCCGTGGAAACCATTGTGCGCGTGCGCACCGGCGAGCGTGGAACCGATGCGCTATGACACTTTTCGTCAATTGCTGATTCGACCCGGGCGGGCCGCGCGGGCATGACCCCGAACGGCTCCGATCCGCCCGGGCACCTAGCGGGGACAGGAAGTGCCGGCGGGGCAGACGATTTGGCTGCCGCGCGGCGCCAACTGCTGTCCGAGGGCGGCGCGCTGCACGCCGCCGAACTGCGGCACGCCTGGCTGGATCTGCACGAATCGTGGCTGATGGCCAAGGCGGCCGAGATCGAGATCGACGACGAGAGCGGCTTCGCGATCGTCGGCATCGGCGGGCTGGGCCGCCACGAGCTGTTGCCGTATTCGGATCTGGATCTGATGTTGTTGCACGACAACAAGTCCGACGACGTGCTGGTCAAGGTCGCCGACCAGCTGTGGTATCCGCTGTGGGACGCCAACGTTCGGCTCGACCACAGCGTGCGGACCGTCTTCGGGGCCCTGGGTGTGGCCAATGGCGACATGATCGCGGCCTTGGGCATGCTGGATGCGCGCCACATCGCCGGCGACGCGCGGCTGTCCGACGAATTGATCGCCGGCGCAAGGCGCCAGTGGCGCAGCGCGATTCGCTCCCGGATGAACGAGCTCGTCGAGATGACCAACGCCCGCTGGCAGCGTTGCGGCCGGATCGCGCAGCGGGCCGAACCGGACCTGAAGTCGGGCCGCGGCGGCCTTCGCGATGTGCAGTTGCTGGACGCGCTCGGCGTGGCCCAGCTCATCGACCGCCACGGCATGGCCCGCCCGGAATCGCCGGGCGGCTCGCTGGACGATGCCCACCTGACGCTGCTCGACGTGCGCACCGAGCTGCACCGGGTGTCGGGGCGCGGTCGCGATCAGCTGCTGGCCCAATACGGCGACGAACTCAGCGCCGCGTTACACATCGGCGACCGATTCGACTTGGCCCGCAAGCTGTCCGACGCCGGTCGCACCATCGCCTACCACGCCGAGACCGGTCTGCGCACCGCCGAGAACGCGCTGCCGCGCCGCGGCGTCTCGGCGTTGGTGCGCCGGCCCAAACGCCGCCCGCTCGACGGGGGTGTCGTCGAATACGCCGGAGAGATCGTGCTCGCCCGCGACGCGCGGCCCGACACCGACGTGGGCCTGGTGCTGCGGGTAGCCGCCGCGTCGGCCGACACCGGGCTGCCGATCGGCGCCGCCACGCTGAGCCGCCTCGCCTCCGGCGCGCCCGAGATGCCGGTGCCCTGGCCGCAGGAAGCGTTGGACGACTTACTGGTTGTGCTGTCCGCCGGCCCGACGACGGTGGCCACCGTCGAGGCGCTCGACCGCACCGGCCTGTGGGGCCGGCTGCTGCCCGAGTGGGACGCGATCCGCGACCTGCCGCCGCGCGACGTCGCCCACAAATGGACGGTGGACCGCCACGTCATCGAGACGGCCGTCAACGCCGCGCCGCTGGCGACCCGCGTGGCGCGGCCCGACCTGCTCGCGCTCGGCGCGCTACTGCACGACATCGGCAAGGGCCGCGGCGTCGACCACAGCGTGCTCGGCGCGGGGCTGGCCCTGGATATCGGGCCCCGGCTGGGGCTTTCGCCCGCCGACGCCGAGACGCTCGCGCAGCTGGTCCGCCACCACCTGCTGCTGCCGGTGGTGGCGACCCGCAGTGACCTGAACGACCCCAAAACCATTGAGCGCGTGTCGAAATCGCTGAGCGGCGATCCGCTGCTGCTCGAAGTGCTGCACGCGCTGACCGAAGCCGACTCCAAGGCCACCGGGCCGGGGGTGTGGAGCGAATGGAAGGCGTCCCTGGTCGAGGAGCTGGTTCGGCGCTGCCGGCTGGTGATGGCGGGGGAGCCACTTCCCGAGGCCGAACCGACTGCGCCCCAATACCTTTCGCTTGCCGCCGAACGCGCGGTCCACGTGGAGATCAAGCCCAGCGGCGGCGAGCGGCTGGACGTGGTGATGGCCGCCCCGGATCAGCGGGGGCTGGTCTCCAAGGCCGCCGCAGTGCTGGCGCTGAACTCGCTGCGCATCCATTCGGCATCGGCCAGCACCGACGCGGGCTTCGCGGTCGTCGAGTTCGTGGTGTCGCCGCTGTTCGGCGCGCCGCCGGAGGCGGGCCTGCTGCGCCAGCAGTTCACCGGCGCGCTCGCCGGTGATGTCGACGTGCTGGGCACACTGGAGAAGCGCGACAGCGACGCCGCCGGCGCGGCGGCCACGCGGGCCGGTGAGGTCCAGGTCGGGGTGCCCGTGACGCGCTCGACCGCCCCGCCCCGCATCCTGTGGGTCGATACGGCCACCGCCGGCCAGTTGATCGTCGAGGTGCGCGCCATGGACCGCCTTGGGCTGCTCGCCCTGCTGACCCGGGCGCTGGAACGGGCGGGAACCGACATCGTCTGGGCGAAGGTCAACACGTTCGGGTCGACGGCGGCCGACGTCTTCTGCGTGACGGCCGCATCGGGCGGGCAAGCCGCTCGAGACGCGGTCGAGCAGAGCCTGCTCGCCGCGCTCGGCAGCCCGGCGGTCGAGGTGCTCGAGGAACCCGTCGGCGATTAGTCCCGATTACGACGGCGCCCCAACGACGGCCCGGTGATCAGTGCAACTTCTGGGCGAACTCGATGATGTTGCCGTCCGGGTCGGCGATGTGCAGCGTCCTTTCCCGCCATGGCCGGTCCACCGGTCCGGTGAGGATCTCGACACCGAGGGCCCTCAACCGTTCGGCCTCCTTGTCCACGTCGTCGGTCAGGAACCCGATCTCGCCGCACGGCGGGTCGCCGCCCTCGCGGCCGATGAGCGACGGAAGGTTCGACCGTTCGAACAGCGAGAACTTGGTGTTCGCCATCTCGAACTCGACGTAGCCATCGCCTTCGATGCGCACCTCGAGCCCGATCACGTCGCGGTAGAACGCCACCGAGCTGCTGAGCGATTCGACATACTGGATGACGTAGTCCACGCGACGCATGAAATACACCCACGCGCCGGCTCAGCGGTCGCCGTCGGCCCCGGCCGTATCGAGGCGAACGACCCGCATTTTGCCGTGCGCGAGGCAGGCGGCGTAGCCGTGGTACTTGCTATACAGCTCCCACGCGGTGACGTTGTCGTTCGACGGCACGTCGATCCGGTGACCGTCGGAGAACTCGAGATGGAGATCTCCGGCGTCGTTCCAGACGGCACCGGTGCAGGTTGACCCGGAGAAATCGAAGAGCGGACGCAGTTGGTTCGCCGGGTCGTTCGGGTCGATCGCGATCACTTCGGCGGGCGAGGTTTCGATGGCCGGCAGGGTCAGACGCATCGGTGCCGTAATCACAAGTTCGTTGTAGTCCTCGAAATTCAGTACCAGACCGTCGCGGAACATGATCCGCTGCACCGCACAGCCTTCGAGCCACTGCTCGATCACTTTCTGTTCGGTCATAGATTCCACTCTGGCCCCAATTTGTCACATGCACAAGCGTGCCGGGCACGCCCCGGCTCAGGACTGCTCGGCGTTGAGCCGGCGCACGGCGTCGATGCGCGCCCGCAGCTGTTCGCGGCTCGCCGCCGCGATCGGGGGACCGCCGCAGCGGCGCCGCAATTCGTTGTGAATCCAGCCGTGCGGCTTGCCGGTGCGGTGATGGGCGATCGAGACCAGGGCGTTGAGCTCGCGGCGCAGCTCCCGAAGCTGGCCGTGCACCGTCACCGACGGGGGTTCGACGGACCCCGGCGATCCGGCCTCCTGGTGCAGTCGGGCCCGCTTCTGCAGCTGTTCGTCCTGGCGCTGGTGCAGCAGCGCGCGCATCTGCTCGGCGTCGAGCAGGCCGGGGATGCCGAGGTAGTCGGCCTCCTCGTCGCTGCCGGCCGGAGCGGCGGTGCCGAACGACGATCCGTCGAAGATGAGCTGATCGAGCTCCGCGTCGGCGCCCAGCGAGGTGAATCCCTTGTCGAGGTCGGTCTTCTCGTCCTGCGCCTTGGTGGCCGGATCGCCGTCGAGGGGGTCGCCCTCGGATTCCCGGTGCGGCTCGCCGAGCACGTGGTTGCGCTGGGTTTCCAGCTCGCTGGCCAGCTGCAGCAGGTTGGGCACCGACGGCACGAAGATGCTGGCGATCTCGCCCTGGCGCCGTGACCGCACGAAGCGGCCGATGGCCTGGGCGAAGAACAGTGGGGTCGAGGCGCTGGTGGCGTAGATGCCGACCGACAGCCGCGGCACGTCGACGCCCTCGGAGACCATGCGCACCGCGACCAGCCAGCGGCTGGTGCTGGCCGCGAATTCGCTGATGCGCGCGGAGGATCCGGGGTCGTCGGAGAGCACCAGCGTCGGCGCCTCGCCGGTCAGCTTCGTCAGCAGGGTGGCATAGGCGCGGGCCGCGGTCTGATCCGAGGCGATGATCATGCCGCCGGCGTCGGGCACATGCGTGCGCAGCTGGCGCAGCCGCAGATCCGCGGCGGTGATCACCGCGGGCATCCACTCGCCAGCGGGATCCAGCGCCGTGCGCCACGCCCGCGCGGTCTGCTCGGCGGACAGCGGCTCGCCCAGTCGGGCCGCGTGCTCCTCGCCGGCGCTGTCGCGCCATCGCGCCTCCCCGGAGTACGCGAGGAAGACCACGGGCCGGACCACGCCGTCGGCCAGGGCGTCGGTGTAGCCGTACGTGTGATCGGCCTGCGACCGCCGTATGCCGTCGGGACCGGCCTCGTAGGTCACGAACGGGATGGGGCTGTCGTCGCTGCGAAAGGGCGTGCCCGTCAGCGCGAGCCGGCGGGTGGCGTCGTCGAAGGCCTCGCGGATGGCGTCGCCCCAGGTCTTGGCGTCCCCGCCGTGATGGATCTCGTCGAAGATGACCAGCGTCTTGCGCTGCTCGGTGCGGACGCGGTGCAGCGTGGGGTGCGCGGCGACCTGAGCGTAGGTGACCATGACGCCGTGATACTCCGGCGCGATCCGCGGGTTGCTGTTGGAGAATCTCGGGTCCAGGGCGATGCCGTGCCGCGCCGCGGCCTGCGCCCACTGCACCTTGAGGTGTTCGGTGGGGACCACGACGGTGACCTGCTCGACGGCGCGCTGGGCGAGCAGTTCGGCCGCCACCCGCAGCGCGAACGTCGTCTTGCCGGATCCGGGGGTGGCCACCGCCAGGAAGTCGCGCGGCTGGCCGGCGAGGTATTTGACGAGCGCCCTGCGCTGCCAGCCGCGCAGCACGGTGGTGCCGCTGTGGTCGCTGTGGTCGGTGTCGGTCCGCGCTTGGATGCTGCTGGCCGGCATCGACACAGGCCCCCCAATCGTTGCTGTTCGACACGGCCAGCTCGGTTGAGTGGCGGCTGTGAAATCTAGCACGCCAACGCTTTTCGGTGTTGGAGCGACTCGACTCGCTATCGCGCGTGGGTCACCGGTTCGTGGGCTTGCAGCCAGTCGCGGATGCGTTCGGCGACGTCGGCCCAGCCCGGTTCGAGCATCATGTTGTGGCCCATGGGGAAGAATTCCGGCTCGGTTCCGTAGGCGCGCGCCGTGTTACGCACCTCGCGGACGCTAACGAAGCCGTCGTACTCGGCGCCCAGGACCAGGATCGGCGTCGTCACCCGCTTGGTTTTGACGCGGCGGATGATCGGATCGGTCATGGCGGCCCGAACGCTCTCGGCCCCGGCCTGTTGCCGGCAGGCCTCGACGACGTCCTCGGGCGTGTCGGGGCAGAACAGGTACTCGCGGGCCAGCGCCGGGGTGGCGAGGAATTTCAGCAGCGTGGGATCGCTCCACGATTCCATCGTCATCGACGGCCGGCGGCGCCAGACCCGCAACGCCAAGGTGAGCACGCCCTGCGGCGGCACGGAGCCCACCAGCACCGCGGCCGGGGCGCTGCGGTCTTCGAGGTAGCGCTGGATCACGAAGCCGCCCAGCGAGTGTCCGATCAGGATCGGCCCGCCGCCCAGGTCGTCGGCCACCGAACGGACGTCCTCGATGTAGTCGGCGATGGACACCTTGCGCAACGGCTTCGCCGTGGGGCTGGTGCCGTGCCCGCGCAGGCTCACCGCGACCGTGCGGTAGCCGGCGTCGGCGAAGAAGTCCTGGAAGTGTTCCCAGCACCATGCGCCGTGCCACCCGCCGTGGACGAAGAGCAGCGGCACTGGATGCGCTTCGGTGCAGGACCCTTTGTCGATCACCTCGAGCACTCGACCATTCAAACCCGCTCGCCGTCCCCGCGTGACTGAAATTACGAACATCGTTCGCGGCGTGTCGTGTGCGTGGTTGCAGTGTCGCGTCGAGGGGCGACGACGAGTCCGCCCCACCGGGCTCACTCGGCCCGATGAGTGGTGACCCGCTGCGCCCCGCGGCGCGGGGCTGGCGATCACCACTAGGCTGGCGGGGTGTTTGAATCGCTGTCCGACCGATTGACCGGCGCCCTTGCCGGGCTACGCGGCAAGGGTCGACTGACCGACGCCGATATCGAGGCCACCACCCGCGAAATCCGGTTGGCGCTGCTGGAAGCCGACGTGTCGTTGCCCGTGGTGCGCGCCTTCGTCACCCGGATCAAGGACCGCGCCAAAGGCGCCGAGGTCTCCGGTGCCCTCAACCCGGCGCAGCAGGTCGTCAAGATCGTCAACGAAGAACTCGTCGGCATCCTGGGCGGACAGACCCGGCAGCTGGCGTTCGCGAAGACGCCGCCGACCGTCGTGATGCTCGCCGGTCTGCAGGGTTCCGGTAAGACGTCGCTGGCCGGCAAGCTGGCCGCCTGGCTGCGGGGGCAGGGCCACACCCCGCTGCTGGTGGCCTGCGACCTGCAGCGCCCGGCCGCGGTGAACCAGCTGCAGGTCGTCGGTGAGCGCGCCGGCGTGCCGGTGTTCGCGCCGCACCCCGGTGAGTCTCCGGAATCCGGGCCGGGCGACCCGGTCGCGGTCGCCGCGGCGGGGATCGCCGAAGCCAACGCCAAGCATTTCGACGTCGTCATCGTCGACACCGCCGGCCGGCTGGGCATCGACGACGAGCTGATGGCCCAGGCCGCGGCCATCCGCGACGCCGTCGACCCCGACGAGGTCCTGTTCGTCCTGGACGCGATGATCGGCCAGGACGCCGTCACCACCGCGGAGGCCTTCCGCGAGGGCGTCGGCTTCACCGGTGTGGTGCTGACCAAGCTCGACGGCGACGCCCGCGGTGGGGCGGCGCTGTCGGTGCGCGAGGTCACCGGTGTGCCAATCCTTTTCGCCTCCACCGGCGAGAAGCTGGAGGACTTCGACGTCTTCCACCCGGACCGGATGTCCAGCCGCATCCTGGGCATGGGCGACGTGCTCAGCCTGATCGAGCAGGCCGAGCAGGTCTTCGACGCCGAGCAGGCCGAGGCCGCCGCGGTCAAGATCGGCAGCGGCGAGCTCACGCTCGAGGACTTCCTGGAACAGATGCTCGCCATCCGCAAGATGGGGCCGATCGGCAACCTGCTGGGCATGCTGCCCGGGGCCGGGCAGATGAAGGACGCGCTGGCCCAGGTCGACGACCGTCAACTCGACCGCCTACAGGCCATCATCCGCGGCATGACGCCCGCCGAGCGCGCCGATCCGAAGATCATCAACGCGTCGCGCCGGCTGCGCATCGCCAACGGTTCGGGCGTCACGGTGTCCGAGGTCAACCAGCTGGTCGACCGCTTCTTCGAGGCCCGCAAGATGATGTCGTCGATGCTCGGCGGCATGGGCATCCCCGGGATGGGCCGCAAGTCGGCGACGCGCAAAGCCAAATCGGGCAAGGGCAAGGCGGGCAAAAAAGCCAAGAAGGGCGGACGCGGCCCGACCCCGCCCAAGGTGCGCAACCCGCTGGGCGCCGGGATGCCGGGCATGCCGGCCGGGTTCCCCGACCTGTCGCAGATGCCCGAGGGTCTCAACGAGCTGCCGCCCGGGCTGGCCGACTTCGACCTGTCCAAGCTGAAGTTCCCGGGCAAGTCGTGACGATCGCGAGCGCGGCGGAGCCGGGCGAAGCGGGTCGTCACCATTGGACCGGAACGATCGCGAGCGCGGCGGCGGGGGCACCTCCCGCTTGCGGGGGACCGGGCGAAGCGGGTCGTCACCATTGGACCGGAAGCAGGTAGCCGCCGCCGTGCGCATGCACGTGCGGGGCGTGGCACTGCCCGACGAGACCGAGATCCAACTGTGGATCGTCGACGGGCGGATCAGCACCGAACCGGTCGCCGGCGCCGACACCGTCTTTGACGGCGGGTGGATCGTGCCCGGGCTGGTCGACGCCCACTGCCACGTCGGCCTCGGCCAGCACGGCGAGATCCCCCTCGACGAGGCGGTCGCCCAGGCCGAGATCGAACGCGACGTCGGCGCGCTGCTGTTGCGGGACTGCGGTTCGCCCACCGACACGCGCAGCCTCGACGAGCGCGACGACATGCCCCGCATCATCCGCGCCGGCAGGCATCTGGCCAGACCCAAGCGTTACGCGGCGGGCTTCTCGCGCGAGCTGGAAGACGAGTGGCAACTGCCGGAGGCGGTGGCCGAGGAGGCGCGCCGCGGCGACGGCTGGATCAAGCTGGTCGGCGACTGGATCGATCGCGGCGTCGGCGACCTCGCGCCGCTGTGGTCCGACGACGTGCTCAAGGCCGCGATCGAAACCGCCCACGCCCACGGCGCCCGGGTCACCGCGCACGTCTTCAGCGAGGACGCGCTGCCCGGCCTGATCAACGCCGGCATCGACTGCATCGAGCACGGCACCGGGCTGACCGACGACACCATCGAGCTGATGGTCGAGCGCGGCACCGTGTTGGTGCCGACGCTGGTCAACGTCATCGAGAATTTCCCCGGGATCGCCGAGGCCGCCGCCAAGTATCCGGCCTACGCCGCCCACATGCGCGACCTGCATGCGCGCGGCCTGTCGCGGATCGCGGCGGCCCGGGAAGCGGGCGTGCCGATCTACGCCGGAAGTGACGCCGGCACCATGGTCGCCCCCGGCCGCATCGCCGACGAGGTCGAAGCGCTCAAGGGCATCGGGATGAGCCCGACGCAGGCGCTGGGCGCGGCGTGTTGGGACGCGCGGGGCTGGCTCGGACGCCCGGGGCTCGATCACGGCGCGTCGGCCGACCTGCTGTGCTTTGCCCGCGACCCGCGGTCGGGGCCCGCCGTGCTGAACAATCCCGATCTGATCATGTTGCGCGGCAAGATTTTCCGTTCACCGGCGTAGCCGGGCGCGTCGCCGTCGTCGCCGCGGCTCGGTGACGCAGACTTACCAGCAGGCGGGGGCGCCGCTGCCGCGCTCGGAAAAGATTGCGAGTGCTTGCTATCTATGTTAGCGTTCGGGCAACCGCGACTTGGGGGAAGCCAATGGCCTACGACGTGATCGTTCGTGACGGATTGTGGTTCGACGGCACCGGCAGCGCGCCGCTGACCCGCACGCTCGGCATCCGCGATGGCGTCGTGGCCGCGGTGTCGGCCGAGCCGCTGGACGAGACCGGCTGCCCCGAGGTGATCGACGCGGCCGGCAAGTGGGTCGTGCCCGGCTTCCTCGACGTGCACACCCACTACGACGCCGAGGTGCTGCTGGACCCCGGCCTGCGCGAGTCGGTGCGCCACGGCGTCACCACCGTGCTGCTCGGCAACTGCTCGTTGTCGACGGTCTACGCCGATTCCGAGGACGCCGCCGATCTGTTCAGCCGGGTGGAAGCGGTGCCCCGCGAATACGTGTTCGGCGCGTTGAGTTCGGGCAGGACCTGGTCGACGGCGGCGGAATACGTCAAGGCGATCGATGCCCTGCCGCTCGGCCCGAATGTCGGTTCGCTGCTTGGTCATTCGGACCTGCGCACCTCGGTGCTCGGACTGGAACGGGCCACCGACCCCGCGGTCCGGCCCACCGACGACGAGCTGGACAAGATGGCGGCGCTGCTCGACGAGGCGCTCGACGCCGGGGTGCTCGGCATGTCCGGGATGGACGCGGCCATCGACAAACTCGACGGCGAACGCTTCCGGTCCCGCGCCCTGCCGTCCACGTTCGCGACCTGGCGGGAACGACGCAGACTGATCAAGGTCCTGCGCAGGCGCGGCCGGATTCTGCAGAGCGCGCCGAACCTGGAGAACCCGATCCTGTCGCTGATGTTCTTCTTGACCAGCAGCCGAATCTTCGGTCGCGGCAAGGGAGTCCGGATGAGCATGCTGGTCTCCGCGGACGCCAAGTCGATGCCGCTCGCCGTGCACACGTTCGGGTTCGGCACCCGGGTCCTCAACAAGCTGCTGCGGTCCAGCGTGCGATTCCAGCATCTGCCGGTGCCGTTCGAATTGTATTCCGACGGAATCGATCTGCCGGTGTTCGAGGAGTTCGGCGCGGGCACCGCCGCGCTGCATCTGCGTGATCAGTTGCAGCGCAACGAACTCCTGGCCGACGAGGCCTATCGCCGTCGATTCCGCCGCGAGTTCGACCGCGTCAAGCTCGGGCCGTCGCTGTGGCACCGCGACTTCCACGACGCGGTGATCGTCGAATGCCCCGATAAGTCGTTGATCGGCAAGAGCTTTGGCGCGATCGCCGACGAGCGGGGCCTGCACCCGCTGGACGCGTTCCTCGATGTGCTCGTCGAGAACGGCGAGCGTAACGTCCGGTGGACCACCACCGTGGCCAACCACCGGCCCAAGCAGCTCGACAAGCTCGCCGCCGACCCCAGCATCCACATGGGCTTCTCCGACGCCGGCGCGCACCTGCGCAACATGGCCTTCTACAACTTCGGACTGCGCATGCTCAAGCGCACCAAGGACGCGCAGGCGGCCGGCGCGCCCTTCCTCTCGACCCAGCGCGCGGTGCACCGGCTCACCGGCGAACTGGCCGACTGGTTCGGCATCGACGCCGGCACGCTGCGGCAAGGCGATCGTGCGGATTTCGTCGTGATCGACCCGGCCGGTCTCGACGAGTCCGTCGACGGCTACCACGAGGAAGCGGTGCCCTTCTACGGCGGCCTGCGCCGCATGGTCAACCGCAACGACCACGCCGTCGTCGCCACCGGCGTGGGCGGTGTCGTCGTGTTCGGCGGGGGCCAATTCCGGGACGGCTACGGGCAAACGGTCAAGTCGGGCCGTTACCTGCGGGCCGGTGAGCGCACCCGTCGGCCGCAGGGCGCCGCGAGGCGAAGCGCCTGACATGGCGAGGACTCAGCAACAGCGCCGGGAAGAAACGGTCGCGCGACTCCTCGACGCCTGCATCGCCACCATCATCGAGGTCGGCTACGCCAGGGCATCCGCCGCGGTGATCACCAAGCGGGCCGGCGTGTCGGTCGGCGCGCTGTTCCGGCACTTCGACACCATGGGCGATTTCATGGCGGCCACGGCGTCCGAGGTGTTGCGTCGCCAGGTGGAGGCTTTCACCAAGCGAGTCGCCGAAATACCCGCCGACCAGCCGCCGCTCGAGGCGGCGCTGGTGATCCTGCGCGACATCACCAGCGGCGCCACCAATGCCGTCATCTACGAACTCCTGGTCGCCGCCCGCACCGACGAAAAGCTCAGGGAGACTTTGCAACACGAGCTGGGGCAGTATGCGGCGAAGATCCACGACGCCGCCCGGGCGCTGCCGGGAGCCGAGCACTTTCCGGACGACACCTTCCCGGTGTTCGTGGCGCTGATGACCAACGTGTTCGACGGCGCCGCCGTGGTGGAAGGGGTGCTGCCCCAACCGGAGATCGCGGCGCAGCGGATCCCGGTATTGATGACGCTGCTGACCGCGGCGCTGCCGAATTGAGTTGCGCGAGCGGCGATTACAGCGAGCCGATGCCGGCCTGCGGGCTTTGCTCGAATCCCCAGTCGAAGAGCGTCGCCGCCTGATCCCAATACGACGGCCCGCCCTCTTTCACCAGCCCGTACATCATGGCGATCACCAGCCGGCGGCCACCGCGCGCGGCGGCGCCGACGAAGGTCTTGCGGGCGGCGTTGGTGAACCCGGTCTTGCCGCCGATCGCGCCGGGGTAGCGCTGCAGCAACTCGTCCTGGTTGGTGATGGGGTGGTCGCCGTTCTCGCCGGGGAACATCGCCGACGGTTCGGCGGTGATCTGCGCGAACACCGGGTTGGCCATCGCGGCGCGGAAGATGACCGCCAGGTCGTGCGCCGTCGACGAACCGGACCCGCCGGGGCCGTCCAGACCGGACGGCGTCGCCGCATGGGTGTTGGTGGCGCCCAGGGAGGCCGCCTTGGCGTTCATCTTGGCGACCGTGACCTCCGGGCCGCCCAGCATGTGGGCCAACGTGTTGGCGGCGTCGTTGCCCGAGACCAGCAGCAGGCCGTCGAGAAGTTGGCGCGCGGTGTACGTGCGGCCCGGTTTGACGCCGACGCAGTTGCATTCGACCTGGGTGTCGGCGACGTCGGCGACCACCGTGGAATCCAGGCTCACCGAATCCAGGACCACCTGGGCCAACAGCGTCTTGATGGTGCTCGCCGGCGGGTGGGCGACGTTCTGGTCGCGGCCGGCCAGCACCTGACCGCTGTCCAGGTCGGCGATGATCCAGGTCTGCGCCGGGCCGTCGGGGATGGGAATCGAGCCGACCGGTTGGCTGCTGTCGGCCCAGGACGTGGGCGCGGTAGCACCGCACGCCCCGGCGACGACCAGCGCCGCGGCCATCCTGGACACCGAGGCCATGAGCTTGCGCATGGGCCGAAAGTCTAACTTCCGGCCCTTTTCGGCGGGGATTTTCGTCTACTGTCCGATGCATGTTGAGCCTGGCCGAGATATCCGACCGCCTGGAGATCCAGCAGCTTCTGGTGGATTACTCCACCGCGATCGACAACCGCCGCTTCGACGACCTGGACCGGGTGTTCACCCCTGACGCCTACATCGATTACACGGCCTTGGGCGGCATCGAGGGCCACTATCCCGAGGTCAAGAAGTGGCTTTCCGAGGTGCTGCCCAACTTCCCGGTGTATGCGCACATGCTCGGCAACTTCTCGGTGCGCATCGACGGGGAGACGGCGTCGTCGCGGGTGATCTGCTTCAACCCGATGGTGCTCGGCGGCGAACAGGATCAGGTGCTGTTCTGCGGCCTTTGGTACGACGACGAGTTCGCGCGCACCCCCGAGGGCTGGCGGATGACGCGGCGGGTGGAGACCAAGGTCTTCCAGAAGGTGATGTGAGATTTCTGATCGCCGCCACTGGTCTGGCACAATAGGCGGCTGTCCGCCGAGCGATCACGCATCGCTTCGTGGTCAGACACGCGAGGCAAAACCGGATCCGGGCATTCCCGCCCCGATCGCTGAATTGCAGCGTGACACACACAGGAGAAGTCGCTTAACCATGGCTGTCAAGATCAAGCTCACCCGGCTTGGCAAGATCCGCAATCCCCAGTACCGCATCGCCGTCGCCGACGCACGGACCCGGCGCGACGGTCGCTCCATCGAGGTCATCGGCCGGTATCACCCGAAGGAAGACCCGAGCCTCATCGAGATCGACTCCGAGCGCGCCCAGTACTGGCTGTCCGTGGGCGCCCAGCCCACCGAGCCCGTCCTCAAGCTGCTGAAGATCACCGGCGACTGGCAGAAGTTCAAGGGCCTGCCCGGCGCCGAGGGCCGCTTGAAGGTCAAGCCCGCCAAGCCCAGCAAGCTCGAGCTGTTCAACGCCGCGCTGGCCGAGGCCGAAGGCGGACCGACCACCGAGGCCGCGAAGCCGAAGAAGAAGTCCCCGGCCAAGAAGGCCGCCAAGGCCGCCGAGGGCGAGGCCGAGCCCGCCGCCGAGCCTGCCGCCGAGACCGCCGAGACCAAGCCGGCTGAGGCGCCCGCCGAGGGCGGCGAGCAGGCCGAGTCGACCACCGAAAGCTGACCGCGGCGATGAGCACGGTTGTCGTTGACGCAGTTGAGCACCTGGTTCGCGGGATTGTCGACAACCCCGACGACGTCCGGGTGGACATGGTGACCAGTCGCCGGGGGCGCACGGTCGAGGTTCACGTCCATCCCGACGACCTGGGCAAGGTGATCGGCCGCGGCGGTCGCACGGCGACCGCGTTGCGCACGCTGGTCGCCGGCATCGGCGGTCGCGGCATCCGCGTCGACGTGGTGGACACCGACCAGTAGGCCGGCGCTCTCATGGAACTCCCTTGGAGTTGACCGTCGGGCGCGTGGTGAAAGCGCACGGCATCAGCGGTGAGCTGGTGGTCGAAATCCGCACCGACGATCCCGCCGCCCGGTTCTCGCCGGGTAACACGTTGCGGGCCAAGCCCTCCCGTGGGGGTGCGGAACGCAGCTGCGTGATCGAGACCGCGCGCGAGCACGGCGGGCGGCTGCTGGTGCGGCTGGCCGGCGTCACGGACCGCGACGCCGCCGACGCGCTGCGCGGCACCCTGTTCGTCGTCGATTCCGAGGACCTGCCCGAGATCGACGAGCCGGACACCTATTACGACCATCAGCTCGAAGGCCTACACGTGCGGACGATCACGGGCGAGGACGTCGGTGTCGTCGCCGAGGTCCTGCATACCGCCGCGGGGGAGTTGTTGGCGGTCCGGCGCGAATCCGGCGAGGTGTTGGTGCCCTTCGTGACCGCGATCGTCACCTCGGTGTCGCTGCGCGACGGCACCATCGAGATCGATCCGCCCGAAGGCCTGCTGGATCTGTAGGCCCGCGAGATGAGAATCGACGTCGTCACGATCTTTCCGGACTACCTGGATCCGCTGCGGCAATCGTTGCCCGGCAAGGCGATCCAGTCCGGGCTGGTCGATCTGGCCGTGCACGACCTGCGCCGGTGGACGCATGACGTGCACCGCTCGGTCGACGATGCGCCCTACGGCGGTGGCCCGGGGATGGTGATGAAGGCGCCGGTGTGGGGCGAGGCGCTCGATGAAATCTGCTCCGGCGAAACACTTTTGGTCGTCCCGACGCCGGCCGGCACCCTGTTCACCCAGGCCACCGCCGCGCGCTGGAGCACCGAGAAGCACCTGGCGTTCGCGTGCGGCCGCTACGAGGGCATCGACCAGCGGGTCATCGAGAACGCCGGGCGGCGGATGCGGGTGGAAGAGGTCTCGATCGGCGACTACGTGTTGCCGGGCGGGGAGTCGGCGGCGGTGGTGATGATCGAGGCCGTGCTGCGGCTCCTCGACGGCGTCCTCGGCAATCCCGCGTCGCGCCTTGATGATTCGCACTCGCCCGCCCTGGACCGCCGCCTCGAGGGCCCCAGCTATACCCGGCCGCCGAGTTGGCGGGGGCTAGAGGTCCCCGAGGTGCTGCTCTCCGGTGACCATGCGCGAATCGCCGCGTGGCGCCGGGAGATCTCCCTGCAGCGCACCCGCGAACGCCGCCCCGAGCTGCTTGAGCCGGGCCGTCGGCTTGAGCCCGGCGACTAACCGCTCCGCTAGAGGCCGCGCGCCGGCACGTCGATGCGGCCCTCGGGAAATATCGTCTTGACCGCCCGGGTGATGGTGTCCCGCGCGGTGGCGTCGTCGGAGGGCTGCAAAGACTGCACCACCATGATGTAGCGGTGGTCGGCCCCGATCACGCCCGTCGACAGGTGCATCCAGTCGCTGCCGATGCAGCACATCCAGCCCTGCTTGACCGCGACCGGCTCGGCGTACAGGCCGTCGGGGATGCCGAACCGCTGCGGGTAGCCGTCGAGGCCGTTGGGAGTGGACTGGGCGAGGTCGCCCACGATGATCTTGGCCCGATCGGCGGGCAGGCCACCGGACCCGTCCAGCAGCATCTCGTAATAGCGGATCAGGTCGGTCACCGAGCTCATGGTGTTCCACCAGCGCCCGTCGCTGGGCGGGGTGGTGGACGCCAGGCCGTAACGGGCCGCCACCTCGGAGATGATGGCGGACCCGCCGCCCTGCCCCCAGAACCGCTCGGCCGCGCCGTCGTCGGAGGACTGCAGCATGATGTCGAGCGCCTGGCGGTCGTCGGCGCTCAGGGCGGCCTTGCCCTCGGCCTCGTGCAGCAGCAGGTCGTCGGCGATGAACAGCTTCGCCACCGACGCGGTGCCCACGACCTGGCCGTTGCCGTTGGAAACCAACTGGTGGGTGCGGCGATCGAGGATGGCGACCGACAGCGCGGCGCCGCTGGCGGCGGCCTCGTCGGTGGCCTGCTGGACGCGGGCCTGCAGCTGGGCGAACCCCGCGCCCGGCAGCGCCAGGGGCGGCGGCGGCTCCTGCGGCGGCGTGGCGGCCTCGAGCATCAGCGCCGCCGACTGCGGTGGTGGCGCCGGTGCCGGCCGCTGGGGGATGACCCGTACGGGCGCGTTGATCGGCAGGCTGTAGACCTTGGCCTGAACCAGCGCCTCGGACCCGGCGGCGACCAGCAACGTCACCGCCGCGGTGGCGGTGAGCAGCGTCAGCGGCCGTACCCGCATGCGACTCCTCCGGCGTGACTTCGACTTGACTTCGACTTGACGTGGACACGGTGCAACGGCGGGATCACTCGCGCCACCTGTCCCGGCCATCACGCAACGGTGCGGGTAGCGCGTTCTGACCCCAGTCATATGTACCATTCACCAGCGCGTTCGGCTCGCCGCGAACCGCCGACTTCGTGTGATTTTCGCGGCACGCGCACCGTCTGGCACAATTGACCAGTTGTCTCCAGCGGCTGCAGGCCGCCTGCGCCTTTTCCCGCCTGCTGCGAGATACGCCAGAAAGCCCATCGGCTCGGCGACCGCCCCACACCCGCGTGTGGGTAGCTGCCGTCGGCCGCGACCTCAAGGAAGTGTCTCTCAGATGAACCGGCTGGACTTCGTCGATCAGGCGTCGCTGCGCGACGACATCCCGGTTTTCGGCCCGGGCGACACCATCAACGTGCACGTCAAGGTCATCGAGGGCGCCAAGGAGCGCATCCAGGTGTTCAAGGGCGTGGTGATCCGCCGCCAGGGCGGTGGCATCCGCGAGACCTTCACCGTCCGCAAGGAAAGCTATGGCGTCGGCGTCGAGCGGACCTTCCCGGTGCACTCGCCCAACATCGACCACATCCAGGTCGTCACCCGTGGCGATGTCCGCCGCGCCAAGCTGTACTACCTGCGCGAGCTGCGCGGCAAGAAGGCCAAGATCAAGGAGAAGCGCTGAGCCGGGACGCCTTGGCGGCGCTGGTGATTCGGTTTCCGACGCGGATCACTCGCCGGCTTGCCGGGCCACATCCCGCGCTGGCTACGCTGATCTCGTGACCGACACCGCGGATTCATCCAACCCCCAGTCCCGCGCTGGCGAATCAGATCCGAAGGTCTCTACGCGCAATCCGGAGACGCGCCCCGACGACGCCGGTACGGCCGACGGGCCGGTCCCCGAACCAGGCGCCGCGGACCCGGCGCCCGAGCCGGGCGAGGCCGAAGCCTCCAAGCACTCCACGCTGCGCGAATTCGCCCTGCTGGCGGTGATCGCGATCGTGCTCTACTACGTCATGTTGACGTTCGTGGCGCGGCCCTACCTGATCCCGTCGGAATCCATGGAGCCCACGTTGCACGGCTGCACGGGCTGCGTCGGCGACCGGATCATGGTGGACAAGGTCAGCTATCGGTTCAGCGCGCCGAGCCCCGGCGACGTCATCGTCTTCAAGGGGCCGCCGCCATGGAACCTCGGCTACAAGTCGATCCGGTCGAACAACACCGTGCTGCGCTGGATGCAGAATGCGCTGTCCTTCATCGGCTTCGTGCCCCCCGACGAAAACGACCTGGTCAAGCGGGTTATCGCGGTCGGGGGACAGACGGTGGCGTGCCGCGCCGAGACCGGGCTGACGGTCGACGGCAAGCCGCTGAAGGAGCCGTACCTGGATCGCAACACCATGGCGGCCGACCCGTCGGTCTACCCGTGCCTGGGCAGTGAGTTCGGGCCGGTCGCCGTTCCGGCCGGGCGGCTGTGGGTGATGGGCGACAACCGGACGCACTCGGCGGATTCGCGCGCCCACTGCAACAGCGTGCCGGCCGAGGCGCTCAAGGGCGTGCTGTGCACGGGCGATCCCACCTCGGGGACCGTGCCGGTGTCCAACGTGATCGGCAAGGCCAGGTTCATCGTGTGGCCGCCGTCCCGATGGGGTGGCGTGGAGTCGGTGAACCCGCAGCAGACCCGGTAGTCATGGCCACGACGTGGCCGCCGCGGACGGTGATCCGGAAGTCGTCAGGGTTGCGCACCCTGGAGTCGGCGCTCTACCGCAGCGGGTTGGGCCCGGTGGCCGGCGTCGACGAGGTCGGGCGCGGCGCCTGCGCCGGCCCGCTGGTGGTCGCCGCCTGCGTGCTCGGTCCGGGGCGAATGGAAAGCCTTGCCGCGCTTGACGATTCCAAGAAGCTCACCGAGGCCGCTCGGGAGAAGTTGTTCCCCCTGATTCGCCGCTATGCGTTGGCCTACCACGTGGTGTTCATCCCGCCGGCCGAGGTGGACCGGCGCGGCGTGCACGTCGCCAACATCGAGGGGATGCGCCGCGCCGTCGCCGGGCTGTCCGTGCGGCCGGGGTATGTGCTGAGCGACGGTTTCCGCGTCCCCGGTTTGGCGGTCCCGTCGCTGCCGGTCATCGGCGGCGATGCCGTCGCGGCGTGCATCGCGGCGGCCAGCGTGCTGGCGAAGGTCAGCCGGGACCGGCTGATGGTGGCCATGGAGGCCGATCACCCCGGTTACGGCTTCGCCCTGCACAAGGGCTACGGCACGCCGGCGCACAGCGCGGCGCTCGCGCAGCTGGGCCCCTGCCCGGAGCATCGTTATTCGTTCATCAACGTGCGGCGCGTCGCGAACTCCTCGGGTGCCAAGCTGGTGGCGGACTGCGCCCCGGACCCACCGCTGCAGCGCGACGGATATCGGTGAGGAAAGATGGGACCAGGGTCCCGGGGACAGCATGTGGGAGAAGGACGTCTGAGCGGATGAGTGACAGATGAGCGCAGAAGATCTCGAAAAGTATGAAACCGAGATGGAGCTCTCGCTGTACCGCGAATACAAGGACATCGTCGGCCAGTTCAGCTACGTCGTGGAAACCGAGCGGCGCTTCTACCTGGCCAACAGCGTGGAGATGACGCCGCGCAACGCCGACGGCGAGGTCTACTTCGAATTGCGGTTGTCCGACGCCTGGGTGTGGGACATGTACCGGCCGGCGCGGTTCGTCAAGCAGGTGCGCGTCGTCACGTTCAAGGACGTCAACATCGAAGAGGTCGAGAAGCCCGAGCTGCGGCTCCCCGAATAGCCGCCGTCAGGCGCTCGGTGGGGGCTGCGTGTCGGCGAGGGCGGGCAGCTGACCTCGCTGCTCGATGACCGCGCGCGCGACCTCGGCCAGCTTGATGTTCAGCGCCTGGGAGTGGCGGCGCAGCAGGTCGAAGGCGTCGTCCTCGCTCATGTCGTGCAGCAGCATCAGCATGCCGACCGCCTTGCCGATCTCCCGGTTGCTGAGCAGTCCCCGTCGCAGGCTCGCGGCGTCTTCCCCCTTGGCGACCGCGTTGATGGCGACGCTGGCGAACGCCGCCAGCACCGCCGCCCGCCCGGCGGACTCGGCGTCGAACATGTTCGGGGTGTCGCTGAACAGATTGAGCGCGGCCCCTTTGCGTTTGTCGACCAGGAGGCGAAATCCCATCGCCCCCCGCACCGGTGTCTCCGCGACCAGGACCGCCGCCAGCTTGGGCCACAGCGACGGCGTGGTCAGGTCGGGCTCGATCTGGGGCGTCTCCTCCTCGATCGCGTCGATGCACGGGCCGTCGCCGGCGCGCCGTTCCAGCTCGTCGACGTGCTGCGCCAGCCGGTCACTGGCGCCGACGGTGATGTATCGGTCGTTCTCGCGCACCATCAGGCTGGCGTGGTCGCAGCCGCGGATGGCCAGGGTGGCGGCGACGCAGATGGCGGCGTACATCTCGTTGGCGTCCGAGCCCCGATAGATGATTTCGGCCAGAGCTGCGAAAACGGTCGAGGGGTCGGCCTTCTCCCCACCCGTCGGGGGCGCGACCGCGCGGGCTTTCGCGTTGTCCGCCATGCTGTGCCTCGTTTCCTGCGATGTTGGCGCTGTGACCTTACGGTCGCCGTAGATTATCGGTCGCCGGCCCCACCCTTACACGCGGTTTGGTCCGGTCGCAGCGAATCGGTGAGCGTCCCGTCGGTCGCCTTTGACCGCGTCGGCATTTCCGCGCAAAGTTTCGGCTGAGAACGGGAGGGAAGGACGTCTACATGGGTGTGACCGTCGCGGTGACCGGGCCCACCGGGGAGATCGGCATCTCCGCGGTGACGGCGCTGGAGCGCGAACCTGCCGTCGACGCCATCATCGGGATGGCGCGTCGCCCGTTTGACCCGTCGTCACGCGGCTGGCTCAAGACTACCTATCAGCGGGGCGACATCTTGGACCGCGAGGCCGTCGACGCCGTCGTCGCGCAGGCCGACGTGGTGATCCACCTGGCCTTCATCATCATGGGTTCGCGCGACGAGAGCGCCCGCGTCAACCTGCAAGGCACCCGCAACGTGTTCGAGGCGACGGTGGCCGCCGAGCGGCCGCGGCGCCTGGTGTACACCTCGTCGGTGGCGGCCTACGGCTACCACTCCGACAACCCCGTCCCGCTGACCGAGGATGCGCCGGTGCGGGGGTCCGACGAGCATTACTACTCCGCGCAGAAGGCCGCGTGCGAGGCGATGCTCGCCGACATCACCGAGGATTCGCCGCTGGAGGTCTTCGTCCTGCGGCCGTGCGTGGTCGCCGGGCCCAGCGCGACCGCCCTGGCCGACGCCATGCCCTGGAATCAGCTGCCCGGCCCGATCCGCGCCATCGTCAAGGCGCTCAAGGCCGTTCCCCTGCTGAAACCGGTGGTGCCGGATCCGGGTTTCCCGCTGCAGCTGGTTCATCACGACGACGTCGCGTCCGCGATCGCGCTGGCGGCGACCGCCCCGGCGCCGCCGGGCGCGTACAACATCGCCGGTGACGGTGTGGTGGCGGTCGCCGACGTGGCCAAGGCGCTGGGCGCGCGGTCGGTCCGGGTTCCCGCCGTCGCGGCCTCGGCGGCCTCGGCGGCGATTTCGCGCGTTCCGCTGATGCCGGCGATGCTGGAATGGCTGCACACCGCGCGCACGTCGATGGTCATGGACACCACCAAGGCCAAGACCCAGCTGGGCTGGCGGCCGGTCTACACCTCGGCGCAGGCGCTGGCGGCGTTGGCTGCAGCGGTCTGAAACCGGAGAGCGCGCGGCCCGCCCGCGAAGCGGTAATTTGATGCTGTGAGGTCCCACCGTTCGGCCGTGTCCGGCCCCGCCGCCGCCGACTACGACGAACACGCGGTCACGGTCACCCCCCGCAAGCGCGAGGCGGCGGGCGTTCGGGCGGTGATGGTCTCGCTGCAGCGTGGGTTCGAGCAGATGGGCGCGTTGCGCACCGCGGCGGCGCTGGCCCGGCTCAATCAGCGCAACGGCTTCGACTGTCCCGGGTGCGCGTGGCCCGAGGAGCACGGCGGTCGCAAGTTGGCCGAATTCTGCGAGAACGGCGCGAAGGCCGTCGCCGAAGAGGCCACGAAACGCACCGTCACACCGGAATTCTTCGCCCGGCATTCGGTCGCCGAGCTGTCGGCGAAGCCCGAGTACTGGCTGTCCCAGCAGGGCAGGCTGACCCACCCTATGGTGTTGCGTCCCGGTGACGACCACTACCGCCCGATCGGCTGGGACGCCGCCTATCGGATGATCGCCGAGCAGCTGGGCGCCCTGGACAGCCCCGATGAGGCGGTGTTCTACACGTCGGGCCGCACCAGCAACGAGGCCGCGTTCTGCTACCAGCTGCTGGTCCGGTCTTTCGGCACCAACAACCTGCCGGACTGCTCCAACATGTGCCACGAGTCGTCGGGTTCGGCGCTCACCGAGTCGATCGGCATCGGAAAGGGTTCGGTCACCGTCGAGGACGTCGAGCTCGCCGACCTGATCGTGATCGCCGGACAAAACCCGGGCACCAACCACCCCCGGATGCTCTCGGTGTTGGAGAACGCAAAGGCCAACGGCGCCAACATCATTGCGGTGAACCCGCTGCCCGAGGCCGGGCTGATCCGGTTCAAGGACCCGCAGAAGGTGCACGGCGTCGTCGGCCACGGCATCCCGATCGCGGACGAATTCGTGCAGATCCGCCTGGGCGGTGACATGGCGCTGTTCGCCGGGCTGGGCAGACTGCTGCTGGAGGCCGAAGAGCGCGCCCCCGGCACCGTCGTCGACACCGCGTTCGTCGAGGCGCATTGCGCCGGGTTCGACGAATACCGGCGCCGGACGCTCGACATCGACCTCGACGACGTGTTCGCCGCCACCGGCATCGAACGGCCGCAGCTCGACCGTGTCGCCGACATGCTGAGGGCGTCGCGGCGGACGGTGGTGTGCTGGGCGATGGGCCTGACGCAGCACGCCCACGCGGTCGCCACCATCGGCGAGATCACCAACCTGCTGCTGCTGCGGGGCATGATCGGCAAGCCGGGCGCCGGGGTGTGCCCGGTGCGCGGACATTCGAACGTGCAGGGCGACCGCACGATGGGCATCTGGGAGCAGATGCCCGAGGAGTTTCTCGCCGCCCTGGACGGCCGGTTCGGTATCGCCAGTCCCCGCAAGCACGGGTATGACACCGTGGCCGCGATCCGGGCCATGCGCGACGGGCGGGCGAAGGTGTTCATGGGCATGGGCGGCAACTTCGCGTCGGCCACCCCCGACACCGTCGTCACCGAGGCCGCCCTGCGCAATTGCGCGCTCACCGTGCAGATCTCGACCAAACTCAACCGCAGCCATCTCGTGCACGGGAATACCGCGCTGATCCTGCCCACCCTCGGCCGCACCGACCGTGACATTCGCGGGGGACGGAAACAGGTTGTCTCGGTGGAGGATTCGATGTCGATGGTGCACCTGTCCCGCGGCAGCTTGCACCCGCCCAGCGACCAGGTGCGCAGCGAGGTGGAAATCGTCTGCCAGCTGGCCCGCACGCTTCTCGGTGCGGCGCACCCGGTTCCGTGGGAGAGCTTCGCCGCGGACTACGACACCATCCGCGACGCGATCGCCGCGGTGGTCCCCGGGTGCGCCGATTACAACCGCAAGGTGCGCCAGCCCGACGGATTCCAGCTTCCGCACCCGCCGCGTGACACGCGCGAATTCCACACCAGCACGGGGCGGGCCAACTTCGCCGTCTACCCGCTGCAGTGGGTGCCGGTGCCCCCGGGCCGGCTGGTGCTGCAGACCATGCGCAGCCACGACCAGTACAACACCACGATCTACGGGCTCGACGACCGTTATCGCGGGGTGAAGGGCGGGCGCCGCGTGGTGTTCATCAACCCCGCCGACATCGACGCGCTGGGCCTGACCGCGGGCGGGCGCGTCGACCTGGTGTCGGAGTGGACGGACGCCGACGGCCGGCTTCAGGAACGGCGCGCGAAAGACTTTCTGGTGGTTGCGTATTCGACTCCGGTCGGCAACGCCGCGTCCTACTATCCCGAGACCAACTCGCTTGTCCCGCTGGATCACACGGCGGCGAAATCGAACACCCCGGTGTCGAAGGCCGTCGTCATCCGCGTGGAGCCCGCAGCCGGCGGTGAAGCCGCGTAGTGGGGCACGTAACGTCGCGCCGGCGGGTCACGCATCTGACCGCCGAGGAGGCGATCACCCGACCGGAAACCCTGGTCGTCGAGGAGCCGTTGGAGATCCGGGTCGACGGGGCGGCGGTCACCGTGACGATGCGCACGCCGGGATCGGATTTCGAACTCGCCCAAGGCTTTCTGCTCACCGAAGGGGTCATCGGCGGCCGCGACGATGTGCACAGCATCCGTTACTGCGCGGGCCGCGACGACGGCGGCGCCAACACGTACAACGTGCTGGACGTGACGCTGACCGCCGGCGTGGCCAAACCCGACCTCGATGTCACCCGCAACTTCTACACCACCTCGTCGTGCGGGGTCTGCGGCAAGGCGTCGCTGGACGCGGTGCGGCTGAGCAGCCGGTTCACCCCGGGTGCCGATCCCGCCACCCTCGCGGCGGCCACACTGAAGGCGATGCCCCACCAACTACGTTCCGCGCAAAAGGTTTTCGACAGCACCGGGGGCCTGCACGCGGCGGCGCTGTTCGGGGTCGACGGCACGATGCTGGTGGTGCGTGAGGACGTCGGCAGGCACAACGCCGTCGACAAGGTGATCGGCTGGGCGCTCGAGCACCGGCGGGTGCCGCTGGAAGCCTCGGTGTTGCTGGTCAGCGGGCGGGCCTCGTTCGAGCTGACCCAGAAGGCCGTGATGGCCGGGATTCCGGTGCTGGCGGCCGTGTCCGCGCCGTCGTCGCTGGCGGTTTCGCTGGCCGAGGAGGCCGGCCTGACGCTGGTGGCGTTCTTGCGGGAGGACTCGATGAACATCTACACCAGGGCCGACCGGATCACCTAGGGTTCTCCGCCGCCTGTGGATGGACGCCGCACTGGGGATAACCCGCGGGCGCGGGCGGCCGCAGCCCGCGACGGCGGCCCGACCCGTCGGCCCCGGCGGGCACCGTGGCCCGCATGACAACCGAAACGACGATGACCCGGATCCAACTGGGGGCGATGGGCGAGGCGCTCGCCGTGGATCACCTGACGCGCACGGGATTGCGGATCCTGCACCGCAACTGGCGCTGCCGCTACGGCGAACTCGACATCATCGCCTGCGACCGCGCCGGCACGGTGGTGTTCGTCGAGGTCAAGACCCGCACCGGCGATGGTTACGGGGGACTGGCGCATGCGGTCACCCCGCGCAAGGTCCGGCGGCTGCGCAGGCTGGCCGGGCTGTGGCTGGCCGGCCAGGACCGGCGGTGGGCGGCGATCCGCATCGACGTGATCGGCGTGCGGGTCGGACGCCGGCGTACCCCGGAGATCACCCACCTGCAAGGCGTCGGCTGATGGCGCTGGGGCGCGCGTTCTCCGTCGCGGTGCGCGGTGTGGACGGCGAGATCGTCGAGATCGAAGCCGACATCACGTCCGGACTGCCGGGCGTGCACCTGGTGGGTCTGCCCGACGCCGCGCTGCAGGAGTCGCGTGACCGCGTCCGGGCCGCGGTCACCAACTGCGGCAACGACTGGCCGCAGGCGCGGCTCACGCTGGCGTTGTCGCCGGCGACGCTCCCGAAAATGGGCAGCGTGTACGACATCGCCCTGGCCGCGGCGGTGCTCACGGCGCAGCGAAGGAACCCATGGGACCGGCTGGAGAAAACCGTGTTGCTGGGCGAGCTGTCGCTGGACGGAAGGGTGCGGCCGGTGCGCGGGGTGCTGCCCGCCGTGCTCGCCGCCAAACGCGACGGGTGGCCGGCCGCGGTGGTCCCGGCGGACAACCTGGCCGAGGCCAGCCTGGTGGACGGCATCGACGTGTGGGGCGTGCGGACCCTGGGGCAGCTGAAGAAGTGGCTCGGCGGCAGCGGCGCCCTGGACCACAGGATCGATCCGGACCGCACACCCGAGGAGCCGGTGGTCGACCTGGTCGACGTGGTCGGGCAGACGCAGGCGCGGTTCGCGGTGGAGGTGGCCGCCGCCGGGGCGCACCACCTCATGCTCACCGGCCCGCCGGGAGTGGGCAAAACGATGCTCGCCCAACGTCTTCCGGGCCTACTGCCGCCGCTTTCGGAGAGCGAGTCGCTGGAGGTCACCGCGATCCACTCGGTGGCCGGGTTGCTGTCGGGGGACACGCCGTTGATCACCCGGGCGCCGTTCGTGGCGCCCCATCACAGTTCCAGTGTCGCGGCGCTGGTCGGCGGGGGCTCCGGGATGGCGCGCCCGGGCGCTGTCAGCCGGGCCCATCGCGGGGTGCTGTTCCTCGACGAGTGTGCCGAGATCCGGGTCAGCGCCCTGGAGGCCTTGCGAACACCGTTGGAGGACGGCGAGATTCGTCTTGCCCGCCGCGACGGCGTGGCGTGTTATCCGGCCCGGTTCCAGCTGGTGCTCGCCGCCAACCTGTGCCCGTGCGCGCCGCCGAATCCGCAGGACTGCATGTGCCCGGCGGCGACCAAACGCCGCTACCTGGGCAAGTTGTCCGGGCCGCTGCTGGACCGCGTGGACCTGCGGGTGCAGATGGATCCCGTGCGGGCAACGGCGTTCTCGGCTCGCGACGGCGAATCCACCGCACAGGTGCGTGAGCGGGTGGCGGCCGCGCGTGCGGCCGCCGCGCAGCGCTGGCTGCCGCACGGCTTTCGCACCAATGCCGAAGTCAGCGGGACCCTGCTGCGCCGAAAATTCCGTCCCAGCAGCGCGGCGATGGAGCCGCTGCAACGAGCGCTGGACCGTGGACTGCTCAGCATCCGCGGCCTCGATCGCACGTTGCGGGTCGCGTGGAGCTTGGCCGACCTGGCCGGCCACACCTCGCCCGGGCTCGACGAGGTCGCCACCGCACTGAGCTTCCGGCAGGCGGGGGCGCAGCGGTGAGCGCCGCGACCGCCCGGCCGCCCCGGTCACCGGCGCACCATCGTCAGCCAATCCGTGTGCCCGCCGCGCAACGCGATCGCGACGCTCACCAGGATCGCGAACGCGCGGGCGAATTGCGCCATGGCGCGCCCGCTTTCGCCCCGCTGTTCCATCTCCCGCAACGCGATGCAGGCGAGACCGATGCTGATGACGGGGGTGGGAAAGCCGATCCAGCTGACCAGGCTCAGCACGAACGCCGCGACCGCCCAGGGGTTTATGGGGCGCTCGGATGCCGTGTGCGCCATCGGCAGGATCATGGTGCGCTCCGTTCGGTGCGGGTGAGTGTGCGGCGCCCGGTGGCGGACGACATCACATTCGTGCGCGCGGCTGGTCGGATTCTTGGCGAATCCTTGGCGCCGGGAACCCGGCGATGACCGCGGTCGACAGTGCCGCGCAGCGGGCGTGGGCCTATCTGTCCCGGGTGGCCGAACCGCCCTGCGCCGCGCTCGCCGCCCTGGCGCGCCGTGTCGGCCCCGTCGAGGCGGCCGAGCGGGTCCGGCGCGGAGCGGTCGACGACGATGTGGCCCGCCACACCGAGGCCAGGCGTGACATCGACACGTCGGCAACCGATCTCGAGACGATCGCCCGGCGGGGCGGGCGGTTGATCACCCCCGACGACGACGAGTGGCCGCTGCTGGCGTTCGCCGCATTCCGCGGCGCCGAACCACGACGGCGCGGCGGCCCGCCGATGGTTGCGCCGATGGTGTTGTGGGCGCAGGGCCCCGCCCGGCTCGACGAGGTCGCGCACCGGGCGGCCGCCGTGGTGGGGACGCGGGCCGCGACGGCGTATGGCGAGCAGATGGCCGGAGAACTGGCGGGCGACCTCGCGCAACGCGACGTCGCCGTCGTCTCGGGCGGCGCCTACGGCATCGACGGCGCCGCCCACCGGGCCGTGCTCGACGGCGACGGGATCACCGTGGCGGTCCTCGCGGGCGGGCTCGACGTCCCCTACCCGAGCGGTCACACCGCGCTGCTGCACCGCGTCGGCCAGCACGGGCTGTTGTTCACCGAATACGCCCCCGGTGTCCGCCCGGCCCGTCACCGGTTCCTGACCCGCAACCGCCTGGTGGCCGCCGTCGCCGGGGCGGCGGTGGTGGTCGAAGCGGGTCTGCGCAGCGGGGCGGCGAACACCGCCGCCTGGGCGCGGGCGCTGGGGCGGGTGGTGGCCGCGGTGCCCGGACCCGTGACGTCGTCGGCGTCGGCGGGTTGCCATGCGCTGCTGCGCGACGGCGCCGAGCTGGTCACCCGCGCCGAGCACATCGTCGAGCTCATCGGCCACATCGGCGAGTTGGCCTCCGACGAGCCGCGCCCGGTCACGCCGTTGGACGGCCTGAGCGACGCCGAGCGCCTGGTCTACGAGGCGTTGCCGGGCCGCGGCGCCGCCTCGGTCGACGAGATCGCGGTCGCGTCGGGGTTGATGCCCGAGCAGGTGCTGGGGCCCCTGGCGATGCTCGAGCTGGCCGGGTTGGTGCAGCGCCAGGACGGGCGCTGGCGAATCGTCCGGGCCGCCGCAGGCCACGCTGCATCAACGCCGCGACTCGTATAGTCGAGGCGAGTCGGGCATCGGACAGGAGGACACGTGGCAGGTCGACCACTGCAATGCTTCGAGGTTGTCGGTACCGAGCAACTCACCCCGCACATGGTGCGGGTGGTGCTGCGGGGCAAGAATTTTGACGCCTTCGTGCCCAGCAAGTTCACCGACTCCTACGTCAAGCTGGCGTTCGTCGCCGACGACGTGGACGTGGCCGGTTTGCCCGAGCCGCTGACCCTCGACAGCTTCGCCGGCCTGCCCCCGGAGAAACGGCCGTCCGTGCGCACCCTCACCGTCCGGCACGTCGACGTCGAGGCCCGCCAAATCGCCCTGGACATCGTCGTGCACGGCGAGCACGGGACGGCCGGCCAGTGGGCGTCGACGGCCCAACCCGGCCAGCCGATCTACCTGATGGGCCCCGGCGGCGCGTACACGCCCGACCCAGCCGCCGACTGGCACCTGCTGGCCGGCGACGAATCGGCGCTGCCGGCCATCGCCGCGGCTCTGGAAGCGTTGCCGCCCAGCGCGGTCGGGAAGGCGTTCATCGAGGTGGCGGGACAGGAGGATGAGATCCCGCTGACCGCTCCGGAAGGCGTCGAGGTGCATTGGGTGTACCGCGGCGGGCGCGCCGACCTGGTGCCCGAGGATCGCGCCGGCGATCACGCGCCGCTGATCGAGGCCGTCACCAGCTCCCCCTGGCTGCCCGGGCAGGTGCACGTCTTCATCCACGGTGAGGCGCAGGCCGTCATGCACAATCTGCGGCCCTACATCCGCAAGGAGCGGGGCGTGGACGCGAAATGGGCGTCGTCCATCTCGGGTTACTGGCGCCGCGGCCGCACCGAAGAGACGTTCCGCCAGTGGAAGAAGGAACTGGCCCAGTCAGAGTCCGAGGCGGAGTCGGCGAACTCGTCCGCCTGACGGCTCGACTGGCATTCTCTTTCCATGGCATTCGCGGACTACCAGAACGAGATCTACTTCAAGGGCCTCGGCGGGGTGGCGCCCGCGCTGCCGATGGCCTTCGCGGAGTTGGAGGCCCGCGCCGAGCGGGCCATGTCGCCGTCGGTGTGGTCGTACGTCGCCGGCGGCGCCGGCGACGAACGCACGCAGCGGGCAAACCGGGAGGCGTTCGACCGCTGGGGCCTGATCCCGCGCATGTTCGTCGGCGCCGCCGACCGCGACCTGTCGGTGCAGATGTTCGGCCTGACGTTGCCGTCTCCGGTGTTCATGGCGCCGATCGGCGTCATCGGCATCTGCGCCCAAGACGGCCACGGCGACCTGGCCACCGCCCGCGCGGCCGCGGCCACCGGTGTCCCGATGGTCGTTTCCACCCTGACCGCCGACCCGATGGAAGACGTCGCCGCGCAGTTCGGCGAAACCCCCGGCTTCTTCCAGCTGTACACGCCGAAGGATCGCGACCTGGCCGCCAGCCTCGTGCAGCGGGCCGAGGCCGCCGGTTTTGCGGCCATCGTCGTCACCCTCGACACCTGGATTCCCGGGTGGCGCCCGCGCGATTTGTCCACGGCCAACTTCCCCCAGCTGCGGGGTCTCTGCCTGAGCAACTACACCAGCGATCCGGTCTTCCGCGCCGGCCTGCAGCGTCCGCCCGAGGAGGACCCGCAAGCCGCCGTGCTGCAGTGGATCACGACGTTCGGAAACCCGTTGACCTGGGACGACCTCGGATGGCTGCGGTCGCTGACCGACCTGCCGCTGATCATCAAGGGCATCTGCCACCCCGACGACGCCCGGCGGGCCAAGGACGGCGGCGTCGACGGCATCTACTGCTCCACGCACGGTGGGCGCCAGGCCAACGGCGGCCTGCCCGCGCTCGAGTGCCTGCCGGGTGTCGCGGAGGCGGCCGACGGGCTGCCCGTGCTGTTCGACTCCGGTGTGCGCAGCGGGGCCGACGTCATCAAGGCGCTCGCGCTGGGCGCGACGGCCGTGGGTATCGGCCGGCCGTACGCCTACGGCCTGGCGCTCGGCGGCGACGACGGCATCGTGCACGTGCTGCGCTCGATCCTCGCCGAGGCGGACCTCATCATGGCGGTGGACGGCTATCCGACGCTCAAAGATCTCACCCCGGACACGCTTCGGCGCGTCGGCTGAGGCAGGCCGGCCGGTTTCTGCGAGCGTGGGGGAGTGCGGGAGATCCTCGACGAGTTCGACGAGTACCTGGATTTGCAGTGCGGGCGTTCGGCGCACACCCGGCGCGCCTACCTCGGCGACCTGCGCTCGCTGCTCGCGTTCGCGGGCGAGCGCGAGGCCGGCCTGGACGGATTGAGCCTGCCGCTGCTGCGCGCGTGGTTGTCCGCCGCGGCCGCCGCCGGCGTCGCCCGCACGACCCTGGCCCGACGCACCTCGGCGGTCAAGGCGTTCACCGCCTGGGCCACCCGGCGCGGCCTGCTGACCGGGGATCCGGCCGCGCGCCTCCAGGTCCCCAAGGCGCATCGCAACCTGCCCGCGGTGCTGCGCCAGGATCAGGCCCGCGACGCCATGGCCGCCGCCAAATCCGGTGCGCAACAAGGTGATCCGATGGCGCTGCGGGACCGGCTGATCGTCGAGATGCTCTATGCCACCGGGATCCGCGTCAGCGAGCTGTGCGGCCTGGACATCGACGACGTGGACACCCGGCATCGCCTGGTGCGCGTCCTCGGCAAGGGCAACAAGCAGCGCAGCGTGCCGTTCGGGGCGCCGGCCGCCGAAGCGCTCGACGCGTGGCTGGCCGACGGGCGCCCCGCCCTGGCGACCGCCGAATCGGGCCCGGCGCTGCTGCTGGGCGCGCGGGGGCGCCGCATCGACGTCCGCCAGGCCCGCACGGTGGTGCACCAGACCGTCGCCGCGGTGGACGGCGCACCGGACATGGGCCCGCACGGCCTGCGGCACAGCGCGGCCACGCACCTCCTCGAAGGCGGGGCTGACCTGCGCGTGGTCCAGGAATTGCTCGGCCATTCCAGCCTGGCGACCACGCAGCTCTACACGCACGTCGCCGTGTCCCGGCTGCGCGCGGTGCACGATCAGGCCCATCCCCGGGCCTGAAGCGCCGCCCGGCGGCTGTAGCGGTTTGAGTCGGATCGGGGTCGACTTCAGCAGGCCCAGCGGATCGACATAGCGCGCCCCCGACGCCGGACCCCACATCGCGCCCCAGTGCAAACACGCCGCGGCCCGACACCCCGGATGGCCGGGCACCAACGCGCCGATCACGGTCCCGGCCGTTACCGACTGCCCGGCCCGCACGGCCGCCCGGACCGGCTCGTAGCTGGTGCGCAAACCCCCGGGATGAGCCAGCGACACCACCGGCCGTCCGGCCAGCAACCCGGCGAACACCACGGTGGCCGCGCCCGCGGCGTACACCGGCTGGCCGGCGGCGCCGGCCAGGTCCACACCACGATGGCCGGGATGCCAATCCTGCACCGGGGCGTCGAAGGAACGGGTGACGGCCGGCGGCGGGCGCAGCGGCCAGTCCAGGCGATCGTCGTCGGCGGCCGCGGGCACCGCGCTGACCAGGGCCGCACTCAACGCCAGCGCGATCCACCGCATCCAGGCAGTTCACCGCGGCGCGCCCGGCGCGGCCACCCGGCCCGGCCGGCTCTGTGGACGACGCCCCCGCTTGGGGAAGCGTGGCAAAAGCACCCGCCGAACCGGTGTAAACTGCTGGTCGCAGCTCGTCCGCGGGCTGACTTCGCGCGTCCGCGTCGCGTCTCCGGTTCCACGAGGAGAACGCAATCGCATGCCGGGCGGTCTCGACCGGGTTTCCCGGCCGGGTCCGGCATCGCAGCAGGCGCCAGGGCCCGGCTTCACCCGATGCCAGGCGACAACCGACACACGTAAGGCACAACCATGGCCGTCGTAACCATGAAGCAGCTGCTTGACAGCGGCACCCACTTCGGGCACCAGACCCGTCGCTGGAATCCCAAGATGAAGCGGTTCATCTTCACCGACCGCAACGGCATCTACATCATCGACCTGCAGCAGACGCTGACCTTCATCGACCAGGCATACGAATTCGTCAAGGAAACCGTCGCCCACGGCGGCAGCGTGCTGTTCGTCGGCACCAAGAAGCAGGCTCAGGAGTCCGTCGCCGCCGAGGCTACCCGCGTCGGCATGCCGTACGTGAACCAGCGCTGGCTGGGCGGCATGCTGACCAACTTCTCCACCGTGCACAAGCGGCTGCAGCGCCTCAAGGAGCTCGAGGCGATGGAGCAGACCGGTGGCTTCGAGGGCCGCACCAAGAAGGAAATCTTGATGCTGACCCGCGAGAAGAACAAGCTGGACCGCAGCCTCGGCGGTATCCGCGACATGGCCAAGGTGCCGTCGGCGATCTGGGTCGTCGACACCAACAAGGAGCACATCGCGGTCGGTGAGGCCCGCAAGCTCGGCATCCCGGTCATCGCGATCCTGGACACCAACTGCGACCCCGACGAGGTCGACTACCCGATTCCGGGCAACGACGACGCGATCCGTTCGGCCGCGTTGCTGACCAAGGTCATCGCCTCGGCGGTCGCCGAGGGCCTGCAAGCGCGCGCCGGGGTCGGCCGCGGCGACGGCAAGCCCGAGGCAGAGGCCGCCGAGCCGCTGCCCGAATGGGAGCAGGAACTGCTGGCCTCGGCCGCTGCGACCGCTCCATCGGCTGCCCCCACCGAAGCCGCTGCGGGCACCTCCGAACCAACTACTGAATCCTCCTAGGAAGGCTGAACATTGGCGAACTTCACCGCTGCCGACGTCAAGCGGCTTCGGGAACTCACCGGTGCCGGCATGCTCGACTGCAAGAACGCGCTTGCCGAAAGCGACGGCGACTTCGACAAGGCGGTCGAGGCGCTCCGGATCAAGGGCGCCAAGGACGTCGGCAAGCGTGCCGAGCGGGCCACGGCCGAGGGCCTGGTCGCAACCCAGGGCGGCGCGCTCATCGAGCTGAACAGCGAGACCGACTTCGTCGCCAAGAACGCGGAGTTCCAGGCGCTGGCCGACCAGATCGTGGCCGCGGCCGTGTCGTCGAAGGCCAAGGACCTCGACGAACTCAAGGCCGCCGCGATCGGTGACAAGACCGTCGAGCAGGCGATCGCCGAGCTGTCGGCCAAGATCGGTGAGAAGTTGGAGTTGCGCCGCGTGGCGAACTTCGACGGCACCGTCGAGGCGTACCTGCACCGGCGGGCCGCGGACCTGCCGCCGGCGGTGGGCGTGCTGGTCGAGTACCAAGGATCGGACAAAGAGGCCGCCCACGCCGTCGCCCTGCAGATCGCCGCGCTCAAGGCCCGCTACCTGTCTCGCGACGACGTGCCCGAGGACGTGGTGGCCAGCGAGCGCCGCATCGCCGAGGAAACCGCCAAGGCGGAGGGCAAGCCGGAGCAGGCCCTGCCCAAGATCGTCGAAGGACGGTTGAACGGCTTCTTCAAGGACGCCGTGCTGCTCGAGCAGCCCTCGGTGTCCGACAGCAAGAAGACGGTCAAGGCCTTGCTCGACGACGCGGGTGTGACGGTGACGCGGTTCGTGCGCTTCGAGGTGGGTCAGGCCTAACGGCCACCCGCCGCCGAACAAGCCGGCCCGCCGCCGAACAAGCCGGGAAACCTCCCGGCGGTCGCGTGGGCGCGTTAGCGTCACTGCTATGCGACACGTGCACGCCTTCGGCGACGACGCGCTCGGCGATCTCGACGCGGTCGGCCTCGCCGAGGCCATCCGCTCCGGGCGGGTCGGCCGGGCCGAGGCGGTGGAGGCGGCGATCGCCCGCACCGAAGCCGTCGACCCGGCCCTAAACGGGTTGGCGTACGCGGGATTTCAGCAAGCGCGGGCCGCCGTGTCGGACGCTGTGAGCGGCTACTTCTGCGGCGTCCCGACGTTCATCAAGGACAACGTCGACGTCGCGGGCCAGCCCACGATGCACGGCACCGATGCGTGGACGCGCCGGGACGCCCTCACCGACAGCGTGTTCACCCAGCTGTACCTGGCCACCGGGTTGACCTCGCTGGGCAAGACACAGTTGTCGGAATTCGGGTTCAGCGCGTCGGCCGAACACCCGCGGCTGGGCCCGGTCCGCAACCCGTGGGACACCGAATACAGTGCCGGCGCATCATCGTCGGGGTCGGGGGCGTTCGTCGCCGCCGGTGTGGTGCCCATCGCGCACGCCAACGACGGCGGCGGCTCCATCCGCATCCCGGCTTCCTGCAACGGGCTGGTCGGGCTCAAACCGTCGCGCGGCCGACTACCGCTGGACGCGACGCTGCGCCGGATGCCGGTCGGCGTCGTCGTCAACGGCGTGGTGACGCGTTCGGTGCGCGATACCGCCGCGTTCTACCGGGAGGCCGAGCGGATCTGGCGCAACCCCAAGCTGGCCCCGGTCGGGGACGTCACCGGCCCCGGCCGGCAGCGGTTGCGGATCGCGGTGGTGACCCGCTCGATACAGCGCGAGTGCAGTCCCGCGCTGCGGGAGCTGACGCTGAAGTCGGCCGGCCTGCTCGAGGAGCTGGGCCACCGGGTCGAACACGTCGACCAACCGCCGGTGGCGGCCAGCTTCGTCGACGATTTCGTGCTGTATTGGGGCTTTTTGGCGCTGGCCCAAGTGCGCAGCGGACGGCACATGTTCGGCGCGACGTTCGACCGCGCCAAGCTGGACTGCCTGACGCTGGGCCTTGCCCGACACACCAGCCGCCACCTGCACCGGCTCCCGTCGGCGATCATGCGCCTGCGGGGGGCGCGGCGGCGCACCGCGCGGTTCTTCGGCACCTACGACGCGGTGCTCACGCCGACCCTTGCCGACGAGACACCCCGCATCGGGGTCCTGGCGCCGACCGATTATCAGCAGGTCATCACCCGGCTGATCGAGTGGGTGTCGTTCACCCCGCTGCACAACGTCACCGGTGAACCTGCGATCTCGCTGCCGTTGGCCCAGTCCGCGCACGGCATGCCGGTGGGCATGATGCTGTCGACCGGTATGGGGCAGGAGTCGCTGCTGCTCGAACTGGCCTACGAGCTCGAGGAGGCGCGGCCCTGGGCGCGCGTCCAGGACGCCGGGTGATGGGGCCCGCTAATCGGTCCCGAGTTTTTCGAGCATCCTTTTGAATTCGCGCTGCTGCGTGTCGGTGAGCTTGCTCAGGATCCGCGCGTCGGCGCCGCGGACCGCCGCCTCGGCGCGCTTGAGCAGGGCGCGGCCCTGGCCGGTCAGGTTGGCCGGTAGCGCGCGCCCGGACGACACCGACGAGGGCCGCGCCACCGCGCCGACGTCTTCCAGTTTGCGCAGCACCGTGTTCATCGCCTGCGGGGTGACGCCCGCGTGGCGGGACAACTCGGCGCTCGACATTCCCGGGTACATCGAAAGGATGCGCAGGCAAACGAATTCGGGCAGGGCCAGGCCCAGCGGACTCAACACGGCGGCAACCTCTGGCCGCAGCACCGTCGCCACCCGGTAGAGCAAATAACCCAGCGGGGCGTCGTCCTGATTCATGTCAACCATGTTGACATATTTCCGTCGGCCCGACGCGCACATTTCCCGGACGGCGATTGCCCGGCCCGCAACGGGGTAACCGACTGCGGTAACACGTTTCCTGCACCGCTTGTGGCGCACGAGGAGGTTCGATGCCGAAGACGACGAAAGGCGGAGCGCCCAAAAAGAGTGAATTGCCCAGCACTTTGCGGCGTTCCAACGCCAAAGCCCAACGCACGTTCGCGAAATCCCACGATGCGGCCGCAGATCAGTACGGCAGCGAGGAGCGGGCCCACCGAGTGGCCTACGCCGCCGTCAAGCACAGTTTCGAAAAGGTCGGGGACCACTGGGAACCCAAGGAGCAGAAGGGCCCGTCCGACGAGCGCGCCGAGCGTGGTGGGCTACGACCGTCCGGCGAGTCGGCCGAGGGCGTCGACGCCAACGCGAGCAAAAAGCATCTGCTCGACGTGGCCCGCCGGCTCGACGTTCCGGGCCGGTCGACGATGAACAAGTCGGAGCTGGTCGACGCGATCAAGAAGCACAATCGCCGGGTCCGCGGCCGCTGAGCGGGAATCGTCCGGCGACGCAGGCCTTGAGTTCGCTCGTAAGCCGACCGCGGGGCCGGAACACCAAATTGCCGGCGCGCCTTGTTGTTTGGCGGCGAGCAGCGATACGGGTGGAGTAGGTGAAGCCGACGCATCAGATCCACCCGAGCGCCGTGCCCACCCCGCTAGGCGCCGAACCAAACACTCAATGTTCGGCGCCGCGAACCGGGCGCGAACCGCCGCGACTCGCAGCCCGTTTGCCGCCCGGGAGCGGGGGTACGCGGCCGACGTGGCTCCGAAGCGCTCGGTGCGCGTCGAGCCCTATGGCCACGACAAAGGAGCAGTGATATGAGCGAGCCGGACACCGTCATCAAGGCGCTTCGCGACGTCCTCGACAAGGAACAGGGCCTGGCCGATCGGCTCGAGCGGTCGCTGCAGACCGCGCGCGAGCGGGCCGGGTCCGAACTGAACCCGGACCTGTATGCGGCGCTCGAGTGGCCGCGCGACGTCGGCGAGTACGAGGCCTACCTGAAGCGCTTCATCCGATGGGTGCCGCAGGAGTCGGACGCCGACGCCTGGAAGAACGAAAACCGGCAGGCGCAAGAGGTCAGCGATCGCATGGCGCACTTCTACTTCCTCGTCGACCAGGGCGACGAGCCCGCGCAGGGGTCCGGGGACTTCCGGGAATGGCTGACCGAGTTCGCCCGGCAGTGGGGGAGTTTTTTGGACACGCCGGAGTCGTTCAGCCCCGAAGCCCTGCAGTCGTTCATCGACAATGCGCCGGAGTACCGCATCCATGAGTCACTGGTCGACGGTGCGCCGAACGCGCCGAGCGGATGGCTGACCGCCAACCAGTTCATCGCGCGGGAGATCAACGGGGGCCTGCGCCCGATCGCCGAGCCGGCCACCAACCTGGTGGTGACCTCACCGGCCGACTGCAAATACCAGCACGCCTACGACATCGACGCCGACTCGAGCATCCCGGCGACCACCGTCAAGAACGAAAAGTACGGCAATATCAAGCAACTCATCGAAGGCAGCCAATACAGCGAGAGCTTCGCGCGCGGCACCTTCGTCCATTACATGCTGCCGGTGCACGCCTATCACCGCTACCACCTGCCGGTCGCGGGACTGGGCAGGGAGTCCTTCCGGATCAACGGGAAAGTCTTCATGCGGGTCGGCCTAAAAGACCACGAGTTCGCCTCCAGCGACAGCGCCAGCAGCGGCTACGAGTTCTCCCAGACCCGCGGCGTGGTCACCATCGACACCTCGCAGTCGGACTGCGGCGATATCGGCATCGTGGCGGTCATTCCGGTCGGCATGGCCCACGTGTCGTCGGTGGTCCTCACCGCGGTGCCCGGCAAACACATGGCAAAAGGGGAGGAGTTCGGCTACTTCCAGTTCGGTGGCTCGGACATCATCATCCTTTTCCAGGAGGGGGTCGATCCCCAGCTCGACAAGAGCGAGGAATTCCGGCTGGTCGGTTCGCCGGTGGCGCGCTGCGCCGCGGCACGAAAAGCGCAGTGAGGGTGATTATCACGCCACCGATCGGGTAAGGCCCTGCCCGCGGGGGCAGTGGGCTTCGCCCGCGCCGCGCAGTGAGCCGGTCGCGGTCGCGTTGTCGCCGTTTGTGCGCCGATCAGGCGGGGTAGTCAGCCGCAATGGCCGGTCTTTTGGGGCGACTGGGGCTCAAAGCGTGGCACAAGGTGCTGTCCTCGCCCCTGCTCACGCTCAACGGCTACGTCGCCTTCGATTTGCCGCGCGCGGTAACCGCGTTGGGCGCATCGCTGCTCATCGGCCTGGTGGCGGTGCATGCCTATGTGGCGGCGACCCGGCCGGGTTTGCCGCTCTATTTCTGGGTGTATGTTGCCGTGCTGATCGCCGCCTGCCTGGGCGCGGTCACCGCGATGGTGTTTGCCGTCAAACCCCTTGTGCCGCAATCGGGTTGGTTCGCCGGCAGCCTGATGTGCGCGGCGTTTCTGGTGATCTATCTGGTCAGCCGGTTTGTCAGCCTGCCGGGCTTGGTGGCGGTGACCGGCCGCTGGGACCTCGCGCCGGGGACGTTTGCCATGGCGTTCGCCGGGGGCTTCATCGCCGTACACACCACGGTGCTGTCCGGCATCAACGTGGCATACCCGCAACGACAGAACTGGCACGACTGAACGGTGACGACATGACAGTGCTCGACTATCCGGCGTGGCTGCGCATCGACCACTGGCTCAATGTCCTGTTTTTGACGCTGGTGATCCGCAGCGGCATCGAGATCTTGTCCACGCACCCGAAGTTGTACTGGCACGACGACAGCAAGCCGGGCACCGAGTGGGCGCGCTTCACGGTCAAGGAAATGCCGATCAACAAGCTCTACGACACCCTCGACGAGGAGGAGGACTACAACTCGCTGTTTTCGTTGCCCGGCCACAAGAAACTGGGCATGGGTCGGCACTGGCACTTCTTCTCGGTGATCGGCTGGGTCCTCGTCGGGCTGTCGTATTACATCCTGTTGTTCGCCACCGGCCAGTGGCACCGGTACTGGCCGGCGTCGTGGTCGATCTTCGGTGAGGCGTGGGACGACATCGTCACCTACATGAGTTTCAATTTGCCGCCGCTGCTGCCGGGTGAACCCCTGGATGCCATCCAGAAGCTGACCTACGCGGGTGTCATCTTCGTGCTGGCGCCGTTCCAGATCCTGACCGGCGCCGCCCAGTCACCGGCCATCGAGGCCGCATTTCCCTGGTATGTGCGCATGTGGGGCGGCCGGCAATGGGCGCGGAGCCTGCATTTCCTCGGGCTGATCGCCTTTGTGGTCTTCATCGTCATCCACCTGTCGATGATCTTCTTCTGGAGTTGGGGCCAGCTCACGGCGTCGATGATCTTCGGTTCCGTGCGCAACATCGGTTGGGCCACAGCGCTTTCGCTGGTGATCATCGCGGCCATCGTCGCCGTCCACGTCGCGGCGACGGTGTGGAGTCTGCGGCGGCCCGTTCAGGTCCGCCGCGTGCTCGGCGCCGTCGTCACGCGCGTCCGCAAAATCCTGTTGCGGCCGCTGAATTCGAAGCAGAACTACCCCGAGCGGATGACCTCCAAGGAACACCGGGTCAACGGCAAGCCGCCGACGAGCGCTGAGTACAAGGTGATGGCCGTGCACAACTTCGTCGACTGGCGCGTGCGGGTGGGCGGCCTGGTGGAAAACCCGGTGACGCTGGACCTGGACGCGTTGCGCGGCCTGGCCGACCAGCAATCGCAACGCGTGATGCACAACTGCGTGCAGGGTTGGACCAGCATCGGCCAGTGGAGCGGTGTTCCGCTCGCCCAACTCGCCGACCATGTTCGTCCCCTCCCGCAGGCGAAATACATCTGCTTTCTGACCATGCAGGACACGGGCCGCGACGAGCCCAGCGCGGAAGGGGAGGGCCAGTTCTACGAGGTGATCGATCTCGAACTCGCCTACAAACCACAGACATTGCTCGCCTACGAGATGAACGGAATGCCACTGCCCATCAAGCACGGCGCGCCGCTGCGGTTGCGGGTGGAGACCCAGGTCGGCTTCAAGATGGCGAAGTGGATCAACCAGATCGAATTCATCGACGACTATTCCGGCATCGGCCACGGTCTGGGCGGGTGGCGCGAGGACAACGTCCACTACGACAAGGACGTGGAGATCTGATATGACCGACATGACCCGCACCGACGGCGTGCGGCCCGAGCTGATCGACCTGCAAAGCGTTGAGCGCGAACGGGTTTCAGATCTGGTAGCCGTCAAGGGTGGGCACTGTGCCGGGTGCGGCGCCAAGGATTTCGCCGTCGGGCGCGCGCTGTACCTCGGGTTTCTGTTCCTCGACGAGGATGACGACGCCTTCATGGTGGCATTGACCTGCCGCAACGCCGAATGTCCCGCGCCGCGCACCGGAATCGTGTTGCCGGCCAACGAGTTTCTCTCCGACTACCGAGAGATCTCCGAGATCGAGGACATCGCGAGCCGCGCCAGGGCGAGACAAGCTAGCGCAACCTGGGGTGGCTCGGGGTATCGGTGAAGCGGGGCCGGGCGAGATCGAATCTCTCGATCGAATCCGACACCGAACGCAGGTCGTCACACAGGGATTGGAACCGTCGTTCGTCGGCGTCGTCGAGCACGCCCAGGCAGCTGTAGTGCACCAACCGCCGGAACCTCCCGGCGAGCGCTGCCCCCCAACGGATTCCGAAGTCGTAGGCCTGCCCTTCGGGAACGTCGTCGAGCCGCGCGAGCTCTCTGAGCGCCGCGACCTGCTCGGCGAGCAGCTCGAGATCGTCATCGACACCCACCGGCTCGGGTTTGTGCGCTGTGGTGCTCATCGGCCCTCCCCTCACAGGCGTGGCTTCGCCACGCTGATCACGTAGGGCTGGCCGCGCAGGGTCAGATACACCCGCTTGGGACCGATCGCCATCCCGGACAGCGGCGCCGAGGCGATCGGGCCCGACGGCAGCCCCGCCCGGTAGTCGATCGTGCGGATCACCCGGATGGTCCCGTTCGGAAAGCCGGTGAAGCTCGCCGTTTCCAGCACCGCCACGTCGCGGTCGGTGGCCGCGTAGATGCGGGTGTCGTCGGTGCCCACATAGCGAATCGGCGACGAGAGCTCGGTTCGGGCAAGGACTTCGAGCCCGTCTCCGCCGCGACGCGAGTCGACCGCGTACAGCACCTTGTCGTCGCGGCCGGCCACATAGCTGCGCGTGACCTGAGTGCCGTCGCCGGCCCACACGGCGACGGCCATCGGCAGCGAGCCGCGCTTTTCGGGTGGCGACGTGGGCCCCTTGTAATAGCGGATCCCCGAAGCTCCGTAGAGGTGGTACTCGATTTCCCGCCCGCGGTTGGACCCGTCGATGGTGTCGGCGGCCTGGCCGGTGTAGGTCGCCGTCGGGAGCTTGCGGAAGCCGTACTGGTCCACCGGCGTCACCGACGAGCCGTCCGCGGCCAGCGCCAGCAGCACCCGCATGCCGGCGTCTTCGGCGAGGTAGGACGGTGCGGGGCCGGCGTCGAATTCGGCGACCGGTTGCAGGGTCGCGATGTCGACGACGGCGACCTTGCCGCGCTCCGGCTGCGGCACGAAGACGTGGCGGTCGTCCTTCTGGCTGATCTGCAGGTTGCGCCCAGACCCCATCGGGGCCGACAGCCGGGTGTGGGCGGTGCCCGGGCCGGCGTAGGTGACCGCGGCCAGGCGGTGATCGTCGGTCAGGCCCAGCAGGTCGTTGTCGTGATACGACCACACCGGGTCATGCATGGCGGCGCCGACGGCCGCCATACTGACCGCCGGCGCGCTTTCCAGTGACGATCCGGGCGCGGAACATCCTGCCACCGCCATGATTCCGGCGGCCGCGGCGACAGACCACCGCCGTCGCAGCTTTCGCCGCTGACCGTTTCCGATGGCCACGATCGGTGCCATCCTTTCCCGTTCGCCCGTCCGGGCTGTACCCCGGTGAGCGCCTCGTTACACCTGCCCGATGACGCGCGAGGATCGCCGCCTACAAAATCGGTCGACCGCCCGTGACGGCCACCCGCGCCCCCGAGATGTAGCTCGCGTCATCGGAGGCCAGCAGCACGTAGATCGGCGCGAGTTCGGCGGGCTGGCCGGCTCGCCCCAGGGGCACGTTGTCGCCGAAGGACTCCACGCTGTCCGGTGGCATCGTGGCCGGGATCAGCGGTGTCCAGATCGGGCCGGGAGCCACGCTGTTGACGCGAATTCCCTTCTCGCCCAACAACTGCGCCAGGCTGGCGGAGAAATTGGCGATCGCCGCCTTGGTCGCCGCGTAGGGCGCCAGGGTCGGATTGGGGCTATCGGAGTTGACCGATGAGCTGCCGATGATCGACGAGCCGGCGTTCATGTACGGCAGGGCCGCCTTGGCGAGGTAGAAATACGCGCCCACGTTGAGCCGGAAGGTGTAATCCCACTCCTCGTCGCTGATCTCGTCGAGGCTTTTGCGCATCATCTGATACGCGGCGTTGTTGACCAGGATGTCGACGCCGCCCAATTCCTGCACCGCCCGATCCACGACGGCGCGGCAGTGGGCGGCATCGGAGAGGTCACCGGGCACCAGCACGCATTTGCGTCCGGCGTTGGTGACGTAGCGGGCCACGTCGCGCGCGTCGTCGTCCTCGTTGAGGTACGCGATCAGCACGTCGGCGCCCTCCCGCGCGAAGGCGATGGCGACGGCGCGCCCGATGCCGCTGTCGCCGCCGGTGATGATCGCCTTTTTGCCGAGGAGTTTTCCCGAGCCCTGGTAAGTGTTTTCACCACAATCGGGAATTGGATCCATCTGGGACTGCACGCCCGGGACGGATTGTTGTTGCGGGGTAAAACCCATGTGATTTCCTTTGCCTGGCTCGAAAGTTCGCCTTGCCATTCAGAAGCCGGCGGGCAAACGCGCGCCCGCGCCGTGACGGATTCCGCTTTTACGATTCGCGGCGGGTCGGGCCGGCGGTCGGGACGTCCGGATCGTCGTCGGCCGGCGGCTCCGGGTCCCGCCACTCCTCGCTGCGGCTGGAACGATTGCCGCGAACCGTGCCTTCCAATTCGTGCTTGAGTTCGTCGTCTTCCCGTGAGCTGTGCTTGGAGTTACCACGTTGCACCTCATCGCCCCCTTCGCGGATATCTCGGCCAGCGTTGCCCGCTGCGCCGGGAACGCCTTAGCGCATCGACTACCCGGCGGCGCACGGCCTAATCGGCGGGCAGCGCTGTTAGGGATGATGCAGGTGTTATGCCTGTTGCCAAAGGTGTTGTCCGCGAAAACAACCTATTTCGGCAGCTAACTGACCGGGTATTGGCATGCGGCGGAATACACATGTTTAAAGCCGTAGCCGGATGGCTATTTCGCTGCGTATATCTGCATGCCCTTGACGGGGGGCGATTGTGTGCGACGAAAGGAATGAAGAATGAAGGTCACCAAGACGGCCATTAAGACACTTGCCGCCGCCGGGATTGCGGCCGCGGGCGTTTTCGCCGCGGCGCCGGCTCTGGCTTCGCCGCCGCCCAATATTCAGGGATTCGGCACCAGCGAACAGCTCGTGGACGGCGCCCTGATCACCAATTACACCGTGAGCAACCTGCAGCCGAGCAATGTCACCATCCCGGGCTACACGCCCAAAGGCACGCTCTACCAGGCGGACATCAGTGCCCGGTCGGAGGCCGGCCTGGTGACCCCGATGGTCAACGACTTCATCGCCCGCGGACCCAATGGGCAGAACTACCGGGTGATCGACAAGGTCGGGACGCCGAACGGGCTCAGCCCCGCGCCGATCCCGCAGGGCAGTGAGTCCACCGGCACGCTGTATTTCGACGTGACCGGCGCACCCCCCAACGGCGTCGTCTACAACGACGGAATGCAAGACGTTCTGATCTGGACGTCGAACATGGAGGGCGGCTCGGCGTCCGGGACGATCAACAGCCCGGCGCCCGGCGCGCCGAACAGCCCGGCACCCGGTGCGCCGCCGGCCCCGGCGCCGGCGCCCAGCGCCTGATCGCCTGATCCGGCCGTAAAAACTCCCCGCGCCCGAAACGGTGCGGGGAGTTTTTCGGCTGGGGGAATCGCGCGCGCCCGAACCGGGTATCCGGCATCCATGAGTAACCCGGACCACAGACCGGCGAGCGTGCGCAAACAAGCGCAACGCAACGCCGAGCAAACGCGCGCGGCGATGGAAGAGCGGCGCAGCGAACACCACGGGGGGCTCAGCGGCTGGGTCGCCGAGCGCGCCGGCCGCTGGGATCTCTCCGGCCAGGACGAGGCCACCCTGCAGCGACAGAAATATCTGTGGAATGTGCTGGTGGACTACTGGTTTCGGATGGAGATCGACGGGTGGGAGAACATTCCGGAATCACCGCCGGCGCTGCTGGTCGGGATCCACTCCGGGGCCCCGTTCGTGTGGGACGCCTGGACGGTCGGTCTGCAATGGTGGCGACGGTTCGGCCAGGACCGCACCCTGCATGGCACCGCCCATGACGCGTTGATGGCAATCCCGTTGTTCGGGCGCTACTTCCGGTCGATGGGGGTCCTCCCAGCCGCCCCGGACGCCATCGCCACCGCCTTGGCCGAAGGGCGTGACGTCGCGCTGTGGCCCGGTGGGGAAGTGGATTCGCTGCGCCCGTGGACCGAGCGCGATCGCGCCAACCTCGCGGGCCGGACGGGCTTCGTCAAGATGGCGATCCGGGCCGGGGTGCCGATCGTGCCCATCGCGACCGTCGGCGGGGCCGATGCGATGCCCGTGCTGATCCGCGGCGACCGGCTGTCAAAAGCCTTGCAACTGGACCGTTTACTGCGGCTCAAGGTATTTCCTCTCGCGATCTCGTTGCCGTGGGGGATCGCGCCGGCGGCGCTTCCCCAGCTGCCGCTACCGGCCAAGATCAGGACGCGCTTCATGCCCGCGGTGGAACTCGACCACGATCCCGCGCGGGTGGACGACGAGGAATACATCGACCGCAAATACCACGAGGTGCAGGATTCCATCCAGGAAGGCATGGATGCGCTCGCGCGCAAGCGCGCCTTCCCGTTCTTCGGGTGACGTACCGCGAAAGCTGTTGCGGCCGCGGGTATCAGCGCGGGGGCGTCAGCGCTGGATCGCCGACGATCCACTCCGGTTGCGGGGGCGTCGCCGCTCGGTAACCGACCCCGCGGACGGTGTCGACCATGGATTCGTGCCGGGCTCCGAGTTTGGCGCGCAGTCGCCGAATGTGGACGTCGACGGTACGGGCCCGGCTGCTGCTGTCATAACCCAACGCCTCCTGCATCAGCCGGGTGCGGGTGAATGCCTGACCGGCATGCAGCACAAGGAAATTCAGCAATTTGAACTCGGTCAGTGTCAGGGCGAGGTCGTGGCCGTCCAGCGACGCGGTGAAGCTGGCCGGATGCAGGCGAAGATCGCCGAATTTCAGCGTGCCGTCGGCGGTGCCGCGACGGCGGCCGACCGCCAGCCGCAACCGCGCCCGTAGCTCGTCCGCGCCGGTGCCGGGCAGCATCACGTCGTCGAAATTGCCGTCGCCGTCGACCGCGGCGCAATCCGCCGACGCGACCAGGGCCACCACCGCGGTTGCGGGATTGCGGGCCGCCAGTCGACGGCTAACCGCCTGAGCCGCAGCCACGTTGCTGCGCGCGTCGATGATCGCCACGTCGGCAGTGGCGCAATGACCGTCGGTGTGGGCGGTCAACGCCGCGCGCGCCGGAAGCGCGACCGTTGCCAGATCCGGTAAGGCCGATTCGAAATCGGCCTCGTCGGTGAGCACCACAATGTCCATCGACATGTCCAACGACATCTCCAAACCTCGTGAGGTCCCTGCGTTCCCCCCGGTCCGTAGGCGCCTCGCGCGAGATGTCTGGCAGCGCTAGGCGTGTGTACCCGCTCCGCCGAAAATTATGCAAAGCTATGCAAACTCAGGCCGTTGGTGCCAAGAAAGTCGATGGGCCCGGCCCGTTTTCACGGACCGGACCCATCTTTCCCAGCAGGTTTACTGGTTGGACTTCTGGCGTTGCTCGGCCGCCTCGGCGCCGCCGCGTGCGGCTTCGGCCTCGGCTTCCTTCTTCGCCGCGTCGCGCTGCGCTTCGGCTTTGTCTTGCTGCGCCTGGCCCTCACGGGTGAGGTCATCGCGACCGGCCACCGCGCCTACGGCCTCCTTGGCCTTACCTTTGACGTCCTCGACGACGCCCTTCACCGCTTCCGCGGGTCCTGACTTGTTCTCTTCCGCCATGGATCCGTTCCTCCTCGTTGGCGTACTGTGAGCGATCCACGCTCAACGACGATCGCGAGCGATCGACCCGGTCATACGGTGAAGCCGGCCCTTTTTGCTCAAGACCGCATGTGTCACCGCGTTGTAGCGGGTTCCCCTGCCGTCCATGGCTCAAACGCCGCGCGGGACGCCAGCCAATCCGGTACCGGCAGACTCGAAAATCGCTCCGGCACGCCAACTGTGCGCATAATGCACCCCGCCGATGCCGCATTGTGCTGCGATGAGGCAGGATGTGAAATGCCGTTCCGGATGAGATCGCCCGGGATGGCACTCTCATGCGAGGAGTCTGATGACGGAGTCCAGGGAGCCCCACGTCGCCGGCCCGGCGGCTCCGAGGCAGGAGCCGACGAACGGATTGGCTTCCGGCCAGCCGCTGACCCGGGCCAGGTATTCGCGAGTGCTGCTCAAGCTTGGCGGCGAAATGTTCGGCGGCGGCCAGGTGGGTTTGGATCCCGACGTCGTGGCGCAGGTGGCGCAGCAGATCGCCGAGGTGGTCCGTGGCGGTGTCCAAGTCGCCGTCGTGATCGGCGGCGGCAACTTCTTCCGGGGCGCGCAACTGCAGCAGCGCGGCATGGAACGCACCCGTTCGGACTACATGGGCATGCTGGGCACCGTCATGAACAGCCTCGCGCTGCAAGACTTCTTGGAGAAGGAAGGCATCGTCACCCGCGTCCAGACCGCGATCACCATGGGCCAGGTCGCCGAGCCCTACCTGCCCTTGCGCGCGGTACGCCACCTGGAAAAGGGACGGGTGGTGATCTTCGGCGCCGGCATGGGCCTGCCGTACTTCTCCACCGACACCACCGCCGCGCAGCGGGCGTTGGAGATCGGCGCCGAGGTGGTGTTGATGGCCAAGGCCGTCGACGGCGTCTTCTCCGCGGACCCGCGGCAGTATCCCGAGGCCGAATTGATCACCGCGATCAGTCATCGCGAGGTCATCGACCGCGGGCTACGAGTGGCCGATGCAACCGCCTTCAGCCTGTGCATGGACAATGGCATGCCGATCCTGGTGTTCAACCTGCTGACCAATGGCAATATCGCCCGGGCGGTCGCTGGTGAGAAGATCGGGACTCTGGTCACCACCTGAGGAGGAGTGGCGCTAATGATTGACGAGGCTCTCTTCGACGCCGAAGAGAAAATGGAGAAGGCCGTCGCGGTTGCCCGTGACGACTTGTCGACCATCCGCACCGGGCGCGCCAACCCGGGCATGTTCTCGCGGATTGTGATCGACTACTACGGCTCCGCCACCCCCATCACGCAACTGGCCAGCATCAACGTCCCCGAGGCGCGGCTGGTGGTGATCAAGCCCTACGAGGCCAGCCAGGTGGGCGCGATCGAGACGGCGATCCGCAACTCCGATCTGGGCGTGAACCCCACCAACGACGGCACCCTGATCCGGGTGGCGGTCCCGCAGCTCACCGAGGAACGCCGCCGGGAGCTGGTCAAACAGGCCAAGAGCAAGGGGGAGGACGCCAAGGTCTCGGTGCGCAACATCCGCCGCAAAGCGATGGAGGAGCTGCACCGCATCCGCAAGGACGGCGAGGCCGGCGAGGACGAGGTCGGCCGGGCCGAAAAGGACCTGGACAAGGCCACGCATCAGTACACCACCCAGATCGAAGAGTTGGTCAAGCACAAAGAAGGCGAGCTGCTGGAGGTCTAGCGACCGCTCGGCAGCTAAGTTGATTCAGGCCCGTGGCTACCCCAGAACCCGGCGCAGGCACACCGCCCGACCAGCCGGCGGCCGCGGCCAAGAAGACGACCGGGCACCCCGCCAAAAAGACCTCGCGGGCCGGACGCGACCTGCGCGCCGCGATCGCGGTGGGCGCCGGCATCGGCGGCGTCCTGGTCGTCACGCTGGTGTTCGCTCCCCGCTTCTGGGTGGCCATCGTCGCGCTCGCCATCGTGGTGGCCACGCACGAGGTGGTTCGCCGGCTGCGCGAAGCGGGATATGTCATTCCGGTCATTCCGCTGCTGGCCGGAGGCCAGCTCACGGTCTGGCTGACCTGGCCGTTCCACGCCGCGGGCGCGCTTGCCGGGTTCGGCGTCACCGTGGTGGTCTGCAACGTGTGGCGGCTGTTCATGCAGGACAACCGCAAGCGGCCCGAGCCGTTCGACGGCTCGGCGTCGGCGAACTACCTGCGCGACGCGTCCGCCACCGTTTTCCTGGCCGCCTGGGTGCCGTTGTTCGCATCGTTCGGGGTGCTGCTCGTCTACCCGCACGACGGGGCGGGGCGGGTGTTCTGCCTGATGATCACGGTGGTCGCGTCGGACGTCGGCGGCTACGCCGTCGGCGTGCTGTTCGGCAAGCACCCGATGGTCCCGGCGATCAGCCCGAAGAAGTCCTGGGAAGGGTTCGCCGGTTCGCTCGTCCTGGGCGTCACCGCGGCCACGTTGACCGCGACCTTTCTGGCCGACAAACCACCGTGGATCGGCGCGCTGCTGGGGGTGATCCTGGTCCTGACCTGCACGCTCGGCGATCTGGTGGAGTCACAGGTCAAGCGTGATCTCGGCATCAAGGACATGGGCCGGCTGCTGCCCGGCCACGGCGGACTGATGGACCGGCTCGACGGCGTCCTGCCGTCGGCGGTCGCGGCCTGGACGGTGTTGACACTCGTTCCGTAGGCCGGCCGCGGCGTGCCGGATACTGGACAGGTCATGGTTCAACAGTTGGTGTTCTCCGAGCCGCGTCCCGGCAAGCCGCCGCGGCACCTGGCCGATCTCGATGCGGATGGCCGCGCGTCGGCCGTCGCCGAGCTGGGCCTGCCCGCTTTTCGCGCCAAGCAGTTGGCGCATCAGTACTACGGCCGGCTGATCGCCGACCCGCGGCAGATGACCGACCTTCCGGCGGGCCTGCGCGACGCGATCGCCGACACGATGTTCCCGATCCTGCTGACGGCGGCCTCCGAGGTCGCCTGCGATGCCGGCCAGACGCGAAAGACGTTGTGGCGCGCCCTCGATGGGGTCACGGTGGAGTCGGTGCTGATGCGCTATCCGCAACGCAACACGGTGTGCATCTCGTCGCAGGCCGGCTGCGGCATGGCGTGTCCGTTCTGCGCGACGGGGCAGGGCGGGTTGAGCCGCAACCTGTCGACGGCCGAGATCCTCGAGCAGGTGCGCGCCGGCGCCGCCGCCTTGCGCGACGACTTCGGTGATCGGCTGTCCAACGTCGTCTTCATGGGCATGGGGGAGCCGTTGGCCAACTACGCCCGGGTGGTGGCCGCCGTGCGGCGCATCATCGCCGCGCCGCCCCACGGCTTCGGCATTTCGGCCCGGTCGGTGACGGTGTCGACGGTCGGCCTGGCGCCCGCGATCCGCAAACTCGCCGACGAAGCCCTCGCGGTGACGCTGGCGCTGTCGCTGCACGCGCCCGACGACGACCTGCGCGACACGCTGGTGCCGGTCAACAATCGGTGGAAGATCGCCGAGGCGCTTGACGCCGCACGCTATTACGCCGACGTCACCGGCCGACGGGTGTCGGTGGAGTACGCGTTGATCCGCGACGTCAACGACCAGCCGTGGCGGGCGGATCTGCTGGGGCAGCGGCTGCACCGCGCGCTGGGGCCGTTGGTGCACGTGAACCTGATCCCCCTCAACCCGACGCCGGGCAGCGAGTGGGATGCGAGCCCGAAGGCGGTCGAGCGCGAATTCGTGCGGCGCGTACGCGCCAAGGGCGTCTCCTGCACTGTGCGCGACACGCGCGGCCGCGAGATCAGCGCCGCGTGCGGGCAGCTGGCCGCCGAAAACAGGTAGCGCGCTGGGCGCGCCGGTGGCCCGCTCTCAGCGCCCAACGTGGACTCGTTGTGGCGAAACACCGCGATTTCGCTGCACAAGTCGACCTTCGACGGGTTAGCGGATCCAGCCGCGTCGGCGGCCCCACAGGTCGCGGATCAGGGCGACCAGAACCAGGGTCGCGAAGCCGATCAGGAACCAGTCCTCGATGTGGCCGACGTGGTTGCCGCGCAGCATCGCCAGCAACAGCCCGAAGATGCACAGGCCGACGATGTGCCAGGTCCGGTGATTGATCCGGCTCCAACCCCACGCCGCCGACGGCACCTCGACGGAGTCGACGCCGGTGAAGTGTTCGACCTCGGTACTGGCCACGGCGAATCCCTTTCGGATCGGATCGGCTTGCTGAACCCAGATTCTGGCACAACCGCCGGCCGGGCGGGCGGGCGCATCGTGGCCCGCGTCGGTGCCGGGCGGCACAATGAATGGGTGACCAACCCGACGACCGACGGGCAAACCCCGGGCCGCCTGCGCGTGCTGGTGCTGGGTAGCACCGGCTCGATCGGCACGCAGGCGCTGGACGTCATCGCGGCCAATCCGGATCGCTTCGAAGTGGTCGGCCTGGCCGCGGGCGGCGCGAACCTGGACACGCTGTTGCGCCAGCGCGTCGCCACCGGTGTGACCAACGTCGCGGTCGCGGACGAACGCGCGGCGCAGCGGGCCGGCGACATCCCGTTTTCCGGGCCCGGCGCGGTGACCCGGCTGGTCCAGGAGACCGAAGCCGACGTCGTCCTCAACGCGCTGGTGGGGGCGCTGGGCCTGCGGCCCACGCTGGCCGCGCTGGAGTCGGGCGCCCGGCTGGCGCTGGCCAACAAGGAATCGCTGATCGCCGGCGGCCCGCTGGTGCTCAAGGCCGCCGGCCCCGGACAGATCGTGCCGGTCGACTCCGAACACTCCGCGCTGGCGCAATGCCTGCGCGGCGGAGCCGCCGATGAGGTCGCCAAGCTGGTGCTGACCGCCTCCGGCGGCCCCTTCCGCGGCTGGACCGCCGCCCAGCTCGAGGACGTCACCCCCGAGCAGGCCGGCGCCCACCCGACGTGGTCGATGGGCCCGATGAACACGCTGAACTCGGCCTCGCTGGTCAACAAGGGGCTGGAGCTGATCGAAACCCACCTGCTGTTCGGCGTTCCCTACGACCGCATCGACGTGGTCGTGCACCCCCAGTCGATCGTTCATTCGATGGTCACCTTCGTCGACGGCTCGACCATCGCCCAGGCCAGCCCGCCGGACATGAAGCTGCCGATTTCGCTGGCCCTGGGCTGGCCGCACCGGGTGCCGGGGGCGGCCGCCTGCTGCGACTTCAGCACGGCGTCTAGCTGGGAATTCGAGCCGCTGGACAACGATGTCTTCCCCGCCGTCGAGTTGGCCCGCCACGCCGGGCAGACCGGCGGCTGCATGACCGCCGTCTACAACGCCGCCAACGAGGAGGCGGCCGAGGCGTTCCTGGCGGGCCGCATCGGGTTCGGTGCCATCGTCAAAACCATCGCCGACGTGCTGCACGCCGCCGACCAATGGGCCGTATCACCGGCTAACGTGGATGAGGTACTCGACGCGCAGCGCTGGGCACGGGAGCGGGCGCAGCGTGCCGTCGCACAAGCGCAGCCCGCCAAATTGTCGGTCAAAGCCTCCGGAGCGGTGTGAGAAAGGTCCTCGCAGCCTAATGATGTTCGTCATCGGCATTGTGCTGTTCGCACTGGCCATCCTGATCTCGGTGGCCCTGCACGAGTGCGGCCATATGTGGGTTGCGCGCGCCACCGGCATGAAGGTGCGCCGCTATTTCGTCGGTTTCGGCCCCACGCTGTGGTCGACCCGGCGCGGTGAAACCGAATACGGCCTCAAGGCCGTGCCGCTGGGCGGCTTCTGCGACATCGCCGGCATGACCTCGGTGGAGGAGCTGGCGCCCGACGAGACCGACCGCGCCATGTTCAAGCAGGCGGTCTGGAAGCGGGTCGCGGTGCTTTTCGCCGGGCCCGCCGCGAACTTCGTCATCTGCCTGGTGCTGCTCTACGGCATCGCGCTGGTCTGGGGTCTGCCCGACCTGCACCCCCCGACCAAGGCGGTGGTCGGTGAAACCGCTTGTGTGGCACCGGAAGTGGCTCCCGGCAAGATCGCGGACTGCACTGGGCCCGGGCCGGCGGCACTCGCCGGAATTCGCCCCGGCGACGTGATCGTCAAGGTGGGGGACACCCCGGTGTCGACCTTCGAGGAGATGGCCGCGGCCATCCGCAAGGTGCACGGCAACACCCCGATCGTCGCCGAGCGGGACGGCACGGCCATCACCACCTATGTCAACGTCACGCCCACGCAGCGCTACCTCACCAACGGGCCCGACGGGCAGGGCGGCCAACCGCAAGCGTCGACCGTCGGCGCCATCGGCGTCGGCGCCGTGCGGACCGGCCCGACGCACTACGGGGTGCTGTCCGCGATCCCGGGCAGTCTCGCCTTCGCCGGGGACCTGACCGTCGAGGTGGGCAAGGCGCTCGTCACGATTCCCACGAAGGTGGGGGCGCTGGTGCACGCGATCGGCGGCGGCCAGCGCGACCCGCAGACGCCGATGAGCGTGGTGGGAGCCAGCATCATCGGCGGCGACACCGTCGACCACGGACTGTGGGTGGCGTTCTGGTTCTTCCTGGCCCAGCTGAACCTCATCCTGGGCGCGATCAACCTGGTGCCGCTGCTGCCCTTCGACGGCGGGCACATCGCCATCGCGATGTTCGAAAAGGTCCGCAACCTGATCCGGTCGGCCCGGGGCATGGTCGCGGCCGCGCCGGTGAACTACCTCAAACTCATGCCCGCGACGTACGTCGTGCTGGTGTTCGTGGTCGGCTACATGCTGCTGACCGTGACCGCCGACCTGGTCAATCCGATCAGGCTCTTCCAGTGACACGCGCGGGTTCGATAACCAACCGAAGGAATCAACAGTGAGCCGCGCTGGCGACGATGCAGAGCGAAGCGATGAGGAGGAGCGGCGCAAATGACCATTGGCCTGGGCATGCCGGACGCTCCGGCGCCCACGCTTGCACCCCGGCGTCGCACGCGCCAACTGATGGTCCGCGACGTCGGGGTCGGCAGCGACCACCCGATTTCGGTGCAGTCGATGTGCACCACCAAGACGCATGACGTCAACACCACGCTGCAGCAGATCGCCGAGCTGACCGCCGCCGGCTGTGACATCGTCCGCGTGGCCTGCCCGCGTCAGGAGGACGCCGACGCGCTGGCCGAGATCGCCCGGCACAGCCAGATCCCGGTGATCGCCGACATCCACTTCCAGCCGAAGTACATCTTCGCCGCCATCGACGCCGGATGCGCCGCGGTGCGGGTGAACCCGGGCAACATCAAGGAATTCGACGGCCGCGTCGGCGAGGTCGCCAAGGCCGCCGGGGCGGCCGGCATCCCGATCCGCATCGGCGTCAACGCGGGCTCGCTGGACAAGCGGTTCCTGGAGAAGTACGGCAAGGCCACCCCCGAGGCGCTGGTCGAGTCCGCGCTGTGGGAGGCCTCGCTGTTCGAGGAACACGGCTTCGGCGACATCAAGATCAGCGTCAAGCACAACGACCCGGTGGTGATGGTCGCCGCCTACGAGCAACTGGCCGAGCGGTGCGACTATCCGTTGCACCTCGGCGTCACCGAGGCCGGCCCCGCCTTCCAGGGCACCATCAAGTCGGCCGTCGCCTTCGGCGCGCTGCTGTCGCGCGGGATCGGCGACACCATCCGGGTGTCGCTGTCGGCGCCGCCGGTCGAAGAGGTCAAGGTCGGCATCCAGATCCTCGAGTCGCTGAACCTGCGCCCGCGCGGGCTCGAGATCGTGTCCTGCCCGTCGTGCGGTCGCGCGCAGGTCGACGTCTACACCCTGGCCAACGCCGTCTCGGCGGGTCTCGACGGCCTCGACGTCCCGCTGCGCGTCGCCGTGATGGGCTGCGTCGTCAACGGCCCGGGGGAGGCCCGCGAGGCCGACCTCGGCGTCGCATCGGGAAATGGCAAGGGGCAGATCTTCGTTCGCGGCGAGGTGATCAAGACCGTGCCCGAAGCGCAGATCGTCGAGACGTTGATCGAGGAGGCGATGCGCATCGCCGCCGAAATGGGCGGCGGTCACGGACCGGACACAACATCGAGCGGTTCGCCGGTTGTGACCGTAAGCTGATAAAGGCCAGCGCCCCAGCCCTGAGTTCGCACCACAGAGAGTTCGCCACATGTCGGCTCCGCCCCTCTTCCGCCTAGTTGGCGAGCGACGGGTGTCCGTGGTGCGTGATGCGGCCGCGGTGTGGCGGGTGCTCGAGGACGATCCCGTCGCGTCGTGCATGGTCGCGGCCCGCGTGGCGGACCACGGCATCGACCCCAATTCCATTGGCGGGGAACTGTGGACGCTGCGGGGCGCCGACGAATCGCTGTGCTTCGCCGGCGCCAACCTGATCCCGCTGCGCGGCGCGCGGGCCGATCTGAGCGCGTTCGCCGACGAGGCCATGCGCGGGACGCGGCGCTGCTCGTCGCTGGTCGGCAGGGCCGGCCTGGTGATGCCGATGTGGGAGCGCCTCGAGGCGGCGTGGGGACCGGCCCGCGATGTGCGCGACCGCCAGCCGCTGCTGGCGTTGTCCACCCACCCGAGCTGCGAGATCGACACGGCGGTGCGCCAGGTCCGGCCGGAGGAGCTGGACGCCTACCTGGTGGCGGCCGTCGACATGTTCATCGGCGAGGTGGGCGTCGACCCGCGGATCGGGGATGGCGGTCGCGGCTACCGGCGACGCGTGGCCAGCCTCATCACGGCCGGCCGCGCCTGGGCGCGGTTCGAGCACGGCCAGGTCGTCTTCAAGGCCGAGGTGGGCTCGCAGTCGCCGGGGGTGGGGCAAATCCAGGGGGTGTGGGTGCACCCGGAGTGGCGCGGCCTGGGATTGGGCACCGCCGGCACCGCCACGGTCGCCGCGGTGATCGTCGGCAGTGGGCGGACCGCCAGCCTCTACGTCAACGACTTCAACGCGGTGGCGCGCGCCGCCTATGCCCGGGTGGGCTTCGCCGAGATCGGCACCTTCGCGACGGTGTTGCTCGACTAGCTGCGCTCCCCGGCTGGACGGGCGCGGCCGGCGAACGCCCGGCTGCCCGGGCCCTCGGCGTCGGGGCGAGCTACCGCGACCACGCATAACGGTTCGGTCTCGGTGTGGCGGCGCCGCGGTTCAGGCCGCAGCTCATAACATCAGCACCGATGGTAACTAGAACAACAGCGGCCTCATCCGTTTCAGGTCTGCTGCTCGTCGCGGTCGTCGCGCTGTCCGGGTGCACGCCGCGGCCCGACGGCCCGGGTCCGGTCGCGGAGCAGTTCTTCCGCGCCCTGGCCGTCGGCGACACCGCGACGGCCGCACAGCTCAGCGACAGCCCCAACGACGCCCGCGAAGCGCTCAACGCGGCCTGGTCCGGCCTGCAGGCGACCCACCTCGACGCGCAGGTCCTCAACGCCAAGTACGCCGAGGACACCGGCACGGTCGGCTATCGCTTCGCCTGGCACCTGCCCAAAAACCGGGTGTGGAGCTACGACGGGCAGCTGAGGATGGCGCGCGACGAGGGTCGCTGGCGGGTGCGCTGGACCACCACCGCGCTGCACGCGAAATTGGGTGAGCACCAGACGTTCGCGCTGCGCGCGGATCGGCCGCGCCGCGCCTCGGTCAACGAACTCGGTGGCAGCGACGTGTTGGTGCCGGGCTACCTGTACCACTACACGCTGGACGCCACCCAGGCTGGGCCCGCGCTGTTCGGCACGGCGCACGCGGTGGTCGACGTGCTGCACCCCTTCAACGATGCGCTCAATGACCCGCAGCTGCTCGCCGAGCAGGCCAGTTCGACGCCCCACCCGGTCGACCTGGGCGTCACGCTGCACCCCGACGACAACGACAAGGTGTTCCCGGCGATCGGCCGGCTGCCCGGCATCGTGGTCACGCCCCAGCCCGAAATGTTGCCCACCGACCCGCATTTCGCGCCCGCGGTCGTCTCCGCGGTGAAGAAGGCCGTCGAGGACCAGCTCGACGGCGAGGCCGGCTGGCGGGTGGTGAGCGTCAACCAGAACGGCGTCGAGGTCGAAGTGCTGCACGAGGTCGAGGGGTCACCGGCCCCGTCGGTGTCGCTCACCATGGACCGGGCCGTGCAAAACGCCGCCCAGCATGCCGTGGACACCCGCGGCGGCAAGGCGATGATCGTGGTGATCAAGCCGTCGACCGGAGAGATCCTCGCGATCGCCCAGAACGCGGGCGCCGACGCCGACGGCCTACCGGCCACCACCGGGCTGTTCCCGCCCGGGTCGACGTTCAAGATGGTCACCGCCGGCGCGGCGGTCGAACGCGACATGGCCACCCCCAACACCATGCTGGGCTGCCCGGGCCATCTCGACATCGGGCACCGCACCGTCCCCAACTACGGGGGCTTCGACCTCGGGGTGGTGCCGATGTCGCGGGCGTTCGCCAGCTCGTGCAACACCACCTTCGCCGAGCTCAGCAGCAAGATGCCCCCGCGCGGCCTGACCCAGGCGGCCTCCCGCTACGGGATCGGGCTGGACTATCAGATCGACGGCATCACCACGGTGACCGGCTCGGTCCCGCCGACGGTGGACCTCGCCGAGCGCACCGAGGACGGCTTCGGCCAGGGCAAGGTGCTGGCCAGTCCGTTCGGCATGGCCCTGGTGGCGGCGACGGTCGCCGCCGGCAAGACGCCCGTGCCGCAACTGATCGCGGGCCGCCAGACGGCCGTCCAGGGCGATACCACGCCGATCAGCCCGAAGATGGTGGACGCGTTGCGGCCCATGATGCGGCTGGTGGTGACCAACGGGACCGCCAAGGAGATCGCCGGCTGCGGCGAGGTGTACGGGAAGACCGGTGAGGCCGAGTTCCCCGGCGGGTCGCATTCCTGGTTCGCCGGCTACCGCGGCGATCTCGCGTTCGCCGCGCTGATCGTCGGGGGTGGCAGCTCGGAGTACGCCGTCCGGATGACCAAGGTGATGCTCGAGTCGCTGCCGCCAGACTTTCTGGCCTAGCGCCCAGACCGCCCGGGCCGCATCGACGGTAAATTGCGAGCATGACCGATACCGGCGGCGACATGGTGGCGCTGCGCGTCTCCGACGCCGACCGCAACGGCACGATGCGGCGGCTGCACAACGCGGTCGCGCTCGGGCTGATCGACATCGACGAATTCGAGCAGCGCTCGTCGCAGGTGTCCTACGCGCGCACGCGCGGCGAGCTGGACGGTCTGGTCGGCGATCTGCCGGGGCCGGGCGCCATCGTCACCTCGGCGGCCGACAGGGTGGAACTGCGCGGCTGGGCGGGCTCGCTCAAGCGGCACGGCGAATGGACGGTGCCCACCCGCCTGGCGCTGGTGCGCCGGCTGGGCTCGGTGGAACTCGACCTCACCAAGGCCCGGTTCGCCGGGCCGGTGGTGGTCATCGAACTGGACATGCGGTTCGGCTCGGTGGAGATCCGATTGCCCGATGGCACCAGCGCGTCGATCGACGACGTCGAGGTCTACGTCGGCAGCGCCAGCGATCGCCGCAAAGACCCGCCCGGCGAGGGCAGGCCGCACGTCGTGCTGACCGGGCGGGTGGTGTGCGGCTCGGTGATCATCCGGGGCCCGCGCCGCTCGCTGCTGCGCCGCCAGCGACTCTGATCGGCCCGGGGGGCCCGGTTAAGCTGGTCGCATGCCCGCTCGCACCGCGCTTTCCCCCGGAGAGTTGTCCCCGACTCTGCCGGTGCCCGGCAGCATCCCGCGCCCCGAGTACGCCTGGAAGCCGACGGTCCAGGAGGGCAGCGAACCGTGGGTGCAGACGCCCGAGGTGATCGAGAAGATGCGGGTCGCCGGCCGCATCGCGGCGCGCGCGCTGGTGGAGGCCGGCAAGGCGGTCGCGCCGGGCGTGACCACCGACCAGCTTGACCGGATCGCCCACGAATACATGGTCGACCACGGCGCCTACCCGTCGACGCTGGGCTACAAGGGCTTTCCGAAGTCGTGCTGCACGTCGCTCAACGAGGTCATCTGCCACGGCATCCCCGACTCGACGGTGATCGCCGACGGCGACATCGTCAACATCGACGTCACCGCCTACATCGACGGGGTGCACGGCGACACCAACGCCACGTTCCTGGCCGGCGATGTCTCGGAAGAACACCGGCTGCTGGTGGAGCGAACCCGGGAGGCGACGATGCGCGCCATCAACGCCGTGAAGCCCGGGCGTGCCCTGTCGGTCGTCGGCCGCGTCATCGAGTCGTACGCGAATCGGTTCGGCTACAACGTGGTTCGCGACTTCACCGGTCACGGCATCGGCACCACGTTTCACAACGGCCTGGTCGTCCTGCACTACGACCAGCCATCCGTGTCGACGATCATGCAGCCGGGCATGACGTTCACCATCGAGCCGATGATCAACCTCGGCGGCCTGGACTACGAGATCTGGGACGACGGCTGGACGGTGGTCACCAAGGACCGCAAGTGGACCGCGCAGTTCGAGCACACCCTGCTGGTCACCGACACCGGCGCCGAAATCCTCACGCTGCCGTGAGGCTCCCACTGCTCGCCACGACGAGGTGAGCGGGGCGCTGCTGGTCGCCGGCACCAGCTCCGACGCCGGCAAATCGGTGGTGGTCGCCGCCCTGTGCCGGCTACTGGCCCGCCGCGGAATTCGGGTCGCCCCGTTCAAGGCGCAGAACATGTCCAACAACTCCGTGGTCACCGTCGAAGGCGGCGAAATCGGCCGCGCCCAGGCGATTCAGGCCCGCGCGGCCGGTCTGGAACCCAGCGTGCGGTTCAACCCGATCCTGCTCAAACCGGGCAGCGACCGCACCTCGCAGCTCGTGATCAAGGGCCGGGTCGCCGACTCGGTCAGCGCGAAAAGCTATGTGCGACACCGCGATCAGCTCGCCGCCGTCGTGCTCGACGAATTGACGTGCCTGCGCGACGAATTCGACGCAGTGATCTGCGAGGGTGCGGGCTCTCCCGCCGAAATCAACCTGCGCGCCACGGATTTGGCCAACATGGGATTGGCCCGGGAGGCCAACCTGCCGGTGGTCCTGGTCGGCGACATCGACCGCGGCGGCCTGCTCGCGCACCTGTTCGGCACGGTCGCGGTGCTCGAGCCCGACGACCAGGCGCTGATCTCCGGTTTCATCGTCAACAAATTCCGGGGCGATCCCGCGCTGCTGGAGCCGGGATTGCGCCAGCTGCAGGCCATGACGGGCCGGCCCACCTACGGGGTGCTGCCGTACGCCGACGAGCTGTGGCTCGACGCCGAGGACTCCCTGTCGGTGGTCGCGCACCGCGTCATCGGCGCGCCCGCCCCGCCGCGCGGTGACGAGTGGTTGCGGGTGGCGGCGGTCCGGCTGCCCCGGATTTCCAACTCCACCGACGTCGAGGCGCTGGCGTGCGAACCGGGGGTGTTGGTGCGCTGGGCCGCCGACCCCGCCGACGCGGCCGACGCCGACCTGATCGTCGTCCCCGGCAGCAAGGCCACCGTCGCCGACCTGTCCTGGCTGCGCGAGCGCGGCCTGGCCGAGGCAGTCATGGCGCACGCGCGGGCCGGCAAGCCGGTGCTGGGGATCTGCGGGGGATTTCAGATGCTGTGCCGTCGCATCGACGACCCGGTGGAGTCCGGGGCGGGCGACGTGCCGGGGCTGGGCCTGCTGGACGCCGACATCGCCTTCGATCCGGCCAAGACCTTGCGCCGCTGGCAACGTGGGATCGACGGTCCCTTGAGCGGGTACGAGATCCACCACGGGCGGATCGCCCGCTGCGCCGAGCAAACGTGGTTCGACGCGGGCGCCGAGCCGCGACCGCAAGGTGTGGTGCGCGGCGCGGTCTTTGGGACGCATTGGCACGGCCTGCTCGACAACGACGACTTCCGGCGCGCCTGGCTCACCCGGGTCGCCGACGCCGCCGGCCGGCGCGGCTTCGTCGTCGACGACGGCACCAACGTCGCGGCGCGACGCGACGCCCAACTCGATCTCGCCGCCGACCTGCTGGCCGCCCACCTCGACGTCGACGCCGTCCTCGGGCTGCTGCACGGGCCGCCACCGACGCGGCCCTGTCTCGTAAGTCGGTTGCGCCCGTAGGACTTTCGTCGACGTCGCGAAGTGAACATCGCCGTTGACGCCGTGGCCGTAACGCCGTCATACGATGCCGGTGGAAACTGTGTCCCTGTATCACATGCCCCAGAATCGTCGCGCACCCATGCCGTTTGGCTGTAGCGTGCTTGGGTGTCCTCGATGATGACCACCCTGGAGGGGTTCCCGGTCCCGGTCGTTGTGGCCGGACCGGAGACGGGCGTCGTCGTCGTCATATTGGGCGACGAGGAGCGCGCCCCCGCCGCGTATGACGCGGTCTGCGAGCGCCTGCACACCGCATCGCTGCGGACGGTCGTCGTCGGTTTCGACCCGCGGCTGACCCCCAAGTCGGTGATCGGCATTCTCGACGCGCTGGGAATCGGCTGGGCCGTCGTCATGGGCGACCGCGCCGGCGGCGACCTCGCCTGGGAACTGACGGCGACCCGGCTGGGCCGGTTCGTGGGACTGGTGGTGATCGATCGCGGGCATCCGCGCGCCGGCGACCGCGACGGCGCCATCCGCGACGGACATTGCCCGCCGGTCGAGATCGGCACCACCGTGTTGGTCAGCTCGCCGGCCGCCCGGTCGGTGGCCCAGGCCAGCCAGCAGTACGTCTACGCCGACTACCGGGTGGTGCACCTGGGACGGCGCACCGTGCAGGAGTCGACGGCGCAATTGGCCGCCGAGATCATTTTGCGCACCAGCACCTGGTAGCGCCTGGTTGACTAGCGGTCATGGCCTCCGAAGATGACGCCGTGACCGGCCCGAACGCCGCGATGCTCTCGCTGACCGCCCTGCAGCAACTGGTGGCCGGCGGCGCGGTGGACACGGTCATCGTGGCATTCGCCGACATGCAGGGACGCCTGGTCGGCAAGCGGGTGGACGCGCACCTGTTCGTCGACGAGGTGGCCGCCCACGGCGCCGAGTGCTGCGGCTATCTGCTGGCGGTCGACGTCGACATGAACACCGTCGGTGGCTACGCGATGTCGAGCTGGGACACCGGATACGGCGACGCGGTGCTGACGCCTGACCTGTCCACCCTGCGGCGCATTCCCTGGCTGCCCGGGACCGCGTTGGTGATCGCCGACGTGGGCTGGGCGGACGGCAGCCCGGTCGCCGTGTCGCCGCGGGCCATCCTGCGCCGCCAACTCGACCGGCTGGCCCAGCGCGGGCTGATCGCCGACGCCGCGACCGAGCTGGAATTCATGGTGTTCGACGAGCCGTATCGCCAGGCGTGGGCCAGCGGATACCGCGGGCTGACCCCGGCCAGCGACTACAACATCGACTATGCGATCGCGGCGTCGTCGCGCATGGAGCCGCTGCTGCGCGACATCCGGCGCGGGATGGCCGGCGCGGGACTGCAATTCGAGGCCGTCAAAGGCGAATGCAACAGGGGGCAGCAGGAGATCGGATTCCGCTACGACGAGGCGCTGGTCACCTGCGACAACCACGTCATCTACAAGAACGGGGCCAAGGAGATCGCCGATCAGCACGGCAAAAGCCTGACCTTCATGGCGAAATACGATGAGCGAGAAGGCAACAGCTGCCACGTACACCTCTCGCTGCGCGACCCGCAGGGTAGCGCGGTGTTCGCCGACCCCGGCCGCCCGCACGGCATGTCGTCGACATTCGGCAGCTTCCTGGCCGGCCTGCTGGCCACCCTGCGCGACTTCACCCTGTTCTATGCGCCGAACATCAACTCCTACAAGCGATTCGCCGACGGCAGCTTCGCGCCCACCGCGCTGGCCTGGGGGCTGGACAACCGCACCTGCGCACTGCGGGTGGTCGGCCACGGGCCCAACACACGGGTCGAGTGCCGGGTGCCCGGCGGCGACGTCAACCCGTATCTGGCGGTGGCGGCGATCGTCGCCGGCGGGCTGTACGGTGTCGAACGGGGCCTCGAGCCACCGGAGCCTTACGCGGGGAACGCCTATCACGCCCCCGGCGTCGAGCGGCTGCCCGCCACCCTGGCCGAGGCGGCCTCGGCCTTCGAGCGCTCGACCCTCGCGCGGGAGGTGTTCGGCGACGACGTGGTCGCCCACTACCTGAACAACGCCCGCGTGGAGCTGGCGGCCTTCAACGCGGCGGTCACCGACTGGGAAAGGACGCGTGGTTTTGAACGGCTCTGAGCTGGATGGTGGCGACCCGCTGCGCCCGGCTGCGCCGCGCTTGCGATCGCCACAGGCACCAAGCCGCCCGGTGGTGGGCCTGACCACGTACCTGGAGCGGGTGCAGACCGGGATCTGGGACATCCCGGCCGGATACCTGCCGACCGACTACTTCGAGGGCGTCATCCAGGCCGGCGGGATCGCCGTGCTGCTGCCCCCGCAACCGGTGGACGCCGAGATCGTCGGCGCGGTGCTCGACGGCCTGCACGCGCTGGTGATCACCGGCGGCTATGACCTCGACCCCGCCAGCTACGGCCAGCAACCGCATCCGGCGACCGACGAACCCCGCACCGACCGCGACGCCTGGGAGTTCGCGCTGCTGCGCGGCGCGCTGGACCGGGGGCTGCCGGTGCTCGGGATCTGCCGCGGCGCACAGGTGCTCAACGTCGCGCTCGGCGGCACGCTGCACCAGCACCTGCCCGACGTGCTCGGGCACTGCGGGCACCGCGCCGGCGACGGGGTGTTCACCCGGTTGCCGGTGCGCACCGTGGCGGGCACCCGGCTGGCCGCGCTGGTGGGGGAGAGCGCCGACGCCCCGTGCTATCACCACCAGGCCATCGACCGCGTCGGGGACGGGCTGGTGGTCAGCGCGACCGATGCCGACGGCGTCGTCGAGGCCCTGGAGCTCCCCGGGGACCGGTTTGTGCTTGCCGTGCAATGGCATCCGGAACAGTCCCTGGAGGATCTGCGGTTGTTCGCCGCGATCGTGGACGCGGCCCGGTCGTATGCGGGGTGCTGACATGAGCGCCACCCAACTGATCAACCCGGCGACCGAGGAAGTGCTGCGCTCGGTCGAGCACGTCGACGCCGCGGCCGTCGACGACGCGGTGGCCCGGGCCCGGGCGGCGCAGCGGCGGTGGGCGCGGCGGTCACCGGCCGAACGGGCGGCCGGCCTAAGGGCTTTCGCCGCCGCCGTCGACACCCATGTCGACGAGCTGGCGGCCCTCGAGGTCGCCAACGCGGGGCATCCCGTCGCCTCGGCCGAGTGGGAGGCCGGCCACGTCCGCGACGTGCTGACCTACTACGCCGCCAGCCCGGAACGATTGTCCGGCAAGCAAATTCCGGTGGCCGGCGGCCTGGACGTCACCTTCAACGAGCCGCTGGGTGTGGTCGGGGTGATCACCCCGTGGAACTTCCCGATGCCCATCGCCTCCTGGGGCTTCGCGCCGGCCCTGGCCGCCGGCAACGCCGTGCTGATCAAGCCCGCCGAGGCGACGCCGCTGACCACGATCCGGCTCGGCGAGCTGGCGGCGGAGGCCGGCCTGGACGAAGGCCTGCTCCAGGTGTTGCCCGGGCCGGGCGCGGTGGTCGGGGAGCGGTTCGTCACGCACCCCGACATCGCCAAGATCGTGTTCACCGGCTCGACCGAAGTCGGCAAAAGGGTGCTGGCCGGCGCGGCCGCCCGGGTGAAGCGGGTGACCCTGGAGCTGGGCGGCAAGAGCGCCAACATCGTGTTCGCCGACTGCGATCTGGAGCGGGCCGCCGCCACCGCGCCGGCCGGCGTCTTCGACAATGCCGGGCAGGACTGCTGCGCCCGCAGCCGGATCCTGGTGCAGCGCAGCGTGTATGACCGCTTCATGGAGCTGCTCGAACCCGCGGTCAAGGGCGTCGTCGTCGGCGATCCCGCGTCCCGGGACACCGAGATGGGCCCGCTGGTGTCGGCCGCGCACCGCGCCAAGGTGGCCTCCTACGTGCCCGACGGCGCGCCGGTCGCGTTTCGCGGCACCGCGCCGAGCGGGCGCGGATTCTGGTTCCCGCCAACGGTTCTGACCCCGCAGCGCACCGACCGCAGCGTCACCGAGGAGATCTTCGGCCCGGTGGTCACCGTGCTGGCCTTCGACGACGAGCAGGACGCCGTCGCGCTGGCCAACGACACCGCCTACGGCCTGTCCGGATCGATCTGGACGCGCGATCTGTCGCGTGCCCTGCGCGTGTCTCGCGCGGTCGAATCCGGCAATCTGTCGGTGAATTCGCACTCATCGGTCCGGTACAACACCCCGTTCGGTGGGTTCAAGCAGTCGGGCCTGGGCCGCGAGCTGGGCCCGGATGCGCCGTTGGGATTCACCGAGACCAAGAACGTCTTCATCGCGATCGGAGAGGATTAGGCGGTGGCGGTCGATCTCACCCAACGGTTGGCGGGCCGGGTCGCCGTCGTCACCGGCGCCGGCGGCGGCATCGGGTTGGCGTCGGCGCGGCGCATGCGTGCCGAAGGCGCCACCATCGTGGTCGCCGACGTCGACGGCGACGCGGGCGCCGCCGCGGCCGACGAGCTGTCCGGCCTGTTCGTGCCCACCGACGTCGCCGACGAGGACGCGGTCAACGCGTTGTTCGATACCGCGGCCCAGGCCTACGGCCGCGTCGACATCGCGTTCAACAACGCCGGCATCTCGCCGCCCGATGACGACCTCATCGAGAACACCGAACTGCCCGCCTGGCAACGCGTCCAGGACGTCAACCTGAAGTCGGTGTACCTCTGCTGCCGGGCGGCGTTGCGGCACATGGTCCCCGCGCGGCGGGGCTCGATCATCAACACGGCGTCGTTCGTCGCCGTCCTGGGGTCGGCGACGTCGCAAATCTCCTACACCGCCTCCAAGGGCGGCGTGCTGGCCATGTCGCGGGAACTGGGGGTGCAGTTCGCCCGGCAGGGCATCCGGGTGAACGCCCTGTGCCCGGGGCCGGTCAACACCCCACTGCTGCAAGAGCTTTTCGCCAAGGACCCCGAACGGGCCGCGCGCCGGCTGGTGCACGTGCCGGTGGGCCGCTTCGCCGACCCCGGCGAAATCGCTGCCGCGGTCGCGTTTTTGGCGAGCGACGACGCGTCGTTCATCACGGCGTCGACGTTCCTGGTCGACGGCGGCATCAGCTCGGCCTACGTGACCCCGCTCTAGCCGCCGTATTCGCCGGCCGGATGCCGCACCGGCCGTGACCACGCGCGCGTGTTCGCCCGCCGGTCCCCGCGCAACGCCTGGGCGTCGGGTGCGGCCGTGGCCCAGGTGCGCGGCACCGACAGCGCGCCGAGCGATATCCCGCGGCCGAGGCGCGCGCTGACCCCGTTGGCGGCGGCCGGTTTGGGGAAAAGTGTTCGCAGCGCCGCCGCCTTGTTCATCGAATTCAGGTGGCCGATCGCGAAATCCGACGGCGCGGTCAGCGAATTGAGCTTCGACAGCGACGGTGTCACCGAGGCAAGGGACGCCTCGAACGTGGTCTGCGTTGCCGACGACAGGTGCTTGAGGGCACCCGGAATGGCCGACATCACTTGGCGGGCGGCCGATACGACCTCGGGCGCCGCCTTCAACGGCCAGGTGTCTGCGGGTGCACCGGCATCGGCGGGCGGCGGGGCGAACGGGGTCATCGTCACCGCGTTGGCGGCGGCGCAGGCGTAGGCGTACATGGCACCGGCGTTGCGCGCCCACATGGCGTCGTATTCGGTGTCGACGTCCGCGATCGCCGCGCTGTGCTGGCCCAGACAGTTCGCCGACACCAGCGCCGTGCGGCGCGTGCGGTTGCCGGCGATCGCCGGTGGGGGCACCGTCGCCGCGAACGCCGCCTCGTGCGCCCCGGCCGCCGCACCGAGCTGGACGGCCGCCTCCTGGCTTCGTGCGGCGTTGGCGTCCAGCCAGTCGGTGTAGAGCGCGGCGGCGTCGCGCAGCGCCGAGGGCGTGCCCTCCCATTGCGCCGCCAGCTTCGCGGTCACCGCCCGGTAGTCGGCCGCCGCGGTGCACAGCCACGCGGCGAGTTTGTCCCACGCCGCGGCGGCCGCGACCATCGACCCCGCGCCGGGACCCGAATACATCAGCCCGGAGTTGATCTCCGGCGGGAGCGTCGCGAAATCCATCACAGCCTCCGCCGGGGGAGGGCGGTGTGGTTGGTGCTCGAAAACATGGGGGCGTCCTTCACGAGATAGGCACGGGGGTGACAAGCCCTTTCGCGCGAATGCGCGGCGTGCGGCGATCAGACGCGGGCGATGCAGAGCCGGGTCAAGGTATCTCGGTCGGCGGGAATGGTTGCGGGAGAACGGGATTGGGTGTCGTCGGGCGGGACCCGCGCCGGGCCGAACATCGTCGGCGCCGGCGACAGGGCCGAGTGGGCTGACCAACGGTTCCAGGACTGGGGCCGTTCCTTCGTCATCCACATGCTGTGGAACGGCTTCTTGGTGGTGTTGTTGGCCGGCGCCGGCGACTGCGCCGCGGCCAGCGCCGGGCGGGCGACGGCCGCGTCGCGGCCCCGCGGGAGCGCGTGCGCGCCGGCCCCCGGGGTGGCGCCGGACCAGGCGGCCGGCTCCGGCAGGGTCGCCGCGGCGAACTGGGGCCGCAGCGACGAACCCGCGATCAGGGCGACGAACACACCCAGCGCTGCGACGATCGCGGTGGCGAGCTGCCACCGCCGAGTTTCACCGCCGCCCCGGAACAACACAGTGGGCCGAATGTACAACGTCAATCGTGGTAAACCGGTCGGAACGAGCTGTGAAGTCGGTCCGAATCCACGGTCGGTGCAGCTAGGGGCGGAAAACGATGAGCGGGATCGCCATCTCGGCCGGGCTGGCTCCGCCGTGGAAACCGATCAGGCGGGACGCTTCTGGGGGCTCGTGCGCGCTGGCCAGCACCGCCGTGTCGCCCGAGCAGACGACCACCACGTCGCCGAGCCGCTCCAGGTGCGCCGCGGCGACCGGCCCGAACATCCCGGTGTTCACCGCCTGCTCGCGGCTGTACACGGTGGCCCGGGCGCCCAGGACCTCGGCCCATGCGGCCTGCACATCGGGCCCGGCGCCCGGTTCGGTATGCAGGTAGCGGACCCGAGGCTCGCCGGCGACCACCCGGACGCCCTGAACCAACCGCGGATCGGCGTCCAGGTCGATACGGGCCTCCGGCGGGACGTTGAGGCCCCCGTGGTCGGCGGTCACCAGCAGCGCCGCGTTCGGCGGCAGCGCCTCGAGCAGGCGCGAGAGGAGCGCGTCGACGCTGGCCGCCGCCGCATGCCACTGCTCGGAGCTGACGCCGAAGACGTGCGCCGCGGTGTCGAGCTCGGCGGTGTAGCCGTAGACCAGCCCGGGCGCCGAAAGCAGGTCGTCGATCACCAGCCGCGCGTAGTCGTCGGCGGGGCCGGCGGGGCGAAATTCCGCACCGCGGTAGGCGGCCTCGGTCAGCCCGCTGCCGAGGAACGGCGCCGGCAGCACCGCGCGGGCGCTGACGCCGGCCTCTTTGAGCCGCTGGAACCAGGTCGGCACCGGCTGCCAGACGGTCGGGGACGGGTCGTCGCGCCACCGGACGTGGTTGAGCACCGTCTCGGTGCCCGGCACCCGCAGGGTGAAGCCCAGCACGCCGTGCTCGCCGGGCGCCGCGCCGGTGCCCAGGGACACCAGGCTGGTCGGCGTGGTCGACGGGAAGGTGCACTCCAGCTGGGTCAGCCGGCCGGTGGCGCCGGCCAGCGCGGAGGCCAGCAGCGGCGCGCCGCCGGCCAGCCGCGGAAGCAGGTGCCAGCCCAACCCGTCCACCAGCACGACGAGCACCCGGTCGATCCGATCGGAGCCGGCCCGGTCGGTCACCGCCAGCGTGTCGACCGCGCCCGGAACGCCGAGCAGGGCGGCCGCGGCGGGCAGCACGTCGCGCAGGGAACCGGACACCGGGCCAGTCTGACGTCGAAGCTAGACGCGCGCCAGTCGATGGTCGGTCACCGGCAATTGCCGGTTCGTGCTGTCAGCCAGCGCGCACAGCTGGCGGCGGTGGTCGTCATCGCGTCGCCTCCTCCCGCGCCGTCAGCACCGAGACCGCGGCCCGGCCCAGCGCGGGTCCGCCCTCGTTCGGCGGCACACTGTGATGGGCGAGAACCTCAAAACCATTGCGCTGCAATACATCACGGCAGGCACACGTCGGCAGAACATTCTGGAACACCCCGCCGGTGAGGCCCACCAACCGGGTCGTGCCGGCCACCCGCGCGACCACGTCGGCGACCGCGTCCGCGACGGCGTGGTGGAAGGCCGCGGCCAGCACCGCGCGCGGCGTCCCGGCATACAGCGCCGCGACCATCGTCTGCACCATCGGCACCGGATCGATCACCCCGTCAGAGCGCACCGCCAGCGGCAACGACGGACGTGGCCGCCCGGGATCGTGGTCGGCCGACTCCGCCAGCGCCTCGAGCTCGATGGCGGCTTGCCCCTCGTAGTCGATACGGTGCCGCACCCCGAGCAGGGAGGCGACCGCGTCGAACAGCCGTCCCATGCTCGAGCAGGGCACACAGCCCGTCCCGGTCTCCAGTTGCGAACGAACCAGGCGCAGTTCGTCATCGGTCGCGGCGGCGACGGGCGCCAGATCCGGAGTCCAGTCGATGTCGGCCGCCCAGAGCTGGGACAGCGCCATCCGCCACGGATTGCGCACCGCTGCATCGCCGCCCGGCAGCGGCACCGGCAACAGGTGGCCGGCCCGGACGAAACGGTGGCTCCGGGCGTCCAGCGTCAAAATCTCACCGCCCCAGATCATTTCGTCGCAGCCGTAACCGGTGCCGTCGAAAAAGACCCCGACGATGGGTTCGCCGATGCGCCCGTGTTCGGCCAGCAGCGACACCACGTGGGCGTCGTGGTGCTGAACCAGATCCGGCGGTATGCCCAGACACATGATTCAGCACCTGTCTTCGGCCGCGAACAATGGCGATCCGTGCAACGCCGCGACGATCTCTTCGACCGCCCGCGCCGCCCGGGGGACGGCCTTGGCGACGGGTTCGGTCAGCCCGATGCCCTCGTCGACGCTGCCCGCCTCGCACCCGACGACCACGGTGTAGGGCGGACGGCCGCCCAGCGCCCGCAGGCTGGCGAAGACCGCGGCCGGATCCATGCTGTGACCATCCAGACCGACTGTCCGCGAAGGTGATTCGTGATCGGCCTGAAAGACGTGCAACGTGCCGGGATGGCCGCGGCTGGGTACGGCGTCGACGAGGACCAGCGTGTCCCACTCCTCGAGCAGGTCATAGGCCAGGTGCATCCCTCTGATTCCGTAGTCGATGACCTGGACTGTCGGATCATCCTGCGGCAGTTCGGCATTGCGGACCACTTCCGAGCCGAACCCGTCGTCCCCCAGGAAGATGTTGCCGATCCCGGCTACCAGGATGCGCGCTGTCATGCCGGCACCCGGGTCGGCCGGCCGGGATCGTCCACCTCGCGCCACTGCGCTTGTCTTGCTGAAGTTTCCGTCGGCTGCACCGGGCGATCCGCCATGGCGTCACCCCCGACGGGTGACTGTGTCGGCGCTTGCGGTCTGTCCAGGGACTTGCCTTCCATTCCAGTCTCTTCGGGTCGCGCTGACGGGCATTCGTCGGTGCGTGCGAAAGGGAGCGCGCCGACCCGGTAGCTGACCTACCGGGCGCGGCGCGTTCGGATGGTGAGTTGGTTGCCGTGATGGCGCCACGGCGGTTGTGTGTCGACGGTGCGTTCCGTGATACCCCTCAAACTTCGAATCACGGTTCCGTGCAGACGCGACGCGGCGCCCGAGGCCTTGCCGCGCAGAGCATGGGTCAACGGTTGTGCTGTCTTGACTGCTGCTTCCGTTGGCATGCTGCAGCTTTCCGGAGCCGGGCCGGGGCTCCTGCGCCGCCGGAGTCGACCGTCGGCCCACTTGCGCGGCGCTGTTTTTTGGGTCTACTCCCGCTGCCGGGCGTTGTCAACGCTTCGCGCCGCGCACGCCCGTGCCCGGTGACCCGCTAGGTCGCGGACTCGGCCCCCAGATCGGCGGGGCCCCACTTCTCTTCGATGCGGCCGTAGCGCCAGACGAGCAGGGCCACCGCCCAGGTGACGACGAACATGCCGACGACGATGTAGCCCACCGTGTTGAGGTCGAGCCCGCCGATCCAGTTCCAGAACGCGCCCCGCCAACCGAATTGGTCGGCGAACAGGACGAGCAGTTCGACGCTCCCGATCAGCAGGGCGACCGCCACCGACAGCGCGGTGATGGTGATGTTGTAGTAGATCTTGCGCACCGGATTGGAAAAGGCCCACCCGTAGGCGAAATTCATGAACGAGCCGTCGATGGTGTCCAGCAGGCACATGCCCGCGGTGAACAGCACCGGCAGGCACACGATGGCGTACCACGGCAGCCCGGCCGCGGCGCTGGTGCCGGCCAGCACCAGCAGCGCGATCTCGGTGGCGGTGTCGAAACCCAGCCCGAACAGCAACCCGATCGGATAGCAGTGCCACGACTTGGTGATCGACTTGGTGAACCGGCCGAGGAGCCGGTTCATCAGTCCGCGGCTCTGCAATTGCCGCTCGAGTTCGGCCCCGTCGGTGTCGGGATCGTATTCGCCGCGGCGCAACCGCGCGAAGACGCGCAGGATGCCGACCAGGACGATGACGTTGAGAAGGGCGATGGCGTACAGGAACACGCCGGAGACGCTGGTGCCGATCAACCCGGTGTAGTGGTGCAGCGTCGAGGAGTCGTCCTCGACCGGCCCGACGACCGTCTTCACCCCGCACGCCAGCAACAGCGCCAGCCCGAACACCACCGTGGAGTGGCCCAGCGAAAAGAAGAAGCCGACGCCCAGCGGACGCTGCCCATCGTTCATCAGCTTGCGGGTGGTGTTGTCGATGGCGGCGATGTGGTCGGCGTCGAAGGCGTGCCGCATGCCCAGGGTATAGGCCGTCAATCCGATGCCGACGCCAAAAGCTTTGCCGCCCAAGCTGTATTGGGCCGGAGCCACCAAGAGCACCAGGGTGAGCCAGCCGAGCAGGTGCAGCGCGAGGATGACCGCCAGCATCGAGGCCAGGCGCCACCACTCCGCGCGGGTCAGCGAGCCGAGCAGCCTGGTGGTCCGTGACGGCCGCCAGTCGATCTCCGTGCTGGCCACTGGGGTCCTTCCGGCGCATCCGTGCGGTGTCGGGCAGAGAACAACCGGCACGACTGTAAGTACCGCGCCGCGCCAGTTGCAAGTGAATCGCAGAATCGTGGCCCTCGATCGCGTCGAAGGCTGGCGATCCCGGCGCCGCGGCGTGACACTGAACCGGTGACGCCCAAGCCGCCATTACTCGATGCCTCGGTCACCGAGCGGATCGGCGATCTGCTGCGCGCCCGCGGGCTGCGGCGGATGGCGTCGCGGATCCAGGTGCTGGCGGTGCTCGAACCGGTCAACGGACACCTGTCGGTGGCCGAGATCGACCGGCGCATGCGTGAATGTCTGCCCCCGGGAGCCCAGGCGCCCGACGTGGCCACCGTCTACCGCACGGTGACCACCCTGGTCGATCAGGGGGTGCTGCACGCGCTGACCGTCGACGGGGGTGTCACGACCTACGGGCTGGCCACCGCGCCGCACCACCACGCGGTATGTACGAAGTGCGGCACGATCATCGAGGTGCCCGCCCGCCGGCTGAGCCTGGCGCTCGAGCATGCGATCGCGGGCAGTTCCTTCGCGCTGTCGGAGGCGGCGGGACTGACGCTGCACGGCGTGTGTCCCCAGTGCCAGAACGACGAACCCCCCGCCCGGGCGCGCCGCCGCTGAGGTCAGTGCAGACCCAGGAGCGCGTTCTCCACCACCTCGGGCAGCGCCGGGTGGATCCAGTACTGCCCGCGGGCCATCTGCGGCGCGGTCAACCCGAAGCTCATCGCCTGGATCAACGGCTGGATGATCGACGAGGCCTGATGGCCCATGATGTGCGCGCCCAGCAGGCGCCCGGTGCCGCGCTCGGCGACGAGCTTGACGATCCCGGTGGTGTCCTCCGACGCCCAGCCGTAGGCGACGTCGCCGTAGTCCTGGATCTTCACCGAGACCTTGAAACCTTTTGCGAGGGCCTCGTTTTCGGTCAGCCCCACCGAGGCGACCTGCGGATCGGTGAACACCGCCGCGGGCACGTAGCGATGGTCGGTGACGGCCATCGCTACGGTATCGTCCCAGTCGCAGAACAGGTTGTGCTGCACGACGCGCGCCTCGTGGTTGGCCACGTGCTTGAGCTCATAAGGCGACGAGACGTCGCCGAGCGCGAAAACCCCACGCGCCGTGGTCCGCTGGTACTGATCCACGGCCACCAGGCCGTCCTCGACGGCTACGCCGGCCTGCTCGAGGTCAAGCTGATCGGCGTTGGACACCCGGCCGGTCGCCACCAGCAGCGCGTCGGCGCGCACGGTGCGACCGTCGTCGAGTTGCACCGCGACGCCCGAACCGTGGTTTTCGGCGCCCACGACGTTGCGGTGGGTGTGCAGCTCCCATTTGCTCGCAGCGATGCGGGTGAAGCGCTCGCCGATGACGTCGTCGAGATGCCGCAGCAATGTGGAGCCCCGGACCACCAGGGTGACGCGCGAGCCCAGCGAGGAAAAGATGTGGGCGAATTCGGCCGCGACGAAACCGCCCCCCACGATCAACAGATGCTCCGGCAGTGCGGGGATTCGCATGATCGTGTCGCTGGTGTGGTACGTCGCGCCGCACTCGAGGATCGCCGGCGGCACCACGGCCCGCGCGCCGGCCGCGATCACCACCTGGTCGGCCGTGAACTCGTCGCCGGCGTCGGTGCGCAACAGGTAGCGCCCGTCGGCCTGGACCGGGCCGAACCGGGTGTGCTGTTTGTACACGTCGATATTGGGCGCGGAATTCCGATAATCCTCACCGCTGACCCCGATCGGATCGATGCGCCCGAAGACGCGCGAGACGATGTCGTCCCAGCGCACCCGCTCGATGCGCGCGTCGATGCCGAAGCGCGCCGCCTCCCGAATCGTCTGGGCGATTTCGGCGGCGTAGACGAACATCTTGGTCGGGATGCACCCGACGTTCAGGCAGGTGCCGCCGAAGGTGCCCTGCTCGCAGATCGCCACCCGTTTGTCGGCGAAGCGGTCATCGAGAATGCTGTTGCCCGAACCGGTTCCGATGATCGCGATGTCGTAGGTCTCCACCGTCACCCCCTTCCGAACGACACCGGGGCGTCGTTGTTGCTGGTGGGCAGGAACTCGTCCAGCCAGAGATCCAGTTCCCGGTAGGCGACGTCGCGCGGTCCCTCCAGCGACAAGAACACGTCGTGTTTGGCATCGACCACCGGAACGATGGTGCTGCGGTTCCCGATACAGCCTGCCCACCTGGCGATCTGGGTCACGTCGAGAACGGCGTCGCCGCACCGCATGGACGCCGGGTCCGCGGTTTCCGGCACGCTGTGGTCCGAGCGCAGAATCAGGTTCGGCACGCCGACGTCGAGGCCGCGGTGCAGCCGCGCCTGACCGCGGCGGACGGCGTTGAGCCAACCGAACGTGATCGGGAAGCCGCCCACGGGTTTCCACTGCAGGTTGTAGTCGAATTGCCCGCCGTAGTCGCGGTGCAACGTGGTGCCGTAGCCGCCCTCGCCCGGTGGCCGGGCCACCGCCTTGGACCGCACCCGCGACAGACCCGCGATCAGGGCGAGGGTCGCCGAACGCCGCAGAATGGCCGGGCCGGGCAACTCCAAGAACGGGCTGTTGAGCACCAGTCCGCCAATGTTGGCGTGCGCGGCCGGGTTGTGGCGGCGCAACCGGTCCAGCCACAAGGACACGATGAGCCCGCCCGCGGAATGCCCGTACACCAACACTTCGCGGGCCTGCGCGCTCACGGCTCCCAGGGCGTGCTCGAGTTCGGCGTCATAGTTGGCGAGGTCGGTGACGAAGTGCGGTGTCTGGCCGTCGCGCCGCGACCGGCCGCACTTGTGAAGGTCCAGCGCGTAGAAGGCGAAGCCGCGGGCGGCGAAGTGGTCGGCCAGCTCGGTGTGGAAGAAGTAATCGGTGTAGCCGTGCACCGCCAGCACCGCGCGCATCGCCGGGCCCGTCTGGCCGTCCGCCTGTGCCGGCCCGCGCCGGATCAGGGTCGCGACGATGTCGCCCTCACCGGCGGGATCGCAGCCGAGCGCGATGGTGCGCTGCCAATATCCGGGTAGGACATCGGGCACCCAGCCAGTCACGAGGCAAGCTTAGCTTTTGCTGGGCACGGGGAGCCGCACGTCGTCCGCGGCCACTTTGCCTCGGGATAACCTGGGGATCGGCCCAATCGAGGGAAGGACCAGCAAGCCGGTGTCATCGCTAGCCACAACCGCGCGGACGGACGTCGTGCTGGTGGGCGCGGGCATCATGAGCGCGACGCTGGGCGCGTTGCTGCGCCGGCTGCAACCGGAGTGGTCGCTGACCTTCGTCGAGCGTCTCGACGCCGTCGCGGCCGAAAGCAGCAGCCCCTGGAACAACGCCGGCACCGGGCATTCGGCGCTGTGCGAGCTGAACTACACCCCGCAGCGCCCCGACGGCTCGATCGACATCGGCAAAGCGGTGCGCATCAACGAGCAGTTCCAGGTGACCCGCCAGTTCTGGGCTTACGCCGTCGAGAACGGCATCCTGACCGATCGGCGCTTCCTGACCCGGATCCCGCACGCGAGTTTCGTGCGTGGGGCGCAGGGCGTCGACTATCTGCGGCGACGCCGGGACGCTCTGGCCGCCAACCCGCTGTTCGCCGGCATCGAATTGATCGAGGACACCGGTGAGTTCGCCCGCCGGCTGCCGTTCATGGCCGCCAAACGCGACTTCTCCACGCCGACCGGGCTGAACTGGGCCGCTCACGGCACCGATGTCGATTTCGGTGCGCTGTCGCGCCAGCTGGTCGGGTTCTGTGTCCGGGGCGGCGCGACGGCCCTGTTCGGCCACGAGGTCCGCAACCTGACCCGCGCGTCCGACGGCGGCTGGACGCTGTCCATCCGCAATCGTCGCACCGGCGAAAAGCGCCGCCAACACGCCAAATTCGTCTTCGTCGGGGCCGGCGGTGACGCACTGCCGCTGCTGCAGAAGTCCGGCATCGGCGAGGTCAAGGGCTTCGCGGGATTCCCGATCGGCGGCCAATTCCTGCGCGCCGACAACCCGGCGCTCACCACCGCGCACCGGGCCAAGGTGTACGGGGCGCCCGCACCCGGGGCCCCGCCCCTGGGGGCGCTGCATCTGGACCTGCGCTACGTCAACGGCAAGCCGTGGCTGGTGTTCGGCCCGTACGCCGGCTGGTCACCGAAGTTCTTGAAACACGGGCACTTCACCGACCTGCCCCGCTCGGTGAAGCCCCACAACCTGGCCTCATTGCTCGGTGTCGGCGCCAGCCAGCTGACGCTCGTTCGGTACCTGCTCGGCCAACTGCGACTCTCCGAACCGGACCGGCTGCGCATGCTGCGCGAATTCGCGCCCACCGCAGCGGATTCCGACTGGGAGCTGACGGTGGCCGGTCAGCGCGTGCAGGTGATCCGGCGCGACAAGCGCAAGGGCGGCGTGCTCGACTTCGACACCACGGTGGTCGGTGCCGCCGACGGCACCATCGCGGGTCTGCTCGGCGGCTCGCCCGGGGCGTCGACCGCGGTGCCGATCATGCTCGACGTGTTGCAGCGGTGCTTTGCCAACCGCTTTCAGTCGTGGCTGCCCGCGCTCAAGGAGATGGTTCCGTCGCTGGGCGCGTCGCTGTCGGATGAGCCGGCGCTCTACGACGAGGTTTTTTCGTGGGGGACAAAGGTATTGGGGTTGGATGTCAATGACTGAAGCGTTGCGGCGGATCTGGGCCAAAGACCTTGATGCCCAGACACTTTACGAGCTACTCAAGTTGAGGGTGGAGGTGTTCGTCGTCGAGCAGGCGATCCCGTATCCGGAATTGGACGGCCGTGACCTCCTCGCCGAAACCCGCCACTTCTGGCTGGAGAGGGCCGACGGCGAGGTGATCTGTACGCTGCGCCTGATGGAGGAGCACGCCGGAGGCGAGAAGGCGTTCCGCATCGGGCGGCTGTGCACCAAGCGCAGCGCCCGCGGGCAGGGCCACACCACCCGGCTGTTGCGCGCGGCCCTGGCCGAGGTGGGTGACTACCCATGCCGGATCAACGCCCAGACCTATTTGGCCGACATGTACGCCCAGCACGGATTTGTGCGCGACGGCGACGATTTCCTCGACGACGGCGTCCCCCACGTGCCCATGCTGCGGCCCGCCTCCGGTCCGGCGGCCAAGCCGTGAGGCCCTACCCGTTCAGCGCCATCGTCGGGCACGACCAGCTGCGGCTTGCCCTGCTGTTGTGCGCCGTGCGCCCCGAGATCGGCGGCGCGCTCATCCGCGGCGAAAAGGGCACCGCCAAGTCGACGGCCGTGCGCGGCCTGGCGGCGTTGCTGTCCGCGGCGACCGGCAGCGATTCCGGCCTGGTCGAAATGCCGCTCGGGGCAACCGAAGACAGGGTGATCGGCTCGCTGGATCTGCAGCGCGTGCTGCGCGACGGCGAGCACGCGTTTTCGCCGGGCCTGCTGGCCCGCGCGCACGGCGGCGTGCTCTACGTCGACGAGGTCAACCTGCTGCACGATCATCTGGTCGATGTGCTGCTCGACGCCGCGGCGATGGGGCGGGTACACATCGAACGCGACGGCATCTCGCATTCGCATGAGGCGCGATTCGTGTTGATCGGCACCATGAATCCCGAAGAGGGCGAACTGCGTCCGCAACTGTTGGACCGGTTCGGGCTCACCGTCGACGTGCACGCCTCCCGCGACGTCGACGTCCGCGTGCAGGTCATCCGGCAGCGAATGGCTTACGAGGCCGACCCGGACGGTTTCGCCGAGCGCTACGCCGCCGCCGATGCCGAGCTGGCCCGGCGCATCGCCGAGGCCCGCGCGCTCGTCGACGATGTGGTGTTGCCCAACAACGAGTTACGGCGTATCGCGGCGCTGTGCGCGGCGTTCGACGTCGACGGCATGCGCGCTGACCTGGTGGTGGCCCGCACCGCCGTCGCGCACGCCGCCTGGCGCGGGGCGCCCACCGTCGAGGAACAGGACATCCGGGTCGCCGCCGAGCTGGCGCTGCCGCATCGGCGCCGCCGCGATCCCTTCGACGATCCGGGTATCGACCGCGACCAGCTGGACGAAGCCCTGGCGCAGGCCGGCACCGACCCGGACCCCGAGCCCGACCCGCCCGGCGGGGGTCAATCGGCGGACGCCGAACCCGATGGGCCACAACGGGACTCGGGGGAGAGCCCTACGGCGGCGCCGCCGAAGACCAAGCCCAGCGCGCCGCCGTCGAAAACCTTCCGCACCCGCGCGCTGCGCGTTCCGGGTGTCGGGGAGGGCGCACCCGGGCGGCGATCACGCGCGCGCAACGCCAGCGGCAGCGTCGTCGCCGCCACCGACGAGGACGACACCAGTTGCGGCGGGCACGGCCTGCACCTGTTCGCCACGCTGCTCTCGGCCGCCGAGCGCGCCGGAGCGGGCCCGCTGCGGCCACGGCCCGACGACCTGCGGCGCGCCGTGCGCGAGGGACGCGAAGGCAACCTGGTGATCTTCGTCGTGGACGCCTCGGGCTCGATGGCCGCACGCGACCGCATGGCGGCGGTCAGCGGCGCCACGCTGTCGCTGCTGCGCGACGCCTATCAGCGCCGCGACAAGGTCGCCGTGATCACCTTCCGGCACCAGGAGGCGCGGTTGCTGTTGCCGCCCACCACCTCGGCGCACATCGCCGGCCGCCGCCTGGCCCGGTTCGACACCGGCGGCAAGACCCCGCTGGCTGAAGGCCTGCTGGCCGCGCGCGAGCTGATCGTGCGGGAGAAGGCGCGTGACCGGGCCCGCCGCGCGCTGGTGGTGGTGCTCACCGACGGCCGGGCCACCGCCGGGCCCGATCCGTTGGGCCGCACCCGATCCGCGGCGGCCCGGCTGGTCGCCGAAGGCGCCGCGGCGGTGGTCGTCGATTGCGAGACGTCGTTCGTGCGGCTCGGCTTGGCCGAGCAGCTGGCCCGCCAGCTCGGCGCCCCGGCCGTCCGGCTGGAGCAGTTGCACGCGGATTCGTTGACGCGTGCGGTGCGCGACGTGGCATGAGAAAGGTAACCCGTTATGCCGCAAGGAGTTCCGCTCCAAGTCCCCGATGACGGCCTGACCACCCGGTCGCGACGACGCACGCCGGTGCTGGCGGTGCACACCGGCGCCGGCAAGGGAAAGTCGACGGCGGCGTTCGGTATGGCGTTGCGGGCCTGGAACGCCGGGCTTTCCGTCGCGGTGTTCCAGTTCGTCAAGAGCGCCAAGTGGAAGGTGGGCGAGGAGGCGGCTTTCGCCGCGCTCGGCGACATGCACGAGCAACACCAGGTCGGCGCACCCGTCGAGTGGCACAAGATGGGTGCGGGCTGGTCCTGGACGCGCAAGGCGGGCAGCGACATCGACCACGCGGCGGCCGCGGCCGACGGCTGGGTCGAGGTCGCGCGCCGGCTGGCCGCCCAGCGTCACGACTTCTACGTGCTGGACGAGTTCACCTATCCGCTGAAGTGGGGCTGGGTGGACGTCGACGAGGTGGTCGAGGTGCTGTCGGCCCGGCCCGGTCATCAGCATGTCGTGATCACCGGACGCGATGCCCCGCAGCGGTTGATCGACGCGGCCGACCTGGTCACCGAGATGACCAAGGTCAAGCATCCGATGGACGCCGGGCGCAAGGGGCAGAAGGGCATCGAGTGGTGAGTGCTCCCGCCGTGGTCATCGCCGCTCCCGCCTCCGGCAGCGGAAAGACCACCGTGGCAACGGGTTTGATCGGCGCCCTGCGACAGGCGGGCCACACCGTCGCGCCGTTCAAGGTGGGCCCGGACTTCATCGACCCCGGCTATCACGGCCTCGCCGCCGGCCGGCCGGGCCGCAACCTCGACCCGGTACTGGTCGGGGAGGGCCTCGTCGGCCCGCTGTACGCCCATGGTGCCGCCGGCGCGGACATCGCCGTGATCGAAGGCGTGATGGGGCTGTTCGACGGGCGGATCGGGCTTTCCGCCACCACCCCCGCCGCGGGATCGACCGCCCACGTTGCCGGCCTGCTGGGCGCGCCCGTCGTCCTGGTCATCGACGCGCGCGGTCAAAGCCAGAGCATCGCCGCACTGCTGCATGGCTTTTCGACGTTCGACACCGCCACCCGGGTCGCCGGCGTGATCCTGAACCGGGTCGGCTCGCCCCGGCACGAGCAGGTGCTGCGGCAGGCATGCGAGCAGGCCGGTGTCCCGGTGCTGGGCGCCATCGGGCGCGCTGCCGAATTGGAGCTGCCCACCAGGTATTTGGGGTTGGTCACCGCCGTGGAGTACGGGCGCCGGGCCCGCCACGCGGTAGACGCGATGACCGCCCTGGTCGCCCGCCACGTCGACCTGGCGGCCGTGATCGCGGTCGCGCGAGCCCCGGCGGCGCAGCGACCGTGGGATCCGGCGGCCGCGGTGGGGGAGGCGGCGCGGCGGGGCGGCGAGCGTGCCACCGTCGCCGTGGCGGCCGGGAAGGCCTTCAGCTTCGGCTACGCCGAGCACGCGGAGCTGCTGGCGGCCGCCGGCGCGGACGTCGTCGACTTCGATCCGCTCGGTGACGCGTTGCCCGACGGCAGCGATGCGGTGTTGTTGCCCGGCGGTTTTCCCGAACAGTTCACCGCCGAACTCTCGGCCAACGAGGTCGTGCGCCGGCAGATCAGGGAGCTGGCCGCCGCGGGGGCACCCGTCCACGCTGAGTGCGCCGGGCTGATCTACCTGGCCGCCGAGCTCGACGGCCACCCGATGTGCGGCGTGCTCGCCGGGCAGGCCCGCTTCACTCCGCACCTGACGCTGGCCTACCGCGATGCCGTCGCCGTGGCGGACTCCCCGCTGTACACCGCGGGCCAGCGGGCCGTCGGGCACGAATTCCACCGCACCACAGTCACATTCAGCGACAGCTATCAGCCGGCATGGATGTACCGGTCCCATGACGCCGACCCTGCGGGCGGGGCCGTGCGCGACGGCGTCGTGCACGCCGGCGTGCACGCGTCGTACCTGCACACCCATCCGGCCGCCGCGCCGGAGGCGGTGGCGCGCTTCGTCGCACACGCCGCCGCCCGGCGGGCCGGTTCGCGGGCGTAACCCCACGGCGAAAAAGTGCGGCAAAAATCGCCGCCCGGTTACGCGCGCGGTGCCAGGGCCACCAACCACTAGGCTTGCCGCGTGACTGAGAGCGCCTACCTCGTTGGGCTGCGGCTGGCCGGCAAGAAGGTCGTCGTCGTCGGCGGCGGCACCGTCGCCCAGCGCCGGCTGCCGTTGCTCATCGCCAGCGGCGCCGACGTCCACGTCATCTCCCGCAGCGCCACCCGGTCGGTCGAGGCGATGACCGGAATCACCCTGGCGTTGCGCGAATACCGCAACGGCGACCTCGAGGGAGCCTGGTACGCGATCGCGGCCACCGACGACCCGCGCGTGAACGAGGCCGTGGTCGCCGAGGCCGACAGCCGCCAGATCTTCTGCGTGCGGGCGGACGTCGCCGTCGAGGGGACCGCGGTCACCCCAGCGACTTTCAGCTATGCGGGGTTGTCCGTCGGTGTCCTGGCCGGCGGCGAGCACCGACGCTCGGCGGCGATCCGCTCGGCCATCCGGGAGGCGCTGCAGACCGGCGCCATCACCCCCGAGGGCCCGGTGAGCTCCGACGCCGTCACGGGCAGCGTGGCGCTGATCGGCGGCGGTCCCGGCGACCCCGAACTGATCACCGTGCGCGGCCGGCGGCTGCTCGCCCAGGCCGACGTCGTGGTCGCCGATCGCCTCGCCCCGCCGGAACTGCTCGCCGAGCTGCCTCCGCACGTGGAAGTGATCGACGCCGCCAAGATCCCGTACGGGCGGGCGATGGCCCAGGACGCCATCAACGACGTGATGATCGAACGCGCCCGGGCCGGAAGCTTCGTGGTGCGCCTCAAAGGTGGGGACCCGTTCGTGTTCGCCCGCGGCTACGAGGAGGTGCTCGCGTGCGCCGACGCCGGGATCCCGGTCACCGTGGTGCCGGGTGTGACGAGCGCCATAGGAGTGCCCGCATTGGCGGGTGTCCCCGTCACTCACCGGGCGATCAATCACGAATTCGTGGTGGTCAGCGGCCATCTCCCACCCGGGCATCCCGAATCGTTAGTGAATTGGGATGCGCTGGCCGCACTCTCGGGCACGATTGTTTTGCTGATGGCCGTCGAGCGCATCGAACTTTTCGCCGAAGCGCTCTTGAAGGGCGGGCGACCTGCGGATACACCCGTGCTAGTCGTTCAGCATGGAACGACGGCCGCTCAACAGACTTTGCGGGCGACGCTGGCCGACACGCCCGAAAAGATTCGCGCCGAGGGTATTCGACCTCCCGCGATCATCGTGATCGGCGCCGTGGCGGCGTTCGGGCTTTAAACGGTTCTTAAGATTACTGTAAGGTAACCCTTTATGACGGCTCTCAACGACTCAGAGCGCGCTGTCCAAAACTGGACGTCTGCACGCCCCGATCGTCCGGCCCCGGTGCAACCGGCGGAGACCGCCTCAAAGCCCCCGGCGGAGACCGCCTCCACTCGCATCAGCAAGTACTACCCGGCGTGGCTGCCGTCGCGACGCTTCATCGCGGCCGTCGTCGCCATCGGCGGTATGCAGCTGCTCGCGACGATGGACAGCACCGTCGCGATCGTCGCGCTCCCGAAGATCCAAAACGAGCTCAGCCTGTCCGACGCCGGACGCAGCTGGGTGATCACGGCCTATGTGCTGACCTTCGGCGGGCTGATGCTGCTCGGCGGCCGACTCGGCGACACCATCGGGCGCAAGCGCACCTTCATCGTCGGTGTCGCCCTGTTCACCATCTCCTCCGTGCTGTGCGCGGTCGCCTGGGACGAAGCGACCATGGTCATCGCCCGGCTGTCGCAGGGTGTCGGGTCGGCGATCGCCTCGCCGACGGGCCTGGCGCTGGTGGCGACCACCTTCCCCAAAGGGCCGGCGCGCAACTTCGCGACCGCGGTCTTCGCCGCGATGACGGCTGTCGGCTCGGTGATGGGCCTCGTGGTCGGGGGAGCGCTGACCGAGGTGTCGTGGCGGCTGGCGTTCCTGGTGAACGTGCCGATCGGCCTGGTGATGATCTACCTGGCGCGCACCGCGCTGCGCGAGACCAACCGCGAGCGGATGAAGCTGGACGCCACCGGCGCCATGCTGGCCACCCTGACGTGCACCGCCGCGGTGTTCGCCTTCTCGATGGGGCCGGAAAAGGGGTGGGTGTCGATCACCACCATCGGTTCGGGTGTGGTGGCGATGCTCGCGGCGCTGGCCTTCATCATCGTGGAGCGCACCGCGGAGAACCCCGTCGTGCCGTTCGATCTGTTCCGTGACCGCAACCGGCTGGTCACCTTCACCGCAATCTTCTTGGCCGGCGGGCTGATGTTCAGCCTGACCGTGTGCATCGGCCTGTACGTGCAGGACATCCTCGGCTACAGCGCGCTGCACGCCGGCGTCGGTTTCATCCCGTTCGTCATCGCGATGGGAATCGGCCTCGGGGTTTCCTCGCAGCTGGTGTCACGGTTCTCGCCACGGGTCTTGACCATCGGCGGCGGCATCCTGCTCTTCTGGGCGATGCTGTACGGCTGGGCGTTCATGCACCGCGGCGTCGCCTACTTCCCGAACCTGGTGCTGCCGATCGTCGTCGGCGGGATCGGCATCGGCATGGCCGTCGTGCCGCTGACGTTGTCGGCCATCGCCGGCGTGGGCTTCGATCAGATCGGCCCCGTCTCCGCGGTCACGCTGATGCTGCAGAGCCTGGGTGGCCCGCTCGTGTTGGCCGTCATCCAGGCCGTGATCACTTCGCGGACACTGTATTTGGGTGGCACCACCGGGCCGGTGAAGAACATGACCGACGCGCAGCTGCAGGCGCTCGACCACGGCTATACCTACGGCCTGCTGTGGGTGGCCGGGGTGGCCGTCATCGTCGGCGGTGCGGCGCTGCTCATCGGCTATACGCCCGACCAGGTCGCGCACGCGCAAGAGGTCAAGGAAGCGATCGACGCCGGGGAGCTGTAGCTCCCTCACCCGCCGCAAGGCTGTCCTACCCCGGGAAACGCGTCGCTGGTTGCAGTCTCGGCCTGCCGGATGCCGGGCCCTGCGTCACCGCTAGGCTGGCCCGCTGTGATCACCCGGATGTCCCAGCTGTTTTTGCGCACGTTGCGCGACGATCCCGCCGATGCCGAAGTCGCCAGCCACAAGCTGCTGATCCGGGCCGGCTACATCCGGCCCATCGCGCCCGGGCTGTACAGCTGGCTGCCGCTGGGACTGCGGGTGCTGCGCCGCATCGAGCGCATCGTCCGCGAGGAGATGAATGCCATTGGGGGGCAAGAAATCCTGTTTCCCGCCCTGCTGCCCCGCGCGCCCTACGAGGCGACGAACCGGTGGACCGAATACGGCGACTCGGTGTTCCGGCTGGCCGACCGCCGCGGCAACGACTACCTGCTGGGCCCCACCCACGAAGAGCTGTTCACCCTGACCGTCAAGGGCGAATACAGCTCCTACAAAGACTTTCCGGTCCTGCTGTACCAGATCCAGAACAAATACCGCGACGAGGCGCGGCCGCGGGCCGGCATTCTGCGCGTGCGCGAGTTCTTGATGAAGGACTCCTACTCGTTCGACATCGACGACGCCGGACTCAAGGCCGCCTACCACGCCCACCGCGAGGCCTATCAGCGCATCTTCGCCCGCCTGCAGGTGCGCTACGTCATCGTCTCCGCGGTCTCCGGCGCCATGGGCGGCAGCGCCTCCGAGGAGTTCCTGGCCGAAAGCCCCGTCGGCGAGGACACCTTCGTGCGGTGCCTGGAGTCCGGCTACGCGGCCAACGTCGAGGCCGTCGTCACCGCGCGCCCGGAGGCGCAGCCGATCGACGGGCTGCCCGAGGCGGTGGTCCACGACACCGGCGACACCCCGACCATCGCCACCCTGGTGGACTGGGCCAACACCGCCGACCTGGGCCGAGCCGTCACCGCGGCCGACACGTTGAAGAACGTCCTGCTCAAGGTGCGCCAGCCCGGCGGGGACTGGGAGCTGCTGGCCATCGGGTTGCCCGGCGACCGCGAGGTCGACGACAAGCGGTTGGGCGCGGCGCTCGAACCCGCCGAATACACGATGCTCGACGACGCCGACTTCGCCAAGCACCCCTTCCTGGTGAAGGGATACATCGGTCCAAAAGCGTTGCAAGACAACGACGTTCGCTACCTGGTCGATCCGCGGGTCGTCGACGGCACCAGCTGGATCACCGGGGCCGACGAGCCCGGCCGCCACGTCGTCGGGCTGGTCGCCGGCCGGGACTTCACCGCCGACGGCACCATTGAGGCCGCCGAGGTGCGCGACGGCGACCCCTCGCCGGACGGCGCCGGCCCGCTGGTGTCGGCGCGCGGCATCGAGGTCGCGCACATCTTCCAGCTCGGCCGCAAATACACCGACGCCTTCACCGCCGACGTGCTCGGCGAGGACGGCAAGCCGGTGCGCCTGACCATGGGCTCCTACGGGCTGGGGGTGTCGCGGATGGTGGCCGTGATCGCCGAGCAGCACCACGACGAGCTGGGGCTGCGCTGGCCGTCGGCCGTCGCCCCGTTCGACGTCCACCTGGTGATCGCCAACAAAGACGACCAGGCCCGCACCGGGGCCACCGAGCTCGCCGGCGAGCTGGACCGGCTGGGCGTCGACGTGCTGCTGGATGACCGGCAGGCCTCGCCCGGCGTGAAGTTCAAGGATGCCGAGCTGCTGGGCGTGCCCTGGATCGTGGTGGTGGGACGCGGCTGGGCGGACGGCGTGGTGGAGCTGCGCGACCGCTTCGGCGGGCAAACCCGCGAACTCGCGACCGGCCCGTCGCTGGCCACCGACATCGCGGCCGCGCTGCGATAGCCCGATGGTGGCGACCCGCTGCGCCCGGCCACGGCCGCGCTTGCGATCGCCACGGGTTAGTCGTTGCCGCCCGGGAAGCTCGTCGTGATCGGCCAGGCGCCCAGCACGCGGTTCCACCGGGCGGCCATGACCGCGCTCTGAACCAGCGCCGTCGAGGCGAACGCCCGATCCTCGGCGGTCTCGGCGTGTTCGGCGACGACGCGCCACGCGCCCGCGCCGTCGTTCTCCATCCGCGCGGCCAGCCGCGCCGCGTCCGCCGGGCTGCCGACCACCAGGGGCAGCTGGTAGCCGGCCGCGGCGACCGGAGCGGTGACCTTGCGGGCGGTCAGCATCGCGATGACGTCGTCGCGGCGTCGGCGGTGCTGCTCGAGGGCCTCCACCACCATGTCGTTCACGCTCGGGGGGGACATCGCCGAGACGATGCCGTAGCCGTAGATCGTCGAGTGTTCGATGGCCAGCGCGTCCGACAGCGCCGCGTTGTCGGCGTCCTTCCCCGAAGTCATATCGACGGCCCCCCCGGCACCAGAGCCACGGTGTAGGACGCCGTGCAGGACGCGGCGATCGACGCGAGCAGCCCCGCCCGGTAACCGGATTCGGTGCCCACCAGGCGAGCCGCACTGCCGGCCGAGGCGTGCAGCGCGTTGATCACGTCGGCCACCGGCGGCGGGGGAGGCGGGGGGCCGGCCGGTTCGGCCTGACTCGGGCTGGTCGTTTCGCTCGATGACGGCGCGGCGAGCTTGCCGGCGGCCCGCGAGATCTCGGTGGACAGCGCGCGGGCGTGCGCGGCGCGTTGGCTCGCCACCACCGTCAGCGCGGCGGCGACCTGCGGAGGGTTGCCGACGGCCGAGGCGGCGGCACTCGCCAGCGCGCTGTCGTGGCGCGCCTGGTCCAACGGGCCCAGCAGTTGTTCGACGGGCGGGGGCTTGGGCGCGGACTTGCCGCACGCGGCCACCACCGTCAGCGCGGCCAACGCGACGCCGCCGGAGAGGACGTCTCGCCTGTTGACGAACGGAACTGCGCTAGGCACAAGGACATCCTGCCACCGGTGCCGCAGCGGGCACGAAGCCAGCACGCGATCGCGCCGCCATCCGCGATTCCTGGCGTATCGTGGATAGCTGGTTCTCGCAGAGGGCGGCCAGCATGTTCCTCCGCCGGGACACCGGAAGCCGGACGCGAAGCCATCGCGGCGGCGACATCCGCCAGATGACCGGACAACTCAAGATGAGGAGCTCGCCGTGACCACCGGGCTACCGTCGCAGACGCAGGTGATCGAGCTACTCGATGCAGAGTTTGCGCGCGCCGGATACGAGATCGAAGACGTGGTCATCGACGCCCGCACCCACCCGCCGCGCATCACGGTGATCGCCGACGGCGACGACGGCCTCGACCTGGACACGGCGGCCACGCTGTCGCACTCGGCGTCGGAGCTGCTCGACCGTCTGGACACCATCGGGGACCACTACGTGCTCGAGGTCTCCTCGCCCGGCGTGGACCGCCCCCTGACCTGCGCGAAACACTTCCGCCGCGCCCGCGGCCGCAAGGTCGACGTCACCCTCTCCGACGGATCGACGCTGACCGGCCGCGTCGGCGAGACGAACGAGGACGCGGTCGCGCTGGTGGTGCGCGCGGGCCGGGACTGGGCGATACGCGAAATCTCGCTCGATGATGTCGTCAAAGCTGTTGTCCAGGTGGAGTTTTCGCCCCCTGCCCCAGCGGAACTGGAACTCGCGAAGCGTGGCGACGATGCAGAGCGTAGCGATGAGGAGGAGCGGCGCAGATGAACCGCGCTGGCGACGATGCAGAGCGTAGCGATGAGGAGGAGCGGCGCAGATGAACATCGACATGGCCGCACTGCACGCGATCGAGGTGGATCGGGGCATCTCGGTCAACGAGCTGCTCGAGACCATCAAGTCCGCGCTGCTGACCGCCTATCGGCACACCGAGGGCCATCAAAACGACGCGCGGATCGAGATCGACCGCAAGACCGGCGTCGTCCGGGTGATCGCCCGGGAGACCGACGAAGACGACAACGTCATCAGCGAATGGGACGACACCCCCGAGGGCTTCGGGCGCATCGCCGCCACCACCGCGCGCCAGGTGATGCTGCAGCGATTCCGCGATGCCGAAAACGAGCGCACCTACGGCGAGTTCTCCACCCGGGAGGGCGAGATCGTCGCGGGCGTGATCCAGCGTGACAGCCGGGCCAACGCGCGCGGCCTCGTGGTGGTGCGGATGGGCACCGAGACGAAGGCGTCCGAGGGCGTGATCCCGGCGGCCGAACAGGTTCCCGGGGAAAGCTACGAACACGGCAACCGGGTGCGGTGCTACGTGATCGGGGTGACCCGCGGGGCCCGAGAGCCGCTGATCACGCTGTCGCGCACCCACCCCAACCTGGTTCGCAGGCTGTTCTCCCTGGAGGTGCCCGAGATCGCCGACGAATCGGTCGAAATCGTGGCCGTGGCGCGCGAGGCCGGCCACCGCTCCAAGATCGCCGTGAAGTCGAACGTTCCCGGCCTGAACGCCAAGGGCGCCTGCATCGGCCCGATGGGCCAGCGGGTCCGCAACGTGATGAGCGAGCTCTCCGGCGAGAAGATCGACATCATCGACTACGACGAGGACCCGGCCCGCTTCGTCGCCAACGCGTTGTCGCCGGCCAAGGTGGTCTCGGTGTCGATCATCGACCAGTCCGCCCGCGCCGCCCGGGTCGTCGTCCCCGACTTCCAGTTGTCACTGGCCATCGGCAAGGAGGGCCAGAACGCGCGGCTGGCCGCCCGGCTCACCGGCTGGCGCATCGACATCCGCGGGGACTCGCCGGCCGGCGCCGGCGGGCATCCGGAGAGCGAGCCCGAACGCGGCGCCAGCCACGGAATGGCCCACGACCGCTAGCGGCACGCCGGGCGCGGCCGCACATCCTCGGGCGGTTCTGCGCGTCGATCCGGTGACGCTAGACTGAGCCGTGATCCAGCACGAACTTTCGGCTCCCGAAGCCAATAGGGCGCACCGACACGCGGGTGGACCCGTGCGGACGTGCATCGGGTGCCGAAAGCGAGAGTTGGCCGTCGAACTGCTTCGCGTGGTGGCTGTGCCGACCGGGAACGGCGAATTCGCCGTGATCGTTGACACAGGCAGTGGCCTGCCGGGGCGGGGTGCATGGCTGCATCCCGTGTCGCAGTGCGCGCAACAGGCGATCCGGCGGCGGGCTTTCACCAGAGCGCTGCGCATCACCGGTTCACCGGACACCTCCGCGGTGGTCGAGCACATAGAGTTTGTCAGTGCGCCCGATCGCCCGGCAACAGAACAGGTAGCAAAGAACATGAGCACACCGTGAAGTCCCGATGACTCGCATCCCCATGCGTTACAGCTAATTCCCGAGGCGCGGCCCCACGACTGTCGCCTCATAGACAGGAGATGTAGTGGCAGGTAAGGCCCGCGTACACGAGTTGGCTAAGGAACTCGGTGTTACCAGCAAGGAAGTCCTCGCCCGGCTGAATGATCAGGGCGAATTCGTCAAATCCGCATCGTCGACGGTAGAAGCGCCGGTCGCTCGCCGGCTGCGCGAGTCCTTCGGCGGCGGCAAGGCCGCGGCCGAGAAGGCCCCCGCGAAGGCCGCAAAAGGCGAGGCCAAGCCCGCCGCCAAGGCTCCCGACAAGTCGCTCGACACGGCCCTCGACAACGCGATCAACAAGGCCGGCGGCAACGGCGAGGCGACAGCGACGCCCGCCCAGCCCGGTGGCGCGGCGCCGTCCGCCGCCGCCCAGGCCGGCGGCGCCGCCCCGACCGACGCCCCGGCGCGACCGGGGCCGGCCCCCGCGCGCCCGTCGGCGCCGGCGCCCGGGCAGCCCAAACCGCCCGCGCCCGGCCAGGCGCCGCAACCCGGCATGACGCCGGGCCCGCGCCCCGGCCCCATCCCCAAGCCCCGCGCCCCGCGCGTCGGCAACAACCCGTTCTCGTCGGCGCAACCCGTCGACCGGCCCATTCCACGCCCGGCGGCGCCCCGTCCCGGAGCGCCCCGTCCGGGCGCCCCGCGGCCCGGCGCCTCCCCGGGCAACATGCCACCCCGGCCCGGCGGCGCCGCTGGTCAGGGCCGCCCGGCGCGGCCCGGCGCCCCGCGGCCCGGCGGTGGCCGGCCCGGCGGACCCGGCGGTCGTGACGGCGGCGGCGGCAACTACCGCGGCGGTGGCGGCGGTGGAGTCGGCGCCCCGCCCGGCGGTGGCGGCGGTTTCCGCGGTCGCCCCGGTGGTGGCGGTGGCCGCCCCGGACAGCGCGGCGGTGCGGCCGGCGCGTTCGGCCGTCCCGGTGGCGCGCCCCGGCGTGGCCGCAAGTCGAAGCGGGCGAAGCGCGCCGAGTACGAGAACATGCAGGCGCCGGTCGTCGGCGGCGTGCGGTTGCCGCACGGCAACGGCGAGACGATCCGGCTGGCGCGCGGCGCATCGCTCTCCGACTTCGCCGACAAGATCAACGCCAACCCGGCCTCACTGGTGCAGGCGCTGTTCAACCTCGGCGAGATGGTGACGGCCACCCAATCGGTGGGCGACGAGACGCTCGAGTTGCTGGGCAGCGAGATGAACTACGTCGTCCAGGTCGTCAGCCCGGAGGACGAGGACCGCGAACTGCTCGAGTCCTTCGACCTGACCTACGGCGAGGACGAGGGCGGCGAGGAAGACCTGCAGACCCGCCCGCCGGTGGTGACCGTGATGGGTCACGTCGACCACGGTAAAACCCGGCTGTTGGACACCATCCGCAAGGCCAACGTGCGTGAGGCCGAGGCGGGTGGCATCACCCAGCACATCGGTGCCTACCAGGTGTCCGTCGAGCACGACGGCGCCGAGCGGCCGATCACCTTCATCGACACCCCGGGTCACGAGGCGTTCACCGCCATGCGTGCGCGCGGTGCCAAGGCCACCGACATCGCGATCCTGGTGGTCGCCGCCGACGACGGCGTCATGCCGCAGACGGTGGAGGCCATCAACCACGCGCAGGCGGCCGACGTGCCCATTGTGGTGGCGGTCAACAAGATCGACGTGGAGGGCGCTGACCCGGCCAAGATCCGCGGCCAGCTCACCGAATACGGTTTGGTGGCAGAGGATTTCGGTGGCGAGACGATGTTCGTCGACATCTCCGCCAAGCAGGGCACCAACATCGATGCGCTGCTCGAGGCGGTTCTGCTGACCGCGGACGCCGCCCTGGACCTGCGGGCCAACCCCGACATGGAGGCCCAGGGTGTGGCGATCGAGGCGCACCTGGACCGCGGCCGCGGGCCGGTCGCGACCGTCCTGGTGCAGCGCGGCACGCTGCGCGTGGGCGACTCGGTCGTCGCCGGCGACGCCTACGGTCGGGTGCGGCGCATGGTCGACGAGCACGGCGACGACGTCGAAGAGGCGCTGCCGTCGCGGCCCGTGCAGGTCATCGGCTTCACGTCGGTGCCCGGCGCCGGTGACAACCTGCTGGTCGTCGACGAGGACCGCATCGCCCGCCAGATCGCCGACAAGCGCAGCGCCCGCAAGCGCAACGCGCTGGCGGCGCGCTCGCGCAAGCGGATCAGCCTGGAGGACCTGGACTCGGCGCTGAAGGAAACCAGCCAGCTGAACCTGATCCTCAAGGGCGACAACGCCGGTACGGTCGAGGCGCTCGAAGAGGCCCTGATGGGCATCCAGATCGACGACGAGGTGGCGCTGCGCGTCATCGACCGCGGTGTCGGTGGCATCACCGAGACCAACGTCAACCTGGCGTCGGCCTCGGACGCGGTGATCATCGGCTTCAACGTGCGGGCCGAGGGCAAGGCCACCGAGCTGGCCAACCGCGAGGGCGTGGAGATCCGCTACTACTCGGTGATCTACCAGGCGATCGACGAGATCGAGAAGGCCCTGCGCGGCATGCTCAAGCCGATCTACGAGGAGAACACGCTGGGTCGCGCGGAGATCCGGGCGATCTTCCGGTCCTCCAAGGTCGGCATCATCGCGGGCTGCATGATCAGCAGCGGCATCGTGCGCCGCAACGCCAAGGCCCGGTTGCTGCGCGACAACGTGGTGGTCACCGAGAACCTCACGATCAACTCGCTGCGGCGCGAAAAGGATGATGTGACCGAGGTCCGCGAGGGCTTCGAATGCGGTATGACGCTGGGCTATTCCGACATCAAGGAAGGCGACATCATCGAGTCCTACGAGCTGGTGGAAAAGGAACGGTCGTGACCCGGCATGGCTGACCCGGCCCGGGCCCGCCGCCTGGCCAAGCGGATCAACACGATCGTCGCCTCGGCGATCGAGTTCGAGATCAAGGACCCCGGGCTCGACGGGGTCACCATCGTGGACGCGAAGGTGACCGCCGACCTGCATGACGCGACGGTGTTCTACACGGTGATGGGACGCACGCTGGACGACGAGCCGGACTACGCCGCCGCCGCGGCCGCGCTGGAGCGGGCCAAGGGCGCGCTGCGCACGATGGTCGGGGCGGGCACCGGCGTGCGCTTCACACCCACCCTCACGTTCACCCGCGACACCACGTCGGACAACGTGCAGCGGATGGACGAGTTGCTGGCGCGGGCCCGCGCCGCGGACGCTGATCTGGCGCGGGTTCGTTCGGGCGCCAAGCCGGCTGGGGAGGCCGATCCATACCGGGATAGCGGATCGGGCGTCGAGCCCGGCCTCGACGGGAGCATCGGTGACGGCGACCAACGCGAATACTGAACTGGCCGGCGTGGGAGCACGCGTCGACGCGCCGGCCGCCGTCGAACTCCTGTCGGACGCCGACACCGTCGCGGTGATCGCCCACGTACATCCCGACGCCGACACCATCGGCGCCGGGCTGGCGCTGGGTTTGGTGCTCGACAAGTGCGGCAAGCGGGTCGAGGTCAGCTTCGCCGAGCCGGCCGGTCTGCCGGAATCGCTGGCGTCGCTGCCGGGCCGCCAGCTGCTGGTCAGCCCGGACGAGATGCGTCGCGACGTCGATCTGGTTGTCACCGTTGACGTTCCGAGCGTCAAGCGGCTGGGCGCGTTGGGCGACCTGGCCGTGTCGGGCGCCGAGGTGTTGGTGATCGACCACCACGCCTCCAACGACGTGTTCGGCACCGCCAATTTCGTTGACGTGGCCGCGGATTCGACCACGATGATGATCGCCGACATCCTCGACGCGTGGGGCAAGCCCATCGATCCCGACGTCGCGCACTGCATTTACGCCGGCCTGACGACCGACACCGGATCGTTCCGCTGGGCCAGCGCGCGCGCCCTTCGCCTGGCCGCCCGGCTGGTCGACGCCGGCGTGGACAACGCCGCGATCAGCCGGACCCTGATGGACACCCATCCGTTCGGCTGGCTGCCGCTGCTGTCGCGCGTGCTGGGGTCGGCCCAGTTGCTGCCGGGCGCGGCCGGCGGCCGGGGACTGGTGTACGCGGTTGTCTGCCACCAGGATTGGAGCGGTTCGCGCCCGGAGGAAGTCGAAAGCATCGTCGACATCGTGCGGACCACGCAGCAGGCCGAGGTGGCCGCCGTCTTCAAGGAGATCGCGCCGGGGCAGTGGTCGGTGTCGATGCGGGCCAAGGCCGAGGTGGACCTGGCGACGGTCGCGTCCGCGTTCGGCGGCGGCGGGCACCGGCTGGCGGCCGGCTACTCGACCACCGGCTCGATCGACGACGCCGTCGCGGCGCTGCGCACCGCGCTGGGGTGATTGACGGGGATCGACCCGGGGCCGGGGGCCGTCAGATCGCCGGCCTGGCGCTGCCCGCGCTGGGCGTGCTGGCGGCCGAACCGCTCTATCTGCTGTTCGACACGGCGGTCGTCGGGCGGCTCGGCGCCCTGAGCCTGGCCGGGCTGGCCATCGGCGGGCTGCTGCTCAGCCTGGTGGGTTCGGACCTGACCTTTTTGTCCTACGGCACGACGGCACGCTCGGCCCGGCACTTCGGCGCCGGGCACCGGGCATCGGCGGTGGCCGAGGGCGTGCAGGCCACGTGGTTGGCGCTGGGGCTGGGCGCGCTCGTCGTGATCGTGGTGCAGGCCGCGGCGCAACCGCTGGTATCGGCCATCGCCGGCGGCAAAGTGGGGGGCGAGGCGATCGCCGGAGCGGCGCTGCCGTGGCTGCGGATCGCGATCTTCGGCGCCCCGGCCATTCTGGTGTCGCTGGCCGGGAACGGATGGCTGCGCGGCGTGCAGGACACCGTCCGCCCGCTGCGTTATGTCGTTGCCGGATTTGGGCTTTCGGCGCTGCTGTGCCCGCTGTTGGTCTACGGCTGGCTGGGGTTGCCGCGCCTGGGGCTGGCCGGATCGGCCGTCGCCAATCTGGCGGGCCAGTGGCTGGCCGCGGTGCTGTTCGTACGCGCGCTGCTCGCCGAGCGGGCACCGGTGCGGCTGGACCGCGCCGTGCTGCGAGCCCAACTCGTGATGGGTCGCGACCTGGTGGTGCGGACGCTGGCTTTTCAGGCCTGCTTCGTCTCGGCCGGCGCGGTCGCCGCCCGATTCGGCGCGTCGGCGCTGGCCGCGCATCAAGTGGTGCTGCAGCTGTGGGAATTCCTTGCGCTGGTTCTGGATTCGTTGGCAATAGCGGCGCAGGCGCTGGTGGGCGCCGCGCTGGGCGCCGGTGACCCCGCGCACGCCAAATCGGTGGCGTGGCGGGTGACGCTGTGGTCGACGGCGGCCGCCGCGCTGCTGGCCGCGGTGTTCGCGGTCGGGTTTTCCGCGCTGCCCGAGCTGTTCACCGATGACCATTCGGTGCTGGCCGCGATCCGGGTGCCGTGGTGGTTCCTGGTGGCTCAATTACCCTTTGCCGGAATAGTTTTCGCGCTGGACGGCGTGCTGCTGGGTGCGGGGGATGCCGCGTTCATGCGCACCGCCACCGTGATCAGCGCGCTGGTCGGCTTCTTGCCGTTGATCTGGCTGTCGCTGGTGTTCGACTGGGGTCTCGCGGGCATCTGGTCGGGACTGACCACGTTCGTGTTGCTGCGCCTGATCTTCGTTGGCGCCCGGGCGATCTCGGGTCGCTGGGCGACGGCCGGTCGCTAGAACGCCCAGCTGCCCGAGCGCTGCACGACGAATCCGTGATCGCCGCTGGTGGTGTCCAGGCAGGCGACCATGTTGTCGGCGCCCACCGCGCAGGTGACGTTGAGGTAGGTCAACTTCTGGCCCGCGGCCAACAGTTTGGCGCCCGTGGGCAGCGCGGGTGGGTTGCCGTCGCATCCGCTGTAGGACATGCGGCTCAATTGGTAGCCGGGGCCCTTGAAGTCGACCGAACCCACCACGCAATCGCCCGGCCGCGGGCGGCCGCCGGGGATGGGGACGTCGTCCATGCCGGACATGTCGCCCTTGCACTTGATGCCCTGCGAGGGTGGCGGCGCGGGCGCCGGCCCGCCGTAGAAGTCACAGACCACCGCGAACGGGGTCGAAAAGCTGATCCGCGGCGAGGTGCCCGCGGGCCCGGTGCTTTGGTAGCCGTCGGCCGGGACGGCGGTGAAGCCGTCGAGATTGGGGAAATTCGGTGGTGGCTGCGCGGCCGCGGGCGGCGCACCGACCACGATCGCCAATGCCGCCACCGTCAGTCCGGCGAGCGCCCTGCTGATTCCGACGACCGCGTGCATCACCTGATCGTATTGCGTGGCCGCAACCGGCCGGAACGGACCGCCCGGTCAGCGGACCTGGGCCCGGCCGCGTTGCAGCACGGCCTCGCGGTTGGCGGCGATGTCGTCGCCGCTGGTCCGGAATTGCCGGGCCGCCATCGCCTCCTGCCAGAGCCCGGCGCCGGTCTGCGCGTCGTCGATGCGGTGATAGGACGCCAGCAGCGCCCGCACCGCGTCCTGGTTGTTCCCGACGATCGACGCCGCGACCTGCCGGGCGGCACCCAGCAGTTGCTCGTGGGGCACCACCTCGGTCACCAGGCCGGCGCGCAGCGCGTCGGCGGCGGACAGGTAGTCGCCGGTCATGCTCATCCGCCGGGCCAGGCCGACGCCCACCTTTTGCGGTAGCCGCACGCTCAGCCCCCAGGTGGGCAGCAGGCCCACCCGGGCGTGCGTGTCGGCGAAGCGGGCGTTCTCCGAGGCGATCAGGATGTCGCAGTACAGGGCCAGCTCCAGCCCGCCGGTCACCGCGGCGCCGTTGATCGCGCCGATCACCGGCTTGCTCATCGCCGGCCACCGCGGCGAGATGTCCGGAAGCGCCGAGGAACCGCCCAGCTCCTTGAGATCCAGTCCCGCGCAGAACACCGGGTCGGCGCCGGTGACGATGACGACGTCGACGTCGTCGTCGGTTTCGGCGTCGGCCAGCGCACCGAAAAAGCGGTCCCGCAACGCCGAGGACAGCGCGTTGCGCGATTGCGGTCGGTTCAGGGTCAGGGTGCGCACCCGTTCCTCGGTGTCGATCAGCAGGATCTCGTCGGTCATGAGTGCCACCGTAGCCAGTCGTCGGTGGCGACCAGAGGCGGTACCACAGGGCGGCGCTTATCGTTGGGGTCATGTGCCGGAACATCACCGAACTGCGCGGTCTACAGCCGGCGGCCACCGCCGAGGAAATCGCGGCGGCGGCCCGCCAGTACGTGCGCAAGGTCAGCGGCATCACCCACCCCTCGGCGGTCAATGCCGAGGCGTTCGAGGAGGCGGTCGCCGAGGTCACCGAGACGACGACGCGGCTGCTCGGGAGGCTGGCGCCGCGGCGTCAGCCGCCCAAGACGGTTCCGCCGCTGCGCCGGCCCGAGGTGGTGGCCCGGCTGGCCGGCGCGACATGACGGTGACCACCACGATGCCCGCGCTCAAAGAGTGGAGCGCCGCCGTCCACGCCCTGCTCGACGGCCGCCAGCGGGTGCTGCTGCGCAAGGGCGGCATCGGGGAGAAGCGATTCGAACTGGCCGCCCGCGAATTCCTGTTGTTCCCGACGGTCGCGCACAGCCACGCCGAGCGGGTGCGCGCCGAGCATCAAGACCTCCTGGCCCCCGCCGCCGCCGACAGCACCGACGACGAGCTCGTGATCCGCGCCGCCGCGAAAGTGGTTGCGGCGGTGCCGGTTAACCGGCCGGACGGTCTTTCCTCCATCGAGGACCTGCACATCTGGACGCCCGAGTCGGTGCGCGCCGACCGGCTCGATTTTCGCCCCAAGCACAAAATGGCCGTGCTGGTGGTGTCGGTGATTCCGTTGGCCCAGCCGGTGCGCATCGCCCGCACCCCGGACTACGCCGGCTGCAAGAGCTGGGTGGAGCTGCCGGTGCACGCACCGCTGGCGGCGCCGGTGCACGACGATCGCGCGCTAGGCGCGGTCGCCATCCGCGTCCGCGACGCCGTTGGCTGACAATTCGGCCGGGCCGACGGGCAACACCAGCCGGGAGCGTCCGTAGCGCACGCTGTGAGTGACCGGTGTGGCGTGCCGCGCGGTCAGCACCGGTTCGTCGCCGCCGAGGTTGTGCGCGTAGCGCGGGGACCAACTGCCGGCGATCAGCACCCGGATGCGTGAGCCGGCGCGGAAGCGGTGGGCCGTGCCGTCGAGCTCGAGGCGAACGATCTTCTCCGACTTCGTCTTCGCCGCGGTGCGCAACCGCCGGTAGGCTTCGCTGACATTGCGCGACCGGCCCTTGGGATCGACCTCGCTCACCCGCACGAACAGGTCGACGTGCGGATTGTCGGCGCCGTGCGCGAGCTCGATGACCGGGGTCCCGTAGGCGTACAGGTCCTCGGTGAGGGCTGCGCTGGTGAACGCCAGCACATCGGCACGCGACGCGAGCCGGCTGTCGTCGCGGTAACCGCCGCTCGGGGACAGCAGCGGGCCGCCGGTGGTGGGCGTCGGATCGGCCGGGTCGTAGCGAAATGTGGCCGGGGACAGACCTTTCAGCGCCGGCGCGGTCTCGCCCAGGTAGCCGCCGGGCCGCAGGTACAGCGCGCGCTCGGTGGTGGCGGGCGGCCACTCGGACAGGCTGCGCCAGGCTTGGCCCCGGTCCACGCCGGTGACGTAGACCCGGACCGGGCTGGGCCGGCGCGCGGCGGGGGCGTCGCCCAGGTGGGTGCCCAGCCAATCCAGTGACTCCTGCGTGACGGTGGCCAGCCCGCTGGTGAGCAGCTGGGTGTGCGTCCACGGGCCGACGGTGAGCGCGACGTCGGCTCCCCGGCCGTGCAGATGCGTGTACTGCCGCAGCGTCTGCCTGATGAAGATGTCTTGCCAGCCGCCGACCAGCAGCACGGGCACCTGCACGCGGTCCAGCGCCTCGTTGCACCGCAACGGATCCCAGAACGGGTCGCCGGGATCGCGGTGTTCGACCCAGGATTCGAACCACGGGGCGCCCGTGCCGAGCAGGGCACGCGCGGCGTCGCCCAGTGGGGCCGCGGCCGCGGCCCGCGACACGTTGCGGCGGCTCTGCAACTGGCGCAGCGCGGTGCGGGCGCGCACCGGGTCCTCCTGGTGCGCCACCATGTCGCTCCAGCCCAGGAAGTCATTGACCGCGAAAGCGCCTGTACCCCAAGTTGATTCGTGGAAGTCGTGCGGGCCTACCACGATCACGGCGGTGGCCAGTTCCGGCGGGGGATCTTGCAGCAGGGCCCACTGGGTGAATCCCAGGTACGACATGCCGATGGTGGCGAAGCGGCCGGTGAACCACGGCTGCTCGCGCAGCCACGCGACGGTGTCGGCGCCGTCGGCGACCTCGTTGGCCATCGGCTCGAAAACCCCACCCGAGCCGAACGTTCCGCGCACGCTCTGCAGCACCACGTGATAGCCGCGCGCGGCATACAGCGCGCCGAATATCAGGGTGAACGGAAACCCGCGTCCGTAGGGGCCGCGGACCAGCAGGGTGCCGACGGCCGCGGTGGTGGTGGGCGTGTAATGGTCGGCCACCAGTTCGATCCCGTCGCGCATCGGCACGCGCACGCGTTCCACGGTGTAGTCGGTGGTCGCCGGGGGCAGACCGAGCAGGCGGCCGAGGGCCTTGGCGCCGAGGTGGTTCAGGGTGCGCAGGGCCGGCTGCGCGGGTCGGATCGAGGTGGTGCTCACCCTAGAACTTGTAGTACGGCGCGAGGTCGTTGGCGCGCTGCAGGTTGGTCTGCATGCAATCGACCTCGGGGTCGGAGTAGACGGTGGAGTAGTACAGCGCCTGCTGCAGCACCCCGTAGCTGGTCTTGAACGCGACCATGCAGGAGTAGAACCAGTAGCTGTTGTGATAGGTCGGCTTGAGCACCCAGTACTGGGCGGCGCGGTGGCCCGCGATCGTCGTCTCGACGGCGTCAGCGGGCAGCGATGCCTCGTAGGTGCGCCAGATGATCGGCTCGACGGCGACCTGATAGTTGCCCGCGTCGAAGTGGCAGCGCAGGCCGTCCTCGTGTTCGGGCGGTGTGAATCCCAGCCCGAGCCGCTGGATCACATCGAACGGGATGTCCTCGCACGCGTCGAACGGGCGCGGGTCGGTGGTCGCCACGATGGGGCTCTTCATGGTGGTTTCCATCGGTTGCGCGGTCGAGCGCAGTTCGACGGGGCGATCGCCGCCGCCCGGAGTCTGCGGGGCGGTCAGCAGGCCCACCGTGCCCCCGATGGCCGCTGTGAGCAGCGCACCCAGCGCGCCCATCAGACGAACATTGGCGAACACGACACCCCCCTGACGCCGCAGCGGTCCTTTCGGGGGAGTGTACAAGTCGCGCGCGTGACGTCACAGGCAAAGGTGAACTTGTTCTAGTTCGCCCGGCCGCCGGGCGCGAAAGCGGCTCGCCCGGCTCGGGTCGTTAGGGTGGTTATTCGTGGCTGGGCATAGATCGGGGCAGGACTCGACCAACGGTGGGCAACCGACGCTGTGGGCGGTGTCCGACCTGCACACCGGTCACCTCGGCAACAAGCCGGTCACCGAATCGCTGCATCCCTCGTCGCCCGACGACTGGCTGATCGTCGCCGGCGACGTCGCCGAGCGCACCGACGAGATCCGTTGGGCCCTCGACCTGCTACGACGGCGGTTCGCCAAGGTGATCTGGGTTCCGGGCAACCACGAGCTGTGGACCACCACCCGCGACCCCGTGCAGATCTTCGGCAAGGCGCGCTACGACTACCTGGTCAACATGTGCGACGAGATGGGCGTGATCACGCCCGAGCACCCGTTCCCGGTCTGGACCGAGCGCGGCGGCCCGGCCACGATCGTGCCGATGTTCCTGCTCTACGACTACAGCTTCTTGCCGCAGGGGGCCACGAGCAAAGCCGAGGGCCTGACCATCGCGCGCGACCGCAACGTTGTGGCCACCGACGAGTTCCTGCTCTCCTCGGAGCCGTACCCCACCCGCGAGGCCTGGTGCCGCGAGCGCCTGGAGATCACCCGCGCCCGCCTCGAACAGCTGGACTGGATGACACCGACCGTCCTGGTCAACCATTTCCCGTTGGTCCGCGATCCCTGCGACGCGTTGTTCTACCCGGAGTTCTCGCTGTGGTGCGGAACCACCAAGACCGCCGACTGGCACACCCGCTACAACGCGGTCTGTTCGGTCTACGGTCACCTGCACATCCCGCGCACCACCTGGTACGACGACGTGCGCTTCGAGGAGGTTTCCGTGGGCTATCCGCGGGAATGGCGGCGCCGCAAGCCGCCGAGCTGGCTGCGCCAGGTGCTGCCGGATCCCCAGTACTCGCCGGGCGACCTCAACGACTTCGGCGGCCACTTCGAGATCACCCCCGAGATGCGGCAGCAGGCCACGCAGTTCCGGGAACGGTTGCGGCAGCGGCAATCACGATGACGGGGGAGCACACGCTGGTGTCCTCCGTCTTGCCGGCCACGGATGGCCTGGCCTACTCGGAGACGTATTCCGATCCGCCCGATCTCGTCCCGCTGCCCGAAGAGGAGCCGTTGATCGCGAAATCGGTGGCCAAGCGGCGCAACGAGTTCATCACCGTCCGGCACTGCGCCCGGATCGCGCTGGGCGAGCTCGGCCTGCCGCCGGTGCCGATCCTCAAGGGTGAGAAGGGAGAACCCTGCTGGCCCGACGGCGTGGTCGGCAGCCTCACCCATTGCGCCGGCTACCGCGGCGCGGTGGTGGGCCGCACCGGCGCGCTGCGCTCGGTGGGCATCGACGCCGAGCCGCACGACGTGCTGCCCGACGGCGTGCTCAACGCGATCAGCCTGCCGGCCGAACGCACCGAGATCCCCGCCAACCTGTCGGGCGAACTGCATTGGGACCGAATCCTGTTCTGCGCCAAGGAGGCAACGTACAAGGCGTGGTTCCCGCTGACCAAGAGGTGGCTGGGCTTCGAGGACGCCCACATCACGTTCGAGTCCGACGGGCCGGGCGCGGCGACGGGCGGGTTCGTGTCGCGGATCCTGATCGATCCGACGGCGCTGTCCGGTCCACCGTTGACGGAGCTGGCGGGCCGTTGGTCGGTCGAGCGCGGGCTGGTGTTGACCGCCATCGTGTTATGAGCGGTGCGGGCATCGTCGTCGTCGACAAGCCGGCCGGAATGACCAGCCACGACGTGGTGGGCCGCTGCCGCCGGATCTTTTCCACCCGCCGGGTGGGGCATGCGGGGACCTTGGACCCGATGGCCACCGGCGTGCTGGTGATCGGCGTCGAGCGGGCCACCAAGATCCTCGGCCTGCTGACGGCTTCGTCGAAGTCGTACGCGGCCACCATCCGCCTGGGCCAGAGCACGTCGACCGACGACGCCAAGGGCGAATTACTGCACAGCGTCGCGGCGGGGGACCTGGCCAGCGAGGCGATCGAGGCCGCCGTCGGTGGCCTGCGCGGTGACATCGCGCAGGTGCCGTCGACCGTCAGCGCGATCAAGGTGGGCGGCAAGCGCGCCTACCGGTTGGCCCGCGAGGGCCAGGCCGTCGAGCTCGAGGCCCGCCCGGTGCGCATCGACCGGTTCGAGGTGCGCGGCGTCCGCCCCGGACCGCAGGGCCTGGACGTCACCGACGTTGACGTCGAGGTCGACTGCTCGTCGGGAACCTACATTCGAGCGCTGGCCCGCGATCTGGGCGCCGCGCTGGGGGTGGGCGGCCACCTGACGGCGTTGCGGCGCACCCGCGTCGGGCGCTTCGGGCTGGACCAGGCGCATGCGCTCGACGAGCTGGCGGAACGCCCGCGGCTGAGCTACAGCCTGGACGAGGCCTGCCTGCTGATCTTCCCGCGCCGCGACCTTTCCGCCGATGAGGCCGACGCCGCCGCCAACGGCCGGTCCCTGCCGCCGGCCGGCATCGACGGCGTCTACGCCGCGTGTGACCCCGACGGCCGGGTGATGGCGCTGCTGCGCGACGAGGGTGCGCGGACCAAGTCGGTGGTGGTGATCCGCCCGGCGACGCTCTAGCGGGTCCCGGCCGAGCGGTTGGTTGGGCCACGTTGCACACTGATGGTCTAGGCGGCCCACGCTGCGGAAGGGACGATGATGTCTAACAAGATCTCTAACAAGGTTTATGTCGTCGGCGTCGGGATGACGAAATTCGAGAAGCCCGGTCGCCGCGAGGGCTGGGACTACCCGGACATGGCGCGCGAATCGGGAACCAACGCCTTGGCGGACGCCGGCATCGCCTACCACGAGGTGCAGCAGGGCTACGTCGGCTACGTCGCCGGTGATTCGACGTCCGGGCAGCGCGCGCTCTATGAGCTCGGCATGACCGGCATCCCGGTCGTCAACGTCAACAACAACTGCTCCACCGGCTCGACGGCGCTTTTCCTGGCCGCGCAGGCGATCCGCGGTGGCATCGTCGACTGCGCGATCGCTCTGGGTTTCGAGAAGATGCAGCCCGGTTCGCTGGGCGGCGGGGCCCAGGACCGCGAATCGCCGATGGCCAAACACGTCAAGGCGATGGCCGAGATCGACGAGTTCGCGATGCCCGTCGCGCCGTGGATGTTCGGCGCCGCCGGCCGCGAGCACATGAAGCAATACGGCTCCACCGCAGAGCATTTCGCCAAGATCGGCTACAAGAATCACAAGCACTCCGTGAACAACCCGTTCGCCCAGTTCCAGGAGTCCTACACGCTGGAAGACGTCCTGGCGGCGCGGATGATCTCCGACCCGCTGACCAAGCTGCAGTGTTCGCCGACCTCCGACGGGTCGGGCGCCGCGATCCTGGCCTCGGAAAGCTTCGTCGACAGCCACGGGCTGGCGGGCCAGGCCGTCGAGATCGTCGGACAGGCCATGACCACCGACTTCGCCTCGACGTTCGACGGAAGCGCCAAGAACCTCATCGGCTATGACATGAATGTGCAAGCCGCACAACAGGTCTACGACCAGTCCGGGCTGGGTCCGCAAGACTTCCAGGTGATCGAGCTGCACGACTGCTTCTCGGCCAACGAGCTGCTGCTCTACGAAGCCCTGGGCCTGTGCGGGCCGGGCGAGGCGCCCAAGCTGATCGACAACGGCGACACCACCTACGGCGGTCGCTGGGTGGTCAACCCCTCGGGCGGCCTGATCTCCAAGGGCCACCCGCTGGGCGCGACCGGGCTGGCGCAGTGCGCGGAACTGACCTGGCAGCTGCGGGGCACGGCCGACAAACGTCAGGTCGAGGGCGTCAGCGCCGCACTGCAACACAACATCGGGCTGGGCGGCGCCGCCGTCGTCACCGCCTATCAGCGCGCCGAACGCTAAGGACATCATGATCGAGTGGTCCGACACCGACCTGATGGTCCGGGATGCCGTTCGGCAGTTCGTCGACAAGGAGATCCGGCCGCACCTCGACGAATTGGAAAGCGGCGCAATGTCGCCCTATCCGATCGCGCGCAAGCTGTTCAGCCAGTTCGGCCTCGACGCGATGGCCGCCGAGTCGGTCAAGAAGATGCTGGACTCCGAACGTTCCAAGCTCGACGGCAGGCCCGCGGCTGAGGAGCCCGACGAAAAGCCGGACGACGCAGGCGGTTTCGGCGGTGGCGCCCAGGGATCGATGATCGCGGTGCTGGTCTCCGAGATCGCCCGGGTCAGCATCGGGTTGCTGAGCACCGCCTCGGTGAGCCTCGGTCTGGGTGCGGCGACCATCATGAGCCGCGGCACGCTGGCCCAGAAGGAGCGCTGGCTGCCCGAGCTGATGACGCTGGAAAAGATTGCGGCGTGGGCGATCACCGAGCCGGACTCGGGCTCGGACGCGTTCGGCGGCATGAAGACCTACGTCAAACGCGACGGCGCGGATTACATCCTCAACGGGCAGAAGACGTTCATCACCAACGGGCCCTACGCCGATGTCCTGGTCGTGTACGCGAAGCTCGACGAGGGCGACGGCTCCCCGGACAAGAAGGTCGACAAGCGCAACCGGTCGGTGCTGGTTTTCGTGCTCGATGCGGGCATGCCGGGCCTGACGCAGGGCAAGCCGTTCAAGAAGATGGGCATGATGTCCTCGCCGACCGGCGAGCTGTTCTTCGACAACGTGCGGCTGAGCCCGGACCGGCTGCTCGGCGAGAGGGAACAGCACACCGACGGCGACGGCCGCGACAGCGCCCGCGCCAACTTCGCCGCCGAGCGGATCGGGATCGCGATGATGGCCTTGGGCATCATCGACGAATGCCACCGGCTGTGCATCGATTACGCCAAGAGTCGCACGCTGTGGGGCAAGAACATCGGGCAGTTCCAGCTGATCCAACTCAAGCTGGCCAAGATGGAAATCGCGCGAATGAACGTGCAGAACATGGTCTTTCACACCATCGAGCGCCAACAGGCCGGTAAACCGCTGACGCTGGCCGAGGCGTCGGCGATCAAGCTGTACTCGTCGGAGGCGGCGACCGAGGTGGCGATGGAGGCCGTGCAACTGTTCGGCGGCAACGGCTACATGGCCGAGTACCGGGTGGAGCAGCTGGCCCGCGACGCCAAGTCGCTGATGATCTACGCCGGGAGCAACGAGGTGCAGGTCACCCACATCGCCAAGGGATTACTGGCCGACTGAGCTTCGCGAGCGTAACCGCACTGCGAAGATCGTCGCCGATCATCGCAGCCACGTTACGTTCGCGAACCCGAAACCCTCAGGCCGTCACCCAGATCGCCCGCGCCGCCGGGCTGCCCAGGTCGACGGTCGTCTCGGCGCCGTCGCCGGATTCGATCGCCACCGAGATCATGCCGGCGAATTCGCGGCGGGTCAGGACCCGCAGCCGGGAGTCGAGGTTGATGCCGACGTCGGTGAAGTAGCGCAGCATCTCGGGGTCGGCGTCGGAGATCCGGGCCACCGTCCCGGCGTCCCCGTCGCCGCACGCCCACAGCTGGCGCGCCGGCGGGGTGGGCACCTGCCCGTCGGAGGCCGGGATGGGGTCGCCGTGCGGGTCGCGCTGCGGGAATCCCAGCTTGGCGTCGATGCGGGCCACGAGGCGATCCGACACCGCGTGCTCGAGCACCTCGGCCTCGTCGTGCACCTCGTCCCAGGCGTAGCCGAGCTCGTTGACCAGGAAGGTCTCCAGCAGCCGGTGCCGGCGCACCATCTCGAGCGCCGCCCGCCGCCCGGCCGCGGTCAAGGTCACCGCGCCGTACTTCTCGTGGTCGACGAGGCCCTGCTCGGCGAGTTTGCGGATCGACTCCGAGGCCGTGCTGGCCGACACCCCGATCTTCTCGGCCAGCATCTTGGTGCTGACCTTGTCGGGGGACCACTCCTGGGCATTCCAGATCGCCTTGAGGTAGTCCTGGCCGACCGCGGTGAGACCGCCACGCTCTTCGTCAGCCCTCACAACGACAAAGTTTAGGCAACCCCGTCCGGATCCGGCGTGTTCCCCGCCACCCCGGCGGGTGTTGCGCCCTCCGGATCTCCCGGCCGGGCACTCGGCGCCGTAGGCTTGCGGTCGTGCAGCGGTGGCGCGGCCAAGACGAGATTCCCACGGACTGGGGCAGGTGTGTGCTCACCATCGGTGTGTTCGATGGCGTGCATCGCGGCCACGCGGAGCTGATCGCGCACGCGGTGAAGGCGGGGCGGGCGCGCAGCGTGCCGACGGTGTTGATGACGTTCGACCCGCACCCGATGGAAGTGGTCTATCCCGGCAGCCATCCGGCGCAGTTGACGACGCTGACGCGGCGCGCCGAGCTGGTCGAGGAGCTGGGCATCGACGTCTTCCTGGTGATGCCGTTCACCACCGATTTCATGAAGCTCACGCCGGACCGCTACGTGCACGAGCTGCTGGTGGAGAACCTGCACGTGGTCGAGGTCGTCGTGGGGGAGAACTTCACCTTCGGCAAGAAGGCGACCGGCAACGTCGAGACCCTGCGGCGCGCCGGCGATCGCTTCGGGTTCGCCGTGGAGTCGATGTCGCTGCTGTCCGAACACCACAGCAACGAGACCGTCACGTTCTCGTCCACCTACATCCGGTCCTGCGTGGACGCCGGCGACGTGGTCGCGGCCACCGAAGCGTTGGGCCGCCCGCACCGGGTCGAGGGCGTGGTGGTGCGGGGTCACGGCCGCGGCGCCGAACTGGGCTTCCCGACCGCGAACGTGGCGCCGCCGATGTATTCGGCCATCCCGGCCGACGGCGTGTACGCGGCGTGGTTCACCCTGCTCGGCCACGGTCGCGGGGCGGGGGCCCCCGGGGAGATCGTCCCCGGCGAGCGCTATCAGGCGGCGGTGTCCGTCGGCACCAACCCCACCTTCTCCGGACGCACCCGCACCGTCGAGGCGTTCGTCCTGGACACCGACGCCGACCTGTACGGACAGTACGTCGCCCTCGATTTCGTCGCCCGCATCCGCGGACAGCACAAGTTCGACTCCATCGACGAACTCGTCGTCGCGATGGGCAAGGACACCGACCGGGCGCGGGCGCTGCTGTCCTCGGGTTGATGAGCCGCCGCGTTTGTGCCCGGCGGTCCCAGCGCTGCTAAACTGCCGGACGACATCGGCGCGTGCTGCGGTTCGCGGTGGCCGCGCCTGCACCATTTACCTTTCGCGGACCGATTGATGGAGATAGTTCGTGGCGCTGACTGCCGAGCAGAAAAAAGAAATCCTGGGCACCTACGGCCTGCATGACACCGACACCGGGTCCCCGGAGGCCCAGGTCGCGCTGCTGACCAAGCGGATCGCCGACCTGACCGAGCACCTGAAGGTGCACAAGCACGACCACCACTCGCGGCGCGGGCTGCTGCTGCTGGTCGGGCGCCGGCGCCGGCTGCTCAAGTACGTCGCCCAGATCGACGTGGCGCGGTACCGCTCGCTGGTCGAGCGCCTCGGCCTGCGTCGCTGACGCCCTCAACGACGGGCCGATGACGCCCGCCTGATCCCGCGCGATGCTGGCGGGGCGGGGTCGCCCGTGTAGAGTAAGGACGTTCTGGGCCGGTTCGGCCCGAGCAACGGTGCGGTCACGCAGATCCGCGTGCGCCGTTCCAGCGTGTCACTACGCACCTTCGAGGGAGCAGCCCAGTCTGCATCGGGCGGTCTTCGGTAGTGGCTGCCGGGCTCTCCGGATCTGGGGCTTCTCGGCCGCTTCGATCGATGGCCGTAGCCGCATTCAGACTGGCTCTTCGGGATTAGCTCCCAGGGTGACTCGCAGGCCCGCACGGGTCCTGCGGACCCTCTCCAGGTTGCGCGTGACTACGCGAAACAGCCGAATAAGAGAGGCCGTACGGACGTCCATGTCTGTCGCTGAAATTGAAGAGGGCGTGTTCGAGGCGACCGCCACCATCGACAACGGGAGCTTCGGCACCCGCACCATCCGTTTCGAGACCGGCCGGCTGGCCCAGCAGGCCGCCGGGTCCGTGGTCGCGTACCTGGATGACGAAAACATGCTGTTGTCGGCGACCACCGCCAGCAAGAGCCCCAAGGAGCACTTCGACTTCTTCCCGCTGACCGTCGACGTCGAGGAGCGGATGTATGCCGCCGGTCGCATCCCCGGTTCGTTCTTCCGTCGCGAGGGCCGTCCCTCCACGGACGCGATCCTGACCTGCCGGCTCATCGACCGGCCGCTGCGCCCGTCGTTCGTCTCCGGGTTGCGCAACGAGATCCAGGTCGTGGTCACGGTCATGAGCCTGGACCCCAACGACCTGTACGACGTGCTGGCGATCAACGCCGCGTCGGCCTCCACCCAGCTGAGCGGGCTGCCGTTCTCGGGTCCGATCGGGGGCGTGCGGGTCGCGCTGATCGACGGCCAGTGGGTGGCGTTCCCGACCGTCGAGCAACTCGAGCGGGCCGTGTTCGACATGGTGGTGGCGGGCCGCAAGGTGGATGGTGACGTCGCGATCATGATGGTCGAGGCCGAGGCCACCGAGAACGTCATCGAGCTCGTCGAGGGCGGCGCCCAGGCGCCGACGGAAACCGTTGTGGCCGAAGGACTCGAGGCCGCCAAGCCGTTCATCGCCGCCCTGTGCACCGCGCAGGAGGAGCTGGCCGGGTCGGCCGCCAAGCCGGTCGGCGAGTTCCCGACGTTCCCGGACTACCAGGAAGACGTCTACTACTCGGTCGCCTCGGTGGCCACCGACGAGCTGGCCAAGGCGCTGACCATCGGCGGTAAGGCCGAGCGCGACGCGCGCACCGACGAGCTCAAGGCCGAGGTGCTCGCGCGCCTAGCCGAGACGTACGAGGGCCGCGAGAAAGAGGTCAGCGCCGCGTTCCGCTCGCTGACCAAGAAACTGGTGCGCCAGCGCATCCTCACCGACCACTTCCGCATCGACGGCCGCGGCATCACCGACATCCGCGCCCTGTCTGCCGAGGTCGCCGTGGTGCCCCGCGCGCACGGCAGCGCGCTGTTCCAGCGCGGTGAGACCCAGATCCTGGGGGTCACCACGCTCGACATGGTCAAGATGGCCCAGCAGATCGACTCGTTGGGGCCGGAAACCTCGAAACGCTACATGCACCACTACAACTTCCCGCCGTTCTCCACCGGCGAGACCGGCCGCGTGGGTTCGCCCAAGCGGCGTGAGATCGGGCATGGCGCGCTCGCCGAGCGGGCCCTGATCCCGGTGCTGCCGGGCGTCGAGGAGTTCCCGTACGCCATCCGCCAGGTCTCCGAGGCGCTGGGTTCCAACGGCTCCACCTCGATGGGCTCGGTCTGTGCGTCCACCCTGTCGCTGCTGAACGCCGGTGTGCCGCTGAAGGCGCCGGTGGCCGGCATCGCGATGGGCCTGGTTTCCGACGACGTCGAGATCGACGGGCGCACCGAGCGCCGGTTCGTCACGCTGACCGACATCCTCGGCGCCGAGGACGCGTTCGGCGACATGGACTTCAAGTGCGCCGGCACCAAGGACTTCGTCACCGCGCTGCAGCTGGACACCAAGCTCGACGGCATCCCGTCGCAGGTCCTGGCGGGCGCGCTGGGCCAGGCCAAGGATGCGCGCGTGACGATCCTCGAGGTCATGGCCGAGGCCATCGACGCGCCCGACGAGATGAGCCCGTACGCCCCGCGGGTCACCACCATCAAGGTTCCGGTGGACAAGATCGGTGAGGTCATCGGCCCCAAGGGCAAGGTCATCAACGGCATCACCGAGGAGACCGGCGCGCAGATCTCCATCGAGGACGACGGCACCGTGTTCGTCGGCGCCACCGACGGGCCCTCGGCGCAGGCCGCGATCGACCGGATCAACGCCATCGCGAACCCGCAGCTGCCGACGGTCGGCGAACGTTTCCTCGGAACCGTGGTCAAGACAACGGATTTCGGTGCGTTCGTGTCGCTGCTGCCCGGTCGCGACGGCCTGGTGCACATCTCCAAGCTCGGCAAGGGCAAGCGCATCGCGAAGGTCGAGGACGTGGTGAACGTCGGCGACAAGCTGCGCGTCGAAATCGCCGACATCGACAAGCGCGGCAAGATTTCGCTGGTGCTGGTGGAGGACGACGCCTCGGCCCCCGCCGATGCCCCGGCGGCCGCCCCTGCCGATGCCACGAGCTGATTCGGCAAAGCGAGCAGCTGACCCCGCGCTGCGGCGGGGCAACCACACGGCCGCGGCGGACACCGAACCGCAAGCCGCACTGCGCCGCACCACGCTGCCCGGCGGCTTGCGGGTGGTCACCGAGTACCTGCCCGCGGTGCGGTCCGCCTCGGTCGGGGTGTGGGTCGGCGTCGGCTCGCGCGACGAGGGTGCCACCGTCGCCGGCGCGGCCCACTTCCTCGAGCACCTGCTGTTCAAGTCGACCCCCAGCCGTACCGCGGTGGACATCGCCCAGGCGATGGACGCCGTCGGGGGGGAGCTGAACGCGTTCACCGCCAAGGAGCACACCTGCTACTACGCGCATGTGCTCGACACCGACCTGGCGCTGGCCGTTGACCTGGTCGCCGACGTGGTGCTCAACGGCCGCTGCGCCGCCGAGGATGTCGAACTGGAACGCGACGTGGTCCTCGAGGAGATCGCGATGCGCGACGACGACCCCGAGGACGCGCTCGGGGACATGTTCCTGGGCGCGCTGTTCGGCGACCACCCGGTGGGCCGGCCCGTCATCGGCACCGCGCAGTCGGTGTCGTCGATGACGCGCAGCCAGCTGCACTCGTTTCACGTCCGGCGCTACACGCCCGAACGCATGGTGGTGGCGGTGGCCGGCAACGTCGACCACGGCGAGGTGGTCGCGCTGGTGCGCAAGCACTTCGGCCCGCGCCTGGTCCGCGGCCGCGGACCCATCGCGCCGCGCAAGGGCGCGGGGCGCGTCACCGGCCGCCCCGGGTTGACGCTGGGCAATCGGGACGCCGAGCAGACACACGTGTCGCTGGGTGTGCGCACGCCCGGCCGCGGCTGGCAGCACCGCTGGGCGCTGTCGGTGCTCAACACCGCGCTGGGCGGCGGCCTGAGCTCTCGGCTGTTCCAAGAGGTCCGGGAGCTGCGCGGGCTGGCCTACTCGGTGTACTCGACGGTGGACATCTTCGCCGACAGCGGCGCGCTGTCCGTGTACGCGGCCTGCCAGCCCGAACGCTTCGCCGAGGTCATGGCCGTCACCAGCACGGTCCTCGACTCCGTGGCCCGCGACGGCATCACCGAGTCGGAATGCCGGATCGCCAAGGGCTCGCTGCGCGGCGGCCTGGTCCTCGGCCTGGAAGACTCCGGCTCGCGGATGAGCCGCCTGGGCCGCAGCGAGCTCAACTACGGCAAACACCGCAGCATCGAGCACACCCTGCGCCAAATCGACCAGGTGACCGTCGAGGAGGTCAACGCCGTCGCCCGCAAGCTGCTCGGGCAGCGCTACGGCGCCGCGGTTCTCGGCCCCTATGCGGCCAAACGGTCACTGCCCCAACAACTTCGGGCGATGGTAGGCTAGCTCGAATGTCCGCCTCCTCACTCGCGCCCCCTCGGCGCTCGCCGTCGGCGGACTAGCCGAATGGTACTGGGCTTCTGGGACATCGTGGTGCCCATCGTGGGTGCCCCGATGGCCGGCGGGCCCGGAACTCCCGCGTTGGCCGCGGCGGTGTCCAACGCCGGCGGGCTCGGCTTCGTCGCCGGCGGGTACCTCAGCGCCGAGCAGTTCGCCGACGACATCGCCGCCGCGCGCAAGGCCACCACCGGCCCGCTGGGGGTGAATCTGTTTGTGCCCCAGCCCAGTGTGGCCGACTGGGTGGCCCTGGACTACTACGCGGCGGAACTCGAAGAGATCGCCGACCACTACCAGGTGGAGGTCGGTCACCCGCATTACGGCGACGACGACGGCTGGGAACAGAAGCTCGAGGTGGTGGCCGACGTCCGTCCCGAGCTGGTGTCGTTCACGTTCGGTGTCCCGCCGCCCGACGTGATCCGGCGCCTCGGCGCGCTGGGCCTGCTGGTGATGGTCACGGTGACCTCGGCCTACGAGGCCGGGGTGGCCGTCGCGGCCGGCGCGGACAGCCTGGTGGTCCAGGGCCCCGCCGCCGGCGGGCATCGCGGCACGTTCGCGCCCGACATGGAACCCGCCAACGAGTCGCTGCACCAGCTCATCGATCGCATCCGTCACGCCCACGACGTCCCGATCATCGCCGCGGGCGGGCTGGGCACCGCCGACGAGGTCGGGGCCGCCCTGCGCAGGGGAGCGGTGGCCGCGCAGGTCGGCACCGCGCTGCTGCTCGCCGACGAGGCCGGCACCAACCCCGCGCATCGCACCGCCCTGAAAAACCCGCTGTTCGCGACCACCGTTTTGACACGGGCATTCTCGGGCCGGTATGCGCGCGGCCTGGAAAACGACTTCACCCGCATGCTCGACCACGTGGCGCCGCTGGGCTACCCCGAGGTCAACCAGATGACATCGCCCATCCGGGAAGCCGCCGCCGCCATCGAGGACCCGAACGGGATACCGCTGTGGGCCGGGGCGGCATTCAAGCACGCCACCGCCGGCCCCGCGGCCGACATCATCGCCGGCCTCGCGGCCACGGGCTAACCCAGCACCTCGGCGGGGTCGGTGAACGGCAGGCCGAGATCGGTGGCCACCTGTTCGGACAGCAACGCGCCGTCGTGCGTCGAAAGACCTTTGCCCAGAGCGTGATCCGAGTGGCACGCCGCGCGCCAGCCGCGGTCGGCGAGCGCGAGCACATAGGGCATCGTCGCGTTCGTCAGCGCCACCGTCGACGTCTTGGGCACCGCGCTGGGCATGTTGGCCACGCAGTAGAAGACCGTGTCGTGCACGACGAAGGTCGGGTCGTCGTGTGTGGTTGGCCGCGAGTCCTCGAAGCAGCCACCCTGGTCGATGGAGATGTCCACCAGTACCGCGCCCGGTTTCATCTGCGCGACAAGGGAATTCGAGACCAGGCTGGGGGCCTTCGCGCCGGGCCGCAGCACGGCGCCGATCACCAGGTCGGCGCGTTTGACGGTGCCCTCCAGGTCGTAGGCCGACGAGTAGCGGGTGCGGACCTGTCCGCCGAACTCGGCGTCGAGCAACCGAAGCTTGTTGATGTTGACGTCGAGCACCGAGACCATCGCCCCCATGCCGCCGGCGACGCGGGCCGCGTTGTAACCGGCCGTGCCCGCCCCGATCACCACGACGTCGGCCGGCTTGACGCCCGGCACGCCGCCCATCAGCACGCCGCGCCCGCCGTGGGTGCGCATCAGGTGATACGCCCCCACCTGAGCGGACAGCCGGCCGGCCACCTCGCTCATCGGCGCCAGCAACGGCAGTGTGCCGTCGCCGGTTTGGACGGTCTCGTAGGCGATCGACGTCGTTCCGGACGCCAACAACGCGTCGGTGCACGCACGCGACGCGGCCAGATGCAGATAGGTGAACAGAATCTGGTTGCGCCGCAACAGCTCATACTCGCCCGGCACGGGTTCTTTCACCTTGAGCAGCAGGTCGGCGTCGCCCCAAACCTGTTCGGCGGTATCGGCGAGTTGGGCGCCCGCCGCCTTGAACTCGGAGTCGGTGATCGAGGATCCCTCGCCTGCCCCGGACTGGACGAGCACGTCATGGCCGCGGCGGATCAACTCGGCGACACCGGCGGGGGTGATGGCCACGCGAAACTCGTTCGTCTTGGTCTCGGTCGGTACGCCGACTCGCATGATCGCCCCTCGTTCGCGCATTCCCTCTCAAGTGTGAAGAAAGTTCACAGGGGCCGCAATCGATGTGCATCGCATCGCGTGCTGGCTATGATCGGCGGATGACCGACCCGTGCGTTTCGGCCACCGTGCAGATCGATGCCCGCCCCGACGCGGTGTACCGGCTCATCACCGATCTGCCCACCCTGGCTTCGCTGGCCGAGGAGGCGGTGGCGATGGAATGGCGCAAGGGTGACGCCGTGCGGCCCGGCGCGGTCTTCACCGGCCACAACGAGAACGGCGGCCGGCGCTGGAGCACCAAATGCACCGTCACCGACGCGGAACCGGGCCGCCGCTTCGCCTTCGACGTGACCCACACCATCCTTCCGATCGCGCGCTGGCAGTACGACATCGTCGCGGCCGACGGGGGATGCGAGGTCACCGAAAGCACCTGGGACCGCAGGCCCGGGTGGTTCCGCAAGGTCGCCGGCAAGGCCACCGGCGTGAGCGATCGGACGGCCGCCAACACCGAGCACATCCGGCTCACCCTGCAGCGCCTCAAACAGCGCGCCGAAACCGAGTAGCCCAAGAGCCGCGGGAGTTCTGCCATGACGCGACGCGATCCCGCCGTAGCCGTCGTCGGGGCCGGCATGTCCGGGTTGTGCGTCGCAATTGCGTTGCTGCGCAGCGGTATTACCGATGTGACCATCTTCGAGAAGGCCGACGAGGTGGGCGGCACCTGGCGGGACAACACCTATCCGGGCCTGACCTGCGACATACCGTCACGGGTCTATCAGTACACGTTCGCCACCAACCCGCACTGGACGCACCTGTTCTCGCCCGGCGGCGAAATCCAGGACTACTTCCGGAATATCGCGGACCGGTTCGGCCTGCGGGACCGCATCCGGTTCGGCACCGAAATCACCGATGCCCGTTTCGAGAACGGCCGCTGGTCATTGCGCACCGCCGCCGGCGAACAGTGCGCGGCGGACTTCCTGATCACGGCCACCGGCGTGTTGCATCATCCCCGGATGCCGTCGATCGCCGGCCTGGACGACTTCGGCGGCCACGTCTTTCACTCGGCGCGCTGGGACCATTCCGTCGAGCTGGCCGGGCTCCGGATCGCGATCGTCGGCAACGGGTCGACGGGCGTGCAACTCGTCTGCGGCCTGGCCGGCGTGGCGGGCAGGGTCATGCTGTTTCAGCGCACGGCCCAGTGGGTGCTCAAGCTGCCCAACCCCCGCTACACCAGGTTCACCGGCCTCACCCGCAACAGGTTTCCGTGGCTGGACCGGATGGCGTACCGCGGCTACAGCGAGGTGTTCGACCTCTTCGCGGTGGGGCTGACCAAGCCCGGCGTGCGCCGAAAGATCATGGGGGCGCTGTGCCGCGCCAGCCTCCGCGAGGTCCGCGACCCCGAGCTGCGCCGGGCGCTGACCCCCGATTACACGCCGATGTGCAAACGGCTGGTGATGTCGGGCGGCTTCTACCGCGCGATGCAGCGCGACGACGTCGACCTGGTCACCGCCGGCATCGACCACGTGGAGCGGGGCGGCATCGTGACCGACGACGGCGTCCTGCACGACGTGGACATCATCGTGCTCGCCACCGGATTCGACACCCACGCCTTCTTCCGGCCGATGCGGCTGACCGGCCGCGACGGGATCGCCGCCGACGACGTCTGGCGCGACGGGCCGCGGGCGTACCAGACCGTCGCGATGCCGGGCTTTCCCAACTTCTTCATGATGCTGGGGCCGCACAGCCCGGTGGGCAACCTGGCGCTGACGACCGTCGCCGAATCGCAGGCCGAGCACGTCCTGGGGTGGATCCAGCGTTGGCGCCGAGGGGAATTCGACACCGTCGAGCCGACGCCCTCGGCGACCGAGCGCTACAACGCGGGGCTGCGCGCCGCGATGCCGAACACCGTGTGGACCACCGGCTGTGACAGCTGGTACCTCAACAAGGACGGCGTGCCCGAGGTGTGGCCTTTCACGCCGGCCGAACATCGCGCGATGCTGGTCAACACCGATCCGGGATCCTACGACCTGCGCCCGGTCGCGCCCTGAGGACGCCACAGACACCGGCCGGACAAAACCCGGTACCGGTGGTTCCGCATACTTGGTCGCGCAACTATAATGGCAGCTCGCGGCGTCGGAAACGCCGAGGTAGGGGGCAATAATGCTGACCATCGACGACCAGGCGGCGGGTCCGCACGACGCGTCGCTCGACCACGAACGGCTGGTCCTCGAGGCGCGCGACGTGCACTTCGATTGGGCGACGTTGCCGTTCCACTACGTGCCCGGTGAGCCGTTCTCCACCCACGTTCTCAACGTGCTGCATTTGCTGCTGCCCGCCGGCGAGGAGTTCTTCGTCGACGTGTTCAAGAAGGCCCTGCCGCTGATCAAAGACGATCAGCTGCGGCTGGACGTCCAGGGGTTCATCGGGCAGGAGGCGGTGCATTCCCAGGCGCACGCCGACGTGCTCGCCCACTTCGCCGCGCGGGGCATCGACCTGACCCCCTACACCGGCCAGATCAAGTGGCTGTTCGACACGCTGCTGGGGCCGCGGCCCCACTGGAGCGAGCGCCGCCGGCAGAGCTGGCTGCTCGAGCAGGTGTCTGTGGTCTCCGCCATCGAGCACTACACCGCCATCCTCGGCGAGTGGATCCTGAACTCGCCGGCCCACGACGCGATCGGCACCGATCCGGTGATGCTGGACATGCTGCGCTGGCACGGCGCCGAGGAGGTCGAGCACAAGGCGGTCGCCTTCGACACCATGAAGCATCTGCGGGCCGGCTACTGGCGGCAGGTCCGCGCCCAGCTGGTCGTGTCGCCCGCCATGCTGCTGTTGTGGATCCGCGGGGTGCGGTTCCTGTACTCGCTGGATCCCTATCTGCCGCCGCGCACCAAGCCCCGCTGGCGCGACTACTTCGCCGCGGCCCGCCGCGGATTGGTGCCCGGGCCGCTGCGATTCGTGCGAGCGATCGGGAACTACTACCGGCCGGGCTTTCACCCCTCGCAGCTCGGCGGGCTGGGGCAGGCCGTCGACTACCTAGCCGTCTCACCCGCCGCGCGGGCGTCGCACTGACCGATGGGCACCACGTCGAGCCTCACCGCCAGCGACGGCGTCACACTGGCCGTGCACCGCTACACCGACATCGACCCGGCGCGCCCAACCATCCTGGCGATTCACGGTTTTCCGGACAACCACCACGTCTGGGACGGCGTGGCCCGGGAGTTGGCCGGTAAGCCCTACAACTTCGTCGCCTACGACGTGCGCGGCGCCGGTGAATCCTCTTCTCCCACACAATGTTCCGGCTACGACTTCGCACAACTCGTCTCCGACATCGACGCGGTGATCGACAGCCTGGGCGTCGGGCGGGTGCACCTGCTGGGCCATGACTGGGGTTCGATCCAGGCGTGGGCGGCGGTCACCGACGACTCGGTGATGGGCAAGGTGGCGTCGTTCACGTCGATCTCGGGCCCGCACCTGCAGTACGCCGGGGCGTTTCTGCGGTCCGCGCGCACGCCCCGGGCCGTGGCCCAAGTCGCCAGGCAGCTGATCTCGTCGGGCTACATCGGTTTCTTCTTGTGCCCGGGAGTGCCCGAACTGTCGTTTCGCTCGAGGATCGGCGTGAAAGTCATTGAGGCCCTTGAACGCATCGGCCGCTCGAGCACCCGCAGCCAGCGCCACGAGACCATGCGGTCGGTCACCGACTATGTCCACGGGCTCAACCTGTACCGGCAGAACATGCCCGCGCCCATGCTGGCGCCGGGTCCGCAACTCCCGACGACGACGGTCGCCGTGCAGACCCTGGTTCCGCGGCGGGACGTCTTCGTCACACCCGCGCTGCAGCGCTTCACCGGAGCAATTCCCCACGGCGCCAGGGTGATCGCGATCGAGGGCGGGCACTGGGTCGTGACGTCGCGCCCCGACGTCGTCGCCCGGCTGACCGCCGAATGGGTCGACCGGGCCGTCGCCGGTGGGCCCGTCGTGGCCGAGGCGCGCGGCGAACGACGCGACGTGCGCGGCAAGCTCGCCCTGGTCACCGGCGCCGGCGCCGGAATCGGCCGGGCCACCGCCGTGGAGCTGGCCCGGTGCGGCGCCCGCAAGATCATCCTCGCCGACCGTGATCGGGCCGCCGCCAAGGAAACCGCCGACGCCGTGCGCGCCGCGTGCGCCGAAGCCGCGGTCTACCAGGTCGACGTCAGCGACGAGGACGCGATGAACGAGCTTGCGGCACAAGTGCGCAACGAGCACGGGGTGGTCGACATCCTGGTGAACAACGCCGGCATCGGAATGGCGGGCCGGTTTTTGGAGACCAGCTCCGCGAATTGGGAAGACATCATGGGCGTCAACGTTCACGGCGTCATCTCCGGCAGCCGGGCGTTCGGCGCGCAGATGGTCGAGCGCGGCGAGGGCGGCACGATCATCAACGTGGCCTCGGCGGCGGCCTACCTGCCGTCGAAATCGATGGTCGCCTACAGCACCACCAAGGCGGCCGTGCTGGCGCTCAGCGAGTCAATGCGCGCCGACTTCGCCGACGAGGGCATCACCGTCACCGCCGTGTGCCCGGGCTTCGTCAACACCAACATCGCCAAGAGCACGATCTACGCCGGGATGAGCGCCGAGCAGCAGGAGCGGGCGCGGGGCAAGGCCGACGCCGCCTACCGGCGCCGCAACTTCACCCCCGAGGCGACCGCCAAGGCGATCGTGAAGGCCATCAAGACCGGTCCGGCCGTGCTGCCGATCGCCGCCGAATCCAGGATCGGCTACGCGATGCGGCGCATCAGCCCGGGGGCGGTTCGGCTGTTCGCGCGCTTGGACATTCGGCAGACGTAGGGGGACCGGTGCCGGAAAGCATCTGGGCCAGCCGGCCCGCCGACCTGTACGGCCGGCGCGACCACGACCGCTTCGGGTCGCTGCTGTGGGGCATCCGTGCGGTGTTCGAGGGATTCGCCTCGGTGTCGCGGTGGCAGCCGTCGCGGGTGAAGCCGGTGCAGCGCACGCTGACCGCGGTCGTGACCAAACGCGAGCTCGTCGCGCCCGACGTCGTCGCGCTGACGTTGGCCGACCCCGACGGCGGCCTGCTTCCCTCCTGGACGCCCGGCGGGCACATCGACGTCCTGTTGCCCTCGGGCCGGCGCCGGCAGTACTCGCTGTGCGGTCCTCCCGGGCGGCGCACCGATTACCGCATCGCGGTGCGCCGGATCGCCGACGGCGGCGGCGGATCCATCGAGATGCACGAGGCTTTCGGCGTGGGCGACACGTGTGAGTTCGAAGGCCCGCGCAATGCGTTCTATCTCGGCACGGCCGAGCGCGACGTGTTGTTCGTCATCGGCGGCATCGGGGTGACGCCCATCCTGCCGATGATCCGCGCCGCCGCACAGCGCGGGATCGATTGGCGCGCAATCTATACCGGGCGCAGCCGCGAATACATGCCGCTGCTCGACGAGGTGGTGTCGGTGGCCCCGGAACGGGTGACGGTGTGGGCCGACGACGAGCACGGCCGCTTCCCGACCGTGGCGGAGCTGCTGGCCGGCGCCGGCCCGTCCACCGCCGTCTACGTATGCGGACCGAGCGCCATGCTCGAAGCCGTCCGGGTCGCCCGCGACCAACATGCCGGCGCGCCATTGCATTACGAGCGGTTCAGCCCGGCGCCGATCGTCGACGGGGTTCCGTTCGAACTCGAGCTCGCGCGCTCACGCCAGGTGCTCGCGGTGCCGGCCAATCGCACGGCGCTGGACGTCATGCTCGACCGCGACCCGACGACCCCCTATTCGTGCCGGCAGGGATTCTGCGGCACGTGCCGGGTCAAAGTGCTTGCCGGACAGGTGGATCACCGCGGGCGTGCCGCGCCCGGCGACGACGGCATGCTGGTGTGCGTCTCGCGGGCCGACGGCGGGCGCGTCGTCATCGACGCCTGAGCCGGTTACGGCCGGGAGGGCTCCAGGTAGGCGGCCAACGCGTTGGTCAGGCCCCGGCGCGCCATGTCGAGGTCGGCGTAGGAGCCCAGCTGGCGTTCCGACACCAGGCCGCGCATCGCGCCGGGAATCAGGGCGGCCACCTCGCGGACCCGGTCCGGGTCGACGGCCAAACCGGCGAACGCCTGCTGGCAGGTCTCCAGCCAGCTCTTGCCCCAGGAAAACAGCTCGGCCGCCGTGCGCGGATACAGGCGTTCGAGCTCGCCGGGATCGCGCGGCAACGCGGCGCGCAGGTTCTCGATCGCGCGCGAATCCGCCGACGCCAGGCCGGTGTAGAGGGTGTCGATGATGGCGCCGACGCGTTCCCGCAGCGGCGCCTCCGTCGAGATCGGGGCCGACAGCGTCGAGAACGTCACGGCGCGCCGCTCGGCGGTGCGGTGCAGCACCGCGGCCCAGAACCCGTCGGTGTCGCCGAACTGGTACTGCACCGCGCCCCAGGTGGCGCCGATGTCCTTGGCGATGCGGTTGGCCGACACCGAGCCCGGCTCGCCGGAGGCCAGGGAGCGCAGCGCGGCCTCGAGCATGCTTTCGCGAGTCGCATGTCCGCGCCGGTTCGGGCGGCGGCCCGCGATCCCGGCTCCGCTGCGTGCGCGTGTCATTGGGCGATCTTATCCACTCCGGCCGGGCGGGATGAGTAGTTTCATAGAGGGTACTTTGATATTTTGGTGTTGCGGCCTATATTCGTAACCCGAGGGAGGGCAGTCATATGGCAGGACGCGATGGCTAAGCCGCCGTTGTCGATGAAGCCGACCGGTTGGTTCCAGGTCGCCTGGTCCGACGAGATCGGCGTCGGCGACGTGCACAAGATGAAGTACTTCGACCAGGAAATGGTCGCCTGGCGCGCGGAATCGGGCCAGCTCACGGTGATGAACGCCTACTGCGAGCACCTCGGCGCGCACCTGGGATACGGCGGCAAGGTCGTCGGCGAGGTGCTGCAGTGCCCGTTCCACGGCTGGCAGTGGAGCCAAGAGGGCCGCAACGTCTGCATCCCGTACCAGGACCGCCCCAACCGCGGCCGGCGCATGCGCACCTACCCGGTGGTGGAACGGAACGCGTCGGTCTACATCTGGCACGACCTCGAACGCCGCGAACCGTACTTCGACCCGCCGGATGTGTTCGCCGGCTTCGACGACGGCAGCAGCGCCGACGATTACTACCCGCAGCAGCGGCTCTACCGCGAGACGCTGGAGATGCACCCGCAGTACGTGCTGGAGAACGGGGTGGACTTCGCGCACTTCAAGTACGTGCACAACACCCCTATCGTGCCGGTGTTCACCCGCCACGACTTCGCCGAGCCGGTGTCGTATGTCGATTTCACCATCACCTTCGAGGGTGACGACGGGCAGAAGATCGAGGACGTCAATAGCGGCGTGCAGGCCATCAACGGCGGCTTGGGAATCGCGGTGACCAAGAGCTGGGGGATGATCGACAACCGCACCATCTCCGCGATCACCCCGGTGGACGAGCGCACCTCCGACGTCCGGTTCATGGTGTATATCGGCCGCGCGGTGGGCGACGACTCGGACCGCGCCGAACGCAAGGCGGCCGAATTCGGGCGGGAAGTGATCCGCCAGTTCACCCAGGACATCGAAATCTGGCAGCACCAACGGTATTCGGATCCACCCGCACTGGCCACCGACGAGTACGAGGGATTCACGGCAATTCGCCAGTGGGCCAAGCAGTTCTATCCCGACGCGTTCGTATCGCAGGAAGGCTTAACCAGATGAGTGCAACACCGATCCGCGTCTTTCAGGTCGGAAGCGGAAACGTCGGCTCGGAGATGATCAAAAGGATCGCCGCCCAGCCCGATCTCGAACTTATTGGCGTGCATGCCTATTCGCCGGAGAAGGTGGGCAAGGACACCGGGGAGTTCGCCGGCGTGGGGGCCAATGGGGTGAAGTTCACCGGGACCGTCGAGGAGATCATCGCCGCCAAGCCGGACGTGCTGACCTTCCACGGAGTGTTCCCCGACGAGGACCTCTACTTACAGGTGCTCGAGGCGGGCATCGACATCGTCACCACCGCGGACTGGATCACCGGCTGGCATCGCGACACCAATCACCCGCACCCGTCGGGCAAACCGGTGAGCCGGCTGCTCGCCGAGGCGTGTGAGAAGGGCGGTGCGACGTTCTACGGCACCGGAATGAACCCCGGGCTCAATCAGATCCTGGGCGTCGTGTGCTCGGCCGACGTCGCCGACATCGAGAACATCACCACCATCGAGTCCGTCGACGTGTCGTGCCACCACTCGAAGGACACCTGGATCGAGGTGGGCTACGGCCAGCCGGTCGACGATCCGGAAATCCCCGCGAAGCTCGAGAAATACACCCGGGTCTTCGCCGACAGCGTGTACATGATGGCCGATTGCTTCGACCTGCCGCTCGACGAGGTCAAGTTCAGCTACGAGCTGGGCGCCTGCACCAAGGACGTCGACCTGGGCTGGTACACCCTGCCCAAGGGATCGCTGGGCGGCAACTACATCAAGTACCAGGGCATGGTCGACGGCGTGCCGCGGGTCGAGACGCACCTGGAATGGCAGATGACCCCGCACACCGACCCCAGCTGGAACATCAAGGGCTGCTACATCACCCAGATCAAGGGTGATCCGTGCATTTACAACAAGCACATGATCTTTCCCAAGCCCGGCGTGGACCTGTCCAACCCGGACAGCTTCGCCTCGATCGGCATGACCGTCACCGGCATGCCGGCCCTCGCCGCGATCAAGTCGGTGATCGCGGCGCCGCCGGGGCTGATCACCAGCGCCGACCTGCCGCTGCGCGGCTTCGCCGGGCGGTTCGTCACGTAGGTGAAGTCAGGGGCCGGCGCGGTCGCCGATGCCGCGCTCGGGGTGGTGATAGTCGTTGGTGCGGACCCCGCGGTCCAACCGCGGCGGCGGTATCCACTCGGTGTCCCCGCTGGCATTCTTCCTTGTCCGCCAGCCCTTTTCGACCAGCTTGTGGTGCGGCGCGCAGGCGAAGGTGAGGTTGTCGGCATCGGTCGTGCCGCCGGCCGCCCATTCGTTCAGGTGATGCACCTCGCACCAATAGCCGGGCGCGTCGCAGCCGGGATGCGTGCAGCCGCGGTCGTGCGCGTAGAGGACGACGCGCTGATCCGGCGAGGCGATGCGCCGCGACCGGCCGAGATACAGTGGGCGGCTTGAATGCTCGTCGAACACGACGAGATAGTGGTAGGCGTGGCTGCCCATCCGGATCACGTCGCGCATCGGCAGCAGCGTCCCGCCACCGGTCACGGCGCGCCCGGTGCCCGACGTCAGCTCCTGCAGCGTAGTCGCCACGATCACGGCCACCGGCAAGCCGTTGTGCTGGCCGAGTTTCGGATCGCCCAACTGGCCGCGCACCAGGGCGTTGAGCGCGTCGTGCTGGCGTTGGGCATGGCTGCGCGGATCTCGACGCGCGCGCTCGTCATCGGGTTCGCCTCCGACACAAGGCGTTTCATCGTCCGGGTTGCACATTCCGGGCGCCGCGAAGTGGGACATCCACGCATCGAGATTGGCACGCAGCTCCGGGGATGCGACCAGTTTTCCGACGCTCATCCCGTCGGGGCTCTGACCACACCAGGTGAAGCCGCGCTGACGCGCGCGGTCGGCGTCGGAGAATTTCCCGTCGGGATTGATCGACAGCGCGTACCGGTGTGCGAGCTTCTGCAGCTGATCGGGCCGTACTTTCGCGGCTTCATTCGCCAGGAATCGTTCGGCGGTTTCCACCTTGGCCACGGGCGTGGACGCCGGAAGATCGCGGACAAACGCCTGAATCACCCGCAGGTGCTGGCCGTCGAGCAGGCCGTCGCTCCACGCCACGGCGGTGGCCGGCAACTCGGGCGGCAACTCCTGGCCGGTGAGGGTCAGCCGCGGCGACAGCTGGGTGGCGTCGTGAAGCCGACGGGACGCCTCGGCGCAGCTGATCCGCAACCAGTCCGCGATCACCTTGTGCACCGGGCCACCGAGGGCGGCGGGATCCTCCCTCACCAGGCCGGCGATCACGTCGTGGCTCACCGCGATCTGCCGCCGGCGCGAGGCCTCCATCCGCTCGAGCAAGCGCAGCCGCACGGCGGGGTCCAACCGGTCGAAGTTCAGCCCGCGGATCGCTGCGGCGGCGGCGTCGAGCGCGTCCAGGGCGGCGGACACCTCGGGCGACCCCTCGATCGAATACATGTTCGAATTTTATCGGCGGCCACCGTCCGGCGAAACGCACAACGCCGTATCTGTGGATAGACGCCGAACTGTGGACAACTCCCTCCGGTCTAGGGTGAAGGCCATGCGAGTGGGAGTGCTGGGAGCCAAGGGAAAAGTCGGATCGACGATGGTGGCCGCCGTGCAGGCTGCCGAGGATCTGACGCTGTCCGCCGAGGTGGACGCCGGTGACCCGTTGAACCTGCTGACCGACGGCGGCACCGAGGCGGTCATCGACTTCACCCACCCCGACGTGGTGATGGGCAACCTGGAGTTCCTCATCGGCAACGGGATTCATGCCGTCGTCGGCACCACGGGCTTCACCGCCGAGCGGCTGCAGCAGGTGCGGGCCTGGCTTGCCGAGAACCCGAAAACGTCGGTGCTGATCGCGCCGAACTTCGCCATCGGGGCGGTGCTCTCGATGCACTTCGCCAGGCAGGCGGCGCCCTTCTTCGACTCGGCCGAGGTGATCGAGCTGCATCACCCGCACAAGGCCGACGCCCCGTCGGGCACCGCGACGCGCACCGCCAAACTGATCGCCGAGTCGCGAAAAGGCTTGCCGCCCAACCCCGATGCCACCAGCACCAGCCTGCCGGGCGCACGGGGTGCCGACGTGGACGGAATCCCGGTGCACTCGGTGCGCCTGGCCGGGCTGGTCGCTCACCAGGAGATCCTGTTCGGCACCGAGGGCGAGACGCTGAGCATCCGCCACGACAGCTTGGACCGGACCTCGTTCGTGCCGGGCGTGCTGCTGGCGGTGCGGCGCATCACCGAGCACCCCGGACTGACGGTGGGCCTGGAGCCCCTGCTCAACCTGCAATGACCAAAGCGCTGCGCACCCAACTGCTCGTCGCCTTCATGTGCGTCGCGCTGTTGGTGTACTTCGCGCTGCTGGGGCGGGTGGCCGTCGCGATGATCGCCTCCGGGCGGCCCGCCGCCGTCGGCCTCGGGCTGGCGGTGTTGGTCATGCCCGTCATCGGCCTGTGGGCGATGGTCGCGACCCTGCGGGCCGGGTTCGCGCACCAGCGGCTCGCGCGCCTGATCGCCGCCGACGGAATGGAACTGGACACCAGCGCGCTGCCGCGCCGCCCCTCGGGCCGCATCGAGCGAGACGCGGCCGACGCGCTGTTCGCCACCGTGCGCACCGAAGTGGAAGACCACCCCGACGACTGGCGGCGCTGGTACCGGCTGGCCCGCGCCTACGACTACGCGGGGGATCGCCGCCGCGCCCGCGAAGCCATGAAGACGGCGGTGAACCTGCAGGGCGACCATGAGTAAGACGCTGCTGATCGTGCACCACACCCCGTCGCCGCACACGCACGAGATGTTCGAGGCGGTCGTCTCCGGCGCGACCGACCCCGAGATCGAGGGCGTGGAGGTGCTGCGCCGCCCGGCGCTGACGGTCTCGCCGGCCGAGATGCTGGCGGCCGACGGCTACCTGCTGGGCACCCCGGCCAATCTCGGCTACATCTCCGGCGCGCTCAAGCACGCGTTTGACTGCTCCTACTACCAGCTGCTCGACTCCACCCGCGGGCGACCGTTCGGGCTGTACCTGCACGGCAACGAGGGCACCGAGGGCGCCGAGCGCGCCGTCGACACCATCACGACCGGGCTGGGCTGGTCCAAAGCCGCTGAGACGGTGGTGGTTTCGGGCAAGCCGGGCAAGGAGCAGCTGCAGGCGTGCTGGGAGCTCGGCGCGACGGTCGCGGCCCAGTTGATGGATTACGCGTAGGTCGGCTTGAACGCGTCGGCCGGCTGCGCCAGGGCCAGCGCCGAGCTGGTGCCGATCGGGCCGTGCCGGTCGAACAGGGTGGCCGCCCCGGTGGCGACCCCGGCCGTGCCGTAGTGGCTCTGGGCGGCCAGGCCGAGGAATTCGCCGTCGGGCAACCGGCTCGCGGTGACGGTGTAGTCGGCGTTGATGTAGCGCAATCCGCCGGTGCCCCAATGGGTCAGCGAACTCGTGATGTCACCGACGAACGCCAGGCGGGTGAACGGGGTCAGTGGGTGGCCGTGGACCATCGGCCGAAAGACCCTGGCCCACGCGAACTTCTGGGAGTCGGACTGCTCCCACTCGCCGGCGGCGATGCCGGGGCTGCCGTCGCGGGTGGCGCCATACCCCCAGATGAGAAACGGCATGCCCTCCGGGAAGCCGTCCGACGACGTCGGAAGCGGCGGCATCTCGACCGGAAAGGACCACACCCGGCCGTCCGGATGATCGCCGCGACGCAAAAACAGCGCGCTGGCCCGCGCGACGACCGTGCCGTTTTGGACCAGCTCGCCGTCGACCAGCTTGATGCGCCGCCCCTCCCGCGCCACCGACGTCCGGATCTGCACCGGCAGCATCAGGGCCGGGCGCAACAGGTCGACCGTGAACCGGGCGGGCTGCAGGTCGGGGTCGACGCCGGATTGCTCTATGCCCCAACCCAACAGGCCGCCGACGATCTGGCCGCCCATGGCCGCGCCCCACGGCCCCTGCGTCATCGTGCCCGGAACATAGGAGTCGCCGTCTACAGTGAAAAACGCCTCGGGCATGATGGCGGAATCGTTCGTCACCGCTATCACGATAGGACACCGGATAGTAAGGACCGGGTATGCCTCCAGTGATCGAAATCGCGCGCGACCACAATCCGTTCCCGACGGTCGGCGTGTCCCGCGGCCGCGACGGCATTCCGCGCTACGACGAGCTGCCCGCCACCCTGCTGGACATGCTCGCCGCACACGTCGACACCCGTCCGGACAGCGAGGCCGTGGTCGAGCTGGGCGGTGGCCGGCTGACGTACCGGCAACTCTGGGACCGCGCCGCGCGGGTCGCCGGCGGGCTGCGGGCGGAAGGCATCAAGCGGGGCGACCGGGTCGCGGTGCGCTACCCCGCGGGGATCGACTGGGTGCTGGCGTTCTGGGGCATCGTGATGGCGGGCGGCGTTGCGGTGGCGGTCAATACGCGCTCCGCCCAACCGGAGGTCGACTTCGTCCTGGCCGACTCGGGTGCGCAGCGCGACCTGGCGCCGGATTCCGCGTTGCCCGACGGGCCGCCGTCCGTCACCGAGCAACTCGGCCGCGCCGACGTGGCCGCCCTGTTCTACACGTCGGGCACCACCGGCCACCCCAAAGGGGTGCCGACCACCCACGAGGCGTTTTTGACCAACACCGAGAACGCGATCCGCTGTCTGCAACAGCCGCGAGACCTCGGTGAGGGAATGCGGACGCTCATCTCGGTTCCGCTGTTCCACGTGACGGGTTGCAATTCACAGCTTTTGGCCGCCGCCCGGCTCGGGGGAGCGTCGTTGATCATGCCCACCCTGAACCTCGACGCGTTGATCGCCGCGCTGGGCGCCGAGCGCGTTTCGGTCATGGTGACGGTGCCGGCGGTCTACTCACTGTTGTTGCGGCACAAGGGGTTTGCCGGAACCGACGTTTCGGGGATCCGGTGGGTGGGTTACGGCGGGGCCCCGATCGCCCCGTCGCTGGTGCGGTCGGTGAAGAACGCGTTCCCCCACGCCGCCGTGTTCAACGGCTACGGCATGACGGAGACGGCATCGCTGATGACGGTGCTGCCCGACGGCGACGCCATCGAGCACGCCGACTCGGTCGGGTATGCGGTCCCGTCGGTGGACCTCGGGGTGATCCCGTTCGGGGCCGAGCCCGGCGTGGGTGAGCTGGTGACCCGGGGCGCCAACGTCACCGCCGGCTACTGGAACCGGCCCGAAGCCACGGCGACGACCTTTGCCGACGGTTGGCTGCACACCGGCGACGTGGTGCGCGTCGACGACGCGGGCAGGGTGCACCTCATCGATCGGCTCAAGGACATCATCAACCGCGGGGGCGAGAACGTCTCCAGCGTCGAGGTCGAGGCCGTGCTGCTGGCGGCGCCCGGCGTCGCGGACGCCTGCGTGCTCGGGGTCGCCGACGACGTGATGGGGGAGAAGGTGGGGGCAGTGCTGTTCGGCGGTGGCGACGAGATCGACGTCCCGGCCGTGCTCGACCACTGTCGCAGCCGGCTGGCCGACTTCAAAGTGCCGCAATACGTCACGGTGGTCGATACCGCGCTGCCGCGCAATGCCGGTGGCAAGCTGCTCAAAACCAGGCTCCGCGAACAGGTGCGGTGGGGGGATCCGCTGCGATGAGCGCGAGCCTGCTGGTCGCCAACCGCGGCGAGATCGCACTTCGAATCATCCGCACCGCAACCGAACTGGGCATGCGAACGATCGCGGTCTATGCCGGCGACGACGCGCAGGGCCCGCACGTGCACGCCGCCGACGAAGCGATCGGGCTGCCCGGCAGCGGCCCGCAGGCCTACCTGGACCAGTCCGCCCTGCTGGCGGTGGCGAAGGGCTCCGGCGCGGACCTCATCCACCCCGGCTACGGATTCCTCAGCGAGAACGCCGAATTCGCCCACGCGTGCGCGGCCGGCGGCTTCACCTTCGTGGGCCCCGACCCCGGGGTGCTCGGGTTGCTCGGCAACAAGACCGCCGCCCGCGGCGCCGCGATCGCCGCCGGGGTGCCGGTGCTGCCCGCGACCGAGGGGGCGAGCAGCGTCGAGGACGTCAAGGCATTCTTCGCCGCGCAGGAGGGCGGCATCATGCTCAAGGCCCTCGCCGGCGGCGGCGGGCGGGGAATGCGCAAGGTGCACAGCGCCGATCAGATCGACGATGCCTACCAGCGTTGTGCGGCCGAGGCGCAGCTGGGTTTCGGTGATCCGGCGCTGTTCGCCGAGGCGCTCCTCGACGATGCCCGCCACATCGAGGTGCAGGTCGTGGCCGCGCCGGCGGGTCACCAGACGCATGCGCTGGCGGTCGGTGATCGCGACTGCAGCATCCAGCGCCGCTACCAGAAGCTGGTCGAAATAGCTCCCGCCCAAGGGCTTTCGGATGCCCTGCGCCGGGCGTTGCACCACGCGGCGGTGCGGTTGTGCGCGCGGGTGGGCATGCGTGGGCTGGCCACGGTGGAATTCCTGGTCACCGGCGAGGATTTCGTCTTCCTCGAAGTCAACCCGCGAATCCAGGTGGAGCACACCGTCACCGAGGAAACCGCCGGCCTCGACCTGGTGGCCGTCCAGCTGGCGATCGCCGGCGGCGCGTCCTTCTACCGGCTGGGGTTGCCGGCCGGGATCGCTTCCGACGGGCTCGAAGTCATCGGCGAGCCGGCCGCCCAGCGCGGTATCGCGATTCAGCTCAGGGTCAACATGGAGACGTTCGGGCCCGACTTTTCCGTGGTGCCGTCGGCGGGCACGCTGACGGCCTTCACCCCGCCGAGCGGCCCGGGCGTGCGGGTCGACACGTATGGCCGGCCGGGGCTGGCCGTGAGCCCCCAGTACGACTCGCTGCTGGCCAAGGTCATCGTCCATGTGCGCGGCGCGTCGTGGCCGGCGGCGGTGCGCAAAGCCGGCGCCGCGCTGTCCGAGTTCGGCATCGAGGGCATCCACACCAACATCGGATTTCTCCGCGAGCTGCTGACCGCGGACCGGATCCAATCCGGTTGGGTGAGCGCCGGTTTCCTCGACGAGAGGCTTCCCGAGTTCGCGGCGGCCGCGTCGTCTCACCAGCGCGGTCCCGAGGTGGCGGCGGTCGAGCTCTATCCCGGCGAGGACGCCCTGCGCGCGCAGCTGGCCGGCACGGTGGTCGAGGTGGCATCCGAAGGGGCCGAGTACGCCGCCGGAAGCCAACTGGTGGTCCTCGAGGCGATGAAGATGCAGCACGTGCTCGCCGCGCCGGACGCGCTGCGGACCGTTCGGATTCTGGTGACGCCCGGGCAGGTCGTCGGGACCGGGGACCCGCTGCTGGTGTTCACCCGCACCGAGGCGGGCGGCGATGGCGAATCGTCCACGGCCGCAACAGATCTTGACCGATCGCGCGCCGACCTCGACGAGGTGACGCAGCGTCACGCGCTCACGCTGGACGAGGGCCGTCCGGCCGCGGTCGCCAAGCGGCACCGGCAGGGGCGCCGCACCGCGCGGGAGAACATCGCCGATCTGGTCGATCCCGGCAGCTTCGTCGAATACGGCGGGTTGGCCATCGCGGCGCAGCGCAGCCGCCGCTCGGAATCCGACTTGATCGCCAACACCCCGGCCGACGGCCTGGTGGCCGGCCTGGCGACCGTCGGCGCGGACCGGTTCGGGCGGGCCGCCGCCGAGGCCGTCGTGGTGTCCTATGACTACACCGTGCTGGCCGGCACGCAGGGCATGCGCAACCACGCCAAGACCGACCGCGCCTTTGATCTGGCGGCGCGAAAGCGACTGCCCGTGGTGCTGTTTGCCGAGGGCGGAGGGGGCCGGCCGGGCGACACCGACGTCGGCGGCGCCGCCGGGCTGGACGTGCCGACCTTCCGGATGCTGGCCGGGTTGCGCGGCGAAGTGCCGTTGGTATCGATCGTGTCCGGCCGGTGCTTTGCCGGCAACGCCGCGCTGGCCGGGGTCTGTGATGTGATCATCGCGACACCGGACGCCAACATCGGGATGGGCGGGCCGGCGATGATCGAGGGCGGCGGGCTGGGCGTGTACCCACCGGAGGCGATCGGGCCGATCGGTGTGCAGCGCCGCAACGGCGTGGTCAGCCTGGTCGCCCGCGACGAGGCCCACGCGGTGGCGCTGGCCAAGCAGTACCTGTCCTACTTTCAGGGCAGGCTGGACGAGTGGGAGGCGCCCGATCCCCGGCTGGCCCGGCATGTGGTGCCGCAGAACCGGTTACGTGCCTACGACGTCCACCGGGCGATCGAGGCGATCGTCGACGTCGGATCCGTGCTGGAGCTGCGGCCCGACTACGGTGTGGGCATCGTCACCGCGCTGGTGCGCGTCGAAGGCGTGCCGTACGGGCTGATCGCCAACAGCACGCATCACCTGGGCGGCGCGATCGATGCCGAGGCGGCCGACAAGACCGGCGACTTCCTCGCCCTGTGCGAATCGTTTGGGCTGCCGGTGATTTCGCTCTGCGACACCCCCGGCTTCATGGTGGGACCCGACGCGGAGACCCAGGCGGCGGTTCGCCGCTTCGGCCGGATGTTCGTGCTCGGCGCGCGGCTGACGGTGCCGCTGGGCATGATCATCTTGCGCAAGGGGTATGGGCTTGGCGCGATGGCGATGGCCGGCGGTTCCTTCCGCGCGCCCCAGTTCACCGTCGCCTGGCCGACCGGCGAGATCGGCGGCATGGGCCTGGAAGGCGCCGTGCGGCTTGGCTACAGCAAGGAGCTGGCGGCGGTCGACGACCCCGCCGAGCGGCAAGATCTCTTCGATCGCCTCGTGGCCGCCGCGTACGAGCACGGCAAGGCGTTGCGCGCGGCCACCACGTTCGAGCTGGACGACGTGATAGACCCGTCAGCCTCCCGGGCCTGGATCACCAGGCTCTCGGGAGGCTGACCGGGTCGAGCGATTATCCGTGGCCGGAGCCGCAGCCGACGCCGGGCAGGCAGCCGGTGCCGCCGGGCACGCCGCCCGGGCCGGCGAACTGGCCACCGGAGCCGCAGCCCACACCCGGGACACAGCCCTGGCCGCCGGGCCCGCCGCCGGGACCCTCGAACTGGCCTCCCGAGCCGCAGTTTCCGTTGGCGTCGCAGCCGCCGCCGCCCGGGTCCTGCTTGAAGGTGACGTGGGTCGGAGCGGGGGAATTGGCAGCTGGTCCGGCGACGGAAACGTCAGCGACGGCCGCGGGTGCGGCGGCGATAGCCGCAGCCACAGCCCCGGCAACAACCAGCGGTTTCATGAGTGTCAATTTCGATAGCATGCGCCTGGCATACCACCTCCACACGTGTCCAAAACATCGCGAATAAAATTCGGTGGCAAACAACGGAAGGCCCACGACATGACCTCACAAGATCTGACCGGCCGTACCGCAATCATCACTGGCGCGTCACGCGGAATCGGCCTGTCGATCGCTCAGCAGCTGGCGGCCGCGGGCGCCAACGTGGTGCTGACCGCCCGCAAGCAGGAGGCCGCCGACGAGGCCGCCGCGCAGGTCGGTGCCCAGGCCGTCGGCGTCGCGGCGCATGCGGTCGACGAGGAGGCGGCCCGGCGCTGCGTGGACATGACGCTCGAGCGCTTCGGCAGCGTCGACATCCTGGTCAACAACGCCGGAACCAACCCCGCCTACGGTCCGCTGATCGACCAGGACCACGCCCGTTTCACCAAGATCTTCGACGTCAACCTGTGGGCCCCCCTGCTGTGGACCTCGCTCGTCGTCAAGTCGTGGATGGGCGAGCATGGCGGGGCGATCGTCAACACCGCCTCCATCGGCGGCATGCACCAGTCGCCGGCGATGGGCATGTACAACGCCACCAAGGCCGCGCTGATCCACGTCACCAAGCAATTGGCGCTGGAACTTTCGCCGCGTGTGCGGGTCAACGCGATCTGCCCCGGCGTGGTGCGCACCAGGCTGGCCGAGGCGCTGTGGAAGGACCACGAGGATCCGCTGGCGTCGTCGATCGCACTCGGGCGCATCGGCGAACCGATCGACGTGGCCGCGGCGGTCGCCTTTCTGGTTTCCGACGCGGCGAGCTGGATCACCGGCGAAACCATGGTCATCGACGGTGGTCTGCTGCTGGGCGCCGCACAGGGATTCCGGTCCGCACCCGGCGGCGGGCAATGAGCGCCATCGACGCGGCCGAGCTGGACGCGCGCGTGCAGGCACTGCTGGACGAGCACGATCCGACGGCCGGCGACCCGCGGGAATTCCTTGGCGCGCAATACGATGCGGGCCTGGCCTGGGTGCACCTGCCGCAGGGTTTCGGCGGGCTGGATCTGCCGCGCACCGCCCAGGAGCGCGTCGATGCCCGGCTGGCCGCGGCCGGCGCGCCGGTGGGCGGCACCCCGAAGAACTACATCGGGATGGGCATGGCCGCGCCGACCATCGCGGCGTTCGGCACCGACGAGCAGAAGCGAAAGTTCCTGCGCCCGTTGTTCACCGGCGAGCAGATCTACTGCCAGCTGTTCAGCGAGCCGGGAGCCGGATCGGACCTCGCCGGGGTGTCCACCCGGGCGGTCCGCGACGGTGACGACTGGATTGTCAACGGGCAGAAGGTGTGGACGTCGCAGGCGCAGCACGCGCAGATGGCCATCCTGGTTGCCCGCACCGATCCGGCCGTGCCCAAACACGCCGGCCTGACCTACTTTCTGTGCGACATGACGCAGCCCGGTGTCGAGATCCGGCCGTTGCGCCAGATCACCGGAGAGGCCGAATTCAACGAGGTCTTCCTCACCGACGTCCGGGTGCCCGACGCGAATCGGCTGGGCCCGGAGGGCGGCGGCTGGCGGGTCGCGACCACCACGCTGAACAACGAACGCGTCGCCATCGGTTCCCGCGCCGGGCTGCCGTGCGAGGGCGGTCACATCGGCAAGGTCGCCGACGCCTGGCGCGACGAGCCGGCGCTGCGCGACCCCGCCATGCACGACCAGCTGATGCGGTTGTGGGTGGAGGCGGAGGTCTTTCGGCTCGCCGGTGAACGGCTGCGGCAGCAGGCCGCCACCGGTCAGCCGGGCCCGGAGGGGGCCGGCATGAAGGTGGCGTTCGCCACGCTGGCGCAAGCGATTTCGGGCTTCGAGATCGAGCTGCACGGCGAATCCGGCCTGCATTACGACGACTGGACCATGCGCAGGCCCGAGACGGTCGACCTGGTCGGCCGCGGGCCCGGCTACCGCTACCTGCGGGCGCGCGGCAATTCGATCGAGGGCGGCACGTCAGAAATCCTGCGCAACACCATCTCCGAGCGGATTCTCGGGCTGCCGGGCGAACATCGGGTCGACAAGGACGTCGCGTGGAAGAACCTGCCCCGATGAGCCCCCAGCGCGTGCCGACCGGCGACCTGCTCTACTCGGACACCGAAGAGGCGCTGCGGGCCGGCGTCCGTCAGCTGTTCGCCGAGCGTTGCCCGCCCGAGTCGGTGGCCGGCGCGTATGACGCGCAATCCCAAGACTTCTCGGGCGTGTGGCGGACGCTGGCCACCGAGCTGGGCGTGGCCGGCCTGCTGGTTCCCGAATCGCTCGGCGGCGCCGGCGCCGGCGTCCGCGAGGCCGCGGTGGTCATGGAGGAGATCGGCCGCGCGGTCGCACCGGTGCCGTTCTTGTCCAGCGCGGTCCTCGCCACGGTCGCGCTCATGCGGGCCGGGGACACCCAGACCGTCTCGGCGCTCGCCCAGGGCGAGCTGACGGCGGCGCTGGTGGTGCCGCTGACGGCAACGCCCGGCGACGCGGTCACCGGGGTGAGCGGCGGGCCCGACGGCCTCAGCGGATCGGTCACGCCCGTGGCCGGCGCCGGCGAGGCCGACGTGCTGGTGGTGCCGGTCGGCGGGCCGGACGGGCTCGAGCTGCACACCGTCGACCCCGCCGCAGCGGGCGTGCGGGTGTCGCCGCTGCTCGCGCTGGATATGACCAGACCCCTTGCCGCCGTGTCGTTTTCGAAAACGCCGTCGTCCCGGGTCGGGGCGGGCGACGGGCCGGTCGCCGACGCCGTCCTCACCGGGGCGGCCCTGCTGGCGTCCGAGCAACTCGGAGTCGCCCAATGGTGTTTCGACACCACGCTGGACTACGTCCGGCAACGCCGGCAGTTCGGCCGCACCATCGGCTCCTACCAGGCGATCAAGCACCGGCTGGCGGACCTGTGGTTCGACGTGGGGGCGGCGACGGCCGCGGCCCGCTATGCGGCCGACACCTGCGCTCGCGCCGACGACGACGCGGCCGCGGCGGCCGCCATCGCGCAGGCCTACTGCGGCGATGTCGCCGTGCACGCCGCCGAGGAATGCATCCAGCTGCACGGCGGCATCGGGATGACCTGGGAGTATCCCGCGCACCTCTACCTCAAGCGGGCCAAGAGCGACCAGCTGGCGTTCGGCACCGGCTACCGTCACCGCGCCCGGCTCGCCGAGTTGGTGAACCTGCCGCCAAGCTAGACAGCGCGCCGGGCAACCCTCAGCGCGGTAACGCCGCGGCGAACACCTCCGTCATCGCGGTCCAATGCCGCTCGGCGGCCGCGGGGTCATACGGCGCGTTGTCCGGGACGGCGAACCCGTGGCCCGCCGAATACCACTCGATGGTGTGCTCGACGCCGGCCGCCGTCAGCGCCTTGTCGAGCTGTTCGGCGTGATCGGCGGTGAACGACGCGTCGTTCTGGGCGCCGCCCACGTACACCGTCGCGGTCATCCGGTCGGCCAGCAGGTGCGGGCTGTCGTCGGAATCGGTTACCAGGCCGCCCCCGTGGAACGACGCCGCCGCGGCCACCCGGTCGGGCACCCGGCCGGCGACCATGAGCGACGTCCGCCCGCCCATGCAATAGCCGCACACGCCGAAGCGCTCGCCGGACACCTCGGGGCGGGCGGACAGGTAGTCGAAGAACGCGGTGGCGTCGGCGGCCATCCGGTCCGGGGTGACGCTGCCGATCATCGAAAACAAGCGTCCCCGTTCCGACTGGTCGCTGAAGACCGTCGCCATGTCGAACGGCGCCCATCCCGGGGTGCGGTAGTAGACGTCCGGGAGCAGCACGGCATAGCCGAATCCGGCCAGCTTGGCGGCCATCTGCTCAAACGTGTCCCGCACGCCGCCGGCGTCGGGATACATGACCACACCGGGCCACGGGACTTGGGATTCCGGCCCGTCGGGGGTGAACAGGTGCACCGTGCAGGTGCCATCGGGGGTGGTGACCACGTCGGTGATATTCGGCATGGCACCCGTTCTACTCCGCTCGCCTAGACGCCTAAACATCGGCGTCGACCCGCCGCGTCCGGCTTCGCCGCGCTTGCGATCGCCGCTGGATAAATCGGCGCCGACCCGCCGCGCCCGGCTTCGCCGCGCTCGCGATCGCCGCTGGATAAATCGGCGTCGACCCGCCGCGCCCGGCTTCGCCGCGCTTGCGATCGCCGCTAAGCTGACCGCGTGCCAATCCCGACGCCCTACGAGGACCTGCTCCGCCTGGTGCTCGACGCGGGAACGGAAAAATCCGACCGCACCGGCACCGGAACCCGAAGCCTGTTCGGTCAGCAGCTGCGCTATGACCTGTCGGCGGGCTTCCCGCTGCTCACCACCAAAAAGGTGCACCTCAAGTCGGTGGTGTATGAGTTGCTGTGGTTCCTGCGCGGCGATTCCAACGTCGCCTGGCTGCACGAGCACGGTGTCACCATTTGGGACGAATGGGCAAGTGACACAGGCGATCTCGGACCGATCTACGGCGTGCAATGGCGGTCCTGGCCGACACCGTCGGGCGAGCACGTCGACCAGATCAGCGCGGCCCTGGATTTACTGCGCACCGACCCCGACTCGCGGCGCATCATCGTGTCCGCCTGGAACGTCGGCGAAATCCCGCAGATGGCGTTGCCGCCCTGTCACGCCTTCTTCCAGTTCTACGTGGCCGACGGGCGGCTGAGCTGCCAGCTCTACCAGCGCAGCGCCGACCTGTTTCTGGGCGTGCCGTTCAACATCGCCAGCTACGCGCTGCTGACACACATGATGGCCGCGCAGTCCGGTCTGTCGGTCGGCGAATTCGTGTGGACGGGCGGGGACTGCCACATCTACGACAACCACGTCGAGCAGGTCCGGCTGCAACTGAGCCGCGAGCCGCGGCCTTACCCGGAACTCGTTCTGGGCAAACGTGATTCGATCTTCGACTACACCTACGACGACGTCGTCGTGCGCAATTACGATCCGCACCCGGCCATCAAAGCCCCCGTCGCGGTATGACGCGTGCCACCGTGGGCCTGGTGTGGGCCCAGTCGACCTCCGGCGTCATCGGGCGCGATGGCGGCATCCCGTGGAACGTGCCGGAAGATCTCGCCCGGTTCAAAGAGGTGACCATTGGGCACACCGTGGTGATGGGCCGGCGGACATGGGACTCGTTACCGGCCAAGGTGCGGCCGCTGCCCGGCCGGCGCAACGTCGTGCTGTCCCGCGAGAACGGCTTCGCCGCCCACGGCGCTCAGGTGGTCGGCTCGCTGGACGCGGCGTTCGCCCAGGCCGAGGGCGAGCCCGCGGTGTGGGTAATCGGCGGTGGGCAGGTGTATCTGGCCGCGTTGCCGTACGCCACTCGCTGCGAGGTCACCGAGATCGAGGTCGACCTGCGCCGCGACGACGACGACGCGCTGTCGCCCGCCCTGGACGAAACCTGGGTGGGCGAGGCGGGGGAGTGGCAGGCCAGCCGCTCCGGGCTGCGGTACCGCTTCCACAGCTACCGTCGCTGAGTCTGCGCACCCGCTCGCGCTCGGCCCTGACCTGACATACTCGGACTCGGGGGTCGGTCGCACAGGTTCTACCAGCCGTTTGGTGAAAAGGGGGAATTGGCAGTGATAACCGAACCCGTGAAGACGTTCTCGCGAAAGTTCATGGGCTACGACGCGGCCGCGGTCGATGCCCACATCGAGATGCTGGCCACCAAACAGCAGCTGCTGCTTGACGATGTCGAGAGCCTGCGGGCCCGGCTGCAGGAATCCGGCGAGCAAACCGCCGCGCTGCGCAAGGAAGTCGCCGTCCTCACCGACACCTCACCCTCGCCGCACGCCATGCAGAAGCGGATGGCGAAAATGCTGCGGCGCGCGGTCGACGAGGTCGCCGAGATGCAGGCCGAGGCGCGCGCCGAGGCGGACGCGTTGATCGCGGCGGCCGAGGCCGAAGCCGAAGCCGCCGAGCGCAAGCGCGACGAGGTGCTCGCGGACATGGCCGCGCAGCAGAAGGCGCTCGAAACCGAGTACGAACAGACCAAAGAAAAGCTCGAGGCCGAACTGGCGGGCATGCGCGCCGAGACCCAAGCGGCGATCGACGAGGCGCGTCAAAAAGCCGAGCGGGAGTGCGAGCGGCTCCTCGGGGACGCGAAGCAGGGGGCCGACCACTACCGTGACAACGCCCGGCGTGCGGTCGACGAGGCGACCGCGCGGCGAATCGAGATCCTCGAGCAGCTGATGGGCGTCTACCGCGACCTCGACGGGGTTCCGGCCGCGCTCGAGTCGGCCTACCAAGAACAGAAGAACCCGGCCGAGGACGGCGCCCTGACGCCGGTGGACGGCAAGGTCCGTGCGGGCTGAGCTTGCGCCTGCGCCGACGGGCGCGGCCGGGGCGGTATTCTCAGCGCCGTGTCGACCCGCAGGCTGTCCGCCGCTCAAGCCCGGCGGATTGCCGTTGCGGCCCAAGGATTTAACGAGCCCCGGCCGGGCGGCGAGATCACCCGGGCGCATCTGAAGCGGCTGATCTCCAGGATCCAAGTGCTGCAACTGGATTCGGTGTCGGTGGCGGTGCGCGCCCACTACGCCCCGGTGTTCAGCCGGCTCGGCCCCTACGACCGCGACGTGCTCGACCGCGCGGCCTGGGGCCCGCGTTCGTCGCGGCTGCTGGCCGAATATTGGGCGCATGAGGCCGCGCTGATGGCCGTCGAGGACTGGCCGCTGCTGCGCTGGCGGATGCGCCAGTACACCCATGGCCGGTGGGGAACCCATATCGTCAAGGCCAATCCGCGGCTGGCCGAGGAGGTGGTGGCCGCCGTCGCCGAACTCGGCCCCAGCACGGCCGGCCAAATCGAAGCGCATCTGGCCGCCGAGCCGCGCGGGCCACGCGGAAGCTGGTGGGGCAGCCGCAGCGACACCAAGTGGGTGGCCGAGGCGCTGTTCTCCTCCGGGGTGCTCACCACGGCCACCCGGGTGGGCTTCGCCCGCCATTACGACCTGGTGGAGCGGGTGCTGCCGGCCGCGGTGCTGGCCCGCCAGGTCGACGACGACGAGGCGATCCGCGAACTGACGCTGCGGGCGGCCACCGCCCTGGGCGTGGGCACCGAGGCCGACATCCGCGACTATTTTCGGCTGTCCGCGGCCCAGGTCAAGCCTGCGATCGCGGAGCTGTTGGCCGCCGGTGACATCGAGCGGGTCGACGCCGACGGCTGGTCCGCCCCGGCCTACCTGCGCGCGGGCCGGACGGTGCCCCGCGTCGACCGCGGCACCGCGCTCCTCTGCCCGTTCGACCCGCTGATCTTCTTCCGGCCGCGGGTCGAGCGGCTCTTCGAATTCCATTACCGCATAGAGATTTACACGCCGGCCGCCAAACGACAGTACGGGTACTACGTGTGGCCGCTGCTGATGGACGGGCAGTTGGTGGCGCGGGTCGACCTCAAGGCCGACCGGTCCGCCGACTCGCTGCGCGTCGTCGGCGCGTTCGCCGAACCCGAAGCCCCCAAAGCCCGCGTCGCCGCGGCGCTGGCCGGCGAACTCGAGTCCATGGCGTCCTGGCTGGGCCTGGGCGGGTTCAGCGTTTCCAGCCGGGGAGACCTGGCCGCCGACCTGCGGGCGGTCCGCTGATGCCCGGCCTCCGATACCGATGCGCCCGGCACGCCTTAAGGTGAGCGCCGTGGCCGAGATCGCGCCGCTGCGCGTGCAACTGATCGCCAAGACCGAGTTCTTGGCGCCCCCGGACGTGCCGTGGAGCACCGATGCCGACGGTGGCCCCGCGCTGGTGGAGTTCGCCGGCCGGGCCTGCTATCAGAGCTGGTCGAAGCCCAACCCCAAGACGGCGACCAACGCCGGCTACATCAAGCACATCATCGACGTCGGACACTTTTCGGTGCTCGAGCACGCGAGCGTGTCGTTCTACATCACCGGCCTGTCGCGCTCGTGCACGCACGAGCTGATCCGGCACCGGCACTTCTCCTACTCGCAGCTGTCGCAGCGCTACGTCCCGGAGACGGAGTCGCACGTCGTCGTGCCGCCCGGCCTGGAAGACGATCCCGAACTGCAGCAGATCCTGGCCGCGGCCGCCGACGCCAGCCGCGCTACCTACACCGAGTTGCTGAGCAGGCTGGAGGCAAAATTCGCCGACCAGCCGAACGCCATCCTGCGGCGCAAGCAGGCGCGCCAGGCCGCCCGCGCCGTGCTGCCCAACGCCACCGAAACCCGCATCGTCGTCACCGGCAACTACCGGGCCTGGCGGCACTTCATCGCCATGCGCGCCAGCGAGCACGCCGACGTGGAAATCCGGCGGCTGGCCATCGAATGCCTGCGTCAACTGGCGAGCGCGGCGCCCGCGGTGTTCGCCGACTTCGAGATCTCCACGCTGGCCGATGGGACCGAGGTCGCGACCAGCCCGTTGGCGACCGAAGCCTGACCCCGGCTGTCACTGCCGTCACTCGGCCGTGGGGCGTTGTCGCTGCTAGGCGGGCACGTGTCTACCATCCGCCCGGCCGTGACTCCCGCGACCGCTGAGCCGACGTCCGTCGCGGCAACGCGCGCTCGTGCGGGTGCGAAATACCTTGCTGGCGCCAGGTAACCTGAACACCGTGAGCACGGTCGGATTCGACGCCCCAGCGCGGTTGGGAACCGTGCTGACCGCGATGGTGACACCGTTTCGCCCCGACGGCTCCCTCGACACCGCCACCGCCGCGCAATTGGCCAACCACCTGATCGACGCCGGCTGCGACGGACTGGTGGTCTCCGGCACCACCGGCGAGTCGCCGACCACCACCGACGACGAGAAGCGAGAACTGCTGCGCGTCGTGCTGGAGGCGGTGGGCGACCGGGCCCGCGTCATCGCCGGCGCGGGCACCTACGACACCGCGCACAGCGTCCGGCTGGCCAAGGCCTGCGCGGCCGAAGGCGCGCACGGGCTGCTGGTGGTCACGCCCTACTACTCGAAGCCACCCCAGAGCGGGCTGATCGCGCATTTCACCACCGTCGCCGACGCGACCGAACTGCCGGTGGTGCTCTACGACATCCCGCCCCGCTCGGTGATCCCGATCCAGCCCGAGACGATCCGCGCACTCTCGGCGCACCCGAATATCGTCGGCATCAAAGACGCCAAGGCCGACCTGCACAGCGGCGGCCAGATCATCGCCGAGACCGGCCTGGCCTACTACTCCGGCGACGATGCGCTGAACCTGCCGTGGCTGGCGATGGGCGCCACCGGCTTCATCAGCGTGATCTCCCACGTGGCGGCCAATCAACTTCGGGAAATGTTGTCCGCCTTCAATTCTGGTGATATCGCCACCGCTCGCAAGATCAACTCCAACCTCGCCCCGCTGTGCGACGCGATGGGGCGCCTGGGTGGGGTGACGTTGTCCAAGGCGGGTCTGCGCCTGCAGGGCATCGAGGTCGGCGATCCCCGGCTGCCCCAAATGCCCGCCACGCCAGAGCAAATCGACGCATTGGCCGCCGACATGCGTGCGGCCTCGGTGCTCAGGTGACCCAAGGAGCGTCCGAGAAGTGGATGTAGACCTCGCCCCGCCAGGCCCATTGGCCAACGGAGGGTTGCGGGTCACAGCCCTGGGCGGTATCAGCGAAATCGGCCGCAACATGACGGTTTTCGAACACCTGGGCCGGCTGCTGATCATCGACTGCGGGGTGATGTTCCCCACCCACGACGAGCCCGGGGTCGACCTGATCCTCCCGGATTTGCGCCATATCGAAGACCGCCTCGACGACATCGAGGCGCTGGTGCTCACCCACGCCCACGAGGACCACATCGGCGGCATTCCGTTCCTGCTCAAGCTGCGGCCCGACATCCCGGTCGTCGGTTCGAGATTCACGCTCGCGCTGGTCGCCGCGAAGTGCCGCGAGCACCGCCTCAAACCGGTGTTCGTCGAGGTGGCCGAGGGCCAGAAAAGCACCCACGGCGCATTCGAATGCCAATACTTCGCCGTCAACCACTCCATTCCCGACGCGCTGGCGATCGCCGTGCACACCGGCGCGGGAACGGTTTTGCACACCGGCGACATCAAACTCGACCAGCTTCCGCTGGACGGCCGGCCGACCGACCTCCCCGGCATGTCCCGCCTCGGTGACGCCGGGGTGGACCTGTTCCTGTGTGATTCGACCAACTCCGAGCTGCCCGGCGTCGGGCCGTCGGAAAGCGAAGTAGGTCCGACGCTGCACCGCCTGATCCGCGGCGCCGACGGACGCGTCATCGTGGCGTGCTTCGCCTCCAACGTGGACCGCGTCCAGCAAATCATCGACGCCGCAGTGGCATTGGGCCGGCGGGTGTCGTTCGTCGGCCGCTCCATGGTGCGCAACATGGGCATCGCCCGAGAGCTCGGCTTTCTGCGGGTGGCGGATTCCGACGTGATCGACATCGGCGCCGCCGAGATGATGCCGCCCGAGCAGGTGGTGCTGATCACCACCGGCACCCAGGGCGAGCCGATGTCGGCGTTGTCGCGGATGTCGCGCGGTGAGCACCGCAGCATCACGCTGACCGCGGGTGACCTCGTGGTGCTGGCGTCGTCGCTGATCCCGGGCAACGAGGAGGCCGTCTACGGCGTCATCGACGAACTCGCCAAGATCGGGGCCCGTGTCGTCACCAACGCCCAAGCGCGCGTTCACGTTTCGGGCCACGCCTACGCCGGTGAACTGTTGTTCCTGTACAACGGGATTCGGCCCCGCCACGTCATGCCCGTGCACGGGACGTGGCGGATGCTGCGCGCCAACTCCAAGCTGGCGGCCCGCACCGGGGTGCCGGAGGAGGCAATCCTGCTCGCCGAGAATGGGGTCAGCGTCGACCTGGTCGCGGGCAAGGCCGCGATAGCCGGGGCGGTGCCGGTCGGCAAGATGTTCGTCGACGGCCTGATCAACGGCGACGTCGGCGACATCACGCTGGGTGAGCGCCTCATCCTGTCGTCGGGGTTCGTCGCGGTGACCGTCGTGGTCCAGCGCGGCACCGGGCGCCCGGTGGCCCCACCGCACCTGCATTCGCGCGGATTCTCCGAAGACCCCAAGGCGCTCGAGCCGGCCGTGCGCAGGGTCGAGGCGGAGCTGGAAGCGCTTGCGGCCGAGAACATCACCGACCCGAGCCGCATCGCCCAGGGCGTCCGGCGCACCATCGGCAAGTGGGTGGGCGAAACCTATCGCCGCCAGCCGATGATCGTGCCGACCGTCATCGAGGTCTGACCAGTTAGATCTTCTCCGCGTAGGCCGACCACTCCAGTTGCGACGCCTTGAGTTTGCGCCCGGTGGGCGCGACATAACGCTGCGCGAGTTCGTCGGGCCCGGCTTGCTCCACCAGCCGCCAGCCGTACTCGGCGACGAACGCGGCGACGTCGTCGGGCTGCAAGCCGAAATGCCACAGCTGCCGGCGCTGACGGACGTTGCGGTACAGCGTGCGGGTGCCATACAGGTTCGTGCCGTCGATGAAATCCCTACGGACGTAGGTGAACACCAAACGGCTGCCGGGCGCCGCCGCGCGCAGCCCCTCCAGCGTGCGGCGGACGGTCGCCTCGGTTAGGTACTGCGTGACGCCCTCGCAGATGAAGAAGACCCGGTAGTCGGTGCGATAACCGTGCTCGGCGAGCGCGGTGAGCAGGTCGTCGTGCTCGAGGTTCAACGCCACCAACCGCACCGACAGCGGCGGCTCACCGAGCACCCGGCGGACCGTCTTGAACTTGCGGGCGATGTTGACCGGCAGGTCGACCTCGAACACCGGGATGCGGACCCGCCGCGTCAGCAGATAGGCGCGGGTGTCCAGCCCCGCCCCCAGGATGACGACGGCGTCGATGTCGTCGAGCGACTCGGCGAGCTTGTCGGCGATAAAACGCTTGCGGCAGGCCAGGTTCGCCCACAGCCCCGGGCCGGTGAACTCCGAGCCGCGGATCATCAGGCGACGAACCGGCGCGTACCGCGTCGCGCCGACCAGCCACCGCAGCGGGCGGGGCAGGAACAGCTCGGCGAAATCGTCGTCCACCAGGCGGCGCCCGGGCGGCTCGTTTTGCTCGACGGCCGCCAACACCATGGGGCCGAACGCCGTCTGGGCTACCGGATTTCGCGCCATGGCCGCTACTTGTTCAAGAAGCCCGCGTCGACCGGCAAGGTGACCCCCGTGATGTAGCGGGCCTGATCGGACACCAGCCAGGCCACCGCGTTGGCGATGTCCTCGGCGTCGAGCACCTCCACCGGCATGGCGTTGCCCATGGCGCCCGGCGTGTCCGTCGCGGCGGCCATCTTCGCCAGCCATTCCCGGGTGAACTCGTTGTTGATCATCGGCGTCTCGACACCGGACGGATGAATCGAGTTGACCCGAATCATCTGCCCGGCAAGCAGATTCGCGTATATCCGCATCAACCCGACGACCCCGTGCTTGGCGGCTGCGTAGCCCACCGAACCGGCGTCCGGGCTGCCGACGCCGGCCAGCCCGGCGCTGGAGCTGATCAACACGATCGAGCCGCCGGTGCCCTGCTTGACCATGGTGGGTATCGCGACCTTGATCGTGTGGTACACGCCGGTGAGGTTGACGTCGATGACGTCGTGCCAGCCGTCGTCACCGGATTGCATGGGAGCGATCCCCGCGTTGGCCACCACGATGTCGAGGCGGCCGAACGCGTCGAGACCCGCTTGCAGTGCCGCCGACAGGGATTCGCGGTCGCGGACGTCGGCACGGGAGGCCACGATGCGCGCGCCCGTGTCCTCCACGAGCTTCACGGTGGCCGCCAGGTCCTCCGGCGTGGCCAGCGAGTAGGGGACGCTGGCGATCTGGTCGCACAGATCGACGGCGATGATGTCGGCGCCGTCGGCGGCCAGTCGCACGGCGTGCGCGCGCCCCTGGCCGCGCGCGGCGCCGGTGATGAAGGCGACCTTCCCTTTCAGCGGGCCTTCGGCCGACGGGGCCATCAGGGACGCAACTGTCCCTTGGCCGGATCGCCCGCCGAGATCGTCTGCAACATCTTGATGTCGGGGGCGCCGTCGAGGTGTTCCCCGGCCGCGCTGAACATCTTGCCGATCGCCGGGGCGGTGCTGTGCGCCTTGAGCGCCTCCTCGTCGGCCCATTGCTCGATGAAGACGAAGGTCTCGCCCGAATGATGCAGCGAATACAGCTGACAGCCCGGCTCGTCGTGCACCTCTTCGACCGCGCGGGTGAGGATGTCGCGAACGGTGTCGACCGATTCCGGTTTGACGGTCATGGTGGCGACGACGACAACGGGCATTGATGGCCTCCTGGGCGCTCCGGGTTTGGGTGACGAGCACGACTTCTGTCACCGAAATGTCACCCTACTCACGCCCCCGGGGACCCGATCCGCCACATGCCGCACAAGCCGAACCGTTACCAGTGTGGCGGGTGGTGTAGATGATGTCGGTGCGACTACCCTTGCCGTCATGCCCAGTAAGACCGCCGCCCGCTCCGGAAGCCGAACGAGCAGGTCAAAGGCCCGTTCGCGCGCCGGCGGGTCCCGCGGCGCGCGACCAGCGGCGCCCCGCAGGAAGCCCAGCAGGCCCGTCCGGCGCCGGAATCACTCGCCACTGGTCGGAATCGGGCTGACCTGCGGCCGCGCCCTGCGCGCCACCTGGCTGATGGCCGCGCGCGGGACGGGGGGCGCCGCCCGGTCGATCGGGCGGGCCCGCGACATCGACCCCGGCCACCGCCGCGACGGCATCGCCCTGCTTTTACTGGGCTTTTCCGTGGTGGTCGCCGCGAGCTCGTGGTTCCACGCCGCCGGGCCGGTCGGTGCGTGGGTCGACACCGTCCTGCGGACCTTCATCGGCGCCGGCGTACTGGCGCTGCCCGTCGTCACCGCCGCGGTGGGGGTGACCCTGATGCGGACCGAGCCCAACCCCGACGTGCGCCCCAGGCTGATCCTCGGCGCCAGCCTGATCACCCTGTCGGTGCTGGGCCTGCGTCACCTGTGGTCGGGCTCGCCGGGCGATCCGGAACCGCGCCGGCGCGCGGCGGGATTCATCGGCTTCGCCATCGGCGGGCCGCTCTCGGACGGGCTCACCCCCTGGATCGCCGCGCCGCTGCTGTTCATCGGCTTCATGTTCGGCCTGTTGCTGTTGACGGGCACCACCATCCGGGAGCTGCCCGTGGTGATGCGCAACCTGTTCCACACCCGGTTCGTCGACGAGGTCTACGGCGACGAGCCCTACGACTACGCCGACGAGTTCGACGAGGACGACGCCGAACCCGCGCACGACGATTACTACGAGGACGCATCCCCGGAGCCGGACGACCAGCCGGCGCCGTGGTCGCCGGACGACGACGCCCAGGCCGCGCTGCAGGACGACATCCCCACGGTCCCCGAACCGGCCGTACAACCCGGCGCAGAATCCGGCGCGACGCGGGGCCGCAAGCGCGGACGATCGGGCAAGCAGGACACCATCGAGCTGGACCGCGTCGTCGAGGGGCCCTACACGCTGCCGTCGCTGAGCCTGCTGGTGGCCGGGGACCCGCCCAAGAAGCGCAGCGCCGCCAACAACGTCATGGCCGACGCCATCACCGAGGTGCTGACCCAGTTCAAGGTGGACGCGGCGGTGACCGGTTGCACCCGCGGACCGACCGTCACCCGTTACGAGGTCGAGCTGGGCCCGGGCGTCAAGGTCGAGAAAATCACCGCGCTGCAGAAGAACATCGCCTACGCGGTGGCCACCGAAAGCGTGCGCATGCTGGCCCCGATTCCCGGCAAGTCCGCCGTGGGCATCGAGGTGCCCAACACCGATCGGGAAATGGTGCGGCTGGCCGACGTGCTCACCGCGCCGTCGACGCGGCGCGACCACCACCCGCTGGTGATCGGGCTGGGCAAGGACATCGAGGGCGACTTCATCTCGGCCAACCTGGCCAAGATGCCGCACCTGCTGGTCGCCGGCTCCACCGGATCCGGTAAGTCCAGCTTCGTCAACTCGATGCTGATCTCGCTGCTGGCCCGGGCCACCCCGGAAGAGGTCAGGATGATCCTGATCGACCCGAAGATGGTGGAACTCACGCCGTACGAGGGCATTCCGCATCTGATCACCCCGATCATCACGCAGCCCAAGAAGGCGGCGGCCGCGCTGGCGTGGCTGGTCGAGGAGATGGAGCAGCGCTACCAGGACATGCAGGCGTCGCGGGTGCGCCACATCGACGACTTCAACGAGAAGGTGCGCTCCGGGGCCATCACCGCGCCACTGGGCAGCCAGCGCGAGTACCGGCCCTACCCGTACGTGGTGGCGATCGTCGACGAGCTGGCCGACCTGATGATGACCGCGCCCCGCGACGTCGAGGACGCCATCGTGCGGATCACCCAAAAGGCCCGCGCCGCAGGCATTCACCTGGTGCTGGCCACCCAACGTCCGTCGGTGGACGTGGTCACCGGGCTCATCAAGACCAACGTGCCGTCGCGGCTGGCGTTCGCCACGTCGTCGCTCACCGATTCCCGGGTGATCCTGGACCAGGCCGGCGCGGAGAAGCTGATCGGCATGGGCGACGGCCTGTTCCTGCCGATGGGGGCGGGCAAGCCGATCCGGTTGCAGGGCGCGTTCATCACCGACGAGGAGATCCAGGCCGTCGTCACCGCCTGCAAGGACCAGGCCGAACCCGAGTACACCGAGGGCGTCACCAACGCCAAGCCCACCGGGGAACGCACGGACGTCGACCCGGACATCGGCGACGACATGGACGTCTTCCTGCAGGCCGTCGAGCTGGTGGTGTCCAGCCAGTTCGGCTCCACCTCGATGCTGCAGCGCAAGCTGCGCGTCGGCTTCGCCAAGGCCGGCCGGCTGATGGACCTGATGGAGACCCGCGGCATCGTCGGGCCCTCCGAGGGGTCCAAGGCGCGTGAGGTGCTGATCAAGCCCGACGAGCTGGCCGGAACGCTGGCGTTGATCCGGGGCGGCGCCGACGCCGACGGCGGCGACCCCGACACCGACTAGCGCGAGCAGACGCAGAATCGCGCGCGGGCGGCCCGCGCAGTGCGATTCTGTGTCTGCTCGCGGTGTTACAGCACCAGCAGCATCCGGGAGTTGCCCAGGATGTTCGGCTTGACGTAGCTCAGGTCCAAGAACTCGGCCACACCGATGTCGTAGGAGCGGCACATCTCCTCGAACACCTCGGCGGTGACCGGCGTGCCCTCGATCTCGGTGAACCCGCGCCGCGCGAAGAAGTCGGTCTCGAACGTCAACACGAACAGCCGCTTGAGCGCCAACTCGCGGGCGACTTCCAGCAGCCGGTCGACGATCGCGTGGCCGATGCCGTGGCCGGTCATCGCCGGGTTGACCGCGACGGTCCGCACCTCGCCGAGGTCGGCCCACAGCACGTGCAGCGCCCCGCAACCGACCACGCGGCCCTCGTGCTCGGCCACCCAGAACTCCTGAACCGACTCGTAGAGCGTCACGAGGTTCTTTTCGAGCAGGATCTTTCCCGCGTATGTGTCGACCAGTTGCTTGATGGCGGGAACATCGGGCGTTCGCGCTCGCCGAACCAGCGGCCGGTAGCCCTGTGGACTTCTGCTCACGGCTAACAGTATCGGCATCCGGGACGGCCGCGCTGGTCAACCGTTATTCTGTTGCGGTGTCGGGGCAGCCGCAGACGGGTCCGGTGGTAGGCCGCGCGAATATCGCCAATCTCGCCAATACGCTGACGCTGCTGCGGCTGGTGCTGGTCCCCGTCTTCCTGCTCGCCCTGTTCGCCGGCGACGGCCAGCAGGCCGGCTTGCGGGTGGTGGCCTTCCTCATCTTCGCGGTGGCCTGCATCACCGATCGGCTGGACGGGCTGCTCGCCCGCAACTACGGTATGGCAACCGAATTCGGCGCGTTCGTCGACCCGATCGCCGACAAGACGCTGGTGGGATCGGCGCTGATCGGGCTGTCGATGCTCGGCGAGCTGCCGTGGTGGGTCACCGTGGTGATCCTGGTTCGCGAATTCGGGGTCACCGTGCTGCGGCTGGCCGTGATCCGCCGCGGAGTCATCCCGGCCAGCTGGGGCGGCAAGCTCAAGACCGTCGTGCAGGTGCTGGCCATCGGATTGTTCGTCCTGCCTTGGGCAGGAACGCCGGGACCGTTCCGGGTGGCCGCGGCCGTGGTGATGGGCGCGGCGATCGTGCTGACGGTGATCACCGGGATCGACTACGTGGTGTCGACCGTCCGGGAAGTGCGCCGCACGAACGGTTGATTCCGGGGCGCCGAGCGGGAACCAGACCACCGTCGGCGGCGTTCACCTTAATGAGCACCTGCCGGAGGCAAGCTGAGTACGTGCCGCGCAGGGCCGACTGGACGAAGGAGGGCGGGATGCCGCCATTGGTGCGCGAGGTCATCGGCGATGTGCTGCGCGAGACCCGCACGACACAGGGCCGGACGCTGCGTGAGGTGTCCGATTCGGCGCGGGTGAGCCTCGGCTATCTGTCCGAGGTGGAACGCGGCCGCAAGGAGCCGTCGAGCGAGTTGCTCAACGCGATCTGCGACGCGCTGGACGTCCCGTTGTCGTCGGTTCTCACCGACGCCGGTGAACGGATGGCCGGCCAGGAAAGGGCCCACGAGCGCGCCGCCGTCGGCGCGCCCGCCGAGGCGGCCACGGGCACCAGCATCGACGTCAGCACCAAGGTCGTCATTCCGCCGGTGGCATCGCTGGCGCTGGCCTGAGCGCCCGTGGACCGATCCCGCCCAAGGGGTGGGGCGATCGGCACCAACCCATTAAATTGAGCGTCAGGCGCAGGGCCCGTCAGGGTCGATCCGGAACCATCCGGCCCCTCAAGAAGCGAAGGTGGAGCTAACTCATGGCCAATCCGTTCGTCAAGGCGTGGAAGTACCTCACGGCGCTATTCAACGCGAAGATCGACGAGCACGCAGACCCCAAGGTCCAGATCCAGCAGGCCATCGAGGAAGCGCAACGCACGCACCAGGCGCTGACGCAGCAGGCCGCGCAGGTCATCGGCAACCAGCGCCAACTCGAGATGCGGCTCAACCGTCAGCTGGCCGACGTGGAAAAACTCCAGGTCAACGTGCGTCAGGCCCTCACTCTGGCCGACCAGGCCACCGCCGCCGGGGACGCCGCCAAGGCCACCGAATACAACAACGCCGCCGAGGCGTTCGCCGCCCAGCTGGTCACCGCCGAGCAAAGCGTCGAAGACCTCAAGACCCTGCACGATCAGGCGCTGAACGCGGCCGGACAAGCCAAGAAGGCGGTCGAACAGAACGCCATGGTGCTGCAGCAGAAGATCGCCGAGCGCACCAAACTGCTCAGCCAGCTCGAGCAGGCCAAGATGCAGGAACAGGTCAGCGCCTCACTGCAGTCGATGAGCGATCTGGCCGCCCCGGGCAACGTCCCCAGCCTCGACGAGGTGCGCGACAAGATCGAACGCCGGTACGCCAACGCGATCGGGGCCGCCGAGCTGGCGCAGGGCTCGGTCCAGGGCCGGATGCTCGAGGTCGAACAGGCCGGCGTGCAGATGGCCGGCCATTCCCGGCTCGAGCAGATCCGCGCGTCCATGCGCGGCGAGGCGCTGCCGACCGGGGGCACGCCCGCGGCGGGGTCCACTCCCGCCACCCCCGCGCCCGCGGAGAGCGCCGGCGGCGCGGTCAGCGAGAAGCCACTTGGTCAGTAGCCCGGTGTCATGGCGGTGAACGCGCCGCGCCCCGGCCTGTTGCGCGCGTTGCTGCACCGCGGATTGGCCACCGCCGCCGACCTTTCCGACCTGGTGGCCCGCAAGATCAGCGCGGCCGCGGATCCACGCGCGCGGCAGCTGCGTCGCCGCCGCCGCGCACTGCGGTGGGGCCTGATATTCGGGGCGGGGTGCCTGTTCTGGGCGGTGGTGACGATGCTGCTCGCCGCCTGGGGATGGTTCGCGTTGCTGCTGGAGATCACCGGCGGCGTCGCGGTCGTCATGGCCATCCCGGCCACCCTGTTGCTGCTGCGCTACCGCTGGCTGCGGTCCGAGCCGCTGCCGGTGCCCCGGACCACGAACGCGCGCCGGCTGCCGCCGCCGGGTTCGGCGGCGCGCCCCGCGATGTACGCGCTGGGCGCCTCCGAACGCGGATTCTTCTCGTTGGTGGCCGTGCTGGAGCGGGGCGCGATGTTGCCGACGGCCGAGATCCGCGACCTGACCGCGGCCGCCACCAAAACCTCCGCGGCCATGGCGTCCACCGCCGCGCAGGTGGTGTCGATGGAGCGGGCGGCTCAGGCCAGCGAAGAGTCGCGGTCGTATCTGGTGCCGACCATCAACGCGTTCACCGCGCAACTGAGCGCCGGCGTCCGTCAATACAACGAAATGGTCACCGCCGCAGCGCAATTGGTGTCCTCGGCTAACGGTGACGGGCTCGCCGAGTCGCAGCGGTACCGCACCGAGCTGGCCGGGGCCACGGACCGCCTGGTCGGTTGGGCGCAGGCGTTCGACGAACTCGGCGGACTGCGCGGCGCGAGCTAGTCTTCCGGGCGCGGGCCGTAGCGCTCGATGTACGACTGATGCATGCGGGCGTCGCGCTTGCGGGCCAGCTCGTCGACCAATTCGGGATCCAGATCGTGCACCGCCAGCATGTGCCGGCGCCACACCTTGTTGAGCGCGTGCGAAAAGTACACGAACGGAATGAGAATCGGCAGCGTCATGCTCAGATGCACGTCGAGCGTCGTCGGGATCAACCAGAACGGGGCCAGCACCACCACCGCCGGTACCGCCACGCGGCGCATCATCCGCGCGCTCGCACCCTTGCCGGCCAGATCGTTGCGCACCCAGTCGCGCATCGAGTCCGGCAGCCGGCCACCGCAGCAATAGCGGACGAACTGCACGAAATTCGGCCGCGTGCGGTTGGCGTCCCGGTTCGTCATCGCATCGCTCAGAACGACGCTCTCAGCGACGGCAGCACCAGCGCCCCCAGGCCGCGGGCGGTGGCCTTGAGCATGTCGAAGAAGTCGAAGTAGTCCCGCCACAACGTGATTCGCCCGTTATGGACCTCGAACACGCCGCACACCCAGAACTGCAGCCGCAGGGGCCCGAAGATCAGCGCGTCGGTGCGTTCGGTGAGCACCGCGCCGCCGTCGGCCGCGATGCGGTGGATCTTCACCTCGAAGGCGGCGCGGCCCTCCATCTGGCGAAACAGCTTCATGGCCCTGGCGCGGCCATGGATGGTGGGCAGGCCGACGTTTTCGTAGACGAGGTCGTCGGCCAGCGCGGCGTCGGCGGCCTCGTAATCGGCGTCCTGCAGCGCGTTCAGGAATCCCTCGACCGTGCGGGTGTTCGCCACGGTCGTCCCAGTCAGCTCGGTCATCTTGCCAGCGTAGGCGAGTGCGGCGGCCGGGCGCTGTGGCAGGGTAAGGCCGATGCGAGTCGCCGTGGTCGCCGGGCCGGATCCCGGGCATTCGTTCCCGGCGATCGCGCTGTGCCGGCGTTTCGCCGAGGCGGGCGACGAGCCCACGCTGTTCACCGGCGCCGAATGGATCGACACCGCCCGCGGCGCCGGCATCGACGCCGTCCCGCTGGACGGGCTGGTGGCCACAGACGACGACGTCGACGCCGGGGCCAGGATCCACCGGCGCGCCGCGCGGATGGCCGTGCTCAATGTGCCCGCGCTGCGCGACCTGGCGCCCGACCTGGTGGTCTCCGACGTCATCACCGCGGGCGGCGGTATGGCCGCCGAGCTGTTGGGGATCCCGTGGATCGAACTCAATCCGCATCCGCTGTATCTGCCGTCGAAAGGCCTGCCGCCGATCGGCAGCGGGCTGGCGCCGGGAACCGGGATCCGGGGCCGGCTGCGCGACGCGGCGATGCGCGCGCTCACCGCGCGTTCCTGGCGGGCCGGTCTGCGGCAACGCGCGGCGGTGCGCACCGAGATCGGGCTGCCGGCCGACGACGCCGGGCCGCTACGACGGCTGATCGCCACGCTGCCCGCCTGCGAGGTGCCCCGCCCGGACTGGCCGCCGGAGGCGGTGCTGGTGGGCCCGCTGCACTTCGAGCCGACCGACCGGGCGCTGGAAATCCCGGCGGGGTCCGGGCCCGTGGTGGTGGTCGCGCCGTCGACCGCGCTGACCGGCACCGAAGGCCTGGCCGAGGTGGCGCTGGCCCGCCTGATACCGGGGGACACGCTGCCGGCGGGGGCGCGGGTGGTGGTCTCGCGGCTGGGCGGAGCGGAGCTGACGGTGCCGCCGTGGGCGGTCGTCGGGCTCGGCAGCCAGGCCGAATTGCTGACGCACGCCGACGTGGTGATCTGCGGCGGCGGGCACGGAATGGTGGCCAAGACGCTGCTGGCGGGCGTGCCGCTGGTCGCGGTGCCCGGCGGCGGCGACCAGTGGGAGATCGCCAACCGGATGGTCCGCCAGGGCAGCGCGCGGCTGGTTCGGCCGCTGACCGCCGACGCGCTGGTGGCCGCGGTCAACGAGGTGCTGGCGTCGCCCCGCTACCGGGCCGCGGCGCAACGAGCCGCCGCCGGCATCGCCGAGGTCGCCGACCCGGTCCGGGTGTGCCACGACGCGCTGGCGGTGGCCGGATGACCCGCCGCGCATCCCCTTATGCTCCTTATGCTTCGGCGGGAGGCATGCAATGAGGATGATCGCGGCAGTCACGGCCGGCGCCCTGATGGCCGGCTCGGTATTCGGGGCGGGTGCCGCGCGCGCCGACAGCCCCGAGGAGCAGCAGGCCTGCCGGTTGATGGACGATCCGGCCGCCGCCGAGCAGGGGCTCGGGCCCGCCGAATACGCGTTCATGCAGTTGCGCGCCACGATGTCGGCGCAACGCGCCCGCGACACCATGTCCCTCGCGGCCCAGGAGGACTGCCCGAATCACATCATCGACCTGCCGGCGAGCTGGCGGTGACGGCGTTCGCGCCCGGGTGTCCGATCCATGCCCGCTGGGTATGTTCACTGGCGTGCGGCTAACGGAGTTTCACGAGCGGGTGGTGCTGCGCTTCGGTACCACCTACGGGTCATCGGTCTTGGTCGATCACGTGCTGACGGGTTTCGACGGGCGGACGGCCGCCCAGGCCATCGAGGAGGGGATCGAGCCCCGCGACGTCTGGCGGGCGTTGTGCGTCGACTTCGACGTGCCCCACGAGCAGTGGTGATCCGCGCGCGTTATTCGTATGCCGGATAAGGGTTTTGGCGCAGCACGGCGGCCAGGTGGATGGCGTTGCGGGTCGCGTTGCCGGTGGCGGACGCGACCGCCTCGGGGACGTTGTCGAGGTCGGTGTAGTCCGTGCCCTGCATGGCCTCGCCGTTCCAGTAGGTGCAGCCTTGCGCGGCGATCGAGAACCCGATGTCGTTGAGCGCCTGAAAGAGGTCGGCCACGATCTTGTGCGCGCCGTCCTCGTTGCCGACGACCGCCGCCAGCGCCACCTTGCCCACCATCGCCGGTCGTCCCGCGTCGTCGGTGTCGGACAGCTCGGCATCGAGGCGCTCCAGGACGCGCTGCGCGACGCTGGACATGTGCCCGACCCAGGTGGGCGTCGACACGATGACGATGTCCGCCGCCTTGACCTTGGTCAGCAGCGCCGGCCACTCGTCGCCCGGCCCCATGTCCGCCTCGACACCGGGCAGCAGCGCCAGGTCCACGCACCGCACCTTCTCGCCCTCGACGCCCGCGCCGCGCAGCGCATCGAGCAACTGATCGGCGAGCAGCTCGCTGCTGGACGGCGCGGGGCTCTTCTTCAACGAGCAGATCAGCGCGAGGGCGCGCAGGGATTGCGCTGCGGGTGAGGCCATGGCTGGCCGCATACCCCGGCGCGGCGGCACCAAACGACGCCCGGTCCTACCGTGGCGTCCGCTGAAGCGCGCAGTCCCCGCACAGGGAGCCCCCGGGCAGGCGATAGAACAGGCAGCAGCTGCGGCGCCGGAAGCCCAGCTGCGGGCCGGTGAGGACACCGGATCCGGCCAGCACGCCGGTGTCCAACAGGGAGCGGGTCGTCTCGGCGATCGCGCCGCGCAGGTCGGGCCGCGCCGAGAGCAGCGCCCGCGCGGCCCCCACCAGCGCGGAGGCGATGTTGCCCGCGAGCAGGGCGGGCGCCAGCTTGACCCGCAGGCCGGCGGCGAGCGGGCGCATGTGCTCGCTCACCACGACGCGATACAGCGCGTCCGGTGCGGGCGAGGTGATGGGCTCCCCGAGGGGTTTGGGCAGTCGCAGCTGTGCGCCGTCGTCGGCGCGTTGCAGGTCGTCGAGGTCGGGCAGGACGCCGTGGCCGATCGCGCACGCGAGCACCGGCGACCACAGCCGGGTGGCGTGGCCGAGATGAACCAGTGAGGCGCCGATCCGCGAGTCGGTGGAGCCGTAGCGCCGGACGGTGGCGTCGACCAGGTCGGCGCAGCCGTCGGCATAGGACTGCTTGACCGGATGCCATCCCGCCGCGTCGCCCCCGACGGCCAGGGCGAAAAAGCCTCCGTAGGAAGCCGTTTCGGCCAGCTCGGTGGAGATGTCCATCGCGTCGCGCCCGCCTCTTGAGGAAGTCCGCCCGGAAGCCCCCGTCGACGCCTTTCGGTAGCCGATGTTGCCACACGACCGGCGTGTCAGGCTTGAATCGAACACCTGTTCGGCTAGTGTGGTGAGCGTTCGCCAGTCAACTTGTCGGTGGCCTTCTCTAGTGTCACCGCCAACCGACCGATACCGGTCAGACGAACACCGACTATAGGAGAGGCACCATGGCGCAAGCCCCCGATCGCGAAAAGGCTCTCGAACTGGCGATGGCCCAGATCGAAAAGAGCTACGGCAAAGGCTCGGTGATGCGTCTCGGCGACGAGACGCGTCAGCCGATCTCGACCATCCCGACCGGATCCATCGCACTGGACGTGGCCCTGGGCATCGGCGGCCTGCCCCGCGGGCGGGTCGTGGAGATCTACGGCCCGGAATCCTCGGGTAAGACCACCGTCGCCCTGCACGCCGTTGCCAACGCCCAGGCCGCCGGCGGCGTCGCGGCCTTCATCGACGCCGAGCACGCCCTGGACCCGGAGTACGCCAAGAAACTCGGCGTGGACACCGATTCCCTGCTGGTTAGCCAGCCGGATACGGGGGAGCAGGCCCTCGAGATCGCCGACATGCTGATCCGCTCCGGCGCTCTGGACATCCTGGTCATCGACTCGGTGGCCGCGCTGGTGCCGCGCGCCGAGCTCGAAGGCGAGATGGGGGACAGCCACGTCGGTCTGCAGGCCCGGCTGATGAGCCAGGCGCTGCGGAAAATGACTGGCGCGCTGAACAATTCGGGCACCACCGCGATCTTCATCAACCAGCTCCGCGAGAAGATCGGGGTGATGTTCGGCAGCCCCGAAACCACCACGGGTGGAAAGGCGTTGAAGTTCTACGCGTCGGTGCGCATGGACGTGCGCCGGATCGAGACGCTCAAGGACGGCACCAACGCGGTCGGTAACCGCACCCGGGTCAAGATCGTCAAGAACAAGGTGGCACCGCCCTTCAAGCAGGCCGAGTTCGACATCCTCTACGGCCAGGGGATCAGCCGGGAAGGCTCGCTGATCGATATGGGTGTGGAGCACGGCTTCATCCGTAAGTCCGGCTCCTGGTTCACCTATGAGGGCGAGCAGCTCGGCCAGGGCAAGGAGAACGCTCGTACCTTCTTGATGGAGAACGACGACGTGGCCAACGAGATCGAGAAGAAGATCAAGGAAAAGCTTGGCATTGGCGCGGTCATGACCGATGACCCCTCCGGTGATGTCCTCCCCGCACCCGTCGACTTCTGAGCCCTCCCGCGAAGAGCAGGCGCGGGTGTTGTGCCTGCGCCTGCTCACCGCGAGAGCGCGCACCCGGGCCGAGCTGCACGGCCGGCTGGCCAAGCGCGGCTATCCCGACGACGTCAGCGAGCGGGTGCTCGACCGGTTGGCCTCCGTCGGCCTGATCGATGACACCGACTTCGCCCAGCAGTGGGTGCGGTCCCGTCGCGCGCACGCCGGAAAAAGCAAGCGCGCCTTGGCCGCCGAGTTGCACACCAAGGGCGTCGACAACGACGTGATCACCACCGTGCTGGCCGGCATCGACGCCGGCGCCGAGCGGGACCGGGCCGAGCAGCTGGTCCGGGCCAAGCTGCGTCGCGAGACGCTGGCCGACGATGACGCGCGGGTGACGCGCCGGCTGGTGGGGATGCTGGCGCGCCGTGGCTACAGCCAGAACCTCGCGTGCGAGGTGGTGTTCGCCGAGCTGGCCGCCGAGCGGGAGCGCCGCCGCGTCTAGCCCGGTGACGTGCGGTTTCTCGCGTGCCGACCGCTCGCCGTACCATAGCCCCGTGACTTCGATGGTGCGAGAGGCCGTGGCGCGAGACGCCGCAACGGTGCGCACCTACCAGGTCCGCACCTACGGCTGCCAGATGAACGTCCACGATTCCGAGCGGTTGGCGGGCCTACTGGAAGCGGCCGGATATCAGCGGGCGGCCGAGGGCGCCGACGCCGACGTGGTGGTTTTCAACACCTGCGCGGTCCGCGAAAACGCCGACAACAAGTTGTACGGCAACCTCAGCCACCTGGCACCGCGCAAGCGCGAAGATCCCGAGATGCAGATCGCGGTCGGGGGCTGCCTGGCGCAAAAGGACCGGGACGCGTTGCTGCGCAAGGCGCCGTGGGTCGACGTCATCTTCGGCACCCACAACATCGGATCGCTACCCACCCTGCTGGAGCGGGCCCGGCACAACAAGGTCGCCCAGGTCGAAATCGCCGAGGCGCTGCAGGAGTTCCCGTCGTCGCTGCCCAGCGCACGCGAATCCGCTTACGCCGCTTGGGTTTCCATCTCGGTCGGATGCAACAACAGCTGCACGTTCTGCATCGTGCCGTCGCTGCGGGGCAAAGAGGTCGACCGCAGCCCCGACGACATCCTGGCCGAGGTCGCCTCGCTGGTGGACGACGGCGTGCTCGAGGTCACGCTGCTGGGCCAGAACGTCAACGCCTACGGGGTGTCCTTCGCCGATCCCGCGCTGCCCCGCGACCGCGGCGCCTTCGCCCGCCTGCTGCGGGCCTGCGGCGACATCGACGGCCTGGAGCGGGTGCGGTTCACCTCGCCGCACCCGGCCGAATTCACCGACGACGTCATCGAGGCCATGGCGCAGACGCCGAATGTGTGCCCCGCCCTGCACATGCCGCTGCAATCCGGATCCGACCGGGTGCTGCGCGCGATGCGCCGTTCCTACCGCGCAGAGCGCTACCTCGGCATCATCGACCGCGTCCGGGCGGCCATGCCGCACGCCGCCATCACCACCGATCTGATCGTCGGATTTCCCGGTGAGACCGAGGAGGACTTCGCGGCCACGCTGGACGTCGTGCGCGCGGCCCGGTTCTCGGCCGCGTTCACCTTCCAGTACTCCAAGCGACCCGGCACCCCCGCCGCCGACCTCGACGGGCAGATACCGAAAGCCGTTGTGCAGGAACGCTATGAGCGGCTGGTCGCGCTGCAGGAGGAGATCTCGCTGCAGGGCAACCAGGCCCTGGTCGGGCAGACGGTCGAGCTGCTCGTTGCCACCGGCGAGGGGCGCAAGGACACCGCGACCGCGCGGATGAGCGGGCGGGCCCGCGACGGCCGGCTCGTGCACTTTGCCGTCGACCAAGCCGTCGACCAATCCGGCGACCAAGCCGTCGACACCCGGCCGCGGCCCGGCGACATCGTCACCACCGTGATCACCGGGGCCGCGCCCCACCACCTCATCGCCGATGCGGGCATCCTGACCCATCGCCGCACCCGGGCGGGTGACGCGCACGCCACCGGGCGGCGCCCGCGCGGCATCGGTCTCGGCATGCCCGCCGTCGGGCCGCCCGCCGGCCCGGCCGAACCCCTGGGATGTGCACGATGAAAGAAGAAGACCCACAGCTCGGCGCGCTGCGGACCGAGATCGAGGCCGCCGAACGGCGGGTGGCGCGCGGGTTCGATCCCGGCCCACGGGGTTTCTTCGTGTCGATCCTGGTGTTCGTGCTGCTGGGATCGTTCATCCTGCCGCACACCGGCGACGTGCGCGGCTGGGACGTGCTGTTCGGCAGCCACGGCGCCGGGGCGGCCGCGGTCGCGCTGCCGTCGCGGGTGTTCGCGTGGCTGGCGCTGGTGTTCGGCGTGGGCTTTTCGATGCTGGCGCTGGTGACCCGGCGCTGGGCGCTGGCCTGGGTTGCGCTGGCGGGCTCGGCGATCGCGGGTGCGGCGGGCATGCTGGCGATCTGGTCGCGTCAGACCGTGGCCGCGGGGCACCCGGGGCCGGGGTGGGGCCTGATCGTCGCCTGGATCACCGTGCTGCTGCTCATCTACCACTGGGCCCGCGTGGTGTGGTCGCGGACCATCGTGCAGCTCGCCGCCGAGGAGCAGCGCCGCCGCCTCGCCGCGCAGCAGCAGTCGACCTCGCTGCTGGATGACCGCGACCGCCCAGGCGCCACGGGCCGGCCCGACGATCCCGAAAGCAGTACGGGATCCGGCGGCGGCCGTTAGGACTTGCGGCTCAGGGCCTCGACGGCCGCCTGCGCCCACTGCCGCCACTGTTCGGCGTTGGCCTTGGCCTCTTCGGCTTCTTTGGTCCGTCCCGCCGCCGCGGCCTTCTGCGCCTGTTGCTCGTATTGCTCGGCGCGGGCCTGGAATTGCTCGGCCCGGGCCTGCGCCTGGGGATCCGACCAATCCGCCTCGCCGGCGTCGCGCACCTTCTTCTCGACCGCGCGCAGCCGCCGCTCCAGCTCGGCGGAGCGCTCCCGCGGGACCTTGCCGATCGCATCCCACTTCTCGGCGATCGAGCGCAGCGCCGCCCGGGCGGCGTCGTGGTTGCTGGTGTCCAGCTTCTCGGCCTCCGCCAGCAGCGCCTCCTTGGCCGCCGCGTTGGCGCGGAACTCCGCGTCCTTTTCCGCGGTCACCGCGTTGCGGGCGGTGAAAAACACGTCCTGGGCGGCCTTGAAGCGCCGCCACAGGGCGTCGTCGACCTCCCGGGTCGCCCGTCCGGCCGCTTTCCATTCGGTGAGCAACTTGCGGAACTCCGCACTGGTCGCCGTCCAGTCGGTCGAATCGGACAGCTCCTCGGCACGCTCGCACAGCCGCTCCTTGGCCTGGCGAATTCCCGAACGCTCCCGGTCCAACTCGGCGAAATGGGCTCCCCGCCGCCGGTTGAAGGCCTCCCGGGCCGCGGAATAGCGCTTCCACAACGCGTCGTCCACCTTGCGGTCCAGGCCGCTGATCGTCTTCCACTCGTCGAGGATCGCGCGCAGCCGATCGCCGGCGGCCTTCCACTGCGTCGAGGTGGCGGACAACTCCTCGGCCTCGGCGGCCAGCGCCTCCTTGCGGGCGGTCTGGGCGGCCCGATGCTCCTCGCGTCGGGAGCGTTCCGCGGCGACGGTCGCCTCGGCGTGTTCGGCGATGCCGGTCAACCGGGCGGCCAGGGCATCGATATCGCCCAGCACCGCGGCCGTCGGCAGCGTCTCGGCCAGCTCGGACGCGTGCGCCTTGATCTTGCGCGCGTCCCCGGTCCCCGAGGCCAGCCGCTCCTCCATCAGCGTGACCTCGGTGGCGAGGTCGTCGAACCGCCGACCGAAGTGGGCGAACGCGGCCTCGCGGTCACCGGCCTGCCAGGAGCCGACGACCCGCTCTCCGGCCGCGCTGATCAACCACACCGTGCCGTCGTCGTCCACGCGCCCGAACTGGTGCGGATCGCTGCGCGGGGGCGGCACCACCACCGGGTGAGCGGCCGGGCGCGACCCCGAGCTCACCGGCCGGGGACCGGGGCGCGGCCCCGGACGCGGCACCGGCCGGGCTGAATCGTCGCGAGGCTGGTCAGCCGTCATGCCCTCGTCACTACCCTTTCGCAACCTTCCGCGCGGTTGGTGTGCCGCGCGCCTGCCGCGCGTAGCGGCACCGTCTTCTGCATCTGCGGACGACCCATCCGGGTTTTCCCAGCAGGTGCCTAACAGTATTCAAGCAGCTTGCGCCGCCACGCGCCGCCACCTTGGTATTCCGGGCGGCGGCCCCGCGCGGCACTACCTGTGACGTTCTCTTAGAGTTATCCAAGCGGTCACATAGATTGGTGAAGTAATAATCGAAAGGTCGCCCGCGGCGCGGGCCGGACGTGTGAAACGTCATAGATTTGTATCTGAACTGAACGCGAAATGTGCGTGTATTTGCTTGCGCCCCGGGGAAAGCTGGGTCGGACGGTCGTGCGCTTGGGGGGTCGGGAAATATGTCGAAAGTTGATGTCGCTGCGTTGATTGCCCTGTGCGCGGCGCTGGCATCGGCGATCGGCGACGTGATCCGTCAGCGCTCCGCACACGAAATCACCGACAAGCAGGTTGGGCACCTCGAACTGTTCCGCATGTCGCTGCGCGACACGCGATGGTGGATCGGCGGCATGGCCGCGGTCACGAATTACAGCCTGCAGGCCGCCGCCCTGGCATGGGGCTCGGTGGTCCTGGTGACCGCCCTGCAGGTGACCGCGCTGCTGTTCGCGCTGCCCATCTACGCGCGGCTCGCCCACCATCGCGTCAAGCCACGGGAGTGGATGTGGGCGATGATCCTGGCCGCGGCGCTGGCGGTGGTCATCATCGTCGGCGACCCGGCGTCCGGTCACCAGCGCGCCCCGCTGCAGACCTGGGTCATCGTGGCCCTGATCATGGTCCCGCTGCTGGTGGCCTGCGTGGTGGCGGCACGAATCTGGTCCGGTAGCCCGTTCGCGCCCGTGCTGCTCGCCGTCGTGGCCGGCTCCTCGTTGGCGCTGTTCGCGGTGCTGACCAAGGGCATCGTCGAGATGTCCGAGCGCGGCGTCGTGCGCGTTCTGACGTCGCCGGAGTTCGTGCCCTGGCTGTTGGTGGCGCTGGCCGGGATGATCTTCCAGCAATCGGCTTTCCGCGCCGGCTCGCTGACCGCGTCGCTGCCGACGATGACGGTGGCAAAGCCCGTCGTCGCGGGGTTGCTCGGGGTGCTCGTGTTGGGTGAGACGCTGAACGCCAGCGGGCCCGAGGCGTTCGTGCTGATCGCCGCCGTGTCGGTGGTGATCATCGCGACGATCGCGTTGGCCCGCGGCGAGGCCGCCGCCGTCGGCGGGACCGAACCCGGCGGGGGCGCGCCGCGAAAAGTCCGAACGCGGGACGCATCCGCTGAGGATGGCCTCGGCCCCTACGGTGAGTGTCTGGTTGTCGCTGACGGCTCACGCTGCTGACTGGCGATCGCCACTGGCCTGACGGTGGCGACCCGCTGCGCCCGGCTCCGCCGCGCTTGCGATCGCCACTGACTCTGGCCCGCCGGCTCGGTCACGTTAGTTTGGTGGCGTGCTGAGCGCCATTGCCATCGTTCCGTCGGCGCCGGTGCTTGTTCCCGAACTCGCCGGGGCGGCCGCCGCCGAGATGGCCGACCTGGTCGCGGCGACGATCGCCGCTGCCGCCATGCTGCCCGAACGCTGGGTGATCATCGGGACGGGCCCCGCCAACGAGGAATTCGGTCCCGACGCCGCGGGCACGTTCGCGGGTTTCGGGGTGGACGTGCGCGTCCGGCTGTCCCCGCAGAACGGCGATGAGCCCGAGCCGGTGGCGCTCCCGGTGTGCGCGTTGCTGGGTGGCTGGGTGCGCGGCCAGGCGCAGCCGCAGGCCAGCGCCCAGGTGCGCGTCTACCGCGACGACCACGACGTCGATACCGCGCTGAGCCGCGGCCGCGAACTGCGGGCCGAGATCGAGCGGCTGCCCGAGCCGATCGGGGTGCTGGTCGTCGCCGACGGCGCCAACACCCTCACCCCGGCCGCCCCCGGCGGACACGACCCGGACAACGCCGCCGCGCAAGACGCCCTGGACGACGCGCTGGCCGGCGGCGACATCACGGAGCTGATCCGCCTGCCGCACCAGATCCTGGGGCGGGTCGCCTTTCAGGTGCTGGCCGGCCTGTCCGAGCCGGGGCCGCGATCGGCCAAGGAGCTCTATCGGGGGGCGCCCTACGGGGTGGGCTACTTCGCCGGCGCCTGGCAGCTGTGACGGTGGCCGTGCGACCACTGGCGATCATCGGCCCCACCGGAAGCGGCAAGTCGCAGCTGGCCCTCGACATCGCCGAGCGGCTGGGCGCGGAGATCGTGAACGCCGACGCGATGCAGCTCTATCGCGGCATGGACATCGGCACCGCCAAGCTGCCCGTCGAGGCGCGCCGCGGCATTCCGCACCATCAGCTCGACGTCCTCGACGTCACCGAGACCGCGACCGTCGCCCGCTATCAGCGCGCCGCCGCCGCGGACATCGAAGCGATCGCGGCCGGCGGCGCGGTGCCCATCATCGTCGGCGGCTCGATGCTCTACATCCAGTCGCTGCTCGACGACTGGTCGTTTCCCGCCACCGATCCCGCGGTGCGGGCCCGCTGGGAGCGGCGGCTGGCCGAGGTCGGGGTCGGTGAGCTGCACGCCGAGCTGGCCCGTCGCGACCCCGCCGCGGCCGCATCGATCCTGCCCACCGACGCCCGGCGCACGGTGCGGGCCCTGGAAGTGGTGGAGCTGACCGGACAGCCGTTCGCCGCCTCCGCGCCGCGGATCGGCGCACCCCGGTGGGACACGGTCATCATCGGGTTGGATTGTGACACAACGATTCTCGATGACCGGCTGGCCAAGCGGACCGACGCGATGTTCGACCACGGCCTGGTCGGCGAGGTGACCGCGCTGCTCGAGCGCGGCCTGCGCGACGGGGTCACCGCCTCGCGGGCCCTGGGCTACGCGCAGGTGATCGCGGCGCTCGATGCCGGCGGCGGTCCGGATCGACTCCGCGAGGCCCGGGAGCAGACGTTCGTGGGCACCCGACGCTACGTGCGACGGCAGCGGTCCTGGTTTCGCCGCGACCACCGCGTGCAGTGGCTGGACGCCGCCGATCGCGCCCGGCTCGTCGACGGCGCGGTGCACGCGTGGCGGCACGTATCCTGAACAGGTGAAATTCGCAAAGGGCCACGGCACCCAGAACGACTTTGTGGTGCTGCCCGACCCGCAGGCCGAGCTGTGCCTGACCGGGTCGCGGGTGGCCGCGCTCTGCGACCGGCGACGCGGGCTGGGCGCCGACGGGGTGCTGCGGGTCACCACGGCCGGCGCCGCCGCCGCGGCCGGCGTGCTCGACCGGTTGCCCGACGGGGTGGCCGCCGACGACTGGTACATGGACTACCGCAACGCGGACGGGTCCATCGCCCAGATGTGCGGCAACGGCGTGCGGGTCTTCGCCCACTACCTGCGCGCCAGCGGCCTGGAGGGCCGCGACGATTTCGTGGTCGGGTCGCTGGCCGGTCCACGCCTGGTCACCGTGCATCGCGTCGACGCGGCGACCGCCGACATCAGCGTCGACATGGGCAAGGCCAACACGCTGGGCAGCGGGGGACAGGCCTTTGAAGCGACGGTGGGCGGCCGCCGGTTTTCCGGCGTGGCGATCGACGTGGGCAATCCGCATTTGGCCTGCGTCGACCCCGACCTGACCGTCGACGCGTTGGCGGCGCTGGACGTGGCCGCGCCGGTGAGTTTCGATCCCGCCCAATTCCCCGAGGGGGTGAACGTCGAGATCCTCACCGCACCGGCCGACGGGGCGGTGCACATGCGCGTCCACGAGCGGGGAGTGGGCGAAACACGCTCGTGTGGCACCGGAACGGTCGCGGCCGCGGTCGCCGCGCTGGCCGGCGCCGGCGCGGACACCGGCACGCTGACCGTTCGGGTGCCGGGCGGCGAGGTCGTCGTCACCATCACCGACGCCACCAGCTACCTGCGGGGGCCGTCGGTACTGGTGGCCCAAGGAGAAATCAGCGAGGAATGGTGGCGCGAACAGTAGCGTTAATTCAGATGCGCGACACCGACTTTGCGTGCATCATCTCTTATTGCCTATGACACATCCCGAATTTCGCGATCACGCTCCCACGGTCACGGAGCCCAGTACGGGCGAACTCGCCCTCGAGGATCGGTCGGCGCTGCGCCGCGTCGCCGGCCTGTCGACCGAACTCGCCGACGTCACCGAGGTCGAGTACCGCCAGCTTCGGCTCGAGCGGGTCGTCCTGGTGGGCGTGTGGACCGACGGCACCGCCGCCGACAGCCAGGCCAGCATGGCCGAACTGGCGGCGCTGGCCGAAACCGCCGGCTCCCAGGTGCTCGAAGGGCTCATCCAGCGCCGCGACAAGCCCGACCCGTCGACCTACATCGGTTCGGGTAAGGCCGCCGAACTGCGCGAAGTGGTGCTGGCGACGGGCGCCGACACCGTCATCTGCGACGGTGAGCTGTCGCCGGCGCAGCTGACGGCGCTGGAGAAGGCGGTGAAGGTCAAGGTCATCGACCGCACCGCGCTGATCCTGGACATCTTCGCCCAGCACGCCACCAGCCGGGAGGGCAAGGCTCAGGTGTCGCTGGCCCAGATGGAATACATGCTGCCGCGGCTGCGCGGTTGGGGTGAGTCGATGTCGCGGCAGGCCGGTGGCCGCGCCGGCGGCAGCGGGGGAGGCGTGGGCCTGCGCGGCCCCGGTGAGACCAAGATCGAGACCGACCGGCGGCGCATCCGCGAGCGGATGTCGAAGCTGCGCCGCGAGATCAAGGACATGAAGCAGGTCCGCGACACCCAGCGCAGTCGGCGGCTACACAGCGACGTGCCGTCGATCGCCATCGTCGGCTACACCAACGCGGGCAAGTCCAGCCTGCTCAACGCGCTGACCGGGGCGGGCGTGCTGGTGCAGGACGCGTTGTTCGCCACCCTGGAGCCCACCACCCGCCGCGCCGAGTTCGACCCCGATTCCAAGGCGGCCGGCGCTTACACGATCACCGACACCGTCGGATTCGTCCGGCACCTGCCCACCCAGCTCGTCGAGGCCTTCCGCTCCACGCTGGAGGAGGTCGTCGACGCCGACCTGCTGGTGCACGTCGTCGACGGCTCCGACGCCCACCCGCTGGCGCAGATCAACGCGGTGCGGCAGGTGGTCTCCGACGTTATCGCCGACCATGACGGCGCGCCGCCGCCCGAGCTGCTGGTGGTGAACAAGGTCGACGCCGCAAGCGATGTGGCGTTGGCCAAGCTCCGCCACGCGCTGCCGGGCGCGGTCTTCGTGTCCGCGCGCACCGGCGAGGGCATCGACGCCCTGCGCCGGCGGATCGCCGAGCTGGCCGTTCCCGCCGACACCGCCGTGGACGTGGTGATCCCGTATCACCGCGGGGACCTGGTGGCCCGCCTGCACGCCGACGGGCGCGTTCAGCAGGAGGAGCACAACGCCGAGGGCACCCGGATCAAGGCCCGGGTTCCGGTCGCCTTGGCCGGCCGGCTGCGCGAATTCGCCGCCCACTGAGCGGCCCGGCCTAGCTGTGATGTCCAGGGACATTGTCCCGTTTGGTATCGGTGAGCCTGTGTGACAGGTGAAGGCCTCCGGTTATGAAGTGGAGCTGTCTAGAAACCGCTTCATCAACCAGGAGGCCTTCGTGTCCCACGCTAACGCTGCTTTGACGCCACGCGCTCGTTTGAGGCTTGCTCGCCTCGTCGTCGAGCAGGGCTGGACCTACGCCGCGGCAGCCAAGATGTTCATGGTCGCCCCACGAACCGCCAAGAAATGGGCCGACCGATTTCGAACCGAACGGGTGGCCGGGATGGCCGATCGCAGCTCGCGGCCCCGTGTCAGCCCGACCAGGACCGGGCCACGCATGGTGCGGCGGATCGTGCGGTTACGGTGGCGTCACCGGCTTGGTCCAGTACAGATCGCTGGCCGGCTCGGTGTGCCGGCCTCGACCGTGCATGCGGTGTTGACCCGCTGCCGTATCAACCGGCTGTCCTACATCGACCGCGTCACCGGCGAGCCATTGCGTCGTTACGAGCACGCCTCGCCCGGAGCGCTGGTCCATGTCGACGTCACCAAGTTCGGCAACATCCCCGACGGCGGCGGGCACAAGTTCGTGAGCCGACAAATCAGCAAGCACAACGCCCGACAGACCGCCCGGCGCACTGGCCAGCGCGGCAAGGACTATCGCCCCCGGATCGGAACGGCGTTCGTGCACACCGTCATTGACGATCATTCCCGGATGGCCTACGCCGAAATCTGCGCGGACGAGAAGGCGGTCACAGCGATCGGCGTGCTGCAGCGCGCCGTGGCGTGGTTCACCGACCACGGCGTCACCGTCGAACGAGTCCTCTCAGACAACGGCTCGGCCTACAAGTCCTACGCATGGCGTGATGCCTGCGCCGAGCTGTGCATTACCCCGAAGCGAACCCGTCCATACCGACCGCAGACCAACGGCAAGATCGAGCGATTCCACCGCACTCTGGCCGACGGCTGGGCCTACGCTCGACTCTACGAATCAACCCAACAGCGCGACACCGCTCTAGCCGGCTGGCTGCACTTCTACAATCACCACCGACCCCACTCCGCCATCGGAGGCCAGCCACCGGTCACCCGACTGACCAACCTCCCTGGACATCACACCTAGCCGCCGATTCCCGCAGCCCACCGCCGCCGCAGCGCCGCCGCCGACCCGCCAGCTGCCGACCAACCGTCCGGTTGGTATATGTTGGGCTGCAGAAATCCCAGTCGCCGGAGGTCTTTCCATGAGCAGCGCCATCAAATACCAGCGCACTCTTTTCGAGTCAGAGCACGACCTGTTCCGTGAGTCCTACCGGGGCTTCCTCGAGCGCCACGTCGCGCCGTACCACGACGAGTGGGAGAAGGCCAAGATCGTCGACCGCGGTGTGTGGCTCGAGGCCGGCAAGCAGGGCTTCCTCGGCATGGCGGTGCCCGAGGAGTACGGCGGCGGCGGCAACCCGGACTTCCGGTACAACACGATCATCACCGAGGAGACCACGGCGGGCCGCTACAGCGGCATCGGTTTCGGCCTGCACAACGACATCGTGGCGCCGTACCTGTTGGCCCTGGCCACCGAGGAGCAGAAGCAGCGCTGGTTGCCGAAATTCTGTACCGGAGAACTGATTACGGCGATCGCGATGACCGAGCCGGGCACCGGCAGTGACCTGCAGGGCATCAAGACCCGCGCGGTCAAGCAGGGCGACCACTATGTGCTCAACGGTTCAAAGACGTTCATCACCAACGGAATCAACTCCGACCTGGTGATCGTCGTCGCGCAGACCGATCCGGACAAGGGCGCGCAGGGCTTTTCCCTGCTCGCCGTCGAACGCGGGATGGAAGGCTTCGAGCGCGGCCGGCACCTGGACAAGATCGGGCTGGACGCGCAGGACACGGCCGAGCTGTCATTCACCGACGTGCACGTGCCGGCCGAAAACCTCCTGGGCCAAGAGGGCATGGGGTTCATCTACCTCATGCAGAACCTGCCTCAGGAACGGATCTCGATCGCCATCATGGCGGCCGCGGCGATGGAGCAGGTGCTCGAGCAGACGCTGCAATACACCAAGGAGCGCAAGGCTTTTGGCAAGCCGATCGGCAGCTTCCAGAACAGCCGCTTCGTGCTCGCCGAGCTGGCGACCGAGGCGACCGTGGTGCGCATGATGGTCGACGAATTCGTCCGCCTGCACCTGGACCACAAGCTGACGGCCGAACAGGCGGCAATGGCCAAGTGGTACTCCACCGAAAAGCAGGTGCACCTGATCGACCGCTGTCTGCAATTGCACGGCGGCTACGGTTACATGCGCGAATACCCGGTCGCCCGTGCCTATCTGGATGCGCGGGTGCAAACCATCTACGGCGGCACGACCGAAATCATGAAGGAAATAATCGGCCGCGGCCTCGGGGTATAGCCTTTCGTTTGGTGGACCGTCATCCGGGCGGCGAACACCGTCGCCGGTAACGGCATTGCCTTTATCTGCGCCGCCGAGGTCGCTTCGTGCGCCAGCAGCAACCTCGGTGCGCGCAATTCCGCTGTGCGAGTCCGCAGTTTGGAAGTCGTGCACGACGACCACGGTCGCGATCGGCTTTCGGTGCGCTATTCGCAACGGCGCTGGGGTGGTGGCATGGTTTGTCGCGGTTTGGCCGTGGCCCGGCATCATTTCGACATCGGTGTGGTATCCCTTTTTGTAAAATTCGTGATTTGACTTCGCATTTCTTGTTGGCAGGAGCAAAGTTGTGCGAGCCCGGCGATAAGGCGGATCGTGCGCGGGTCCATTCCCCGCGGAAGAACGGCCCGCTCGCCGGTTATGCAGGTAAGGGCATAGCCGCAGATAGAGCCGTATCCGGAGGCTGGAAGGCTTGGTGAAGGTGCACAGAGGTCACATGCGCAAGCTGATCGGAAGCGCGCTGGTCAGCTTGACGACCACAGCACTGGCCGCCGTATTGCTGGCGCCCGCCGCCACCGCGAGCCCGATAGGCGACGCCGAAGCGGCGATGATGGCCGCGTGGGAAAAGGCCGGCGGCGACACGTCCCCGCTCGGCCCCCGCAAGGGCGATGTCTACCCCGCCGGAGACGGGTTCGCCCTGAACTTCGACGGCGGCAAGATGTTCTTCACCCCGGCCACCGGCGCCAAATTCGCCTACGGGCCCATCCTGGAGAAATACGAGATGCTGGGCGGGCCGGCCGGCAGCGATCTGGGTTTCCCGGCCATCAACGAAGTGCCGGGCCTGGCCGGCCCCGACAGCCGGGTGATCACCTTCTCGGCCACCGACAAGCCGGTCATTTTCTGGACGCCCGAGCACGGCCCGTACGTGGTGCGCGGCGCCATCAACTCCGCCTGGGACAAGCTCGGCAGTTCGGGCGGCGTGCTCGGTGTGCCGGTCGGCGACGAGACCTACAACGGCGAGGTGTCCTCGCAGAAGTTCAGCGGCGGACAGCTTTCGTGGAACCGGCAGACCAAGGAGTTCACCACCGAACCGCCGGGGCTGGCCGACCAGTTGAAGGGCCTGCAGGTCGCGATCGATCCCACCGCGGCCATCAACATGGCCTGGCGGGCGGCCGGGGGGCCCAACGGACCGCTGGGCGCCAAGCAGGGCGGGCAGACCCCCATCGGCGGTGACGGCATCGTCCAGAACTTCGCCGGCGGCAAGGTGTTCTTCACCCCGGCTACCGGTGCGAACGCCCTCGAGACCGACATACTGTCCAAATACGAGTCGCTCGGCGGGCCTGTCGGCAGCGACCTCGGCTTCCCCGTCACCAACGAAACCGACGGCGGAATCGGTCCTTCCAGCCGGATCTGCACCTTCTCGGCCACCGACAAGCCGGTGATCTTCCGGACCGCCGAGCACGGCGCGTTCGTCGTGCGCGGGGCGATGAAGGCCGCCTGGGACAAACTTCGCGGTCCGGCCGGCAAACTGGGGGCGCCGGTCGGCGACCAGGCCGTGGACGGCGACGTGATCTCCCAGCAGTTCACCGGCGGCAAGATTTCGTGGAACCGGGCGAAGAACACGTTCAGCACGGATCCGTCCAACCTGGCGCCGTTGTTGAGCGGACTGCAGGTGTCGGGTCAGAACCAGCCGAGCAATGCGGCCATGCCGTCCCACGCCAACAAATTCGGCGGGCATTCGTGGTGGTGGCTGGCCGCGATACCGGTCCTGGTGCTGCTGGTGGTGTTGGTGTGGGTGCTGTTCGCATGGCGCCGGCGTCGCTCCGGGAGCGAGGATGCCGCCGGCTACGCGCCCGATCACGGCTATGACGCGGCCGACGCGCCCTGGGGGCCGGAGGAACCCGACCTCGCGAGCGAGCATTTCGCGCTCGGCGGGTCGCACGAACCCGAGCGGCCGACGGAGGCCGCGGCCACCGCGCGGGTCAGCTGGCAGCGTCAGGTTCCGACGGAGAGCGAATACGGGCTCGAGGAGGAGGACCCCGACGCGATCGACACCGACTCCATCCCCGTCGTGTCGGAGGAGATGCTGTCGGAGGCCGACTATCCCGACGCCGAAGCCGATTACACCGACTACACCGACGCCGTTCCCGAGGTCGCCGAGTCCGAGACCGCGGATGACGCCGCCTACGTCGACGCCGACTACGCGGACGCCGGCTACGTCGAGGACGAGTACGCAAAGGACGAGTATCCCGACGTCGCCGTTCCGCACACCCCGCCGGACGCCGAGGCCGTGACCGGTGCCCTGGAAACCGCCGGCCCCGAGGATGAGTATCCCGACGTCGCCGTGCTGGATGCGGAAGTCGAACCCGAAGAGGGTGTCACGGCGGAGCCCGACGTGTCCGGGGCCGCCGAGGCCGCGGCCTTCGCCGCCGGCGCGGCGCAGCGATCCGGCGGGCGGCACGCCGCCGCGGACGAGGAAGACGGCGCGGACAACGGGCTGGCGGGCCCGGATGGGCGTCCGACCATCCATCTGCCGCTCGACGACCCGTACCAGGCGCCCGACGGCTACCCGATCAAGGCGAGCGCTCGTTACGGCCTGTATTACACGCCGGGCAGCGACCTGTACCAGGACACGCTCCCCGAGATCTGGTTGTCCAGCGAAGAGGTCGCCTTGGCCAACGGCTTCACCAGGGCCGACTAGCCGCCGGTCGCTAGACCTTGCGGATCACCGTGACGACCTTGCCCAGCACGGACGCGTCGTTGCCCGGGATGGGGTCGAACGCCGGGTTGTGCGGCATCAGCCACACCTGACCGCCGGCGCGTTTGAACGTCTTGACGGTCGCCTCGCCGTCCAGCAACGCCGCGACGATGTCGCCGTTGTCGGCGACGTTCTGCTGGCGCACCACCACCCAGTCGCCGTCACAGATCGCGGCCTCCACCATCGAGTCACCCACCACCTTGAGCAGGAACAGCGTGCCCTCGCCGACCAGCTCACGCGGCAGCGGGAACACGTCTTCGACGGCCTCTTCGGCGAGGATCGGTCCACCGGCGGCGATACGGCCCAGAACCGGGACGAACGTCGGTTCTGGCAACGCATCCGACCCGGCCACCTCGGTGGCGGGCGCCGCCACGTCGTCGTCGGCGCCGCGGACATCGACCGCCCGTGGGCGGTTGGGGTCGCGGCGCAAATACCCCTTGCGTTCCAGCGTGCGCAGCTGGTGGGCCACCGAGGACGTCGACGTCAGCCCGACGGCGTCGCCGATCTCCCGGATGCTCGGGGGATAGCCGCGGCTGGTCACCGAGGCGCGAATGACATTCAAAATGGTCCGCTGCCGTTCGGTCAGCGCGGAATCCACGGAGTGCAGCCGGCCGCCCGCTCCGGCCGGGCCGGTGTCGTTCGGGGAAGTGTCGTTGCTGTCGCCCATGACACTGAATGTAACGGCACCGCCGACAAGAATCAAACATGTGTTCGACTTGCGTGTCGCCCCGGCGCGCCGTGGCCGGAAAGACGCCGCCATCGGCCGAATCACAAATGTGTAACTCTTGCCGAGATCGGGTATTTGTGCCTCGTGACAGTGGTAGAGGCCGACGGAGTTGTCGGTGGCGTGATCTAGCGTTTTGCTCGTGCGACACGCTTCGCTCAAATGTTCGGGTTTCGAACACACGAGCGATTAGAGTCGAACACACGAGCGAGAGCTAGTTGACCGGAGGAACGCAGATGACAATCATCCACACGCTTGCGCCGCGTACCAGCAGTCTTCGGCGCCCGATCAACGGACCGGTGCAGGGCGTTCGGTACGGCAGGGACGGGCTGGCCCGCTCGCGGCGTCCCGCGCCGGCACGGCCGGCGGGCGCGCCGACGCGTTACTACGGCACCGGGGTCGCGATGTCGGTCGCCCCGCACCGCAGGCGCTCCGTCACGTGGCTGACGACGGTCGGTCTGGCATTGGCCGCCGGGGCGATCACCTTGTGGCTGGGTCTCGTCGCGAATGTCGGGCAGGTACTCAACGGTGACTCGACGAATTCGGCCGCGCCCGTACCGAACCGGCTCGCCGTCGTGCGGGTCGACGCGGGGGAGTCGCTGCAGGATGTCGCTCACCGCGTGGCGCCCGACGCGCCGGCCGCCCAGGTGGCCGACCGCATCCGTGAGCTCAACGACCTGAACTCGCCGACGCTGGTTGCGGGCCAAACGCTGATCGCTCCGATCGGCTGACGGCCGTTGTGCGACAACGGGTCCGGCCCGGCACGCGGCCGGCGCGCGTGGCGCGGCCCCGCGGACGGCGGCTCCGTTAGCCGCGCAGGTCAGCGCACAGGTACGCTCAAAGTTCTGCGGTACCCCGTTGTCGGCACGGTGAAGGAGCGGTCATGCACTGTCCCTTCTGCCGCCACCCGGATTCCCGGGTGATCGACTCGCGCGAAACCGACGAGGGGCAGGCGATCCGGCGCCGCCGGTCGTGCCCCGAGTGCGGAAAACGTTTCACCACCGTGGAAACCGCGGTCCTGGCGGTGGTCAAGCGCAGCGGCGTCACCGAGCCCTTCAGCAGGGAAAAGGTCATCAGCGGAGTCCGACGGGCCTGCCAGGGCCGTCAGGTGGATGACGACGCGCTGAATCTGCTGGCCCAGCAGGTCGAAGACACCGTGCGCGCCGTGGCTTCCCCGGAGGTCCCCAGCCACGAGGTCGGCCTGGCCATCCTGGGGCCGTTGCGTGATCTCGACGAGGTGGCGTACTTGCGGTTCGCCTCCGTGTATCGCTCTTTCGAATCCGCGGACGACTTCGAGCGCGAGATCCAGGCGCTTCGTGAGCACCGCGGAGTGGCCACTCCGGGCTGACGGATCTCGCCGGGCGCTCGCTGGGCGGCCCGCTAGGCTCGGTGCATGCCCCCTGAGTTGCATCCCGACCTCGCGGCCCTGGCCCCGCTCCTGGGCACCTGGGTCGGCCAGGGTGCGGGCAAATACCCGACGATCCCGCCGTTCGACTACCTCGAAGAGGTCACGTTCGCCCATGTGGGCAAACCATTTCTGGCCTACGCCCAGAAAACCAAGGCGGTGGCCGACGGCAAGCCGTTACACGCCGAGACGGGATATCTTCGCGTGCCGCAACCGGGCCGCGTCGAACTGGTGCTGGCCCATCCCAGTGGCATCACCGAGATCGAGGTCGGCACCTATTCGGTCACCGGCGACGTCATCGAAATGCAGATGGCCACCACGGCCGTCGGCCTGACGCCCACCGCCAAAGAGGTGACGGGACTTGGCCGTTCCTTCCGCATCGACGGCGACGAGCTGTCCTACTCGGTGCAAATGGGCGCGGTCGGCCAGCCGCTGCAGGACCACCTCGCCGCGGTGTTGCGCCGGCAGCGCTGAGCGTTCACCACCCGCGGCCCATCGTCAGCCCACCTGTCGCACACCGTCATTGACCACCCGTCCGGCCACCGCGACCCACCCTTCGGCGCTCCAGGTGGTTTCGATGACGGAGCCGTTGCCCTGGGTGATCCGCAGGTTTCGGCTCAGGTAGTCGGTGATCCGCATCGCGGCCGAACCGGTGGCCTCGTCTTCGGGCACGCCGAGGTTGGCGGCGAACATGCGCACCCGCAGCGACCCGGTGGCCCGGTCGGTCCAGGCCCACAGGTAGTGCGCCGTGTCGTCGGGAAAGTCCGTCGGGTCGGCGGCGAGAACATCGTCGGCCGAACCGAATTCGTGCAGCGCGAACTCGGGTGCCCACTCCGCGCGGGCGCTGATGCGGGTGTGGAGTTCGTCGTAGCCCACCTGCACGATGCCCGCCGGTATCTGCAGCGTGTTGATCGGTGAACCGTGTTCCCGCAGCCACCACGAGGCGCCGACCGTCGGATGCCCGGCGAACGGGAGCTCCGTCCGGGGCGTGTAGATCGTGGCGTGCGCGGTTGCCGAGCCCGCGGCCGGAAGGTCAACGAAAACCGTTTCGCTGTAGCCCAATTGGGTGGCCAACCGCTGCCGGTCCGCGACCCGCACCTGGCCGGCATCCACCACGCCCAGCGGATTGCCGAAATTGCCGTCCGCATCGGTGAACACCCGCAACACCGTGACGTCGATACCCATGGCCCGACTGTACGGCCCCGAACCCGGCGGTCTCGATCACGGTGGAATCAGGTGGCGCTGCGTTCGTCGGACCCCATGGCGTTCAGGACGGCGACGCGGGCGCGGGCCGGGCCGGTGACGGCCTGCTCGCCGCCGCCGGTGCGCAGCAACCCGCGCAGGGCGGCCTGGTCGTATTCGGCGGGGGCGGTGGAGTCCATGAAGCGCTCGACGACATCGATGAAGCGGGCCGGATCGTCGTGAAAGGGAAAGTGGCCGGAGCCCTCGAAGATTTCGAGCCGCGAACCGGGCATCGCCGCGTGGGCCATCCACGCGTGCCGCACCGGAACCACCACATCCTTGGTGCCCCAGACGATCTGCACCGGGATGGCTTCGGTCAAATAACATCGGTCGAGCATGGTGACGATCTGACCGCGCCAGTCCACCACCGCCCGCAGGGTCCGGCTGAATGCCGCCGACGCCGTCGGTTCCGGCAGGTCATCGAGGATCCGCAGCACGTTGGGCAGGTCGCGGCCCAGCCCGGTGCTGCCGAACGCGGCGCCCAGGACGCGGCCCACGACCTGAACCGCCGGCAGCACCAGGGGCAATCGCAGCAGGGCGATGGCTTCGCTGCCCATCGGCAGCGACGCCCACCGCAAGACGAAGTTGACGTCCTTGGTCACGCCGCCGGCACCCACCAGGATCAGCCGCTCCACCAAATGCGGGAACTGGTAGGCGAATTGCATGGCCACACCGCCGCCCAGCGAATGACCGACGATGGTCACGCGCTCGATGTCGAGCACGCTGAGCAGGTCGCGCATCCCGTTGGCGTATGCGGCGATCGAGTAGTCCGCGCGCGGCTTGTCGGATCGGCCGTGGCCCAGCAGGTCCGGGGCGATGACCGTGAAGCGCTGGGCGAGCTTGGCCTGCACGGCATTCCACGTGGTGGAGTTGTCGCCGATGCCGTGGATCAGCAGGATCGCCGGCCCGGAGCCCGCGATGCGGTATGCGCGGCGGTAACCGTGGATGGTGCGGAACTCGAGTCTGGGTGCGGTCACTTCACGCACCGGGCGGAGCGTGTTCTTGCGCTTCCGCTCGGTCATAGGGCCAACCTTGCTGTCGGGCCGGGCTAAGGGCGGTGTGGCTGGGGGTTTGGGCCCGGGGTCAGGCCTGGTCGTCGTCGTCGAACTTCTTCTCCGCGTGCTGGGCCAGAAATCGCTCGAATTCTGCGCCTAGCTCGTCGCCGCTCGGCAGATCCTCGTCGCGTGATAGTAACGACCTGTTCTCCTGAGCGTCGATGAAGGCATCGTACTGGCGCTCCAGCGCGGCCACCACCTGAGCGACCTCTGCGCTCGCTTCGACCTGCTCGTCGATCTTGGCCCGAATCACCTCCGCCGCTTCGGTTAACGCGGTCAGCGGCAGCTCGAGGGACGCGGTCTTGGCGACCTGCTCGAGCAAGGCCTGCGCGGCGGCCGGGTAATCGGTCTGCGTGAGGTAGTGCGGGACGTGCACGGTGAAGCCGACCACTTCGTGGCCATGCTGGCCCATCCGGTATTCCAGCAGGTTGGACGCGCTGCCGGGGACCTGGATCTCCGCGATCCACGGCTGGAAATTGGCGATCAACTCCGGGTTGTTGGAGTGCGCGGTCATGGTGGTCGGACGGGTGTGCGGAACCGCCATCGGGACGGTGCCCAGGCCGATGGTCTGGCGCACGCCGAGGCGCTCGGCCAGCAGGCGCACCGCGGTGATGAAGCGCTCCCACTTGAGATCCGGCTCCATGCCCGCCAGCAACAGAAACGGGGTGCCGACGGTGTCGCGCAACGCGTAGAGGCTCAGCTCCGGATCGTCATAGTTGGTGAAGTGATCGGTCTTGAAGGTCATCAGCGGCCGCCGTGAGCGGTAGTCCAGCAATTCGTCGATCGCGAAGGACGCGACCAGCTCGGTATCCAGCACCGCCTTGAGGTGCGAGGCCGCCAGCCGGATGGCGTGACCGGCGTCGGAAAAGCCCTCCAGGGCGTGCACGAGTACGGGGCCGCGGCCGTCGGACGTCGACAACTGCGGCGCCGGCAGCTCCAGTTCGTACATGCCTGGCTGCCCCGGCTGGTACTGATCACCTGGGTCTTGATGGTGATCCATCTTCGATCGCCTCCTCTCGGGCGTCTCTCCAGGGTGCCCTACCAATTGTCCCCCGAATCAGGCGGCACCCACATCGAACAGCGAACTCGGTTCCCCGTCCGCACCCTGGAACGCGATAATTCTCAGCCGTAATCCGGTGAGAACATATCGGGGGGCCCGGCCGGTGCGTCAGCAAACGCCTTCGCGCAGCGCAGTGCGCGGAAGTCGGCTCGCCGCCACACCGTCGGGCATGATGAAGGCGATGCGCATACCGATCCTGGTGCTCTGCTCGGTGGTGGGGGTGGCGACGTCGCTGACGTCGTGTCACCGGCCCATCGAGCAGGTGTCGGGCGCCCCGGTGTCGGCGCCGCGAACCGGTGGCCCGGTGCAGCGGCTCAGCCAGCCCGAGCAGAAGGCGGTTGCGGGCCCGGTCGAGCCGGACCGGCGCATCGGGGCGATCTTCATCGACGGCGGCCCGCTCCACGTTTGCACCGGTTCGGTGGTGCATTCGAAGGGCGGGGACCTGATCATGACCGCGGCGCATTGCCTGGCCGGAGCGTCGCTGATCACCTTCGTTCCCGGTTTCGCCGGCGACGCCGCGCCCGCTCCCACCGACGTGTGGAAGGCCGACGCGGTCTACCTCGATCCCCGCTGGGTCGCCAGCAAGGATCCGCACGCCGACTACGCGATCGCGCGGGTCAGCAACGACACCGGCGCCGACGTCGAGTCCCGCGCCGGTTTGGCGCTGACGCTGGGCGTGACGCCGCCGCCGGGCAGTCGCGTGACCGTGCTGGGGTATCCGGTCGGCGTGGGCGGGGCGCCCATCGGATGTCAGGGCAGCACCTCGGTCAGCGACAGCGGATTCCCCGCGCTGGCGTGCGAAGGTCTGGTGGACGGCACCAGCGGCGCGCCCTGGGTCAGCGGCACCACGGTCACCGGCCTGATCGGCGGTCTCGAGCGCGGTGGGTGCGCCGCGGACATCTCGTACTCGGCGCCGTTCGACGGCCAGACCGCCGAGCTGCTGGCCCGCGCCGAAGCCGGTGGCCCGGGCGACCCGATCCCCAGCGACCTGCAGGACGCCTGCTAGCTAGCGCCGGAACTGGTTGAGCGCGCGCACCTTGTTCATCACGTCGAGCGCGGCCACCTTGTAGGCCTCGGAAAACGTGGGGTAGTTGAACACGGCGTCCACCAGGTAGTCCACCGTGCCCCCGCACCCCATCACCGCTTGGCCGATGTGCACCATCTCGGTGGCGCTGGTGCCGAAGATGTGCACGCCGAGCAGCTTGAGGTCCTCGGTGGACACCAGCAGCTTGAGCATGCCGTAGGAGTCCCCGGCGATCTGGCCGCGTGCCAGCTCCCGGTACCGGGCCACCCCGACCTCGTAGGGGATGGCGTCCTTGGTCAGCTCCACCTCGGTGGCGCCGACGTAGGAGACCTCGGGGATCGAATAGATGCCGATCGGCTGCAGCTCGGTGATGCCGTCGCACGCTTCCCCGAACGCGTGGTAGGCGGCGAGCCGCCCCTGCTCCATCGAGGTCGCGGCCAGCGCGGGGAAACCGATCACGTCCCCGACGGCGTAGATGTGCGGCACCTTCGTCTGAAAATAGTCGTCCACGAAGATCCGGCCGCGGTTGTCGGCCTCGAGCTCGGCGTTGTGCAGGTCGAGATGGTCGGTCTGTCCCTGCCGGCCGGCCGAGTACATGACCGTCTCAGCGGGAATCTGCTTGCCGCTGGCCAAGGTGGTGACGGTGCCCGCCGAGCCGACGTCGACCGCGGTCACCTCCTCACCGAACCGGAACGTCACCGCCAGGTCGCGCAGGTGGAACTTCAGCGCCTCGACCACCTCGGGGTCGCAGAAGTCCAGCATGTCGTCGCGCTTTTCCACCACGGTGACCTTGGTGCCCAGCGCGGCGAACATCGAGGCGTACTCGATGCCGATCACGCCGGCGCCGACGACCACCATCGAGGTGGGCAACGTCTTGAGGTCGAGGATCCCGTCGGAGTCGAGCACGCGCTCTTCGTCGAACTCGACGCCGGACGGCCGCGCGGGCCTGGTGCCGGTGGCGATGACGATGTATTTGCCACTGATGGTTACCTTTTCGCGCCGTGACGGGTCTTCGACCTCGATGGTGTGCGGGTCGACGAATCGCCCGTGACCGATCAGCAGGTCGATGCGGTTGCGCATCAGCTGATTGCGCACCACGTCCACTTCCTTGCCGATCACGTGCTGGGTGCGGGCCAACAGATCGGCCGGGGTGATCTTCTCTTTCACCCGGTAGCTCGCGCCGTAGAGTTCGCGTTGGCTCATCCCGGTGAGGTAAAGCACCGCCTCGCGCAACGTCTTTGACGGGATGGTGCCGGTCTGGACGCACACGCCGCCGATCATCTGGCCGCGTTCGACGACGGCGACCGACTTGCCCAGCTTGGCGGAGGCGATGGCGGCCTTCTGCCCGCCGGGCCCCGAACCGATGACCACCATGTCGTACTCTTGCGCCGAGCCCATGGGCTAAACAGTAGAGCAGCACAACTCACAGTGCCGGGTTCATCCACAGCTCCGTCGCCGCGCCGGGGCGCGCGAGCACCGGCTGACGGTGGCGGCCGTCAGCGTTGGTGCTCATGACCACGCATCCCCGACCCGACTTCGAGCTTTCCCGCCCCGGCGCACTCATCGCCGCGCTGCCCGCCGTTCTCGGCTTCATTCCCGAAAATTCATTGGTTCTAGTGTCTTTGGACGATCGACAGCTCGGGTCGGTGATGCGGGTCGACCTCTCCGAGGAGTTGGTCGACCGGGTCGGTCACCTCGCGGAGGTCGCCGCCGCGGCCCGGCCCGAGGCCGTCATCGCGGTGATCGTCGACGCGGACGGCGCGCACTGCCCCAGCTGCAACGAGGAGTACCGGCAGCTGTGTGAGGCGCTCGCAGAGTCCTTGTCGCAGCACGGCATTGAGCTGTGGGCCACCCACGTGGTCGACCGGGTCGCCCTGGGCGGGCGCTGGCATTGTGTCGAGGGCTGCGGATCGAGCGGCCTCGTCGAGGACCCGTCGGCGTCGCCGCTGGCGGCCGCGGCGGTGTTGGAGGGCAGGCGGCTCTACCCGCGGCGCGCCGACCTGCAGGCGGTCATCGCGCCCGACGATCCGCAGCGCAGCGCCGCGTTGGCCGGCGCGGTCGGCCGGCAGGCCGCCCGGCGCCGCGCCGCGCATCGCGCGCACCCGGTCCGCTGCACCCGCGGCGACGTGGAGAGCGCGATGGCGGCCGCCGCCCGGGTCGCCTCGGGTGAATCGCTGTCCGACGCCGAACTGGCGGCGCTGGGCTGCGCGCTGAGCGATCCGCAGGTCCGCGACATCCTGTACGCGCTGGCCGTCGGCGAGGGCGCCGACGACGTCGAGTCGCTGTGGGCGGTGCTTTCGCGCACCCTGCCGGTGCCGTGGCGGGTCGAGGCGCTGGTCCTGCTCGCGTTCAGCGCGTACGCGCGCGGCGACGGTCCACTGGCGGGGGTGTCGCTGCAGGAGGCGCTGCGTTGTGAGCCCGGGCATCGGATGGCGGGCATGCTGGACACCGCGTTGCAGTCGGGTCTGCGGCCCGAGGACATCCGGGATCTCGCGCTGACCGGGTATCGGCTGGCCAAGCAGTTCGGGGTGCGGCTACCGCCGCGGCGGCCGTTCGGCCGCAGGGCGGGTTAGCCGGGAGGCGACGGGGCGGGTCAGACCTTTTCGACCTTGACCGCGTGGGCCATCTCGTGCGGCAGGGTGACGTTTTCGTGGCCCGGGATGACGATGGTCACGCCGGCGGGGCCGGTCTCGACGGTCACGCGCGCGTTGGGGACCACGCCGGCGTCCTTGAGGCGGGTGATCAGGCCGGTGTCGCCCTGGACGTGTTCGGTGAGCTGCCGGACCACGACGGCCACCGGGGAGCCGGGGGGCAACTCGGTCAGCCGGACGAGGATGGACTCCTCGGCGCCGGACTCGGGGCCCACACCCAGGTCCAGAAGCCCGGGGATCGGGTTGCCGAAGGGCGACGTGGTCGGGTGGTTGAGCACCTTGACCAATCGCCGCTCGACCTCCTCGCTCATCACGTGCTCCCAGCGGCACGCCTCGGCGTGCACTTCTTCCCAGGGCACCCCGATGACGTCGACCAGCAATCGCTCGGCGAGGCGGTGCTTGCGCATGACGGCCACGGCCAGCGCCCGGCCCTTGTCGGTGAGCTCGAGGTGGCGGTCACCGGCCACGTGGAGCAACCCGTCGCGCTCCATGCGGGACACGGTTTGGCTGACAGTCGGCCCGCTCTGATCGAGGCGTTCGGCGATTCGGGCACGTAGCGGCGTCACGCCCTCTTCTTCGAGGTCGTAGATGGTCCGCAGGTACATCTCGGTGGTGTCAACCAGGTCGTTCATTCAGCACCTTCCATCGACGCTGAGTCTACTTGGCCAGCTGCGTGAATGGGTGTAACGCCTCCCAGGCAAGCAGTATGCCCGCCGCTGACGCGGCGGGCATACCGGCTGCTACCTAGCTTGAGTGAGTTGTCAGCTCGCGTATGACCGTAGCCTGTCGGCGCGCTCCCCGTTGCGGAGTTTGGACATTACGTCCCGCTCGATTTGGCGGACCCGCTCGCGGGACAGCCCGAACAGCTTGCCGATCTGGTCCAACGTGCGCGGCTGGCCGTCGTCGAGGCCGAACCGCAACCGGATCACCTGGTGCTCGCGCTCGTCGAGCGTGGCCAGCACGCTGCGGATGTCGGTGTGCAGCAACTCGGCGATCACCGCGTTCTCGGCCGACATCGCCTCGGCGTCCTCGATGAAGTCGCCCAGCGGGGCTTCTTCCTCGGAGCCGACCGGCATGTCCAGGCTCACCGGGTCGCGGCTGTGCTCGAGCAGGTCGTTGATCTTGTCGACCGGGATGCCGGATTCGGCGGCCAGTTCCTCATCGGTGGCCTCGCGGCCCAGGTTCTGGTGCATCTCGCGCTTGATGCGCGCCAGCTTGTTGACCTGCTCCACCAGGTGGACGGGCAGCCGGATGGTGCGGCTCTGGTCGGCCATGCCGCGGGTGATGGCCTGACGGATCCACCAGGTGGCGTAGGTCGAGAACTTGAATCCCTTTGTGTAGTCGAACTTTTCCATCGCGCGGATCAATCCGAGGTTGCCCTCCTGGATCAGGTCCAGCAGCGGCATGCCGCGGCCCGTGTACCGCTTGGCCAGCGACACCACCAGGCGCAGGTTCGCTTCCAGCAGATGACGGCGCGCCGCCTTACCATCGCGCACCACGGCCTCTAGATCGCGTTTACGGTTCTCCCCGAGGCGCTTACGCGTTTCGAGCAGGTGCTCGGCATAGAGCCCGGCTTCGATGCGCTTCGCGAGTTCGACTTCCCCCGCCGCATTCAGCAACGCCGTCTTACCGATTCCGTTCAGATACACACGCACTAGATCCGCCGCGGGACTCTGAGCATCCAGATCGCCGTCAAATCTGCTCGTGCTGGCGTTCGCCATAGCGACCTCCCGTTCGGCTTGTACTGTCATCGAGTTCAACGACCGATCAGGTTTCAGAGTTCCCAGCGGTTCCCCATCTCACACGTCTTGACGTGCACAAATGTGCCGCAGACCTGAGAATGTCCTGAGAAGTGCGCGACGACGCACCTGACACGCAACGACCGCTAGCCGCGGTCGGTTCCGCGCCGCGGGTCGGGGGGCCACCCCGGTTGGGGGTGTAGCGGAGCCTCGAGCGCGGGGCGTTCGGCGCGGGGGAACAGGGGGGTGCGCCGGCGGGCATTGTCGAACCGGCGAGGCTCGTCGGGGCGGCGCGGCGGCCGGTCGTTGGCGATCAGCACGGCCATCCACGGCAGGGGGATGGACACCGCCACGATCGCCAGCGAGATCAAACCGTTGTGCCAGGCGCCGTAGGCGAGCGCGGCGAGGATGAGCGCCGGAATCCGGAAAGCCATCAGGGTCAGGTATTTACGCACCCGCGCGCGGTGTTGCTCCTCATAGGAGGGCTCGGCGGCGGTGATGAGCACTGGGCGGCCCTTGTTGCCGTCGAAGTCATCGAAGCTGCCGTCGAACCCCGATTCGGAGCCGTGCTTCATTTCTCCACTGTCCCACACCTGGCGGATTCCGGCTTGGCCGGTTTCGGGGCAGCTCGCGGCGCGCCGGGCAGTGCAAGAATGTCAGGTATGCAGACCCAGACGATCGAGCGCACCGATACCGACGAACGCGTCGACGACGGGACCGACAGCGACACACCCAAGTATTTTCACTACGTCAAGAAGGACAAGATCGCCGAGAGCGCGGTGATGGGCAACCACGTCGTGGCGTTGTGCGGCGAGGTGTTCCCCGTCACCAAGGCGGCCAAGCCGGGCTCGCCGGTCTGCCCGGAGTGCAAGCAGATTTACGACCGGCTCAAGAAGGGCTGATCACCCGGGCGGCTTCGCCGGCGCGGTATCGCGTTGTTGCGTTGCGGGATTCGCGATCGGGCTGGCCAGCGTCTCCACCGTCCGCTTCAGGGCGGGCGAACGGGAGAACAACCAGGTGCGCACCCGGTGGGCGTGCGTGGTGGGCGCGGGGAACTCTTCCTGGACGGCGGCATTGAGCTCGGCGCCGAGCATGATCGCGAAGCCGCCGAAGAAGGCGAACAGCAGGAAAGCGATCGGGGTGGACAGCGCGCCGTAGGTGTAGCCGGTGCTGGTGATCCATCTCAGGTAGAACCGCAGGCCCAGGGTGGCGGTGACGAACACCGTGGTCGCCAGCATCGCGCCGAGGATCAGCCGGTGTGACGGCAGCGGTTCCGGCAGCGCGACCCGGTAGAGGATCATCACCCCGAGCGTCAGGCCGATGATCAGCGCCGGGTAGTAGCCGTAGCGCAGCACGTTGGACAGGCCGAGCGGGATGTGTTCTTCCACCTTGCGCGGGCCCACCACCACCAGCGGCGCCGTCGCCACCACGACCACCAGCATCACGACGTAGAGGAACAGCGCGAAGAAGCGCTGCCGCACCGGATGGCGCAACGGCGTCTGGTCGTGCGCCTCGACGACGGAGTCGACGAACGCCGAGATGGCCGATGACCCCGCCCACAGCGAGATGATGAAACCCAACGACACCACCTCACCGCGGGCGTTGTTGGCGATGTCGTGGACGGTCGGCTCGATGATCTCGTTGACCACGCTGGGGGAGAACACGCTGTGCGCGGTCGAAATCAGCTGCCGCAGGATGTTGGGCAGCATGTCCGGCCCGAACAGCGGCGCCACGTAGGCCATGGTGCCCAGCATCCCAAGCAGCAGCGGCGGCAGGGACAACGCCGACCAAAAACCCGCCTGAGCCGACTCGGAAAAGATCGAGTCGTCCCAACTCTTGGAAAGAGCCCTCAGGGTGATTCGCCAGATGTGGTGGCGCGATGGTTTTGCGACCTGATCGCTCATACCCGTCCAGCATTACCGAAGATCGCGCGCGCTGCCCACATTGGCGACGGGCGAGTTCGGGCGCGACTAGCTTCCGCTGACCTCCAGCACGGCGTCCAGCTCGGTCAGCTTGGCCTCATGCTCGTTGGCGTGGTGCTGGCAGAAGAGAAGCTCGAGGCCGGAAGGCAGCTTGGCGCGTACACGAGCCGCGGCACCGCAGCGGTCGCAGCGGTCGGCCCGTGTCAGTTCGGGACTCGTCAGAGTTGCATTCATGGCTTCTCCGTTCTCGTACATTCACTTTCTCAGACGTATGGCGTTTTCGCCTTGTTCCCCGATCGTTATCGGGTGTGTCGTTTCTCACGGCCTGGTCAGTTTGGTTTCGACGGTTCTCTAGGGTGACGTCGTGACCCTCGCTCCTGACCTGTTGGTGCATCTGTGCGGGACCGAGCAGTGGGCGCAGGCCCGCCGTGACGGCGCCATCGGCCCCGCCGGCGGGGCCGCCTTCATCCATCTGTCGACGCCCGGTCAGGTCCACCTGCCCGCCAACCGGCTCTACCGGGGACGTCGCGACCTGGTGCTGTTGCACATCGATCCGGCCCGGCTCGACGCGCCGGTGCGCTGGGAGCCCGGAGTGGCAACCGATCCGGAGTCGATGTTGTTCCCGCACCTGTACGGCTCCTTGCCGGTGGTCGCGGTGACCCGGGTCACCCCTTATCCTCCCGGGGCCGACGGCACCTTCCCTCCGGTCGCCGCCGGGTCGACGTAGGCGTCGGCCTCGATTTCCACCAGCAACTCGGGCGCGATCAGCGCCGAGACCTCGACCATGGTGGCGGCGGGGCGTATCGCGCCGAACACCTGCTCGTGTACGGCCCCCACCTCCCGCCAGCGCGAGATGTCGGTGACGTAGATGCGCGTGCGCACCACGTCGCTGAGCGCCGCGCCCGCTTGCTGCAGCGCAATTTCGATGCGGCGCAAGGCATCTCGCGCCTGGGCGGCGATGTCTCCGGCGGGCCCGTCGCCGGTGGTTCCGGCCACCGACACGTGCGGGCCGACCCGCACCGCGCGCGAGTAACCGACCACCGATTCGAAGGCGGATTCGGAGAGGACCACTTTGCGGCGTGACGACATGCGCCTCACGCTACGACGGCGGCGCCGTCGGCGCAGCCGAATTTCACCGCCGCAGCGGGTCTTTGGCCGGCACGCGTTCAGCGCGCCGCGAACAGCTTGTGCACCAACCGTTCTCGCGAACGGCCGACCCGGCTAGTCGAGGTAGTCGCGCAACACCTGCGAGCGGCTGGGGTGGCGCAGCTTCGACATGGTCTTGGACTCGATCTGGCGGATGCGCTCGCGGGTCACCCCGTACACCTGCCCGATCTCGTCCAGGGTGCGGGGCTGGCCGTCGGTGAGCCCGAAGCGCAGGCGTACCACGCCGGCCTCGCGCTCGGAGAGCGTCTCGAGCACCGACTGCAACTGGTCTTGCAGCAGCGTGAACGACACGGCGTCGACGGCCACCACGGCCTCGCTGTCCTCGATGAAATCGCCCAGCTGGCTGTCGCCCTCGTCGCCGATGGTCTGGTCCAGCGAGATCGGCTCGCGCGCGTATTGCTGGATCTCGAGCACCTTTTCGGGCGTGATGTCCATTTCCTTGGCGAGCTCTTCGGGCGTGGGCTCGCGGCCCAGATCCTGCAGCAGCTCTCGCTGGATGCGGCCCAGCTTGTTGATCACCTCGACCATGTGCACCGGGATGCGGATGGTGCGGGCCTGGTCGGCCATGGCCCGGGTGATGGCCTGACGGATCCACCACGTGGCGTACGTGGAGAACTTGTAGCCCTTGGTGTAGTCGAACTTCTCGACCGCGCGGATCAGACCCAGGTTGCCTTCCTGGATGAGGTCGAGGAACGCCATGCCGCGGCCCGTGTAACGCTTGGCCAGCGACACCACCAGCCGCAGGTTGGCCTCGAGCAGATGGTTTTTGGCGCGGTCGCCGTCGCGGCAGATCCACTGCATGTCGCGGCGCTGGGCGGCGGGCAGTTTGTCACCGCGCTCGGTCATCTCGGTCATCAGCTGCGTGGCATACAGGCCGGCCTCGATGCGCTTGGCCAGCTCGACCTCTTCCTCGGCGTTGAGCAGCGCGACCTTACCGATCTGCTTGAGGTACGCGCGAACCGAGTCGGCGGAGGCGGTGAGCTCGGCGTCCTTACGGGCCTGGCGCAGCGCCTCGGATTCGTCCTCGTCCCAGACGAAATCGCCGGAGGCCTTGTCCTTTTCGGTGGGCTCGGCGATCTCGTCGTCCTCGTCGGCGGCGGGTTCGGCGGCCGCCACGGGGGCGGGCGCCTCCTCGTCGTCGCTCTCATCGGAGTCGGCGGATTCGACTTCGGCTTCGGGCGCCACGTCCTCCTCGAGGTCGTCGAGGGATAGGTCGCTGTCGATGTCGAGCTCCTCACCGGGCTCACCCTCGAGGTCGGGTTCGTTGTCGAGATCCTCGACGGCGCCGTCGGAATCGAGGGCGTCGGGATCCGCCGGCCCGCCCTTGGCCGCTTTGGTGCCGCGCCCCTTGGGCTCGGCTCCCTTGGCGCGGGTCTTTTTGGCGGGCTCGGCGGTTTCGGATTTGGTGGACCGAGAGGCTGTCTTGGCGGCCCGTTTGGCGGGCGCGGAGCCGTTGGCGGCCTTGGCCGCCGGACGCTTGGCGGGGGACGGCGGAGACTTCGTGGCGGTGCGTTTCACCGGCCCATCGGTTGCCGGGCTTGCCTTGGTCGCTGCCACTTACACCCCTTCGTTTGGGCTCACCTTCGGTGGGTATTGGGCATGGTTAACCGAAAGTGTCTGCTATGTCGATGTCGGCGTTGGTATCAGCGTGAGTAGTCGCACGCTATCGGTTGGGCGTTCGCCGAGCACCATTGTAACGACAGTGCGCGGTACTACAGCTCTGCTGGGCGAAATTCAGTGGGTCACGTCCGAGGTGGCGGCCATCGCCGCGCCGACGATCCCGGCGGTGTTGAGCAGGGCCGCGGGCACCACCGGGGTGCGGTTCTCGAGCAGTGGCAGCCACTTGTCGGCCTTGCGGCTGATGCCGCCCCCGGCGATGAACAGGTCCGGCCACATCGCGTTCTCGATGCTCACCAGCACCTCGGTCACGTGTTTGGTCCATTTTTCGTAGGACCAGCCCTTCTTTTCCTTCACCGAGGACGCGGCTCGTTTCTCGGCTTCCTTGCCGCCGACCTCGAGGTGCCCGAACTCGGTGTTGGGGATCAGCGTGCCGTTGTGGATGACCGCCGAGCCGATGCCGGTGCCGAAGGTCAGCAGAATCACCAGGCCCGTCTGGTTTCTGCCCGCCCCGTAGTGCTCCTCGGCCAGCCCGGCCGCGTCGGCGTCGTTGAGCACCGTGACGTCCTGGCCGTCCAGCTCGGCGCTGATGATGTCGCGGGCGTTGGCGCCGATCCAGGACTTGTCCACGTTGGCCGCGGTCTGCGCGACGCCGTGCGTGACGACCCCGGGATAGGTCACGCCGAGGGGCCCGGTCCATCCGAATTCGTTGACGACCGCGGCGATGGTCTTGGCGACCGCCGCCGGCGTGGCGGGTTGCGGGGTCAGCAGTTTGACCCGCTCGCCGATCAACAACCCGGTGTCCATGTCGACGATGCCGCCTTTGATGCCGCTGCCACCGACGTCGATGCCGAAGCCGCGGCGTTCATGCGTGCCGTCGGCCGCTGCGGCGCCGGGCGTGTCCGTGGTCGAGTCGGTGGTGGTCATCGAATCTCCTCGGCGTGACTGGGCTGTCCGCTCACCTTAACGCCGCGACGCTGGGGCCTGCGGCGTCTGCGCGGCCGTGGCGACTGTGATGCGATAGAGCGGTGATCCAATCCGATGACGAGCTCGTGCGGCTGCGTTCCGTGGCCGAAACCCTGGCCGTGGAGGCCGCCGCGTTCGTGCGGCGTCGGCGCGCCGAGGTGTTCGGCGCCGAGCCGGCCGGCGTGACGGCCCCGGACAGCGGCGCGGTGCGGGCCAAGAGCACCCCGACCGATCCGGTGACGGTGGTCGACACCGAGACCGAGCGGCTGTTACGCGACCGGTTGGCCGAATTACGGCCTGGGGACCCCATTCTCGGCGAGGAGGGCGGCGGGCCGACCGACCCGGCGGGCGCGCCGGCCGGATCGGTGACCTGGGTGCTCGATCCCATCGACGGCACGGTGAACTTCGTTTACGGCGTTCCCGCCTACGCGGTGTCGGTCGGCGCGCAGGTCAACGGCGAGTCGGTGGCCGGGGCGGTCGCCGACGTCGTCGGCGACCGGGTGTACTCGGCGGCGATCGGCCTCGGTGCGCACGTCACCGACGGCCAGGGGACCCAGCCATTGCAGTGCTCGGCGGTCGAGGACGTGTCGATGGCGTTGCTGGGCACCGGTTTCGGCTATTCGCGGCAGCGCCGCGCGGCGCAGGCGGCGCTGTTGGCGCGCATGCTGCCGGTGGTCCGCGATGTCCGTCGCATCGGCTCGGCGGCGCTGGATCTGTGCATGGTGGCCTCGGGCCGGCTGGACGCCTACTACGAGCACGGCCTGAAGGTGTGGGACCGCGCCGCGGGCGCGCTGATCGCCGCCGAGGCGGGGGCCCGCGTGGTGCTGCCGGCGCACGACGCCACCGGGGCGGGACTGGTGCTGGCGGCCGCTCCCGGGATCGCCGACGAGCTGCTGGCCGTGCTGGAGCGGTTCAACGGCCTGGATCCGATTTTGGATTGACCGCCTCAGCAGCTGCTGGCGTGAATCTTGGCCAGCAGCGTGGGATCTGACGGCTCGCTGGCGCCGGGCCGCAGGGTGGCGAGCACGGCGTCGATGTCGTCGTTGTGGGCCAACGCGCTGAAGTCGGTTCCCAAGGCGAGGTCGACGGAGTCGTCGGCGCGGCTGTCGTTGAACAGTTCGGTGCACGGCGCGACCAGCCACACCGCCGCGGCGGTGGCCTGTCCGGCGGTGCCGAAACGGATTTGGCCTTGGCAGTCGAGCCGGGTGCCCGCGTAGAGCGGGTCGTTGGCGGCGGTCGGCTGCGCGAAGCCGAGGTCTTTCATCGCCCCGGCGACGTCGCCGGCCTGCCCGCCCCGGCCGCTGGCGTTGAGGACGCGGACCTTGGTGTCGGCGAGTTTGGCGGGCGCGACGTCCATCATGGCGCTGCGCGACACCTGCTCGCCGAGCTGGGCCGACGCCGACCCGGTCGACTTCGGCGGGAGGTTGCACACCACCGCCTCGTGCACCTTGGCGGGCCGCGTCAGCGCCACGGTCCAGATCACGCCGGTGGCCACTGCGAGGAAAATCACCACGACGATCGCGGGCTTGGGGTTGCGGCGCCGGAAGGGCCGACCATGCTTGTCAAAGGCTGTACCCTCGGTGATTTGTGTGACCACAGCTGCACTCTAAACCCACTGTTCAGAAGCGAGCGCAAGGGTGAAAATAGGTGTGTGACGCAAATCACACCTTAATGGGCCGCGATACGGGCACGAATCATTTGGTGGATGCGTTCGACGCTGGTACAAAGCGATGCTTGAGATTTTCGAGGGCATGCAGAGACGAGCAGAGGCAATAGGGCAGGGGAATAGATATGCCTACCGATTATGACGCTCCACGGCGTACCGAGACGGACGACGTTTCGGAGGACTCGCTGGAGGAGCTCAAAGCGCGTCGGAACGAGGCGGCTTCGGCCGTCGTCGATGTCGACGAATCTGAATCCGCTGAGAATTTCGAACTGCCCGGCGCCGACCTGTCCGGTGAAGAGCTTTCGGTCCGTGTCGTTCCGAAGCAGGCTGACGAGTTCACCTGCTCGAGTTGCTTTCTGGTGCAACACCGCAGTCGGCTCGCCAGCGAGAAAAACGGCGTGATGATCTGTACCGACTGCGCAGCCTGATAGCTGCGCCTACCTTGTCAGGGCCGACAGCACCCGCTCCGGGTGACGGCAACTCACCAGCCAGTACGGAGTCGGGTCGTCCGGGTCGTCGAGGACGACCAGGATCATCGGTGCCACCCACGCCCTGTGCAGGACGTAGGCCGCCGGGTCGAGTTGGCGCCCCAACGCGGCGGATTTGGCCGAGGGGGCTACCTGTGCGGAGCGGGCGATCGCGGTGACCGGCAGGTGCGCATGGCCCGCCCACAGTTCCACTTCCCCCGGCACGGACGGGTTGGCGGTGACCCGGATCTCGATGCGGCCCAGCCATAACAGCGCCCCGGCCGCGACCGCGAACAGCGTGGCGTACGGCCACCAGGAGGACTGGCGGGTGACGCCCATGTTGAACTCGAACGCGATGATGCCGGCCAGCGCGAAGGCCGGTGGCCACCACCACCACGGAACCCACAATCGTTCGCGATACCGCACGTTGTGCGGCGCGACGCGCGTATCGGACACGCAGTCAAGGGTAGTCTGTGGCCCCGTGTCGACCAGTCTGGCCATCGTCCGCCTTGACCCGGAGCTTCCGCTGCCCGCCCGCGCCCACGAGGGCGACGCGGGGATCGATCTCTACAGCGCCGAAGACGTCAAACTCGAGCCCGGGCGGCGCGCCCTGGTGCGCACGGGTGTCGCGGTCGCCATCCCGTTCGGAATGGTCGGCCTGGTGCATCCTCGGTCGGGATTGGCTGCGCGCGTTGGGCTTTCGATCGTCAACAGTCCCGGTACCATCGACGCCGGCTACCGCGGCGAGATCAAGGTCGCGTTGATCAACCTCGATCCGGCCGAGCCGATCGTGGTCCATCGCGGCGACCGCATCGCCCAACTGTTGGTGCAGCGGGTCGAGTTGGTGGAGCTGGTCGAGGTGTCGTCGTTCGACGAGGCCGGGCTGGCCGAGACGTCCCGTGGCGACGGTGGTCACGGTTCCTCCGGCGGACATGCGAGTTTGTGATGGGCCGGCGACGGGCACGGCGAAGCGATGAGGAGGAGCGGCGCTGATGGCTGCATTCGGTAAACGCTCGCGCAAGGACGACAGCGCCCCGGCCGCGCAGGCGGACGGGGCCGTGACGCCGGGCGCCGACGAGCCCGCCGCCGAGGAACTCGAGGGCCCGTTCGACATCGAGGACTTCGACGACCCCGCCGTCGCCGAGCTGGCCCGGCTCGACCTGGGCTCGGTGCTGATCCCCATGCCCGAGGCCGGGCAGCTGCAGGTCGAGCTGACCGAAACCGGTGTCCCGAGCGCGGTCTGGGTCGTCACGCCCAACGGTCGTTTCACCATCGCCGCCTACGCGGCGCCCAAGACGGGCGGGCTGTGGCGTGAAGTCGCCGGCGAGCTCGCCGAGTCGCTGCGCAATGACTCGGCCCAGGTCAGCATCAAGGACGGGCCGTGGGGGCGCGAGGTGGTCGGAACCGCCACCGGCGTGGTGCGCTTCATCGGGGTCGACGGATACCGCTGGATGATCCGCTGCGTCATCAACGGCGCCCACGAGACGATGGAGGCGCTCGAACAGGAGGCGCGAGCGGCGTTGGCGGACACCGTGGTTCGCCGCGGCGACACACCGCTTCCGGTGCGCACGCCGCTGGCCGTGCAGCTGCCCGAGCCGATGGCGCAACAGCTGCGCGAAGCCGCCGCGGCGCAACAGGCTGCCGCACAGCAAGGCGAGGAGCAACAGACCCCTGCCGACGAGCCGGCCGCGCGCCGCAGCGCCGACGGCTCGGCCATGCAACAGCTGCGCACCACCACCGGCGGCTGACGCGAAGGCGAGCGGCTAGCCCAGCTCGTCCAGCGCCTGAAGGCAGGCCGCGCCCAGGGCGGCGGGATCCGACCCGATCTGATCCAGCGTCACCGTGCGCAGCGCCGCGCGCGGCGCCGCGGCGACCCAGTCGACACCGGCCTGCAACGGGTGAATCGGATCGTCGACCGCGGCCGCCACCGCCAGCGGCGCGGCCAGTCCGGCCAGCTCGTCGCAACTCGGCGCGACGTAGGCGGCGGCTTCCTCCATGGCGTCCGGCAGGTGCGGCCACTGCGCGCCCCACGAGCGGGCCAGCTCGTCGGCCAGCCACGGCGGGCTGGAGGCCCGCATCCGGGTCGTCGTCGCCGCCAGGCCGTCGGCTCGCAACTGGGAGGCCGAATACCGCGCCGTGAGGGCGGCCGGCGCCTCGCCGGGCGCCCCCGCCCACGCCGGCAGCGCGGCCAGCACCGCGACCGCCCGGTCCGGATGGGCCAGCGCCCAGGCCGCCGCCACGGCCGCGCCGATCGACACGCCGCCGACGGCGATCGGTCCTTCGCGCGCCGCGGCGTCCAGCGCCGCCAGGTAGCCGTCGATCAGCCGGTCGGGGCGCGGCGGCGGGGCCACCAGCACCGCGCCGACCTGGGCTAGCGGGCGGGAAAACGCCCGGTGAACGTAGTCGTCGTCGGAGCCGGTTCCCGGCAATAACACCGTCGTGACACCGCCCAGATCGACCACCACCCCTCGATAGTGCACGGCGTTTACCTGCGGTCCAACATCACGTTTGAGTCGGTTGGCGCTGGGGAACCAAGAGGTCTACGGTGTCCGTTGGCATAGAGGAAGCATCGAAGCTTTTATCGTCAGGAGTGGCCATGGGGGCCCAAGGGTATCTGCGCCGGCTGACCCGTCGGCTGACGGAGGATCCGGAGCAACGCGACTCTGAGGAACTGTCCGACGAAGTCGCCAGCACCGGCGCGCAACGGGCTATCGATTGCGAGCGTGGCCAGGAGGTCACGATGGTCGGCACGCTGCGCAGCGTGGAATGCAACGGCAGGGCCTGCGCCGGCGGGGTGCGCGCCGAATTGTTCGACGGCAGCGACACCGTCACGCTCGTGTGGCTGGGCCAGCGCCGCATCCCCGGCATCGACTCGGGCCGCACCCTGCGGGTGCGGGGCCGACTCGGCAAGCTCGAGAACGGAACCAAAGCGATCTACAACCCGCACTACGAAATTCAGCGGTGACCGTCCCAGAAGGCTTGGGCGGGGCAACCCCGTCCCCCCGGGAACCGGGCTCATCGGAACAAACCACTAGCCGCATCAACCCCGAGCGCCTGCTGGCGCAGGCGGGTGGGGTCAGCGGCGTCATCTACTCGTCTCTTCCCGTCATCGTCTTCGTCATCGTCTCGAGCGTGTCGGGCCTGGTCCCGGCCATCGCGGCCGCCCTGGGGGTCGCCGCGCTGGTCTTGCTCTGGCGGCTGATTCGGCGGGATTCCCCGCAACCGGCGTTCTCCGGGTTCTTCGGCGTGGCGCTGTGCGCGCTGATCGCCTACGTGCTGGGGGAGTCCAAGGGTTATTTCCTGCTGGGCATCTGGATGTCGTTGGTGTGGGCGGTGGTGGTCGCGGCGTCGGTGCTGATCCGCCGGCCGCTGGTGGGGTACGTGTGGAGCTGGGCCGCCGGGCGCGGGGACGGCTGGCGCAGCGTTCCCCGGGCCGTCCTGGCGTTCGACGTCGCCTCGCTGGGCTGGGTGCTGGTGTTCGCCGCCCGCTTCGTGGTCCAGGGGCTGCTCTACGACGCCGACCGGACCGGGTGGCTGGCGGCCGCGCGGATCGGGATGGGCTGGCCGCTGACCGTGCTGGCCGCGCTGGCGACCTACGCCGCGATCAAGTCGGCGCAGCGGGCCATCGCAGAGAGCGCCGGGGTCGAGCTGGAACCCCGCACCGTGGGCGATTAGCCCAACAGCAGCTTCTGCAGGTCCTCTTCGGCCTCGGCGACGGCGACGAACAGCAGCTCATCGCCGCCTTCCAGCGGCTCGTCCTCCTCGGGCACGATCACCCGCGGGCCGCGCAGGATCGTCACCAGCGAGGTGTCGCGCGGCAGCTGCAGTTTGCGCACCGGCTTGCCGCCCCACGGCGTGTCATCGGGCAGGGTGATCTCGACGAGGTTGGCCTGCCCCTTGCGGAATTCCATCAGCCGCACCAGATCGCCGACGGCGACGGCCTCCTCGATGAGCGACGCCAGCATGCGCGGCGTCGACACCGCGACGTCGACGCCCCAGGCGTCGGTGAACAGCCACTCGTTGCGCGGGTCGTTGACCCGGGCCACCACCCGGGGCACCGCGAATTCGGTTTTGGCCAACAGGCTTAGCACGACGTTGGCCTTGTCATCGCCGGTGGCGGCCACCACCACGTCGAACTCCTGCATGCGCACCGATTCCAGCAGGCTTAACTCGCACGCGTCGCCCAGGCGCCAGTGCGCGGCCGGAATGGCGTCGACGTCGACGTGGTCGGGGTTCCGCTCGATCAGCGTCACATCGTGGCCGTTGCCGATGAGTTCCCGTGTGACCGAGCGGCCGACCGCGCCGGCGCCGGCAACCGCTACCTTCATATGCGCCGTCTCCTCAAAGCCAGTCGCTCGAAATCATCACAGGTCCTCGCTCGGCGGTAGCGCGGCGATGGCCACCGCCTCGGCGGCGCGGCCGGATATCGCCGCGACATAGACCTGGTCGCCGGCCTGGATCACCGATTTCGGCTCGGGCAGCACGCCGGCGCCGAAGCGGATCAGGAAGGCGACCCGGGCGCCGGTGGCCTGCTCGAGATCGGTGACCCGATGGCCGATCCAGTCCTCGTGCAGGACCACCTCGGAGACGGCGACCGTGCCGGTCGGATCGCGCCACTTGGCCGTCTCGGTCTCCCGCAGCAGCGCATTGAGCAGGCGGTCGGTGGTCCAGGGCACGGTCGCGATGGTGGGAATGCCCAGGCGCTCGTAGACCTCCGCGCGCTTGGCGTCATAGATACGGGCCACGACCCGCTTGACGCCGAACGTCTCGCGCGCCAGCCGCGCGGAGATGATGTTGGAGTTGTCCCCGGAGGACACCGCGGCGAACGCGTCCGCCTCTTCGATACCCGCCCTCAGCAGTACATCTCGGTCGAATCCCTGCCCCAGCACCCGCTCGCCGGCGTATTCGGGGCTGAGCCGGTTGAAGGCCGTGCTGTCGCGGTCGATGACCGCCACGTCGTGACCGATGCGGGACAACCCGTCGGCGACCGAAGAGCCGACCCGGCCGCAACCCATCACTACTACTCGCACTTGTGGTCCTCTCGGCCGCGTCCTGCGCCCTTCGTCGGCAACGCACGTGGGCAAGCCGTTTCGGTCGGCGAACATTCTCGTCCACGAACGCTACCGTCAAACCCGTCTGGGCTTACTCTTGGCTCTCGTGTCCAAACTTTCAACCGCCACTCGTCGGTTGCTTATCGGCCGGCCGTTTCGCAGCGACCGGCTCAGCCACACGCTGCTGCCCAAGCGGATCGCCTTGCCGGTGTTCGCCTCCGACGCGCTGTCCTCGGTGGCGTATGCGCCCGAGGAGGTCTTCCTCATGCTCTCGGTGGCGGGGGTGTCGGCATACGCGCTGACGCCGTGGATCGGGCTCGCGGTGGCCGCGGTCATGTTGGTGGTGGTCGCCAGCTACCGGCAGAACGTCCACGCCTACCCGTCCGGTGGCGGCGACTACGAGGTGGTCACCACCAACCTCGGCGAGACCGCGGGCCTCGTCGTGGCCAGCGCCCTGATGGTGGATTACGTTCTGACCGTGGCCGTTTCGACGGCATCGGCGATGGCGAACATCGGCTCGGCCATCCCGATCGTGGCCGAACACAAGGTGTTCTTCTGCGTGGCCTCCATTTTGCTGGTGATGGCGCTGAACCTGCGTGGGGTGCGCGAATCCGGGGTGGCGTTCGCCATCCCGACCTACGCGTTCATCATCGGTGTCCTCGTCATGATCGGCTGGGGCCTGTTCCGGATCTTCGTGCTGGGTGATCCGTTGCGGGCGGAGTCCGCCGGTTTCCAGATGCACGCCGAACACGGCCAGGTCGTCGGTTTCGCGTTGGCGTTCTTGGTGGCGCGGTCGTTTTCCTCGGGGTGCGCGGCGCTCACGGGTGTCGAGGCGATCAGCAACGGGGTGCCGGCGTTTCAGAAACCCAAGTCGCGCAACGCGGCCACGACCCTGCTGATGTTGGGCGTCATCGCGGTGACCCTGCTGATGGGCATCATCGTGCTGGCTCAGAAGATCGGGGTTCAGCTCGTCGAGGATCCCGCGACGCAACTGAGTGGGACCCCGAAGGGCTACTACCAAAAGACCCTGGTCACCCAACTGGCGCAAGCGGTGTTCGGCGGCTTTCATCTCGGGTTCCTGCTGATCGCCACGGTGACCGCCCTCATCCTGGTGCTGGCGGCCAACACCGCGTTCAACGGGTTTCCGGTGCTGGGTTCGATCCTGGCGCAGCACAGCTACCTTCCGCGCCAATTGCACACCCGCGGAGACCGGTTGGCGTTCTCCAACGGGATCCTGTTCCTGTCCGGGGTGGCGGTGCTGGCGATCGTGGCGTTCCGCGGCGAGGTCACGGCGCTGATTCAGCTCTACATCGTCGGCGTGTTCATTTCGTTCACGCTGAGCCAGGTCGGCATGGTGCGGCACTGGACCCGGTTGCTGCGCACCGAGACCGATCCGGGGGCGCGGCGCAGGATGATGCGCTCACGGGTGGTCAATACCGTCGGATTGCTTTCCACCGGTGCGGTTTTGCTGGTGGTCCTGGTCACCAAGTTCGTCGCCGGGGCCTGGATCGCCCTGTTCGCGATGAGCCTGCTGTTCGGAATGATGAAGATGATTCACCGGCACTACAACACCGTGAACCGCGAACTGGCCAAGCAGGCCGAAGGCGGGGAGGACGTGGTGTTGCCCAGCCGCAATCACGCCGTGGTGCTGGTGTCGAAGTTGCACCTGCCGACGATGCGTGCGCTGGCCTACGCGCGGGCCACCCGGCCCGACGTTCTCGAGGCCGTGACGGTCAGCGTCGACGACGCCGAAACCCGCGAGCTGGTGCACAAGTGGGAGGAAAGCGATATCAGCGTTCCGCTCAAGGTCATCGCATCGCCCTATCGCGAAATCACCCGTCCCGTACTGGAATACGTCAAGCGGGCCAGGGAGGAGTCGCCGCGCACCGTGGTCACGGTGTTCATCCCGGAGTATGTGGTGGGGCACTGGTGGGAGCAGGTGCTGCACAACCAGAGCGCGCTGCGGCTCAAGGGCCGGCTGCTGTTCATGCCCGGCGTCATGGTGACTTCGGTTCCGTGGCAACTGAGTTCGTCGGAACGGCGCAAGACGTTGCAGCCGCATGTGGCGCCGGGCGACGCTCGTCGGGGTATTTTCGATTGACCCGCGAATCGACCCGCGCACCGCGCGGCGTGCCGCCCCCGGTGGGGGAGCTGACGTTGACCACGGGTGCCCCGGCCAACGGCGGCAGCTGCGTGGCGCATCACGAAGGCCGGGTGGTGTTCGTCCGGTACGCGCTGCCCGGTGAGCGGCTGCGCGCCCGGGTGACGGCGGATCGTGGATCGTATTGGCACGCAGAGGTTATCGAGGTCCTCGAGCCGGCCGAGGGCCGTACGGCGTCGCTGTGCCCGATCGCCGGGGTCGACGGTGCCGGCTGCTGCGACCTGGCGTTCGCCGTCCCCGAGGTGGCGCGCGCGCTCAAGGCCGAAGTCGTGGCCAACCAGCTGGAGCGCCTCGGCGGCCATCGCTGGAGCGGCGAGGCCGAGCCGCTGCCGTCGGGACCCACGGGGTGGCGCACCCGCGTCCGCCTCGATGTGGGGGCCGACCGTCGGCCGGGCTTTCACCGTTATCACAGCGACGATTTGGTGACCGACCTGCGCTGTGCGCAGCTGCCAGGCGGCATGCTCGACGGGATCACCGAGACCGAGTGGCCGGCGGGCGCCCAGCTGCACGTGGCCGTCGACGACGACGGGGCGCGCCATGTGGTGCGCACCCTGCGGCAGGGCAGACGCACCGCGACCAAGGTGACGCAGGGCCGCTACGAGGCGGTGCAGCGGGTGGCGGGGCGCACCTGGCACGTGCCGGTGACCGCCTTTTGGCAGGCGCACCGCGACGCCGCGGCGACCTACAGCGGTCTGGTCGCCGACTGGGCGGCCGCCGGTACCGGCATGAGCGCCTGGGATCTATACGGTGGCGCAGGCGTTTTCGCCGCCGTCCTGGGCGAGGCCGTGGGGCCCTCGGGTCGGGTGCTCAGCGTGGACACCTCGCGCGCGTCGACGCGGGCCGCCCGGGCCGCGCTGGCCGATCTCACCCAGGTGCAGGTCGTCACCGACTCGGTGCGGCGCGCGCTGGCGGCGCAACGGGGGAGCGCCTCAAAAGCAGATGTGGCGGTCCTGGATCCGCCGCGGGCGGGCGCCGGGCGCGAGATCATCGATCTGCTGGCCGCGGCCGGTGTCCCGCGCATCGTGCACATCGGTTGCGAGGCAGCATCTTTCGCGCGCGATATCGGGATCTACCTCGGCCACGGCTATGCCGTCGAGAAGATCAAGGTGTTCGACGCCTTCCCGTTGACCCATCACACCGAATGCGTCGCGCTGCTGACGCGCTAGCCGCGCTGCTGCCAGCGCTCGAGCATCGCCGGGATCTCGTCGAGCATGAACGCGTAGAAGTCGCGCATCCGCGTGAGCCGTTGCCCGGCAACGCTATCCGAGCCTGTCGCCGCAATCCCGGCCTCAGCGGCGGCCTGCATCGCCGATATCACGACGTTCTGGTTGGTGAAAAGGGTCGCCCACGCGTCGTCGCGCAGCCGGTAGTGATCCCGTCTGCTGCCGGGGGCGGGCGCCCGCTCGGCCAGACCCACGGAGGTGAGCATCTTGAGTGCACCCGAGATCGCGCCCGAGCTGGCCTGTAGCCGCTCGGCCAACTCGCCCATCGTCATGCTGGCGCGCTCGGTGAACAGCAACGTGGCCAGCACCCGGGCGGTCATGCGTTGCAGCCCGTGATCGACGAGGACGAGTGCGAGCTGTTCGGCCGCATCGCGTTGATCAGCACGTTCGGCCACGTGCGCCCCTCTCGTGCGTTGGGTATTCTGTAATTTCTGAAAGTTCAGTATAGTGTGCTGCGGCGCTCCGGGAAGTCTGGTCGGAACAAGGTATCCGTATGCACGCGGTGCCGGCAGCCGGCCGACGCACCGCGCTGACCCGGAAGGGGACAAGCGCGTCATGCAAAACCTCGGGGCGACAACCACATTGCCAGGCACCACGGCCGACGTGATCCGCGTCAGTGGCCTTACGTTCACCTACCCAAAGGCGCCAGAACCCGCCGTGCGGGGCATGGACTTCACCGTCAGCCGCGGTGAGATCTTCGGTTTTCTGGGCCCCAGCGGCGCCGGGAAGTCGACGACGCAGAAACTTCTCATCGGCCTGCTCCGCGGCCACGGCGGGGAGGCCGCGATCTGGGGCAGGGACCCACTGGCCTGGGGTTCCGATTACTACGAGCGCATCGGTGTCTCGTTCGAACTGCCCAACCACTACCAGAAGCTGACCGGGCTGGAGAATCTGCAATTCTTCGGATCGTTGTACGCGGGCGCGACGCTGGATCCAATGCAACTGCTGGACGCGGTGGACCTGGCCGACGACGCCCACACACGAGTCGGCAAGTACTCCAAGGGAATGCAGATGCGGCTGACGTTCGCCAGGTCGCTGATCAACGACCCCGAACTGCTCTTCCTCGATGAGCCCACTTCCGGGCTGGACCCGGTGAACGCCCGCAAGGTCAAGAACATGATCCTGGACCTGAAGGCACGCGGCCGCACGGTTTTTCTCACCACCCATGACATGGCGACCGCCGACGAGCTGTGCGACCGCGTGGCCTTTGTCGTCGACGGGGCGATCGTCGCGATGGACACGCCCGCCGAGCTCAAAATCGCCCGCAGCCGGCGGCTGGTGCGCGTGGAGTACCGGGGCGACGACGGGCGTCTGGTGACCGCAGAGTTCGGAATGGACGGCCTGGCCGACGATCCGGCGTTTCATGCGGCGCTGCGCGACCACCACGTCGAGACCATCCACAGCAGGGAGGCCAGCCTCGACGATGTGTTCGTCGAGACGACCGGAAGGCGGCTGGGATGACCAGGTTGGCGAGCGCGCTGCGACTCGAGCTGACGCTGCAAGTGCGGCAGAAGTTCCTGCATGCGGGTGTCTTCTCGGGTCTGATCTGGCTGGCCGTGCTGTTGCCGATGCCGCCGGGCCTGCGCCCGGTCGCGGAGCCGTATGTGCTGGTGGGTGACATTGCGATCATCGGGTTCTTCTTCATCGGGGGCACGGTGTTCTTCGAGAAGCAGGAACGCACGATCGGCGCGATCGTTTCCACGCCGCTGCGGTTCTCCGAATACCTGGCCGCCAAACTGACTGTGCTGCTCGGTATTTCACTGTTCGTGGCGATGACTGTGGCAAGCATTGTGCATGGGTTCGACTATCATCCCGCGCCGCTGGTGCTCGGCGTTGTGCTCGGGACGCTGTTGATGCTGCTGGTGGGTTTCGTGACCTCGCTGCCGTTTTCCTCCGTGACCGACTGGTTCCTGGCGGCGACCGTCCCACTGGCGATCATGCTGGTGCCGCCGGTCGTGTACTACTCCGGCCTCTGGCCGAATCCGGTGCTCTACCTCATCCCCACGCAGGGCCCCCTGTTGCTGTTGGGGGCCGCGTTCGGTCAGGTGAGTCTGGCGCCGTGGCAAGTCGTGTACGCGGCCCTGTATCCGGTCGCGTGCCTGGCGGGGTTGGGCAGGGCGGCCAACGCGATGTTCGATCGCTACGTCATCGAAAGGTCGGGTGCGGTCTGATGGCGATGTCAGGCCTCGTCAGCACGCGGGCGTTGGTCGCGTTCGGCCGCAACGACATTCGCGGAACCTACCGCGATCCACTGCTGTGGATGATCGTGGTCGCCCCAGTCATATGGACCACCGGCGTTGCGCTTCTCACGCCGCGCATCACCGAGATGTTGGCCGACCGCTACGGGTTCGATCTGGTTCCCTACTACCCGCTGGTCCTCACCGCGTTCCTGCTGCTGACCAGCATCATCATCACCGCCGCGATCGCCGCGTTCCTGGTTCTGGACGAGCTCGACGCCGGCACGCTGACCGCGCTACGGGTGACGCCGGTGCCGCTGTCGGCCTTCTTTGCCTATCGCGCAGCCACGGTCATGGTGGTGACCACCACCTACGTCGTGGCGACCATGTCGCTCAGCGGGATACTCATGCCGGGCCTGGTGCCGTCGCTGATCCCGATCGGAATACTGGCGGGACTGTCGGCGGTCGTGACCCTGTTGCTGATACTGGCCATGGCGAACAACAAGATCCAGGGTTTGGCCATGGTTCGCGCGCTGGGCATGCTGATTGCCGGGCTGCCCTGCCTGCCATGGTTCATCGACTCCAACTGGAACCTCGCCTTCGGGGTGCTGCCGGCCTATTGGGCCGCCAAGGCGTTCTGGGTCGCCAGCGACTATGGCGCCTGGTGGCCCTACCTTGTCGGCGGCGTCGTGTACAACCTGGCGCTTGCCTGGCCGTTGTTCGTCCGCTTCCGCGCCAAACACTAAGGCCGTCAGCCCATCACGAAATACCGCAGCCACAGGTACAGCGCGGACATCGCGACGGAGACCGCGGTGACGACCGCGCCCTTGCGGGTGAATTCCCAAAAGGAAATGGGATTGTCGGCGCGGCGGGCGATTCCGAGTAGGACGATGTTGGCGCTGGCGCCGATGGCGGTCAGGTTGCCGCCGAAGTCCGTACCCAGCGCCAGCGACCACCACAAGACGCCGGGGTTGGCGTGATCGCTCAGGGCGGGCACCAGGTCGGCCACCACCGGCGCCATCGTCGCCGCGTACGGAACGTTGTCGACGACCCCGCTGATGACGACCGACGCGACCAGGATGATCATCGTCGCGGTCAACGTGTTCCCGCCGGTGGCCGTGATCGCCACGTGGGCAAGCTGTTTGACGACACCCGTCTTCACCATGATGAACAGGCAAGAACAGCAGCGTGTCCCACTCCACGCTGGACAGGTAGTCGGACGCCGACCATGATGAACAGGCCGGCGAAGAACAGCAGCGTGTCCCACTCCACGCTGGACAGGTAGTCGGACGGCTTGAGCCGGGACGCCACGACCAGGATCCCGGCGCCCAACAACGCCACCACCGAGGGCTCCATGTGCAGCGGCGAGTGGGCGATGAACGCGGTGAACACCGCCAGCAAAACGACGCCGCACGTGATGAGCAACCGGGGGTCGCGGATGGCCTCCTTTTCCTCCAGCGACATCACATCGGCGACCCGCTCGGGATCCACGTCGAATTCCCCGGGAAATAGGCGCGGCAACAACGCAATCAGGACGGCGATGACGATGACCACGATCGGCGCCAGATGGATCAGGAAGTCGTTGAACGTCAGGCCGGCCTTGCTGGCGATGATGATGTTGGGCGGGTCACCCACCAGGGTCGCCGCGCCCCCGACGTTCGAGGCGAACACCTCGGCCATCAGGAAGGGTGCCGCATTGATCGCCAGACGTTCGCACACCAGCAGCGTGACCGGGGCGACGAGCAGCACGGTGGTGACGTTGTCGAGCAGGGCCGACGCGATCGCGGTCACGAGGACCAACAGGATCATGACGCGCAGCGGGGAACCACGGGCGCGTTTGGCCGACCAGATCGCCACGTACTCGAACACGCCGGTCTGCCGCAGCACGCTGACGATGATCATCATGCCCAGCAGCAAAAAGATGACGTCCCAATCGATTCCGGTTCCGCGCGAGTAGAAGATGTCGTCGGAGTGAATGATCGGCAGGGTGACCACGATCGCGGCGCCGGCCAGGGCCACGAACGTCTTGTTGACGCGATCGCTGGCGATCAGGGCATAGGCGACCACGAAGACCAGGATCGCGATGAAGCTCATCGATGTGCCTGTGGCATCAGGGTTTCAGCGCGGCGGCGAGCACCCGCGACGCCGTGATCACCCCGACCAGCCGGCCCTCTTTGACCACCGCGACGAGCGGGCTGCGCAGCCGCGCCATGAGCGCGGCCACTTCGATGATGGTGTCGTCGGCGTTGGCGGGGGGCACGTCGACCAGATGGTCGGGCAGCACGTCGCGCACCGTCTTGCCGCTCAACTTTTCCGCGCAGCGATCGGCGGTCGATTCGTTGAGCACGCCGGCCAGCGACGGATCGTCCTGCACATAACGGGGCACGATGAAGCGGACGACCTGGGAGGCGGGCAGCACCGCGTAGGGGCGCCCCGAGCCGTCGGTGACCAACAGCCCGGGCAGCCGGTGCTCGGCCAGCATCCGGGCGGCGTCCAGCGCGTCCGCGTCAATGCTGACGACGGGGAAGTCCTCGGCGATCTGCTCCGCGCGCACACTGCGACGATACGTCCGCTGGGATTGTGTGGTGCGGTCATGGCGTACTCCTGGGTCGGAAGAAGACGTGCCGACCAGGCTTCCCGGCTCACCGCGCATTGACGCTACCAAACCTGCGTCGTCGGCTGCGTAGACTGACGGGATGCTGGAACAGATCCGCGGGCCCGCTGATCTGCAGCACCTTTCTACGCATCAGCTCCGCGAATTGGCCGCCGAGATTCGCGAGTTCCTGATTCACAAGGTCGCTGCCACCGGGGGACACCTCGGGCCCAATCTGGGCGTGGTCGAACTGACGCTCGCGCTGCACCGGGTGTTCGACTCGCCCCACGATCCGATCATCTTCGACACCGGCCATCAGGCCTACGTCCACAAGATGCTGACGGGGCGTTCCCACGAGTTCGAGACCCTGCGCAAAAAGGGCGGGCTGTCCGGGTATCCGTCGCGCGCCGAGAGCGAACACGACTGGGTGGAGTCCAGCCACGCCAGCGCCGCGCTGTCCTACGCCGACGGCCTGGCCAAGGCCTTCGAGCTGAGCGGGCACCGCAATCGGCACGTGGTCGCGGTGGTCGGAGACGGGGCGCTCACCGGCGGCATGTGCTGGGAGGCGCTGAACAACATCGCCGCGTCCGGGCGCCCGGTGATCATCGTGGTCAACGACAACGGCCGCAGCTACGCCCCGACGATCGGCGGTGTGGCCGACCATCTCGCCACGCTGCGGCTGCAACCGGTCTACGAGCAGGCCCTGGAACGGGGCCGCGACGCGCTGCGGGCGCTGCCGCTGGTCGGCAGGCTCGCCTACCGCGTCATGCACAGCGTCAAGGCCGGCATCAAGGACTCGTTGTCGCCGCAGCTGCTGTTCACCGACCTGGGCCTGAAGTACGTGGGCCCCGTCGACGGCCACGACGAGCGCGCGGTGGAGGCCGCGCTGCGCCACGCCCGTGGTTTCGGGCGCCCGGTGATCGTGCACGTGGTGACCCGCAAGGGGATGGGCTATGCGCCCGCCGAGGACGACGAAGCCGAGCAGATGCATTCCTGCGGGGTGATCGATCCCCTGACCGGCCAGGCGACCAGCATCGCGGGCCCCGGGTGGACGGCGACCTTCTCCGACGCGCTGATCGGCTACGCCCGCAAGCGCCGCGACATCGTGGCCATCACCGCGGCCATGCCCGGACCCACCGGGCTGACGCCGTTCGGGCAGCAGTTCCCGGACCGCCTGTTCGACGTCGGCATCGCCGAGCAGCACGCGATGACGTCGGCGGCCGGCCTGGCAATGGGCGGGATGCACCCGGTGGTGGCCATCTATTCGACCTTCCTCAACCGGGCCTTCGACCAGATCATGATGGACGTGGCGCTGCACCGGCTGCCCGTCACCATGGTGCTCGACCGGGCCGGGATCACCGGCTCGGACGGCGCCAGCCACAACGGGATGTGGGACCTGTCGATGCTGGGCATCGTGCCGGGCATGCGGGCGGCCGCGCCCCGCGACGCCACCCGGTTGCGCGAGGAGCTCGGCGAGGCGCTCGAGGTCGACGACGGGCCGACGGCGCTGCGCTTCCCCAAAGGTGATGTGGGCGAGGACATCCCGGCGATCGAACGCGTCGGGTCGGGGCTCTCGGGTGTCGACGTGCTCGCGGTTCCGGCCAGTGGGTGCAACCACGACGTGCTGCTGGTGGGTGTCGGCGCGTTCGCGCGGATGGCGCTGGCCGTGGCCAAGCGGCTGCACAACCAGGGGATCGGCGTCACGGTCGTCGATCCGCGCTGGGTGCTGCCGGTGTCGGACACGCTCGTCGACCTGGCGGGGCGGCACAAACTGGTCGTCACCTGCGAGGACAACGGCGTCAACGGCGGTGTGGGTTCGGCGGTGTCGGCCGCCCTGCGCCGCGCCGAGATCGACGTGCCGTGCCGCGATGTCGGCTTGCCGCAGCGGTTCTACGAGCACGCTTCGCGGGGCGAGCTACTCGCCGACCTGGCGCTGACGGATCAGGACGTGGCACGCCGCATCACCGGTTGGGTCGCCGCGCTGGCCAGCAGCGACGCCGAGGCCGAAATCCGCGAGCACCTCGACTAGTCGGCGTCCTCCGGCGGCTGCAGCGCCCGGGCCAGCACCGGATCCACCAACTCCCGCTGCCACGGCCGGGCCTGCCCGGCCCGCAGAAACGCCTCGACGGCCTCGAAGGGATCCGGCGCGGCCTCCCAGTCCCAGCACAGCCGTCGCACCAGGTCCGGTGAGACCAGGTTCTCGGTGGGGACGTGCACCCGCTCCGACACCTCCGACAGCCCCGCCCGCGCGGCCTCCAGCCGCGCGGCAGCCTCCGGTTTGCGCCGGCTCCACCGCGCCGGCGGCGGCGGGCCGTTCGGCGGTTCGGCGTCCGCGGGCGGATTCTTGTTCTCGCGCGCGGCGTCCAGCGCCGCCAGCCACGTCGCGGCGCTGCGGCGTTGATTGCGCCCGCCGAACACGGGCAGCGCGACCAGTTCCTCGACCGTCGTCGGGTTGGCCAGCGCGGCATCGATGATGGCCGAGTCGGGAAGGATGCGGCGCGGGGCGATGTCGCGGCGCTGCGCGATCCGGTCGCGCGTCAGCCACAGTTCACGCACCGCGGCCAGCCCGCGCTGATCCCGCACCCGATGGATCCCCGACGTTCGTCGCCACCGGTCCCGTCGCGCGGCGGCGCCCGGCTCTTTCGAGCCCACGTCCCGCAGGTAGTCGAATTCCTGTGCGGCCCAATCGCTTTTGCCTTGCCCGGCGAGGACGTCCGCGATCGCCGCGCGCAGCTCGATGAGCAGTTCCACGTCCAGGGCGGCGTAGTTGAGCCAGTCGGCGGGCAGGGGCCGCTTGGACCAGTCGGCCGCGCCGTGGCCCTTGGCCAGCCCGAAACCCAGCAGCCGCTCGACCATGGTGGCCAGGTTCACGCGTTCGAACCCGGCCAGCCGCCCGGCGAGCTCGGTGTCATACAGCGTCGGCGGTCGCATGCCCACCTCCGCCAAACAGGGCAGGTCCTGATCGGCGGAGTGCAGGATCCATTCGTCGGTGCCCAGCACCTCGGCCACCGGCCGCAGGGCCTCGAGCGGGTCGCGGCCGTGGCTCACCGGGTCGATCAGCACGGTGCCGGAGCCGGCCCGGCGGATCTGGATCAGGTAGGCCCGGTTGGAGTAGCGGAAACCCGATGCCCGTTCGGCGTCCACCGCGAACGGCCCCCGCCCGCCGGCCAGCCGCTGTGCCGCGGCCTCGATCTCGTACACGCTGACCGAGATGGGTGGGACGCCTTCGGCCGGATGCGGCAGCGGGGTGGGCGCGGGTTCGGTGCTGCCGGGCGCGTCGCTGCCCGGCCCGTCGGGCGACGGCTCGCCCATGCTAGGCGCGTGACCGCGAGCTCAGGTCGGTGACTCCGGCGGGCGGCAGGCCCGCGGCGTGTTCCAGCACCTCGCAGAACGACTCGACGTGCGCGCCGACGGCGGGTGACGTCGCGGTCCAGGACGCCCGCAGCTCGAGCTGGTGGGCGCGCGGCGGCCCCGAGATGTCGCCGTAACGCACCGAGGTGGTGGCGGTGACGGTGCCGCCCAGCGCGACGACGTGTTCCATCCGTGACTCCAGTGCCTCGACCAGCCAGCTCCACGCTACTTCGGGCAGCAGCGGGTCGACGGCCTCGCTGGGGTCCAGGTCGGCCTGGATGTAGGCGACCATGCGGATGGTGCCGTCCCACGCGTCGGCCCCTTCGGGGTCGTACAGCAGGATGAGCCGTCCGAAGGCGTCGCCGTCGGACCGTTCGGGGATGATCTCGCGGTCGGGATGTTTGACCTCGGCGCCCAGCGCGTAGCTGTGGGGTGCCAGGCGTTGGGGCGGCCGGATCGGACCCAGCTCGATCTCCGGCCGCACGACGACGGCGTTCATGGCCGCCACCGCCTCGCGGAAGGGGGCCGGTTCGGATGAGGTCACTTGCCGTCGCTCCTGTTCATCCCGACCGTTCTGCGTTGTCACGGCACGGGTCACAGGGATCGACGGTAGACCTATCGCCCGACACGCCGCGACAGGCGCGCCGGGTTTCAAACCCGCCGCGATCAAGCCGTTACCAGCCCTCCACCAAACGTATATGTCCTGCTCAGGAGGCAGATCCGCCGGTGAACCGGGCGGGGCGCTTCTCGCGGTGGGCGGCCAGGCCTTCTTGCACGTCGGGGCCGCTGAAGCTGAGAAATTCCAGGCCGACCGAGGTTTCGAAGGTGGGTCCCATCATGCGGTACCAGTGGTTGAGGCTGCGCTTGGTCCACTGGATGGCGTTCTGCGCGCCCTGCGCCAGGTTCTCGGCGATCCGGGTGGCGGTGGACAGGACGTCGTCGTCGTCGACGCAGGTGGAGACCAGGCCGATCCGCTCGGCCTCCTCGCCGAGCAGGGTTTCGCAGGTCAGCAGGTAGTACTTGGCCTTGGCCATGCCGACCAGCAGCGGCCAGCAGATCGCGGCGTGGTCGCCGGCCGCCACGCCGAGCTTGGTGTGCCCGTCGATGAGCTTCGCGGTCCGGCCCGCCACCGAGATGTCGGCCAGCAGCGCCACGACCAGGCCCGCACCCACCGCCGGTCCCCGGATCGCCGACACCACGGGGGTGTCGCAGTTGATCATGTTGTGCACCAGGTCGCGGGCTTCGCGCATGATGCGGATCCGGCCCTCGTACTCGCCGATGGTCTCGGCGATCAGGTCGAAGCTGCCGCCGGAGGAAAAGGCCTTGCCCTCGCCGCGGACCAGGACGACGCGCACGGCCGGGTCGCGATCGATCACCGGCCAGATGTCGGCGAGGTCGCGGTGCATCTGCGGCCCGACCGAATTGAGCCCCGGGGAGTCGAGCACCAGCGTCAGCACGCCGTTCTCGCCGAGCTCGCAGCGCAGGCTGGGGAACTCGTCGTAGTTCACTGGGGGCTGGCTGACTGGCATCCGGGCTCCTGACGTTCAAACGGTCGCGGTCGCGATAGTACGCAGCGGCGTTCGGCGTTTTGTGGTCATGGCAGCATTGAGGCCGATGAACAGGCCGTTGCACACCCGTCGCGACCTTCCCGAGTCGCCGTATCTGGCCGCCGCGGGCGGCCGCAAACCCCGCCGGGTCCCGGTGTGGTTCATGCGGCAGGCCGGCCGGTCGCTGCCCGAATACCGGGCGCTGCGGGCCCAGCACGACATGCTGTCGGCGTGTTTCGACGCCGAGCTAGTCTGCGAGATCACCCTGCAGCCGGTGCGCCGCCACGACGTCGACGCGGCGATCTTGTTCTCCGACATCGTGGTCCCGCTGCTCGGCGCCGGCATCGACCTGGACATCGTCGCCGGGGTCGGGCCGGTGATCGAGTCGCCGGTGCGCACCGCCGCCGACGTGGCCGCGATCAAACCCCTTGAGCGGCAACGGGTTCAGCCGATTTCGGATGCGGTGTCGTTGCTGGTGTCCGCGCTGGGCGACGTTCCGCTGATCGGTTTCGCGGGCGCGCCGTTCACCCTGGCGTCCTACCTGATCGAGGGTGGGCCCAGCCGTCACCATGCGCGCACCAAGGCGATGATGCTGGCCGAGCCCGACAGCTGGCATGCGTTGATGGAGAAGCTGACCGACATCACCGTCGGTTTCCTGCGGGTGCAACTGGACGCCGGGGTGGACGCGATCCAGGTGTTCGACTCGTGGGCCGGGACGCTGTCGCTGGCGAACTACCGCACCTATGTGCAGCCGCACAGCGCCCGGATCTTCGCCGCCCTGGCCGGTTACGGCGTGCCGATGACGCATTTCGGCGTCGGCACGGCCGAACTGCTGGGCGCGATGTCGGCGGTCGGCGCGTCCGTGGTGGGCGTGGATTGGCGAACCTCGCTCGCCGACGCGGCGGCCCGGGTGGAACCCGGCACGGCGTTGCAGGGCAACCTCGATCCGGTGGTCCTGCTGGCGGGCTGGCCGGTGGTCGAACGCGCGGCGCGCACCGTCGTCGATGACGGTAGGCGCGCGATCGACGCCGGCGCCGCCGGTCACGTGTTCAACCTCGGCCACGGCGTGCTGCCCGAGACCGACCCCGCACTGTTGACCGACCTGGTGTCGCTGGTCCATTCGCTATGACGTCGTCCGGCGACGATGCGGGCCGGGACGGCCAGAGGAGGAGCCGGACAATCGGCCGGGGCTCGTATTGCGTTGTGGGGGGCGGGATCTCGGGGCTGACGGCGGCCTACCGGCTGCGCATGGCCCTCGGCGCCGACGCGGCGATCACGCTGTTCGACCCGGGGGAGAGGCTCGGCGGGATCCTGCGCACCGAGCGGGTCGGCGGGGTGCCGATGGACCTGGGCGCCGAGGCGTTCGTGCTGCGACGACCGGAGCTGCCGGCGCTGCTGGGCGAACTGAATTTGACCGGGCACCAACTTGTTTCGACCGGCGTCCGCCCGCTGATCTACAGCGGGCAGCAGCTGCGTCCGTTGCCGACGGGCACGGTCGTGGGCATCCCGTCGTCGTCGGCGTCGGTGGCGGGATTGGTCGACGAGACGACCGTCGCCCGCATCGACGCCGAACCCTCCCGCCCGCTGGAGTGGCACGCCGGCGACGATCCCGCGGTGGCCGACCTGGTGGGCGACCGGTTCGGCGAGCAGGTGGTTTCGCGGTCGGTGGATCCGCTGCTGAGCGGGGTCTACGCGGGCTCGGCGGCCACCATCGGCCTGCGCGCGGCCGCCCCCACCGTGGCCGCGGCCCTGGACCGCGGCGCCGCCAGCCTGACCGAGGCCGTCGCGCAGGCCGTGCCGCCGGCCACCGGCGGGCCGGTGTTCGGGGCGCTCGACGGCGGGTACCGGGTGCTGGTCGAGGAGCTCGCCGCGCGTGCCCGGCCGCGCTGGGTGCGCGCCGCGGTGTCGCGCCTCGAGCGCGCCGGCACGGGCTGGGCGGTGTTCGACGACACGGGCGCCCGCTGGGCTGCCGATGCGGTCATCCTCGCCGTGCCCGCGCACGAGGCGTGCCGCCTGCTCGCCGACATCGCCCCGCGCAGCGTCGCCGCCGCCGGGCGCATCGCCAACGCATCGTCGGTGGTGCTGGCGCTGGCGGTGCCGGGTGCCACCGCCTTCCCCGAGTGTTCGGGCGTGCTGGCGGCCACCGGTGAGCGGTTGCGGGCGAAGGCCATCACGCTGTCGTCCAGAAAATGGGGCGCCCGCGCCGACGTGCAGCTGCTGCGGCTGTCGTTCGGGCGGTTCGGCGACCACGTCGCGGCCAGCGCCGCCGACGACGAGCTGCTGGCCTGGGCGCTGGGCGACCTGGCCACCGTCTTCGGGCTGACCGTCGACCCCGTCGACGTCCGGGTGCAGCGCTGGATCGACGCCATGCCGCAGTACGGGCCGGGTCATGCCGACCTAGTCGCCGAGGTGCGCGCGGGCCTGCCGCCGACGCTGGCGGCGGCAGGCAGCTACCTCGACGGCATCGGCGTGCCGGCCTGCGTCGGTGCGGCCGGCCGCGCGGCCGAGCGTGTGATCAAGGCCATCGAAGGCCGAGATGGACAGGTGGCACGATAGGTTTCATGGCCAAGCTCGACTACGACTCCCTCAACTCCCAAATTCGCTACCTGATGTTCTCGGTCTTCTCCGTCGAGCCGGGTGAACTGGGTGAGCAGCGCGACGACGTGATTGACGAGGCGTCGACGTTCCTCAAGCAACAGGAGGAGCGCGGGGTCGTGGTGCGCGGCCTCTACGACGTGGCGGGCATGCGGGCCGACGCGGACTTCATGATCTGGACGCACGCCGAACGCGTCGAGGCGCTGCAGGCCACGTACGCCGATTTCCGCCGCACCACCGCGCTGGGACGGGCCAGCTCGCCCGTGTGGAGCAGCGTCGCCCTGCACCGGCCGGCCGAGTTCAACAAGAGCCACATCCCGGCGTTCCTGGCCGGCGAGGAGCCCGGCAACTACATCTGCGTGTATCCCTTTGTGCGGTCCTATGAGTGGTATCTGCTGCCCGACGAGGAACGCCGCCGCATGCTCGCCGAGCACGGCATGGCCGCCCGCGAATACAAGGACGTCCGCGCCAACACGGTCCCGGCGTTCGCGCTCGGCGACTACGAGTGGATCCTGGCCTTCGAGGCTCCCGAACTGCACCGCATCGTCGACTTGATGCGTGAGCTGCGCGCCACCGACGCCCGCCGGCACACCCGCGAGGAGACGCCGTTTTTCACCGGCCCTCGGGTGCCCGTCGAGCAGTTGGTGAAAGCCCTGCCATGACAGCGCCGTTCGATCCGACCGACCCCGCCCGTTTCGAGCAGATGTACCGCGACGACCGGACGTCGCACGGCCTGCCCACCGCCACTCCGTGGGACATCGGCGGCCCCCAACCGGTGGTCCAGCAGCTCGTGGCGGTGGGCGCGATCAAGGGTGAGGTGCTCGACCCGGGCACCGGTCCCGGCCACCACGCCATCTACTACGCCTCGAAGGGCTATTCGGCGACCGGCATCGACGGCTCGGCCGGCGCCATCGAGCGCGCCCGGGAGAACGCCGAAAAGGCCGGCGTATCAGTGAATTTCGAGTTGGCCGACGCCACCAAGCTGGACGGGTTCGATGGCCACTTCGACACGGTGGTCGACTGCGCGTTCTACCACACCTTCAGCACCGAGCCCGAGCTGCGACGGTCCTACGTGGAGGCACTGCGGCGCGCGACCAGGCCGGGCGCACGGCTGTACATGTTCGAGTTCGGCGAACACAACGTCAACGGCTTCAAGATGCTGCGGTCTTTGTCGGAGAACGACTTTCGCGATGTGCTGCCGGACGCCGGCTGGGAGATCACCTACCTTGGCCCGACCACCTACCAGGTCAACATCAGCGTCGAGTCCATCGAACTGATGGCCGCGCGCAATCCCGACATGGCGCAGGAGGCGGAGAAGCTCCTGGAACGATTCCGCGCCATGGAGCCCTGGCTCGACGGCAGCCGGGTGTACGCGCCGTTCTGGGAAGTGCACGCCACGCGGGTCGATTGAGTGCCTCGGGCGCCACGCCCCCGCCCGTACCGCGAAGCCCCCGCCCCGCGCCACGCCCCCGTCCATACCGCGAAACTTGTACCGCTGCGATATTTTTCGGCGTGTCGGCGCAACTGGTTAAGTGTCGCGGTATCCGCGGCGGATGAGTGCACGGCGCACGCGGCCCACAACGTCGCCCGGCTTGTCGTCGGCGATCACCCGGATGACAATCCACCCCAATTCTTCTAGCTTTCGTAGCCGACTCTGATCACGTGCGTACTGCTTGCGGTTCGTGCGATGGTGTCGCCGTCGTACTCGGCGGCCACCTTGTACTCCTCCCAGCCCATGTCGAGCAACGCGATCAGTCGCCAGTTGTCCTGCACCGGTATCTGCGTGGTCGGGACGGGCAGGCCGGCGTCGATCAGAAGTAGGCGCAACCACGTCTCCTTGGGCGACGCCGCGCCCGGGTCGACCAGCGGCAAGGCTAACCTCAGCCGACGCAAGCCGCGCGCACCGCGGTATCGCTTGGCCAGCAGCAGCACCTCCTCGAGCGAGAACGGCGTGGCACGCATCAACGCGTCGATCCGCGCCAGCGCCTCGCCGATGGGACGCAGCCGGGCAAGGTCGAACGCGGTCCTGGCAAGAGTGGTCACCGGCAAACCGCTGACCCGGGTGACTTCGTCGGGCTGGATGCGCTGATTTCGGGTGATCACACCGCACGGCGGATGCGGGTTGCGCCAGATCAACTCGATGGGCTCATCGTCGTCGATCCACCGCGACCCGTGCAGCGCTGCCGCGGCGAGTCCGGCCAGCACGCCGCGCCGCCGCGACCATAGAAACGTCCCAGTCGAACGCGTCCTCAGCGACGGTGTCACCGCGTTCGACAGATAGATGTCCGGATAGATCGCGCGGAAGTCCGTTCGCAGCTGGTAGGCGCTCACGAGGCCGAGTCGCACTGCCTCGCTGCCCACGAATACGTCGTCCACAACCTCAAAGACGTAACGACGCGTCGGTGGGATCCGACGAAACTTAAAGGGCTGCGAGGCTGTGCGGCGCGTCTTCGCAACCGTTTAAGTGTCGCGGCACCTGGCGAGGAGGGAACCGCGACGAGCTACTCGGCCGGCACCAGCCGCAGGCAGACCGAGTTGATGCAGTACCGCTGATCCGTCGGCGTCGGGTAGCCCTCACCGGCGAACACGTGGCCCAGGTGGCTGTGGCAGTTCGCGCACAGCACCTCGGTGCGCGTCGTCCCCAGGGAATGGTCGGGCCGCAGGATCACCGCATCGGATTTCGCCGGGTCGAAGAACGACGGCCAGCCGCAATGCGACTCGAATTTCTCTGTGCTGCGGAACAATTCGGCCCCGCAGGCGCGGCACTGGTACACGCCCTCGGTCTTGGTGTCGGTGTATTCACCGGTGAAGGGACGCTCCGTGCCGGCTTGACGCAGCACGTGGAACTCTTCCGGGGTGAGCTTCTGGCGCCACTCGTCGTCGGTCAGCTGCAGCTTCGGACGCGATACGTCGGGGGAGGTCATGCATCCACGGTAGCGCGCTGCCGCTCGGTCATCAGCCACGCCGGATCGATCCCGTCGTCGAGCCGGTTCTCCGCCTTGGCGTCCAGATACCGGAAGTACAGCACGGTGAACGTGACGATCAACAGCAGCGACCAGCCGTAGGTGATCTTGAGGTACTCCAGCGCCCGGCCCCACCGCATCCAGTTGAACAGCAGCCAGCGGTCAAGGGTCATGAAGCCGTAGATCCCCAGCCACGCAGGCCAGTTGCGGATCAGCGAGTTGGGCAGCACGACCGTCATCAGGAACGGGAACAGCATCATCGAGTAGTAGCCCTGGGCCAGCGACGACACCAGGAACGACCACAGCAGCAGCACACCCGCCGAGTTGGTCAACCAGAACCGCGGGTCCCGGGTGCGGTAGTGGCGATACAGCAGCCACAGGGCCCCAATCGCGAGCAGCGTGAACAGGATTCGCAGGAACACGATCAGCCAGGTGGGCAGGCCGAAGTACACGCCGTTGCCCTCGATCGAGCTGTTGAAATAGTCGCGGGTGCCCAGGAAGTAGGGCACCGTGCGGGTGACGAAGTCCATCGGATCACTGACCAACGGCCACGCGGCCGCGTTGACGACGACGGGAATCACCAAGGCGGGCACCAGCGTCCGCCACTGGCGGTTCAGCACGGGCAGCAACAGCAACGGCAAGAGCACCGGTTTGAGCGTCAGCGTCAGGCCGATCGCCACGCCGGCCCACCACTGCCGGCTGACCCGCCCGTCGAGCAGCCAGCGCAAAAACAGCATCTCGGCGAGCAGGACGCAGCCGTTGATGTTGGTGAACACCAGCGTGTTGGTCACCGTCTCGGTGCAGAACATGGCCAGCAGCAACGCGGGCGCGGCGACCGAGGACAGCGTGTAGTTGAACATCCGCAGCAGCAGGTACCAGGCGGCCAGGATCGCCAGGGTGTTGATCAGGATGAACAGGTAGCGCGACGGATACTCGGGCAGGTATCCGAACGGTGCCATCAACAGCGTGCCGCCGGGCGGGTACAGGTAGTGCGGATCGACGTAGTCGAAGTGCTCGTTGTAGATGTCCCAGCCGCGCCGGAAGTTCAGCACCGCCCGGTAGACGGGTTTGAAGTCGTCGGTGATGTTGCCGTTGGTGGTGATGACGATGCTGCGGTGCAGCACCGAGAAGATCGCGATCGGCCACAGCGCGGACCGCAATATGTTCGCCACGCTCGGCGCGCCGGTGCGGGGACGAAAGGCGGCCAGGAGCCGCTCACGCGAGCCGGTTCGGGTCGATTCAGCTGCCGTCACCAGCGCACCGTACACCGGCGCGCCGGCGCCGCTGAAGGCAGCATCAGGCCGGGCAGTAGGTGTCGGTGTTGGGCAATTTGCCGCTGCTGAGGTAGCCCATCAGCGGGGGAACCGCGCAGCCGGAATAGATGCTGGCGCCGTGCCCGATGCCCTGCCACATCACCCGCTTGCTGGCCGAGTTGGCGTTGATGATGCTGGCCGCGGTCGCCGCGACCCCGTCGGTTCCCACGATCGGGTCGTTCTGCACGCCGAGCAGCAGCACGTCGACCTTCAGGCTCTTCGGTGAGGGCGGCGGGGAACCGGTGGGCCAATGCACGCACTTGACCATGTTGAGCGCGGCGACGGTGCCGAATTGGGGATAGAGCTTGCCCCAGGCGACGAACAGTTCGCGCACCCGGTCCGGGGTCGGGCGGTTGACGGCGTCACTGCAGACGTTGACGAACTGACCGTCGGAGTCCTGCACGGTGTTGGCGTGGTTGATCAGGTTGTTCAGCCCGTTGGTGTCGCCGGAGCGCGCGGCCGCCAGCGCGTTGGCCAGGTTGGTGGTGGCGTTGACGCGCCCGCCGGAGGGAAAGCCCAGCGCGACGGTGATGGCGTTGGCGACCTGCGCCACCGACGCACCGCCGGGGCCCTTGCCGGCGCGGGCGTCGGCCAGCAGAGCGCTGACCGCGCCCTTGGGGTCCGGACCCAGCGCGCAGTTCACGGCGATGCACTGGGCGGCGAAGGCGTCGAGCGCGGCCTGCCGCCCCTTGACCTGTTGCTCGGCGGCGGCTTCGGCGTTGGTGCCCAACGCAACCGGCGAGTCGAGGATCAGGCGGGCGACCTTGTCCGGCCGCGATCCGGCGTAGGCCAGCGCCACCTGTGCGCCGTTGCCGACGCCGATCAGCGCCAGGGCAGGCACGTCCCACGTGCTGCGCAACCGCTCGATGTCGGAGGCTGCGTGCGCGTCGTCGTACGCGGAGGCGCCCGGCGCGATCGCGTCGGTGCAGTTGGTGGTCGCGGTGTTGGCGACCTCGGACAGGTTGGCCACCGGGTCGTCGCCGGTCTGGAACTGCGACTGGTCCCGCATCTCCTGGCGGTCGAACTTGTCCCGGCAGTCGATGGGGCTCGACATGCCGATGCCGCGACGGTCGACGGCGACGATCGGGTGGGCGGCCAGCACGTCGGCGCCGGCCCGGGACAGCCAGATCGGCAATTGCGCCGACGACGGCAGATCCGAGCCGGTGGTCAGAACCAGCGGCCCGGCATCGTGGGGCGTCTTGTCGGAGCGGGCGCGCACCACGCCGATGCTCAGGCTGCCGCCCCCGCCGTTGACCGGGTCCAGGTCGGAGTCGTAGTTCGCGCAGTCCAGCTGCACACCCGCCGCGGGCGGAACGGCCGCGTCGGCGAACACCCGCGAGGTGCAGTCGTGCCACGCCAGGTCGTTTTTGGGTGCGGCGATCGGGGGCGGGCCGGTGGGCGCCGGCTTCGACGTGGCCGCTCCCTGCGGCCGCGCACCGGAATTGGTGGCGAAGCGCGGGTTGGCGGCCAGGCCCGGGACGCAGCCGGCCAGCAGCGCGGTCACCGCAACCAGGATCGTGGCGCACGTGTACGGCCGACTCATGCCGACCACAGTAGCTAGGCCTTGACGTAGCGGGTGTAAAGGTAGCCGGCGTCGTCGGTCAGGACGTGGGCACAACGCATCCCGGTGAGCAGCTGGCCCGGGCCGGCCGCGATGCGTCGCGCCTGACCTCCGACGAGGTAGGGCGCGATCGTCAAGCACAGCTCGTCGAGCATGTCGCGCTCGATCAGCGTGCCCAGCAGCATCGGCCCGCCCTCGGTGAGAATGCGGCGCAGCCCGCGCGCGCCGAGGGTCGCCAGCAGGGTGGCCTCGTCGACCTTCTCGGGGTCGCCGCCGGAGCAGTCGAGGACCTCGCACAGGCCGCTGAGCAGCCGCCGCGTCTGGGCGGCCGCCGCGGTGCAGGTGAGCACCAGGGGCGGCACCTCGGTACGGGTGAACACGGCCATGTCCCGGTTGAGGTGGCCGGATTTGGTCACGATCGCCAGCGGCGGGACTTCGCTTTGCCCACGGCCCTGCCGGCGCTGACGCTGGGCGGCGCTCAGCTGCGCCCCGGAATAACCCTCGATCCGCACGGTGCCCGCGCCCACCACGATGACGTCGGCGAGCTCACGCAGCAGGTTGAAGACGAACCGGTCGCCCGGCCCGCCCATGGCCCCGCTGCTGCCGCCGGATGTGGCTCCGCCGTCGACGCTGGTGATGAAGTTCGCCCGCACCCAGGTCGCGTTGCGCTCGGGATAGCCGTAAAGCCGGGGGAGTTCGCCGTCGTCGAGTTCGCGCATCGAGCCCAGCAGCGACAGCGGCGTCTCGGGCATGTGTCTGATTGCAGCACGCCGCTACAGTTCCTGCATGCACGGGTCCACCTCCGCGGGCGCTTCGTCCGGCGTCGCGCGCCTGGTGGACCGGCATCCGACCGTGTCGCCGGAGCGGCTGATCGCCCAATTGAGGCCGCCCCCGACGTTCGCCGACGTGAGCTTTGCGACGTACCAGCCCGATCCGGCCGAGCCGACGCAGGCCGCCGCGGTCCTGGCGTGTCAGGACTTCTGCCGGCAGGCCACGCAGCGCCGCGCGGGCCGGCGAAAACTGTTGGGACGACGGGAGGTTCTGCCCGGCGTCGGGCTGTACCTGGACGGCGGGTTCGGGGTGGGCAAGACGCACCTGTTGGCGTCGGCCTACTACGCGCTGCCCGGGCAGGGACCGGGTGGGGCGCCCGGTGGCGCGCCGGATGGCCCGCCCCCCAAGGCGTTCGCGACCTTCGGCGAGCTCACCCAGCTCGCCGGGGTGTTCGGCTTCGTCGAATGCGTCGACCTGCTGGCCACCTACACGGCGGTGTGCATCGACGAGTTCGAGCTCGACGACCCGGGCAACACCACGCTGATCGCGCGCCTGCTCTCGTCGCTGGTCGAGCGCGGGGTGTCGGTGGCCGCCACCTCAAACACCTTGCCCGAGCAGCTGGGCGAGGGCCGTTTCGCGGCGCAGGATTTCCTGCGCGAGATCAACACGCTGGCAAGCATTTTTACCACCGTGCGGATCGAGGGGCCCGACTACCGGCACCGCGGCCTGCCGCCGGCCCCACAGCCGCTGTCCGACGAACAGGTGGCGGCGCGCGCGGTGCAGGTCGACGGGGCGACGCTCGACGACTTCGACGCGCTGTGCGCTCACCTGGCCACCATGCACCCGTCGCGGTACCTGACGTTGATCGAGGGCGTGCGCGCGGTGTTTCTGACCGGCGTGCACGGGATCGACGACCAGAACGTCGCGCTGCGGCTGGTGTCGCTGACCGACCGGCTCTATGACGCCGGCATTCCCGTGGTGGCTTCGGGCACCAAGCTGGACACCATCTTCAGCGAGGAGATGCTGGCCGGTGGATACCGAAAGAAGTACCTACGGGCCACTTCCCGGCTTTTGGCGTTGACTGCGGCGGCTAACCCAGCTCGCGAACCATGACATAGTCGTGCTCGAGGTCGGCGCCGAGTTGAAAGGTCCTGGTGCCGCTGATCCGGAAGCCGCTCTTGGCGTAAAAGCGTTGCGCGCGTTGGTTTGCCCGATTGACCCCCAGCCACACGCGGCGCGCGCCCCACTCGCCGGCGGTGGCCAGCGCGCGCTCCATCAGCGCCGTCGACACCCCGCCGCCGTGATATTCGGGCAGCACGTAGATCTTGGACAACTCGGCGGCGTCGGCGCCGGAGTCGCGAATCAGCATGGCGTAGCCGATGATTCGGCCGTCGCGCGCCGCGGCGAGGACCGCGCGGTGCGGATCGGCGAGGTAGTCCGCGAAGCGCTCGGCCGACAGGTTCGCGTCCACGAACGCCGCGATATTCTCCTGGGCCGCCCCGGGCGGGCATGCCAGCGGAAAGGTTTGTGCCGCAACGCTCGCCAGCTCTACGGCGTCGGCAGAGCCTGCCGCGGAGACCTGGACGGTTCGGATCAAAGATTCCACTGGGCGAGGTGATAGCCCGTCTTCTTGTCCAGCAGGACGACGGTGGAGACGGGGTCGCGGTAGGCGTCCCAATACACGCCGCCGCGCACGATCGCTCCGTTCGGCGCGTTGACGATTACGTTGTCCAGCGCGTCGGGCGCATCCGAGGCGCGCGGCTTGTAGGCGTCGGCGTTGGGGGTCACCCCGTTGAAACTGAAGATGGTCGCCATGACGTACGGATTGGGCACTCGGATCGCGCGAATGGTCACGTCGGCGCGCTCGGCGGTGCTGCCGGGGAAGCCCTTGTAGGTGCCTTCGCGCGTGTAGCCGAATCCGGGCGGTGGGTCGCAGGGCGCGACGCCGCTCACCGTCACGTCCGCGACGAACGTGCCGGTGTCCACGCGCAGCGTGTCCCCGATGTGGCCGATCGGCGCGTCACCGGCCCACGCGCGGGGGACCGACACGACGGCGGTGACGCTCGCCGCGGCAACCAACAAGGCGGACACCGATACCAGCCAGCGGCGCATCTTCGCCATGTCTTGCCTCCTTGGCACCGTTGGGGACCCTCGCATGATCGCACACGCGGCAGCGCCGAAGGGAGGGGTCGGCCCCCGCCCGTCAGCCGTCGCCGTCGGCGTCCGGGGCAACGGTTTTCCCGCCGGCGAGCGATTCCAGCGCCGCGATCAGATCCGCCTCGACCCGGTCCTTGTCGACGCCGCATCGGTGCAGCGGTCCCTGCGAGGAAGAGCCGGCCTCCAGCTCGAGCAGCGCCAGCAGCTGGTGCTCGGTGCCGACGTAGTTGTGGCCGAGCCGAAGCGCCTCGCGCACGGTCAATTCGAGCGCCTTGCGCGCCGGCCCGCTGAACGGGATGAGTTCGGGCGGTTGGTCTTCCACGCGCAGCGCGGCGATCGACGCGGCCGCGGCGTCGCGTAGCGCCTCGGTGTCGACGTCCTGCAGGCGCAGCAGCACCGTTGCCAGGGCGGCCGCGTCGGCGAGCACCCCGATCAGCAGATGGTCGGGGGTGATCTCGCCGTGGCCCGCTTCGTGCGCGGCGTTCTGGGCCGCCACGACCGCGCTGCGCGCCCGCGGGGTGAAACGCGAGAAGCCCTGCTCGGGAACCAGGGTGGCGGGCTCGGCCCGCGGCACGAATCGCTTCTGGGCGGCCTGTTTGGTGACGCCCATGCTCTTGCCGATGTCGGTCCAGGACGCTCCCGAGCGGCGAGCCTGGTCCACGAAGTGGCCGATCAGGTGGTCGGCGACCTCGCCCAGGTGTTCGGCGGCCAGCACGGCGTCGGCCAGTTGATCCAGCACGTCGGGGTGTGTGGTCTTGATCGCGGTGATCAGCTCGTCGAGGCGGATCGGATAGGCGATGCGGATCGGTTCGGACATATCGTCAACGGTAGGTTGACGCGCCTACGGCTGTCAACCAAGGGTTGACGCCAGAAAGTTGATGCGCGACGGCGACGCCTCTGGGAGAATTCGTGAGCCATGAAGCTCCTGCTCGCCCTGTCCGGCCTCGCCGTCACGATCGGTCTGGCCGCAGCGGCGCACGCCGATGGCACCGACGACGCGTTCATCGCATCGCTGCACGCGGCCGGCATCACCTTCTCCGACCCGGACAAGGCCGTCGGGGCGGGCAAATGGGTGTGCGACACGGTCGGCCAGGGCACGCAGATGCCCGACGTGGTCAAGACGTTGCTGTCCAAGAACTCCGCGCTGAACGAGGACAAGGCCAACCAGTTCGCGGCCATCGCGGCCCACTCGTACTGCCCCAACACGATCACCTCAACCACGAACACCCCGTAGCGGCGCCGAGATGCCAATTGCCGCCGGGTTTGAAAGAATCTAGGCGTTATGCGATTTCTCCTCGGGCTTTTTCTTGGGCTTTGCAGTGCCGCCGCCGTGATCGGCCTGGCCGCCCCGGCCCGCGCGGACGTCGACAACGATCAGGATTTCCTCAAGGACCTGCGCGACGCCGGCATCACCTACCAGGACGCCGGCAATGCGATCACCATCGGCAAGTCGGTGTGTGAGCTGCTCGACGACGGGCAGTCGGACGCGAAGATCGTGACGGACCTGCGCAACCAGAACCCGGCCTTCCAGGGCGCCAGCGCGGCCAAGTTCACCTTCCTCTCGGCCGCCCACTACTGCCCGAAGTACATCACCGGCGAGGACCGCGGCCCGAAGCCCGAAGGCGCAAGCGGCAACTGAGCCGGGCGGGGCCGCCCTAGGCTGGTGCCCGTGCGCGTCGATCCTGGACCGCTGACATGGGACGCGGCGGTTCAGACCTGGCATCTCGACCTCGTCTCCGCGGCCGTCATCGCGGCGCTCGGGGCCGGATACGCCTGGTGCTACCGGCGCACGCGCAACGCCGAACACCCCCTCGGTGCCGCGCACGCCGCGTGCTTCGCCGTGGGCGCGCTGGTGTGGCTGCTGGCCGCGATCAGCGCGATCGGCGCCTACGCCTACATCCTGTTCTGGGTGCGCGCGCTGCAGGTCCTGCTGCTGCTCTACGTCGTGCCCTTCTTCTTCGCCCAGGCCAAGCCGGTCACCGTCCTGCGCGACGCCGTCGGGCCGGCCGGGCGTGATCGCATCGACCGGCTGCTGGCGTCCCGGTTGGCCCGCTGGGTGGCGCATCCGGCGACCACATCGGTGGCGATGCTCGCCGCGCCCTGGCTGCTGTATCTGACGCCCTGGTATACCGCGGCGCTGCGGACCGAATGGATCGGCGCGCCAACGCGAATCCTGTTGATAGTGTTCGGCTTTGGCTACTTCTATGCCCGGCTGCAGGAAGATCCCGTACCCCGCAGGTACCCGCAGTCGATCTCGTTGCTGATCACCGTCGCCGAGGCGCTCGGTGACGGCGTCCTGGGATTGGTCATCTGGCAGGGGCCGCTGATCGGCGCGGCGTATTACGCGGGGCTGCAACGTTCCTGGGGGCCGGATCCGCGCCTGGACCAGACGATCGGCGCCGGCGTGCTGTGGATCGTCGGGGATCTGGTCGGCTGGCCGTTCGTGCTGCTGCTGATGCGTGCGCTGTCCCGCGACGAGACGGCGCACGCGGTGGCGGTCGATGCCGAGTTGGACGAGGCCGACGGCGCCGTGAGCGACGGCGCCGCACCGTCGGGGCTGTGGTGGGAGAACGACCCACAGCTGCGGGAGCGGTTCCGCCGCCGGTGACTTCAGGCCGGATCAGGCCGCGCGCGCCGTCCAGGTGAAGCTCTGCATCTCCGGGATCCGTGGCGCCAGGGCGGCGGCGACGCTGCGACCGATCTGATCGGATGCGGCCAGCGACGTGTCGGCGTTCAGGAACCCTTCCACCTCCACGCGCAGGGTCCGCCCGGTCCACCGGGCGCGGGCGTGCGCGTGCGTCACGCCGGGTACCGAGGCGGCGAGGGCCTCGGCGGTGGTGATGATGTCGGGGTCGACGCCGTCGAGCAGGCGATGCGCGATGTCGGCGGTGACCTCCCAGCCGACGTGGCAGATGAATCCGGTGACGACGATTCCGGCGACCGCGTCGGCCCAGCCCCAGCCGAGTGCCACCCCGATCAGCCCCAGCACCGCCCCGGCCGACGACAACGCGTCCAGCCAGGAATGCTTGGCGTCGGCGACCATGGTCGCCGACCGAATTCGCTTGCCCACCACCAGTTTGTAGCGGGCCACCAGCTGATTGCCGACGACGCCGACGGCGGCCGCGGCGATGCCCCAGCCCACGTAACCGGTGCCGCCGTGGCGCAGCAACTTGGTGATGCTCTCGAAACCGGCGACCACGGCGCTGCCCCAGATCACCAGGGCCACCCCGATGCCGGCGAGGTCTTCGGCGCGTTCGTAGCCATAGGAGTACCGCTCGGTGGGCACCTTGCGCGAGGCGCGGAAGCCCACGAACACCAGGGCGCTGGTGGACACGTCGGACAGGTTGTGCAGCGCGTCGCCGAGCAGTGCCACCGAACCGGACAGCAGCGCGATGACCAATTCCACCAGCCCGGTCAGCGCCAGCCCGATGGCGCTGACGGCAACCGCACGGTTGGCCTGCCGGCGCTCGCCGGCGTCGTCCGCCACGGTGTCGAGGGGAAAGCCTGCCGCCGGGTCACGGACCCCGTTGATCACATGCATACCGTCAGCATGCCCGATGCGGCGGCAACTCCCAAGCCATTATCGGCGCAGGAAGGGCGGGGGCTCCGGTCGGCGCCCGTGGCCATCAGGCCGGGCCCCACGTAATCGCGTGGGCGCCAACGCCCTAGTTGTCCTGCTCCGGGTTGGCCGGGCGATCGCGCCACGGGCGGACGGTCTTCGGCAGGAGCATGAACGCCACGGGCAGGCGCACCAGCGCGTCGCGGGCGGAGACCTCGAGGAACACGATCTCCATCTCGAGGCTGTTCAGGGGCCGCGTTTCCATCATGAAGCGTGTCCGCAAGTAGCGGGGGGTCCGCAGCCACTCGACCAAATTCATGAACGCGACTGTACGCCTCTAGCGGAAATACCTGATGTACACGGTCTTTCGCAGCTTCGTCCGTCAGCCCATGCCGATGCGGATGTTCTTCACCTGCAAAAAGTCGTAGAGGCCTTCGACGCCGCCGGTGCGGCCGAACCCGCTTTGCTTGTATCCGCCGTAGGGGCCTTGGGGCGCGATGTCGCTGTGCCTGTTCACCCACACCGACCCCGCTTCCAGCCGGCGCGCAACCCGGTGTGCGCGTTCCAGGTTGGAGGTGGCCACGAAGGCGTTGAGGCCGTAGCGGGAATCGTTGGCGATCCTGACCGCCTCGTCCTCGTCGTGGAACGGCATCACCGACGCCACCGGCCCGAATGTCTCGGTCTGCGCCAGCGCCGAGCGGTTGTCCACGTTGGTGAAGATCGTCGGCTCGATGAAATAGCCGGACGCGAGGTCACCGCCCAGGCGGCGACCGCCGGTGATCAGGTCACCGGCCTTCTCACTGACCGCTTGGTCGATGACGCCGAGGATGCGCTCGGCGGCCGCCTCGCTGATGACGGGCCCGAGCATGACGTCGGGCTGCAGCGGATCCCCGACCTTCGCGGCCTGCACGGTCGCCACGAGTTTCTCCACGAACGTGGGGTACACCGACGCTTCGACGAGGATCCGGGAGGCGCAGGCGCAACTTTGGCCGGCCTGGGTGATGGGCCCCTGGTGGGCCGCGATGACGGCGGCCATGTCGAGGTCGGCGTCGGCGAACACGAGATACGCCGATTTGCCGCCCAATTCGGCCGTCACGGGTGTGAGGTTGTGCGATGCGGCCTGCAGTACTTTCTGCGCGGTCGCCTGGCCACCGGTGAAGTGGATCTTGCCGACCCTCGGGTGACGAACCAGCGCGTCGCCGCCGTCCGGACCGGCCGGCAGCACGTTCACCAATCCCGGCGGCAGGCCCGCCTCGAGGCAGAGTTCGCCAAAACGCAAGGGCGCCAACGACGCAACTTCCGACGGTTTGAGGATGACGGCGTTTCCCGCCGCCAGCGCGGGCGCCACGGCCGCGCCGACGACCACCAGCGGCCCGTTCCACGGGGTGAGGACGCCGACGACGCCGTAGGGTTCGCGTCCGACGATGTTGACGTCGAACGCACCGGCGACGGGAGTGCTTGCGCCATGCGACTTGTCGACGTATCCGGCGTAGTAGCGCAGGAACCGCTCCGTCAGTACGGAGTTGCCGGCAACCGCGATCGGGACGCCGTAGTCGTGCACGTTGAGCTCGCTCAGCTCGGCGAAGTGGTCGCGCACCGCATCGGCCAGCGCGAACAACAGATCGCGGCGGCGATCGACGGGGTAGGACATCCATTCCCGGTGCGCGTCCCATGCGCTGTCGACGGCTCTGTCGACCTCGCTGTGGCCGGCCATGGGTATGGACGCGTTGGGCAGGCCGGTGCCCGGGTAGACGTGGCGGTAGGTTCCACCGGATGCCGCGGTAATGCGTTCTCCGCCAATGAGTAACGCACCCGAGAGCGTCGGCGACGACGCGGTTGCCGTCATGGCAGTGTCCTCCGTTGTCGTGTCAGCCGACGGGCGCGGGATCGGCCTGGTTTTCGGCCGCCACCCGCTGCTTCTGTTGCGCGATCACCTGGTTGAGGTAATCCGCCTTGGCGCAGCCGTAGTACGCCGCGAATTGCAGCGCCAGTTCGTCCATCTCCCCGAACGAGACGTCGCCGCTCTTCAGCGCCGCGTACACGTGCGACATGATCGGGATTTCGGCGTCCTGGAAGGCGACGCAGGCAACCGTGATGAGGCGGCGTTCCTTCATGCCCAAGCCGGGTCGCAGCCACATCTCGCCGAAGACGAAGTTCAGGATGCCCGCGCCCGAGTAGGGGTTGTCGCGCATCGGCGCGAACGGCAGGCAGTTGATCTCCTTGAACGATTCTTCGCCGCCCTGCAGCCGCTGCTCGGGATCACTGGCGGTGACCAGCGGCAGCAACGGCTCCGGCGGGGGAGGCGTCTCTCCGCGCGCCTCGGCGATCTTCGCCCACTGCTGATCCACGGCGATGTTGAACCGCGACGCCTTCGGCCAGCCCGCGTAGACGGCGAAATGCAGGACCGTTTCCCGCATTTCGGTGATCGTGAGGTCGCCGCTGTTCAAAGCCGCATAGACGTGCTGCTCGAGCGGGGCCTGCGCGTCCGCGGCCGCGACGCAGGCCAGCGTCACGAACCGTCGATCGCGGCGGCTGAGCCCCGGCCGCGACCACACCTCGCCGAACACGAAGTCGACCAGCCCTGCCGTGAAAGGGCCCTGACCGTCGGGCGGGTTGAACGTCATCACCTCGGCGAAGGTGCGCACCCCTCGCTCGTGTCGCGCACCGTCGTCCGTCAAAGCACTACCTGATGGTGACACCGGCGTCCACTTTCAGCTCGAGTCCTGTGACATAACGGGATTCATCGGAGAGGAGGTAGAGCACCGCGTTGCTCACATCGGTCGCCTCGATCAGCGTCGCGGGCAACGCGTTGAGAAAGATGGGCACCAGGTCGGGCCGCTGCTCGGCGATCAGCGTGTGCATCGTCGGGGGCGCCATCCCGGTGGCCACCCCGGTGGGGTGCACGGTGTTGACCCGAATGTTCTGGGCGGCAAGCTCGTTGGCGAGTGCGAGCGTCATCCCCACGATGCCGTGCTTGGACGCCGTGTAGGGCACGTGCAGCGGGGTCCCCTTGATGCCGGCCGAGGAGCTGATGTTGACCAGGCTTCCGCCGCCCCGTTCGACGAGGTGGGGGAGCGCCGCCGCGCAGGTGTTCCAGGCGCCGATGAGGTTGACGTCGACGACCAGCCGCCACTGCTCGGCGGTGGTGGTGTCCCAGGTGCCGACGGTCAGCACGCCGGCGTTGGCGACGGCGCCGTCGAGCCCGCCGAGTTCGTCGACGGCCGCGTCGACCGCCGCCTTCAACGCGGCCTCGTCACGCACGTCGACGACCGCGGTGAGCGCCCGTCGGCCGTGTTTCTCGACCAGTTTCGCGGTCTCGTTCAGATCGTCCTCGGTGGCCAGCGGGTATTCCAAACCCTCTGGGGTGGAGCAGATGTCGACGAGGATGCAGTCGGCGCCCTCTTCGGCCAGCCGCACCGCGTGCGAGCGTCCCATGCCGCGCGCCGCCCCGGTGATCAGGACCCGTTTGCCCGCGACGCGGCCCGGTGGATTGTTCGTTGCCATGGGTATCAGACCTTGTTGCAGAAGCCGGCGTCGACGGGGAAGGTCACGCCGGTCACGTACTTGGCGTCATCGGAGACCAGGTAGGCGATGGCGGCGCTGATGTCCTCGGGTTCCAGCATGCCGACGGGCATCGGGTTCTGCAGGTGGGGGCCGGCGCCGGGATTCTTCTCCAGGAAATCGGTCATGTCGTCGTTGGTCGCCATCATCGTGTTGACGGCGGTCGGGTGCACGGTGTTCACCCGAATATTCAGCGGCGCAAGCGCATTGGCCATGGTGCGCATCAACCCGACGATGCCGTGTTTGGACGCCGCGTAGCCCAGGCCGCCGCCTTGCAGTCCGCCGAAGCCCTTGATGCCGGCGGTCGAGCTGGTGAAGATGATCACCCCGCCGCGATTACCGGTCAACAGATGCGGAACGGCCGCCCACGCGGTGTGATAGGCCCCGTCGAGGTTGACGCCGACGACCGCGCGCCACTGCGCCAGCTCCTCCTCAATGCTCAACTCGCGGAACGCCAATGGCGCGATCCCGGCGTTGGCCAACACGATGTCGAGGCGGCCGAAGTGCTCGACGCCGCTATCCATCGCGGTCTTGACCTGCTCGAAGTCGCGCACATCGGCCACCGTGCCCAGCATCTTTCCGCCGCCCTCTTCGACGAGGGCGACGGTCTGGTCCAGTTCCTCGCGGGAGGCCATCGGATATCCGTTGGCGGGGATGTCGGCGCAGATGTCGATCCCGATGATGTTGGCGCCCTCGCGGGCGAGCCGTACCGCGTGGCTGCGGCCCTGGCCGCGCGCCACCCCGGTGATGAAGGCGACTTTGCCATCTAACGAACCCACGGCGCGTTTCCTCTTTCCTTGGTCATCGGCCCAGATCAGGCCGGAGTAACGCCGTTACTCCCGTGCGCACAGTAACATGGTTACTGTGAAGGCGACAGGGCCCCGAGTGGAGACCGTGGACAGCGCGTCGGGGCCGCGCGTCGATCCGATCCTGGACATCGTGGTCGAGATGCTCGACACCGAGGGTTATGAGGCCGTTCAGCTCCGCGAGGTGGCGCGACGGGCCCGCGTTTCGTTGGCGACCATCTACAAGCGGTATCCGACGCGCGACGAACTCATCGTCGCCGCGCTGGAAGGCTGGATGGACGCCAACCGCTACGCGGGATTGCCTTCGCTGATCGACGATCTGCCCGGCGATTCGATCTATGTGGACCTGATGCACGTGATGAGGACCATCTTCGAGCCGTGGGAACAGCACCCGTTGATGCTGCGCTCCTACTTCCAGGCGCGATCGGGGCCCGGGGGGAAACGCCTCATCCAGCGCGGTGTCGACGCCGTCGTCCCGGTCGCCAAAGCCATTCTGGCCCAAGCGGATCCGGGGTTCGCCAAAGACCTCGAGCTCATCCTGCCCGGCGTCGTGTTCGGGTTTCTCACGCGATTCGCCCAAGGGGAGATCGACGTTACCGAGATCGTGCCCGGCATTGAACGCGCGGTGTTCTGGCTGACCGCGGCGCAGGGCTGAGCGCGTGACCCGCTCTCACATCAGCGGTGGTGGTATCAACCACGTCATCGAAGGATCGACGTCGTCTCTGTGTTCCGGGCAGTAGCTGGCCACCGAAAGACCGATGAAGTAGCCGGATTGCTTCGCCGACATGGGCGTTTGCTTCGTCAGTTTGATCGCCAGCATGGATACGTTCGGGTTCGTTTCGATGCTGGTGCACACCGCATGGGCCGTTGCGATCGCATCGTCGTCGTCGAACATCGTGATCCCGCCCTTGTCGAGGCCGGCGAGGAACGCATCATCGGCATCATCGTCCGCCGCCGCCGGTGCCGCGCAGGCCAGCGCGCCCGTGGACAGGACGATCGCGCAGGCGGCCGCCCACTTCGCAGCACCGGCCTTCAGATGAGCCATGGCCTCCCCTCTACGCGCGGGCCAATCGGCGACAAGTCAAGGACGACTTAAGTGAACGATAGCCGAAATCGCGGTGTCCACCGCGCGATCGCGCGTAGGCGTCGCCACGGTTTTCATGACGAGCAATGGGAGGCTTTGATCCGTCCGTTGGGCGCGCCCAGCTTGGCCAGGGCGTCCGCATTGGATGCCGTTGTGTCCGGGCCGGATCCGCCCTGGAACCGGCCGGAACGGTCGAACGCCACCGATGCGCAGCCGTTGCGCGTGCCGGCCACGACTTCGCACACGTCGCCGGCCTCGGCGGTGCAGTGGGCCAATGCGATCTGGTTGGCCTGGTCCTGACTGCCCCCGGTGCCCCAGCCGGCGGCGCGTCCGCTCCCGACGGAGACCGCCAGGGCGACGAAGTCATCGTCGGCCGCGGCCGTCGGCGCCGCGACGAGCGCGCAACCGATCGCGACGACGACGGCAATGATTGACCGCACCGGCCGGCTCCTTCGCAACGCTCAGGACAGGAATTTAGCGCCGAGGTCGGCGTCCGCGCGGGAAAATGGACCGCTGCGTCGCGCGGCTACGGGTTGCCCTCCGGGTCTTCGGCCAGGTAGGTGACGTCATACCAGCGCTTCTGAGGTTCGGCGTCGGACGGCTCGCTCGCAGTGGCCCGCTCGAGTCGAACGTCCGTCAGATGCGGATTGTCAACGCGGATATAGTCTTCCAGCTCAGCGTGCAGCGCTTCGCCGTGCAGGCTGATGTCCGCGAGCGCCCTGCCGTCGTACCTCGTCCAACTCACGGGTGACATCTTGCTCCGGTCACGGCCCGGACTTTCGTTGGCCCTTCGCGAGCCGACCCGTTTCTCCTATACTCGACGTACCTTTGGAGGTGCGATGGCTACAAGCTGGGACACGCTGGATCGCTACGTCGTCATTTCGACGGACACTCACGCCGGGGCGGATCTTTACGACTACAAACCGTATCTGCCGGCCAGTCTGCACGCGGAGTTCGATGCGTGGGCCAAGGCCTACGCCAGCCCGTTCGACGATCTGATCGTCGCGACCGCCAACCGGAACTGGGACCACGAGCTTCGGATCGCCGAGATGGACGCCGACGGCGTGGCCGCCGAGGTGCTGCTGCCCAACACCGTTCCGCCGTTCTTCCCGACGACCCCGAACATCACCATCAGCCTGCCTCGCACGCGCGAGGACTTCGAGAAGCGTTGGGCCGGCGTGCAGGCCCACAACCGGTGGCAGGTCGATTTCTGTTCGCTGGCGCCCGCCCGGCGCCGCGGGCTGATCCAAATCTTCCCCAACGATGTCGATTTGGCGCTGGAGGAGATCCGCTGGGGTGCGGAGCAGGAATGCTTTGGCGGCGTGCTCATTCCGCCGGTCTCGCCCGGCGATTCGCAGGTGGCCCCGCTTTTCCACACCCGCTATGAACCGCTCTGGGCGCTGTGCGCGGAACTCGACCTCACGGTGGTGCAGCACGCGGGCGCCGGCAGCCCGGAGATGCCGATGGACCAACCGGCCTCCAACGCGGTGTTGATCACCGAGATGGCGCTGTGGGCCCAGCGGACGCTCGGTCACCTGATTCTGGCCGGAGTGTTCGAGCGCCACCCGACGCTGCGATTCGTGCCGACCGAACAGGGCACGCTCTGGGTGCCCGGGCAGCTCGCCGTCCTCGACGCCATGGTGCCCACCATGAAGTCGGACGCCGGCAACCGCACGTACGGGATGTTCGGCGGATCGTCGGTCGACGAGCTCACCCTGACGCCGAGCGAATACGTCCAGCGGAACTGCTATTTGGCCACCGAGCTGATGCCGTACGACGGCGCGATGATCGACTTCATGGGCCCCGATCACATCATGTGGGGCAGTGACTATCCCCACGAGGAAGGCTTTGCGCCCCACTCGACGTTGGCCATTCGTTGGGCCCTGCACGACAGGCCGCAGGACGTTTGCCGAAAGATACTGGGCGGCAACGCCGCTCGCCTGTACCGCTTCGACCTCGATGCCCTGGTGCCGGTCGCCAGCAAGATCGGGCCCACCGTCGCCGAGGTGCAGACCCCCCTCGAGGACACGGGATATCGCGCCCCGGCCGCTTTCGGCTACCGACCCTTCGAAGGGGGCCTGGCCCTCAAGCGGCTGGCTCCGCAGCGGCGCTAAGCGGATTCGTCGCTCAACGCGGCGCTCAGCCGGCGGGTCGCCGACGAGAGCTGCGCCCCCAGGCCGGTGACCGCCGCGCCGCTCATCGGCTCGGCGCTGGGGACCAGGCTGAGCATCAACGCGATGCGCGACCCGGGTCCCAGGATCGGGGAGTCGATGTGGCTCACCTCGTAGGTGCGGTCCGGGTCGAGATCGATCGGGAACCACTCCTCCTGGTGGATCAACTCGTCGGTCAATTCCTGTGCCAGCCGGCTCAGCCGGGTGGAGCGCACCTCGGCGCTGCGCACGATCAGCGCCAGTTCCTGCAGGCGCAGATCGGGTAGGAGGTGCAGGCCGACGGCGTAGCCACGCGCCCGGGCGGTGGTGATGGCCTCGCGGTAGCGGTCGCGCACGTCGTCGGGCAGGGCGGCCAGCCAGCGTTCCCGAACCTCGGGACCGGCCCACGCGACAGTCGACGCCCCATACGGCGGGCGGTGGGGGAACTGGGTGCCGATGGGCATCGGGTGACCGCCGCCGTGACGGCTTCGGACCTGATCGACGACGGTCGAGTAGTCCTCGCTCACCGAGAAGGCCACGCAGTGCGCGCCCGTCGCGGCCGACAGCTCGGCCATCGCGGAACGGGCCAACACCAGGGCCGGGTAGCGCCCCGCGGCCTCGCGGCCGAGACGCACCAGCGCCGGACCGAGGTGATAGGTCTTGCGCACCGGGTCGCGCAGCAACCAGCCGGCCCGGAGCAGCTCCGACAGCATCGAGTGGCAGCTGGCCTTGTGCACGCTCAAGTGGCGCGACACCTCGGCCAATGTCATTCCCCGGCTCCCGTCGCCCGCCAGCTGCTCGAACAGGTTCACGACCCGTTCGGTCTGGGGGGAAGGGCGCGGGGCCATGGGCGCAATGGTCGCATATTGCGACTGCTTGCGGTGATATAAGCGACCATGTGACCATGGCCACAATGGAAGACCTGCGGGGCAAGGTGGCGGTCGTGACCGGCGGGGCCGGGGGCATCGGCCGGGCCATGGGCCGCCGATTCGGCCACGAGGGCATGAAGGTGGTGCTGGCCGACGTCCTCGCCGAACCCCTCGAGGAGGCGACGCGGGCGCTCGCGGACGAGGGCGTCGAGGCGGCCGGGGTTCTCACCGACGTCACCGACTATTCCTCGGTCGAGTCGCTGGCCAAGGAGGCGCTGACCCGCTTCGGCGCGGTGCACGTGGTGTGCAACAACGCGGGCACCGGCGGGGTCTCCGAGGGGTACATGTGGGAGCACGACCTGGCCGACTGGCGCTGGGGGATCGACGTCAACGTGCTCGGCGTCATCCACGGCATCAAGGCCTTCGTGCCCATCCTGCTCGAGCAGGGCGAAGGGCACGTGGTCAACACCTGCTCGGGCAACGGCGGGTTCGCGCCGATCGCCCGGGGCGCCATGGGCGGACCGGCCACCGCGGTCTACCCGATGACCAAGGCGGCGGTGCTCTGCCTGACCGAGAGCCTCTACACCCACCTGGAGATGACCGGGACGCGGGTTCGGGCGCACGTCCTTTTCCCCGGCGGCTTCTTGAACACCGGCATCTGGGAATCGTGGCGGCACCGCCCGCAGCGCTACGCCGCCACCCAGGAACGTCGCACGCCCGAGCAGACGCTGGACAAGGTCGTGGCCCGCTTCGAATCCGCCGGCGCCCACGTCGAATTCACCCCGCTCGAGACGGTCGCCGACCAGGTGGTGGACGGCATTCGCGCGGACCGCTTCTGGATGATGGGCCCGCCCACCCCGGCCGATCAGGTGGTGAGCAGCAAGGCGGCATCGATCCTCGCTCGTGGAGCCCCCGACTACCTGGTCGACGTCCTCGGCCGAAGCGCCGGCAAGGACTGAAGAAAACGGAAGGAGAAACCGTTGAGCACCAACGTCGTTCGCTACGGTCCTCGCCCGCCCGAGGCGCAGGTCGACCACGAGATCGATGCCACCAAGGCGCCGATCGCCACCGAGGCGGTCACCGTCACCTACCTCACCGATCCGGAGATCGTCGCGGCCGTGCTGCCCCGGCCGCTGGAGCCGGCGGCCGAACCGCTGGTGCGCATCCAGCTGCAACGGGTCCGGATCGAGGGCATGGCGCCGTTCGGGTCGGCGGTGTTTTCGGTGACCGCCCGGCACGGCGACGTCGAGGGTGACTATCCGCTCTTCATGCCCCAGTCCACCGAGCAGTCGGTCACCGGCGGCCGCGAAACGTTCGGTGAGCCAAAGAAATTGGCCCACATCGAGGTGGAGCGCGACGGCGATCGCGTCACCGCCGCCGTCGACCGGCTGGGCTGTCAGCTCATCACGGTGAACGGACAGATCACCGGCCCGGCGGAGTTGCCGCCCGACCAGGTGAACACCGAGTTCTACTTCAAGTTCCTGCGCGCCCCCGACGGCGGCGGCATCACCGACCCCCACCTGGTCTACGGCGAGTACCACCGGCACTACGAGCTGCTGGAGACCATCGACGGCACCGTCGAGTTGGGGGAGTCGCCGCTGGATCCGGTGGCCGACATCGTCGTTCGCCAGATCAGGTCGATCACCTGGTGTCGGCGGCGCACCGTCCAGGTGGGCCGGATCGCGGCCCGGGTGCCGCAGGAGTGGCTGCTGCCCTACGTGCACCAGCGCTACGACGATCCCTCTAACGGCGTAGCCGGGTCTCCTGTCCCCAGGCCCGAGCCGGCGCGGGCGTAGCGCATGGACCGCTACACCGTCATTTCGGCCGACTGCCACGCCGGCGCCGATCTGCTCGCCTACCGCGAGTACCTCGACCCGCAGTACCGGGACGAATTCGACGGCTGGGCAAAGACATACGTCAACCCGTTCGGGGATCTCACCGAGCCCGAGGCCGAACGCAACTGGAACAGCGATCGGCGCAACGCCGATCTGGATACCGAAGGCATTGCGGGGGAAGTCATCTACCCCAACACCGTGCCGCCGTTCTTTCCTCAGGCGAGCCTGGCCGCCCCTCCGCCGGAGACCGCCCGGGAACTCGAGCTGCGCTGGGCCGGCCTGCGGGCGCACAATCGCTGGCTGGCCGACTTCTGCTCCCTGTCGCCCGAGCGGCGCGCCGGGGTGGGCCAGATCCTGCTTCCGGATCTCGACGAGGCCATCGCCGAGATCGCGCAGATCGCCAAGCTGGGGCTGCGCGGCGGTGTGCTGCTGCCCGGGATCGCCCCGGGCACCGGCCTTCCCGCGCTCTACGCCGAGCACTGGGAGCCGCTGTGGGCGGCGTGCGCGGAGGCGGGCCTGGTGGTCAACCACCACGGCGGCAGCGCCGGGCCGAGCCCGACGGACGGGTGGGGTAGCTCGTTCGCGGTGTGGGTGTACGAGACGCACTGGTGGGCGCATCGGGCGTTGTGGCACTTGATCTTCAGTGGCGCGCTGGACCGCCACCCGGACCTCGTCGTCGTCTTCACCGAGCAGGGCGCCGGGTGGATCCCTGCGACGCTCGACTCGCTCGACGTGGCCGCGGCCCGCTACGGGCGGGAGAATTCGGCGATCGCCCGCTTCGCCGGGCCCACCGCCGGCTCGCTGCGGCTGCGGCCCAGCGAGTACTGGGCCCGCCAGTGTTACGTCGGCGCCAGCTTCATGCGTCCCGTCGAGTGCGCCGAGCGGCACGGCATCGGCGTCGACCGAATCATGTGGGGAAGCGACTACCCCCACTACGAGGGGACCGCCCCCTACACGCGGGAAGCGTTGCGCCACACCTTCAGCGACGTCCCGACCGACGAGGTGGCCGCCATGGTTGGCGGCAACGCGGCCGGCGTGTACGGGTTCGACCTCGAAACCCTGGCGCCGCTTGTCGACCGGATCGGCCCGACCGTGGCCGAGGTCGCCGAGCCGCTGGCCGCCATACCTGCCGACGCGCGCAGCACCGTCTTCGAACCCGACCCCATCCGTGCTTGGTAAGGAAGGACCATCCGTGAACCCCTACATCATCATCTCCGCGGACACCCACGCCGAACTCCCGACCGAGCGGTACCGCGAATACGTCGACCCCGAGTACCGCGAGGACTTCGAGGCCTACCTGGCTGAGAAGACCGCCGCTGCGCAGGCGGGCGGATTCATCGACGAGGAGTTCGCCCAGGAGTGGTTCTCCGAGCATGGCGACGGCATCGCCGGGGGATGGGATGTCGGCCTGCGCGACAAGGAACTCGACGGCGACGGGGTGGTCGGCGAGGTCATCTTCCCCGACGCCGACGCCGTCACCGGGGTGGCCGGGGCCCCGTTCGGCGCCGGGCTGGGCCAGTCGGGCGACCTCGACCCGGGGCGGGCCATGGCCGGGGCGCGGGCCCACAACCGCTGGTTGGCCGAATTGTGCAGCCACAGCCCCGAACGCCGCGCCGGGGTGGCCGTCGTGCCGATACTGGCGGACGTCGACGCGGCGGTAGCCGAGATCACCCGCGCGGCGGAGTCCGGACTGCGCGGCGGGATCCTGATCCCGGCGCGCTGGGTCGGCTACCCGCCGTACCACGATCGTCGCTACGACAAGGTCTGGGCCGCCTGCCAGGACCTGCAGATGCCGATCCACACCCACTCCGGTCCCGCCCCGCAGGAGGAGTACGGGGGCCACCTGGGCATCTATGTGACCGAGGTGCGCTGGTGGGGCGCCCGGCCGTTGTGGTTCGCGCTGTGGTCGGGCGTGTTCGAGCGCTTCCCCGGGCTGCGCTGGGGTGTCACCGAGTGCGGGGCGTTCTGGGCCAACGACCTGCTGTGGCTGATGGACACGCGGTATCTGCGTGAGCACTCGGCCAAGAAGATGAGCCATCTGATGGAGGGCGACTTGACGATGCCGCCGTCGGCCTACTTCGACCGGAACTGCTTCATCGGGGCCACTACCACCGAGCGCCGGGAGTTGGCGCGCCGCTACGAGATCGGCGTATCGAACCTCCTGTGGGGCAACGACTTTCCCCATCCGGAGGGGACCTGGCCGCACACCCGCGAATGGCTGCGCCGCTCCTTCTGGGACATCCCCGTCGAGGAGACCCGCCAGATGCTGGGACTGGCGGCGGCCGAGCTGTACAACTTCGATCTGGGGGCGCTGGCCTCGCTGGCCGAGCGCATCGGCCCGACCCCTGAGGACCTCGGCCAGGACGATGCGGTGAGCATCCCCAAGTGGGAGGCGGCCCGCCGCGTCGGACGGCACTGGCTGACCGACGCCGAGCCGATCCCCGATCTTGTGGAGAACTGAATAGCTTCATCAGGTCCGGGCGCCCGGCTCCGGCGCGATGGCGGTATTCCGTTGCGGTGCAACGCGTCTGATTGCCGCCCGTGGTTATTGTCTCCGTGAAGCTTTCGTGGCCGCCGGGGTCATTGCCAGCCGTGAAAGGATGGCGATGATGACCACGGTATCTGCGGGATTATCGGTTGCACCGGTGCTGATGGGTTGAGCGTGCCCCTCAAACGCGTTGACGAGCTGAAGCCCGGGGACAGGATCCGCATGAAGGTCGGGCACGCCACCGTCGTCGCGACGGAACCCCTGGGCGATGACCGCACCCTGCTCACCTTTACCTACGGGACCACGGCTCCCGCCGACAGCGGTCTCACCGTGGACGTCCTGGATGACGACGACTGGGGTTGGTAAGCGGGGATCACGGCTCCGGCGGCGGCGCCGGCGGGTTATCCCAACTTCCCGGCGTGCCGGCGGGCACCTGCATCCCGAGCCAGTTGCACGGCATCATCGATCGCCACGCGATGAACGCGCACTGCTGTTCAGGCGTCAACGGACTCGGCCCCGCGCAGGGCGGCGTGCCCGCCGTCCCGCAAATCGGGTCGGCCGCGGCGGGTGGTGACGCGGCGAATGTGGCGACGGCGATCATCGGCGCGATGGCCGCGATGAATGTGGTGACGAAACGTCGGGTGCGATGCATGGCCACCTCGAATCTGTAGCTCCGTGCGCAGATCGTAACGCCAGGCCTTGGCGCCGGGTGGCCGTTTGCCGACGTAGCTGGCTTGCGGTTTGGCGGATAATACGGACCATCGCATGGAAGGGAGGCCGTCATGACCGACACCGCTAGCACTCCGACCAGACCGACGTGGACTCGCTGGCTCTACCCAATCCTGGCCATCACCGGCACCGCGGTCGGCATCGTCGTCATCGTCGCCGTTCTCTATCTGCTCTTCTCACGCCCGGGCTGCTGTCCCTCAATGATGAAAGCCGACCCGCCGGCGGCCCAGCAGATGGATTGCTGCGCCGCGATGATGAAAGACATGAAAATGCCGCCGGGGCCGGGCAAGCCGTCGATGCCCCCGATGCCCATGCCGAGCCATTCCGGCGGCTGACTTTTGCCGAACCCAACCGTCCGCCAGGCCAGTCCTCTTCGAAGGGAACAACAGTCGATCGCGCGGTCGACGTGACTGGCTTGAACTACCGCCAACGGAAGGTAGCGTCATAGCTCTCGGAGAGAACAAGTAGCGGATTTGCGGGCGGTGCGATGCAGCTGGTCTGGCTAAACGTTGCCGACTTGATCGCCCAGGCCGGCGGCGATCCTTGGGAGATCAACCGGAGTTTGCAGGCCGGCAGCCCATTTCAGATTTCTCAACTGGCGGGTGCCTTCCACCAAGCGGGCCGATGCACCCAGGAGGCCGACCATGCCTTCCAGCCAGCCCGCGACCGCTTCGACGCCGCCTGGAATCACCAGAACGGCGACCACCCGATCAACGGCTCAGCCGAGGTGCAGCGCACCGTCAAATCGCTTGGCGCGCAATCGCTGCAACTTCCCAAGATCGCGGTCGACCTGGAGAACATCGCCGCCGCCCTGGCCGAGGCGCAGAAGGCGGGCGCCAGCGACATCGCCGCGTTGGAGGCCCAACTGCAGCAGCTCGACAACATCATCGGGGCGGCCGCGCACGACCTGCAAGATCCGAACCTGGACGCGAATGCCCGAAGTGCGCTGCAGTCGTTGATTAACGACGCCAGAGCCGACGCGGCCGATGACACCCGAAGCGCCCTCGGCCAATTGCAGGGGATACGAAACGGTTATTCGGGCACGCTGCAGAACTCACTGACCACCCTGCGCGCCGACGGCTACGACCCCAAACCCCTTGCGCCGGCCGACGCCCAGGCAGGCCCCGAAGAGTTCGCCATCCCGCCGCCCAGTACCAAGCCCGAAGACGTCAAGCGGTGGTGGGATTCCCTGAGCCAGCAGCAAAAAGACCAGTTGCTCGCTCAGCATCCGCCCGAGCTGGGCAACCTCAACGGCATCGACACCATCTCTCGCGACACGGTCAACCAGGCGGTGATGAACGACGACATTGCCCGCGTCGAGAACGCCGCCGCACAGCATCATGTGTCGGTGGACCAGGTGACCCAACACCCGGAGCAGTACGGCCTCGCCCCGTCGGCCATCACGCGCTACAGCAACGCCGTGAAGACCAAAGCCGGGCTCAGTACGGATTCCGACGGCGGCAAGAACCCCGTCTTCTTGCAAACGTATGACCCCGAAGCGTTCGAGGGCCGGGGCAGGGAAGCCATTGCCATCGGCAACCCCGACACCGCCGACAACACCACGGTGCTGGTGCCCGGGACCGGCAGCAGCGTCCGGGACGGCTACCTGACGCACCGCGACGGGCTCAACGTCTACAACGAGACCCAGCGGGCCGACCCGAACAAGTCCAATTCGGTGTTGGTGTGGATGGGCTACCACGCCCCCGACAGCGCGATCGACCCCCAGATCGGGCAGACGACGCTCGCGAGAAATGGGGGTGGTCTACTCGCCGGGGATGTCAACGCTCTCGCGGTGACTCATGGCGGCGCGCCCTCTCACGTGACCGTGATGGGCCATTCCTATGGGTCGACCACCGTGGCCGACGCCGCAGCCGGCTCCGGAATGCATGCCAACGACATCGTGCTCGTCGGCTGCCCGGGAACCGACCTCGCGCACAGCGCCGGCGACTTCCACCTGCCCGAAGGCGGACACGTTTACGTGGGCGCCGCATCGACGGACCCGATCACGCACTTGGGTGGCATCCAGGGGCATCTGCCGGGAACGGGGGTCACCATCGGACTCGGTTCCGACCCCGCCGTCGAAGGGTTCGGTTCGACGCGGTTCAAGGCCGAGGCCCCCGGGCTCACGTCTCCGCTGAAGGACCACAGTTCCTACTTCACCCCCGGTAATGAATCGTTGTTCAGCATCGGTGACATAGCATCGGGCCACGGTGACGCATTGGCCCACGACAGCATGACCGCACAGCATCGCGGCACCTACTGGCTGCCTGATGAATTCGACCCAGAATCGCTTCGGCGCCCTACCGGAGGTCATTACCATTGAAAGTTTCGACGATCACCTTCGAGCGGATCGGCGCCGCCATGTGCCGTTCGGTTGTTGTCTACATCGCAGCGGGCGTGCTGATGATCGCGCTTCAATCATGCAGCGCCGTAAGGAATGTGAGCGAAGGGGTGCCTAATCCAATGACTCCGGAACAATCTCGGGCGCAGGTGGTCGATGCGGCGCGGGAAATCGCGACAACCCTGAGCCTCAAGGGCGTATCCGCCAACTTCACCCGAGATTCCTGTAATGACCAAGCCGTGGCGCCTTTTCGGGGCCGCGTGGAACTCAAGTACGACCACGCGCCCACCCTGGAGGCATCCCGAGCCGAGATTCAGCAGATGATCGGGGTGCTCAAACAGCACGGCTGGGGAGGCCCGGGGGACTTCCACACCCATGCCTCGGCCGTGAGCAAGCAAGGCGTCACGGCGGTGTTCGATCCCTACTCGCCGGTCCAGAAGTCCGGTGGATCGATCAGCATCTACGGCGAGTGCCGGGACATGACGACGAAACAGAACACTCTGCCCGAGCCGATACCGGCTGATCAGTTGGGCTGAGGTCGGTTCGGATGCGCGCCCTCGGTGAAACCATCTGCGTCGCCAGGCTTTTCGGCCAATGCGTCCGAGGGGTGTCCGCTGTTGTTGATTAGACGGGGCTGCTCTGGTTGTGCGAGAAGGTGATCCCGGCTAGCCAGTTTGGCGTGGCACCTAGTCCGTGACAATGCGATCAGGGCGCTTGGATGAACCTCGCACCCTCCGCGCGGAGCATCTGGAATGGATTCATGCACCTTACGCCTAGCGCGGTGCAGCCGTCGGGGATGAAGATCCTCTTCTTGGAGTTGGGATCTGAGCCCTCCTGAGTCACGACCACGTGGGAGTGTGCGTGGGCGAAAGCGATGAGGGAATAGTCCGCTTTGCTAAGAAAATCGGCGATCGCCCCAGGGGTGAATGAGCCGGATTGGGCCCAGTTCGATAGCAACTGCAAGCTCGGTTGCGTGGCCGCGTCCAGTGGAATGAAGAGGTTACTGTGGTTTCTCGCCCAACGGGTGAGTTCGTCATTGCCTTTGTCAATTTCGCTCTTGACGTCGGCAATGCTGCACAGCACCCCGGCGGCATGCTGGTCGACGAGCCAATCCCAAAATCCGGGGACGAAGTCAAAGCCATAGTGCCGGTTCTTGGCGTCGATGAACACGTCGGTGTCGAGGACATACATGCTAGATGGCTCCGACTTGCTCGCCTAGTTGAACGAACGTTTGATGCTTGCGAGTACCGATGAGCCGGTATGCGTCGTTATAGAGGGTGTTTCCTGCGACGGCGTCGCTGATGACGGCGTGCGCGAACCGCTGGCTTATGCGCAAGGGTTGCGTGTAGTAGTAATTTCCTCCGCCCGATTCTGCTTGCCTCCCAGCTAAGATGCCCATCACGCGGCCGAGTTCAGCTTCGTATCGCTGCCGGAAGTCCGCCCATTTGAGATGGCCCGCATCGTATATACGCCTCAAGACGACGAGGGTGCTCACCTTGTGGATTCGAGCCAGGCGATCTAACTCGTCGGAGTCATACGGCCACACCGGTCGGAAGCTTGCTAAAGGGACGAGGACCTCCGCAGCGACGCGATTGCACCATTGCTCAACTTGATTGCTAGCAGCGCGGCCGGCAGTGGGTGTATCGAGACGAGCGTCAGTGAGGGCGCTTTGACCGAGCCAGATGTGGGCGACTTCATGGATCAAGGTAAATATCTGTGCAGCTTTGGTGTCGGCGCCGTTTATGAAAATCAACGGTGCTAGCGGGTCGGAAAGAGCGAAGCCCCGGAACTCATTTGGATCAAGGACGCGACGAGTGTTGTTGCCTACGATCCCGCTGATCATCACGAGGATGCCGATATCTTCTGCGCTATCTATCAAGCGGCGAAGGGCTTCGGACCAAGTCCGATCGCGAGCCCGGTCATCGCTTGTAAAACCCAGTCTGCGGCGGATCTTATCGGCGGTTACCGCGATCGGGTCGTTGATTGTGGCGCTGCCTACAAAGTCGAGCGGGTCGTAATCATTTCTCGCGGCGTATTTCCTGTACCATTCTTGCCTCTGCTCGCACATATAGATGGTTTCCAGCAAGTCGGGGCTTGGCGTCGTGACTTCGGCGTCGGCGATAGTCCGGAAGTCGGGGATTGGTACTTTCTCGACTGGCGGCGTACTTAAGAAAAGCATCCCGAACGGTGTATGGGTTGCTCGCGCGAACGTCTGTAACTCGTTGTAAGTAGGCTTCTTTTCGCGGCGTTGCCAGAGAGGCAAGTCGCGGAGCGCCCTTTTCGAGTACAACTCGTCCCGGTCGATCCGGGATCGCTCGATGGCCCAATCAAGAAGGGCTGGCTCTACATCCACGCGGTATGTCGCCACGGGACTGCCCTCCCTTCGTCACCGGAGCGATCCCGTTCCATGAAGGCCAGGTGGCTTGAACTTCCCAAGTCGTTCCTGTTGAGTCGAAAGCATGCCACACGCCTTGCAAATGCCAGGGTGCCACGCGTAGCAGACAGGTGGCATCACGAAACAACGGTGCCCTGAACAGCAGCGGCATTGCTCATTGGTTGCGTATTGGTTGCAGTTGAACAGCCTCTATCACAAAAGTGCTGTTTACCTGCATAAACTCTGGTGCGCGATACTGGGATTGAACCAGTGACCTCTTCCGTGTCAGGGAAGCGCTCTCCCGCTGAGCTAATCGCGCCGGGGAACCAAAATCTGGAGGTGGAGACGGGAATCGAACCCGTGTGCACGGCTTTGCAGGCCGTTGCCTCACCACTCGGCCACTCCACCGTTGGGGTCCACGCCACTTGCACCTTCGAGCGGATGACGGGATTCGAACCCGCGACCCTCACCTTGGCAAGGTGATGCGCTACCAACTGCGCTACATCCGCGCGCCTCGGACGAGATCGTCGCCCGGTGCGAAGCACGACGATAGTCCACGTGAGCGGGCACATACAAATTTCTTGGTACGAGCCGTGTCTAGGCTATCGCGTCGCTCCTGGCATGCCGATGCGGCCGTAGTGTCAGGGTCTGCACGTGCTAGTCTTCGACGTCGTTCGCCATCTCGGCGCCGGTCCCGTGGCTCAGTGGGAGAGCGTCCGCTTCACACGCGGAAGGTCGCTGGTTCGATCCCAGCCGGGACCACACATCGATACAGGTCAATGACCAGTTGGGCTGCTGACCCACCCCCATCTCCCTCGCCTTTTCGCGCTGTAGCGCCCTGGCCTCATCCGGCGTTTCCCGGGGCTAATGGCGGCGCACTTCGTGCGCCGTGTCGGGTTAACCGCTCGGCGAGATGAAGTCGCGTCCAGACGCCCCGAGACCCCGCTGCCCTTGCCGGATCACGCCCAGTGGGCCACCATGAACCGCGTGAGTAAGGTAACCCTAACTACTGAGCTGCCGATCCCGGCTGAGACCGCGTCCGCGTTGGCGCGCAAGCCCGAGCTGATGCGCCATGTGCTGAGCCCGGTGCTGCGGATCTACCGCCTCGATGTCCCCGAGCGCATCGAGGTCGGCACCCAGGGATCGGCGCGGTTCTGGTGGTTCGGAGTGATCCCGGCCTGGACCCACCACCTCACCATCAAGCGCCTCGACCCGACCGAGATCTACACCAACGAACACGGGGGACCGGTCCGCACGTGGAACCACCGCCTGACGTTCGAACCCATCGACGAGCACAGCTGCCGCTACACCGACGAGATCGAAACCGACGACGGCCTGCATGGGCTGCTGACCCGCGCCTTCATCCGGCTCATGTTTCGCCACCGGCATCGGCGATGGCGAAAGCTCGCGCAGATCATGCGATAACGAGAACGGCTTCGCGAAAAGCCCGCGTCCATAAACCAATAGCGCGCCCGATCCGAACCGCTGCGCGACTATTACCCGCCCGTGCAACGGGTACTGCTGTAGATGACTGCCCACACAGCCACAGAGGAAGGGATCATGGGAGACACGGCTCGAGATCCGCTCGATCATCAACGGTCCAGCCGTCCACGGGTTGGCCAAGCCCTGAAAATCCCGCCAAAGCCCCGGGTTTGCTTCTCGTGGGGGCCGGAGTTGTGGCGTTCGCAATCTGTCTGGCGTGCTTCGCTGACGGTCGGGTTGACGCGGGAATCGTTGCGGCCGTGGTGTCGTTGCTGGCGGCCGGGGCGGGGCTGGCCTGGCTGACCAGGGAAGCGCGCCGCCTGCGCGAGCTCGAACGCCAGCACGCGAGCAATCACTCGCCGGCGGGGAGCCGCGGCCGGCCCTGAACCCGTCATCGGGGTGGCGCGCGACCCCGCGGATACTGTAAGAGCTACAGTAGCGGCGTCGACCCGAGAGGAGCCCCGTGGCGCAGAATCCTTCGACACCGCCGAGCACCCCCCGTCCCCCCGAGGGAGACTGGCTGGGCACGCCCTATCTGCGCTTCGAGCGTCAGGGGCCGATCGCGGTGTGCACCATCGACCGTCCCGACGCGCGCAACGCCCTGAGCCCCGCGATGTACTTCGGAATCCGTTATGCCGTGGGACGTCTCAACGAGGACCCGGATCTGGCCGGGCTGGTGCTCACCGGAACCGGCGACGTCTTCGCGCCCGGCGGGGACATGGGCGGCGGCGGAGGCGAGGACAACTGGATCACCTTCGGCTCCGCGCTGGGCATGGACGTGACCCCGTTCGACGCGGTGCGCACCTCCGCCAAGCCCATCGTCTCCGCCGTCAACGGCCTGTGCCAGGGCGGCGGATTCCAGATCGCGCTATGCAGCGACTTGTCGGTGGTGAGCGATCGGGCGACCTTCCGGGTGCCCGAGTTGTTCCGCGGCTACGCCGACACCTACTACAGCCAGATGCTCACCCGCGTCATCGGGCCGGTGCGCACCCGCGACCTCATGTTCACCGGACGGGTGCTGACCGCGGTCGAAGCCCTCGACTGGGGCCTGGTCACCCGGGTGGTGCCGCACGAGGGCCTGCTGGACACGGCGAAAGACCTACTGGCGCAATGCTGTCGGACCGCGCCGCGCGCCCGCGGCGTCATCAAATCCAGCATCGACAGCTACCTGGGCCTGTATGACCGCATTGGCATGACCTCCAGCCTGTCCGACGCCGAGGCCATCGAGGGCTTCCGCTCGTTCAAGGAACGCCGCTCGCCCGACTGGGTGCATCCGGAACTGCGCGTCGAGGGACGTCTGTAGCCGCCCACGCTCATATTCCGCGGGACCGGTCTCGCCAAAACGGTTCCCGGAGCTGGGTTTTCAGGATTTTCCCGCTCGCATTGCGGGGGAGCTCCGACACCAAATCCACGGTGCGTGGGCATTTGAAGCCCGCCAGATGCTGTCGACAGAATTCGATGATGTCGGCGGGATCGATCTCGCCGTCGGCCACCACGATCGCCTTGACCGATTCTCCCCAGAAATCGTCGGGCACCCCGATCACCGCCGCGTCGGCCACGGCGGGATGCTCGATGAGCACGCTTTCCACCTCGGGGCCGTACACGTTCTCGCCGCCGGTGATGATCATGTCCTTCAACCGGTCTTCGATGTAGACGTAGTCGTCGGCGTCGAGGCGCCCGACGTCGCCGGTGCGCACCCAGTCGTCGGCGGTGATCGTCTCGGCCGTCGCCTCCGGGCGGTTGAGGTACCCGGTCATGTTCTGGTTGCTGCGCACCCACACCTCGCCGGGCTCCCCGGGCGGCAACGACGCGCCCGTCTCGGGATCGACGATGCGAATCTCACAGCCCAGCACCGCCTTTCCGGCCGAGAGTTGCAATTCGGGCCGCGTCGAATCGCGGTGGTCGGCGTCCAACAGGGCGGTCACCGCGCCGCACAGCTCGGTCTGCCCGTACACCTGCACGAATTTCGTGTCCGGCCATGTCGACAGCGCCCGATGCAGCAACGGCAGCGGCATCGGCGCCGCCCCGTAGACGATGTAACGCAGGCCGGCGATGGCGGCGGTCGCCGCCTCACCCGCGTGCAGGAACCGGGCGATCACCGGCGGGACGAAGAACGCGTGGGTGGCGCCGGCGCGCACCGCACCGATCAGCGTCGCGGCGTCGGGCTCGCGGGTCAGGAAAGTCGGTGCCCCCGAACGGATCCCGAACAGGGCGTAGCCGATCCCGCCCACGTGGAACAACGGCATGGCGACCAGGTTCGCGTCCCCGTCGGCGAACGGAAACGCCGGCGCCAGGTTCGCCGCGTGATTCACCAGCGCGCGCTGGCTAAGCAGCACGCCTTTCGGCCTTCCGGTGGTGCCCGAGCTGTAGATCACCAACGCGGTCTCGTGCGGGTCGAGGCCCGCGTCGGGCTCGGCCGGTGACGCCGCGGCGAGCAACGATTCGTATTCGTCGCCGACCTCGATGATCCGTTCCAGCCCGGGTACCCGCTCGGCGGCCGCCTCGGCGGCGGCCCGCAGCTCGGCGCCGACCAGCAGCACGCGGGCCCCGCTGTCGGCCAGCACGTGGACGAGCTCGTCGCCGATCACCCGCCAGTTGACGACGGTGGTGACCACGCCGATCGAGGCGCCGGCGATCAGCACCTCGAGGCAGGCGGGATGGTTCTTGTCCAGGAACGCCACGCACTGGCCCCGCTCGATCCCAGCGGCGCGCAGCGCCCCCGCCGCGCGACGGATCCGCGCGCTCCAGTCGGCCCAGGACCACTGGCGTTCACCGAAGCGAATCGCGATCGCCTCGGGCCGCCGCTGCGCGTGTCCTTCGACGATCCCGGCGAGCGTCTCCGCCGTGTCCGCTTGTGGCATGAACCCCTCCGCGTTCGGTTTGTCCCACTCGGTAATACGGGATCGGTGCGCCGCACCGGACGGCGGGGCCTCATTCCATGGAGTCGATCATCATTCCGCCGTCGCCCGCGTCTTGGGTGGTGGCGCTGCTGCCTTGCCGGAAGTCGACGAATGCCGAGCGCCCGGTCGAAGGGTTGAGCAGCTCGGTGAACGTGCCGATCACCGGAATCGTGCCCTGCGGGTTCACCACGCTGGCCGTGTAGTTGACGGACGCTTGCTGCTGAAAGTTGGGTCCCTGCAGCGGCTTGACGTCGGGCGCGGTCAAGCGATTCACACCGGTCAAGATGGCCGACGCGCCGCGCACGTACTGGTCGATGTCGGATTGCAGAACCGCGGCGGCGTCGGCGCCGCCGGCTTGCTTGACGGTGATCCGCATCTGCGCGCTGGTGTCGGCGTTGTTCAGCGCCACCCAGTTCGGGCCGCGGTTTCCCAGCGTCCAGCCGGGTGCGGGGGTGACCGCGACGCCCTGCGCGATGGCGATCGCGTCGCCGGAAGTCAGCGCTACCCCGGTCGTCGCGTGGGTGCCGGCCACGATGACCACCGCGGCCACGGCCGCGCTCAGCGCCCCGAACCGCCGACCGGCCGGGGGTGTCGAGGCGGGGACAGCGGGGGACGACTGCGGCGGAGTCGATGACATCGTCGTTCCTCACTCTGTGGGCGGCGCGGGATTCGAGCTCGGTCCTATCGTCCTCCGCCGCCAGGGCCGATGTCCAAGATGGGTTCGCTATGAGTCGGTCCAGCGCGGCTATCGCAAATCCGGTATCCGCGAACTGATCCCGGGCCGGTGTGTCACCATGACGGGGCCGCCCGACCCGCCACCCGAGGAGATCCGACATGGTGAACCCCGAACGCGCCCGCTCCCGCACCTTCGTCGTGACCGGCGCCGCCTCCGGAATCGGGCTGGCCACCGCGCGACGGTTATTGGCCGAGGGCGGCACCGTCGTCGGCGCCGACCTGGCCGCACCGCCGGACGACCTGGGCCCGCGGTTCACGTTCGTGCCCGCCGACGTGACCGACGAAGCTGCGATCGCCGCGACGCTGGCCGCCGTGCCGGGCCGCCTCGACGGCCTCTTCCACGCCGCGGGCGTCGCCGGGGGCGGCCCGGTGCACCTGCTGGACCGCGCCGAATGGGAGCGGGTGATCGGGATCAACCTCACCGGCACCTTCCTCGTCGCCAAGGCGGCCCTGGCCAGGATGATCGAGCAACCCCGCGCCGACGGTGAGCGGGGCTCGATCGTGACCGTCGCCAGCGTCGAGGGCCTGGAAGGCACCGCGGGCGGCAGCTCCTACAACGCGGCCAAGGGCGGCGTCGTGCTACTCACCAAGAACATCGCCCTCGACTACGGTCCGAGCGGCATCCGGGCGAACGTCATCTGTCCCGGCTTCATCGAAACACCGATGGCGCACAGCGTTTTCAGCATTCCCGGGATGGAGGGCCCGCTCGCCTCGATCACCAAGGAGCACGCGCTGCAGCGGCTGGGGCAGCCCGAAGAGATCGCGGCCATGGCCGCCTTCCTGCTGTCTCCCGACGCCTCGTTCGTCAGCGGACAGGCGATCGCCGTCGACGGCGGCTACACGGCCGGTCGCGATCACGGTGTCGTCGAACTCTTCGGCTTTCCCACCTGATACCACTGCGATTCAAATGCCACTAAGATTCGTACATGAGCGGTGGATTAACCCCTGACCAAGCGATCGAGGCGATCCGGGGTGCCGGCGGCGCTCGGCCCGGCTGCCGCGCGCTGCACGCGAAGGGAACCCTGTATCGCGGCACGTTCACCGCGGCCCACGATGCGGTGATGCTCTCGCGCGCAAGGCATCTCGATGGCTCACCGGTCCCGGCGCTGGTCCGCTTCTCCAACGGATCGGGCAACCCCAAGCAGCGCGACGGCCGGCCCGGCGTGCGTGGGATGGCGGTGAAGTTCACCCTGCCCGACGGCTCCACCACCGACGTCTCGACGCAGACCGCCCGGCTCTTCGTCTCCAGCACGCCGGAGGGCTTCATCGATCTGCTCAAGGCGATGCGGCCCGGCCTGACGACGCCGCTGCGCATGGCCAAACACCTGCTCACCCATCCGGGCCTCCTCGGCGCGTTGCCGATACTGCGGGAGGCCAACCGGATCCCCGCCAGCTACGCCACCACCGAATACCACGGCCTGCACGCGTTTCGCTGGGTCGCCGGCGACGGCAGCGCCAGATTCGTTCGCTACCACCTGGTTCCGACGGCGTCCGAGGAGTACCTGTCGGCCTCGGACGCCCAGGGCAAGGATCCGGACTTCCTCACCGACGAGCTGGCGACGCGGTTGGAGGGCGGGCCGGTGCGGTTCGATTTCCGGGTGCAGATCGCCGGGCCCACCGACTCCACGGTGGACCCGTCGTCGGCCTGGCAGAGCACCCAGATCGTCACCGTCGGCTCGCTGGAGATCACCGGTCCGGACACCGAGCGCGAGCACGGCGACGACATCGTGGTGTTCGACCCGATGCGCGTGACCGACGGCATCGAACCCTCCGACGATCCGGTCCTGCACTTTCGGACGCTGGCGTATTCGGCGTCGGTCAAGCTGCGCACCGGGGTCGAGCGCGGCGACGAGGCTCCACCCGCCTGACCGGGTCGAGTGGTCGCCGTCGGGACGAAATCGGCGGCACGCTAAGGTTTTTCTTCGGTGTCGCCATTTCAGATGATCCTCATATGCCTGGCCGGGCTGGCGGCCGGGGCGATCAACGCGCTGGTCGGCTCCGGCACCCTGATCACTTTCCCCACGCTGGTCGCGCTCGGCTTCCCGCCGGTGACGGCCACCATGTCGAACGCGACGGGCCTGGTCGCCGGCAGCGTATCGGCTACTTGGGGCTATCGCGCCGAGTTGCGCGGGCAACGGGATCGGTTGCGTTGGCAGCTCCCGGCTTCGCTGGCCGGCGCGACGCTGGGCGCCTATCTGCTGTTGCATCTGCCCGAGAAGGTGTTCGCCGAGATCGTGCCGGTGCTGCTGGTGCTGGCGCTGGCGCTGGTGGTGATCGGGCCGCGGATCCAGGCGTGGACCGCCCGGCGCGCCGCGGAGGCGGGGCGTTCACCCGACCATGTCCCGCCGGGGCGGATGGCGACGCTCGTGTTGGGCACCTTCGCCGTCGGCGTCTACGGCGGCTATTTCACCGCCGCCCAGGGCATTTTGCTGGTCGGGCTGATGGGGGCGTTGCTGCCGGAATCGGTGCAGCGGATGAACGCCGCCAAAAACCTCCTGGCCCTGGTGGTGAATGTGGTTGCGGCGGTTGCCTATACGACGGTGGCATTCGACCGGATCAGCTGGCCGGCCGCCGGGCTGATCGCGGCGGGCTCGCTGGTCGGTGGCCTGCTCGGGGCGCGCTACGGGCGCCGGCTCTCGGGCAACGCGCTGCGCGCCATCATCGTGGTCGTGGGCCTGATCGGGTTGTATCGCCTGCTGGCGGTGGCTTGACGAGAGCGGTTGTGCGGCAACGTTATTCAACTCAGCGTGGCCGCGGCCGCCTCGGCGATGACGTCGCTCACCTCGCCGCGTCGGCGCCATGCCCGCAGTTGCCGCATCGCCCCGTTGCCCCGTGTCGCGACGCGGTCGAGTTCGTGGACGACGTGCTCGTATTCGCCCAGCGACTCGAGCGCCGGGCGCACCCGTTGCACCAGCACTCCCAGCTGCTCACGCGCCGGCACCGCCCCGCGGCCGTGGATCAGATCGAGTGCGTGCCCGGACAATCCGTCGTGGGCGGCCTTCCAATACGCCGCACGCAGCGCGCCGGGCGGCAGCCGCCGGGCGTCGTCGGGCGAGTCGAGCGCCGTCATCACGGCGGCCCTGATCAGGGTTGCAAGTAGCACGGTCTCATCGACCGTGGCGGGCACGTCGGCCACGCGCACCTCCACCGTCGGGAACTCCGCCGAAGGGCGCACGTCCCAATAGATCATGTCCTTGTCGAGGATCACCCCGGTGTCGACCAGCATGCGCACCGCGTCGTCGTATTCGTCGGGCGAGGTGAAAAACGGCGGCGCTCCGGCGGCGGGCCAGCGCCGCCACAGCACGCTGCGCCAGCTCGCGTAACCGCTGTCGGCGCTGCGGTACACGCGCGAATTGGCCGACAGCGCAAGCAATGACGGAAGCCACGGCCGCAACCAATTGCTGACATGGATGGCCGCGGCACGGTCGGGCACCTGCACGTGCACGTGGCATCCGCAGATGCCCTGCTCGTGGGCGACCATCCCGAACTCGTCGCCGATGCGGCGGTAGCGCGGGGTGTCGGTGACCGGAAACTCGTGCGGGGTGGCCGGCGGAAGCCCGCAGGCGAGCAGTTGAAGGCCGACGGCCTGCGCGGCCTGCGCCGCGGTGCGCCGCAGTCGGCGCAGCTGCTCACCGAGTTCGGCGGCGGTCGCCGCCACGTCGGAGGTGGTTTCCACCTGGCAGCTGCTCAGTTCCAGCTGCAGCGTGACGCCGCGCCGCTCAGCCTCCGCCGCCACGGCGGCGTTGCGCGGGGACGGCTCACCGGTTCGCGGGTCGACAAGGAGGAATTCCTCCTCGGCACCGACGGTGGGATGGCCGCTCATTCAGCCGATTACGGCCGAGCAGCGCCGTGTGGTTACCAGCGTGCGGCCGCGGACAACGCGGAGTCGACGGTGGGGTAGATGGGCAGCACGCCGCTGAGCCCGCACGCGTCGATGATCCGAGCCACGATCGGCTCGCAGCTCACCAGCCGCAGGTCGATGCCGCGCTGCTGGCAACGTTTCGCCTCTTCGGCGAGCACCGAGAACGCGCAGCAGCCCATGAACTCGAGCCCGGTGACGTCGACGACGAACGGGCCGGGCGCGGTGACGACGCCGGCCGCCTCGCTGACCAGATGACGCCAGGTGTGCTCGTTGCACGCGTCGATCTCACCGCCCGCGTAGATCAGCACCGCAGGCCCGCTGCGATCGGCGGTTGCGCGCAGCGTGCTGTGGGGATCGCCCAGCTCATAGACCAGCTTGGTGCTCAGCATGAGGTGAGTGGTGGGCAATTGTTCCGCAATAGCTGAGTTCATGGTGGACCCCCTAATCGACCGGCGTCCGAGACGCCGCGAGGATGCCCGTCCTATTGTCTGAAGACCGACTGTTCGCGGATGCGAATCTCATTTGTATAACGAGACAGGGAGGTCTGTCTACGGGTCCGGGGCTAAGAGTACGGTAAGGCCCGTATGACCACTTCCGATGTCGGGACGCCCGCGCCGTCGGCGCGTGAACGCGTGCTGACCGCGGCGTATGAGCTGTTCAGCCGCCGCGGCGTCCGCGCTGTGGGCACCGACGAGGTGATCGCGCGGGCCAGCGTCGCCAAGGCGACGTTATACCGCCATTTCGCCACCAAGACCGACCTGGTGTTGGCCGTGCTGGAGCGCCGCGAGGAGCTCTGGACGCACGGTTTGATCGAGGAGCAGTCGCGGCAGCGGGGCACCACCCCCGAGGAACAGTTGCTGGCGATCTTCGACGTCATGCACGACTGGTTCCAGCTCCGCGACGGATACGAAGGCTGCTCGTTCATCAACGTGCTGCTCGAAGTCGGACCGGACCATCCCGCCGGACGGGCCTGCATCACCCACATCGACCACGTCCGCGACATCGTGCGCCGCCGCGCGATCGCGGCGGGGTTGACCGACATCGAGGACTTCGCCTCGTCGTGGCACATCCTGATGAAGGGCGCCATCATCCTCGCCGCCGTCGGGGACCTCGACGCGGCGAAACGCGCCCGCAGGATGGCCCGCGCCCTGATCGACGAACACCGGCCGCCTCTGGTGGCGGACACCGGCGAGGCCGTTTAGTCAGACCGTGCCGGGCGCTGTGGTGGTTTCCGTGGCGCCGGCCTTGTGGTGATGCTCGGCCTCCAGTTCCGCGATCGCCCGTGATGTGCGCTCGCGCAACAGGATTGCCGCGGTGAGCCCGGCCACCACGGCGACCACCAGCCCGATCCACGAGAACCGCTCCAGCCAGCGTTCGGCCGCGATCCCGGCGAAGTACACCAGTGCGGTCGTGCCGCCCGCCCAGCAGATCGCGCCCGAGACGTTGGCCGCCAGGAACCGCGGGTAGTGCATTTTCAGGGCGCCCGCCAGCGGCCCGGCCAAGATCCGCAACAGCGCGATGAACCGGCCCAGGAAGACCGCCCGGACGCCCCACCGGTTGAACAGCCTCTCGGCAAACGCGACGTGTCCGGGGCCGAAATGTTTCGGGAACCGCCGGCCGAGCCGGGCGAACAGTGGCATGCCGAACCGGCGCCCGATCGCGTACCCGATCGAATCTCCGACCACCGCGCCGATCACGGCGGCGACGCCGACTCCGATCGGATTGACGGCCAGCTCATGATGCGACGACATCAGCGCCGCGGTCACCAAGATGATCTCGCCGGGCAGCGGAATGCCCAGGCTCTCGACCCCGACCACACCGCCGACCACCAGGTAGACCGCGAGCGGCGGAATCGAGTGCAGCAGGGGCTCCACATTCATGCGTCAAGGATGCCTGACCGGCCCGCAATCCGCGGCACAAGGTGTGCGTTTCAATCCGCTTGGGGCGCGCAGACCCTGCAATCGCGGGCCGGCGTCAGCGGCGGCGCTCACGAAGCCGAGAGCAATGGCGCCGAACCTTGAAATCCAGCCGTGGATGCCCTACTCTCCCGAATGAGAATGACATTCTCGCTGCGCGTGAATGCATTCTCGGGCGATCGTCGCCCCCGACGACGCGCCCGCTCCGTTGCCGAGAGGACACCCCTACTTGGAGGCCCGATCAGGCGACGGGCGTCCGTGCTATCCGAAGGAACCCATGAACAAGCTGCGCGTCATCCAGTGGACCACCGGCAAGGTCGGAAAGCTCAGCATGCGAGGGATTCTCGACGACCCTCGACTCGAACTGGTTGGGGTGTACGCGTATTCGGAGGACAAGGCGGGCATCGACGCCGGACCGTTATGCGGCAGACCCCAGACCGGCGTCCTTGCCACCACCGACATCGACGCCCTGATCGCCTTGGGCGCCGACACCGTCCTCTACACACCGTTCATGGCCGACCTCGACCACGCCGTCCGCCTGCTCGAAAGCGGGCTCGACGTCATCAGCACGAACCTGTTCCTCAACATCGGCGGGATCCAGGGCGAAACAAAGGACAAGCTGGCCGCGGCATGCGAGCGCGGGGACAGTTCGCTCTACATCACCGGTGTCAATCCGGGCTGGATCAACACGATGGTGACGGCGATGACCGCCGTCTGCCGCGACGTCCAGAAGGTATCGATCATCGAATCGGCAGACGTCTCGGTCTACGAGTCGGCTGAAACGTGGCAAGCGTTGGGTTTCGGGCTCCCCGAGGCGACACCCGAAGTGATCGGTCTGGCGAAGTTCGGGTTCACCACTTTCGCCGAGTCCGTTCAGCGCATGGCGGTTGCACTGGGATTCGAGGTCGATGACATGGAGTTCGTCATCGACCACCAGACTGCCTCGGAGGAAGCCGATCTCGGGTGGTTCTGCATGAAGAAGGACACCATCGCCGCAATCCGTGGTGGCTGGAACGCCAAGGTGAGGGGCAAGACCGTCTTCGAGTCGCGTGTCGCCTGGTATCTCACGAAGAAACTCAACGGAGACTGGGAGTTTGACGACGACCACTACCAGGTCGTGATCAAGGGTGAGCCTGAGGTGCGGACCCGCATCCGCTTCATCCCACCGGAGCACTGGGGCAACCACGAATGGGACACCATGACCGCGATGCCGGCGGTCAACGCGGCCCTCAACGTCGCCGCGGCCCCCGCCGGCATTCTGACCCTGGAAGATGTGGGCTTGCCCTGCGCTCCCGCCGGGATCTGGTTGGACACCAGGGCAACTCGCCCTCAGGGCTGAATGATGGGTCTCCCGACAGGCGGCGGGGGATTCGGTGACCCTGGGCTGATGGGCGGGGGCAATCGGCCGACTTTCTGTGTGCCCGACGGGCAGCCGTGACTCCGGGCTTGGCGTTGCGACCGCTGCGAGTGCGGCAATCCCCACCCCGCCGGGGGTACCGTCATGCCATGCAGAAAAAGCGTGAGCGCGCCGCGGGGGATGCCGCCGCCGCGGCGGCGCCCGCCGATTCGCTTGCGCCGCAGTATCCGATCGAGTCGGTCGACAACGCGCTCAAGCTGCTCTTGCTGTTGGGCGAACAACCCCAGATCCGGTTGAGCGAGGCCACCCGCTATCTCGGCGTGGCGTCATCGACGGCGCACCGCCTGCTGGCGATGCTGGCCTACCGCGGGTTCGTCCGGCAGGACCCGGTGTCCAAGGCGTACCTGCCCGGGCCGTCGTTGACCGGGGTGGCGTTCGCGATCTTCGGACGCATCGACATCGCGCGATCCGCCGCACCCATCATGCGCGGCCTCAGCGAACAGCTGCGCGAAACGGTGCACGTCGGAATGCTGGACGGCGCCAGCGTCCGCTTCGTCGCCGCCGTCGAGGGGCCGGCTGCGGTGCGGGTGGCGTCGCGGCTGGGCCGCGCCATGCCCGCGCACTGCACCTCGACGGGCAAGGTGATGCTGGCGCAGTTGTCGGCACCGGAATTGCGTGCGCTGCTGCCGCGCGAGCGGCTCGAGCGCATCACCCCCCATTCCATCGGCAGCCGTGCCGAGCTGGAAGCCGAGCTGTCCGGTATCCGCGAACGCGGCTACGCCACCAACCGGGAAGAAAGCGAGGAGGGCGTCGCGTCGGTCGCCGTGCCCATCCCGACGCGGGCGCCCGGCCTGCGGCTCGCGCTCAACGCCGCCGCACCACAAAACCGGCTGGACGCCTCCCGATACCCCGCGGTGGCCGCCGCACTTGTCAACGCCGCCAAGGAGATTGGCGAGCAGCTCGGCTAGTGATCCGCGAGCCGCGCCACTTCGTGGCGCCAGGCCGCCTCGGCGGTGAACGCGGGCCCCAGATCCGGCAGGTCGTCCCAGTCCGCGTCGTCGATGTCGCGCAGCGTGCCGCCGGCCGCGCGCACCCGCAACGACATCCGGGCCAGCGCGTCGACGCTGATCGCCTGCAGCACCGCCTGCGGCACCGTGGCGGCGGCGCTGGTGATGCCGTGCCCGCGGCAGATCACCACGGGCGCACCGCGCATGGCCGCCACCATTTCCTTGCCCAGGCGCGAATCCCGGATCAGCACGGCGCGTTCGTAGACGGGGACACCCCCGCGCGCCAGCCAGGCGCCGGGAATGTCGAAGGCGCCGTAGATCGGCCGGATCGTGATACCAGCCAGGTCGGCGGCGACCACCGCCGGCGGGTGCAGGTGCGCGACGGCCGCGTGCTCCGGATGGGCCAGCATCGTTTCGACGTGGATGGGCAGTTCGTTGGGCACCCGGTACCCGTCGAGTTCGCCTGGGGCGCCAGCGGTCCCGTCGAATCGGACGAGCCGGATGTCGCCGGGCCGGGTGAACGCCACGCCGGTGTCGGTGTCGCTGCGGCAGCGCACCAGCAGGCGGTCGTCGTCGACCCGCAGGCTCAGGTGGCCGAGGATGCCGTCGACCAGGCCGCGGGCGGCCGCGACGCGGCAGGCCTGCGCTATCGCGGCGCGCTGCTGGTCCAGGTCCGTCATCGCGGCGCGCCCAGCCCGAATCCGCCGTCGGGGCGCACGGTTTCGCCGGTGATCCCGCGGGAACGGTCGGACGCCAGGAACACAAAGCTGGACGCGTGGTCTTCGCCGGTGAGCGCGACGTGCAGGGGAGTGCGCGCCGCCACCTCGCGGGCCCGGCCGGGGCTGTCGTCCAGGCGGGTGTCGCCCAGCCCCAGGCTGGCGAGGCCGCGCAGGTCGGTGTTCAGTGTGCCGCCGGGCGCCACCCCGTTGACCCGGATCCGCGGCGCCAGCTCGTGGGCCAGCGCCGAGACCAACCCGCGCACCGCGAATTTCGAGGAGACGTAGAGCGCGCCGCCGCGCCCCGGATAGAACGACGAGGCGGACTCGGTCAGCACGATCGAGGACCCGCCCGAACCGCCGGCCCGTTGCAGCGCCGGGATCGCCGCCTTGACCGACTGCGCATGGCTCAGCACGTTGGTGCGAAACATTTCGTCGAACGCGCCGGGCAGGTCGTCGGGCTCGATGTCGCCGATGCCCTTGTAGAAGTCGAAGATTCCGACGCAGTTGACCAGCGTGTCCAGGCCGCCGAAGGCATCCACCGCGGCGGTGACAGCCCGTTCGTTGGCCTCGTACGTGGTGGCGTCGCCCTCGACCACCGGCACGTCGGGCAGCTGCGCGCGCAGCGCCGCGCACTTTTCCCGATCACGTTCCAGCGCGGCGACTTTCGCGCCCTCGTCGCGGAACGCGTCCACCACGGCGCGGCCGATCCCCGAACCGGCGCCGACGACCAGGGCGCGCTTGCCCTCAAGCCAGCCCGTCATCGCGCTCCTCGGGGTCGTCGGGTAGCAACGGCGCGTAGGAATTGCCGACCATGGCAGCCAGCGTACGGGGATTCTGCCAGGTCAAGGCCTCCACCTCGAGCGCGTCGAGGGTGATCGACTGCCCGGATCTGGGGGCGCTGATCTGCAGGCGTGACCCGTTGCGGGTGTCGACCCGGCGCACCACGACCTCGGTGAACTCGTTGGCGATCGTGATGGGTTCGTCGCTCATAGGAACACCGCCAGGTTCTGCATCCGTAGTACCGACTCGTCGGCGAGGATGGTGCGGCGCGCCAGCTTCCAGCGATCGCCACACCGGCGCAGCACGTCCTCGCGCCCGCAGGACAGCAGGGCGCCGTCGTTGACGTCGCCGCGGCTGCGAAACAACAACTCGGCCGATTCGACGACGAGGTCGTCGGGGTCGTCGCACGCGAAAGTGCGCACGTTGGTGATGAAGTGCCGCAGCCGTGACGGCGGGTCCTCGGCCCACACGTGCTCGGTGCCCATCCGCGCGACCCGCTGGCTCAGCGAGTACTTGTCCTCGTCGAAGTGCGCCATGCCGGGGCTGGTGTCGAACCCGGCGCCGCGCGCGGTCGTGACCCGCACCGGCATGGTGTAGCGGACGTCGTCGGTCAGCGTGTCCAGCCACGCCTCATACCGCTGGGCGTCGAGCAGGTACGCCTCGTCCACCAGGAACTGGTGCGCCTCGAGGTGCCGAGGGTCGTTGAAGGGCAACGGTTTTCTCATGCGCCGGCCTTCTGCAGGTAGTCGGCCCACATGGTCACCCACGCGCGCTGGTTGTGTTCGTTGTAGCCGACCTGCGCGCGTCCGGGGCCGTGAAAGGCGCTGGGCGGCAACGCCTCGACGACGGGGCGGTCGTCGGCGAGCAGGCCCATCCGGCTGTTCAGCAGCAGCCGCCGCGCCATCGAGCCACCCGCGGTGGTGGTCAGCGAGACCCAGTTCTCCACATCGTCCTGCTCGAACATGCCCGTCGACCCGAAGCACATCAGGTACGCCTTGTACGAATCCTGTTTGTACTGCGGGGGAGCGGCGGAGTCCACGGCGAACCACGAACACACTTCGGTCTCGTTCTCGCTGATGGGCTGCCATAACCGGATGGAGATGAACGGCAGCACCTCGTCATCGCGATCGCGCACCTTGGGCCAGTTGTGTACGAAGCTGAGGTTCGGAAAGCAGGTCGCGGCCGAGATCATGAACCCGTCCTCGCCGACGACCCGCTGCTGTTGCGGTGTCCACACGTCTTTGATCCGGTCGATCATCTCGGTGGGGTAGCCGACGTAGCGCATCCGCTCCTCGAAGCTGCCGGGCGGCAATTTGTAGGTGGTTCCTCCGCCGCGGTGCGCCCAATAGGTGGCGCCGTCCTTGCGCTTCTGGGCTTTCGGCTCGCGGAACAGGCCGATGTCGACGATCGACGCGTGGGTGTGCGGGGTGTGGTACATGTCGCCGGCGAAGTTCTCCGCGCCGATCTTCCAGTTCGCCTTGATCCGCCAGCGCTGTGGCCCCCGCACCTCGACGCCGCCGGCGCTTTGTTTGGTGTAGTAGTCCAGGTAGAACCTGAAGTCGCCCAGGAAGTCTTCCAGCGGTTCGGCGAACGCGTCGAGGCTGATGAACAGCAGGCCGTTGTAGCTCGCGAAATTCGGTGCGGGCAACAGGGCTTGGTCCTTGGCGAACCCCTCGTCACCACCGTAGGCCTCCCGGTGGAACGGCAGCCCGGTGAGGCGGCCGTTGTTGCGGTAGGTCCAGCCGTGGTAGGGGCAGCGGAAGTTGGAGGCGTTTCCCATCTCCGCGCGACAGACCTGCATTCCGCGGTGCAGGCACATATTGAACAGGGCCCGCACGGTGCCGTCCGAATCGCGCGTGATGATGAACGAGTCGTCGAGGACCCGGCGCACCACGTAGTCGCCGTCGTGCGGGATTTCGGACTCGTGTCCCACGAACGTCCACGCCCGGCCGAACAGCCGTTCCTTCTCCAGCGCGAACAGTTCTTTGTCGTTGTAGATGTGCGCGGGGATCATCCCGCGGCGCACGTTGTCGAAGACCCCGACCAATTCGTCGCTGTGGTCCCTCATCAAGATCCTCTGTTCTCAAGAAATACTCTCCGCTCAGTAGAATCCCGCAGTCTTCGACGCCGGTCAATCGCCGGGGCGATCGGGTCGGCGGGTGGCCACCAGAATCCTTGGGGCCGATTCACAGGTTGCACACAATTACAAGCCGGAAACCCCCGGCTACGGTGGGTCACGGCAGCCGTTCGACGTATGTGAGCGCGGAGTAAACTCCGGGTAATCGTTCGGTTTTGCGGTTATTAACCGTTGTTTTTCACTGATTTGAGGAAAGGCGGGGCGCCATGGTGGGTCGGCCACGAGGGGGTCGATTGCAGCGGGTTGGATCGAAGGTTCTGGCCGTTATCGGGCGCCAGGAGTGGATGGATCGACCGAGCTATCGGTTCGAACACCTGCTCAGCTTCGCCTACAACGGGCTGGGCGGCGCCCGCAACACCGTCACCAACGCGCTCAACGGAGTGTGGCTCGGGCACCCGGTGCACCCGCCGCTGGCGTCGCTGACCAGTGGCGCGCTCGGCACGACGGTGGCGCTGGACGCGCTCAGCGTGCTGCCGGGCCAGCCCGCCTCCGAGGTCGTCGACGCCTCGCGATTCGCCTCCCGCGCCCTCGGGGTCGGCATCCTGGCGAGCCTGGGCTCGGCCGTCACCGGCGTCACCGACTGGCAGCACACCCACGAGGAGGACCGCCGGGTCGGCGCGGTGCACGGCCTGTTGAACGTGGCCGCCACCGCGCTGTACATGCAGTCGTGGTGGGACCGGCGCAAGGGGCGCCACGGGCGAGGCATCCTGCTCACCGCGCTGGGCTACGGCATCACCGTCGCCGGCAGCTACCTCGGCGGGGCGCTGGTCTTCGACTCCGGCATCGGCATCGACCAGTCTGGTCCGCGGCTGCGCACCTCCACCTGGACGCCGGTCCTGCCCGCGAGCTCGTTGAACGGCAAGCCGGTGCGCGTCGAGGTCGACGGGGTGGGCCTGGTGGTCTGTCAGACCAAGCCCGGTGAAGTCGCGGCGTACGGAGAATTCTGTCCCCACCTGGCCGCCCCGATGGCCGACGGCTGGATGGACCGTGGCCGGTTGGTATGCCCCTGGCACGGCTCATGGTTCGCGGCCGAGTCGGGCGACGTGGTGCGCGGTCCGGCGGCAGCGCCGCTGCCGTGCTACGAGGCCAGGTTGGTCGACGGAGTGGTCGAAGTCCGCGGCGAGCAGCAGCCCGCTCCCGGCGGCGCGGTCGGAATCGCTAAAGGAGGAGCCAATTGAACGCCTACGAGGTTCTCAAGGAACACCACATCGTGCTCAAGGGTCTCGGCCGCAAGGTCAGCGAGGCGCCGCTGAATTCCGAAGAGCGCCATGCCCTTTTCGACGACATGCTGATCGAGCTCGACATCCACTTCCGGATCGAGGACGACCTGTACTACCCGGCGCTGCGCGCGGCCACCAAGCTGATCGCCGTCGCGCACGCCGAACACCGCCAGGTGGTCGACCAGCTCTCCGTGCTGCTCAAGACGCCGCAGAGCGCCCCGGGCTATGAGGACGAGTGGAATTCATTCAAGACGGTCCTGGAGGCGCACGCGGACGAAGAGGAACGGGACATGATCCCGGCTCCTCCGCAGGTGAAGATCACCGATGCGGAGCTCGAGGAGTTGGGCAACAAGATGGCCGCCACCATCGAGCAATACCGCGGCTCCGCCGTGCACCGCCTGCGGACCAAGGGCCGCGCGGCGTTGATCCGCACCCTGTAGGGGACCATCGAGAGTAGCGTCACGGCTCATGGACGCCGGGTGTGTCGCTTCTCAGGCCGACATCACGGCGGAGATCGCCCGCATCGCAGCGCAATACCCGGGCGCCGCCGGGGGGTCGCACGGGCAGCCGCGGCTCGACTACCCGCCGTACCGCAGCACGACGCTGCGCCATCCGAAGCAACCCCTGGTCGCCGTCGATCCCGAAGGGGTGGAGCTTTGGGCGCCGTGCTTCGGCCCTCAGGACGTCGACCCGCTCGACGCGGACCTGACGGCCGGGCATCCGGGGGAGCCGCTCGGGGAGCGCGTCGTGGTGAGCGGACGCGTCCTCGACGACGGCGGCCTGCCGGTGGCGGGTCAGCTGGTCGAGATCTGGCAAGCCAATGCCGGCGGGCGCTACCGCCACCAGCGTGACCAGCACCCGGCCCCGCTCGACCCGAACTTCACCGGCGCGGGCCGCTGCCTGACCGGGCCGGACGGCTCGTATCGGTTCCTGACCATCAAGCCCGGCCCGTACCCGTGGCGCAACCACCACAACGCCTGGCGCCCGGCGCACATCCACTTCTCCGTCTTCGGAACCGCTTTCACCCAGCGCCTGGTCACCCAGATGTACTTTCCCGGCGACCCCATGTTCGAGCTGGATCCGATCTTCCAGTCGATCCTCGATCCGGCCGCACGGCAACGACTGATCGCCCGCTACGACCACGACCTCACCGAGCCCGAGTACGCGACCGGGTACCGGTGGGACATCGTCCTGGCCGGCGGCGCGCCCACCCCCACCGCGGGTGCGCATGACTGAAACAGCGTGCACGCCAGGGCAAACGGTCGGTCCGTTCCTCGACCTGGGATTGCCGTACCCCGGTGACAGCGAGCTGGTCGACCACGCCCATCCGCAGGCCATCCGGCTGCACGGCACGGTGTACGACGGCGGCGGCGCCGTGGTCCCCGACGCGTTGGTCGAACTCTGGCAGCCCGACAGCGCGGGACGCATTGCGCGGCAGTCCGGTTCGCTGCACCGCGACCATGGGGCACCGGTGTCGTTCACCGGCTGGGGCCGGTGCGCGACCGACGGCGCCGGACGTTACGCGTTCACCACCCTGACCCCCGGTTCGGTGATCGACGGGCGGCCGCCGTTCTTCGCGCTCACCGTGTTCGCGCGCGGGCTGCTGAACCGGCTGTTCACCCGCGCCTACCTACCCGGCGCCGACCCGGACGCCGATCCGCTGCTCGCGGCCGTCTCCGCCGAGCGCCTGGCCACGTTGCTCTGCGCCGCCGAAAACGACGGCGCCACATACCGTTTCGACATCCACCTGCAGGGCCCGGCCGAGACGGTGTTCCTGGAGTACCGGGCGGACACGCGATGACCAACCTGCTGTGGCCCGGGGACCATCGAGCCGGCGAGCACATGACCGACGAGGCCCTGCTGGGCTCGATGGTCGCCGTGGAATCCGCGTGGCTGAGCGCCCTCGCGGGCGCCGGTCTGGCGCCCGCCGACTGCGCCGCCGCGGACCTGTGGAACCTGGTCACGCACAACGATTGTGCGACACTCGCCGTTACCGCCGAGGACGGCGGCAACCCGGTCATTCCCCTGGTGACGCTGCTGCGCCAACGCGCCGAGCCCGCCGTCGCGCCGTGGATCCACCGCGGACTCACCAGCCAGGACGTCCTGGACACCAGCCTGATGCTGGCCACGCGCGCCGCCGCCGACGAGCTGATCACGCAGCTGAGAGAGCAGATCTCCGCGCTGTCCGAACTCGTCGCCCGGCACCGGGCCACGCCGATGGTGGCCCGCACCCTCACCCAGCACGCCGCGCCCACCACCTTCGGCGCCAAGGCCGCCGGCTGGCTGAACGGGGTCGTCGACGCCGTCGAACGGGTCGCCACGCTGACCACGCCCGTCCAGATCGGCGGCGCGGCAGGGACCTTGGCCGCCACCACGGAGCTGGCGGCGTTGCTCACCGGCACCCTCGACCCGGCCGGGGTGTCGGCCGGCCTCGCCGCGGACACGGCAACCGCGTTGGGCCTGCAGCCGCGGCCGCCCTGGCACACGGCCCGCGCGCCGATCACCGCGGCCGCCGACGCTTTCGTCGGCTGCACCGACTGCTGGGGCCGCATCGCCTCCGACGTCGTCACGCTGGCCCGCCCGGAGATCGGCGAACTCAGCGAGCCGGTAGCCGACGGCCGGGGCGGCTCGTCGTCCATGCCGCACAAGCGAAACCCCGTGCTGTCCATCCTGATCCGCCGCGCCGCCCTGGCCGCGCCACCGCTGGCCGCGACCCTGCACACCGCCGCGGCGCTGGCCAACGACGAGCGTCCCGACGGGGCCTGGCACGCCGAATGGGACACCCTGCGCACCCTGGCCCGGCGCGCCGTCGTCGCGGGATCCCAAACCGCCGAGCTACTGAGCGGACTGGCCGTCCATACCCAGCGCATGTCCGAAAACCTTGATGCTGCAGATGTTTTGGGCGAGCAGCAAGCGGTCGCCGAGCTGGCGGGTCGAGCGCCGTCACCGACCTACTTCGGCGCCGTCGACCGGCTGGTCGACGACAGCCTGGGCCGCGCCGCGCGGGTACTCGCTCAGCGCTGACGGGCGATTTTCAGTCGGCCACCGCGATCTCGATGGACAGGCACTCGCCCAGGGCGTGCGCCGCGGCCCAGTCGCCGCCGCACACGGCGCGCTCGAGTTCGTCGACCAGCGGGCTGTCGGCACCCAGGTCGGCCAGCCACGCCGACACGGTCGCCGTGATCTGATGAGCGGGCACCCGGGCGACATGCCCGCGGTGCAGCCGGTCGGTCAACTGGTAGATCGTGGCCGTCGGCCTGCGCTGTGGCCAATGAACCATCCATTTCGGTGAATTCATCGTCCCCTCCCCGCTAGCCTCAACGACTCATCCATCCCAGGCGGCACGTCTGGCTCTAGGCCGCAATAGTACGTCTGTACCAATGCGTGGGTTGTCATTTCGGCCGTCAAAACTCGAACTTTTTCGCGGTTTTTGTTCATCGCCGTCGCCTACCTGGTTCTGCAGCAGAAGAGCAGGCCGATCAATGCCGCGCCAATGAGGCACGGCCCGCCCGGGACATGATGCGTTGCAAGACGTTGTGGGACAGGTCGCCGTCGTTGGCCACCCTGGCGAGGCCACGTCGCCTCAGGAACATGTCGAGCCGCCGATCCGGCGACCAATCGGCGTAGATGGAGCCGAGGTAATGCGACTGCAGGAAATCCGACGCCAACGCGTCGAGGTCGGAATCCGTCAGCGACGGCGGGCTAGCACCCATAGCCGGCAAGCTCCTTCGTTCTCCCCACACTGCCGCAGCCAAGTTACGTCAGAGGGCGTCACTAAACCGTCACGCAGAGATTGCGGAACGGGCCCAAAGTCGGAACCCGCTGTCAGAAGCGGCGCAACGGCGAACGAGGGAGGCCGTCCTCAAGCCCTGCGGGGCGCTAGCCGGTGGCCGATGCCGCCGGCTTGTGGGCGACGATCGCGACGGCGGCCAGTTGCTTGCGATGCTTGCGGAACGTGCGGCGCATCGCCAGCACCCGCTTGCGGGCATCGGGGTGCAAAAGCACGTTCCTGGCGAAGCGCAGCGCCCCGACAAGACCCTCGTCGGAGACCAGCCTGCGGGGCTGCAGCAGGGCCATCGGGGCGGTGGTGACGTTGTCGACCACCAGTCCGTGCTCGGCGAGCAGCTTCGACCACTCGGCAATCGTCAACGGGCGCGCGTTCACCTTGATCGAACGCGCGAGCGCCTGCCGGATGTCGGTGCTGATCTCCTCCGACACCGTGTCCGGGGTGAGGGCGAGTTCGTGGATCGCGTAGCGGCCCCCCGGGCGCAGCACGCGGGCGGCCTCGGCGACGATGGCGTGCTTGGCCGCGTCGCCCTGCATGGTCAGCATCGCCTCTCCGATGACGACATCGCTGCTGGCGTCCGGCAATCCGGTCTCGGCCGCGTCCGCCACCCGCACGGCGGCATTTTGTGCACCGAGATCGGAAAGCACGCCGCGGACCATGTTGGCCGCGTCCGGGTCGCCCTCGGCGCCGACGTAGGACCGTGGCCCGCGGGCGACGATCTCGGTGGCGGTACGGCCCAGGCCCGGCGCCAGCTCGACGACGTCGGCGCCGTTCAGCTCCGCGCGGGACAGCAGGGTGCGGGTCAGCTCGACCCCGCCGGGGCGCAACACGCGCTTGCCGAGCCGCGCCAGCAGCCAGTGGCCGGCGACCGCGCTGTCATCACGGCGCGATGCCGGCAGCGGGAGTTCGGAACCTGCTCGTTGTCCTGGCATCAGATCTCCTGTGGGGCAGCGCTTTGCGGTGACTCCGGGACCAGCTCGAGGTGTCCATGGCGCACCGGGGGTGGGGTGTCGACGAGCTTAGCGGTGGCTTTCACTGTTCTCCGAGCTCAAAGCTAATTATTACAAGATATGTTGTGTAAACTCTAGCCCATGACCTACGTGATCGGGAAGCCATGCATCGATGTGATGGATCGCGCGTGCGTCGACGAATGTCCCGTGGATTGCATTTACGAGGGCGGCCGGGCGCTCTACATTCATCCAGACGAGTGTGTCGACTGCGGTGCGTGCGAGCCGGTTTGTCCGGTGGAGGCGATTTACTACGAAGATGACCTGCCTGAGGACCTCAAGCCGCACCTCGCCGATAACGAAGCATTCTTCGCTGAGACGTTGCCGGGCCGCGACGAACCCCTGGGGTCCCCGGGCGGGGCGGCCAGGGTCGGCCCGCTCGGCGTTGACACACCGCTGGTGGCGGGTCAGCCCAGTACCGTTCATTCGGACGGGGCATGAAGGACGAGCAGTGTGAGGGATCCGGTGAAGACCCAGAAGACGCAGAAGCCCCAGAAGGCCCGGCAGGTCGAGAAACTCCAGGAGCTCCAGGGCTCGGTCCCGGGCGAGTCGGCCGGCCGGCGGCGCGCGGTGATGCGGCTGCTCCGCGCCTCGCCGCAACCGATGAGCATCGCCGGGATCGCCGACGAACTCGGGGTGCACCCCAACACCGTCCGCTTCCACCTCGACAGCCTGGTCACCGACGGGCAGGTCGAACACGTCGAGCTGGACCGCAAAGGACCGGGGCGCCCACCGCTGATGTTCCGCGCGGTCCGGCAGATGGATCGCGGCGGCACGCGGCATTACCGGCTGCTGGCCGAGATCCTGACCATGGCCTTCGCCACCGAGCGTGATCCCGGGCCCAAGGCCCTCGCCGCGGGCCGCGCCTGGGGGCGGAAGGTCGACGCCGAGCTGCATGCGCCGGCCGACGCCCCCGCCACCACCGAAGAGGTCATCGCCCGTCTGATCGAGGTGCTCGACGAACTCGGCTTCGCGCCCGAGCGCCGGGTGGTCGACGGAGAGCAACAGGTCGGACTGCGGCACTGCCCGTTTCTGGAATTGGCCGAAAACCGGTCGAGTGTCGTGTGTCCGGTGCACCTCGGCCTCATGCAGGGAGCGGTCGAGACGTGGGGGGCGCCGGTCTCGGTGGACCGGCTCGACTCGTTCGTCGAGCCGGATCTGTGCCTGGCTCACCTGACGCTGCAGGGGGCGGCCAAATGAGCACCGGAACGGCGATCGCCGTCGCGCTCACCTTCGTCTGGCTCGGCATGGTGCTGGCCATCTCGTTCCTGGAAGCCCCGCTGAAGTTCCGGGCGCCCAACGTGACGTTGCAGATCGGGCTCAGCATCGGCCGGCTGGTCTTCCGCGCGTTCAACACCGTCGAGGTGGCCTTCGCGCTCGTCATCGGGGCGATCGTGATCGCGGGCCCCACCCCGGGGGGCGTCATCGCGGCGATCGCCGTCGCCGTCGCCGCGTTGGCGGTCCAGCTGGTCGTCGTGCGGCCCGCATTGACCCGTCGTTCCGACCGGGTGCTGGCCGGATCGGACGGACCGCGCTCCCGTGCCCACTACGGCTACGTCGCGCTGGAGGCGGTCAAGGTGGCCGCCCTGATCGCGGCGGGGATACTGCTACTGAGCGGTTAACCACCAACCCCCAAGGCCGTTGGTGAAAGGCCTTGCAACTACGAAGGACTCACGATGGATTCCATTTCGTTGACCGACCTCGCGTCCGAAAAGCTCGCCGAGGCCAAACAGTCGCACAGCGGGCGGGCCGCGCACACCATCCACGGCGGACACAACCACGAGCTTCGGCAAACCGTGCTCGCCCTGCTGGCCGACCACGACCTCTCCGAACACGACAGCCCCGGCGAGGCCACGCTGCAGGTGCTGCACGGCCACGTGCGCCTGACCACCGGCGGCGACGCCTGGGAGGGCAAGGCCGGCGGATACCTGGCGATTCCGCCCGAACGCCATGCCCTGCACGCGATCGAGGACTCGGTGGTCCTGCTGACCGTGCTGAAGACCATCCCCTCGGCGCACTAGCCGCCGATGCTCTCGACGCCCTGGGCAGCGAGCTTCGGTCTGCGGGCACCCATCGTCAACGCCCCGATGGGCGGGGTCGCCGGCGGCCGGCTGGCCGCGGCGGTCACCGCGGCCGGTGGTCTGGGCATGGTCGGCATGGGCAGTGTCGCGACCCGCGAGCTGCTGGCCGAGCAGTTACAGCACGTCGACGGCCGGTTCGGCATCGGCCTGGTCGACTGGGTGATGCGCAACGAGGCCGGGCTACTCGAGGATGCGCTCGCCGCGCGGCCCGCCCTGTTGTCGGTCAGTTTCGGAACCGACTGGTCCTGGGTCGCCAAGGCGCATGACGCCGGAATCCCCACCGTCACACAGGTTTACGACAGCGACGGGGCGCGGAAGGCGGTCGACGCCGGCGTCGACGTCCTGGTCGCTCGCGGCTCCGAGGGCGGCGGGCACGGCGAGGTCAAGCTGGGCCTGCTGCCGCTGCTGGACGCCGTCCTCGACGCCGTCACGGTGCCGGTGCTGGCCGGCGGCGGCGTCGCCTCGGCGCGCAGCCTGGCCGCCGTGCTGGCCGCCGGCGCCAGCGGTGCGTGGGTGGGCACCCGCCTGTCGGCCTGCCCGGAGGCGCTGACCGGCGACGCCGGCCGACGGGCCCTGGTCGCCGCCAGCGAAACCGACACCGCCGTCACCCGGGTCTTCGACGTCGCCAAGGGGTTGCCCTGGCCGGCGCGATTCCCGTCGCGGGTGCTGGCCAACGACTTCGTCGAGCACTGGACGGGCCACGAGGAAGCGCTGGACCCGGGCGCCTGCGAGGAGCTGGCCAAGGCGATCGCCGCCGGGGACTGCCGGATCGCGCCCGTGGACGCCGGTCAGGGCGTCGGGATGATCCGCGACGACGCCTCGGTGGCCGAGGTCATCGACGAGATGTGCACGGGCGCGGCGAAGTTGCTGTCCGGCTGGGGGCCATAGACCGGGCATAGCCGCGGGCTATCCACGCCCCGGCGCCGGCACGACGCATCGGTCCCGCCCCGGGCAGAGGTGGGCGTCCGGGCCGTCCGGGGCCAGCGCCGCCGATCAGCGGTTCCCTCGCCATTTCTAACAGACAAAATGCTTGACGGTACAGTCTGCCGGTTCTACCGTTCAAAATATTATTCGTTAGAAATGGAGGCACCATGAGCACCAGACACGTCGGCGCGACGACCCCGACGCTCGCCGAGCAGTTGCGGGACCCGGCGTACTCGGCCTACCTCGCGCTACGCACCGTGTTCACGATCGCGCCGATCGTGTTCGGGTTGGACAAGTTCTTCAACCTGCTGACCGACCCGCATCACTGGAGCATGTATCTGGCCGGCTGGATCGACGACCTGGTACCCGGAACGGCCGATCAGTGCATGTACCTCGTCGGGATCATCGAGATCGTGGCCGGCGTGGTGGTGGCGGTGGCCCCACGCGTGGGTGCCTGGGTGGTCGCGGCCTGGCTGGCCGGGATCATCATCGACCTGGTCACCGGGCCCGGCTTCTACGACGTCGCGCTGCGCGACTTCGGGTTGTTCGTCGGCGCCGTCGCGCTGGCCCGCCTGGCGCAGGGCGTGCACAGCGGCAGCGTCGGGGGCGGCGTCACGGCCCGGTAGCCGTCACACCGCCCGCAGGTAGCGCTTGGCGATGAGGCGCTGGGTCACCCGCACCACGGGCCCGCCGGCCTTGCTCCACCAGGTCGCGGGGCGGGAGAACGCCGACACCTCCGCGTAGACCGCGGAGGTGATCGGGTCGTGACGCACCACGAAACGTTCCTCGCCGGACTCCGGGTGGCCCGGCAGGGTGCCGTAGCCGAAGCCGCGGATGTCGGGTTCGTCGACGACGTACACGACGCGGCAGGGCGCGGGCAGGAAACCCATCCGCACCACGACCACCGCGTCGACGACGGCGACCTCGGAGCTGGCCTGCACGCGCAGCCCCGAGCCGGTCTGCATGCCCCAGCGCATGACGGCGTCGGCGGCCTGCTCGAAACGCTGCCGGCCCGTGCCGATTTGGCGCGCGGCGTGTTGATGGTCGTATCCCGCGGGCAGCTCGCCGCCCGCCGTCGCACCCACTTCCGGATAGGTCAGCGGGAGTTCCTCGAGCGCTCGTAGGTCCACGTGTTCAGCTTGCCACGCCCAGGTGCGGGACGGCGTTCGGCGAGTACGGTCGGAGAAGTGACCGCACAAAAATCGAAAACCGTTGCCGGGGCGTCCGGAACATTCACCCTCGGTGGAGATCTGACCATCAACCGACTCGGCTTCGGGGCGATGCGTCTGACCGCGAAGGGCGTGTGGGGCCCGCCCGACGACCGCGACGAATGCGTCCGGGTCGTGCGCCGCGCCGTCGAGCTCGGGGTGAACTTCATCGACACCGCCGACTCCTACGGCCCGTACTTCTCCGAGGAGATCATCCACGAGGCGCTGCATCCCTATGACGGCCTGGTGATCGCGACCAAGGCGGGGCTGCTGCGCACCGGCCCGGACATCTGGATCCCGTTGGGCAATCCCAGTTATCTGCGTCAGGAATGCGAGCTGAGCCTGCGTCGGCTGGGCGTGGAGACCATCGACCTGTTCCAGCTGCACCGCATCGACAAGAACTTCCCGCTCGAGGATCAGGTCGGCGAGCTGCTGACCCTGAAGAACGAGGGCAAGATCCGCCACATCGGCCTGTCCGAGATCAACGTCGACCAGCTCGGTGCGGCTCAGAAAATCACCGAAATCGTCTCGGTGCAGAACATGTACAACCTGTCGGCCCGCGACGCCGAGCCGCTGCTGGACGCGGTGACCGAACAGGGCATCGGTTTCATCCCGTGGTTCCCGCTGGCCGCCGGGCCGCTGGCCGCCCCCGACGGGCCGCTGCAGCGCATCGCCGCCGAGCACGACGCGACGCCGTCACAGTTGGCGCTGGCGTGGTTGCTGAAGCGGTCACCGGTGATGCTGCCGATTCCGGGGACGTCGAAGGTGGCGCACCTGGAGGAGAACGTCGCCGCCGCCGAGATCACGTTGTCCGACGACGAGTTCGAAACCTTGTCGGCCGCCGGCGCCCAGCAGACCGGCTAGCCACCACGCGGATGCGCGCGCCCGGCGGGCAATACGGTGTGGTGGTGGCCGAACATCTGCGACACCCCGGCGGGGGATTCAACCCGCCCGAACCCACCACCAAGGGTGGGCCCGACTACGGCAGGTTCATCGACGCCGTGCGCACGTTGCAGGATCACGCCCGCGCCGCCGACGCCCCCGACGAGGTGATCACCGAGGCGGCCGACCTGCTGGAGAAGGTGTCGGCATTGTTGGCGCCGTACGACGCCGACGAGTGGGCCTCCCCATCGGGCCGCCGGATGGACCTGCCGATGCGCGGCAACATCCTGACGATCCCGATGCAGGCCCGCAAGGGCGACGACGGCCGCGTCCATGGCGAGGCCCGCTTCGCCCGGTTCCATCTCGGGCGCAACGGCGCCGTGCACGGCGGCGCGCTGGGGATGCTGTTCGATTCCATTCTGGGGTTGAGCGCCGCGGTGCTCACCGGCAACCCGCGGCAGCGCACCGCCTATCTGAAGATCGACTACCGTCACATCGTCCCGGTGGAGAAGGAACTGCAGTTCGAAGCGGGGGTCGACCGCGTGGAGGGGCGCAAGATCTTCGTGTCGGGCCGGTTGACCGACGGCGAGCGCCTGCTGACCGAAGCCGACGCGCTGTTTGTGCGGCTCAAACCCGGACAGCCCTGAGAGTCGTTTGCCCGCAAGGCTTTTCATGAAGCGTCGCCGCACACAGGGAGGACCGAAACGATGAACAGCGAATCGGCGGTGCTCGCCGGTCTGGACGACGTCCGTGGCTGGCAGGAGGACCTGTATCGCGATCTGCACCGGCATCCGGAGCTGTCGCACCGAGAACACGAGACCGCGGCAGCGGCGGCGCAACGGCTGCGCGACTTCGGCTATGAGGTCCACGAGGGCATCGGCGGAACGGGCGTCGTCGGGATCCTACGCAACGGCGACGGACCCGCCGTGCTGCTGCGCGCCGACATGGACGCGCTGCCGGTGGCCGAGGACACCGGTCTCCCGTACGCGAGCGCCGTCACCGCCACCGATGCGGACGGCCACGAACGGCCGGTGATGCACGCCTGCGGGCACGACGTTCATGTGACCTGTCTGCTCGGCGCGGCCTCGCTGCTCGCCGGGGCGCGTGCGCACTGGCGCGGCACGGTGATCGCGCTGTTCCAACCCGCCGAGGAAGTCGGCGACGGCGCGCGGCGCATGGTCGACGACGGGTTGGCGAAGTTGGTCGGTCATGTCGACGTCGCCCTGGCCCAGCATGTCCTGCCGGTACCGGCCGGAAAGGTGGCGACGCGATCCGGACCCGTCCTGACGACCGCCGACAGCATGCGGATCACCGTCTACGGACGTGGTGGGCACGGGTCGATGCCGCAGGCGGCCGTCGACCCCGTCGTGCTCGCCGCCATGATAGTGATCCGGTTGCAGGCCGTCGTTTCGCGGGAGGTCGCGCCCACCGACGCCGCGGTGTTGACGATCGGCAGGATCGAGGCCGGCGCCAAGAGCAATGTGATCGGCGACCGCGCGCTGCTGGAACTGAACCTGCGCACCTACAGCGACCGGACCCGCACCAGAATGCTCGACGCGATCCGGCGCATCGTCACCGCCGAATGCCAGGCATCCGGATCCCCGAAGGAGCCCGAATTCCAACTGGTGGACCACTTTCCGACCACCGACAACGATCCCACGGTCACCGAACGGGTGCGTGCCGCGTTCGACGGCTTTTTCGGCGACCGGGCGTGCGAGCTTGCGGCGCAGACCGCGAGCGAGGACTTCAGCGACATCCCCAATGCGCTCAACGCCCCCTACAGCTATTGGGGCATAGGCGGAATCGATCCCGACGTCTATCGCAACGCCGATGCGGCGGGCCGCGTCGCCGAGGACATTCCCGTCAACCATTCCCCGCGGTTCGCCCCGGTCATCCAGCCGACCCTCGACACCGGCACACAGGCGTTGACGGTCGCCGCGCTGGCCTGGCTGGCGTCAACTTAGCACCTTGGGAATCAAGGTCTTTCGTTGCGCCGCCGCGCCCGCGGCATGATCGGCAGCGTGCTCTCTTCGTGATCGAGTTCGCGTTCGATCGCGCGAAGGCTCTGGTCGGGCAGCATGCCCGCGTCGCGCCAGCGCACGAGCTCGTCGCGCTGGGCGTCGATGGCGACCCGGCGGATGGCGACCGCGGCCTCGTAGCGGGGCGCGGCGGGGGTCTCGCCGGCGTCCGACAACAGATCGAGCCGATGCTGATATCGCTCGAGCCGTGCCGACAACTGTTGGCGCACACCGTCGATCACCCGAGGATCCACGTCCGCATCGTCCTGTTGGCCCAGCGCGTCGAGCCGGTCCAGCGCGGCCCGCACGGCCGCGGCCCGGGCCCGGTTGCGCAGCCGCAGTTCGTCGGCGGCGTTCGCCCGCAGGCCCAGCGCGCGCACCAGCGGGCCGAACGTGATGCCCTGTCCGATCAGCGTCACCAGCACGACGACCAGCGTGCAGAACAGCAGCAGGTCCCGGTCGGGAAACGGTGCGTGGCTGTCGGTCACGAACGGAACCGCGAAAATCGCCGCGAGGCTGACCACGCCGCGGGTGCCGGCCCAGCTCAGCACCAGGACTTCGCGGCCGCTGAGGCGCTCGGAGTGGCGGTTCGGCCGACGGCCGGTGCCGGGTCCGTCGGATTCGTCGGGTCCGCCGCCGTCGGATTCGTCGGGTCCGTCGGGTTCGTCGGCTTCGGCGGAGCCCGAGACGTTGCCGAGCCGGGTGTGCAGCGGCCGCGGCAGCGACTGGGTGAGCAGCAACCACAGCGGCCGCACCACGAGCACCACCGCGACGGTGACGGCGACCGCCACGACGATCGTCGACAGCTCGTAGCCGCCCAGATCGTCGAGGATGGCCGGCAGCTGATGCCCGATCAGCAAGAACACCAGGCCCTCGAGCAGGAAGTTGACCAGCCGCCACACGGCGCGGGTCTGCAACCGGCTCGCCCCCGACTCCAGCCGCGGCGAGTCGTGACCGACGATCAATCCACACACCACGACCGCCAAGACACCCGAGGCGGAAAGCTCCTCGGCCACCAGATAGGTCACGAACGGCGTGGCGAGCGAGATCGCGTTGGCCGTCAGCACGTCGTGTCGCCACCGGCGAAGCAGCCGCCGGAGGTACGCGAACACCAGCCCCACCGCCAGGCCGCCCAGAGCCGCCAGCGCGAACTCCCGGATCGCCGACGGCGCGGAGAACGCCGCGCCGCGCGCGACCGTGATGGCCACCGACAGTGTGGTCAGCGCGGTCGCGTCGTTGAGCAGCCCCTCGCCCTCGATCAGGGTGACGATGTTGAGCGGGAGGCCTTCCTTGCGGGCCACGGCGAGCGCGGCCACCGGATCGGTCGGCGCCACCGCGGCGCCCAGCACCATGCCGACCGCGAGCGTCGCACCACTGACGAGCAGCCCGAACGCGACGCCGACCGACGTCGCGGTCAGCAGGACGAGGACCACCGAGAGGCTGATGACGGTGCGCAGATTGCGGCGGATGCCGACCAGCGACGATTCCAGCGCGGCGTTGAAGAGCAGCGGCGGCAGAATGCAGGTCATCACGACCTCGGGCTCGAGGCTGATGTTCGGCCCCGGGACCAGCGCATAGCCGATGCCGACGAGAACCAGCAGCGGCGCACTGGGCAGGCCGGTGCGCTCGCTGATCCAGTTGACCAGCACGATGACCACGACGGCGCCGAGCAGCAACGTCAAAGCAGTCTGCGCCCCCATCGAGCCCATCTTGCCGGACTTGGGGGCGGCGCCTCGACGGCCCTGCTCGGCGTCGAACGGCCCCGATAGCATGGTCGTCGACCCATCGAGCCTTGGAGACCGCCACAATGACCGTCCCCGCACACCCCGCCTCGGGAGCCGTTGGCGGCGACCCGCAAGCCCCGATCCGGGTGCCTGCCGGGACCACCGCGGCCGCCGCGGTGCGGGAGGCCGGGCTGCCGGGCCGCGGGGCGCCCGACGGCATCGTGGTGGTGCGCGACGCCGACGGGAAGCTGCGCGACCTGAGCTGGGTGCCCGCCGCCGACGCCGAGGTGATCCCGGTGGCGGCCAACACCGACGACGGCCGCAGCGTGATCCGGCATTCGGCCGCCCACGTGTTGGCCCAGGCCGTCCAGGAGCTGTTCCCGCAAGCCAAGCTGGGCATCGGCCCGCCCATCACCGACGGCTTCTACTACGACTTCGACGTGCCGGAACCGTTCACGCCCGAGGATCTGGCGGCGCTGGAAAAGCGGATGCGCCAGATCGTCAAAGAGGGCCAGCTGTTCGAGCGCCGCGTCTACGAGTCCAAGGACCAGGCGCGCGCGGAGCTGGCGGGGGAGCCCTACAAGCTCGAACTCGTCGACGACAAGTCCGGTGATCCCGCGGTCATGGAAGTCGGCGGCGACGAGCTGACGGCCTACGACAACCTCAATCCCCGGACGCGGGAACGGGTTTGGGGTGACCTGTGCCGGGGCCCGCACATCCCGACCACCAGACACATCCCCGCGTTCAAGCTGACCCGCAGCTCGGCCGCCTACTGGCGCGGCGACCAGAACAACGCCAGCCTGCAACGCATCTACGGCACCGCCTGGGAGTCGCAGGACGCCCTCGAGCGCCACCTGACGCTGATCGAGGAGGCCCAGCGCCGCGATCACCGCAAGCTGGGCACCGAGCTCGACCTGTTCAGCTTCCCCGACGAAATCGGTTCCGGCTTGGCCGTTTTCCATCCCAAGGGCGGCATCGTGCGTCGCGAGCTGGAAGAGTACTCGCGGCGCAAGCACATCGCGGCCGGCTACGAGTTCGTCAACACCCCGCACATCACCAAGGCGGACCTGTTCCACACCTCCGGCCATCTGGACTGGTACGCCGAAGGCATGTACCCGCCGATGCATCTCGACGCCGAATATGACGACGACGGGACCGTGCGCAAGCCGGGCCAGGACTATTACCTGAAGCCGATGAACTGCCCGATGCACACGCTGATCTTCCGGTCGCGTGGGCGCTCCTATCGCGAACTTCCGTTGCGGCTCTTCGAATTCGGCACCGTCTACCGCTACGAGAAGTCCGGCGTGGTGCACGGGTTGACCCGGGCGCGCGGTTTCACCATGGACGACGCGCACATCTTCTGCACCCGCGAGCAGCTGCACGCCGAGCTGGCGTCGCTGCTGCGGTTCATCCTCGAACTGCTCGGCGATTACGGGCTGGAGGACTTCTATCTCGAGCTGTCCACCAAGGACCCGGAGAAGTTCGTCGGCTCCGATGCCATGTGGGAGGAATCCACCAACGCGCTGGCCGAGGTGGCGGCCGAATCCGGCCTGCAGTTGGTGCCCGACCCGGGCGGCGCGGCGTTCTACGGCCCCAAGATCTCCGTGCAGGCCCGCGACGCCCTGGGGCGTAGTTGGCAGATGTCGACCATCCAGGTGGACTTCAACTTCCCGGAGCGGTTCGAGCTGGAGTACACCGCCGCCGACGGCAGCCGGCAGCGGCCGGTGATGATCCACCGGGCGCTGTTCGGGTCCATCGAGCGGTTCTTCGGCATCCTCACCGAGCACTATGCCGGCGTCTTCCCGGCGTGGCTGGCGCCGGTGCAGGCGGTCGGCATCCCGGTGGCCGACGACCACCTCGACTACCTGAACGATGTTGCGGCGCAACTGCGTTCGCACGGGGTGCGGGTCGAGGTCGACGGCAGCGACGACCGGATGGCCAAGAAGATCGTCAACCACACCAACCAGCGGGTGCCGTTCATGCTGCTGGCCGGTGACCGCGACGTTGCGGCGGGCGCGGTGAGCTTCCGCTTCGGTGACCGCACGCAGATCAACGGCGTGCCCCGCGACGGCGCCGTCGACGCCATCGTGAAGTGGATCGCCGATCGCGAGAATGCCGCTCCCACCGCAGAACTCGTGAAGGTGGCGGCCGGTGAGTGATCGCGAACGGGCCGAGCCGAAGACCGACGACGCCATCCTGGACCGGGGCGTCGGCGAGGAAGATCATCTGCAACGGTTGTGGACGCCGTACCGGATGACCTACCTGGCCGAGGCGCCGATGAAGCGCGACAACGGCAAAACCGAGCAGCCGTTCACCGACATCCCGCACCTGACCGACGAAGAGGGGCTGGTGGTCGCGCGCGGCGAACTCGTCTACGCCGTGCTCAACCTCTACCCGTACAACCCCGGGCACCTGATGGTGGTGCCCTACCGCCGCATCTCCGAGCTGGAGGATCTGACCGATCCGGAAAGCGCGGAGCTGATGTCCTTCATCCAGAAGGCGATTCGCGTCATCAAGAACGTGTCGCGGCCGCACGGCTTCAACGTCGGCCTCAACCTGGGGACCTCGGCCGGCGGGTCGCTGGCCGAGCACCTGCACGTGCACGTCGTGCCGCGCTGGGGCGGCGACGCCAACTTCATCACCATCATCGGCGGGGCGAAGGTGATCCCGCAGTTGCTGCGAGAAACTCGTCAGCTGCTGGCGACGGAGTGGACGAAACAGCGATGAGTCGCGGTGGCGGCGATGCAGAGCGTGGCGATGAGGCGGGGGCACCTCCCGCTTGCGGGGGAGAGCGGCGCCGATGAGTAAGGTGCCGTTCCTGTCGCGGGCGGCGTTCGCGCGGCTGACCACCCCGACCGCAAAAGCGTGCCTGCGGTTGGGATTGACTCCCGACGCCGTCACGATCCTGGGCACCGTCGTGGCCGTGGCGGGGGCGCTGGTCTTCTTCCCGATGGGCAAGCTGTTCATCGGCACGCTGGTGGTCTGGTTCTTCGTCCTCTTCGACATGCTCGACGGGGCGATGGCCCGGGAAAGGGGCGGCGGCACCCGGTTCGGCGCGGTGCTGGACGCCACCTGTGACCGCGTCAGCGACGGTGCGGTGTTCTGCGGGCTGCTGTGGTGGATCGCCTTCGGACTGCACGACAAGCTGCTGGCGGCGGCCACCCTGATCTGCCTGGTCACCTCGCAGGTGATCTCCTACATCAAGGCCCGGGCCGAGGCCAGCGGCCTGCGCGGCGACGGCGGCATCATCGAACGGCCCGAGCGGCTGATCATCGTGCTGGTCGGCGCCGGCATCTCGGACTTTCCGTTCGTCGCGTGGCCGCCCGCGTTGCCGGTGGCGATGTGGCTGTTGGCGGCGGCCAGCCTGGTCACCTGCGCGCAGCGGTTGCACACGGTGCGCACCTCGCCGGGTGCGACCGACCGCGGATCGGTCGCGCCGTGATTCCCACTCCGCCGGGCATGAACGCGATCACGGCACCGAGCCGCCTGGCGAGCCGCGTCGCGGGCCGGTTGAGCGGCGTCGGGGCCGACTGGGCGTACGCGTCAGGCTGGTTGGCCGTGCGGGCGATGCCGGAGTTCGCCGCGCGCAACGCATTTGGCGCCGCGGCGCGCTACGCGGCCCGCGGCGGCGGCCCAGATCAGTTACGCAAGAACCTGGCCCGCGTCTTGCGGGTGCCGCCCTCGGACGTTCCGGATTCACTGATGCGGGCCTCGCTGGCCTCCTACGCCCGCTATTGGCGCGAGGCGTTCCGCCTGCCGGGCATGGACCTCGCCGCGGTCGGCCGCCAGCTGCACGACTCGGTTCAGGGCCGCGACCATATCGAAGCGGCACTGTCCGGCGGCCGCGGCGCAGTGATCGCGTTGCCGCACAGCGGCAATTGGGACATGGCAGGGGTGTGGCTGGCGCAGACACACGGCACCTTCACCACCGTCGCGGAGCGGCTCAAACCCGAGTCGCTCTACCGGCGGTTCATCGACTACCGCGAAGGCCTCGGCTTCGAGGTGCTACCCCTGTCCGGGGGCGAGCGGCCACCCTTCGACGTGTTGTGCGACCGGCTGCGGGACAACCGGGTGGTGTGCCTGATGGCCGAGCGCGACCTCACCCGCACCGGTGTCCAGGTCGACTTCTTCGGCGAACCCACCCGGATGCCGGCCGGGCCGGCGAAGCTCGCAATCGCGACGGGGGCGGCGCTGCTACCGGCCCACTGCTGGTTCGAGGGCCAGGGCTGGGGCGTCGCCATCCACCCGGCGCTGGATTGCACCGGCGGCGACGTCGGCGCCATCACCCAGTTGTTGGCCGATCACTTCGAGAAGAACATCGCCGCCCGCCCCGAGGATTGGCACATGATGCAGCCGCAATGGCTGGCCGACCTCTCCGAGAACAAGCAGGCCCGGCTAAGGGACGCCTGATGCGCATCGGGATGATCTGTCCCTACTCGTTCGACGTTCCGGGCGGGGTGCAGTCGCACGTCCTGCAGCTCGCCGAGGTGGTGCGGGCCCGCGGGCATGACGTCAGCGTGCTCGCACCGGCCTCGCCGCACGCCGTGTTGCCCGACTACGTCGTCTCGGCGGGCAAGGCCGTCCCGATTCCCTACAACGGGTCGGTGGCCCGGCTGCGGTTCGGCCCGGCCACCCACCGCAAGGTCAAAAAGTGGCTCGCCGAAGGCGATTTCGACGTGCTGCACCTGCACGAGCCCAACGCGCCGAGCCTGTCCATGCTGGCCCTCAACATCGCCGAGGGCCCGATCGTGGCGACGTTTCACACGTCGACCACCAAATCGCTGACGTTGACGGTCTTTCAGGGCATCCTGCGCCCGATGCACGAGAAGATCGTCGGCCGGATCGCGGTCTCCGACCTGGCCCGGCGCTGGCAGATGGAGGCGCTGGGAACCGACGCGGTGGAGATCCCCAACGGCGTCGACGTCGGCTCGTTCGCCTGCGCGCCGCTGCTGGACGGGTACCCGCGGCCGGGCAAGACGGTGCTGTTCCTGGGGCGCTACGACGAGCCGCGCAAGGGCATCGGGGTGTTGCTCGACGCGCTGCCGCGGCTGGTGGCGCGGTTCCCCGACGTGCAGCTGCTGGTTGTCGGGCGCGGTGACGAGGACGAATTGCGCACGCAGGCGGGCGAATTCGTGAGTCATATTCGCTTCCTCGGCCAGGTCGACGATCCCGGGAAGGCGTCGGCCATGCGCAGCGCCGACGTCTACTGCGCACCCAACCTCGGCGGGGAAAGCTTCGGCATCGTGTTGGTCGAGGCCATGGCCGCCGGCACCCCGGTGGTGGCCAGCGACCTGGACGCCTTCCGGCGCGTGCTGGCCGGCGGCGACGTGGGCCGCCTGGTGCCCGTGGGCGACGGCGCCGCGCTCGCCGATGCGTTGATCGCGGTGCTGGAGGATGATGTGCTCGCCGAGCGCTATGTGGCCGCCGGCACGGCCGCCGTCCAGCGCTACGACTGGTCGGTGGTGGCCAGCCAGATCCTGCGGGTTTACGAGACGGTCGCCGCGACAGGCGCCAAGGTTGAGGTGGCCGGTTGATGACATGGCTGATCGTCGCCGTCGCGGTGTTGGTCGCGGTGCTGGCCGTCTTCGGCGCCTGGGCGTACCGGACGGCCAACCGGCTGGACCGCCTGCACGTCCGCTACGACCTGTCGTGGCAGGCGCTCGACGGTGCGCTGGCGCGGCGCGCGGTGGTGGCGCGCGCCGTGGCCATCGACGCCTACGGCGGCGCGTCCGAGGGGCGGCGGCTGGCGGCGCTGGCCGACGCCGCCGAGGGGGCGCCCCGGCCCGCGCGGGAAACGTGCGAAAACGAGCTGTCGGCCGCGCTGGCCGCCGTGGACCCGGCGTCGCTGCCGGCCGGGCTGATCGCCGAGCTGGCCGACGCCGAGGCCCGGGTGGTGTTGGCCCGTCGCTTCCACAACGACGCGGTCCGCGACACGCTGGCGCTGGCCGAGCGGCCCCTGGTGCGGCTCTTTCACCTGGGCGGGACCGCCGGGCTGCCCAGCTATTTCGAGATCGTCGAGCGGCCGCACGCGCTGGCCCACGGCGATCACGGCGTGCTCAACCACCGCACCTCGGCGCGCGTCGTGCTGCTCGACGAGACCGGGGCGGTGCTGCTGCTGCGCGGGTCGGATCCGGCGCTGGCCGGCCAGCCCGCGCCCAAGTGGTGGTTCACGGTGGGCGGCGAAGTGCAGCAGGGGGAGCGGCTGGCCGAGGCCGCCGCGCGGGAGCTCGCCGAGGAGACCGGCCTGCGGGTCGCGCCCGCCGACATGGTCGGGCCCGTCTGGCGGCGCGACCAGGTCTTCGAGTTCAACGGCTCGCTGATCGACAGCGAGGAGTTCTACTTCGTCTACCGCACCCGCCGATTCGAGCCGTCCCGCACCGGCCACACCGAACTGGAACGCAGCTACATCCACGGCCACCGCTGGTGTGACGCTGCCGACATCGCCCAACTCGTCGCCGCGGGGGAGACGGTGTACCCCATGCAACTATCCGGACTGCTCACCGACGCGGCCGCGCTCGCCGGCGGCCGCGCCCCCGGCCCGCTGCTGTCCATCCGCTGACTCCGCCGGTCAACGCGGGCCAAAGCGCCTCATTAGACTGGGTCGACAACGTTGAAGGAGATCAAGCAGTGACTACCGCCCACCCCCCGGACGGCAACGGGCGAACCGGAACCGCGCGCGTCAAGCGCGGCATGGCCGAGATGCTCAAGGGCGGCGTCATCATGGACGTCGTCACGCCCGAGCAGGCCAAGATCGCCGAGGGCGCCGGCGCCGTCGCCGTGATGGCGCTGGAGCGGGTGCCCGCCGACATCCGCGCCCAGGGCGGGGTGTCGCGGATGAGCGACCCGGACATGATCGAGGGCATCATCGCCGCGGTGACCATCCCGGTCATGGCCAAGGCCCGCATCGGCCACTTCGTCGAGGCGCAGATCCTGCAGAGCCTCGGCGTCGACTACGTCGACGAGTCCGAGGTGCTCACCCCCGCCGACTACACCCACCACATCGACAAGTGGAAGTTCACCGTGCCGTTCGTGTGCGGGGCGACCAACCTCGGTGAGGCGCTGCGCCGCATCAACGAGGGCGCGGCCATGATCCGCTCCAAGGGTGAAGCAGGCACCGGAGACGTCTCCAACGCGACCACGCACATGCGGGCGATCGGTGGCGAGATCCGCCGCCTGACGTCGTTGTCCGAAGACGAATTGTACGTCGCCGCAAAGGAATTGCAGGCGCCCTACGAACTCGTCGTCGAGGTGGCCCGGGCGGGCAAGCTGCCGGTCACCATGTTCACGGCGGGCGGTATCGCCACCCCCGCCGACGCGGCGATGATGATGCAGCTCGGCGCCGAGGGCGTCTTCGTGGGCTCGGGCATCTTCAAGTCCGGCGACCCCGCCCAGCGCGCCGCGGCGATCGTGAAGGCCACCACCTTCTACGACGATCCCGACGTGCTGGCCAAGGTGTCGCGCGGGCTGGGCGAGGCGATGGTCGGCATCAATGTCGAGCAGATCGCGCAGCCCCATCGGCTGGCCGAACGCGGCTGGTAAGAACAGTCTGTGGCGATCGAAGAGATCCTCGATCTCGAGCAGCTCGAGGTCAACATCTACCGCGGCAGCATCTTCAGCCCGGAATCGGGATTCCTACAGCGCACCTTCGGCGGTCATGTGGCCGGCCAGTCGCTGGTGTCGGCGGTGCGCACCGTCGACCCGCGCTACCAGGTCCACTCGCTGCACGGATACTTCCTGCGGCCCGGGGATGCCAAGGAGCGCACGGTGTTCATCGTGGAGCGCACCCGCGACGGCGGCTCGTTCGCGACCCGTCGCGTCAACGCCATCCAGCACGGCGAGATCATCTTCAGCATGGGCGCGTCCTTCCAGACCGACCAGGAAGGCATCCACCACCAGGACCCCATGCCGCCCGCGCCGCCGCCCGACGGGCTGCCCGGGCTGGACTCGGTCAAGGTCTTCGACGACGCCGGGTTCAAGCAGTTCGAGGAGTGGGACGTCTGCATCGTGCCCCGCGAGCTCCTGCAGCTCTCGCCGGGCAAGGCCGCCCAGCAGCAGGTTTGGTTCCGCCACCGTGACCCGCTGCCCGACGACCCGGTGCTGCACATCTGCGCGCTGGCCTACATGAGCGACCTGACGCTGCTGGGATCGGCGCAGGTCACCCACCTCGACGTGCGGGAGCACCTGCAGGTGGCGTCGCTGGACCACGCCATGTGGTTCATGCGGGCGTTCCGGGCCGACGAGTGGCTGCTGTATGACCAGTCTTCGCCGTCGGCCAACGGCGGCCGCGCGCTGTGCCAGGGCAAGATCTTCACCCAATCCGGCGAGATGGTCGCGGCGGTCATGCAGGAGGGGCTGACCCGCTTCAAGCGCGGCCACGGGCCGACCAACCCGTGAGCAGCCCCCGGATCGGGGTCCTCGCGCTGCAGGGCGATACCCGCGAGCACCTGGCGGCCCTGCGCGAAGCCGGGGCCGAGGCGATGCCGGTGCGCCGGCGCGGCGAGCTGGAGGCGGTCGACGGGCTGGTCATCCCCGGTGGCGAATCGACGACCATGAGCCACCTGCTGCTCGATCTCGGCCTGCTGGAGCCCCTGCGCGGGCTGCTGGCCGACGGGCTGCCCGCCTACGGCGCGTGCGCCGGCATGATCCTGCTGGCCAGCGAGATCCTGGACGCCGGGACGGGCGGGCGGGAGGCGCTGCCTCTGCACGCGATCGATATGACCGTGCGGCGCAACGCTTTTGGGCGTCAGGTCGACTCGTTCGAAGGGGACATCGATTTCGCGGGCCTCGACGATCCGGTGCGGGCGGTGTTCATCCGCGCGCCGTGGGTCGAGCGCGTGGGCGACGGCGTGGAGGTGCTGGCCAGCGCCGCCGGGCACGTCGTCGCGGTGCGCCAGGGCCGCAAGCTGGCGACGGCGTTTCACCCCGAGGTGACCGGCGACCGGCGGATCCACCACATGTTCGTCGACATGGTGACCGGCTGAGCCAGCGCCGCGAAACTGTATTCCACGACGCATTTCCCGAGTGGAGCCGTCGACAGTTGCAGTCTCGCGGGCCACGTAGACTCGTCTGGCCACAAAAACAAGAGGACTCCCAGATAGGACACCGATGAGCGGCCATTCCAAGTGGGCCACCACCAAGCACCAAAAGGCCGTCAAGGACGCGCGCCGCGGCAAGGAGTTCGCCCGGCTGATCAAGAACATCGAGGTCGCCGCCCGCACCGGGGGCGGTGACCCGGCCGGCAACCCGACGCTGTATGACGCCATCCAGAAGGCGAAGAAGACGTCGGTGCCCAACGACAACATCGAGCGGGCCCGCAAGCGGGGCGCCGGCGAGGAAGCGGGCGGGGCCGACTACCAGACGATCATGTACGAGGGCTACGGGCCCAACGGCGTCGCGGTCCTGATCGAGTGCCTGACCGACAACCGCAACCGGGCGGCCGGCGAGGTCCGGGTGGCGGTGACCCGCAACGGCGGCAACATGGCCGACCCCGGCTCGGTGTCCTACCTGTTCACCCGCAAGGGCGTCGTCACCCTCGAAAAGAACGGCCTGACCGAGGACGACGTGCTGACCGCGGTGCTCGACGCCGGCGCCGAGGACGTCAACGACCTCGGCGAGAGCTTCGAGATCATCTCCGAGCCGACCGACCTGGTCGCGGTGCGCACCGCGCTGCAGGACGCCGGCATCGACTACGAATCCGCCGAGGCGAGCTTTCAGCCGTCGGTCAGCGTGCCGGTTGACGTCGAGGGCGCGCGCAAGGTGTTCAAGCTCGTCGACGCGCTGGAAGACAGCGACGACGTGCAGAACGTGTGGACCAACGTCGACCTGTCCGACGAGGTGCTCGCCGCTCTCGACGAGGACTGACTAGTCGTACCCGTGCCGCATGTCCTCGACGATGCGCGGATTGTCCAGGGTCGACGGCTCCACGGGCCGCGGCGCGATGTCGCCGGAGAACACGCCGGCCGCCTCGAGCACCCGCTGGTTGAGAAAACGTAGCGGGGGAGCGTCGGGCGGCACCGTCGGTGTGGGCGCGGTGTCGGCGCGCTGCGCCAGGGCGAATCCCCAGTCGCCGAACGTCGGCACGTGCACGTGATACGGCGTGACGGCGTAGCCCGCCGCCCGGATCGTCGACACCGTGCGCCAGTAGGCCGTCGGGGTGGAAAAGGGGCTGCCCGCCTGCACCGCCATCAGCCCGCCGGGGGCCAGCGCCCGGGCGGCCAGCGCGTAGAACTCGGTCGAATACAGCCGGCCCAGCACGGGTGTGTCGGGATCGGGAAGGTCGACGATGATCGCATCGAACCGGTCGATGTCGGGTCCGCGCAACCAGTTCATCGCGTCCTGCGTCACCACGCTTACCCGCGGGTTGTCCAATGAACCGGCGTTGGCGCCGCGCAGCGTGGTGCGCGCGACGTCGATCACCGCGGGGTCGAGCTCGACCTGCACGATCTTGGAAATGCCGGGCTGGCGCAGCAATTCGCGAGCCACCAGGCCGTCGCCGCCGCCGAGCACCAGCACCGAACGCGCACCCTTCCCGACCGCGGGGTACACGAGGCTTTCGGTGTAGCGGTATTCGTCCCGGGTGGAGAATTGCAGCCCGCCGTCGAGGTACAGGCGGGTGTCGTTGCCGCGCCGCGTCACCACGATCTCCTGGTAGGGCGTGTGCCGATACGCGACGATCGGATCGGCGTAAAGCCTTTGCCGGCTTGTGGTTTCGACGTCGGCCGAACGCAGCAACAGGGTGGCGAGCAGCCCCAGCGCGGCGGCCAGCGCGCACAGCGCCAGCAGCAGTTGGCGCGTCGAAACCACTTGGCGCAGCAGGAAAATGGCGACGACGGCCGCCGCCGCCAGGTTGATCATGCCGGTGACCGCCGCGCCGCGAATCATCCCCAGCTGCGGCAGCAGCAGGAACGGCCAGACCAGCCCGCCCAGCAGCGCGCCGAGGTAATCGGCGGCGTTGAGGTTGGCAAGCGTGCGCCCGGCGTCGGCTGCACCCGCCACCCGCCCGCTCTGCAGCAGCGTCATCAACAGCGGCACCTCGGCGCCGACCAGGCCACCGATCAGGGCCGTGCTCACCGCCAGCACCCACGTCGAACCGACCGCGCCGTCCAGGAACGCGAACACCATGTACAGGGCCGCCGCGGACAGCCCGCCGATGACGCCGAGGGCCGCCTCCACCGCGATGAAGGTGATCGCCGCATGCGCCAGCAGCGGTTTGACCAGCAGGGCGCCCACGCCTAGCGCGGCGATGTAGCCCGCGACGATCAGTGAGGTGGCGACGATGCCGCCGCCATCGAGGCTCGCCGACAACGTCAGCAGCGCGAGTTCATAGATGAGGCCGCAGGCCGCGCACGCCGCCACGGCGGCCAACAGCAGCGCCCGCCACCGCCCCGACGCCGCCGCGGACGGCGCCGCCGGGGGCGTGGCCACGTCGACGGAGCTCATGACACCGCCGCGGCGGTCACCCCTCCGACGGCGAGCAGTATCAGGGCCACCGCGAACGAGCCGGGATGCAGCACCTGCTCGTCGATGTGCTCATGGAAACTCCCCGGTATCAGCAGATGCATTGTGAGCAGCGCGATCCCGAGCAGGATCACGCCCATCAACCCGTACACCGCCACGCCGAGGAGTCCCTGCCCCAGCTGGCTGTAGCTGTTGGCGATCGCGGTGATGATGACGACGGTCAGCGCGATGTACATTGCGCCCGCGACGATCACGGCGTTCGGGCGGCGGTCGATGAACACCAGCTGGCGCAGCTTGCCCGGGGTCAGCACGTCGACCACGTAGAACCCGACGAGCAGGACGGCCATGCCGACGACGAAGTACAGGATCGTCGCGACCGCGCCTTTCAGGACGGGATTGAGGTCGACGGTTCCGATCTCGACGGCGAGGTACATGGTTGTCTCCTTTGCGGTGGTGCCATCACTTGGTTCCGCCCGGGCCGCCGGGGCTGCCTCCGGAACCACCCGACGGGGAGCCGGGGGTGAATCCGGGGCCGAGGAAGATGAACGCGCCGTGGCTGTAGCCGGCGCTCAGCGGTTCGACGCGGATGCTGCACGGGTAGTTGCCGTCGGGGCCGACGACCACGATGTCGTTGGCATAACGCAGGTATTCGGTGTTGCCGTTGTCGGCGCGCGCCTCGGGGTGCGCATACGCGGCGAGCGCGTCGGCCGCCTGTCGTGGCGATCCCGTGCACTGGTAGCGCGTGCCGTTCACGTCGTGGGCGTACTCGTGATAGTGGCCCGCGACGTACGACGCAATGTTCTTCTGCAGCAAGATGATTCCGGTGATCAGGCACACCACGGCGCCGGCCGCCAGCAGACCGGCGATCACGAACAGGCGGGTTCGGCTCACGGTTGCCACCGGCTCGCGGTGTGAACCACCGTCCCGCCGGAGCCGGGCGGACGCCCCGGGTACAGATGCCATGTCTGCCAACGCCATCCGGCGCCGTCGGGCTCGGCGGCCAGCACGGTCAGCGCGGCGTCGTCGCCCGGGAACGTGCCGCCGAGCCAGCCCGCCCGTCGGGCGCAGCGGCCCCGCAGCTCGTGCGCGAGGCGGCGGAAGGCCGCCTCGTCGCGGGTGTCGGTGACCGATTGCAGGTGGTAGCCGGGCGCGTCGGTGCTCTCGGGCAGGGCCGCCCCGAGATTGCGTGCCGTGCAAGAGATTTCCTCGGAGAACCGGCCCGCGGCGTGCTCGACCGCGACGACGTGCGACGCGCCGAGCACCCCGAGCAGCAACGCCCCCGCGCCGCCCGGGTGCTCGAGGCGGCAGGCGGCCAGCGGCGGGGGGACCGGCGCGTTGAGCGCGAGTCCCAGCCGCTCCCCGGATACGTCCGCCGGGGTCACGGCGAGCTGATGAAGGGGCACCGGCCTGACCTCGCGCGCGTTAGGCGGGGCTGGGCGGGGGAGCCGCGTAGACGGTGAGTTCGCCGGGGGACACGGACTTTCCCGTCGACACCTCCCAGGGCATGTCCGCGGCCCAGCGCTCGAAGGAGAGCAGGACCGTCTCGTCGTCGCTGGTGCAGTCGACGAATTCCATCTCGCCGCCGGCCGGCAGCCCGGTGGTGCCTTCGGTCGTGTAGGAGGCGCGGCCGCGTTCGGTTTCGTGAAACATCACGCCGTCGACGACGTACGGATCGCCGGGCCGCAGCGGCACGTCCTTGCGGGTGATCCACATCGCCAGTTCCAGCCGTCCGTCGTCCTCTTCGACGCTGAACCACATCGGCTGCTCGCCGCCCTCGAGCAGGTGTTCCCACCACACGAACGGTCCCTCGCGGAAGGTGACCGACCCGCGCACGATGTAGTCGGTGCCGCCGTAGCTGACGATGGCGCCGGGGCCGAGCTGGCGGGGCCCGAACTGCGGCATCGCGTCCGACGCGAGCGGATCCGGGCGCCCGGCGCTCTGCGCCGGCCGCTTGGGGCGGCGCAAAGCGATGACGAGCACCACGATCGACGCGATGAACAGCACGATGGCGAGCATGACCAGCAGAGATCCCACGCGCAGCCTCCCGTTGCCACAATGCTTGAGCGAACGTGGGCTAAAGCTAACAGCTTTTTCGCGGGTCCGGCGCGGTAACCTCCCGGCCCGGAATCGGCCTGGAATCGGGGTGGCCGCCGCGTGTCGCACCCGGGGCGCGTCGGTGCCGGCCGCTAGGGTATCGAACAGCTGTTCTACTAGGTGGGAGCGGGTAATGCGGGTGATGGGCGTCGACCCCGGCCTGACCCGGTGCGGGTTGTCGGTCGTCGAGAGCGGGCGTGGGCGCAGCGTCGTCGCGCTCGACGTCGACGTGGTGCGCACCCCGTCGGACGCGCCGCTCGCCGAGCGGCTGCTGAAGATCAGTGACGCCGTCGAGCATTGGCTGGCCACCCACCAGCCGGACGTCGTGGCTATCGAGCGGGTGTTCTCCCAGCTGAACGTGTCGACGGTGATGGGCACCGCCCAGGCCGGCGGCGTGGTCGCGCTGGCGGCGGCCAAGCGGGGCGTCGACGTGCACTTCCACACCCCCAGCGAGGTCAAGGCCGCGGTCACCGGCAACGGCGCTGCCGACAAGGCCCAGGTTACTGCGATGGTCACCAGAATCCTTGCGCTGCAAGCGAAACCGACGCCGGCGGACGCCGCCGACGCGCTCGCGCTGGCGATTTGTCACTGCTGGCGGGCGCCGATGATCGCCCGGATGGCGGCGGCCGAGGCGCTGGCCGCCGAGCAGCGGCAGAAGTACCGGGCCAAGCTGAAGGCCGCCCGATGATCGCCGCGGTGCGCGGCGAGGTGCTCGAGGTGGCGCTCGATCATGTGGTGATCGAGGCCGCCGGTGTCGGCTACCGGGTGAACGCGACGCCGTCGACGCTGTCCACGCTGCGGACCGGGACCGAGGCGCGGCTGATCACGGCGATGATCGTCCGCGAGGATTCGATGACGCTGTACGGCTTCACCGACACCGACACCCGCGACCTGTTTTTGACCCTGCTGTCGGTGTCGGGGGTCGGGCCCCGGCTGGCGATGGCGACCCTGGCCGTGCACGACGCCGGCGCGCTGCGCCAGGCGCTGCATGACGGCGACGTCACCGCGCTGACCCGGGTGCCCGGGATCGGCAAACGCAGCGCCGAACGGATGGTCCTGGAGCTGCGGGACAAGGTGGGCGCGGCCGGCGCCGGCGCGGCGTCCGCGGCCACCGGCCTCAACGGCCACGCGATACGCGGGCCGGTGGTGGAGGCCCTGGTCGGCCTCGGCTTCGCCGTCAAGCAGGCCGAGGAGGCCACCGACAAGGTGCTGGCCGCCGAGCAGGACGCGACCACCTCCGGTGCGCTGCGCGCCGCCCTGTCGCTGCTGGGTAAGTCCCGATGACCCCCACTGAGGAAGACTGGTCCGACCGGGACGTCTCCGGCGCGCTGGCCCCCGGCGAGGGCGACGTCGACGTCAGCCTGCGGCCCCGCTCGCTGCGGGAGTTCATCGGCCAGCCGCGGGTGCGCGAACAGCTGCAACTGGTCATCGAGGGGGCCAAAAACCGCGGCGGCACACCGGATCACATCCTGCTGTCCGGCCCGCCGGGGCTGGGCAAGACGTCGCTGGCGATGATCATCGCGGCCGAGCTCGGATCCTCGTTGCGGCTGACGTCCGGGCCCGCGCTGGAGCGCGCCGGGGACCTGGCGGCGATGCTGTCCAATCTGGTCGAGCACGACGTGTTGTTCATCGACGAGATCCACCGCATCGCGCGGCCCGCCGAGGAGATGCTCTACCTGGCGATGGAGGACTTCCGGGTGGACGTGGTCGTCGGCAAGGGCCCCGGCGCGACGTCGATCCCGCTGGAGGTGGCGCCGTTCACCCTGGTCGGCGCGACCACCCGTTCCGGCGCGCTGACCGGCCCGCTGCGGGATCGGTTCGGCTTCACCGCGCACATGGACTTCTACGAGCCCCCCGAGCTGGAGCGGGTGCTGGCCCGCTCCGCCGGGATCCTGGGAATCGAACTCGGCGGTGATGCGGCCGAGGAGATCGCGCGCCGCTCGCGCGGCACGCCGCGGATCGCCAACCGGCTGTTGCGCCGGGTGCGGGACTTCGCCGAGGTGCGCGCCGACGGCGTGATCACCCGCGACGTCGCCAAGTCCGCGCTGGCGGTCTACGACGTCGACGAACTGGGTCTGGATCGGCTGGACCGGGCGGTGCTCTCGGCGCTGACCCGCAGCTTCGGTGGCGGCCCGGTCGGGGTGTCGACGCTGGCGGTGGCGGTTGGCGAGGAGGCCACCACCGTCGAGGAGGTGTGCGAGCCGTTCCTGGTCCGCGCCGGCATGGTGGCCCGGACTCCGCGTGGCCGGGTGGCCACCGCCCAGGCGTGGACGCACCTCGGCATGGTGCCGCCCGCCGGGGCCGCCGGTCTCGGGCAGCCCGGCCTGTTCGAGTAGCCAGCAAACGATCGCGCGGGCCCATCCGGTTACATCGTGGCGCGGTGGGTAACCAACCTCACAGGTATCACGCCTCGTGAAGGAGACTGAAGATGAGGAACAGGCGCCACGACTATGAACGCCCTCGCGCGCTGTACATGCCGCGTACCCGCGGCGCGCTGACCGGGTTACTCCTGATCCTTTTGGGTGCGTGGGGTGCGTTGGTGCCGTTCTTCGGTCCCAACATCGATTGGGCGTACGCCGCGGACCCGGCATGGACGTGGACGGCGGCAAAAGGCTGGCTGGAGGTGCTCCCCGGGGTGGCCGCGGCGGTGGGTGGCCTGCTGGTGCTCCTCTCCGGCAATCGCGCCAACGCCGTGTTCGGTGGCTGGCTGGCGGTCCTGGGCGGCGCCTGGTTCGTGGTCGGCCGCGCGTTCGCGCCGACGCTGGGCATCGGGAGCGTCGGTCAGCCGGGTGCCGCCTCGACGGACCTGAAACGAGCCCTGCTCGAGGTCACCTACTTCACCGGCCTGGGTGCGCTGATCGTCTTCCTGGGTGGCGCGGCCGTGGCGCGGCTGGCGGTTCGGCACGCGCGCGACGTCGTGATGACCCAACCGGCGCCCATGGCAGGCGATGCCGTGCCGGCGGGCCAACCGGCCATGTATGACGAGACGGGCGCACGGACGGACGCGGTGGCGGCCGAGCCCGCGGCCCGGGAGCGCGGCGGTGGTGGCTTGTTCCATCGGCGCACCGGCGGCGGCTTGTTCCACCGCCATCACCACGCCGCTTAGCCCACTTAGCCGGCAACGCGAAACGGCACCGGGAGCCCTTGGCTTCCGGTGCCGTTTTGCGCCAAGGTAGTGCGAGCAACCGTGACCGGCGAGGAGGACGCGATGATCGCGACCGCGCTGCTGTTCGCCGCACTGGCGGCGTTACTGCACGTCTACATCTTCGTGATGGAATCGTTGACCTGGACCTCGCCGCGCACCCGCGCCACGTTCGGCACCACCCCCGCGGAGGCCGAGACCACCAAGCTGCTCGCCTTCAACCAAGGTTTCTACAATTTGTTTCTCGCCATCGTCACCGTCGTCGGCATCGCCGTAATTGCCTTGGGGCACACCGATGTTGGCGCGGGATTGGTTTTCGCCGGCATCGGATCGATGGCCGCGGCCGCGGTGGTGCTGCTGGTGTCCGCACCCGACAAGGGGCGGGCGGCGCTCGCCCAGGGCACCTTCCCGGCGATGGCGATCGTGCTGTTGTTGCTCGGCCTTCAGTAGTAACACCAGTCTCACCAGCCACAATAATCACCGCCAGCGGTTGGCTTTCGTTTGCCGCGTGGGTTACTAGTGGAAGTCGCCGGGTACCCATCTCGAGCCGGAAACAGGCCCGGTATTCAACGAGGGGATGTCATGAAATACGCAGAAGACGGCCGAACCCGCGGGCTGAGCATGCCGCGCTCGCGAGGCGCGGTCAGCGGATTGCTCCTGGTCATTCTGGGAGCCTGGGGGGCGTTAATACCGTTTGTCGGTCCACACTTCAACTTCGCTTACACGCCGGACCGAAACTGGGCATGGAGCTCGGCCCGGGGCTGGCTGGAAGTCGCGCCGGGAGCGGCCACCGCCATCGGCGGCCTGCTGCTGATCGTTGCCGGCAACCGCGTCGCCGCGATGTTGGGCGGGTGGCTGGCCGTGCTGGCCGGTGCCTGGTTCGTCGTGGGTGGCGATGTCGCCCCGCTGCTGGGAATCGGCTCCGCCGGCGACCCGATCGCAGCAACCGACCGCAAGCGTGCGGTGCTCGAGGTCACCTACTTCTCGGGCCTGGGCGCGCTGATCATCTTCGTGGGTGGTGTCGTGCTGGCACGCACCGCCGTACGCCTGGCGCGCGACGTGCAGCCGTCGGCGCCGGCGTCCTCAGGCACACCGGCCGTCGAGCCGTATCGGGATTCGGTTTACGAGCAGCCGGCCGAGGTCTCCTCGGGTGCGCTGACCAAGCCGCGCGCGTCGTCTGACCCCGAACCAAAGCGGGGATGGCGCCGCCACCGCGCAGGTGCGGGATCTGGGGGTAACGCCGCGTATTTGCGGTGGCCGCACCCGCAGCAGTAGGTCAGTACACCGAAACAGGTCGCCCAGCCCCAAAAGGGCTGGGCGACTTGCTGTTCGGCTGACCTCAGAGCAGTCCGAGCAACTCCAGGTCGGTGATGTACTTGACGATGACCGGCGCCGACACATGCGGGATGTCTTTGTCGGGGCCGATTTTCGCTTCCTGCACCGCCGCACGGAACACGTCGGTGGGTGCCATCGAGCCGTTGATCGGCTTTTCCGGCTTCTGGTAGTTGTGCAGCAGGGGCAGCAGCGAGTACTGACGCTGCCGATCCGGCAGGGCCCGCAGCGACGTCTCGAACCGCCGCAGCCACTCGGAGTAATCGGCGATGCGCTCGATCGAATACCCGGCCTCGATCAGCCAATCGATGTACTCGTCCAGCCCGATGCCGTCGTCGTACGGGTTCATCACGTGGTACGTCTGGAAGCCGGTGTCGCTGTCGGTGATTTGCGTCCCCAGCGTCGAGATCGCCGCGGCGATGAACTCGACCGGTAGGCCGTCGTAGTGCGACCGCTGCCGGTTGCCGTCGGCGTCGAGCTCGTAGAACGACCCGGGCGCGATACCCGTGGCGACCAGGCTCAGCATCAGCCGGGTGAACATGTCCGGCAGGTTGAGCTGCCCGGCGTAGGTGGTGTCGGCCAGGATCATGTCGCAGCGGAACACCGAGACGGGCAGGCCGCACAGGTCGTGCGCCTCGCGCAGCAGCACCTCGCCGGCCCACTTGCTGTTGCCGTAGCCGTTTGCGTAGCCGTCGTTGATCGCGCGGGTAGCGCTGATCGTCCGGATGTCGCCGTTCTCGACGAACTTGCCGGGTGGGATCTGATCGCCCACGCCGATCGTCGACACGTACGTGTACGGCTTTTGCCTGGACGTCAGCGCGATCCGGATCAGCTCGGCGGTACCCAGGGCGTTGGGCCCGAACAGCTCGCTGTACGGCAGCACGTGGTTGACCAGCGCGGCGGGGTCGACGATGACGTCGACCTCGTCGGCCAGTCGCTGCCAGGTCTGCGGGTCCAGGCCGAGGTTGGCCTCACCCTTGTCGCCCGCGATGACCTCCAGGTGGTCGGCGGCCAGCTGCTGGTAGTGCGCCAGCAGTTTGGGGTCGCCTTGAGGAGAGCCGACGCCGAAGGTCTTGTCCAGCCGGGCGCGGGCCTCTTCATCCGTGCGGGCCCGCACCAGGGCGATGACCTTGCCGTCGACCATGTCCATGCGCTCGAGCCAGTCCAGCGCCAGGTAGCGGCCCAAAAAGCCGGTCGCGCCGGTCAACAGCACCGTGCGCACCTCGGTGGCCGGCTTGGGCAGGCTCGGCGCGGCGGCCAGGGTCGCCTCGTCGAGGAACTTGTCCAGCGTGAGGTCACTGGCGTGCACCGTGGTCGCGCCGCGACCGTGCACGGCGGCGAACGTCGGCCGCTTGGAGCCCTGCCGCTCGGCCTCGATGTAGCTGGCGATGGCCGCGAGGTCGTTGGCCGGGCTGACGATGACACCCACCGGCACGTCGACATCGAAGATCTCGCGCAGCAGGTTGCCAAAGGTCAACGCCGACAACGAGTCTCCACCAAGATCGGTGAAGTGGGAATCGGGGGACAGGTCGCTGGTCGCCGCCCCGAGCATGGCGGCGGCGGCCCGGCTCACGGTCTGCAGCACCGGCGCTTCGGCTCCGCTGCGGCGCAGTTCGGCCAACTCGTTGGCCTGCCCCGCGGCCAGGTCGGCGTACATCTGCTCGAGCTGTTCCCCGTAGTGCGCCTTGAGCTTCGGCCACGCCAGCTTGCGAATCCCGGTCAGCAGACCGTTTTCCAGCGTGAACGGCGTGGTCTCGATGATGAAGTCGCGCGGCACCTCGTAGGACTGCAGGCCGGTCTCTTTGGCGACCTTCTGCAGCGAGTCGGCGATCTTCGGCTTGAGCGACTCAAGGTCGTTGTCCGCCAACGCTTCCTCGGTCGGCACCACCACGGCCAGCAGGTAGGGCTGGGCGCTGTTGCCGTAGACGTAGATCTGACGGATCAGCGGGCTGTTGCCGAACACCGCCTCCAGCTTGGCCAGGGTGACGAACTCGCCCTGCGCGAGCTTGAGCACGTTGTTGCGGCGGTCGACGTACACCAGCCGGTCCGGAGCGATCTCGGCGAACACGTCACCGGTGCGGTAGTAGCCGTCGTCGTCGAACACGTTGGCGGTGGTCTCGGCCCGCTTGTAGTAGCCGGGGAACATGTTCTCGGTGCGCAGCAACAGCTCACCGCGCGGATGCGGGCGGTCGGTGCTGAAGTAGCCCAGATCCGGAACGTCGACCAGCTTGTAGTCGATGACCGGCGGACGCTGAATCTCCCCGTCGAACAACACCATTCCGGCCTCGGTGGAGCCGTAGCCGTCCATCAGGTGCATCTGCAGCAGCGACTCGGCCCACGCCTTGAGCTCCGGCGAGGTGGGTGCCGAGCCCGTCATCGCGAAGATGAACCGCCCGCCCAGCAGGTACTGGCGCTGTTCGGCCATCACCTGCGCCTCGACGGCTTCGCGGTCTGCGCCGTCGGCCAGCCGCCGCTCGACCTGGCGCTGGAATTCGCCATACAGCGTCTCCCAGATGCGGGGGACGAAGTTCATCTCGGTGGGCCGCACCAACTCGAGGTCCTCGAGCAGGGTGGACAGGTCGCTGCGGGCGGCGAAGTACGCGGTGCCGCCATTGCCCAACGTGCCGTAGAGGATTCCGCGCCCCATGACGTGGCTCATCGGCATGAAGTTGAGGGTGATCGACGCGGCGCTCTCGCCGAACCAGTTCTTGCTGCCGCGCCGCCACATCTTGCCGACGTTGCTCTGCGGGTACATCGCGCCCTTGGGGGCGCCGGTGCTGCCGGAGGTGTAGATCAGCAGGGCCAGCGAGTCCTCGTCGGTCTCCTGCTCGGCGACGGGCGCCAGGCCCTTGCCGCGCGCCAGCACGTCGGCGAGCGCCTCGACGGCGACGCCGGTGTCGGCCAACCGGGCGGCGGCGCTCTCCACGGCCTCGCGCTGGTCGTCGACCTGGGGCTGGTAGTCGAACACGACGAGCCTGCCGGGCGCGTGGTCGCCGGCCAGGATCAACTCCACGGCGTCGGCCAGCTGGTTGACGCTCGAGGCGATCAGGCTGGGCTCGGTCTCGGCGACGATCGGCTGCAGCGACGAGATCGCCGCGCTGGTCTGCAGCGGCACCGACACGGCCCCGATGGTGCCCAGCGCGATGTCGATGGTGGCGTAGTCAACGCTGTTGAAGCCGAGCACGCAGACGCGGTCGCCGGGGCGCACCGAGTCGCCGGCCCAGGCGCGGCCGAGGGCCGAAACCCGTTCGCCGAGTTCGCCGTACGTGATGGTCTCGAAGCGGGGGAGCAGCTCGGCCGAGGTCCGTCCGGTCTTGACGTCGGTCACGAACTCCACGACGCGCTGCCCCAGTGCGGGCCGGTCGGCGTAGCCGTCGAGCACGGTCCGGATGATCTGCGGCAGCCGCAGCCCGGGCCGTTCGGTGGCGGCGGTGATCGCCGGGTCCGGCCGGGCGGCGGCGAACTGGGGGTCGGTGGCGATGAGTTCCTCGATGCGACGGTCGAGTTGTTCGTCATGAATGGCAGTCGACATAAACAGATCCCTTGCGAATGAAAGTTAGCGAGTCAATATGCGCTGTCCGCGCTGACACATAGAACGTTAGCTAAAGTAACGGTATTCCACCACGATAGGGCCTGTGGCGTGCATGTGAGATTGCCCACGAGGGCCGGGGTCCTACAGGTCGCGCAACAACCCGCTCAAGATCTCGATGCCCTCGGTCAGCAGCTCGTCGCCGATGGTCAGCGGCGGCAGCAACCGGATGATGTTGCCGAACATGCCGCAGGTCAAGACGATGACGCCGGCCGCCTGGGCGGCGACGGTCAGCTTCTGGGTCAATTCCTTGTCCGGCTCGGCGGTGCCCGACTTCACCAGTTCGATCGCGATCATGGCGCCCCGGCCGCGGACGTCGCCGATCCGGTCGTCGCCGGCCTGCAGCCGCAGCAGCGGTTCGGTGATCAGGCGTTCCAGCTGGCGGGCGCGTTCGACCAGCCCGTCGCTCTCGATCGTCTCGATCGTGGCCAGCGCGGCCGCGCAGGCCAGGGGGTTTCCGCCGAACGTGCCGCCCAGGCCGCCGACGTGCGGTGCGTCCATGATCTGGGCCCGGCCGGTGATCGCCGACAGGGGCAGCCCGTCGGCGATGGCCTTGGCGGTGCAGATCAGGTCGGGCTCGATGCCCTCGTGCTCGCAGGCGAACATGGCGCCCGACCGCGCGAAACCGGTTTGCACCTCGTCGGCGATGAACACCACGTTGTTCCGGCGGCACCACTCCAGCAGGGCGGGCAGGAATCCCTCGGCCGGGACGATGAACCCGCCTTCGCCCTGGATCGGCTCGATGATGAGCGCGGCCAGGTTGTCGGCGCCGATCTGGCTGTCGATGACCCTGATGGCCCGCGCGGCGGCCTTCTCCCCGTCGGTGGCCAGCTCCTTGTCGATCAGGCCGTCCCGATACGGGTAGGACAGCGGCGCCCGGTAGACCTCCGGCGCGAACGGGCCGAAGCCGGCCTTGTAGGGCATGGACTTGGCGGTCAGCGCCATCGTCAGGTTGGTGCGGCCGTGGTAGGCGTGGTTGAACGCCACCACCGCGGACTTGCGGGTGTAGGCGCGCGCCACCTTGACGGCGTTCTCGACGGCCTCGGCGCCGGAGTTGAACAGCACCGAGCGCTTCTCGCCGGAGCCCGGCGTGATCCGGTTGAGCGTCTCGGCGACGGCGACGTACGACTCGTAGGGCGTCACCATGAAGCAGGTGTGGGTGAACTCGGCGACCTGCGCGCGCACCGCGTCGACCACCCGGGGCGCCGAGTTGCCGATGGTCGTCACCGCGATGCCGGAACCGAGGTCGATGAGCCGGTTGCCGTCGACGTCCTCGATGATGCCGCCGCCGGCGCGCGCCACGAAGACCGGGACGGAGACGTTGACCGCGTGCGACACCGCCGCCGCCCGGCGCTTGCTCAGTTCGAGCGAGACCGGGCCGGGGATCTCGGTGACCAGTTGGCGAGTCTGCTCGAGGCTGGCCACCACGTACTCCTCCCCGCGGCGCGCGTGTCACGCCGCGTTGAAAGCCTATCGAGCTTGCCGCCGGCGGGCACTCGTTGCACCGCGACGGTCGGTGACGGGCCGCGGCCTGCCAGACTGGACGGGCACACTGGACCGTGACGAGGTGCGCGACGCCCGATTCGGACCGGCACCTTTTCCTTGCATTCCCTCGATACCCCTCGATACCCCTCGAGAATCACGAAGAAAGACGGGCGCGCCCATGGAGAGTTTGATCCTGTTTTTGCCGTTCCTGCTCATCATGGGCGGGTTCATGTACTTCGCGTCGCGGCGCCAGAAGCGCGCGATGCAGGCCACCATCGACCTGCACGAGTCATTGAGCCCGGGCGACCGGGTGCACACCACGTCGGGCCTGCAGGCCACCGTCGTCGCGATCACCGACGACGCCGTCGACCTCGAGATCGCCCCCGGCGTGGTGACCACCTGGATGAAGCTGGCGATCCGCGACCGGGTCCTGCCCGACGACGACGAGGATCTGGTCGACGGGGACGACTCCGCCGACGAGGGCTCGGTCGCCAAGGATTCCTGACGCCCAATACTTCGGGGGAGGACCGCTTGCGCGACGGGCTCCTCGGGGCCACGTAGGCTTTTCTAGGCTCTGTCCGGGGTAACTAACCGATTCTCGAGGAGATAGAAGGAACGTGGCATCGTCTTCGGCGCCGGTGCACCCTGCCCGCTACCTGTCGGTCTTCTTGTTGTTGCTCATCGGCGTCTACCTGCTGGTGTTCCTCACCGGCGACAAGCGGGCCGCGCCCAAGCTCGGGATCGACCTGCAGGGCGGCACCCGCGTCACGCTGACCGCGCGCACCCCGGACGGTTCGCGCCCCAGCCGCGAGGCGCTGGCGCAGGCGCAGCAGATCATCGGCGCCCGGGTCAACGGACTCGGCGTCTCCGGGTCGGAGGTCGTCGTCGACGGCGACAACCTGATCATCACGGTCCCCGGGACAGACGGCAACGAGGCCCGCAACCTGGGCCAGACGGCCCGGCTGTACATCCGTCCGGTGCTCAACTCGATGCCGGCCCAAACCGCCGAGCCCAAGCCCGCGCCGCGCCAGCCGGCCCCCGGCCAGCCGGCGCCGGGCGGCCAACCGGCACCCGGTCAGCCCGCGCCCGGGGAACCGGAGCAACCGGCTCCACCCCCGGCGGGACAGCCCGCGCCGGGCGGCAAGCCGGGCGCTCAGCCCCGGCCCTACCCGCAGGACCCGCCGCCGTCGCCCAGTCCCGCGCCCGCCCCGGGCGCCCCGGCGCCCGCTCCGGCCCCGGCCGGGGAGGCGCCCCCGCCCGCCGAGGCGCCCGCGCCACCGGATCCGCGCAAGGACCTCGCCGACCGCATCGCCGATGAGAAGAAGTGGCGCCAGAGCACCCGGCAGGGCATTCAGTTCCTGGCGCTGCAGTTCCAGGCGACGCGCTGCGACAAAGAAGACATCCTGGCCGGCAACGACGACCCCGCCCAGCCATTGATCACCTGCTCGACCGATCACAAGGTGGCCTACCTGCTGGGCCCCTCGATCATCAGCGGTGACCAGATCCAGGACGCCACCTCCAGCCAGAACCAGCGCGGGATCGGCTACGTCGTCGACCTTCAGTTCAAGTCCGCCGCGGCGAACACCTGGGCGGACTTCACCGCCGCCCATATCGGCACCCAGACCGCGTTCACGCTGGACTCACAGGTCGTCAGCGCCCCGATGATCCAGGAAGCCATCCCCGGCGGCCGCACCCAGATCAGCGGTGGCGACCCGCCGTTCACCGCGGCAACCGCCAAGCAGCTGGCCAACGTCCTGAAATACGGTTCGCTGCCGCTGTCGTTCGAAGCCTCGGAGGCCCAAACCGTCTCGGCGACACTGGGTTTGACCTCGCTGCGCGCGGGGCTGATCGCCGGCGCGATCGGGCTGGTCCTGGTGCTGCTGTACTCGCTGCTCTACTACCGGGTGCTGGGACTGCTCACGGCGCTGTCGCTGGGCGCTTCGGGCGCAATGGTTTTCGCGATCCTGGTGATTCTGGGCCGTCAGATCAACTACACCCTCGACCTGGCGGGCATCGCGGGTCTGATCATCGGTATCGGTACCACCGCCGACTCGTTCGTCGTCTTCTTCGAACGCATCAAAGACGAGATCCGCGAAGGGCGTTCGTTCCGGTCGGCGGTGCCCCGAGGCTGGTCGCGGGCGCGTAAGACGATCGTCTCCGGTAACGCGGTCACCTTCCTGGCCGCCGCCGTGCTGTACGCGCTGGCGATCGGTCAGGTGAAGGGCTTCGCATTCACGTTGGGCCTCACCACAATCCTCGACCTGGTGGTGGTGTTCCTGGTGACCTGGCCGCTGGTCTACCTGGCCTCCAAGTCACCGACGTTGGCGAAACCCGCATACAACGGCTTGGGCGCAATCCAGCAGGTCGCCCGCGAACGCCGGGGTTCGTCGCAGGTGAAGACGGGACAGGGATAACGTGATGGCCTCCAAAGACGCGACCGAGATCACCGAAACCTCGGAGGGCACAACCGAATTGACCGACAGCGCCGCCGGCACCGCCGGGGCGCCGCAGCACAGCTTCCTGTCGCGCCTCTACACCGGCACCGGTGCGTTCGAGGTGGTCGGACGGCGGCGGTTGTGGTTCGGCATCAGCGGCGCGATCGTCGCGATCGCGCTCCTGTCCATCGTGTTGCGGGGCTTCAGCTTCGGCATCGACTTCAACGGCGGTACGACGGTGTCGATGCCCGCCAACGGGGCGAACGGCGTGGTGCGCACCTCCCAAGTCCAGGAGGTGTTCCACAAGACCCTCGGCAACGACGCGGAATCGGTCGTCGTCGTCGGCAACGGCGCCGCGGCGACCGTGCAGATTCGCTCCGAGACGCTGTCCAACGACCAGACGACCAAGCTGCGCAACGCGTTGTTCGACGCGTTCGGGCCCAAAGGCCCCGACGGCAAACCCAGCAAGCAGGCCATCAGCGACTCGGCGGTCTCCGAGACCTGGGGCGACCAGATCACCATGAAGGCGCTGTTCGCCCTCGTGGTGTTCCTGGCGCTGGTCGGCGTGTACATCACGGTCCGCTACGAGCGGTACATGACACTGGCCGCGATCGCGGCGATGTTCTTCGACCTGGCCGTGACGGCCGGCGTGTACTCGCTGGTGGGTTTCGAGGTCACCCCGGCCACCGTCATCGGCCTGCTGACGATCCTCGGTTTCTCCCTCTACGACACCGTCATCGTGTTCGACAAGGTCGAGGAGAACACCCACGGCTTCCAGCACAAACCCAAGCGCACCTTCGCCGAAGAGGCCAACCTGGCGATCAACCAGACGTTCATGCGGTCCATCAACACCAGCCTCATCGGGGTGCTGCCGGTGCTGGCGCTGATGGTGGTGGCGGTGTGGCTGCTGGGCGTCGGCACCCTGAAGGACCTGGCGCTGGTGCAGCTGATCGGCATCATCGTCGGCACCTACTCCTCGATCTTCTTCGCCACGCCGCTGCTGGTCAGCATGCGCGAACGCACCGAGCTGGTGCGCACCCACACCCGCCGCGTCCTGCGTCGGCGGGCCGGCGGGTCGCGCGCGGGCGCCGAGAACGCCCCGGACGTGAACGACGCCGACGAGACCGCCGAGGACGCCAAAGCGACCGCCGGCGAATCGGCGTCGAAGCCGACCCAGCCGTCCAAGCCCGCGCCGAGCAAGCCCGCGCCGGGTGCCCGTCCCGTGCGGCCGACCGGGACCCGCCGTCCCACCGGCAAGCGGAACGTCGGCCGGCGGTAGACGCGATGGCCACCAGGTACCGGGGAACTGGGGCCGATCGTGGCGTGCTAACCGGCCGGCGGAGCATCGCGCTGTGGATCAGCGCCGGGCTGGCGGTGGTGCTGGCCGCGGCTTTCGTGGTGACCGCGTGCGCCGGTAGCGCCGCCTCCGAGGTCGATTACGTGGTCGACGGCCCGCTGAGCACCTACAACACCAACACCGTCGTCGGCGCCGCCTCGGCCGGAGCGCAGGCTTTCGCCCGCACGCTCACCGGGTTCAGCTACCACGGCCCGGGCGGGCAAATCGTCGCCGACCGCGACTTCGGCACGGTGTCGGTGGTCGGCGGCACGCCGCTGGTGCTGGACTATCAGATCGCCGACAACGCCGTCTACTCCGACGGCAAGCCGTTGACCTGTGACGACATCGTGCTCGCGTGGGCGGCCCAGTCCGGCCGCTTCCCGGAATTCACTGCGGCCACCCAGGGCGGTTATATCGACATCGCCAACGTCGAGTGCATCCCCGGGCAAAAGAAGGCGCGGGTGTCGTTCGTCCCGGACCGCGGCGTCGTCGACTACAACGAGCTGTTCACCGCGACCTCGCTGATGCCGTCGCACGTCATCGCCGACCAGCTCAACGTCGACGTGACCGCGGCGCTGCTCAGCCACAACGCGCCGCTGGTGCAACAGATCGCGAAGCTGTGGAACACCACCTGGGACCTCAAACCGGGTGTCGACCTCAAGCGCTTCCCGTCGTCGGGGCCCTACAAAATCGGATCCATCTTGGAGGGCGGGGCGGTGGTGCTCGTCGCCAACGACCGGTGGTGGGGGCCCAGGGCCGTCACCAAGCGGATCACGGTGTGGCCGCAGGGGCCCGACATCCAGGACCGGGTCAACAACCGCACCGTCGACGTCGTCGACGTCGCCGCGGGTTCCTCGGGAACGCTGGCCACGCCGGACAACTACGAGCGCTCCGATGCGCCGTCGGACGGCATCGAGCAGCTGATCTTCGCGCCGCAGGGCCCGCTGTCGGCGCCCAAGGCGCGCCGGGCCGTCGCGCTGTGCACGCCGCGCGACGCGCTGGCCCACGACGCGGGGACACCGATCGCCAATTCACGCCTGAGCCCGGCCCGCGATGACGCCGTCACCGCCGCCGACGGGGCCGCCGAGGCCGGCCCGTTCGGCAAGGCGGATCCGGTCGCCGCGCGCAACGCGCTGGGCGGTGCGCCGCTGGCGGTGCGGATCGGCTACCAGGGGCCGAACGCGCGGCTCGCGGTCAATGTCGGCGTCATCACCAAATCGTGCGCCGCGGCCGGGATCACGGTCACCGGCGTCACCCTGGACACCTCGGGCCCGCAGGCGCTGAGGGACGGCAAGATCGACGCGCTGCTGGCCAGCACGGGCGGCGCGACCGGCAGCGGTTCGACGGGCTCCTCGGCGCTGGACGCCTACGCCCTGCACACCGGCAACGGCAACAACCTGTCCGGATACACCAATCCGCAGGTCGACAGCGCGATCGGGGCGCTGGCGGTGTCGGCCGACGCCGCCGAGCGGGTCCGGCTGCTGGCCGAAACCGCGCCCATACTGTGGGGCGACATGCCCACCCTGCCCCTGTACCGGCAGCAGCGCACGTTGCTGATGTCGAAGAAGATGTACGCGGTGAGCAACAACCCGACCCGGTGGGGCGTGGGCTGGAACATGGACCGATGGGCCCTGGTGCAGTGAGGTTGCCGTGACGAATGTCGGCGGGCGGACGCCCGTGGCGGAGCTCATCGCGTCGCTGACACGCAAGGTGGCTGACTTCCCCAAGCCGGGAATCCAGTTCAAGGACCTCACCCCGGTGTTCGCCGACGCGACGGCGATGACGGCGATCACCGGCGCGGTGGCCGAGCTCGCGTCGGGCGCCGATCTGGTGGCCGGCATCGAGGCCCGGGGATTTCTGGTGGCCGCGGCCGTCGCCGACCGGCTGCACACGGGCGTGCTGGCCATCCGCAAGGCCGGGAAACTGCCGCCGCCGGTGCACGCCGAGCGGTACGACCTGGAATACGGCACCGCGACGTTGGAGATCCCCGCCGAAGGCATCGACCTGCGTGGACGCGACATCGTGATCGTCGACGACGTGCTGGCCACCGGCGGCACCCTGGCCGCCTCGGCCCGGCTGCTCAAGCGCGCCGGGGCGAACGTGGTGGCGGCGGTGGTGCTGTTCGAACTCGGCGGGCTGGGCGGCCGGGATGCCGTCGCGCCATTGCCGGTGCACAGCCTGACTTGCGAGTAGCGCTCGCCGCCCGGCGACGATGCGCGCCGCGACGGGGGTTCCTCCCAGCCGCGGAGCGGCGCGAGAAGGAGCCGGGCTGTTGATTCGGGAGGACGTATCCTCGAATTCGGAGGTGACCACACGTGGCGGATGACAACAGCGCGGCGCAAGCGCTCGACGCGCCCACCAACGTCACGGAGTCGCCAGCCATCACGCAGCCGATGGAGGCCCCGGAGCCGCCGACGGAATCCCTGAAGACGTCCAGCAGCGCGTCGCGGCGGGTCCGGGCGCGGCTGGCGCGGCGGATGACCGCGCAGCGCAGCACGCTCAACCCGGTGCTCGAACCGCTGGTGGCGGTGCACCGGGAGATCTACCCGAAGGCGAACGTGTCGCTGCTGCAGCGCGCCTTCGAGGTCGCCGACCAGCGCCACGCCACCCAGCTGCGGCATTCCGGCGACCCCTACATCACCCACCCGCTGGCCGTGGCCACCATCCTGGCCGAATTGGGCATGGACACCACCACTTTGGTGGCCGCCCTGTTGCACGACACGGTCGAGGACACCGGCTACACCCTGGACGCCTTGAGCGAGGAGTTCGGGGAAGAGGTGGGCCATCTCGTCGACGGCGTGACGAAGCTGGATCGGGTGGTGCTGGGCAGCGCCGCCGAGGGCGAGACGATCCGCAAGATGATCACCGCGATGGCGCGCGATCCCCGCGTGTTGGTGATCAAGGTCGCCGACCGGCTGCACAACATGCGCACCATGCGGTTCCTGCCGCCGGAGAAGCAGGCCCGCAAGGCCCGCGAGACGTTGGAAGTCATTGCGCCCCTTGCGCATCGGCTGGGTATGGCCAGCGTCAAGTGGGAATTGGAAGACCTGTCGTTCGCGATCCTGCATCCCAAGAAGTACGAGGAGATCGTCCGGCTGGTCGCCGGGCGCGCGCCGTCGCGGGACACCTACCTGGCGAAGGTCCGCGCCGAGATCGTCAGCACGTTGGGCGCGTCGAAGATCAAGGCGACGGTGGAGGGCCGCCCCAAGCACTACTGGTCGATCTACCAGAAGATGATCGTCAAGGGCCGGGACTTCGACGACATCCACGACCTGGTCGGCATCCGCATCCTGTGCGACGAGATCCGGGACTGCTATGCCGCTGTGGGCGTGGTGCATTCGCTGTGGCAGCCGATGGCCGGCCGGTTCAAGGATTACATCGCCCAGCCCCGGTACGGCGTCTACCAGTCGCTGCACACCACCGTCGTCGGGCCCGAGGGCAAGCCGCTGGAGGTGCAGATCCGCACCCGCGACATGCACCGCACCGCCGAATACGGCATCGCCGCGCACTGGCGCTACAAGGAGGCCAAGGGCCGCAACGGTGTTCCGCATCCGCACGCCGCCGCCGAGATCGACGACATGGCGTGGATGCGCCAGCTGCTCGACTGGCAACGGGAGGCCGCCGACCCCGGCGAATTCCTCGAGTCGTTGCGGTATGACCTTGCGGTACAAGAGATTTTCGTCTTCACCCCCAAGGGCGACGTCATCACCCTGCCGACCGGCTCGACGCCGGTGGACTTCGCCTACGCCGTGCACACCGAGGTCGGCCACCGCTGCATCGGCGCCCGGGTCAACGGGCGCCTGGTGGCGCTGGAACGCAAGCTCGAAAACGGCGAAGTCGTCGAGGTTTTCACCTCGAAGGCGGCCAACGCGGGGCCGTCGCGGGACTGGCAGCAGTTCGTGGTGTCACCGCGCGCCAAGGCCAAGATCCGGCAGTGGTTCGCCAAGGAGCGCCGCGAGGAGGCGCTGGAGGCCGGCAAGGACGCCATGGCCCGCGAGGTGCGTCGCGGCGGACTTCCGTTGCAGCGCTTGGTCAATGGCGAAACCCTGTCCGCGGTGGCGCGCGAGCTGCACTACCTCGACGTGTCCGCCCTCTACACCGCGATCGGTGAGGGGCACGTGTCGGCCCGGCACGTCGTGCAGCGGCTGCTGGCCGAAATCGGCGGCATCGACCAGGCCGAAGAGGACCTCGCCGAACGGTCCACCCCCACGACCATGCTGCGGCGCCCCCGCAGCAGCGACGACGTCGGGGTCTCGGTCCCCGGCGCGCCGGGCGTGCTGACCAAGCTGGCGAAGTGCTGCACGCCGGTGCCCGGCGACCAGATCATGGGGTTCGTCACCCGCGGCGGCGGCGTCAGCGTGCACCGCACCGACTGCACCAACGCCGCCTCGCTGCAGCAGCAGTCCGAGCGCATCATCGAGGTGCATTGGGCGCCGTCACCATCGTCGGTGTTCCTGGTGGCCATTCAGGTCGAGGCGCTCGACCGGCACCGCCTGCTGTCGGACGTCACGCGCGTGCTGGCCGACGAGAAGGTCAACATCCTGTCCGCGTCGGTGACCACGTCCGGTGATCGAGTTGCCATCAGCCGGTTCACCTTTGAGATGGGTGACCCCAAGCACCTCGGCCATCTCCTCAACGTGGTGCGCAACGTCGAGGGCGTCTACGACGTCTACCGCGTGACGTCCGCGGCCTGAGCTCTTCGGTCCTGGTCGGGACTCAGTCGAGCAGCACCGAGGTGATGGTGACCTCGCTGGCGGGTGCCCCGTCCTCGCCGCCGCCGGCGACGCCGGCCTTCGCGATCTTGTCCAGGGTGGCCAGCCCGTCGGGCTGGATGGTGCCGAACACGGTGTACTGCGGCGGCAGCTGGGAGTCCTTGTACACCATGAAGAATTGGCTGCCGTTGGTGCCGGGCCCGGCGTTGGCCATGGCCAGGGTGCCGCGCGGGTAGAGGACGGGCTGCTGCGCCTTCGGGTCATTCGGCGGGTACTGGTCGGTCGGGTACTCGTTGGCGAATTGGTAGCCCGGGCCGCCCGTGCCCTCGCCCTTGGGGTCGCCGCACTGCAAGACGCCCAGCCCCGGCGAGGTGGTCAGCCGGTGACACTTGGTGTTGTCGAAGTACTTCTGGCCGACCAGGCTCGCGAAACTGTTGACCGTGCAAGGTGATTCGTTGTTGGCCAGCATCAGGCCGATGTGGCCCTGGTTGGTCACCATGCTCACGCTCACCTGCGCCGGATCGGTCGGCACCTTGCCGGTGCGCGGCGGCTTGACCTGCTTGGCCGCCGGCTCCGGCGTTGCCGGGTATTGACAGTTGGCGCCCACCTCGGCCGACGGCTTGAACGCCGGCAACGGCGGGGCGGACGGCGCCGGCCCGGCGGGCGTCGTGGACTCCGGCGAACTGCTGCTGGGTGTCGTCGACGCCGCGGTGTTGCTCTTGTGTTCGTGCTTGGTGTTGACGATCGTCAGGACCACCGCCACGACCACGGCGACGGCCACGATCGAGCCGGCAGCAATCAGCACGATCCGGCGCGTCTTGGCTTGCTTCGCGCGCCGCTCCAGCTGGCGCTCGAGCTTGCGCTTGGCGTTGGCACGTCGTTGTTCGTTGGTCGGCACGGCCGCTATGCCTCCATGCTTGGTGAAGTCGGAGCCTCTGAAACCCGTGAGGTGGCCAGCTCAGGCTAATGTGGGCGCCGCGACTCGTGTCAAGTGGGCCCCATGGGAAAATGGGAACCGTGTTGATCACCGGATTTCCCGCCGGCATGTTGCAGTGCAACTGCTACGTGCTGGCCGAGCGGCCGGGAACGGACGCCGTCATCGTGGATCCGGGTCAGCGAGCGATGGCCCCGCTGCGGCGCATCCTGGACGAGAACCGGCTGACGCCCGCCGCCGTGCTGCTGACCCACGGGCACATCGACCACATGTGGTCGGCGCAGAAGGTCTCCGATACCTACGGTTGCCCGACCTACATCCATCCCGAGGACAGGTTCATGCTCAAAGACCCGATCTACGGCCTGGGCCCGCGCCTGGCGCAGCTGGTGGCGGGCGCGTTCTGGCGGGAGCCCAAGCAGGTCGTCGAGCTCGACCGCGACGGCGACAAGCTCGACCTGGGCAGCGTGACGGTCAACGTCGACCACACCCCCGGGCACACCCGCGGATCGGTGGTGTTCCGGGTGACGGGGGACAAGGATGTCGTGCTCACCGGTGACACCCTGTTCGAGCGTTCGGTGGGGCGCACCGACCTGTTCGGCGGCAGCGGCCGCGACTTGCTGACCTCGATCGTCGACAAGCTCCTGGTGCTCGACGACGCGACGGTGGTGCTGCCCGGGCACGGCAACGCCACCACCATCGGCGCCGAGCGGCGCCTCAACCCCTTCCTCGAAGGCCTGTAGCCCGTGGCGGAATTTGCTGCGCCCAAGGGCGTGCCCGACTACGTCCCGCCGGACTCGGCGCAGTTCGTGGCGGTGCGCGACGGACTGCTCGGCGCCGCCCGCCGCGCCGGTTACGGCGATATCGAGCTGCCCATTTTCGAGGACACCGCCCTGTTCGCCCGCGGCGTCGGCGAATCCACCGACGTGGTGTCCAAGGAGATGTACACGTTCGCCGACCGCGGCGACCGCTCGGTGACGCTGCGGCCCGAGGGGACCGCCGGCGTGGTGCGCGCGGTCATCGAACACGGCCTGGACCGCGGCGCGTTGCCGGTCAAACTCTGTTATGCGGGACCGTTTTTCCGCTACGAACGCCCGCAGGCCGGCCGTTATCGCCAGCTGCAACAGGTCGGCGTGGAGGCGATCGGCGTGGACGATCCGGCCCTCGACGCCGAGGTCATCGCCGTCGCCGACGCCGGGTTCCGCTCCCTGGGGCTCGACGGGTTCCGGCTCGAGATCACCTCGCTGGGAGACGACAGCTGCCGACCGGCGTATCGAGAACTGTTGCAGGAGTTCCTGTTTGGCCTCCCGCTTGACGAGGAGACGCGCCGGCGCGCCGAGATCAACCCGTTGCGGGTGCTCGACGACAAACGCCCGCAGGTGAAGGCCATGACGGTCGATGCGCCGGTGCTGCTCGACCACCTGTCCGATGCGGCAAAGCAGCACTTCGACACTGTGCTGGCACACCTGGATGCGCTCTCGGTGCCCTATGTCATCAACCCGCGCATGGTGCGCGGGCTGGACTACTACACCAAGACCACCTTCGAGTTCGTGCACGACGGGCTGGGCGCGCAATCCGGCATCGGGGGCGGCGGCCGTTACGACGGCCTGATGCGCGAGCTCGGCGGACAAGACCTGTCCGGCATCGGGTTTGGGCTCGGCGTGGACCGGACTCTGTTGGCGCTGGGGGCCGAGGGCAAGAGCGTGGGGTCGGCGGCGCGCTGCGAGGTCTTCGGCGTGCCGCTGAGCGAGCAGGCCAAGCTGCGGTTGGCGGTGCTGGCCGGTCAGCTGCGGGCCGCCGGGGTGCGCGTCGACCTGGCCTACGGCGACCGCGGGCTCAAGGGCGCGATGCGCGCGGCCGACCGATCGGGCGCCCGGGTCGCCCTGGTGCTGGGCGACCGCGATATCGAGGCCGGCACCGTCGGGGTGAAGGACCTCGGGACCGGGGAGCAGTCGGCCGTCGCGGTGGAGTCCGTTGTCGCCGACGTGGTTGCGCGACTGGGTCAGTAGCCCGTTTCGGGGGCTCGACGGCCGCACCAGATTTTTGTCAGACCCGCGTGGCATACTCGAACACATGTTCGATGAACGGCGGCGGGGTGCGGTGATCGCCGAGTTTGATGAGCTGATCGAGCGGTGTTACCCGTCGTCGACCCGGGAGTCGGCGGCGCTGCTGGAGTGGATCGGTGTGGCGGGGCGGGTGGAGAATCGGGCGGCCGCGGCGCAGTTGGTGGCGATCGGGGAGTTGTTTGCCTATCGGCTCTCGCGCTGTGCGGAGACCGAGGGCTGGGCGGTGGATACCGAGGCGGCGGTGGCCGCGGAGGTGGGCGCGCAGTTGCGGATCGGCCAGGGCCTGGCGGCGAGTCGGGTGCGCTATGCGCGGGTGATGCGGGAGCGGTTGCCGAAGGTGGGGGCGGTGTTTGCCGCCGGGGATATCGATTACCGGATGTTTCAGACGATCGTGTTCCGCACCGATCTGATCACCGACCCCGAGGTGCTGGGGGCGGTGGACGCGGCGTTGGCGGGCTGTGTGGGTCGGTGGCCGTCGTTGAGTCAGGGCCGGCTGGCCGCGGCGGTCGACAAGGTGGTCGCGCGCGCGGACGTCGATGCGGTGCGCCGGCGCCAGGAGCGTGCGGCCGGCCGCGAGGTGTGGATGGCCGACATGGGCGACGGGCTGGCGCATGTGGAAGCCACCCTGTACGCCGCGGACGCCCATGCCCTGGACAAACGGTTGGATGGGTTGGCGGCCACGGTGTGTGTACATGACCCGCGCACCCGTGAGCAGCGCCGTGCTGATGCGTTGGGGGCGTTGGCCGCCGACGCCGATCGGTTGGGGTGTCGCTGCGGGCGCCCGGATTGTGCGGCGGGGGGTCGGGCCGCGGGCCCGGTGGTGATCCATGTGATCGGCGCGCACGCTGTGCTGCAGGGTCGCGCATCCACGCCGGGTGTCGAGATCGGTGGCGAGGGATTGATCCCACCCGAACTACTCGCCGAGTTGGCGGCCTCGGCCCGGCTGGTGCCGCTGACCCATCCCGGCGACGCCGCCCCGGAGGCCGGCTATGTGCCCTCGAAGGCGTTGGCCGATTTCGTGCGGTGTCGGGATCTGACCTGTCGCTGGCCCGGCTGTGATCGCCCGGCCAGGGCGTGTCAGATGGTCTGTGTAAGTCCTGTTAACGGAAGGATCGCAGGACGTGACGACAGGCAAGGACATGGATGGGACGCTGGTTGAGGCTGGCTCGACGGTCGAGATGGCCGAAGCGCTTCGGGCTTCGGGTGCAGTCGATGATCTACTAGCGCAGATCGATACCGGCGAGGTAGCTCTGACCGGTGAGGGAGGTCTGCTGCCGGGACTGATCAAGCTCGCCCTCGAACGCGGGCTGGCCGCGGAGCTGACCGACCATCTGGGCTATGAGAAGGGCGACCCGATCGGCCGGGAGCTGCCCAATGCCCGCAACGGCAGCTCGCCCAAGACCGTGCACTCCGAGGCCGGTCCGGTTCCCCTGGAGGTGCCGCGCGACCGCGACGGCTCGTTCACCCCGCGACTGGTCCCCAAAGGCGCCCGCCGCATCGGTGGGCTCGATGACATGATCGTCTCGCTATATGCCGGTGGAATGACGTTGCGGGACATTCAATTTCATCTAGCGTCCACGATCGGAACCGAGGTATCGCACGAGACGATCTCTAAGATCGTCGATGAGGTCTCCGATGAGGTCCTGGCGTGGCAGCGCCGGCCGTTGGAGCCGCTGTACCCGGTGATCTATCTCGACGCGATGATCGTGAAGGTCAAAGACGGCGGCCACACCCGCAACAAGGCCGCACACATCGCCGTGGGTGTCGATCTGGCCGGGGTCAAACACGTCTTGGGGATCTGGGTCCAGCCCAACGAGGGAGCCTCGTTTTGGGCGTCGGTCTGCGCTGATCTGGCCAACCGCGGCATCAAGGACGTGCTGATCGTGTGCTGTGACGGGCTGACCGGGTTCCCCGAGGCGATCGCGGCGACGTGGTCGCAAGCTGCGGTGCAGACCTGTGTAGTGCACCTGATCCGCAATGCTCTGCGGTTCGTGTCCTACAGCGCCCGCAAGGCCGTGGCCGCGGCGCTCAAGCCGATCTACACCGCGCCGGACGCCGATGCCGCCCGGGTGGAGTTAGACGCGTTCACCGCATCGGATTTGGGTAAGAAAAACCCCACGGTGGCAATGGTTTTCGAACGCGCGTGGGAACAGTTCATCCCGTTTCTGGGATTCCCGCCCGAGCTGCGCAGGGTGATCTACACGACCAACTCGATCGAATCGCTGAACTACCAACTGCGCAAGGTCATCAAGAACCGTGGCCAGTTCCCCAACGACGCCTCGGCGGTGAAATTGCTCTGGCTGGCGATCTGCAACATCGAGGACAAACGCGCCGCCCAGCGGGCCAAGGAGCGCGGCCAAAAGCACGGCCGAGTAGCCCCCGGACGCCTCGTGGAAGGACAAGTGGTCACCAACTGGAAGAAAGCGCTCGAACAACTCACCCTGGTCTATCCAGAGCGCATCGAACGTTATCTGTAAGCACCACAACAACCGACACCAACAATCAGACAGGGCGATTTACACAGAAAACTTGACAGGCTCCCCGGCCACCGCCTGCGATGTGGACCATACGATCCCGTACACCGAAGGCGGTCCCACCCACGCGTCGAAGCTGAGATAATGTTAAACTACCCTCATGTCACGCCGGAAAGCCACTGCTCAGCGAGTTGGTGTTCAGTCGGCCGCGGTCTACGCACGTATCTCTGCTGACGTTGAGGGCGCCGGGTTAGGGGTGGCGCGCCAGTTGGAGGATTGCCGCAAGCTGGCCGCCGATCGCGGCTGGCCAGTCGGTGATGAGTACGTCGATAATGATGTGTCGGCCTTCTCTGGTAAACCGCGCCGCGAGTACGCACGGATGCTGGCCGATCTGGAGTCGGGTGCGCGCGATGCGGTGCTCGTCTACAACTTGGATCGGTTGCATCGCCGCCCGGTGGAGCTGGAAGAGTTCGTCGCGTTGTGTGAATCGGTAGGAGTGCGCGACGTGGCCACCGTGACCGCCGATATCGATCTGGGCAATGATGACGGGTTGTTCATGGCCCGGATTTTCGCCGCGTTCGCCGCCAAAGAGTCCGGACGCAAATCCGCACGCATCCGCCGCAAGATGTTGCAGAACGCCGAACAAGGACGCCCGCACGGCTCGGTGCGCCCGTTCGGGTACGAACCCGACAAGATCACCGTGCGCAGCGAGGAGGCTGCCGTGGTGCGTGAGATGGTGGACCGGTATCTGGCGGGGGCCTCGATCCGCTCATTGACCATGTGGCTCAACGATTCCGGGATCGCGCCTGCGGCATCGAAATCGTGGCGGACCTCGGCGGTGCGCCAAATCCTATGCTCGGGTCGCGTGGCGGGACTGCGCGAGCATCACGGCCAGGTGATCGGTGAGGCCGCGTGGCCAGCGATCATCAGCCCCATGCAGCGCGATCAGGTGTTAGCCCGCATGACCGCGCGGGCGCTGACCAAGACCCGCGCCCCGCGCACCTACCTGCTGTCGGGATTGCTGCGCTGCGGCCGGTGCGGCAACCGGTTGTATTCCCAAGCCCGCCATGTCAATCCCGAGAACCGGGTGCGCCGCTATGTGTGTCTGAGCGGCCCGGATCAGGGCGGCTGCGGCCGCTTGACGGTCGTGGCTCAACCCGTCGAGGACCTTCTCACGGACGCGGTGCTGACCCGGTTGGACTCTCCGGCACTGGCCGATGCACTAGTGGGGAAATCCAGCGTGGATGCCAATGTCGCAGAGTTGTCGGTTCAGCTCGACGCCGACACCGCCCGTTTGGATGAGCTGGCCGCGCTGTATGCGGACGGTGCCGTGACCGCGCGGGAGTGGATCGCCGCCCGTGACCCCATCACCGCCCGCATCGCCCAAACGCGTAAAGCGATCGCCGCGGCCACCGACACCGCAGACGTCAACGAACTCGCGGGCACCGGACACCTGCTCCGCGAGCAATGGGACAGCTTGGACATCGACCGCCAACAAGCGGTCATCAAGTCCGTGCTCGGTCACGCCGTGATCGCCCCGGGTACTCCCGGCGCACGCAGCCTCGACATCAACCGCGTCCATCCGCATTGGCGCATCTAGGTCAATCCGGTGACGAAGAGTCGGTCGCTGCCGGTTGGCTTTATCAGGGTGGGGAAGCCCATTACTTCGGTGAGGTTGAGCGCCTGGTCCGTTTCGAGTACTTCGAACCCGCACCGTTCGTAAAACGTTGGCAGGGCGGGCCGGTCAGCATGGAACTCACCGTAAAGGACGAGATATCCCGACTGGCGCGCAATGTCGGTCCCTACCCTGACTAGCCGCGATCCGATGCCCGTGCCGTGCACGGTTGGATCGACCGCTAGGACACCTAGTTTTGCGACGTGAAATAAGAACGCGGCATTCTGGCCATTGAATTGCGGTCCTCGTTGCAGCAGCGCTGGGGGCGGCCCGAGAAGCAACAGCCCCACTGTTTTTGCACCGCTTCGCGCCGACAGGACCAGAGTTCGCGCGCAGAGGCTGTCGAACATGTTGGCGTACTGGTTGATTGATCGCGCGTGCTTAATCCCCCCTCGTAGTGCGTGACTTAAGACGCCCGACTCCTTTGCCTCAGCGAGGTCTTCGCCCAGCGCACTGCCGGGCCCAATTCCAGCAAGTATTTGCCACCGTTCCAGGTCCTCAATTTCCGCGATACTGGCGTCCTGGATGCCGATCTTCTTCCTCGCCACCGATGTCACCTTTCCTTTGCGTCAAGCATGCTGGGAGTGATCGCCCGTGCCGCTTCGGCTTTGGCTGCGGATGCTAGCGGTTGCCTCCGACATGTCCGCCAAACGCATTTCGTTGAGCAGTCGCGACACGAATGCTGGTGAGCGGCCTCAGCTATCCTTGGCGCTACAGCCTGAGCGCCGCCGCGGCTGTCGGGGTGTCCACCTCGGTGACGCACCCGATGGTGGGTGTGCTTTCGTTCCCCGGCGCACCGCCACCGTGTGCCTGGGTCTGCTGAGCGGTCAAGGCCTAGCTCCGGTCGGTCGAACCACTGTTCGAACTCGGACAGCCCGCCTGCCCCATTGGAGCGGACAGTAGACGAATCGGTCAGCGCACGGAATCTGGCCTAATACAACCCTTTCCCTGGCCACAAGCGCATCCCGTTTCTGGACCTTGCGCGGGCAGTCTTCTTGAGTCTTGGCGCGCTGCATGACACCGGTATGAGGTCTACTGGTTCTCCTGAAATGGATCTTCCGGTGACCGGAGTGAAAAACTGAAGTGCCCCATAGCTTCATTGAACGCCGGCCTTGATTTGCCGGGGATTGACTATCGGGCTGTCGCCATCGTGTTTACGCTAGCCGAAGGTGGCTCCAGTTCACGACTGCAGCAAGGTGTTTGGGATTGATTCCGAGGCGTTTCGCAACGTCCTGCGTGCCTCCGTGGACCTCAACGAGGCGCTGAAATAGTGTTCCTGTCGCAGGTTTGAATTCGCCGGGCTCGGTTCGGCGCCACTTCGACATCTGGATTTGTAGGGCACGGTAGCGAGCATCGTCGATGTAGTCGAGTTCGTGTGCGCGGTAGATGATCGCGGCCACTGACATGCCCCATGAACTCTTCAACTGAATGAAGTCGGCCAACTTGGGCTTATCGATCATCGCGGCGTCGAAATCTGCACGCGGAAACAGCAGTGCACCTGCAAACTGATTCGCTTCGCTTTCCACGGAATCGTGACGACGATCGTGAAATATCAAGTGGCCGCATTCGTGTCCCAAACTGAACCGGAACCTATCGCCCGGAACTGCGGGATTGAGACCGATGACCGGTACACCATTCACCCACGCGGACAAGCCGTCTAGCCCGGGAAGGCTAGGAATCGGCACAAGACAGATCCCCGCGCGTTCGACGAGCGCGGTCAGATTGCGGATGGGCCCCGATTCCTCCTGGCCCAGCACAGCACGGATGTCGCCGGCCAGTTCCTCGATTTCATCGGGGCCGGCCCCTGGCCCATGTCGGTGCAGGAGAATATCGGGGGCCTTCGGCGTGACGTTAAGCAACTCGCCGAAGACTTCGCCGGCCAACCGGAGAAGCTCCTTGGCCCGCTTCTTTGCCGCAACCGATGTCGACGCTCGGGCCCGATGAATGGGTTCGGACATGTCAGGCAAGCTCAGTCGATCATTGCGGTAACCCAGGGCCGCGAGATCGCCTCCGAAGCTTCGGCGACCGCTTTCGATCGCTGACACCATTGGTACCGACAGGCCGAGAATCTCTGCGAGGTCGCCCTGGTTGAGCCCTTCGATGTCGCGGAATGCTCGCAGCCTGTTCACAGGCCGTCTGCCTCCCCGAAGTCCAAATCCTCGCCGAGGTCATCGAACGGATCGTTCTCGCCTTGGTCAAATTTCAAGTCGCCGCCACCGTCTGGCGGCGAATCGGCCGCGAAGGGCCAGAATCCAACGTGGTCCAATTCTCCTGCGGGTACCAGTCGCTGCCGATTGACCATCCGCTTGGTTGCACAGGCCCACAGTCGCATGCCGCCCCGTTCGAAGGTGTAGGCGAGCAGCTTGGGGTGTCCGCTACGATTCTGGCGCGGTGGTTCGAACAAGACAAGTTGTTCGGCCCCGGAAAGGGCTTCCTCAATGTCGATCGCGGCCTTGCTGCGGATCAGGTAGGAATCTCGCGTGCTCATGTCGGTGACTTGCACGCGTCCCGATTCCATGTATTCCTGGTGCAGCGCGAATTGATCCGACTGAGCAATCTGCGCCTGGGCGATTGAGCGGAATCGATGCGACTTATCCATCCGGGTGGGCGGTGAACCCCATTCCGCGGTGAAGGTCCGCGCATCGGCGGCCGCACCGACGTATGCCGCTAATAGGATCTGGGCGAAAGCATCGACCTCGTGCCGCTCTAGCTGCATGCTGTACATACTACATTGCTTGTAGAAATTTTACTGCGAATGTTGCATCGTGTCGGTGACGCGCCAGCGGCTCCATCCACCGTCAGGTGGAGTTACCGCTACTTCGCTCGGCCGGGAGACGGGCAGCGATTCGGTATGAACTTTAATCCGCTTGCATACCATCGAGTTCAACGGAGAGATCCCAGTTCGGCTGGCGTGGGTGCTCACCATTTGACGAGTTCTGGGTGGGTTGCCCATATTTGGGGTAGCGACAGTTCCCCGAAGGGGGTGACCGCGAACGGCATGGTGACCCTCGTATTGCCTGTGCCGGGATCGAAGTGTGGCGACACGATTTCCAGGCTGGAGCCGCGTCGTTGCGGTGCGGCGTACAGGGTGAACTCGTAGCCGTCATAGGAGCGGCCGACGAGCGTGTAGCCGTCTCCGACCGGGGGTAGTCCCAGGGTGGCGGTCCATCCCCACATCCGCCACAGTTGTTGCAGCCGCTCACATACCGTTGAGGCGTCCCATTCTCCGCCGGGGTAGAACACATATCCCACGGTGAAGCCCAGGTTGTTACCGTGCGTTGTCGGTTGGGCGTGGTCCATCCATTGTGACCATTCCGTGCCCACACGCGCGCGGGGTAGGTGCAGGAACACCCGCTGTTGGTCGGGCAGGTCGCGCAGTGTGTCCGCCATATATTTGATCAATTCTTCTCGAATCACCCGCCCGCTGTCGGGCGGCACGCCGTCACCATTGTGTGTCCCAATGTCCACCTCGACCTCGTTTCTTTTGCGACGGAAGTCCCAGCGTTGTGCCCGCAAAGGACAGCCCACCAATCATCAATTATGTTGCCGCACACCATCTCTATGCGCGACCTGGCCCAGGAATGCATCGTCGAATCGGTAACCGGTCGGGCCGAACTCGAACCCTCGTCCGCTGCCTTGGTCATAGCAGTACACCCCGCCGTTGCGCAGGGAGCGACAGGTGAGCATGGCGGCACCCAGCGATCCGTACGTGGCGGTTTGGCCGGCATCGAGCACCTCCATCGACAAGGGCGCACCGAGTGGCCCGTCGGCGCACACCGACTGTGGGCCCCTCGCCCGCGCGTAGCGCCACGATGGCGCCGTACCACTTGCTCTCGCACAACGGGTTAGCGCTCACGGCTTGACGGCGCAGACCGTCTGCGAGTTGGCAGCGCACCGACGGCCTCGAACCGGCCGGTGGCCTCGCACACCACACCGGCCGTGGCAAACCATGAGGATCCCGCCAGTGGGGCCGGGTTCTCCAAACGGTCACCGGTGAACTCGCGCACCTGCCCAGCCGCCTGCCACAGCGCCCATCCGGCCACCAGCACGCCCGCCGCAGTAGCTGCCAGCTTGGTCGCACCCTTGACCACGGACCCCCCCGCACCCCACCCGCTGCGCCGACCGTCGATGACCTGGGCAGCTCGCAGGGCGTCCTGCTGGCCCAAGCGTGGGGCCGCCGCTCGGCGCCGCTGCACGTACGGCGGCACCCTGCGGCCGTTGCAGTCGGTGTAGCCGCTGATCGGTACCAACCTCATGCTCGGCATCGTGCACGTGCACACCGACAACCTTCCGTGCTCCGTTAATACGCCGTCACGTGATCGAGCCCGCTGAAGCCGGCCTGGCCTTTGCTGATCAGCTAGTCACGAGGAATATCGAGTTGGCTTAGTGCAAGGCCAGCGGCTGGAGGCTGCGGTTCGTCAAATGTTGTGTCAGCCATGCTGGTCGCCCTTCCTTATTTGACGGCACAGCCGTCTCAAGTCACCGCAGAGCGACCGCACGTCAAAATAAAGACGAAAGATGCTCGAAGGTGGCAGCAAATTATGTTGATAGAGGGGTCCTAATGTCAGCGTGGCGCGAACGCGACGTGCTGGCGAAGCAGAACCCGCACCCGGGCCGGAACTAGCCGGGGCGGGCTGACGATCATCCGTCCCGCTGCCCGAGCTGCGTCTTTGCGCTCACCGAACTTGGTGACAGCGGGATCATGCATCCGCCACGGCGAAGCGCGGTACTTCGGTTGCGACGCAACGATCTCCAGCATCGTCTCGATGTCCTTCACGTCGCGGTCGGAGTGCCGCACTGTCCATGCCAGCATCTTCATCACGAACGCGGCCTCAACGTCGGGAAGCGGGACTTCGAATTCCAGATAGGTGCCGTCGGTGAGCCGCGCTGTGACCGCGACCTGGATCGGCGGTGACGCCAGCGCCAGGCGCAATCCGGGCGCCCCGTCAAAGGCCCGTTCCCCGAGGTATCGCTTGCCCGCCTTGGCCTCGGTGGGTACCAGGAGATCGACCGCCTGCCCACCGAGCTCGTATCGGTTTCCGCTGGTGTCCGTGTAGCCCAGCGCAGTGAGCTGGTCGTGCAAGTCGCCGGCGACAGCTACCTGCTCGTCAATTCCGGTATCGGCATCGGAGGTCACCCGCGGGATTCCCGGCACGTCATAGACATGACGTAGCAGCCGCACCATGTGGCCGCCGATGACGCGGTAATCCAGGTCAGCGGCTACGGTGAACACGTCGTGCAGCGCGCGCATCCCGTTGTCATCGGCCACGGCGGTGCACGCGACGATGACCGATACCGCGCCGGTCACCGGCCCGCGATCCAGTCGTCGAGTCGTTGCAGGGCGCCGTCACCAGCATCAGCACCGGCGTTCATATCCTGCAGGACAACCACCGGGTCTGCGGTGATGATGTCGGAATGCTGCACATCGGTGAGCTGGTTCCACCACGCGGCGGTCGCCCACACCGTCGAGTCGGCAGGAACACGTACGGTCAAGGTTGCTTCCTCAGCGGTGGCTTGCACCAGACCGAAGTCGGTGAGGTCGATCAGCTCCTGGGCGTAGACCAGGCCGTGTCTCGGCACCCGCCACGGCGCCAGCACGTCGGCGGCGACCTCACCGCCGGCGATCACCGGCACGGTCAGCTCTGCGCCGAGCCGGATCGCGCTGCGGACCTGGTCGGTGACGGGGTCCATCCCGTACCAGTAGGTCTCAACGACTCCGTCATCGGCTGGCACTGACGCCAGCTCGACGAGCGACTCCCGACGAGCGTCGGGCGCCATGGGGGTATCTGGCAGCGGCTCCTTCTCGACCATCTTCGATACCGCCTGCTGGCTGACGGCGATGGCCGCGGCGAGGTCGCTTTGGCGCAGGTGCTCGCGGGTGAGCACGCAGACCCGCTCGGCCGCGCGCCGCCGCCAGCTACGTTCGCCTGCGCCTCGGTGTGGGCGCGCCCCCACGGGGGCACGATAGGTCGTCCCGGAGAGCACCAGTTCGCCGGTGCTGGCGACGCTGAGGTCCACGTTAGTGTCGGCCAGCAGAGCTGAACGTGCCTCCTCGGATATGGTTTCGCAGATGAGGAAGATCCGGTGGCCGGGGCGGCGATCGCGGCCCAGCACGGATGCTGGTGACGACACTCGGTCGGCCAGGACGAGTTCGGCGGTGACCGCGTGGTTGCCATCGCGGTAGGTGATGCTGCGGGCATCGCCTGTGACCACCGGCACTCCGGCTTCGACCAGGCGTGCAGGCACCGACGTAGGACGCATTTCTTTACTCTAACACCGAGGGAAAGTCAAACAACTATATTTGCGGATGGGGGCACACAGTTGTTTGACTGGTACTGCGGAAGGCGGGTATAATTGGGTTCCCCGACGATGGCTGCGCTGCTTCGTCTACGCGCCGGGTCTTTCTAGTCCATCAGGCCGGGTCTTTCTAGTCCATCAGGTAGACCATCTCGGGTCTTGGCTTCGGTGTCGTATCCAGCGACCTTGGCATGTGGCGCTCGTGCACCACGAGCGCCCGTCGCGGTGGCAAAACTGGGGCGTCGGGTCGGGTATCGGGGTGGTAGCTCATCGCACACTGTCCCGGGCGACCCGGATAACTGGCCAGTGCGCATCGCGTAGTGAACCGGTCGCTGAATCACGGCTGTCCTGTTGCCTGGTCGCAGTCGAGTGTGTGTTGGCTGACGCTTGGCGTCAAGGCTCAACCCCTGGTTGACCGCCGGCGGCACGGCCTTGACATCAACTGTCAGCCAACGGATTGCGCTGATATGGCCAGGCAAGGAACAACTCGAACGTTGATACTCTTTCGTGGCCAGCACCCGGATGTGTCGGCTGTGAGCTCAGCGCAGCAAAGTGGCGATGTCGGCAAGGATGGCGGGGTTGGCGATGGTGACTGCGAGTTGTTGGCGCTCACAGGATTTGATCAGCCAGGCGGTGAATTCTTCACGGCTATAGGGTTTCTCACTCCGCTGGCTCGCGGCGTGCGCCGGGAAGCTAGCCATCGGGCACCTCGACAGGAAAGCCGCTGCGCTGCGGTTGTTGTGCCTCGCGCGCGGTATGACGCTGTTGAATGCGCCGTAGTGAGGCACTGATGATCAAGGTCCGCTCACCGAGGCTGGCATGGCCGGCGCGGTCAAACTCCCACCCCACCAGATCCTCATTATCAACGGGGCTAGCGGAATCGTCACTCGATCCTGAACCAAATTGGCGTGCAGTGCTTTTCGAGTGTTGTTCGCGAGTCCAGGTAGCGCGGCGTTCACGTAGGGAGGTCATCGTGGTGGAGTAACGGCGGGATTTGCTGGTGATGTGGCCGCGGAACCCGAGGGTGTGCAACCAGCGTCTGATGCCGCTTAGCCCTTGGTCGGCGAGCTCGCTGATAGTGGTCAGGATGGCGCGCACATGCTCAGACACATCCAAGTCCGGGATCGCCTCGGTTGAGAGACGGCGTGCGTTGATCCCCAGGTCGGCCACTGATTTAGTGACGTATTTGGCGAGATAGCGCGCCACCTGTCTGCCGGATAGCGATCGGCCGGTAGGTGGATTCTGTTCTGTTGGGGCACTCGTCACCGGCTCACAGGATGCGCTGATGGGCTGGGTGTCGAGCTGTGTGCCGAAAATGATCGTCCGCACGGCGCTGTCGGCGGTTGGGTCCTGGATGGTGAGCGTCACGGCGCGGGCGGCGTACTGAATGATGCTGGCGAGGTCTGTTGCGCTAATCGGTGATTCCCACTCGGTCTGATCGGGATCGTCGTGGGGGTCAAGGCGAATCAGAGCGTGGATGTGCGGGATGGCGCGGGCCTGCAGTTCGACGATTTTGATGAAGCTGACCCGCACCGTATCCAGGTCGCATGTGGCGGCTTTCAGTTCTTTGCGTAGCGCGCGTCGCAGGGCGATGGTGAAGCGGCGCCATAGTTCGGGAAGGTGCCAGGTGAACAGCACGTGCCCGGCATAGTCGTAGCACTCTCGGCAGAGTGGCTGGCCGACGTGTGGATCATCATGGTCGTGGGTGGTGCTGCACCATAAGGGCTTTCCGTGCGGGCAGCGGCGGTATCCACCAATCCGACGGTGGCCGCGGCATACCTGCTGGTCCTTGTCCCTTGACTTCGTGGTGGTGTGGACAGCCCCGTAGCTGGGGGCGGTGAGGGTGACAAATACTTGCGGGCGGTGCGCCACCGCGGCGGGCATGTCGTGGTGGCCGCCTGCGGCGCCGGCGTGTACGAGTTGCCAGGTGTCGCGGGCGTAGAGGTCTGAGCATGAGGGGCAGATGTGGGCGCGTCGGTTGTTGCACCGTGTCCATACCACTCGATCCCGACCGTATTCATCGGTGCTGACCAGTTGAATGGGGTGGGCGCAGAAGCCGACGGATTCTGCTCGTTGCCACCATGTTTCATATCCGAATGAGGAGGCGCGGCGCACCATCTGATCCACCACAGCAGCGGTGTCGATCGAATCAGGAACGCCGGGCAACACCATGGCACCCTTTGGTGTGATGGCCATCGTCACGGACGATCCCCACCCAAGTCGGGACTGCTGGCATTGCGTGGCGTGTCACCGCCGTACCGGCGAACTGGTGCGCTGAACCGCGCAGCGAGGGTGGTGATGTCGTGGTCGGTGACATGGAAGGCTCGCACCCGTTGCGGTTGGGCGCTGCCGTCGATAAGCACATAGCCCACACCCGGCGTCGCATCGGAGATACGGTCACATTCAGCGCCGGCGTCGCGTGCGCCCTGGCCGAGGACCATGGTGGTTTGGGTGGCTTCGGTCAGCCGCAACCCGATGCGCACAGTGAAGAGTTGCCGCACGGGCAGTGTCTCTTTGGCCGGATCTTGCACCGCGGCCACCACACTAATCCCCACGGCCCGGCCCTGGGAGAGCAGCAGACCGAGAAGTTGTTCGATTTCGGCGCGGATTTTGCGGTCGGTGACGTAGGCGGTGAGCGCGGCAATCTCATCAATGACCACGACGAATAGCGGTTCGGATGGTGTGGGGGTGTGTAGACGGGTCTTGCCGCGCAGCCGGTTTGCTCTGGCGTGCATCACCTCCACCAGTTGGCGCAACAGGCGCAGGGTGGTGTCGGTGGCGTCGTGGGTGAACACCGTGAACAGCGGTGCCCCGGCGCCCAGTTCCATGCCCCCTTTAGGGTCGATCACGCATAGCCGCACGAGCCCGGTTTTCACGGTGGGGGCAATCCCGGCGATCAGTGACCACAACACGCTGCCTTTGCCGGCCCCGGTGGCCCCAGCTGTCAGCACGTGATGGCCCAACAGGGGCAGGTACCACCAGTGGCGAGTTTCGGTGATCCCGACCGGCACCGCCCGTAAATCCACTGAGGTTGTCGAAGTGGCTATGGGCAGGTCGACGTGGTCAGCCAGCACGTCGCCGCGCATGAGGGTGATGCGGAGCTCTCCAGGTGCGGTCGAACGGATAGTGATCCGGTCGGCGCGCCAGGCGGCGGCCAGTGCGTCGGCTTGTTTGTGCCAATCAATCAGGGATTGCCCGGTGACCATCCGCAGCGTCAGAACGTCGGTGGTCTTGCCGATGTGTACCGACTGCAGGGTTGGCACGAGGGTGCATTCACCTAGGCGGGCAGTCAGTCCGTGCAAGATGCACACCGATTCCCAGGTGCGGGTGTAGCGCGACCAGGTCAGCCAGCGGTGCCGCACCGGTTCGGTCACCCAGGCATGAAATGACCGCGGGTCAAGCCATGCCCATCCCACATACGCGGCACCGAACGCGACGGCGGTGATCAGGCCCGGCTGTGGGCCGTGGGTGATGGCGACCGCCAGACTGGCGATGATGGGGATACTAATGGCGGGGAAGAGAATCGACCACCACAGCAGGTACCCCATGGCCTTGGCCAGAGACAGAATCAGATCTTCGAACCAGTCGCCTTGAGTCGACCCAGAGCTGTTGGTGTGCTTGTTGTTTGATGCCATGACAAGTGCCTTCCGCGAGTTTCGGCGATAACAGTCCCGTGTTGGGGCGCGACAGGCGCCCACGCCGCGCCCCAACAATCGGGTTATTTCTGCGGGCGCGCCTGTTCGCTGGATATAGCGGCGCCGGTCGTGGGGGTAATGGCGTCGGCGCGGAAGGCCACGCCGTTGCGGTCACCTTGAGCCCAGGGGATGGCCACCAGTCCTGACACCGATACCTGCTGTGTCACACCGATTTTCGGGTCACCGGCTACGGTCACATTGAGTACTTCGCCGCCGGTGTCATCCAACGCCAGCAGCTGCGCAGCGTAGAGCGGTACGCCGGTCGCGGTGTCGACTTTGGGGCTGCCGGTGTCGAAATTCAGCCGCGGCTCGGCCGCCCTGGTGACAATGAACCGCGTCCCGGATGTATCAATTCTCAAACGCATTGTCCTGCTGTTCCTTTCGTGATCTGTACACGCCCGATCAGGCGCAGATTTCAGTTCACGCGGACACAGCAGGCATCACCAGGGACCTTTGCCTACGTTGCCGACACGGCCACGGGCATTACAGACACAGGCAGGGACATAACCGCCGGCATTGCCCGACACCGGGCCAGTCGCCGCCGTCATGGCACACTGGAACCCGAGGCCGCCACACGCGGCGGCATCGACACGGGAGGTCTGTGCGAGGGGCCATGGAAAGTGCCGATGATTGCCCGGTTTTCGCGATGATGCCCAACGAGCGGCTCAAACAACGACTCCACGCCAAGGGGCTATCGCCGGCTCAGTTCGCCCGCGCGATCGAGGTGGACCTCAAGACCGTTCGACGCTGGCTGTCCAACACCGATCTCAACGTCCGGGGGGACAATGCCCGCCGCGCCGCCGACGCACTCGACTGCACTCCACACGACCTGTGGCCCAACCAATTCCCGCCCTCCACGATCAGCACACTCTCTACGATCACCAGTGCGCCATTCACCGCGACGCTCTACGCCAGCCGCACCCAGTTACCGATCACCGCATGGAAGCAGCATTTCGCTCATGCGAGCACCGGCATCGACATTCTGGTGATTGCGGCTACGTTCCTGTTCGACACGCTCGACGGATTCCTCGATATCCTGCTCGACGCCGCCAAGCGCGGCGTGCAGGTCCGTTTTCTCACCGGAGACCCCGACAGCGCCGCCATGACCATCCGCGGCGCCGAAGAAGGCATCGGAGAAGCCGTCATCGCCCGCTGTCGCACCTCCGTCGAACTCCTCACCCCATATACGGGCACACCGGGACTACACATCCGCACCCACGACAGCACGCTGTACACGTCAATCTTCCGCGTCGATGACACCATGATCGTCAACTTCCACATCTACGGCTCCCCGGGACGCAACAACCCTCTGCTCGTGCTGTCCCGCCACCATGAACCACGCCTCTGGACCACCCTCGAACAGGCGTTTGACCGTGTCTGGGACAACGCCACCGCCCTGACCAGGAAAGGTTGATTTTGGAATGCGGACCGACTACTACAATGACCCTAACGCCCCCCAACCCAACAGCGTGGTCCCGTCCGCCTCAGCCATCGTCACCGACGAACAAGGCCGCATCCTTCTGGTCAAACGCCGCGATAACACCCTATGGGCACTGCCCGGCGGCGGACACGACATCGGCGAAACCATCGCCGACACCGCCGCGCGCGAAGTCAAAGAAGAAACCGGCCTCGACGTCGGAGTCACAGGGCTGGTTGGCGTCTACACCAACCCCCATCACGTCGTAGCATTCTCCGACGGGGAAGTCCGCCAACAATTCTCGCTGTGCTTCACCACCACCGTGCTCGGCGGCACCCTGGCCATCGACCACGAAAGCACCGACATCACCTGGAGCCACCCCGACGACATCGCCGCGCTGGATATGCACCCCTCGATGCGACTGCGCATCGACCACTACCTGCAACACCGCGACCGCCCCTATCTGGGCTGAGCTGGTCTCACAGCCAGCCGCGCACCCGGCCCACCGCTGCCAGCAACTCCTCCCGCGCGGCATCAACAGCCCGATGCACCGGATCATCGGGCCCATAGCGTGCCAAGACATCGCTGAGCCGATCCTCGACCGACACCGCAGAACCATCAGGTCCAGTCGTCAAATCACAAAACGTCAACGCGTCCAACACCTCTCGGGGAGGCTCGCTGAATGCCGATAAGCCCGACACGCCCCGTTCGCATGCCTCCCCGCGCGCTCCGCTATGAAACGCCACCAACGACGCAACCAGCTCCCCAAAGCCTGCCGATCGGGCAAACATCGCGCCATCGAGGGGATGGAAACCGGTTTGGCGCACCGACGGCGCATAGCCGATATCGTGTAGCCAGGCAGCCGCCACCAGACAATCAGCAGTCTCGGCGTCGAAATGTCGGCCAAGCTGCCCCGCTGCCGCGACCACACCCCGCACATGCGCCAACCGCCGAGGCTGCCGAGCAAGCCGCGTCTCGGCCTCCCACCGTGCACGCTCTGCCAGCACCCCGCTCACACCAGCCAGCCTACGAGGCCCACCGTCATCTCGCAGTCCCCATCCCACACCTGCACACCGAACACAGCGTGTAACCAGCACGCATCCAGTGGCCACCTGCGGGCTTCGCTTCGCTCCCTGTGCTCCCGTCCGCTGACGCTCCCGTCCGCGCCGGTCGCTACGCTTCGCCCTCCGTCCGCCACCACAGCAGCGCCCATCAGCAACGACCTCCGCGTGCGCCCTGGCATTACTGAACGGCCGGCGACTCCGCAGCCCCGCCCCACTGCCAGCATGATCCCGGGAAGCTGATCCTAGCTCAGGGCGACGCCACCCCGCTCGTACCAACCGGGCCGGACCGCCTCTGACCTGCGGTGTGAGAATTTTCTTTACTGGTATCAAGCGGCTGTCCGGTCGGCTATTTCCTGGATTCGCTTGCCGTGTGGCGCGAAGCGCACCGGGCTGGCACTCACCCCGCCTTGGCCCCACCTGCTTTCTGCGCCCGCTGCTGGCAGTATGGCGGGTGAACTTTGCCGAGATGGCGACGGCGACGACCCTCAGCTCGCTAGCGTGAAATATGTAGTGGTCATTTAGCTAAACGCGGGAGACATCCAGATGAGCTCATCCAGCAAGCGCGATAACACTATGGAGCCCACTCCCAGCCGGCCCGATGGTGACGGGCACGGGCTGCGCATCGGCAGCGCCGGTGAACGCCATCAGAAACCGTTGATGATCGCATTCGCGTTGACCGCCACCTATGCCATCGTGGAGGTCATCGGCGGTATCGTCACCGGGTCCCTGGCGCTGATCAGTGACGCTGCCCATATGGGTACCGATGTGCTCGGACTCGGGCTCGCCTTGTCCGCGATCTATATGGCAAAGCGGCCGGCCGCAGACCAGCGCACCTATGGCACATACCGGTTGGAGGTGCTGGCCGCAGTAATCAATGGGCTGTTGCTATTTGGCGTCGCCTTTTACGTCCTCTATGAGGCGGTGCGGCGCTTCCTCGCGCCGCCAGAGGTACTGGGTGTGCCGATGTTGATCGTGGCCACGGTCGGGCTGGCGGTCAACATCATTTCCTTTCGGCTGCTCACCGCAGGCGCCAAGGAGAGCCTGAATGTCAAGGGGGCCTACCTGGAGGTGCTCTCCGACATGCTCGGTTCGATCGGCGTCATCGTCGGAGCCATCGTGATAGCAATCACCGGATTCCGCTATATCGACGCCATTGTCGCCGCGGCTATCGGCCTGTTCATCCTTCCGCGCACCTGGCAACTCATGCGTCAAGCGCTGCGCATCATCATGGAGGTCGCACCCCCCGGAGTCGACGTCAACGGCGCCGCCCGTGACCTGACCGCAATTCCGGGTGTCCGTGAGGTCCACGACCTGCACATCTGGACGGTCACCAGCGGCATGGAGGCCGCAACCGCACACGTGGTGATAACCGATGGCGCCAACTGGCACGCTGTGCTGGACTCAAGCCGCCAACTCCTTGCCGAACGCTACGGGGTAACCCATTCCACAATCGAGGTCGAGCCTGCCGGCCACGTCGAACAACCCGCCGGCTTCTGACCGCAGCGAGCAAACGGGTGTCCGAAGCGAAGCCTCGACACCAACGTGGGCCGCCGGAAGCCGCTGACGACACCTTGCATCTGTCGTGAACCAGGCTCGCGCGACGCGAAACGTTTACACCGCGCAGTCTGAACGACCACCAGAGAACGGCAGTGTGCTCGCTTCTCGTCGGCTCAACAACGCGTTCGGCACGGTTCCAGCCGGGTGCATGGAACATGCTGGTACCACACAGCAGTGCGAGTCGGGCACCCGGGCATTTGGACCCGTAAGCCTATGGGCACGTTCCTACACAACGCGTCCCAGGAGGTCCAATGATTGGAGGTCGGCGGCTGATCTTACGCCCGAAGTTGCGCGTGTGTTCGCCGACCTGATCAACGGACCACTGGCGCGGACGCCCTTGGAGCGTTCGGCGCCAACAGGATCCGATCCCGCTGCCTTCGCCCACAACCTGCCGCGCGTTGCCGCAAGCTGGGATCAACCGCAACTCCGTCGCGCGGGACGCCACACTGCGCCACAAGGTCGTCGACGTTTCGGCCCGCCTGACCCGACCTCAACGCCGACCTCTTCTGCATCTGCTCAGCCATTGGCCCTGGGCTGACGCATGGCTGACGTTGTGGTGCAACATGATCGGACAGCGCCCACCACGGCTGACCGCCTGACGATCGCCGAGAAGGCCGGAGCGGAGCAACAAGGAAGCCGGGCAGACCAGCGGATACAGCACGCCGTCCGTCGAAATCATGATCAGACCAGTCGGCGTCAGCTAACACCAGCCCCCGGTGGATTCAGGCTAAGGCAGCGACGGCAGCGTGATCTCCGATGGCAGCGTGATTTTCGACGGCAGTGATGGGAGGGTGATTTCCGACGGCAGCGACGGCAGCCGAAAGCCGCCCGACGTGCTGGTGGTCGGCGCGGTAGTTGCCGTAGTTGTCGTTATGGAGGGGCTGCCGCCCTGGCCGCCTGTGAACAGAGCGACGATGCCCCAGGTGATCAGGGCGATGAGGATCGCGAGGACCGCTCCTAACAACACCACGCGCCTGCGATACCAAGGGGTGAGACGCGGCTGGTTTCGACTCTGGCCGAGATTTGTATAGCTAATCTGGTCATCGCCACCGTTATTCGGAGATTCGTAGCGGGCCACGGTGCCCGATCGTAACAGTTACCATTCACGCCCGGAACGCTTCCGGGTCGATGGGCGCGAGCCAGGTGGTATCGCTGGCGCCCAGCCGCAGTCGCAAAGTGAAGAACGGGCTACTGCGCGTGGGCAATTGCTGGGTTCCCCTCATGACACGAAATTTGAAAGCCGTCACGGAGTTTAGCGCTGCTACTGACAGCGATTCTACTGCAGGTGAGCACTTAACCGCGTGACATCCGCGGGCCAGATATCCACGACGCGGTGGCGCGGAGCCGCGATACTGATGACGCGAACAGTCGACCCGAACAGTCGACCCTGCTTGCCGTGGTGCTTGGCCGTAGGTAAGCAGTATGCACGCGCCTCAAAGCATGGGGGGTGTGCCGCGAACGAGCCTCGACTATTGTGCCTGCGGCCCACTGCTGCGGGTTCGCCGCCCGGGGCAGCCATTGGGGGATCGCGCTACGCGTTTAACGGCCCCAGAAATGGTAAACACTTTCGCCGTGAAGCGATGCGTCCACTGCTCACTTTCGCGGCATCTGCGTTGCCGATGAGCCAAAAATTCGATGACGTGCTCGTTGATCAGGGCGGCGCGCTTGATTCGCGGTATCACCCCTCGGCGGCGCTACGGCGTCAGCTCAATAAGGTGTTTCCCACGCATTGGTCGTTTCTGCTAGGCGAGGTGGCCCTGTACAGCTTCATCGTGCTGGTGATCACGGGGGTGTATCTGACCCTGTTCTTTGACCCGTCGATGACTGAGGTCACCTACAACGGGGTCTATCAACCGCTGCGCGGCGTGGCGATGTCGAAGGCCTACCAGTCGACGCTGGGTATCAGTTTCGAAGTGCGCAGCGGGTTGTTCGTCCGGCAGGTCCACCATTGGGCGGCGTTGATGTTCGCCGCGGGGATCATGGTGCATCTGGCCCGAGTCTTTTTCACCGGGGCGTTTCGGCGGCCCCGGGAAGCGAACTGGGTGATCGGCGCGCTGCTGCTGATTCTGGCCATGTTCGAGGGCTACTTCGGCTATTCGCTACCCGATGATCTGCTGTCGGGCACCGGGCTGCGCATCGCGTTGTCATCGATCACGATGAGCGTCCCGGTAATCGGCACATGGCTGCACTGGGCGCTATTCGGTGGCGACTTTCCCGGCGACATCATCGTTTCGCGCATGTACGCCATCCATGTCCTGATTCTCCCGGCGATCTTCGCGGCACTCATCGGCGTGCATGTGGCGTTGGTGTGGTTTCAGAAACACACCCAGTTTCCCGGTCCCGGCCGCACCGAGAACAACGTGGTGGGTGTGCGGGTCATGCCGGTGTTCGCGGTCAAGTCCGGCGCGTTTTTCGCGATGACGGTAGCCATCTTGGGTCTGATGGGTGGGCTGTTGCAGATCAACCCGATCTGGAATCTCGGTCCCTACAAGCCGTCGCAGGTGTCGGCCGGTTCCCAACCCGATTTCTATTTGATGTGGACCGAGGGGCTGGCTCGCCTTTGGCCGGCGTGGGAACTGTACGTGTGGGGCCACACCGTGCCCGCGGCGTTCTGGGTGGCGCTGCTCATGGGAGTGGTATTCGTCCTGTTGACGAGTTATCCGCTCATCGAGAACAAGATCACCGGCGACAACGCCCACCATAACCTGCTGCAGCGGCCGCGCGACGCGCCGGTGCGCACCGCCATAGGGGCGATGGCGATCGCCTTCTACCTGGTGCTGACCTTCAGCGGAATGAACGACATCTTGGCCTACAAGTTTGAAGTCTCGCTGAACGCTACGACCTGGATCGGTCGCATCGGGATGGTGGTGCTGCCGCCGATCATTTACTACATCACCTACCGGTGGTGCGTCGGACTCCAGCGCAGCGACCGCGCGGTGCTTCAGCACGGCGTCGAGACCGGCATCATTAATCGCCTTCCGCACGGCGCCTACATAGAAATACATCAACCGCTAGGAGACGTCGACGAAGACGGTCACCCAATTCCATTGGAATATCAGGGCGCGGCAGTACCCAAGCGGATGAACAAGCTCGGCGCCAGCGGCGCCCCCGGCACGGGCAGTTTCCTGCGGCCAGATCCGGCCGAGGAAAGCGACGCACTCGCCCGCGCCGCGCAATCCGCTGAACGGCACGCGATCGCTGCGCTGCGGCAACGCCAGACAGTCACTAGTTCAGGCGACGGGCGAGCGATCAGAGACGACAGCCAGAAAGCCGAGATTCCCCCGAGGTCGCAGAGGCATCAGCTATAAGGGGTAGCGATGTAGAAAAACCGAAGAAGTACGACAGAGAGTTACGCGGAGCAGCGGTTCGGATGCAATCCCACCCCGTAGGGGATGCCATTCGGCGACGTCAACACCCGTTCTTTGACCGAGGAGGGCACCACCCCACACCCGGGCAGGCCGCCGCCGTTTCGTCAGCCGTGAACACGTTGCACCACCCAGACCTCGCCGGCGCGCCGCTCGCACGCTCAACCCGTGGCAAGCCAAACAACGATGTCGTAGCCCCACACACGGTCCTTGTCCTTGCAGCGCCGCAGCAAAGAGCAGTATTATGCTGGTCGTCGACCGTTTCCCACGAGACATATTCGTTTGGGCCACTGGTTTTCCCTCAGGGTGTCAAAGGTCTTTTAACGCGGGAGCGTTGCGGACCACCGACATGATTTCGGCTGGTGCGCGCGCAACATCATCGACATTCGATGATCATGAACGGCACTGCCAGAGCGGCCGCAATGGTGGCGAGGATGGCGTTCCGGTGATCTGTTGGATGTCGTTGTAGTGCGGTAGGTATTTGGCTTCGGCGGCGAATCGCCCGTTGCGTGGCGTGCTCATTTGGTGACCTTTCGGATTGGCCCAAATTCATCGGCCGCTGAGCTGGACAGCCTTGACGATGAGCAGGACGGCGCCGACGACGAGGTAGCCGCGCAGCGCAATCATGCCTAGACGGGTCCCTGGCGACCACGTCACGGGCTCTAACAAGGTCAGTGGTGGCATTCGCCAGCTATTGCGGTCAATAGGCCGCGCCGGGCTCGATGCCGCCGGTGGTGAGGGCTGGCGGCGACCCATCCAACGAAGTGCCGGTACCGTGGCTGCGGCGAGTATGACCAAGGTCAGTGCCAGGTAGCCGGCGACAACGATCACGTCGAGGCCGGGGAACAAGGTAGTCGCCATCAGGATTCCCGACAGCAACAGCAGGACGCCGACGATCAGCCCGGCAACCCAGTTGAGCCAGGGCCGATTCACCCAGGGGCCCAATACTTCCCGGTCGTTGCACAGCAGCAGGAGGAACACGCTGGCGCTGGGCAACAGCAAGCCAGCGAGGGCCTGCACGGCGGTGGTGATCAACCCAAGGGGGGCGCCAGGAATCAGCACGATCGCCGCCGCAAACGCCACCATTGCGCTGTAGGAAAGGTAGAACGGTTTGGCATCGGCGAACCCCCGGTGCAGCGAGTGTTTCAGGCCGAATACGTCGCCAAAGGCGTAGCTGGTGGCCAGGGTCACTGCGGCGGCGCCGACGATCGAGGCGTCCATCAGCACGATCGCGAACAACCAGCCGAGCGTCGAATTGTGTTGGCCCAGCAGATGCGAGATGGCGCCGGCGTCGGTGAAACCACCTGCTGTGCCAGTGGAGCGCGCCGCCCAATCGCCGATCATGACCAGCGCGGTGGCGCCGATCACCACGATGAACGCCCCCAACACCGTATCGGCGCGCTCGTAGCCCATAAATCGAGGTGTAATGCGCTTGTCGACGACGTTGGACTGCTGAAAAAACAGCTGCCAAGGCGCCACGGTGGTGCCGACGATGGCAATGATCAAAAGCACCGCATCCGAGGTCACGCCGCCGGAGATGTTCGGCACCACAAATGATTTGGCGGCGTGGGCCCACTGTGGGTGCGCCATCAACAGGATTGGGATCTGCACCAAAGTGATGGCGATGAAGACGAACATGGCCCGCTCCCACCGGCGAAAGCTGCCGCTGGCCATGATCGCGATGAGCGCGATCGCTGAGACCGGAACGACAATGTATTTGGAGATACCGATGTAGGTGGCGGCCAAAGTGATGCCGATGAACTCGGTGACGATCGTGAGGAAGTTGAGCAGGAACAGGTCGCCGACGGAGAACCAGCCCCAGCCGCGGCCGAAGCGTTCGTTGATCAAGCGGGCGTGTCCGACGCCGGTAACCGCGCCGAGCCGGACCACCATCTCTTGGTTGACGATGAGCACCGGGATGAGCAGGAGTAGCACCCACAGCAGGGAGTAGCCATAATTTTGGCCAGCTTGGGTGTAGGTGGCCACCCCGCCGGCATCGTTATCGCCGACCATCACAATGATTCCGGGACCGATAATGGCAAGCAGCGTCAGCAGCCGCGTCTTGAAAGTGCGGGGATGGTCGGTTTCCGCGACGTTAATGCGCCCGAAGGCGCCCTCGATATTACCGAGGTGAGCCGAGTCAAGCACAGCGGTGCGCTTCGGTGGTGGCGACTCGGATCGGTGAGTCGCTGCTGCGTGGCCGGTGGCCTTCTCGCCGGAGGTCACGGCGCCTCACTCTCTGGTGCAGGCGCGTCGCGATCGTCATGCGGTGGGGTGATTTCGCGGACCGGGCGGGGGGCGGGTTCGCGGCGACGCCAATCCTCGGGGATGGTGGCTTCTAGCACGTCGTCGACGGTGACAACCCCGAGCACGCGGTCCTGGCCGTCGACGACGGGGATGGAGTAGAGGTTGAAGTCGGCCATCAATAGGGCGACGTCGGTCAGATCGGCTTCAGCGCCGATTCGAATTGGGTCGCAATCCATCAGTGCTTCAACGGTTTGACCGGGTTCGGCTTGCAGCAGGTCGATCACCGACACGACACCAGCCAGGCGGTTGTCTTCATCAAGGACATGCATCTTGACCAATGCCTCGGGCTGTATCGTCGTGGCGCCCGCGATCAGTGCCAGCGCCGTGCCGGCAGTGGTGCTTGCGGCGCAGGAGACGAAGTCGACGTTCATCAGGCCGCCGGCACTGTCGGGGTTAAAGCCCATCAGGGTGATCACCTTCGTGCGCTGCGGGCCCGGCATCAGCTCCAGGACGCGCCGGCGCCGCGATTGACGCAGGTCTGCGATCGCGTCGGCGGCGTCGTCGGCGCGCATCCGGCCCAATAGTGCGGCGACCTCGTCATCGGCCATGTCATTGAGCAATCGGCTGGCCTTGTCAGGGTCGAGTTCTTCGAACACGTCGGCTTCCAATTCCGGGTCGCTGCGGACCCGGTCGAGGATCTCCCCACCCTCGGCTTTGTCAGCGTCTTCGAGAAGATCAGCGATGTCGGCGGGTTTGAACCCGCCGAGCCGGCCTGACTGACGTCGCGATGCACCGGAGCGGGCGTGGCCGATCAGTGGTTCGAATGCCTTCCAATCTCGGGCCGCATGCCCACCCCGACTTTTGACTAGTCCGAAGAACCGCGCCGGGCGGCGGGTATCCAGACGGGCAAGCACCCACCCGCCGCCGGTATCTTCGAGCTCCACGTCATAGGCGCGTACCAACTCCACGGCAGCCACATCGATCAACCGGTGTCCTAGCACATCAGCGCGCAGCAACACCTCGCCGTCGCGGCGTTCGAAACCGCGCAGATCGATTTTGTGTGTCGCCAATACCACGCGGTCTGGGGCGTACTGAGAAATGGAGGGGCTGCCGATGAACACCCGCCGCCTCCCCACCACAGCGACGATCCCACTCACCAACGGATACTCGTCGGCGCCGCGCAGCCGCACGATCACGTCCTGCACCCGGCCCACAGCCTCGCCCGACCGGGCCAGGACCGGCGCGTGCAGCAACTCTGAGAGATGCATAACCGGGTGCGACCCGACCTGCTCAGCCGACGGCTTTGGTCCACTCACTTGTGCTCCCCTTTCTCACCGGGCGCTCCTCGGCCTCAGGCGTTAAGCGGCCCACTCGAACGGGAGGCCCGTGAGCCCAGACACGCGCCCTTTAAGGATGGCGCTGCGGGGAGGCGCGACAGCATGGGCAATCAATTGGCGACCGGGGACGACACCGCGGCTTGCTGACGGGTGGTGCCGACAGGCGCCCCCGTTGAGTGTTCGTTCGCGGTCGCGGTTTGACCGTTCATCAGGCGGTAGCGGATGAGTCGAGAGCTGTTGGTGACCACCGCGACCGAGGATGCGTTGTGCAGGATCGCGGCGAGCACCGGCGATAGGGCCCCTCCGGCGCCCATGAGCAGACCGACGGAGTTGACGGCGATGGACATGCCGTAGTTCTGCCGGATCACCGCGACGGCTCGTGCACCCAGATCGGGTACGTCAAGCAGGCGCTGCAGGTTGTCGTTGGCCAGTGCGATATCGGCGGTTTCCACGGCGACGTCGGTGCCGGCCAGCCCCATGGCGATCCCGATATCGGCGGTCGCCAGTGCCGGCGCGTCATTGACGCCGTCACCGATCATCGCGACGACGTAACCTTCGTCTTGAAGTTGGCGCACCGCCTGAAGCTTGTCTTCGGGTAGCACCTCGGCGCGCCACTCGTCGATACCGAGTTCGCCGGCCACCACCTCGGCGGTATCCGGATGATCACCAGTCAGCATCACGATGCGCCGAATGCCCTTGCTGCGCAACTTGTTCAGCACGTCGGCGGCCTCGGGGCGGATTTCGTCGCGCAGGCTAATCAGCCCGACCAGCGTGCCGTCCACGGCAAGCAGCAGCGGGGTCTCGGCCTGGCGGCGCAGTTTGTTGACCCACTCGGTTGCCTTCTTGGACACGCGGACTTTTTCGGCACGCAGCAGCGAGGGGCTACCCAGCAGCAAAACGCGGCCATCAGCCCAGGTGCGCATGCCCAGGCCGACCAGCACTTCGCACTGTTCGTGCGGCGGGATCGTGATGTGGCGTTCGGTGGTCGAGCGGATCACCGCTTCGGCGAGCGGATGACGTGAGTGGATCTCTGAGCTGGCCGCGTAGGCCAGGACCTCTTCGGGTTGCCAGTCCTTCTGGAAGGCAACAACATTCGTCACGACGGGGCGCCCAACGGTCAGCGTCCCGGTTTTGTCGAACACGATGGCGTTCACTCGCCCGGCTTGTTCGAGGTGTGACCCGCCCTTGATCAGGATGCCGCGGCGCGCCCCGTTGCCGATCGCGGCGCTGATCGCGGTCGGGGTCGACAATCCCACCGCGCATGGGCACGCGATCAACAGCATGGTCATCGCGCGCCGGATGTCGCCGGTCAGCAGCAGAGTTGCCGCGGACACGATGAACGAGATCGGGACAAATCGGCGCGAGAAGTTCTCACCGACGGTTTGAATCGGTGCCCGGTCGTGTTGGGCCTCTTCGACGCGGGAAATGATGCGCCCGATCGTGGTTTCGCTGCCCACCGCGGCCGCGCGCACCACCAGGCGTCCGCGTACCACCACCGATCCGGCGTGTACACGGGAGCCGACGACCATGCCGACCGGCAACGTCTCTCCGGTGATCGCCGACTGGTCGACCACCGCTTCGCCGTCGAGCACCTCGCCGTCCACCGGGATCGCCACGTGATCGTGAATGACGACCTCGTCGCCGATTTGCAAGGTATCGATGGGGACTTGGACTTCGCTGCCATCATTGGCCCTGATCCAGGCGGTGTCCGCGGTGCCGCGCAACAGGTCGGCGATGGCCCGCCGGGTGCGGCGCAGCGTCAGGTCCTGCAGGTACTCGCCGATATTGAGTAGCCACAGCACGGTCAGTGCGACCACGTTCTCCCGCAACACCATGCTGGCCACCGTGGCCACCGTCACCAGCGTGTCGGTGCCGGCGCGGCCAGAACGAAGCGAGCGTAGCGCCCCGCGGAAGAACGGATAGCCCATGAACACCGTCGCGCCGGTGGCCACCAACTGACCCTTGGGGCCCAGCAGCGGCGGGCGGCGGAAACCGTAGCGGCGCACACCCAACAACACCAGCGCCGCCCCGCCGATCGCGATGCGCAGTACCTCAGTGTTGCGGACGTCCGCCGAGCGCGGCGTACGCGCGGGAATCAGCTCAGCTGCAACGTCTTTGGCCGCCGCAATGGCCGCCATGATCGCCGAGCGATCGCAACGCTTGGGTGAATACCACACCACGACCGATCCGGTGTGGGGATAGGCGTGCACCGCGCGCACCCCGGTCTGCTTGTCCACCTTGTCTTCGACGGCCACCGCACGACGGGAATCCGAACGAACCCACGGAACATGCAATCTCATCCGCCCCGCCGCATCGGAGAGGACTTCTACGGCGGTGTCCTCGACAACAGTCATAACAGCGATCAGTGGTCGTGGTCGTGGACCGCGGCCGCAGCCGGTGGGGAAGCCTCTTCGCCGATGCGTTCACGCGCCTCGGCGACCACGTCAGCCGCCTTCAGCCGAGCCGACTCCGCTACCACTTCTGCGCGACGCGTCCCTCGCAAACTCAACTCCGCGGCCGCGACCGTCGCCCGACGCACCGGCGCCCCACCAGCCGCCTTACGCAACAGCTCATAGGCACTCACGCCCACCAATCCCGTGAACACCGTAGCGGCCGCCTTCGCCGCTAGCGCATGCGGAAACATCAACTTCCTCCTCGTGTTCGGCCCTGTCGGGCGCATTTCATCTACTACTCATTCGACCGTAACATAGATACATCGCAATATCACTATGAATCGACCTTTGGCGAACATCATCAGGGGGGACGTACCCGGATCGTGTTCCCTAGGTCCGGGATTGCAATAATGAGGTGTAAACGGCCATCGGCCACAGCGTGTCGGGCCGGAGGGGCCGTCTGATGACTAAGGCGCGTCGGGCCGAACGCCACGGCTCCCCGTAGTGTTTGGCCGCCCGGGCGAATGCGGCCGTGACTCGGCCGTTTCCGGGGTCGCAGAGGGTGGCCATTCGGTCGAATCTCCAGACTCGGGTCACGCCGCCGAGTTCACGGGTCACCTGGTCCAGGGCGGCGAGCAGGTGCGGTTGATCCTGCGACGGCGACCACGCCGCTCGCCACTTGCCGGAATGGGCCAGAACTCGACGATTGACAACGAGCAGGTGCGCGGTTTTGTCTTACCCGCAGGACTCAGGTTAGTTGGCAGTTTTGGCGAGTCCCTGTCGGTGTTTGGTTTCAAGAGATCTTTGACGGTCTGTTCTCAAGAGACGCTTGACGTTTCGGCCTTATTCGTGATCTTGTTCGGTCCGGCTTTGTTGGTGTCGGGGTGGGCGGGGTTGTGGATCAGCAGGGGTTGGTGGAGTACCGGTATCGGGCGGTGTGCGAGGTGCTGGGTGGCTCGCCGATCGGTGAGGTCGCGTTGCGCTACGGCACGACGCGCCAGTCGCTGGACTCGTGGCGGGCGCGGTTTAAACAGGAGGGCATGGATGGGCTGGCTGATCGGTCTCGTCGGCCGCATTCCAGCCCGAGCATGTTGTGCGCTGATGTCGAGGCCCTGATCTGTCAGATGCGTCGGCAGCATCCGCGCTGGGGGGCTCGCCGGATCAGCCATGAACTGGGACGTCAGGGTCTGGAGCGAGTGCCGTCGCGGGCAACGGTGCATCGGGTGTTGGTGCGCAATGGCCTGGTCGATCCCCAAGCCCAGCAGCACAAACGCAAATACAAGAGCTGGCAACGCGAAGCGCCGATGCATCTGTGGCAGCTCGACATCGTCGGCGGGGTGCCGTTGGCCGATGGGCGCGAGTGCAAACTATTGACCGGCGTCGATGACCATTCCCGGTTCGTCGTGGTGGCCACTGTGTTGGCCACTCCGTCCGCGCGGGAGGTGGCTGAGGCTTTCACCGCGGCGATGCGCCGCTACGGGGTGCCCGCCGAAGTGTTGACCGATAACGGTGGTCAGTTCACTGGGCGGTTCATCAAGCCGCTGCCGGTTGAGGTGATCTTTGAGAAGATCTGCCGCGACAACGGCATCAAACAGCGGCTGACCAAGCCCCGCTCACCGACCACGACCGGCAAGATCGAACGATTCCACAAGACGCTGCGCACCGAGTTCCTCGATCACGTGGCGCCGTTCGAATCGATCGTTGCCGCCCAGCAAGCGATCGACGGTTGGATCGCCGCCTATAACCATCAGCGCCCGCATCAAGCGCTGGATATGGCGGTGCCGGCCAGCTTGTTTCGACCCAACGGCCCGACTCGCCTCGACGCCGAGCAGTCCACTGCTCCCGGGGTTGCGGCCCCGGCGGCGCTGGTGATCGATGTGATCGAGCCACCCCCGCTGCCGCCCGCTGCGGGCACTGCCCTCGAGTTCGACGTGCGGGTCCCGCCCAGCGGAGAGGTCACGATCCGCTCCGGGCGCCAGTCGGTCGCCGTGCATAAGAGCCTGGCCGGACGAACCCTGCACGTGTGGGCCGATCTGCGCAGCATTCACGTCAGCCTCGACGGCGAGGTCCTGCGCACGGTGCGCTCTCGACTCATTCCCGATGATCTGCGATACATGGCGATGCGCGGGGCCCGGCCGGCCGGCCCCGAACCCGAGCGCCCCGCGTTACGCCGCGCCAACGGCACCGCGGTGATCCGGCCCGGTGATGCGGTGGAGATCGAACGCACCGTCACCAAAGACGGCACCGTCTCGATCGCCGGCACCACCCACCTAATCGGGTTCGCCTGGGCCGGACGGCGCGTCACGCTGCGCCTCGACGGACACTTGATGCACGCCGTGATCGACAACGCCCTCGTCGGCACCTGGCCCTGCCCCATAGACACCGGGCAGCTGGGCCGTCTGAGCGGCGCACGTCCACCGGCCACGCCGCTGCCACCCCCACCGATGCCCGCGGGATCGCTGCGTGCTCAACGCAAGGTCCACGACAGCGGCCGGATCATGGTCGCTGGCCAAAACATCAAGCTCGGTCCCCGTCACCGCGGCAAGATCGTCACCGTCGTCATCGAGGACACCCACTTGCGCATACTGCACGGCGAGGAAGAGATCGCCGTCCGTCCCCGACGAAACCTCAAACCCATCACCCGGTTTCACGTCAGCGGCGCAGGAGCCATCCCCCAAAATCGTCAAGCATCTCCTGACGGCAAAACGTCAAAAATGTCCTGAGCCCATACATTGAGTGCGCCGTGAGGCGCTGTGTATTCGAGAGGGGGTGTGAGACCTCCTCTGCCGATCCTGTCGCAGCAGGGCGGTGAAGCTGGGGGCAGCCCGATCCGGGTGATGCCGGTGAGGGTGGCAAGCGGCCCCGACAAAGTCGGAACGTGTCAGCACTGCCAGATGGTGCGGGTCCGGCGAGCGAGATGGAAAGGAGTACGAGAGGAACCGGCGTTTACGTCTCTCAAGGCTGGATCGGCTCGAACCTGGTGGATGTGGGCCGAGAGCGGTGCGTCCCAACATGTTTAGCGTGTTGTTGGGAACTCCTGGGTCGGCTTCAACGACCGACCCGGAGACCACGGTGAAGTGCTGCGGGGTAGTCGTGGTGATGCCGCAGGGACCGAGTCGGGCTCCTCCTTCATCGAGCGAATCACAGTGAACACGGGAACCGTTCTGGTCTCGCCGGTGTTCCGGGCATCCAGTCTTGGGGCGTCGGCTGGGCGCATCGACAGCCGATCAGTCCAGGACGGGGCGGAGCCGCCGTAGTACTTCGAGCCGGGGAAAGCCCGGCACATGGGGAAGGGCGGCAGCGGTTATCGAGAAGGGAAGGACACTGCAATGCCGGAAGATGCGCCAGTGAATACCGGCGCTCTCGATCAGGATGCCCCGCTGGGGCCTTGGTCGCGGGTATCGGGGATGCAGACCAAGCTTCACCATTGGGCAGCGGCCGATCCCGGCCGCAGGTTCGATGATCTGTTCAACTTCGTGTGCGACTCGGCGACGCTGCTGGTGGCGTTTGACCGGGTCGCAGGCAACACCGGCGCGAAGACTCCTGGCGTGGACGGCATGACCGTCGTGACGATGGAGGACACCGTCGGTGTGGCCGGCTTCCTGATCGACCTGCGAGCCCAGTTGAAATCGGGTTCGTTCCGCCCGCTACCGGTACGGGAACGCATCATCCCCAAGCCCGGTGGGAGCGGAAAGGTGCGGCGGCTGGGTATTCCCACCGTCGCCGACCGGGTGGTTCAGGCGGCGCTCAAGCTGGTGCTGGAACCTATTTTCGAGGCCGACTTCGTGCCGGTCTCTTACGGGTTTCGGCCGATGCGGCGAGCGCACGACGCGGTCGCGGAGATTCAACGTTTCGGCACCAAGGGTTATCGCTGGGTGCTGGACGCGGATATCGAAGCGTGTTTCGACTCGATCGAGCACTCGGCCCTGATGGATCGGGTGCGCGCACGGGTCAAGGACAAGCGCGTGCTCGCGCTGGTGAAGGCGTTCCTCAAGGCCGGGGTGATGACCGAACTCGGCATCCGTGAGGCCAGCTTCACCGGCACGCCGCAGGGAGGCATCTTGTCCCCGCTGTTGGCCAACATCGCCTTGGGCGCGCTCGATGAGCACGTGCACGGGCCGTGGATGCCTGGCGGGATCATGAGCACTCCTCGCCGACGCGCCCGACGTCGCGCCAAGGACCTGCCGAATTGGCGAATCGTCCGCTATGCAGATGATTTCGTCGTCCTCGTGCACGGCAACCAGGCCGACGTCGAAGCCTTGCGCGAAGACATCGCCAAGGTGCTGATTCCGCTGGGGTTGCGGCTTTCCGAGGCCAAGACCCGGATCGTGCACATGGGTGACGGGTTAGACTTCCTTGGGTTCCACATCCAGTGGCGCCGCAAGCGTGGAACGACCAAGTGGTACGTCTACACCTTCATCGCCGACCGGCCCGTCCGGTCGTTGAAGGACAAGGTACGTGCCCTGACGAGCAGGTTGTCGCAGCAACCACCCAGGGTCGTGCTGATCCGGCTCAACCAGATCATGCGCGGCTGGTCGGCTTACTTCCGGCATGCAGTGGCTAAACACACCATGAGCTCCCTGGAAAACTTCGTGTGGCACAGGGTGATTCGATGGTTCCGAAAGCTGCACCGCTGGAATGGAAGAGACATCCGCCGACATCACACCGGTCTGCATGGCCGGTGGACCAGACCCTCGGCGGACGGGATCGAACTGTTCAACCTGGCCTCGGTACCCATCACGCGGTACCGCTACCGGGGCAACACGATCCCCAACCCCTGGACGGTGGCACACCCCGCCTGACGGCAGATGCCGTGGAGAGCCCGCTGCGTGGAAACACGCACGGCGGGTTCGGAGAGCGGCCTGGGGAAACGGACCGATGGCAACACCGGCACCGCGCCCCAGGCCGACTCAACCAGTCCCAGTGGATTTCGTCGAACGCTCCGCCCGTTGGCGCCCGTGGTGTTCCTAGGCCATCCAATATCTTTGGGTCATTCTTGAGCTTCCGGTAAACCATTGGCCGCCGTCGAGGTCGCATATCGAGTGCCGCACCCCCGACAGGGGAGACGAGGTCGTACGGACGCATCGCCGAGCAGATCGGCGCTGCGGGGTCCGCGCGCGCGGTGGGATTGGCCAATGGGCATAACCCGATCGCGATCGTCGTGCCGTGCCACCGGGTGATCGGCGCGAACGGCAGCCTCACGGGCTACGGCGGCGGCCTGCAGCGCAAACGCGCCCTGCTGGACCTGGAAAAGATCCACGGTTGCGCGACGCTGTTCGATTAATGGCTCGCGCTTCTTTTGCGGGGTCGGTCGAACGGCGCTATCGTCCATAATTGTGGACGACAGTGCGAAGGACCCGGCGGTGGTGCTGCCGTACCTGGTCGGTCGGCCTTTGGCGGCTACCGAGGTCTACGAAGCGTTCGGCTACCGCAAGTCCGCGTACTATAAGGCGGCTCGCGAAGGCAGGTTGATTACCGCGGACAACTTGATCAGGGCGGCCAAGTATTTGGGGTTGAATCCGGTTGACCTGCAAGTCCGCTTCGGCTTGATCGACCCCGACTCGGTCACCGAGTATGTGGAGTCCCAGGCCGGCCCGCCCAGGCTGCGTGATCTTCGTCCCGATCCCAACAGTCCGCCGGTCTGAGCGGGACTGCCGGGACCGTTTGAATGATCAAAACCGCACTCATCGTCGCCACCTTGGCCGCCCTGCTGTGCAGCCTGTGGATCCGGCGCGACACCTGGCGCTCGAGGTGGGAGGCCGGCGCTACCCGCAACATCGCATTGCATGGCTGCGCGGTGCTGCTGATGTCGCAGTGGGCCGCGGCCGCGCTCGGACCGCTCCTGCACCGCATCTTCGGGCTGTGGAACGTACAACATCTGCTCGGCCACATCTGCTGGATCTTCGCGGTGACGGCGATCATCCGCCACGGACTCATCCGCCTGGTCGACGAAACCCACGAGAGCGAGCTGTTGCGCAAGCACGTGACGCGCCCGCTACGGATTGGGGTTCCGTTGCTGGTGGCGCTGTTCGTCATCGCCGACGAAGGCCATCATCTTGACTTTTTCGCGGCCCCCGCCGACTTCTGGTTGCTGGCCTATTGGCTGGTCCTGGGTGCCCTGATGATCTACCTGCTCTCCTACGCCGGGCGAGTGCTGCTGATCCTGCGGACGGATCCCCGCTCAACGACGACCGTCGACCTCTATCTGATCTCGGCGGGATTCGGGGTGGCGGCGAGCGTGATTCAAATCGGCACCGCTTGGGCGGGCACCGATATCGCCTTGTCCGTCTGGTTGTGCGCCTGTCTGAGCGCCATTGGCTTCGCGTATGGATCTGCCCGGTCTTGGCAGGCGAAGGTCGCCTGGTTCACGTCCGGCAAGTAGGCCCACGCCGCGCGTTCGCCGCGCCGCGGACCCTAAGCGTCTATCCGCCGACGACGTGCCGAGCCACCACCATCGGGCGGAACCCGTACCGCTGCCCGACAATCTTGCCGCCAGCCGCCCGGCCCGTGCCCGTCAGCGGCATGCCGCGGAGCAACCCGCTTCCCTTGGCCTCGGAGCCGGCGCTGACGGTGCTGACCGCCGGGGGCGCTGTTTCCGCGCTTGTCGCCGGTGCCGCGGCGGCCCAACTCTGCGGCACCGACAAGTGACCCACCGTGGCCGCCCTGCCCAGACCCGCCGAGACGGGCGAGGCAGAGGACGTCGGGCCACCGCCCAGGGTTCCGCCCAGGGTTCCACCCAGACGAGGCACGGCCGCCGCGGCCTGAGTTCCTTTGCTGGCGGCGGCCGGCCTCCCACCTAGCCAGAGCTTCATAAAGTGGTCATAGTCGCCCAGTTGGTAATATAGGATGCCAAGGTCGCTGGTATACATTTTTACCCAGTCTTTCCAGGCCACCGGTTTGGATGATTCCGATGACGCAGCCGATGCATTCAGTACTGCGCTGGAGGCCGATGTTGGGTTTGCCAGCCCCGAGGTGGACGCGCTGGATTGCGCGCTTGTTTCGGCCGCGTTGGCGACCGCGGTGGCTTGACCGGCCTGCCCCGCCGGGTTGGTGGTGGATGGCGGCCGGTCGAAGGTGGTCAACGTTGAGGCGCCGGCTGACGCCGCGGCGTAGCCATACATCGCGGCCGCGTCCTGGGCCCACATTTCGGCGTAGTGGGCTTCGGTGGCAGCAATCGCCGGCAGGTTTTGGCCGAAGAAGTTCGTCGCGATCAGCATCATCAGTTGCGCGCGGTTGGCCGCGATCACCGGTGGCGGAACCGTCATCGCGAACGCCGCCTCGTAGGCGCCCGCGGCGGCCTTCGCCTGGATGGCCGTCTGCTCAGCCTGTGCGGCGGTCGCGGTCAGCCACGCCGTGTACGGGGCCGAGGCGTTGGCCATCGTCGCCGAGGCCGGACCCCTCCACACGGCGGTGAGTTCGGCGATCAACGAACTGTAGGAGGCTGCCGTGGTGTACAGATCGATGGCCAACCCGTCCCAGGCTGCGGCCGCGGCCAGCATTGGCCCCGAACCCGCGCCGACGTACATCCGCCCGGAGTTGATCTCCGGCGGAAGCGCCCCGTAGTCCACTAATGGGTCCCTTCGTCTTGTCGACGGCGGTCGCACGCACCCCAACGCCGCCCGAAACCGTGGTCAGATACTGGTGCGCGAGTACCGTCCAGCGCCGCCGACACCGTCGGCCGTGGAGTCACGAACGCGATGCCGTTCCGCGGCCGCGGTGGCTACCCCTCAAGCGTGGACGTTTGTACACATATGCGATTCTAAGAACATATATGTACGTCACAGTTCACAGCTATGAACTGAATCTAGCTGACGATGAACATTTGTCTTTGGACATACACTATTGCGCGCGCAGCACTTAACCTCGCGGAGGAGCGGCTTTAGCGGCCCTTCCACACCGTTGACCGGAACCAGCGAGGAGAGAAATCACCGTGTCGTTCGTGACCACCCAACCCGAAGCGTTATCCGCCGCAGCCCAGAACCTGGCAACTATCGGCGCGGCGCTGGCCGCACAGAATGCGGCGGCATCGGCGCCGACGATGGGCGTGGTTCCCGCGGCGACCGATGAGGTCTCAGTGCTGATCGCGGCCCAGTTCGCCACGCACGCCCAGATGTATCAGAACGTCTGCGCCCAGGCCACGATGATTCACGACAGCTTCGTGAGAATGCTGCACTTCGGCGCCGGTTCCTATGCGGCCACCGAAGCCATCAACGCCGCCGCGGCCAGCTAAGGAGGGTGACAAGTGCTGGATTTCGGAGCGCTACCCCCCGAATTCAATTCTGCGCGCATGTATTCCGGCCCCGGTTCGGCATCGATGATGGCCGCGGCATGGGCCTGGAACATGCTGGCCGCCGAGCTGGACTCTGCAGCCACCGCCTACGACACCGTCATCACACAACTGACCAGCGAAGGGTGGATGGGCCCGGCATCAGCCCAAATGGCCGAGGCGGCCCAACCTTATGTGACGTGGATGCGTACCAGCGCGGCGCAAGCCGAACAGGCCGCCACATCAGCCAGAGCCGCCGCGGGGGCGTACGAGACCGCGTTCGCCGCCACGGTGCCCCCACCACTGATCGAAACGAACCGCACCCTGCTCACCCAGGCGATTTCCACCAATGTCCTCGGCCAAAACATTCCGCTGATCACCCAACTCGAGGCCCAATACGGTGAAATGTGGGCGCAAGACGCCGCCGCGATGTACGGCTACGCGGCCCAAACCGCACCAACTGCCGAAGTGACGCCGTTCACCGAGCCGGCCCAAACCACCAACCCCGCCGGACAGGCCATGCAGGCCGCCGCGGTCACCCGAGCCGCCGGCACCTCGGCCGGCACGGACGCGCAGACGCAACTGTTATCCTCCACGCCCTCTGCACTGCAAAGCCTCGCATCACCTAGTTCATCAACCGCATCCACAACACCGATCTCGGATGCGTTGAAACAGAACGAGTTTGTGAGCTTGTGGTCGCAATACGCCAGCCCCACCCAGAACACCCTCGCGATGATGTATCGCGCTACCGGCATGACAACGCACTTTCAATCACTCGGCAAGGCACTAGCACCCGCCGCCAAAGCCGCCAGCGACGGCGCCAAGGCCGCCGCGGCCCTGCCCACCGTTGGCGCGTCGCTGCGCGGCGTGGCCGGTGGTGGCGGCGCCATATCGGCAAGTTTGGCTTCTGCTGCACCGGTCGGTGGGCTGTCCGTACCGCCCACCTGGTCTGCCGCGACCCCGGCGGTCCCTTCGGGGGCATCATCGATCCCGGTCAGCCGCTTCATCACCACGCCCGACACGTCAGGGCCCGGAAACCTGCTGGGCGGAATGCCGCTGGCGGGCGTCGGCGGAAGTTCGGGCGGCACCGGTCCGCGCTACGGGATCCGCCCGACGGTGATGGCGCGCCCCCCGTTTGCCGGATAACGCGACGACGTCCCAACCATTTGCGCCGAGATCCAGTTCAGCGCAACGCTGTTCGAGTGGCCCACGGACACCGCGCCGCTTTTTGAGCGCGGCTGGGCCATCCGTGTCCGCGGACACTTCCCGCTTCCCGACCAATCAGGCTGCACTCGAATACCTCTACTTAATCACGCGGTCACTGCACCTGACCGGGACAGGACAGAAGCGATGGACATGCGTTCAAGATTGGCAGTGAACGCCTTCGCGATCTGCTTCGCCGACCGCATGCCGGAAAGTGAAACACCTAACCGAAGATGCCGCTTACACCGTAATCTGACGGACCCCGATGGGCCGGCCCCAGGATGTCTAAGCGGCATCCCAGCAATGCCATCGATCGCGACCCGCCGGCGAGGAATCTTCAGATGTTTCCCACCGCTCAAGCCTGCGCGTTCATTGGCGGGGCGCTCGCGGTCCAGCTTGGACGGCACCGACAGCTGTTCGATCGAGCCCGCTCAGCCGACGCGCGTGAAGGTTTTGTTGCCCAGACCTGGTTGCGCGGCGACAGAGTTCGCAAGCAGGTCTGCTCGGTGAAGCTGCGGTTACAAGTGCGTGGGGGGGCGTTTGGGTGAAGCTCACTCGCGCTGGCGAGGCCACTAAGTGAGCTGCTGCGTCCGACGCGCACGGTCGTCGTCAGGTGCTACCGAGTTGGATGGCTTTGGCCACGAGCAAAATCGCCCCGACTACGAGGTAGCCACGCAAGGCCAGCATGCCTAGCCGAGTTCCGGCCGACCAGGACACCGGTTTCAACGAGGTCAACGGCGGCATTCGCCAGGTGGCCCGTTGGGCTGTGGCCAGGTCAAGGGGGGGGCTGGTCAGGCCATTGTGTTTCGGGCGGTGGCGGCCATACCACCGCAGCACACCGAAAACGGTTGCGGAGCATAGGGCGATACCGACGGTGAGGTCGGCGGCGAGTGAGACGATGTCGAGGCGGGGGAATACGGTCGTGGCCATGAGTATTCCCGAAAGTAGCAACAGCACACTGACGATGAGCCCTGACGCTACGTTGAGCCACGGCCGGTTCACCCAGGGGCCTAAGACTTCCCGGTCGTTGCACAACAGCACCAAAAAGACAGTCGCGCTGGGCAGCAGCAACCCGGCCAGCGCTTGCACGCCGGTCGTGATCAACCCCAACGGCGCCCCGGGGATTAGCACGATCGCTGCGGCGATCACGACCATCCCGGTGTAGGACAGGTAGAATGGCTTGGCGTCACCGAAGCCACGGTGCAGGGAATGCTTGAGCCCGAGTACATCCCCGAAGGCATAGCTGCTGGCCAGGGTCACCGCAGCCGCCCCAATGATGGAGGCGTCGAGCAACACGATCGCGAACACCGACCCGAGGGTGGTGTTGATTTGGCCGAGCAGGTGCGCAACCGTGCCGGCGTCGGCGAAGCGCCCACGGCTGTTGGTGGCCCGCGCGGCCCAGTCGCCGGTCATGATCAACGCCGCCGCACCGATCACCACGACGAAGGCACCCAGTGTGGTGTCGGCGCGCTCGTAGCCGATGAAACGCGGCGTGATGCGCTTGTCGACAATGTTGGACTGCTGAAAGAACAGCTGCCACGGGGCCACCGTGGTGCCGACCATCGCGATGATCAACAGCACCGCGTCCGAGGTGACTCCGCCACGCATGCCCGGGATGACAAACGATTTCGCGGCGCGCCCCGCATCTGGATGGGACATCAACAACATTGGGATTTGCAGCAGCGTGATCGCGATGAACGCGAGCATCGCGCGTTCCCAGCGCTGGAAGCTGCCGGTGGCCATGATGGTGATCAGCGCGATCGCGGCCAGCGGGACGACCACATATCGGGGGATGCCGATGTAGTCGGCCGCCAGGGTGATGCCAATGAATTCGGTGACCAGGGTCAGAAAGTTCAGCAGGAACAGGTCACCCACGGAAAACCAGCCCCAGCCGCGGCCGAACCGCTCATTGATCAACCGCGCGTGTCCGACCCCGGTGACCGCACCGAGCCGGACCACCATCTCCTGGTTAACAATCAGCACCGGGATCAACAACACCAGCACCCACAGCAGGCTGTAGCCGTAGTTCTGTCCGGCCTGCACGTAGGTCGAGACGCCTCCGGCGTCGTTGTCGCCGACCATCACGATCAAGCCGGGCCCGATGATCGCCAGCATGGTGGCTAGGCGGATTTTCAGGCTACGCGGACGGGCGTTGTCGCCGAGGCCGATTCGGCCCAGCGCACCTTCGATGTCGCCGACGTGTGCGCTGTCCAGCACCGCGGTGCCGTGCGGCGCCGCCAACACTGTGTCGGAAGTGGGGCGGTCCAAGAGTGTCATAGCCAGTCTCCTTCTTCGCTGCTCATCGAGGTCAGGTCTTCGCGAACCAGGCGTGGCCCGGGCGCTCGCTAGCGCCAGTCGTCGGGAATGGTGGCCTGAGCACGGCATCGACGGTCACCACCCCCAGCGCCTGACCCTCGTCATCGACGACCGAAATGGTGTGTAAGTTGTAGTCGGCTATCAATACCGCGGCATCGATCAGATCGGCATCGGGAGTCACCAAGATGGGATTCGAATCCATCAGTGTCGCAACCGCATCCGCAAGGTTCGATTGCAAAGTGCGATCACTGACACCACGCCGGCCAGCCGCCCGCGCTCGTGGAGGACGTGCAGCTGCAGACGCCCATGTTTCGCAGGAGACAATGTCGAGGTTCATCAAACGGCCTGCGCTGTGCGGGTTTGAATCCCAACAAGGGCGATCACCGTGGGAGCGCTGGGGTGCGGGCATCAATTCCAGAACACGGCGCCGGGTGGGACTGGCGCAAAATGAAGGCCGCGTCGTCGGCGTCGTCGGCACGGATCCGGGCGCGCAACGCGGCGACCTCGTGGGAGGGCGGGCAACTTGGCCGCCGGGTGTCTTCAGCAGTCCGAGCAGGCGGAGCGGTCGTCGGGTCTCGGTCGCCGGTTTGTTCATGGATCTCTCCTTGGCGCAACATGTGGATCAGTGGTGGGTGGTGGTAGCACGGGAGCGGCAATACGGCTGCCGCGCTTGGGGTTAGGCGGTTAGGCCCAGCTGGAGCCCACGGCGCTGTCGGTGCTGGCCATGTGGGAACCGGCCGTTTGTACTTTGGAGCCGTGAGCGTTGGCCTGCTCGTAGATCACCTGGAAGTTGCGGCCCAATTGGGTGATGAACTCCTGGCAGGCCAGTGAGCCCGCGCCGCCCCAGAAGTCGCCGGCGGCAAGCACATCGCGAATGATGGCCTGATGCTCAGCCTCTAGGGTGGCGGCTTGGGTGCGGATCAGCGCACCGTGGGCGTCGACGTCGCCGAACTGGTAGTTGATCGTCATCGGTGTTCTCCTCACGGGTGCAAAGCAGTTAGTTGCCCAGGATCTGCTGGGAGGCCTGTTCTTGGTCCTCGTAGTTGCTGGCGTCACGAATCAGGTTGTCGCGCACCCCGTGCAGCATGGTGACGATATTGCGAAAGGCGGTGTTCATCTGGCTCACGGTGTTGTAGGAGGTGGCTTGAGCGCTACCGCTCCAGCCGTCGCCGGCGATGTTTTGCGAGGACGCCAGTATCTTGCGGGCCTCGTCCTCCACGGTTCGGGCGTGCACTTCGAAACGCCCTGCCATCGAGCGCATCTCGTGCGGGTCGGTCGTAAAACGCGTAGTCATCTGAATGTCTCCTTATCTAGAAATCATCGAGTGCCACATAAGCGGTGAATCGTGGCCGAACTGCTTATGCGGTTGGGGCCGTCGAACTGAGGCTCGCAGCCGATCCCCGTATCTGCTATCCGGCGATGGGTGAGCGGGCCATTACGGTGAGCCGGAGCCCGTATTTGGGAGCACTGCCTATGTGGCTTCCGGCCGTGTTCGCCATCGGCATGCCGGGCATCATGGGCATCACACCTGCCGGAGCCGCGGTGAGGGGCGTGCCGCCCAGCCCTGAGGCAAGAGAGCTAGGGGGTGGGGTTAGGGCGGTCCAGCTCGCGGGCACCGATAGCGGGCCGATCGACGCGGCCCGTCCAAGGGCCGCGGATGCGGCGCCGCCGGGTCCCAGGCTCGTCAGACCCAATAGGCCTCCGAGGGGGCCGGTTGTGACAGCTTCTCCGATGGCGTTTCCCGCGGCGCCCCCGGCTGCGCCGGCGCCCAACAAACTCGTGAAGGCACCCAATGTGTTACTGGGCGTGTAAAACCCGGACGAGAAGATGGTGTTCCAGATGTTCGCGTTGGGCCCCCACTGGTTCCAGAAGTCGTTGAGCTGTGAATTCCCAGACCCACCAGAGCCAGTCAGTTGGCCGAGGATTTCCGAAAGTCCCGACGTCGACGACGAAGACGACGCGGGTGAAGCGAGGCTCTGCAACTTTGTGGGTACCGTGGAGGTCAGCTGTGACAGTGCCGTCTGCGTGCTCGTGCCTGCCGACGTAGCAGTGGCCTGGCTGACCGTCGCGGCCTGCCCGTCCAGCCCCGCCGCATTGGTTGTCTGTTGTGGCGCGGTGAATGGCGTCACCGTCGAGGCGGCCGCCGAAGCGGCGGCGTAGCCGTACATTGCGGCAGCGTCCTGGGCCCACATTTCGCCGTAGTGCGCCTCGGTGGTCGCGATCGCCGGCGTGTTCTGCCCCAAGACGTTGGTGGCGACCAACGCGCTCAAAAGGCTACGGTTGGCCGCGATTACCGGTGGGGGCACCGTCATCGAGTACGCGGTCTCATAGGCACCCGCGGCTGCGGTGGCCTGGGTAGCGGTTTGTTCAGCCTGCATCCCAGTCGTGTTCATCCAGGCGACGAGAGGTGCTGCGGCGGCCGCCATCGATATCGACGCCGGGCCGCGCCAGCCTTCGCTGCTCAATCTCGAGATCGTCGAGCTGTAGGAGGTTGCCGCCGAACGCAATTCAGCGGCCAGCGTGTCCCAGGCCGCGGCGGCGCTAAGCATCGGCGCTGAGCCCGCGCCGGAATACATTCTTGCGGAATTGATTTCCGGCGGCAACGCGCCGAAATCGATCATGACAGTCATTGGACACACTTCCTTTAGCCGGCCGCGATTGTGTTGAGGGCCTCGGTGGCGGCGTACGAAACGGCACTGGCCGCTAAGGTCCGCACGAACAGGTCACAAACTGCTGCGGCTTGTGCGCTCACCGCTTGATACAGCTGCGCGTGCGCAACGAACTGGGTCGCGGTCAGCGCCGAAACCTCGTCGGCCGCTGCAGGAATCACGCCTGTCGTAGGCGTAGATGCGGCCGCGTTCTGGGCGGCGAGCCCTGAGCCGATATTGCGCAAATCATTGGCTGTCGTCGCCAGTATTTCTGGCTGTGCGGTCACAAAAGACATCGGACTTCTCCTCAAGGGGAATGCAGACTGAAGCTGCGGCTGTGGTCGTGTCAGAGCACGCCAAAAAGACGCACGTCCACGAAGCGGGACGCGGGCGAGTGCGAACCGAAGCGGCGCAAGCCGATTCAGATAGTGGAAATGGTGCCGGGGCCGGATCCGAACGAAATGCTCATCGGACTCGGATAGGGACTATCACCGCGACTCATCTCGCTCTCACCTCCTCACGGCCAGGGCACACGGGGGTGCCAACAGTCGCACACCGGGGATGAGGCAACCCGGCGATTCAGCCGGGCGCGGCACCCCTCTCGTCACAGCTTTGGCACCACACGGCGTATCCGGCTGAGCCGGAAGCCACTTGGGCTCAACCCTTAAGCCGGGAAGAGCTGTCCTGACCCGGGGCGTCTCTCGACGTTCGAGGTCAGTGGCCTATGTCCGTGCAGACGCCTCACCTACCGAGGTTTATGCGAACGTTATCTTGGCACTCAAGGCGGCACCAGTCAACCCGGCGCGTTGACTCACCAACAATGCCCGCCTGCCCCCTTCGTTGTCCCAAAGAGAAATGCTGCCCGCGAAGTGGCGTGTTGAAGCGGCGAAACCGGTGCGGCGCAGCAGGCCCAGACGATGGGATTGACGGTGGGTGAACGCCAGCGTTTGCACCGGGCCTTTACTAGGCCGTGCTGGACATGCCGGCTGGCATGTGGCTGGCGCCGATGCTGGGTGAGCTGGTGAGGATCTTGCGGCGGTTCGGCGCACTGGACATTGATGGCGACACCGGGGGCGCCGCTATGACCGCGCCATATCGTCGGCCATCTATTGCCGTGTGGCGCCCGAAGGCGAGAAGTACGAATTGAACCGCCCCGAGTTCGATGCACACGCGGTTATGGGTGTGCAGCCTCTGATTGGGCTGTGTTCGTAGCGTAGTAGATCGTCTCGTACTCGGTCGGTGGGATGCGGCCCAGGCGGTGCATGAGCCGGCTGGTGTTGTACCAGTGCACCCAGTCGGCGGTGAGCAGTTCCACGTCGGTCAGGCGCTGCAGGGGGCCGCGCCGGAAGGGCGAATCCGCCCGGACGGCTTCGGTCTTGTACAGCCCTATCGTTGTTTCGGCCAGAGCGTTGTCGAAGGCGTCCCCGACAGTGCCGATTGAGGCCACCAGCCCGGACAGGGTCAAGGTTTCCCCGAACCGCACCGACGTATATTGCGACCCTGCGTCCGAATGGTGAATAGTGTTGCCCATCAATGGATTGCCTTCATTGAACCGCAGTTGCGCCGCATGCCTGATCGCCTGACGCACGAACCGGTCTTCCTTGCTTGCCGAGCAGGTCCAGCCCACGATCCGCCCGGCGTAGGCATCAATGGCGAACGCGGTGTAGACGAACACCCCGGTGGCCAGGCGCACGTAGGTGAAATCCGCGACGAGCAGCACGTTGGGGGCGCGCACCCGGAACTGGCGTTTGACCAGATCCGCCGCCCGGGTCGCGGCCGGGTCGGCCACGGTGGTGCGGACCTTTTTGCGCCGGGTGACCCCGCGCCAGCCGTTGACGCGCATCAGTCGTTCCACGGTGCAGCGGGCCACGGTGATGCCCTGGCGTTGCAAGTGAGCCCACATTTTCGTGGCCCCGTACAAGGACTCCGGTTTGCGCCGGCCGTGCTCGTCGGGTTCGTAGTAGCCGGCCAGCACCTCGGTAATGACGGTGTCCCACAGGGCCCGCGCCGACGGTGGGCGGGCCAGCCAGGCATAGAAGGTTCTCGGGGCGATCACGCAGCCGTGCTCAGTGAGCACGCGGCAGATCGGAGCGACCCCGAACCGAGCACGATGCTCGGCGATGAACGCACAGATCAACGGTGTCGCGGGTCGCTCTCCCGCACGAAGAAACTTGTTGCCGCCTTGAGGATTTCGATGGTTTCCTCAAGTTCGCGGTTCTTGCGTTTGAGCTCACGCAACTCGCGCACGGTATCGGTGGGCGCCCCGTCGCGGACCCCGGTGTCGACCTCGGCCTGGTTGATCCAGCGTCGTAACGATTCATACGACACCCCCAAACGCTTGGCGACCGCGGTCAGGCAGGCCGTACGGGTGGCGTACTCCTCGGCATGGTCGCTGACCAACCGCACCGCCCGGGCCTTGAACTCCTCGTCGTACTTCTTCGGCATGATGCGAACAACCTTCCCTCGAAAGAAGGTGTGCATCGAACTCGGGGCGGTTCAAATTGACGGACCGTTGACGCAACCGAACCGCGGTCATGCAAAGCAGCCAAACCGGCGCGGGTTAACGCTCGATCTGGTTCGTTAAGTGAGCTGGTGGTGAGCAAGCGCTGAACGAGTCGTGACAAGTGGGGCACATATTGTCGTAGCTAGGCTTTTGCCGACGACATCGTTCCCGTGCGGTGCTAGCTTCGGGGTTGTTATGAGAATCGACGTTGCCGATCCGACAATGCTGCGATCCCGTTTGGTCGCGGTAGCAGCCACAGTGTGGTTGATGTTGTGGATGGTAATCGGTGGCGCACACCACCACGAAAGTAGAACTAACTCAACGGATCTGGAAATCGTTGCCGGTGAAGCGCTGACTTCGCTTGAATCGTCGCAAGTGGTCAGGGATCAGCTTCCCCCAGACCATGCGCACGCAGAAAGGGATTCGTCGACACACCACGACGACCAGTTCATGGCCGCCGCCTTGACACCGTCTGTGGCCGCGTTGGCGAGTTTCGGCGCCGCGGTCAGCCCGGTTGGGGGGGCGGGGTGGTCGGCTTATCCCGCGGCGGCGCCGGGGCGGGGTCCGCCCACTGTGCTTGCAGTGCGTTGCGCCGGTCGAGATCTGTTGACTCGGCTCTGCTTGTCTCGTCGCTGATCAGTCGCCGTCAGGCCGTTGCGCTTCGCGTCGCCGGCCGGTGAACGCTTCTTACCAATTGTCGCGTGTCGCGCGTTGATGGAAGTGACGATCAGATGATTGACGTTGTTCACACTGGCAATAATCTTGCGGGCAGTCCACCTCGTACCGCCACCGGGGCGCGCTCCTGCTGGCGGCGCAGGCCTGCCACCTATGGGCGGCTGGTGTCTTGGTGTGACATGCTTCGGTGCCCAGGATCTCGGCGTCCCAGAGCATTGCGGAACCGTGGTTTCTGGGCGAAGCTTGAGTGCTTCAACCCAGGTGGCAGCATGAAGGAAGTCCTTGCCACGCAGTTGGTCGATAAGGCGCGCGACCGCGGCGGGTTGCTGCCCGAAGCTCGGACCGCGGAGTTTTCCGGCGGCAACCTATGTTTGGGACTGGTTCTAGCGGGCGAGGTGTGCGTGGGTCCGGTAGCGGTTGTCATCGATACCGGGATGATGGAACCGATCATTGGGCGGATGCTTGCTGCCTACTGCGCCGACGTTGTCCTCGTCGATGCACCGCGCCCGGTTGGTGGATGGGAACAAGCCCGCAAAGATCGGGTCGTGCAGGCGTTGGCCACCGATCACGGTGCATGGATTCCGGTTCAGTACACCAACTTTGACAACGTTGTCGGTGATCAATCCCTGGATTTTGAATTGCCCGTCCAGCGCGGTGGAATCGATGTACGGGTGTGCCTGGCGGCTACCGGCAGCTATTCGGCAGGAGTTGTGCGAATGCTACTTCAACAGAGCGAGCAGGCGCCGAGATCCGCATCGGTTTTGCAGGATTGGCGGATCATCCTGGTCAACGGGTCTTTGCTGCTCTTGGCCGCGATGATGGGTTTGTATCTAGTGACTTTCCAGGTCTATCTTGTCCTGCCTGTGCAGGTGTCGGTGCTAACGCCGTGGTCCCAATGCTGTTTTGCCGCTGGTGTGTTCGCGATTTCAGGTGTGGTGGTCGTTGCCGGCCAGTTGCGGACCACCCCATGGTTGTCCGACAGATGGGGTTGCTGGCGTAGCTTGATCGCCGGTCTAGCCATCCTGGCAGTGTCGTATCTGCCGCTGATCATCCTGGCCGACGATCGGAGCTCAAGTTCGCCACCGGACGTCGAAGCACTCGCAGTCTCCGCAGCGCTGCTTGCGCTAGGATCGGCCCCGGCGATCCCATTCGAACTGCATGCTGCAAATACTTTTACCCGTAACCGTTCGGGGGCAACACCTTACCGGTTCTATGGCACCGTCGTCGCAATCAGAACCCTGATCTGCAATGGGCGACAGCGGCAATCTCCGGCACAGCGGTACATCGCGGGCATCACGAAATGCTCTGCGCTGCATTGTTTTTTGTTAGCGCCGCCGCAGCACTTGCGCTCAATCCGCTCTATCGCGAACAGCGGTCAGGCAACCGCGATCATCTGAACAAAGGCCTTAAGCCGTGCGTCACGGCGTAGTCAACACGAGGAAAGAAAAGAGGCGCAACTCATATGGAAAACCGAACAGGAACGTCTGACAGAGCAAGTCTAGCCGGGGATTTAGTCCCCAGCCGGCCGCCGAGGGTGCGGCCATGAGCGGGCACAGCCACGCCCACGGGCACGGGCACACAACCGATGCTGACCGGCGGTGGCTAGCCGGCGCCCTGGCGGTGATCACAGCATTCATGGTCGGCGAAGTGGCGGTAGGAATCGTTGCACGATCCCTCGCACTGATCTCGGACGCGGCGCACATGCTTACCGACGCGGCCTCAATCGCTTTGGCGCTGTGGGCTATCGGGTTGGCAGCACGGCCGGCAGCGGGCCGTATGACCTACGGTTGGCGACGGGCGGAAATCTTGTCTGCGCTGGCCAACGGCCTGACTTTACTAGTTTTGGCGGGCTGGCTGGCCTATGAGGCGGCCCGTCGACTAATTGACCCGCCGCCGGTCACCGGCAGGCTGGTGCTGATGACGGCACTGATCGGGGTCGTGGTGAACGTGACCGCGACGTGGATGATCAGCCGCGCCAATCGCTCCAGCCTGAACGTCGAGGGTGCTTTCCAGCACATCCTCAACGACCTGTTCGCTTTCATCGCAACGGCAATCGCCGGCGTGGTGATTGTGTTCACCGGGTTCGCACGCGCCGACGCCCTCGCCACGCTCGTCGTGGTGGTGTTGATGGCGAAGGCCGGGACGGGATTGGTGCGTGCTGCAAGCCTGGTACTCCTGGAGGCCGCGCCTCGCGGGTTCGAGCCTGAAAAGATTGGCCAGGCGATGGCGGCACGCGACGCGGTGGTCGAAGTTCACGACCTGCATGTTTGGGAAATAACGTCAGGGCAAACGGCACTTTCAGCGCACGTGATCGTGGATGAGGACCGCGATTGCCATGAAACCCGGGCCGAGTTAGCGGCGTTGCTGGCGCACACGCACGGAATTTCACACATCACCCTGCAGCTTGAGCACCAAAAATCAGGCAGGCTCAACGAACACGGTTTCGCAGGCGCATGCGCGCACTGCGCAGAACCGCACGGGCTCACCCACCGCTCAGTAAACAACCAAGCCCATTATCACGAGTCGGATACAGGCGGCACCGACTCCTCGTCGTTGTCGCATCTCCGCGGTTAAGAACGGGCTGTAATGAGGTTGGGCGGCGCTAGCTGGTTACTACGGCTGCGGTATGTGGCGGTGGTGGGAACTGCAGTGTGGTTGGCGGCGTGGGGCGTGCTAATCGGCGCCGACAGTGTGATCATGCCTTCGCACTCATCGGTGGCGCGGCCTGCACCTGCGGTTGTGGCCTCGACAAGTGGTGGTGATCATCCCAGTTTCGGCGTCGATCATTCGCATGTGGGCAAAGGATTGTCGGGCGAGCATCCTGAGCAGTTCACCACGGCGGTGTTGCCGCGCTCGGGTACTGCGGTGGCCGCGCTGGCCGCGTTGGGTGTGGTGTTGGCCGTGGCCGTGGCCGTCGCTGGTGGGCTGGCCTGGTTTGGGGTGCCCGCCGGGCGCGGCCCCCCGCGTGCCCCGGCTTTTTCTGTTACCGGTCAAGACGTCTTGACCCGGTTCTGCTTGTCTCGTCGCTGACTGGTCAGCGCCAGGCCGTTTCTGCCCTTTGTGGCGGCGGCCGGTGACCGCTGACCCATGTCAAGTGCCGCGCTCTGGTTCGCGGCTTCGCAGGAAAGCGACGATTCCGATGACTGAAGTTCGTTCTTTTGACAACATTTGTGTTCATTCCGTTGCGGCGCTGACGGTCCTCGAGCCGCGCGACTGCGGCCAGCGTGCCCCTGGTACCTATCGGCGACCCGCCGCGCTGGTGGGTAACACGCCGGTGTTGCGGATCTCGGCCCCGCTGGTCCCGCCCGGACGCGGGTTTTGGGCCAAGTTGGAGGGGTTCAACCCCGGCGGCAGCATGAAAGACCGCCCCGCCCTGCACATGGTCGAAGCCGCCCGGGCCCGCGGCGAACTCACACCCGGGGCCCGCATCGTGGATTCCACCAGCGGCAGCCTCGGATTGGGCCTGGCGCTGGCCGGGCAAGCCTACGGGCATCCGGTCACCGTGGTCACCGACACCGGCATGGAACCGATCGTGCGCCACATGCTGGCCGCCTACGGCGCCGATGTCGAGCTGGTCACCGAGCCGCACCCGGTGGGGGGCTGGCAACAGGCCCGCAAAGACCGCGTCGCCCAAGTCCTGGCCGCCGAGCCGGGGGCTTGGTGCCCCGACCAATACAGCAACCCCGACAACATCACCGGCTACCGATCGTTGGCGTTGGAGCTGCTTGATCAGCTCGGCAACGTCGACGTGCTGGTCTGCTCGGTAGGCACCGGGGGACACTCCGCCGGCGTGGCGCGGGTGCTGCGCCGATTCAACCCCGACATGAAACTGATCGGGGTCGACACCATCGGCTCGACCATTTTCGGCCAACCGGCCACCACCCGGCTCATGCGCGGACTGGGCTCCAGCATCCACCCGGCCAACATCGACTACCCCGCCTTCAACGAGGTGCACTGGGTGGCCCCACACGAAGCCGTCTGGGCGGCACGCACTTTGGCGGCCAGCCAGTTCGCCAGCGGCGGCTGGAGCGTCGGCGCCGTCACGCTGGTCGCCGGCTGGGCCGCGCGCACCTACCCCAAAGACACCCGCATCGCCGCAGTGTTTCCCGACGGACCCCAACGCTACTTCGACACCATCTACAACGACGACTACTGCCGCGAGCACCAGCTGTTGAACTGGCAACCCGTCGCCGAGCCCACCACCCTCACCGACCCCAACCAACACGTCATCACCTCCTGGACCCGCACCACCACCATCACCAACCCCACACTGGTGTCGCGATGAAGGGCTTTATCGCGCGGTTTCGCGGATTCGACGGGCCCAGCCGGGTACTGATGATCAACCAGTTCGGCATCAACATGGGTTTTTACATGCTGATGCCGTATCTGGCGGGGTACCTGGCTGGCCCGCTCGGGCTGGCCGCCTGGGCGGTGGGATTGGTGCTGGGCGTGCGGAATTTCTCCCAGCAGGGCATGTTCATCGTGGGCGGCACGCTGGCCGACCGGCTGGGCTACAAGCCGTTGATCGTGGCTGGATGTCTGTTGCGCACAGGCGGTTTCGCGCTGCTTGTGGTGGCTCACTCGTTGCCGGCTGTGCTTATCGCCGCGGCGGCAACCGGTTTCGCCGGCGCCTTGTTCAACCCGGCGGTGCGTGCCTATCTGGCCGCTGACGCCGGAGATCGCCGGGTGGAGGCCTTCGCCATGTTCAGCCTCTTCTATCAGGCCGGAATCCTGTTGGGTCCGCTGGTCGGACTGGTCCTGGTGGCCGTTGACTTTCAGGTCACGGCGGCGGCAGCGGCGGCCGTGTTCGCAGTGTTGACCGTGGCGCAGCTGTTGGCGTTGCCGCAACGCGGTGTCGATTCGGCGCCGCAGCAGAAGTCGTTTCTGCAGGACTGGCGGGTTGTCGCCGGCAACCGGCCGTTCCTGCTCTTCGCGGCGGCGATGATCGGCTCCTACGTGTTGACGTTCCAGGTGTACCTGGCGCTGCCGCTGCAGGCGTCGATGCTGACGCCGCGCTCTGGAAAGGCTTTGGTTGCAGTTCTTTTCGTTGTCTCTGGCCTGGTTGCGGTGATCGGACAGCTGCGCATCACCCGTTGGTTCACCAAACGCTGGGGATCTGGACGTAGCCTGGCCATCGGTGTGGCCATCCTGGCGGCCTCGTTTGTGCCGCTGACGGTCGTCCCCGACGGCCATCGGTTCGGGACACCCGCGGCGGTGGGGGCCCTGCTGGTGTCGGCGGCACTGCTGGCCGTCGGTTCGGCCGCGGTCTTCCCCTTCGAGATGGACACCGTCGTCTCGCTGGCCGGAGGCCGGCTCGTGGCCACCCATTACGGGTTCTACAACACCATCGTCGGAGCCGGAATCCTCGTCGGCAACCTGGCTACCGGATCGATATTCGGTGCGGCACAACGGCTCAGCGCCGGCGCACTGGTGTGGGGCGGGCTGGTTCTCATCGGCATCATCGCCACAGTTGCCCTGCACCACCTCAACCCCGCCCGCTCCGCCGGACCCGCGTTCTCCGATGCGCGGGTTGAGTCGTGTCCATCAGAAGAAGTCCAGGCGGAAACAGTGAGGAGCAGCCCATGATTTTTGTGACTACCCAGCCGAAGGCTCTGACTGCACCGGCAGACGATATGCAGGGCATCGGCTCGGCGATGAGCGCCGAAAACGCGGCCGTGGCCGCCCCGACGACCGGGGTGGTTCCCGCCGCCGCCGGTGAGGTGTCGGCGTTGACGGCGCTGCAGTTCGCCGCGCGCGCGCAGATGTACCAGGCCGTCAGCGCCCAAGCTGCGGCGATCCACGAATTAGTCGCGAAACCCCTTGGTGTCAGAGCTGATTCGTATGCGCTCACCGAGGCCGCCAACGCGATCGCGGCCGGCTAAGCACTCCGAGGTGAATGATGGATTTCGCAGCTTTGCCACCCGAGATCAACTCGGCAAGGATTTATGCCGGTCCGGGCCCGGGCTCGATGCTGGCCGCAGCGTCGGCCTGGGCGGGGCTCGCCGAGCAGCTATATGCGGAGGCCGCTTCGTATTCCTCGGTGGTTTCAGGGCTGACGAGCGGACCGTGGCTGGGTCCGGCGTCGGCGGCGATGGCCGCCGCGAGCGCCCCTTTCGTGGCGTGGATGGACACCACTGCCGCCACGGCACAGCAGACGGCTTCGCAGGCCATGGCGGCCGCGGCCGCCTATGAGTCGGCCTTTGCGATGACGGTGCCGCCACCAGTCATCGCGGCCAACCGCAGCCTGTTGCTGTCGCTGATCGCGACCAACATCCTCGGGCAAAACACGCCCGCGATCGCGGCCACCGAGGCACAGTACGCGGCGATGTGGGCCCAAGACGTCGCCGCGATGTATGGCTACGCCGCCGCCTCGGCCAGTGCGTCGCTCCTGACCCCGTTCACCCCGCCGCAGCCCGCCAGCAACCCGGCCGGCCTGGCCGGACAGGGGACCGCGGTCGGCCAAGCTGTCGGCAGCTCGGCCAGCACCGACGCGCAAGCGGTCCTGTCTCAGGTGACCTCCACGGTGCCCACGGCCCTGCAGCAGCTCGCCTCCCCGCTATCGTCCACGTCCGAGTCATCGACGGGGTCGCTGTCGTCGTTGAGTTCGTCGCTCAGTTCCATGAATCCGGCGTTGTCGATGACAAGTTCGGTTGGGTGGATATCGAGTGCGCTGCTCTCGAACGCGAATCAGCTGAAATCTCTGATGCCGGCCGTCACCGCCGCCAGCACCGCAGCTTCGGGACCGGGGCTGACGGGCGCGCTTGCGTCCAGCGCGCTGGGAGCACCCGGCTCAGCAGGACTCGGCGGGGCGGCCGTGTCGGCGGGCGTGGGCCGGGCGGCCACGGTCGGGGCGTTGTCGGTGCCCCAAACCTGGGCATCGGCGGCCCCAGCAATGAGTTCTGCCGCGACGGCGCTGCCCAGCACCAGCCTGGCCACTGCCCCAGGAGCCACAACGGGGGCTCCCGCAAGCATGCTCGGCGCGCCGCTGGCAACGATGGCCGGGCGCGGCATAGGCAACGTCGGCGAAACCGACCTCCGGTTCATGCCCCGCCTGACAGTGCTACCACCCTCGACGACCCTCGGATAACAAAGGAGGAACACCACACCGCCGTAGTCCGGGGCTGTGGCCATATCGAGCAGAAGTGTGGGGTCCCGCCGCACCGCTTCATCTCACATGTGTTAAAAGATGACTCGAGGGGACGCCAGGTCGCGATCGTGAAACGGACCGACACCGTCGCACCGAAAAACGTCAAGCTACGCTGCGATCCGCGCCGCACACAGACGACCCGTTGCGGCGATTTACAAATCAATGCCAGGATCGCGCCGCTCAGATCCTGGGCACGCCGGCGCTGAGTTGGCTGAATTGACTAATTCAAGAACAACCCAGCATGGCATCAGTTACGGCGGACGCTACCGGTAGCAGACCACGACCAATCCTTAACCGGACCGCGTCAACACATCAATGTCAGTGATGTCCGCCGCGATATCCTCCGTGGCGACCACCGTAATAGCCTTCTCCGAACAATCCACCCAAAAATCCTCTAGGGCGGGGATTTTCGACGTACGCGGGCTGCGCTGGGTACTGCGCAGGCGCATACCCTCCCGGCGGTGGCGCGGGTTGGGGTGGCTGTTGGGCGGCGTAGAACTTGGCCTCGGCCTCGGAGAGTTGCTCTAGTTCGCCCCGGTCCAGGAAGACGCCGCCGCAACCCGTGCACTGATCGATCGTCACGCCGAAGCGCTGCACCGGCAGCATCTGCGACACACACCGCGGACACAGCAGCGTTGACTCTTTGGCCTCCATTGATCCGCGCTCGTCTGCCATTTGGACCTCCCTAATCAGGCAACGGCGATGCCTTACCCGCCCAGACTAACAAACTATAAACGCATGCGCATATACGAATGCGCATGGCTTGGGCTCCGCGGTTACCCCGCCGTCGCCTGATCAGCAAGGGAGCGATGCGAGCGCTCGGGGGCCGATATCGCGCGGGCCAATCGGGTGCTGCGCCGCCGGCTATACAGCAGGCTGGCTATCGCGACAGCCAGGCAGGCGGCAGCTGGAAGAAGCAGTGCGTTGTGGCCCAACCGGCCGCCAATGAGGGCGCCCGTCGCGCCGCCGCCGACGAATAGCACCACGGTCGTCGTGAGCACCGCGGCCTTCCACTTGTCCATCCCGTGGCGGCGGCTGCGGCCCAGTATCAATCCGAGGTCGGTGATGGTGCCGGTGAAGTGCGTTGTGCGGATTGCCATCCCGGGCGAGTTCGAGGTCATCGCGTTTTGCAGCCCGCACGCGGCCGCAGCCAGCAGCGCCTTGAACCCGGGAATCTCGATACCGGCTGCGGCCAACAGCAGCGCGGCCTCGGCGAGCAGGACCGCGGCGTGGCGCGCACTGGTGTGGGTTTGCACCGGCGCCAGTACAGCGCCGGCCCCGGCGGCTCCGGCCAGAAATCCGCCTACGATCAGTGCGATCATGCAGCTCTCGTACAGCAGCGGATTGGCTGAATCCATGCCCAGCTGGGTGCTCAACGCGGTCAGGTTGCCCACCGGAAACGCCAAGACCAGCAGCGCCACCGAATTGATGAATCCGGCAACCCCGGCCAGCAGCCCGTTGTAGCCGAGCACCAGCGCCCGCAGGCGCGTCTCACGGGTTGGCGTGTCCGGCATGTCTTTCCTGTCCGGTGATAGGCGGTGGCACAACGCTACCAAGACCGCGTTAAGAGAAGTCGCCTCCGCCCAACGCTGCTGCCCGAGAAAACCTATAAAATTTCGGATTGGGGGCCACTGCTGGCGCCATCACAACTGCCAGTCGCCATGGTTGTTCGACATGGGAGGTGCCCGCATAGCGGGCCCATTGGTGAACGCGAGTTATGGAGTAGTCCCAAAGGCGGGGGTGGTCAGCGATCCGGCACAACCACGGCCGATGGCGGAGGTCACCAGCAGCCGCCTGCCCCATCCCCCCGCGGCTGACGGTGCTCGCTGACGTGTCGTTCTGATTCAACATCCACAGTCCTCGCCGCGCCAGGCTCGAATGCCTTGCCACACGGCGACCGCGGCGATCGCAAGCCCGATCGCCGGATCAAACCACCAGCTCCCCGGCCAGTGGGCAGTTACCGCCAGGCCGACCAACACCGCGGCGGCCTGGGCCGCACAAAGATAGTTCTGGGTACCTTCGCCAGCGGTGGCCGGCGAGCCCAGCCGGACGGCGAGTTGCTTTTTGGCCCGGCCGAGGATAGGCATCGCCAACAAGGTAGCGGCCGTCAACACGATACCGATCATCGACGTCTCAGCGTGGTGCCCACCAGCGAGGTGCCGAATAGATTCGGCGGCGATGTAGGGGGCTGTCAGCCAAAACGACACCGCAACACCGTGCTGGGCGCGCCGTTCGGCGGTCTCGGACAGAGTCCGCGAGCCGGTGAACCGCCACGCCACCATCGCGCTGGCCAAGCCCTCTGGCGCGCTGCTTAGCGCCCACCCAGTCAGTGCGATAGACCCGACCGCCAGGCCCTGCCACAGCCCCACGACACCCTCGGTGAGCATCGCGATCAGGCTGACCCAGGCCAGACGCCGCGCCCAACGCGCGGCGCGATGCCATTCCCCGTCCCGCGCCAGAGACGTCTGCCCGACGTGCGTGGACTCCGCGCAGCACAGATCATCTGCAAGCTCGGTGGGATCGCCGACTGGACGGAAACTACTCACGAGGTTGGCTCCGTTAGCCAGCCGTCCGCGCCGCAGCTCGGGCACAAACCCACCGCATGGCCCATCACGGCCGACACGGCCCCCGAATAGCTGAGCCCATCAGCGAATGAGTGCTGCATCAACCGGGACAACAAAGTCAGCCCCGGTGGATCGGACACCGCCACGCCTCGGAGATGTAGGCAAACAGCGCATATCGATATCACCGACCGCTCCAAAACCACCAGCTGCAACTCATTAATAGACTGCAACATTTGCACTGGGCCATCTTATAGCCGGCGCGCAACCGCCCCGGCACCGCCACACTGTGACGGCTTCCGTTGAATTTGCGCAACATGGTGCGCGCACGCTCACTCCCATCCCGGGGTTCTGCGGTGGTAAACATCGAGGTCTCAGATGGCAGTGCTGATCCCGGTGCGGAGTTCTCAGCCCTGGCGTGGCGCGGTGGACTCCGATGAGGTGACGATGTGGCGCATCCAACCAGCACTCGCCGTGTGCCCGGTTTGCGGATCCTTAACGCGAATCCTTCTAGGCCCAAAGTAAGCGGGCACATTCATGACTTATCACTAACCTCAAGGCTTTGTGCCGGACGCATCATTTGGTGAAAACGTTTTGGGGCTGGCGCGACCAGCAACTGCCCGACGGCACGCTGATCTGGACCTCCCCGGCCGGGCGCACTTATGTGAGCACCCCGGGCAGCGCCCTGCTGTTTCCCAGCCTGTGCGCACCCACCGCCGAACTGCCACTGCCCGCCCCGGCGCCAAGACCCCAACCCTGCGCCGACCGTGCCGCGATGATGCCCCAACGCCGCCGCACCCGCACCCAAGACCGCGCCACCCGCATCGCCACCGAACGCAAACACAACCGACTGGCGCGCCAGGCCGAAAGGCCTTCGCACGCTTGGTATTCCGATTCGACCCACGCCGTCGGGGATGGGGAGCCGCCGCCGTTCTAACGCGCCGGCGTCGGACGGCGCGGTCCGGTCATTTCTTGCTGGGAATGACGATCACCACAATCAGGGTGAGGATGGAGAAGAACAGTCCAAGGATTCCCCATCCCAGTGGGTTGCGGCCCTTCATCATGGCGATGACGCCGCAGACTATTGCGGCGATGATGCTGCCGATCGCGACGAAAATCCCTTTGATGCCACGCAGAATGAAGCCGGCCGCGACGGGATCCGAACTCGCCAGAATCATCGAATGCAACATGTCGATCCTTTCTGCCGCCCGGCTACAGGATTATTCCTCGGGGATAACCGCGGCGGACGGTGCGGTCGAGAATCCCCAGGGTCGCCCGCAGCGCGCCCTCAGACAGGATCGGGAAAATCCCGGCTTCCCGCCACTTGGGGTCGATGTCCGACCAGTCGTAGAACGAGGTGACCACGGTGGCCGCGCCGTCTTCGGTGGGCGCCAGCACGTAGCCGTACACATGGCCGATCGGCGGTTGGATCTGCCCCAGAACCGTCCACGCAATCAGGCGATCCTGCTCGAACTGCTTGATGTCGACGGTGACGTCGTATCTGCCCAATTGCGGGAAATCATTCAAGGATTCGCGGTCCATGTGGACGACGAAGGTGTCGCCGACGCCGCGCACCGGATCACCCTCGGCGTCTTGGAGCATCCCGGACGAATCGATCGCCACGTGGCCCTGCGGGTCGCACAGCACGGCGAAGATGTCCGACGCGGGTGCGGCGATTGTGCGGGAAGTCTCGATGCGTTCGGTCATAAGTCCTCGTGGCTGACGTGGAGGGCGACGATCCGAAGCTTAGCCCCGGGTCCGGCCTTCATCAGAAGAGGGCTAATGCGGTGAGTTGACCAGATAACACTGCACGCGGCGAACGGCGTCCTCGCGCTTGACTCCCATGTTCACCAACCTCTCAACGACTTCGGCAGCTGGCACACCCGAAATAATGTCGTTGTCAATCACATGGACGCTGGGGAACCACAGGTCTGCACTCACCCCCGGCGGTGGGGGCTTCGCGTCGCCTCCGATGCATTGGGCGTAGCCATTGGCGCCGGTTTCCGCGTGAGCGGGCGACGCCCCCATCAGTACGACGACGGGAATGCCTACCGCCGCCGCGACATGGATCAAACGCATGCCTGAACACCCCGCCTTCGCCTCGGTTAACCGAAACTAATCTGGTTTGCTACCTCGCACAAGGCCGACTTTCGAAGGCGCACACAGGGTCGGATGAGCCGCCGGCGCTTGACTCGATCTCGAACTGATGTTCGAATGAAGGGATGCGGTGGGCAAACCAGGCCGTCGCGGTCAACGGGAAGCCGGTGGAGGACGGGGCGCTGCCGGGGCTGCAACGTATCGGTTTCGTCCGCAGCGTGCGCTCGCCGCAGTTCGAGGGGATCACCTTTCACGAGGTGCTGTGCAAGTCCGCGCTGAACAAGGTGCCGAACGCGGCGGCCCTGCCGTTTCGCTATACGGTCAACGGCTACCGCGGCTGCTCGCATGCCTGCCGGTACTGCTTCGCCCGGCCCACCCACGAATATCTGGAGTTGAACTGCGGCAACGACTTTGACACCCAGGTCGTCGTCAAGACCAACGTGGCCGAGGTGCTGCGCCGCGAACTGCGCCGCCCGTCGTGGCAGCGCGAGACCGTCGCCCTGGGCACCAACACCGATCCCTACCAGCGGGCCGAGGGGCGCTACGCGTTGATGCCCGCCATCATCGGCGCCCTGGCCGAATCGGGTACGCCGTTCTCGATCCTGACCAAGGGCACCCTGCTGCGCCGCGACCTGCCGCTGATCGCCGACGCCACAGCGCAGGTCCCGGTGTCGGTCGCGGTGTCGCTGGCGGTCGGGGATGCCGAGCTGCACCGCGACGTCGAGCCCGGCACGCCCACCCCGCAGGCCCGGCTGGGTCTGATCGGCGCGATCCGCGCCGCGGGGCTGGACTGTCATGTGATGGTCGCGCCGGTGCTGCCGTATCTCACCGATTCCGTCGAGCATCTCGACGGGCTGCTCGGCCAGATCGCGGCGGCCGGCGGCGGCAGCGTGACGGTTTTCGGTCTGCACCTGCGCAGCTCGACCCGCGGATGGTTCATGTCCTGGCTGGCGCGCTCCCATCCCGAACTGGTCGGCCGCTACCGCGAGCTGTACCGGCGGGGCGCCTACCTGCCGCAGGGTTATCGCGACATGCTGCGGGAGCGGGCCGCCCCGCTGATCGCCAAATACCGGCTGGCCGGCGATCACCGCCCGTTCTCCCAGGCGGTTTCGGCCGCGGCGCCGGAACCCGTTCAGCAGACGTTGTTTTGAGCTAGCCGGTCTTGTCGCGGCGCGGCTTGGTCAGCGTGAATTCGTCGATCACGACCATGGCGCCGAGCGGGCCCCGCAGCGCATAGTGCGTCGCCTTGATCGAGGTGTTGCCGCCGGGGTGGCCCGGGTCGACGTCGAAAGCCGCGAAGCCGTAAGGGTTGTCGCGGTCGCGGAACGCCGACCATGGCGCGTCCTCGAGGACGTAGATCGGCGCCTTGCGCCGCAGTCCGGGGTCAAACGCCCCCACGCCGGTGACCACCCGGCATCGGGGTTCGGGGAAGAACATCCCGTTGCTCGGCGCCGAGGTGCCGCCGCCGCCGATGACCAGGTGCACCGTTCCCCGGGTGGAGTCGATGAGATCGCTTCGGGTGTCCACGGGTATCGGCGTTCGGGTGTCGGTCCCCAGCGTCCCCCGCAACGGGTGCGAGCGCTCGTAGTGGTGTTCGTGGCCGCACACCACCAGATCGACCCCATACCGGTCGAACAGCGGCAGCCATTCCTCCCGAATGCCCAGGTCGGCCCCGTTGGTCTTGTCGGCGGTGGAGATCGCCGTCTGGTGCATGCACACGACCACCCAGTCGATGTCCGGATCGCTCCTGGCCGCGGCGAGTTCGCTTGCCAGCCAGCGCTTTTGCTCTCCGCCGGAGTAGCCGTGCACGTAGGAGTTGCCGCCGTCCTGGTAGGCCACGTCGTCGTTGGCCAGGCTGATCACCCGCACCGACCCGGCGGTGAACGAGTACCACAGGCCGCGGGTCTGGGGGCTGGAACCGGAATCGGGCACCGCGAAGTAGGTCTGGTAGGCGCCGTAACCGATTGGGCCGTTCCCCAATTCGTTCTCGTGGTTGCCGGCCGCCGGCATCCAGGGCCGGTGGCGCGCCGAGCGGGTGTTGTTGTCGAACCAGTTCGACCAGGTGCGGATCCGGTTTTGGGCCAGGTTGGCGTAGCACAGGTCGCCGTTGACCAGGTTGAACAGCGGGCCGAGGCGCTCGATGGCCATGGTGGTGTCGGCGGCGGCGGGCGAGCCGATGTTGTCGGTGGCATAGCGACCGTCGGGCATCTTGGCCAGGGCCGGGGTGGATTGGTCGCCGAAGCTGGTGAAACGCAATGGCTTTCGTCCCGACGGTGCCGTGCGCACGGTTCCCTGTTCCGGTTCGGCGCCGTCGTGCACCGCGGCGTACACGTAGTCGGTGTCCGGGGTCAGGTCGGTCAGCCGGGCGTGGTTGACGCGAACTTCGGTGTTGGACTTCGCGTCCCGGTAGGTGCGGGTCTCGGCGGCCACGGTGCGGCCGAAGCCGGATGTCGGTGTGCCGAGCATGACGCGCGGATTGCGGACGGCGTCGGTGGTGTGCCAGGAGACCACCACCTCGGTCGCGGCGTCCTTGCCGAATTGCAGGTGCAGGCCGCCGATCGGCGGCGCGCCGTTGCGGTCGGGCTGCAACCAGGCCGACGGCCCGCGGGAGCTTGCGGACTGCGACCACAGCAGCGTGGCGCCGCCCACCCCGACGCCGCCGAGGACCGCGGAGGCCGCACTCGATGTGAGTAACCGGCGGCGGCTGATGCCGGCGGGTTCCGAATCGGTGCTCACCCTTGCTTCATACCGGAGCCGAGCAACCTGAAGGTGAACGCCCCGCATGGTAGGAGCCGTTTCCCGGATGCGGCTGTAACGGATTCGGTAGCGTTTGAGATATGACGAACGTGCGAATAGCGACCACGGGGATCGCGGCGGCGACGTTTGCCGCGGCCGCTGCGATGATTGCGACGCCCGCGACCTCCCATGCGGATCCCGCCGGCCACCAGGTGACGTACACGATCACCGCCACCGGCAACCTGACCGGCAACGTCAGGTACATGAACAGCGATCCGCCCAGCCAGGCGGCCTTCAACTCGAACTCGTCGCAGTTCCTGAACACCGTGCAGACGGCGTTCGCCGCCGGGCAGCCGCTCGTCTACAACGCCACCCTGGCGGACCCCAACCAGTGGGCGTTCGTCAACGCCAGCGGCGGATGCCACTGGCCGGACTGCGACTCGTCGAACATGCCGCAGATTCAGTGCCAGATCGCGGTGGACGGCCAGGTCGTGGTGACCCAGAGCGCCACCACCGGCGTCACCTGCTCGACGCGTCCCTGGTAGCCACGACGACGACTTCGGCGGGTTCGGCGCCCACGGCCCGGACCTTGTGGCTGATCGACGCGTCGAAATAGGCGCTGTCGCCGGGCCCGAGCGTGTACGTCTGATCCCCGTAGTCGAGTTCGACGGTCCCGGCGTGCACGAACATGAATTCCTGACCCGCGTGCTCCGGATGCGGGTCATCGGCCAGCATCTCCGTCGGGCGAACCACGAACGGCGACATCGACTTTCCCAGCAGCGACGCGGCCAGCACCCGGTAGCGCTCGCCCTCGGCGGTCGCGGCGCGTTCGACGGTGATCTTCTCGTGCGCCGCCTCGTCGGAGAACAGCCGCCCGACGTCGACGTCCAGCGCCTTGGCGACCTTGAGGGCGACCGCGATCGACGGCGTGCTGCGCCGACGTTCGATCTTCGACAGGTAGCTCTTGGTCAGCCCGGTCTGCTGGGCCAGGGCCTCCAGGGTGAGGCCGCGTTGCTTGCGGACCGCGCGCAGCAGTGCGGTCACCGGCCGCCCCTCTCATGACACAAGGTTTCCTATAGTGATACTATTGTGTCATATCGCCGAGGGAGCCCGTTATGGCCAGCACGTTCACCGATTCGAAATCCGACTTGATGCGCCGGGCCGCCGAACAGTTGACGGCCTTTCAAGCCAAAGACGCCGCCGATTCGCAGCTGACCACACGCCAGAAGCTGGCCCTGACGTGCCGCGCGCTGTTCGACGCCGGGCACGACTCCGGGCTGGCCGGACAGATCACCGCCCGCGCCGAGGCGGACGGCACCTACTACACCCAGCGGCTCGGCCTGGGTTTCGACGAGATCACCGACGCCAACCTGCTCCTGGTCGACGAGGACCTCAACGTCCTCGATGGTGACGGGATGGCCAACCCCGCCAACCGTTTTCACAGCTGGATCTATCGCGCCCGCCCCGACGTGCAATGCATCGTGCACACGCACGCGTTCCACGTGGCGGCGCTGTCGATGCTGGAGGTTCCGCTGATCGTGTCCCACATGGACACCACACCGCTCTACGGCGACTGCGCGTTTCTGGCCAAGTGGCCGGGCGTGCCGGTCGGCAACGAAGAGGGGGAGATCATCTCCGCCGCGCTCGGCGACAAGAAGGCGGTCCTGCTGGCCCACCACGGCCACGTCATCGCCGGCGCCAGCGTCGAGGAGGCGTGCTCGTTGGGAGTCCTCATCGAGCGCGCCGCCAAACTGCAGCTGGCCGCCATGGCCGCCGGCACCGTCAAAGAGCTACCCGAAGAACTGGCCCGCGAGGCCCACGACTGGACGCTGTCGCCGCAGCGTAGTCGCGCCAACTTCGCCTACTACGCCCGCCGGGCCCTGGCCCGGCACCCGGACCTGCTGGCCGGCTAAACCGTTACCCACCAACCGAATCCGAGGAGTCCGCCTGTGGTGCAAACGTCCGAGACCAAGATCCACGGCATCATCGCCTACCCGGTAACGCCGTTCTCTGGGGACGGCATCGACACGAAACGCCTTGCGGCGCTGGTCGACCGGCTGGTGTCCGCGGGCGTTCATGCGATCGCGCCGCTGGGCAGCACCGGTGAACTGGCCTATCTGGACGAACCCGAATTCGACACCGTGGTCGACACCACCATCGCCACCGTCGCGGGCCGGGTGCCGGTGGTCGTCGGCGTGTCGGATGTGACCACCGCCAAGACCGTTCGGCGCGCCACCTACGCCCAGCAGGCCGGGGCCGACGCCGTGATGATCCTGCCCGTGTCCTACTGGAAGCTGAGCGAGCGGGAGATCTTCCAGCACTACCGCAGTATCGGCGACGCCATCTCGATCCCGATCATGGCCTACAACAACCCGGCCACCAGCGGCGTCGACATGCCGCCCGAGTTGCTGGTCCGCATGTTCGAATCCATCGACAACGTGACCATGGTCAAGGAGTCCACCGGCGACCTGACCCGCATGCAGCGCATCGCCGAACTGTCCGGCAACCGGCTGCCCTTCTACAACGGCAGCAACCCGCTGGTGCTCGACGCGCTCAAGGCCGGCGCGTCCGGATGGTGCACGGCCGCACCGTGTTTGCGGCCCCAGCCGTGCATCGACCTCTACGAGGCGGTGCGGGCGAACGACCTCGACACGGCCCAGAAGCTGTACGACGATCTCAAGCCGCTGCTCACCTTCATCGTCGCGGGCGGACTGGCCACCACCGTCAAGGCCGGTCTGGAGCTGCTCGACTTCCCGGTCGGGGACCCGCGCGCGCCGCTGCTCCCGCTCGATGAGCAGGGTCGCACCGAACTGAAAGGCCTACTGGCTTAGCCCGATTGCCCTACTCGTCCTCACCCCGCTGCGCGGGCTGCATCGTCGTAGGGCTAGCCCGATTGCCCTACTCCTCCTCACCCCGCTGCGCGGGGTGCATCGTCGTAGGGCTAGCCCAATTCCGGCGCGGAGAAGGTGTCGCACTTCTTCGGGTCACCGGTCTGATAGCCGACGGTGAACCAATGCTGGCGCTGGTCCGAGGAACCGTGCGTCCAGGACTCGGGGTTGACCCGTCCGGTCGCCTGCTTCTGGATGCGGTCGTCGCCCACCGACGCCGCGGCCGAGAGGGCGTCGGCAATGTCCTTGTCGCTCAACGGCTCCAGGTAGGGCACACCGGTGCTCTCCTGCTTGACCGTCGAGGCGTAGTGCGCCCAGATCCCGGCGTAGCAGTCGGCCTGCAGCTCGGTGCGCACGCCGTTGCCGCCGGAGCCCTGCGCGCCCTGCTGGGCGCGGCCGAGCAGGCCCTGCAGCTGTTGCACGTGGTGGCCGTATTCGTGGGCAACGACGTACTCCTGGGCGAATGGCCCACCGCTGGAACCGAATCGGTCGACCAGCTCTTGGAAGAAATCGGTGTCGAAGTACGCCGTCTGGTCGGCCGGGCAGTAGAACGGCCCGACCGCGGTGGTGGCCGCCCCGCAGCCGGTGCTCACCCGGGCGGTGAACAGCCGCACATGGGGGCGGGTGTAACCGTTCATCAGCTGATGCCACACCGCGTCCACGGAGTTGCCGGTGGCGACCACGCGGCACTGCACGTACTTGTTGGCGTCGGCGCCGGTCTTGCACTGGCTCAGGTCGAAGCCGGGCGCGGAATAGCCGCCGGTGTTGGTCTGCGGCTGGTTCATCACGCGACCGGGGTCGACGCCCAAAAACAGCGCCCCGAGCAGGATGATCAGCCCGAGGCCGCCGCCCCCGACGGCCATCCCCATCCCGCCGCCGCCGGACGACGACGCTGCGCTGGTGTCGATCTGCATGCCCTCGTTGAAGGTCATGACACGCTCCTAAGGTTGCCGGGTCGCAAGGGAGTCGGTGTAGCTGCGGAGATTGCGCAGGTATCGGCGCAGGGCCAGGTTCAGCAGCGGCCCGACCACCACCATCGCCAGCTTCGCCGGGCCGGCCGGCTTCTGGGCCATGGTCCACGTCAGCCGGCAGCCGCCCGGGATAACCTCGACCCGGTAGTCCTCGGCGAAGGCCGCCACGGATTTGGTCGAGCATTCATTGAACCGAAACGCCATGTGCGTGAAGGGTTCCCACGCGAGGAATTCCTCGTTGCCGACGATGCCGCCGCGCATCTCGACGACGCGGGTGGTGCCGACGCCGCGCGGCTCGGGGCTGGTCCAGGTCACCTTGGTGATCACCTTCGCCCAGCGCGGCCAGGACCCCGCGTCGGAGAGCACCTCGAACAGCTGCTCGGGGGTGATGGCCAGGTCGACGCTGTTGCGGAACGCAAATGGCGCCGTATCGATGAAGTTCACGTCGACGCGCTCGCAGGGGAACATGAAAATAATCTAGCCGGGGCCGTCGCTGGCCGCGGCCAGTAAGGGCACCACGACGTCGCTGATCGGTGTGGCCAGGCCGTGAGCGCGGGCCTTGCGAATGATCACGCCGTTGCGGACGTCCCATTCCATCGGCCGGTGATTTTCCGCGTCGGCCAGGATCGACGTGCTCATGTCCTCGGCGACGTTGCGGAACATGTCGGCCAACTCGTCGACGATGCCGTCGGGCAGGCGGGCGCCCTCGGCGCGGGCGACGGCCAGGCATTCGGCGACATAGCCGCGCGACAGCGCGGCCACGTCGTCGCGGCGGAACATCCCGGACCGCCGCCGCGACAGCGCCATGAACCCGGCCAGCGCGTTGGTGAGCAGCTTGCGCCAGGCCGCGGTGATGATGTCGGGGTCGCAGTCCACCCGGCAGCCGGCGCCGCGCAGCAGGTCGGCGACCGTCGCCGCCGAGGGCCCGCTGGGCAGCACCAGGGCCGCCTCGCCGCGCAGCCGCACCCAGCCGCCGGGCTGGGACTCGGCCGAGTACCAAACGATGCCGGGGATGACGGGCGATTGCGGGCAGTGCGGCCGCACCTGCTCGACCTGCTCCACACCGTTTTGCAGCACCACGACGATGGTGTGGACGTCGCAGAGCCGGGCCAGCCAGCCGGCCGCCCGCGCGTTCTGGGTGGCCTTGACGGCCAACAGCACCACGTCCACCGGGCCGGAAACCTCCGCGGGATCGGTGTGCACCGGGCCGGGGACGACGATCGGGTCGGCGCCGTCGGGCCGCAGTTCGATGCTCTCGCGCGGGGTGCGGCCGCACACCACGATCGAATGTCCGGCCCGATGCAGCAGCGCGGCGACCGTCGTACCGACGGCGCCCGGACCGACGAGTGCGATGTTTGTGGCGATACGAGCGAAACTACACCGCCCCTTAGACTGATCTGTCGTCCAACGTGAAGGGGAGTGTTTTTGTGCTGCGCAGCCACGCCGCCGGGTCGCTGAGGAGTAGCGACGCCGGGCAGCAGGTGACGCTAGCGGGCTGGGTGGCCCGCCGCCGCGACCACGGCGGCGTCATCTTCATCGACCTGCGCGACGCCTCCGGGATCACCCAGGTGGTGTTCCGCGCCGACGACGTGCTGGCCCAGGCGCACCGGCTGCGCGCCGAGTTCTGCGTCGCGGTCACCGGCGTGGTCGAGATCCGCCCGGAAGGCAACGCCAACCCCGAGATCGCCACCGGCGACATCGAGGTCAACGCCACCGCGCTGACCGTGCTGGGGGAGAGCGCGCCGCTGCCCTTCCAGCTCGACGAGCCCGCCGGCGAGGAACTGCGGCTGAAGTACCGCTACCTCGATTTGCGGCGCGACGGCCCCTCGGAAGCAATTCGGTTGCGCTCCAAGGTGAATGCCGCCGCGCGCGCGGTGCTCGCGCAGCACGATTTCGTGGAGATCGAAACACCGACGATCACCCGCTCGACCCCCGAAGGCGCGCGCGACTTTCTGGTGCCGGCCCGGCTGCACCCCGGCTCGTTCTACGCCCTGCCGCAGAGCCCGCAGCTGTTCAAGCAGCTGCTGATGGTCGCCGGGATGGAGCGCTACTACCAGATCGCCCGCTGCTACCGCGACGAGGATTTCCGCGCCGACCGCCAGCCGGAGTTCACCCAGCTCGACATGGAGATGAGCTTCGTGGACGCCGAGGACATCCTCGCCATCTCCGAGGAGATCCTGTCCGCGCTGTGGGCGCTGATCGGGTATGAGATCCCGACGCCCATCCCGCGGATCAGCTACGCCGAGGCGATGCAACGGTTCGGCTCCGACAAGCCCGACATGCGTTTCGGGCTCGAACTCGTCGACTGCACAGAGTTCTTCTCCGACACCACATTTCGCGTCTTCCAGGCACCGTACGTCGGTGCCGTGGTGATGCCGGGCGGCGCCTCGCAGCCCCGGCGGACGCTGGACGGCTGGCAGGAGTGGGCCAAGCAGCGCGGCCACCGCGGGCTGGCCTACGTGCTGATCGCCGACGACGGCACGCTGGGCGGCCCGGTCGCCAAGAACCTGTCCGACGCCGAACGCGACGGCCTGGCCGCCCACGTGGGGGCCAAGCCGGGGGACTGCGTGTTCTTCTCGGCGGGCCCGGCGAAGCCGTCGCGGGCCCTGCTGGGGGCGGCGCGCGGTGAGATCGCGCACCGGCTGGGCATGATCGACCCGGACGCCTGGGCGTTCGTCTGGGTGGTGGACCCGCCGCTGTTCGAGCCCGCCGACGACGCGACCGCGGCCGGCGACGTGGCCGTCGGCTCGGGCGCGTGGACCGCGGTGCACCACGCGTTCACCTCACCCAAGCCGGGTCACGAGGACGCGATCGACACCGATCCGGGCAACGTGCTCGCCGACGCCTACGACATCGTCTGCAACGGCAACGAGATCGGCGGCGGCTCGATTCGTATCCACCGCCGCGACATCCAGGAGCGGGTGTTCGCGGTGATGGGACTGGACCACGCCGAGGCCGAAGAAAAGTTCGGGTTCCTGTTGGAGGCCTTCACCTTTGGCGCACCTCCGCACGGCGGGATCGCCTTCGGCTGGGACCGGATCAACGCCCTGCTGTCCGGGGTGGACTCCATCCGCGAGGTGATCGCGTTCCCGAAGACCGGCGGCGGCGTCGACCCGCTCACCGATGCGCCGGCGCCGATCACCGCCCAGCAGCGCAAGGAGTCCGGAATAGACGCCAAGCCCGAGAAGGTTGACCGGGCATGAGCGAACACCTCCCGGACACCGAGACCATCAACGCGTTCAACCAGTCCATCGCCGACGAGTTCCGCGCCAACGGCGGCAAGGTCGGCGGCCAGTTCGCCAACGCCAACCTGCTGCTGCTGCACACGACCGGCGCCAAGTCGGGCCAGCCCCGGGTGTCGCCGCTGGCGTACTTCCACATCGACGGCAAGCTCATCATCATCGGCTCCTTCGCCGGCGCCCCGGTCAGCCCGGCCTGGGTGCACAACCTGCGGGCCAACCCGAGCGCCCGCGTCGAGGTCGGAACCGACGCATTCGACGTCACTGCGCGCGAGCTGCCGACCGACGAGCGCGACGCTCTCTTCGACAAGGTCACCGCCGCGGCGCCCGGCTTCGCCGAGTACCAGGCCAAGACCAGCAGGGTGATTCCGCTGTTCGAGTTAATCCGGACCTAGCCGGTGGGCGCTTCGCGGCCGGCGGTGCCCTCGAGGGTCCTCGCCGCCGCGCGCGCGGGCGGCAAGCGGCTGCGCGCGGTGTGGTTCAACCTGGCGCAGACGTCGGCGGCCGCCGGGGTGTCCTGGTACCTGACGCACGACGTCCTGGGCCACCCGCAGCCGTTCTTCGCGCCGATCGCCGCCGCGGTGTCGTTGTCGACCAGCAACGTGCTCCGCGCGCAACGCGCCATCCAGATGATGATCGGGGTGACCCTCGGCATCGGGCTGGGCTCGGCGGTCCAGGGCCTGCTCGGGCCCGGCGCGGTGCCCATCGCCGTCGCCGCGTTGATCGCGCTCGGCGCCGCGGTCTTCATCGGGGCGGCTTCATCGGGCACGGGATGATGTTCGCGAACCAGACCATCGTGTCGGCGATCCTGGTGCTTGCCCTCTACCACGGCGGCGTCGGGCTGGAACGCATCTTCGACGCGCTGATCGGCGGTGCGGTGGCCATCGTCTTCGCCGTGCTGCTGTTTCCCGCCGACCCACTGCAGCTGCTGCGCGCCGCGCGCGTCGGCGTGCTGGCCGTGCTGCACGACGTCTTGACGCGCGCCGCCGACGTCGCCGCCGGACGCAAAGCCGCCTCGCCGGACTGGCCGCTGACGGCCGTCGACCGGGTGCACGAACAGCTCAGCGGCCTGCTCGAGGCGCGCACCACCGCCCGCCACGTCGTCACCATCGCCCCGCGCCGATGGGGCCTGCGCGACGCCGTGCACGCCGCCGATCACCAGGCCGTGCACGTGGCCCTGCTGGCCGGCTCCGTGTTGCAGCTGGCCCGGGCGGTCGGCCCCAACCCGGACGGCGGCCGCGAACAGCGTGCCCAGCCCGTGCACACGGTGCTGGTCGTGCTCGCCGCCGCAACCGCACTCGCCGACCGCGACGCCGCCGGCGCCTGCGCGTATGCGGCGTCGGCCCGCCATCACGCGTCGCAGTTGCCGTCGGGTGCCGGCGAGAAAACCCAGGTGATGCTCGCCGACGCCGTCACCGCCTGCATCGACGACCTGCAACGGGTCATCGACCTTCGGCAGGTGTGAATCTCACCGCGAGTCGGCCAGGAACTCCTGCACCAATTTCCGCGGCGCCTGCGTCAGCCACGCCTCGGTGATGAGCTCCTGGAGGTCGCGCACCGAGATCTCGGCCAGGTTGACCAGCACGGCGGGATAGCCGTCGAAATGCGGGGTGGTGAAGTAGGTTTGCGGCTCGTCGTCGATCAGCGCGAATTTGACTCCCTCGTCGGACACCCGAACACCGAGGATGTCGCCCCGCGGGGGTTCTGGGCCGTTTCGCGCCAGGGCCTCGCGTTCCGAGGGCCGCAGCGGCCGCTCCCAGGCCAGCAATTTCTTGCCGACCCGCCAGTCGTGCGGTGACGGCTCGGAGGTGAGGGCCAGCTCGCCGACGATGCGGGCGACCTCGTCCCACGTGGCCACTCCTCGATTGTGCTCCCGTTTCCGCGCCGTTGCCGTCGTATCGGCAAACCGCCGCCGCCGACAGTCCGTAACGACGCGGTGTGTGATCTGATCAGCCTTGTGTCTGAAGCTGACGCCGGGGCCGCCCGCCGGCATCGAGTCACCCACCGCACCGAATACCGCTATTCCAACGTCGTGACCAGCTCGTACGGTCGCGGCTTCCTGACCCCGCGCGACTCGCTGCGGCAGCGTCGCGTCGCGCATCGGCTGATCATCGAGCCGGCTCCCGCCGACAGCTCCACCAGCACGGACACCTACGGGAACATCAGCTCCTACTTCCACGTGACCGAGCCGCACACCGTCCTGACGGTGGTCAGCGATTCCGTCGTCGACGTCTATCCGCCGGCGCCGGGCCTGTACTCCGGCGGGGCGGCGCTGAAGCCCTGGGAGGAGGCCCGGCCGGCGGGCCGCGCCGGGGCGCTGGCAACCGAGTTCACCCTGGACCTGAATCCGCCGGAGATCACCGACGAGGTCCGCGAGTACGCCGCGCCCAGCTTCACGCCCGGACGCCCGTTGATCGAGGTGCTGCGCGACCTGGCGTCGCGGATCTTCACCGACTTCACGTACCGGTCGGGGTCGACGACGATTTCCACCGGGGTCAAGGAGGTTCTGGCGGCCCGGGAGGGGGTATGTCAAGACTTTGCCAGGCTGGCGATCGCCTGCCTGCGCGCCAACGGTTTGGCGGCCAGTTACGTGTCCGGCTACCTGGCCACCGACCCGCCCCCCGGAAAGGATCGGATGATCGGCATCGACGCCACGCACGCCTGGGCCGCGGTGTGGACTCCGCAGGACCCCGGCCAATTCGAGTGGCTGGGGCTCGATCCCACCAACGACCAGATGGTCGACGAGCGCTACATCGTGGTGGGACGCGGCCGCGACTACGCGGACGTCCCGCCGCTGCGCGGCATCATCTACACCGACTCGCGGCACAGTGTCATCGACGTCGCCGTCGACGTCGTGCCCTACTCAGACCCCATTGAAGGCGACTTCTCGCATGCGTGACTTCACCTGCCCCAACTGTGGCCAGCGCCTGACGTTCGAGAACTCGACGTGCCTGAATTGCGGTAGCGCGCTAGGCTTTTCGCTTGAGCAGATGGCGCTGCTGGTGATCTCCGACGGCGAGTCAACCGAGCACGCCGGTGTCGTGCCCGCCAGCGAGTACCAGTTGTGCGCCAATCTTCAAGTGGCCGAATGCAATTGGCTGGTCCCGGTCAACACCCCGCGGTTGCTGTGCACGTCGTGTGCGCTGACCGCCGAACGGCCCAACGACGCCGACACCGTCGGGCTGGCCGAATTCGCCCGGGCCGAGGCGGCCAAACGACGGCTGATCGCCGAGCTGCACGAGCTGAAGCTGCCGATCGTCGGGCGTGACAAGGACCCCGACTACGGGCTGGCCTTCCGGCTGTTGTCCAGCGCACACGAAAACGTGATGACCGGGCACGCGAACGGGGTCATCACCATCGATTTGGCCGAGGGTGACGACGTGCATCGCGAGCAGCTGCGGGTCGAAATGGACGAGCCGTACCGGACCCTGCTGGGGCACTTCCGCCACGAGATCGGGCATTACTACTTCTACCGGCTGGTCGCCCCCTACCGCGAACACCTGGAGCGGTTCAACGAGCTCTTCGGCGACCCCGACGCCGACTACTCCGAGGCGCTCGACCGCCACTACAGCGAGGGCGCGCCCGAGGGCTGGCAGAACGACTTCGTCTCGTCGTATGCCACCATGCACCCGAGCGAGGACTGGGCCGAGACGTTCGCCCACTACCTGCACATCCGGGACGCGCTGGACACCTCGGCGTGGTGCGGACTGGCGGCGGCCTCGGCCACCTTCGACCGGCCGGCCCTGGGGCCCAGCGCATTTCAGACGATCATCGACATGTGGCTGCCGCTGTCGTGGTCACTGAACATGGTGAACCGGTCGATGGGGCACGACGACCTGTACCCGTTCGTGCTGCCGACCGCGGTGCTCGAGAAGATGAAGTTCATCCACACCGTCGTCGACGAGGCGACGTCGGAGTCCCGGGGCCCCGCGTCGGTGGCGGGTTAGCGATGTGCTTCTCGATGACGGCGGATCTGGTGGTGGGCGCCGCCCTCGTGCCGGTCGCCGTGGCAACACTGCGCGAGGTGAAGCACTGGCGCGAAGTGCCCTTCGCCTTGCTGCCGACGGTGTTCTCGGTCCATCAGTTCATCGAGGCGGCGGTGTGGCCCAACGAAGTTGTCTCCCCCGGGATGGCCCACCTGGCGATGCTTGCCTATGTCTTCATCGCGCTGCCGCTGCTTCCCGCCTGGGTTCCGTGGGCGATCTTGATGCTGGAGCCGCGCGGTGCCCGGCTACGGGTGGCGCCTTTTGCCGTGCTCGGCACCGTCGTGTCGGCGTATCTGGCTGTCATCGTGCTCACCGAACCAGTCAAAGTGACGAGGTGCCCCCATGCGCTGCAGTACCAGACCGCCGTTCACGACGGCTACGTGTGGGCGGCGCTCTACATCATCGCCGTCATCGGGCCGGCGGTGCTGTCGGGCTATCGCTCCATCGTGGTGTTCGGGATAGCCAACCTGGTGGGGCTGACGGTGGTCGCCGTCCTCTACGTGCAGGCGTTCGCGTCACTGTGGTGCATCTATGCCGCGACGCTCTCGGTCCTGGCGCTGGTGCACATGGTGCGGCGTCGGCGACTGCCCGATCCACACCGCTACCACGGCATCGCCGCGGAGCGGGAGACATCGAACGCGTGAAAGTCGTACGGCTAGGCGGGATTGCCGCACTCCTCCTCACCCCGCCTCGCGGGGTGCATCGTCGTACGGCTAGGCGGGCATCACCCGGCGCACGTCGGGACCCCAAAGTGGTTGCATCCCACCGGGTAAGGCCAGCTGGGTGGTGGTGATGACGTCGGCCAGGTCGCGCAGCCCGGCGTGGACCGCGCCGAGCAGGCCCGCGAGCTCGGCGCGCCGCCCGTCGTCGCTGACCCGTTCCAGCACCGCGGGATGGGATCGGCGCAGCCGGGTGCCGATCTCGTCCACCAGCCGCTCCGGGCGCGACGACCCCGACGAGCCGGGCAGGTCCTTCAGATTGGTGCGCAGCCGGTCCAGTTGGTACAGCAGCGACCGCGGGTTCTGCGCGTCGAACAGCGTCAGCTCGACCATGGCGGCCACGCTGACCTTGCCCGCCGTGCGGCGACGGTAGATGACCGAGGACTCGCACGCCACCAGGGTGGACTCGATGACGGTCTGTTCGGCGGCGGCGCCGCGCACCACGGTCAGCGTCTCCTGCAGCAGCGCGGTCAGCCACAGGCCGCGTTCGATCCGCTTGCCGATGTCCATCATCGTCCAGCCCACGTCGCGCACCATCGACTCGTTGGCCACGCCCGACAGGGTCAGCATCCCGGCCAGCGTCTGGGCCTGCGCCCGGGTCAGCGCGGCGTCGGCCTCGGCGAGCGACTCCGGCGGCTCGCTGTCGAGGGCCAGCGCGCGCTCCACCGCGGCCAGCACCATCCACGTGTCGTTGGACATCTGGTCGCGCACCGCGCGGGCGGCAAGGGCCAGGCCTTCCACCGACTGCACCAGGGAGCCGGGCCGGTGCGGGTCGACGGTGAGCGACCACAGCGTCGAGGGGGCGACGGCGATCATTTCGGCGTGATCGCCGTCGCCGTCCGCCGCGGTGTCGGTTCCGGTGATGCGGCCCAGTGCGGCCATCAGCACCGGCACGCACTCGCTTTCCTCGCTGTGCTGGTGGTGCCGGTACACGTGGAACCTGTCGCGGGCGACGATGAGCAACCGCGCCATGCTCTCGGCGCGCTCGCCGTAGCGGCCGATCCAGAAGAGGTCGGACAGCACGCGCGGGGAGCTGACGGCCCAGGTGCCCGCGGCTGTCTTCGCCGGAGGTTCCACGCTCGGTGGGCTGATCGCCTCGGCCCGCGCCCGCTCGGTGGGTCGCACCCAGACATCTTTCGCCGCAACGGTTTTCAATGTGTAGGCGGCGTCCCCGGGCGCCAGCACGTAGCCGATGCCGCCGATCATCGGCGCGTAACCGCCCCGCTGGGCGACGGTGAACAACCGGAAGCCGACGCCCGACGACGACAGCACGCCGGCGTGGTCGGTCGGCGCGGACGAGAACTGCGGCAGCTCCTGGCCGACCCACTGCCATGGCATCGCCTCGATCTGGGCAGCCAATCGCGCCAGCTGCGGAGACGAAAGTGCCGGTCCGACAAGGGTTTTCTCGCCGACCGTCGACCTCACCAACAACGACGACAGATTCGCCAGCAAGTGCGAACGCTCGGCCGCGATGCCGCCCCAGTAGGCCGGCGCGCTGGGCAGCAGCAGGGTCTCCGACAGCAGGTGCTCGGCCATCGCGGGCAGGAACCGCTGCAGCCCAGGGTTTTCCAGAATCCCGCTGCCCAGCGTGTTGACGACGGTCACCGTCCCGCGGTGTTGCGCTTCCACCAGGCCCGCCACCCCGAGGCGCGAATCGGCGCGCAGATCCAGCGGGTCCGAATAGTCGGCGTCGACCCGGCGCAGCACCACGTCGACGCGCTTCAGGGTGCCCAGCGAGCGCATCCACAGCATGCCGTCGCGCACCACCAGGTCCGCGCTCTCGACCATGGGGAAGCCCAGCAGGGTGGCCAGATAGGCCTGGTCGAAAGCGGTTTCGGAGTAGATGCCCGGGGACAGGACCACCACCACCGGGTCCTGGGCGTCGTCGGGTGCCGCGTCGATCAGCGCCAGCCGCAGGGCCTGCGCGAACGGGGTGGTCGGCCGCGGCCCGATCCGTTCGTAGAGGTCGGGAACCGCGTGCGCGACGACGCGCCGGTCGGCCAGCGCGTAGCCGGCCCCCGAGGGCGCCTGGGTCCGGTCGCCGTTGACGACGAAGGCCCCGTCCGGACGCCGGCTGACGTCGCAGGCGTGCAGGAAAAGCTGATGGCGCCCGGGGATCTCGATTCCGTTGGCGGCCCGCACGTAGCCGGGATGGGCGAACAGCAGCTCGGGGGGAAGGACGCCGTCGGTGAGCAGGCTGCGCGGCCCGTACAGGTCGGCGAGCACGGCGTCGAGCGCCCGGGACCGCTGCAGCAGCCCCGCCTCGAGCACCTCCCAGTCCGCCGCGGATAGCACGATCGGCAGGGTGTCCAGCTGCCAGGGCCTCGGCTCCTGGCCGCGGCCGCCGGGTTCGACGGCCGTGTAGGTGATGCCGTCGTTGTCGATCAGGCCGTGCACCACCGAGCGCAGCCGGTCCAGCCCGGCGCGGCCGCGCTCCGCGATCGCGTCGGCCACCTCGGCCCACGCGGGGCGCACGTTGCCGTCGCGGTCGACGAATTCGTCGTAGCCGCTCGCCGGGCCGTGCCGCAGATCGAAGAGGGCTTCCTGGGCCCGGGCGGCGCGGTAGCCGGCCAGCAACCGGTCCGCGTCGTAGCGGCCGCCGGCGCCGGGCGAGGCCGCACCGGTGCCGAATGTCATGTCCGCAAACGCCATTACTGCTGCACGGTACGCACGCGGCACAGGCCCAGGAGGCCCGGCGCGCCGGGCGTTATGCCGGAGCCGGGCCGGGTTGGTAGCCCGCCTGCTGCGGCGGGGCGACCTGCCCGCCGGAGAACTTGCGGTAGGCGTAAATCCCGATCAGGGAGGCGACCGGGGCCGCCACCAGCAGCCCGACGCCGCACGCCAGCGCACCCACCACGAACAGGGCCAGCTCGACCAGCCAGACCAGCAGGGCGTTGCCGAAGTTCGCGGTGACGGTGGAGAAGCTGGAGGTCAGCGCCTTGATGGGTTGCTCCGACCGATCGATGGCGAACGGGATGGTGAACTGGGCGAAGATGCCCAGGATCAGGCCCGGCAGGAAGCACAGCGCCGAGGCGATCGAGGTGAGGATGCCGACCAGCAGCGCGGCCAGGAACACCATGCCGAAGTTGCGCGGCTTGAAGAAGCTCCCGATCGTCACCGGGCGCCCGTCGGCCAGATCCAGGCAGCCGGACAGGAACGCGGATTGGGCGAACGCGCCCACGAGGTACGCGACCAGGTAGCCGAGGATCAGCAGCGTCATTCCGCCGCCGTTGAGGTTCGCCGTGAAGGTGAAGTAGTCGTCGTCGGAGCCGCTCGTCGTCGTGCCCACGCTTTGGCTCAGGCCGACCATGGCCGAGGCGGCGCCGATCAGCAGCCCGTAGACCAGAGCCGGAACGATCAGTGCCACCGGGTTTTTGGTGAATGCGTTCCAGGCCCAGCCGAACGCGTCACCGATGCTGAACGCCGGCGTGGGCGGGCCGCCGTAGCCGGGTGGGGGTCCGTAGCCGGGAGGCGGTGCGCCGTAGCCCGGGGGCGGCCCGTAGCCCGGGGGTGGGCCGTAACCCGGAGGCGGAGCGCCGTAACCCGGGGGTGGGCCGTACCCCGGGGGCGGCGGGGGTGGTGCGCCGTAACCGGGCGGTGGGGGATAGCCGGGAGGATTCTCGCTACCGCCCTGAGGGTCCGGCGGGCCTGAATATTCGGGGGGTTGGCTCATGTCCGTCCTTGCTATCCGGAGAGGAACGCGCGCTGAACTTGGCAAACCGGAACTTAGCAAAGATGCGGCCGGGGCGCGCGGGTCGCCGGGGCCGGCGCGGACGTCCGCCCGTCGTGGTATGCCTGAAGCCGTGTCCGACGGTCTGTTTGACCTGCCCGGCGCGCCGCGGCCAGACGATCATGGCTTGGGCGTGTCGAGTGGCTCGCCCCTGGCCGTCCGCATGCGTCCGGCGTCGCTGGACGAGGTGGTCGGGCAGGACCACCTGCTGGCGCCCGGGTCACCGCTGCGCCGCCTCGTCGAGGGCTCCGGCGTGGCGTCGGCCATCCTGTACGGGCCGCCCGGCAGCGGCAAGACCACGCTGGCCGCGCTGATCTCACAGGCGACCGGCCGCCGGTTCGAGGCGCTCTCGGCGTTGTCGGCCGGCGTGAAAGACGTTCGGGCGGTGATCGAAAAGGCGCGAACCGCGCTCCTTCGTGGTGAGCAGACGGTGCTGTTCATCGACGAGGTGCACCGGTTCTCCAAGACCCAACAGGACGCGCTGCTGTCCGCGGTGGAGAACCGGGTGGTGCTGCTGGTGGCGGCGACCACGGAGAACCCGTCGTTCTCGGTGGTGGCGCCGCTGCTGTCCCGCTCGCTGATCCTGCAGTTGCGGCCGCTGAGCGCCGACGACATCCGCACCGTCGTGCAGCGCGCGATCGACGACCCGCGCGGCCTGGGTGGGCAGGTCGCGGTCGCGCCCGAGGCCGTCGACCTGCTGGTGCGGTTGGCCGCGGGTGACGCGCGGCGCGCGCTGACGGCGCTGGAGGTCGCCGCCGAGGCGGTGCCACCCGACGGCGAGCTGACGGTCACCGCCATCGAGCAGTCCCTCGACGAAGCCGCTGTGCGCTACGACCGCGACGGCGATCAGCACTACGACGTCATCAGCGCCTTCATCAAGTCGGTGCGCGGCTCGGACGTCGACGCCGCGCTGCACTACCTGGCCCGCATGCTCGTCGCCGGGGAGGATCCGCGGTTCGTCGCGCGCCGGCTGATGATCCTGGCCAGCGAGGACATCGGCATGGCGGACCCGACCGCGCTGCAGGTGGCGGTCGCGGCGGCGCAGACGGTGGCGCTGATCGGCCTGCCCGAGGCCCAGCTCACGTTGGCGCACTGCACGATTCACCTGGCCACCGCGCCCAAGTCGAACGCGGTCACCACGGCACTGGGAGCGGCGATGGCCGACATCAGGGCGGGCAAGGCCGGCCTCGTGCCGCCCCATCTGCGCGACGGCCACTATTCGGGCGCCCAGGCGCTGGGCAATGCGCAGGGCTACAAATACTCCCACGACGAGCCGGATGGTGTTGCGGCGCAACAGTATCCGCCCGACGAGCTGGTGGGCACCGACTACTACCGGCCCACCGGCCGGGGCTTCGAGCGCGACATGGCGGGTCGGCTGGAGCGGCTGCGCGCGATCATCCGTAGGAAACGGGGGTGAGGAAGGAATGAAAACCTTCACCGACGAGGAGATGGGCCAACTGCTGCCCACCGCCAAGCAATACAGCGTCGTCATCCTCAAGCGCGGCCCGAGGTTCGGGGACGAGTCGTCAGCGGAGATCATCTGGGAGCACGGCCGGCGCAACTTCGGACTGCGTGACGACGGCGTCCTCGCGGTGGTGCTGCCGGTCGCCGACGAGTCCGACGTCTGCGGCATCGGTGTTTTCGCCGCGAGCCTCGACGAGACCGCGGCCCTCATGGCCGACGACCCGGGAGTGGCGGCGGGGGTGTTCGTCTACCAGGTGCACGCCTGCCGGGGCTTCCCCGGCGACGCGCTGCCCTGACCCGCGGCGCCGGCGCTCAGACCAGCTCGGGCACCCGCAGGTGGGCGATCGCCAGCTCGAATTCGGCGACGTCGATCACCTCGGCCCCCAGCTCGCGGACGCGCCTACTGCGCAGCTCGGTGGCCCGGTCGCGGTTGCGGGCCATCGCGTCCATCGAGTCGAACGTCGAGCAGGTCACCGCGCGGCGGCAGGCGGGGTGGTCGACCAGCAGGCTGGCGCTGCAGAACCCGTCGAGGTCCTCCATCTCGGGCAGCACCGCCATCCGGTAGAAGTCCAGGGAGCGGCTCAGCTGATCCGGCACCACCTTGAGCCAGGTGGCGCGCACGCAGGCGCCCTGGCGGGAGGGGTGGTCGCGGTGCAGCAGGGCGATGTCCCATTCCTCGACCCGGGCGCTGCCGTCGAACATCAGCGCGGCCCGGTCACGGATGGGCGCGACCCGCTCGGCGCTGCCGCGCATCGCCTCGATGGTCTCCCACGAACTGGTGGCGATGCAGGTGCCGGACTGCCGGTCGACCAACAGCGACAGCCCCAACCACCCGTCGATCTCCTTGAGGGCGGGCATGACGACATCGCGAACGTGCGCAATCCCGATGTCGACCGACAGCGGCTGCGCCTGGATGGTGGTGGAGCGTGCGTACACGGTCGACCCCTTCCATATCGGGGCGGCGCCCCGGTGGCGCCACCGGTCCCACCCGCTACCTTCCTCCTGCCGGTAGCGCGCCGCAATGCTTTCGGGGCGCAGATCGGCGACCGGCCGAATGCCTGGTTCGGCCGGTCCCACCGCCCATCTCGATCAGACCAGCTCGGGCACCCGGAGGTGCGCCAGCGCCAGCTCGAACTCGCATTCATCGAGTTCCTCGGCGCGCGCCTCTTGCATCGAGGAGCTCTTCAGCGCGGTTGCCTGCTCCCTGTTGCGTTCCATCGCCTCGATGCTGTCGAACGTCGCCGAGGACACGGCGCGCCCGGAGGCGCGGTCGATCAGAAGGCTCGCACTGCAGAACCCGTCGAGGCCTTCGAGCTGGGGCAGGACGGACGACTTGTAGTACTCGATCCCTTGGTCCATGGTCTCCGGCGGCACCTCGACCCACGTCGCTCGCACGCCCGCACCGTCAGGCGCGCGGTGGTCGCGATGCAGCACCGCGATCTCCCACTGCTCGACGTTCGCCGTGCCCTCGAACATTTCTGCCGCCCGATCGCGGATGCCCGTCACGGCTTCACCGCTGGCGCGCATGGACTCGTCGCTCTCCCAGGCGGTGGTGGCGATGCACCGGCCGGAGCGACGATCGACCAATAGGGACAGCCCGATGCACCCCGGCATACCGTGCAGCGCGGGCATGACCTCATCGCGAACATGCGCAAGTCCGGCGTCGATGGACGAGGGTTGCGCCTGAATTGTGGTAGAGCGCGCGTACACGATCCACCCCCTCTTTGTTCGGGGCAGCGCCCCGGTGGCGCCACCGGTCATGAATTACCTTCCTCCGGCGGGTTGCGCCCCGCAATGCCCAAATGTGGTCGCGCTCACAAACGATTGGCTGGTCGGCGGGCCCGCACCGGTAGGCTGGTCCGGATGCATACCGATGTGTTGGACGTGGACACGTCACGCCGCCGCATCGTCGATCTCACCGAGGCGGTGCGCGGGTTCTGCTGGTCGCGCGGGGACGGCCTGTGCAACGTGTTCATCCCGCACGCGACGGCCGGGGTGGCCATCATCGAGACGGGCGCCGGTTCCGACGACGACCTGGTCGACACGCTGGAACGGCTGCTGCCGCGCGACGACCGGTACCGGCACGCGCACGGCTCCCAGGGCCACGGCGCCGACCACGTGATGCCCGCGCTCGTCGCGCCGTCGGTGACGGTTCCGGTCTCGGGTGGGGAGCCGATGCTGGGCACCTGGCAAAGCATCGTCCTGGTCGACCTGAACCGCGACAACCCGCAACGCTCGGTCCGGCTGAGCTTCCTGGAGGGTTAGCGGGCCGGTAGCCGTCGCCACGGAGCAGGTACTGTGAGCGGTCGAAATGCGTCGTTAGACGGGCTTCCCATACCCCGGCGAATAGGCTGGGAACAAGACGTCGAAGTAGAAGGAAGAAGCGGACTTCAAAGTGCAGACACACGAGATCAGGAAAAGGTTTCTTGATCATTTCGTGAAGGCGGGCCACACCGAGGTGCCGAGCGCATCGGTGATCCTCGACGACCCCAACCTGCTGTTCGTCAACGCGGGCATGGTCCAGTTCGTGCCCTACTTCCTGGGCGCGCGCACACCGGAATACTCGACCGCCACCAGCATCCAGAAGTGCATCCGCACCCCCGACATCGACGAGGTCGGTATCACCACCCGGCACAACACGTTCTTCCAGATGGCCGGCAATTTCTCGTTCGGCGACTACTTCAAACGCCGCGCGATCGAACTGGCGTGGACCCTGCTGACCAACAGCGTCGAGCAGGGCGGCTACGGCCTGGATCCCGAACGAATTTGGGCGACGGTCTATTTCGACGACGACGAGGCCGTGCAGCTGTGGCGGGAAATCGCCGGACTACCCGAAGAGCGGATCCAGCGCCGCGGCATGGCGGACAACTACTGGTCGATGGGCATCCCCGGGCCGTGCGGCCCGTCATCGGAGATCTATTACGACCGGGGACCGGAATTCGGGGTCGAGGGCGGCCCGGTGGTCAACGAAGACCGCTACATCGAGATCTGGAACCTCGTGTTCATGCAGAACGAGCGCGGCGAGGGGACCGGCAAGGAGGACTTCGAAATCCTCGGGCCGTTGCCGCGCAAGAACATTGACACCGGCATGGGTGTGGAGCGGGTCGCGTTCATCCTGCAGGGCGTGCACAACGTCTACGAGACCGACCTGCTGCGCCCGGTCATCGACGCCGTGGCCGCACGGGCGCCGCGCGGATACGGCTTGTCAGGTCCAGAAGGCAACCACGACGACGACGTGCGCTACCGGGTCATCGCCGACCACAGCCGCACCGCCGCCATCCTGATCGGCGACGGCGTCACTCCCGGCAACGACGGCCGCGGCTACGTGCTGCGCCGGTTGCTGCGCCGGGTGATCCGCTCGGCCAAGCTGCTCGACATCGAGGGCCCCATCGTCGGCGACCTGATGGCCACCGTGCGCGACGCGATGGGCCCCTCATATCCGGAACTCGTCGCCGATTTCGACCGGATCAGGCGCATCGCCGTCGCCGAGGAGACCGCGTTCAACCGCACCTTGGCGGCGGGATCGAAGCTGTTCGACGAGGTCGCCGGAACCACCAAAGCCGCAGGAGCGAAGGCGATTTCGGGTTCGGACGCCTTCACCCTGCACGACACCTACGGGTTCCCGATCGAGCTCACGCTGGAGATGGCCTCCGAGGCCGGCCTGCAGGTCGACGAGGTCGGCTTCCGGGAGCTGATGGCCGAACAGCGCCGCCGCGCCAAGGCCGACGCCGCCGCCCGCAAGCACGCGCACGCGGACCTGACCGCGTACCGCGAACTGGTCGACGCCGGCCCCACCGAGTTCACCGGCTTCGACGAATTGACTTCCGAGGCAAGGATTTTGGGAATCTTCGTCGACGGGAAGCGGGTGCCGGTTGTCACGCACGGCGCCGAGGGGGTCGATCGCGTCGAACTCGTGCTGGACCGCACCCCGCTCTACGCCGAGGCCGGCGGCCAGATCGCCGACGAGGGCACCATCAGCGGGACGGGCGCCGGCGGAAGCGCCCGCGCCGCGGTCACCGACGTGCAGAAGATCGCCAAAACCCTGTGGGTGCACCGGGTCAACGTCGAGTCCGGGGAATTCGTGGAGGGCGACACCGTCATCGCCGCGGTCGACCCGCAATGGCGGCGGGGCGCCACCCAGGGCCACTCGGGAACCCACATGGTGCACGCGGCGCTGCGACAAGTGCTGGGCCCCAACGCCGTTCAGGCCGGATCGCTGAACCGGCCGGGATATCTGCGCTTCGACTTCAACTGGCAAGGCGCCCTGTCCGACGAGCAGCGCACCCAGATCGAAGAGGTGACCAACCAGGCCGTGCAGGCCGACTTCGAGGTGCACACGTTCACCGAGCAGCTCGAGAAGGCCAAGGCGATGGGGGCGATCGCGATGTTCGGCGAACGCTATCCCGACGAGGTGCGGGTGGTGGAGATCGGCGGGCCCTTCTCGCTGGAGCTGTGCGGCGGAACCCACGTGCACAACTCCGCGCAGATCGGGCCGGTGACGATCCTGGGCGAATCCTCGGTCGGTTCCGGGGTGCGCCGGGTGGAGGCCTACGTCGGGCTGGAGTCCTTCCGGCACCTGGCCAAGGAACGCGCGCTGATGGCCGGGCTGGCGTCGTCGCTGAAGGTGCCGTCCGACGAGGTGCCCGCCCGGGTGGCCAACCTGGTGGAGCGTCTCAAGGCGGCGGAGAAGGAACTCGAGCGCGCCCGGCTGGCCGGCGCGAAGGCCGCCGCCACCGACGCCGCGGCGGGCGCGGAGCGTATCGGTAACGTCCGGGTGGTGGCGCAGCGCATGTCCGGCGGAATGACGGCGGCCGACCTGCGCTCGCTGGTCGGCGACATCCGCGGCAAGCTGGGCAGCGATCCCGCGGTGGTCGCGCTGATCGCCGAGGGCGAAAACGGAAGCGTGCCGTATGCGGTCGCGGCCAACCAGGCCGCCCACGATCTGGGGCTTCGCGCCAATGACCTGGTCAAGCAGCTGGCCGCGGCGGTCGACGGCCGCGGCGGCGGCAAGGCGGACCTGGCGCAGGGCTCCGGCAAGGATGCGGCCGGCATCGACGCCGCCCTCGATGCGATCCGCTCCGAGATCGCCGCGATAGCGCGGGTCGGTTGAGTGGTTTCCGCACAGCACCGCGCGCCCGACCGGCCCGGCGATCCTGATCAGGACCCCGGGCGGGGCCGCCGGCTCGGCGTCGACGTGGGCAGCGTGCGCATCGGCGTGGCCTGCAGCGACCCCGACGCCATCCTGGCCACCCCGGTGGAGACCGTGCGCCGCGACCGCTCCGGCAAACACCTGCGGCGGCTGGCGGCGCTGGTCGCCGAACTCGAGGCGGTCGAGGTGGTCGTCGGGCTGCCGCGCACGCTGGCCGACCGGACCGGCCCGTCCGCGATCGACGCGATCGAGCTGGCCGACGCGCTGGCTGACCGCATCGCACCCACGCCCGTGCGGCTGGCCGACGAGCGGCTCACCACGGTGACCGCGCAGCGATCGCTGCGCGCGGCCGGGGTGCGGGCCAAACAGCAGCGGGCGGTGATCGATCAGGTGGCCGCGGTGGCCATCCTGCAGAGTTGGTTGGATCAACGCCGCGCGACCCTGACGGGACCGGTGGCGGGGGAGCGCACCGATGGTTGACAGCGCGCGGCGTGAACGAGCCGAACCCGAGGCCGTGGGTCCACCCGGGCGCAGGTCGAGCCGCACCGCCCGCAATAAGGCGCAGCGCGGCCGCCGGCGGAGGCGGGTCGCCCTGCGAACCGCGCTGGCGCTGGTCGCCGTGATCGTGGTGGCGGGCGTGTTCGCGGGCGGCAAGCTGTGGCACGCCGTGTTCGGGCCCGGTGACGACTACACCGGAAACGGCAAGCGCGACATCGTGATTCAGATCAAGGACGGTGACTCGACCACCATGGTCGGGGAGACGCTGCAGAACGAGCACGTGATCAAGACCGTCCGCGCGTTCGTCAACGCCGCGCACGGCAACAGCAAGATCTCCTCGATCCAGCCCGGCTTCTACCGCATGCGCACCGAGATCCCGGCCGCCAACGCCGTCACGCGGCTGGCCGACCCCGACAGCCGGGTGGGCCGGCTGGTCATCCCGGAGGGCCGGCAGCTCGACGACACCACCGACATGAAGACCAACGTGGTCAACCCCGGCATCTTCACCCTGATCTCGCGGGCCACCTGTGTGGATTTCGACGGCAACCAGCGGTGCGTCTCCGTGCAGGACCTGCGCGCGGCCGCCGCCAACAGTTCTCCCTTGGCGTTGGCGGTGCCGCCATGGGCCACCGAACCCGTCGGTGAGCTCGGCAAGGACCACCGCCGCATCGAGGGGCTGATCGCGCCGGGAACCTTCAACGTCGATCCGTCCGCGCCGGCCGCGACCATCCTGTCGAACCTGATCGGCGCCGGGGCGGTGGAGTACATGAAGTCCGGGCTGGTCGACACCGCCCAGGCGATGGGTCTGTCGCCCTACGACATCCTGGTGGTGGCGTCGCTGGTGCAGCAGGAGGCCAAGTCGCAGGACTTCGCGAAGGTCGCCCGGGTCATCTATAACCGGCTGCACGCGCACCACACGCTGGAGTTCGACTCGACCGTCAACTACCCGCTGGACCGCCGCGAGGTGGCCACCACCGACGGCGATCGCGCCCAGAAGACGCCGTGGAACACCTACGTGTCGCAGGGCCTGCCGGCCACGGCGATCTGTTCGCCCGGCGTCGACGCGCTGAACGCCGCCGAGCATCCCGAGCCCGGTGACTGGTTGTACTTCGTCACCATCGACGGCCAGGGGACGACGCTGTTCACCAAGGATTATCAGCAGCACCTGGCCAACATCGAGCTGGCTAAGCACAACGGTGTCCTCGATTCCGCCCGCTGACGGCGCGCCCAGAAAAGCGGCGGTGCTCGGCAAGCCGATCGCCCACTCGAAATCCCCGCAGCTGCACCTGGCCGCTTACCGCGCGCTGGGCCTGACCGGCTGGACCTACGAGCGCATCGAATGCGACGCCGACCAGCTGCCCGGGGTGGTCGGCGGGCTCGGGCCCGACTGGGTCGGGGTGTCGGTGACCATGCCGGGCAAGTTCGCCGCCCTGGCGTTCGCCGACGAGCGCACCGAGCGTGCCCGACGGGTGGGATCGGCCAACACCCTGGTGCGCACCCCGACGGGCTGGCGGGCCGACAACACCGACATCGACGGCGTTGCGGGGGCGCTCGCGTCGACCGGGTCGGCCTGGGGATGGGCGCTGGTCTGTGGATCGGGCGGCACCGCGCCCGCAGCCGTCGCCGGCTTGGCGCAACTGGGCGTCGGCGGCATCACCGTGGTGGCCCGCAACCCCGACAAGGCGGCCCGGCTGGTGGAGCTGGGAACCGCGATGGGCGTGGCGACGCGGTTCTGCGACCTCGACGGCGGCGGGCTGGCCGACGAGGTCGCGGCCGCGGACGTGCTGGTCAGCACCATTCCGGCGGACGTGGCCGCCCGCTACGTGGGCACCTTGTCCGGCATCGGTGTGCTGCTCGACGCCGTCTACGATCCGTGGCCGACGCCGCTGGCCGCCGCGGTGACGGCCGCGGGGGGCCGGGTGATCAGCGGCGTGCAGATGCTGCTGCACCAGGCGTTCGCGCAGGTCGAACAGTTCACCGGGCTGCCCGCGCCCCGCGAGGCCATGGCTTGCGCGCTGGAGGCTTCGGATTAGCCTGCCGCGCATGCGGATTGCGGCGGTGTGCCTGGTGCTGGTCTGGTTGGCGGCGTTGAGCTGCTACGACATCCGCGAACGACGATTGCCCAACGCGCTGACCCTGACCGGGGCCGTCGCGATCCTGGCGGCGGCCGCGTTGGCCGGGCGTGGGTGGCCGGCGCTGGCCGGGGCCGCGGCGTTGACCGCGATCTATCTGCTGGTCCACGGGGTGGCGCCGGGCGGGATGGGCGCCGGCGACGTCAAGCTGGCCATCGGCCTGGGCGCGCTGACCGGCTGGTGCGGTGTCGGCGTGTGGTTTTTGGCGGCGCTGGGTGCGCCGCTGCTGACCGTGCTGATCGGGGTGGTCTCGATGGCGCGGCGGTCGGGCCGCACGGTGCCGCACGGCCCGTCCATGTGTCTGGCCAGCGCGGCGGGGGTCGGCCTGTCGCTGTTGTGAGGCCCTCAGTTTCCGACGACGACGGGGCGCAGCAGCGGCAACAGCTCCTCGCCGAGCCGGACCGTCTCCGACTTGTACGGGGTGTCCGAAAACACGAAATGGCTGACCCCCAGGTCGGCGTATTTGCGCAGCGCGGCGGCGACTTCGGCGGCCGACCCGACCAGCCACGTCGTCCCGGCGCCTTCCCCGCCGTACTTGCTCGGCGTCGTATACAGACAGGAATCGAGCACCTCGCCGCGCGCGGCGAGGTCGGACAGCCGCCGCTGGCCCGCGGATCCCTTCGGGTCGTGCAGCAGCTGCATGGTGGGCGTTCCGGCCAGGGTGGCGACCTTGGCCTCGGCGTCGCGCCAGGCCTGCTCGGAGGTGTCGCGCACCAGGGTGGTGACCCGGAGGCCGAATTCCAGGGGCGCGTGCTCGCGACCGAGCTTGGTGGACAACGACTTCAGCCGGTCGATGCGTTCGGCGATCCCGTCCAGCGGCTCCCCCCAGAACAGTTGGACGTCGGCGTCGGTCGCGGCGACCTGCTCGGCGGCCGCCGATGCTCCACCGAAGTACAGCGTCGGGTGCCGGCCCTCGGCCGCGCCGAGCGGGCGCGGCTGCAGGGTCGAGTGTTCGACGGTGTAGAACTCGCCGCGGTGGGTGACGTCGTCCTCGCGCCACAACCGGCGCAGCAACCGGATGAATTCCCGCGTGCGGTCGTAGCGGCGTGACTTGTCGACCTCGGCGTCGCCGTAGGCGGCCGGATCGTCGGCGCCGCTGACGACGTTGACCAGCAGCCGGCCGTCGTTGAGCCGGTCGAGGGTGGCCGCCGCGCTGGCGAAATGCGCCGGATGCCAGTACCCGGGACGGACCGCCACCAGGGGCGCGAAGTGGTTGGTGCGCGCGGCGATTGCGGTCGCGACCGTGAAGGTGTCCGGACGTCCCCAGCCGGTGCCGATCAGCGCGCCGTCCCAGCCGTGTTGCTCGGCGCGCTGCGCCAGGTCGACGGAATAGTCGAGGCTTCCCCAGCCGTCGACGGTGTCGTCGCCGCGATGGCCGGGCTCGACGGTATTCGGTATGTACCAGAGAAATTGACCCACCAGACAAGATGCTGGCATACGACCGCGGCGGCCCGGCCCGGCCGCGGACCGAATCGCGTGGTCACCCCTGGAATCAGGGCGGATGAAAGTCCGCGCATCGGGTCCTCGCGGCCGCAGGCTGCGCGAATCGGCTTTCGGAAGCCGCCATGGGAAGATGGGACGCGTGTTGCGTTGGATCACCGCCGGGGAGTCGCATGGTCGTGCGCTGGTGGCCGTGCTCGAAGAGATGGTCGCCGGAGTGGAGGTCACCTCCCTCGACATTTCCGAACAGCTCGCCCGCCGCCGGCTCGGCTACGGCCGCGGGGCCCGGATGGCGTTCGAACGGGACGCGGTGAGCGTGCTGTCCGGGGTGCGCCACGGTGTCACGCTGGGCGGGCCCATCGCGGTGGAGATCGGCAATACCGAATGGCCCAAGTGGGAGACCGTGATGGCCGCCGACCCCGTCGACCCGGGGGAGCTGGCGGATAGCGCGCGCAACGCGCCGCTCACCCGGCCGCGGCCCGGCCACGCCGATTACGCGGGCATGCTCAAGTACGGCTTCGACGACGCCCGGCCGGTGCTGGAACGGGCCAGCGCCCGCGAGACCGCGGCCCGCGTCGCCGCGGCGACCATCGCCCGGTCGTTCCTGCGGCAGGCGCTGGGCGTCGAGGTGCTCTCGCACGTGATCGCGATCGGCCCGTCGGCGCCCTACGACGGCCCGCCGCCGGGTCCCGGGGACCTGGCCGCGATCGACGCCAGCCCGGTCCGCGCGTACGACAAAGCGGCCGAGGAGGCGATGATCGCCGAGATCGAGGCCGCCAAGAAGGACGGCGACACCCTCGGCGGTGTGGTCGAGGTGGTGGTCGTGGGCCTGCCCGTCGGGCTGGGCTCGTTCACCAGCGGCGACAACCGACTCGACAGCCAGCTCGCCGCCGCAGTGATGGGCATCCAGGCGATCAAGGGCGTCGAGATCGGCGATGGCTTCGAGACGGCGCGCCGCCGTGGCAGCGCCGCCCACGACGAGATGTACCCCGGCCCCGACGGCGTGGTCCGCTCGACCAACCGCGCGGGCGGCCTGGAAGGCGGCATGACCAACGGCCAGCCGCTGCGCGTGCGCGCGGCGATGAAGCCGATCTCCACGGTGCCGCGGGCGCTGGCCACCGTCGACATGGCGACCGGCGACGAAGCCGTCGCGATCCACCAGCGCTCGGACGTGTGCGCGGTGCCGGCCGCCGGCGTGGTGGTCGAGGCCATGGTCGCGCTGGTGTTGGCCCGCGCGGCGCTGCAGAAGTTCGGCGGCGATTCGCTGGCCGAAACCCGCCGCAACGCCGAGGCCTACCGGAGGGCGGTCGCCGAGCGGGAATCGCCGGCCGCCCGGGGCACCGCGTGATGGCGCCCAAAGCGGTCCTGATCGGGTTGCCGGGGTCGGGCAAGTCCACCATCGGGCGCCGGCTCGCCAAGGCGCTCGACGTCGGCTTCCTCGACACCGATGCGGCGATCGAGCAGCGCACCGGGCGCCGTATCGACGAAATCTTCGCCACCGACGGGGAGCGGGAATTCCGGCGCATCGAGGAGGACGTGGTGCGCGCGGCGCTGGCCGACCACGACGGCGTGCTGTCCCTGGGCGGCGGCGCCGTCACCAGCGCCGGGGTGCGCGAGGCGCTCGCCGGCCACACCGTCATCTACCTGGAGATCAGCGCCACCGAAGGCGTCCGCCGCACCGGCGGGAACACGGTGCGGCCGCTGCTGGCCGGGCCCGATCGCGCCGACAAATTCCGCGCGTTGATGGCCGAGCGTAGCCCGCTGTACCGGCGGGCGGCGACCATCCGCGTCGACACCAACCGGCGCAACCCCGGCGCGGTGGTCCGCTACATCGTTTCGCGGTTACAAGCCCCGGCGGGGGCCGCCACGTGACCGCGCCGGCGACGATGCGGAGCGAAGCGACGGGGAGGAGCGGCGCCATATGACCGCGCCGGCGACGGGGAGGAGCGGCGCCATATGACCGCGCCGGTGACGATGCGGAGCGAAGCGACGGGGAGGAGCGGCGCCATATGACCACGCCCGACCCGGTGACCATCGAGGTCGCCGTCGACCCGTCGTACCCGGTGATCATCGGCACCGGCTTGCTGAACGAGCTCGAAGAGCTCCTGGGCGGCCGGCACAAGGTGGCCATCGTGCATCAACCGGTGCTGGCGGAGACCGCCGAGGTGATCCGAAGCCGGTTGGCGGACAAGGGCGTTGACGCGCACCGCATCGAAATCCCGGACGCCGAAGACGGCAAGGATCTTCCCGTCGTGGGCTTCTTGTGGGAAGTGTTGGGCCGCATCGGGATTGGGCGCAAGGACGCATTGGTCAGCCTGGGCGGCGGCGCGGCCACCGACGTCGCGGGTTTCGCGGCGGCCACCTGGCTGCGCGGCGTCGACATCGTGCATGTGCCCACGACGCTGCTGGGCATGGTCGACGCGGCCGTCGGCGGCAAGACCGGCATCAACACCGACGCGGGCAAGAACCTGGTCGGGTCATTCCATCAGCCCCGCGCGGTCCTGGTCGACCTCGCGACGCTGCAGACGTTGCCGCCCAACGAACTCGTCGCCGGGATGGCCGAAATCGTCAAGGCGGGTTTCATCGCCGACCCGGTGATCCTCGACCTCATCGAGGCCGACCCGAAGGCCGCGGTGGATCCGTCGGGCGAGGTGCTCGCGGAGCTGATCCGCCGCGCGATCGCCGTCAAGGCGGAGGTCGTCGCCGCCGACGAGAAGGAGTCGGAGCTGCGCGAAATCCTCAACTACGGGCACACATTGGGGCACGCGATCGAACGCCGTGAGCGCTACGAATGGCGGCACGGTGCGGCGGTCTCGGTGGGCCTGGTCTTCGCCGCGGAACTGGCCCGCCTCGCCGGGCGCCTCGACGACGCCACCGCCCAGCGCCACCGCACCATCCTGTCCGCGCTCGGTCTGCCGGTCAGCTACGACGCCGACGCGCTGCCGCAGCTGCTGGAATACATGGCGGGAGACAAGAAGTCGCGCGCCGGTGTGCTGCGGTTCGTGGTCCTCGACGGGCTGGCCAAGCCGGGCCGGCTGGCCGGGCCCGACCCGTCGCTGCTGGCGGCGGCGTACGCCGGACTCGCGGAGGTCTCATGAGCACGACGGCGAACGTGAACGTGCAGGTGATCAATGGCCCCAACCTGGGGCGGCTGGGACGGCGCGAGCCCGACGTGTACGGCGACACGACGCATGAGCAGCTGGCGACGCTGATCGAACGGGAAGCCACCGAGCTCGGCCTCAAAGCCGTTGTGCGGCAAAGCGACAACGAGGCGCAGCTACTGGACTGGATCCACGCGGCGGCCGACGCGAAAGAACCGGTCATCCTCAACGCCGGCGGCCTGACCCACACCTCGGTGGCGCTGCGCGACGCGTGCGCCGAATTGAGCGCGCCGCTGATCGAGGTGCACATCTCGAATGTGCATGCGCGCGAAGAGTTTCGGCGACACTCCTACCTCAGCCCGGTCGCGACCGGAGTGATCGTCGGTCTGGGCGTGCAGGGCTATCTGCTCGCCCTGCGCTACCTGGCCGCGGCGCCGAACGCTGCCGGCTAGTCCCTTTTCGGCTCCGTGCCGGGCTCGCCGGCGGTCGGGATGGTCTCGGTCTTCGGGTCGTCCTCGGACTTGGCGATGGTCTCGGTGGGGCCCTCGCGCTCGGCCGTGGCGACCGCCGCGGTCCGCTCCTCGGCGTGGGCGCCGGCCGCGGGAATCTCACCGGTGGGAGCGTCGTCGGCGCGCACCGCGGAGAACACGTCCGTGTCACCGTCCCGCTCGTGTTTTTCGCCGAGGCCGTGGTGCTTCTCCGGCGTCTTCTCGAACTGCCGGTCCACCCGCCAGCGGCCGATGGTCACGCCGATGATGCCGGGCAGGAAGACGCACAGCGCGGTGAACGCCGCGAACGTCGTCACCTCGTTGATCAACCCCCCCGTGTACAGCCCGGTGTACACCAGCGCGATCAGCCAGGAGACGGCGCCACTGAGCAGGCCCGCGACCAGGCCGGCCAGCAGCCAGGTCATCGCCAGATCGCCGCGGCGATCCGGATCGCGGTTGGCCGTGGCGTCGGCCCGGCCGTCCAGCACACCCCACACGGCGACCCCGATGACGAACAGAAGCAGCAGCACCACGCTGAACAGACCAGCCTGCGTCTGCCACGCGTTGATCAGCGCACCTTGGAACAATCGAACGACGACCATCGCCGCGGCGTACACCAATCCGCGCAGCATCCAGTTACTCATGGCCCAAAAGCGTAGCGAGTACCGTCAAGACCCGTGACACATTCACAGCGTCGAGACAGGCTCAGAGCGCAGCTCGAGACCAGCGGACTGGATGCGCTGCTGGTCACGGACCTGGTCAACGTCCGTTATCTCTCCGGATTCACCGGATCGAACGGCGCGTTGCTGGTGTTCGCCGATGATTTCAACGAGGGAAGGCCCGTGTTGGCGACCGACGGCCGGTACCGAACCCAGGCCGCCGAACAGGCGCCGGACGTGGAAGTCGCCATCGAACGCGCGCTGGGACGCTATCTGGTCGGCCAGGCGGCCGAGGCGGGCGCGCGGAAGCTGGGTTTCGAAAGCAACGTGCTGACCGTCGATGGATTCGACGCCCTGGCCGCCGAGCTGGACGGCCGGAAGGCGCCCACCGAGCTGGTGAAGGCCGCCGGAACGGTCGAGGCGTTACGCGAGGTCAAGGACGCCGGCGAGGTCGCTCTGCTGCGCCTGGCCTGCGAGGCCGCCGACGCCGCGCTCACCGACCTGTTGGCGCGTGGCGGGCTGCGGCCCGGCCGCACCGAACGCGAGGTCAGCCGGGAGCTGGAGGCCCTGATGCTCGATCACGGCGCCGACGGGATCTCGTTCGAGACCATCGTGGCCGCGGGGCCGAACTCGGCGATCCCGCATCATCGCCCCACCGACGCGGCGCTGGCGGTCGGCGATTTCGTCAAGATCGACTTCGGCGCGCTGGTCGGCGGTTACCACTCCGACATGACCCGCACGTTCGTGCTCGGCAAGGCCGCCGATTGGCAGCTGGAGATCTACCAGTTGGTCGCCGACTCGCAGCGGGCCGGCCGGGAGGCGTTGCACGCCGGCGCCGACCTGCGCGGGGTGGACGCCGCGGCCCGCCAGGTGATCGCCGACGCCGGCTACGGCGAGCAGTTCAGCCACAGCCTGGGCCATGGCGTGGGCCTGGAGATCCACGAGGCGCCGGGCATCGGCGCCACGTCCACCGGCACCTTGCTGGGCGACTCCGTGGTGACCGTGGAGCCCGGCGTCTACCTGCCCGGCCGCGGCGGTGTCCGCATCGAGGACACCTTGGTGGTGCCGGAAAAGGGCCGCGCCCAGGCCCCGGAACTGCTGACCAAATTCCCCAAGGAGCTGGCCGTCCTCTCCTAGCTCGGGGGGTTGTGCCCGCGAGTAAGGTCGGGGGCGTGAACGGGGTGGCACGGGGGTTGGTGCGCCTGCGGGATTTCCGGTGGGACATGTACGCCCAGCCCCTACGGGAGACACGGGTGGAGTTGCACGTCGTCTACTTCGCCGTGCACCTGCCGTTGGCCAGCGGGCTCACGCTGCGCGTCCCGCTGTTGACGATGATCAAACCGCTGCCTTCGAATGAGAAGTCCGAGGAGCCATCCCGGGTCGACGGCCAGCGGGCCCACCGCTGACGCGTTCCGCCCGCCGGCCCCCGACCCCGTGCCGCGGGCCTTGACCGGCGAGCACTCTAAACTGGCCGACAAGTCGCAGACAGTTCCGTAGCCGACTGTCCATCCCCGAGGAGACATACCGAACCGTGGCAAGCACTGCCGATTTCAAGAATGGACTGGTGCTGGTGATCGACGGCCAGCTGTGGCAGATCGTCGAGTTCCAGCACGTCAAGCCCGGCAAGGGCCCCGCGTTCGTGCGGACCAAGCTGAAGAACGTGCTCTCGGGCAAGGTCGTCGACAAGACCTACAACGCCGGGGTGAAGGTGGAGACCGCGACCGTGGACCGGCGCGACGCCACCTACCTGTACCGCGACGGCTCGGACTTCGTGTTCATGGATAGCCAGGACTACGAACAGCATCCGCTGCCGGAATCGCTGGTCGGCGACGCCGCCCGGTTCCTGCTCGAGGGCCTGCCGGTGCAGGTGGCGTTCCACGACGGGGCGCCGCTGTACCTCGAGCTGCCGGTGTCGGTCGAAATGGAGGTCACCCACACCGAGCCCGGCCTGCAGGGCGACCGGTCCAGCGCCGGCACCAAACCCGCGACCGTGGAAACCGGGGCGGAGATCCAGGTGCCGCTGTTCATCAACACCGGGGACAAGCTGAAGGTGGACACCCGTGACGGCAGCTACCTGGGACGTGTCAACGCGTGAGCCGGCCCGTTAAAGGGCGACATCAGGCTCGCAAGCGCGCCGTCGACCTACTGTTCGAAGCCGAGGCGCGCGGACTGAGCCCCGCGGAGGTTGTCGACGTCCGCACCGGTTTGGCCGAGGCGAACCCCGAAATCGCGCCCCTGCAGCCGTATACGGCCGCGGCGGCGCGGGGCGTCGGCGAACACGCCGCGCACATCGACGACCTGATCAGCTCGCACCTGCAGGGCTGGACGCTGGACCGGCTGCCCGCCGTGGACCGCGCCATCCTGCGGGTCGCGGTGTGGGAGCTGCTGTACGCCGACGACGTGCCGGAGCCGGTCGCCGTCGACGAAGCCGTCCAGCTGGCCAAGGAGTTGTCCACCGACGACTCTCCGGGCTTCGTCAACGGGGTGCTCGGCCACGTCATGCTGGTGACCCCGCAGATCAGGGCGGCCGCCCAGGCCGTCCGGGGGGCGGTGGGTTCCGACGCCGCAGGCACAGCGGAGGACCGCGGACCGCAGCCATGAGCCGGTTGGAGCTGCGCCTGGTCGTTGCGGCCGTGCTGGCTGCGACGGTGGTGGTGGTCGCGGTGGTGTGCGCCGCCTACGGGTGGACCATCGTCGCCTCGGTGCTCTCGATCTTCGCGCTCGCGGTGGGCGCCTGGCTCTATCACTGCGCCGAACGGGTGGCCGTCGCCCGCCGCATCAGCACGGTGCGTTCGGCGGCCCGGCCGCTGCAGCCGCTGCTGCCGGTGATGGCCGCGATCATGGGCCTGACGCAGGGCGTGGTGCGAGCGCTGAGCGACGTCACCGACCTGCCGGCCCGCCGCCGGGAGTTGCCCGTGCTGCGGTGGGCGGACGGCGCCAGGGGCAACAGGCGGATGATCGAAAGTGACAGGGATAGCCACGAAGAACCGGATCGCTGACCAATGCTGAGGTGAAATGACCACGGGCGGGGCGCGGCGGGTTGACAATACGAGCTGGACTGCAGCGGCGGCGATCCGAGAAGAACAGGTGAGGTCATGATTCGATACAGCACCCAGCCGCGACGACTTCGAGTGTCCGCGCTGGCGGCGGTGGCCAACCCGTCGTACGCCCGTGTCGACACCTGGAACCTGCTCGACGACGCGTGCCGTCACCTCGCCGAGGTGGATCTCGCCGGCCTGGACAAAACCCACGACGTCGCCCGGGTGAAGCGCCTGATGGATCGCATCGCCGCCTACGAGCGGTACTGGCTGTACCCGGGTGCGGAAAACCTGGCGGTCTTCCGCGCGCACCTGGAGAGCCTGTCCACGGTGCGGCTCACCGAAGAGGTCTCCCTGGCCGTGCGGCTGCTGAGCGAATATGGGGACCGCGCAGGCCTTTTCGACACCTCGGCCCCGCTGGATGACCAGGAGCTGGTGGCGCAGGCCAAACAGCAGCATTTCTACACCGTGTTGCTCGCCGACGACGCCCCGACCACGGCGCCGGACAGCCTGGCCGAATGCCTGCGGGCGCTGCGTTGTCCGTCCGACGACGTGCAGTTCGAGATCCTGGTGGTCCCCAGCGTCGAGGACGCCATCACCGCGGTCGCGCTCAACGGGGAGATCCAGGCCGCGATCATCCGCGACGACCTGCCGCTGCGCTCCCGCGACCGGTTGCCGCTGATGAACACGTTGCTCGGGCCCAACGAGGACGCGGACGGAGTCATTCCCGATCGCGCCAACGACTGGGTGGAGTGCGGCGAGTGGATCAGGGAGCTGCGGCCCCACATCGACCTGTACCTGCTCACCGACGAGTCGATCGCGGCGGGCGACGACAGCGAACCCGATGTCTACGACCGGACGTTCTACCGGCTCAACGACGTCACCGATCTGCACAGCACGGTGCTCGCCGGTCTGCGGAACCGTTATGCCACACCGTTTTTCGATGCCCTGCGGGCGTACGCGGCGGCGCCGGTCGGCCAGTTCCACGCGCTGCCCGTCGCGCGCGGCGCCAGCATCTTCAACTCCAGGTCGCTGCAGGACATGGGGGAGTTCTACGGCCGCAACATCTTCATGGCCGAAACCTCCACCACCTCCGGCGGTCTGGACTCGCTGCTCGACCCGCACGGCAACATCAAGAAGGCGATGGACAAGGCCGCCAAAACGTGGAACGCCGACCACACCTACTTCGTCACCAACGGGACGTCGACCGCCAACAAGATCGTCGTGCAATCGCTGACCCGCCCCGGCGACATCGTGCTGATCGACCGCAACTGCCACAAGTCGCACCACTACGGGCTGGTGCTGGCCGGCGCCTACCCGCTGTACCTGGACGCGTATCCGTTGCCGCAGTTCGCGATCTACGGGGCGGTTTCGCTGCGCACCATCAAGCAGACGCTGCTGGATCTGGAGGCGGCCGGCCAGTTGCACCGCGTGCGGATGCTGCTGCTGACGAACTGCACCTTCGACGGCGTCGTCTACAACCCGCTGCAGGTCATGCAGGAGGTGCTGGCCATCAAGCCGGACATCTGCTTCCTGTGGGACGAGGCGTGGTACGCCTTCGCGACGGCGGTGCCGTGGGCCCGGCAGCGGACCGCGATGGTGGCCGCCGAGCGCCTCGAGCACATGCTGGTGTCGCCGGAATACGTTGAGGAATACCGGAAGTGGGCCGCGTCGATGCAAGGGCTCGACCGGTCGGAGTGGATCGAGCGTGAGCTGATGCCCGACCCGGCCACCGCGCGGGTGCGCGTGTACGCGACGCACTCCACGCACAAATCGCTGTCGGCGCTGCGGCAGGCGTCGATGATCCACGTCCGTGACCAGGATTTCAACGCGCTCACCCGCGACGCGTTCGGCGAGGCGTTCCTGACCCACACCTCGACCTCACCGAACCAGCAGCTCCTCGCGTCGCTGGACTTGGCGCGCCGGCAGGTCGACATCGAAGGGTTCCAACTGGTCCGGCAGGTCTACGACATGGCGCTGGTCTTCCGGCACCGGGTCCGCAAGGACCGGCTGATCAGCAAGTGGTTCCGCATCCTCGATGAATCCGACCTGGTGCCAGAGGAATTCCGGGAGTCGTCGGTCAGTTCGTACCGCGAGGTCAGGCAGGGGGCGCTGGCCGAGTGGAACGAGGCGTGGCGCTCCGACCAGTTCGTGCTGGACGCGACCCGGGTGACCCTGTTCGTCGGCGCGACCGGGATGAACGGTTACGACTTCCGCGAGAAGATCCTGATGGAGCGGTTCGGCATCCAGATCAACAAGACGTCGATCAACAGCGTGTTGTTGATCTTCACGATCGGCGTCACCTGGTCGAGCGTGCACTACCTGCTCGACGTGTTGCGAAGGGTGGCAATCGATTTCGACCGCACCGAAAAGGCGGCGAGCGTGGCGGACCGGGCCCTGCAGGAGCGCCATGTCGAGGAGATCACCGAGGATCTGCCGCACCTGCCCGACTTCAGCGAGTTCGACGTCGCGTTCCGTCCCGTCGACCAATGCAACTTCGGGGACATGCGGTCGGCGTTCTACGCCGGATACGAAGAGTCCGATCGCGAGCACGTGCTGATCGGCATGGCCGGCCGACGGCTGGCCGAGGGCAAGACGCTGGTGTCGACCACGTTTGTGGTGCCCTACCCGCCGGGCTTCCCGGTGCTGGTGCCCGGCCAGGTGGTCTCCAAGGAGATCGTCTACTTCCTCGCGCAGCTCGACGTCAAGGAAATCCACGGGTACAACCCGGATTTGGGGTTGTCGGTGTTCACCGAGACGGCGCTGGCGCGCATGGAAGCGCAACGCAACGCCGCGGCGGCCGCCGTGGGGTCGGTGACCGCGGCGTTCGAGCTGCCCGCGGACGCGTCCGGCATGAACGGGACGCGCAACGGCGCCGACGACGCCCGGGCGGTGCCGTCGGTGGCCGACAACAGCTGAGCGCTCAGCCGGTGTCCGATTCGGCTTCCGCCGCATCCTCTTTGGGCCGGCCGGGGTGGCGGCCGGGACGCTGCGGTATGACCACGACCAATACCGCGATCAGCGCGGCGAGCACCGTCGAGGCGAGCGGGCGACTCCACGCCAGGCCGCCGTCGGCGACGGGCTTGTCGATGAAGTCGCCCACGGTCGCGCCCAGCGGCCTGGTGAGGATGAACGCGATCCAGAACAGGGCGACGCGGGAAATGGAGGTCCAGTAGTACAGGGCGGCGACGACGGTGAGGCCGGCGGCGAATACCAACGCGCCGCGCTCGTAACCGAAATCGCGGGTAGCGGCCAGCCAGTCGCCGAGCGCGGTTCCCAGCGTCTGCGAGAACGTGATGGTTGCCCAGTAGAAGGCCTCCACTTTCGGCGTCGAGACGGTGGAGACCGAGACGCTGCCTTGCGTCGCGCGCCAGGAGCCCCAGGGTGGCCAGCAGGCAGCCCAGCAGCAGCAGCGATCCGCCCGTGTAACCGATGCCCAGCGATCGGTCGGCGAAATCAGCCAGCACGGTGCCGAACGTCGTCGAGGCCACGATCGTCGTCCAGTACAGGGCCGCGTGGAATCGCTTGGCCAGGAGTTGCGCGGCAACCAGCGCCACCAGCGCGACGCCGAAGATCCCGACGCCGGCCGCGTAACCCCAATTCAACGTCATCGTGACGGTGTCGCCGCCCGTCTCGCCCAACGTCGTGGCCAAGACCTTGATGACCCAGAAGCCGAGGGTGACCGCCGGCACCTTGGTCAACGCGTGCTTCGAAACGTCCGTCATGCGGGCATCTTCCGTTGTCGCTGGTTGTGCACGCCACGGTAGCGCGCGTCGGGTTCTGCTCACCAAGATCACAAGGCCGGCGGGTGGGCGCGGGTGGCGCAATGGCGTGGCGGCCCGTGGTTTTAGCTGGTCGGGCCCGAATGGGGCCCGGCGCAATACGTTCGGCCGGCGTCGTTGGCCCCCGTCGTCGGCCGGAAAGGGCCCCTGAGCTGCGTTAGCGTGGCGGCGTGGCGCAACCAGTACCCGTCGGGGATGCTCAGGGCTCGCGGGCCAATCGCGCCCGCCGGGTCGCCGACGTGTTGCGCCAGCAGATCCACGCCGACGCCTACCCGGACGGCCTGCCGGCCGAACTGGACTTGGCCGCCGAATTCTCGGTCTCGCGCAACACCGTTCGTGAAGCGCTGACCGTCCTCAAGCACGAGGGGTTGATCGACCGGGGGCCCAAGGTCGGCACCCACGTCGCGCAGCGCAAGTACGCCCACGGGCTCGACGCGCTGCTGGGCCTGAAGGAGACGTTCAAGGACCTCGGCGTGGTGCGCAACGAGGTGCGGGCGGCCATGCCGGTCACCGCGCCGCCGTCGGTGGCCCGGCGGTTGCGGCTGAAGCCGGGGGAGCAGGCGGTGTTCGTCGAGCGGCTGCGCTACCTCGGCGACCTGCCGCTCAGCCTGGACCTCACCTACCTCGCCCCGGACATCGGCGGGCAGGTGTTGAACCATCCCCTCGAGACCGACGACTTGTTCGCGCTCATCGAGGACGTCAGCGGGCAGCGGCTGGGCTCGGCGACGCTGGCACTCGAGGCCATCCCCGCCGACGCGCATTCGGCGGCCACGCTGCAGGTGCCCGACGGTGCGGCCCTGCTGATGCTGGAGCGCCTCACCAGCCTCGCGGACGGCACACCCGTCGACCTCGAGTACATCCGGATGCGCGGTGACCGAATCACCATGCGCGGCAATCTTGTCAGAGCCGAAACGAGGAGCAACTCATGACGCTGATCAACAACACGCGTGCGGACGTACCCGTGACGATCGACGAGTCGCTGTGCATCGACGGCTGCACGCTGTGCGTGGAGGTCTGCCCCCTCGACGCGCTGGCCATCAACCCCGACACCGGCAAGGCCTTCATGCATGTCGACGAATGCTGGTACTGCGGCCCCTGCGCGGCCCGCTGTCCGACCGGCGCCGTCACCGTCAACATGCCCTATCTCCTTCGCTGACAAGCGTTTAGCCTCAGGATCTTTCATGAAACGTCACGCCGTATGGCCGGCGTCGGTGATGGTCGCGGTCGCCGCGCTCACCTCGGGTTGCTCGCTGGAATCCCTGTCGCAGTCATCCGGTGTGGTCAACGTGGTGGTGGGGTACCAGTCCAAGACCATCAACACCGTCACCGCGGGCACGCTGCTGCGCGCGCAGGGCTACCTCGAACGCCGCCTGGCGAACATCACCACCCGCACCGGCACCAAATACGCGGTGCGGTGGCAGGATTACGACACCGGCGCCCCGATCACCGCGCAGATGCTCGCCGAAAAGATCGACATCGGCTCGATGGGCGACTATCCGATGCTGATCAACGGCTCCAAGACACAGGCCAACCCGCTGGCCCGCACCGAGATCGTCTCCATCACCGGCTACAACCCCAAGGGCGCCCTCAACATGGTGGTGGTGAGCCCGGATTCGCGCGCCAAGGGCCTGACCGACCTCGCGGGCACCAAGGTCTCCGCCAGCGTCGGGTCGGCCGGCCACGGCACCCTGGTGCGGGCGCTGAGCCGGGCCTGCGGCGGCGGTGTCTGCGGTGTCGAGGTGCTCAACCAGCAGCCGCAGGTCGGGGCGTCGGCGCTGGAATCCGGTCAGGTGCAAGCGCTTTCGCAATTCGTCGCCTGGCCGGGGTTGCTGGTCTACCAGGGCAAGGCCAAACTGCTCTACGACGGGGCCGAGCTGAACCTGCCTACCCTGCACGGCGTGGTGGTGCGCCGCTCCTACGCGTCGGCGCACCCGGAGGTGCTGGGCGCCTTCCTGCAGGCGCAACTGGACGCCACCGACTTCCTGAACAACAAGCCGCTGCAGGCCGCCCGCATCGTCGCCGAGGAAAGCGGGCTGCCCCAGGAGGTGGTGTACCTCTACAACGGTCCCGGCGGCACGTCGTTCGACACCACGCTGAAGCCGTCGCTCGTCGAGGCGCTGAAAAGCGATGTGCCGTACCTGAAGTCGATCGGCGACTTCGCCGATCTCGATGTGGCGAAATTCGTGGTGGACGAACCGCTGCGCGCGGTGTTCACCGCCCGCGGGCTGGACTATGCGGCGTCGCGGGCGCGCACCGCCAACCCGTCCGCGCTGCGCGGCGACCCCGCGCTGGCCAGCGAGCTGTGGCTGGACGGGGCCACCGCCACGCAAACGGCCGCGACCCCGACCGGCCTGCTGCAGGCCGTGCGGGACGCGGTCGGCCACGGCGCCAAGGTCCGGGCGGCCTACGTTCCCGACGCCGAACTCGGCACTCGCTGGTTCGCGGACAAGGCGTTCTGGGTCAAAGACGGGCAGAACTACCTGCCGTTCGGCACCGCGGCCGGCGCGCACCGGTACCTCGCCGCCCACCCGGGCGGCGTCGTCATGGATTACCAAGAGGCACTGGGAGGTTCGGTATGACTGCCCAAGTGGTGGCCGATCAAGTCCTTGGCGTGGTCTCGACGCCCGCGGTGACGCGGCCGCGGCGCATCACGGCGCAGTGGCAGTCCCGGCTGCTGCGGGTGGCGTCGGTGGCAGCCGCGATCGGGGTGTGGCAGTTGCTCACCGCGGACAAGGTGCGGCTGTTGCTGCGGTTCGACACGCTGCCCACCGTCACCGAGATCGTGAACGCGCTGCACCGCCGGCTCGGCACCGGCGAATACTGGCTCGACCTGGCGCAGTCGCTGATCCGCATTTTGACCGGCTTCGGGCTGGCCGCCGTCATCGGCGTCGCGACCGGTGTGCTGCTGGGCCGTTCGCGGCTGTTCGCCGACGTCTTCGGGCCGCTGGCGGAGCTGGCCCGGCCCATCCCGGCGATCGCGATGGTGCCCGTGGCCATCCTGCTGTTCCCGACCGACGAGGCCGGCATCGTGTTCATCACGTTCCTGGCGGCCTATTTCCCGATCATGGTCTCCACCCGGCACGCGGTGCGCGCACTGCCCACGCTGTGGGAGGACTCGGTGCGCACGCTGGGTGGTGGCCGCTGGCAGGTGTTGACCCAGGTGGTGCTGCCCGGCATCCTGCCGGGTGTGTTCGGCGGGTTGTCCGTCGGCATGGGCGTGGCGTGGATCTGCGTGATCTCCGCCGAGATGATCTCCGGGCGCCTCGGCGTCGGCTACCGCACCTGGCAGGACTACACCGTGCTGGCCTACCCGCAGGTGTTCGTCGGCATCATCACAATCGGCGTGCTGGGGTTCGTGACGTCGGCGGCCGTCGAGGTGGTGGGCCGCCGGGTGACCCGCTGGCTGCCCCGCGCACAGGAGGGAGCACGATGACCGCGACGAAAACCGGGATGACCCTCGAGCTGGACCGGGTTCGGTTGTCCTACAACGGTCCTCCGGTGATCGACGAGCTGAGCCTGGTGGTGCGGCCGGGCGAGATCCTGGTGCTGACCGGGCCGTCGGGCTGCGGCAAGTCGACGGTGCTGCGCGCCCTGGCCGGCCTGCTCTCACCCGACGGCGGCCGCGTGCTGGCCGACGGCGGCGCCGTCCACACCACCTCGGGCGACCGGGGAATGGTGTTCCAGGACAACGCATTGCTGCCCTGGCGCACCGTGCGGTCCAACATCGAACTGGCGCTGCGCCTGCGCGGCGAACCCCGTGCCGGCCGGCGCGCCGCCGCCGAACGCTGGATCGACGAACTCGGTCTCACCGGCTTCGGCGACTACCTGCCCAAGAGCCTGTCCGGCGGGATGCGCCAGCGCGTCCAGCTCGCGCGGGGCCTGGCCGGCGCGCCCCGCGCGGTGATGATGGACGAGCCGTTCGGCGCGCTGGACACCCAGACGCGGGCGGCCATGCAGCGCTTGCTGATCGACACCTGGCGCACCCACCCGACCACGATCGTGTTCGTCACCCACGACGTCGACGAGGCGCTGGCGCTCGGCGACCGCATCGTGGTGCTGGGCCGCGCCGGTGAGCCACTGCGAGCCTCGATCGAGGTGCCGGATCCGCGCAGCGACCGGCCGCAGCAGGAATTGCGCGCGCAGATCATCGCCGCGCTGAACCATGCGGAGGTCCCATGATGCAGATTCCCGACCCGGCGGCACCGGTCCGGCTCGACTGTGACGTCCTGGTCATCGGCGGCGGCACCGCCGGCACCATGGCGGCGCTGTCCGCGGCCGAGAACGGCGCGCAGGTGCTGTTGCTGGAGAAGGCCCATGTGCGGCACTCCGGCGCCCTGGCGATGGGCATGGACGGGGTCAACAACGCGGTGATCCCCGGCAAGGCCGAGCCCGAGGACTACGTCGCCGAGATCACCCGCGCCAACGACGGAATCGTCAACCAGCGCACGGTGTATCAGACCGCCACCCGCGGGTTCGCGATGGTGCAGCGGCTGGAGCGCTACGGGGTGAAGTTCGAGAAGAACGAGCACGGTGAGTACGCCGTGCGCCGGGTGCACCGCTCGGGTTCGTACGTGCTGCCCATGCCCGAGGGCAAGGACGTGAAAAAGGCGCTGTACCGGGTGCTTCGGCAACGGTCGATGCGCGAGAAGATCCGGATCGAGAACCGGCTGATGCCGGTGCGGGTGCTGGTGGACGGCGGCCGTGCGGTGGGCGCCGCGGCGCTCAACACGCGCACCGGCGAGTTCGTCACCGTCGGCGCCAAGGCGGTGATCCTGGCGACGGGGGCGTGCGGCCGGCTCGGGCTGCCCGCCTCGGGCTATCTGTACGGCACATACGAGAATCCGACCAACGCCGGCGACGGGTACTCGATGGCCTACCACGCGGGTGCCGAGCTGTCCGGGATCGAATGCTTCCAGGTCAACCCGTTGATCAAGGACTACAACGGCCCGGCGTGCGCGTACGTGGCCAATCCCTTTGGCGGATACCAGGTCAACGCGCTCGGCGAGCGGTTCGTGGACTCCGACTACTGGTCGGGGCAGATGATGGCCGAGGTTAAAAGCGAGATCGACTCCGCGCGCGGACCCATCTATCTCAAGGTGACGCACCTCGCCGATGAGACGCTGACCGCGCTGGAAAACATCCTGCACACCACCGAACGGCCCACCCGCGGCACGTTCCACGCCAATCGCGGCCACGACTACCGCACCCACGACATCGAGATGCATATCTCCGAGATCGGTTTGTGCAGTGGGCATTCCGCCTCCGGCGTGTGGGTCGACGAGCAGGCCCGCACCACGGTGCCCGGCCTGTACGCCGCGGGGGACATGGCCTGCGTCCCGCACAACTACATGATCGGGGCGTTCGTGTTCGGTGACCTGGCCGGCACGCACGCCGCGTCCACTCTGGCTGACGTGGCTGCGCCGCAACGGCTTCCGGAGGACCAGGTGCGCGAGGCGCACGAGCTGATCTACCGGCCGCTGCGCCACCCGGACGGCCCGCCGCAGCCGCAGGTCGAATACAAGCTGCGCCGCTTCGTCAACGACTATGTCGCCCCGCCGAAGACGGCGGCCAAACTGTCGCTCGCGATCCGCACCTTCGACCGGATGCGCGATGAGATCGCCGAGATGGGCGCCCGCAATCCGCACGAGCTGATGCGCGCGGTGGAGGTGTCGTTCATCCGGGACTGCGCCGAGATGGCCGCCCGGTCCTCGCACACCCGCACCGAATCGCGCTGGGGCCTCTACCACGACCGCGCCGATCTACCCGGCCGCGACGACAACCAATGGGGCTACCACCTCAACCTGCGCAAGAGCCCCGGCGGTGAGATGGTGTTCCTCAAGCGGCCCGTGGCGCCGTATTTCGTGCCGGTCCCCGAGCTGGACGGCCTGCCGCCCACGGACCAGACCGTGTACCCGGTGGAGGAGCCGCCGCTGATCGGCGGCCAGGCCCCGGCCACGGCGGTGTCCCGGATCGCCTCGGCCACAACGGCGTTCGAACCTCCCTCGCCCCGCATCGCCGAGGTGCTGGCGCTCGAGGAACCGACGGTCGCCGACCTGGCGCGCTACCTCGCCGACTCCGATCCCGGCGTGCGCCGCACCGCGGTGGCAACACTGACCGAGCACATCCCCGACGGGTATGCGCCCGCCCTGTTGGCCGCGCTGGGCGACGACGACGCCGCCGTCCGCCGCACCGGCGCCGACGGGATCCGCGAGCTGGTCGAGGTGCTGCCCGAGCCCGAAAAGGCCGGGGAATACCTGGATTCGGCCGACCGCGTGGTGCGGGCGGCGGCGCTGTACGTGCTGGCGGCACGCCGCTCCGGTGACGGCGCCCAATACCGTCGGGCCCTCACCGACGCCGATCATCGGGTGCGTATCGAGGCCGTGCGCGCGCTGGTGTCCGTCGACGACGTGCACGGCGTCGTCGCCGCTGCCGCCGACGAGAACCGGGAGGTCCGGATCGCCGCGGCCGCCGGGCTGGCGACGCTAAGGGGCGGAGCCGAGGCTGTGCGCGGGCTGGTCGCCGACACCGACCCGTTGGTCCGTGCCGCCGGCCTCGCCGCGTTGGGCGAGATAGGTTGCGGCCAAGACGATTACAGCGCCGTCAAGCAGGCGCTACGGGCCCCGGCGTGGCAGGTGCGCGAAGGCGCGGCGCGGGCGCTGGCCGGCGCGGCGGCGGACTTCGCGGTTCCGCAGCTGTCCGAGGCGCTCAGCGACGCGCATCTGGACGTGCGCAAGGCGGCGGTGCTCAGCCTGACGCGCTGGGCGGCCGAACCCGCCGCGCGGGACGCCCTGGGGATCGCGCTCAAGGACAGCGACGCCGACGTGCGCGCCTACGCGCGCCGGGCGCTGGAACACGACGGCGCACCGGCGAACGACTAGTCAGCGCAGGATCTTGGCGTAGAGCAGGCTGTCCTGCGGCTCGGGCCCCATGGTGGGGTAGACGGCGTGCCGGGCCAACCGCCCCTCCAGGAAGAAACCGGCGTGCTCGAGCAGGCGCGCCGAACGTTCGTTGTCGACGCTGCACGTGGCCCAGACGCGATACACCTCGCGATCGGCGTCGAGCGCGGTGAGCAGCATGCCGAGCACCTCGGACATCAGACCCTTGCCCCACCACCGCCGGCCCAGGCAGTAGCCGATCTCGACCGAGTGCGGCGCCGCGCGCCGGCAGCTGGCCAGCCCGACGACCTCGCCGCGGTGCCGCAGCTCGATCACCCAGGTCTTCTCGTCGGCGCCGGCGTTGAGCTTTTCGGTGATCACCCGCCGCGTCGCGGCCACGTCGGGATGCGGCGCCCACAGCAGATATTTGGTGACCTGTGGATCGCGCGCGACACGCTGGTACAGCGGCCCGGCGTCGTCGAGCGTGGGCAGGCGCAGCGTCAGCCGCGGCCCGTTGATGCGGTCGGGTGGGTAATCGGCCATGGCGGTGCGCCCTTTAGAGGCCGAGCGCGCGATATGTGTTGCGGACAAATCTCGGTTGGGCGGTGCGGAGTTTGGCCAGCGACGTGTTGCCGGCGACGGCCGTGGCCGCGTCGACGGTCAGGTCCGGCAGGTTCTGGATGAGGTAGATCAGGATCAGATCCGTGGTGGGGTCCGCCTGCCACCAGGTCCCGTAGGCGCCCGGCCAGCTGAACGTGCCGACGCCGCCGGGCCCGAACAGCGGTGTGCTCCTTGCCGGATCGGTCACCACTGACAGGTTCAGCCCGAAGCCGCGGCCCACCCAATACGGCGCGCCGAGGAAGTTGTGCCGCTTCTGCTCGTCGGTGAGCCGGTCGGTGCGCATCAGCCGGACGGACTCCTCCGAGAGCACCCGCACGCCGTCGATCGTTCCGCCGTCGAGCAGCATCCGCACGAAACGCAGGTAATCGTCGGCGCTCGACCACAACCCGCCGCCGGCGTTGCAGAACGACGGCGGCGGGTTGTGCGGCGGGCCCATCATCCCGTGCTGCAGCTGGTGCTCGTTGGTCAGCCGGTACATGGTCGCCGCGCGGCGCCGGGCCTCGGGGGTGACGAAGAACCCGGTGTCGGTCATGCCCGCCGGATCCAGGATCCGTTCGTCGAGAACCTGATGGAACGGCTTGCCCTCGATGCGGGAAGCGATGACGCCCAGCAGGTCGATGGAATGGCTGTAGGTGACCCGGTCGCCGGGTTGGTGCACCAGCGGCAGCTTGGCGAGTTCGGCCAGCCAGGCGTCCGGGCCCTGATTGAACGGCAGCCGCATGTAGGCCTTGGCGATCGGCCCGGACACCGAGAATCCGTACGCCAGGCCGCTGGTGTGGGTGAGCAGGTCCTCGATCAGGATGGCGCGGTTCACCGGGTGGGTGCGGTCCAGCGGGCCGTGCGGATCGTCGAGCACCCGCACGTCGGCCAGCTCCGGCGCCCAGCGCACGATCGGATCCTTGAGCGTCAGCTTGCCCTCGTCGACCAGGCTCATGATCGTGGCGACGGTCACCGGCTTGGTCATCGACGCGATGCGAAACAGCGTGTCGCGCTGCATCGGCAGGCCCGCGTCGACGTCGCGATAGCCGATCTCGTTGACCTGCAGCAGTTCTCCGCGCTGCCACACCACCGTCACGGCGCCGGCGAGCAGGCCGGCGTCGCACACTTCGCGGACGGAGGCCGCGTTACCATCCAGGGTCCTGCGATTCACTCGGTCAGGTTAGCGGGCCGGCGCCGAAAGCCGATTGGCGCCGTTGCGCGCGGAAGGGGTGCCCAAGGACCGTCCACGTCCGTCCCACCGTCACTCGGCGACTTGTCGCTGTGAGGCGGGCACACATCCTGTCCTTCCCGGGAGAGACGCATGGGGCGGGTGTGACGAGCACGAGGCGAAGCGATGCGCGCCACACACGCCTGGCGCCGCCGCCCCCGAAATAAGTGCTACGCTGCCGTGCAGTCGACATCCTTTAACGATCCGTCCCGTGAGGCGGAGAAGGAGGTCAAGTTTCGTATGGGTGCTGCGGGCGACACGCGCTCAGGCAGTGATTCCCGGGAATTGATGTCGGCGGCCGACGTGGGCCGCACCATTTCCCGTATCGCACACCAGATCATCGAAAAGACGGCCCTCGACGGTCCCGACGCGCCGCGGGTCGTGCTACTGGGCATCCCCACACGCGGCGTGATCCTGGCCAAGCGTCTGGCCGGCAACATCGGCGAATACAGCGGCGTCGAGGTCGGCCACGGCGCGCTGGACATCACCCTGTACCGCGACGACCTGATGCAAAAACCACCGCGGCCGCTGGAAGCAACCTCGATCCCGGCCGGCGGCATCGACGACGCGTTGGTGATCCTGGTCGACGACGTGCTCTACTCCGGCCGCTCGGTGCGCTCCGCCCTGGACGCGCTGCGCGACGTCGGCCGCCCCCGGGTGGTGCAGCTGGCGGTGCTGGTCGACCGCGGCCATCGCGAACTGCCGCTGCGCGCCGATTACGTGGGCAAGAACGTTCCCACCTCACGCGGCGAGAGCGTGCACGTGTTGTTGAGGGAGAACGACGGTGACGACGGGGTGGTGATCTCGCGATGACGCGCCACCTGCTCGCCGCCGGCGACCTGAGCCTCGACGACGCGACCGCCATCCTCGACGACGCCGACCGCTTCGCCCAGGCGCTGGTGGGCCGCGAGATCAAGAAACTGCCGACGCTGCGCGGCCGCACCATCGTGACGATGTTCTACGAGAACTCGACCCGCACCCGGGTGTCCTTTGAGGTGGCCGGCAAGTGGATGAGCGCCGACGTGATCAACGTCAGTGCCACCGGATCGTCGGTGGGCAAGGGCGAGTCCCTGCGCGACACCGCACTGACGCTGCGGGCTGCCGGGGCGGACGCGCTGATCATCCGACATCCGGCGTCGGGCGCCGCGCATCTGCTTGCCGAATGGACATGCGCCGAAGGCGATTCCGCTGATTCCGGCCCCTCGGTGATCAACGCCGGGGACGGCACTCACGAGCACCCGACGCAGGCGCTGCTGGACGCGCTCACCATCCGCCAGCGGCTCGGCGGCATCGATGGCCGGCGCGTCGTGATCGTCGGCGACGTCCTGCACAGCCGGGTGGCTCGTTCCAACGTCATGTTGCTGCACACCTTGGGCGCCGAGGTGGTCCTGGTGGCACCGCCGACGCTGCTGCCGGTCGGCGTCGAGGGCTGGCCGGTCACCGTGTCCAACGACTTCGACGCCGAGCTGCCCGCCGCCGACGCGGTGCTGATGCTGCGCGTGCAGGCCGAGCGGATGAACGGCGGCTTCTTCCCGTCGGTGCGCGAATACTCGTCGCTGTACGGGCTTTCCGATCGTCGCCAGGCGATGCTGCCTGGCCACGCCGTGGTGCTGCACCCCGGACCGATGCTGCGCGGCATGGAGATCGCATCATCGGTGGCCGACTCGTCGCAATCGGCTGTGCTGCAACAGGTTTCCAACGGTGTGCATGTGCGGATGGCGGTGCTGTTCCACGTGCTCGTGGGTGCCGAGTCGGCCGGAAACGAGGGGGCCGCATGAGCGTTTTGCTGCGCGGGGTGCGCTTGTACGGTGAAGGTGACCGCGTCGATGTCCTGGTCGATGACGGTCAGATCGCCGAGATCGGCCCGGCATTGGAAATTCCCGATACGGCCGACGTGATCGATGCCACCGATCAGGTGCTGCTCCCGGGGTTCGTCGACCTGCACACCCACCTGCGCGAGCCGGGCCGAGAATACGCCGAAGACATCGAAACCGGTTCGGCCGCTGCGGCTTTGGGCGGATACACGGCGGTGTTCGCGATGGCCAACACCAATCCGGTCGCCGACAGCCCGGTGGTCACCGACCACGTCTGGCATCGGGGCCAGCAGGTCGGCCTGGTCGACGTGCACCCGGTGGGCGCCGTCACCGTCGGATTGGCCGGCAAAGAGCTCACCGAGATGGGCATGATGGCGAACGGGGCCGCGCAGGTGCGGATGTTCTCCGACGACGGCATCTGCGTGCACGATCCGCTGGTGATGCGCCGCGCCCTCGAGTACGCCACCGGCCTGGGCGTGCTCGTCGCCCAGCACGCCGAGGAGCCCCGGCTGACCGTCGGCGCCGTCGCCCACGAGGGCCCCACCGCCGCCCGGCTGGGCCTGTCCGGATGGCCGCGGGCGGCCGAGGAATCCATCGTCGCCCGGGACGCGCTGCTGGCCCGCGACGCCGGCGCCCGGGTGCACATCTGCCACGCCTCCACCGCGGGCACCGTCGAGATCGTGAAATGGGCTAAGGATCAAGGGATTTCGATCACCGCCGAGGTCACCCCGCACCACCTGATGCTCGACGACAGCCGGCTGGCCAGCTACGACGGGCGCAACCGCGTCAACCCGCCGCTGCGTGAGGCGGCCGACGCGGTGGCGCTGCGCCAGGCGCTGGCCGACGGCGTCATCGACTGCGTGGCCACCGATCACGCCCCGCACGCCGAGCACGAGAAGTGCGTGGAGTTCTCCGCGGCGCGGCCCGGCATGCTGGGGCTGCAGACGGCGCTGTCGATCGTGGTGCAGACGATGGTCATCCCCGGGCTGCTGACCTGGCGTGGCCTCGCCGGGGTGATGAGCGAAAACCCCGCGCGCATCGCGCGCCTGCCCGATCACGGCCGGCCGCTGGAGGTGGGGGAGCCGGCCAACCTGACCGTGGTGGACCCCGACGCCACGTGGAACGTCGCCGGGCCCGACCTGGCCAGCCGGTCGGCCAACACGCCCTACGAAGCGATGACCTTGCCCGCCACCGTGACCGCGACCCTGCTGCGCGGCAAGGTCACCTGTCGAGACGGGAAGTGCCCGGCATGAATTCGGGCACGCTGGTGGGGTCGCTGATCTTCGCGGCCGTGCTGGTGGTGGTGATCACGGTGGTGATCCAGCTGATGATGCGCAGCTGGCAGCGCCGCGCGCAGCGGCAGGCGGAGCTGATCGGCGACCTACCGCAGATCCCGGACCAGGTCGGTGCGGCGAGCATCACCACCCGCGGCCACTATTGCGGTTCCATGATGGCGCCGGGCTGGAGCGAGCGAATCGCGGCAGGCGATCTCGGTTACCGCAGCAAAGCGGTGCTGACCCGCTACGCCGGGGGCATCATGGTGGAACGCCTGCGGGCCCAACCGATTTGGATTCCACAGGAGTCGATCACGGCCATCCGCATGGAGCGCGGGATGGCGGTGCGGCCGGCCCGGATCGGCATTCTGGCGATCCGCTGGCGGCTGCCGTCGGGCGTCGAGATCGACACCGGTTTCCGGGCGAATGAGCGCCACGACTACGACGCGTGGCTCGAGGAACGACGGGATGGCCAGGAGAATGAGGTCGCGTGAGCAGTAAGGCCCTATTGGTACTCGAAGACGGCCGCGTCTTCACCGGCACGCCGTTCGGCAAGATCGGTCAAACGCTGGGCGAGGCCGTGTTTTCCACCGGCATGTCCGGCTACCAGGAGACGCTGACCGATCCCAGTTACCACCGGCAGATCGTGGTGGCCACGGCGCCGCAGATCGGCAACACCGGGTGGAACGACGAGGACGCCGAGAGCCGCGGCGACAAGATCTGGGTCGCCGGCTACGCGGTGCGCGACCCGTCGCCGCGCCCATCCAACTGGCGGGCCACCGGGACCCTGGAGGACGAGCTGATCCGCCAGCACATCGTGGGGATCGCCGGCATCGACACCCGGGCGGTGGTCCGGCATCTGCGCACCCGCGGCTCGATGAAGGCGGGCGTGTTCTCCGGCGATGCGCTCGCCGACCCGGACGAGTTGTTGCAGCGGGTGACGGGACAGCAGTCCATGCTGGGCGCCGACCTGGCCGGCGAGGTCAGCACGCCGGACACCTACATCGTGGAACCCGAAGGGACACACCGGTTTACGGTGGCCGCGCTGGACCTGGGCATCAAGACCAACACGCCACGCAATTTCGCCCGGCGCGGCATTCGCAGCCACGTGCTGGCGTCGTCGGCGACCTACGAGCAGATCGCCGACATCAAACCGGACGGAGTGTTCCTGTCCAACGGCCCGGGCGACCCCGCCACCGCCGATCACATCGTGGCGGTCACCCGTGAGGTGCTGGGGGCCGGAATCCCGTTGTTCGGCATCTGTTTCGGCAACCAGATCCTGGGCCGGGCGCTGGGCCTGTCTACCTACAAGATGGTGTTCGGCCACCGCGGCATCAACATCCCGGTCATGGACCACGCCACCGGGCGGGTGGCGGTGACCGCACAGAACCACGGCTTCGCGCTCGAGGGGGAGGCCGGCCAGTCGTTCGACACGCCGTTCGGCCAAGCGATCGTCAGCCACACCTGCGCCAACGACGGAGTGGTCGAGGGCGTCAAACTCGCCGACGGACGGGCCTTTTCGGTTCAATACCATCCGGAGGCCGCCGCCGGCCCTCGCGACGCGAATTACCTGTTCGACCAATTCATCGAGTTGATGGCGGCCCCAAACCGCGGAAAGGGGCGGTAGTGCCGCGTCGTACCGATTTGCGTCACGTGCTGGTGATCGGTTCGGGTCCGATCGTGATCGGGCAGGCCTGCGAGTTCGACTACTCGGGCACCCAGGCCTGCCGGGTGCTGCGCGCCGAGGGGCTGCAGGTCAGCCTGGTCAACTCCAACCCGGCCACCATCATGACGGACCCCGAGTACGCCGACCACACCTACGTCGAGCCCATCACCCCCGCCTTCGTCGAACGGGTGATCGTGCAACAGGCCGAGCGGGGCAACAAGATCGACGCCCTGCTGGCCACCCTGGGCGGGCAGACCGCGCTCAACACCGCGGTCGCGCTCTACGAGAACGGGGCGCTGGAGCGCCACGGCGTGGAGCTCATCGGCGCCGACTTCGACGCCATCCAGCGCGGCGAGGACCGGCAGATGTTCAAGGACATCGTCGCCAAGGTGGGCGGTGAATCTGCCCGCAGCCGAGTGTGTTTCACCATGGAAGAGGTCCGCGAGACGGTCGAGGAGCTGGGCCTGCCGGTGGTGGTGCGGCCCAGCTTCACCATGGGCGGCCTGGGATCGGGGATGGCGCGATCCGTCGAGGAGGTCGACCGGATGGCCGGCGCCGGGCTGGCCGAGAGCCCCAGCGCCAACGTGCTCATCGAGGAATCGATCTACGGCTGGAAGGAATTCGAGCTCGAGCTGATGCGCGACGGCAACGACAACGTGGTCGTGGTGTGCTCGATCGAGAACTTCGACCCGATGGGCGTGCACACCGGCGACTCGGTCACCGTCGCGCCGGCCATGACGCTGACCGACCGCGAATACCAGCGGATGCGCGATCTCGGCATCGCGATCCTGCGCGAGGTCGGCGTGGACACCGGGGGCTGCAACATCCAGTTCGCGGTCAACCCGGCCGACGGCCGGCTGATCGTCATCGAGATGAATCCCCGGGTGTCGCGGTCAAGCGCGCTGGCGTCCAAGGCCACCGGCTTCCCGATCGCCAAGATCGCCGCCAAGCTGGCCATCGGCTACACCCTCGACGAGATCGTCAACGACATCACCAAGGAAACCCCGGCCTGCTTCGAGCCCACCCTGGACTACGTGGTGGTCAAGGCGCCGCGGTTCGCCTTCGAGAAGTTCCCGGGCGCCGATCCCACCCTGACCACCACGATGAAATCCGTCGGTGAGGCAATGTCGTTGGGCCGTAACTTCGTTGAGGCGCTGGGCAAGGTGATGCGGTCGCTGGAGACCAGCCGCGTCGGCTTCTGGACCAAGCCCGACGACGAGGGGGATATCGAGGAGGTGTTGACCAGGCTGCGGACACCGACCGAGGGCCGCCTCTATGACATCGAACTCGCCCTGCGGCTGGGAGCGTCGGTGGAGCAGGTCGCCGAGGCCAGCGGTGTGGACCCGTGGTTCGTCGCGCAGATCGGCGAGCTGATCACGCTGCGCGCCGAGCTGATCGCCGCGCCGGTCCTCGACGCCGACCTGCTGAGGCGGGCCAAGCACAACGGGCTTTCGGACCGCCAGATCGCCGCGCTGCGGCCCGAATTGGCCGGTGAGAACGGGGTGCGGTCGCTGCGCGGGCGCTTGGGTGTGCACCCGGTGTACAAGACCGTCGACACCTGCGCGGCCGAGTTCGAGGCCAAGACGCCGTACCACTACAGCAGCTACGAACTGGACCCCGCGGCCGAGACCGAGGTGGCGCCGCAGACCGAGAAACCCAAGGTGCTGATCCTGGGGTCGGGCCCCAACCGGATCGGCCAGGGCATCGAATTCGACTACAGTTGCGTGCACGCGGCAACGACGTTGTCGCAGGCCGGTTTTGAGACCGTGATGGTCAACTGCAACCCGGAGACGGTGTCGACCGACTATGACACTGCCGACCGGCTGTACTTCGAGCCGCTGACCTTCGAGGACGTCCTGGAGGTTTTCCGCGCCGAGCAACAGTCGGCCGGCGACGGGCCCGGGGTGGTCGGGGTGATCGTGCAACTCGGCGGCCAAACGCCGCTCGGGTTGGCCCAGCGCCTCGCCGACGCGGGCGTACCGATCGTCGGTACCCCACCGGAAGCCATCGACCTGGCCGAGGACCGCGGCGCGTTCGGCGACGTGCTGACCGCGGCCGGCCTGCCGGCGCCGAAGTACGGCACCGCAACCACTTTCGACCAGGCCCGCCGGATCGCCGAAGACATCGGCTACCCGGTGCTGGTGCGGCCGTCCTACGTGCTGGGCGGCCGCGGCATGGAGATCGTCTACGACGAGGAGACGCTGCAGGGCTACATCACCCGCGCGACCGAGCTCTCGCCCGAGCACCCCGTGCTCGTCGACCGCTTCCTCGAAGACGCGGTGGAGATCGACGTCGACGCGCTCTGCGACGGTACCGAGGTGTACATCGGCGGCATCATGGAGCACATCGAGGAAGCCGGCATCCACTCCGGCGACTCGGCGTGCGCCCTGCCCCCGGTGACGCTGGGCCGCAGCGACATCGAGAAGGTGCGCCGCGCGACCGAGGCCATCGCGCACGGCATCGGCGTGATCGGGCTGCTCAACGTGCAGTACGCGCTCAAGGACGACGTGCTCTACGTCCTGGAGGCCAACCCGCGCGCCAGCCGCACGGTGCCTTTCGTGTCCAAGGCCACCGCGATCCCGCTCGCCAAGGCGTGCGCCCGGATCATGTTGGGCGCCAGCATCTCCCAGCTCCGCGAGGAGGGGCTGCTGGCGGCGTCCGGCGACGGGGCGCACGCGGCGCTGGACGCTCCGATCGCCGTCAAGGAGGCGGTGTTGCCCTTCCACCGCTTCCGCCGCGCCGACGGCGCCGCCATCGATTCGCTGCTCGGCCCGGAGATGAAGTCCACCGGCGAGGTGATGGGCATCGACCGCGACTTCGGCACCGCCTTCGCCAAGAGCCAAACCGCCGCCTACGGGTCGCTGCCGGCCCAGGGCACCATCTTCGTGTCGGTGGCCAACCGGGACAAGCGCTCCCTGGTGTTTCCCGTCAAGCGCCTGGCGGACCTGGGATTCCGCGTCCTCGCCACCGAGGGCACCGCGGAGATGTTGCGGCGCAACGGGATTCCCTGCGACGAGGTGCGCAAGCATTTCGAGGACCCGCAACCGGGCCGTCCCGCAACGTCGGCGGTGGACGCCATCAAGGCCGGTGAGGTCGACCTGGTGATCAACACGCCCTACGGCAACTCCGGTCCGCGCATCGACGGCTACGAAATCCGTTCGGCCGCGGTGTCGGTCAACATCCCCTGCGTCACCACGGTGCAGGGCGCGTCGGCCGCGGTGCAGGGCATCGAGGCGGGCATCCGTGGCGACATCGACGTGCGGAGCCTGCAGGAGCTGCACAGCCAGATCGGTAACGGCGGCCAGCCCGGAAACGGTGCCCGGTGACCGGATTCGGGGTCCGGCTGACCGACGCGAAAGCCGAGCGCGGGCCGCTGTGCGTGGGCATCGACCCGCACCCCGAGCTGCTGCGGGCCTGGGGCCTGCCCACGACGGCCGACGGGCTGGCCGCGTTCTGCGACATCTGCATCGAGGCGTTCTCGGGGCTCGCCGTCGTCAAGCCCCAGGTGGCGTTCTTCGAGGCCTATGGCTCCGCCGGATTCGCGGTGCTCGAACGCACCATCGCGGCCCTGCGGTCGGCCGGGGTGCTGGTGCTGGCCGACGCCAAGCGCGGTGACATCGGAACGACGATGGCCGCCTACGCCGCTGCCTGGGCGGGGGATTCGCCGCTGGCCGCCGACGCGGTGACGGCCACGCCGTACCTGGGGTTCGGGTCGCTGCGGCCGCTGCTGGAAGCCGCCGCGGCGCACGACCGGGGCGTGTTCGTGCTGGCCGCGACCTCCAACCCGGAGGGCGCGACCGTGCAGCGGGCCGCCTTCGACGGCCGCACGGTGGCCCAGCTGGTCGTCGACCAGGCGGCGGTGGTGAATCGGTCGGCGACCCCGTCCGGGCCCGGATACGTCGGCGTCGTCGTGGGCGCGACCGTGCTGCAGGCGCCCGATCTCAGCGCCCTGGGTGGGCCGGTGCTGGTGCCGGGCCTCGGGGTGCAGGGCGGGCGGCCCGAGGCGCTCGCCGGGCTGGGCGGGGCCGAGCCGGGGCAGCTGCTGCCCGCGGTGGCGCGCGAGGTGCTGCGGGCCGGGCCGGGGGTGGCGGAGCTGCGCGGGGCGGCCGAACGGATGCTGGACGCCGTCGCCTACCTGGCGGTCTGAGTTAGTGCGATGGCGGCGACCCGCTGCGCCCGGCTACGCCGCGCTTGCGATCGCCGCTAGTCCGACGCCAGCGCCGTGCTGGGCTGGGCGGTTTCGACGATGACGGTGGTGGCCTTGACGACGGCCACCGCGACGCTGCCGGGACGCAGCTGCAACTCCTCGGCGGCCTCGGTGCTCATCAGCGAAACGACGGTGAACGGACCGCACTGCATCTCCACCTGGGTCATCACCTTGTCGCTGACCACCGCGGTGACCAGCCCGACGAAGCGGTTGCGGGCCGAGCTGCCGATGCTGAGCGGGTCGGCCGGCGGTGCGGGCGCGTTGCTGCGGGAGAAGCGGGCGAGGTCCTCGCTGGCGATCACCTTGCGGCCGGCGGCGTCGTGGCTGACCTCCAACGCCCCCTGATTGATCCAGCGCCGCACGGTGTCATCACTGACGCCGAGCAGCTCAGCCGCCTGGCGAATCCGCAGGTTGGACACGCCCCGATCGTAACTGATCCCTCACCGCGGATTAGCTGAACGCCGTCCGGTCGGGCCGCTTTTCCGCAGGTGCGGATCGTTGTCTCCAAGAGTCCGGGTCCTGCGGTTGCACACCCTCTAGTGGTACGAATCCGCGGAACCGGAGAGCCCGAATTCGCCGGCCCCTGGCGGCCGCCGGCGAGGGCCCCGACCCCCCACGACCCCGCGGGACCCGCCGAACCCCGTCGCGGCGGGCGGGGCGGCGGCGCTGGCCTGCCGTTTGACGGCGAACGCGACACGCGCGACACGCCGTGACGAATGCGTGATCCCTCGCACCGCCGCGCGCGACTGCGCGCGGGCGCATTTCCCAACGGGTCCCGGCGCCGCAGCTCATGCGGTCCGAACGCATAAAACCGCTGGTAGAGGGCTCAACTATGGCCGAAATCGGGCCGCGCCGGAGCCGTCGGGACGGCGTCGAGGCGGGCGTCGTCGACGGTGTCCGGCGGGCGGCTCGGGCGGGACACGCGCCGTTGCATGCTGGGAGTTTGCCCCGTTAAGCAGGGGGGCGGGTTAGATTTCGTCAGGAGGCCTGAGTACGGTCGTCTCCGCTGGCAGAAGAACCGGCGAGACAAAATGAGATCGATTGAAATTGATTGATCAGATACGGAGGAATCGTGGCCCTTCCCCAGTTGACCGACGAGCAGCGCGCGGCCGCGTTGGAGAAGGCGGCTGCCGCACGTCGAGCGCGAGCAGAGCTCAAGGACCGGCTGAAGCGTGGCGGCACCAACCTCACCCAGGTGCTCAAGGACGCCGAGACCGACGAAGTCCTGGGCAAGATGAAGGTTTCCGCGCTTCTCGAGGCGTTGCCCAAGGTGGGCAAGGTCAAGGCGCAGGAAATCATGACTGAGCTGGAGATCGCCCCCACCCGCCGCCTGCGCGGTCTCGGCGATCGTCAGCGCAAGGCCCTGCTGGAAAAGTTCGGCTCCTAACCCGGCCGCCGACGATGCAGGCCGAACGGCCTGAGGAGACGGCGGGCACACCGGCCCGAGCCGTGGGCGCACCTGCCCAGGAGCGCCGGTGAGCGGCGGGGGACCGGACATCCAGCACGGGTTACGTCCCGAGCCATCCGGTGACGGGCGTGTGGTCGTGCTGTCCGGTCCCTCCGCGGTCGGCAAGTCGACGGTGGTCCGGTGCCTGCGCGAGCGGGTCCCGGACCTGCATTTCAGCGTCTCGGCCACCACACGGGCGCCGCGGCCCGGCGAGGTCGACGGCGTCGACTACCACTTCGTCAGCCCCGAACGCTTCCAGCAGCTGATCGACGAGGGCGCGCTGCTGGAATGGGCCGAGATTCACGCGGGCCTACACCGCTCGGGCACCCTGGCCGAGCCGGTTCGGGCCGCCACCGCCCGCGGATTCCCGGTCCTGATCGAGGTGGATCTGGCCGGGGCCAGGGCAGTGAAGAGGGCGATGCCCGAGGCCCTGACGGTGTTTTTGGCGCCGCCCAGCTGGGAGGACTTGGAGGCCAGGCTCGTCGGCCGGGGCACCGAGACCCCGGAGGTCATGCAGCGGCGCCTCGAGACCGCCCGCATCGAAATGGCGGCCCGCGACGACTTCGATCGGGTGGTCGTCAACCGTCGATTGGAGTCTGCGTGCGCCGAATTGGTATCCTTGCTGGTGGGAACTGCGCCGAACCGGCATGACCCAGCTGGCCAGACCAGAAGCCAGACCGCATCCAATCAAGATTGAGTACCGAACTTTCAGCGGTGATCAGCCGTTTTGGGGCTCGAGCCCGATTTCGAACGCAGAGGAGATTGACCTCAGTGACTATTCCGCAGTCCGACGCGGCCCTGGCCGCCGTCCCCGACCGGTTCGATCTGTCCGCCGGGGCGCCGGGCGCCTACGACACTCCGCTGGGCATCACCAACCCGCCCATCGACGAGCTGCTGGACCGGGTTTCGAGCAAGTACGCCCTGGTCATTTACGCGGCCAAGCGGGCCCGTCAGATCAACGATTACTACAACCAGCTCGGTGAGGGCATCCTCGAGTACGTGGGGCCGCTGGTCGAGCCGGGGCTGCAGGAAAAGCCGCTCTCGATCGCGCTCCGCGAGATCCACGGCGACCTGCTCGAGCACACCGAGGGCGAGTAACAGGGCCGGGCCGGGCGCGCTGTGGACCGCACGCGGATCCCCAAACGAGTCGTAGTCGGTGTCTCCGGCGGCATCGCCGCCTACAAGGCGTGCACCGTCGTCCGTCAGCTGTCCGAGGCCGGCCATTCCGTCCGGGTCATTCCGACCGAGTCCGCGCTGCGTTTCGTCGGCGCGGCCACTTTTGAGGCGCTCTCCGGCCAGCCGGTGCACACCGGCGTCTTCAACGACGTGCCCGAGGTCCCGCACGTCCAGCTCGGCAAGCAGGCCGACCTGGTCGTGGTGGCCCCGGCCACCGCGGATCTGTTGGCCCGCGCGGTGCACGGCCGCGCCGACGACCTGCTGACCGCCACGCTGCTCACCGCGCGATGCCCGGTGCTGTTCGCGCCGGCCATGCACACCGAGATGTGGCTGCACCCGGCCACCGTCGACAACGTGGCCACGTTGCGCCGGCGCGGCGCGGTGGTGCTCGAGCCCGCCGCCGGGCGGCTCACCGGGACGGACAGCGGGTCGGGCCGGCTCCCCGAAGCCGAGGAGATCACCACCCTGGCCCACCTACTGCTGGAACGCCACGACGCGCTGCCTTACGACCTCGCCGGCTGCAAGATGCTGGTGACCGCCGGCGGCACCCGCGAACCGGTCGACCCGGTGCGCTTCATCGGCAACCGAAGCTCCGGCAAACAGGGCTACGCCGTGGCGCGGGTGGCCGCCCAGCGCGGCGCCGAGGTCACCCTGATCGCCGGGCACACCGCCGGGCTGATCGATCCCGCCGGTGTCGAGGTCGTCCACGTCAGCTCCGCGAGCCAGTTGGGCGACGCGGTGTCCAAGCGCGCCCCCGAGGCCGACGTGCTGGTGATGGCCGCCGCGGTCGCCGACTTCCGGCCCGCGCACGTCGCCGCCGCCAAGATCAAAAAGGGCGCCACGGAAGACACAGGGGCGCCGACGATCGAGCTGGTGCGCAATGACGACGTGCTCGCCGGGGCGGTGCGGGCCCGCGCCCACGGGCAGCTGCCCAACATGCGGGCCATCGTGGGCTTCGCCGCCGAGACCGGCGACACAGAAGGCGACGTGCTGTTTCACGCGAGAGCCAAGCTGCAGCGCAAGGGCTGCGATCTGCTGGTGGTCAACGCCGTCGGCGATGGCCGCGCGTTCGAGGTGGACAGCAACGACGGCTGGCTGCTGGCCTCCGACGGCACCGAGTCGGCGCTGCAGCACGGCTCCAAGACATTGATGGCCAGTCGTATCGTGGATGCGATCGCCGCGTTCCTGCACGGGGACAGCGGGTAGAGGGTCGAGTTCTTCTCGGCACCGGGACGGGGTGCCGACCGGCTGACGCGGGCCGATATAATTCGGTTGACTAACTATTTGGAAGGATTGGCATGAGCGAAAAGGGTCGCCTGTTTACCAGTGAGTCGGTGACTGAGGGACATCCCGACAAAATCTGTGACGCGATCAGCGACTCGGTCCTCGACGCCCTGCTGGCGCAGGACCCGCGCTCACGTGTCGCGGTCGAGACGCTGGTGACCACCGGGCAGGTGCACGTGGTCGGTGAGGTGACGACGACGGCCAAGGAGGCCTTCGCCGACATCACCAACACGGTCCGCGAGCGCATCCTCGACATCGGCTACGACTCGTCGGACAAGGGCTTCGACGGGGCATCCTGCGGGGTGAACATCGGCATCGGCGCGCAATCGCCCGACATCGCCCAGGGCGTCGACACCGCCCACGAGACCCGCGTCGAGGGCGCGGCCGACCCGCTGGACTCCCAGGGCGCCGGCGACCAGGGCCTGATGTTCGGCTACGCGATCAACGACACCCCCGAGCGGATGCCGCTGCCCATCGCGCTGGCCCACCGCCTGTCGCGCCGGCTGACCGAGGTCCGCAAGAACGGGGTGCTGCCCTACCTGCGCCCCGACGGCAAGACGCAGGTCACGATCGAATTCGAGGACGACGTCCCGGTCCGGCTGGACACCGTGGTCATCTCCACCCAGCACGCGGCCGACATCGACCTGGAGAACACCCTGACACCCGACATCCGGGAAAAGGTGCTCAACACCGTGCTCAACGACCTGGCGCACGACACGCTGGACACCTCCTCGACGCGGCTGCTGGTCAACCCGACCGGCAAGTTCGTCGTCGGCGGCCCGATGGGGGACGCGGGGCTGACCGGCCGCAAGATCATCGTCGACACCTACGGCGGCTGGGCGCGGCACGGCGGTGGGGCCTTCTCCGGCAAGGACCCGTCCAAGGTGGACCGCTCGGCGGCGTACGCGATGCGCTGGGTGGCTAAGAACATCGTCGCCGCCGGGCTCGCGGAGCGGGTCGAGGTGCAGGTGGCCTACGCCATCGGCAAGGCCGCGCCGGTCGGGTTGTTCATCGAGACCTTCGGCACCGCGACCGTCGACCCGGTCAAGATCGAGAAGATCGTTCCCGAGGTGTTCGACCTGCGACCGGGCGCGATCATCCGCGACCTGGACCTGCTGCGCCCGATCTACGCGCAGACCGCCGCCTACGGGCACTTCGGCCGCACCGACGTCGAACTGCCCTGGGAGCAGCTGAACAAGGTCGACGACCTCAAGCGCGCCATCTAGGCGCGGCGGCTCACTGCCGCGGCGCCGGGTGGTCGGGATCGAGCGCGGGCAACCCGTCGATGCTGCGCCGGTTGCGGTGGATCAGCCGCGTGTAGGCCTCGTCGGGCGCCTTGTGGTGATACGCGTCGAGCACCGGTCGCTCGTCGACGAGTTCGTAGTAGGGCACCGCGAATCCGCACGCGTCGGCGATCCGCTCCACGTCGACCACGATGATGGCGCGGATCCCCGCATGCCGGTCACCGAAATGCGTGATGAGATCGGCGAATTCGGCGTCGTCGGGCCGGATCACCCGCCCGGTGCCGAACAGCCGCAGGATCCGCGAGTTGCGGGTGAACGAGCAGAACATGACGGTGATGCGGCCGTTGTCGCGCAGATGGGCGATGGTCTCCACGCCGCTGCCGAACAGGTCCAGGTAGGCCACGGTGCGCTCGTCGAGCACCGCGAACGTGTCGCAATACCCCTTGGGGGACAGGTTGATTCGACCACCCTCGGAGGGCGCGGTGGCGACGAAGAAAACGGCCTGTTGGCGGATGAAGTCGCGCAGCGACTCGTCGATGCTGTCAAATTCCTTCGCCACCCGTGCAGCGTATCCGCTAGCCGGTGAAGCGGTAGTCGTCCAGATCGAATCGCCGGCTGCGCCAGTAGACCTCCGGGGTGGTGCCCGGCCGCAGCGGCACGTCGCCGTTCTTGTCGAAGTAATAGCTGTTGGCCAGCCGGCAACTGTCTTGCCAGAAGATCTGCCGGTGCCGTCGGCGCATCATCTCGGCGAAATAGCGGTCGTTGGCCTCCTCGCTCACCTCGACGCGGGTCGCGCCGAGGCGCTTGGCCCGCTTGAGGCAACGCACAATGTGATGGGTCTGCGCCTCGATCAGCGCGAAATACGACGAGCCGACGTACCCGTACGGCCCGAACACCGTGAACATGTTGGGAAAACCCGGAACGGTGACGCCCTCGTAGGCCTGCAGGCGGTGCTCGTCCCAGAACCGGCTCAACGACCGACCGCCGCTGCCGGTGACCGCGAACGTGGGGACGTTGTCGGGGTCCATCACCTTGAAGCCGGTCGCCAGGATGAGCACGTCGACGTCGTGGGTTTCGCCGTCGGTGGTCGCCACCGCGTCGGGCGTGATCTTGTCGATCGGTTCGGTGACCAGCCGCACGTTGTCGCGGTTGAAGGTGGCCAGATAGCCGTTGTGGAATCCGGGGCGCTTGCAGCCGACGGCGTATTGCGGGGTGAGCTGCTCGCGCACCGCCGGGTCGCGGACCTGCCGCCGCAGATAGGCGCGTCCCAGCGCGGCCATCCTCTTGGCCAGCGGGAACACCGTGAAGTAGTGCGCCGAGATCGGGAAGGTGAGTTCCACGTACGCCTGGCTGAGCAGCCGCTGCAGCACCAAGGCGGCGGGGATGCGCATCGCCCAGCGCGCCGGCGCGGGCAAAGGGACATCCAGCTTCGGGAAACACCAGATCGGTGTGCGCTGAAACACGGTGAGCGACGAGACAATTGGCGCGATCTCGGGGATCACCTGCACGGCCGAGGCGCCGGTGCCGATCACCGCGACGCGCTTGCCGGTCAAGTCCTGGCCGTGATCCCACCGCGCGGTGTGCATGGTGATGCCGGCGAACGAGTCCACCCCGTCGATGTCGGGCAGGTTCGGCACCGTCAGCACGCCGCAGGCGCTGATCAAGAACCTCGCCGTGATTTCGCCCGCCGGGTCGGTCTGCACCCGCCACAGGCCCCGCTCGTCGTCGAACTCGGCGGCTTGCACCTTGGTGTTGAACCGGATCCGCGAGCGGATGCCGTACTTGTCGGCGCAGTGTTCGGCGTAGGCCTTGAGCTCGCGGCCCGGCGCGTAGGTGCGCGACCAGTGCCGGCTCTGCTCGAAGGAGAACTGGTAGGAGAACGACGGAATGTCCACGGCGATACCGGGATAGGTGTTCCAGTGCCAGGTGCCGCCGACCCCGTCGCCGGCTTCGAGCACCAGGTAATCGGGCAGCCCGGCCCTGTCGAGGTTGATGGCGGCGCCGATGCCGGAGAATCCGGCGCCGATGATCAGCGTGTGGTAGTCGGGGGTCTCCCCGTCCCGCTGGGCGAAGGTGCGCTCCGTCATGAACTCACCGTACGCCCTGGCCTCAGCGCTGCAGGGCGGTTCGCAGCGCCGCCAGCCCGCGCTCGAGCGCCGCGGTGGCCGCGGGCACCACACCGGCATAGCCGAGGTAGCCGTGCACCAGCGTCTCGGCGTTGTGCACCTGGACGGTGACCCCGGCGGCCGCCAGCCGCTCGCCGTACCGGATGCCGTCATCGCGCAGCGGGTCGTAGCCGGCGACGCCGATGTAGGCCGGCGCCAGATCGCTCAGGTCTTTGGCCCGCCCCGGCGCCATGTCCGACGGCGGGTCGGACAGGTCGACTTCGCCCGCGTACCAACGAGAGAACTCGGCGACGGCCTTGACGTCGAGAATCGGCGCGGTGGCGTTCTCGGCGAAGGACGGCAGCGTGGCGTCCCACATGGTCGACGGGTACCACAGCAACTGGAACCTCAAGGCCGGTCCGCCTCCGTCGCGGGCCCGCTGCGCGACCGCGGCGGCGATGGTGCCGCCCGCCGAATCCCCGGCGACCGCGATCCGGCCCGGGTTGCCGTGCAGGTCGGCGGCGTGCTCGGCGACCCAAAGCGTTGCGGCCCACGCGTCTTCGACGGCGGCGGGGTAGGGATGCTCGGGAGCCAGCCGGTAGTCGACCGACACCACGATCGCGTCGGCGCCGACCGCATGCTGGCGGGCCGTGCCGTCGTGCGTGTCGAGGTCGCCGATGACGAAGCCGCCGCCGTGGAAAAACAGCACGACGGGCGCCGCGGGGATCCCGGGCCGGCCGTCGGAATGGCTTGGCGGCCAATAGATCCGGACCGCGACCGAACCCGCGGGGCCCGGAATCGTGCGGTCCTCGACCCGCAGCTCGGGATGCAACGGCCTGCGCGGCAGGTCGCGGAACCGCTGCCGCGCCGCGTCGATTCCGTCCTCGGTGGATAGCCGGAAGGGAACCGCATCCAGTACCTTCTGCAGGATGGGGTCGATCCCGGGTTTCTCGTCGGCTGAATCATCCAAGCTGGGCATGGACGTACCGTACGCACCTCGCCTGGTGGCGGGCGCCTGGGTGGTGGCCGGGTGGGTGGCCCTGGGCTACGGCATCTACCTGACCGTGCTGGCGCTGCGCTCCCCGCCGGGAATGGAGCTGACCGGTCACTGGGTGCTGCAGCCCGCGTTCAAGGCGTCGATGGCGGTCCTGCTGACGCTGGCCGCGGCGGGGCACGGATGCGTTCGGGAGCGGCGGTGGCTGATGGCGGCGCTGCTGTTGTCGGCCATCGGTGACTGGGTGCTCGCGATCCCGTGGTGGACGCTGTCCTTCGAGGTCGGTCTGTTGTCATTCCTATTGGCGCACATGTGTTTTATCGCCGCCCTGCTGCCGCTGGTGCCGTCGTTGTCGCGGTCGCCGCAGGCCGAGCGGCCCGCGGCGCTCCGGATCGCCGCGGTGGTCCTGATGTGTCTGGTGTCGATCGCGCTGCTGGCGTGGTTCTGGCCCCATCTGGGCCCGGACAAGCTGACGCTGCCGGTGACCGTCTACATGGTGGTGCTGACCGCGATGGTGTGCACGGCGCTGCTGGCGAAACTGCCGACGATCTGGACGGCGGTGGGGGCGCTGTGTTTCGCGGCGTCGGACTCGATGATCGCCATCAGCCGCTTCATCCTGGGCAACGAGGCGCTCGCCGTGCCGATCTGGTGGTCGTACGCGGCGGCCCAGATCCTGATCACGGCGGGGTTCTTCTTCGGCCGCGAACTGCCCGGCCGGGACACCGGGGACGCCTCGGCGCCCGCCGAAGGCTGATTCGTCAGTGGTCGCCGGTACGCTGCGGGCCGGACGGTAAAAACATTGGATAGCACCATGATTCGCGGCCCGAGGGCGCCGTGAGCCCCAGCGCGCGCACGCCGGTCGAGGTAGAGCCCATCGCCCGCGTGCTGCCGATGCTGTCGGTGCCGCACCTGGACCGCGAGTTCGACTACCTGGTGTCGGCCGAGCAATCCGACGACGCCCAGCCCGGGGTGCGGGTCCGGGTCCGCTTCCATGGCCGGCTGGTCGACGGGTTCGTGCTGGAGCGCCGCAATGACACCGACCACCCGGGCAAATTGGGCTGGCTCGATCGCGTCGTGTCGGCCGAACCGGTGCTCACCCCCGAAATCCGCCGGCTGGTCGACGCGGTGGCCGCGCGCTACGCGGGCACCCGCCCCGACGTGTTACGCCTGGCCGTGCCGGCCCGCCACGCCAGGGTGGAGCGGGAGCCCGTGGTCAGCCGGGATCCGCCCGGCCGAGTGATCCCGGCGCCCGTCGACCCGTCGGGCTGGGACGTCTACGGGCGGGGCGCTCAGTTCCTGGCCGCCCTGGCCGAGTCGCGCGCCGCCCGGGCCGTGTGGCAGGCGCTGCCGGGCGAGCCGTGGACCGATCGCTTCGCCGAGGCCGCCGCGCAAACCGTGCGGGCCGGCCGGTCGGTGCTGGCGATCGTTCCCGATCAGCGCGACCTGGACGCCCTGTGGCGGGCCGCGACGTCGCGGATCGACGAGGGCTGCGTGGTGTCCCTGTCGGCCGGCCTGGGACCGGCGGCCCGGTACCGCCGCTGGCTGGCGGCGCTGCGCGGCACCGCGCGGCTGGTGATCGGCACCCGCAGTGCGGTGTTCACGCCGTTGAGCGATCTGGGTCTGGTCATGGTGTGGGCCGACGCCGACGACAGCCTGGCCGAGCCGCGGGCCCCGTACCCGCACGCCCGCGAGGTGGCGATGCTGCGCGCGCATCAGGCCCGGTGCGCGGCGCTGATCGGTGGTTACGCGCGCACCGCGGAGGCGCACGCGCTGGTGCGCAGCGGATGGGCGCAGGACATCGCCGCGGCCCGGCCCGTGGTGCGCGCCCGCACCCCGCGGGTGAGCGCGCTCGACGACACCGGCTACGCCGACGAGCGCGACCCGGCGGCGCGCACGGCACGCATTCCCTCGATCGCGCTGCGCGCCGCCCGCTCGGCGCTGCAGGCCGGGGCGCCGGTGCTGGTGCAGGTGCCGCGGCGCGGGTACGTCCCGTCGCTGGCGTGCGCGCGCTGCCGCACCATCGCCCGCTGCCGGCACTGCACGGGCCCCCTCTCACTACCCGAGTCGTCGCGGGAGGGGGGCGCGGCGCTGCTGTGCCGCTGGTGCGGGCGGGTCGACCCGACCCCCCGGTGCGCGCGCTGCGGGTCGGACGCGGTACGCGCCGTCGTCGTCGGGGCCCGCCGCACCGCCGAGGAACTCGGACGCGCGTTTCCGGGCACGGCGGTGATCACCTCCTCGGGCGACGGCATCGTGCCCGAGGTCGCCCCCGGACCGGCCCTGGTGGTCGCCACCCCGGGGGCCGAACCGCACGCGTCCGGCGGCTACGGCGCCGCCCTGCTGTTGGACACGTGGGCGCTGCTGGGTCGGCAGGATCTGCGCGCCGCCGAGGACGCGCTGTGGCGCTGGATGAGCGCCGCCGCGCTGGTGCGCGCCCGCGGCGACGGCGGTGTGGTGCTGGTGGTCGCCGAATCATCGCTTCCCACAGTGCAATCGCTGATCCGCTGGGACCCGGTGGGCCACGCGGAATCGGAACTGACCGCCCGTGCCGAAGTGGGCCTGCCGCCCAGCGTGCACATGGCGGCCATCGACGGAACGCCCGACGCGGTGACCGCGCTGCTCGACGAGATCCGGCTGGCCGACCTCGAAGCCGACCTGCTCGGCCCGGTGGACCTGCCGCCCGGCGTGCGCCGCCCCGCGGGGACCCCGCCCGGCGTGGCGGTGACGAGGATGCTGGTGCGCGTGCCCCGCCGGCAGGGCCTGGCGCTGGCGGCCGCGCTGCGCCGCGGCGTCGGCGTGCTCAGCGCCCGGCAAACCCATGAGCCCGCCCGGGTGCAGATCGATCCGTTGCACATCGGCTAACCTTCACGAATCGTTACCCTGGGCGACAGTATGTGCATGCAATATTTCCTGTTTACGACATTGGAAGGTTGCTACACTTTCTATTCCTTAGCCGCCGAGAGGCCGGAAACCATCCGGGGAGGGGCGATATGACAGCGGACAACGCCACTGTTGACGAGTCATTGGACGTCATCACCGATGCTTTGCTGACGGCCTCCCGTTTGCTGATGGCGATCTCGGCCCGGTCCGTCGGGCAGGTCGACGAGACCATCACCATCGCGCAGTTCCGGACGCTGGTGATCCTGTCCAATCGCGGACCGGTGAATCTGGCCACCCTCGCGGGCCTGCTGGGCGTGCAGCCGTCGGCCACCGGCCGGATGGTGGACCGATTGGTCGCCGCCGGACTGATCGACCGCCTGCCGCACCCGACCTCGCGCCGTGAGCTGCTGGCCGCGCTGACCACGCGCGGCCGCGACGTCGTCCACCAGGTCACCGCGCACCGGCGCACCGAGATCGCGGCGATCGTCGCGAAGATGCCGCCGCCGGAGCGCCACGGGCTGGTGCGGGCACTGACGGCGTTCACCGCGGCCGGCGGCGAGCCCGACGTGCACCTGGACGCCGATATCGACCTGTAGCGCCCGGGTCGTACCCGCCTAGGCGTCCCGCTTGGTGGCGGTGACCAGCAGGTATTCCCACCCCATCGCGCCGTCGACGAGGTGTTGCTGCGCGAGCTCGACGAGTTGGGCATCGAGCTCGGCGGCCAGCACCCGGTTGTGGCCGATGTTCGCGTAGGCCTCGATCGTCGGGCCGTAGTGCCGTTTGAAGTAGGCGTGCACGGCCTCGGCGCTGGCGAACCGGTCCACCGCCAACGTGCCACGCGCCGTGGTGATTTCGCCGATGCCCGCGCCCAGCAGCGCGGTGACGTAGCCCGGCCGCCCCCACAACGCCGCCGGCGGCACGGGATGCGACAGGCTCGGCCGGTAGGGCCGGATGGTGGCCAGCATCCGCCCGAAGAAGCCCTCCGGGGTCCAGCTGATCACGCCGATCGTGCCGCCCGGCCGGCAGACCCGGACCAGCTCGCTGGCGGCGCGCTGCTGGTCGGGGGCGAACTGCACGCCGATCGCGGACATGACGACATCGAATTCGCCGTCGCCGAAGGGCAGCGCGTGCGCATTGGCTTCCCGGTAGTCGATCGTCAGGCCCTGCGCCGCGGCCCGGTCCCGCGAGCGCCGGAGCAACTCGGGGGTCAGGTCGGTGGAAACGACGGCGGCGCCGGCGGCGGCGGCCGGCAGCGAGATATTGCCCGAGCCGGCGGCGACGTCGAGGACCCGGACGCCGGGCCCGAGCCCGGTGGCCTGCACGAGGGCGGGGCCCAGCGGGGCCATCACTTCCTCGGCCATCAGGGCGTAGTCGCCCAGTGCCCAAACCGTGCGATGTGTGGCGGCGACTCGGGCGTCGCTGATGGTGGAGTCGACGGTCATCAGACCTCCTTGGGGGAAGGGAAAGGGTCGTTCGACGTCGATGTCGACACGAAACGGCGCGGTTCACGCCGCCAAATAATGACTCCAAGAAACAGTAGCCATAAGCAACAGTGTACGCACGCACACCCGGTCTGCTCGGGCGGGTCCGGCCGGCGTCCGGCGCTTCCTAGACTGGGCGGGTGCGCCTCGTCTTCGCCGGTACCCCCGAACCCGCGCTGCCCGCACTGCGCCGCCTCATCGACTCACCCCACCACGACGTGATCGCGGTGCTGACCCGTCCCGACGCCGCCGCCGGGCGGCGGGGCAAGCCGGAGCCCTCGCCGGTGGCCCGGGAGGCGCTCGACCGTGGCATTCCGGTGCTGCGGCCGTCGCGGCCGAACTCGGCGGAATTCGTTGCGGAGCTGTCGCAGTTGGGGCCGGACTGCTGTGCGGTCGTCGCTTACGGCGCGCTGCTGCGCGACGACCTGCTGGCGGTGCCCCCGCGGGGCTGGATCAACCTGCACTTCTCCCTGCTGCCCGCCTGGCGCGGCGCGGCGCCGGTCCAGGCGGCCATCGCCGCGGGGGACGCCATCACCGGGGCCTCGACGTTCCAGATCGAGCCGAGCCTGGACTCGGGCCCGATCTACGGAGTGGTGACCGAGACGATACGCCCGACCGATACCGCCGGGGAATTGCTTGAGCGACTGGCGATTTCGGGTGCGGCGCTGTTGTCGACCACCCTGGACGGCATTGCCGATTCGACGTTGACACCGCGGCCGCAACCGGCCGAGGGGGTCAGCATCGCACCCAAGATCACCGTCGAGCAGGCCCGGGTGCGCTGGGACCTGCCGGCGCTGGTGGTGGAACGCCGCATCCGTGCCGTCACGCCCAACCCCGGCGCCTGGACGGTGATCGGCGACCTGCGCATCAAAATCGGGCCGGTCGACGCCGGCGACGCATCCGGTTCGCCAGAACCGTTGCCGCCCGGCGCTATTCGCGTCGACCGCAAAAGCGTCTGGGTCGGCACCGGTTCCGCCCCGGTTCGCCTGGGCCAGATCCAGCCGCCCGGAAAGAAATTCATGAACGCGATCGACTGGGCGCGGGGTGCCCGGCTCGATCCCGCGGTGCGGGCGACATGAGCACCGGCCGTGACGGACGGCAGCGCCCGCGGCCGGACCGCAAGCCGCCGCGGCCGCAGCAACGCGACCGCCGCCCACCCCAGCGGGATCGCCGGCCCGCCCGCCGGCCGCTCGACCCGGCCCGGGCGGCCGCGTTCGAGGTGCTCCGGGCGGTCAGCGAGCGCGACGCGTACGCGAACCTGGCGCTGCCCGCGCTGCTGCGCGAGCGCGGAATCACCGGCCGCGACGCCGCATTCGCCACCGAGCTGACCTATGGCACCTGCCGCAGCCGCGGCCTGCTCGACGCGGTCATCGGCGCGGCCGCCGGGCGCGCCCCGAATGCCATCGACCCCGTCCTGCTCGACCTGCTGCGCCTCGGCGCGTATCAGTTGCTGCGCACCCGCGTCGACGCACACGCCGCGGTGTCCACCACCGTCGAACAGGCGGGCCTCGAATTCGACTCGGCGCGAGCGGGTTTCGTCAACGGGGTGCTGCGCACCATCTCCGGGCGCGACGAGAAATCCTGGGTAGGGGAGCTGGCCCCGGACCCGGCGCGGGACCCGATCGGGCATGCCGCGTTCGTGCACGCCCATCCCCGCTGGATCGCCCAGGCCTTCGCCGACGCGCTGGGCGGGGCCGCGGGCGAACTCGACGCGGTGCTCGCCAGCGATGACGAACGGCCCCAGGTGCATCTGGCCGCGCGCGCCGGCGCTCTGACCGCCGCTGAACTGGCGGACGCCGTCGGCGGCACCGTCGGCCGCTACTCGCCGTACGCGGTGTACCTGCCGGGCGGCGATCCCGGGCGGCTGGCGCCGGTGCGCGACGCCCTCGCCCTGGTGCAGGACGAGGGCAGCCAGCTGGTGGCCCGCGCGCTGACCCTGGCGCCGGTCGTCGGCGACGCCGGACGCTGGCTCGACCTGTGCGCCGGGCCGGGCGGGAAGACGGCGCTGCTGGCGTCGCTGGGTGCTGCGTCCGGGGCCCGCGTCACCGCGGTGGAGCCGGCCCCGCGCCGCGCCGACCTGGTGGCCGAGAACACCCGTGGCCTGCCGGTCGACGTGCTGCGGGTCGACGGCCGGCACACCGACCTCGAGCCGACGTTCGACCGGGTGCTCGTCGACGCGCCGTGCACCGGGCTGGGGGCGCTGCGCCGCCGGCCCGAGGCCCGGTGGCGCCGTCAACCGGCCGACGTGCCGGCGCTGACCAAGCTGCAACGCGAACTGCTGGGCGCGGCGATCGCGCTGACCCGTCCCGGCGGCGTGGTGCTCTACGCCACCTGCTCGCCGCACCTGGCCGAAACCGTCGGGGTGGTCGCCGACGCGCTGCGCCGCTATCCGGTGAGCTCGCTGGACACCCGGCCGTTGTTCGAGCCCGTCCCGGGCTTGGGGGACGGGCCCTATGTCCAGCTGTGGCCCCACCGGCACGGCACCGACGCGATGTTCGCGGCCGCGCTGCGCCGCGAGGCGGGGTAACAAGGCCGCGACACAAAAGGACCCGGCCGCGGCCGCGCTGCGCCGCGAGGCGGGGTAGCGGCGCCGCCAGATGTGAACCGAGGCGCGCGGCTCAGTAGTCTGGCGCTCATGCCTGGCAACACGGAATCTTCGAAGGGGCCCCTGATCGCACCGTCGATCCTTTCCGCTGACTTTTCCCGGCTTGCCGACGAGGCCGCCGCCGTGACCGGCGCCGACTGGCTGCACGTCGACGTGATGGACAACCACTTCGTGCCCAACCTGACCCTCGGGCTGCCGGTGGTGGAGAGCCTGCTGGCGGCCACCACCATCCCGATGGACTGCCACCTGATGATCGAGGACCCCGACCGCTGGGCGCCGCCCTACGCCGAGGCGGGCGCCTACAACGTCACCTTCCACGCCGAGGCCACCGAGAATCCGATCGCGGTCGCACGCGACATCCGCGCCGCGGGCGCCAAAGCGGGCATCAGCGTGAAGCCGGGCACGCCGCTCGAGCCGTACCTCGAGATCCTGCCGCAGTTCGACACGCTGCTCATCATGTCGGTCGAGCCCGGTTTCGGCGGCCAGAGCTTCATCCCCGAGGTCCTGAGCAAGGTGCGCACCGCGCGCAAGCTCATCGACGCGGGGGAGTTGACGATCCTGGTCGAAATCGACGGGGGGATCAACGGGGACACCATCGAGCAGGCCGCCGAGGCGGGCGTCGACTGCTTCGTCGCGGGATCCGCCGTGTACGGCGCCGCCGACCCGGAGACCGCGATCGAGGCGTTGCGCCGACAGGCCGCCGGCGCCTCCCCGCACCTGCGTCGATGACCGTTTCGCCGGGCGAGGGCCTTGACGCCGCGATGCGCTTGGCGATCGAGCAGTCCAATCTCGTCAAGGGAACGACGTACCCGAATCCCCCGGTGGGCGCGGTCATCCTGGACGCCCGCGGGGAAGTGGTCGGCGTGGGCGGCACCGAACCGGCCGGCGGCGACCACGCCGAGATCCTGGCGCTGCGCCGCGCCGGCGACCTGGCCGCCGGTGGAACCGCCGTGGTGACCCTCGAGCCGTGCAACCACTACGGCAAGACGCCGCCGTGCGTGAACGCGCTGCTGGACGCCAAGGTGAGCACGGTGGTCTACGCGGTCGCCGACCCGAACCCGGAGGCCGCCGGGGGCGCGGCCCGGCTCGCGGAGGCGGGCGTCGCGGTGCGCTCGGGTGTGCTGGCCGACGAGGTGGCCGGCGGGCCGCTGCGGGAGTGGCTGCACAAGCAGCGGACCGGGCTGCCGCACCTGACGTGGAAGTACGCCAGCAGCGTCGATGGCCGCAGCGCCGCGGCCGACGGCTCCAGCCAGTGGATTTCCAGCGAGGCCTCGCGGCTGGACCTGCATCGCCGCCGCGGGGCGTGCGAGGCGATCGTGGTGGGCACCGGCACGGTGCTGGCCGACGACCCGGCGCTGACCGCCCGGTTGCCCGACGGCTCGCTGGCCGAGCGGCAGCCGCTGCGGGTTGTCGTGGGGATGCGCGAAATACCTTCGGAGGCAAAGGTTCTCAACGACGATTCGCGAACGATGCTGATCCGGACGCACGACCCCATGGAGGTGCTCAAGGCGGTCTCGGACCGCACCGACGTGCTGCTGGAGGGTGGCCCGACCCTGGCGGGCGCCTTCCTGCGGGCGGGGGCGGTGGATCGGATCCTCGCCTACGTCGCGCCGACCTTGTTGGGTGGTCCGGTCACCGCGGTCGACGACGTTGGAGTGTCCACGATCGCGCGGGCGTTGCGCTGGCAGTTCGACGGAATCGATCGGGTGGGCCCCGACGTGGTGCTCAGCCTGGTGCCGCGCGAGGGCTAGCGGCGCGCCTAGCGCTCGCTCAGTGAAACTTCTTGCGGCTCAGGGATTTCCGGCTCCTCGGCGTGTTCCTTGCGGCCGCCGATCAGCAGACCCAGCAGCGCACCCGCGATGCAGATCACGACGGTGGCCGCGAAGATGTCGCCGTACATCATGGCGAAGGCCTTGAGGTACATCGTTCCCTGCGCGGCGATCCGCTCCAACAGGGTGGCGTCCGGCGGGATCGCGGCCGTCAGGCCCGCCACGATCTGGTTGAACCGGTACAGGCCCCACGCGCTGAGCGCGGCCACCCCGATCAGCATGCCCGTCATCCGGGCGACCACCACGGCCGCCGAGGCGATGCCGTGCTGGGCCGACGGGACGACACGCAGCGCGGCCGACGTCAGCGGCCCGATGACCAGTCCGAGGCCGAAACCCGCCACCAACAGGTCGGCGTGCAGCACGGGGACGTTGAGGAGCCCCAGGATGTTGTGCTTTTGGCTCATCACGTCCTGGCGCCAGTAGTGGATCAGCCAGTAGCCGTATGCCGCGATCAGCAGGCCGACGAACGTCACCGCACGGTCGCCGACGCGGGTGGCGATCCACCCGCCCAGCACCGCGCCGATCGGCAGCGCGATCAGGAACCACAGCAACAGCCCGGCCGCTTGTGTCTGGGTCTGCCCCAGCACACCCTGACCGAACAGCTCGACGTCGACCAGCGTCACCATCAGCGCCGCGCCCGCGAACAATGAGGCGCCCAGCGCGGCCAGGAACGGCCGGAAGCGCACGCCGGCCGGTTCGATCAGCCGGGTCCGGGAGAAGCGCTCCCACAGCAGGAACAGCACCCCGACCACGGCCGCGCCGATCACCAGCGGCAACCCGTAGCTGGGCAGGATCTCTTTGCCGTCGGGCTGCGGGTTGTACAGGCCGATCACCGCGAGGCCCAGCGCGACGGCGAGCAGCACACCGCCGACCAGATCGACCTTCTCGGGCGTTTCGGTGCGTTCGTGCGACGGCAGGCTGAACTGGATCATCACCATCGCGATGAGGGTCAGCGGGACGTTGATCCAGAACACGTAGCGCCAGTCGTGGAACAGGAAGACGATGAAGATCCCGTACAGCGGGCCCAGCACGCTGCCGAGCTCCTGGGCGGCACCGATCCCGCCGAGCACGCCGGCGCGGTTGCGCTGGGCCCACAGGTCGGCGCCCAGCGCGAGGGTGACCGGCAGCAGCGCGCCGCTGGCCACACCCTGGATGGTGCGGCCGCCGACCAGCAGGTGGAAATCGCCCCAGTGACCGGCCAGCGCCGTGACCACCGAGCCGACCATGAACAGCGCCAGGCTGACCTGCAGCACCAGCTTGCGGCCGAACCGGTCGGACGCTCGGCCCAGGAGCGGCATGGCGGCGATGTAGCCCAGCAGGTACATCGTGATGATCCAGGTGATGCGCTGCAGCTGGTTAATCGGGATGTGAACGTCGGTCATGATGTCGCGCATGATCGTCACGACGACATAGGCGTCCAGGGCGCCCAGCAGCACCGCCAGACTGCCGGCGCTGATCGCGACGCGCCGCCCGGTCTGTGTGGTCACGAGCTCACCGGGGGCTTGGTGACCTGAACCTGCTCGCCCCACTTCGACAGGGTGACCTCGGCGGAATTGCCCGAACTCTTCTGCAGATTGGCCCGGACCAGCTGGTGGTCACCGCTCTCCTGGATCCACACCGTGCTCGGGACCCGCTGAGTCGCGTTGAACTGCGGCACGATCTTGTTCACCGCGTCGGCCGACACGTTCCCGCTGACCTTGATGGTGTTCTGCCCGTCGATGGTCTCGCGGCCCTCGGCCTTGGCGTCGCTGAAGTTCGCCAGCGCATTGCCCAGCCCGCTGTCCGGGTTCAGCAGCACCGACACGTCGTAGATGTCGGACGCCTTGCCGAAGTCACTCCACTTGTTGGGGGTGAGGGTGGCGTACAGGATCCCGTCGACGACGACGAAGTTGGCGTCGATGTCGGAGCCGCCCAGGGTGATGGTGGCGTTGCCCGACGCGGCGGTGGCCGGCGCCGTGGTGAGGTCGCCGGTCAGCGTCTTGATGGGGAGCCCGGGGATCTTGCCCTGGATGCTCAGCGCGATGTGCGCGCTCTGCACCTTCTTGGTGGCGTCGGCCGACTGCTTGACCAAGGTCGTGCCGTCGGGGAGTGGTGCGCCGCTCTGCTTTGAGCCCGACGAGCAGCCGGCGATCAAGGCGGTGGCGAGGGTCAGGGATGCGAGGACGGCCGATAGACGGCGGCGGGTCTGCATACTCGCATCGTAGAGGGTGCCGGTGACTGCCCTGGTGAACGCGGGGGGCCGGTGTCGCCGGTGCGACGGTGTTTGCCCTGCTCATCCGCGCGAGTACGGGCCAATTAGCCTTGGGTGATGTTTACCGGAATTGTCGAGGAACTCGGGGAGGTGACGGGCCGCGACGTCCTTTCCGACGCGGCGCGGCTGACCATCCGCGGAGCCGTCGTGACCGCGGACGCGGGCCACGGCGATTCGATCGCCGTCAACGGCGTGTGCCTGACCGTGGCGGAACTGTTGCCCGGCGGGCTTTTCACCGCGGACGTGATGGGCGAAACCCTGAACCGGTCCAACCTGGGCGAATTGCAGGTCGGCAGCCGGGTGAACCTGGAGCGCGCCGCGGCCGTCAACAGCCGGCTGGGCGGGCACATCGTGCAGGGCCACGTCGACGGGACCGGGCAGATCGTGGCGCGCACGCCGTCCGAGCACTGGGAGGTGGTGCGCATCGAGATCCCCGCGGAGGTGGCCCGCTACGTCGTGGAGAAGGGGTCGATCACCGTCGACGGGATCTCGCTGACGGTGTCCGGGCTGGGTGCCGACCCGCGCGACTGGTTCGAGGTTTCGTTGATTCCCACCACCCGCGAACTGACCACCCTGGGCCAGGCTCCGGTCGGGACGCAGGTGAACCTCGAGGTCGACGTGATCGCGAAATACGTCGAGCGGTTGATGTCCCGCTGATCAAGCCGTCGCAATAACCGCGGCGTCGGCGTGGTTCATACTGAATGCAACACGTGGACTTCTCGTGTGAGCCGTTTTTGACAGTGTTCCCGCCCGGAAAGCGGGGACGGCGAGGTAGCAGAGATGACGAGGTTGGACTCCGTCGAGAGGGCGGTTGCCGACATTGCGGCCGGCAAGGCCGTCATCGTCATCGACGACGAGGACCGTGAGAACGAGGGCGATCTGATCTTCGCCGCCGAGAAGGCGACGCCGGAGATGGTGGCGTTCATGGTGCGCTACACCTCGGGATACCTGTGCGTGCCGCTGGACGGCGCGATCTGCGACCGCCTGGGGCTGCTGCCGATGTACGCGGTGAACCAGGACAAGCACGGAACCGCCTACACCGTCACGGTGGACGCGAAAGATGGTGTGGGAACCGGTATTTCGGCGTCGGACCGCGCCACCACGATGCGCTTGCTGGCCAACCCCACCAGCGTCGCCGACGATTTCACCCGCCCCGGTCACGTGGTTCCGTTGCGCGCCAAGGACGGTGGCGTGCTGCGCCGCCCCGGCCACACCGAGGCCGCGGTCGACCTGGCCCGGATGGCCGGACTGCAGCCCGCGGGCGCCATCTGCGAGATCGTCAGCCAAAAGGACGAAGGCGCGATGGCGCAGACCGACGAGCTGCGGGTGTTCGCCGACGAGCACGACCTCGCGATGATCACGATCGCCGACCTGATCGAGTGGCGGCGCAAGCACGAGAAGCACATCGCCCGCATCGCCGAGGCCCGGATACCGACCCGGCACGGCGAATTTCGTGCCATCGGCTACGCCAGCATCTACGAGGAAGTCGAACACGTGGCGCTGGTGCGCGGCGACATCGCCGGGCCGGACTCCGACGGCGACGACGTGCTGGTGCGCGTGCACTCCGAGTGCCTGACCGGCGACGTCTTCGGTTCCCGCCGCTGCGACTGCGGGCCGCAGCTGGACGCCGCCATGGCGATGGTCGCCCGCGAGGGGCGCGGCATCGTGCTGTACATGCGCGGCCACGAGGGCCGCGGCATCGGCCTGATGCACAAACTGCAGGCCTATCAGCTGCAGGACGCCGGCGAAGACACCGTCGACGCCAACCTCAAGCTTGGATTGCCCGCCGACGCAAGGGATTACGGGATCGGCGCGCAGATCCTCGTCGACCTCGGCGTGCGCTCGATGCGGCTGCTGACCAACAACCCGGCCAAGCGCGTCGGGCTGGACGGGTACGGCCTGCACATCATCGAGCGGGTGCCGCTGCCGGTGCGCGCCAATTCGGAGAACATCCGTTACCTGATGACCAAGCGGGACAAGATGGGTCACGACCTGGCCGGGCTGGACGACTTCCACGAATCCATCCATCTCCCAGGTGAGTTCGGCGGTGCGCTGTGACCGCCCGACCCGCTAGCGGGGGAGAGCGGCGCCGATGAGTGGTGGCGCCGGCGTGCCGGAAGTGCCGGCGCTTGACGCCTCCGGTGTGCGGCTGGGCATCGTGGCCAGCACCTGGCACAGCGAGATCTGCGACGCGCTGCTGGACGGCGCGCGCAAAGTCGCCGCCGACTCGGGCGTCGACGACCCCACCGTGGTCCGCGTGCTCGGCGCCATCGAGATCCCGGTGGTGGCCCAGGAGCTCGCCCGCACCCATGACGCCGTCGTCGCGCTGGGCGTCGTGATCCGCGGGCAGACACCACATTTCGAGTACGTCTGTGACGCGGTGACCCAGGGCCTGACCCGGGTTTCGCTGGACGCGTCGACCCCGGTGGCCAACGGCGTGCTGACCACCGACAACGAGGAACAGGCGCTGGATCGCGCCGGGCTCCCGGCGTCGGCCGAGGACAAGGGTGCCCAGGCGACCGGGGCGGCGCTGTCGGCGGCGCTCACCCTGCGCGAGTTGCGCGCCCGGTCGTGACGTCGTCACCCGACCGCGAGACCTGGGATGCGGTGCTGCGCCCCCACCGCACGCCGTTATTCGCCTACGGGGCAGCGGTGCTCATCGCCGGCGCGCACATCGTGGTGGGCCTGTTGCTCAAGGTGAAGTCCACCGGCGTGGTGTTTCAGACCGCCGACCAGGTGGCGATCGCGGTGCTGGGGCTGGTCATCGCCGGCATCGTGCTGTTGTTTGCCCGGCCCCGGCTGCGGGTCGGGCCGTCGGGCGTATCTGTGCGAAACCTGTTGGGGGACAAGCTGATCGAGTGGCCCGATGTCGTCGGTGTCTCGTTTCCGGTGGGCCACCGGTGGGCGCGCATCGACTTGCCCGACGACGAGTACATCCCGGTGATGGCCATCCAGGCCGTCGACAAGGGCCGCGCGGTGCGTGCCATGGACACGGTGCGCGCGCTGCTGGCGCGCTATCGGCCGGACCTACCGACCCCCTGAGCGCCGCAACGACGCCTCCCCGGTGTCAGCCAGGGAGGCGCCGTCGCTGAGGACCTGACGCTTGAGTCGGAAAGCCCGTATCGGACGCACTCAGTATCGAGTGCAGTCCGTCATCATCTGCTGGAAAATCGGCAGGGCCTGCTGGGCCCCCTGGTTGTGCTCGATCGCGCGCAGCAGATTCACGCGCTGATCGGGCGACGACGCCAGGTACTGCTGCAAGAACTGCTGGTTCGGCGGCGACTGGTCGAGGTACTGAGCGGCCATCGGGTTCTCCGCGTGCACCGCCCGCATCGCCTGGTCGTAGCTACAGGTCGTGTTGATCATCGGACCGTAATCGGGGCTGGCGGATGCGACCCCGGCCCCAGCGGTCGACGCCAAAGCCAGGCCGCCGACGGTGACGGCCAGTTTGGCCCACGAACGCTTCATCATTTACGGACTCCCTCCATTGCTGTGCCCCCACTCTAACGTTGAGTTAGAGGGTTGGTAGCCAGAACCGAGTCCGCCCAAACCGCCGGCAACGCGCGCGGGCCGCTCAGGGCGCGTCCGCCCGTCCCGGTTCCGGACCCTCGCTTTCGGGGCCCCAGCTGCTCGGTAGCAGCGGCATTCGGGGTCCGTCGTCCAAGGAATCGCCGGCAATTGTGGTCAATCCCACCGGGGCAGCATCCGCCCCGCGGGCGGTGCCGGCGAACCCCATGGGCCCCGCGCCCCGGTCCGAAGCCGCCACCGGGGTTTTGCCGGCGGCATCCGCCTCCGGCTCCCCGTTGAGGTACTCGTAGCGGCGCCCGGGGTCGATCAGGCCCGGCCGCTGGCGGCGCCGGCGGCGGGCCTGTTCCCGCTGGGCCGGGGCGGCCGCCGCGCCCACGGTGCCGGGCTGGGCCGATCTCTGCTCGGCCCGCGCGTCGGCGCGGACGTCCGCGCCGGCCCCGATGCCCGGCGGGCCGACGACGTACGGGGAGCTGAAGCCGGGGACGGCGGTCGCGGGGGGCGCCGCGGGCGCCGCGACGGGTGCCGGGGCCGCGGCCGGTGTGGCCGCGGGGACCGGGGCCGGCGCCGGGGCCGGGGCGGGGGTGCTCAGCCCGGGGGCCATCGCGACGGGTGTTCCGGTGTGGGACGGCGCCGGCGCGGGCTGGGCGGCGCCGGCCAGCCCGGCCAACCCCGCCAGGCCCGCCGCCCCCGCGACGGGCAGGAAGGGGACGATCAGCCCGATCGAGAGCTGGGTCAATTGCGGCACTTGGGGAATGAACGTGTAGAGCGACTCGCCCGCCCAGTGCGGAACCTTGAGGAGCAGCGGGTCGGTCAGCAGCGTGTGGATGGCCGTAGACGGGTTGGATCCAGAGCTCAGGTCCGTGTGGAGCTCTTGGGCCACCATTTCCACGCGATCTACCCACCAGCTCAGCTGATCCGCGCCCCCGCCCGCATCTTGGTTGGGGGGGTTGGCCAGCTGGATCGCCGGGGGCGGCGCGGTGGGTGGGACCCACGTCATCGCTGTCTGGGAGACCGCTTCATACATCGCCATCGCGGTGGCCGCCCGCAGCCACATCTGCAGATAGTCGAACTCGTTTTGCGCGATCGGAATCGTATTGACACCAAGGAAATTCGTCGCTATCAGGGAGGCGTTCAGGGCTTTGTTGGCTGCTATCTCTGCCAGTGTCGGCATGGCCGCCACCGCGGCGTTGTACGCCGCGATCACGGTGTCGTGCTCGAGGGCCGCCGCCGAGGCGTTGGCGCTGTTCTGTAAAAGCCAGGCCAGGTACGGCACGTGCGCGGCCACGAACTTCTCCGCCGTGGGGCCCTGCCACGTCCCGGCCTGCACCTCGGCCAACAAGTCGCTGAGTTCTTGGGCCGCCGCATCGTATTCCTGACTCAACGTCAGCCACGCCGCTTCCGAGTTCAGCAACGATGCGGGCCCCGGGCCGGTGGAGAGCGCAGCCGAATTCACTTCCGGCGGGAAGGCCGCCCAGATCGGCATCGTCATCGTTGGCCACCTCGTCGTTGGCGAAACTGCGATCTCGTTCGAAAGCCCCGGCGCCGCCATCGCGTGGTACCGGCGACAGGGCGGCCGCGCCGCGGACAGCGGTCCGCATGTCGTGAAGCTTATCTCCACAGGAACCGCAAACACGGATATGATTCGCGGCTTTCACCGGAAATGCGAAGCTAATTGTCAGTCGTTGGACAGCCGGGCGAGGAATCCGTTCAACAGGAGCGTCTGCGCCAGCCCCGTCCGCTGCGGGTCGCTCAGGCCGGGCAACTCGCCGACCCGGAACGGTTCGGTACTCGAGACGAGGAACCGCATCGCGGCTTCGTGGTCGAGGCCGGCGGCCACGGACAACTGAGCGAATTGCAGGACAACGCGGTCGGCGACGCGCGTCACCCGCGCGTAGAGCGGTTGGTGCTTGCGCACCAGCGTCTGCGCGTCGATGCCGACCGTGTCGCTGACGCGCCCGACCGGTGGGCAGCGGCCGCGCCGGACCAAGACATCCTCCAATGCGCCGAGACCGTCCGCGACGAGCTCGGGGCCCTCGAGGGTTCGCAGGGCGTCGCGCACGAGGTCGCCCAGGCCGGCGCGGACGCCGGCGTCGTCCAGGTGCCGCGGCGGTAACCGGGTGTGCAGCCCGGGGTCCCGCAAGCTCAGCGCGTACAGCGCGTGCGTGACGAGCGTGAGCACGGTGGGCGCGTGCAGCCCGATCGTCAAATGGACAGACGGCTCGGCGTGCGTTTCGGCCGAATGCACTTGGCCCCGCGGCAGATACAGCACATCGCCGGCACGCAGGCGCACGTCGGTCGCCGACGACGGCTCGTCCGTCCCGACCCCTTTGCGGCTTCCGATCTCGTGTGCCGGCACGGGGGCGTCGGTGGACGCGTGCCAGGTCTTGGACCCCTGGATCTGCAGGACCAGCACGTCGTGCGGGTCGTAGTGGGGGACGAAGCCCGTGGAGTCCGGAGGCGTGACGTAGGCGTTGACCCGCGTCGGGAAATTCAGCTCGACCTCGAGGGAATGCGACAGCGCCGCCACCGCGCGCGAGTACCGTTCGAGACCATTGAGCACGATGGTGTACCCGTCGGCCAGGCCGTCGCGGGCGCGGGCCGGGTCGAGACTGCCGTCGCCGCGGCGATAGCTTGCCGGATCCTTGTCCTGGCCGCCCTTCACCAGCCGCACGGCCGACGGCTCCGGTCGCATCTGCTCGAGGAGTTCGTCGACGGCCGAGGGCAGCAGGCCGTCGAAGTAACCCGGTTCGCCTCGGGGGACGTGGTGGTGCCTTCTTGCCCAGATCTCGTCGAGGAACACCTCGACCGGCACGGGGTGTAGCAACCAGGCGAGCGAGGACTCGGCGGCCACATTTCCTCCCAATCCTCGCGGCCTCCCCAAACGTTTGTGGGCACCACAGTAGACCGGCACCCGCACGCGCCCCGCCTTTCTCGGCACGTCGTCGCCGGCTACTAGCCTGGATCTGTGCCAGATCCCGCCACGTATCGCCCCGCGCCCGGGTCCATCCCGGTCGAGCCGGGCGTCTACCGATTCCGGGATCCGCACGGCCGGGTCATCTACGTCGGCAAGGCCAAGAGCCTGCGCAGCCGGTTGACGTCCTACTTCGCCGACGTCGCGAGCCTGCATCCGCGAACGCGGCAGATGGTGACCACCGCGGCCAAGGTCGAGTGGACGGTGGTCAACACCGAAGTCGAGGCGTTGCAGCTCGAATACAACTGGATCAAGGAATTCGACCCGCGGTTCAACGTCCGCTACCGCGACGACAAGTCCTATCCGGTGCTGGCGGTCACCCTCAACGAGGAGTTCCCGCGGCTGATGGTCTATCGCGGCCCGCGCCGCAAGGGCGTCCGCTATTTCGGGCCCTACTCGCACGCGTGGGCCATCCGGGAAACGCTGGACCTGCTCACCCGGGTGTTCCCGGCGCGCACCTGTTCGGCGGGAGTGTTCAAGCGGCACAGGCAGATCGACCGTCCTTGCCTGCTGGGTTACATCGACAAATGCTCGGCGCCGTGTGTCGGCAGGGTCAGCGCCGAACAGCATCGCCAGATCGTGGACGACTTCTGCGACTTCCTGTCCGGCAAGACCGACCGGTTCGCCCGCGAGCTGGAACAGCAGATGAACGCCGCCTCCGAGCGGCTCGATTTCGAGCGGGCCGCGCGGCTGCGCGACGACCTCGGCGCGCTGAAGAGGGCAATGGAAAAACAGGCCGTCGTGCTCGGCGACGGCACCGACGCCGACGTGGTGGCCTTCGCCGACGACGACCTCGAGGCCGCGGTGCAGGTGTTCCACGTGCGCGGTGGCCGGGTTCGCGGTCAGCGCGGGTGGATCGTCGAAAAGTCCGCCGACCCGGGCGATTCCGGTGAGGAGCAGTTGGTCGAGCAGTTCTTGACGCAGTTCTACGGCGAGCAGGCCGAATTGGGTGGTGCCGCAGACGAATCGGTGAACCCGGTGCCGCGCGAGGTGCTGGTGCCCTGCCTGCCGTCCAACGCCGACGAGCTGACGAGCTGGTTGTCCGGGCTGCGCGGGTCCCGGGTCGCTTTGAGGGTGCCGCGGCGCGGTGACAAACGCGCATTGGCCGAAACGGTGCAGCGCAACGCGAAAGAAGCGCTGCAGCAACACAAGCTGAAGCGGGCCGGTGACTTCAACGCCAGATCCGCTGCGCTGCAAAACATTCAGGACGCCCTCGGACTGTCCGAGGCGCCGCTGCGCATCGAATGTGTGGACATCAGCCACGTGCAGGGCACCGACGTGGTGGGCTCGCTGGTGGTGTTCGAGGACGGTCTGCCGCGCAAGTCGGACTACCGGCACTTCGGCATCCGGGAGGCCGCCGGGCAGGGACGCTCCGACGATGTCGCCTCCATCGCCGAGGTGACTCGCCGCCGCTTCGCGCGGCACCTGAGCGAACAAAACGACCCGAATATGCTTTCGGCGGAAGGGAAGTCCCGCCGCTTCGCCTATCCGCCGAACCTGTACGTTGTCGACGGCGGCGCGCCGCAGGTCAACGCGGCCAGCGCGGTGCTCGAGGGGCTCGGCATCACCGACGTCGCGGTGATCGGGCTGGCCAAACGGCTGGAAGAGGTGTGGGTGCCCTCCGAACCCGACCCCGTCATCATGCCGCGCAACAGCGAGGGGCTTTACCTGCTGCAACGTGTCCGCGACGAGGCGCACAGGTTCGCGATCACCTACCATCGCAGCAAGCGATCCAAGCGAATGACGGCATCGGTGCTGGATTCGGTGCCAGGATTGGGAGAACATCGCCGCAAGGCATTGGTAAGCCATTTCGGATCGATAGCCCGCCTCAAGGAGGCCACCGTCGACCAGATCACCGCCGTTCCCGGCATCGGCGTCGCCACCGCCACCGCCGTCCTGGAGGTGCTGCGACCCGAGCAGGCCCCCGACGAGTCCAGGGCCGCGCAATGACGGGTCCGGGCGAGCTGGCGGGGAATCACTCGGTGAACGCCCCGGCCGGAATCGACGTCGTTCTGGTGACCGGGCTGTCCGGGGCCGGGCGGGGGACCGCGGCCAAGGTGCTCGAGGACCTCGGCTGGTATGTGGCCGACAACCTGCCCCCGCAGCTGATCACCCGGATGGTCGATCTCGGCATGGACGCGGGCTCGCGGATCACCCAGCTGGCCGTGGTGATGGACGTGCGGTCGCGCGGCTTCACCGGTGATCTGGACTCGGTGCGCACCGAGCTGGCGACCCGAAACATCGCCCCGCGGGTGGTGTTCATGGAAGCATCCGACGACATGTTGGTGCGCCGCTACGAGCAGAATCGCCGCAGCCACCCGCTGCAGGGGGATCAGACGCTGGCCGAGGGCATCGCCGCCGAGCGCCGGATGCTCGCTTCGGTGCGCGCCACCGCCGATCTGATCATCGACACGTCGACGCTGTCGGTGCGGGGCTTACGCGAGACCATCGAGCGGGCGTTCGGCAATGACGCCGGCGCGACCACCAGCGTCACGGTCGAGTCGTTCGGCTTCAAGTACGGCCTGCCGATGGACGCCGACATGGTGATGGACGTGCGATTCCTGCCGAACCCGCACTGGGTCGACGAATTGCGCCCACGCACCGGGCAGGATCCCGCGGTACGGGATTACGTCTTGAGCCAGCCCGGCGCGGCCGAGTTTCTCGACGCCTACCATCGATTGCTATCTCTGGTCGTCGACGGCTACCGCAGGGAGGGCAAGCGCTATATGACGGTCGCCATCGGCTGCACCGGGGGAAAGCATCGCAGTGTCGCGATCGCCGAGCAATTGATGCAGTTGCTGAACGCCGATCACCGGCTGTCGGTGCGGGTGCTGCACCGGGATCTGGGTCGCGAATGAGCGAGCCGTTCAACCGGGGCATCGTCGCGCTGGGCGGCGGACACGGCTTGTACGCGACGTTGTCGGCGGCCCGCCGCCTCACCCCGTACGTCACCGCGGTGGTGACCGTCGCCGACGACGGCGGCTCCTCGGGCCGGCTGCGCGGCGAACTCGGCGTGGTGCCGCCCGGTGATCTGCGAATGGCGTTGGCGGCCTTGGCATCTGACAGCCCACATGGGCGATTGTGGGCGACCATCCTGCAGCACCGGTTCGGCGGCAGTGGCGCTTTGGCCGGGCATCCGATCGGCAACCTGATGCTGGCCGGCCTGTCCGAGGTGCTCGCCGATCCGGTGGCCGCCCTCGACGAGCTCGGGCGCATCCTGGGCGTCAAGGGCAGGGTGCTGCCGATGTGCCCGATCGCCCTGCAGATCGAGGCCGACGTCTCCGGGCTGGAGGGCGACCCGCGGATGTTCCGGGTGATCCGCGGCCAGGTGGCGATCGCGACGACCCCGGGCAAGGTGCGCCGGGTGCGGCTGTTGCCCGACCACCCCCCGGCCACCAGGCAGGCCGTCGACGCCATCATGGCCGCCGACCTGGTGGTGCTGGGCCCCGGATCGTGGTTCACCAGCGTGATCCCGCACGTGTTGGTGCCCGAGCTGGCGGCGGCGCTGCGGGCGACGACCGCGCGCCGCGCCCTGGTGCTCAACCTGGTGGCCGAGCCGGGGGAGACGGCCGGGTTCTCCGTCGAGCGTCATCTGCACGTGCTGGCCCAGCACGCACCGGGATTCACCGTGCACGACATCATCATCGACGCCGACCGGGTGCCGAGTGAGCGGGAACGCGAGCAATTGCGCCGCACCGCCACCCTGCTGCATGCCGAGGTCCACTTCGCCGACGTGTCCCGACCTGGTACACCTTTACATGATCCAGGCAAGCTCGCGGCGGCGCTGGACGGGGTCCGGGCGGCCCGCAAGGGTCCGGAAGCGGCTCCGGTCACGGCCACCGCGGATATTCGGGTCGACGGCGCAAAACCACCACCAGGTGGGGACGGACCCGCCGGCAGCGGACCAAGGGGTGACGACTCGTGGCGATGACGACCGAAGTCAAGGACGAACTGAGCCGCCTGGTCGTGAAATCGGTCAGCGCGCGGCGGGCGGAGGTCACGTCCCTGCTGCGGTTCGCCGGCGGGCTGCACATCGTGGGCGGTCGCGTCGTGGTCGAGGCCGAGGTCGATCTCGGCAACGTCGCGCGGCGGCTGCGCAAAGACATTTTCGAACTTTACGGTTACACCGCCGTCGTGCATGTGTTGTCCGCCAGCGGGATTCGCAAGAGCACCCGGTACGTGCTGCGGGTGGCCAACGACGGTGAGGCGCTGGCCCGCCAGACCGGGCTGCTCGACAACCGCGGCCGCCCGGTGCGCGGGCTGCCGGCCCAGGTGGTCGGCGGCAGCGTCGGCGACGCCGAGGCCGCATGGCGAGGGGCCTTCCTGGCGCACGGGTCGCTGACCGAGCCGGGACGGTCCTCGGCGTTGGAGGTCAGCTGCCCCGGCCCGGAGGCGGCGCTGGCGTTGGTGGGCGCGGCGCGCCGGCTGGGGGTCAGCGCGAAGGCCCGCGAGGTGCGCGGCGCCGACCGGGTGGTGGTGCGCGACGGCGAGGCGATCGGCGCGTTGCTGACCCGGATGGGCGCCCAGGACACCCGGCTGGTGTGGGAGGAGCGCCGGATGCGCCGCGAGGTGCGGGCGACGGCCAACCGGCTCGCCAACTTCGACGACGCCAACCTGCGCCGCTCGGCGCGCGCGGCGGTGGCGGCGGCCGCCCGGGTGGAGCGGGCGCTGGAGATCCTCGGCGACACCGTGCCTGATCATCTGGCCTCGGCCGGCAAGCTGCGCGTCGAGCACCGGCAGGCGTCGCTGGAGGAGCTCGGTCGGCTCGCCGATCCGCCGATGACGAAAGACGCTGTGGCCGGCCGCATTCGGCGGTTGCTGTCGATGGCCGACCGTAAGGCGAAGATCGAAGGCATTCCCGACACCGAGTCGGCGGTGACGCCGGATTTGCTGGAAGACGCGTAACTGGTCGCGCGAATCGCTGTTCGCAACGGGTTGGCGGGGGCTACGGTCGGGGAATGAAACGGCTTTCGAGCGTTGATGCGGCGTTTTGGTCGGCCGAAACCGCGGGCTGGCACATGCACGTGGGCGCACTGGCGATTTGCGACCCGAAGGAATGCTCCGAGTACAGCTTTGCGCGACTGCGCGAGCTGATCATCGAGCGCCTGCCGGAGTTGCCGCAGTTGCGGTGGCGGGTCACCGGCGCGCCGTTCGGCCTGGACCGCCCGTGGTTCGTCGAGGACGAGGACCTGGACCCCGACTTCCACATCCGGCGCATCGCGGTTCCGGCGCCCGGCGGGCGGCGCGAACTCGAGGAACTGGTGGGGCGGTTGATGTCCTACAAGCTGGACCGCGCCCGGCCGCTGTGGGAGATGTGGGTGATCGAGGGCGTCGAGGGCGGCCGGATCGCGTCGCTGACCAAGATGCACCACGCCATCGTCGACGGCGTCTCGGGCGCCGGCCTGGGTGAGATCCTGTTGGACGTCACTCCGGAACCGCGTCCGCCGCAACACGAAACGGTGGGATCGCTGGTGGGATTGAATATCCCGGGCATCGAGCGGCGGGCGGTGGGTGCTCTGATCAACGTCGGGGTCAAGACTCCGTTCCGCGTTGCGCGGCTGGTGGAGCAGACCGTGCGTCAACAGATCGCCGCGCTGGGGGTGCGCAGCAGGCCGCCGCGCTACTTCGAAGCGCCGAAAACCCGCTTCAATGCGCCGGTTTCGCCACACCGGCGCATCACCGGCTGCCGTGTCGAACTGGCGCGCGCCAAGGTCATCAAGGATGCCTACGGTGTCAAGCTCAACGACGTGGTGCTGGCGTTGGTCGCCGGCGCCGCGCGCGATTACCTCCTCAAACGCGGTGAGCTGCCTGCCAAACCGCTCATCGCGCAGATCCCCGTGTCGACGCGCACCGACGAAAACAAGGACGACATCGGCAACAAGGTGAGCTCGATGACCGTCTCGTTGGCCACCCATATCGAAGACCCCGGGGAGCGGCTGCGATCCATCCACGAAAGCACCCAGAACGCCAAGCTGATGGCCAAGGCGTTGTCGGCGCACCAGATCATGGGGCTGACCGAGACGACGCCGCCCGGGCTGTTGGGGCTGGCCGCGCGGGCCTACACCGCCAGCGGTCTGTCGCGAAACCTGGCCCCTATCAACCTGGTTGTCTCGAATGTGCCCGGCCCGTCGTTCCCGTTGTACATGGCCGGCGCCAAGCTGGACTCGCTGGTTCCGCTGGGGCCGCCCGTGATGGACGTCGCGCTGAACATCACGTGCTTCTCCTATACGGATTACCTGGACTTCGGTTTCGTGACGACGCCCGAGGTGGCCAACGACATCGACGACATGGCCGATCGCATCGAGCCCGCATTGACCGACCTCGAAAAGGCCGCCGCGGTGGAGAACAGCTCGAGCTAAGCCTGCCTGGTGATCTGACGCTACCGGTCGCCGCGAGCGCGGCGATTTGCGAAGTGTTATGCGGCCCCGGGATTGTCGGCTTCGTCGTCCTCGTCGTCGCCGTCATGGAGGAGTTTTTCGGGGTGGGTGTGTCCTGAACGCGGAAGGGAGTGTTGATGTAGGTAGCGCTTCTGGAAGCGGTGCTGTGCAGGAGATGAAGGATTGCTGGCCCTTCGGAGCCGCCCTGTGGGGGGAGGCTTCAAACCGCCACATGCTGCGAGAGCGGTGACGCGATCGTGGTGAACGATGTGGAAAAGGCGCGTGTGACGCGTCAGGTGGGGACCGGGAAGGCGAGCGCAAGCGAATCGCTGCTGACGTGTCGTAAGAAAAACAGGTGACATCAAAACCGGGGTGTTTATCCGATCCCGGGACGAGCTTGGCGGGTGCCCATTGATTGGCCAGGCGGTGTCCGGCATGAAGGCGACGCGAGCCCGGTCTGCGGCTTTTGCATGGAACAGGAGAAGGCCGGAACCGATACGTCCCGTTCGTGTTTGACGTGGGAGATAGGGAGTAGCCCATGCGCAGCATGGGTGTGAGTACCGTCGCGGGTCCGGCTGGCGGACTGGCTCGTAGTAGTGGTGAAGCTTCTGTAATGGGAGTGAAGCGAAGGGGCCAGGTCATCTGTGACGTGTTCGTTGGATCAACCGAGACCCGTTGGGGTTCGGGAGGAGTCGGGTGAACAAGTTGAAGTCACCAGGCAAGCCGTTCGAGATTTCGAAGTGGGCGGTTCAGGAGGCTTGGGAGAAGGTCAAGGCGAACAAGGGCGCGCCGGGCGTGGACGAAGTATCGATCGAGGCATTCGAGTCTGACCTGCAAAACAATCTGTATCGGGTGTGGAATCGGATGTCGTCGGGGAGTTACTTTCCGCCTCCGGTGCGTGCGGTGGAAATACCCAAGCCGCATGGCGGCGGGACCAGGATGCTGGGCATACCCACAGTGGCTGACCGGGTGGCCCAAACGGTGGTGGCCGAGGAGTTGAAAGTGAAGGCGGAGACGCTGTTTCACGACGACTCCTACGGCTATCGCCCTGGCCGCTCGGCGATCGACGCGGTGGGTGCGTGTCGGCAGCGCTGCTGGAAAACCAACTGGGTGATCGACTTGGACATCCAGAAGTTCTTCGACAGCGTGTCCTGGGATCTGATGCTCAAGGCGGTGGGGGCTAACACCGATTTGCCGTGGGTGATGTTGTATGTGCGCCGGTGGCTGCAAGCTCCGGTGCAACTGCCTGACGGCACCTTGCAACAGCGTGACCGGGGCACCCCGCAAGGGTCGCCGGTCTCGCCCGTGTTGGCAAACCTGTTCTTGCATTATGCGTTCGACGCGTGGCTGGCTCGGGAGTTTCCGACCGTGCGGTTCGAGCGCTATGTCGATGACGCGGTCGTGCACTGCGTCAGCGAGCGCCAAGCCCACCGGGTATTGACTGCGGTGCAAGACAGGATGGGTGAGGTCGGGCTGCGGCTGCATCCCGACAAGACCCGGATCGTGTACTGCAAAGACGGCAAACGGCGCGGTGACTATGCGCATACGTCGTTTACGTTCCTCGGTTTCACGTTCCGCCCGCGCGGGGTCCGGGACAAAAACGGGAGCATGTTCGTCTCGTTTTTGCCCGCGATCAGCAAGGACGCCTGGAAAAAGATCGGGCGGCAAGTGCGGTCCTGGCGGCTGCACCATCGCACCGGTCATACCTTCGCCGGTCTGGCCGACAAGATCAACCCGATCGTGCGCGGCTGGATGAACTATTACGGCGCCTTCTATCGGTCGGCGCTGTATCCCCTCCTGACTCGCATCAACGCCTACCTGATGCGGTGGGTCCGCAACAAATATCGCCGGTTTCGGGGCCGCTGGGCATTCAACCAAGCGTGGTCGCGGGTGATAAAGCAATACCCGCGGTTCTTCGCGCACTGGGCCTGGACCACCGCCGTCCCCGCCGTCTGGTGACCAAGGTGACAAGAGCCGTATGAATCGAGAGGTTCACGTACGGTTCCGTGGGAGCCGGAGGGTGCAACCCCCTCCGGCCACCCGACTGGTAGGTGTTGGTGCGGGGGTGGTTTGAACTACCCCAGGTTTAGTTCCTACTCGGTTGCGAGGGCCGGGGTCGGCTGGCTCGCAGGGTGTGAGGTGCCGGTGAGGGCGGCCTCGTACTCGGCGGGTGGAACGTAGCCGAGGGCTTCGTGCAGGCGTTCCTGGTTGTACCAGGCCACCCATTCGGCGGTCGAGAGTTCGACATCATCGATGCACCGCCAGGGCTTGCCGCGGTTGATGAGCTCGGTCTTGTAGGCGGCGTTGACCGCTTCAGCGAGGGCGTTGTCATAACTATCGCCACGCGACCCGACCGAGGGCGCGATCCCCAGTTCAGCCAGCCGGTCGGTATAGGCCAGCGATAGGTACTGGGATCCGCGGTCGGAATGATGAACCAACTCGGATAGATCGGTATTCGACTGCCACACAGCGTGATTGAATGCTTGAAGCGGGAGGTCTTCGGTGCGCATCGTGGCCGAGACCGCCCAGCCAACGATCTTCTTGGTGCACGCATCAGTGACGAACGCGGTGTAACAGAACCCCTGCCAGGTCCGCACGAACGTGATGTCGGCGACCCATAGCCGGTTCGGTGCAGCGGCCCGGAATTGGCGGTTGACCAGATCGGCCGGCCGGATCGCGGCCGGGTCGCTGATCGTGGTGAACACCGGCTTGCCCCGCTGGGCGCCGCGCAACCCGGCCTTGCGCATCAACCGGCGGGTTTGTTCACGGCCCAGCTGCCAACCACGCCGTGTCATCGCCGCGTGCATCTTCTTGACCCCATACACCGAGTAGTTCTGCCGGTGCACCGCCTCAAGGTCAGCGATCAGCTGCTCATCGCGGATCTCCCGGTCCGACGGTGGTCGGGTCCGCGCGGCCCGATAACCCCGCGAGGTGAGGAATCCGGGGATAGCTGCCCGCAGCACACGGCAGATGAGCTCGACCCCGAACTGATCGCGATGAGCATCGATGTAGGCGATCATTTCGTCGCGGGGCGGTCGAACTCCGCGGCAAAAAACGCAGACGCTGACTTCAAAATCTCGTTAGCCCTGCGCAGTTCAGCGTTCTCGCGCTTGAGCTTACGGATCTCGGCATGCTCAGAACTGGTCATGCCCGGCCGTTCACCAGCATCGACTTGGGCCTTGCGTCGCCACCGACGCACCGACTCCTCCGAAATATCGAGTTTGCTGGCGACAGACTTTATGGCCTCGAACTCCGACACTTCCGAGGCTTCCATCACAGTGTCCAACAACCGCAACGCACGCTGCCGAAACTCCGGCGAATACTGACGGGGCATAGCTTCCAATCCTCCTATAAGGATCGGAACTAAACCTGGGGTAGTTCAGTTTCCATTCGGTTTCGCCTTTGGCGTTTTTGCGGGTGGTCCAGCCGCGGGGTTGGAGCAGGCGGTGGTGTGGGCCGCAGGCGAAGGTGAGGTCGTCGATGTCGGTGGTGTGGCAGGTGGCGTAGTCGGTGACGTGGTGGACTTCGCAGTAGTAGCCCTTAACCCCGCAGCCTGGGGCGGTGCAGCCGCGGTCCTTGGCGTACAACACAATCCGCTGTCCCGGGGAAGCGATCCGCTTGGTGTGGTAGAGCGCCAGGGCCTTGCCTTTATCGAAGATGGCCAGGTAGTGGTGGGCGTGGCGGCCGAGGCGGATCACCTCACTCATGGGCAGGATGGTGCCCCCGCCGGTGAGGCCGCGTCCGGCGGCGGCCTCCAAATCTTGCAGGGTGGTGGTGACGATGATGGAGGCCGGTAACCCGTTGTGTTGGCCCAGTTTCCCGGAGGCCAGCAGTGCGCGCAGTCCGGCCAGCAGGGCGTCGTGGCCGCGCTGGGCGCGCGAGCGGGTGTCGCCGTCGATGGCGGCTTGGGAGGGCGCGCCATCGACGCAGGGGGTTTGGTCGAGGGGGTTGCACATGCCCGGGGCGCCGAGTTTGGCTTCCACGGCTTCCAGGGTGGCGCGCAGTTCGGGAGAAATGAGGCCCCGTAGCTGTGACATGCCGTCGGGTTGTTGGTTGCCCATGATCAGGCCGCGTTGCCGGGCCCGGTCCTCATCGGTGAAGGTGCCATCGGGGTTGAGCGCATCGGTGAGCCCGCGGGCCAACTCTTTGAGGTGTTCGGGGCCGAACTGGGTGGCGAGCTCGGCCAGTTGGGCTTCGGCGACCTCGCGGGCGGTGGCGCTGACCCAGCCGGGCAGGTGGTGGTAGAAGTTGCGGATCACCGTCACCTGGCCGGCGCCGAGTTCGCCGCGGCGTTGGGCGGCTGCGGTCGCGGCCAGGACCGGCGGCAGGGGTTCACCGGTCAGGGCATGGCGTTGACCTAAATCGGCGGCCTCTTGGATGCGCCGAGAGGCTTCGTTGCGGCTGATCAGGGTGCGCTCGGCCAGGGCGTGGGAGAGCCCGGCGCCCAGTTCCTAAGACGGGACCTGGCGGGCAAGGGAATTGAGCAGCGGATGCTCGATGACCGGAAGACGCCGGCGCAGCCGCTCACAGCGCTCCAACACCGCCAACTGCTGCTGGATCGTCAACGCATCGAGCACCAACCCGCACGCGCAATCCACCTCGGCATCGAGCGCATCGAACACCGCATCGACCTCGGGCAAACCAGTGGAACTCACACCGCCAAACTAACGACACCCTCTGACAAAAACCCTCGCATTGTGACCACTGAAACCACAGTGACACAAGGGAATTCGCTATGCGTTTCCGATATCCGAAATCGTGTCGGGGGAAGGCGGTGGCCCGGGGCGACACCTCCGGACAGCCCGGGCGCACGGCCCTTAGCGACAAAAGCCGCCGCCTCAGCCGCGCTCGAGCGAAAGAACCGCCTCAGTCGCGCTGAGGCGGACGCGTCGCGTACACCCACGACAAGAACCGCGCCACGGCCTCCGCGGACCGATGTGCCCGCGGGGAACTGAAGATGTCGAAAGCGTGTTGGGCGTGCGGCAATTCGGCGTAGGCGACCGGAGACTTCGACACCGCGCGCAGCTCCTCGACGAACTCCTGCGCCTCTCCCACCGGGATCAGCGAATCGTCGTGCCCGTGCAGGACGAAGAAGGGTGGCGCGTCGGCGCGCAGCCGACGGATCGGTGAGGCGTCGACGTAGACGTCGCGGTGGGTGCTGAATTTCCGCTTGACGACGAACTTTTGGAGCAACTCCACGAATTCGCGCCGGCCCTCGCCCTCGGTGGAAAACCAGTCGTAGCGCCCGTACACCGGGACGGCGGCGACCACCGACGTGTCGGCGTCCTCGAAGCCCGGCTGGAACGCCGGGTCGTTGGGTGTCAGCGCCGCCAGCGAACACAGATGGCCGCCGGCCGAACCGCCCGTGATCGCCACGAAATTCGGATCCCCGCCGTAGCGGGAGATGTTCTCCTTCACCCAGGCCAGCGCGCGCTTGACGTCGACGATGTGGTCGGGCCAGGTGTGCCGCGGCGACACCCGGTAGCCAATGGACACGCACACCCAACCGCGCGCGGCCAGGTGGCTCATCAGCGGATAGGCCTGGGGCCGGCGCATTCCGATCACCCATGCGCCGCCGGGCACCTGGACCAGCACCGGCGCCTTGCCGTCGCGCGGCAGATCGTGGCGGCGCCAGATGTCGGCCAGATTGGCGCGGCCGTGCGCCCCGTAGGACACCACGTTCGTCTTCTCGACGTAGCGGCGTCGCGCGACCGTATTGCCCAGCGGCAGGGTGCGACGCCCGCTGCGGGTGGGCTTGGTCTGCGGCAGCTTGTCGAGCGCCTCTTCGTAGTCGTCACCGAGTTGCTCGCGCAGCCCCGCCTCCAGCACCGGGCCGGGGGTCGTCACGCCGCGGTACTTGATCACCGCCAGGATGGCCCAGGACGCCGCCGTCAGCGCCAGCGCCACCTTCCCGCGACGTCCCGCGAAGTCGCCGCGGCGCCCGCGCCGCAGCACGTCCAAAAGCGAAGCGGAGAAGTACACGCCCGGCACCTCGGACGCCGGCCACCCGAACCAGAACACCAGCACCGTGCTGTAGCCCTTGCGGGCCAGCGGCCGTAATCCGTTGGCGGCGTTGGCCAATTCGAGAGCGGCGCGCGCCAGCGGCCTGGGCCTTCTGATCATCCTGATGAACCGCATCAGCCGCCGACCCGTGCTCTCAGCTCCGCGCGCAGGATCTTGCCGGTGCTGCTGCGGGGAAGTTCATCAAGGACCGCGATCTCGCGCGGCACCTTGTAGTTGGCGAGGTTGTCCCGCACGTGTTGCTTGAGGGCGTCGGGGGTGGCCTTCTCAGTAAGGTGGCCGCCCGGTTCCAGCACCACGAACGCCGCCAGCCGCTGCCCGTATTGTTCGTCGTCGACGCCGATCACCGCCGCCTCCGCCACGTCGGGGTGTGCGGCGAGCGCCTTCTCCACCTCGATCGGGTAGACGTTCTCACCGCCGGACACGATCATCTCGTCGTCGCGGCCGACGACGAACAGCCGCCCCGCGGAGTCCAGATACCCGACGTCGCCTGACGACATGAATCCGGCGTGAAAGTCTTTCGTGCTGCCCGAGGTGTAGCCGTCGAACTGGGTGTTGTTGCGCACGTAGATGCTGCCGACCTCGCCGGTCGGCAGCTCGTTGAATTCCGGGTCCAGGATGCGGATTTCGGTTCCGCCCGCGGGCCGGCCCGCGGTGTCGGGCGCGGCGCGTAGGTCGGCCGGGGTGGCGGTGGCGATCATGCCCGCCTCGGTGGCGTTGTAGTTGTTGTAGATCACGTCGCCGAACGCGTCCATGAACGCGGTGACGACGTCGGGGCGCATCCGCGAACCCGAGGCCGCGGCGAACCGCAGGGACCGGCCGCTGTAGCGGCGCCGAATCTCGGGCGGCAGGTCCATGATCCGGTCGAACATCACCGGCACCACCACCAGGCCGGTCGCCCGGTGCCGGTCGATCAAATCCAGCGTGGCCTCCGGGTCGAATTTGCGCCGGGTGATCACCGGGCAGGCGAACGACGCCGCGAGCAGCAGTTGGGAAAAGCCCCAGGCGTGAAACATCGGTGCCACGATCACGATGGGCTCCTCGGCCCGCCACGGCGTGCGGTCCAGGATCGCCTTCAGTGTGCCGATGCCCGCGTTGCCGCCAGATTGCTTGGCGCCCTTGGGGGTTCCGGTGGTGCCGGAGGTGAGCAGGATCATCTTGCCCTTGCGTCCGGTGCGCTTCGGTTGCGCCCCGCTGTGGGCGGCGATCAGCTTCTCGATCGTCAGCTCATGCTCGGCATCGGTCCACGCCACGATGCGGGTCGCGCCGGGGGTGCCGGCCAGCGCGCGGTCCACGGTCTCGGTGAACTCCTCGTCGTAGATGACGGCGTCGACGCCCTCGCGGGTCACGACGTCGGCCAGCGCCGGCCCGGCGAACGACGTGTTGAGCAGCAGGATGTCCGAGCCGATCCGGTCGGCCGCCACCAACGCCTCGACGAACCCGCGGTGATTGCGGCACATGATCCCGATGACCCGGGGCTGGCCCGACGGCAACCCCTGCAGCGCCGCGGCGAGCGCGTTGCACCGCTCGTCGAGTTCCCGCCAGGTCAGGCTGCCCCGCTCATCGATCAGGCCGGGCCGGTCCGGGCAACGTTGGGCGGCGCTGGCGAATCCGGAGGTCATGCCCATGCCTTCGCGGCGCATGGCCGCGGCGATCCGCACGTAGCGATCCGGGCGCATGGGTGCGATCAGCCCGGCGCGGCGCATGGTTCCGATCAGACCAAGGGTCTCGCTGAAAGGATTCGGCATGATTCAGCCGAGAATCGGGAATCGGCGCTTGGCGGCGAGCTCGGTCAGGGCTTCCTGCATCACCGATCGCACGTACTCGTCGACCTCGTCGATGTCGGGGTCCTCGCCGAACTCCTTGGCGATGTCGATCGGCTCCAGCACCCGGGTCACGATTTTCGTCGGCAGCGGCAAGTTGGGCGGGATGACGGCGCTCAAGCCGAAGGGGAAACCGAACGATAGCGGCAAAATGGCGCTGCGCAGCAACCGTTTGATGCCCAGTCGCTCGGCGAGCCAGGTGCCGCGGGTCAGGTAGAGCTGGGTCTCCTGCCCGCCGATCGACACCGCCGGCACGATCGGGACGCCGGCATCGATCGCGGTGCGGATGTAGCCCTTGCGGCCGTTGAAGTCGATGACGTTCTCCGAGAGGGTGGGCCGGTAGGCGTCGTAGTCGCCGCCCGGGAACACGATCACGACGCCGCCGGACCGCAGCGCGACGGCCGCGTTCTCCCGATTGGCCCGGATGTACCCGGTGCGGCGGAAGAAGTCCGCGGTGGGGCCGGTCATGAGGATGTCGTGGCTCAACGTGTAGACCGGTCGGTCGTAGCCGAGCTTGTCGTAGAAGTGAGCGCTGAAGATCGGGACGTCCATGGGGAACATGCCCCCCGAGTGGTTGCCGACCACCAGCGCCCCGCCGGGCGGGAACAAATCCAGGCCGTGCACCTCGGACCGGAAGTACGTCTTCAACACCGGGCGCATCACCGCCATCAGGCGCTGGGTCAAGACGGGGTCGAATTTGCCGATGTCCCCGCCATCGGCGTTGTCGCTGTCGGTCACGTTCCTCCCTTGACGCTCGCGCCGGGCCAGATCGCCGAGTCGAGTCCCTCGATGGTAGCGACCGGGGCGGCGCCGCTGTCATGGTGTTTCGGCATTTTCGCCCGCGTAAGCCGTTTGGCCGGCTGCGGTGCCGATACATTCGATGGGCCAGCTGGTTTTCCGACAGGAACGAGGCCGCCCATGGGATTCATGTCACCGGAACTTCCGGACGTCGACCACAGCACCTGGCACACGTTGCCCCGGGCGACCCGGCTGCAAGTCGTGACCCGGCACTGGGCGGAACACGGCTTCGGAACGCCATACGCCGTGTATTTGCTGTACCTGCTCAAGATCGCGCTCTACATTGCCGCGCCCGCCGCGATCATCTCGCTTACCCCCGGCCTGGGCGGCCTGGGACGCATCGGCGACTGGTGGACGCAACCCATCGTCTATCAGAAGGTCGTCATCTTCACGCTGCTGTTCGAGGTCACGGGACTCGGCTGCGGATCCGGGCCGCTGACCGGGCGGTTCATGCCACCGATCGGGGGCATCCTTTATTGGTTGCGGCCCAACACGATTCGGCTACCGGCCTGGCCCGGCAAGGTTCCGTTCACCCATGGCGACACCCGCACCGCCGTCGATGTCGCGCTGTATGCCCTCGTTCTGATCGGCGGGGTGTGGGCGCTGCTGTCGCCCGGTCGCGGCGGGCCGGTCACCGCCGCGGGCGATGTCGGCCTGATCGACCCCGTCCTGGTCGTCCCGACGATCGTGGCGCTGGCCCTGTTGGGTTTACGTGACAAGACGGTGTTCTTGGCCGCCCGCGGGGAACACTATTGGCTGAAGCTGTTCGTGTTCTTCTTCCCGTTCACCGATCAGGTCGCGGCCTTCAAGATCATCATGCTCTGCTTGTGGTGGGGCGCAGCGGTTTCCAAACTCAACCACCATTTCCCCTACGTGGTGGCGGTGATGACGAGCAACAATGCGCTGCTGCGTCCCAAGCTGTTCACTCCGATCAAGCGGCTGCTCTACCTCGACCATGTCAACGACCTGCGACCGTCGCTGCTGCCCAAGCTGATGGCCCACGTCGGCGGCACCACAGCGGAATTCGTGGTTCCGACGGTCCTGGTCTTCTTCGCCGCCGATCACCCGTGGCGCTGGCTCCTGATCGGGTTCATGGTGCTGTTCCATCTCAACATCATTTCCAACCTCCCGATGGGAGTCCCCTTGGAATGGAACGTGTTCTTCATCTTCTCGCTGTTCTATCTGTTCGGGCACTATGGCGCGGTCCGGGCCACCGATCTTCGCTCGCCCGTGCTGCTCGCGCTCGTGATCCTCGCGGTGGTGGTGGTCATCGTGGGAAACATGTTCCCCGAAAAGATTTCGTTCCTTCCGGCAATGCGGTACTACGCCGGCAACTGGGCCACCAGCGTGTGGTGTTTCCGCGCGGGCGCCGAGGAGAAGATCGACGCCGACATCGTGAAGAGCTCCGCGCTCGTCGTCAATCAGCTGGCGAGGCTCTACGACCCGGACACCGCCGAACTCTTGGCAGACAAAATCGCCGCCTTCCGCGCGATGCACGTGCATGGCCGGGCGCTCAACGCGCTGCTGCCGCGCGCGATCGACAACGAAGCCGACTACAAGATCCGTGAGGGCGAAATAGTCGCCGGGCCGCTCGTCGGCTGGAACTTCGGCGAGGGCCACCTGCACAACGAGCAACTGGTGCAGGCCGTGCAACGGCGCTGCCACTTCGAGGACGGCGACGTCCGCGTCATCGTCCTGGAGGGCCAGCCCATCCACGCCCAACGGCAGTCGTACCGCATCCTCGACGCCAAGGCCGGCGTGATCGAGGAGGGCTACATCGACGTCAAGGACATGCTGACCCGCCAGCCCTGGCCCGAGCCCGGCGACGACTGTCCCGTCCACGTCGCCCAACAGCGCACCAAATGACGACCGCGGTGGTGGTCGGCGCCGGGCCCAACGGCCTGGCCGCGGCGATCCATCTCGCCCGCCACGGTGTCGACGTGCAGGTGCTGGAGGCCCGCGAGACCGTCGGCGGGGGAGCGCGCTCGGCCGAGCTGACGGTGCCCGGGGTGATCCACGACATCTGCTCGGCCTTTCACCCGCTGGGCATAGGTTCGTCGTTCTGGAAAGAGATCGACCTGCAGCGGTACGGGCTGGCCTGGAAGTGGCCGGAGGTCGACTGTGCGCATCCGCTCGACGACGGCACCGCCGGGGTCCTGTACCAATCCCTCGATCGGACGGTCGCCGGCATGGGGCCGGACGCCAGTCGGTGGCGACGCGCCGTCGGGGGCCTGGCATCCGGATTCGATCAGCTGGCCGAGGACCTGCTCCGCCCGGTGATCAACGTTCCACGCCACCCGGTCCGCCTCGCGGGCTTCGGGCCCCGCGCGCTGCTGCCGGCGACCGTCCTGGCCCGCTGGTTTCGCACCGAGCAGGCGCGGGCGCTGTTCGGTGGATCGGCCGCGCACATCTACACGCGGCTGGACCGCCCGCTCACCGCATCCCTCGGGCTGATGATCCTGGCCAGCGGGCACCGCTACGGGTGGCCGGTCGCCGAAGGCGGTTCCGGGTCGATCACCAAGGCGCTGGCCGCCGCCCTGGAAGCGGACGGCGGCGCCGTCACCACCGGAATCACCGTCGCGGGGCGCCGCGACATCCCGGACGCCGACATCGTCATGCTCGACCTGAGCCCCGCCGCGGCGCTGAACATCTACGGCGACGTGATGCCCGCCCGAATCAAGCGGTCCTATGCGCGCTACCGCCAGGGGTCCTCGGCGTTCAAGGTCGACTTCGCCATCGAAGGCCACGTCCCCTGGACCAACCCCGACTGCGGTCGCGCCGGCACCGTCCATCTGGGCGGCACGTTCGACGAGGTCGCCGACACCGAACGTCAACGCGCGCAAGGCACGATGGTGCGGCGGCCGTTCGTCCTCGTCGGGCAGCAGTACCTGGCCGACCCGTCGCGCTCGGCGGGCGACATCAACCCGATCTGGGCGTATGCGCACGTGCCCTTCGGCTACACCGGCGACGCCACCGCGGCCGTCATCGACCAGATCGAGCGCTTCGCCCCGGGATTCCGCGACCGTGTCGTCGCCACCGTCAGCAGGGGGACCGCCGATCTAGAGGCCTACAACCCCAATTTCATCGGCGGCGACATCATCGGCGGCGCCAACGACGGGCTCCAGGTCATCCTGCGCCCGCGCGTCTCGGTCAACCCGTATGCGACCGGTGTGCCGGGCGTCTACCTGTGCTCGCAGTCCACGCCGCCGGGCGCCGGCATCCACGGGCTGTGCGGCTACTACGCCGCCGAGGCGGCGCTGGGCCGGCTGCGCAAGCGTCGCAGCGATTGACGGCGTAGCCCCGTCGACGGGACGGGCGGTCATACCGCGCCGCCGCCGCGGTTATCGCGTGGTGCCGCCCAACGGCACGTCGGTTGTCCACGGCTTGCCTACGCCGCCGTCGGAATCCCAGATCGATTGCCGGGCCATTCCCTTGCGTCTGGTCCTGCGGCGCATGCCCGCACGGAGTACGTCCTGGACCCTCAAGGGGCCATTATGGATCAACGAGATCCCGGATTCTGTTGAGGACGTTGCGCGCTCGTCAGCGGTGACGACCGAATGCGTGTCAGTGGTGTGCATCATGTTCGTGCATCTTTCTGTTCGTTGAAGGCAGTTGCTGTTTGGTTGGGTCCTGAACCGCGTGCCGGGCCACCTCGAACGGTGTGCGCTAGTCCGGATGGCGGATAGTCGCGCGCTTGAGCCGGCGATTGTTCATCGGATCGTGTGTCGACTTCTGGTGTTCGAGCTGCCGGCTCAATTCGCGCTTTGCATCGCACAGAGCACGGGTGATGTCCGGGTTTTCCGCGACTGCTACGAGCAGTGGATGGCCGGGAAGGGTTGTGCGCAACGTGATGCGCTGTTCCTTGCCGCCGCGGTCCTGCAGGGTGACTTCGATGTCCACATCTTTCGGATGCCATCTGCCTAGCTGCGCCTCGAGCGTGGACAACGTCTGTGTGACGTGGAGACGCTCCTTCGCGAGAAAGCCTGCGCCCACATGGATCACGTTCTCGCGGAAAGTGTTTCGCTTTGCGTGGTCAGAGTTCCTCATGGTGGCCTCATTCCGGGTGTCAGGTTCCGAGGGTCTTGATCTGAGTTGGTCGACGCGTGGCCAGACGAATGTCATGCTGGCCGGCGACCGAAACGGCCAGGCCCAGGGCGGTCACAATGCCGATCGTGAGAACCAAAGTGCGGTGTGCTGCGGCGAACTCGTGAACGCCGATGACCAGTTTCCGGACTAGAACTCCAGTAAACGCCCCGTCAGACCGGTTGTCAACGCTGTGGGCCTACGGCGTGGGGCTGTCCTTCGAGGAAGTGGGCTATGCCGGCATTTCGTGCCGCGAGGCCGCGGTCGCGCCGGCCTGCTTCGCCCCCGGCGAATTGCGTTGTGGCAGTGCCATTCATGGCGGGTTCCGGCTCGCTGGAGCGGGATAAAACTGCGCCCTGGCCGGACTTTTCGTCGGCGGCGATTTTCAGTTCACCGACCACGTCTTCGATGCAGGTCGCGATCGATGCGACGTCATCGACGTTATCGGGACACGCGACGATGCCGACAGCCAGGGTGGAGCTGTAGGACACGGCGGTGATGTTGAGATTTGAGCCCTCAAACAGCGGGGCCAGGGCGTGAATTCCCAGGACATGCGCTCCGGCGCAATAGATTTCGTCGCGAGGGCCCGGAACGTTGGAAGCGATGACATGAGCCACTGGCGAGTGGAATCGCGACAGTTGCAGACCGGTGTACACACCCATCACCCAGCCGATGACGACCGGTGGAACGAGATCGATGACATCGGCGAGATTGACGGGCCGCACTGCCCGTCGCCCGTCCTTGATCCTGGATGTCGCATCGTGAATGTTGGCCAACTGCTGTGCCGGATCGGCCAGATCCACCGGCAATTTGACGACAACAGGCGACCAACTATTGGACGCGTCGCCGTCGACACCGCGTGTCGAGATCGGCATCATGGTGCGCAGCGGATGACTGGGCACCGTGTCGTGGCTTGCCAACCATCGGCGCAGCGCCGATGTCGTTGCGGTGAGGAAAACATCGTTCACAGTGACGTCGAACGCGGCGGTGATGGCGCGCACATCGTCCATGGCCACCGCGGCGAACGCAACGCTACGTCGCGCGGTGAGTGGGGCGTTCAGCAGCGTGCGCGGCGAACTGTCGTCCTCCTCGGAATCCGAACCGTCGGACCGTTGCGGTCCGGCGCCCGGGAGGAGTTGGCGTACCGATCTCAGCGCGGTTCCTATCGTCGACTTCACCGCGACGGGACCCAGCCTGACGGCGATCCGAATGCCCACAGCGGTGTTGGCGGCGACCTCGTCGACCACGTCCCACACCCTGGTGGCCGCACCGGGCACCGTGGCCTCGGCCCGCTCTGGTGCCACCGCGAATTCAGCGGCGGCATCGACAGTCATCAGTTCGGGCAACATCGACGTCACTGCGCCCACACCGTCGGTAATGGCGTGGGAGAACTTGATCAACACCACCAATCTGCCGTCGGCGAGACCCTGCACGACCCAGGCGTCCCACAGCGGGCGGTCGCGGTTCAAAGGCTGCCCATGCAACTCGCCGATAAGGGTGGTCAACTCCCGCATGGTGCCGGGTTGGGCCAGCCGCACACAATGCAGATGGCTTTGGACATCGAATGCGGGGTCCTCGATCCATGACGGCTGGCCCAACCCGAAGGGCCTGGTGAGCAGACGCTGCCGGAAGCCCGGCATCGTCGCAGTGCGCTGAGCCAGCAGCTTGCAAATCGCGTCGGCGGTCACTGCGCCGTTCGCCTCGGGGTCGCAAAACAACACGGCCGTGACGTGGGTGGGCATCACTGATGTTTCGCCGTGCAGCGTGACACCGTCCAGGCCGGTCAATCGTTTCATCATGCTGCTCCGTCCGTATATCCGAGAGTCAGCTCAAAGCTTGGCTCGCGGCTTTTCGCGCCGCGCTCAGCAGCGACGGCCAAAGCGCCCGGCCGCAGGGTGATTCGTGATCCCCGGAACCGTCTGCCAAATTCGTGCGGGCGGCACTTCGGTCAGGGCGAAATGAACGCGCACCAACGGCAATCCGTGCGGTCGCCGCTGTGTTGAAGCCCAGCCGGGCCGTCGCTCAGCGCACCTTTTCGGGGATTGAGTTCAACGCAGCCAGGACATGCGCGGCGAGTTTGACCGCCGCATCATTGTTCACCTTGGAGTGCGCGCTTATGGTGTCCGTGACCAGTTGGAGACGAATCTCGTAGGGAGTGCGAAACGTTGTGGGCGCTGCCATCGAATGTCCTTTGTAGTCGAGCATGTTCGCTCGCAACCGAGCTGCTCGATATCGATGAGCGTACGCCGATTCGCGGTCGCCGCGTGCGCGACGAGCGTGCGGATCTTGGGCCCGCCGATTTTGAGAGAGCAGGATCTTCGGATGGGCTACTTCCTCGCGCGTTTGCGGGCCGAGCGCCTTGGCGCCGGCACGGTGGCCGCCAGACCGATGAACAACACATCCAGAGCGCGGTCGAGTTCGGCTGCACCGTCGTAGTAGCCGAGCGCTGGGGCCAGCGCGCGCACCTGAGGGAACTCGGTGATCGCCAGTCGGTGCAACCCGAGGCGCAGCACATCATCGGACTCCTCGGGCCGCTCGACGACCTCCTGCAACTCGGTGAGGATATGGCCATAGAGATAGCCGAAGAGCACCCGGTAAATATGTAGCGCGTCGACTCCGCTGAAGCCCACCGAAGTGAGCAGCGCGACGACGTCCTCCAGTGGCCGTAGCATGCCCGGGGGTCGCTGCCCCAGCGGCGTGGCTAATGGCCGAGTCACCAATAACGGCACCACATTCGGGTGCTCGAGGGCCAGTCGGCGGAAGTCATGTGCCACCGCGCGCAGCTGTCCTGCCCAGTCCGGGTCTGCGGTGTCCACCCGCAATTTGCCCAGCACGATCTCGGCGATGCCGTCGAGCAGCGCCGCCTTGTTCGGCACATGCCGATAAATCACCGTCGGGTCGCGACCCACCTCCTCACTCAGGCGCCGCATCGACAATCCATCCACACCGTCGCGATCGACCAATCGCAACGCGCACCGCAAAACCACCGACCGGCTGACCAGGCCGCGTTCTGGGCGGCTGGCGGCGGACGCGTCCAGTCCATCGCCGGCAGCTGTCGTTTGCTCCGGCAAACCAGCGGAACTCGCCATCGTGGGCGTCCCTTTCCTCCATGTGTTCTACGTGTTTTGCGGCGCCCATCCTAACGCCGCTGGCCAACGTTGTTGACACCCAGCGTGGGAAACGAGTGCGGGGGTCTGCAAGGGCTTCCACCCGGAATTGCAGGCTCGTCACGGCGCGCCCGCCCGGGCCGAAGCCGGGCTGGACCCGCAACCGCTCGGGTGATGTTGCGCACAGGTTGTGGCGTCTACCGATGGCCATCCTGCAAAGGCGATGGTCCACACTCTTACCGGCGCGCCAACCGAGTGTGTCGCTGATCTAGGCTGACCAGAGGCAGTGTCCGCGGACATGCAAAAGACATCGATGAAGACGGCTCAGGAAACACAGAGGAGAGACAAGTGACGGTCCGAGTAGGTATCAACGGCTTCGGTCGAATCGGGCGGAACTTCTACCGGGCCTTGCTGGCTCAACAGGAGCAAGGCGCCGCTGATATCGAGGTGGTCGCGGTCAACGACCTCACCGACAACGCCAGCCTGGCGCACCTGCTGAAGTTCGACTCCATCCTGGGCCGCCTGCCGCACGACGTCACCCTCGAGGGTGACGACACCATCGTCGTCGGCAACGCCAAGATCAAGGCGCTGGAGGTCAAGGAAGGCCCGGCGGCGCTGCCCTGGGGCGACCTGGGCGTCGACGTCGTCGTCGAGTCCACCGGCATCTTCACCAACGCCGCCAAGGCCAAGGGCCACCTGGACGCCGGCGCCAAGAAGGTGATCATCTCCGCGCCCGCCACCGACGAGGACATCACCATCGTGCTCGGCGTCAACGACGACAAGTACGACGGCAGCCAGAACATCATCTCCAACGCGTCGTGCACCACGAACTGCCTGGGGCCGCTGGCCAAGGTGCTCAACGACGAGTTCGGCATCGTCAAGGGCCTGATGACCACCATCCACGCCTACACCCAGGACCAGAACCTGCAGGACGGCCCGCACAAGGACCTGCGCCGCGCCCGCGCCGCCGCCCTGAACATCGTGCCGACCTCCACCGGCGCGGCCAAGGCCATCGGCCTGGTGCTGCCCGAGCTGAAGGGCAAGCTCGACGGCTACGCGCTGCGGGTGCCGATCCCCACCGGCTCGGTCACCGACCTGACCGCCGATCTGAAGAAGTCCGCCACCGCCGACGAGATCAACGCCGCGATGAAGGCCGCCGCCGAGGGGCCGATGAAGGGCATCCTCAAGTACTACGACGCGCCGATCGTCTCCAGCGACATCGTCACCGACCCGCACAGCTCGATCTTCGACTCCGGTCTGACCAAGGTGATCGACGACCAGGCCAAGGTGGTGTCCTGGTACGACAACGAATGGGGCTACTCCAACCGCCTGGTGGACCTGGTCGCCCTGGTCGGCAAGTCGCTGTAACCCGTGGCCGTCCACACGCTCAAAGACCTTCTCGGCGAGGGGGTTTCGGGCCGAGGCGTGCTGGTGCGCTCGGACCTGAACGTGCCGCTCGATGACGGCAAGATCACCGACCCCGGGCGGATCACCGCCTCGGTGCCGACGCTGAAGGCACTCGTCGAGGCGGGCGCCAAGGTGGTGGTCACCGCGCACCTCGGGCGTCCCAAGGACGGGCCGGACCCGAAGCTGTCGCTGGCGCCGGTCGCCGCGGCGCTCTCCGAGCAGCTGGGCCGCCACGTGCAGTTGGCCGGGGATGTCGTCGGTACTGACGCGCTGGCCCGCGCCGAGGGGCTGACCGATGGCGACGTCCTGCTACTGGAGAACATCCGCTTCGATGCCCGCGAGACCAGCAAGGACGACGCCGAGCGGCTCGCCCTCGCCCGCCAGCTCGCCGAATTGGTCGGGCCCACAGGCGCTTTCGTCTCCGACGGCTTCGGCGTGGTGCATCGCAAGCAGGCGTCCGTGTACGACATCGCGACCCTGCTGCCGCACTACGCCGGCACGCTGGTGGCCGAGGAGATCCAGGTGCTCCAGCAGCTGACCAGCTCCACCAAACGCCCCTACGCCGTGGTGCTCGGCGGGTCGAAGGTGTCCGACAAGCTCGGGGTCATCGAGTCGCTGGCCACCAAGGCCGACAGCATCGTCATCGGCGGCGGCATGTGCTTCACTTTCCTTGCCGCGCAAGGCTTTTCAGTTGGCAAGTCTCTGCTGGAGACCGAGATGGTGGACACCTGCCGGCGGCTGCTGGACACCTACGTCGACGTGCTGCGGCTCCCGGTGGACATCGTGGTGGCCGACAAGTTCGCCGCCGACGCGACACCGCAGACCGTCGCCGCCGACGCCATCCCGGACGACCTGATGGGTCTGGACATCGGGCCCGGATCGGTCAAACGGTTCGCCACCTTGCTGTCCAACGCCGAGACCGTCTTCTGGAACGGGCCGATGGGCGTGTTCGAGTTCCCGGCGTTCGCCGCGGGCACCAAGGGCGTCGCCGAAGCGATCGCCACCGCGACCGGCAAGGGCGCCTTCAGCGTGGTCGGCGGCGGGGACTCGGCGGCGGCCGTGCGCGCGCTGGGCATCCCGGAAGGCGACTTCTCGCACATCTCCACCGGTGGGGGAGCGTCGCTGGAATACCTTGAGGGCAAGACGCTTCCGGGTGTCGAGGTACTGGACCGTCCGCAACCGACTGGAGGCGCAGCGTGAGCCGCAAGCCACTGATCGCCGGCAACTGGAAGATGAACCTCAACCACTTCGAGGCGATCGCGCTGGTGCAAAAGATCGCGTTCGCGCTGCCGGACAAGTACTACGACAAGGTCGACGTCACGGTGCTGCCGCCGTTCACCGACCTGCGCAGCGTGCAGACCCTGGTCGACGGCGACAAGCTGCGGCTGACCTACGGCGGGCAGGACCTGTCCCAGCACGACGCCGGCGCCTACACCGGCGAGGTCAGCGGCGCCTTCCTGGCCAAGCTGGGCTGCACGTTCGTCGTCGTCGGGCACTCCGAGCGCAGGACGTACCACCACGAGGACGACACCGTCGTCGCCGCCAAGACCGCCGCGGCGCTCAAGCACGAACTGACCCCGATCGTCTGCATCGGCGAGCACCTTGATGTCCGCGAGGCCGGAAACCACGTCATTCACTGCGAGGAGCAGCTGCGCGGGTCGCTGGCCGGGCTCTCCGCCGAACAGATCGGCAAGGTCGTCATCGCCTACGAGCCGGTGTGGGCGATCGGCACCGGGCGGGTGGCCAGCGCCGCCGACGCCCAGGAGGTGTGCGCGGCGATCCGCAAGGAGTTGGCGTCCCTCGCCTCGCCGAAGGTCGCCGAGGCCGTGCGGGTGCTCTACGGCGGCTCGGTCAACGCCAAGAACATCGGCGAGCTCATCGCCCGCGACGACATCGACGGCGGTCTGGTCGGCGGGGCGTCGCTGGACGGCGAGCAATTCGCGACGCTGGCGGCCATCGCCGCCGGTGGGCCCCTGCCGTGATGCGGCGTCGGCACCGGTAGGCTGGCCGTCATGCAGTTGGCTTTGCAGATCACGCTGGTCGTCACCAGCATCCTGGTGGTGCTGCTGGTGCTGCTGCACCGCGCCAAAGGTGGCGGCCTGTCCACGCTGTTCGGTGGTGGCGTCCAGTCCAGCCTGTCCGGGTCCACCGTGGTGGAAAAAAACCTGGACCGGCTGACGTATTTCATCACCGCCATCTGGCTGGTGTGCATCGTCGGCATGGCGCTGCTGATCAAGTACCGCTGACCGCGCCTCGCCACAACGCCGAGTGTGAAATCTACGACGCGACCCGCAGGCGATGCGTCGTGAATTTCACTTTCGCCGCGAACGAGCACCGCGTCGATACTGGGACGCATGGCTGACGCCTCCGAAGTCTCCGACAGCACGCTCGAACCCATCGGCGCCGTCCAGCGCACCCTGGTGGGGCGCGAGGCGACCGAGCCGATGCGGGCCGACATCCGCCTGCTGGGCGCCATCCTGGGCGATACCGTGCGCGAGCAGAACGGGAACGAGGTCTTCGAGCTCGTCGAACGCGCCCGGGTGGAATCGTTCCGGGTGCGGCGCTCCGAAATCGACCGGGCGCAGATGTCCCAGATGTTCGACGGTATCGACATCCACCAGGCCGTCCCGGTCATCCGCGCGTTCAGCCACTTCGCGCTGCTGGCCAACGTCGCCGAAGACATCCACCGCGAGCGCCGCCGCGCGGTCCACATCGCCGCCGGCGAACCGCCGCAGGACAGCACCCTGGCCGCCACCTACGCCAAACTCGATGAGGCACAACTCGATTCGGGCACGGTTGCCGACGCGCTGAAGGGCGCCGTGGTCGCCCCGGTGATCACCGCCCACCCCACCGAGACCCGCCGGCGCACCGTCTTCGTCACTCAGCACCGGATCACCGAGCTGATGCGGCTGCACGCCGAGGGGCACGCCGACACCGACGAGGGTCGCAACATCGAACTCGAGTTGCGCCGCCAGGTCCTCACGCTGTGGCAGACCGCGCTGATCCGGTTGTCCCGGCTGCAGATCACCGACGAGATCGAGGTGGGTCTGCGCTACTACGCCGCCGCGTTCTTCAAGGTGATCCCGCAGGTCAACGCCGAGGTCCGCAACGCCCTGCGGGCCCGCTGGCCCGACGCCGACCTGCTGAACGGGCCGATCCTGCAGCCGGGGTCCTGGATCGGCGGGGACCGCGACGGCAATCCGAACGTGACGGCCGATGTGGTGCGCCAGGCCACCGGCAGCGCCGCGTTCACCGCACTGGCGCACTACCTGGCCGAGCTGACCGCGCTGGAACAGGATCTGTCGATGTCGGCGCGCCTGGTCTCGGTCACCCCCGCGCTGGCCGAACTGGCCGAGGGCTGCGGCGAGAAAGCCCGCGCCGACGAACCGTACCGGCGGGCGGTGCGGGTGATCCGCGGCCGGCTCAGCGCGACGAGCGCCGCCATCCTGGACCGCACGCCGCAGCAGGTGCTGGATCTGGGGCTGCCGCCGTATGAAACCCCGGCCCAACTGGGGGCCGATCTCGACACGATCGACGAGTCGCTGCGCGGCCACGGCAGCGCGCTGCTGGCCGACGATCGCCTGGCGCTGCTACGAGAAGGCGTGCGGGTCTTCGGGTTTCACCTGTGCGGCCTGGACATGCGGCAAAACTCCGACACGCACGAAGAGGTGGTCTGCGAGCTGCTGGCGTGGGCCGGCGTGCACCCGGACTACCGTTCGCTGCCCGAAGACGAGCGCGTCGAGCTGTTGGCGGCCGAGCTGGGCACCCGCCGCCCGCTGGTCGGGGACGACGCGCAGCTGTCCGACCTGGCCCGCGCCGAGCTCGGAGTGGTGCGCGCGGCCGCGCACGCCATCAAGCGCTACGGACCGTCCGCCGTCCCCAATTACGTGATCTCCATGTGCCGTTCGGTCTCCGATGTCCTCGAGGCCGCGATCCTGCTCAAAGAGGCGGGGCTGATCGATGCGTCCGGGGATGCGCCGTACTGCCCGGTGGGCATTTCCCCGCTGTTCGAGACCATCGACGATCTGCACAACGGCGCGGCGATCCTGCACGCGATGCTGGAACTTCCGATCTACCGGGCGCTGGTGGCCGCCCGCGACGACAGCCAGGAAGTGATGCTCGGGTATTCGGACTCCAACAAGGACGGCGGATATCTGGCGTCCAGCTGGGCGGTGTACCGGGCCGAGCTGGCGCTGGTGGAAGTGGCGCGCAAAACCGGAATCCGGTTGCGGCTCTTCCACGGTCGCGGCGGCACCGTCGGCCGCGGCGGCGGGCCGAGCTACGAGGCGATCCTGGCGCAGCCGCCCGGCGCGGTGAACGGCTCGCTGCGCCTGACGGAGCAGGGCGAGGTGATCGCCGCCAAATACGCCGAACCGCAAGTGGCGCAACGCAACCTGGAAAGCCTGCTGGCCGCCACGCTGGAGTCCACGCTGCTGGACGTCGAGGGCCTGGGCGACGCCGCGGAACCGGCGTACACGGTGCTCGACGAGGTGGCCGTGCTGGCCCAGCGCGCCTATGCCGAATTGGTGCACGACACACCGGGTTTCGTCGACTACTTCATGGCCTCCACACCGGTCAGCGAGATCGGCTCGCTGAATATCGGAAGCCGTCCGACGTCCCGCAAACCCACCGAGTCGATCTCGGACCTGCGCGCCATCCCGTGGGTGCTGGCGTGGAGTCAGTCGCGGGTCATGCTGCCCGGCTGGTACGGCACCGGGTCGGCATTCGAGCAGTGGATCGCCGCGGGGCCGCAGAGCGAGTCCGAGCGGGTGGGCATCCTGCACGACCTGTACCAGCGGTGGCCGTTTTTCCGCAGCGTGCTGTCCAATCTGGCTCAGGTGCTGGCCAAGAGCGACCTCGGCCTCGCGGCTCGCTACGCCGAATTGGTCGACGACGAGGAGTTACGGCGCCGGGTTTTCGACAAGATCGTCGACGAGCACCGGCGAACCATCGCCATGCACAAGCTGATCACCGGGCAGGACAACTTGCTCGCCGACAACCCCGCGCTGGCGCGGTCGGTGTTCAACCGCTTCCCCTATCTCGAACCGCTCAACCATCTCCAGGTGGAGTTGCTGCGCCGCTACCGTTCCGGCGACGACGACGAACTGGTGCAGCGCGGGATTTTGCTGACGATGAACGGGCTGGCCAGCGCGCTGCGTAACAGCGGCTGACGACGCGCGCACTTTCCGCGCTGACCACCGGTGTTGCGGCACGCGGTGTCGGCGTCGTTATGGTTGAGTCGTGGCTTGCCTGCGCGGGCCGCGCACGCAGGGACGACTATCCAACGGGGGAGGTTGGCATTTGAAATCCATCACATTCGGCAAGACGGGACTTGAGGTTTCCCGGTTGGCCTTTGGTACCTGGGCGTTCAGCAGCGACTGGGGCCAAGCCGACGAGGACGCCGCGATCACCATGATCCATCGCGCGCGTGACCTGGGGATCAACTTTTTCGATACCGCCCAGCAATACGGGTTCGGGGAATCCGAGCGCATTCTCGGCAAGGCCCTTCGCGCCGATTTCGCGCGGGCCCGCGACGAGCTGGTGATCGCCACCAAAGGCGGGTTGCGCAAAACCGAAACCGGACTGGTCCGCGACGCCAGCCGCGAGTACCTGCGCAGTGGTGTCGAGTCCAGCCTCCGCGCGCTGGGTGTGGATTACATCGATCTCTACCTGGTGCACTGGCCGGATCCCACGACTCCAGCGGCTGAGACGGGTGAAGCGCTCGCAGAACTGGTGTCGGAGGGCAAGATTCGGCATGTCGGTGTGTCGAACTACGACACGACCCAGATAGAGGAACTCTCGGCCACGCTTCCGGTGGAAGCGGTGCAGCCGCCGTACCACCTGTTCCGCCGTGACATCGAATCCGACCTGCTGCCCTATTGCCACGCCCACGACATCGGGGTGATGGTGTACGGACCGTTGGCGCACGGCCTGCTCACGGGAACCATGAAGCCCGACACCAGCTTTGCCGCTGGCGACTGGCGCGGCAAGAGTCCCATCTTCACCGGCGAGGATTATCTGCGCAACCTGAAAGTCGTTGATGACCTGAGCCATTTGGCCATCGACCTCGGCGTCACGACGAGCCAGTTGGCCATCGCCTGGACGCTCGCGCAACCCGGCGTGCACACCGCCATCATGGGCGCGCAACACGTCACCTACCTGCAGGACAGCGCCGGTGCGGCCGACGTCACGCTGTCTGACGCGGACCTCGCCGCGATCGAGGACATCATGAAGTCGGCGACGCCGGTCGGCGGCCCGGCCCCCGAGATGCACGAGAAAAAGGCGAGCTGACCGGGGGAGGGCTCAGCCTTTCACCAGCTCGCCGACGTGCGCGGTGACCGAATCGGCCAAAGCTTGCAGGTCATAACCGCCTTCGAGCACCGCCACCAGCCGGCCGTCGCACAGCGTCTCCGCCGACTTCATCAATTCCCTGGTGACCCAGGCGAAGTCGTCGGTCGTCATGGTCAGTGAGCCGAGCGGATCGCGCTCGTGTGCGTCGAACCCGGCGGACACGATGATCAGTTCGGGCGAAAAGGCGTGCAGCGCGGGCAGTATCCGGTCGGCAAAGGCGGCGCGTAGTTCGGCGCCGCCGTCGCCGGGCGCCAGCGGCGCGTTGAAGATGTTGCCGACCCCGGTTTCCCGCGCCGCACCGGTGCCGGGAAACAGCGGCATCTGATGCGTCGACGCGTAGAGCACGCTCGGGTCGTTGTAGAAGATCTGTTGCGTTCCGTTGCCGTGATGGACGTCGAAATCGACGATGGCGACCCGCATCAGCCCGTGTTTGCGCTGCGCGTGGCGCGCGCCGATGCTGATGTTGTTGAACAGGCAGAAGCCCATGGCGCGCTCGGTTTCGGCGTGATGGCCCGGGGGCCGGCACGCGACGAACGCGTTTTGCACGTCGCCGGCCAGCACCTGGTCCACCGCCCGCAGCGTGGCGCCCACCCCGCGCAACGCCGTCTCCCACGTCGAGGGCTCCATCATGGTGTCGCCGCCGTCGAGATAGACGTAGCCGTGCTCGGGACGCGCCGCCTCCAGCGCGTCCACGTAGCGGTTGGAGTGCACGTAGCGCGTGGCCCCCGGATCGGCCGGCTCGGCCGTCTCGCGCACCAGCGCGTCGAACTGGGGCCGTCGCAGCGCCGCTTCCACCGCGCGGTAGCGGTCCGGCCGCTCCGGATGCCCGGGGGCGGTCCGATGGGCGGCGAAGGCGGAATGGTGCAGCAGCAACGTGGCCATCAGGGGTCCCGACGGCCGCCTATTGGGCGGTCCGGTTGCGCAGCCTGTCCATCAGACCGCGCACCGCGTGCTCGGTGATCGACAGCGGCGACATCATGGTCTCGCCCACCTTCACCATCTCGTCGATCCGCGCGACGATGGCTTCCACGGGTTCGACCAGCACGATCAACCGCTTGGCCAAGTCGTCCAGGCTCGCCATGGTGCCGTCCAGGTGGTCCAGGCCGGCTTCCAGGCGTTCCACCGTGGCGTTCAGCGCTGACAGGGAACTGCTGAGCTCTTTCATGGTGTTGCTCAAACCGTCGAGGACGTCTTCGACCTGCTCCACCGTCTTGTCCGCGTTCAACGCGGCCTGGGTGAGCGTCTTGATCCGGCTTCGCTCTTGCCCCCCGCGCACGGTTCTGTCTGCCATGACCGCCATTATGACCCGGACGGGCCCGCCGGGAACCCCGCGGCAGGAATCGCGTCAGGCCACGCCGGACGGGTCCGACGGCAGCTTGGACGCGGCGTCCTCGTCGAGCAGCCACAGCGTGGTGTCCAGCCCGATCGCCCCGGCGGCCGGCACCGAGACCGGTGCGGCGCCACCGATGGCCGCCGCCGCGGCGTCGGCCTTCCCCGCGCCCGACACCATCAGCCAGACTTCGCGGGAACGCGCAATGGCGGGCAGCGTCAAGGTGATTCGTTGCGGCGGCGGCTTGGGGGAGTCGTCGACCGATACCACCATGCGGGTGGTTTCGAGCACGGCCGGGGTGTCCGGGAACAGCGAGTTGATGTGGCCCTCGGGGCCCATGCCCAGCAGGTGCACATCGAAGTTCGGCACCGGCTGACCGGGCGCGGCGTTGGCAGCCAGCAGTTGCTCGTAGGCCAGGGCCGCCGCGGCGAGATCGCCGCCGAATTCGCCGTCGCTGGCCGGCATCGGGTGCACCTGGCTGGACGGAATGTCCACATGGTCGAGCAACGCGGCCCGCGCCTGCTTGTCGTTGCGTTCGTCGTCGTCCTCGGGGACGTAGCGTTCGTCGCCCCAGAACAGGTGCACCTTCGACCACTCGATGGGTCGGTCCACGAGCGACTGCAACAGCCCGATGCCGTTGCCGCCGCCGGTCAGCACGACGAGCGCGCGCCCCCGGGCCGCGACGGCGTTCGCGATGGTGTCGGTCAGTCGCGTGGCCGCCGCGACGACCAGGGCCTGGCTGTCCGGGAAGATTTCGATGCTGGTGCTCACACGTATTGCACTTTCTCAATGCCTTCCAGCGCGGTTTGGTAAATCTCGTCGGGATCCAGGCGACGCAGGTCTTCGGCGAGGCACTCGCCGGTTTCCCTGCGCGCCAACGGAAGCAGGGCGTCCGGCCGCGACGTCCGGCTCAGCGTGGCCGTCCTGCCTTCTTGCGGGCGGCTCAACACGATGGTCTCGCTGCTGCGCGTCAATTCGATCTTGAGCTCGCCGACCGCCCGGCGCACCGGGCCGTCGATCCGGCTGGCCAGCCACCCCGCCAGGACGTCGAGGGCCGGTTCGGTGGCCAAACCGGACACCAGCGCCGACTCGATCGGTTCGTGCGGCGTCAAGTCGACCGCGGAGGTGAGCAGCGCCCGCCAATAGGTGATGCGCGCCCAGGCGAGATCGGTGTCACCCGCGGTGTACCCGGGCAGTCGGCTCTTGATCGCCGCCAGCGGGTCGACCCCGTTGGTCGCATCGGTGATGCGCCGAATCGCCAACCGGCCCAACGGATCCTGTGCGGGGACCGCCGGCGCGACGTCGGGCCACCAGGCCACCACCGGAATGTCGGGGAGCAGGAACGGGGTGACGACGCTGGCGGCGTGGCCGGACAGCGCGCCCGAGAGCCGCAGCACCACGACCTCGCTGGCGCCGGTATCGCCGCCGGCGCGTAGCTGTGCGTCCAAGCGGGGCTTGTCCGCGTACGGATTTCCCCTCATCGTGACGATGATCCGGCTGGGGTGTTCGTGGCTGGCGTCGTTGGCCGCCTGCAGCGACTCCTCGAGGATCTCCTCGCTGTCCGGCGCGATGATCAGCGTCAGGACCCGGCCCATCGCGACGGCGCCGACCCTCTCGCGGAGTTCATCGAGTTTCTTGTTGACGGCGGTGGTGGTGGCGTCCGGCATGTCAATTATCACGGGCGCCGCTCCTCCTCATCGCTGCGCTCTGCATCGTCACGGCGCGTATCACGGGCGCCGCCATTCCCGGCCCGTGCGGTGCAGCATCTCGAACGCCGAGTCCGGGCCCCAGGTGCCCGCCTCGTACGGCTCGGGCTTGCCGCCGGCCGCCCAGTTATCCAGCACGGGATCGAGTATCTGCCAAGCCAATTCGACCTCTTCATTGACCGGAAACAGCGACGGCTCACCCAGCAGCACGTCAAGGATCAACTGTTCGTAGGCCTCCGGCGATTCCTCGGCGAACGCCGAGCCGTAGGAGAAGTCCATGTTGACGTCGCGCACCTCCATCGCGGTGCCCGGCACCTTGGAGCCGAACCGCAGCGTGACGCCCTCGTCGGGCTGCACACGGATCACCATGGCGTTGGTGCCCAGTTCGTCGGTCATGGTCGCGTCGAACGGCAAGTGCGGTGCGCGCTTGAAGATCAGGGCGATCTCGGTCACCCTGCGGCCCAACCGTTTTCCGGTTCGCAGGTAGAAGGGCACGCCCGCCCAGCGGCGGGTGTCCACCTCGAGCGTGATGGCGGCGAACGTCTCGGTGGTCGAGTCCTTGGCGAATCCCTCTTCGTCGAGCAGCCCGACCACCTTCTCGCCGCCCTGCCAGCCCGCGGCGTACTGGCCGCGGCTGGTGGTCTCGTCGAGCGGCTCGGCGAGCTGCGTCGCCGAGAGCACCTTGATCTTCTCGGCCTGCAACGCCCTGGGGCTGAAGCTGACCGGCTCTTCCATGGCGGTCAGCGCCAGCAGCTGCATCAGATGGTTCTGGATGACGTCGCGCGCGGCGCCGATACCGTCGTAATAGCCGGCGCGGCCGCCCAGGCCGATGTCCTCGGCCATGGTGATCTGCACGTGGTCGACGTAGTGCGCGTTCCAGATCGGGTCGAACAGCTGGTTGGCGAACCGCAGCGCCAGGATGTTGCGGACCGTCTCCTTGCCCAGGTAGTGGTCGATCCGGAACACCGACTCCTCGGGGAAGACGGCGTTGACGGACTGGTTCAGCGCCTGCGCGCTCTCCAGGTCGTGGCCGAACGGCTTCTCGATGACCACCCGGCTCCACCGCTCGCCCTGCGGGCGGGCCAGGCCGGACCTGTGCAGCTGATCGCACACGACCGGGAAGGACTTCGGCGGGATGGCCAGATAGAAGGCGTGATTGCCGCCCGTGCCCCGCTCGGCGTCCAGCTTGTCCAGGGTCTCGGCGAGCCGGCCGAACGCCTCATCGTCGTCGAAAGCGCCTGGCACGAAACGGAATCCCGCGGCCAGCCGCTCCCAGTTCTCCTCCCGGAAGGGAGTGCGGCAGTGTTCCTTGACAGCCTCGTACACCACCTTGCCGAAATCCTGCGTGCTCCAATCCCGGCGGGCGAAGCCCACGAGCGAGAAGCTGGGCGGTAGCAGCCCGCGGTTGGCCAGGTCGTAAATGGCGGGCATGACCTTCTTGCGCGCCAAATCGCCGGTGACACCGAAAATGACCATCCCGCACGGCCCCGCGATGCGCGGCAGCCGCTTGTCGCGCTTGTCCCGTAACGGGTTATGCCATTGTTGCGCGGTGCGGGCTGGGCTCATTTGGAGGCGGAACCCAGCTGCTTCTGCGTTTCCTCCAGCAGCTCGGTCCACGAATCCACGAACTTCTCCACGCCCTCGTCCTCCAACACCCTGAAGACGTCGGTCAAGTCGATGCCGATCTGGTCCAGCTTGTCGAACACCGCCTGGGCATCCCCGGCGGTGCCGGTGACCGTGTCGCCCTTGATGTCGCCGTGGTCGGCGACCGCGTCAATCGTCTTCTCCGGCATGGTGTTCACCGTGTTGGGCGCCACCAGCTCGGTGACATAGAGGGTGTCGGAGTAGTCGGGGTTCTTGACTCCGGTCGACGCCCAGAGCGGGCGCTGCACCCGGGCCCCGTCGGCCTTGAGCGCCTGGTAACGCTCGCCGCCCTCGAACACCTCCTGGTAGGCCGCGTAGGCCAAGCGGGCGTTAGCGACCCCGGCCTTGCCGAGCAGCGCCTTGGCATCGTCGGACCCGATCTTTTCCAGCCGCTTGTCGACCTCGGTGTCCACCCGGGACACGAAAAACGATGCGACGGAATGGATCTTGGACAGATCATGTCCCGCCTCACGCGCCTTCTCCAGGCCGGCCAGGTAGGCGTCCATCACCTGGCGGTGCCGCTCGACGGAGAAGATCAATGTGACGTTGACCGAAATGCCTTCCGCCAGAACGGCGGTGATCGCCGGAATGCCGGCCTTGGTCGCCGGAATCTTGATGAACAGGTTCGGCCGGTCGACGATCTTCCACAGCTCGACGGCCTGCGCGGTGGTCTTCTCGGTCTCGGCGGCCAGCCGCGGGTCGACCTCGATGGACACCCGTCCGTCGACGCCGTCGGAGGCCTCCCACTCCCGCTTGAGCACGTCGCACGCGTTGCGGACGTCGTCGGTGGTGACGGTGCGGATGGTGGCATCGACGTCGGCGCCGCGCTCGGCCAGTTCGGCGATCTGGCCTTCGTAGGAATCGCCCTCCGCCAACGCCTTCTGGAAGATCGACGGGTTGGTGGTCACGCCGACGACGCTCTTGGTGTCGATCAGCTCCTGCAGGTTGCCCGACTCCAGTCGCTGACGCGACAGGTCATCGAGCCAGACGGATACGCCGGCGGCGGACAGCGCCGCCAGATTCGGGTTCTGAGCGGTCATGTGAATTACCCTTTCCTCAGTTATCCACTACTTGTTCCGCGGCGGCAGCGACGGCTTCGGCAGTGAAGCCGAATTCACGGAATAAGGTCTTGTAGTCGGCGGATTCGCCGTAGTGCTCGATCGAAACGATCTTCCCGGTGTCACCGACCAGCTTGTGCCAGCTCTGCGCGACGCCGGCCTCGACGGCCACCCGGGCCGACACCGACGGGGGCAGCACGCTGTCGCGGTAGTCGTCGGGCTGGGACTCGAACCATTCGACGCACGGCATGGAGACCACCCGCGCGACAATGTCCTTGTCCGCCAACAACTTCTGCGCCTCGACGGCGAGCTGGACCTCCGAGCCGGTCGCGATCAGAACCACGTCGGGGTCCTGGCCGGCCTCCTCACCGTCGGAGGCCAGGATGTAACCGCCTCGGGCGACACCGTCGGCGCTGGTGCCCTCGAGCACCGGCACGCCCTGGCGGGTCAGGATCAGCCCCACCGGGCCGCTGCCGTTGCCGCGGGCCAGGATCGTGCGCCAGGCGTGCGCGGTCTCGTTGGCGTCGGCCGGGCGCACCACCGACAGCTTGGGGATGGCGCGCAACGCCGCGAGGTGCTCGATCGGTTGGTGGGTGGGCCCGTCCTCGCCGAGCCCGATGGAATCGTGCGTCCACACGTAGATGGTGTCGATGTCCATCAGCGAGGCCAGCCGCACCGCGGGGCGCATGTAGTCGGAGAATTGCAGGAACGTGCCGCCGTACGCGCGGGTGGGGCCGTGCAGCACGATGCCGGACAGGATCGCGCCCATCGCGTGCTCGCGAACACCGAAGTGCAGCGTGCGCCCATACCAGTCGGCGGTGTAGTCCTTCGTCGAAATGGACGGCGGGCCAAAGGATTTGACGTCATCCATGGTGGTGTTGTTGCTGCCCGCCAGGTCGGCCGAGCCGCCCCACAGCTCGGGCAGTTTCGGCCCCAGCGCGGAGAGCACCTTGCCGGAGGCCGCGCGGGTGGCCAGGTCCTTGGACCCCGGCTCCCAGTGCGGGATGTCGGCATCCCAGCCGTCGGGCAGTTCCTCGGCGGTCAACCGGTCCAGCAGCGCTTTGCGGTCGGGCTCGCGCTGCACCCAGGCGTCGAAATCCGCCTGCCACTTCTCGTGCGCCTCCTTGCCGCGGTCGACCAGCTTGCGGGTGTGGGCGATCACCTCGTCGCGCACCTCGAAGTTCTTGTCCGGGTCGAAGCCGAGGATCTTCTTGACGGCGGCGACCTCCTCGTCGCCCAGCGCCGCGCCGTGCGCCTTGCCGGTGTTCATCAGCTTCGGCGCGGGATAGCCGATGATGGTGCGCAACTCGATGAACGACGGCCGGTCGGTGACGGCCTTGGCGGCCGCGATGGCCTCCTCGATGGCGACGACGTTCTCGCCGCCCTCGACCTTCTGCACGTGCCAGCCGTAGGCCTCGTAGCGCGCGGCGGTGTCCTCGCACAACGCGATGTTGGTGTCGTCCTCGATCGAAATCTGGTTGTGGTCGTAGAAAACGATGAGGTTGCCCAGTTGCTGGACGGCCGCCAGCGACGAGGCTTCGGAGGTGACGCCCTCTTCGATGTCGCCGTCGGAGGCGATCACGTAGATGAAGTGGTCGAACGGGCTGTTGCCCGGGGCGGCGTCGGGGTCGAACAGTCCGCGCTCGTAGCGGGCGGCCATCGCCATGCCCACCGCGGATGCCAGGCCCTGCCCGAGCGGGCCGGTGGTGATCTCGACGCCCTTGGTGTGCCGGAACTCCGGGTGCCCGGGGGTCTTGGATCCCCAGGTGCGCAGCGATTCGATGTCGGAGAGCTCCAGGCCGAAGCCGCCCAGGTACAGCTGCAGGTACAGCGTCAGGCTGCTGTGCCCGCAGGACAGGACGAACCGGTCGCGGCCCAGCCAGTGGGCGTCGCTGGGGTCGTGGCGCATCGTCCGCTGGAACAGCGTGTACGCCAGGGGAGCCAGGCTCATCGCCGTCCCGGGGTGGCCGTTGCCAACCTTCTGCACCGCGTCGGCGGCCAGCACCCGAACAGTGTCGACGGCAGCCGAGTCGAGTTCGGACCAGTCGTCCGGGAGATGCGGTTGGGTCAGCGTGGAGATCTCTTCGAGTGTCGTCACAGACTCAGTCCTTGGGTCATCGAGCTGATCAATCCCACCCTAGTGCGGGAGGGCCGGCTCTTGCAGAGCAGGATTTCGGGTACCCGCGGCCGGCAGGTGTGAAAATTACGCGTCCGTCGAAAGCCATTAACATTCAGTTCGGAAATCTGGGAAAAGTCTGCGGGAACCGACCCACGGGCGAGGCATCGCCGCTACTCGGTCTACCATCGTCTGTAGTAGATGCTGCGCGCCGCTGCGACCCCGAGGAGTTATTGCGTGAGCGTTCGCGGGCGCGCCGCGCCGAGCCGATTGCCAAGCCGGGTACAAGGCACGGTGCTGGCTTATCTGGCGCTGACCAAGCCGCGGGTCGTCGAGCTGCTGCTCGTGACCGCGATCCCGGCGATGCTGCTCGCCCAGCGCGGGACGGTCAATCCGCTGCTGATCGTGAACACGCTGATCGGCGGAATGCTGGCCGCCGGCGGCGCGAACACGCTGAACTGTGTGGCCGACGCGGATATCGACAAGGTGATGAAGCGCACCGCGCGCCGGCCGCTGGCGCGGGCCGCGGTGCCCACCCGCAACGCCCTGGTGTTCGGGCTGGTGCTGACGGTCGGGTCGTTCTTCTGGCTGTGGTGGACGACGAACCTGCTGTCGGGGCTGCTGGCCCTGGCGACGATCGCCTTCTATGTGTTCGTCTACACGCTGCTGCTCAAGCGCCGCACCTCGCAGAACGTCGTGTGGGGCGGCGCGGCCGGCTGCATGCCGGTGATGATCGGCTGGTCGGCCGTGACGAACACCATCGGCTGGCCGGCGCTGGTGATGTTCGCCATCATTTTCTTCTGGACGCCGCCGCACACCTGGGCGCTGGCGATGCGCTACAAGGACGACTACAAAGCGGCGGGCGTCCCGATGCTGCCGGCCGTTGCGACCGAGCGCCAGGTGACCAAGCAGATCCTGATCTACACCTGGCTGACCGTGCTGGCCACGCTGGCGCTGGCGCTGGCGACCGGCTGGCTGTACGCGGCGGTCGCCGCGGTGGCCGGGGTGTGGTTCCTGGCCATGGCGCATCAGCTGTACGCGGGGGTGCGCGCCGGTGAGCCGGTCAAGCCGCTGCGGCTGTTCCTGCAATCGAACAACTACCTGGCGGTGGTGTTCTGCGCATTGGCGATCGACTCGGCCATCGGGCTGCCGCACCTGTTCTAGCCGCCAGGGGAGTTACGGCACCAGCACGATCGAGCCCGTCGTCTTGCGGCCCTGCAGATCCCGGTGGGCGCGGGCCGCGTCGGCCAGCGGGTAGCGCCCGCCGACCTCCACGGTGATCTCGCCGCCGGCGATCGCGGCGAACAATTCCTCTGCCCGCCAGCTGAATTCCTGCCCGGTGCGGACGAAATGCGTCAGCGACGGCCGGGTCAAAAACACCGAGCCGGCGGCGTTGAGGCGCTGCGGATCGAACGGCGGGACGGGCCCGCTGGCCGCGCCGAACAACGCGAGCGTGCCCCGCACGGCCAGGCTCGCCAGGCTGGCGTCGAACGTGGTCGCCCCCACGCCGTCGTACACCGCGGCCACCCCGGCTCCGTCGGTCAACGCGCGGATCCGGTCGCCGAACTCGTCGGCGTCGTCGGGGTAGGGCAGCACCTCGTCGGCGCCGGCGTTCGCCGACATCCGCGCCTTCTCCGGGGTCGAGACCGTCGTGATCACCCGCGCGCCGAGCAGGCGCGCCCACTGCGTCAGGATCAGGCCGACCCCGCCCGCGCCCGCATGCACCAGCACCGTGTCGCCCGCCTGCACCGGATACACCGACTTCAACAGGTAGTGGGCGGTCAGGCCCTTCAGCAGCGCCGAGGCCGCCACTTCGGCGGGGACGCCGTCGGGCACCGGGGCGGTGAAAGAGGCTGGGGCGGTGGCATATTCGGCGTAACCGCCGGACGCCGCGGCGGTCACCACCCGGTCGCCCGCGGTGACACCGTCGACGCCCTCTCCGGTGTCTACCACCGTGCCGCTCATCTCCTGGCCGAGGATGAACGGCACCTGGCGCGGATACTGCCCCGAGCGGAAATACGTGTCGATGTAGTTGACGCCGATGGCCTCGGCCTTGATCAGCACCTCACCCTGACCGGGCGAAGGTTGTGGAGTATCGACGTAGCGCAGTACCTCGGGGCCACCGGTTTCGCCGACTTCGATTGCGTGCATGTGCTTATCATGCCCGGGCATGAAGCTCGCTCGTCCGGACGTCTTCCATCCCCGCATCGTGCTGGCGGGGCGCGGCGGCGAACCCGACGACGCCGGGCTGGTGCCCGCCCTGCGCCGCCGGGGCCTGCACGCGCGCTGGCTGCCCTGGGACGATCCGGGAACCGCCCAGGCCGACCTGGTGATCCTGCGGGCCGCCCCGGTCGAGCCGGACCGACGTGTCGAATTCCTGGCCTGGACCCGGCGGACGCGCCACCTGCTCAACCCGCCCGACGCGGTCGCCTGGAATATCGATGAGCGGTATCTGCGCGACCTCGAGGACGACGGGGTCCCGACGGACCCCGGCGCGACGGCGCGGTCGGCCTTGATCTTTCTGGGCGGGGAGCAATCGCACGCTTGGCCGGGCGAGCCGGAGTTCGAATCCTGGGATCTCGGCTATGCGGCGCTCGCGGCGGCCGCCCGCCGCGCCGGGATCGGCGCACGGGAGCTGCTGTACGCGCGCGCCGACGTGGCCGGTACCCGGCTGGTGGGACTGGATCTCGTTGCGCCGCAGCTGGGTTGGCGCCGCCTGGACGCCGCCACCCGCGAGCTCGCCCAGCGCCGGTTCGCCGTGGAGGTCGAATCAGGCTGCGAGCGGCTCGGGCTCGGCCCGTTCTCGCATGGAGGCCCATAGCGCCGCGGTGGCCGCGGTGCATGCGGCCGCCCCCGCGACGTGCAGGGCGACCAGCGCGGCGGGGACACCGGTGTAGTACTGGGCGGTGCCGACGGCGGCCTGCGCGCACAGCAGGACGAGCAGCACCCCGAGTCGCCGCAGCACCGGGCGGGTGGCGCGCACCGCCAGCAGCCCGAAGCCCAGCCCCACGACCAGCGCCAGGTAGGCGACCAGCAGCGACGAGTGCACGTGCACCAGGGTGGCGACTTCGACCTTGAGTCGCGGCACGGTCCGGGTGGCGCTGCGGTCACCCGCATGCGGGCCGGCGGCCGTCACCAATGTGCCGGTGACCAGCACCGCGGCCAGGTTCACGCCGGAGAGCGCGGTCAATGCGCGCAGCGGCGTAGGGATCAGCACGCGCACGGCTGCCTCGTCGGGCTCGCCGATCTTGACGTAGAGCAGCACCGCGAGCCACACCATCGTCATCGACGTCAGCAGGTGGATGGCCACCGTCCACCACAGCAGCCCGGTGCGCACGGTGATCCCGCCGATGACCGCCTGCACGACGGTCGACACCGGCATCAACCACGCATAGACCAGGACCTCGCGGCGACGCCGGGCCCGGGTCACCGCGAGCACGGCCAGCGCCGCGGTGATCACCACGGCGAAGGTGACCATCCGGTTGCCGAATTCGACGGCCTGGTGGATGCGCGGCACCTCGGCGTGGGCCACCGGGACGAAGCTGCCCGGAAAGCACTGCGGCCAGGTGGGGCAGCCCAGTCCCGAGGCGGTGACGCGCACGATCGCGCCGGTGATGGCGATGCCGCCCTGGGTCAGGATGACGGCCACGGCGATCAGCCGCTGGACGCCCAAACTGGGATTGGGGAGCAGGTCCACCAGCCGCCACAGCGTTCGTCCAAGCACGGCCCGATCCTAAGGCACCGAAAACTACATGCCGTAGTACGCCCGGCGTCGCCGAGCACCCGTCAGGTGAACCGGAACCAGCGCAGCGCGCTCAGCGCGCCCAGCGCACCCCACGCCGCCAGGACGATCACCCCGAACCAGTCCACCGACATCGTCATCGCCTGCGACAGCGCCTCGGTGAGCGCGCCCGACGGGGTCAGCCGGGCCGCCCATTTCACCGCCGTCGGAATCATGTCGGTTTCCACGGTCAGCGCGCCCAGGCCGGCGAAGACGAACCACATCAGGTTGGCGACCGCGAGCACGATCTCGGCCCGCAGCGTCCCGCCGAGCAGCAGGCCGAGGGCCGCGAACACCACGGTGCCCAGCGCGATGACCCCCGCGCCCAGCGCCAACGCGATCAGGGCGGGTCGCCAACCGAGCGCAAAACCGATGGCGCCCAACAGGATTGCCTGCAAGAACACCACCGTGACGACGGCCAGGGACTTGCCCGCGATGATGCCCCACACCGGAAGCGGGGTGGCCCCGAGCCGCTTGAGCGCGCCGTACCTGCGATCGAAGGCGACCGCGATCGCCTGCCCGGTGAACGCGGTCGAGATCACCGCCAGCGCCATGATGACCGGGGTGAAGGTGGCGGCGCGGTGCTGGCCGAACGAGCCGAGCGGCAGCAGCGTGAGCCCGACCAGCAGCGTGATCGGGATGAACATGGTCAGCAGCAGCTGTTCGCCGTTGCGCAGCAACAGCTTGAGCTCCAGGCCGAACTGCGCGGCGAGCATTCTCGGCACCGCGCTGGGCCGCGGGTCGGGGGCGAAAGTGCCCGCGGGGAACGGTGATTCGCTCATGGCCGCAACTTCCTGCCGGTGAGGTCGAGGAACACGTCCTCGAGGCTGCGTTGCTCGACGCGCATGTCCGTGGCCAGCACGTCGATCCGGGCACACCACGCCGTGACCGTCGCCAGCACCTGCGGGTCGACCGGGCCCTCGACCAGGTACTCGCCCGGCGTCACCTCCGTGGCCTTGTAATCCTCGGGCAGCGCGGCGGACAACAGCGACAGGTCGAGCCGCGGCGGCGCGCTGAACCGCAACTGGTCCTTGGCGCCGCTGCGCATCAGCTCCGTGGGCGTGCCCGAGGCCACCGTCGCCCCGCGGTCGATGATGACGATCCGGTCGGCGAGCTCCTCGGCCTCCTTGAGCTGGTGGGTGGTCAGCACCACCGTCACGCCGTCGCGGCGCAGCGCGTCGATCAGCTCCCACACCAGCAGCCTGGCGTGGGCGTCCATGCCCGCGGTGGGCTCGTCGAGGAACACCAGTTCGGGCCGCCCGACCAGCGCGCACGCCAGCGCGAGCCGTTGCTGCTGCCCGCCGGAGAGCCGCCGGTAGGTGGTGCGCGCGGCGTCGGTGAGGCCCAGCGTGTCCAGCAGCCACGCCGGGTCCAGCGGGTCGGCGGCGTAGGCGGCCACCAGGTCGAGCATCTCGCCGGCGCGGGCCGCGGGGTAGCCGCCGCCGCCCTGCAGCATCACGCCTATCCGCGCGCGCAGCCGCGCGTTGTCCGCGATCGGGTCCAGGCCGAGCACCTCGATGGTGCCGGCGTCCGGGCGCACGAAGCCCTCGCACATCTCGACCGTCGTGGTCTTACCGGCGCCGTTGGGGCCGAGCAGGGCCAGCACCTCGGCGGCGTGCACTTCCAGGTCGAGATCGGAGACGGCCTCCACGACAGCCCCGCCGGATCCGTAGTGCTTGCTCACGCCGCGCAGTCGCACGACTACTTCAGGAACGTCCGAGTTCACGGGCGCCGCCCCTGCTCATAGGCGCCGCTCATGCGGCGCGCGGCTGGGTCGTCGGCGCGGCTCACGTGGAATCAGCGTAGGCGTCATGGGCCGGCGCCGGTCGCGGGGTCTCGGCAGGCTGCGCGGGCGACGCCGGGTCGACGGGCTCTGCGCCGACGGGTTCCCGCGGCTGCGCCGGCGGGCTCCGCCACGGCAACCGGGTGTAGGTCACCGCGATGAGCAACACCACGATGACGGTGCTGGCCAACGTGGCGTCCACGATCTGGAACAGCGCGAACCGGTCGCCGTTGGCGGTCGGGCCGAAGATGCCGACGACGAGACTGATGACGATCGCCGCCAGCCGGAAGCCGGTGCGGGTGGCCCAGCAGGCCAGCGGGATGATCGCCCACAGCAGATACCAGGGCTGCACGACGGGAAACAGCAGCACGCAGATGCCCAGCGCGACGCCGAGGCCGCCGATCGGGTGCAGCCTGCCGCGGAAGACGGCCAGCAGCAGCCACGTCACCATGACCGTGATGATCAGCACGCCGATCGCACGGGTCAGCCCCAGCACCGCGGTGGTGTGATCGCCCAGGCCCAGCAGGATGCCCACCTGCCCGGTGCCGAGCGCCAGCAGCGTCGGCGGCGACATCCAGCTGCGCACCACGTTGGCGGTGCCCAGCGTGTAGATCCAGCCGAAGCCGAGCCCGCTGGCCCAGCCGACGACGGCCATCACCGCCAGCGACAGCGCCGCCATGCCGCCGCCCGTCAACAGCAGGGCACGCAGGTTTCCTCCCCGCCGGTAGGCCAGCGCGACCGTGACGAAGCCCAGCGCCAGCAGCGACGGCAGCTTCACCTGCGACGACAGCGTGATCAGGACGGCGCCGACCAGCAGCATGCCCAGCGGTTCCCAGTCGGGACCCGGCTTCAAGGAGTGGGGCAGCAGGCGCGGGGCTTTGACGTCTGAGACGCCGCGCAGCGCGAATTCGGCCCCGGCCAGCATCAGGCCCAGCATCAGCGCCTCGTTGTGCACGCCGGCCACCAGATGCATGATCAGCAGCGGGTTGGCCGCGCCCAGCCACAGCGCGCTGACCTCGGCGACGCCGCAGCGCCGGGCCAGCCGCGGTGTCGCCCACACGATCAGTCCGACGCCGAGCAGCTCCACCAGCCGGTGACACAGCACCGCGGCGACGATGTTCTCCCCGGTGATCGCCGAAATGCCGCGCCCCATCCACAGAAACAGCGGGCCGTAGGGGGCGGGCGTCTCGCGCCACAGGGTCGGCACCGAGAGGGTGAAGATGTGGGACAGGCCCAGGCCCGAGGCCGGGCCGACCCGGTACGGGTCGAGTCCCTCCAGGGAGATCTGGCTCTGCGCCAGATAGGAGTAGACGTCCTTGCTGTACATCGGGGGGGCGATCAGCAGCGGCAGCACCCACAGCAGCAGGGTGCGGTCCAGGTCGCCGCGCGACATCCGCCGGTTGCCCAGCGCGAATCGGCCGAGCATCAGCCAGGCCAGCGCCATCATGACCGCGCCCGTCGTCGTCATCGTCAACGACACCGTCTGGATGCGCGACGGCAGGTTGAGCAGCCGCACCCCGAACGTCGGGTCCTGCACGACGGGCCGGGCGCCGGCGCCCAGCGCGCCGATCGCCATCAGCATCGTGCCGCTGGCGCCGAACAGGCGGATGCGTCGCAGCGCGCTGAGCTCGGTATCGTTCAGCGGCGAACCCACCGCTTGCTCGTCGCCGTGCAGACTCGCGATCGACGAGCTCAGCGTGTGGTGGCGGGCTGACATCTTCAGCAGCGTAGCCGCCGGGTCCGAACCCGCGGCGATCGCTCGTGTGACCAGCACGACCCTAAGACAGGGGACCCTTGCTAGACCGATCGTCGGAATTGCGTCACACTGGTGTTGTGAAAATCCGAACCAGCCCCGATGGTGCCGCCGCGCCCGACGTCGGCGCTGCCACGGGTCTCACAGCGGATCGTCACACCCGCCGCGCCATCGTGCGCCTGCTGCTGGAATCCGGAACGATCACCGCCGGCGAGATCGGTGACCGGCTGGGCCTGGCGGCCGCCGGGGTGCGCCGGCACCTCGACGCCCTGATCGAGGCGGGCGATGCCGAGGCCACGGCGCCCGCGGCATGGCAGCAGTCGGGACGCGGGCGTCCCGCGAAGCGGTACCGGTTGACCGCCGGCGGGCGGGCCAAGCTCGACCACGCCTACGACGACTTGGCGGCGGCGGCGATGCGGCAGCTTCGCGAGATCGGCGGCGAAGAGGCGGTTCAGGCGTTCGCCCGGCAGCGGATCGACGCCATCTTGACCGAAGTCACCGCGGCCGACAGCACGGCGGACGACGACGTCGAGGCGGCCGCGGAACGGATCGCCACCGCGTTGACCAAGGCCGGCTACGTCGCCAGCACCACACAGGTCGGCGGGCCGATTCACGGCGTGCAGATCTGCCAGCACCACTGCCCGGTCTCCCACGTCGCCGAGGAATTCCCCGAGTTGTGCGAGGCCGAACAGCAGGCGATGGCCGAGGTGCTGGGCACCCATGTCCAGCGTTTGGCGACGATCGTCAACGGCGACTGCGCCTGCACCACGCACGTCCCCCTGACGCAGAGCCAGGCTTCAAGCACGGCGCCCAGCCCGCGCCACATGACCGACACCACGAGCATCAAAGGAGCGTCTCGATGACACTCACACCCGAGGCCAGCAAGACGGCTACCGCGCCGCTGACCCAGGAAGAGGCGATCGCCTCCCTGGGGCGGTACGGCTACGGCTGGGCCGACTCCGACGTCGCAGGCGCCAGCGCCCAGCGCGGGCTGTCCGAGGCGGTGGTCCGCGACATCTCCGCGAAGAAGAGCGAGCCCGAGTGGATGCTGCAGGCCCGGCTCAAGGCGCTGCGCATCTTCGAGCGCAAGCCGATGCCGACGTGGGGCTCGAACCTCGACGGCATCGACTTCGAGAACATCAAGTACTTCGTGCGCTCCACCGAAAAGCAGGCCGCGACGTGGGACGACCTGCCCGAGGACATCCGCAACACCTACGACCGGCTGGGCATCCCCGAGGCGGAGAAGCAGCGCCTGGTCGGCGGCGTGGCGGCGCAGTACGAGTCCGAGGTCGTCTACCACCAGATCCGCGAAGACCTCGAGGCCCAGGGCGTCATCTTCGTCGACACCGACACCGGTCTGCGCGAGCACCCCGAGATCTTCCAGGAGTACTTCGGCACCGTGATCCCGGCGGGGGACAACAAGTTCTCCGCACTCAACACCGCGGTGTGGAGCGGCGGCTCGTTCATCTACGTCCCGCCGGGCGTGCACGTCGACATCCCGCTGCAGGCCTACTTCCGCATCAACACCGAGAACATGGGCCAGTTCGAGCGGACGCTGATCATCGCCGACGAAGGTTCGTACGTGCACTACGTCGAGGGCTGCACCGCGCCGATCTACAAATCGGACTCGCTGCACTCGGCCGTCGTCGAGATCGTCGTGAAACCGCATGCGCGCGTTCGCTACACCACCATTCAGAACTGGTCGAACAACGTGTACAACCTGGTCACCAAGCGCGCCCGCGCCGAGGCCGGCGCGACGATGGAGTGGGTCGACGGCAACATCGGATCCAAGGTCACCATGAAGTACCCGGCGGTCTGGATGACCGGCGAGTACGCCAAGGGCGAGGTGCTCTCGGTGGCGTTCGCCGGCGAAGACCAGCACCAGGACACCGGCGCCAAGATGCTGCACCTGGCGCCCAACACGTCGAGCAACATCGTGTCCAAGTCGGTGGCGCGCGGCGGGGGCCGCGCCTCGTATCGCGGCCTCGTGCAGGTGAACAAGGGCGCCCACGGATCGCGTTCGAGCGTGAAATGCGATGCGCTGCTGGTCGATACGATCAGCCGCAGCGACACCTACCCGTACGTCGACATCCGCGAGGACGACGTCACGATGGGGCACGAGGCCACCGTGTCCAAGGTCAGCGAGGACCAGCTCTTCTACCTGATGAGCCGCGGCCTGACCGAGGACGAGGCGATGGCGATGGTGGTGCGCGGCTTCGTCGAACCGATCGCCAAAGAGCTGCCGATGGAGTACGCGCTGGAGCTCAACCGCCTGATCGAACTCCAGATGGAAGGCGCGGTCGGCTAGTGACGAATCTGACCGAAGCGGTTGAGGGATCGACCCTTACCGCGTTGAACAAGGGGGAGCTGTTCTCCTCCTTCGACGTGGACGCGTTCGAGGTCCCGCACGGCCGCGACGAAATCTGGCGCTTCACCCCGTTGCGCCGGCTGCGCGGCCTGCACGACGGTTCGGCGCATGCCACCGGCAAGGCGCAGATCACCGTCACCAACCAGCCGGGTGTGCGCACCGAAACCGTCGGCCGGGGCGACGAGCGGCTGGGCCAGGGCGGCGTTCCCGCCGATCGCGTTGCGGCCCAGGCCTTCTCGTCGTTCAACTCCGCGACGGTGGTGACCGTGGCGCGTGACACCGAGGTCGCCAAGCCCATCGAGATCGTCGTGAACGGGCCGGGCGAGGGCGCGATCGCCTACGGGCATCTGCAGATCCGCGTCGAAGAACTCGCGCGGGCCATCGTGGTCGTCGACCTGCGCGGCAGTGGGACGTATGCCGACAACGTCGAGGTCATCGTCGGGGACTCGGCGGCGCTCGGGGTGATCTGGATCGCCGACTGGGCCGACGACATGGTCAACGTCAGCGCGCATCACGCACGGCTGGGCAAGGATTCGGTGCTCGGCCACGTCAACGTGACGCTCGGGGGAGACCTGGTGCGCACGTCGACGACGGTGCGGTTCACCGCCGCCGGCGGCGACGCTCAACTGCTCGGCACCTATTTCGCCGATGACGGCCAGCACATCGAATCCCGGCTGCTCGTCGACCACGCGCACCCCAATTGCCGCTCGGACGTGCTGTACAAGGGTGCGCTGCAAGCGGATCCGGAATCCGACCGTCCGGACGCACACGCCGTCTGGGTGGGCGACGTGCTGATCCGCGCCGAGGCGACCGGCACCGACACCTTCGAAACCAACCGCAATCTGATCCTCACCGACGGTGCCCGCGCCGATTCGGTGCCCAACCTCGAGATCGAGACCGGTGAGATCGTCGGCGCCGGACACGCCAGTGCCACAGGGCGATTCGACGACGAGCAGGTGTTCTACCTACGGGCTCGCGGCATCCCCGAAGACCAGGCCCGGCGGTTGATCGTGCGCGGCTTCTTCGCCGAGATCATCCAGAAGATCGCCGTGCCCGCCGTGCGTGAGCGCCTGGCCGAGGCCATCGAACACGAGCTTGAGCTGACCGAAGGAAACAAGAACTGATGACCACACTCGAAATCAAGGACTTACACGTCAGCGTCGCGCGGACCAACGAAGCCGACGCCATCGGAATCCTCAAGGGCGTCGACCTCACGGTGAAGTCGGGGGAGACGCATGCGTTGATGGGTCCCAACGGGTCGGGCAAGTCCACGCTGTCCTATGCCATCGCCGGGCACCCGAAGTACGAGGTGACGTCCGGTTCGATCACGCTGGACGGCCAGGACGTGCTGGCGATGAGCGTCGACGAACGCGCCCGGGCCGGCCTGTTCCTCGCGATGCAGTACCCGATCGAGGTGACCGGGGTGTCCATGTCGAACTTCCTGCGCTCGGCCGCCACCGCGGTGCGCGGTGAGGCACCGAAGCTGCGGCACTGGGTCAAGGAAGTCAAGGCCGCGATGGACGACCTGGGGATCGATCCGGCGTTCTCCGAACGCAGTGTGAACGAAGGCTTTTCCGGTGGTGAGAAGAAGCGCCACGAGATTCTTCAGCTGTCGCTGCTCAAGCCCAAGATCGCCATCTTGGACGAGACCGACTCCGGCTTGGACGTCGACGCGCTGCGGGTGGTCAGTGAGGGTGTGAACCGCTACGCCGAAGCCGAGCATGGCGGCGTCCTGCTGATCACCCACTACACCCGCATCCTGCGCTACATCCAGCCGCAGTTCGTCCACGTGTTCGTCGGCGGGCGCATCGTCGAAGCCGGCGGCCCCGAATTGGCCGACCAGCTCGAGGAGCACGGCTACGAGCGCTTCGTGCAGGCGGCGTCTGCGAAGGCCTGACATGACTCGGCGTGATGCGGCGGCTTCCGCTCTCGATCTCGCGGCGATCCGTGCCGACTTCCCGATCCTCAAGCGCGTCATGCGCGGCGGAAATCAGTTGGCGTATCTGGATTCCGGGGCGACGGCCCAGCGTCCGCTGCAGGTGCTCGACGCCGAACGCGAGTTCCTGCTCACGTCCAACGGCGGCGTGCATCGCGGGGCGCATCAGCTGATGGAGGAGGCGACCGACGCTTACGAGCAGGGCCGCGCCGATGTCGCGGCTTTCGTCGGCGCCGGCTCCGAGGAGCTGATTTTCACCAAGAACGCCACCGAGGCGCTCAACCTGGTCTCCTATGTGCTGGGCGACAACCGGTTCGAGCGTGCGGTTGGCCCCGGCGACGTCATCGTCACCACCGAGCTCGAGCACCACGCCAACCTGGTGCCCTGGCAGGAACTGGCCCGCCGCACCGGTGCCACGCTGCAATGGTACGGGATCTCCGGCGGAGAAAGAGATGCGGGCCGCATCGACCTGGACTCGCTGAAGCTCGACGAACGCGTCAAAGTGGTTGCCTTCAGCCACCACTCGAACGTCACCGGAGCGCTCGCGCCGGTGGGCGAACTGGTCTCCCGCGCCAAAGCCGTCGGCGCGCTCACCGTGCTGGACGCCTGCCAGTCGGTGCCGCACCGCCCGGTCGACTTCCACGAGCTCGATGTCGACTTCGCCGCCTTCTCCGGGCATAAAATGCTGGGCCCCAACGGGATCGGCGTGCTGTACGGACGCGGGGAGTTGTTGTCGGCGATGCCGCCATTCCTCACCGGCGGCTCGATGATCGAGAACGTCGCCATGGACGCCTCGACTTACGCCGCGCCCCCGCAGCGTTTCGAGGCCGGCACCCCGATGACCTCCCAGGTGGTCGGGCTGGCCGCGGCCGCCCGTTATCTGGACGGCATCGGCATGGACGCCGTCGAGGCACACGAACGTGAGCTGGTCGCCGCCGCCATCGAGGGCCTGTCCGGGATCGAGGGCGTGCGGATCATCGGGCCCACCACACTGGAAAACCGTGGTTCTCCGGTGTCATTCGTCGTCGACGGCGTGCACGCGCACGACGTCGGGCAGGTGCTCGACGATGACGGCGTCGCGGTGCGCGTGGGACACCACTGCGCGCTGCCGCTGCATCGCCGGTTCGGTCTGGCGGCCACCGCCCGGGCGTCCTTCGCGGTGTACAACACCGCCGAGGAGGTCGAGCGGTTGGTGACGGGCGTGCGCCGCGCGCTGGATTTCTTCGTCGGCGATCGCAAGCGCGGCGAAGCCGGGCGCAGCGGGTCGTCGCCATGGGTTGGGAGAGAATGACCTTGCGCCTCGAACAGATGTATCAGGACGTGATCCTCGATCACTACAAGCACCCGCAGCACCGCGGGCTGCGGGAGCCGTTCGGCGCCGAGGTCTTTCACGTCAACCCGGTCTGCGGTGACGAAATCACCTTGCGCGTTGCGCTGTCCGACGACGGCGAAACCGTCACCGACGTGTCGTATGACGGGCAGGGCTGCTCGATCAGCCAGGCGGCCACCTCGGTCCTCACCCAGCAGGTAATCGGTCAAAGTGTCGGCGATGCGCTCAAGACCATCACCGCGTTCACCGAGATGGTGTCCTCCCGCGGCACCGTCGAGGGCGACGAGGACGTGCTGGGCGACGGGATCGCGTTCGCCGGAGTGGCCAAATACCCCGCCCGGGTGAAATGCGCGCTGCTGGGCTGGATGGCGTGCAAAGACGCACTGGCACAGGCGTACTCGGAAAAATATGCAGCCCTCGAGGAGGTTACAGATGAGCGAGACCACCACACCGCATGACGAGTTGCTCGCCGACGTCGAGGAGGCGATGCATGACGTCGTCGACCCCGAACTCGGCATCAACGTCATGGATTTGGGCCTGGTGTACGGCTTGGAGGTCGAGCACGGTGAGATGGGTCCGGTGGCGCTGATCGACATGACGCTCACCTCGGCGGCCTGCCCGTTGCAAGACGTCATCGAAGACCAGTCGCGCAGCGCGCTGGTCGGTGCCGGCTTGGTCGACGAGCTGAAGATCAACTGGGTGTGGAACCCGCCGTGGGGTCCGGACAAGATCACCGACGACGGGCGCGAGCAACTGCGCGCCTTGGGCTTCACGGTCTAGCCGGCCTTTTCGCACGCCGCGCCGACGCGCGGCCACCCCCGGGAATCAACTCGACCGCTATGGCGTTCGGCTAGCCGTGGCGCACACGACGAGATGCCTTAATATCGGCCCATCGAGCATTCCGAATCGGGGGGCACGGTGATGAGGCTTCTCAAGCGGGCATGGGTTCCGCTGGTCGTGGCGGTGGCGCTGATCATCGGCGGCGTTGCGGTGATCCGCCTCAATGGCATTTTCCCAGGACCCGGTCTGCCCAAGCCCGATCCCCGGGATGCCACCCCGCCGTATGCGGCCAAGACCGCGATCTACGAAATCCTGGGGCCGCCCGGCACTACCGGCGTCGTCAACTGGATGGATGCGGAGTCACTACCGCAGAAGGCCAGCTTCACCACCTTGCCGTGGTCGAAGACGATCGTTGCCGAGATGCCCGGCATCTTCGCTTACGTCGTCGCCCAAGGTGACAGTCCTTCCATCGGCTGCCGCATCACCGTCGACGGAAAGTTGGTCGATCAACAACAGGCCAACAACCGGAACGCGCAGGTTTCCTGCTTGGACAAGTCCGCGTGACCGACGACACGAGCGACGCTGACGACACAGCCGAAATCCCCGTCGCGCAGCGCACCCCAGTCGAGCGCAAACCACGTCTGGCCCGCACCATCCGCGTCCTGGCGCTGCCGATCATCGTGGTCTGGTTGCTGATCGCGATCGGCGTCAACATCTTCGTCCCACAGCTGGAAAAGGTCGCCGAGGAAGTCTCGGTGCCGCTTTCGCCATCCGACGCGCCTTCGGTGACCGGGATGAAGCACATCGGGGAGAAATTCAAGGAGTACGACTCCGACAACCTCGTCCTGGTGACCCTGGTCGGTGACAAACCCCTCGGCGAGGATGCTCACCGGTATTACGACGATCTGGTCAAGAAGCTGCAGCAGGACCACGAACACGTCGAGCATGCGCTGAACTTCTGGGGGCAGCGATTCACGTCGTCGGGCGTCGAGAGCTACGACCACAAGGCCGCCTACGTTCAGGTCAACCTGCGCGGCGACCAGGGCGGAGCCATCGGCGACAAATCGGTTGCGGCGGTTCGCAAAATCGTCGCGGACTCGAAGCCTCCGGCGGGGGTGAAGGCCTACGTCGCCGGTCAGGGTGCCCTGACCGCCGACACGATCGTCGTCGGCGACGCGAGCCTGGCCAAGATGACGATCATCACCATCATCATCATCGCGATCATGCTGATGTTCGTATATCGATCCATCGGCACGGTGCTGCTGACGATGGTCGTCCTGTTCGTCGGACTGGCCACCGGCCGCGGCGTCGTAGCGCTGCTGGGCGAAACCGGCATCATGGGTCTCTCGACGTTCGCCGTCAACTTGCTGACGGCGTTGGCCATCGCCGCCGGTACCGACTACGCGATATTCATGGTCGGCCGCTACCAGGAGGGCCGCGAGCGAGGGCTGGACCGCGAAGCCGCCTACTACGACACCTTCGCCGGTGTCACCAAGGTCGTGCTGGGCTCGGGTTTGACGATCGTCGGGGCGCTGGCCTGTCTGAAATTCACCCGGCTGCCGTACTTCAGTTCGCTGGCGTTTCCGTGCGCGGTGGGTCTGCTGGTGGTGGTGGCCGCGGGGGTCACGCTGACGCCGGCGCTGATCGCCTTCGCAAGCGGCTTCGGCCTTTTCGACCCGAAGCGCGAGTTCAACTACACGCGGTGGCGCCGCTTGGCGACGGCCATCGTGCGGTGGCCGGCACCCATCCTCGCCACCTCCGTCATCCTGGCGATCGTCGGCGCAATTGGCTTGATGGGTTTCACTCCGCGCTACAACGACCTGTACTACCTGCCGCAGAGCGCGTCGTCGGTGAAGGCGTACACCGCGGCCGATCAACACTTCACCCAGGCCCGTTTGAATCCTGACCTGCTGATGATCGAATCGGACCACGATCTGCGCAATCCCAGAGACATGCTGGTCCTGGACAAGATCGCCGGCGCCATCTTCCGGGTTCCCGGCATCGAACGGGTGCAGAGCATCACCAGACCCCTCGGCCCGCCGATCCAAGACGGATCCATTCCGTTCCAGCTCAGCGTGCAAAGCGCACCGATCCGCAGCAACCTGAACTACCTGAAGGACCGCGTCGCCGACATCAAGAAGATCACCGGTTTCCTCGACACCCAGATCGCGCTGTTGGAGCGCCAGTACGCGGTGACCCAGAAGCTCGCGAACGCCGCGGATGACAGCTCGAAAACCACGGGGGAGACGGCGGCCATCACGGACGAGATCCGCAACCATCTCGCGGATTTCGACGACTTCTGGAGACCGATTCGCAGTTACTTCTATTGGGAGAAGCACTGTTTCGACATCCCGATCTGCTGGTCGCTACGGTCGCTCTTCGACGCGCTGGACGGGTTCGATCAGCTGGCCGAAAAGTTCCACGCCCTCACCAGCGACCTCACCAACACGGCCAAGGCCACGCGCGAACTGCTGGCGATCATCCCCGAGAACATCGCCGTCTCGAAGTCGATCCGGGATACGACGCTGACCATCTACAGCTCGTTCGACAGTCTGATCGATCAGTTCGACCGGCTGACCGACACGAACGCCGTGATGGGCAAGTCCTTCAACGACGCCCAAGTGGAGAGCCTGTTCTACCTGCCACCCGAGATTTTCCAGAACTCAGACTTCCAGTTGGGGTTGAGCCTGATGGTGTCGCCGGACGGCAAGGCCGCGCGCTTCATCATCACTCACACCGTGGATCCGGCAACGTCGCAGGGAATCGCGTCCGTCGATCAGGAGCGCCAAGCTGCCAAGGAGGCGCTGAAACTCACCTCCCTGGAGAATGCCGACATCTACCTCGGCGGTACGGCCGCAACGTTTTACGACATCGCCAATGGCGCCAAGTACGACCTGATGATCGCCGGCGTGGCCTCGATCGTGCTCATCTTCATCATCATGGTGATCGTCACCCGCGCTCTGGTCGCGGCCGGTGTCATCGTCGGCACCATCGTGATGTCGCTAGGGGCCGCCTTCGGATTCTCGACACTGATCTGGCAACACCTCGGTAATTTCCAGCTGCACTGGGTGGCAACAGAATTCGCGTTGATCGTGCTCTTGGCGGTGGGATCCGATTACAACCTGATGCTGGTGTCGAGAATCGAGGAGGAGATCGGAGCCGGCCTGAAAACGGGACTCATCCGCGGCATGGGTGTGACCGGTCCGGTGGTGACTGCCGCCGGTGTGGTGTTCGCCGTCACGATGGGCACGATGATCACCAGCGATCTCCGGGCGATCGGCCAATTCGGTACGACGATCGGCATCGGCCTGTTGTTCGACACGTTCGTCGTCCGATCGCTCATCACGCCGTCGATCATGACGGTGATGGGACGCTGGTTCTGGTGGCCGAAGCGGGTACGGGTCCGCCCGGCCAGCCAGATGCTTCGGTCCGTCGGGCCTCGCCCGTTGGTTCGTGCACTGCTGTATCACCCGCAGCGCGGGGTCCCGTCGGATCCGCAGACCTAGCATGCGGCGCAGCACGCGCCGCCCAGGGGCGCCGGGTTCGGTCAGGACGCCGGATGAACTGGGTGGGAAGGTGATGGTTTACGGCCGAGGCTCGGTCTACGTTTGGCGGTGCGCCGCCATGGCGGATTCGCGCTGAGCCTTCTCTTTCGCGTGGGTCGAGCAGCAATGGCCAATATCGCAATGGTAGCGGTCACTGCATTCATGCGAACAATAGACCGATGCGGCCGGAAGCCATTCCGGATCAGATAGGTCACGCCATCGGGCCTTCGGATCGAACGTGTGGCCACAATGTACGCAGGTCTTGGTCTTGACCATACGGGTCAGGATACGCGCCTCGGCCCCAAATCGGTGCTCGTTTTAGATCGCTAACGACCAATCTCCGTTTTCGCAAAACGGACGGCGGGCTAATTCAGAGTAACTTTATTTCGCTAACGAATTAACTGCCGCCTGAAGCCAACTCGGTCGCTTTCGATTCCGCCGTCACCGCCGTTCAGCAAACCGGGCGGGTCGGACGGTCGACGCCGCCAGTGCAGCTCAACCGCTAAAGGTGGAACGGGAGGTGCGGCAGATGCAGGTGGTGGTGCGGGTGCCCCATGGGCGGGCACGTCTCCAAGCTGATCATCGCCGCGTGCAGCACGCCGCCGTCTTGAGTTCCGTTCGCCCCCAAGCACTTACCGTTGGTGATCGCTTGGGCATCCGACGGCGTCTGCCGTTGATATGAGGTCGAGTCCGCGACGGTCACGGTGGTCGGGCCGCCGGGGCCCAGCCCGGTGACGGCAATGGTGTTGCCCGACACCGACGCGACTGTCCCGTAGAACCCGGCCGGCGGTGGGCACTTGCCGTCCGCGGACGCGGTGACCGTCACCGATTGCGCGGTGATCGCGCCGGGGGACGGCGCGCTCTGCGGGGTGGCGCGGACGTTCACGCAGCTGCCGGGCGTCACGTCGGCCAGCTTCGCCGGGGTGACCTGTACGACCCTCGTCTCGGGCGTGTAATCCACGGTCGCGGAGCCGGTTCGCGTCCGCAGCGCGATCGTGCCGCCCGACACCGACTGCACCATGCCCTCGACGTAATCCTTGCCGACCGGCGGCGGCGGGGGCGGCGCCGGCGGTGGCACCGCGCTCGGTGCGGCGCTGGGTGGGACGGCTGTGACGGTGGGCGGCGCGTTACTGCTCGACGTGTTGCGCGGGGAGTCGCACATGGCCACACACAACGCGATGAAAGCGATCACCGCGGCGATCGCGATGTGCGTCGGCCGGGGTTTCAACGAAGCGGCACGCACAGACTCTTCTCCATCACATGTTCGCCGTCGTGGCCAATCACCCCCGGCGGGCGCGGTTTTCGCTCGCGCCCGCCGGCGGTGACGGCAATCTCAGCTAGCTCGAGCCGGGGTCATCCACCCTGGCCGGGCTGCTTGGGCTTGCCGCATTTGCCGTCGACAGCCTGTCGTAGGTTGATGCTCGTCGCCTGCAGCGCGCCGCCGCTGTCCGTGGTGCCGCGCGCGGACAGGCATTTACCCGGTGCGATCGCGTCGGTGTTCGCGGTCGTCTGCTTGGTGTATTTGGTCTTGTCGTCGACCGTCACGGTCGTCTGCGTGGTGTTGCCGCTGGCATCCGTGCCGGTCAGGTTGATGGTGTTACCCGAGACCGAGGCCACCGAGCCCCGCATCCAGGCCGGCTTGGCGGGTGCCGGCGACGGCGAGCCGGGCGGTGGCGTGCTGCTGGACCCGCCGGGGGCGGTCTCGTGCGGTTTGGGGCAGGTGCCGTTGACGGACTCGCTGATCTTGACCTTCGCCGCGGTGACCGGCTGCCCGGGCGCGGATCCCTCGGTGGGCTTCACGCTGACGCAGCTGCCCTGGGTGACGTCGGGCAGGCCGGCCGGAACGGCCTCGGTGATCTTGGTGGTCGAGGTGAAGTTCACCGCGGCCGTGGCGTTGTCCTGCTTGGTGACCTGGATGGAGTTGCCTGCCACCGACGCGATCAGGCCGCTGACCTTCGCTTCGGCGTTAGGTGTGGACGAGGGGGCCGCCGAGGTGACGGTCGCCGTCGAGGTCGACGTCGAGGTCGAGGTGGAGCTGGATTTGTTCGACGAGCCGCAGGCGGACAGGGACAGGGCGGTGGCCCCCGCGACCGCGAATACCGCGAAGCGCGTGAGCCGGGGCACGGCACAGCTGGCAGACATCAACGTTTCTCCATTCGTCGGTGAGAGCGAACGTCATGGTTTACCCGTTGGAGCTGTCTGTAACCTGTAAGTTCTCAGAACGCCTCTTCGGGCACCTTCATGATCTCGTCGTCGATCGCTTCGATGACGCCGCGCAGGGCCGTCAGCTTCGGCAACATGTTCTTGGCGAAGAACGTCGCGGTCGCGACCTTGCCCTGATAGAACGGTTCGTCATCTCCCGCCGCGCCGTCGGTCAGCGCGCGGTGCGCGACGCCGGCCTGCACCAGCAACCTCCAGCCGATCAGCAGATCGCCCACCGCGAGCAGAAACCGCACCGACGCCAGCCCCACCTTGTAGATGTCGGTGGGCTGTTGGGCGGCGGACATCAGGTAGCCGGTCAGCGCGCCCGTCATCGCCGTCACGTCGTCGTACGCGGTCTGCAGGAGTTGGGCGACCGGCTTGAGGGCCTCGTCGCACTCGTCGATGGTCGCCACGATCTGAGTCGTCAGGAACTGCAGGGCCTGGCCGCGATCACGCACGATCTTGCGGAAGAAGAAATCGAGCGCCTGGATGGCGGTGGTGCCCTCGTAGAGCGAGTCGATCTTAGAATCACGGATGTACTGCTCGAGCGGGTAGTCGGCCAGGAACCCCGAGCCGCCCAGCGTCTGCAGCGCCTCGGTCAGCACCTCATAGGCCCGCTCCGAGCTCACCCCCTTGACGATCGGCAGCAGCAGATCGTCGATCCGGTGCGCCATGTCGTGATCGGCGCCCGAAACACGTTGGGCCACTGCGTCATCCTGGTGAGCGGCGGCATACATGTAGAGCGCCCGCAAGCCCTCGGCGTAGGCCTTCTGGGTCATCAGGCTGCGGCGCACGTCGGGGTGGTGGATGATCGTGACCCGCGGCGCGGTCTTGTCGGACATCTGCGTCAGGTCCGCGCCCTGCACCCGCTCCTTGGCGAAAGCCAGCGCGTTCAGGTAACCCGTGGACAACGTGCCGGCGGCTTTGACGCCAATCGTCATGCGCGCGTGCTCGATCACGGTGAACATCTGCGCGATACCCCGGTGCACGTCGCCCACCAAGTAGCCGACGGCGGGCTCATCCGTTGCGCCAAAGGTCAATTCGCATGTCGGCGAGGACTTGATGCCCATCTTGTGTTCCAGGCCGGTGACGAAAACCCCGTTGCGCGCACCGAGTTCGAAGGTGTCCGGGTCGAATAGGTAGTTGGGCACATAGAACAGGCTCAGGCCCTTGGTGCCCGGACCGGCGCCCTCGGGGCGGGCCAGCACCAGGTGGAAGATGTTCTCGGCGGTGTCGCCCACGTCGCCGCCGGAGATGAAGCGCTTGACGCCCTCGATGTGCCAGGTGCCGTCGGGTTGTTCGAAGGCCTTGGCGCGCCCGGCGCCGACGTCGGAACCCGCGTCGGGCTCGGTGAGCACCATCGTGGCCGCCCAGCCGCGCTCGACGCCCTCGGCGGCCCAGTGCCGCTGCTGCTCGTTGCCCTCGATGTACAGCGCCTGGGCCATCAACGGGCCGAGGCAGAAGAAGTTCGCCGACGGGTTGGCGCAGATGATCATCTCGTTGACCCCCCACGCCAGCGGCGGGGGCGCGGCCATGCCGCCGATCTCTTCGGCCAGCATCAGCCGCCACCAACCGGCCTCCTTGATCGCCTGCACCGTCTTGGCCAGCTCTTCGGGGACGCTGATGGTGTGCTCGGCGGGATCGAATTCCGGCGGGTTGCGGTCGGCGAAGGCAAAGGATTCGGCGACGGGGCCTTCGGCGAGGCGGGCTGCTTCGGCCAATATTGTGCGGACCGTTTCCTCGTCGAGTTCGCTGTAGCCTCCGGTCCCCAGGACGGCGCCGATGTCGAGGACTTCGAAGAGGTTGAACTCGAGGTCACGGACGTTTGCGATGTAGTGGCCCAACGCGATTCCCTCGCTGGTTCATTGAGGCGGCGGATGGTCAGGCCCAGTCTGTCGGACGCGGGAAAACGTACGCAACCGTAACCAGGGCGGGGTGCGGTGCCGCGGGGCGGGAACACCGCGTCGGCGCCGGGCGTTACGGCAAATGTGACAACACTCGATCTCACCGCTGAGAAGTTCAACGAAACCATCGAGGGCAACGACATCGTGCTCGTCGACTTCTGGGCGTCCTGGTGTGGTCCATGCCGGCAGTTCGGCCCCACTTTCCAGGCCTCATCGGACAAACACCCCGACATCGTGCACGCCAAGGTCGATACCGAGGCCGAACAACAGCTGGCCGCGGCCGCCCAGATCCGGTCCATCCCCACGCTGATGGCCTTCAAGAAGGGCAAACTGCTGTTCAACCAGCCCGGGGCGCTGCCGCCGGCGGCCCTGGAGGACCTGGTCCAGCAGGTGCGGGCGTTTGACGTGGACGCGGCCGAAGCCGGGCCGGCCGAATAAGCGCGACACGGCGCGGCCGACGGCCACGCGCTAGGTTGCTTGGGTGAGTTTGGTACTGGTAGACCACCCGCGGCCCGGCGTCGCGCTGATAACCCTCAACCGGCCCGAGCGGATGAATTCCATGGCGTTCGACGTCATGGTGCCGCTCAAGGAGGCGCTGGAGAAGGTCCGCTACGACAACTCGGTGCGCGTGGTCGTGCTGACCGGGGCCGGCCGGGGCTTTTCCTCGGGCGCCGATCACAAGTCCGCGGGCTCGGTGCCCCACGTCGAGGGGCTGACCCGCCCCACCTATGCGCTGCGGTCGATGGAGATTCTCGACGAGGTCATCCTGGGTTTGCGCCGGCTGCACCAGCCGGTGATCGCCGCGGTCAACGGCCCCGCCATCGGCGGCGGCCTGTGCCTGGCGCTGGCCGCCGACATCCGCGTGGCCTCCACCAGCGCGTACTTCCGCGCCGCCGGCATCAACAACGGGCTGACGGCCAGCGAACTGGGCCTGTCGTACCTGCTGCCGCGGGCCATCGGGTCGTCGCGGGCGTTCGAGATCATGCTGACCGGCCGCGACATCACCGCCGAGGAGGCCGAGCGCATCGGGCTGGTGTCCTGCCAGGTGCCCGACAAGCAGCTGCTGGACACGTGCTACGCGATCGCCGCGCGGATCGCGGCGTTCTCGCGGCCGGGCGTCGAGTTGACCAAGCGCACGCTGTGGAGTGGACTGGACGCCGGTAGCCTGGAAGGGCACATGCAAGCCGAAGGCTTGGGACAGCTTTTCGTCCGCCTGCTCACCGCCAACTTCGAAGAAGCGGTTGCCGCGCGCGCAGAACGACGACCAGCGGTGTTCACCGACGACAAATAGGCGTCTTTTCAACTCAGGAGAGCGATCGTGATCACGGCCACGGACCTCGAGGTCCGCGCTGGCGCGCGCATCCTGCTCTCATCCGACGGCCCCGACCTGCGGGTGCAGCCCGGCGACCGCATCGGCCTGGTCGGCCGCAACGGCGCGGGTAAGACCACCACCCTGCGCATCCTGGCGGGGGAGACCGAGCCCTATGCCGGGTCGATCGCCCGCACGGGCGAAATCGGTTATCTGCCACAGGATCCCAAAGAGGGCGACCTCGATGTGCTGGCCCGCGACCGGGTGCTGTCGGCCCGCGGGTTGGACGCGTTGCTCACCGATTTGGAAAAGCAGCAGGCGTTGATGGCCGAGGTCGCCGACGACGACGCGCGCGACCGCGCGATCCGTCGGTACGGGCAGCTCGAGGAGCGTTTCGTGGCCCTGGGTGGCTACGGCGCGGAAAGTGAAGCCAGTCGCATCTGCGCCAGCCTCGGCCTGCCGGAACGGGTGCTGACGCAGCAGCTGCGCACCCTGTCCGGTGGGCAGCGCCGCCGGGTGGAGTTGGCGCGCATCCTGTTCGCCGCCTCGGAGGGCGGAGCGGGGACCTCGGGCTCGGAGACCACGCTGCTCCTCGACGAGCCCACCAACCACCTGGACGCCGATTCCATCGGCTGGTTGCGGGATTTCCTGCGGGCCCACACCGGCGGGCTGGTGATCATCAGCCACAACGTCGAACTGCTCGCCGACGTCGTCAACCGGGTGTGGTTCCTGGACGCCGTGCGCGGCGAGGCCGACGTCTACAACATGGGCTGGCAGAAGTACCTCGACGCCCGCTCCACCGACGAGCAGCGTCGTCGCCGGGAGCGCACCAACGCCGAACGCAAGGCCGCCGCGCTGCGCACCCAGGCCGCGAAGCTCGGCGCCAAGGCCACCAAAGCCGTTGCCGCCCAGAACATGTTGCGCCGCGCCGACCGGATGATGGCCGCGCTCGACGCCGAGCGCGTCGCCGACAAGGTGGCCCGCATCAAGTTCCCGACGCCGGCGGCGTGCGGGCGCACCCCGCTGGTCGCCAAGGGGCTGAGCAAGTCGTACGGGTCGCTGGAGGTGTTCACCGGTGTCGACCTGGCGATCGACCGCGGCTCGCGGGTGGTGGTGCTCGGGCTCAACGGCGCCGGCAAGACCACACTGCTGAGACTGCTGGCCGGCACCGAGGCCCCCGACACCGGAGGGCTCGAGCCCGGACACGGCCTGCGGATCGGCTACTTCGCGCAGGAGCACGACACCCTCGACAACGATGCGAGCGTCTGGGAGAACATCCGGCACGCCGCACCGGATTCCGGCGAGCAGGACCTGCGCGGCCTGCTGGGCGCGTTCATGTTCAGCGGTCCGCAGCTCGACCAGTTGGCGGGCACGCTGTCCGGCGGTGAGAAAACCCGCCTCGCGCTGGCCGGTTTGGTGGCGTCGACCGCCAACGTCTTGTTGCTCGACGAACCGACGAACAACCTCGACCCGGCATCGCGCGAGCAAGTGCTCGACGCGCTGCGCAGTTACCAGGGTGCGGTGGTGCTGGTGACGCACGACCCCGGCGCCGCCGAGGCCCTCGACCCGCAACGGGTGGTGCTGCTGCCCGACGGCACCGAGGACTACTGGTCCGACGAATACCGGGATCTCATCGAGCTCGCCTGACTTTGATGGTGGCGACCCGCTGGCGATTTGGCGAAATCCGCCCGCGGCCGACAACGGCTTCTTACTCTAAGTTCTTGCGGTCGTGTCCCGGCGTCGGAGGAGCCATGAGAAGAACAATGCATAGGTCGACCAAGGCGCGCGACCAGTTGTTGGACGAGCTACGCCACGCCTACGAAGGCGGGGCCAGTATCCGCAGCCTGGTTGCCACGACCGGCAGGTCGTACGGGTCGATCCACAGCCTGCTGCGGGAGTCGGGCACCACGATGCGCAGCCGCGGCGGGCCCAACCGGACCGCGAAGGTCGCGCACGCGCGGTGAATCCGCCGAGCGTGAACCCCGCGACAATGAATCGGCGTGTCGCGTCGTGAGATTCACATTCGGCGCGGCTTAAGTGCGCCGCATCGAGTTCTCCACCAGGTCGAGCACCGAGGCCAGGCGTTGCGGATCCTCGCCGGACGCCAACCGGGCCACCAGGCCGTCGAGCACCAACTCCAGATAGCACCGCAGCACGTCGCCGGGCACGTCGTCGCGCACCCGGTGTGCCTCCGTCTGCCTGCGCAACCGATCGCTGGTCGCCGCCGCCACCTCGGCCGAACGCTCGGCCCACCCGCGGCTGAACTCGGGATCGTTGCGCAGCTTGCGGGCGATCTCCAATCTGGTGGCCAGCCAATCGAACTGGTCGGGCGCGGCGAGCATGTCTCGCATCACCTGAATCAGTCCGGCGCGGGAGGCCACGTCGGCCATCCGCTCGGCGTCCTCGTGGGCGAGGGCGAAAAACAGCGCGTCCTTGTCCCGGAAATGGTGGAAGATCGCGCCGCGCGACATCCCGATCGCCTTCTCCAGCCGGCGCACCGTGGCCTTGTCGTAGCCGAATTCGGCAAAGCAGCGGCGGGCGCCGTCGAGGATCTGGCGGCGGCGGGCCGCCAGATGGTCCTCGCTGACCTTGGGCACGAGTGGCTGGGCCGGCTCGCGCTAGTCGGACTTCTGGCCCGACTTGAGCATGTTGCGCAGCACGTACTGCAAGATGCCGCCGTTGCGGTAGTAGTCGGCCTCACCCGGGGTGTCGATGCGCACCACCGCGTCGAATTCGACTGCCTTGTCGCCATCTTTGGCGGCCTTGACCTTCACCGTCTTGGGCGTCTTGCCGTTGTTCAGCTCTTCGATGCCGGTGATGTCGAACACCTCGGTGCCATCCAGGCCCAGGTCCTTGGCCGACTTGCCGTCCGGGAACTGCAACGGGATCACGCCCATGCCGATGAGGTTGGAGCGGTGAATCCGTTCGAACGACTCGGCGATCACCGCGCGCACTCCCAGCAGCCGGGTTCCCTTGGCCGCCCAGTCGCGTGACGACCCTGACCCGTACTCCTTGCCGCCCAGCACCACCAGCGGAATGTCTTGCGCCGCATAGTTTTGCGCCGCGTCGTAGATGAACGCCTGCGGGGCCTTCCCATCTACGGGGTCCTGGGTGAAGTCGCGGGTGTAGCCGCCGGACACGTCGTCGAGCAACAGGTTGCGCAGCCGGATGTTGGCGAAGGTGCCGCGAATCATCACCTCGTGGTTGCCGCGCCGCGAGCCGAAGGAGTTGTAGTCCTTGCGCTCCACGCCGTGCTCGTCGAGATACTGCGCCGCCGGGGTGCCCGGCTTGATGCTGCTGGCGGGGGAGATGTGGTCGGTGGTCACCGAATCACCGAGCAGCGCCAGCACCCGCGCGCCGGTGATGTCGGCGACCGGCTCGGGCTCGGCGGGCATCCCGTCGAAGTACGGGGGCTTGCGCACGTACGTCGAATCCGAGTTCCACTCAAAGGTGTTGCCGCTCGGCGTGGGCAGGTTGCGCCAGCGCTCGTCGCCCTTGAAGACGTCGGCGTAGTTTTTGGTGAACATCTCCTGGTTGATCGCCGAGGCGATGGTGTCGGAGACGTCCTTCTGCGACGGCCAGATGTCTTTGAGGAAGACGTCATTGCCGTCCTTGTCCTTGCCGAGCGGCTGCTCGTCGAAGTCGAAGTCCATGGTGCCGGCGAGCGCGTAGGCGATCACCAGCGGCGGCGACGCCAGGTAGTTCATCTTCACGTCGGGGTTGATGCGGCCCTCGAAGTTGCGGTTGCCCGACAGGACGGCGGCCACCGAAAGGTCGTTGTCGTTGATCGCCTTCGAAATGTCCTCGGGCAGCGGGCCGGAGTTACCGATGCACGTGGTGCAGCCGTAGCCGACCAGATAGAAGCCCAGCTTCTCCAGATACGGCCACAGGCCGGCCTTGTCGTAATAGTCGTGGACCACCTGGGAGCCCGGGGCCATGGTGGTTTTCACCCATGGCTTCGAGACCAAGCCCTTTTCGACGGCGTTGCGCGCCAGCAGCGCCGCGCCCAGCATCACCTCGGGGTTGGAGGTGTTGGTGCACGACGTGACGGCGGCGATCACCACCGCGCCGTGGTCGAGCACGAACTCGCCGAGTTCGTCGGACTTCACCGTCACCGGGCTGCTCACGCGGCCCTTGGAGTGCGCGGCGGCCGACTGCACCTTGTGGTCGTCGGCGTGGCCGTTGGTCGCCTGCCCCGGGTCACTGGCCGGGAACGACTCATCGACGACCTCGTCGAGCTTGGAGTATTCTTTCTTGTCGGGGTCGTCACCGACGTAGTCGCAAATCTGCTCGCGGAACGTGGATTTCGCGTCGGACAGCGCGATCCGGTCCTGCGGACGCTTGGGGCCGGCGATGGACGGCACCACGTCGGACAGGTCGAGTTCGATGTATTCGGAGTACTCGGGCTCGTGCTTCGGGTTGTGCCACATGCCCTGTTCCTTGGCGTAGGCCTCGACCAGCGCCAGCTGCTCGTCGTTGCGGCCGGTGAACTTCAGATAAGAGATCGTCTCCTCATCGACCGGGAAAATGGCTGCGGTGGAACCGAATTCGGGGCTCATGTTGCCCAGGGTCGCGCGGTTGGCCAGCGGCACCTCGGCCACGCCCTCGCCGTAGAACTCGACGAACTTGCCGACCACTCCGTGCTTGCGCAGCATCTCGGTCACGGTCAGCACGACGTCGGTCGCCGTCACGCCGGGCTGGATCTCGCCGGTCAGCTTGAAGCCGACCACGCGGGGGATCAGCATCGACACCGGCTGACCGAGCATCGCGGCCTCGGCCTCGATGCCTCCCACGCCCCAGCCGAGCACGCCGAGGCCGTTGACCATCGTGGTGTGCGAGTCGGTCCCCACGCAGGTGTCGGGGTAGGCCACGCCGTCGCGTTCCATCACGACGCTGGCCAGGTATTCGATGTTGACCTGATGCACGATGCCGGTGCCCGGGGGCACCACCTTGAAGTCCTGGAATGCGCCTTGCCCCCAGCGCAGGAACTGGTAGCGCTCCCCGTTGCGCTCGTACTCGATCTCGACGTTGCGCTCGAACGCGTTGGCCGTGCCGAACAGGTCGGCGATCACGGAGTGGTCGATCACCAGGTCGGCCGGCGCGAGCGGGTTGACCTTTTCCGGGTTGCCGCCGAGCTCGCCGATGGCCTCGCGCATGGTGGCCAGGTCGACGATGCACGGCACGCCGGTGAAGTCCTGCATCACGACGCGGGCCGGGGTGTACTGGATCTCAATGCTGGGCTCCGCCTTGGGATCCCAGTTCGCGATGGCCTCGATGTGGTCTTTGGTGATGTTGCTGCCGTCCTCGTTGCGCAGCAGGTTCTCGGCCAGCACTTTGAGGCTGTAGGGGAGCTTCTCGGTATTGGGGACGGCGTCGAGGCGATAGATCTGGTAACTCTTGTCGCCGACCTCGAGGGTGTTGCGGGCTCCGAACGAGTTCACAGAATCAGTCACTTCAACTCCCAAGGATTTAGTTCTCCCGCCGACGGGCTGGTGTCGGCGGATCGTCCAAAACGATCATGCAACTTTAACAGTACGCTTGTCCTGCATTACGACGGCAGTCCTGATTGCAGTCTTATCGCGGTGGCCACCGGTTTAAACCTCCGCGAACGCGCCAATCTCGTCGAGTTGGATCGCGGGGCGGCGCCGCCGGGCGCGAAGCGGCACCCTCGCGTCGCGTACGGTGCCTCTAGCACTACGGCAGGAGGCGCAGATGACCGGGCAAGACTCTCTCGGACCGCTGCCGCAAACGGTTCCGGTCCTCCCGACCTATATTCCGGTGGACGTCGACATGACGATGGTCAAGGCCCAGGTCGCCGCCACCGGGGTCAGCGCGCCGCCGGCGGCCATGCCCGGACTCCTCGAGGTGGTCAACCAGGCGCACGCCGAGGGCATCAACCTCAAGATCGTGCTGCTCGACCACAACCCCCCGAACGACACCCCGCTGCGCGACATCTCGACGGTGGTCGGCGCCGACTACCACGACGCCACCGTCCTGACGCTGAGCCCGAGTTACGTCGGCAGCTACAGCACGCAGTTCCCGCGCGTCACCCTGGAGGCCGGCGAGGACATCGCCAAGACGGGCAACCCGGTGGTCTCGGCGCAGCATTTCCTGCACGAGCTGGACACGCCCGAGTTTCCCTGGACCGGCCTGACGATCTTCCTGCTGATCGCGGTCTTCGCCGCCGCCGTCGGCACCCGCTTGCTGCAGGTGCGCAGCACGCGCTCAGCAACCTCGGACGACACCGCGACCGCTGAGGACGTCGAGGCCAATACCGGGTCCTGACGACTCGCGGCTAATTCGGCAAACGGGGCAGGTCACCGTTCGGTCACATTAAACGCACGTAGAGAGTGCGATTTCGGTGGAGCGTTTGCGCGCCCACCCATGTGACGTACGGTGCAAATGATGCTGGTGTTGTCTTTGGCGCCTTACGAGAATGCTGTGGCCGGCGCCGCCCGTCGCGTCGAGCCGTAGGAGACCTGAGTCGAATGAGACGCACACGCTGGGGGTCTTCCGCGCGACCGGCCGCAAGGCTGATGCGGCCTCTCGTTCCATCGGTGCTGAGCGTGGCCTTCTTGGTGTGCACCCCGGGACTGGCGCAGGCCGATCCCACCGCCGACAACCTGGCCTCGCTGATCGCGAACGTCGCCAAGGCCAACCAGCGCCTGCAGAACCTGAGTGCCGAAATCCAGACCGAGCAGGAAAGCGTCAACAAGGCCTTGGTCGACGTGGAGACCGCGCGGGACAATGCGGCCACCGCCCAACACGATCTGGAGACCAGCCAGCAGGCGGTCAAGGACGCCAACGCGGCGATCGCCGGGGCGCAGCAGCGCTTCAACACCTTCGCCGCGGCCACCTATATGAATGGACCGTCGAGCAGCTACCTGACCGCCAGCAGCCCCGACGACATCATCGCCACCGAAGCCGCGGCCAAGAACCTGACCGCCAGTTCGCAGACCGTGATGGCCAAGCTGCAGCAGGCCCGCACCGAGCAGCTGAACAAGGAATCGGCGGCGCGGCTGGCCAAGCAGAACGCCGACAAGGCCGCCGCCGACGCCAAGTCCAGCCAGGATGCCGCCGTCGCGGCGCTGACCAACTCCAGGCAGAAGTTCGACGAGCAGCGCGAGGACATGATGCGGCTGGCCGCCGAGCGGAACCAGGCGCAGGCCAAGCTCGAGGCGGCCAAGCGCGAGGCCGCCGCCCGGCAAGGGTCGACCGGCCCGGGCGCGTCGGGCGATCGGTGGGAGACGGGAACGCCCGGCGCGGCGGCGCCGTCGGGCGGGGCCCGCAAGTGGGACGGCGCCTGGGACCCCACGTTGCCGATGGTCCCGAGCGCCAACATCCCCGGCGACCCGATCGCGGTGATCAACCAGGTGCTGGGCATCTCGGCCACCTCGACACAGGTCACCGCCGGCCTCGGCCGCAATTTCCTGCAGCAGATGGGCATCCTCAAGCCCGACGACACCGGCATCACCAACGCGACGCCGGGCGGGGTCGGGGGGCGGATCCCCCGGGTCTACGGGCGGCAGGCCACCGAGTACGTGATCCGGCGCGGCATGTCGCAGATCGGTGTGCCCTACTCCTGGGGTGGCGGCAACGCGGCCGGCCCGAGCAAGGGAATCGACTCCGGGGCCGGCATCACCGGCTTCGACTGTTCGGGTCTGGTTCTGTATTCGTTCGCCGGGGTGGGCATCAAGCTGCCGCACTACTCGGGCTCGCAGTACAACCTGGGCCGAAAGATCCCGTCCTCGCAGATGCGCCGCGGCGACGTCATCTTCTACGGCCCGGGCGGCAGCCAGCACGTGACGATCTACCTCGGCGACGGCCAGATGCTCGAGGCTCCCGACATCGGGTTGAAGGTTCGCGTCGCCCCGGTCCGCACCAGCGGCATGACCCCCTACGTGGTCCGCTACATCGAATGGTGATCGAGTGAGAACTGAACGGGAAGTCATGCGCCGCAAGCGGTTTCGTCTCATCAACTTCGCCTGGATCACCGCCGTGGTGACCGGGCTGTTGCTTTCTGTGGCCGCCCCGGCTCCGGTGGCCACGGCCGACCCCGGCGCGTGGGATCCCACCCTGCCGGCCCAGATCAGCGCCGGCGCCCCGGGCGATCCGCTCGCCGTCGCCAACGCCTCGCTGCAGGCCACCGCCCAGGCCACCCAGACCACGTTCAACTTGGGCAAGCAGTTCCTGGGCGGGCTCGGGATCAACATCGGCGGCGATCCCCCTCCCAGCGCGGCGACCCCGTCGAACCCCGGCGGCAAGATCCCGCGGGTCTACGGCCGGCAGGCCATCGAGTACGTCATCAAGCGCATGGGGTCGCAGATGGGCGTGCCCTACTCGTGGGGCGGCGGCTCGCTGGACGGCCCCAGCAAGGGCGTCGGCGACGGCGCCAACATCACCGGCTTCGACTGCTCAGGGCTGATGCGCTACGGCTTCGCCGGCGTCGGGGTGCTGATCCCGCGGTTCTCCGGTGACCAGTACAACGCCGGGCGCCACATCCCGCCGGATCAGGCCCGGCGCGGCGACCTGATCTTCTACGGCCCGAACGGCGGCCAGCACGTGACCATGTACCTGGGCAACGGCCAGATGCTGGAGGCCTCCGGCAGCGCCGGAAAGGTGACGGTCAGCCCCGTTCGTAAGCCCGGCATGACGCCGTTTTTGACCAGGATCATCGAGTACTGATCGCAGGCCGGCGAACCCGCGCCGTCGACGGAATTCGGCGGGCCTGGAATAGTTGGACGAGGGCACGTCGCTGCCCGGCAGTCGTGTCCGTTTGAGCGTGGAGGGTTCTTGATGACAGCAGCAGGTGGGCCGCCGCCAGGCGCCAGTGGTTACTCGGGCCCGGGCGGGCAATCAGGTTCGCCGGCTCACGAAGCGCCGACGGGTGGGGGTAACGGGCTCGCCGCCGAGGTCCAGACCCTGGAGCGGGCCATCTTCGAGGTCAAGCGCATCATCGTCGGCCAGGACCAGCTGGTGGAGCGGATGCTGGTCGGGCTGTTGTCCAAGGGCCACGTGCTGCTCGAGGGCGTGCCCGGCGTGGCCAAGACGCTGGCCGTCGAGACGTTCGCCAAGGTGGTCGGCGGGACGTTCGCGCGCATCCAGTTCACGCCCGACCTGGTGCCCACCGACATCATCGGTACCCGCATCTACCGTCAGGGCAAGGAGGAGTTCGACACCGAACTCGGCCCGGTGGTGGTCAACTTCCTGCTCGCCGACGAGATCAACCGCGCGCCCGCCAAGGTGCAGTCGGCGCTGCTGGAGGTCATGCAGGAACGCCACGTGTCCATCGGCGGCAAGACCTTCTCGCTGCCCAACCCGTTCCTGGTGATGGCCACCCAAAACCCGATCGAGCACGAGGGCGTGTACCCGCTGCCCGAGGCGCAGCGCGACCGCTTCCTGTTCAAGATCAACGTCGGCTACCCGTCGCCGGAAGAGGAGCGCGAGATCATCTACCGGATGGGCGTGCGGCCGCCGGAGCCCAAGCAGATCCTCAACACCGGGGACCTGCTGCGGCTGCAGGACATCGCGGCCAACGTCTTCGTACACCACGCGCTGGTGGACTACGTGGTGCGCGTGGTGACCGCCACCCGTCATCCCGAACAGCTCGGCATGAACGACGTCAAGACGTGGATCTCTTTCGGTGCGTCCCCGCGCGCCTCGCTGGGCATCATCGCCGCCTCCCGGTCGCTGGCGCTGGTCCGCGGCCGCGACTACGTGATTCCGCAAGATGTCGTCGACGTCATTCCCGACGTCCTGCGGCACCGGCTGGTGCTGACCTATGACGCGCTGGCCGACGAGATCTCGCCGGAGATCGTCATCAACCGGGTGCTGCAGACGGTTGCCCTGCCTCAGGTGAATGCCGTTCCGCAGCAAGGGCATTCGGTGCCCCCGGTGATGCAACCCGCCGGCGCGGCCAGCGGTCGGTGACGGACCCCAAGCGCCCGGCGGTGGTCCATCCGCCGTCGATGCAGCGCGGGCAGATCGATGACCCGAAGCTGTCGGCGGCGCTGCGCACCCTCGAGCTCACCGTCAAGCGCAAGCTCGACGGCGTGCTGCACGGCGATCACCTCGGGCTGATCCCGGGCCCGGGCTCCGAGCCGGGGGAGTCGCGCGAGTATCAGCCCGGCGACGACGTCCGCCGCATGGACTGGGCCGTCACCGCGCGCACCACCCATCCCCACGTTCGGCAGATGATCGCCGACCGCGAGCTGGAAACCTGGTTGGTGGTGGACATGTCGGCCAGCCTGGACTTCGGCACCACCGTGTGCGAGAAGCGGGACCTGGCGGTGGCGGCCGCGGCCGCGATCACCTTCCTCAACAGCGGCGGCGGCAACCGGCTCGGCGCGATCGTCTCGACCGGCGCGAACATCACCCGGGTGCCCGCCCGCTCGGGGCGCCAGCATGAACAGACCCTGTTGCGCACCATCGCCACCACGCCCCGCGCGCCGGTGGGGGTGCGCGGCGACCTGGCGACGGCGATCGACGCGCTGCGCCGCCCGGAACGCCGCCGCGGCATGGCGGTGATCATCAGCGACTTCCTGGGGCCGATCAACTGGATGCGCCCGTTGCGCGCGGTCGCGGCCCGGCACGAGGTGCTGGCCATCGAGGTGCTCGACCCCCGCGACGTCGAACTGCCCGACATCGGCGACGTGGTGCTGCAGGACGCCGAGTCGGGCGTCACCCGCGAGTTCACCATCGACGCCCAGCTGCGCGACGACTTCGCCAAGGCCGCCGCGGCGCACCGCGCCGACGTGGCGCGCACCATCCGCAGCTGCGGCGCTCCGGTCCTGACGCTGCGCACCGACCGCGACTGGATCGCCGACATCGTGCGGTTCGTGGAATCCCGCCGGCGCGGGGCAATGGCGGGGCGGCAGTGACTCGGATATGAGCTTGCCGCTCCTGGGCCCGATGTCGTTGTCGGGCTTCGAACATTCGTGGTTCTTCCTGTTCCTGTTGGTCGTCTTCGGGCTGGCCGCGCTCTACATCCTGATGCAGTTGGCGCGGCAGCGGCGCATGCTGCGGTTCGCCAACATGGAGCTGCTGGAAAGCGTTGCGCCCAAACGGCCGTCGACGTGGCGGCATGTGCCGGCGCTCCTGCTCGTCGCGTCGCTGGTGTTGTTCACGATCGCGATGGCGGGCCCGACGAACGACGTCCGCATTCCCCGCAACCGTGCGGTCGTGATGCTGGTGATCGACGTGTCGCAGTCGATGCGCGCCACCGACGTGCAACCCAACCGGATGGCGGCCGCGCAAGAGGCCGCCAAGCAGTTCGCCGACGAGCTGACCCCGGGCATCAACCTGGGGCTGATCGCCTATGCCGGGACCGCGACGGTGCTGGTGTCGCCGACGACCAACCGGGACTCGACCAAGGCTGCGCTGGACAAGCTGCAGTTCGCCGACCGCACCGCCACCGGGGAGGGCATCTTCACCGCGCTGCAGGCCATCGCGACGGTGGGCGCGGTGATCGGCGGCGGCGACAAGCCGCCGCCGGCGCGCATCGTGTTGTTCTCCGACGGCAAGGAGACGATGCCGACCAACCCGGACAACCCGAAGGGTGCCTTCACCGCCGCGCGCACCGCCAAGGACCAGGGCGTGCCGATCTCGACGATCTCGTTCGGCACCCCGTACGGCTTCGTCGAGATCAACGACCAGCGCCAGCCGGTGCCGGTCGACGACGAGACGCTCAAGAAGGTGGCCCAGCTCTCGGGCGGAAACGCCTACAACGCAGCGTCGTTGCAGGAGCTGAAATCCGTCTACGCGACACTGCAGCAGCAGATCGGCTACGAGACGATCAAGGGCGACGCGAGCGTGGGCTGGGTGCGGCTCGGAGCGCTGGTGTTGGCGTTGGCCGCGCTGGCGGCGCTGCTCATCAACCGCAGGCTGCCGACGTAGTTTTCGCCCGCGACCCAAGCCCGCGCCCGCGCTGCAAACCCTCGCCCGTAACGCCACGGCGGAATTCCGCTGGCAGATTCATACGGTCAATGCAATTTCCATGTTTAGGGAGGTTGCAGGTGCCAGGTGCTTATCCGCGTTCGATGCGGCGAGAGTTCTTTGATCGGGTGTGTGCCGGGGAATCATTGCGTGAAGCCGGCCGTCAGGTCGGTGTGTCGATCCAGACCGGATGGAGCTGGTGGCATGACGCTGGATCAATGCAATTACGAAGTGGTACGGGCTCTGATACCGGCCTGGCCGAACCGGGTGATCTGACCCGGCCTGGCGCGCGGGGACATCGGCTCGGTTTCGAAGAACGCCTGGTCATTATGCGGGGTCTGGACAAGGGCCTCACTCAGGTTGAGATCGCCGGTCAGCTCGACCGCAATGCCAGCGTCATCTCCCGTGAGCTCAAGCGCAATCGCAATCTCGACGGGGATTATCACGCTGGTCTGGCCCATGCCCGTGCCGCCCAGAAAGCCAAGCGTCCCAAAGCATTCAAGCTCGAAGACCGCGCGCTATGCGAGGCCATCGAGGACTGGATGGATCAGGGATGGAGTCCAAAACTGATCGCCGATGTCTTGGCGCGCGGTCACCCCGGTGACAGGCTGGCACGGGTGAGCCACGAAACCATCTACCAGTGCCTCTACGTCCAAACTCGTGGTCAACTGCGGGCCGATCTGAGCAAGCGCTTGTCGACGAAACGCACGGCCCGCAAATCCCGGGGCCACACCGAACGGCGGGGGAAATTCCACGATGTGTTCACCATCAGTGACCGGCCCGCCGAGGCCGCCGACCGCGCTGTGCCCGGCCATTGGGAGGGTGACCTGATCGTCGGCCCGAACAGCGCGATCGGCACCCTGGTCGAGCGGTCCACCCGCTTTACGATGCTGTTGCATTTGCCCAGCGATCACACCGCCGAGACGGTGGCCAGCGCGATGATCGAAGCCATGCGCCAGTTACCCGAACACCTTCGGCGATCGATTACCTGGGACCGGGGCAGTGAAATGGCCCGCTGGCGCGACATTCAGCTGCAGCTCAACACCCCGGTCTATTTCTGCAATCCGCACTCGCCCTGGCAACGCGGTACCAACGAAAACACCAACCGCCTCCTGCGGTTCTGGTTCGAGAAGGGCAGCGACCTCAGCGGTCACACTCCGGCTGACCTCAAACGCATCCAAGACACCCTCAACCGACGACCCCGCCCAACCCTTGACCTCGACACCCCCGCCCAACGCCTGGCCGCTCTCCTCGACCAAGCCGCCTAACAAAAATGCATTAGCCACTTGACTTTGAGGCTCGATTCTTCGCCCTGGCGTTACAAGCGGCGGGCTCGGGCGTCGCGCACCCGGCGAATGATGTCGGCGGGATGGTGCTCGGCAATGACGCGGACGACGATCCATCCGTAACGTTCGAGCATCTCGAGCCGGGCGATGTCCTTGGCGTATTGGGAGCGAAGAGACCGGTGGTGGTCGCCGTCATACTCGACGGCGACCTTGATGTCCTCCCACCCCAAGTCCAGATACGCCTCGGCCCAACCCCATTCGTTGCGTACGGCGATCTGCGTCTGCGGCCGCGGGAAGCCGGCATCGATCAGCAACAGACGCAGCCACGTTTCCTTCGGGGACTGGGCACCGCCGTCGACCAGTTCGAGAACCGCCCTGGCGGCCCTCATACCGTGACGGCCGCGGTAGCGGTCCGTGAGCACCTCGACGTCGGCCATCTTCAGCTCAGTCGCTTGCACCAGCGCATCGATCGCGGCGACCGCGGTGCGCTTGGGGTACCGCCTCGCGAGGTCGAGCGCCGTCCGCGCCGGCGTGGTGACGCGCATGTGATTCACGACCGCGATCTCGTCCGGTTCGATGCGTTCCTCCCAGACGTGCACGCCCGAGGCCGGACGTCGATTGGTATCGATGATCTCGGCGGGTCGGGACGGGTCGATCCACCGAGCACCATGCACGGCGGAGGCGGAGAACCCCGCCAGGATGCCCCGTCGGCGCGATCGCAGCCAGCACGCCTTGGCCCGCAGCACCGCCGTCAGTTCGGCATCCTTCGGCAGGTACACATCGCGATGCAGGGCGACGTAACGACTTCGCAGCTCATGCCGCGACATCAGTCGCGCGGCCAGGGCTTCGCTGCCCAGGAACGGGTCGGTCATGACGAGAGTGTGCTGAGTCACACCGACACTGGACCGCGCGTGTAACGCCACGGCGGAATTCGGCTCGATTCTTCGCCCTGGCGTTACGTCCGGTCGGCAAAAGGAGGATGTGGGAAACGGGGGAGGTTTCGGCCAGCGTGAGCCGAAGCGATAGGTTGACGGGGTGACTGACACGGCCACCGAGAACACCACCGAAAGTGCTGCCGACTACGGCAGACCCGCATTCGTAGCCCGCTCCGTCCTGGTTACCGGAGGAAACCGGGGCATCGGTCTGGCGATCGCGCAGCGGCTGGCCGCCGACGGGCACAAGGTGGCAATCACGCACCGCGGATCCGGGGCGCCCGAGGGGTTGTTCGGCGTCGTGTGCGACGTCACCGACAACGAGGCCGTCGACCGCGCGTTCAAGGAGGTCGAGGAGCACCAGGGCCCGGTCGAGGTGCTGGTGTCCAATGCCGGCATATCCAAGGATGCATTCCTCATTCGGATGACCGAGGAGCGGTTCGAGGAGGTCATCAACGCCAACCTCACCGGGGCCTTCCGGGTGGCCCAGCGCGCCTCTCGCAGCATGCAGCGCAAGCGTTTCGGCCGGATCATCTTCATCGGCTCGGTGTCCGGCAGTTGGGGCATCGGCAACCAGGCCAACTACGCGGCCGCCAAGGCCGGCCTGATCGGCATGGCCCGCTCGATCTCCCGGGAGCTGTCCAAGGCCAACGTGACCGCGAATGTGGTGGCGCCGGGCTACATCGACACCGAGATGACCCGCGCCTTGGACGAGCGCATCCAGGAGGGTGCGCTCGACTTCATCCCGGCCAAGCGGGTCGGCACCGCCGCCGAGGTCGCCGGGGCGGTCAGCTTCCTGGCGTCCGAGGATGCCAGCTACATCGCCGGCGCGGTCATCCCGGTCGACGGCGGCATGGGCATGGGCCACTGAGTTCAACGACGACACAACGACTTTAAGGACGGACATGGCTGGACTGCTCGACGGCAAAAGGATCCTGATCTCGGGGATCATCACCGACTCGTCGATTGCGTTTCACATCGCCAAGGCGGCCCAGGAGGCCGGGGCGCAGCTGGTGCTGACCGGTTTCGACCGGTTGCGCCTGATTCAGCGCATCGCCGACCGGCTGCCGGAGAAGGCGCCGCTGATCGAGCTCGACGTGCAGAACGAGGAGCACCTGAACTCGCTCGCCGAGCGGGTGACCGCCGAGATCGGCGAGGGCAACAAGCTCGACGGCGTGGTGCACTCGATCGGCTTCATGCCGCAGACGGGAATGGGCGTCAACCCGTTCTTCGACGCGCCCTACGAGGACGTCTCGAAAGGCATTCACATTTCGGCGTATTCGTACGCCTCGCTGGCCAAGGCGGCCCTGCCCATCATGAACCCGGGCGGTTCCATCGTCGGCATGGACTTCGATCCGAGCCGCGCGATGCCCGCCTACAACTGGATGACGGTCGCCAAGAGCGCGCTGGAATCGGTGAACCGGTTTGTCGCGCGTGAGGCGGGCAAGTTCGGCGTGCGCTCCAATCTCGTTGCCGCGGGCCCGATCCGGACCCTGGCCATGAGCGCGATCGTCGGTGGCGCGCTCGGCGAGGAGGCCGGCGCGCAGATGCAGCTGCTCGAGGAGGGCTGGGACCAGCGCGCCCCGATCGGCTGGAACATGAAGGACCCGACGCCGGTCGCCAAGACGGTGTGCGCGCTGCTGTCGGACTGGCTGCCGGCGACGACGGGGACGATCATCTACGCCGACGGTGGCGCAAGCACCCAATTGCTTTAAAGCCTAATGGAATTCGACGCCGTCCTGCTGCTGTCCTTCGGTGGGCCGGAGGGTCCCGAGCAGGTTCGGCCGTTCTTGGAGAACGTCACCCGGGGCCGAAACGTGCCGCCGGAACGGCTCGACGACGTCGCCGAGCACTACCTGCATTTCGGCGGGGTGTCGCCGATCAATCGGATCAACCTGGCGCTGATCGAGCAGTTGCGCGCCGAACTGGCCAACCGCGGCCTGGACGTGCCGGTCTATTTCGGCAACCGCAACTGGGAGCCCTACGTCGAGGACACCGTCGTGAGCATGCGCGACAACGGGATTCGCCGGGCGGCGGTGTTCACCACGTCGGCGTGGAGCGGCTATTCCAGCTGCACCCAATACGTCGAGGACATCGCCCGCGCGCGGCGGGCCGCCGGGCCGGGCGCGCCCGAATTGGTCAAGCTGCGCCCGTATTTCGACCATCCGCTGTTCGTCGAGATGTTCGCCGGGGCGATCGGCGCCGCGGCCAAAAAGGCTCCCGGCGCGCGGCTGGTGTTCACCGCGCATTCGATCCCGGTCGCCGCCGACGAGCGGCTGGGCCCGCGACTGTACAGCCGCCAAGTCGACTACGCCGCAAGGCTTGTGGCGACCGCCGCCGGATACGCCGACTACGACCTGGTGTGGCAGTCGCGGTCGGGGCCGCCCCAGGTTCCGTGGCTTGAGCCCGACGTCGCCGATCACCTGGCGAACCTGGCCCAGGCGGGCACCACGGCCGTCCTCGTGTGCCCGATCGGGTTTGTGGCCGACCACATCGAAGTGGTGTGGGACCTCGACCACGAGTTGGCGTTGCAGGCCGAGGCGGCGGGGATGACCATGGTGCGGGCGTCAACGCCCAACGCGCACCCGCGTTTTGCGCAAATGGTCGTCGACCTGATCGACGAATTGCGTTACGGCCGGGCGCCGGAACGGGTGACTGGTCCCGATCCGGTACCCGGGTGCCTCGCGAGCGTCGACGGCGCGCCATGCGGGCCGCCGCACTGCGCGGCCCGCTATCAGAACTAGTCGGCCCAGGCCGAGTGCAGGATCGCGGTCACGGCGGCCATCCGCGCCGAGCGCACCACGGCGGTCAGCGGTCGCAGCGCGTCGCTGGCGATGCGGGCCTCCGAAGACGATTGCGTGCCGAGCGGTTCGAGGCCGGCCGCGATGGGCGCGGCGAAACGGTCCGGTGAGTCGGACCGGCTCAACCCCGAGCTGACCGCGATGATGGCGTCGACATGCGCGGCGTTTTCCAGCACCCGCAACGCGCGTGAGGGTGCGTGATCCGGAATGCGGTGTTGCCGTGCCGATTCCAGCAATTGCTCGACCAGTCCCCGCGGATCGTCGACGTCGGCCGCGGCCGATCCCAGCCCGATGGTGCCCAGCGCGTCGGCGGCCGAGCGCACGGCGGACCGCAGCGTGTACTCGGCGTCGCCGAGTTCGTAGTGGTCGAGTATCGGCGCGCCGGGTAGCGAGTACACCGTCCACGTCAGCGCGCACAGTTCCGCCAGGCCCGTCTCGTAGTCGTCGGGCGCGTCGTCGTCGTCCTGATAGGAGAATTCGGGGACCAGGCCGATGGCAGTCGCGGGGTTGCGGGGATTGGCGATGATGATCGCCTCACCGGCGGCCAGCGCGTCGCGCTCGAACTGCGTCCCCGGGGTCAGACCGCGCACATCGCCCGGTACCGGCAAAACCACGTTGATCGTCCCGCGCATCGGCGGAGGCAGCCCCGGCGTCGACGTCGGGCGACCCACCGCGGCGCGCAGAGTCTGCAGCAGCGTGACCGTCCCGGCGTCGTTCACATCGGGCCATGGCAGCCCGGTATGACCCGCCGCGACGGCATCATACGCGGTCACCGATTGCTTTGGCGCCCAAACGGATAACGCGTCCAGGACGTCGTCGGGCGCGGCCTTTCCCGCGAGCCAGGCATTGGCCCACAGGGACAGCGAAACACTGGGACACCACACCAGACGCAGTGTAGTTGTTTTGCCCCGCAAAGGCCGATCACGCGTATCCTTGCCGCATGCACGCCGCGCTGCTTTGGCTAATATTCGCGCTGGTGCTGGCCGGTGCGGAGGCGCTCACCGGTCATATGTTTTTGGTGATGCTCGGTGGCGGCGCGCTGGCCGCGGCGCTCACCAGTTGGTTGCTGGATTCTCCGGTGTGGGTGGACGGCGCGGTGTTCCTGGTCGTCTCGGTGCTGCTGCTGGTGCTGGTTCGCCCGCCGCTGCGGCGACGGCTGACACCGTCGAACGTGCCGCGCTTGGGAATCGAGGCGCTGGAGGGCAAAACCGCGCTGGTGCTCGAGCGCGTGGCCCGGGACAACGGCCAGGTGAAGCTCGACGGCCAGGTGTGGACCGCGCGTCCGCTCGACGAGAACGACGTCTACGAACCGGGCGAGCCGGTCACCGTGATGCAGATCGACGGCGCCACCGCGGTGGTCTTCAGGGCCGGCCTGTAGGGCCGCGAGAACGGCTGCGAAAGAAGGGAACTCCCATGCAGGGTGCGGTTGCTGGTCTGGTGCTGCTGGCGGTGCTGGTGATTTTCGCCATCGTCGTGGTGGCCAAGTCGGTGGCGCTGATACCGCAGGCCGAGGCGGCGGTGATCGAGCGGCTGGGCCGCTACAGCCGTACCGTCAGCGGGCAACTGACGTTGTTGGTGCCGTTCATCGACCGCATCCGGGCCCGGGTGGACCTGCGTGAGCGGGTGGTGTCGTTCCCGCCGCAGCCGGTGATCACCGAGGACAACCTGACCCTCAACATCGACACCGTCGTCTACTTCCAGGTCACGGTTCCCCAGGCGGCCGTCTACGAGATCAGCAACTACATCGTCGGCGTCGAGCAGCTCACCACCACCACGCTGCGCAACGTGGTCGGCGGCATGACGCTGGAGCAGACGCTGACGTCGCGCGACCAGATCAACGGGCAGCTGCGCGGCGTGCTCGACGAGGCCACCAACCGCTGGGGGCTGCGGGTCGCCCGGGTCGAGTTGCGCAGCATCGACCCGCCGCCGTCGATCCAGGCGTCGATGGAAAAGCAGATGAAGGCCGACCGCGAGAAGCGGGCGATGATCCTGACCGCCGAAGGCATGCGCGAGGCGGCGATCAAGGAGGCCGAGGGTCAGAAGCAGGCGCAGATCCTGGCCGCCGAGGGCGCCAAGCAGGCGGCGATCCTGGGCGCCGAGGCGGAGCGGCAGTCCCGGATGCTGCGCGCCCAGGGGGAGCGCGCCGCGGCCTACCTGCAGGCGCAGGGGCAGGCCAAGGCCATCGAGAAGACCTTCGCCGCGATCAAGGCGGGCCGGCCCACCCCGGAGATGCTGGCCTACCAGTACCTGCAGACGCTGCCGGAGATGGCCCGCGGCGACGCCAACAAGGTGTGGGTGGTGCCCAGCGACTTCAACGCGGCGTTGCAGGGATTCACCAAACTCCTGGGCACCCCGGGCCAGGACGGGGTGTTCCGCTTCGAGCCCTCGCCCGTCGAGGACGCGCCCAAGCACGCCGACGACGACGCCGACGTCGCGGACTGGTTCTCCACCGAAACCGACCCCGCGATCGCGCAGGCGGTGGCCAAGGCGGAGGCGATCGCCCGTCAGCCGGCGGAAGGCCCCGGCGAGTTGACTCAATAGGATTGCGACATGAGTGCGTTGACTTCACCGAAGACCTACGCGGCGCTCGCCGCGTTCCACGCCGTCGACGCGGTGGCGTGCGGCGTGCAGGTGGCTCCCATCAGGAAGACCCTCGACGACGTGGGCGTCCCGGAGAACATCCGGCCCGTGCTGCCGGTGGTGAAGGCCGCCGCCGCAGTCGGCCTGCTGTCGGTCACCCGTTTCCCCGTCCTGGCGAGGTTGACGACGGCGATGCTGACGCTGTACTTCGTGTTGGCGCTCGGCGCGCACGTCCGAGTGCGCGACAAGGTCGTCAACGGCCTTCCGGCGGCGCTGTTTTTGGCCTTGTTCGCGGCGATGACGGTCAAGGGCCCGGACCGCGGTTAGTCCAGCGTCAACTCGACCAGCGGCAGCGGGGTGTTCGTGTCGGTGATCGGCGCGCCGAGCGTGTCCTCGAGCACCGGGCGCATCCGCTCCCACGTTTTGGGGTGGCGGGTTCGGTAGTCGGCCAGCGTGCGGTCGGCCTCGTGTTGGTCGAGGATGCGCGCGGCGGCGGGCCTGGGCCCGTGGCTGCCGGCGTACACCCGCACCCGCGGGTTGGCCGCAATGTTGCGGAACCACTGGGCTTTTCGCCCAAATTCGGAGGCCACGACGTAGGTGCCGGGGGACGGATGGTCGATGACCTCCAGCACCGCGTAGCGCGGCGCTCCGGATTTGCGGCCGATGTGTTCGAGCAACAGGATGCGCGAGCCGAACAGCGCGCCCGCCCGGGCCTTGTAGATCCAGATCGGTGCGCGCATCAGGTGGCGCGACCGCAGCAGCCGTGCGGCGAGCTTGGCGGGGAGCGGAGACGATTGATCGCGTGGCACGCTCCCCATCCTGCACTCAGGGGCGCGGCGGCTGCGCCGGGGACGGGGGCGGCGGGGGCGGCGCCGGGAAACCCTCGTGTGGCGGTCCCGGCGGGGCGGCGTGCGGCGGTCCCGGCGGGCCGGGCGGGCCGGGCGGCGGCGCGAATCCCGGACCGGCCATCGGCGGCGCGTGGAACAGCATCGGCGGCGGCCCGGGGGGAGGCGGCGGCCCGGGCGGGCCGACGCTGACGATCCAGGCGAAGGCGATGGCCGCGATCGTGCCGAACGCGCCCACCAGCGCGCCCGCCACCCCGGCGCCGATCACCACGCCGGTGGAGTGACGGCGTCGCTCGTGCGGTCGCTGGGCGGGAGGCGGCTGTGGCGGATTGGGGGGCGGGGTCTCGATGTCGTCGTTCGTGGTCATGCCACGGACGCTAGGAGCCGGATCTGAACTGGGCCTGAAGAACCGGCCCCTTAGGAGTCCCATCCGCCACTGCCGTCACCAGCGGAAGGACGTGGTGTTGTGCCCACCTCTGCGCGACCACGGCGACGATGCCGCGCCGAGCACGAGATTGTCGCTCGGAGGTGGGCAACAAACACATCGCCGGCCTGCGGTGACGAACGAGGCTGCCGTGACGGAAGCGACCAGGCCCGCGCCTTCAGGTTGGTTTCAGCACCGGCGCCGACAATGGTGGTCATGACCGATTGCCTCCGCCCGGCCGCCGGCCACGGCGGCCACTTCAGCGTCGGCACGCCGCGGGTGCTGGTCGTCGAAGACTCCGAGACCATCCGGGAGATGGTCAGCGAGGCGCTCACCGAGGTCGGCTACCACACCGACGCCCGCTGCGACGGCGACGGCCTCGAAGAGATTCTCGACGGCATGCGGCCCGACCTGGTGGTGCTCGACGTGATGCTGCCCGGCCGCGACGGGTTCGCGCTCATCGACGTCATCCGCGAATGGGGCGACGTCGGGATCGTCATGATCACCGCTCGCGACGGGCTGCCGGACCGGCTGCGCGGCCTCGACGGCGGGGCCGACGACTACGTCATCAAGCCGTTCGAGTTGGCCGAGCTGGTCTCGCGGGTCGGCGCGGTGCTGCGCCGGCGCGGGCGCCTGCCGCAGGTGGTTCAGGTCGGCGACGTGACGCTGGACCTCGGCGCCGGAGTCGCCGCGCGCGACGGCCACCGGCTCGACCTGACCGCCACCGAGCTGCGCGTGCTGGCCTATCTCGTGGAGCAGCGGGGCCGCATCGTCAGCGCCGGCCAGATCCTGAACGGGGTGTGGGGCTATGACGCCTACGACCCCAACCTGGTGCAGGTGCACGTCAGCGGGTTGCGGCGCAAGCTCGAGGCGCACGGGCCGCGGATCCTGCACACCGTTCGCGGCATCGGCTACCGCCTGCAACCCGAGCGGTCATGACGGGCGCATCGACGACGCCGACTCCGTCGCTGCAACGGCGAGTGACGCTCGTGGTGCTGGCGCTGCTGGCGGTCCTGCTGGTGGTGCTCGGGGTGACCATCGACGTCACGATGGGCGTCCTCACCCGCCGCAACCTGCACGACCGGCTGCTCGCCGCGACATCGCGCGCCGACGCGCTGAGCGCCGCGCACACCTCACCCGGTCTGATCGCGGCCGAACTCAACGGCGGCGGGATTCGCGCGCTCGTCGTCACCGCCGACGGCGCCGCCTACGGGGACCGCGGGATCGCCCCCGACCTGACCGCCGGGCCGGTCGGGCCACCGCCGCCCGTTCCGCCACTGTATCCGCCGCCCGTTCCGCCGCCGCCATATCCACCGCCTCCGCCTCCGCTCCCGCCGTATCCGCCTCCGCCCCATGCATTTCCGCCGCCATGGCCCGGCCCTCCGCCGGATGCCACCGCGACGGCCGTGGTGCACCCGTTGCCCGCCGGCTCCCGGGTAATCCTCGTCGCCGACACCACGCAGACGACGCAGGTCACTCACCAGCTGCGTGGGCTGCTGATCGCGGCGGGCCTGGTGACCCTACTGATCGCGGCGCTGTTGCTGATCGCGGTCAGCCGGGCGGCGCTGCGGCCGCTGGATCGGCTCACGGCGCTGGCCAACGCCATCACCACCGGGGACCGCGGCCGTCGCCTGCATCCCGAGCGCACCGATACCGAACTCGGCCGCGCCGCAAGCGCTTTCGACGGGATGCTGGACGCGTTGGAAACCTCCGAGCGCCGGGCCCGGAACGCCGCCGACACCGCACAGCGCGCGGAGACGGCGACCCGGCGATTCCTCGTCGACGCCGCCCACGAGCTGCGCACCCCGATCGCCGGCATCCAGGTTGCCGCCGAACAACTCGCCAACAGCGCCTCCGAACAGCACGACGAGGGCCAGTATCGCCGGGCGACGCTGCTGTTCTCCGACGCGCGCCGCGCCGGCCGGCTCGTGTCCGACATGCTGGACCTGAGCCGCATCGACGCCGGGCTCGCGCTCGAGCGCGAGAACGTCGACGTAGCAGCCGTGCTGGCTGGCGAAGTCGACCGAGCCGCCATGCTGGCACCGCAGATCACGGTGCGCCGCACCGGATTACCGACGCTGACGCTCCAGGCCGACGCGACCCGCCTGTCGCAGATCGTGTCCAACCTGCTCGACAACGCCCGCCGGTACACGCCGGCCGGCGGCGCCATCACCGTCGACCTGCGCGCCGACGATGACGCCGCGGAGGTCACCGTCACCGACACCGGCCCGGGCATCCCGGCGGGGGAGCGGGATCGCGTCTTCGAGCGACTGGTGCGCCTCGACGCCGGGCGCGCCCGCGACCACGGCGGTGCCGGGCTGGGGCTGGCGATCGCGCGGGCGCTGGCCCGCGCCCACGGCGGCGAACTGGTGTGCCTGCCCCACGAGGGCGGCGCTCAATTCCGGCTCAGCCTGCCGATCAACGCCCGGCGCTCGGGATAGCTGGTCAGGGCTTGCCGATGCTGGGAGCAAATCGTCCCGCACGGACGGTCATGATTGCTCCTTCACATCTGCGGTCATGGCCACCAGCACGCGCTTGAACCGTTCGACCAGCGTTTCGATTTTGTCCGCGGTGAACACGTCGGTATCGAATTCGACGCGAAGACCCAGTTCGTGGCCTGGCGCGACTTGCACCGAAAGCGGGTAGTGGTTGTATTCGCGGTTCGTGAAGCCATTGATCTTCAACTCGTCGACGGCCGACAGCGCGGCGGTGTCGATCGGATAGTTCTCGTACACGAACATCGTGTCGAACAACTGGTCGTGTCCCGTTATGCGGTGTATTTCGCTAAGGGCCAGGTGCTGGTGGTCAAGAGTCTTCGTGTAGGCGCTTTGCAGCTGCTCGAGCAGGTTGGCGGTGGTCGTCTCCGCGCCGATGGTCGCTCGGACCGGGACCGTGTTGATCAACAGACCGACCATCGATTCCGCGCCGGCCAGGTCGGTCGGCCGCCCGGACACCGCGGTGCCGAACACCACGTCGTGCTGGCCGGTCAGCCACGTCAGCAGCAGCGCCCACGCGGCCTGCAAAACGGTGCTCACCGTGGTGTGGAACGAGCGCGCCAGCTCGCCCAACGCCGTCGTGGTCTCCGCGGACACTTGGAACGACTCCGCACCGCGCGCACCGAGCGCTGGGCGCCCCGGGGGTCCCACCAGGCTGGGAGCGCCGAACCCGTCGAGAACCTCACGCCATGCTGTCTGAGCCGCGCCACGATCCTGTTCGGACAGCCAGGTGACGAAGCTGCGATACGACGGGGCGGCGGGCAACCGCACGCCGTAATAGCCGGCGAAGATTTCCTGCAGCAGGATCGGCTTCGACCAACCGTCGAGCACGATGTGGTGGTTGGTGAGCACGAACCTATACAGATCGTCTGCGGTGCGGATCAAGGCAGCCCGGAAGGGCGGCTGGCCGGCCAGATCGCAGACCGCGACGCGTTCGGCGGTACACAGCTGCTGGACCTGTTCCTCGACATCGGTACCTCCCGAGTTCAGCTCGACGTACTGCCAGGCCAGCTCCGGATCGGCGGGCAGGACCTGCACCGGTTCGCCGAAGTCTTCGCGGAAACCGGCCACCAGGTTCGGGTGGCGGGCGACGACGGCCTGCACCGCCTCGCGCAAGCGCTGCGGATCAAGGGCACCACTGACGGTGATATCGAGCTGCACCGCATACAAGACGTCACTGCCCTGCTCGCTGCCGGCGTAGTACAGCAGGCCCTGCTGCAGCGGGGTTAGCGGCAACACATCGCCGATCCGGTACCGCTGCGCCAGCTTGTCGATGTCCCGCTGGGTGAGACGGGCTGGCGCGATGTCGGACGGGGTCAAGCCGCTCCCACCGCCGCGCACGTGCGCGCAGATGCCGGCCAGCGCGTCGAACCACAGCTCGGCGAGCCGGCTGACCTGCTTGTCATGCAGCGCCGAACGCGCCCAGGTCCAGTTGGCCTGCAGCTGCGGGCCGGCCTCGGTGTCCATCGTGAAGGCGTTGAGCTCCACGGTGTGCGCCAGCGGCATCTCCACTGCGCCCACGGCGCCGCCCAGCGAGAAACTGTTCTCGCTGAGCCGCCATAGCTCACTGGAGAGCTCGGCCGCACCACCCAGGCGACCCAGGTAGTTGAAGCCGATCACGGGGTCGGACCCACCCAGATCGACCTCGGGGGTGAGGTAGCGCAGCAGGCCGTAGGTCACGCCGTCGGGCAGGGCGCGCAGCTGCTCCTTGGCGTCCTTGATCGCAGCGCCCAGTGCATCCTCACCGGCTATCACCTGTCCCCAGGACAGGCCGCCGACCGGACCCCCGAAGTTCAGGGCCACCGGGTACTTGGCGGTGAACCAGCCCACCGCCCGCGACAAGTCGACGTGCGGGGCGAGCTCCTCCTGGCGGCCGTGGACCTCCACCTCGATGCCGATCGGGGCGGTGACGCTCAAGAATTGGGTCCACGCCAGCCCGAACGCGATCAGCAGGATGTCCTGAACCCCGGCATGAAACGCCGCCGGGGCCTCACCGAGCAGCAGGCGCGTCGTCTCGACATCCAGCGACACCGACAGTTGGCCGGCGCTGACGTAGGTGTCCTCCGCCTGTACCGGCGGCAGCGCGGCCGGAATCGCCGCCACCTGACGCCACGCCTCGGCCTGGGCCATCACGTCCGCGGACTGCGCGTACTCAGCCAACAGCGACGACCACCGGGCAAACGACGTCCCGGTTGCCGGCAGCGCCACCGGCTGGCCACTGCGGTGCTGGGCCCACGCAATGTTGATGTCTTCCAACAGGATTCGCCACGACACGCCATCGACGGCCAGGTGGTGAATGATCAGCGCCAACTGATTGGTCGACTCGGCCCACACCGCGCGCACCAATGCCCCGGTCTCCGGGTGCAGGCGTGACCGGGCCGTCACCAACGCCTCAGCCGACAGCGCGTCGACGGTGTCCACGCAGCCCGCGGCATCTATCGTCCCGGCTTCGGGCACCCACAACGACCAGCCGCCGGCGCCGTCGTCGTCGTCGACGCGCAGCCGCAACGTCGCATGGTGGTCCAGCAACGCCTGCAGGACCACCGTCGCGTCGGCCTGTGCGACGCCCGCGGGAGCTTGCAACACCATCGTCTGGTTGAACTGTTCGACCGGACCCTCGACGCTGTGCAGCCAGCGCATGATCGGGGTGGCGACCACCGACCCGATGCCCTCGTCGGCGACGCCGCCCTCGCCGTCGGCCACCACCGTGGCGACCTGCGCGAGCCGCGCCGCCGTCTGTTCGACGAAAACGTCACGCGGACGGCACATTACGCCGGCCGCGCGGGCACGCGACACGACTTGCATTGACAGGATGCTGTCGCCGCCCAGATCGAAGAACGAGTCATCGACACCGACCCGTTGCACACCCAACACCTGGGCATAAATGCCGGCCAGGATTTCCTCGACCGCGCTGGATGGAGCCCGGTAACGGTCGACATCGGAGTATTCGGGTGCCGGCAGGGCGCCGGCATCGAGTTTGCCGTTGACCGTCAACGGCAGCGCCTCGAGCACGACGATCGCGGTCGGCACCATGTAGGTCGGCAACCGTTCACCCAATTGAGTACGGATCTCAGCCGGGTCGGCGGCCCCGGTGATGTAGCCCACCAGCCGCTTGTCGCCGGGGCGGTCCTCGCGCGCGACCACCGCCACATGACCGACCCCGTCCAAACCGGCGAGGGCCGCCCGGATCTCACCAAGCTCGATGCGGTACCCGCGGATCTTGACCTGCTCATCAGCGCGACCGATGTAACGCAGTTGACCATCGGCACCCCACGCCACCAGATCCCCGGTGCGATACATGCGGGTCCCCGGCGCCCCGAACGGGCACGCCACAAACCGCGTCGAGCTCAACCCCGGCCTGCCCACATACCCGGCGGCCAACCCGGCACCGGCCACGTACAGCTCGCCGACCACACCGGCGGGGACCGGACGCATCCACCCGTCGAGTACGAAGAAGGCAAGGTGGGTCAACGGCAGGCCGATGGGGCTGGCATTGCTGTCGACGTCGCCGTCGACGATCTCGCGGAACGAGGCGTGCACGGTCGTCTCGGTGATGCCATACAGATTGATCAGACGCGGCAGTCCGGGATGGTGGTTCAGCCATGTCTGCAGACGCTGGGGTTCGAGCGCCTCGCCACCGAACACCACCGCCTGCAACTTCAGCTGTTGACCCAGCTCCGGGGCGAGCCCATCAGCGGTCTGCAGCGCATAAAACGCGGACGGCGTCTGGCTCAACACGTTGACCTGTTCACGAACCAGCAAGGCGTGCAACTCTTCTGGCGAACGCACTACCGAATCGGGCACCATCACCAACCGCCCGCCGTACAACAGCGATCCGAAGATCTCCCACACCGCGAAGTCAAACGCCAGCGAATGACACTGTGTCCACACCTGCCCCAACGTCAACTGGGTGTCTAGTGAATCCAGCAACTGGGTGACGTTGTGATGAGGCACCGCAACACCTTTGGGTGTTCCGGTCGTGCCTGAGGTGTAAATGATGTAGGCGATATTGTCCGCGGCCGGCGCCGCCAACGGCGTCTCGGGCTGGGCGCTCACCGCAGGGTCGTCGATGTCGATGAGCGCCAGGCCCGATCCCTCCAGCCGTGACCGCATGTCCGCGTTGGTGACCACCGCGATAGGCGCAGAGTCGCCCAACACGAACTCCATCCGCGCCGCCGGCACCGTCGGATCGATCGGCACATACGCGGCACCGGTTTTGAGCACAGCCAGCATCGCCACCACCGCCTCAGGCGTGCGCGGAAGCAACAGGGCCACAGCCGTTCCCGGGGCCGCACCCTGCGAAATCAGCAAGTGCGCCAACCGATTAGCGGACTTCTCCACCTCGCGGTAAGTCCATGACCGATCCCCATAGCTGATCGCCACCGCCTCCGGGTCGCGGACCGCCGCCTGAGCGGCGAACAATTCGGGGATCGAGACCGCGGACATCTCCGGCTCGGCCAGCACCGCCCGATTTCCCCACTCGTCGAGGCGGTCGTGCTCGCCCCGGTCGAGCAGGTCGATCGACGACAACCGCCGGGCGGGATCGGCGATCATCGCCACCAGCGCCCGCCGCAGCCGGTCGATCAGCGTGTCGATGGCCGCACGGCTAAATGCGTCCGTGTCGAATTCGACGCGAACACTCAGTTCGTGGCCCGGCGTCGCCACCACCGAAAGCGGATAGTGGTTGAATTCGCGGCTGTCGAACGCGGTAACGGCCAGGTCGTCGGCGCCCAACAGGGCACTGGCGTCGATCGGATAGTTCTCGTACAGGAACAGCGTGTCGAATAGCTGATCGTGGCCGGTGGCGCGGTGGATCTCAGGGAGAGCCAGATACTCGTACTCGAGGGTTTCGTTGTGGACGCGCTGCAGCTGCTCCAGCAGATCGGCGACTGTGGTCCGGGTGGTGGCGTTGGCCCGCACCGGCACCGTGTTGATCATCAGGCCCACAATGGATTCCGAGCCGATCAGCTCGGTCGGCCTACCGGAGACCGCGGTGCCGAACGCCACATCATGCTGACCGGTGAGCCACATCAGCAGCTGCGCCCATGCGCCCTGCAACACGGTGCTCACGGTGGTGTGGCACACGCGGGCCAACTCGGTCAGGGCGGCGGTGGTCTCGGCGGACATCCGGAAGGATGCGACGTCGTGGCGCCCTACCTGGCCGGGCGTGCTCACCAATGTCGGGGTCTCGAAACCCGCCATCACGTCGCGCCAAGCCCCCTGCGCGGCACTGCGATCCTGCCGATCCAGCCAGCTGACGAAGCTGCGGTACGACGGGGCCGCGGGCAGTCGCTCGCCGTAGTAGCGCCCGAACACCTCCCGCATCAGGATCGGCAGCGACCAGCCATCCGCCACGATGTGGTGAATGGTGAGCACCAACCGGTATTGGTCTTCTGCGATGCGGATCAACGCCGCGCGGAACGTCGGCTTGTCAGCCAGGTCGCAGACCGCGGCGCGCTCAGCGGCACATAGGCGTTCGACCTGCCGATCGGCGATCCCGCCCGCGGGGTCCAGCTCGACGTCCTGCCATGCGATCACCGGGTTGGCCGGGATGACCTGCACCGGCTCGCCGAAGTCTTCGCGGAACCGGGCCACCAGGTTGGGATGGCGGTTGACCACCGCCTGAACGGCCTCGCGCAGGCGGTGCGCATCGAGGGGGCCGTTGACCGTCATGCCGAGCTGCACGGTGTACAGGTCGTGCAGACCGGGCGCGAAGCTGGTGTGGAACAGCAGACCCTGCTGCACCGGGGTCAGCGGCAGCACGTCCACGACGTCGCCGTGCGAGCAGAGTTCATCGATCTGCTGCTGGCTGAGGCGGGCAGGAGCGATATCGGACGGGGTAAGGCCGCCGCCCCCGGCTTTGACGTGCGCGCAGATACCGGCCAGGGCCTCAAACCACAACTGGCTCAGCCGGCTGACCTGATCGTCATTCAGCGCCGAGCGCGCCCACGTCCAGTTCGCCTGCAGCTGCGGCCCGGCCTCGGTGTCGACGGTGCCGGCATTGAGCTCGACCGTGTGCTCTAACGGCAGGGGCACCGCCGCAGCCACGCCCGCGAACGACAGACTGTCCGCGTTGACCCGCCACAACTCGCCGGGCAGGTCGGCACCCGCACCGAGACGGCCAAGGTAGTTGAACCCGATCGTCGGGTCAGACCCACCGAGCTCAACCTCAGGGTTCAGGTAGCGCAGCAGACCATAGGTCAGGGGATCGGGCAGGGCGCGCAGCTGCTCCTTGGCGTCCTTGATCAGAGCGCCCAGCGCGTCCTCACCGGTGACCACCTGTGCCCACGACAGGCCACCGGTCGTCACCGCGACCGGATATTTGGTGGTGAACCAGCCCACCGTGCGCGACAGGTCCACAGAGGAAGCCAGCTCCTCCTGGCGCCCGTGACCCTCGACGTCGACACCGATCGGCACGGCCGCGCCGGTGCCGAGAAACTCCGCGAACGCCAGCCCGAAGGCGATCAGCAAGATATCGCCGACCCCGGCGTGGAACGCCGCCGGCACCTCGCCCAGCAGCAGACGGGTTGTCTCGACATCCAGCGACGCCGACAGCTGGCCCGCGGACTGGTAGGTGTCCACCTCGGGTTGCACCGCCGGGAGCGCGGCCGGTGTTGCCGCCACCTGTCGCCACGTCTCGGCCTGCGCCACCACCTCGGCGCGGCGCGCATGCTCGGCAAGCAGCGCCGACCACCGCGCGAACGACGTCCCGCCTTCGGGCAATGCCACGGGCCGGCCACCGTGATGCTGTGCCCAGGCGATGTTGAGGTCTTCCAACAGGATTCGCCACGACACTCCGTCCACGGCCAGGTGATGAACGATCAATGCCAGCTGGCCGGTGGACGTCGCCCACACCGCGCGGAGCATCAGTCCCGCGCCAGGGTTCAACCGCGACCGGGCCTGTGCCAGCGCCTCATTCGACAACGCATCGACGGTATGCAGGCATCCGCCCGCGTCCACCGACCCGGCTTCGGGTACCTCCAGCGACCAGCCGCCGGCGCCGTCATCGTCGATGCGCAGCCGCAACATCGCATGCCGATCGAGCAACGCCTGAAGGACAACCGACACGTCGGCTTCGGTCACACCCGCCGGAGCGGCGACGACCATGGTCTGGTTGAACTCGTCGATCGGGCCCTCGACGCCGCGCAGGCAGCACATGATCGGGGTGGCCACCACCGGGCCGATGCCCTCGTCGACGACGCCGGCTTCGCCATCGGCCACCGTCGCGACCCGCGCCAGTCGCGCCACCGTCTGTTCGACGAAAACGTCACGCGGGCGGCACATTACGCCGGCTGCCCGCGCGCGGGCCACGACCTGCATCGACAGGATGCTGTCGCCGCCGAGGTCGAAGAACGAGTCATCGACCCCTACCCGCTGCATCCCGAGGACTTGGGCGTAGATGTCGGCCAGGATTCCCTCGACCGCGTCGGCCGGCGCCCGGTACTCACCGGCGGTGAATTCGGGTGCGGGCAAGGCGCGCTTGTCGAGTTTGCCGTTGGCCGTCAACGGGATTGCCGGCAGCACGACCACTGCGGCGGGAACCATGTAGGCGGGGAGGCGTTCAGCCAGTGCTGCGCGGATCTCGGTCGGGTCGGCGGTGCCGGTGATGTAACCCACCAGCTGCCTGATGCCGGGGCGGTCCTCGCGGGCGATGACCGCCGCCTGGTCCACTCCATCGAGCGCGGCCAGGGCTACCTGGATTTCGCCGACTTCGACGCGGTACCCGCGGATCTTGACCTGCTCGTCGGCGCGGCCCAGGTGTCGCAGCTGCCCGTCCGTACCCCAGGAGACCAGATCGCCGGTGCGATACATGCGTGTCCCGGGGGCCCCGAACGGGCACGCCACAAACCGCGACGCGGTCAAACCGGCACGCCGCACATATCCGAGTCCCACGCCGCGCCCGGCCAGGTACAGCTCACCGACCACCCCGGCCGGCACCGGCTGCAGCCACTTGTCGAGCACGAACATTGCCGCCCCGGGTATCGGCGACCCGATCGGCACCAGACCCGGTCCCGGTGTCAGCGGCGTACTCATCGACGCACACACCGTCGCCTCGGTTGGGCCGTAGGCGTTGATCATCACCCGCCCGGGTGTCGCCCAACGATCCACGACGTCGGTCGGGCAGGCCTCACCGCCCACCACCAACGCCGTCGACTCCAACCCCTCCGGTGACAGCAGCGCCACTGACGACGGAATCTGCGCCAGCACGCTGACTTGTTCCGCGACCAGCAACGCGTGGAGATCTTCCGGGGAGCCGGCGACTGACTCCGGCACCACCAGCAGCCGTCTACCCCGCAGCAGCGCACCCCAGATATCCCATACCGATAAGTCGAAGGCCGAGGAGTAGCACTGCGCCCACACCCCACCGGGCGGCAGGCGTTCGTCGAGCGCCTCGATCAGCCAAGTGACGTTGTGGTGCGTGATGGCAACGCCTTTGGGTGTTCCGGTGGTACCGGAGGTGTAGATGATGTAGGCGACATTTTCGGGGGCGGGATTCGGAAGTGGGGTGCCGGGCTGGGCCTCGATGGCGGGATCGTGGGCATCGATGACCGGCAGGTCGGATTTGTCCAGCCGTGAGCGCAGCTCGGCGGTGGTGATCACGGCGGTCGGTGCGGCATCGGCAAGCACGAACTCCAACCGCGCCGACGCATGCGCCGGGTCGACCGGCAGATACGCCGCCCCGGCCTTGAGCACGGCCAGCATCGCCACGACCGCGTCAGTGCACCGGGGGAATAGCAGCGCTACACACTGCCCTGGGCCAACCCCACGAGCGGCCAGAAGATGCGCCAGCCGGTTCGCGGCCTCATCGAGTTCCCGATACGTCATGGCGCGGCCGTCGAAGGTCACCGCTATCGCCTCGGGGGTGCGCTCGGCGTGCTCGGTGAACACCACCGGAATCGACACCGGCGCGGTGACCGGCTGGGTTAACGCCGCGCGATGCGACCACGTATCGAGCCGGCCGTTTTCTTCCTCATCGAGGATTTCGATCGAGGAGATCGGCCGTTGCGGATCGGCGGTCATTTCCATCAGCACCTGCTGGAGGCGTGCCGCCAGGTAGGGAACGCCGAAGCTCGAATAGGGCTGTCCGGCGCCCGCCGTGCTGAGAAACAGTTGATCACTGGCCCCGATGAAGAACAGTCCGAAGTGCCCGGCGGGGCCGTTGTTGGTGTATGTGGCGGTTGCTGGAGCGCCTCCGAGCTCCAGGGTCAATCGAGACGGGATGAAATTGACGCCGACCCTGTGCGCTGGCTCTCTCAGGCTGCGAGAGCCGTCTTCACCGTCGAGCCGGTGCACCGGAAACCGCTGATGCTTCAGCAATTCCCGGATCTGTATGTCAACGTGCTGACAGAAATCGGCGACCGTTGTCTCCGGTGACGTCTGCAAGACCAGGGGCACAACTCCGGCGAGCATCCCCGGGAGCGTCTTCGACTCGGGACGTACCCGCCGGCTGACCGGGAAATCCAGTGCCACCTCCGAACCGCTTCCCGACCATGCATGCACCACGAGCGCGCATGCCGCTGTGATGACCGAGTAGCGACGGATGCGCAGCTTCTTGGACAGCTCTTGCATGCGGCCGACGGCGGTCGCATCAAATTGAACTGACGCCGACGGCGAACACGAGTCCCTGACGGCGTTGGTTTGGGGGAGCTGATAGTCCTGTCCGCTCTCCGACGGAAGGTTCTTGCGCCAGTACGCTTCGTCTTCCAGATAGTCGGTGGATGCTTCGTATCCCGACTCGAGATCAACCAAATCTTGCGCCGAGCCGAAATAGGCGTCGGGGACAGGCATTCCAGCCACGATCGCCGAATAGATGGTGGCAACCCGGCGCGACACCAGCGCCATGCCCAATCCGTCTAACACGATGTGGTGGCAGCAGCCGAACAAATAAAACTCCTCGGCCTGCGTCTGGAACAGGACGAATCTGAGCAGCTGGCCGTTCAACGCCATCGGCGTGCGCTGGATGGAGGAAGCCCTCCGGCGGACGTCCTGCAGGGGATCGAATGAGCCGGTCAGGTCATGAAACTCGAGCTCGATGTGCGGGCAGTCGATCGGCCTTTGGAGGACCTGCCCATCGATCTCGAAGAATGAAACCCGGATTGGCTCGGCTTCCGCCACCGCTTGGCGGATCGCCCGCTCGAGGACATCACGGCGTGTCGTGCCCTCGATCTTTATCAACAGGCCGAGCTGCCAATCTGTACCGGCATGGCCCGATTCCTGCGAGAGCCAGATGTCTAGTTGTCCGCGTGTCAGCGGTAACGCCAGGCCATCACGCCCCATCGACTCCCCCAGAGCTCCACCCACTCGCCCCGCTTACCCGAGTGGTTATCGGTCAAAATCCTGCCCGTCGTCTGCCCGTCGCGCAGAGATTTCGGCCGAATGTCCGGCCAATTTTTGTTCGATGTGATGCAGGCACGCGCGCGTCGGCTCCCGCGGCGACCATCCGCCACCCAACTGGAACACCGCCGACGGCCGGCCACAGGCCGCGCGCCCAGTGGCGGGGACACCTCATTGGACGAGGTTCTCAGGCGGCCGTCGTGATGCGTGAATCCGGTTGAAGGGCCAGCGAATTGGGATCGAGACCGAAGCGCGGACCGGCCGAACACGAGCTGGTGATCGAACAGGTATGCGCCTTGGCGTGGCCAGGCGTCTGGCGGTGGCGCGGGGTGAACGATCAGCTGATCGGGCGGCCGGACTTGGGCGCCACATGGCCCCGAGAGCCCGACGCGCGTCTTGTTTCCGGATCGGTCTAACGGTTGCCAACCGTGCCGGGAGGTAACAGTGTCGCCGCGGATCGGCGATTTTGCCAACGCGCGCGGCGGACCGCGGTTAAACTCCCTTCGATTCGGGGGATTTACCGCCGGCGATGCACCTGATCTCGGGCGATCAACGTGGAGCGCAGGCACCGGTAGGACGTGGGTGTTGAGTTTCGCCATTGGGAGGGGCGTCAATGAACCGACGATCGGACTATGTCTTCACTGAACTCAGCTACCACACGGACGACTGCGTTCCGGTAATCCAACAATACCTTGACTTTCTGGTCCGAGGCGACGGCCGAAAAGCTCATTGCCCATTTACCGAAACGATGCTCGGAAAACGCCAATTCTACTATGATACGAGTAATTTTCTCCTGGATGAGGAGGAATTTTTCCGGGCTATAGCGGAGATGCGTGAATTTCACGCTAGACATTCTGATCGTTATTTGGTTGTCGGGGTGGCGTACCAGAATGTCGAAAACTTCTTGGAAGCGGTCGCCGCCCAGGGTGAAGTGTGGCGGCAGAAATTGAGACTTGAGCTCATAGCTGCTGGTCTGACGATTGCGTGGACGCATCCGAAAAATCCACTCGGTACCCACACAGATCGCGATAAGCCTGTCGAGCCCCTTTGGGTGAGCGATATTCCACTTCTTATGCTCAGGAATCTCGACAAGGGCGATGAACCGTTCATGGTGAGCGCCGATTCCAAGTCGGCGTTCGTGCTGGGCATGAAGTATAACGAAACGATACCTATCGAAATACGTCCTGCCGCGATAAACCCGCAGCTGCAACCGCACTATAAGCTGACTGCCCTGGCGAATCTCATGAATCATGTTCGACTTTCCTCCGTCAGATCGGTATCAGCCGATTTGGCCGGAGACCTCACGGTCGTCATGAAAAGCGGAAAGACCTACGCGCATGCGTGGAGTCCCGAGCCCGCGATATCGGAGGAAATGCAAAATGCGTGAGCTTGCGAGCACCCGGACTGACGACAGGCGGGAATGCCCCTCTATCTGAAGTGATCAACGTTGGGGGCAGGAAAGCTTACTTCGACTCGAGGGGAGCGCGGGGCGACTACATCTGGAAAACAACAACGAACGCAGCCTTCCGGCAGTGGTGACGTTGCTTTTCGGCGACTAGGTAACAAATATTTACGCTGGTGAACATTCCGGTTTATCAGGTGAACATTCCGCGACATCACATTTCCCATGGACAGGGGGAGACTCGATTGGATCTGCGCTGCACGAAGTTCGAGAATGTACCCACGCTTAACCGCGTGGATTCGCGCGGACTTACGCATGACCGCGCATTTATTGTGCTCACCCGGTTGACGAAATCGGCACATAGTTTATTGCGCGAATAAGCATGACGGGCAAAGTCGAAACAAGGTGGTGCCACATGGTTTTCTACGCAGTTCGTCGGCGGCGTGTTCCTAGCCGGGGGTCTTGGTGACAGGGGTCGAAATGCTTGCCGCCACAGAGCAAAGATCACCGGGCGCCTGCGAGGCGGCCGCAATCCCGCGAGGCTTCCCAGCTCCCAGGTTCGTGCGGCCGACCATTGCGGTGCCGACCGTGCTGGTCTGGCTTGGGTCGCTCGTTGCGTGGTGCGCGGCGACGGCAGCCGTTCTCTGCGGAGTGAGTGGTTGGTGGTTGGCGGTCACCATCGTCGTTCAGGGTCTCGTAACGTTTTCCATGTTCTCCGTGCTGCACGAAGCGATTCACCACACCGTCGGCCGGCCAAAGTGGATCAACCAGGTGTTCGGTCGCTTGTCGATACCGTTCGTCTCGTTGTTCGCAACATTTCCACTGCTCGCGTATACGCATCTCGCACACCACCGCAACACCAACGAAGGTATCCATGAGGATCCGGATGCGTGGAGTATCACGGGTCCGCGTTGGCAGCTGCCATTGCGCTGGTTGACGATCGATGCCTGGTATTGCCGCTTTTACCTGATGCGCCTGCGCCGGCGCCCCCGCAAGGAAGCGGTGGGGTTTGCCATACACGTCACTCTGGCCCTCGCCTTCGTAACCGCCATCCTGATTCTCGGCTACGGGCGCGAGCTGGTGCTCATCTATTTCCTCCCGCAGCGGATCGGCATGGTCATCCTCGCGTGGTGGTTTGACTGGCTGCCTCATCACGGCCTCGTGGCGAAAAAGACCGACCGATTCCGGGTCACCCGCGCTCGGGTTGGCTGGGAGCGTGCTCTGTGTCTGTTGTTGATGTATCAGAACTATCACGTAGTTCATCACATCCATACTGCGATTCCTTTTTACCTGTACGTAAAGGCATGGAGGGCTGCAGAATCCGACTATCTGGACCGAAACGTCCCAATCAGCACCGCGTGGGGGCAGGAAATGACGCCTTCGGAGTACCGCAGATGGCGGGAGGTCAGAAGCGGCATTGTCGAAGCGGATCGCGGTGATCGCCTCGCGGAGATCCTTTGGGGGTAGCGGCTCGGCAGTGGTCAGGTCTTGGTTGCCGACCTTGATCTTGACGGTGCGGTATCGGTGGGCGGTGCGCGCGAATGTCTTGATGCTCCAACCGGTTTCAGCCTCGATGAAGTGGCTGATGGCGACCGCGGCGCCGATGCTCCGGTCTCAACCGCGAAGTTCTACAAGAGGTCGTGCGACGAATCCCCGGCATTATCACAGTCCTTAGGCGTTATGCGGGGCGTTGTGCGGTGTAAACGGTGATGGCCGCCCCGGAAACCGAGACGGCCACACCTCGACGCGGCTAGCGCATCGCCGCTCTCACCATCCCTGCGGCCCCAACGGTCCGCCCGGCCCCTGTCCCGGCGGCGGCGGTCCCAGCGGTCCGCCCGGCCCAGGCGGTGGTCCGCCGAATGGTCCACCCGGCGGAGGCGGTCCCGGCTGGCCCGGAGGCGGCGGCGGTGGCGGGGGATCCGCACTCGCCACCCCGGCACCGATGCCGGCCACTGCGGCTCCGAGCGTCCCCGCGAGCAACGAACCAGCGATGAGTTTCTTGAACTTCACTCGGCCCATCCATCCTTCCAATCGTCGTTTCCCTACCCGGCGACGCGAAATCGTCCTTCTCGCACCGCTTGCCGCGAGGTTAGGAAGTCAGCCTGAAGCTGACCTGAAGAAGGACGGGGCCACAGTGCTCAGCGCGGCGACGACGGCGCGGTGATCGCGGTCAGGTTCCACTTGTCCAGCCACGGCCGCACCAACTCGGCGACGGAGAATTTGGCGCGGGCCGCGCATCCGGCCTTGGGGGTGTAGGGGTCACCGCCGCGGATGAGGATGCCGACGGCGCTGACGGTGCCGTCGCGTTCGTAGAGGTATACCGGGCCGCCCGAATCGCCGCATTGGCCGCTCGCCAGGAACACGACCTTGCTGTCGGTGATCTCGACGATCTGCCCGCAGGAGTCCGCGCCGGAGCCCATGCCGAACTTGCACAACTGTTGTCCGACTTGAAGATTGGTGGCGACGCCGGTGACCGGCAGCGACGCGGCGACCGCCGACGACTGGGGAACGTTGTCACCGTCCAGCGTGATCAGACCGATGTCGTGCTGTTCGCCGTGGACCCCCTCGCTGATCGTCTGGGTGAACGTGCCCAGCGCCGTGTAGGGAAGGACCCCGCCCAGGTTCATCGTGACCTTGCTCGGCCCGCCGGGACGATTGCAGTGACCGGCGGTGAGGATCCCGCCCTGGCCGTCGCTGGTATGCACCAAAAACCCTGCGGTGCAACCCATTCCACCGGATCCGTCGCCATACTGGACGTAAATTCCGGCGCCCGGGCCGATGGCGCTGGCCGCGGGCAGATCGATCGGCGCCAGCGTCGGCGGCGGCGGTGCGGGAGGCTGCTGCGCCGGGGAGGCGGCCCTGGGGTACAGGCAGACGGCCGCCACCAGGGCGGCGGTGCTGCACACCGCCGCGAGGATGAGCAGCGTGGTGTGGAGTTTGGCGCGCCGCGGCAGCACGTCGGCGAGCGTGCGGGTTTTCGGCTTGCGCCGCCGCTGGTCGCGGCTGGGCAGGAAGCCCAAGACGGCGAGCACCGCCAACACCACGGCGCTGAGCGGGAGCGCGACGGTACGAGCCGGCGAATATGGCGACCCCCAGCTGGCGAACTCCAGCGCGTACACGCCCCCCATTAGATCGATCTTTGCCGCCTCGCGCGGCGCTCTCAACGGAGTTGGTGGATCAGCTGATCGTGGCCGGCTCGGGCGAGGGCTTGTCGTCGAGGCGGCGGTGTGCGAGGCGGTGGTGCCGACGGAACTGGCGGACCTCGATGATCAAGCCCGCCAGGCCAAGCGCGCTGGTGATCGCCGACACCAGGTACAGCAGCGAGTTGGGGTGGCCGGCCAGCGCGTCGCCGAGGACGACGACGGCGGTGGTGCCGGGTAGCAATCCGGCAAGCGTCGCCAGGCCGTACGGCAGCGCCCGCACGCTCGACGCACCGGCGGCATAGTTGAGCGCCGAGAACGGCACCGCGGGAATCAGTCGCAGCGACACGATGGCCAGCCAGCCCCGCCGCCGCAGCCGTTGCTCCACCGTATGGATCGATCGGTGGCGCACCAGCCGGGTCAACCGCCACCCGGCCGCGCGCACCAGCAGCATGGCGATCATCGCGCTCGCGGTGCTGGCAACCACCGCGAGCGCGACGCCCAGCAGCGGGCCGAAGAGCAGCCCGGCCGCCAGCGTGAACGCGGTACGCGGGATGGGCACCACCGTCACGACGATGTGCGCCAGCAGGAACGCCAGCGGGAACCACGGCCCGAGCGACTGCGCCCAGTCGCGCATCTGAACCGGCGAGGGCAGCGGAAGCAACGACGCCAGCACCAGCAGCGCTGTGATGCCCACCACTGTCCAGACGACCCGCGACCGAGACACGCTGCGCGCCGCCGCGCCGATGGCGCAGCCGAGATCGCGAAGCGTCGCGGTGATTTTGCTGGTGGCGGAACCCGTCACGGCATCCAAGGTTACGGGGCGCAGATGAATTGGGCGTTTCCCGCGCCTGGCGTTTCGTCCCGAGCCTGCTCCGCTGGCGGCACCTGGCGGTTTTTAGCGCAGAGCTCCCATCAATTAGCCTCAATAGCTAAGTGGTATCCCCAAAGCGGTAGCCCAAATGCTGGGAAAAGGGAGCAATCGGTGTCCATTGATGTACCCGAGCTCGCCGGCCTAGAACAGGTTCGCGGGCGTTGGCGCAGTGCGGTCGCCGGAGTGCTGGCCAAGAGCACCCGGAAGGACCCTGAGGAGTTGGGGGACGCGCCGGAGCGGCTGCTGGAAACCCCGACGTACGACGGGATCGCGATCCGCGCGCTCTACACCGCCCTCGACGAGCTGCCCGAACCGCCGCTGCCCGGTGAGTGGCCCTACGTGCGGGGCGGCGACGCGCTGCGCGACGTCAAGACCGGCTGGCGGGTCGCCGAGGCGTTCCCGGCCACCCCGGTGCCGGGCGTCGACGCAAAGGACGTCAACTCCGCGGTGCTCGACGCGCTCGGCAACGGAGCCAGCGCCCTGGTGCTGCGGATCGGGGAGTCGGGCGTGGCGCCCGACCAGCTGGCCGACGCGCTGCAGGGCGTCTACCTGAGCATGGCGCCGCTGATCCTCGAGGCCGGCGCCGACTACGCGGCGGCCAGCGACGTGGCGCTGGCGCTGGCCGACGGGGTGGAACCCGACCAGCGCGCCACCGTGTCGATCGACCTGGGCGGTGACCCGCTGACAGCGGCGCACAGCGGCCGGCCCGCGCCGAGGATCGAGGACGTGGTCGCCGTCGCCAAGCGGGCGGCCGAGCACACCGGCGTGCGTGCGATCACCGTCGACGGGCCCGCCTTTCACAATCTGGGCGCCAACGCGACGTGGGAGCTGGCCGCCGGTGTCGCGGCCGCGGTGAGTTACCTGCGGGTGCTCACCGAGGCGGGGATGCCGATCGGCCAGGCGTTGCGGCAGATCAGCTTCCGGTTCGCCGCCGACGACGACCAGTTCATGACGATCGCCAAGTTCCGCGCGGCGCGCAACCTGTGGGCGCGGGTCGCCGAGGTCGTCGGCGAGCCCGATTCCGGCGCGGCCGTCATCCACGCCGAGACCTCGCTGCCGATGATGACCCAGCGCGACCCCTGGGTGAACATGCTGCGCTGCACCCTCGCCGCCTTCGGCGCCGGGGTGGGCGGCGCAGACTCCCTGCTGGTCTTCCCGTTCGACGTGGCGATCGACGGCGGATTCCCAGACATAGCAACAAGTTTCGCGCGCCGCATCGCACGCAACACCCAGCTGCTGCTGCTCGAGGAGTCACACGTGGGTCGCGTGCTGGACCCGGCCGGCGGGTCGTGGTTCGTGGAGGACCTCACCGCCCGGCTGGCCGAGCAGGCCTGGCAGCATTTCCAGGCCATCGAGGCGCACGGCGGATTCACCGAGGCTGCCGACTTCATCGCCGGCCAGATCGCCGAGATCGCGGCCCGCCGCAGCGACGACATCGCGCACCGCCGCACCGCGATCACGGGCGTCAACGAATTCCCGAACCTCACCGAACCGCCGCTGCCGCAAAGCGACTCGTCGTATTCGCCGCTCGCCGCCGGCAAGCTGGTGCGTTACGCCGCGGAGTTCGAAGCCCTGCGCGATCGCTCCGACGCCTTCGTGGCCCGCACCGGCTCGCGCCCCCAAGCGTTGTTGCTGCCCCTGGGCCCCTTGGCCGAGAACAACATTCGCGCGACGTTCGCCTCGAACCTGTTGGCCTCCGGGGGCATCGAGGCGGTCAACCCCGGAACCGTCGACGCGGCCGGCGTCGCGGCGGCGGTGGCCGAGGCGGGGTCGCCGACGGTGGCGGTCATCTGCGGCACCGACAAGCGCTACGGGGACGAGGCGTCCGGCGTCGTGCAGGCCGCCCGGGACGCCGGAATCTCCCGGGTGTATCTGGCCGGGCCCGAAAAGGCGGTGGCCGACGCCGAGCACCAACCGGACCAATTCCTGACTGCGAAAATCAATGCGGTCGAAGCACTGTCGGATCTGCTCACAAGGTTGGGGGCGTAGCTAGCATGACGACCACTGCACCTGCTGTCGGCAGCTTCGCCGAGGTTCCGCTGCACAGCGAGCGGACCATCGCGCCGGCGACCGAAGCCGCCGTCGACGAACACGTGGCCGCGGCCGCGGCCGCGCACTGGTACACACCCGATCAGCTGCAATGGCATACGCCGGAAGACATCGACGTCAAACCGGTCTACATCGCCGCCGACCGCGCCGCCGTCGAGGCCGACGGCTATCCGCTGCACAGCTTCCCCGGTGAACCGCCGTTCGTGCGCGGCCCCTACCCGACGATGTATGTCAACCAGCCGTGGACGATTCGGCAGTACGCCGGTTTCTCCACCGCCGCCGAGTCCAACGCCTTCTACCGCCGCAACCTGGCGGCGGGCCAGAAGGGTCTGTCGGTGGCCTTCGACCTGGCCACCCACCGCGGGTATGACTCCGACCACCCGCGCGTGCAGGGTGACGTCGGAATGGCCGGTGTGGCAATCGATTCCATCCTCGACATGCGGCAGCTGTTCGACGGCATCGACCTGTCGACGGTGTCGGTGTCGATGACCATGAACGGCGCGGTGCTGCCGATCCTGGCGCTGTACGTGGTGGCCGCCGAGGAGCAGGGTGTTCCGCCGGAGAAGCTGGCCGGCACCATCCAGAACGACATCCTCAAAGAGTTCATGGTGCGCAACACCTACATCTATCCACCCAAGCCGTCGATGCGCATCATCTCCGACATCTTCGCCTACACCAGCGCCAAGATGCCCAAGTTCAACTCCATCTCGATCTCCGGTTACCACATCCAGGAGGCCGGTGCCACAGCGGATTTGGAGCTGGCGTACACGCTGGCCGACGGGGTCGACTACATCAAGGCCGGCCTGGACGCCGAGCTGGACATCGACAAGTTCGCGCCGCGGCTGTCCTTTTTCTGGGGCATCGGGATGAACTTCTTCATGGAGGTCGCCAAGCTGCGGGCCGGCCGGCTGTTGTGGAGCGAGCTGGTCAGCCAGTTCGATCCGAAGAGCGCCAAATCGCTGTCGCTGCGCACACATTCGCAGACCTCGGGCTGGTCGCTGACCGCGCAGGACGCCTTCAACAACGTCGCCCGCACCTGCATCGAGGCCATGGCCGCCACCCAGGGGCACACCCAGTCGCTGCACACCAACGCGCTGGACGAGGCGCTGGCGTTGCCCACCGACTTCTCGGCGCGCATCGCCCGCAACACCCAGCTGGTGCTGCAGCAGGAGTCGGGGACCACGCGGCCCATCGACCCGTGGGCGGGCTCGTATTACGTGGAATGGCTGACCCATCAGCTCGCGCGGAAGGCCCGCGCCCACATCGCCGAGGTCACCGAGCACGGCGGCATGGCCCAGGCCATCAGCGACGGGATCCCCAAGCTGCGCATCGAGGAGGCGGCCGCGCGCACCCAGGCCCGCATCGACTCCGGGATCCAGCCGGTGATCGGGATCAACAAGTACCAGGTCGAAGAGGACCAGGAGGTCGAGGTCCTCAAGGTCGAGAACAGCCGCGTGCGCGCCGAGCAGCTGGCCAAGCTCAAGGAGCTGCGGGAAAGCCGCGACCAGCAGGCCGTCGACGCGGCGCTCGCCGAGTTGTCGCGCGCCGCGGCGGCGCACGGCCGTGCGGGTGAGGACGGGCTGGGCAACAACCTGCTGGCGCTGGCCATCGACGCGGCCCGCGCCAAGGCCACCGTCGGCGAGATCTCCGACGCGCTGGAGAAGGTGTATGGCCGTCACCAGGCGGAGATCCGCACCATCGCCGGCGTCTACCGCGACGAAGCTGGAAAGGCCGGAAACATGGCCAGCGCAACCGAACTCGTCGAGAAGTTCGCCGAGGCCGACGGCCGCCGCCCCAGGATTCTGGTGGCCAAGATGGGGCAGGACGGCCACGACCGCGGGCAGAAGGTGATCGCGACGGCGTTCGCCGATATCGGCTTCGACGTCGACGTCGGATCGCTGTTCTCCACGCCCGAGGAGGTGGCCCGCCAGGCGGCCGACAACGACGTGCACGTGGTCGGGGTGTCCTCGCTGGCGGCGGGTCACCTGACGCTGGTGCCGGCGCTGCGCGAGGCGATGGCCGAGGTGGGGCGCCCCGACATCATGATCGTGGTGGGCGGCGTCATCCCGCCCGGGGACTTCGACGAGCTGTACGAGGCCGGGGCCGCCGCCATCTTCCCGCCCGGCACGGTGATCGCCGACGCCGCAATCGGCTTGCTGCACAAGCTCGCCGAGCGGCTGGGTTACGACCTCTAATGATGCGCGCGAGACTGCAACTACCGACGGGGTTACTCGGGAAATGCGCCGCCAGTTGCAGTCTCGCGGTGTGGAAATGAACCCAGAGCAGCTGGCCAAGGCCATCCGCAGTGGCGACCGCGCGGCGCTGCCGCGCGCCATCACCCTGCTGGAGTCCACCCGCAGGGATCACCAGGAGAAGGCGCAGCGGCTGCTGTTGGAGCTGACGCCGGACTCGGGCAACGCGCATCGGGTGGGCATCACCGGGATTCCCGGGGTGGGGAAGTCCACCACCATCGAGGCCCTCGGCATGCACCTGATCGAAATGGGCCATCGCGTGGCGGTGTTGGCCGTCGATCCGTCGTCGACGCGCACCGGCGGCTCGATCCTCGGTGACAAAACCCGGATGTCGCGCCTTGCCATGCACCCGGATGCATACATTCGGCCGTCGCCCACGTCGGGCACCCTGGGCGGGGTGGCCAAGGCCACCCGCGAAGCGTCGGTGCTGCTGGAGGCCGCCGGTTTCGACGTGATCCTGATCGAGACCGTCGGCGTCGGTCAGTCCGAGGTGACCGTGGCCAACATGGTCGACACCTTCGTGTTGCTGACCCTGGCGCGCGGCGGCGACCAGCTGCAGGGCATCAAGAAGGGCGTGCTGGAGCTGGCCGACATCGTCGTGGTGAACAAGGCCGACGGGAAGCACCTGCCCGAGGCGCGGTCGGCCGCGCGCGAGCTGTCCGGGGCGATCAGGTTGATCTATCCGCGCGAAACGCTATGGCGGCCGCCCGTTCTCACGATGAGCGCCGCGGAGGGAACCGGCCTCGACGAACTGTGGGACACCGTCGAACGTCATCGCACGGTGCTCAGCGACGCGGGGGAGTTCGAGGCGCGCCGCCGCGGCCAGCTGGTCGACTGGACCTGGCAGATGGTGCGCGACACGGTGTTGGACCGGCTGGCCTCCAACCCGGCGGTGCGCAAGATCCGGGCCGACGTCGAGCGAAAGGTCAAGGCGGGGGAGCTAACTCCGGCCCTGGCGGCCCAGCAAATCTTGACGGCCGCGTCCGGCTAACGGATAGGTAAATATTCGGGGGGTTTCGCTCCTGCCGGGTGTGTAATCCAAGTAAATTCAAAGTGTGACGGTGGATAGCCGAGTCAATCGCCGCGCGGTCCGTGTCCACGATGACCTTGACGCAGGTCACCGTGTGTCCGGCGCGGCGGACTCACACTTCGGGTGCGTCGTTCGTAGCTTTTCCAGCATGTTTCCCGCCCGCCGGTTCGGTGGCGGGGCGTTGGCCGTCTATGTCGACGGCCGGCCCGTCGTGGACGTCTGGACGGGTTTTGCCGACCGGGGTGGCCAGCGGCCGTGGTCGGAGAACACCGCCCCGATGGTGTTCTCCGCGACCAAGGGAATGGCCGCCACCGTCATCCACCGGCTCGCTGACCGGGGGCTGATCGACTACGACGCCCCCGTCGCCGAATACTGGCGCGAGTTCGCGGCCAACGGCAAGGCCGAGATGACCGTGCGCCAGGTGATGCGGCACCAGGCCGGCCTGTCGGGTCTGCGCGGCGCCACCAAGGAAGACCTCCTCGATCACGTGGTGATGGAGGAGCGGCTGGCCGCGGCGGCTCCCGGGCGGCTGCTGGGCAAATCCGCGTACCACGCGCTGACCTTCGGCTGGCTAATGTCCGGCCTGGGTCGGGCGGTGACCGGTAAGGGGATGCGCACGCTGATTCGCGAGGAACTCGCCGAGCCGCTGGGCGTCGACGGCCTGTACCTGGGCCGGCCGCCGGCCGGGTGCCCGACGCGGGTCGCCGAGATCGTCGCGCCGCAGAACCTTTTGGGCAGTTCGCTCGTCAACTACGTCTCCCGCAAGGTCGCCAACGAGCTCTCCGGCGGATTCCGGTCGATCTATTTCCCGGGCATGGTCGCCGCGGTTCAGGGCGATACCCCGCTGCTGGACGCCGAGATCCCGGCGGCCAACGGGGTCGCCACGGCGCGCGGCCTGGCGCGGATGTACGGCGCCATCGCCAACGGTGGCGAGGTGGACGGCATCCGATTCCTCTCCCGCGACCTGACGGCAAGCCTGACGGGGGAGCGCAGCCTGCGGCCGGACCGAAATATCTACGTGCCGTTGGCTTTCCGCCTCGGTTATCACAGTCTGCCGATCGGCGGTGTGATGCCCGGCTTCGGTCACGTCGGGATGGGCGGTTCGGTCGGATGGGCCGATCCCGCCTCGGGGGTGGCGTTCGCGTTGGTGCACAACCGCCTGCTGACGCCGCTGGTGATGTCCGACCATGCGGCATTCGTCGGGATTTATGCGCTGATCCGCAGGGCCGCGGACAAGGCACGCAAACGCGGATTCCGCCCGGTCACCGAGTTCGGGGCGCCGTTCTGCGAGCCTGGGGCCGTCGCCGGCTAACGCCGAAACGCGCACGAGCCCCCGGACGGTGCGTTCCCGCAATGCAAACGACCGCGTAATTAACGGGGGCGCTTAAATCGACTGGCCGATTCGAATGACGGTGGTCGAAAGCCCCATGTGCAGTTGTTTACGTGCGATGTAGTGTTTGCTGGATGTTTGCTCAGCTCATTCCTGCGAATTGCCGCGGCGTTTCCCGAAAACAATGCCCGCCGGTAATCCTGGCTTCGCGGGTGTGTTGATGACCGGACTGCGATTTTGGTGCCCGGGCGCCGGGCAGCGAGAATCGGTCGGATGAGCGCGAACCCGGCAGTCTCTGGCCCCGACGCAACCGTCAACCCAAAGCGGCGAGGACCGGGGCGCTCGACGCTCGCCCAGGTGTTCGACACCCGAAACAACGCACTGAACGTTTGGCGACTGGTGCTGGCGTCCGGCGTCATCCTGCAACACTCCTGGTTCCTCACCGGCCGCAAGATCTACCCACCGGTGGAACAGCTGCTCACGCAGTTCTGGGTGGACGGATTCTTCGCGATATCGGGGTTCCTCATCACGGCGAGCTGGGTGCGCAATCCGCGGCTTCGCGAATACTTCGTCGCCCGCGTTCTTCGGATTTTTCCGGGCCTGTGGGTCTGCGTGGCCGTGGTGGCTTTCGTCATTGCCCCGCTGGGCGTGGCGATCCAGGGGGGCTCGGCCGCCAAGCTGCTGTTGTCTACCGCGCCGATCGAGTACGTGCTGAACAACGCCGTGTTGAACGTGTATCACACCGGTATCGACGGAACGCCCCGAAACGTCCCCTTCCCGGGCGTGTGGGACGGCGTGCTGTGGACCCTCGTTTTCGAATTCCTCTGCTACATCGCCATCGCTATTGCCGGCGTGGCCGGACTCCTCAAACGCCGCTGGCCCGCTCCGGTGGTGTTCGCACTGTTCTTGGTGGCCGCGGCGCTCGTTTCGTACCCGGTGGGCGCGGTGGAGACGCTCCCGCAGATGATCACGCGGTTCGCCCTCGTCTTCGCCGCCGGCGCGGTCCTACATCAATTCCAGGATTTGATTCCCGCCCGATGGTCACTTGTTGCCGTGAGCGCGGCCATCGTGGTGGTGGCCGGCTTGCTGGTGCCGAACTATCGAGTCCTCGCCGCCCTCCCGCTGGCCTACGCCGTCGTCGTTTCGGGGGCGCTGATCCACAACCAGCGCATGCGTTTACGTACGGACCTGTCCTACGGCGTGTACATCTACGCGTGGCCCATGCAGCAGCTGTTGGTGATCTGCGGGCTGGGCTTCCTGCCTCCCGTCGCGTTCGCCGTGGTCGCCGCCGTCGCGACCCTGCCACTGGCCGCACTGAGCTGGTTCCTGGTGGAAAAGCGCGCGCTTGCGCTCAAGTCCCGCTTCAAGCGCAAAGCGCGTGAATGGGACGGCGTGGTCGCTGACGCACAACCGTCCGCGCACACCGTCACCGGCGACTGAGTCGCGGATTCCGCGCCGCACGACACTCAATCTCACCTTTACCGTGAGATAAAGTCGTCCAGACCAAACGATTAATGCGCGTTGCTGTAGGCACCTCTTGGTCGGCGACGGCGTTGCCGGAAGCGCGTATTTGAACTTTGCCCCGCAAATTGCAAATTCATGCATAATGACCCGTGATCCCGGGGGCCGCATGACGCGCAACTGAAAGTGTGGGCCACCGATGACAGCTCCCCGGACCAGCCAACCCGCCGATCTCCCAGAGTCATCCGCCGGCCAAGCAACCGCCGTCCGTCCGGTTGCGCTGTTCGTGCTGGGAATGGCGAGGTCCGGGACGTCGGCGCTGACCCGGGTCTTGTCGCTGTGCGGCAGCACGCTGCCGGCCGGAATGTGCGGCGCCGACGGCAACAACCCGCGCGGTTATTGGGAGCCACGCGCCGCGATCATGCTCAACGAAACGATCATGCGCCGCCACGGCAGCAACTGGTACGACCCGACGCTTCGCCTGCAGGAGGAGTGCGCGTTCGGCGCCGAAGAGAAGGCGGCCTGCATCGCGGAGATCGCGGCGTATCTGGGCACACTGCCGACGGCGCCGCTGGTGGTCATCAAGGAGCCGAGGATCACGGCGCTGTCCGGCCTCTGGTTCGAGGCGGCGCGCCAGGTCGGCTTCGACATCGCCGCCGTGATTGCGGTGCGCCACCCGCAAGAGGTTGTCGCCTCGGCGGCGAAATACGTGGACACCTCGCCGGAGCTGTCGAGCGCCTTGTGGCTCAAATACAACCTGCTCGCCGAGCGGCACACCCGCGGTATGCCGCGCGTGTTCGTCGACTACGGCAACCTCCTCGACGACTGGAAACGAGAGGTGAAGCGCATTGCCGCCACGCTGGAAATCGATTTGGACGCCGTCGACGAAAGCGCCGTCGAGGAGTTTCTCACCCCCGAACTTCGACGCCAGCGATACGGCGGCCCGGTGGCGGACCATTTCGGCGCGGACTGGATCTCCGCCGTCTATGAGGCACTGCGCGGGGCCGCGCAGGACTTCCCCCTGCACGTAGCGACCCTGGACCGGGTTTTCGAGTCGTATCAGGCGGGCGAGCGTGATTTCCGCATGGCGTTCACGGAATTCCACGCCCGCACCAACAGCTTGGTTCGCCGGGTGTTCAGGCCGTTCATCGTGAAGCGGATCCTCGAGGTCGCCGCGATGGTGCACCGGCGCCGGGGAGCCTGGGCGTAGACAAAAGACTCCAAAGATTAAGTACGCAAAACAGTTTCGTAAAAGCGCCGCCTGGATCGTGTGGTCGGGTTATAGTCCTTAGCGGGCGCAATGATTGATGGTTCTCACCGGGGGGCAGAAGTTGCCGGTCACAAGTCAAGCCTGACTCCGCAAGAGGAGTGCGGTATCGCCTTCTCTTTGCCAAAGTCGTTGAGCAGGCTGTGATTTGGTCTCTGACATCGTGGCACGCGCGACGGTGTCAATTTCGAACGGTTGCTGCGCGTTGATCGCGCGTACACCACCTCGGAAACCCCTGGATATCAACCGAACTCCGAAAGTCGCCCACGTGCGCGACCAGTGAAAGGTTTGGATTCGCGATGAGATTGGCCCGCATCACCAAGCCCGTCGAAAACGCCTTGACTTCCCCCAACCAGGTCGGCTCCGGGAACCGCCCGGTCGCCCTCTTCGTGCTGGGACCGCAACGGTCGGGAACATCGGCGCTCACCCGGGTGCTCTCGCTGTGCGGTGGCACGCTGCCGGCCGCGATGCTGGGCGCCGACGCCAACAATCCGCTCGGGTATTGGGAACCGCGAGCGGCCATCTCGCTCAACGAAACGATCCTGCGCCGTCTCGGGACCAATTGGTACGACCCCTCACTTCGCTTTCTCGATCGAGGTTCGCCCGACAAGGAGAGCAAGGCCTGCATCGCCAAAGTCGCCGAATATCTGTCCACGCTGCCGGCGGCGCCGCTCGTGGTGATCAAAGAACCGAGGATCACGACACTGTCCAACCTGTGGTTCGAGGCGGCGCGCATGGCGGGGTTCGACGTCGCCTCGGTGATCGCGGTACGTCATCCGCAAGAGGTCATTTCGTCGATCGCGAAGGCCTGGCACGTCTCTCCCGCGCTCGCGAGCGCCTTGTGGTTGAAATGCAACATCCTGGCCGAACGAAATTCACGCGGCGTACCGCGGGTTTTCGTCGACTACGCGAACCTCCTCGACGACTGGCGCCGGGAAATGAAGCGCATCTCCGCGGAACTGCCGGTCGAACTGCATGCCCAGGACGAGGACGCCGTTGAGCGATTCCTCACCCCTGGTCTGCATCGGCAGCGGCACTGCGGCCCGGTGACGGATCTTTTCGGCGCCGATTGGATTTCCACGATCTACGAAGCGCTTCGCGAGGCCGCGCAGGACGACCCCATCGACACGTCAACGTTGGACCGCGTTTTCGAGTCCTACCGGGCGAGCGAGCGTGATTTCCGTAAGGCGTACGAGGATTTTCACGGCTTGTCCAACAGCATGCTGTTCCGGGTTTTGCGGCCGGCCATCGCGAGGCCGGTGATGGAGGTCGTCGCACTGGCCCACCGGCACAGGGGGACTTGGGCGTAGCGCCTTTTCGTGCATGTGGCGCGCCCCGATGCGCCGGCGATCTGCTTGGCAGAATCGTCGGATGCGGCGGTAAGTGCCCGATATGATCGACCGGATGGCGATCTCGGCGAGTGTGCCGATCGCATATTTTCCTCAGCATCCGAACGGAAGGCGTCGATTCGTGTCAGCGTCCGTGCTCATCACCGGTGGGGCGGGATTCATCGGGTCGGCGCTCGCCCGTCGTCTCATCGAGGCCGGATACGACGTCGCCGTGATGGACGTGCTGCATCCACAGGTGCACGGGGGAGATCGGCCGATCGAGCTGCCGGAGTCGGTGCGGTTGTTCACCGGGGACGTCACGCACGCGCCCGACTTCGACGCGGTGCTGCGGTTGTTCCGTCCGTCCCAGGTCGTCCACCTGGCCGCCGAGACGGGCACCGCGCAATCGCTGTCCGAGGCGACGCGGCACGGCTCGGTGAACGTCGTGGGAACCACCCAGCTTCTCGACGCCTTGAGCCGCTCGGGACACGTGCCCGAACAACTCGTCCTGGCGTCATCGAGGGCGGTGTACGGCGAGGGCTCATGGCAGTCCGGCTCGCAGATCTTCTACCCGCGACCCCGCAGCCACGCGCAACTCGTCGCGGGTCTCTGGGATCCGCAAGGCCCCGCGGGTGAAGAGGCGGTGCCGCTGCCGAGCCGCGCCGACCGAACCGAACCCCGGCCCACCAACGTCTACGCCGCGACCAAACTCGCCCAAGAGCACCTGTTGGCCGCGTGGACGTCCGCGCACGACACCAACCTCAGCGTGCTGCGTTTGCAGAACGTCTACGGTCCCGGCCAGTCGCTGACCAATTCGTACACCGGGATCGTCGCCCTCTTCGCGCGGCTGGCGCGCCAGGGGCTTGCGTTGGAGGTATACGAAGACGGCCGCATCGTGCGCGATTTCGTCTACATCGACGCCGTCGTCGATGCCCTCTTCGCGGCGGTCCAGCGCCCGGCAACCCAGCCGCGCTGCCTCGACATCGGGTCCGGCCAGGCCACCACCATCCACGAGTTGGCCAACAAGATCGCCGCCATGTGCGGCGCGCCCGAACCGACCGTCGTCGCGAAATTCCGCGACGGCGACGTACGCGCCGCGAGCTGCGACATCGAGCCGGCGATCAACGAGCTCGGCTGGCGCCCCGCGGGGTCGCTCGATGACGGTTTGCGCGCGCTGCTCGACTGGATCGCCGAACGGCCCGAGGCCGCGTCGAACGAATCCGGCCGTCGCGTCGTGGAACAGGCGGGACAGCGCTAAGAGGTCCGGCCTGGAGCGGCTGGCGGTAGCCGAAGCAGTGCTTTTTTACGCCTATGATGGTTGCTACTCCCCGGTAGGGGCAGGGACGGATCACTCACCGCCAGTCTTTCATTTGAACCAGGGGGCAGCCTTGACCGTGACCGATCGTGACATGCGGTCTCCGTTCCTCGATACCCGATCCGCGTATCTTGACCTGCTGCGACGTAACCTCACCCGGTACGGCAGCGACGAGTTGGTGCCGGTGGGCTGGGACCGTCTGGGGCGCCGTCTCTTCAGCACCCGCAGCCTGATGCTGGTCCGCAAGCGTCCGTTCAACGAGCACGCCCGGAAGTTGGGCCTGGATTGGCCGGCCGACGCACTGACGATGATCGGCATGCAGCGGTTGACCAGCCTGCAGCGCTGCGTGGAAACGGTTCTGACGGAAGACGTCCCCGGTGACCTGGTCGAGTGCGGGGTGTGGCGTGGTGGGGCGTCGATTCTGATGCGCGCCGTGTTGTCCGCCTACGGGGACGAGAAGCGATCCGTGTGGCTATGCGATTCATTCGAAGGGGTGCCGCCACCGGACACCGCGCACTACGAAGCGGACAAAGGCATCAACTTGCATCGCGCCGCCGGGGTGCTCGCGGTATCCGAAGCGCAAGTCAGGGCGAATTTCGAACACTACGGGCTGCTCGATGACCGCGTTCGTTTTGTTCCGGGGTGGTTCAAAGACACGCTGCAGGATGCGCCGATCGATCGCATTTCCGTCCTGCGGCTCGATGGTGACCTTTATGAGTCGACGATCCAGGCCCTCGATGCCCTCTACCCGCGACTCTCGTCGGGCGGGTATTGCATCATCGACGATTACCACGCCATCGACGCATGTCGGCAGGCCGTAGCGGATTACCGCACGGCTCACGGCGTCACCGCAGAGATCGAGGAAATCGACGGCACCGGCGTGCTGTGGCGCAAGCCGTGACGATCGCGCAAACCGGTGCAGTGGGGATTCGGCGCTATTTAAAGTGATCGGTGCATCACCGTGATGGCGCAACCGAAGGGCTTTGATCCGCGATGAAATGTGTGCTCGCCAGCTATGGAACGCGCGGCGATATCGAGCCTTCCGTGGTTGTCGCCCGTGAACTGCAGCGCAGAGGGCATGACATGGTCATGGCCGTCCCGCCCGACTCGGTGAGCTTCACCGAAGCGGCGGGTCTGACCGCGGTCCCTTACGGGCTGGAATCGCAGGCCTGGCTGGACGTCTACCGCAACTTCTGGACCTCGTTCTTCCGCGGATTCTGGAAGATCCAGGAGATGCGCGGCATGTGGCGCGAGATGTGGGATCTCAGTGACCAGTGCTGGGCGCAGATGAACACCACGCTGATGTCGCTGGCGGACGGCGCCGACCTGCTGTTCGCCGGGCAGAGTTACCAGGAGACCGCCGCCAACGTCGCGGAGTATTACGACCTTCCGCTGGCCACGCTGCATCACGTCCCCATGCGGCCCAACGGCCAGGTCGTTTCGATGCTGCCGCCGCCGCTGGCCCGCTCGGCAATGACGGCGTTCGACTGGTACTGCTGGCGCCTGAACAAAAAGGTCGAGGACACCCAGCGCCGGGAACTCGGGCTGCCGAAGGCGACAGCGCCGTCACCGCGGCGGATCGCCGACCGCGGATCGCTGGAAATCCAGGCCTACGACGAGGCCTGTTTTCCCGGGCTGGCCGACGAATGGGCGAAATGGGACGGCCTGCGACCCTTTGTCGGCACGCTGACGATGGAGCTGACCACCGAGGCCGACGACGACGTGATGTCCTGGATCCACGCGGGGACACCGCCGATCTGCTTCGGATTCGGCAGCATGCCGGTCGAATCTCCGGCCGACACCGTCGACATGATCAGCTCCGCCTGCACGCAGCTGGGCGAGCGGGCGTTGCTCTGCGCCGGCAGGAGCGACTTCAGCGGCGTCCCCCTTCCCGATCACGTCAAGGTGGTGGGCCCGGTGAACTATGCGACGATCTTTCCCGCCTGCCGCGCGGTCGTTCATCACGGCGGCTCGGGAACCACCGCGGCCAGCCTGCGCGCCGGGGTCCCCACGCTGATCCTGTCGATGGACGCCAACCAGACCATCTGGGGCGCTCAGCTCAAACGGCTGAAAGTTGGTACCACACGGCGATTTTCGGCCACCGATCGCAAATCACTAGTGGGGGATCTGAGCCGGATCCTCGCCCCGGATTACGCCCGGCGCGCTCGCGAGATCGCCGCCCGGATGACCAAGCCGGCGGACAGTGTAATCAAGGCCGCCGACGTCGTGGAGCAGTTCGTCAGCTCGCGGAGTCGCGCCTGATCGTCCGGCCGGCTCATGGCAGTTGTACTGGGGAAACGGCCAAATCCGGTGGCCTTTCGGCGTACGCAGGCAACCGGTACGACTTCTCGCTTTTCAAGACACGATGTGGATCGTCTGGCACACTGACGTGAGAACAGGCGACGACGCCCGGGGGTCGGCCATACCTGCCCAAGGGTCGTCATATCTCGACTACCGGGGGGCTAGGGCGATGAGGTTGGCTTCGTCGCACTCGGCTCGCCGGTGCGCGTACTATCCCGCTCGGGCGCGGGCCCTCAAATCCATTGCGAAACAACGACAACCAAATGCCTCTGACGAAACCACGGGACCAATGGCGGGCCGCAGATTACCGAGCGGAAACGCCGCAGTCAAAGTTGCCCGTGCCGTCGGAGATTGATTAAGGTAACAGTCGCGATGAAATTTGCTGTGGCAAGCTATGGGACGCGTGGCGATATCGAGCCTTGCCTCACCATCGGTCGTGAGCTGATACGCAGAGGCCACTCGGTACGCATGGCCGTGCCGCCCAATCTTGTCGATCTGGCCGAGGAGGCCGGTGTCCCGGCGATCCCGTACGGGCCGGATATGCATGACTTTTGGAGCGACGAGTTCATCCGCGACTTCTTCAAGAATTTCCTCCGGGGCCCGGTCAAGTTGATACGGGAAGCCTGGGAACCGGTACTGAAGAACTGGCAGGAAATGAGCTCGGCGCTGATGTCGGTGGGCGCCGGAGCCGATTTGCTGTTCACCGGGCAGCTCTACCAGGATTTGGCGATCAACGTCGCCGACTATTACGGCATCCCGATGGCCACATTGCACTACATCCCGATGCGGCCCAACGGCCAGGTTGTTCCGGGGGTGCCCGGGCCCATGGTCCGCACCGGAATGGCCGTGTACGACTGGATGTGCTGGCGGATGAACAAGAAGGCCGAGGATCGTCAGCGGCGCGAGTTCGGCCTCCCCACCGCAACGGTGGCCTCGCCGCGGCGGATCGCCGAGCGGGGGTCGCTGGAAATCCAGGCCTACGACGACGTTTGCTTCCCCCGACTGGCCCACGAATGGGCGAAGTGGGGTGGTCAGCGGCCGTTTGTGGGCTCGCTGACCATGGAACTGACGACCGAATGCGACGACGAGGTGTTGGGGTGGATCGCCCAGGGCACCCCTCCGATCTGCTTCGGCTTCGGCAGCATGCCGGTCGCCGAGTCGCCCGCCGACACGGTGAGAATGATCGGCGCCGCCTGCGCGGAGCTGGGGGAGCGGGCGTTGATCTGCTCCGGCTGGAGCGACTTCAGCGACGTTCCCCACCTGGATCACGTCAAGGTCGTCGGCGTGGTCAACTACACGAAAATCTTTCCCGCCTGTCGCGCGGTCGTTCATCACGGTGGCTCGGGCACCACGGCCGCCGGCCTGCGCGCGGGGATCCCCTCGCTGATCCTCTGGACGGCAGGCGACCAGCCGATGTGGGGGTCGCGCGTCAAACACCTGAAGGTCGGCACATCCCGACGGTTCTCGAGCTCCACCCCCGAAACTCTGATTGCCGATCTGCGGACGATCCTTGCCCCGGAGTACGCCACCCGCGCCCGTGAACTGGCGACCCGGATGACCAAACCCGCCGAGAGCGCAGGGCGCGCCGTCGATCTGCTGGAAGAATTCGCTCGTTCGGGGCGCTGTGTTCCCGGGGTATCGACAGAGCGAAGTCGCTGAGCAGACGGTGACGGATACACTGCGAAACGCATTGATGGCATCGAGGGACGTCTAGGCTCTCTACCGGTATTACTGGCACGCGGAGTTGGGGGTAGTTTTGGCCGTGACTGATCACGACACGCGGTTCGCATACCTCGATCTGCTCCGGCGCGACCTCACCAGATACGGCAGCGACGAGCTGGTGCCGGTGGGGCTGTACCGCCTGGGGCGCCCCCTGTTCAGTACGCGCAACCTGCTGCTGGTGCGCAAACGGCCGTTCAACAAACAGGCGCGCGACTTGGGCCTGGACTGGCCGGCCGATGCCTTGACGATGATCGGGATGCAGCGGCTCACCAGTCTGCAGCACTGCGTGGAGACGGTCCTGCAAGAGGACGTGCCCGGCGATCTGGTCGAGTGCGGCGTGTGGCGCGGCGGCGCTTCCATCTTGATGCGTGCCGTGTTGGCGGCATACGGCGACGAGAAGCGCACCGTATGGTTGTGCGATTCGTTTGCCGGAGTCCCGCCCCCCGACACCGTCAATTACAAAGCGGATAAAGGGATCAGGCTGCATCGCCACGCGCGCATCCTGGGGGTGCCCCAAGAGCACGTCAAGGCGAATTTCGAGCGCTACGGGTTGCTGGATGACCAGGTGCGTTTTCTTCCGGGTTGGTTCAAGGACACCCTGCAGGACGCCCCGATCGACCGCATTTCCGTGCTCCGGCTCGACGGCGACCTTTACGAGTCGACGATTCAGGCGCTCGACGCGCTCTACCCGCGGCTGGCGCCCGGAGGCTTTTGTATCGTCGACGACTACCACGCGATCAAGGCGTGCGCGCAGGCCGTGACGGACTACCGCGCCAAGCATGGGATAACCGACGAGATCGTCGAGATCGACGGCACCGGCGTGCTGTGGCGTAAGTCCTGAAGAGAACGCTGAAACATTAGGTGTACGAGATGGTTTGCCCTTTGGTGCAGGGTAGGCGAAACACGATCATGATGAACCGCTTCCGTTCCCCCCGGGGACGGCACGCGCCGATGCTATGGTTGCCGCCGTGGCAACTGGGCTGACAACCGGCACCCGCCTGCGGATGTGGTGGGTGCGCACCGAATACTGGCTCGCGCGCACGCTGTTGCCTGACGTCTACGCCAACGATGCGTTGATCACGTTCAACAACTTTCATGCGTTCCTCGATGATCCCGAATTCCGGCGTGCCTACCAGCGTGGTGCCCGCTCCCTCGGCAACGAGGATTGGTACCAGTGGCAGTGGCGCGTGCACGTGGGGCTGTGGGCGGCGGCCAGCGCCAGCCAGCTCGAGGGCGACTTCGTCGAGTGCGGCGTCAGTTACGGGTTTTTGAGCAGCGCGATCATGGAGTACCTCGACTGGGATCGGCTGGGCAAGACGTTCTACCTGCTCGACACCTTCGCCGGTCTCGACCCGCGGTTCGTCACCGAGAACGAACGCCAGGCCGGGGCGCTGGAGACCAGCAAAGGACACCTGCGCAACGGGATGTACGTCAACGGGGTGGACAGCGTCCGCGCCAATTTCGCGGAATGGAAAAACCAGCGCATCATCGTCGGCGCGGTTCCGGAGACACTCGAGCAGGTCGATGCGCCGTCGGTGGCGTACCTGCACATCGACATGAACTGCGCTCGCCCCGAAGTCGCTGCGCTGCGGTTCTTTTGGCCGCGGCTCACTCCCGGCGCCTTCGTGCTGCTGGATGACTACGCGAACCGGGGACGCGACGAGCAGCGCGCCGCCATGGACCAGGTCGCCGGCGAACTGGGTGTGAAGATCTGTACACTGCCCACCGGCCAGGGCCTGCTCATCAAGCCGGCTCGCTAGGCGAAACAGGCCTTCTCCCAACGTTTTTAGCTCGCTGGATCGCCCGTTGTTGCCCGATCGGGTTTCATGGTCTTTCACACGGGTAGGCCTCTGTTATGGCATTAGCATTGATCACGGGCGCGTCCAGTGGAATCGGTCTCGAGCTAGCGGAGCTTTTCGCCCAGCGGGGATATGACCTGGTGGTGGCCGCCGAAAACGACGGCATCTACCCGGCGTCCACCACGTTGTCCCGGTGGGGCGTTGATGTGCGGCCTGTACAGGTTGACCTACGTACCCCGGAAGGCGTCGAACAGCTCTATCAGCAGGTCGCAGAAGGTGATCGGCCGCTCGACGCGGCCGCGCTGAACGCCGGCATCGGCGGCGGCGGGAGTTTCGTCGAGGGCGACCTGGCACACGACATATCCATCATCGACCTCAACGTGAAGTCGACCGTGCACCTGGCCAAGCTCGTGCTGCGTAACATGACGCGGCGCGACGCGGGGAAGGTGCTGCTCACCTCGTCGCTGGCGTCGATGGCGCCCGGACCTTTCGAGGCCGTTTATCATGCCTCCAAGTCGTTCGTTCAGTCCTTCGCCGGGGCGTTGCAGGACGAATTGCGTGATACCGGAATCACTATCACCTCCCTGCTACCCGGCACCATCGAGACCAACTTCTTCAACCGCGCGGGTATGGACGAGACACGCGCGGGGCAAAAGCCGAAGGACGACCCGGCCGAGGTCGCCAGGCAGGGCTTCGAGGCGATGATGCGGGGCGACCGCAGGGTCGTCGGTGGCTCGTTGACCACCAAAACCGTGGGTGTGGCCCTGCGCTTCCTGCCCGATTCGCTCAAGGCGGTCGCCAGCCGGATGAATTCCACGCCCGCCGGGCGGCGATGAAGCGGCCTCAGCCAACCACTTTCCGGCGGACGGCTTCCTCCAAGAGGTCGGCGGTGGTCCCGATGCTCTCGGCGGGCTTGCTCATCCGGGCGGAGAGTTCCCGGGCTCTGGTCGCGTAGTCTGGGGCGAGGATGGTGTGCAAATCCGACACCAGAGATTCTCGGGTGGTGGCCGAAAAGCGCCGGGCGGCACCTACTTTCAAGCGTTTGATCTGGGCCGCCCAATACGGCTGATCGGCCGAACTCCACAGGGCCAGGGTCGGGGTGCCCGCTCGCAGGCTCGCGGCGGTGGTGCCCGAACCGCCGTGATGAACGACGGCACGGCAGGCGGGAAAGATGGACGCGTAGTTCACCGGTCCGACGACTTTGACGTGGTCGAAATGCGGCACGTCGCTGAATTCCGTTCCGCCGAAGCAAATCAGAGCCCGCTCGCCCAGCTGTGCGCACGCCGCGCCGATCATTTCGACGGTGGCGGTGGGGGATTCGACCGGTATGCTCCCCGACCCGAAGCAGATGGGGGGTGTCCCCGAGGCGATCCACGAGGCGACGTCGTCGTCGGCGTCGGTCGTCAACTCCATCGTCAGGGCGCCGACGAACGGACGGCGGCTGCCCCATTTCGCCCATTCGGCGGCCAAGCCGGGGAAGAACACGTCGTCGTAGGTTTGGATTTCCAGCCAACCGCGGTCGGCGATCCGTCGCTGGGAACGGCGTGTCGCCTTGGGCAGCCCGAGTTCTCGGCGCTGCGCGTTGTCGATCTTTTTTGTCGCGCGCCAAAACAGCCACTCGAGCGTCGTCATCGTCGAGCGGACCAGCGGCGACGGCATGCTCGGCACCAGCTGGCCGTTGGCGCGCATGGGGAAGTGATGGAACGAGGCCAACGGAATGTCGTAGTACTCAGCCACATTGGCGGCGGCCTGCTCGAAATTCAGGCCGGTGGTGAGTAGGTCGGCGTCTTCCGCCAGCGACTTCAGCGTCGTGCTGGTATCGCCCCAGAACTTGATGAGCGGTTCCCAAATCTTGAGTATCGACCTGATCGGATGGCGGAAGGAATCCGACCACATGTTCCGCAGAAATTCCTCGTCGAGGAACTCCTGCACCGTGGGGCCGTAGGGGACCGCCGCCAGCCCGATCGACTCGACAAAGCCAACGAGTTCGGGGGGGACGGCCAGGCGAACGTCATGCCCGCGGCGCAGCAGTTCGCGGCCCACAGCGGCGGACGGCTCGATGTCGCCGCGAGTTCCGTAACTCGCCAGGGCAAATCTCATTGTTGGTCCCAGCCTTGCGTTCCTTGACTTCGAATGGGTCTGGTCGTTGTGCTGAGACTAGCTAATCGGCGCATCTCCAGTGTGAAGAAGACTGTGAAACCAGCGGGCAGCCTACCGCGTGAGCGATGTCGCCCCTGCGTCGTCGGCACTGTCGGCGACGGCGGCGCCGATTACTGATGGTGCTCGGCAGTGGTTGACCGCGGAGAATGGGCCAAGTCAACAAGGTGCCCAGGCAGCGGGTTGCGCACGGTCCTTCAATCAGACGATTTCGCGATAGATTCGTGCGGTGTCTGCGGCGCACTTGTCCCAGGAGAAGGCGGCGATGCGTTCATATCCACGCGCTCGCAGGTCTGCTTGCAGCGCCTCGTCGGTTGCGACGCGCTCAAGAGTAGTGCGTAATTCCTCGGGGCTATTGGGATCGAAATAGACGCCGGCGTCTGCGACTACTTCGGGGATCGATCCTGCGTTGCTGCACACAACCGGGCACCCGTGGCTCATGGCTTCGAGGGGTGGAATCCCGAATCCTTCGTATTTTGAGGGGCAGATGAACGCGGCGGCCGCCTGGTAATGTGCCGCGAGTTCGCGGTCGGAGCCTGACTCGAAACGCACCTGGTCGCCGATCCCCAGCCGATTGATTTCTTCCTGCTCGTCGCGGCGCAACGGGGGGCCGCCGAAGGCTATCAAATCGAATTCCCGCAGTACCGGCGAGCTGCTATACGCCTGCAACAACGTGCTGAAATTCTTATAGCCCCCTCGCAGTCCGACGTACAAGAGCGTCGGTCTTTGTCCGCGTAAACCGTCCTCGGCCGGGTCAGCTTCGGCAGTCAGCGAATAGCCAAGGTGCACGACACTGGTGCGCGCCGGGTCGATATCGTGAAGGCGCACCAGGTCTTGCCTGGTGTTCTCGGAGATGCAGATGATGTGGTCGGCGCGTTTCACCGCCGCGCGCTTGGCGGCAATCGCAAGTTTGGCGTTAGGCATGAAGAGCTCGTGGATCATGTCGTAGACCGTGAGGACGCGGCGCCGTGCCTTACCAAATGGTTTGGCGGAGAAATAGGTTTCGTGCACGATGTCGGGATTGGCTCCCCGCCATGCTAGGGGTGCGGCCAACCGGTTTGTCAGTCCGAGCGCAAGGGGGACGCCCGCGAATTGGGAGCGCACGTACTTGCCCCGCGTGAGGCCACGGGAGTCGTTCGCCAGGTAGTTGTTGATGTGCAGTGGGGCGATGACCGATGCCTCCACGCCGTGGGCGGGAAGGCGGCTTGCCAGTTCGACGAAATAGCGTGAAACCCCACCGTATCGCTGGTAAGCGAAGATGTGATGGTCGAATGCGACTTTCATAGGGGCTTCACTCCCGTGTGCTCGGCCTCAACCATGGCTTTGACGACGTCCTGCATTCGGTAGGTCGGCGACCAACCGAGAACGTCTCGGGCTCGGGACGCATCGCCGAGCCCTCCGGCGAGATCAGAAGGGCGCCTAAGCGCCTCGGAAAGATCGGTATGTTCTCGCCAGTCAAGGCCGAGGTGATTAAAGGCGGTCTGTGCGAATTCTTCGAGGGTGTGGCATTGTCCGGTGGCGATCACGAAGTCTGAGCCGCTGGGTTGTTGCAACATGCGCCACATCGCCTCGACATATTCAGGTGCCCATCCCCAGTCTCGTTTGATGGCAATGTTCCCCAGCGTCAAACGTGAGCGCTCGCCTTCGGCGATGCGGACCGCGGCGGCCACAATCTTCTTGGTCACGAAACGCTCGGGGCGCAAAGGGGATTCATGGTTGAACAATATGCCGGTGCTGGCGTGCAGCCCGTATGCCTCCCGGTAGTTGGCGACCAGCCAGTGTGCTGTGCTTTTCGCTACGGCGTAAGGGCTGCGGGGGCGAAAGGGTGTCTGCTCATTTGCCGGTTGGCCTTCGGTGTCTCCGAAGCATTCACTGGAGCCGGCGCTGTAAAAGCGGACGGGCTTATCTAGAAAACGTATCGCTTCGAGCAGGTTGATCGTGCCGACGGCCATGCTGTCCAGGGTTTCCACCGGCTGTTCAAACGATAGCCCGACTGAGCTTTGGCCGGCTAGGTTGTAGATCTCTTGGGGTTCGGTTTCCCGCAGTACGTTGAGCACGCTGCGGAAGTCATTGGCCGCCATGGATTCCAGGCGAACACGATCCCGGACTCCGAGCCGCACCAGGTTGGGGAAGCCACCGATCTGAGCGTCTCGCGAGGTGCCGATTACCTCGTAACCTTTGTCGAGCAGCAGGCGCGCCAGATAAGCGCCATCTTGGCCTGAAATGCCGCAGACAAGCGCTCGCAATAAACCCTCCTGGGGATCGTCCGCACCACCAAAAGTACCGAAGGAGAGAACAGTCCGAACGTACGCCACGTTTGGACCGATGAGCAATCCAACCCCCTTCGGTGCGCTGGCGAAAGATCGTCATCGTGCACCTGTCGTTGCCGCAGGTGAAGCTGGGCAGGCGCACCCGCAACCGGGTCGATGGCCCACCACCGGCAGATTGGCATTCGTTCGACATGATCACGCAGTTGGCCGGGCTCACCGCACGTCGGACAGACCGGATCGCGTTGGACCGGGCGGCAGTCGATCCAGGTCAGCTCCTCGGCGATCGCCGCACCAGCGATCGTCACCTCCAAACTCAATCGTGCGCATGATCGTGTCGGCAACAACGTTGAGCGGGCGGGCACTGGCCTCAAACACGGGCAACCTCGGCGGTGTGGTGGTCGAATATAGGAACCCGAATCGTCACCCACCGAGGCCCCACCTCAACTCAGCGACACGCAACCACCGTGATCAACCAACCACGCACTCTCATTTCGGAAGAGCCGTTAAACTCGTGGAGTCATTGCGCATCGCACAACCCGGCTCTGGTGATCCACATGGCGGCGCAGGCGTTTGTGCGGCGAAGTTATGCTGCGCCGTTCGAGGATGTCGGTTTCGGCATAGGCAGAAGAGTAGGAAGTGCGAATTGAGATGGGAAAGCGCCTGTGAACGAGCGCGAAAAACTTGGCGCTGAATGTGCCGAGGAAGTCGCCGAACAGGGCAAAACCCAAGAGCTTACGCTCCTTTCTTCTCAATGGATTTCCGCGTCCACTAGTGCTCGATACTCATACCATTTCGCCGCGCTTGACCGCGCGCAGGATCGCGGGTTCCTGTGCAGGAAGAAGTGAACGTGAATGGCCAAGTTCGAATAAGCATCGGCATTCCCGTCTACAATGGCGGGGCGTCTCTTGAGCAGGCTCTCAAATCTATATGTTCTCAGTCGTTCCGTGACTACGAGGTAATCATCTCCGACAATGCGTCCACAGATAATACTGCTCAAATCTGTCGAGAAATGGTTGCAATCAATCCCCGAATAAAATACCTTCGCCAAGAAAACAATATTGGCGCCGCTGCCAATTTCAAGTTCGTTTTGGATGAAGCAGTCGGTGAATATTTTCATTGGCTTGCCGCAGACGATACGCGGTCAGACAATTTCTTGGAATTGAATATCAACTTCCTGGAGGAAAATGCCGACTATGTAGCGTCAACCTGCCCGAACAGGTTCATGGGGCAGGCTGAAGCGGACAATGTCACCTTCTCGCTTGTCGGCACTCCGGGCGAACGCTTTGCGGGCTTTATGGATCACTGCTGGCAATCTCAAGCTGTGTACTACTCTGTGGTTCGGACCGCGATCCTGCGCCAATGTGATGTCATCGGTCAGTCATTCTGGGCGGCAGATTGGGCGATCGATCTGTTCCTTGCCTCGCGGGGAAACATAAATCGAACCGATGACGGCTGGATGGAACTCGGCGTGTCGGGAGCCAGTAGCCGCGCGGACGCATACCGTGTTCTCCGAGGCCGCCGCATCGAAGCTGTACTGCCGTTCTTCACTTTCTCGGCCTATGCGCTCAAATTGGCTAAGTCTTTCCCCCTGACCGACAGGGTGTCACTATTGTCTCGGCTCGTGCTACTCAACTGGCGCGTGGCCTATGGGAGAGTATTCACCGCGTTGTATCAGCGGTACAAGGCCGGTCTGCGCCCAATGTCGAGGGGCAACTGAATGTCGCGCAGTACCAAGAAGGTGTGCTCGATCTGAACGATGTTGTCCACCATACAGATCGGGGTTCTCAGTATACGTCCATCCGGTCAACGAGCGGCTCGCCGAGGCAGGCATCCAACCCTCGGTCGGAGCGGTCGGCAGCTCCTATGACAATGCGCTGGCCGAGACGATCAATGGTCTGTACAAGACAACCCGGCAAGCCTTGGCACAGCCTCGGTGGCCTATGACTGGATCGCGGCTTCAGCGCACGCGGCGCAGGAATCCATCAGGCGCCACGGTTATCTGCAACTTGTGCTGGATGTCGCGGTCAATCTCGAACTCGGGATGCGATTCCACAAACTCCCACACCGCCGTCTTTGGGTTGTTGCCTCGGCCCCACGGCCGGTCGGGGAAAGCATCCGCGCCCATGTCCTCGACGACGGTGTCGAATACCACGCAATAGCTATTCGGCGTCACCAGGGGTGCATAGGCGGCCAATTCAGCAAGGACATGCTCATGGGTGTGATTGCTGTCGAGGCAGACGAGCGTAGCCCCACGGCCGCGCGCCAGTTTGTGAACCTGTTGAATCGTTGCCGGCTCAATGCTCGACGCTTCAATCATCGAAATGTACCGCGACAGTGGATGGGCTTCGATCGCGGCACGATTGTGCGGACGTATCTCGATATCGACACCGATGACCTGCCGACTGGGAGTTCGCAGGTCGAGGGACGTGTCGTTGGTGATTGCGTCACACATGTCGAGCAGCGCGAGCATGGACGCGGTGAGGATCAGGGAACCCCCATGGGCGATTCCTGTCTCGACGATTACGTCGGGCTTAACCGCCCAAATCAACTCTTGCAGACAAACGATGTCCTGCGGGTACTGGATGATCGGTCGGCCGAGCCACTCGAAGTTGTAGGAGTACCGGCTTAGAGCACTCCGATTGAGCCATTCCGAAGACAGGCGAGCGAGCTCTCGATCTTCCGCGAGAGCTCGCACATTCTCGGTTACGCTTCGTTGATGGTCTGTCTGAGGTCGTTCGGCCACGGGCATGCCTCCTAAGGTGATTCGATCCGGATGACACGAGCCGGATTTCCCACAACGACTGCGTGGTCGGGTACGTCTTTGGTAACCACGGCACCGGCTCCGACTGTGGCACACTGTCCGATCTTCACTCGCGGAAGCACGGTGGCATTTGTTCCTACCATCGCGGCATCGCCGACCGATACGAGGCCGCAAAGAGTGGCGGCGGGGGCTAGGTGCACCCCCGAACCGACTTGGCACTCATGATCTACGGAAGCCTTATGGTTCATGATGCACGCCTCTCCGAGTACTGCATCGGCAGAAACCACCGCGCCGGGCAGGATTTGACACCCTCCGCCAAGCTTGGCTGTGGCATCGACGCTTGCGCGAGGGTCAATCAAAGGTTCGGTGCGTAAGCCCGAGGCGACCATCCGACCCAGGATGTCGATCCGCTCGCGACCACGGCTTCCCCCGATAGCTACCAGTGCGTGGACATCATGAACGTCGCCATGTTCGGCTAGCCATTGCTCAAACCCGGCGTCCCCGATATATAGCGGGATTCCAGGTATCCGCGTAGCGGCCGGATCGTTGTCGAACGTCGCCAGCACCCGTCCACGCAGTCGCTCGATGATGCCTAACAGTACTTTGGCGTGCCCTGAACTGCCCCAGAGGACGTAGCTCTTATCAGCCAACGCAAATCTCCCGGACAACTTGCGCGACGCGGCGCTGCTCGATCTCGGTGATGTCATGAAAGCTGGGCACGTTGATCGCACGGGTGGGGATATCGCTGGCCCATCGACCTCCGGACGATCCCGCGAAGGGCGGGATGGCAGACAGGGGATGGAAGAAGACCCGGGCATCGATATTCTCGGCCGCGAATGCCGCCCGAAGGCGCTCGGACGTTACTCCTGTCGACTTCTCGAACACGACTGTTGGCATCCAGTACCCGTTCTGTGTGCCCGCCGGCTCAGGGTTCATCGATATCCCGGCCACATCGGCCAAGTCATCGGAATAGACCTGAAATATCTTCCGCTTTTGTGAAGTCAGCTCATCGATGCGTTCCATTTGTGCGCATCCGATCGCTGCCTGGATATTGGACATTTTGTACTTGAAGCCCACCATGTCCGGCCAGAACTGCTTGGTCTGGCTGCGTGCGCGTCCGTGGTTGCTCAAGGTGAGCACTTTCTCATACAGATCGTCGTCGTTGGTGACGAACATGCCGCCCTCACCGGTGGTGACCGTCTTGGTGCCATGAAACGAAAAGGTTCCAAAGCAGCCCATCGAACCGGCGCGCTTGCCGTAGTAGATCGAACCGATGGCTTCGGCGGCATCCTCGATGACCGGGATACCGTGCTTCTTTGCGATAGCCAAGAGGCGATCCATCTCGCAGAGGTTTCCGTACAAATGCACCGCGAGAATGGCTTTGGTGCGCGGCGTGATGGCGGCTTCGGCCAATTCCGGGTCGACGCACCAACTCTCGGGCAGGATGTCAACGAAGACGGGCTTGGCCCCGAGGTGGACGATCGGCGCCGCCGAGGCGATCCAGTTGGTGTCGGCCATGATGACCTCGTCGCCGGGCCCGATTCCGAGCGCAGCCATGCCCATGTGCAGTGCGCCCGTGCAACTCGACGTGGCGATCGCGTGCTTGACGCCGAGGTGCTCCTTATACGAGTTCTCGAACCTCCCGATGTAGGCATAGCACTGCTCGCCCCAGCCGTTGGCGGCGGCATCGGTGGCGTAGCGCACCTCGAGGTCGGTGATCGACGGCTTGGTGTACGCGATACGGGGCTTCACAGGAAGCTCAATTCAGGAACCGCCGTCACGAAAATCGCACCTGCCTCGGCAAGATCTTTCAGCTGCGTCCGCACTTCTTGAGCGATGTTCCTGGGCAGGATCACCACGTAGTCTGGCGAATTTTCCCACAGCGCCTGCGGCGCGCGGATTGGAATGTGGCTTCCCGGCAGGAATTTCCCTTGCTTGGATGGTGCGGCGTCACAGACGTAGGGCAACAGGTCGGGCCTGATACCGGCGTAGTTCAGCAAGGTGTTACCTTTGGCGGCCGCTCCGTAGGCGGCCACTCGTCGGCCGGCACGCTTCTGTTCGATCAGAAAGGCCACCAGATCGTCCTTCACCCGGTCGGTTCGCTTCTGGAATTCGGTGTAGGTCTCCAGCCGAGTCACCCCGAACTCGGCCTCGCGCGCGAGCAGCGCCGCGACGCGCTCCGTTGTGACGATCGCTGCGTCGGTGTGGCAGCCATATACTCGTAGGCTACTGCCGTGAGTTGGCAGCTCCTCGACATCCCACACGCGCAGGCCGGCTTTGGCGAAGATGCTGGCCACCGCGGTGAGTGACAGGTAGGAGAAATGCTCGTGGTAGATCGTGTCGAACTGGGTCTGCTTGATCAATGGGACAAGGTGCGGAAATTCAAGTGTGACAGTGCCTTCCGGTTTGAGCGCTGCAGCCAATCCCCGGGTGAAGTCGTTGATATCGGGCACGTGTGCGTACACATTATTCCCCGCGATCAGATCCGCCGACCGTCCTTCATCCGCCAGCCGGCGGCCTAGGGCTTCGCCGAAGAATTCCCGCATGACTGGGATGCCCAGCGCCTCAGCTGCCGCGGCCGTGCTTGCCGTCGGCTCGATTCCCAGGCAGGGAATCCCCGCTGCCACAAAGTTTTTCAGAAGATAGCCGTCGTTAGAGGCGACCTCGATGACGAAACTCTCGGGCCCAAGCTGCAGCCGGTCGGTGATCATGCGCGCATAACCGGCTGCGTGATCGAGCCAACTGCTCGACGTGCTGGAGAAGTAGGCGTAGTCGGCGCTGAACAATTCCTCGGCCTGGGCGTAGTCCTCGGTTTGTACCAACCAGCACCGGTGACACACCTTAACCCGCAGCGGGTAGTGCACCTCCGGGTTGGACAGCTCCTCGGCGTAGACATAGGCGTTCGAGGGGGGTGCAAAGCCCAGGTCCACAAAGCTGTGTTCCAACGCCATGCCGCAGTGTCGGCATTTCATAACGCAACTCCGGTGAAATCGGCACCCAATAGCGGGTGGGAAAGGTCACGGGGTGAAAGGTCTTGTGGCGGCAATGGCCAGGTAATGGCGAGGCGTGGGTCGTCGTGCCGTAGCCCGCCCTCGGATGATGGGTTATAGAACGCGGTGTGCAGGTACAGCAACTCGCTGTCGGGCTCCAAAACCTGGAATCCGTGGGCGAAACCCTCAGGGATGACTAGCATTTGCGCGTCATCTTGGGCTAGCGCCTGGGCATGCCACTGCAAGAACGTTGCGGATCCGGCGCGCACGTCGACGGCGACGTCCATGACCCGCCCGCGAAGGCAGCGGATCATCTTCATCTCCGCGTGCGGTGGGTGCTGGAAATGCATGCCGCGCACGGCGCCGACGCTGCTGGTCCGGGAGTGATTGATCTGCACGATCTGACGCTCGCCCAGAACCGGCTCTAGTTCCGCGGTGCAGAAGAGGCGGGTGAACGCGCCTCGGGCATCCCGATGCGGCACCGACTGCGCAACCTTGAGGCCGGCCAGCGGCGTGTCGAGGATCTTCATGTTGTCGCCCAACCCAATCCCGCGCTGGCCGCATCGGCAACATAGACGGCCAGTTCTTCAGCGCTCGGCAGTGCACCCGATTCCATCAGAAGCCGATACCAGTTTGCCGTGCGGTGGATTGCCTGGTCCAGCTTCCATACTGGGCGCCATCCCAACTGCATCCGCGCCTTGGCGCTGTCCAATTGCAGTAGGCCCGCCTCGTGCGGCTGGGGATCAGATGTCACTTGCCAGCGCAGCTGCGGCCAGGTGTGCGCAAGATCGTTGAGCACCTCCTCGACGGTCCGGTTTCCTTCGCCGTCCGGCCCAAAGTTCCACGCGTCGGCGCAGGCCGCGTCGCCTGCCAGTAGACGCTGACCCAGCAACAGATAGCCGCTGAGGCAATCCAATACGTGCTGCCACGGTCGGGTGGCGTGCGGCGAGCGAATAACGAGCGGCTCGCCGGCGGCGACCGAACGCACCAGGTCTGGTATCAGTCGGTCCTCTGACCAGTCACCGCCGCCAATAACGTTGCCCCCCCTCGCCGTTGCGAGCAACGGAGCCGACGGCTGTTGCAGAAACGCGGTTCGAAAGCTCGCAGCCACCAATTCGGCGCCGGCCTTGGACGCGCTGTAGGGATCGTGGCCTCCCAGGCGGTCTCGTTCTCGGTATGCCCAGGGCCATTCGCGATTTTCGTAGCACTTGTCGGTCGTCACGACGACGATGGCACGCACGTCCGGTGTGCGGCGGGCGGCCTCGAGCACATGCGCAGTGCCCATCACGTTGGTCGCCCACGTGGTGATCGGCTCGCGGTAGGAGCGACGAACCAAAGGCTGTGCCGCCAAATGGAATACGATCTCAGGCATTGCGGTGTCGAATACTCGACGGACTTCCGCTTCGTCGCGGATGTCGATGCGGTGATCCTGGATCGCTAGTTGCAGTAGGTTCCAATGACTGGGCTCAGACGTCGGATCCAGTGCGATACCGGTGACTTCGGCGCCCAGCGATTGCAGCCACAGACACAACCAGCTGCCTTTGAAGCCGGTATGGCCGGTGACCAACACCCGGCGACCTCGATACGCCGATCCGAAAGCGTTCAATTCCAGCATTTCCACGGCGCTTTGCCGCCACTCCAGAGTTCTTCGAGCATGTTCTTGTCCCGCAGCGTGTCCATGGGATGCCAAAAGCCGGAATGCTCGAAGGCCATCACTTCGCCATCGGCAGCGAGACGAGCCAAGGGCGGGCCTTCCCACGACGTCTGGTCGCCCTCAATGTAATCGAGTACCGAGGGTGACAAGACGAAAAATCCGCCGTTGATAAGCCCGCCATCACCTCGCGGCTTCTCGACAAAGCCCGTTACTTGTTTACCGGCGCACTCCAGGGCCCCATAGCGTCCCGGCGGGAGCACCGCGGTAACCGTGACGTGGCGGCCGTGTTGGCGGTGGAATTCGATGCTCGCGCCGATGTTCGCGTCGGTCAGCCCGTCACCATAGGTAAAGCAAAACGCTTCGTCATCCCGGATGTAGGCTTCCACTCGCTTGAGGCGCCCGCCCGTAAGGGTGTTCTCACCCGTATCCACCAGCGTCACTCGCCAGGGTTCCGCATGGTGTCGGTGGACTTCCATCTTGTTAGCGGACATATCAAAAGTGACGTCCGACATGTGGAGGAAATAATTGGCGAAATATTCCTTGATCACGTACCCCTTGTAACCGCAACACACCACAAAATCGTGGATACCGTGGTGGGAGTAGAGCTTCATGATGTGCCATAGGATTGGTCGTCCGCCGATCTCCACCATGGGTTTGGGGCGGATCGTGGTTTCTTCGCTCAGACGAGTACCAAACCCGCCGGCCAACAATACGGCTTTCATTGGTATCCCTTTCGACAGCTCCGTCGGCTACTTCCGGATCTAACGCGCCGCACTAGCCCTACTGTGCCACGAGGCATCTGACTGACTACCTAGATCCGGTGTGCGGGCGCGGCGCGCGCCCCCTTGGGCCGACGCTTTGCTAAGAATAAAGTTGCTGACCCAGAGATCGTGGATCGGGCCGCGACGGGTGTGGGCAGCGGGAGCAGGACTCACGTGCAAATCAATCTCAATCCGCTGGCCCTCCTCGCGCAAGCCCTGACGGCGGGTGAAGAGAGGCAGCGCACTCTGATTGGCCGCGGGCTCACGTGGCAGGTGCGTGGACGGGAAGTGATCAACGGCCTAGCCGATGTGGAATTCTCGGTGTTCAGTCAATTCGGCGACGACGGCATCATTCAGTGGCTCATCCATCGGCTTTCGGGATTGAGCGAGACCTTCGTAGAATTCGGCGTCGGGGACTATCGAGAGTCCAACACCCGATTCCTGCTGCTGAATGACAATTGGCGCGGACTGGTGATGGATAGCTCCGATCGCAACGTCGCCGTCATCAAGCGCGACGAGATTTCGTGGCGCCATGATCTCCAGAGCGCATGCACCTTCGTGACGGTAGAAAATATCAACCAATTGATGCTGGATCATGGGTTCGAAGGCGAGATCGGGCTTCTTCATATCGACATTGACGGCAACGACTACTGGGTCTGGCGCGGCCTCACGGCCGTACGGCCCGCGATCGCGATCATGGAGTACAACAGCGTGTTCGGCGCCGAACGCGCGATCACGATCCCCTACGACCCGAATTTCAGTAGAGCACGCATCAACAATCTGTACTTCGGCGCCTCGCTGCCGGCTATGTGCGACCTTGCTACTTCCAAGGGATATGATTTTGTCGGCAGCAACAGTGCAGGGAACAACGCTTATTTTGTCCGCTCCGACCTGCAGCACGGACTTAAGGTCCTGACCGCTGCGGAGGGCTACGTGACATCCAAGTTCGCCGAGTCCAGGGACAGCAAGGGCCGGCTGACTTATCTGCGCGGCGAGCGGCGACTGGCTTCCCTAAAGGGATTGCCCGTGGTCAATACCCGGACGGGCGCCGAAGAGGAGCTCTGAGTGTTGATCGACCCCTCGCCGTGTTACAACTGCGCGCGTCGCCGTCGCTTCATAGTAGATGCTGAAAGCACACCCATATTGAGCGACAGACTCAGTGACTGTGCTGGGCAATTACGACCGAGAAGGTTCTACCTGCGCAACCGGTAAACAGCCTGGAACAGAAGTGTGAAGGGAGCCTAAGCGACGCAGGCAGGGACGTGACCCAACTAAGAGAATCGTGTATTCAAGCTGGGGCTCGTACCATGACCTCTTGACGTAGCAAGGACGACTTCGATGATGGGATGCCAGACGTTTGGGTGACGAGCATGCACCGACAGAAGTAAGGATCTGATGAAGCGAGCGCTCATAACCGGAATCACCGGACAGGACGGCTCGTATCTTGCCGAGCTGCTGCTACGTAAGGGATACGAGGTCCACGGGCTCATCCGTCGAGCTTCGACGTTCAATACCTCCCGGATCGATCATCTCTATATCGATCCACATGAACCGGGTGCGCGACTGCTCTTGCACTACGGCGACCTCACCGACGGCACCCGATTGGTCACCTTGCTCAGCACCATCGATCCCGACGAGGTTTACAACCTTGCTGCGCAGTCGCACGTGCGTGTCAGCTTTGACGAACCGGTGCACACCGGCGATACCACGGGCATGGGATCGATCCGACTGCTCGAGGCCGTTCGCCTCTCTCGAATCGACTGCCGCTTTTACCAGGCATCCTCGTCGGAGATGTTCGGTGCGTCGCCGCCACCGCAGAACGAGCAGACACCGTTTTATCCGCGCTCACCATACGGCGCGGCAAAAGTCTTCTCTTACTGGGCGACACGCAACTACCGAGAAGCGTACGGTTTGTTCGCGGTGAACGGCATATTGTTCAATCACGAATCGCCCAGGCGCGGCGAAACATTCGTGACCCGAAAGATCACGCGAGCAGTTGCGCGCATCAAAGCCGGCGACCAGGCAGATGTCTATCTAGGCAACCTCGATGCCGTTCGTGACTGGGGGTACGCGCCTGAATATGTCGAGGGTATGTGGCGGATGCTGCAGGCTCCTGAGCCCCACGACTTCGTCCTGGCGACAGGCCGCGGTTACAGCGTGCGCGAGTTTGCCCAGACCGCTTTCGACCATGCCGGACTCGACTGGCAAAAGTATGTGAAATTTGACGACCGCTATCTGCGTCCCACCGAAGTCGATTCACTGATCGGCGATGCCACCAAAGCCGCCCAGTCGCTCGGATGGAAGGCTTCCGTGCACACCGGCGAATTGGCGCGGATCATGGTCGAGGCGGACATCGCCGCTTTGGAATGCGACGGAAAGCCATGGATCGACAAGCCGGTCCTCGCCGGCTGGAAATGACCCGAGTATGAACTCTGCAGTTGGAGTCCTTGACCGCACTTCGCCGGTATACATCGCAGGGCACCGCGGCTTGGTCGGCTCCGCCCTGGTCCGCAGGTTTCAGTCCGAAGGGTTCACGAATCTTCTTGTGCGGCCGCACAGCGAGCTCGACTTGATGGACCGGGCCGCAACATTTGACTTCGTTCTCGAGTCAAGGCCGCAGATCGTCATCGATGCCGCGGCCAGGGTCGGTGGCATCATGGCCAATGACACCTATCCCGCCGATTTCCTGTCCGAAAACCTGCAGATCCAGGTCAATCTGCTCGATGCCGCGGTGGCGGCGAGGGTGCCACGGTTGCTGTTCCTCGGCTCCTCCTGCATCTACCCGAAATTCGCTCCTCAGCCGATCCAGGAGAGCGCGCTGCTCACCGGCCCGCTGGAACCGACGAACGACGCCTATGCGATTGCAAAGATCGCGGGAATCCTTCAGGTGCAAGCGGTTCGGCGTCAATATGGCTTGTCGTGGATTTCGGCGATGCCAACCAATCTCTACGGACCCGGCGACAATTTCTCTCCTTCGGGTTCGCACCTGCTGCCGGCGCTTATCCGCAGATACGAGGAGGCGAAGGCGAGCGGAGCCCCAAGCGTGACGAACTGGGGCACCGGGACCCCACGGCGAGAGCTGCTGCACGTCGATGACTTAGCCAGTGCGTGCCTGCACCTTCTCGAACATTTTGACGGCCCGGATCACGTCAATGTGGGCACCGGTGTCGACCACAGCATCGGTGAGATCGCCGAGATGGTCGCCGCCGCGGTCGGCTATACCGGCGAAACGGACTGGGACCCAACGAAACCGGACGGGACACCACGTAAGCTGCTGGACATCTCAACGTTGCGGGGCGTCGGCTGGCAGCCCAAAACCCCACTGCGCGAGGGCATTGAGGCAACGGTAGCGTGGTATCGGGCGAACGCAGCGGCGGCGCGGCAATAGAACGGGTACGAGACGTATATCTGGGTCGTCAGTGCCTCCAAGGGCATTCTTCGCGAACATTCGCATGTTAGTGTTATGCGATGCAATTGCTGGATCAGGTTCGTATGATCGCACGCGCCGCACCGTCCGAGTTCTTACGTTACTTCTCAGAGCGCAATTGGAGACGTAAGTTCGTCAAACAACTCGAATCACTTAATGTGAACGTAGTTTTCGACATCGGTTCAAACACGGGGCAATACGCTGCCAGCCTCCGCAAAGCGGGTTACCAGGGTCGTATGGTCTCGTTCGAGCCCCTCTCACAGCCGTTTGCGACGTTGGAAAAAAGGGCGTCAAAGGATCCACTGTGGGAGTGCCGAAGGCACGCGCTGGGTGACTCCGACGGTACGGTGTCGGTGAATATTGCAGGCAACGCGGCTCAGAGCAGTTCCGTGTTGCCGATGCTTAAAAGCCACCAAGATGCCTTCCCCCCAGCGAATTACGTCGGCGTCGAAGACGTGGCCGTGTACCGGCTTGACTCCGTGGCGCCAGAAATTTTGCGGCCAACCGATGTGACTTTCCTCAAGATCGACGTCCAAGGTTTCGAAAAGCAAGTGCTTGCCGGTAGCGAATCGACGCTCGCCAACAGTTGTGTGGGCATGCAACTCGAACTTTCGTTCCTGCCCCTGTACGAAGGGAGCATGCTTATCCCGGAAGCGCTCGAGTGGGCATATTCCATGGGCTTTAAGCTAACCGGATTGCTCCCGTGTTTTATCGATCCCCGGGACGGCCGGATGCTGCAAGCTGACGGCGTATTCTTACGTGAGACGAGTTGACCTGACAATGCACTTGTTTTTGCCGGCTGAATCGAATTCAGATGATGTGCCTAACGCCCGGACCGACGCCCAAGTGGAAAGCCGTGAAGTAGCGTCATGACTGCGCCAACGTTTTCGATCATCGTACCCACGTTCAACTCAGCCGCAACCCTGCAGGCCTGCATTGAAAGCATTACCCGCCAGACGTACACCGACTACGAGCTGGTACTCGTAGACGGCGCTTCGACAGACGGAACCCTCGACATCGCGAACAGTTTTGGCGCCGGCCTCGGTGAGCGCCTGGTCATCCACAGTGGCCCGGACCAGGGTCCATACGACGCCATGAACCGCGGCGTCGGCATGGCGACCGGGGCGTGGGTGCTCTTCCTGGGATCCGACGACACTCTGCTTGAGCCGGCCACTCTGGAGCTCGTGGCCGCCTTCATCTCCAGCCATGAGCCCAGCGACCTGGTCTACGGCGATGTCGTCATGCGCTCAACCGGGGCCCGCCATGCCGGCGCCTTCGATCTCGATCGTCTGCTGTTTGAAACGAACCTGTGCCATCAGTCAATCTTTTACCGCCGCAAGCTTTTTGACGGCATCGGTCCCTATAACTTGCGCTATCCGGTCTGGGCTGATTGGGATTTCAACATCCGCTGCTTCTCCAACCCGGCGCTGGTGACCCGGTACATGGACATCGTCATCGCGGAATACAACGACATGACGGGGCTCAGCATGAGGCAGAGCACCGACAGGGAGTTCAGAAAGCGGCTGCCGATGTACTTCTGGGTGGCCGCCTGGGAGACTTGCGGCCGGATGCTGGCGTTCTTCCGAAAAAAAGAGAATCGTCGACTGGCGTTGCGCGCCTTGCTGATCAGGTCCAGAGCCGCATCGAAGGCGCGGGCACAGAAGTAGCGCACACTTGTTGCCATGCCCGTTCGTCGGGCGGCGATCGTGTGTCCCGGACGTTTAAGCGCTGGCTTCGGCGGCGAGCCGATAGCCGCGCACGGCTACCGGAATGAACACCGCGAGCAGCACGACTGCCCAGGCAAGGGTTATCGCGAGCGGCAACGCGAGCGGCCCCCCGTAAGCCAAGGCTCGCATCGTCTCGATGGGTGGCGAGATTGGTTGCATGCGGATCAACGGTTGAGCCCAGTCCGGAAACAGCTTGATGGGAGTGGCGCCGGGATTGACAAACGCTAGCGCGAAAGTGGCGCTCAGCAGCCAGGTCATCGCGGTGCGGCCATTCTTGCGGATAGCCATCGCCATCACCAAAGCGGTGAACCCGGTCACCACGAACGACGGGATCAGAAGGAAAAGTAGGGCCGAGGGCCAGCCCTGCGTGAAACGCAACCCCATCGCCACCCCGATTACGGTGATCAAGATCGTGCCGATGAACGCGCGCACGACTTCGGCGATCACCCAGCCGCTGATCCCGCTCGCCCGGTGGATCGGCAGCACCCACATCCGGCTGAGGAGGCGCGACTGACGGTCCATCGTGATTCCAACCGAATTGCCCAGTGATCCGAACAGACCGGATATCACCGCGCACATGGGGACTACGCCATAAACGCTGTCGACGCCGGTGACCTTCTGCACCTGCTCTCCGAGCACAATTTTATAGATGAACAGCAGAAAGACGGGAAGGAGCAGAGACCCCATGAGCACCGCTTGGTCGCGCCGCCATCGAAGCAAGAGTCGGCCTGCCTGCACCCAGCTTTGGATCAGCATAGAACCGTGTGGCGCGAGGCGATGCGTCACTAGCCGCGCCTCTGCATGCGCAACGTGATCGCGCCGAAGACCAGCACCATGCCCAGGCACCAGGCCAGGGTGGCCGCCAGGTTACTGAGCGCTACGTGCCCGGAGGCCAGTCCGCGCAGGGCTTCGGCGAACTCCGAAATCGGTTGGTTGCGAACATATGGACGCAGCCACTCCGGAAAGGTCTTCTCCGGGGCGATTCCGGTGGACAGCATGAAAAGCAACAGTTGAGGGACGAACAAGAGGTGGCTGGCGCCCTGGACGGTATTGGCGCTCGAACCGAGCGCGTCGGCGCCCAGCGTGACGGCCAGGCACAGCAGCAACGAGATGACGAGGAAGGCCGCCGCGTATCCCAATCCCCCGGTTATCCGAAAACCGAAGGCATAGCCGGTGATCAACGCCACCAGCAGGGAGAGGACGCCGCGCATCAAGGTGGCCACGGTGCGGGCTGTTACGGTGGCCACCGCAGCGACGGGCAGCGTCCGCATCCGCTCACCGATCCCAAACAGGTGGTCGCGCGCCGCGCGGTCCGCGGTGAGCAGCCCGACGAAAATCATCGATTGGGCCACCACCGCGGGCAGAAAATACTGGGTGTAACTGACGGGCCCTGTGTCGATCAGGCCGTGCAGCGCCACACTGAACCCCGCCAAATACGCTGCGGGGGAGATGATCTCGAAGATCATCTCGCCGTCGCGTGCTGCCGACATCAGCGAACGCTCGGTGAGGGCGGCCAGGGCGCTCATGACCGGGCGACGGTCCGCTCGGTGAGGTGCAGGAACGCTTCATCGAGCGACGGCTTGCGCAGCGAGATGTCGGCCAGTTCGAGGCCGAGCGCGTCGACCCGGCGAAATACGTCGACCAGCGTGGCCACCCCGTCAGGGGCGAACACCGACACCGAACTCGTATCGGTGTCGATATCGACCCCGTCGAGTCCGGCCAGCGCTTCGGCCACCTGGGGCAAGTCGGCGGGATTGGCCGGGGTCACCTGGCAGTAGCTGGTGCCGACGGCGCGCTTGAGCTCCTCGGCGGTGCCGCTGGCGATCACCTGCCCGTGGTCGATGACGACGATCGAGTCGCTCAGTACGTCGGCCTCTTCCAGATACTGCGTGGTGAGCAGCACGGTGATGCCCTGCTCGGTCAGCGAACTCACCAGGGCCCACACGTCGCGGCGGCTGCGCGGGTCCAGCCCAGTGGTCGGCTCGTCGAGGAACAGCACTTGTGGCGGCACCACCAGGGCACTGGCCAGGTCGACGCGGCGGAACATGCCTCCGGAGTAAGTCGACATCCGGCGGTCGGCGGCGGCGACGAGGTCAAACTGTTCGAGCAGTTCGTCGGCGCGCGCCTTCGCCTGTCGGCGATTCAGCCCGCGCAGCCTGCCGAACAACACCAAGTTCTCCCGGCCCGTCAGCATGGGATCCATGCCGGTGAACTGTCCGGCCATCCCGATGCTGGCCCGTACCTCGGCGGGCTGGCGGGCGATGTCATGCCCGGCAACGCTGGCGCGGCCCGAGCTGGGACGGATCAACGTGGACAAAATGTTGATCGTGGTGGTCTTGCCGGCGCCATTATGGCCGAGCAGCCCACACACTGTCCCGGCCGGAACCGAAAAGTCCACGCCATTGAGCGCGAGCGTGTTTCGCCCGAATGTCTTTGTGAGGCCGACAACCTCGATCGCCAATGGGCTCACGGTAGGAGTATTTCACGGTGCAAACCGGCGTGGTGTCGGTATAGGTGGATGGGTCCGCTGACGTGGCCCGTATCCGTTTGCGGGGGAGTTCCGAATGTGCGGGGCAAAATCATTGCCGTCCAACCTTTCTCACCACGTTCTTCGCGAAGGGCGTTGTGTGCCCCGTTGCCCGGGCAATGAGAAACGCGAGAACCACCTAGACGGTCGACCGGGGGATCGGGATCTCGGCGGTGGGGGCGTCCGCGTCATCATCCTCGCGCAGCAGGGTGCGCACCGACGGCCGCGTGCCCACGGAGCGAAGCAGCAGGCTGGCCGGCCGCGGCCGAACCAAGAGCGGCCACCAGAACCAACGCCCGAGCAGGGCCGCGATGGTGGGCGTCATGAACGAGCGCACGATCAAGGTGTCGAACATCAGGCCCAGGCCGATCGTGGTACCGACCTGACCGATGATGCGCAAATCGCTGACCACCATCGATGCCATGGTGAATGCGAACACCAGGCCCGCGTTCGTCACGACCTTGCCGGTGCCGCCCATCGCGCGAATGATGCCGGTATTGATGCCGGCGGCTATTTCCTCTTTCATGCGGGACACCAGCAGCAGGTTGTAGTCCGATCCGACCGCCAGCAGGACGATGACGGACATCGGCAGCACCATCCAGTACAACTCGATGCCGAAAATGTATTGCCAGATCAGCACCGACAACCCGAACGACGCGCCCAATGACAGGGTCACCGTGCCGACGATGACAAGGGCGGCGATAAAACTTCGGGTGATGATCAGCATGATGATGAAGATCAGACACAGCGCGCCAACGCCGGCGATCAAGAGGTCGTAGGTCGAACCGTCCCGGAAGTCCTTGAACGTCGACGCGGTACCCGCGATGTTGATCTTGGCGTTTTCGAGGGGCGTGTTCTTGAGCGCTTCTTCGGCCGCCTGCCTGATCTTGTCGATACGGGCCACGCTTTCCGACGTTGCCGGGTCACCGCGGTGGGAAATGATGAAGCGGGCGGCCTTTCCGTCCGGCGACAAGAATTGGCTCATCGCTTTCTTGAAGTCCGCATTGTCGAAGATGTCCGGCGGCAGATAGAACGAGTCGTCATTTTTGGAGGCGTCGAAAGCCTCGCCCATGGCAACGGCGTCCTTGTTGTTGCTGTCCATCTGGCCGATGATCCCGGACATGGTGCTGTGATTGGTTAGCATCATCTGTCGCATATCCTCGGACATCGCGATCATCGGCGGGTACTGCTCGAGCAGCTGCGGCATCAGCTTGTCCATATTGTCGAGATCTTTGAGAAGATCCGTCAGTTTGTCGCTGAGCGTATCGACGCCGTCGAGAATTTCGAAAATTTGTCGCAACGACCAGCATATCGGGATGTCATAGCAGTGCTTTTCCCAGTAGAAATAGCTGCGCAAGGGCCGGAAGAAATCCTCGAAGTCGGACATGTGGCCGCGTAGCTCATAAATGACTTCGGCCATTTCCTTGGTCTTGACGATCGTGTCGTGCGTGATATCCGTCATGCGCTTCTGCAATGAATAGATGCGCTTCATGATCTCGATTTGCTTGGCCATCATGTCCGCCTGGACGAGCATGTCGTCCATACGCAGCTGCATGTATTTGATGTCTTGACTCATCATCGCCTGCTGCATGCTGAGCAGGAACGGGATCGACGTGTGCTGGATCGGTGTTCCCTCCGGCCGCGTGATGCCCTGCACCCGAGAAATCCCGTGAACCCCGAAGATTGCCTTGGCAAGCCTGTGCAGCACTAGGAAGTCCGCCGAGTTTCGCAAGTCGTGATCGGCCTCGATCATCACGATTTCGGGCATCATCCGCGATTGATTGAAGTGACGATCGGCGGCCGCGTACCCGACGTTGGCGGGAACGCTGTTGGGCATATACAGCCGGTTGTTGTAGCTCGTCTTGTATCCGGGCAACGTTGCCAGGCCGACGATGGCGATCGCTATCGTCGCGCACAGAATGGGTGCGGGCCAGCGGACGATTGCCGTGCCGATCCGGCGCCACCGGCCGAACCCGATCGTGCGCGTCGGGTCGAATAATCCGACGCCACCACCGACGGTCAGCACCGCCGGAACCAACGTCAGAGCGATCAGGACGGAAATCAGCATGCCCAACGAGCAAGGCAGGCCCATGGTTTGGAAGATGGGCATGCGGGTGAAGCTCAGGCACAACATGGCCCCGGCGATCGTCAGACCGGAGCCCAAAACCACGGGGGAGACGCTGCGATAGGTGGTGAAGAACGCGCTTTCCCGGTCCTCGCCGGCTTGGCGTGCCTCTTGATAGCGGCCGAAGAAGAAGATCGCGTAGTCGGTTCCGGCGGCCATTGCCAGTGCCACCAGCAGGTTGACGGCAAAGGTTGAGAGTGCGATGAGGTTGTGGTCGGCGATAAAGGCGATGACACCGCGCGCGGCAAAGACTTCGATGCCCACCGTGAGCAGCAACAGGATCACGGTGATCACCGAGCGGTACACGAAAAGCAGCACGATGAAAATGATCAAGGCGCCGATCATCGTCATCTTCAGAATGGATCGGTCGCCGGCGAGCTGCATATCGGAAAACAGCGCCGCCGGGCCGGTCACATAGGCCTGAATTCCGGGAGGCGGCGGCGTCCGCTCGATGATGTCGCGGATCGCCGCGACAGATTCCTGACCCTGGGTGGTGCCCTGGTTGCCCGCCAGATTCAACTGCACATAGACGGCCTTGCCGTCGGGACTTTGGGCGCCCGCCGCGGTGAGGCGGTCCCCCCACAAATCCTGCACGTGCTCGATGTGCTTGGTGTCGCTTTTGAGCTCACGAACCAATCTGGCGTAGTAGGCGTGCGCAGAGTCTCCGAGCTGCTGCTGCCCCTCGATCACCAGCATCGCGAAGCTGTCGGAATCGGACTCCTTGAAGTCCCTGCCCATGCGCTGCATGGCCTGGACCGCCGGGGCGTCCTGAGGGGCCAGCGGCACCGAATGCTGTTGGCCGACGATCTCGAGCCGCGGGACGCCGAAGGTCACCAGCAGGGTCAGCGCCACCCACCCGATGATGATGAGCGCCGCAAAGCGACGGATGTTCCGGGCGATGCGGGGAGGCCGAGTCCCTTGGGTCGTCATGCGGCCCCCAGCGTGTCTGCGGCGCTATCGCCCTGCGTCACGATGTTCCCCACGGTTGCTGTTCCCATCCTGAAGTGGAAAGCCGCCACTTATTGCGACTGCTTGAGCAGCAACGAACGCACCAACGGACGAGGCCCCGTGGGACGCAGCATCGTGCTGGCGGGGCGGGGGCGTACCAGCTGTGGCCACCAGAACCAGCGCCCCAGCAATGCAGCCACAGAGGGCGTCATGAATGCGCGCACCACCAAGGTGTCAAACAACAGTCCCAAACCGATGGTGGTCCCCAATTGGGCGATGCTGCGCAGGTCGCTGACCACCATCGAGGCCATGGTGAATGCGAACACCAGGCCGGCGTTCGTCACGACCTTGCCGGTGCCGCCCATGGCGCGAATGATTCCGGTGTGGATTCCGGCGGCCAATTCCTCCTTCATGCGGGAGACCAGTAGCAGGTTGTAGTCGGAGCCGACCGCCAACAGCACGATCACCGAGGTGGACAGCACCGTCCAGTGCAGCTGCATGCCAAGCAGGTACTGCCAGACCAACACGGACAGCCCGAAGGATGCCCCGAGGGATAGCAAAACCGTGCCGACGATCACCATGGCGGCAATAAAACTTCGCGTCATGATCAGCATGATGATGAAGATGAGGCAGATCGCGGAGACGCCGGCGATCAGGAGGTCGAACTTGGATCCGTCCACCAAATCTTTGGTGATCGCCGCCGTGCCGGTGAGATAGATCTTGGCGTTTTCGAGGGGCGTTCCCTTGAGCGATTCTTCGGCCGCCGTCTTGATCTGCTCCACCCGCGAGAGGCCCTCGGGTGTCGCCGGGTCACCCCGCTGCGAGATGAGCAGGCGGAAGTCCTTCCCGTCCGGCGACATGAACACCTTCTCGACCCGCTTGAAGGCGTCGGAGCCGTTGATGATCCCCGGCGGCAGGTAGAAGGAATCGTCGTTTCTGGAGGCATCGAACGCCTGTCCCATGACACTCGGATCCTTGGCGCTCGAATCCATCTGGCCCATCACCCCGGACATGGTGCTGTGCATGGTCAGCATCATGTTGCGCATGCCCGACATGGTTTCGATCATGGGCGGGATCTGCATGACCAGTTGCGGAAGGATCATGTCCAGCTGGTCGAGGTTTTTCACCATCTCGCCCAATTTGTCGCTGATCTCGTCAACGCCGTCGAGCGCATCGAAGATGGACCTCAGGGAGTAACAAATCGGAATGTCGTAGCAGTGTTTTTCCCAGTAGAAATAGCTGCGAATCGGCCGGAAGAAATCCTCGAAATCCGAAACACGATCCCGCAGCTCCGACGTGATGTCCTGCATTTCATGCGTCGTCTGGACCATGTGGTGGGTCGTGGCGACGAGTTCCTTCATCAGGCCCAGCATGTGCTGCATGATGCCGATCATTTTCCCGAGCTCTTCGGCCTGGACGAGCATGTCGTTCATGCGGTCTTTTTGGAAGGCCATGTTCTGCATCTGGCTGGCCTGACCCATGCTGATGATCCACGGAATCGTGGTGTGTTGCAGGGGAACACCTTCGGGACGGGTGACGGTCTGCACCGTGGCAATCCCCGGAACCCCGAGCACGGCCTTGGCAACTTTGTTGATCACCAACATATCGGTCGGATTACGCAAATCATGATCGGTCTCGACCAACAGAATCTCGGGCATTTGCATCCGCTGGCCCGGAAAGTGCCGCGCCGCCGCCGCGTACCCCACATTGGCGGGAATGCTTTGCGGAATGAATTTCTGGTCGTCATAACTGGGGTGGTAATTCGGTAGGGCCAACAGGCCGATCAGTGCAATGGCCAACGAGGCAACCAGAATGGGCGCCGGCCACCGGACGATGGCCGTACCGATCCGTCGCCACCGGCGGGCCGAGATCGCCCGCCGAGGCTCGAACAGGCCGAACCGGGCTCCGGCGGCCAGCAGCGCCGGCCCCAGCGTCAGCGCAATCAGCACCGCAACCGCTATGCCGACCGCGCACGGGATACCGAGCGGTTGGAAAAACGGGAGACGGGTGAAGCTGAGGCAGAGCACCGCGCCGGCAATGGTCAAGCCGGAGGCCAACACAACCTTCGCGACCCCAGCGAAAGTGGTGTAAAAGGCGTCTTCGCGACTTTCACCGGCCTGCCGAGCCTCTTGATATCGGCCGACGAAGAAAATGCCGTAGTCGGTTCCCGTCGCGATGACGGCGGCGACCAGCAAGTTGACGGCAAAAGTGGTAAGGCCGACCAGCCCGAGATGGCCGAGAAGCGCGACCATTCCGCGCGCGATCTGCAATTCCAGACCGACGATGAGCAACAGAAGGATGACGGTGACAATCGATCGATAAACGATCAGCAACGTCAGGAAAATCACGCAAAGGCTGGCCAAAGTCACCAGCATGACCGTCTTCGCGCCGGCGCTGTTCATGTCCGCGACGATGGCCGCGGGTCCGGTGACATAGACCTTGAGCCCGGGCGGGGGAGAAGCCTCCTGCACGATCTTTCTCACTGCGGCCACAGATTCGTCGCCCGCGGCCGCGCCCGCGTTTCCGTTCAGGTTCACCTGAACGTATGCGGCTTTGCCGTCCTGGCTTTGCGCGGCGCCGCGGGTAAGCGGATCGCCCCAGAAGTCCTGGACATGCTGCACGTGCGTGCGGTCGGCCTCCAACTGGCGAACCAAGCGGTCGTAATACTTGTGCGCGTCGTCGCCCAGTTGCTGTTGGCCCTCCAGCAGGACCATGGCCATGGCGCCGGTGTTGGTTTCCTTGAAATCCTCGCCCAGGCGTTCCATCGCCTTGAACGACGGTGCGCCCAAAGGACTTAGCGACACCGCATGCTCGGCCGAAACCTTTTCCAGCGAGGGGACGGCGACGCTGATGAGGACGGCGATGCCGAGCCAACCCAAGATGATGGGCACCGACAAGCGGTGGATGATCCGCGCCACCCGTGATCGCGCGGCAGGCCGCTGGGTCTCCAATTGCTCGGTACTCATGTCGCCGTCAGCACGCAGTAGGTGAACGCGTTCAATTGGTGCGAGATCCTCTCGGTCTTGACAACGCCGTCTACCACGATGCGGCAGCCAAGAGTGTCGCTATTGCCCTGCGCCACTACGTTTCCCACGATTGACGGCAACGTCGTCGAGATGTCGAACGTCCACGGCAGCGCGATGCCGGTGATGTGGTTCGGCTCGCCGTTGGCGTCAAAGTAGCTGATGTCGGCCGTCGTCCCCGCCGGCCCGAAGACTTCGTATTTCACGTGCTTGGGGTTGAAGGGTTTGGTGTCCTGTTGCCGTGATTCGGCGTACGAGGGGCGGCGCTCGGAACCGAAAACGCCGTGCAGCCGCGAAACGGTCATGCCCCCGGCAATGACGACGGCCACGATCACCAGCGGAATCCACAGCCGCTTCAGAAAACCGAATATCGCGGCGCCCTTTTGGGGACGATTCGGTAGGCGGCCAGTTTGCTGCGTGGGTTCGGGCGAAGATCGGCGAGCAAAGCCCAAGAAACCGCGTCGCCGGCCAGACGGTTGGCTAATTTCTCGTCCTTCCGCGATGGTGTTGTCGGGCCGGGCCCGCACATCGGAGTCGACCACTGCACCCCCTTCAGCCGTCTTCATGTCCGTGCGGGCTTCGCCCCCGAACATGCAACTACAGACCGGTAGCAACACGCCAGACTGCGGCGCCTCGAATGCGGTGCACGTCGCCGACCAGTCGTGCCTCTGTCACCTCATGCGAGCCCCGCCCCCGGGGAGCGCGACCAGGTCTTGATGAGTAAACCACGCCTGTCGCTTCCGTATCAGTGCTTTGCCAACGCGATACGGGATCGTAATGGATACCACCTGCGTAAACGGCATTTTGCTGACCTATCCGTCCCGCACAGCGGTCGGCAACGCCGCGCACCCACCTAAGCACAGCAGTCATCACGTGTCACCGGCCGGGAGGGTTCAAACGCGCCCCGCCGGGAGCCGGCGGGTTCGCCTCCGGGTGATTTTCGCCCCCTCACGCGTTCGGCTAGGATGTGAGACGACAAGCACAATAACTTCATCGGCCTGAAGGACGTGCCTGCCCCAATAGCGATATTTCGCAATCAACGCCATTGATGCAGGTCACTGCTGCGAATTCAGGGGCATCGGGGCCCTCCGCACACCAATCATTCGATGGCGCCAAGAGCCTTCCAGGTCACACCAGGAACTTTCCCCAAACCGCCGACGGGCAGTGTTGCCCTCCACTATGGTTTGGAGCTGTTCCACTCATGTCCACTATGTATCTGGAGAATTGTGAGCATCAATCCATTCGACGACGACAACGGCAGCTTTTTCGTCCTGGTGAACGACGAAGAGCAACACAGCTTGTGGCCGGCCTTCGCCGATGTTCCAGCGGGCTGGCGAGTGGTACACGGGGAAGCCGATCGAGCTGCGTGTTTGGAATACATCGAGCAGCATTGGCCCGACATCAGGCCGAAGAGCCTGCGGGACAAGCTCGCAACGGGTCGGGGTTTTGACCAGTAACCAGCCGGGGTATGGGGCGGGTGGTGGAGACTTGGGGGAGTCGATGGCGAGGGATGATCGGACGCTGCCATTAACACGCGGGCAGCTTGATATCTGGCTATCCCAAGAAGCAGGCTTCGCCGGCACCCAGTGGCAGCTCGGTCTCCTGGTCAAAATCGACGGCCCCGTCCATCGGGACGCCTTCCAGCAGGCACTCACCCAAGCCGTCAGCGAGGCCGAACCGGGCAGGGTCTCGTTCTTCGAGGTCGACGGCCAAGTCGTCCAGAAGCCGATCGACTACCCCCACGTCGAACTCGAGTTTCACGACCTGACGAGCGCGGCGGATCCGGTGCAGGAAGCCCGCGAAATGTCTTCCTCCATCCAGCGCACGCCGATGCCGTTGAACGGCCAAATGTTCAAATTCGTGCTATTTCAAACTGGGCACGAGGAATTCTATTTGTTTGGTTGCTGCCACCACATTGCCATCGACGGTCTGGGCATGGCCTTGGTGTGCCGCCGGGTGGCGACTATCTATTCCGCGATGGTGGCGGGAAAACCAATTCCCGACGCCTACTTCGGTTCGGCGCAGGACCTGGTCGACCTCGAGTCCGAGTACGAGGCTTCCGAGGACTACCTCCAAGACAAGGCCTACTGGAGCGAGCGCCTTCCGCCGGAGAGCGGACCCGTCGATCGGCTGCCCGACACCGCGGGCGAGCAGGACCACTACTCGCCGTCCGCGTCGGTCCAGTTGGACCCGTCCGTCGCCAACCGGATCAAAGAGCTGTCCAAAAAGCTGGCCATCCGCCGGTTTTCGGTCACCACCGCCGCCTGCGCCCTGCTGGTGCGCGGATGGTCGGGCAGCGGCTCGGAGGTGGCGCTCGACTTCCCGGTCAGCCGGCGCGTGCGCCCGGAGTCGAAGACGCTTCCCGCGATGCTGGCCGGTGTCGTGCCGCTGGTGCTGGCGACGGAGCCGACAACGACGGTCGCCGACTTCTGCAAGCACGTGGACAAGCGGATCCGCGAACTGCTGCAGCACCAGCGCTTCCCGGTGCACACCCTCGAGGGCGACGGGCTGCGCCAGGCGCCGAACCGCGTCGGCATCAACTTCATCCCGTCCCGGCTGACCCTGGACCTGGCCGGCTCCCCGGCGACGGCGTCGTACACGAACCACGGCCCGGTCGGGCACTTCGGCCTGTTCTTCCTCGGCGCCGGAGACCAGCTCTTCCTCAGCACCGCGGGCCCCGGTCAACCGTTCGCAAGCTTCGGCGTCGCCGACCTGGCGGGCCGGCTGCAGCAGATCCTGGCGGCCATGACCGCCGACCCGGAGCGGCCGCTGTCGTCGATCGACCTGCTGACCCCCGACGAGCCTGCGCTCATCGACCAGTGGAGCAACCGGCCGGCGTTGGCCGAGCCCGCGCCCGCCCCGGTGTCGATCCCGGCCGCGTTCGCCGAACACGTGCAGGCCGCGCCCGACGCGCTAGCCGTGACCTTCGGCGACCACTCGCTGACCTACGCGGAGCTCGACGAGGCGTCGAACCGGTTGGGGCACTTGCTCGCCGGCCACGGCGTGGGCCCCGGCGACTGCGTGGCGGTGATGTTCCCCCGCTGCGCGGACGCCATCGTCTCGATGCTCGCGGTGCTCAAGACCGGGGCGGCCTACGTGCCGATCGACCCCGCGCATGCGTCGTCGCGGATGGACTTCGTCCTCACCGACGCTGCACCCAGCGCGGTGATCACCACGGCGGACCTGCGCCCGCGACTGGACGGCCATGACGTTTTCGTCGTCGATGTGCACGATCCCGAGATAGACGCCCAACCCGACACCGCGCTGCCGAACCCGGCCCCCGAGAACGTCGCCTACATCATCTACACGTCCGGAACCACCGGAACCCCCAAGGGCGTGGCGATCCCGCATCTCAACGTCACGTGGCTGACCGAGTCGCTCGACGCCGCCCTGCCGCCCGGAAATGTCTGGACGCAAAGCCATTCCTCGTCCTTCGACTTCTCGGTGTGGGAGATCTTCGGCGCGCTGCTGCGGGGCAGGCGGCTGCTGGTGGTGCCCGAATCGGTGGCGTCCTCCCCGCAGGACTTCCACGACCTGCTGGTCGCGGAGAAAGTCAGCGTCCTGACCCAGACCCCGTCGGCGGTGGCGATGCTGCCGGCCGAGGACCTGGAGTCCACGGCGTTGGTGGTGGCAGGCGAGGCCTGCCCGACCGACGTCGTCGACCGGTGGGCGGCGCCCGGGCGGGTGATGATCGATGCCTACGGCCCGACCGAAACCACGGTCTGCGCGTCGATCAGCACACCGCTGACGCCGGGCTCCCCGGTGGTGCCGATCGGCTCCCCGATAGCCGGGGCGGCGATGTTCGTGCTCGACAAGTGGCTGCAGCCCGTGCCCGCCGGCGTGGTCGGCGAGTTGTACCTGGCGGGTCGGGGCGTCGGGCACGGCTACGTGCGCCGGGCCGGCCTGACGGCCTCGCGGTTTGTGGCCAACCCCTTCGGCGGGCCGGGGGCACGCATGTACCGCACCGGTGACCTGGTGTGCTGGGGTCCCGACGGGCAGCTGCAGTACCTGGGCCGCGTCGACGAGCAGGTCAAGATCCGCGGCTACCGCATCGAACTCGGCGAGATCCAAGCGGTTTTGGCCGGCCTCGACGGAGTGGACCAGGCCGCCGTGGTCGCCCGCGAGGACCGCCCCGGCGACAAGCGCCTCGTCGGCTACATCACCGGCACCGCCGACCCCGCGGCGCTGCGCGCCCAGCTGGCCGAAAAGCTTCCGCCCTACATGGTGCCGACCGCGGTGATGGTGCTCGACGCCCTGCCGTTGACCGGCAACGGGAAACTCGACAAGCGCGCCCTGCCGTCGCCGGAATACATCGCGAGCGAGTACCGCGCTCCGGCCGACGCGATCGAGGAGATCCTGGCCGACATCTACGCCCAGGTGCTCGGGGTGGAGCGCGTCGGTGTGGACGACTCGTTCTTCGACCTGGGTGGGGACAGCATCCTGTCGATGCAGGTGGTGTCCCGGGCCCGGGCGGCCGGCGTGATCTGCCGCCCCCGGGATGTGTTCGTCGAGCAGACGGTGGCCCGGCTGGCGCGGGTGTCCGAGGTGGCCGTCGACGGCGAGCTCGGCGCGGCCGACGAGGGGATCGGCCCGGTGGTGGCCACCCCGATCATGCGGTGGCTGCAGACCATCGACGGCCCGATCGACGAGTTCAACCAGGCCATGGTGTTGGCGGCGCCCGCGGGGGTGAACGCCGACGACGTGGCGGTGGTGCTGCAGGCCTTGCTGGATCGCCATCCCATGCTGCGGCTGCGCGTGCAGGACGACGGCTCCGGCGGCTGGTCGCTCGAGGCGCCCGAGGCCGGCTCGGTGCAGGCCGGCGACTGCCTGCGCACGGTCGACGCGCTCTCCGACGCGGAGCTCGTCGAGGCCCGCTCCCGGCTCAACGTGGCCGACGGGATCATGCTGAGCGCGGTATGGGCAAGTGCGACAAACCAATTGGCGTTGATCATCCACCACCTGGCCGTCGACGGTGTGTCGTGGCGGACCTTGATCGAGGACCTCAACATCGCCTGGGTCCAGCATCACAACGCCCAACCGGTGGCGTTGCAGGCGCCCGGAACCTCGTTCGCCCGGTGGTCGTCGCTGCTGGCCGAGCACGCGAAGGATCCGGCGGTCCTCGAGCAGGCCGACGCGTGGCGGGAGGTCGCCGCCACCCCGGCGGCGTTGCCGGCCCCCGGGGCGGAGGACACCTACGCGAACGCCGGACAATTGTCGGCGTCGCTCGACGTCGAAACGACCCGCCTGCTGCTGGGGGAGGTGCCCGCGGCGTTCCACGCGGGTGTGCAGGACATCCTGTTGATCGCGTTCGGCCTGGCGTTCACGGAGTTCCTGGGGTCCGTGGGGACCGTGACGCCGATCGGCATCGACATCGAAGGCCACGGGCGCAACGAAGAGATAGCCTCCCGCGTGGATCTATCCCGCACCGTCGGCTGGTTCACCACCAAATACCCTGCGGCACTGTCGATTACCGGCCGGCTGAACTGGTCGAAGGTGGCGGCGGGGGACGCCGCGCTGGGCGCGGTGATCAAGGACGCCAAGGAACAACTGCGCTCCCTGCCCGACGGCCTCACCTACGGGCTGTTGCGCTACCTGAACAGCGAGGTCGGCCTGCAGGGCTCCGACCCCGTGATCGGGTTCAACTACCTGGGCCGATTGGCCGCGGGGGCAGACCTCTCCGAGGACCTGTGGCGCGTCAGCGAGGACAGCCTGTCGTCGGCCGCCGTGGCAACGGCGGTGGCGATGCCGTTGGCGCACACGGTGGAACTCAACGCCGGCACCATGGACACCGAGGCCGGCCCGCTCCTGCACGCCAACTGGAGGTGGGCGACCTCGGCGCTGACCGACGAGCAAGTAAATCGGTTGAGCCAGTTGTGGTTTGAGGCCCTGAACGGCATCTGCGCGCACGTGCGGGCCGGCGGCGGCGGCTTGACCCCGTCCGACATCGCGCCCGCCCGGCTGGACCAGAAGCAGATCGACGAGCTGTGCCGCCAGCACCAGGTCGCCGACGTGCTGCCGCTGAGCCCCGTGCAGCAGGGGTTGTTGTTCCACACCAGCTTCGCGGCCGAGCTCGAAGACCTCTACGCGGTGCAGCTCGGCATCACCGTGAGCGGCAGCCTGGACGCGAAGCGGCTGCGCGAGGCCGTGCAGACCGCCGTCAACCGCCACCCCAACCTGGTGGCCCGCTTCTTCGACGAATTCGGCGAGCCGGTGCAGATCATCCCGGCCGAGCCCGAAATGGCTTGGCGCTACGTAGAATTGGACGGCGGCACCGACCGAGTCGACCAGCAGCTCGAGGAGTTGGCCGCCGAGGAACGCACCGCCGTGTGCGACCTGGCCGGCCAACCCGCCTTCCGGGCCGCGTTGATCCGCATCGCCGACGACCGGCACCGGCTGCTGTTCACCATCCACCACATCGTGATCGACGGCTGGTCGCTGCCGGTCCTGCTGCGCGAGGTGTTCGCCGGCTACTACGGGCAGCGGCTGCCCGCGCCGCCGTCGTACCGCAGCTACCTGATGTGGTTGGCCGCCCAGGATCACGGCGCCGCGCAAGCCGCGTGGCGCGAGGCGCTGGCCGGATTCGAGGCGCCCACCCTGGTGGCCCCGCCGGGCAAGATCGGGCGGCGCGCCGTTGCCACCTATACAGTTTCGGCCGACACCACGCGCGCCCTCGGGGAGCTGGCCCGCTCCAGCCGCACCACCATCAGCACCGTCCTGCAGGGCGCGTGGGCGCAGCTGCTGACCTGGATGACCGGACAGCACGACGTCGCCTTCGGCACCGCGGTGTCGGGCCGGCCCACCGAGTTGGCCGGCGCGGATGCCATGGTCGGGTTGCTGATCAACACCGTGCCGGTCCGGGCGAACGTCGCCGCCGCGACCACCGTCGTCGACCTGCTCGAGCAGTTGCAACGCGCCCACGCCGAGACCCTCGAGCATGAACACTTGGCGCTCAACGAGATTCACCGCGTCACCGGGCACGACCAGCTGTTCGACACGCTGTTCCTCTACGAGAACTACCCGATCGACGCGGGCGCGCTGCTGGGTGTCCAAGAGCTGGCCGTCACCGAGTTCAGCAGCCGCGAATTCAACCACTACCCGCTGTCCGTCGTCGCGACGCCGGGCCACGAACTGAGCCTGCGCGTCGAGTACGACACGGAGGTCTTCGAGGCGACCGCCATCGAAACGCTGATCGAGCGACTGCGCCACGTGATGGCGGCCATGACCGCCGATCCCGCGCAACGGCTTTCGTCGATCGATCTGCTCGACCCCGCCGAGCACGAACGGCTCGACGAGTGGGGCAACCGGGCCGTGCTGGCGCAGCGCCCCACCGGGCAGGAGTCGATTCCGGCGCTGTTCGCCGCGCAGGTCGCCCGCGCCGCCGACGCGGTCGCGATCACCTGCGGCGAGCGCTCGTTCACCTACCGCGAGGTCGAAGAGTCGGCAAACCGGTTGGCGCACTTGCTCGTTGGGCAGGGCGCCGGCCCGGGCCAGCGGGTCGCGGTGGTGATCCCGCGGTCGGCCGAAGCGGTGATCGCGATCTTCGCGGTGCTCAAGACCGGGGCGGCCTATGTGCCGATCGACCCGAGCGTGCCCGCGGCGCGGCTGGAGTTCGTGCTTGGCGATTCCGCCCCGATCGCGGCGGTGACCACCGCCGAGGTGCGGCCACAGCTGGACGGGTTCGCCGGGCAGATCATCGACCTCGACGACCCCGCCGTGGCCGACCAGCCGACGACCGGCCTGCCGGCGCCGGCGGCCGAGAACATCGCCTACATCATCTACACGTCGGGCACGACCGGAACGCCCAAGGGCGTGGCGATCCCGCACCGCAACGTGACGTTGCTGCTCGAGACACTCGATGCTCAGCTGGGGTTGGGCCAGGTGTGGACCCAATGTCACTCGCTGGCGTTTGACTTCTCGGTGTGGGAGGTCTTCGGGTCACTGCTGTACGGCGGGCGCCTCGTGGTGGTGCCCGACGCGGTGGTGCGCTCGGCGGAAGACTTGCACGCCTTGCTGGTTCGCGAGCAGGTCAGCGTGCTAAGCCAGACCCCGTCGGCGTTCTACGCCCTGCAGAGCGCCGATGCGTTGGCGCCGGAGCTCGGTGAGCAGTTGAAGTTGCAGACGGTGGTGTTCGGTGGGGAAGCCTTGGAGCCGCGCCGGTTGTCGACGTGGCTGCATCGTCATCCCGGGCTGCCGCGGATGATCAACATGTACGGCATCACCGAGACCACGGTGCACGCGTCGTTCCGCGAGATCCTCGGCGGCGACGTCGGCAGCAACGTCAGCCCGATCGGGGTGCCGCTGGCCAACCTCGGTTTCTTCGTGCTCGACGGCTGGCTGCGGCCGGTGCCCGTCGGGGTGGTGGGCGAGTTGTACGTCGCCGGCGGCGGATTGGCGAGCGGCTACGTGGGCCGCCCCGGGCTGTCGGCAACAAGATTCGTGGCCTGCCCGTACGGGGCCCCCGGCGCGCGCATGTATCGCACCGGCGACCTCGTCCGCTGGAGCGCCGACGGCCAGTTGCAGTACATCGGCCGCGCCGACGAACAGGTCAAGATCCGCGGCTACCGCATCGAACTCGGCGAAATCCAGGCCGCGCTCGCCTCGCTGAGCGGCGTCGAGCACGCCGCCGTGATCGCCCGCGAGGACCGCCCCGGCGACAAGCGCCTCGTCGCCTACGTCACCGGCACCGCCGACCCGGCCGACGCGCGGGCCCAACTCAGCGAGCGGCTGCCCGGCTACATGGTGCCCTCGGCGGTAGTCGTGCTCGACGCGCTGCCTTTGACCGTCAACGGCAAGCTCGACACCCGCGCCCTGCCGGCGCCGGAATACTCCGACGTCGACCGCTACCGGGCGCCGGCGAGCGCCATCGAGGAGATCCTGGCCGGCATCTACGCCCAGGTGCTGGGCGTCGAGCGCGTCGGGGTTGACGACTCCTTCTTCGACCTCGGCGGCGACAGCATCCTGTCGATGCAGGTGGTGGCCCGCGCCCGCGCCGCCGGCGTGGTGTGCCGCCCGCGGGACGTCTTCACCGAGCAGACCGTCGCGCGCCTGGCGAGGGTCGCCACGATCGCGAGCCCCGAGGACGACGTCGTCGACGAGGGGATCGGGCCGGTGGTGGCCACCCCGATCATGCGCTGGCTGCAGAACATGGACGGCCCCGTCGAGCAGTTCAACCAGACGATGGTGCTGGCGGTCCCCGCCGACGTCACCGCCGACGACGTGGCCGTGGTGCTGCAGGCGTTGCTGGACCGGCACGCGATGCTGCGGGTGCGCGTCGAGGACGACGGCGTGGGCGGCTGGTCGTTCGAGGTGCCCGAGCCCGGCTCCGTGCAGGCCGGCGACTGCCTGGAGACCGTCGACGAGTTGTCCGAGGCGGAGCTGGTCGACGCCCGGTCGCGGCTGAACCTGGCCGACGGCCTGCTGATCAGCGCGGTATGGGCAAGTGCGACAAACCAATTGGCGTTGATCATCCACCACCTTGCCGTCGACGGCGTGTCGTGGCGGACCCTGATCGAGGACCTCAACATCGCTTGGGCGCAGCACCACAGCGGCCAGCCGGTGGCCCTGCCGGTGGGCGGCACCTCGTTCGCCCGGTGGTCGTCGCTGCTGGACGAGCACGCGCGCCGCCCCGAGGTGGTCGAGCGGGCCGAGGAGTGGCGGCAGGTGGCCGCGACCCCGGCGGTGGTGCCGGCCGCGCAGCCCGAGGACACCTACGCGAACGCCGGGCAGCTGTCGGCGTCGCTGGACGTCGAGACGACCCGCCTGCTGCTGGGGGAGGTGCCCGCGGCGTTTCACGCTGGGGTGCAAGACATTTTGCTGATCGCGTTCGGGTTGGCGTGGACGCAGTTCGTGGGCACCGGCGCGCCGATCGCCATCGACGTCGAGGGCCACGGGCGCAGCGAGGAGCTCGGCCCGCAGGTGGACCTTTCGCGCACGGTGGGGTGGTTCACCGCCAAGTACCCCGTGTCCTTGCGGGTCGGTGGCCTGTCGTGGGGCCAGGTGATCGGCGGTGACGCGGCGCTGGGCCCGGTGATCAAGGACGCCAAGGAGCAACTGCGCGCCCTGCCCGACGGCCTCACCTACGGGTTGCTGCGCTACCTGAATCCCGATGTGGACCTTGGTGATTCGGATCCCGCCATCAGCTTCAACTACCTGGGCCGCCTGGGCGGCGGCGCCGCCGACCTGTCGCCCGAACTGTGGCAGCTGAGCGAGGACAGCTTCGCGTTGGCCGGCGCGGCCGGGGCGGTTGCCCTGCCGTTGCCGCACACCGTGGAGCTCAACGCCGGCACCATGGACACCGCCGACGGCCCACACCTGCAGGCCAACTGGACGTGGGCGACCTCGGCGCTGGACGAAAAGCAGATCGGCAAGCTCAGCGAGCTGTGGTTCGACGCGCTGGCCGGCATCTGCGCGCACGTCCGCGACGGTGGCGGCGGGTTGACCCCGTCGGACCTCGCCCCCGCCCGGTTGACCCAGCGGGACATCGACGAACTGCAGCAGCAGCACCGCGTCGCCGACGTGCTGCCGCTGACCCCGCTGCAGCAGGGACTGCTGTTCCACACCGGCACCGCCCAGGGCGGCCAAGACTCCGAAGACCTCTACGCCGTGCAGCTCGACATCTCGGTGAGCGGCGCCATCAACCCCGAGCGGCTGCGCGAGGCCGTGCGGACCGTCATCACCCGCCACCCCAACGTGGTGGCCCGGTTCAGCGAGGACTTCGGCGAGCCGGTGCAGATCATGGCGGCCGCCCCGGATCTGGCCTGGCAATACGTCGAGCTGGACTCCGGCACCGACATCGACGAGCAGATCGAGGCGCTCTCGGCCGCCGAACGCGTCGCCGTCTGCGACCTGGCGGGCAAGGCGCCGTTCCGGGCCGCGCTGATCCGCACCGGCGACGACAGCTACCGGTTCGTGCTCACCAACCACCACATCGTGCTCGACGGCTGGTCCAAGCCCGTCCTGCTTCAGGAGATCTTCGCCAGCTACTTCGGGGTGCGGCTGCCCGCGCCGGTGCCCTACCGCAGCTTCATCACCTGGCTGTCCGAGCAGGACCGCGCCGCCGCCCAGGCGGCCTGGCGCGAGGTGCTGGCCGGGTTCGACACCCCCACGCTGGTGGGTCCGTCGGGCCGGATGGGCCTCGGCCCGCGCGGCGTCGCCGAGTTCCAGGTGTCCGCGGAGACCAGCCGCCTGCTCGGCGAACTGGCCCGCTCGTGCCGCACGACCGTCAGCACCGTGCTGCAGGCGGCCTGGGCGCAGCTGCTGATGTGGCTGACCGGCCAGCACGATGTGGTGTTCGGCACGGCGGTTTCGGGTCGGCCGACCGAATTGGCCGGTGCGGAGTCCATGGTCGGCCTGCTGATCAACACCGTGCCGGTGCGGGCGACCATCGGCGCCGAAACCACCATCGCCGACCTGCTTGACCAGCTACAACGCACCTATACCAGCACCCTCGACCACCAGCATCTGGCGCTCAATGAAATCCATCGTGTAACGGGACACGACCAAATATTCGACACAATGTTCGTGTACGAGAACTATCCCCTCGATACTGCCGCGCTATCGGCCGTGGACGAGTTAACTATTAGGGGATTCACGAATCGGGAATACAACCATTACCCGCTTTCGGTGCAAGCCGTGCCGGGCCATGAAATTGGTCTTCGCGTCGAGTTCGATACCGACGTCTTCGGCGAGGCGAGGATCGAGAAGCTGGTCGAGCGTTTCAAGCGGGTGCTGGAAGCCATGACCGTGGACTTGGAGGAGCAGTCATGACCGTCGGTGCGGGACGGCGATTGTTGTCGATTGATCTACTGGATGGCGGCGAGCACGACCGACTCGACGAGTGGGGTAACCGGGCGATATTGACCAAGCCGGTCAAGGCGCCGGCGTCCATTTCCGAAATGTTTGCGACCCAGGTGACGCGCACCCCCCAGGCGACGGCGCTGAGTTTCGAGGGTCGCTCGATGACGTACCTGGAACTCGATGAGGCCGCCAACCGGCTGGCGCACCTGCTGGCCGAGCAGGGCGCGGGCCCGGGCGAGTGCGTGGCGCTGCTGTTCTCCCGCTCGGCCGAGGCCATCATCTCGATCCTGGCGGTGCTGAAGACCGGCGCCGCATACCTGCCGATCGACCCCGCCCTGCCGGCGGCCCGCATGGAATTCATGCTCGGCGACGCCACGCCGATCGCCGCGGTCACCACCGCCAGCCTCCGCACCCGGCTGGAGGGCTTCGACCTGCCGGTCATCGACGTCGACGAGGCCGCGGCGGACAGCCAGCCCAGCAGCGCGCTGCCGGGGCCGGAGCCCGAGGACATCGCCTACATGATCTACACCTCGGGGACCACGGGCGTCCCCAAGGGGGTGGCCGTCACGCACCGCAACGTGACCGAATTCCTGAAGACCCTGCACGCCAAGCTGCCGTCCGGCTCGGGCCAGGTGTGGTCGCAGTGGCACTCGCTGGTGTTCGACGTCTCGGTGTGGGAGATCTGGGGCGCCCTGCTGCACGGCGGGCGCCTGGTCGTCGTCCCCGAATCGGTCGCGGCCTCGCCCGACGACCTGCACGACCTGCTGGTCGCCGAGAAGGTCACCGTGCTGAGCCAGACCCCCTCCGCGGTGGGGATGCTCTCGCCCGAGGGCCTGGACTCGACGGCGCTGGTGGTGGCCGGCGAGGCCTGCCCCGCCGAGGTCGTCGACCGGTGGGCGCCCGGACGCGTGATGATCAACGCCTACGGCCCGACCGAGGCCACCGTCTACGCCGCGATGAGCGCGCCGCTGGCGGGGGATTCGGGCGCGCCGCCGATCGGATCGCCGGTGCCCGGCGCGGCGCTGTTCGTCCTGGACAAGTGGCTGCGGCCCGCGCCCGAGGGCGTGGTCGGCGAGTTGTACGTGGCCGGCCGCGGCGTGGCCACCGGCTACGCGCGCCGCTCCGGCCTGACGGCGTCGCGCTTCGTGGCCTGCCCCTTCGGCGGCCCCGGGGCGCGGATGTACCGCACCGGTGACCTGGTGCGCTGGGGCGCCGACGGGCAGCTGCAATACCTGGGCCGCGCCGACGAGCAGGTCAAGATCCGCGGCTACCGCATCGAACTCGGCGAGATCCAGTCGGCCCTGGCCGCGCTGGACGGGGTGGACCAGGCCGCGGTGATCGCCCGTGAGGACCGTCCCGGCGACAAGCGCCTCGTCGGCTACATCACCGGCACCGCCGACCCGGCGGAGCTGCGCACCCAGCTGGGCAAGCGGCTGCCCGCCTACATGGTCCCCGCCGCGGTGGTGGTGCTCGAGGCGCTGCCGCTGACGGTCAACGGCAAGCTCGACAAGCGCGCCCTGCCCGCGCCGGAGTACCACAAGCGCGCCGGTGAGTATCGCGCCCCGTCCAACCACACCGAGGAGATCCTGGCCGGCATCTACGCCCAGGTGCTGGGCGTGGAACGCGTCGGCGTCGACGACTCCTTCTTCGACCTCGGCGGCGACAGCATCCTGTCGATGCAGGTGGTGGCCCGAGCCCGCGCCGCCGGCGTGATGTGCCGGCCCCGCGACGTGTTCGTCGAGCAGACCGTGGCCCGGCTGGCCCGCGTGGCCACCGACCGCGACGACGAGGAGGACGTGGTCGACGAGGGGATCGGCCCCGTGGTGGCCACCCCCATCATGCGGTGGCTGCAAACCGTTGACGGCCCGATCGACGACTTCAACCAGACCATGGTGCTGGCGGCGCCCGCGGGCGTCACCGCCGCCGACGTGGCCGTGGTGCTGCAGGCCCTGCTGGACCGCCACCCCATGCTGCGGCTGCGCGTCGAGGACGACGGCTCCGGCGGCTGGAACCTGCAGGCGCCCGACCCGGGCTCGGTGCAGGCCGGCGACTGCCTGCAGTCGGTCGACGCGCTGACCGACGCGACGCTCGTCGAGGCCCGGTCGCGGCTGAACCCGGGCGCCGGTGTGATGGTGAGCGCCGTATGGGCAAGCGAGACAAGTCAATTGGCGTTGATCATCCACCACGTGGCCGTCGACGGGGTGTCGTGGCGAACCCTGATCGAGGACCTCAACATCGCCTGGGCGCAGCACCACAGCGGCCAGCCGGTGGCGCTGCCCGTGGGCGGCACCTCGTTCGCCCGGTGGTCGTCGCTGCTCGCCGAGCACGCGCAGAGCCCGGCGGTCGTCGAGCAGGCCGACGCCTGGCGCGAGGTGGTGGCTACCCCGGCCGTGCTGCCCGCGGTGCGTCCCGAGGAGGACACCTACCAGACGGCCGAGCAGTTGTCGGTGTCGCTGGACGTCGAGACCACCCGGCTGATGCTGGGTGAGGTGCCTGCGGCGTTCCACGCCGGGGTGCAGGACATCCTGTTGATCGCGTTCGGGATGGCCTGGACGGAATTCCTCGGTTCCAAGGCTGCTGGCACCCCGATCGGCATCGACGTCGAGGGCCACGGGCGCCAGGAAGAGCTCGGACCGCACGTCGACCTGTCGCGCACCGTCGGCTGGTTCACCACCAAGTACCCGGTGGCCCTGACCATCGACGGCCTGGACTGGGCGAGCGTCGCGGGCGGTGACGACGCGCTGGGCGCGATCGTCAAGGCCGCCAAGGAGCAGCTGCGCGCGCTGCCCGACGGGCTGACCTACGGCCTGCTGCGCTACCTGAACCCCGACATCGAGCTGGGTGGATCCGACCCGGTGATCGGCTTCAACTACCTGGGACGGCTCGGCGCGGCCGCGGACCTCCCCGGCGAGCTGTGGCGGCTCAGCCCCGACAGCCTGTCGCTGAGTGGCGCCGCCGCGGCGGTGGCGATGCCGCTCATGCACACCGTGGACCTCAACGCCGGCACCATGGACACCGAGGACGGCCCGCACCTGCACGCCAACTGGACGTGGGCGGCCTCGGCGATGGACCGCGAGCAGATCAGCCGGCTCAGCCAGCTGTGGTTCGAGGCCCTGGCCGGAATCTGCGCCCACGTGCAAGGCGGTGGCGGCGGGCTGACCCCGTCTGACATCGCGCCGGCGCGCCTGAACCAGAAACAGATCGACGAGCTGAGCAAGCAGCACCAGATCGCCGACATCCTGCCGCTGACCCCGCTGCAGCAGGGCCTGCTCTTCCACGCCAGCTTCGCCCAAGACCCGGGCGACGACGTCTACGCGGTGCAGCTCGGCATCACCGTGACCGGCGCCCTGGATTCACACCGGCTGCACGAGGCGGTGCACACGGTCGTGAACCGCCACCCCAACCTGGCGGCCCGATTCTGCCCGCAGTTCGGCGAGCCCGTGCAGGTGATCCCGGCCGACCCGGTCATGGCGTGGCGCTACATCCAGCTGGGCCCCGAAGACCTCGACCCCGAAAAACGGGTCGAGGAGCTGTGCGCCGCCGAGCGCGCCGCGGTGAGCGACCTGGCCAACCGGCCGGCGTTCCGGGCCGCGCTGATCCGCACCGCGGACAACCGCTACCGGTTCGTGCTCACCAACCACCACATCGTGATGGACGGCTGGTCGCTGCCCATCCTGCTGCGCGAGATCCTGGCCAACTACTACGGCGACCAGCTGCCCGCGCCCGCGACCTACCGCAGCTACCTCACCTGGCTGGCCGGCCAGGACCGCACCGCCGCGCAGGCCGCGTGGCGCGAGGTGCTCGACGGCTTCGAGGCGCCCACCCTGGTGGGCCCGGCGGGCCGGATGCGCCTCGGCCGGCGGGCCGTGGAGTCCTACCGGCTCTCCGCGGAGACCACCCGCGCCCTGGGCGAGCTGGCCCGCTCCTGCCACACCACCGTCAACACCGTGCTGCAGGCGGGTTGGGCGCAACTGCTGATGCGGCTCACCGGCCAGCATGACGTGGCGTTCGGCACCGCCGTCTCGGGCCGGCCCGCCGACCTGGCCGGCGCCGAATCGATGGTGGGCCTGCTAATCAACACCGTCCCGGTGCGCGCCAACATCGACGCGGAGACGACCGTCGCCGACGTGTTGGAGCAGCTGCAGCAGCACCACAACGACACCCTCGAACACGAGCATCTGGCGCTGAGCGAGATCCACCGCGTGACCGGTCACGACGCGCTGTTCGACACCCTGTTCCTGTACGAGAACTACCCGATCGACACCAGCGTGCCGCTGGGCTTCCACGAGTTGGCCATCACCGATGTCACCAACCGCGAGTACAACCACTACCCGCTGTCGGTGATGGCGCTCCCGGGCCGCGAACTGGGCCTGCGCGTCGAATACGACACCGACGTGTTCGACGCGGCCGGCATCGAGAAGATGACCGAGAGGTTCCAGCGGGTGCTCTCGGAGATGACCGTCGATCCCACCCGACGGCTGATGGCGCTCGACGTGGTCGACGAGGCCGAGCACGAGCTGCTCGACGCGTGGGGCAACCGGCCCGTGCTGAGCCAGCCGGCGACCGGCAAGTCGATCCCGGGGTTGTTCGCCGCGCAGGTGGCCCGCACCCCGGACGCGGCGGCGCTGACCTTCGAGGGCCGCTCGATGACCTATCGGGAGCTCGACGAGGCCGCAAACCGGTTGGCGCACTTGCTGATCGAAGAGGGCGCGGGCCCCGGCGAGCGCGTCGCGCTGCTGTTCTCCCGGTCGGCCGACGCGATCGTCTCGATCCTCGCGGTCCTCAAGACGGGGGCGGCGTACCTGCCCATCGACCCGGCGCTGCCCTCCGCGCGGATCGAGTTCCTGCTCACCGACGCCGAGCCGGTCGCCGTGATCACCACGACGGGCCTGCGGTCGCGGCTGGAGGGCTGCCGCCCGACGGTCATCGACGTCGACGACCCGGCGCTGGACACCCAGCCCAGCGCGGCGCTGCCGATCCCGTCGTCGGACAACATCGCCTACCTCATCTACACGTCGGGCACCACCGGCGTCCCCAAGGGCGTGGCCGTCACCCATGACAACGCCACCCAGCTGGTGGAGTCGCTGCACGCCGACCTGCCGGAGGCGGGGGTGTGGGCGCAGTGGCACTCCCTGGTGTTCGACGTGTCGGTGCACGAGATCTGGGGCGCGCTGCTGCACGGCGGCCGGCTGGTCGTGGTGCCCGAATCGGTCGCGGCCTCCCCGGACGAGCTGCACGCGCTGCTGGTCTCCGAAGGCGTCACCGTGCTGAGCCAGACCCCGTCGGCGGTCGGCATGCTCTCGCCGGAGGGCCTGGACTCGACGGCGTTGGTGGTGGCCGGTGAGGCCTGCCCGGTCGAGGTCGTCGACCGGTGGGCGACGGGCCGCGTGATGATCAACGCCTACGGCCCGACCGAGGCCACGGTGTACGCGGCGATGAGCGCGCCGCTGCAGGCCGGGGCGGGGTCCGCGCCGATCGGTTCGCCGGTGCCGCGGGCCGCGCTGTTCGTGCTGGACCGGTGGCTGCGCCCGGCGCCCGAGGGCGTCGTCGGCGAGCTGTACATCGCCGGTCACGGTGTGGCGACGGGATATTCGCGGCGGTCCGGCCTGACGGCGTCGCGGTTCGTGGCCTGCCCGTTCGGCGGCCCGGGCGCGCGGATGTACCGCACCGGCGACCTGGTCCGGTGGGGCCACGACGGCCAGCTCGAGTACCTCGGCCGCGCCGACGAACAGGTCAAGATCCGCGGCTACCGCATCGAACTCGGCGAGGTGCAGGCGGCCCTGGCCGGGCTGGACGGCGTCGAGCAGGCGGCCGTCATCGCCCGCGAGGACCGTCCCGGCGACAAGCGGCTGGTGGGTTACATCACCGGCACCGCCGACCCGGTCGGCATCCGCATCCAGCTGGCCGACCGGCTGCCGGCCTACATGGTGCCGGCCGCGGTCGTCGTGCTCGAGGCGCTGCCGCTGACGGTCAACGGCAAGCTCGACAAGCGCGCCCTGCCCGCACCGGAATACCAGAAGCGCGGCGGCGAGTACATCGCCCCGTCCAACCCCACCGAGGAGACCGTCGCCGGCATCTTCGCCCGGGTCCTCGGGATGGAGCGCGTCTCGGTCGAGGACTCCTTCTTCGAGCTCGGCGGCGACTCGCTGTCGGCGATGCGGGTGATCGCCGAGATCAACACCGCCGTGGACGGCGCCCTGTCGGTCCGCACGCTGTTCGACTCGCAGTCCATCCGGGGCCTGGCCCAGCGGATCACCAGCGGCTCCGACACCGAGAACGCGGCGGGCCCCGGCTTCGCGGCGGTGCACGGCGCCGACGCCACCGAGGTGTACGCCCGCGACCTCACGTTGGACAAGTTCATCGACGCGACGACGCTGGCCACCGTGCCGTCGCTGCGCGCACCGAGCTCCGAGGTGCGGACGGTCCTGCTGACCGGCGCCACCGGTTTCCTGGGTCGCTACCTCGCTCTGGAATGGCTCGAGCAGCTGGAACAGGTTGAGGGCAAGCTGATCTGCCTGGTGCGGGCCCGCACGGATGAAGAGGCGAGGACTCGCCTCGAGAAGACCTTCGACAGCGGTGACCCCGAATTGCTGCGGCATTTCCGGGAACTGGCCGAAGACCACCTGCAGGTGGTCGCCGGCGACAAGGGCCAGGCCAACCTGGGCCTGGACGAACAGACCTGGCAGCAGCTGGCCGACACCGTCGACCTGATCGTCGACTCCGCGGCCGTCGTCAACGGTGTGCTGCCCTACAACGAGCTGTTCACGCCCAACGTCGGGGGCACGGCCGAGCTGATCCGGTTGGCGCTCACCACGAAGATGAAGCCGTACGCGTACGTGTCGACATCGGACGTGGGGCGCCAGATCGAGCCGTCGGCGTTCACCGAGGACGCCGACATCCGGGTCATCAGCGCCACCCGCGTCATCGACGGCAGCTACGCCAACGGCTACGGCAACAGCAAATGGGCGGGCGAGGTGCTGCTGCGCGAGGCCCACGACCTGTGCGGCCTGCCGGTCTCGGTGTTCCGCTCCGACATGATCCTGGCCGACACCAGCTACGCCGGCCAGCTCAACGTGGCGGACATCTTCACCCGGATGATCCTGAGCATCGTGGCCACCGGCTGCGCGCCCAAGTCGTTCTATCAGCTCGACGCCGACGGCAAGCGGCAGTGCGCGCACTTCGACGGGCTGCCCGTCGAGTTCGTCGCCGAGGCGATCGCCAAGCTGGGCGCCCAGGTGATGGAGGGGTTCGAGACCTACCACGTGATGAACCCGCACGACGACGGCATCGGGCTCGACGAATACGTCGACTGGCTCATCGACGCCGGCTACCCGATCGAGCGCGTCGGCGACTTCGGGGAGTGGCTGCAGCGCTTCGAGACCGGCCTGCGCGGCCTGCCGGAACGGCAGCGGCAGAACTCGGTCCTGCAGATGCTGCTGTTGCTGCTGCGCGATCCGAAGAACCTGCAGCCCGCCGAGCCGGCCGGCGGCGCGTTCGCGCCGACCGAGCGGTTCCGCGCCGCCGTGCAGGAAGCGAAAGTCGGTCCGGACAACGACATCCCGCACGTGAGCGCGCCGGTGATCGTCAAGTACGTCACCGATCTGCAACTGCTCGGTCTGCTCTAACCCGTCGAGGAATTCCAGCGCGGCGCGGTCCCTTCGGACCGCGCCGCGCTGCTGTATGCGCAATGCCTGTTGTGGTCCGACGGCGCGCCGCCTATCACGCGCCGATAACGGTCGCCGCCGCGATGGGCGCCATTAGAACGGCTGAACACCACGAACCAATCAATACTGTATGTAGCCGGACTACCCTCGATCAGTACTAGAGGTATCTTAAGCGAGGCGATTGACAGGTCTAGTCTACGATTTTGGGTAATTCACAGGACATTAAGTTTGGATAAACCTGGACTACCGGGGTTCTCGTCTACTAGCCTTCCCAACTGTTGCACTCATGTTGACTACGAGAATTTCGGGGTCGGTGAGCGTCGGCGTTCGATAGCGACACCCGCCGGCTTCGTCGTCTCGGGTCGACGACGAACTGCAACGACGGTCGCGGTCGGTCTTTGCCGACGCTCCACCCGATTGCTCGGTGGGGCGCCGGGAAGCAGGTCGCGCCGGCGCCGGGGACAACGAGCGGAAGCGGACCGGGCTTCCGCGCGAGCGGTACCAGACAACCGGGGGGTTGAAAGGAAGACCCTGTGGTTGGGGCGTGGGATGCAGCTTGATCCTCAAGCACTTCCGCTGACGCGCGGACAGCTGGACATCTGGCTGGCGCGCGAAACCGGTCACTCCGACACCGAGTGGCAGCTGGGGCTGTTCGTGCGGATCGACGGCATGGTCCAGCGCGACGCCCTGCAGTGGGCGATCCGGCAGGCTATGCGGGAAGCCGAGCCGGCCAGGGCCGCCTTCTTCCAGGTGGACGGCCAGGTTTTCCAGCGGGCGGTCGACTACCCGAACGTCGAGCTGGCCTTTGATGACCTGCGCGACGAGGCCGATCCCGTGCAGGAAGCGCGCCGGCGAGCGTTGGCGATCCAGCGCACGCCCATGCCGCTCACCGGGCCGCTGTTCCGGTTCGTCCTGTTCCAGACCGGGCGCACCGAGTTCTTCTTGCTCGCCTGCTGCCACCACATCGTCATCGACGGGACCGGCGTCGCGCTGGTCGGCCATCGCATCGCCTCGATCTACTCCGCGATCGTGTCCGCCGGGCCCATCCCCACGGCCGTCTTCGGCTCCTTGCAGGAGCTGATCGACTGCGAAGCGCAGTACGAACGCTCCGGCGACTACCGGGACGACGAGGCGTATTGGACGGCGAACCTTCCCCCGGACAGCCACGGGCACCATCGGCTGCCCGGGGGAGCCGCGGAGCGCGACCCGTGGCCGTCCGCCCCGACGGCCCTGGACCCCGCGGTACTGCGCCGGGTGCACCGGTTCTGCGAGGTGTGGGGGGTGTCGGTGACCTCGGTCATCACCGCCGCCTGCGCCCTGCTGGTGCGCGGCTGGTCCGCCGGGGGCCCCGACGTCGTGCTCGATTTCCCGGTCAGCCGGCGCGTGCGTCCGGAGCAGAAGACGCTTCCCGGGATGGTCGCCGGCGTGGTGCCGCTGGTGTTGAGCGCCTCGCCGCAGTCCACGGTCGCCGCGTTCTGCAAACACGTCGAGACACGAATCGACGAAGCGATCCAGCACCAGCGCTTCCCGGTGCACGCGCTGGAGCGCAAGGTCCGCGGCCTGACGCAACCGTCCGAACGGGTCAGCGTCAACTTCATCCCGTCGGCGTTCACGCTGCCCTTCGGCGGTGTCATGGCGTCGGCGTCGTACACGAACTCCGGTCAGGCCGACGGCTTCGGGCTCATCTTCTCCGGCGACGGCGACGACCTCGTCCTCAGCACGGCGGGCATGTGGGAACCGTGGGCCCACCTCGACGCCGCCGACCTGGCGCAACGGCTGCAACAGCTCTTGGTGGCGATGACGGCCGATCCGACCCGGCGGCTGCTGTCCCTGGACGCCGTCGACGCCGACGAGCGCGCCCGGCTCGGCGAATGGGGCAACGCGTCCGCGTTGGGCCGGCCGGCGGCGCCGGTGTCGGTCGTCGAGCTGTTCGCCGCGCAGGCGGCGCGGTCCCCGGACGCGGTGGCGCTGACGTTCGAGGACCGGTCCATGACGTACCGCGAGCTCGACGAGGCGGCCAATCGGTTGGCGCACGTGCTAACCGGTCGTGGGGTGGGTCCGGGTGCGTTTGTGGCGCTGGTGTTTTCGCGCTCGGCCGAGGCGATCGTGGCGATCTTGGCGGTGCTCAAGTCCGGGGCGGCGTATCTGCCGATCGATCCCGCGCTGCCGGCGGCGCGGGTCGAGTTCATGCTCACCGACGCCGCGCCGAGGGCCGCGCTGACCACCGCGGACCTGGCCGGCACGCTCGACGGGTTCGACCTGATGGTCATCGACGTCGCCGATCCGGCGGTGGCGAGCGCGCCCTCTACGGCGCCCGCCTTGCCGTCCCCGAGCGATGTGGCGCATCTGATCTACACCTCGGGGACCACGGGCGTGCCCAAAGGTGTTGCGGCGACTCAACATAACGTCGCGCAGTTGTTCGATGACCTGCGGATCGGGTTCGCGTTGTCGGGCGAGCAGGTATGGACGCAGTTCCATTCCTATTCGTTCGACTTCTCGGTGTGGGAGATCTGGGGTGCGCTGCTGCACGGCGGCCGCCTGGTGGTGGTGCCGGATGCGGTGGCCCGCTCCCCGGAGGAGTTCCACGCGCTGTTGGTTGATGAGGGCGTCACGGTTTTGACCCAGACGCCGTCGGCGGTGGGGATGCTCTCGGCGCAGGGGTTAGACGGGACGGCGTTGGTGATCGGCGCCGAGCCCTGCCCCCCCGAGTTGGTGGATCGCTGGGCGCCGGATCGGGTGATGGTCAACGTTTACGGCCCGACCGAGACCACGATGTGGGCGTGCAAGAGCGCCCCGCTGCAGGCGGGGTCGGCGTCCCCGCCGATCGGCTCCCCGGTCACGCGGGCGGCGTTTTTCGTGCTCGACGAGTGGTTGCGCCCGGTGCCGGCCGGGGTGGTGGGCGAGCTGTACCTGGCCGGCCAGGGCGTGGGCGTCGGCTATTGGCGCCGCCCGGGGCTGACCGCGGCGCGGTTCATGGCCTGCCCCTTCGGCGAACCCGGAACCCGCATGTACCGCACCGGCGACCTCGTGCGCTGGGGCCGCTCCGGATCCGGGGAGGGCCAACTGCGGTATCTGGGGCGCGCCGACGAACAGGTTAAGGTGCGTGGGTATCGCATCGAATTGGGCGAGATCCGCGCCGCGCTGCTCGATGTGCAGGGCGTCGAACGCGCGGCGGTGCTCGTCCGTGAAGATCGTGCCGGCGACAGGCGTCTCGTCGGCTATGTGACAGGAGCCGCTGACCCGACCGATATTCGGGCCCGGTTGGGTCGGCGGCTCCCCACCTACATGGTCCCGTCGGCGGTCGTCGCGCTCGACGCGTTGCCGCTGACGGTCAGCGGCAAGCTCGACGTCCGGGCCCTGCCCGCGCCGGACTACCAGGGCGGCAACGGATATCGCGCTCCGGAAAACGCCATCGAAGAAATCCTGGCCGGCATCTTCGCCCAGGTGCTGGGTGTCGATCGCGTCGGGATCGACGACTCCTTCTTCCACCTCGGCGGTGACTCGCTGTCGGCGATGCGGTTGGTCTCCGCGGTCAACACCGGCCTCGACGCCCACCTCGGGGTGCGGGCGCTGTTCGAGTCGCCCACGGTCGCCGAGCTGGCGCCGCAGGTGTGCGGCGGGGGAAGCAAGCTCGCGCGGGTGGTGGCGGCCGAGCGGCCGGCCGTGGTGCCGTTGTCGTTCGCGCAATCCCGGCTCTGGTTTCTCGACCAGCTGCACGGGCCGTCGCCGGTGCACAACATGGCGGTCGCCCTGCGGCTGCACGGGCGCCTGGACACCGACGCCATGGGCACCGCCCTGGGCGACGTGGTGGCCCGCCACGAAAGCTTGCGCACGGTGTTCGTCGCGTCCGAGGGGACGCCCCGGCAGGTGGTGGTTCCGGTCGACGGCGCCCGGGTCGGCTGGCAGGTCATCGACGCCGGCGGGTGGCCGGTCGGCCGGCTGAGCCAGGCCATCGAGACCGAGGCGTGTCACCGATTCGATCTGTCCAACGAGATCCCTTTGCGGGCAAAGCTTTTCCGGCTCGCCGACGACGACCACGTGTTGGTGGCGGTGGCCCACCACATCGCCGCGGACGGATGGTCGCTGACCCCGCTGGTGCGCGACCTCGGCGCGGCCTACGTGCGCAGGTCCAGCGGACAGACCCCGGATTGGGCGCCGCTGCCGGTGCAATACGTCGATTACACGCTGTGGCAACGCGCCCAATTCGGTGACCTCGACGATCCGGGCAGCCCCATCGCCGCGCAGCTGAGGTATTGGCGGGACGCGCTGGCCGGGATGCCCGAACGCCTCGAATTGCCGACGGATCGCCCCTACCCGCTGGTCGCCGATCACCGCGGAGCGCGCATCGACGTCGAGTGGCCGGCCGAATTGCAGCAGCAGGTTGCGCAGGTGGCGCGGGCCCACAACGCGACCACCTTCATGGTCGTGCAGGCGGCGCTGGCGGTGCTGCTGTCGAAGGTCAGCGCGAGTTCCGATGTGGCGGTGGGGTTCCCGATCGCCGGCCGCGGCGATCCCGCGCTCGACGACGTCGTCGGCTTTTTCGTCAACACCCTCGTTTTGCGGGTCGACCTGGGCGGCAACCCCAGCGTCGCCGACCTGCTGGCCCGGGTTCGCCAACGCAGCCTGGCGGCCTACGAACACCAGGACGTGCCCTTCGAAGTCCTGGTCGACCGCCTCCATCCCACCCGCAACCTGACCCATCATCCGCTGGTCCAGGTGGTGTTGGCCTGGCAGAACCTGCCCTGGCAGCACGACGGCCCCGCCGCCGGCCTGGAGCTCGGCGATGTGCGGGTCACCCCGCTACCGGTCGACACCCAGGTCGCCCGCATGGACCTGGTGTTCTCCCTGGCCGAACGGTGGGACGAAAAGGGCCGGCCCGCAGGCATCGGCGGCATGGTGGAGTTCCGCACCGACGTCTTCGACGCGGACAGCATCGAGACGTTGATCGAGCGGCTGCGCAGGGTGCTGGCGGCCATGACCGCCGACCCCGGCCGCCGGCTTTCGTCGATCGATCTGCTCGACGCCGCCGAGCACGAACGGCTCGACGACATCGGCAACCGGGCGGTGTTGGCCGTGCCGTCGATGTCCCTGGTGTCGATCCCGGCGTTGTTCGCCGCGCAGGTCGCCCGCGCCCCGGGGGCGGTGGCGATCACCTGCGGCGGGCGGTCGTTCAGCTACCGCGACGTGTACGAGGCCACAAATCGGTTGGCGCACTTGCTCGTTGGGCACGGCGCCGGCCCGGGCCGGCGGGTGGCGGTGGCGATGCCGCGGTCGGCCGAGGCGATCGTGGCGATCCTGGCGGTGCTCAAGACCGGGGCGGCCTATGTGCCGATCGACCCGAGCGTGCCGGCGGCGCGGCTGCAGTTCGTGCTCGGCGATGCCGACCCCGTCGCGGCGGTGACCACCGCCGAGGTGCGCCCGCAGCTGGACGGGTTCGCCGGGCGGATCATTGAGATCGACGACCCCGCCGTGCGCACCCAACCGGCCACCGGCCTGCCGGTGCCGGAGGCGGACAGCACCGCCTACATCATCTACACCTCGGGCTCGACGGGCGTTCCCAAGGGGGTGGCGGTCACCCACCGCAATGTCACCCAGCTGCTGGAGTTCATCGATGCCCAACTCGATGTCGGGCAGGTCTGGACCCAGTGCCATTCCCTGGCTTTCGACTTCTCGGTGTGGGAGATCTTCGGCGCCCTCCTGCATGGCGGGCGCCTGGTCGTCGTACCCGATGACGTCGTTCGATCACCAGAAGACTTGCACGCCTTGCTGGTTGCCGAGAACGTCAACGTGTTGAGCCAGACCCCGTCGGCGTTTTATGCGCTGCAGAGCGCCGACGCGTTGGCGCCGGAGCTCGGTGAGCAGTTGAAGTTGCAGACGGTGGTGTTCGGTGGGGAAGCCCTTGAGCCGCGCCGGTTGTCGACGTGGCTGCATCGTCATCCCGGGCTGCCGCGGATGATCAACATGTACGGCATCACCGAGACCACGGTGCACGCCTCGTTCCGCGAGATCCTCGGCGGCGACGTCGGCAGCAACGTCAGCCCGATCGGGGTGCCGCTGGCCAACCTCGGTTTCTTCGTGCTCGACGGCTGGCTGCGGCCGGTGCCCGTCGGGGTGGTGGGCGAGTTGTACGTCGCCGGCGGCGGATTGGCCACCGGCTACGTGGGCAGCCCCGGGCTGTCGGCAACACGATTCGTGGCCTGCCCGTTCGGTGGGTACGGCGCGCGGATGTATCGCACCGGGGATGTGGTGCGGTGGAGCAGCTCTAGTTTCGGTGACGGGCAATTGGAATACCGCGGCCGCGCGGACGAGCAGGTCAAGATCCGCGGCTATCGCATCGAGTTGGGCGAGATCCGCGCCGCGCTGGCCGACGTCGAGGGCGTCGAGCAGGCGGCGGTGATCGCCCGCGAGGATCGTGCCGGCGAGAAGCGCCTCGTCGGCTATGTGACCGGAGTCGCTGACCCTTCCGAGATTCGGGCCCGGTTGGGTCAGCGGCTCCCCACGTACATGGTGCCGTCGGCGGTGGTGGTGCTTGACGCGCTGCCGTTGACGGTCAACGGCAAGCTCGACACCCGCGCCCTGCCGGCGCCGGAATACTCCGACGTCGACCGCTACCGGGCGCCGGCGAGCGCCATCGAGGAGATCCTGGCCGGCATTTACGCCCAGGTCCTGGGCGTCGAGCGCGTCGGGGTTGACGACTCCTTCTTCGACCTCGGCGGCGACTCGCTGTCGGCGATGCGTCTGATCGCGGCCGTGAATACCGGTCTGAATGGCGGGGTTTCGGTGCGGGCGTTGTTCGAGGCGCCCACGGTGGCGCAGTTGGCTCCGCGCCTCGACGGCGGCGCGCAGCGGCTTTCGCGGGTGGTGGCGGGCGAGCGGCCGGCGGTGGTGCCGTTGTCGTTTGCGCAGTCGCGGTTGTGGTTCATCGATCAGCTGCAGGGGCCCTCGCCGATGTACAACATGGCGGCCGCGCTGCGGCTGCGCGGGCCGCTGGACACCGGCGCGCTGCGTGCCGCGCTCATCGACGTGGTGGCCCGCCACGAGAGTTTGCGCACGGTGTTTGCCGTGTCCGACGGGACGCCACAGCAGGTGGTGATACCCGCCGAGGGGGTCGATATCGGGTGGGACGTAATAGATGCCGCCGGCTGTTCGCCGGCACAGGTAAAGGAGGCCGTTGATGCCGCAGCCGGTTATGCATTTGATCTGTCAGCCGAAATACCCTTTCAGGCACAACTTTTCCAACTCGCCGAAGACGAGCATGTGCTGGTGGCGGTGGTCCATCATATTGCTGCGGATGGTTGGTCGCTGAATCCTCTGGTACACGACCTCGGCGTCGCCTACGCCGCCCGCTGCGCCGGACGGGCACCGCAATGGTCGCCGCTGGCGGTGCAGTACGTGGACTACACGCTGTGGCAGCGAGCCCAATTCGGTGACCTCGACGACCCGGGCAGCCCCATCGTCGGGCAGCTCGCGTATTGGGAGCGGACCCTGGCGGGGCTGCCCGAGCGGGTCGAGTTGCCGACGGACCGGCCGTACCCGTCGGTGGCCGATTACCGCGGCGCCAGCGTGGACATCGACTGGCCGGCCGAGTTGCAGCAACACATTCGCGCGATGGCGCGGGCGCACCACGCCACCGATTTCATGGTGGTGCAGGCGGCCCTGGCGGTGCTGCTAAGCAAGGTCACCGCGACTTCCGATGTGGCGGTGGGCTTTCCGATCGCCGGGCGGCGCGATCCCGCTTTGGACGAGCTGGTGGGCTTCTTCGTCAACACGTTGGTGCTGCGGGTCGATCTGGCCGGCGATCCCAGCGTTGCCGACGTCTTGGCCCGGGTGCGACGGCGCAGCCTGGAGGCCTACGAAAATCAGGACGTGCCGTTCGAGGTGCTGGTGGAGCGGCTCAACCCCACTCGCTCCCTGACGCATCATCCGCTGACGCAGGTGATGTTGGCCTGGCAGGGCAACGATCCCGCCGAGCTGAACCTGGGTGAGCTGCAGATCACCGCCGTCCCGGTCCAGACCCGTACCGCGCGTACGGATTTGACGTTCTCCCTGTTCGAGCGCTGGAGCGGAGACGGCCGCCCCGAGGGGATCGGCGGCACCGTCGAGTTCCGCACCGACCTGTTCGACGTCGCAACCGTTCACACGCTGACCGAACGGTTGCGGCGGGTGTTGGTCGCCGTGACCGCCGACCCGGGCCGCAGACTCTCCTCGATCGACGTGCTTGACGACGACGAGCGCGCCCGGCTCGACGAGTGGGGCAACCGTTCGGCGTCGGGCCGGGCGGCGCCGGGAGCGTCGATTCCGGCGCTCTTCGGCGCGTGGGTGGAACGGGTGCCGCACGCGGTGGCGATCAGTTGCGGCGGACGCTCGTGGACCTATGAGCACGTGGAATCGGACGCGAACCGACTGGCGCACCTGCTGATTGGGCGGGGCGTGCGCCGGGGCCACCGCGTGGGCGTGTTGCTGGAGCGCTCGCCCGAGGCCGTGATCGCGATCCTGGGGGTGCTGAAGACGGGCGCGGCCTACGTGCCGATGGACCCGGTGGTGCCGACGGCGCGGATCGGCTTCATGGTCGCCGACGCCGGCATGCGCGTCGTGGTGACCAGCGCCGAGTTGCGTTCGCGGCTAGGCGAATTCGGCGGCGTTGTCGTCGAGGTCGACGACCCGGCCCTGGTGGCCCATCCGGCGACGGCGGTGACCGGCGTGGGCCCGGCGGCCGACGACATCGCGCACGTCATCTACACCTCGGGCACCACGGGCACGCCCAAGGGGGTGGCGGTCAGTCACGCGAACGTGACGCAGCTGTTCGGCTCACTGGACGCCGGAGTGGAACTGGAGCCGGAACAAGTATGGAGCCAGTGCCATTCGCTGGCGTTCGACTTCTCGGTGTGGGAGATCTGGGGGGCGCTGCTGCACGGCGGCCGCCTGGTGGTGGTGCCCGATTCGGTGGCCCGTTCGCCGGAAGAGTTGCACGCCACGCTGATCGGCGAGCGCGTCACGGTGTTGACGCAGACGCCGTCGGCGCTGGGGATGCTGTCGCCGCAGGGCCTGGAGGCGGTCACGCTGGTGGTGGGCGCCGAGCCGTGTCCGGGTGAACTGGTGGATCGCTGGGCGCCCGGCCGGGTGATGGTCAACGTGTACGGCCCGACGGAGACCACCATGTGGGTGTCGCACAGCACGCCCCTGACGGCGGGGCCGGCGCGGTCCGGGCCACCGGCGATCGGGTCGCCGGTGGCCGGGGCGGCGCTTTTCGTGCTGGACTCGTACTTGCGTCCGGTACCCGCCGGGGTGGTGGGGGAGTTGTACGTGGCCGGCGCCGGGGTGGGCGCCGGCTATCTGGGCCGGGCGGGCCTGACCGCGTCACGTTTTGTGGCGTGCCCGTTCGGCGGGCGCGGGACGCGCATGTATCGCACCGGCGACATGGTCCGGTGGGGCGGCTCTAGTTTCGGCGACGGGCAGTTGCACTACGTGGGCCGCGCCGACGAGCAGGTCAAGGTTCGGGGCTATCGCATCGAGCTCGGCGAAATCCGCTCTGCGCTAGCCGAATTGGAGGGCATTGAGCAAGCCGCGGTGATTGCCCGCGAGGATCGTGCCGGCGAGACGCGCCTCGTCGGCTATGTGACCGGAGCCGCTGACCCCGCCGATATTCGGGCCCGGTTGGGTCAGCGGCTCCCCACCTACATGGTGCCGTCGGCGGTGGTGGTGCTCGACGCAATGCCGTTGACGGTCAACGGCAAGCTCGACACCCGCGCCCTGCCCGTGCCGGAGTACCGGGACGTCGACCGGTACCGCGCGCCGGACAACGCGCTCGAGGAGGCCCTGGCCGGCATCTACGCCCGGGTGCTCGGCGTCGAACGCGTCGGGGTCGACGACTCCTTCTTCGACCTCGGCGGCGACTCGCTGTCCGCGATGCGTCTGATCACCGCGATCAACGCCGACCTGGACGTCGGGCTGACGGTCCGATCCGTCTTCGAGGCCCCCACCGTCGCGCAGCTGGCGACGCGGGTCGAGGCGGGCGCCCGTCGGGCCGGAGGGTTGGTGGCCGGCGAGCGGCCGGCGCTGGTGCCGTTGTCGTTCGCCCAGTCCCGCCTGTGGTTCATCGAACAGCTGCAGGGGCCGTCGCCGGTGTACAACATGGCGGTCGCCCTGCGGCTGTGCGGGCGCCTGGACACCGACGCGATGGGGGCCGCGCTGGACGACGTGGTGGCCCGCCACGAAAGCCTGCGGACGCTCTTCCCCGCGCCCGAGGGCGCCCCCCACCAGGTGGTGGTGCCCGCCGAGCGGGCCGACGTCAACTGGCAGGTCGTCGACGCGACGCGGTGGCCCGCGTCCTGGCTGGCGGAGGCCACCCAGGACGCGGCGCGCTACACCTTCGACCTGGCCACCGAAATCCCGGTGCGGGCATGGCTTTTCCACACCGGCGAGGACGAACACGTGTTGGTGGCCGTGGTCCATCACATCGCCGCGGACGGATGGTCGCTGACCCCGCTGGTGCGCGACCTGGGGGCGGCCTACGCCAGCCGGTGTGCGGGGCGGGCCCCGGAGTGGTCGCCGCTGCCGGTGCAGTACGTCGATTACACGCTGTGGCAACGCGCCCAATTCGGCGACCTCGACGACCCCGACAGCCCGATCGCGGCGCAACTGAACGACTGGGAGCGGGCCCTGGCCGGGCTTCCGGAACGCGTTGAGCTGCCCACGGATCGGCCCTATCCGCTGGTGGCCGACTATCGCGGGTCCAGTGTCGACGTGCAGTGGCCGGCCGCCCTGCAGCACCAGGTCGCCCAGCTCGCGCGGGCACACAACGCAACGAGTTTCATGGTCGTGCAGGCGGCCCTGGCGGTGCTGTTGTCCGCCTTGAGCGCGAGTTCCGATGTGGCCGTGGGATTCCCGATCGCCGGGCGGCGCGACCCGGCCCTGGACGAGGTGGTCGGGTTCTTCGTCAACACCCTGGTTCTGCGGGTCGACCTCAGCGGTGACCCCAGCGTCGCCGAGCTGCTGGCCCGGGTGCGCCGGCGCAGCCTGGCGGCCTACGAACACCAGGACGTGCCGTTCGAGGTGCTGGTGGAACGGCTCAACCCCACCCGCACAATGGCGCATCATCCGCTCGTGCAGGTCATGCTGGCCTGGCAGAACAATGATCCCGTCGACATGAGCCTCGGCGACGTGCGGGTGACGCCGCTGCCGCTGGAAACCCAGGTCGCCCGCATGGATTTGGTGTGGTCGCTGGCCGAACAATGGGACGAGGACGGCGAGCCCGCCGGCATCGGCGGAACGGTGGAATTCCGCACCGACGTCTTCGACGCGGCCAGCATCGAGACGCTCGTCGCGCGGCTGCGGCAGGTGTTGGCCGCCATGACCGCCGACCCCGCCCGACCGCTGTCATCGATCGACCTGCTGGGCGCCGACGAGCACGCGCGTCTCGACGCGATGGGCAACCGCGCCGTGCTGAGCCGTCCCGCCACCGGACGCGCGTCGATTCCGGCGTTGTTCGCCGCGCAGGTCGCGCGGGCGCCCGACGCGGTCGCCATCACCTGCGGCGCGCGGTCGTGGCCCTACCGCGAACTGTACGAAACCACTAACCGGTTGGCGCACAAGCTGATTGGCCGTGGCGCGGGCCCGGGCCAGCGGGTGGCGGTGGTGCTCCCACGGTCGGCCGAGGCGATCGTGGCGATCCTGGCGGTGCTCAAGACCGGGGCGGCTTATGTACCGATCGACCCCGCGCTGCCGGCCGCCCGCATCGACTTCATGCTCACCGACGCCGCGCCGATCGCGGCGATCAGCACGACCGAACTCCGCCCCCGCCTGGGTGATCCCGAACTCGTCATCGATGTCGACGACCCCACCGTGGCCGTCCAACCCGCCACCGGATTACCGGACCCGTCGCCCGACGACATCGCGTACGTCATGTACACCTCCGGAACCACCGGTGCGCCCAAGGGGGTGGCGGTCACGCACCACAACGTCACCCAACTGTTGCGGTCGGTCGACGCCCAACTGGGCCTGGGGCAGGTGTGGAGCCACTGTCACTCCCTGGCCTTCGACTTCTCGGTCTGGGAAATCTTCGGCGCACTGCTGCGCGGCGGGCGCCTGGTCGTCGTACCCGACGACATCGTCCGCTCGCCGGAAGACCTGCACGCCTTGCTGATTGCCGAACGCGTCACCGTGTTGAGCCAGACCCCCTCGGCGGTGGCGGCGCTCTCGCCGCACGGACTGGAATCGGTGGCGCTGGTCGTCGGCGGTGAGCCGTGCCCGGTCGAGGTGATGGATCGGTGGGCCCCCGGGCGGGTGATGGTCAATCAATACGGACCCACCGAGACCACGATGTATGCGGCCATGACGGCGCCGCTGACGGCGGGCCGCGCTCCGGTGCCGATCGGTTCGCCGGTGCCCGGGGCCGCCCTGTTCGTGTTGGATCCGTGGTTGCGCGCGGTGCCGCCCGGCGTGGTCGGTGAGCTCTACATCGCCGGCCGCGGCGTCGCCGCGGGTTATCTGGGCCGGGCGGCGTTGACGGCGTCGCGGTTCGTGGCGTGTCCGTTTGGCGGGAACGGGACGCGGATGTACCGCACCGGGGACGTGGTGCGGTGGGGCGACGATGGTCAGCTGGAGTACCTCGGGCGCGCGGACGAGCAGGTCAAGATTCGCGGGCACCGCATCGAGCTGGGCGAAATCCGTTCCGCGCTGGCCGAATTGGACGGCGTCGAGCAGGCCGTGGTGGTCGCCCGTGGAGTCCACCCCGCGGCGCGGCTGGTGGGCTATGTGACCGGGGCGGTCGACCCGTCCGGGCTACGGGCGCGGCTCGCCGAGCGGCTGCCGTCCTACATGGTCCCGTCGGCGGTGGTGGCGCTGGACGCGTTGCCGTTGACGGCCAACGGCAAGCTCGACACTCGCGCCCTGCCGGAACCGGAATACCCGGTGAGCCGGTACCGGGCGCCGTCCGACGCGATCGAGGAGATCCTGGCCGGCATCTACGCGCAGGTGCTGGGCGTGGAGCGCGTCGGTGTGGATGATTCGTTCTTCGACCTGGGTGGGGACAGCATCCTGTCGATGCAGGTGGTGTCCCGGGCGCGGGCGGCCGGTGTAATGTGCCGTCCCCGGGATGTTTTCGTCGAGCAGACGGTGGCGGGGCTGGCGCGGGTCGTCATGCTGGCCACGGGCGAGGACGACGTAGTCGACGAGGGGATCGGGCCGGTGGTGGCCACCCCGATCATGCGGTGGCTGCAGGACATCGACGGGCCGGTCGAGCAGTTCAACCAGACCATGGTGCTGGCCGCGCCCGCCGGGGTGAGCCAGGCCGACGTCGTGGCGGTGCTGCAGGCGTTGCTGGATCGCCATCCGATGCTGCGGCTCTGCGTCGACGACGACGGTGCCGGCGGCTGGGACTTGCACGTCCCTGAGCCGGGTGCGGTGGATGCCCGGGCCTGCCTGCGCACCGTCGACGTGCTCTCGGAGGCGGCGCTGATGCGGGCCCGGTCGCGGCTGAACCCGGGCGCCGGCGTGATGCTGTGCGCGGTATGGGCAAGCGCGACAAACCAATTGGCGTTGATCGTCCACCACCTGGCCGTCGACGGCGTGTCGTGGCGGACCCTGATCGAGGACCTCAACATAGCCTGGGCCCAACATCGCCGCGGCCAGCCCATCGAGCTGCCCGCGCCGGGCACCTCGTTCGCCCGCTGGTCGTCGCTGCTGGCCGAGCACGCGAAGGACCCGGCGGTGACCGAGCAGGCGGACGCGTGGCGACGGATCGCCGAGACGCCGCCCGCGCTGCCGCCGACGCAGCCGTGGGACACGTACGAGTCGGCCGGGCAGTTGTCGGCGTCGCTGGACGCAGAGACGACCCGCCAGCTGCTGGGAGAGGCGCCCGCCGCGTTTCACGCCGGGGTACAAGACATCCTGCTGATCGCCTTCGGCCTGGCGTTCACCGAGTTCCTGGGGTCCGTGGGGACCGTGACGCCGGTCGGCATCGACGTCGAGGGTCACGGCCGCAGCGAGGACCTGGCCCCGCACGCGGACCTGTCGCGCACCGTGGGTTGGTTCACAGCGAAGTACCCCGTCGTCCTGAACGTCCACGGGCTGGACTGGGCCCGCGTGGTCGCGGGTGAGGCCGCGCTGGGCGCGGCGATCAAGGCCGCCAAGGAGCAACTGCGCGCCCAGCCCGACGGCCTCACCTACGGGCTGTTGCGTTACCTGAATCCCGAAGTGGGCCTGGGCGTTCCGGACCCGGCCATCGGGTTCAACTACCTGGGCCGCCTCGGCGCGGCGTCCACCGAACTGTCCGACGAGCTATGGCGACTCAGCCCGAACAGTCTCGCGCTGAGCGCCGCGACCGCGGCGGTGGCCCTGCCGCTGCCGCACACGCTGGAACTCAACGCCGGCACCATGGACACCGAGGCTGGCCCGCACCTGCACGCCAACTGGACGTGGGCGTCCTCGGCGCTGACTCACGAACAGGTAAACCTGTTGAGCCAGTTGTGGTTTGACGCGCTGGCCGGAATCTGCGCGCACGTGCGCCGTGGCGGCGGCGGGTTGACCCCGTCGGACATCGCCCCGGCACGCCTCACCCAGCAGCAGATCGACGACCTCGAACGGCGCTACGACGTCGCCGATGTCTTGCCGCTGACCCCGCTGCAGCAGGGACTGCTCTTTCATTCGACGACGCAACCCGACGGTGACGTGTACGCCGTCCAGCTGAACATCACGCTGCGCGGCGCGCTCGACCCGCAGCGGCTGCACCGCACCGTGCAGACCGTCGTCGCCCGCCACCCCAACCTCGCGGCCCGGTTCTGTTCCGACTTCGGCGACCCGGTGCAGATCATCCCGGCGGACCCCGAAATCGCCTACCGGAACGTCGAACTCGACGGCCCTGACATCGATGACATCGACGACCACGTAAGGCGGATCTCCGCTTCGGAACGCGCCGCGGTGCGAGACCTCGCCGGCCAACCGCCCTTGCGGGCCACGCTGGTGCGCACCGCGGACGACGAGTTCCGGTTCGTGCTCACCGTCCACCACATCGTGATGGACGGCTGGTCGCTCCCGATCCTGCTGCAAGAAATCTTCGCCGGCTATCACGGGTCGCGGTTACCGGCGGCGGCGCCCTACCGCCGCTTCGTCACCTGGCTCGCGCAGCGGGACGTCGCGGCCGCCCGCGCGGCATGGCGCGCACTGCTCGACGGTTTCGACACCCCCACCCTGGTGGCGCCGCCGGGCCGCGCAGAACTCGGGCCGCGGGGAGTCGCCGTCGTGCAGCTCTCCGCCGAAACCACCGGTGCGCTCGGCGAACTCGCCCGCTCCCGTCGCACCACGCTGAACACCGTGCTGCAGGCCGCCTGGGCGCAGCTGCTGATGTCGCTCACCGGCCGGCGCGACGTCGCCTTCGGCACCGCGGTGTCCGGCCGGCCGGCCGACCTGGCCGGCGCCGAATCCATGGTGGGCCTGCTGATCAACACCGTGCCGGTGCGCGCCCACGCCACCGCCGCGACGACCGTCGCCGAATTTCTGGACCGGCTGCAGCGCGCCCACAACGACACCGTGGAGCATCAGCACCTGGCGCTGAACGACATCCACCGCAGCACCGGACACGACCAGCTTTTCGACACGTTGCTGGTGTACGAGAACTATCCGATCAACGCCGCGGCGCTCTCGGCGGCCGAGGACTTGACCGCCACCGAATTCACCAGCCACGACTACAATCACTACCCGCTGTCGCTGCAAGCCATGCCGGGCGACGAATTGCGCCTGCGCATCGAGTTCGACACCGACGTGTTCGACCCGGCCGCCGCCGACGCCCTGCTCGAGCGGTTGCATCGGCTCCTTGCGGCCATGCCCACCGATCCGGCCCGCCGGTTGCTGGCACTGGATCTGCTCGACGCGCCGGCGCATGCCCGGCTACACCTGTGGGGCAACCGGGCGGTGTTGACCGAGCGACCGCGCGCCCCGCTATCGCTGCCGGCCGTGTTCGCCGCGCAGGTGGCCCGCGTTCCCGAGGCGGGAGCGGTCACCTTCGAGGGCCGCTCGATGACATACCGCGAACTCGACGAGGCATCGAATCGACTGGCGCACACGCTGATCGAGCGCGGGGCCGCGCCGGGGGAGTGCGTGGCGCTGCTGTTCCCCCGCTCGGCCGAGGCCATCGTGGCGATCCTCGCGGTGCTCAAGACGGGGGCGGCCTACCTGCCGATCGACCCGGCCCTGCCCGCGACGCGCATCGAGTTCGTGCTCGGCGACGCCGCCCCGGTGGCCGCGGTCACGACCGCCGACCTGCGGGCCCGGCTGGACGGATTCGACCTACCGGTCATCGACGCCGGCGACGCCGCCCGCACCCGCTCCACCGCCCCGTTGCCGACGCCCGCGCCCGAGAACATCGCCTACCTCATCTACACCTCGGGGACGACCGGCGTCCCCAAAGGCGTTGCGGTCACCCACCATAACGTCACCCAGCTGCTGGAATCCCTGCACGCGCCGCTGCCCGGGGCGGGGGTGTGGTCGCAATGCCACTCGTACGGCTTCGACGTCTCGGTGCAGGAGATCTGGGGCGCGCTGGGCGGGGGTGGCCGGTTGGTGGTGGTGCCCGAGTCGGTGACACGCTCGCCGGACGAGCTGCACGCCCTGCTGGCCGCCGAGCGGGTCAGCGTGCTGAGCCACACCCCGTCGGCGCTGACCGCGCTGTCACCGCGAAAGCTGCACTCGGCGTTGATCATCGGCGGCGAGCCCTGCCCGGCCGCGCTCGCGGACCAATGGGCCCCGGGCCGGGTGATGATCAACGCCTACGGCCCGACGGAAACCACCGTGGACGCGGTGCTCAGCGCGCCGCTGTCCGCGGGCGCCGGGCGGCCGCCACTGGGGTCGCCGGTCGCCGGGGCCGCGCTGTTCGTGCTGGACGACTGGCTGCGGCCGGTACCCGCCGGCGCGATCGGCGAGCTGTACGTGGCGGGGCGCGGCGTCGCGGTCGGGTATGCGCGCCGCGCCGGTTTGACGGCATCGCGGTTCGTGGCCTGCCCGTTCGGTGCGGCCGGTGCGCGCATGTACCGCACCGGCGACCTGGTGCGCTGGGGACCCAACGGCAAGCTGCACTACGTCACCCGCGCCGACCACCAGGTCAAAATTCGTGGCCACCGCATCGAACTGGGCGAAATCCACACGGCGCTGGCCGAATTGGACGGGGCCGGGCAGGTCGCCGTGATCGCCCGCGAGGACCAGCCCGGCGATAAGCGGCTCGTCGGCTACATCACCGGCACCGCCGACCCCGCCGGGCTCCGCACCCTGCTGGCCGAACGGCTACCCGGCCACATGGTGCCGGCCGCGGTGGTGGCGATCGAGGCATTGCCGCTGACACCCAACGGCAAGCTCGACACCGGCGCCCTGCCGGCACCCGAATACACCGCCGGTCGGTATCGGGCCCCGTCCACGCCCACCGAGGAGATCTTGGCGGACATCTATGCCCAGGTGCTGGGCCTCGAACGGGTCGGCGTGGACGACTCCTTCTTCGACCTGGGCGGGGATTCGCTGTCGGCGATGCGGGTGATCGCGGCGATCAACACCGGGCTCGACGCGCGCCTCGGCGTCCGAACGCTGTTCGAAGCGCGCACGATTGGTCAGCTGGCCGCGCGCGTCAGCGCGGGCGGCGCCCGCCGCGCCGGCGTGGTGGCAGCCGCCCGGCCGGCGGTGGTGCCGCTGTCGTTCGCTCAATCGCGGCTGTGGTTCATCGATCAGCTGCACGGGCCGTCACCGGTGTACAACATGGCGGCGGCGTTGCGCCTCACCGGACGCCTGGACGTCGGCGCGCTGGGCGCCGCGCTGCGCGACGTGGTAGCGCGGCACGAGACTCTGCGGACGGTGTTCGCCGCCACCGAGGGCATACCGCAGCAGGTGGTGCTGCCGCCCGACCGGGCCGACGTCACATGGCAGACCATCGACGCCACCGACTGGTCACCGGCCCGGCTGGAGGGCGCCATCGGCGACGCGGCCCGGCACACCTTCGAGCTTGCGACCGAAATCCCCTTGCGGGCAATGCTTTTCCGGGTGGGCGACGAGGAGCACGTGCTGGTGGCCGTGGTACACCACATCGCCGCCGACGGCTGGTCGCTGACCCCGCTGGTCCGCGACCTGGCCCTCGCCTATGCCAGCCGGACGGCCGGGGACCCCCCGGACTGGGCGCCGTTGCCGGTGCAGTACGTCGACTACACGCTCTGGCAGCGCGCCCAGTTCGGCGACCTGGAAGACCCGGACAGCCCGATCGCCGCCCAGCTGGCGTACTGGGAGGAGGCGCTGGCCGGACTGCCCGAACGGCTGGAGCTGCCCACCGACCGCCCGTACCCCGTGGTGGCCGACTACCGCGGCGCCAGCGTGGCCGTGGATTGGCCCGCGGAGTTGCAGCAGGGGGTCCGGGCGGTGGCGAGCGCACACAACGCGACGAGCTTCATGGTGGTGCAGGCCGCCCTCGCCGTCCTGCTGGCCAAGATCAGCGCGAGTTCCGATGTGGCCGTGGGCTTCCCGATCGCCGGGCGGCGCGACCCCGCCCTCGACGATGTCGTCGGCTTCTTCGTCAACACCCTGGTGCTGCGCGTCGACCTCGGCGGTGACCCCACCATCGCCGAGGTGCTGGCCCACGTCCGCGCGCGCAGCCTGGCCGCCTACGAGCATCAGGACGTGCCGTTCGAGGTCCTCGTCGAACGGCTCAACCCCACCCGCAACCTCGCTCACCACCCGCTGGTGCAGGTCATGCTCGCCTGGCAGAACGACGAACCCACCGACCTGAGCCTCGGCGATGTGCGCGTCACCGCACTGCCGGTCGACACCCGCACCGCCCGTACCGACTTGGCCTGGTCGCTGGCCGAACGGTGGACCGCCGACGGCCGGCCGGCCGGCATCGGCGGCGCCGTGGAATTCCGCACCGACGTCTTCGACACCGCCACCGTCGAAGCGCTGATCACCCGCCTGCATCGGGTCCTGACGGCCATGACCGCCGACCCCGCCCGGCGGCTGTCGTCGATCGACGTGCTCGGCGCCGACGAGCACGCCCGCCTCGACACGATCGGCAACCGCGCGGCGCTGGATGGCCCGCCGCGCCCGCCGGTGTCCATCCCCGCGCTCTTCGCCGCCCAAGTCGCGCGTAGCCCCCAGGCGGTGGCGCTGACCGCCGCGGACCGCTCGATGACCTACCGCGAACTCGACGTCTCCGCAAACCGACTGGCGCACTTGCTCATTGAGCGGGGTGCTGGGCCGGGGCAGTGCGTGGCGGTGCTGATGGAACGCTCGGCCCTCGCGGTCACCGCGATCGTGGCGGTCCTGAAGACGGGGGCCGCCTACCTGCCGATCGACCCGGCGATGCCGCACACCCGGGTCGCATTCATGCTGACCGACTCCGCACCGACCGCCGCCATCACCACCACGGACCTGCGAGACCGGCTCGACGGGTTCAACGGAGCGGTCATCGACGTCGACGACCCCGCCGTGCACACCCGGCCCGCCACCGCCTTGCCGGCGCCGGCCCCCGACAACGTCGCCTACGTCATCTACACCTCCGGCACGACCGGCACCCCCAAGGGCGTCGCGGTCACCCACCACAACGTCACCCAGATGCTCGCCTCGCTGCACGACCGGCTGCCGTCGGCGACATGGAGCCAGTGCCATTCGCTGGCCTTCGACTTCTCGGTGTGGGAGATTTTCGGCGCGCTGCTGGGCGGTGGGCGGCTGCTGGTCGTGCCCGATGAGGTGGTGCGCTCGCCGGAAGACCTGCACGCCGTGCTGATTGCCGAGAGCATCGGCGTGCTGAGCCAAACCCCGTCGGCGTTCTCGGCGCTGCAGAGCGTGGACGGCGCGCGGTCGGGCCCCCGGCTCAGCGTGCAGAGCCTCGTGTTCGGTGGCGAAGCGCTGAGTCCGCAGCGGCTGGCGAAATGGCTCGACAACCATCCCGGACGCCCGCGCGTGATCAACATGTACGGCATCACCGAGACGACGGTGCACGCCTCCTACCGGGAAATCGTCGACAGCGACGTCGACGCGACCGCGAGCCCCATCGGAATGCCGTTGGCGCATCTGGGATTTTTCGTGCTGGACGCGTGGCTGCGGCCGGTGCCCGCCGGCGTGACGGGCGAGCTGTACATCGCCGGCTCCGGCGTGGCCGCGGGATACCTCGGCCAGGCCGGTCTTACGGCGTCGCGGTTCGTGGCCTGCCCGTTCGGCGCGGCCGGCGCGCGCATGTATCGCACCGGGGACCTGGTGCGTTGGAGCCCGGGCGGGCAGCTGCACTATCTCGGTCGCGCCGACGAACAGGTCAAGATCCGGGGCTACCGCATCGAGCTCGGCGAGATCCAGTCGGCGCTCACCGAATTGGACGGCGTCAAGCAGGCGGCGGTCGTCGCCCGCGAGGACCGGCCCGGCGACCGGCGGCTCGTCGGCTACGTCACCGGCACCGCCGACCCGGTCGACATCCGCGCCCGGCTGACCGAGCGGCTGCCGGCCTACATGGTCCCGGCCACGGTGCTCGCCGTCGACGCAATGCCGTTGACTCCCAACGGAAAACTCGACACCCGCGCGCTGCCCGCGCCCGACTACTCGCGCTGGTCCCAGGGCTCCGATCAGTACCGCGCCCCGACCACCGCCGTCGAGCAGGCGCTGGCCGCCATCTACGCCCACGTCCTGGGCGTCGAGGGTGTCGGGATCGACGACTCCTTCTTCGACCTCGGTGGGGATTCGCTGTCGGCCATGCGGCTGGTCGCGGAGGTCAACGCCGGCCTCGACGTCCACCTCGGCGTGCGAGCGTTGTTCGAAGCGCCCACCATTCGCCGATTGGCGGCGCGCCTGGGTACCGACGGCGGCGGACGCGCACCGCTGGTGGCCGGCGAGCGGCCGGAGATGGTGCCGCTGTCGTTCGCCCAGTCACGGTTGTGGTTCATCGGCCAATTGCACGGGCCCTCACCGGTGCACAACATGGCGATCGCCTTGCAGCTCGACGGGCGCCTCGACGCCGAGGCGTTCGGCGCGGCGCTGGCCGACGTGATGGCCCGCCACGAGAGCCTGCGGACGATGTTCCCGGCGCGCGAGGGAATACCGCGGCAGCTGGTCGTCGGCGTGGACGAAGCCGATTGCGGCTGGCAGATCAGCGACGCGCGCGGGTGGTCGACCACCCGGCTGGGCAACGCCGTCGAGACCCTGGTGGGTCACCGGTTCGACCTGGCCACCGAAATTCCGTTGCGGGCAATGCTTTTCCGGGTGGGCGACGAGGAGCACGTGCTGGTGGCCGTGGTGCACCACATCGCCGCCGACGGGTGGTCGCTGACCCCGTTGGTCCGCGACCTGGGAGAGGCCTACGCCAGCCGCTCGGCCGGGTGCGCCCCGGACTGGGCGCCGCTGCCGGTGCAGTACGTCGACTACACGCTGTGGCAGCGCGCCCAGTTCGGCGAACTGCAGGATCCGCACAGCCTGATCGCCGGGCAGGTGCGGTATTGGGAACACACCCTGGCGGGTATGCCCGAGCGGCTCGAATTGCCCACGGACCGGCCCTATCCGTTGGTGGCCGATTTCCGCGGCGCCAGCGTGGCCGTGGATTGGCCCGCGGAGTTGCAGCAGCGCGTGCGCGCGGTGGCGGGCGCGCACAACGCGACGAGCTTCATGGTGGTGCAGGCCGCGCTGGCGGTGCTGCTCGCCAAGATCAGCGCGAGTTCCGATGTGGCCGTGGGCTTCCCGATCGCCGGTCGGCGCGACCCGGCCCTCGATGACGTCGTGGGCTTCTTCGTCAACACCCTGGTGCTGCGCGTCGACCTGGCCGGCGACCCCACGACGGCCGAACTGCTGGCCCGAGTGCGCCAACGCAGCCTGGCCGCCTACGAGCACCAGGACGTGCCGTTCGAGGTCCTCGTCGAACGGCTCAACCCCACCCGCAGCCTCGCGCACCATCCGCTGGTGCAGGTCATGCTGGCCTGGCAGAACACCGACTCCGCCGACCTGAGCCTCGGCGACGTGCGCGTCACCCCGCTGCCCGTCGACACCCGCACCGCCCGCATGGATCTCGCGTGGTCGCTGGCCGAGCGGTGGAGCGCCGACGGCCGGCCCGAGGGGATCGGCGGCGCCGTGGAATTCCGCACCGACGTGTTCGACACCGAGACCATCGAAGCGCTGATCACCCGCCTGCATCGCGTGCTGACGGCCATCACGGACGACCCCACCCGGCGGTTGTCGTCGATCGACGTGCTCGGCGCCGACGAGCACGCCCGCCTCGCTGCGATCGGCAACCGGGCGGCGCTGGATGGCCCGTCGCGCCCGGCGGTGTCGATCCCGGCGGTGTTCGCCGAGCACGTCGCGCGCACCCCCGAAGCGGTGGCCATCACCCACGGTGCGGATTCGTGGACCTACCGCGAACTCGACGAGGCCGCAAACCAGTTGGCGCACTTGTTGCTTGACCACGGAGCGGGGCCGGGTCAGTGCGTGGCGCTGCTCGCCGAGCGCTCGGCGCGGGCCGTCGTCGCGATCCTGGCGGTGCTCAAAACCGGGGCCGCGTACGTCCCGATCGATCCGGGCCTGCCCGCCGCCCGGATCGACTTCATGCTCGCCGACGCCGCACCGGCGGCGGTGATCACCACCGCCGAATACCGGTCGCGCCTCGACGATTTCGCCGTGCTCGTCATCGACCTCGATGACCCGGCGATCCAGCACCGGCCCACCACGCCGTTGCCGGCGCCGGCGCCGCACCACCTCGCCTACACGATCTACACCTCGGGCACCACCGGAGTCCCCAAGGGCGTGGCCGTCACCCATCGCAACGCCACGCAACTGTTCGCCTCCCTGGGCGCGTCCGGTCTGCCCGCGGGGCCCGGGCGGGTGTGGAGCCACTGCCATTCCCTGGCCTTCGACTTCTCGGTGTGGGAGATCTTCGGCGCGCTGCTGCACGGCGGGCGGGTGCTCGTCGTACCCGACGACGTCGTGCGCTCCCCGAAAGACCTGCACGCCTTGCTCGTTGCCGAAGGCGTCGACATGCTGACCCAGACGCCGTCCGAGGTGGCGATGCTCTCACCGCAGGGCCTGGACTCGGCGGTGCTGGCGGTCGCGGGTGAGGCCTGCCCGGTCGAGGTGGTGCAGCGGTGGGCGTCCGGGCGGGTGATGGTCAACGTCTACGGCCCCACCGAGATCACGATCGTCGCGGCCGTCAGCGCCCCGCTCACCCCGGGACCCGACGCGCCGCCGATCGGTTCGCCGGTGTCCGGGGCCGCGCTGTTCGTGCTCGACGGATGCCTGCAGCCGGTGCCCGCGGGCGTGGTCGGCGAGCTGTACGTGGCCGGTGGCGGCGTGTCGGCCGGCTACCTGGGCCGGCCCGGTTTGACCGCGTCGCGGTTTGTCGCGTGTCCGTTCGGTGGGGACGGGGCGCGCATGTATCGCACCGGGGACCTGGCGTGGTGGGGCTCCGACGGGCAGCTGCGCTACGTCGGTCGCGCCGACGAGCAGGTCAAGATCCGCGGGTATCGCATCGAACTCGGCGAAATCCAGGCCGCGCTGGCCGCACTGGACGGGGTCGAGCAGGCGCTGGTGATCGCCCGCGAGGACCGCCCCGGCGACAAACGGCTGGTCGGCTACATCACCGGCACCGCCAACCCCCCCGAGCTGCGCACCCAGCTGGCCGAGCGCCTGCCCGCCTACATGGTGCCGGCCGCGGTGGTCGTGCTCGACGCGCTGCCGCTGACGCCCGGCGGCAAACTCGACACCCGCGCCCTGCCCGCCCCCGACTACCAGGGCGGCGACGACTACCTCGCGCCGGCCACCGCGGTCGAGGAGATCCTGGCCTGGCTCTACGCCCAGGTGCTGGGTCTGGAGCGGGTAGGGGTGCAGGAGTCGTTCTTCGACCTGGGCGGGGATTCCCTGTCGGCCATGCGCCTGGTCGCCGCGATCTACAACGCCCTCGACATCCACCTGCCCGTCCGCGCCGTCTTCGAGGCGCCGTCGGTGCGCAGCCTGAGCCAGCAGCTCAACCGCGATCCCGGTGCGGCGGAAGGCCATCGGGCCGACTTCGCCTCGGTGCACGGCCGCGACGCCACCGAGGTGTACGCCTGCGACCTCACGCTGGACAAGTTCATCGACGCCCCGACGCTGGCCGCCGCGCCGGCGCTGCCGGGCCCGAGCTCCGAGGTGCGCACGGTCCTGTTGACCGGGGCCACCGGCTTCCTCGGTCGTTACCTGGTGCTGCAATGGCTCGAACGGCTGGAACTGGCCGACGGCAAGCTGATCTGCCTGGTGCGGGCCACCTCCGACGAGGACGCGCGGCGCCGGCTCGAGAGGACCTTCGACCCCCCGGGTTGTGCGGGCGACCCCGCCCTGCGGCGCTATTTCGACGAACTCGCCGCCGACCACCTCGAGGTCATCGCCGGCGACAAGGGCCAGGCCAACCTCGGCCTGGACGAACAGACGTGGCAGCGGCTGGCCGACACCGTCGACCTGATCGTCGACTCCGCGGCCGTGGTCAACGGCGTGCTGCCCTACAGCGAGCTGTTCGCCCCCAACGTCGCGGGCACCGCCGAGCTGATCCGGCTGGCGCTCACCACCAAACTCAAGCCGTACACGTATGTCTCGACGGCCAACGTGGGCGACCAGATCGAGCCGTCGGCGTTCACCGAGGACGCCGACGTCCGCGTCGCCGGCCCGATCCGCACGATCGACGGCAGCTACGGCAACGGCTACGGCAACAGCAAGTGGGCCGGCGAGGTGCTGCTGCGCGAGGCCCACGACCTGTGCGCGCTGCCCGTCGGGGTGTTTCGCTGCGACATGATCCTGGCCGACACCACCTACGCGGGCCAGCTCAACCTGTCGGACATGTTCACCCGGCTGCTGTTCAGCGTCGTCGCCAGCGGCGTCGCGCCGGCCTCGTTCTACAAGCTCGACTCCCGCGGCAACCGGCAACGCGCGCACTTCGACGCCCTGCCCGTCGAGTTCGTCGCCGAGTCGATCACCACGCTGGGCGCCCAGGTGGGCCGCGAATCAGCTGCGGGGTTCGAGACCTACCACGTGATGAACCCGCACGACGACGGCATCGGGCTCGACGAGTACGTCGACTGGGTGATCGAGGCCGGCTACCCGATCGAGCGGGTCGACGACTTCGGGGAGTGGCTGCACCGGATGGAAACCGCGCTGCGCGCCCTGCCGGAGCGCCAGTGCCACCAGTCGGTGCTGCAGCTGTTGCAGTTGCGCAACGCGCAGCACGTGCCGCCGGCCGACCCGGCGCGCGGCTGCCTGGGGCCGACCGAGCGCTTTCGGGCCGCGGTGCAGGAAGCCAAAATCGGCCCCGACAACGACATCCCGCACATCAGCGCGGCGGTGATCGTCAAATACGTGACCGACCTGCAGCTGCTCGGTCTGCTCTGAAACACCTTGGCCGGTAGCGTGTTTCGCTGCCGCGGCCCGAAGCCGTCGTCGCCGCCCGTCCCGCTGGCTACCATGACCGGTAGACCGCGACGGTCCCGCCGCAGGAGAGGAGTGCTCATCCGATGACAACAGCGCGCCTGCCCAAACTGCCACTGGACGAAGCCAAAGCCGCCGCCGACGAAGCGGCCGTCCCCAATTACATGGCCGAACTGAGCATCTTCCAAGTGCTGCTCAACCATCCGCCGCTGGCGCGCGCCATCAACGACCTCCTCGCCACCATGCTCTGGCACGGCGCCCTCGACGCGCGGCTGCGCGAGCTGGTGATCATGAGGATCGGCTGGCTGACCGCCTGCGACTACGAATGGACGCAGCACTGGCGCGTCGCGTCCCGGCTCGGCGTCCCGGGCGACGACCTGCTCGGCGTGCGAGAGTGGCGGAACCACTCGGGGTTTGGGCCCACCGAGCGGGCCGTGCTGGCGGCCACCGACGACGTGGTGCGCGACGGCGCGGTCAGCGCCGCGAGCTGGGCGGCATGCGAGCGCGAATTCAACGGCGACACAACGGTTCTCGTCGAACTGGTCACGGTCATCGGCGCGTGGCGCATGGTCTCGTCCATCCTGCAGAGCCTCGAGGTGCCGCTGGAGGAGGGTGTGTCGAGCTGGCCTCCGGACGGCCGCCCGCCCGGGTCGTAGGGCCGCAGTCCCGGCGTGAATTGCTCAGGGCCGTAAGCGATTGACTTATCAAGGGAGAACTCTTAGCGTCGGGCAATGAGAACCAGGGTCGCCGAGATGCTCGGTGTCGAATTCCCGATCTGCGCCTTCAGCCATTGCCGCGACGTGGTGGCCGCGGTGACCAATGCGGGAGGGTTCGGCGTCCTGGGTGCCACCGCGCACAGCCCGGCGCGGCTGCGCAGCGAGCTGACGTGGATCGAGGAGCAGACCGGCGGCAAGCCCTACGGGGTCGACCTGCTGCTGCCACCAAAGTACGTCGGCGCCGAGCAGGGCGGGATCGACGCCGCCCAGACCCGGACCCTCCTGCCCGACGAGCACCGCGCGTTCGTCGACGACCTGCTGGCCCGCTACGGCGTGACGGCGCCCGCCGGGGAAGCCCGCGCGTCCGCGGGCGGTTTGAACATCTCGCCCAAGAGCTACCAGCCGCTGCTCGACGTGGCCTTCGCGCACAACATCCGGCTGATCGCCAGCGCGCTCGGCCCGCCCCCGGCGGACCTCGTCGAACGCGCCCACGACCAGGACGTGCTGGTGGCCGCGTTGGCCGGCACCACCCGCCACGCGCAGCGGCACGCCGCCGCCGGCGTCGACCTGATCGTCGCGCAGGGCACCGAGGCCGGCGGCCACACCGGCGAGGTGGCGACCATGGTGCTGGTGCCGGAGGTCGTCGACGCCGTCGCGCCGGTGCCCGTGCTCGCCGCCGGCGGGATCGCCCGCGGCCGCCAGATTGCGGCGGCGCTGGCTTTGGGCGCCGAGGGCGTGTGGTGCGGGTCGGTCTGGCTGACCACCGAGGAGGCCGAGACGGTGCCCGTGGTCAAGGAGAAGTTCCTGGCCGCCACGTCCTCGGACACGGTGCGGTCGCGCTCGATGACCGGCAAGCCGGCGCGGATGCTGCGCACCGCCTGGACCGAGGAGTGGGACCGCCCGGAGAACCCGGACCCGCTGGGCATGCCGTTGCAGACCGCGCTGATCACCGAGCCGCAGGTGCGCATCAACTCCGCGGCCGCCCACGACGGCGCCAAGGCGCGTGAGCTGGCGACTTACTTCGTCGGGCAGGTGGTGGGCTCGCTCGATCGGGTCCGCCCGACGCGCTCGGTGGTACTCGACATGGTCGACGAGTTCATCGACACGATCGGCCGGCTCGACGGCCTGGTCGAGAAGTGACCCGGCCGGTCGGTAACGAATCGCGGACACGCTATCCAGGGATTTGACCGCGTCAGACCGCTCGTGCATTATCGGTCGGGTAAGCACCTCGTTAGGTGAGGCGTCTACACGAATACAGGCCACTGACCCCGAACGTCGAAAGACGCCCCGGGTCAGGACAGCTCCTCCCGGCTTAAGGGTTGAGCCCAGGTGGCTTCCGGTTTGGATTGTTTTCCAGCCAGGACACGTCGTGTGGTGCCGAAGCTCTGACGAGAGGGGTGCGGATCTCCGGCGGTCGTCGGATTCTGCTCCTTTTGCTGCGCCTAGATCGCATGCGACCCCGCATGCGTCGCGACCGCGAGGAGGTGAGGGACACATGAGTTCTAGCGATAGTCCGGATCGAAGTCCGAACCCTGTTTCGTCCCGATCCGTTCTCCGGCGCGACCTTCTCGGCTGAGTCGTCGCACACGCTAAGTGCTTATCCGCCAAGCGTTCTGAGATCGGAACCGACCCGGGACGGGACACGTCAGTCCTTTTTGGTCCCCGTTGGCATTCTCCTCTAGGAGTCGATCATGACCGCAGCTCTCTACGACGAAGTCGTCACCGTCGCGCCCGCCCGCACCCTGACGGTGGTTCCCGACGTCACCGAAATCCAGGTTCCCGAGCCCGTGGAAGAGCCGCGCCGCAGCGATTACCCGCTCTTCGGCCCGGGCGGCGACCCGCTGGTCAACGGGGCCTGCCGGTTGCTGAGCATTCCGCTGCGGCACGTGTACGCGGCGCTGTGGCGGGTGGGTGTGCTCGAGGTTCGGGCCTGACAGTCCGACCGCGAGACTGTAATTGCCGACGGGTTCACTCGGCGTTTGCGTCGGCAGTTGCAGTCTCGCGATAAGATTTACTGGCGTCGATCCGGCCATCACCGGGGAGCCTTCGGAAGAACAGCCGACCGGCTCAGTAGAACCGAACGGGCAGGCCCGTCACAGCCTTTTCAATGAGCGGCCGCGCGAAAGCGCGGCAAGCGGGGTGGTACCGCGGCGCTCGCGCAGCCAGCGCGTCGTCGTCCCCAGGCCTGGAGACTGGCACAGGAGACGACGTTTGACCGAGCACACATACCCGAAGCCGGCCGGCGGGGCGCCCGACTTCCCGGCCCTCGAGCTCGAGGTGCTGGACTACTGGGCCCGCGACGACACCTTCCGCGCCAGCATCGCCCGCCGCGACGGCGCCGAAGAATATGTGTTCTACGACGGGCCGCCGTTCGCCAACGGCCTGCCGCATTACGGGCACCTGCTCACCGGTTACGTCAAGGACATCGTCCCGCGATACCGCACCATGAGCGGCTACAAGGTGGAGCGCCGGTTCGGCTGGGACACCCACGGCCTGCCGGCCGAACTCGAGGTCGAGCGCCAGTTGGGCATCACCGACAAGTCCCAGATCGATGACATGGGCATCGCCGCCTTCAACGACGCCTGCCGCGCCTCGGTGCTGCGCTACACCGACGAGTGGCGGGCCTACGTCACCCGCCAGGCGCGCTGGGTCGATTTCGACAACGACTACAAGACGCTGGACCTGCCGTATATGGAGTCGGTGATCTGGGCGTTCAAACAGCTCTGGGACAAAGGCCTGGCCTACGAGGGCTACCGGGTGTTGCCCTATTGCTGGCGCGACGAAACCCCACTGTCCAACCACGAATTGCGGATGGACGACGACGTCTACCAGAGCCGGCAGGACCCCGCGCTCACCGTCGGCTTCCGGGTGGTGGGCGGCGACCTGGACGGGGCTTTCTTGTTGGTCTGGACGACCACGCCGTGGACCCTGCCGTCCAACCTCGCCGTCGCGGTCAATCCCGACGTGACCTACGTCGAGGTGCGTTCCGAGGGCAGGCGTTTCGTGCTGGCCGAGGCGCGGCTGGCCGCCTACGCGAAGGAGCTCGGCGAAGAGCCCGAGGTGCTCGGCACCTACCGGGGTGCGCACCTGCTGGGCACGCGGTACCTGCCGCCGTTCCCGTATTTCTCTGACACCCCCAACGCATTTCAGGTCCTGCCGGGCGAGTTCGTCACCACCGAGGACGGCACCGGCATCGTGCACATGGCGCCGGCCTACGGCGAGGACGACATGGTCGTGGCGGACGCCGCCGGCATCGCCGCGGTCACCCCGGTCGATTCCAAGGGGCGTTTCGACGCCACCGTCCCGGATTACCAGGGGCAGCACGTCTTTGACGCCAACCCGCACATCATCCGCGACCTGAAGAACGGCAGCGGTCCCACCGCGGCCAACGGGGCGGTGCTGCTGCGCCACGAAACCTACGAGCACCCCTACCCGCACTGCTGGCGGTGCCGCAATCCGCTGATCTACCGGGCGGTGTCGTCGTGGTTCGTCGCCGTCACCGAATTCCGCGACCGCATGGTGGAACTCAACCAGCAGATCACCTGGTACCCCGAGCATGTCAAGGACGGCCAGTTCGGCAAGTGGCTGCAGGGCGCCCGCGACTGGTCGATCTCGCGAAACCGTTACTGGGGCACCCCGATTCCGGTGTGGAAGTCCGACGATCCCGCCTACCCTCGCATCGACGTGTACGGCAGCCTCGACGAGCTGGAGCGCGACTTCGGGGTGCGGCCCACCAACCTGCACCGGCCCTTCATCGACGAGCTGACCCGGCCCAATCCCGACGACCCGACCGGGCGTTCGATGATGCGGCGTATCCCGGACGTGCTCGACGTGTGGTTCGACTCCGGGTCGATGCCCTACGCCCAGGTGCACTACCCGTTCGAGAACTCCGACTGGTTCGACACCCACTATCCCGGCGACTTCATCGTCGAGTACATCGGCCAGACCCGCGGCTGGTTCTACACGTTGCACGTGCTGGCCACCGCGCTGTTCGACCGGCCCTCCTTCAAAACCTGTGTGGCCCACGGCATCGTGCTGGGCTCCGACGGCCAGAAGATGAGCAAGTCGCTGCGCAACTATCCCGACGTGTCCGAGGTGTTCGACCGCGACGGCTCCGACGCCATGCGCTGGTTCCTGATGGCCTCGCCGATCCTGCGCGGCGGCAACCTCATCGTCACCGAGCAAGCCATCCGCGAGGGCGTGCGCCAGGTGCTGCTGCCGTTGTGGAACGCCTACAGCTTCCTCGCGCTCTACGCGCCGAAAGTCGGTACCTGGCGCACCGATTCGACCCAGGTGCTGGACCGCTACATCCTGGCCAAGCTCGCCGAACTGCGCGACGACCTGACCCGCGAGATGGACCGCTGTGACATCTCGCGGGCCTGCGAGCAGCTGCGCCAATTCACCGAGGCGTTGACGAACTGGTATGTGCGACGGTCGCGTTCGCGGTTCTGGACCGAGGACGTTGACGCCATCGACACCCTGCACACCGTGCTGGAGGTGACGGCGCGGCTGGCCGCGCCGCTGCTACCCTCGGTGACCGAGGTCGTCTGGCGCGGCCTGACTGCTGAGCGGTCGGTGCACCTGACCGACTGGCCGCAGGCGGGGGAGGTGCCCGCCGACCCGGACCTGGTCGCCGCGATGGATCAGGTTCGCGACGTGTGCTCGGCCGCCTCCTCCTTGCGCAAGGCCAAGAAGCTGCGGGTGCGGTTGCCGCTTCCGAAACTGACTGTGGCCGTGGAGAACCCGCATCGTTTGGAGCCGTTCGCCGACCTGATCGCCGACGAGCTCAACGTCAAGAGCGTCGAGCTGACCGACGCGATCGACACCTACGGCCGGTTCGAGCTCACCGTCAACGCGCGGGTGGCCGGGCCGCGGCTGGGCAAGGACGTGCAGGCCGCGATCAAGGCGGTCAAGGCGGGGGAGGGCGTCGTCAACGACGACGGCACCCTGACCGCCGGCCCCTCGGTGTTGCAGCCCGGCGAATACAGCTCGCGGCTGGTCGCCGCCGACCCGGAATTCACCGCGGCCCTGCCCGACGGCGCGGGCCTGGTGGTGCTGGACGGCACCGTCACACCGGAACTCGAAGCCGAGGGCTGGGCCAAGGATCGGATCCGCGAATTGCAGGAACTGCGCAAGTCGACGGGCTTGGATGTCTCCGATCGCATCAGCGTGGTGATGTCGGTGCCCGCCGAGCGCGCCGACTGGGCGCAGGCGCACCGCGACCTCATCGCGGGGGAGATACTCGCCACGAGTTTTGAGTTTGCCGAGTCGGCACCGGACGCCGTCGCTATCGGCGACGGCGTGCGGGTGAGCATCGCCAAGGCGTGACCCTTTTGGCCCGCGAAACTGTATTCCACGACGCGTTTCGCGACTTGATTTCAAGGGATGGATGCAACACATCTTCTGAGTGAGGAGTGTTGCGATGGCCAATGGGACGTTGCGGTCGCGGGTTCCGGTGTTTTGGGAATGTGTTCGGCGGGGCCTTGATCCGGGCTCGGCGGGCGTGGCCGTCGGCGTGTCGCAAGGCACGGGTCGGCAGTGGTTCCGTGAGGCTGGCGGGGTGAAACCCCGTTTCAGGACACCGAATATCTGCGGTCCCCGGCCGCGGTTGAGCTTGCAGGAACGCATCGAGATCCAGGCCGGTGTGCATGCCCAGGAATCTTTGCGCTCGATCGGGCGCCGGTTGGGCCGGCCAGCATCGACGATTAAGCGTGAGATCGACAGCAACTGCGAGTTGCGTAACCGCCATACGGGCTGCAAATCGGGGTATCGGCGCAAAGAGGCGTTCGGGGCCCGCCAAAGCGGCAAGACCGCGAGCGTGCGCTATCTGGCCGTGTCGGCGCATGACCGTGCCGCTGATCGGGCGCGGCGCCCCAAGACCCGCAAGCTCGCGATCAATGACAGGCTGCACGCCGAAGTGCAGACTCGGTTAAAACAGTTGCATAGCCCAACTCAGATAGCCGCGCGGCTGCGCCGCGACTTCCCTGATGATCCGGAGATGCGGGTGTCCCACGAGGCCATTTACCAGGCCATTTACGTTCAGGGCCGCGGCTCGTTGCGCCGCGAGCTGCATCGGTGCCTGCGGACCAAACGCGCGGTGCGCCGATCCCAGCACCAGCCCGGGGCCCGCCGCCACGGACGTATCCCCGACATGGTCAATATCAGCCAACGCCCACCCGAGGTCGCCGACCGTGCCGTCCCCGGTCACTGGGAAGGCGACCTGATCCTGGGCAGCACCAAATCGGGGTCCGCGATTGGCACTCTGGTTGAGCGCACCACCCGTTTTGTCATGCTCTTGCACCTGCCCGATGACCACGGCGCCCTGGCGGTGCAAAACGCCATCGTGGCCAAAATGGCCGAGTTGCCCGACCATCTACGCCGCTCGTTGACCTGGGACCAGGGCAAGGAGTTGACCAACCACCTCGCCATCGCTGACGCCACTGACTTGGATATCTACTTCTGCGATCCACACTCGCCGTGGCAACGCGGTAGCAACGAGAACACCAATGGGCTTTTGCGCCAATACTTTCCGAAAGGCACCGACCTATCGGTCTATGGCGCCGGCTACCTGGACTACGTCGCCGCCGAACTCAACGGACGACCACGCCAAACCCTGGACTGGAATACACCCGCCGAAGCCCTCAACGAACTATTGTCCAAACCACCCACCGTTGCATCCACCGCGTGAAACCGCCCGAGAAGAGGTGTCGGTAGTTGCAGTCTCGCGGCGTGTCAGGGGGCCGTGGCAGCCTCCGCCCATGGGCGAGGGGCAACTGTTTGTGGGCACAGAGGCGCTGAGCGCGGGCGCGTTGACGGAACGTGAGCTCCGACGCTCCTGCACCCGCGTCTACCGCAATGTGTACCAACGCCGCGGCAGCGAACTGACCGCCCGCGATCGCGCGATCGCGGCGTGGCTATGGTCGGGGAAAGACGCCGTCGTGGCCGGCAACTCCGCGGCAGCGCTGCTCGGCGCCGAGTGGATCGATGCCCATGCGCCCGCCGAATTGGTGTGCGATCGCACGCGTCCCCCGTTGTTGATCACTACTCGTAACGACGTGCTGCGGCCAGAGGAGGTGACCGCGGTCGACGGCGTGCCCGTCACGTCGCCCGCCCGTACCGCGTTCGACCTTGGTCGTCGATCCGCGGGGTTGACGGTCGCGGTGATCCGAATGGATGCCCTGGCTCGCGCCACGGGTGTTGCCGCCAAGGACGTGTACCCCCTGCTGAAGACTCACCGCGGCGCTCGCGGCATGAAGCAGCTGCGCCGAGCACTGCCGCTCATCGATGCCGGTGCCGAATCTCCACAAGAGACCAGGACAAGACTCGTGCTGATGCACGGGGGCTTGCCGAGGCCGCAGACGCAGATCATCGTGCGCAACGTCTGGGGTGCGGTGCTGGCCAGGATCGACATGGGTTGGGAGGAGTGGCTCGTCGGGGTGGAATACGACGGCCCGCAGCACTGGACGGATCCGCGCATCCGCGCCAATGACATCGAGCGCACCGCCGAATTGGAGCGACGGGGATGGCGCCTGGTCCGCGTCGGCGCCGACTTGCTACGCCACCGGCCCGACGTCGTGGTGGACCGGGCCCGGACCGCCCTGCTTGCCGCCGGCTGCCGCTTGTGACCGCGAGACTGTAGCTGGCGACGCGTTTCTCGAGAAGACCCGTCGCTAAGTACAGTCTCGCGGCTCGCTCTGCCTTGGCCTCGCGGCCTCTTGCGGGCCCTAGCATCTGCAGGATGGGGTCGCGTTGGGTCTTGCACCTGGACATGGACGCGTTCTTCGCTTCCGTCGAGCAGCTCACCCGGCCGACCCTGCGCGGTCGGCCGGTCCTGGTCGGCGGTTTGGGCGGGCGCGGCGTCGTGGCCGGCGCCAGCTACGAGGCCCGCGTGTTCGGCGCCCGGTCGGCCATGCCCATGCATCAGGCCCGCCGGCTGGTCGGCGCCAGCGCGGTGGTGTTGCCGCCGCGCGGCGTGGTGTACGGGGTGGCCAGCCGGCGGGTCTTCGACACCATTCGCGCCGTGGTGCCCGTCGTCGAGCAACTCTCCTTCGACGAGGGATTCGGCGAACCCGCGCAGCTGGCCGGGGCGTCCGCCGAGGACGTCGAGGCGTTCTGCGAGGACCTGCGCCGACGGGTTCGTGACCAGACCGGGCTGATCGCCTCGGTCGGCGCGGGCTCGGGCAAGCAGATCGCCAAGATCGCCTCCGGCCTGGCCAAGCCCGACGGGATCCGCGTGGTCCGCCGCGACGAAGAACGGCCGCTGCTTTGCGGATTGCCGGTGCGCCGACTGTGGGGGATCGGCCCGGTCGCCGAGGAGAAATTGCACCGCCTCGGCATCGAGACCATCGGGGAGCTGGCCGCGCTGACCGACGCCGAGGCGGCCAACATCCTGGGCGCCACCATCGGACCGGCGCTGCACCGGCTGGCCCTCGGCGTCGACGACCGCCCGGTAGCCGAGCGCGCCGAAGCCAAACAGATCAGCTCCGAGTCGACCTTCGCCGTCGACCTGACCAGCCTGGAACAGCTGCGGGAGGCGATCGAACCGATCGCCGAGCACGCCCATCACCGGCTGCTGCGCGACGGCCGCGGCGCGCGCACCGTCACGGTCAAGCTGAAGAAATCCGACATGAGCACGCTGACCCGGTCCGCGACGCTGCCCTACGCCACCACCGAGGTCGCCGCGCTGGTCGGCGTGGCCCGGCGGCTGTTGCTCGATCCGCGCGAGATCGGGCCCATTCGCCTTCTCGGCGTGGGGTTTTCGGGGTTGAGCGACGTGCGCCAGGAGTCGCTGTTCCCCGATTTGGAACTGCCGCAGCCGCAACCGGATTCGTCTTCGGTCGAAACCGCGACCGAGGCGATGTTCACCAAGGGGCCCCCAACAGGAGAGGCGGACGGCTGGCGGGTGGGCGATGACGTCCTAAACCGCGAGCTTGGGCACGGGTGGGTGCAAGGCGCGGGCCACGGCGTGGTCACCGCCCGGTTCGAAACCCGCGCCTCCGGCCCGGGCCCGGCCCGGACGTTTCCCGCTGGCAGCGGCGAGCTGTCCCGCGCCAATCCGGTCGATTCGCTGGACTGGCCGGACTACGTCGGCGAGCTGCAGGCCGACGCCGTGTCAGCCCCACCGGCCGATGACGTCGGCGACGGGTAGGCCGGCGGCCAGCGCGGCGATCAGCAAAACGCGCGCCTGAGACGGCCGCAGCCTGGGCACCATCACCGCCCCGGCCGCCGCCATGTCATGCCCGGGGCCGTAGCTCGCGCCGACCCGCCCGCCGGGGACCCGGGTGGACACCGCGACGACGATCCCGTCGCCGCAGTGCCGGCGCACCGCGTCGACCACCGCGCGCCCGGCGTTACCCGAGCCCAACGCCTCGAGCACCACGCCCCGCGCCCCGGCAGCCACGCAGGCGTCGAGCGCCACCGCGTCGCCGCCGAGGTAGGCGGCGACGATGTCGACCCGCGGCGCCGAGCCGGCCCGCAGGTCGCCCACGTACGGCCGGGTCTTCGGCCCGGTGAGCGTCACGTCGCCGGCGACGGTGCCGAGGACCTGACCGGTGAACCCGCTCAGGTCCTCGGCGGCCACCTTGTACATGCCCAGCGGCTGCAGCACCCGGCCCGCAAAACACATCACCACGCCCAGGCCGCGGGCGGCGGGGCTGGCCGCCACGGCCAGGGCGTCACGCACGTTTGCCGGACCGTCCGCGTCGGGCGCGTCGGCGCTGCGCATCGCGCCGGTCAACACGACCGGCGCGTCGCCGCCGTAGGTGAGCTCGAGCCACAGGGCGCTTTCCTCCATGGTGTCGGTGCCATGCAGGACCACCACCCCGTCGGCGCCGCCGTCGACCGCGGCCGTCACCGCGTCGCGGATCCGGTCCCAATCGGCCAGCGTCAGCTCCGAGCTGTCGAGCGCCAACAGGTCGACGACGTCGACGTCGAATCCGGACGTCAGGTCGGCCGCGCCGTAGGCCGGGCGATGCACCCCGTCGGCGCCGGTGGCGGTCGATATCGTGCCCCCGGTGGCGATCACGGTGAGGCGGGCCATGGTCGAATCATTGCGCATCGCCGCCGCGGACGTCGCTCGCCCGCGCGGGGCGGTAGGGGATGATGAGAGAGTGCCTGAAGAACCAACGGGATCGACTGAGCCGGTGACCTCGGCCGACAAGCCTGAGGACGCCGCGGCGACCGACCCGCAGCGGCCGCGTGAGCCTGCTCCACGACGGCTGCGCCTGCTGCTGTCGGTCGCGGCGATCGTCCTGGCCCTCGACATCGTCACCAAGGTGCTCGCCGTCAAGCTGCTGCCTCCCGGCCAGCCGGTGCCCATCATCGGCGACACGGTGACCTGGACCCTGGTGCGCAATTCGGGCGCCGCGTTCTCGATGGCGACCGGGTACACGTGGATGCTGACCCTGATCGCGACGGGCGTGGTGGTCGGCATCTTCTGGATGGGCCGGCGGCTGGTGTCGCCCTGGTGGGCGGTGGGCCTGGGATTGATCCTCGGCGGCGCGATGGGCAACCTGGTCGACCGCTTCTTCCGGGCCCCCGGCCCGCTGCGTGGCCACGTCGTCGACTTCCTCTCGGTCGGTTGGTGGCCGGTGTTCAATGTCGCCGACCCCTCGGTGGTCGGCGGCGCCATCCTGCTCGTGGTGCTGTCGATCTTCGGCTTCGACTTCGACTCAGTCGGGCGGCGCAAGGCCGACGGGGACACCGGGGACAGCCCGGGTGAGTGACCGCTCGATGCCGGTCCCGGAGGGACTGGCGGGCATGCGCGTCGACGCCGGGCTGGCCCGCCTGCTGGGACTCTCGCGCAGCGCGGCGGCGGCCCTGGCCGAAGACGGCGGCGTCGAACTGGACGGGGTGCAGGCCGGCAAGTCCGATCGGCTGACCGGCGGCGCGTGGCTGCAGGTGCGCCTGCCCGAGCCGCCGGCGCCGTTGCAGAACACGCCGGTCGACATCGAGGGCATGACGATCCTGTATTCCGACGACGACATCGTCGCGGTCGACAAACCGGCCGCGGTGGCCGCGCACGCGTCGGTGGGCTGGAGCGGGCCCACGGTGCTCGGCGGCCTGGCCGCCGCCGGATACCGGATCACCACCTCCGGTGTGCCCGAGCGGCAGGGCATCGTGCATCGGCTCGACGTCGGCACCTCCGGGGTGATGGTGGTGGCGCTGTCCGAGCGCGCCTACACGCTGCTCAAGCGGGCGTTCAAACAGCGCACCGTCGACAAGCGCTATCACGCGCTGGTGCAGGGACATCCGGATCCGTCCAGCGGCACCATCGACGCGCCGATCGGGCGCCACCGCGGCGGTGAGTGGAAGTTCGCGGTTACCAAGGACGGCCGGCACAGCCTCACCCACTACGACACCGTCGAGGCCTTCGTCGCCGCCAGCCTGCTCGACGTGCACCTGGAAACCGGGCGCACCCACCAGATCCGGGTGCATTTCTCCGCGCTGCACCACCCGTGCTGCGGTGACCTGGTCTATGGCGCCGATCCCAAGCTCGCGAAAAGGCTTGGGCTGGAACGTCAATGGCTGCACGCGCGCTCGCTGTCGTTCGCCCACCCCGCCGACGGGCGGCGGATGGAGATCGTCAGCCCCTACCCGCCCGACCTGCAGCACGCGCTGGACGTGCTGCGCGACGAGGGCTGACTCAGTCTGATGGTCGCGACCCGCTGCGCCCGGCTTCGCCGCGCTTGCGATCGCTCAGCTGGGCTTGCGGGCCTCGACGAGCAACCGCACGGAGTCGGTGACGAACGGCCCGTCGGATTCGATGCGCTCGTGCAGGGCGGCCAGCCGGTCGCGGTAGCGCTGCACGGTGAAGTCGGGCACCGTCCAGATCACCTTGCGCAGGAAGTAGACGACGGCGCCGATGTCGAAGAACTCGGCGCGCATCCGTTCCATGCGCAGATCGACGATCTGCAGCCCGGAGGCCTCGGCCTGCGCGCGCACGGCGTCGGGGTGAAACTCGGCCCATTTCTCCGGCTGCGGCCCGATGAAGTACTCGACCAGCTCGGCCATCGAGGCGGGGCCGATGTGCTGTGCGAAGTACGTGCCGCCCGGGCGGAGCACCCGAAAGATCTCGGTCCACCAGATGGACGTCGGATGACGCGTGGTCACCAGGTCGAACGCGTCGTCGGCAAACGGCAGCGGCGGCTCATCGCGAGTCGCGACGACCACCACGCCCAGCGGATGCAGGCGTTGCGTGGCCAGGGCCGCATTGGGAGGCCACGTCTCGATGGCCGCCATGGTGGGCGGGAAGGGGGCGGCGCCGGCCAGCACCTCCCCGCCGCCGGTGTGAATGTCCAGCGCGGCCGATACGGTCGCGAGTCGTTGGCTCAGCAGGCGCTGGTAGCCCCACGACGGGCGTTCCTCGGTCGCCCGGCCGTCCAGCCACGAGAAATCCCAGCCGTCGACCGGGGCGGCCTCCGCCTCCGCGATCAGGTCGTCAAATGTGCGCCGCATGTCAGCATGCTAGGCACCGTTCGCGCCGTATGGCAGGTCCGCGGCTCAGACCGTCGCCTTGGCGTCGCCCGTGGCGATCTCGGGCGCCAACGGCGCGATCGCACCGAGGATCTCGGTCACCGTCTCGGGCGGCACCCCGGCGGCGGCCAGCGCATCGGCCAAATGCCCGGCCACCAAACCGAAGTGGTGCATGCTGATGCCGCGGCCCTGATGCACCTGCTTCATCGGTGCCCCGGTGTAGGGCTCCGGGCCGCCCAACGCGGCGGCGAAGAACTCGACCTGTTTGCCCTTGAGGCGGTTCATGTTCGTGCCGGTGAAGAACCCGCACAGTTCGTCATCGCCAAGCACCCGGACGTAGAAGTCGTCGACCACGACCTCGATCGCCTCGTGCCCGCCGATCCGCTCATAGATGGTGACCGGTCCGGCCTTGCGGAAGCGCGCCAGCATTTTCATGAATCCGATTGGAGCATCCCGGCGTTGCCCGCCGGTTAGTGCGCGATCACGCCCGGATTGCTTTGTGTAACAAGCGGATTGCCCACCGATGACGTTGGTCGTGGGTAAACGGTGAGAGGGCGCTGCGCGTCACATGACCGCAATCCGCATCGTGGCGGGGGGCTGATGACCTAGGTTGGCGGTATGACGCACGTCACATCACTGTCCGGGAGCGAACGCCGATGAACCTTGGCGACTTGACGAACTTGGTGGAGAACTCGCTGGGGAGCCTGGTGGAAAAGCCGCTGGCGACGGTGTCTCACCTCGTCAACACCCCGAACTCGGCAGGCCGGTATCGGCCGTTCTATCTGAGGAACCTGCTCGACGCGGTGCAGGGCCGCACGCTCAAGGAAGCCGTCCGCGACAAGACCATCCTGATCACCGGGGGATCGTCGGGCATCGGTGAGGCCGCCGCGAAGAAGATCGCCGAGGCCGGGGGGACCGTGGCGCTGGTCGCCCGCACCCGGGAAAACCTCGAGAAGGTCGCCGACGACATCAGCGGCGCCGGCGGGACCGCCCACGTCTACCCCTGCGACCTGACCGACATGGATGCCATCGCAGCGATGGCCGATCAGGTGCTCGACGAGCTCGGCGGCGTCGACATTTTGATCAACAATGCGGGGCGGTCGATTCGCCGTTCGCTGGAGCTGTCCTACGACCGCATTCACGACTATCAGCGGACCATGCAGCTGAACTACCTCGGCGCGGTCCAGCTGATCCTCAAGTTCATCCCCGGGATGCGCGAGCGGGGGTATGGGCACATCGTCAACGTCTCCTCGGTGGGTGTGCAGACGCGGGCTCCCCGCTTCGGGGCCTACATCGCCAGCAAGGCCGCGCTGGACAGCCTGTGCGACTCGCTGCAGGCCGAGACCGTGAACGACGACGTCAAGTTCACCACCGTGCACATGGCGCTGGTGCGCACGCCGATGATCAGCCCGACCACGCTGTATGACAAGTTCCCGGCGCTGACGCCCGAGCAGGCGGCCGGCGTGATCGCCGACGCGATCGTGCACCGGCCCCGCCGGGCCAGCTCACCGTTCGGCCAGTTCGCCGCCGTCGCCGATGCCGTCAACCCGGCGGTGATGGACCGGGTGCGCAACCGGGCGTTCGCCATGTTCGGCGACTCCAGCGCCGCCAAGGGCGACGAATCGACCACCGACACAACGGAATTCGACCGACGAAGCGAGACGTTTGTGCGGGCGACCCGAGGGATACATTGGTGAGACATGAGCCTTCCGAAACCTGATATCGATACCACCGTCGTCATCACCGGCGCCTCCTCGGGCATCGGCGCCGAACTGGCCCGCGGCCTGGCCCGCCGCGGCTTCCCGCTGCTGCTGGTGGCGCGGCGCCGCGAGCGCCTCGACGAGCTGGCCAACGAGGTCGGCCAGGAATATTCCGTGGCCGTCGAGGTGCTGCCGCTGGATCTCGGCGACGGCGAGGGCCGCGCGAAGTTGGCGGAACGGCTGCGCGGCGAGCCGATCGCCGGGCTGTGCAACAGCGCCGGCTTCGGCACCAGCGGGGTCTTCCACGAGTTGCCGGTGGAACGCGAGAGCGAAGAGGTCACCCTCAACGCGCTGGCGTTGATGGAACTCACCCACGCGGCCTTGCCCGGCATGGTCGAGCGCGGCGCCGGCGCGGTGATGAACATCGCGTCGATCGCGGGCTTTCAGCCGGTTCCCTACATGGCCGTCTATTCGGCCACCAAGGCCTTCGTGCAGACGTTCTCCGAAGCCATCCACGAGGAGCTGCACGGCACCGGGGTGTCGGTCACCTGCCTGTGCCCGGGCCCGGTGCCCACCGAATGGGCGGAGATCGCCAACGCCGAGCGGTTCAGCATTCCGCTCGCGCAGGTCTCGCCGCGCGACGTGGCCGAGGCGGCGATCGACGGCATGGTCTCCGGCAGGCGCACGGTGGTGCCCGGCGTGGTTCCCAAGGTGGTCAGCACGGGCGGCCGGTTCGTGCCGCGCAGCCTGCTGCTGCCGGGCATCCGGATCGGCAACCGATTCCGCGGCGGTCCCAAGCACTGAGCGGGTCGCCGGGTCGGGGCCCGTCTCGGCATCAACGAGCGAGACCGCAGTGACGGATGAGGCCGGGCGCTAGGCTCATTCGGTGGCTGCCGTGGAGATGACCGCCGACGTACCGATGAGCCCCCAGCAGATGTGGGACCAGGTGTCCGACCTGTCGGACCTGGGCGACTGGCTGGTCATGCACGAGGGCTGGCGCAGCGAGCTGCCCGACGAGCTGGGCGAAGGCACCCAAGTCGTCGGCGTCGCCCGCGCCAAGGGCTTCCGCAACCGGGTGACCTGGACGGTGACCAAGTGGGACCCGCCGCACGAGGTCGCGATGTCGGGCTCCGGCAAAGGCGGCGCCAAATACGCCGTCTCGCTCACCGTGCGCCCCACCGGCGAGGGATCGACGCTGGGCCTGCGCCTGGAGCTGGGCGGTCGCCCGCTGTTCGGTCCGGTGGGCGCGGCGGCGGCACGCGCCGTCAAAGGCGACGTGCAGAAGTCGTTAAAAAACTTCGTCGAGTTGTACGGATAAACCCTGTGGCGATCGCCAGCGCGGCGCAGCCGGGCGCGGCGGGTCGCCACCGAAATCATCCGTGACACACGCGGCGACACGCCCAACTCGTGTCGGTCGGCGGTCATAGACTGGCGTCCCTATGAACCACTCGTCCTTCGTGCACCTGCATAACCACACCGAGTATTCGATGTTGGACGGTGCCGCGAAGATCACGCCGATGCTCGCCGAGGTGGACCGGCTGCAAATGCCCGCGGTCGGGATGACCGACCACGGAAACATGTTCGGCGCCAGCGAGTTCTACAACGCCGCCGCCAAAGCGGGGATCAAGCCGATCATCGGCGTCGAGGCCTACATCGCGCCGGCGTCGCGCTTCGACACCCGGCGGATCCTGTGGGGTGACCCCGGCCAGAAGTCCGACGACGTGTCGGGCAGCGGCTCGTACACGCACCTGACCATGGTGGCCGAGAACGCCACCGGCCTGCGCAACCTGTTCAAGCTGACCTCGCTGGCGTCGTTCGAGGGCCAGCTCGGCAAGTGGTCGCGAATGGACGCCGAGATCATCGCCGAGCACGCCGAGGGCATCATCGCCACCACCGGCTGCCCCTCGGGGGAGGTGCAGACCCGACTTCGCCTGGGCCATGACCGCGAGGCGCTGGAGTCGGCCGCCAAGTGGCGCGAGATCTTCGGCGCCGACAACTACTTCCTCGAGCTGATGGACCACGGGCTGTCCATCGAGCAGCGGGTCCGCGAAGGGCTGCTCGAGATCGGCCGCAAGCTGGGCATCCCGCCGCTGGCCACCAACGACTGCCACTACGTCACCCGCGACGCCGCCCACAACCACGAGGCGCTGTTGTGCGTGCAGACCGGCAAGACCCTCTCGGACCCCAACCGATTCAAGTTCGACGGCGACGGCTACTACCTGAAGTCGGCCGCCGAGATGCGCCGGATCTGGGACGACGAGGTCCCCGGCGCCTGCGACTCCACCCTGCTCATCGCCGAGCGGGTGCAGCCCTACGACGAGGTCTGGGCGCCGCGCGACCGGATGCCGATCTTCCCGGTGCCCGAGGGGCACGACCAGGCGAGCTGGCTGCACCACGAGGTGATGGCCGGGCTGGCGCGCCGCTTCCCGTCCGGCGTCGGCCAGGACTACATCGACCGGGCCGAGTACGAGATCAAGGTCATCTGCGACAAGGGTTTCCCGTCGTACTTCCTGATCGTCGCCGACCTGATCAACTACGCCCGGTCTGTCGACATCCGGGTGGGGCCGGGGCGTGGTTCGGCGGCCGGCTCGCTGGTGGCCTACGCGCTGGGCATCACCAACATCGACCCCATTCCGCACGGCCTGCTGTTCGAGCGGTTCCTCAACCCGGAACGTCCGTCGGCGCCCGACATCGACATCGACTTCGACGACCGTCGTCGCGGCGAAATGGTGCGCTACGCCGCCGACAAGTGGGGCTCCGACCGCGTCGCGCAGGTCATCACCTTCGGCACCATCAAAACCAAAGCGGCCCTGAAGGACTCGGCGCGAATCCATTACGGCCAGCCCGGCTTCGCCATCGCCGACCGGATCACCAAGGCGCTGCCGCCGCCGATCATGGCGAAGGACATTCCGCTGTCGGGGATCACCGATCCCGCCCACGAGCGGTACAAGGAGGCCGCCGAGGTCCGCGGCCTGATCGAAACCGACCCCGACGTCCGCACCATCTACCAGACCGCCCGCGGCCTGGAAGGCCTGATCCGCAACGCCGGGGTGCACGCGTGCGCGGTGATCATGAGCAGCGAGCCGCTGACCGAGGCCATCCCGCTGTGGAAGCGCCCGCAGGACGGGGCCATCATCACCGGCTGGGACTACCCGTCGTGTGAGGCCATCGGCCTGCTGAAGATGGACTTCCTGGGCCTGCGCAACCTGACGATCATCGGCGACGCCCTGGATAACATCAAGGCCAACAGGGGAATTGACCTCGACCTGGAATCCGTGCCGCTCGACGACAAACCCACCTACGAGCTGCTGGGCCGCGGCGACACCCTGGGCGTGTTCCAGCTCGACGGCGGGCCGATGCGCGACCTGCTGCGCCGCATGCAGCCCACCGAGTTCAACGACATCGTCGCGGTGCTGGCGCTGTACCGCCCCGGGCCGATGGGCATGAACGCCCACAACGACTACGCCGACCGCAAGAACGGTCGCCAGCCGATCAAGCCGATCCACCCGGAGCTCGAGGAGCCGCTGCGCGAAATCCTCTCCGAGACTTACGGTTTGATCGTCTACCAAGAGCAGATCATGTTCATCGCCCAAAAGGTCGCCTCCTACACCATGGGCAAGGCCGACGCGTTGCGCAAGGCGATGGGCAAGAAGAAGCTCGAGGTGCTCGAGGCCGAGTACAAGGGCTTCTACGAGGGCATGACCGCCAACGGATTCTCCGAAAAAGCGGTGAAGGCGTTGTGGGACACCATCCTTCCCTTCGCCGGGTATGCGTTCAACAAATCGCACGCGGCCGGCTACGGCCTGGTCTCGTATTGGACCGCCTACCTGAAGGCCAACTATCCGGCCGAGTACATGGCCGGGCTGTTGACCTCGGTGGGCGACGACAAGGACAAGGCCGCCGTCTACCTGGCCGACTGCCGCAAGCTGGGCATCACGGTATTGCCGCCCGACGTCAACGAGTCGCTGGTGAACTTCGCCTCGGTTGGAACGGACATCCGCTTCGGGCTGGGCGCGGTGCGCAATGTCGGCGCCAACGTGGTGGGTTCGCTGATCGGCACCCGCAACGGCAAGGGCAAGTTCACCGACTTCTCGGACTACCTGAACAAGATCGACATCGCGGCCTGCAACAAGAAGGTCACCGAGTCGCTGATCAAGGCCGGCGCCTTCGACTCGCTCGGCCACGCCCGCAAGGGCCTGTTCCTGGTGCACACCGACGCGGTCGATTCGGTGCTGGGCACCAAGAAGGCCGAGGCGATCGGCCAATTCGACCTGTTCGGCGGCGACGACGGGTGCACCGAAGCGGTGTTCACCATCAAGGTGCCCGACGACGAGTGGGAGGACAAGCACAAGCTCGCGCTGGAGCGGGAGATGCTGGGCCTCTACGTGTCCGGGCATCCGCTCAACGGGGTGGCGCACCTGCTGGCCGCCCAGGTCGACACCCAGATCCCGGCCATCCTCGACGGCGACGTGCCCAACGAGACCCAGGTGCGGGTGGGCGGCATCCTCGCGTCGGTCAACCGGCGGGTCAACAAGAACGGGATGCCCTGGGCGTCAGCGCAATTGGAGGACCTCACCGGTGGCATCGAGGTGATGTTCTTCCCGCACGCGTACTCGAGCTACGGCGCCGACATCGCCGACGACACCGTCGTGCTGATCAACGCCAAGGTGGCCATCCGCGACGACCGCATCAGCCTGATCGCCAACGAGCTTGTGGTGCCGGACTTTTCCACCGCCCAGGTGAACCGGCCGATCGCCGTCAGCCTGCCCACCCGGCAGTGCACCATCGACAAGGTCAGCGCGCTCAAGCAGGTGCTGGCGCGGCACCCGGGCACCTCGCAGGTACACCTGCGGCTGATCAGCGGGGACCGGATCACCACGCTGGAACTCGATGCGTCGCTTCGGGTGACGCCGTCGCCGGCGTTGATGGGGGACCTCAAGGAGCTACTCGGCCCGGGCTGCCTAGGGGGCTAGCGGGTCGCGGTTCAGCGCCCCGCTCCGCCGCGAAGGTGCTCATATGTACGCGGTTTACGGCGTGTCGGTGTACAAACACGCGCGCTCGCGGGCTGACGGTTACGCGTCGTCGGTCTTCCGCAGCGGATTTGGAACTGGCGACTCCGAAACACCGCTGAGCTTGCGCAGCGTAACGATGCAGGCTTGGAGCTCTCTGAGAGTCACGCTGGCCGCCTTGGCCCGGAAGAACTCATGCAGCTGGCGCAACGACTCCTTTTGCAGGCGCATACCGCGCGGCGTCACCCGGATGCGGGTGACCCGCTTGTCGACATTCGATGCCGTCCGTCGCAACAGATCCGCGGCGGCGAGCTTGTCGATGTCCGCGGTGATGGTACTCGGCAGCACGTTGAGATATTCGCTCAGCGAGCTGGGGCGATCGAGCCCGGCGTGGACCAGAAAGATGATGCCCAGGGCGCGTTCAGAGATTCCATACTCATCGGCCACCGGCATGGTGAGGGTCGCAATCATACGTTGGACGTCCATCACCGCTCCAAGAAAGTCGACGATGTCGGCGTCGTCGGCAGGCCTAATGGCGTCGGTCACGACGCCATACGCTACCGCCTCGCCGTCTGACAGCGGCTCAAGATAATATTTCATTATATGAATAATCTGGGTTAATCTTCACCCGAGGCGATGTTCGCCTCACGCGTCACGAGGTCGCACGGATACGGCGAGGAGTGCAATGAAGCCATCAGTTCCTGTCGAGGAGCCCGCGACCGCCAGCCGGACCAAGCGCCCCCGTGCCGCTTCGTCCTGGCAGGTCCTACTCGGTTGGGTGATCGTGGCCGCGCTGGCGGTCGTCATTCTGGTGACCGCAGACAAGCACGGACCGGTGTCGACCGACAACGCGAATCCGGACGGCGTGGGCAAGCCGCCGCCGGTACAGCCACTGTTACACCCCTTCGACTGGCTTGCGTGCGGACAGATATTGGGCGCTCTGCTCGCCGCTGGCACAATCGTCGCGTCGGTTCTCGTCTGGAGGCGTCATCCCGGACACCCGGTCATACTTATGACCCTCGCTACCAGCACCCTGTTTTGGTGGGACCCGATCAACAACTGGGCAATCGGCCTGGTCTACAACCCAAATCTTTGGCACTTTCCCCGAAATTGGCCGTGGCTCAACATCTCTCCGATCATCGAACCGCTGACATCGTTCATTTACGCGCCCTATGTCCTCCTTCCCTACTTCCTGGCCATGCCCATCCTGCGGGCCATGCAACGCCGCAGCGATCCGGGAGCCCTCGTCTGGCGCCATCCGCTGATCTCAATAGCCGTGCTGACGTTCGTCATCGGCGCCATCTGGGACGCTGCTCAAGAGATCCTCCTGACCCAAGCCCAGTTCCTCACATACAGCCACGTCATCGAGTTCGGCTCGATCGACGCTGGCAAGAACAGCCAGTTCCCCCTGATGATGGCTAGCGCGCTCATCACGATTGTCATGATCCCGGCATCGATTCTGCTCTATCGCGACGACACCGGAAGATCCCAGGCCGAAAAGATTGCACAGCGACTGCGCCTGCATGCGAGCCGCCCCACGTTGGCTACCTTTCTGGTGATGGCGATCGTCGTGAATATTGCGATGATCACATTCAGCTCAACGTTTTGGTTGGTCCGTGCGACTGGCGCAGCGTCCACTGTCGCCTGCCCGTGGCCGTACCCACAGGCGAAGACCTGGGATCCGCGCGGCTACTACCAATCTCAAGGAGCCCCAGGGCCATTCACCGCCGGGAAGGCCAGTTCGTGGCAGATTGCGCAACCGGAAGGTCGACCAAGAGACATCGTGGTGCAGTCCGACCGCTGCAATTCCAAGTGAGCCCCGTGGCGCGAGGCCGGGAAACGGCGAAGGGGCTTTGCGGCAAGGGGTTTCGATTCTGGCGGGGATTCGGACGTGTTGGCGAACTCACCGCATGAGCACTGACGAATGCGTTCTACCCCCTGGGCGGTCCGCGACCGGCGCCCATCAACCGACGAGTATCAAGCGCCGATGATCAGTTCGGCGGCCCGTTCTCCGATCATCATCGCCGCGGCATTCGTATTCCCTCCGACGATGCTCGGCATGATCGATGCGTCGGCCACGCGTAGTCCCGCCACGCCCCGTACCCGTAGCGCGGGATCGACAACCGCGCGTTCGTCGGTGCCCATCCGGCACGTCCCGACCGGGTGATACACACCCGAAGCGTTTCGTCGCACGAATTCCGCGAGGTCGGCCCCATTCTGGCCGGAACCGGGCAACACCTCACGACCGACCTCGCGTGCGATCACCTTGTGTGCCAACGTCTCCCGAACCAGCTCCATACCGGCCACCAGGGTCGCCAGATCTCGGGGTTCGGCCAGGTAGTTGGGATCGATGAGGGGAGCGGTGAACGGATCTGTCGAGGCCAGGCGCACGGTTCCCCGGCTCTCCGGATAGATCATCGTCGGCATGAGCGTTAACGCCGGTGACGAATCGGCGGCCAAGTGCAGACCCGGCCTGTCCTGATTCTCGGGATAGCCCATCGGTAGGATGAACATCTGCAAGTCCGGGACGTCGGTGCCCCGCACTCCGCTGCCGACGAAGCCCACGGCCTCAAACAGGGTATGCGCCAGATACGTTGAGCGTGGACGCACGCATTCGCGGACCGCCGCTCCGGCGAAACTCAGTGGCGAGGAACTTCGCCCGCCGGATGCCCGGTAGCACATCGGCACGAACAGATGATCGTGCAGGTTGTCACCGACCGGCAGGTCGGCTATCACGGTGATTCCATGCTCACGCAAGTGGGCTGCAGGGCCGACGCCGGAGAGCATCAGCAGTCGCGGCGAACCAAAAGATCCGGCACTGACGATCACCTCGCTGCCCGCGTGCGCAGGAGCTGTCGGTCGCCGGTTGCGGCCCGTGACTAACTCCACTCCCACCGCCCGACCGTTTTCCACTATCACCCGGGTCGCGGTTGCGCCGGTGAGCACCCGCAGATTCGGCGGAGCGTCCCATAGGTATCCACGATCGGTGCCCACTCTTCGGCCGGCGCCCGCGCTCTGCTGAAGCGGCGCCACTCCGGCCTGCTGCGCACCGTTGTAGTCGTCGTTCATCCCGACGCCGGCGGTCGCCGCCAGCGCGACCATGTAGCTTTTGGTGACACTCGCCAGGCCGGTGGCCCGTTCCACCGCAATCGGGCCGTATCCGCCGCGCAGATCGCTGGGACCGTCCTCGAAACTCTCCATTCGCCGGAAGGAGGGCAGCACTTCGGAGAACCCCCAGCCCTTTGCCCCGTCCGCCGCCCAGTCGTCGTAGTTCTGCCGGTTTCCGCGTACAAACGCCATCCCGTTGATCACGCTGTCGCCGCCGAGTATCCGGCCGTGAGACTGGGGAAGCTTGCGGCCCTTCATATGTCGTTGCGGGACGCTATACGCCGGCCAGGTGACCAACCGCTGCAAGGCCGTAGCCGCGTGAATGGCCCCACACATGCCCGGGACCGTGACCAGCGGGCCGCGCCGCTGGCGTCCCGACTCGATCAGGGTGACCTCGGCGCCGGTGTCGGCGAGGCGCCGGGCGACGATCGCCCCTGCGCTACCGGACCCCACGACGACATAGTCGGCTGGCTCCGGCGCGGCGAGATCCTTCGTCGCCCGTGCTCGCTTCATTCAACACCTCCGTTGACACACACAGATTAACTTCATAATATGAAGTATCTGTTGACGCTAACACAGTCGACCCACGGATAGGCGCAATCATGTGGTCACGCTCAGACCTAACACCACTGTCGCCCTCGATCCGCCCACGCACAGGTCGCGGGAGCACGATTCCTCCTGTTGGCCGCGGAGGGCGAATCAATACTGTGTTTCGTCGATGGCATAACGAAATTTGGTCTGCTACAGATGTTTTCGAGACCACCCTAGGGGTGCGATCGAACTGAGATTACTGAAAGGCCAATAACTGATCTGAGGCGTCAGGTGTGAAACGCTCGATGGCCTGCGATCGGTATTCGTGCTTGATCGGGGCCCAACCGCAGACGGCCGATGGCGGCCAGGCCTGTCGCGCGATGAGGAATTGACGGGGGGTGCAGTGCTGCAAGAAAAGCGTCGACGTCGTGCGACCCGGGTCGCTGCGGTAATTGCCGCTGCGGCACTGTCAGCCTATTGCGTGTTTACGTACTTGGCTTACAGTGACGCATTCACTGACGTCGCAATGGTTACCGTGACTGCGCCCCGGGCGGGGCTGGTCATGGAACGCGATGCAAAGGTCAAGTATTTGGGTGTTCAGGTCGGCAAGGTGACGGGCATCCGATATGACGGCGAACACGCCGAGCTCATCCTTGCTGTTCGCCGTGACCAGCTAGCGTTCATCCCTTCGAATTCGACGGTCCGCATAGCCAGCACAACTGTATTCGGCGCCAAGTCCGTGGAGTTTCTTGAACCTGCCCACCCCGCGGCCGGCGCGGTGGCGGCGGGAGCGCGGTTCACGGCGGCTGCGGTGGCGGTAGAAGTCAATTCGTTGTTCGAGACGCTGCTCAACACTCTCCACAAGATCGATCCGGTGGCACTGAATGCGACACTGGCGGCACTCGGTGAAGGATTACGTGACAACGGAAACAACTTAGGTGCGTTGACCACTGACCTGAATTCCCTTTTGGCCAAGGTCAATCCGCGAATGGGCGCGCTGCAATCCGACCTTGATCGTGCGGCTTACACTGCCAACGTTTACGCTGACGCCGCGCCCGCTCTCGTCACGACGATGGATAACGTTCCCACGATCAGCAACACCATCGTGCGCCAGCAGAAAGATCTGACGGAGTCGCTTTTGGCGGCCGCGGGGGTGGCCGACGAGGGCGAGCAGACATTGGCACCGGCCGCCGACTCCTACATCGCTGCAATACAACGTTTTCGGGCGCCGCTAAATGTTCTCCACGACTACTCACCGGAGTACGGCTGTCTGCTCACCGCGTTGTCCGACGCGATAGGACGATTTGGACCCTATCTCGGGGTCACAAAAGCGTCCCTTTTTGTCAGCGCGGCAGTGCTTCCCGGGGCGCCGAGCTACACCTATCCTGAAAGCCTGCCGATCGTCAATGCTTCCGGCGGTCCGAACTGTCGCGGGCTGCCCAACTTGCCGACCAAGCAGGGCAGCGGCTCTTGGTACAAGACACCGTTTCTGGTGACTGATAACGCCTACGTTCCGTATCAGCCCAACACCGAAATGCAGATCGACGCACCGTCAACCCTGCAGTTCCTCTTCCATGGTTCCTTCGCAGAGCGTGACGACTACTGATGATGAGGACGCGACATCTGAAAGCAAAAGTGGCGATCTTCGTCGTAGCGATGTTGCTCGTTCTCGGCCTTCTCACAGTCACGTTCGGGCAATTCAGATTTTCTTCGACGGAAGAGTATCACGCCGATTTCACGTCGATATCGCGGTTAGCAAGCGGACAGGATGTGCGTATTTCGGGGATCGTCGTCGGCCGCGTGAGAGCGATCGAACTACACGAGCACTATGTCAGCGTAACTTTTGATGTTGACAAACGCTATCAACTTTTCACGTCGACCCGTGCCTTGGTCCGTTACCAAGATTTGGTGGGCAATCGTTACCTCGAGATCGCGGCTGGACCGGGCGAGCTCAGGAAATTACCTCCCGGGGGGACCATTCGACGTGAGCACACCGAACCGGCTCTCGATCTCGATGCATTGCTGGGCGGGCTTAAACCCGTCCTCAAAGGACTCGACGGGCGCAAGGTGAACGAGATCAGCAACGCTATTCTCGCGGTGCTGCAGGGCCAAGGTGGAACGCTTGCTGACCTGCTTTCCAGTACCAGCTCATTCACTCAAAACCTCGCGGCGCGTGATCAATTGGTCGGTGAGGTCATCGACAATCTGAATCAGGTGCTCGGCACCGTGGACTCCAAGACCAGCCAGTTAGGCGCCAGCGTCGACCAGCTTCAGAAGTTGGTAAGCACTCTCGCTGCAGGCCGAGAACCTATCGCGGGAGCCATTGGGCCCCTGGCATCGGCAGAAACCGACCTGAGCGAGATGCTGTCCGGCTCTCGGCGGCCGCTGCAGGCTGTTATCAATGAATTGGGTCCGCTATCAACCGAATTGGATCGGCGCAAAAAGGACATCAATGACGTGCTAGACCCGTTGCCGGAGGACTACAAGCGATTGACCTCGTTGGGCGCCTACGGATCCTTTTTCAGCTTCTATTACTGCTCGCTCAAGATCAAGATCAACGGGCCCGCGGGCAGCGACATCATTATTCCCGCCGGCGGTCCTCCCGACCCGAGCAAAGGGAGGTGCGCGTTTGCCAAGTGAAAATCGAGGCCAGCGTGATGCGTTGCGCACCGGCACGATCGGCATCACGGTGATTGTCTGTGTGCTGCTCATCTCGATCGGGTACGGGCAACTTCCGTTATGGCCGCGCGGCAAGAGTTGTGAGGCGTATTTCGTTAATGCTGCGGGTATCAAGCGAGGCGACGACGTGCAAATCATGGGCTACGTCGTTGGACATGTCACCTCGGTCGAGTTAACACACCGCTTGGCCCGGGTCGGCTTCAACCTTGATCGTAAAGTCCGACTTGGTGATCAGTCGGTCGTGTCGATCAAGGCTGACTCGGTACTAGGCCAGCGCTCCCTCAATATCGCTCCGGCTGGGGATGGGGCGGTGACCTCAATCCCGGTGGGGCGCACCACTACTCCATACACTCTGAATAATGCGTTACAAGATTTAGCGAAGGCCGCTGGCGGGGTGGACAGCGGGCAATTGGCTCAAGCGATGGGGGTGCTCACCGACGCCCTGCACGAGGCCACTCCGCAGCTACGAAGCGCGCTTGAGGGTGTTACCGCGTTATCGAAGACGATCAGTAACCGTGACGAACGTATCGGTCAACTCTTGTCCCATACGCAGCAGGTGTCACAACTTTTGGCTGACCGGGCCGGGCAGATCAATCAGCTGATTGGTGACGGCCGCGACCTGTTTGCTGCGCTGGCCGAACGACGACAGCAGTTGGGAATTCTCATCTCGGGCATCCGTGAGGTTGCCCGGCAAATCTCGGGCTTCGTCGCTGACAACCGCACACAGCTGGGGCCCACCTTAAAACAGCTCAACCTTGTGCTCGACAATCTCAACTCCCGGCAGACCCAGATTGGCGAATCGCTGAAGCGACTTCCGGTGTATTCCACCGAGCTTGGAGAGGTTGTCGGGTCGGGGCCGGGCTTCAGCGTCAACACGTACGGTGTGCCGCCCGCGACCGTGGGAGCCATGGTCCTAGATGCGGTGTTCCAGCCAGGCAAACTGCCGCAAAGCCTGGCGGACTTCCTGCGCGGTTTCATCAGCGAGCGCATGATCATCAGGCCAAGGACCCCATGACGCGGCTGGGCTCACCATCAAGGTTGCGACGGGCACGGCCGGTGGTGGCCGCGCTGCTCGCGCTCGCGTTAGGGGGTGGGATCTTTCACCTGTGGCCCAGGGCAGCCACGATCGCGGTCACCGGGTATTTTTCGTCGGCCGTCGGCCTGTATGTGGGCGACGATGTCAGAGTGGCCGGCGTAACGATCGGCACCATCAAATCCATTTCACCAGAGCCCGAATACACCACGATCGTGATGGGTGTCAGAGGCGACGTGCCAATACCCGCGGATGCCCAGGCCATCATCATCTCCCCAAGCCTGGTGGCCTCGAGGTTCATCGAATTGACGCCCACCTATGACCATGGGCCAATCCTGGCCGACCACAGCACCATTCCCCGGGCCCGCACAGCGGTGCCTGTCGAATGGGACGAGATCAAGAATGAACTGACCAAACTCAGCACCCAGCTAGCGCCGCAGCCGGGATCTCTGCAGGGCCCCGTCACCAAACTCGTCAACCAGGCCGCGGATACCTTCGACAACCAAGGCGACACATTTCGGCAAGCCGTACGCGAGCTTTCCCAGGCGGCTGGGCGCCTCGGCGATTCACGCAGCGACATGGTCGGCACGATCAAAAACCTGCACATCCTCGTGGATGCGCTGTCGCACAGCAATGAACAGATTGTGCAGTTCGCAAACCACGTCGCTGCCGTCAGTCAAGTACTAGCCGACAGCTCAACGGACTTGACCGCCGCGCTCGATGCGCTCAACCACGCCCTCGGCGACGTCCGAGGCTTCCTCAAAGACACCAATGACCCGCTGGTAGCCCAAATCAGCAAATTGGCGAGTTTCACGAAACTACTCAACGACCATGGCGACGATCTCGAACAGACCTTGCACGTCGCGCCCACCGGTCTCGCCAACTTCTACAACATCTATGACCCGGCCCAGGGGTCGATGTCGGGTCTTGTCACGCTACCGAATTTCGCTAATCCCGTGCAGTTCATCTGCGGCACCTTTGAGACCGCCGCAACACCGGAATACTTTCGGCGCGCCGAGATCTGCCGCGAGCGAATAGCGCCGGTGGTGAGACGGCTGGCGGTGAACTACCCACCATTCATGTTCCATCCGATCAACAGCATCAACGCCTACAAAGGCCAAATCATTTACGACACACCAGAAACCGAGGCGAAGGCCAGAACCCCGATCGCGCAACTGCAGTGGCAGCCACTGCCGGGCGTGATCCCACCATCATTTTCGCCCGACACCGACCTCAAAGACCTGTTGGTACCGCCGGCATCTGGACCACCGGCCAATGCCGGCCCGGCCCTGGCGCAACCCGGCCCGCCGGCCGGTGGAACGCTTCCCAACGCGGGTCCTGCGCTGGGCGCGCCGGCGCAGCCGCCAACGGCCGGCGAGCGGCCTGGTGCCCCACGACCAGTGACCGACCTGCCGATCCCGATCGATGACGGAGGTCGGTGATGCAAGTGACTCCAAGGCGCGTGCGTGGCCGGCAGGCGATACGGTGTGGCCTGTCGTGCGCGGCGGTGGGCTTGTTGCTCAGCGGGTGCCAGTTCGGCGGTCTGAATTCGTTGGATATGCCTGGAACCGCAGGGCATGGCCCCGGCTCTTTTAAAATCACTGTAGAACTTTCCGATATCGCCACTCTGGCGCAGAATTCCCCGGTCATGGTCGATGACGTCACCGTCGGCAGCATCTCGGGAATGGGCGTTGAACAACGACCCGACGGAACCTTCTGCGCTGCCGTCCAGTTGTCGTTGGATGCGCAGGTGAATCTACCGACGAACGCGGTGGTCAAGGTTGCACAAACCTCGCTGCTCGGCTCGCAACACATCGAACTGTCGCGACCCGTCGCCGCACCGGCGGTCGGACGACTGTCCAACGGTCAAGTAATACCGGTGAATGGCAACGACAGATATCCCACCACCGAAGAGGTGCTGTCCTCACTGAGCATCGTGGTCAATAAGGGCAACTTGGGGGCGCTGCAAGACATCACCGACGAGCTTTACCAAACGGTGGCGGGACGCACCGAGCAGTTCGCTGATTTCCTGCCCCAACTTGCCACGCTCGCTGCCGGGCTTGATCGCCAAACCGATCACATCATCGAAGCAGCCGACAAATTGAACCATGTCAGCTCAGTTCTTGCTGACGGCAAGGGAAAGTTGGATCTCGCCTTAAGGGCGGTGCCCGAGGCGCTCCGCGTCCTCAACGCCGACAGTGGCCAGATTGTCGCGACATTCGATGCACTACGACGACTCGGTGTCATCGCCGCCAACGTCCTGTCGAAAACCAAACGCGATTTCACCGAGGACGTCAAAGCCGCCTACCCGGTCGTGAAAGCGCTCTCAGAAAAGGCCCGCGAACTCGTTAATGCGCTGCCGCTCCTGGTCACATACCCGTTGCCGCAGAAGGGAATCAAGCAAGCCGTCCGGGGTGACTTCCTGAACATCGACGCCACCTTCGACCTCACCATCAGACGCCTCGGGGAAACCCTGTTCACAACGTCGGCATTGGACCCGAACATGAAGCATCTCGCCGAGGTGGTCAACCCGCCCGATTATCTGCTCGGGGCACTGGCAAATCTGTCAGGTCAAGCAGCTGATCCCTTCAGCCTGCCGACACACGATTCACCTGCTGCGGCCAAGGAGCCGCACTAATGCTTTCCCGGCTTCAGAAGTGGCAGCTCTCGACCTTCGCCGTGATCACCGTGATTACCGTAAGCATCATCGCGGTCAACTACGTGCAGATTCCGGCCGCACTTGGCTTCGGGTCGTACACGGTGACCGCCAATTTCGCGGCCAGCGGCGGGTTGTACAAGAACGCGAACGTGGCGTACCGCGGTACCACGGTCGGCCGCGTGACCGACGTATCGCTGGCCTATCGCAACGGCGTGAATGCGCAACTGCGCATCGGCTCAGGCGCCCATATTCCAGCCAACGTCACCGCCACCGTCAAAAGTGTCTCCGCGATCGGAGAACAGTACGTCGACCTGGTACCACCAGATCAGCCCTCGCCGGCGTGGCTGCGGGATGGCTCACGGATCAATCGTGACCACACCGTGCTCAACGGGGATGTTGCGGGCTTGTTGCACGAGGCGCAGCGGCTGGTCGATTCGATCAGCCAAAGCCGATTGCGAGATCTGTTGCACGACATGTTCAAAGCCTTCGACGGATCGGGACCCGAGCTAGCACGTCTGATCCAGTCAGCGCGGCTATTAGCCGACGCGGCCAATGCCCACGGTGACGATATCGCGGGCCTGATTGATCAAGTCGGACCGTTCCTTGATACTCAGATCCGCAGCGGCGACGCGATCAGAAGACTTGCCGACGGCGCGGCCCGCTTCACCGGACATGTCCGAGGGGCTGCCCCACAAATCAGTAACCTGCTCCAGATCGTGCCCGAGGTGGCCCCCCAGGTCGGCGACACAATGCGAGACATCCGCCCGGACTTCCCGATGCTGGCCGCCAATCTCGCAAACTTCGGCCGCATCGGTGTCATCTACAGAAAGTCGCTCGAACAGGTGCTGGTGATCTTTCCCGCGATGACAGCCGTCTTGCTCACTATCGCTCAACAGGTTCCCTTCGACGAAGGTGCGCGCGCCGACTTCAAGCTTGCCCTCCAGGATCCGCCGCCGTGCAGTGTGGGGTTCATCCCCGCGCCGCTGATTCGCTCGCCCGCCGACGAAACGGTCCGGGACATTCCAGGCGACATGTATTGCAAAGTGCCGCAGAGCGACCCAGTTGTTGTCCGAGGCGCCCGCAATTACCCGTGCCAGGAATTTCCCGGCAAACGTGCACCGACGATTCAGCTGTGTCGCGACCCGAAGGGCTACGTGCCCATCGGCCGTAATGCGTGGCGCGGGCCTCCGGTACCCCTTGACACGCCCGTACCGAATCCCAGGAACACCTTGCCGCCCAACAAGTTCCCGCTCATACCCCCTGGCGCCGACTATGACCCGGGGCCACCGGTCGTCCAACTTCCACCCGGTGTGCCTACGGGGCCGGGGCCGGCGCCGATCGCGCCGTTTCCGTTGCAAGTACCGCCCGTGGGCGGCCCGCCACCGCCGCCACTGCCTTTTGGCCCACCGCCTGACCGGGTTGTGCCGCCCTATGGACAGCGTCCGGACCCGGTTCCGACCAACGTGCCTGGACCGCCACCATCGCCGGCGCCACAGGCTCAGGGTCCCATGGGCGTCACCTATGACCCCAGCTCCGGCAAATTCCTTGACCCCAGCGGTGAGGTGGGGATCTTTGCCGCGGGAGCATCCAAACTACGTCCGGCCGAGACGTGGCTCGACATGATGATGTGCCCGACGCAGGAATAACGCGGGCCCACTGGCACGCCAGCGCCCCGATACCACCGAGGCGCAATGCCTTTCGGCGGCACGCCTCGTCCCCGCTGACGCGCCGCACATGGTGGCCTGGCGAAGGGCCATCCAGGGTTCACCATTTTCCCATGAGGGTGCCGATGTACAGCGTCGACGGCGCGTCGTCGTACAAACGCGCACGCTCGCAAACGCTCAGGTGAGCTCCACCCGCACGATGACGCTGTCCGGCCACACCGCGCGGTCGCGGGCGCGCCGCAGCTTCTCGCGCACGCACAGATCCTGGTGCACGTTGGTCACGCCCGGGACCTTGATCAGCGGCACGACGTTCCACTGCCAGCCGTAGCGCCGGTGCAGCACGCGGTTCGCGCGCTCGGCGTCGGCGCCGGACAGGACGGTGGCGCGGCCGGCCAGCCAGGACGGTGCGCCCGCCCGCACCCGGCCGCGGTAATCGCAGGCCGCCAGTTCGACGTCGCCGCGCGCGGCCAGCCGCCGCGTCTTCGGGCCCACCTTCGTTCGGAACAGCAACCCGCCGGCGTCGAACGCGAACCAGATCGGGGTGTCGACGGGGGTGCCGTCGCGGCGGAAGGACCGGAGCAGGGCGTAGCGGGAACCGTCCAGGTCCGCTCGTGAGGGGCGTGAGGGGATAGCCATAACCACAGTCAAGGACTTAGAGTTGGCTCTAAGTCAAGCATCGGATCCTCGGGAGGCGCGATGGCCGGAGGCCGCACCATCGGAGAGATCTCCCGCGAAACCGGGGTCGCCGCGACGACGCTGCGCTACTACGAGCAGATCGGCCTGGTGCCCGAGCCGACGCGGCGGGGAGGTCAGCGCCGCTACGACGACTCGATTCTGTCCCGGCTCGAGGTGATCGCGCTGTGCAAGTCCGCGGGCTTCTCGCTCGACGAAATCCAGCTCCTGTTCGCCGACGACGCGCCGGGCCGGCCGGCCAGCCGCGCCCTCGCCGAGGCGAAACTCGCCGAGATCGACGCCCAGCTGGAGTCGCTGGCCCGGGCCCGGGCCGTCATCGAGTGGGGGATGCGCTGCACCTGCCCCTCAATAGACGCCTGCACCTGCGGCATTCACACCGCACGACCGGCCGGAGCCGGCTAGAACCGGTAACGGAGTATCCGCGCTTTACGGGCAGACGCTTTGAACTTTCCGGACACCTTGGTAGCCAACCGAATCCAGCCCGGAAACAACTCGACCTCAGGAGCGTGCGCCAGGCTGGATTCTTCGACCAGCGTCAACCGCGGATTCCACGTCTGCGGCACCCGCGCGTCTTTGAAGCCCGGATAGCCCCACTGCGCACCGACCTGGCTGAACATCTGCTGTGGAGCCAGCTTGATCGCAAGCCGGCTGAACCAACCGATGTGCCCGTAGTCGTTGAAGGCCAGCTCCCCGGAGTTGAAGTGCTCGGTGATGCGACGGAAGACGCCGACGATCACCGGCTCGGACAAGAACGCGAACAGCCCGTCCGCGATGACCATGGTCGGCCGATCGCCGGGGATCGTGTGCGGCCAGCTCTCGTCGGCCACCGATGCAACGATCGAGTGAGCCTGCCGGCTCGTCGGCAGCAACTTGTCGCGCAACGCGATGACACCCGGCAGGTCGACGCTGTACCAGTCCACCGTGGCGGGCGGGGCGACCCGAAACAGGCCCGTGTCCAAACCGGCGCCGAGGTCCACGACGACCGCATCGGGATGGGCGGCAGTGAAAACCCGGACCCGCTCGTCGAGCATCTTGGCGCGCAGGGCCGACTGGCACACCACGCTCCTGGTGATGCCGAGCGCGGCGAAGTCGTAGTCGATCTTGCGGACGGTGTCGTCGGCGAGCGTGTCGCCCAGGATGGGCCGTGGCCAACGGCTGTCGAGCGCTCGCGCGTACTGGGTCAGCAACGCGGTCTGCTCCAGTGGGGAAAGCTCGTGTGCGTCAAAACCCGGATCGGACGGCATGATCGACAACGTACTCGGTGGCCTGAGCGGCGTCGTTGCCGCACCGAAGACTTCGGCCAATGTATTCCGTGCCCGCTGACCACCGACGTACGCTACGGAAATGACGACAGCCGCGCATCCGGCCACCCTGTGCGAGGCGTTCCAGCGCACCGCCGCGATCGACCCGGATGCCGTCGCGCTCCGCACACCCGGCGACACCCAGACGTTGACGTGGCGAGACCTCGCGACGCAGGTGCGCCAGGTCGCCGCCGGGCTGGCGGGTCTGGGGCTGCGGCGGGGCGACACGGTATCGCTGATGATGGCCAACCGGATCGAGTTCTACCCATTCGAAATCGGCGCCCAACACCTCGGCGCCACATCGTTTTCGGTGTACAACACGTTGCCGGCCGAGCAGCTGACGTATCTGTTCGACAATGCCGGTACCAAGGTCGCCATCTGCGAGGCGCAGTACGTGGACCGCATCCGCGCCAGCGGCGCACCCATCGAGCACATCGTCTGCATCGACGGTTCGCCGCCCGGCACCCTTTCGGTAAACGACCTTTATGCCGCCGCGCAGGAGGACTTCGACTTCGAATCCACCTGGCGGGCGGTGCAACTCGGCGACGTCGCCACCCTCATCTACACCTCCGGGACCACCGGAAACCCCAAGGGCGTGGAGATGACCCACGCCAACCTGCTGTTCGAGTCGTACGGCTTGGACACCGTTCTCGGCAGCCGGTTCGGGGATCGGACCACGTCGTACCTCCCCCCGGCGCACATCGCGGACCGGATGATGGCCCTGTATTCCCTGGAGGTGTTCGGGGCCCAGGTCACCGTGGTCGACGACCCGCGCGCCATCGCCGCCGCGCTGGCCGACGTGCGGCCCACCGTCTGGGCGGCGGTGCCGCGGATATGGGAAAAGCTCAAGGCGGGAATCGAATTCACCATCGCCAGCGAGACGGACGACGTCAGGCGCCAGGCGCTGCAGTGGGCGATGTCGGTGGCCGCCCGGCGCGCCGACGTCCTGGTGGCCGGTGCGGCGATGCCGGACGAGCTGGCCGCCGAATGGGCCAAGGCCGACGAGCTGGTGTTGTCGAAGCTGCGCGAGCGGCTGGGCTTCGGCGAACTGCGTTGGGCGGTATCGGGAGCGGCGCCCATCCCGCGGGAGACGCTGGCGTTTTTTGCCGGGATCGGGATCCCGATCTGCGAGGTCTGGGGCATGTCGGAGCTGAGTTGCGCTGCCAGCGTGGCGCATCCGAAGGACACGCGGCTGGGCTCCGTCGGCAAGCTGCTCCCCGGGCTGGAGGGCAAGATCGCCGACGACGGCGAGTTTCTGGTGCGCGGCCCGCTGGTGATGAAGGGCTACCGCAAGGAACCGGCGAAGACGGCCGAGGCCATCGACGCCGACGGGTGGCTGCACACCGGCGACATTCTCGAGGCCGACGCGCAGGGCTATCTGCGGGTGGTGGACCGGAAGAAGGAATTGATCATCAACGCGGCCGGAAAGAACATGTCGCCGGCCAACATCGAGAACGCCATCCTGGCCGCGTGCCCGATGGTCGGGGTGATGATCACCATCGGCGACGGGCGGCCCTACAACACCGCGCTGATGGTCTTCGACGCCGACTCTGTTGGCCCGTATGCCGCCCAACACGGACTGCCCGACGCGTCACCCGCCGCGCTGGCGGCCGACCCGGAGGTCGTCGCCCAGATCGCCGCCGGGGTGGCGGCGGGCAACGCGAAACTGTCGCGGGTGGAACAGATCAAGCGGTTCCGCATCCTGCCGACGCTGTGGGAGCCCGGTGGCGACGAGATCACGCTGACGATGAAGCTCAAGCGCAAGCCCATCATGACGAAGTACGCCGACGAGATCGAACAGCTCTACGCCCGTGACCCGCACCCGGAGGTGCACGAGCCCTCCGACGCCGCAACGGTGCCGGCATGATCGGCGGGCCGGCGGGCAGCGCCCGGGAGCTCGGCCGCGTCGGCATGCGAAAGTTGTTGCAGCGCACCGGGTTCATCGAGGAGTCGACGACACCGCTGGCGACCGACCCCGCCGAGGTCGCCCAATTGCTGGGCGCCCCATGGTATGACGAGCGGCTGAGCAAGCTGGCCGACGACCTCGGCCGCGATCTTCCCGCCGTGCGCGCCGAGGCCGCGTCCTACCTGCGGGAGATGGCGCCCTCGCTGGACGAGCGGGCGGTGCGCGCCTGGCGCAGCTTCAGTTGCTGGCTGATGCGGGCCTACGACGTGCTGGTCGACGAGGATCAGATCGCCCAGCTGCGCAAGCTGGACCGCAAAGCCACTCTGGCGTTTGCCTTTTCGCATCGCTCGTATCTGGACGGGCTGTTGTTGCCCGAGGTGATCCAGGCCAACCGGCTCTCGCCGGCGCTCACGTTCGGCGGCGCCAACCTGAACTTCTTCCCGATGGGCGCCTGGGCCAAGCGCACCGGGACGATCTTCATCCGGCGCCAGACGAAAGACATTCCCGTCTACCGCTTCGTCTTGCGCGCGTACGCCGCGCAGCTGGTGCAAGACCACGCCAACATGACGTGGTCCATCGAGGGCGGCCGGACCAGGACGGGCAAGCTGCGGCCGCCGGTGTTCGGGATTTTGCGCTACATCGCCGACGCGGTCGACGAAATCGACGGTCCCGAGGTGTATTTGGTGCCGACGTCGATCGTGTACGACCAGCTGCACGAGGTGGAGGCCATGACCACCGAGGCCTACGGCGCGACGAAGCGGCCCGAAGATTTTCGCTTCCTGATCCGGTTGGCGCGCCAGCAGGGTGAGCGGCTCGGCCGCGCCTACCTCGACTTCGGTGAACCGCTGCCGCTGCGCAAGCGCCTCGAGGAGCTGCGCGCAGAGGAGTCCGGCGCCAGCACCGAGATCGAACGCATCGCGCTGGACGTCGAGCACCGGATCAACCGCGCCACGCCGGTCACCCCGACCGCGGTGGTGAGCCTCGCGCTGCTGGGCGCCGACCGCTCACTGTCCATCAGTGAGGTGCTGGCGACCGTGCGGCCGCTGGCGAGCTATATCGCGGCGCGCAACTGGACGGTGGCCGGGGCCGCCGACCTGACGAATCGCTCGACCATCCGCTGGACCCTGCACCAGTTGGTCGCCTCCGGCGTCGTCAGCGTGTACGACGCCGGCACCGAACCGGTCTGGGGTATCGGGGCCGAGCAGCACCTGGTGGCGGCGTTCTACCGCAACGCGGCCATTCACATCGTCGTCGACCGCGCGATCGCCGAGACCGCGCTGCTGGCCGCCGTCGAAGACGCCGAGGGCTCGGTGGAGGGCCTGGTTCAGCCGACGGCTGTGCGCGATGAGGCGCTGCGCCTGCGCGAGCTGCTGAAATTCGAGTTTCTGTTCTCGGCGCGGGCGCAGTTCGAGAAGGAACTCGCCGACGAGGTGCGCCTGATCGGGCGGGTGGAAGACACCCGCAAGGCGGCCCGCGCGGCCGACGTGCGCGGCCTGCTGGAAAAGGCCGACGTCCTACTGGCGCACCTCGTGCTGCGCCCCTTCCTCGACGCCTACCACATCGTCGCCGACCGGCTCGCCGCCTACGACGACGAATCGTTCGACGAGGACGCGTTTCTCGCCGAGTGCCTCGAGGTCGGCAAGCAGTGGGAGCTGCAGCGCAGGATCGCCAGCGCCGAATCGCGGTCGATGGAGTTGTTCAAGACGGCGCTGCGCTTGGCCCGGCATCGCGAGTTGGTCGACGGCGTCGCGGAGCCGGACATCGCCCGACGCCGGCGCGAGTTCGCCGACGAGATCGCCACCGCGGTCCGGCGCGTCAACACCATCGCGGAGCTGGCCAGAACGCGATAGTCGAAGTTTTCGCGCGGCGCCGCGGTTCACGGACCGTTAACGTTTGGTCGCGATAGTGCGTGGGCCCTATCGGTGAAGCGAGGATCTGATGAGTGAGAAGTCCGCCGGGCAGGCCCGCCCGCTGATCGGGTACATCACCCACGAGATCGCGCCGCAGATCACCCCCGCGCCGATCGGGCGGACGTGGATGTCGGAGATGCGTCAGGGCTGGCCCCACCGGTGCCTGCCGATGCTCATCGCCAATCAGAGCGGCTGGGAAGTGCGCAACCGCAACGCGTTCACCGCGACGTGGATGGGCGGGGACGACCGCACCAGCCTGATGATCGCGCCCGACACCCGCGAGAGCGGCCAGTTCCTGCCCTCCAGCCACTTCGGCTACGGCATCTTGACCTGGCATCTGCCGATGCTGTTTCGCACCCCGCCGGGCTACAACCTGTTGGTGCGCGGGCCCGCGAATCATCCGAAGGACGCCATCTCCGCGTTGGAAGGAATCGTCGAAACCGACTGGTCCAGTTCGAGTTTCAGCATGAACTGGAAATTCACCCGAGAATTCATGCCGGTGCGGTTCGAGGTCGACGAGCCGATCTGCATGATCGTTCCGCAGCGCCGGGCCGAGCTGGAAGAGTTCGTGCCCGAGCTCAGGCCCATCGAGTCCGACGAAGAACTGCACCGCAAGCACGAGTTCTTCCTGGGCTCACGCGGCGCGCTGGGACGCGAGCAGGAGGCGGCCGACGGCCCCGCCGGCGAGCGGGTGCCGTGGCAGGGCGATTACACCCGGGGCAGGCACGCCGACGGCGAGTCCGGGGCGGACGACCACCAGACGCGGCGCCGCCTTCGTCCGTTCGCCGCGCCCCAACCCGAGCAGCCGCACTAGCGCGAAACCACCGCGCGGCGCTCCCGCCGGCGCGACCGATGTGGCAAAGGCGCCCCGCGCGCCGCGCTTAAACTTGGTCACATGCCGCTTTCCGGAGAGTACGAGCCGTCGCCCTGGGATTGGTCCCGCGAGCAAGCCGACAAGTACGCCGAGTCGGGGGGAGCCGAGGCCGCCGACATGAAGGGCAAGCCGATCATCCTGCTGACCACGGTCGGCGCCAAGACCGGCAAACTCCGCAAGACACCCCTGATGCGGGTCGAGCACGACGGCCAGTACGCCGTCGTCGCCTCGCTCGGCGGGGCGCCGAAAAACCCGGTCTGGTACCACAACATCAAGAAGAACCCCCGGGTGGAGTTGCAGGATGGCTCGGTCACCCGCGACTACGACGCCCGGGAGGTCTTCGGCGACGAGAAGGCCACATGGTGGGAGCGGGCCGTCGAGGCCTGGCCGGACTACGCCGAGTATCAGACCAAGACCGACCGCCAGATCCCGGTGTTCGTGCTGACCCCGGTCGGCTGAATTCCGGAGTTGGCCAGCTGGCATGGCACCATTAATCAGTGTCCGCTGAATTGAGCCGTCCCCCGAGCGTCGCGTCGTCGCGTCTCGTTTCCGGGGCTGACATCGACACCGCGGCCAAGCGGATCGCGGCCGTCGTGACGCCGACCCCGTTGCAGTTCAGCGACCGGTTGTCGGCCATCACCGGCGCGCAGGTCTATCTCAAGCGCGAGGACCTGCAGATCGTCCGGTCCTACAAGCTGCGCGGCGCCTACAACCTGCTGGTCCAGTTGTCGGAGACGGAGCTGGCCGCGGGTGTGGTGTGCTCGTCGGCGGGCAACCACGCCCAGGGCTTCGCCTACGCGTGCCGGATGTTGCAGGTGCACGGCCGCGTCTACGTGCCCGCCAAGACGCCCATGCAAAAGCGCGACCGGATCCGCTACCACGGCGGGGAGTTCATCGACCTGATCGTCGGCGGCACGACCTACGACCTTGCCGCCGAAGCCGCGCTGGCCGACGTGGAAAGCACCGGCGCCACCTTGGTACCGCCGTATGACGACCTGCGCACCATCGCGGGCCAAGGCACCATCGCCGTCGAACTGCTCGATCAACTCGAGACCGAGCCGGATCTGGTGGTGGTCCCGGTGGGCGGCGGCGGCTGCATCGCCGGCATCACCAGCTACCTCGCCGAGCGGACCGAGAACACGTCGGTGCTCGGCGTCGAGCCGGCCGGTGCCGCGGCGATGATGGCCGCCCTGTCCGCGGGCGAGCCGGTGACGCTCGACCACGTCGACCAGTTCGTCGACGGCGCCGCGGTGCGGCGGGCCGGAGACCTGACCTACGCCGCGCTGGCGGCCGCCGGCGACATGGTGTCGATCACCGCGGTCGACGAGGGGGCGGTGTGCACCGCGATGCTCGACCTCTACCAGAACGAGGGCATCATCGCCGAACCCGCGGGCGCGCTGTCGGTGACGGGATTGCTGGACGCCGATATCGAGCCCGGGTCGACGGTGGTGTGCCTGATCTCCGGCGGCAACAACGACGTCTCGCGCTACGGCGAAGTGCTGGAGCGCTCGCTGGTCCACCTCGGCCTCAAGCACTACTTTTTGGTCGACTTCCCCCAGGAGCCCGGCGCGCTGCGCCGGTTCCTCGACGAGGTACTCGGACCCAACGACGACATCACGCTCTTCGAGTACGTCAAGCGCAACAACCGGGAGACCGGCGAGGCGCTGGTTGGCATCCAGCTGGGATCGTCGGCCGACCTGGACGGCCTGCTGTCCCGGATGCGCGCGACGGAGTTGCACGTCGAAACCCTGAAACCCGGGTCGCCCGCCTACCGCTACCTGCTGCTCTAACCGGGGCCGCGATAGATGCACGAGCCGTACGGACCGGGTGCCTCCGGTTTCGGGCTGGTCAGCGCCGCCACCATCGTTTCGCTCGTGCTGCTGCTGTGGGCGGCCATCTGGGTCGCCCGGCGCGGACGCCTGTTGCGACGGTGGTGGGACCGGGTCTCGGGCGCCGCCGTGATCGGCGAGACGTTGGCGTGGGCGCGCGACCGGATCGGCGACAGGGGGCGGGCACTGGCCCGCCGGTTGCCCGTGAGCGAGATCGCCGGCGTCGCCTTGCTGCTCGGGCTGGCCGTCGTCGTGATGCTGGCGGTCGGCTTCACCGAAGTGCTCGACGACGTGCTCGAGGGCGACGGCATCGCGGTGATCGACCACCCGGTGACCCGGTGGCTCGCGGTCCACCGTGACCTGTGGCTGACCACCGTGCTGCGGGTGATCACTCACGCGGGTGGCCCGCTTTTCCTGGCTGCGCTCGCGCTCCCGATTTCCCTCGTCGCCGGGTGGCGGTGTCGGTCGTGGCGGCCGGTGGTGCTCGCGCTGGTGTGTGGCGCCGGGGTGCCGCTGGTGCTCTTCACAGCCAAGGCGTTGGTGGGGCGAAACCGCCCGCCCCTGCCTTTCGCCCTCGTCGACGCGGACGGGTATTCGTTTCCCTCCGGACACGCGACCGGCACCGCCGCGATGATGGTCATCTCCGCGTGGCTGCTGACCCGCTGGCTGGTCCGCGGGTGGACCGGGCGCGTGGCGGTGTGGGCGATCGCGATCGGGTCGGTGTTTTGGATCGGGTTCTCGCGGGTGTATCTGGGTGTCCACTACGTCAGCGACGTGCTCTCGGGCTGGATGCTGGGCCTGGCCTGGGCGGGCGCCGTGATGCTCGTCGGGACCTGGTGGGACAACGCCCGGCGGGCACGCGACCGGCAATCGGCGGCGTGAGTCAGCGTCGCCGCCCGCCCAGGTAGGACGGCGCCGGAGTGCCGGGAGCGAGGTCGTCGGCCGGCACCGGCGTCCCGGCAGCCAGGCTCAGCGGTACCACCCCGGCCCAGTGGGGCAGCGGAAGGTCCCGCGGATCGTCGACCGGGGGGCCGCTGCGCACCTTGGCCGACACCTCGACGAGGTCGAGCGCGAGCACCCCGGTCGCGGCGAGCTCGCGCGCGTCGGGGGCCCGGCAGTCGGCGGCGCGCCCGGGCGCGATGTGATCGAGCAGGCAGCCGAGCGCCCGCGACTTCTCCGCCGGGTCGTCGACCACGCGCGCATCGCCCACCACCACCACCGAGCGGAAGTTCACCGAGTGGTGCATCGCGGAGCGCGCCAGCACCAGCCCGTCGACCAAAGTGGCGGTGACGCACACGGGTAGGCCGGCGCCCGATGCCCCGGCCGCCTTCGCCGCGAGCAACGGGCCGCCGCCGGTCGAACCGTGCAGGTAGAGCGTCTCATCGAGTCGGGCATGCGTGGTCGGCAAGACCACCGGGCGGCCGGCGCTCAGGTAGCCCAGGTGGCAGATCAGCGCCTCGTCGAGGATGTCGTGGACGGTGCGACGGTCGTAGCGGGCGCGCTCCCGATAGCGGGTCGGGGTGGTGCGTGGCGTGGGTGAGTATGCGGTTTCCACGGAATTGCCCTCACATTTGTTCTAGTACATAATCAATTGCGTGCCAGTACAAAACAGCATAACCGGAAGCGGCGCGGATGCCATAGCCGCCAGCATCGAAGCGGCGATCTCGGCAGGGTCCCTGGCGCCGGGCGACGCTCTGCCCCCGGTCCGCGAGCTGGCCACGCAGCTCGGCGTGAACGCCAACACCGCCGCCGCGGCCTACCGCCTGCTGCGCGATCGTGGGGCGGTCGAGACCGCCGGCCGCCGGGGCACCCGGGTGCGACACCGGCCGGCGACCACCCCGCGTTCGCTGCTCGGGCTCGACGTGCCCAGGGGCGTGCGCGACCTGTCGACCGGCAACCCGAACCCAGCCCTGTTGCCCATCGCGGGCGCCGCCCCTTCCGCACCGTCGCCCGCGGCGCCGGTGCTCTACGGCGAGCCGGCCATCGCGCCGGCGCTCGAGGAGTTCGCCCGCCGCGCGCTGTCCGCGGACGGGGTGCCCGCCGAGCACCTGGCGGTGACCAGCGGCGCGCTGGATGGCATCGAACGCGCACTCACCGCGCATCTGCGTCCCGGCGATCGGGTCGCCATCGAGGACCCGGGGTGGGCCAACCTGCTCGATCTCCTTGCCGCCCTGGGGCTTTCGGCCGAGCCGGTGCGGGTGGACGACGACGGGCCGCTGGCCGCCGACCTGGCCCGGGCGCTGGGGCGCGGGGTGCGCGCGCTGGTGCTGACCGTCCGCGCGCAGAACCCGACCGGCGCCGCGCTGTCGGCGGATCGGGCCGAGAGCCTGCGTCAGGTGTTGGCCCCACGGGCCGACGAGCTGCTGCTGGTCGAGGACGATCACTGCGCGGGCATCGCCGGCGTACCGCTGCATGCCCTGGCCGGCTGCACCACCCACTGGGCGTTCGTCCGCTCGGCGTCCAAGGCCTACGGCCCCGACCTGCGCGTGGCCGTCCTGGCCGGTGACCGCCGGACCATCGAGCGCGTGCATGGCCGCCTGCGGCTCGGGCCGGGCTGGGTGAGCCACCTTTTGCAGCGGCTGGCCGTGGGCCTGTGGTCCGACGACGCGGCGTCCGAGCTGGTCGCGGGCGCGGAGCGGCGCTACGCCGACCGCCGGTCGCGGCTGTGCGACGCCCTGGCCGAGCGCGGTCTGGACGCGCACGGACGTTCCGGGCTCAACGTGTGGGTTCCGGTTCCCGACGAGGCGGTCGCGATCTCGCGGCTGCTCGGCGCGGGCTGGGCGGCGGCGCCCGGCGCCCGGTTCCGCATGCAGTCGCCGGCGGGCATCCGGCTCACGATCTCGGACCTGGCGCCCGAGGAGATCGATCCACTCGCCGACGCGATCGCCCAGGCCGTGCGTCCGACCGGCCGGTCAAGCGTGTAGCCGGCCGGGTCAGGCGCAGTCGTCGTCGCCAGGCCCGGGGCCGGTCCACAACAGCTCGATGGTGGGGTTGGGCGGCGTATCGCGGCGCACGGTGCGCCGAGCGTGGGTGCCGCGACGGGCCGGATTGTGCGAGCAAATCCGCCGCAGCTTGTGACCGAATTCAGAATGACTCATGGCCGCATCATCGGGGGCGACGCCGCGCGGCCGCCACTCAGTTATCCACAGCCCCGTCGGGCACCGCGAAGATGACGAACGAATGGCCTTGCAGCACAGCGCCGTCGGCTTCGACGGCCGGCTCCTCCCAGGCCAGCACGACGTCGCCGCCGACCGGAACCCGCACCGACTCGACGCCCAGGTTGCACACGATGCGCAACCGCCCGCGCGACACGGCGATCCAGCCGTGGTCCTGGTCGTAGTCGACCGTGAGGTGCTCCAGCCAGGGGTCGGCCAGGTCCGGGTCGGTGCGCCGCAACGCGATCAGGTCGCGATACAGCCCGCGCAGCCGGGCGTGCTCGCCCGTGTCGACCTCGTCCCAGTTCAGCTTGGAGCGCGCGAACGTCTCGGGGTCCTGCGGGTCGGGGATCTCGTCGGCGTCCCAGCCGTGCTCGGCGAACTCGGCCTTGCGTCCTTCGGCGGTCGCCCGGGCCAGCTCCGGTTCGGGATGGGAGCTGAAGAACTGGAACGGGGTGGAGGCCGCGTATTCCTCGCCCATAAAAAGCATTGCGGTGTACGGGGTCCCGAGTGCCAGGGCGGCCTTGATGGCCAGCTGGCCGCCGGTCAGGTTCTGCGAGGGGCGATCCCCCAGGGCGCGGTTGCCGACCTGGTCGTGGGTGCAGGTGTAGGCGACCAGCCGGGTGGCCGGGATGCCGGACTTCTGGGTCGTGTCCAGCGGACGGCCATGGCGGCGACGCCGGAACGACGAATACGTCGCGGCGTGAAAGAAACCGTGGCGCAGCGTCTGCGCCAGGGTGGCCAGGCTGCCGAAGTCGCCGTAGTAGCCCTGGCGCTCGCCGGACACCGCGGTGTGAATCGCGTGGTGAATGTCGTCGGCCCATTGCGCCGTCAGGCCGTAGCCGCCGCGATCGCGCGGGGTGATCAGACGCGGGTCGTTGAGGTCACTCTCGGCGATCAGCGACAGGGGACGCCCCAACTGCTGTGCCAGCCAATCGGTTTCGGTGGCAAGCTCCTCGAGGATATGGATGGCGGTGGTGTCCACCAGCGCGTGGACGGCGTCCAGCCGCAGGCCGTCGGCGTGAAAATCTCGCATCCAGCGCAGCGCGCAACCGATGATGTAGCGGCGGACCTCGTCGGAGTCGGCGTCGGCGATGTTGATGCCCTCACCCCACGGGTTGCTCGCCGAGGACAGATATGGCCCGAACCGCGGCAGGTAGTTGCCCGAGGGGCCCAGGTGGTTGAACACCGCGTCGATCAGCACGCCTAAACCCTTCGCGTGGCAGGCGTCGACGAAGCGCACCAGGGCGTCGGGGCCGCCGTACGGCTCGTGCACGCTGTACCACAGCACCCCGTCGTAACCCCAACCATGGCTGCCCGCAAAGGAATTCACCGGCATCAGCTCGACGAAGTCGACGCCGAGATCCACCAGATAGTCCAGCTTCTCGACGGCGGCGTCGAGGGTCCCCGGCCCGGTGAACGTGCCCAGGTGTAGCTCGTAGATCACCGCGCCTTCGACCGACCGGCCGGCCCACCCGGTGTCGGTCCACGCCGCGGCGGCCGGATCCCACAGCTGCGAGCGGGCGTGCACGCCCTCGGGCTGGCGCGGGGAGCGCGGGTCGGGCAGCACGGTGGGGTCGTCGTCGAGCAGGTATCCGTAGCGGGCATCCGGCGCGGCGTCCACGCTCGCATGCCACCAGCCGTCCGCGGAGCGCGTCATCGCGTGCACCCGGCCGTCGACGTCGAGCCGAACCACCTCGGGCTTGGGCGCCCAGACCTGGAAATCAGTCATGGTGTCGCTCCAGCAGCACGACCGGCAGCTCGGCGAACAGTTGGGCCGCCGAGGTAGGCCCGTCCGCGACGGCCCCGGTGAGCGTGTCCTTCCAGGTGCCCTCCGGCAGCGGCAACACGGTGTTGCCCCAGCCGGTTTCGGCCAGTCGCACGGTCCAGCGGGTCACCGCGACCACGATGTCTCCGCCATTTGAGCCCCGGCGGAAGGCCAGCACGTGATCGCCGGCGTCGCCGTTGGCCAGCACCGGCTCGTAGCCACCGTGCAGGAAGCTGTCGGGGTGGGCGCGGCGCACGCGAAGCGCGGTGGTGACGACCCGGATCTTCGGGTGCTGCAACGCCTGCAGGGCGGCGCGCCGGGCCGCGTAATCGACGGGGCGGCGATTGTCCGGATCGACCAGGCTGTCGTCCCACAGCTCGGTGCCCTGGTAGACGTCCGGTATCCCGGGCACGGTCAGCGCCAGCAGCTTCTGCCCCAGCGCGTCGCTGGCGGCGTGCGGATTGAGTTGCGCGACAAGCTCGGTCAGCTGGCCGGCCACGGGGCCGTCGAGCACCGTGTCCAGCCAGCGGTGTATCGCGTCCTCGAAGGCGGTGTCCGGGTCGTTCCACGAGGTGTGCCAGGCCGCCTCGCGGATGGCCTTCTCCGCGTAGCCGTGCAGCCGGCCACGAAGCTCTTCGGTGGCCTTTCCCTTTTCGGGACCGCCCACCGGCCACACGCCGAAGATGTTCTGCCACAGGAACTGTCCGGTCGCGGGGTCGGGGGAGGGGGCGTGGTTCTCCCACCGGGCGACGAACTCGGCCCACAGCGACGGCACCTGGGACAGCACCCCGATCCGGGCGCGCACGTCCTCACCGCGTTTGGTGTCATGGGTGGTCAGCGTCGTCATGGTCTGCGGCCACAACCGCGCGCGGGTGGCGGCGCTGTGGTGAAACTCCGCCGCGCCGACCCCGAAGCGGTGCGGCTCGCCGCCCACCTCGTTCAGCGAAACCAGCCGGGCGTCGCGGTAGAACAGGCAGTCCTCGACCGACTTGGCGGTGACGGCCCCGCACAGCTGCTGCAGCCGGGTGGCCGGCTCACCACCGCGGGCCAGCGCCGCGGCCAGCACCTGCAGGGCCGGCCCCAATTCCGGTGCAGCCGCTTCGGTTTCGGCCAGGGCGGTGGGCAGCAGCGCGACCAGTCCGGGGTAGTCGCTGCGGTAGACCCCGAGGTGGGTGAGCAGCGCGGCCACCGCCTGGGGCAGCAGCGGGTGATCGACGCCGGCGGCGGCCACGATGCTGCGGCGCAGCCGGCCCAGTTCGCTGGCCAATGTGTCGGTGGCCGAACGGATCTTGAGGTCGGCGAGCATGTCCGGCAACGCGTCATAGTCCACGCCGGAGGACTCCACCAGGGCGGTCAGCGCCGGGGCGCCCTGCGGATCCAGGAAGACGCCGCCGATTTCGCGCAGCACGTCGTAACCCGTGGTGCCGCCGACCGGCAGCGTGGGCTCGAGGGCCTCGTCGACGGCCAGGATCTTTTCGATCACGATCCAGGCCTGCGGGCCGACCAACGCGCGCAACCACGCCAGGTATCCGCACGGATCGGACAGACCGTCGGGGTGATCGATGCGCACCCCGTCGACGAGCCCCTCGGCGAACCAGCGACCGACTTCGGCGTGGGTGGCGTCGAAGACCGCGCGGTCTTCCTGGCGCAGCCCCGCCAGCGAGGTGATCGAGAAGAACCGGCGGTAGCCGCACACGCCGTTGCGCCAGCCCACCAGCCGGTAGTGCTGGCGATCGTGCACCTCGGGGCCGGTGCCCCCGGCGGTGCCGGGCGCGATCGGTAGCGCGAGATCGCCGAGCCGCAACAGGTCCCCGTCGACGGTCAGGTCGGCGGCGTCGTCGTCGGAGCCCAGCACCGGCAGAACGATGCGGCCGTCCTGGTCGAGGTCCCAGTCGATGTCGAAAAACGTTGCGTAGGGCGAAGAACGGCCGTTCTGCAGGACGTCCCACCACCACGGGTTCTGCCGGGGCTGGTCGATTCCGACGTGGTTGGGCACGATGTCGACGACCAGGCCGAGGCCACGCGCGCGGGCCGCCGCCGACAGCCGGGCCAGGCCGTCACGGCCGCCCAGCTCGGGGGACACGGTCGTGGGGTCGGTGACGTCGTAGCCGTGGCTCGACCCGGTGGTCGCGGTCATGATCGGGGACAGGTACAGGTGCGTCACCCCGAGGTCGTCGAGGTAGTCCAGCAGGTTTTCCGCGTCGGCGAAGGTGAACGCGGACCCGCTCGATTCACCACGCAGCTGCAGCCGATAGGTGGAAAGGATGGGTAAATCCATGCGTCACAGCGTCTTACGCAAGATGAGCAGCGAGCGTGAGGGCAGCGACACCTTCTCTTGGGCGGTCACCACGTGGTCGGCCCCCTCTTTGAGGCCCGTCGGTTCGTTGGTGTCCAGTTCCACGGTCCACTCTTTCGCGTAGTCGTCGGGGGGCATCGAGAACTCCACCGGATCCTCGCCGGCGTTGAAGCACAACAGGAATGAGTCATCGATCACCCGCTCCCCGCGGGCGTTCGGAGCGGTGATGGCGTCACCGTTGAGAAAGACGGCCACGCACTTGTGAAAACTCTCGCCCCAGTCCTCGCGCGTCATCTCGCGGCTACTCGGATTCAGCCAGGCGATGTCGCGCACCTCGTCGCCGCTTCGGATCGGTTCGCCCTCGAAGAACCGGCGCCGGCGGAACACCGGATGGTGCTTGCGCAAGGCGCTCACCCTGCGTGCGAATGTTAGCAGGTCGGAATTCTTGTCGACCAAAGACCAGTCCATCCAAGAGATTTCGGAATCCTGGCAGTACACGTTGTTGTTGCCGTTCTGGGTGCGGCCGAACTCGTCGCCGTGGGCGATCATCGGCGTGCCCTGGCTGACCATCAGCGTCGCCCAGAAGTTGCGCATCTGGCGGTAGCGCAGCTCGGTGATGTCGGGATCGTCGGTGGGGCCTTCGACGCCGCAGTTCCACGAGCGGTTGTGGCTTTCCCCGTCCCGGTTGTCCTCCCCGTTGGCCATGTTGTGTTTTTCGTTGTAGGACACCAGGTCGTTGAGCGTGAAGCCGTCGTGTGCGGTGACGAAGTTGATGCTGGCGCTGGGGCGCCGGCCGGTCGCCTCGTACAGGTCCGACGACCCGGTCAGCCGGGAGGCGAACTCACCCAGGGTTGCGGGCTCGCCCCGCCAGTAATCGCGCACAGTATCGCGATACTTCCCGTTCCACTCGGTCCACAAACCCGGGAAGTTTCCGACTTGGTAGCCGCCCTCGCCGACATCCCACGGCTCGGCGATCAGTTTGACCTGGCTGACGATCGGATCCTGCTGCACCAGATCGAAGAACGCGCTCAACCGGTCGACGTCGTGCAGTTCGCGGGCCAGGGTGGCGGCCAGGTCGAAGCGGAAGCCGTCGACGTGCATCTCGGACACCCAGTAGCGCAGCGAGTCCATGATCAGTTGCAGCACGTGCGGGTGGCGCGGGTTGAGGCTGTTGCCGGTGCCGGTGTAGTCCTTGTACAGCCGCAGGTCGTTGTCGACGAGCCGGTAGTACGCGGCGTTGTCGATGCCGCGGAAGTTGATGGTCGGGCCCAGGTGGTTGCCCTCGGCGGTGTGGTTGTAGACCACGTCGAGGATCACCTCGATGCCCGCCTCGTGGAAGCTGCGCACCATGGACTTGAACTCGGCGACGCTGGAGTTGCGGTTGGCGGCGTATTGGTTGTGCGGGGCGAAGAACCCGAAGGTGTTGTAGCCCCAGTAGTTTCGCAATCCGAGGTCCAGCAGTCGCGAGTCGTGCATGAACTGGTGGACCGGCATCAGCTCGATGGCGGTGACGCTGAGCGACTTGAGATGGTCGATGATCGCCGGGTGGGCCAGGCCGGCGTAGGTGCCCCGCAGCTCCTCGGGGACGCTGGGGTGGTTCTGGGTCATGCCCTTGACATGCGCCTCGTAGATGACGGTTTCGTGGTACGGGGTCAGCGGGGCGCGGTCGGATCCCCAGTCGAAGAAGGGGTTGCTGACCACGCTGGTCATGGTGTGGCCCAGCGAGTCGACCATGGGGGGAGTTCCCGGGTCGGCCCCGTCGGCGTCGTCGCCGTCGACGGCCTTCATGTCGTAGGAGAACAGCGCCTGGCCGAACGTGAAATCGCCGTGAAAGGCCTTGCCGTACGGGTCGAGCAACAACTTGCTGGGGTCGCAGCGGTGACCGGCCGCCGGGTCGAAGGGGCCGTAGACGCGAAACCCGTAGCGCTGGCCCGGGTTGATGTTCGGCAGATAGGCGTGCCAGACGTATCCGTCCACCTCCTCCAAGGGAATTCGCGACTCGCCGCCCCCGTGGTCGATCAGGCACAGTTCGACCTTCTCGGCGATTTCGGAGAACAGGGAGAAGTTGGTCCCGGCGCCGTCGTAGGACGCCCCGAGCGGATACGGGTTTCCCGGCCAGACGGTGGCGAGTTTGGGTTGTTGGTGACCGCCTGGTTCTGAAGCGGAATTGTTGGTGGACACGTTTCGACCTTATCCGCGCCGCGGGGTGCTCACGAACGTACGGCTGTCCGCGAGGCGGCTCACCACCACCCGGTGTTGTCGGCGATCTGGCGGCCCAGTTCCGGCGCCATGGTCCGCATGTACGTGGGGGACAGGTGATGGGCGCCGTGATAGACGAGGATGTTGCCCTCGACGGGTCGGCAGACGTCGGCGCGGCAGATCGCATCCGACATGTCGAGCACCTTGAGCAGCGGGAACTGGGTGACGAAGTCGAGGGTCTGATTGCGGTCGGAGAGCAAATCGGACCGCTTGATCGCGCAGGACTGCGCGGTGGCGCCCCGTTTGGCCAGGCAGTCCGCCGGGTCGAACGGCTGGCCGTTCTTCACCAGCCACGGGGTGTCGCGCATCCCGAGGATGGGAATGTTGTTGTCGGACAACGTTTGCCAGATCCCGACATAGGTGGCCGGCATCACGTCGCCGGACTTGATGTTCCACGGCCGGGTCGTCGTGGTGAACACGTAGTCGGGCCGGTCGGTGACCAGCTTGGTCATCGTCTCCTGCACCCACTCGCGGCACTGTGGGTAGGGGGCGTTGTTGCCCATGATCAGCGGGACCTGCTCGGTCGACAGCGGGCAGCCCATCTTGAGGTAGGTCACGACCTTGAAGTGATGCAGCTTGCCCAGCATGTCCAGCGCGGGCAGCCAGTGCTCGGCGTGCGAACCGCCCGCCAGCGCGATCGTGCGCTCGGCGGTCGCATCGCCGTAGGTGCAGTTGACCACCGCCGGGTTGACGAAGTCGCTGATGCACCCGTCCTTGGTCGAGGCGGGCAGGTCCTGTTTGACCTCCAAGACCGTGGGCCGCATCGGCAACGCCGGCACGCGCACGTGTTCGGTCAGGGCCCGCGCGCCGGGATAGTCCTGCGGGTTGAGGACGCTGAGCTCCTTGCCCGCCGACCGCAACACCGTGACGTGCTGGCGCCACGTGAACGACGTCGCCGTCAGCGTCACGCCCAGCAGCACGACCGCCGATCCCAGCACCAGCGTCGGCCGCCGGACGCGGGCCAGCCAGCGGGTCGTCGTCACGGCCGGACGGGGCGCCGGTTTCGAGGACGCGCGGTAGCGCAGCGGGTCCTCGACGAGCCGGTTGGTCAGATACGCCAGCACCCCGGACACCAGCAGCAACACCGCGCCCTCGAGGAACGTGGCGTGCTTGTGGCCGCTGTAGGACAGCCAGAAGATCAGCAGCGGCCAATGCCAGAGGTAGAGCGAATACGCCATGGCGCCCAGCTCGACCAGCGGGCGCGTCGCCAGCAGCCGGTTGGGCAGCGGCAACCGGCCCTCGCCCGTCACGCCGGCCCCGACGAGGATCAGCAGCATGGCGGCGCCGACGGGCACCAGGGCCCACGGGCCCGGGAACTCCCGCACGCCGTCGATCAGCGCCCCGCACGACAGCACCGCGCCCAGCGCGACCGTGGCCAGCACCGTGCGCAACCACATGGGCCAGCGGATGCGGGTCACCAGCGCTCCAACCAGGGCGCCCAGCAGCAACTCCCAGCCGCGGGCGAAGCTGTCGTAATAGGCGGCCGTCTGGTTCTCCTGGTGCGCGACGATCGCGTAGACGAACGAGGCCACCGTCAGCGCGCTCAGCACCACCAGGAACAGGGTCCGCAACCGGGCGCCGGGCGCGCGCCGGAACAGGTAGGCCAGGCCGGCGATCAGTACCAGGAAGCTGACGTAGAACTGGCCCTGCACCGACATCGACCAGATGTGCTGCAGGGGGCTGACGGCCTCGCCCGCCCGCAGGTAGTCGGACGCGGTGTTGGCCAACTCCCAGTTCTGGTAGTAGCCGAGGCTGGCGAGGCTTTGGTCGGCGAAGGTCTCCCAGCGGGTTTCCGGCTGAACCAGGATGGTGAGCACCGCGCATCCGGCCAGCACGACGACGAGGGCCGGAACCAGGCGACGCACGAGCCGGATCACCTCGGCCACCGGCGACAAGGTCACCGCCGGGTTCAATGCGGCGCGAATCACCTTGCCGCCGAAGAAGAATCCGGACAGCGCCAGGAACACGTCGACGCCGCCGGAGACCCGGCCGAACCAGACGTGGAAGACGGCCACCAGCGCGATCGCGATGCCGCGCAAGCCGTCGAGGTCGTGGCGATAGAACCCCTGCGATCCCCACGATCCCGCCGTGCGCGCCCCCTCAGCGCCCGGATCGGTGGCGGCGACCGGTGCGGAAGAACGTGTCGGGGTCTGCATGATCGATCGCTAATTTACCCAAAACCCGCCACCCGTTCCCGACCGCGCGCGGCGGGGGAGCAGGTGGCGGGCGCCCGAAGGCAGCGAACGACCGTGGGAATTACCGGGTCAGACCGGCGCCGGCCGGCTGCAACGGGGCCTGCTGGGCGGGCAACTGCTGTACGGGTGCCTGCTGCAGCGGCGCCTGCTGCGCCGGTGCGAGCTGCAGCGGGGCGCGCTGGGTGGGCACCTGCTGGGCCGGCGCCTGTTGCGTCGGGACCTGCTGCAGCGGGGCCTGTTGGGTCGGCGCCTGCTGGAGCGGGGCCTGTTGCGTCGGGACCTGTTGCAGCGGCGCCTGCTGGGTCGGCAGTTGCTGCTGCGGCGCTTGCGTGAACGGCGACTGCTGTACCGGCGCCTGCTGCAGGGGGGCCTGTTGGGTCGGCGCCTGCTGGAGCGGGGCCTGTTGGGTGGGCGCCTGCTGGAGCGGTGTCTGCTGGGTGGGCAGCTGCTGCGCCGGGGCCTGTGGCGTCGGCGCGGAGGCCCCGAGGATGCGGACCATGTAGGGGGTCATGCCATTGGCGCGCACCGGCGAGACCTGCACGACGTCACCGACCTCGAGCATCTGGTTGTTGCCCAGGTACATCGCGACGCTCTGCGTGCCCTCGGGGCCGTAGAAGATCAGGTCACCCTTGCGGGCCTGCTGCGGCAGGATCTTCTGGCCGACCCGGTAGATCGCCCCGGAGGAGCGCGGCAGCTTGACGCCGGCGCCGGCGTAGGCGTACTGCATCAGCCCCGAGGCGTCGAATCCGACGGTGTTGATGCCGGTACCGGTGCCGCGGGTGGGGCCGTTGATGCCGCCGCCGGCCCAGGAGAACGGCACGCCGCGTTGCGACAGGCCGCGGGCGACCACCACGTCGGTGGCCTGCTGATAGTCCATCGATCTGGCGCCCGGGTCGGCGGTCGCGACGGTGGGAACCACCATCGGCGCCCCGAACAGGGCCAAACCGATCGCGAAGGCGTAGATGCGTTTCATTTTCCCGGCCTCTCAGGCGCTCGTGGGGCCTCGACGCGGTGACCTCGCGCGTCCGCCCCCGGTTCATGAACCAAGCGACGGCCCCCACGCTGGGGCCGTGCCGTCCATGGCACTTGCGAAGTGAACCGGCTCGTCAGACCGCCGTATTCACATCAGTCACAACAGCCACTTTGACAACAGAAGGTGTTAGCCGCCAGGCCCCCAGGGGATTATTTGTCGTACCGTGACCGGACGGTGACTGGCGCGGCCCAATCTCGTATGCGCAGTTGTGATTTCGGTCTCAGCCGGCTACGGCGTGGCGGTGCCGTCACGGGGTGGCGACGGCGGCCCGATCACAGCCAATAGCGTTCGCTGAACAGCGTCAGCAACGTTCCGGCCGCCGAGCTGACCAAGATCAACGCCAGGGCCAGCACCGGCCAGAACGACATGTACCAGCCCTTCAGGATGGACACGACCGGGCCGATCACCGCGGCGGTGAGGGCCGCGCCGATCCCGCCCCACACCACCGGGTGGATGTACAGGTCCAGCCCAAAGGGCACCGGCCCGCAGGTCTCGTCCGCGCAGACGTTTGTCAGGAAGCCGAAAAGGCGCGACGGCCACGGCGTCGCCGCGGCCAGCACGGCGAGCAGGACCAGCAGGGTGACGGTGCAGACGACGTCCCACGCCGCCAGCCGCACCCGAATCACCCGGGGCGCCGCGGGGGCTTCCGCGTCGTAGTCGACCGGGACGGGTGGGGGCCCTGCGCTGTCGGGCTGGTGCGGCGTGGCCATGATGTCTCATGCTTCCCGACGGCCCGGGTTTGCGCGAATCGGCTGCTTTACCCTCGATCACTATGCCCGCGGCCAAGGCCGGGCTGACGCCCGAGCAGATCAGCGCGATCGACGCCGCGCACCTGTGGCACCCGTACAGCACCATCGGCGCCGAATCCGTCGCACCCGTCGTCGCCGTCGGAGCCCGCGGCGCCCGGCTGACCCTGATCCGCGACGGCGAGCGCGTCGAGGCGCTCGACGCCATGAGCTCCTGGTGGACCGCGATCCACGGGCACGGCCACCCGGTGCTGGACGCGGCCCTGTCCGCCCAGCTCGGCGCGATGAACCACGTCATGTTCGGCGGGCTGACCCACGAACCCGCGGCCCGACTGGCCCAGCTGCTCGTCGAGATCACCCCCGCCGGCCTGGACACGGTGTTCTTCAGCGACTCCGGGTCCGTGTCGGTGGAGGTGGCGGTGAAGATGGCGCTGCAGTACTGGCGCAGCCTCCACCGGCCCGGCAAGCACCGGCTGATGACCTGGCGCGGCGGCTACCACGGCGACACCTTCACCCCGATGAGCGTCTGCGACCCCGACGGCGGCATGCATTCGCTGTGGACCGACATCCTGGCCGCCCAGGTGTTCGCCCCGCAGGTGCCCCGCGACTACGACGCCGCCTACAGCGCGGCGTTCGAGGCGAAACTGGCCCGGCACGCCGACGAACTGGCCGCGGTCATCGTCGAGCCCGTCGTGCAGGGCGCGGGCGGCATGCGCTTCCACGACCCCCGGTACCTGCGTGACCTGCGCGAAATCTGCCGCCGCCACGACGTGCTGCTGATCTTCGACGAGATCGCCACCGGCTTCGGCCGCACCGGCGAGCTCTTCGCCGCCGACCACGCCGGCGTCAGCCCCGACATCATGTGCGTCGGCAAGGCGCTGACCGGCGGATACCTGAGCCTGGCGGCCACGCTGTGCACCACCGAGATCGCGCACACCATCAGCTCCGGCGAGGCCGGCGCGCTGATGCATGGGCCCACGTTCATGGCCAACGCGCTGGCGTGCGTGGTGTCGGTGGCCAGCGTCGAGGTGCTGCTCGGCCAGGACTGGCGCGCGCGGGTCGCCGAGATCGGCGCCGGGCTGGCCGCCGGGCTCGAAGCCGCCCGCGCGCTGCCCGGCGTGACCGACGTCCGGGTGTGCGGGGCCATCGGCGTCATCGAATGCGCGCGGCCCGTCGACCTGGCCGTCGCCACCCCGGCGGCGCTGGACCACGGCGTCTGGCTGCGCCCGTTTCGCAACCTGGTCTACGCGATGCCGCCCTACATCTGCACGCCCGACGAGATCTCCCGGATCACCTCGGCGATGGTGCAGGTCGCACAACTCGTCGGCTAGCAGTGGCGACCCGCTGCGCCCGGCTCCGCCGCGCTGGCGATCGCCACTGACGTCGATGGCGGCGACCCGCTGCGCCCGGCTCCGCCGCGCTGGCGATCGCCACTAGGCTGAGCCCCTATGAACGCCTCCCCGCAGGCACCGATCGACGTCTCCCCGCTGGCCTGGCTGGAGGTGGTGGAACAGCAGCGCCGCGCGGCCGGGCTGCGCCGCGCGCTGCGGCCGCGCCCCGCCGTGGCCACCGAGCTGGACCTGGCCTCCAACGACTATCTGGGGCTGTCCCAACACCCCGACGTGATCGACGGTGGGGTCGCCGCGCTGCGCATGTGGGGCGCCGGCGCGACCGGGTCCCGCCTGGTCACCGGCGACACCGAACTGCACGAGGAATTCGAGTCCGAGCTCGCCGACTACGTCGGAGCGGCCGCGGGCTTGCTGTTCTCCTCCGGCTACGCGGCCAACCTGGGGGCGGTCGTCGGCCTGTCCGGCCGGGGCTCGCTGCTGGTGTCCGACGAGTTTTCGCACGCCTCGCTGGTCGACGCCTGCCGGCTGTCGCGGGCGCGGGTGGCCGTGACGCCGCATCGCGACGTCGGCGCTGTGGAGGCCGCGCTGCGCGCGCGCGACGAGGAACGCGCGGTCGTCCTCACCGAATCGGTGTTCAGCACCGACGGCGCCCTGGCGCCGCTCCGCGAACTGCATGAGGTCTGCCGCCGGCACCGCGCCCTGCTCATCGTCGACGAGGCGCACGGCCTCGGGGTGCGCGGCGGCGGGCGCGGGCTGCTGCACGAGGTCGGGCTGGCCGGGGCGCCGGACGTGGTCATGACCACCACGCTGTCCAAGGCGCTGGGCAGCCAGGGTGGCGCGGTGCTCGGGCCGGCGTCGGTGCGCGCCCATCTGATCGACGCGGCGCGCACGTTCATCTTCGACACCGGCCTGGCCCCGGCGGCGGCGGGGGCGGCGCGCGCCGCGCTGCGGGTGCTGCGGGCCGAACCGTGGCGTGCGGACGCGGTGCTGCGCCACGCCGGCATCCTGGCCGAGGTCTGCGGGGTGCGCGAGCGACCGCAATCGGCGGTGGTGTCGGTGATCCTGGGCGACCCGGACGTGGCGGTGGCCGCCGCGACCGCCTGCCTGGACGCGGGGGTGCGCGTCGGGTGCTTCCGGCCGCCGACCGTGCCCGCCGGCACCTCGCGGCTACGGCTGACCGCGCGCGCGTCGCTGGATGCCGACGAGCTGGAGGTCGCGCGCCGGGTGCTCACCGATGTGCTCGCCGGACTTGGCTAGGGCACACCGGTGACGGTCCTGGTCGTCACCGGCACCGACACCGGGGTCGGCAAGACGGTCGTCACCGCGGCGCTGGCATGCCACGCCCGCCAGGCCGGCATCGACGTGGCGGTGTGCAAGCCGGTCCAGACCGGCACCGACTGCGGCGACGACGACCTCGCGGAGGTGGGCCGGCTGTCCGGGGTGACCGAGCTGGCCGGGTTCGCCCGGTATCCGCAACCGCTGGCGCCGGTGGCCGCCGCCGAGCAGGCCGGGACGCCGTTACCCACCCGCGAGCAGCTACTGGCGCTCATCGGGGAGTTGGACCGGCCGGGGCGGCTGACGCTGGTCGAGGGCGCCGGGGGACTGCTGGTCGAGCTCGGCGAAAACGGTGTCACCGCACGCGATCTCGCCGTCGCGCTGGGTGCCGCGGTGCTGGTGGTGGTCAGCCCGTCGCTGGGCACCCTCAACCACACCGCCCTGACGCTGGAATCACTTGCTGCGCAGGGGCTTTCGTGTGCCGGGCTGGTGATCGGCGCCTGGCCTGCGCGGCCGGGGGTGGTGGAGACGTCCAATCGGTCCGCGCTGGCCCGGCTGGCCGCGGTGCGCGCCGCGCTGCCCGCCGGGGCGGCGTCGATGGACGCCGCCGGCTTCGCGGCGCTGTGCGCCGGCGCATTCGACCGCGACTGGGTCACCGCACTGGTCGGCTGATGGTCCACTCCATCGAGCTGATCTTCGACCGCGACACCGAGGCCGCGATCCGCAACATCTGGGAGGCGTTGGCGGCGGCGGGAATTCCCAGCCAGGCGCCGGCCAGCCGCCCGCACGTGACGCTGGCGGTCGCTGAGGGCATCGCCGTCGACGTCGACGCGTTGCTGCACCCGGTGAGCGACCAGCTGCCGCTGCGCTGCCTCATCGGCGCGCCGGTGTTGTTCGGCCGCGGCAGCGCCGTTTTCGCGCGGCTCGTGGTGCCGACCGGCGAGCTGTTGGCCCTGCACGCCCGGGTGCACCGGTTGTGCGCCCCGCATCTGGTGCCCGGCCCGATGCCCAACAGCCTGCCCGATCAGTGGACCGCGCATGTCACCATGGCCCGCCGGGTGGGCGGCGCCCAGCTCGGGCGCGCGTTGCGCATCGCGGGCCGGCCCGCCCAGATCGAGGGCAGCTTCGCGGGGTTGCGCCGCTGGGACGGCAACAAGAAGGTCGAGCACCTGATCGGCTAGCCGACGGCGAGCACGCCCTCCTGCGCCATGGCCTCGTGCACCCTGGCGCGTCGCTTGTCGATGGTGCGACCCAGGTCTTGCAGCAGCAACGGCTTGCCCGTCACCAATTCGACGAGGTGGTCGCGATCGATCTCCAGCGCGGTGACCTCTTCGATCGCCTGCGCGTCGGCCAGGTTGGGTTGCCGGGTCAGCGCGGTCACCCCCAGGAACGAACCCTCGTCGAGGCCGCCGACCGCGACCGCCGTTCCGTCCTTGGCGGTCGCGGTCAACCGCACGCCGCCCGCGAGCAAGAACGTCATCCTGTCGGGAACCCGACCGGCGTGCTCGACGACCTCGTTCGCCCCGTAGCGAACGATCCTGGCGTGCGATACCAAGGCCTGCTGATCCGGTTGGCTCAACCGCAGCGCCGGTGCCACCACCGTCCGCAGGGCCTTCTCGATGTGCTCGGCCGTCGAGATGTCGTCTTCGGCGCCATCGAGGCGCAGGCCCTCGCGCCGCGCGGCGTACCAGAGCCAACGCAGAAACGTCGCCTGCGCGGCGGAATCGTCGGCGGGCGATTTCAATCCGACGGTGAGGAGATACTCGGCGGCCCCGACGGGCGCCGCAGACGCCACCGCGTTGGGCCTGCGCTGCGGCAGCGCATTGGCCACCCGCTCCAGCAGCGCGCATACCCGGTCGGGCGGGTCAACCTCGGAAAACGTTGTGGTGATTGCCAATTGGTGGCCGCCGGGTGGGCGGCTGAGGTTGGTGAACGAGGTGGTGGCCAGCACCGAGTTCGGGGTGATCTGTAACCCGCGGCCGGTCTGGATGTGAACGGATCGCCAGTTCGCCTCCACGATCCGGCCGCGGGCCGCGGGGGTGTCCAGCCAGTCGCCGATCCGGAAGGGCTGTTCGAACAACATGAACAGCCCCGACACGATCTGGCCGACGGAATTCTGCAGCATCAGCCCGATGACCACCGAGGTCACACCCAGCGCGGTGAAAAGGCCGCCGACGCGAACGCCCCACACGTAGGAGAAAATGACCGCCAGCCCGACCCCGATCAGCAGGAATCGGGTCACGTCGAGGAAGATGCCCGGGATCCGCTGGCGCCACGTCCCTTGCGGCGCGCCCTCGAACACGGTCGCGTTGAGCCCGGACAGCAGCAGCACCAACACCACGAAGCCGAACGCCGTCGCGAGAACCCGAACCGACGTGAACTGTGCCGGCATTCCCGCCACGTTGACCAGCAGCACCAGCAGGGCGCCCAGCGGGATCAGGTAACTGCGCAACAGGAATGCGGGCCGGGCCAGGGGGCTGTTCTTGCGGACCAGGCTCTGATGCCATTCGGTGAGGGCGATCAGCAGCAGCGGCAGGCCGACGACCACACCGGCGGCCCAGTACAGCGACGAGTCCATGGATGCCACGGCCCTGCCCCTATCTTTCCGACAACTTCCAGATCTGCTGCTCGACGCCGCCGACGGTGACGGTGCCCGCCGGCGTGAATTGATGGATGTCGTGCATCACCTCGTACACCTTCGAGGTGACGTAGATTCCCGTTTGCGTTGTGCTGCTGCGTGTTTGATAAGCCAGATTGACGGCCGCACCCCACATGTCGTAGACGATGCTGGAGCGTCCGACCAGGCCGCTGATGACGTTTCCCGTGTTGATGCCGGCCCGCAGGGCCAGGTGGTAGCCCGTCCGGGCGTTGAAGCGCGCGATGATGTCTTTCATCTCGACGGCGAATTCGACGGTGCGGTGCACGCTGTCCAGGCGGGGGAAGTTCAGCCCGCAGCTGGCGAGGTAGCCGTTGTGCAGTGTGCGAATCGGCTCGATACCAAGGTTTTCGGCCGCTGAGTCGAGTTCCCGGATCAGCTCGTCGACGATGCCCACCAATTCGCGGCCGGAAAGCTTGCCCGAGATCTCGTCGAGGCCGACGAGGTCGGCGAAGATGACGGTGACGTCCTGGTGCTCCTGGGCGATCGTCTGTTCACCCTCGCGGTAACGCTGCGCAACCGACTCGGGCATTAACGACCCGAGCAGCCGGTCGTTTTCCTTGCGCTGTTCGCCCAGCAGCCCTTCCTTGATCTGAAGTTTGCGGCTCATTTCGTTGAAAGCGGCAGTGAGTTCACCGATTTCATCGCGGGAGGTGACCGGGATCGCGACGTCGTAGTTGCCGGCGCCGATCTCCTGGGCGCCGGCCTGCAACCTGCGGATGGGCCGCACGAAGATCTGCGCGACCAGCAGCGCCGCCACACAGATCACGAAAACCATTGCGGTGGTGGTGATCACGAGCGTCTGGGTGAGCGACATGATCCGGGCGTTGGCCTCGGCGGTTTCCCTGGTCGCGACGATCGACCAGTGCAGGTCGGAATTCGGCACGGACAGTGGGGCGTAGGCCGCGAGTTCCCGGCGGCCCAGATAGCTGGTGTCAGTGAGGGTTCCGGTCTCCCCGCGTTCCGCGGCGCGCACGGCCGCGGTGGCCACGGGTTGGACGAGCGTCGTGCCGCCCCATCTGATCGCCGTGTCGACGGTGTCGGGCCGGGTTCCGGCCGCCAGCGCCTCGGTTTTGTAGCGCTGAGGGTCCTCGAGGAATAACCGTGAATCGGAGCGCATGAGGTTGTCCGGACCGGCGAGATAGGTTTCGCCGGTGTCGCCCATGCCGGCGGATTTCCACTGCTTGTCGGCGGTCATGATCCGATTCACCTTGGAGATCGGCAGGGGCAGCGCCAGCACTCCGGCCGCGCTGCCGGGTGGACCGATCGGTGCCGTCAACCATGCGATGGGCTGACCGAGTTGGGGCTGATATGGCGCAAAGTCGGTGATCCACACGAAGTTCACCGAGTTGGCGGCCATCGCCTTCTCATAGGCGTCACGCAGGTTGGATTGGCGGTACGGGCCGGTGCGGACGTTGGTACCGAGGGACGCGGATTTCCGCACGCTGTAAACCACGTTGCCGCGGGTGTCCAGCAGCAGCGCATCGCGGTACTCGAATCGGGTCGCGATCTCGCGAAAGTAGTCGTTGAAGCGCGCATTGGCGGCCGACCAGGCGCTGCCGTCGCCGGCGTCGTCGGGTGGGCCGCCCGTCTGATTCGAGGACCGACTCGCCGCCACGGTGTAGTGCGCCTGCAGGTATCTCTGTGAATTGTTGCTGGGCAACACCGCGTCGAGGGCAAGCTTCTTGCCGGTGTCGCGCTCGATCGGTTTGATCAGCCTCTCGTTGTAGAAGTCCACCAGCGCGCGTTGCTGCCCGGGGTCCACGGGGGCGGTGGCCAGCTGGTCGAAGCCGGCGGTGAACTCGTGCACCGCGTCGAGTGCGGTGGTTCCGCGGCTGTAGACGACCAGCGAATCCGACAGATCCGAGAACAGCGTCTCGATGGCCCGCTTCTGCGCCGCCCGCATCTGGGTCATCCGGTCGGTAGCCGCGGGCAACAGCGCGTTGCGGGCCGCGACGTACTCGACCGTTCCGATCACTCCCAGCGACGCCAGGCTGGACACCAGCAGCATCAGCATCACTTTGGACTGAATGCTGAATCGGGACAGCGTTCGCGGGCGTCGCCACGTCTTTCGGGCCGGGTTCTGCTCGTCCGGGGGGACCGGCTCGGTCGAGCGCCGCGACATCAAACGAGTTCGGTCAGGGATCGCGTTACGTTGAAGCGCACGCCGCAACGCCTACCCACCGAAGAGAAGATACAAACCGGTGAACGTGTAGCCGACCATCACCAGCATCATGGTCAACTGCCCGGTGAGCTGATGGCCGGCGGGCAGCAGCCGCAGGGCTTTGTCGTGGGCGGCGATCACCGCGACGATGTGCCCGGTGACCACGCAGGTCACCTTGATCGCGGCCAGCACCGGCGGGTGCATGGACAACACGTAGGCCACGTGTAAGTGCGCCAGGCCGAACAGGTTCCAGCCTCGGCCGAACGGGTCGGCCAGCGCGAACACCGCCTGCTGTCCGCGCTCCACCAAATACGACAGGTAGTGCGCGAAGATGTAGCCCACCACGATCGGGATCAGCGAATGCGCCATTTGGCCGGGCAATTCGCGGCGCCGCTCGCGGTCCACGCCGCCCGTGGCGCGCGCGGCCAGCGAAAACGTCACCGCCACAACGGAAATGAAGACGATCAGTCCGATGGTGCGCAGCGCCGACGATGCCACCGTGGGGGACACCCCGAAGTCGCGCGTGAGCCGATCGGCGAAGCCGCGCCAGGTCGGCGACGACGAGAAGCTGTCGAACGCCGTGGACCCGAGCAGCACCGCCAGCAGCACCACGACGCCCGGGCGCACCGGCAGCGACGGCAGATGGTCGAGCGGGTTCCCGACGACGACTCTGCCGGTCTCGCGATTGCGGCGAAACGGTGAGAGCCGGGAGAAGGCCATGCTGTACACGCCGAAGGGGTCGGCGCGCGCCAGCCAGCGCTGCCCGCACAGCCAGGCCCCGACGAGCATCAGCACCGCGTAGCATCCGATCCATGTCCTGATCCAGGGCAGCGACGCCGAATTCGGGCTGGCCAGCTCCATCCAGACGAAGGCGAACAGGCCCACCGCGGCGGGCCGGTAGCCCCAGCCTTCCGGGTAGGACAGCCGCGGACGTCCGAGCCGCTGCGGCGTGACGCGCCGCAGCAGCAGGTAGATCGTGCGCATGGGCGAAATCACCCGCCACACCGGCCCGACGGCCAACGACAGCGTCACCAACCCGACCCACAGCAGCACGTAGAACGCGCCGAGCAGGGCGTTGGACTCCGAGTCGGGACCCCATATCCCGGCCGCCACCGCCCACAGCGCGAACGCCAGCGCCAGCGCCGCGGCCGTCGCGCGGCTCGCCCGGGCGTCGACGAACGTCGTCAGCGCCGCCGGCAAGGCCCGGCCCGGCTTGAGTGGGTCAAACCGCGGCTGTCGCCACGCGAACGCGACCAGGGCAAAGGTGAACGTCAGCGCCCATGCCGCCCCGACCATTGCGTAGGCGTACGGCACCGGAAGGTCACCCGAGCCGCCGAGACCATGCGCGAGCACCACCGCCGCGGGGGCGGAGGTCACGGCTGCACTTGGATGGTGGCGATAGTGCGGTCCAGATGGTGCAGTTCCACCGCGACGTTGCCGGGCACGTCGACCGCGAACTCGAACGTCTGGTGGGGCGCCGCCGCGACCTGGAACTTGTGATCGGGCGTCGAATGCACGTGCAGCTCGTCGGTGGCATCGCTGGTCACGTGCAGGGTGATCTGCTGGCGCACCTTGGCCTGCAGCGTGGCGTTGGTCGGGGTCACCTGCCCGTTGGCGATCGTGACGTCGATGACCAGGGGCGCCGCCGGCGACTTGTCGGTGGAACCGCCGCAGCCGACCAGGCCGCAGACCAGCGCCGCCACCCACGCCGCGAGGAGAGTGCCGCGAATCGTCATCGCCTTACGCCGCCCGGGGGACCGGCTGCTTGTCCTCGGCGGGTTCCGGCTCGGTGACGGCGTTGCCGAGCCGCCCGGCGCCCCACGTCAGGCCGGCGATCACCATCAGCGTCATGAACAGCACCACGATCGAGCCGGCGGTGAACAGCCACACCGGCGCGTTCTGGTCGCGTTCGCGCTGCAGGATCGTGATCTCCTGCACGAACGGGCGGTTCATCGCCGACAACGCCGGAACCTCGGGCGCCGGGATCGCCTCGTCGGCCGGTTCGTAGATCGGCACCGCGGTCATCGTGTAGCCGTCCTGAACCCGCAGCAGCGTCTTCCACGTGCCCCACACCGGAAGCGGTTGCGTCGACCGGTAATGGCCGGGACCCACCTTCTCGAGCTCGTCGATCTGTAGACCGCGGTTGTTCTCCATCCGGCCCTGCCAGGACAGGATCGTCACCCACTCCGGATGCTGGCTGACCATGTCGGCCGGTGCGAGTTGGATGTCGGCCGACACCATGCGATGCCCGGGGGCGGCGGGCAGCTCGGTCAGCGTGATGGCGGCGTTGTTCTGGCGCGGCACCACGATATGCAGGCCGTTGGCCACCGCGCCGCCGATCACCAGCACCGTGACGACCACGACCGAGATGCCGGCGGCGCGGCCCGGGAGGCGCTGACCGGTGAGCACCATGCCGAACAGCGCGCCGCACATTCCCATCAGCACCGCGACCGGCACCGCCATGGCCAGGGCCTCGCCCCACATGCTGGCCGGCCACGGGTAGTGGTACACCGCGCCGATCCACAGCGATTCCAGCCACAGCCCGACGGTGCCCACACCGAGGCCCGCGACGGCCCCAAACGCGATGGGGCGCTTGAGCAGCGGGGTCAGGGCGATCAACTCGACCGCGAGCGCGGGGCCGAGGTACAGGGGGAACCAGTTGATCGGGGCCCCCAGGATCGGCCCGACCAGCAATGCCACGCCGCCGCGCAGGGCAATCGCGAAGACGGCCGCGATCAGGGCCGCCCCCCGCCCCATGGTGATGCGGGCGGCGACCGCCGCCAGCGCCGCCGCGGCGGCGATCATCATGGGCTGTAGGACGAGGCGGAATTGCTCGACGCCGAAGTCGTATTCGATCTGATAGACCGACAAGCCGATGAACATGCCGCCGAACGACAGGTAGCGCAGGAACGTGATGAACGCGCCGTGCAGCACGTCGGCACCCAGCTGGGCCTCGCCCTCGCGCTCCAGCATCAACACCGCGAACAGCGAAAAGCAGGCGCCGCCGATCATCATCAAATGCGTTGGGCCCCAAAGGGTTACGTCCTGGCCGAAGATGCGGTGCCAGATGTCGTCCAGCGGGAACCCGATCAGCGCGTACAGCCCGCAGCCGGCCATCAGCACCCCGCCGACCGGGGCCTGCCAGTTACGGGTGATGCGCACGGCCGCCGGGCCGGGCTTGTCGAACGGCAGGACGACCGCCGTCATCCCGCCCAGGAAGATCCCGAACAATCCGATGATGATGAAGTAGTGCGCCGGGTTGGCCAGCGGGCCGGGGTCGCGGCCGTTGCCGATATGCCAGCTGACGTCCCAGATGAACCCGAACAACGCGCAGATGATCGACGTGGTGAACACCAGCACCGGCAGGGCGACCCAACTCGGCCGGTGGAACTTCTCGCCCACCTTGTCCGCGACCCGGGCCAGCCATGTGATGCGATGCGTGCGGTGGGCGTGGCCGACCCACAGCATCAGCAACGTGATCACCACGGCGGCGATCGAGAGCCCGATCACCTGGTCCAACCCCGCACCGCGCGCCGGTGCCTCAGCAACAATCGTCAGTTCATCCGACCGCATCGTCGTGCCTCCCAACCGCGCCGGGCCGCCCCGGAGGATCCGATAGAAGTCAACCGCTTATTACTGTCAAGTAGGTTTCGTGATTGATTGTTTAATGCCCAGATCCGGCGCCCGTCAATCACGTTCTTGATCGGGCGTGTCGTGTTTCGCCGCGTCTGTGGTGGCCGCCGTGGTGTCGCGGCCTTCCCGGCGGTCGCGCAGCGCGATGTACAAGACCACGGCGACGACGATCACCGCAGGCAGAAACGCCGGCGCGGCCAACAGCAGATAGTGGTGCGCCAAGTATTCGACGTGCGGGGTCACCATGGTCGTATACCCAGGGGTAGGCCGAGTTCTTCGGCCGTTACCCTACTTTGAACACCTTTTCATTCAGGCTGCCACCGGCACGGGGCAGATGTGTCCCCACGCGCGGGCACGAGAAAGAGGCAAGGGAGTACTTGGTGACTCAAGCGGCTACGCGACCGACGGCCGAAACAGGCAACGACGAGGACATCCTGGCGGTGGCCCGCCAACAGGTGCTCGAGGATGGCCAGGGCTTGAGCCGCGACCAGGTCCTGCGGGTGCTGCAACTGCCCGACGACCGGCTCGACGAACTGCTGGCGCTGGCCCACGAGGTCCGGATGCGCTGGTGCGGCCCCGAGGTCGAGGTCGAGGGCATCATCAGCCTCAAGACCGGCGGCTGCCCCGAGGACTGTCACTTCTGCGCCCAGTCGGGGCTGTTCGAATCGCCGGTGCGCAGCGCCCGGCTGGACATCCCCAGCCTGGTGGAGGCGGCCAAGCAGACCGCCAAGTCCGGCGCCACCGAGTTCTGCATCGTCGCCGCCGTCCGCGGGCCCGACGAGCGGTTGATGGCCCAGGTCGCGGCCGGCATCGAGGCGATCCGCAACGAGGTCGAGATCAACATCGCCTGCTCGCTGGGGATGCTGACGGCCGAGCAGGTGGAACAGCTCTCGGCCATGGGTGTGCACCGCTACAACCACAACCTCGAGACCGCGCGCTCGTACTTCACCAACGTCGTGACCACCCACTCCTGGGAGGAGCGCTGGGAGACGCTGTCGATGGTGCGCGACGCCGGCATGGAGGTGTGCTGCGGCGGAATCCTCGGCATGGGCGAAACCCTCGAGCAGCGCGCCGAATTCGCCGCCGAACTCGCCGAACTCGAACCCGACGAGGTCCCGCTGAACTTCTTCAACCCGCGGCCCGGCACGCCGTTCGGCGACCTGGAGGTGCTGCCGGCCAGCGAGGCGTTGAAGTCCGTCGGCGCATTCCGGCTGGCGCTGCCGCGCGTCATGCTGCGCTTCGCCGGCGGCCGCGAGATCACCCTGGGCGACCTCGGCGCCAAGCAGGGCATCCTGGGCGGCATCAACGCCGTCATCGTCGGCAACTACCTGACCACGCTGGGCCGTCCGGCCGAGGCCGACCTGGAATTGCTCGGCGACCTGCAGATGCCCCTCAAGGGCCTCAACGCCAGTTTGTAAGCCGACACGCCGCGGCTAGGTTGGACACTTGTGGTTGGCGATCTGGGCGCTGCGGTCAGCGCCGGCGTCTACAACGTCTACACCGGGGAATTAGGGGGCACCGCCGTGCCGACAGCGGCCCAGTTGGGTCTTGAGCCGCCCCGGTTCTGCGCGGCATGCGGGCGCCGGATGGTGGTGCAGGTTCGGCCCGACGGTTGGCGGGCGCGCTGCTCGCGGCACGGTGAGGTCGACTCCGCCGACCTGGAGACGCAACGGTGAGCGAGCACGCCAAGACGGATGCCCCGGATGCCACCGACCCCGCGTCGGTGCCCCGCCGGGCACGGGCGCGCGCGTTCCTGCTCGTCGGCGGGGGCTCGGCGGCGACCGGTCTGCTCATCGGTGCGCTGTGGGCGTGGATCGCGCCGCCGATCCGCGCCGTGGTGGCACTCACCCGCTCGGGTGAGCGGGTTCACGACTATCTGGGCAATGAGTCCGAGCATTTCTTCGTCGCACCCGCGCTGATGCTGGGCCTGTTGACCGCGCTGGCGGTGGTCGCTTCGGTGTGGGCGTGGCAGTGGCAACAGCACCGCGGCCCGGGCATGGTCGTCGCCCTGTCGCTCGGCTTGCTGACCGCCGCTGCCGTCGCGGCGGCCGTCGGGGCCGCGCTGGTGCGGCTCGGCTACGGCGCCCTGGACTTCGATGCGGTACCGCTGGGCAAGAGCCCGTCCGTCGCGTACGTCACCCAGGCGCCGCCGGTGTTCTTCTCCGACCGTCCGTTGCAGATCGCGGTGAGCCTGTTGTGGCCGGTCGGCGTCGCCGCGCTGGTGTACGCCGTGCGGGTGGCCGCGGACGCCCGTGACGACCTGGGCGCGCTTCCGCCGGCGGCTAAGCCGTCCGATGCGCTGCCGGTGGCAGGGGGCGGCGCGGCGGAAGCGACCGTGTCATAGCGGGCGGCGGCGAATCCTGCGGCCCGTGACCACCTTGGCCGCGATCTTGAGCAGCCGGGCCATGCCGACGTAGGTCATCGGGTTGAACATCGTCGGCCAGGTGGTCCGCACCAGGTGCTCGGTCAGCGGGCGGCCCTCGAAGCGATCCGTCAGCCAGCGCAACGTCATCGGCGCCGACAGCGGGTGCAGCATCATGTGCTCGTTGAACGCGTCGCGGTGGTAGGTGACCCGCGCGCCGCCCGCCGAATACGCGTCGGCCAGCACGTCGATGTCGTGCACGTCGATCAGGTAGTCGTGCACGGCCTGCACGATCAACACCGGGGGCGTCGGGACCGCGGCGCCCAGCTTGATGTGGTCGAAGACGTACGTGACTTCCGGGGTGGACAGGATTTTTTCGAGCGGCTCGTCGAGGTAGTCGCCCATGTTCTTGCCGGCCATGCGCACGACGGCCCCGACGGTCGTCATCTTCTCCAGCGAGTCGAGCAGGGCGCGCCCCTCCTGGTTGGTGTGCTCCCTGATCACCCGGTCCAGGTCGGGATAGATGTGCGCGAGCGCGGCCACCACCAGCGCGGGCAAGCCCGACAGGAAGCTGCCGTTGAGCCGGCGGAAGGTGTTGCCCAGGTCCCCGACGGGCGAGCCCAGCACCGCACCCACGATGTCGAGTTCGGGCGCGTATTCAGCGCACACTTCGGCGGCCCACGCGCTGGCCAGGCCGCCCCCGGAATAACCCCACAGCCCGATCGGGGCCGAGTTGGACAGCCCGAGACGCCCCGAGCTCAGCGCGGCCCGGATCCCGTCCAGGACGCGGTAGCCGGGCTCAAACGGCGCCCCCCACAGGCCGCGCAGGCCCTCGTGGTCGGGCACCGAGACGGCCCAGCCCTCGGCGACGGCGGCGGCGATCAGGAAAAGCTCGAACTGGCCGATCGCCCCGAACGCCTTCGCCCGACGCCGCAGCGCATAGGACGGGAAACAGCGCGAGGACACGGCGTCGATCGCGCACTGGTACGACAGCACCGGGCAGGGCCGCCCCGGAGCGAGGTCGGCCGGGACGATCACCGTCGTCGCGGTCGCCTCGGGGTCGCCGTTCATGTCCATGGTCCGGTAGAGCAGCTGGACGGCCTTGATGGGCTGCGGGATCAGGCCGAGGAATGCCAGCTCGACATCGCGCGAGCGCAGCACCGTCCCGGGCTCGGCGTGCTGGAAACCCAGCGGCGGCTGGTAGAACGGGTCGTCCGAGGGCAGCAGCGGACGCACCTTGCGCTGCAGTTCCTCGTGGGGCGGCCGGGCGATCCATTCCGCGCCATGCGTGCCTGCCAGGTTGCCGAGCTCAGCCATTGAGGCTCCCTTCGTGGCCACCCGGCATTCTCGCGCACGAACAGCAGGTGGCCAAAACGTCATCGCCGCGTTGTGAGCGACTTCTCGTCACCGCGGGCAGGTCAGACCCGTCAGGGGCGCCGACCGAAATGCGCGTCGCCCGAACGACGCGTTTGTGTCAGCCTAGCCGGGCAGCCCGGGCGGCCTGAGCGCGGCGAATTCATCGGTGACCCGCAACGCCGCGTCGGTGAACCGGTACAGCGCGGCCGGGCGTCCGCCGCTGCGGCCGGATTGCGCGATGGTGCCGGTCGCGGTGATGACGCCGCGCCGCGCCAGCACCCGCTGCAGGTTCGTCGCGTCGACCTGATATCCCAGCGCCGCTCCGTAGATGTCGCGCAGCGTGGAGAGCGCGAATTCCCTTGGCGCCAAGGCGAATCCGATGTTGGTGTAGGACAGTTTGGCGTTCAGCCGGGTGCGGGCGTGGTCCACCATCGGGGCGTGGTCGAAGGCCATCGGCGGCAGGCGGTTCACCGGGTGCCAGCGGGTGTCCGGCGGTAGTTCCGGGCTGGCGGGGGAGGGCACCAGGCCCAGGAAGGTGGACGCGATCACCCGGGCGCCCGGCACCCGGTGCGGGTCGGAGAACACCGCGAGCTGTTCCAGATGCGCCAGCTCCTTGAGGTCGACCTTCTCGGCGAGTTGGCGGCGGACCGAGGTGATCATGTCCTCGTCGTTGCGCACCTGCCCGCCGGGCAGCGACCACGCGCCGCGCTGCGGATCCTTGGCGCGCTGCCATAACAGCACGTTAAGCTGCGGTTTCGCTGTTGTGCGCCCCCGCGCAACCTCTTCGGTGACTTCCCGAACCTGGAACACGACCGCGAGCACTTCGTGGGCGGTGCTACGATGGGCCATGTTTTCGATTATAAGTCGAAAACCTCCTGGCTGAAAGGAGCCCCCATGACGGTGATCAATCGCATGGACACGCTCGCCGAAGACATGGTTGCCGACATCACGGATTCACCCACCGGCTACGCCGGCGTGGTCGCTGACGCGCAGTGGGCCGCAGAGATTCGCCGACTGGCGAAATTGCGCGGCGCCACCGTGCTCGCGCACAACTACCAGCTGCCCGAGATCCAGGACGTCGCCGACCATGTGGGCGACTCGCTGGCGCTGTCGCGGATCGCCGCCGAGGCGGCCGAGGACACCATCGTGTTCTGCGGTGTGCACTTCATGGCCGAGACGGCCAAGATGCTCAGCCCCGACAAAACGGTGCTCATCCCGGATCAGCGCGCCGGCTGCTCGCTGGCCGATTCCATCACCGCCGACGAGCTGCGCGCCTGGAAGGACGAGCACCCCGGCGCGGTCGTCGTCTCCTACGTCAATACCACGGCGGCGGTCAAGGCGCTCACCGACATCTGCTGCACGTCGTCCAACGCGGTCGAGGTGGTCGAGTCCATCGACCCGGACCGCGAGGTGCTGTTCTGCCCGGATCAATTCCTCGGCGCCCACGTGCGCCGGATCACCGGCCGCAAGAACCTGCACGTGTGGGCCGGCGAATGCCACGTGCACGCCGGGATCAACGGCGACGAACTGGGCGACCAGGCCCGCGCGAACCCCGACGCCGAACTCTTCGTGCATCCCGAATGTGGTTGCGCCACTTCGGCGCTGTACCTCGCCGGCGAGGGCGCCTTCCCCCCGGATCGGGTGAAGATCTTATCCACCGGCGGCATGCTCGACGCCGCGAATCAGACCGACGCGCGAAAAGTGTTGGTCGCCACCGAGGTTGGCATGCTGTATCAGCTGCGGCGGGCCGCGCCGCACGTCGACTTCCGCGCCGTCAACGACCGCGCCTCCTGCAAGTTCATGAAGATGATCACCCCGGCGGCCCTGCTGCGCTGCCTCGTCGAGGGCGCCGACGAAGTCGACGTCGACCCCGACATCGCCGCGGCCGGCCGGCGCAGCGTGCAGCGAATGATCGAGATCGGGCAGCCGGGCGGTGGCGAATGACCGCCCGTCCCCAGTGGACTCATAGCGCCGACGTCGTCGTAATCGGCACCGGCGTCGCCGGATTGGCCGCCGCGCTGGCCGCCCATCGCGCCGGCCGCAGCTTCGTCGTGCTGAGCAAGGCCGATCAGGCGCGCGGCGCGACGGCGACCCATTACGCACAGGGCGGCATCGCGGTCGTCCTGCCCGACAACGACGACTCGGTCGAGGCGCACGTCGCCGACACCGTGGTCGCCGGGGCGGGCCTGTGCGATCCCCAGGCGGTCTACTCGATCGTCGCCGACGGGTATGCGGCCGTCTCCGAATTGGTCGGCGACGGAGCGCGATTCGATGAATCCGCCCCCGGCCAGTGGGCACTGACGCGCGAGGGCGGGCACTCGCGGCGGCGCATCGTGCACGCCGGGGGCGACGCCACCGGCGCCGAGGTGCAGCGCGCACTCGACCACGCCGCGCGCACGCTGGACATCCGCACCGGGCACGTGGCCCTGCGCGTGCTGCACGACGGGGCGGCCGTGACCGGCGTCCTGGTGGGCAACCCGCAGGGATACGGAATCGTCAGCGCGCCCTCGGTGATCATCGCCAGCGGCGGCCTCGGACACCTGTACGGCGCGACCACCAACCCGGAGGGATCCACCGGCGACGGAATCGCCTTGGGCCTGTGGGCCGGCGTCGCGGTCAGCGATCTCGAGTTCATCCAGTTCCACCCCACGATGCTCTACGCACCCACGGCCGCCGGCGGGCGGCGTCCGCTGGTCACCGAGGCCATCCGCGGCGAGGGCGCGAGACTGATTGACCGGCAAGGGGATTCGGTGACGGCCGGGGTTCATCCGATGGGCGACCTTGCCCCCCGCGATGTCGTCGCCGCCGCCATCGACGCGCGGATGAAGGCCACCGGTGACCCGTGCGTTTTCCTCGACGCCCGCCACATCGGGGACTTCGCGAACCGGTTCCCGACGGTGACGGCCGCCTGCCGGGCCGCCGGCATCGACCCCGTCCGTCAACCCATTCCCGTTGTGCCCGGGGCGCATTACAGCTGCGGGGGGATCGTCACCGACGTGTGCGGCCAAACCGAGCTGCCGGGGCTGTTCGCCGCGGGCGAGGTCGCCCGTACCGGCCTGCACGGCGCCAACCGGCTGGCGTCCAACAGCCTGTTGGAAGGTCTGGTGGTGGGCGGCCGGGCCGGCAAGGCGGCGGCCGCGCACGCCGCGGCGGCCGGGCCCGTCCGGGCGGTCGCACCCGAGCCCGTCGTGCACACCGCGCCCGAGCGCGCCGAGCTGCAGCGCGCGATGGGCCGCGACGCGTCGGTGGTGCGCGACGCCGCCGGGCTGAGCCGGCTGTCCACCACGCTGTCGCGGGCCCAGGTGCGCGCCGTGGCGGGTCGTCGGGATTTCGAGGATGTGGCGCTGGCCGTCGCCGCCCGCGCGGTGACGGCCGCGGCCCTGGCCCGCACCGAGAGCCGGGGCTGCCACCACCGCGAGGAACACCCGCAGACCGTGGCCGAGCAGGCGCGCAGCAACGTGCTGCGACTGGCCGACGACCAGCACTCGGTGCTGGTGGAGGCGTTGGCGGCGGTCGTATGACCTCGATGTCCGACTGTGAACTCACCGCCGCGCGCGAAACCATCCGGCGCGGCCTGGTCGAGGACCTGCGCTACGGACCCGACGTCACCACGCTGGCGACGGTGCCCGCCGAGGCCGTGGCCACCGCGTCCATGGTGCCCCGGCAGCCCGGCGTGATCGCCGGCATCGACATCGCGCTGCTGGTGCTCGACGAGGTGCTCGGCACGCGCGGCTACGAGGTCGTCGACCGCGTCGAGGACGGCGCCCACCTGCAGGCGGGCCAGCCCGTGCTCACGGTGCGGGCGGAAACCCGCGGGCTGCTGACCGCGGAGCGGACGATGCTGAACCTGATCTGCCACCTGTCGGGGATCGCCACCACGACCGCGCACTGGGTGGCCGCCGTGCACGGCACCAAGGCCAAGGTGCGCGATACCCGCAAAACCCTGCCGGGCCTGCGGGTGTTGCAGAAGTATGCGGTCCGCGTCGGCGGGGGCGTCAACCACCGCCTCGGGCTCGGCGACGCCGCGCTGATCAAGGACAACCACGTGGTGGCCGCGGGTTCGGTGGTCGACGCGCTGCGCGCGGTGCGCGACGCGGCACCGGATCTGCCGTGCGAGGTGGAAGTGGATTCACTGGAGCAGCTCGACGAGGTGCTGCCCGAAAAACCCGAGCTGGTCTTGCTGGACAATTTCCCGGTGTGGCAGACGCAGATGGCGGTGCAACGCCGGGATGCGCGCGCGCCCGCGGTGCTGCTCGAGTCGTCCGGCGGCCTGAGCCTGGAGAACGCCGCCGCCTACGCCGGGACCGGCGTGGACTACCTCGCCGTCGGCGCGCTGACGCATTCGGTGCGGGTGCTCGACATCGGCCTGGATATGTAGCGCGGTGTTGCGCGTGAATCGTCGGCGTGTCGCCGCCGTGGGTTAACACTGAAAGCCGTCGGCGCACACTCAAAGTCGGCGCGCCCGATCTCAGGCGATGTCGGCGACGAAAACGCCGATCACGCGCAGCTGCAGGCGCGCCAACGCGGGCAGCCCGGCGCCGTCGGAGCCGGCGGGCAGGATCCGCGGGTTGATGAGGTGCAGCGTGTGGCTGCGGCTCAACTGCACGTCCGCCTCGCCGGCGGCCAGCACGTTCTTCACCCAGTTCGTCTTGCCATGGCCCAGCGCGATCGCCAGCGTGTTGCCCTTGCGGTAGGTGGTCACGATGGTCTCGTAGGGCGTGCCGGAGGTGCGACCACGATGCTTGATCGTCGCGGTCCCGGGCAGGTAGCGCACGATCGGCCTGACCGCCCGGTTGAAGTACTTGATCTGAAGGCGCTCGAACCAGGGCGGGAAGACCATCGGGACGCCGGGGGCGTGGTTGGGGTGATCCTTGGCGGACATGGGGGCTCCCTGGGTTGGCTCTTCTTTTCAGCGCGGGGTATGGCCTCTGTAGCGGCACACTACCGGTCGGATATTGATTTGAGTTCCTCTGGGACAATGGACACCGTGAGCACCACCCAGCCGTCGCCGATGGCCCGTATCGACCTGCGGGGCGCGGAATTGACGGCCGCCCGATTGCGGTCGGCGCTGCCGCGTGGCGGCGCCGACGTGGAGGCGGTGCTGCCCACCGTGCGCCCGATCGTGCAGGCCGTCGCGGAGCGGGGCGCCGAGGCCGCCCTGGATTTCGGGGCCTCCTTCGACGGGGTGCGGCCCCCGGCCGTCCGGGTGCCCGCGGCGGCGCTCGACAAGGCCCTCGCCGAACTGGACGCGGCGGTCGCCGAAGCCCTGCGCGTGATGATCGAACGCACCCGCGCGGTGCACGCCGACCAGCGCCGCACCGACGTCACGACGACACTCGGCCCCGGCGCGACCGTGACCGAACGGTGGGTACCGGTCGAGCGGGTGGGCCTGTACGTGCCCGGCGGCAACGCCGTGTACCCGTCCAGCGTGGTGATGAACGTGGTGCCGGCGCAGGCCGCCGGCGTCGCCTCGCTGGTGGTGGCCAGCCCGCCGCAGGCCCAGTTCGACGGACTGCCGCACCCGACGATCCTCGCCGCGGCCCGGCTGCTGGGGGTCGACGAGGTGTGGGCCGTCGGCGGCGCCCAGGCGGTGGCGCTGCTGGCCTACGGCGGCACCGACCTCGACGGTGCGGAGCTGGCGCCTGTCGACATGATCACCGGGCCCGGCAACATCTACGTCACCGCCGCCAAGCGGCTGTGCCGTTCGCGGGTCGGCATCGACGCCGAGGCCGGGCCGACGGAGATCGCGATTCTGGCCGATAACACCGCCGACCCCGCGCATGTGGCCGCCGACATGATCAGCCAGGCCGAACACGACGAAATGGCCGGCAGCGTGCTGGTGACCCCCAGCGAAGACCTGGCCGCCGCCACCGACAAGGAACTGGCCGCCCAGTTGCGGACGACCGTGCACCGCGAGCGGGTGGCCGCCGCGCTGGGCGGGCGTCAATCGGCGATCATCCTGGTCGACGACATAGACGCCGGCGTCAAGGTCGTCAACGCCTACGCCGCCGAACACCTGGAGATCCAGACCGCCGCCGCGGCCGGCGTGGTCGGGCAAATACGTTCGGCGGGAGCCATTTTCGTCGGCCCGTACTCGCCGGTGAGCCTCGGCGACTACTGTGCGGGATCCAATCACGTCCTGCCGACCGCGGGCTGCGCCCGGCATTCCAGCGGACTGTCCGTGCAGACCTTCCTGCGCGGCATCCACGTCGTCGACTACACCGAGGCCGCGCTCAAAGACGTGTCCGGGCACGTGATCACACTCGCCGAGGCCGAGGACCTGCCGGCGCACGGCGAGGCGGTACGGCGGAGGTTCGAGCGATGACCGGGCCGCAGCAACCCACGCTGGACGACCTGCCGCTGCGCGACGACCTGCGCGGTAAATCGCCTTATGGCGCACCGCAATTGGCGGTCCCGGTGCGGTTGAACACCAACGAGAACCCGCACCCGCCCAGCAGGGCGCTGGTGGACGACGTGGTGCGCTCGGTCGCCGACGCCGCCGCCGACCTGCACCGCTATCCCGACCGCGACGCGGTCGCCCTGCGGACCGACCTGGCCGCGTACCTGAGCGCCCAGACCGGGGTTCAGCTCGGCGTCGAAAACCTCTGGGCGGCAAACGGTTCCAACGAGATTCTGCAGCAACTGCTGCAGGCGTTCGGCGGCCCGGGGCGCACGGCGATCGGGTTCGTTCCCTCCTACTCGATGCACCCGATCATCGCCGACGGCACCCGCACCGAATGGTTGCAGGCCGCCCGTGCCGACGACTTCGGCCTCGACGTCGAGGCCGCGGTGGCCGCCATCACCGAGCGCCGGCCCGACGTGGTGTTCGTCGCCAGCCCGAACAACCCGTCCGGGCAGAGTGTTTCGCTGCCGGATCTGCGGCGGCTGCTCGACGTGGTGCCGGGCATCCTGATCGTCGACGAGGCCTACGGCGAATTCTCGTCGGAGCCCAGCGCGGTGGCGTTGGTGGGGGAGTATCCGACCAAGCTCATCGTCTCGCGCACCATGAGCAAGGCGTTCGCCTTCGCGGGAGGCCGGCTCGGCTACCTGGTTGCCACGCCGGCGGTGATCGACGCGATGCTGCTGGTGCGGCTACCGTATCACCTGTCGTCGGTCACGCAAGCTGCCGCGCGGGCCGCGCTGCGGCACGCCGACGACACGCTGGGCAGCGTCGCGGCGCTGATCGCCGAACGGGAGCGCGTCGGGGCGGAGCTGACCCGCCTGGGTTTTCGGGTGATTCCCAGCGACGCCAACTTCGTGCTGTTCGGGGAGTTCGCCGACGCGCCGGCCACCTGGCAGCGCTATCTGGATGCCGGCGTCCTGATCCGCGACGTCGGCATCCCCGGCTACCTGCGCGCCACCACCGGCCTGGCCGAGGAGAACGACGCCTTCCTGCGGGCCAGCGCCCAGATCGCCGCCACCGAACTGGCCCCCGTCAACGTAGGAGCGCCATGACCACCGTCCACACCGGACAAGCCGCCCGCCGTGCGCGCATCGAGCGCCGCACCAAGGAGTCCGACATCGTCATCGAACTCGACCTCGACGGCACCGGCCAGGTCGACGTCGACACAGGGGTGCCGTTCTACGACCACATGCTCACGGCGCTGGGCAGTCACGCCAGCTTCGACCTGACCGTGCGCACCAGGGGCGACGTCGAGATCGAGGGTCATCACACCATCGAGGACACCGCCATCGCCCTGGGCCAGGCGCTCGGCCAGGCCCTGGGTGACAAGCGGGGCATCCGCCGGTTCGGGGACGCCTTCATCCCGATGGACGAGACGCTGGCCCACGCGGCGGTCGACGTGTCCGGCCGGCCCTACTGTGTGCACAGCGGGGAGCCGGATCACCTGCAGCACACCACGATTGCCGGCAACTCGGTGCCCTACCACACCGTCATCAACCGGCACGTGTTCGAGTCGCTGGCCGCCAACGCGCGCATCGCGCTGCACGTGCGCGTCCTGTATGGGCGCGACCCGCACCACATCACCGAGGCGGAGTACAAGGCGGTGGCCCGCGCGTTGCGCCAGGCGGTCGAGCCAGATCCGCGGGTGTCGGGCGTGCCGTCCACCAAAGGTGTTCTGTGACAAAGAAATCGGTCGTTGTCCTCGATTACGGATCGGGCAACCTGCGGTCGGCTCAGCGCGCGCTCGAGCGGGTCGGTGCGTCGGTCGAGGTGACCGCCGACGCCGACGCCGCGGCCGCCGCCGACGGACTGGTGGTGCCCGGCGTCGGCGCCTACGAGGCCTGCATGACGGGGCTGCGCACGATCAACGGGGACCGCATCATCGCCGATCGGGTCGCCGCCGGGCGCCCGGTGCTGGGCGTGTGCGTCGGGATGCAGATCCTGTTCGCCCGCGGCGTCGAATTCAGCGTGGAGACCCAAGGATGCGGGCAGTGGCCGGGATACGTGACGCGGCTGCAGGCGCCGGTGATCCCGCACATGGGTTGGAACGTCGTGAATACCGGGCCCGGCAGCGTCCTGTTCAAGGGGCTCGACGCCGAGACCCGGTTCTACTTCGTGCACTCCTACGCCGCCCAGCAGTGGGAGGGGTCGCCCGAGGCGGTGCTGACCTGGGCCACCCACGAGGGGCCGTTCCTGGCCGCGGTCGAGGAAGGACCGTTGTCGGCCACCCAGTTTCACCCGGAGAAAAGCGGCGACGCCGGCGCGGCCGTGTTGAGCAATTGGGTGGAAGCACTGTGATCGCTTCCGCGAAACTGTATTCCACGACACAAACGCCGAGAGAACCCGTAGCTCACTGCAGTCTCGGTGCAAAGGAGAAAGCGTGTTGATCTTGTTGCCCGCGGTCGACGTGGTCGACGGCCGTGCCGTGCGCCTGGTGCAGGGCAAGGCGGGCAGTGAAACCGAATACGGCTCGGCGCTGGACGCCGCGCTGGCCTGGCAACGCGACGGCGCCGAATGGATCCATCTGGTCGATCTGGACGCGGCCTTCGGGCGCGGTTCCAACCGCGAACTGCTCGCCGAGGTGGTCGGCAAGCTCGACGTGCAGGTGGAGTTGTCCGGCGGGATCCGCGACGACGACTCGCTGGCGGCGGCCCTGGCCACCGGCTGCGCCCGGGTGAACCTGGGCACGGCGGCGCTGGAGAACCCGCAGTGGTGCGCCCGGGCGATCAGCGAGCACGGCGACAAGGTCGCCGTGGGGCTCGACGTCCAGATCGACAAGAGCCATCCGGCCGGGTCGCACCGGCTGCGGGGGCGCGGCTGGGAAACCGATGGCGGCGACCTGTGGGAGGTGCTGGAACGCCTTGACCGCGAAGGCTGTTCGCGATTCGTGGTCACCGACGTCACCAAGGACGGGACGCTGGGCGGGCCCAACCTGGAGCTGCTGGCGGCCGTCGCCGACCGCACCGACGTCCCGGTGATCGCGTCGGGCGGGGTGTCCAGCCTGGACGACCTGCGCGCAATCGCGACCCTGACCGGGCGCGGCGTCGAGGGCGCCATCGTCGGTAAGGCCCTCTACGCCGGGCGATTCACGCTGCCGCAGGCGCTGGCCTCGGTCGGAGAGTAACGACGGCATGGACTTGGACGCGTTGGTCGAGACGGCATCGGCAATCCTCGACGACGCTGCGGAACCCTTCCTCGCCGGGCACCGTGCCGACTCCGCGGTGCGCAAGAAGGGCAACGACTTCGCCACCGACGTGGACCTCGCGATCGAGCGTCAGGTGGTCGCCGCGCTGGTCGAGGCCACCGGGATCGGCGTCCACGGCGAGGAATTCGGCGGTTCGGCGGTCGACTCACCCTGGGTGTGGGTGCTCGATCCCGTCGACGGCACCTTCAACTATGCGGCCGGATCGCCGATGGCCGGGATCCTGCTCGGCCTGCTGCACCACGGCGACCCGGTCGCCGGACTGACCTGGCTGCCGTTCATGGACCAGCGCTACACCGCGGTGTCGGGTGGACCGCTGCGGAAGAACGGGGCCCCGCAGCCGCCGCTGACGGCGATCGACCTGGCCGACGCCCTTGTCGGCGCGGGATCGTTCAGCGCGGACGCCCGCGGCCGGTTCCCGGGCCGCTACCGGATCGCGGTGCTGGAGAATCTGAGCCGGGTCTCGTCGCGGTTGCGCATGCACGGGTCCACCGGGCTCGACCTCGCGTATGTCGCCGACGGAATCCTCGGTGCGGCAATCAGTTTCGGTGGGCACGTGTGGGACCACGCCGCCGGGGTCGCGTTGGTGCGGGCCGCCGGCGGCGTCGTCACCGACTTGGCCGGCGAGCCGTGGAGTCCCGCGTCGGATTCCGCGGTGGCGGCGGGCCCCGCCGCGCACGCCGAGATCCTCGACCTGTTGCGCAGCACCGGCCGACCGGAGGACTACTGACATGCACGCGAACCACAGCGGCCTCGCGGTCCGGGTGATCCCGTGCCTGGACGTCGACGGCGGACGGGTGGTCAAGGGGGTCAATTTCGAAAACCTCCGGGACGCAGGCGATCCCGTGGAACTCGCGGCCGCCTATGACGCCGAAGGCGCCGACGAGCTCACCTTTCTCGACGTGACCGCGTCGTCGTCGGGAAGGTCCACGATGCTGGACGTGGTGCGGCGCACGGCCGAACAGGTCTTCATCCCGCTGACCGTCGGCGGCGGGGTGCGCACCGTGGCCGACGTCGACGTGTTGCTGCGTGCCGGGGCGGACAAGGTCTCGATCAACACCGCCGCGATCGCCCGGCCCGAACTGCTGGGCGAGATGGCACGGCAGTTCGGATCCCAATGCATCGTGCTCTCCGTCGACGCCCGCACCGTGCCACCGGGTGCGGTACCCACCCCGTCGGGCTGGGAGGTCACCACCCACGGCGGGCGGCGCGGCACCGGGCTCGACGCCGTCGAATGGGCCTCTCGCGGAGCCGATCTGGGGGTGGGTGAGATTTTGTTGAACTCGATGGACGCCGACGGCACCAAGGCGGGGTTCGACCTGGAGATGCTGCAGGCGGTGCGCTCGGCGGTGACCGTGCCCGTCATCGCCAGCGGCGGCGCCGGGGCGGCCGAACACTTCGCGCCCGCGATCGCGGCCGGGGCCGATGCGGTGTTGGCGGCCAGCGTTTTCCACTTCCGGGAGCTGACCATCGGTCAGGTGAAGGCCGCCATGGCCAAAGAGGGGATCACCGTCCGATGACGCTCGACCCGCAGATCGCCGCGCGCCTGAAGCGCAACGCCGACGGCCTGATCGCCGCCGTCGTGCAGGAGCGCGGCAGCGGCGACGTGCTGATGGTCGCCTGGATGGACGACGCGGCCCTGGCCCGCACCCTGGAAACCCGTGAGGCGACGTACTATTCGCGGTCGCGGCGCGAACAGTGGGTGAAGGGCGCGACCTCCGGCCACACCCAATACGTCCATTCGGTGCGATTGGACTGTGACGGGGACACCGTGCTGTTGACGGTCGACCAGGTCGGCGGCGCCTGCCACACCGGCGATCACAGCTGCTTCGACGCCGACTCGCTGCTGCAACCGGAGCGCTAACCGACTGACGCGCACCCGCCGATGTGTCCACAGTCACTTTCGGCGGGCGCCGGCGCATGACTTCGACAAGAATGGCAGGCAATGTCGAAATGGTTGTCCCGGGACGTCTTGTCCTGGAACGTGGTTGTTCCGGTGCTTGCCGTCGTCGTGCTGGCCTTGATCTGGGGCGAGACGCTGGGACCCGTACTGGTCGGGGTCGCCGCGCTGTTTCTCGTCGGCGCCGTGGTCGCCGCGGTGCATCACGCGGAGGTCGTCGCACACCGGGTCGGCGAACCGTTCGGGTCGCTGGTGCTCGCGGCCGCCGTCACCATCATCGAGGTGGCCCTCATCGTCACCCTGATGATGTCCGGCGGCAACGAGGCCGCGACGCTGGCCAGGGACACCGCGTTCGCCGCGCTGATGATCACCACCAACGGGATCGCCGGTTTGTCGCTGCTGCTCGGCTCGCGGCGCTACGGCGTGACGCTGTTCAACGCCGAAGGCGCCGGCGCCGCGCTGGCCACGGTCACCACGGTGGCCACGCTGAGCCTCGTCCTGCCCGCCTTCACCACCAGCAACCCGGCCAGGGAGTTCACCCCCAGCCAGCTCACCTTCGCCGCGATCGCCACGCTCTTGGTGTACCTGCTGTTCGTGTTCACCCAGACCGTGCGGCACCGCAACTTCTTCCTGCCGATCGCGCAGAGGGGCCAAAAGCGCGTATTCGAGGACGAGAGTCACGCGGATCCACCCAGCAGGCGGCAGGCGCTGAGCAGCCTGGCGCTGCTGCTCTGCGCGCTGGTGGCGGTGGTGGGCCTGGCCGAGGAGGAGTCGCCGGCCGTCGAGCACGCGGTGACGGTGGCGGGCTTGCCGCAGTCGTTCGTGGGTGTGATCATCGCGGCGCTGGTGCTGCTGCCGGAGACGCTCGCGGCGGCCCGGGCGGCGCGCAAGGGCCGCATCCAGACCAGCCTGAACCTGGCTTACGGCTCGGCGATGGCCAGCATCGGGCTGACCATCCCGACGATCGCGCTGGCGTCGATCTGGCTCAAGGGGCCGCTGGTGCTCGGCCTCGGCCCCATCCAGCTGGTGCTGCTCGCGCTGACCGTCGTGATCAGCGTGCTGACCGTCGTGCCCGGGCGGGCCACCCGGCTGCAGGGCGAGGTGCACCTGGTGCTGCTGGCCGCCTACGTCTTCCTGGCGATCAGCCCGTGAGGGTCGGCTAGGCCCGGGCGCGCAGCGTCGCGAGTGCCTTGTCCGCGTGGGTGTCCATGTTGAACTCGCTGGAGATCACCTCGAGGACCGTGCGGTCGGTGTCGATGACGAACGTGGTGCGCTTGACGGGCATCAGCTTGCCCAGCAGGCCGCGCTTGACGCCGAACTGCGCGGCGACGGTGCCGTCGGTGTCCGACAGCAGCGGGTAGTCGAACTTCCGCAGGTCGGCGAACTTGGCCTGTTTTTGCACGGGGTCGGCGCTGATACCCACCCGGTTGGCCCCGACCGCGGCGAATTCGGAGGCCAGGTCGCGGAAGTGGCACGCTTCCTTGGTGCAGCCGGGCGTCATGGCGGCCGGGTAGAAGAACAGGACGACGGGCCCGCTCGACAGCAGTTCGCTGAGCTTGCGCGGCGTGCCGGTCTGGTCGGGCAGTTCGAAGTCGGCGACCGTCTCACCAGGTTTCATTCCGCGAGCGTAACGCTGCTGCCAATTTGAGTCGCCGATCATCGCAGCCACGTTACGCTCGCGAGCCGGCCGAGCCCGTCTGGGAGGATGGGGCGGTGCACGCCCACCTCGCCGCGACGACCTCACGAGAGGACTTCCGCCAGCTCGCCGCCGAGCACCGGGTGGTCCCGGTGACCCGCAAGGTGTTGGCCGACAGCGAGACGCCGCTGTCGGCGTACCGCAAACTCGCCGCCAACCGCCCGGGCACGTTTCTGCTGGAGTCCGCCGAGCACGGCCGTTCCTGGTCGCGGTGGTCGTTCATCGGGGCGGGCGCGCCCTCGGCGCTGACCGTGCGCGACGGCGAGGCCATCTGGCTGGGCGTGGTGCCGCAGGACGCGCCGACCGGGGGCGACCCGCTGCAGGCCCTGCGGGCCACCCTCGAACTGCTGGCCACCGAGCCGCTCGCGGGTCTGCCGCCGCTGTCGGGCGGCATGGTGGGTTTCTTCGCCTACGACCTGGTGCGGCGCCTGGAGCGGCTGCCCGAGCTGGCGGTCGACGACCTGGGCCTGCCGGACATGCTGTTGCTGCTGGCCACCGATGTGGCGGCGGTCGATCACCACGAGGGCACCATCACGCTGATCGCCAACGCGGTGAACTGGAACGGGACCGACGAGCGGGTCGACGAGGCCTACGACGACGCGGTCGCCCGGCTGGACGTGATGACCGCGGCGCTGGGCCAGCCGCTGTCGTCGACCGTCGCCACGTTCGACCGGCCGGAACCGCGCTACCGCGCGCAGCGCAGCGTCGAGGAATACGGGAAGATCGTCGACTACCTCGTCGAGCAGATCGCCGCGGGTGAAGCCTTTCAGGTGGTGCCCTCGCAGCGGTTCGAAATGGACACCGACGTCGATCCGATCGACGTGTACCGGATGCTGCGGGTGACCAACCCGAGCCCGTACATGTATTTGCTGCACGTGCCGAATGACACTGGGGGAACGGACTTTTCGATCGTCGGGTCCAGCCCGGAGGCGCTCGTCACCGTCGCCGACGGCGTCGCGACCACCCATCCGATCGCCGGAACCCGCTGGCGCGGGGAGACCGACGAGGAGGATCAGCTGCTGGAGAAGGAGCTGTTGGCCGACGAGAAGGAACGCGCCGAGCACTTGATGCTGGTCGATCTGGGCCGCAACGACCTCGGCCGCGTGTGCGCGCCGGGCACCGTCCGCGTCGAGGACTACAGCCACATCGAACGCTATAGCCACGTCATGCACCTGGTGTCGACGGTGACCGGCCTGCTCGGCGAGGGCCGGACCGCCCTGGATGCGGTGACGGCCTGCTTCCCGGCCGGCACACTGTCGGGCGCGCCGAAGGTGCGGGCCATGGAGCTGATCGAAGAGGTCGAAAAGACGCGCCGCGGCCTGTACGGCGGCGTGGTCGGCTACCTGGACTTCGCCGGCAACGCCGACTTCGCGATCGCCATCCGCACCGCCCTGATGCGCGCCGGCACCGCCTACGTGCAGTCCGGGGGCGGGGTGGTGGCGGACTCCAACGGCCCCTACGAGTACACCGAGGCGACCAACAAGGCGCGCGCGGTGCTCAGCGCGATCGCCGCCGCCGAGACGCTGACCGAGCCGGGTGCGAGCCGCGATGACTGAGGCCCGCGCCGAGCGGCGCCGGCTGGACGGCCGGTGGATGATCCGGATCTCCCAGGCGACGCTCGTGGTGGCCGCGGGCGCGCTGTGGGTGGCCTCGCGCCTGCCCTGGGTCGTGATCCGGTCGTTCGACGGGCTGGGGCCGCCCAAGGAGGTGACGCTGTCCGGCGGGACGTGGTCGACGGCGCTGCTGCCGCTGGCGATGCTGATGCTGGCCGCGGCCGTTGCGGTCATCGCCGTGCGCGGCTGGCTGCTGCGCGCGCTGGCCGGGCTGCTGGCGCTGGCCAGCCTGGCGGTCGGCTACCTGGGAATCAGCCTGTGGGCGCTACCCGACGTGGCGGTGCGCGGCGCCGAGCTGGCGCACGTCTCGGTGATGTCCCTGGTCGGAAGCGAGCGGCGGTACTGGGGCGCCGGGGTCACGGTGGCCGCCGCGGCGTGCGCCCTGATCGCGGCCGTCCTGCTGATGCGATCGGCGTCGGACTCCGGGCCCGCCCGCTCCAGCTCGACGAAGTACACGACGCCGGCGACGCGCCGCTCGATTGCGCGACGCAAAGACGCCGACGGGGCGATGCTGGAGGAGCGACAGACGCCGGAAATGTCGGAGCGGATGATCTGGGACGCGCTTGACGAGGGGCGCGACCCAACCGATCGGCCGAGCGGGTCTGACACCGAGGGTCGGTGACGGGCCGCGAGCCGCGGGCCGCTACCCTTCATTGACGTCGTCGCGATCGGCTGGGGACAACCGAGTGGCCGTGCGATGACAGCGGGGCGACAGGGCGAAGGGAAACGACAGGCATGAGTCCGGCAACCGTGCTTGACTCCATCCTCGAAGGAGTCCGGGCCGACGTTGCCGCGCGCGAAGCCCTCATCAGCCTGTCCGAGATCAAAGCCGCCGCCGCGGCCGCGCCACCGCCGCGAGACGTGATGGCCGCCCTGCGCGAGCCCGGAATCGGCGTCATCGCAGAAGTCAAGCGCGCCAGCCCGTCGGCGGGATCCCTGGCGACCATTGCCGATCCGGCCAAACTGGCCAGGGCGTACGAAGACGGCGGCGCGCGCATCATCAGCGTCTTGACCGAGGAGCGCCGCTTCCACGGTTCGCTCGACGATCTCGACGCGGTTCGGGCGGCGGTCTCGATACCGATTTTGCGCAAAGACTTTGTCGTGCAGCCCTATCAGATCCACGAAGCGCGGGCGCACGGCGCCGACATGTTGTTGCTCATCGTCGCCGCGCTGGAGCAGTCCGCACTGGTGTCGATGCTGGACCGCACCGAATCGCTGGGCATGACGGCGCTCGTCGAGGTGCACACCGAAGAGGAAGCCGACCGGGCGCTCAAGGCCGGGGCCAACGTAATCGGCGTCAACGCCCGCGATCTGGCCACGCTGGCGGTGGACCGGGATTGCTTCGCGCGCATCGCTCCCGGGCTGCCCAGCAACGTGATCAGGATCGCCGAATCCGGTGTGCGCGGCACCGGAGACCTGCTGGCGTATGCCGGCGCGGGCGCCGACGCCGTGTTGGTCGGCGAAGGTCTGGTCAAAAGCGGTGACCCACGCGCCGCGGTCGCCGACCTGGTGACCGCGGGCACCCATCCGTCCTGTCCGAAACCGTCTCGCTAGTCGCTGCGTCACTGAAGAGCCCCTGCGCTGTAACGTTGAACCCCATGAGCCATCCCCGCGTAGAGCCTTGGTGATGGTGGACCTGTCCCGCCCGGACCTTCCGCTTCCGAGCGCAGCCATCGCCGAACCCACCCGTCACGAACCCGATGCGGGTGGCCATTTCGGCGTGTACGGCGGCCGCTACGTCGCCGAGGCGTTGATGGCCGTCATCGAAGAGGTCACCGCGGCCTACGAGAAGGAACGCGTCAACCAGGACTTCCTGGACACGCTGGATTACCTGCAGGCGCACTATGCCGGGCGGCCGTCGCCGCTGTATGAGGCGCCTCGCCTGTCCGAGCAGGCCGGCGCCCGCATCTTCCTCAAGCGAGAAGACCTGAACCACACCGGTTCTCACAAGATCAACAACGTGCTCGGTCAGGCGCTGCTCGCTCAGCGCATGGGCAAGAAGCGGGTGATCGCCGAGACCGGGGCCGGTCAGCACGGCGTGGCGACGGCCACCGCCTGCGCCCTGCTCGGCCTGGAATGCGTGATCTACATGGGCGCAGTGGACACCGAGCGCCAGGCGCTCAACGTGGCACGGATGCGACTGCTGGGAGCCACGGTCGTCTCGGTCCAGAGCGGTTCGAGGACGCTCAAAGACGCCATCAATGAGGCGTTCCGGGATTGGGTTACCAATGCCGACAACACCTTCTACTGCTTCGGCACCGCGGCCGGACCCCATCCCTTTCCCGCCATGGTCCGCGATTTCCAGCGCATCATCGGCCTCGAGGCGCGCGCCCAGATTCAGGCGCAGGCGGGCCGGCTGCCCGACGCGGTGGTGGCCTGCATCGGTGGCGGATCGAACGCGATCGGCATCTTCCACCCGTTCATCGACGATCCCGGCGTGCGGCTGATCGGATTCGAGGCGGCCGGCGACGGTGTCGAAACCGGAAGGCACGCCGCAACCTTCAGCGGCGGTTCCCCCGGGGCGTTTCAGGGGTCGTTCTCCTACCTGCTGCAGGACGAGGACGGTCAGACCATCGAATCCCATTCCATCTCAGCGGGTCTCGATTACCCGGGAGTGGGCCCAGAACATGCGTGGCTGCGCGAGAGTGGACGCGCCGAGTACCGGCCCATCACCGATTCCGAGGCGATGGAGGCGTTCCGCGCCCTGTGCCGCACCGAAGGGATCATCCCCGCCATCGAATCCGCGCACGCCGTGGCCGGGGCCCTGAAGGTGGCGCCCGAATTGGGGAACGCCGCGATCATCGTGGTGAACCTGTCGGGGCGCGGGGACAAGGACGTCGAGACGGCCGCGCAGTGGTTCGGGCTGTTGGGATCCAGCGACCGATGACCGTCAAGCAGAGCGAAGCGAGCCGGCTCGGGCCGGTCTTCGAGGCGTGCCGCGAAGGCGGCCGCGCGGCGCTGATCGGCTATCTGCCCACCGGGTACCCGGATGTGCGGACCTCGGTGGACGGGATGATCGCCTTGGTCGAATCGGGTTGCGACATCGTCGAAGTCGGGGTGCCCTATTCGGATCCCGGCATGGACGGCCCGACCATCGCCAAGGCCACCGAGGCCGCGCTGCACGGGGGAGTGCGCGTGCGCGACACCCTGGCGGCGGTCGAGGCGATCAGCGCCGCCGGTGGCCACGCCGTCGTGATGACCTACTGGAACCCCGTGTTGCGCTACGGAATTGACGCCTTCGCCCGTGACCTGGCATCGGCCGGCGGTTACGGCCTGATCACCCCGGATTTGATTCCCGACGAAGCCGGGCAGTGGCTGGCGGCGTCCGAGGAGCATCGACTGGACCGGATATTTCTGGTGGCGCCCTCCTCGACGCCGCAGCGCTTGGCGATGACGGTCGAGGCGTCCCGCGGATTCGTCTACGCGGCATCGACGATGGGTGTGACGGGAGCGCGCGACGTGGTATCCAATGCCGCGCCCGAGTTGGTGGGCAGAGTCAAGGAGATATCGGACATCCCGGTCGGTGTCGGGCTGGGAGTGCGGTCGCGAGAGCAAGCCGCGCAGATCGGCGGCTACGCCGACGGTGTCATTGTCGGTTCCGCGCTGGTGTCGGCGCTCGGAGACGGGGGTTTGACCGCATTGCGCGCACTCACTGAGGAACTCGCCGCCGGTGTACGCCACAGGGCGGTCGCGTCGTGACGACGTTGCTCGCCTATTTTCCGAGTCCCGCGCAGGGCGTCTGGCACGTTGGGCCGCTGCCCATTCGGGCCTACGCGCTGTTCATCATCGCCGGCATTGTGGCCGCCCTGCTGATCGGCGACCGGCGCTGGGAGGCGCGCGGCGGCGAGCGCGGCGTGATCTACGACATCGCGCTGTGGACGGTGCCGTTCGGGCTGATCGGTGGTCGGCTCTACCATCTGGCCACCGACTGGCGCACCTATTGGGGCCCGGGCGGAGCCGGACTCGGCGCGGCCGTACGGATCTGGGACGGCGGCTTGGGCATCTGGGGCGCGGTGGCGCTCGGCGCCGTGGGCGCTTGGATCGGGTGCCGCCGGCACGGCATTCCGCTGCCGGCCTTCGCCGACGCGATCGCGCCGGGAATCATCCTGGCGCAGGCCATCGGTCGGCTCGGTAACTACTTCAACCAGGAACTCTACGGCCGCGAGACCACACTGCCGTGGGGGCTGGAGATCTTCTATCGCCGGGACCCCTCGGGTTATATCGACCCGCATTCGCTGGACGGGATCTCCACGGGCCAGGTGGCACTGGTCGTGCAGCCGACGTTCCTCTACGAATTGCTCTGGAACCTACTGATTTTCGTCGTTCTGCTCTATGCGGATCGACGATTCACGCTGGGCCACGGCCGGTTGTTCGCGCTGTATGTGGCCGGTTATTGCGTGGGACGCTTCTGTGTGGAGCTGCTGCGCGACGACACCGCCACCCACATCGCCGGCATCCGGATCAATTCGTTCACATCGACTTTCGTGTTCATCGGGGCGGTGGTGTACCTGATGGCGGCGCCCAGGGGCCGCGAAGATCCCGAGAGCCTGGGCGGAAACCAATACGTTGACGAGGAATACGCCGAGCCGGAACTGGAGCCGGCGACCGTGGCGGCGACGGCGGCCGCGGGGGGTGCGGCTGGTGCCGCGGGTGCTGCCGACGACGACGTGCCGACCGAATCTGTGGTGGGGACCGCGGAAGTCGCCGACACGGGCGGCGACGAGGCGGAATCCGACGAGCCGGAGGCCGAGGCGGTAGCCGACGAGGCCGAGGCGGAGGAATCAGAGGCCGAAGAGCTCGAGCTCGACGAGGCGGAATCCGACGAGGCGGAAGCCGAGGAACCGGAAGTCGAAGAGCCGCAAGCCGAAGAGCACGCGGATGAATCGGAGGCCGAGGCGGTAGCCGACGAGGCCGAGGCGGAGGAATCCGAGGCCGAAGAGCTCGAGTTCGACGAGCCGGAAGCCGACGCGGAAGCCGAGGAACCGGAAGTCGAAGAGCCGCAAGCCGAAGAGGCCGACGAGGCGGAAGCCGACGCGGAAGCCGAGGAACCGGAAGCCGAAGAGGCCGACGAGGCGGAAGCTGACGAGGCGGAAGCCGAAGAACCGGAAGCCGAAGCCGACGCAGAGGATTCCGAATCCGAAGAACCGGAAGCCCAAAGCGCAGAACCCGCTACGGAAGAGCCCGTCGCCGAAAAGGTTTCGGATCAACCAGAAGCCCGGCGGCGATGGGGCTCGCGACTGCGGAACCGACTGTCGGGCCGCTGACTACCCGCTCACTACCGGCGCGCCGGATCCAAGCGCCGGGGCGCCGCGAATCTGGCATGCTGGAAGCACTGTGACCAACGCGAGGTCAGCCCTTCCACCCGCGCATGCCGGCTCGCACGGCCTGCGTGCTCCTCTCGGCTATGCCGGGGCGGCGACCGGCCTCGCGCTGGGCGGCGCGCTCGGCTACGTCGCGCTGGCCGACCCGCACAATCCCGCTTCGATCTATCCGCCGTGTCCGTTCAAGTGGCTCACCGGCTGGAATTGCCCGTTTTGCGGCGGGCTGCGCATGACGTATGACGTGGTGCACGGCGACCTGGCGGCCGCCATCCACGACAACGTTTTTGTGCTGGCCGGAATCCCGATGCTGGCCGCGTGGCTGCTGGTTCGCCGCGCACGCGGCGCTTCGCCGCTGCCGCGGACGGCGTTGCTGACCGTCGTGGCCGCGACGGTCGTCTGGACGGTTGCGCGTAACTTGCCCGCCTTCCCGTTGATTCCGAGCGTTCTTGGTGGGTAAGAGCACACTGCGCGGCGCCGTTATGTGCGGGCCGTTGGGGATACACGCGACTATGCTGGGTCGGCGTGAGTAGACGCGGAAAGATCGTCTGCACCCTTGGGCCTGCGACCAATTCGGACGAGTTGATCTTGGCGCTGGTTGAGGCCGGAATGGACGTCGCCCGGTTGAACTTCAGCCACGGCGATTACGCCGATCACAAAGCCGCCTACGAACGGGTCCGGGTCGCCTCCGACGCGACCGGCCGCGCCGTCGGTGTGCTCGCCGACCTGCAGGGCCCCAAGATCAGGCTGGGACGCTTCGCCACCGGCCCCACCTACTGGGCCGACGGTGAGACGGTCCGGATCACCGTCGCGGACTGCGACGGCAGCCACGACCGGGTGTCGACCACGTACAAAAGGCTGGCGGAGGACGCCGCCGTCGGTGACCGGGTTCTGGTCGACGACGGCAAGGTCTGCCTGGTGGTCGACGGCATCGAGGGCGACGACGTCATCTGCACCGTCGTCGAGGGCGGCCCGGTCAGCAACAACAAGGGCATCTCGCTGCCGGGCATGAACGTGTCCGCACCGGCCTTGTCGGAGAAGGACATCGAGGACCTCACCTTCGCGCTGGACCTCGGTGTCGACCTAGTCGCGCTGTCCTTCGTGCGTTCGCCGGCCGACGTCGAGTTGGTGCACGAGGTGATGGACCGGGTCGGCCGGCGGGTTCCGGTGATCGCCAAGCTGGAAAAGCCCGAAGCCGTCGACAATCTGGAAGCCATCGTGCTGGCCTTCGACGCCATCATGGTGGCCCGCGGCGACCTCGGCGTCGAGCTGCCCTTGGAAGAGGTTCCGCTGGTGCAGAAGCGGGCCATCCAGATGGCCCGCGAGAACGCGAAGCCGGTCATCGTGGCCACCCAGATGCTCGATTCCATGATCGAGAACTCACGGCCGACCCGCGCGGAGGCGTCCGACGTCGCCAACGCCGTCCTCGACGGCGCGGATGCGGTGATGCTGTCCGGGGAGACGTCGGTGGGCAAGTATCCGATGGCGGCCGTACGGACCATGTCGCGCATCATCTGCGCGGTCGAGGACAATTCCACGGCCGCCCCGCCGCTGACCCACGTCCCGCGCACCAAACGGGGCGTGATCTCCTATGCGGCCCGCGACATCGGCGAGCGGCTCGACGCCAAGGCCCTGGTCGCCTTCACCCAGTCCGGCGACACGGTCAAGCGGCTCGCGCGCCTGCACACCCCGCTGCCGCTGTTGGCCTTCACCGCCTGGCCCGAGGTGCGCAGCCAGCTGGCCATGACCTGGGGCACCGAGACGTTCATCGTCCCGATGATGACCTCCACCGACGGCATGATCCGCCAGGTCGACAAGTCGCTGCTCGAACTCGGCCGCTACAAGCGCGGCGACCTGGTGGTCATCGTCGCCGGCGCGCCACCTGGCACAGTAGGGTCCACCAACCTGATCCATGTGCACCGGATCGGGGAGGACGACGTTTAACGCCCGGACCGAAGGAGAGGCCGCCATCAGCACCGATTCTGATTTCCAGGAGCTGCTGGCGACACTCGACCTTCACCGTGTCTCCGATGACCTATTCATCGGCTCGCACCCCAGCAAGAACCCGATGCGCACGTTCGGCGGTCAGCTCATGTCGCAATCGTTCGTCGCGGCCAGCCGCAGCCTGATTCGCGACGACCTGCCCCCGGGCGCGCTATCGGTGCACTTCATCAACGGTGGCGACACCGGCAAGGACATCGAATACCGCGTGACCCGGCTGCGCGACGAGCGGCGGTTCGCCAACCGGCGCGTCGACGCGATGCAAGACGGCACGTTGCTGTGCTCGGCGATGATCTCCTTCATGTCCGGCGGCCGAGGCCTCGAGCACGGAATCGATCCACCCCAGGTGGCCGAACCGCACACCCAGCCCACGATCGGCGAACTGCTGCGCGGTTACGAAGACACCGTCCCGCACTTCGTCAACGCCCTGCAGCCCATCGAATGGCGCTACACCAACGACCCCGCCTGGGTGATGCGGTCGAAGGGGGATCGGCTGCCCCACAACCGGGTCTGGGTCAAGGCGCTGGGAGAGGTTCCCGAGGACCCGGTATTGCACACGGCGACAATGGTGTATTCCTCGGACACCACGGTGTTGGACTCGGTCATCACCACGCACGGTCTTTCCTGGGGATTCGACCGCATTTTCGCCGCGTCGGCCAATCATTCCATTTGGTTTCACCGGCAGGTCAACTTCAACAACTGGGTGTTGTACTCGACGTCGTCGCCCGTGGCGGCGGATTCGCGCGGCCTGGGCGCCGGGCATTTCTTCGACCGGTCCGGGCAGCCACTCGCCACCGTGGTGCAAGAGGGCGTGCTGAAGTACTTTCCGTCTTCTCGCCGATAAACCGTTACCCAATAGCCGCAGGATATCCGCCCGAATCTCTCCCGGTAGGGCCTTGATCGGGCGTAACTTTGACCTAGCCGGGTATTCGGTGCAGAGGCGGCGGACACGCCGCCCAGCTGTTGTCAGCGCATCGGGAGGTGAGTGTGAACGGGCCGGTCGTGGACGTCACGGCAAGACCTCGCGCGCGCGAACGCGTTGTCGTTTCGGCCGATTCACTGGCGGCCCGCCTGATCGGTGCCCTGGCCCTGCTCTGCGCGACGTGCTGGCTCATCGAGATACTCGCTCGCCACCACAGCCAACCCAACTGGCAGTTCGCGGATCGGTTGGCCTGGTCGGTGACGGTGCTGATCGCTGTGGCATGGATCGCGCGCGGCGTGTTCCTGGGCCGCCCGGTGACGACGATGCACGCCATCGCGGCCGCGCTTTTCGTGCTGGCGGGGCTGGGCCTGCACGTGTTGTCCTTCGACCTGCTCGGCGACGTCGTGATCGCCAGCTCGGGCATGGTGTTGATGTGGCCGATGACCTCGCACCCGCGGCCCGCCGACCTGCCGCGTGTGTGGGAATTGATCAACGCGACCAGCGATGACGCGTTGGCGCCGTTCACCATGCAGACCGGCAAGAGCTACCACTTCACCGCCGACGGCTCCGCGGCGCTGGCCTACCGGACGCGAATGGGAATCGCCGTGGTCAGCGGCGACCCCATCGGTGACGAGACGCACTTCCCGGAACTGGTGGCCGATTTCGCCGCCACCTGTCATGCCCACGGATGGCGGATCGCGGTGGTGGGGTGTGGCGAGCGGCGGCTCAAACTCTGGAGCGACTCGGCGACATTGGGACAAACGTTGTGGCCCATACCGATTGGGCGCGACGTGGTGGTCGACGTGTCGGGCTTCGACATGGTGGGCCGAAAGTTCCGCAACCTGCGTCAGGCCGTGAAGCGCACCCATAACTGCGGCGTCACAACCGAAATCGTGGCGGAGCAGGGGCTCGACGACGCGCTGCTGACCGAGCTGACCGAGGTGGTGCGGGAATCGTCCAAAGGGGCGCATGCCGACCGCGGATTCCACATGAATCTCGACGGCGTGTTGGAAGGCCGTTTCCCCGGGATACAGCTGATCATCGCCAGGGACGCCGCGGGCAAGGTGCAGGCATTTCACCGATACGCCACGGCCGGCGGCGGTAGCGACATCACCCTCGACGTCCCGTGGCGGCGCCGCGGTGCCCCCAACGGACTCGACGAGCGGCTCAGCGTCGACATGATCATGGCCGGTAAAGACAATGGGGCACAGCGGGTTTCGCTCGCGTTCGCCGCATTCCCCGAGATATTCGACGACAAGAACCGCGGCTGGACCCAGCGCGTCTTGTACCGGCTGACCCACATCCTCGACCCGCTGATCGCGCTGGAGTCGCTGTACCGGTACGTGCGCAAGTGGCACGCGCTCGACACGCGCCGGTACGCGCTGATCTCCCTGACACAGATCGTCCCGCTGCTGTTCGTGCTGTTGTCGCTGGAGTTCATGCCGCGCCGGCGACACCTCTAACCCGCCGCCGGCGGTGGGGGACAGCCCGATTGGCAGCGGCTGTCCAGTTACTAGACAGAACATTCTCACCCACGGTGACTACCGTTGAAGGCATAGACATGGTCGGCTTCCGCATGTGCGTGGTCGCATGATCGACGCACTGTCCGGACGCCCCCCTGGTGAAACTACGGGGAAAGGGAATTGTCATGGGTGACACGTTTCGCGACCCCATCGACCATGCGAGGACGACGAGGCCGCATGCCGGTGAGTCGCTGATCGACGTGATGAGTTGGCCGGGGTACCTGTTCATGCTCGTGGGCGTGATCGCCGTCTTTCGGTGTCTCGTCGCCCTCGGCACGGGTCACGAAGGCCGCAGTGTGATCGGCGCCGTGATAGCGGTCGCGGCGATGACGGTCGGGTTGGTGTGGCTCAAGGTCGAACGCGGGCGGGTCCGCAAGCTCGAGAACCGCTGGTATGAGGAGCACCCGGACGCCTATCGGCAGCGCCCGGCCAGCTGACCGCTCCCCGGGCGGACACGCGGTAGCTCCTGGCGCTCAGGCTTTGTGACCGACGCGCAGTTCGTCGCAGCCGATTCCCTTGGCCAGGTGGTGAGTGGCCACCACCACGGTGCGCTCGGGGGACAGCAGCCGGGAATCCGGGGCCAACAGGTCGCGCAGGACCTGCTCGGCGTCGGTGACGTCGAGGTGCTCGGTGGGCTCGTCGAGCAACACGATCCGCGCGGGCGAGAGGACCGCCCTGGCCAGCAGTAGTCGCCTGCGCTGGCCCGCCGAAAGGGCTTGCGCGCCACCGATCAACACCGTGGCCAAGCCGTCGGGCAGGCCGGCGAGCCACGCGCCTAGCCCGACGGCGCCCAGGGCCGCGGTGAGTTCGTCGTCTCGGCAGTCGCCGCGGGCGACCAGCAGGTTGTCCCGGATCGTGGTGGCGAAAATGTGGGCGTCCTCGGCGAAAAAGCCGATGGCGCACCGCAAGTCGACTTCATCGAACTGAGTCAAGGCGACGCCGTCGAGCAGCACCTGCCCATCGCGCGGCGGCAGCAACCCGGCGAGCGTCATCAGCAGCGTCGTCTTCCCCGACCCGCTGGCGCCGGTCACGGCCAGCCGCGCGCCCGGGGGCAAGTCCAGAGCGACGCGGATCGAGCCTGCCGCACCGTGACCGGAACGCACGTCGGCGGACAACCGGCCGGCGCCGACTGGCCTCGGTGCTGCGTTTGTGGTTTCGACCGCCTCACGCGGGGCCTCGGCCGCCAACTCGAGCAATCGGCGCGCGGCGATCCGTGACCGCGTCAGCTGCACGGCCGCCGCCGGCAGCGGCGTCATCGCCTCGAAGGCGGACAACGGCAGCAACATCAGCACGGCCAGCGTGGTGGGCGCGACCGCGTGCGCCAGCCCGATCCCGGCCACCACCGCGCCCAGCATGCTGGCCCCGACGGCCGCGGTGGGCATCGCCTCGGCAATGGCGGCCGGTTTGGCGGCGGCGTCCAGGGCATCGCCCGACGCACGTTGCCGGCGTTGTGATTCGGCGATGACGCCGGGTAGCAGGCCGGCGACGCGAAGCTCGGGCGCATGTTCGAGAGCGATCATCGCCGCGGTGTCGCGCTCGGAATGATGGTGCCGTGCGATGTCTTCCTGGGTCGCGGCCGCCCGGCCGGCGAGGCGGGGCGCGACGAAACCGGCGATCAGCAGGCAGACGGCGAGGACGGCGGCGGCCGCCGGCGAGATGGCGGCGACGACCGCGGTGGCCGCGAGCGCCAGCACCCCCGCGACCCCGATCGGCACCAGGGCGCGCACCAACACGTTGGCCAGCTCGTCGACGTCGGCGCCCACCCGGGCCACCAGCTCACCGCTGTGCAGCCGGACGGCGGCCGCGGCGGGTCCGCGCGCCAGCCGTCGATAGACCTGCACCCGGGCGGTGCCGGCCGCGCGCAGGGCCGTGTCGTGGGTGACCAGGCGCTCGCAGTAGTGCAGCACGGCCCGCGAGATGGCGAACATGCGGACCGCGACCGCGGCGATCGAGAGGTCGAGCACCGGCGGCATCTGCCAGGCGCGGGTGATCAGCCACGCCGCGATGCCGGCCAGCGCCAGCGCGCTGCCCAGCGACAGCACCCCGAGCGCGATCGCCGCCAGCACCCGCGGCAGCCGGGGCCGCAACAGTGCCGCCGCGGCCAGTAGGGGTTCGGCGCGGCTCGTCGTCGAATCAGACTGGGGCATAGCGCACCCCACGGTCGGCGGTCACCTCGACGACCTGATCACCGATGGCAAGCACCGGCTCTCGGTGGCCGACCACGATCACGGTCGCACCGGCGCGGGCCCGTTCCACGATGGCCCGCAAGACGCGTTGCTCGGTGTGTGCGTCCAGGTGCGCGGTCGGCTCGTCGAGCAACAGCACGGCGGCCGCCGATCCGAGCGCCCGCGCGAGTCCCAGCCGCTGCCGCTGCCCTAGGGACAGCCCGACGCCGCCGCGCCCCAGCAGGGTGTCGCGCCCCGCGGGCAGCTCCGCCAACACCGCATCGAATCCCGATACCGCGCAAGCGTTTTCGAGGTCTTCGAGTTCGCCGAGCAGCATCAGGTTGTCGTCGACGGTGCCGGGCACCAGCATCGGGCGTTGCGGCAGCCAGGACAGCTGTCCCCACCATCGGGCCGGCTCCAGATCGGCGACATCGATCCCCGCGACGGTGACCCGGCCCGACGAGGGCGCGGTGATGCCGGCGATCGCCTGCAGTGTGGTGCTTTTGCCGGCGCCGTTTCGCCCGGTCAGCACGGTCACGGTGCCGGGTTCGATCAGCGCGTTCAGATCGTGCGGTGCCTGCCCGTCGCGGCCGGCGACGGTGAGATGTTCGAGGCGGATCCGCGCGCCGCGCGCGGCGACCGTCTGGGTCCCGGCCGTGGACGGGGTCTGCTCGCCGATGAGGGTGAACGCCTCGCCGGCGGCGGTCCTTCCGTCTTGCGCGGCATGGAATTCCACGCCGATGCGGCGCAGTGGCCAGTACACGTCCGGTGCCAGCAACAGCACCGTCAAGCCCGTGGTCAGCGTCATCTCGCCGAATGCCAGGCGAAGGCCGATGCCGACGGCGATCAGCGCCACCCCCAGGGTGGCCAACAATTCGAGCACCAGTGCCGAGAGGAACGCGATCCGCAGCGTCGCCATGGCCGAGCGGCGGTGCGCGGCAGCGAGTTCGGCGATGCGCTGTTCGGGGCCCGCGCCGCGTCCCAGCGCCCGCAGGGTGGGGATGCCGGCGATCAGGTCCAGCAGTCGGGCCTGCAGGGTGGTCATGGCGGCCAACGCCGCCGCCGACCGGTCCCGGGTCGCCAGCCCGATCAGCACCATGAAGATGGGTATCAGCGGCAGCGTGATCGCCACGATCGCCGTCGATTTCACGTCGTAGGCCGCGATGACGGCGACGGTGGCCGGCGTCAGGATCGCGGCGAGCAGCAGCGTCGGCAGGTATCCGGTGAGGTAGGGACGCAGGCCGTCCAGGCCGCGGGTGACCACCACGGCGGCGGCGTCGCGTTGCGCCGCGAGTGCGCCGGGCTGCCTGGCGGTCACCGCATCGAGCACCTGGCCGGACAGGTCGGCGATGACGGCGCTGGCTCCCCGCTGCCCCAGCCGGGCCTGAAACCAATGTGTCACCGCGCGAATTGCCCACAGCGCCAACAGGATTGACAGCGGCCCCCACCAGGCGTGCAGGCCGCGCGCGGGGGGATCGTCGACGACGCGTGCGACGATGCGCGCCAACACGATCGCCGAGCCGATCGCGCAGGCGGAGATCAGCACCCCACAGCCCACCGCGGCGAGCAGGTAGCGGCGCAGCGCCGTCGATGCCCGCCACAGTCTCGGGTCTAGCGGCGCCCGGCTCGCGCGGTCGTTACCGCTCAGGACGGGCGCCTTGCCAGACCGATGGGCGCCGGTATCCGCTCGGCCGAGATCCGTTGCCGGAAAACCCAGTACGTCCACGCTTGGTACACCACCGTCAGCGGCGCCATGAACGCCGTCACCCACGTCATGACCTTGAGCGTGTAGTGGGTCGAAGAGGCGTTGTAGATGGTGAGGCTCCACTGCTTGTTCAGTGTCGAGGGCACCAGGTTCGGATACAGCGAGCCGAACAGCAGGATCACCACGGCCGCGACCACCAGCGCGATGCAGGTGAACGCCCAGCCGTCGGAGGCGCGCCGCCACACCAGCAGCACCGCGGCCAGTTGCGCGACCACGGCGACGGCCAGCACCAGCCAGGTCCAGTCCTTGCCGTACGCCAGCTGCGTCCAAAGCCCAAAGCCCGCAACCAGTCCGGTCACCGGCAGCGAGAGCCACACCCCGAACCGGTACGCGTCCTCACGGATCGCGCCGGATGTCTTCAGCGCGACGAACACCGCGCCGTACAGCAGGAACAGACCGGCCGTCGCGAGGCCGCCCAACACCGTATAGGCGTTCAGCACGTCGGCGATCGAAAGGTGAATGTGGCCCGCGGCGTCCACCGGGAGCCCGCGGACCAGCACGGCGAACGCGACACCCCACAGGACGGCCGGCAGCCACGAGCCGGCGGCGATGCCGAAATCGGCCCAGCCGCGCCACTTTGTGTCGTCGATCTTGCCGCGCCACTCGATCGCCACGGCACGCACGATCATGCCGAACAGGATCGCCAGCAGCGGCAGATACAGCGTGGAGAACACGGTGGCGTACCAACCGGGAAAGGCGGCGAACATGGCCGCGCCACCGACGATCAGCCACACTTCGTTGCCGTCCCACACGGGCCCGATCGTGTTGAGTGCCGTGCGACGCAACGGTTCGGCTTCGCCGATGCCGACGCGCGCGAACGGCTCCATCAACATGCCGACGCCGAAGTCGAAGCCCTCGAGGATGAAGAACCCCAGGAACAGCATCCCGATGATGCCGAACCACACTTCTTGCAGTCCCACTGCGATCAGCTCCTTTCGGCGTCGATAAGCCCCGGCACGCCTCTAGTAGGCGAACGACAGGGGCGCCACCTCGTCAGCGCTGGGCGCGTGCGGGGGAGCGGGTTCCGCGTCGTGTTCCAGTGGCCCTTCGACGGTGTAGCGCTTGAGCAGGAAGAACCAGAGGACCGCCAGCACCGCGTAGACGAGGGTGAAGGTCACCAGCGACGTGATGACCATGCCCGGCACGTGGTTCGACACACCTTCGCGGACGGTCATCCGGACCAACGGGTCACCCGACGGGTTCGGGGCCACCACCCATGGCTGGCGACCCATCTCGGTGAACACCCATCCCGAGATGTTGGCCAGGAACGGCGTGGGAATGGTGAGCAGTGCGAAACAGGAAACCCAGCGGCCCTTGGGGGTTCGCCCGGCCCGGGTCAGCCACAGCACGGCCAGGGCGAACGCCACGGGGAACACCAGGAATCCGATCATCAATCGGAAGGACCAGTAAGTGACGAACAGATTCGGCCGGTAGTCGTCGGGTCCGAAGCGGTGCTGGTACTGCTGCTGCAGCTCGTTCACCCCTTGCAGCGTCACGCCGCTGAGCTTGCCTTCGGCCAAAAACGGCAGCACGTAATGCACCTTGATCACTTCCGTGACGCTGCCGCAGTTGTTGTGGGTGCCGATGGTCAGCACCGAGAAGTCGGGGTCGGTTTGGGTGTGGCACAACCCCTCCGCCGACGCCATCTTCATCGGCTGCTGGACGAACATCAGCTTGCCCTGGCGATCACCGGTGAAGAACAGGCCGACCGCCGCGAGCAGCACCACCCCACACCCCAGCATTGCCGCGGGGCGAAACATGGTGCGGGCCTCGGTTTCCGCGGCCTCGGTGGTGGATCCCGTCGTGCGGGAGCGCACCATCCACCATGTGCTGACGGCGGCGACGAAGGTACCGGCGGTCAGCAGCGCTCCGGCCACGGTGTGCGAAAACGCCGCTTGCGCAGTGTTGTTGGACAGCAGGGCGAAAATGCTGTCCAGCTCGGCGCGTCGCGTCACCGGGTTGTAGTGCGCGCCGACCGGGTGTTGCATGAACGAGTTCGCCGCGATGATGAAGAACGCCGAGGCGTTGACACCGATCGCGACGATCCAGATGCAGGCCAGGTGGAGCAGCTTCGGCAACCGGCTCCAGCCGAAGATCCACAGGCCGATGAACGTGGATTCGAAGAAGAAGGCGAACAGCCCTTCCATCGCCAGCGGCGCACCGAAGATGTCGCCGACGAACCGCGAGTACTCGCTCCAGTTCATCCCGAACTGAAATTCCTGGACGATGCCGGTCGCCACACCGATGGCGAAGTTGATCAAAAACAGCTTGCCGAAGAACTTGGTCAGTCGGTACCACGCGGTGTTGCCGGTGGCCACCCACACCGTTTGCATGATGGCGATCAGCGGGGCTAAACCGATCGTGAGCGGCACAAAGATGAAGTGGTAGACGGTAACAATACCGAACTGCCACCGCGAAATATCGACGACATTCATCTGTCATCTCCCGACTGCGGAGGCCCGATCAACGGCTACGACAGAGTGTAGTAGATAGGTCGGCGCCTGCGCCACCGGCGCCCGCGTCAGCCGCCGAGGGTGTTGGACGCCTTGCGGATGCCGAAGGACGAAATGACCTCGAAGATCCCGATGACGACGAACCACGCGCCGACCACGATCGCCAGGGTGACAATCGATTCGAACGGTGACGCCACGACCACGATGCCAGCGAGCAGGCTGAGCACGCCGAGGAAGATGTTCCAGCCCCGGCCGGGCAGGTGCGGGTCGCTGACGGCCGAAATCGTCGTGGCGACACCGCGGAAGATGAACCCGATGCCAATCCAGATGGCCAACAGCAGAATTGCGTATCCCTGACCGAAGTGGCGGAACGCGAGCAGCGCCAGGATCAGCGACGCGGCCCCGCTGATGAACAACAGGACCCGGCTCCCCGCCGAGACGTGCAGCGAGAACGCGAAGATGACCTGCGCGATACCGGTGATGAGCAGATACACGCCGAAGGCGACGGCGGCGACCAGGATGGAAATTCCCGGCCACGCCAGCACCAGGACACCGAGGACGATCGACAGAATTCCCGACAGCAGAGCGGATTTCCACAAATGCGGCAACAAGCTTGGAACGGGGTGGGTTCCAGGAGAGTCAGGGGAGATAGTCATGGCCGCAGTCTGGCACAAACGCGGGCCGTGGTACAGGGACCGTACAGGGACTTTGATCAGACGTGGGCGGTGTGCGATCGCCCGATGCGCAGGTCGGTCGGCTCTTCGGCTGCCTTGCGCCCGATGAGATACCAGGTGCGCATAACGCCCTTGCCCTTGACTTCGATGCGGCCCCGCTCCTGCAGGACGAACTCGTTTTTGAGCCTTTCGTACATCGCCTCGGGCACCTGGATGCGTCCGACCGAATCGGTGGACTCCATCCGCGACGCGACATTGACCGCGTCGCCCCACACGTCGTAAAAGAATCGGCGCGAGCCCACGACGCCCGCGACCACGGGTCCGCAGGCCATGCCCATCCGCAGCGCGACCGCGTCGCCGTGCGGATCCTTCAGTGCGGCAGCGACATTGGCCATGTCGAGTGCGAAATCGGCAAGGGCGAAGGCGTGATCCGGCCGGGCCCGCGGGACCCCGCTGACCACCATGTAGGAATCGCCGCTGACTTTGATCTTCTCGAGGCCGTGTTTGTCGACCAGTTCGTCGAAGGCGCCGTACAGCCGGTTCAAAAACCGCACCAGGTCGGCCGGGGTGGTGGTGCTGGCGCGTTCGGTGAACCCGACGATGTCGGCGAACAGAACGGAGACCTCGTCGTACTTGTCGGCGATGACGCTGCGCGACGAGCTCTTGAGCCGCTCGGCGATGCTGCCCGGCAACATGTTGGCCAGCAGCGCTTCCGAGCGCTCGTACTCGGCCTCCATCACCGCCTCGGCGCGCTGGGTGTCGCGCAGGGCGAACCACACCGCCACGAACACCATCACGCAGGCCGAGACGATGGTGACGACGAAGGTCATGGACTGCGCCCACGCCGGCTGTAATCCGGTGTCGCGGGGGACCAGGAACTCCAGCGCGATCACCAGCCCGGCCCCGACCGCCGTGAGGCCGGCCGCCAGCACGGTGTGTTCGATGCCCAGCAACAGCACCACCAGGCACGCGCCCACCAAGAAGAAAAACTGCGAGCCCGTCCCCGTGCCGGCGTCCCAGCAGCTGACGAAGACGGTGATGTAGGCGGCGCCGATGAAGGTCAGCGGCGCGACGAGGGCACCGAAGCGGTGCAGCCATGGCACCGCGGCGAAGATCATCGCGGCGAGGGCGTTGATCGAGATGATCTGCCAGGTCCAGACTCCGGTGATCAACTGCAAAGCGACGAAGTCGACGCAGACCAGCACGGCCAGCCACGCGGCGATCGCGAGCACCCGGTATTGGCGCGCGGCGCTGTCGGCGTAGTGCTGGTTGCGGGCGCGCGACTGGGCCCGCGCCGCGGCTACACAGTCCGGGCGCTTCGACGAGCCGTCTGGCCATCGCGGTGGGCCACCACAATCCTTGGCCGCCACGCAGCAAGCCTAACCGCTGAGCAGGGTATTTGTCGGCTGTCTAATGAATATCACCGTTTTCGCCCCCGTAAGTTTCCGGATCTGATAACCATCTTGTTATCGGGTTTTTGTCGGGTTTACGAGTCATTTGGTTCGGTTATTCAACACGTGTTGGACGCTCTGTGTGACGCGTGTTCGCCTCGACTAAGGGGTGCCTGATGGCGGTTCTCAGAAGAATCGTTCTTGCGTCGCTCATTGCCCTTGCCGCCGTGCTCATGGATGGCTGCAGTATGGCCTGTAGTGATCCGAGTTGGCTGCTACGGGTGGCCGGCGATTCCATCGGCAATTACACCGCGGGGCCGGAGGTTTCGGCTTCGGGCCAGGTGTGCGTCACGCGGTCATTCGGCGACTGAGCCGTTCGCGCTCGCGCGGCGTCCCGGGCGATCAGCCGGGTGGCGTCGCCACGCGTGTCGAATCCCGCCGACGAAGCGCCAATTTATGAATTCAAGTGATCTTTTAAGCGGCATATTGCGGCTGCGACACAAAAGGTCATAAACTCGCGCGGTTTATAAAAACGGGATAATCCATACCTTTGGAAGGTATTACGGTCGAATTGAAAACCGTGAACCGGTTTCGTCCGGCGGACGCGCCACTGCAGTACCGGAATGCCGGGCGGCGCCGATGATGCTGCCGACCGCGCTGCTGGTGCCCTCGGTGAGATTCGAACTCACACTGGACGGGTTTTGAATCCGTTTCCTCTGCCAGTTGGGATACGAGGGCTTGCCGGCCTCTTACCTTAGAGGCAGCCTCCCACCATAGAGGATTTGGTGTCCTCAGCTGTCACACCGCCCCCGCGCACGCTGGTCTGAGGCGTTCGCGACACAATGTCCGTCATGACAGGCCCCACGACCGACACCGACGCCGCTGTGCCGCGCCGGGTCCTGATCGCTGAAGACGAAGCGCTCATCCGACTGGATCTCGCGGAGATGCTCCGAGAGGAGGGTTACGAGATCGTCGGGGAGGCCGGCGACGGCCAGGAGGCCGTCGAGTTGGCCGAGCGCCATCAGCCGGACCTGGTGATCATGGACGTGAAGATGCCGCGCCGCGACGGCATCGACGCTGCCTCGGAGATAGCCAGCAAGCGCATCGCCCCGATCGTCGTGTTGACCGCGTTCAGTCAGCGCGACTTGGTCGAGCGTGCCCGGGACGCCGGGGCGATGGCCTACCTGGTGAAGCCGTTTACCATCAGCGACCTGATCCCGGCCATCGAATTGGCCGTCAGCCGGTTCGGCGAGATCGCGGAGCTGGAGCGCGAGGTGGCGACGCTGTCCGATCGGCTGGAGACCCGCAAGCTGGTGGAACGCGCCAAGGGTCTGCTGCAGACCGAGCAGGGCATGACTGAGCCCGAGGCGTTCAAGTGGATTCAGCGGGCCGCCATGGACCGGCGGACGACGATGAAGCGGGTCGCCGAAGTGGTTCTGGAGACCCTGGATCCGCCCAAGGATGCCTAACTTCGGCGGCCGAGTGTGAGCTCACGGAGTCGAGTGTGAGCTCAGGGATTCGAGTGTGAAGCCACGGCTTTGACTGGGAACCCACGGCGACGACACGCCGAGCGCGGGCGCCGTGGCCGCACACCGAAAGCCGTGGCTTCACAGCCGAAGCCGCCGTAATCCCTAGCGGGCGACGATCACCGACGAACCGTGCCCGAACAGCCCCTGGTTGGCGGTGATCCCGACGGTGGCGTTTTCCACCTGTCGACCGGTGGCCTGGCCGCGCAGTTGCCACGTCAGCTCGCAGACCTGAGCGATCGCCTGCGCGGGGATGGCCTCGCCGAAGCACGCCAGCCCGCCGGACGCGTTGACGGGAACCCGGCCGCCGATGGTGGTCGCGCCGCTGCGCAGCAGCGCCTCGGCTTCGCCCTTGGGGCACAGGCCCAGGTGTTCGTACCAGTCGAGCTCCAGCGCGGTGGACAGGTCGTAGACCTCGGCCAGGCTCACGTCCTCGGGCCCGATGCCCGCCTCGGCGTAGGCCGCGTCGAGGATATGGTCCTTGAACGCGCGATCGGGTGCGGGCACCGCGGCGGTGGAATCCGTTGCGATGTCCGGCAATTCGGGCAGGTGCTGCGGATAGTTCGGGGTGACCGTGCTGACCGCCCGCACCGAGGGCACGCCGGCCAGCGAGCCGAGATGTTCGCGGGCGAACTTCGCGCTGGCCACGATCAGCGCGGCCGCGCCGTCGGAGGTGGCGCAGATGTCCAGCAGCCGCAACGGGTCGGCCACCACCGCGCTGGCCAGCACGTCCTCGACCGACACCTCCTTGCGGTACCGGGCGTTCGGGTTCTGCAGGCCATGCCGCGAGTTCTTGACCTTGACCTGGGCGAAATCCTCGAGCGTGGCGCCGTAGAGGTCCATCCGCCGCCGCGCCAGCAGCGCGAAGTACACCGGGTTGGTGGCGCCGATCAGGTGGAACCGCTGCCAGTCGGGGTCGTTTTTGCGCTCACCGCCGACCGGGGCGAAAAAGCCCTTCGGCGTGGTGTCGGCGCCGATGACGAGGGCAACGTCGCAAAAGCCGGCCAGGATCTGGGCCCGGGCGCTCTGCAGCGCCTGCGAGCCGCTGGCGCACGCGGCATAGCTCGAGCTGACCGGCACGCCGTTCCACCCGAGCTTCTGCGCGAACGTCGCACCCGCGACGAACCCGGGGTAGCCGTTGCGGATGGTGTCCGCGCCCGCCACCAACTGGATCTGACGCCAGTCCAGGCCCGCTTCGTTCAGCGCGGCCCGGGCCGCGGCCACCCCGTATTCGGTGAAGTCGTTGCCCCACTTGCCCCAGGGATGCATCCCGGCGCCCAAGATGTACAGCGGTTCTGGAGCGCTCATCGTCACGCCACCTTCCACGCGTGCACGATGCGCTGCACGCCGTCGTCGTCGGTGTAGAGCGGCATGGTGGTCAGTTCCATCTCCATGCCGACCTTCAAGTCGGCGGCCAGCGTGCCCTCGACGACCTTGCCCAGCACGATCAGGCCCTCCTTCGCCAGCTCCACGGCGGCGACGGCGAACGGCTCAAACGGGTCCGGCGACGGGTAGGGCGGCGGCGGCGCGTACCGATTCTCGGTGTAGCTCCACAGCTTTCCCCGCGTCGACAGCGCGACCGATTCCAGCGCGTCGCCGGTGCAACCCGGATTGGGGCAGTTGTTCTCCCGCGGCGGGAAGACGTAGGTGCCGCACTCGGGGCACTTGCTGCCGATCAGATGCGGGACACCGGCTTCTTCGCTAGTCGAGTCGGTGGCGAACCATCCATCCACCGCCGGTTCTTGTCGGATGACTTCTGGCACCGGGCCAGCGTACCCAGCCCACGCATAAAACTGAAACGTGTTGCAGTTCTGCGGGCGGCACGGTCGGGACGCGTAACTCGTCGCACCGGGTGCCTAAAGTGAAAGCCGTGCCCGCCACGAAAACCGCTACGAAGGCCAGCGAGGAACAAACCAGGCCGACGCTCATGCTGCTGGACGGCAATTCCCTGGCGTTTCGGGCGTTCTATGCGCTGCCCGCCGAGAACTTCAAGACCCGCGGCGGGCTGACCACCAACGCGGTCTACGGCTTCACCGCCATGCTGATCAACCTGCTGCGCGACGAAGCCCCCACCCACATCGCCGCGGCCTTCGACGTGTCGCGGCAGACCTTCCGCTCCGAGCGCTACCCGGAGTACAAGGCCAATCGGTCGGCGACGCCCGACGAGTTCCATGGCCAGATCGACATCACCAAGGAGGTCCTGGCGGCCCTGGGCATCACGGTGCTCGCCGAGCCGGGATTCGAGGCCGACGACCTGATCGCCACGCTGGCCACCCAGGCCGAAAACGAGGGCTATCGCGTGCTGGTGGTCACCGGCGACCGCGATTCCCTGCAGCTGGTCAGCGAGAACGTGACGGTGCTCTATCCCCGCAAGGGGGTCAGCGAATTGACCCGCTTCACCCCGGATGCCGTGGTCGAAAAGTACGGGCTGACGCCCACCCAGTACCCCGACTTCGCCGCGCTGCGCGGCGACCCCAGCGACAACCTGCCCGGCGTCCCCGGCGTGGGGGAGAAGACCGCCTCCAAATGGATCGGCGAGTACGGGTCGCTGCAGGCGCTGGTCGACAACGTCGATTCGGTGCGCGGCAAGGTGGGCGACGCGCTGCGCGAACATCTGGCCAGTGTGATCCGCAATCGCGAGCTCACCGATCTGGTCAAAGACGTGCCGCTGGCCCAGACGCCCGACACGCTGCGGCTGCAACCGTGGGACCGCGACCAGATCCACCGGCTCTTCGACGACCTGGAGTTCCGGGTGCTGCGGGACCGGCTGTTCGAAACCCTGGCCGCGGTGGAGCCCGAGGTCGACGAGGGCTTCGACGTGCGTGGCGGCGCGCTGGAAGCGGGTGAGCTGGCGGTGTGGTTGGCCGAGCACAGCTCGGGGAAGCGCTTCGGGCTGGCCGTCGTCGGCACCCACCTGGCGTACGACGCCGACGCTACCGCGCTGGCCATCGTGTCCGCCGACGGCGAGGGCCGCTACATCGACACCGCGACGCTGGACCCCGAAGACGAAGCGGCGCTGGCGTCCTGGCTGGCCGACCCCGGCCCGCCCAAGGCGCTGCACGAAGCCAAGCTGGCGATGCACGACCTGGCCGGGCGGGGCTGGGCGCTGGCCGGCGTCACCTCCGACACCGCGCTGGCGGCCTATCTGGTGCGCCCCGGGCAGCGCAGCTTTTCCCTCGACGACCTGTCGCTGCGCTATCTGCGGCGCGAGTTGCGGGCCGAAAACCCTGAACAGCAACAGCTTTCGCTACTGGATGACACCGACGGCACCGACGACCAGGCGGTACAGACACTGCTTTTGCGTGCCGTGGCGGTGCTGGATCTGGCCGACGCGCTCGACGAGGAGCTGGCCCGCATCAACTCCACCTCGTTGCTCAGCGGCATGGAGCTGCCGGTGCAGCGGGTGCTGGCGGGGATGGAAAACGCCGGCATCGCAGTCGATTTGGAGTTGCTGACCGAGCTGCAGAGCGACTTCGCTCACCTGATCCGCGACGCGGCCGAAGCGGCGTACGCGGTCATCGGCAAGCAGATCAACCTGGGCTCGCCAAAACAGTTGCAGGCGGTGCTCTTCGACGAGCTGGAGATGCCGAAGACCAAGCGCACCAAGACTGGCTACACCACCGACGCGGACGCGCTGCAATCGCTGTTCGACAAGACCGGTCACCCGTTCCTGCAGCACCTGCTGGCCCACCGCGACGCCACCAGGCTCAAGGTCACCGTCGACGGGCTGCTGAATTCCGTGGCCTCCGACGGGCGCATCCACACCACGTTCAATCAGACCATCGCCGCGACGGGCAGGTTGTCGTCGACCGAGCCGAACCTGCAGAACATCCCGATCCGCACCGAGGCCGGCCGGCGGATCCGCGACGCGTTCGTGGTCGGCGACGGCTACGGCGAGCTGATGACCGCCGACTACAGCCAAATCGAGATGCGGATCATGGCCCACCTGTCCAAGGACGCGGGGCTCATCGAGGCCTTCAACACCGGGGAGGACCTGCACTCGTTCGTCGCCTCACGCGCCTTCGGCGTGCCGATCGAGGAGGTCACCGCCGAACTGCGCCGCCGGGTCAAGGCCATGTCCTACGGGCTGGCTTACGGACTGAGCGCCTACGGGCTGTCCGCCCAGCTCAAGATCTCCACCGAAGAGGCCAAAGACCAGATGGAGCAGTACTTCGCCCGGTTCGGCGGGGTCCGCGACTACCTGATGGACGTCGTGGAACAGGCCCGCAAGGATGGCTACACCTCGACGGTGTTCGGCCGCCGCCGCTATCTGCCCGAACTCGACAGCAGTAACCGCCAGGTGCGCGAGGCCGCCGAGCGGGCGGCGCTCAACGCGCCCATCCAGGGCAGCGCGGCCGACATCATCAAGGTGGCGATGATCGAGACCGACCAGGCGATCAAGGACGCCGGGCTGTCCTCCCGGATCTTGCTGCAGGTGCACGACGAGCTGTTGTTCGAGGTCGCGCCGGGGGAACGAGAGCAGCTCGAAGCCCTGGCGCGCGACAAGATGGGCGGCGCCTACCCGCTGGACGTCCCACTCGAGGTTTCGGTCGGCTACGGGCGCAGCTGGGACGCTGCGGCGCACTGACAGGCCACCGTCCATGCCCGCGGCAAAGCGCAGTCGAGGTCGCCCGGCGGGCTCGCGGGTGGATCCCGGCGAGCGGCGCTCGGAGCTCCTCGACGCCGCCGAGCGGGTGATCCGTGCCAAGGGCCCGTCGGCCGGACTGGTCGACATCGCGGGCGAGGCCGGGTTCGTCCGGTCGGCGGTCTACGCCGTGTACCCCGGCCGTGACGCGCTGCTGGCCGAGCTGAGCAAACGCACCTCGCAGCGGCTGCTCGCCGAAATCACCACTCGCGCAGCCGGTTCCACCGACCTTCGGGAGCGGATGGCGTTGTTTTTCGACGTGATCAGCGCGTGGATGCAAGCCGAGCCGAACCTTTACCGGGCCCTGACCGGCGACCCGTCGACCAGTGTCTTCGAGCAGCTGGCCGGCGCCGTCGAATGGATGCTGGCGTCGTCGTCCGGCTCCGAGGACGCGCGCATGGCGGCGGCGCCTTGGTCGCGGGCCATCGTCGGGTCGGCGGTTGCGGCCGCGGAATGGTGGTGCCGGACGGGAACCATGCCGCGGGAGGCGCTCGTCGAACACCTCACCGCACTGTGCTGGGACGGCGGGGCGGCCCTGCCGTTCAACGCGGATGACATCAAGACCATTGACAACGCCCAATCATAATAGACAGACTGTCTTTTATGGTTCTGGCAGAGGTTCAAGCTCCTTCGCGCTACTGGGAAAACATCGTCGGCGAAACCGATGTCGACGTCACCGAAATCACCGGAACGATCCCCGACGGCCTGGTCGGCACCCTGTACCGGAACGGCTCGGGCCGCTGGACTCTCGGATCGCAGCAGGTCGAGAGCATTTTCGACGCCGACGGGATGGTCAGCGCGTTCGTCCTCGACGGATCGGGGGTGCGTTTCCGCAACCGCTTCGTCCGCACCAAGCACTACCTGAGGTCGACGGCGGCCGGACGCCTGGTGGACCGCGGCTTCGCCTACCAGCGCGACGGCGGCACGTTGGCGAACGCGCTGCGGCTTCCCGCCAACACCGCCAACACCAGCGTCATGGTCAACCGAAACCAGCTGCTGGCGCTCTGGGAGGGCGGACCGCCGCACGAACTCGATCTCGACACCCTGGACACCATCGGGCCGTCAAACCTCGGCGGGGCGCTCAAGGGTGCGGTCCGGGCCTATTCGGCGCACTACACCTACGACCCGGCCACCAACACCAAAATCAACTTCGGGTTCGACCCGTACTTTCCGCGGATCGACCTGCGCCACGTGCTGCGCGGGGCCGGCGGTCGCGAGCGGTGGCGCCGGCTGCGGGAGTTGGCGGGCGAGGCGGTGCCGCGGATGCGCCTGCGGCTCTATCAGACCGGCGCCAACGGCGTGACCCGCTACCTGCGCGCGGTGCCGCTGCCCGGGATGGGCGTGGTGCACGACATGGCGTTGACCCGGCGCTACGCGATCTTCGTCGTATCGCCGCTGCGCATCAACCCGTGGGCGCTGGCCGGCCACCAATCCTATTGGGACTCCATACGTTTCAAGCCGCACACGCCGTCGTACTTCGTTCTCGCGCCGCGCGACGGGGGCCGGGTCCGGGTGGCCGAGACCGACCCGTTCTATCACTGGCATTTCACCAACGCTTATGACGACGGCGACGACGTCGTCGTCGAGCTGCCGCGGTTCGTGCCCCAGACGTATGCCGGCATGAAGAAATACACCGCACACATCCGGTCGGACATCGCCCAGCTCGACAACTACGGGGCCATCGACGACGCCGTGGTGCTGACGCGGTTCCGGATCACCCCGTCGGGGCGGGTGTCCGGCGAACCGTTGGCCGATTTCGGGTGCGAATTCCCCCAAATCGACCAGCGGCGTTCCACGACGCGGCACGACGTGTCCTACGTGACCGTCCAGGACCCCGCGAAGTTCGAGGGCCAGGGGATCGCGCGCATCAATCAACGCACCGGCGCGGTTCAGACCTATTGCCCGCCCGGCGACGTGCTGGTGGAGCCGACGTTTGTGCCGCGCCCCGGCGGAACGGCCGAGGACGACGGCTGGTTACTCACGGTCGGATACCACGAATCGCAGCATCGCAGCAGGTTAATGGTGGTCGACGCGGCCCGCGTGGCGGACGGCCCGATCGCGGAGGCCTGGCTGCCGTTCCACGTGCCGATGAGCTACCACGGCGCCTTCACCAACCGGGTGGCCCACCGAACCGGGTGAAGCGCCGGGACTGGGTTTGGCCAGCGTGTGCACAGTCGAGTAGCCTCGATGGGTAAATCCCAATTGTCCCTACGACCAAACCTGTCCGGAGCACCCCAACAATATGCCGAGTCCCGCCGTCACCTCGCCGCAAGTAGCCGTCAACGACATTGGCTCCAGCGAGGACTTTCTCGCCGCAATAGACAAAACGATCAAGTACTTCAACGATGGCGACATCGTCGAAGGCACGATCGTCAAAGTGGACCGGGACGAGGTGCTCCTCGACATCGGCTACAAGACCGAAGGGGTCATCCCCGCCCGCGAGCTCTCGATCAAGCACGACGTCGACCCCAACGAGGTCGTTTCCGTGGGAGACGAGGTTGAAGCGCTGGTCCTCACCAAGGAGGACAAAGAGGGCCGCCTGATCCTGTCCAAGAAGCGCGCGCAGTACGAGCGCGCCTGGGGCACCATCGAGGCGCTCAAGGAGAAGGACGAGGCCGTCAAGGGCACCGTCATCGAGGTGGTCAAGGGTGGCCTGATCCTCGACATCGGGCTGCGCGGCTTCCTGCCCGCCTCGCTGGTCGAGATGCGCCGCGTGCGCGATCTGCAGCCGTACATCGGCAAGGAGATCGAGGCCAAGATCATCGAACTCGACAAGAACCGCAACAACGTGGTGCTGTCGCGCCGGGCGTGGCTCGAGCAGACGCAGTCCGAGGTGCGCAGCGAGTTCCTCAACCAGCTGCAGAAGGGCGCCATCCGCAAGGGTGTCGTCTCCTCCATCGTCAACTTCGGCGCGTTCGTCGACCTCGGCGGTGTGGACGGTCTGGTGCACGTCTCCGAGCTGAGTTGGAAGCACATCGACCACCCGTCCGAGGTGGTCCAGGTCGGCGACGAGGTCACCGTCGAGGTGCTGGACGTCGACATGGACCGCGAGCGGGTTTCGTTGTCGCTCAAGGCGACTCAGGAAGACCCGTGGCGTCACTTCGCCCGCACCCACGCCATCGGCCAGATCGTGCCCGGCAAGGTCACCAAGCTGGTTCCGTTCGGCGCGTTCGTCCGCGTCGAGGAGGGCATCGAAGGTCTGGTGCACATCTCCGAGCTGGCCGAGCGCCACGTCGAGGTCCCCGACCAGGTGGTTGCCGTCGGCGACGACGCGATGGTCAAGGTCATCGACATCGACCTGGAGCGGCGCCGGATCTCGCTGTCGCTCAAGCAGGCCAACGAGGACTACACCGACGAGTTCGACCCGGCGAAGTACGGCATGGCCGACAGCTACGACGAGCAGGGCAACTACATCTTCCCCGAGGGCTTCGACTCCGAAACCAACGAATGGCTCGAGGGATTCGACAAGCAGCGCACCGAGTGGGAGGCCCGCTACGCCGAGGCCGAGCGCCGGCACAAGATGCACACCGCGCAGATGGAGAAGTTCGCCGCGGCCGAGGCGGCCGGGCACGCCGGCGGCGAGCAGTCGCCGGGCAACGGTGCGCCCCCGGAGAAGGCGGGCGGATCGCTGGCCAGCGATGCCCAATTGGCCGCGCTGCGGGAGAAACTCGCCGGCAACGCGTGACCCCTTCCTGAGGACGCCATGCTGCGTATCGGGTTGACCGGCGGCATCGGCGCCGGCAAGTCGGCGCTGTCGTCCACGTTCGAACGGTGCGGCGCCGTCATCGTCGACGGCGACGTCATCGCACGTGAGGTGGTCCAGCCGGGCACCGAAGGGCTGGCGGCGCTCGTCGAAGCGTTCGGTGACGACATCCTGCTGCCGGACGGAGCGCTCGATCGTCCGGCGTTGGCCGCCAAGGCTTTTCGTGACGACGAGGCGCGCCAGACGCTGAATGGGATCGTCCACCCCCTGGTGGGGATGCGCCGCGCGGAGATCATCGCGTCGGTGGCCGAGGATTCGGTTGTCGTCGAGGACATTCCGCTGCTCGTCGAGTCCGGGATGGCGCCGCTGTTCCCGCTCGTGGTCATCGTGTACGCAGACGTCGAGCTGCGGCTGCGGCGGCTGGTCGAGCAACGCGGCATGGCCGAAGACGATGCCCGCGCCAGGATCGCCGCGCAGGCCGGCGACGACCAGCGCCGCGCTGTGGCCGACATCTGGTTGGACAACTCCGGCAGCCCGGAAGACTTGGCGCGCCGGGCGCAGGAGGTGTGGGACAACCGCATCGTGCCGTTCGCCCACAACCTGAGCACGCGCCAGATCGCCCGGGCGCCGGCCCGTTTGGTGCCGCCCGACCCGACCTGGCCGGATCAGGCGCAACGAATCCTCAACCGCCTCAAGACGACCTGCGGGCACCGGGCGCTGCGCGTCGACCACATCGGTTCGACGGCCGTGCCGGATTTTCCGGCCAAGGACGTCATCGACATCCAGATCACGGTCGAATCATTGGATGTCGCCGACGAACTCGTCGAACCGTTGCTATCTGCCGGTTACCCGCGCGTCGGGGACATCGGCGAGGATGTTCCCAAGGACACCGCCCGCAGCACCGACCTGAGGTACGACCACAGTGATGCTCCAGGGCTGTGGCACAAGCGCTTTCACAAATCAGCCGACCCGGGCCGGATTACCAACGTGCATATCCGGGTGGCCGGCCATCCCAATCAGCAGTTCGCGCTGCTGTTCGTCGATTGGCTGAGGGCCGACCCCGACGCGCGCGCCGAGTACCTGAGCGTCAAGCGCGCGGCCGAACAGCTCGCCGGCGGTGACACTGCGATATACGCCGACAGCAAGGAGCGCTGGTTCCTCGGCGCCTACCGGCGGGCCTGGGAGTGGGCCGACTCGACGGGCTGGCGCCCTTAGCTAGGGCAGCGGCGCCCCGCACTGCAGCGCACCGTTGTTGGGATCGGCGTTCCCGGCCACCGGCCTGACCATTTGGTCAGCCTGGACGAAAACGTTGTCGTCCACGTCGATCTCGCAGTGCACGTTCGCCGAGTACGGGAAGTGCAGCACGATGCGCATGCCGGCCTGCTGCGGGTCGGGCAACACCGTGTCGGCTTCGAACGCGTTGCCGGGCATCGAGCTCAGCCCAGCGGTGTTCGTCTGGCCGCCGTTGATCACGAACGTGGCCTGACTTCCCGTCGTGACGCCGTCGATCCTGGCGCGATAGGTGATGTTGTGCAGATCCGCCCTCGCCGTCGCCGGGTTCAGCTGGGCGCCGGCGGCGATCAGCGTCACCGCGGCGATCGGCAGGATCCTGCGGCCTTTGCAGCTCATAGCCGGTGACATTACAACCAGCGTGATTTGCGAACCAGATGGTTTGCGCTGGAGTGCGTCAAGGCTGGCAGCGCGGACACCACAGCGTCGCCCGGCCGCCCACCCGGGCACGCTCGAGCGGCGTGCCGCAGCGCGGGCAGCGCGGGTCGGGTTCGTCACGCACCCTGGTGAGCCAGCGTGGCAAACCCGGCACCCGGCCATGCCGCACGGCGGTGCGCAGCACCCGCGTCATCGCGGCATGCAAGGTCTTCGCGTCGTCGTCACCCAATTCCGCGACGGCCACGGTGGGCCGAATCCTGGCCCGCGAGCAGATCTCGTCGACCAGCAGGTTGCCGAGGCCGGCGATCACCGATTGGTCCATCAGCGTGGGTTTGAGCTGGCGCGAGCGTGCGGATCGGGAGTTCAGCACCGCGCGGAATTCGCGCAACCCGAGGCCCAGCGCGTCGGGACCCTGCGGGCCCGTGACGTGGGTGATGTCGTCGGCATCGTCGGCCAGCCATATCCCGCGCAACTTGCGGAGGTCGGCGTAGCGCAGTTCGCCGCTGTCCAGCTCCAGCACGAGCCGCTCGTAGGGGTCGCGGGTGGCCCCGCTCGCGGCATAGTAGGGGCGGCCGGTCATGCCGCTGTGGATCAGCAGTGCCGGGCCGTCCGTGGGCAGCACGAGCCACTTGCCGTGCCGGCGTGGACCGGCGAATCGGTGACCGGTCAGCCTGCGCGCGAACGCTTTTGCGGTGGTGTTACGCAAGATCCCCGGATCGTGCACCTGCACGTGCCGGATCCGCCGCCGCGGCAACCCGGCGGCCAGTTGCCGCCGGAACCCTTCCACGTCGGGCAGTTCAGGCACCGAGCTTCGCCACGCGCCGCAGTGGGCCCGCCGGGGAGCGGACGTGCCTCGACATGTTCGCCCACGAATCCGGTTGTCCGGCAGGCTGTTTGGGGCGATCTCGAATGGTCAACCGGTCGGCCCGGAAATCCTGCTGGATGAAACCGGGTTCAGCAGCCATCAGTGCGTCTCCCGCACGACTTCGCCGGGTTCCTTGTCGGCGCGCACCGAGGTAGCGCGGATGCCGCAGCTTGCCATCGCGCGTCCACTCGCTGAATCCGATCTGAACCACCATCTCGGGGCATACCCAGTGCGCGCCGGCCTCGCGATCATGGCGCCAGGGTAGCCCCGGCCGCGCTACGCCGGTGGCATCAAAACGGTGTCGATCATGTACACCGTCGCGTTGGCGGTCGGCACCCCGCCGCAGACCACGCCGGCGTTGTTGACGGTCAAGTTGTTTCCCTGACCGTTGACGGCCAGGTCGGCACCCTGCAGGGTGCGGTGACTGCCGATCACCTTCGCGGGGCTCAGCTGGCCCTGCACGACGTGGTAGGTCAAAATCTTGTTCAGCATCGCGGAGTCGGTTTTCAGCTGGTCGACCGTCGAGGCCGGCAGCTTGTTGAACGCGTCGTCGGTCGGCGCGAACACCGTGTACTGACCGTTGTTGAGGGTGTCGACGAGATTGACCTGCGGGTTGAGCTGGCCGGACACCGCGGAAGTCAGCGTCGTGAGCATCGGGTTGTTGGAGGCCGCCACCGCGACGGGCACCTGCGACATGCCCTGCACCGAGGCGGGGCCGTCGGGGTGTGCGCTCGCGTAGTCTCCGCATCCCGGTCCGACCAGGTCGGCGGCCGCGGCCAGCGGGGACGTTGTGATCGCGAAACCCATCATGGTCACCGCGGCAAGCCCCGTTGCCGCCATTGCTTTTTTGTCCAGTTTCATCGCGTTGGTCCCTCCGGTTCGTCGACGGCCACCTTCGGCCGTCGTTACCGGGGATTCGGAGCCGCGGCGCTGTTGGATTGCCCAGCGGCGCGATTGGTGGCGATCAACCGTAGGTGAACGAATACACCTGCAGCCCTTTGCCGGGACGCACCTCGAGGGTGCCGGTGTCGGGATGGTCGCCGGCGACGATCTGGTGTGACGTCGGCGGCCCGCTGATCGGCAGCGGGGTGGAGCGGCCATCGCGCGTCACCGTGACGGTCCCGGTTCCGCCGACGACCAGGTAGACGTTGGTGGCGTGGTAGTTGAGTTTGATGCTGGACTGGTCGCTGTCGGCGGTCGCGCCCTGGTAGTCGAGCGTCCACGGCCCTCGCAGCGCGAAGCTGTCGGCCGCGAGGGCCGGGGGATAGTCGAATGTTGCTGAGCCCTCGTCGTATTGGCCGCTGCCGCCATAGTTGACGACCTTGCCGACGGCGAAGTACGTCTCGGGGGTCGTCTGGTGCCGCGGGGTGGTGTCGGCGGCGTCCACTGGCGGGGGCAGCGCGGCCCGGGGGTCCGCGAGGGAGATCAATTGCCGGATCAGCCGCTCGGTGACGTGGTAGTCGCCCTCGCCGAACTTGATGTGGCGCACCGTGCCGTCCGCGTCGATCAGGTATTCCGCGGGCCAGTACCGATTGCGGTAGTTGGTCCAGGTGGAGTAGCCGTTGTCGAGCGCGATCGGGTATTTGATGCCGAGGCCGGCGGCGCCCTTGGCGACATTGCCGGGTACCTTTTCGAACGCGTACTCGGGGGTGTGCACCCCGATGACTTCGAAGTCGTCGCCGTGATAGGCGTTGTACCAGCCGACGACGTGCGGGATCGCGCGCTGGCAGTTGATGCACGAGTACGCCCAGAAGTCGATCAACACGACCTTGCCGCGCAGCGATTTCAGCTCGATCGGGGTGCCGGCGGGGGTGTTCAGCCAGCCGGCGATGCCTTTGAGATCGGGTGCCGGGCCGCAGTTTTCGAGCTCCGGGGCGCCATTGCTGCAGCGGGACAGCTGCGCGTTCTGATCGTTGACGATGCCGCCCAGGTTGAGCTTTTCCCGGACCCGCTGATCGCCGGCGAGTTTGTCCTGCAGCGCGCCGGTGTAGTCGGGGATCGCCTGCTGCAGCAGCGCGGGCACATTGAACACGAGCGCCGCCGAGAGCCCGATCGTGACTATGCCTGCGGCGATGCGGATCCCGCGCTGCCGGCGCCGGAAGGCCGCCACCCGTTGCGCCACTTGCCGGCCCGCCAGCGCGAAGATCAGCAGCGGCAGCGCGGCACCGATGGCGAACGCGCAGGTGAGCACGACCGTGCCCGTTCCGATCGAGGCGGTCGCCCCGGCGACCACGATCGCGGCCAGCACGGGACCGGCGCAGGGGACGTAGAGCACGCCCAATGCCAGGCCGACACCGAAACCGTTGCCGCGCCCGCCGATTTGCTTCTGCGGGATGCGCGCGAAGGGGCGCTCCAGGAGTTGTTCGAACCTGGGGAAGATCAGGCCCAACCCGATCGCGACCAGGGCCGCCAGCGCCGCCCACCGGATGGCGTCCTGCGGCAGGCCCAGCAGCCAGAGCAGCGTCGACCCGATCAGGGTGACCAGGCTGAAGCTGAGCACGAGGCCGACGATCACCCGGTAGGGCCGTAGCCGTTGCGAGCGTGAATGTTCGGTCGCGTCGCCGCCGGAGCCTTGCGCGCCCGAGAAGAAGATCACCGGCAGCACCGGCAGAATGCACGGTGACACGCCGGTGATCAAGCCTCCGACGAAGCCGATCAGCGCGAGAGTCAACATGACTGCTATTCGCAGCCGGCCCGGTCATGGATCGCATCGAGTCTCGTGCGCCCACGGCAGGCGCGCGAAGGCCGATGCGCCGAAGGACCTACTGGGCCGGCGGCATCAGCACGGTGTCGATCATGTACACCGTCGCGTTGGCGGTGTGCACCCCTCCGCACACCAGACCGGCGTCGTTGACCTTGAGGCCATTGCCCTGGCCGGTCACGTTCACGGTGGCGCCCTGCAGCGTCGCGTGACTGCCGCCGATCTTGTTCGGGCTCGTCTGTCCCTGCACGACGTGATAGGTCAGGATGCTCTTGAGCATCGGCGCGTCGGTCTTCAGCTTGTCCAGCGTCGCCGCGGGAAGTTTGTCGAAGGCGGCGTTGGTCGGCGCGAAGACCGTGTACTGGCCGTTGTTGAGGGTGTCGACGAGGTTCACGTCGGGGTTGAGCTTGCCCGACAGGGCCGACGTCAACGTGGTGAGCATCGGATTGTTCGACGCCGCGGTGGCGACCGGGTCCTGCGCCATCCCCGCCACCGAGCCCGGGCCGGTGGGGTTCTGCTTCGCGTAGTCCCCGCAACCCGGGCCGACCAGGTCAGCGGCGGGGTCGGCGGCGCCCGACGTTGTGGAAGGCGCGGTCATGCTGCTGGTCATGCTGCTGGTTGTCGGCCCAGACGCCGACTTGTTGCTGGAACATCCTGACAAGCCGACTAACAGTGCGGTCGCTGCCAGCCCCGTGGCCGCGACCGTCCTTGCGCGAGCGTTCGTCATTGCGTTCGACTCCTTCGTCATGGGCGGCCTTGTGCCGCCGTATTTCGGCCGGACCGCAGTCATTCGGAAACGACGGGGCGGTGGACGGAAATTGGGGCGCACAACAAGTGCGGGCCGCCCGGCGGCCGCGGTGCGATTTCTCGCAACGTCCGCGGCCGGGGCGGCCCCGAATACCAGTTATGGAGGTCCTCGCAGCCGCTCGAACGGCGCGAGTGCGCGCGGCGCCGCGGGACTCGTTACGCTATCGCGCCATGGGTAGTTCGGCGCGCGTCAGCGGCGAGCTCGATACGTTGCTGCGCCGGGTGGCCGACCGGGACACCGATGCGTTCGCGCAACTCTACGACCAGACGCGCGCCCGGGTCTTCGGGCTGGTGTTCCGGGTCCTTCGCGATCCCGGATACAGCGAGGAGACGACCCAGGAGATCTACCTGCAGTTGTGGCGCAACGCCCGGGCCTACGATCCGGCGGCCGGGAGCGCGGTGGCGTGGATCCTGTCGCTGGCGCACCGGCGGGCCGTCGACCGGGTCCGTGCCGAACAAGCGGCGACGGATCGCGAATCACGCTACGGCGCCGCGGATGTCGAGCGCGATCGCGACGTCGTCGCCGACGCCGCGATGGCCCGCGACGAGCGCGACCGGGTCGTCGAATGCCTGCAGGGGTTGACCGACGCCCAGCGTCAATGCGTCGAATTGGCCTACTACCAGGGCCTGACCTACGCTCAGGTTTCCGAGCGTCTTGCGCAGAACCCGTCGACGATCAAATCGCGGATGCGGGATGCCTTGCGCAAACTCCGTCGTTGTTTGGATGTGCCATGACCGACCCATCCGATTTCACCCTGCTCGAGCTGGCCGCCGCGTACGCGCTCGACGCCGTCTCCGACGCCGAACGCGCGGATATCGAGCGACGCGTCGCGGCCGCGCCGCCGTCGGTCGCCGAGGAATTTCACGCCGAAGTGCGGGCGGTTCGCGAGACGATGGCGGTCGTGTCGGCGCACACCGAACTGGATCCGCACCCGAGGCTGCGCGCCAAAGTGCTGGCGGCCGTCGAACCCCGTCGCTCCGGCCGGATACGTTGGCGCACAGCGGCATTGGCGGCCGCCGCGGCCGTGGTCGCCGCGGTGATCGCTACCGGCGTCACCGTGGCGCTCCGCCCGACGCCGACGACATCGACGGCGGAGGCCGTCTTCGCCGCGCCGGACGTCCACACCGCCACCGCCGAACTGCCGGCCGGTGGCACCGCTACCGTGGTGTTCTCCCGGCAACGCAACGCGGCGGTGGTCGTGCTGAACAACGTCGCGCCGCCCCTGCCCGACAGCGTCTACGAGATGTGGCTGATCGACCAGAACGGGCCGCGCCCGGCGGGCACCATGGGTGCCGACACCGTCAAGCCGTCCACCACCGCCATCGTGCCCAACCTAGGGCACAGCACCGTGCTCGCGGTGACGGCCGAACCGGGGCAGGGCTCCGCCCAACCCACGACCACACCGTTTCTCAAACTCCCGTTGAGCTGAGCCAGGTCAGTTCCATGCCGCCGCCGGCCAGCCACCGCGACAGGTCATAGCCGTTGCGGGCCAATCCATCCACCGCGGCCACGGCGCGTTGCACCGCCAGCTCCGCGACCTCGGGGGTTAGCAGGCCGTGGCGCACCGCGTCGAGCAACTCGTCGACATCGGCCAGTTCCGCGCGGGCACCGGTGCGTACCTCGATGTCGAGGTAATGATCCTCGGAACGCCATACCTCGGGGCCCGGCGTGTATTCGCCCACATCCAGGTAGTAGTCGTGGTCGCGTTCATGGCCGGGATTGAAGTGAAAGACCGTGGCGCGCAAGCCCAAGGACGGCAGCAGCCACGACTCGAGGTAGTGGAACTGGGCGCGGCCGGGGGTGGGACGCGCGACATAGAGACCCCACGGGCGCACCGCATACTCGTCCACGGCCCGCACAATGCCCTTGGGATCGGTGTTGGTGCGGCCCGCCAGGTCGAACGTTTCGTGTTTCGGTGGATGAATGTCGCTTTTCCTCCTGAATGATGTCACCCTACCGGCGCAACCGGATCTTCCACCGCACAAAGCCGGCATACAGCAGCGACAGCGCGGCCAGCATGCCCATGTCGAGCAGCCAGCTCTTCGGCGTGTGCTGCCAGAACCTGTCCTGCGACAGCAGCGAATCGGGCACCAGGTGCCGCAGGTCCACCGTCGACGAGGCGGCGGCATAGCCCCAGCGCGCCGGCATCGCCCAGGACAGCTGGTTCAGGCCGAGCCGGCCGGTCACGGGCACCATGCCGCCGCACAGCACCAGCTGCGCCATCACGGTCACCACGAACAGCGGCATGATCTGCTCGCTGGAGCGCACCAGCGACGAGATGGCCAGTCCCAGGATGGCCGACGCGACGCACGTCGCGGCGACGGTGGTAAACAGTTCGACGGTGGCCCCGAGCGTGGAGTGGCCGAACAGAACCGCGCCGCGCGTGGGTGCGCCCTTGCCGGCCACCACGATCGCCGTGACGATCGCCGACTGCAGGATGGCGAACGCGCAGAACACCGCGCTCTTGGCGAGCAGGTAGGCGGTGGTCGACAGGCCGACCGCCTGCTCCCGCTGAAAGATGGCCCGCTCGCCGACCAGGTCGCGAATCGTCAACGCGGTGCCCATGAATGCCGCGGCCGGCATCAACAGGGCGAGTATCTGCGCGGCCTCGTCGGGCGTTCCCGCGTTCGGCCCGGGCGCACGAAATCCGTTGCTGCCCGGGACGGTCAATGACAGCGAACCCAGGATGAACGGCAGCAGCGCCAGGAAGACGAAGTAGGCGCGGTCGGCGACGACGAGGCGAAATTGCCGTCGGGCGATGGTCGAGATCTGGCGTCGCACGCTGGTGTGCACCGGCTCGCCGAGGCCGCTGGGCTCATCGGCCTTGTCCGGCACGCGCTTTTGGGCCTCGCTCCGTTCCACAAAGCGACGGTTCGCCTCGTCCGGGTCCGCACCGACCTGGGTGAAGATCTTGGCCCAGTTGGTGGTCCCCATCGCGTCGCCGATCTGCTCGGGCGAGCCGCGGTAGGCCGTCTTACCGCCGGGGGCCATCAGCAACACCTGGTCGCAGACGTCCAGGTAGGACAGCGAGTGCGTGACCACCAGCACGACGCGGCCGGCGTCGGCCAACTGGCGCAGCATCGTCATGACCTGCAGGTCGAGCGCGGGGTCCAGGCCCGAGGTGGGCTCGTCGAGGATCAGCAGTGACGGCCCGGTCAGCAGCTCGAGCGCCACCGACGCGCGTTTGCGCTGCCCGCCGGAGAGCTTGTCCACGCGGGTGTCGGCGTGCTTGGTCAGGTCGAGCTCGTCGAGCACCTGGGCGACGACCTTGGCGCGGTCCGCTTTGCCCGTGTCGGGCGGCAGCCGCAGCTCGGCGGCGTAGCCCAGCGCCTGGTTGACGGTCAGCTGGCGATGCACCACGTCGTCTTGGGGCACCATGCCGATCCTGCTGCGCAGGGACGCGTACTCGGCGTGAATGTTGTGTCCCTCGAACGTAACTGAGCCCGAGCTCGGGGTGGTGTAGCCGGCGATGAGCCTGGCCAGGGTGCTCTTTCCGGCGCCCGACCCGCCGATCACGGCCGTCAGTGTTCCGGGACGGGCGATCAGCGAGATGTCGTCGAGCAGTTGTTTTCCGTTGTCGACGACGTACTTGACGTTGCGCACCTCGAGGCCGCCGGTGCGTGTCGCGGCCTCGCTGTGTGGGGTGAGCGTGCCGGCGCGAAAGACCAGGTCGACGTTGCCGATGGTGACGACGTCGTCGTCGGACAGGATCGCCGACCCGACCCGGGTGCCGTTGACGAACGTGCCGTTGACGCTGTTGTCCCGGATCTCGGTGCCCAGCGGCGTGGGGACCAAGGTCGCGTGCTGACGCGACGCCAACACGTCGGGGACGACGATGTCGTTTTCGGGGGCACGCCCGATGGTCATTGCGCCGGTGGTGCCCGCGGCGGACGACGCGCGCGGGGAGAGCAATCTCACAAAACGCGTCGCCAGGTTCGACACGTCGGCAGTCTTGGCGTCGATCACCGTGAATTCCGTTGCGGGTGAAACGGAGTGGACGACGGTCGGCGGCTCGGGTGGACCGCCCCGGCCCGGCGGCGGCCGATGCGGCGCGTTCGGTTGCGCGCCCGGCGCTGACCACGCCAGTGTCGGCGGGCCGGAATCGTGGCGGGGCCGGGTGCGGGCCGGGCGGCCGGCGTGGCCCTGGCGGGGCCCGATCGCGAAGGTCAGGTGCGGGCCCCGCGGGTTCCCGACGTGGATGCTCTGGCCGTCGTGGATGTCGATGACCGGCATCCGGTAACCGTTGAGATAGGTCCCGTTCAGGGAGCCGTTATCGATTGCCAGCCAGCGGCCTTGGTCGAAACGCAGGATCAGATGCGCGCGCGAGATTCGCGGATCGGCGATCCGCACGTCGGCCTGCACGTCGCGTCCGACGACCACTTCGTGTCCGGCCGCGAAGGATCGTTGGGACCCGTCGTGCCGAATCGTCAGGAGGGGCGGGGCGGGTCGAGTCACCACTCAAGTATCGGGCCGCGCCGGCCATGCTTCGATGAGATCCGGCTGTGACTTCCCTTTGTTTCGGCTCGGCGATTCATAGCGCTTTCATAGTCGGCTGAGTCGAATCGCCCACTGGCGTGCGGCATTATTCGAACGAGGGGGCCAAGCGATTAATGGATGAGCACAAGCGAACGACCCGGCGCATCGGCACCGGGCGACGACTGCTGGGCAACCCGCGCCAGGCCCGTGAGGCCCTGCGCGCGGGTTTTCACTCGCTGCCCGCCATGCCGATCGGGCAGCTGTTTCGCCGGATACCACCGGTAAGTTCCGCGCCGAACGCGGAACCCGAAGCGGCACAACCGCGCAGCGAGTCCAGTGCGCCGCGCCTTGCGGTGGGAAACGGCGCGTCCTTCGCCGGCTACACGATCTTGCGGCAGCTGGGCGCCGGCGGCATGGCCGAGGTCTACCTGGCGTTGCATCCGCGGCTGCCGCGCCGCGACGTGATCAAGGTTCTCGCCGAGGCGGTGACGGCCGATCCCGAGTTCCGCGAAAGGTTCAACCGGGAAGCCGATCTCGCGGCGACGCTGTGGCATCCGCACATCGTCGGCGTCCACGACCGCGGCGCATTCAACGGGCATCTGTGGATTTCTATGGACTATGTCGAGGGCACCGATGCGTCGCGGTTGGTCAAAGAGAGCCACCCCGAAGGCATGCCGATTCACGAGGTGGGCGCCATCGTGCACGCGGTCGCGGGCGCGCTGGACTACGCGCATGACCGTGGCCTGCTGCACCGCGACGTCAAGCCCGCCAACATCCTGCTCACCCATCCTGAGGATGGGGAGCGCCGAATCCTGTTGGCGGACTTCGGTGTCGCGCGTCACCTGGGTGACGTGAGCGGCATCACCGAGACCAATGTCGCGGTGGGAACGGTGGCCTACGCCGCGCCCGAGCAGCTTGCGGGTGCGCCTATCGACGGGCGGGCCGACCAATATGCTTTGGCGGCAACGGCTTTCCACCTGCTCACCGGCGCCCCGCCGTTCCAGCATTCCAACCCGATCGCGGTGATCAGCCAGCACCTGCACGAGGCCCCTCCTCGGCTCAGCGATTTTCGGCCGGACCTGGCGGGGCTCGACGACGTGTTCTCGAAGGCGCTGGCCAAACGGCCCGAGGACAGGTTCGCGCGCTGCCGCGAATTCGCCACCACCGTCAGCGAGCAGTTCTCCGAAGCGGGCCGCCGCCCGCCGCGCGCCGTTCCGTTGACACCGCACCGCCGGCGCGGACCCGGTGGCGCCCTGGCGGCCTTGAACCACCGCTTTTCGTCGAAAACCCGGTGGGCCGCGGCGCTGGTGTGCGCGGTGCTCGTCGCCGTCGCGGCGACCTGGTCGATCCTGTACTCCGTCGAGCCCGCCGCGCCGCCGCCCCACCCCACCCTCGCGTCCAAACCGTCGGTCCCCGTTGCGAGTGCCGCACCTACCGCCGGGGGACCGGCGCTGAATGGGACGTACCGGCTGGACTACGACCAGACCAAGCGGACCACCAACGGCATCGGCATCCGCCACGGCGGGGCCACCACCGATTGGTGGGCGTTCCGGTCGGCCTGTACGACCAACGGATGCGCGGCGACCGGGACCCAGCTCGACGATGCCACCCACCAACTGGCCAACACCGCCGGCGGCGGCCAGGCCGACACCCTGCGCTACGTGGGTGGTTACTGGCAGGGGGCGCCCGAGCAGCTGCGGGTGGGCTGCGCCCAGCCGAACGGGCACGTCCCGGCCACCCAGCAGGAAACCGTCGCCTGGTCACTGGCGCCGCAGGCCGACGGCACGCTGCGCGGCACGGAGACCGAGACCGTACTCAGCAACGAGTGCGGTGCTCAGGGGGCCGTGGTCCGGGTGCCCGTGGTGGCCACCCGGGCGGGCGCCGCGCCGGCCGGGGTGACGTTGGGCGACCCCACCCAGGTCATCAACACCTCGGCCACCGCGCCCGCCCCGGCGCCGCCCGTGCTCGGCGGGTTGTGCGCCGACGTCGGCAAGGTCGCCTACGACCCGACCAACAACGAGCAGATCGTGTGCGAGGGCAGCAGCTGGGCCAAGGCCCCCATCACGATGGGCGTGCACGCGGCCGGCAGCTCGTGCGACCGGCCGGGCACCTCGGTGTTCGCCATGAGCACCTCCAGCGACGGCTACCTGTTGCAATGCGATCCGGTCACCCGGACGTGGACGCGTCCCGCGGGATAGCCGGGGACGGCCGCGCGGAGTGGTCAGCCTCCAGGGACCAATAGGTGACTTTCACATCCGCTAGCGGATGCGCTAGCAGGTTCGGGAACCGCCTCGTCGTTCCCTCCTGGTACCCATGTGACGGATGTGGGCGGGCGCATCGCAGCGCTGAGTGACTTTCGCGGCGACGCATTCCAAATAAACTTGCGCCCATGCAGGTAGTACGCGTGGACACGGCCGGGCTGCAGGCGATGGCCTCCCGGTGGGAGGCGTCGGCGGGCGAACTACAGGCTTCGATCGCTCCGGTTGCGCCGGGATTGTCGTGCCAGGCCAGCGCGGCCGCCGTCAACATCGCCCATGCCGACGTCATGGCATTCACGGCTGCGCTGGCCGGTCGGGTGCAGACCCACGCAACTCGTGTCACCGAAGCCGACGGCCGCTACACCCTCAACGAAGCTGACGCGGCTGACGAGATGACCGCAGTGACCCATTCGGCGATTGTCGTGTAGCCCATGACAGCAGTCGGGGGCTCTCCCATCCTCTCGCAGGTGCTGTCCTGGCCGACCCAACACCTGACCGACGCAGCCGATTACTGGGAGGCCGTGGGGGCACGCAATTACACGGTGGCCAATCAAGTCTGGCGTGATGGCCTATCCGTTGATTGGCAAGGTCGCGCCGCTGATGCGTTGCACACCACGACGCACGCCGACATGCAGAAAACAAGCGCGGTTGTCGACCAACTGCAACTCGCGGCAAAAGCCGCCCGAGGCGGGGCCTCCGACTTGTCCGCGGCACGCTCGCGAGTTCGATATGTCGTCGAGGACGCCTTTAGGGCGGGGTTCGATGTGCGCGAAGACATGTCGGTCACCGATCGTTCGACTGCCGGTTCGATTGCGCAGCGCGCCGCCCGGCAAGCTCAGGCGGAAACATACGCCGGTGATATTCGCCAACGTGCTGCGCAAGTGGTCGCCCTGGATCAACAGGTCGCCGGCAAAGTCAGCGCGGCCATGGCCGGGATCCGCGACACCTTCCCGCCGGAACCGAATCCACCCGGGCTGGACCGAAAACCCAAAATCCAAGCCGTCGACAACCACACGTTCAAGCAAGCACCACCGCCACCGGGGACGTACCCCGTCAATGAGGTGGTCGCCGAGGCCACCGATTTAGACGGCAACCGCGTCGTTCTCCGACGCGGTTACTACGATGCGGAGACCAAAAAGGGATGGGGCTGGAACACCAATGTGCCCATCAACTGAAACTTCCGACGTGCATAGCGAATTCGCAGCACGAGTGCTGCGGAACCTATTGCGCCACATCGAAGATGAGAACAGACGAGGAAGCAAGCCGTTCCTGGTCTCACATGCGTGGACCGACGGACCAACGATGTACCTCGTGTACGCGGCGCCGCCATCGGACAGAATTTGGGGGCTCGTGCGCGACACCAGGGAGTCGATCATCGACCCTGGCCCTTGGCCGGATGTCGAGGAGGCGGCGCGTTACTACTATCTCCTGGATCTGGAAGAGGGCCAGCCATGGGGTTCTTTCCGTCGGCCGGGGGAATCGGACGGAATCGTGTGGGACGGCTTTCCTCTCGAACAAGATCTACCTGTGCGCCCGTCGGACATCCGCGACGAGTATCGATACACGCCACCACCAGGAACCTTGTCTGGGGAGCATTGCCAAGATCAAGGTCGCCCCGTCACGGAACCGCGCCTGTACGGGAATCCCCTATGAGCGCGCCGGCTCGTAAAGACCAGCTCCAACGCACTTGTCGGTGAGCGCCTCTACCCTGGTGGCATGGCATTTGCCACGGAACATCCAGTAGTCGCTCATTCGGAATATCGCCCGGCGGAAGAGGCCGTGGCGGGGTTGGTGCGCGTCGGCGGCCGCTTCGAAGTGGTCAGCCCGCACGATCCTGCGGGGGACCAGCCGGCGGCCATCGACGAGCTGGAGCGCCGGATCAGGGCGGGGGAGCGCGACGTGGTGCTGCTCGGCGCCACCGGCACCGGGAAGTCGGCCACCACCGCCTGGCTCATCGAGCGGCTGCAGCGGCCGACCCTGGTGATGGCGCCCAACAAGACGCTGGCCGCCCAGCTGGCCAATGAGTTGCGGGAGATGTTGCCGCACAACGCCGTTGAGTACTTCGTGTCGTACTACGACTACTACCAGCCCGAGGCGTACATCGCGCAGACCGACACCTACATCGAGAAGGACAGCTCGATCAACGACGACGTGGAGCGGTTGAGGCACTCCGCGACGTCGTCGCTGCTGTCGCGGCGCGACGTGGTCGTGGTGGCGTCGGTGTCGTGCATCTACGGCCTGGGCACACCGCAGTCGTACCTGGACCGCTCGGTGGAGCTGCGGGTCGGCAACGAGGTGCCCCGGGACGGGCTGCTGCGGCTGCTGGTCGACGTCCAGTACACCCGCAACGACCTGTCCTTCACCCGCGGGTCTTTCCGGGTGCGCGGTGACACGGTGGAGATCATCCCGTCCTACGAAGAGCTGGCGGTGCGCATCGAGTTCTTCGGCGACGAGATCGAGGCGCTGTATTACCTGCACCCGCTGACGGGCGACGTGATCCGCCAGGTCGACTCGCTGCGCATCTTCCCGGCCACCCACTACGTGGCCGGTCCCGAGCGGATGGCCCACGCCATCTCGACGATCGAGGAGGAACTGGCCGCCCGGCTGGCCGAGCTGGAGGGCCAGGGCAAGCTGCTCGAGGCGCAGCGCCTGAGGATGCGCACCAACTACGACATCGAAATGATGCGCCAGGTCGGGTTCTGCTCGGGCATCGAGAACTACTCGCGCCACATCGACGGCCGGGGGGCGGGCTCGCCGCCGGCGACCCTGCTCGACTACTTCCCGGAAGATTTCCTGATGGTCATCGACGAGTCGCACGTCACCGTGCCGCAGATCGGCGGCATGTACGAGGGCGACATGTCGCGCAAGCGCAACCTGGTCGAATACGGGTTCCGGTTGCCGTCGGCGTGCGATAACCGCCCGCTGACGTGGGAGGAGTTCGCCGACCGCATCGGGCAGACGGTGTATCTGTCGGCCACCCCGGGCCCCTACGAGCTCAGCCAGTCCGGTGGCGAGTTCGTCGAGCAGGTCATCCGGCCCACCGGCCTGGTGGACCCGAAGGTGGTGGTCAAGCCGACCAAGGGGCAGATCGACGACCTGATCGGCGAGATCCGCAAGCGCACCGACGCCGACCAGCGCGTGCTGGTCACGACGCTCACCAAGAAGATGGCCGAGGACCTCACCGACTACCTGCTCGAGATGGGGATCCGGGTGCGCTATCTGCACTCGGAGGTCGACACGCTGCGCCGGGTGGAGCTGCTGCGCCAGCTGCGGCTCGGCGAGTACGACGTGCTGGTCGGTATCAACCTGCTGCGCGAGGGCCTGGACCTGCCCGAGGTGTCGCTCGTCGCCATCCTGGATGCCGACAAAGAGGGGTTCCTGCGGTCGGCGCGCAGCCTGATCCAAACCATCGGCCGCGCCGCCCGCAACGTCTCCGGCGAAGTGCACATGTACGCCGACACGATCACCGACTCGATGAAGGAGGCGATCGACGAGACCGAACGGCGCCGGGCGAAGCAGGTCGCCTACAACGAGGCCCACGGGATCGACCCGCAACCGCTGCGCAAGAAGATCGCCGACATCCTCGACCAGGTCTATCGCGAGGCGGATGACAGCGAAACGGTGGAGATCGGCGGGTCAGGGCGCAATGCGTCCCGCGGTCGGCGCGCACAGGGCGAGCCGGGCCGCGCGGTCAGCGCCGGGGTGTTCGAGGGGCGCGACACCGCGAGCATGCCCCGCGCCGAGCTGGCCGACCTGATCAAGGACCTGACCGCGCAGATGATGGCCGCCGCCCGCGACCTGCAGTTCGAGCTGGCCGCCCGGTTCCGGGACGAGATCGCCGACCTCAAGAAGGAACTGCGCGGGATGGACGCCGCCGGCCTGAAATGAGTTTGCTGGCAACCGATCTCCGGCCGGTATCCCCGCCGCACCCCATACGGTAGAGGGGTGACCGACGCGGCGACTATCACCGGCGGCTGGCGAGAGCTGCTGGGCGCCAGGTATCTGAGGACGTCAATCCTGTTGGCCGGCGGGGTAGCGCTTTACGCCACCAACGAGTTCCTGACCACCAGCTTGTTGCCCAACACCATCGCCGAGATCGGCGGAAGTCGGCTCTACGCGTGGGTGACGACGCTGTACCTGGTCGGGTCGGTGGTCGCGGCGACGATGGTCAATCCGATGCTGCTGCGCGTCGGGGCGCGGTCGTCGTATTTGTTCGGACTCGCCGTGTTCGGCATCGCCAGCCTGGTTTGTGCCGCCGCGCCCACCATGCATGTTTTGATTGCTGGGCGGGCGATGCAGGGGGTGGCCGGGGGGCTGCTGGCGGGCCTGGGCTATGCGGTGATCAACTCCGCGCTGCCCCGCTGGCTGTGGACCCGGGGCTCCGCGCTGGTGTCGGCGATGTGGGGCGTGGCGACCGTGGTGGGCCCGACGACGGGCGGCCTGTTCGCACAGCTCGGCATCTGGCGGTGGGCCTTTGTCGCGATGGCCATCCTGACCGTCCTGATGGCGATGCTGGTGCCCGTCGCGCTGGCCCGCGTCGACCCGACGAACGGCATCCCGCGGATGAAGGTGCCCGTGTGGTCGCTGCTGATCATCGGTGTGGCCGCACTCGCCGTCAGCGCCGCGCAGATTCCGCGCAACACCGTCGCGACGTACGGGCTGCTCGCGGCCGGCATCCTGCTTGTCGTCCTGTTCGTGATCGTCGACTGGCGCATGCACGCGGCCATCCTGCCGCCCAGCGTGTTCTCTCCCGGGCCGTTGAAGTGGATCTATCTGACCATGGGCGTCCTGATGGGCGCGGCGATGGTGAACACGTACGTGCCGCTGTTCGGGCAGCGGTTGGCCCATCTGACGCCGATCGCGGCCGGATTCCTGGGCGCCGCGCTCGCCCTCGGGTGGACGGTCAGCGAAATCGTCAGCGCCTCGCTGGAAAACCCCCGGACGATCGGGCGGGTGGTCATGGTGGCGCCGCTGGTGGCGGCGTCCGGCCTGGCGCTGGGGGCGGTGGCCCGGCACGGCGACGGGTCCGCCTGGACCGCCGCGCTGTGGGCGGTGGCCCTGCTGGTCGCCGGCGTCGGGATCGGGATGGCCTGGCCGCACCTGTCGGCCCGCGCGATGGCCAGCGTCGACGATCCCGCGGAGGGCGGCGCCGCCTCGGCGGCGATCAACACCGTCCAGCTGACCTCCGCGGCGATCGGCGCCGGGCTGGCCGGCGTCGTCGTCAACACCGCCACCGGCGGCGAGGCGATGGCGGCCCACCTGCTGTTCACGGTCTTCACCGCGTTGAGCGCCGCCGGTGTGGCGGTGTCGTACGCCGCGACCCGCGCCACGCGCCAGGCGCGGCCGGTCGTCAGCGTGGGCTGAGCCGCTCGGCGATCACCGCGTGGACTTGACCACCTGCGAGTAGTGGAATTGCCAGCGCTCGACAATGTGGAAGCCGAGGTAGCCCGGGAATCGGTACGCCGGGGCGCGCCCGAATGCGCTTCCGGGCGGCAGCGAATGTCCCGATTGGTGATCGGGCAGCGACGCGTCTTTGTTGGTAATGGTCCAGATGGTCGAGCATTTGTTGATTTTGGCCGTGGTCAGCCATACGGCGACGTGGCCGTCCCACAGCGAGCCGACCTTCGGGCCGTACACACCGCGCTCGACGTCGATCAGCGACCGGAAGGCCGCTGGCCGGGTGGCCAGCAGCGCCCGGATCGGGCCGGGCCGCCACGGCACGGTGTTGTCCACCATCAGGCAGTCGCCGGGGGCGGCGTGTGAGGCGATCAGGTCGGCGACCTGGCTGTAGTCCCAGCCCTCCTTGGCGTACGGCCAGCGCTGGACGAACAGGTAATTCGGCACCGCGGCGATGGCGAACAGCAGCACCGCGGCGATTATGAGCCAGGACCGGCGCGCCAGCGTGGCGATGCAGACGGCCAGGACGATGGCCATCGCGGGCGCGGTGAAGATCAGATAGCGCGGGTAGTAGATCGGTTCGCTGACGGCCGAATAGATGACGATGAGCGCGGTCGGAATGACCATCCACGCCGCGCAGAGCATCAGCAAGCGGCGCGGGTCGCCGGCCGGGGCCGGCGCACCGGCCAGCCGGGACAGCGCCGCCGCGACGATCAGCACCGCGCTCAGCACGGCAACAGCGACGCTGTGGTCGAAGTACTGCCGCAGGATGATGTCGAAGCCGTAATGCCAGCTCACCGGGTAGATCCAGCCGACCTGCCACACCTGGCCATGAGCGAACAGCGCGAACGGAACCATGGCCCCGACCGCGACGGCCGAACTGCCGGCCCACCACAAGACCGGGGACCTGCGGGCCCCCGCGGGGAGCAGCAGGGGCAGGATCGCGCCGTACACCGGCACCAGCAACACCAGGTTGACGTTCAGCAGGATCGACAGCATCAATCCCAGCGCGTAGCAAATCCACCGGTGCGGCCTGTTGCGCCGGACGGCGGCCACGAACAACACCGTCAGCCACACCGACGCGGCCGCCACGAAGCCATACGAACGCGCCTCCATGCCGGCCCACGTCGTGCGGGGCAGGATGGCGAAGACGACGCCGGCGCACACCGCCGTCGACCGCGTCGCGAACCGCTTGGTGAACACCGTGACGCCGCCGGCGGCGGCGCCCACCGCCAGCGCGCTGGGCAGCCGCGAGAAGAACTCGGTGGGCGGAAACAGCGCGAACCAACCGTGCATCACCAGGTAATACAGCCCATGCACGGCGTCGATGTGGCCCAGCAGCCGCCACAGCTCGGGCAGCGTCCGGCTCGCCGCGGCCGAGATCGTGGCCCCCTCGTCGAACCACAGCGACGGCCGGCAGGCCCAGGCGGCGCTGACGGCGGTGGCGAACAGGGCGATCGCCCACGGGTCGAGCAACCTGCCGCGGGGGCGCTCGGCGACGGGTTTGTCGACAACATCCCCGGCGCGCGGCTCGAAAATCGGCTCGAGGGTGGGCATGGACATGATGATTGTTACTGTAGGGCGCGGCCGGTCGGGCCGGTCACAAACAGCACCCGCCGCAATCGCAGTTCGCGCCCGTATTCACGAAAAGCGGCGTCATGCAATGCTTTCCGTTATCGCCCCGAGCATGCGATTGTTTCGTCATTGTCGATATTGTCCGTTGGCGCAGCCAGACGCCGCAAATCGCGGGTGCGCCACGCCACACCGTGTCGTTCATCTATCTCCTCTGCATCGAGCAAACGCGATACTGTCTTGGGTTGGCTGACCAACCGAAACTGGGAGGGTAAATGGGCGCCTATCGGACTGTGGTGGTAGGAACCGATGGCTCGGACTCGTCGATGCGCGCAGTGGAGAAGGCGGCGCAGATCGCCGGGCCGGACGCCAAGCTGATCGTGGCCTCGGCGTACTTGCCCCAACATGAGGACGCCCGGGCCGCCGACGCCCTCCGGGACGAAAGCTACAAGGTTTCGGGCACCGCGCCGATTTACGCGATTCTGCGCGACGCCAAGGACCGCGCCCAGGCGGCCGGTGCGCAAAACATCGACGAGCGCCCGATCGTGGGGGCGCCGGTCGACGCGCTGGTGCACCTCGCCGAGGAAGAGCACGCCGACCTGCTCGTGGTCGGCAACGTCGGTCTGAGCACCATCGCCGGCCGGCTGCTGGGATCGGTGCCGGCCAACGTGTCGCGGCGGGCCAAGACCGACGTCCTGATCGTGCACACCACGACGTAACAGCCCGGCCTGCCGGCGGCTACCAGCCCCGCGCCCGCCATTCGCTCAGGTGGGGGCGCTCGGCGCCCAACACCGTGTCGTCGCCGTGGCCGGGGTAGATGACGGTCGAGTCGTCATACACGTCGAACACCCGGGTGGTGACGTCGTCGAGCAGCTGCTCGAAATCGCCGGGCTGCCAAGTCTTGCCGACACCGCCCGGGAACAGGCAGTCGCCGGTGAACAACTGCGTGACCCCGCCGGTCGCGGGTCCGTCGAGGGCCAGCGCGATCGATCCGGGGGTGTGGCCCCGCAGGTGGATGACGTCGAAGTTCAGCTGGCCGATCCGCACCGTGTCACCGCCCGCCAGCAAACGATCCGGCTTGACCGGCAGCGCCTCGGCGTCAATTTCATTGGCGGCGGTCGGCGCGCCGGTCGCCTTCGCCACGGCGTCCAGCGCCTGCCAGTGGTCGAAGTGCTGATGGCTGGTCACGATCAACGACACCTTCGGCGCGTTCTGCCGGATGAGGCCGATCAGGTCGTCGGCATCGTTGGCGGCGTCGATGAGCAGTGTTTCGCCGGTGGCGGAACACGTCACCAGATAAGCATTGTTGTCCATGGGGCCCACCGACGCCTTTATGATCGTGGCGCCGGGTAGGGTCCGGCGGGCCGCGGTACCAGGGTCGACGTGTCCCGTGTAGTTGTCGACGAGCTTGTCAGTGGGGCCGTCCTGGGCAGTCATAGCGGCCACGTTACTGGTCACACGCTGCTTGTCGGTATGGACACATAGCATGGAATGCGCCGTGCGCAATTCCGATCCGGATCGGCTTTGCGGCTACGGAAAGTTGCCGATAGTTCCTGAGAGGGGCAGCGTTGGCTGACCGTCTGATCATCAAGGGCGCCCGCGAGCACAACCTGCGCGGCGTCGACCTCGACCTGCCCCGCGACGCGCTGATCGTCTTCACCGGGCTGTCGGGTTCGGGCAAGTCGTCGCTGGCCTTCGACACGATTTTCGCCGAGGGGCAGCGGCGCTACGTGGAGTCGCTGTCGGCCTACGCCCGCCAGTTCCTCGGGCAGATGGACAAGCCGGACGTGGACTTCATCGAGGGCCTGTCCCCGGCGGTGTCCATCGACCAGAAGTCGACCAACCGCAACCCGAGGTCGACGGTCGGCACCATCACCGAGGTCTACGACTACCTGCGGTTGCTGTACGCGCGCGCGGGCACCCCGCACTGCCCGGTGTGTGGTGAGCGGATCGCCCGCCAGACCCCGCAGCAAATCGTGGACCAGGTGCTGGCGATGCCGGAGGGCACCCGGTTCCAGGTGCTCGCCCCGGTGGTGCGCACCCGCAAGGGCGAGTTCGCCGACCTCTTCGAGAAGCTCAACGCCCAGGGCTACAGCCGGGTCCGGGTCGACGGCGTCGTGCATCCGCTGACCGATCCGCCGAAGCTGAAGAAGCAGGAGAAGCACGACATCGAGGTGGTGGTGGACCGCCTCACCGTGAAGGCCAGCGCGAAGCAGCGGCTCACCGACTCGGTGGAAACCGCGCTGAACCTGGCCGACGGCATCGTGGTGCTCGAGTTCGTCGATCACGAGCACGACGCCCACAATCGCGAGCAGCGGTTCTCCGAGAAGCTGGCCTGCCCCAACGGCCACGCGCTGGCCGTCGACGACCTGGAGCCGCGGTCGTTCTCGTTCAACTCGCCGTACGGCGCCTGCCCCGAGTGCAGCGGCCTGGGCATCCGCAAGGAGGTCGACCCCGACCTGGTGGTGCCCGACCCCGAGCGCACCCTGGCCGAGGGCGCGGTGGCGCCGTGGTCGACGGGCCACACGGGGGAGTACTTCACCCGGATGATGGCCGGGCTCGGTGACGAGCTGGGCTTCGACGTCGACACCCCGTGGCGCAAGCTGCCGGCCAAGGCCCGCAAGGCGATCCTCGAGGGCTCCGACCATCAGGTGCACGTGCGGTACCGCAACCGGTACGGCCGAACCCGGTCGTATTACGCCGATTTCGAGGGCGTGCTGGCGTTTTTGCAGCGCAAGATGGCGCAGACCGAATCCGAGCAGATGAAGGAACGCTACGAGGGCTTCATGCGCGACGTGCCGTGCCCGGTCTGCGAGGGCACCCGGCTCAAGCCGGAGATCCTGGCCGTGTCGTTGAGCGCGGGGAATCGCGGCAAGAAGTCCATCGCCGAGGTCTGTGAGCTGTCGATCTCCGATTGCGCCGACTTCCTCAACACCCTCACCCTGGGGCCGCGCGAGCAGGCGATCGCCGGGCAGGTGCTCAAGGAAATCCAGTCGCGGCTGGGCTTTTTGCTCGACGTCGGGCTGGAATATCTGTCGCTGTCCCGCGCGGCGGCCACGCTGTCCGGCGGTGAGGCGCAACGCATTCGGCTGGCCACCCAGATCGGGTCCGGTCTGGTGGGCGTGCTCTACGTGCTCGATGAGCCGTCCATCGGGCTGCATCAGCGCGACAACCGTCGCCTCATCGAAACCCTCACTCGCCTAAGGGGTTTGGGCAACACTCTGATTGTCGTCGAGCACGACGAGGACACCATCGCGCACGCCGACTGGATCGTGGACATCGGCCCGCGGGCCGGCGAGCACGGCGGCCAGATTGTGCACAGCGGCCCCTACAGCGAGCTGCTGGCCAACAAGGACTCGATCACGGGCGCCTACCTGTCGGGCAAGGAAAGCATCGAGATGCCGGCGATCCGGCGTCCCGTCGACCGGCGCCGTCAGCTCACCGTCGTCGGCGCCCGCGAGCACAACCTGCGCGGCATCGACGTCTCGTTCCCGCTCGGGGTGCTCACGTCGGTGACCGGCGTGTCCGGGTCCGGCAAGTCGACTCTGGTCAACGACATCCTCGCGGCGGTGCTGGCCAACCGGCTCAACGGCGCCCGGCAGGTTCCCGGGCGTCACACCCGGGTCACCGGACTTGACCACCTGGACAAGCTGGTGCGGGTGGACCAGTCGCCGATCGGGCGCACGCCGCGGTCGAATCCGGCCACCTACACCGGCGTGTTCGACAAGATCCGCACCCTGTTCGCCGCCACCACCGAGGCCAAAGTCCGTGGCTACCAACCGGGGCGGTTCTCGTTCAACGTCAAGGGCGGCCGCTGCGAAGCGTGCACCGGTGACGGCACCATCAAGATCGAGATGAACTTTTTGCCGGACGTGTACGTCCCGTGCGAGGTGTGTCATGGCGCCCGGTACAACCGGGAAACCCTCGAGGTGCATTACAAGGGCAAGACCATTTCCGAGGTGCTGGACATGTCCATCGAGGAGGCGGCCGAATTCTTCGAGCCGATCACCGGCATCCACCGCTATCTGCGCACCCTGGTCGACGTCGGCCTCGGTTATGTGCGGCTCGGCCAGCCGGCGCCGACGCTGTCCGGCGGCGAGGCGCAGCGCGTCAAACTGGCCGCCGAACTGCAGAAGCGCTCCACCGGACGCACCATCTACATCCTCGACGAGCCCACCACGGGACTGCATTTCGACGACATCCGCAAGCTGCTCAAGGTCATCAATGGCCTTGTCGACAAGGGCAATACGGTCATCGTCATCGAACACAACCTGGACGTCATCAAGACCTCGGACTGGATCGTCGACATGGGCCCGGAAGGCGGCGCCGAGGGCGGAACCGTTGTCGCGGAAGGCACTCCGGAGGACGTCGCGGCGGTGCCCGAGAGCTACACCGGGAAGTTCCTCGCCGAGGTCATCGGGCGCAGCGCACCGCCGGCCAGCGCTCCCGCGCGCCGATCGACCCGGCGCCGCAAAGCCACCGCCTGAGCCCGCTTTCGCGATAGCGGCCGATAGCGTTGTCGGGCAAGGCATCTGGCAAATCCCTCAACGGCCGCGCAGGCCCCGGCGTTCCTCACGCGTCGCCGTCCCGTCGCATCGACTCGCGGATCTGGGCCAGCCGCTCGGCCGCGGCGCGCCGGCGTTCGTCGTACTCGTCCTCGACCGAGCGCCCCTCGGGTGACTCCGCATCGAGTTCGGCGGAGCCTTGTGCCGTCGCGTACCTCGCCTCGATCTTGTCGCGCACGGACTCGAACGCAGGCACACCGGCGTCGTCGTATCCGGCGTCGGCGGCGCCTTCAGTGGTCGGTTCGTCGGGCATACCGCCACCGTACTGCGCGCAGCTGTCGAAATAGGCAACATCCGTTGTCAGTTCTTGGAGTCGCTGTGCGTCGCATTTCGGGTGCTCTAGCCGCACGCCGGCGTTAACCATAAATCGGCCCGCCGTCGCCGGTTACTGAACGGTAGCTGACGTTTTCGTCAAATCCCCTGCGCCGCTGAGCAAGCGCGCGTTGAAACTTTCACCCGCGCTGCGCGGCTGCCATTAGCTACTTATGCCACAATCTCCTTGGTTATTTGTCGCGAGTCGAATTGAGAAAGCGATTCAAGACGCGTTCAAGAAATAGTGCGGATCGCACGGTTAATAGTGGAGGCAAACCCATGGAAGCGGCTCAGCTCGAAGCAAGAGTGTTTGATGCCCCGCGGTCGGACAGTGTGTCCGGCTGGCGCGATGACGCGACGGGATGTTGGGTCGTCGCCTCCACACCGAGGGCCGAGCCCGCACTGTGGAACCAATACCTGGAAGGCGCGCTGCACAGCTATCGCAGGCACGGGCTGGATTGGGTGCTCGACGTGGACGCCATCCAGGACGGTGCGGACACGGCGCTGTTCTTCGCCGCGCTTGACCCGCAGGGGCGCGTGGTCGGGGGCACGCGCGTCGTGGGGCCCTTGCGCTCGCCGGAGGACTCGCACGCTCTGGTGGAGTGGAAAGGCAGCCCGGGCCTTTCCCTGTTGCGCCATATGATCGCCAACCGGCTTCCGTTTGGTGTTGTGGAGGTGAAAAGCGCTTGGGCCAATTCCCGCGAATATGGCAATCAGTCGCTTTCCCGAGTTTTGGCCCGCACGGCCCTGCCGACGATGACGCTGCTGGGTGCTCAATTCGTGATGGCTACCGCGGCGGCCCATGTGCTGGAGCAGTGGCAATCCTCCGGGGGCGTCGTGGCCGCGCGCGTTCCGGCAGCGGCCTATCCGAACGAAAACTACCGAACCAAAGTGATGTGGTGGGATCGGCGCACCCTTTCCACCCATGCCGAGCCGGGGCAATTCAAGCTGATGTGCGCCGAGAACGCCGAAATCCTCAGCCGCTTTTCGGCATTGGAAGAACTGACGTCTTGACAACGCGGTCCCGGTTGGCTGCGAAGTGTTCTAGGGTCGTGTCGTGCCCATCGCTGAGCCCAAGCGTGACGTCGCCGCGTCCACGGTGAAACCGGGAAGGCGGTGTCGCACAATGAGCTCCGCGCGCATAGCGGCCACGATGACGAACATCCAGACCGCAAATTTGCTCGCGATGACGTTGCGCGACTGAGCGTTACGTCGAGGTACTTCGCGAGCCGCCGCGGCTATGCCCGCCGAGGTCGACGAGAACCGGGCCCGCGACGCGCGATGTCGAGGTCGCCGGCGCGCACGGCGCCCAGCGCGATGATGCGGATCGGGGGTCGGAGACGGGCCGGTTGCCGCGAATGCCATCATTGCGGCTATGGCTTCTCGGCACACGCGATTTCGGTTCTTCTACCGGGTCGGCTTCACGCCGTGGGAGGGCCATCCGATCGGGCAGCCTCTGCGGGATCTGGTCGAGGGAACCGGTGACACACCTGCGCTTCCCAAGGGCCAGGCTCTCGACGTGGGATGTGGCACCGGAGATTGCGCCATCTACCTCGCCCAGCAGGGCTGGGAGGTCACAGGGGTCGATTACGTCGCGAAACCTCTTGAAAAGGCGCGGGCGAAGGCGCGCAACGCCGATGTCTCGGTCAATTTTGCCCGTGCCGATGTGACGCAGCTGAGTCAGTCCGGGATCGGAACGGGCTTCCAGTTGATCGTCGACAACGCTTGCATCCACAACATGAGTGGCGGCGACCGTGAGGCGTACGTCCGGGAAGTCACCGCAGTGGCGGCACCCGACGCACGGCTGTTCATTGCCGCATTCCCTCCCGGGGGCCGGTTCGGCGTGCCGGGCATTGATCACGCCGAGATCGAACGGCGCTTCGCCGCCGGCTGGACGCTGTTGTTCACGGGCGACGAGCAGGAACTCGACGATAAGAAAACCCCGGCGAATTACTACCTGTTCCAACGTCGCGCCTGAGCGACCGACCGTCTGCCCGCGTTGGGCGTTCGGCGGGTCTAAACCGCGTTTCCCGTTCCGGAAAACCGCGTGCTGGAGAAGTTCATCGGTATGACGCGTTTGGCCAGCAGCGACTCCATTGCCGCGCTGTCGAGGGGCCGCGACAGCAGAAAGCCTTGTGCGCGATGGCAGCCCAGGCTGAGCAACCTCTCGGCGGCGGCCACGGTTTCCACCCCTTCGGCCACGACATCGAGCCCGAATGCGTCAGCCAGGGCCATCGTCGAGCGCACGATCGCCAGATCGCCGGCGTTGGTATCGAGGCTCTGGACAAAACCCTTGTCGATCTTGAGCGAATCGACGGGAAGAGACTTCAGATATGTCAATACACTGTAGCCGGTGCCGAAGTCATCGATGGCGATCTGTACTCCAACGTCCTTCAACGCGAACAACGTCTGACGTGTTGCATCGATATCTTGGACCACAACGCTTTCGGTGATCTCCAGACACACGGTGCTGGGATCAAGCCCGAACTCGTCGAGGGTGGCCGCGACGGTGTCGACGATGCCGGCCGTGACGAGCTGTACGGGAGATACGTTGACCCGCAGCACCGTGCCCTCCCCGACACCGTGTGACCGCCAGAGTCCGAATTGCGCACATGCAGAGCGCATTACCAGGCGGCCGAGTTTGGCACCAAGGTTGATCGACTCCACGACCTGGATAAACGAATCAGGCATCAACAAACCCAGAGTTGGGTGTTGCCAACGAATTAACGCCTCAGTGCCGAGGATCTCGCCGGTACGCATGTCGAACTCCGGGAGATAATGGAGCACCAACGCGCCACCACCGCCCTCGATCATCCCTTCCAGATGCAGCTCAATGTCGTTGCGGATCATGTCTGTCGTAGACATCTCCGGTCGGAACGTTGCGACGTTGTTGCCGCCGGAAGCCTTCGCCGACCGGGTGGCCTGGTCGACCCGCCGTAGCAGGTCTGACGTGGTCTCGTCCCCCGGTAGGCCTGCGGCGACGCCGATACTTACGGTGCGACTGAGCATCTCACCGTCGATGGGTATTTGTTGGCGAACCCGACCGTGCAATGAGTGTGCGAACGTTTCAGCCGCCTCGACATCCATGGCCGCGGATGGCACGACGCCAAACTCGTCGCCGCCGAAGCGGGCGATGACTGATGGAACCTGGGTGGCCTCACGAAGTAACGCGGCGAACGCCTCGATAAATCGATCGCCGGCGTCTTGGCCGAGGCGACTATTGATGACCTTGAAGCGGTCAATGGCGAGGAATATGACCGAAACCGGGCCCGGCTGTCCTTTCGCCAGCCGGTTGTCGAGGTGCGCGATGAGCGCCCTGCGGTTCAGCAGCCCGGTGAGTTCATCGTGCTCAGCGAGGTAGTGGATCTGCTGCTCGGCGACGACGCGGGCCTGCAGCTGCGCGAAAAGCGCGGCGATCGCCTGTAGCGCATTGAGTTCTTCTGGTAACCATTCACGGTCTCCGAGCTTGCCGAAGGCCATCGTGCCGGTGGTGACGTCGCCGGACAGCAGCGGAACGGCAGCCAGGGAGACGGCGGGAGCTCCAGTGCCCTCTTCGATACGGTGCTGATAGTCGGCGTTCTCCGGTTCGGGGCGGACCACTTCGGGCACCTTGAGGTGTTCGGTCCGCGCGAAGATGGAGTCGGCATCGGCGAAATACACCAGGCCGATCGGGTCGGGGTCGGCGTTACGCGGCGGGAATTCGGCGATGAGGACGGTCGCGCGGATGGAGTGATCGTTGTGTCGCAGAAAGCTGAAGTCCACACCCAGGTCGCGAACCAGGTTGCCGAGCACGCGTTGGCTGATCGCGGCAGAGTCAGCCGCGGTGGCCGCCATCAACTCGGCAGCGGCAGCGGTGACCAGGTGGTCCAGGGTGCCCGACATTGCCCTAACCGTAGCGGTATCCGGTGCGCGGCGTTTGGCATTGCATAGCGCCTCTAGCAATGATTCGCTCACGTTAACGCCCGAGTGTGATCAGGGTCGCGTGGAATCGGTACCGAGAGGCGTCTCGACGAGGGAACGCGGCGCCGCCGGATGGATCCTCCGGACGGTCTGCTGACTCAGCCGTCGGAAGTTACGACCCACGACTGTTAGCTGGGTTAGCGGCGCGGACGAACGCGAGCACGGATCGGACCGCCGGCAATCATGGTGAAGTGCAACGCGAGCGGAAATTCGTCATCGAGTGAGCGAATTTCGACTCCGCGGATGAGTGTCGCCAACGCGAGCGTGACTTCGAGCATGGCGAAATGGTCGCCAATGCACGAGCGCGGTCCGCCGCCGAATGGCACGTACTGCCACCGATCGAGAGCTTTGAAGCTCTCCGGGCTGAACCGATCCGGGTCGAAGCGAAGCGGATCGTCCCAAAGCAGGGGGTCGCGTTGTACCGCCATTCTCCCGACAATGAGCATGGTGCCCTTTGGCACCCGGTAGCCGCCCACCTCGACGTCTCGGCAGGCCATGCGTGTCCCCGTGGGCGCCGGGGGGCACAGGCGCAACGATTCCCGTATCACCTGCACCGTGTAGCCAAGCTGCGGAATGTCGTCGGACGTCAGCGGCCGATCCGGCAGGGCCGTGACTTCTGCAGCCACCCGGTCCTGGCAATCGGCGTGGTGTCCCAGAGACCACAGCGCATACGTCAATGCCGTCGTCGTGGTGTCGTGGCCGGCGAAGAGGAACATCACCAGCTCGTCGCAAATCTCCTCATCAGACAACCGTTTTCCGGTCTCTGGATCCTCGGCGGCGAGGAGCGCATGGACCAAGGGTGCGACTCGCGTCGGGTCGGCGCGGCAGTCCCGCAGGATCTCCTGCGTCAGGGCGTGAAGTTTGGCGCTTGCCGCTCGCGCGCGCCGACGCGCCGGCGTGGGCAACCAGCGCGGCGCGCGTAGCGGGCGCGTCGCGCGCCTGACCGCGTAGGCCAACGCGATCCGCAATGGCTCGACGACCTCGTCGGCCCGTTGTTCCAGGTCGAGTCCGAGCACCGATCGGCCCAGCGCGCGCAACGTGATCGTGCGGCATTCGGCGTCCAAATCGATCAGGGCGTCCTCATGCCAGCCTTCGCTCACCGATTGCGCCGCCTGCTCCATGTGACCGCCGAACTCGCTCACACGCTGCTTGGTGAACACCGGCTGTAGGGTGCGCCGGCGTGGCTTCCATTGCTCGAAGGGAAGATCGGTGAGGCTGGCGCCGATGACGCGGCGTACTTGGTCGAATACCGGGGTGGTCTTGTCCACGGAATCGTCTTTGGTACTGAGGATGTCGCGGATGGCCTCCGGAGACGTCGCCAACACCATCGGGGGCATCAGCCATCGCGGCCCTAACTTGAACGACGTCACCCGCCCGCCGGCGTCACGCAGCCGTTCGGTCCCCGTGCTGAATTCCCGCACCGCCGCGAGGCGCTGACGGTAAGGCATCGGGTTCACCGGCGGCAGGGGCAAGCATTCGATTCCGTCACGTGCAAGGGCCTGAACCACGCCTACCTCCTGCGGATAATGCTGTTGCCTACGCCGGTCGAACGACCGCGCAGGCCGAAAGCTTTCCGGCCCCCGCTGACCGGACAAGTATTCCAGGACGTCCGTTTCGACGCAGCGAAATTCAACGGGACGCCAGTGCAGACTGCGCAGACAGGTTAATAATCATCTACGACACTTCGGCCGGGTATCTGACTGCCGCCAGAGCCTGACGAGAAATCGATCACGCGGACCCATGAAAGGTTGAGGGTGAAGAGAATTCGGCCGCTATGGCGAATGCCTGGGATCGTTTTGCGTGAGCGGTCGCATCCGCCGGGGCGGGAGCGCGTTCCTGAGCCGATGGTGGTGGACGGTCCGGAGTCCGTCGCACAGTTCCACTCTGGTGGTGCATCCAACCCCGGCATGTGCGCGGTGTACGACTTGTGTGCGCGCGCGCTTGACGCGCTGCTGCCACCCGGAGGCCACTTGCTGGATCTCGGCGTCGGCTCCGGCCGTGCGCTCAGTGCCGTCCTGCGCCGACGGCCCGACATCCGGGCCACCGCCGTCGATCTCGCCCCCAACATGCTGTCCACGGCGCGGGAGCTGTTCGACGCCGAAGGCCTCGGAGAACGTGTCGAACTGCGCCTGGAGGACATCACGGCGTTGCCGGAACGGGTTTCAACCGGTCCGTGGGACGCCGTCTCGTGCATGTGGACACTGCATCAGCTACCGGATGTCGACACGCTGCGCGGCGCCCTTGGGCAGATCGCTGCCATCCAACGCCGCAGCGGGGCCGCAATATGGATTTCCGATTTTCAGCGCCTCCGGGACAAGGCGGCCGCCCCCAAGATGCTGGAGATCGCCGACCCCGCCTCGCCCGCCGTCCTGCGCCAAGATGCCATTGCGAGCGAGGCGGCGGCGTTCACCATCGCGGAACTGTCGAAAGAGCTTGCCGCAGCGGGTCTGCAAGGCATGCACTGCGGTCATTCGACACCGGTGCCCTACCTGCAGGCGTACTGGATGTTCGGCGCGCGCGGCGAACCGAACGCGCTGACTGGCACGCGTGATCCCCGGCTGAGCCGTCAAGCCCGCCGCGAGTCGGCTTTGTTGCGATGGGGATTCACGGCGAAACCGTTCTGAGGTCCGATGGCCCCAGGCGTTCGTTACGCGACGGGCGCATCAGGGCGGCCCAGAGCGGACCCGGCTCGGGCTGCGGCGACTGGACACCGACGGTGGCGGCGCGGAGGTCAAGCGCAAGACCAGCACGATCGATTCCTCTGGATCGGTCGCGATGAGGCGCACAAAATCGTCTTGTAATCGCGCTAATTCGCCGGCGAAGCCAGCCGATAACTCATTGAGATCGGCAGCGCTTCGCGCATGCAGAAAGACCGGCGACAGCGGCCTGACAGCGAGGCCTTCGCGCTGGGCGACGATCCATACCGCCTCAACGGCCGACCCGCCGCGGGCGTAGTCGCTCAGGCACCCCCCGGTCACGGTGAGCACCGCCAGCGCGGAGCTCGTGAGGACTTCGTCGCGCATGCCGTCGCCCAGCGCACTGCCGGCGTTCCATTCCGCAAGGTAAGCCATGACATCGGACCGGCGCACGATATCCATCAACGCCAAGTCGCTGGCGTCGAGTTCGAGAGATCGCACGTCGATACCCGTGTCGGGTTCTGGATCCCCGGGCCAGCGCAGTTCCGAAACCATCTCTGTGTGCAGTTGCGGCGTCAAGTACCGGATGCGGTCGGCGGCCCCGAAAATCGTTGCGGCCCGCAAAAGGTCGTCTCGCTCGGTGAGCAGGTGCAGGCGCGCGCCTTCCCGCTCGGCCGTCACGGCGAGTAACTTCGTCGTCTGATCGTCGAGTGACTGAGCTGTTCCGCGATGACGGTTGGTCTCGCGCACGAGCATCGGTTCATAAAGATCGGCCAGGGCCGGGTCGCTACCGTTTCCGAAGTGCATCGTGGCCCGCAGCGGAGACCCGGCGCCGCCTTCGGATACACTCACCGGGCCGAGCATCCCACGGGCGGCGGCGGCGATTCTCACGTTATACAATGCGGCGCCCACTGCGACAGCGCTGCCGCGGAAGCCCACGTCCATCGTCGAAGTATGTTCTGTGGCAACGCTTATGGTGAGCTCGGTCGGTTGCGCGTCGATGCGCCACGGCTGGCTGTTTCCCCCCGAGGGGGCGCGCATCGCGGCGGCGACGATCGTGTCGTCGACTGCGGGAGGTGCCGGGTTATCTCCAAGTTCGTTGTCACGCGCAGGGCGATGCTGGGCCGTTTCGACCTCGCCCAGTTGATCGAGCGCCCAGCCCGTGTCGATGCGGCACCGGCCGGATCTCAGGTTTTCGCCCAGTCCGATTCTGCGGACAGCCTCCGCCAACGCCGACGCGCCCACTATGACATCGGATGCTAGCTGGGGCCACGTCGAGAGCGACCGGTCGATCTCGATGAGCGATGCGGCAGTGCGCGGCGAGATGTGCCCGGCTTCGTCGTAACGCAGCATGTGCGGGAGCTTCTCCCGGGTACTCATGCCCGCCACCAACTCGACGTCGAGCTCGTCCAGCAATCCATGCATGATCGGACGTTCAGGGTCTTGATCGAAGCGTTCGACATCGACGCGCCCCCGGTCGCTGGTCGCCATCAACACGGGGAGATGCCTGGCACGGGCCGCCGTCCGCAAGGCGACCTTCATGTCGAGCGAATCACACTCTTCGATGGCGATGTCCAGTCCATCCAAGAACGCGTCGATGGTGTCTGCGGTAATCCCGGTGTCGAGCACGTCCACCGCCAGGTAGGGATCGAGCTCAGCAATCCTGCGCGCCGCCACGTGAGCTTTGTTCAGCCCGAGGTCGAACACAGTGGCCGGCACTCGATTCAGGTTCGATAGTTCCAAATGATCGAAATCTGCCAGCCGAAGCCGGCCACACAATCCCTGAACCGCCAAGGTGTGTGCGATGACATGGCCGACGCTAAGACCAGCGACGCCGATGGTCAGCGAGCTGAGCCGGGCTTGTTCCGCGATGGTGATGTTGTTTCTGTTGCGATCAAGCCGTAACGCCCGAAATCCACGCGGCCCCAGCACCGCAACGACGGCACGCCGCCACGGGTAGTACGCCCATCGGGTTCCTTCGCCGAGAAGTGTCGAATCCGGCGCCGGGTGGAGACCGCGCAGGTTAGCCAGTTGGGCGTCGAGTCGGTCGACGACCTCGATGGTGGGATCGGTTCGAAGACGGTCCAATACCAGACGATCGCCGGGCTCATCGGAGTCGAGAATTTGTGCGCTGTACGCGGTTACGGTGCGCTCGTCCATGGTGTTTCGTGTATAGCACCTGACCGGCGTGTCGGCCCCCGTAACGCTGCGTTTGGCCGCTCACCAGGCGATGACATCCTTATCCTGCGGCTCCGTCTGCTCGAGGAATTGCCCTCGCCGTATCAGGCTGGTGACCGCGGCGTCCCAGCGTCGCAGCTGCGGCGCGGTGAAGAACGACTCACCCAGGTAGAGCTCGATGTAGGGATGCAGAATGATGGCGCCGATGCGCAGGATGAGCGGGTTGAGTACTCCCCAGTCGGGATCCAGGTCGGGTCGGAGTTTGCCCTGTTGCCCGAACTGGTCGCCCTGGCCCGCGCTGATACCCACCAGCCCGGTGAAGATGACCGAACCCAATGCGCCACCCTCGGCGAGCGCGCGTCCGAGATAGGTCATCACGTCGGGACGTTCGACCATCAGCGCGGTCAGCCGGCGCCCGGCCTCGTTGAGATTGTCGGAGGGTGGCTCGGGCAGCGTAGCGGGTTCCAACGCCTCACTAACCGCCTGCAGGACGTACTGATCGACGGCGGCGCTCAGCGCGGCCTTGGTGCGAAAGTGGTGCTGCACCAGCCCAATCGAAACCTCTGCGGTCTCGGCAACCGCGCGCAGCGTCGTGGCAGCGATGCCGCGAACGGCAAAGCAGCTCAATGCGGCGTCGCGAATCCGCTCTTTGGGTGAGGGTTCTGCTGGAGGGGGCGGGTCGTACGGAAACAGCCGGGTGGGTCCCACGGGCGGACAATACACCCGCATCGCGTCACGATATGGCGGTATCGGATAACCATATCTCCGTATCACTGCCGCGGTTGCGTTGCGCCGCGGCCTCCGCGCGGGCACGCGCCTGACGGCCGCGCGCGGCCCGGGCGAACGGCGTTCTCGCGCACGAGGTCCCGTTACCGCGACTGCCGCTCGAGATACCGGACCATCTGCTGCCAGTACACCAGGGTCAGCGCCATCTGCACGGCGACCGCGATCAGCGCCGGCCGCAGCCGGCGGCGACGGGCGGCGAGCACCGCGCCCAATGCGGCGGCCGACGTCGTCCCGCTGACCGCTGTCGCCGCATCGCGCGGGCGGCGGCTGATCCACAGCTCCTCGCCCAGCATGGCCCGCGTCGACCATGCGCGGTGATGCGCGGGCTTGCCGAAAATGAACGGGTTCACGGCCAGCCACAACGCAATCCACACCGCGTGGCTCCATTGCCGCGTCCATGGCGGGACCAGAATCAACGGCGTGCTCGCCCAGCGGCTCCACGCGCTCCACGGATGGCAGTGCCGCGCGAAGACCGCGCGCCGAACGCGCGCAACGGATAACACCCGCGCTACCGCATCGCGGTGTTGGAATGTTCGGCCGGAACGACGACCGGGGCACCGCCGCCCGGCGCGGACGGGGTGGGCAGCGGCGTCCGCGAAATGTCCGGGGTGCCCAGCGCCCCGGCCAGCCAGGGCAGCGCGGCCGCGAACACGCGGTCCGCGAACGGCCAATCGTGCCTGCCCGGCTGCGGGACGACCGCGCAGTCGATTCCGTTGGCACGGCCGAGCGCACACAGCGAATAGGCGGCCGCGGTCTGATTGGCCGGGTTGGCGGCCGCCTCACGTCCCGCCAGACGGATGGCGCCGCTGTCGGTCAGCTGGATGTCGCGGCGCCCCGCCGCCGGGCCGTCCGACGAAATCGCGAACCACCCGGCCACGTCGCGGTACGGTCCGTGCCGGTTGATCACCGTGGACGGATCGAAAGCCGCCCAGGCGTCGGCGTTTCCGCCGAACAGCCGGGCGATGGTCTGGGCCTTGTTGCCGGCGTTGGGGAAGAAGTCGCCGGCAACATCGACGAACGCGCTGAACATGTCGGGATGCATGACGGTCAGATCCACGGCGCAGGTCCCGCCCATGGACCAGCCCGCCACGCCCCAGTTGGACCGGAGCGGGCTGACGCCGAACGCCGAAACCATATAGGGCACGACGTCTTTGGTGAGGTGGTCGGCCGCGTTGCCCCGAACCCCGTTGACGCATTCGGTGTCGTTGTTGAAGGCGCCGCCGGAGTCCACGAACACGAACACCGGCGCCTTACCGCCATGCGCGGCCGCGAAGTCATCGATCGTCTTGACAGCGTTGCCCGCACGCGTCCAGTCCGCCGGCGTGTTGAACTGCCCGCCGATCATCATCACGGTCGGCAACGGCGGCGGTGGGGAAGTGGCGAACCATTCGGGCGGCAGGTAGACGAGCTCACCACGGTGTTTGAAGTGCGACCCGTCCGAGGGGATCGCGACGGGCACCACGGTGCCGTGCGGCGGCCGGGTTCCCTTGGCGGCCATCGCGGTAACGGTCGCCTGGTCGGTCTGATCGGGCAGCGGGCCGGACGTCAGCTGGCTCCACGCGGACTGGACGGTGGGGAAGTAGCCCACCCACAGGTTGAGCGCCAGCGCCGCGCTGAGCAAGCACAACGGCACGGCCAGCAGCGCCGCGCCGCGCCGCCAGCGGCGCGCGCTGCGCCATCCCAGAACCAGCACCGCCGCCGCCATGCCCGTCAGCGCGATCCAGACCCAGAGCGCCGCCGGCGCCGGTTCCTCGGAGAGCCCATGGTCGACGATGTACCAGTGCGTCAGGTAGGCCACGGTTGCGCCGCCCAGCGCGGCCGCCGGCATCCGCACCGTGCGCCAGCGACGAGACCGCCAGCCGACCGCCGACGTCAGCACGACCGCGGCCAGCACCTGGATCGTCGTCGGCACCCAGCCATGCATCAGCGAGGTGTGACTAAGAGCCAGGAACTGCGCGGGTGCACCGTTCGTCGAGGCTGTCACGTGAGTCATTGTGATCTATTGTTTACCGGCCTGGAACCTGTTTGCCTAATGTTCGCGCACGACGGACCGAATGTTCCTGACCTCGATCAATGGGGTTTGGCCAGCGGGAACGGCAACGTCTCCCGGATGCTGCGGCCCGTTATGAGCATGACGAGGCGATCGACGCCCATCCCCAGCCCGCCGGTGGGCGGCATCGCGTATTCCATCGCCTGCAGGAAGTCTTCATCGAGCTCCATCGCTTCCGGATCGCCACCCGCGGCCAACAACGACTGCTCCTGCAGGCGGCGGCGCTGTTCCACCGGGTCGGTGAGCTCGCTGTAGGCGGTGGCCAGCTCGACACCCCACGCCACCAGGTCCCACCGTTCGGCGACGCCGGGCTCGCTGCGGTGCGGGCGGGTCAGCGGCGAGACCGATGTCGGGAAGTCGATATAGAACGTCGGTTCCTCCGTCCGGTCCTCCACCAGGTGCTCGTACAGCTCCAGCACCACCGCGCCGGCATCCCACTGCGCCCGGTACGGAATGTGCGCGGCGTCGGACAGCTTGCGCAGGGCGGCCAGCGGCGTGGACGGGTCGATGTGCTCGCCGAGCGCTTCGGAGACGGCGTCGTACACGGTCTTGACGGCCCACAGGCCGGAGATGTCGACCGGTTCGAGGCGGCCACCGGCGCCCTGGTCGCGTGGGCGCATGACGGTCTGCTCGCCGTGGGCGGCCTGCGCGGCGTTCTGGATCAGCTCGCGGCACCCGTCGATCCAGACCTTGTAGTCGGCGTGCGCCTGGTAGGCCTCCAGCAAGGTGAACTCCGGGTTGTGGCTGAAGTCGACGCCCTCGTTGCGGAAGGCCCGGCCCAACTCGAAGACCCGCTCGACGCCGCCGACGCACAACCGTTTGAGATAGAGCTCCGGCGCGATCCGCAGGAACAGGTCCATGTCGTAGGTGTTGATGTGCGTGACGAACGGCCGGGCGGTGGCGCCGCCGTGGATCTGCTGCAGGATCGGCGTCTCGACCTCGATGAACCCCTTGCCGAACAGCGTCTGCCGGACCGAGCGCAACACCTCGCTGCGCGCCGTGATCAACTCCCGCGACTCGGGATTGACCGCCAGGTCGACATATCGGGTCCGCACCCGGGCCTCCGGGTCGGTCAGTCCCTTCCACTTGTTCGGCAACGGCCGCAAGCACTTACCGATCATCCGCCAGTCGCCGACGATCAGCGAGCGGGTTCCCTTCTTGGAAAAGCCCATGTGGCCGGCGACCTCGACCAGGTCGCCGAGATCGATCGCCGCGGTGAAGTCAGCCGTTCGCCCGTGCTGCAACTGCGAATTGTCCAGCAGCACTTGCATTTCCCCCGACCAGTCACGCAGCTGGGCGAACAGCACCCCGCCGTAATCGCGTATCCGCAGGATCCGGCCGGAGACCGTGATCGCCTCCCGGTCGTCCGCATCGAGCGCCGCGGCGACGGAGTGGCTGGGCGGACAGCCCACCGGATACGCGTCGATGCCGTTGCGTCGCAACACTTTCAGCTTGGCCAGGCGCACCCGAACCTGTTCGGGCAGTCGGGACCTCGCCTCTTCCTCGTCGGCCGACTCCTGGCGTCGCTGCAGCCCGCTGACGTCGGGCGCGCTCCCGTCGTGGTGCAGCAGCCCGGACTCGGCCAGCCGGGCGGGAACGGCCGGGTGATGACCGGTGTGCGGCTTGCGCCGGCCGAACGGCAGGACGAGAAAGCCCTCGGCGAGGGCCGAGGCGACCCCGACCCGCGGGATCAGGCGGGCGTCCTCGTAGCAGGCGTAGCGCGGCACCCAGTCGGGTTGGTATTTCATGTTGGAGCGATACAACGTCTCCAGCTGCCACCACCGCGAGAAGAACAGCAGGAACCCGCGCCACAGCCGGGCGACGGGGCCCGCACCGAGCTGGGCGCCCTGTTCGAATGCCGACCGGAACATCGCGAAGTTCAGCGAAATGCGGGTGATGCCAAGGGTTTCCGCGTTGAGTGCGAGATCGCTGACCATCAGCTCGATGGTGCCGTTGGGCGACTGCGGCGATCGGCGCATCAGGTCCAGGGAGACACCGGTGGTTCCCCACGGGACCAGCGACAGCATCGCGACGACGGCGCCTTCCCGGTCCAGCGCTTCGACCAGCAGGCAATCCCCGTCGGCGGGATCGCCGAGGCGGCCCAGCGCCATGGAAAAGCCGCGTTCGGTTTGGGTGTCGCGCCAGGCGTCGGCGCGGGTGATGGTGTCGGCCATCTCGTCGGCGCCGATGTCGCGGTGCCGACGGATCCGCACGGTCAGCCCCGCCCGCCGGGCCCGCGTCACGGCCTGTCGGACCCCGCGCATATCGGGGCCGGACAACTTGAAGTCCGCGGTCCGCAGGATGGCCTCGTCGCCGAGCTCGAGCGCGTTCAGGCCGGCTTCGCGATAGGTCCGCGCGCCCTGGGTGCTGGCACCCATGACGCCGGGGGCCCAGCCGTAGGTCTGGCACAGACCCAGCCAGGCGTCGGCGGCCTGGGACCACGCCCGGGGATCGCCGATCGGGTCGCCGCTGGCCAGGCAGACGCCGACCTCGACCCGATAGGTGATGGCGGCGCGCCCGCTCTGGGCGAAAACCACCGACTTGTCGCGGCGGGTGGCGAAGTAGCCCAGCGAGTCGTTCTTGCCGTACAGCTCGAGCAGCCCGCGGATGGCCGATTCGTCCTCACCGGTCAGCGCGTTCTCCGCGCGCTGAGATTGAAAGAGCACGATCGTCGCCATGATCAGCGCGAGCGCGCCGAACAGACCGAAGATCGCGTTGAGGAACACGTGCGGCCGGCCGGTGAACAGGTCCGGATCCGCGAGCGCGAACCCGACCACCCGGTTGGCCACGTAGGGCAGGCGATCCGGGCGGGCCAGCGTTCCGGGGAACAACTCGACCAGCCCCCAGGAGACCAGGATTCCCACCACATCCCCGGCCACCAGCACCCCGGCCGCCTTGACCAGCGCGCCTCTGCGGACCTTGGCCCAGAACTCCCGATAGGCCAACACCAGCAGGACGATCGCGACGATGTGCAGGGAGAACCCGAGGTTCTCGCCGAAGATCTCGGCGGCGGTGTTGTCACCGGCGGCGATATCCGCGGCATTCAGGGCGGCGGCGAGAATCATGTTGCCCAGCAACAGCAGCCAGGCGATGCGCTTACGCGCGGTCAGGGCCGCGGCCAGCAAGGCCAACACGAACGACCACGCGATGCTGGTGTCGGGGAAGTTGAACAGATAGTCGTTGATGAACTCGCGCGGGACCTTGATCAGGTACCGGATCAGCGGGGACACACTGCCCAGCAGCGACACGGTGGCGATGACACCCACGGTCCATCCGGCCGCCGCCGGCACCCAGCGATACCGCGAGTTCGCCCGGCCACGGGGCCCCGAGCTCGGCCCCGAACGGGGACCTGAACGAGGAGAAGCGAGTGTCACAGACCGCGAGGATATGCCCTCAATCCGTGAAAAGCTTGCCGAAGCGCTAAGAGTGGCGGGCACGAGTTTGGACGTCGTTTTCGGGCCCGGTTGGTGGCCGTTGCGGCGCCGTCGACCGGCGAAGTGCTAAAAGGCACCTCAAGGCTGCTAAACTGGCGCCTGCGACCATCCCGGCGAACGCCAGGAACAGTTAAGTGGAGTCCCACTCCCACCGCGGACCGACGAGATCCCTGTCCGGATCTTCAAAGGTTCGACGGTCCGGTCACAGGCAACGTGTACGCCTGTTCCGCGCGTAGCGCGGGCGGCCCGAGCAGTTCTCGGACGTGATCGGTCGGCATTGGGCCCTGCTTGTGCAGGGCTTTTTTGCTCGTGGTGTGGTGTCTCCGCCGCTGCTTCCCGACGAACCCAGGTCACCGGTCGTCATTGCAGGACACACAGAAGCCCAACAAGGGAGGCCCCATCAGCACTGAGACCCGCGTCAACGAGCGCATCCGCGTACCTGAAGTCCGATTGATTGGCCCAGGGGGAGAGCAGGTAGGCATAGTGCGCATCGAAGACGCACTGCGTGTCGCTGCGGACGCCGATCTCGACCTTGTCGAAGTTGCCCCGAACGCCAGGCCGCCGGTCTGCAAGATCATGGACTACGGCAAATTCAAATACGAAGCGGCGCAAAAGGCGCGCGAATCCCGCCGGAACCAGCAGCAGACCGTCGTCAAGGAACAAAAGCTGCGACCCAAGATCGACGATCACGACTACGAGACCAAAAAGGGCCACGTCATCCGCTTCCTGGAGGCGGGATCGAAGGTGAAGGTCACGATCATGTTCCGCGGGCGTGAGCAGTCGCGGCCCGAGCTGGGCTATCGGTTGCTTCAGCGCCTAGGCGCGGACGTCGCCGAATACGGCTTCGTGGAGACGTCCGCCAAGCAGGACGGCCGCAACATGACGATGGTGCTGGCACCGCACCGCGGCGCGAAGACCCGCGCGAGGGCGCGGCATCCCGAAGAGCTGGGGGGCGGCGCGGCACCGGATTCCGATGCCGCCGCCGACGCCGAACCGTCGTCGAACTGACCTAACAGCGAGAACCAAGCGAGAACTAGAGGAAACATGCCCAAAGCCAAGACCCACAGCGGGGCCTCAAAGCGCTTCCGGCGCACCGGAACCGGCAAGATCGTGCGGCAGAAGGCCAACCGCCGGCACCTGCTCGAGCACAAGCCGACGAAACGGACCCGGCGCCTCGACGGCCGCACCGTGGTGGCCGCCAACGACACCCAGCGGATCAACCGGCTGCTGAACGGCTGACCACCGCGCCGGCCAGACCCGCAGCGCGAGCTGGCACGGCGACCCCCTTTATCGACCCACTACGCATGAACGAGAGTAGGAAAATCCAATGGCACGCGTGAAGCGGGCGGTCAACGCCCACAAGAAGAGGCGCAGCATCCTGAAGGCCTCGAAGGGCTATCGCGGCCAGCGATCCCGGCTCTACCGCAAAGCCAAAGAGCAGCAGCTGCATTCGCTGCAGTACGCCTATCGCGACCGTCGTGCGCGCAAGGGCGAGTTCCGCAAGCTGTGGATCTCGCGCATCAACGCGGCGGCGCGCGCCAACGACATCACCTACAACCGGCTGATCCAGGGCCTCAAGGCCGCCGGTGTGGAGGTGGACCGCAAAAACCTGGCCGACATCGCGGTCGCGGACCCGGCCGCCTTCACCGCGCTGGTGGACATCGCCCGCGCCGCGCTGCCCGAGGACGTCAACGCTCCCTCGGATTCGGGAGAAGCCGCCTAACCGGCCCGACCGAACATGCCTGACCGGCAGGTGCTGACCGAACGTTCAGCCAGGGTCGTCGCGGCGATCAAACTGCATCGCCACGTCGGCCGCCGTCGGGCGGGGCGTTTCCTCGCCGAAGGCCCCAACCTGGTCGAGGCCGCGTCCCGACGGGACTTCGTCCGCGACGTCTTTGTCACCGAAGCCGCCCGGCAGCGCCATGCGTCGTTGCTCGCGGCCCTGGACTGCCCGGTCCACCCGGTCACCGAGCGCGCCGCGAAGGCCCTCTCCGACACCGTCACCCCGGCGGGTCTGGTCGCGGTGTGCGACGTGCCGGCGACCCGCCTCGACGACATGCTGGCGGGCTCGCCGCAGCTGATCGCGGTCGCCGTCGAGATCAGCGAGCCGGGCAACGCCGGCACCCTCATTCGCCTGGCCGACGCGATGGGCGCGGCCGGCGTGATCCTCGGCGGCCACAGTGTCGATCCGTACAACGGCAAATGCCTGCGCGCGTCGGCCGGCAGCATCTTCTCGATCCCCGTCGTCGCCGCGCCCGACACCCTGGCCGCCGTTGACGCGGTGCGCGCCGCGGGTCTGCAGGCGCTCGCCACGACCGTGGATGGTGAGCAGCGGCTGGACGATGCCGGCGACCTGCTCGGCAGGCCGACGGCGTGGCTGTTCGGGCCCGAATCCCACGGCCTGCCAAGCGAAATCGCCTCGGCGGCCGACCACCGGCTGCGCATCCCGATGTCCGGCGGCGCCGAGAGCCTGAATGTGGCGTCGGCCGCGGCCATCTGTCTGTACCAGAGCGCGCGGGCGCTCAAACTGCCTACGCGGCCCTGACCGCTCGCTTCGGGCGGCCCCGCCCGGCGCGCAGTCCGGCCAGCGACAACGTCGTGTGCACCAGCGATCCGGCGCGTTCCAGCAGCGCGCGGGCCGGTTGCAGGGCGGGGTCGAACGGCAACTTGGGCGGCGGGGGGAAGTAGTGCATCGGCAGTCCGCGCCGGTCACGCGGCGGCGCCATGAACGGCGGGGCCTCGACCAGCGGCGCGTCGCTGGGCAGCCGTCCCTCGGCGCGGCGGTAGGCCGCCAGCGCGCGGGGGTGCAGCCGGATCTCGTCGGGCACCGCCAGGAACGCGAGTTCGACGATCTTGCCGAACAACCGCAGCAGCACCTCGTCGCCCGGAGTCCAACGCATTCCGGCCTTTTCGCGGACCGCCGGCTCGAACAGGCCGGCCGCGATCCAGCGCTGCCCGGCCACCAGCGGCCTGAAGATCTGGTCCCAGACCGGGGTCGGCATCAGCACGAACTTGGGTTTGGGAATCCGGATGTCGAAGATGTCGAGGACCGCCTGGTTGATCTCCAACTCCTCGCGACCGACCCGCTCCCAGTACTCCTGGAACTCGTCCCACGATCCGGGCACCGGCCGCATGCTCATCCCGTACATCCGGTACCACTGCACATGTTCGTCGAACAGTTGGCGCTTCTCGGCCTCGGTCAAGCCGCCGCAGAAGTACTCGGCCACCTTGACGATCAGCATGAAGAACGTGGCGTGCGCCCAGTAGAAAGTGTCGGGATCGAGCGCGTGATAGCGGCGCCCCTCCGCGTCGACACCTTTGATCGTGCGGTGGTAGCCCTTGATCTGCTGGCCGGTCTGGGCCGCGCGGTCGCCGTCGTAGACCACACCCATGATCGGGTAGACCGACCGGGCCACCCGCTGCAGCGGCTCGCGCAGCAGGATCGAATGCTCCTCGACGGCCGCTCCGAGTTCGGGGTACATGTTCTGGATCGCCCCGATCCACACACCCATCATTCCGGTGCGCAGATCGCCAAAATACTTCCAGGTCAGGGAATCTGGTCCGAGCGGATCAGCGGATGTAGTCGATCTGCCAGTCATCGCGGCCTCCTGCACCGATTGGCCTCACGATAACTTTGACAACGTATGTTGTCTACGATTTCGGCGATGTGTCCGCGCGGCTGTTATCGAGCTTCCACACCGGTGTGCCGCCACCGTGATCGGGCGGCGAGGTGCGACTTGTGACACACCCGGCGGGGCCGTCGTTGCCTGCCTCTGACGAAACCAAATAACCTGGCCAGGTGGAACTCGCGCGTCGCGATCTGGATCCGGGCGAGCCCGGCGAATCCCCGGCGGCGCACTCCGCCCCGCGGCGTTCACCGCTGTCGGTGCACAACGCGACTCAATGGCTGCACGGCCGGAATCACAGCCCCGGGGCGGTCGCCCTGGTCCGGCGCGCGCGCCGGCTGTTGCCCGGGGACCCCGAGTTCGGCGATCCGCTGTCGACGGCCGGCGATGGCGGTCCGCGCGCCGCGGCGCGTGCGGCCGATCGGCTGCTGGGGGACCGCGACGCGGTGTCGCGCGAGGTCAGCCTCGGGGTGCTGCAGGTGTGGCAGGCGCTGACCGAGGGGGTTGCCCGGCGGCCGGCCAATCCCGAGGTGACGTTGGTCTTCACCGATCTGGTCGGGTTTTCGACGTGGTCCTTGCAGGCCGGCGACGACGCGGCGCTGGTGCTGCTGCGTCAGGTTGCGCGGGCGCTCGAGCCGCCGCTGCTCGACGCGGGCGGGCACATCGTCAAACGCATGGGCGACGGGCTCATGGCCGTGTTCGGCGACCCGGTGGTCGCCGTGCGGGCCGTGCTGGCCGCCAAAGAGGCGCTCCAATCGGTCGAGGTGGACGGCTACACGCCGCGGATGCGCGTGGGCATCCACACCGGACGACCGCAGCGGCTGGCCGCGGATTGGCTCGGCGTGGATGTGAATATCGCCGCACGAGTTATGGAACGGGCCACCAAGGGTGGAATCATGGTGTCGAGTTCAACGTTAGATCTCATACCGCAAAGCGAGCTGGACGCGTTGGGCGTCGAGGCCAAGCGCACCCGCAAACCGGTTTTCGGGCCGAAGCCCGCCGGCATGCCCGCCGACTTGGCGATATATCGCCTCAAGACTTTTAGGGAGTTGTCAGGCTCTGATGACACAGCCGAAACAAATTCGCAGCCATAATGGGTGCCAATGCTAGGGGGCATCGTGTCCCGGCTCGCCCGGGTCCAATTCACCGTGGGGTATGCGGCGCTGCTGCTTGCCATCAGCTGCGCCATCCTGGTGCTCGGCCCGGAGGCGCATGACGTCATCGTCGCGCGTGCCAGCACCAACGTGCACAACCTGGCCCACGGACACCTCGGCACCCTGCTGGGCAGCGCGCTGGTGGTCGACGCCGGTCCGCTCTACTTCTGGCTGCCCTTCCTGACCTGCCTGCTGGCGCTGGCCGAGCTGCATTTGCGCACCATCCGGCTGGTGGTGGCTTTCGTCGTCGGCCACATCGGCGCGACGTTGCTGGTGGCCGCCGCCCTGGCCGGGGCGGTCGAGTTCGGTTGGCTGCCCGTGTCGATCACCCGGGCCAGCGACGTCGGGATGAGCTACGGCGCGCTGGCGGTGCTCGGCGCGATGACGGCGGTGATCCCGTCGCGCTGGCGGGCCGCGTGGGTCGGCTGGTGGGTGGCGGCGGGCATCGCCTCGGCGATCGTCGGCGGTGACTTCACCGATGCCGGCCACACCGTCGCGGTGATCCTGGGCGTGCTCGTGTCGGCGCGGTTCCGGCAGCCGATCCACTGGACACCGGCCCGGTACCTGATGCTGGCGGCCTCGTCGGGCTTCGGTTTCCTGATGCTGGCCCACCACTGGGGGACCATGGCGGCGACGCCGGTGTTCGGTCTCCTGGGCGCCCTGGTCGCCTACGCGGGGGCGAAGTTCGTCGCCGGCCGGGGCCTCCCGGTCGCGCCGCTGGACGGCGACGGCACGCTGCCCGGACCGGCTCCGGCCGTCGCCGGCTGACCCCCGCCGGGCAACTGCCCAGCGCCCGCCGGGCGCCAGGCATCGAATCACTATGATCAGCACTCGACCCGTGCCGCGCGGAAAGCACGATCGATGCGGGCAGCCCTAACAGCCTCGTCAGCAAGGAGAATGTCGCCGCGTGGGTGAGCAACCCGTCGACCTGTCGCCCGAAGCGTTGACCGAGGCGGTCAACGCCGCCCGGCAGGCCTTCACACTGGCCGACGATCTCGACACCCTGGCGCGTGTCAAGACCGAGCACCTCGGCGACCGCTCACCGCTGGCCCTGGCGCGCCAGGCGCTGGGAAGCGTTCCCAAAGACGAGCGCGCCGACGCCGGTAAGCGGGTCAACGCCGCGCGAGGCGAGGCCCAGCAGGGCTACGACGACCGCCTCGCGGTCCTGCGCGCGGAACGCGACGCCGCGGTGCTGGTCGCCGAGCGCATCGACGTGACGTTGCCGTCGACCCGGCAGCCGATGGGGGCGCGGCACCCGATCACGATCCTGGCCGAACACATCGCCGACACCTTCATCGCGATGGGGTGGGAGTTGGCCGAGGGCCCGGAGGTCGAGAGCGAGCAGTTCAACTTCGACGCGCTCAACTTCCCCGCCGACCACCCGGCGCGCAGCGAGCAGGATACCTTCTACATCGCGCCGGAGGACTCCCGGCAGCTGTTGCGCACCCACACGTCGCCGGTGCAGGTGCGCACGCTGCTGGCGCGCGAATTGCCCGTCTACATCGTCTCGATCGGCCGCACGTTCCGCACCGACGAACTCGACGCCACCCACACCCCGGTCTTCCATCAGGTCGAGGGCCTGGCGGTGGACCGCGGCCTATCGATGGCGCACTTGCGGGGCACGCTGGATGCGTTCGCGCGCGCCCAGTTCGGCCCCGAGGCGCGCACCCGCATCCGCCCGCACTTCTTCCCGTTCACCGAGCCCTCCGCCGAGGTCGACGTCTGGTTCGTCGGCAAGAAGGGCGGGCCCGGCTGGGTGGAATGGGGCGGTTGCGGGATGGTGCACCCGAACGTGTTGCGCGCGGCGGGAATCGACCCCGACGAGTACTCCGGCTTCGCGTTCGGCATGGGCCTGGAACGAACGCTGCAGTTCCGCAACGGGATTCCGGACATGCGCGACATGGTCGAGGGCGACGTCCGGTTCTCGCTGCCGTTCGGGGTGGGTGCCTGATGCGCGTTCCGTACAGCTGGCTGCGCGAGGTCGTGAACGCCGGCGCGCCGGGTTGGGATGCCGCCCCCGCCGAGCTGGAGCAGACGCTCGTGGACATCGGCCACGAGGTCGAAGAGGTCCTCACCCTCGGGCCCGTCGACGGCCCGCTGACGGTGGGCCGCGTCACCGACATCGAGGAGCTCACCGGCTTCAAGAAGCCCATCCGGTTCTGCCACATCGACGTCGGCGAGGGGCAAGACCGCGAGATCATCTGTGGTGCAACGAATTTCGTGGCCGGCGACCTCGTGGTGGTGGCGCTGCCGGGCACCACGCTGCCCGGCGGGTTCGCCATCGCCGCGCGCAAGACCTACGGACGCGCATCGGACGGGATGATCTGCTCGACGGCCGAACTCGGTTTGGGTGCCGACCATTCCGGGATCCTGGTGCTGCCGCCGGGCACCGCCGAACCCGGAGCCGACGGCGCCGCGGTGCTGGGACTCGACGACGTGATCTTCCACCTGGCCATCACCCCCGACCGCGGTTACGGCATGTCGCTGCGGGGCCTGGCCCGCGAAATCGCCTGCGCCTACGACCTGGACTTCGTCGACCCGGCCGACGTCAGGCCCCTGCCGGCGAACGGGGAGGCCTGGCCCCTGACGGTGCACCCCGACACCGGCGTGCGGCGGTTCGCGCTGCGCCCGGTCACCGGCATCGACCCCGCGGCCGTGTCGCCCTGGTGGCTGCAGCGCCGACTGCTGCTCTCCGGCATCCGCGCGACCTCGCCGGCGGTCGACGTCACGAACTACGTGATGCTCGAACTCGGTCACCCCATGCACGCCCACGACCGCAACCGCATCACCGGCGGCTTCGGCGTGCGCTTCGCCCGGCCCGGCGAGACCGTCGTCACCCTCGACGACATCGAGCGCAAACTCGAACCGGCCGACGTGCTGATCGTCGACGACACGGCGACGACCGCGATCGGCGGCGTGATGGGCGCGGCCAGCACCGAGGTGCGCGCCGACTCCACCGACGTGCTGCTCGAGGCCGCGGTCTGGGACCCCGCCGCGGTGTCGCGCACCCAGCGCAGATTGCACCTGCCCAGCGAGGCGGCCCGCCGCTATGAGCGGGGCGTGGATCCGGCCATTTCCGTGGCCGCCCTGGACCGGTGCGCCGCGCTGCTCGCCGAGATCGCCGGCGGGGCGGTGTCCGACACGCTGACCGATTGGCGGGGCGAGCCGGCGCGCGACGACTGGGCCGGAACGCCGATCGACATCGACGCCGGCCTGCCCGGCCGCATCGCCGGCGTGACCTATGCCCCGGGAACGGCCGCCAAGCGGCTCGCCCAAATCGGTGCCGCCGTAGCGCAACACGGCGACACGCTGACGGTGACCCCACCCAGCTGGCGGCCCGATCTGGTGCAGCCCGCCGACCTCGTCGAGGAGGTGCTGCGGCTCGAGGGGCTCGAGGTCATCCCGTCGGTGCTGCCGTCGGCGCCGGCCGGCCGCGGCCTGTCCGCCGTTCAACAACGCCGCCGCGCCATCGGCAAGTCGCTGGCCCAGTCCGGTTACGTCGAGATTCTGCCGACGCCGTTTCTGCCAGCCGGCGTGTTCGACCTGTGGGGCCTGCCGACCGACGATCCGCGGCGGGTCGCGACCACCGTGCTCAATCCGCTGGAGGCCGACCGACCGCACTTGGCCACCACGCTGCTGCCGGCGTTGCTGGAAGCCTTGGTGCGCAACGTATCCCGCGGCCTGGTGGACGTTTCGCTCTATGCCCTGGCCCAGGTGGTGCAGCCGTCAGCCGAGACCCGCGGCGTGACGCTGATTCCCGTCGACCGGCGGCCGACCGACGGCGAGATCGCCACGCTCGACGCGTCGTTGCCGCGGCAACCGCAGCATGTCGCCGCGGTGCTGACCGGCCTGCGGGAACGGCGCGGCCCCTGGGGGCCGGGCCGGCGCGCCGAGGCCGCCGACGCGTTCGAGGCGGTGCGCATCATCGCCCGCGCCGCCGGAATCGACGTGCGGTTGCGGGCGGCGCAGCAGCTGCCCTGGCATCCGGGCCGGTGCGCCGAGGTGCTCGTCGGCGACACGGCGGTGGGGTACGCGGGCCAGCTGCATCCCGCCGTGACCGAGCGCTCCGGCCTGCCCAAGGGCACGTGCGCGCTCGAACTCAACCTCGACGCGATCCCCCTCGTCGCGGCGCTGCCCGCGCCCCGAGTGTCGCCGTTCCCGGCCGTCTTCCAGGACGTCAGCCTGGTGGTGTCCGCGGACGTCCCGGCCGCCGCGGTGGCGGACGCCGTGCGCGAAGGCGCGGGGGAGCTCCTGGAAGACCTGCAGTTGTTCGACGTTTTCACGGGCCCGCAGATCGGCGAGGACCGCAAGTCGCTGACCTTCGCGCTGCGGTTCCGGGCGGCGGATCGCACCCTGACCGAGGACGACGCCACCGCGGCCCGCGACGCCGCCGTGCGCCGGGCCGCCGAGTCGGTCGGCGCCGAGCTCCGCACCTAGGTGGAATGGATTTGCAAAGTACTGCATAACCATGCAGAATCGTCGAAATGGCCGACGTGATCAAGGTGGCAGTTGCCGGTGCCAGCGGCTATGCGGGCGGTGAGATCCTCCGCCTGTTGCTCGGCCACCCCGCCTACGCCCAGGGGCGCCTCTCGATCGGCGCGCTGACCGCCGCGGCCAGCGCCGGCAGCACGCTCGCCGAGCACCATCCGCACCTGACGCCGCTGGCCCAGCGCGTCGTCGAGCCGACCGAGCCCGCCGCGCTCGCCGGCCACGACGTGGTGTTCCTGGGCTTGCCACACGGTCATTCGGCCGCGCTGGCCTCTCAGCTCGGCCCCGACACCCTGATCATCGACTGCGGCGCGGACTTCCGGCTCACCGACGCCGCCGCGTGGGAGCGGTTCTACGGCTCCCCGCACGCCGGAAGCTGGCCCTACGGGCTGCCGGAGCTGCCCGGCGCGCGCGAGCGGCTGCGCGGCGCCCGACGCATCGCGGTCCCCGGGTGTTACCCGACCGCGGCGTTGCTGGCGTTGCTGCCCGCGGTGGCCGAGGACCTCATCGAGCCCGCCGTCGCGGTGGTCGCCGTCAGCGGCACCTCCGGGGCCGGGCGGGCCGCCAAGCCCGACCTGCTGGGCGCCGAGGTCATCGGATCGGCGCGGGCCTACAACATCGCCGGGGCGCACCGGCACACCCCCGAGATCACCCAGGGCCTGGCGGCCGTCACCGACCGCGACGTCACGGTGTCCTTCACCCCTGTGCTGATCCCGACGTCGCGCGGAATCCTGGCCACCTGCACCGCCCGCACCCGCGCGCCACTGTCGCAACTGCGGGAAGCCTACGAAAAGGCTTACGACGCAGAACCTTTCATCTATCTGATGCCCGACGGTCAACTGCCCCGCACCGGGGCGGTGATCGGAAGCAACGCGGCCCACATCGCGATCGCGGTGGACGAGGCGGCCCAGACGTTCGTGGCGATCGCCGCGATCGACAACCTGGTCAAGGGTACGTCCGGGGCGGCCGTGCAGTCGATGAACCTGGCGCTGGGCTGGCCGGAGTCCGAAGGCCTTTCGGTGATCGGGGTGGCGCCGTGACGCGCACCGAGACGCCGCGGTTGGTGCGCGAACAGGGCGTGACCGCGCCGGCCGGATTCCGGGCGGCCGGCATCGCCGCCGGCATCAAGGCCTCGGGCAAGCGCGACCTGGCCCTGGTCTTCAACGAGGGGCCCGACTACGCGGCCGCCGGGGTGTTCACCCGCAACAGGGTCAAGGCCGCGCCGGTGCTGTGGTCCCAGCAGGTGTTGAGCACCGGGGCGCTGCGCGCCGTGATCCTCAACTCCGGCGGCGCCAACGCCTGCACCGGGCCGGGCGGGTTCCAGGACACCCACGCCACGGCCGAGGCCGTCGCGGCCGCGCTGTCGGACTGGGGCACCGAGACCGGCGCCATCGAGGTGGCGGTGTGCTCCACCGGGCTGATCGGCGACCGGCTGCCGATGGACAAGGTGCTCGCCGGGGTGCGCGCGATCGTGCAGGACATGGCCGGCGGCCTGTCCGGCGGCGACGACGCCGCCCAGGCGATCATGACCACCGACACCGTGCCCAAACAGGTTGCGCTGCACCACCCCGGCGGCTGGACGATCGGCGGGATGGCCAAGGGCGCGGGCATGCTCGCGCCGTCCCTGGCGACGATGCTGTGCGTGCTCACCACCGACGCGGCCGTCGACGCGGCGGCGCTGGACGCCGCGCTGCGCCACGCGGCCGCGCGCACGTTCGACCGGCTCGACATCGACGGCGCGTGCTCGACCAACGACACGGTGCTGCTGCTGGCCTCGGGGGCCAGCGGGATCACCCCGGACCAGGGTGACCTCGCCGACGCCGTGCTGCGCGTCTGCGACGATCTGTGCGCCCAGCTGCAGGCCGACGCCGAGGGCGTCACCAAGCGCGTCAATGTCACCGTCACGGGTGCCGCGTCCGAGGACGACGCACTGGTCGCCGCGCGGACCATCGCCCGCGACAGTCTCGTCAAGACGGCGGTGTTCGGCTCGGACCCCAACTGGGGCCGGGTGCTCGCCGCCGTCGGCATCGCGCCCATCGCCCTCGATGTCGATCGGATCACAGTGTCGTTCAACGGTTTTGCGGTCTTCGCCGACGGGGTTCCGGTGCCGGGCGCGCGCGAGGTGGACCTCTCGGGGGCCGACATCGACATCACCGTCGACCTGCGGCTCGGCGAGGGCCGGGCCACCATCCGGACCACCGACCTGTCGCACGGCTACGTCGAAGAGAATTCGGCGTACAGCTCATGAGTTCCTCTACCGAAGCCCTGTCGACCGGAGTCAAGGCGCAGGTGCTCGCCGAGGCCCTGCCCTGGCTCAAGCAGCTGCACGGCAAGATCGTCGTCATCAAGTACGGCGGCAACGCCATGACCGACGACACGCTGCGGCACGCGTTCGCCGCCGACATGGCGTTCCTGCGCAACTGCGGCGTGCACCCCGTCGTCGTGCACGGCGGCGGCCCGCAGATCAGCGCGATGCTGCGCCGGCTCGGCATCCAGGGGGACTTCAAGGGCGGATTCCGGGTCACCACACCGGAAGTGCTCGATGTGGCGCGGATGGTGTTGTTCGGCCAGGTCGGTCGCGAGCTGGTCAACTTGATCAACGCGCACGGACCGTACGCCGTCGGCATCACCGGCGAGGACGCCCAGCTGTTCACCGCCGTGCGGCGCAGCGTCACCGTCGACGGCGTGGCCACCGACATCGGCCTGGTCGGAGACGTCGAGCGGGTCAACACCGCCGCGGTGCTGGATCTTATTGCCGCACGGCGCATTCCGGTGGTGTCGACGCTGGCGCCGGACGCCGAGGGTGTGGTGCACAACATCAACGCCGACACCGCCGCGGCGGCGCTGGCCGAGGCGCTGCACGCCGAGAAGCTGTTGATGCTCACCGACGTCGAAGGCCTGTACACGAGTTGGCCCGACCGCGATTCGCTGGTCAGCGAAATCGACACGGCCACACTGTCGCAACTGCTACCCACCCTGGAGGCGGGCATGATTCCCAAGGTCGAAGCGTGTCTGCGAGCCGTCACCGCCGGCGTGCCCAGCGCGCACGTCATCGACGGGCGGGTCGAACACTGTGTGCTGGTGGAGCTTTTCACCGACGCGGGCACGGGCACCAAGGTGGTACCGGCATGAGTAATACCGACGCCCTGAAGCGGCGGTGGGAAGCCGTGATGATGAACAACTACGGCACCCCCGCGATGGCGCTGGCCCGTGGCGACGGGGCCGTGGTCACCGACGCGGATGGAAAGCGCTATCTCGACCTGCTCGGCGGCATCGCGGTCAATATCCTGGGCCACCGCCACCCCGCGATCATCGAGGCGGTCACCCACCAGATGGCGACGCTGGGGCACACGTCCAACCTGTATGCCACCGAACCCGGTATCGCGCTGGCCGAGGAACTGGTCGCGCTGCTGGGCGCGCCCGAGGAAACGCCGGCGCGGGTGTTCTTCTGCAACTCCGGCACCGAGGCCAACGAGGTGGCGTTCAAGCTGTCCCGGCTCACCGGCCGCACCAAACTGGTTGCCGCGCAAGAGGCTTTCCACGGCCGGACCATGGGATCGCTGGCGCTCACCGGTCAGCCGAGCAAGCGGGCGCCGTTCGCCCCGTTGCCCGGCGACGTCACCTACGTGCCGTACGGCGACGCCGCGGCGCTGGCCGCGGCGGTCGGCGACGACACGGCGGCGGTGTTTTTGGAACCGATCATGGGGGAAAGCGGCGTCGTCGTCCCGCCCGAGGGATACCTGGCCGCCGCCCGCGATGTCACGGCGCGGCACGGTGCGCTGCTGGTGCTCGACGAGGTGCAGACCGGGATGGGCCGCACCGGAACGTTTTTCGCCCACCAACACGACGGCATCACCCCCGACGTGGTCACGCTGGCCAAGGGGCTCGGCGGCGGCCTGCCGATCGGGGCCTGCCTGGCCGTCGGGCGCGCCGCCGAGCTGATGACGCCCGGCCTGCACGGCAGCACCTTCGGCGGAAACCCGGTCTGCACGGCGGCGGCGCTGGCGGTGCTGCGGGTGCTGGCGTCCGAAAACCTGGTCCGCCACGCCGAGGTGCTGGGCAAGTCGCTGCGGCACGGCATCGAGGCGCTCGGCCACCCGCTCGTTGACCACGTGCGCGGGCGCGGGCTGCTGTGTGGGGTGGTGCTCACCGCGCCGCGGGCCAAGGACGCCGAGGCCGCCGCGCGGGAGGCCGGATTCCTGGTGAACGCCGCCGCGCCCGACGTCATCCGGCTGGCGCCGCCGCTGATCATCACCGAAGACCAGCTCGACGGCTTCGTCACCGCGCTGCCGGCCATTTTCGAGGGGGTTGCACGTGGTTAGGCATTTCCTGCGCGACGACGACCTGTCGCCCTCCGAGCAGGCCGAGGTGCTGCAGCTGGCCGCCGAACTGAAGAAGGACCCGTTCAGCGCGCGTCCCCTGGAGGGGCCGCGCGGGGTCGCGGTCCTGTTCGACAAGAACTCCACCCGCACCCGGTTCTCGTTCGAGGTGGGCATCGCCCAGCTCGGCGGGCACGCCGTCGTCGTCGACGCCCGCAGCACCCAGCTGGGCCGCGACGAGACGCTGGAGGACACGGCGCGGGTGCTGTCGCGCTATGTCGAGGCCATCGTCTGGCGCACGTTCGGGCAGGAGCGCCTCGAGGCGATGGCCGGGGCGGCGACGGTGCCGGTGGTCAACGCGCTCTCCGACGAGTTCCACCCCTGCCAGGTGCTCGCCGATCTGCAGACCATCGCCGAACGCAAGGGCTCGCTGACCGGTTTGCGGATGGCCTATTTCGGTGATGGGGCCAACAACATGGCGCACTCGCTGATGCTCGGCGGCGTCACGGCCGGCGTCCACGTCACCATCGCCGCCCCGGATGGTTTCGCCCCCGATTTGGCGTTCGTGGCGGCGGCCCGCCGGCGCGCCGAGGACACCGGCGCCTCGGTCACCGTCACCGCCGACGCCGCGGCGGCCGCGCGCGGCGCCGACGTCCTGGTCACCGACACCTGGACGTCGATGGGCCAGGAGGACGACGGCCTGGACCGGGTCAAGCCGTTCCGGCCCTATCAGATCAACGCCGACCTGCTGTCCCTGGCGGACCCGGAAGCCATTGTGCTGCACTGTCTTCCGGCTCACCGCGGCGACGAGATCACCGACGAGGTGATGGACGGCCCGGCCAGCGTGGTCTTCGACGAGGCCGAAAACCGGTTGCATGCCCAAAAGGCGCTGCTGGTGTGGCTTTTGGAGCGGCGGTCATGACCCGCTCGAAAACAACCCCCGAAACCACCCGGGCCGGCCGGCAGGCCCGCATCGTGGCGATCCTGTCGTCGGCCGAGGTGCGCAGCCAGAGCGAACTGGCGGCGCGCCTCGCCGACGAGGGCATCGAGGTCACCCAGGCCACCTTGTCGCGGGACCTGGAAGAGCTGGGCGCGGTGAAACTGCGCGGCGCCGACGGCGGCGTCGGTGTCTACATGGTCCCCGAGGACGGCAACCCGGTGCGCGGCGTGTCCGGCGGGACCGCGCGGCTGTCGCGGCTGCTGAGCGAGCTGCTGGTGTCGGCCGACGCCAGCGCGAATCTCGCGGTGCTGCGCACACCGCCGGGCGCCGCCGACTATTTGGCCAGCGCGATCGATCGCGCGGCGCTACCGTACGTCGTCGGCACCATCGCCGGCGATGACACCGTCTTCGTGGCCGCTCGAGAGCCGATGACCGGCGCCGAACTGGCCACCACATTGGAAAAACTCACGTAAGCGATTTCAACCTAAGGAGATTGGTTCATGTCAGAACGCGTCATCCTGGCGTATTCCGGCGGTCTGGACACCTCGGTGGCCATCAGCTGGATCGGCAAGGAGACCGGCCGTGAGGTCGTAGCGGTGGCGATCGACCTCGGCCAGGGCGGCGAAGACATGGAGGTCATCCGCCAGCGGGCCCTGGACTGCGGGGCGGTGGAGGCCGTCGTCGTCGACGCCCGCGACGAATTCGCCGAGGGCTATTGCCTTCCCACCATCCTGTCCAACGCCCTCTATATGGATCGCTACCCGCTGGTGTCGGCCATCAGCCGGCCCCTGATCGTCAAGCACCTGGTGGCGGCGGCCCGCGAGCACGGCGGCAGTATCGTCGCGCACGGCTGCACCGGCAAGGGCAACGACCAGGTCCGGTTCGAGGTCGGATTCGGTTCGCTGGCACCCGATCTCGAGGTGTTGGCGCCGGTCCGCGATTACGCCTGGACGCGCGAGAAGGCGATCGCGTTCGCTGAAGAGAACGCCATCCCGATCAACGTGACCAAACGCTCGCCGTTCTCCATCGACCAGAACGTGTGGGGCCGTGCGGTGGAAACCGGTTTCCTGGAACACCTTTGGAACGCGCCGACCAAGGACGTCTACGCCTACACCGAAGACCCCACGCTGAACTGGAGCACCCCCGACGAGGTGGTCGTCGGGTTCGAGCGCGGCGTGCCCGTGACGATCGACGGCAACCGAGTGTCGGTGCTGGGGGCCATCGAGGAACTCAATACCCGCGCCGGCGCGCAGGGCGTCGGCCGCCTCGACGTCGTCGAGGACCGGCTGGTGGGCATCAAGAGCCGCGAGATCTACGAGGCGCCCGGCGCCATGGTGCTCATCACCGCGCACACCGAGCTCGAACACGTCACGCTCGAGCGCGAGCTGGGCCGGTTCAAGCGGCACACCGATCAGCGTTGGGCCGAACTGGTTTACGACGGGCTGTGGTACTCGCCGCTGAAGGCCGCGCTGGAGAGCTTCGTCGACAAGACCCAAGAACATGTGACGGGTGAGGTCCGAATGGTGTTGCACGGCGGCCACATTGCGGTCAACGGGCGGCGCAGCGCCGAATCCCTGTACGACTTCAACCTGGCCACCTACGACGAGGGCGACAGCTTCGACCAGTCGGCCGCCAAGGGTTTCGTCTACGTGCACGGGCTGTCGTCGAAGATCGCGTCCCGCCGCGACCAGACCACCGAGGCGTGACTGTGAATTCCACGACGCGACACGCCGTCAAGCCGTCGCAGGATTCACACTCCCGGCGCAGGAGCGGGTAGATGAGCACTCGCGAGGGGTCGTTGTGGGGCGGGCGGTTTGCCGACGGCCCGTCGGACGCGCTGGCCGCGCTGAGCAAGTCCACCCACTTCGACTGGGTGCTGGCCCCCTACGACATCGTCGCCTCGCGGGCCCACACCGTGATCCTGTTCCGGGCCGGGCTGTTGACCGAGGAGCAGCGCGACGGGCTGCTGGCCGGCCTGGACCAGCTCGCCGAGGACGTCGCCGACGGCAGCTTCTCGCCGCTGGTCACCGATGAGGACGTGCACGGGGCGCTGGAACGCGGACTGATCGACCGGGTCGGGCCCGACCTTGGCGGGCGGCTGCGTGCCGGCCGCTCCCGCAACGACCAGGTGGCCACCCTGTTCCGGATGTGGCTGCGCGACGCGGTGCGGCGAGTCGCCGCCGGGGCGCTGGACGTCGTCGGCGCGCTGGCCACCCAGGCCGCCGCCCACCCGAACGCCATCATGCCCGGCAAGACCCACCTGCAGTCCGCGCAGCCGGTGCTGCTGGCCCACCACCTGCTCGCGCACGCCCAGCCGCTGCTGCGCGACGTCGACCGCCTCGCCGACTTCGACAAGCGGGCCGCGATCTCCCCGTACGGCTCCGGGGCGCTCGCCGGATCCTCGCTGGGGCTGGACCCCGGCGCGATCGCCGCCGAGCTGGGATTTGCGGCCGCCGCCGACAACTCCATCGACGCGACCGCATCGCGGGATTTCGCCGCGGAGGCGGCGTTCGTCTTCGCCATGATCGGCGTCGACCTGTCCCGGCTGGCCGAGGACATCATCCTGTGGAGCTCGACCGAATTCGGCTACGTCACCCTGCACGATTCGTGGTCCACCGGCAGCTCGATCATGCCGCAGAAGAAGAACCCGGACATCGCCGAGCTGGCCCGCGGCAAATCCGGGCGGCTGATCGGAAACCTGGCCGGCCTGCTGGCCACGCTGAAGGCCCAGCCGCTCGCCTACAACCGTGACCTGCAGGAAGACAAGGAACCGGTGTTCGATTCGGTCGCCCAGCTGGAGCTGGTGCTGCCCGCGATGGCCGGGCTCGTGCGCAGCCTGACCTTCGACGTCGATCGGATGGCCGCCCTCGCGCCCGCCGGGTACACGCTGGCCACCGATATCGCCGAATGGCTGGTGCGCCAGGGGGTGCCGTTCCGATCCGCGCACGAGGCCGCCGGGGCCGCCGTGCGCGCCGCCGAGCAGCGCGGCGTCGGGCTCGACGAGCTGACCGACGACGAGCTGGCCGCCATCAGCGGTGACCTGACGCCGCAGGTTCGTGAGGTTTTGACGATCGAGGGCTCGGTGGCCTCGCGGGACGCGTGGGGCGGCACCGCGCCCGTCCGGGTCGCCGAGCAGATCGAAAACGTCCTGGCCAGCGCCGGACGGCTGAAGGAACGGCTCGAAGACCTGTCGAGTGGGAGCCGTTGAGATGAGATCGGTTTCGCCGCCCGGCGCCGCCATGCCGACTAGACTGCGGGCTCAAAGAGATCCGGATGAACCTTGCGGGCCGGATCCCCGTGACCAAGGGGTGGGAAGGCAATGAGCGTCGTCGCCGGCGTGTTCGGTGCGCTACCGCCGCACCGTTATTCGCAGCGCGACCTCACCGACTTCTTCGTCAGCATTCCCGAGTTCGCGGGCTACGAAGACATCGTCCGGCAGCTGCATGCCAGCGCCAAAGTCGACAGCCGCCACCTGGTGCTGCCGCTCGAGCAATACCCGACGCTGAGCGACTTCGGCATGGCGAACCGGATCTTCACCGAGCATGCCGTGAACCTCGGCTGCGAGGCGCTGTCGGGCGCGCTCGACGAGGCGGGACTGCGGCCGCAGGACGTCGACGTGCTGATCACGACGACCGTCACCGGGCTGGCGGTGCCGTCGGTGGACGCCCGGATCGCCGCGCGGCTCGGCCTGCGCGACGATGTGCGACGGGTGCCGCTGTTCGGGCTCGGCTGCGTGGCCGGTGCGGCCGGGGTGGCCCGCGCGAACGACTACCTGCGTGGTGCGCCCGACGCCGTCGCCGCCCTGGTCTCGGTCGAGCTGTGCTCGCTGACCTATCCCGGATACAAGCCGTCGCTGGCCGGGATGGTCGGCAGCGCCCTGTTCGCCGACGGGGCCGCGGCGGTGGTGGCCGTGGGCGATCGGCGCGCCGAACACCTTGCGGCCGGCGGGCCCAGCGTCCTGGATTCGCGCAGTCACCTGTACCCCGATTCGCTGCGCACCATGGGCTTCGATGTGCGATCGGGCGGGTTCGAGCTCGTGCTGTCGAAGGATGTCGCGGCCGTCGTCGAGCAATACATCGAAGACGACGTCACCCAGTTTCTCCGGTGCCACGGCTTGACCCCGACCGACATCGGCGCGTTCGTCAGCCACCCCGGCGGCCCCAAGGTCATCGAGGCGATCAACGCCGCGCTCAGCCTGCCGCCGGAAGCCCTGGAACTCACCTGGCGTTCGCTCGGCGAGATCGGCAATCTGTCGTCGGCGTCGGTGTTGCATGTGCTGCGCGACACCCTCGCCAAGCCGCCGCCGAGCGGAAGTCCCGGCCTGATGCTCGCGATGGGACCGGGATTCTGTTCCGAACTGGTGTTGCTGCGTTGGCACTGATGGTCGCTCGTGTACTTCCATTCCTGCCCTGAGGCGCCCTTTTGGGGCGGTGGCGAGTTTGTGGCGGTGGGTCGAAAGGGCCCATGGGCGACTGGCGCTGTGAGTGACACGAAAGGCCGCGTTCGATGAACGGCAACACCGAGGAGCTCGTCCGGGCCCTTCGCCAATCGCTGAAGGATAACGAGCGGCTCAAGCGCGAGAACCGCCAATACCTTGCCGCCACCACCGAACCCGTCGCGGTCGTCGGCATGGGATGCCGCTATCCCGGTGGTGTCGATTCGCCAGAGGCGTTGTGGGAGATGGTGGTTGAGGGCCGCGACGTGGTCTCGGAATTCCCGTCGGACCGCGGCTGGGCCTTGGCCGGGCTCTTCGATGCGGATCCGGACGCGGTCGGGAAGTCGTATGCGCGCTGTGGTGGGTTCCTTTCGGAGGTCGGGGATTTCGACGCCGCCTTCTTCGGGATCGCCCCCAGCGAGGCGCTGGCGATGGACCCGCAGCAACGCCTGCTGCTCGAGGTGTCGTGGGAGGCGTTGGAGCGGGCCGGAATTGACCCCGTCACCCTGCGCGGTTCGTCGACCGGCGTGTTCGCCGGGATCTTCCACGGCTCCTACGGGGGGCAGGGCCGGGTGCCGGGACACCTGGAGCGGTACGGCCTGCGCGGCTCGACGCTGAGTGTGGCATCCGGGCGGGTGGCCTACTCGTTGGGGCTGGAGGGCCCGGCGGTCTCGGTCGACACGGCGTGTTCGTCGTCGTTGGTGGCCCTGCATCTGGCGGCGCAGTCGTTGCGTTCCGGCGAGTGCGATCTGGCGCTGGCCGGCGGCGTGACGGTGATGGCCACACCGGCGATGTTCATCGAATTCAGCCGGCAGCGGGCGCTGGCCGCCGACGGCCGGTGCAAGGCCTATGCGGGCGCGGCCGACGGCACCGGGTTTTCCGAAGGCGTCGGCGTGCTCGTGCTGGAGCGGCTGGCCGACGCGCGCCGGCTGGGGCATCCGGTCCTGGCGGTGGTGCGGGGCTCCGCGGTGAACCAGGATGGCGCGTCCAACGGGCTGGCGACGCCCAACGGGCCCTCACAGCAACGGGTGATCCGGGCGGCGCTGGCCAACGCGCGGCTGGGCACCGCGGACGTGGACCTGGTGGAAGGGCACGGCACCGGCACCACGCTGGGGGATCCGATTGAGGCGCAAGCACTTCTGGCGACCTACGGGCAGGACCGGCCGGCGGATCGGCCGCTGTGGCTGGGGTCGATCAAATCCAACATGGGTCACACGTCGGCCGCGGCCGGCGCCGGCGGAGTGATCAAGATGGTGCAGGCGATCCGGCACGGGGTGATGCCCAAGACGCTGCACGTGGATGAGCCGACGCCGCACGTGGATTGGTCGGCCGGGGCGGTGTCGCTGCTGACCGAAGCGCGCCCCTGGTCGACGCCTGACCGGCCGCGCCGCGCGGGCGTCTCGTCGTTCGGCATCAGCGGCACCAATGCGCACGTCATCGTGGAGCAATATGCACCGGAGCCCGAAAGTGCCGCGCCCTCAGGCGATGACGTGGTGGTGCCGTGGGTGCTCTCGGCCAGGTCGGCCGAGGCGCTGTCGAACCAGGCGGCGCGGCTGCTGGCGCACGTCAAGGCCCACCCCGCTCTGCGGGTGGTCGACGTGGGCTGGTCGCTGATTTCGACGCGGTCGCGCTTCGAACACCGCGCGGTGATCGTGGGCGCCACCGGCGCGCAGCTGCTGCGCGGGCTGGCCGAATTGGCGGCCGGTGAACAGGGCGCCGGCGTCGCGGCGGGGCGGGCGCAGTCGCCCGGCAAGACGGTGTTCGTGTTCCCCGGGCAGGGATCGCAATGGGCCGGTATGGGCGCCCAATTGCTGGACAGCTCAACGGTATTCGCCGAGCACCTGCACCGCTGCGCTGACGCGCTCGCCGCACACGTCGACTGGTCGCTCATCGACGTGATCCGCGGCGCGCCGGGCGCGCCCGGACTGGACCGGGTGGACGTGGTGCAGCCGGCCCTGTGGGCGGTCATGGTGTCGCTGGCCGAGTTGTGGCGTTCGGTGGGCGTGACCCCCGATGCCGTGATCGGTCATTCGCAGGGCGAAATCGCGGCGGCCTGTGTGGCGGGGGCGCTGTCGCTCGAAGACGCCGCCCGGGTGGTGGCGCTGCGCAGCAGGCTGCTGGTGGGGTTGTCGGGCCGGGGTGGCATGGTCTCGCTGGCCTGCGGCCTGCCGCGCGCGGAGCAACTGATCGCGGCATGGGGTGAGCGCTTGAATATCGCCACGGTCAACGGTGTTTCGGCGGTGGTGGTGTCCGGCGAGGTGGACGCGCTGACCGAGTTGATGCAGCGGTGCGAAGCCGACAACATTCGCGCCCGCCGCATCGACGTCGACTACGCCTCGCATTCCGCTGCGGTGGACGCGATCCGGGAGCCGCTCGCCGCGGCGCTGAACGGCATCGCGCCGCGGTCGTCCTCGGTCGCGTTCTTCTCCACCGTGACCGGTGAACTCATGGACACCGCGGGACTGGACGCCGACTACTGGTTCCGCAGCATCCGGCAGACGGTGCAATTCGAGCGGGCGATACGCAGCGCGTGCGACGCGGGCTATCAGTCGTTCATCGAGTCCAGCCCGCACCCCGTGCTGATGGCCGCCATCGAAGAGACGATGCCCGACAGCGAACAGGGCTGCGTCATTCCGTCGTTGGGCCGCGATGACGGCGGCCTGGACCGCTTCTGGCTCTCGGCCGGGCAGGCGTTTGTGGCGGGCGTCGCTGTGGACTGGGGTGCCGCGCTTGCCGGCCTGGGCGGCCGGCGCGTCGACCTGCCGACATACGGGTTTGTGCGGCAACACTTTTGGCTTCCCGGCGGGTCGACCGGATCGTATGACGTCGCCACCCTGGGCGTCCACGGCGCCGAACACGGGCTGCTCGGCGCGGTGGTGCCGCGCCCCGACTCCGGCGGTGTGGTGCTGACGGGCCGCTTGTCGACGGCCGCCCACCCGTGGTTGGCCGATCACGCGGTGGGCGAGACGGTGTTGTTCCCGGGTGCGGGATTCGTCGAGCTGGCCATCCGTGCGGGTGACGAGGTCGGCTGCGGCGTGCTCGACGAGTTGACGCTGTCGACGCCTCTGGTGCTGCCCGCCGGCGACGGTGTGCAGGTGCAACTGGTGGTCGACGCGCCCGACGAGTCAGGTCAGCGGCGGCTGTCGGTGTATTCGGATGCCGCGCAGCCGGGTTCGGAGTGGGTGTTGCATGCCGAGGGCCTGTTGCGGCCGGGGGCGGTGACGCCGGCCGCGGACCTCTCGGTGTGGCCGCCCGTCGGCGCCGCCGCGGTCGAGGTCTCCGACGCCTATGCCCGGCTCGCGCAGCGCGGCTACGAATACGGCCGCGCATTCCGGGGGCTGCGGGCGATGTGGCGGCGCGGCGACGAGATCTTCGCCGAGGTCACCGTGCCCGATGACGCCGCCGCGGCCGAAGGCGGCTTCGGCATCCATCCCGTGCTGTTGGACGCCGCGCTGCACGCGATCGGTGTCGCCGGCGAGCAGGACCAGACCGTGCTGCCGTTCTCGTGGCAAGGCGTGTCGTTGCACGCATCGGGCGCCGCGCGGGCGCGCGTTCGCATCGCGCCGGCCGGCGCCGGGGCGGTCTCGGTGGAATTGGCGGACGGCGCGGGACTGCCGGTGCTGTCGGTGGGCTCGCTGGCGATGCTCCCGGTCTCCGCCGAGCAATTGACGGTCGCGGCGGCCCCCGCGCGGCGTCCGCTCGCCGAGGGATTGCTCGACGTGACCTGGTCGCCGATCTCACTGGGCGGCGAGAGCGCCAGCGCGAAGGCCACGCTGTGGGAGGTGGCCGATCATGCCGGCGACGTGGTGAAGTCGGTGCACGCGGCGGCCACCGAAGCCTTGGAGGTGCTGCAATCGTGGTTGCGCGCCGACGGTGCCGGGGTGCTGGCCGTGCAGACCCGCGGGGCGGTCGCGCTTGCCGGGGAAGACGTTTCGGACCTGGCCGGCGCCGCGGTATGGGGCCTGGTGCGCTCGGCCCAGGCCGAGCACCCGGGCCGCATGGTGCTGATCGACTCCGATGGATCGCTGGATGCCCGCGCGGTAATCGGCTGCGGTGAACCGCAAGTGGTGGTCCGCCGGGGCGTCGCCTACGCGGCCCGGCTGCGGCCGGCGCGGGCGGACTCCGCGGTCAGCCTGCCGGCTGGTGGCTGGCGGCTGGACGCCGGTGGCGAGGGCACCCTGGAGGACCTGGTCGTAAGCCATTGCCCGCGAGCCGAATTGACCGCCGGACAGGTGCGGGTGGCGGTGGCCGCGGTCGGCGTCAACTTCCGCGATGTGCTGGTGGCCCTCGGGATGTATCCCGGCGGCGGCCGGTTGGGCGCCGAGGGCGCCGGTGTGGTCGTCGAGGTCGCCCCCGACGTGACCGGCGTGGCGGTCGGTGATCACGTGATGGGGTTGTTGGGGGTCGTCGGCTCCGAGGCGGTGGTGGACCAGCGATTGGTGACGCCGGTGCCGCAGGGGCTGTCGCTGGTCGCGGCGGCCGGCGTGCCGGTGGTGTTCCTCACGGCCCTGTACGGGTTGTCGGTGCTGGCGGGGCTGCGGGCCGGGGAACGGGTATTGGTGCACACCGCCACCGGGGGAGTGGGCATGGCCGCGGTCCAACTGGCGCGGCACTGGGGTGCGGAGGTGTTCGTCACCGCCAGCCGCGGCAAGTGGGATACCTTGCGCGCGACGGGATTCGACGACGAACACATCGGGGATTCGCGCACGCTCGAGTTCGAGGCGAAGTTCCGTGCGGTGGCGGGCGACCGGCCTTTCGATGTGGTGCTCAATTCCCTGGCAGGCGAGTTCACCGACGCGTCGCTGCGGCTATTGGCCGCGGGCGGGCGATTCATCGAGATGGGCAAGACCGACGTCCGCGACCCGCACGTCGTCGCCGACCAGTACCGGGGCGCCCAGTACCGGGCCTTCGACCTGTTGGAGGCCGGCCCCGACCGCACCGCGGCCATGCTGGCCGAGATCGTAGGGCTGTTGACGGCCGGGGTCTTAATACCGTTGCCGCAGAAGACGTTCGACGTTCGATGCGCCTCGGCGGCCTACCGGTACGTCAGCCAGGCCCGCCACATCGGCAAGGTCGCGCTCACCGTTCCGTCGGGACCCGGTGAGGTGCTCAGCGGGTGCGGCGGCGGCCTGGCGGGGGCCACCGTCGTGATCACCGGCGGCACCGGGATGGCCGGCTCGGCGCTGGCCCGCCACCTCGTCGACCGTTACGGGGTGGCCCACGTGGTGCTGGTCAGCCGTGCCGGCGCGGCGGCGGCCGGGGTCGCGGAATTGGTGGACGGGTTGCAGCGGGCCGGCGCCGAGGTGACGGTGGAGGCCTGCGACGCCGCCGATCCTGACGCGGTGGCGGCGATGCTGGCCCGGATACCGGCGCGGTATCCGCTGCGCGGTGTCGTCCACGCCGCCGGGATCCTCGACGACGGATTGATCTCGTCGCTGACCCCGGATCGGGTGGACGCGGTGCTGCGGGCCAAGGTCGACGGGGCCTGGAACCTGCACCAGCTCACCCGGCACCTGGATTTGTCTGCGTTCGTGGTGTTTTCGTCGATGGCCGGGATCGTGGGAACCCCGGGGCAGGCCAACTACGCGGCGGCCAACAGTTTCCTCGACGGGCTGGCCTCATACCGGCGCGCCCACGGCCTTGCGGGCCTGTCGCTGGCCTGGGGCCTGTGGGAGCAGGCCTCGGCGATGACGGCGCACCTCGGTGACCGGGACAAGGCGCGGATGAGCAGGATCGGGCTGGCGCCGCTGTCCACCGGGCAGGCCCTGGCGGCGTTCGACGCCGCGATGCTCGCCGACCGGCCGGTGTTGGTGGCCGCCGGCCTGGACCGGGCCGCCCTGTCGGACAACGTCGCCGCGCTGCCGCCGCTGTTGCGCGAACTCGCCGCCGGCCCGGCGCGGCGCGTCGTCGACGACACGGACATCGCCGCGTCCGGCACCGGTCTCAGCGCGCGCCTACACGGTCTGAGCCCCGAAGCCCGGCAGCGCGAATTGGTCGACCTCGTTCGCGGCAACGCCGCGATGGTGTTGGGGGTGTCGAACCCGGCCGACATCAATGTCGGCCGCGCGTTCCAGGAGCTCGGCTTCGATTCGCTGACCGCCGTCGAACTGCGTAACCGCCTCAAAAACGCCACGGGCCTTACCCTTTCGCCGACCCTGATCTTCGACTACCCGACACCGACCGTGCTGGCCGGACACCTGGACACCCAACTGGCGGGGTCGGACACCGACGTCCAGCCGAACCTGATGGCCCGCGTCAACGACATCACCCGCGAACTGCAGGCGCTGCTGGGCGCGCCCAACTGGAGTGCCGACGAGCGCTCGGCGCTGCGGGCCCGCATCCACACGCTGCTCAGCGCCATTGCGCCGGGCGACCCGCCCGACTCCGAACCCCTCGACGATGACCTCGAAGCCGCCACCGAAAGCCAACTCTTTGCGATCCTCGATGACGAACTCGGCCGCTGACCCCCCGCCGGGAGCGACGATGCCGGGCACCGCGCAGCACGTCGACTACCTGAAACGCCTCACGGCGGATCTCAGGCGGACCCGGCGGCGCGTCGCGGAACTGGAAGGCCGGCTGTCCGAGCCGGTGGCGGTGGTGGGCATGGCCTGCCGCTACGCCGGTGGGGTGGACACGCCGGAAGCCCTGTGGGAGCTGGTCGTCGAGGGCCGGGACACGGTATCGGACTTTCCGCTCGATCGCGGCTGGGACGTCGAGGGCCTCTACGACCCGGATCCGGACGCCAAAGGCAAGATGTACACCCGCCACGGCAGCTTCCTGCAGGACGCAGGTGAATTCGACGCCGGATTCTTCGGCATCGGGCCCAGCGAGGCGCTCGCCATGGATCCGCAGCAAAGGATGATGCTGGAAATCTGCTGGGAGGCGTTGGAGCGCGCGGGAATTGACCCCTTCGCGCTGCGCGGCACGGCGACCGGAGTCTTCGCGGGCGTCATCCACGCCGGATATGGAGGCGAGGTGAAGGGCGAGCTGGAGGGCTACGGCCTCACCGGCTCGACCCTGAGCGTCACCTCGGGCCGGGTGTCGTACGTGTTGGGGCTGGAAGGGCCGGCGGTGTCGGTGGACACCGCGTGCTCGTCCTCGTTGGTCTCCATGCATCTGGCCGCGCAGTCGTTGCGGTCCGGGGAATGCGACCTGGCGCTGGCCGGTGGCGTCACCGTCATGGCGACCCCCGCGGCGTTCGTCGAGTTCAGCCGGCAACGGGCGTTGGCCCCCGATGGTCGCTGCAAGGTGTATGCCGGTGCGGCGGACGGGACTTCGTGGTCGGAAGGCGCGGGCGTGCTGGTGCTGGAGCGGCTGGCCGATGCGCGGCGCCTCGGACATCCGGTCTTGGCGCTGTTGCGGGGCACGGCGGTGAACCAGGACGGCGCGTCCAACGGCCTGACCGCACCCAACGGGCCGTCGCAGCAACGGGTCATCCGGGCTGCGTTGGCCAGCGCCGGGTTGACGGCGGCGGACGTGGACGTCGTGGAGGGGCACGGGACCGGGACGGTGCTCGGCGACCCCATCGAGGCGCAGGCGCTGCTCGCGACGTACGGGCAGGACCGCCCGGCGGACCGGCCGCTGTGGCTGGGATCGATCAAATCCAACATCGGCCACACCTCGGCCGCGGCGGGAGTGGCCGGGGTGATCAAGATGATCCAGGCGATGCGGCACGGGGTGATGCCCCAGACGCTGCACGTGGATGCCCCGTCGCCGCACGTGGATTGGTCGGCCGGCGCGGTGTCGCTGCTGACCGAGCCGCGGCCGTGGCCGGATCACGGCGGGCCGCGGCGGGCGGGCGTCTCCTCCTTCGGGATCAGCGGCACCAACGCGCACGTGATCGTCGAGCAGGCCCCCGCCGACCCCGGACCGGAGCCGGACGGCGAGGCCCCGCGCGACGACTCGAATCCGATTGTGCCGTGGGTGGTTTCGGCCCGGTCGCCCGACGCGCTGACCGGTCAGGCCCAACGCCTGCTGGACCACCTGGGCGCCGACCCGGGTGCGCCCGCGGTGGACGTGGGCTGGTCGTTGGCGACCACCCGGGCGCCGTTCGAGCACCGCGCGGTGCTGATCGGCGCCGATCGGGCGGGCTTGATGGCGGGGCTGACGGGGCTGGCGTCCGGGGCGCCGGTCCCGGGCGCGATCACCGGGCGCACCCGCTCGGTGGGCAAGCGGGTGTTCGTGTTTCCCGGTCAGGGTTCGCAGTGGCTGGGCATGGGTGCCGCCTTGTACGCACGATTTCCGGTGTTCGCCCGGGCCTTTGACGAGGCCGTGGCGGCGGTGGACGGCCATTCCCGGCTGCCGTTGCGCGAGGTGATGTGGGGCGCCGACGCGGAGTTGTTGCAGAGCACCGAATTTGCCCAGCCGGCGCTGTTCGTGCTGGAGATCGCGTTGGCCGCGCTGTGGGAATCTTTCGGCGTCACGCCAGATGTGGTGATCGGCCACTCGGTGGGGGAGATCGCCGCGGCCTGCGTCGCCGGCGCGCTCTCGCTGCCCGATGCGGCACGACTGGTGGCCGCCCGGGGCCGATTGATGGCGCAGCTGCCGCCCGGTGGGGTGATGATGGCCGTGACCGCCACCGAGGCCGACGTGGCGCCCCTGCTGAACGCTGACGTCGGCATCGCGGCGGTCAACGGCCCGCAATCGCTGGTGCTTTCGGGATCGGAGTCGGCGGTGAAGGCCGTCGCGGACCGCCTGGCGGACGGCGGCGCCCGGGTGCGGCAGCTGGCGGTCTCGCACGCGTTCCACTCGCCGCTGATGGAACCCATGATGAGGGACTTCTCCGCGGTGGCGGCCGGCATGTCGGCCCGCGAGCCGCGGATCGCGTTGGTGTCCAACCTGACCGGGCAACTGGCCGGCCCCGACTATGGGTCGGTCGCGTACTGGGTCGACCACGTGCGCCGGCCGGTGCGGTTCGTCGACGGCGTGCAGCTGGCCGAATCGCTGGGCGCCGGCGTGTTTCTGGAGGTCGGCCCCGGCGCGGCGTTGACGGCCGCGGTCGACCAGTCCGTGACGACCGACCGCGCGATGTCGGTGGTGTCGATGGCCAAGGGCCGCCCCGAGGTCGACTCGCTGCTGTCGGCGGCCGGCCAGCTGTTCGCGACCGGTTCGGACGTGGACTGGTCCGCGTCATTCACCGGGCTGAACGCCCGCCGGATCGCGTTGCCGACGTATGCCTTTGTGCGGCGCCGGTTTTGGCTCTCGAGCGATTCGGTGGGGTCGGCGAACATCGCCAGCCTGGGCCTGGCCGAGGCCGAGCACGCGCTGCTGGGTGCGGTGGTGGACCGGCCGGATTCCGGCGGCGTGGTGTTGACCGGGCGGCTGTCGACGGCGGCTCAGCCCTGGCTGGCCGACCACGCGGTGGGCGGCACCGTGCTGTTTGCCGGGGCGGGCTTCGTGGAGCTGGCGTTGCGGGCCGGTGACGAGGTCGGCTGCTCGGTGATCGAGGAGCTGACGCTGTCGGCGCCACTGGTGGTTCCGTCGGTGCCGGCGGGCGGCGTCGTGCAGCTTCAGGTGGTGGTGGACGCCCCCGGCGACACGGGGGCGCGGGCAATCTCCGTGTATTCACGTGTCGCGCAATCGGATTGGACGTTGCATGCCGAAGGCGTGTTGCGCGACGGCGGCGCCGCCCCGGCGACGGATCTGTCGGTGTGGCCGCCGGCCGGTGCGGACGCGGTGGACGTGGCCGGCGCGTACGACGACCTGGCGGCCCGGGGCTACGGGTACGGCCCGGCGTTTCAGGGGCTGCGGGCCGTGTGGCGGCGTGGGACCGAGACTTTCGCCGAGGTCGAACTCCCGCAGCACGCGGGAGTCGCGACCGGTGGCTTCGGCATCCATCCGGTGGTCCTGGACGCGGCGTTGCACGCGCTCGGGGTGGCCGACGAGCGGATCGAGGCGGTGTTGCCGTTCTCCTGGCAGGGCGTGAGCCTGTACGCCGCCGGAGCGTCGCGGGTCCGGGTGCGGCTGGCGCCCGTCGGCATTGGCGCCGTGTCGGTCGATCTGGCCGACGCGTCGGGCCTGCCGGTGCTGTCGGTGCGGGAGCTGGTGACACGCGCAGTGTCGGCCGAGCAGTTGACGGCCGCGGTGGCGGCGCGCTCCGGCAGCGGCGAGCTCCTGGACGTGGTGTGGTCGCCGGTTGCTCTCCCGGGCAATAGCGTTGGCGAGAAGGTCACGGTATGGGAGCCGCCGCCCGGCGCCTCGGTCGCCTCGGTGTGCACGGCCACCCACGAGACGCTGGGCGTCCTGCAATCCTGGCTGTCCGGCGACGACGCCGGGGTCCTGGTGGTGCAGACCCGCGGGGCGGTGACCCTGTCGGCTGACGACGTCTCCGACCTGGCCGGCGCGGCGGTCTGGGGGCTGGTGCGCTCGGCGCAGGCCGAGCACCCGGGCCGCATCGTGCTGGTCGACACCGATGGATCGCTGGACGTCGCGGCGGTGATCGGTTGCGGCGAACCGCAATTGGTGGTGCGCGACGGCGTCGCCCACAGCGCCCGGCTGAAGCCGGCCGGCCAGCGGGCGCTGTTGCGGTTACCCGAGCCGCCGTCGGTGTGGCGGCTGGCCGCCGGCGATGCCGGGACGCTGGAGGATCTGGCGGTGCAGGAGTATCCGCCGGCGAATTTGGAAGCCGGTCAGGTGCGGGTGAAGGTGGCCGCGGCCGGGGTGAATTTCCGGGATGTGCTGGTGGCGCTGGGCATGTATCCCGGTGCCGCGCAGTTGGGGGCCGAGGGCGCCGGTGTCGTGACCGAAGTCTGTTCCGGCGTCACCGATGTGGCCGTGGGTGACGCGGTGATGGGGATATTCGGGCTGGCGGGCTCGGAGGCGGCGGTCGATCGCCGACTGGTGACGCGGGCGCCTCGGGGCTGGTCGATGGCTCAGGCCGCGGGCGTGCCAGTGGTGTTTTTGACCGCGTATTACGGGCTGTCGGTGCTGGCCGGGCTGCGGGCGGGCCAACGGGTGCTGGTGCACGCGGCCACCGGCGGGGTGGGCATGGCCGCGGTGCAGCTGGCCCGGCATTGGGGTGCGGAGGTGTTCGCGACGGCAAGCCGCGGCAAATGGGACACGCTGCGCGCCATGGGCTTCGATGACGCGCACATCGCGGATTCGCGGACGCTGGACTTCGAGCAGAAGTTCCGCGCGGCGGTGGGCGCCGGGGGCTTCGGCGTGGTGCTCAACTCCCTGGCCGGCGAGTTCAACGATGCGTCGTTGCGGCTTTTGGGCCCCGGCGGTCGTTTCATCGAGATGGGCAAGACCGATCTGCGTGACCCGGATGTCGTCGCGCAAGCCCACCCCGGCGTGGGGTACCGCGCCTTCGACCTGATGGAGGCCGGCCCGGATCGCATCGCGGAGATGCTGGCCGAGTTGATGGGGTTGTTCGCCAGCGGGGTCTTGGCGCCGTTGCCCGTCAAGGCTTTTGACGCACGCTGCGCCGCCGACGCCTATCGCTTTGTGAGCCAGGCCCGCCACATCGGCAAGGTGGTGCTCACCATGCCGGACGGACCCGCGGGGCTGGCGGGCGGGACCGCGCTCATCACCGGCGGCACCGGCATGGCGGGTGCGGCGGTGGCCCGCCACCTCGTCGAGCGGCACCGGGTCCCTCACGTGATGCTGGTCAGCCGCAGCGGGGAGCGGGCGGCCGGAATGGCCGAGCTGGCCGGCGAATTGCGCGACGCGGGGGCCTCGGTGTCGGTGGTCGCCTGCGACGTCGGCGACCGGGACGCGGTGACGGCCGTGCTGGCGCAGGTGCCCCCGCAGTACCCGCTGCGGTCGGTATTCCACGCCGCGGGGGTGATCGACGACGCGGTGATCGCGTCACTGACGCCCGCGCGGGTCGATACGGTGTTGCGCGCCAAGGTCGACGGCGCCTGGAACCTCCACGAGCTGACCAAAGAACTGGATTTGTCAGCGTTCGTGGCCTTTTCGTCCATGGCCGGCATCGTGGGTGCGCCGGGTCAGGGCAACTATGCGGCGGCCAACAGCTTCCTCGACGCGCTGGCGGCCCATCGGCGCGCTCGGGGACTGTCGGGGTTGTCGGTGGCGTGGGGGATGTGGGAAGAGCCATCGGCGATGACACACCACCTCGGTGAGGTCGACCGGGCCAGGATGAGCCGGGCCGGCCTGAGCGCGTTGACCACTCGGCAAGCGCTGGAGCTGCTGGACGCCGCGCTGCTCGGCGAGCAGCCCATGGTGGTGGGCACCCGCCTCGACCGGGGCGCGCTGGCTCAGCACAGCGCCACGCTGCCGCCGCTGCTGAGCCAGTTGGCCACCCGCCCGGCCCGCCGGGTCCTGGAGCACACCGACATGGTGTCCCTGACGGGCCTGCGGGCGCGGTTGGACGGCATGAGTCCCGAACAGCGACAAGCAGAATTGGTGGAACTGGTCTGCGGCAACGCGGCCACGGTATTGGGGCACACCGGCGCGGAGGTCAACGCCGACGACGCCTTCGCTGACCTCGGCTTCGATTCGCTGACCGCCGTCGAACTGCGAAACCGGCTCAAAATCGCGACGGGGCTTACCCTTTCGCCCACGCTGATCTTCGATCACCCGACGCCGGCCGCCCTGGCCGAGCACCTCGGAACGGAGCTGGCCACCAACTCCGTAGCCGGCCCGGTCATCCCGCCCGATCGCATGGCCCGGTTCAACGACATTGCGCGGGAGCTGCACACCCTGCTCAGCCAGCCCGGGCTGAGCGCGGGCGACCGAGCGCAGCTCGTCACAAGGCTCGAAGGTCTGCTGGCGACAGCGACCGCTCCAGCGCCGGCGGCGCTGCCGGACCACCCCGAGGACCCGTTCGACGACGATCTCGCCACCGCCACCGAGAGCCAACTCTTTGCGATCCTCGACGACGAAGTCGGCCCCTGACCTTGCCCTCGACAGATGTAGCGATCATCGGGCTGGCGTGCAAGTTCCCCGGAGCGGCCGGCCCCGACTCCTTGTGGCGGCTCATCCGCGACGGTCGGGAAAACACCCAGTTCGCCGGGGAGGCAGAGCAATTCGATGCCGACTTCTTCCACCTGTCGCCGCGCGAGGCCTGCGCGATGGACCCGAGGCAACGTTTGGCCCTCGAATTGACCTGGGAGCTGTTCGAGAACGCGTTCATCGTGCCAGGCACGCTGCGGACAGAGCAGGTCTCGGTGTACCTCGGGGCGATGACGGATGACTACGCCGCCCTGACGCTGCGCGACCTCGCCGACAACCTCGACCACCACACGTTCGCCGGCATCAGCCGGGCGATGATCGCCAACAGGATCTCCTATGCCTTCGGGCTGCGGGGACCCAGCATGACCGTCGACTCCGGCCAGTCCTCGTCCCTGGTCGCGGTGCACCTCGGCTGCGAAAGCGTGCGCACCGGGCAATCGTCGCTGGCCATCGCGGGCGGCATCCACCTCAACCTTGCCGACGAAATCGCCATGCTGGAACGGGAATTCGGTGCCGTGTCGGTGTCGGGCCACACCTACGCCTTCGATCGCCGCGCCGACGGGTACGTGCGGGGCGAAGGCGCGGGACTGGTGCTGCTGAAGCCGTTGCCGGCGGCCCTTCACGACGGCGACCGCATCCACGCCGTCATTCGCGGCAGCGCCGTCGCCAACGCCGGACACAGCTCGGCCGGCCAGACAGTGCCGTCGGCGCGCGGCGAGGCCGAGGTGATCCGCCGCGCTCTCGCCGACGCCGGCCTCGAGGCGGCAGACATCGACTACGTCGAAGCCCACGGCACGGGAACCAGGGTCGGTGACGCGATCGAAGCGCAGGCGCTCGGTGAGGTTTTCGGCGAGCGCGCACACGATCCGGTGCTTGTGGGATCGGTGAAGACCAACATCGGCCACGCCGGTGGCGCCGCGGGGGTGGCGGGCCTGCTCAAGGCCGTCCTGGCGATTGGCCATTCGACCATTCCGGCGAGTCTCAACCACGCCGGCGCAGATCCCGAGACGGACCTGAATCGCTTTGGGCTGCACGTCAATACCGCGCCGGTGCCGTGGCCGTCGAGCGACCACCCGCGGCGGGCCGGGGTGTCGTCTTTCGGGATGGGCGGCACCAACGCGCACCTCATCGTGGAACAACCCCCCGCCCAACCGGATACGCCGCGCCCGGGCTCAGACCACGCGGTGCCGTGGGTGCTGTCGGCCCTCTCCGAACGCGCCCTGACCAATCAGGCGCAGCGGTTGTCGGCCTACGTGACCGAGCGAGCCGACCTCACCGCCCTCGACGTGGCCTGGTCGTTGGTCAGCACCCGGACGTCCTTCGAGCACCGCGCGGTCGTGGTCGGTGGCGATCGTGACGGGCTGACAACGGGATTGGCGGCGCTGGCGGCGGGGGAGCCACATCAGGTTGTGTCGGTGGGTAGGGCCACGTCGCCGGGCAAGACCGTGTTCGTCTTTCCGGGCCAGGGTTCGCAGTGGGTCGGGATGGGACGCCAACTCTACGACCGCTTCGAGGTGTTCGCCCGCGCTTTCGACGAGGCCGCCGCGGCGGTCGACGGGCACGTGCGGCTGCCGCTGCGCGAGGTGATGTGGGGCGCGGGTCCGGAGTTGTTGCAGAGCACGGAGTTTGCCCAGCCGGCGTTGTTCGTGCTGGGGATCGCGCTGGCGGGGCTGTGGCAATCCTTCGGTGTCACACCGGATGTGGTGATGGGACATTCGGTGGGGGAGATCGCCGCGGCGTGTGTGGCCGGCGTGCTGTCGCTGCCGGACGCGGCGCGGCTGGTGGCGGCCCGCGGCCGGTTGATGGCGCGGCTGCCGGCCGGCGGGGTGATGGTGGCCGTCGGCGCCGGCGAGGCCGAGGTGACCGCCTTGATGGACGGCGAGGTGAGCATCGCGGCGGTCAACGGGCCGCATTCGGTGGTGCTTTCCGGTGAGCAGACACCGGTTGCGGCGCTGGCGGAGCGGCTGGCGCAATCGGGTCGGCGCGTGCACCGATTGGCGGTCTCCCACGCGTTTCATTCGCCACTGATGGAGCCCATGCTCGACGAGTTTTCCGCCGTGGCGGCCGGTATCGAACCGCGACGCCCGCGAATCGGGTTGGTGTCGAACCTGACCGGGCTGCTGGCCGACGCCGAATATGGGTCGGCGCAGTACTGGACGGAGCATGTGCGACAGCCGGTGCGCTTCTTCGAGGGGGTGCGCGCCGCCGAGGCGGCCGGTGCCGCGACTTTTGTGGAGCTGGGTCCGGGCGCGGCGTTGACGGCCGCGGTCGACCAGTCGCTGAGCACCGAACGGGCGGCGGCGCTGGCGACCATGCCCAAGGACCGCCCCGAGACCGAATCAATCCTGGGCGCGGCCGGACAATTGTTCACCCGCGGCATCGGCGTCGACTGGGCGGGCGTCTTCGCCGGCCTGAACGCCCGGCGAGTCGAGCTGCCGACGTATGGCTTTGCGCGAGAAAGGTTTTGGCTGGGGGCCGGGCCAGGGCCGGCAGGCGAGGCGGGGGCGACGCCGGCCGCCGCCGTCACACGCTCACCCGACTTGGCCCAGCAGCTGCATGCACTGCCGCGCGACGAACAGCAGCGCGTGCTGGTCGAATTGGTGTGCGAGCACGCGGCGGCCGTGCTGGGACATCCGGGTGGGCACGCCATCGACCACGACCGCGCGTTCGGCGACCTCGGATTCGACTCGCTGATCGGGGTCGAACTGCGCAACCGCCTCACCACGCATACCGGCACGGCGTTGTCACGAACGCTGATCTTCGATTACCCGACCCCGGCCGCGCTGGCCGATCATCTCCGCCGGCAACTGCTCCATGATGATCGCGAGGAATCGGACGACGAAAAACTATGGTCCGCGCTGAAGAAGATTCCGGTGCGTGAGCTTCGCAGAACGGGATTGCTCGACAAACTCCTATTACTCGCCGGCATGTCGCAAACACCCGTCGGCGACGCAAATGACCCACGTGGTGGTGGCGACGACATCGACTCTTTGAGCCCGGACGATTTAATCGCCATGGCGCTCAATTCGGCGGATGACGAAGATATCGAATGACGAATTCCCCGCTGCCGGACATGATTACGCGCACACGACGCGGATTTAATGACACATGTGTTGAATACCCGAAACTTTTGCGAGACCCCAATCGACCGCATAAACTTCCGGCATTAAGCGGAATCGTATTCCAGCTGGTTGGCAATCAAGAGAGTAGAGCATGAGCGTCATCGCGGGTGTGTTCGGCGCTTTGCCGCCGCACCGCTACAGCCAAGGCGAAATCACCGACCAGATCGTCGAGTTCCCCGCGCTGAAGGAACACGAGGAGGTCGTGCGGCGCCTGCACGCCGCCGCCAAGGTCAACAGCCGCCACTTCGTGCTGCCGCTCGAGCGGTACCACGCGCTGACCGACTTCGGTGAGGCCAACGAGATCTTCATCGACAAGGCCGTGGACCTGGGCTGCGACGCGCTGCTGGGCGCCCTCGACGAGGCCGGGCTGACCCCGCACGACATCGACACGATCGTCACCACGACCGTCACCGGCGTCGCGGTGCCGTCGCTCGACGCCCGGATCGTCGGGCGCCTCGGCCTGCGCCCGGACGTGCGCCGGGTGCCGCTGTTCGGGCTGGGCTGCGCCGGTGGGGCGGCGGGGGTCGGCAGGCTGCACGATTACCTGCGCGGCGCGCCCGACGGCGTCGCCGCCCTGGTGTCGGTCGAGCTGTGCTCGCTGACCTTCCCCGCGGTCAGGCCGACCGTGTCGGGGCTGGTCGGGACGGCGATGTTCGGCGATGGCGCCGCCGCGGTGGTCGCCGTCGGTGACCGTCGCGCCGAGCAGCTGAGTTCGGCCGGGCCCGACATCCTCGATTCGCGCAGCCGGCTGTACCCCGAATCGCTGCACATCATGGGCTGGAACGTCGGCTCGGCGGGGATCCAGCTGGTGATGTCTCCCGAACTGCCCACCGTCATCGACCGCTACCTGGCCGACGACGTGGGCCGGTTCCTTGCCGCGCATCAGCTGACCAAGGACGACATCGCCGCGTGGGTGACGCACCCCGGCGGCCCCAAAGTCATCACCACCATCGCCAAGTGCCTCCAGCTGCCGCCCGAAGCGCACGAGCTGACCTGGCGCTCGCTCGGCGAAATCGCCAACCTGTCGTCGGCGTCGGTGCTGCATATCCTGCGGGACACCATCGCCAAGCCACCGCCCGGCGGAAGCCCCGGGGTGATGATCGCGACGGGCCCGGGCTTCGGGTCCGAACTGGTGCTGCTGCGCTGGCACTGAGCGCGTTACTTCCGTGGATGGCCCGGTTTTGTCGGTGGTGGCTGCGATGATGACGTCATGTTGTCGACCGCATGCGCTGACGCCGTGGTGGTCACTGCGAGTGACCGTCTTGAGGTGTTGTTCGAGGAGTTGGCGGAGTTGAGCGGTCAGCGCAATGCGATTGATGGGCGCATTGTTGAGATCGTGGCCGAGATTGATCGTGACCAATTGTGTGGGGTGACCGGGGCGCGCTCGGTGCCGGCGTTGGTGGCCTGGAAGCTGGGTTGTTCGTCGGCAAACGCGCACACGCTGAGCGCCATTGCGAGTCGGCTGCAGGAGTTTCCGCGCTGTGTTCAGGGTCTGCGGGAGGGTCGGTTGTCGGCCGATCAGGTCGGGGTGATTGCGACGCGCGGCGGGCAGGGATCTGATGAGCATTACGCGCAGCTGGCCGCGGTCGCCACGGTCAATCAGTTGCGTACCGCGGTCAAGCTGGAACCGCGACCCGAACCTGAACCTCGGTCCGAGTCAGAGTCAGAGTCCGAGTCCGAGTCCGAGTCCGAACCACGGCCCGCCCCCGAGCGCGAGCGTTCGATCACCTCAACTAGCACGGAGTGGGGCGCCTGTTATCGGATCACCCTTGGCCACTTGGATGCCGCGAAGTTCGACGCCGCGTTGGCCTCGCATCGTGAGGCGCTGATCGCCGAGTGGAAACACGACCACGGCGAGGAGGCGGGCGGTTCGGATCAGCGGCCCCCGTTGCCGAGTACGGTCGAGGCGTTGATGCGTCTGGTCGAGGCCGGGTGGGACGCCGAGGCCACCCGCCGGCCCCACGGGCAGCACACCACCGTGGTGGCCCACCTCGACGTCGAGCGGCGCGTGGCGGCCCTGCATTTGGGTCCGTTGCTCTCCGATGCCGAACGGCGCTTCCTGACCTGTGATGCCACCTGTGAGGTGTGGTTCGAGCGTGACGGGCGGGTTATTGGTGCCGGGCGGGCGACGCGGGTGATCAACCGGCGGCTTCGCCGCGCGCTGGAATACCGCGACCGCACGTGCGCGGTGCCTGGCTGTGGGGCCACCCGGGGCTTGCACGCCCATCACCTGTGGCACTGGGAAGACGGTGGCCCCACGGAGTTGGCCAACCTGGTGCTGGTCTGCCCGTATCACCACCGGTTGCATCATCGGGGTGTCATCACCATCACCGGACCCGCGGCCGCCCTGACCGTGACCGACGACACCGGCCGAATCCTGAGCCCGGGATCGTTGGCGCGAGCACCCACCGGGCCCCCGCCCGCGGTGGCGCCGTGTCCGGGACCGACCGGCGAGCGCGCCGACTGGTGGTGATATGACCCCTTCCAACCCCAACCACCACCGACCAACAACTAACCCGGTTCGTGGTACCGGTCGCCACCGGCCAATGCGCCGAAAGCTCAAACACGTTGGCGTATCAAGGGATTCGTTAACATTATCCGTCTCGGCCAATCCGCACCGCCATGGCCGGTGTTCGTTGCGCCTTGACCCGTCCCCCGAAAACTGTTGCCGCTCACGGCTATTCGAGCAATTCGGAGAGCTCCAGCCAGCGGCCCTCGGTCGCGGCGACCTCGTCTTCGAGCGCGCGCAGCTCCTGGGTGAGCCGGGTGATGCCGACGTGGTCGGACTGGTCGTGGGCGGCGAGTTCGTCGTGTTTGTCCTTGATCCGGTCCGCCAGCCGCGCCAGCTGGCGATCGGCGGCCGCCATCTCCTTCTCGGCGGCGCGGCGCTGGGCACCGGACATCGACGGCCGCGACGCCTGCGACGGCTGCGACGCCACCGACCCCTGCGACGCCACCGACGGCCGCGACGGCCGCGGCTCTTCGATGGCCGCCCCGTCCGCCCGCCGCTCGGCCAGCCGCAGGTATTCGTCGATGCCGCCGGGCAGGTGCCGCAACCGGCCGTCGAGCACCGCGTACTGCTGATCGGTGACCCGCTCCAGCAGGTAGCGGTCGTGCGAGACGACGATCAGCGTGCCCGCCCAGGAGTCGAGCAGATCCTCCATGGCGGCCAGCGTGTCGGTGTCCACGTCGTTGGTCGGCTCGTCGAGCAGCAAGACGTTGGGCTCGGACAGCAGCGTGAGCATCAGCTGCAGCCGCCGCCGCTCGCCGCCGGAGAGGTCCGCCACGCGGGCGGACAGGTGGCTGCGCCCGAAGCCGAGCCGCTCCAACAGCTGGGCCGGGGTGACCTCACGGCCGTCGACCTGGTAGCCGCCGGGCAGCCGGCCCAGCACGTCGGCGATCCGGTCGCCGTCGACCGCGGCCAGCGCGTCGCCCTGCTGGTCGAGCACCGCCAGCCGCACCGTCTTGCCGCGTTTGACGCGTCCCGTGTCGGGCGTGATGGTGCCGTCGATCAGTCCCAGCAGGGTCGATTTCCCGGCGCCGTTGGCCCCGACGATGCCGGTGCGCTCGCCCGGGGCGATCCGCCACTCGATGTCGCGCAGCACCGGGCGGCCGCCAAACGCGACCGACACGTCGAGCAGATCGATCACGTCCTTGCCGAGCCGCGCGGTGGCCAGCTTGGCCAACTCGACGTTGTTGCGCAGCGGGGGCACGTCGGCGATCAGCTGGTTGGCGGCCTCGATCCGGAACTTGGGCTTCGAGGTCCGCGCCGGGGCGCCGCGACGCAGCCACGCCAGTTCCTTGCGCATCAGGTTCTGCCGCTTGGCTTCGGCGACGGCGGCCATTCGGTCCCGCTCGACGCGTTGCAGCACATAGGCCGCGTACCCGCCGTCGAACGGCTCGACGATCCCGTCGTGCACCTCCCACGTCGTGGTGGCGACCTCGTCGAGGAACCAACGGTCGTGGGTGACCAGCAGCAGCCCGCCGGTGTTGCGCGCCCAGCGCCCCCTCAGGTGGGCGGCCAGCCAGGTGATTCCCTCGATGTCCAGGTGGTTGGTGGGCTCGTCGAGCGCGATGACGTCCCATTCGCCCACCAGCAACCTGGCCAGCTGCACCCGCCGGCGCTGGCCGCCGGACAGCGTGGAAACCGTTGCGTCCCAGGAGATGTCGGAGACCAGGCCGGCGACCACGTCGCGGACCCGCGGGTTACCGGCCCACTGGTGTTCGGCGGCGTCGCCGACCAGGGTCCAGCCCACCGTGTGGTCCGGGTCCAGGGTGTCGGCTTGGCTCAGCGCGCCGACCCGCAGCCCGCTGCGCCGGGTGACCCGGCCGGAGTCGGGCTGTTGTTGGCCGGTGAGCAGGCGCAGCAGGGTGGACTTGCCGTCGCCGTTGCGCCCGACGATGCCGATCCGCGCGCCGTCGTTGACCCCGAGCGTGATCGACCCGAACACCACCTGGGTCGGGTATTCGAGGTGTACGGCCTCGGCTCCGAGTAGGTGCGCCACTGGCCCGACCCTACTGGCCTACTGGCGCGTCCCTACTCCAGCGTCAGCAGCGCCTGGTCCACCTGGCTTTGCGTTTCCGGTGACGCCTTGCTGGCCACGGCGTCCAGGAAGCGGGCGGCGACGTCGCGCACCTTGAGGTTGGACTCCTGGGAGCGCCACACCAGGATGTCGAACGCACGCTCGGCGGAAATGCCGTAGGCGATCATCAGCACGCCCTTGGCCTGCTCGATGCGGGCCCGGGCGTCGGCGACCGCCGAGAGCACATTGGTGATGTCGGTGTGCAGCGAGTCGGTGACGTCGACGTAGAAGCCGGACGTGCCGGCCGGCGCTCCGGTGTCGTCGACCATCCGATCGCCGGCGACGACGACGCAGTGGGTGCGCCCGGCGGTGTCGATGATGCGGTGCCGGCTGCTGAACGGCTTTCCCTTCATCACCCGCTCCAGCACGGCCGCCACCCGTTCGCGGTCCTCGGGATGCTTGTGTTGCAGCAACAGTTCCGTGGTGGGCTGCACCTCTCCCGGTTTGTAGCCGTGCATGCGCGCCACCGCGTCCGACCATTCCCAGCGATGGCCGTCCAGATAGAAACGGAACCGGCCGACGCGCTGAGGATCGCCGAGACCCAGCACGGAGTCGATCGCGCTGAGGTCGCTTTCCTCGACGACGTCACGCATGAGCGCCTCCTGGCGCTCCACGGTTTGGTCGTCGGAGTTCACTGTCATCGCGCCCAGCTCCAATCGCTTTTGTGAAAACCCTGGCGTATCGATTCCCGTTTTCGGCCGCATCCATGCCTGCTTGTGGCGGCCGCGCGGCTCAGGCCACCCGATACTGCTCGGCGTCGCTGCGCTTGAACTCCAGGCCGAACCCCGGCCGGTGCTGATCCGGCCGCAAGGCGCCGCCCTCGGGCGCCAGCGCGCCGTCGAAGAGCATGTGTTCGATGCGGTGGTGATCGTGGAAGTACTCCAGGTGACGCAGATTCGGGATGGCGGTGGCGACGTGGGCGTGCAGGTTGGGGGCGCAGTGCCCGGAGACGTCCACGTTGCGCGCGGCGGCCACGGCGGCGGCGCGCAGCCAGTCGGTGATGCCCCCGCAGCGGGTGACGTCGATCTGCAGGCAGTCGACCGCATCGGCGGCCAGCATTCGATGGAAATAGGCCAGGTCGTAGCCGTATTCGCCGGCGGTGACGTCCGGGGTCACCTGGTCGCGGACCTCCCGTAGCCCGGCCAGGTCGTCGGAGGAGACGGGCTCCTCGAACCAGGTGACGTCGTGATCGGCCATGGCGTGGGCCACCCGAATCGCCTGCTTGCGTTGGTAGGCACCGTTGGCGTCGACGTACAGTTCGGTGTCGGGGCCGATCACCTTGCGCGCCAACGCGATTCGAGCAAGGTCGCGACGCTCGTCGGAACCCCATGATTCGCCGATCTTGATTTTGACGCGCGGGATCTGCCACTCGTCGACCCAGCGTTCGAGCTGGGCGCGGGTGGTGCGTTCGTCGTACGTGGTGAAGCCGCCACTGCCATATACCGGCACCTTGGGATGCGCCATGCCGAGCAGTCGGCAGACCGGCAGCCCCAGCAGCTTGCCCTTGAGGTCCCACAGTGCGGTGTCGATCGCCGAGATCGCGCACGACACCAGCCCCGGCCGCCCGTTGTTGCGCATCGCCTTGACCATCGACTCCCAGAGGGCGGGGATGTCCACGGCGTTGTGCCCGGTGAGCGTGCCGGCCAGCGGCCCGGTGATGAGCTTGCCGCAGGCGCCGTCGCCATAGGTGTAGCCGATCCCGCGCAGGCCCCCGGCCGACACCTCGGCCAGCACCAGCGTGGTCGACGACCAGGCCAGGGTCCCGTCGGCTTCCGGTGCGTCGGTGGGGATTTCGTAGACCTGCGCAGTGACGTCGTCGATGGCCGTGTCGATCCGCGCGGCGGTCGTCATCGCACCCACCGGCGACCCGCGCGCGCCGCGAGCCACGCGCCCACCCCGGCGGCGCCCAGCGCGCCGGTGCCGCTGACGACCGGGTGCTGCGACGCCCACAACTGGGGGCTGTGGGCGTGCGACTCGTCGTCGAACTCGCCGCGGGGGCCATGATCGCTGCCGGGTTGCCGGTCGAGCGGCTCCCACAGGTTGTGGGGCCGGCCGGCGCTGACATGCTCCTCGGTCTGCTGCGAGTCGTACCCGGTGCGGCCGAGATAGCGGTCCAGCAGCGGCGCGACGAACTTCTGCGCCAGCAGCGTCACCATGGTGGAGTCGCCGACCCAATACTGTTTGCGCCCCGGGTGATCCGCGGCGTACAGCACGCCGCGGGCGGCGACCTCGGGCTGATAGATCGGCGGCACGGGTTGGGGATGGCGGGGGAGCCGGGACAGCACCCAGGAGAATTGCGGGGTGTTGACCGCGGGCATCTGGACCACCGTGATCCGCACCTTCGAGCCCTCGTGGAACAGTTCGCAGCGAACCGACTCGGTGAACCCGTTGATGGCGTGTTTGGCGCCGCAGTAGGCCGACTGCAGCGGGATGGATCGCTGCCCGAGCGCGGAACCGACCTGCACGATGGTGCCGCGGTCGCGGGGCCGCATCTTGGCCAGCGCCGCCATGGTGCCGTACACGTAGCCGAGGTAGGACACCTCGGTCACCCGTTTGAACTCCTCGGCGCTGATTTCGGTGAACGGCGCGAACACCGAGGTGAACGCGACGTTGACCCAGACGTCGATCGGACCGAACGCGGCTTCGGCCTCGTCGGCGGCGGCGACGACGGCCGCGTGGTCGGCCACGTCGGTCGGGATGGCCAACGCCTTGCCGCCGCCGGCCTCCACGTCGCGGGCCGCGCCCTCGAGCCCGGCGGCGCCGCGGGCGAGCAGGGCGACGTTCGCGCCGCGCTGCCCGAACTCCTTCGCGGTGGCGCGGCCGATGCCGGCGCTGGCTCCGGTGATCACCACTGTCTGAGTCATTGCGCAAATCCCTTTCGCTCGGTGTCGGACACCCGATCAGTCATGGTGGGCGGCGTCGTCGGTGAGGGTGGCGGTGCATTCCAGCATCAGCGCGTGCGCGAACGCCTGGGGGAGGTTGCCGCGGAGCTGGCGCTGCTGCACGTCGTATTCCTCACAGAACAGCCCCGGCGGCCCGCAGGCGGTACGGTTACGTTCGAACCAGCGCATCGCGCAATGGGCATGGCCCAGTTGATGTTCGGCCAGCGCCATCATGAACCCGCAGAGCAAAAACGCGCCCTCGGCGTCGCCGAGGTCGCGCTCGTCGTGCCGGAACCGGTAGACGAATCCGTCGTCGGTGAGTTCCCGGCGAACGGCATCCAGGGTCGCGATGGTCCTGGGGTCGTCGGCGGGGACGGCCCCGCGCACCGGCGGCAGTAGCAGCGATGCGTCGACACCGGTCAGTCGCGGGCTGCGTTGCCAATAACCGTGCGGGTGCAGGCTTTCCGACGCGGTCTCGGCGAGGATCGCGTCGGCCAGCGACGCGCACGCGGCAACCTCGGGACCGGCGCCGGCCACCTTTGCGATGGCGCGCAACCCCGCCACACAGGCCAGGCGGGACTGCGTCCAGTGCTCGTTGTCGATCTCCCAGACGCCGGCATCCGGTTCGCGCCAACGCTTTTCGATCGCCTTGATCGCGGACTGCGCCGCGCGCCAGCCGTCGGCATCCAGCCGGTCGGCGGCGCCCGCCTTGGCCAGCAGCTGCAACGCCTCCCCGAAGGCATCGAGCTGGAATTGCTGATTGACCCAGTTGCCGATCTTGTCGGCGCCCCCGGGGTAGCCGGGCAGGTCGAGCGTTTCTTCGCCGGGCACCGCGCCGCCGGTGACGGTGTAGGCGGGCTTGAGGTTCGGGCCGTCCTCGAGCAGCCGGGCGCCGACGAACTCCACCGCCCGGTCGAGCAGTTCGGTCGTGCCGACGGCGGCGGCGGCCATGCCGGCGTACACCTGGTCGCGGATCCAGGAATAGCGGTAGTCGTAGTTCTGGTTGGAGTGCGCGCGTTCGGGCAGGCTCATGGTGGCGGCGGCGACCATGCCGCCCCCGCTGCTGGTCAGCCCCCGCAGCACCGCGTAGGAGTTACGCCCGTCGCGGGGAGCGATGGTGCAGGTCAGCTCGGGCACGCTGCGCTGCCAGGCGGCGGTGGTGGCGTCCCAGGCCAGGTCGGGGTCCGGCGGCTGCTTTGGCAGGGTTCGCTCGGACAGTTCCAGCACCAGATCGTGGTGCTGGTCCTCGTCGAGCGTGACCTCACAGGTGAGCAGCTGGCCCTTCTCATGAGCGGCGCGGACGGGGCGCGCCTCGCAGGCGGCCTGCCAGCGCCAGTGCAGCCGCCCCGAGCGCCCGCTCCACACCCCGCCATCCACGGTCGGCTTGCCGGGGCCGTGCCTGCCGAATCCCGCACTCGGTGCCAGCAACACCCGCACCCGGGCCGTACCGCGGCAGCCGGTGAGCCGGCGCAGCAGCACCACCCGGTCGGGGTCGCCCGGAAAGGCCAGCGCGTCACGGCATTCCACGATGCCGTCGCGAGTGATCCAGCGGTTGCGCCAGATCAGGGTGCCCGGCTCGTAGTAGCCGCCCCAAACATGCCGCACGTCGGTCGGGGTGACGGCGTAAACCCCGCCGCCTCCAATGAGATTCGAGAAGACGGCGTCGGAATCCCAGTGCGGCGCACACATCCATGCCACGTCACCCTGCGGACCGATCAGCGCACCCCGCTCGCCGTCGGCGAGCAGCGCATACTCGCGCAGCACTCGGGGGGCGAAGGTGGTCTCGGTATCGACCTTCAGGTCAGCCACGGGCTCCCGCCTTCGACCCCCGTGCCACGCCGGTATCGATCTTTCCGGCGGCCATCCGTTCGGCAAGCCGCGAGGCCAACGCCATGATCGTCAGCGCGGGATTGGCGGAGCCCTGGGTGGGACACACCGAGCCGTCGGCGAGAAACAGGTTCGGCACGCCCCACACCCGGTGGTCGGAGTCGACCACCGAATTCTCACGTCCGGTGCCCATCCGGGCACCGCCGATGAGGTGGGCGAAACGCTCGATGGTGAGCACGTCCTGGGCGTCGGCGGCGTGCAGGATGTCGCCGATCACCTTGGTGGAGTAGGCCATGTTGGCCTTGTCGTTGTCGCAGAGCGTGTAGTCGAACCGGGCCACCGGGATGCCGTAGGGGTCCTTTTCGTCGGCCAGCGTCACGCGGTTGTCCGGCAGCGGCAACAGCTCGTTGAGCACGCCGACGGTCGCCCAGTGGTTGTAGTCGCGCATGTACTCACGCAGGGCGCGGCCCCAATGCCCGTCGGCCAGCACGTGTTCGGCCCAGCCGATGGGCATGGGCGACACGGTCTGGATGGCAAACCCTCGGGCGAACCCGCGCGAGAGGTCGGTCTCGTAGAACTGCTCGGAGGTCACCTCCGGGGGAGGCGCCTTGTACATCCGGACCTCCTCGGACCAGCGGCCCGCGGACTGGGTGGCGCCCTGCACCATCACGTAGCGCCCGACCTGATCGTCGTTGTTGCCCAACCCGTTCGGGAAGCGCTGGCTGACCGAGTTCAACAGCAGGCGCGGCGTCTCGATAGAATACCCAGCCACGGCAATGACTTTGGCGCGTTGCAGTCGTTCTTTGCCGCCCACCTCGTCGTAGTACACCACGCCTCGCGCCGCGCCGGTCTCGTCGAGTTCGACGCGCGAGGCCATGCAGTTGGCGCGGATCTCGACGTCGTGGGCCAGCGCGTCGGGAAGGTGCGTGACGTACGGGCTGGCCTTGGCGTTGACCTTGCAGCCCTGCAGGCAGTAGCCGCGGTAGATGCAGTGCGGGCGGTTGCCGAAGGTGCCGTTGACGATGCCGACGGGCCCGACCCGCATCTCGATGCCGAGCTTGAGCGCGCCCCGCCAAATCTTGGCGGCCGCACCCGAAATAGGATGCGGGGCAAAGGGATAACGATGCGGATCGCCCCAGGGCCAGTTCTGGCCGGCCACCGGCAGCTCGAGCTCGACCTGCTCGTAATGGGGTAGCAAGTCCTCGTAGCGGATGGGCCAGTCGGCGCCCACCCCGTCGAGGGTGTAGGTCGCAAAGTCGCTGGGGTGGAACCGCGGGGTGTAGCCGGCGTAGTGCACCATGGAGCCGCCGACCCCGCGCCCGGAGTTGTTCTTGCCCAGCTCAATTGGGTCGTCACCGCCGATGATGCGCTTCTGCGTCCAGTACAGCGCGTGGGAGCCGGCCTCGTCGGACACCCAGTCCTCGTCGGGGTGCCAGAACGGGCCGGCCTCGAGGATCACGACCCGCCAACCGACGCGCGCCAGCCGCTGCGCCAGCACCGAGCCGCCGGCGCCCGCCCCGACGACCACGAGGTCGACCTCGTCGTCGTCGCGGTAGCGGCGCATGGTCTGCTCGCCGGGCAGGTCGCGCGAGTGCACGTCGAGCAGGAACCGCGAGTCGTTGTCCTTGGGGCCGACGGCTCCTTTGAGCAGGCCTCGCCAGAAGTCGCCCATCAGATTTCGCCGTTCTGCACGACCTGCACGGGGTCTTCGTCGGTGGCGCCGGGGGTCTCGAACGGTTCGCGCGCGGCGTCGGGTCCGGTGGCACCGCCGAGGCGCATGAAGCCGCGCGGGTAGGCGGGGCCGCCGAACCCGATCTCGTTCCAGGCCCACGGGTGGGAGTAGAAGCCCGACAAGGTCATTCGCATGCACACCGACCAGGCGCGCTTGACGTTCAGGCTCTCCCAGGCGCCGCCCTCGAGGTCGCCCTGCGAGAACTGGCCGACGATTTCTTCGCGGGTGTCCAGCCCGGCGGCGGCGAAGGACGATGCGCCGTATTTGGCCGCCGCGGTCTCATCGAGCCCGCGCAGCACCAAGCGCCACGTGTCGCGGTCGTCGGGCATGTCCGCGTACTGATAGCCGTCGAGGCGCCCGTCGGCGAGCTTGGAGTCGACGGATTCGGCCGCCGGGACTCGCGGCTCGGCGTCCTGCGCCAGCACCGTGTCGCAGAACGCGCGCAGGCACGGCTCCTCTTCGGCGGTGAAAAACCGCAGTGGGCCAGGAGGTTTGAGCCGGGCCAGCACGACTTTCCGGGTGGCCTCGTCCCAGGTGCCGGCGGTTGTGAGCACGTCGAAATCGGGGTAGCGGCCGATCATCTGCGGCGTGGTGCCGCGGCGCTGTTTGGGAAGCCAGGACGGGTGCGGCGGCTTGCCGTCGGGGCGCAGGTTGGGCAGGTGGTCGGGGCGTGAGGTGTCAGCCATCTCAGTGATCCCGATGCCTAACCCCGGAACCGTTCGCGGCGCAGGATCGACGCCAGCAGCCCCATCCCCCCGACCATGCACATCAATCCCGGCGCCGCGATCGGCGGGCCCATGGGCACGTTGTAGGACGCGTGTTTCCATCCGCCCGGCTTGCGGGCGACGCCGCGCGCGTGCAGGTATTCACCCATCAGCCCGTTGGCCGTGTAGATGCCGGCGGTGATCGGCAGCCAGAGCTTGGCCCAGCGTCGCGAGAACACGCCCCCGATGCCGGCGACGACCACCGGCGGGGTCACGACGATCGGGCTCCACATCCACTTGTTGCCGAAGCTCGCCTTGTAGTGCTCGAAGTAGATTTCGGCCGTCGTGACGAGCGCCGCAATGGCGGTCAACCCGGACAGTGAGCGTTCGAAACGACCGTGTGCGACGTCGTACAGTGCTCGCTCGGCCAGGTGCGAGACCTCGCCCAGTCCGTCGCTGCCGGCGGTCCGGCCTTTGCGGCCTCCGCCGTTGCCCAGCAACAACATGTGTATCCCTTCTTCGCTCGCGTCGTGCCGGGCCGGCGAATCACCGGTCCGGGCTGATTTCCTTCGTGTGATCGTTGGCGGCCATGCGCGCGCCGGTGGTTTTGTGAGCGTGCTCGCCGAGCAAATCCGTCGTCGTGTCCATAGAGCGACCTCGCCTTCGGGCTGGAAGGAACACGGTCCGGCGGTCACGGTTAAGCGTCCGGCTGGGTGTTTCAACCGAGGTCATCTCGACGACGCGTCGCGACCGAAGCGCATCGACTGCGTACCCGGTGCCCTGCTGCACAAACTGGCGTGCAGGCGATTCACAGCGAGTCACCAGGCGGTGCGCGCGAACGCAAACACACCCGCGACGCGCGGGTGGCCCGGCACCACCCGACGGGGATGAAGAACTTCCGCCGTTGTGTAGCGCAACGCGATCGGCAAAACGGACGACCCCTGGTTGGCGTTCGGACCCGGCACGGCTGATCACCGACGCCGATTCGCTACAACCACCGCCCTTCTAGCTGCCCAGATGTGCCATGATGTCCAAGCTGTCAAGACTCAGGGAGCAGCAGTGGATCTCAATTTTTCGATGGTCACACGACCGGTCGAGCGGCTGATCGCTACCGCGCAGAACGGGCTGGAGGTCTTGCGACTGGGGGGCTTGGAAACGGGCACGGCGCCGTCGCCGTCCCAGATCGTCGAGAGCGTGTCGATGTACAAGCTCCGGCGGTACTTCCCGCCGGACAGCCGGCCCGGCCAGTCGCCCGTCGGGCCGCCGGTGCTGATGGTGCATCCGATGATGATGTCGGCCGACATGTGGGACGTCACCCGCGACGAAGGCGCGGTCGGGATCCTGCACGCCCACGGGCTTGATCCCTGGGTCATCGACTTCGGCGAACCCGACAAGGTCGAAGGCGGCATGCGGCGCACGCTGGCCGATCACATCGTCGCGCTCAGTCAGGCCATCGATACGGTCCGGGACACCACGGGCAGCGACATCCATCTGGTCGGCTATTCGCAGGGCGGCATGTGGTGCTATCAGGTCGCCGCCTACCGGCGTTCGAAGAGCCTGGCCAGCATCGTCACCTTCGGGTCCCCGGTGGACACCCTGGCCGCCTTGCCGATGGGTATCCCGGCAAACTTCGCCGCGCCCGCCGCCAACTTCATGGCCGACCACGTCTTCAGCCGGCTGGCCATCCCCAGCTGGATGGCGCGCACGGGCTTCCAGATGCTCGACCCGCTCAAGACCGCCAAGGCGCGGGTCGACTTCGTTCGCCAGCTGCACGACCGCGAGGCGCTGCTGCCGCGCGAGCAGCAGCGCCGCTTCCTCGAACGCGAAGGCTGGATCGCGTGGTCCGGCCCCGCGATCTCCGAGCTGCTCAAGCAGTTCATCGCCCACAATCGGATGATGACCGGCGGTTTCGCCGTCAACGGGCAGATGGTCACCCTGACCGACATCACCTGCCCGGTGCTGGCCTTCGTCGGCGAGGTCGACGACATCGGCCAGCCGGCGTCGGTGCGCGGCATCCGGCGCGCGGCACCGGACGCCGACGTCTACGAGTCCACCATCCGCACGGGCCACTTCGGCCTCGTCGTCGGGTCCAAGGCGGCCCAGCAAAGCTGGCCGACCGTCGCCGAATGGGTGCGGTGGCTGTCGGCCGGCGGCGACAAGCCGACCAGCATCGCGCCGATGGCCGACCAGCCCGCCGAGCACACCGACAGCGGCGTGGCGCTGAGCTCCCGGCTCGCGCACGGCATCGGGGAAGCCTCCGAGGCGGCGCTGGGCATGGTGCGCGGCGCGGCCAACACCGTCGTCGCGGCCAACAAATCCATGCGCACCCTGGCCGTCGAAACGGTCCGCACGCTGCCACGACTGGTCCGGCTGGGACAGATCAACGACCACACCCGCATCTCGCTGGGCCGCATCATCGAGGAGCAGGCCCACGACGCCCCGCAGGGCGAATTCCTGTTGTTCGACGGGCGGGTGCACACCTACGAGGCGGTGAACCGGCGCATCAACAACGTCGTGCGCGGCCTCATCGAGGTCGGGGTGCGCCAGGGCGACCGCGTCGGCGTGCTGATGGAGACGCGGCCCAGCGCGCTGGTGGCCATCGCCGCGCTGTCCCGCCTGGGCGCCATCGCGGTGGTGATGCGTCCCGACGGCGACCTCACCGCGTCGGTGCGGCTCGGGGGAGTGACCGAGATCCTGACCGACCCCACCAACCTGGACGCGGTGCTGGAATCGGACGGTCAACTGCTGCGCCAGGTGCTGGTGCTCGGCGGCGGCGAGACGCGGGACCTGCACCTGCCCGAAGACTCCGACGGGCAGCCCCAAGTCATCGACATGGAACAGATCGACCCGGACGCCGTCGAGCTGCCCGGCTGGTATCGACCCAACCCGGGACTGGCCCGGGACCTGGCGTTCATCGCGTTCAGCGCGGCCGGCGGCGAACTGGTGGCCAAGCAGATCACCAACTACCGCTGGGCGGTGTCGGCGTTCGGTACGGCCTCGACGGCCGCCCTCGACCGCCGCGACACCGTCTACTGCCTGACGCCGCTGCATCACGAGTCCGCGCTGCTGGTCAGCCTGGGTGGCGCGGTGGTCGGCGGCACCCGCATCGCGCTGTCGCGCGGCCTCGACCGGAACCGGTTCATCCAGGAGGTCCGCCAGTACGGCGTCACCGTGGTGTCCTACACCTGGGCGATGCTCGGCGAGATCCTCGACAACCCGGCCGATCCGCCCTTCGCCCTGCACGGCAACCACCCCGTGCGCCTGTTCATCGGCTCCGGCATGCCGACCGGGCTGTGGGAGCGTGTCGTCGAGGCGTTCGCGCCCGCCCACGTCGTCGAGTTCTTCGCCACCACCGACGGGCAGGCGGTGCTGGCCAACGTCTCCGGCGCCAAGGTCGGCAGCAAGGGCCGGCCACTGCCGGGCGCCGGGCGCATCGAATTGGGCGCCTACGACACCGAACACGACCTGATCCTGGAAAACGAGCGGGGCTTCGTGCAGATCGCCGAACCCAACCAGGTCGGGGTCCTGCTCGCGGCCTCCAACGGCCCCATCGATCCGAGCGCCTCGGTCAAGCGCGGGGTGTTCGCGGCGGGCGACACCTGGATCTCGACCGAGTACCTGTTCTACCGCGACGACGACGGCGACTACTGGCTGGCGGGCCGGCGCGGCTCGGTGGTGCGCACCCGGCGCGGCCTGGTCTACGCCGAGCCCGTGACCGACGCCCTGGGCGGCATCAACGGTGTCGACCTCGCGGTGACCTACAACGTGCCCGTGGGCGACCACGAAGTCGCGGTGTCGGCGGTGACGCTGTTGCCGGGCGCCTCCATCACGGCGGCCGACCTGACCGACGCCTTCGCCAAGGTCCAGATCGGCCTGGGGCCCGACATCGTCTGCGTGGTCCCGGAGATGACGTTGAGCGCCACCTACCGCCCGACCGTCAGCGCGCTGCGGGCCGCCGGGATTCCGAAGGCGGGGCGCCACGTCTGGTATTTCGATGCGGAGACCGGGCACTACCGCCGGCTGACTCCCGGGGTGCGTTCCGAGCTGAGCGGCGCGCGGTCATGATCGACGACGCGCTGCTGAACATCCTGGTGTGCCCGGCCGACCGCGGGCCGCTGATCTTGGTGTCCCAAACCGGCGGCGGCGAAGTGCTTTACAACCCCCGGCTGCGCCGCGCTTACCGGATCGAGGACGGCATCCCGGTGCTGCTCATCGACGAGGCCCGCGACGTCGACGACGACGAGCACGCCCGGCTCATGGCGCAAGCCCCTCCGGCAGATCCCCAGTGAGGTAGCGCTGCAGGTTGGGCGCGATGGTTCGCGCGATCCGCTCGGGCGGCAGCGACGCGAACGGCTCCAGTTGCAGGATGTAGCGCGCCATCACCACACCCACCAGTTGTGACGCCACGAATTGGATGCGAATCGTTCCGCTTCCCGGCGGATCGTCCACGCGGCTACCGATTTCGACGGCGATCACGTCCTGGATGAACGCGCGAAACAGGTTGATCTCCGATCCCGCCAGGATCGACCGCAGTGTCGCGATGAACGCCGCGCCGATCTCGGAGTCCCACAGCGGCAGCAACATCGACGGAATCTGGTAGCCCAACTCCTCGACGGGCACCTCGCGCAGCGGGCCGATGACGTCCATCGGGTCGACGGGGATGTGGACGGCCGCGGCGAACAGCTGCTCCTTGGTGCCGAAGTAATGATGCACCAGGGCCGAATCCACGCCGGCCGCCGCGGCCACCGCTCGTATCGACGTGTTACGAATTCCGTTGCGCGCGAACAGTTCCCGGGCGCTGTTCAGGATCTTCTCCCGGGTGCCGGAGCTCCCGGCCGGTCGCCCCGGCCGCCTGCGCCGGGCGTTCGTGGCCGTCACGCTAGTGCGTCCATCACGTCAGGGCGTCCGCCGCCGCAGCGTCGCCGCGGCCAGGCACAGCGCCGCCAGGGCGAATCCCAACACCACGATGATGTCGCGCACCGCGATGAAGGTCAGTTCCGGGTGCGCGCCCACCTGCTGCAGGGCCTCGAGCGCGTAGCTGGCCGGCAGCACGTTGCTGATCCATTGCAGCCAGTGTGGCATCAGCGCCCGCGGCACGATGATGCCGGCCAACAACAGCTGCGGCACCATCACCAACGGGATGAACTGCACGGCCTGAAACTCGGTGCGGGCGAACGCGCTACACAACAGGCCCAGGCCGACTCCCAGCACGGCGTTGACGATCGCGATCACGAACACCCAGAGCGGGCTGCCGGCCGTGTCGAAGCCCAGCAGCCAGAACGACACGATGCACGCCAGAACGGCTTGTGCCGCAGCGGCCGTGGAGAAGGCGGTGCCGTAGGCGATCAGCAGGTCGAGCCGGCGCAGCGGAGTGGTCAAGATGCGCTCCAGCGTTCCGGAGGCCCGTTCGCGTTGCATGGTGATCGCCGTGATGATGAACATCACGAAAAGCGGGAACAGGCCCAGCAGGATCAGGCAGGCGTTGTTGAACGGGGTAGGGCCGCCCGGGCGATGCGGGGCGTTTTCGAACATGAAGTACATCAGGGTGATCACCAGGATCGGCACCAACAGGATCATCGCGACGCTGCGGTGATCGGCGGCCAACTGGCGCAGAATCCGCGTCGTGGTCGCCGTATATCCCTTGAGCCCTAACCGGCTTCGCGCATGGTGCTGCGCTTGATGATGGACAGAAACGCGTCCTCCAGTGACGTGCATCCGGTGTCCTCTCGCAGTTGGGTCGGGGTGGTGTGGGCGACCAGCCGGCCTTCGCGCATCAGCAGCAGGTCCCCGCAGTGGTCGGCCTCGTCCATGACGTGGCTGGAAACCAGCAGTGTGGTCCCGGCGCGGGCCAGTTCGGCGAACTGATCCCAGAGGTCCGCACGCAGCACGGGATCGAGTCCCACCGTGGGTTCGTCGAGCACCAGCAGATCGGGCTGGCAGACCAGCGCGCACGCCAGCGACACCCGGGTGCGTTGACCGCCGGACAGGTTGCCGCACAACGCTGTTCGGTGATCGGTGAGCCCGACCCGTTCGATGGCGGCGTCGGCGACCCCGCCGTCGAACCCGTACAGCGTGGCGAAGTAGCGAACGTTGTCGACGACGCGCAGGTCGTTGTAGATCGTCGGGTCCTGCGGCAGGTAGCCGACGCGGCGGCGCAGTTCGGCGCAGCCGGCCGGCTTGCCGAGAACAAAGACGCCGCCCGAGGTCACGATCTGGGTGCCGACGATGCAGCGGATCAGCGTGGTCTTGCCGCAGCCCGACGGGCCGAGCAGGCCGGTGATGCTGCCCGTGGCGATCCGCACGGAGAAGTCGTGCAGAGCCGGGCGTTTGCCCCGGATCACGCGCAGGTGATCGATCTCTACCGCCGGAGCAGTGGCCCCGGAGATTAATTCATCACGGGATGAACTCATCATGTGATGAATATTCGTCGCGCGCGGCCGCGCTGTCAAGGGGGTGGGTCCAGCGCCGCGAGGCTGTAACTACCGACGGTCGCACTCGCGAAATGCGTCGGTAGTTACAGTCTCGCGGCATCCGGGCCTTCGCGGCCCAAAGCGACTAGTTGAAACGTTCCCCGAGAGGCGGGCGGCGCTGCGGCAGATGTCCGTGCACACCTTCGGCGTACGCGGTTTCGGCGTGCTGTGTGAGGTCGGCACCGGTGGTCTCGTCTTCCGTGCTGAGCCGGAAGCCCATCACCCGATCGATCACCTTGGCCAGCACAAACGACATGGTGAACGCGTAGAACGCCACGGCCACGATCGCCAGCGTCTGCTTGCCCAGCTGGCCGACGCCGCCCCCGTACAACAGGCCGCGCGGGCCGGCGGTCATGACCGCCGTGGCCAGCAGCCCGATCAAGGACACGCCGACGACGCCACCGACGAAGTGCACGCCCACCACGTCGAGCGAATCGTCATAGTTGAAGCGCAATTTCGCGCCCACTGCGAACGAGCACACGACCCCCGCGGCGAGGCCGACGACCGTCGCGCCGAGGGTGTTGACGGTCCCGCACGACGGGGTGATGGCCACCAGGCCGGCGACCACACCGGATGCCGCACCGAAAGTCGTGGGCCTGCCGTCGCGAATCTGTTCGACCGCAAGCCAACCGAGCATGCCCAGGCACCCCGCAACCAGGGTGTTGAGGAAGATGGCGGCAGCGGTTCCGTTGGCGGCCAGGGCGGAACCGGCGTTGAACCCGAACCAGCCGAACCACAGCAGCCCGACCCCGACAAACAGCAGCGGCAGATTGTGTGGCCGCATGGCGTCTTTCTTGAAGCCGATGCGCGGCCCGAGCACCAGCGCCAGCGCCAGCGCGGAGGAACCCGAGACGATCTCGACGACCAGCCCGCCCGCATAGTCGAGGACGCCCAGCCGGGCCAGCCAGCCGCGGGGGCCCCACACCCAGTGCGCCACAACCGAATACACGACGATGGTCCACACCGGGACGAACACCATCCAGGCGGCGAACTTGGCGCGGTCGGCGATCGCGCCGCTGACCAGCGCGGCCGTGATGATCGCGAACGTCAACTGGAACGTGGCGTACAGCAGTTCGGGCACGGTCCCGTGCACGGTGTCGGGCGTGATGCCGAGCATCCCGAAATGCCTGAGGTTGCCGACGAGCCCGCCGACCCCGTCCTCGGAGAACGCGAGGGTGTAGCCGATCAGCAGCCACGCCACGGTCACCAGGGGGATGGAGATGAAGCTCATCATCATCATGTTGAGCACCCCGGTGGTGCGGACCATGCCGCCGTAGAAGATCGCCAGGCCGGGGGTCATCAGCAAGACCAGCGCGGTGCTGGCCAGCAGCCACGCCGTGGCGGCAGGGTCTATCGCGTGCATGTGGGCTCCTTCGGGTCCCGGACACCGGGATACTGCCATGTTCGGGCCGCCGGTAGGTTCGTTGGGTTACTGAAACGAGGATTCAGGATCTTCAATTGGTCGAGGCTGGACGACGATCTCGCGCAAGCAGGGCCGCGGCTCAGCTGTTGGTCGACCCCGTCGAGGCCGCGCGCCGCTTGTTGGGCGCCACCCTCACCGCGCGGGGCGTGACGGCCGTCGTCGTCGAGGTCGAGGCGTACGGGGGAGTGCCCGACGGTCCGTGGCCGGACGCCGCCGCGCACTCGTACAAGGGGCTGCGCGCCCGCAACTTCGTCATGTTCGGGCCGCCCGGGCGCCTCTACACCTACCGCAGCCACGGCATCCACGTCTGCGCCAACGTCTCGTGCGGACCCGACGGCACCGCGGCCGCGGTGTTGCTGCGAGCCGCCGCCATCGAGGACGGCACCGACACCGCCCGGGCCCGCCGCGGCGAGCTGGTGCACACCGCGGCGCTGGCGCGGGGACCGGGAAACCTGTGCGCGGCCATGGGAATCACCATGGACGACAACGGAATCGACCTGTTCGACGGCAACAGTCCCGTGACCCTCGAGCTGCACGAACCGCTGAGCTCCCTGTCCGGCCCACGCGTCGGTGTCAGCCAGGCCGCCGACCGGCCGTGGCGGTTGTGGCTTCCCGGGCGCCCGGAGGTCTCGGCATACCGCCGCAGCCCCCGCGCGCCGGCCCCGGGCGCCAGCGACTAAGGCGCGCCGAACGTCGAGTTGTTGGGCGAGAACCCCGCGGAACCGCACCACAAGTCGGCGCTCGGCGGCGGCGCTCTGGAAGACTCGTACACCATGATCCTCGACGAGCTGGGCTGGCGCGGCCTGATCGCGCAGTCCACCGACCTCGATGCGCTGGCGGCCGAAGCCCAGCGCGCGCCGATGACGGTGTACGCCGGCTTCGACCCCACCGCGCCGAGCCTGCACGCCGGGCACCTGGTGCCCCTGCTGGCGTTGCGCCGGTTTCAGCGCGCCGGCCACCGCCCGATCGTGCTCGCCGGCGGCGCCACCGGGATGATCGGCGACCCCCGCGAGGTCGGTGAGCGCACCCTCAACGAGGCCGACACCGTCGCCGAGTGGACCGAACGGATCGGCGGACAGCTGCGACGCTTCGTCGACTTTGACGACACACCGACCGGCGCCATCGTCGTCAACAACCTGGACTGGACGCGCCCGATGTCGGCGATCGAGTTCCTGCGCGACGTCGGCAAGCATTTCTCGGTCAACGTCATGCTGGACCGCGACACCGTCCGGCGCCGCCTGGACGGCGACGGCATCTCCTACACCGAATTCAGCTACATGCTGCTGCAGGCCAACGACTACGTCGAACTGCACCGCCGCTACGGCTGCACGCTGCAGATCGGCGGCTCCGACCAGTGGGGCAACATCATCGCCGGGGTCCGGCTGGTCCGTCAGCAGCTCGGCGCCTCGGTCCACGCCCTGACCGTGCCGCTGGTGACCGCTGCCGACGGCACCAAGTTCGGCAAGTCCACCGGCGGCGGCAGCCTGTGGCTCGACCCGGCGCTGACCACCCCGTACGCCTGGTACCAGTACTTCTTCAACACCGCCGACGCCGACGTCATCCGCTACCTGCGCTGGTTCACCTTCCTGTCGGCCGACGAGCTGGCCGAGCTGGAAGCGGCCACGGCAGAGCGTCCCCAACAACGCGCCGCGCAGCGGCGGCTGGCGCGCGAACTCACGGTTCTGGTGCACGGCGAGGCGGCCACCGAGGCCGTCGAGCACGCCAGCCGGGCGCTGTTCGGGCAGGGCGAGCTGGACCGGCTGGACGAGGCCACGCTGTCCGCGGCGCTGCGCGAGACGTCGGTCGCCGAGCTCAAACCCGGTGGCCCCGACGGCATCGTCGACCTGCTGGTCGCCAGCGGCCTGTCCGAGAGCAAGAAGGCCGCGCGGCGCACCATCGGCGAAGGCGGCGTCTCGGTCAACAACGTCCGCATCGAGAGCGAGGAGTGGGCCCCGCAGCCGTCGGACTTCCTGCACGGCCGATGGCTGGTGCTGCGCCGCGGCAAACGGACCGTCGCCGGGGTCGAGAAGGTCTAGACCGCCCGGGCGCCAGACGGCCTCCGCAAAACACGTGCGTGCACAGATCTTTACCTCACCGTGTCGTGGGCGTGACCCACGGGGACCACTGTTGTCACGGTGATTTTCGCGACGCGTGTGCGGTTGACCGTCCTGCGGAGCCTGGGGGTGATTACCAGCTTGGTGGCGCTGACGGCGGCGTTGTCGGGGGCGTTGTCGGCGCCGATCCGCGCGGACATGCTCAGCAACGCGTTCCTGTCGGCGCTGACGAATGCCGGGATCTCCTATAGCCAGCCGACCGGCACCACGGCGATGGGCCAGTCGGTGTGCCCGATGCTGTTCGAGCCCGGCGGGTCCTTCGACGCGGTGACGTCCAAGATGGCCGAGGGCAACGGCATGTCGTACGAGACGGCCGGCCGGTTCACGATCGTCGCGATCGCGACCTACTGCCCGGCGTTGATCGCGCCGCTGCTGGGCAACCGGCTGCCGAGCTAGGTGTAGGGCTGCCCGTATTCTCGGCAGCGTGGTCGACGACAGGCAGAGGCACCGCGGCGAGCGGGGGGCGCGGCCGGCATCCGGCAGCTGGTCCGGTCCGGGTCGCGCGCGGCCGGCTCAGCCGCAGAGCGGCGCGCGCCGCGACGCCCGGGCCGATCGCGCGCCGCAGGACGGGCCGCCGATCCCGCCCGGCGTGGAAGCCAAGCAGCTGGCGCCCGACGTTCGCCGCGAACTGAGCACCCTGGACCGCGCCACCGCCGACGCGGTGGCGCGCCACCTCGTCGCCGCGGGCGAGCTGCTCGACGAGGACCCGGAGGCGGCGTTGCGTCACGCCCGCGCGGCAAGGGCCCGGTCCAGCCGGATCGCCACCATCCGGGAGGCGGTCGGGATCGCCGCCTACCACTGCGGCGACTGGTCGCAGGCGCTGGCGGAGTTTCGCGCCGCCCGCCGCATGGGTAGCAAGTCCTCGTTGCTGCCGCTGATCGCCGATTGCGAACGCGGACTTGGCCGTCCGGAGCGGGCCATCGAACTCGCGCGCGGACCGGAGGCCGCCGAGCTGTCCGGTGACGACGCCGACGAGCTCCGCATCGTCGCCGCCGGGGCGCGCGCGGACCTCGGCCAGCTGGAGCAGGCGCTGACCGTGTTGTCCACGCCGCAACTGGATCCCAGCCGCACCGGCTCCACGGCGGCGCGGCTGTTCTACGCCTACGCGGACACGCTGCTCGCGCTCGACCGCGCCGACGAGGCGCTGCAATGGTTCCTGCGTTCGGCGGCCGCCGACGTCGACGGCGTCACCGACGCCGAAGACCGGGTCAGTGAACTCGGCTGACGCGACGGAATTGACGACGTGAAAAGCCTTGCGCAGGAATATGATTGCCTGCTGATCGACCTGGACGGCACGATGTTCCGCGGTCGCCGGCCCACCGACGGCGCGGTGCAGGCGCTGGCCGAGGTGCGCAGCCGCGCGTATTTCGTCACCAACAACGCCTCCCGCAGCGCCGACGAGGTCGCCGCGCACCTGAGCGAACTCGGCTTCACCGCCACCGCCGAGGACGTCGCCACCAGCGCCCAGAGCGCGGCCCGGCTGTTGGCCGACCAACTGCCGCAAGGCTCGCCGGTCCTGATCGTGGGCACCGAGGCCCTGGCCGGCGAGATCTCCGCCGTCGGGCTGCGCCCGGTGCGCAGCTACGACGACGACCCGGCCGCCGTCGTGCAGGGCCTGTCCCAGACCATCGGGTGGCCGGAGCTGGCCGAGGCGGCGCTGGCCATCCGGGCCGGCGCGCGGTGGGTGGCCTCCAACGTCGACCTCACCCTGCCCACCGAACGCGGGCTGCTGCCCGGCAACGGATCGTTCGTGGCCGCGCTGCGGGCGGCCACCGGCGCCGAGCCCCAGGTCGCGGGCAAACCGGCGCCCGCCCTGCTGCGCGACGCGGCGGCCAGGGGCGACTTCCGCGCGCCCCTGGTGATCGGCGACCGGCTCGACACCGACATCGAGGGCGCCAACGCCGCCGAATTGCCCAGCCTGATGGTGCTCACCGGGGTCAACTCCGCGCGGGACGCGGTGTACGCCAAGCCCGCCCAGCGCCCCACCTACATCGGCCACGATCTGCGCTCGCTGCACGCCGACGCCGAGCAGCTCGCGGTGGGTCCGCAGCCGGACTGGCGCGTCGACGTCGCGGACGGGGCGATCACGGTCAGGGGCAGTGGCCCGGACGAGGGTGACGGCCTGTCGATCGTCCGCGCGGTCGCCGGCGCGCTGTGGCGCACACCGGACCCTGACGCCGTGCGCATCGAGGCCGCCGACGGCCGGGCGCGCGCCGCGCTGCAGCGCTGGTCTTTGGTGCACACCGACTGACGGGTGACTAGCGTAGGAACGCGATGAGTATCGACCCCGATCAGATTCGCGCCGAAATCGATGCCCTGCTGGCCCGGCTGCCCCAGCCCGGCGACCAGGAGGACCCCGAGAAGGCGCCCTCGCTCGACGAGCTCCAAGAGATCGCACGCCGGCTCTCCGAGGCGCACGACGTCCTGCTGGCCGCGCTGGAGTCGGCGGAGAAGGGCTGAGTGCGCGCATGTCTCGACGCGCCCGCGTTGACGCCGAGCTGGTGCGGCGCGGCCTGGCCCGGTCGCGTCAGCAGGCCGCGGAGTTGATCGACGCCGGCAAGGTCAGCATCGACGGGATGCCCGCGCGCAAGCCCGGCACGGCCGTCGCCGTCACCGCCGCCCTGACCGTGGCCACCGACGGCGAACGCGGCTGGGTCTCGCGCGGGGCGCACAAACTCATCGGCGCCCTGGACGCCTTCGGGATTTCCGTCGCGGGCCGCCGCTGCCTGGATGCCGGCGCGTCGACGGGCGGCTTCACCGAAGTCCTGCTGGATCGCGGGGCCACCGAAGTGGTCGCCGTGGATGTGGGATACGGCCAGCTGGCGTGGTCGCTGCGCAGCGATGCGCGGGTCGTCGTCGTCGAGCGGACCAACGTTCGCGACCTGACACCCGAGACGATCGGCGGCCCCGCCGACCTCGTGGTGGCCGACCTGTCGTTCATCTCGCTGGCCACCGTGTTGCAGGCGCTGGCTGGATGCGCCGCACCGAACGCGGATATCGTTCCCATGGTGAAGCCACAGTTTGAGGTGGGGAAGGGCCAGGTCGGTGCGGGCGGTGTGGTGCACGACCCGGGCCTGCGCGCCGACGCCGTGTCGTCCGTCGCGCGTCGCGCCGCCGAGCTGGGTTGGCACACCGTCGACGTCACCGCGAGCCCGCTACCGGGGCCGTCGGGCAACGTCGAATACTTTCTTCGGCTGCGCGCCCAGGCCGATCGTCCGCTCGTCGGCGACGCCCTGGTGACGGCGGTGCGGCACGCGGTGGAAAGCGGGCCGCAGTGACTCCAGCCGAACGTACCGTCTTGATGGTCGTCCACACCGGCCGCGAAGAAGCCACCGAGACGGCCCGCCGCGTACAGAAAACGCTGGGCGACAACGGAATCGGGCTCCGGGTGCTGTCCGCCGAGGCGGTCGACAGGGGACCGTTGCACCTGGCCCCCGACGACATGCGGGCGATGGGTGTCGAGATCGAGGTCGTCAACGCCGACCCGCAGGCCGCCGAAGGCTGCGAACTGGTGCTGGTCCTCGGCGGCGACGGGACGTTCCTGCGGGCCGCCGAGCTGGCGCGCAACGCCGACATCCCGGTGCTGGGCGTGAACCTCGGGCGGATCGGCTTTTTGGCCGAGGCCGAGGCCGAAGCCATCGACCGGGTGCTGGATCACGTTGTCGCACAGGACTACCGGGTGGAGAACCGCCTGACGCTCGACGTGGTCGTGCGCCAGGGCGGGAAAGTCTCCGCGCACGGCTGGGCGCTCAACGAAGTCAGCCTGGAAAAGGGTCCCCGGCTCGGCGTGCTCGGGGTGGTGGTCGAGATCGACGGGCGGCCGGTGTCCGCCTTCGGCTGCGACGGCGTCCTGGTGTCGACGCCGACGGGCTCCACCGCCTATGCGTTCTCCGCGGGCGGTCCGGTGCTCTGGCCCGACCTCGAGGCAATCCTGGTGGTACCCAACAACGCTCACGCGCTGTTCGGTCGCCCCATGGTCACCAGCCCGAACGCCACCATCGCGATCGAGGTGGAGGCGGACGGCCACGACGCCCTGGTGTTCTGTGACGGCCGCCGGGAGATGCTGATCCCCGCCGGCAGCCGGATCGAGGTGAAACGTTGTGACACGGCGGTGAAGTGGGCCCGGCTGGACAGCGCCCCGTTCACGGACCGGTTGGTGCGCAAGTTCCGGCTGCCGGTGACCGGGTGGCGCGGAAACTGACGGCGCAGCACAGGATCCTGACTGAATGCTGACTGAAATCCGTATCGAGTCGCTCGGGGCGATCAGCTCGGCGGTCGGCGAGTTCGACCGCGGCCTGACCGTGCTGACGGGGGAGACCGGGACCGGAAAGACCATGGTGGTCACCGGGTTGCACCTGCTCGGCGGCGCCCGCGCCGACGCCACCCGGGTCCGGTCGGGGGCCGAGCGGGCGGTCGTCGAAGGACGTTTTGCCACAGCCGATCTCGACGAGGCCATGGTCGCGAAGCTCGACGAGATGCTGGACGCGTCGGGCGCGGAACGCGACGAGGACGGCAGCGTGATCGCGCTGCGCTCGGTCAGCCGTGACGGGCCGTCGCGGGCCTACCTCGGCGGGCGCAGCGTGCCCGCAAAGTCACTGGGCGACTTCACCGCCGGGCTGCTGACCTTGCACGGGCAGAACGACCAACTGCGCCTCATCCGGCCCGAGGAGCAGTGCGGCGCGCTGGACCGGTTCGCCAAGGCCGGGCCCGCGCTCGAGCGGTACTGCAAACTGCGCGACGCCTGGTTGTCGGCGCGGCGCGACCTGCTCGACCGCCGCAACCGCATGCGCGAGCTCGCGCTGGAGGCCGACCGGCTGACGTTCGCCCTCAACGAGATCGACGCCGTCGACCCGCAACCCGGTGAGGACGAAGCCCTGGTCGCCGAGATCGTGCGGCTCTCCGAACTGGACACCCTGCGCGAGGCCGCGGCCACCGCCCGCGCGGCGCTGTCCTCCGAGGAGACGGACGGCTCGGGCCTCAGTGCGACCGACAGCCTGGGAAAGGCAAGGGCCGCACTGGAATCCACCGATGACGCAAAGCTGGTGGCGTTGGCCGGCCAGATCGGCGAGGTGCTGACCGTGCTCGTCGACGCGGCGGGCGAACTGGGCGGGTTCCTCGAGGAGCTGCCGGTCGACGCCAGTGCGCTGGAATCCAAGCTGGCCCGGCAAGCCGAACTGCGCACCCTGACCCGCAAGTACGCCGCGGACGTCGACGGGGTGCTCGGGTGGGCACAGGAGTCGCGGCAGCGGCTGGCCCAGCTCGACGTCTCCGAGGAGGGGTTGGCGGCGCTGGCGGCCCGGGTCGATGAGCTCGGCCGCGAATTGGCCGGGGCCGCGGTCGATCTCAGCAACATACGGCGCAAGGCCGCCAAGCGACTCGCCAAGGAGGTCACCGCCGAGCTGTCCGGGCTGGCGATGGCTGACGCCCAATTCAGCATCGACGTGACGTTGGATGCCGCAACGGATGCCGCGTCGGCCTCCGACGACTCGGCCGCGCTGCGGCTTCCGTCGGGCGAGCTCGTCCGGGCCGGCGCCGACGGCGTCGACCAGGTCGAGTTCGGCTTCGCGGCGCACCGCGGCATGGACCAGCTGCCGCTGGCCAAGAGCGCCTCCGGTGGCGAGCTGTCCCGGGTGATGCTCGCCTTGGAGGTGGTGCTGGCCACGTCCCGCAAGGAGGCCGCGGGCACCACGATGGTGTTCGACGAGGTCGACGCCGGGGTGGGCGGACGGGCGGCGGTGCAGATCGGGCGCCGGCTGGCGCGGTTGGCGCGCACCCACCAGGTCATCGTGGTCACGCATCTGCCGCAGGTGGCGGCGTACGCCGACGTGCACCTGGTGGTGCATGCGGCCGGGCCGAAGGGGACCAGCGTGGTGCGGCGCCTGGGCGGCGACGAGCGGGTCGCCGAGCTGGCGCGGATGCTGGCCGGGCTGGGCGAATCCGACAGCGGCCGCGCGCACGCCCGCGAGCTGCTCGAGGCGGCGCAGAAGGACGAGATCTGAGGCCCGAGCGGCCGCCCCTTCTCCGCGAGCGTGGACGTGTGGCGGGCATCGACGGCGTGTCGCCGCATCAAGCCGACGTTCGAGACCGGTTCGGCACCCAGCTGTTACTAATGGGACTCTAGATAACTTCTGGGGCTAATGTTACGGCGCGCCTCCCCGCGTCGTCCGGGCATCACCGACAGAATCGCCCCCATGAAGATGTCAGGCCTGCTTTCCCGTAATCCCGCCCGGCCGGGCCTCGTCGGCACCGCGCGCGTCGACCGGAACATCGATCGATTGCTGCGCAGGGTCTGCCCCGGCGACATCGTCGTGCTCGACATTTTGGACCTGGATCGCATCACCGCGGACGCCCTGGTGGAGGCCGATATCGCCGCGGTCGTCAACGCATCCCCGTCGGTGTCGGGCCGCTACCCCAACCTGGGACCCGAGGTGCTGGTCAACAACGGGGTGACCCTGATCGACGAGGCCGGACCCGACATCTTCAAGAAGGTCAAGGACGGCGCCAAGATCCGCCTGCACGAGGGCGGCGTGTACGCCGGCGATCGCCGGCTGGTCCGCGGCACCGAACGCACCGACCATGACATCGCCGACCTGATGCGGGAGGCCAAGAGCGGCCTGTCGGCCCATCTGGAGGCGTTCGCCGGCAACACCATCGAGTTCATCAAGAGCGAGAGCCCGCTGCTGATCGACGGCATCGGCATCCCCGACGTGGACGTCGACCTGCGCCGCCGACACGTGGTGATCGTCGCCGACGAGCCCAGCGCCGAGGACGACCTGAAGTCGCTCAAGCCGTTCATCAAGGAGTATCAGCCGGCGCTGATCGGTGTGGGCACCGGCGCGGACGTGTTGCGCAAGGCGGGTTATCGGCCGCAGGTGATCGTCGGCGACCCGGACCAGATCAGCACCGACGCGCTCAAGTGCGGGGCCCAGGTCGTGCTGCCCGCCGACGCCGACGGGCACGCGCCCGGGCTCGAACGCATCCAGGATCTCGGCGTCGGGGCGATGACGTTCCCGGCCGCGGGGTCGGCGATCGACCTCGCCCTGCTGCTGGCCGACCACCACGGCGCCGCGCTGCTGGTGACCGCCGGCCACACCGCCAACATCGAGACGTTCTTCGACCGCACCCGCGCCCACAGCAACCCGTCCACTTTCCTGACCCGGCTGCGGGTGGGGGAGAAGGTGGTGGACGCCAAGGCCGTGGCCACCCTGTACCGCAACCACATCTCGGCGGGGGCCATCGCGCTGCTGGCGCTGACGATGCTGATCGCCGTCATCGTCGCGCTGTGGGTGTCGCGCACCGACGGCGTGGTGCTGCACTGGGTCACCGACTACTGGAACCACTTCTGCCTGATGGTGCAGAAGTGGGTGACCTAGATGATCTCGTTACGCCAACATGCGTTGTCGCTGGCCGCCGTGTTCTTGGCGCTGGCCGTGGGCGTCGTGCTGGGCTCCGGCTTCCTGTCGGACACCTTGTTGTCGAGCCTGCGTGACGAGAAGAAGGACCTGAACACCCAGATCAGCGGGCTCAACGACCAGAAGAACGTGCTGAACGAAAAGCTCAGCGCGGCAAACAATTTCGACACCCAGCTGGTCGGCCGGATCGTGCACGACGCGCTGGCCGGCAAGTCGGTGGTGGTGTTTCGCACCCCGGACGCCAAGGACGACGACGTGGCTACGGTGTCGAAGTTCATCGGTCAGGCCGGCGGCACGGTGACCGGGACGGTGTCGCTGACCCAGGAATTCGTCGAGGCCAACTCGGCGGAGAAGCTGCAGACGGTGGTGAACTCGTCGGTGCTGCCCGCCGGTCAGCAGCTGAGCACCAAGCTCGTCGACCAGGGTTCGCAGGCGGGTGACCTGATGGGCATCGCGCTGCTGGCCAACCCCAACCCCGCAGGTCCGGCGGTGCCAGAAGTGTCAGACACCCAGCGCAACACGGTGCTGGCGGCGCTGCGCGACACCGGCTTCATCACGTATCAGGCCACCGATCACATGGGCGCGGCCAACGCCGCGCTGGTCGTCACCGGCGGATCGCTGCCTCAGGACGCCGGGAACCAGGGGGCGAGCGTGGCACGGTTCGCGGCCGCGCTGGCCCCGCACGGCTCGGGCACGCTGCTCGCCGGGCGCGACGGTTCGGCGACCGGCGGTGCCGCCGTCGCCGTGGCCCGCGCCGACGCCGCCCTGAACTCCGCGATCAGCACGGTCGACGACGTGGACGCCGCGCCGGGACGCATCACCGCGGTGCTTGGTCTGCATGACCTGCTGGGCGGCGGTCACGCGGGCCAGTACGGCACGGGTCATGGGGCGACGTCGATCACGGTGCCGCAGTAGCGGGCGTGTTCAACGCCGCTCGGCGCCGTGGATGTTAGGGTGGGTTTCCGTGGGTCGGCAGGCCCATCTAGTTGTTCGCTAGAAACATTTTTCAAGCCCTGCCCGTCTTCACGGAGGTCGCCTGTTGCGAAAGCACCCGCAAACCGCCACCAAGCACCTCTTCGTCAGCGGGGGCGTCGCATCCTCGTTGGGTAAGGGATTGACCGCCAGCAGCCTCGGTCAGCTACTGACGGCGCGCGGGCTGTACGTGACGATGCAAAAGCTCGATCCGTACCTCAATGTCGACCCGGGCACCATGAACCCGTTCCAGCACGGCGAGGTCTTCGTCACCGAGGACGGCGCCGAGACCGACCTCGACGTCGGCCACTACGAGCGGTTCCTGGATCGCGATCTGTCCGGCTCGGCGAATGTCACTACGGGGCAGGTGTATTCGAGCGTCATCGCCAAGGAACGCCGCGGTGAGTACCTCGGCGACACCGTCCAGGTGATCCCGCACATCACCGACGAGATCAAAGGGCGCATCATGGCGATGGCCCAGCCCGACGCGCAGGGCAACCGCCCCGATGTGGTGATCACCGAAATCGGCGGCACCGTCGGTGACATCGAGTCGCAGCCCTTTCTCGAGGCGGCCCGCCAGGTGCGTCACGACCTGGGTCGCGAGAACGTCTTCTTCCTGCACGTCTCGCTGGTGCCCTACCTGGCCCCGTCGGGCGAACTCAAGACCAAGCCCACCCAGCACTCGGTGGCCGCGCTGCGCAGCATCGGTATCACCCCGGACGCGCTGATCCTGCGCTGCGACCGCGACGTTCCCGAGGCGCTGAAGAACAAGATCGCGCTGATGTGCGACGTCGACATCGACGGCGTGATCTCCACCCCGGACGCGCCGTCGATCTATGACATTCCGAAGGTGCTGCACCGCGAAGAACTCGACGCCTATGTGGTGCGCCGGCTCAACCTGCCGTTCCGCGACGTCGACTGGACCGAATGGGACGACCTGCTGCGCCGGGTGCATGAGCCCCATGAAACGGTGCGAATCGCCTTGGTGGGCAAGTATGTTGAGCTCTCCGACGCCTACTTGTCGGTCACCGAGGCGCTGCGCGCCGGCGGTTTCAAGCACCACGCCAAGGTCGAGTTGCTCTGGGTGGCGTCCGATGACTGCGAGACCGGGCCCGGTGCCGCGGCGGCGCTGGCCGACGTGCAGGGTGTGCTGATTCCGGGCGGGTTCGGCATCCGCGGCATCGAGGGCAAGCTCGGCGCGATCCACTACGCGCGCGCCCGGGGCCTGCCGGTGCTGGGCCTGTGCCTCGGGCTGCAATGCATCGTGATCGAGGCCGCCCGCTCGGCCGGCCTGACCGAGGCCAACTCGGCCGAATTCGACCCGGACACACCGGATCCCGTCATCTCCACGATGGCCGACCAGGTCGACATCGTCGCCGGCGAGGCGGACCTCGGCGGCACCATGCGGCTGGGCGCCTATCCCGCCGTGCTGGAACCGGATTCGATCGTGGCCCAGGCGTATGGCACGACGCAGGTGTCCGAACGGCACCGGCACCGCTACGAGGTCAACAACGCCTACCGAGACAAGATCGCGGAAAGCGGCCTCAGGTTTTCCGGCACCTCACCCGACGGCCACCTGGTCGAGTTCGTCGAGTACCCGCCGGACGTGCACCCCTTCATCGTCGGCACGCAGGCTCATCCGGAGCTCAAGAGCCGGCCCACCCGGCCGCACCCGTTGTTCGTCGCATTCGTCGGGGCGGCCCTCGACTACAAAGCCGGCGAACGGTTGCCGGTGGAAATCCCCGAGCAGTCGTCCAACGGCATCCAGCATCGGGACAGCGCCGCGCGGCCCATACCTGAGCCCGCGTCCCGTGGCTGAGCACGTCTTCGAAACGGCGTCCTCCGAAACGCTGTACACCGGAAAGATTTTCGCGCTGCGCAGCGACCGGGTGCGGATGCCGGGCGACACCACCGCCGTGCGTGAGGTCGTCGAGCACTACGGGGCGGTCGCCATCGCGGCGCTGGACGCCGACAACAACATCGCGTTGGTCTACCAGTACCGGCACGCGTTCGGCCGGCGGCTCTGGGAGTTGCCCGCCGGGCTGCTCGACGTCGCGGGGGAGCCGCCGCAGCAGACGGCGGCCCGTGAACTCCACGAGGAGGTCGGGCTGCGGGCGGGCACCTGGCAGGTGCTGGTCGACCTCAACTCCGCGCCCGGATTCAGCGACGAATCGGTGCGGATCTATCTGGCGACCGGCCTGACCGAGGTGGGCAGGCCCGAGGCGCATCACGAGGAAGCCGACATGACGATGAGTTGGGTTCCCATCGCGGAGGCCGCCCGCCGGGTCTTCAGCGGTGACGTCGTGAATTCCATTGCCATCGCCGGGATCTTGGCGGCCCATGCCGTCACCGAAGGGTTCGCGCGGCCGCGGCCGGTGGACAGTCCCTGGATCGACAGGCCGACGGCGTTCGCGGCCCGAAAGGCCGGGCCATGACGACGGTGGCGCTGGATACCCAACTTCAGGGTTACCTTGACCACCTCACGATCGAGCGCGGCGTCGCGGCGAACACCCTGAGCTCGTATCGCCGCGACTTGCGCCGCTACACAAAACACCTGTCGGACCGCGGAATTCACGATCTGGCCAAGGTGGGCGAGGACGACGTCAGCGAGTTTCTGGTGGCGCTGCGCCGCGGCGACCCCGAGACCGGGGCGGCGGCGCTGTCGGCGGTGTCGGCGGCTCGGGCCCTGATCGCGGTGCGCGGCCTGCACCGCTTCGCCGCGGCCGAAGGGCTGGCCGAACTCGACGTGGCGCGCGCGGTCCGCCCGCCCACGCCCGGCCGCCGGCTGCCCAAAAGCCTGACCATCGACCAGGTCCTGGCGTTGCTGGAGGGTGCGGGGGGCGAGAGCCCGGCCGACGGCCCGCTGACCCTGCGCAACCGCGCGCTGCTGGAACTCCTGTACTCCACCGGCGCGCGCATCTCCGAAGCCGTCGGCCTCGACGTGGACGACGTCGACACCCAGGCCAGGTCAGTGTTGTTGCGCGGCAAGGGCGGTAAGCAGCGACTGGTCCCGATCGGGCGGCCCGCCGTGGCCGCGCTGGACGCCTATCTGGTGCGCGGGCGTTCGGATCTGGCGCGCCGCGGGCGCGGGACGCCGGCCATCTTCCTCAATGTGCGTGGCGGGCGGCTGTCGCGGCAAAGCGCGTGGCAGGTCCTGCAGGACGCGGCCGAGCGCGCCGGGATCACCTCGGGGGTGTCGCCGCACATGCTGCGGCATTCGTTCGCCACCCACCTGCTCGAGGGCGGCGCCGACGTGCGCGTCGTGCAGGAGTTGCTCGGGCACGCCTCGGTGACGACGACGCAGATCTACACAATGGTGACCGTGCACGCGCTGCGCGAAGTGTGGGCCGAAGCCCACCCGCGGGCGCGGTAACCCCCGCTCTTTTCAGCCCAGGTATTCCGACTCCAGCACCAGGTCGGCCATCAGCGACTGGTACTCGAGGTGGGTCTTGTGCTCGACGGTGTTCCACAGCTTGCCCTGCTGTTGGCGCATGTACGCGCGGTACTTCGGCGCGCCCGGCACCCGCACGTTGTCGGCGACCACGATCGACCCCGGATGCAGCCAGCCCCGATCGAGGATGCTCTTCAGGTCGTCCAGGTAGGCGTCCTTGTCGTGATCGAGGAACACGAAATCGAGTGCGCCGGCGGCGAACCCGTGATCGGCCAGCGCATCCAGGGTGCGGCCACCATCGCCGACGGTGCCGACCACACAGGTCACGCGGTCGGCGACCCCGGCATGCGCCCAGATCTGGCGGGCGTTGGCCGCGTTGGCCTCGGCGAGTTCGACCGAGTACACCTTGGCCTTCGGCGCGGCCCGCGCGATGCGCAGCGCGCCGTAGCCGCAGTAGGTGCCCAATTCGAGGGCCAGCGCCGGATCGGCGCGCCGCACGGCGGCGTCGAGCAGCAGCCCCTTCTTGTCGCCGACGTTGATCAGCATCGACTTCTCGTAGGCGAACTTGTCGATGGTGGCCAGCACGTCGTCGACGTCGCCCGCCCGGGCGTTGCGCAGGACGTACTCGACGGCGGCCGCTTCGCGCCCGTCACCGATCTGACCCGTGGTGTTGATGTTCTTGACCCCGGGGGCCATCCGCCAGACCGACCATCGCAGCAGGGGTATCCGTCGCTTGAGATCCATAGGGGCCACGATAGGCCGATCACCGACAGTGCTAGCACCGGCGCCAGCATCTTTCGGCAGGCACATCGCCCCCCAAACTGGTGCTGCTGTGACTGGAGTGAATAGGCTGTCGGGATGTGCGTTTCACCACCGATTTCCCCTCATATTGGCTGGTTAATTGCCTGCGGGTCGCCGGGTTTCGGCGCGCGGACCCGTTAGACTTTCGGTCGATGTTCACCTCCCGAACACCCCCGCCATGACCGAGCAGCCGGACAACGGCGTCGAGCTCGGCCTGACCGGGCGGCCGCCGCGGGCGATCCCGGAGCCACAGCCGCGCACCTCGCACGGCCCGGCCAAAGTCGTCGCCATGTGCAACCAGAAGGGTGGGGTCGGGAAAACCACGTCGACCATCAACCTGGGTGCCGCGCTCGCCGAGTACGGGCGCCGGGTGCTGCTGGTGGACATGGATCCGCAGGGCGCGCTGTCCGCCGGCCTGGGCGTCCCGCACTACGAGCTGGAAAAGACCATCCACAACGTGCTGGTGGAGCCGCGGGTGTCGATCGACGACGTGCTGCTGCAGACCCGGGTCAAGCACATGGATCTGGTGCCGTCCAACATCGACCTGTCGGCAGCCGAGATCCAGCTGGTCAACGAGGTGGGACGCGAGCAGACGCTGGGCCGGGCGCTGCACCCGGTGCTGGATCGCTACGACTACGTGCTGATCGACTGCCAGCCGTCGCTGGGCCTGCTCACCGTCAACGGCCTGGCCTGTTCGGACGGGGTGGTGATTCCCACCGAGTGCGAGTACTTCTCGCTGCGCGGCCTGGCGCTGCTCACCGACACCGTCGACAAGGTGCGCGACCGGCTCAACCCGAAGCTGGAGATCAGCGGGATCCTGCTGACGCGGTACGACCCGCGCACGGTCAACTCGCGCGAAGTGATGGCCCGGGTGGTGGAGCGGTTCGGCGACCTGGTGTTCGACACCGTCATCACCCGTACCGTCCGGTTCCCGGAGACCAGCGTGGCCGGCGAACCCATCACCACGTGGGCCCCGCGATCGACCGGGGCCGTCGCCTATCGCGCGCTGGCCCGCGAGTTCATCGACCGATTCGGCGCGTGAACGCGACCGCAAACGGTGAGGCGCCCCAACAGAACGGCTTTCAGGTCCGCCTGACCAATTTCGAGGGGCCGTTCGATCTGCTGCTGCAGCTGATCTTCGCCCATCGCCTCGACGTGACCGAGGTGGCGCTGCACCAGGTCACCGACGACTTCATCGCCTACACCCGCGAAATCGGTCCCCAGATGGAGCTCGAGGAGACCACCGCGTTCCTGGTGGTGGCCGCCACCCTGCTGGACTTGAAGGCCGCCCGGTTGCTGCCGGCCGGGCAGGTCGACGACGACGAGGACCTGGCGCTGCTGGAGGTGCGCGACCTTTTGTTCGCCCGGTTGCTGCAGTACCGCGCGTTCAAGCACGTCGCCGAGATGTTCGCCGAGTTGGAGGCCACCGCGCTGCGCAGCTACCCGCGCGCCGTCTCGCTGGAGGACCGGTTCACCGAGCTGCTGCCCGAGGTGATGATCGGGGTCGACGCGGACCGATTCGCCCAGATCGCGGCGATCGCGTTCAGCCCGCGGCCCGTCCCGACGGTGTCGGTGGCCCACCTGCACGAGGTGCAGGTCTCGGTTCCCGAGCAGGCCAAGAAGCTGTTGGCGATCCTTCAGGCGCGGGGCAGCGGGGCGTGGGCGACGTTCTCCGAGCTGGTCGCCGACTGTGAGGCGTCGATGGAGGTGGTCGGGCGGTTCCTGGCGCTGCTCGAACTGTATCGGTCGCGGGCGGTAGCATTCGACCAGTCAGAGCCGCTTGGCGTGCTCCAAATTTCGTGGACCGGGGAACGTCCGGTCAGTGAAGCCTTGGTAGAAGTGCGGGACGAATCATGAACGGCGCCGGTGACGACGCAGTGCGCAGCGATGCGGAGGAACGGCGTTTCGGCACTGCCGGTGACGACGCAGAGCGCAGCGATGCGGAGGAACGGCGCTTCGGCACTGCCGGTGACGACGCAGAGCGCAGCGATGCGGAGGAACGGCATCTGAACGGTGCCGGACCCAGCGACGACATCGATCCCGACGTCGACCTGGATTCCGACCTCGACGTCGGCATCCCGGACATCGCCGAGGCCGCGCCGATGGAGTCCGAGGAACTCGGCTCCGTGCTGGAGGCGCTGCTGCTGGTGGTGGACACGCCGGTCACCGCGGAGGCGCTGGCGTCGGCCACGCAACAGCCGGTGTATCGGATCGCCACCAGGCTGCAGGAGCTGGCCGAGGAACTGACCGCCCGCGACAGCGGGATCGACCTGCGGAAGAACAGCGAGGGCTGGCGCATGTACACCCGCGCCCGGTTCGCGCCGTATGTGGAGAAGCTGCTGCTGGACGGGGCGCGGTCCAAGCTCACCCGGGCCGCGCTGGAGACACTGGCCGTGGTCGCCTACCGCCAGCCCGTGACACGCGCGCGGGTGAGCGCGGTCCGCGGCGTCAACGTCGACGCCGTGATGCGCACGCTGCTGGCGCGCGGCCTGATCACCGAAGCCGGGGTGGACGACGACAGCGGCGCGACGACGTTCGCCACCACCGAGCTCTTCTTGGAGCGCCTGGGGCTGACGTCGCTCGCCGACCTGCCCGACATCGCGCCGCTGCTGCCCGACGTGGACACGATCGAGGACCTCAGCGAATCCCTGGACAGCGAGCCACGTTTCATCAAACTTTCCGGTGGCCAGGCGGCCGACCCGGCGCTGACGTTCGACGTGGACCAGGATTGATGGTCGAAGCTGAGGGGATCCGGCTGCAAAAGGTGTTGTCCCAAGCCGGAATTGCGTCGCGGCGGGCCGCCGAGAAGTTGATCATCGAGGGCCGCGTCGAGGTCGACGGGCAGGTGGTGACCGAATTGGGCACCCGCGTCGACCCGGACGCCTCGGTGATCCGTGTCGACGGGGCCCGGATCGTCCTGGACGATTCGCAGGTGTATCTGGCGCTGAACAAGCCGCGCGGCGTGCACTCGACCATGTCGGACGACCGCGGCCGGCCGTGTATCGGTGATCTGATCGAACGCCGAGTTCGCGGTAACAAGAACCTGTTTCACGTCGGTCGGTTGGACGCCGACACCGAAGGGCTGATCCTGCTGACCAATGACGGCGAACTCGCGCACCGGCTGATGCATCCCTCCCACGAGGTGCCCAAGACCTATCTGGCCACGGTGACCGGGTCGGTGCCCCGCGGGGTCGGCAAGGCGCTGCGCGCCGGGATCGAGTTGGACGACGGGCCCGCGCGGGTCGACGAGTTCGCGGTGGTGGATGCGATCCCGGGCAAGACGCTGGTGCGGGTCACGTTGCACGAGGGCCGCAATCGCATCGTGCGTCGGCTCCTGGCGGCCGCCGGATTCCCGGTGGAAGCGTTGGTGCGCACCGACATTGGACCCGTGTCGCTCGGCAAGCAGCGGCCGGGCAGCTTCCGGGCGCTGGGTCGCGACGAGATCGGGCAGCTCTACAAGGCGGTGGGCCTGTGAGTGGGGTTGTGGTGGCCATCGACGGCCCGGCGGGGACCGGAAAGTCTTCGGTGTCAAAGGGATTGGCGCGCGCCTTAGGAGCCCGCTACCTCGACACCGGGGCGATGTACCGGATGGTGACGCTGGCCGCGTTGCGTGCGGGCGTCGATCCGGGCGACGCCGACGCGGTCGGCCGGATCGGGTCGACAGCGCAGCTGTCGGTGGACGGCGATCGGTGTTTCCTTGGCGGAGAGGATGTTTCGACCGAGATTCGGGGGGATGCCGTCACCGGCGCCGTCTCGGCGGTGTCGGCGGTGCCCGCGGTGCGCGCCCGGCTGGTCGAGCTGCAGCGTGAGATGGCCGCTGGGCCGGGCGATGTCGTCGTCGAGGGCCGCGACATCGGCACCGTCGTCCTGCCCGACGCACCGGTAAAGATATTTTTGACCGCGTCCGCCGAAACGCGGGCGCGTCGGCGCAACGATCAGAACGTGGCGGCCGGGCTGGCAGACGACTACGACGCCGTGCTCGCCGACGTCCGCCGCCGCGACCATCTGGATTCCACCCGGGCGGTGTCGCCGCTGCGGGCGGCCCCCGACGCGGTGATCGTCGACACCAGTGAGATGACCGAGGCGCAGGTGATCACCCACCTACGGGACTTGGTCAAGCAGCGAAGCGGGGCGGTGCGGTGACTCAGGACGGCACGTGGAGCGACGAAAGCGACTGGGAATCCGTCGAATTCGGCCTCGACGAACAGGAGGAGGCCGGCCCGGCGCCCGTGGTGGCGGTGGTCGGCCGGCCCAACGTCGGCAAGTCGACGCTGGTGAACCGGATTCTGGGCCGTCGCGAAGCGGTGGTTCAGGACATCCCGGGCGTCACCCGCGACCGGGTCTCCTACGACGCGCTGTGGACCGGCCGGCGGTTCGTCGTGCAGGACACCGGGGGATGGGAGCCGGACGCGAAGGGGCTGCAACAGCTGGTGGCCGAGCAGGCCTCGGTGGCCATGCGCACCGCGGACGCGGTGATCCTGGTGGTCGACGCCGTCGTCGGCGCCACCTCGGCCGATGAAGCCGCCGCCCGCATCTTGCTGCGGTCGGGAAAGCCAGTGTTCTTGGCTGCCAACAAGGTTGACAGCGACAAGGCGGAAGCGGACGCGGCGATGTTGTGGTCGCTGGGGCTCGGTGAGCCGCACGCGGTCAGCGCGATCCACGGCCGCGGGGTCGCCGACCTGCTCGACGAGGTGCTGGCCGCGCTGCCCGCGGTGTCGGAGGTGGGGCCCAAACCCGGTGGGCCGCGCCGGGTGGCGCTGGTCGGTAAACCCAACGTCGGCAAGAGCTCGCTGCTGAACAAGCTGGCCGGCGATCAGCGCTCGGTGGTGCACGATGTCGCGGGGACGACGGTGGACCCGGTGGACTCGCTCATCGAGCTGGGCGACCGGGTGTGGCGGTTCGTCGACACCGCCGGGTTGCGGCGCAAGGTCGGTCAGGCCAGCGGACACGAGTTCTACGCCTCGGTGCGCACGCACTCGGCCATCGACGCGGCCGAGGTGGTGATCGTGCTGATCGATGCGTCGGACCCGCTGACCGAACAGGATCAGCGGGTGCTGTCGATGGTCATCGAAGCCGGCCGGGCTTTGGTGCTGGCCTTCAACAAGTGGGATCTGGTCGACGAGGACCGGCGCGAGTTGCTGGAGCGTGAGATCGACCGCGAGCTGGCGCAGTTGCGGTGGGCGCCGCGCGTCAACATCTCGGCCAAGACCGGCCGCGCCGTGCAAAAGCTGGTGCCGGCGATGGAGACCTCACTGGCGTCGTGGGACGCGCGGATCGCCACAGGCCCACTCAATTCCTGGCTGAAAGAGGTGGTGGCCGCCACCCCGCCCCCGGTGCGCGGCGGCAAGCAGCCGCGCATCCTGTTCGCCACCCAGGCCACCGCCCGGCCCCCGACGTTCGTGTTGTTCACCACCGGGTTTCTCGAGGCGGGGTATCGGCGTTTCCTGGAGCGCCGGTTGCGCGAGACCTTCGGTTTCGAGGGGTCGCCGATCCGGATCAACGTGCGGGTGCGCGAAAAGCGGGGTGCCCGGCGGCGCTGAGCGCTGGGCGTTTGGAAGGTGGCGCCTCTCCCGAACCGAGTGGTGACTCTCGAATCCGATAGCGCATGCGCTAGCACGTTTGCGCATCACCTCATGGTGCCGAGAGATACCGGGCCTTCCACGAATGGGCGCCTGGCGGATTGGCGGAGCGCTTGCGGTAGGCTTTCGACCTGCTGCCGGTGGAACCACTGGCGCGCGGGCTGTGGCGCAGTTTGGTAGCGCACTTGACTGGGGGTCAAGTGGTCGCAGGTTCAAATCCTGTCAGCCCGACCAGAGGAAATGTGTCCTGATCTGCGGTGACGCGATTAGGTCAGGATGAGATGACGCGGAGTTGGGGACCACTTGGGGACCACAAGTGCCGCTCAAGCAGATCGCCCGCATTGATGACGGATTGCCGATCGGGGTGCAGATAGCGCTGGGTCGTTGTCAGCGCTCCGTGACCGGCGATCTTGCGGAGGATGTGTACCGGGACACCGGCATCGGCCATCCATGTCAGTCCCGTATGCCGTAAGCCATGGCGCGTGAGCTTTTCGTAGCCGAGCTGGGTGACCACGGCATCCCAAGAGGTGGCGTCGCGCAGCGTGGCTGTGGTGATCCTTCCGCCCCTGGGGCCGATGAAGAGTCGCGCATCGGGGTTGCTTGCGACGACGTCCATCCGTCGCTTGACGAGTTCGCGGACAGCCGGGATCAACGGGACTTCGCGCGCACGTTTGCCCTTAGTGTTCTTGTCCACCAAGCCACCCGGCGATGGGGTGGTCTGACGGCGCACCGTCCATATCCACTCGTGGGTGTTGATGTCGCGCACCAGGCATCCGGCCACTTCGCCGATGCGGGCGGCGGTGCACGCCTCGAAGATGACTGCGTCACCCCAACCCCGATAACTGCCCGCCGACCGGGCGACGAGTGCATCGGCAAGGGTGGTGAGGGCAGTCCAGTTCGGGAGCGCAAGTGCCCGTGGATCGTCGAGTTCGTCCTCGGCGAGCTTGTATTGGCGCTGCCAACCGGAGACTCGAGCCGGATTGCGGTCAATGATGCCGTCTCGCAGCGCTTGTTCCATGATGCGGACGAGCACGGCGAGGCTGTTCTTGACAGTTGATCGACTGCATTCGTCCGCGATCCACGCGTGCACAGCTCGATCCACTGCACCATTGGTGACCATGGCAATGGGCAGGTGCCCGAGCGTCGGGACAACGCGCTTGCGCCAGCCGGCCAGGTAGGGATCGGTGGTCTTGGACTCAAGCCCCCGCAGCGCCAATGCCATGTTCGTGGTGCCGTATTCCGCCAGCGTCGTCGTGGCCGTCTTCGGGTCGACCCCGTGCGCCGCGGCGCGTTCCATCCGGGCGGCCCAGTCGACCGCGGCTTCACGCGTTGCAAACGAAGCTGATTTCGAAGCGCGGTTCTTGGTGATTGGGTCGATCCACCGAACCCGAGCGCGGAAGGGAGCGGCCCGGGTGGGGCGCTCCTCGATGTCAACTGATAACGAAACACCAAGTGGAAGCGTCAGTTCTTCGGCCATCACGCGACCTCGCCGGGGTCAACGTGCCGACTGGACAACCATGCCTCGACGTCGTTGGAGTTATACATGTACACCCGGTCCGAAACGCGTACAAAGGCCGGGCCTTTGGGCGGATGCGACGTACGCCAGCGTCGAATGGTGGATGCGTCGACGTGGAGCAGCTCGGCAAGTTCGGCTGAGCTGTACCAGTGCCCGTCTAGCAAGGCCATCGTGCTGCGTTCCCTTCCCGCATCGGCCGGCGCGAGCTTTCGGGCGCCAGTGTCATGCGGTACCTCGTTTCTAAAGGCTAGAGCTGGCGGTGGCGTTACGCGACGGTCGGCCGGGACGAGAATTGGCGCATCTTCCCGCGCTCACCGGGTGGTCGGCAGTCGTGCGTCGCCGCTCCACTCCGGCTCGGTGTGTGTGGCCGCCGGCTTAGTAGCGACCTTTGCGGGCCGCGCGTTCTGCTGCGCGGCGCTGCTGGCGGCTGAGCATGACGTCGTGCTGGCCAGCTTGGTGCAGTGGGTAAGCGGCGCTCGCCACGACAGACTCCAATTCCGCCACGCGGATTCGCAATCGCCGCAACTCCTCAGACTCACGGCGCAGGCGGGCCAGTTCCTGGTCGCGCTGATCGGCAGCGTCGACGTCATGGCGGAGACGCTTGCGGAGCGTCTCGATCTCGTCGCGGGCCTGCCGGTACGACGGATCCTCCGACAGGACCCGGTGGAGATCTACCGAGGCCGCGAACTGCTCCATCGCGGACCGCAGCTCGTCGCCGATGTCGCCCGACGCGTACCGGTGCACAAGGGATTGCAGGAGAATTTTGCATTGGTAGTCCGAGCTAAGAAACAGGCGCGCCAAGGTCTCCATGGAGGGCAGCGGTAGGCGCGCATCAGGGTCGGGACGATGCGCGCGAGGCACCTCGACGACACGCACCGCAGCGCCGGAATCAAGGGCTGCGATGCGCTCCGCGGATGCTCGCCGCCGGCAACGCGCGGAGCACCACACAGGCCGTCGACCCGGCCCCTTATCGGGTACTTCGAAAGACGTACCGCAGCGCGGGCACACCCGTTCCGAAACCGTTCTTGCCTCCAAGACCACTGCGTCAACGCCCCCTACCACGCTGCTCCTAGAAAACGTCTGGACGAAACGTTATCAATGCGAGACCTAAGTGCAAGAGGTGTGATGTTCGGCGGACGGTGAAAATTAGCAGCGCTAACTTCCAGGAAAGTGCACCCGAGCGCACGGGTCATTTGCACTGCAAAGAGCGTTTGGCCGGTTGACGCGCCAGCCAGCGCGGTGGGACGTGAACCGAAATGATCGGGGCGCGGATAGCTGAGCCATGGCGCGGTGGCGGTTCTCCCTGCGCGCGGCGCTTCTGCGAACCGATGGTCCTCCGTCGTGCGACCTAGAAAACCGCGCGCCGGGTTATCCCGCCACGCTCGAGGGGAGAGCGGCTCTGGCACGGACACGACCTAGGGCACGGAGACGAATGGCCTTCTCGCCCTTCGTTTCGGCAGTCGGCGAGGTCTACACCGAGAACGTCAATTGCGGGAAGCACACGTCAAAATGAGTCTGGTCCGCAGCGAGCCAGTCGTCGCTGACGATTCCGTGCACCACTGACAGCGGCACAGGGTCCATCGCAACTAAGGCTTGCGCTAACGCTTGCTCCATCAGCGGCAGACTACCGAGGGCTCGGGGCCGACGCGGGTACCGCGTGTGCCAACACGCGGTACCCGACGTGGAAGCCCCAACGTGCGCCCCCACGGTTTCTTGGCCGTTGAAACGCGAGGTCGGGTGTCACGACGTATGAGTGGCAGGGGAGCGGCGCGCAGTGGCGGCTTTTCCGAGCTGGCGCGCCACCCTGGCGGTGGTCCCGAACAATGATGGCGGCATGTTGGCGCGAGATGGCGACGGCTGGCGGGACTGTGGTCGTGATTGGCTCGCGGAGCGGCGCAGAGTGCGGAGCGGGCAGCGGAACACCTAGCGGCTCCAGCCCCGGACCGAACGAAGGCTTGAATATTGCCTGGCACGCTGACCGACTTGGGGAGTCGTCGGCCGGCGCAGCGGGGTCCGAGCGCATTGCCGACCGTGGGCGATGCGTCGTTTCCGGTTCTGGAAACGCTGCCGGAGAAGGCCGCCAATCGAGGCACGCCCTACTAGTAGTACATTCGGCTCCGGAAAGGGTTGCTGCCCTGTTTGTACGGATCGCTTCAGGAAGGCGCGTTATGAGTGGTTCCAGACGGGGGCGACGTAGCGGCTCCGAGCGCCGACGTCTGACTGAGACGGTTGTCGTTCGTCTTGCACCGGCTGAAAAGAAGATCTTGGAAGAAGCGGCGGCGCGAATGGGCATCAGCGTCGTCCGCCTCGTGCGCGAGTCCATCAGCGGCCATATGCGCGAGCCTGTGCTGGCGACTGGCGAACGGAATGAACCACCGAACATCAAGAAGTGAGGGCGGGGTTCAGCAACCGCTGACAGTGCCTACGCCGAAGAGGTCGTTGTGCCGCTGGGACAGGACTGACGTACTCGCTGCCTCCTCGACGCTCTACGTGCACTGGGCAGGCGAATGCCCAATTTCCGCGCCAGCATGATTTCCAGCGGCCACCACCCTCGGCCGGGCAGTATCGTGATCCCCACGAATGCAGCCGGCCCGGCGGGCCTTTGCCTGCATAAGTGCCATGACCGACCGGCGTCTCCTTCCGCCCGAAATTGATCAAGCGTCATCGCATCAATCGCAGTGGGGTCGACACCCATTGGTTGCGCAAATGTTCGGATGCCCCCAACGCCGATTCCAGCTACCAGTCCCGTCGAGGTAGTAGATCGCCTCCGTGGGCCGGTCAAGGGCATCAACGCCCAACGCCGGCAACCGAGTTGCCTCATGCGGTGATGCAACGAGTAGCCCGCCCCTCCTGCCATGAGCTGAGCGCCTCACCCTCGGGCTGGCCATGACTTTGAAGTCGGATGGAAAAAGTACGGATAGACGCGGATGTCGGTCAGGGCTAAAAGACGCCAAGACCGACGGCAGAATGTACTACTAGTAGGGCAGACAGTTGGGCGCTGACGCCGATTACTTGAGAGCGTGCCCACGCGCCCGAGCCAAAACAGTCCGGAGCGGGTCGCCCAGTGGGAACGCTGGCGATCCGTCGTGGGGCACAACATCCGCGAGTTACGGATCCAGCAAGGGATGACTCAAGAGGCGCTTGCATTGCGGTCGGGTGTTACACGCAATGTCCTCATCGATGTTGAGCACGGGCGCCGCGGATTGCTCTATGAGCGCCTTTTCGACATTGCCGAGGCCCTGCAAGTTCCGGTAAACGAGCTCTTGGTTGCGCGTACGCGGCGCCGAAACAAGCGCTAAAGCAGGTTTTTTGACGCAACCGGCGATCTGTTTCGCGCCGGGCCGATGTAACGACCGGTGCTCCTCGAAAGGCGCCGGTACGTTCGTCAGGCCCTGGGAGGGCAAGCGGGTGCGTCGATTACTTTGGTCGTCCTGCGCGGTCGGTTCCAACCCGAACGCCGACTCTTCGGAACAGCCACACCCAGGGCACTCTCGATCGTACTACTAGTAGTGCTGCATCACATCCCGTTTCTCGAACGAAAGCGCTTGCGATCACGTTATTCGGATCGCCTTGGCCGCGAATCTGCGACGCCAATCCGATTTACGATTTACGGCGCGTCGCGTCGGTTGACAAGAACATGACCGCGCAGGAGTTCAGCCATCGTTTCCCAATCGACCAAGTCTTCCAGCCCTAGCTGCGCTGATCCGTGCGCTTCTGCGGGCCCGCGGCGCCGATCAGTGACTGGTTGAGCCTAGGACTGCGCTGTTGATCACAGGTAGTTGCCTTGGGGTAGTTCGGGTTTGAAGCGGCCGGACCGGATGGTGGCCAGGAGCGCGGTCTCGCTGACCGTCCCGGTGGCTAGGACGGTACGCCGAACGATTTCGCGGATGTCGGCGCCGTTGGTTTCGGCGTTGAAGTGGGCGGCGACTTGGCTGGCATCAATGGATTCGGCTCCGGGAATGCCCCGCAGGTAGGTGGTCAGGATCTGTGCGGCCGCCTCGCGTGTGGGATAGCCGATCTCGATGATCGAGTCGAATCGTGCGGTCCGGATCGCCGCCGCGTCCAACGCCGCGACGTCGTTTGTGGAAGCCAGCGTCAAGATCGGCGCTGAGGGGTCTGTGTCCATGACAGCCAAGAACTCCGAGAGAGGACGAACCTCGCCGTGGTGGCGGCGATTGCCGACGATGAGGTCGATGTCCTCGAGCACGATCACGGTCGGCCCTAGTGCACGGGCCTCTTTGTACACGGCGGACAGCACTGATTTGCCTGCGCGGGCGTCGACATTGATCACGGTGAACGGCCCGACGAGTTCGGCGGCGATGGTTTGCGAGATCGCGGTCTTGCCGACGCCCGGCGGCCCGGCGAGCAAGATTCCGCGGCGTACTCCCAGCCCCAACTGGGTCATCAACTGCCGGTGGGTGGTCAACGCGGCGATATTGAGGTCGATCTCTTCCCATACCGACTCGGGCACAATCACATTCGTGCGGCTAAGGGTTGGGATGTCCGTGACCTCAAGAACCAGGCCATTGTTCTCGGATGCGGTCAGCGCTCGACCACGGTAGAGGTTTTTGGCGCCATCGGCGTCGGTCATGATCGCCTCGATCACGGCGACGGCATGACCGCGATCAGCAGGGGTGGTGTAGACCTGCAGCCGTGGCGTATCGGAGTACAGCGTCGATGAACTTAACCGGACCACGACGGGCGCGGGGGCGAGCTGGCCGGCTGTGAAGAACGCCGACAGCCGCGCAGGCGGCGCAAGGTGTTTGTCGCCAATCTCGATGTGCGCCCAGGTCGGTGGCTCGTCGTCATCGCTGGGCCCGATCGGGGGATCGAAGCGGTCGATCAACGCGGCCAGCGCCAATCCGGCCGCGACGTGTCCGATCGAGGACAACCGCCGTGACTCACAGACCAGATCCGACCCCGATCGGCCCAACATCGCATGCAGAAACCCCGCGAGGGTGACTTGCGTGGTTACCGACCCCGTCAAGATTTGGCCGACTAACTGCACTGCCCGCCGAACCGACGAATCCTCACCGGCCAACACCGCGGCTAGGGCTGGTGGCTCAACGTCGGACATGCTCAGCAGTATGCCCGCACCTACCGACAGCACCGCAGGACCTGCCATCGCTGACACCTTTGGCCCGTGTGGAAATAGCGGGCGCAATAGGGTCGCCGACCGTTTTCCGGCGGCGACCGGCAACAACTAGCTGCCCGGCGAGCCTTGCTGGATCACCTTGGGAACCGGTAGGCCATCTCTACGTAGGTCGCCGGGGAAGCACGGCGTTGTTGCGACGATGGTCGGTGGATAGTCGGGAGGATATGCCGCCTTGATTTGTATGCGGTATCCGTCTGGGAAGTAACCGAATTGGTTGGGTTTTTCGAAGCCGTCGCGCTCGATCACCGTGATGCCCCAGCTTCGCCAAAGTTCTCCGGCGTGTGCGATGAGATCTGCCGGCTTCACGCCGGCGGGCCCGATCACTTTGGCGAACAACGAAAATTCGGTGGGGCCGGGGCCGGGGCCGGTGTAGTTGTCATCGCAGCCGAGGTTGCTGCCGCCGATGGTGTCGCTCGTGTCTAGGCCGGTGCCCGGCGGCAACCCGTCGACTGTTTTCTGTAGGTACCGAAGCACTGAGTCCTGGGCCTCTTGTTGGCTTTTCGGGATCTTCGGTGACGGCGCAATGGGTGTGGGTTCCATGGGCCCTCCTGGAATCATTGTCGCGCCGGACGGGGCTGATGGCCCCGACCCTGTGTGCTTGGTTGGATTGGTCGACGAGCACGCGGCAAGTACGGCCGCTGCCAACAGAACAGCGAACACGTGAAGTAATCCGCGAGATTCTGTCTTTGTTTTCATGCTGGCGTCCGCGGGCGGAGGCCCGGCTGGCATGGTTGCTTCAGGTGTGATCAAGTTCGTCGAGGTTTCCGTCAGCCCACTCTTCCGCGGCCGCCACGGCATCGGGATGATCGGACATCCAGTTGCCGTGCGCCGTGCATCGCAGGCGCAACTCGTCCTGGTCTGCGTGTCGCGGCAGCAAGCCGTAGTGAGCGCGGATGTGTCCCTCGCTGAATGTGCGGCCTGCGCGGTAGTCGGATTCTGCTTCGATGAGCGATTCACGAACGCCCGGTAGTGCCAACCGGAAGTCGGTGTCGTCGTCGGCCCACTGATCGGCATTACCAGTCACCCCATCAGGGTAGTGGCGTATTGCGATAAACCGGATCTGCTGACTATCGCGATGGGCGGTAGCTTCACGACAATGTCGGCAAAATCCGAGCCGGACCGGATTGGTCACCACATCGCCGATGAGGCGTAGACCGGGGGTTTGGCGGAGGGCGCGCCGCTGTTCGCTCGCAGTGGCGGCAGATCAGTTCACGTCACTTGGCGCGCAGCGTCGAGCTCGCGGTGGATCCTCGACATCGTCCCGAGCACATCGAGCGCATCTGCTCGGTCCAGCCGGGGTTCGTGGGCCCCAAGGCTTTCGGAAGCCTGCGAAGGCACCTTCGGCCAGGAGCGCTGCGCCCTCGTGCTCGTTGTGCTCGGTAAGCCGCGATGGACAGGTATGCCCGCGTCACCCGGACCTTGTTCGATACGACCCTAGATCCCGACAACCAGCGCGGCTCCCTCACGTTCACCAAAGAATTGCGGTCGGTTATTGCGAAGTTCGAGCCGACAGATACGGCACAGCTGGAATCACTGGGCTCGTACGCCTGGGTCATTGGACAGTTGCGGCAACCGAATCCACGCGCTTCCCCTCGACACACAACATAGGCTGTCTCGCAGCTACGGCTCGTCCACAACGGTGGCGATCACCCTCAACGGTCTTGCAGAGTTCGACCCCGCCGACACACCGCTCAGTCGAGTCCAACTGGACAGGCTTGGGGTCTGGAACGCACAGTCATCCAACCCATTTCAGCCGCGCACGTACTCTGCAGACATCGCCACCCTGGCGACAACCCTCTTCAGGGAGACGCTGTGCTACTTGGAGGAGTTCTCTCACTTCATCATTCGCAACAAGGTGCTGTTAACGATCACAACGCAGAAACATCCCGTGCTCGGTTGCTGGGCGGACGATCCTCGCCCGATGCCAGACGCGCTGCCAAACGAGCTTCTCTATCGGGAAATGCTGGGATGGGCTGAGTTCGGCTGATCTGCACAACGCAACGGCGCCGTGCTTATCAGCGGGTTCGGGGTGGGTCAGACAGCCTCCGCGAGGCAGCGCGTCCCGCGAACAGCCATACAACCGACAAGCCGAACCTCGTGTTCTTTGATGTCAGGCAACTGTTCTCGCGGAGGCGGTGCCGAGATGCCGGCTTCATCAAGCAAAGGTAGGGGCCGCAGAGCGCCCGATTTCGCTCGGTGAGCGCTCGAATCAAGCTTAGTTTAGCGGGCTCTCGCGGCCTAATCGGTTTACGCGCCGGGCTCCGATGACGTTCTGGCCCTTGCCTATTGCGGCGGATTGCCAGGCGGCGGGTAGACACCCCGCAGGATCCAGGGGAACCAATTGATGCCGAACTCGAGCTCGTCGCTGGCGTCATAGTCGGGGCTGGGATCGATCGGTATATTGGTCTCGCTTTGCGCTGCGCCCATGGGCGACACTTCATTTGCCCCGGTGCCGGCCGGTTGTACGGGCTGTCCATAAACAGCCACGACGACGGTGCGATCCGGGCTGTTTTCCGACCAGACTCCCATCTGGGAATTGGCGCAGTTGGACATGATGGCGTTGTAGCCGGGGTTGTAGTACCACCGGTTGATCAAATCGTTTCCGCTGATTGCGATGGATTGGTTGATCGCCACCGTTTCCGCGGCCTGACCGTGGAAGCCTGCCGCGTTCGCGCGGTCCTGGGGGGTGGATCCGTCTGAGCCGATGTCGCCGTCGAGGTTGCGGTTGTTCAGCACATCCCTACTGTGCCGCTGCGCGGCGAGTTGCAGCTGTGGGTTGATCCTGACGTCGTTGGTGCAGCCTGCCTGATGCTGCATGGTGTAGACGTTGGCAACGACACCGTCGTTAAGGCGTTTGTTGTTCGGTATGAGCGTGTTGTTGTCATTATCCGCATGCGCGGCAGGGGCATACAGCAGGGCGCTGGTGGCGACTAACAACAAGGCGCGCGGTGTCAGCGGCCGATACTGCATGTCGTTTCCTCCTTGTCCGCCACCGAGTAGGCGGAGGCCGGTGGCGCGCTGCGGAAGCGCCTACGACCAATTACTGCCTTGGCCATGGTGATTGCGCCACAGTTCGGCCCTTGCTTTCGAGCGACCAGAATTAGACAGACATATTACGCTTTAGCCGCCACGAAGCAAGGAGAGCTTTCGCTCAGGTGGATCATCGGGGCCGCTCTCGCGACCGCCCGAACGCGGCGCATCTGCTCAACCACTGTCGCCGGGCTGAGTGCCAACTGGGTTGGTTCGTGATCGGCGGCAACGGGCTAACACGCGACCCGGATTGCGAATGTGCCTGTTGTCCGCACGCTGGGGTGGTCGGTGTCGAACCCGTCGGCGGTACCACGGATCATGTACGTCTGACCCGTCATACTTACGCCGGCGTTGCCGTCGAGCCCTTTCATGTAGCTCCCGGTGAAACCGCCCAAGTTAGTGATGCTGACGGATTTGGCAGTGAGCCCAGTTTCGTTGGATATCAGTGCCGTAACGCCTGCAGCCGTGTCACCAGTAGTGATCGTCGTTAATGCTCCTATTGGCGAGCACTTCACCGAAGTCGTCGCCGGGAGTTCCTTATCGTTAATCGTCACCCTCGCGGTTCCTGCGGCCAGTGCGTCCGACGGAGGCGAGGCAAGGGGCGCCGATGAGCACGCCGCGATACCCGATGCGACCAGAGCCGCCGCCGTCGTGTTGAAGAACCGTTTCTGCACGAGCCCGCCTCGGTTTCGTCTCGTCACTTCTGCCCAACCTTCCGCTAGAGAAATGTAGCCGCCGCGAGGGCCACCGGTGATGAATCGCTCAACCAACAATGGCGCCTGCACGCCGATCCCGCTACGCCCGAGGAGTCAGTGAGGCGACGAGCAGGTTCCGCAGCAGGCCCTCGTCACCACCGTCTTCGGGACTAGCCGGTTCAGCAATGAGGCTGAAGTTGATCCGGACAATCCAGCGGGCAAGGGTGCTGGCTGGTAGGTCGCGCCGAATCTCGCCGGCAACCGCAGCGGCCTCGAGCCGCCGCACGAGCGTGTCAGCGAGTTTGGCTCGCCACAACTCGGAGCCTTCGGCGGCGTGATAGGCGACACCGAGCGCTTGATGTTCTTCGATCAGCGATCGCATTATCGGTGAGCTGCGGGCGATGTCGGTGCCCCGCAGGCATGCTGCGACGAGCTGAGTCATAAATGGGTCGTCTGTCTGCCAGCATCGTTCAACGGCTTCCGCGGTGGCGGCGAGGACCCGCACAAAGGAGGCAGCCAGCAGGGCGTCTTTCGTTGGGAAGTAGTAGTACACCGTCGACCGGTGCACGCCTGCGCGCCGGGCGATGTCGCTCATCCGGGTGCGTACCGGGCCTTTGTCCGCGTAGCAGGCATCGGCTGCGGCGAGTAGCCTTCGGCGCGCCTCGTCCTCATCAGCAGGTGAGTCGGCGCCCCACGACCGCGCGCGGTGTTTCTCGGGTCGAGCGGTCACAAGAGCACACTATGGGTTTCCTGGCATTCCGGTGACGCACTTCGCAGTTACGGTCGGACACCTTGGTCGAAGCATCCGTCGACCGACCGTAATCAGGAGGACACGCAGGCAGGCGCACCATCGCGGTCATATCCGGACCGACTCGGCAACGGATATACAGTGGGCGCGGCTCGCCGCCGTGGAGCATCTGACGGGTGTCGTCCGGCTCATCAGCAACGTGTTTAAACCAGCTAATGGTCTAATGAGATAAATAGATAAATGTTTTGCTGTTGTGAGCTAATGCCCGACGCGGCTCATTCGCATGCTCCTCTTCTGCTCGGCCGACACCCTAAGCCGAGACGGGTTGACCGACTAGCCTGTTGGCGGAGAAAAATTGCCGAATCTGTTCGAGGGTGGCGCAAGCGGCAAGATTTGAGGGCAACTCGGCGTTGCAACCGCACCGCCGACGCCAGCGAACACCCGCGCAGCCCAAAAGTGCTGGTCATACGTCCGGCGGGCTGCCAACCGTTCGGTGGCTTTGAGGCCGGCGCCACCATGTGCGACGTGGTACGCCTCCTGCGGTGCGCCGCTTCGCACTCGGGCCGCAGCGCCCCAGGTTGAGATACAGAGCGCGAATTTACCACCATTTATCTTCTCGGCTCGCAACTATTCGATGTCTGCGCGATGCGTGACTAAATAAGGTTTAGAAGCATCGAGTGTCTGCACAAATAAGCTTTTTATTTTAGTTGCGGTAAGTCCTATTTGTGTGCTCACAAGGAATCTTGGCGCAAAGTGCGGCGTGCCAATATATTCTGATCTTAGAGGCGACCAAGTTGATGAAAAAGATTGATCTCAGCGAATGACTGAAAGCTAAAGATACCGGTTTCACTGATCTGGAACGGATGCTCCGGCTCGGCTATGTGCGGCACGGTCGTGCCCTGGGGGCCCACTCTATGAGACCTGCGCTTAAGGGTTTCACCTGCTGGAGGGCGTAGCGGCCGGCGCCGAGCAAGGAGCGCGTGATCGATCAGGTTCATCAATGATTGCGACATTTGTATTGACTTTGTCGGAAGCTCACAGCAAAGCAGTCATAGTTCGACAGATGTCTACCGAATCTGGGTTATGGAGAATAAAAGCGGTTTATGTTGCTCTCCATGAAAGTCGTGGTAGCGTCCCGCTGTGCCGTGGGCCACACTGTGGAACGGGTGCACATGCATAAACCGCTACGGAGAGGATTCATCCGCTCAAATGTCGGGCGAGGATAGAACGGGAGCCTTAGTGGTCGCGACGGAAACTAGGCCTGACCCGCCGGCCACCAGTTTGCGGACTGGGGGCATCGACCCTAGGCCGGAGACCTACACCAAGCCGCTACGCGAGGTCGGCAGCTTCTTCGCGTTGTCGCTGGACATCGCGATGCAAATGGTGCGTCCGCCCTTCGCCTGGCGAGAGTTCATTCATCAGAGTTGGTTTGTGGCCCGGGTGACCATCTTCCCGACCGTTGCCGTGTCGATCCCGTTCAACGCGTTCGCCGTCTTCATCATCAACATCCTGCTGGTCGAGATCGGCGCCGCTGACCTCTCCGGCACCGGCGCTGCGCTGGCGTGCGTCGTGTACATCGGCCCGATATCGACGGTTCTGGTCGTCGCGGGTTGTGGCGCCACCGCGATGTGCGCCGAATTGGGGGCCCGCACCATCCGCGAAGAAATCGATGCCATGCGGGTGATGGGAATCAACCCGGTCCAGCGACTGCTAGTGCCGAGGGTTCTTGCGCTCACTGTCAACGGGCTACTGCTGAATGCCATCAACACGATCGTCGGTCTGGTGACCAGCTACTTCTTCTCCGTCGGCTTCCAACATGTCAACCCCGGTTCCTACGCGGCGAGCTTGACACTGCTCGTCGGGGTCACCGAGGTCGTCATAGCGTTCGTCAAGGCAACACTTTTCGGCGTGATCGCCGGCTTCATCGCCTGCTACAAGGGCACCACTGTGGGCGGAGGCCCGCAAGGCGTCGGCAACGCGGTCAACGAAACCGTGGTGTACACGTTCATGGCTTTATTTGTGATCAACGTGGTGCTCACCGCAGTCACGACGAAGGCGACGATGTGAGCGCCGCCCCCGCCGGACTGCGGCTGCCGCGGCTGATGAATACCGTGCGTGGCCTGATCAACGAGTGGAATCGGCTGGGAAGCCAGACTGCGTTCTACGTCAGGGCACTGGGCTTCATGTGGGAAGCCGTCGTCCGCTACAAAGTGGAGACGCTGCGACTGATCGCCAACATGAGTCTCGGTGTTGGTGCGCTGGCCGTGATCGGCGGCACCGTGGTCATCGTCACCACCTTGACGATGTCTGTCGGTGGACTTGTCGCCATCCAGCTATTCCGGTCGTTGTCCGATGTGGGGGTCCAGGCGTTGAGCGGTTTTGCCTCCGCTTACATCAACACGCGTCTCGCCGCGCCGCTGGTCGCCTGTATCGGCCTCGCGGCCACTATCGGCGCCGGTGCCACTGCGCAGTTGGGCGCCATGCGAATCAACGAGGAGGTCGACGCGCTCGAGGTGATGGGCATCCGCACAATCACCTACCTGGTCTCCACCCGGGTGGTGGCCGGTGTGGTCGTCGCAGTTCCGTTATGGTGCATGGCCTCGCTGGCCGGCTATATGGCCACGCGGACCCTTGTCATTTTCGCGTATGGGCAGGCTCCCGGGGTCTACGACCACTACTTCCACACCTACCTGCAGCCGAAAGACCTTATCTGGTCGATGCTGCAAGTCATCGGGACGGCCACATCGATCATGTTGGTACACACCTATTACGGTTTTAACGCCTCTGGCGGCCCTGCGGGCGTCGGTGAGGCGGTCGGTCGTGCGGTACGCGCATCCCTGGTCGTTGCGGTAGCGGTGACTTTGGCGGTGGCGATGGCCGCCTACGGTGTGTCCGGCGACTTCAACCTGTCGGGATAGCGACGATGACAAGGAAACGGCGCGAGGCCGGCCTGCACCCGGCGCTGTGGACGGTGATCCTTTTCGCCTTCATCATCGGCGCGGTAGTGCTGACGCTAGGGGCGTTCAACAGAGACTTCAGGCCGTACGCCAGGGTGACCCTCACCTCGGACCGGTCGGGCCTGGTCATGGAACCCGGCGCGAAGGTGAAGTTGCGCGGCGTCCAGGTCGGCCGGGTGGCGTCGATTCAGCAGGGCGACCCGGTGAAACTTCAGCTGGAACTGTACCCAGAGCAGCTCAAATACATTCCCTCCAACGTCGGAGCCGAGATCACCGCCACCACAGCGTTCGGCGCCAAGTATGTCGACCTGCTCACCCCCACCGACCCGAGCCCGAAGCGGCTGACGGCCGGAGCGGTGGTGGAGTCACGCAATGTGACCACCGAAGTAAACACGGTGTTCCAGAATTTGGTGGCGGTGCTGAACAAGGTCGACGTCGCCAAACTCAACGGTGTCCTCACGGCGCTGGCCGAAGGACTTCGCGGCAAGGGTCCGGCCATCGGCGAGGCGACCACCGACCTCAACCAGGTCCTGACGGAGATCAACCCCCGCAGCGAAACCATCCGCGCGGATTTCCATGCGCTGAAGGGGTTCAGCGACACCTACGCCGCAGCCGCACGCGACATCGTGACGGTACTGGACGCTGCCAGTGCGACTAGCTCCACCATCACCAACAACGCCAAGCAGCTTGACTCGTTGCTGCTCGACGTCACTGGACTTTCCCGCAGCGGGGTCAACCTGCTCGGTCCGAACAAGGACAACCTGGTGCACGGCATTAACCTGCTCGAGTCGACCACCAGCCTGTTGATGAAATACAACCCGGAACTGACCTGTTTGCTGGTCGGCGGCAAGAACGTCGTTGATTTCGGCTTCTTGGATGTTGCCGGTGGCCGCAACGGCTTCTCGGTGATCCTGGACGCCGGACTGCTATTGGGCGACGACACATACAGTTTCCCCGAGAATCTGCCGATCAACGGCATCAAGGGCGGCCCCGGAGGCCAGCCCGGTTGTGGATCGTTGCCAGACGTGTCGAAAAACTTCCCGCAGCGCTACCTGGTCACCAACTCGGGGTGGGGCACCGGGATGGATGTGCGTCCTAACCCCGGTATCGGCTTCCCGGGCTACGTCGATTACTTCCCCGTCACCCGCGGAACACCGAAACCGCCCAGCCTGCGCCACCCGGGAGGTCCGGCTCCCGGCCCGATCCCGTACCCGGGTGCACCACCGTACGGGGCGCCGATGTACGCCCCGGACGGAACGCCGCTGTATCCCGGGCTGCCGCCGGCGCCCCCGCCGGGCAGGCCTCGGGAACCGGGGCCGCCGCCGGCCGGATCCGAACCGTTCTTGCCCGCAACACCGGGCGGACCGCAACCAACATGCGGACTGGTCACCGGGCCGTGCGAGGCGCCGCCACCGCCGCCGTTTGCCCCAGCGCCCTAACGGCCGAAAGTCATAGAGGAAGGCAGAGATGCGAGAGAATTTGGGAGGCGCGCTGTGGCGCCTCGCCATCTACGCCGTCGTCTGCGTAACGGGTGCGTTCGGACTGATCGCCGTCTTCGCGCAGATGCGTTTCCAGTCGGAGAAGACCTACACGGCCCAGTTCGTCAATGTATCGGGGCTGGAGGGTGGCAACTTCGTCCGCATCGCAGGTGTCGAGGTCGGCAAGGTCAAGAACATCGCCGTCCAGCCCGACTCGACGGTGCGCGTCGAGTTCACCGCCTCCGACTCGGTAGTGCTCACCGAGGGCACCAGGGCCGCGATCCGTTTCGCCGACCTCGTGGGCGGCAGGTACGTGGCGCTTGAAGAAGGAGCCGGGGGAGTCAAGAGACTTAATCCGGGCGGGACCATCCCACTGAGCCGGACCGAACCTGCGCTGGACCTGGACGCATTGATCGGCGGTTTTCGGCCGCTGTTTCGCGCACTGGATCCAGACCAGGTGAACAAACTGACCGGTCAACTGATCGCTGCCTTCCAGGGACAGGGCGCCACGATCAGCTCATTCCTCAGCCAGGCCGCAGCTCTGACCAACACCCTGGCCGACCGGGATCAACTGATCGGTCAAGTCGTCGTCAATCTGAATACCGTGCTCGGCTCGCTGAGCGGCCAGAGCAAACAGTTCGCCAAGGCCGTCGACTCGTTGTCTGAACTCGTAGCTGGCCTGAACGCCCGCAAGCAAGACATCAGCAACGGCGTGGCCTACGCCAACGCAGCTGCCGGGTCAATCGCCGGCCTGCTAGCGCAGGCTCGCCCACCGCTGAAGAAAGTGGTTCACGAGGCGGATCGAACGGCCGCAACCATATTGGCCGATCACGACTACTTCGACAACTTCCTCAACACCTGGCCCGATGCGACTCAGATACTCAACAGGCAGGGCATGTACGGCGACTTCTTCAGCTTCTACTTCTGCGAAATCGTGTTGAAGGTCAACGGCAAGGGCGGCCAACCCGTATACGTCAAGCTGGCCGGTCAGCCCACCGGGAGGTGCACGCCGCGATGAGGCCCTTCTCCGAGCGCAACCCACTTGTCATCGGCGCCATCGGCGTCGGCATCATCCTCGTTCTGATGCTGGTGTCCGTGAACTACGACAAGTTGCCGTTCTTCAGCAACGGGAAGACCTACTCGGCGTACTTCGCTGAGGCGGGCGGGCTGATGTCTGGCAACGTGGTCCAAGTGTCCGGCTTCCGGGTCGGGCAGGTCTCCAGCGTCGAGTTGGACGGACCCCGGGTGCTGGTCAAGTTCGACGTCGCCGACAACATCCGCCTCGGTGACCGCACCGAGGCGGCGATCAAGTTGAAGACTCTGCTCGGAACCAAGATTCTCGAGGTCACCCCGCGAGGGGAGGGGAAGCTGAGCGGTCCGATACCCCTCGACCGGACCACACCGGCCTATCAACTGCCCGACGCCCTGGGTGACCTCACGACAACCATCAGCGGCCTGAACACCAAACGACTGTCGGATTCGCTCGCAGTGCTGTCCGACACTTTCTCCGATACGCCACCCGACCTGAAGGCCGCGGTTCAAGGGGTCGCACGCTTCTCGCAGACATTAGACGAGCGCGACGCGCAGCTGCGAAACCTGTTGAGTAACGCCAACAAGGCAACGAAGGTGCTGTCTGAACGCAGCGACGAACTGGTCAACCTGGTCGCCAACACCAACGCGTTGCTGGTCCAGCTGCGAAGTCAAAGCAACGCACTTAACCAAATCGCTCACAACCTCTCCGCGCTGGCCCAGCAGTTAAAAGGCCTCATCGCCGAGAACCGCGAGACGTTGAAACCGGCGCTGGACAAACTCAACGGCGTGTTGACGATCGTCGACAACCGCAAAGACCGCGTGCAGAAGGCACTCGTCGGGCTTAACAGATACGCCTTGGGGCTCGGTGAATCGGTGGGATCAGGGCCGTTCTTCAAGGCCTATGTTGTCAACCTGCTACCCGGACAGTGGCTGCAGCCGTTCATCGATGCCGCCTTCTCCGACCTCGGCCTGGACCCGAACGTGTTGCTGCCCTCGCAGCGCACTGACCCGCAGGTCGGCCAGCCGGGGACGCCGCCGCTTCCGGTTCCGTACCCGCGAACCGGGCAGGGCGGACCACCCCGGATGACCATTCCTGACGCGATCACCGGCAACCCGAGCGACCATCAGTGCGGTCCGCCCGGGGTGGCGTTGCCTGGTCCTGGCTGCTACCCGGCTCGCGAGCCGGTGCCCGCGCCACCACCCGGGGGGCCGCCGCCAGGACCGCCCGCGCCGCCGGGTCCCGGCCAAGGCCAATCCCTGCCGCCGCCGTCGGGACCGATCGAGCAGCCGGCACCCGGGCAGGTGCCGCCGGCGCAACCGCCCGTGATGAGCGGCCCGGGCCCCATTAGCCCGCCAGCTGGAGGTGGACAGTGACGTCTCGCAACGCCAAGATCGGCGTAGCCGTCGTGCTGGTGCTAGTCCTGGTCGGGGGCATCGTCACGGTGGCACGGTTGGCGAACGACATCGGCCGCACCAACGTCGTCGGATACTTCGCGAACAGCACAGGCATCTACAACGGAGACGACGTCGTTATTCTCGGCGTCCCCGTCGGCAAGGTCGAAAAGATCGAGCCGCTGCCCGACCGCGTCAAGATCACCTTCTGGTACGAGGACAAATACAAGGTGCCTGCTGACGCCAAGGCCGTGGTCCTGTCGCCGTCGCTGGTGACGCCTCGATCCATCCAGCTGACGCCGGCCTACACGGGTGGCGCGATGATGCGCGCAGGCGCGGTGATCCCGCAGGAACGCACCGCAGTCCCGGTGGAATGGGACGACTTCCGCCAGCAACTCGAGAAGCTGACGCAGGTATTGCAGCCCACCACAGCCGGCGGGACCAGCACACTAGGAGCGTTCATCAACACTGCGGCCGACAACTTGCGCGGCCAGGGCCCAGACATCCGTGACACCATTATCAAGCTGTCGCAGGCGATTTCCGCTCTCGGCGATCACAGCGACGACCTGTTCACCACTGTCAAAAACCTGTCGATTCTCGTCTCGGCGTTGCACGACAGCGGCGATCTGCTGCAACACCTCAACCAAAACCTGGCCGCGGTGACGAACCTGCTGGCCGACGACCCCCATGCGGTCGGCAACGCGGTTCGGGATCTCCACGACGTGGTCGACGACGTCCGAAACTTCGTGGCCGACAATCAAGAGTCGCTGGGAACCACCTCGGACAAATTGGCGTCGGTGACGCAGGCAGTGAACGACAGCCTCGACGACGTCAAACAACTCCTACACGTTGCGCCCACGGCCTTTCAGAACTTCCTCAACATCTACCAGCCTGCACAAGGCACGCTGAGTGGAGCGCTGGCGTTCAACAACTTCGCCAACCCGATTCAGTTCCTGTGTTCGGCAATACAGGCCGCTTCCCGTCGGGGAGCCGAGGAGTCAGCGAAGCTATGCGTGCAGTATCTGGCGCCGATCTTCAAAAACCGCCAATACAACTTCCCGCCGCTGGGCGAGAATCTGTTCGTCGGAGCCTCAGCTCGTCCCAACGAAATCACCTACAGCGAGGACTGGTTGCGGCCCGACTACGTTCCCCCGCCACCGCCGGCGTCCGACCCGGGCAACCCCCCGCCTGCGGCGAATGCACCGCCGGCGGCCGGCAGCTCACCACTGGGGGCGGAAGCGCCACGCGCCCAATCGCTTCCGACCGATCCAGCCGCCGGCCTGCGCGGGATGATGGTGCCTCCCGGAGGCGGACAATGATTCGGGTGCGACACCGGCTGCGCGTTACCCGCGGGCTCGCGGCGGTGCTGGCCGTCGCCGCGCTTTCCGGGTGCGGTTTCCACGGCGCGAATTCGTTCAAATTGCCGGGCACCAAGGGCGGCGGTCCAGGCTCATACACCGTCCAAGCACAGATGCCCGATGTTCAAAACCTCCAACAGAATTCCCGCGTCAGAGTCAACGACGTCACTGTCGGCACCGTGACCAACATCCAACTTCAGGGTTGGCATGCGGTGGTCACGATGACGATCAACGGGGACGTCGATCTGCCGGCTAACGCAACGGCCACTCTGGGGCAGACCAGCCTGCTGGGCTCGGTGCACGTAGAGCTGGCACCACCCGCCGGTGTGCCGGCCAAGGGCAAGCTCAAAGCGGGATCGGTGATCCCGTTGACGTCCGCTAGCGCGTATCCGTCCACCGAACGGACGCTAGCCGCAGTGTCGTTGTTGGTGAACGGCGGTGGCCTAGGCCAGATCCAGGACATCATCAAGGCATTGAGCACAGCGTTTACCGGTCGCGAACAGGACCTGAGAAGCCTTCTCGGACAACTCGATAAGTTCGTCGGCTACCTCAACGATCAAAAGGACGACATCCTCGCCGCAACCGACAGCCTCAACAACGTGGTCGGTCAATTCGCCGACCAGAAGCCGGTGATCGATAAGGCGCTGAAGACACTGCCGGGTGCGTTGACCGTCCTCAAGGACGAACGGGACAACCTCGCCGACGCGCTCGGGGAGCTGAGCAAATTCGGAGCGCTTGCTACTGATTCGGTGAACAAAACCAAGTCAAACCTGGTCAAAGAACTGAACGACCTCGGCCCGGTACTCCAATCCCTAGCCGACGCTGGACCGGCGCTGACTCGCTCGCTCGGGTTTTTCGGAACCTTCCCCTTCCCCAAGGACACCCTCAACAAGTGGCTACGCGGTGACTACGCGAACTTGACAGCGGTCCTCGACCTCACGCTGAGCCGGCTCGACGCGGGGTTCTTCACCGGCACCCGCTTTGAGTGCAATCTGACCGAGCTCGAGCTGCAGTGGGGCCGCACCATCGGGCAGATGCCCAGTCCTTGCATGGGCGGCAGCCAGTACAACCCCGGCAACCCATTAGTCGTCCCTTACCACTTCAATCAGGGTCCGTGACATCGTGTTAACGAAGCGCACCAGAATCCAATTGGCGGTTTTCGCCGTGGTCAGCTTGATCGCGGGCACCATCATGTTCTTCGCCTACATGCAGGTACCGACGGTCTTCTTCGGGATCGACCGGTACTCGGTCACGGTGCAGTTACCTCAAGCGGGTGGCCTGTACCCAGGCGGAAACGTCACTTACCGTGGAGTCGAGATTGGCCGGGTACAGACCGTACGTCTCACCCAGACCGGTGCCGAGGCGGTGCTTCAGCTGAAATCGGACATTCACGTCCCCGCCGACCTCAACGCGCAAGTACACAGCGTTTCGGCAGTTGGCGAGCAATACGTCGAGCTGCTACCCCGTAGCGCACAAGGGCCGTCGCTGAAAGATGGTGACGTGATCGCCATGGACCGTACCTATGTTCCGCCGGACATCAACTCGCTCCTGGAGGCGACCAACCGCGGCCTGTCAGCCATCCCACGTGACAACCTGAAAACGGTGGTCGACGAGGGGTATGTCGCCTTCGGCGGGCTCGGGCCGGAACTCTCCCGGCTGGTGAAGGGGACGACCGATCTGGCGATCGGCGCCCACAAGAACCTGGACGCGATCACTACCTTGATCGACCAGTCGAAGCCGCTACTCGACAGCCAAACCGCGTCATCGGACTCGGTCCAGGCATGGGCCGCCCACTTGGCGACCATCACTTCGCAGCTACGGAACAACGACTCCGCTGTGGCGGGCCTACTGCAAAAAGGCGGCCCAGCGGTCGACCAGGCCCGGGCGCTAATTGACCGGCTCAGCCCTACGTTGGCGATCGTGCTGGCCAACCTGGTCAGTGTCGGCCAGGTTGGGGTCACCTATCGGGACAACCTCGAAGGCCTCTTGGTGGAGTTGCCGCAAGGCGCGGCCGACATCCAGGCGGTCGGGGTGGCCAACCGAAATACGAAGCAGGACTACCTCGGTGCCTACCTGAGCTTCAACCTGAACCTCGGATGGCCGCCAGCATGCACCACCGGATTCCTGCCGGCCCAGCAGCAGCGGGCCGCCAGCTACGAAGACTATCCAGACCCCCCTAAAGGCGACTTCTACTGCCGGGTGCCGCAAGACTCGATGCTCAACGTGCGCGGCGCGCGCAACTATCCGTGCGAGACCCGTCCGGGCAAGCGCGCCCCGACGGTGAAAATGTGCGAGAGCGACCAGGCCTACGTTCCGCTCAACGACGGGTGGAACTGGAAGGGTGATCCGAACGCAACATATACGGGGCAGGGTGTCCCGCAGTACAGGCCAGGCGAGGAGCCGCCGGGTCAGGCGCCACCTCGGCTGCCCCCCGGTCCACCGCCACCACCGATAGCGGCCTTTCAATACGATCCAGGCACCGGTATGTACATGGGGCCCGACGGCCATGTTTACACAAAGGCCGAGTTGACCCCAGGCGCCGTAAAGGAGCAAACATGGCAGAGCATGCTGATGCCTCCCCCGAAGAATTGAACACCGACGAGGGTGCATCTGAATCGCCCGATGAGGTCGCCGCCGAGGAGACAGGTTCCGAGGCGGCGGAAGTCCAAACCGAGGACGCCGAGGATTACGACGGCGCAGTTGACGCCGATGTGGACGACGCGCCCAAAGACGTTGGCACTAAGAAGAAACCGATGTCGCCGGTCCGGCTGGCAATAGTGTTGGGTCTGGTCTTGGTGACCGCCTCGACCGCGCTGGCCGGCTGGCTGGGATTACGGGATTATCAGGCACATCAGATCCAGCAACAGCGCGCGCTGTTGGTTCAGGTGGGGCGGCAGGGCGCGCTGAACCTCACAACGATCGACTGGCAGCACGCCGACAGCGACATACAGCGCATTCTGGATTCCGCCACAGGCAGCTTTTACGACGACTTCTCCAAGCGCTCGAAACCCTTCGTTGAAGTGGTCAAGAAGGCGCAGTCGAAGTCAGCGGGGACGGTCGTTGAGGCGGGCCTCGAGTCGCAATCGGGCGATGAGGGCCAGGTGCTGGTTGCCGTTACCGTCAAAACCTCGAATGCCGGTGCGCCCGAAGAGGAGCCGCGACATTGGCGAATGCGAATTTCAGTGAAAAAAGTCGGCGACGAGGCAAAGGTCTCCAACGTCGAGTTTGTGCAGTGAGGAAATGGCAGAAGGGCATGCGCCGACTACCGATCCTACGAACCAGAGAAGGAACCCTCCCCGTGCGGGTTGAAACGGAACGCGAGACCGGCCAGGACGCGGCCGAGGTCTTCGCGGAGAAAACCGAGCAGTTTGCGATAGAGGTTGACGACCCCGAAGACACCGGGGACGCCACCGAGCACACCAGAGACACCGAACAGATTGCAGAATCGGAGGACACCGAAGATATTGAGCCACCAGCACGTTGGCGCCGGGTTAGGTGGTCGCGAGTGTTGGCCTTTGGAGTGCTGCCGGTCTTGGCGCTAGTGATAGCGGCGGCCGCAGGTTATCTGAAGTGGCAAGACGCATGGATCCGCGGGTCTGGAGTCGCCAGCCTCGAGTCCGTTGCGGCGGCAAAAGATTCCACCGCGGCGTTATTGTCCTACCAGCCCGACACCGTCGATAAGGATTTGGGGGCTGCCCGCGATCGGTTGACCGGCACCTTCAAGGATTCCTACACGCAGTTGACCCACGACGTGGTGATCCCCGGCGCGAAGAAGCAGCACATCTCGGCGGTCGCCACCGTTCCCGCTGCCGCTTCGGTTTCGGCGACTCCACAGCATGCGGTCGTCCTGGTGTGCGTCGACCAGACGGTGACCGTTGGCAACGACGCACCCACCGAAACCGCGTCCACCGTCCGGGTGACTTTGGACAAGACCGGTGCCCGCTGGCTTATTTCCTCGTTCGATCCTGTCTAGATGGAATACCCTGGGCGACGCGACGTCGTCCCGCCCTGACCTCAGAGGGTGGTTTGCGTTGGGCCGAAATTTTGGCAAAGCGTATACGGTGGCTGGAAGGTGCTGGCGCATCCCTGGGCCTTGACGACGTAGGTCGTGCCAGGCTGGTACGGATAGCGCACCTCCGCCGGGTTCTGCCCGTTCATCGATGCGCACTCTCCCTGCGAACCCCCGCCGGCCACGGACAGACATACCACCGACAAGTTGGGGCTGGCGTGGATCGTGCACGGGCCAGGCCGCAAAGTGGCTGACACGATGCTCAATCCGGACACCTGCACGACTTTCGGCGGCGTGAGGATGAAGGAGCACTGTCCGGGTCCGTCGTCGCCGGATGGCGACGCACGTGAGACGCCCGCGGGATAGACAGCAATGAATGCCGTCGATAGACCGGCCCAGAGCGCTGCCAGTGACCTTAACGCCGACATGCGAAAGATGATATCCGTTATATGTTTATATGTCTTCAGGAAGCCGATAGTTCCACGAGTGGTGTGCTACGACGACACCGTCTGCCGGCCCAAACCCGCCCGGGAGATTACGCGCCTCGTCGGCGCTACAACGCGGTGATCAGGTGATTGCGCCGGCGATCTTGAGCTCAATGAGGCGGTCGTCGTCGACGCCGAGTTCGCGCAACACCCCGTCGGTGTGCTCAGCGAACTGCGGCGCCCTGGCCAGGCTTGCCGCATCATCGTCGAACTTCACCGGATTGGCTACCAGCCTTTGCGGATGACCTTCGGCATCGATGATTTCGGCTATGCGACCGTTGGCGGTCAGTGCCTCGTCATTGGCTATTTCCCAGGCATCCTGTACCGGCGCCCACTGCCCTCTGCCCTTGCGTAACAAGGCTTGGCACTGCTCGAAGGTCAAGTTGCCGATCACATCGCCGACGATGCTTTGAGCAGTTTCGCTGTGCTCGGCCATCGCCTCGATCGATGTGAACCGTGGATCTTCGGCGACATCGTGCAGACCCATCAGCCGGCAGAACTCCGGCCAATACCGCGTCGGCTGCAGCATCGACAACTGGACGAACCGTCCGTCCGACGTTCTATAGGCGCCGGTCAGCGGGTTGCCCGGGGCCTGGGTTCGGCGCTCCATCTTCGGCAGCGGGCCGCCCATCAGCATCGCCATGTTCACGTTGAATTGGGTTGCCCAAGCACCGACCGCCAGCAGCGAAACATCGAGCACCGACGGTTCCCCCGTGGCCTGCCTGCCGTAGAGTGCCGCCGCGACACCCCCAGCGATGGTGATCCCGCCGATGTTGTCTCCGTAAGCCCCGGCGGGCATGAACGGGCTGTGTGGGGCGTCAAGCGATGTGAGGCCGTCCGCGCTGCCGCCTCGGGCCCAGAAAGCCGTCGCGTCGTAGGCACCGGCATCGCGGTCAGGTCCGTCGGAGCCGAAGCCGTTGCCGATGACATAAATGATGTCGGGGTTGACGCGGCGGACGTCGTCGACGTCGATGGACAGCTTCTTGCGCGATGACGGCAGGTAGTTCGTCAGGAACACGTCGCTTCGCCGGATCAGTTCGTCGAGCAGAGGTCGAGCCTCGGAATTGTCGAGGGCCAACCCGACACTGCGTTTTCCGCGGTTGGGCGCCTCCATGATCGGCGCGAACGACGATCCGGGTACCGTCGCCGCGGCGCCCAACACCTTGACCAACCCGCGCTGGGCATCGCCGGTGACGGGATGCTCGATCTTCACCACGTCGGCGCCCCAGTCGGCGAGCACCGCGCCCGCCGATGGCACGAAGGTGAACTGTGCAACCTCCAGAACGCGAACTCCGTTGAGCGGCTTGTGCATCAGGTGTCCTTCGAGTGGAAGTGGGCGCGGTGCCCACTCAATGCATGATGTCCTGAACCTTCGTCTTCTCGTAGCCTTTGAGCAGTGCCGCACTGGCGTTCTCCATATGTCGCCGCCAATGCGCTTCGGCCTCAGCGCCTTCGCGGGCGGCCACCAGGTCGGCGAGCCGTGTATACGATCGCATCAGCTTGGTGTACTGAGCCTTGGGCACAACGTTCTGGACACTCAGAAATGCTGCGGTCATGTGCTTTTCGAAGATCTCGTGCAGCATGCCGGCGATCACGGTCAGGGTCGCGTTGCCCGACAGTTCCACCAGCCGACGGTGCAAGGTAGTGGAGGCTGCGGCTAATTTGCCCGTCTCCCACGCAGCGGGGACCTCTTCGATGAGGTCCCGTAACTCGCGGTGGGCTGTTACGGTGCCATTTTCTGCAAGCAGTCGGGCTGCATACGGTTCAATACCCATCCGTGCCGTCATCACGTCGGCGAGCGTCGTTCCTGCCAGAGCGAGCAGGAAGCCTGCCGGTCGCGCGACGATCTCGGGGCCCGGGACCCGAACCCGGGCGCCGGTGCGTGAGCCGCGCCGCACCTCCACGAGTCGGTCGGACTCCAAGACCCGCACCGCTTCTCGTAGCGATGGCCGGCTGACCTGAAAGTGATTCATGAGTTCGGCTTCGTAGGGGAGGAAGTCACCGTCTTTGAGCTGTCCCTCGACGATCATCCGCCGTAATGTATCCGCCACGATCTCGGCCGTCTTGGGCGACCGCACCGCACCGTTCTCTGACGTGGTCATCGGCGCGAGAGGTTCCCGTTTGGGCATCGCGACCTCCTGAATCTCGACGTGTACTACTCAGTACACCATGTAGGACGCTGATCTGGGACATTCGTGGCTTTCGTCAGTGCAGCCGCGACAGAACGCGTGTCGCGGCTGCACTATAGTCAGCGCGTCGTCGGCGTCCGACCAAGAAGCTTGGCGGTGATGCAAACGCCATGTCGGGCAGTCGTTTGCGAGCCGCGAGCATCTCGCGGGCTTGTGTCTCGTTGCCGCAGATCGCGATCGACCACAGCATATCGTCGCTAACGTGGTCGGCGATCGTTTCTGGATGGCCGCTACGGAAGGCCGAACGAATCCTGGCGACCGCGTCCCCCCAGCCGTGCAGTTCGACGAGTGAGTCGTAGGTCTTCACAGTGAGGTAGAAGCCGATCTGAAGCCGCGCGTCCCGGACAGCCCGGGCCGGGTCATCGTTGTCGATCGCGGTGATCAGCCAGCCCCATCGTCGTAGCTCCGCGGGATCGCGTCCGGTTGATTCGGCGCCGCGGGCCAGTTCGGGCTCTACGAGTTCGGTCCACCACCGATCGGTGAACAGTCCGTGTCCGAGCACGCCATCGGCGGTGCGACCTACCGTCCGCACCATGGTCTTGTTGAAGGCTCCGATCAGGATGGGCACGTCCAAGCGGCCGAGCACCGGTGCACGGATGTCGGCGTCGACCCTGTAGAACCGGCCCTCGTAGCGGATGTGTTCGCCGTTCTCGGCGTGGAGGAACGCCCTGATCACCTCGATCAGTTCGGCCATCCGGGGTGCGGGGTGGGCGGCGTCGACACCGAACCAGTCCTTGTTCATCCGTGAGGTTCCGGACCCGAGTCCCAGAAAGACCCTGCCCGGGGCGAGCGTGGCGAGGTGTCGGACCGCAGCGGCGTGCACGAACGGGGACCGGGCGAACGCATAGGCGATCCCAGGGCCGACCTTCGCCTGCGAGGTACCGAGGGCCATCTCAGTCGCGGTGATGTAGGCGTTCAGATTGGCGAACTCGCCGGCGCAAAATGCCTGCGCCCCGGAGATTTCGGCCTGCGCCGCTAGCGCGGCCCCTGGCCATGGCAGACCCCAGTCCATGTGTCCTCGCATCCGTCGCCAAACATCACTTACCTAGTAATACATGTGATTGTACGTCCCGATTGGCAGCCATAGTCGATTGCCCGGCGGCCAATTTTTTTCGACAATTGTGTCAAAAATGAGTAGCCTCGAGGTATTGCTGTGCCAGGTGTCGTACGTGGAAGGGACGTTCCGATAATGCAAAGCTTGCCGAGCATGCTGCCCACCGGTTGGTTTCAGGTCGCCTGGAGTGGCGACATCGCCGTCGCCGAGGTGGTCCCGCTGCACTACTTCGGCCGGGATCTGGTCGCCTTCCGGCAGCTGGACGGGGTGGTGAAGGTGCTGGACGCGCACTGCCAGCACCTTGGCGCGAGTTTGGCCCATGGTGGCTGCGTGGTCGAAGACGGCATCCAGTGCCCATTTCACGGCTGGGTGTGGAACGGAGCTGGCCGCAACGTCCGCATTCCGTACCAGGATCGGCCCAACAAGGCCCGACGAGTACGTTCCTATCCAGTCGCGGAGCTCAACGATTCGATTTTGATCTGGCATGACAGCGCCGGCAGGGAGCCACTATGGGAAGCACCAGACGCTTTCACGGTGCTTGGCGATCACGTCCGATCGCAGCGGTTCCACCCGCTGGGCAGCGATTGCCGGACGCGGCACGAGCGAGTGAAGGTGCATCCCCAGGTAATCGCCGAGAACGCCGTCGACCCGCACCACTTCCAGTTCGTACACAGCACCGCGATCAGCCCCGTGGTGCTGCGTGAGAGGACTGACAGCTCTACCTGGTCGGCCAAGGTCGGCTTTGGCCGGAGGTGGAGCGACGGCTTGGACCGCGACGGCGACACGATGAACACGATCGAGATCTATTGGTCAGGCGTTGGTCTCAGCTACAACGGCGAACACGTCCGCGACGGAATCCGGGTCATCTCGATTTGCGCGACACCGGTGGACGACACCAGATCCGACATCTTCGCCGGCTACTGGATCAGCGAGGAAGCATCCGAAGGCCCGGGTGATTTCGAGGCGCGGCTGGCCGCTGCGAAACTCGCCCTGCCCGACGACATCCGGATCTGGGAGCACCAGAAGTATCTCGAACGGCCGGGCCTGGCAACCTCGGAGGGGGCGGGCTTTCGCGCACTGCGCCGGTGGGCGAGCGGGTTCTATCCAGAACCGCAGGCCGCAGCAGAACCGGTCACGCATGGCGCCTGAGGGCTCGGCCCGGCGGGCAACACGGAAATCCGACCGCACCCGAGAGTCAATTCTCGACGCCGCGCGGACGGCATTCGCGCGCAAGGGTTTCTCGGGCGTCACCATCAGGGACATCACTGACCTCGCTGCTGTCACCCGGGCGAACTTCTACTACTACTTCTCCGACAAGACCGAGCTCTTCATCGAACTCGGCACCGATACCTACCGCCAAGCACTTGCGATCGTCGACGGTTTCATGGAGCAGGGGAGCCCGCCGAGCAGGGAGGACATCGATACCTGGGTTGCCAGGTACTTCAGCTACCTCGACCGCAACGGCGCGTTCGTCATCCGGTCCACAGCGGACATGCCTCCCGATCGGAAATTCCGCGCAGCGGTGGCACGCTCGCATCGGCGGACTGCCGCCGCACTTGGTGAGGGTATCGCAAAGTTGGCGCCGACCCCGCCTGACGTGGATCCGGTGGCAACCGGGCTGGTGGTGATGGCGATGCTCGAGCGCTCGTGGCTGATGGTCCAGCACAACGAGATTCCATCGACGACGCGCCAAGCGGTGCTGGTCGCGGCCGGCGAAATGCTATGGCGAACGGTCAATGGTCAGACTTGACCGGGGTCCATTCGCCGATCAGCTGATCGACCGTGGTCAGCCGGCCCAGCACGGCAATGGTGTTGTCCAGCACTTGTTGTGCATAGTCTTGAGGAGTGCCGCCGACGGCGTCGCGCGGCACGATGAGGTCGAAGCCGGCCTGTGTGACGTGCCCGGCGGTGTGGGTGATCGCCAGGTTGAGCGAAACGCCGACGAGGACGATGGTACTCACGCCCAAGCCCTTGAGTACCGGCAGTAATTCGGAATCGAGCGTGGGGAATAGCCCGTGATGACGTGGTAGCACCAGGTCGGTCGGCGCCAGTAGCTCGGGAAGCACTGTGGTGGCAGCGCTTCCGGGAGCCCACTGTGCGGTTGCCGGGCCCAGTGCGCGCCAGATGCGCGCCGTCCCGGTGGGCCGGCCGCCGAGGCTGCCCTCGTAGGTCGCATGCACCACCCGCGCGCCGAACTGGCGGGCTGAATCGAGAAGTCGGCGCACGCTGGATACGAGTTCGGAGCTGTCGGCGGCCAGGGCGGGCAGGACGGACTCGGGACCCAGTACACCGTTCTGGCATTCCACGCAGATAACGGCCGTAGTCTCGGGGTCCCATGGTGTCGCAGCCATCTCTCAACCTTAGTCGATTTTGACACCCGTGATGAAACAGTCGGTAGATTCCTTACACGCTACGGAGATTCGGCTCTTGTGGTCACTCCGGACGATGAGATGAGTCAAGCTGGCAAGGTGTGGTGCAGAGGATCGATCCGGCCGACATCAACGAGAAGCTGTTGGGCTGGCTACGAAACCGGTTGGCGCACTACAAGTGTCCGCGGTCGCTCTCGTTCGAAGCGCAGCTGTCCCGGACGGACACCGGCAAGCTGTACAAACAGGAACTCGACAAGAAATACTCGCACGGCAACTAGCTCAGCCCAGCTTCAGCGGCAGGCGTTCCAGCGAGAAGGTCTGCGCGGGGAACACGATGTGCGGTTCGTAGCCGTCCTCTACCGAGAACTCGGGGATGCGCTTGAGCCATTCGTCGAGGACGAGCGTGAGCTCCATGCGTGCCAGGTGAGAGCCGAGGCAGCGGTGCGGCCCTCCGCCAAAGCCCCAGTGCCGGTGGACCTTTCCGTCCATCACCACGTCGTCGGTCGAGGTCTCGTCGCTGTCGTCACGATTGATCGCGGCGATGCACAGCCGCACCCGGGTATCGGCGGGAAGGGTGATGTCGCCGATGGTGACCTCCGCGGTGGTGACCCGGGGCAACATCGGCGCGGGGGGCTCCAACCTGACGATCTCCTCGACGAACACGCTCATCTGGTTGGGATCCTCGCGCAGCGTGGTGCGCAGCTCAGGGTTACGGGCCAGTTCCAACAGCGCCGTGCTCATCGCCGCCGTGACGGTGTCCAGCCCGGCGAGCACGAACAGGAAACTCAGCCCCATCATCTCGGCATCGTCGAGGGCGTCTTCACCGGTGAGCACTTGGGACAGGATGTCCGGTCCGGGGTTGGCCCTTCGTTCGTTGATCGCCTCGGAGACGTAGGCGAGCAATTCCATTGCGGGCGTGAGGTCAGCGCCTTCGAGCGTCGGTGACTCTGCAAGCGCGATGACTGAGTCCTTCCATGCGATGAGCCGGTCGCGATCTTCCAGAGGCAGCCCGAACAAGGTCAGGAACACCTGTGACGGGTAGGGGATTGCCAGGTCGGCTACGACTTCGCACTCGCCCTTCTTGGCGATGTCGTCGACGATGTCGATCGCCTGTCTCTGGAGGGAGGGCAGCATTGCCTTTAAAGTGTGCGGACTGAAGAAGGGCTGCAGGATCTTGCGGAATCGGGTGTGCTCGGGCGGGTCGAAGGAGATGGGTACCAACGGCAACGGGGCGCCGAGCACGTCGAAGGCCTTCTTTGACGAGAACAACTCCGGATTGCGCAGCGCGGCAAGCACGTCCTCGCGGTGCGCTAAGTAGTACCAGCCGTCGATGAACACCACCCGCCCGGCGTCGCGCACGGTCTTCCATCCCACCCCGCGGTCCGCTGCCATCGGCAGCCCTGCGAAGGAGAGTTCCGGTACGGCATGGGGTTTCACGTGTTCTCCTCCCGTCAGAACGCCGAGCGATGCAAGCCGCCGTCGACTTCGATCCAACTGCCGGTGACGTACCCAGCAGGGGCTGAGCACAAGTAGGCAATGAGCGAGGCGATCTCCCGAGGCTTCCCCATCCGTGCCGCCGGTACGCGGGCCTGGGTGAGCATGAAGTCGCGGCGCTCCTGCTCGGTGCTCGCGCCGAGGTGTTGATCCAAATAGGCCAGCGCGTTCTCGGTCTCGATCCAGCCGGGTGCGACGGTGTTGACGGTGATCCCGTATCGGGCGTACTCGTCGGAGACGGTCTTGAGCAGCCCGACCGTCGACGGACGGCTGGTATTGGCCACCGCGTGATGGATGTTGCCCGCGGGTTCCTTCGCTGTGGCTGATCCGATGTGGACGAAGCGGCCCCAACCCGCTTCCTTCATCGCGGGCAGCACCGCATGCAGGAGCAGGATCTGGCTCGTGGTGTGCATGTCGAAGGACTCGCGGTAGATGTTCACGTCGGTGATGTCCGCGAAGTCGCCGGGTTTCTGGTACTTGGCTTGACCGATGACGATGAGCGGCGGACCCTGCTCGGTGGTCACTTCTCGCACCGCGTTCTGAAGCTGCTCGGCGTTGCTGACGTCGGCGGTGACGCCGATCGCGGTGCCACCCTCGTTACGAATCGATTCGACGGCGGCGTCGACGTCGGACTTGGTGCGGGCCAGTACCGCAACCCGCGCCCCCTCTGCGGCAAGCAGTTTCGCGGCTTCGAAGCCGATTCCCTTACTGCCGCCGACGATCAGCGCCGATCGGCGGTCGATTCCGTAGTCCATCGCAGAATCCCGGTCAGCGCCTTACGTCCATGCCGGCGTCCACCTTCAGCATGCTTCCAGTGAACGAACGGCCCGCGTCGCTGAGCAGGAAGAGGATCGCGTTGCTCACGTCGCGTGGCTCGATCAGCGGCAGGTCCGGCAGCGCGGTCTGGACCGCGTTGACCATGCGAGGGTTGTCCTCGATCACTTTGAACAGCGCCGGGTTGTCGGTGATCATCGGGGTCGCACAATTCGTCGGCGCCACCGCATTGACGCGAATGCGGTCGGGGGCCAGCATGGCCGCGTACGCGCGGACCAGACCGACGACGGCGACCTTGGACATCAGGTAGGCGTCGCTCCCGCCGCGGCCGTCGGTCAGGTCCAGTAGGGCGATCATTGAACTCGTCGCGATCAGGTTGCCACCCTCGCCACGTTCCTTCATGTGCGGGATCGCCACCTGGAAGGCGTTCCACACCCCGATAAGCATGATGTCGAGCCCTAGCCGCAGCGCCTCTGATGCGTCGCGCTCGTCGGCGTTGGTGAGCACCACCCCGGCATTGGCGAGCACCGTGTCGACGTGGCCGAATTCGTTGACACCCGCGTCGAACGCATCCTGCAACGCAGCGAAGTCTCGGACGTCGGCCTTGCGGGTGATCATCTTCCTGCCGGTTTTCTCCACCAGGCGGGCCGTCTCATCGAGATCGTCTTCGGTGCCCAGGGCGTAGGGCACGATGTCGAGGTTCTCGCAGATGTCGACACCGATGATGTCGGCACCTTGCTCGGCGCACATCACCGCGTGCGAACGGCCTTGCCCGCGAGCGGCTCCGGTGATGAAGACGACCCTGCCGTCCAGTGAACCCATTCGTATGCCTCCAATAGCTCGCAATCGGCCGCGCTCAGCGCGTTGGTGGGGCGCGACGCAGTGACGTACGCCACGTCGAGGATGCTACGCCGACGGCTTGGAATCATACAACTATTTGGCTAATTTGGTGGACGACGGCACACTCAGAGCTTTGGAAGGGATCCCACATGCCCGACAGCCCCAATGGCGGTCCGCGCCCACCCGACGGTGACTGGTTGGGCAGCCCCTACCTGAGGTTTGAGCGTGAAGGCGCATTTGCGATCTGCACCTTGGACCGCCCCGAGGCCCGGAATGCGATGACGCCTGCGATGTACTTCGGGATCCGGTACGCGGTCAGTCGCGTCAATGCCGACCCCGACCTCGCCGGCCTGCTCATCACCGGCACCGGCGACGTCTTCGCACCGGGAGGTGACCTGGGTCAGAAAGCAGCAGACAACTGGATGGACTTCGCGTCCACCCTGGGAACCGACGTCACTCCGTTCGACACGCTGCGGCAGTCGGCCAAGCCGGTCGTGTCCGCGGTCAACGGCCTCTGTCAGGGCGGTGGCCTGCAGATCGCGATGTGCAGCGACCTCGCCGTGGTGAGCGATCGGGCTGTATTCCGGGTGCCGGAATTGTTCCGTGGCATCGCCGACACGTACTACAGCCAGGTGCTGGCCCGGCTCATTGGACCGGTCCGGACCAAGGACCTGATGTTCACCGGACGGACGCTGAACGCCGACGAGGCGCTCGACTGGGGAATGGTGAGCAGGGTTGTTCCGCACGACGACCTGTTGAGCGTCGCCAAGGAGCTGCTCGCGCAGTGCTGCCGGACCGCTCCGGGAGCGCGGGGGTTGGTCAAGGCGAGCCTGGACAACTACCTCGGGCTCTACGACCGGATCGGCATGACGACCAGTCTCTTCGGACCTGAAGCGGCCGAAGGCTTCCGGGCGTTCAAGCAGAAGAACTCGCCCGACTGGGTGCACCCGAAGCTTCGGGTAGAGGGGCGGTTGTAGCGCGCCGCTACAGGCCGGTGCGAGCCGGCCCGTAGCGCGCGCCGGTCACTTCGGAGTGAAGCGCTGCGCGCCGTCGAGGCGCATCACCTCGCCGTTGACGTAGCCATTGGACAGCAGAAACGTCGCGGCGTCGGCGTACTCGGCTGGAGTGCCTAGTCGCTTCGGGAACGGGATGTTGGCAGCGAACTTCGCGATAGCCTCCTCGCCGACCGACTCCATGATCGGCGTCTTCATCGTTCCGGGGGCGATGGTGTTGACCCGGATGCCCACCGAACTGAGGTCGCGAGCGGCAGCGATGGTCAACCCGATGACACCGGCTTTCGCTGCGGCATAAGCGGTCTGGCCGATCTGACCCTCATAGCCCGCGACCGAGGCCGTCATGACGATGGCACCCCGTTCGCCGTCGTCGCGGGGTTCGGCGGCGGCTACCGAAGCCGCTACCAGCCGTGTCAGGTTGTAGGTGCCGGTGAGATAGAGGTTGATGGTCTTGGTGAAACCGGCCATGTCGGCCGGGCTGCCGTCGCGCTGCACGATCCGCTGGGCCACCCCGAAGCCGCCGTGTGCAACGACCGCGTAGCGCAGCTGACCGAGCTGGTTGGCCTGCTCGATGGCACCCTGCACGCTGTCGTCGCTCGTTACGTCGGTGCTGACGAACAGTGCCCGGCTACCCAGCTCGTCGGCCAGCGCCTTGCCCTTGTCGGCGGCGAGATCGGCGATCACCACGCCAAGTCCTTCGGCATGGAGCCGACGGACCGTCGCCTCGCCCAGGCCACCTGCTCCTCCGCTGACAATCGCCGAGGCGCCCTCGAATTGCTGAACTGTCACTAGTTCTCCCTTATCTACTGTTGTTTTCCAATTGAGTCAGGTCGCCCGTCACCAAACTCCACGGATCCTCGGCGGCCAGGACAAGCCGGCCGAGTCGCCGCGCGAAATGCGTGGTGCTGCCGTAATCGCTGGTCCAGCTCTGAGCGCGCAAGGTGAACAGCCATAGCGGGTGTTCACTGGTGACGCCGATCGCGCCGTGCAGCTGGTGGGCAACGCTGGTGACCGGCCCGACGGCCCGGCCGACCGCCACCTTGGCGACGGTGACGGCGTAGTCGGTGTGAGGCGACGCAAAGCCGTGCTCAGCAGCGGCGGCAACGGCCAATTCCGCAGCGGCACGGGCTCTTTCGATCTCTCCGGCCATGCCGGCCAGTGACTGCTGCACGGACTGGAAAGCGCTGAGCGGACGACCGAACTGGATGCGCTGGCGGGTGTGCTCTACCGACAGCGCTGCGGCGGCATCCAACACTCCGATGGTCTGCACACAGCGTGACCACGCGCCGCGCCGAGCCAGCTCGGCGCCCACCGTCGGGTCTACGGCGTGCAACTGGTCGGCCGACACGTCGAAGGCAATCGAGTCGCGCGGTTCGCCTGCCAGGTTGTGACCTTCTCGCAGCTCACCGGGCGTCACGTCGATCACGCCGACCTGAAGTCCAGCGGGCGCGCTGACGGCCAGCACCACGGCGGTGCACGCTCGTGCCCATGGCACCGCGTGCGCGGTGCCGGTGACCCGGCCGTGGTCGGTTTCGGCATCGGCGATCGCGACACTCAGCGGGCCGGCGGGCAGCTCGATGCCGGCCTGCTGTCCGAGCCACCCGGCAAGCGCGTCGGTTTCGGCCAACGGCACCGCGCCGGCGTGGCGGGCCACGCCGTAGAGCGCAACCGCCAACTCGCGCGGGCCGGCTCCCATGTCCGGCGTGCTCGTCAGCCTGGCCAGCCCGGTGTCCTCGAGGTTGCGCCAGAGCACGGCGTCGAACTGGTCTGGGACGCCGCGGTGGCCCAGCCCCGCGTCATAAGCGCGCTGCCCAATGTCGTCGACGAGTTGACGCAGCTCCGCATCGTCGTCCCGGGCGTCGGTCGCGGCGAACACCCCGCCGGCCAGAGCGCTCACCGCAGCCCCATTCCGCGGGCGACCACGCCGCGCAGCACCTCGTTGGTGCCGCCGCGCAAGGTAAACATGGGCTTGTGCAGCCACGCGGTGTTCAGCATCGTCTGCAGTTCGGAATTCGGTGGCGTCGCCTCGAGTAGATCGGCGATCAACCCCACTGATTCGGCTTCGAAACGCGTGCCGAGGTCCTTCACCAGCGCCGCCTGATTGGCGGCATCGCCGCCCTCGGTGAGCGTGCGGGCCACTGACAACGACAGCTGCCGCAGCGAGATCAACCGCGCCATCAGGTCACCGATGTCGGCGGCGGTGCGGTCGTCGGGCAGCGAGACTCGGCCGAGTGCACGGATGGCAGCGAACAGCAGGGGGCCGGTGGACAGGATCCGTTCGGGTCCGCTGCGTTCGAACGACAATTCGGAGGTGACCTGGTGCCAACCGTTGCCGACGTCACCGAGCACGTCGGCATCGGGAACGAAGACCCCGTCGAACAGAACCTCGTTGAAGTGGTGTGCCCCCGACATCAAGATGATGGGTTCGACGCGGACGCCCTCGGCATCGCACGGCACCAAGAACTGGCTGAAGCCGGCGTGCCGCTGCTGCGGGTCCGGCGGGCTGGTGCGGGCCAGCACGACGACCTGATGCGCGTGGTGGGCCCCGCTGGTCCACACCTTGCTACCGGAGAGCAGCCAGCCGCCGTCGCTGCGGACGGCCTTGGTTTGCACGGCGGCAAGGTCGGATCCGGCGCCGTGCTCGCTCATGCCGATCGATGAATAAAGCTTGCCGGCAACGATTTTGGGCAATAGACGTTCGCGCTGCTCGTCGGTGCCGTAGGTCAACAGGCCCGGCGCGACCTGGCGATCGGCGGTCCAGTGCGCCGCCACAGGCGCACCCGCCGCGATCAGCTCCTCGGTCACCACGTAGCGGTGCAGATGCCCCAGCCCGTGGCCGCCGTACCGCTTCGGGATGGTCAGGCCGGTGAATCCGGCGGCGCCCAACCGGGCGGAGAACTCCTCGTCCCAACCGCCCAACCACGAGTCGACGCCGGGCTTCCACCCGAATTCAGCGCGGTCGGACTGTAGGAAGTCCCGCACGGCGAGCCGCAGCTTGACCAACTCGGGCTCACGCGCGCTCAAGGCGTCAAACGAATTCACCACAGCCGCTTCCTAAACCGTGGGCACCGGGGCCGACAGGAGATAGAAGTTGGGCGTCAGGTCCCCCTCGCTCGGGGCCAATAGGTAGCCCGACAGGTCCTCGCGGCCTTCTTCCCGCAGGATCTGCTCATCGGTGTAGAAATGGCCGCTGCACGCCGCGGCGGGTCGGGTGACGAGCGCGTGCACCGCCTCGGCCATGATCTGTGGGCTACGGGCCTGCGCGCGTACCGCTGCCTCCCCCATTGCGACCATCATTCCGGTGCTGGCGATCGTGGTGGCCGGCCACAGCGAGTTCACCGCGATCGGCACCGAGGCAAACTCCTCGGCCCAGCCCAGGGTGAGCAGGCTTTCGGCGTACTTGCCCACGGTGTGCCCCACGTGGGCGCCTACCCATCTGGGGTCCATGTTCAGCGGGGGAGAGACGTTGACGACGTGCGCGTTGCCCGACCGGCGCAGGTGCGGAAGTGCGGCCTGCACCACCGCGAACGGCCCTTCCACATTGATTTCCAGCAGCCGGCGCAGGTTCTTGGGCGGCAACTGCGCGGTCGGCCGCAGATCCAGGGCCCCGGCGTTGTTGACGACGACGTCGATGCCACCGAACTTCTCGGCCACCGAAGCGATCGCCGACGCCACCGCGCCCGCGTCCCGGACGTCGCAGGTCAACGGGAGCGCCCGGCCACCCGCACGTTGTACGGCGTCCGCGGTCTCGGCAAGGGTGCCCGCGATCTTGGGGTTCGGCGCCTCAGTTTTGGCCAGTAATGCCACGGCGGCACCGTCTTCGGCGATCCGCTCGGCGATGGCGGCGCCGATGCCGCGGCTGGCGCCGGTTATCACCACGACGCGATCCTTCAGAGTGCGAGGATGGGGATTGCCCACGGTTCGTTGACCCTTCCGTCGGTCGCCAGGATATGCGGTCGAATGCTATAACTATATAGATCATTAGTCGCGCGATGTAACGCGCGGTCATCCACAAAAGCGGGGATCTATGACTCGGGTCATTTCGGTCGGCACCTATCTGCCGCCATGGGCTGTGCGCGACCGGCGGGTCAAGGGTCCCGACGAGGATGCGCTGACGATGGCCGTCGCCGCCGGCCGCGCGGCCGATCCCGACGCCACTGCGCAACGGGTGGTGCTGGTGTCTCGCGATTTTCCGCTGTTGGAAGGTGGCAACGGCGCGGTGCTATTGGCGGCGTTGTCGCTGCCGGCCGACACCGCCGTGACGGAGGTGCTGGGCGGCGCACCCGCGGTGTTGGACCAAATCGTCAGCGCCGGCGAAAGGACCCTGGTGATCGCCGCCGACGACAACGATCTCGCGACCGGGGCGGGCGCGGTGCTCACCGGCGATGACGGCGCCATCGTGACCCCGCTGGCACGCCAGACGCGCAGCCTGCCGTTAAGCGCCCGTGGTGCCGACGGCGCCCGCCACGCCTACGTCGACCCCCGGCTGCAACGCGAGGTCGGGGTGCGCTCCACCCTGACCCGATTGGGCCTGACCGGAACTCCGACGGTGGCCGCGGCGGCAGGCGTGCCCTTGGCGCATGTCGCGGGCGACTTCGATACGACGCACGCCGTTGCGGACTCCGCTGTCTCCAGCGCGGCGATCATCCTGCTGTTGGCCGATGCGATCGAGGCGGGCATCGAGGGCCTGTTGCTCGCGGTCGAGCAGTCCAGCATCAGCGCAGCGCACCTGGCGTCCGCGGGGACCGAGACCCGGATCGCCCGCGATGAGTTTCCGGCCCAGGAATTACCGAAGGCCCGCGTCGCCGACGGTGTCGGCATCCCGATTTCGATGCCCGCATATGCGCGCGCTTTCGAGCCGAAGATCCGCTGGGAGGCAGCGGTTTTCGAGGAAAGCCCGGGCATCGACACCGCGCCGCAGTTCCCGCCGCGGCTGCGAGTCGACAATGCCGGACGGTTGGCCACCGAATACCGGCTCGAGCCGCTGCCACGCACCGGCACCGTCTATACCCACACCACAGTGCGGATCCCGGTGCCCGACCTACCCAGCCCTTACTCACTGGCCGTCGTCCAGCTCGACGACAGCCCGGTGCGGGTGCTGCTCAAGGTCACCGGGGTACCCGCCGGCGAGGCGGCGATAGGACAGCCGGGCTCAGTCGTGTTGCGCAGGATCGCTATTCGCGCCGGCATCCCCGACTACGGCTATGCATTCTGGCCGGGGCGGACGCTGGAAGGAGCCGTTGCATGAGAAACGTTGCCATCGTCGGCGCGGGGATGACGCCCTTTGCCGAACACTTCGCCCTGGGCGTCAAGGACCTGATCCCGATGGCCTACGCCGAGGCGGCCGCCAAGGTAGACAAGGGCATTGAGAAATCCGACATCGAAGCCGCGTGGTTCGGTGAGCTTTCGACGACCGACGGGTTCCCATCCGGCATTTTGGCCGACACCCTTGACCTCACCGAGATTCCTGTGACGCGAGTCGAAAATGCTTGCGCCACGGGTAATGACGCGATCCGGAACGGAACGCTGGCCATCGCCTCGGGCCTCTACGACGTGGTGCTGGTGGTCGGGGCCGACAAGGTCCGCGAAACGTCATCGAACACCACGTTCTGGGATTGGGCGGCGATGACCCGTGACAACGCCTGGGACTACCCCTTGGGACTGGTTGCGCCGGCCAACTTCGCGCTCCACGTGATGCGATACCTGCACGAATCGCCGGCGACGAAGGAACACATGGCGATGGTGGCGGTGAAGAACCATTTCCACGCGGTGAAGAACCCGAAAGCTCAACTGCGCTACGAGATCACCGTCGAGCAGGCGCTGGCCGCGCCGCTCGTGGTCGAACCGTTCGGACTCTACGATTGCACCCCGCAGAGCGATGGCGCGGCCGCGGTGATCTTGGCCGCCGAGGAGGTCGTCGACCGTTACACGGACCGTCCGGTCTGGGTTCGCGGCGTCGGGCTGGGCATGGACCGGGTGATGCACCAGCACAAGGGCGACATGACGACCTTCCCGCCGACGGTGCGCGCCGCCAAGGCGGCGATGAAGATGGCCGGCGTGACGCCGCGCGACATCGACGTCGCTGAGGTCCACGACTGCTTCACCGGCGTCGAGTTGATCAGCTACGAGGATCTGGGGTTCGCCCATCGTCACGAGGCCTACAAGCTGGTCGAGGGCCGTGAACATTACGTTGGCGGATCGATTCCGATCAACCCGAGCGGCGGGTTGAAGGCGAAGGGGCACCCGCCGGGTGCCACGGGGGTGGCACAGTGCTACGAACTGTTCAATCAGCTTCGCGGTGAAGCAGAGAATCAGGTCGACGGTGCGCGAGTCGGGTTGGCCCACAATATCGGTGGGCCGACCGCGGTCTCCGCGGTCACCGTCCTTTCCAACGAGAAGAACTGACGGGACCATCACATGACCACCTCCGAGATCGCTACTCTGCCTGGCTACGAAGAATTTGCGCCGTGGCTACTGGTGGAGAAGCGCGGCAACGTCCACGTCGTGAGCATCAACCGGCCGGAGGCGTTCAACGCCGTCAACGAGCAGGTCCACCATGCGTTCGCCACGATCTGGCGGGTACTGACTGCCGACGACGACGTGCGGGCGGTGGTGACGACCGGTATCGGCAAGGCGTTCTCAGCCGGCGGCGACATGGTGATGTTCGGACGTCTGATCGACGACGCGGTGGCCCGCCAGTTCCAGATCGCCGAGGCCCGCACGGTGTTCCTGGAGGTGATCAACTTCCCCAAGCCGCTGGTGTCGGCGGTCAACGGCCCGGCTGTCGGTCTGGGTTGTTCGATCGCATTGCTGAGTGACTTCCTCGTGATGGGGGAGAGCAGCTATCTGGCCGACCCGCACGTCGCGGTCGGGTTGGTGGCCGGCGACGGCGGCGCGGCAATGCTGCCGCTGCTGATCGGTCTGATGAAGGCCAAAGAGTATGTGCTGCTGGGGGATCGGATCACTCCGGCAATTGCGGACAAGCTGAACCTCGTCACCAAAGTGGCCACCGATGACACCGTGCTGGACGAGGCGCTCGCGATAGGGGAGCGGTTGGCCGGTCTGCCGCCCCAGGCACTGCGCGCCAGCAAGGTTGCGATGAACATGCACTTATCGCGAGCCGCGCTCGGTGTGCTGGAGTACGCGCTGGCCGAGGAGTACACGTCGTTCTCCACCCCGGAGTTCAAGGAGCGGGTGGCTGCGTTCCGGGCACGCTCGAAGAAGTAGGGGCTCGTCGGACCCTGCGGCGCAATGCCATTCGAGCGGTGACCGCGTCAGACGTCGGATCGGTTACGTGCGACGGGTGCGCGAACGCGAGGTCTCGGCGGCGCGTCGGCCACCGATCGCGTCGAGGCGAGCGAGGATGTCGAAGGCCTCCCCGAAGGATCGCACGAGGTCGTCGGCCCGGCCGGAGGACCACTGGTCCAATGCCGCGATCAGCGCGTTGCGCACAGCCCCTGCGACGATGATCGGACGCAGGTCCGTTGCCGGGTCGACGCCGAGCCGCTGGGCGTTGGTCCGCACGAATCGCTCGGTGAGCTCGGCGTCGCCGTTGATCGTGTCGACGAGGGCCGGGCTGTCGCGGACGAGCACCTTGAGCTGCTCGATCAGGGCGAGATCGACCTCGTCACCACCGAGGACACCGATGGCGGCCGCTCGCCACGAGGTCAGGAGGTCCTCGTTTGCGGGGCGCTGGTCCACCGCATCGCACAGGGCGACGAGGCTGCGGCGCGGGACGGCGAGAAGCACGTCGCGCTTCGCGGCGAAGTACCGGAAGAACGTTCGCGCCGATATGCCGCATGCTCGGGCGATGTCGTCGGTCGTGACGTTGTCGTAGCCCTGTTCCGCGAACAGGGCGAGCGCGATCTGCTCGATCTCACCCGTGACGAGGCGGCGGCGACGATCCCAGACCCCTTCCCCGACGAGCGCGGCCGGAGCGGTGGATTTAGTCATCACGGCACGACTCTAGACAAACTGTGGCAGAGAGTGCAAAAGTTGACAGACACCCGCAATCTTGCTTCCAGTCGGAAACAACGTTGCGGCAGAACGACCGTAAGGGAGGCATCGATGACCGAGACCGGTCAGCGTTCGAAGATCGGAAACGGCACGATCAACGTTGGGGGGTACGTGTCGACGGACGGATTCTTCGGTACGCCGTACGTGGACGTCGACGAAGAGCGATCGGAACCGATCGCGCACCGCTACGTCCACGGTGGGTTCGCGGACACCGCCACTCGCTGGGCGTTCTGGTTCCCGACCGACGGGCAGTACCGCGGACGGATCCTCCAGCCGCTCGAGGGCGCTCACGGCGGCCACGAGAACGCCTTCGGCAACGACCTCATGGCCGGTTTCATTGGCGGGCTTCGGATGTGCGCCCGCCTCGGCGGTTGCATGGTGGAGTCCAACCAGGGACACGTCGGTGACGACCTCGACCCGCGAGGGGGCGACGACCCGACGCTGTACGGGCACCGTGCCAGCGCTGAGACGGCCCGACTGGCCAAGTTCGTCGCCGCGCAGGTCTACGGCGAGGCGCCCCATCACGCCTACGTCTGGGGAGGATCGGGCGGAGGGCGGCGGTCGCCGCTGTGCCTCGAGAACGCGCCCGACGCATGGGACGGCGCTCTGCCGTTCGCCGGCGGCGGGCCGATCGTGGAGCACGGCAGCACGGAGAAGATCGAGGGCGCCCAGGTGATGTCGTTCGCCACGATGTTCAACTGCCAGCGCCTACTCGGGGAGAAGACGGACGAGATCGCCGCCGCCATGGCGCCCGGCGGGCATGGCGACCCCTTCCTCGGGTTGAGCACTCACCAGCGCGAGGAGCTGGCCAGCCTGTACCGCCAGGGCTTCCCGCGCGGCGACGAGTACATGATCGGCAAGCCCCTGGGCCAGATGTGGCTGTGGACCTCGATGGCCACATCGCTGCTCGAGCAGGACCCGAGCTACTTCGAGGATTTCTGGACTAAGCCCGGCTACGTCGGCTTCGACCAGCCGGGCCTCGTCGAGTCCGACATACTGAGCACACGGGCCACCGTGACCAAGGTGCTAACGGGCACCAACATTCTGGAGGATCCGCGCTTCCTCGAACCCCGACACCAGAACTTCCGAATGGTGGTCATGGTGTTCGCGAGCCTCGGAGACCCCTCGCTGCCCATGGTGGTCGAGCTCGAGGGCCTCGGGCAGACGGGCTATCGGCTCGGCGCGAGCGTCACCGTGCTCACCGGCGCGGCGGCCGGGCGGCGGCTCTACTGCGGAGCCCACGCCGACGACGTTCTTTACTGCGACGGCGTGGGCGATGTCAACCTGCTCCGGTTCACCGATGTGCGGCCCGGCGACGAGGTACAGGTCGACAACCGTGACTTCCTGGCCTTCCACTACTTCGCTCGGCACCACCTGATGAGCGATCCACAATTCGACTCCCTGCGCGTGGACGATCGGCCCGTGTACCCGCAGCACCCCGTGCCGCGCCAGTCGGCCCTCATGGGTGTCGGCTACTCCGGGCTCTACCGCGGCAAGCTCATCTGGGTCCACCACACCAAAGACTCGTCGCTATGGCCCTCGCAGGGGATCGTCTACCGCCAGGCCGTGCTACGGGCGCAGGGGGAGGAAGGCGCCAAGGAGCGGTTCCGGCTCCGCTGGATCGAGAACGCCGAGCACGGCCCCTCGATGATGGTGCCCTCGCTGCCCAACCGGGCCAGCAACACCTGGCTTATCGACTACATGCCGTACATTGAGCAGTCGGTGGCCGACCTGATCGCGTGGGTGGAAGACGGCATCGAGCCCGTCGATACCGCCTTCGACTACGTCGAGAACAAGGTGATCCTGTCCCCGGACGCTGCGCAGCGACGGGGCATCCAAGCGGTCATCGCGGTCACCGTCAACGGCGGTGACCGGGCGGAGGCGGCGGTGGGCGAAGCCGTCGAGCTGGAGCTCCGGGCGACGGTGCCTCCGGGCGCCGGCACGATCGTGTCCGCCGACTGGGACTTCGACGGCACCGGCTCCTTTCCGTTCAGCCACGACGGCATCGACGGGTCGGCGGCGTCCGTCACGCTCTCCACCACGCACGCGTTCGATCGGCCAGGCGAGTATTTCGTGACCGGCCGAGTCCATTCGCATCGGAATGGTGACCCGGCCGCGAGCTCGTGCCGAATTGCCAACGTCGCGCAGGTCCGTGTGGTCGTCTCGTGAGCGCGATCGACCTCAGCGGTAGGCGGTCACCCGCGCGGTGATCGCCACTTTGCCGTCGTCGCCGATGGCCTGGGCCGCCGATGCCGCGATCCCCCACGCCGGTGTTGCGACCTACGCGTAGCGGCGTGCCCTCATAGCGGGATTTAGTGCCGGCGAAGAACGGACGCAGAAAGTTCACTCGCAGCGACGCGGTCTGCAGCAGACCCTCGGAACGGTCCCGGTTCAGGGCCGCCGATGCCGCGAGCTCCAAGCCGGCGGCGGCCACGCCCCCATGCACGATGTCAATGTCGTTGTTCAGGTTGCGGTCGACGCGCTGCGCCAGCACCGTCGCCGGACCATCCTCCGCAACGTGCACCGCCATCAGCTCGGCGAACGTGGTCTCAGCCGACCTGCGCAGGGTCTCCGGCCGCTGCTGGGGGATAACGTCATCGGCGTCGATGAAGAACGACCGCACCGTGCCGCCGCCGATCACCGTTCCGCGGTAGGTCAGCGTGCAGATCCCGAGCGAAGTCGTACCGAGCGGACCAAGTGTGTGCGCGGTGGCCAGCACGGGACCGTCGAGGTCCCCAACGCTGTCCAGGCCGAGCTCCATCGACAACTCGCTCGATACCGTCCACTGGCCGGGCCGACGCCGATAGTGGTTGACGATGCCGGCCGCCGCGTCCACGAGGATGGCCAACGGGCCGACCGTCGGCGCTCCGGTGAAAGGATTGCGACACCTTTCCATCGGCATGGTCAGCGCGGCAATGGCTTCCGCCGGGCGCGATTCGACGTACTCGATACCGAATCGGACTTGTATCGAGTCGGGTGTCTCGAGATCGTGCTGGTTTACCTGCTCGTCGACACCGGTCATTCGAGAAGGTCTACGACAGTGGACAATTCGGCGCCGGTCAGGACGAACTCCTCTGCCTTCTGCAGATGGCGCTTCCAGAGCTTGCCGGCCTTCTCGGCGTCGCCATCCTTGATCATGTCCAGCACCATCCGGTGGGTTTTCGCTGAGCGGCGGACCGCCTGCTCGGCGCGCGTGCCTTTGGTGGGCTGGAGCGACCGGTTGGCCTGCTCGATGATGTGATGCAGCATGTCGCTGACGATTTGCAGGGTGCTGTTGCCGGACAGCCGCGCGATCGCGGCGTGGAAATCGGTGAGCTGATCGACCGCTTCGCTGCCGGGATTCAGCTGCGACTCACGTTCGACGATCTGCTCGAGTTCGGCGATCACCTTGGGGTTGCGGTCCTTGGCCAACTGCTCGACCATCGGAACTTCCAGAGTCACCCGGGCGTCGTAGACGTCCTTGACCGTGACGCCTTCGTATTCCAGGATCAAGCCGGCGTAGCGGGCCAGTGTCTCGCGCCGGGGCCGGGTGACGCGGGCCCCGCCGCGCACGCCTCGCTGGACCTGAATCAGCGACTCGGACTCGAGCACGCGAAACGCTTCCCGCAGTGTCGGCCGGGACACGCCGAAACGCTCCATCAGCTCCGATTCCGGGGGGAGCATGGTGCCTTCGGTGATTTCGCCGCGGATAAACATCCGCCGCAACACCGTGGCCACCCGATCGGCCATCTTCGGTTCCCGAAGACTGGTGACCTCCATTGCAACCTCCACCGCTATGCGAATATGCGAATCAAATAACCGTTTAGAAGGTTAGCCGAACCAGCCGGTCGATCCAGCGATTGGCGCCAGTCAGTAAGCAACGTCACCCCTAGTACCCCATCGCCCGTCCCATGAGGTCCTTCATGATCTCGGTGGTGCCGGCGTAGAGCCGCTGCACCCGCGAATCCCGCCAGAGCCTCGCCACTTCGTACTCGTTGATATAGCCGTAGCCGCCGTACATCTGTAGGCAGCGGTCGATGATCTCCCACTGAACTTCTGAGGTCCACCATTTCAGGCCTGCGGCATCCTGATCGGACAATGTGCCGTCGTTGACCGACAGCACGCATTGGTCGAGGTAGGTCTGAGCGGCATCGAGTTTGGTCTGCATTTCGGCGAGGAAGTGCCTGTTGACCTGAAACTTGCCGATCGGCTGACCGAACGCGGTGCGTTCGAGCGCATATGCCTTGGTCAGGTCCAGTGCTCGACGAGCGGCGGGCAGCGCGTAACAGGCCACACCGACCCGCTCACTGGGCAGATTGGCGACCAGATGGTAAAAGCCGCGGTTGAGTTCGCCGACCAAGTTCTCCTTGGGCACCGTGACGTCCTCGAAGAACAGCTCCGCGGTATCGGCGGAGTACTGGCCGATCTTGTCGAGCTTGCGGCCGCGGGTGAAGCCCTCCATGCCATCTTCGATCATCAGCAGGCTGATGCCCTTGTGCCTGGCGGTCGGGTCGGTCTTCACGGCAGTCAGCACCAGCTTGGACAGCAGGCCGTTGCTGATGAACGTCTTCTGGCCGTTGACAACCCAGTGGTCGCCCTCGTCGCGTGCGGTGGTCTTGATGCCCGCCAGGTCGGATCCGGCCGCAGGCTCTGACATCGCGATCGAGCCGATGTACTCACCGGAGACGAACTTGGGCAGCCAGCGGGCCTTCTGTTCGTCGGTGGTGAGGTGGTTGAGGTACGGCACCAGGATGTCGTTCTGGACGCCAAGACCGATGCCCACCGATCCGGTCAGGAACATCTCCTCGGAGATGATCTGGTTGAACCGGAAATCCTTGACCCCAAGGCCGCCGTACTTCTCGTCGAACTCCCACCCGATAAGGCCAGCGGCCCCCGCGGCCAGCCACGCCTCGCGACTGACTTTGCCGTCGCGTTCCCACTTCTCAATGTTCGGCACGCATTCCCGCTCGAAGAACTCGCGAGCGCTGGCTCGAAAGTCGTCGTGGATCTCGTCGAAGATGTTGCGGCGCATGGATTTCCCTTTGCTCGGCTTTCTTCTAGTCGGACCACGTGACGATGGCGGGCAATGCACGGCCCGGAGCGTAGATCTCGAACAGCCGTTCGCCGAGCAGCGCTTCGAGGTGATCGTGCGACCCACAGAGCGCATCAACCTGGAAGCCACGCGTGACGTAACGGTGCAGGTCGTGCTCGGCGGTCAGGCCGATCGCGCCGCACACCTGCAACGCCACGTCGCTGACCGCGCGGTGTGCCCGCCCGGCCGCGGCCTTGGCGGTCACGGCCGATAGCCGGCCGCCGTAGCGCCAGGACTCGCTCAGCAGCGCCCGCGCGCCGGCCAGCACCGCCGACGCATCGGCGAGCGCGTGGCGCGGCGATTGGAACGACCCGATCGGGGCGCCGAATTGCACGCGCACGCTGACGTGTTCGACCGCGATGCGCAACGCCTGCTCGGCCAGCGCCACCAGTTCGGTGGCCAGCGCCCGGTGTGCCGCGGCCATCGCCCGGTCCCATTCGGTGGACGCTTCGACGAGGCTGGCGTCCAGCGGACCCCTGACCCGAGTCCAGAACGCCGACGCGTCGAAGGTGTCCATGCGCTCGCCGTCGAGCTGCGACGAGTCGACCACACCCACCGACACCGCCCCCATCGGCCTCGACACCGGAACGACCAGCCGACCCTCGAGTGGGCCTAGCACGATGCCCGAGACCCGATCGTCATCGGAACCCGGAATATGTCCAGGGCTCAGCCCGGGCAGCAGAACGTGGTCGGCGGGTTCGTCGAGCAGTTCGGCGAGCTCAGCCAACATGACGCGATCGAGGCAGTCAGTGAGGGCCAGCGATCGACCCTGGGCGCGGAACAGCAGCTCGCACGCCTCGACGGGATACTCGGCTTCGATATCCGACCAGCCCAGCTCAGCCAGACGCGGACCGATCGCCACGTGTTCCGCCGAGCCCGATGTCGCTGCGGGGACGGCACCGTTGCCGGACTTGCCTGCCAGTTCTTCGAAGAGACGGAACACGGCTTCCTCGACCATTGGCCACGACTCGTCGATCGGTTGGCCCTCCTTGCTCATGGGCGTCGCTCCTGGTCGGGCCGCCAAGCGGCCCGCATCGTCGCGGGCGCGGCTCATCTCTTCTCCTTGGGCAACCCGAGGAGGTGGTCGGCGATGATGCCGCGCTGGACTTCGGCTGTGCCGCCCATGATCGTGGCGGCCCGCGAGTACCACCACTCGGCGCGCGCGGTGTTCAGCGCCGCGCCGCCGCGACCGGTTCCGGCCAGCATCTGCTCCCTGCCGATCTCGAGGACCAGGTCGTTCACTTGCTTTTCGGCCCGGCCGAAGAGGAGTTTGTCGATGCTGCTGTCCGCGCCGACTGATTCACCCGCAGCCAGTCGCCGGACAGTGGTGGCGGTCCGGGCCTGGGCGGCAATCACGTCGACGTAGACCTGGGCGAAGCGCTGGCGCTGCGCTTCGGTCGCACCGGCGATCACCATGTCCTCCCGCAGCCGGCTCAGCTCGATGAGCACTTTATTGAGGACGGCGTAGCCGTACATGCCACGTTCGTACTGCATCAGGTGCATCGCCACCGCCCAGCCACCGTCGACGTCGCCGATCACTCGTTCGCGGTCGACCCTGACATCGTCGAAGAACACTTCGGCCAGTTCGCGACGGCCACTTGCCAGCGCGATCGGCCGGATGGTGACCCCTGGCGCGTCGGCGTCGACCATGATCATCGTCAGTCCGCGGTGGCGGCTCTCGGTCGTACCGGTACGCAGCAGCACGAGCAGTCGGGTGGCCGTCGGACCCTGGCTGGTCCAGATCTTCTGCCCGTTGATGACGAAGCCGCCGTCACCATCAGCGACCGCGCGGGTACGCAGCGTGGCGAGGTCGCTCCCGGACTCCGGTTCGGAGAAGCTCTGGCCCCACCATTCGGCGCCGCCGAGGTAGCCGGGCAGGTAGGCCGCGGCCAGACCGGGAGCGAACTTGAGCAGGGCCGGACCCAGGGTCTCCAACGTCCAATGTTGCGCCGGTATCGGCAGCATCGCGTAGCCGAGTTCCTCGTAGTACACGGCCCGATGGATTTCGTTTCCACCGAGACCGCCGGCCGCCTCCGGCCAGCCATACCGGTTCCAGCCGTCGGCGTGCAGCCGTGCCATCACTTGAGCGTCATGGGCCAAACCGTCCTCGGCGCTGGTGAATGCGGCCGAGCGCCAATCGTCGGCTGTTTCCAGGTCACGGAGGTAACGCCTGAAGTCCTGGCGGTACGAGGCGACGTCGGCCGCATATTCGAGTCGGCCACTGCTGTCAATGGCGCTGTCGACAGGGACGGACAACCGACCCCCCTTCATGGACGCCGGACCCTGACGCATGCCAGAATCAGCTAAACAGTTATCTATAAGAGGCTACAATAACTCATGCCCACACTTCAGTGAGAGGGATCGCCAATGACGGCTTCACCCATCGCCGCCGCCACCGTCAACTTCAATCCCGAGGCCAGGCTGTTTATCGACGGGCGGCTGCGGGATTCGTCGACGGGGAAGACCGTCGACAACATCAATCCGGCGAATGAGGAAGTGCTCGGGCACGCCACCGACGCCAGCGCAGAGGACATGCAGGAGGCCATCGCCGCCGCCCGCCGTGCGTTCGACACCACCGACTGGTCGACTAACCACGAGTTCCGGCAACGCTGCCTGATGCAGTTGCACGAAGCGCTGCAGGAGGAAAAAGAGGACATCCGTGCTGAGCTGATCGCCGAAGTCGGCGCGACGGTGGGGATGACCTACATCGCGCAGCTGGAATGGCCGCTCGCCGACGCTATCCGGTATCCGGCCCAGCTGATCTCGACCTTCCAGTGGGAGCGGATGCTCGACGAGGACGCCAAGATGGGCGTGCCGTACAACCGCGTCGTGGTCAAGGAACCAATGGGTGTCGTCGGCGCCATCACACCGTGGAATTTCCCGTTCGAGATCATCAGCAACAAAGTGGGCCAGATCCTGGCCACTGGGAACACGATGGTGCTCAAGCCGGCCGTCGAGACGCCGTGGAGCGCGTTGCGGTGGGGCCGGATCATCGCCGAGAAGACCGACATCCCGGCCGGTGTCGTCAACATCGTGCCGGCGTCGGACAATGACATCGCCCAGGTGCTCGCCACCGACCCGCGGATTGACATGGTGTCCTTCACGGGATCAACCGCGGTCGGCAAGCTGATCCAGCGGCTGTCGGCCGACACCATGAAGCGCAACATGCTTGAACTCGGCGGGAAGTCTGCGTATCTGGTGCTCGACGACGCCGATATGGGCATGGCGTTGCCCGGTTGCATTGGCGCGCTGATGCATTCCGGTCAGGGCTGTGCGTTGGCCACCAGGATGCTCGTGCCGCGCTCGCACTATGACCAGGCCGTCGAGGTCGCCAGCGCCACCTTCGGCTCCCTCACGGTCGGCGACCCCTCGGACCCGAATACTTTCTGCGGGCCGCTGGTGTCGGCTAAGCAGCAGGCCCGGGTGTTGAACTACATCGAGACCGCCAAGCGTGAGGGAGGCCGCGTCACCGCCGGCGGCGGGGTGCCGGAGGGCCTGGACCGCGGATATTTCGTGGCGCCGACCGTCGTCGCCGACGTCGCCCCGGACCACACGATCTTCCAGGAGGAGATTTTCGGGCCGGTGCTGTCCGTCACGCCGTACGACGGCGGCGACGACGGCGCCGTCGAGATGGCCAACAACTCCACCTACGGCCTGGCGGGCGGAATCATGGGCTCCGACGAGCGGGCCATGGCAGTCGCGCGCCGCATCCGAACCGGCTCACTGATGATCAACAGCGGCATGTACTACGGCGCCGACGCGCCGTTCGGTGGGTACAAGATGAGCGGCATCGGCAGGCAGAACGGCATCGAAGGCTTCGAGCAACATCTGCAGACCAAGACGATCGGATACCCCCTGTGAGCGACATTCTCAGCGGAATCCGCGTCGTCGAACTCGCCGCGTGGACGTTCGTCCCCGCCGCCGGTGCCGTCCTCGCCGACTGGGGCGCCGACGTCATCAAGATCGAGCACCCCGAAACCGGTGATCCGCAGCGTGGCCTGATCAGCTCCGGAATTGTCACCGCCGCCGGGGGAGTGAATCACTTCATCGAGCAGCCCAACCGGGGCAAGCGCAGCATCGGGCTGGACACCTCTACCCCCGACGGGTTGGAGCTGCTGATGAAGCTGCTCGAAACCGCGGACGTCTTCGTCACCAACTTGCTGCCGGATTCGCGCCAGCGGATGGGGATCGACGTCGAGCAGGTACGTGCGCGCAACCCCAAGATCATCTATGCCCGCGGGCACGGCTACGGCACCCGCGGCGACCTCGCCTCGCAGGGCGGCTTCGACCTGGCTGCGTACTGGGCCCGAGGCGGAATCGGCGACGCCTACTCGGCGGGTGACGGTTCGTACCCGCCCATCCAGCGACCGGCATTCGGCGACTCCTACGGCGGGCTGGCGATCGCGGGCGGAATCGCTGCGGCGCTGGTGAAGCGCGAGCGCACCGGAGAACCGTCGGTGGTCGACGTGTCGCTGCTCAACGCCGCGATCTGGCAGTTGGGTCCGGACATCGTCGGATCAGGCGTCACCGGTCAGGACATCCCGAAGTTCAACCTGGACGAGATGCCCAACCCGGTAGCCAGCATCTACAAGACCCGCGACAACCGGTTCATCGCCTTCGTGCTGCTGCAGGCCGACCGATTCTGGGCGGACTTCTGCACCCGGCTGGGGCGCACCGACCTGATCGATGACGAGCGCTTCGCTTCGGCGATGGTGAGATTCGGCAACCGCAAGGAGTGCATCGCGGAACTGCGCCGGACCTTTGAGTCGCAGGACCTTTCCCATTGGGAGAAGGCCTTCGGCGGTTTCGAGGGGGTGTGGGACGTGATGCGCACCGCCCGCGAGGTACACGAGGACCCGCAGACGATCGCCAACGGGTATCTGCCGCGAGCTACTAATGCCAGTGGCAATGAGTTCGCGCTGGCGGCCAGCCCGGTGCAGTTCGACGAGGTGCCGCTGGACCTGACGTGTGCGCCCGGACACGGTGAACATACCGACGCGTTGCTGGCCGAGCTCGGCTTCAGTGAGGACGAAATCATCGAGTTCAAGATCAACTCGGTGGTGCTGTAGTGGGTTCGGAGGACCTCGCGCGGCGCTTCCTGCACGTCAATCTCAATTGCGAATCGCTGGACCGCACGGAGTACGTCTACGGGGACATACTGGGTCTGAGGGCACGTATGCGTACGGACCCGAAAATCGCCACCGACGGCACCATTCTCGGCCTCGACGGTGAAACATATTGCGCCACCGCATTTCTCTACGACGCGCGTGGCGGTCGCGCAGGCTGTGCGTTGGAGGCGATCGAATACCGCTCGCCTACGTTGAGTCGCGACCCGAGTCGCGACCCGGTGCGCCCCGGAATCCGGTCAGTGCAACTGGCGGTCGCTGACCTCGACGGCGCCGTGACCGCGTTGCGCGACGGGGGACTGACGGTGGGCGATCCGGTCGACGGCCTCATCGATGACGGAAAGTCGGTCCTCGCGCTGGACCCTGATGGCGTGGTGATCGAGGTGGTCGAGTCACCGGTTGATGCCGGGGGCGCGAATGGCGCGTTATTCACACTGTTCAATGGGATCAGGATCGCCGCGATCGACGCGGCCGCGACTGGCGAGTTTCTCACCGCCATCGGGTTCGAAGAGGTAGATGCGCCGCGGGTGATGCGGGTCGCCGGTGCGCAGCTCAGCCCGGACGGCACGGGTGAAACCGATTGCGTGGTAGCGCGTTACGCGCTGGCCGAGGATGGGAATCAGTTCGCGCTGGTGGTGGTGCAACATCCTGGAACCGCGCATACCCCGGTGCCCTGGGCCGGTAACCGCCAGGGCCTCTACCGTTGCGCGCTTCGGGTGGAGGATGTGGGCGAGGCACTGGCGCAGGTGCCCGATTCGATTGAGCGGATGGGTGATCCAGTGTGGTGTCCGCTGCCGGGAACCAAGATCGAGGGCCTGCACATCGCATTTCTACGGTCGCCCGACGGCGTGGTGTTCGAGTTCGTCGAGCGGCCGCTCAGTCACTTCAGTCCCTCCACGGGAAGGAGCTAATCGGTGCATCTGCAGATGGAGGGAAAAGGATATCTCGTCGTCGGCGGAACGGCCGGTATGGGGCTGGCGGCGGCACGGGCGCTGGCTCGCGAAAGCGCGTCCGTCGTCGTGGTCGGGCGCGACGAGGCCAAAGCCAAGGGCGCGACGGCCCAGATCGCCGAATCAGGCGCTGCCGCGGCGCACGGCTTGACCTTTGATGTGAGTCAACCCGGCGCGGCGGTCGCCGCCGTCGAGGAAGCCGTCAACATCCTGGGCCGACTCGACGGCATCGCCGTCACCATGGGCACCGCGGGGATGATGCCCATCGACTCGGACGACGACGCATGGGACACCGCGTTTCACGACGTCCTTCTGGCGACCACTCGTAGCGTGCAAGCTGCTTTGCCGCACCTCGCGGTCAACGGAGGCGCGATCGTGACCACCGCCGCATACTCGGCCCGCTCGCCACACGAGCCTCGGTTACCCTACGCCAGCCTCAAGGCGGCGGTCGCCACGTTCACCCGCGGCATTGCGCGCACCCACGGAAAATCGGGGATCCGGGCGAACAGCGTTGCCCCCGGCGCAGTGGAAACCGATGCGCTGCATGCCGTTCGGGGATACATCGCCGAAAGCAAGGGCTATCCCTACGACGAGGCACTCGAGCGGGCACTCGTGGAGGACTTCGGATTCGACGCCGCCCTCGGTCGGCCCGGGCAGCCTGACGAGATCGGTGCGCTGATCGCCTTCCTGCTCTCGGACATCTGTGCGTTCGTCACCGGACAAACCATCTACGCCGATGGCGGGGCGCCCTAATCCGTTTGGCGTTCAGGCCGTCGGCAGCGGCCCGGCCAGCCCGCGGGGAGAAGTGCCGTAGAGCCAGCTGACAGCCTGCCCGATCTCCGAAAATGTCAGCGAGACACCGTCTTTGGCATAATAGGCGCCGGGCGCCTCGGCAAAGCCATCGATGCGGGTCAGCTTGCCGCCGTTGATGCGGAGGATCTGCCCGGTGAGCCAGGACGAGCGGGCAGATTGCAGCCACGCCACCACCGCGGAGCTGCGTGCGGGATCGAGTGCGGGGTCGTCAGCTCGAGCACCGAACACGTCGGCGGTCATCCGCGACATGGCCAGCGGTGAGATCGCGTTGACCGCAACACCGTAACGCTGTGCCTCCATCGCGGTAACGAACGTCAGGTTGGCGATCGCGGCCTTGGCCGCGCCGTAAGCGCTCTGCCCGACATTGCCCCACAGGCCCGCGCCCGACACCGTGTTGACGATGTGCGCGTCAATCGAGTTGCCTGCCTTGAACTGTGCCCGCCAGTACTCACAGGCGTGCCGGGTGACGGCGAAGGTGCCCTTGAGATGTACGGCGATGACGGCGTCCCAATCGGCCTCACTAGAGGCGGCCACCATGGAGTCACGCAGGATGCCGGCGTTGTTCACCACACCGGTGAGGGAGCCGAACGTGTGGATGGCGGTCGACACCATGTCGGCGACGTCATCCCACGCCGACACCGAACCCGTGTGTGCCACGGCCTTGCCGCCGGCCGCTTCGATTTCGGCGACAACATCGGCCGCGGGGCCTTCACCTTCACCGCTGGAGCCATCCCGGCCGACGCCTGGATCGTTCACCACGACGGCGGCGCCCTGCTTGGCCAGCTCGAGGCAGTGGCCACGGCCGATACCCCGTCCGCCTCCGGTCACCAGGACGACCTTGCCGGTCAATGGGCCTTCAGGCATCGCGCGTTATCTCCTTCATTCCGTGAACAATTCGGTGATGAGCGTGCGGCGCTGCGCCCAGTCTGCCGTGCGCAGGTCGACGTATCCGGACTCGGTGACGATCAGATCGATGTCGTGGGCGGGTGTGGAGGCGGGCCGGCTGAGCTGCTCGACCAGGGGTGGGCGCCCTTTTACTCTCGTCGGAACGACGATGATCGACAGTCCGCCGCTGCTCATTCGGGCTGCGGCGCAATAGTCGGGGTGCCCGCCGATGCCACCGATCACCTTGTCGTGCACGCCCTCGACGTTGACCTGCCCGTATTGGTCGATCTCGATGGCGGTGTTCACCGCGACCAGCGGTGCGCCGCGCGACAGTCGGGTGAAGTCGTGGGTGTAATCGAGCCCATGCAAGATGGGGCGCCCGTCGGCCCAGTCGTAGAGCGTGTCGCTGCCCAGCAGATACGTGGCCGATGGGGTTCCCGCCAGCAGGCCACGTCGGTCGAGGTCGACGACGGCGTCGGTGAGTAGCCCGGTGTCGACGTGCAACGGCTTCCGCGCCCGTCGCAGCAGTGCAGTGCCGAGCTGCCCTGGCCCGTACTGGATCCGGGCGCCTTCAGGGAGCAGCGGCAGTACCGCGTCGGCGAGGGCATCGTGAATCGGTTCGGGCTCGCGCTGCGGTATTTGCGCCGGTCCGCTCCCGACAGTGCCGAGCACCTCGACGCGCGACGGGTCGAGTGGAGGTCCGGCATCCGCCACGGGCGCCGAGGTGTCGATAACCGCGAGAGTCCTTGCGCCGCTGTCGATTACCGCGCGCTGCCAGGACACCTCGGTGCCGAACCGCAGCAAGCCGTCCCGACGTACCAGCCGGGTGAGCAGCACGTCGGGCCGCAGCACGTCAGCCAACAGCGCGGGAATCGCCGCCAGCCGCGTCGGTAGGAAACGCGCCTTCGGGCTTCGCAGTACCTCGCGCACGCCCCATCCGGGCATCAACGCAACCACGTCGGCGAATGCGTCTGCGTCGAGGCCGTCGATCGGGGCGGCCAGCCAGCCCAGCACCAGGCGCACCGCGCCGACCTCGCTGGCGGCGACGCTCAGCGCCGCGCCGACCGATGCTCCGTCGTCGAGGCAGCTAAGCGCGCCCACTCCGTCGCCGAGGGCAACCGTCATTCCGGGACGCAGCGCGGCGCGCAGCGCTGAGGTGAAGTCGGCCGCAGTCAAACTCGCCGTCATCGTGGTTCTTTGGGGAGGCCGAGTACCCGCTCACCGAGAATGTTGCGCTGAATCTCGCTGGTTCCGCCCAGGATCGTCTGTGCTCGTCCGACCAGCATGTGGTGCACCAGGCCGTCGTCCTCGGGGTCCGCGCACGCGTCGGTACCGAGCACCTCGGTGGCCATGTCACCCAGGTCCTGGTCCGTTTCCGACGTCATCAGCTTGAGCACCGAGAAGGCCGGCGACGTCAGGTCACCCGAGTCGATGGCACGCTGCCAGGTGTAGCGGAGCAGCCACATCCTGGCCCAAAGCCGGGTCATCGACCTCGACAGCACCGGGTCGAGCAGGTCGTGGTCGCGGGCCGCATCGACCATGCGCTCGTGCAACCGGAACATCGATACTGCCTGCGAACCCAACGTCAGGCGCTCACGGCCCAGCGTCACCATCGCCACCGTCCAGCCCTGACCAACCTCACCGATCAGTGCGCCTTCGTCGAGTTCGGCGCCGTCGAAGAAAACTTCGTTGAACTTGCTCTCGCCGTCCATCTGCGTCAGCGGGCGCACCGTGACCCCCGGGATGTCCATGGGCACGACGAACATCGACAAGTCGCGGTGCTTGTCCGGCCCCGTTCGGGCGAGCAGCAGCCCGAAGCGGGCCGAGGCGGCCGCCGAACTCCACACCTTCTGACCATCGATCCGCCAGCCCGTGGCGGTGCGCTCGGCCCGCGTGCGAACACCGGCGAGGTCTGAGCCGGCGCCGGGCTCGGAGAAGAGCTGACACCAGACATCGTCGCCCAGCCTGATCGGTTCCAGGTAGCGATCCTTCTGCTGCTGGCTGCCGAACTTGATCAGCACAGGTCCAACCAAGTCGGCACCGGTGATGTTGAGCTGGCGGGGCACTTCGGCTCGCGCGCACTCCTCGGCGAAGACGGCCTGATACGTCACTGTTGCTGCGGCACCGCCGAACTCGCGCGGCCAGTGCAAGCAGGCGTAGCCGTGGTCGGCGAGGTAGCGGTGCCAGATCCGGCCAGGTTCGACGTCGTCCGCGGTGGGCGTGGGCCCGTAGTTCCGTAGACCTGCGGGCCTCGGTGCGTTGTCCAGGAACGAGCGGATCTCCGCGCGTATTGCGCCGACGTCTTCTAGGACGTCAGGGGTAGCCGACACCGGTCACTCCTTGGTGTAGGACGGGTCGGAATCACTTCCCGTCGAGATAGTCGTTGTATTCGTCGCGGACCGACTCCATCGCATTGAGTCGACGGGCCAGCAGGGTGATCTCGGCATCGTGGTGAGACGGGTCGCATGTACCGGCCTGCAATTCCTCGAGCCGGGCCCGGGTGCGACCGATCTCCTCGACGAGGCGTCCGCGGGCCTCGTCCTTGGTGAGTAGGTCCTGGTCGGTCCAGTCCGACTGCGGAAGTTGCTCGATCCGCTCTACGCTTGCCCGACCGGTCGCCCCGTCGTCGGTCACAGCCGGTCACGCCGCCCGCGGAAAGTTATAGAACTCACGGGCATTCAGTTCGACGATGCGGTGCACCTCGTCGTCGGGCACCTTCTCCAACGCCTGCGCCGCGCGCTCTCGGCTCTGAGGCCAAAACGAGTCGGAGTGCGGATAGTCGCACTCCCAGGTGATCTTGTCGACGCCGATCATGTGGCGCATCTCCACGCCGAAGTCATCCTCGATGAAGCAGCCGTGAATGTGCTTCTTGAACAGGTAGCTCGGCGGGTGATCCTGGTTGATGTTGTTGTAGAAGCGGTGCTTACGCCACACGCTGTCGCAGCGCTCCAGGATGTAGGGGATCCAGCCGATGCCGCCCTCAGACAGGCCGATCTTCAACTTCGGGTGTCGGTAGAGGGTGTTGGAGAACAGCCAGTCCGTCATCGAGGTCATCGACATGGTCCCCATCAGCGTGATGAACACGGCGAAAGGCGCGTCGGGAGCAATCGGCGGTGGGAAGCCGCCGGAACCGAAGTGCTGAGCCAGCACCATGCCGGTTTCCTCCATCGCCGAGAGCACCGGATCCCAGTGATCGGAGTGCACGGAAGGCAATCCGAGTCGGTCGGGCAGGTCCGGGAACGTCACGCACTTGGCGCCCTTCGCGGCGACGCGGTGGATCTCCTTGACGCTGGCCTCGAGGTCCCAGAACGGCAGCATGGCCACCGGGACGAACCGGTCGGGCGCCGTGGCGGCCCACTCATCGAGGTGAAAGTCGTTCCAGGCCGCCGAACACAACTTGGCGAGTTCCTTGTCCTCGCCCTCGGCGAACACCGCGCCGGCGAATCGGGGGAACGACGGGAAGCATGTCATCGCCTGCACACCGTCGATGTCCATGTCGGCCACCCGTGCCTTGGGGTCATAACAACCGGGGATCATGTCGTCATAGCGCACCGGTTCGATGCCGTACTCCTCGGGCTTCTTGCCCGCGACGGCGTTGAGGCCGATGTACGGATAGATCCGGCCCTCGTATTCCCACACCTGACACATCTGGTGGGTGTCGGGGCGTTCCCACTCGATGATTTTCGGGCCCGCCTCCAGGTGCTTGGTGGGGAGGCGATCACTCCACACCTTCGGATGTTCGATCAGGTGATCGTCGACAGAGATCAATTCCATCCAGGGTTGCAACGGCACGGGTAGCTCCTCAAGGACATTTCAATGTGCCAAAATATAAAAACATTTAGTTATTTCGAGAGTAGTTTATCGTGCGCTGCCGCTGCAAGCAGATCCACACCGCGCCGACCCGCGGAGATGGGACAGCGGCATGGAGGCAGCTATCGCGGGCGGGCCTCAGCGGTGCTCGGCCGATGGGATCGAATAGTGCGCCTCGGTGACGAGCTGGTGCACAAGACGATCGACCGGTGGGTCGTAGAAGCCTCAGGGCCGCGGCGATTGCAGACCGTAGAGAATGAAGTCCGTCAGTTCGGGCTTCACCCGCTGCGGCGATGGCCGTGTGTGGCCGTCGGGATAGGTAAGGGGCAGAAGGGCCGAGACGGCACCCACGAGCAAGAACCCCATGCGAACGATGATCTTCGGATCGGCATCGCGGAGGCCGTGCTGGCCGAGATAGGCCTCCATGTCGATCGCAAGAGTGTCGAACAGGGACGACAACCGCTCCCGGAATTCCTTTATCTCGGGCGCATCCCCATGTGTCGCAAGTGCTTCGACGGTCGCCCGTGCGAGCGCACCTCGGTCGGGCAGTGCCGCCGACAGATCGTCGATGTATCTGCCGATCGTCCCTTGGAACGACGTGTCGCCGGGCAGCGTGCCGCTTTCCCATCTGTCCACCAGGCCACTGATGAACGAGGCCATCGGCGTAAGCACAGCCTCGACGAAAAGTCCGGTCTTGGAACCGAAGTAGCGAAAGATCAGCGTTTCCGACACACCGGCCCGGTTGGCGATGTCCAGTGTCGTCGCGGCGGTGAAACCGACTTCTTCGAATTGCCGCCTCGCGGCCTCGATAAGCGCGGCGCGGGCGTGGCCGCGGCGCACCTTCGGGCTATCCGTCATCGTCAATACGATAGCGACCATGCTGCTTTGCCCGTGTCGCCACGCCAACATTAAGTTCAGTGCCACTAGACAAAGCCGGTGGCGCCGTGACAATCTGGGACGGGCCGCAATGTGAAGGGACGACGTCAGTCATGAAGCTGGGTCTGGACGGCAAGCGGGCACTCGTCACCGGAAGTAGTTCGGGGATCGGTGCCGGAATTGCCAGGATGCTGGCGGCCGAGGGAGTGTCGGTGGTTATCCACGGACGCAATGCAGACCGGGTTTCGGCAGTGGCCGATGGCATCCGGCAGAACGGCGGGAAGGCAGCCGACGCGGTGGGCGATCTATCCAGCGAGGACGGCGCGGCGGGTGTCGCCGAGACTGCGGCGGCGGCGTTCGGCGGGATAGACATATTGGTGAACAACGCTGGTGGACCATCGGAGTCAGGGGTGCAGTCGTGGTTCGCGCTCCCGGTGTCGGAGTGGGGAGTCACATATCAGCGCAACGTGTTGTCGGCGGGGTACCTCATCCACGCCCTCACGCCGGCGATGAAGGAAAACGGTTGGGGGCGCATCATCCAGGTCGCGTCCGCGGCAGGCATAATCCCGACATCGGGCCAACCGGATTACGGGCAGTCCAAGGCGGCGATGATCAATATGTCGATGGGCCTGTCAAAAGCTCTGGCGGGCACCGGGGTCACGGTCAACACGGTGATGCCCGGAATGATCATGACCGACGGCCTGCGCGCGTTCTTACGTACTTTCGCCGAGCGCCGCGGATGGGGCGACGACCTCGACCGCGCCGCGGAATACGTGTTGAAAGGAACCGGACAGACCGTTCATCGAATCGGACAGGTCAGCGACATCGCCTATGCCGTCGCGATGCTCGCCAGCACGAAGGCGGACTTCTTCAACGGGATGAACCTCCACCTCGATGGCGGCGGCACCGGATCGATCTACTGACCGATGAGATTCTCGATCGAGTATCCCAGTGATGTTCCGACGGCCAGCGCCGAATTCCGCGAGCCGGCGGTCATGCGGGCGCTCGCCACCCACGCAGAGGCGCTCGGCTTCGACGCGATCGCACTCGCCGAACACCCAGCTCCGTCGATGAAATGGCGGCGGGCGGGCGGCCACGATACCTTCGACCCGACCGTGGCCCTCGCCTTCTTCGCCGCGACGACCACCACGATCCGGCTGATGACGCATCTGTATGTGCTGCCCTTCCGGAGCCCATACATGGCCGCGAAAGCCCTCACGTCGTTGGACATCGTCTCCGGCGGGCGATTGATCGCCGGCGTCGGAGCGGGCTACCTGCGTTCCGAGTTCGCTGCTGTCGGAGCCGAGTTCGACAATCGAACGGCGCTTTTCGACGAATCGCTGGCCGCATTGCGCCGGATCTGGACACACCCCGAGCAGCCGGTCAGCGGATCCACCTTCGCGGCGAACGGTGAAGTCAACCTGGACGCGCCCATCCAGAAGCCGCACCCACCACTATGGATCGGCGGCAACAACAACGCGACGCTGCGAAGGGTGGTCGAACACGGTAGCGGTTGGAGCCCGGTAGTGGCCCCTGCCGCCGTAGCATCGTCGGTCCGAACCGCGACGATCGAAGGCATCGACGACTTCTCGCGGGCAGTGGACACCCTCCGTGATCTCCTTACGGCGTCGGGCCGCGATATAGCCAGTGTTGAAATACAGGTCGCCGCACCGTCGGTCGACTTTGACGACGCTCGCGCGGTGGACGCACTTGATGAATACGTGAAAGGCATGGCGCGGGCCGGGGCCACCCTGATCCTCGCCCATGTCGATGCGACATCCGCATCATCTGCCGAGACCTATCTGGCGCGCTTCGCGGACCATTTCGGCATGGGGAGTTAGTGATTCACGTCCGTTGCCCTCGCATGAACGCGGCGAAGAAGCCATAGGAAGGATCGTCGGCGTCCATCCGCCCCGTGGCGACGTTGGCGGTGATGGAATCGTCGCGGAGTCTCGCCGGAACGGTCATGTCCTGCGCCCAGTCGATGACGCACTTGCGGTGGGCGATCTTCCATTGACCTCCGCGTTTGGAATAGCGATCGAGATAGCGGCCGCCGGTGATCAGTAGGTACGCGGAATCCTCGCTCTCCGAACGGTGATACGCGATGATGTAGGCCTCACCCTCTGCGCTGCGCGGGCCGGTTATTCGGATCAGGTGGTTCGTAATGTTGTGCTGGATCACCGCCAATTGCGCCTCCATCGACTCGATCGAATCGAGGAATTCCTGCGCGGTGTTGGTGCGATTGAAGCCGTGCTCGTCGAGGGCGTCGTTCTCGTACAGGGTCCTGGCGAGTGCCACGTCGCCACGGTCGACGGCGCGACAGAACTGGAGAACGAGATCGCGAATCGCGTCCTTGGCGATGAGCGTGTCACGCGTGGCTTCGACGGTCGTCGTCATGCCTGGTCCTACCTTTCACATCACCGGGGTCGGGGCAACGCGGCTGTGATCGGCATGCCGTCCTCGACCTGCCGCCACCGGTACTGGGCCTCCTCGACAGAGCAGTCGAGGAGGTCGGTCAACGCCGACCCGAGTATCACCGGGCCGAAAGTCACGACCAGCAGCATCGCGGCAACGGTCCGTAGCTCCTCGGGTCGGGCAGCCAGTCCGTCGGGGGTCTTTTCGCGCACCTGCTCGACGGTCTGATCCAGCGCTTCGGCGAACCACCGCTTGGCATTCGGAGTGGCCTCGATGAGGATGCGTCGGGTGTAGGCGGCCAGCTTGGGGTTGCCCGACATCAAGTCGTCGAACGCCGCGAGTTCCGGGCGGACCGCATCGATGCGTGCGCCGGAGACGGCCCCCGCGGCGTCGACCAGGCGGGCCAACACCCAGGCGCGGACGTCGTCGGCCAACTCGGCTTTCGTCTTGTAATGGTGCTGCACCACTCCGACCGAAACACCGGCGTGTGCGGCCACCTGGCGGATTGTGGTCGCATCGAGCCCCTGCTCGCCGACAAGGTCTAGCGCGGCGGCCCGTACGCGCGCCTTGGTGGTCAGATCACTTTTGTCGATGGTTGGTTTCGCCATGTCTCAACCCGCGGTGTAAATCGTTCCGGCACCCCAGAATTCGACGAATTGCGTGATCGCGGTGTCGAGGTCGTCGACAACGTGCGCGATCTCGATAACAGATCCTACGGGCTGCAGCATGCCGGCTCCCTAGAACGCGCTGCGGTGGGAGCCGCCGTCGACGTTGATGAATTCGCCGTTGATGTAGCCGCCCAATTCGGACGCCAGGTAGACGACCAGACTCGCCTCCTCTTCCGGGCGTCCCACGCGCCCCGCGGGGATGTCGGCGGTCACCGTGCTCAGGACCTGCTCGGGTGAGATGCCGCGTTCTGTGGCAACTTTCGTGACGTACTCGTGCATGCGCTCGGTACCGATCCAGCCCGTGGCAACCGTGTTGACTGTGATGCCGAAACTGCCCAGCTCGTTAGCCATCGACTTGTTCAGCCCGACCGCCGCCGCCCGCGTGCTGTTGGCCAGCATGTGCCGCAGCCCCGCAGGCGGTTCCTTCGCCGCACCCGAGCCGACGTTGACCAGCCGACCCCACCCCTGTCGCTTCATATGCGGCAGACAGGCCCGCGCCATGTACACCAAGCTGATCGTCATGCGCTGGAACGCGTCAATGAGGTTCTCATCCGTGAGGTCGTCGAAGTTCGCGGGGCCGGGGCCATGCACGTTCGAGACCGCGATATCGGGCGGACCGAAGGCCTCGGTCGTCTCGGCCACGGCCCGAACGACATCGCCCTCGAGCGTCAAGTCCGCCGAAACACCAATAGCCGCACCGCCATTGGCCTGGATGGCCGCGACAGCCTCATCGATCGCCTCCTTGCCACGCGCCACGACGGCGACCTTGCACCCTTCGTCGGCGAACATCTCAGCGGCCTTGCGGCCGACGCCGCGGCTGCCGCCGGAGACGAGCGCGACCTTACCGGCGATTCCCAAATCCATAGTCAGCTCTTCCGTTTACTGTGTCGGTGCGTTGCCGATTGGCAGCGACGTGGTGGCGGGCGCCTCCGCGCCCATCGCGAACCGTCCCTCGCGGACCCGGTCGCGGTACAAATTGAACGACCAAGCGTCCTGGTCCTGGCCGTAGAACGAAATGCCCCGGCAGTCTCCTTCACCCTCCCAGTGCATCGCCGTCACCCACGAGAACAAATTCGGCCGGGCGTGAAACGGAGCACCGTTGAGGGCCTCGCCGGTGACATCGAGCCGTCGTCCGGTGTCATCGACGCCCGTCACCCGCACCACCTCCGGTCGGCCGGATTCGTGCCGATGCAACACCTCTCGCGACGCCGTCTCAAGTTGCCGCACCACGCCATCGATCACCACGACCCCGCCGACGCAGGCATAGTCCTCCTCCGACGTGCCGGCGCACAGGAGATGCCAGCCGTATTCGGCCGAGGCGACTCCGAGCGTGGTGGTGGCGTATCCCATACCGTCGCCGAGATCCGGACGCGGACCCCAGGAGCGGTCCCGGCCGACATATGAGTCGACGACGTGACGCTCGTCGTCGATCTGCAGCCACCCGCTGGCGTGACCGAGTTGGTCGTAGTGACCCTTGCCGAGGAACCGCAGGTCGTGCCTGAGGACCTCGTAGGGCGGCGCAATGCCCTCCCATGTCACGTCGAACGACACCTTCTGCCGGATCGACGTGGGCGAGGTGTAGCGCAGCCGGTAGCGCATCAGCGGTTCGAGACATTCGATGCTGACACCGTTGGCGAACGCCACGTCGGGCAGACCGCCGTCAGGCATCGGCAGCTGCTGCTGCCAGTCGTAGACGCGCATCTGGAACGGAGATGCGGCGAAGCCCTGCCAAACCGCGACGCCACATGCGGAAATGCCCAGATTCGCGCGCAGCCAAGGGTAGACGATGCACGACAGGCCCGCCGCGGGAGCGTCGAAGTTGAAGTAGTACGTCTCCGACCACCAAAAGTCGTCCGAGACCGGAGTATGCAACGCATCGTCGGCGGCCGTGATCATCGACGCCTCGCTGTGAACTCGAACGTGGGCACCAGCCGACTCTTGCACCCCTGGGGAGACATGTCAATGCTAGTGTATTGAAACCGATACAAACACATCGTCGCCCGGGTATGCTGAGGCCGACGGGGCGGATGAAAGGACGGCGATGGACCATCTCGACCTGGTTGCCGATGACGACAATCCCGTACACGGGATCAGTGCCCCGGACGCATTCTGGAGTTCCTCCAACATCGGTGAGGCGATGCCGGGCGTCATGACCCCGCTGAGCTGGTCGATTTGGAGTGTGCCCGCCGAGTGCAGCATGCGCGAACCGTTTGTGTCGATGGGAGTTTTGCCGCGCCGGGAGCGGGGAGTGCCGCACAACCCCACCGAACGCGCGGTGAACATCTTCTTCGGCAGGGTGGCCGGCCGCGTGGATTTCCTCACGCGGATGGGGGATTCGCTGCCGGGGACCACGGGTGCACGTCTGGCCGAGCGCATCTACGGGATCGTGCCGCCGGGCTACCGCCCCCAGCGCCGCCGCCGTCGATATCCGTTGATCGCGGTGCGGTCCACGACTGCCTTTCTCACGCTGCCGCGCACGCTGCTCGAGAACCAGCGCAAGATCGATCAGTGGTGGCGCAGTCGTATTGGTTCGGTGGCGACCATGAGCCACGCCGAGGCCATCATACAGTTGGCCGATGCACGAGAACGCTTCCTGCGCAGCGTGATTCTCGACGGCGAAGCGGTCGCCTGCGTCGTGCAACCGGCGTTCGAAGCACTTACGGCCTTGGTTCAACACGCCGGGGTGGGGGATCTCACCGCACTCACCAGCGGGTACGGGGAGCACGCCGAAACCGCCATGGTCCAAGACCTTTGGAAGGCCTCGCGGGGCGGTCTTTCCGTCGAAGAACTGTTGGCGCGGCACGGCTACCACGGCCCCAGCGAGGGTGAGCTGTCCGGCCGCGTCTGGCGTGAAGACCCGGCCCCATTGCGAAGCGCGCTCGCGGGCTGGTCGGCCATGGCCGACGATGCCGACCCGGTCACCGCTGAGCAACGCAAGCGCCAAGAACGCCTTGCGCTCGAAGCGCGATTGCTCGCCAGTCTGCCTGTCTGGCAGCGGCCGCTCGGGCGTCTGGTGTTTCGGATGGGTGAGCGGGGGATACCGATGCGGGGCGTAGCCAAAGCGGCGTTCCTGCAGTCGCTGGACATGGCACGGGCGTGCGCGCGCAGGATCGGTGTGTTGCTGGCCGAACGCGGTGTCCTGGCCGATCCCGAGGACGTGTTCTTCCTGACCGTCGACGAGATCACCGCCCCGCAACAGCATGATTGGACCGCTGTGGTGGCCCGTCGTCGAGAGCGCCACGATCAATACCGGGCCATGGCACTGCCGGAAACCTGGCAAGGCATGCCCACCGCACGCGAAGATTCCTCCACCGAGCACATCACCGAACTGCAGGGTGTCGGGGCCAGCGCGGGTGTCGTCGAGGGGCGGGTAAAGGTGATCCTCGACCCGGCGGATCCGGGCGCCGACGTGGAACCCGGGGAGATCCTGGTCACGAGGATGACAGATCCGAGTTGGGCATCCTTGATGTTTCTGTCCAGCGCGCTGGTGGTCGACATCGGTGGGACGTTCAACCATGCGGCAATCATCGCGCGGGAGTTGGGAATTCCCTGCATCGTCAACACCAAAGACGGCTCCCGCGCGCTGCGCACGGGCGACTACTGCCGCATCGACGGAAGCACCGGGACCGTGCAGATCCTGGAACGCGCGCAGCCCTCGGCTGAGGGCTGAGCCTCACGCATGACCCGCCGCCGCTTCGTCCTCGCGGGTCAGTCCCGCGGCTTCGATCAGCTCCTCGTGCAGTTCGAACCACACAGTGTGATACGAGTCGACAATCGGGCGGGTGAGCCAAGCAGTGTCTCCTGAACGGACCTTCTCCAGCGCGGTGCGCAATTTGTCCGCGTAGTCGGCCAGTCGCGGGAGTTGCGTTGCCACCGAGGCGATTATCGGCAGGGTCCGTTCGTGGACGTGATCCAGGCGTCTCAGCACACCGGCGTCGTAGTCGGGGTCGTCATGGGGGTTCGGTGCGCCACCCTTGAGTTGCCAGTCCGAAAGCAACGCCTTGAAATCGGTATTGACGTCTCGGAACTCGTTGTACGCCGCGGTCACGGAAGTCTGATTGACGGCCGCCCGCTCCTCGGCCAGCAGCTCACCGAGTCGTGCGCGTCCCTCCGGAGTGATGCGCAGGAACTTGCCTGCGACCAGAAGGCCCGACTCGCCGAGGGCATCGACGACGCCGGCCACAGAGGCAGGCTCCTGGCCGAGGGTCGCTGCCAAATCGTCGGTAGCGATACGTCCCTTCAGCCGAACACCCTGTAGCACCGCGAGTTCAGTCATCGTCACCTTTCGACCGTTGCGCGAGATGGACGGCGGCAAGCATCGCTATCAGGCCCGGATGGTCACTGCTGTCGTGCCCTTGCGCGCGATGGTGTTTGCGGGCAATCTCGGTCAGTTCGTTCAGGTCCGGGGTGTCGCTCTCCGACCACGCGGTGAGTTCGAGTATGCCTTCGCGGATTTCGCCTTCGTTACCGTCGACGGTGACGAGCCTGCCGTCGAGTTCTTCGGCCACGCCGCGACCGCAGCCCACCACTGACGGCCTGCCCAGCTCCCGGCTGACGACTGCCGCGTGGCTTGTCGCCCCTCCGATCTCGGTCACGATGCCACGTGCAGCGAGCATGCCCTGCACGTCGTCGGGACTGGTGGTCGTGCGCACCAGGATCACGTCCTCGCCGCGTTCGGCGGCGTCGATGGCATGATCGACGTCGGTACACGCCCTGCCGGTCGCGACTCCGGGACAGGCCGCAAGTCCCGATGCGAGAAGCGGTGCAGCGAGCCGGGTTTCGGGCTGTAGAGCGGGCAGCAACAGACTCCGTATGTTTTCGGGAGTCACCCGCAGCAGCGATTGCGCGTCATCGATCAATCCCTCGCGTCGCAACGCCAGGGCAAGGCGTACTGCGGCTTGCGCGGAGCGTTTGGCCGCCCGTGTCTGCAGTAACCACAGCCTGCCCTCCTCGACGGTGAACTCGATGTCCTGGACGTCGCCAGTTGACTTCTCCAGCCTTCGAGCGGCGCGCATCAGCTCGTCGTATACCGCAGGAAGCCGGTTCGCCAGAGCTGAGATGGATTCGACGTCCATGCTGCCGGAGACGACGTCTTCGCCCTGTCCGCCGGCGAGCCACTCTCCATATGGCGTGTCCACGCCAGTTCTGGGATCGCGGGAGAACAGCACTCCGGTACCCGAATCGGCGTCCCTGTTGCCGAACACCATGGCCTGGACGACTACCGCGGTGCCTGCACGGTCATCGAGACCCCGGTGTCGTCGATAGGCGACCGCCCGGTCGCCGGTCCATGATCGAAACACGGCGTCGATGGCCTCGCGCAGCTGTCGATGCGGATCCTCGGGAACCACACCATGGTCGTCGCCCAAAACGATGCTGCGATACATCCGCTGGAACCGCTCGTGGACCGCGCTCGCGAACGCTGGTGAGGACGCCTCGGCCAAAGCCCTTTCCGCGGCGTCGTTGATGCCGAGGTTCAGCACCGTGTCGAGCATGCCGGGCATCGATTGCGCGGCTCCGCTGCGCACGCTGACCAGCAGGGGCCGCGGCCCGGTGCCGAATGTGCGTGACGTTTCGGCCTCGAGCCAGGCCATCTGAGCACGCACTTGTGGCCAGATGCTCTCGATGGTGCCCTCGGGATCGTCAAACCAGCGCATGCAGACGTCGGTGGTGATGCAGAATGCCGGTGGTACGGGCATACCGCGCTGTCGCATCGCATTGATGCCGAAGCCCTTGTTGCCGAGAACTTCTCGCGGTTGGCCCGCGGAACCGTCCAGCCGAACCACGTCCGTGGCGGGCGCGGCATCGCCGCGACGATACACTTGTGTCACAAACCAATACAAACACATCGTCAGGCCGAGCGGCAAGGGGTTGACCGCGGGTTGCGCGATGCTCGGCCCCTTCACCGCCTACTGTCTTTGTCAGCGACCGCCAACCCCGGTTTCGGTAGCCGGCACACGTCCAGAAAGATCCCGAACGGAGCGATGGATACCACCCCGCGACAACGAATCCGCCACGCGGCCATGGAGCTGTTCGGCGAGCGAGGTTACCGCGGACCGACCCTCAAGGCGGTCGCCGAACGCGCCGATGTGTCGCCCGGTCTGGTACAGCATCATTTCAAGACCAAGCAGCGTCTGTTGTCGGAGGTGCAGGCCTGGGTGTCACAACAGCTCACCGACATCGGCGCCGGCCTGCTTCCTGGAGAGGCGAATCTGGGTGTCGATTCGGCTCGCTACGACGCATTCCTGGTTGCCAATCCCGTTGTGGCCGCTTACCTTCGGCGCAGGCTACTTGAATCCACCACGACCGATGACGCCGAATGGTTCGGCGGCGCCGTTGAGCACCGCCGCGAACGCATTGCCGAGGCTCGGCCAGATGGGCAACATCTCGACGTGATGGCGGCGATGGCCGTGCTGATCGACGTGGCGCCTATCCTGCTGGGCCCGCTGCTCGAGCAGGCGCTGGACTGTGATGCTGCCGAGCTGGCGACTCGGTGGCGGCAAGTGGAGACGACTCTGCTCGGCCTGCCGTTCGACGACGCCGATTGACGGCAGCGGTCACAGGATCCCGTCACAGGATTTTCGCCTCGGCGGCGAGACGGTCCCAGTGTTGAGCGGGGGATCCCAACACCACCTCGTCCGTGCGGGCGCGCCGGAAGTACAGGTGCGCGGAATCCTCCCAGGTGAAGCCGATGCCGCCGTGAATCTGGACGTTCGCTTTCGCCGCATCGCGCAGCGCCTCTGAGCACACCGCCTTGGCCATGCTCGCGCGCCAGTCCGCTTCGCCGGCAGTTGCAGCATCCGCACCGTCGAGAGCTTCCAGGGCTGCCTGCGAGGCCGACCGCGCCCACTCGAGACCCACCAGCATGTCGGCGCACTTGTGCTTGATGGCCTGAAAGCTGCCGATCCGCCGCCCAAACTGTTCGCGGGTACGGGCGTAGTCCGTAGCGATCTCGAGCACCCGTTCGCACGCGCCGACTTGCTCGGCCGACAGCACCGCCAGCGTCACGTCAACGGTGCGGCCGACGACGTCACCGATCGGACCGCCACCGGACAGCCGCACCGCCGGCGCCGAGCTCAGCGTGATCGTGGCCATCGGTCTCGTGCCGTCGAGTACGCGTTCGGCCTCGGCGACGACGCCGTCTACGGCCGGGTCGAGCAGGAAGAGCGCCGGTTCGCCATCCTCGGCGGCGGCGACCACGACGAGGTCGTCGGCGGCGGACCCCCCCAGCACGTGGCGCACCGTGCCGTCGATGCGCCAGTCGTCCCCGGTCCGGGCGGCACTGAGCGTCACCGCGGACGGACGCCACAACCCACCGTCGCCGGTGAGGGCTGCTGCGGCGGTGCGGCGACCTTCGATGAGCCCCGTGAGTCGCTTGTCGGCGTCGGGGTCGCGCTCGGTCGAGCCGAGCAGCAGGCCGGTGGCCAGCACCGTGGAACTCACAAACGGCACCGGGGCCAGTGCGCGGCCGAGTTCGTGGGCGACCACACCCAGCGCGGACGTGCCGTAACCTGCGCCACCGAGGTGCTCGGGAAGCGCAATGGCGGCCACCCCCACCTGGTTGCACAGCACGTCCCAAAGTCCCGTGTCGAAGCCGGAGTGCACATCTCCGCCGTCGTGGCCCCCCTCGCCGTACGCGACGGCGCGCACCCGGTCAGCGGATGCCAGTCGCTGACAGGCGGAGCGCACGGACTGCGCGAGTTCCTGACGCTCATCAGGGGACAACGCCGTCATCCGTTTCCTCCTGCGATCTGCCGGGCCAGCTCGGACTTGGCGATCTTGCCGAGGCCCGTCAGCGGGAACTCGTCGACGAGGACGAGCCGCTCGGGCCACTTCTGTTTCATCAGCCCGCGTTCGTCGAGGAACGTGCACAGCTCATCCAGGGTGACGTCACGGTGGCGGCGCGAACGACGCACCACCGCGCACACCAGCTCACCGCGCAGCTCGTCAGGCTGGCCGAGCACCGCGATCTCGTCGACCAGGGGGTGGGCCAGCAGTTCATTTTCGATCTCGTCAGGGGCAACGTTTTCGCCCTTGCGGATGATCAGATCCTTGGTACGTCCGGTGACCACGATGCGCCCGTCCGGGCGAAGGTAACCACGGTCGCCACTGCGGAACCATCCGTCCGCGGTGAGCGCGTGGGCCCATTCCTCGCGCTGCAGGTATCCAGGTGTCAGGTTGGCGCCGCGCAACTCGATTTCGCCGCCGGCCCCGATCCGCACCTCCGATCCGGGGATGGGTCGGCCGGCGCTGTTGGCCAGTTGCTCATCGGTGTCGCTGGCCTCGCTGACGCAGATCATCGGTGCCTCGGTCATCCCGTAGGCATGTACGACCGGTACACGCAGGTGTTCACGCACCTGCTTGTGCACCTCGGGCGGACACGCGGCACCGCCGCCGATCAGCATCCGCAGCGATGGCATCAGCAATTCGGTTGTCGGCGCGGCCATTTGGGCGGCCAGGAGCATTTGGTAGAACGCGGTGCTCGCTCCGGTCACGGTCACGTGGTGCTCGGCAAGTACCCGAGGCAAGTCATCTGCGGAAACCTTGGGGATCAATAACACCGGAAAGTCGCCGAACAGAGCGGTGGCGAGATAGACCATGCCGCCGATGTGAGCGATGGGGAACGCGATGGTGCCGACTTCCCGCGGATGGGCGCCCACACCGAGATGGGCGACATAACCGTGGGCGGCGCTGAGCAGGGTGGCATCGGTGTGCTGTACGGCTTTCGGGCGGCCTGTGGTGCCCGAGGTGAAGTACACCCAGCGTGGCTCTGCTGGGGAGTGCGGCCCGTCGAACGCTGAACTCGCGGCCGGCAATGTCTGGAGTCGGCGGACGAGGTCGGGGGGCACCGAGACCGCCGGTATCCCGGGTGCATTCGCGGCCGTCGACTCGTCAACCAGCAGGATGTCCGCGTGGGCGACGTCGACCGCCGCGCACACCTCGCGGCGTCGATAGAGGTGCAACACCGGCGCCTGAACGACGGGCATGCGGGCCAGCGCCAGCATCACCACCGCCGCGTTGACGTGCGAGGGCATTTGCCATGCGACTGTCATCCCCGGTCTCACTCCGGCGTCCCACAGCCAATCCGCCGCGGCGCGGGACAGCGTGGCGACGTCGGCCACGGTCAACACCTTGCCCGTGACGTCGCGCAACAGCGGACGGTCCGGCCTGCTGGAGGCACACCCATCCAGCAGTGCGGCGATACTGCCAGCCGTCACTGCGCACCTCCCGTCCCACCCACTATGCTCTAAACATTTAACTAATTTGACGGTCGCCGCTCCAACTTTTCGGCATTGACGATCGAAGCGGCCGAATGGGCCGTCGGAGCCGAGCGAATCTCAGGCCCGGTCAGGTCACGCGCTGTCCCGGCGTGAACTTGACGCGCAGTTCGCGCACCGCGTAGACCTCACCGGCGTCCTCGAACAGCTTGGGCTCTTCGGCCAGTTCGAAGTCCGGCAGCCGCTTGAGAACCTGGGTCATCATCACGTCGAACATCATCTTGGCGTAGTGGGATCCAAGGCAGCGGTGCATGCCGACGCCGAAAGCCATCTGCTTCTTGGCATTCGGGCGCGATAGATCCAGCGTGTCGGGGTCGGAGAACATCTCTGGATCGCGGTTGGCCGCCGCCCACATCAAAATCGCCCGGTCGCCCTTGCATAACGACTGTCCATGGAATTCCGCGTCACGCGAGACGGTGCGTGCCAGTCCCAGGGTCGGCGTGTACAACCGCAGCAGCTCGTCGGTGCCCTTTTTGATCAGGCCTGGATCGTCGATGAACTGCCGGCGCAGATCCTTATCCTTGCACAGTCGCAGTAGGACGTTCCCGGTGAACCCACTGGTGGTGTCCATGCCGCCGAGCATCATCAGGACCGTGTACATGGTGATCTGACCGTCGTCGAGCGGCTTGCCGTGGAGCGTGCCGCGGAGGATGTCGCTGAAGAGTTCGTCGCCAAGTCCCTCGGCCCGGCGCTCCTGCATGTGCTTGACGATTTCGCCGAACATCTCCATGCCGGCCATCCCGGCCTTCTCCGGATCGTGGGCACGATCGTGCACGGTGCTGTGCACCCAGCCGACCCAGTCCATGTAACGCGACTCGTCGAAGTTCAACAACCGCAGGATCAGCCGCGCCGGCAGAGGGGTGGTCAGCTCGCCGACCAGGTCGCACTCCCCGCGCTCGATGAACGCGTCGATCGCCTCGTTGGTCATCGCGACCGCGGCCTCGCGGAATCGCTCGGCCGAACCGGGTGAGAACCGCTTGAGGGTGATTTCGCGCAACTCCTGGGTCTCTGGTGGGTCGGACTCGATCGGCAGGATCTGCAGCGGCAGTTCGCTCGCCGGAACGCCCACGGAGGGGAAGGAGTTGAACAGTGCGTCGTCGCGGGCCGCCTCGAACACCGAGGCGTAGTCGACCAGCGCCCAGAAGCCGTCGTAGTGGTCGGAATGAGCGACCGGACAACCCGATTCGCGCATCTCACGGAACTTGCCGTATGGGTCCTCGCGGAACTCTGGGGAGTGGTGGTCGAGGTCCACCTCGGCGCGGCGCCGTGCTTTGGCCTGGATGTCCGTCATTGGCGATGCTCCCTTTCGTCGGGTTACTTGGAGAGAATGGCGACGGCTGCGGTTCCGGGTGCCCCGTAAAGCTGGGCCAGCGCGACCCGCGGATCGTTCGGCACCTGACGGTCACCCGCGGTGCCTCGTAGTTGGTGGACCAGCTCGTAGACCTGTCGCAAGCCCGAGGCGCCGACCGGTTCACCGTTGGCCAACAGGCCACCGTCGGTGTTGATAGGCAATCGGCCGCCGATCTTGGTGGCGCCGTCGGCGAGTAGTGCCTCCTGTTCGCCGTCCTTGCACAGCCCTGTCTCGGCCATGTGGATGATCTCGGACCCGGAGTCTGTGTCCTGCAATTGCGCGACGTCGACGTCCTCAGGGCCAATCCCGGCCAACTCGTACGCGGCGCGCGCGGCCTCCGCGGTGGTGCCGGGCACGATCGGCAGCTCGATCGAGGTACGCAACAGCTCGTAGGCGCCATTGTGGCGGCTGCGCAGTGCAGTCGAGCGAAGGTAGATCGGAGTGTCGGTGTACTGCTTGGCCACCTCGGCGCGGCACACCACGACGGCGGCAGCGCCCTCGTTCGGATTGCAGTACATATATTGCCGCAGTGGAGCATTCACGATCGGAGAGCTCAGGATCGCGTCGACGCTCATCGGCTTGCGGCGCCACGCGTGCGGCGCCAGCGCGCCGTTGTCGAAGTTCTTGGCCGCCACCCGGGCCAGAGTCTGCTCGGTGATTCCGTGATCGTGCATGTAGCGCATGATCTTGGTCCCGAAGTAATGGGTGGTCAGGAACATGCCCTGATCGCCGTACCACTGGGGCAACCCCGACACCGACGGGTCGGCACCGAAGGCGCCGCGCGGATGCTTGTCCAGCCCGACGCCGACCGCGATGTCGGCTTCGCCGAGTTGAACGTCCCGCGCGGCCAACGTCAACAGCGAGTTGCCGGTCGCACAGCCGCTCAACGTGGCCCGCGCCGGGAGTCCGGTCATGCCGGCCAGCCCGGTCACCGCCTCGGGATTGGCGACCTCGAGGCTGCCCGCGTACAGACTGCCCACGTCCGACCACTGCACCCCCGCATCGCGCAGTGCCCTGCTGATCGCCACGGCGCCCATCTCGAGCGCCGACCGGTCCTCGTACCTCCCGAACGGATGAAGGCCGACACCGATGATGGCGATCTCGGGCGTGCTGCTCATTGCGTTCCCTTCAGGATGCGTCACTGTCAACTCGGCCGTCGACAGGAGTGCGCGTTGACTCAGATGGCACTAAGCCTATAACTATATATCTGATTAGTGGGCGCGGGTCTAGAATCGGGTCGCTGCGCATTAACGGCGGCGTAGGGCACCAAATCGCGGGTGAAGGCTGAGGGGTTTTGAGTATTTCGTTGCTGCTGGAGATGGCGGCGTCGGGTGGTCCCGACCGGGTTGCCGTGGTGGACGGCGACGTTCGGTTGACCGCGGCCGAGCTCAGCGAGCTCGCCGACGGCGGCGCGGGCGTGATTAGCCGATCGGGGGCGTCCCACGTCGTCTATGTGGGCACCGGGGGAGTGTTGCTGCCTCTACTGCTGTTCTCGTCGGCGCGCGCGAACATGGCGTTCACCCCGCTGAACTATCGGCTGAGTGCAGAGGGGCTGCGACAGCTCATCGATCGGCTACCCGATCCGCTGATCGTGGTCGACAGCCAGTACCGCGATGTCGTGCCTGATTTCGGCAAGCGGGTGATGACATCCGATGCCTTCATCGAGGCGGCGCGATCCACCGATCCGGGGTCGGCCTTCGCCGACCCCGACGAAGTGGCGGTCGTGTTGTTCACCTCGGGTACCACGTCGCGACCCAAAGCCGTTGAGCTGACTCACAACAACCTGACCAGTTATGTCACCGGCACTGTCGAATTCGGTTGCGCCGATCCCGCCGATGCGGCGCTGGTGTGCGTCCCGCCGTATCACATCGCGGGGGTCGGGGCGGCATTGTCAAACCTGTATGCGGGACGGGCGATCGTGTACCTGCGCCAGTTCGACCCGCACGCATGGGTTCGGCTGGTCCGCGACGAGCGGGTCACCACCGCGACGGTGGTGCCGACCATGCTGTCGCGCATCGTCGCCGTCCTCGAGGAGCAGTCCGCCGAGCTTCCGACGCTGCGTAACTTCGCTTACGGCGGATCGAAGGTGGCGCGGCCCCTGGTCCGAAGGGCGCTCGACCTGCTGCCGCAGGTCGGCTTCGTCAACGCCTACGGCCTGACCGAGACCAGCTCGACCATTGCAGTGCTCACACCCGAGGACCATCGCGTGGCCCACGCGGCGCGCGACGGCGCCGTGGCCCGTCGGCTGAGCTCGGTCGGTCGCCCGGTCCCCGGCATCGAGGTGCAGATCCGCGCTGAGGACGGCACCGCACTCGGGCCGGGCGAAACCGGCGAGCTATTCGTGCGAGGCGCCCAGGTGTCGGGCCGATATGCCGAAATCGGTTCCGTCCTCGATGCGCAGGGCTGGTTCCCGACCCGAGACGTTGCGATGGTGGATGAGGATGGTTACCTGTTCATCGGCGGCCGCTCCGACGACACCATCATCCGCGGCGGCGAGAACATCGCCCCGTCGGAGATCGAGGACGTGCTCGTCGAACACCCTGACGTCCGCGAGGTCGTTGTTGTCGGACAGGATGATGCCGAGTGGGGTCAGATCATCGTGGCGGTGGTCGTGCCCGAGGCCGGCGCGACGCCGACACCCGCGCAGCTGCGTGAGTTCGCCCGCGGCACGCTGCGCGGATCCCGGACGCCGGATCGCATCGTCTTCCGTGAGGAACTGCCGACCACGCCGACCGGCAAGGTGTTGCGCCGGGTGATCCTCGACGAGCTCACGCCGGCGACCGCCGAGCACTGAACCCACCCCCCGAGACAGTAAGGAGTCCGGCATGATCAAGAACGGCACGCGCCTGCAAAGCCAGGTGTGCGACACCCAGGTGATTGTCGTCAAAGCCGGTGCGAGCCTGGACGATCTGCGTTGCGGTGGCCAGCCGATGCTGCCAGTGGGCGCCGAACGGCCCGCCGACACCGCGCTCGACCCGGCCTTCGCCGACGGCACCACGATGGGCAAGCGTTACGTCGATGACAGCGACGCTGAGGTGTTGGTCACCAAGGCCGGCGTCGGGTCGCTCAGCGTCGGCTCGACGCCGCTGGCACTCAAGGAAGCCAAACCTCTTCCAGCCAGCGACTGACAGCCGATGACGCATCCAAGCTGCGGCAAAGGTTTCGCCCTCGGCACTCCGCAGTGAATTACATTGCCGCCCTAGTAATCACCGTGTTCGTTCCATTCATCCTGTGGAATTTCGTGATGGCGGACGGAGTGTCCTACGTGACGAACTGGTTCCAGTATCTGGAATCGATCGGTCCCACCATCCACACCGACAAGGGCGGTCTGCAGCTGATCTCTCAAGGTACCATCCCGCTGCCGCTTGTCGTGCGCGGCGAGCGGGGAGCGGACATCCCGATGCAGTTTCCGTTGCATCACGAAATGTCGCTGCAGAAAACCCTTGCCGAGCAAGGTATTCCGGTCCCGACCGTCTACGGCTGGATTGACGAGCCGTTTATCGCGGCAGGTGTCGAACGCGCCGCGATACCTGCGGCGTCCGGTCGCTACGGCATTCAAAGGTTCGAGAACGTTTGACGGTCAGGTAAATCCGCGCCGATCCGTTACTCGAATTCGTGTTGGGATGACTATCGACCGGATAGCTGGAAATCGACTTCCCCCACTCGGATTCCAACTGGCCGAATTCGCGAAAGCGGGCCGCTGAGGTACTCGCAAACATTCCCAACGACGAATGCGCGTTGATCGTCGAGGAGAACGCCCGCCGGATGCTTCACTACCCACGCGTCTCCGCCAATTCCACTGTGTTGGTTGGCAGCAGTTAACCGGTAGATCTCGGCGCCAGGCAGGCGGGGACGAAGGCTCGCACGAGACCCTCGTCCCCGCCGTCTTCTGCGCGGCCGGGCTCGGCCACCAGACTGAACGCAATGCGCGTCACCCAGCGCGCCATCGTTTCCGCCGAGACGTCGTCACGCACATCGCCCGCCGCAGCGGCTGCGGCCAGGCGTTGTCCGAGCCCCTCCGCCAGCCGTTGTCGCCAGAGCTCTGACGCCTCGGTTGCGCGGAAGGTCTGGCCCAACTCGTCGGCACCAATGAGGACCGCCAGGGACGGCGAATTTCGTGCGGCGTCGAGGCCGACGAGCATGGCATCGACCAGCTGTTCCAGAAATGGGCTAGTGGTGCGCCAGCAGCGTTCGGCCGCATCGAATACAGCTGTAATGGCGCGGACGAAACAGGCCGCCAGCAAGGCGTCTTTAGTCTCGAAATAGTCGTAAACGGTGCGACGGTGCACGCCCGCTTTGGCGGCGATATCACTCATCCGGGTACGTCTCACGCCTCGTTCGGCGTAACAGCTTTCGGCCGCGGCGAGTAACCGTTCGCGCGCATCCGCCTCATCAACGGGGAGGTCGGCACCCCATGCCGCGGCTCGGCCGGAGCTGTTCTGCGTCGCCATGCCCGCCATCCTCTCAACCGCTGCTCGTTGCACTACCTTGACGGAGACCACGAACAACCCTAATGTGTGGTGCGCACCACATTATTGTTTACAGTGTGGTCCATCCTCATTCTCGAAGACCACGGAGGAACCGCCCGCTGAGGAGGGGGGACACGTTATGCAAGCAGACATCGACAAGTCGAAGTGTCAGGGCCATGCGTTGTGCGCGATGGCCTCAGAGGATTACTTCGAACTCGACGACCTCGGCTATATCGCCAGCGAGAGCGGCGAGGTGCCTGCGGGAAAAGAGCAGGCTGCCGAGCAGGGCTCTGTAGCTTGTCCCGAAAAGGTCATCACAATCCGTGCGTGAGCGGTAACGAGAGGCCGATAGCTATGACCACCACCCAGGGTACTGAAGAATTCGACACCGACCTCGACCAGCATTCCCCCGAATTCATGCGGGATCCGTACAGCAAGCTGGCCGAGCTGCGTGACCGCTGCCCGGTCGCGAAAAGTAGTTCGTGGGACGGGTTCTGGATCATCAGTGGCTACGAGGAAATCTTCGACGCCCTCCACGACACCGATGTGTTCAGCTCAACGCCCGATGAGAACGGCAAAGGCGTGCCACCGGCCCCGGGATCGCCGCAACTGGCGCCCATCGATTTCGACCCGCCGGAAGTCGGGTTCTATCGCTCATTTCTTCTCAAGCACATGTCGCCCGGAGCAGCCAAAAAGCTTCATCCCACGATCACCCAGATGGCAAGCGACTTCATCGACGAATTCATCGAACGGGGCACCGCCGACCTCTCGCAAGAGTTGTTCACGGCGCTGCCAGCGCAATTGATCCTCAAGATGCTTGGGTTCGACCACACCCGCTGGCGGGAATGGATCAGCTGGGTGCACGGATTCGTTCACGAACGCGTCGTCGACCCCGAGGGTTCGATGAACAAGATCCTCACCATGGCCGGGCAGATCGTGGCCGAAATCAACGAATCGCGTGAGACTCAGCGTCCCGGCTTGATGACAGAACTGATCAACGATGAGCAGGACGGTCGCAAGCTCACCGACGCCGACTTGGTCAACGTCGTGTTCCTGCTCATCTTGGGGGGAATGGACACGACCGCGGGACTCACCGGCAACTCTGTGCTGCGCATCGCGGCCGACGACCAATTGCGCCAGCGGATCATCGACGATCCGTCGATGCTGGACCGAGCCACCGAGGAGTTTCTGCGACACGGGACGCCGACGATTGGTCTCAGCCGCCGGGTAACCAAGGATGCCGTCTTCCACGGTAGGAAAATGAAAGAGGGCGACCGAGTCCTACTCATGTACGCCGCAGGAAATCGCGATCCCCGTGTTTTCGACGACCCCGACACGCTCGACCTCGACCGTCCCGACAACCGGCACATGTCTTTCGCGCTCGGTGTGCACCGTTGCCTTGGGTCGAACCTGGCACGTGTCATGTTCAAGACGATGATCACCGAACTGCTCGACCGGGCACCGGATTTCAAGGTTGATCTCGGCAAGGTGGAGAGATATCCCGATGCTGGGGACGTGTACGCGGTCAAGCATCTGCCTATATCGTTTACTCCGGGTAGGCGGCGTAAGGCGAATTGACCGGGGTCGGCTGGAGGACGGGTTAAGAACCGGGCTTCACGGCGTCCTACGGCCACCGCTTCACTAAAACGCCTGAGACCCAGGCGTTGTCAACCGCCAATAGTTGGGACCGGACACGCGATTGTCAGTGATAGCCCGAGCATGCAGCTTCGTACCAGTTCTTGGACAGGCGAAGCATGGTGCTTCGAAGGCCGCGGCCAAGGTCTTGATGGAAATCGATTCACAGATGCGCGTTCCAACGCGAACCTGAATGATTGATTGCGATGCCAGGCTCGGGCAGCTCTAGGCCGCTTCGACGAGTGCCTGAAGCTCGCGACGGACGATCTTGCCGGTGCTGCCTCGGGGTCTTGGGCCTTCGCTTCTTTGACGATGGTCCCATTCCGAGCCGCACGTTGGCACTGGTCACGGCGCCATGCGACAAACGTTAGCGTGCTAATCTCACCGATAGCACGACCGCTACCGTAAAAGTAGAACGTAATAGTCAGCTAGCGAGACTTGAACAGGCGTCGCTGGAATGGGGTACCTGAGCAGTGTGCCAAAGGTGTGACTCCCGCCTTCGGAAACGAGGATGACGTGGGCGCGAATGAAGTGATGACTGATCTTGTGGGTGGAAGCCGCCCGCTCTCCTACGAGCGCGACGGCGTGACCTTGGGGTACTCCGTGGTGGGCGACGGTCAACCCATCCTGTTCGTGCACGGTACGACGGCGACGGGGGAGTTCGAGTGGGGTCGGCTCGCGGCCACCTTAGCCCCCGACTATCGATGCGTCCTGCCGGATCTGCGCGGCCACGGACGATCGGAATTTCGTGAGTCGGGCGAGTTGGGACACGCGATCTGCGCGGATCTGCGCTATCTGATCGAGCATCTGGGGCTCGAACATCCGCACATCGTAGGCTTCTCTTACGGTTCGGAGATCGCGCTCATGCTTGAACTGTCAGCTCCGGGGACCGCGCGATCTCTGGTGATGGTAAGTCCGGGGACGGGCCGCCCCACCGACTACCGGGCTCCGCGTCTGGAGCATTTGTACCGCACCTGGCCATTCGCCTTGCGGCGCTTGCACGAGGCCCATCATGGACCCGAGCACTGGCGTCAGCTCGTGAGTGCGATGCATGTGGACAGCGTCGGCCGATCCGAGTTCTCCACGGAAGCACTGGGCGGTGTCAGGTGTCCCGTGCTGATGGTGGCCGGCACCGACGACGAGTCGACGCGGCGCGCTCAGGGGAAGCGGTTCGCAGCTGCCAACCCTTTGGCGCGGTACACAGAACTCGACGGCGCGGGACACGCGGTGCACCACAAGCGTGCCGATCGGTTCGCCGAAGTCATCGGTGCCTTCCTGGCTGAAGTCGACAACGAGAGAGCAGGGATCAATGGCGCGACAGAAGACAGCTGAGCGCAAGCCGGTGGTTGCCGAGCCGGCGGAGGAGTACGTTCCGAGCTGGCAACGGGACAGCGTCGATCGGTCGCTACGCAATGCGATCGACCGGGCCCGCAAGCGTAGTGACCGGTTCGTTGACGCCGCCGTGGAACTGCTATCCGAACGTGATGAGAGTGACTTCTCCATTCAGGACGTGGTGGATCGCTCCAGTCAGTCTCAGCGCACGTTCTATACCTTCTTCGACAGCAAAGACAGCCTGATGCTCGCCGTCTACGAGACGATTCTGCGCAAAACCGCGATGCCGATGTTGCGGGCGCGGTGCGAGGGCATTGACGACCCCGTGCTGCGACTTCGGGCACTGCTGGACGCATTGGCCGAGATCACCGAGATGCCGGCACGGTTGGCCCGCGGGTTGAGCGTTCTGCATCTGCGGTTGGCCGAGACTCGGTCAAACGACCTCGCGAGCGCGGTGGAGCCCCTGCACGTCTTCATCGTCGAACTGCTGACCGGAGTGGCCAATTCGGGTCGGCTGCGCGAGGACCTCGGGCTACACACCCAGGCGGCGCTGCTTCAGGAACTGCTGCTCGCCTCGACGCACTCTCGAGTGTTGACGGGCGGCAGCCAGACCAGCGTCGACGATTTGTGGGCGTTCTGTTCGGCTGCGATATTGCGTCGCGAGGATTGACGGCGGGGCATCACGTCACGGCGCCGGCGACTTTGAGGTTGATCAGCTCTTCTTCGGATTTTCCGAGTTCACGCAGGATTTCGTCAGTGTGTTCGGCGAATTGTGGTGCACGGCTCAGGCTGGCCGGCGTCTCGTCGAATTGCACGGGGTTGGCGACGAGTTCGCGCCGCGTGCCGTCGGTGTCGAGAACTTCGGCGATCATTCCGTTGGCCCGCAGGGCAGGGTCTTGTCCCACTTCCCAGGGATCTTGCGCAACGGCCCATTGCCCTTCCATACCGCTGAACGCTGACGTCCACTCTGCGAGAGTCCGGGCGGCGATCTCGTGCACGAGAATCTCGGCCGCCGTTGCCGCGTTGCCCATCAGTGCCTCGGCGGTAGCGAACCGGCTGTCGTTGATCAGATCCTCGCGACCGATCCGCCGACAGAATTCGGGCCAGTAGCGTCCCGGTTGCAGCATCGCCAGCACGATCCACCGATTGTCGGCGGTCCGGTAGTCACCCACCAGAGGATTGGTTCGAGCCGAACTTCCGCGCGGCACGCGCTCCGGTGGCCCCCCGGTGAGGAGCGCGAAGCCGATCGACAGTGCGTTCGCCCAGGCGCCCACACCCAGCAAGGAGACGTCGACCACCGATGTCTCGCCGGTCCGCTCGCGGGCCAGCAGCGCAGCGGCGATTCCGCCGGCGATGGTCATTCCACCGAGCGAGTCACCGTATGCGCCGGCGGGCATCTTGCACAGGCCGTCGAACTCCGCGGGGGTGGTCCCGAGGGCCGAGCCACCTCGCGCCCAGAAGGCGGTGCTGTCGTAACCCCCCTTCTCGCTGTCAGGACCGCGGCTGCCGAAGCCCGAACCCCGCACGTAGATGATGTCGGCGTTGATCTTGCGCACGTCGTCGACCTCGATCCCGAGCCGTCGGCGCGCCCTGGGCAGAAAGTTCGTCAGGAAGACATCGCTGGTTCGGATCAGCTCGTGCAGGACGTCCAATGCCTCTGGCTGCTCAAGCGCGAGGCCGATGCTGCGTTTCCCGCGGTTGGGGTGTTCCATCAGCGGCGCGAAGGAGCCGCTGCCGACCGGCATATCCATCAGGCGGCTCAGTCCTCGTTGGGCGTCCCCGGTTTCGGCGTGCTCGACTTTGATCACGTCGGCGCCCCAGTCCGCCAGGACCGCGCTGGCCGCCGGGACAAAGGTGAACTGAGCCACCTCCAGCACCCGCACGCCCTCCATGGGTTGGATCACGGCAATCTCCTCAGGTACTAGCCGGGCGAACGTGGATCACGTCCATCATCAGATCGCGTGGCTGGGTCAGAACGTCATACAAGACCTCGGCGACGCGCGCCGATGTCAGAAGTTGCGTTCCGCTCATCCGGGTCAGATACCCGTCGGCCTCCCAGATCGGCCAGGCTCGTTCCAGGTCGCCCGGTCCGAAGTTTTCGTGGACCGCGGAATCGCCGACGGCGCCCAAAATGACCAGGGTCACCCGGATCGAGTCAGGGCGGAGTTCATGATTCATCGCCTCGGTGAAGCCATTGAGTCCGTGCTTGGTGGCCGCGTAGAGGGTCATCATCGGCATGTGATCAAGGGTGATCTCGGAGGAGATGTTCATGATGTCGCCGCCGCCGGCGGCCCGAAGCAGCGGGATCGCGGCGCGCGTCGTGTAGATCGGTGCGACGAGGTTGGTGTTCACCGTGACGGTGATGTCCTCGTCGCTGGCCTCCTCGATGAGCCGAATCCGGCTCGCGCCGGCGGAGTTGACAAGCACGTCCACGCGTCCGAATTGTGCCGCCACCTGATCGAAGGCGGCGGAGACTTCTGTGGCGCAGGTGACGTCAGTGGCAATCGGGACCACATTGCCTGCGGCGGTCTCGGCTATCTCGTCAAGCAACTGTTTCCGACGCGCGAGTACAACGACCGTGGCCCCCTCGTGCGCGAAGCGTTGGGCGGTCGCCCTTCCGACACCCATTGAGGCTCCGGAGACCACCACGACCTTGCCCTCCATGCTGCCGGACATTGCGAGCCTCGATTCCTCATGCGGCCGGATGATGAATTGCGTCCGACGTCTGCACAGCTAGTGCAGCGGAGCATTGCATAAAACGCACATGTCGTTCTACCATGACGCGCACATGATAGTCATCACCTGGGCCGGCAAGAGTCTGCGGGCGGTAACGGAGGAGCGCGAGTGTCCACACGTGTCACCGGCAAGGAGGCCAAGGAGTGGGCGTCGGAGCATCTGTGGGGTAACTGCAGTTCGCTCTACACGCCTTTCACCGGCCAGTCCGGCGACGACATCGACTTCGAGGCGCTACGTGCGCTGGTACGTCACTGTCTGGTCGATCTGAATCAGGACGGAATCTGGCTCACCGGCGGCATCGCTGAGTTCTGGTCGCTGACTACCGAGGAGCTCAAGGAAGTCGTTCGGGTCGCCGTGGCGGAGGCGCGCCGGATCAAGCCCGGGGCTCTCGTGCAGGTGATGTCCAGCACCGATACCGCCAAGCAGTGTGTCGAGCTGACATTGCACGCCCAAGAACTCGGCGTCGATATCTGTTACATCCTGACGCCGTACTTCGAGTGCTCCGGCAAGCCAGGCGTTCTGGAGTATCTGCGCTATGTCGCGGATCGCACCGACATGCCGCTGGGATTTTTCAACTCCCACTCCACGGGTCTGGTGCTGACCCCGAGCGAATGCGTAGAGCTCTACCACGAGATCCCGGCGCTGTGCGGACTCAAAAACGGGCTCCTCGACGCGCAGCACAGCCTCGCGATTCACCGTCTCGCGCCTGAAATGGTGCTGTGGGAGGCGAACGACGAAGCCGGAATCCGGCTCGGAATACCACACCCCGGCGCTCTGGGGTCCGCACTCTACCTCTACGAAAAGCCCGGACTCCCACTGTTCTCCGAGTGGCGTGTACTTCTGCTCGCAGGCGACTTCGATCGGGCCGACAAGTTCGCTGCCGAGACCGGACTGTCGGGCATGAAGGCCGCCAGCCGCCGTTACCAGGAGCACCCGGGTCGGCCGGGCGTGTTCACCCATTGGGGCGCGGGCTTCAAGTTCGGTGCCAGCCTACTGGGCCTGCCGGTGGGCGACTACCCGCATTCACGGCCGCCGCAGACCGCGTTCCCCGACAACCTCAAGGGCCCGATCATCGAGGCGTACACCGCGTCCGAGTTCATCAAGTCCTGAGAAACGGAGAGTTGCCGTGCAGGTGCACGATTTCCGCGCGGGCGTGCGGGATTGGATTGACGCGCGCGGCGACGAGCTCGTTGCCGCAGTGGGGGATGAGAGCGTAGACGCTCAGCTTGGTCATCAGCGCCGCATCCAGCGGATGCTTTTCGATGCCGGCTGGATGCGGTGGGGATGGGCGACACGCCTAGGCGGATTCGGCGGCTCGCCGACTCTTCGCGCCGTGCTCGGTGAGGAATTGACCGGCCGTGCCCTGGTCCATACCGCATCCTGGTCGATGCATGAGGTGCTGGGACCGGCGGTCGCCGAGTTCGGTCGGCCCGAACTGGCCGAAGCGATCTTTCCGCGGCTTCTGCGCGGGGATGAGTTCTGGTGTCAGGGATTTTCCGAGCCCGAGGCGGGCAGCGACCTCGGATCGTTGCGGACCACCGCAATCCAGCACGGCGACCGATGGGTGATCAACGGGGAGAAGCTATGGACCAGCTTCGCCCAACACGCCACCCGCTGCGTCGTACTGGCCAGGACCGGAGAGCCGGGAACCCGTGGCATCAGTGCGTTTTTGGTGGACATGGACACCCCCGGCGTCACCGCGAGTCCGCTGCGCACAATTGCCGACATCGATGAATTCTGTTCCACGTCGTTCATCGATGTCCAGGTGCCCGCACACCGGCTGCTCGGCGACATCAACGGCGGCTGGCGGATTGCCCAGCACATCTTGTCGTGTGAACGCGGGCCGATCTTCTGGCAACGCGGCGCATGGCTGGCTCACCACCTGGGCATGCTTATCGGCACCGCGCATGACGCGGCATCACAGGCGACCCTCGGCGAGGCCTACGAAATGCTGTGGGCATTCCGCGTCCAGTCGAAGATCACCCAAGACCGGATCGCCCTCGGGGATCTGCCGGGCCCCGAGGCCTCCGTCGACAAGGTCCTCATTGCCGCGGCGGATCAGGCAGTGTTCGACGCTGCCCGCGAATTACTATCCGGTGTCATCGAAACCGACGACACGTCGCGGGGACGGGCGTGGCGGCGAGAATGGGCCTATTCACGCGCGGCCACCATCTACGGAGGCACCAGCGAGATCCAGAAGGACATCATCGCTACGCGCTTGCTCGGATTGCCCAGGAGCGCCTGATGGCCGCCACTATCGAGGCCACCGAGCGCGATCTGATGGTACAAACACTGCGCCGGATCGCCGAGCAGTTCGACGGCGAACATCTCTCAAAGGCGCTCGTGGACTTCGGATTCGGCCAGCTGCTCGATGAGGCGCCGCGCGAGGCCGTATCGGCTTTATTCGACGCACTCGGACGTACCTGTTCGATGTCGGCCGAACTTCAGGATGTGCTGCTGCAGCCCTTGACGGAAATGTTAGACGGTGCAACGGCGGCACACTGCGTGGTGCTACCCAGAATAGGCGCGGCCGTGGCGGGCTCACTCGATGGCGACGCCGTCACTGTGCGTGGGCTTGTGATCGGCCGGCGACCCGCCACGGTATGCCTCGCACCGGTAACGGCGGGCCTTGAGACCGCGTGGGTCCGCATGGCCGATCCTTCGTCGCTGACGACGACGGTGGCGGCGGGGCTGGATCCAGCGCTCGCGGTCACCGAAGTCAGTGCCGCGAGGGTCGCTGCGACGGTTGTGTCACGGGGTGAGCAGGCAAGCGTTCTGTGGAAAGCGGCAGCGACCGCGGGACGGCGGGCGTTGGGATACCACATCCTCGGGGCAGTCGGCGCGATGATCGACCTGGCGGTCGAACACGCCCGCCATCGCGAGCAGTTCGGCCATCCGATCGGGTCCTTTCAGGCCGTGCGGAATCGGCTCGCGGAGGCCCACGTGGCGCGCGCTGCTGCCGCGGCGGCGCTCGAAATGGCGTGGGAAGCCGATGACGAATACCTGGCGGGCATGCTGGCCAAATCGTTGGCCGGACGAGCTGCGCGGATCACGGCGACGCACTGCCAACAAGTGCTGGCCGGGATCGGATTCACCGCCGAGCACCCGTTCCATCGTTTCCTGGCACGCGCCCTGGTTCTGGACTCACTCTTAGGATCAACCACCGAACTACGCAGAGCTATTGGGCGGCAACTGGTTTCAACAGGGACCATCCCGCGGCTGGTCGAGCTGTGAACAGCAACAAGCATTCCGCCGTATTCGCCGAAGCCGCCGTACGCGTCACGCGCGACGGGCCGGTGGCAGTGGTCGCGCTTGCCCGCCCGACGAAGTCCAACGCGATGGACGGCGAACTCACCGTTGCGTTGCTGGACACTCTGCGGGCGCTTTCGGAGAGCGGTGACGTCCACGCAATGGTGCTCACCGGCGACGGTCATTCGTTCAGTGCCGGCGGCGACATCCAGACCATCCGAGAGATGGGCGCCGACAAAGGTGTTCGCGACGCGATACTGGGCAAGCATCAGGAATTGTTCTGGGCGATGAACCGGCTGTCCTTCGCGACTGTCGCGGCAGTCAACGGGGCTGCTATCGGGGCGGGCGTTACCCTCGCGCTGCTGTGCGACCTGGCTGTCATGGCCCAAGACGCTTTCCTGTCCGATCCCCGAGTCGCGCTCGGCCTGCTCGACGGGGCAGGTGGAATCGTGTTGTGGCCCTTGCTGACCAGCCTCGCGGCGGCTAAAGAACACTTGCTGCTGGGCGATCGGGTACCAAGCACAGAAGCCTACCGTCTCGGCCTGGTCAACCGCGTGGTTCGCACCGAAGAAACGGTGACGGCGGCCCTCGAGCTGGCTCACCGGCTGGCGGCGTTACCGCCACACTCGGTTCGGGCGGCGCGGCGCTTGCTGAACAAGCACATCGAGCGGGCGGCTCCGATGCTGTCCGAGTGCGCACGGGCCGAAAGCGAATGCTTCGAGACGGACGAGCATCGTGCCGCGCTGGACCGGTTGAGCTTACGACTCACCGCGAGACCGCCGGGGGAGTCCTAGTGGTCGCGCACAACCGGGTTGCGCTCGTGACGGGAGGCACCCGCGGAATCGGGCGTGCGGTGACTGAGCGGCTGACCGATTCCGGGATCGACGTGGCCGCCGCCTACGCCACCGATTGTGTTGCCGCAGAATCGGTCCGGGACCGATGCGAAAAAGCCGGCACCCGCGTGACCTTGCACCGGGCGAACCTGGGGGACCCGCAGTCCTGTCGACGCCTCGTCGACGACGTCTTGGACCAGCATGGGCAACTCGACTACCTCATCAACAACGCAGGCACGGTCGCCGAGCAGCGGTACGGCGACATCACTATTGACGGCTGGCAGCAGCATCTGGCGGTCAACCTATCGGCGGCGTTCTTCTTGTCTCAGGCGGCTATGGGCGCGATGGTCGAGCGCCGCTTCGGCCGCATTGTCAACGTCGGCTCGATCTCCGCGACGATGGGTAGCTCGGTGCAGATTCCCTACGCCGCAGCCAAATCAGGGCTCATCGGATTGACGCGGTCGACCGCACGTGCCGTCGCGCGAAAAGGAATAACAGTGAACTGCGTCATCCCGGGTAGCTTCGACACCGAGATGTCGCGGGGGCTGGCGCTCACCGCCCGTGACGTCGTGACGTCGATGATCCCGGTCGGCCGCTGGGGGCGGCCGGAAGAACTCGCGCACGCGGTCAGTTTCCTGCTCGACGATCGGGCCTCCTATGTCACCGGCGCGGTCATCACCGTGGACGGCGGAATGAGCATGGGCGGATGAGCCCGACGTCGTTGACGGCCGCGCGCATCGTTGCCCCCGGTATACCGCAGGACCGACAGGACGAGTACCGCAGGCTCGGCTATGTCAGTGACATGGCCATGAGCTCGGCAGTCGAGCGTGCGGCGCGGTTGTGGGGCTCGCGCCCGGCAGTGGCGCAAGCAGGTCTGCAGTTGACGCACCGCGATCTGCTGGAGCTCGTCGAGCGCGCTGCGGCCTGGTTGAGTGGCAACGGGATTCGACCGGGCGACGTCGTGTGTTGGCAGACCCCGAACTGGTGGGAGGCCCATCTGCTCGGTCTGGCTGTCTGGCACGTCGGCGCGGTGAGTGCGCCCATCGCTCCGTTTTACCGGGAGCATGAGCTGCGCCAGGTGATCGAGGAGGTTCGGCCGGCGGCGGTCATTTCGGCCAAGTCGTTTCGCGGTTTCGTCCATGCCGAGGCCTTCGACGACCTGCTCGTCGAGGCCGGCCTCGACAAGATTCCCCGGATCTCGCTGCGCGGATTACGCCGCGGCTGGACGCCTTTCGACGACGTCGTGTGGCACCCTCGACGCTTACCGTCCGCGAACGTCGGCGCGGACGAGCCTTGCCTGGTGCTGTTCACCTCCGGCACGACGTCGCGCGCCAAGGCCGCCGTGCACTCTTCGCGAACATTGCTCGCCGAAACCCGACAACTCGTTGACGCGTGGGGACTGGGTTGGGAGGACGTCGCCTACATGGCCGCCCCGCTGCAACACATCACCGGAGTGCTCAATGCGATGACAATCCCATTGCTGGTCGGGGCCCGCGCGGTGCTCGCGGAACGGTGGGAACCCAGCCGAGCCGTGCAGGACATGATCGCACACCAGGTGACGTATTCGGCCGGCGCGACGATATTCCTGCAGGAGCTCACCGACGCTGCCAGAGATGCTCGGATCCGGCTGCCGCTGAGGATGTTTGCTTGTGGTGGAGCCTCGGTGCCGCGCGCGGTGATGGAACGCGGCGAGGAGCAGGGTATCCCGGCGGCCCGGGTTTACGGTATGACCGAACTGCCGACCGTGACCCTGATGAACCGGGCAGATCCCTTCGATGAGCGCGCTCAGACTGACGGCGCGGTGGCACCCGGGGTTGAGGTGCGCGTAGTGGATGACGAAGCCCGTTCGCTCCCAACAGGTTGCGAAGGTGAGCTGTTGGTGCGGGGGCCCGAGCGGATGCTGGGCTACGTCGACCCCGAGGCCAACCGGGGCGCGCTGGACGAGGAAGGGTGGTTTCGCACCGGAGATGTCGGTGTGGTCGACGGGGCTGGGTTCGTGACCATCACAGGGCGGCTGAAAGATGTCATCAATCGTGGTGGCGAGAAGTTCTCCGCGCGCGACATCGAAGATCTGCTCGCCGGCCATCCCGCGGTCCGCCAAGCCGCTGTCGTCGCTGGTTTCGACGAGAGATTCGGCGAAGTCCCGGTCGCGTTCATCGTGCTCGGTGACCACGAAGACGCCTCCGCGGGCGAACTTGCCGATTTCCTGCATACCGCGGGCCTCGCGCGCCAGAAGACGCCTGTCGCATGGCATGTCGTCGAAGCCTTGCCGATGACCCCGTCCGGAAAAGTCAAGAAGTTCGAATTGGCTGCAACCGCGAACGCCGCGAAGGGCACACAATGAATCTCGAGAAGTTTCGTACCATCCTCGACATCGAATGCGGCGGCGATGACCGCACCGTCCTGCCGGTCGCCGATCAGGCCGGGGAGCAGATCTTCGGCGGACAGATCCTCGCTCAGCTGGTAGCTGCCGTCGCTCCCGCGCGGACCGTCAAATCGATACACGCCGCCTTTCCGCGGGCGGGCCGGCCTCGCGAGCCGCTGTATCTGGACCTGGAGAAGACGCACGATGGACGCTCGCTGGGATTGCGGCGTGCGGTGGCTTACCAGGATCAGCTGGCTGGTGGGCGCCGTGTCGTGGCCACCGCCACAGTCCTGGTCGATCGCTCCGACGACGAGTACGACTACCAACTCGACGCCGTGCCTACCTCAGACCCCTTGGCCGCCAAGCCGGTCGATTTTGCTGTGGTACCCGGCGAGGCCAGACTGATCAGCGAAATCGGGCTCGATGACGTCAGCGCTGTGCCCGCCGAACTCGCCTTCTGGATGCGTTGCCCTGATTTCGCAGATGCTTCGCTGGCCCGACCGGTGCTTGCATACGTTTCGGATTGGCCGCTGATCGGCACGCTGCTCAAGGCGGTACCCGGGCTGAGTCAGCAGGATGCGCACGTCCGGCTGCAGACCGGTGTCGTCAGCCATTCCATCTGGTTCCATCAGCCATTCGATGTGTCCCAATGGCTGCGCGTAGACATCCGCGGCCAGCGGCTGGCCGGTGGCCGCGGCTTCGGTACCGGCGCCGTCTACACCCAGGCCGGAGCGTTAGTGGCGTCGTTCGCCCAGGAAAGTGTGATCAGGAGCTTCAGGTGAAGGAGAAACCCATGGCAACAGAGCATTTCGTCCGGTACGAGGCCGACGGCCCGGTGGCCGTGATCACCCTGGACCGGCCGAAGGCCGCCAACGCACAGACCCCCGGCATCCTCAAGGATCTCGACGATGCGTGGCGGCGAGCCGACGAAGACTCGGCTGTGCGGGTGATTGTGTTCACCACGACTGGGAAACACTTCTCCGCGGGCCACGACATGTCCGGCAACGACCCATCCGCCAACGGCCGCAACCTTCGCCCCAACTGCAACGAGGACGGAATGCTGGTCGCGGAGGATTACTACGACTGGGAGACACGCGGCTACCTCGAGTACGCCAACCGCTGGCGTAACATACCGAAACCGACGATCGCGGCCGTGCAGGGTAAGTGCATTGCCGCGGGGCTGATGTTGTGTTGGCCATGTGACCTGATTGTCGCTGCCGACAACGCTCAGTTCTCAGACCCGGTCGGCATGCTGGGCATCATGGGTGTCGAATACCACGCCCACACATGGGAATTGGGCCCCAGAAAGGCCAAGGAGATGCTGTTCACTCAAAGTTCGCTCAGCGCCGATGAGGCGATGCGCTGCGGGATGGTCAACCACGTGGTGCCGGTCGACGACTTGCATTCCTTCACAATGGATCTCGCGCGTCGCGTTGCCCAGACCGATCCCTGGGCGTTGCGGCTGGCCAAGCGCGCCGTCAACCACACGATGGACACCATGGGCTTCTCGACGGCGATCGAATCGTGCTTCGACATGCACCATCTCGGGCACACGCGGGCGTTGGCCGCGACGGGCGGGCAGACCGTCGTGATGGCCGACCTGGAACGGATGAAGGCGGCCGGCCGCGCTGAATCCTAGGATCCGATCGGGCTTTCACCTTCCCGCGAGCAAGCTTGCCAAGCCCTGGCGATCGACTTTACCGGTGGGCAGCATGGGCAGGTCACTCTCGGCGATTAGGCGAATGACCCTGGGAACTTTGAACGTCGATAGGTTGCGGCGAGCGTGGGCAACGATGGTCTCGACCGACAACGGCGCCCCGTTCGCGGGTACGACGGCGGCGGCGACAACCTCTCCCCGTACCGGATGGGGTAGGGCGAGAACAAAGCTGTGCAGCACGCCGGGCATGGCATCGAGGATCGATTCCACCTCGGCCGGTGAGACATTGGACCCGGCGGTTTTGATCAGGGTGCTGGCGCGACCGGTGAAGTGCAGATGTCCTGCGGGGTTGAAGAAACCGCGGTCACCGGTGTCATACCAGCCGTCGGCGGTGAACACCTCGTGGCGTTCCTGTTTATAGATCCGGTCCATCACGATCGGACCGCGAACCTGAATGTTGCCCTCAACGCCGGGGCGCACCTCGATGCCGGCGGCGGAGTCGATGATTCGGTGCTGCACCACATCAGGCAGCGGAATTCCGAAGCTTCCGCGCAGTTCCGGTGGCAGCGGGGTGTCAGGCACCTCGACCATCGTGTGCGGACCGCCGGTCTCGGTCATGCCCAGCAGGTTGGGCACCAAGTCGGGTTGGGATGGACGCCGGTCGGGTGGCAGCGCCTGGATCATGGTGCCGCCACGCACACTCGACAGGTCCCGTTTGGCGAAGTCGGGATGGTCGGCCATCGCCTGGCTCGCCTGAGCCCAGCAGGAGACGAACGTCGCGCGTTCCCGTTCCAAGAGCGCCAGTGTGCTACCCGCCTCGAACACATCCTGGGCGAGGATGGCTGCGCCGGTGGAAAGCGCCTGCAGGACAACCATTGTCAAGCCGCCTACCCAGAAGAATGGCATCGGCGAGTAGATGCGGTCGGTCGAGTCGATGCCACGATGCCGCGCCAAAATGTAGGCGTGGCGCACCAGGCTGCCGTGCGTGTGCACGACGGATTTTGGCAATGCTGTCGTCCCGGATGTAGTGACGACGACGAGGTCATCAGCTGGCCGAACTTCTTCTTCGACCGAACTAACAAATTCTGCAGCTGAATCAGCGCTTCGTAGCCATGGCGAGGCCCAAGCGCGCTGACAGTCGGGCCAGACGTGGATGCGCCGCAGGTAGGGTGCCGCCGGCTCGGTGATCGCGGGACCACCGTCGTCGAGCCCTGGCAGGGCATCCGCGATGCGTTTGACCAGATCACGTTCGGCGATCGCTTGACCCATCAGTAGAACCTGGACATCGGTGTGCCGCAGCAGGCGCGCGAGTTCTCCACCGGGTGCGAAAGTCGATAACGGAACGGTCAATGCGCCGATTCTCGCGGCTGCCAGCCAGCAGATGAGCCACTGCGCGCAGTTCGGGAAGAGGATGCCGACCCTGGTGCCTTTGCCGACGCCGGAGGCCAACAGCGCGTCGGCCAAATCCAGCGAAGAGGTGTCCGCTTCACGGAAAGTCAATCGCTCGTTGTCGGTGATGAGGAACTCGCCATCGGGTTCGGCACGCCTCATGGCGAGGAGTTCGGGGATGCTGGCAGGCATGCCATACGGCGACGAAACTCCGGCCGCCGCAGGGTTTACCGCCATCAGCCGATGTGCACTGGGATGTGCGAGTAGCCGGCGACGTTGGACATGGTGACCCGGCGCAGCCCGTCGGAGTCGACCTCAAATCGCGGGAAGTGTTGTTGTAGCTGCGCAAAAGCAACTCGGGTCTCGAGTCTGGCCAGCCACGAACCCAGGCAGCTGTGCGCCCCGTATCCGAACGCCAGCGTGGTGGCACCGCCCCGCCGAATGTCGAACGCGTCGGGGTTGTCGTAAGCCCGCGGATCACGGGTGGCTGCGCCCGTCACCAGCAGGGTGGGTGAGCCTGCGGGAATCGTCCCACCGTCGAACGTGACCGCGCGGGTGGTGAATCGTCCCTGATACTGCGACGGCGGATTGAGCCGCAGCATCTCCTCGATCGCACCGGGAATCAGTGTGGGATCGGCCAGTACCAACTCCCACTGGTCGGGATTGCGGTGGAACGCCATCACACCGTTGCCAATTAGCTTGGTGACCGTCTCACTGCCGGCCGCCGCCAGAAGAACCGCGAACGTGGCGATGTCGTCGTCGCTGAGCCGGTGCGTCACCCCCGTCTCGTCCTGATAGGTCGCGGTGACCAGTCGGCTGATGATCAGGTCATCAGGGTTCCGGCGTTTCTCGCGAGCCAGTTCCAGGAAGTACTCAGCCATCGCCATCGAATCGGCTACGCCGCTTTCGGTGGCGAACGGGTTGTTCTTCTCCCGGTGTAGGAATCCGTCGGTCCACAACCGGATCTGCTGTCTTTCGCCGGCGGGAACGCCGAGCATCGATGAGATGATCTCCACCGGAAACAAGGCAGCGAAGTCGGCGACCACGTCGAAATTCCGCCTGCCCTTCAACGTGTCAACGTAGGCGGTTATCACCTGCGCCACGAGCGGCTCGAGATCGGCGATCGCCGCCTTGGTGAACACTTGCCGCACCAGCTTTCGCAGCCGCTCATGCTCTGGCGGGTCCATGATGATCAACATGTTGGTGTTCAACCGCTGCCGCATCGACAGCCCATCCAGGGTCACCCCGTAGGCGCTGCTGAATGTCTCCCAATCCCTATGCGCAGCAACGACGTCCGCGTGCCGGGTCAAAGCGTAGAAGTCCCATCGCTCACTGTAATAGACGGGTGCTTCATCACGCATCCAGCGGTAGGTCTCGTACGGATCGTCAAAAAAGACATCAGCGTACGGGTTGAACTCCGCCGGGGCGCCTTCGCGGGCTTTGGTGGCCGACGGCGTGCCGTGATCGGTGGACATCTCAGGCGTCAACCCGCATCATGCTCGACAGCGTGCCGCCCATCACCATCGCGACTTCGTCGTCGCTCAGCCCGGGGTGACGCTCGGCGTAGCTGAGGGGATCGGCCAGGCCTTCGGGATGGGGGTAGTCCGAGCCGAAGAACAGGTGATCGATCGGTACCAGCTTCGCGAGTTCGGCCACGTTCTCCTCCCAGAACGGGTTGAAGTAGATGCAACGATGAATGGCCTCCACTGGATCTTCGCTGTAGAGCTGCGGCATCTTCTTGCGCGTGTCGCTGAGGTTTTCCAGAAGCCGGGGCAGCCAGGTGGTTCCGTTCTCCACCATGCCGATTCGCAGCTCGGGGAATCGCGTCAGTAGTCCGTGACACGCCAGTGCCGCGACCGCATCCTCGGCCGGGTTGCGGGCCAGGCTGTAATACGACCGGAACGGCGAAGGCTGGAACGGCCGGAACTCACCGGCACCCTCCCAGTCGTTGGCGTAGCGGGAGTATCCGCTGTCGGAGGCGTGCATGATGACGAGCAAGCCGGTCTCGACGACCCGCTTCCAAAACGGGTCGAATTCGGGCAGCGCGAACGAGCGCGATCCGCGCAGTCCGGGCACCGGCGCCGGCCGGATCAGAATGGCCCGCGCGCCCCGCTCGACCACCCAATTCAGTTCGTCGATCGCCTTCTCCACGATCGGCAAGGTGATGATAGGTGTCGTGAAGATGCGGCCCTTGTAGTCAAATTGCCAAGTTTCGTAGAGCCACTCGTTCAGGGCGTGAATGATCGTGTGGGTCGCTTCCGGGTGGTCCCGGAAACGCTCTTCCACCAGGCTTGCCAGCGTCGGGTACATCATCGACTTGTCGATGCCCTGCTCGTCCATCAGCGTCAGCCGGGGTTCCGGTTCACGCATTGCGGGGGTTGCCTCGATCGCCTTGCCCAGGATCTCGCGATGCGATTTGCCTTCCGGATTGCCGTTGTGAAAGTAGTCCTCCTGGGCGCCCGGCGCTGCGACTTTGTCGAAGGTCGGATTGGGGATGTACTCGCTGATCTGACCCAGAGTGGCGATCTTGGTGCGGCCGTCCACCTCGACGTACCGGATCGCGCCGCGGTAATCGGGCGGTAAGAATTTAGTCAGCGCATCCCGGGTCTCGTACATGTGGTTGTCGCCATCGAACACCGGAAAACCAAGCCTCGGTGTCATCCAACTCCTCCTGTGAGCACCTGTGATGCGTGGAACTCTAACATTGAGTGCGCATGAAGAGAACACATTGATACTTTTTTGCATATGGCAACTTCACGAAGGGGTAATGTCCTGGCGCAGACGCGAGACATGGGAGGAGGCCAACGTGGATCTGCACCTCAGCGATGAGCAGCGTGCGGTTCGCGCGACGTTTGCGGCGCTATTCCGTAAAGAGTCGACCCCGCAGCGAGTCCGGATGGCTGAATCGACCGGCCTGGATAAGGCCTTGTGGCGGAGTTACAGCGCGGTCGAGGCACTGGGCATCGGCATCCCGTCGGATTACGGCGGTTCGGAGGGTGACTTACTGGAGCTGGCGTTGCTGGCCGAAGAAGCGGGCCGTCGTCTGGCGCCGATTCCGGTTGCGGAGACCGCCGCCGCGGCCCGGCTGCTGGCCCGCCTCGGTGAAAAAAAGCTGCTGGCGCCCGTATTGACCGGGTCCGCCATCGTGTCGCTGGCCACTCGTAGTGCCCCGCTGGGTGACCAGCTTCTCGTCGACGGCGCGATCGCTGATGCGGTGCTCGCCTTCGACGGCGAGTCGCTGCGGTACGTGTCGAGGCCGGACGGGCAGCCGACGATCCCGCGACGCAACCTGGGCGGCCTGGCTCTGGCGCGATGGGACGTACGCACCAGCGGCCGTTTACTGGCCGAAGGCGAGCAGGCGCGGACCGAGTTCGCGGCGGCCCTTGACGACATCCGGGTGCTCCGAGCGGCCGCCCTGGTCGGGCTGGCTCGTGAAGCCGTACACATCGGCTCCGAATACGCGAAGGTGCGCCAGGCGTTCGGCCAACCGATCGGCATGTATCAGGCCGTCGCGCATCCCTTCGCGGACGCGTTGAGCGCGCTGGACGGCGCCGAACTGTTGGTGCACAAGGCGTGCTGGGCACTGAACAGCGAACGGTACGACGGTCCGGCGCTCGCCGCGATGGCGTTCATCTTCGCCGCCGAAACGGCCTACCAGGCGAGCCAGCACAGCCTGCACGTCCACGGCGGGTACGGCTTCACCGAGGAGTACGACATCCAGCTCTACTACCGGCGGGCCAAGGCGTGGGCCGTGGCATTCGCCGACCCCCGGCGCGAGCTCCTTGTTCTCGCGGACAGACGCTTTGGTCCCGCTCTCCCGGAAGGTCGCTGAACTGATGGACTTCACCGAACCCGCGAGCTGGGGCCGTATCCGGAGTGACGCAGAGGCGTTCGTCGCTGAGCACGTCACCCGAAAGGTGATCGAGAACGAACGTCGAACCGGGGACGGCGTCGAACGGGCGCTGACGCGCAAGCTCGGCGAGCGCGGGTGGGTCGCGCCGACCTGGCCGGTCGAGGAGGGCGGCGCTGGCCTCGATCCGTTCGAGGCGGCAGTGCTGTTGGACACCCTGCGCAAGGGCGGCGTCCCGACGATCGGACCGGGTACCACGATGCTGCCGGCCAATGCCATCAAAGCCGCCGGCTCCGAGGAATTGAAGGACAGGATCCTGCCGGGCGTCGTCGCCGGTGAGACGCTCATCTGCCTCGGTTACACCGAACCGGCCGGGGGATCAGACGTCTTCGCTTGCGCGACACGCTCTGAGCAAGACGGTGACGAGTGGATCGTGAACGGACAGAAGATCTTCACCACGTTCGCCCACGTCGCCGACTACTGCTTTTCGCTGACTCGGTCGCAGGTGGGGTCGGTAGGCACCCGCGGCCTGACGATGCTGCTGGTGCCGCTGGACTCGCGCGGTATCGAGATCCAACCGGTGTACACCATGGGCCACGAACGTACGAACGTTGTGTTCTACAACGACGTGCGGATAGCGGACGCGAACCGGATCGGTGAGGCACATCAAGGCTTTTCGGTGATGCGCGCGGCGCTCGAAGCAGAGCAGAACGTCGCACCGGGCTCGCGGACTAGACGGATCGCGATGGACACGCTCGAGTTCGCGCGCAGCCAGCCTGGACCCGACGGCACCCCGTTGATCGACGACCCGCTCGTCAGAGAGCGCCTTGCTCGAATGGCCATGGAAGCCGAGGTGGCCGACCTGCTCGGTCTACGGGTGGCATTCCTGGACACCGAGGGCCAGAAACCGGGTCCGGTGTCGGCGCTGTTCGGTCCGGAGAGCTACGTGCGTGCCTCGGCAGCCGCGATCGACATAGCAGGATTGTCGGGGCTGCTGGACTGGACCGACACCGAGGCTGCCGTCGACGGCGCGTTGGATTCGCACTATCGCAGCGCGGTCGCGACAACCATCTACGGCGGCTCCAGCGAAGTCCTGCGGAGCTTGATCGTCGAGAACCGGCTGGGCTTACCCCGCAGTCGCCCACGGCGTTAGCTGCAGAAAGTCGCTGCCACCGTCGACATTGTGGTGCGCGCCGGTCATATAGCCGTTGGTGCGCGACGCGCAGAATGCGATGACCGCAGCCACCTCCTCCGGCCGACCGAGTCGCTTCAGGTCCACCGACATCCCATGGCCGCTGGCCAGCACGTCGTAGGCCGCGATTGGATCCAGGGCGTCGACCTCGGCGGCGGCGAGCACCGGTCGCGTCCAGTCGGTGAGTATCGGACCCGGCGCAACCGCGTTCACCAGAATCCCGTGGGGCGCCAAGGACCGGGCGAGGTTCTTAGTGACAGGCAGCAGCGCGCTTTTCGTTGCGGTGTAGCCCACGAGTCCAGGCGACTGGTGCTGTACCGACATCGCGGTCACGTTGACGATCCGAGCCCAGTCGACCACGCGCAGCAGTGGCAGGGCGGCTCGCACGCAGCGGACAGCCGACGTCACCCCTTGCTCGAAGGTGTGGGCCCAGTCGGCGTCGGTGAGATCGTCGAACCTTCCTGCGCCAGCCGGCCCGACGGCGTTGATCCGCCATCCGAGCCTGCGCTCAGCTCGATGCGTTGGATGTCGGGTGCATCGGCGGGCGAGAACACCGCGGTCTGCCGCATCGTCGGTACGGTCTCCAGCGAGAACACGAAGTTGGGGATGTCCTGGACGGCTGCGCGGATCTCCGGGTCGAGTGCATCACGGTCGAGTGTCGCCATCAGCTCTCTCAACGCCTAACTGTTGCTCCGCTGGTGATCCGCATGCGCGTTCATAGTATGACCGTTGCGCATAACGCATATAGCGTTCTACTATTGTGACGCGATGCCTCTCAGAAAGAGACCACATGCTTCCCGAAGATGCAAGGATCATCTCTGTCGATGACCACGTCATCGAACATCCCCGGGTCTGGCTTGATCGGCTGCCGGCCAAGTACAACGACGTTGCGCCGCGCATCGTCAAACTCCCCGACGGAAACGACACCTGGCTCTACGAAGGCGAGCAATCGGGCAACTTTGCACTCAACGCGGTGGCGGGCAAACATCCGCGCGACTTCGGCATGGACCCACGCAGCTACGACGACATGTTGCCCGGCTGTCACGACATCGAAGACCGCATCAAGGACATGGACATCGAGGGCGTCTGGGCCCAATTGTGCTTCCCGAACTTCGGTGGTTTCGCCGGCAGTACGTTTTTCGCTGCCGAGGACAAGAACTTCGCGAAGTTGTGTATCAGTGCCTACAACGACTTCGTCCTCGACGAGTGGTGCGCCTACGCGCCCGGCCGCCAGATCCCGTTGATGATGGTGCCGTTTTGGGACATCGGCGCGTCGGTGGCCGAGATTGAGCGCACCGCCGGCAAAGGTGCCAGATCCGTTTCGTTCATCGAGGCGCCGCATAAGCTTGGTCTGCCCTCATTCCACACCGATCATTGGGATCCAATCCTGCGCACCTGCGAGGAAGCCGAACTTCCGCTGTCGATGCACTTCGGCTCCGGCGGCATGCCGCAGGGGCTCGCGCCGGACGGCGACATGTTCATCAGCATCGCCCTTTTCGGGCTGAACTCGATGATGGCGACCGTCGACCTGTTGATGTCCAAGGTGTTCTACAAGTTCCCCAAGCTGAAAGTCGCGCTGTCTGAGGGCGGTATCGGCTGGATGCCGTATCTACTGGAGCGCATCGACTACTCCTGGGGCCGACACAAGTATTGGTGCAACATCAACGCCGACAAGCTTCCCTCTGAGCTATTTCGCGAGCACATTTACGGCTGTTTCATCGCTGATCAGTCTGGCATCGAGCAACGGCATCGAATCGGCATCGACAACATCCTGTTCGAAAGCGACTATCCGCACTCGGACTCCAACTGGCCGCACACCCGCAAGTTGCTCGCCGAGCACCTCGTCGCCGTGCCCGACGATGAGGCCCGAAAGATCGTCGAGCTCAATGCCCGCACGCTGTATCGCTTCTGGGACTGAGGCAATGACTGCGACTGCATCCGATTTCACATTCGACCCGTTCAAGCCCGGACCACCAGACCAGCTGCCGCAGTTGCTTGACGAGTTACGGGAGCGATTTCCCGTATACCGCACCAGCTCTGACATCTGGGTGGTGTCTCGGTTCGACGATGTCAAGGCAGTGCAGTCCGACCCGCAACAATTCTCGTCGCGACCCAATCCTTACGAGGGATCCGCGGCACCCGACGAGGAGATGAAACCAGAGGTGGTCGAGCGATTGCTCGCGCTTGCCGCGGGCATACCGGTCGACATGGCCGAGATGGCGTCCGCGAAGACCATTGCCGCGGCCGACCCGCCCCAACACACCCGGATGCGCCGGATCGTCAGCAGGGGATTCACACCGCCGCGGATCAAGGAGATGGCGACCGCGATCGAGGCGATCGTCGGTCGCTGTCTGGCGGGAATCGAAGGTGAGGCCGCCTTCGACGTGGTGGAGCGTCTGGCGGTGCCACTGCCGGTCGAAATGATCTGCCATATTCTCGGTATCGACAGTGACCATTACAGCCAGGCCAAACGATGGTCCGACGGGTTCGCAGCCGCAGCGGGCGGGGTGTTCAGCAGCCCCGCCGAGCGCAACGAACTGATGTTGGCAACCATCAAAGAGTTCAGCACCTACTTCGTTCCGCTGATCGATGCACGTCGCGCAGAACCCAAGGGTGACTTGGTCAGCGCCATGGTCGCCGCGATCGACAACGAGTCATTGAGCAACGTCGAAACGTTGATGGTCGCGGTCACCATCATGGTTGCGGGCAACGAGACGACGACGAATTTGATCGGCAACACCGTCGTCGAACTGCTCTCCAACCCAGACCAGCTCAAACTGTTGCTCGACGATCCAACCCTGCTGCCCAACGCTGTTGACGAAGCAAATCGGTTGACCTCTCCGATTCAGTTCGCTTTTCGCGAGGCGACCGAAGACACCGAGATCGCCGATACGCCGATCCCCAAGGGCGCTATCCTTGCGTTGCACATGGCTGCGGCCAACCGGGATCCGCGCCGCTTCGATGACCCCGATCGCTTCCTGATCAACCGGCCACCCGGCAAGAATCTGGCATTCGGGCATGGTATTCATTTCTGTTTGGGCGCGCACCTGGCTGGTCAGGAAGTTCGAGCGGCAATCGGCGGGCTATTGCCTTACCTCGATCGGCTCGAACTGACCGACGCTGCGCTGCAACGCAACCCGACGGCACTGCTCAACGGATGGCAACGGGTCGAAATGAAGTGGGCGGCCGAACCGCTCCGACGTGGCTGATGAAGCTCACCGCCCTGGAGTCGATAGACGCGATCACCGCGGAGTGGACGGCGGCTGTCCTTGCTCAGAACGGCATCGCTGCCGACGTTCGCGAGGTACGCACAGTGCAAGTCGGCAACGGACAGATGGGTTCGTGTTATCGGCTGTTCATCACCTACGACACCGGCGACGGTCCGGATCGGCTGATCGCCAAGCTGCCCGCCACCGATTCGGCAAGTCGCGCCGCCGGCCAGCTGGGCTACCGGTGCGAGACGACCTTCTACCGCGAGTACGCCGATCGGCTGCATCTTGACATCCCCCGGTGTTACTTCGCGGCGCTCAACGATCGTGGTGACGGGTTCACACTGGTGCTGGAGGATCTAGCTCCCGCTGAGGCGGGCGACCAGATCGCCGGCTGCTCGCTCGACCAGGCCCGTGCGGCCGCCGTCAACGTCGCTGGTTTACACGCGCCGACGTGGAACGAGTCATCGATACGCGAACTCGACTGGCTCATACCGGATCTCGCGGCGTACCCGGACGCTACTGCCGCTTTCCTGGTGGATGCCACCGAGCAGTTCTTGGACCGCTACCAGGTCACTCCCGACACCGCGGCGATACTGCGCGGCTTCGCTGATCGATTCGCCGATTGGGCGACTGCGCGACCCGAACCGTTCGCAATGCTGCACAGCGACTACCGCCTGGACAATCTGCTGTTTGCTCGATCCGATACCCCGCGTCCAGTCGTCGCAGTCGATTGGCAGGTCGTGACGGTCGGATGCCCGCTGCGCGATGTGGCCTTCCTGGTCGCCACAGGTTTGTCGACCCAGAGCCGTCGCGTTGGCGAGAAGGAAATTGTCGAGGCTTACCATCGTCGCCTCGTGTCGCTCGGAGTCGAGGGTTACGGCGAAGAACAGTGTTGGGAAGACTATCTTTACGGGTTGTTCCAAGGTCCGCTTATTACCGTCCTGGGCGCGTTCGTCGCCCAGCCCACCGCACGGGGCGACCGAATGTTCACGGTCATGGCCGAGCGATCAGCGAGCGCGATCACTGACCTCGATGCGCTGTCTCTGATATGACCGCATTCCAAACTCTGACCACCCGGGAGCAATGTTGCTGAGCCCATTTGACGATTTCCCAATCCACCCCTCGGCCGAACCGATCGCCCACCCAGCCACCGGCGATATCAACCACTACGACCGGTACTGGTTCAACGGACATCACCAAGACGCCGCGTTCTATTTCGGTGCGGCCATGGGTCATTACCCGGTGCGCGGCGTGATCGATGCCGCATTCAGCATCGTGCGCCACGGGGTGGAGCATTCGATCTTTGCTTCTGGTGCGATGCCGGCCGACCGGTCGACCACTATCGGGCCGATCCGCATCGAGGTGGTCGAGCCGATGCGGTCCATCCGCTATGTCGTCGAACCCAACGAGCACGGCATCTCCTGCGATCTACTCTTCCGGGCTACTACCGTCGCCGTCGAGGAACCCCGCCAGCAGCGACGCACGCCTGAGGGAATTCTTCTCACCGATCACACGCGGCTGACCCAATGGGGTACCTGGCACGGAACGATCACGGTTGACGGCGACGAACTGCAGATCGACCCGCTCGAGGTTTCGGGCACCAGGGATCGCTCGTGGGGGATACGCCCGATTGGCGAGCAGGTCCAGGTCATCCGGCAGCCCATGCCGTTCCAAGTGTTCTGGCTATGGGCGCCACTGCATTTCGCCGACCGCTTCACTCATCTGGCCGTGCACGAGCATGAAGACGGCACGCGATGGCTGGAGACGGCGCTGGTCATCGATCCCATTCCCGTCGGCGCGTCTCCATGGAGCACGGCCGGCGTCCGCGAATGCCACGGCATCCGCCACGAACTCGACTGGGAGCCGGGGCGCCGAGAAATCAAACGCGCGCGACTGTGGTTCGACGACCCAGTCGAAGGTGAAGTCCTCATCGAGGTCGAGAAAAAGTTCACCTTCCGCATGCGCGGAATCGGTTATTGGCACCCCCATTGGGGCCACGGAACCATCCACGGCCCGCTCGAGACAGGGCGCGAGTCGATCAGGCTCGATGACTTCGATCCCACTGATTTCGCCTCAATTCACCTCCAAAACCTGGTAACCGCAACGATGGGCGAGCGCCGCGGCATCGGTGTCGTCGAGCAAATCGCGATCGGTCCGCATCATCCCAGCGGGTTGACCGGGCTGCTGGACGGACATAGAGCTGCGACGTCTTGATGAAAGAGGAGACGAATAGATGAGCTCAGGTGAGGATCTCATCCGCCGATCCGTCGCTGCGCTGAACGCCGGTGACGTCGATGGCTATCTTGCCGGCTTCGCGCCAGACAGTGTGCGTTGGGCGGCTGGTTTGGACACGCCGCTGCCACTGTCGGATATCGAGGACAACCTGCGGCAAATGGTTACGGCGTTCGATGGACTGTACCTTCATGAGGATTTGTTGTTCGGCGGCAGCGGTCACGTCTTCGCCCGCTGGACATTGCGCGGGACCCATACCGGTCATTACGGAGGAATCGCGCCGACCCATCGCGCCATCGCCGTGCAGACCGACGAGTTGTACGCCATCGGCGGGTCAGTGGTTACCGAGTCCTGGGTCTACGGCGATCTCACAAGCCTCTTCGACCAACTCGAGGGACGGCGATGACCGAACTGGAAGCCTTCATGTTGCTGGCGCCGTCGGTGCTCGGCGACCCGTACGACTTTTACCGGCGGCTTCGGGAGGACGCGCCCGTGTGGGCAGTGCCGGGCACCGACGTCGTGGTGATCAGCAGCTTCGCACTACTTTCCGAGGCGGTCGCGCGGACCGAAGACTTCTCTTCGACGATGCAGTGTCTCATCTATCGCGACGAGAACGGCCTACCCGCCCGCCTCGACTTCGGTGGAACAGCCCTGCCGACGCTGGCGACCGCCGACCCTCCGGTGCACACCACCCAGAGGCGTGCGGTCTTTCCCGAATTGGTCGCCCGCCGCATGCGCGCACTGGAGAGCGACATCGATGCTCTTGCCGAGGCGACGGTCGAAGAAGCGTTGCAGGACAATAAGTTTGAGTTCATGGGAACGATCGGAAACGTCGTCCCGATCACGGTGATGGCCCAGTTGATCGGATTCCGCGACATCGATCCGGCGCAACTTCTCGAGGCCGCGTTCGACTCCACGACGATGGTCGGCGGAACCGTGCCGTTGGATCAGCTCAATGAGCTCGTCACCCGGATCGGGAACATCCAGGCGTGGATCGCTGAGCAGGTCGTCGGTGTCGACGACGGGGACGACGATGGCATTCTGCTGGCCGTACGACGGGCGCTGGACGCGGGCACGCTGAAGATGGGCGAGGTCACCATCATTCTGCATACCTTGCTGAGCGCAGGTGGCGAGTCAACGACGAGCCTGATCGGCAATGCTGTCCGAATGCTTGCCGAGGACCCGGAGCTGCAGCAGCGGCTGCGTGAGCACCCGGAGCTTCTCGACGTGTTCATCGAGGAAGCGCTACGGCTGGAATCGCCTTTTCGGCAGATGATGCGCAGCGTCCCACGTGACACCACACTGGGTGGGATCGAGGTCGCGGGCGGGTCCACCGCGTTGCTGTTCTTCGCCGCGGGCAACCGGGATCCGGCGCAGTACGACAATCCTGACGCGATCGACCTTGAACGCAGTTCACCGCGCCACCACCTGGCTTTCGGGCACGGAATCCACTACTGCGTCGGGGCCGCGCTGGCCAGAATCGAGGCCCGCGCGGTGCTCAAAGCCGTTCTGGCGCAGACGAAAGACTTCGCACTCGACCCTGCCGCCGCTCCTCGCTGGGTTGACAGCCTGCTGGTCCGACGACACGAACATCTGCCGCTCACCGCGACCGCGCGTTAAGGGCTTGAGGCCTCAGGCGTTCGCCAGTGCGGGCGGCTTGACGGCTTCCGGGTCGGGGTTGGCGATCGGCAACCCCATGAAGCGACGTGCGTTGTCCCCCATGAAGTCATAGGTGCGACGTTCGTCCATGCCCTCGGCGTACTGCCAATAACGTTTGGGCTCAGCCAAGCCTTCGGGATGCGGCCAGTCCGAACCGAACATCACCTTGTCCCATCCGACGGTCTGCACGACATCGGCGACCGAACCCTCCCAGAACGGGCTCACCCAGACGTTGCGACGGAACACGTCGTGCGGATGCTCGGGGAAATTCTGCGGCATCTTGTTGTAGGTCGATTGCAGGTCGTCAAACAGCGGCTTGATCCACGCGCTGCCATTCTCCACGCTGGCGATGCGCAGCTTCGGGAACCGGGTCAACGTCCCGTGGCAGATCAGGCTGGTCAACATGTCGGCGATCTCCCGGTGGCCCAAGGCCGTCCACTTGAATGCCGACATCTCGAACGCACTACTGGTCGACGGCGGCTCCCACTTGTCGATGTACTCCTGCAACGGAGGTTGGCTGGCGTGCAACACAATCGGCAGCCCCGCGTCCTCCACGTCACGCCAGAACGGGTCGAACTCGGGCAGCGCGGGGGAACGCCAGCCCTTATAGCCGTTCACCGGTGCGGGCTTGATCAGCGCGACCTTGGCGCCGTTGTCGAGGATGTATTCGAGTTCGCGACGCGCTTCGTCGACGAGTCCCAGAGTGAGTACCGGTGTCGAGTAGATCCGGTTGGCGTGGCTGAAGCCCCAATGTTCCAGCATCCATTGGTTGAGGGCATGGATGATCGCCACCGTCAGGTCTGGATCTTCGGCGGCCGAATGCTCGACCAGATTGGCCAGCGTGGGGTAGTTCAGGCATGCGTCGACGCCCTGGCGGTCGAGTTCGGCGATCCGGTCCTCGGGGTTGCGCGCGCCTGGCGGTGTGTCGATGCCACGGCCGGACATCTCCCGCATCGACAAACCCTCGGGATTTTGGCCGGAGTAGAACTTCTCGTGGGCGCCAGGGGCGGCGACCCGTTCGAATGTCGGGTTCGGCATGTAGTCAGTGATCTTGTTCAGGATTGCGATGCGGGTGTGCTTGCCGATCTGGACGAACTGCACCTTCGGCTGAAACTCCTTGGGCAGGTACTTCGTCAGCGCATCGGGGGTCTCGTACATGTGCTGATCGGCATCGAAGATCGGTGCGTCGGTGAACTGCGTCATCGTGGTGCCTCTCGCTACTCGACTCTGGGCTCAAGTACGAGCTTGACGCAACTTGACAGTTGTGTCAAGTCTGGTCCGTATCGCGTAGTTAGTGGTCTTTGAACTGCGATTATTGCAGTTGACGATATCGTCATATAGAGTCGCCGCATGACGGTGACCTCGGATTCGCCCGCCGAACGGCAACTGGAGGCCACCCGCGGTGAGCGCACCCGCTCGGCGATCCTCAATGCGAGCCGCCGTCTCTTTCTGGAACGCGGCTATGCGGGCACACCGATCAACGCCATCACCGAGGCATGCGGCATCTCGCGGGCCGGCTTCTATACCTACTTCAAGGACAAGCGCGAGGTCTTCAACGTCCTCGGCAAGAACGCGTACCGCGAGGCCCTCGGCGTCATCGCGGAGTGGGCCGAGGCCGGCGAACCGTTCGGTCCAGCTGACATCCGGGCCTGGGTTGGTCACTACTTCGACTACATGGATCAGCACGGTGCGTTCGTGCTTGCGTCGGCGCAGTCGGCGCCCGACGACGACGACTTCCGAAAGTCGCGCAACCGCATGGTGACTCGGGCGTCATGGAAGCTTGGCCAGGCGATCGCCGGAAACGGCGCGCACTCACCGGATGTCATCGGCGTCGCGGTAATGGGGTTGCTGGACCGGGCCTGGCACACGGTTCACCGCCAGACCGTGGCTGTCGACCGCGACGAGATGATCGCGGTGGTCGCCGAGATGATCGCCGCGATGTCCAGCCCACTTTGGCCGCGCACGGATGGTTGATCGCCGTAAGCCATATTTCGTCAGCGACGGTCCGATCACGCTGGCTGATTCGTCACCCAGGGAGTCTCCGATGTGAGGATTCGACACGAGTCAGCCCATTGCTGGCGAGAGATCGAGAAAGGGCGTAGTTCGGCTCGAACCGCCAGCGGTGGCGTGAACGGTCGCCGAATCAAGCGATTCGAAGGTTTCGACTGTATTCCCACTGAGTTTGCATCGTTCGGACCGCCAATCTGGTCCGAGTCCAACGGCTGTCGCGTCGACCATGTCGGCGGCAATACAGGCATTAACAGCTGTACGGCTCGGTCGGGGCCGTATGCGCGAGGAGAACGGTGATGGATCTCGGGTTACTTGACGCATGCGTCGTCGTCACCGGCGGTACGGCGGGAATGGGCCGCGCAACCGCGGACTGCTACGCACGCGAGGGCGCGCGTGTGGCGGTGTTGTCGCGCACGCGCAGTGCGGTGGAAGCCACGGCGGCTGCGCTGCTCGAGGCCGGCAGCCCTGACGCGGTGGGAATCTCCACCGATCTATCCGACCCCGGCAGTGTGACCGCCGCGTTCGACGAACTCGCGGCCCGGTGGGGCAGGCTTAACGTCTTGGTGAACACCGTTGGCCCCGGAGTGGACATCGTCGGAGAGTTCGACGAGCTCGACGATGCAAAGTGGGACATGGCATTCGACTTGATGACGATGGGTCCGGTGCGCACCTGTCGCGCGGCGTTGCCGTTGCTGCGCCAAGCGGAGTGGGCGCGCATCGTCAACGTATCGGCGCACTCGGTTCAGCGCCAGTCGCCGCGGCTCATCGCCTACACCGCGGGCAAGGCCGCGTTGACGAGCCTGACCAAGAATCTGTCGCAAACCCTGGCGAAGGAGGGCATCCTCGTCAACACGGTGTCGCCGGGCAGCTTCCTGACCGCGCAGATCCGCGATTTCGTCGCCGACGAAATCGCCCGTCGTGGGCTGGATCCCGACGATCCACTCGACGTCGGCGTGGTCTTGGAGGACATGTTCGGCGATGCCTTGGGCCGGTTAGGCCGGGCCGGGTTACCCGAGGAGATCGCGCCGATGATCACGATGCTCGGATCCCGGCTCAACACCTACACCACCGGCGCCGATCTCAACGTCGACGGCGGATCGGACTTTCGTTAGCGCTCGCCGCGAAGCGACTCAGGGCGGGGACCTATTGCGCCGCAACTGAACTTCGCGTGGGTGCCTCAGTCGTTGAATCAGCGGCACGATCGGCGGCCCGGAACAGTGCGCAACTCATGAGGATCTCCCACCCGAAGTAGACGGCGAATTGGAGATAACCGCCTAGGAGTCCGTTATTGGCGAACAAGCCGGTCTTGTCGAAGGCCGAGAACATCGTCGGTATGTACAGAATGACCGTCGCAATGTTCATGTACATCACCCACCGCGGAAAGATCGGGTGATCGCTCTGGTCGAACCAAATGGCAGCTGCGATGACCACGGCCCACATCATGTACATCGGAATGGACGACAGCATGAAGAACCAACCGAGATCGTCCAGCATAAGGATGGTATTCGGGGAGAAGGTCCACGGTCGGAATGCGGCGACGCCCCACGACAGGAAGATCACGAAACCGATCGCCGAACCACCTCCGGCGCAGGCAACCATTGCGTAAGTGAAGACGGGGACGCCTCGTTCGCAACGTCGAACCTGTGAAGCGATGGCAGCACCCCAGAGCAGAAACAGGACGGTGGACACCGTCATCAGCAAGACCCCGGTTTGTCTGAAAACCGTTCGGTTCTGGTAGAACGCGGCCACCTGCTCCGCGCTGTCGGAGGGTGAGTGAATCGGCACCCACCCGCCCAGCAGAAATGCCGTCCCGAAAATGAGCAGCACGAGCGGTCCACACCAGGCACAGAATTTCAACGACCTCGGATTCGCCATATGAACTCCTTGTCAGAACGACATCTAAGAATTGATCGCCACCGAATGGGCCAGCGCCGCGCTAGCGAATGGATTTCGCTATAGGTAGCGTAAGCCATTCGGTAACGTGAACGCAATGACCACTGGGACACCTCGCCGCCGTCGGGCGCGTGGGTCACTCTCGGAGCAGGAGATCCTGCAGGCCGCGGAAGAGATCGTGATCGCCCACGGCTTACGTCAACTTTCGATGCCTACACTTGCGGCCCGGCTGGAAGCCGGAGTAAGCAGTCTCTACACGCACTTTCACAACAAGGACGCGCTGTTAGAAGCGCTCAATCGACGAGTGCTCCACGACGTCCACCGACAGCTGCCGCCAACGGGTCCCGGTCCCTGGGACGACGAGCTTTATCTTTACTTCGACGCGTTTTATGGCCTGCTTCTGCAGCTTCCCGCTTATCGCGAGGTCGTGGCCTATGGGTCGTCGCATATCGGAGCCGCGTCGCTTCCAAAGGCTGCCCTCAAAAGGCTCGAAGACGGTTTGGCGCTGCTCACCCAAGCCGGTTTCTCGGAATCCCGTGCCCGCGAGGCCTTTTCGGCCTGCTACAATTGGACCCGCGGCATGGCGGTTCTCCGGCAGGATCCCCAGCCCCCGGCCGGGCTTGGTGTCGTCGCGGAGGTGATCGCGCTCTCAGACGACCATTTTCGCGCCGGACTGCGGCTCCTCATCGCCGGCATCGCGGCCTCAACCCGTGCGCCCGACGCCCCCTGACTCGGGGGTCGGGCTACGCGCCGCGCACCTGGTGTATCAACGCGGCTGCATCGGCGACGCTGCGCAGCAGATCATTGAGGTGGGTGCACGTGCTGGTACCGGACAGTTCGTGGCGGACCCGGAAGTGCAAGTCCTGCAACGTCATTCCGGCGATTCGCCCGGCGCTGGCGACTGCCCCCGGGCATTCCTGCCAGGGCAGTACCCGCGGTATGGCCCGCGACTCGACGATGACGCCGGTCTCGGGGTCCACGACGGCGTCCAAGGTGTACTCGTGGATGATCGTCTCCATCCCGTCGCTTCGCACGTAGGTGTCGCGGAACATCGCATCGATGCCGACTCGCCCGGCGGTTGCTTCGAAGATGTCGATGCGCCGCCTGCGGCGCATGGCTTGTGGCGCCAAACACGCCATCGGGTGCCAGGCCCAAGAGTCCTCGCCGTGATCGAGGTCGGGAGCCTCCGGGCCGGTGACGATCGCGGGATCGCCCGCCTCGAACGACGTCAGCAGCAGCCCGCCGGTCGCGAAGCCCGCACACTGGTCGGCGACCGGCAGGTATCCCGACTTCGCGACGTCGCCGAGCAGGTTCGACGCCGAGAGCGCATGGCCCGATATCAGCGTGACGACGGGAACGTCGTCGAGCAGGGTGTAGCGCAGGTCGCGGGCTTGCCGTAGCTCGGGAGCGACCTTGTCGGCCGCGGCGCGAAACCCGCTCATCGCGGGCGCGCCCGCCAGCCGGCTCATCGCGGCGACCGGTGGCGTCACCTCGACATGACGGACAACGCGGGCGATCAGCTCGATCGTGGCCGAGAGCGTCGCGGCGCCGAGTTCGGTCACCGTTCCGTCGGCCGCCGTCCACAGATCGCGCGCCCGCCCATCCAGATACACCGGGTCCAGCGAGCCCTCGTCGCGGGTCATGTCGATCGACGTGGTCCGGCGCGCGGACCGCGGCCGTCGCCGTGGATTGCCGGTCGTGGGCTCGTGCACGCCGTGCAGTGGATGCAGCCCGAAGGGCGGGGAGCCCAGGTCCGTCACCGGATAGACTCTAGCTCTCCTCGGCCGGCCGGAACGCGAACGTCAATAGCGACTGGCCGTCGGCGGTCTCCAGCGTGGTGGTGGTCGACACCAGGGGCTGGCCGATCCGAAGTTCGGCCGGGGTCGCGCCGACGATCAGCGTCTCCACCAGCACACCTTCGGCCAGCTCGACGAAGCCCACCACATAGGGCTGGAATACCTTTGGGTCCCGATTGCCCTTGTACGGCAACGGCGGCGGGAACTCCTGCGTCGTGTAGGTGTAAAGCGTTCCTTCGCTGGACAATTCGATCGACTCGATGTCGTCCTGGATATCGGGGTCACCGTCGAAGAGCTCGGGCCGCTCCGCGGGGAACTTCACCGCACCCGACGAGCGTCTGCGCGAAGCGAACAGCACCGCGCGGTCGCCGTCGACGCGGAACAGTCCCTCGGTGATCAGTGTGGTCATCTCAGGCCACCTCGATGACCATCGCGGCACCCATACCACCGCCGGCGCACATGGACAGCACGCCGATACCTCCACCACGCCTACGCAATTCGTAGATCGCCGAGGTGGCCATCCGGGCACCGGTCGCGGCGATCGGGTGGCCGAGGCTGATGCCCGAGCCGTAGACGTTGACGATCTCCTCGTCCAGCCCGAGTTCGCGGGCGCACGCGACCGCCTGCGCGGCGAAGGCCTCGTTGATCTCGAACAGTGCGACGTCCTCGAGCTTGCGGCCGGCCAACTCGAGCGCCTTGGGAATGGCGGTGATGGGCCCGCTGCCTGTTCGGTTCGGCGCCACCCCGACCGCACTCCACGAAAGGATCTGCGCCAGCACGTCGTTCGCGGTGTCCGGGGCCGCGAGCGCCACCATGGCGGCGGCGTCGTTGATGCCCGAGGAATTGCCGGCCGTCACGGTGAAGCCTTCGATCTCGGGATGCAACACTTTCAGGCCCGCCAGCGACTCCATCGAACTGCCGCGTCTGGGATGCTCGTCTTCGGCGAACGTGATCGTGGTGCCGTCGGCTTGTGGCACCTGGACCGGCACGATCTCTTCAACGAATGAGCCGGCATCGATCGCCTTGACCGCGCGTTGGTGACTGCGCAGCGCCCACTGGTCCTGCGCCTCGCGGGAGATGCCGTACTGCACGGCGCAGTTGTGCGCGACGGTGATCGACATATCCAGCGCTGGTGCATCCGCGGTGGGCGGATGTGAGAGCGGGAACCACGGGTCCTCGTAGTCTTCGGCCGACTTACCCGACGTGAACGGCTTGCGCTTGCGCAGAAGTGGTGTGGTGGAGCACGATTCCATGCCGCCGGCCAGAATGGCGCGGCTCATGCCGGCCGCGATCTGCCCCGCGCCCACGGCGATCGCCGAGAGGCTGGAGGCGCACTGGCGGTTGACGGCCAGCCCGGGAACATTGGTCAACCCGAGGTCGACCGCGATGTAGCGGGCACTGTCACCGCCGCCTTGCAGGCTCTCGGCCAGTACTAGGTCCTCGAATTCCGCCGCATCCAGACCGGACCGATCCACGACCGCCGCGACGACGGGCTTGGCGAGTTCGATCGCGGGCATGTTGGCCAGCGTGCCCTTGCGCGACGTTCCGATCGGTGTGCGGGCAGCGGCCACGATCGCTGCGCGGGACCTGGTGGTGGCCATATGTCTCCCAAGATCGTCAGAGGGGCGGGCTGGTTGCCCGATGAGCGTGGCCAGTCTATACCGTTATATAGATATCGGTATATCAGGCCATGGTGATGTTGGGAGCAGCCCATGAAGGTGATCAGGTCCGTGGACGATGCGCTCGCGACGATCGGGGAGGAACTCGGCGTCAGCCGTTGGGTGGATATCGACCAGAGCCGGATCGATGCTTTCGCCGACGTCACCATGGATCACCAGTGGATCCACGTAGACGTCGGGAAGGCCAGGGCTGAAAGCCCTTACGGCGCAACGATCGCGCACGGCTTCCTCACGCTCTCGCTCATCCCCGGTGTGAGCAAGGACAACTATCGCGTCGAGAATGCCAAGATGGGCATCAACTATGGCCTGAACAAGGTACGGTTTCTGTCCGCGGTCACCGCGGGCAGCCGCATCCGGGTCAGATCCGAGCTCGCGGATGCCGCCAAGGTCGACGACGAGACCGTGAACCTGACCGTGCGTCACACCGTGGAGATCGACGGTGTCGACAAGCCGGCCGCGGTCGCCGAGCTGATCGCTAGGTTTGTCTGGTGACCGGCGGTCCGTTCGATGGAAAGGCCGTTCTCACCGGGGCGGGTAAGTCGCAGGTCGGCCGCAGGCTCGGGCGGACCGGACTTGACCTTACCCTCGAGGCGGTGCAGCGAGCCATCGCCGATGCCGGGCTGAGTGTCGACGACGTCGACGGCATCGCGAGTTACCCGGGACCGGGTGTGCCGGATCCAGGATTCTCCGGAGCCGCCGTCCAGGAGGTCCGCAACGCACTCGGACTGCGCTCCCGCTGGTACGTCTCGGCGATGGAGACCGCGGGGCAGATCGGCCCGGTGATCGAGGCGTGTATGGCGGTCAGTCTTGGGCTGGCGAACCACGTTGTGGTCTACCGGTCGGTATGGGAATCCACCGCCGCGCAGCAGGCCGGTGGCGGTCGGGCCTCGGTGCTCTTCGGCGGCGGCGAGCTGCCCCCGCACCTGGAGTGGACAGCGCCCTTTGGCGCACTGTCGGCGGCGAACTGGCTGGCCATGCCCGCCCAGCGTTATATGCACGACTTCGGGCTGACCCGTGAGCATCTCGGCCGCATCGCGATCAATGCCCGCACCAACGCCGGACTCAACCCCGATGCGATCTACCGCGAACCAATGACGATGGACGACTACCTTGGCGCACGGATGATCTCCGAGCCGCTGTGCCTCTACGACTGCGACGTGCCCTGCGACGGCGCCACCGCCGTGATCGTGTCGTGCCGCGATGCCGCCAACGGCCTGCCGCGGCACCCACTGACGGTGGAGTCCGTCGGGCCCGGCATGTTCGAGCGGGCGACCTGGGACCAGCGCCGCGACATCACCACGATGGCCGCCCACGATTCGGCCGCCACGCTGTGGGAGCACACCACGCTGACTCCTGCCGACGTCGACATGGCCCAGCTCTATGACGGCTTCTCCTTCCTGACTGTGATGTGGCTGGAAGCGATGGGCTTCTGCGAGCACGGCAAGGTCGGCGAATTCATCGACGACGGTTCGCGGATCGCTCTGGACGGTCCGCTGCCGATCAACACCAGCGGCGGACAACTCTCCGGCGGTCGACTGCACGGCATGGGCTTCCTGCACGAGGCGTGCGTGCAGCTGTGGGGCGAGGGCGGCGATCGCCAGGTGCCCCGCGTTCCCGAGGTGGTGGCCGTCGGTGTGGGCGGTGGACCGGTCGCCGGATCGATGCTGTTGAGTAGCCGATAACTCATGTCGATGGCCGCGGTCGATGACATGACACTCGGTGACATAGTGACCGACAACGCGGTCCGCTTTCCCGATGTCGTCGCCTACCGGCACGACCACCGCACCGTCACCCACGGGCAGTTACGGGACCGGGCAGTCCGATTGGTGTCGGCGATGGCCGCGGCCGGGGTGGGGCGCCAGAACCGCATCGCGGTGTTGAGCCGCAACAGCATCGAGTTCGGCGAGCTGAATGCGGCCGCGCAACTCAGCGGAATCATCATGGCCACCATCAACTTCCGGCTCACGCCATCGGAGGTGGCCGATGCGCTGCGTCGCGTCGATCCGTCGATCGTGTTCTGTGCCGAGGAGTTCATGCCGGCGATCGCCGACGCCGTAACCGCTATGCCGTCGGGGCCCAACCTGGTGGTCATCGGCGGAGAGGACCGGCCGGGAATCATCGGCTACGAGCGATTCGTCGAGCAAGTCGGCCGCAGCGAAGAACCCGAATTCGCTGCCCGGCCCGACGACATCGCGTACCTGCTGTTCACCAGCGGCACGACCGGCGCGTCCAAATGCTGCATCCTGGGGCAGCGGGAAATGCGCCGGGTCATGTTCACCATGAACAACGAGATACGTTGCGGCAGCGCCGATCGCGGGCTGATCAACATGCCGATGTTCCATTTCGGTGCGCTCGCGATCGTCGGCGGACTGCATGCTCGGGGCGGAACCGTGGTACTGCAGCAACAGTTCGACGCGGCCGATGCGGCGCGGCTTATCGCCGACGAGCGGATTACGGTGTTGCACCTAGCGCCGGTCATGCTCAAGGCACTTCTTGATGAGGTGAGTGACCGCTTGGCGATGGAATCCGTTCGCACCGCGGTCTATTCGGCCGCGCCGATGACTGCGGCCGTCCTGCGGCGAGCGCTCGTCATGCTGCCGGACGCGGGTTTCCTCAACCTCTACGGACAGACGGAAGTCATCGTCTCCGGGTTGCCCCGCGAACTACACATCCTCGATGGACCCGACGTTGCCGAGCGACTGAGCTCCGTTGGCTTCCCATTTCCCGACACGCGGGTGCGCCTTGTCGATGAGGACGGCGGTGCCGTGCCCGTGGGGCAGGCAGGTGAGATCGTCGTGCGGTCCGACTCGATGTTCCGCGGCTACTGGCAGGACGCGGCCGCAACCCAGGCGACGCTGCAGGACGGATGGTGTCGCACCGGCGACATGGGCCGATTGGACGGGCGCGGGCTGCTTTATCTGATGGACCGCAAGAAGGACGTGATCATCAGCGGCGGAGAGAATATTTATTCGCCCGAGGTCGAGGATGCGGTCTGTGCGGTTGAGGGGGTCGCCGCCTGCGCTGTCGTCGGGGTGCCCGACGACAGGTGGGGCGAAGCGGTCTGCGCGGTCGTGGTGCCGCGCAGCGGTGCATCGCCGACCCTGGCCACGCTGCAAGAGGGCGTGCGGCAACGGCTGGCGCGCTACAAGGTGCCTCGTCGACTGGTGCTGGTCGCCGAATTGCCTGTACTGGCCAGCGGCAAGGTGGACAAGAAACGGCTGCGCGCCGACCTGAAGGCTGCCGCCGGCTGAGCTCCCAAAGCTCACGTTTCGCGCAGGAGGGAGCGGCGCAACAGTTTGACCATCAACAGTGCGGCCCGCTCATCGCTGTCCGGCGCACTTGCCCCCGTCGGCTCGGACATCCGGCCCAGGACCGCCACAAACACCGCGCCCGCCACATCGGCGTCGATGCCGGCCGGCAGGTCGACGGTAGCCAGTAGCGCGGCGACCGCTTGGAAGATCGCGCCGATGCCGTGGTCGACATCGGCATCGGAGAGTTGTTCTGCGACCGTGCCGTCAAACCATGCTCGGATCACGCCGCGGTAGGCGCGATGGAATCGGACGTAGCCAAGCATCCATTCGGTCAGCGAATCGCCGGCCATGGCCGGCAGAGCGGCAGCGTGCTCCTCGATCTCGACGACCGCCCGGCGGGTCAGCTCGGCCAGGATCTTGTCCTTGGTGCTGAAGTGTCGGTACAAGGTCGCGCGGCTGATATCGGCGGCGGCCGCGATGTCCTCCATGCTGACGGCGTAGTAGCCGCGTTCGGCGAACAACGCCGAACTGACCGACACCACGTCTTGCGGAATTGGTGAGCTTGGCGCCTCGGTGGCCGGTTTCGCCGGACCACTATCGAGGGCAGGCGGTGGTGTTCGCGCGCGCCGGTCTGCTGCCCGCGGTGTTACCGCGTGCAGCACGTTGGCGGGGGTCTCGGGAAACAGCATGAGCTGCAAGGCGACGGTCAGCGACCAGGTAACGGTTGCGGGGTCGGGCAACGGAAACATCGCCCGGTACCGGTAGAGATGAACCATGTGGGGAATGCGGCCCAGTGCTGCGGCCGCGTCGTCGGCGTCCAGACCGCGCAGGCGCGTCTTCCGCAGCCGATCGGTGACCGTCTGGTGAAACTGGTTGGCGGCCGTACTGGCGTCGATGACGGCCAACCCGGTGGCCGTGCCGATGCCCGGAAACTCGGCGAATACCGCGGCGTGGGTGTCGTAGATGTCCGCCCATTCGGCCAGCCACCGTTGCAAGTTGCCGACTCCGTCGACCGTCGGGCCGAGTCCGCCGAGGTGCTCGCCGTGTACGAGGACATCGTGTCCGGCCATCGCACTCAGTTCACGAAAGATCTCCTCCTTGCCGGCGAAGTACTGATAAACAGTCGCGCGGGAGGCGCGGGCCGCCTTGGCGACAGTGTCGAGCGAGGTGGCGTGAAATCCGTTGGCCAGGAACACCTCTGCGGCACATCCGAGTATGCGCTCGCGGGTATGCAGTCCGCGGCGCCCCACGCCGGCATTCGCCGCGGGGGCGTAGCCGGGGCGCCGCAGCTTGCCGGGGGTGTGAACCATAAAAGAAGTATCCGACACGCTCATTGGGCCGACGGCGCTCCGGGCAGGTTGCGCTTGGCCTTGCCGGGATAGCCGAAGAACTTCTCGAAGTTGGCGTCGTTGATGGGCTGCGCGCTGTTGCGGGTAGCAGCCGACCGTAGCGCCTCGAGGCGGGCCTGGGCCTTCTCCAGCGTCTTGACCGGCCCGGATTGCGCCAAACGTTGCACCTCCCGCGCAGCCTCGGCGATCTCGATGCGAAGTCGCTCACCCGCTTCGCCGAAGGTCAGCAGGTCGTGGTCGTCTTCATCGACCTTGTCGCGGCCCGCGTCGTCCGCGGCTCTGTCCGTGAATTTCATGTCGCGCCTCTCAACGTCTAGACGAATGTGGCGTACCTCATATAGTCTGTGAGACGAACCGTCAGAAAACAAGACGATATGTCAGAAAAGTACGACAGCTCGTCAGATGCGAAGGAGCATCATGCCGCTTCAGGATGACCACCAGATCGTCTCCGTCGATGACCACTTGGTCGAGCACCCACGGGTGTGGCAGGACCGGTTGCCGCAGAAGTACCTCGAACGGGGCCCGCGCATTGTCGAAGAAAACGGTATGCATCTGTGGCACTACGACGGGCAGGTCTTTCCGACCATCGGGCTGAACGCGGTCGCCGGCAAGCCGCCGGAGGAGTGGGGCATGGATCCCGTCCGCTACGAGGACATGATTCCGGGCTGTTACGACCCGGTCGCGCGTGTCGCCGACATGGACCTCGACGGCGTGCAGTCGGCGTTGTGCTTCCCGTCGTTCCCCGGATTCGGCGGCGGCACGTTCCAGCGTGCCGAGGACAAAGACTTGGCGCTGCTGTGCGTCAAGGCGTGGAACGACTTCTACATCGACGAGTGGTGTGCCACAGCGCCGGAGCGCTATATCCCGTTGGCGATCCTGCCGACCTGGGACATCGACGCATGCGTGGCCGAGGCCGAGCGCGTAGCCGCCAAAGGTGCACGCACGATCTCATTCCCGGACAGCCCGGTGCCGCTGGGATTGCCCTCGTTCCACTCCGACCACTGGGACCGCTTGTGGCAGGTCTGCTCGGACGCCAAGATGCCGGTGTCGCTGCACTTCGGGTCCGGCTCCTTTGTGCCGGGCTTCTCGTTCTCCACGATCAAGCCGGTTCCGGGTCAAATGGCGGTGCCCGACGCACCTTTTGCGGTCGCAACGGCGCTGTTCTCGACAAACCTGATGTGGTCCACGGTCGATCTGCTGTTCTCCGGCAAGCTGCAGCAGTTCCCGGATCTCCAGATCTCGCTCGCTGAGGGCGGCATCGGTTGGGTGCCTTACATCCTGGAGCGGTCCGATTACGTGTGGGAGCGCCACCGCTACTACCAAAACATCGACTTTGACACCCGTCCGTCGGACTTGTTCCGCAAGCACTTCTGGGGCTGCTTCATCGACGACGAGCACGGCCTGGCGAACCGGCACAGCATCGGCATCGACCGGATCACGCTCGAGATCGACTTCCCCCACAGCGATTCCAACTGGCCCAACTCGCGCAAGCGCGCCGCCGAGGTGCTCGCGGCGGTGCCCGATGACGAATGCTCGCTGATCGTCGAGGAGAACGCACGCCGAATGCTCAATTTCCCGCGGGTGAGCGCAGGCGATCGGCAACTCGCCGGCGTCTGACGCCGAAGGCCGTCGGTCGTCTACAGTCTACCCCGCGAGACCAGCTGCGCGGCAATGACATTGCGCTGTACCTCGTTGTTTCCCTCGCCGACGATCGTGAGAGGGGCGTCGCGGAAGTAGCGCTCGACTCGTACTCGGTGGAGTAGCCGTAGCCGCCGTGGATTCGGACGGCGTTGAGCGCGATTTCCATGGCCGGTCCGATGCGCCGGGTTCGGTGAGCGCCATCGTGGCGCACACCTGCCCACTCGTCATCTGGGTCAGATATTTCTTTCGCTGTTCTTCGTTGCCGTACAACGAGTTCGGCTTTGTGACAACTTGGCCGCCGTCCGCGCCGGCCAGGCTCATCCAGCCACCGGCCAACTCCTCGGCCACCGGGCTCGAAATCGGCGAGCAGTACACCCAGTCGAACGCCCTTAGCGCCCTCATGCTCGACCGGCGGCGGTTTGGTGCCGGCGGCGTTAAGCGATCGTGTCGCATCCGGGTGACCGGCAGTGTGCTTCACTCGTGACGACGAGGGCCAGGGAACGCACGCCACCGTGGGCGGCCGGCACCAAGACGGATCGGACGCGCGGACAGATCCTGGAAGGGGCGCGGCTGACGTTTTAAGAACTCGGCTACTCCACAGCGAGCGTCGAGCAGATCGCGCAACGAGCCGGGGTGTCTCGGCCGACGTTTTACGTGTATTTCGCCTCCAAGCAGGAAGCGTTCCTTGCCGTTGCGGAAAGGTCCGTCCAGCATCTGTCCCAGGTTCTCGCGTCACTTGACGCAGTGCCCGAGGGTGCTGCCGATTCCGTGCTCACTTGCTGGGTCGAACGGTTCTTCTTGTATTTCGACGCGTTTGGGCCGTTCGCTACAGTGTGGCGGCTGCGGCGTTCGCCGACGCCACCCTTCAGCAGTCGCGTTGGAAAGCGCAGCGTCGCTGGGCAATTCGAATCGGCCGTAACCTCGACCCGCATCCGCGGGACCGCGCTGAGCGATCCCGTCTCCCAAGGGTCGGCACTGGAGGCGATGCTCGAGTCGCTGTGGTTCTCGTCGACTATGGACGATTCTCGACGAGGCAAACAGGCCGCGCTGTCCACGGCGATCGCGATGGGTGAAGCGCTTATCGCCCGATAGAGGGTTCGGGCGATTGCAGTCTCAAGACCGAGTACGCGGCCTTGCAGACGGTATCCGTCCCAGCGACGCGGGGACGAAGGCCCGGATGAGGCCTTCATCCCCGCCGTCTTCCGGCCGACCCGGCTCGGCGACCAAACTGAAGGCGATCCGAGTGAGCCAGTGCGCCATGGTTTCCGCCGAGACATCGTCACGAACCTCGCCGGCTGCCGCGGCGGCGGTCAATCGCTGACCGAGCGTTTCCGCAAGATCTTTTCGCCAGAGTTCGGAGGCCTCGGCGGCATGAAAGGTTTGCCCGAGTTCGTCGGCCCCGATCAACAGAGCCATCGTCGGAGAGCTCCGCGCGGCCGCCAGTCCGACGAGCATGGCGTTGACCACCTGGTCCACGAACGGTTCGTCAGTATGCCAGCAGGGTTCGGCGGCTTCGAGCACCCCTGAGATGGCCCGGACAAAGCACGCTGCCAGCAAGGCGTCTTTGGTGGGAAAGTAGTCGTAGACCGTGCGACGGTGCACACCGGCTCGGCTTGCGATGTCGCTCATGGTCGTCCGGCTCACGCCGCGCTCGGCGTAACAGGCCTCAGCCGCTACGAGCAACCGTTCGCGGGCGTCGGCGCCGCTGACCGGCAGGTCGGCCCCCCAGGCTCTGGCGCGTAGAGCGCGGTCCTCAGACTCCATACCCGCCATCATCTCAATTCGCTCGGCGACATCTTGACGAACACCACACATAACCATAATGTGTGGTTTGCACCACAATAATACGCATTTGTGGTCAGAAGTGGAGAATTACGAGTGGGCGACGTCGTCGGCTTCATCGGCGCTGGTCAGCTTGGTGAACCGATGGTCACTCGGCTGTTGCAGGCCGGGCACGAGGTGGTGGTCTACGTGCGTCGGCCAGAGGTACGGGCCCGCCTGGCGAACCGCGGTGCTCAGCTGGTCAACGGTGTCAAAGGTCTCGCAGAGGCCAGCGACGTGATCGTCTCCTGCCTGTTTTCTGATGCTCAACTGCGTGAACTCGCTTTGGGCCCTGGCGGTTTCATCTCCAACGCGAAGCCTGACGCTGTATTCGTCTCGCACACCACGGGCACGCTCGCGACGCTGACGGATTTAGCGGCCTCGTCGGCCACCGCGCCGGTGTTCCTGGACGCACCTGTCAGCGGCACAGCCGAGCACATCCAACGCGGTGAACTCACCGTGCTGATCGGTGGGCAACCGGCTGCCGTCGAGCGGGTGCGGCCGGTGCTGGCGGCGTATGCCGACCCGATCCTGTCCACTGGGGAATTGGGCTCGGCGCTGGCGATCAAGCTGATCAACAATCTGCTGTTCGCCGCCAATGCCCAGCTGGTGGTCCAAGCCGCCGAATTGGGTCGTCAGCTCGGAGTCGAGGAGCAGAGCATGCTCGCCGCGCTCGCGGTGTGCAGCGGGGGAAGCAACGCCTCGTCATACGTTCAGTCGGCTGGGGGCCTGCACGAATTCACCGAAGTCGTGACGCCCTTCCTTCGCAAGGATGTCGCGGCCTGCCTGAGCTTCGCCGCGGCGGCGGACACAGAACTGGGTCTACTGGGTCACGCCGTCAGCACCGGACCAATCGACCTGACGCAGGAGAACGGATGACCCAGGAATACGATTACATCGTCGTTGGCGCCGGCTCTGCGGGCTGCGTCCTTGCCAATCGCTTGTCGGAAAACCCGACCTGCCGGGTGCTGCTGCTCGAGGCTGGCGGTCGCGCTACCACCCCGCTGATCCACATGCCGAAGGGTTTCGGCAAGCTCTTCGAGAACGAAAAGCTTGTCTGGCGTTATCCCACCACACCTTTCGGGCCCAACGCGGAGTTCGAGTATTGGCCGCGGGGCAAGGTCCTCGGGGGCTCGAGTTCCATCAACGGCATGGTCTACAACCGCGGAAACCGTGATGACTACGACGAGCTTCTGCTCCTGGGAAATGAGGGATGGGGTTGGGATGACATCCTGCCCATCTTCAAGTCGATCGAAGATCACGTGTTCGGAGCGACGCCGACTCGAGGTTCGGGCGGACCCTTGCACGTTTCAGTGCAAAGCGATACCGATCCGCTCTGTGCCGAAATGATCACGTCGGCGACGCGGATCGGCCTCCGACAAGTCGTGGACATCAACGAGTCCGACGAGGAGCGGGTGGGTCTGGCGCCGGCGACGATCAAGAACGGGCGTCGAGTCAGCGCCGCCGATGCGTTCCTGGCGCCCGTGCGCTCCCGACCCAACGTGACGGTGTTGACCGGAGCCCTTGTCGAGCGCGTGATCGTCGCGCGCGGTCGCGCCGTCGGGGTGGTATTCCGGCGGAAGGGCAGCCGTGCAGAGGCGCTGGCGCGCAGCGAAGTCGTCCTATCGCTGGGTAGTCTTGGTTCGCCGAAACTGTTGCAGCTGTCCGGAATCGGACCTGCTGATGTGCTCGCTTCAGCAGGCATCCCCCTACTGGTCAATGCGCCCAATGTCGGGCGGCGCATGCGAGAGCATCGCTGCGTGGCGGTGAAGTACCGCCTCAAGGAGAATCTCGGCTACAACCGGCAGCTGGCTTCGACTCTGGCTCAGGCGATTACCGGCGCCAAGTATTTGGCAACCCGTAAGGGCCCGCTGGCTGCTCCTGCCTACGACATCCTGGCGTTCGTCAAGACAGATCCCGCAGCGAGTCGCGTCGACGGTCAGCTCCTTCTCGGTCCGCTGTCAGTCGGCACCTATAAGCCCGGCGAACCGGTCGGAGTGGAGACGCAGCCGGGGATCTCATGCATGGGGGAGGTCCTGCGCCCGACGTCGGAGGGCACCGTGGCGATCGCTTCGGCCGATCCCAACGACCACCCGGTGATAACGCCCAACTTCTTCGCCAGTGATTACGATCGCAAGACCGGGGTGGCCCTGCTGCGCACGATCCGCAACATCTTCTCCCAACCGCCGATCTCCGACCGAATCAGCCACGAGACCTTCCCCGGTCCGCAGGTTCAGACGGACGAGGCTCTGATCGATTCCGCGCTGGATGCCGGTTACTGCGGGTACCACGCCGTGGGAACCTGCGCCATGGGCCCGGACGAATACGACGTCGTCGATAGCCGGCTTCGCGTGCGGGGCGTCGACGGACTGCGCGTCGTGGACTGTTCAGTCATGCCGACGATGATCGCCGGCAATCTCAACGGACCCATCATGGCGATGGCCTGGCGCGCAGCGGATTTCATTCTCCACGATCAAGGTCTGGTTGATCGTCAGTCCAGCGGCTCACGCCGGTAAGGAGATATCTCATGCGAGCGGAAATTGACAAGTCCAAATGTCAGGGTCACGCCCTGTGCGCGACGGCTTCGGGCGATTACTTCGAGCTCGACGATCTCGGCTACATCGCCAGCGACAGTGCAGAGGTACCTGCCGGCAGCGAGCGCGCTGCGGAGGAGGGCGCCGGCGCGTGCCCCGAGCAGGTCATCACCATTCGCCGTGAGAACTGAGAAAGGAGCCGCGCTCGTGACCACCAACGCCGTCAAGTTCGACACCGACCTCGATCAGCACTCCGCCCAATTCATGCAAGACCCCTACGGCAAGCTCGCGGGAATTCGTGATCGATGCCCAGTCGCTAAAAGCAGCGCGTGGGGCGGCTTTTGGATAATCAGCGGGTACCAAGAGATCTTCGATGCCCTGCACGACACGGAAGTGTTCAGCTCGACACCCGACGAGAACGGGAAGGGCGTCCCGCCGGCGCCGGGCTCTCCGCAGCTTGCGCCGATCGACTTCGATCCGCCGGAGGTCGGCTTCTATCGCTCGTTCCTGCTCAAGCACCTCTCCCCGGGGGCAGCCAAAAAACTTAAGCCCGACATCACGGAAATGACCACAGCGTTCATCGACGAGTTCATCGAACGAGGTCGCGCCGATGTCTCGCAGGAGTTGTTCACGGCATTACCTGCGCAGTTGATTCTCAAGATCTTGGGGTTCGACCACACCCGTTGGCGGGAATGGATCAGCTGGGTGCACGGCTTTGTCCACGAACGAGTCGCCGATCCCGAGGGGGCGATGAACAAGATCCTCACTATGGCCGGCCAAATCGTCTCCGAGATCAACGAGTCGCGAGAGACGCAACGTCCGGGATTGATGACGGATCTAATCAACGATGAGCAGGACGGACGCAAACTCACCGACGCCGATCTGGTCAACATCGTGTTTCTGCTGATCTTGGGCGGGATGGACACGACAGCAGGCCTCACCGGCAACTCGTTGTTGAAGATCGCCGCCGACGATGCGGTACGGCGCAGGATCATCGACGATCCGACGATCCTGGATCGGGCAACCGAGGAGTTCCTCCGGCACGGGACACCGACCATTGGGCTGAGCCGACGGGTCGCCAAGGATGCCGTTTTCCACGGCAGAGAGATGAAAGCAGGGGAGCGGGTGCTGTTGATGTACGCCGCGGGCAACCGAGATCCCCGAGCGTTCGAAGATCCGGACACGCTAGATCTGGACCGTTCGGACAACCGGCACATGGCTTTCGCGCTCGGCGTGCATCGCTGTCTCGGATCGAATCTTGCGCGGGTGATGTTCAAGATCATGGTCACTGAGCTGCTGGCCCGCGTCCCCGATTTCACCGTCGACTTCGACAATGTCGAGAGGTACCCCGACGCCGGGGACGTATACGCGGTCAAGCACCTTCCGATCACCTTCACCCCCGGCCAGTCGAGAGGTCCGGCCCGAACGGACAGCCAAGGTCCAACGTGACGGCGATGCTAAATGCACCCGCAAGCGGGCCGCCGAGGTGCTCGCGGCGGTGCCCGATGACGAATGCTCGCTGATCGTCGAGGAGAACGCACGCCGAATGCTCAATTTCCCGCGGGTGAGCGCAGGCGATCGGCAACTCGCCGGCGTCTGACGCCGAAGGCCGTCGGTCGTCTAGAGTCTGCCCCGCGAGACCAGCTGCGCGGCAATGATATTGCGCTGTACCTCGTTCCTTCGCCGACGATCATCAGTGGAAGTAGTGCTCGACGTAGTATTCGGTGGGCGATGAGCGCGATTTCCGTGGCCTACCTCCGACGCGAACAGCTTGGTCATCCCGGCTTCCATATCGCACCGTTCGCCGCTGTCCTACTTCCCTGCGGCATAGCGGGTGACCTGGCGTGCGGCAGTCAATTTGGTTGCCATGTCGGCCAGGTAGTTCCCCACTGACTGGTGCTTTCAGATCGGCTGGCCGAAGCTCTCAGGCTCCTATGCGTATTTCAGCGCGTCTTCAAGCGCTGCGCTCGCCACGCCCAGCGCCCGCGATGCAACCTGAATCCGGCCCGTCTCAAGGCCCTGGCGCAGCACCCCTCGGGGAGCAGCGCAGAGCCGGGTCGAAATAGTTAAAGCTTTAGTCTTATGCTGTCAAAGTGGATGAGACCGTGCGTCCGGACGGTCGAGCGGAGGAGGTCATATGAAGGTTCGGCTCGAGCAGTCGAAGTGCGTGGGCCACGCCCAGTGCTACGCCGTCGACCCGGAATTGTTCCCGATTGACGACTCCGGTTACTCCATCCTCAAGGAGCGTGAGGTGCGACCGGAAGACGAGCAGCTTACCCGGGACGGGGTGGCCGCCTGCCCGGAAGTCGCCCTGATCCTCGAGGACGACTGACGGGCCTGCTTGCCAAGTGGGCGCCGTACCCGGCACACTGCAGACATAGTTAACCAGGTTGACTTTGTGGAGTGTGATGCAGACAGCTGATTGGCGTCCCCGGCTAGAGTCGCTACTCGCCGACTTCCGTCGTCGCCAGGACGACATAGCGCGCAACGGCGACAAACCCGACCGCATCGAGGTGGCCCGCGCGTGGCATGCGGAACTCGTCGACCGCCACCTGGCCGCGCCCGGGTGGCCGCGAGAGGTCGGTGGACTCGACCTCTCGCTGGCCGATCAGCTGGACTACTACCGGATGACGACGGATGCGGGTGCGCCGCCGCACCCCTGCCCACTGTCGTTCATCCTCGCCCCGACGCTCATCGCGCACGGAAGCCAGGAGCAGAAGGATCGGTTTCTGACGCCGTTGCTGCGCGCAGACGAGTTCTGGTGTCAGGGGTTTTCCGAACCCGGTGCGGGCAGCGACCTTTCGTCGCTGTCCACCCGCGCGGTCCGCGACGGTGACGTGTACCGGGTGACGGGTCAGAAGGTGTGGACCACGATGGCCGACCGTGCCGACTGGATGTTCGCACTGGTACGGACGGCGACGGCGGAGAAGCCATCCGACGGCATCACCTATCTGCTGATCCCGATGAACAGCCCGGGAATCACCGTGCGCCCGCTCCGCGACATCAGCGGCGCGGCGCACTTCGCCGAGGTCTTCCTCGACGGTGTGGAGGTGCCAGTCGACAACCGGGTGGGCGACGAGGGCGCAGGCTGGTCGATCATGCGTACCTCGCTGGGCCACGAGCGGGCCACCGCTTTTCTGGCCGACGAGTTCAAGTACCGTCGCACGGTCGATCGGGTGATCGAGCTGGTCGTCTCCCAACGGCTCGACGATGAGCCGCTGGTTCGCCAGGACGTCGCCCGGTTGGAGTCCGGGGTTCGCACCATCGCCGCCAATAGCGCCCGCGCACTTGCCGCGGTGCTGCGCGGCGAGGATCCAGGCGGTGTGGCATCGGTGAACCGGCTGGTGAAATCGGAGTTCGAGCAACACATGCACGCGCTCGCCCTACGCGCGGCCGGTCCCTATGCGGCACTCGGTAGCCGCGCACCCAACGCCGTCGACGACGGGCGCTGGACGTTCGGTTATCTGATGAGCCGTGCGACGACCATCGGAGCGGGCACCGCCGAGATCCAACGCAATACCATCGCCGAGAGCGTGCTCGGCCTGCCATCGCACCGGGGCGAGGGCATCCGGGCAGCCGCCGTCACGCCCGGCGCCCCGCTCGCCGTGCCCGAGGAGGACGAACGCGGGCTGCGCGAGGTGCTGGCGGCGACACTTCGGGCCAAGGTGGACGTGGCGGGGTTGCTCGACCGCACGCGTCCCGTCGATGCTGTCGAACCCGAAGTGTGGTCGGCGCTCGTCGAATTCGGCCTGCCTGGTCTTGCCGTCGATGAATCCCTGGGGGGCGCCGGCGCGCGGCCGCGTCTGCTTTACGCCGCCATCGAGGAAGCCGCGAAGGCACTGACTCCTGCGCCGCTCGTTCCGACGGTGACTGCGCTCGACGTCGCCCTGCGTTGCGGCGCAAAGGCTTTGGTCCAGCGGATAACGAGTGGCGCGGCTGCGGCGTGCGCCGTTCCCGTGAACGACAGCGGCTGGATAATCGGCGGCCCTGAGTTGCCCGAGTGGGACGGGGCGGGCCTTCGCGGTGTGGTGCCGATCGTCGTGGGAGCACCGCACGCCGAGGTGCTGGTGGTCCCGGCGCGAGTAGCCACCGGCGCCGGTGAGGTAGTGGTCGCCGTCGACGCGTCCGCCGAAGGTGTTGACGTGACCGCCCAACAGCCGCTGGACTTGACCGCCACCATCGGCTCGGTGATCTTCAGTCGCGCGGCGGGGGAGGTGCTGGCCGACGGGACCGATGTTGCTCGAGTGCTGGGCACAGCGCGCCGGCAAGCGGCGTTGGCTGTGGCGGCGGACTCGGTCGGGGTTGCTGCACGTGCGTTGGCAATGGCCGTTCAGTGGGCAGGCGAACGCCATCAGTTCGGCCGCGCCATCGGCAGCTTTCAAGCGGTGTCGCACCGGTGTGCGGACATGTTGGTCGCGCTCGAGGGGGCGCGCAGCCAAGTGCTGGCCGCGGCCGAGGTCGACCTCGAAAAGTCGGGATATCTGGCGGATCTGGCCGCCGCGGCCGCGCTCGACGCCGGGGTGATAGCCACGGAGGGTGCGTTGCAGATCCACGGTGGCATCGGCTTCACCTGGGAATACCCGATCCATCTGCTGCTGCGGCGCGCCCAGGCCAACGCCGTGCTGATCGGCCGTGCCGACGCGCTGCGAGACCGCGCTGCCGGCGAACTGTTGGCGCTGAGCCACTAAGACAGCACATCGAACAGGAAGACGGCAACGTGGAATACGCAATGGGTCCCGAATTGGAGGCCTTCCGCGGCGAGGTACGGGCCTTCATCGCCGAGCATGCACCGTCCATACCTCCGCGGGCGGGCGTGCGCAGCGCAGAGAACGAAGCCGAGCTCAAGTCGCTTCAGGAGTGGACGGCGCGGCTGTTCGAAGCCGGCTACGTCGGCTCGGACTGGCCCGCGGAGTTCGGCGGCCGGGACGATCGCTGCGCAGAACACGCCATCGTGGTGAGCGAGGAACTGGCCAGGGCCGCAGTGCCAGGCGTTCCGAGCGGCAACGCGCTGGCATCGCATGCGCTGATCCACTATGGCACCGATGAGCAGCGCCGCAGGCATCTGCCCGAGATCCGTGCGGGTCGACAGCTGTGGTGCCAACTGTTCAGCGAACCCGGCGCCGGAAGCGATCTGGCGTCGCTGCGCACCCGCGCGGTGCTCGATGGCGATACTTACACCGTCAGCGGGCAGAAGGTGTGGACCACCGACGGGCACTGGGCCGACTACGGATATCTGTTGGCCCGCACCGATTCCGACGCGCCCAAGCACAAGGGCATCAGTGCATTCATCCTCGACATGTCCAGCCCCGGCATCACCGTCCGTCCGCTGCGCGAACTGACCGGCACTTCGGACTTCAACGAGGTTTTCTTCGATTCTGTCGAGGTGCCTGCCGAGGCGATGATCGGAGAGCCAGGACAGGGCTGGACGATTGCGAACGCCACGTTGGGTCATGAACGTACCAGCGTGGGCGCCGCGGTCGTCAAGCTGAGGCTGGCCATTGACGGACTGGTCGGACTCGCGTCGCGCGTCACCGTCGACGGTCGCCTCGCGATCGACAGCGATCGGATCCGCGATCGGATCGGTGAATTCAGCGCCGAGGTGGAAGCGCTCTCGGCGCTGACGTATGCCAACCTCACCCGTTGGCTGCGTGGCACCGAACGCATGCACGACGGCGCGATGGCCAAATTGATGTTCAGCGAACTGAACCTCGAAATCGCGCGCTTCGCTGTAGAACTCGGCGGCGAGGCGGGCATGTTGGTGCAGGGGGACCCGGACGTCCTCGACGGCGGTCGTTGGCAGGACGAATGGCTGTACGCCCGGGCCTACACGATTGCCGGTGGCAGTTCGGAGATCATGCGCAACCTGATCGCCGAGCGGGGCTTGGCACTGCCGCGGGATCGGCGCTGAATGTCAGGCGCTGAGCAGCGCCGCACGGTGTTCGGCGACGCTTCCATTGAAGGCCTCGTCGACCTTGATCCGGCGCAGGAACAGATGCAGATCGTGCTCCCAAGTGAATCCGATGCCGCCGTGCACCTGCAGCGCCGTGCCGGCCACGTTGGCGGCAGCCGACTTGGTGTACGCCGCCGCCGCGGACGCGGCGCGGGACCGCGCGGCGGCCGGTGCGGTGTCCAGCGCGAGAGCCGCAGCCCACAGACACGCCCTGCTGGCTTCGACAGCGACGACCATGTCGGCGCAGTGGTGCTTCACCGCCTGGAACGAGCCGATGGGCGCGCCGAACTGTTCGCGCTGCCCGGCGTAAGACACCGTCATGTCGAGCAGTCGGGCCGCCGCGCCCAGCGCGTCGAACGCCCGGTACACCGCCAACGCGTCGCGCAGCAGTGCCAATGTCCCGGCGGGCAACTGCGTCCAGTCGGCGATCCTCGCGTTGAGGTCCAATCGCGCCCACGAACGGCTCAGGTCGAGCGTCGACATCCCCGACGGCGTCGGGGCAGTCAGGACCGCCAGGTACTCGCCGTCGTCCGCACGGCCTGCCACCGCGATGGAGTCCATGTCGGCGGCCATCGGCGCCGGCCGGGTCAGACCGATCAGCCGCAGCACATCGCGATCGACACTGGCGTCAGGACCGAGCGCAATTCCGGTGAGCTTGCTGTCCTGTGCGGGCGACTTGACGTGATCGAGCAGCCACGCGGCGACGTTCAGATCGGCGACCGGGAGCGAGCTCGCGGCGTATCCGTGCGCTTCGGTCACGACGGCGAGATCCACGTGGGTGCCGCCTATTTCGGGTGTCAGGATTGCCAGCAGGCCCGATTCGGCGGCATGGGCCACCGCTGCGGGGTCGACGGTGACAGGCGCCGCGTCCAGCGTTGCGCGGACCCTGGCGATGGGGTCGTTCTTGGTGAGCCAGGCCCGCTCCGCCGCGGCGAGTTGATCCTGTTCGTCCGTCAAGCCGAAGTCCATCACTACGCCTTTCACAAAGTTGACCTAGTAAACCATGTCCACTAGGTTCGAGGGAACGGTGATCCACCACAGAAGTCGATCCGGAAAGTCGAGATGACGAGCATCCACGAGGCGCTGGGACGGCTTTGGGACGCCGACGACCACGACCGCATGCTGGAGTGCGACGGACGCTGGGCGTCCTGGGGTTCCGTTCGGTCGCTCACGGAGCGGATCGACCGGGAACTGACCGCCGCCGGGTGTCAGACGGGTGGCCGAGTCGCCGTCGTGCTCTCCAATCGAATGGAGTCCGTGGCGGCGCTCATCGCCATCTTCCGCGGCGGACGCACGCTGGTGACCATCAGCCCGCTGCAGCCGCCGGAAAGGCTGAGCGAAGACCTTGCGGCATCCGGCGTCTCCTTCGTCCTTGCGCCGTCAGCGTTGTGGTCCGACGAGGTATTCAACCGCGCCGTCGCCGACCTCGGGGCAACCGGCTGGAGGCTTGACGAAGGCGAACTCGCCATGTGGGTGCGGGGCACGAAGGAAGCGGTCAGTGGCGATCCAGCGGTAGCCATCGAGATGCTGACCTCGGGCACGACGGGTGCCCCGAAGCGTATCCCGCTCACCCGAGAGCAGCTTGAGGCCTCACTGGCTGCTGCGTTGCGGCACAACGATCGCCCGGAGATGAGAACCAAGCCGCCGCTGACCGGAACGGTCGGCCTGGTGACATTGCCCATCGTGCACATCGGCGGGCTGTGGTCCTTACTGCAGTCTCTGGTCGCGGCTCGTCCGATCGCGATGCTCGATCGATTCACGGTGCCGGGTTGGCGCGCTCTGGTGACGCAGTATCGGCCCGCGGTGGCAGGTCTGCCCCCGGCGGCCATGCGATCGGTGCTCGACTCCGACATCCCGCGGGAGGATTTGGCGAGCATCCGCGCTATCAACGCGGGCACCAGTCATGTCGATCCGGAATTGGTCGACGCGTTTTACGAGCGGTACGAAATCCCGGTCCTGGTCGTCTACGGCGCGACCGAATTCTCCGGCGCGGTGGCCGGATGGACGGTCAAGGACTTCTACGCCCGATGGACCGACAAGCGGGGCAGTGTCGGACGTGCGTTTCCCGGAGTGCGGCTGCAGGTGGTCGACGATGACGGCGCTGTGCTCGCCCCGGGGGTCGCCGGCAGGCTGCAGGTTGCCACACCTCAGGCCGGCAGCGCCGGAGACTGGATCACGACCAGTGACCTAGCGCATCTCGATGCCGAAGGGTTCCTCTACATCGACGGACGCGCCGACGACGTGATCGTGCGCGGCGGTTTCAAGGTGTCCCCGGAGACCGTCGTCCGCGCACTGCGTGCCCATCCGGCGGTGGCCGACGCCGCCGTCGCGCCCGTGCCGGATCAGCGGTTGGGCCAGGTTCCGGTTGCCGCAGTCGAATTGCGCCCTGGGGCGGCCACGGATGGCGAGGCGCTCCGGGAGCACTGCCGGGGCACGCTGACGCCCTATGAGGTGCCCGCCCAGGTCTTCATCGTCGACGAGTTGCCTCGCGGGGCGGCGCTCAAGGTCGACCGGCGCCGTCTGATCGCAATCCTCGAAAACCTTGGCTTACCGCCTGTTCAACCGGGCGGAGCGGGCCGACCTCTGCCGATTCCAAACTAATCAGAAGGAGACTTCATGGCTCAAGCCGTGACTGAGATGACCAATCCAGCCGCTCTCGTCGAGCGGCGAGGCAACGTCACGCTCATCACCATCGACCGGCCCGAGGCGCGCAATGCCGTTAACGGCGCGGTGAGCACGGCAGTCGGCGACGCGTTGGCGGCGGCCCAGCACGATCCCGAGGTGTGGGCCGTCGTCATCACCGGTGCGGGCGACAAATCCTTCTGTGCCGGGGCCGATCTCAAGGCCATCTCGCGGGGCGAGAACCTCTACCACGCCGAGCACCCCGAGTGGGGCTTCGCCGGCTACGTGCATCACTTCATCGACAAACCCACGATTGCCGCGGTGAACGGCACGGCACTGGGCGGCGGCTCCGAGCTCGCACTCGCCAGTGATCTCGTGATCGCCTGCGAGAGCGCCTCGTTCGGGCTGCCCGAGGTCAAGCGCGGTCTGATCGCCGGAGCCGGCGGCGTGTTCCGGATCGTCGAACAACTGCCGCGCAAGGTCGCGTTGGAATTGGTGTTGACAGGTGAGCCGATGACAGCGGCCGACGCTCTGCGGTGGGGCCTGATCAATGAGGTGGTGCCGGACGGCACCGTCGTGGAAGCCGCCCTGGCGCTCGCCGAGCGGATCACTTGCAACGCGCCACTGTCGGTACAAGCCAGCAAGCGGGTCGCCTACGGCGCTGACGGGGGGATCATCGCCGCGGAAGAGCCCAAGTGGGAGCGCACGTCTCGCGAGTTCACCGAGCTGTTGAAATCCGAAGACGCCAAGGAAGGTCCATTGGCCTTCGCGCAAAAGCGTCAACCAATGTGGAAGGCACGCTGAAATGGGTCGAGTGCAGGACAAAGTCGTTCTGGTTACCGGAGGGGCCCGCGGTCAAGGCCGCAGCCACGCCGTTAAACTGGCCGAGGAGGGCGCTGATGTCATCCTCTTCGACATCTGTCACGACATCGAGACCAACGAATACCCGCTGGCGACATCGCGTGATCTCGAAGAAGCGGGTCTGGAGGTGGAGAAGACCGGCCGCAAGGCCTACACCGCCGAGGTCGACGTGCGAGACCGAGGGGCGGTAAATCGCGAACTTGCCAATGCGGTAGCCGAATTCGGCAGACTCGACGTGGTAGTCGCCAATGCGGGCATCTGTCCTCTGGGCGCTCAGTTGCCTGTTCAGGCCTTCGTCGACGCCTTCGACGTCGACTTCGTCGGTGTCGTCAACACCGTGCACGCGGCGCTGCCGTTCCTGAAGTCTGGTGCGTCGATCATTACGACCGGTTCGGTCGCCGGCCTGATAGCGGCCGCACAGCCCCCCGGGACGGGTGGCCCCCAGGGCCCGGGTGGCGCGGGCTACTGTTACGCCAAGCAGTTGGTGGATTCCTACACGCTCCGGCTCGCGGCGCAGCTGGCACCACAGTCGATCCGCGCCAACGTTGTTCATCCCACGAACGTGAATACGTCCATGCTCAACAGTGCGCCGATGTACCGGCAGTTCCGGCCGGACCTGGAGGCGCCGAGCCGAGATGATGCCCTGTTGGCGTTCCCCGCTATGCAGGCGATGCCTACTCCGTACGTCGAGGCCTCGGACATCTCGAATGCGGTCTGCTTCCTGGCCTCGGACGAGTCCCGGTTTGTGACGGGCTTGCAGTTGAAGGTCGACGCCGGCGCCATGCTGAAATTCTAGGAGGGATCAATGACCACCACCGAGAAGACCGGCGCCGAGGCGGCCGCCGAAGAGGGCCGCATCACCGACGAGGACATCGAACGCGCCAGGGGGCAGATCGGAATTCCTGTCCACCAGCGCGACGAAGCGTGGCACAAGCTGCCGTCGGCCGACGCCATCACGCATTTCGCGTTCGGCTGCGGTGATGACAACCCCCTGTTCCACGATCCGACGTATGGACCGACGACGCGCTGGCACGGACAGATCGCGTCGCCGACCTTCCCGATCGCGACGGGCCTGGATCAGACTCCGAAATTTACCGATCCGGAGCGAAAGAAGCTGTTCCGCGGGCTGTTTCGCGGTACCGGCAAGTATTACTCGGGGGTGAAGTGGACGTGGTACCGCCCGATCTACGCGGGTAGGCCGGTGTTGGCGGAGAACTACACGCTGGATGTCCAGGTGAAGGACAGCGAATTCTCCGGTGGCCGTTCGGTCAAGGAGACCTATCGCTACCTCTATGTCGACATCGACGGCAATCCGATCGCCACCCGTGACGAGTCCTATATCAACGCCGAGCGTCATGGTTCGAAGAAGTCCGGGAAGCTCAAGGACATTGAGCGCAAGCACTGGACTCCCGAGGAGTTCGCTCAGGTCGAGGAAGAGTACGAGGCTGAGGTACGGCGAGGAGCCGATCCGCAATGGTGGGAGGACATCTCGGTGGGAGATGAACTTCCGGGAATCATCAAGGGCCCGTTGACCGTCGTCGACATCATCTCGATGCACATGGGCTGGGGCTGGGGTGGCTACGGCGTGGGGCCGCTGAAATTCGCCCACCAGCTGCGCAAGCGGATGCCCGCCTTCTACCAGCCGGATGAGTATGGCGTTCCTGATGTCGTGCAGCGACTGCACTGGGACGCTGAACGCGCTCAGGCACTGGGTATTCCGGCGCCGTATGACTACGGCCAGATGCGCGCAGCGTGGGTGAGTCACCTGCTCACCAACTGGATCGGTGACGACGGTTGGCTGGCCGAGATGGACCTTCAGTTGCGCGGCTTCAACTACCACGGAGACGTGCACCGGTGTACCGGCAGGGTCACCGCGAAGGGTGACGGAGCCGAAGACCCGGTGTCGCTGGACGTATTCGCCACCAGCCAGCGGGACGAAACCACCACGCGTGGCACGGCCAAAGTGTTGCTGCCGTCGAAAACGACGGGGGCTGTCGCGCTGCCGATCCCGGATACCGATCTCAGAAGGCGTGGGGCGCAAGTCGTTTCGCGGATTTCCGGTAGGGTCGGCGAAGAAATGCGACGACTGTATGGAGAGTGAGAAAGGCGTATGAAGAGACTCGTTCTAGAGCCGGAGCATGTGGCGTTCCGCGAGACGGTGCGGCAGTTCATCGAGCGTGAGCTCATGCCCAACGCCGAGAAGTGGGAGAACGACCGTCTTGTGGACCGATCGGCGTTCGTCGCTGCTGGCAAATACGGTTTGATCGGGTTCAACATGCCCGAGCAGTACGGCGGCGGTGGTGTCGATGACTTCCGGTTCAACGCGGTCATCGACGAGGAGATCGCCCGCTACGGGGGACCGGCGCCGTCGCTGAGCCTGCAGAACGACGTGGTGGGACCGTACTTCTCGTCGTTGGCCAACGAGGAACAGAAGCAGCGCTGGCTGCCGGGCATCATCAGCGGCGAACTGATCGTCGCCGTCGCGATGACCGAGCCTGGCGCGGGCAGCGACCTGGCCGGCATCCGTACCTCGGCCGTCCGTGATGGCGACGACTGGATCATCAACGGCACCAAGACGTTCATCTCGTCGGGTATCAACTGCGATCTGGTCGTGGTGGTGTGCCGTACCGACCCCGAGGCCGGTCACAAGGGCTTCACGTTGTTGGTCGTCGAGGCGGGCATGGACGGCTTCAGCCGTGGGCGAAAGCTCGCCAAAATGGGCTTGCACTACCAGGACACGGCCGAGTTGGCCTTCGAGAACGTGCGGGTCCCGTCGGCGAACCTGCTGGGCAAGGAGGGGCGGGGCTTCTATCACCTGATGCAAAACCTGCCTTCGGAACGGTTGTCGATTGCCATCTCGGCCATCGCCGGCGCGCGCGAGACCTGGCGGCAGACGTTGCAATATGCCAAGGACCGCAAGGCTTTTGGCCAGCCGATCGGTAGCTTCCAGCACAACCGATTCCTGTTGGCCGAGATGGACACTGAACTCGAGATCGGCGAGCAATACATCGACAGGTGCCTTCAGGCGGTAGTGGACGGGGAACTGACGGCGGTCGAGGCGTCGAAGGCCAAGTGGTGGTGCACCGAGACGGCCAAGAAGGTGATCGATGGCTGCGTGCAGTTGCACGGTGGCTATGGCTATATGACGGAATACCGGGTTACGCGCGACTATATGGACAACCGCATCATGACGATCTTCGGTGGCACCACCGAGATCATGAAGGACATCATCGGACGCGACCTCGGCCTATGATCCCGTTGTGGTGAACGGCGTTTCGGTCGAGCGCGATGGTGCGGTGCTACGGATCCGGCTGGATCGGCCGGAGAAGCTCAACGCCGTCGACACCCCCATGCTCGCCGAGTTGTCGGCCCGGCTGGGCGACGCTGCGGCAGATGACGCGGTCCGTGCGGTGTTGCTCAGCGGCGCCGGGCGAGCGTTCTGTTCCGGCGGCGACCTGACCGGCGATGAGACCGAGGGAGCGGCTCATGCCGCCAATCGGGTGGTCCGGGCGATCACCTCGCTACCAAAACCAGTCGTCGCCGGTGTACACGGTGGCGCGGTCGGCTTCGGGTGCGCGTTGGCGCTGGCCTGCGACCTGGTGGTAGCCGCACCATCGGCGTTTTTTCAGTTGGCCTTCACCCGGGTCGGGCTGATGCCGGACGGTGGTGCGTCCGCGCTGCTGCCAGGGCTGGTCGGCCGGGCACGTGCCGCGCGGATGGCAATGACAGCCGAAAGGGTTTCCGCGGAAACGGCATTCGAGTGGGGAATGATCGCCCACGTCACGTCCGTGGATGACTACGAGTCGGTACTCGAGGACGTGCTGCAGTCGGTTGCGTGCGGGCCCACAGTGTCATTCGGCTGGACCAAGCGCGCGCTGGCCGCAGCGACCCTGGGCGAACTCGAGCCGGTACAAGCGATCGAAGCCGAGGGGCAGCTGGCGTTGATCGACACCGCTGACTTCCGCGAAGGCGCGCGTGCCTTTCGGGAACGTCGCATCCCGAATTTTCGCGGGCACTGAACAAAGGAGAGTCGTCATATCGCGATGTCGAATTCTTGCCAGGCCAGTCGCTGGGCTGCTGCGGGGTCGGCTTGCACGCGTGATTTCCGGTCGAAGATCATGACCGCTCGGGTGGGGTCGGTGTAGCCGGGCCATCCGGCGCCCGGTGTGCCGGTGCGGGCGAATTCTACCCATCGGGATTGTAGGTCGTCGCTGACGCGCAACGCTGAACGCCGGTCGCCCGCGAGCGTGAGCAGTCTGCCAAATTTGTTGCGGTACACGTCGAATAGGGCGAGCAGGTCGGTGCCGTGGGTGGCGCCGATTCCCGACCATTGCAGTGTGCGCGGCGCGTAGTCGTAGCGGTACACATAGGTCGGGTTGTGTTTGCTATGTGCCTCGGCGATCTGCCAGGCTTCGGCGCTGAAGTAGCGGTCGCCACCGAGGCGGATACACGCGTCGGCTTTCGGATAGCCGGGGTAGGCGGCGTTGATGCGCGCCCGGACGGCCGGGGAGGTGTGGGCCAGCATCTCTTCGATCCGCGGTTCGGTCAGCGGCATATGGGTCATCATCAGGGTGAAGGCCTTGCCTTCGTAGGCGGTACTGCCGATGATCAGCGGTACCGGGTGTGCGTCACCGCGGTCCAGCACTTCGGCCGGGTCCTGCGGCAGGTAATCACCATCGATGGATGGGCCGAACGGAGCGTTGCCCGTTTCGCGGCTGGTGGACTTGAGCATCTGGTCGACCGCGGCGATGAGGCGCGCGGGATCGGCCTGCATCAATGCTTCCGCGCCCTGCCGCGGGGCTGCGCCCAGCAGCGCCGCCAGTTGCGCGGCGTATTCCTCGGCCTCGGCGGCGGTCCGAACCAGTCCCTTGGTCGTACTCTGGGCGATCGCCCGAGCGAACAGTCCCCGGGCGGGAGGCACGGCCAGCAGCGTGGCCACCGCGTGCGCGCCCGCACTTTCGCCGAAGATCGTCACGTTGTCGGGGTCGCCGCCGAAGCCGGCAATGTTGTCGCGCACCCAGCGCAGCGCCATCACCAGGTCACGCAGGAACAAGTTGCTGTCGATGGTGATGTCGGGAGTCGACAGTGACGACAGGGTCATGCAGCCCAGCGCGCCGACCCGGTAGTTGACCGACACGTACACGCAGCCTCGCCGCGCCAGTGCCGAACCGTTGTAGGGCGCAGAGCTGCCGAGAACGTAAGCGCCGCCGGGGATGTAGAACATCACCGGCAACGGCTCGTCGGTCGCCTCGGCCGGTGCAACCACATTGAGCGTCAGACAATCCTCACTCGTGGATTGGATTTTTCCGCTCAGCACCATATAGATCCGCCGCTGTGGGGCGGCGAACCCGAACTCGTCGCAGTAGCGGGCACCGGTCCAGGGCGCCGGCGGCTGGGGTGCGCGCAGTCGCAACGCCCCTACCGGCGGACGCGCATACGGGATCGATCGCCATTGCACCACCCCGTCGCCGGTGAAGCCGACCACCGTTCCCGCGGTGGTGTCGACCCGTTCCTTACGTATCGACGTGTCCATGAACTGCGGCCCCTCTACTTTGTCGTTGGTGTCTGATGTCGGCGTCAATGACCGTGCCGTGCGGGTGACGTATCGGGTCAGAGCCGACCTTGGTGCACCGTCGTCTGGGTGTGTCATACGGCGACGTCGAATTCTTGCCAGGCCAGTCGCTGGGCTGCTGCGGGGTCGGCTTGCACGCGTGATTTCCGGTCGAAGATCATGACCGCTCGGGTGGGGTCGGTGTAGCCGGGCCATCCGGCGCCCGGTGTGCCGGTGCGGGCGAAAGCCAAGAATCGGGATTGCAGGTCGTCGCTGACGCGCAACGCTGAACGCCGGTCGCCCGCGAGCGTGAGCAGTCTGCCAAATTTGTTGCGGTACACGTCGAATAGGGCGAGCAGGTCGGTGCCGTGGGTGGCGCCGATTCCCGACCATTGCAGTGTGCGCGGCGCGTAATCGTATCGATAGACGTACGTGGAGTTGTGTTCGCTGTGCGCCTCGGCGATCTGCCAGGCTGCGGCTCCGAACAGACGGTCGCCACCGAGGCGGATACACGCCTCGGCTTTCGGATAGCCGGGGTAGGCGGCTTCGATGCGTTCGCGGACGGCCGGGGTGGTTTCGGCCAGCATTTCTTCGATCAGCGGTTCGGTCACGGGTGCGTTGCCCATTATCCCGGTGAAGATCCTGCCCTCGTAGGCGGTACTGCCGATGATCAGCGGTACGGGGTGCGCATCGCCGCAGGCCATTGCATCTACCGGGTCCTGCGGCAGGTAATCGCCGTCGATGGATGGGCCGAACGGAGCCTTGCCCGTTTCGCGGCTGGTGGACTTGAGCATCTGGTCGACCGCGGCGATGAGGCGCGCGGGATCGGCCTGCATCAATGCTTCCGCGCCCTGCCGCGGGGCTGCGCCCAGCAGCGCCGCCAGTTGCGCGGCGTATTCCTCGGCCTCGGCGGCGGTCCGAACCAGTCCCTTGGTCGTACTCTGGGCGATCGCCCGAGCGAACAGTCCCCGGGCGGGAGGCACGGCCAGCAGCGTGGCCACCGCGTGCGCGCCCGCACTTGTGCCGAAGATCGTCACGTTGTCGGGGTCGCCGCCGAAGCCGGCAATGTTGTCGCGCACCCAGCGCAGCGCCATCACCAGGTCACGCAGGAACAAGTTGCTGTCGATGGTGATGTCGGGAGTCGACAGTGACGACAGGGTCATGCAGCCCAGCGCGCCGACCCGGTAGTTGACCGACACGTACACGCAGCCTCGCCGCGCCAGTGCCGAACCGTTGTAGGGCGCAGAGCTGCCGAGAACGTAAGCGCCGCCGGGGATGTAGAACATCACCGGCAACGGCTCGTCGGTCGCCTCGGCCGGTGCAACCACATTGAGCGTCAGACAATCCTCACTCGTGGATTGAGAATCGTCGACCCCTATGGCCGCAAAAACCGGCCGCAGCAGCCGCGGAAGCTTTAGCTGCGGCTGTGGGGCGGCGAACCCGAACTCGTCGCAGTAACGGGCACCAGTCCACGGAGCCGGCGGCTGGGGCGCGCGCAGTCGCAACGCTCCCACCGGTGGACGCGCATACGGGATCGATCGCCATTGCACCACCCCGTCGCCGGTGAAGCCGACCACCGTTCCCGCGGTGGTGTCGACCCGCTCCTGACGTATCGACGGATCCATCGTCAATGCTCCTTTTCCCTTGGCTGATCGGGTTGCCTTTGGTGGCTGATTTGATGCGGGCCTCTGCGCCTGCTGTGCCGTGCCCCTCTTGGATTCGCAGGTGGCGCTGTGTAGTACGTCGGGACCGGTTCAAGCGGCATTGTGACCGCTGATTCCAGCCCGCGCGAGCCGCGCAAACGCGCGCTCTGCCGTTGTCAGCAACTGCCAGACCCCTTCGATGTCCTGGAACACAAAGTCGCGCGACTCTTTGCATTCGAGCTCATTCAGCTAGAGAATGAGTCTCGCCCAACCGGTCTTGGAACGCAACACCCTGCTGCCCGCTCAGTGGTCGGCGAGGGCTGCAGCACCTCCGTGTTCGAGCGGAAGATACGAGGACAACATGGCTCCACCTGTAAGACTGAAGCGGTGACAGAACCTCGAGCGGCCAACGCGGCCGAACAGATCAGTGCCACGTTGCGGCGGGAAATCATTGATCACCTTCATGAGGGGGATCGCATCGGCCTGGCAGAAGAGCTGGCCAAGCGTTTCGGGGTGAGCAGTGCGACTGTGCGTCAGGCGCTGAGGGTGCTCGAGGCCGATGGTCTGGCGACAGTGCGGCGCGGCAATAGCGGTGGTTACTTCGCGAGCACGCCATCGGTGCAGGTTGTCTCGCGCTCGGCTTCTGCACTGCTCCAACGTCAAGGCACGCAACTCGCCGACCTGCTCATTTGTGCCCAACTCTTGGGGCCCGAACTCGCAGCGCTCGCCGCCATCAGCCCGAACGTGGCCGGCCGCAAAGCTGTCGTCGCATACGTCGAACAGGCCTGGTCCGGACACGATGACGCTGACGTCGACAGGGCGCTGGAAGTATCGGTTGAGTTGAGCCGCAGGATGGGCGAGCTGTGTGGAAGCCCCCCGTTGGCGTTGTTCGCCGCAGTACTCACCGACTTAGTGATGGATATCCAACGGCAAGTCAGACCAATGACACCGCCGGACTTGCTAAACAGATTGACTCGCCGCGTCCACGAAAGCCAGGTCCTGCTTGCACGGGCGATAGCCGACGGCAATATGCCGGCAGCGCGGCAAGCGCAGCATCTGCACAACAGCGGTCTCAGCGTGTAGGCGGTACCTGAACGCTCCGGGCCCGGCAGTATTTTGCGGTCGATCCTCGGGAGGTATTGCCCTTCATCCTGCCGGTCTCTACATTGATTAAGTGACAGAATGAGCCTGACCGCTAGTGGGCTCACGGGAAAGCTGATCTTGCGATGACCGCCGAGGTAGGCGCACGGCAAACATCTATCACGTCGCAGGCGCCATCGGCGACTGTGTTCGTCCCAGATCGAAGCAGGGGGATGCAAGATGACCATTGGGCTGCAAAGAGCAATGGCGTGGAGCGGCGTGGCGTTCTTGGTCATGATGGGTGCCGGATTCGTCATAACCGGCTTGTTGCCGCCTTTTGCGGCGATCAAGTCCGCCGACCAGGTTGCCCAGTTCTGGTCGACCAATACCGGCATCAAACGGTGTGGCCTGGCTATCATGCTGGCATCGTCCGGACTGGCGGCACCGCTGGGCGCGCTGATCGCCGTGCGCATCAAGCAGATCGAGGGACGATTCAGCCCACTGACCTACATCCAGTTGATCACAACCGCCGTCTTGGTGATGTCGGTAATAGTCCCGACTTTCGTATTTGCGGCGGCCTCCTTCCGCCCGGAAAGAGATCCGCAGATCACCCAGGCGCTTAACGACTTGGGCTGGCTACTCTACGTCATGAACTGGCCCTTCGGTACCATCGAGTGCCTCGCGATCGGCTCTGCGATCTTCAGTGATCACCGACCCCGTCCGGTGTTTCCACGTTGGCTCGCCTACTTCAACTTCTGGGCGGCATTCCTGTATATCGCTGCGGGACTGGTGGTTCTATTCAAAACCGGCCCTCTCGCGTGGAACGGAATACTCGCGTTCTGGGTTGTAGCAAGTGTCTTCGGTGCCTGGCTGATCATCATGACGTGGCAGCTGTTGGCGACTATCGGAGCGTCCACCGTCGTCGAAGCTGATCAGCAGCCCCGGTTATTCGCTGGCACAGCGCCCACCGAGTGACGAGCGACTACATGGGTAAATTGTCGGCAACCCTGCTGCGCAACTTGGCCAATGGGTCCATGGGGCCGCTAAGGACACTTCGGTGACTGCTACTGCGGAGATGCGGAACCCGATCGAGCCCAGCGGCGAGCGCTCGGCTGTCCGGGAGATCGGGCAGTGGGGCCAACGCTACCTACGGTCACATCCGTTGCAGTCGCTGCACACGGTGGGCGGCCAGGTAATGCTAGGTATCCGCACCATTCAATACTTTTGCGTCGATCTGTTCACCGGTCGATTCGTGGTGGGGGAGTTCGTCCGGCAAGCGGCGTTTATGGCTGGGACCGTAGCTGTCCCAACGTTGTTGGTGACAGTTCCGGTGGGCGTCACTTTGTCGATCCAGTTCTCGGTACTTGCTGGGCAAGTCGGTGCCCAGTCGTTGGCCGGCGCGGCGAATGGGCTGGTGGTGATCCGCCAGGGTGCTCCGCTGGTGGCGGCGATCCTGCTCGCGGCGGCTGTGGGCTCGGCAGTCAGCGCCGACTTGGGCTCGCGGACGATGCGCGAAGAAATCGACGCCATGGAAGTGATGGGTGTTTCGGTAATCCGGCGGCTGGTGGTTCCCCGGTTCGCTGCGGTCATTGTGGTGGGGGTCGCGTTGACCGGATTGGCCACCTGTGCAGGCTTTTTCGTGGGTTACCTCTTTAACGTGTACATGCAGCAGGGGACTCCCGGCACGTTCGTGTCAACATTCTCCTCGTTCGCGACCGTTAGCGATCTCGTCCTGGCCCTGGTCAAAGCAATAGTTTTCGGGGCGATCGTGGCCATCGTCGGCTGCCACAAGGGCTTGGATACGCGCGGCGGTCCCGCCGGGGTGGCGAACTCGGTGAACGCCGCGGTGGTTGAGTCGATATTGCTACTGATGATCGTCAATGTGGTGATGAGTCAGCTCTATATCCTCGTGTTCCCGAGGGCGACCCTGTAGCCATGGTGAGTACGAACTATCTGCCCGCGGGCACCCGGCCCTTCGTCCGAGCGGCGGGTGTGGGCGCACTCACGGTGGCCAAAGCCGGTCACATGCTGTACTTCTTCGGCGGAGTACTGGCAACGGTCCCAATCACCCTGCGCCGGTACCGTAACGAATTCCTGCGAAATCTGTCGGACATCTCGTGGGGCAACGGGGCGATTGTCGTCGGTGGCGGAACCGTCGGCGTCGCAATGGTTTTAGGAGTCACCGCGGGTGCGCTGCTGGCCATCGAGGGCTATGCCACCTTGAGCTTGCTGGGCCTGGGGCCAGCGACCGGGTTGTTGTCCTCGTGGGGATCGACGCGCGAACTGGTGCCGATCATGATCGCCCTTGCGTTTACCACGCAGGCGGGTTGTCGCTTCACCGCGCAATTAGGTGCCATGCGTATCGCCGAAGAGATCGACGCGCTGGACGCCATGGCCATCAAACCCATTCCCTATCTGGTGACGACCCGCGTCGTGGCATCGGTCGCCGCAACTATTCCGCTATTCCTGGCCTGCCTGGCGATCGCGTACTTGTCTGCTCAGATTGTGGTCGGCGTGATCGCTGATACATCCCCTGGGACGTATCTGCATTATTTCGCGTTGTTCAGCAGTGGCAGGGATGTTGTGTACGCGACGATCAAAGCCGTCATCTTCGTCTTCGTCGCGTCGGCTATTCAGTGCTACTACGGGTATTTCGCGTTCGGCGGTCCCGAGGGTGTTGGTGTAGCAGCTGGGCACGCACTGCGCGCGAGCATCACCGTCGTCATCATCTTGAACGCGCTGCTGACGATGGCCTTGTGGGGCGTCGACGCCGGCGCGAGGTTCGGCGGATAGCCATGCCGAACTCATTCGACTACGGAGGCCGCGGTCCGTCCAACGGACGGCTCTTTGCGGCGGGTGTCTCCTTCCTGCTGATCGTGGCCGCCGTCACCGCCCTCATGATTGCCAAATACCAAGGCAGACTGGACCCGATCGTGCGGGTCAGCGCCGAGCTGGTCAATGTGGGCGATGGATTGCCGGCCAAGTCGGACGTGAAGTTCCGAGGTGTCCTCGTCGGATTCGTATCCGATGTCGTTTCCGCCGGGGAGAGACGATCCAACATTGTCCGTATCGACCTCAAGCCCCAATACGTGTCGGGGATCCCCAATACGGTGACGGCGCGGGTGGTACCGTCCAATGTCTTCGCCGTGTCTTCGATCCAGTTGGTGGATAGCGGTAAGGGCTCGGCACCGTTGCGGGCCGGCGCGGTCATCCACGAGGACCAAAGTTTGCCGACCGTGCTCTTTCAGACCACGTTGAACAAGTTCCGGGCGGTGCTTACCGCGGTGGGGCGTGAGCCGTCCGCCGACAGTATCGGATGGCTGACGGCGTTGGGTGAGGCCACTCAGGGACGCGGTGATCGGCTGGAAGACGCCGGCAAAGACCTGAATGACATTGTCAACCAGCTGAATACCGTTGTCGGTGACGACACGGGCCCGTCCACGATTGCCTCCCTCACTGCCGCCGCTGACAGCCTGCGGAAGGCCGCGCCCGACCTTTTCGACGCCCTGGCGAGCGCGGTGAAACCAATGCAGACCCTTGCCGAGAAGCGTGCCGCGTTAACTGATTTCCTGTCCGCCGGGCTGAACACGGTAGGAGAGGTCGCCGATGCCTTTGACCATCAAACTGACAGACTGATCAACATCAGCACCCAGCTGACGCCTATGTTGGGTGTGCTCGCCGATAACTCTGACATCACCCGCACGATCATTGGCCGGATGGCAAAGACTATGGGCGAGTTCAACACCGCGGTGGATCCGCGAACACATTCGGGAGTTGCCAAGGCGGTTATCTCATTCACGCCTTCCCGGACGTACGTGCGCGCGGACTGCCCCCGCTACGGAGAGTTGAAAGGCCCGAGCTGCTTCACGGCACCGGAGGTGCCGGTCGCCCCGTCGTTGACGCCGGCACTGGGGTCTCGGGGCCTGCCGCTGCCGCCGGGTGTCTCAGAGAATCGGCCCAACCTGGCCCCGCCGCGAGAATCGATGACGCATGCGGGCGAGGTCGGCGAAGGTCCGCCTGCTCCCGAACAAGGCACACCCGGACCCCAACCGATGCTCCCGGCCGAATCCCCACCGCCACAGGGGCTTCCGGCCCAACCCGGTCTGCCGAGTTTGCAACCGCAATCGGCCGTCATCGGCGGCAACGTCGGCCCAGTCGGTAGTCGTCAGGAGAGAGACCAGTTGAGCTTCATCGTGGGTGGTCACGCGAATGCCGCCACTGAGTTGCTGTTAGGGCCGCTGGCGCGTGGAGCGACGGCGCATATTGCGCCGGATCCCGGGGGTGGACGATGAGTTATCGCAAGCCGTTGATCGGGCTGAGCCTATTCCTGGCAGTGGCGACAGTGGCGACCTGGATGGTGTTGGTAACGCTGCGCCGTGAGGTCGCCGGCCCAACGAACATCTACTCGGCGACCTTCACCGATGTTTCCGGGTTGCACGCCGGTGATGACGTTCGGGTGGCCGGAGTTCGTGTCGGACGGGTGGATCGAGTCGACCTGGACGGCACGCTCGCCAAAGTCACCTTCCAGGTGCAGCGCGACCAACCGGTCTACGACGACACCGTCGCATCGGTGACCTACCAGAACATCATCGGACAGCGATATCTCGGACTGTCACCGGGAACCTCGGGTGACCGAAGACTGCTGACGAACCGTGGACAGATCCCCCTCAAACACACCAAGCCGTCATTTGACATCGCCTACCTACTCAACGGGTTCGAACCGCTGTTCACCCTGCTGGACCCTCGGCAAGTGGACAACCTCACGACCGCGATCATCCAAGCGCTGCAAGGCGATTCCGGATCAGTACTGACACTGATCACACAAACGTCGGCGCTTGCCGAGTCGCTGGCCGGGCCCGATCAAGTCCTTGGCGAGGTCATCAGCAACCTCAACGACGTGGTCAGCAATCTGGCGAAACAGGACGGCAACCTGAACGCAGTGATTCATCAAACCCGGGATATCATGGTGATTCTCGCGAACCGGCGCGATCAGTTGGTGACATCGGCGGGTTCGATCAACGCGGCGGTGGCTCGGCTGGCGACGATCACTAACAACATCTATCCCGATCTGCGGGAACTCATTAGCCGTGAGCCTGGAATCCTCGGGCACCTCGCCGGTGAAGGTCGGGATCGCTTCTCTTATATGGGGGCGAACACCATTATCTTGCTAAAGGGCCTTGCTCGGGTAAGCCAGGCGGGAAGCTATGCCGACGCTTACATATGCGACGTCAATTCCACGATCTTCGCATTTCTTGGTCGGCTGATTCCCGCCGTTGTTCGACTTGCGTCACCGGGCAATATCATCCAGCATTCATCGGTTTGTAGGTGATACACCATGTTTGAGCGGTTCAAGCGCCCCATCGAGGGATACAACAAGATCTGGCTGGGTACCATCTCGGTGGCCGTCATCGCGGTGGTGGTGGTAGTGGTCGTTGGGATCGGCCGAATGTCGTTGAGTCAGAACGGCTATCAGGGCGAGTTCCTCCAGGCAGCCCAGATTCATCCGGGCGACCAGGTCACGATCGCTGGGATTCCCGTGGGTGCTGTCAAGGGTGTGGACCTGGCCCGCGACCGTGTCATCGTAAAATTCAAAGTACGCAACGACATTCACCTGGGCAGCGACACGCGGGCTGCGATCAAACTGACCACCCTGCTGGGATCACGTTACCTCGAGTTGTCCCCGGCAGGTGCCGGCGACCTCGATCACCACAGGATCGGTTTGGCAAACACATCGGTTCCCTACGATCTGCAAAAGACGCTGACGGATGCGACGACCACCTTCGAACAGCTGGATGCCGATCGCGTCGCCGAATCGATGACCACCCTGTCCCACGGCCTCGCCGGTGTGCCCGACGCGCTACCCCAAGCACTGGATAACGTGAAATCGCTCGCCGCTGTCATTTCCGGGCGGCGCGATCAGATCGGCTCCCTACTCAGGAGTGTCGATACTGTCACCGCGCTGATCCGCAATCAGAAAGCAGATCTTGGATCACTGGTCCTAGACGGTCGAGACCTGTTGGCTGAGATAGTCTCCCGGCGTGCCGCGGTGCAGCGGCTGTTCGCCAGCGCGACCGCGTTGGTCAACACGATCAAGACCATCCTCGATGACTCGCCGGCGATCAACCGCATGCTGATAAATATGCGGGACTTCTCCCACATGATCGCTGAAAAAGACGCACTACTCCGCAACACACTCCAAGCCATGCCGCTGCCATTGCGTAACCTCACCAACGTCAGTGGTAGCGGGACCTCGCTCGACCTCAACGTTCCTGCCGGTATCTTCATCGACTCATGGATGTGTGCGCTCAGCGCACGCGCCAAACAGTTCAATCTGCCCGAATACTTCAAGGACTGCCAACCAGCACCAGATCCATTTCCCGGTTGGCCCCCGCCCGATCCGGCAAGGGCGCAGCGATGAGCCGCACGCGTGTAGCAGCCGTGGCAGCGCTGATCGCAACAGGGCTAGCTGTCGCAGGCTTCGCCGTGATACCAGGCGATGTCGACCGGCGCATGACGATGACGGCCCAGTTCGAGGACAGCATCGGGCTCTACAAGGGCAACGACGTGTCCGTGTTGGGCATGCCGGTCGGGAAAGTGACCAGCATCGTCCCCAAAGACAGCTACGTCGAAGTCAAACTCGAGATCGACAAGGGTGTCGACATCCCCGCCGATGTTCAAGCCGTAACCGTCTCCACGTCGATCCTGACCGATCGCCACATCGAACTGACCCCCGCCTACCGCAGCGGGCCGAAGATGAAGAACGGCGACGTGCTGGGCCTGACCCGAACTCGCACACCGGTCGAGTTCGACCGGACACTGGCAATGGTCAATAAACTCTCGCTGGCCCTGCGCGGTGACGGCAGGGGGTCCGGGCCGGTAGCCGATCTGGTCACCATCGGCGACCAAATGGCCACCGGCAAGGGAGCGAACATCAAAGCGACCCTCGATCAGCTCTCGCAGGCGCTGCGTCTGGGCGCCGACAACGGAGCCCAGACCAAGAAGGACATCCAGGCGATCGTGACTAATCTCGCGGAGCTGACACAGGCAGCCGCCGACAACGACACCGCTATACGCGGATTCGGTTCGAACATCCGCCAGCTCAGCGACATCCTCGCCGACCAGCACGTGGGCACGGGCGACACCGGCGCTAAGCTCAATCAGATACTGGCTCAAGCGGACTCGCTGCTGCAAGCCAACCGCGATCGACTCAAGGGCGCCGTCGGCGATTTCCAAATCCTCACCAAGGCCGTGTCCGACCATCGCCGCGACTTAGCAGAGACGCTCGACGTTCTGCCCCTGCTTGCCGACAACATTTACAACTCGATCGACAGCAACTTCGGGGCCATCCGCGCACACGCACTCGTTGACAAACTCCTCGTCGATTCCCAATTGACAAAGGAGGTCTGCAATCTCGCGGCAATCAAAGACTTGGGATGCGCAACGGGCACGATCACCGATTACGGACCGGACTTCGGCATGCGCTTCCTGGGCGACGGCGTAGTCGGCATGCTAGAAAAAATGGCGGGGGGGCGTCCGTGACGCACGGCGCAGATGTCCTCTGCCGCGGCTGGCGAAGTGTGGTGGCGGCCGGGTTGACCATGCTGCTTGCCGGCTGCGCCACCGGATTGGACAGTGTGCCGTTGCCGGCACCCGGTCGCGCCGGCGCCGGTATCTCCTTGACTGCTCTATTCTCCGACGCGCTGAATTTGCCTGCACAGGCGAAGGTCAAGCTCAACGGCGCCGACATCGGTGAAGTGGAATCAATACGTGCACACAACTTCACCGCGTACGTGAGGATGCGGGTCAACACTGATGTCCGGTTGCACGTCGGTGCCACCGCGGAGCTGCGTTCGGCTACTCCGCTCGGTGACATATTCGTCGCAATTCGACCCGGCCCCAACGAAACTCCCGGTGCGCCGTTGTTGCGCGACGGCGACACAATCGCATTGAACTCCACATCCGCCTCGGCGCCCATCGAAGAAGTCCTCTCTTCGGCGGCGCTGCTGGTTAACGGAGGTGCCATCCGCCGGCTGGTGTCGGTCGTCAACGGCGCCGGTTCGGCGGCCGGCGGACGCGGCGAGAAGGTTGCCGCGCTCCTGCAGCACTCCAACGCTCTGATATCGCGGCTGAACGCTCGCTCGAATCAGATCGATCGTGCACTGCGCAGTACCAATGAATTGGCCACCAGCCTGTCGGCACGTCGGGACACCCTGAATGAGGCCATCACGGCAGCGGCGCCGGCGACCAGCGCGATCAGAGAAAATACCGCAGAGCTGGCCGACACCGTCGAGGCGGTCGCACGTATCACTAAGCAGCTCAATCGGTTCCCATCCTTGCGGGGCACCGACACCCGCAGCGCGATTGCGGACCTCAACCGCTTGTCGGCGATGTTCAACGACGTCAGCGTCGATCCCAATCTCAGCTTGACCCCGTTCAATTCGATAATGGGGGAATTCATCAAATGGACCGATTCGACCGCGATACACGCCGATGGGATCGTTACGCAACTCGCCATCGGTGCTTTACCCGACAAGAACTACCCTGGTGATCCGGAATTTCACTTGCCCGACGGCACCGATTGGCATGCCATGGTCGGCAGCCTCAGATACGAGTGGAACCTGTTGCTGAGCCGGATATACGGACCGGAGCATCGGCCCCGGTGATGGTTGTGTCAACGAATCCGCTGGAGTGGTCGGCGCGTCTGATCATCGACTCCGTCCGGACGCTGACGCGCCGCCGGCTTACGGCGTCGGTGGGCGGTCTTGTCTTGACCCTGCTCGTCGCCGCGACCTACATCGTGGTGGGATCGTTGGGCATCAATCCAGCACGCTCGACGATCTCGGTGCGGGTGCTCCTGCCCGAGTCGGGTGGGTTGTTACCCAACCAGGACGTGACGCTGCGCGGAGTACCGATCGGCCGGGTCGAGTCGGTCGACTTCAGCGGCACCGGTGTGGTGGCGCTCGCCGCAATCGACGCCAACGTGCGAGTGCCCAAGAACAGCGCCGTGCGTGTCTCGGGTCTGTCGCCGGCCGGCGAACAGTATCTGGATTTTCGGCCGGTGGGCGAGCGGGGACCGGCATTGACCGACGGCAGCGTTGTCGGGGAAAACCAGACAGCCGTTCCGGTGTCGTTGGCGCGACTGCTCGCTGGCGGCGACGGGTTGCTGGCTCAGCTGGATCCCCGAAAACTTGCCGTCATCACCGATGAGCTGCGGGTGGGACACCAGGGTCCGCAGAAGCTGGCAGCACTGTTAGACGGCGGCGCCTTTTTAATCTCGACGCTCGATTCGGTACTGCCGCAAACCGTTAGCGTCCTGCGCACCAGCCGCACTGTGTTAACGACGCTGGCCGACGTCAGCCCGGGTCTGCATCACACGTCTCAGAACCTGCAGGACATCCTGCGTGGGGTTAATGCGATGGACGGCGGCGTTCGCCGTCTGCTCGATCGCGGCAGTGCGCCCTTGACCGCACTAGACTCGATCTTTGCCGACAATTCCGACACCATGGCCCAATTGCTGGTCAATCTCACCACAATCGCACAGGTATCGTATGCCCATATTCCCGCGTTGCAGGCACTGTTAGCCGCCCCGCGGCCGTCGGCGTTAGATGCCCTACGCAGCATTATCCACGACGGCGCCTTCTGGGCGATCGCGGACATCTACCCGCGTTACGGTTGCGACTACAACCTGCCGCGACGGCCACCCACCGTGCCCGATTTCCCCGAGCCGTACCTCTACACGTATTGCGCTGATCCCGACCCCGCTGTGCTGATTCGCGGTGCCCGCAATGCGCCACGACCGCCCGGCGATGACACCGCGGGCCCGCCCCCGGGCTATGACCCCCTCGCGCAAACCGACCCAACACCAGTGGGCCCCAACACAATGCCCACACCATACGGCGGGCCGCAGCTGCCCTTGAAAGTACCCAACTAGGAGACACCGCTATGGCGACAAAGATCTTCAAGCGAGCAAATGGACAAAGCGTCTTCGATAAGCTGACTGAAGACGGTCCGCCGGACACCGAGGCGACGCCTGAAGAAATCGGAAAGGCCGGTAGTACAACGGAACTCGGTTCCAGCGAGCCAACCGGGTTACCCGACGATGATGCCGATGGTGCCGACCATCCCAACGCCACTGACGACGGTGAAGACGCCGACAACGTTGTCGACAGTGAGACCCCGCTACCCTCGCGTCGCCGACGGTGGCTTCGACGCATTCTTGCCGCGGCTGCGGGCGTTGTTTTCGTTGCGGCATTGGGATTGTCGGGGTTCCTGGGTTGGCAACTCAAACAGCAGAACGACACCGCCGCGGCCGGGCGCGCCGCCCTGGCAGCAGCCCAAAAATATGCCGTCATCTTGACGAGCATTGACACCAATAATGTCGACCAGAATTTCACCCAGGTGCTCGACGGCGCCACCGGCGGATTCAAAGACATGTACAGCCAGTCGGCCAGCCAACTGCGCCAACTCCTTATCGACAACAAGGCCATGAGCAAGGGCATCGTCATCGAGTCGGCCATCAAATCGGCGACCAAGACGAAGGTCGAGGTCCTGATCTTCATCGATCAATCGATCAGGAACACCGCCAATCCCCAACCGCGTATCGACCGCAGCAGAGTTGCGATGACGATGGAACTCATCGACAACCGTTGGCTAGCAAGCAAAGTTGACCTCAAATAGCTCCATCAACTCAATACTGCGAAAGCCACGCGCGGTTCTCCCTGAATACAACGAACAGCAGTGTCGTCTGCGGAAAGTGGAGGTAAGTCGGCGTGAACGCTATGCGGATACCTCGTCGATTGTTGTTGGTATTAGCGACGGTCGCTGCGATCCCGTTGTCTGCGGTGACCGCGGCCCGGGCCGAACCCATCGCCAATGGGCTCAGCTTGGCCGTTGTGCCTGGCATGGTGGCCGGCGCCAGCCCTGATGGCTTGGGTACCTGGAGCGTTCACTATCAACGGGTCGACGGCGGTAACCCCGATGTCGGCGCCGCCATCAACGCTGGCATTGACGCCGAGGCCATGCGAGAGGTGCAGCAATACACGTGGGACGCATCGACAAAGCACTTCTGGACTTTCGACGCGACCGGCACGGCTTCCGTCCGCCCGATCACGGTTTCGGAGCTCTTTGTCGGCCGATACAACACCGCTGAACCCAATATGCCGTTGCCCACGGTGGCCACCGTAGTGTTCGACAACCGCAGCGGAATCCTCATCACCTGGGACAATCTGTTTCGCGATAAGACGGCCGGCCTGACTCGGCTGTCCGAACAGACCGCGGCGATCCTGCCGACCGTCTATCCGCCGCCTCACCCCGGCGACTGGGGCCGCGGTGGCGGACTCGCCCCGCTCGATATCAACTTCAAGAACTGGATTCCCACCGCGCAAGGAGTCGAGTTGCACTTCCCCGATATCCAATTCGGACGGGGGCTCAAAGTGATCACAGTGCCCTGGGTCAACATACAAGACCTCATAGCACCGGAATTCCTGCCGCTCATGAGCTGACCCCGAGTTCGGCGGTATCGGACGTGACTACAAAGCACGGACTAGGAGACCGATGGCGTGCTGCTTGGCGATGACTTATCTGTTTGGCGCTGCACTTCGGGGATTGCGGCGTCTGACTGGTAGGCGAGCGGTTGCGCCAGGTTTTGCTCCTCTTTCGCGCCGCCGCGGCCCGGAGATTGACAACGCGGCGTTTCCGGCCGCATAAACAGATACGAGGTGGGCATGTCGAACATTCTCTCGTCGCCCGTGTGTGAGGCCACCGCTGACGACCTAGGCACGCTACGCAGTTTGTTGGATTTGGGTCTGCAGCCTCTCGGGCAGTTCGATGGCTTTGACCACGGGAGCCAATTTGGACTGCGATGTTATCGCATGCAGCTGTACTATTCTCAGTACGCGTTGGCGATGTACCAGTACACGCGTACCCCCGCTTTTTCGGGGTATCTCGCGGAGGCCCAACGTAATCTCATCCTGAAAACGTGCGATAAGCGGGTGTGGGATTATTGGGCGAGGGAAAGCCTGCTGGGATACTTGCGCTGGCAGACCGATCCGATTAAGCATGCCAACGTGATGTACAGCGCATGGTTCGGCTTCATGTTGGGGCTGTATGAAACCCTCAATGATGATGTCTTTAGCCGTCCAGGATCACTGCCGCTGCGCTGGAATGAGGAAATCGTGCACGAGTACGATTTCGTCCGGCTTGCCAAGGCCGTGCGCGCCAATATGTTGGCCAACAAGAAAAGCGCTCAATACCCGTGTGAGCCACACCTGATCTACCCAATGTGCAATGCGTTCGCAATGAACACTCTCGCATTCCATGACCGACTGCACAACGACGATATCGGAGCATCCCTGATTCAGCGAGTTCGCGACAGCTACCATAAAGACAAATGGCTGCGGAAGAACGGCCGATTCGTCACCATTCGCTTGGGGCCCTCCATCACCCTCGCAGGACCTGTGTTGGCGAACGACGCTGGGATGGTGTACACGCTCAGTCCGATCATGCCCGACCTGGCCGAACGCACCTGGACGGTGATCCGGGATAAATTCATCGAGTTCGACGGTGGCACAGTTACTTTGCGCGGCAAGGCGTGGAAGCTGATCAAGGACCGGGTCATCAAGGCGGCGCTGACTACGGCCGCCATGGAGATCGGAGAAACCGCCATTGGTGATGCGTTGCGAGAATCGTTGGATGACAACGCTACTCCTGTGTGGCAGAACGGCGCCCGCCGCTGCGAGGGCGAATCCAATTTCTCCCATGCCATGTGCGCCTTCGCCAGTTTCGCTCGACCGCATGCGCTGCAGGATCTAGTCAACGGGAACTTGCCTGATCACTGGCGCACGGGTCCGCGCCTGGTCGGGGTGGCCTATCCCGATGTCCTGGTCGCAAAAGCAGTAACCGACGGACTCGCACTTGACCTCGTCCTGTGTCCTGGTGACGGGGCACGGCGCGTCCGGTTGGGGATCGACCGTCTGCGCCCGGGGAGCAGCTATCGGATTTCCGGGTCTACAGCAAGTGAGCTGGCCGCCGACGGCGCCGGCCGCGGATACCTAGATATGGACTTGAGTGAACGCACCGAAATCGTCATCAGTCCCGCCGGGCCATCGACCTAACGCTAGATGGACAGCGCTCTTGCTCCAGCTTGACGCTGGAAACTGGCCATCGTCATAGGTCCAGCGCTGACAATCGGCGTGAACGGATATTCTTGTCTCCGCAGAAAGAGTTCTGCTGGGGGCCAAAGGACGTACGCTACCCGAACCGCAAGCTAATTAAGTCAACTACCACGACGGCTGGCCGCTGAGCAAGTTCAGACGGCAGTGAGATATCGACTACATCTCTCGGATTACGTAAGAACCGGGACGCGACACAGCGAGGTGTTGTTCTTCAACACGTGAGATGTTGCGGCGCTGATGTTTTGAGGCCACGATCGCCGCCGGATACTCCCGAATCATGCTGAGACGTATCGGGTTTCACGTCGAGGTGCAGGTGGAATTGCCATGGGCCTGGTACGTACTCGTTGAGGCCACCAGAACCAGCGGCCCAGCAGCGCGGCGATCGAGGGCGTCATGAAAGATCGCACCACGAGTGTGTCGAACAGCAAGCCTAAGCCAATGGTGGTGCCGACCTGGCCGAGGATGAGAAGGGCGCTGGCTCCCATGGAGATCATGGTGAAGGCGAATACCAGACCAGCCGAGGTGACGACGGCGCCGGTGTCGGCCATCGACCGGATGATGCCGGTCTTGATACCGGCGTGGATTTCTTCTTTGAATCGGGATACCAGTAGCAGGTTGTAGTCCGATCCAACCGCCAGCAGGATGATCACCGACATTGCCAGGATGAACCAGTGCAACTCGTAGCCCAGGAGGTACTGCCAGAAAAGCAGGGACAGTCCGAAAGACGCCCCGAGGGAGAGCAGGACGGTGCCAACGATGACTGCTGCGGCGACGACGGCGCGGGTCAAGATCAGCATGACGATGAAGATCAGGATCAGTGCTCCTACTCCGGCGATCAACAGGTCGTAGGTGGATCCCTCTTTCATGTCTTTGGCGGTGGCCGCGGTGCCGGCGATATAGATGCGCGCGTCCTCCAGTGGTGTGCCTTTGATGGCCTCGAAGGTGGCGTTCTTGATCGCATTGACGTGGGCGATGCCCTCGGCGGTGGCGGGGTCTCCTAGGTGAGAGATGATGAAGCGAACCGCTTTTCCGTTCGGTGCGATGAACATGTTCATGCCCCGTTTGAAGTCAGGGTTGTCGAACGCTTCCGGAGGTAGATAGAACGAGTCGTCGTTCTTGGATGTGTCGAAGGCCTGACCCATCGAATTGCCTTTGCCCTGCATCGCGGCGCTTTGGTCCTGCAGTCCGGCCATCGTGCTGTGCACCGACAGCATCATGGCGTGCATCGACTTCATTGTCGTGACCATCGGTGTCAGCATCTTCACCATTTGGGGCATGATCGAGTCGAGTTTGTCCATCTGAGGTATCAGCTCGCTGATGGCGTCGCTGAGCGTGTCGATGCCATCCAAGGTGTCGAACACCGACCGCAGTGACCAGCACGCCGGGACGTCGAAGCAGTGCTTCTCCCAGTAGAAATAGCTGCGGACCGGCCGGAAGGAATCGTCGAAATCTGAGATGTGGTCCCGTAATTCGTTGACTTCGGTCACCATGGATTTCGTCTGCTTAACGATGTCATGGGTAGCTCCGGTGAGCTCTTTCATGATCCCGATCATGGTTTCCATGGTGGTGATCATGGTGTCCATCTGGCTGGCCATGACCAGCATGTTGTCCGTCTGGGCCTGCATGTAGTCGTGCGTCAACTCTTGGCTCACCGCTTGCGTGCCGATCTGATACGGAATGGAGGTGTGGTCGATCGGGGCACCCAACGGCCGCGTGATGGTCTGGACCCGCGCGATTCCTTGGGTGTGAAAGACGTTGCGGGCAATGCGTTCGATGATCAGCATGTCCGCGGAATTGCGTAGATCCCGGTCGGTTTGAACCATCAGGACTTCAGGATTCATCCGGGCCTGGGAGAAATGCCGTTCGGCAGCGACGAACCCCTGCATCGAGGGAATGTTGGTCGGCATATACCTGCGGTCGTTGTAGCTGGTCTTGTAGCCGGGCAGCGCGAGGAGCCCAACCAGCGCCAGCGCGCAGGCCGCGGCCAGGATCGGCCCCGGCCACCGGACCACGGCCGTTCCCACCCGTCGCCAGCCACGGGTCCGCGCGGCCCGTTTCGCCTCGAAGAGTCCGAACCGGCTTCCGATCACCAGCATCGCCGGCGCCATGGTCAAGGATGCCAGCACCGCTACCGTGATGCCGATCGCCAATGGAACACCCAGCGTCTCGAAGTATGGCAACCGGGTGAAGTGCAGGCAGTATGTCGCTCCGGCGATCGTTAGGCCCGAACCGAGGATGACATGGGCGGTGCCGCGATACATCGTGTCGAAGGCGGCTTGGCGGTCCTCGCCGATATTGCGGCCCTCGTGGTACCGGCCCAGGACGAAGATCGCGTAGTCGGTGCCCGCCGCGATGCCCAGCACGGTCAGTAGGTTCACCGAGAAGGTCGACAATCCGATCAGGTTGTAGTGCCCGAGGGCGGCGACCACACCGCGTGCGGCCATCACTTCCAGGATCACCATCACCAGCACGAGTGCAACGGTGGTGATGGACCGATAGACCATAAACAAGCTGACCAAAATGACCAGCAGGGTTAGCGCCGTGATCAACTTGAGGCTCTTGTCGCCGACGTGGTGCTGATCAGCGATCAGTGCGGTAGCGCCGGTTGGATATACGTGGATGCCGGCCGGCGCTGGTGTGCTGGCAATGATCTGGCGCACCGCGGCGATGGATTCGTTGGCTCGGGCCTCGCCTAGGTTTCCCGCCAAATTGAGTTGCACATAGGTGGCCTTGCCATCGCCGCTTTGTGCTCCGGCGGCCGTCAGGGGGTCTCCCCAGAAATCCTGCACGTGTTCGACATTCGCGGTGTCGGCCTTGAGTTTCTTGATCAGGTCTGCGTAATAACTGTGGGCCTGGTCCCCCAGTGGTTGGTCGCCTTCGAACACGATCATCGCCGTGGCGTCGGTGTCGGATTCTTTAAAAACATGTCCGATGTGCTTCATAGCCTGCATCGAGGGACCATTCGTGGGACTGAGTGACACCGACTGTTGCTGACCCACGTCCTCCAAGGAGGGGACAGCCACGCTTAGCAATACGGCCAGCGCTACCCACCCCACCAAGATCGGCACCGCGAACGTTCGAATGAAACGGGGGATGATCGGTCGAGTGCCCATGGTGTCGGTGGTCATGCCGATTTCACCTGGCAGAAGGTGAAAGCATCGACGCCCTGGGTCGACTTCTCGTCCTTGACTGTGCCGTCGACAGTGATACGGCAGCCGATGGTCTCGGTGCTGGCCTGAGCGATCAGGATCGGACTGATCGCCGGCGATGTGGTCGACAGTGTGAGCGACCACGGAAGTGGCACATGCTTGACGCTTCGCGGGTTTGCCGACAGGTCAAGGTAATTGATCGTCGCGATCGCCCCAGCCGTCCCGAACACCTCATAAGTCACCCGCTTGGGGTTAAATAGCGCGGCGTCGTCGGCGATGCCCGAACCGTCGCGGGTGATCTCGTTGTCCGACCCGAAAACCCCGTGCATCCGGTACACCACGAACGCACCGATCGCGAACGCCACCAGTACCAGCAGCGGCAGCCAGGACCGGCGGACTCTCCTCAGCATGAGACTCCCTGTATCGAGCGGTGATTGGGCTGAATTGGATCAGTGAATGTGCGTGTCATTGGCCCTCCTTCGGCGCAGGCGCATCGAAGTGCAGCCGCAGGGCGATGGGATTCGGTCGGACGCTGGGCCGCGAAGTAGCGCCCTTCCACGCCACGTGTGGAAAGCGGTTGCTGTGTAATCCCGATAGCGCCGATTACCCATTGACCCGGGCTGGGGTCATATGGACTCGTTGAATGCGACTTGTCGGTGTGATGAAGGGCCATCAACACAACCGCAGAGCTCAACATTGAGGGCGAATTACTTTGCAAGAACACTGTTGTAAGCTTGGCGGTCAGATATGACATAGGCAGGTCGGCATTTCGCGGTCCGCTTTCGGTCAGGGTCGCTCAGCGCCGGATCGGCATGTGGCAGATAAACCATCGTGGGTCGGGTTTTGCTGGCTTAAGCAGTACGAAGCGGCGGTGGGTCTCGGTCTGCCGCCCCCAGCGGCCGTGATGGGCGCCCACGCCGCTGGAAGCTACGCCGCCGAACGGCAGCTGTGGAACCAGGCAGTGCATCGCCAGGCTGATCAATACGCCCCCCAACAGGAGGCGAGAGACGAGTTCAGAGCCGCGTTGCGACGACGGTGCAGCGAACGCGCACAGGCTCAGCGGACTTGGCCTGGAGTTGACGAATTCGCCTGCGATATCTGGAGATTCGACGGTCTGGATTGGAACGATCGAGCCGAAGATCTCGCCGGCCATTACTGGGCGGGTGGTCGACGCGTGCACTCCGGTGCCGCCGTCGACGCCCGCCATCGCGTCCTCCCCGTGGCCATTGTGTTAGCAGGATGATCTTAAGCACTTCGGCGCGACTCCGCAAGGCGCAGCTGATCGGGCCCGGCCGCCATCGGTGGCGACCTCGCCGCGCCTTTTGACGATTTCGCGACGCATGGTTTGACTGGCAGGAGGAAGCACACGAGCGGCCGGTTCGTGAGCCGATCGTGCTTGTGGTCTCACCAGCACTGCTTACCGCTTACACAAAGCAGTTACGCGACGGGCACAAATTGCCGGCCGACGCAATCAGAAACAGCAACATCACCGACGCGCGACGGGCCGAAGCATCGTGAAGCTATCTCATCGCACCGTCGGGCCCTACCACCGAGCAATGACACCCAATCGACCCAAAACCAACTCGAACCAATCATCCAACCCGCAACGCGGGGAGGCCCCGCTGCACCCGTTGAGCTTGTCAAGACGCGGCATCTGAATAGGAGTATTGTACTAGCACAATGGCGGTTGGACCAGCTCGACGGCGTCGTGCACAACCCGCCGCGTAGAGACGGGGAGATCCACAATGGCGACTGGCGTGCAGAAAGCAATGGCGTTGGAGCGGTGCGGCCTTCGTGCTCCCGGCTTCTGTTGCGCATTCCTCTTCGTCGGCGTTCCCCTGCTGTTCATAACCCGCGTGTTCGCTCATGATGGTGTACTCGGCTTTTGGATGCTGGCTATGGTCTTCGGCGCGTGGATAGCGCTGATCACCTCGGAGCTGCCGGCGACGATCGAAGCGCAGCCGACCGCCGCGGCTGAGGGAGCGTGCGGATCAGCGCCGTTCGAAAGAACTCTGGCATGATCTCGGAGATGCGCTCGGAGGTGCCGACTGCTGTCACGTCGCCGAAGCCTAGGATTCCTGGCGAGGAAGGGATTTGGGTTTTCGTCCTCGGCGACATGACAGTGTTCGCGCTGTTCTTCGCTACATTCATGTATTCCCGGGGCAAGAACCCCGACCGCTTCGGTGAGGATCACACCCAGCTCAACATGGCGTTGGGCACCGCCAACACCGTTCTGCTGCTTACCAGCTCGTTATTCGTGGTGCTCGCCGTCCACCGCGTGTTATCCGGTCTACACCGGTCGGCGCCACGATTGCTCGCCGCGGGCCTGGCTTGCGGCCTCGGTTTCGTGGCGATCAAGGCCGTGGAGTGGTCCCACCTGTTTGTCGGCGGCAAGACGGTGGGCAGCGGCGAATACTTCTCCTACTACTTCATTTTCACCGGCATCCACCTAGGCCACGTGCTCATCGGATGCGTGTTGCTCACCCGGCTCATCGCGATCACTCGACACGGAGAGCTGACCGATCGCCAGACCGTGCTTTCTGAGACCTGCGGAATCTTTTGGCACATGGTCGATCTGCTGTGGGTTGTCCTGTTCGCACTGTTTTACTTGCTCGATGACCGCGACACATCGAGTGACCGGGGTGTGGTTGGCGTTGTTGGGGCTCACGTTTGCCTCATCGGTCGTCAGGATTGAGCAAGGCAGTGTTGTCACCTCGGCAGCCGCCGTGGTGCTGATCGGCATAGCGCTATTCAAGGTGCGACTCATCGGCATCCATTTCATGGACCTGCGGATTGCGCCCAAACCTCTACGGATGGTTTTCGAGGGTTACGTGCTCGCGGTGTTCCTCGTGCTTGTCACTCTCGGCCTCGTCGTGCAGTAGCCAGTGCGAGCGCGCCGGGTCGTGTACTCGTCCGCGGGCGACGCTTCACAACTAGTGGATTGTCCGCCACGCCGATCAAGGATCTCCAGGGACTTCTCGCGGCCGAAGGCCGCGACCCAGCCGACATCGAGGTTCGGGTGCAATCCCCGCACAGCGCGTTCCTGACAAACGACACGATCTCACTAGAGGGCCATCGTGACCATCTCGGGCAATTCGCGGACACTGTCACGTCCGTCGTCGTCCGAGTTATGCCGATGACGTTGGGCGATCCCGAGACGCCACAGCACTACGCCACCGAGGTGGCGAATTGGAGCAGCCGCGGTCAAGACGATTTCGTGCGAATCCGAGGACGGGACAGTCAAAGACCGGCTCATCCGTGCCTTCGGCGTTAGGTGCATCACCTTGCGTCGGGTACTCCCCGGTCGCCATTGCTGCCAGGGTGTTGGGCACGCTCGCCGTGCCCGCAGGGCGCCACTCTTCGGGCCCGCCCGGGGCCGCCGACGGAACCGACCTCGCCGAGCTCGTTGACGATTTCGCAGGCCATGGCTAGTCCGACGGCGGTCGGGAATCACGCGAGACGTCCGGTCGCGGGAGAAAACCGAGGTGGCGCGAGGCAGCAGCCGGTCAAACCAATGCCAGCGTCTGTGAGACTGTGTTGATGAGGCAACGTCAAGAGCCGAGCGCCGCTGAGGCGATCGCCGAGCGTTTGCGGGTTCAGATCATCGGTGAGTTGTCCGATGGTGATCACATCGGTTCTGCAGACGACCTCGCCAACCGCTTTGAGGTCAGCCTCCCGACGATCCGCCAGGCAATGCGGGCACTCGAATTCGAAGGACTCGTGTTGGTCCGGCCTGGCAACAGCGGTGGTTTCTTTGCGAGCACACCGTCTGTTCGGGTGGTTTCTCGTTCCGCCTCGGCCCTGCTACGGCGCCAGGGCGCTCATGTCGCCGATCTGCTCAGTTGCGTTGAGCTAATCGGGCCTCAGGCGGCGGCAAGCGCAGCAGCTAATCCCGACGAATCGGCACGGCACCGGTTTGCCGACTATGTCGATGAGGTCTGGACCAACGACGCCGAGATGACCCTCGACACCGTCTTCGAAATCACGGTCGAGGCGGCTCGCCTGCTCGCCGAACTCTGCGATAGCCCATCGCTGGCACTGTTCGAATCGGTGCTAATCGACCTCGTGGTCGACCTTCAGCCCGCAGTCGCGCCCGTTATCTCACCGGAATTGCTCACCGCTTACACACAACAGCTACGCGATGGGCACAAACTGCTGGCCAGCGCGATCCGAAAAGGCAATGTCAGCAAGGCACGACGGGCGCAAGCATCATTAAACGTCTACTTCATGGGACAGTCGGCCCTCTTCGGCGAGGAGTGACGCTCGCGATCCAACAACGGCTCGAGGTATTTCTCCAACCAATGGGGGGGGGGAGAGAGACTTACCTGCTAGCCAGTTGAGCGAGCCAGGCGACGCGGTATTTAAATGTCGCGTTTTATCAGCACAATAGCGAGGTTGGCTGGCCAACGCGGCGCGGGTGCCGACTGCTGTCACGTCGCCATGCCTAGAATCCCCCGCGAGGAAGGGATTTGGGTTTTCGTCCTTGGCGGCATGACGGTATTCGCGTTGTTTTCCCGACATTCATGCACTCCCGGGCAAGAACCGCGCCCCCTTCGCCGAGGATCACGCCCACCTGAACATCGCGTGGGCACCGCCAACACCGTTCTGTTGCTTACCAGCTCGCTATTCGTGGTGCTCGCCCCCAGCAGTTGTTATCGGGTGTGCACCGGCCGGCGGCCCCGGTTGCTCGCCGCGGGGCGGCGACGCCGGATCGCTGCCCTCGCCCCAGCGCGACAGCAGCCCGAGCACCGTATTGGGGCCGGGTGGCCGCGGTGGCCGAACCAGCACACGGTATTCGTGATGTTTTCGGGTTCGACCGCCCATGCCGTCACTGGCCGCCATGCGGTGCCGAGTTCCCGCGCAGCAGTTTCTCCAGCCGTCGCGAAGCGACCTGCATCATGACCACAATCTGAATGGACAACCACGCCTTAAGAATTGGCTTCGGCATCGGGCTGTCGGCCGCCATCGACCAAGTTGCCCTAGTCGAGGTGGGCGTGACCGTTTCGAATCTCCAGTCCTCGGCGAATGCACTGAACGCACCCATGCCGGATTCCTTGATCCGGAACGTCCACCGACGGTTCTCGTCCCAGATCAGGATCTCCTCCACGATGTCCGATCCGAAGGCGTGCATCGTGCGCTCACTGCCCACGCCATAGGGCGGGGACGAGGTCCACCGACTGGATGTGGAGAAGCCGGGGCACCACTGCCCCCAGCTGGAAGGGTCAGCCGCGACCGTCGCGAACACCTCGCCCAACGGGGCATTGATGACACTGCTGCGTTGCACGCGCACCGGGGCACTGTCGATGAAATCCGGTCCGACGCTCTTCAGAATTCCCATGGCGAGCTGCTCCATTTGTCGGGTCGTTCGGCTCAACACGACTTGATCGGGCTGACTGCGGATGCGGTGGCCGATCGGCCGGGTCCAGAATTAGCGTGGCATTGGCGCGAGAACGTGTCAATGCGCATACCGTATGAGATACGGATTGAAGGTTCCGGGAATGGCGCCGGACGTCGGCTGAGGACTCGACCGTGGTGCCGCTGCGTAGTGTGGAGGACGTTAGGTGGCCGGTGATGGGGTATGAGTAGGTCATGAGTTCGTCGTCGCGACGGTCGGCCAAGCCTCGGCGTGGCGGCGTGCAGCGCTCGTTGACCGAGGGTCAAATCGTCGAGGCTGCCTTGGAACTTACGCGTGAGGCCGGCCTGGACAAAATGACCATAGCCGCGCTCGCTGAGAGACTCGGCGTGGGCGCGATGACGTTCTACTCGTATTTTCGTAACCGTGATGCACTACTCGACGCGATGGCCCGTCGCGCCGGTATTGAGCTGTATGACCAACACGTCGATCTCCAGGGCGTGGACTGGGATGTTGAGTTGCGGGCCCACTATCACGCCGTGCGGGACAGTCTGAAGCGTCATCCCACACTGGCGGATCTGCTGTTTTATCGGGCCCAGGTGCTGCCGGCGAGCAATGAGACCCGCGACGAGATCGTGACCCACGTCCGCCGCCACGTCGACGCCATGATCGACGGCGGGATCGAACCGAGTTTGGCGGTCCGATCGTTCTACGGCCTGTCCGTCTTCACGCTCGCTTCCGCCCTGCGCGACGAAGATCTCCAGGAATCGACCGAGTACCGGGAGCGGATTGAACAGACGTTGCGAGCTGTCGGACGCCTCCCGGAAGGCGAGACGCCTGACGTGCGGTTCGGTTCGGATGATGAGTTCGACACGATGCTCGACTTGGTCCTGCGCGGACTGAAGTCCACGATTGACGACTGACTAGTCGACCAAGCCGTCGTCCATCATGATGACGCCGCGAATGTTCTTGCCAGACCGCATATCTTCGAAACCTTCGTTGATGTCGTCTAGGCGGTACCGTCTGGTGATGAGCTCGTCGAGTTGCAGCTCTCCGCGGGAATACAGACGGAGTAGATTGGGCACGTCGTAGCGAGGGTTGGCGGATCCGTATAAAGCGCCTCGAACGGTCTTCTCGTAGAACATCAACTCCGCCAGGCTCAAGTCGATCTTCGTCTGGCCAGCCTCGGCTACGGCGGTGACAATCATCCGGCCCCGCTTGCCGACGAGATTGAGTGTCGGACCCATCAATTCGGGGCGCGCGGTGGAAGTGGTGATGACCGCGCAGTCCGCCATCTGGCCCTGGGTGACCTCGGCAACGAGGCCGAGTGCGGATTCGACGGAGTCCGCCGTGTGGGTGGCGCCGAACACCTTGGCCCGGTCGCGTTTCCAGTCCAGCGGGTCGATAGCGATGATGTCTGCGGCGCCCGCTGATCGCGCCCCTTGTACGGCGTTCATCCCGATGCCGCCGAGCCCGACGATGACCACCGCTTCTCCTGAACGTACCTGCGCCGCGTAGACACTGGAGCCCCAGCCAGTGGCGACGCCGCAACTGACCAACGCTGCGAGTTCCAGTGGGACATCGGCATCTACGGCGATCACGGATGACTCGTGGACGACGGCGTGGTGGGCGAATGCGCCGAGCAGATTTCCGGTGGCTAATTCCTTCCCACGCGCGCGGGCTCGGAAGGTGCCGTCGCTGATCGGACGGCCCTCGGCGATGAACATCCCACGATCACAGAGGTTTTGAATGCCTTTGACGCACGACGGGCAGCGGCCGCAAGAGGCGATAAAGCTCATCGCGACGTGATCGCCGGGCGCCACCGACGTTACCGCAGCGCCGACGGCTTCCACGATGCCGGCCCCTTCGTGGCCACCGATGAACGGATAGGGGCCGGGGAGGTCGCCTGTCACGTTGTGCTCGTCGGTGTGGCACAGCCCAGCTGCATGCATCCTGACGAGTACTTCGTCGTGTCGGGGCGGGTCGAGTTCGATCGTCTCTACGCTCCACGGGGATTCCGGCGCCCATAGCAGCGCGGCTCTGGTCTGCAATGGTTTCTCCTCAATCGACAGCCAACCGATCGGACGTTCGGTTCGTATGTCATACGGTATCAGCCTTGACATGCCGATGTGACCTGTTCCACACTCGAATTGAACTCGGGCCTGGACCATCGCGACCTGCGCACGCCCGTTCGCGAACCACAACCCCGAACCCACGATGATGTCAGGGACCCACATGAACGAAACCACAATGGACACACCGTCTGCTGACCAGGTTGAGCCGATCGGGGCGGACTTTGATCCGCACGATCCCTCGTTCGGCAAGTGCGCTTACGCGAAGCTCGACGCCAGCCGCGAAGCCACCCGGGTATCGCGCAGTGAGCAGCACGGTGGCTTTTGGGTCATCACGCGTCACGCCGACGCCAAGGCAGTGGCACACAACCCGGCGGTGTTTTCGAATTGCGCCGGCGTTGCGTTCCCAGCGCTCATCCCCGACACCGACCTGATGATTCCGGTGAGTCTCGACCCGCCCGAGAACGTGCCCTATCGCAAGTTGTTGACTCCACTGTTCTCCCCTGGCGAGGTCGGTGACCGTACGGAGACTTCGCGACAGGTTCTCGGTTATCTCATCGACCAGTTCATCGAATCCGGCAAATGTGATGTCTATGCGCAGTTGGCGTCGCCCTACGCCGCTATCATCACCTTGCGATTGCTCGGCTTGGACGCCACGGACTGGTCGAAGTACACCGAGCTTTCGCATCTGCTGCAGGAACGCGGATGGCTGACCATCCTGCCCGAAGCGGAGCAGGCCGAGGTGCTTCCGCAGTTCATGGCGAGCTACCAGTGGCTGTTTGAGAAGATCGGCGCCGAGATCGAAAAGATCAGAGCCACGCCGCCGGATGTGCGCGGACAGTCCATCATCGCCCGCATCGTCGACGCCGAGATCAACGGCGAGAAAATACCGCCAGACCGGCTGACTCACATCGTTCACAACATCTACGAAGCAGGCCTTGACACCACCGCCGCCGCGCTTGCCGTGATGAGCCACCGGCTCGGACAGGACCAGAAGCTCCAGAACCGTTTGCGCGAAAATCCGGACCTCATTACGAATTTCGTTGAGGAGTCACTGCGCATCGAGTCGCCAACCACGCACCTGCTGCGAGTTGCGAAGGAGGACATTACGATCGGCGACGCCGAGATCAAGGCCGGTGACAACGTGCTGATCTCGTGGGCGGCGGCCAATCGTGACCCCCGTGAATTCGACAATCCCACGGAGTTCGACCTGGACAGACCACATGTCAATCGTCACAGCGTGTTCGGACTTGGGGTGCACCGGTGCCTTGGCTCTCACATCGCACGGTCATCTTTGGTCGTGGGTGTCGGCGAGATTTTGAGGCGACTCGCCGATTTCCGCGTCGACCCTGGCGAGGCTGAATTAAGCAAGGATTGCGGCGTCATCTTCACCTATCGAAAGGTGCCGGCCACCTTCACCCCGGGCCCGCGGGAGCACCGTTATCCCGACGACGTGCTGTCAGGAGGTTGGTGACCGGCGTGTCCGATCCCCTGACTCTGATCTCCGCCAACTGCCACCTGATCGAGTCGGCCGACGTTTACGAAGGCCGCATGCCCTCAAAGTGGGCAGACCGCAGCCCCCGTTTGGTGAAACTGGATGGCGGCGGCCAGCATTGGGTCTTTGAGGACCGGCGCGTCCCGCTGTGGCGTAGTTGCGCTGTGGCCGGAATGACACCCGAGGAATGGCTCGGTACACCAGTCGTCACCTTCGACGAAATCCGCAAAGGCTGCTACCAGCCCGCGGCGCGTATTGCCGACATGGATCGTGATGGTGTCTGGGCCACTGCGCTTTACTCCTCGCCGGCGGGCGTCGGTTTCGGAGGTGAATTATTCGCTTCGGCTAGGGATCCCGAGTTGGGTATCGCGGCGATGCGGGCTTGGAACGACTGGTATCTGGAGACCTGGATTGCTTCAGCGCCAAACCGTTTCATCCCACTACAGCTCACCTGGTATCGCGACGCCGTTGTCGCCGCCGAGGAGATCTATCGCAATGCCGAGCGGGGCTTCAAGGGTGTCATGTTTCGAAACCCAACCGATCTCGGGTTGCCGTGGCTGGGTGACACCTCGTGGGATCCGTTCCTGCGCGCCTGTCAGGAGACCGGCACCGTTATCTCCCATCACACCAACGATCTTCCGCATTGGCCCAACGTCAACTTCGCCGAGAACTATGACAGCATTCCCTACGGCTTCGCTAGCACGTTGTTCCAGAGCAGCGCCATGGAAGCACTCGCGGGTTTCATCTGGGCCGGTCTCGGTGTGCGCTTCCCCGGAATCAAAGTGACGATCGCCGAGTCGGGTGGCAGCTGGTTGCCGCATTTGATCGAACGGCTCGACTGGTGTGTGCACTATTCGCTGCTGCACCGGCAAGGCTGGCCGGACCTGGACCGGACTCCGCTGGACATGCTGCGGGAAACCTACACGCTGAGCACGCTCGAAGCGGCCAACGCGTACCGGCTCGCAGAACAGCTCGACTTCCACAACTGGACCATAGAAGTCGACTACCCCCACATGGAATCGGTATGGCCCCGCAGCCAGCAGTTGTTCACCGCCGAACTCGCCTGCGCCGATCCGATATTCGTCGAAGCGATTACCTGGAAGAACGTCTCGACGTTGTATGACTTTCCCTTGCGCACATTGGTAGGTAACAATGCCTGAAACGAAGCGGCTGATGATCGGCGGCGCCTGGGTGACGCCGCACTCCGCCGAGCGGCGTGACATCGTCGACTCGTCCACGGAGGAGTCGGTCGCGTCGGTTCCGCTGGCGGGGAAAACCGACATCGACCGAGCGGTCTCCGCCGCCCGTCGGGCCTTCGATCACGGAGAGTGGCGGTCGTTTTGCCCTGGCCAGCGCGCCGACGCGCTCGACCGTCTTAGCGTCGAGCTTGAATCACGCTGCGACGCAATTGCGTCCACTGTCAGCCAAGAGAACGGCTGCAGCATCGCCACCAGCCCAACCATACAGGCGATGTCGGCCGCGGCCACCGTCGCCGCTTCGGCGCGCCTCGCCCGTACCATGCAATTCGAGGAAACCCGGACGGGAATGATGGGCAACCCGGTGCTGGTGACCCGTGAGCCCGTCGGTGTGGCCGCGGCGATCGTGCCATGGAACGTGCCGCTGACGATCGCGATGATGAAGATGGCGCCCGCGCTGGCCGCGGGCTGCACTGTCGTCGTCAAGCCCGACCCCAAGACCGCACTAGACGCAACCTATCTCGCCGAGGCGGTGGTCGCCGCCGGCTTTCCTGACGGTGTCATCAGCGTGGTACCTGCGGACCGCGAGGCCGCTGAGCATCTCGTCTCCCACCGCGACGTCGACAAGGTGTCCTTCACCGGCTCGACTCAGGCGGGCCGACACGTCGCATCTATCTGTGGTTCCGACATCCGCCGATGCACCTTGGAACTCGGCGGCAAATCGGCGGCCATCATCGCAGAGGACGCCGACTTCAGTGCTGTCCTTCCGCAACTGCTTCCGGCGATGCTGATGATCAACGGGCAGGCGTGCATCGCACAGACCCGCCTGCTGGTTCCCCGGTCGCGCAAGGCGGCGGTCACCGACGCGATCGTCGCCGCGTACGAGTCGTTGACGGTGGGCAATGCATTGGACCCCAATACCGACATCGGTCCGCTGGTCTCCGAAGAGCAGCGCTCGCGGGTGTTGGACTACGTGAGGATCGGCGTCAAGGAAGGCGCGACGATCGCCACCGGTGGTCACGCCACCGATGTGGACGGCAAAGGTTACTTCGTCCAACCCACCCTGCTTACCGATGTCGACCCGAAATCGACGGTCGCGCAGGAAGAGATCTTCGGTCCGGTCATCTGTGTGATCGAATACGACGGCATCGACCAAGCCGTCGACATCGCGAATGACTCCGCTTACGGCCTGTCGGGATCGGTCTGGACCCAGGACGCCGAATTCGGGCTGGCGGTGGCGCGCCGGGTACGCACCGGCACGATCAACGTGAACTATTCGATGCCCGAGTCGGTCGCGCCTTTCGGGGGAGTCAGGGCATCGGGCATCGGGCGTGAGAGCGGCAGCGAAGCGCTGGAGGCCTACCTCGAATACAAATCGATCGGCGTGCGCGAGCACGCCTGAGAAAACAGGAGCCCGAAGTGCCGTTACAAGACCACCACCAGATCGTCTCTGTAGATGATCATCTCATCGAACCACCGCGAGTCTGGCAAGACCGTTTACCCGCGAAGTACCGCGACGACGGTCCGCGGATCATCGAGACCAACGGCAACCATCAATGGTCCTACGACGGGCAGGTCTTCCCGACGTTAGGCCTCAATGCGGTCGCGGGCAAACCACCGGAGGAATGGGGCGTCGACCCGTTGCGCTACGAGGACATGATCCCCGGCTGCTACGATCCGGCCGCCCGCGTCAAGGACATGGACCTCGACGGAGTCCAAGCGGCAGTGTGCTTTCCGTCTTTCCCGGGGTTCGGTGGCGGGACGTTCTTCCGCGCTCGGGACAAAGACCTCGCCTTATTGTGCGTCCAGGCATGGAATGACTTCTACATCGACGAATGGTGCGGCACCGCGCCGGACCGTTTCATTCCGATAGGAATTCTTCCCGTCTGGGACATCGACCTGGCGACCGACGAAGCAGAGCGGGTGATTGCCAAAGGTGCGCGCACCCTGTCGTTCCCTGATAGTCCTCAACCCCTGGGGTTGCCGTCGTTCTACACCAAGCACTGGGATCCGTTGTGGCGGATTTGCTCTGATGCCGAGGTTCCGCTGTCGTTGCACTTCGGGTCGAGTTCCTACGTCCCGGGCTTTCCTTTCCAGAGCACCAGCGTCGGTCCGCAGATGCTGGACCAGAAGGTGCCGTTCGTCGTCGCGATGATCCTGTTCTCGTCGAACCTGATGTGGACGACGGTGGACCTGTTGTTTTCCGGTGCGCTGCAGCGTTTCCCGAAGCTGCAGTTCTCGCTCGCCGAAGGCGGAATCGGATGGATTCCCTACATCCTTGAGCGGTGCGACTACGGGTGGGAAAGGCACCGCTATTACCAACAGATCGATTTCGATGCGCGGCCCTCGGATCTGTTCCGCCAGCACTTCTACGGGTGCTTCATCGACGATGAGCACGGTGTGTCCAACCGGCATCAGATCGGCGTCGACCGCATCACCATGGAGGCCGACTATCCTCACTCGGACTCGAACTGGCCCAACAGCCGCAAACGCGCGGCTGAAGTCCTGGCATCGGTGCCCGACGACGAGGTGGAGATGATCGCCGAAACCAATGCCCGTCGGATGCTGCATTTTCCGCGATGACGGCGCCCGACCGTGGTGGACGACTCGAGGAGGACGACCACGACCTGCTGACGTTCGGCGAGGGGGGTGCCCGCCTCAACTCCGGTATGGCTCAAATGCGCCAGCGCATTGCCGCGCTGGAGTCGGGTGAGGGCTCCGAATCCGAACTCGCGACGGCGCGAAAGCGGCTGCGCGCGCTGGAGGAGGCCGTTGCCCGCAACTCGGCGCCCGCCATCGGCGACACCAACTTCGACACGTTCTTCGGCTATGGGGGCACCGCTTGCCGCAATTTCACCACAGCCCATGATTAGTGATGACCCCGGGCGTCGTCTGTTGCGAGCGGCGGTGGCGTGGGCGTTCTGCAGCGCGATCGCCCGATCACGACGACCTGACCGAGCGTTACGAAAGTTGTTGCCTGGTCTGGCTGTTTCCGCGACCGTGGTTCCGTTGGCGGCCGTTAGCCTGTGGGTCAGCGAGTTTCCGTTGCACGTACTCGCGGCAGAGGCGGCGGTGGCGATGGGTTTGGTGGCCAGGGGTGCGCTGCGGCATCCGTCAGGGCGTTTCGCCATGGTGGTTGCCGTTGCCGCGTGGGCAGGCTTGGTCGCATCGCACCGCGACGCCGTGCGCACACCGAAGGTGACGGATCAGGCGCTACGTGCTGCGTTGGGTAGCGGGTATCGAGAGGCGTTGCCGGATCGGCGCTATGCGGAGACACCTGCCGGCTTGCGAAAGAAGTGGTTTCCTCGCTTCAGCGAGCGCAAACGCTATTTGAGACACGAGAATCTGTCCTACGGCGACGCTGGAGTCCGTAACCATCTAGACATCTGGTACCGCGACGACCTGCCCGCCGACGGTAAGGCCCCTGTCCTGCTGCAGGTCCCCGGCAGTGCGTGGGTCAAGGGCGGAAAGCGCGGGCAGGCCTACCCGTTACTGGCGCACATGGCCGAGCGCGGTTGGGTATGTGTCGCTATCAACTATTCACTGGCGCCCAAGGCGTACTGGCCGGCCCACATCATCGATACCAAACGCGCCATTGCCTGGATCAAACGCGAGATCGGCTGCTACGGGGGCGATCCCGACTTCATTGCGATGACCGGAGGTTCCGCTGGTGGACACCTCACGGCGCTCGCGGCGCTTAGCCCGTCAGCACCGGAGCTGCAGCCTGGCTTCGAGGAGGCCGACACCTCGGTGGCGGTGGCGGTCCCGTTTTACGGGGTCTACGACCTGCTTGACCGCAACGGTGATTCACCGCCAGAACAGGAAGCTTTCCTTCGTCGGTTCGTGATCGGATCCTCCGCGCAGGATGCGTACGACGTGTGGAACCAGGGCTCGGCGTTGTCTTGGGTGAATGCCGACGCGCCGCCGTTCTTCGTACTCCACGGCGACATCGACACGTTCACCAACCCAGAACAGGCCCGCGCATTCGTCGACTCACTCAAAGCGGTATCGTGTAATCCCGTGGCCTACGCCGAACTGCCCGGCGCTCAGCACATGTTCGACGCCTTGCCTACTATCCGCACCGCCGCAGCCATAACCGCGGTAGACCGATTTTTGACCTATGTGCACTTCATCCGTTCGGGTGCCAGGAGTCCGTGACCGCTTTATCGTCAACGGTGCCACCGGCGGCTCGAGTAACCAGCTCCTTCTTGGCGATTTGCCGGTCGCTTTTGGGGAAGCTCGGCAACGATCTCGACGGACCGAGGAACCTTGTGCCAGGCAAGGTTGTCGCGCACGTAACTTCGGAGCTCGTCGGGCAATTCATCCGAGCTGACGCCAGGTTTAGGCACGACGAACGCATAGAGCCGCTGGGCGAAGTGAGTATCCGATACACCGACGACGGCAGCCTCCACGACGCTGGGATGTGAGCCACGCAGCCGCTCGACCTCGACGGGATAAACTTTGTCACCGCGATCCCACAGGGTACCGAGGATCAACTGGCTGGTGCTGATTGGCGTGTCACTGATTCGCAGCTCAGCCCGTCTGGCGCCGGTGAGGGCGAGCAGCTGATTGGATGCCACTCTGCCGTCGGCGATGCTGTGATGCAGTTTGGCAGGCAACCGATTCGGCCATGTTCGAGGCCATCGAGGATCCAGAGTTCCCACAGCGGTCTGCGACGGTCAAGCTTGCCGCCGCAGACCTCCGCGATCACGCCGTCCCGTTCGGCTCTGCCACCCGGCGTGGACACTTCCTGACGTGTATGGGTTGGCGATGTCGAAATCGTCGGCGCCGACCAGCAGCGGGTGGTGAAGGTCGAACGAAACGAACCTCAACCTCTGGGCGTAGCAGGGCACTGCGTGCAGTTGATTCTGCACTGCGCGATGACGGACTTCACGTAGAGATCTGCTGCCGTCGTTCGACTCGAGGATGGAATAATGTATGCATCTGACTGCTCGGAGTCTCGATCGCCAGAAAGGTGGTATCGAGTCCGGATACACGTTCCGGTGGCTCGCGACTTCTCGGCGGGTGACCCCGAGGTCCGACGATCTCGTGTCCCCACGCCGCCTTCTTTCCGTAGAAACCGTGAGTCCCGCATCAGACAGGAGGAAACGTTCGGACACTTGGATTCCGCGAGTCATGGCATACCCGTTCGATATTAAACCACCGCTGCACCCATCGGCGCAGCACGGAATGCTCACCCTGGCGATCCCGGCCTTGGCGCTGACCGCGCCGATTACCGCCGCGTTCACTCGGAGGGCGCGCGACGGAATTGTTCGGCGAAATTGTTCAGTGCCTCGATCGCGGTGGTGATCGCTTCCTGGACCTCCATGGTCCGGGAAACGTGTTCACCGCCATAGCCTTTCGGCGCAGCCAGCCCCGGGATGACGAAGTGGCGAAAGCGACGCCGCACCTCGTCTTCGGACCTGTCGATCTCCTCGGCGGCGAGATATGTCTGTTCCACCAGGAAGTCGACCATTTCGTTGATGCCGATGTCGGTGCGTATCTGGCTGTGTCGTTGGCCCTCCGCCAGCACTGGGCCCATCGCATCCATGGCGACCTGGTGTACCCGGGGGTCGTGCACGCTGGCTGCGTGTTGCGCGATTAGGGCCGAGATCGAGGGGTCGGACGGTAATTCCTGAGCCGTATACACAAGAGCGGCTTCCAGTTTCGCGAAGACCCCGGTCTTGGTTGCCATCAGCGCTTCTACCGCCGCGACATGTCGGCGGGCTCTTAGCAGGGCGACCTGAACCAGCATCTCCGAGACGCTGCCGAGTTGGCGGAAGGCGGTGGCCCGCGAGACACCTGCGATCTTGGCGACGACTTCCATCTGTACGCCGCTGGTGCCCCGGGCGGCGATCTCCTTGTCGGCGGCTCTGATCAGTCGGTCCCTGACGGTCCCGTCGTCACCGGAGATCGCGTCGACCGTCACCACGGGGCCGAGACTACGTGATGGCACCGGCGATCTTGAGTTCTATGAGTCGCTCGTCGTCCAGCCCGAGGTCGCGCAGGACGTCGTCGGTGTGCTCGGCGAACTGCGGGGCGCGGCCAAGCGCTGCCGGGTCGTCATCGAATTTCACCGGGTTGGCCACCAACCGTTGCGGGTTGCCCTCGGCGTCAATGACATTGGCGATTCGTCCGTTGGCGAGTAGGTCCTGGTCGTTAGCCATCTCCCAGGCGCCCTGAACCGGAGCCCACTGTCCGGTGCTCTTGCTCAGTATTTCCTTGCACTCGGCGAAGCTCAACTTGGCTATGGCGTCGTGGACGATCCCATAGGCGAGATCGGCGTTGGCGGCCATCGACTCAAGCGAATCGAACCGGGGGTCCTCGACATATTGGTCTAGGCCCATCAGCCGGCAGAACTCCGGCCAGTACCGGGTGGGCTGCAGCATCGACAGTTGAACGAACCTCCCGTCTGCGGTGCGGTAGGCACCGGTCAGCGGATTGCCCGGTGCCTGCGTCCGCCGTTCCACTTTCGGTAGCGGTCCGCCCATAAGCATTGCCATGTTGACGTTGAACTGTGTGGTCCAGGCGCCCACTGCGAGTAACGAGACGTCGAGCACCGACGGCTCTCCGGCGACGTGCCGGCCGTAGAGCGCGGCCGCGACCCCGCCTGCGATGGTGATGCCGCCGATGTTGTCGCCGTAGGCGCCTGCGGGCATGAATGCCGATTGGTCGGCGTCAGGAGGATTGAGCCCGTCTGCGCTGCCGCCGCGGGCCCAGAACGCTGTGGCGTCGTATGCGCCAGCATCGCGGTCCGGTCCGTTCATGCCGAATCCGCTGCCCGCCACGAAAATAATGTCGGGGTTGACGTTGCGGATGTCGGCGACGTCGATGCTCAGTTTGGCCCGAGCCGAGGGCAGGTAGTTGGTGAGGAAGACGTCGCTCCGTCGGACCAATTCATCGAAGACCGGTCGCGCCTCGGCGTTGTCCAGCGCCAGCCCGACACTGCGCTTACCGCGGTTGGGCGCGTCCATAATCGGGGCGAACGAGGAGCCCGGCTTGCTTGCCGCTGCGCCGAGCACCTTGACCAGCCCGCGTTGGGCATCGCCGGTCACGGGATGCTCGATCTTGATGACCTCGGCACCCCAATCAGCCAGCACCGCCCCAGCGGAAGGCACGAAGGTGAACTGGGCCACCTCAAGGACACGGACACCGTCGAGGGGCTTGCGCATCAGATGTCCCAGACCAGCGGCCGGCTTTCCAGTCCCAACTGGCTGCCGCTTTCGAGCATCTGCGCGTCCGCAGCCACCCCGTAGTCGGGGATCCGCTTGTGCCATTCCTCCAGGGCAATTCTGAGTTCCTGACGGGCCAAGTGTGAGCCTAGGCATCGGTGTGGGCCGGCACCAAAGCCGATGTGTTTATTCGGTTTACGAGTGATGTCCACCGACGTCGCGTTGGCAAAGGCGGCATCGTCGCGGGTCGCCGCGGCCAGCGGGATGTTCACCATGTCACCGGCCTTCATCGGGCAGCCCTGAACTTCGATGTCCCGCATCACCTTGCGGGCGGGGATCACGATCGCGTAGGCACGGACGAACTCCTCGACCGCGGTGGGGATGATGGCCGGCTCGTTCACGATCCTCTGCCGGTCGTCGTCGTTGCGGGCCAGGTGAAGAAACATCCAGCCAAGCGTGACCGAGACGGTGTCCAGACCCGCCATGAACATCAGCAAGCAGAACGACAGCAGGTCCTGGTCAGTGACCGGTTCCCCATCGATCTCGTACTTCAGGGCGCTGCTGACGATGTCGTCGCGTGGTTCCGCACGGCGCTCGGCGATGACGGTTGAGAACCGGCCCATCACCGACATCATCGCCGCCATCTGCTGTCGCAGCTTCTCTTCGTCACTGCCGCCGGCGTGCAGAATGTCATGCTCCCACGCTAGGAACTGGTCTAATTCGTCGACTGGCAAACCCATCATCTCCAGGAAGATGGTGGTTGGAAAGCGAGCGGCGAAGTCGGCCATGAAGTCGCAAGAGCCGCGGTCGACGAGCCCGTCGATGATATCGATCGCGCGCTGGCGCACCATCGATTCCATTTTCTCGACGGCGCCCGGTGAGAAGAGTGGACCGAGCTGTCGCCGCCATTGCTTGTGCTCGTCCCCGTCCAGCATCTCGGGGATCCACTTGATCGGCGGATTCGGGTCCAGCGCGGTGACCACGCTGTTGGAGAAAGTTTCTGGGTTCTGCATGATCTGCAGGATTCCCTCGTAGTTGCAGACCGTCCAGAAGCCAGGCCCGAATTCGTTTCGGTACCAGGGAAACTGAGCGCGCAGGGCGTCGTATTTAGCGAACCAGGTTCCCTCAGGCTCGGTGGCGGTGTAGTCGAAGGTGACGACCGGCACCGTCGCCGCCTGCTCACTCTTTGTCACGTGCTCCTCCGGGTACCTGCGATTTTCGTGGCTAGATGGCGCATTTCTGCGACTGGCCGACTTGAGAGTATCAGGCGCAGTGGTACAGGGCGAGACCCAGGTCACAGCTGGCTCGACGTTAGCCGTTGCGAACGTGTCCCGGCAGGGCGGTTTTGGTCGCCAATCACCCTCGGCCAGCAAGGTTTTGGGTCTGGCTAGAGTGATGGTCTCGTAGCGCAGGCCAGGGGCTTAAGTCAGTAGTTACATGGTACACGTAGTAATATATGTCGGTGCGACGCCAGGGTGGTGCCGTTGGCGACGTGCGGTGCCACGAGCGCTCGAGCTGCGACGGTCGCAATCGATCGGATGGCGACAGAGCGAACCCGTCATCGGGTGGAGGAATCACAGTGGTTGGCCGATGAAAGACGTGCCGAAGGATGACTCGATCGATCCGAATGCGGCGACCGCCGGCCAACCCGAGGAAAGATTTTCTGTCGGGGCGGAAACGATGGACCGTCGCTACCGATGCGACGCGCCGGCGTTCTCCGTCGGTCCTCGCGATGGCACTGTCGGCCGGGTCGATTCCGTCCGCAGCAGCTGGGAGAAGCTGAAGCGACGGCAGCCCCGCGAGTTGGCAATCCTCATCGACAGGGCCGCCGCTGTGCGGCTGTGGCTCGATAGAAGCGGGTCCGAGCCGCGTGTCATCCTCGAAGATCTCGATAGGGGCGATTACGTGTCGCTGAAGGCCGTCGAGTTATCCGACCTGATCATCGACCGCCAAGGGTACGACGAGTAGCGCACCCATTGGATCTTCAGCTCAGCGCTCGCGGCGGGGTAGCGGTACAGAGGTGTCGAGGTCGGCGGTGATTCCGCGTTGGTTGGCGGCGAAGGTGTCCCAGACATATGAGGTGTCGCCGCGACGCGGGGAGCATCGCCGCGCCGACGAGCCGTCGGCGGGTTCGACTGCCACCGCGTCGGCACCCAAATCGGCCAGGATCCGGCCGGTCAACAGGTCGCGTTCGTCAGTCAGGTCCAACACCCGACAGCCAGCCAGAAAAGTCATCGTCGCCTCCTATCTCCGGACGGGTGGCGGATTTCGGCAACGTCAATGCGCCGTCCACCCGCCGTCCACGGTCAACACCTGCCCGGTCATGTATGTCGAGGCCCGCGATGCCAAATACAGGAGAGCTCCGTCGAGCTCGTCGGGTTCACCCATTCGTCCCATCGGGCATCCCGTGCGCAGATAGCGCCGGCTTGCTTCGTCCTCCATCATCGGAGCCGAGCTTTCGCTGGGGAAGAAGCCCGGCGCCAGAGCGTTGACCCGTATTCCATGTCGTGCCCATTGACACGCGAGGTCACGGGTGAGACTGACCAGCGCTCCCTTCGAGGAGCTGTATGAGGCGTCCGGGATCGGCCAGGCGGCGACCAGACCGAGGATCGAGGAGACGTTGATGATCGAGCCGCTTCCCGCGGCGATCATCGGCGCGGCGGCCAGCCTGGCGAGATGAAAGGCGCCGACCAGATTGACCTCCAATGTGCGCCGGAAGGCATCGATCGGTTCCTCAACCGCTGGTAGGGGAGAGCCGAAGCCGGCATTGTTCACAACGAGGTCGAGCCGACCGTAGCGCTGCATCGTCTGCGGGACGATCTCCTTGACTGCGGAGTCGTCAGCTAGATCGGCGGTGACCGGGAGCACGCGATCGAGTTCGTCCGCGAGCACGGTGAGTCGATCCGAGCGCCGGGCCACGGCGACGACCGAGGCACCCGCGGTGTGTAGCACTCGGACGAACCGGTCGCCGAGCCCGCTGGACGCTCCGGTCACGACGGCAACCTGGCCGCTCAAATCGAAGAGCTCACCGGGGGTCTGCAGAGACGTCACGCGCCACCTCCAAGTCGGGCATTGTCCACCTTTACGACGCGTCCGGAAGCAGGACTCTGTGCCGGGAGTAGTGGACCGCGACTGATCGTACTTATCTAACCTAGTTCACCATATACTGAGCCGCATGGATGGCCGGTTGGGGAAAGAGGCCCTGGTGGTCTGGCGCCGGTCGGCGCATGACTGACCGGCGTGGCGCTCCACCGGCGCGTATCTGGATCATCGCAGCGGCAGAGCTCATCGGCGTACTCGTGCTGGCCCGCATCTTGGTATGGACCGACCGCCCTGCGGCTCACCGCCATGAGCAGGGCATGGCACCGACGCACGCTATGGCGCCCATGCCAGACGTGCCGAAACCATCTGCGCCACAGGTGCAATGGGCGTGGCCCGTGCTCACCGTCGGTGTGCTGGCCGTAGCCGCGTTCGTCTGGTGGGTGTCGCGCCGGCAAATCATCGTTGCCGCGTTGGGCGCCACCGCCGCCATTATTTGCATGGCGTCTCACCCAGTTCGTGTGCTCACTGCGCAGTCGCATTTGGTCGCTATGATCGTTCTCGAGGTGCAGTTGGTTGCGGTCCCGCTCTGGATACTCACGGTCTTGCCGTTCGCCGCAGACACCAGGCGCACCGGTTGCCGCCGTGCTGCGTGGATGCTGTTGACCGGGGGATCGGCGCTGGCTTACGCGGCACTGCTCATCGCGATCCACCTTCCAGGAGAACATCACCACGGAGGGGCAAGGAACGTCGTGCCGTTGTGGCTCGCCATTGCCGCATCGATGATCGGCATAGCGTACTGGTTTGGCGTGCTCCGAACAGCCGCAGTCCTTCCATTGAGGATTCGCCGTATCTCGTTACTCGCAGCGCAAGAAATCGCCGCGCTCGTCGGGCTGCTGTCCGTATTCGGTGCGTGGGACGAGCCGGGCGCCGCTGGCCCTTTGAGGATTTCTGTCGCCTGGGATCAAGCACTCGGCGGGCTCGTCATGCTGGTGACGTGTGCGGCGGTGGCCATTCCGATCGCCCGGCGTCTGCATAGCTGATTCCAGCACGCCATCAGCCAATGCATCCCGCTAAGTCAGATGACAGTCACCGTCGGGGCTTAACTCGCTGCAAAGTCCGCTACCTCCAGGGGATCCCAGATTCGATACCGGTGATACATGCGGCGCCGTTGCGGATACGCACGGCCAAGGACACTGATCTCGGGGGTCAGGTCGTGGACAAGCGCGCCGGGCCTATACATACCTCCGCTGTCAGGTCCGACTCCCCGCCTCGGTGGTGACATTGCCGATCGTAGGTCCTCGCCGAGCCGGTTCTCGGCGATCAGCCCGCTGAGGATCTCGGCGAAGGTCCACGGGGTGTTGAGCACCCATGAGTGATAGGCCTTTGGTAGCGTCACCAACAACGCTCCACTAAGACTTGCCGTATCGACTGCGGACGCGAGAGGGACGATTTTGTCCTGCTCGCCGTGGCAGATGACGACCCGAGTGTTGGCCCTCCGTAGTGCTTTCAGCGCGGTCGCGCTGTCGTCAGCCCGGGCAATTGCTCTCGCCGCGGATGCGAATGTCGCCGGATGGGCGGCCGTGTTGAAGAACAGTTTGCTAAGGGGTGTGCGACACCGCCTCTGCGGTGAAACGCGCAACGTCGTCGGTGTGCACGAACTGTTGGTGCCGGTCTGGATCGGGAACCGGTAATGCGGACTGGAGAAGAACCGGAAGATGGTGTTGTCGACTTCCCGTCCGGCGATGATGCCCGCGCGCACCATCACCGCGTCCACACCGCTGCGGACGATCAGGTCCTCCGCCTCCTTTTTGTGCGCCGCGTAGAAGTGCTCGCGAGGCGGTCGCCGCTCGTCGGTCTCGGTCAACATCGGTGGATGACCGGGCACGGCTCCATACGCGAGCACTGACGATGAGAACACCAGCCGTTGACAGCCCGTTGCGGCCATGGCGTCCAACACATTCCGGGTCCCGCCGAGATTGATCTCTTCGGTGGCGGCCTCCGTCTTGAGCGGAGCGACGACCCACGCCAAATGCACCACCGCGCCACATCCAGACACCGCGTTGGCCACCGCACGGGCGTCACGGACGTCGCCGGCCGTAAACGCGACGCCGTCGACGAGAGTCTGCGGCCTGTTGCGAGCCATAGCGGTGACGTCATGGCCCGCGGCGACCAAGCGCCGACACACGGCACGGCCGAACAGTCCCGTCGCCCCCGGCCACCAGCACTTTCATCTAACGCACTCCCCGAACTCCGGCAGTGCTCAGCGCCGCTTTGTTGCCGGTCGGGTCCGGCTGCACCACGATCGGGGCGCCGATCGGTTCGCCGCCGATGAGCAGTTCGAGAAGGTCATGGTCGCCCTCAGCGGGGTTGGCCAGGAATCGGCGGTCGTCCGCATCGAGGCGGCCGACGACGATGCCGACGGGACCCGATTTGGTGTAACGAACCGTGTACGTCTCGATGCGAGCGTCTCCCTCCGGGACCTGCGCCACCTCGGTGACGGGCCGAGCCTCCAGCTCGGACTGGAGGGCGGCGCTTCGGTCGGCTCGCCAAGTGCGGGGCGTCGTCGAGTAGATGCCGACCGAATACTTCGACAGGGTCCCACCATTGGCGCCGACCAGCCCGTGCGAACCCGGGCGTTCACGCATCGCACGGACCGTCTCGGCAATGGCGTGCATCGAATAGTTATTGCCCGCGCCACCGAAGTAGGGCAGACCACCAGTTAGGGTCAGTCCCCGGGGGTCGTCGGCCGAAAGGCCCATCCCATCACAAACGTTGGATACCGCGATCGGGAAGCAGCTGTAGAGATCGAACGTGGCTATCCCGTCGATGTCGACGTCAGCGACGCGCAGGGCTTCCTTAGCGGCAACCACGGCCGACGGCGCCCGGCTCAGATCAGGGCGGTAGAGCAGATTGCGTTCGCGTAGGTCTGCATGGCCGTGCAGGAATACCCAATGATCCACAGGCACGCCGAGTTCCATGGCGGTGCTTACCGCCATAAGGAGCACTGCGGCACCCTGGTTCACCCGATCGCGCGCCACCATCAAACGCGGATAGGGGTCGGCGATCATACGGTTAGACGTGGTGATCGCGGCCAGCTCCTCGACGCTGCGTTCGACCGGCGACGCGGCGAACGGGTTGGTAGCGGCGACGGTGGTGAACGGCGCGAACAGCTGAGCCATCTGCTGCCGGTACTGCTCGCGGGTCAAGCCCAGTCGTGCCCGGCGGGCGTTGTCCAGAAGCGCGTACTGCGATGGCGCGTCGACCAGACCGTGGGTGACGAATTCGGGACCGCTCATGCCTTCTAATCCGTATCCGCGGTCGTTCAATTGTCCGTCGATGGCTTCGGAGAAGTCGGGCTTCTCGTCACCGGACATCAGGTGACGGATAGTGGAGATGGCCTCGGAGCCGAAAAGCAGTGCGGCGTCGCGCTCGCCGGCGGCGATGGCTCCCGACATTTCGTTGACGAGGTGCTGGGGACCCTGGCCGCCCACAACTTCGAGGATGGCGTCGGTAGGGTTTGCTCCGATGCGTCGTGCGACGGAACGCGGGTAGTTCGTGGATCGTCCCAGCGGGGCGCTCACCCATGGGGTGGAGATTTCGAACTGACGGACTCCGGCAACGGTGTCGATCCGGCGCGCGACAGCGTTCACGTCGGCGCCGCAGTCCCTGAGGGCGGCGCGCGCGGCCCCCGCCGCCAGCTCGACCGCCGACAGTCCTCGGTAGTCGGGATCGTCGATCCGCTCGCTGGATTGGCCGACACCGACGATCACCGGTGTCCGGGGATCGATGGCAGCGCTCATCCCGTTGACTCGTCGGACAATTCGAGGACTCCCTCCCGCGCAAGCTGATCTATCTCGGTATCACTGAGTTTCAGCACCGCATGGCAAACCGACCGGGTGTCTTGTGCCATGACTGGTGCCGGGTTCAATAGCGGTGGCGCAATGGCATCGAAGAGCGCGATGCCGGTCTCGACCGTGAGCGGCTCGTCCCAACCAGGTTGCCGCAGTTGACCGAACGCGTGTCGATGCGCCAGCTGGGGATCGTCGAGCAGGTCCTTGACATGCGCAGCCGCGCCGGCCGCGACGCCAGCCGCCTGCAGTTGTGCCGCAGCGTCCTGCGGATCGAGCGGCATGGCCCACTGCTCGACGGCTCGGGCGAGCTCCTCGCGGTGAGCCAGCCTGCCGTCGGCAGTGCTCAGGTCCTCGCGCTGCGCGAGATCCTCTCTACTGATCGCTGCGGCCAGATTGAGCCAATCGGCATCACCGTCGACCGTCACGGCGCAGTAGGCGTCCTCACCGTGGCAGCGATATACCCCGGAGGGCGCATCGAACTCACCGACGTTGCCCCGGGCGGTCATCGTGCCGGGCTGCAGCGATTCGCGCAGATAGTCGGTGCACAACTGGACGAAAACCGTCTCCATCTGTGCCACAGTGATTTTGGTGCCCCTGCCGCTGCGTCGGCGAGCCACTAGGGCGGCGATGATGGCTGTAACAGCGACCCGCGCCGCGGCGTGGTCGGGGTAGACGGTCATGTCGTCACCGAACCCTTCGGGTGCGTCTGGGTGCCGCCACAGGGTGGTCAGCCCGACTGCTGCCCGCACCAGCGGGCCGTAACCCATGCGCTTGCTCCACGGTCCGCTGCTGCCGAACGCACTGCTTTCGACCACTACGATGGCGGGATTCAGCTCGCGCAGAGTGTTGTCGTCGAATCCGAGAGACTCCATCGTGCCGGGTTTGAAGTTTGTCAACAGGACGTCCGATTTGGCGATCAGGCCGCGCATCAGTTCGGCCCCACGCGGATCCCGCAGATTCAGGCCCAAGCTCAGCTTGTTTCGGTTACCTACTGAGAAGGCGTGGCTGACCCGTTCTGGGGTGTCGGCTTGGCGTGCGCCATCCATGAACGCGCGGTTCTCCACCTTGATGACCTCGGCCCCCTGGTCGGCGAGCAAGCGTCCGGTTTCGGCGCCCACCACGATGACTCCGAGATCCAGAACGCGAAGCCCTTCTAGCGGGCGAGACCGGGGCACGGGCGAAGGTGAACTCACAGATCCAGCCGGCACACCACCGCCGACACCGCCGAGCACTTCATCGGTGTGCTCGCCCAAAGTAGGTGCGCGGAATCGGAATCCAGCACGTTTGCCGCCCAGTTCCAAGTAACCGTTGGCCATTCGGCCGATGAGTCCGGGTGCGACTTCGGCATCGACAAACGAGTTGCGGCCCGTCGCGTGGTCGCTTGTCGCTGCCTCGGCCGGGGTGTTCACACCAGCGATGGGGATGCCGAGTTCGATGCCCCGTCCGACAATGTGATCGCGAGCTTTGTCGGCAAATAGCTCGGCGATCACTTTGCGCAGTTTGTCCCAGGACATGAACCGGGTGATGAGTTGTTCGAACGAAGGATCCGCGAATTCATCGGGCTCGCCGAGCCAATTGAATATCGCCCGCCAATGCTTGGGCGCGAGCATGCACAGCCGGATGTGACCGTCCGCGCACGGAAAGATCGGGTAAAGCATTCGGGCGTCGGGTCGCCCTGGAGGAAGCTCAGAGATCGGGCGCCCCATGGCGGCGGTGCCGGCCATTCCAAAGCCGGGGTCCAGCCCTTGCACGGCTATGTCGTGCAGGGCGCAGTCGACATAATCGCCTAGTCCTGTCTTGAGTGCGCGGTAGTAGGCGATTAGCGCGGCGTACGCCGCCTGGACGGCACCGGCCTCGGTGGCGAGGTTGCCGGGGGGTAGCAGGGGCTCTCGATCGGGAGCGCCGGATCGGGTCAAGACGGACGACATCGCCATCTGCACTGCCTCAGTCCCTCGCCAGTTGCGGTAGGGGCCGGTCTGCCCGAAGGCGGTGATCGACACCACGACGAGTGCCGGGTTGCGCTCTCGCATGACACTGGGCCCCACACCCAGGCCGTCCAGCGTTCCGGGAGGCAAGGATTCGACGACGATGTCGGCGCCGTCCACGAGCGACAGCAGGTCGGCGCGACCCTGGTTGGTACCCAAGTCGAGGACTACGCCCCGTTTGTTGGCATGTGCGGTGAGAAAAGAAAGTCCGGCACCGTCGTGTCGGGGGTGTGCACGTCGTGACGCGAGTCCCTCAGGCGGCTCGACGAGCACCACGCCAGCGCCCAGTTCGGCCAGCAGACGTGTCGACGAGGCGGCGACGCCGTCTGTCAGGTCGATGACACGCGTTCCGTACAGGGGCAGTTCGACCTGATGCTGTAGATCATCACCCAATGGTCTTGACATCATTGTCCGCCTTCACCCGCGCTGGATCCGTCCTATCCGGGGTGCGCCCCCCGTGCGGTGCTCTGGTATCGCTACGGTCGCTCGTTGGTTTGCTCGTCTTGCTTCTGTGCCGAACTCCCTCATAAAGTAAACTAAGTTATCTATGTGGCGCTAGTGTGACGCTAGCGCGGCCTACTCCGACGATGGAGAACGATGGTGTTCAACGGGCAAGTGGCGATGGTGACCGGCGGCGGCAGCGGTATCGGGCGGATCGCCGCGGTGCGGCTCGCCAACCAGGGAGCCGATGTTGCGGTCGTCGACGTCGACGAGACCGGAATGAAGGAAACGCAACGGCTCGGCGGGGACCGGATCGTCCCCTACCAATGCGATGTCACCGACGCGGACGCCGTCAGCGACGCGGTAGAAAAGATCGAGGCCACCCACGGTCCCATCGATCGGCTGGTACACGCGGCCGGAATAATGCCGGCGGGTCGCATCCTCGACACGCCAGTCGAGCGGTTGTTGGCACCGATGAAGATCAACTACTTCGGCACGGTCCACGTAACCAAAGCCGTCCTGCCGGGGATGGTTTCACGCGACCACGGCGATGTTGTGCTGTTCGGGTCGATCGCCGGCTACTCGTCGTCGACCAACTTCTCCGCCTACTGCGCGAGCAAATCCGCGGTGAACACGTACGGCGAGATCCTCATCCACGAACATCGGCATACCAACCTGCGGATGATCCTTGCGGCGCCCTCGGCGGTCAAGACGCCGCTGCTTGAGCAGGCCGTCGCGGGCGGACCCAAGGCATTGCTGGATGCCGTCAGCTCTGGGCGGGCCGCCGATCCCGATGTCATTCTGGATCGCATCGAGAAAGGTCTCGAGCGAGGGACCACGGTGCTGGTACCCGGGCTCGAGGCGCGCGCTACCTGGATGCTCCGCCGACTCTCGCCGGCTCTGCTTTGGCGGCTTGTGCACCTGATGAATAAGGACTGAGAGGCAGTCGTGGCGTCCAACTCCGCTGCAATCCCAGCCCGCGGCCGTGCGGATGCCGCGACCGACATGCGCTCGACGCTGAAAGAGCAGCGCCGCGCCTTCCTGACGGCTGGGCCGCCTTCGGCGGCCACCCGGATCGACCGCATCGACCGCGTCATCGAGCTCATCGTTTCCAATGCTGACGCGCTGGTCGATGCCCTGGTCAGCGATTACGGCCACCGCTCCCGGACGCAGTCGATGATGTCCGACGTGCTCGGTCCATTGCCGGGTATCAAGCACACTCGCAAGCACGTGCGCAGTTGGATGAAGCCGACCCGCTACGGAGCGGGCGCGATGCGGTTGGTCGGGGCGCGAGCATGGGTGGACTGGCAGGCGCTGGGCGTCATCGGCGTGATAAGTCCGTGGAACTTTCCGGTGGGTCTGACCTTCGACCCCGTAACGCAGGCCTTCGCGGCGGGCAATGCGGTGATGGTGAAGCTCTCGGAGTATGTTCCGAACACCTCGGAGCTGATGCGCGCAGAGATCGTAAAACGCTTCGACGCCAACGAGTTGCGGGCCTTCACCGGTGGGGCCGACGTCGGGGCAGAGTTCTGCGCGCTTCCGTTTGACCACATCTTGCTGACCGGATCGCCGGCAACGGGCCGACATGTGCAGCGGGCAGCGGCCGACAACCTCGTTCCGGTAACTCTCGAACTGGGTGGCAAGTCTCCGGTGGTGATCTCTTGGGAGGCCGATCTGAAGGTGGTCGCCGATCGAGTCATGGTCGGCAAGACGATGAACGCCGGCCAGCTCTGTCTGTCGCCGGACTATGTCTTGATCCCTCGCGGCAAGGAACGCGCGTTCGTCGAGAGCGTCAGCGCCAGCGTCGCCCGGATGTTCCCGCGGATCCTTGACAACGACGACTACACCTCCATCGTCAACGAGCGCCATTTCGACCGAATCCATAGGTTGATCGATGATGCTAACGCCAAGGGCGCGCAGATCATCACGATCAACCCTGCAGCAGAGGACTTCTCAACTCAGGCCCCATACAAGATCGCGCCGACACTCGTGGTCGGAGCAACCAAGGACATGCGCGTTATGCAAGAGGAGATTTTCGGTCCCGTGTTGCCGATCGTGACGTACCAGCGCATCGATGACGCGATCGACCACATCAACTCCGGACCGAAACCCCTTGCGGCCTACTACTTCGGGCCCAATGATGCTGCGCGCCAACGCTTCCTGACCCGCACGTACTCGGGCGGGGTGACGCTCAACGACGTTACCCTGCACTACACCGTAGCGGGGATGCCCTTCGGTGGCGTCGGCGAAAGTGGCATGGGCTACTATCGCGGACGCTCGGGTTTCGAAGCCTTCAGCCATGGCCGCGGCGTAATGGACGCCCCACCACGTTTCTCGATGTCGGCCGCGCTCGCGGCCCCCTACACCGGGATCAAACAGCGCGGGCTTCGGGCCATGACTGCCCTCGAGCGACAGTCAATACGTCGGCGGTTGCGCAAGTCCCGTAAGGCCGATCGTCAGTCGACGAACCCGTGAGTACAGGTAACGCACAGACCCCATTAGGGCACGACGCGTCCTCGGCGCCATCCTGTCCGGGCACCGATTCGTCCAGCGCGTTAAGGACAACGGCCCAGGTGGCGAATCATCCGCTGTCTCCGTTGATTCCGTTGCGTCCGCTAGGCATCGGCCCGGTATCGCGCGGGCGGCAACGTCGAGCCAGACGGGCGTTCACGGTTCTGCAAGTGGTCGCACTCCTACCGACGGTTCTGGTGCGCTCGTCTCGGGCCAAGGCGGTGGGGCTCGGCCTCAGCCTTCCAGGGGCGGGCTTTCTGTTCGCCCCGCCGATGGGGATCTGCCGTCGTCTCGCTGGTCACCTTCGTGCTCAGCGCAGTGGCCTGGGTCGGTGCCGGCATGACCACCGGCCCGATCACAGTCCGGGTGGGCTCAGCGGTTCTCGCCGGCTGGGACTTCTTGCGCAGAACCGTCATCGATCCGACTCCGGAATCCGCCCGCTCAGGTCCTATCCTCGATGAGGTCGCCTATCCCGGTGCCCTGGTCGCCCGCGCCACCAGCGACGGCGACGACTTGCACTTGGTCCTTCGTCCGGGGCGAGAGCGTTCAACCGAGGTGTTGCATCTCGCGCGTTTGCAACCTGATCGCCGTTACCGGGTCACCGGAGCCACATCAGACGCGCTCATCGCCGACGCCGAGGGTCGCGCCCAGGTGAGCATCGATTTGAACGCCGCAACGAAATCCGCGTCCAACCCGAGTAGGTACTTCATCGACGTACGCCCGCCGTCAGACGGTTCACGCTCGCCCCAAAGCGAAAGGAACACCACTCGCATGGGACTAGGTCTGCCTGATCGCCCCGCCTCCGGATCTTTGATGAGCGCCCGTGCCCGACGGTAACCTCGATCTGATGCCTTTCAACCACCGCACCAGGTGGTATCGCGATGGTTGGTATTCCGACCGCACCTGCTTGGACGCTTTCGAAGCCGGGGCGGCTGAAAACGGCTGTGTGCCTGTGACGTTCGTTGCCGGGGACGCGGTATGCAATCGGACAGTCCGCGACATCCACGACCGAGCCCTTGCTTCGGCGGCATCATTGCAGCGACTTGGGGTGCGTGGCGGCGACGCGGTCGCGGTTCAGCTGCCCAACCGGGTCGAGTGTGCGGTCGCCTACCAAGCGGTGTTGTGGTGCGGCGCGGTGCTGGTGCCGATCGTGCACATCTACGGCGTGCGCGAGGTCGCGTTCATTCTCAAGCAGTCGTGCGCGAAGGTGCTGATGATGCCCGAACGCCATGGATCGATCGTCTACAGCGAACGGCTACACGAGCTTTCGCGCATCGATTCCTTAAAACACGTCGTCGTGCTGGACGCCCAGCCCGGCGACGGCTACCTCGCGTGGTCGCAACTCGATGGCCCCGTCGCGCAGTACCGGCGCCCCGCAGTGGATGCCGACGACGTATGCCTGCTGCTGTACACCTCAGGCACCACTTCTGCGCCCAAAGGTGTTCAGCACAGCCACAACACGGTTCTCGCCGAGCAGAAGACCATGCCGGCGTTACTAGCGGGTAAGCCGGACGATGTGTCGCTTGTTTCCTTTCCGCCCGGCCACATCGCGGGGGTGGGGTCGATGCTGCGACCACTGATCAACGGCACCCGAACCGTGTTCATCGACGGCTGGGACCCTGCCCTGGCGGTCGAGGTGGTACATCGTTTCGGCGTGACCTGCACCGCGGGCACACCGTTTCACCTCGCGGGCATCCTGGATCTGGGTGACACCGGGAACAAGCTGGCAAGTCTGCGGGAGTTTCTGGTGGGCGCCGCGCCGGTCGCCGAGGAGATCGGCCGCCGCGCCGCGAAAGCCGGAATCAGCACTTTCCGCAGTTACGGCGCTACCGAACATCCGACCGTCACTGGCGAACACGAGGGTGAGCCGGAGTGGGCCCGGCTGAGCACCGATGGAAAACCCCTGCCAGGGTCGGAGATCCGCATCGTCGGACCGGACGGCGCGGACTGCCCCGCGGGAGTGGACGGTGAAGTGGTCGTGAGCGGTCCCGACCAGTTCATCGGCTATCAGGATCCCGCGCTCAACGCCGATGCCTTCACCGTCGATGGCTGGTTCCGCACCGGCGACCTTGGTCATGTCGATGCTCAGGGCAGGTTGACCATCACAGACCGGATCAAGGACGTCATCATCCGCGGTGGTGAGACCATCTCCTCGGGTCAGGTCGAAGAGGTCCTCAACGCACACCCTGCAGTCGCCGACGGCGTGGCCGTGGCTGCGCCACATCCGCGTTACGGCGAAGTGGTCGCCGCGGTCGTGGTGCTCAAATCGGGCTGTGCGCTCGACCTCGACGGGTTGCGGGCGCACTTCGTCGCATCCGGGCTGGCAAGGCAGAAGACTCCTGAACGTCTCGCGATCGTCGGCGAATTACCGCGCACGTCGCTGGGCAAGGTGCGCAAAGCGCAACTGCGCAGTGACCATTTCGGCGTCATGGCTTCCGAAACATCTCCCTATGGCGTCTGATGTCGTCGGTCCGGACTGTCGGGTCGCGCTCAACACGGTCGTGTTCGACTCAGTATTTTGTCGCGCGCAGGTCTCTGGGTGGAAAGCGCACGTTGATGGTGGACCCTCGACATTGCTTACCTAGTAACCTATGTTGGCACTAAGCAGCGTGGCGGCAGGACAGAGGTGAGCGGATGCAGAAACCGATGACCGGTGTGCGTGTCCTCGAGGTCGCGCATTTCACCTTCGTGCCGACTGCGGGCGCGGTCCTCGCCGACTGGGGCGCCGACGTCATCAAGATCGAGAACCCGGTGACGGGGGATGCGCAGCGAGGCCTCGTCACCGTCGCAGGTCGTTCCTCGACCACAGCGGGAGTCTCGTTTTCGCCCATGGTCGAAGCCCCCAACCGCGGTAAGCGCAGTGTCGGACTATCCCTGGCGCTCAAGCAGACCCGGCCGGTGTTCGAGGAGCTCATCCGGCACAGTGATGTCTTCCTGACCAACCTGCTGCCGCAAGCGAGGGCGAAACTACGGATCGACCTGGACGAGGTACGGCGGATCAATCCGTCCATCGTCTACGTCGCGGGCAGCGGCTTCGGTAGCAAAGGCCCCGATCGTGAGACAGGCGCACACGACGCAACGGCATTCTGGGCGCGTGCCGGTAACGCCGACGGAGTCACGCCGACGGAATCCGAGGTACCAACGGGAATGCCGGCGGGCGCATTCGGGGACAACATCGGTGGCATCACCATCGCAGGCGCGGTCGCCGCCGCGCTTTACGGCCGACAAATGACGGGACAGACGTCCGTCATCGATGTGTCTTTGTTGGCGGTCGGGGCGTGGGCCAATCAGTCCAGCGTCAACCTCGCCATGCTCTATGGTTGTCCGCTGCCGAAGATCGATCAGCGGACGCAAGCCCCGGGCAACCCGCTCACCGGTGCTTACCGATGCTCGGACGGTCGCTTTATTCAGCTCTCAATGCTTCAGCCCACGCGGTACTGGACCCCCGTTTGCCGACTTTTCGGACTCGACGCGGCCGCAGTGGACGAGCGATTCGCCTCGCTCGAGTCGTTGGCGGCCAACGCCGATGAAGCCGCCGAGTTGCTCGCCGACGCGATCGGATCGCGAACCTTCGACGACTGTACGCGGCTGCTCAGCCTTCTCCATGGCCAGTGGTCTCCGGTGCAGGATGCCTGGGAGGTCGCCCACGACGAGTCGTTGATCGCCAACGGCCGCATCGCCGACGTCAGGGACGCCCAGGGCAATCATCAACGGCTGGTGGCCAACCCGGTGAAATTCGATGAAGCCGCCGCCCACCTCACCCGTGCACCGCAGTTCGCCGAACACACCGACGAGGTGCTGCGGGAACTCGGCATGGACGATCACGAGCTGATCGAGCTGAAGATCGAGGGTGCCATCACCTGAGCGTCTGCGACCCCCATCACCGTTTGCGTTCCCAACCCGCCCAGGTGCCGATCATAAAGGGGCCGGCCTCGCCGTTGGCCTGGAAATACCCTTGCGGATCAAACACTTTGGTCTCGGGATAGCGCCAGTGCAGAGCGGTCGAGGTGGCGATGCCGGTGGCCCGCATGATACCGAAGGAGAGGCCGTAGCCGACGTAGACGACGCTCATCACTGCCCACGCGATCACGAACGCGCCGACATAAGGGCGGTTCGCGAATACCTGGTGCGCCTCGCAACGGTCTCCGACCAGGTGCGTCCGGTGTCGTCGACCCACATCAGCGGCGCGGCAACCGACAGCATGATGCCGAACAACGCGGCCTCCCAGATGAGCGGAAATTGGTGCGCAGTGCCGTTGAAGATCGAGCCCAACCATCACCTGGCACGCGCGCTGGTTCTGGATTCACTCTTAGGATGCGCCAGGTGAACTAGCCGAAGCGATCCGCAACGTATGACCGGCGCAGAAATGTGACAGTGTACTGTCATAGATCTCGAACCGTACGGCCCTGGAGAGTGCTGACGTGGCAGGTCCGCTGAAGCTGGTGATCGGCGCGAGTGGCTTCCTCGGTTCGCACGTGACGCGGCAACTGGTGCAGCGCGGCGATGCCGTCCGAGTCCTGCTGCGGCGCACCAGTCCTACCGTGGCGATCGATGACCTTGACGTCGAACGCCGCTATGGAGACGTCTTCGACGATGAGGCATTGCGTGACGCGATGACGGGTTGTGACGACGTGTTCTATTGCGTTGTCGACACCAGGGCCTGGTTGCGGGACTCGACGCCGTTGTTCCGCACCAACGTGGAGGGGTTGCGTCACGCACTCGATGCTGCAGCAGATGCGGATCTGCGGCGCTTCGTCTTCACCAGCACCATCGGGACGATCGCGCTGAGTACCGACGGCCTGCCAGTGACCGAAGACAAACCGTTCAACTGGCTCGACAAGGGTGGGGGCTACATCCGTTCCCGCGTCGAAGCAGAGCGGCTCGTCCTACAGTACGTCGCCGAGCGTGGGTTGCCCGCAGTTGCACTGTGCGTCGCAAACACCTACGGCCCCGCTGACTTTCAGCCGACCCCGCATGGCTCACTGGTGGCCGCGGCGGCCCGCGGCAAGATGCCGGTGTACGTCAAGGACATGTCGATGGAAGTGGTCGGCATCGAGGACGCGGCTCGCGCGTTGATACTCGCCGCTGAGAAGGGCCGCGTGGGCGAGAGGTACATCATCTCCGAGCGCTTCATCAGCGCTCGCGAGCTCTATCGTACGGCTGCCGAGGCGGGAGGAGCGAAACCGCCGCGGTTAGGGGTTCCGTTGAAGGTTATGTACGCGTTGGGTTTTGCTGGAGACGTGGCCGCAAAGGTGCTGCGGCGCGACCTACTGCTGTCCACTCTGTCCGTGCGGCTCATGCACATCATGTCCCCGATGGACCACGGCAAGGCCGTGCGGGAGCTTGGGTGGCAACCGAAGCCGATCCACGATTCGATCCGTAGCGCCGTGGCGTTCTACCAAGCGCGCCAGCCGCCGCACCCTTTCTCGCGGCGTTGACCTGGTGACGATACGTCGGCGCAGTAGTACGGGGTCCAACAGGAAGGCACCGCCAAGTCATCAGATAAGCGCATCGTGTTACAAGAATGAGGTCCTTTCACGCACCGCGGGCCACAGGCAGTTCAGCGGCGCCGTTCGCTTCGGGTCCTCGGATGGAAGGGAGTGACGTTCGTGGCGAAGAGTTTTCGGTTCGGTGTTGCGCTGTCGACGCTGAAGTCGCGATCCCAATGGCGGGACGCCGTACGGCGCGTGGAGGACTTCGGCTACGACGTTCTGCATTTGCCGGACCATCTCGTCACGCCTGCGCCATTTGCCGCGTTGCTTTCCGCCGCGGAAGTCACGACGATGCGACTCAGCCCGTTCGTACTCAACGCCGGGTTCTACAAACCGGCATTGCTGGCTCGCGATGTCGCGGCCATCGACCTGCTCACCGACCATCGATTCGAGCTTGGGTTGGGTGCAGGTTATGTGAAGGAAGAGTTCGAAGCAGCGGAATTGGTGTTTCCCAGCGCTCGGGGCCGCGTCGATCACCTCAGCCACATGACAGGTTATCTCCGTGAGCATGTCCCCACTGTGCCGATCATGATCGCCGGATCAGGTGATCGAGTGCTGACACTTGCAGCGAGGCAAGCCAACATCATTGGTCTCAGCGGCAGCCGCGCAAATAGCACTGCGGCCGATCCGCTAGACGACTTGGTGGGTTTCATTCGCGACCGGGCAGGAGACCGTTTCGACGACATCGAGTTGAACCTGATGATTACGGCGTTGCCGCACGATGACAGCGGGGTCCCGAAAGTGTTGCGGACATCGGGCTTTGGACAGAGTCTTTCCGAGGAGCAGATACTCGCCTCACCAACGACGCTTGCTGGTTCGCCCCGCACCATGGCCGATACATTGTGTCGCTACGTCGAGGACTATGGCATCACATACATCAGTGTTCCGCAGTTGCACGCCGAGGCATTCAGCAAGGTGATCGCTCAAATTCGTTGAGGCGTCGGGGCGCTGCACGCCGTCCGAGCGTGTCGGTGCTCCGTTGTGGCGTCGGGGCGTTCACGGCCGGACCGGAGACGGTGGCCACACCTGAAGGACACTCTCAATGGACGCTAACCATCGCGAGCCCGGTCGCGGGGAAGTTTCCCGCTGGTCTGCAGTTCGGCGCGTAGCGCCTGCGCGTCAGACGTGTGCTCCAGCACCGACATCACGTCCGCCGACAGCTGAAGGTGCTGGCGCATGCCCATTTGCTCCCAGGCGCGCACCAGCATGGTCTTCGTCGCCATCAAGGTCGACAGCGGGGCCCTGGCAATCTTGGCCGCCAACGCTTCCGTCACCGGCTCGAGCTCGTCGCGGGTGACGACGCGATTGACCAACCCCATCCGCAGCGCGTCCTCAGCGGTCAATGTCTGTGCGGTGTAGAGGTATTCGGCGGCGCGCTTGAAGTTCATAAACACCCATGGCTCGATCATCGTTTCCCCGCCCGCGAAGCCGAGGCCGGGGACCAGTGGCATCTGAAAGTAAGCGTCCTCGGATGCGATAGTGACCTCGGGCAGCAGCGCCCAGTAGGTTCCGCCGCCGATCGCGTAGCCGTGCACCTGGGCAATCATCGGCTTCGGGAATTCCCAGTATCGCAGCGTGGGCCAGAGGAACAATTCCTTTCCGCCCTGGTAGTTGCTCCCCATGTTGGCCTGTGACTCGGCGAACTCGGGGTAGGCGTCGGGGGCGATGACATGTCCGGCGCAGAAGCCCTTGCCGGTGCCCTTGATGATCACCACCTTGACCCCGTAGTCCTGGCGGGCCTCATCGAGGCAGGAATCCACTTTGCTCACCATCTCCGAGGACTGTGCGTTCGCCCGCTCCGGCCAGTTGAGGATGATACGGGCGATCGCGCCGTCGCGCTCATAGCGCACGACGCCGTGATCCCCACTGTAGGACGGCCTTTCGGTCATTTTGCCGGGTCCTTCCTGTTGCCCCGATCAGGTCGTTCAGTCGGTGTGCGACCGCGCGGGTGCTTTTAGCGCAGGGCTAGATGCCGCCCCGGGCAATCAGTTGAGAGGCGATGACGTTGCGCTGTATCTCGTTTGTGCCTTCTCCGACGATCATCAGCGGGGCATCACGAAAGTAGCGCTCGACGTCATACTCGGTGGAATAGCCGTAGCCTCCGTGGACTCGGACGGCGTTCAGCGCGATCTCCATGGCGATCTCGGACGCGAACAGCTTGGCCATTCCGGCCTCCATGTCGCACCGTTCGCCGCTGTCGAACTTCTCGGCGGCATACCGCGTCAGTTGGCGTGCCGCCGTCAGCTTGGTGGCCATGTCGGCGAGATAGTTACCGACGGACTGGTGCTTCCAGATCGGTTGGCCGAAGCTCTCCCTCTGTTGCGAATAGGCCAGGGCGTCCTCCAGTGCGGCGGTCGCAACGCCCAAAGCGCGGGACGCGACCTGGATCCGGCCGGTCTCGAGTCCCTTCATCATGTGACCGAAGCCCTTACCGGGCACACCGCCGAGCACCGCCGATGCCGGCACCCGACAGTCGTCGAATGACAACTCGCACGATTCGACACCCTTGTAGCCGAGCTTGGGCAGATCCCGCGACACGGAAAGGCCCCGACCGTGCTCCACCAGCAGCACCGAGATGCCTTTATGGCGTGGGACGGCGCCGGGATCGGTCTTGCACAGCAGCGCTATGAGTCCCGATCGCCGGGCGTTGCTGATCCAGGTCTTGGAGCCGTTGATGACGAACTGGTCCCCGTCGGCACGCGCGGTCGTGGTCATCGCCTGTAGGTCGGAGCCCCCGCCCGGCTCCGTCAACGCCATTGTGGCGCGCAGCTCACCGGTCGCCATGCCTGGCAGGTACTTCTGCTTTTGTTCCTCGGTGCCGAACAACGAGAGCAGCTTCGCCACGACGGTATGCCCACCCATCGCGCCGGCCAAGCTCATCCAGCCGCGGGCAAGCTCCTGGGTCACCTCGACGTAGCACGGCATCGAGACCGGCGATCCGCCGTACTCCTCAGGCACGGCCAGGCCGTAAATTCCGATGCGCTTCATCTGTTCGATCCACGCCTCGGGATATTCGTTGGCGTGTTCGATTTCGCGGACGGCAGGCTTCACGTCTCTATTGACGAAGTCACGCACCGTGCGGACCAGCATGGTCTCTTCTTCGCTGAGAAGCGCGATCACGGGGCTTCCTGATTGATTACGTTGGGGGACAAGGATCTAGCTGATCAACTCGCCGGCTATGAGTTCGATGTCGGTGCGAAAGTCGGAGAAGCTGCGGCTGGCCGGCTCAACGGTGATCCAAGTCACCCCGGCATCGGCGTACTCGTTCAGTCGTGGCTTCACTGACTCGACGAAATCTCCACTGTCGCCACTCACGAGCCGAGCGGCTTCGAACGGAACGAATGACACATCAGCGGGTGCACGTCCGAGTTCGGACCGTCGCTGGTTCACTCCCGAGATGAGTTCGGCCAGTCGGGCGATGTCCTCAAGCGGCGGGGTCCGCGTGATCGCCGCCGTCTCGGCAGACTGGCCCATCGGAATCCAGCCATCGGCGGTGTCGACCACCCGGCGCTGCGCGGCCTTGCTGTTCCCGCCGATCCAGATCGGGGGTCCCCCGGCCGTGGCGGGGAGGGGCAGTGCCACATGGTCGGCGATCCCGAACTCGGGCCCGTGGTGCTCCTCGCCCGCCCAGGTGGCCTTCCACGCGACGATGGCCTCGTCCAACAGCGCTCCGCGACGGTGGAAGTCAGCTCCGAGAGCCTCGAACTCGGTTTTCAGATATCCGGCGCCGGTACCAAGCGTGAACCGGCCACCGGATAGTAGGTCGAAGCTGGCGGCGGCCTTGGCGGTCAGGTAAGGGCTGCGGTAGCCGGACACCAGTATGTAAGTCATGAGTCGCAGTCGGGTGGTGGCAGCGGCTGCGAAGCTGAGCGAGACGAACGGATCGAAGGCGTGGTGCCCGCCGTTGGCCAACCACTGGTTGTCGGGGAAAGGATGCTCGCTCATCGAAAAGCCTTGAAAACCAGCGCTTTCGACCGCTTTGGCGACCTCGCCCAGGCTGGCTCCCTCGCTCCAACGTTGCCAGTGCTTGACGGCGCGCATCGGAAACATCACGTTGTACTGCAGGTTCACCGGCAATCCTTGAGTTGTGAGCGCCAGTCGGGCATACGCGCGCCCGAGGTCAGCTCCGCGCTGCGGCGGCTGCCCGTAGGTCGCGTGCGCTTTGGAGTTGTGGTTCGTGGTTGGCTTCGTAGCGTTCGATCCACTCGTGGGGCAGTTTGGCCCAGGCTTCGCCGATACGTAGGCGTTGGGCGGAGCTGAACACTTCGGCGGCCACGACGTCTCCGACGAAGATGGTGTTCTCGTCGTTGTCCAGTGATCCGCTGATACGGCATTCGACGTAGCTGTGGGCGTCAAGCAGGATGGGTGCACCGGTGATGCCGCGCTTTGTGCGCAGTTTGGCGATCTTGTCGCCGTCGCGCCCGGAGCTGCCGCCCAGGGTCATCAGGATGTCCATCGAGGCGTCGATCTCCTCGGGGCCCGCGGAGAGCATGTGCATGACGAAGATCCCGGAGTTGACCAGCATGTCGTGGGTGCGGTTGTACTTGGTCAGGCTCACGGTGGCCCGGGGTAGTTCGGGCACGATGCTGGCCGAGCCGGCCGACAGCGACATCAGGCCGTTGGCGAAGCCGTTGTCGATCGTGGTGACCGCCACCGGGAAGGGGCGCAGACCCGCCAGCACCTTGTCCGCGGCCGCGACATCGAGCGTCATATGTGTGTCTCCTCGGGGCTGATCTCACGGCATTCGTCGAGCCGTATGCCCACATTATTACCGCATAGTACTGTCAGAATCAAGCCTTATGTCTCTGGCCTAGGTCCGTAGAGGAGCGGGAAAATAGCGCGTTTATTAGGTAATACGCCGCCCAGCGTAGAACGACACTAATGTCAGATATGGCTCATAGGTGCAACGCGACGGCTCATCGGACGGTGGCGGAAGTGCATCCTGAGCGCATGGTGAACGTCCTGCTCCTACGAAGACGCGCTCGAGCGGGTGTAGCGCGAGGACTTCGGTTTCGACGCAGTGCTGGATCGGCAGCGACAGCCCGATGAAACAGGGGCGCTGATCGCATTCCTGCATCCGACGAATGTGGCTTTGTGACCGGTCGGACGATCTACACCGACGGCGGTGCCCGTAGTCAGCGGTCCGATCCGTCGGTCGTCACGCCCGACGTGACCAAATCCGAGATCGCCTCGTCGGTATAGCCCAACTCTCGCAGGATCTTTCGGCTGTGCTCAGCGAGCGCAGGAATATCACCCAGCGGTGGCTCGATCCCGGCCAACGTCGCCGGCGGCAACAACGCGTCGATCGGCCCGCCCGGCGTGCGGACCTCCCGCCAGCGGTCACGTCCGGTGAGTACGGGATGTGACCACAGATCGCCGACGTCATTCATGCGCGCATTCGCGACGCCCGAGGCCTCGAGCCGTTGCGCAAACTCGTCCGCCGTCATCGGCGCGATCGCGGCGTGGATGATCGCCTCCAATTCGTCGCGGTTGCTCACCCGTTCGGGGTTTGTCACGAAGCGCGTGTCGTCACACAGCTCCGGCATCACCAATACCTCGTTACACAGCCGGCGCCACTCCCGTTGATTCTGAACGGCGAGCAGTACCGTGCCGCCATCTCCGGCGGTGAACGGGCCGTATGGAGCAATGGTCGCGTGTCTGGCACCTGTGCGCATGGGCGCTGTGCCGCCGTAGTGCGCGTAATAGGCGGGCTGGCCCACCCATTCGACGAGTGACTCGAACAACGAAACCGACACCGGGCGTACCTCCCCGGTAGTGGCGCGCACGTAAAGCGCGGTGAGAATGCCCGAATATGCGAACATTCCTGCCGCGATGTCGGCGACCGACACGCCCGTACGCGCCACGTCGTCGCCCGTTCCGGTGACCGACAGCAGCCCGGCCTCGGCCTGGACCAGTAGGTCGTACGCCTTGCGGTCTCGCCACGGGCCGGTGCCGCCGTACCCGGTGACGTCGCAGACGATGAGCCGCGGGTACTCGGTGGTCAGCGATGCGGCGTCCAACCCCAATCGGGTAGTCGCACCCGGTCCGAGGTTCTGCACCAACACGTCTGAGCCGGTCAGTAGTCGGCGCAGGATTCGTTGTCCCTCAGTGCTTTTCAGATCGAGAGTCAGAGACTCCTTGCCTCGGTTCAGCCAGACGAAATAGCTGGAGTCGCCGTGCACACTGCGGTCGTAGCCGCGGGCGAAATCGCCGCCGTCGGGTCGCTCCACTTTGATCACCCTGGCGCCGAGATCGGCGAGTTGCCGGGTGGCGTACGGCGCTGCCACGGCTTGTTCAAGGCTTACGACAGTGACTCCGGACAGCGGGCCCATCAGAAGTCCTTTCGCCCGGTCGCGCCACGAGATGACATAAGCGTCAGATAGTCTTTCTAGGGAGCTATGAATTGGCGTCGTCATTGCATGACAGTCGGCATAGAGCATATGTACAAGATGTCAGAATAGACTATGGTGGCGGGGTGACACAGGCAGCCGCTCTCTCGGGCACACGGGTCATCGAACTGGCGGGTATGGGGCCTGGTCCGCACGCAGCCATGGTGCTCGCCGATCTGGGCGCCGACGTCATCAGGGTTCAACGTCCCGGTCAACTCGCCGGACGAGCAAACCCGCAACTGCGGGGGCGTCGCGTCGTGGAGGCGAACCTCAAGGATCCCGCCGACCACGCTGCGGTCCGTCGGCTCATCGATCGAGCCGACGTGCTGATCGAAGGATTTCGCCCGGGTGTGACCGAGCGTCTCGGTCTGGGCCCGGACGTCTGTTGCGCGACCAACCCTGCTCTGGTGTACCTGCGATTGACCGGCTGGGGACAGACCGGCCCACGTGCATTGGAGGCCGGCCACGACATCAACTACATCGGACTCACCGGATTGCTCCATGCGATCGGCCCCGCCTCACAGCCCCCGGTGCCGCCGTTGAATCTGGTCGGTGATTACGGCGGGGGATCGATGCCCGCCGTCATCGGCGTACTGGCCGCCCTTGTCGAGCGGCAGACCTCGAGCCGCGGCCAGGTGATCGACGCCGCCATCGTCAATGGAGCCGCCCAGCTTACACAGGTCGTCTGGTCGATGCGTGCCGACGGCCGTTGGTCAGATGACAGGGGCACCAACGTCTTTGACGGCTCGGCGCCGTTCTACCGCACCTACGAGTGCGCAGACGGCGCCTATGTCGCCGTCGGCGCGCTCGAGGCGGAGTTCTTCGCCAAGATGTTGGCGGTTCTGGACATCGACCCCGAAACCGTCGGTCCGCAGCGCGACGAATCCGGCTGGCCCGCGATGCACGCGTTGCTGTCAGACACGTTCGCGCAGCGGACGCGGGACGAATGGAGTGCGCTTTTCGCGAACACCGACGCGTGCGTGACACCGGTATTGACCCTGGCGGAGGCGGTCGCCGACCCGCACCTAACGGAGCGGGGCGTGTTCATCGAGATCGACGGCGTGACGCAACCTGCGCCGGCACCCCAGTTCTCCAGGACTCCCCAGCCCCTGCCATCGGAGCCGCCCCGGCACGCCGAAGCAGCGGACGATGTCTGGACTGACTGACGGAACAGGATTCTGCAACCACGCCTCTGCCCGCCTCGTTCCGGTACGGCGGTGAACACGCCGCCGACTGCTGGGATCTCGTCGTCGCGGAATTATATTGTCAGGCACCGGATTACGTATCCTCGCGGTGGGCCTCCCGGGGTCGCGGCCGTACGCCTGGAAACCTCCCGTCCGCGACGTTCGGACAGTGGGTGGACTCCGTTTTCGCTGACATCGAGCGCTCTGTGCCGACGTGCTTTTACCGACGGCAACGGTTAGTTCAGGTGATGGCCCCTTCGATCTTCAACTCGATGAGTTCGTGGTCGTCCATGCCCAGCTCGCGCAAGACCTCGTCGGTGTGTTCGGCGAACATCGGTGCCCGGGTCAGATGCCCGGCCGCCTCGTCGAACTTCACCGGGTTGGCCACCAGGCGCTGTTCGTTGCCCTGGGCGTCCCGGACCTCGGCGATGCGCCCGTTGGCGATCATCGACTCGTCATTGGCGACCTCCCAGGCGTCCTGCACCGGCGCCCACTGACCGTGTAGATGTTGCAGCAGCTGCGTGCATTCGTCGAAAGTCCGCGCACCGATGGCTTCGGCGAGCAGCGCGGTGGCCTCGTCGGCGTGTGCTGCCAGCGACTCCAGCGAGGCGAACCGCTCGTCGAGGGCTGCGGATCTGAGCCCGAAGAGTCGGCACATGGGAGCCCAGTAGCGGGTCGGCTGCAGCATCGACAGCTGGATGAAGCGTCCGTCGGCGCATCGGTAGGCACCGGTGAGTGGGTTGCCCGGCGCCTGGGTGCGATGGTCGATCTTCGGCAGCGGGCAGCCGTAGAGCATGGCCAGGTTAACGCTGGACTGGTTGGCCCACGCCCCGACCGCCAGTAGCGACACGTCGATGACGGACGTCTGCCCGGTTGCTTGCCTGCCGTAGAGGGCGGCGGCCACCGCGCCCGCGATGGTGATGCCGCCGATGTTGTCGCCGAACGCGCCCGCAGGCATGCCCGCCGGCACCTCCGAGTCGTTCGGCGTGACGCCGGCGGCGTTGCCAGCCTGCGCCCAGAACGCCGTCGCATCGTGCGCGCCCGTCTCTCGGTGTGGTCCTTCGCTGCCATACCCGCTGCCCGCGACGTAAACGATCGACGGGTTGATCCGTCGTATCTCGTCGACATCGATGCGAAGTTTGGCCCGCGCCTGGGGAAGAAGGTTGGTCAGGAAGACGTCGCTGCGTCGCACGAGTTCCTCGAACACCGGTCTCGTCTGGTTCAGCGCGAGGGACAGCCCAACGCTGCGCTTGCCGCGATTGGGTGCCTCGACCATGGGCGAAAACGAGACACCGGGCGCCGTCGCGGAGCGCCCCGCGACCGTGACCATTCCGCGTTGCGCATCGCCGGTCACCGGATTCTCGATCTTGATGACGTCGGCACCCCAGTCGGCAAGTACCGCACCCGCAGAGGGAACGAAGGTGAACTGTGCGACCTCGAGGACGCGCACCCCTGTCATCGGCTTCTGCATGACATCCCTATCTGATCAACATCCCTATCTGATTAACGACCGGGCGATGACTTCGCGTTGGACCTCGGTCGCGCCTTCGCCGAGTCGTTTGACGCGCAGGTCGCGGAACCAGCGTTCCAGCGGGAGTTCGGTGGAGATGCCGAGGGCGCCGTGGATTTGGATGCAACGGTCGAGCACCTTGTAGGCGGCCTCGGTGCCGTACATCTTTGCGACCGACGCGTCGACGCGGACGTTGCGGCCGAGATCGGCGTTCCATGCCGCCTGGTACATCAGAAGTCGCGCGGCGCGCAGTTCCACTTCGCTTTCCACGAGCATCCATTGGATGCCTTGTTTGTCGGCGAGTCGGCCGCCGAAGACGTCGCGGTCCTTCGCCCATTGGCACGCCATGTCCAAGGCGGATTGCGCGATGCCGATCGGGCCTGCGGCATAGACGATGCGGCCGTGCACGAGGAAGTCGCTGGCCAGCGCGAAGCCCCGACCTTCCCCGCCGACCAGATGGTCGGCCGGTATCCGGACGTTGTCGAAGTGCAGTTCATATGGAGCGAAAGATGCCATGACCGGGATACGGCTGAACGTGACTCCCGGGGTGTCCTTCTCGAGGATGAAGGCCGAGATTCCGTTACGCCCCTCGCCGGTGCGCGCGTAGACGATGCCCCAGTCGGCTTGGGGCGCATGGGAGATCCACATCTTGGAGCCGTTGAGCACATACCCCCCATCTCCCGAGCCGTCCCGCACCGCTTTGAGCTGGATGGCCCGCGCCGGGTCAGATCCGCCGGAGGACTCGGTGATCGCGGTGTACGCCTTGCTCATGGTGCCGTCGATGATCGGCTGTGCGTACTTCGCGAACTGGTCGGGCGAGGCCTTGAACATGATGTTGGGTGGGTTGCCACCGAACGCCCCAAGAGCCGGAAAAAACGCGCCCATACGGCATTTCGCGGCTTCTTCGGCGACCACCACTTGGCCGAGCACGCTGAGTCCGGCGCCGCCGTACTCCGCTGGCGTCTGCAGCGCCCACAGGCCGAGCTCGCGCGCCCTGGCCTGCAATGCGACGAGCTGGTCGCGGGGGAGTCCGACGGTGTCGTGGTCCAGCTTCTCCTCGACGGGATGCACGTGCGCATCCATGAAGCGACGCACGGTGTCGCGCAGCAGCACGAGTTCCTCGGGCAGCTGCCAGGCGCCGGTGTCGTCGGACGGCAGTTCAGGCATGTCAGCTCCGCGCTGCGGCGATCGTCATATGTCTCTCCTGGTGGTCAATTGCTCAGCCGAGCGTGAACGGGTCCCGGGTCGCCCCGGATAGTTCGACCCAGACGGCCTTGGTTTCGGTGAAGTCCTTCACGGCGTCGATGCCGTTCTCCCGGCCGATACCGCTGTAGCCGATACCTCCGAATGGAACATGCGGGGCAACAACGCGATACGCGTTGACCCACACGGTTCCTGCTCGCATCTTCGCGGCCACCCGGTGCGCACGGTGCACGTCCTTTGTCCACACCCCTGCGGCCAATCCGAACTCGGTGGCATTCGCCGCAGTCACGGCTTCGTCCTCATCTGCGAACGTCATCACTGCGAGCACGGGTCCGAAGACCTCTTCGGCGACAGCCCGCATCGACGGATCCACACCGGTCAGCACCGTAGGCTTGACGAAGAAGCCGCCGAGGTCGTTCGCCGGCTCGCCGCCGTAGGCCACTGTCGCGCCCTGTTCGCGGGCAGAAGCGAAGTGCGACAGCACTTTTTCGTACTGCGCCTGATTGGACACCGGGCCCATCTCGGTCGCCGGGTCCTTCGGGTCGCCTAGCTTGATGGTCGCCGCGCGGGCCACGATGCGCTGGACCAGTGCGTCGGCAACGCTCTCGTGGACCAGAAGACGCGAGCCCGCCAAGCATGTCTGACCGGTGGCCGCGAACACGCCTGCGATGACGCCGTTGGCGGCAGCGTCGAGGTCGGCGTCGTCGAACACCACCTGTGCGGACTTGCCGCCCAACTCCAGGGTGAATCGAGTCATGTTGGCAATCGCCGCCTTGCCGACGTGAATTCCGGTGGCCGTCGAACCGGTGAACGCAACCTTGTCGACGCCGGGGTGCGAGGCAAGGGCGGCGCCGGTCTCCGGGCCCCAGCCGGTGACGACGTTGATGACGCCGGGCGGAAAGCCGGCCTCGGCGAACAGCTTCGCGAACGCCAGCGTCGACGTCGGCGTGTGGTCACTGGGTTTGACGACGAAGGTGCACCCTGCCGCCAGCCCTGCGGCGAGCTTCCAGGTCAGCAGCAGCAGCGGCGAGTTCCACGGGGTGATCGCACCGACCACGCCGACCGGCTCGTGACGGGTGTAGACGAAGAAGTTCGGCTTGTCGACCGGAACGACCTCGCCTTGCAGCTTGTCGGCCAGCCCGGCGTAGTAGAAGTAGTAGTCCGGCAACGCCTTCATCTGGCCGACCATCTCCCGGGTCAGCTTGCCGCCGTCGCGGACCTCCAACTCGGCCAGGTTCTCGGCCTCACGCGCGATGACTTCGCCCAACCGCCACAACAGCTTGCCGCGCGAAGTAGCGGTCAACTGCCCCCACGGGCCGTCCAGCGCCGCGCGGGCGGCGGCCACTGCGCGGTCGACGTCCGCGGCCCCGCCGTCGGGCACGCGCGCCCACGGGCTGCCCGTGAACGGGTCGACGCTGTCGTAGGTGGCTCCCGATGCGGCGGCGGTCTGCTCGCCGCCGATCAGCAAGTCGAACTGCACCAATTGCTCAGTCGTGGTCATATCGACCCCTCCTATCGGGTGCGCGGCGCTTTCTTGTTGGCGCGCGAGTCGGTCCGCCCCGCGCCGGCGTTGCCCAAATCCGTGTAGAACTTGCCGTGTCGTGCGGCGGCGCTGGGCGGCAGGTCGCGAGCCTCCCACATGGCGCGGACCGTGCCCTGAACCCCCAAGGGCCGCCGTGCGGCGATCTCACTCGCCAATTCGGTTGCCCGCGAACGCAACTGATCGTCTGGGACCACTTCGGTCACGATGCCAATCCGCAGTGCGGTTTGTGCCGACATTCGTTCCTCGCTGCCAAGGAGGGCCCACCGCATCACCTCGCCGTAGGGCACGCCGAGGGCGAGCATGCCCATCGGTTCCAGTGCCGAGACGATCCCGGCATTGGCATGCGGATCGAAGAAGGTGGCCGTCTCGCTGCAGATGGAGAAGTCGCATTCGTTGACGAAGTACATCGCGCCGCCCGCCACGATGCCGTGCAGCGCCGCGATCACCGGCTTCCACACCCGGTGGGCCTTCGGTCCCAGCAGTTCTCCGGGGTCTTCCTGGTTGAAGATCGACTTGTGCTTCCACCAGGTTCCTTCGGACACGTCGATGCCGGTACAGAAAGCTCGCTCGCCATTTGCGCGGAGCACCGCGACATGGATGTCGTTGTCGTCGCGCACCCGGGCCCATACCGCAGCTAACTCGTCTGCCATCTGCTCGGTGAAGCTGTTCATCCGATCAGGTCGGTTCAACGACACCGTGGCTACGTGATCGGACACGTCGAACTCGACGGTGTGCAGGTTCCCCAGGTCAGTCACGGGGTCGATCATACCTGTATAACTTGGTTAGCGATCTCGCGTTTGAGGATCTTTCCGGCCGGGCCGAGCGGGAATTCCTCGCGGTATTCGAAACGACGCGGTTGCTTGTAGCCGGCCAACTTCTCGCGGCACAGCGAGGTGAGCTCGCGGGTCAGCGCATCGGTGTCGTCGACGTGGGATTTCGCAATGACGACGGCCACCGGGGTCTCGCCCCATTCCGGATCCGGCACGCCTACCACCGCAACCATGTCCACGTCGGTGTGCTGCGCGATGACCCGCTCGATCTCGGCGGGGTAGACGTTGAAACCGCCGGAGATGATGAGGTCTGTGCGGCGGCCGGTGATGTGGAGGTAGCCGTCGGCGTCCAGGTAGCCCAGATCGCCGGTACGCAGCCCGTCGGACTGGAACGTCTCGGCAGTCTTCTCGGGTAGCTTCCAATAGCCGACGGAGTTGGCGGGACTGACGATGACGATCTCGCCGACTTCGCCGGTGGGGGCGTCGCTGCCGTCGGCGTCGATGACGCGAATCGCGCACATTGGTGTCTCCTGGCCGCACGACGTGGCAATGGACGTCCTGCCCGCAACGATGTCGCGGTGGTCCTGCGGAGTGAGAATGGTTGCCTGCCCGCCGCATTCGGTCAGTCCGTACCGCTGCTGTAGGTCGCAGCCGAGCAGGTCCATTGCCTTGCGTGCCAGGCCTGGCGGCACGGGCGCCGAACCGTAGGAGATTCGCCGCAGGCTCGACATGTCCCGCGGGGGACCGTCTTCCAGGATCGCCAACGTGCGGTGCAGCATCGTCGGGATGAACGTGGTGAAGGTGATCGCGCTGCGTTCGATCTCGTCGATGACCGCCTGCGGATCGAAGCGTTGGTGGATCACCATGGTCTGACCCAGGTAGAGCCAGGACACGGTGCGCACCATGCCACCCGCGGTGAAGAACGGGGTGGTGGCCAGCATGACGTCGGACCGGTTGGCCTCGGTCACCAGGTTGGTGTCCGCCGCCTGATAAAGCAGCCCGCGGTGGGTGTGCATTACACCCTTGGCGCGACCGGTGGTGCCGCTGGTGTAGAGGATGACGGCGATGTCGTCCGGCGAGATGTCGCCGCGCCCAGCGCTCGGCTGGGCCTGCGCCAGTGCAGACTCGTAGTCGGTGACCAACTCGCTGAGGCCTTTTTGCGATTGGGCGCCGATGCCCAAAACCAGCCCCAGCCCGCTCAGTTCGCCGAGGAATTTGTCGAGGTGATCGGTGTGGATGATCACAGCGCTCGCACCGCAGTCGTCGCGGGCGTGGGCCACTTCGTCGGGCGCCAGCCGGATGTTCACCGGCACGGCGATCAACCCGGCCTTGGCGAGCCCGAACGAGATCTCCGGCCATTCGATGCAGTTGCGCGCGATCACCATTACGCGGTCGCCGGGTTCCAGCCCACGCTCGGCGAGGAAGCCGGCCAACCGCCGGGCCCGCTCGTCGACCTGGGCCCAGGTGTGCACCCGGTCGGCGTCGACCAGGGCGCGCTTGTCCGGGTAGCGGCGGGCGTTGTTGGTGGCGATGTCACCGATAAGCATCAGTTGCACAACCTCATATCAGGAATGCCAACGTATCGACGGCTCCGCCCGCGTCGACCAGGTGCACGACCTTGCGGACCAGCCGTGGGCCGCCCGGTGTTCGCCTGACCGTGTGGCGGACGCGGCCGGCCCAGAAACGTTGGCGGATACGGTATTCAAACAGCGAGAAGTTGGATTCGACCGTGATCAGACCGTCGGCATCCTCAATCACCTCACTGTTGGAGATGATGCGCCGCATTACCGACGGCGGCGTTTGGGAGTGCCGGTTGCCGGTGTTGAGCTGAGCGACGCGGCTCTTGATGCGCCGCCGGTTGTCGTTGATGTAGGCCAGCGTGGTCCGCGGGTCGTCATCGGGGTGCATGGGCACCCGATACTCGACGGTGTCGTCATCATCCGCCCACAGTGCTTCCCACTCGGAGTACCGGCCTTCGTCGGCGAGTCGAGCCTCCAGATACAAGAAGGACAGGATGTCGGCATCGGGCAGTGGCCGCAGCGTGGGGCGGATCTGGGGCGCCGGCTGTTCCGACTGAGCGTTGACTGTCACGCTCCTGCCCCTCCACCGACGACGGCCGCCCACTGGGAATAGAACCCGCGCTGTGGCGTCTCAGCGCTCTTGTCCCGGTTGATGATTCCGGTCTTGTCGTGCACGTCGTTTTCGCTACCGCGCGCCAGAACGAGCCATTCCGGCAGTTCGGCGGCCAGGCCGGCCTGGTTGCGCATGCCGATCTCGCCGTCGTCGGCGATGAGGAACCCCGCCGGACCCATCGCCCCCTCGGAGCGCCGCAGCGTGCGTTCGTTTAACGCGTCCTGACCAGGTATCAATACCGCGGTGGTGTAGGCCACGGTGCGGTCGGGGGCCTGTGGCTCGACGAACATGACGTTCATCTCCGCCAAGAACAGGTTGGGCCAGATCAGCGTGTGGGGTGGACCCACCACGAGGGCGTCGTGTGCCTGCTCGGGACCGTAGGCCTGCTCCAATGTCTCCACGTAGGAGGCCAGCTTCGCCCGCGGGATCCGGCCGTACCAGACGAATTCCTCGTCGAGCTTGCGGTATTCGTCGCTGTAGTCGATCTCAGAGTGGCCGTTTCCGAGGTCGCGGACCAGCACGTCGACCTTGGTCGGTACGTGTGAAACCTTGGCGGGCTTGATGGCGTCGTATACCGAGGCATGCGTGAAGAGCGCGTGGTAGCCGTCGACATTGTTCTCCACCACCATTTTCCAGTTGGCGTGGTGCAGGTGCTTCATCCAGTTGGCCCGCAAGTCGATCTCACGGTTCGGGGACAGGTTGAGCAGTCGATCGATGGCATGTGTCGCGTTGCCGAGGTGCTCGCGCAGCGAGATGCCCTCAGCCGCAAGCGAGGCGAAGACGAAGCCGCCGTAACTGTCGACCCGTGGAGCCTGGGCAAGTCCAAGTTCGGAGCGGATCTCGTTGAAGGCCTTCCCATACCCTTCCCGCATCGGAACACCTTGCAGCGCACCAGTGTTGTTGAATGTCCAGCCGTGGTACGGGCACCGGAACGAGTTGGCGTTGCCCTTTTCCGCGTTGCACAGCTTGTTGGCGCGGTGGGTGCATCGGTTGAGCACCACCCGCACGACGCCGTCCTTGCCGCGCACCACGACGACGGGGTCATACCCGATCATCCGGGTGAGGTAGTCGCCCCGTTCACTCACCTCGCTTTCGTGCGCAACGAAGACCCAGCCGGTCTTGAAGATGGTGTCCATTTCCCGGCGGAAGATTTCGGCCGAGGTGTAGACCGACCCGTGTACTCGGTCACTCCGGATGATCTTGCTGACGTCGAATTCGTCAAGGGGCGGGGCTGATTCGAGTGTCGTCACTCGTCCTCCAAAATGTCAATGGCTGGAATTGCAATGTCGCCGAGCCGGCGAAAGCCGATGTGAACCACGGTGCCGATGGTCGGAGCCGTGTCCGCGGGGAGTGCGGTGGTCATCACCAAGCGGTGGCCACTCGAAAGTTCGACGTCGACGATGGGGTAGGGCCGTTGCGCACGCACCAAGCCGGGCTCGCGCCGGTGCATCAAGGTGGCCGAATGAACGGCGCCATGCAATTCCACAGTGCGCCAGCCACATTCGGCGGATCCGCAGGAGTCGCAGACTTCCTGTTCAAGGTCGAGCGGCTGAGCACATCCCGCGCAGAAGGGCAGGGCGAGCTCGCCGCGGGCTGCCGCTTCGTAGAGCGGTGCCAATCGGTCGCCGGCGGTCTGCGGCGCCAGCGAAGGGTCGAGCAGCCAGTCGTGGACTACTTGCGCGGCGGGCTTGACGGCAGCACTCATGTCGCCCGCTCCAATACCAGCGCAGCGTGGTGGTCGACACGGCCGCCGATGCCGCCGACCAGTGCGACCGTTGCGGCCGGAATCTGGCGGTCGCCGCCTGTACCGCGCAGCTGGATCACCGCTTCGGCCAGCGGCGTCATGCCCTGCAGATAGAAGCCGGAGAGCTGCCCGCCACCCGTATTCGTGGGCAGCGTGCCACCCCGGCCGGTGTGGCCGTCGCGCACGAAGGCGCCGGCCGGTACCTCGCCGGTGAGCCGGTACTCATCGAGCAGCATCAAGGTCACGATCGAAAACGGGTCGTAGAGCTCGGCAACGTCGAGGTCCGACCGTTGCATGCCGGCTTGCTCGAGCGCGTCGTCCACGGCCCGGCCGCCGCCCCCGAACCACGACTCGGCGCCTGCACGCCGTCGCCGTACCGGATGGTGGCGGCCAGTGCCGCGGATGCGAAGTCGTTGGGTGCCAACCGAACTGCGGCCGGTCAGCACCACCGCGACCGCGCCGTTCACTGGCCGGGCGCAGTCCAGCAGCCGCAACGGCTCCGAGATCATCGGACTCGCGTCGTAGCCTGCGTCGTCGAGCGGTTCGCGGTTGACGGCATCGGGATTGCCCCGCGCCCATCCGCGCGCCGTGGTGGCCACGGAGCGCAGTGCATCGGGGGTGGTGCCCGTCACGTGCAGCCACCGTTGCGCCATCAGCGCGTACGTCGGCACCGACCCGAGCAGACCTGACGCACGCTCAAGCCCGCGCACGCCTGAGTTGCCCCCACTGTGGGCGTAGGTCGATCCCGCACCCCGGTCGGCGACCAGCGGCGCGTCGGCGAAGACGCACAGCACGGTGGACGCCTCACCCGTGGTGATCGCGTGGCGCGCACGCTGGATCATGGCGATGGTCGTCGCGCCCTTGATCTCGACGTGCTCGAGGAGGCGCAGGTCCGAGAAGCCGCCCTGCGTGGCGAATCCGACGCCCAGCCGGTCCGGCCGAATGCCCTGCGAGGAGCCGACCAGAAGCCCGTCGACATCGGCACGCCCGATTCCGGCGTCGGCCAGCGCGGCCGTGCTTGCCCTTGCGGCCAATTCGAGGGGCGCGGCGCCGGGGCGAAGCGACATCTCGGTCATGCCCAAGCCGACCAGGTCGACGGCCGAGGCGCTCACGGCGCTTCCCTGGGTCGACGTTCACCCCGGTAGTTGCCGACGCGCAGCCACTCCTCGCGGTCTTCGGGCGTAGCCAAGGTGAAGCTGGCCAGCTCCAGCGGACACAGAAACACGTGCTCGCCGCCCTCGAGATCCTCGACGAGCAGGCGCGGACCATTGCCGCTGACGTCCAGCGACACCCGCACGGCCGCGAACTCGTTCACCAGCTCGGCGAGCACGCGACGTCCCGACGGAGTGTCCACCTGCCCAGTTTTACCGCATATGACTGTCAGAATCAATGGAAGGGGGCCAAGCGGTAGCCACATGATTGGATATCCTCAGGAGGGCATAAGTGTTTCTCTACATGCGAACATATCGACTATGCGACCATATCTGGACACGTAGAACGCCGGTGGCGTAAGTTGACAATGCTGTCAGAAACAAGGGTAAGAAGGGGCAATATGACCGGATCTTTGGGCCCAAACCTTGTACATCAGTCTGGGGTTAGCCCGTCGTGCGTATCGCCGGACGTAGCCCGGCGTTCAGAGTGGGCGGGTTTGTTTCTCGATGTACTGCTCGGTGATGGACAGAGGTGCGCCGCCTTAGGAGACGGTGAAGTAGGACGGCGACCAGAGGTGACCGTGCATGCGGGCGCGGCGATAGGTCTGGGTTGTCAGTGCGCGGGCTTAGGGTCGGATCATGCAGATGCGCTACCGGTACCGCATCGAACCGACACCAGCCCAGCAGTCGATGCTGTCGCGGGTGTTCGGATGTTGCCGGGTGGTGTTCAACGACGCACTGCGCCTGCGCGACGAGGCCTATCAGGCCGGGATCAAGCTGTCGGACAGCGAGATTCAGCGCCGCGTCATTACCGTTGCGAAGAGCACAGAGGCGCGAGGGTGGCTGTGCGAGGTGCCCAGTGTGGCGTTGGTTCAGTCGGTCAACGACTCCCGCCGGGCGTGGCGCAACTTCTTCGACTCAATCAGCGGGAAACGCAGCGGCCGCAAGGTGGGCCGACCACGCATGAAGTCGCGCAAGGATCATCGGCAGTCGTTTCGGCTCACCCGCAACGGATTTTCCGTACGGCCCAATGGTCGGCTGTTTGTGGCGAAAGTGGGCGAGGTGCCGGTGCGCTGGTCGCGAGATCTGCCGAGCGACCCGTCATCGGTCACGATCATCCGCGAGCCGGATGGGCGCTTCTACGCCAGTTTCGTCGTCGACGTGCCGGCGTCACCGTTGCCGCCGGTGCAGCGGGAGGCCGGGATCGACGTGGGGATCACGCGGTTGGCGACCATCGCCGCGACAGATTGTGTGCGTACGGATGTGGCGAATCCGAAGCATTTGGGTCGCAAGCTGCGCAAGCTGGCGCGGTTGGAGCGGGAGAAGTCCCGCCGGCAGAAAGGATCAGCAAACAGGGACAAGACGCGGCGCAAAGTCGCGGTCGCACACAACGAGGTGGCGCGTACTCGGCGGGACTATCACCACAAGCAGGCTTTGGCGTTGGTTCGCGAGAACCAAGTGATCCACGTCGAGGACCTCAACATTGTGGGCATGGTCAAAAATCGCCGACTGGCCCGCGCGATCTCGGACGCGGGCTGGGGCCAGTTCGTGCGGATCATCGGCGAGAAGGCCGACCGCTACGGGCGCACCGTGCACACGGTGTCGCGGTGGTTGGCATCGAGCAAGACATGCTCGGAGTGTGGGCATCGGCTCGACGAACTCCCGCTACAGGTCCGGCAGTGGACGTGCCCGGCGTGCCGGGCGGTCCACGATCGCGACCACAACGCCGCCAAAGTCATTCTCGCCGCCGGGCGGGCGGAGAGACTAAACGCTTTTGGAGCCCCGATAAGTCCTCCTGCAACTCGGGAGGCACAGGGCGATGAATCAGGAAGCACCCCAACAGCGGCCTAGCCGTACGGGAATCCCCGCCGTTCATGGCGGGGAGCACGTCAACCAATCGAAGAAGAAGACCGACGCCGACGGCGTCACCCGGCTGGACACCGAGAACTACCGGAGCCTCTGGATGTATCTCAAGGAGCTGGAATTTCGGCAGGGATTCGTCGACGTGCCGGTCAACGGCGCAATGGTTCGCACGCGATATGTCGAGGCCGGCAGCCCGGACAAGCCGCATGCGATCCTCCTGCACGGCACGGGCGGCCACTGGGAGACGTTCGCACCCAACCTGGCCGCGCTCTCCGAGCACTTCCATTGCGTGGCCATCGACATGGTCGGAAACGGATTTTCCGGCAAGCCGGACTACGACTACGAGATCGCCGTCTACGTGGAACACGTGTTGGGTGTGATGGACCACTTCGGCATGACATCGGCCAACTTCGTCGCCATGTCCCTCGGGGCGTTCGTCGCATCTGCAGTGGCCGTCGGTCATCCCGACCGAGTGGACAAGGTGATCCTGATGTCGCCGGCCGGCCGCGAGGCGTCGGCGTCGAACATGGCGCGCATCCGGGCGGAACGGACCAAGGCGGTCAACGAGCCGACATGGGAGTCGTTGCACGCCGTGTTCGCGCATCTGATTGCTGACGAGAGCAATCGACTGCCCGACCTGATCGGCTTACGCCAAGCGGTCTATCGGCGCGAGGACACTCGCAACACCATCGATCGGCTGCTGATCCTTCAGGACGAGAAGGTGCGCAACCGCAACCTGATTCCCGACGACAAGTGGCGCAGCATCACCGCGCCTGTGATGATCGTGGCCTCCGGCAAGGATCACGGCGTGTATCAGGACACCGCACGCACCATCGCCGATTTGATTCCGAACTCCGAGGTGTTCGAGATGGCTACAGTGCGGCACTGGCCGCACTTCGAGGACCCCGAGTCGTTCAATGCCGCAGCCGTCGAGTTCCTGACGCGATGATGAGCGCTCGCGCGAAGCGCATCCGATCATGACCAGGCCGGCCGAGAATGAGCTCGCGGACATCGCACGTCGGCTGTATGAGGCCGAGCAGAACCGCGCGCCGATCCGGCAGCTGTCGCTGGACTATCCCGACATGACGATCGAGGACGCCTACGCGGTCCAGCGGGCGCTCGTCGCGCTCAAGGTCGCCGACGGGCGAGAGGTCAAGGGCCGCAAGATCGGGCTGACGTCAAAGGTGATGCAACGTGCCGTGTCGATCGACGAACCCGACTACGGCGCGCTGTTCGACGACATGTTCGTCGAGGATGGCGGCCGTGTTCCGGTTGGACGCTTCATCCGGCCGCGCATCGAGGTCGAGCTGGCGTTCGTCCTCGGTGAGGAGCTCCGCGGGCCGGGCGTCACCCTCTTCGACGTGCTGCGGGCTACCGAGTTCGTCACCCCCGCGCTGGAGATCCTCGACGCCAGGGTGCAGATGTCGGACCCCGAGACCGGTCACCTGCGCACCATCGTCGACACCATCGCCGATAACGCGGCCGACGCCGGTCTGGTCCTGGGCGGGCGGGTGGTGCGGCCGCTGGACGTGGATCTGCGCTGGGTTGCGGCGTTACTGCTGCGCAACGGCGTGATCGAGGAGTCCGGGGTGGCGGCGGCCGTACTCAACCACCCCGGCAACGGCGTCGCGTGGCTTGTGAACCGGCTTGCCCCACATGGGGTTTCGCTGCACCCCGGCGAGGTGATCCTGTCGGGCTCGTTCACCAAACCGGTGTTCGCCGAGCCGGGGGACACCTTCGTCGCGGACTACGGACCGCTCGGCACGGTGACGGTCTCCTTTGATCGCGAGGCTTCGTGACAAACCGATGGACGGAGCGCATCGCAGCCGGAGCGCCGCGAATCGGCATGTGGCTGGCCTCGGGCAGCGGTTATGTCACCGAGGTCTGCGCGGGATCCGGAATCGACTGGGTGCTCCTGGATCAGGAACACGCGCCCAACGAGCTGAGCACCACACTCGAACAATTGCAAGTGCTCGCGGGATACCCCGACGTCGACGTGCTGGTGCGCCCGCCATCCGCCGACCCGGTATCCATCAAGCGACTGCTCGACATCGGCGCGCAGAATCTCATCGTCCCGATGGTCGATGACGCGGGCGCGGCCGCTGCGACGGTGGCCGCCACCCGCTACCCGCCGGCGGGCATCCGCGGCGTCGGGAGCGCGCTCGCCCGGGCATCCCGGTGGAACCGCATCTCCGACTATCTGGCCACCGCCGATGCATCGGTGTCGCTGACGGTTCAGGTGGAGTCGCTGTCCGGTCTGGCGCATCTGGGTGACATCGCCGACGTCGACGGCGTGGACGCCGTGTTTATCGGGCCCGCAGACCTGGCGGCCTCGATGGGCAAGCTCGGGCAGCCGGAGCATTCCGACGTAGTGAGCACCATCGAGACCGCGCTGGCGACCATCGTGAAGCACGGAAAGAGCGCAGGAGTCAACGCCTTCAACAAGACGATCGCGCAGCGATACCTCGCAGCGGGGGCCAGTTTCGTTCTGGTCGGCGCCGACGTGGCCCTGCTGGCCCGCGGCGCCGAGAAGCTGGTGGACGAGTACAAGCAGTCACGTTCATGATCGAACTCGCCACCGAAGTTCGCTGGCACGACCGCCGGTTCAACGTTCCCCTGGAACGCATTCGGTACTCCGAGGAGCTCGGCTATGACGCGGTGTTCACGGCGGAAGGCTATGGATCCGAAGGGCTCGTCCCGCTGGGGTACATTGCCGGACACACCTCGAGATTGAAGCTCGGTACCCGCATCGCCCAGGTGACCAGCCGACCTCCAGCATTGGCGGCGATGGCATTCCAGACCGTCGACCACCTCGCCGGTGGTGGACGCGTGATGATCGGGCTCGGCAGTTCCAGTCCGGTTGCCGCGGAGGGCTTCTACGGCCGGAAGTGGGGAAGCCCTACGCGGCGGATGCGGGACTACGTCTCGATCCTGCGACAGGCGTTGAGGGGCGACACCATCGAGCACGAGGGCACCGAGTGGTCAGCACCTTACCGAGGGCAGGACGCCACTGGTGTTGCGCCGGTCGCCGTCGGACTGGACGTCTTGGCCGAGCTTCCGATCCTGATGGCGGCGGCGGGACCCGAAATGGTCAGTCTGGCTGCCGAAGTGGCTGACGGGTGGTTTCCGCCGGCATTCACCCCCGGCATGTTGCCCGCCGTTGTGCCACTGCTTCAACGCGGTTTCGATCGCAGGAACGACGGCAAGGGCCTCCATGACTTCGCGATCTGGGCCCACGTCGACGTGCTCGTCGACGACGACGTGCGAGCGGCCATGCACCCCTTCAAGGAGTTCGTCGTCACCTGGTCGGCGATGTTGCGGCCGTTCATGGAGGCGCGGGGCTATTCCGAGCTCGCGCAGCGGCTCGCCGACATGCTCGCCGACGTGGACGCCGTCGAGGCCGAAGCGCGAGTACAGGCCGGCGGCACATTGCTGGAGGGTGCGCTTTGGCAGGAGGCCCTGGACGCGGTGCCCGACGAATACATCGACGAGGGCTGGCTGGTTGGTCCGGTCTCCCGGATCCGCACGCGTGTCGAACCCTGGCTGGACTGCGGGCTGACGGGGCTCGTAGTCCGCTATGGACCCGAAATGACGCCTGAACCGGTCCCTGAGAACTTGGAGGTGTTCGCGGCGATCGCCGAAGCTGCAGGCAAACGCCCGATGGCGCGAACGTAGATAATTCTGACTTGAGTGTCACTCGTGTGGGCGTCTATCGACTGCAGTTCCAACGCGCATGCTGATCGCATTGATCGAGTGCAAGACCTTTGTTTCTGACTGTTGTGTCACCTATAGTTGGGTACCATGGATCTCGACTTCACGGCTGACCAGCTCGAGTTCCGCGATCGGGTCCGAACGTGGCTCGACGAGCACAAGCCGACCGAGCCCCGGCCCCGCGACGACGCAGGCATCCGCGAGTACGACCTGGCTTGGCAGCACACTCAGTGGCGGGGCGGCTGGGCGGGCATTGCCTGGCCGGAGGCGTACGGCGGCCAGGGCCTGTCTCTGATGCAGCAGCTGATCTGGTACGAGGAGTACGCGGCTCGGGGTTTTCCGGGAATCGATGCATGCTTCGTGGGGAACTCGCATGCCGGACCGACTCTGATCACCAGGGCGACCGACGAGCAGAAGTCGTTCCACTTACCGAAGATCCTTCGCGGCGAGGTGATCTGGTGTCAGGGGTTCTCCGAGCCCGATGCCGGATCGGATCTGGCGGCTCTGCGGACCAAAGCCGTCATCGACGGAGAGCACCTGGTGGTGTCGGGCCAGAAGCTGTGGACCAGCTTCGCGACCGTCGCCGACTACCAGGAGTTGTTGGTGCGCACCGACAACACCGGCAGTAAGCACAAGGGCATCACCTGGGTGATCTGTGACATGAGCACACCGGGCATCGATATCCGACCCATCGAGACGATCGAGGGCGGTTCTGAGTTCTGCGAGGTGTTCTACGACGACGTCCGCATCCCGCTATCCAACGTCGTCGGCGACGTCGGGGAGGGTTGGTCGGTGGCGATGGCCACGCTGTCCTTCGAACGCGGCACCGCGTTCACCGCCAACCAGGTTCGGCTGGCGAAGATCATCGAGGACCTCATCGACTACGCCCGTGACCACGTCGGCCCTGACGGGCGCAGACCCGCCATTGCCGATGATGAGATTGCGCGTCGGCTGGCCAGGGCGCGCGCCTCGGTTGCGTCGCTGCGGGCACTTACCTACACCAACATCTGCGAGGCGATGAAAACGGAGACGCCGGGGCCGCGCGGGTCGATCGTCAAGCTGATGTACGCCGAATTGGCCAAGGAGATCGGCAAGTTGGCGTTGGACATCGTCGGTCCCGAATCCCTTCGGCACTCTTCGCGGTGGGACGTCGACGGGTGGGTCGGTTACTACTACTACAGCTTCTCGCAGGCCATCGGGGGCGGCACGTCTGAGATTCAGCGCAATATCGTCGGCGAACGTGTGCTGGGGCTGCCCAGGTGACCCAGACAGGAGATGACCGTGGATCTGCTTCCAGGACCTGAGCAACTCGAAATCGTGGCGGCGGCGGGAGAATTCCTTGCCGAGCGGCTGCCCGTGGAACATATCCGCACCAACCGTCACACTGAAGCGGCTGTGCCCGAAGCGCTTTGGCGAGAATGCGCCGAGCTCGGACTGCTCACGCTCGGACTCGATGAGGAGTCGGGCGGCTCGGGGAGGCCCTTCGACGACGAAGTCTTGCTGTTCATCGAACTCGGCAGGCGGCTGGCACCCGGTCCGTTCCTCGCGGGCACACTCGCCGCCCGGGTCGCGGCCCGCTGCGGGGACGCAGCGCTGGCGGAGCGGATAGGGGCAGGCAATGCGACGGTGGCGCTTGCGGTCCTTCGTGGCGACGGCGGGGCGCAACCTGTTAAGGGCACCTTCGACCTGTTCGAGCCGGCGGGGGCCTCGTACGCGCTGATTGTGGCCCGCGATGGCGCTGCATTGGTAAACATCGAGTCGTTTGGCGCGCTGACGCCGGTGGTCGCGGCGGATCCGGGAACTCGAATGGCCTCCGCCACAGTCGAGTCCGCGGAACCCCTACACTGGTTGCCCGCACGGGACGAATGGATCTGGGCGCGTGCCACGGTGCTTGCGGCTGCCTATCTGACGGGCTTGGCGGCGGCCGCGGCTGCCGCCGCGACGGAGCACGCCAAGACCCGCGAGCAGTTCGGTAAGCCCATCGGCGTGCACCAGGCCATCAAGCATGCGTGCGTCGACATGGAGATCGCCGCGGAGGCGGCGCAGGCGCAGACGTTCTTCGCGGGGATCGCCCTGGCCGAGGGACGCACGGATGCGCTGCTGCAGGTGCTGTCCGCCGCGACGGTGGCCGGCTCGGCCGCAGTCGACAACGCGGCTGCGGGCATTCAGGTGTTCGGCGGGATGGGCTACACCTTCGAGAACAACATGCACCTCTATCTCAAGCGTGCCCACGTAATTCGGCACCTCTTCGCCGAGCCCACCGATGTGCTTGCGGAGCTGCTCGCCCAGGACCGCGCTCAATGAGCGGCGCCTCAAGAAACACCGCCATCGCGGGTGTCGCCCTGTCGGACGTTGGGCGGGTCGACGACAAGGGACCCTACGAGCTCATCGCTCAGGCCAGCCGCCGGGCATTGGCCGACGCCGGGCTGACGCCGGCAGACATTGACGGCCTGGCGTCCACCAGTCAGGGCACGCTGCCCCCGGTCGATATCGGTGAGTATCTCGGCCTGCGGCCACGTTGGATCGACTCGACGGCGGTCGGCGGCGCATCATGGGAGGTGATGGCCGCGCACGCGGCGGACGCGATTGCCGCCGGGCATGCCGATGTGGTGCTCCTGACGTACGGATCGACTGCGCGGGCTGATCTGCGAAAGGGCTTGCGGGGCGCCAACATCAACTGGGGTGCGCGCGGACCACTGCAATGGGAGGCGCCATACGGGCACACCCTGATTTCCAAGTACGCGATGGCCGCGCGCCGGCACATGCACGTCTATGGCACCACCATCGAGCAACTCGCCGAGGTCGCGGTGTCGGCGCGGTTCAACGCGGCTGACAACCCCGAGGCGTATTACCGGGACCCCATCACCGTCGACGACGTGCTCGCGGGCCCGATGATCGCCGACCCGTTCACGAAGCTGCACTGCTGCATCCGCAGCGACGGGGGAGCGGCCGTCGTGCTGGTCAGCGCGGAACGCGCCAAAGACCTACGAAACAAACCGGTCTGGGTGCTTGGCTCGGGCGAGACCACCTCGCACATGCTCACCTCCCAGTGGGACGACCTGACCGTCGGCCCGGCGTCGGTCAGCGGACCGCTGGCCTTCGCGCGGGCAGGCGTCTCACCCTCGGACGTTGACGTCGCCGAACTCTACGATGCGTTCACCTACATGCTGCTGATCACACTCGAGGATCTCGGCTTCTGTCAGAAGGGGGAGGGCGGCGCGTTCGTCGAGCAGGGCGCATTGCGTCTCGGCGGCCAGCTCCCTACGAACACCGATGGTGGCGGGCTCTCGGCCTGCCACCCAGGCCAGCGGGGTCTCTTCCTGTTGGTCGAGGCGGCACGCCAGCTGCGTGGTGAATGCGGACCGCGCCAGGTCCCCGACGCCCGCATTGCCTGCGTCAGCGGAACCGGCGGATGGTTCTGTTCCAGTGCCACAATGATTCTCGGCGCCGAGGAGCCGTAGGTGGCACGCGCACCGCTGAGTTCCGACGTCGCCGACATACGGTCGATGTTGGAGTTCGCGGCCGCCGCTCACGCGGATGTCGAGGCCTACGTCGAGCCGGGAGCGCGAATCACGTTCGCGGAGTGGATCGATCGGGCAAGAGCCATTGCCGCCCAGTTCGTCGAAATTGGAGTGGCCAAGGGCGACGTGGTGGCGCTGTGGCTGCCCTCGGGCATCGACTATGCGACGTGCTACGCCGCGGCGGCGATGATCGGTGCGATCACCACCGGACTGAATCCGCGGCTGGGTCGGCGCGAGCTTGAATCCATTCTGCAGCAAGCTGATCCCACGTTGATCGTCGCTGACGACAGTTGCGGTGCACTACCCGATGGGGGGCGCCGGGTGCTGTCAAGGGCGTCGCTGGATACAGCCACCTCGCGATCGGAACCCCCTGCTGTGGACTTGAACAGACGGGATCCGGTCGCCCTCGTCTTCACCAGCGGGACTACGGGGACGCCGAAGGGTGCGGTGTACGACGCCGACCGGCTCGCAGCGGGTGCGGCGGCGGCCGGCGTCATGAGCGCGCCATACGACCGTCGCCTGACATCCACCCCGTTCGCCCACGCCGGTTACATGTTCAAGCTCTGGGACCAGCTGGTGTGGGGCAGCACCCTGGTGGTACCGCCGACGCCGTGGTCGGCGCAGGGCATGTTCGACGTCCTGCGCGCTGAACGGGTCACCGTGGCAGGTGCCGTTCCAACGCAGTGGGCCAAACTGCTCGAGGTCGACGGTGTGAGCCCAGATACGTTGCCGCACTTACGGGTAGGGATCGCAGCCACGGCGCCGGCGCCCCCCGACTTGGTGCGCCGGGTCGCCGAGCGCGTCGGAGTTCCGCTCGTGGTGCGATATGCGATGACCGAGTGTCCGACCATCTGCGGCACCGAACCGACCGATCCCCCCGAAGTGCAGTTCCGTACCGTGGGGCGGCCCGCCACAGGAATGGATGTCCGCATCGGCCCCGATGGAGTGGTCGAGGTGAACGGACCCTGCGTGATGCGCGGCTACTGGCGCAACCCGGAGCTAACCGCCGAAGTGCTGCGGGACGGATGGCTGCGCACCGGTGACGTCGGCGTGCTCGGCGAGGACGGGAACCTCACGCTCGTCGGACGCAGTGGCGACATGTATATCCGGGGCGGATACAACATCCATCCCGGCGAGGTCGAGCGGACGATCGCCGGGCATCCCGGCGTGAAACAGGTTGCTGTGGTTGGCCGTTCCGCACCGGTGATCGGCGAGATCGGCGTCGCGTGCGTGGTCCCCGCGGACGGCGCCGCTCCACCGACCCTGTCCGAGCTTCGCGCACACGTCACCAGCGAACTGGCGGACTATAAGGCGCCCGACGAACTGCTCATCGTCGACGAGCTGCCCTTGACGGCGATGCTCAAGCCGGACCGGATAGCTCTGAGGGAACTGATCATTCAGCACGACAGCGACATTCAACGTCGGCAACCGACAAGAGGATAGGACCGTCAATGGGTAGACACGACGGACGGGTGGCGTTCATCACCGGCGCGGCGCGGGGTCAGGGCCGCGCACACGCGGTTCGGCTCGCCTCCGAAGGCGCCGACATCGTTGCGGTGGACATCTGCCGCGACATCGATTCGATGGACTACCCCAACGCCACGCCCCACGAGCTCGACGAAACCATCAAGCTCGTCGAGAACGAGGGCAGACGAATCGTCGCTCACCAGGCCGATGTCCGCGACGCCGACGCGCTGCAGCAGGCCGTCGACGACGGCGTTCGTGAATTCGGCAGGCTGGACGTCGTGATCGCCAACGCGGGCATCATCCGCCTCGGCGGCGACGGGGACCGCCGCCAGATCTTCCGAGACATCGTCGACGTGAACCTGGTCGGGGTGTGGAACACGGTCGAGGCGGCGCTGCCCGCGCTTATCGACGGCGGCCGCGGCGGGTCCATAGTCCTGACGAGTTCCAGCGCAGGCCTCAAGGGCATTGGCACCGACCGGGTCGGCGGGCAGGCGTACACCGCCGCCAAGCGCGGTCTCGTGGGCCTGATGCAGGTGTGGGCGAACGAGTTGGCGCAGCACTGGATTCGGGTGAACACCATCCACCCCACCGGCGTCGCGACCGGCATGGTGATGAACGAGACCATGGGCAAACTGCTGGAGTCTGGCGACACCGCAATCGAGGCCATGCAGAACGCGTTGCCCATTCAGATCTTGATGCCCGAGGATATTGCCGGTGCGGTGGCCTGGCTGGTCTCCGACGAGGCGAAGTTCATCACCGGGGTGGCCTGGCCGCTGGACGCCGGATTCGCGGTCCGCTGAAACAGGTGCTCAGGGTTGATCAGGGCGCAGCACGATGAACAATCCCTCGGCTTCGGCGCAGAGGGTGTCGCCGTGACACAGCTCCGCGCGCAGAATCCGTTTGCGTCCCTGCTCGCTGACGAACCAGGCGCGTACTACGAGTTCCTCGCCGATGGGCGTGATCGAGCGGTAGTCGGTGTGCAGATACGCGGTTCGTGCGGGGGCCCGATCACCGCTGCTGGCCAGGCGCCCGAGCACTTCATCGAAGAGCAGCGGAATCGCGCCACCGTGCACCGCACCACCACCGCCGAGAAAGTACCGGCCGAACGTGACGGTGCCCTGCACGCTTTCGTGATCGCCTGCGACGGGAATGAAATTGGGGGACATGGTCTGCCCGCGACCGGGGAGGTCGAGTCTTCTGGCGAATATCTGCCTACGCTCCGGAACGGCGTCGGGGGACAGTCTGTCGGCCCAACTCTTCAGGTCTTTGGTCAAAGCCTCGATGGTCGCTGTGTCCGGAGCGGCGGCGGCCACGTCGTCGAGGAAGTCTCGCAACGCGGCGATCATGTCGCCGTACTCCGGGCCACCGCCCGGGCTGCGGACAGTCGGTTCCTGCCAGGACCGCATCCGCGGGAAACCACCACGCTCGACGGGCTGCTCGGTCACGGTGCTCCTCGGTTTGTCATTTTTCAAGACTAATGCATTGACATTAATCTTAGGCGCTGCGATGCTGGCGTGGCGTGCGTCACAACACGTCGCGAACGAAACTGCCCGCACACCGTAGGAGCGAAAATGCCGGAAGTCGGAACGGGATCGGCTGGTCCACTGGCCGGCCTAGTGGTGGTCGACCTGTCCACGACACTGCCCGGTGCGCAGGCGACGCAGTTCCTCGCCGACTGCGGCGCCGAGGTGATCATGGTCGAGCCGCCCGACGGCAGTCCGCTGCGCGGCCTCGCGAGCTGGCCCGCTCTGCTGCGTGGCAAGCGCAGCGTGACACTGGACGTGCATGACGACGCCGATCTCGACCGGCTGCGGGCGCTGCTGCAGCGCGCCGACGTCATGGTGAACACTATGCGGCCCACAACCGCCGAGCGGTTGGGTCTCACCCACGACGCACTGTCGCGGCGGTACCCGCGACTCGTGGTGGCAACGATCACCGGATGGGGCTCGACAGGTCCGTTCCGGGATTACAAGGGCTGGGAGGCGCTGGTGATGGCCAAGACCGGCGTCATGCACGAGAAGCGCGGCCTCACCCCGCGACCGGGTCCGGCCTTCGTCACCTTCTCCTATGCGTCCTGGGGCGCGGCGCACGCCGCCGTTCAGGGAGTGCTCGCGGCGTTGATCGAGCGGGAGACCAGCGGGCTGGGTCAGGTCGTCGAGACCAACCTGGTGACCGGAATGGGTTCGATGGATCCGTACAACTGGTTCTACGAGATGGTGCTCGAACGCTATCCGGGCGCATACGAGCCGATGGATGCTGCCTATGACGACCAGGGCAGGCCGCAGGCGTACCTCATTTACGCGCTGCTGGTGTGTCCGACCAAGGACGGCCGATGGCTGCAGTTCGCCCAGGTGTCACCCAAGCTGATCGGTGCGTGGCTCAAGGAACTGGATCTGCTGGGAGAACTCGCGGATCCGAAGTGGCAGGGCTTCCCCATGCTCCCAACTCCCGAACTCCGCACCGAGTGGTGGGACATGATGATCGAGCGGGTGCGGGGCCGCACGCTCGCCGAGTGGCAGCAGGCCATGGCGGAGAACCTCGACCTCAGCGGGGAGCTGTTCCGGACTCCTGAGGAGTCGCTGGACCATCCTCAAACCGCACACGAAGGCCGTGCCGTAACCGTGACCGACCCCGAGTTCGGGCCGGTACGGCAGCCGTCGACCCTCATTCACGCAGAGGGCAGGCCGCTGACCGAGCTGCGGCCCGCCCCACGACTCGGTGAGCACAACGATGCACCGATCGTCGCGGATCCGGTGGAAGCCACGACGATCAACGGCGTCGCTGCGGATCGCCCGCCGCTTAACGGTGTGACGGTGCTGGAGTTCGGCAGCATGTTCGCGGGCCCGTACGGCGCCACGCTGTTGGCCGACCTGGGTGCGCGCGTGATCAAGGTCGAGCCGCTCGAAGGGGACAACATAAGGAGTCTGGTCGCGTTCCCGGAGGCCGGCGGGGGAAAGGTACTGCAGGGCAAGGAGAGTGTCGCCATCGACTTCACCAAGCCGGAGGGGCTCGACCTGGTGTACGAACTCGCGAAGCGGTCCGACATCGTGCTTCAGTGCTTCCGCGGGAAGGCTGCCGAGCGGGCGAAGATCGACGAGGCGTCGCTGCGGGCGGTCAACCCCGACCTGGCCTTTGTGACTACCTCCGGCTACGGGCTCGACGGCCCGTTCGCGCACCGCGCGGCTTACGCACCGTCGGTCGGCGCGGCGTCGGGCCTTTCGCTGATCGACAGCCACGATTCGGGTGACCCACCTGCTGACGTGGACGACCTTCACCGACGGGCAGTCCAGCTTCACGCGGGCGGCACCGTCCCCGCGGTGCAGTCCGACGGCATCGCGGCGCACGGCGTCGGTTCAGCGCTACTCGTCGCGTTGTACGCCAAGCGCCGCGGCATGAAGCTGACGAACGTGGTCACCACCATGCTCGGCACCGTCCAGCAGGCGATGATTCCGTACAACGCGAGCTACGCGTCGCGTCCGGCGGAACGTGCCGCCGATGACCAGTTCTTCGGAATGAATGCGCTCTACCGGATGTACCGCGCGGCCGACGGCTACGTCTTCCTCGCCGCACCGCTGCCGCGCGAATGGCCTGCGTTGGCCAAGGCCATGTCACCCTACGTCGAGCTGCACACCGACGAGCGGTTCGCCGACGCCGACGCCCGCGCGGCTCACGACGACGACCTGATCGCTGCGCTGACACCGGTGTTCGCCACCAAGACCAAGTTGGAGTGGGAACACGAACTGACCGCGCAGGACGTCGGATGCGTCGAGGTGGTGGAGGCGAACTCAGAACTGGTGCTTCAGACTGACCCGTACTTCGAGGCCGGCTACGCGGTGGAGGCGGTCAGCCCCATCTTCGAGGAGCACCGTCGTCTAGCGCCGTTGTGTCGGTTCTCGCGATCGCGGACACGGGCGGATGCGGGCTGCACGATCGGTCAGCACACGGACGCAGTACTGCGCGAACTCGGACTCGACGAGAACGCGATCGGCGCCCTGCGGGAGAACGCGGTGATCGGCGGCGGCAGCTAGACCGTCAGGAGTCGTCGGCGGCGATTAGCGCACGGGTTTCGTATGACACCGGTGCGGTCAGCATGCCCACCCAGGTGTCCACATAGTTGTGCAGCTGCGCCTCGCTGACTCCGTGCCCGGATCGGGCGGACGCAGCCAGCACGTTGATCAAGCTGATGTACAGCTGGAACGTCCGTCCGCGCCTGATCCGCTCGGGCAGGTCCTGCAGCGCGGCGTCGACCAACTCCTCCAGCTGCTCCTGGGTCCACTCGTCGTCGACGTGATCCGGCCAATAGTCGCTGCGCGCCCGGGGATCCTCACTGAGCCGAGCCAGGAACGGCACGAACATCTCGCCCGCGGCGATGCTGTTGGCGAGCGGCCGCACCAGCAGCCACACCACGGCGCGGGGATCCGCCTCCTTGCCCTGCTCGCGCATAGTCGCGAGCATCCGCTGTCGATCGGCTCCGAGCGAGGCCTGGCGGTAGGAGACGAGCGCGCGGATGAGGCCGTCGCGAGAGCCGAAGTGGTACCTGATCACGGAGGTGTTGGACTGTCCTGCAGCTTGCTGGATCTCCCGCAACGTCACCGCCTCGATGCCACGCGTGGCGAATAGCCGTTCGGCGACCTCCATGAGCATCACGCGTGTGGATTCACCCGAGGCGTTGCGACGCCGCGTGGCCGCCTGCGAATCGGCGCTCAGTTCGCTCATCGCGGTTCCTCCCGTCCGTCACAGTTCTACCGCTGGCCACGCCGATGTCGAGATAATAATGGACAAGCATTAAAAATGCTGGACTTTCCTGCCCCCTGGCTGGCATCATCAGCAGCAGCGGCTCGGACCCTTGGAGGACGAATGAGCATGATCTGGACGAACTCGGGAGACTCTCACTTTCTGGAACCCGACGACCTGTGGCAATCGCGGTTGCCCAAACGACTCGCCGACCTGACGCCGCGCGCGGAGAAGGATCCCGACGGGGAGTACGAGACCGTCTTTGTCGACGGGCAGATCTTCCGGCGCAAGCTCCCGTCGTCGGCGATGACGGCCTTCTTCGAGGAGAGCATGAAGCCGCAAGGCATCCGCGATGCCAAGGCCCGCATCGGGGACCTGGATAAGGAAGGCGTCTGGGGTGAGGTGATCTTCCCCTCGCTGGGAATGTGGGGTTCGACGTTCCGCACCCCCGAACTGCTCAAGGCGTGCATGCGCGCCAGCAACGAATGGGCGCTCGAGGAGATCTGCGCCGTGTCGCCGCGCTACGTGGTGACCGCGCAGGTGTCGACGCTGGTTGTCGAGGACGCGATCGAGGAGTTGCACTGGTCCGCGGGACAGGGCTTCAAGGCGGTCTTCCTGCCGACCACACCGCACCCGAGCGCCCCCGACTGGCACCGAAAGGAATGGGAGCCATTCTGGGCCGCCGCCGAGGAAGCCCGCATGGTGATCGCCTTTCACATCGGCACCGACCCCGTGGACATGACGGTCGGCGGCGCCAGCGGTGGTGCGGGCATGGTCTACCGCGGACCGGGTGGGGCAGTGCTGAACTATGCGGAGACGACCTTCTCGGGGCAGCGCGCGGCGATGAAGATGGTCGCCTCCGGGGCCCTGGATCGCCATCCCGATCTGAAGGTGCTCATCTCCGAAGGTGGAGCCACGTGGGTGCCGTTCCTTGGCGACCGGATGCTCGAGGGATACCGCCAGCACCATATGGCGGTACGGCCCAAGCTTTCCCGCAGCCCCAAGGAGATCCTCTACAGCCAGGTCTACGCGTCGTTCCAGCATGACGAAACCGCCGTGGCCGCCTTCGACCACATGGGCTACAAGAACGTGATGTTCGGCAGCGACTACCCGCACATGGAGGGAACCTTCGGTCACACGCAGGACACCCTCAAGGGTCTCTTCGACGGCGTGAGCGACGAGACTAGGCTACGGATCACCCAGGGCACTTTCTATGAACTGTTCCCCGACGTGCCGCCGATCCCGGCCGAGAAGTTCTGAGCGCATGTCGAATACATCGGGCCTACGCGACGTCGCCATCGTCGGCGTTGGCGCCACGCCCTACTACAAGCGTGGCGGCTCGCTGCCCAGGTCGATCACCGAGTTGGCCGGTGAAGCCATCCTGGCCGCCTGCGAGGATGCCGGTGTTCCGGTCACCGACATCGACGGTTTCGCCTATTACTCGGGTGCTAGCGCAGGCTACACCGAGAAGATGGACACCGCTGATTTCGTGGAAACCCTTGGCATTCCCGAAGTTCGGTTCACCGCGGCGCTGACGTCCGGCGGAGGTGGTTCGGCGGGGGCAATCGGGTTGGCGCGTGCCGCGATCGTGGCGGGTGACGCCTCGGTGGTGGTCACGGTGATGGCGTTGCAGCAGGCTAAGCAGCGCCTGGGGTCTGTGTTCTCAGCGATGGACCCGGATCCGATCAACTCGTTCCTGCAGCCGTCGGGCCTCTTCGGGCCGGGCCAGCTGATGTCCGTCCTGGCCCGCCGGCACATGCACCTGTATGGCACCCGCCGCGAAGCCTTCGCGGAGATCGCAATGTCGACGCGGACCAACGCGTTGAACCGACCGAAGGCCATGCACCGCCAGCCACTGACGTTGGAGGACTACTTCAACGCCAGGATGATCGCAGAGCCCTTGTGTCTCTACGACTTCTGCCAGGAAACCGACGGCGCCGTCGCGGTGATCACCACCAGTATGGATCGGGCTAAGGACCTCAAGCAGCCGCCGGTACCGGTGGTCGCCGCCGCGCACGGCGGTGTGCGCGATTGGGGCAGAGCGTTCGCCTGGATGGGGATGCCGGACGAATACTTCGCGTCCTCGGGCAACGCGCCCATCGCCAAGCGACTCTATGAGCAGGCCGGCGTCGGGGCCGCCGATATCGACGTGGCGCTCTTGTATGACCACTTCTCGCCGATGGTGCTGATGCAGCTCGAGGACTACGGGTTCTGCGGCAAGGGCGAAGGTGGCGCGTTCGTCGAGAGTGGAGCCATCCGGTTCGACGGCGGCCGCATCCCGGTCAACACCCACGGCGGACAACTGTCCGAGGCCTACATCATCGGAATGACTCACATCCTGGAGGGGGTCGAGCAGATGCGCGGTACGGCCATCAATCAAGTGAAGGACGCCGAATTGGCTTTGGTCACAGGCGGTCCTGCGAGCTTGCCGGTCAGCGGCCTCATTCTGGGGAAGGCGGCGTGAGTACCGCGGCAGCAATTCTGGCCACCACCATCCCCGGCGAGCACGTCCGGATTGCGGTCAGCAAAGACACCGAGCCTTTCTGGCAGGCCGCGAAGGAGCGTCGCCTCGTCGCGCCGCAGTGCGCGGAGTGTCAGACGTTCCGGCTGCCCCCGACACCGTTCTGCCCCAATTGCCAGTCCAAGGAAGTGAATTGGGTCGAGCTCAGTGGTGTGGCAACGGTGTACAGCTTTGCGGTGGTGCACGGGTTTCCCGGCATGCCGGACTTGCTGTTGGTGCCTGCGGTCCTCGACCTGCCCGACGCGCCTGGAGCCCGGCTGGTGTCCAATGTCGTTGACGTCGCACCAGCCGACGTCGCCATCGGCATGTCGCTGCGCGTGGACTTCTCACCCATCGCGGACGGTTGGCTACTGCCGATCTTCCGTGTCGCTCAAACCGATTAAGGAGTGAAACGCCATGTCCGACGACAGTGCGCTTCATGAGAAGCCGCTGGAGTTTCTCACCAGCATCGCCAATACCGGCGGAGACTGCGACGGCCAGGCCATTCTCCCCGTGAACGGTCACTTCCGGTGCACGTGCTCGTGCGGCGAGTGGGACGTGAATGTCGATGACCCGCAGGAAGGCCTGCGCCAGGCGAGGATTCACACAGCTAGCGCGACCGACTAGTTTCTGAGGAGCCGAACGCATGGGTAGTCTCGACGGCAAAGTTGTCTTCATCACCGGTGCAGCGCGTGGTCAGGGCCGCGCTCACGCGGTGCGACTGGCCGCGAACGGCGCGGACATCGTGGCGCTGGACATCTGCCGTGACATCGATTCCATCGACTACCCCAACGCCAGCCCGGAAGACTTGGACGAGACCGTCGAGCTCGTCGAGAAGGAGGGCAGGCGCATCGTCGCGCGTCAGGCCGACGTGCGTGATGCCGATGCCGTCGAGCAGGTCGTCGCAGATGGTCTCGGCGAATTCGGTCGACTCGACATCGTCATCGCGAACGCCGGAGTCATCCGGCTCGGCGCCGGTGGAGACCGGCGAAAGGCGTTCCGCGACATCGTCGATGTCAACCTGATCGGCGTCTGGAACACCGTGGAGGCCGCCACCCCCGCACTGGTCGAAGGGGGACGCGGTGGGTCGATCGTGATCACCTCGTCGAGTGCCGGACTCAAGGGCACCGGCACCGACAGGGTGGGAGGGCAGGCCTACACAGCAGCCAAGCGCGGACTCGTCGGCTTGATGCAAGTGTGGGCAAACGAATTGGCGCAGTATTCCATTCGCGTCAACACGATTCATCCGACGGGCGTGGCCACGGGGATGGTGATGAACGACGCGATGGCGGCGATGTTCGAAGCAAACGACCCCGCGCTGTCGACGATGCAGAACGCGTTACCGATTCAGATCCTGATGCCCGAGGACATCGCGAACGCGGTGGCCTTCCTGGTCTCTGACGAAGCCAAGTTCATCACCGGCACTGCTTGGCCGCTTGACGCCGGCTTCGCCGTCCGCTGACCGCCCGAGAGGAAGTAATCGACAATGACGAGTTCCGTTGACGTCGAGCGTCCCAAAGTCGAATTGCGCATCGGTGCCGAACGGTTATCCACCGGCTCGGGCGGTGTGCGTCAGCACATCGATCCCACGACCGGTCGGCCAGACGCCGACGTCCCAATGGCCGGGCCGTCCGAGGTTGACCGGGCCGTGCGGGTGGCGCACGCGGCATATCTGAACTGGCGCCGCACCAAACCCGCAGACCGTCGGCAGCTGCTGATGCGCCTCGCCGATCTCATCGAAGCGCGCTCGGAGGACTTCGCGCGAATGGCCGCGCTGGACAACGGCACACCGATCGCGACCTCGTCGGTCATGCTCCCCGTGGCGGTCGAGTGGACCCGCTACTACGCCGGGTGGGCAGACAAGCTCAGCAGTGAGGTGACCGCGACGCTGCGGGCGGACGGCGAGTTCAGCTACACGCTGGCGCAGCCATGGGGCGTCATCGGTGCGATCATCACGTGGAATGGCCCGCTGATCTCGTTGGCGATGAAAGTTCCTGCGGCAATCGCGGCAGGAAACACCGTCGTCATCAAGCCGTCGGAGTTGACGCCCTTCACCGCGGGGCTCTTCGCCGACGTCGCCGCAGATGCCGGGATTCCCGCCGGCGTCATCAACGTCGTGCCCGGTGGGGCCGAAGCAGGCGCAGCGCTTGTCGAACACCCGTTGGTGAAGAAGATCAGTTTCACCGGCGGACCCGAGACGGCGCGAAAGATCTTGCGGTCCTGCGCCGATCAGATCAAGCCGGCGGTGATGGAACTTGGTGGAAAGTCGGGCAACATCGTATTCGCCGACGCAGACCTCGACACCGCATGCGGAATCGGAACGATGATGTCGGTCGGAATACTCAGCGGGCAGGGCTGCGCCTTCCCCACTCGAATGATCGTCGAGCGATCGATCTACGACGAGGTCATCGAGCGGGTGAAAACGATCGCCGGTTTCTTGAAGGTGGGCCATCCGTTCGAGGCCGACACGATCTCCGGACCGGTCGTCAGTCAGCAGGCGCTGAACCGGATCTCGGGAATGGTCGAGCGGGCCATCGCGGACGGCGCGCGCCTGGTAATTGGCGGCGGACGCCTGGGCGGTGAGCTCGCCGACGGGTATTTCCTCGAGCCCACCATCCTCGCCGACGTGGACCCGCAATCGGAGCTGGCGCAGACCGAAGTGTTCGGGCCAGTGCTCTCGATGATCCCGTTCGACGACGAGGAGCATGCGATCGAGATCGCGAACGGCACCCCGTACGGTCTGTCGGGCTACGTCTTCACAAACAATCTGCGCCGCGCGCACCGGGTGGCCGAGGAACTCGACACGGGCGAGGTGCTTATCAACGGCGCCCCTAACCTCGGTTGCACGCGCCCGTTTGGCGGCATCGGCATCAGTGGGATGGGCAAGGAAGGTGGCCGAGCGGGTCTCGAGGAGTTCCTGCATTTCAAGACCGTGAGCATGGCGTGACGGCGGCGACTGGTCAGGTGGCCTCCGACGAAGACGTCCTCGACCACGCCAGCGCTTCGCTGACCCTGCACGTGGGCGACCTAAACGCGTCAGTGCGTTGGTATTCCAGTGTTTTCGGGACCCGGCCCGTCCACCGCGGCACCGACACAAGCCTCGACGGCGTCGGCACGTCCTTCGCCGTGTTTCTTCTTGCGGGCATGAAGGTGTTCCTGAGCGAAACGGGAGCCGACCACGTCGATTGCGACCACGAATCACATCCGCCCACTCTTGTCTTCATGACGCGAAGGCCACTCGGACCGCTTCGCCGCCAAATCGAGAGTCGCGGCGCGCTTTTCAGAGATGAGACCGTGGATGGGTTCCCGGCCGATGCCGACGGCGTCCGTGCGGGTCGCAATGCTGAGTTCCTGTGGTTCTACGACCTCGACGGCAACAAGATGGAGTTTTGCCGAGTTTTGAAGAAGGACTGACATCATGACGCGGGGGATCGAAATGCGCTGGAGGGGGCTGTCATGATCTTGCCTGCCGACTACATCCCAATGCCCACCGAGCTCAGCCCTCCCACCGGCTCGTCTGTGGGTTTCACCGCCGCAGCCGCCGTCATTGTGGTGGCGTTGCTGGTGTGGTGGTGGTTCTCCGGCGAACGCCGGAGGGGACCCATCCTGCCGTTGCTCTTCGTTGGCATTGCCATATCGGCCATCGTGGTCGAACCGGTCTACGACAACACCCTCCTGTACTGGTATCCGCCGGACGACGCGCTCGGATTGTTCAACGCATATGAGCGAACCGTGCCCTTGTTCACCGTGATTGGCTATGCCTGGTTCTTCGGTGGGACGTCTTACATTCTGTGGCGGCTGTTCCAGCGCGGGGTGAGCAGACGACAGATCTGGGGTCTGTTCGGAATCGTGGTCTTTATCGACGCGCTGGCGACCGCCACGGCAGGCTGGCTTGGGATCAGCGGGTTTTACGGCGACCAACCGTTCATGTTCGGCGGAGTAAATGTGTGGTTCGCCTTCGCCGACGCCACCGGTTCGATCGTCGGTGCCGTGATCCTCTACCTCTTGGTGCCCCGGCTGCAGGGCTGGAAGTGGCTGTGGTTGTTGGTGATCCCGACGATCTCGTACGGCGCTGTTCTCGGCGGTGTGACGTCACCGGTGGTCCTCGGCCTGCATTCGGATTGGACGACGTCGGGCCGATGGCTTGGCGGCGCAGGAACCATCGCGCTGTGTTGCGTCGTCACGTATGGGTGCATTGCGATTGCGGAGAAGGGCTTGTCTTTCGGAGCACTGTCGATTCCGCGCAACGACACGGCACCCGAACCTGCGACCAGCGTTCCGTCGCACTGACCATGGCTGACGCGGCAGTTCCGTTGACGTTCGACGTCACGGCAGGAGTGGGCACCGGTGAGCAGTTGACGCAGGCGGCATGGGCGTTCCTTCCCGACCGGCCTGCCGATGCGCGAGCGGTGCTTCTATGTCTCGCCGGTGGTACCTATGACAAGCACTATTGGCACATCGACATCGACGGCCATCGCGGGTACAGCTTCGGTCAGCACCTTGCCGATTCCGGCTTCATCGTGATCGCCGTCGATCACCTCGGCATCGGCGCAAGCAGCGACCCTGTTGCTTCGGGTCCTCTGGGATTGCGGTTGCTTGCCGCCGGCGACGCCGAAGTGGCGCGACAGGTACGAAATCGGCTGAGCCGCGGCACCTTGCTCGACGGCGTCCCGCCGACTGATGCGCCGCTGGTAGGTGTCGGGCATTCGATGGGCGCGTGCTTGACCACAATGGTGCAGGCCACGGCCCACCCGTATGACGCCGTGGTGCTTCTGGGCTACGGCGTGCAGATCACCAACGTATACGAAAAGACCTCTGATGCAGCCGAACTCGAGCAACGCATCCAGCAAACGATCGAGGCGTCATGCCAACTCACTGGTGCCGAGCCCACAGACAGTCACACCGTCGCACCCCGCGATTACCTAGCTGATTTGTTCTACGCGGGGGAAGTCCCGCGGGAAGTGGTCGACGCCGACACCGCCGTACAGAGTCGCGTTCCGCTGCGGGCCGCCGCCGAGGTCACCACCCCGGGATTCGTCGAGGATTACACCTCAAGTGTTGATGTACCTGTCTTTTTGGCGTTCGGCGCAACGACTGATGTATCGCCGAATCCTTATGCCGAGCCGGCCAACTACTCCGCCGCTCCCGACGTCACCCTGCACCTGGTCCCGAAGTCCGGCCACTGCCACAACTTCGCGAGTCACCGTACCCTGCTATGGGACCGCATCGCGGCGTGGGTACCGACCGTCGTCCGATCCTTCGACCGGTAGGAGCGCCGAATGACCGAGGTCATCGGTTTCATTGGTGCAGGGCAACTCGGAGAGCCGATGGTTCTCAGATTGCTCGGCGCCGGCCACGATGTGCTCGTGTACAGCCGTCGCGCCGAGGTGCGGGACCGTCTCACTGCCGGTGGCGCAACCTCCGTCGGCTCGGTAGCCGAGCTGGCTTCGCAGAGCGACATCCTGCTGTCGTGCCTGTTCTCCGACACGCAGTTGCGCGAAACCGGCTTGGGACCAGACGGTTTCATCGCCAACGCCAAGGCTGGGTCAGTATTTGTCTCTCACACCACTGGAACCGTGACCATCCTCGAAGCATTGCGGGACAGCTCGTCGTCGGCGCCGGTGATTCTGGACGCCCCCCGGTCAGCGGAACAGCGGAGAACATCTCCGCGGGCACGCTGACCGTGCTGGTCGGGTGGTCCGACCGACGCTGTCGAGACGGTGATACCCAGCTGCCTACGCCGAACCGGTGGTGCCGACCGGCGAACTGGGCAGCGCGCTGGCCATCAAGCTGATCAACAATCTCCTGTTCGCCGCCAACGCGCAACTTGCTGCCGCGGCAACAGAACTCGGTGACAAGTTGAACGTAGATTCAGGCGCGTTGCTCTCCGTGCTCCAGGTCTGCAGCGGTCGAAGCGGTGCCGCCGCGCATGCCCACCGCATCGGAGGGATCGACCTGCTCACGGAGAAGGCGGGACCGCTTCTACGCAAGGACGTCGCAGCGTGCCGGGAGGCAGCGACCGAGGCAGGAGTTGATCTTTGGTCTGTTGGGTGAAGTGGTGCACGAAGGGCCCCTATCGCTCCAGGACAGCGCCGGCTGAACGCGCCGGGCTCATTTCTTGGGTGAGGCATCCCAGAAGTCGCGGTTGGTCAGTATTTTGCCGTCGCGCACGGTCCCCACCGAAGCGCCGTGCAGACCGGCCGGTTGCATGATCCATTCGACGGCGAACTGATCGCCACTGACCAGTGCCGCGAGAACCTCATAGCCGGCACCCGGCGCGAGTTTCAGTGCGCCGTCGACGAAGGCGCGGGCTTCGCTTGCGCCCGTGGCGGTATGGCCAGTCGGGACGTCTTCCAGGACGACATCGTCGTCGAACCACGCGCTTATCGCCTCCGCGTCACCGGAATCCCAGTCTGCGTAGTAGCGCTTCACCCAGGACGCGTCGTCGGTCGGTGTCAGTTTGTCGGACACTGTGGGTCTCCTTCTGCGGTTGTCAAGATGCGGCGGATCGCACCTTCGAGCGGTTGACCGTCATCGCGGCCCAGGTCTTCGGCGCCGGCAGCGGCCAACGCGGGGTGGATGGTGTTGTCTTCGGCGCGGCTGCGGGTGGCCAGCCAGCCGACAAACATCAGGTATGTGGCGGTGAATGTCTGTACGGCAACCTCTTCGGTGAATCCCGCTCGGCGCAGGATGTCCAGGGCAGTATCGGTGAGCCGGGTGGCCGCCGCCGACGGACCGGTCGAGGTCAACGCGTGCAGCCCAGCGCCCGGATAGGCCAGGAAAGCGCGGTCCATCGCGAGGACCAGTTCGACATACTGGTCGATCCACGAGGCGTCCGGATTCATCCGCACATCGATCCGCGCGGCGACCGCCTCGACAACACGATCGGCGAGGTCGTCACCGCCACGTAGATGGTAGTGAATTGCGGGGGGTGTCACCCCGCATTCGGCTGCGACTTCCCGAACTGTCAACTCTGCCAATGACGATCGCGCGACGACACGTAGTGCCGCGTCGACGACGTCGACCTTCGAAATAGGAGACGGCTGAGTCCCGCCTCGGCGTCTCATGGCTCAGCACCCCTTCCTGCTGGCGTCGGCCAATCCCATTATGCCATAGTAAATGGGATTGACGAGAGAGGGTCTGATGGAGGCCGATGTTGTGGTTGTTGGAGGTGGGATAGCCGGATGTACGCTCGCGATCCGGCTGGCCAACGCGGGCATCGCCGTGAGGGTCCTCGAACGTGAGCAGGCCTACCGCGACATCGTGCGTGGAGAGGCCATGGTGCCCTGGGGTTTTCGCGAGGCCGTCGAGGTGGGGGTAGCCGAGACGATATTGCAGGCCGACGGTGTGTCGGTGATGACGAAGATGGTCCCGTACGACGAGGGCTTCAGCGTCGAGGAGGCCCAGCGGCGTTCCAGGGACTTGTCCACCGCGGTCCAGAACGCGCCGGGTGTGGTGGGCGTGGGCCATCCGGAGCTGCGCGAGGCGCTGGCCACGGCCGCGGTCAAGGCCGGCGCCGAGGTTGTGCGCGGCGTTCGCCGGACGGCAATAACGGCCGGTACGACCCCCTCGGTCGGCTACCAGACGGACGACGGCAGGCAAACCGCCATGTGCCGGTTGATCGTCGGCGCCGACGGCAAGATGTCGGCCACCAGGTCTGCGCTCGGGATGACGCTGTTCACCACACAGGCTCGGGTCCGGTTGTCGGGCATGCTGGTTGACGACGGGGGAGTGTGGGATCGCGCGGAAACCGCCATCTCGGTGGACGGCCGGAACCAGTACATCGTCCTCCCGCGAGCGGACAACCGATTGCGGCTCTACGTCGGTCGCAGTGTCGACGATCCCGCACCCCTGAAGGGGATCTCGGCGGTCGGGGAATTCATGAACGCGTTCCGAACGCCGATTTTCCCAAATTCGGATGTGCTCGCCGCTTCCACCCCGATCGGTCCGTGCGCGACTTTTCCGATGAATGATGCCTGGGTTGACGAGCCCGTCGTGCCTGGCGCGGTGCTCATCGGCGATGCGGCCGGCTGGAGCAATCCGGTTACCGCCCAGGGACTCAGCATCAGCATGCGTGACGTGCGGGTGCTGTCGGAGGCGCTGCTGGGCAGTTCCGACTGGGCACCGCACGGGCTGGCTGGGTATGTCCAGGAACGGCGCCTGCGGATGGGACGTCTGCGCTTCGCCAGTGCGCTGACAGACCTGCTCACTGGATTCGGCATGCCGGATCGTTTGGCCCGTAGGGCACGGATGTTCAAGCTGCTGCACCACCGTCCCGAGCTCGGTGCGGCCCTGGATGCGGTGCATGCCGGGCCGTGGGAAGCCCCGGAAGAGGCCTACACACCAGACATCTTGACCACGCTGGCGCTGGCCTGAGCCAGCTACAGCTGTCGCAGGTACCGCTCGACCAGATCGACCGCGGACTGCGGATAGCTGCGCGCGGTCGTCACATCCAGGCCGTCGCGCACTAACAGCAGCGCAAGCCGGTTGTTGATCAGGGACAATACGAACGCCGCCACCAGCTGGTAGTAGATGATGTCACCGGTCAAGTTCCCCCCGAATTCCCGGTAACGACTGACGAATTCGTCATCGGTCGGCACTCCCGGAGGCCTGGTGAACCCCAGCGACTCGCAGAGAAACGTCTCGAACATGAGCCACCAGCCGAGATCGATCTCGGCGGGCCCGGTGCTGGCTGTCTCCCAATCAAACAGGGCAGCCACCGAGAGATCATCGGCGAACGACATGTTGCCGACACGCGCGTCTCCCCAGACGATGGTCTCGGCGTCGATATCGGGAGCCTGATCGTGGATCACCCGCAGCGCACGGGCCAATATGTCTGCGCCAACCTTCAGGTCATCTCGGCACCAGTCATACCAACCTTGCAGGGTGCGCAGGTAGCGCTGCAGTGCGGTGAACCCATGGGGACCGTCGGCGCGAAGGAACGCCAGGTCGTCCGGGGCGTTGACCTGGTGGACCGTCACCAGTGCGCGTAGGCCGTTGTCGCACAGTAATTCCCGATCAGCGGCGGACAACGCTGCGGTCCACCCGCGCTTATGCCAGCTCGGGACATCGGACGGCGTGCGGCCGGGTACCCGTCGCATCACGTAGAACGGTGCTCCCAGTATCGACGGATCTGTCTCGACGCCGACGATGTGTGGCACTGCGATTCCGTGCCGGCCGAGCCGACGCATCACCTCGGCTTGCCGGGGTGCGTCGGGTGTGGTGAACAGCTGATGATCCTTCGCCTGCAGTCGCAGCACCAGATCCTCGCTGTGAGGACGGCGCTGCGGATGATCGGTCCACGTCGCCGTGAAGAACACGGTCTTGCCGGAGTAGCCGGCGTCCGGCGCGCTGAGACCGGAAATCTCCATCGACGTCGCGTTGTCGGGCGTCAGGCGTTGCGGCAGCCAGCTACGCATGATGTCGTCGATCCCAGAACCGATATCACCACGCGTTGACGTGTAGGCCACGGTGTATCCCTTTCGCCCACAAAATGAACACTAGTGTCAGAATAGGACGATGGACGCCGAAATATCCAGTGACATACCGCTCGGTGCCTACACGCTGCCGGGGCGGATTTCCGATCCGCGGGCGGCGGTGGGGCAGGCCGTAGCGGCCGAAACGCTGGGACTGCGCACCCTGTGGCTGAGCGAAAGGTGGGGGACCAAAGACCTGGGCGTGATCGCGGGTGCACTCAGCCAGGTCACCTCAACGGTGCGGATCGCTTCGGGCATAACCCACTTCCAGCCCCGTCATCCCGCGCTGCTAGCTTCGCTGGCGATGACGGCCCAGGCGTTGTCGGATGGCCGGTTCATCCTGGGCATCGGGCGTTCCGTGGACGCCATGTGGGCCGCGGTCGGTCTGCCGCGCTCGACGAATGCATCGATCATTGACCACGCCGATATCTTCCGGCGACTCTGCCGTGGGGAGAAGGTGCGCTACGACGGACCGGCAGGTCGGTATCCGTCGCTGCGACTCAACGATGTACCCGATCAACCGGTGCCGCCGCTGGTTTTCGCCGCGATCGGGCCGAAAGGTCTGGAGTTGGCCGGTCGGCACTTCGATGGTGTGTTGCTGCACCCGTTTCTGACTCCGGCCGCGGTGGCGCACTCGGTAGCGGTCGTCAGGGGCGCCGAGCGATCCGCAGGCCGGCCGGCAGGCAGCGTGCGCGTATATGCCACGGTGATAGTCGCCTGCGATCTTCGCGCCGAGGAGGAACTCGCCGTGGTGGGGGCCAGGGCGGTCACGTATTACCAGATTCCAGGGTTCGGGGAGCGGTTGGCGAACGTGAATGGGTGGGATGTGGATGCGTTGGAGCGCTTACGTTCTCACCCGCTGCTCGCGGGCATACGGGGTTCGGCGGATTCGGTGCTCACTCGCGAGCAGCTCGTCGAGGTGGCATCGGTGATGCCCGTTGAATGGACCGGGGAGGCGGCAGCGGTCGGATCACCGCGCACTTGCCACGAGGCTTTCGAACGCTATCGCGATGCGGGTGCCGACGAGCTCGTCCTGCACGGCAGTACCCCTGATAGGTTAGGCCCGTTGTTTCCGATGACCAAGGCAGGTTCCTGACGGAGAGATTCGTTCGGATTGGCTGCCGACCACGATGCAGATCCTCGACTCCTGGTACGAGCAGCGCGATACCCGCTCAAGATGCGTCCGAGCGAATACTGTGAGCGCCACTGTTGAGCTGCCGGTGCTTTTGAGCAAATCGGCTAAACAATTAAACATTGAGTGGATTCGTTCTAGGATCCGGTAATGGACCTGAAACTCCAACGCATCGCCGCGTGGGGCGGCATCGCCATGCTCGCCCTGTTCTTTATCTTCTTCATGCTCATCGCAAAGCTGATCCCGCCGCTCTCGCCGACCGCCAGCGCTGCGGCCATCAAAGACTTCCTCATCGCCAACAAGCTGCGTGTACGCGTCGGTCTCGCCTTGAGCCTGCTAGCAGCCTGCGTCGCGTTACCTTGGTTGGCCACCATCTGCCTGCGCGTACGTCGCATCGAAGGCAAGTGGGGAGTGCTGTCGGTGACCCAGATCTTCGCTGGGGTCATCTTCGTACCAGGCTTCCTCTTTCCCATGATGGTGATGGCTGCAGCGGCCTTTCGTCCCGAAGAGCGCGATCCGCAGATCACCCAAGCCCTTAACGACGTGTTCTGGCTGATGTTCGTCGGGATCGTCGGGACCCTGCTGATCCAGGCCTTGGTCTTGACTTTGGCGTCTTTTCTCGATCGGACGGAACCGGAAACATTTCCGCGGTGGTTCGGCTACCTGAATGCGTGGTACGCGCTCCTGGCCTTGCCGGGTGGGGCGGTCATGATCTTCAACGACGGCCCGCTGGCTTGGAACGGGATTTTCGCCTTTTGGGTTCCGCTGGTGGCGTTCTCTGTGTGGATGATCGCGGTGACGGTGGTGTTGATCCAGTCGATCAGTGCGGAGCAGTCGGCGGAGCCGGTGACCGCCGCCGCGGCGTGACCGTCGAAGCGCCCTCGACCACTGCAGCGCCTGCCCGACGGCTCCCTGGCGAGAGTGGCACCTGGGTCTTCCTTCTCGGCGACATGCTGGTCTTCGGTGCGTTCTTCGCCACCTTCATGGTCGAGCGCGACAAGGCGCCCGAACTCTTTGATGCCGCGCGCAAGACGCTCCACCTCGGGGTCGGCCTCGCCAACACGCTGGTGCTGTTGACGAGCTCACTGTTCGTAGTTGTCGCGCTGGGAGCGCTGCGCTCGGGAGCGCATCGGCTAGCGCGCTCAGTCGTGTCGGGTGCGATCGCTTGCGGCGCAACGTTCATTGCGCTCAAGGCCCTCGAGTACTCCTCGTTGGTGGCGGATGGGCACGGAATCGGGGCGAACCACTTCTACCTCTACTACTTCATCCTCACCGGCGTGCACCTGTTCCACGTCTGCGTCGGCATGGGTGTCCTGACATTCCTGCTGACCCAGACTGGGCGGCCCGAGCTCGGTGCGACGCGGATGGCCGTCGTCGAGGGCGGAGCCTGCTTCTGGCATCTCGTCGACCTGCTGTGGATCGTGCTGTTTCCGTTGCTGTACCTGGTGGCCTGATGACCGGTCCGTCGGCCCTCACGTTCGTCCGCAGCCGCGCGGGACTGTCGTGGCTGGTTCTCATCGTGGCGACCCTGGTGTCGTACGCGTTGGGCGCCGACCACGGCACCGGATCGGTGATGGTGGTCGTAGTGCTCGCCATTGCCGCGATCAAGGTCCGGCTCGTCGGGCTCGACTTCATGGAACTGCGCAGTGCCCCAATACCATTGCGCCTGATCTTCGAGGGTTACTGCCTCGGGCTGTGGGCTGTGCTGTCCGGGCTGTATCTGTTCGGTTGAGCCGATGGCAGGCTGGTGGATTCCTACACGTCCCAGGTCAGAGGAAGGGTCGTGAGGCCGAGTTGCCCACCTGTCTCGAGCAGTTGGGCATCGGGTTCGAGGCGGTAGTTCGGGATGCGCTTGTGCCACTCTTCCATCGCGATTTTGAGCTCCCGCCGGGCGAGGTGAGAGCCCAGGCAGCGATGTGGCCCCGCGCCGAAGGCAATGTGATTGTTGGGCTTACGTTCGATGTCGATAGTGCGGGCATCATTGAATGCGGCGTCGTCACGCGTCGCGGCGCTGAGCGGGATGTTGACCATGTCGCCCGCTTTGAACGGGCAGCCCTGGACTTCGATGTCCTCGGTGACCTTGCGGGCCGGGATGACGATCGCGTACGCGCGCACGAATTCCTCGACGGCAGTGGGTATGAGGTCGGGTTGCTGCAGAATTCGTTCGCGGTGATCTGGGGTGCGGGCCAAGTGCAGGAAGATCCAGCCCAACGTGGCTGACACGGTGTCCAACCCGGCCATGAACATCAAGAGGCAGAAGGACAGTAGGTCGGCGTCGGTGACAGGTTCACCGTCGATCTCATAGGTGAGGGCCCTGCTGACGATGTCATCGCGCGGCTCGAGGCGGCGGTCGGCGATGATCGCCGCGAAGCGTTGCATCACCGCCATGGACGCTTCAGATCTCCGGTTCATTCCCTCTTCGTCGTGGGATATGTGCAGGATCGCGTGTTCCCACTCCATGAACTGATCCAGTTCATCGATCGGCAATCCCATCATCTCCAGAAAGATGGTGGTGGGAAATTGCTGGGCGAAGTCGGCCATGAAATCGCACGCCCCTTTGTCGGCGATCGCTTCGATGAGGTCGATGGCACGCTGTCGCACGGCGTCGTCGAGCCGTTCCACCGCTCCTGGAGAGAACAGTGGACCAAGCTGCCGGCGCCACTGCTTGTGTTCGTCACCATCGAGCATCTCGGGAATCCACTTGTATTGCGGATCGGGATCGAGCGCAGTGACGACGCTGTTGGAGAACACTTGAGGGTTCTGCAGGATCGCCAGAATCCCTTCATAATTGACGACTGTCCAGAACCCCGGGCCGAATTCGTTTCGGTACCAGAGGAATTGATCCCGCAGCTCATCGTAAGTGCGCATCCAGGTGCCTGCGGGCCTGGGCTCCGTGTAGTCGAAGTTGAGCACAGGGCACTTATCGGTCCGGTTGTCGGTAGTAGTCACGATTGATCCTCTTCCACGTTGTTTCTCACGGTCTTGGTCATCCGTTGCGAATTGCTGCGGCAAGTGTCTGCGGCGCGTCGATCATGACGAAGGTGGAGCAGTCCGGGACCTCGATCAACGAGGCGTTCGGGAAGGCGTCACGCAGGCGGTGTGCATGCTCGAGGGGGAACAGCTTGTCATCGGTACCCCACGCCAGGGTGACGGGCCTGTCGAACGCCTGGATCGCCGGCGCGGCACGCAGCGTCAGCGCCGGATCCAGTGAGGCAGTCACCGTGACGGCGTCGCGCCGGGCCGCGCCGCTCGTGGCGAAGGCCCCGAAGATCTGGCGTTGTCGCTGCGCTGCCGGCGGGTGCTTGGACACCGCCTTGAGGAAGAAGTCCTGTCCGGGTCCGGTGGCCAGCAGACGCAGAATTCCGCCACCCACCGCGGAGCTGAACCGGCACAACTTCACGATCTGCGCGAAGGATCCTGGCGGAAAGTGTTCGTAGCTATCGCAATTGGTGAGCACCAGGCGGGCAATACGGGTCGTGTCCAGCGTTGGATCACCCAACGACGCAAGAACTAAGCCGCCGCCGGTGTCGTTGGCCACCACGGTGACGTCGCTGAGTTCCAGAGCCTCCATGAAGTGCACGATGCGTCGAGAGGCGGCTTCTGCGCCGAGGTCGGCGCCATCGGTCTTCGTACTGTGCGCACCCAACGGCCATGTCGGGGCGATGCAGCGAAAGCCTTCGCCTAGTTCGGCCACGACGTCGTTCCACAGGGCCCCGGTGACGTACACGCCGTGCACGAAAAGGACCGTCGGTCCGGCTCCGGTGTCGATGTAATCGACGTCCAGCCCGTCGACACGGACGGTGTGGTCTGTCATTGCGACCTTCCCTCGTTCAGATCGGGAGTTCAAGCGCGCGAATGCTGTTCTCCCACATATAGCGAGCTCGCGCCGATGCGAAGCATGGCGGACGTGCGACATGCTAAGCACATACCATGTGTATGCATGATTACATGCAGCAAGTATGTTCAGATGGGTGCGGCGTGTCAATGCTTTACCGGAGGTCGAGGGGCGAAAATAACTCGCTTCCCCGCATCACCGTTGCGGCGCGGATGCTCCTAGCCCGGCCAGCAGTTGGCTGATAGCCGCGATGCCCTGCTCGCGGGCGGCCATGGGATCGGGCGAGTTCGCGATTACCAGCGCGGCCTCGTCCACGGCCGCCAACAGGACGTGCGCTAGGACGATCAGGGGCTGCGCCGGTAGCGAACCTTCGAGGACAGCGCGTTCGAGCAGTCCGTGAATGGCCCCGACACCGTATCGGCCTTCGAGTTGACGCCAGGTCTGCCAGCCCAACACCGCCGGCCCATCGATGAGCAAAATGCGCTGTACCTCAGGGGTAAGCGAGGCGTCGAGGAATTTCAGTAGGCCGGAGCGCAGCCGCCCGAGTGCGTCGCCAGCGCCGTCCGCGCCGCCGGCTGCGGCGAGCAGATCCTCTTCCACCTGCTCGAAAACCGCTTGGAACAGAGCGCGCTTGCCGCCGAAGTGGTGATAAAGCGCTCCACGGGTGCCGACGCCGGATGCGGTCACGATCTCCTCGGTCCCGGTGTCGAAATAGCCCTTCTCGACGAACAGTCTTCGGGCCGCACCGATCAACGCCGAGCGGGTGGCTTCGGCCTGTACTGCTCGGGGAGTCTTCGCGGCGGTTGCCGACTGTTGACGACGGGGCACGCGCTCAGTATATTCCCATACAGTTTGTAGGTGAAATACATTCAATCTGTATGTCAAGATCCCTCGGGAAGAGGCTCACCATGACCGATCCGATCCAGCTCGTTGACGCCTTCTGTGGCTTGATGGAGCAGCGCGACGTGGCGGCCCTGAAGCCGTATCTAGCCGATGACGCGGTTTATCAGAACGTCGGGATGCCGGCGAGCGTCGGCGCCGACGCGATCGCCGAAAATCTCGGCCAGCAGTTCGCCGTATTCCCCGATTCCTACGCCTATCAGATGATCAACATCGCCGCCTCGGGTGACACCGTGCTCACCGAGCGTCTCGACATGATCAAGACGCCGGCCGGCGACGTGGTGGGAGTTCCTGTCATGGGGACCTTCGTGGTGCGCGGCGGCAAGATCGCCCGCTGGACCGACTACTGGGACACCGGCCTGCCGGTCAAGATGATGACCGGCGAAGACATTTCCGACTTGGTGCCCAGCGACTATCTGTCGGTCTGAGGACCGCGATCGCAGAGCAGTCGAGACCCCGTGCTCTGGCCCGCAGACGCAGGTACACGACGACAACAACGCAAGCTGAGAGGAACATGGGCATGGACCGTGACCCCGAGGTACAACGCCTCATCGACGAGGCGGCCATACGCCGCCTGCTGGCGCAGTACCCGCGAGCGATCGACCGGCAAGATCACGAGCTTCTCGCATCGCTGTTTCATCCCGACGCGATCGACGAGCATGGCCCGATCAATGGCCCTGCAACCGATTTCGTGAACTTCATGAAGACCGGAAGCGTGGAGGGCCACCACTGGATGCATCACAACGGAACACAGTTGATCGACATCGACGGCGACGTCGCGCACACCGAGACCTACACCCTGGCGTTCTATCGGGAGCCAGACGACGACGGCAACCGGGGCAACCGCGAAGTTTTTCTGCGCGTCCGGTACCTCGACAAGATCGAACGGCGCGATGGGCAGTGGCGAATCGCTCACCGCAAGGTCGCCTTCTCGCCCTGTCACATACTCACCATCACCGAGGACTACCCCATGTGGGAGGGCACGATTCTCGAGGGCATGGTCGGCGCCGACGCCAGCTACCACCGCTAGGAGATCGAGAGATGCAGACCACGACAGACCCTCAGCAGTCGGCGGGCTTCTACGAATCGGCGCCGATGGCGCTGGATCGCAGCGCGGGTTGGCGATATGTCCGAGAACGTGGCGACGTCTTCGAAGCCGACGGCATGTGGTACCTGACCAGCCTGGAAGCCGTCCGATTCGCCCAACACCATCCCGAGATCTTCTCCTCGGCAGGCGGATACGACGTCGGCAGCCCGATACCCATGGTGCCGTTGATGATTGATCCCCCCGACCACGCCCGCTACCGCCGCCTCCTCGACCCCATGCTGTCGCCACGCGTGATCAACAACATCGAGGACAACCTCCGCGAGCAAGCCGCGCAACTGGTGAAACCCCTTGCCGATAAAGGACAGTGCGACGTCATCACCGACATCGCCGAGCTGTTCCCCACACAGGTACTGCTCACCCTGTTCGGGCTACCCGTCGCAGATCGAGATAAATTTCGCGTGTGGTCGGACACCCTGACCTCCGACGCCGCCAAGAGCGAGGCCACACAAGCACAACTCGAGGCCGGCGCGGCGCTCCTCGGGTACCTCCAGGAGCATGTCAGCTCAAAACGGAGCCACCCCGGCAGCGATGACATGATCGGTCACCTGCTGGCCGTATCCGAAGACGAGGGCCTCAACGACCTCGACATACTTGGCATGTGCTTCCTGTTTGTCCTCGCCGCGCTGGACACCACCACCGGTGCCATCGGCTTCACGATGTACCACCTGGCGCGACGTCCCGACCTACGCCGCGCGGTCATCGACGATCCGGCTCTGATCACCCCCCTCGTCGAAGAAATTCTGCGCCTCGAACTGCCCGCTCCAATGGTTCCGCGGCGGACCACCCAGGATGTCGAGGTCGCCGGTGTCACCATTCCGGCGGGATCGAAAGTTCACATCTGTATGGCCACCGCGAACCGGGAAGGCAGCGACGGATCGGCGCCAGACGACATCGACCTGTCCGCGGCCGGACGCGGCCATCTGAGCTTCGGAGGCGGTATACACCGCTGCCTGGGTTCACATCTGGCGCGCCGGGAACTACGCCTGATCGTCGAGGAATTCCACGCTCGAATCTCCGAATACGAGATTCCGGACGGATATGAGCCTCGAATTGCCTGGCCCACAGGGACATACCATCTGGAAAGCCTGCCCCTCGTCTTTGGGCGCGGGAGATGACGAAGCTCCAGATCGACCCGAACAGGTGTGTGGGGCACGGCCAGTGCTACCTCGCCGTGCCTGATCTCATTGAGGACGACGACCGGGGCCTAGCCCACGTCCAAGGGGACGGTTACGTGCCGCCAGATCGACTCGAATCGCTGCAACGGGCACAGAAGCTCTGCCCGGAACGGGCGGTGCTGCTCACCGAGGATGTGCCGGACGCGCGCGAGTCATCTGACCACTGAAAAAGGGGATGTGGGCTGTGCTGTCCGGGCTGTACTTGTTCGGTCGACCGGTCAGTGCGACCGAACGCCGAAGTCGATGTCCTGGATGCCGTTGAACGGCGTGAAGCCGTCCTTGCCCAACCATGACGGGCTGGCGCTGTGCCCGGGCTCCGGCCGCGCCCAGTCGACCCACGGCCCCCAGTCCTCGCGGCGCAGTTGCTGTTCCAGCGTCTGCGGATGTCTCTTCGCGGCCGCGGAGTAGCGCCGAGCAAACTCCTTCATCTCGGCCATCACCCAGACGTCCTCCTCGGAACGCCACTTTCCGTCGCCGGCGTACTCGATGAACTGGTAGGACGGGAAGTCGATGGGCGGTGCGCCGGGTTCCGGATTGTCGGCACGATTGAACACCTTGTAGGCGACCCGCGACCCGTCGATGACGTAGAAGATTAGCGGGCTGTAGACCTGCGGCGCGGCACCCATCGTGCCTTCGAGGAATTTGGTGATCTCGTCGGGACCGGTGAAGGTTCCGTAAAAGTGGTCGAAGTAGGTCGCGTCGTCGGTGAACAGGTTGGCCCAGGCCGCCCAGTCCTCGAGCACGGGGCCGGTCATGAAGTAGCGTCGGAACTCTCGCTCGACTTCTTCGATGTCTGCCACGGTCGTTAACCTCCGAGTCGTAGTCCTGTGTTGCGGGTGCCGAATATCTCAGTGGCCATGATGGCGCCGAGTTTGCCTGCGTCCCAGCGCTTCTGGCCGTTAGATGCCGATGCTGCCGGATGCCAGCCTTTGAGCAGCTGAAGGTGTTCACCCATGGCCCGTATCACCTGACCGCTGACGTGTCCGGCCTCCGGGCTGGCCAGCCAGGCCACCACCGGGGAGCCGAGCGACGGATCCTTGGGATCGAACTCGTCCTCCGATCGTTCGTCGGGTTCGATGGGCGCCTGCGCTCCTGGCATCGACGCCGACATCCGGGTGCGTCCACCCGGGCTGATCGCGTTCACGGTAGCGCCGATCGACGCCAACTCGAGGCTCAGCGTCTGGGTCAATCCCACGATCGCCGACTTCGCGGTGCTGTAGTTGGTCTGTCCGAAGTGACCGTGCAAGCCTGCTCCGGAGGTGGTGTTGATGATGCGTCCGTACACCTTCCCGCCTGATTCCTTGGATTCCGCACGCCATTTGCGGGCAACGGCGCGGCTGGTGAGCCAGCTGCCGCGGACGTGCACCCGCATCACCAGGTCGAAGTCGTCGACGCTCATGTTCCAGATCGCCTTGTCGCGCACGATGCCCGCGTTGTTGACGACGATGTCTAGGCGGCCGAGCTGCGAGTAAGCACGCTCCACCGCGAGGTCGACCTGCTCCTCGTCGCCCACGTCGCTGAAGTCGGAAACCGCTTTCCCGCCCCGACTTTCGATGATCGCCACCACCTCGTCGGCAACTTTTCCGGTGCCCTCACCGGACAGACTGGTGCCGAGATCGTTGACGATCACGGTGGCGCCGTGCTTGGCCAGCTCAAGCGCGTGACCACGGCCGATGCCATGGCCTGCGCCGGTCACCAGGGCGACCTTGCCCTCGAGTAGTCCTGTCACTGGTTCTCCTCGCTAGGTGTGAACACCGTCAAGTAGGGACTTTCGGAATCGTCCTCGTCGACCGCACGAAACAACGCCGTGACCGGCATCCCGACCCGCAGCCGATCCGGCTCGACGCCGTCGATCGTCGTCATGAGCCGTGGCCCCTCGTCCAGTTCGACGATCGCAGCTACGTAAGGCAGCCGCTCCTTGAAGGGGGGCAGATCATTCACGTACACAGTCGAATACGTGTAGAGCGTTCCGAATCCGCTTGCCTGAACGGGGTGGACGTCCTCGCTCCAGCAGTACGGACAGAACGGTCGCGGGTAGTGGTGGACCTTGCCGCAGGCCGTGCATTCGGTGATCAGCAGTCGACCTTGCCGAGCCGCCTCCCAGTAGGAAGCACTTGCGGCGTCAATCGTCGGTATATCTGCCCTTGCCACGGTCATCACCAACCGGTGAACTCGGTCGGACGCTTCTCGACGAACGCCTGCACGCCCTCCTTGGAGTCGTGCGAGTACGACTGGAGTTCCTGCGCCATCGCCTCCGCGACGAACGCGCCCGGCCGGTCGGTGTCGGGGGAGTCGTTGAGCAACCGCTTGGTGAACGCGATGGCACTGGTCGGTGCGCCGGCCAGCCGTCCCGCGAAGTCGGCGACGGTGGAATCGAAGTCCTCGACGCTCACCACCCGGTTCACCAGCCCCAGCTCCAACGCCTCAGAGGCCGTGAGTCGTTCGCCGAAGAACGTCATTTCCTTAGCCTTCTGCATGCCGATGCGGCGAGGCAGCAGGTAGCACCCACCGCCGTCGACGACGAGCCCGCGTTTGACGAAAGACTCTGCGAAGTAGGCGTTTTCGGTGGCAATCACTAGATCGGAGGCGTAGACGACGTGCGCCCCAAGCCCGGTCGCGGCCCCGTGCACCGCGGCGATCACCGGCTTGTTGCAGTCCAGGACACAGGCCACCAACTTCTGGGCCCCGTTCATGATGCGCCGCATGGGCTCCATCACCCGTTTCTCGCTCTGCGCGCGCCGTTCGGCCAGCGAGCCCACGTCGGCCCCGGAGCAGAAGTGTTTGCCGTTGGCGCGCAAAACAACCACGCGCACCTTCTCGTCGGCGTCGGCGGCGGCCAGCAACGCGATGAGCGTGTCGCGGTCGTCGGGCCGGACTGCGTTGGCGGCTTCGGGCCGGTTCAGGGTGATGGTCATGACTCCGTCGGTGATGTCCGACAGGACCGTTTGGGGTGTGCTCACGGTGTGTAGGTCGCCTTCAGATGTTTGATGCCGTTGACGAAATTCGACCTCAGCATGACTGGCTCACCTGCCGCCGTGATGTCGGGGTATCGCGCATAAAGCATCTCGAAGGCCACATTCAACTCGAGGCGGGCCAGGTGAGCGCCCAGGCAGAAGTGCGGACCCGGACCACCGAAGGCAATGTGGTTGTTGGGTTTCCGCGCGATGTCAAAGGTCTCGGGCTCGCTGAACACCGCAGGGTCGCGATTGGCGGCTGGGTACCAGAGGACGACCTTGTCGCCCGCGTTGAAGGTATGGGTGACCTGGCCATCCTCATCGGTGAGCGTCACCCCGTCGCGGGTCACGGTGCGGCGCATGTGGATCACCGGACTGGCGTACCGCAGAATCTCTTCGATGGCTGTCGGCGCCAACTCCTCGTAGTTGGCCAGCAGCCTGTCGCGTTGGTCGGGATGCTCGCTCAGGATCAGCAGGCCATGGGTGAGCGCATTGCGCGTGGTCTCATTGCCCGCACCGATCAGCAGGATGAAGAACTTGGCCAACTCCTGCGGGGTCAGGTTCTCCTCGTCCGAGGTGACCAGCTTGCTGATCACATCGTCACGGGGATTGGTTATGCGATCTTCGGCGATGCCCTTGAGCAGTTCGATGAGTCGCTCGCTCGTCTCGGTCACCGCCTTCTCGATGCCGGACACGGTCTGGTCGGGAACATACTCGGGGTCCGATGCGCCGAGTACGACGTTCGTGGCGCGCACGATGAACTGCTCGTGCTCGCGCGGCACACCGAGCATGTTGTCGATGATGCGCAGCGGCAGCAGGGTGGCGAACGACGAGACGAAGTCGCACTCGCCCGAGCGCGGCATCTCCTCGAGGATCTCGGCGGTGGTCTCCTGCACCTGGCTGCGGAGTTCGGACAGGATCCGGGGACTGAAGCCCCTCGAGACGATCTTGCGGAGCCGTTGGTGTTCGGGATCGTCCATGTCGATGATCGAGCCCCGGTATTCGCGCATTTCGGCGGTCTGGTCGAAAATCTGGGTGCCCTGCCCGGAAGCGAACTCGGCGGGGCGACGGCTGATGGCAATGACGTCGCGGTGCGATCCGACCGCCCAGAATCCGCGCACTCGCGGGGAGTCGGGACGGTTGGTACGGACGAACACCGGGCCCCCAGCCTCGCGGAGGCGTCGGTACAGCTCCGTCCGGTCGCCTGGCCGCTCCTGCCACCACTGCAGGTCGATCAGCGGGGCGAAGTGCTGCTCATCGATGTCCGTCGCGCTCACAGCATCCGATTCTGGCACTCATGTCACTTTTAGGCAACGTCGCAGTACCGGCCGATATAAGCGGTTGACTTCCAATCACACTCTTGAACACAGGAGTCATCTAACATTAGCGTCACTACTGGGGTCCGGGCGCACCGAGCCGGGCCGACGGCAAGATTGGGGAGTGCAGATGACGTTACGGGTCGGCATCATCGGCGTCGGCTGGGGTGCCCATGTGCAGGTGCCGGGATTCCGGGCGGCCAAGGGTTTCGAGCCCGTGGCACTCTGCGCACGCACTCCGGAGCGCCTCGAACGGGTGGCCACCAAGCTGGGCATCGAAGAGACCTCGACCGATTGGAAGTCGTTCGTTACGCGAGACGACCTCGACGTCATCTCGGTCGCGACGCCGACGACCCTGCACCACGACATGACGCTGGCCGCGCTGGCCGCAGGTAAGCCCGTGCTGTGCGAGAAGCCGCTTGCCGGTGACCTGGATGCGGCCCGTGACATGGTGCGCGCCGCCGCCGAGGCCAACGTGCCCACCGCCTGTTGCTTCGAGAACCGGTGGAACCCAGACTGGTTGGCCGTCGCGGACCGGGTGCGTTCCGGCTGCCTGGGCACGCAGTACCTCGCGCGCGTGAGCCGCAGCGCATCGTATTGGCACCCGAGCCATCCCCTGCAGGCTCACTGGATGTACGACCGTGAGCAGGGCGGCGGATACCTGGCAGGCATGTTGGTGCACGATCTTGACTTCCTGTGCAGCTTGCTCGGTCGGCCGGTGTCGGTGTGCGCGGAGGTGCGCACCAGTGACCCCACTCGTGAGCTGCCCGACGGTGGGACGCTGCGCGTCACCGCCGACGACACCGCGGCGCTGCTGATGCGCATGGAGTCCGGGGTGACCGCTGTCCTGAGTGTTTCGGTGATGGGCGCCCACGCCGACCACTACCGACTGGAACTCTTCGGCTCCGACGGCACCATCATCGGTGACGGCGATTTACGCTCTGCGGCATATTATCTCGGCGCCGCGACTGACGACGGGCTGAGTCCGCTGACCGTCGACGACCGCGAGCCTGCGCATCCCGAGCGGCTCCCCGACGGGCTGGCGGGCCATGCCAGCCGGGCGATGGCGCTGATGCTGCAGGACTGGCTGCCCGCGTTCGACGGGGGTCCGAGCGAAGCTGCCACCTTCGAGGATGGACTGCTGTCACTCGCGGTGATCGACGCCGCGCACCGCTCCTCCGAGGGTGGCGGCTGGGAGCCCGTACAGGCCTGAGGCCCCTAGCAGTTGTGCCAGGCGGTCATCACGTCCCGGGTCGTCGGTGTGGGACCGAGTAGCCGGAGCGAATGGCGGAGCATGGCGTCGACGAATTCCGCTGGGAGCCCTGATACTCCGTCGCTGAGCACGGCGACGCGGTACCCGAGATTGACCGCCTCGATGGCCATGCCGATGATTGCCTCGTTCACCGACACCCCGCCGATCACGAGCGACTCGATGTCGAGGCTGCGCAGGATGGCGTCGAGGTCGGTGCCGGTAAAGGCGGACATGCCATGTCGGCGCGCATGCACGACGTCGGGTACTAAGGGCGCCAGTTCAGCGATGATCTCGGCCGCGGGACTGCCCTCCGCCATGTAGCTTGCGTCGTGTCCGAGCGTCGCGGCCAGTAGCGGAGTATTGATCCGGACGCCGACGTGATTGGCCCGGAACTGCAGGGTGGCATGAATGACAGGCACGTCGAGTTCGCGTGCCTGGGCGCAGAATTCAGCTAGCCTCGTTGGCAGTCGCGCGGCAGCGACCGCATCCGAGAGCTCACGCATTGCCTCTGGCGCCAGGTCGCCGACGATGCCGCGCTGCATCTCGGAGATGATGACGGCCGTGCCTCGGCGGGGGATCAGGTCAGACAGTCGCATGCGCGCACCGCGGTCAGCCCGCTGACGGCTCCGCCGGCGGGTAGAGCAGGACGCCGCGGATGTTGGCTCCCGCGTGCATGTCGGCGTAGCCGTCGTTGACCTTCTCTAATGGATACGTTCGGGTGACCATGGTGTCGAGGTCCACCTGGCCGGCGCTGTACAACTCGAGAATCTTGGGGATGTCGGCGCGCGGATTGCCCGAGCCGTACAGCGTTCCGATGATCTGCTTCTCGGTCAGTGTCAGGTCCATCAAATTGGCCCGGATCTCGCGCTCCAACATCGGATGGATGTTGGTGACCACCAGCCTGCCCCGCTTGGCCGTCATCGCGAGGGCCTGGCCGACCAGCTGGCCGTCGCCGACGCCCATCGCGCAGATGAACTTGTCCACGCCGCGGTTCCAGGTTGCCTCGGCGACAACGGCTTTCGCCTCCTGCCAGTCCGCCACCGTGTGGGTCGCACCCATCTTCGCCGCTTCTTCCCGCTTGTACTCCGACGGGTCGATCACGGTGATGGTGCGCGCACCCGCGAGCCGGGCGCCCTGGACCGCCGCTGCGCCTATGCCGCCGACGCCGGCGACGGCCACGGTGTCTCCCGGCCGTACGTCGGCGGCGTACACCGCCGATCCCCATCCGGTGATGAAGCCGCAGCCGAGCAGGCAGGCGAGGTCGAGTCGGTAGTGCTCCGGGATCTTGACGCAGCTCGCCTCGTGGACCACGGTGTGGTGCGAGAACGAACCGACGCCGCAGGCTAACGCGAGGTCCTTGTCGCCGATATGGTGGCGGGCGGTTCCGTCGTGAATTTGCATGCCGGAGTAGATCTTTGCGCCAAGATCGCACAGGCTCTGATGACCGGTCGAACACGACGGGCACCGGCCGCAGGATGGAATGAAGCTGAACACCACGTGGTCGCCAGGAGCGAGCCACGACACATGATCGCCGACGGCCTTGACCACGCCGGCACCCTCGTGCCCACCGATGCAGGGTAGGGCGATCGGCATGTCGCCAGTGACGAGGTGGTCGTCGGAATGGCACATACCTGATGCATGAAGTTCGACCAGTACCTCGGTCGCCTTCGGCGCGTCGAGTTCGATGGTCTCGATCGTCCACGGCGTGTTGCGCTCGTACAGGACCGCCGCCTGGGTCTGCATGCTCATGGGCACGCCCTTTCTGTCCTCAACGGATGATGGCCTGATATTCGATGAAGCCGGCGATGCCCTCGGGACCGCCTTCGCGGCCGATGCCGGATTGCTTGAACCCGCCGAACGGGCTGGCGAAGTCCAGCACGGCTGTCGAGTTGACCGCCACCGATCCGACCTCGAGCCGTGTCGCAACCGCCGACGCACGCGCCGCGTCGGACGACCACACCGCACCGACAAGTCCGTAGCGAGAGTCGTTGGCGATGGCAACCGCTTCGGCGGCGATATCGTCGCCAACGTCGTCATAGGCGATGACGACCGCGACCGGACCGAAGACCTCCTCGCGGGCGATCTCCATGTCGTTGGTCGCCGCGACGAGCGCCGGGGCGACGTACCAGCCTGGGCGGTCCGGCCGTTCGCCGCCCACCAGGATCGTGGCGCCCTCTTCTCGCGCACGCCGCAGGAAGCCCTCCGCCTTATCGCGCGCCGCCTCGTTGATCACCGGGCCGATGTCGGTGGACCGGTCGGCCGGATCTCCTACGGTGAGGCCGGCGACCGCGTCGGTCAACGCCGTCACGTATTCGCCGTAGCGGCTGCGCGGCAACAGGATTCGCGTCAGGGCCGCGCAGAGCTGGCCATTGTTTGCCATCACGCCGCTGACCAGTCCGGGCACCGCGCTCTCCAGCTCCGCGTCGGGCAGGACGATGGCCGCGGACTTACCGCCCAGTTCGAGGCTGTATCGGCGGATACGAGACCCGCACGACGCGGCGATCCGCGCACCCACGGCCGTCGATCCGGTGAAGCTGACCTTGTCGACTCCCGGATGCTCGGTGAGCAGCTCGCCCGTGGCGGCACCGCCGTTGACGACGTTGACCACGCCGTCGGGGATTCCGGCCTGTTCGATCGCGTCGGTCAGCGCGGCGAATTCCAGCGGCGCGTCGGGTGCCGGTTTCAAGACCACCGTGCACCCTGCGGCCAGTGCGGGGCCGAGCTTCAACGCGGCGATGAACAACGGCGTGTTCCATGGCACGATCGCGCCGACCACCCCGACGGGGACGTGGCGCACCTCGACGGTCCCGCCCGTCATCGAGGGACGGGTGGCGAAGAAGGGATAGCCGGCGGTGATGGAGGCATAGGCGTTTAGCACGCCGACGGCGGTGATCACCTGACCGAAGGTGCTCCAGGATCGCGGTGATCCGATCTCGGCGGTCGTCAGGTCGGCCAGTTCACCCTTGCGCGCCTCGAGCGCATCGGCCAGCCGGCCGAGTGCGGCGCCGCGTTCGGCGGGAGAGGTGGCGGCCCATGCGGGCAGGGCAGCGCGAGCGGCTGCAACTGCGGCGTCGACGTCCTCTCGCCCGGCGACACTGACGGTCCCCAACACCTCGCCGCTGGCCGGGGACGTCACGTCGATCGTCTCGGCGGGGGCACCCGTGATCCATTTGCCTGCGACGTAGCTTGCCGCCAACTCGACCATGGAGACCGATTCTGGCACCAATGTCATCTTTCGACAAGCGGCTCATTTGTGCTGTAGGCGCCCTATCGGTTTCCTTCCAGTACTTTTTCTGACACTATTGGTCACTATGACTGCACCGTCCGAAGGCGACGCCGATCTGGGCCACGGACAGCCCTGGGAGGTCGTCGTCGAGCGCGGCAAGATCGCCGAGTTCGCCGAGGCCATGCTGAGCGACGAGCCTGCCTACCGCGGCCCCGACGCGATCATTCCGCCCACGTTCCTCACCAGCGCCGCCCGGTGGGCGCCGCCCGGTGTGCGGGTCAGCGTGGGCTTCGACCGCAAGCGCCTGCTACACGGCGAACAGGAGTACGCCTTCTATGGCGACCTGCCCGCTGCGGGCGACGTGCTCACCGCCCGGGAGCGAGTGGTCGACCGATTCGAAAAGCCGGGTAAGCGCGGCGGCACGATGCGCTTCGCCACTGTAGTAACCGAATACCGGGATGCCGCAGGAGCATTGGTTGCCGAGGCGAAGGCGACGTTCATCGAAACGGCGGCCGAGAAGTGACGGCCGCAACTGCCTTGCGCGTCGGCGCGGAGGCCCCACCACGCGAATTCGGTCCGCTCACCCGTCAGATGTTCGTCCGCTATGCGGGGGCGTCCGGGGACCTGAACCCCATGCATTACGACGACGAACTCGCGCGGTCCGCCGGATACCCGTCGGTGTTCGCGCAGGGAATGTTCTCGGCAGCGCTGCTCGCGGGATTTGCGACCGATTGGATGGGCGCGGGCAACGTGCGCCGTTTCGGGGTCAGATTCCGCGAACAGGTCTGGCCGGGTGATGTACTGACGTGCGCGGGCACCGTCACCGAGATCTGCGAGGAGGGGGACGCTGACCGCCTGTCTGTCGAGTTGACCGTCACCCGCCAGACCGGCGGGGTCGCAATCACCGGTTCCGCACAATTCCTCATACCGCGAAACGCGCCACCGAGTGCCACGTCGAACGCGGATCGGCCATAGGCTTAACCGATCATGTCCGAAGCCTCGATCGTCCGCCGGGCCAGTTACGGCCCGTCCAGCCCCGCCATCGGTGCCCGCGGGGCCAGCACGAGGAGCAAGATCACCGAGGTTTCCCTGGAGTTGTTCGGCCGACTCGGGTACTTCGACACCTCCGTCGATGCGATCGCCAAAGGTGCCGGAGTGTCCCGGGCCACCCTGTACCAGTACTTCAAGGGCAAGGACGAGATCTTCCTTGAGTTGCTCAATGAATGCGGGAGCGCGTTGTTCCGAGTGGCTCGCCGCATCGGGCCGCTCGGGCCGGACGAGGTGGGATTCGACAACCTGAACTGGTGGCTCGGGGAGTGGAGCTGGGTATTCGACAAGTACTCCACGATGTTCGTGCAGTGGACGGCCATCGCCTCCTCGGACACCAAGGTGCGCCCGGAGATCACCCGATTCGTGCGCAGCTACAACCACCGCGTCGCCGAGCGGCTCGGCGCGTCGGGACTGCGAGGCCTCGACCAGGAAGTGGCGGCCATGACGATGACCGCACTCGTGCACCGCATCAACCTGTTCGTGCACACCAACCGCGCATACGGCCGTACTGCGAAAGATGCGGTCGACACGCTCTCGGTCTTCCTGCAGCTGATGTTGTTCCCCGACACGCCGCCTGCGGTGTTGACCTCGCTGCGGCTACACGGCAGCACCAACCCGGCCGCAGACGTGGACGCCGTCGAGCTGCCAGACGAACCGACGGTCGAGGGACTTTCGATCAGCGAACGCACCGCCAGTCTCAGCAAGCGGGCTGTCGCCACGGTCACGGCGCTAGCCGAAGCCGGTGCGGCTCAGTTCCGCGCTCGCGGCTACCGCAGCACCAGCGTCGACGACATCGTCGAGGCCGCCGACGTCGCGCGAGGCACGTTCTACAAGTACTTCAGTGACAAGCAGGATCTGCTCGCCGCCGTGGCGGCTGAGATCTACGGGGCCGGAAAGGCTTTCGCAGATAGGATTTCGCACGTCGACCCAATCACGGAAGAGCCGACTCTGCGACACTGGCTAGCCACCTACGTCGAGTTCTACGACCGATATTCCGGCTGCATCGAGGCGTGGGCGGAGGCTGCCACCGACGACCCAACGATCGTCGGCATCGGTGAGCACGGCCAGGTCCTGATGGACCTCGGCGCGGCGAGAATGCTGATCCGTCGACCTGGTCCATACCCGTTCGATCCATTGGTTTCGGCGCTGATCCTGCGCGCGCTCGTCACCCGGGTGCCGCAGGCGGCGTTGGATCTGCCGGAGCCCATTGACGGTGACGGTCTGGTCGAGCTATTGATCAGCTGTCTTCAGCGCGGGTTCTTCGGTCACACGACCTAACGCACCGGGGGCGGAAGCGGCGACGGCCATCCCTGTGATCCATTCCGGAACCGGCTCGTAGGCCAGGGGGTTGACTGGCCTACCGCCACCGGCGGCACCGGCGGCGACCCAGGTCCTGACCTCGTTGGCGCCGGCACCTGCCCGCGTGTGCGCGGAGTCCACGAGTCGAATCAGCGTCGCGGCGTCCCAGGTCGACATCGCCTGCAGCACCTCGGCATCCCAGTCCGGCCGTATCTTGTTGCGCGCATCTGCCATTCCCGCAGCGATGATTCGCGCCCGCTCGTCGTCGCTGAGTTGGTAGGTGTCGACTTCTAGGCTTGGTGGTGAATGGGACAGACCGCCGGTGCCGATGAGCAGCACCCGCTGATTCACCGTGTCGAGGAAACGCCCGACCGCCGCGCCGAAGTCGGCGACTCGCCGACCGGTCGGCAGCGGGGCAGTCGCGCAATTCACCGCAATCGGAATGACAGGCTTGGCATGTAGAGTGCCCAACAGATCCCGAATCGGCTGTGCGAAAGCATGATCCAGTTTGACGTCGCGACACACCGCGACGTCAAATGCCTCACTGAGCAAGTGCTCGCACAGCGCGCGTGCCAACGCCGCCGGCACCGCCAATTCGCCTGCGGGATGGCCGCCCTCCGCGATGATCGAAGCGGACAGTGCAACCCCGAACGTGGGTACCACAGTGGTGAATGCGCGGCGGTGATCGCCACCGAACACGATGACGATGTCGGGGTCGAAGCTGTTCACCGCATCTGCAGCGGTCGCCAGGGCCGAGCGGAATACGGGCCCGAACGCCTTCTCGACGTCGCGCTCCTTGCCCGGGCTGTGGCTCGCGCAGACCACCAACCGACTCGAAGTCATTGAAGTCAGCCCGTCCATATCGCGCCCTCAGGGCAGTTCGCGGCACCGTTGCCTGCTTCATCGGGGTGCTCCTGCGGCACCTCACCATCTCCAATCACGTGGCCCTACCCACGTCGTCATACTCGAATACGTTGGGCGCCAATGTATAAACACATGCCATGGCCCATGCACCTATCGGCGTCGATCCTTGCGCTCAAGCGGCACCGCCTGCCCCGGGACTTGCGGAAGATCGGTGGAAACCTTGGGAAGTTCGTCGGTGGTCAATCCGACCTCGATTCCGATCCGTGCGCCCTGTGGGAAAACTGATGACCTGGTTACTCCCCAAAGTGTGCCATCACCGTCAGATATAGACAACACCCTGCAACATCGGCCAGAGCTCCTTGCACGAAACAGCAAGTTCTGCCAGGAGAATATTGCGAAATATCGTCGGTAGACAGTGTGACACGATTGTCAGACGTCGCCGTACCGTTGGCATTGTGACAGTGAACTGCCCTCTTGGATCGGGAACGCGTGTCGCCGACAACGGATTGACCATCCACGCAAGAACAACCTCGGCAGTTCCCACACCAAAGGGAACGGGCGCGAGTCAAGTCGACACCATCGACATCGGCGGCGAGAACCCGCCATTCGCCAACGCCGTGGCCAGCCCGCTGCCGATGGGCCCCAGTTCGTCGAACAACGTCGCGACGCCGGTGGCAACGCCCTCATGGTCGTAGTGCGTTACCGATGCCAGTCCTATGTAGACGCCTTTGGGCAAGCGACTGAGCGAGATCGTGTAGTCGGCGTTGATGAACTGTAGTCCCGCAACGCCCCAGTGGGTTAGCGAACTGGTGACGTCACCGGCCATGACTGCGCGAGTGAAGGGTGACAGCGGCTCGTCATCGACGAGCGTCTTCGTCTCCCGAACCCACGCGAACTTCTGCCCGTTGTGTCTCCACTCGGTGACGCCGACACCCGGACTGCCGGCAACCGGATCGCGACCGTACGAATGCAACAAGATGGGCAGGTCGTCGGGCACGACGTCGGGCTCGGCGGGGACTGGAGGCATCGCAACAGGCCACGTCCACACCTTGTCCACGGCCAACTCACTGCGACGAAGGTACAGAGCACTGGCCCGTGCCACGGTGGCGTCGTTCTGAGTCATGACCGCGTCGACCAGCCGAAGTCTTCGGCCGTCGCGCACCACCGACGAATGCACCTGTACGGCCTGCAGTGCCACCGGCCTGAGTAGGTCCACCGTCAGCCGGGCGGGTTGCAGATCGATGTCATCGACATGTTGCTCGACCGCACGCCCGAGTAGTCCACCGATGTAGTTACCACTCAGGGAAGGACCCCACGGCCCTCTCGCTAAAGGAGTTGGCACATAGTCTCTGCCGTTGGTGACGAAGAAGCACGCGGGCATAGAGCCGGCCGAGTCCACGGTCATATTATTTTGATACCTCTCGTCGAGCGGTCGCCTGGCGCCGCAAATGTTTTCAGCTCCGCAGTCGGCATCGGGCGAGGAGGATCTCCGCCAGCCGCTCCGGGTGGCTGAACATCAATTCGTGGCAGGCAGCGATCGGGATGACCTCCTGCACGCCGCCGAGCGCGGCCATGCTGGCGTGTTGCGACGTCTGTGAGAGCGCCCGGTCGCGAGTAGTCAGTATCCAGGTGCGCGGCACGTCGTCGGGCATTTCGCTGCGATCTACCGGCTCGCCGGGGATCTTCGGCGACTCGGCAGACAGCAGCGCCATCGTAAGGCGACGTTGTTCGCGAGTCATGCCGTTGCAGAACGCATATCGGGATACGAGGCGTGGAATCTTCATCGGTCGGCCGCCCTTCGCGGCCTGCCGCGCGAAGACGGCCAATGGACCGCGCAACGTGTCCGCGATGGACAGGCCCTGCGGCGGTACGAACGCGGCGGCCAGGATCATCTCCCGCACCCGGGAGGGCCCGAGTTTGGTGACGACACCGGGCACCGTCACCCCGGCCATCGAGTGGCCGACGATTACGATGTCGCCAAACCCCTCCCGCTCGATGTCGGCCACGACGGAGTCGACCCACTTGGCGATGGTGGCAGATGTGAGGTCTCCGGGCGTGCGGCCGCGGCCGGGGAGATCCACGGCCAGGGTGCGCAGTTCCGGTGCCTGGCGGTGCAATTCGGCGACAACGAGATTCCAGCAATCACCGGCATGCTCACCGCCGTGGACGAGGACGAGATCGGGGAGTGGCATCTTCGTCACCGCGTTCGCGGTCGCTTCTTGTTGTTGAGCGAATCGGGATTGGCACCCGCGTCGCCGATGTGGGCGTCGGACGTGTCGTCGCGGGCGGCGATGGCGGCCGCCGTCTGCCGGGTGAAGCCGTTCACCCGCTCGGGACGGTTCAGCGCCGCGGTCGCCAGATGGTCATCGACGTGAAATTCGACGGTGGCCAGGTCGGTCTGCTCGATCAGGGACGCTCCTCAAAATTCGATCCGGCGGACACCTCGGATGCATCACACAACGTCTCTACCGGGTTACCGAGCGTGCGTAGTCGTAGGGAACATATAAATGTATAGCTGATTATGGCGCCTCGGCGCATCAAAACGAAGGTGGAATCCAGCTCGTGGGTGCAGAGCCAGTAGACGAACAAGCTCGGGGCTTGTGTACCGGACAGTGACATAGTTAACCTAGTTCTATGCGTCGGGTGCCGCCGGCCCGGCGACACCCAGTTGAATCTGGCAGTCAGCTGGCTGCCACACCGCTCAGCGGAGGGCACGTCGACGGGTTCCCACCACGGACCTGGTGTCCCCTCGAGCACGGCAGCACAGAAGGACGACATGATCGAGAGTCAGCCCAGCGCAGTCTGTCCCGTCAAAGAGTTGGAGATGAACACGGCCGGTAGTCCCGCGCTGACCCACTTCCGCCGGCTAGACGAATGTCAAGAGGACGCGCGTCCGGCATTCCGTAATACCGAGGTCGGCATGGATTACTGGGTGTTCACCGAGAACTCGGTGATCCACGACGGACTCCAGCACCCGGAGCTCTGGTCGAGCAGTGTCATCGTGCCAACCGAACCGGATCCGCCGTACAAGTGGATTCCCGTCATGCTCGACCCGCCCGACCATACCAAGTGGCGCCATCTGCTAGGAGAGTATTTCTCACCCGGGCGCGTTAAAGGATTGCGCGAGGAGCAGCAAAGACTGGCAGGGGAACTGATCGATGGGCTGATTGGCGAGGGCTGCTGCGACTTCGTCGCCCAGATCTCGCGCGTGTTTCCGTCGACGGTCTTCCTGACGATCATGGGCATGCCTATCGACGATCTCGAGAAGTTCCTGGCATGGGAGGACATCATCCTGCATCAGAGCGGGGTGGGCGAAGAGGTCAACGCCGCGCGGCTCGAAGGCATGACGCACGTGATGGGCTACTTCTCGGACCTGATTCAGCAGCGGCGCGAGAACCGTGACCCCGACGCCGACGACATCGTCAGCAAGGCCATCGACTGGGCCATCGATGGTGAGCCGATCAACGACCTGGAGCTACTTAACTGCCTCCTGCTGCTGTTCATGGCCGGGCTTGACACGGTTTCCAACCAGCTGTCTTACGCGATGCTGCACCTGGCCAGTCATCCAACCGACCGCGCCAGGATCCTCGCCGAACCGGAGCTCATTCCGAAGGCGGTCGAGGAGATGTTGCGGGCCTATCCCATCGTGCAGACGGCGCGGAAAGCGACCCAGGACATGGACTTCCATGGGTGCCCAGTCAAGGCGGGCGATATGGCGTCGTTCCCGTTGGCTCTCGCCGGCCGCGACGAGACGGTGTACCCAGACGCGCGTCGAGTCGACCTGGACCGCGGCGTCACCCGTCACCTGTCCTTCGGCGGTGGGCCGCACCGATGCCTCGGTTCGCACTTGGCCCGCCAGGAGATGGTGGTGATTCTAGAGGAGTGGCACAAACGCATTCCAGACTACGAACTCGCCGAGCAGGCGAAAGAGCATGGCGGCCAGATATTCGGTCTGGATTCACTGAACCTGACGTGGCAGTGACGTGAGCGTGCCACGCGCACAGGACAGGATCTGGCACGACATCGGGCTTCCCGCAGAAATCGTCGAACTGCGAGCAGAAGTCCGACTCGCCGTCGAGAAGGCCGTCGCACCCCACGCCGCTGAGATAGGCCAGCGCGAAGAGACCGCGGACAGCTTTCCATGGAAGGCTTTTCGCGGACTTGCCGACGAGGGCGTCTTCGCGATCCCGTTCGGCCCGGAATTCGGCCGTGGGCTGCAGTACCCCTTGCTCGGTACCTGCACGGCGACCGAGGAGATCGCCTATCACAGCAGCAGCATGGCGGGCGTGTACGACGGCCAGTGCATCCTGGTGCCAAAGGCGTTGTCGTTCGGCTCGAGCGAGTTGCAGGCAAAGCTCGTTCCTGGACTCGTCAGCGGTGACCTCGTCTTCGCCTTCGCCACAACCGAACCCGACGCCAGCAGCGATTTGTCCGTCGAGGCGATGCAGACGGTCGCCGAGGAGACCTCCGACGGTTTCGTGGTGACCGGGCGAAAGCGCTGGATCACCAATAGTCCAGTGGCCGCCTGGGTCGCGGTGCTGTGTCGCAGCGGGCGAGGCATGACGATGCTCGCCATCGATCTGAAGAACAGCCCCGGCATAAGAATCGGCACGCCCGACCTGAAGATGGGACACCGCGGCCAGCTCACCGCGGACATCGACTTCGACCAAGTCGTCGTCCCGCGCGCGAATGTGCTGGGGGAGCCGGGCAACGGATTGTCGGTCGCCCTTGCCACGCTGAGCTACGGCCGCATCGGTATCGCCGCTGCTGGAGTGGGCGTCGCGCAGGCTGCCCTCGATCTGGCGGTCGAGCGGATGCGCACGCGCCACGTGTTCGGCAAGCCCCTTGGTGCGATGCAACATTGGCAATACCGGCTCGCCGAACGTGCCACTGAGCTCGAGTGCGCGCGAAACTTGTATCAGAAAGCAGCGCTGCGAGTCGATAGCGGTGAGCGTCACGCCGAGCCTGAGGCGTCGATGGCCAAGTCGTTCGCCACCCGGCTGGCCGCCGACCTGGCCCGTGACGCGATCCAGGTCTACGGCGGGTATGGGTTCGCTCGCAAGGTGTCGGAGACGGGTGAGACGTTCCGGCTCGAAGAGCTCTACCGGGATGCGAAGATTCTCGAGATCTTCGAGGGCGCAAACGAAGTGCTGCAGTGGGTGATAGCCCGACAGCTGATCGGCCGAGATGTGACGGGTTAGCGCGCGCATGCGACGTTCGTTGGCGTTCGACGTCACCAGAGGCGTCGGGTCCGATGAGGAACTGACTCAGGAGGCATGGCGGTTTCTGCCTCGGCATCCTGCCGACGTGCGTGGCGTGCTGCTCTGTCTCGCCGGGGGTACATACGACAAGCACTACTGGCACATTGACATCGACGGCTACCCCGGGTACAGCTTTGGCGAGCACCTGGCCGACTCCGGGGTTCGTCGTCGCAGTGGATCACGTCGGGAGCGGTGGCCGCTCGGCGGCACCGTATCCGCCGACGCTTAGAGGAGAGCAATGACCAATACCGTCGGATTCCTCGGCGCCGGACAACTCGGAGAACCCATGGTCGAGCGGTTGCTCGGCGCCGGCCACGAGGTGCTGGTCTACGCCCGGCGCGAGGAGGCCCGCCAACGACTGGAGGCGAAGGGTGCAGCGATCGCCGATTCGGTGGCCGGCTTGGCGCGCGGCAGCGACTTCCTCATCTCATGCCTGTTCTCCGACGCGCAGCTGCGCGAAACCGGCGTCGGGCCAGACGGTTTCATCGCCAACGCGAAGCCGGGCTCGGTGTTCGTGTCTCATACGACAGGCACACTGGCCACGCTCGAGGCGTTGTCGGACGGTTCTCCCACGGCGCCGATTATCCTCGACGCCCCGGTCAGCGGGACCGCGGACGACATCGCCGCGGGTACGTTGACGGTGCTGATCGGGGGGCCGGGCGACGCGGTCTCCGCCGTGACGCCGATCCTGGCCGCCTACGCCGACCCGGTGGTGCCGACCGGTGTGCTGGGCAGCGCGTTGGCGCTCAAGCTGATCAACAACCTGTTGTTCGCCGCCAACGCTCAACTCCTGGCAGCCGCAACCCAACTGGGTGGCCGGCTGGGCGTCGATTCCGACGTGCTGTTGTCCACGCTGCGAGTGTGTAGCGCCAACAGTCATGCGGCCGCCCACGCCCACCGCATCGGCGGGATGGACCGGTTCGCCGAGCTGGCCGGACCGTTCCTGCGCAAGGACATCGCGGCATGCCGCGAGGCCGCCGCCGAGGCGGGCGTGGAACTCGGGTTGCTGGGCACCGCTGTACGGGAGGGTCCGCTGGAGCTCGACGCCGTCGACTTAGCGACCGGAGCAACACCCTGATGACGGGTCGACTCGCGGGCAAGGTCGCATTCATCACCGGTGCCGCCAGGGGCCAGGGCCGCGCACACGCGGTGCGGATGGCGGAAGAAGGGGCCGACATCATCGCCGTCGACCTCGCCGGCCCGTTGCCCGAATCAGTGCGTTACCCATCGGCAACCGCAGACGACCTCGCCGAGACCGTGGAGTTGGTCAAAGCGAAAGGTAGCCGAATCGTGGCTACCGCCACGGACATCCGCGATCTGGACGCGCTACGAACCACTGTGAACGAGGGCGTCGAAGCCTACGGGCGATTGGACGTCATCGTGGCCAACGCCGGGATCTGCATCCCGTCGCCATGGAACGAGATCACCCCAGAAGCGTTTCGCGACATCATCGACGTCAATGTGACGGGTACGTGGAACACCGTGATGGCCGGTGCGCAACGGATCATCGACGGTGGCCGCGGCGGGTCGATCATCCTGATCAGCTCCTATGCCGGGGTGAAGGTGCAGCCCTACATGGTGCACTACACCGCCAGCAAGCATGCCGTCACAGGCATGGCCCGGGCCTTCGCCGCAGAGCTGGGCAAGCACGAAATCAGGGTCAACAGCGTGCACCCCGGGCCGGTCAACACGCCGATGGGGAGCGGGGACATGATCGCCGCGCTGTTTGCCGCGATCGAAACCAACCCCACCCTCAACAACATGGGGACGCCGTTCCTTCCACAGTGGGCCTGCGAGCCGGAAGACGTTGCGGCCGCGGTGTGTTGGCTGGCCTCTGACGAGTCGCGCTTCGTAACGGCCACCCGTTTGTCGGTCGACCAGGGCATGGCGCAGTTCTGAGCGTTTCGCCTCGCTTTCTTCTTCGTCGTCACCCGCGGAGCAAACGGATTGGCCGGGAAGGGGCACTAAGGCTCGTCGGCAAGGCGGCGCAGGTCACCATCGTGTGCCCCAGGAGCTGGTCGTGGCCCCAGCCGCGACGTCACATCGCGATGACGATGCCCTGAGTGAGCGCCACGATGACGCCGAGAACCACGAGAAAAGTTAAGGATCCTCCGACCAGTTTGACGGTCTCGCGCCACAGGGCGGCGTTGCTCTGTGGCGGAAGGAAGAATTCCGCCGGTAGCTCTTTCACATCGAGGTCCCTTCAAATCACGGAACGTAGGGGCTGTCGGCGCCGGTAGCCGCGCGCATCACCAGGAGCGGAACGACAAGGAACACAAAGAAGCTGACCTGGAAAACGACGAACCAGGCACCGAGCCGCAGGAATTCGAACCGCCAGCGCGGGATGGTGACCTCGTAGTTCAGCCACGCGTCGAACTCCTGCTGCTTGGTCGGTTGCACCTGCCTGGTGGCGACGGCGACCGAGCCGGCAGCGACGGTGTCGCCGGGAGGAGGCGGAATGACCTTCGGCACGGTGAATCGATCCAATCGGCAGAATCGCTCGAAGTGGTTGAGGCCACGTATCGGCGGTTTGCCGGCCCAGTAGGCGATCAAGTTGGGCCAGACACACATGATGCCGATCGTCCAGAGCAATGTGATGCGGCCGCCGTTGCCCCATTGGAGCACGGGCCCGATGCCGGGGTCATATGTCCACCAGCCCATCGCCGTCGCCGTGCCCTCGACGACGAAGTCCCAGACGTAGTTGACCGGAATCGCAAGTATCACCATCGATTTGAGCATGCTCCAACCGAACCGGATGGAAACCCATTGGCTGAGCCACAGCACCAGCAGCGCATGTACGCCCCAGTACACCGCGTAGGCGAACGGCATGAATAGCGGATCGTGTGGGGTCTTGACAGGCAGCCACTCGAGCACGTGGTGTTGTGCAAACAACGGACTGTAGAAGAGCATCTGCCCCCAGTCGCCGATGGTCTCCATCCAATACACCGCAAGGCTGTTGAAGAGGAACAGGAACCCCCAGGTCAGGCGTCGGCGACGAATCGCGTCGGCTATTGCCAGCACGATGAAGATGCTCCCGACGATGGGGATGACCCAGTTGAAGAACCACACGCCGGATGGTTCGACGGTCGCGGGTGGTGCCAGATCCGAAGCGGCTGACAGCATCGTTGCCTCTCAACGAGCAAGTGTTGGAGCGGAGTCCAACACGTTTTTGGTACATGTGTAACCTAGTTCACTACATGTCGTTTGTCACCTGAATCTGCAATGGGGGTGTCGCTCCGTGACGACTCGAACGCTGCGGCATCGTGCCAGCGCGGCGGCAGCGAATCTCACCGCGGCGGGCGAGCTTGTCGCCGCAGTCTTGCCGACGCTGCCCGGATCCGGCCCGTCGTCAGCGGCGGATGTCACGGCCGAATGGTTGACGAGACACCTGGTGAGTACGACTCCGGGTGCTGTGGCGCAGCGGATTTCACCGCTGGACGGCACAACGGGTACGACAGACCGTCGGCGCCTGGCGGTTGAATGGAACGACTCGGGTCGGACAGCGGGACTGCCCGACCGTCTGTTTCTCAAGAGCACCCCGCTGTCTGCAAAGAACCGCACGATGGTGGCGGCATTGGGGATGGCCGTCAACGAGGCACGCTTCTACAACGAGGCCGCCGACGAACTCGGTGGAGTCACCCCGCGCTCCTGGTATGCGCGTGCCGGGGTCGGAGCGCGATTCCTGATCGTTCTCGAGGATATCGTTGCCGCCGGCGGTCGGCCGTACGCATTGGCCGACAGGTGCGACATCGGCCACGCGCAGGGACTGATCGACGCCTTTGCGACGTTGCATGCCCGATTTTGGGAGAGCCCGCGGTTGGTAGGGGATCTGTCGTGGGTTCGAACGTGGAGCACCCGGCCGGGATACGGCGTGTTGAAGATGTTCTACTCGCGAGGCCGCCGCGGGGCACTTCGCCGGGAGCGTCCCGAGGTGACGCCTGCCGTGCGGGCTGTCGCGGCGGCTCTCGACACGCATGCAGATGCCTATTACCGGGAGTTCGAGTCGGGGCCGTTGACCCTCTTGCACGGCGACTCGCATCTGGGCAACACCTTCGTTTGGGCTGACGGACGGTCCGGACTTCTTGACTGGCAAGTGATTTGGCGGGGGCCGGGACTGCGGGAGGTGTCCTACTGGATGACCACCGGCCTGGAACCGGAGATGCGTCGCGGTGTGGAGCGCGATCTCATCGAGCGATACCTGCAGGGTCTCCGTGCCCACGGAGTGAAGGACGTACCGGCGTTCGACACCGCGTTCGACTTATACCGCCTTTTCGCCGCAGAAGCCTGGGATGCGACAGCGATGACGATCAATTGGCCGGGCCTGCAGGCACAGCAGAATTCCGTCGCTGCCTTCCGGCGGGCCTGCACGGCCGTCGAGGATCTCGACACCGCCGCGCTGATGAACCGGCTGTACCGTTAGCAGCCCGGCATCCGATGCCGGACGTTGACTCTATGACAGTGAACTGTCATCTTTGGTTAGGTCATGCCGAAGGAGCTACCAAGTGACGGATCTGAAGTCCTCTAGCTGGACAGAGCCATCGGCCGTCGAGCCCCCGCAGATCAAGACGATTCGGCCAGTGCTGTTCTGGTCGAGTGTCGGCGCCGTGTGCGTCGTCGTTGCCGCCTACGTCTACGTGTCATGGATCATCTCCGGGAACGCATCACCGGTGGGTCCGGGTCCTGATCCGATCCCGGGCGGCACCCGGGTCGCGATAGCGGTCTTCCAGATTGTCTGCCCGCTACTCGCTCTGGTCGCCATCGGCTACGTCGTCCGCAAAAGCCTGCGCGAACGTCAACTCTGCGTCGAAGCCGCCATCGTGATCGGATCGGCGATCGCATGGTGGCACGACCCCCTGATCAACTGGTTTCAGCCGGTGCTGTTCTACAACGCCGGCCTGGTCAACTTCGGTAACTGGACGCAAAATATCCCCGGCTGGCTCAGCCCGGACGGTCGATTGATGGCCGAGCCGGTGCTGATGATCGGAATGATCTACATCTGGATGCCGCTGGCCATGGGCTCGATCGCCCGATGGACCATGGGGCGGGCCCGGTGCCGGTGGCCGATGCTGGGGCCCGTCCGCACGTTCTGCACCGGTTGGCTTGCGGTGTACGTCATCGAGTTTCCGCTCGAGATCTTTGCGGTGCGCCACGGCCTGCTCGGCTATCCGGCGTCGATTCCCGGCGTCACGCTCTGGGCGGGTCAGACGATGCAGATACCGCTCTACGGACCCCTCCTGTGGTCGCTGGTGCTCAGCTCCAGCGGAGCGCTGATGTTCTTTCGCAACCGCGCCGGCCAGGTCCGGGTGGAGGCGGGTGTGGAGACGCTGCGGTGGGCCGGACCACGGGTCAGAGGACTGCTGAGGGCGCTCGCGGTGACCGGGTTTCTGCACGCGGTGGCAATAGGTGTGTACGACGTGCCGGTGAACCTCGCCGGCTTCTACGCCGGGCCTACCCAGACCTACCCCAGCTATCTGCGCACGCAGTTTTGCGGACCAGGCACACCTCGACACTGTCCCGACGGCACCCGTTTCGGCGATCGCTAGGTCGCGCTACTTCAGCACCGCGGGCAGAGCGGCGAACTCCTGGCGGATCAGGTCCTCGAGCGAGCGGCCCGGTGTCGACAACCACTGGTTGAGGGCCCGCTCGACCAGCAGCATGCCGACGGCCGCCAAGAGCCGGCATTCGGTGTCGGGTGCCGGCAATCGGCGTCGCTCGGCGATCACTTTGGCGACGGTCTCGGCGTTGGCCTCATGGTTTTTCCGCTCGCGGCCTAGCAGCACGAGCGACGACGCGACAGCGTCGTGGTACTGACCGATCCTTTTACGGATGCGCTTGAGGCCGGGCGCCAGCAACGCGAAGGAATTCGCCAACGCCTCGAAATCTGACACCTTGTCCGGTTGAGCGAGGTAGACACCGCTCACGGCGTCGATGAAGTCGTACTCGCCGAAGAAAAGCACCGACTCCTTGGTCGGGAAGTAGCGGAAGAAGGTTCTCGGCGAAACGCCCACGCTCTCGGCGATCTGGTCCGTGGTGGTCTCGTCGTAACCGTTGGTGCTGAACAGGTTCAGGGCCGAATTCAGCAGAGCATTGCGGATCCGGTCCGCATGCGCGTCCCGCGGTGATCGATCGCCCCGGGCCATCCGCCATCCCCTTTCAAGTCTGGGTGTCTCGACAGTACAACGACTCTGGGTGCCGGCACATCGTTGACACTCGTTGTGATACCAACGATACTTCCAATATATGACAGTGCACTGTCATAGTGAAATTTGAGCGCTAACCGGCGCGGGCAGAGAGGATCTGGTCTCAATGACCGAGCTCGGCATCACCGGAACGCTGAACATCAACGATCTGCCCTTCACGGAGGACCGCACGCGCGCGTGGCGGGAACTGCGGGAGGCCGGCGAGGCGGTGAGTTCTGGCGAAGAGGTCGTGCTCACCAGCGCCGAGGCCGTCGAGTTCGCGGCCAAGCGACCTGAGATCTTCTCATCGGCAAAAGCTTTCGACCGCCTGGGAAGCCCGGTCCCGCTGGTACCGATCGCGATAGATCCGCCGGATCACACCCGGTTCCGCCGAATGCTTGATCCGTTCTTCAGCCCCAAGAAGATGGCTGAGCGTGAGCCCGAATTACGCAGGCAGGCCGGGGAGTTGATTGACGCCATCGTCGCGCGCGGCGAGTGCGATGTGGTGCCCGATCTCGCCACACCGTTTCCTTCCCAGGTGTTTTTGACGCTGTTCGGGCTACCCATGGCGGACCGCGACCGGCTGGTGCAGTGGAAGGATGCGATTCTGCAATTCACCGATCCGAGTAGCACCGAGGCGACCCCGGAGGTGATGGCTCACGCGCTGGAACTGTTCACCTATCTAACCGAGCACATCGCAGAGCGGCGCGCCGATTCGACCGGCGACGACATGCTCACCCAGCTGATACAAGACACCGACGAGGGTGGCATGTCCGACAACGAGATCCTCGGCCTCTGTTTCATGTTCGTGCTGGCCGGGCTCGACACCGTCACCTCTGCGGTGGGGTTTTCTCTGGCCAGGCTCGCGGCCGACACCAAGATGCGCCGCCGTATCGCGAACGACTTCGGGCTCATTCCCGCGTTCATCGAGGATATGTTGCGCGTCGACGGACCTGTTCCTTTCGCGCCACGTGTCATCACCGAGGAGGTCGAGGTGGCGGGCAGGGTCGTGCCGAAGGACACCACGGTCATGCTCAGTTATGGCAGCGCCGATCGTGATCCGCGGCGGTATCAGGAAGCCGATGAGGTTCATCTCGACAGCAAGGTTGTGCACTTCGCGTTCGGACGTGGACCGCACCGGTGTCTGGGTTCGCATCTGGCGCGTCTCGAACTCCGACTCATCCTCGAGGAATGGCACTCCCGCATACCCGAATACACTCTGGCTCAAGGCAAGCCGCCACAGATGCCGTGGCCGACTGGGACGATGTCGCTGCAATCGGTTCCGCTGAACATCAAGCCGTCATCGCGGGGTCAGTAAATCTGACGGTCGTGGCGCGAAGCCTCATCCGACCTTCGGGATGATTTCCTCAGCCACCCACTGCATGTGGTCGAGGTAGGCATTCAACCCGTCCAACGCGGGCGGGTTGACCCAGGTGTCCGTCACGCCACGCTCGGCCAGCATGTTGCAGTTGTCGATGACCTGCTGGGCGCTCTGGCCAAAATGGGCATTGGGGTCGTCGACGACGGCGTGCTCCTGACCGATCGACAGCACCGCAAGGCTGTAGAACAGGGAGAACGGCCGGTCGTCGAACCCGGGCTGCGAGCGTAGGTAGTCCATCTTGGCGGGCAGTTCGTCGGGCTTGGTCAGCCATGGCGCCCAGCCGTTGCCGAACCTAGCCGCGCGGCGCAGCACCGCGTCGGCGTCCCCACCCATCCACACTGTCGGGTGGGGTTTGGAGATTGGTTTGGGCCCGAATGCGATGTCGTCGAACTTGACGAAGTCGCCGTCGAAGCTTGGCGAATCGCTGTGCCACAACTCGAACATCGCCTCAAGACACTCGTCCGCTATACGGCCACGCTGGGAGAAGGGAACGCCGATCGCGTCATACTCCTCCTTGAGCCAACCGACACCGACAGTGGTCTGGGCCCGACCGCCACTGAGCCAATCGAACGTTGCGATCTGTTTCGCGGCGATGATCGGGTTGTGCAACGGCAAAATCGTGACCATCGACCCAATGGTGATCGTCGAAGTTGCGCCCGCGACGAAGGCCTGGGCAGTGGTGGCGTCAAAGTAGTGGTCCCCGGACAACTCCACATGACCCGTCGGGGTGAGGAAGTGTTCGGGCAGGAACACCATCGAATAGCCCAGCTGCTCGGCGCGTTGGGCAGCTCGCGCGATATCAGCGCCGGTGAGCTGGTGTTCCCACGGCTGCGTGATCGCTGCGACATGCATGCAGTTGGGTAGGTACACGGCGAATCTCATCTGGCACCTTCCGATTTCATGCCCGTTGGCGGAGCGTTGACTGAATGATCCGACGCCAGGCCGAGCGACTCGCTCATTATGACAGTCTACTGTCGCCCGTCAAGCACGGGGCTGCCGCGTCCGTAGATTCAAATCTGCTGACACGGCAGCTAGTCTGATGCGATACTCGTATGCGGATACGACAGCCTACTGTCAAGATATGCGAGCAGGAGAACCATGCATACCGGCCCCGCGGTGCCCTTAACCAATCCGATCCGGGGCAGGAGCGAACCTGATCGCCTCTGGACTCTGACGAACGTTGGCGAAGCGACGCCCGATATCCTCTCCCCGCTGTGCTGGTCACTGTGGGGGACCGGTGTCGAATTCGCTTCCCGCGGCGGCCTCTACGACTTCGGCGTGCTGGGGTCATCGGCACTTCGGGTACCCGACGACCCGAATCAGTGGAGCACCGCCTGCTTCTTTGGCAGACAAGCGATGAACGTCGATCGCGCCCGCGAACTCGCCGGATTGCTGCCCGGAATGACCGGTGACGACTTCGAACGCGACTTGTTGGGCGCAGTGCGGCCCGATGCGGCTCCGACCCGTAGCGACCCCCGCCGGTTGCCGGCAGTCGTCGTCAAGGCGCCGTTGGTGCTGGCGCGAGAGCGGTCTGCTCCGGTCCGTTTGCACCAACGCCAGATGAACTGGTGGCGGGCAACCGTGCTAGATGGACGATGGCCCGATCCGCGGACTCTGCTGACTGATTCGTCGCACCGGTTCAGTGCGGCGATGCGGGTACATGTCCGCACCCGGCTGATCCTCAATGTGTGTCGCGCACAGGTCGAATCGATCGCCGTCAAGGCGGGTCGTGGTGATCTGGTGCCCGCACTGTTGGCCGGGTACGGCGGCGTGATCGAAACCGAATTGGCCGATGACGTGTGGTCGTTGGGGCACCGACGGATTACGGTGGACGAGTTTCTTTCTCGGCACGGGTTCCATGGCCCCAATGAGGGCAATGTGATCGGGCATTCATGGCGGGAGGACCCAGAAGCGGTCCTGCGTGCTGCCGCCGCCCACAGCGGCAGGCCCGAGGCCGACCGCCCGGCGGTGCGCGCAGAACGTGCAGCATCGACGCGCCGGCACGCCGAGACCGATTTGCTCTCAACGCTTCCCCCGGCGAGACGCCTATTGGTGCGCCGGCTGCTGGCATTGACTGGGGCACAGGTGCGAGCCGTGGAACTGACCAAGGCCTCATTCCTGACCGCCGTTGATGGATGCCGCGCGGCCGCCGGCGGGTTCGGTGCTGAGTTGGTCGATGCCGGGACGCTGGATCGGATTGACGACGCCTGTTACCTGACTGTGGATGAACTGCTGGCTCCGCTTCCTGCGAACGTGCGCGATTTGGTGGAGTTTCGTCGAAGCCGGCGCGAGGAGTACCGGCGCCTTGAGGTGCCGTCGGTTTTCACCGGGATGCCCGAGGCTATCGAGATGTCGTGCGAACCGCCTCCAGCGGATGCCGTCGTTCACGGAACACCCGCAGGCCCAGGGGTCTTCGAAGGCACCGTAAGGGTGGTGGTCGATGCGGAATCTCACGACACCCTCGACGACGGCGAGGTACTGGTTTGCAAGTTCGTCGACCCTGGCTGGACCGCCTTGGTCTCGCTTGCGGGTGCCCTGGTAACCGACATGGGCAGTCCCGCCAGTCACGGGGCGATCGTCGCGCGCGAGCTCGGTATCACGTGCGTGGTCGGAACGGGGAACGGCACCAGGGCATTACGCAGCGGCGACGTCGTGAGGGTGGACGGGACCACCGGTGAGATCGTGGTGCTGGTCCGGTCTCGGGCCATGGTGGAGAAGTGAGCGTCGAGCCGGGCGCGCTCTCCTCGGGTCTGCCCGTGGCCAAGGAGCAAGTCGTGACCACTTGCCCGCCGGTGTCTTGCTGGACCGAAAATCTGCTGTTCACGCCCTACGACCCTGTGCACGACGTCGGCATGTGGCTGCATCTGGGCACCGTCGCCGACATGTGGGAGATGTGGGAGGACCGTGTCCTCATCGCGCTGCCCGCGGACCAGGGAGTCTTGTCCATGTGGGCGTATCACCGCACTGTGCCCGAGCGCCGGCCCGCAGGAGCCAGCCTGGCCTTCCGCTGTGAAGAGCCGTTCGTCAAGTGGCGCATCACTTTTGACGGATTCTGTCTGCGGTCTACCTATGACGCGATGCGCAGCGCTCCGTTGTCCGACGGGCCTAAGACCCACGTCCGGCTAGATCTGGAGGTGCACGGTGTGACCCCGGTGTGGGACGCCGAGGCCAGTCCGCTGACCGAGTCGGGCGCGGGAATGGCCGAACAGAGCTGGGCCAGAGAACACTACGAGCAGCTCACCCGTGTCGTCGGCGAGGTCACCGTAGGATCGGAGACGTTCCTGTTCGATGGTGGCGGCTGGCGCGATCATTCGCGTGGACCACGCGGTGCCGACACCCTCACCGACTGGGGCGGCCACGTCATCGCCGGGGGAGCCATGCCCAGCGGCCGCGCATTCGGTTTCTGCAGGTACTGGGCCCGAGATGGGCGTACCACGCTGCAGGGTGCTTACGCGGTAACCCACGGCTCACTGCGACACGTGGAACTGGAGGAGATCCCGCCACCGGCGATGTTGCAGCGCGACGGTGAGCAATTTAACTGCAAGCTCGACGGTCAACCGATCACGGGCACCATCTGCTCGTCGCTGTGGCTGTCGATGGCCGAGGGCCTGCCCTACGGGCTGGTGGATCCGGCGCGGGCCTACACCGTCAGCTGGGCCGAGCTGACGTGGGGCGGGGAGACCGGCTACGCCTACCTCGAGAGGTCGAGTCTCACCGCACCGCCGCGTCGTTGACTATGACAGTCGACTGTCATAATGTGGCAGAGGACCCTGGACGTCGAGAAAGGCGTGTGGCGTGGCTTCGAACCTGTTCATAGCTCTTACCAACCCGATCGAAGGCGAAGATGACGCCTTCAACAAGTGGTACGACGCCCAGCATGTGCCCGAGGTTCTCGATGTTCCCGGAGTCGTTGCGGCGCAACGCTACGACATCACCGAACTGAAGGTGCCCGACGATGAGGACCTGCCGGCTCAGTTACCGCCGCCGACGCACCGTTACATGGTGATCTACGAGTTGGACGACGACCCCGAGATCGTCATGGCGCAGTTCCTCAAGCGCGTGATGGCCGGCACGCTGTCATTGGGGGAGTGGCTCGATCTGACCACTGTTTCCCTCACCGGATGGGCGCCGCGCGGCGAACGTGTACTGGCGGAGCGCTAGTGGGCGAGTTGCTCGCGGGCATCCACGCCCAGCGTGCGTGTCGGCGTTTCGATCCGGACGGCAAGGTACCTGACTCCGATGTCGAGCAGATGCTGGCGGCCGCGGTACATGCGCCGAGCGCGGAGAACACCCAGCCTTGGACGTTCATCGTGGTCCGCGACGAGAGCAACCGTGCGCTGCTAGCGGCTTGGTGGACGGAGACGTGGAACGCGGGCGGCGGGGACTACGTCAGGCATAGCGTTGAGGACAAGGTATTGGTCGCCGACCTTGAATTCGGTTTCAGCAAGGGCGGCTTCGCCGCGGCGCCGGTCGTGGTGGTGGTGTGCGCCGATACCGATCGCGTGCCCGAGGTCTACGCACCGTCATCGATCTACCCGGCCGTGCAGAACATGCTGCTCGCCGCTGCCGACCTCGGCTATGGCTCGTGTCTGACTACCGGCCTGACCACCTTCGGTGTCGATCGCGTCCGCGAACTGCTGCAACTGCCCCAGAACCTGATCCCAATGGCGGCGGTCTACGTAGGCCCGCCCGCACGCAAGCTCTCGCCACCGCGCCGCCGCCCGGCGACATCGGTGACCCACCGCGAGCAGTTTGGCAACTCATGGTGAACATAACGGAGAACTGCCAATGCCCTTAGCGATAACCGAGGAGCATCGCGCGCTCGCCGACGTGGCGGGCGCGATGGTGGCCGGGCGCGCCGGCACCGTGAGTGCACGCCGGATCCTGCTCGACCGTGACAAAGGCGGTCGGTGGTGGTCTACCGACGGACTCTGGAAAGAGATGGTCTCCACCGGGTGGCTTGGCCTGCACATCGACGAACGGTTCGACGGTCAGGGTTACGGACTGCCTGAATTGACGATCGTGCTCGAGCAGCTCGGTCGCGCCGCGCTGGGAGGACCGTTTCTGCCCACCGTCGCAGTGTCCGCGGTGATCGCCGAAGTAGGGACCGACGGGCAGCGAGAGCGGTGGTTACCGCGGCTGGTGTCTGGTGACGTGATCGCGGGCATTGGCACCAAAGGCGATGTTGTTGTTCACGATTCGAAGGTCTCGGCCGCCGGGGCGCCGGCACTGGCCGAGCCGGGCGCAGACTTGTTCCTGCTGCCCGCGGGCGACGACCTCGTTTTGGTTCAGGCCGGTGACGGCGTCAGTACACGATGCGTCGACTCGGTGGACCGGCTACTTGCACCGGTTGTCGTGGCCAGCCTGAGCTCCGTGCAGGTCGCCGACGTCTTCCCGGCCGCCGCCGGGGCAGCGGTGCGCATTCTTCGGCTGCTGGCCGCGGCCGAAGCCGTTGGCGGGCTGGGTGCGTGTACCGAGATGGCGACGGCCTACGCCGCCGGCCGCGAACAATTCGGCAGGCCTATTGGCTCTTTTCAGGCGGTCAAACACCACTGCGCGAACATGCTGGTGGATACCGAGCTGGCCGTCGCGGCAACCTGGGACGCCGCGCGCGCCGTTGGCGCGGAGGCTGAGCTGGCCGCGACGATGGCAGCCGGGCATGCGCTGACCGCCTATCAGCGGGTGGCGTTGCAGAACGTGCAGGTTCACGGCGGCATCGGCTACACCTGGGAGCACGACGCCCACCTCTACATCAGGCGGGCCACCGTGTTGCAGGCCTTCGTTGGTGACCAGGATGCTTTGCGGGACAAGGTTATCGCGCTGCAAGGCAGCGGAATGCGTCGGCGGCACTCGGTAGACCTACCCCAGGGCGCCGAGCAGTATCGCCAGGCCGCACTGGATTTCCGCTCTGAACTCGAGGCGTCCGACGCCGACGATCGCCAAAGACTCTGGGCGCGCAGCGGTTACCTGCAACCGCATTGGCCCACCCCGTACGGGCGTGGTGCAGACAGCGTCGAGCAGTTGATCATCGAGGACGCCTTGGGCGGTCTGGACAAGCCGAGCCTCGGACTGGGTGAATGGGTGGTGCCGACGCTGCTCCAGCATGGCAGCAGCGAACAGATCGAGCGATTGATCTGGCCGAGCCTCGAAGGCGAGTTGCGGTGGTGCCAGCTGTTTAGCGAACCTGGCGCCGGCTCGGACGCGGCGGCGGTAGCCACCAAGGCCAGACGGGTCGACGACGGCTGGGTGGTCACCGGTCAGAAAGTGTGGACCAGTGACGCGGTGAACTGCCAGCGCGGGCTGGCCACCGTGCGCACCGATCCGAATGCGCCCAAGCACAAGGGTATTACAGCGATGATCATTGACCTCACCGATCCGGCGGTGCAGATTCGCCCGCTGACCGAGATCACCGGCGAAACGCTGTTCAACGAGGTGTTTTTCGACGACGTGTTCGTGCCCGATCGCAACGTGGTCGGCGGGGTGAATGCAGGCTGGCGCGTGGCGATGGCGGCATTCGGCAACGAGCGAGTGTCGATCGGCGGTGGCTCGGTCACCATGACCGCCGACACGTTGATCGATCTGCTGGCTCGCCACCGGCCCCACGACACCTGCGTCGCGCGTGACGTTGGTGCGCTGTTGATCGAGGCCTACACGCTGGCCACGCTGAACCTGCGGCAGGCTGCGAGGGCTGTCTTCGACGCCGGGCCCGGAATCGAAGGGAACATCGCCAAGCTGTTTGGAGCGGAGCATGCTCAGCGCGTGGCGGAGCTGGGGCTCCGCATTGCCCGTCAGGCCATTCTGCTCGGCGAGGAACCCGAGGTTGTGCACGATTACCTGTTCAGCCGGTGCTTGACCATCGCGGGCGGCACGTCGGAGATCGTCAGAAACCTGATCGCCGAGCGCATTCTCGGCCTGCCGCGCGATCCGGCGCCAAAGTAGATCGGAGAGCCGCATGACCTGTGCCGTCGTCGGGATCGGCCGTACCGAGTATTCCCGCAACTCCGGCCGCACGACCCGCGGCATGGCCGTGGCCGCCTGTCGCGATGCCATCGATGATGCCGGTCTGAGGCCGACGGACGTCGACGGCATCTGCACCTTTATGGCCAACGACTCTGAGCAGCCGATCTTTGTCGGGTGGGCGTTGGGTATCGACGAATTAGCTTGGGCCAATGCCATGTACGGTGGCGGCAACCTGGTGGCCGACCAAATCGCCACCGCCGCTGCAGTGATTGAGGCCGGCATGTGCAAGGCCGTGCTGGTCTACCGGTCACTCAACGGCCGCTCGGGTTACCGGTTCGGTCACGTCGAGGGGCCGATGCAGGTGCAGCACCACGACCAGTTCGACACGGCCTCCGGATTCATGGTGCCGCCGCAGTGGTTCGCGATGTGGGCCCGGCGTCACCAGCATGAATTCGGTTCAACGAGCGAGGATTTAGGCCACATCGCAATCACCCAACGCAATCACGCGGGACCCAACGAGCACGCGCTGCGTCGCGAACCCCTCACTATGGATGACTATCTGGCCGCGCGCTGGATCAACGAGCCGTTCCGGGTACTGGATTGCACATCGGAGGTCGACGGCGCGGTAGCTGTGCTGATCGCCGGCGAAGACATCGCCCGCGACGCGAAGCAGCCCCCGATGTGGCTCGTCGGGTCGTCGAACTCGCAGGGAGGCTCCGGCTGGACCGAATGGGACGACCCCACCGAGATGTACTCGCGCACAGCGGGACCGAAGATCTGGGAGAAGACAGGCCTGAGTCCCTTCGACATGGACGTGGCGTGCATGTACGACTGCTTCACCTACACCGTGATGGCCACCATGGAGGGATTCGGCTTCTGCGAAAAAGGCGAAGTGGGCAAGTTCTTCTCGACCGGACGCGCCACCTACGGCGGTGACGTCGTCGTCAACCCGCACGGTGGGCTGTTGTCCGAAGGTTATATCCACGGCCTCAACCACCACTACGAGGCAGCGCTGCAACTACGGCACGCGGCCGGCGTGCGGCAGGTCAAGGACGCCCAACTGGCATTAGTGACCGCGGGCGGCGGGCCTTTCGGCGGTGCGAACGTCTACAGCAAGGAGCACCCGTGACGAATACTGCACTAGCGGCGCCGGTTCCAGTACCTGACCCTGATACGGCGTCTTACTGGGAGGGTCTGAAGCTCGGCAAGTTGATGCTGTGCCGCTGCGACGACACCGGCAAGTGGATCCACCCACCGTTGGAACGCAGCCGCCACACCGGCGGCCCCGTACACTTCGAGGAAGTCAGCGGCGACGGCACGATCTTCAGCTACATTGTGGTCCGCCAGGCGCTCGTTCCCGGCCGCGTGCCCCCTTACGTCGTCGGGCTCGTCGAACTCGTGGAGCAGCCGGGCCTGCGGATCAATGCGGTCATCGATGCGGATCCAGCCGATGTCCGAATCGGGCAACCGGTGCAGATGCGCATCGTCGACCTCGGCGACAGCGGTTATCGCATACCTGAATTCGTCATCAAGTAGAGGTAGGCGACCACTATGACAATTGGTCAAAAGCCCGCCGGCACGGTTAACAACCGGGGTTTGCCAGAAGGTACGCACCGGGCGGAACACATGGCGATGCATGTCGTTCCGCTGCATCGGTGTAGTTCGGAGCTAGGGGCCGAGGTAGGCGGCAAGGCGATAGGCCTTGGGGCGCTGACCAAACAAGGTCTGTCGGTTCCCCCAGGGTTTGTAATAACCGTGAGCGCCTACCGCGAGGCCGTTGCCGCCGCTGGAGTGGCGCCACGCATCGCCGAACTACTGACGACAACGGGGACCGACCGGGACAGGTCGGCGGCAATCACCGCGCTATTCGATCAAGTCGCCCTCCCGGAGCACCTCGCTGTCCAGGTTGTGGAGGCTTACGCCCAGATCGGCGGCGGACCAGTGGCGGTACGGTCAAGCGCGGTCGCAGAGGACACGGCCGAGGCGTCGTTCGCCGGTCAGCAAGATACCTATCTGTGGATCGAGGGTGAGCCCGCGCTGCTTGATGCCGTTGTCCGTTGTTGGGCAAGTCTGTATACAACGCGGGCGATCGGGTATCGCCGGCGGTTCAACGTGGCTTCCGATGATGTCGCGATGGCGGTGGTTGTTCAGCAAATGGTGCCGGCCGTGGCGGCGGGGGTGACGATGACGTTGGAGCCGGTGACGGGAGACCGTGACCAGATCTATATCGCGTCAGCCCTCGGCCTGGGTGAAGGCGTGGTCAACGGCGATGTGGAAACCGACAGCGCCTGGGTCGATAAGGCCGCCTTATGCTTGCGCAGGCGGGAGATTGCGCGCCAGACTCGCGCCCATCGGTACGAGTCCGGGGCGGTCAGGATTGTCGATCTCGCCCCCGGCGAGGGCGACGCACCGAGCCTCGATGACGACACGCTGCTACGGGTTGCGCGCCTCGCCCTACAAATTGAGCAGAACGCCGGGTACGCCGTGGACGTCGAGTGGGCCGTGGATGCCTCCGGTGAGGTTCATCTGCTGCAGGCCAGACCGGAGACGGTCTGGAATAACCGATAGCCCCAGCCCGAAGGATGGCGCGAGCCGAACGTCCTGCACCACTACGCCGGTGAGCGCTCGGCCGGCCCACCGATGTTGTGCGCCAACCCTACTCGTGCCGCATCGACCTGGTTCGCGGCGTCCGACCGACGTCTCGGAAACGGTGCCGTTCCTCAGCTCAGCAACTTACCGGTGTCGAGGTCCGAATAGGCCTCGGCGAAGCGGCCAAGCACAGCACGCACGATCTCGACGGAATACATCTGATCGGGCGTAATGGCCCACATGCAAAACCCCCACGCCGGACTCTGCCGATAGGCGGTCCACATCTGCTCGCGATCCGGCACGGACGAGACGCCGGCATCGAGCAGTCGCCCGCGGTAGTTGTCGAGCAGTTCACGCTCGTGCTCGCGACGCGAAGCAGGCGGCAGCGCGCCGATCAATGCGTATCCGACGTCGTGGGACCACGAGCCCCGCCGCACCAACTGCCAGTCCAGTAGCCCCACTCGGCCGTCGGGGAGAACATATGTGTTGCGCGGGTGCGGGTCCCCGTGCAACAGCGTGATCGGATCGTGAGCCACGCGATCCTGCAGGGTCCAGAACGCTGCCTCCATACTGTCCATGTCGGCGCCGGTTGCGTTAAGAAGCTCCCGCTTATAGGGAATGTCGATGAACGCACGGATAATCGCGAATCCATTGGTGCGCAGGAATTCTGCGAACCCTCCGGTGACGGGATGCTGCAGCCACGCCAGGTCGCCGCGCCCATCGAGCCTCGGATTCGCCCAGAACGGGGCGTGCACACGGCTCAACGTCGCCAGCAGCTCGTCGACCTGCTCGACGGGCAGACCGGCCTCCGCGTCGGGCACCCGCGCTCCGCGCATCGTGATGTCTTCGCCGATCACCAAGAACTGTGACGGTCCGTCGAGATGTTCAGCGAAGTAGGTCGTCATGGTCTCGACGTCGAGATCGTCACGAAGATTGCGATAGAACTTCGTCTCGTCATCCAACATAACCGTCCCGCCGCCGCCCTCCGATAGCGACTCGTCGACCGCGGCGGGAAGATCGTGCACCGTGCCAAGTTGTGTCTTGACGAAAAGCTTTGAAGGTAAGCCGGTGTCGTCATCGGCGTAGTCCACGTCGAGGTGGATGTGTGAGGTGGTCCCTTGCCAGGTGGTCCGGACCCGCACGTCGGTGACCGTCACCGCGGGCCGGTGGCGACGCAGCAGCGAGGTCAGAACGGCTGGTGTCAGGTCCGCGGGCGAGCGCAGCGTGACGGGCAAGGCTTGGCTGGTCATCTCACGTCCTCATCGACGGTTTGACAGTTGACTGTCACATTAGCAGCATCTGGCCCAGGGACGAGATCAGTTTTTGACCGGCCGAAACAACGGCAACCACACCCGGCTTTCTTCCTCGCCCGACAACGCGGTCCAGTCTTCGAAAAAAACTTCGACGGCCATCCCGACGCTGATCTCGTCCGGGGCAACGTCGACCACGTTCGAAATCAGCCGTGTATCGGGCTCCTCGGCGAGCTCGACCATCGCCACGATGTATGGCGGATCGAAACCCGGAATCCAACTCTGGCGGTTGACGGTATACGCCGCGACGGCTGCCCGTCCGGAGACGGGCTCCGGTGCAACGTCTGTGCTTCGGCAACGCCAGCAGGCCGGTCCCGGCGGGTGAAAGAAGTGGCCGCAGCCATGGCAGCGGGTGATCAACAACTCGCCGTTGCGCCCTCCGGCCCAGAACGCATGCGACTCGGCGGTTGGGCTGGGCGCCAATCGCAACTGGGGGCGCTCGTAGGCGCCGTCTGTTGAACCGATCTCGACTGTCATGATCCGACCAACGATCGACCAATGACCAGCCGCTGAATCTGGTTGGTGCCTTCGAAGATCTGGGTGATTTTGGCTTCGCGCATGTAGCGCTCGACACGGTAATCCCTGGTGTAGCCATAGCCGCCGAAAACCTGCACGGCGTCGGTGGTGACCTTCATTGCGGCGTCGGTGGCAATGAGCTTTGCCACCGAGGCGTTGCGCGAGTAGGGCAGTCCGGCATCACGGCGGCGCGCCGCGTCCAGGTACGTGGCGCGCGCAGAGTCGACCGCGGCTGCCATGTCGGCCAGCAGGAACGCCAGGCCTTGATGATCGATGATCTTGCGGCCGAAAGTCGTCCGTTGTTGGGAGTAGGAAACCGCCTCGTCGAGTGCGGCCTGCGCCAGCCCGACGGCCACCGCGGCGATGCCCAGGCGCCCGGAATCCAGTGCGCTGAAGGCAATCTGGAGGCCCTCGCCCTCGGCGCCGATCCGCCGTTTGGCAGACACGAACGCATTGTCGTAGTGCGCTGTGGTGGTCGGGATGGCATGCAAGCCCATCTTCTCCTCGGGTTTGCCGAACGTAAGTCCGTCGGTGTCCTTTTCGACCAAGAAGCATGAAATGCCTTGTCCACCTTCACCCGTGCGGGCGAAGAGGCTGTAGAAGTCTGCTATGCCGCCATGGGTGATCCACGCCTTGGCGCCGTTGACGCGGTAACCGCCATCGACTGCGGCGGCCTTACAGGTCAGTGCGGCGGCGTCGGAACCGGCCTGCGGCTCGGACAAGCTGTAGGCACCGATCGTGTGACCACCCAGCATGATCGGCAGCCACCGCTGTCGTTGCTCGTCGGTGCCGTACGCGATCAACGGATGGCAGGCGAGCACGTGGACGCTGACAGCCACGGCGACTGCCGCCCACCGGGCGGCCAATTCCTCGAGAACCTGCAGGTATACCTCGTAGGGCTGTCCGCCACCGCCCCATTCCTGCGGGTGCGGCAGTGTCAGCAGCCCAGTCTCACCCAGAGTCGCGAAGACTCCCTCGGGATAGGCCTCGCTCTTCTCATGCTCGTCGACGATTGGATCAAGCACCTTGTCGGCGACCTCGGCGGCCAGTCGAACGAGTTCGCGTGCTTCTGGCGTCGGCAGCAGTCGTTCGATAGTCATGAATGGCTGTCCTGCCACTCGCAGCCCGTGAGCTCAGCCGAGATATCCCACAACCGTCGCGCGCTGTCCGCGTCGCGCGCCTTTTCTCTGAGTTTGGTGGGCTTCGGTGTGCCCCACTGGTGCATCAGGCCGCGCGGCGCAATGTAGGTGCCGTTGGGCAATGTCGTGGTGATCGCCTGAATGGTCGAGCGGGCCCCGTCAGCTGGGCTCTGTGCGATGCGCGGCGAGAGCACTCGGCCCGCCCACTGCAATACTCCCGAGCCGTTACGCGTGATCCCGGTGTCGGTCATGCCGGGATCGGAGGCATAGGCGGTCTTGCCGCGGGCGACCAATTCCCGCACAAACAGCAGGTTCGCCAGCTTGGATTCCCCGTATGCCGACCATGGGTTGTAACGGCGATGGTGATAGTTGAGGTCATCGAAGTGCATGCGAGCGGTGGTGTAGTTGGTGCTGGCCACCGCCACGACCCGGTCGCGGATCCGGTCGCCGAGAAGGCAGGTCAACGCGAAGTGGCCAAGATGATTAGTGCCCATGTGAGCCTCGAAGCCGTCCGCGGTTCGAGTCAACGGCAAGCCCAACACACCAGCGTTGTTCACCAACACGTCGACATAGTCGACGGTGTCGGCGAACTTACGCACGCTGGTGAGGTCGGCCAGGTCTAACTCGCGCACTTGGACGTCGCCGGGCATCGACGAAGCGGCCTCATACGCCTTCGTTGGGGTGCGGCAGGCGATCACCACTTCGTGGCCGGCGGCGGCCATCGCATGGGCGGTCGCCTTCCCGACGCCACTATTCCCGCCGGTGACAATGATCCGCACGCAGCCGGCCCTCCTTTGCGACATTTCACATAAACAGTAAACTATTTATCGTTTTGATCAAATGGCTAGGAGAGACGCGATGGCGTTCCGCCCGACGAGTCCGGTTCACCCGCTCGGATGAAGTGGCTGGAGCGAATCTGCGCTGTCCACGAGCGCAGTGAACGTGCAGCGGTCATCGGCGAAGCGGGCTGTGTCACTGGCCGTGAACTGATCGGCATGAGCGTCACAGCTGCGGACCTGCTCGTCGATCTCGACGTTCAGCCAGGTCAGCCCATCCCTGGGTTGCTCACCACCAACGCCGATGCGCTGGCATTGCTGTTCGGCGGTGCCGCCGCCAATCGACCACTCGCTCCGCTCGGACCTAGGCAGACCGCTGCGGAGTTGGCCGAAACGGTGCGCCGGAGCCGCTCGCCCGTCCTTCTCGCCGACGCGGCGTTCGTCGAGACGGCTCGGCAGGTCGCCGACGCGGTTGGGATACGGGTGGTGTCAATATCTTCCCTGCCAGTGTCGAGGCGTCCGTTGCATCCGGAACCAGCTCCCACGGCAATCTACCTGCACACCGCGGGAACAACCGGAGTTCCCAAAATGGTCCCGCTCACCGAGCGAGTGCTCGGCGCCCGCGCCGAGCTGCTACGCCGCTTGATCGGAATCGGCCCCGACGATCGCTATGCCACCGGCTCACCGTTGCATCACATCGGGGGACTGGGCAACGTCCTGGTAGCGCTCACGGCCGGGGCAGCGGTTATCCCCACCAACAGGTTCTCCTTCGACTGGTGGCGCAACCTCAAGCAACTCCAGGCCACCCACTGCCTGCTCGTGCCGACGATGATCGAGATGTTGCTCAGCGAGCGGCTGCTCGACGCAGTTCCGCTTAAGACATTGATCTATGGTGCTTCGCCGATCACCGTCGAGACGTTGCGACGGGTCCTTGACGTGCTGCCAGACGTCGCCATGGTAAGTCTCTACGGCCAAACCGAGGGCAGCCCGATCACCAGCCTGAGCCCAGACGATCATCGATTGGCCGCGGTCAAAAATCCCGAGATCCTGTACAGCGTCGGTCGGCCGGTGAGCGGGCTCCGTCTGCGAATCGACGAGCCGGACCGAGCAGGAATTGGCGAAGTGTTCGCCGCCGCGGCGCACCTTTCCGCCCAGGCCGCCGATGGATGGTTGCACACCGGTGATCTGGGTGCGATGGATGCCGACGGTTATCTCCGTCTTTGCGGTCGTCGACACGACATGGTGGTTCGCGGTGGGGAAAACATCTATCCGCTCGAAGTCGAGAATGTGCTCAGCGCTCACCCCGCGGTTGCCGCGGTCGGCGTTGTGGGCGTGCCAGACCCGCGACTCGGAGAAACCTTGGCCGCGTTCATAGTTCCGACAGACTTGGCTCATCCCCCACGGCCCCAGGAGCTAGGGTCCTTCGCCCGGGTCAAGCTCGCCGGCTTCAAGATTCCGCAGTATTGGTATTCGGTCGCCGAGCTGCCGCTCAGTAGTGCCGGCAAGGTCGTTCGCGCCACACTTCGGGCGGCACATCTTGCGCGTCAGGACGATGCATGAACGTGAGTTATCTGTACACGCTGGACCAGGAGGAGGGGGCGTCGCATTCCCGAGGATTTGGCGAAGACGTAACCGTCGGAGCTCTACCCGTTGGCATTTCGCCGAAGGGAATCCCGAACAGCGCCGGCTAGTTAGTAGCTAGTCTGGCTGGACTGGCACGGTGAGATCCCTGGACCTTATCCGTTATATAGTTTAACGTCTTGGTTTATGCCCATAGCCCTGCGAAGCCGGTCGGCTCAACAGGTTGACCGAGGGGCAGTTTTCTTGGACCCTATTGCGGCGACGCAGGCCATTCGTTCGAGCCGCCAACCATGAAGAGTCGGAAATCGCTGGTCGCTTTGATCGTCGGCGCAGTTGCCGTCGGCGGGCTTCTGTTAACGCCACCGCCGCGGGTACATGCCGCTCCAGCACCCGAGGTCGAGTACGTCTACGACGTGGTCGTGCGGCGGCATTACGGATTTCCTGACAATGACGCGCTCAGCTACGGCCACGGAATTTGCGACAAGGTCGGCCGGGGCGAGGGCTACGGGCAAGTCATGGGTGACGTCAAGAGTGATGTCACCCCCAACGACGAATTCGCGGCTAATTATCTGGTCTCGTACGCGGTCAACTTGCTTTGTCCTGAGCTGATATGGCAGCTGCGGAACTCGGCGGCTGGCTACCAACCGCCGGACGGCGCAGCCGCGGCCGGTACCTATTACTGAGTCCGTCTTCTCGTACTGAGTCAGAGGGTTGACTGTCCCGGCGCTCGACGTGACGTCGGGTGGTCGACACCTTGATTGTAAGGTCCTTCATGACTATTCGATCGCCGCCGTCCTCGGGTACTAATTCCGGTGACCGATCAACACCTTCCGCATCAAGCGCGACGCACCCGCATCCGAACCAGTGACGTCGCCGCAACGATCCGCTAGGTACGGAATTCGCTTCAAAGGTGTTTCCGCCATATCCCTCCAAGGATCGGCGTAATTTCGCCGCGCGCACGCGAAACAATATCCTGTGTTAGCAGCCAGTTAAACTGCTGCGCACCATCGGCTTTCGGTTACTACAGGCCGGGACGCGATCGAGGTGACGACAATCAGAGTTGTCGGGTGAGGTCTCGGACAGAAGTAGTGCGATTTGAGCGCTTCAAAAGGTCAACGTACAGCGTCAAATTCGCGTTGCCGCACGAAGACTGGTGGCACACTCTAAAAATGCAAGAACGACGGAAGCGAGGGCCAGGACGCCCGCTCGCCGTGAATGCCGATGAGACGCGGCTGCGGATCATGGAAGCTGCTTTTACAGTCTTCGGCGAACGCGGTTACGACGGCGCAACGTTCCAGGCCATCGCTGAACGCGCTGACTTGACCAGACCGGCCATCAATCACTACTTCTCGAGCAAGCGGGTGCTTTATCGCGAGGTGCTGAGGGCCGCCAACAAATCTATCCTCGAGGCCGTTATTAGTCGGGCAGAATGCGAGAACACGTTTGTGGCACGCCTGACCGCGTTAATCGACGCGGCGGGCAGAGCGAATTCCACGAATGCCGCCGGATCGGCATTCCTAATCACAGCCATACTTGAATCGCAAAGTCATCCGGAATGGAAGAGCGTTGAGAACGATTCCGTACGGATCACTCGGGAATTTCTTATGCGCGGTGTCAATGACGCGATCGAGCGCCACGAGGTCGCCGCGGATATCGATGCGCCGGCCTTGGTCGAGACGCTGATGGTCGTGCTTTGTGGGGTGGGCCTATATGCGGGTTATGTCCGTAGCCACCAGGTGACGTCGACCGTCATCGACATGGTCCAGCAACTTCTGGAAGGCGGGCTCTGGCGAACCAGCTGAGAAGATTACTGTCGTGCAGCCACCCACGCTTCCGCGCCAAGCAATGCGTGATGGACCAATGACCCTCACCGCACTCGCTGCTAATGCGTGCCACAGATCGCCGCGCTGACTTCGCTTAAGCCAACGGGGCATGTCCGTTGCTTGCGGTGGTCCTTCGATCGCACACATACATAGAAGGCAGCAAACACCGGCAGTGCCGGCGTAGTTGCGCCAAGACTGAACTACCCCAGGTTTAGTTCCGATCCTTATAGGAGGATTGGAAGCTATGCCCCGTCAGTATTCGCCGGAGTTTCGGCAGCGTGCGTTGCGGTTGTTGGACACTGTGATGGAAGCCTCGGAAGTGTCGGAGTTCGAGGCCATAAAGTCTGTCGCCAGCAAACTCGATATTTCGGAGGAGTCGGTGCGTCGGTGGCGACGCAAGGCCCAAGTCGATGCTGGTGAACGGCCGGGCATGACCAGTTCTGAGCATGCCGAGATCCGTAAGCTCAAGCGCGAGAACGCTGAACTGCGCAGGGCCAACGTTATCTTGGGCGGGCTCGACTGTTTGGGGGCGTGATCTGGGTGTTTGTGTCGTGGACGGTGTCCGTGATGTGGGTGTCGGCGATGCGGTTGGCGCGGAGCTGTCCGTGCAGGAGTGCGATCTGGTTTCGTAGTTGACGGTTTTCGTTGTCGAGTTCGCGGATGCGTTCGTGTGCGAGGGTGAGGCGTTGGCGCAGGGAGGCGTCGGAGCCGCGCTCGACTGGGGCAGGTGGTGCCGGCTCGGGCGTCTCCGATATGGCGGTCAGTCGGCGGAGTTGGTCGCGCAGTGCGGGCTGGGCATACAGCCATGAGCGGGAGACGCCGGCGAGGGCGGCGATCTGTGTGATAGTGCGCCGCTGGCCGGTTTCGCCGAGTTCCTGCAGGGCTTGCCGGGCGCGTTGGAGGGTGTCGGCGCGGCGGCGTTGGGCAGCGGCGAGGAGGTAGTGGCTGTTGTCATGGCGCATCGGATGGTTCCTTTCCGCAGCATGTTTCGCTGCCCGCTGCAGCGCACCGGCAGTCGCGTTGGTCGGTTTCGAGGGTGGCGATGATGGTAAGCAGGTTGGTTTCGACGGTGTGGTTCATCTCGGCCAGGCGGGTGTGGCCGTCGGTTTGAGCACGCGAGATCAACGTGCGGGTGTCATCGAGCTGCTTGCGGTGTTGGGGTAGGAATTCGGCGGTCGTGATGAACAGCGGACAAGTCAAACATGCGTTGGCGTGCGGGCACGATTTCTGTAGTGGCAGACCACAATAGCCGTTGGGCAGCGCTATTTTCGCGCGTGCAAGGTTCTGCTTCATCCACTCGCCATCGGCGAGGGGCCCGTCGACGGTGATGTCGACCGGCTCACCGTGGATGTTGATCTTCTGGGCGCGTTCCCACTGCTCTCGTATGGTGGTGTCGGCCAATCGGGCATACACGGCGGTCATGGTGTGGCTGGTGTGGTCGAGCAGGCGTCGGACCACTTCCTGCGGCACCTCATGGTTGATCCATCGTGTGGCCGCCGTGTGCCGGAACTGATGAGCGGTGATATGCGCTGGCTGACCGAGTTCATCTGTGACACCACATGTTTCGAGCCACTGCCCGAGCTGGAGGTGGAACGTCACGGTGGGAATGGGCAGCCGTCCGTCGGGGTTGGCGCTGCTGCGCGGCAGCAACACGGCGGTGGTTGGAAACCGCTGCCGGGTGCGCTCCTGCTGCGTCTGGATCATGGCGGTGAGTTCGTCGTCGATGGGCACCACCGCGTCGCGGCGCATCTTATGGTTGCGGTAGCGCAAATAGACCGCGCCCTGCGGGTCGCGAACCAGACAGTCCAGCGCCAGCCGGGTGGCGTCGCCAATGCGCAGGCCGGTGCGGATGAGGACCTCCACCAGCAGCCGGATCCGCGGGTCGCTGATCCGGTCGAGGTTGGCCGGGCTTTCCAACTGGCCCATGACGAACTCGGGAATCGCCCGCGGTGCCGGTGTCTCGTCACGGCGGGGCTGGTCGCTGGGATACAGCTGCGCCTCGGCCGGCAGCGATGCCCACCGGTGCTGGCGAACGGCATTCAGAAACCCGGTCACACAGCCGATCTCGGCGCTGCGGGTCTTCGGTTGTGGGATCTCAACGGCCAGTCGAGCCAGGTAGGCCTCCAGCGCTGCCCGCTCGAGCGCACCCGGGCCCGACGAGCTCGCTAGTCCGGGCATGAACTGCGACAAACGAACGAGCGCGAGGCGATCACTGCGTAGCTGCCCCAGCCCGACTCCGCACGACATGCGCCACCGGCACCATCGTTTGGCCAGCTCTCGAAGCCAGACTGGGTGCACCGCAGTGAAATCCAGTTTGGCCCCGTCATGGCCGGAAACACCGAGCCGCCGTAGCCGCCACACGTCACGCTGGTATTCGCTGTCCCAGCCGGTCCCGTCGCGCAAATCGAGCACGCACTCGATCGCGTAACCGAGGAACGCGCGCGGGGTGTTGACCGACGCCGCGGCCGGCAGCCCGGCCAGCCAGTCGGCCAGCGGACGATCCAGCAGCGACTCGGCCCCGGTTGCCGACAAGTGGTCCAGCAGCGGCTTGATCGATCGCGGTGTGGTGCGGGTTCGGTTCAGGTCGACGCGGCATTGCAGCGCGTAGCCGATCTCCAGCCGCAACTGCGGCCGCAGCGGCCGCAAGTCGAAGCGATCCTCGCCGTAGCTGGCGCAGTAGGCGATGAACTCCGCCGCCGACGGGCGACCACGCAGCCGCCACCGCCGGTGGTGGGAATGACACCACCCGGCGTCCAGTTCGGCCCACAACATGCACCCCGGGATGGCGCACACCGCTGCCGGCGTGCCGGCCACGTCCGGCTTCCACCGATCCACCACTGGGCGTCCGGCCTTGTCCCAGGCGTGGGAATGCGTGTAGCACAACCGATACCGATGCTGCCCGAAGCCGCAACCGGGCACCAGGCACGATTGCAGCGGCCGGTACCCCATCACCTCTGGATCAGCGGTCGCCGCCCACGCCCGTCGGTCATCCGGGCGACCCGCCTTTCTCCACCGGCCCAGATGGGCCGGGCAGAGCCCGGCGTAGCGACTCGAACGCACACACCCGGGCACCGCGCATGCCGGCGACCCGAGAATCGGATCCGCGACGGCGGGCACCAGCACCTCGACCCGGAACTCCGCACGCACCGCTGCGCCCAAACGCGCAACCCAGCCGGGCTCAATCGGCGGCGCCAGCACCTCGACGCTCACCACGACCCATCCCGGTCCGCCAGCCACCCCGCGGCCACCAACGCGCGGCGGGTGTCCTCGACCTTCAGATGCGCGTACGCGTCACTGGTCGTCGCGATCGACGCGTGCCCCAACAGATGGGCCACCACCTCGACCGGCACCTGGCGGCGCAACAACTCTGTCGCATACGAGTGGCGAAAAGTATGCGGCCCGAACATGATTCCGGTCCGCTCCCGCAATCGGCAGACCAAATCGTAGACGCTGGCATACGTCAACGGATACCCAATAGGACCGGACCACAAGTTGACGAATACGTAATCGCTGTCCAGCTCGCCGTACTCGCCATGCAGATAATCCGCATACAGCCGGATCACCGCGCCCGGCACCGGCACCTGGCGACCCCCGCCCTTGGCTCGGGCACGATTCGTATTCACCCTCGGCACCACCGTCACCAGCCGAGCAGCCGCATCGATGTCGCTGTGCCGCAACCCCAACGCCTCACCAACCCGCAGCCCGGATGCAGCCAGCAGAGAAAACAGGAACCGATCCCGCAGCCGATCACAGGCCGCCACGATCGCCGCGACCAGTTCCGTGTCCAGCGTGTCCGGGATGCGCCGCTGGGCCCGTAACCGGATCCGCCTGCTGCGCTCCGGTCGAGATCCCAGGTGCGCCAGCAGTGGTCGCCACGATCCACCATGTCCCTTATGCCGCTGCCAGGTCGTCAACAGATCACCCAGGTCCACTCCGTGGCGCTGATGGAATTCATAAAACGCCGAGATTGCCGATAGCTTGCGGTTCACCGTGGCCTCCGAGCACATGCTCTCCGCCGTCGGCAGCGCTGACACATTGCCCACTCGCCCCGCCGCGGGTAGTCGCAGCCACGCCACGAACCGGCCCACCTCCTCCAGTCGCACCCGCGACCACACCAGGCCGCCCCGATCGAGGAACTCGAACCAATCCCGCAGATCATGGGCATAGGCCTTGACCGTGTTCGGTGAGCGCTCGATCGCGTGCAGATGCGACAAGAACGCCTCGACCGGCTCCACCACCACCGCATCCTGATCCACCAGCGTCCACGATTCGCGGTCGCCGAACGGCATCACCACCGACTGCACCCGCAGCCCAGGACTCGTCACAGACACCGAAGATAACTGGTCCACAACGCATTTCCCGGCATCTCCGAACGCGTGTCGTCTACATGGTGAACAGCTTCCTCACGGCCTCAGATAACTAACGAGATTTTGAAGTCAGCGTCTGCGTTTTTTGCCGCGGAGTTCGACCGCCCCGCGACGAAATGATCGCCTACATCGATGCTCATCGCGATCAGTTCGGGGTCGAGCTCATCTGCCGTGTGCTGCGGGCAGCTATCCCCGGATTCCTCACCTCGCGGGGTTATCGGGCCGCGCGGACCCGACCACCGTCGGACCGGGAGATCCGCGATGAGCAGCTGATCGCTGACCTTGAGGCGGTGCACCGGCAGAACTACTCGGTGTATGGGGTCAAGAAGATGCACGCGGCGATGACACGGCGTGGTTGGCAGCTGGGCCGTGAACAAACCCGCCGGTTGATGCGCAAGGCCGGGTTGCGCGGCGCCCAGCGGGGCAAGCCGGTGTTCACCACGATCAGCGACCCGGCCGCGATCCGGCCGGCCGATCTGGTCAACCGCCAATTCCGGGCCGCTGCACCGAACCGGCTATGGGTCGCCGACATCACGTTCGTGCGGACCTGGCAGGGGTTCTGTTACACCGCGTTCGTCACTGATGCGTGCACCAAGAAGATCGTTGGCTGGGCGGTCTCGGCCACGATGCGCACCGAAGACCTCCCGCTTCAAGCATTCAATCACGCTGTGTGGCAGTCGAATACCGATCTATCCGAGTTGGTTCATCATTCCGACCGCGGATCCCAGTACCTATCGCTGGCCTATACCGACCGGCTGGCTGAACTGGGGATCGCGCCCTCGGTCGGGTCGCGTGGCGATAGTTATGACAACGCCCTCGCTGAAGCGGTCAACGCCGCCTACAAGACCGAGCTCATCAACCGCGGCAAGCCCTGGCGGTGCATCGATGATGTCGAACTCTCGACCGCCGAATGGGTGGCCTGGTACAACCAGGAACGCCTGCACGAAGCCCTCGGCTACGTTCCACCCGCCGAGTACGAGGCCGCCCTCACCGGCACCTCACACCCTGCGAGCCAGCCGACCCCGGCCCTCGCAACCGAGTAGGAACTAAACCTGGGGTAGTTCAATCACTCGGTTTCACGTCACAGGGGCAGGAGCTAACGGCCAAAGTCGTCAAGCATCTCCTGACGACAACCCGTCAAGAATGTCCTGAGTCCTTACACCGACAGACCGCTGGTCAAGTGGGGTGGCGCGCTGTTCTATCCGCTCACCTTGCGCGGGTCGGGGAAGCCCATCTTGAGGTAGCCGGGTGCTCGTTTCTTTAGCGATGAGGCGATGACGGGAGTGAGTTCGTCGTGGTAGTCGTGCACGGTTGCGGTGGTCTTCGAGGGGTAGGGACGGGTGACGCGACCGATGTATTGCACCAGGCGATTCTTGAAGGTGATTGGCGCGGCCAGGAACAGTGTGTCGAGAGCGCGGCAGTCGAAGCCTTCCCCGATGAACGAACTGGTGCCGACGATGAGGAGTGGATCCGAATCGGGCGTGTGGTTGGCAAGTTGGTCGGCGATCTGGCGGCGTTCGCGAGCCTTCATGCCGCCGCTGAGCACGGTGACAGTTTTTCCGGCGGTACGTAGTCGATCAGTGATGGCGTTGAGGTGCTCGACCCATGTGGTGAGCACCAGGATGTTGGCGCCGGTTTCGGCGGCGGTCAGGACGTCGGCCACGATTTGGTCGAGTCGTGCGTGATCGGCGACGAGAGCTCGATAGATTTCGGCCATTCCACCGGGTGCGGCGGGGTCGGCGTCGCCGCGGTAACGGAATTTGGTCGGGTGCAGGTGCAGAACTGGGTGGGGCGTAAAGAGGTCGGAGCTGTCGACCGGAAGTTGTCCAGTACCCGACTGGTCGATCGCTACGTGGTGTGATCCGAGTTGGTGATAGATCAGGTCTTCGAGCCCGTCGCGGCGTTCCGGGGTGGCGGTCAGGCCGAGCCAGTACCGCGCGGCCATGCGGCTCAGGACGCCGAAGAATGCGTTCGCTGCGACGTGGTGGCATTCGTCCACGATTACGAATCCGTAGTTGGCGGTGATTTCCTCGACGTTGTCGCGGCGGGCAAGCGTTGGCAGTAAGGCGATATCAAGAATGCCTGTGGTTTTCGATCGCCCACCGCCGATTTGACCGCACTTGAAACTGAGGTGGCTGCTGATCCGGTCGCGCCATTGGTCGGCCAGGGCTTTGCGATCGACGAGGACCAGAGTGGAGGTGGACCGCGATTCGATTGCCGCGCAGGCTATCACCGTCTTGCCGGTACCCGGTGGTGCGACAAGGACGCTGGTGTCTTGTTCGAGGAGTTGGCGCAGTGCGCTGGTCTGCGCGGTGCGCAACGGCGTACCGCAGGTGAAGTTATGGTTTTGTCCGGCGACGCGTTTATCGTCAATGCGTAGCGTGCTGTCGGCCGATTCGACGAGTTCAGTGAGCAGCGGATGGAGGCCGCGCGGCAGGACGAGATCACCTTCAGCGGTTTCGTCGTAGCTGTAGAGGAACCGCGGTGTGTCCCAAGTGCTGCGGCGAGCACGTTGGCGGGCATCGAATTCCGGATTGCGAATCGACGCGGCATGTTTAATAGCCGAGATCATTGCTGGGCCAAGATCGTTAGCAGTCAAAGTGAGTCGTGAAGTGAACTCGGCGCGCACGATTGCCGCCGGCCGCGGGATGATCCGCGACGACGTCGGCAGCTGCAAACGCCGGACGCGATGGCCGATCTGCGGCTCGGGAAGTTGACGCGCCAACGCGATCACTTCTTTGGTGGACAATCTGGCGATGCTTGACAGGTATGCCCACTGATCCTCGTAGGGCTCAAGGGTAGCGGGATCGAGGAAGACGGTGGTGCCGTGTTGACGGCGCTTACCGTTCATGGGTGCGGCAATCAGATTGCCCACCCCTCGCCCGGTGTGTACGTCCTGGGACGGGAACAAGCGGTCATAACTACTCAGATGCATGCTGCCACGCAGGCGAAATGCCTCACTGAGCAGACTTGTCGCGATGCTGCGGGCGACCGACGCCGAGATCGCATGAGCAAAGAAGATCCACACGTGAGCTCCGCGCCCGGATTGTGATACCTCCAGCGCAGCCGGAATACCATAGGACCGAGCCGCTTTCATGTACGCGAGCGCGTCGAGCATCGCGGCTTCCTTATCGAAATCGGCCGCGACCCACCAGCAGGTGTCGTCATCGCTGAGTGGATATAGGCCGATATGTGTTTCGCCTCGCAGGTGGGCATCAACGACCTCGGGGGTCAGTGGTAGGTAAGGCGCGTCGGCCCGGTTCATACCCTTGCGCCAATATCCTTTGATCGCCGGCATCCAACCTGAACGGCCATCTCGACGATTTTCCCAGCGCAGCGCGTAAACATCGGTGCGACAACGGAACAAATCGAAGAAGAACCGCACCTTATGAGCGGAGCTGGAGCCCATGGTCACCGGTGAGGCCGGCGCACCCGTCAGCGTCGCCTGGTCACTGGAGGCCGCGCGTGCCTGTTCCTCACTCAATTGAAGGAGATGACGCAAACGCGCGTTGTCGGCACGCAGCGTGTCTAACTCACCGGGGAAACTCTCGACACCGCTAACGGCCAACTCCTTTGTGCAGCATACTCTTCGGCGGAAGGGTCTACTGCCGCCAGCGCTCCCCGAGCGCTTTCGCCGCTGTGGATACCTTCATGACCAGACGACGCTCGCGGTTCGTGACGGGGACGAAATGGTAGTGCTCGTAGAAGGATTGCGCCTCGTCGTCTATAGCATCAACGACGATGAGCCGGCCGCCGCCGATTTCCGATGCGGCGACGGCTTTGCCCAGTGCGTCCAGAAGCAGTTGCTCGCCATATCCCTGACCCCGCAGCGACGTGTCGATCGCCAGGCGGGCAATCAAGTATCCGGGTACGCGGGAATAGCCACCGGCCATGGATCCCGAGACGCCGTCGTCGTTGCGTACTACTTCGGTGGGGCAGATGGCGAAATAGGCACTGACTTTCGGTTCGCCGAGCGGGGTCCACACGTAGACGTGCGCGACCCCGCTGCTGTCCGCGCGACGGGCATGGGCGATGAGCCAGGTATTCAGCGACTCCTTACCGCAGTCGAACCCTTCCAGCGTGTGGGCGTCAGCGAGTCGGGCGGACTCGAACACTGTTCAACGCCTTGTGAAGACCGCTGGTTTGCGTGCTGCTGCCGCCAGCCGCGGCGCATCGTCGGCAGCATCCAGCGAGGACATCAGTTTGTCGAACTGTTCGGGCTCCATTGCCGTTACCAGCTCTTGGCGCAGGATGTCTTCGGCCCGTTGCATCGCAGCTTTCCGCACGAACTCCGAGGTCTGCTCATGGACAAGGTTGGCGGCGCGCTGGATGCGGTCCAAGGTCGCTTGCTCCGCGCGAAGCTCGATGCGCTTCGTTTTGACTGCCACAGCGACATCCTTCCCCTCAAGCTATCTCTGCCTGCACTGTCGACTAGCTGATTGTACGGCGGATGTACGTACAGGGCTAGCCACGGCTGCGATCGGCACTGGGGACCACCCAAGGACCACACGCGATGCGCGATGCCGAACGGCCTGCACGTCCATTAACTTGAAGCTCGATGCGATGGCGGCGGAAACCGCCGGCGACCTCGGAAAACGCGCTACCCCACTTCCTGGGGGTCAAGTGGTTGCAGGTTCAAATCCTGTCAGCCCGACACAGGTCTACGAATGGGAGCGCGGCGGGCGCGTCGAACGCCTCGCCCGCGGCGGCCACTGGCCGCGATGAGAGCATGGGCCGGATGATCACCCACACCTGCATGGGCTGCGGCCTCAAAACCCGCTACTCCTACGGGCGCAACTGCGTGGGCTGCGGGCTAGAGACCCGCTGCTCGTACTACGGGGATTGGCCGGATCGGTATCAGCAGGCCGCGGTCGCGCTTGCGGCGCCCGCGAGGATCGTCAGCCTGGGCGAGAAGCATCCGACGGCCGCGTTGACGTTGGGGGTGCCCGGCTCGCTCATCGCCATGGCCGCGGTCGCCGCGTATCCGATGGTGTTCGTGCCGTTGCTGTTCCTGCTGGCCGTGGCTTTGGTGGCGTCCTTCCGCTACGAGGAAGGCCGAAACCCCTCCAAGTAGCAGCGGCCAAACTCAACCCAGTCAGTCCTCACGGTCCGGCTCGGTGAGTTCCGGCGCGTTCTCGCGGGTCGCCATGCCACCTTCGTGGCCGTGGTCCGCGGGACCGGGACGGCCGCCCTTCGGCTCGTCGTCATCTTTTTCCGAGTGCTTGCCCATCGCAATCTCCTTCGTCGACCGAAGGACTACCCGCAACGGCGCAATTTGAAGACCTACGGTGCCTTCCGGAGGTCGGCGAGCGAACGCTTGAGCCCGCCGTCCATCCGGATCTGCACGCCCGCCACCGCCACCATGATCGCCGCGGTTACCAGGTGCACCACCGCGTCGGTGACGTTGTTGGGAAAGGTGAACACGAACGCGACCCGATGGGAGAAGAAGGCCCAAATGCCCGGCAGTGCACCGGCTATCGCTGCCAGCAGCAGATACAACACCGACCACGACTTGCGCATCGCGAAGACCAGGCCGGGAGCGAACAACGCGAGGCCGGCGACGGCGTGCCAGCCGTTGTAGTCCATTCCGAACAGCTGGACCGTCGGTGCGGTGGGCCCGATCGCGAAGCTGGGATTCATGATGAAGCCGATCACCGCCTGAATGACGTGGAAAACGCAAATGATCAGCAGCCCGACCTGGGCGAAACTCCACCTCACATGGCACCCCCTTGTGCGCGGCAAGATGCCCGAATACTACGCGCTGTAGTAGCTCCTGGCAATGGGGCGCTGGAATCGGGGAACGTCAGTTCCGCCCGGGAATCTTCATCACCGTCCGCACGATGGGCAGCAGCGACTTCTGCCAGAGGGTCGACGGAATGCCAAGCGGCGGATCAAGATTGAACACGCGCGCGGTCGCGATCGTCTGAGATTCGGTGTACTTCAACAGGCCCTCGGGACCGTGGCGGCGCCCGACGCCGGACTGGCCCATCCCGCCCATCGGTGCGCCGAGGCTGCCCCACGCGAACGCATAACCCTCGTTGACGTTCACGGTCCCCGACCGCAGCCGGGCGGCGATTTGCTGGCCTTCCGCGGACGAGCCCGCCCATACGCTGGCGTTCAGCCCGTACTCGGTGGCGTTGGCCTTCTCGACGGCCTCATCCACGTCGGCCACCGGATAGATCGACACGACCGGCCCGAACGTCTCGTTGGCCGCGCATTCCATCTCCGGCGTGACGTCGGTCAGCACCGTGGGCTCGTAGAACAGCGGCCCAACGTCCGGTCGGGCCTTGCCGCCGGCAATCACCTTGGCGCCCTTGGCTTTCGCGTCGTCCACATGGTCCGTCACGGTGTCCAGCTGACCCGCGGAGATCAGACTTCCCATGTCGATCGAGAAGTCATACGCGGAGCCCAGCTTCATGTTGCGCACCGCGGCGCCGAACTTGCCGATGAAATCGTCGGCGATGTCCTTCTCGACGTAGATCCGCTCGATGGAGATGCACAACTGGCCCGCGTTCGAGAAGCACGCGCGGGTGGCCGCCTTGGCGGCCTTGTCGAGGTTGGCGCCGCGCGTGACGATCATCGCGTTCTTGCCCCCGAGTTCGGCGGAGAAGCCGATCAGCCGGCGGCCCGCGTGCTCCGCGAGTTGCCTGCCGGTGGCGGTCGAGCCGGTGAACATCAGGTAGTCGCAGTTGTCGATGATCGCGGTGCCGACCACCGAGCCCGGCCCGGGCACGATCGCGTAGAGCGCCCGCGGCAGGCCGGCCTCATAGAGCAGTTCGGCGCACGCGAGCGCGCAATACGGGGTCTGGCTGTCCGGCTTGAGCACCACCGCGTTACCGGCCAGCAGCGCGGGCACCGAGTCCGACGCCGTCAGGGTCATCGGGTAGTTCCAGGGCGAAATCACCCCGACCACGCCCTTGGGTTGATAACCCACCGTGGTCTTGCCGATTCCCGGGAGCAGCGCCTGCACCGTGCGCTGCTTCAGCAGGTCCGCCGAGACCCGCGCGTAGTAATTCGCGTTCGCCACCAGGTCGACGATCTCCTCCTGCGCGGCCCACCGGGCCTTGCCCGCCTCGGCCTGCAGCAGATCCATCAGGAACTCGCGGTTCTCGACGACCAGGTCGCGATACCGGCTGATGACATCGATGCGCTCGCTGACCGGGCGGTTCGCCCAGTCGGCCTGCGCCGCGCGCGCGTCGCCGAACGCGGCTTCGACGTCTTCGGCCGTGCCGATGGGGATGGTGGTCAGCGGCTTACCGGTGAAGACCTCGTCGATCGTCTTGGTCTGGCGTGCGGTGGCGTCCTTGATCGTGGCCAACTGGCGCAGGCGGTCGAAGACCTCGGCTGACGGTGCGGGCATGTCGTCACCTCTCAAAAGCGCAGGCGTCCAAAACACCAGACTATTGGCTCTGCGATGTCAGGCGTGTCCGGTGCCCGTGGGCTCGTTTCGAGCGGCTATCACCGTGAGGAAGGCGCTGATGAGTCCGAAGGGTCGGAGAAGTCATGTAGCCTCAGGTATCGACCAACCCACGAGCCGATCAGGCAGGTGCTCTCACACAGATGATACGGCCGTCCACCGGACCGGTAGGTCCCGGACGCGTCGCCGTGCCGCCCCATACCCGCGGGCCGGTTTTCTAGATCGAGAAGTTCGCCGCTTATCTGACCTCGCGTCGATCCTCGCCACTCGCGCGTAAACCATCCACAAGATCGGACGTGACCCCCTTTGCCGCGGTTCGTAAACCCGCCCTGTCCGCATGCCTCCGTTCAGCCCGAATCTCACTGATTCCATGGCGATTACCGAAGTACCTGAATACGCCCACCTGAGCGATGAAGACCTCGAGAACTTCGCGGCCGCACTGGACACCATCCGTTGCGACGTCGAAAGTTCGCGCGGCGCCAAGGACCGTGACTACATCCGGCGGGCCATCGCCTTTCAGCGATGCCTGGAGGTCGCGGCCAGACTGACCCTCATCGGCAGCAAAAAGAAGACCGGATGGGCTGTCGGAACCGCAGCGCTCGCGGCGGCCAAGTGCATCGAGAACATGGAACTCAGCCACAACATCAGCCACGGTCAGTGGGATTGGATGAACGATCCGGAAATCCACTCCAGTACCTGGGAATGGGACATGGTCGGTCCCTCGAAGCATTGGCAGTCCTCTCACAACCACCTGCACCACGTGTACACCAACGTCGTGGGCATGGACGACGACCTCGGATTCGGAGTCCTGCGGGTCACGCGCGATCAGGAGTGGGAGCCGAGCGCCCTGGCGCAGCCGTTGCGCGCGGTGTTGCTGGCGCTGGCATTCGAATGGGGCGTCGCGCTGCATGGCCTGTACGCGGTGCGGGATCGCGAGACAACAGAGGCCGGTAGATCTGCCCACAAACGGGTGATGATCCGCAAGATGGCTCGCCAGGCCGCTAAGGATTATGTCTTCTTTCCTGCGCTGGGCCGACGGCGATGGCGCCGCACACTCGGCGCGAACGTGGTGGCCAACGGGTTACGCAACGTGTGGGCGTACGCGGTCATCGTCTGCGGTCACTTCGCTGACGGCGCGGAAAAGTTCACCCCGTCGGTCGTGGAGAACGAGACGAAACCCGAATGGTATCTCCGGCAGATGCTCGGGACCGCCAACTTCCGAGCCGGTCCGGCGTTGGCGTTCATGAGCGGAAACCTCTGCTATCAAATCGAACACCATCTCTTTCCCGATCTGCCGAGCAATCGTTACCCCGAGATCGCCCAACGGGTACGCGCGCTGTGCGTCACATACGACTTGCCCTACACCACCGGTCCGCTGCTCCGGCAGTACCTGCTCACCGTCCGCACAATCTGCAAATTGGCGCTGCCCGACCGATTTTTGTCCGCGACCGCCGACGACGCGCCAGAGACAGCATCCGAGCATAGATTTCGTGACGCCGCGGGCCGGCCGCAAGTAGCAATCGCGGACGATGACGCGAGGCGACGCGGGTTGGCGACGGCGATGCTCACCCGCAGTAGACGAGGCCAGCCGAGGGGCCGGACCGCCTAGCGCGCCGAGCAGACGCAGTACAAGGCGCGGCTTTTGGATTGGCGCGCCGCGTATCTCGACGGACGCACGAACCCCGGGGCCGAGAAACAGCATCGCCCGGCCCCTGGGCCGTGTGAATAGCGTTCAGCCCCAGGGGTTTTGTGCTCCACCGCTAGACGGCGGTCACTCCCACCGCCTGGGGGCCTTTAGGCCCCTGGCTGATCTCGAACTGGACGCGCTGATTCTCCTCGAGGGTGCGGAAGCCGCTTTCCTGGATCTCAGAATGGTGGACAAATACATCCTTTTCACCGCCGTCAGGGGCGATAAATCCGAAGCCCTTCTCGCTGTTGAACCATTTCACAGTTCCCTGTGTCATACGAACTTCGCTTTCTTTCGGAGCGGATGTATTTAGCTACATCCGGGTCAACCGTAACACAATCCAGCGACAAAATAGCGGGCGTTAATTGCCGGGCATACGGGGGCCCTGTGGCATGCAATCACGCATGGCCGGGGCGGTATCGAGGAAGATCGTCGCCTCAGCGCTTCTTGGTGACCAGCAGGGGTTCCGCCTGCGAGATCTCGGCGGCCTTGCCGCGCTTCGCGGCGCGTTTCTCTTTCAGGGATTTACCCGATTTCTTACCCATGGTTTGCCGGGGAGATTTATCAGACATCGCGGCCCTTTGATTTGGGGGCCTGGCAGGTCCCGGTTTAACCGAGCGTACACCCCTCCTGCGCGCCCGGGCCTCCGCCACTAAAGCGGCTGCCAACTAATCCGACCTAAATTTCCACATCAAAATAAGTCGCGCCGCCCGCAACATGCATAACCGGTGAAAATGCACCGCGAAATCAGGATAAATCAGGTTTCAGTCGATCCGGCGCTGATGCGTGATGTGGCCGACATGGGCTACGCGCGGGCGTCCACTTTTTCCCCGCTGATCATCAGGCTCGCGACGGTCAAGCTGTTGTTCGGGCCGGCCGCGGTCATCATGACGGCGTGCGCATGGTGTTCATCAGTGTGCGGTGAAACCACCAGGAGGGTGATTCTCTGGCGATTGAGCCCGAGCACCTCGACGGTGTGGACCGGCTGGCGGTGGTACCCGTCGAGCCGTACCGTCTGCGGACCGAACGCCAATTTCGCTGGTGCCGTTGCCCATTCGGCGAGGTTGTAGATGACACGACCCACCGGACCAAGCCGAACCGATAGCACCGCGAGCAGATCTGGCAGCTCCGCCGTCAGGTCGTCACTGTGCGGCCACCACGCTCCATCGACATACCCGCTGCGGGGCGACTTCGGTTTCAGGCGCAGGCGCGGTGTGTGTAGCGGCGGGGCGTGCCGGCCCCCGGCATTGGTGTGGTCGTCATGCGGCGCCATAGTGACGCTCCCGTCTTGGCCGCCAAGCGGGCCAATCATTCGAATCGACGATGACATGGCTTTGAATCGTCACGTTCGAGGTATCGCCGATGGTCTTACCCTACTCCGGTCGTGTCCGAACGCGAGCGCGAATCGTCATTGCCACCGGCTCGCGAGGCGCTCTCACCGTCGCCGTGGCGCAAACATGCTGTGGCACAGCGGATTTCAGCGTGAATACGATGCCCGGAGTTCCGGTTTGCGGCTGCCTCAGCGGATCGAAACCAGTTGGTCGATCGAGTCGCGGGGCAATTCGCCGTCCACCAGGGCGCTGACCACCAGCCGATCCAGCGTGATCGCGCCTTTGTGGTTATCCAGGAAGGCCGTGTCGGCCGCGTCGCGACCGGTGGCTATGCGCACCAGTGCCTGTCGTGGCGCCAGCAGCGTCGCGTCGACCACCCGCCATTGCCCCTCGACGAAAGCTTCGGCGACCGCGTGGAAGTCCATCGGATTCACGCCCGGCGCGTAGACGGATACCAAGCGGGCCGGCACGCTGACCGCTCGCAGGAGTGCCACGACCAGATGCGCGTAGTCACGGCACACACCTTCGCCGGCGAGCAGGGTATCCACCGCCCCGTCAATCGGATCGCTCGAGCCGGGTACATAGTTGAGTCTGGTGCCCACCCAGGAACTGACGTGCTCCAGCAGGGCCGTCGAATCGCGGTCGTTGCCGAATTCTGTAGCGGCGAAACCATAAAACTTGTCGGCCTCGGCGTAACGACTCGGCCGCAGGTACATCGACTGGTCGTATTCGGTCACCGGAGCCGGATCGGTGTGCCCCACGATCGTCGCTGCGTAGTCCACGCGCAGCGTGCCGACCTGCGCGTCGAATTTATGGATGCGGTTGCCGTGCAATCCGCTGACCTCCAAGGGCCAGATTCGCTCTCCGTTCAAGACGAAGCGCAGCGACTCGAAGACCTCGGCATGCGGGTGCGGCGCTACGGCAATCTGGAACTCCAGCGTCGTGGCCGCGGTGATTTCGACTTCAATCTCGGCGCCCACTTCTCGTCTCATAGCGAGATAGTGCGCCCGACCCGACCAGATCGCCAGCCGGGCGCCGGCGCGGATGACGCAGCGGCGGTCGGCAGCGAGGCGATCGTCGGCGGTTGAGCGTTTCTACAAACGGGTAGTGGCATAAACGGTGCACAGCCAAGATCAGTTCGATGCGATAGCCCGAGAAATGGTCCAAGGGGTCTCGGGCGTCTGTTGCGTGCTTCTTGATCGCGACCTGCGGATCCGGGCGGCGAGTCGAGGCTACGAGCGCGTGGCGCTGCGGGAACACGGCGAGTTGTCCGGGCAATACCTGTTTGACGCATTCCCCGACAACCCCAAGGATCCGCAGGCGAATGGGACGTCGAACCTTGCGTCGTCCCTGGAAATCGCGATGCGCAGCGGTCACACCCACAAGATGCGGCTGCAACGCTACGACATTCCGGACCCCGCCGCGCCCGACGAATTCCTGCCCAAGGTGTGGAGCCCCACCAACTCGCCGCTGCTCGACCACGGCGAGCTGGTGGGGGTGGTGCACTCCGTGAAGGAAGTCTCCCAAAGCCGGCAGCTCCTTGCCGAGGTGGCACGCGAGGTCGAGCACGGTGACTCCTGGGATCCGGCCGAGCTGCTGCACACATTCGAGGCGGTCAGCGCCGTCGAAGCCCGCCTTCACCTCCAACGCCAGCAGTCGCTGGCTCTCGAGAACAAGCAACTGCTGCGCGCGATCGAGACCCGGGACGTGATCGGGCAGGCCAAGGGCGTGCTGATGGAACGATTCAATATCGACGCCGAACGCGCGTTCGACCTGTTGACCCGGCTGTCGCAGGAGACGAACACCCGGGTCGAGCCGATCGCTCGCAAGCTGGTCCAGACGAAACGCCCGCCGCGTTCGGGCTGAGCCGTCGGCGCGGCCCGACGCACTCGTGGCTCAGACGATGTGCAGGCCCTGGGCCAGCTGTGACACCCCGACCACCGTGAAGAGGATGACCAGGATCTGGCGGTGATAGGTGCGCACCCAGTCGTGCAGCACCCGCAGCAGGGATTGGGTCTTTGCCGGCGTCGCCACATAGCCCACGAGGATCACCTCGACGACGGCGTACATCAGGGCGATGAACGCGACGGAGGCGCCGATCTGCGCGGTGAGCGACGCGCCCGACGCCGCGATGATCGCGACAATGAAGAGGACGCCGTCGACCGGCACCGAGATCAGGCCGATCACCCACGCGACCCACGACGACCCGCTCTCCCATGCGTCGTGGATGCGGCCGAGCAGGCGCCGGAAGGGAGAGCCGTCGTCGCTCGAGACGTCTTGTACGCGGGTCAGCAGCCGTGGCATGGCGATGGGGGCCCCCGAGGCCGACGACGGTGCCGACGATCGGTCGTCCGGGGAGAGTTGCGCCGTCCGCGCGCGCGTCACGAAGCGCACCGTTATCGCCGCCGCAATCGACAGCCCGATCACGCCGAGGCCGATTTGAACTTTCCCGAGGGTCGCCCCCGTGGAAGGAGAAGACGAACCATGCGCAACGTGGCCGAACAAGGGGGTGAAGTTCAGCAGCATCAGGGGGAGCACGAGCTCGGGCACGCATACCGTCAACCCGCCGACCCAGTAGGCGAGCAGGCTCGGTCCCGGCCGTGGCCGCGAGATCATCAGGAGGGCGAGCCCGAGACGAACCGGGTTGAGCGCAGCCAGGATTCCCAAGCCCAGCACTGACCCCCACATGGCCGCAGCTCTACCCGCGCCCGTCGACGCTTAAACGCCGACGGGACGATCCCGGCCCGGCTCCCCGAGGCCGCCGTCCGCCCAAGCTATGAACCGGCTGTGCGTGCTCAATGTTGATCTTGGTCAACGGATTCGGCGAAGCCGGCGGGCGGCCGTGAGATCAATCACAAGCAGCCCGCGCGCGGGTTGTCCGGTCCCGCCGGCCGTCAGGGCTCGGCGAATCGGGACCCGGATGTAGCCAGCGGCGGGTGCGCTTCGCCAACCACGAAACGCAGAGCACCTCTCGTTGAACCAACGCCGCGGCAAACCGACTCACGACAGCTACGGCGAAGCAAGGTCGCGCCATGTCGATCGTCATGCCGTCGGTATCGGCTTAGCAAGCGTCCGTACGTTTTTGCACGGTGGGGGCGAGCGGTCCGGTCGGCCGGGCATCGATGTCATGCTCCGAACGCTTGCGCCGTGAATATGCTGCTGAGCGCGTGATTGGGAACGCACTTGCGGCAGCATAATCGGATATTTCACGGCGTGCGCCGTCGCGTCGAGCGGACCGACGGGCCGGAAGGCAAATATTTTGCGATTGCGTAAGCGATGTCCGGGTCTGCACGCCGGCAAATCCAGTACTTTCGATAGGGGTGTGTGAAAGGAGGTCCTATGACACACATGTCGCGGCGATGTCGTCGGCAACGGCGCTCACCGTTGTTTTGCTGGACAGCGAGACACGAGTGCAACAATGGCCGCTGTTAATGTCTTACGTAAGAACGCAATTCAAATGTTTCGAACCGCGCGGTCGGGGTACACCGCGAGCGTGAATGGCGACATTGACGGTCGTAGGGCCACCCCGGGTAGGGGGTCTGCCATGGCCGTCATGGCTCAGTTGCCACCGCGTCCAAACTCACGGGCGCCGCGTTCGACCGCATCCGCCGGTCGAGATACTGAACGAGCCTGACGGCTTAATCCTTAAGTGCTGCACGGACGTTCGTGTGGCCTGGCGCGCTTTGGAGTTTTCGTTTCGGTGTTAGGGGGTCCATCCAATGCAGCTCAATCCGTTCGATGACGACGGCGGCAGTTTTTTCGTCCTAGTCAATAACGAAGAACAGCACAGCCTTTGGCCAACTTTCACTACCGTTCCCGCCGGTTGGAGAGTAGTTTTTGGGGAAGCCGACCGCGCCGCATGCCTGCACTACATCGATGAACACTGGCCCGATATCCGGGCGAAAAGCCTCCGCGACACGCCGACCCGCGCCGGTTTGTGATGTTTAGACCGATGTCATATGAAGGACTTCGGTAGAGCTTGGGGGGGTTCAGTGGCGCGTGGTGGTGACCGGGCACTCCCGGTGACGCGAGGCCAGCTCGATATCTGGCTGGCACAGCAGACCGGCCACTTCGATGCGGCGTGGCAGCTGGGCGTGCTGGTCCGTATCGACGGGGCGATCGACCCCGGTCTGTTGCATCAGGCCATGCGGCACGTGGTCAACGAGGCCGAAAGCCTGCGGGCCTCCTTCTTCGAGGCCGATGGCCAGGTCTTCCAGAAGGCCGTCGACTACGACGATGTCGATCTGGTCTTCTACGACCTGACCGAATCGCAGGATCCGGAGCGGGAAGTCCGAGAGACCGCATCATCGATCCAGCGGACGCCGATGCCGCTGACCGGCCCGAAGATCAAATTCGCTTTATTCCGTACGGGTCCCGACCAGTACTACTGGTTCTCGGTGTGCCATCACATCGCCATCGACGGCATGGGCATCGCGCTGATCGGCCGACGGATCGCCGCCGTCTACTCCGCGCTGGCCGCCGGCAAACCGGCTCCACCCGCCTTCTTCGGCTCGTTGCACGACCTCGTGAGCGGCGAGCTGGACTACGAGGCGTCCGCCAAATTCCGTGAAGATCAGGACTATTGGGCCGCACACCGCCCCGCGGGCAACGGGGCCGTTTATCCGGCGCCCCCGGTCGATGACGGGCGTGACCCGTATTCACCCTCTCCGCCAGTGCAATTGGATCAGTCCGTGGTCGGCAGGGTCAAAGAGTTGTCCAAAACGCTGGGCATCCGTCGATCGTCGGTACTCACCGCGGCCTGCGCGCTTCTGGTGCGCGGCTGGTGCGCCGACGGTTCCGACGAAGTCGTGCTCGACTTTCCGGTCAGCCGGCGAGTGGACCCGGAATCGAAGACGCATCCCGGCATGCTCGCCGGCGTGGTGCCCCTGGTGCTCAAGGCGTCGCCGGCCACCACGTTCGCCGACTTTTGCCGGCACGTTGACCAGCGGTCTCGAGAGGCGTTGCGGCATCAGCAATTCCCGACACGCACTCTGGACGGCGAAGGCGACTTCAACGGCCCGAGGCAGGCCCCCAACCGGGTGGTCGTCAACTTCGTCCCGGCCCGCCTCACTCTCAGCCTCAACGGCGTCCCGGCGACCGCGACCTACACCAGCTTCGGGCCGGTAGGTCACTTCGGCCTGTTCTTCCTCGGATTCGGCGACCAGCAGTTCCTGAGCACGGTCGGTATCGGGCAACCGTTCTCGAATTTCGACGTCGCGGATCTGACCGAGCGGCTGCAGCGTGTGCTGGCGACCATGGTCGCCGATCCGGACCGGCGCCTGTCGGCGTTGGATGTGCTCCGGGCCGCGGAGCGCGCCCGCCTGGAAGAGCTTGGTAACAACGGGGTTTTGAGCCGGCCACCAACCGCGCCGGGATCGGTGCCGGAGCTGTTCGCCGTCCAGGTAACCCGGGCGCCCGAGGCCGTGGCGGTGGTGTGCGAGGGCCGGCCGGTGACCTACCGGGAACTCGACGAGGCGTCCAACCGGCTGGCGCATTTGTTGACCGGCCTGGGCGCGGGCCCGGGGCAGACTGTGGCGCTGATGTTTTCGCGCTCTCCCGAGGCCGTCGCGTCGATCCTGGCGGTGCTCAAAACCGGGGCGGCCTATCTGCCGATCGATCCTTCGTCGCCCGAGTCGCGGATCGGGTTCATGCTCGGCGACGCCAAACCGGTTGCCGCGCTGAGCACCGTCGATCTGGCCGACCGCCTCGACGGTCACGACGTGACGGTCATCGACGTCAACGATTCCCGCATCGACGCCCAGCGCGTCGAGGCGTTGCCGGCGCCCGGGCCGGACCATGTCGCCTACCTGATCTACACCTCGGGCACCACCGGTGTTCCCAAAGGCGTTGCGGTGACTCATCGCAACGTGACACAGCTGCTGGGTTCCCTGGACGCCGGCCTGCCGCCGTCGGGGGTGTGGTCGCAGTGCCACTCGTATGCCTTCGACGTCTCGGTGTGGGAGATCTTCGGCGCGCTGCTGCGCGGCGGGCGGCTGGTCGTGGTCCCCGAAGACGTCGCGCGTTCGCCCGAAGAGTTGCACGGCGTGCTGGCCGACGAGGACGTCAGCGTGTTGACCCAGACCCCGTCGGCCGTGGCGATGCTCTCGCCGGAGGGGCTTTCGGCGGCGTCGCTGGTGGTGGTGGGGGAGGCCTGCCCGCCCGAGGTGGTGGACCGCTGGGCGCCGGGGCGGGTGATGGTCAACGCCTACGGCCCGACCGAGACGACGATGTGCGTGGCGATCAGCGCCCCCCTGACGAAGGGATCCGGGACCCCGCCGATCGGTTCCCCGGTGCCCGGGGCGGCGTTGTTCGTCCTCGACGGCTGGCTGCGCCCGGTGCCGCCCGGCGTCGTCGGTGAGTTGTATGTCGCGGGCGACGGGGTGACCGGAGGATATGTCGGCCGGACCGGGCTGACGGCGTCACGGTTCGTGGCGTGCCCCTTCGGTGAGGCGGGTGCGCGCATGTACCGCACCGGCGACCTGGCGTGCTGGGGCGTCTCGGGATCCGGTGCAGGCCAACTGCAGTACTTCGGCCGCGCCGACGAACAGGTCAAGATCCGCGGATATCGCATCGAGCTCGGCGAAATCCAGGCCGCTCTCGCCGCGCTCGACGGCGTCGACCAGGCCGTGGTGATCGCCCGCGAGGACCGCCCGGGCGACAAACGCCTGGTCGGTTACGTCACCGGGATCGCCGACCCGGCCGAGGCGCGCACCGCGCTGGCCGAACGGCTCCCCGGCTACATGGTGCCCGCGGCCGTGGTCGTGCTCGACGCGCTCCCGCTGACGCCCAACGGCAAACTCGACACCCGCGCGCTGCCGATGCCCGCATACACGACGGGCGAGTACCGCGCCCCGGCCACCGCGGTCGAGGAGATCCTGGCCGGCATCTACGCCGAGGTGCTCGGGGTGCAGCGCGTCGGCGTCGACGAGTCCTTCTTCGAGCTGGGCGGCGACAGCATCTTGTCGCTGCAGGTGGTGGCGCGGGCGCGCGCGGCGGGCCTGACGTGCCGACCCCGAGACGTGTTCGTCGAACAGACCGTGGCCCGGCTGGCCCGGGTGGCCGGGGTGAGCGACGGGGCGGCGGAGGTGATCGACGAGGGCGTCGGGCCGGTGCTGGCCACCCCGATCATGCGGTGGCTGCAGGGCGCGGAGAAGGCCGGCCCGGTCGACGAGTTCAACCAGACCGTGATGGTGCAGGCCCCCGCGGGGGTGACCGCGGCCGACGTCTCAATCGTGTTGCAGGCCTTGGTGGATCGGCACGCCATGCTGCGGCTGCGCGTCGATCGCGACGACGCCGGCGGCTGGGCGTTCCACATCCCGGAACCGGGGGCCGTGTGGGCCGAGGACTGCCTGCGGTCGGTCGACGCGGTGTCCGATGAGGCGTTGCTGCAGGCCCGTTCGCGGTTGAACCCGTCCACCGGCGCGATGCTCAGCGCGTTGTGGGTCGAGGCCACCGGCCAGTTGACGGTCATCATCCACCACCTGGCCGTCGACGCGGTGTCGTGGTGGATCCTGTTGGAAGACCTCAACATTGCGTGGGCGCTGCACCGCGCCGGCCAGCCGGTGGAGCTGCCGCCGGCCGGGACGTCGTTCGCCCGCTGGGCCACACTGCTGAACGAGCACGCGCGCCACCCCGACGTGGTCAGCCAGCTCAACGCCTGGAAGAAGGTGACGGAGACGCCCGCCGCGCTGCCCGCGGCCCGCCCCGACGTGGACACGTACGCCAGCGCCGGGCGTTTGTCGGTCGAGTTGGACGCCGAGACGACCGGGATGCTGCTCGGCGAGGTGCCGACCGCTTTCCACGCCGGGATCCAGGACATCCTGTTGATCGCCTTCGGGCTGGCGTGGGCGGAATTCCTGGGTGACACCGGCGCCCCGATCGGCATCGACGTCGAGGCTCACGGGCGCCACGAGGAACTCGGCGCCGACACCGATCTGTCCCGCACCGTCGGGTGGTTCACCACCAAGTACCCGGTGTCTCTGGAAGTGGCGGGGCCGGTGGCCGGGTTGCGCTGGGCGCAGGTGGTTTCCGGCGACACGGCGCTGGGCCCGGTCATCAAACACGCCAAGGAGCGGCTGCGCGCGCTGCCGGAGCCGCTGACCTACGGGCTGCTGCGGTACCTCAACACCGACGTCGACCTCGCCGGGCCCGACCCGTCGATCGCGTTCAACTACCTGGGACGCCAAGGCGCAGCGCCCGATTCGGTGGGCGAGGGCTGGCGCATCAGCCAGGACGGCCTGTCGTTGATCGGCGCCGCCGCCGCGGTGCCCATGCCGCTGATGCACACCGTCGAGCTCAACGCCGGCACCATCGACACCGGAGCCGGCCCGCACCTGCACGCCGAATGGACTTGGGCGCCATCGGTTCTCGACGCCACCCAGATCACCCGGTTGAGCCGGCTGTGGTTCGAGGCGCTGTCCGGAGTCTGCGCGCACGTCCGCTCCGGTGGCGGCGGGCTGACCCCGTCGGACATCGCCCCGGCCCGGCTGAGCCAGCAGCAGATCGACGAGCTGGAGCGCCAGCACCACATCGCCGACATCTTGCCGTTGACCCCGCTGCAGCAGGGGCTGCTGTTCCACTCCAGCACCGCGCGGGGCGGCGACGACATGTATGCGGTCCAACTGGATTTCACCCTCACCGGACCGCTCGACGCCGATCGCCTGCGCGACGCGGTGCACGCCGTCGTCAACCGGCACCCCCACCTGGCGGCCCTGTTCTGCGAACAGTTCGACGAGCCGGTGCAGGTCATCCCGGCCGATCCCGTGATCGAGTGGCGGTACCTCGAACTCGACGGCGCCGGCGACACAGACGAGCGGATCGAGCAGCTGTGCGCCGCCGAACGGGCCGCGGTGTGCGACCTCGCCGGGCAGCCGGCGTTCCGGGCCGCGCTGATCCGCGCCGCGGACCGCCGCTTCCGGTTCGTGCTGACCAATCACCACATCCTGCTTGACGGCTGGTCGCTGCCCATCCTGCTGCGCGAAATCTTCGCCGGCTACTACGGGCACCGCCTGCCGGCGGCCGGCTCCTACCGCGCCTTCCTCACCTGGCTGGCCGATCGGGACCTCGACGCCTCCCGCGCGGCGTGGGGAGAGTTGTTGTCCGGCTTCGAAACTCCCACCCTGGTCGCGCCCGAGGACCGGTTGGGTCAGGGCCGCCGCGGCTTCGAGAAGTCACGCGTGCCCGCACAGACCACCCGGGCCCTCGCCGAGTTGGCGCGCTCGCACCACACCACGCTGAGCACCGTGCTGCAGGCCGCGTGGGCGTTGGTGCTGACCTCGCTGACCGGTCAGCACGACGTCGTCTTCGGCACCCCGCGATCGCGGGTCGGCCAGCTGGAGGTCGACGACGCGGAGTCGATGGTCGGGCTGCTGATCAACACCGTGCCGGTGCGCGCGAACATCACCGCGACGACCACCACCGCGGATCTGCTGGCGCAGCTGCAGAACAGCCACAACGACGCGCTCGAGCACCAGCACCTGGCGCTCAGCGAGATCCACCGTGTCACCGGTCACGACCAACTCTTCGACACGCTGTTCGTCTACGAGAACTACCCGATGGACAGCGGGATGACGCTGGGTGATGACGGGCTCGCCATCGCAGAGTTCACCAACCGCGAGTACAACCATTACCCGCTGACGGTGGAAGCCCTGCCCGGCCGCGAGCTCGGCCTGCACATCGAATTCGACGCCGACGTGTTCGACGCGGCCGGCATCGCGTCGCTCGTCGAGCGCCTGCAGCGGGCGCTGGTCGCGATGACCGCCGACCCCACCCGGCGGCTGTCGTCGGTCGACCTGCTGGACGGCGACGAGCGTGAACTGGTGCTGTCGACGATGTCCGGCGCCGGTGTCGGCGCGCCGGTGGGGGTGGCGCCACAGCTGCTGGCCGCGGCGGTGGCGGCGGCCCCCGACGCGCCCGCGGTGGTCGACGGCGCGCGGGAGCTCTCGTATCGCGAACTCGACGAGTGGTCAACGCGGTTGGCGCGCATGCTGATCGACGCCGGCGTGGGCCCGGAGCGCGCCGTCGGTGTGGCGATCGACCGCTGCGCGGAGCTGGTGGTCGCCTGGTGGGCCGTCGTCAAGGCCGGCGGCATCTACGCGCCGGTGGATCTGGACCATCCGGTCGAGCGGATCGCTTCGGTGCTCGACGCCGTCGACGCGGTGTGCGTGTTGACGTGCGGCACCGACGACGTCGCCGGCGCCGGGACGCGCCCGATCGTGCGTCTCGACGGCCTCGACCTGTCCGGTCGCTCGGCGCAGGAGATCACCGACGCCGACCGGGTCTCGCCGCTGCGCGCCGGCGACACCGCATACCTGATTTTCACGTCGGGTTCGACCGGCGTCCCCAAGGGCGTCGCCGTCGGGCACAGCGGCCTGCTGGGCTGGGCCGCCGCCCAACGCGAGCGGTTCGGCCTGGGTTCGGACGCGCGGGTGCTGATGGTCGCCTCGCCGACCTTCGACGCCTCGGTCGGAGAACTGTTGCTGGCCGCGGGATCCGGCGCTGCGCTGGTGGTGGCGCCGCCGCAGGTATATGCGGGTGAGGCGCTGACCGCGCTGCTGGACCACCAGCGGGTCAGCGCGGCCATCCTGACGCCCACCGTCATCTCGACGCTGGACCGCGCCCGGCTTTCTCGCCTGGACACGCTGGTCGCCGTCGGGGAGGCCTGCCTGCCCGAGCTGGTGGACGCCTGGGCGCCGGGCCGCCAGATGTTCAACGGCTACGGCCCGAGCGAGACCACCATCTGGGTCACCTGTGCGCGGCTGTCGGCGGGCGAGCCGGTGCGCATCGGCGCCCCCATTTCCGGCGTGTGCGCGCGTGTGCTCGACGCGTGGCTGAACCCCGTCCCGGTCGGCGTGGTGGGCGAGCTGTACCTGAGTGGGCCGGCCCTGGGGCACGGCTATCTGGGCCGGGTGGAGTTGACCGCGGAACGGTTCGTCGCGAACCCCTTTGGGGGTGTGGGGGAGCGCATGTATCGCACCGGCGACCTGGTGCGCTGGATGCCCGACGGGACCCTGGACTATCTGGGCCGCGCCGACAGCCAGATCAAACTGCGCGGACAGCGCATCGAATTGGGCGAAATCGAGAACACCCTGCTGGCCTGCCCCCAAGTGACCCAGGCCGCCGTCACCGTTGCGGACACCGCAACCGGCTCGCAGCTGGTCGCCTACGTGACGCTCGATCACACCGCCACCACCGACCGGGACGCCCAGCAGGACGCCGACGATGTCCAGGAGTGGCAGCACCTCTACGACGACCTGTATGGCGCCGACCTCGCGGCCAACTTCGGCGAGGATTTCCGCGGCTGGAACAGCAGCTACACCGGCGATCCGATTCCGCTCGAAGAGATGGCCGAATGGCGTTCCGCCACAGTCGATCGCATCATGTCCCTGCAGCCGCGCCGGGTCCTCGAGATCGGCGCGGGCTCGGGATTGCTGCTCTCCCAGATCGCCCGGCGCTGCGATCGCTATGTCGCCACCGACTTCTCGGCCGTCGCGATCGACAACCTGGCCCGGTCGATGGAGCAGCTGCGGCTGCCGTGGCGCGACCGCGTCGAGCTGCGCACCCAGCCCGCGCACGTCACCGACGGCCTGCCGCGCGGCCACTTCGACACCATCATTCTCAACTCGGTCGTCCAGTACTTCCCGAACGCGGGATACCTGGCCCAGGTCATCGACAAGGCCATGGCGCTGTTGGCCCCCGGCGGTGCGATCTTCATCGGTGACATCCGTAACCACACCCTGCAGGGGGCGTTCCAGACCGCGATCGCGCTGGCGCGCGGCGACGCCACCGACGCGGCCGAAATCCGCCAGCGCGTGCGCCACGCCATGCTCGGCGAGACCGAATTGCTCTTGGCGCCGGAGTTTTTCACCTCCTGGGCCGACTCCCGGCCGGAGGCCGTCGGGATCGACATCCGCGTCAAACGGGGAATGGCCGACAACGAACTGAACCAGCACCGCTACGACGTCGCCATCCACAAGGCACCCGCGGCGGTGCGTTCGGTGGCCGACGAACCCGCCCTGACGTGGGCGCAGTGCGACGGCCTGCGCGGGCTGCGCGACACCCTGACATCGCGGCGTCCCGCCGCCGTCCGCATCACCGACATCCCGCGAGCCGGACTGATCACCGACGTCGCCGTCGAGGCAGCGCTGGCCGAGGGGCTGCCCCTGACGGACGCGCTGTCGGACGCGGCGGCCCGGGCCGGCGCGGGCCCCGACGCCACCGTCGCCGAAGAATTGCACCGCCTCGGCGAGAGCGCCGGATATTACGTCGCCGTCACCTGGGGCGCCCAAGCCGGAACTCTCAGCGCGGTTTTCATCGCCTCCGGCGACCAGGCCGTCCCGCCGCTGACCGATCTCTACCTGGCACCCGACGGGGCCCGCCGACGCACCAGCCATGCCAACGACCCCCGCACCAACACCAAGATCGGCGAGGTGCGCGAACGGTTGAGCGCCTGGCTGCCCGAGTACATGGTGCCGACACACATTGTGGCGCTTGAAGAATTCCCGATGACGTCCTCGGGCAAGCTCGACCGCAAGGCGCTGCCGGCCCCCGATTACCAGGACGCCGATCGTTACCGCGCCCCGTCCACCGCCGTCGAGGAGATCCTGGTCGGCATCTACGCCCAGGTGCTCGGCCTGGAACGGGTGGGTGTCGACGACTCCTTCTTCGACCTGGGTGGCGACTCGCTGTCGGCGATGCGCCTGATCGCCGCGGTCAACACCAGCCTGAACTCCGACCTCGGGGTGCGGGCCGTGTTCGAGGCCCCCACGGTCGCCGAGTTGGCCCTGCTCAGCAGGGGAGACGCCGACCGTCCGGAACCGCTGGTGGCCGGGGAGCGACCGGCGGCGATCCCACTGTCCTTCGCGCAGACCCGGCTGTGGTTCATCGACCAATTCCAGGGCCCCTCAGCGATCTACAACATCACCGTGGCGCTGCGGCTGCGCGGACACCTCGACGCCGATGCGCTGGCCGCGGCGCTGGCCGACGTCGTGGACCGCCACGAAAGCTTGCGCACGGTGTTCGCTTCGGCCGACGGAATTCCACAGCAGGTGGTGGTGCCCGCCGAGCGGATCGGGTTCGCCTGCGACGTCATCGACGCGCGCCGGTGGCCGGAAGACCGGCTGCGGGAGGCCATGGCGGCCGCCGCCCGGTACACCTTCGACCTGGAGAACGAAAGCCCCCTACACACCGAGCTTTTCACCGTGAGCGACGACGAGCACATGCTGGTGGTCGCCGTACACCACATCGCCGCCGACGGGTGGTCGATCACCCCCTTCGCCCGTGACCTCGGGATCGCCTACGCGAGCCGGTGCGCGGGGCGGGCGCCCGACTGGGCGCCGCTGGCGGTGCAGTACGTCGACTACACGCTCTGGCAGCGCGCGCATCTCGGTGACGTGGACGACGGCGACAGCCGCATCGCCGCCCAGCTGGACTACTGGGCAGACACCCTGGCCGGTCTCCCCGAACGCCTGCAACTGCCCACCGATCGGCCCTACCCGCAGGTCGCCGACCATCGCGGCGCCCGGCTGGCGGTGGACTGGCCGGCCGAGCTACAGCAACAGGTCCGCCGGGTAGCGCGCGAGCACAACGCCACCAGCTTCATGGTGATCCAGGCCGCCTTCGCCGCGCTGCTCGCCAAGATCAGCGCCAGTACCGATGTGGCCGTGGGCTTCCCGATCGCCGGGCGTCCCGAACCCGCCCTCGACGAACTCATCGGCTTCTTCGTCAACACCCTGGTGCTGCGGGTCGACCTAGGAGCTCTAGGCGGGGATCCGACTTTCGCCGAGCTGCTGGCCGAGGTGCGCCGGCGCAGCCTGGCCGCATTCGAACACCAAGACGTGCCATTCGAACTGCTCGTGGAGCGGCTCAACCCCACCCGCAGCATGGCCCATCACCCGCTCATTCAGGTGCTGCTGGGTTGGGAGAACTTCCCGGGAGAGGTCACCGCCCCCGCCGCGGGGCTGACGCTGGGTGATCTGCGAGTCACCCCAATGCCGTTGCACACCAACACCGCTCGCATGGATTTGACGTTCTCGCTGGCCGAGCGCTTCACCGAATCCGGCCAGCGCGCCGGGATCGCCGTGACGGCGGAATACCGCACCGACGTCTACAACGCGGACACCGTCGAGGCGATGATCGACCGGCTGCAGCGGCTGCTGGCCGCGGTCACCGCCGAGCCGGAGCGGCGCTTGTCGTCGGTGGATCTGCTGGACACCGCCGAGCACGCCCGGCTGGCGCGGTGGGGCAACCAGGCGGTGCTGGCCGAGCGCATGGAACCGGTAACGGTCGCGGGACTGTTCGCCGCGCAGGCGGCACGCACGCCGGACGCGGTGGCGCTGACGTTCGAGGACCGGTCCATGACGTACCGCGAGCTCGACGAGGCCGCCAACCGGTTGGCACACCTGCTGGTCGAACACGGCGCGGGCCCGGGGGAGTTTGTCGCGCTGCTGTTTTCGCGCTCTGCCGAGGCGATCGTGGCGATCTTGGCGGTGCTCAAGTCCGGGGCGGCGTATCTGCCGATCGACCCCGCGCTGCCGTCCGCGCGGGTGGAGTTCATGCTGACCGACGCCGCCCCAATGGCCGCGGTCACCACCTCCGACCTGGCCGACAGGTTCGACGGCTTCGACCTGACCGTCGTCGATGTGGCCGACCCCGCGGTGGCGGCCCAGCCGATTACCCCGCCGCCCGCGCCGGCGCCCACCGATCTGGCACACGTCATCTACACCTCCGGCACCACCGGTGTGCCCAAAGGCGTTGCGGTCACCCAACACAACGTCGCGCAGCTGTTCGATGACCTGCGGCTCGGTTTCGCCTTGTCGGCCGAGCAGGTGTGGACCCAATTCCATTCCTATGCGTTCGACTTCTCGGTGTGGGAGATCTGGGGCGCCCTGCTGCACGGCGGGCGCCTCGTCGTCGTACCGGGCGCCGTGGCCCGCTCGCCCGAGGAGTTCCACGCCCTGCTGGTGCGCGAGGGCGTCACGGTGTTGACCCAGACCCCGTCGGCGGTGGGGCTGCTGCCCACCGACGGCCTGGACTCCACGGCGTTGGTGATCGGCGCCGAGCCCTGCCCGCCGGAGCTGGTGGACCGCTGGGCGCCGGGTCGGGTCATGGTCAACGTGTACGGCCCCACCGAGACCACCATGTGGGCCTGCAAGAGCGCCCCGCTGCAGGCGGGGTCGGGATTCCCGCCGATCGGCTCACCGGTGACCCGGGCGGCGTTTTTCGTGCTCGACGAGTGGCTGCGCCCGGTGCCCGCCGGCGTGGTGGGGGAGCTGTATCTGGCCGGCGAAGGCGTCGGCGTCGGCTATTGGCGGCGCCCCGGCCTGACCGCGTCGCGGTTCATGGCCTGCCCCTTCGGCGAACCCGGCAGCCGCATGTACCGCACCGGCGACCTGGTCTGCTGGGGCCGCTCCGGATCCGGGGAGGGCCAACTGCGCTACCTGGGACGCGCCGACGAACAGGTCAAGGTCCGCGGCTACCGCATCGAACTCGGTGAGATCCAGGCCGCGCTGTCCGCGCTCGACGGGGTCGAGCAGGCGGTCGTCGTCGCCCGCGAGGACCGGCCCGGTGACAAACGCCTCGTGGGGTACGTCACCGGGTCCGCGGAGCCCGCCCGGGCGCGCGCCGCCCTGGCCGAGCGTCTGCCCGCGTACATGGTCCCCGCGGCGGTGGTGGTGCTGGATTCGCTGCCGGTGACGGTGAACGGCAAACTCGACGCCCGCGCCCTGCCCGCACCCGAATATCGCAACGCCGATCACTACCGCGCCCCGAGCACCGCCGTCGAGGAGATCCTGGCCGGCATCTTCGCCGAGGTCCTCGGCGTCGATCGGGTCGGGGTCGACGACTCGTTCTTCGATCTCGGCGGCGACTCGCTGTCCACCATGCGCCTGATCACGGCGATCAACTCCGCGCTGGAAACCGATCTCGCGGTGCGCGTCGTCTTCGAGGCGCCCACGGTCGCCCAGCTGGCGCCCCGCATCGCGGAGAGCTCGGGCGGGCTCGAACCGCTGGAGGCGGGGGAGCGGCCGGCGGCGGTCCCGCTGTCGTTCGCGCAGAACCGGTTGTGGTTCATCGACCAATTCCAGGGTCCCTCACCGCATTACAACATGGCGGCGGCCTTGCGCCTGCGCGGGCGGCTCGACGCGCGCGCGCTCGGCGCCGCGCTGGCCGACGTGGTGAGTCGCCACGAGAGCCTGCGCACCCTGTTCCCGTCGCACGAAGGCACCCCCCGGCAGGTGGTCGTGCCCGCCGAGCGCGCCGAATTCGGCTGGGACGTCGTCGATGCCACCGCATGGCCGGCGGGCCAGGTCGACGACGCCGTCAAGGCGGCGGCACGCCACACCTTTGACCTGGCGGCCGAGATCCCGATCCGGGCGCGACTTTTCACGGTCACCGACGATGAGCACCTGCTGGTGATCGTCGTGCACCACATCGCCGCGGACGGCTTGTCGCTGACCCCGTTGGGTGCCGATCTGAGCGTGGCCTACACCAGCCGCTGCGCCGGGCGTCCCCCCGGATGGGCCGACTTGTCGGTGCAGTACATCGATTACACGCTCTGGCAGCGCGCCCAATTCGGCGACCTCGACGACGGCGACAGCCGCATCGGCGCTCAACTGGCGTACTGGGAGCATGCCCTGGCCGGCATGCCCGAGCGGCTCGAGCTGCCCACCGATCGGCCGTACCCGCCGGTGGCCGATCAGCGCGGCGACAGCGTGGTGGTCGACTGGCCGGCGGAGCTGCAGCAGCAGGTGCGCCGGGTGGCCCGCGAGCACAACGCGACCAGCTTCATGGTGGTGCAGGCCGCGCTGGCCGTGCTCTTGTCGAAGGTGAGCGCGAGTTCCGATGTGGCAGTGGGCTTCCCGATCGCCGGCCGGCGCGACCCCGCGCTCGACCAACTGGTGGGCTTCTTCGTCAACACTCTGGTGCTGCGGATCGACCTGGCCGGCGACCCCAGCTTCACCGAACTGCTGGAACGGGTCCAGGCGCAGAGCCTGGCGGCCTTCGAACATCAGGACGTGCCGTTCGAGGTGCTGGTCGAGCGGGTCAACCCGACCCGAAGCCTGACGCATCACCCGCTGGTTCAGGTGATGCTGGCCTGGCAGAACTTCGCCGGCCACGAGGATCCCGCCGCCGGCCTGACGCTGGGGGACCTCGAGGTGACCTCAGTCCCGGTGGAGGACCAGTCGGCCCGCATGGACCTGGTGTTCTCCCTGGCCGAACGGTGGACCGAGCGCGGGGAGGCCGCCGGCATCGGCGGACGGGTGGAATTCCGCACCGACGTGTTCGACGCCACGACCATCGAGGCGTTGATCGGCCGCCTGCAGCGGGTCCTGACCGCGATGACCGCCGACCCCGCCCACCCGCTGTCGTCGGTGGATCTGCTCGACGAGGCCGAGCACGCCCGCCTGAATGAGCTTGGCAACCACGCGGTTTTGACCCGGCCGGCCGGCGACGCGCCGGCGTCGATTCCGGAGCTGTTCGCCGCGCAGGCCGCGCGGGCCCCGGAATCCGTGGCGCTGGTGTGCGGCGACCTGTCGGTGACCTACCGGGAACTCGACGAGGCGTCCAACCGGTTGGCGCACTGCCTGGCGTCCGCGGGCGCGGGCCCGGGACGGGTTGTGGCGCTGCTGTTTTCGCGGTCCGCCGAAGCCGTCGCGTCGATCCTGGCCGTGCTCAAAACGGGAGCGGCCTATCTGCCGATCGACCCGTCCTCGCCGGACGCGCGCATCGAATTCATGCTCGGCGACGCCACACCGGTCGCCGCGGTCACCACCGCCGATCTGGCCGAGCGGTTCGACGGTCGCGACGTGACCGTCATAGACGTCAACGATTCCCGCATCGACACCCTGCCCGAGACGGCCCTGCCGGCGCCGGGGCCGGACAACCTCGCCTACCTGATCTACACCTCGGGCACCACCGGTGTCCCCAAAGGCGTTGCGATCACTCACCGCAACGTCACCCAGCTGCTGGGATCACTGGATGCCGGGCTGCCGGCCGCGGGGGTCTGGTCGCAATGTCACTCGCTGGCGTTCGACGTCTCGGTGTGGGAGATCTTCGGCGCGCTGCTGCGCGGCGGGCGCCTGGTGGTCGTCCCCGAGGCTGTGGCGGCTTCCCCGCACGACCTGCACGACGTCCTGGTCGCCACCGGAGTCAGCGTGTTGACCCAGACCCCGTCGGCGGTGGCCATGCTCTCGCCGGAGGGGCTGGATTCGGTGTCGCTGGTGATGGCCGGCGAGGCCTGCCCGGCCGAGGTCGTCGACCAGTGGGCGCCCGGGCGGGTGATGGTCAACGCCTACGGCCCGACCGAGACCACGATGTGCGTGACGATCAGCGCGCCGCTGGCGGCCGGGATGGGACCGGTTCCCATCGGCGCCCCGGTCCCGGGGGCGGCGTTGTTCGTGCTCGACGACGCGTTGCGGCCGGTGCCGCCCGGCGTCGTCGGTGAGCTGTACGTCGCCGGATTCGGGGTGGCCGCAGGGTATATCGGCCGACCGGGCCTGACCGCGTCGCGGTTCGTCGCCTGCCCCTTCGGCGGGGACGGAACCCGCATGTATCGGACCGGCGACCTGGTCCGCTGGGACGACTCGGGATCCGGTGCGGGCCAACTGCAGTGCCTCGGCCGCGCCGACGAGCAGGTCAAGATCCGCGGCTATCGCATCGAGCTCGGCGAAATCCAGTCCGCCCTGGCCGGATTCGACGGTGTCGCGCAGGCCGTCGTCGTCGCGCGCGAAGACCGCCCCGGGGACAAGCGACTCGTCGGCTACATCTCCGGCAACGCCGACCCTGCCCGGCTGCGCGCCGCGCTGGCAGAACGACTGCCCGCCTACATGGTGCCCGCCGCGGTGGTGGCGCTCGACGCCATTCCGTTGACGCCCAACGGCAAACTCGACACGCGCTCCCTGCCCGCACCCGAATACACGGCCGGCCAGTACCGCGCCCCGACAACGCCCACCGAGGAAATCCTGGCCGGCGTCTACGCCGGGGTCCTCGGCGTCGAGCGGGTCGGGGTCGACGACTCCTTCTTCGATCTGGGCGGCGACAGCATCTCCGCGATGCGCCTGATCGCCGCGATCAACGCCAGCCTGGGCAGCGGCCTCGCCGTGCGGGCCGTGTTCGAGGCGCCCACCATCGCGCAGTTGGCGCCCCGGATCGGCGAGGGCGGCGGCGGGCTCGAGCCGTTGACGGCCGCCGAGCGTCCCGCGGTCGTGCCGCTGTCGTTCGCCCAGAACCGGCTGTGGTTCCTGGACCAATTGCAAGGACCCTCACCGGTATACAACATGGCGGCCGCGCTGCGGTTGGACGGGCCGCTCGACGCCGACGCCCTGGGCGCGGCGCTGGGCGACGTGGTGGCCCGCCATGAGAGCCTGCGGACCGTGTTCGTCGCACCCGATGGGCTGCCGCAGCAGGTGGTGATCCCCGCCGACAAGGCAGATTTCGGGTGGGAGGTCGTCGACGCCAGCGCCTGGTCGCCCGAACAGCTGGACGAGGCGATCGGTGCCACCGCCCGCTACACCTTCGACCTGTCGGCCCAAATCCCGTTGCGGGCAGGGCTTTTCCGCATCCGCGGCGACCGGCACGTGCTGGTGGCCGTGGTGCACCACATCGCCGCCGACGGCATGTCCCTCACGCCGCTCGTCCGTGATCTGGGGATGGCATATGCCGGCCGGTGCGACGGGCACGGGCCCGACTGGGCGCCGCTGTCAGTGCAATACGTCGACTACACCCTGTGGCAGCGTGCGCAATTCGGCGACCTCGACGACGGCAACAGCCGCATCGCCGCCCAACTCGCCTACTGGGAAGACGCCCTGGCCGGCATGCCGGAACGGTTGCAGCTGCCCACCGACCGGCCCTACCCGATGGTGGCCGACCAGCGCGGCGCCACGGTGGAGATCGACTGGCCCGCCGAGCTGCAACAGCGGGTGGCCGACGTGGCGCGTCAACACAATGCCACCAGCTTCATGGTGATCCAGACCGCCCTGGTGGCGTTGCTGTCGAAGATCAGCACGAGTTCCGATGTCGCGGTGGGATTTCCGATCGCCGGTCGGCCCGACCCCGCGCTCGACGAACTGGTCGGGTTCTTCGTCAACACGCTGGTGTTGCGGGTCGATGCGGCCGGTGATCCCACCTTCGCCGAGCTGCTGTCCCAGGTGCGTCACCGCAGCCTGGCCGCCTACGAGCACCAGGACGTGCCCTTCGAGGTGCTGGTGGAGCGGCTCAACCCCGCCCGCAGCCTGACCCATCACCCGCTGATCCAGGTGATGCTGGCCTGGCAGAACTTCGCCGGGCAGGAAAGCGGCCCCGCCGCCGGGCTGTCCCTCGGCGATGTCGACGTCACACCCATACCGGTCGACACTCACACCGCCCGAATGGATTTGACGTTCTCGATGGGTGAACGCTGGAGCGACGCGGGTGAGCCCGCCGGCATCGGCGGAACCGTGGAATTCCGCACCGACGTATTCGACGCGGACAGCATCGCCGCCCTCATCGGCCGGTTGCAGCGGGTGCTGCTCGCGATGACCGCCGACCCCGCACGGGCGTTGTCGTCGGTGGATCTGCTCGACGACGCCGAACACACCCGACTGGACGACGTCGGCAACCGCGCGGCGCTCACCGGACCGGCCACCGGGACCGACTCGATCCCGGCGCTGTTCGCCGCGCAGGCGGCCCGCACCCCGGACAGCGTCGCGGTGGTGTGCGACGGACACGCGATGACCTACCGCGAGCTCGACGAGGCGTCGAACCGGCTGGCGCACCTGCTGGCCGGCCGTGGGGCGGGCCCGGGACAGGCTGTGGCGCTGCTGTTTTCACGCTCCGCCGAGGCGATCGTCTCGATCCTGGCCGTGCTGAAGACCGGGGCTGCCTACCTGCCGATCGACCCGGCGCTACCGGCCGAGCGGATCGGGTTCATGCTCTCCGACGCCGCTCCGATCGCCACGCTCACCACCGCCGATCTGGTCGAGCGGCTCGACGGCCACGAGGCCGCGGTCATCGAGGTCAACGATCCCGCCGTCGACACCCAGCCCGCGACCGCACTGCCGGCGCCGGGGCCGGACAACCTCGCCTACCTGATCTACACCTCCGGCACCACCGGTGTCCCCAAAGGCGTTGCGGTCACCCACCGCAACGTGACCCAGCTGCTGGCATCCGAGGACTCGGGCCTGCCGACCGACGGCGTGTGGTCGCAATGGCATTCGCTGGCCTTCGACGTCTCGGTCTGGGAAATCTTTGGCGCCCTGTTGCACGGCGGCCGACTGGTCGTGGTGCCCGAAACCGTGGCGCGGTCACCGGAAGACCTGCACGCATTGCTGGTGGCCGAACAGGTCAGCGTCCTCAGTCAAACCCCGTCGGCGGCCGGCGCCCTCTCACCCGCGGGCCTGGAGTCGGTCGCGCTGGTGGTCGCCGGCGAGGCCTGCCCGGCCGATCTGGTGGACCGCTGGGCTCCCGGCCGGGTGATGATCAACGCCTACGGCCCCACCGAAGCCACGGTCTACGCCGCGATCAGTGCCCCGCTTCAGGCGGGCTCACCGGGCCCAGTGCCGATCGGGTCCCCGGTGCCCGGCGGCGCGGCGTTCGTGCTCGACGAGTGGCTGCGGCCGGTGCCACCCGGCGTGATCGGCGAGCTGTATGTGGCCGGCGCCGGCGTGGCCTGCGGCTACTGGAAGCGGGCCCGCCTGACCGCGTCACGGTTCGTGGCCTGCCCCTTCGGGGCGCCCGGATCGCGCATGTACCGCACCGGCGACCTGGTGCGCTGGCGCGGGGACGGGCAGCTCGACTACCTCGGCCGCGCCGACGAGCAGGTCAAGATCCGCGGCTACCGCATCGAGCTCGGCGAGGTGCGGGCGGCGCTGTCCTGGACCGGCGGCGTCGAGCAGGCCGTCGTCGTCGCCCGCGAGGACCGGCCAGGGGACAAGCGCCTCGTCGGTTACGTCACCGGGACCGCCGACCCGGCCGCGGTGCGTGCCGCGCTGGCCGAAAGGCTGCCGGGCTACATGATTCCCGCCGCCGTCGTCGTCATGCGGGCCCTGCCGCTGACCCCCAACGGCAAGCTGGACACCCGCGCGCTGCCCGCGCCGGAATACTCCGACGCCGACCAATATCGGGCCCCCGACAACGCCGTCGAAGAAATCCTGGCCGGCATCTACGCCCAGGTGCTCGGGCTCGAGCGGGTCGGCGTCGATGACTCGTTCTTCGACCTTGGCGGGGACAGCATTTCGTCGATGCAGGTGGTGACGCGGGCGCGCACCGCCGGCCTGGTGTGCAAGACCCGCGACATCTTCGTCGAGCAGACCGTGGCCCGGCTGGCCCGGGTGGCCGAGGTGGTCGACGCCGACGCCGCGGTGCTCGACGAGGGCGTCGGGCCGGTGCAGGCCACCCCGATCATCCGTTGGCTGCACGGCGTGGAAAGCGTTGGCGGACAAGTCGATCAATTCAACCAGGCCATGCTGGTGCAGGCCCCCGCCGGGGTCACCGAGGCCGACGTGGTCACGGTGCTGCAGGCCCTGCTGGATCGCCACGCGATGCTGCGGCTGCGCGTCGACCGCTCGGGCGTCCAGGGCGCCGGCGAATGGGCGCTGACGGTGCCCGGGGCGGGCTCGGTCGATGCCACCCAGTGCCTGCACGTCGTGGACGAGTTGACCGACGCGGCGGTTATCGAAGCGCGGTCGCGGCTGAACCCGGCCGCCGGCGTGATGCTCAGCGCGCTGTGGGCCAGCGCCACCGGGCAGCTCGTGGTCATCGTCCACCACCTCGCCGTCGACGGTGTTTCCTGGCGGATCCTGTTGCAGGACTTGAACATCGCCTGGGCCCAGCATCACAGCGGGCAGCCGGTCGAACTGCCCGCCGCGGGCACCTCGTTTGCCCGGTGGTCGTCGCAGCTGGCCCGGCATGCGCACCACCCCGACGTCGTCGATCAGGCGGACACCTGGGCGAAGGTGGCGGCGACGCCGCCGGCGCTGCCGGCGCTCCGCCCCGACGCGGACACCTTCGCCACGGCCCGACACCTCGTTACGGAGCTGGACGCCCAGACCACCGGCATGCTGCTCGGCGAGGTTCCGGCGGCGTTCCACGCCGGCGTCCAAGACATCCTCCTGATCGCGTTCGCGTTGGCGTGCGCGGAATTCCGCGGCGGCCGCGCGCCCATCGGCATCGACGTCGAGGGCCACGGCCGGCACGAGGAACTGGGCCGCGACATCGACCTGTCCCACACCGTCGGGTGGTTCACCACGAAATACCCGACGGCTCTCAGCGTGGGCGGCGTCTCCTGGGGGCAGGTCGTCGCAGGCGGGACCGAGCTGGGCGCCGCACTCAAAGACGCCAAGGAACAGCTCCGCGCGCTGCCGGACCCGCTGACCTATGGGCTGCTGCGCTACCTCAACCCCGAGGTCGACCTGGACGGCGCCGAACCACCGATCGGGTTCAACTACCTGGGACGCCAGGGCGGTACGGGCGAGCTCACCGCGGACATGTGGCGGCCCGTGCCGGACGGCGGGTCGGTCACCCGCGCCGCCGCGTCGATAGCCATGCCGCTGATGCACACCCTCGAACTCAACGCGGTCACCGTCGACTCCGCGGAAGGTCCGCGCCTGCACGCCAACTGGACCTGGGCGCCGTCGGCGCTCGACGACGAACAGATCACCCGGCTGAGCCGGCTGTGGTTCGAGGCCCTGGCCGGCATCTGCGCCCACGTGCGCTCCGGCGGCGGCGGATTGACGCCGTCGGACATCGCGCCCGCGCGCCTGAGCCAACAGCAGCTCGATCAGCTTGCGCGCCAACACCATATCGCCGACGTCCTGGCGTTGACCCCGGTCCAGCAGGGGCTGCTGTTCCACGCCAACACCGCACCCGCGACCGACGATCTGTATGCGGGACAGCTGAACATCAGCCTCACCGGCCCGCTCGACCCGAACCGCCTGCGCGACGCGGTGCACACCGTGATCGCCCGGCATCCGAACCTGGTGGCCCGCTTCTGCGACCGGTACGACGAGCCGGTCCAGATCATCCCGGCCGACCCCGCGCCGGCCTGGCGGTACCTCGAGCTGGATGGCACCGACACCGACGAGCAGATTCAGCGCCTCTGCGCCGCCGAACGCGCGGCCGTCTGCGGCGACCTCGCCGAGCAGCCCGCGTTCCGGGTGGCGTTGGTGCGCACCGCATCCGAGCGCTATCGGCTGGTGCTGACCAATCACCACATCGTGCTCGACGGCTGGTCGATGCCGATCCTGCTGGGCGAGATCTTCGCCGGCTACTACGGGCAGCGACTTCCGCCCGCGGCGCCCTACCGCAGCTTCGTCAGCTGGCTGGCCGAACGCGACCTCGACGCCGCCCGCGCGGCCTGGGGCGAGGTGTTCGCCGGCTTCGACACCCCCACCCTGGTCGGCCCCCAGGACCGGGCGGAGCTCGGGCGGCAAAGCGTCGAGACGTTCACGCTGCCCGCCGACCTCACCCAAGCCGTCGGCGACCTGGCGCGGTCGCGCCACACCACCGTCAACACGGTGCTGCAGGCCGCATTCGCGCAACTGCTGTGCGGCCTGACCGGCCAGCGCGATGTCGTCTTCGGCACCACGGTGTCGGGCCGCCCCGCCGAAATCGCCGCCGCGGACACGATGGTGGGCCTGCTGATCAACACCGTGCCAGTGCGGGCGAACATCGGCGCCGCCACCACCACCGCCGATCTGCTGGACCAACTGCAGGGCGCGTACAACCACACGCTCGACCACCAGCACCTGGCGCTCAACGAGATTCACCGCATCACCGGACAGGACACCCTGTTCGACACCCTGTTCGCCTACGAGAACTATCCGATCGACGCCAGCGCGCTGTCGGGCAACCACGAACTCGCCGTCACCGACATCACCAGCAGGGAGTCCACCCACTACCCGTTGACGGTGCAGGCCCAGCCCGGACGCGAGATGCGCCTCCAAGTCGAGTACGACACAGACGTTTTCGACGCGGCACGGATCGCAACGCTGATCGAACGGCTGCGGCGGGTGCTGGCCGTCATGACCAGCGACCCCGCGCGGCGGCTGTCGTCGATCGACGTGCTCGAGCCCGCCGAACACGACCGGCTGGACGCGTGGGGTGACCGGGCGATCCTGACCCGGGCCGGCACGGCGGCGTCCATCCCGGAGTTGTTCGCCGCCCAGGTGGCGCGCACCCCGCGCGCGCCGGCGGTGACGTTCGAGGGCCGGTCGATGACCTACCGCGAACTCGACGAGCGCTCGAACCGGTTGGCGCACTTGCTGGTTGACCGTGGGGTTGGCCCCGGCGAGTCCGTGGCGCTGTTGTTCGGCCGGTCGGCCGACGCGATCGTCGCCATCCTGGCGGTGCTGAAGACCGGCGCGGCCTACCTGCCGATCGACCCGGCCCTGCCGGCGGCGCGCATCGATTTCATGCTCGGCGATACCGCACCCATGGCCGCGCTCACGGTCGCCGCCCTGGCCGACCAGCTCGACGCCCACGACCTGATGGTCATCGACATCCACGACCGCGGCCTGGCCCGCCGGCCCGCCACCGCGCTCCCGGCTCCGGCGCCCGAACACGTCGCGCACATCATCTACACCTCCGGTACCACCGGTGTGCCCAAAGGCGTTGCGGTCAGCCACCACAACGTGACCCGGCTGTTCGACGCGCAGGCCGTCGGCGTCGAGTTGTCGGCGGACCAGGTGTGGACGCAGTTCCATTCGTATGCCTTCGACTTCTCGGTGTGGGAGATCTGGGGTGCGCTGCTGCACGGCGGGCGACTCGTCGTGGTGCCCGATTCGGTGGCCCGCTCGCCGATGGATTTCCACGCCCTGCTGGTCGCCGAGAAGGTCACCGTCTTGAGCCAAACCCCCTCGGCGGTGCGGATGCTGTCGCCGCAGGGATTGGACTCCGCGGCGCTGGTGATCGGCGCGGAGCCCTGCCCACCGGAACTGGTGGACCGCTGGGCGCCCGGGCGGGTGATGGTCAACGTCTACGGCCCAACGGAAGCCACGATCTTCTCGTCGACGAGCACACCGTTGAGTGCGGGGTCGGGTGCACCCCCGATCGGCTCGCCCGTCCCCGGGGCCGCCTTGTTCGTGCTCGACGGGTGGCTGCGCCCGGTGCCGCCCGGCGTGGTCGGCGAGCTGTACGTCGCCGGCCGCGGCGTCGGATACGGGTACGTGCGCCGCGCCGGGTTGACCGCGTCACGGTTCGTGGCCTGCCCGTTCGGCGAGCCGGGATCGCGCATGTATCGCACCGGCGACCTGGTGCGCTGGGGCGACTCCGGATCCGGTGAGGGCCAGCTGCAGTACGTCGGCCGCGCCGACGAGCAGGTCAAGATCCGCGGCTACCGCATCGAGGTCGGCGAGGTGCGCTCGGCGCTGGCCGCGCTCGACGGGGTGGACGAGGCCGTCGTCGTCGCCCGCGAGGACCGGCCCGGCGACAAGCGCCTCGTCGGCTACATCACCGGCACCGCCGACCCGGCCGTCCTGCGCACCCAGCTGGCCGAGCGGTTGCCGACCTACATGATCCCGGCGGCCGTGGTGGCGCTCGAGGCGCTGCCGATGACCGTCAACGGCAAGCTCGACACCCGCGCCCTGCCGGCGCCGGAGTACTCCGCCGCCGGGTACCGCTCGCCGACCACCCCCACCGAGGAGATCCTGGCCGGCATCTACGCCCACGTGCTCGGAGTCGAGCGGGTCGGGGTCGACGACTCCTTCTTCGACCTCGGCGGCGACAGCATCTCGGCGATGCGCGTCATCGCGGCGATCAACAGCGCCATGGACACCGGCGTTCCGGTGCGCGTCATCTTCGAGGCGCCCACCGTCGCCCAGCTGGCGCCGCGCATCGGTGAGGACACGGGCCGGCTGGACCCGCTGGTGGCGGGCGCCCGGCCGGCGGTGATCCCGCTGTCGTTCGCCCAGAGCCGGCTGTGGTTCCTCGACCAGCTGCAGGGACCGTCCCCGGTCTACAACATGGCCGCGGCGCTGCGGATGCACGGGCGGCTCGACGCGCAGGCCCTCGGCGCGGCGCTGGCCGACGTCGTGGCGCGTCACGAGAGCCTGCGGACGGTGTTCGCCGCACCCGAGGGATCACCCCAGCAGGTGGTGATCCCGGCCGAGCGGGCCGATCTCAGCTGGCGGACCGTCGACGCCCGCAGGTGGTCGGCCGGCCGGCTGCGCGACGCCATCGACGTCGCCGCCGCCGAAACGTTCGACCTGGCGACCCAAATCCCGTTGCGCGCTTCGCTTTTCCGCGTCGCCGAGGACGAACACGTGCTGGTGGCCGTGGTGCACCACATCGCCGCGGACGGCTGGTCGCTGCGCCCGCTGGTGCGTGACCTGGGCCTGGCGTACGCCAGCCGGTCTGCCGGGCGGGCCCCCGACTGGGAGCCGCTGCCGGTGCAATACGTCGACTACACCCTGTGGCAGCGCGACCAGTTCGGCGAGCTCGCCGACAGCGGCAGCCGCATCGCCGCGCAGCTCGCCTACTGGCAGGAGGCGCTGGCCGGCATGCCCGAGCGGCTGCAGCTGCCCACCGACCGGCCCTACCCGCAGATCGCCGATCAGCGCGGGGCGGCCGTCGAGGTGGACTGGCCGGCGGACCTGCAGCAGCAGGTCGCCGGGCTGGCCCGCGAGTACAACTCCACCAGCTTCATGGTGGTGCAGGCCGCCCTGGCGGTGCTGCTGTCCAAGATCAGCGCCAGCACCGACGTGGCCGTCGGCTTCCCGATCGCCGGGCGGCGCGACCCCGCGCTCGACGAGCTGGTCGGCTTCTTCGTCAACACCCTGGTGCTCCGCGTCGACCTGGCCGGCGATCCCAGCTTCACCGACCTGCTGGCCCGGGTGCGCACCCGCAGCCTCGAGGCTTTCGAGCACCAAGACGTGCCCTTCGAGGTGCTGGTCGAACGGGTCAACCCGGTGCGCAGCCTGACGCATCACCCGCTGGTGCAGGTGATGCTGGCCTGGCAGAACTTCGCCGGCCAGGACGGCGACCCCGGGGCCGGCCTGGCCCTCGGCGACGTGCGGGTCAGCTCGATCCCGCTGGACACCCAGGTGGCCCGCATGGACCTGGTGTTCTCGCTGGCCGAACGCTGGGCCGAGGGCGACGAGCCCGCCGGGATCGGCGGGCGGGTCGAGTTCCGCACCGACGTGTTCGACGCCGACAGCATCCGGGGGTTGATCGGGCGGCTCGAGCGGGTCCTGACGGCGATGACCGCCGATCCCACCCGCCCGATTTCGTCGGTGGACCTGCTCGACGCGGCTGAGCACGCCCGCCTCGACGCCCTCGGCAACCGCGCGGCCCTGACCGCCCCCGCGACCACGGACGCGTCGGTTCCGGCGCTGTTCGCCGAGCAGGCGGCGCGCACCCCCGACGCGATGGCACTGAGCGACCAGGGCCGCTCGTGGACCTACCGCGAGCTCGATGAGGCCGCCAACCGCGTGGCGCACCGGCTGGCCGGCTTCGGCGTGGGCCCCGGCGAGCGGGTGGCCCTGTTGTTCGGCCGCTCGGCCGACGCGATCATCGCGATCCTGGCGGTGCTCAAGGCCGGCGCCGCGTACCTGCCGATCGACCCCGGGCTGCCGGCCGAGCGGATCGGGTTCATGCTCTCCGACGCCGCGCCGATGGCCGCGATCAGCACCGGCGATCTGGCCGCGCGGCTGCGCGGGCATCACGTCGTCGTCCTCGACATGAACGACCCCGCGATCGACGCCCAGCCCGCCACCGCGCTGCCGGCGCCGAGCGCGGACGACATCGCCTACCTGATCTACACGTCGGGCACCACCGGTGTGCCCAAAGGCGTTGCGGTGAGCCACCGTAACGTCGCCCAGCTCCTGGCATCCGGGGACTCGGGCCTGCCGCGCAGCGGCGTGTGGTCGCAGTGGCACTCGCTGGCCTTCGACGTCTCGGTCTGGGAGATCTTCGGCGCGCTGCTGCATGGCGGGCGGCTCGTGGTCATCCCCGACTCGGTGGTGCGGTCCCCGCAGGACTTCCACGCGCTGCTGGTCGACGAACAGGTCGACGTCATCAGTCAGACGCCGTCGGCGGCGGGCGTCCTGTCGCCCGAGGGGCTCGAATCGGCGACCCTGGTGGTCGCCGGGGAGGCCTGCCCGACGGAGCTGGTGGACCGGTGGGCGCCGGGCCGGGCGATGATCAACGCCTACGGCCCCACGGAGGCGACGGTGTACGCGGCGGTCAGCGCGCCGCTCAAGTCCGGATCGAACGTCGTTCCCATCGGATCCCCGGTGCCCGGCGCGGGCCTGTTCGTACTGGACGAATCCCTGCGCCCGGTGCCGCGAGGCGTCGTCGGGGAGCTCTACGTGGCCGGCGCCGGCGTGGCCTGCGGCTACTGGCGCCGGGCCGGCCTGACGGCGTCGCGGTTTGTGGCCTGCCCCTTCGGGGCGCGCGGATCGCGCATGTATCGGACCGGGGACCTGGTGTGCTGGGGCACTTCAGGATCGGGCGACGGCCAGCTGCAGTACGTCGGCCGCGCCGACGAGCAGGTCAAGATCCGCGGCTACCGCATCGAGCTCGGCGAGGTGCGTTCGGCCCTGGCCGCCCTCGACGGGGTGGACCAGGCCGCCGTCATTGCGCGCGAGGACCGTCCCGGCGACAAGCGCCTGGTCGGCTACGTCACCGGGGGCGCCGACCCGGCCGAGCTCCGCGCCCGGCTGAGCGATCACCTGCCGGCGTACATGGTCCCGGCGGCCGTCGTGTCGCTCGACGCGCTGCCGCTGACCCCCAACGGCAAGCTCGACGCGCGGGCCCTGCCGTCACCCGAATACACCGACGCCGATCGCTATCGCGCGCCCGAGACCCCGGTCGAGGAGACCCTAGCCGGCATCTACGCCCAGGTCCTGGGCGTCGAGCGGGTCGGGGCCGACGACTCCTTCTTCGACCTCGGCGGGGACAGCATCTCCTCGATGCAGGTGGTGACCCGGGCCCGGGCCGCCGGCCTGGCGGTGCGGACCCGCGACATCTTCACCGAGCAGACCGTGGCCCGGCTGGCGCGGGTGGCCGTCGCGGCCGACGGCGGGGACGGCGTGGTCGACGAGGGCACCGGAGCGATCACCGCCACCCCGATCATCCGCTGGCTGCGCAGCCTGGAAAGGGCAGGCGGCCCGGTCGACCAGTTCAACCAGACGATGGTGCTGCAGGCGCCCGCCGGGGTCACCGAGGCCGACGTGGTGACCGTGTTGCAGGCTCTGCTGGATCGGCACGCCATGCTGCGGCTGCGCGTCGACGAGGACGCCGGCGAGTGGTCGCTCCAGGTGCCCGAGCCGGGTTCGGTGGACGCCGCCCAGCGGGTGCTCTCGGTGGACGAACTGTCCGACGCGGCGGTCATCGAGGCGCGATCGCGGCTGAACCCGGCCGCCGGGGTGATGCTCAGCGCGCTCTGGGTCACCCCCACCCGCCGGCTGGTGCTGATCGTTCACCACCTGGCCGTCGACGGGGTCTCCTGGCGCGTCCTGCTGGAAGACCTCAACATCGCCTGGGGCCAGCACCATCACGGGCAGCCGGTGGCGCTGCCCGCGGGCGGCACCTCGTTCGCCCGCTGGGCCGCGCTGCTGGCCGAACACGCGCAGGCGCCCGCGGTCGTCGGACGGGCCGACGCCTGGCGGCGGGTGGCGGCGACCCCGCCCGCGCTGCCGGCCGTGCGCCCCGGCCTGGACACCTACGAGACCGCCGAGAACCTGTCCGTGACGCTGGACGCCGAGACCACCCGCACGCTGCTCGGCGCTGCGCCGGCCGCCTTCCACGCCGGGGTCAACGACATCCTGCTCGTCGGCTTCGCCCTGGCCTGGGCCGAGTTCCTCGGCAACGTGGGGGCCCCGATCGGCATCGACGTCGAGGGCCACGGCCGCCACGAGGACCTGGCCGCCGGCGTGGACCTGTCGCGGACCGTGGGCTGGTTCACCACCAAATACCCGGTGGCCCTCAACGTGGACGGCCTGTCCTGGGCGGACGTCGTGGCCGGCGCGCCGATCCTGGGCGGGCTGCTCAAAGACGCCAAGGAGCAGCTGCGCGCCCTGCCCGACCCGCTGACCTACGGGTTGCTGCGCTACCTCAACGACGACGTCAACCTGGACGGCTCCGACCCGACGATCGGGTTCAACTACCTCGGCCGGCTCGGCGGAGCAGCGGCCGAGCTCACCGACGAGCTGTGGCGGGTCAGCCGGGACGGTTCGTCGGCCACCGCCGCCAGCACCGCGGTGCCCATGCCGCTGATGCACACCGTGGACCTCAACGCCGGCACCATGGACACCGAGGACGGCCCCCAGCTGCACGCCACCTGGACGTGGGCGCCCTCCGCGCTCGACCGCGAGCAGGTGGCCCGGTTGAGCACGCTGTGGTTCGAGGCGCTGGCCGGCATCTGCGCGCACGTGCGCGACGGCGGCGGCGGATTGACCCCGACGGATGTCGTGCCGGCCCGGCTGGACCAGCCGCAGATCGACCAGCTCGAGCGGCGCCACCGGATCGCCGACATCCTGCCGCTGACCCCGTTGCAGGAGGGGCTGCTCTTCCACGCCAACACCACCCGCGGTGACGACCACCTCTACGTGGTCCAGCTGGACCTCAGCCTGGCCGGTCCGATCGAGCGCGACCGGCTGCGCGACGCGATGCACACGGTCATCGGCCGGCACCCGCACCTCGTCGCCCGGTTCTGCGACCAGTTCGACGAGCCGGTGCAGATCATCCCCGCCGACCCGGCGATGGCCTGGCGCTACCTCGAGGTCGCGGCCAACGGATCCGAGCCCGAGGAGCGGATCCAACGCCTGTGCGCGGCCGAACGCGAAGCCGTCTACGACCTGGCCGACGAGCCCGCCGTGCGTGCGGTGCTGATCCGCACGGCGCACAACCGGCACCGGCTGGTGCTCACCATCCATCACATCGTGCTCGACGGCTGGTCGGTCCCGATCCTGCTGAACGAGACGTTCGCCTGCTACACCGGGCAGCGCCTCCCCGCGGCCCCGCCCTACCGCAGGTTCGTGAGCTGGCTGGCCGAGCGCGACCTCGACGCCGCGCGCGCGGCCTGGGCCGGGGTGCTCGCCGGCTTCGACACCCCGACGCTCGTCGGGCCGCCGCAACAGCTCGTGCCCGGCGCCCGCGGCGTCCAGTCGTTCGCGGTCTCCGCCGAGATCACCGCCGCGCTCAGCGAGCTGGCCCGCTCCAGCCGCACCACCGTCAGCACCGTGCTCCACGCCGCGTGGGCGCAGCTGCTGTCGTGGCTGACCGGCCAGCACGACGTCGCCTTCGGCACCACCGTCTCCGGCAGGCCCGCCGAGGTGCCCGGCGCCGACTCGATGGTCGGCCTGATGATCAACACCGTCCCGGTGCGCGCGCGCATCACGGCGGCGACCACGACGGCCGACCTGCTCGCCCAGCTGCAAAGCGCGCACACCGAGACGCTCGATCACCAGCACCTCGCGCTGAGCGAGATCCACCGAATCACCGGTCAGGACAAGCTGTTCGACACCCTGTTCGCCTACGAGAACTACCCGCTGGACACCTCGGCGATGGCCGTCGACCACGAACTGGGCATCACCGACGTCAACATGTTCGAGCGCAACCACTACCCGTTGACGATGCAGGCCGCGCTGTCCGGCGAGGAACTCGGCCTTCGGGTCGAATACGACGCCGACGTCTTCGACGCGCAGACCATCGCGGCGGTGAGCGAGCGGCTCGAGCGGCTGCTGGTCGCGATGACCGCCGATCCGGCCCGGCCGCTCTCGTCGGTGGACCTGCTCGACGCGTCCGAACACGCGCGCCTCGACGAGGTCGGCAACCGGGCGGTCCTGGGCCGGGCGCCACTCGAATTCCCGTCGATTCCGGCGTTGTTCGACGCGCACGTCGCCCGGACGCCGGACGCGGTGGCGGTCCGCTGGGGCGACCTGTCGATGACCTACCGCGGACTCGACGACGCCGCCACCCGGCTGGCGCACCTGCTGACCGGCCATGGCGCGGGCCCGGGACAGGCTGTGGCGCTGCTGTTTTCACGCTCGCCGCAGGCGATCGTCGCGATCCTGGCGGTGCTCAAGACCGGAGCGGCGTACCTGCCGATCGACCCGGCGGCACCCGCCACCCGGATCAGGTTCATGCTCGAGGATTCCGCGCCGGTCGCGGCCGTCACCACCACGGGCCTGCGCTCGCGGCTGGACGGGTGCGACGTCACCGTCATCGACATCGAGGACGCACAGACCGACACCGCAGTGGGCACGCCGTTGCCGGCGCCCCCGCCCGACGGCGTCGCCTACATCATCTACACCTCGGGCACCACCGGAGTCCCCAAAGGCGTTGCGGTGACTCATCGCAACGTGACGCAGCTGCTGGAGACGCTGGACGCGGGCCTGCCGCGCGCCGGCGTGTGGACGCAAAGCCACTCGTACGCGTTCGACGTCTCGGTGTGGGAGATCTTCGGCGCGCTGCTGCGCGGCGGGCGGGTGGTGGTCGTGCCCGAGTCGGTGGCGCGCTCCCCGCACGACTTCCACGATCTGCTGGCCGCCGAACGGGTCAGCGTGCTGACCCAGACCCCGTCCGCGGTGGCGATGCTGTCCCACGAGGGCCTCGACTCGGTGTCGCTGGTGATGGCCGGCGAGGCCTGCCCGCCCGAGGTGGTGGACCGCTGGGCGCCGGGGCGGGTGATGGTCAACGCCTACGGCCCGACCGAGACGACGATGTGCGTGGCGATCAGCGCGCCCCTGACGGCGGGATCCGGGACGCCACCGATCGGTTCGCCGGTGGACGGCGCGGCGCTGTTCGTGCTCGACGCGTGGTTGCGTCCGGTGCCCGCGGGCGTCGTGGGGGAGCTGTACGTCGCCGGTGACGGGGTCGCCGCGGGATATGTCGGCCGGTCCGGGCTGACCGCGTCGCGGTTCGTGGCCTGCCCGTTCGGGGCGCCCGGGTCGCGCATGTATCGCACCGGGGACCTGGTGTGCTGGGGAACGGACGGGCAGCTGCAATACCTGGGCCGCGCCGACGAGCAGGTCAAGATCCGCGGCTACCGCATCGAGCTCGGCGAAGTCCAGACCGCGCTGGCCGCGCTGGATGACGTCGACCAGGCGGTGGTGATCGCCCGCGAGGACCGCGCCGGCGACAAACGCCTGGTGGGTTACATCACCGGAACCGCCGACCCCGGCGAGGCGCGCACCGCGCTGGCCCAACGCCTGCCGGGCTACATGGTGCCCGCGGCCGTGGTCGGGCTCGACGCGATGCCGTTGACACCCAACGGCAAACTCGATGCCCGCGCCCTGCCCGCGCCGGAGTACACCGGCAGCGGGTACCGGGCCCCGTCGAGCGCCCTCGAGGAGGCGCTGGCCGCGGCCTACGCCCACGTGCTCGGCGTGGAGCGGGTCGGGGTCGACGACTCGTTCTTCGACCTGGGCGGCGACAGCATCTCCGCGATGCGCCTGATCGCCGCGATCAACACCGGGCTGGGCGCCGAGCTGCCGGTGCGGACGTTGTTCGACGCGCCCACGGTGAGGGCGCTGAGTCAGCGACTGCGCACGCCCGCGACGGACGCCGAAGAGCTGGTCCCGGTGCAGACCCTGAAGCAGGGGGCCGGCGGTGTTCCGCTGTTCTGCGTGCATCCCGCCGGCGGGGTGAGCTGGCCGTATCAGGTTCTCGGAAACCACCTCGACTGCCCGATCGTCGGGATTCAGCAGCTCCCGCGCAACGGCGACGCGGGCCCGCGGTCGATCCGGGCGATGGCGCAGACCTACGCCGACCGGATCCAGGACGCCTATCCCGGCGGGCCCTACAACATTTTGGGCTGGTCGTTCGGTGGGGTCGTGGCGCACGAGATCGCCATCGAGCTGCAGCGGCGCGGATGCGAGATCGGGTGCCTGATCCTGCTCGACGCCCAACCCAACCTCGACGGAGGCGCCGCCCTGGGCGAGCACGCCCTGGGCGAGCAGCGGGTGCTCGAAGAAGTGTTGCGGGCCAACGACATTGGCCGTGGCGATGAAGACGGACAGGCCGAAGAAGGCCGGCCGCGCAGCAAACCGCTCTTCGAGCTGCTGCTGGGGAACCTCGACGACAACATCGAGCTCTATCGCCGCCACGAGCCCGGGCGCTTCGAGGGGGAGGTCACCGTGTTTTCCGCGGCCCGCGACGGCGGCGATCGCGGCGCGCAGCTGTCGCGATCGTGGGCGCCCTACGCGTCCGGCGACATCCGGGTGCACCCGATCGACTGCACGCACCACGAGATGCTGACCGCCGAATCGGTCGCGATGTACGGCGAACGACTCCGCCACCTTCTCCGCGCGGCGGTGCGAGCCACCTCACACTCGCGCCGATCGCGGTGATCACCAAGCGTTGATCATGGGCGTTGATGGGCCGTTGCAGCGCTTTTGGCGGACGTCACGCGCGGGTCGAATCGGGCCCCGGTAGGGTCGAAGAGGTGTGCGGAGTCACCGGGGAGGTACGACTCGACGGGCGGGCGCCCGAGGTAGCGGCGGTCTCAGCGATGGCCGCCGTGCTGACGCCGAGGGGCCCGGATAGTGGCGGCGCCTGGTCACAGGGCCGGGTCGCGCTCGGTCATCGTCGCCTCAAGATCATCGACCTGACCGAGGCCGGCTCGCAGCCGATGGTCGACTCCGAGCTGGGTCTGTCCATCGCCTGGAACGGCTGCATCTACAACTACAAGGAACTGCGCAGCGAACTCAGCGGGTACGGCTACCGCTTCTTCTCGCACAGCGACACCGAAGTTCTGATCAAGGCCTACCACCGGTGGGGCGACGACTTCGTCAGCCACCTGTTCGGCATGTTTGCCTTCGCCATCGTCGAGCGCGACAGCGGGCGGGTGCTGCTCGGGCGCGACCGGCTCGGCATCAAACCCCTCTACCTGACCGAGGACAGCCACCGGGTCCGGTTCGCGTCGACCCTGCCGGCCCTGCTGGCCGGCGGCGGCGTGGACACCCGCATCGACCCCGTCGCCCTGCACCACTACATGAGCTTCCACTCGGTGGTGCCCGCCCCGGCGACCATCCTGCGCGGGGTGCGCAAGGTGCCGCCCGCCTCGCTGGTCGCGATTGAGCCCGACGGCAGGCGCACCGTCACCACGTACTGGGCGCCCGATTTCACCCGGCACGCCGACCGCGCGGACTGGTCGGAGCGCGACTGGGAAGACGCCGTGCTGTCCACGCTGCGCCTGGCGGTGAAGCGCCGCCTGGTCGCCGACGTGCCGGTCGGCTGCCTGCTGTCCGGCGGTGTCGACTCCAGCCTGATCGTGGGCCTGCTCGCCGAAGCCGGCCAGCATGGGCTGTCCACCTTCTCGATCGGCTTCGAGTCGGCCGGCGGCGTCAAGGGCGACGAGTTCCAGTACTCCGACATCGTGGCCCAGCGCTTCGAGACCGACCACCACCAGATCCGCATCGAGACCGACCGGATGCTGCCCGCCCTCGACGGGGCCATCGGCGCGATGAGCGAGCCGATGGTCAGCCACGACTGCGTCGCCTTCTACCTGCTCAGTCAGGAAGTGGCGCGCCACGTGAAGGTCGTGCAGTCCGGCCAGGGCGCCGACGAGGTGTTCGCCGGCTACCACTGGTACCCGCCGATGGGCTCACCGGCCGCCGCGTCGCTGCAGGGTGCGGTCGCCGAGTACCGCGGCGCCTTCTTCGACCGTGATTCGGCCGAGCTGGCGGGCCTGCTGGGACCAGGCATCATGGCGCCCGGCGACCCCAGCGGCCGGTTTGTCACCGAGCACTTCGTTCAGGCCGGCGCCGAGACGGGCGTCGATCGCGCGTTGCGGCTCGACACCACCGTCATGCTGATCGACGACCCGGTCAAGCGGGTCGACAACATGACGATGGCGTGGGGGCTGGAGGGCCGGGTTCCGTTCCTCGACCACGAGTTGGTGGAACTGGCCGCCACCTGCCCGCCGGAGTTGAAGATCGCGCACGAGGGCAAGGGCGTCCTGAAACAGGCTGCGCGGCGGGTCGTTCCGTCAGAGGTCATCGACCGGCCGAAGGGCTATTTCCCGGTTCCGGCGCTGACCCATCTCGAAGGGCCCTACCTCGACATGGTGCGCGACGCCCTCTACGCGCCGGTTGCCAAGGAGCGCGGCCTGTTTCGCGCGGAAGCGGTCGACAGCCTGCTGGAGAATCCCAATGGCAAGCTGACCCCGCTGCGCGGTAACGAGCTCTGGCAGATCGCGCTTCTCGAGCTGTGGTTGCAGCGGCACGGCGTCACGGGGCCGGTTGCATGACCGTGGTCGATCCATCCGGCGACCACACCGAAGCGATCACGCTCGGCCTGCACGACGCCTCGCCGCCGGAGCTGGTCGATGCGATGGCCAAGGATGTCGAGCTCGAATTGGGTTGGGGCCGACTCATTTTCGGCCAGACCTTCGCCGACTCCCAGCACCTGGTCGAGGCGCTGCGGCGCGAAGGGCCCGGGCGGCGCGACATCTGCATCTACGCCCGCGAATCCCACGTCGTGGTCGCCGAGGCGCCGACCGAGCTGTTCATCGATCCCAGCCACACCTACCGGCTGCGCTTCACCGGCAAGAAGAAGACCTCGCCGCCGGCGCCGTTGGGCGTGACGGTGCGCACGCTCAACGATCCGATCGACGCCGACGCCATGAACCGCGTGTACGTGCGCTGCGGAATGGTCCCGGCCGGGGTCGACGTGATCTGGGACAACCATCAGCATGTGCCGGCGGTGAAGTACCTGCTGGCGGTGCGCGACGAGGACGGCGCCGTCGTGGGCACCGTCACCGGGGTTGATCACGAGTTGCTGTTCAACGACCCGGAGGAAGGGTCGAGCCTGTGGACGCTGGCCGTCGATCCGGCCGCGGGGCTCCCGGGCGTCGGCGCGGCCCTCACCCGGGCCCTGGCCGAGCACTTCCGCGACGCGGGCCGCGCCTACATGGATCTGTCGGTGGCGCACGACAACGCCGCCGCCATCGGCCTGTACGAGAAGTTGGGTTTCCGCCGCGTCCCGGTGCTGGCGATCAAGCGCAAGAACGCGATCAACGAGCCGTTGTTCAGCCCGCCGCCGGAGACGGTCGACGACCTCAACCCCTACGCCCGCATCATCGCCGACGAGGCGCTGCGCCGCGGGATCTGGGTCGAGGTGCTCGACGCCGAGACCGGCGAGATGCGGCTCACCCACGGCGGCCGCAGCGTCATCACCCGCGAATCGCTGTCCGAATACACCTCGGCGGTGGCGATGTGCCGCTGCGACGACAAGCGGTTGACCCGGCGCCTGGTCTCCGAGGCCGGGATCACCGTGCCGCGCGCCCGCCTGGCCACCTTCGACGAGAGCGACTTCGCCTTCCTCAAGGAGGTCGGCGAGGTCGTCGTCAAACCGACGCGGGGTGAGCAGGGCAAGGGCATCACGGTCGGGGTCGTCGCCGACAACGGGCCCGACGATCTGTCCGCCGCGCTCGCGCGCGCCCGCAAGCAATACCCGGACGTGCTCATCGAGCAGCGGGTGGCCGGCGACGACCTTCGGCTCGTGGTGATCGACGGCCGCGTCGTCGCCGCCGCGCTGCGCATGCCCCCGGAGATCATCGGCACGGGGGAGCACAGCGTGCGGGACTTGATCGCGGCCGAAAGCCGGCGCCGTTCGGCGGCCACCGGGGGCGAGTCCCGCATCCCGCTCGATGACCTCACGGAATCGACCGTCGCCGAAGCCGGTTGGGAGCTCGACGATGTGCTGCCCCAGGGCACCCGCCTTCGGGTGCGTCGCACCGCGAACCTGCATCAGGGCGGCACCATCCACGACGTCACCGCGCAGGTGAACAGCGAATTGTGCCGGGTCGCGGTGACCGCGGCCGACGCGATCGGCATCCCGGTGACCGGCATCGACCTGCTGGTGCCCGACGTCACCGGCGCCGACTACGCGTTCATCGAAGCCAACGAACGACCGGGGCTGGCCAACCACGAACCTCAGCCCACCGCAGCGGCTTTCATCGATTTCCTCTTCCCCGGCCACCCCGGGCAGCCGCAGGCCTGGACGCCCGAGGAGTCCCGCTCCGATCGTGGCTGACGCCGCGCCTGCGGTGCCGGTCCGATATCCGGTCGGCCCATTGCCACCCGAAAACGCCGACCCGCGAGAGGAGCCACCGACCATGACCGGTGCAAAGACTCGGCCCGACGGCACTGCCGCTGATGTGGAATCGCAGCGCCTGGCCGCGGTCCGCCGCTTCGCGATCCTCGACACTCCACGAGACGGAGTCTTCGATCGTGTCGCGGCGATTGCGGCCCGCATGTTCAACGCACCGTTCGCCTCCGTGACGATCGTGGATGAGGACCGCATCTGGTTCAAGGCCATTGAGGGTTTGCCGGAGGAGACCACGCAGATCGGCCGAGATCCGGGTCTGTGCGCGTCGGCGATCCTGCAGGACGAGCCGTATGTGATTCCGGATACCCTGCGCGACCCCAAGGCTCTCGATAATCCGCTGGTGCGCGGCGAGTTGGGGATCCGATTTTATGCGGCCGCACCGATCATCACCCCGGACGGGCACCGCCTGGGCACGGTCAACGTGCTCGACACCCACCCGGGCCAGGTCACCCCCAAGCAAACTGCTGGCCTCCAACTGCTGGCCGGGGTGGTGATGGAGCAACTCGAGTTGTGGCTGGCAACCCAGCAGACGGTGCGCAATCAGGAAGCCAGCGTTCAAGCCGTTCTGAGTTCTCGAGCCGACACCGACCGGGCCGTCGGCATGATCATGCACGCGCAACACTGCGATTCGGCCACCGCCTGGAACGTCCTACGGGACCTTTCGCAACGTACGAACATCAAAGTTCACACCATCGCCGAGATCATGGGGCGCTACGTTTGTGGCGGCGATGAGATGCCCCTGGACCGCGAGCAGGACCGGCTCATGCTCGGTGACCTGCTGTACCCCGACGACGAAAACGACTGAGACGCCCATGAGTGCGAGCGCGCAAACGAAGTCCATCGCGACGCAGGTGCCCGCCCGGCTGGACCGGCTGCCGTGGTCACGGTTTCATTGGCGCGTCGTGGTCGGCCTGGGCGGGGTGTGGGTGCTCGACGGGCTCGAGGTCACCATGGTCGGCAACGTCTCGGCGCGGCTGATGGAGCACAACAGCGGCATCGCGCTGAACCCCGCGCAGATCGGCATGGCGGCCGCGATCTACATCGCCGGGGCGTGTTCGGGGGCGTTGTTCTTCGGTCACCTCACCGACCGGTTCGGGCGACGAAACCTGTTCATCCTCACCCTCGCGATCTATTTGGTCGCCACCGTGGCGACCGCGTTCGCGTTCGCCCCCTGGTATTTCTTCTTGACCCGCTTCTTCACCGGCTCCGGCATCGGCGGCGAATACGCCGCCATCAACTCGGCCATCGACGAGTTGATCCCGGCGCGGGTGCGCGGCCGTGTCGACCTGGTGATCAACGGAACCTATTGGCTGGGTTCGGCCGCCGGCGCCGGCGGCGCGCTGATCCTGTTGAACACCGCGAACTTTCCGCCCAACCTCGGGTGGCGGCTCGCCTTCGGCATCGGCGCGATCCTCGGCATCTTCGTCCTGCTCGTGCGGCGCAACGTCCCGGAAAGCCCGCGCTGGCTGTTCATTCACGGCCGCGAGGAGGAAGCCGAGCGCATCGTCGGCGAGATCGAAGACGAGGTTCAGCGGGAGACGGGCGAAGCGCTGCCCGAACCGCAGGGCAAGCCGCTGCGGATACGTCAGCGCAAGGCGATTTCGTTCCGGGAGATCGCCGGGGTGGCCTTCAAGCTCTACCCGCGGCGCGCGGTGCTCGGGCTGGCGCTGTTCATCGGGCAGGCGTTCCTCTACAACGGCGTCACGTTCAACCTAGGCACGCTGCTCAGCCAGTTCTACGCCGTGCCGTCGGGCATGGTGCCGGTGTTCTTCGTGTTGTGGGCCCTCAGCAATTTCGCCGGCCCGCTGGTGCTCGGGCACCTGTTCGACACCGTCGGCCGCAAACCGATGATCACGCTGACCTACATCGGTTCCGGTGTCGCGGTGGTGGTGCTGGCGTTGGTGTTCGTCACCCAGGCCGGCGGCGTCTGGGCCTTCATCGGGGTGCTGATCGTTGCGTTCTTCCTGGCCTCGGCGGGTGCCAGCGCGGCGTACCTGACGGTCAGCGAGATCTTCCCGATGGAGACGCGGGCGCTGGCGATCGCGTTCTTCTACGCGATGGGGACGGCGATCGGCGGCATCACCGGCCCGTTGCTGTTCGGTCAGCTCATCAACTCGGGGCATCGCAACGAGGTCGTCTGGTCGTTCTTGATCGGAGCGCTGGTGATGGCGGCGGCCGGGGTGGTCGAACTGTGGCTCGGCGTCGCCGCCGAGCGGCGCCCGCTGGAAGAGCTGGCGTTGCCGTTGACTGTGGAAGACGCCGAAGACGCCGAAAGCCAAGAGGATTCGGCGCTACCGGACTGACGGTCCGGATGGATCAGCCGTACGCGTCCCACCACGTGTGCAGGTCTTCGACGGTGGCCGGGTCGCCGGTCACGTCGCTGAGCATGAGCCTCGCGTCGTTGGACCAGATCACGTTCGGGTGGTTGTTGTAGCTGCCGCACGCGATCAGGCCGGCCATGTCGTTCGGGGTTTCGTCGTAGTGCCAGCCGACCGGTGAGCGTCCCTCGCCCGGGCAGTTCACCAGGCTGACGTTGCCGATGTCGTCGTCGAACGCCTTCTTCAGCCGGTCGGGCGTCCCGAACAGCCCGTAGGTGGCGCGGCTCGGGCCGCCGGGCTGGGTGTTCTGCCCGCAGGTGACCATGGCCACCGCGTGCGTCCAGACGCTGCCCGACTCTGGGGTGGCGGGCGTGCACGTTCCGGGCAGGTAGCCCGGCGGCAGCAGACTGATCAGGCGGGCCTGGTCACCGCTTCCGGCGGCGGTGCTCGGCGGCGCGGTTTTCCCGATGCCGGCCCGGTGCGAGGGCTCGCTGGTCGGCTTCAGCACGAGCCAGACGCCGACGGCGCAGATGGCGGCGGCGACGACGGCCGCGGCGGCCGCTGCGGCCAGGATCGGCCGCCGGGAGCGCGTGCGCGGCGGGCCCGCCGGGCTGATCGCCGGGGCGTCGCCGCGCTGCAGGATCGTCTCGGCGCGCTCTCGTTCGGGACTGCTCAGCGCGGTGTGCGCGGCGGCCGCCAGGGCACCGGCGGAGGGGTAGCGCTCGCTCGGATCCTTGGCCATTCCACCCGCGATCACCGTGTCGAATGCCGGGCTCACGCCGTGCGCGCTGGGTTGGGGGATGGGCGCCGTCAGGTGGGCGTTGACCAGCGCGCCGGTGCTGTCGGCGCCGTAGGGCGGCGTCCCCGTCAGGGCTTCGTACAGCACGCAGGCCAGTGCGTACACGTCGGCGCGGGAGGTCACATCGTTTGATGCAGGGTCGCTTGCAGCGTCGCTCGAAAAGCGTTCGGGCGCCATGTATTTCAAGGTCCCCACCGCGGTGCCCAGCTGGGTGAGTTTCTCGTCGGTCTTGGCGCTGGCGATGCCGAAGTCGACGAGATAGGCGAAGTCATCGCCGGTGATCAGGATGTTCTGCGGTTTGACGTCGCGGTGTGTGACCCCGGCGGTGTGCGCGGCGTCGAGTGCCGACGCGACCTGGTGGATGATGGCCACCGCGCGCGGCGCGGCCAGCGGTCCTTCCCGTTCCAGCAGGCGGTCGAGGTCGACGCCCTCGATGAGGCGCATCTCCAAGTACAGCTGCCCATCGATTTCGCCGTAGTCGTGAACGGGCACCACGTGCGGTTCCAGCAGCCTGCCGGTGATGCGGGCCTCGCGCTCCAGGCGCTTGCGGAACACCGGATCCTGACTGAACGTGTGCGACATCAGCTTCAGCGCCACGGTCCACTGTTTGACGGTGTGCTCGGCCTCGTAGACCTCGCCCATCCCGCCGCGGCCGAGCAATCGCTTCAGGCGGTAGGGCCCGAACATCGTCCCCGACCGCGAGCCCTGCGCGTCGCCCATCGCTGACTCCAATCAAGACCGGCGGGTGGGCCGTCGATCTCACCGCAGGAAAAGTACAGCATCCGCGCGGGCGGGGGCGTGGGACGCGACTAACGGACGTCGTCGTCACCGGCGGCGCGGTCGGTGAGCCCTTCGCGAGACAGCGCCCGGACGAATCCGTAGGCCTGCATGCCGGCCGGGCCGGGATTGTCGAAAATCCACGCGTTGATCTTTTCCAGCGCGTTGGCCAGGTCGTCGCGCTTGACCCGGACCAGGTATGTCCTGCGGTCGTCGTCCGGGTCCTCGAGGGACTCGGCGACCGCGACGGGATTCCTGAACGCGTACGCAATCCCGTGCACGGCATCGTGGTTCAGCGCCCATTGAATTTCGCTGGGGCGCAATCGATTCACCGCCAGATTTCGATAGTCATGCTCGTGGTCGGAACTGCTCACCTGGCCGGTGATCCTTTTCTGTGTGCAGCGCGCGGGAGGCGACAAGCCGGGCATTCTCATCATAGGAAGGGAAGCTGCCCGCTGCATGTCGAGCGCTTTTGCGCACCGGTGTCAGCGGCTGTACTTCAGGAACAGGTAGTCCTCGCAGACCAACGCGTGCGCCAGGCGCATCGTGACCGGCGCGGTCAACCGCGCCGGGTGCACGCGGTAACCCACCGGCTGGCTCGCGGCGAGTCGGGGAGCGAGCGTGACGCACAGTTCGGTCACGACGTCGGCCTCCACCAGCTCGTCGAGCAGGGTCGGCCCACCCTCGCACAGGATGCGGTGCATGCCGTGCTCACGCAGCATCGCGACGGCGCGGGCCACGTCCACGGTGTCCTCACCGGCGACCAGCAGGCGCAGGCGGTCGTCATTGTCGAGGCGCGCCGCGGTTCGCGCGCAGGTCACCAGGATCGGTGGTTGTTCCGGATTGCTGAACAGCCGGGCGGGCAGTTCGCCGCTGCGGCTGACGACCGCGATCGGCGGGGGCGCGAACCGGCCCTCGTGGTGCCGCCTGGCCCGCGCGGCGTCGGTGAGCTTCACCGGGCCATAGTTTTCGGCGCGGGCGGTGCCGGCTCCGACCAGGACGACGTCGGCAAGCCCGCGCAGGATTCGTAACAGCCGTTGATCGGTGGGACACGACAGCGGGCCGGCGCGCCCGCCGAACGCGGCGGCTCCGTCGGCGCTGAAGATCATGTTGGCGCGCAGGCCATCCGGGGGATCGGCGTAGAAGGGCGCGAGTTCGACGATGCTGGGGACGATGCTGACCCGGGGAGTCTGGTCCACCCTCACGCCTCGTGGCCGGGTTCCAGTTGGCGGACGTCGCCGAACGACACCCAGCTTTCCAGCTCCCGTGGCGCGCTGCCGCCGACCGGTGCCAGCAGGTGCCCGACGTGGTCGCCCAGCGGGAAGCGTTCCAGGATCTCACCGACGAACCATGCGGCCGCGTCGTCGAGGATGGGCATCCCGTCGGGGCCCGAGTGCCAGGAGCAGCGGTCGAACTTGTCGATCTTGTCGCTGGTCTGGCTGCCGAAGAGCTCGACGACGTCGAGGTGGTCGTGATCGAAGACGTGCACGGCCAGGTGGGTGGCGTCGCGGGCCGTGCGGAACGTGTGGTTTCGCCGCGACAGGCCGACCAGAAATCGGGGCGGATGAATGCTGGCCTGGCTGGCGAACCCCACCAGGCAGCCGGCCGGGGTGCCATTGGCCTGCGTGGTGACGACGAACATCGGATAGTTCAGCACCGCCACCAGCTTGTCGAATGCCTCGGTCTCCGGGTCGGTTTCGGGGTCGGCCATCCGGTCAGTCTTCCCCGTCAGACCCCGGGGGAATCGTGTTCCCGCGATTTGCGCCGCGACGCAACATCATTGGGGAGATGATCCGCCGGATCGCGTAGGCGGCGACACCGATGCCCAACACCGTCACACCGGACAGCACCGACCACCGTGGCGTCGCGAAAGCCAGCACCACGCATCCGAGCAGGCCGACCACCGGGACGGCCCGGGGCGGGCGGCCCTCATCGCGCCCGAGGGTGAGCGCGGAGGCGTTGGCGATGGCGTAGTAGATCAGCACGGCGAACGAGGAGAAGCCGATGGCGTCGCGAAGGTCGGTGGTGGCCGCCAGGACCGCGACGACGACGCCGATCAGCAGTTCCGCGCGGTGGGGCACCCGAAACCGCGGGTGCACGGCGGCCAGCGCGTGGGGGAGATGGCGATCTCGCGCCATGGCCAGCGTGGTGCGCGAGACGCCGAGGATCAGCGCCAGCAGCGAACCCACCGCGGCGACCGCGGCCCCCGCCTGGACGAGGGGAACCAGCCGGGCCGCGCCCGCCGCGCGGGCCGTTTCGACCAGCGGGGCGGCGCTCTGGGCCAGGCGGGCCGGCCCCAGCACGGACAGCGCCGCGACCGCCACCAGGGCGTAGACGGCCAGGGCGATGGTCAGCGCCAGCGGTATCGCTCGCGGAATGGTGCGGGCCGGGTCGCGCACCTCCTCGCCCAGCGTCGCGATGCGCGCATACCCGGCAAAGGCGAAAAACAGCAGCCCCGCGGCTTGCACCACACCGCCGACGGTCGCGCCGGCCAGGCGGAACGGATCGATGTCGGCCCTTCCCGAGCTGAACGCGGCGACGATCACCGCCGCCAGCACGCCCAGCACCAAAGCGACGATGACGCGGGTCAGCCAGGCCGACTTCCCCACTCCGGCGTAGTTCACCGCGGTCAGCGCGACCACCACCGCGACGGCCACCGCATGCGCCTGCGCGGGCCAGACGTAGGCGCCGACGGTCAGGGCCATCGCCGCGCACGAGGCGGTCTTGCCGACGACGAAGCCCCAACCCGCCAGGTATCCCCAGAAATCGCCCAGCCGCTTTCGCCCGTAGACATAGGTGCCGCCCGACGCGGGATAGCGCGCCGCGAGCCGCGCGGAGGAAGTGGCGTTGCAGTAGGCCACCACCGCCGCCAGCGCGAGGCCCGGCAGCAGTCCCGAACCGGCGGCGCGCGCCGCGGGACCCAGCGCGGCGAAAATCCCGGCGCCGATCATCGACCCCAGCCCGATCACCACCGCGTCGACGACCCCGAGGCTTCGGCGAAGCTCGTCGTCGCCGGATGGAGCGCTCACCCGAGTGGGTCGTTCTGGCGCACTCCGCGATACATGCCCCAGCGCACGAACCACGGCATCACCACGCGTTCGACCGACCAGGACGGGAAGCGGAAGGCGTGGCCGGTGGGCAGGAAGACCTCCAGCCCGTTGGGCTGGATGCCGACCAACGAACCCCATCGCCGCGTCGGCGCGCGGTAGGTGCGCAGCGGGCGGCCCGCGAACTCCGCGAGGAGGTTTCGCGCCACCAGGGCGTCGCCGCGGTTGCGGGCGGAGCTGCGCAGGGGGTCGGTGGCCGCGACGTCGCCGAGCGCGAAGACGCGCCGCTGTCCGGGCACCCGCAGCTCCGGTGTGACGCGCACGAACCCGAACTCGTCGAGCAACTCCGGTGGCAGCCAATCGGTGTTGGGCCGCACCCGCCCGATCGCCCACAGCACGGCGTCCGCGTTGGCCGGGGGTTGTCCGGTGCTCCAGCGCACCGGTTCGTCGGTGAGTTCGTCGCCCACGAAGCCTTCGCCGAGCACCGCGCGGTGGCCCGGATGCACGCCGACGCCCAGCTCGCGCAGTCGGGTGCGGATCCGCTGCCACGTCCGCGGGTGATACTCCTGAAGCGCGGACGCGCCGGGGAAGTACAGGTCAATCCGCTTGTCCGGCCAGGTGGTCGCCATGTTGAGGGCGCTGCTGACCGCCGCCGCGCCGCCGCCCACCACGATCACCGACGCGGCGGCGGCGAGCCGGTCGTGCGCCGCGCGCAACTCGGCGCCGATCTCGGCGGCGGTCTGCAGTGTCGGCCGGCGCCAGAACCCATTGCTGACCCCGGTCGAGATGACCAGCGCGTCGTAGGCCTCGGTGATGGTCGCGCCGTCGTCGCCTCGGCCGAACACGGTCTGGGCCTCCAGGTCCACTCCGGTCAGCGTCGCCTGCACCGTGCGGACGCGGTCCAGGCGACGGAACCGGTCGAACGGGATCCAGTAATCGCGGGCCCAGTCGTGCGGGCGGGAGAGCCGGACGCCGAGTTCCTGGCCGCTCACCAGCGCGGGTTTGGCCGAGATCCCGACGACGTCGGCGTGCCGGGACAGCCGGATCGCAGCGAGGACGCCCGCGTCCCCGAGTCCCGCGACGACGACGCGCTTTCGGTTCATGGGGCTATCCTGCCGTGCGTACGGTGCGGACGAACGTCGACGATCCGATTGCGAGGAGGCCACGTCATTGGACGCCCTTCTGCGCGCCCTCGTGCGAGCCTCGGCCCCCCCGTCCCGCCGCGGCACAGCGCGCCGCCATGGACTTCGCGAAGGACCTCGTCCCGGCGGTCGTCGCCGAGGTCCGGTGGGCGTTCACCCCGCCGCGCACCTGGCTGATGGGTGTGGTGGCCAACGTGGTCATCGCCGCCGCCTGGCTGGTGGTGCAGCCGCTGACCCCGGTGGGCCGGCACCACGATTGGGTGATCCTGGTTGGCACCTACTTCTCTTCGTGGGTGCTCGCCGACGTCACCACCACCAATTTCCTGGGCGCCGATCATTACCGCATCCTTCGGGGGCTGTCCGCGGGCGTGCCGTTCGGGCGCATCCTGTTGATCAAGAACCTCGCCCTGCTCGCGATCGTCGGGCTGCCGACCATGGCCGCCGCGACGGTGCTGACGTTGTTGCTGGAATCGCCTGCGCGCCTGGCTATTACGGTCCCCACCGTCGCGGTGCCGATCGTGTCGTGGCTGGGCGTGGGGAACCTGATGTCGGTGCTCTACCCGGTCAGTGTCGAGCCGTTGATCCGGCGGTGGCGCCAGCGCGGCGATCTGCGCCGCATGCGCAGCTGGCTTTTGGCGCTGGCGCTGCCGTACGCGTTGTACCACGTCGCCGATCCGATGAACGGTGTGGAGCACCGTGTCTTGTGGCAGCGATTGCCCGCCCTCATCTGGCCGGTGTTCGGCCGGGACACCAAAAGCGTTGTCCACGTCGCCATCGCGGTCAGTGTGTGGATCGCGTGCAGCGTCGCAGCGGTCGGATGGGTGCGCCGGCGCGGGCTGCAGATCAGGTGAGCTGCGGCTTGATCTCTTCGATGACCCACTGCGCGTAGTCGAGGTACTCGTCCACGCCACCGACGGCCGGAACGGGAACCGCGGTCATCGTCACGCCCTGCTCGGCGAGCCAGCCCAGCCGGTCGACGATCTGCGCCGCGCTCATGCCCGGCCGATCGCTGGCGTCGCGCCGGGCGACGTGCCCTTCGCCCACTCGGTTGGTGCCCAACCCGTGCATCACCTCGAAAGGGCGGCCGTCGTAGGAAGGTTGGGCCTTGATGTAGTCCAGCTTTTCGGCGATCTGCTCGGGCTTGGTAAGGAACGGCCACCAACCCGAACCGAAGGCGGCGGCCCTGCGCAACGCGGCGTCGGCGTCGCCGCCGATCCAGATCGGGAGGTGGGGCTTTTGAACGGGTTTCGGCTCGAAGGCGATGTCGGCGAACGACACGTAGCGGCCCTCGAATCGCGGCGCGTCACTGGTCCACAGTTCGACGATGGCCGCCAGGTACTCGTCGGCGATCCGCCCGCGTTCCCCGAACGGCACGCCGACGAGCTCGAACTCCCGCGCCAGCCACCCGACGCCGAACGTGACCATCATCCGGCCGCCACTCATCCAGTCGGCGGTGGCCAACGCTTTGGCCAGCACGATCGGATGTTGCAGCGGCAGGATGGTGATGCAGGAATTGACGACGACCCGTTCGGTGGCGCCGGCGATGAAGGCCTGGGCGACCGTCGAATGCAGGTAGTGCGCCCCGGACAAGTCGACGTGGTCGGTCGGGATGACGAGATGTTCGGGCACCGCGATCATGTCGTAGCCCCACTGGTCGGCGCACCGCATCATGCGCCGCTGTTCTGGGCCGGTGACGGCCGCTTCCCAGGGTTGCGAAATCGCCTTGAGGCGCAGCATGTGCGGAACGGGGAAGGCGAATTTCACGGGCATCCCAGCCAGCGGTCCATGTCCCCCAATCTAGGGTGCGTGTTGTTAACCTGGCCACGTGGACTCCGAAACGGACCCTGCCAGCAAAAAGCCGACGAACGCCGCCTTGGCGGCCACCAGTCGGGCGTTGCTGTGCATGATGTCCTATGAGGAGGAGATCTCCGGCTACGACCTCAAGAAGTGGATCGACTGGAGCGTCGATCTCTACTACTGGAGCCCGTCCTACAGCCAGATCTATACGGAGCTGAAGAAGTTGGAGGGCATGGGGCTGGTCACGTCGCGCGTCGAGCGCGACGAGGGCACCCGCACCCGCCGGCTCTACAAGATCACCGAAGCCGGCATGGCGGCTGCCATCGAGTGGGTCAACGACGCGCCGGTGGACCCGCCGGTGCTCAAACACAGTGTGCTGCTTAGGGTTACGTTCGGTCACCTCACCAATCCGGCTCGGCTCAAGGAACTGCTGCAAGAACATGTGGCGTTCGCCGATGCCCGTCATCGCAAGGCGGTGGAAGACGCCGACGGCGCCGAAGGCGAACCGGCGTGGGCGTATTCGGTGATCGCGTTGCGCTGGGCCGCGAAGTACTACGCCGCCGAGCGTGAGTTCGCCCTGGAGCTCATGAAGGACATCGACGAGGCCGACGCCGTCCTGAAGAAGGCCGAGAAGGGCGGGTTCGGCAAGCCGCGTCCCACGCCGGGGTATTGGCGCGAAATCGAAAAGCAGGTCCAGGCGAAGCGCGACGCCGAGTAGTTGTGGCGGCGGTCGTTTCGCCCTGTGTCGCCGCTCGTTGCGTGCACGCGGGTGCGGTTTCGGATATCGGGAACGTATATTGAATTCCCTTGTGTCACTGTGTTTTCTGTGGTCACAATGCGGGGTTTTCTGTCGGTGGGTCTTCGTAATGTCTGCGGCATGGGTTCGAGTACGCGTGAGGAGATCGTCGAAGCCTTCGACGCGCTCGACGCCGCCCTCGAGGGCGTGGCAGGGCTGAGTTTTGACGCGCTGGCCCCTCGGGAGTGCCTGGCGCTGTTGGAGCGCTGCGAAAGCGTGCGCCGCCGCCTGCCCGTGCCCGAGCATGCGTTGATCAATCACCTGGCCCGCCAAGCCAGCATCCAAGAACTCGGCGCCAAACTCGATCAGGCCATCGCTGACCGGTTGCGGATCAGCCACACCGAGGCCGGCCGGCGGGTCACAGAGGCCGCCGATCTGGGCCCACGTCATGGTCTGACCGGTGAACCCTTGCCCCCGGTGTTGGCCGCCACCGCCGCCGCCCAGCGCCGCGGCGAGCTGGGCGCCGGACACATCGCGGTGATCCGCAGGTTCTTTCACCGGCTGCCCGGCTGGATCGACCCGGTCACCCGCGAGCGCGTCGAGGCCGATCTGGCCGGCCACGCCGCGTATCACCGGCCCGACGAACTCGACGGCCTGGCGCACGTCCTGGAAGATTGCCTCAATCCCGACGGTCTTTTCACCGATGAGGACCGGGCCCGTCGCCGCGGGGTGACCCTGGGCCGCCAACGACCCGACGGCATGTCGGAGTTGCGGGGGCTGATCACTCCCGAACTACGGGCCACCGTCGAAGCCGTGGAGGCCAAACTCGGCGCGCCGGGCATGTGCAACCCGCTTGATGAGATGCCGTGTGTGGAGGGGACGCCCAGCCAGGCCGCCATCGACGGCGACTCCCGCTCGGCTGCTCAGCGCGGCCATGACGCCCTGCTGGCCGCACTGCGGGCGCTGTTGGCCTCCGGGGAGTTGGGTCAGCACAACGGGTTGCCGGCCTCCATCATCGTCACCACCACCCTGGGCGAGTTGGAGGCCGCCGCCGGGCGCGCCCTGACCGGTGGGGGCACCATCCTGCCGATGAGTGAGGTGATCCGCCTGGGCCGCCACGCGCATCACTACCTGGCGATCTTCGATAAGGGCAAGGCCCTGGCGTTGTATCACACCAAGCGGATCGCTTCCCCGGGGCAGCGGATTGTGTTGTACGCCAAGGACCGTGGCTGTACCGCCCCAGGCTGCGGGGTTAAGGGCTACTACTGCGAAGTCCACCACACCACGGACTACAGCAAGTGTCACAGCACCGACATCAACGATCTCACCTTCGCCTGCGGCCCGCATCACCGCATGCTCAACCCCGGCGGATGGCACACCCGCACAAACGCCCGCGGCGACACCGAATGGAAACCCCCGCCCCACCTCGAGCGCGGCCAACCCCGCACCAACACCTACCACCACCCCGAAAAACTCCTCCACCACGAACACGACGACGACGAAGAAGCCGACAACCCCGGCGCGGCATAACACTTCGCGATCGCCGCTAGCTCCGAGGGCGGCGACCCGCTTCGCCCGGCTGCGCCGCGCTCGCGATCGCCGCGTCTTGCGCCGCGATGTAGCCGTACACCAGACCCTGCGCGATCGTTGCGCCCGCACCCGGATACGTCGTGCCGAACGCATTCGCGGCGGTGTTGCCGATCGCGTACAACCCGGGGATCACCCCGCCGTCCTCACGCAGCACCCGCGCCCGCTCGTCGGTCCTGAGGCCGCCGCAGGTGCCCAGATCGGACAGCACCACCTTCACGGCGTAGAAGGGGCCTTTGACCAACGGACGCAGGTTTGGGTTCGGCGTGACCGTCGGGTCGCCGTAATAGCGGTCGTACGCGCTGCGGCCGCGGCCGAAGTCGGGATCCTCGCCGACGGCGGCATGGTGGTTGAACCGCGTCATCGTCTCAAAGAACGTCGAGACCGGCACCCCGATCCGCGCGCCCAGATCGGTGAGATTATCGGCCCGGGCCGCGATGCCGGCGTCATACCACGCCTGCGGGACGCGCATGCGCGGGAACAGTTCGGCGCCAAAGACATAACTGTTGCGGTACTGCTGATCGAAGATGATCCACATCGCCTCGACCGGGCTGCCGGATCGCTCCAACTCGAGCACCCGCTGCCCGAACGTCATGTAATCGGTGGCTTCGTTGGCGAACCGGCGCCCGTTCTGGTCCACGATCAGGCAGCCCGGAAGCGAGCGCTCGGCCAGCATCACCGCCGGCGCCTTGCCGGGCAGCGGCGCGATGGCGGGGAACCACCACGCCTGATCCATCAGGTCGATGCCGGCACCGAGTTCCTGCCCCGCGCGGATGCCGTCGCCGGTGTTGGCCGCGGCGCCGAGGCTGAGATCGGCGCCCAACGACTCCGATTGAAACTTCCACCGCATGTCCATGCTGTGGTCGAAACCGCCGGTGGCCAGCACCACGCCGCGCCGGGCGGTGATCGTCACCTCGCGGCCGCCGTGTTCGACGACGGCGCCCGTCACGCGTTCACCCTCGCGGGCGAGTCGCGCGAGCGCGGTGTCGGTCCACACGGGGATCCCGGCGCGCAGCACCCCGGTGAACAGCCCGGCCGCCAGGCCCTGACCGCCCGCCGCGTAGCGCCGGCCCAGCATGCGACCCGCCACGCCCTGCGCCAATCGCTTGCCGTACGTCGGAATGCCCTTGCGCGGCATGCGCGCGACGAGGTTCATCCAGCGGTAGTCCGCGCCCGTCGTCGGCATCGGAATACTGACTTCCATCAGGCCGGGCTCCAGCCGGGTGCGGTATTCGCCGAGCAGCGCGGTGTCGAATGGGCGGCATTCGCAGGTGCGCCCGGCCGCGCTGCCGCCGGGCTTCTCGGGGTGGTAGTCGGAATAGTCGCGGGCCCAGAACAGCCGCAGCGGCGTCGTGCGGCGCAGCATGTCCACCGTCGCCGACACGTGCGCCAGGAACCCGGCCGACCGCTGCGCGGGCGCCGACCCGGCGACCACCGAGTCCAAGTAAGCGCTGGCGCTTTCGGCGGTGTCGCCGGCGCCGGCCTCGGCCAGCACCGGGCTGGCCGGCAGCCACAGCGCTCCGCCGGACCGGGCGGTCGAGCCACCCACATACGACGATTTCTCCACGATCAACGCCGACAACCCGGATTCGTGGGCGGCCAACGCCGCCGCCATGCCGGTACCGGAGCCGACGACGAGCAGATCAACGGCGGTGTCGGCCACGGGAAGGCCGGCAGGGATCGTCGTGCTGCGCGTCGTCACGTCCGAAACGGTAGGCCGCGCCGGCGCGCTACCGGAAGAGCCGTCCTGATGAGTGGAACAACGCGGCCCACGTGCCGGGCCGGGGGAGTTGAATCGCGCCCATGACGTCGCAGACTGAGGCCGACGAAGTTCGGCTGATAGAAGCGCAGGCGGCGCCGACGCGGTTCGCCCGCGGCTGGCACTGCCTGGGACTGATAAGGGACTTCGCCGACGGCAAACCCCACGCGATCAACGCGTTCGGACAGAAGCTCGTCGTGTTCCGCAGCGGTGACGGCAACATCAACGTGCTCGACAGCTATTGCCGGCACATGGGCGGCGACCTGTCGCAGGGCGAGGTGAAGGGCGACGAGATCGCGTGCCCGTTCCACGATTGGCGCTGGGGCGGCGACGGCCGCTGCAAGCAGGTGCCCTACAGCCGTCGCACCCCCAAACTGGCCCGCACACAAGCCTGGACGACGCTGCAGCAGGACGGCTTGCTGTTCGTCTGGAACGACCCCGAGCGCAAACCCCCGCCGTCGGACGTGACGATCCCGCGCATCGAGGGCGCCACCAGCGACCAGTGGACCGACTGGCATTGGTACACCACCGTCGTGGGAAGCAACTGCCGCGAAATCATCGACAACGTCGTGGATATGGCGCACTTCTTCTATATCCACGGCTCGTTGCCCACGTACTTCAAGAACATCTTCGAGGGGCACGTGGCCACGCAATACATGAACGGTGGAAGCCGGCCGGACATGGGTGGCACCGGATCGCAGATGCTGGGGACGACATCGGTGGCGTCCTACTACGGTCCCTCGTTCATGATCGACGACCTGACGTATCACTACGAGCACGGGGACGCCAACACGATCCTCATCAATTGCCACTATCCGATCGACGCGAATTCCTTTGTGCTGCAATACGGCATCATCGTGAAGAAGTCAGAGGTGATGCCCGACGACCAGGCGATGGAGACCGCGATCACCCTCGGCGACTACGTCAAGCTCGGTTTCGAGCAGGACGTGCAGATCTGGCGGCACAAGGCGCGCATCGACAACCCGCTGCTGGTCGAGGAGGACGGGCCGGTCTATCAGCTGCGTCGCTGGTATCAGCAGTTCTACGTCGACGCCGCCGACGTGCAACCGGACATGGTGGATCGCTTCGAGTTCGAACTCGACACGACCCGGCCGTACGAAGCATGGATGAAAGAGGTCGAAGCGAACCTCGCGGCCCAGGCGGCGGGTTCCGTGTGATGGCACTCGACGGGTCCGTCAGGACCGACAACCGACTCGTCGACATGCCCATGGCCCCGATCACGTGCCGCGAGTGCGGTGCGCGGGTGCTGGCCCGCAAAAGCAGCTGGAACCAGACGAGTGTGCAGTGGAACGAGCGCGCCTCGGCGAGCTGTATCGAGCGCCGTGAAGCCGAGCGCCTCGCCGGTCATCACCACGGGCCCTTCCTGGTGTGTGCCGCACTGCGGGATTCGATCCAGGCCGCCGTGGCCACAGGAGAATTGGCGGTCGTCGACCCCGTAATGTGATGACAGTGAGTGGTGCAGCACGGGTCGCCGTCGTGACAGGAGCCAGCCGCGGCGCCGGACGCGGTATCGCGGCCGCGCTTGCCGCCCGCGACTGGCGGGTGTATGCGACAAGCCGCACCATCAGCGACGCTCCGCCCGGCATCGTGCCCGTTCGTGTCGATCATGGGGACGACGACGCCGTCAAGGGCCTGTTCGACCGCGTGCGCGATGAGTGCGGGCGCCTCGATCTTCTGGTCAATAACGCCGCGACCATCTCCGACGAGCTGGTCAGCCCAAAGCCCTTCTGGGAGAAGCCACTCGAGCTGGCCGACGTGCTCGATGTGGGACTGCGATCGTCCTACGTCGCTTCATGGTGTGCCGCACCGCTACTGATCGCCGCCGGCGGCGGCCTGATCGCGTTCACGTCCTCGCCGGGGTCGGTGTGCTACATGCACGGTCCCGCCTACGGCGCGCAGAAGGCCGGGGTCGACAAGATGGTCGCGGACATGGCCGTGGACTTCCGGGGCACCGGGGTCGCGACGGTGTCGATCTGGATGGGCATCCTGCTGACCGAAAAGCTGCGCGCCGCTTTCAGTGCGGATCCGGCGGCGCTTGCCGCGACCGCCGAACACGCCGAAACACCCGAATTCACTGGACATTTGATTCACGCGTTGTTCTGCGATCCGGCCCTGGAGGAGCTGAGCGGGCAGGCGCTGATCGGGGCGGAACTTGCGGAGCGTTACGGGATCACCGACGAGGGCGGCCGCCGCCCGCCGTCGCACCGGGAAATGCTCGGCTCGCCCCGGACGCCGAGCAGCGTCGTGGTGCGCTAGCCGGAATCGGACGGACCGTCAGCCACCGAAAACATCGAGCGCTCCGACGTAAGCGCGGTTGGCCTTCACCCGCTCCGTCAGGCACCACGATCCGTCATGGCGGCGCCGCCATGTGTCGTGATAGTCGCCGACCGTGTAGAACCGCGTCGATGGGTCAGCCGCCGAATTCAGGTGCACGTCACGGACATAGGCGCGGCTCACTGCGGTGTCGCCGGTGACGTCGACGACGACATTGCCCAGGAGGTGTTGGGTGGGGCCGCACTTGTCGAGAAACCCGCGAATCGTTTCGATGATCGCCGCGGTTCCCTCCAAACGCCCCGTCCCGAAATCCCCTTGCGCATCCTCGGCAAGGATCTCGGCCATCGTGTCCCAATCGCGATTGTCCATGGCCCTCGCGAAAAGATTCAGCGCGCGTTCGATGTCGCGTTCGTCGCAGAGAGCCTGCAATCGTTCGTCATCCATGCGGCTGTTCCCTTGGCCTAGGCGTGCGCCCCGCCGTCGACGCGGATCTCGGTGCCGGTGATGAATGCGCCGTCGTCGGAGGCCACCATGGCGATCACCGCGGCGACCGCACTGGCGTCGCCGAGTATTTCGCTGTCCTTGCCGTGCAGCAGCGGAGTCTGCTTGGCCCACAGGCCGAGGTCATACCCGTCGGGCATTTTCTCCAGCGTGCTGTTGGCCAAAGCCGTTGAGATCCCGCCGGGTTGGATGTTCACCGCGCGCAACCCCTGCTTGGAGTACTCCAGCGCCAGCGAATGGGTGAAACTCAGGATGCCGCCCTTGCTGGCGGCGTACGCGGCCATGTAGGGGTGGGCGAACGACGCGGCGGTGGAGGTGAAGTTGACGACGACACCGCGGCCGGATTCCAATAGCGCCGGCAGCGCCTGGCGCGTCATCAGGAATGTGCCGGTCAGGTTGACCGCCAGCGTCCTGTTCCAGTCGGCCAGCGTGGTCTGGCGAGTGTGCGAACAGGTCTGCACGGCCGCAACATTGACCAGTACCTCGAGGCCGCCCAGGTCGGCCACCGCGGCATCGACGGCGGCGATCACGTCGTCCTCGGCGGAGATATCGAGCACCGCGGTGGTCAAGCGCTTGGCGGTGCCGGCGTCGTCGGCGGCGGCCGCCGTGCGCGCCAACCCCTCCGCGGCGACGTCGTAGGCCACGACCGTCGCCCCCTCGTCGAGCAACCGGGCCACGGTGGCCTGCCCGATGCCGGAGCCGGCTCCGGTGACGATGGCCCGCCGATCGGCGAAACGATCCATCAGTGCAGACCTTTCGTTCATGCCAGTTGGAAGGCGCTGATCGGGGCTTCCTCCGGGTACGCGGTCGGCCCGCCGAGGTCGTAGGCGGCGTTGAGCGCGGCGATGAACGCCGGGTCGTGCAGCGGTTCACTCGGGATGTCGAGCTTGATGCCCTTGGCCTTGAGGTCATCGACCATGATGTCGATGGCCTTCTCGACGGTCAGGTCATCCGAGCCTTCCATGTTCTTTTTCAGCTCGTCGTAGTCGGAGAACACTTCGGCCGACCAGTGCACCAGGAACCGGAGTTCGTCGGTGTGGTGGCGGGCGATCACGTCCTCGCCGTTCTTCAGCAGCCAGTGGTCGCGGCTGGCGGGGTCTCCCGCGAACACGGTGTCGAAGGCCAGGCCCGCCGGAATTTGTTGGTCCAGTGGGCCATTCGCCTCGCCGCGGTGCACCATCATCTCGTTTTGCACCACCACGCCGCGGTTGTTGATCGGCGGCAGGATGCGCTGGGGCGCCTTGAGCGGCCCCTGCGGCCAATAGGTGAATCCGCTGCCGGCGTCGAGTGAGAACCAGGTGATGACCTGCGCCATCTTGATCAGATGGTCGCGGAACAGGCCGGATTTGCCCATGACGCTGGTCAACCACGTCGGGGCGTTCTCGTGGCGGACGCCGCGGAAGCTCGGCGAATCCAGGTGGCCAGGGTCGCGATTGGCGCAGGGCCCGTTGATGTTGAACAGCATCAACTGGGGCTTGGCGTATTCGGCGTTCCAGTAGTTCTTGGCCATGTCCAGGAAGCGCTCGTTGTAGAAGCAGTCGTGTAGTTGCGGGTAGAGCACCGCGCCGTAGTTGGCGAGGTAGCCGCGGAAGGTCGGGGTCAGGAACAAGTCCAGCGAGGGGGAGAAGCCCTCGGGGAACATGCCGCTCATCGTCGCCATCAATTCGTCGGCCGACGCGAAGTGTTGAGCGATGATCAGCTTCCACGGGCCTTCGGTGCGCACCACGTCGAGCAGGCGCTCACGCTGGTCGTCGGTGTAGACGTCGTCGATTTCGCGGGGTGGGGCGGCCGGCCTCAGCACGTCGGAAAGCTCCATCCGGCGCTCGTCGGTGAGCATCAGCGGTCTCCTTTGCAGTTCGAGATCGGTTGATTGTGCGCAGTGTCACCGCGATTCGGTGGACGGCTGTCCGGTGATCGGGACGTCAAAAATGGAGCGGATGGGCGAACTTCGCCCGAAGCAGGGCCCCGACCTCCGCGAGGGCCAGCCGGCCCCGCGCGGTGGCGTCGGAACGCATCAAAAATCCGTGGTACATGCCGGGATAGCGGGTGACGGTGGTCTGCACGCCGGCGTCGCGCAGCCGGGCCGCGTAGCGCTCACCCCAGTCCCGAATCGGATCGCAGCCCCCGGTGACCACGATCGCCGGCGGCAGACCCGACAGATCGGTCGCATATGCCGGTACGAGATACGGGTCGGTGGGCGGTCCGGCGTCGCCGTCGACCACCGCGTGCATGTAGTCGATGTCGTCGCGGGTGAGCAGCGGCGCGTCGGGCATCGCCGCAATCGAGGCGACGGACATGTCGCGGTCCAGGCCGGGATACAGCAGCACCTGTGCGCAGATGGCCGGTCCGTCGCGATCGCGCGCGGCCAGCGCCACCGCCGCCGCCAGCGAACCGCCCGCGCTGTCGCCGACGACCGCGAGCCGCTCGGCGTCGACACCCAGTTGGTCGGCGTTGTGCGACACCCATTCCGTGGCGGCGTAGGCGTCGTCGAACTGCGCGGGCGGCGGTGCCTCCGGGGCCAACCGGTAGTCCACGGCGACGACGACGGCCGCCGCCGCCGAGGCCAGCTCGCGTGCCAAGGGTTCGAACGAGCGGTTGGAGCCCATCACCAGCCCACCGCCGTGTAGGTAGATCAACACCGGTGCACCGGAATCCGTTGTCGGACAATAAATCCTGACGGGTACAACGCCGGCGGCGGTGGGTGCGAGCGTCTCGGTCACGGCCGCCATCTCGGGCATCGCCTCGGGCGGCGGCGCGGCCTCCAGCCCGGCGCGCACCGCGGCCAAACCCCGCTGCCGCATCGGGGCGATCTCGCCGAACGAGGCGATCCGGGCGGCCGCGTCGGGATCCAGTGCGGGAGAAGTCATGTCGCCGCCACGTCAGTGCGGTGCGGATTCGAACCGGGTCTCGGTCCGCAGTCGTGGGGGCTGTTGCGCGGCAAGCACATTGGCTCGCTCTGTCATCGCGGCGCCGACGCTGTCCGGGTGGGTGTGCAGGTAGAAGCGCCCCTCGGCGGACTGCCCGAAGATCGTCTCGGCGGCCTCCAGCGGATCCATGGACGCGGTCTTGATGCCGAGCATGGTCGAGCGGTGGGTTTCGGCCGCGGCCACATCGGTGGCCGCGCCGGGGTCGACGCCTCCCGCGGACTCGAAGATGTTGGAGCGCACCGGCCCGGGTAGCACGGCTTGGACGTGGATGTGATGGGCGTGCCCGGTGGTCCGCACCTCCAGGTGCAAACACTCGGTCAGCGACAGCACCGCGTGCTTGCTCACGATGTAGGGCGCCTGCAACGGCATCGCCACCACCGCGCCCACCGATGCGATGTTCCACACCCATGCCTGCTCGTCGCTGGCCATCATCTTCGGCAGAAACGCGCGCACGCCGTGGAAGACACCGCTGACGTTGATGTCCATGACGCGTTGCCAGTTGGCCACCGGCGTGTCCCACAGGTAGCCGAACTGTTCGATGCCCGCGTTGTTCACCAACAGGCGCACCGGCCCGACGTCGCGGTAGGCACGGTCGGCGAGGTTCTGCACGGCGTCGGGGTCACGCACGTCGCAGACGACGTCGTGCGCCACGCCGCCGGCCGCGGACAGCTCGTCGCGCAGCGCTGTGGCGGCGTCCCCGTCGACGTCGGCCAGCACCACCGCCATGCCCAACCGGGAGGCGTACCGGGCCAGTCCGGCGCCGATGCCGGATCCTGCGCCGGTGATGACCGCGACACCGCCGCCGAAGGCTGTCTGGGCATCCATCGCTATGAGCCGGCGCCGCTTTCGGCGTGCATTTCCGACAGCAGAACCGAGTTGGTGGCGTCGAGGACGACGTCCATCTCGGTGAATTCCAGTCCCCGGACGCCGCGCCGGACCCCGACGTTGACCACGCCGCTGGACACCGCGAACGGCACGAAGTTCGCGATCTGGTTGACGAAGATGTAGAACCGCGCGCGGGTGACCCCGTCGGCAGGGCCGTCGGTTCCGGTGCGATGCACGTTGGTGGCGTGGTGCCGCAACGGGTAGGGGCTCTGCTTGCGGTGCTCGGACAGCCATTCCATCACCGCGTCGCGACCGCTGAGCTCCGGTGACATCAGTTCTTCGAAAGGGCTTGCGCCGGAATCGCTCCGGGTCAGATAGTGCACATCCTCGGCGTAACTGGTCGCCAGTTCTTCGTAGTGGGCCTCGTCGTAGTGGTACCAGAAGGACGCGATGAACTCCTGCAGCTCGGCCAGGCTGATGTCGTTGCTCATGGGCACAAGTCAACTCCGGTGTTGTCCCGCTGAGTTTGCCGATGCCCGGTCAGTGGAACACGGTCTGGATTCAGCCGGTGATCAGCTCCCACAGGGCTCCAGCGCTCGCGTGCATCGCCGCGTCGGTGATCCGTTCGTCCCAATACCGCACCGAGCCGAACTCCGAACGCCACGCGAGCGCCGCGCGGGTGAACTCGTGCAACCGGTGCTCGCGGGTGGTGCCGATCGCGCCGTGCACCTGATGAGCGTTGCGGACCGCCACCGAAGCCGCATGACCGGCACACGAACGTGCCACGGCCACAAGGAATTCCAGGTGGGGCGCCGTCCATTGACTGATGACCCCGGCGTGCAGTGCCGCCTCGGTCGCCGCTCGGGCGAGCGCGGCTTCGGCGGCGATATCGGAGATCAGGTTCTGTACGGCCTGGAACTTGGCCAGGGGGCGGCCGAACTGGACCCGTGCGGCCGCGTGGTCGGTACACAGCTGCAGGATCCGGTCCAGGGCGGCGCTCACTTGGATGGATCGCACCAGCGCGGCTTTCAGCCGAAGCTGGGTGATGAGGGCAAGTCCGACCGGGATCCCTTGCAGGTCCGCCGGATCGGCGGTCACAGTGTCGCGTGGCTCGCCGATCAGGTTGCTGCCCGGGGTGACCGTGAGCCGCTCAGTGGCGACGTCGGCAACTCGGTGTCCGCCCTCGGCTCGCCACACGACCACGATCCGGTCGGCGGAAGTGGCCCAGGGCACCGCCGTTGCGGTTGCCTGTTTGTCGAGCACGCACACGGTCCGAACCGTGTCGTCCGCGGGCATCCCGCTGGCCTCCAGCATCCAGCAGGCCAATAAGTCGTGCTCGGCCAACGGGATTCGAACCCCGTGGCCGGCGGCCGCGGTCACCAGTTCGGCGGCTTCGTACCAGGTTGCCCCGCTACCGCCGTGCTGTTCCGCACCGGTCAAGCGCACGAGGCCGAGTTCGTCGAGGTGCCGCCAGAGGGCGGGATCGCGCTCGATCGTCGCCGCGGGTGGGTGCTTGTCGCGGTAATCGGAGAAAACCGCGTCCATCATCTCGACGAGGGCGCCGTCAACGGAGGGCCCGGTGCTCATCGCATGCCCAACCCGCGCGCGAGCACACCGCGCAACACCTCGTTGGTGCCGCCGCGCAGCGTGAAGCCGGGCCGCTGATCGACGGCCGCACACACCAGGTCCGAGAAGGCCGAGTCGGGGGCCTCCTGCAGGTCGGCGAATTCGGCGATGTCGCCTTCGGTGGTGGTGCCCAGCACCTTGACGACCGCGGCCGGTAGGTCCGCGGCTTCGTGCCGTTCCAGCGCACCCGCCACCGCGGTGGACATCTGATGTAGGCCGGCGATGCGCGCCACCAGGCGCCCCATATTGGGGTCGCGGGGGATGGCGTTCGACGCCATGCGATCGGCGCAGGCCGCCAACAGCACGAACGTGGACAGGAACCGCTCGGGCCCGCTGCGTTCGAAGGCGAGCTCGGAGGTCACCTGTTGCCAGCCGTTGCCGATTTCACCGAAGACCATGGCGTCGGGGACGAACGCCGAATCCAGGATCACCTCGTTGAAGTGGTGGGCGCCGTTCATCGACACGATCGGCCGGATCTCGACGCCGGGTCCGCGCAGGTCGACGATGAACTGGCTCAGGCCGGCGTGCCGGTTCGCGGGGTCCACCGCTGCGGTGCGCGCGAGCGCGATGAACGCGTGCGCGAGGTGGGCACCCGACGTCCACACTTTGGTGCCGGTCAGCGACCAGCCACCGTCGACCTGCACCGCCCGGGTGTGCACGCTGGCCAGATCGGAACCGGAGTCCGGCTCGCTCATCCCGATGGCGAAGAAGCACTCGCCGCGCACGAGCCGGGGCAGGAACTCCGACTTCTGGTGCTCTGTCCCGTATTTGAGCAGCGAGGGCACGATTTGGCGATCGGCGATCCAGTGTGCCGCCACGGGTGCGCCGGCGGCCAGGAGTTCCTCGGTGACGACGAACCGTTCCAGGAATGAGCGCCCGTGCCCGCCGTATTCGGCCGGCACCGTCATGCCCAGCCAACCGCGCGCGGCGAGGGCGGCGGTGAATTCTTCGTCCCACCCCGTCAGCCAGGCGTCGACGGACGGGGTGAACGCCCCCGCGGCCGATTGGTCGGCCAGGAAATCGCGCACCTCGAAACGCAGGTCCTCGGTCGCCGCGGTGTCGACGCCGGCGGGCGGCACCAGGCGCGGGAGTGCCATCAGCGTGCCTTCCACTTCTCGATGCGCCGCGCGTGTTCGGCGGAGCGGTGCGCCAGCGGTTGCATGGCCGCGGCCATGCCGAGCGTGGCATCGAGCGAGCCCGTGCGGGACTCCCGAAGTAGCCGCTTGGCCATTCGCAGCGCGTGGGGCGGATTCTTGCCGATCCGCTCGGCCAGCGCCCGGGTCTGCGGCAGCAGGTCGTCGTGCGGCACCACGCGGCTGACCATGCCCCATTCCAGGGCGGTCGCCGCGTCCACGCGATCGCCGGTGAACGTCATCTCGGCGGCGCGTTCGTAGCCCACCGCACGTGGCAGGAACCAGGTGCCGCCGTCGCCGGGAATCAGGCCGAGCTGCACGAAACTCTCCGCGAACGACGCGCGCTCCGATGCGATCCGGATGTCGCACATCATCGCCAGGTCGCAGCCGGCGCCGACGGCCGCGCCGTTGACCGCGGCGATCAGCGGCACCTCGAGCAGTTGCAGCGCCCGCGGGATCCGCTGGATTCCGGCGATGTAGGCGTGCCGTTGGTCCAGAGCGTCGAGACCGAACATGCCGGCACGGTCGGCCATTTCCTTGACGTTGCCGCCGGCAGAGAAGATCTTGCCCGCGCCCGTGAGGATCACCGCGCAGATCGAGGTGTCGGCGTTGGCGGCGTCGACGGCCTCCTCGAACGCGGCGATGAAATCCTTGCCGGTGATCGCGTTGCCCATGTCGGGCAGGTTGATCGTCCAGACCTGTGTCGGTCCGACGGTGGCGATATCGAGAGGCGCGGTCATGCGGGCAACTGTAGGGACTTGGTCTGCAGGTACTCCTCGAACCCCGCGCGTCCGAGCTCGCGCCCGATGCCGGACTTCTTGTAGCCGCCGAAGGGGGCGACCGGGTTGTACGTGCCGCCGTTGATGTCGAGCTGACCGGTCTGGACACCGCGCGCGAAGGCGATGGCGCGGTCGATGTCACCGGCCCACACCGCGCCGGACAGGCCGTAGGGGGTGCAGTTGGCGATCCGCAGGGCGTCGGCGTCGTCGTCGAACGGGATGACCGCGAGGACGGGCCCGAACACCTCCTGCTGGCCCAGCTCCGAGTGGGGGTCGACGTCGGCGAAGACCGTCGGCGCGACGTAGTAGCCGACGTCGCGGACCTTCTCGGCGCCGCCGGTGACCAGTCGGGCACCGTCACGCACGGCGCGCTCGATGTAGCCCAGCACCGTTCCGAACTGCTTGGCCGAGGCCGAGGGGCCGATCCGGATGGCCGGGTCGAACGGGTCTCCCACGGTGTATTTCGACGCCGCCGCCCGCGCCATGTCCAGTGCCTCGCCGTACCGGGACCGCGGCACCAGCATCCGGGTCCAGGCCATGCAGGTCTGGCCGCCGTTGAGGAAGGCGTTGCCGACGCCCACCTTGACCGCGGTGGCCAGGTCGGCGTCTTCGAGGATCACGTTGGCCGACTTGCCACCCAGCTCGAGCGCCACCTTCTTCACCGTGCGCCCCGCCAGTTCGCCGACCCGCGCCCCGACGTCGGTCGAGCCCGTGAACGAGACGAAGTCGACGTCGGGATGTTCGGCGAGCCGCTCGCCGATCACGGCGCCCGCCCCCGACACCAGATTCACCACGCCGGCGGGCAGGCCCGCCTCCGCGACGGCCTCCACGAATTCGAACACCGACAGCGGCGCCTCGTTGCTGGGCTTGAGCACCACCGTGCAGCCGGCCGCGATCGCCGGCAGCACCTTCGCGACCACCTGGTACAGCGGGTAGTTCCACGGGGTGATCGCCCCGACCACGCCGTAGGGCTCCCGCAGGACCAGCGAATTGCCCACGCGCTCTTCGAATTCGAAGGAGTCCAGCACGCCGGCGAAACCCCGGGCCACCGCCAGCGGTACCTGCGTCTGCACGGTTTGGGCGATGCGCAGCGGGGCGCCCATCTCGCGGCTGATGGTCTCGGCAATGTCGGGCAGCCTCTTCTCCATCGCGGCGATCACCGCGGCGACCCGCTCTCGGCGCTCGGCGACGCCGATCAGCGGGTCGAACGCACGCCGGGCGGCGGCCGCCGCCGCGTCCACGTCGGCTTGCGTGCCGGCGGGCACCGAACCGATCGGCTTCTCGGTCGAGGGGTCGATCACCTCGATGGCATCGCGCCCGGCGGGCTCGACCCATTGCCCGTCGATGAACAGCGTGGTGCGGTCGTAGTCGTGCATGGTCTTCTTTCGGTCAGGGGACAATGCTGGCGCGGACGTCGCGCCTGCCTTCGGCGGCCGCGAAGGCCTCATTGATGTCGTCGAGCGAATAGCATTTCGCGGCAAGGTGACTCAGTGGCAGCCTGGCTTGGTTCTGTTCCAGGAAGGCCAGCGCCCGCGACAATACCTCCGGGTCGTACAGCGACACTCCGATCATCGTCTTGTTGGCGAACACGAATCGGGAAGGATCGAACTCGAAGGTCTTGCCGATGTTGATGTTGCCGATCTCGACGTAGCGGCCGAATTGCCCGAGCAGCTTGAGGCCCTCATCGATCGCCGCCGGGTGGCCCGCCACCTCCACCGCCACGTCGGCCCCCTGCCCATCGGTGAGCTTGCGGACGAGCTTGGCGCGGTCCTTGACGTCGGGCACCTCGGTGATGTCGATGACGTGGTCGGCGCCGAAGGCGCCCGCCAGTTCCAGGCGTTCGGGCACCCCGTCGAGGACGATCACACGTGCCGCCCCGCGCGCCTTGGCGACCGCGACCGCATACAGGCCGAGCGCACCGGCGCCTTGCACGACCACGGTCTCGCCAAGCTGCTGGTCGACCCGCTCGAGGCCGTACATCACCTGCGACAGTGCGCAATTGGCGCCGGCGGCGATGTCGTCGGAAACACCGTCGGGCACGGTGTACACCACCGCGCCGGCCGGCAGCAGGTAGTAGTCGCCGTATCCGCCGACGAAATACGGCGGCGCGTCGGCACGGCCGAGCATCGCCATCGTCAAGTTCAGACACGCGTTACGCCGGCCGGCCAGGCAATTCCGGCACCGATGGCAGCAGAAAAAATACGGGAAGACCACCCGGGCGCCCGGTTGCAGAGGTGTGCCGCTGGAATCCGTGCTGACGCCGTCGCCGAGCGCTTCGACCGCGCCGACCATCTCGTGGCCCAGAACGGTCGGCAGCTGACCGCCCAGGCCCCGGGTGGCGAAGGTGCCGTGCCAGGCGTGCACATCCGAGCCGCAGATGTTGGCCCGGGTGACCTTGATCAGGATCTCGCCGGGGCCGACTTCGGGCAGGCTGACGGTTTCGATTTCGAAGGGCTTACCGGGCCCGTCGAAGCGTGCGATGCGGCCTGTGTACACGGGCGACGAATTCCTTTCGGGCAGATGCTGTTTCGAGGTCAACTGAATGCGTGCTCTTCAATACTGAAACGTTCCCGCAGCAAGCGTTTGAGCAACTTCCCGCTGGGGTTCTTCGGCAGCGCGTCGACGAAGAAGACACGTTTGGGCGTCTTGAAGCCGGCCAGATGAGCCCGGCAGTGGGAGAACAGGTCTTCCTCGGAGAGGGTGGCGCCGTCGCGGGGGACGACGGCGGCCACGACGGCTTCCACCCACACGGGGTGGGGCAGGCCGAACACCGCGACTTCCTCAACACCGTTGTGCCGGTAGATGACTTCCTCGACCTCCCGGCTGGCCACGTTCTCGCCGCCGGTCTTGATCATGTCCTTCTTGCGGTCGACGACGTGCAGCAGCCCGTGTTCGTCGAAGTAGCCGAGGTCACCGGAGTGGAACCAGCCGCTCGTGAAAGCCGCCGCCGTGCGTTCCGGGTCATTCAGGTAGCCCGGCGTCAAATGCGGGCTGCGGTGGGCGATCTCGCCGACCACGCCGGCCGCGACGGGGTTGTCCGCGTCGTCGAGGATGGCCGTTTCCACGTTGAGCACCGGCCGTCCGGCCGCTCCGCCGTGCGCGTCCTGTTCGTCGGGTCCCAGCGCGGAGGCCAGCGGCGCCATCTCGGTCTGGCCGTAGAAGTTCCACAGCCGCAGGTTGGGCAGCCGCTCGCGGATCTCGCGCAGGATCTCCACCGGCATGGCCGAGGCGCCGTAGTAGCCCTTGCGCAGGCTGGACAGGTCCACCTGATCGAACACCGGTGAGCGCAGCAGCGAGATCCAGACCGTCGGCGGAGCGAAATAGTTGGTGACGCGGTAGCGCTCGATGGTGCGCAGCACGGTTTCGGGCTCGGGCCGCGGCAGGATGATGCTGGTCGCGCCCAGGTAAATATCGGTGGCCAGGAAGTTGTCCAGCTGCGCGCAGTGATACAGCGGCAGCGAGTGGATCTCGACGTCGTCGGGCGACATCTCGCCCGCGGCAATCGTGCTGACGTACTGCCACATCAGGCTGCGGCTGGTGTGGATGGCGGCCTTGGGGCGCGATTCGGTTCCGCTGGTGTACATCAGCCGCAGGGGTTGGTCGTCGTCGATGTGCGGGCTAGGGACCGGCGCGTCGGTGGTCAGCCACTGGCTGAAATCCGCCCAACCGGGCACGCCCTGGTGTCCCCTCGGCACCAGGGCAACCTTGGCCCTGACCGCCCCACCTCGCAGAATCGCCTCCTCGGCGGTCGGTGTCAGATCCGCCTCGACGACGAGGCCGCCGACCTGACTGTGATCGAGGATGTAGGCGATCTCCTCTGCGGTCAGCATGAAGTTGATCGGGACCAGGACCACTCCCGCACGCGCCGTCGCGAATGCCAGCACGGCGTACTGCCAGCAGTTGCGTGACAAGAGCCCTAATCGGCCGCCGGGCCCAAACCCGCTGTCGCGCAGGGCCGCTGCCGCCCGGTCTACCAGGTCATCGAATTCGGCAAACGTCAGCACGACACCGTCGTCGATGATCGCGATCTTGTGCGGGTGCCGGCGGGCCGATCGCCGGGGGATATCGCCGAGTCCATGGCTACGTGCCCGTTCGATCATGGCGTCGAGGTCATCGGACTGCATGCCGGTCACGGTAAGCGCCGTCGCCCGCGGGCGGGTCATCCGTGTCCCGCTGAGTAGGCAGGGGTCCGCCATGCGCGGTGGACCGCGCCGATACTCATCGGCATGAGCACTGGTGTCCCTTTCACGACCGAAAGCGCCGGGTGGACGGGTCCGGATCACGACGGCGCCGGCGAACTGCGCGCCAACCTGCGTCAGGCGGACCCCGGTGTGCTGGTCGCCGTCCTGGCGCAGCTGACCGGCGACCCGACCGTGGCCGAGCGGTTCGCACCGAAGATCAGCCACGTGCCCAACCCGCCGGAGCAGGCCGGCGTCACCGATCCCGAGACCGCCGCACGGCTCATCGAGGAGATCGTCACCGCACTGGGGGAGCCGCGCCGGCCGGACGCGGTGCCCGCCGACGACCTCGACCTGTTCGCCCGTATCGCCCCCATCGCGCTCGGGGGAGAGATCGGCCCCGAGTACCTGCAGCTGCTCCTCGAGCAGGGCGGGTTCCAGCCCTCACAACCGGTACTGCCGCGCACCGCAAAGCTTCCCGCGGACTTCCGGGTGGTCATCATCGGCGCGGGCATTGCCGGCATCACCGCCGCGCTCGCGTGCGCGGACGCGGGTATCGAATACCAGATCATCGAGCGAAACGACGAGGTCGGCGGAACCTGGTACACCACCACCTATCCCGGCATCGGTGTTGACACGCCCTCGGCGTACTACTCCCTGTCGCGTGACATCAACGGCGACTGGTCGAGTTATTACCCTCAGGGTGCGGAGTATCAGGCCTACCTGGTGTCGGTGGCGGACAAGAACGATCTGCGCCGGCACACCCGCTTCGGCACCGAGGTCGAAGCGTTGTGGTGGGACGAGGGGCGCCGGCAGTGGCAGATCCACGCGGTCGGCCCGGACGGAACCCGCGACGTCAGTTACGCGAATGTGGTGATTCCGGCCGCCGGGTATCTCAATCGGCCGCGGTGGCCGGAACTGCCTGGCCGCAAGACGTTCTCGGGAATTTCGATCCATTCCGCACAGTGGGATCCGAAGCTGGATCTCACGGGCAAAAGGGTCGCGATCATCGGAGCCGGGTGCACCGCGGTCCAGATCGTCGACGCATGCGTGGACCAGGTCGCGCACATGACGGTGTTCCAACGCCAGCCGCACTGGGTCGCGCCGCGACGGCGGCCATCCGACGATGTTCCCGCCTACCAGAGGTGGCTGGGCACCCGGCTCCCGTTCTACGCCAATTGGGTTCGGCTCAAGTCCTATTGGGGCACATCCGACAACAACTATCCGGTGATCCTGCATGACGAGGAGTGGGCGGCCGAGCACCTGTCGATCTCGCCGGCCAACGACGTGCTGCTGCAGATCTGCCTCGATTACATCGATCGCGTGTTCGGCGCGGGCAGCGAGCTCGCCCGCAAGGTCACCCCCGACTTCGCTCCCTATGGCAAGCGGATCATCCGCGACCCCGGCGGCTACTACGCCGCGCTGGCCCGCGACCACGTCGACGTCGAGGCCAGCGAACCGGCCCGGGTCAACGAGGCCGGAATCGTGACCGCCGACGGCAGGCAGATCGACCTCGACATCATCATCTACGCGACCGGCTACTACCTGGATTTCCTTTCCAACGTGGATATTCGGGGCCGCGACGGCAAGAAGCTGACCGACGAGTGGGGCGATGCTCCCCGGGCCTACCGCGGCGGGATGGTGCCCGGATTCCCCAACCTGTTCATTTCCTCTGCACCCAACTACAGTCCGGGTCACGGCGCGGGGCACAACTTCGGTGTCGAAGTGATGGTGCACTACGTGATGGAATGCCTGCAGTTGCTGGCGTTGCGCGAGGCCGCAACGATGGAGGTCACGCAGCGCGCCTACGAGGACTACGTCGACCGCATCGATGCGACCATGGCCGGCACAGTATGGCGCCACACGCCGTCGGCCCACACCTACTATCGGTCGGGGGGCCGGATCGTGATCGCCTTCCCGTACCGCCTGGTCGACTTCTGGCACGACCATCGCGCCCCGGCCGAAGAGGATCTCGAGCTGCGATGAGCGACGGGTTACTTTCCGGCAAAACGGCTTTGGTCACCGGTAGCAGCCGCGGTATAGGGCGCGCCATCGCGCAGCGACTGGCCGCCGAGGGCGCGACCGTGGCGGTCACCGCACGATCGCACACGTCTTCTCTGTCGACGCGGGCCGGAACCACCGCCGCGTTGCCGGGGACCATCGGCGAAACGATCGACCTGATCGAGGCCGCCGGGGGCTCGGCGTTCGGCGTTGCGAGCGACCTGGAGGATGCGCGGCAGCGCGACGGTTTGGTCGGGGCGGTGCTCGACCGCACCGGACGCATCGACATCCTGGTCAACAACGCCGGTTTCGCCGACTACTCGCTGGTCGAGGACATGAGCCTGGAAACGTTCGACCGCACCGTGGAGCACTACCTTCGCGTTCCGTTCGTGCTGACGAAATCCGCTGTGCCGCAAATGCGTAACCAAGGCGCGGGCTGGATCGTCAACATCGGCTCGGTGACGGGCGTGGCCCCCGTCCGGCCGTACCGGGAATACAACAAGACGTCCGGCGACGTGATCTATGCGTCCATGAAAGCCGCCCTGCACCGGTTCACCCAGGGCGTGGCCGCCGAGCTGCTGGACGCCAACATCGCCGTGAATTGCGTCGGGCCCTCGACGGCGGTACGCACTCCCGGTGCCGCGCAACTGATTCCGGACTCGTTCCCCACCGAACCGGTGGAGTATCTGGCCGAGACGGTGCTGGCGATGTGCCATCTGCCCGCCCAGGAGCGCACCGGCTTGGTCGCGTTCAGCCTGCACTACCCGTGGTCACAACGACTACCGGTGCACAGCCTGGACGGCACCGAGGTGTTGCCACCGCTGCAGCCGCCGGCGACCGCTAACCCGAATATCGCCCCGTCGGGGGTCTAGACGAGTACCGGGTCGGGGATGGCGCAGAAGCTGTGGCATACCCGGTCGCGGATGATCACGTCGGTGGTTTCCGGGTCGAACCAGCGGTCCACCACCGCCCAGTGGATAGGGTGCATCAGGTAGGGCCCCATCAGCGCCTCGACATCGGCGAACTCCTGCTCGAAAACGTGCGTCCACGAGCAGTTTCCGACCACCGCGGATACCCGGCTCAGCTGCCAGGCCCGGATCGTCGGTAAGTGCCGCGGCATTGATGACAGCTCGCGCTCGAACCGGGCGACGGTGTGCTCGGGTGTGTCGGGCTGCACGCGCAGCAAAAGCGTTCGGTAGACGCTGCCCAGCTTCTCGCCGCAGCGAACGGGTGCGCCCGCGTAGCCCGCGCCGTTGACCCGATCCACCGACGGATCAGCCAGCACGGCGGCGAGATCATCTGCCGCGCGATCACATTGGTCTTTCGTCGCGAACCGCAGATGCAGCAGAATGTCGCCCCCGTTGCGCGAGCCGGGCAGTGTCGGTTGCACCACCCGGCGCAGTGGCGCCGCCGCACCGGCGGCCGTACGCAACTCGTCGAGGATCCGGTCGCGATCGGCCCCGGCGACGTCGATCAGCCGCGTAAGGTTATACATCGCACAGTCCGTCCACGTCGTCGGCGGCCGCGGCGAAGGACCGGGACCGATCGGTCACCAATTCGCCTATCCGCGACCACCATTCGCCCAGCGCCGGATCCGGGCGCCCCTTCCACGTCATCTGCCACCACGCCTGCGCGCTAGGCAGTGTCCAGGTGATGGTGACGGTGTTGACCTGCTCCTCGGACTCGTCGAACCAGATCGGCGGGCTCACCAGAACGTCGCGCAGCGTCATACCCCGTTCGCGCGCGCCGGGGGCGTATTCGGCGACATAGGCGTCGACGAATCGGCGGGCACACCCGGGTCGGGTCACCACCCGGTCGATCACGAACACTTCGCCGTCGGCCATGAGCCGACCGTATGGCACGCCGGGGACGCGGCGCCGTCGGCTCCCGGCCACCGGGAACCTACCGTTGACCAACTGCGGATGCGGGGTTCAGTGTCGGCGCATGAGTGTAGCGCCGCCCGACCCTTTCGCCCCCGCCGTACTGGGGCCGGTGACATTGCGTAACAGGGTGATCAAGGCGGCGACGTCGGAAGGCCGATCGCCGCAGGGCTTGGTGACCGACGATCTGATCGAATTCCATCGGTCGTTCGCCTCCGGTGGCGTCGGGATGACGACCGTCGCGTACTGCTGCGTGGCGCCCGAGGGCGCCAGCGCGCCCGGACAAATCGTGATGAGCGAGGCGGCCCTTCCGGGCCTGCGGAAGCTGACCGACGCGGTGCACCAGGACGGTGCGGCGATCTCGGCCCAACTCGGGCACGCGGGTGTCGTGGCGCAGAAGAGGCTGACCGGGGTCACGCCCATGGCGCCGAGCAGGTTCGTCAACCCCGCGTCCATGGGTTACTGCCGCGAGATCACCCGCGCCGAGATCGCCCGGGTGATCGACCAATTCGGTGCCGCCGCCCGGGTGGCCGCCGACGCGGGCTTCGATGCCGTGGAACTGCATTTCGGTCACCTATACCTGCCGAGCTCGTTTTTGAGTCCGTTGATCAACCGGCGCAGGGATGAATACGGCGGCGACATCGACAATCGGTCGCGGTTCTGCCGTGAGATCGCCCGGCGCGTTCGCGACGAGATCGGTGACCGCATCGCGGTGACCGCCAAGCTCGATATGGACGACGGTGTGCCCGGTAGCATCTGGGTCGACGAGGCGCTGCGCACCGCGGCGCTGCTCGATGCCGACGCCGTGCTGGATGCCATCGAATTGACCCAGGGCTCTTCGGTTTTCAAGCCCATGTATCTGTTTCGTGGTGACGTCCCCGTCAAGGAATTCGCCCAGGTCATGCCGCAGCCCATGCGCACCGGCATCCGTTTCATCGGAAAGTGGGCGATGGGCGACTATCCCTACCGTGACCTTTACATGCTGGAGAATGCCCGCCAGTTCGTCCCCCTCATGCGCAACACCAAGCTGATCCTGCTGGGAGGCATCACCAATCGCGAGCACGTCGAGACCGGCATGCGCGAAGGCTTCGATTTCGTGGCGATGGGGCGGGCGCTGCTGCGCGAACCGGACCTGGTCTCCAGGATGATCGCCGATCCGGCCACCCGAAGCCGCTGCACCCACAACAACAAATGCATGGTCACCGTGTTCGGGCGGACCCATTGCGTGCTCGATCCCGGACAGCGCTACGGTGCGGCAGAACCGTTGCGCGCCAACGAACTACCGCTGCAATAGCTCGGACAGGGCTGCGGCGGCCTCTTTGCGCGCCCGGTGCGCGATGTCGAGCATCGGCATCGTCATGAACCCGTGGATGCCGCCGTCGTAACACAATTGCCTGGTCGGCACGCCGGCCGCTGTCAACGCGGCGCCGTAGGCCAATCCCTCGTCGCGCAGGGGATCGTGGCCGGCGACCACCACCACGGCGGGCGGCACCCCGCGCAGGTCGGCGTTCAGCGGCGCGGCGTACGGGTGCGCGCGGTCCTCGCGCGAGGGCACGTAGCAATCCCAGTACCACTGCAGCGCCGGTTTGGGATTGTAGAAGCCCCGGCCGAACAGCCGGTAGGACTCGGTGTCGAAGTCGGCCGCGATCACCGGGTAGAGCAGCAGTTGGGCCGCCGGCGCCGGGCCGCCGCGGTCGCGGGCCATGATCGCGGTCACCGCGGCCAGGTTGCCGCCCGCGCTGTCGCCGCCCACGACCAGACGCTCGGGGTCAGCCCCGAGCGACCCGGCGTTGTCGTACGCCCAGCACGTCACGGCGTACACGTCCTCGGCCGCCGCCGGCCAGGGATTCTCCGGAGCCAACCGATAGTCGACCGAAACCACAACGGCGGGAACGAGGTTGGCGATATTGCGGCAGAGCCCGTCGTGGCTGTCCAGGTCGCAGAACACGAACCCGCCGCCGTGTGCGTAGACCAGGATCGGCAGCGGTCCAGCCGCCTCGGGACGGTATACGCGCACGGGGATCGGGCCACCCTGACCCTCCACCGAGCGATCGGCGACCGCGGCGACGGGTTCGGGCCGCGCCGGCGGCACGAGCCTTGACCGGATGAGCGCTCGGGCCTCGGCGCCGCTCATCTCCTGCACGGGTGGGAACCCGCCATCCAATTGCGGGAGGATCGCAGCGATCTGCGGATCGAGGCTCACGCGTACTGCAGGGCCGGCCGTCGCGCCGGCGCCGGGTGTTGCGGCCGCAGGGAAGGCAACGGCCGCAGCGGCTGCAGGGTCGGGGCGACTCGTTGTGGGCCGCCTTCGACGTTGCGCCACACGCCCATCGCGGTCATGCGCACCGGGGCGGCGAGGCGCTGGTCAAGCGCCATGCGATTCAGCGGACCGCATACCGACACGGCCGCCACGGCCTCACCGGGACTCCCGATAGGGGCCGCGACACAGCCAAACCCGAGCAGGGCTTCTTCGCGCTCGAAGGCGACGCCGTGCGCCCTGACCTTGGCCAGTTCCGCCGCCAGTTGCGGGGCACTGGAAATCGAGTACTTGGTCAGGCGGGCCCCCAGATCGATGTCGGTCTCCTCGTCGCGATAAGCCAGGATCGCCTTACCGACGGCGGTACAGTGCGCGGGCTGACGGCCGCCGACCCGGGTGGGGATCGCACCGAGCATCCGGTCGCCGACCTTGTCGAGGTAGACGACGTCGGCTCCGTCCAGCACCGCGAGGTGCACGACAAGCCCGGTGGCGCGGTGCAATTCACCCAGCAGTGGGCCCGCGGCCCGCACCAACCGATCCTGGTGCACGGCAAGCGAACCCAGCTCCACCAGCCGCATGCCGAGTTCGTAGTCACGACCGCTGCGACGCAGCCAGCGCAATTGAACCAGCCGCTCGAGCATCCGGTGCGCCGACGAGCGTGGCAGGCCGGTGCGGCGCACGATCTGGGCCAGCGTCAGCCGTCCGGGGCCGTCGAAGGCGTCCAGGACCAGCGAGATGCGGTCGATGACGGCGGTGGGGGTTTCGGCAGGCGCGGCCATACGTCCTCCTGGCTGGCATATTCCTATTAGGAATATAGTTCTACCACACCGCTGTGGTCGCTGTCACACACCGCGCCGACAAACCCGCGAGCGTAACGGCACTGTGAATCTCCGCGCGATTTTTCGCAGTGGCGTTACGCCCGCGGGCAAAAGGGAATCAGGCGTTGGCGGCCGAGCGTCCGGCGCGGCGGCCGTAGAAGCTGCCGTCACCGAGCGAGACGCCGCTGGCATAGCCCCACGCGGCCAGGCCGGCGGTGCACCGGCCGGCGGCGAACAGCCCGGGTATGGGCGCGCCGCTGACGTGCAGCACCTCGGCATCCAGCGTGGTGGCGAGCCCGCCCAGCGTGAAGCCGCCGGTGCTTTCCCGCAGGTCGATGGCGCCGACCGGGGAGCCGATCGGCCTGATCCACTCTTGCTTCTTGTGCAGCAGCGGGTCCTCGCCGCGCGCGGCGCCCTCGTTGTAGGCGGTCACGGTGGCCTGCAGCGAACCGGGCGGCAGGCCCATGTCGCGTTCCAGGTCCGCGACGGTGTCGGCCACCCAGGTCGCCGGGCGCAGCATCAGCTTCGGCGACCACGACGCCTCCGCCTCCTCCTGCGCGTCACCGTCGATGATCAGGTACGCGACGTTGTCCTGCTGGTACAGCGTGAGCTGGCCGATGCGGCCCGGGTAGGTGTCCTCGGCGACGTAGCGCTGACCGCGCCCGTTGACCAGGACGCCGCGCACCAGCTGTTGGGGGTCGACGAAGATCGCGACCTCGGTGGCGTCCATGTGCGCCAGGTCGGCGCCCAGCGCCTGCGCCATCCGGATCGCCTGCCCGTCGTGTTGCTCGATCGACGCGGCCGGCCGTCCCGCGATGCGCGGCGCGTAGCGCGCCACCATCGCGTCGTTGTAGGCGAAACTGCCGGTGGCGAGCACGACCCCGCGGCGCGCCCGGATCGCCATGTCGTGCCCGTACTGGCGGGCGCAGATGCCCACCACCCGGCCGTCGGATTCGGTGATCAACCGCTGCACCCGCACGTCGTAGAGCGCCCGCGCGCCGGCGGCGGTGGCCGTTTCGACGAGCGGCTTCATCAGCATGTAGCCCGCGCTCGCTTCGCCCTGCTTCTTGTTCTGCATCTGCGGGACGTGCCCACGCGGGGCGGGGGCAGCGATCGTGTTGAACGGATAGGAGTTTTCGCCGCCGCTGTACATCAACCCCTGATCGCCCATGGGCTCCCAGCCCGGCTCGGAGAAGAACTCCGCCTTGAACGGGACGCCGCAGCCCACCAGCCAGTCGAAGTGGGCGACGCTGCCGGCGCAGTAGTCGGCGATCCTGGTCTCGTCCGCGCCGGGCCCCATCGCGACATTGAGGAATGCCGCCATGTTGTCGACGGAATCGTCGAAGCCGCAAGCCTTTTGCAGCGGGGTGCCGCCCCCGAGGTAGATGAATCCGCCGGCCATGGACGCCGCGCCGCCCCAGGAGCCGGTGCGCTCGAGCACCAGGACGTCGGCGCCGGAGCGGGCGGCTTCCACCGCCGCGGCGGCGCCCGCGATCCCATAGCCGGCGATGACGACGTCGGCCTCGGCGGCCCACGACGTGATCGACGACGCCGCCAGCGGCGTCACATCAATTTCGGCGATCACATGCGCATGGCCGCGGGTGGATCCGGAATCCACTCGTGGCCCCAATAGCTGTCGGCGGTGATTTCCTCTGCGGTGTAGTACGTTTCGTCGACCCGCATCCCGTCGGTGCCGAATTCGATGTCCCAGTCGCCGGGCGCGCGGACGTAGAAGGACACCATCTTGTCGTTGGTGTGCCGGCCCAGGGTGGACGCGACGGTGAAGCCATCGGCGTTGACCCGGTCCAGCGCCTGGCCGACCGCGTCGAGGGTGTCCACCTCCACCATGACGTGCACCAGTCCGGGATCGCGCTGCTGGGCGGCGGGGCAGATCGCCAGGCTGTGATGGCGCGCGTTGATGCCGAGGAACCGCACCCGGATCGGGCCGAACTCGGCGGGCAGCGGCACCCGGAACGCGCCACGAGACCGGAAACCGAGCACCTCGGTGTAGAAGTCGACGACGCCGTTGAAATCGGTTGCGGGAACGACGACGTGGCCCAGGCCCTGGTCGCCCGTCACGAACTTCGCGCCGAACGGCGTGATCACCGGGCTGTGGTCGAGCACCGCGCTGTGGAAGACCTCCAGCGTGGTGCCGGCCGGGTCCTCGAAGGTGATCACCTCTTCGACGCGGCGGGCGTCGGCCTCCTGGACGGACAATTCCTTGAAACCGACACCGGCGCCGTCCAGGGCGGCCTTGACCCGTTGCAGCGCCTGGTGGTCGCGCACCTCCCAGCCGACGGTGATCACCCGGTCAACGTCGCCGGGCACGACGATGATCCGGGCCGCGCGCTCGTCCATCCGCAAGTACAGCGCGGACTCGTCAGGTCCTTTCCCTTCGGCAAATCCCAGCACACCGAACGCGAAATGGCGCCAACGCTCGATATCGGCGGTCGAAACCGTGATGTAGCCAAGGCTTTTCAGGTCAGTCACCGAAAGCTCCTCAGATCAGGGCCCGCAGCGGGCCCTCGGGCGGGTCGATGCCGATCGAACTCAGCGCCGCCGCGTGATAGGTGGTGCCGGGCACATGGATGGCGTGCATCTGTCCGACGTGCACGTCACGCCAATAGCGTTGCAGCGGCTTGTCCATCCGGGCCGCGTTGCCGCCGGAGCGGGCGAAGATCTCGTCGACGGCCGAGACCGCGCGCCACACCGCGCGAACCTGGGTGCGGCGCCCGGCCGCGCGGTCGGCGAACGACGCCTCCTTGCCGGCCGCGACCATGTCGTAGATGCGGTCGGCGTTGGCCAGCAGCTCCTGGCGGGCGGCGTTGATGTCGGCGGCGGCCTCGCCGATCGCGTGCATCACGTAGGGGTCGTCCTTGATCGCGGTGCCGGTCGCGCCGACCCGACCCCGCTGATAATCCAGGTGCGCGGCCAGCGCGCCCTCGGCGATGCCGATGGTGGCCGCCGAGATGCCAAGCGGGAACATCGTCGACCACGGCATCAGGTACAGCGGTTCGGTCATGCCGGCCTCGCGCTGGGCGGTGCCGTCCATCACCTTCGCCGCGTCCATGGTCCGGTAGGCGGGGACGAACGCGTCTTTGACGATGACGTCCTTGGAACCGGTTCCCCGCAGCCCCACCACATTCCACGAGTCCTCGACGATCTCGTAGTCCTTGCGCGGCAGAATCATGTGCAGCATCTGTGGCGGCATCAACGGGACGCCCTTGTCGTCGCCGAGCATGGCCCCCAGGATGATCCAGTCGCAGTGATCGGTGCCCGAGCTGAACTGCCAGCGCCCGTTGAAGAGGTAGCCGCCGTCGACCGGTTTGGCCACGCCCTGCGGCGCGTACGGGGAGGCCATCCAGGTGTCGACGTCGTCGGCCCAGATTTCGGCGGCGACCTTGGGGTCCGCGTAGGCCAGCTGGTAGGGATGCACACCCACCACGCCGACGATCCAGCCGGCGGCGGGATCCAGCGCCGCGGTCGCCATGGTCGTTTCGGCGAACTCGCGGGGGTGGACCTCGAAGCCCTGGTATTGCTTGGTCTGCAGCAGCCGGATCAGGCCGGCGCCCTTCATCAGCTTGACGGTGTCGTCGGTCAGCCGGCCGAGTTGTTCGGCTTCGGCGGCCTGGTCGCGCAACTGATCGGCCATCGCCACTACCCGGTCGATTACCCGGTCGCTCATATCGTTGTCCTTACGTGTGGGGGCTTAGTAATGGTCTACCGCAGTGGGGGCCAGTCCCAAAGGAAATCCCGATGAGCGGACACGGCGGTTGTCAAAATTCGACCCGAACATCGGTGCCGGCCGGCCGCGCCTGGCAGGCGAGAATCAGGCCGTCTTCGAGATCTTCCGGGCCCAGGACGTCGCACGGGGCCATGGCCACCTCGCCCGTGACGACGGTCGCCACGCACGAACCGCAGCGGCCTTCCCGGCACGAGTGGGGCACCGCGATCCCCGCGTCGAGCATTGTCTCGACCAGCGTCTGACCGCACGGCCAGCGCAAACGATGCCGACGACCGTCGAGATCGACTTCGACGTGTGCGACTTCCGCCATCGGCCGATCATCGGCCGGGGCGCCGGGATGGCGGACGCCCGCGCCCGGTGGCCGGGAAAACTCGCCTCAAGCGTCCGGTGACCGGGAGGGGGAGCGGGTCGCGATGCCGCAGGCCTTACGGTGAGTACTTGTGAGCGATCCCGGCCAACAGTCCGTCGATGTCGTCGTGGTCGGCGCCGGCTTCGCCGGCCTCTACGCCCTGCACACGCTGCGCGGCCGGGGCCTGTCGGTGCGAGTGCTGGAAGCCGCGCCCGAGATCGGCGGCACCTGGTACTACAACCGCTATCCCGGCGCGCGCTGCGACGTCGAGAGCGTCGATTACTGCTACTCGTTCTCCGACGAACTACAGCAGGAATGGAACTGGACCGAACGCTATGCCACCCAGGCCGAGATCCTCGAGTATCTGAACTGGGCCGCCGACAAACTCGACCTGCGCCGCGACATCGCGCTACGCACCCGGGTGGTCTCGGCGACGCTCGACGAGGCCACGCTGCGCTGGACGATCACCACCGATGCCGGACAGACGATCTCGGCGGGGTTCTGTCTGATGGCCACCGGCCCGTTGTCGGCCGCACTGACCCCGGACTTCGACGGCCTGGACACCTTTGGCGGCGAGATCTACCACACCGCCCAATGGCCCCACGACCCCGTCGACTTCCGCGGCAAACGGGTGGCCGTCATCGGCACCGGATCCTCTGGCATCCAATCGATCCCGATCATCGCCGAGCAGGCCGCGCACCTCTACGTCTTCCAGCGCACCCCCAATTACAGTGTCCCGGCGGGCAACAGGCCGTTGACGGCCGCAGAGCTCGACGAAATCAAGGCGGAATATGCGCAGCGGCGCGCGCTGTCGTGGCGCAGCGGCGGCGGCTCACCGCACCTCACCGCCCCGAAGCCGACCATGCAGTTCACGCCCGAGGAGCGCCGAGCGGCGTTCGAAAAGCGGTGGCAGCTGGGCGGTGTGCTGTTCTCGAAGACCTTCCCGGACCAGATGACCGATCTGGAGGCCAACGAAGAGGCCCGCAAATTCTACGAGGAGAAAGTCCGGGCGATCATCAACGACCCGGCCGTCGCCGACCTACTGATCCCCAACGACCACCCCATCGGCACCAAGCGAATCTGCACCGACAGCAACTACTTCCAGACCTTCAACCGGCCGAACGTGTCGCTGATCAGCGTCCGCGCCACCCCCATCGAATCCGTCGACACCACCGGCATCAACACCACCGACACCCACTACGACGTCGACATGATCGTGCTGGCAACGGGTTTCGACGCGATGACCGGGGCGTTGGGCAGGATCGACATCGTCGGACGCCGCGGCACCGCCCTGCGCGACGACTGGGCACACGGACCCCGCACCTATCTGGGGCTGGGCGTCGACGGGTTCCCCAACATGTTCCTGATCTCGGGCCCGGGGGCGCCCGCCGTGCTGGCGAACATGGTGCTGCATGCCGAAGCCCAGGTGAACTGGATCGCCGAGGCCATCGCGTTCCTCGACGAGCACGGTTACGCCGCAATCGAAGCCAAGGTCGACAGCGTGGACGCCTGGGGCGCCGAATGCGCCCGCCGGGCCGAGACGACGTTGTTCACCAAGGCGAACTCGTGGTACATGGGCGCGAACGTGCCGGGAAAGCCGCGGGGCTTCATGCTGTTCGTCGGGGGCTTCGCCGCGTACAACGACATCTGCGCCGAGGTCGCCGACGCCGGCTACCGCGGCTTCGATCTGATCGAACGATGACGGGATTGCTGGACACGGTTGTCGTCGTCACCGGCGCCGCCAAAGGAACCGGGCGGGTGCACTGTCAGCGCTTCGCCGACGAGGGCGCCGATGTGATCGCGCTCGACGCGCCCGCGGTGGCCGACGAATTGCAGGGCGCCGCAAGGGAAGTCGCCGACCGCGGTCGGCGATGCGTGACCGGCTTGGCCGATGTCACCGACCTCGGGGCCGTCACCACCGCCATCGATGCCGGCGTCGCCGAGCTGGGCCGCCTCGACGTCATCGTCGCCAACGCCGGCGTCCACCTGCCGGGCGCGCCGTCCTGGGAACTCGACCCGCAGGTGTGGCAGCGCACGCTGGACATCAACCTCACCGGCGTCTGGCACACCGTCAGGGCCGGCGTGCCGCATATCGGCACCGACGGCGGCTCCGTCGTCATCATCAGCTCCACCAGCGGCATTCGCGGCCTGCCCAACACCGCCCACTACACCGCCAGCAAGCACGCGGTCGTGGGACTGGCCCGCACGCTCGCCAACGAGCTCGGGCCCCGCGGCATTCGGGTCAACACCGTGCACCCCGGCCCGGTCGCCACCCCAATGGTGCTTAACGAGGCCACCTTTCGGCGGTTGCGACCGGACCTGGCCAACCCGACGGAGGCCGACGCCGCCGAAGTGCTGCGCGCCCGCAACCTGCTTCCGGTGCCGTGGGTCGAGCCCGTCGACATCGCCAACGCCGTGCTGTTCCTGGCCTCGGATGAGGCCCGCTACATCACCGGCACACAGCTCGTCGTCGATGCCGGCCTGACCCAGAAGACGACATGAGGGCGACCCCCCGCGCGCGACTCCAAGGCAAGGTCGCCCTGATCACCGGCGCGGCGCGGGGGATCGGTCGCGCGCAGGCGGTGCGGTTCGCGCAGGAGGGCGCCGACATCGTCGCGCTCGACGTGTGCGGCCCGATCGACACGGTGATCGTCCCGCACAGCACCCCGGACGACCTCGACACCACCGCGTCGCTGGTCCGCGAGGCCGGCGGCCGGGTGCACACCGACATCGTCGACGTCCGCGACCTCGCCGGCCTGCGGGCCGCCACCGACCGAGGCGCCGAGCGGTTCGGCGGCCTGGACGTGGTGTGCGCGACCGCGGGGATCACGTCGCGCGGCCTGGCGGTCGACCTGGACGAAAACGCCTGGCGCACCATGCTGGACGTCAACCTCACCGGAGTCTGGCACACCTGCCGCGCCGGCGCTCCCCACCTCATCGCCCGCGGTGCCGGCTCGGTGATCCTGACGAGCTCCATCGCCGGGCTGCGTGGGCTGGTCGGCGTCGCGCACTACACGGCCGCCAAACACGGCGTGGTCGGCCTGATGCGCTCGTTGGCTAGTGAGCTTGCGCCGCACAATGTTCGCGTCAACTGCATCAACCCGACCAACGTCGACACGCCGATGATCCACAATGAGTTCGTCAGCAGCGCATTTCGCCCGGACCTGGACCGGCCGCCCACGCGCGCCGAATTCGCCGACGCCGCTCGTTCGATGAACATGCTTGCGGTGCCGTGGATCGACCCGATCGACGTCGCCAACGCCGCGCTGTTTCTGGCCTCCGACGAGGCGCGCTACATCACCGCGATCACCCTGCCCGTCGACGCGGGCGCCACCGGAAAATAAGGAGGATCCGTGACCGACATTGCGAAGTACGGGCCGTGGGCGTTGATCGCGGGCGGTTCGGAAGGGGTGGGTGCCGAGTTCGCAAAGCGCTTGGCCGGTGACGGGTTCGGCCTGGTGCTGATCGCTCGTAAGCCGGGACCGCTGCAGGACACGGCGCGGCAGTGCCGTGAGACCGGCGCGCAGGTGCGCACGTTGGCCCTCGATCTGCTGGACCCCGATGCGGTCTCGCGAGTCACCGCGCAGACCACGGACATTGAGGTCGGCCTGTTGATCTACAACGCCGGCGCCAACACCTGCAGCGAGCGGTTCCTGGACGCCGAGCTCAGCGACTTCGGCCGGGTGATCGACCTCAACGTGACGCGGATGCTGCAACTCGTGCAGCACTTTGGCCGGCCGATGCGGTCCCGCGGCCGCGGCGGCATATTGGTGGTCGGCTCGATGGCGGCGACCCACGGTTCGATGCGCCAATCGGTCTACACCGGCGTGAAGGCCTTCAGCCGCCTCTTCGCCGAGAGCCTCTGGCTGGAGCTGCGCGAGCACGGTGTCGACGTGCTGGAACTGGTGCTGGGTGTGACGCGCACGCCGGCCATGGCCCGGGTCGGCCTGAAGTTCGATGTGCCGGGGCTGTCGGTCTCCGAACCGGTTGACGTGGCCCGCGAGGGATTGGAGAACCTGGCCAACGGCCCGGTGTTCATCGCGGGCGGCAACGCGGCCGCGGTGCAGCGGGGCAGCGGACCGGACCGCGCCGCGATCGTCCTGGGCGCCCACAGAACCGTGCAGGAACTCCTGGGCCAGAAGTAATTTGCCCCGGTGTGGGCACGGAGGTGCCCTCCCTGGCCGATCGACTGGAAGGAGCGACGGTGATCGACGCCGACGAACTGTTGACGCGGCTATGCCGGCTCGAGGACGAACGCGACATCGCCCGATTGATCGCGTCCTACGGTCCGGCGGTGGACGCCGGGGATGCCGACGCCGCGGCGCGGCTCTGGGCGGCCGACGGCGGCTACGACGTCGAGGGTTGGCAGATGCACAGCCAGGCCGACGTGCACGCCATGGTGAGCTCGGCCTCGCATCGGAAGCTGGTGGGTGATGGCTGCTGCCACTTCCTCGGACCGGCGGTCGTGACGGTCACGGGAGATTCGGCAGTGGCGGTCAGCGAATCGCTGGTCCTCGTGCGTGACGGCGAGGGCTATCGCGTATGGCGTTGCACGGCAAACCATTTCGAGTTGCGGCGCATCGAGAATCGTTGGCGGATCACCAAGCGTACGAGCCGTGTCCTCAATGGTAATCCCGGCGCCCACGCCTTGCTCACCGCAGGCCTGGCGGGTGCGACGGCGCCGACGCTAGGTGTGGAGGAGACGTGAAGGATTGCCCGTTGGTGTTCTTTTCGTTTGTCGCGCTGGACAACCCGGAGCCCGAAGCGCACCGCCGCTACAACGAGTGGCATCAACTCGACCATCGACCGGAGAACCTGGCACTGCCGGGCGTCGCGTGGGGAGACCGGTGGGCTCGCACCGCCGGATGCCGCGCCGAATCGGTCGCCGGCCCCGAGCATGCGGCAACCGACTACGTTGCCATGTACTGGTTTCGGGAACCGGTCGAGCGATCGGTACGGGAGTGGGAGCGACTCGGACGCGACTCGTTCGAGTGGGGCCGGGGACCCATGATCGCCGGAGTGCGCCGAACGCTGCTGGCTTTCTTCCGGCCCGTCAAGGGTTATGCCGCGGCATCGTCGTTGGTGTCGCCGCAGGTCATTCCCTACCGCCCCAACCGCGGGCTGCACCTGAGCATGACGCGGTTCACCGATCCGTTGGGCGCTGACACGCACGAGCACCACCGCTGGGAGGATCGGGTGTTGATTCCGGCATTGCTCGACATTCCGGGAGTGGCTGGGGTGTGGACATTTTCGCTCGACCGCCACCAAGGCAACGGACTTGGACTTCGGGCCCTCGACCCGGTGGCCGACCGTGGCGCGCTGCGGATCCGCTTGCTCTACCTCGACGACGAGCCCGTGGCGACCTCGAGCCGGATTCGTGATCGTGTCGGCGCCACAGATATGCGTCTACCGGACTCGGCGGCTTCCGGTGACGTCGTGATCAGCACACCGCTGCGCACGATAATCCCGTGGCAGGACTGGTGACTCGCTCATCGTGGCGGAGTGGCGGACGGCACGCGAGCGGAGGTCGATGGTGGCTGACGGCGACGGTGAGCCCAGGCCGCCGGCCGCTTCGGGGCCGCCGCCCGGTGACGAGGACGGTCCTGCGTTAGCCGCGTGAGAGGAACGCCAGCACGGTGCTTTCGAACGCCTCCTTGGCCTCGATCATCGCCCAGTGCCCCGAGTTGGGGAAGATGTGCAGCTCCGCGTTGGGAATGGTGCGCATCGGGATGAGGGCCATATCGGGCGGGCTCACCCGGTCGTCGCGCCCCCAGGTCAGCAGGGTGGGCGCGGTGAGCTTGTGCATGGTCGCCCACGGCAGCGGCCGGTCGGAGGCGGCCAGCGCGGCGTTCATCCCGGCGAACGCCGCCTTGCCGTACATGCGTCGCGCCGCGGCCAGGGTGTCGGGGTCCGTGGCCAGCTGCCAGCGCTCCTCGATCAGCTGCTCGGTGACCAGCCCCTGGTCGTAGACCATCGATTTGAGCCAGTCGACCAGGCGTTGCCGGGTCGGGTCTTCGACGAATTCCTGCAGCAGCCGGATGCCTTCGCTGGGGCTAGGGCTGAAGATGTTGGTGCCGATCCCACCGATGGTCACCAGCCGATCGACGCGGTCGGGATTGTGGGTGGCGAAGTTGATGCCCACACCGCCGCCCATCGAGTTGCCGACGATGTGCACCTTGGCGACGCCGAGCGCGTCCAACAATGGCGATACGGTGCCGAACGCGGTCACCATCGGGTGGCCGCCGAAGTCGTCGCTGACCCCGAACCCCGGGAATTCCAGGATCAGACAGCGGAACCGCTCGGCGAAGGCCGGCAGCACCCCGCGGAAGTTGCGCCACCCGGTGACACCGGGCCCCGAGCCGTGCAGGAACAGCAGCACCGGGGCGGAATCGCCGCCCCCGCTGTCGTAGTAGCGCAAAGCGCCCTTTTCCGTGCTGATTTCACGCAGGTCGTGCTCTGCGATGGTCGTCTGTCCAAAAGTGTCTGCCACGGATGTCACCCTGCCATGCCGCGGCGGCGGGATGGGGAAGGGTTCCGCTGAACGGGCGGCGGTCAGGTTCCGCGGACCGGCGCGCTCGAATTGATCAGCTCTTTGAGGGCGGCGGGGAACGCGTCGGCCAGGTCCCACAGGTCGGGCACGAGATCGGGGCAGGAAATGATGCCGACGCCGAGACGGCCCCCCAGCGACATCACGGTGATATTGAGCCCGGCGCCGGCGATGATCGGACCCAGCGGGTACATCGCGTCGAGCCGGCAACCCAGGAAGTAGAGCTGGTCTCGTGGCCCGGCCACGTTCGACATCACCAGGTTGTGCGGCGGCTTCTCGGGCAGCGGGATGCGGGGCAGCAATTTCATCGCGGCGCCGAACATGGTCTGCCCGGCCACTTGCGTCCAGTCCTGCAGCAGCGACGGGCCCATCGCCGCGGCGTGGTCCTTGGCCGCGGCGTTCCCGGCGGCAATGCTGGTGAGTCGTTCGACGGGGTCGGCGATGTGGGTTTCGAGCCGGCACAGCATCCAGGTCGTCTGGTTGCGGCCCGGCCGCGACGACTTGCCGCGGACGGACACCGGCACGCTGGCGACCAGAGGGATGGCCGGTAGGGCGTGGCGGTCCAGAAAGAACTGCCGCAGCGCCCCCGCACACATCGCCGTCACCACGTCGTTGACGGTCACCCCGAACCGCGCTTTGACGGTTTTGATGTCGTCGAGGTCCACGCCGGCCAGGGCGACGTTGCGGCGCCGGGTGAAACGGCCGTTGAACGCCGTCGGCGGCGCCGCGAACGGGGCCGCCATCGTGTGGCCGCCGCCGCGGGCGCGCAGGACCGTCTGCGCCAGCGTCAGCGCCGTGGCCGGCACCACCCTGGCCAGGCGCCACGGCCGCAACGCCGCCCCGATCAGACCGCTGGCGGCGATCTGCAGGGGATTCGCCGCGCCGGTGCGGGCGGCCGGTTTCGGCGGCGGGCCGTCGGGCGCGGCGCTGCACAACTGCGCGAGCAGGTTGGCACCGCCCACGCCATCGACCACCGCGTGGTGGGCCTTGAGGACGACGGACAGCGCGTCGCCGCGCAGGCCTTCGAGCACCCACATTTCCCACAGCGGACGATCGCGATCGAGCGCAAGCCCGGCGACGTGGCCGCAGATATCCGCCAGTTCTTCGGGTCCGCCGGGCGAGGGCAGGGCGACGCGGTGTAGGTGGCGAGCCAGATCGAACCGGTCGTCGTCCACCCAGACCGGATGGTCGAAGTTCAGTTGGTTGTCGGCCAGCTTGAGGCGGAATTCCGGCACGGCGTCAACCCGCTCCGCCAGCGCTTCACGAAAACGCGCGAAGCTATACCCGCCCGGCGCGGTCGTCGGGTCGAGCTCCAGGACGCAGCAAACATTCAACGGCTGCGTCGGTGATTCGAGGTACAAGAAGAACGCATCTAGCCCGCTGAGTCGTTGCATATCTGCTCGTCTCTTGTATGTGGCTCTGACCGCTGGTCACATGACCATCGGTCATCCCAGGCCCGCTGACGGGACGCCCGCTCGGTGCGACCGCAATGTGTTGGTGTGACATTTATCTGTAGCCGGTGAGGGGCTTTCGGCAAACATCTCGCCGGCAGAGTGTTCGAAGCCGCCCCCCGGCGTCCCGGTGCGATACGAAAACGCCACGCGGCCAAAGTCTTTGACCAGGCCGAGACGACGACGTCGCGGAGTGCTAGCGGGCCATCGCCGAGTCGGGCGCTGCCCAGTCGGTCGACACCTGGCGGTGCTTGATCAGCCAGGTGTCGTCCTCGGGCACCAGGATGTCGCGGTAGCGGCCGCAATGGTCGAGGCCGATATGGGTGACCACGGTGAAGTACGACCTGACGCGCGCCTGGCCGGGTGCCAGCTCGGTGAACGACACGTTGGCGACGTTGTGGCGCACAAGGGGTTTGACGCCCACGTCGACGGCGAGGTTTCCGGTGACACCGCCCAGGAACTCCGCGATCGCCGATCGCCCGCGCAGTGGGTCGAATCCCCGTATCTCGAGGACACCGTCCGAGCAGAATGTCTCCGCGAGGGCGTCGAGCGCACCGGCGTCGCCGGACCAGTTGTAGCGCGCCAAGGTGTCGCGGATCTGCTCGCGGGCCACCAGCTCCCACATTTCCACTGTTACGGCTCCTCCCGCCGGTCCCTTGCCAAACATCCTGAACGGCAAGGCAATTAAACGGAGCTGCCCGCGGTCTCGCCCGCCCGCCGCATCGCCGCTGTGGCGAAGGCTACTCCGAGGTTTTGGGAGCCGGCCGGTTGGGCAATAAGTGCTGAGCAAGACGCACGACACGGAGGGAGTACCTATGTCGGACAAGAGCGGTCCCGAGGAAGCCATCAAGGGCGTCGTCGAGGGAGTCAAGGGCAAGGTGAAGGAAGTCGCCGGCGCGGTCGCCGGACGTGACGACCTGATGCGCGAAGGCCAGGCCCAGCAGGACAAGGCCGACGCGCAGCGCGAGGCCGCCAAGAAGGAGGCCGAGGCCGAAAGCGCCCGAAAGGCCGCCGAGATCAACGAAGCTCGCCAGAAAGCCGAACAATAGCGGCGGTCCCGCGACGCTTCGCGACCCGCCGCCCGGCAACGCGGTGATCGACGGCATCCGGTGACGATCATCGGCGATCAAGCCGGATTCCGTCCCGCACAAGCGCTTCGAGGCCGGCGGCGTACGAAAGACCCTCAGGGGTCGACGGGCCGATTCGTCCACTCGCGGCCGGGCCGGCGTGCCGAGCGGAACCATCCGCCGGCCGCGCCGGTGCCGCCGTCGGTCGCAATGGTGTGGCCCGTGACGAACGACGACAGGTCCGAGGCCAGAAACAGGATCACGTTGGCCTGATCCTCGGGCACGCCCATCCGACCGACCGGCACCCACTGCGGCCATCGCGTCTGCTCCTCGGGCGAAAGCCATTGCGAGTAGGGCACTTGAAGGGACTCGGTGACGTCGGGCGCGATCGCGTTGACCCGCACGCCGTGGATGCCCACTTGCACGGCGAGGCTCCGAGTGAACGCGATCAGGCCGGCTTTGAACGCGGCATACACCGGATCCTCCGGGTAACCGCGCAGCCCCTCGACCGACGAGACGTTCACGATCGCGCCGGCGTGCCGGTCCACCATGGCGGGCAGGAACGCCCGCGTGAGCAGGAAAACGTGGTGCAGGTTGATTCGGTAGAGCTCATCCCAGAGCTGCGGGTCGGTGTCGGCGAAGTTCCCGGGGTGGCGCAGCCAGTGGCCCACGTTGTTGACCAGCACGTCGACCCGGCCATACCCATCCAGCACCGTTCGGGCCAGGCGGGTGACGTGGTCGGGGGCCCGGACGTCGGTGATGACCGCCCGCGCGGACCCGCCGGAGGCCGTGATGGCGTCGGCGGTCGCATCGGCCAGCTCGCCGTCGATATCCGCGATCACGACGTGGGCGCCGTGGCGGGCGAAGAGCCGCGCGGTGGCCGCGCCGATACCGCCGCCACCGCCCGTCACGACCGCCACCCGGCCGGCCAGCAACAGGTCCGGATGCTGTGCGTGTGTCATCGCTCATATCTTGGGCCACTCGGCGGGCCGGCCCACACCCGGTCCGGCCCCGATCGGCCCGCGCGACAACCGCAAACGGGATCAGGCAGTGGTACCCATCTCTGCGGCCAGCAAACAGTGACGTATGCGACGTTTGCTGCGCGCTGCATCGGCCGGTATGCCGGGTATCCGGTGTCCACTTGAGGAGTTGATGACACATGGTGAGCACAATCGATCCGGCCCGCATATTGCCGAGCGTGGCGACGACGCGGCGCATGCATCATCGGCATAGCCCGCAGTCGGTTGCCGTCTCGTTCGCCAGCCGCCTGATCGTGAAGAACGCCGTGCGCGCCTGGGCCATGACGCCCAACCTGCACTGGCCGCTCGAGTACGTCGACGATTTCGCCGGGATGTTTCCCCGCCTCGGCTCCGGGGCGAGCACCGAACCGGTTCGTCTCGAGCACTGCGCCGCCGAGTGGGTCCGCGCTCCCGGCGTCTCGGGGGACCGGGCCATCCTCTATCTGCACGGCGGCGCGTTCCTCACCTGCGGCCTCAACACGCATCGCTCGATGGTGACTCGCTTGTCCAAGGAGGCCGACGCCGCCGTGCTCGCCGTCGCGTACCGGAAGCTGCCCGCGCATCAGATCACCGATGCCATCGACGACGGGATCAGCGGCCTGCGGTGGCTGCAGGACCGCGGCTACGACGGCGACCGGGTCGTCGTGGCCGGCGACTCGGCCGGGGGATACCTGGCGTTCATGACCACGCTGTCGGCGATTCGCGACGACGTCATGGAGCCGGCCGGGGTTGCGACCATCTCGCCGTTCACCGACGCGGACCCGGAACGAAAGCTCAAGCACCGCAACGCACGCAAGTGCTCGATGTTCACCCGCCGCGCCTTCTCGAGGTTCGCTCAGTACCTCGGCGATGCGCAGGTCGTCGAAGGCCGGGGCGAGTCCACGGTCGCCTCGCCCGTGGATGCCGACCTGTCGTCGTTGCCGCCGGTGACCATCCACGCAAGCTCGGACGAATTGTTGCTCGCCGACGCCGAACTGATGGCGAAGCGCCTGGAAGCCAGCGGGATCCGGTGCGATCTGCACCTCTGGGACGGCCAAATTCACGACTTCCCGCTGGCCGCCGACATCTTGCCGGAGGGGCGCCGCGCCATCAAATACCTCGGGGACTTCGTCAAAGACGTCACCCCGGTCAGGGACGCGGTCCGGAGAAAGGTCCGAAACGCGCGCCGCCTGCGCAGCGCCGCGGCGGCCGGTTGAAGACGACGAAAGTAATTGTGCCGCAGTCTGATTCGATGGACGGTGTCCATCCTCGGTCGCGGTGGCTGCGGTTGCCACACGCTGCCGGTGCCGGCCGGCGGCGATGGCCGGGGACGGGACGCAGCGCGTAAGTCGCGCCGCTGCCGTTACAGTTGGTCCTGATGAGCCCACCAGCCCCGCCTGCGCTGACCGTGCGGTACGAGGGAGCCGAACGCACCTTCGCGCCAGGCAACGACGTAGTGATCGGGCGTGACCTTCGCGCGGACGTCCGCGTCGCCCACCCCCTGATCTCCCGCACCCACCTCATCGTGAGGTACGACCAGGGCCGATGGATCGCCGTCGACAACGGCAGCCTCAACGGCCTTTACGTAAACAACCGCCGCGTCCCGGTCATCGACATCCAGGACGGGCAGCGCGTCAACGTCGGCAATCCGGACGGCCCGGCGCTGACCTTCGAGGTCGGCCGTCACCAGGGTTCGGCGGGGCGGCCGCCCCTGACGACGTCGATACCGATCGTCGGCACGTCCAGCGCGCCACTGGTGGGGGCGCCGCACGGCCCGCCCACCGGCACCCACCACCCCGCCCAGCCGCAGCAGCCGGCGTCGGCCTCGTTCCGTCACCCGGCCCATCCGCCCACCGCAACACAGCCCAGCCAGCCGCCCAGCGGGCCCACCCCGAGCCAGCCGTCGGGCCCGCAGCCCCGCTATCCGACCAGCGGCCCCCTCGCCGCGCCGCCCAGCGCAGCCCAGCCCGCACCGCAGATCTACCGGGCGCCGTCGACGCACGCGGCCCCGCCCACCACCGCGCAGCCGGCGGCATCCCAGACGGGCCGGATCGGCGGTGACTCGTCGAACATCGCGACCTCGATGATGAAGATCCTGCGGCCGGGCAAGGCCGGGCTGGAGTCGACACCGGGCGCGATCACGATCGGCCGCGCCAACGACAACGACATCGTCATCCCCGAGGTCCTCGCGTCACGCCACCACGCCACCCTGATCCCGGCGCCCGGTGGCACCGAGATCCACGACAACCGCAGCATCAACGGCACGTTCGTCAACGGCGCCCGGGTCGATTCGGCCGTGCTGCGCGACGGCGACGTCGTCACGATCGGCAACATCGACCTCGTCTTCCACGGCGGCACCCTGGCCCGCCGCGACCAGACCGCCACCGAGACGCGCACCGGCGGCCTCGACGTGCGCGGGGTGACCTGGACGATCGAGAACACCAAGACGCTGCTGGACAACATCTCGCTGACCGCGCTGCCCGGGACGTTGACGGCGATCATCGGGCCGTCCGGCGCCGGCAAATCGACATTCGCGCGGCTGGTCGCCGGGTACACGCACCCCACCACGGGCACCGTGGCGTTCGAGGGCCACAACGTCCACGCCGAGTACGCCTCGCTGCGCAGCCGAATCGGGATGGTGCCGCAGGACGACGTGGTGCACGGGCAGCTGACCGTTCAGCAGGCATTGATGTACGCCGCCGAGCTGCGCCTGCCGCCGGACACGACCAAGGACGACCGCGCCCAGGTGGTGGCCCGGGTGCTCGAGGAACTCGAGATGACCCAGCACCTGCACACGCGGGTCGACAAGCTGTCCGGCGGCCAGCGCAAGCGCGCCTCGGTGGCGCTGGAGTTGCTCACCGGGCCGTCGCTGCTGATCCTCGACGAGCCGACATCCGGGCTGGACCCGGCGCTGGACCGGCAGGTGATGACCATGCTGCGGCAGCTGGCCGACGCCGGCCGGGTGGTGCTCGTCGTCACCCACTCGCTGACCTACCTGGACGTCTGCGACCAGGTGCTCCTGCTCGCCCCCGGCGGCAAGACGGCGTTCAGCGGGCCGCCCAGCCAAATCGGTCCCGCCATGGGCACCACCAACTGGGCCGACATCTTCAGCACCGTCGCCAACGACCCCGACGGGTCCCGGGCGCGCTACCTGGCCCGCACGGGCCCGGCCCCGGCGCCGCCGCCGGCGGAGAAACCCGCCGAACTGGGCGACCCCTCACACACCAGCCTGTTCCGGCAGTTCTCCACGATCGCCCGGCGCCAGATGCGGCTGATCATCTCGGACCGCGGTTACTTCGTCTTCCTGGCGTTGCTGCCGTTCATCATGGGTTCGCTGTCGATGTCGGTGCCCGGCGACGTCGGCTTCGGCATCCCGAACCCGATGGGTGCGGCACCCAACGAGCCGGGCCAGATCCTGGTGCTGCTGAACGTCGGCGCGGTGTTCATGGGCACCGCGCTCACCATCCGCGACCTCATCGGCGAACGCGCGATCTTCTTGCGCGAGCAGGCGGTTGGCCTGTCCACGTCGGCGTACCTGTTGGCGAAGGTGTGCGTCTACACGGTGTTCGCGATCGTCCAGTCGGCGATCGTGAGCATCATCGCGGTGCTCGGCAAGGGCGCGCCGACCCAGGGCGCGGTGGCGCTGGGCAAGCCCGCCCTGGAGTTGTTCGTCGACGTCGCGCTGACGTGCGTCGCCTCCGCCATGCTCGGGCTGGCGCTGTCGGCGGTCGCCAAGTCCAACGAGCAGATCATGCCCCTGCTGGTGGTGGCCGTCATGTCGCAGCTGGTGTTCTCCGGCGGGATGATCCCGGTGACCGGCCGGGTGGGCCTGGATCAGATGGCCTGGGCCACGCCCGCCCGATGGGGATTCGCGGCGTCGGCGTCCACCGCCGACCTGACCAAGCTGGTGCCGGGCCCCCTGACCCCGAAGGATTCGCACTGGCAGCACACGCCGGCCGCATGGTGGTTCGACGTCGGCATGCTGGCGCTCATCAGCGCCGTCTATCTGGGTTTCGTGCGCTGGAAGATTCGCCTCAAGGGCGGGTGATCGCGCGCGGCCGCGTCCGTCAGGCGCCCTTGCGGACCACTTGGTCGGCCGCGGCGCGCATGCGATCGGACAATTGCAAAAGATTGTGCTCGCCTACGCCCAGGGGAAGGGTGTACGCCAGCTGCCTCAACTCGACGGCGTAGTTGCGCAAATCTTCGCGGAGGCGCGTCTCAACAGTGGGCATGATTTCTCCCTCGGGCTGGGGCAGAGTGCCTGGTCCGCGTCGACCAACCAATCCGAGAATTTTCGCAGCCTTTCGCCGAATCCGCCAGAGCGTCGGCGGGTCTTAACAGCGGATTTACAGTCGGAACCCCGGCCGTTCGCGACCGACGCACCGGAGAATGCCACGCGTGATCTCGCGGCGGCGTTACGCTGACGCTGCCCGATGTAAGGCCTCGAGGCTGCGAGAAAGGCACAGGCGCCGGAATGGATTTCGAACTCGACGCCGGGCAGCGCGCCTGGCTGGCCGAGGTCCGCGAATTTCTGCACGGCAACGTCACCCCGGCCCTGCGGGCGGAGCTCGCCGCGCACGACTTGGAGTTTCCCGACGGCGAAGTGGCGCGGTTTCGACGCAAGATCGGCGCCAAGGGCTGGTTCGGGCTGAACTGGCCGCGCGAGTACGGGGGCCTGGGCCTCGGTGCCATTCACCTGCACCTGTTGATGAGCGAATTCGAATACTGGGGCGTGCCCGGCCCCGACCTGACCGTCACGTCGGTGGCGCCGATGATCATGCGGCACGGCACCGAACGAAACAAAAACGAATGGCTGCCCCTGATCGCCCGCGGCGAAATGATCTGTGCCGTCGGCTATTCCGAGCCCGAGGCCGGCACCGATCTGGCGAACCTGCGGACCAGCGCGACCCGCGACGCCGAGGAATGGGTGATCAACGGCACCAAGATCTGGAACAGCGGGGCGCAGCGGGCGACGCATGAATGGCTCTGCGTCCGTACCGATCCGAGCGGTGCCCGCCACCGCGGCATCTCGGTCATCATCGTCCCGATCGACAGCCCCGGCGTCGAAATCCGCCCGCTCTACGCGTGGTCGGGCTACCGCACCAACGAGGTGGGATTCCGCGACGTGCGGGTGCCGGTCACCAATCTCGTCGGCGAAGTCAACCGCGGCTGGACCTACATCACCGGCGCGCTCGACCTCGAACGCGGCGCGCTGACCAACGCCGGAGACCTGCGCCGCGCCGTCGAGGAACTGCACGAGCTTTCGCGGCGTCCGCGGCGCGACGGGACGGTGCCCGCCGAGGACCCGTCGCTTCGCCGTCGGCTGGCGCAGGCCGAAGCCGACGTCGCGGTGGCCACCCTGATGGGCTACGAGGCGGCCTCGATCCTCGACAACGGCGTCATTCCGACCGTCGAAGTCAGCGTCGAAAAGGTGTTCACCAGCGAGCTGCGGCAGCGCATCGCCGCTCTGGCGCTCGATCTCCTCGGCCCGGATGGCTTGTTGGCGCACCGCAGCGAGCAGGCCCCGCTGGCCGGCAAATTCGAGCGGCTCTACCGGGCCGCCCCGCTGATGCGCTTCGGCGGGGGTACCAACGAGGTGCTTCGCGACATCATCGCCCAGCGCGGGCACGGGATGCCCTCTTATGGACGCTGACTCGGAGCCTCGCACCCACCGATGAAGACGATCCCGTCCGCCGAACAGCGCGAGTTCGCCTCGGCGTTGCGTGCCCTGCTGGCCGCCGAGAGCCCGGTCAGCCTGGTGCGCGCCCTCGACCAACCGGGCGCGGACCGCCGCACACCGGCGCTGTGGAAGGCGCTGGCCGACGCGGGTGTGTTCGGCCTGGCCATCGCCGAGGAGTACGGCGGCGCCGGCGGCTCCCTCGATGACCTGGCCGTGTTCTTCACCGAAGCCGGTCGCGCCCTGTGCCCGACGACGGTGCACAGCAGCGTGCACGCCGCCCTCGCGCTCGACCAGCTCGGCTCCCCGGGCGCCAAGGCCGTCTGGCTGCCACCGCTCGCGGCCGGGAGCGTCCGCGCCACCACCGCGCTCTGGAACGCCCGCGACGCCGCGGTCGTCTGTCCGCCGCTGCGCGCCGATCCTGCCTCGCAACGGTGGCGGCTCAACGGGATTGCGGATTACGTCGCCGACGCCGACGTCGCCGATCTCATCGTGGTGTCGGCCGCCTCTTCGCGGGACGTAGCCGAACGCACACTGGTCTTCATCGTCGATGTGCACGCCGGTGGCGTGACCGTCGAGCCGCTCGACATGGCGGGCGGGCACCGGGCGTTCACCGTGCGTTTCGACGATGTGGTCGTGGCCGGTGACGCCGTGCTCGGCGGCGTCACGGCGCCGGGATTGCGCCGGCTGGCCAACACCGCGGTGGCGCTGGGATCACTCGACTTGGTGGGGGTGGGGCAGGCGGTGCTGGACCGCACCGTCGACTACACCAAGCTGCGTCACCAGTTCGGCCGGCCCATCGCATCGTTTCAGGCGGCCCAGCATCTGATCGCCAACATGCACATCGCGCTGGCGGCCGCGCGATTGGCGGCGCACGCGGCGGTGTTCTGGCTGGGGCGCGGCCGCACCGCGAGCAGGGAGACGGCCATCGCCCGCATGCACGCGGCCACCGCGGCCCGGCTGATCACGCTGGACGCCCACCAGCTGCACGGCGGGATGGGCTACGTCACCGAGACGGACCTGCACTTGTGGACCGAACGGGCCCGGCTCGGTTCGACGCTCGGTGGCGGCGCCGACGTCGCGGCGTCGTGGCTTCAGGAAACCATGCACGAAGGGAGCGCCGATGAGTGAGGACAGCTTGATCGACGCCGAGTCCGCGTCGCGGGTGGGCACGGTCGCCGCGTCGGCGACCGGTGAGGTGAACCGGCGCGACTGGCAACGGTGGGCGGCCGCGGTGGGCGAGGACAACCCGTTGTATTTCGACCCGGAGTACGCCCGCGCCAACGGCTTTCGCGACATCATCTGCCCGCCGCTGTTCCTGCAGTACGCGGTCCTCGGGGTGGCGCGGCTCGAGTCGCTGCGCCCCGACGGATCCTCCGGCGCGGTCTCCGGTGGCCTCGCGTTTCCCCGCGCGCCCAAGCGGATGGCCGGCGGGGAGAGCTTCACCTTTCACCTGCCGGCCTACCACCGCGACAAGATCGAAATGGTCCGCACCGTCGAGTCGATCGTCGAAAAGCAGGGCCGCTCCGGCAGATTCGTCCTCGTCACCTGGCACACGGTGTACCGCAACCAGGACCGCGACCTGCTGGCGGAAGCGTCGACGTCGATGATCGCCCGCCCATGAGCGACCAGCAGGTCTTCTTCGAAGACATCGCCGTCGGCGATCACATCCCCACGCTGACGGTGACCGTCGACGAGACCCAGATGTTCTTCTTCAGCGCCGCCACCTACAACGGCCACCGCATCCACTACGACAAGGAATGGGCCCGCGACACCGAGGGTTACGACAACGTGCTGGTGCACGGTCCGCTGCAGGCGGCGCTGCTGGCCCGCGCCCTCGGGGACTGGATCGGCGGGCGGGGCCGGCTGGTGACGTTCGCCGTGCAGAACCGGGCGATCGCCTATCCCGGTGAGGCGCTCAGTTTCGGCGGCGCAGTCACCGGTAAACGCTTGGGAGACGACGTTTTCAGGGGGGCCGGGTTGGTGGATCTGGACATCGCCGGGCGTCGCGAGGACACGGTGCTGATGCCCGGCACCGCCACGGTCGCGCTGCCGCGGCGGGGGAGCCGGGCATGACCGGGCTGCGAGGGGAGGCCGCGATCGTCGGCATCGCCGAGTTGCCTGCCGAGCGGCGCCCCGCCCGGCCGGCGCTGTTCACCCTGGACCAATACGCGCTGTTGGCGAAGGTGGTGATCGAGGACGCCGGCATCGACCCGGGTTGCGTGAACGGCCTGCTGACCCACGGTGTCGCCGAGTCGGCCATGTTCGCCCCGGCCACCCTGTGCGAATACCTGGGACTGGCACTGGATTTCGGTGAGCGGGTCGACTTAGGCGGGGCCTCCTCGGCCGGCATGGTGTGGCGTGCCGCGGCCGCCGTCGAACTCGGTGTCTGCGAGGCGGCGCTGGCCGTGGTACCGGGCTCCGCGTCGGTGCCGCAGTCCGGGCGGCGACCCCCGGCCGACCCGAATTGGTACGGGGCATCCTCCAACAACTACGGCTCGCCGCAGGCCGAATTCGAGATCCCCTACGGCAACGTGGGCCAAAACGCGCCCTACGCTCAGATCGCCCAGCGGTACGCGGCCGAATACGGTTACGACCCCGCCGCCGTCGCCAAGATCGCCGTCGACCAACGCACCAACGCGTGCGCCCACCCCGGCGCCGTTTTTCACGGCACCCCCATCACGGTGAACGACGTGCTGAACAGCCCGATGATCGCCGACCCCATCCACATGCTGGAAACGGTGATGCGCGTGCACGGGGGAGCGGCGGTGTTGATCGCCAACCCCGACATCGCGCGCCGCGCCCGCCACCGCCCGGTGTGGATCAAGGGTTTCGGCGAACACATCGCCTTCAAGACCCCCACCTACGCGGAGGACTTGCTGTCCACACCCATTGCGCGCGCCGCGGAGCGGGCCTTCGCGATGGCCGGGCTGTCCCGGTCCGATGTCGACGTCGCCTCGATCTACGATTGCTACACCATCACGGTGCTGATGAGCCTGGAGGACGCCGGGTTCTGCGCGAAAGGCAAAGGCATGTCGTGGATTAACGAACGCGACCTGACCTATCGCGGAGAGTTCCCGCTCAACACCGCGGGCGGGCAACTGTCCTTCGGTCAGGCCGGCATGGCCGGCGGCATGCACCACGTGGTCGACGGCGCGCGGCAGATCATGGGGCGCGCGGGCGACGCGCAGGTGCCCGACTGCGACACCGCCTTCGTGACCGGTAACGGCGGCATCATGAGCGAGCAGGTCGCGCTGCTCATGCAGGGGGACTAGCCGATGAACCCAGCGGCCCTTCCCGTTCCCGAGCCGACGCCCGTCTCCCGGCCGTTTTGGGACGGCCTGGCGCAGCACCGGATTCTGGTGCAGTACTCGCAGTCGCTTCAGCGCTACGTGTTCTACCCGCGCACCCTGGCTCCGGGGACGCTGGCCGACGACCTGGAGTGGCGTGAGATCGACGGCGCCGCAACGCTGTACACCTTCACCATCGCCCGTCGGCCCACCGGCCCGCCGTGGGCCGACGCGGTGCCGCAGCTGCCCGCGGTGGTGCAGTGGGATGCCGGACCGAAATTCAGCACCGAGCTGGTCGACGTCGATCCCGACGGCATCCGGATCGGGATGCGGCTCGAGCCGGTGTTCTGCGACCTCGCAGACGGGATCACGTTGCTGAAGTACCGGCCGTCCGACCTCGGCGGCGGCCTCGGAGGCCGCACCCGATGACGGCAAAGAGGAAGTGAGACAGTGCCGGAGACGGTTCAGCAGCTCCTGCGGCAGCGCAGGCACGAGGACACCCCCGCGATCGCCCACGACGAAAGGACGTGGACCTGGCGCGAGCACCTCGCCGAAGCCGAGGCCGAGGCGGCGGCACTGATCGGGCGTGCCGATCCCAGCCGGCCGCTGCATGTCGGTGCCGCACTGGGCAATTCACCGGCGATGCTGCGCGCGATGGCAGCGGCCGCGCTCGGCGGCTACGTGCTGTGCGGCCTGAACACGACCCGCCGCGGACCCGCGCTGCTCGCCGACATCCGGCGCTCCGACTGCCAGATCGTGCTCGTCGACCACGATCACCTGCCCCTGCTGGACGGCCTGGATCTCACGGGAATTCAGGTTCTCGACGTGGGCGGGACGAGTTACGCCGATGCGGTGGCCGCGGCGCCACCGCTGACCCCCCATCGCGAGGTCGCCGCCGCCGACACGTTCATGATGATCTTCACCTCGGGGACAAGCGGTGACCCCAAGGTGGTCCGATTCGCACACGGGATGGCCGTCATGTGCGGCGCCAGCCTGATCTTCCAGTACGACGTCACCGCCGCCGATGTCTGCTACCTGGCGATGCCGCTGTTTCACTCCAACGGCGTCGCCGCAGGGTGGGCGGTGGCCATCGGCAGCGGGGCCACCATGGTCCCCGCCAAATTTTCGCCGTCCCGCTTCCTCGACGACGTGCGCCGCTACCGCGTGACCTACCTGAACTACGTCGGCAAGCCCCTGGCGTTGATCCTGTCCACCCCCGAACGTCCCGACGACGCCGAGAACACGTTGCGCGTGGCATTCGGCAACGAGGCGACCGATCGCGACATCGCCGAATTCGCACGGCGTTTCGGGTGCCGCGTGGTGGACAGCTTCGGCTCCAGCGAATTCGCGGTGATCGTGGTCCGCGAGGACGGCACCCCGCCCGGCTCCATCGGCAAGCCGTACCCCGGCGTGAGCATCTACAACGCGGCGACGCTGACCGAATGTGACGTCGCCCGGTTCGACGCGCACGGCGCGCTGACCAACTTCGACGAGGCCGTCGGCGAACTCGTCAACACCCAGGGCGCGGGGCCCTTCGCCGGCTACTACAACGATCCGAGGGCCACGGCCGAGCGCATGCGGCACGGGATGTACTGGTCGGGCGATCTGGCCTACCGCGATGCCGACGGGTGGATCTACCTGGCCGGGCGGACCTCCGATTGGATGCGGGTGGACGGGGAGAACTTGGCGGCCGCCCCGATCGAACGGATCCTGGCGCGGCTGCCCGCTATCAGCCAGGTCGCCGTCTACGCGGTTCCCGACGACCAAGTCGGTGACCAGGTGATGGCCGCCCTGGTGCTGCGTGCCGGGGCGGATCTGACCCCGGACGACTTCGGGAAGTTTCTCGCGGCCCAGCCCGATCTGTCACCCAAGGCGTGGCCGCGCTACGTGCGCATCAACGACCAGCTGCCGGCGACCGCGACCAACAAGATCCTCAAACGCGCGCTCATCGCCGTGGGCGTCAGCGCCCAGGACGGCGTGTTGTGGACGCGCCCCGCGCGCGCCACCACGTATGCGCCGGCGGTCGAAAACACCGGTGGCCGTTCGGCATCCGCCACCGCGGGCGCCTGAATCAACCGCCCGACACAGGGTCGGCCCCACCGGCCTCGCTAGGTACCGGGGCTTCCCCGAACCGCGCCAGCACCAGTGTGGCCGCCACGGCGACGGCGAATCCCGCGATCACCAGCCAGCCGAGCCCGTCGCGTGCGGTGTCACCCAACCACGCCACCCCGACGAACGCCGGTGCGAGGGTTTCTCCGACGACCATGCCCGCGACCGCCGTGGTCACAGAGCCGCGGTGTAGAGCGGACGTGAGCAACAGAAATCCCGCGGCGCCACCCGCGGCCGCCGCGTACAGGGCGGGGTTCGTGTAGAACGCGCGCGTGGTCGGATCGATCACGTCGATCAGCCGCACGCCGACCTCGACGACGCCGAAGCCCGTCCCGGCGCCCAGCCCTAATGCGAGCGCACGCGCGCGGTCCGGCAGACGCCCGGCGGCGGCGCCGGCGATGAATATCGCGGCCACCACCCCCAGGAGCGCCCAGCCGAGCCCGGCCGGGGCATGTCGAAAGTGCCCGGGCCCGGCCGCCAGTGCGAGGACGACGAGGCTGGCGCAGACCACGCCGACGGCACTCCATTCGGCCGGCGACAGCCGGGCCGACAAGACCCATGCGGCCACGACGCCGGTGACTGCGATCGAGGCGGCCAACGCGGCGGCGACGACGTAAATCGGAACGAGCCGCAGCGCGGCCACCTGCAGGAGAAATCCGACGACGTCGAGGCCGACACCGGCCAGGTAGCGCCACTGCCGGACGGCCCGCAACAGCAAGACGGTGTCGACGCCCGAGCCGCTGCCCGCTTCCACCGACCGCGTCCCCGCCGCTTGCAGCACGGTCGCGGTGCCGTAACAGACCGAGCAGCCCAACGCGAGAAGGAAGCCCATCAACACACCCACCGACATTAGCCGCGCGGGGCGCCGACCCCGTCCAAACACTGAATGGTGAACGTGTATGCGACATGTGTGGGCACATTTTGCATATGTGTAACCATGTGTGCCAACCAATTTCAAATCTGCGGTTTAAGTCGGTGTACACCTGTGTACTCCATTGGCATGGCTGAACGCGGCGCCCGGCCCCACGTCCCCCGCGGGCGTCGGCTGTTCCTGCGGGCGGTGCGGCGGCTGTTCAGCCCGCTGGAACCCGATGACTATCTCGAGATGATCAATCCGCTGTGGACCACCAAAGAGCTGCGCGGAAAGGTCGAACGGGTCGAGCCGCAGGGCTCGGAAGCGGCGAGTGTGCTGATCCGGCCCGGGTACGAATGGCCAGGCCACAAGCCCGGTCAGTATGTTCGGCTCGGCGTGGTCGTCGACGGCGTCTACTACTGGCGTGCGTATTCGCTGACGTCGGATCCGGCGCCCGAGGACGGGCTGATCAGCGTGACGCCCAGGCGGGTCGACGGCGGTGTCGTGTCGCCGTATCTGGTGCACACGATCCGGCCCGGGGATCTGGTCCGGCTGGGCGAGGTTGAAGGCGTGTTCACCTTGCCGGAGCCGTTGCCGGCCAAGCTGCTGTTCATCAGCGCAGGCAGTGGCATTACCCCGATCATCAGCATGTTGCGCAGCATCGATCACGGCGGTGACGTCGGCGATGTCGTGGTCATTCACTCCGCCCGCACCCGCGAGCAGGTCATGTTTTTGTCGGTCCTCGAAGAGTTCGACCGCCGCCACCCCGGCATGCGGCTGGATCTGCGCCTGACCTCCGAGCGGGGCCGGCTCAAGCCGGATGACCTGGACGAAGCCTGTCCGGATTGGCGCGAACGCGAGGCGTTCTGCTCGGGTCCCGGCGACATGCTCGACGCGCTGATCGAGCACTGGGAACGCAACGGCGACCGCGACCGGCTGCACTTCGAGCGGTTTCAGCCCAAGATCGGTGGCGACGCCAACGCCGGCGAGGGCGGCACGGTGTCCTTCCTCGACAGTGAGAAGACCGCCGAATGCGATGGCGGCACATCGATTTTGGAGACCGGGGAAAAGGCGGGCCTCAACCTGGCCTACGGCTGCCGGATCGGAATCTGCCATACCTGCGTCGGGACGCTGAAGTCGGGCAAGCTGCGTGACCTGCGCTCGGGTGACGTGATCGAGCCCACCGGACAAGACGTCCGGATCTGCATCAACACCGCCGAAGGTGATGTCGAGCTCGAGCTGTGACGGAAAGGAGCGGGTTGTGACAGCCGCTGCGAAAACCACCGGGGGCGAGTTGCTCGCCCGCCTGGGGGAGCAAGAACGCGAAAAGCTCGCGAAGGAGTTGGACGCGATTCATGACGAGGTGTTCGCCGATCTCGGTGAACGCGACCGGCATTACATCAAGACGGTGATCTCGGTGCAGCGACAGATTGTGGTCGCCGCCCGGGTGCTGTTGCTCGGCTCGCGCTCGAAGACCGCATGGGTCCTGGGAACGGCCTGTCTGGGAATGGCCAAGATCCTGGAGAACATGGAGATCGGCCACAACGTCATGCACGGGCAATGGGATTGGATGAACGATCCCGATATCCATTCCTCGGTGTGGGACTGGGACACCGCGTCGACCGCCGAGGCCTGGAAACACTCCCACAACTACGTTCACCACACCTTCACCAACATCTTGGGCAAGGACAAGGATCTCGGCTACGAGCTCCTGCGGATCGATCCGAATCAACAATGGCACCCGCGGTTCCTCTTTCAGCCGCTCTACAACGTCTTGCTGATGCTGCTGTTCGAGTGGGGCGTGGCCATTCACGACATGGACATCGACGCCATTCGGCGCCGCGAGAAGCCGTGGTCGGAGGTGCGCACGGACCTGAGGGGCATCGGGGGCAAGGCCCGCGCGCAGATCTTCAAGGACTATCTCGGGTGGCCGCTGATCAGCGCCGGCGCCTTCGCGCTCGTCCAGCTGGCCTTGCGCGGCAGGCTCGATCAGCCCGCGGAGTCGCGCCTGGGCAGGGCGCTCCGAAGGGCCGGGGCGGGCCGCCTGGGCTCGACGGCGGGGTTCCTCGACAAGATCCTGCCGGGCGTGGAAAGCACCTATCTACGAACCATGGGTGCCGACGCGGCCGCCAACCTCATCCGCAATGTGTGGTCGAACGCGATCATCTTCTGCGGTCATTTCCCCGACCAGACCTACACGTTCAGCCAGGAAGACGTTGAAGACGAGACGCGCGGCGGGTGGTATCTGCGCCAGTTGGTTGGCGCCGCGAACATCGAGGGCAGCCCGCTGTTCCACATCATCAGCGGCAACCTGGGTTATCAGGTGGAGCACCATCTCTACCCCGACATGCCGAGCAGCCGATACTCGGAGATCGCGCCCAAGGTCAAAGACATTTGCGAGCGCTACGAGCTGCCGTACAACTCCGGGCGGTTCTCGAAGCAGTGGCTGATGGTGCAGCGCACCATCTTTCGGCTGGCATTCCCCGGCGGAAAGCCTCGGCGGAAACCCGGCCCGTACCGAAGCCAGGGAGGCCAACCCGCACCGCAGCGTCCCAGCGAGGGCGCCCGGTTCCGCGACCGTGTCCCGGCCGAACACCCGGCGGCGGGTCCCGAACACCAATCAACGGGCGTGGCGGTGCAACCGCCACCGCGCGGCAACGACTGACGGCATCCCCGCTCGCGCCGCGCGGGTGGCTAGGGACGAACCGCCCTTTCCCTACTAGTGTCCTGAGTCGTTAATTACGGCTCAGTTGTTAAACTGGGTGATGCCCACTCCGCGTGCTGCTGAGATTGTGTTGACTGATGCTGAACGTGCCGAGTTAGAGGGGTGGGCTCGGCGACGAACGAGTGCGGCGGGGTTGGCGTTGCGGTCGCGAATTGTGTTGGCGGCCGCTGATGGTGAGTCCAATTCCGACATGGCCGACCGGATGGGAATCTCACGCTCGACGGTCAAGCGGTGGCGTAACCGTTTTGTTGAGCAGCGCTGCGATGGCCTGCTTGACGAGCCGCGGCCGGGTAGGCCTCGGGTGGTCGGCGATGGGCAGATCGAAGCGTTGATCACCGCGACGTTGGAGACCACCCCGCCCGATGCCACGCACTGGTCGACGCGCTCGATGGCCACCCACCTCGGGTTGAGTCAGTCGATGGTCTCGCGGGTGTGGCGGGCGTTTGGATTGGCGCCGCACAAGCAGGATTCGTGGAAACTGTCCAAGGATCCGCTGTTCGTGGCCAAGGTCCGCGACATCGTGGGGCTCTACCTGGACCCACCCGAGCGCGCCCTGGTGCTCTGCGTCGATGAAAAGACCCAGATCCAAGCGCTCAACCGCACCGCACCGGTGTTCCCGATGCTGCCCGGCACGCCAGCACGGGCCAGCCACGACTACGTCCGCTATGGCACGTCGAGCCTGTATGCCGCCCTGGACCTGGCCACCGGAAAAGTCATCGGCTCTTTGCATGCCCGACACCGCTCCCAGGAGTTCTTGGCCTTCCTGAAAAAGATCGACGAACAAGTGCCCGCCGACCTGGATTGCCACGTCGTTCTCGACAATGCCTCCACGCACAAGACTCCTGCGGTAAAGCGTTGGCTGACAACACATCCCCGGTTCGTACTGCACTTCACTCCGACCGGCTCAAGCTGGCTCAACCTCGTCGAACGCTGGTTCGCCGAGCTGACCACCAAGAAACTGCGCCGCGGCACCCACACCTCGGTCCGCCAACTCAACGCCGACATCCGCGCCTGGATCGACACCTGGAACGACAACCCGCGACCCTACGTCTGGACCAAAACCGCCGACCAGATCCTGGCAAGCATCGCAAACTACTGCACCAAAATTAATGACTCAGGACACTAGGCCCCATGCTCGCCCGACGATCATCGAAATGAACCGCTATCGCCGGCGCCTCGTGGATGATGATCGATGGTGCATATCATCCGGACCGCGAGCGCCTTTCCCGCGCGGCTGTGGCGCAGCCCGCTGCGCGGGCCATGGCTGACAGCGGTATTCGGCTCGGTCCTGTTGGTGACCCTGCCAGTCGTGATCCTCACCGGCCTGCTGTCCTACATCGCCTACGGGCCACGATTCGGCCAGGCCATCCCCGGCGACGTCGGCTGGCTGAAGTTGCCGACCTTCGACTGGCCCACCCGCCCGTCCTGGCTGTACCGGCTGACCCAGGGACTTCACGTCGGACTCGGGCTGGTGCTGATTCCCGTGGTGCTCGCCAAGCTGTGGTCGGTGATACCGCGGCTGTTCGTGTTGCCGCCCGCGCGGTCGATTGCCCAACTGCTGGAACGGGTTTCGCTGCTGATGCTGGTCGGGGGCGTCCTATTCGAGATCGTCACCGGCGTGCTGAACATCCAGTACGACTACATCTTCGGATTCAGCTTCTACACCGCGCACTATTTCGGCGCGTGGGTCTTCATCACCGGGTTCGCCATGCACGTGGCGGTCAAAGGCCGGCGCATGTGGTCCGGTCTGCGCTCGATGTCGCTGCGCGACGTGCTCCGCACCGGGCGCTCCGACACCAAGCCGCAGCCCTGGCGGCCCGACGGGCTGGTCGCCGCCGACCCCGGACCCGCGACGATGAGCCGCCGCGGCGCGCTGGCGCTGGTGGGCGGCGGTGCGCTCTTTCTCGCGCTCATCACCGCCGGTCAAACCGTGGGCGGGTATGCCCGGCCCGCCGCCCTGCTGCTGCCACGCGGGCGCAGCCGCGGCAACGGGCCCAATGACTTCGAGGTCAACCGGACCGCGGCGGCCGCCGGAATCGCCCCCGAGGACACCGCCCACCGATGGCGCCTGAGGATGACCGGCGGCCCCCGACCGGTGACCGTCGACCGCGCCGCGCTGCTGGCGATGCCGCAGCACACCGCGGTGTTGCCGATCGCCTGCGTGGAAGGGTGGTCGACCACGCAAACGTGGAGCGGGGTGCGGCTGGCGGATCTGGCCCGGCTGGCCGGCGTGCCCGCACCGGCATCGGCGCGGGTGTCGTCGCTGGAACGCACCGGCGCCTTCGGCGGCGCCACCCTGCAGGGCAGCCAGGTGTTGCACCCGGATGCGCTGCTGGCGCTTCGCGTCAACGGCGCGGATCTGTCCCCGGACCACGGTTTCCCCGCGCGCGTCATCGTGCCCGCGCTGCCCGGCGTCCACAACACCAAATGGGTGGCCGCCATTGACTTTCGGACGGCCGCACATGCGTAACGCGTTCGCGAGGCTCTACGGATCCCATCCGCTGCACCTGCTGACGATGATCGCCGGATTCGCGCTGCTGGGCTATGCGGTCGCCACGGTCAAACCCGTCACGCTGTGGAACCCGGGCGTGTGGTGGCAGTCGATCATCGTGTGGTTCGCCGCGGCCATCGTCGCCCACGACCTGGTGTTGTTCCCGGTTTACGCGTGCCTCGACCGGCTGCTGCCCCGCCGACCTGCGCGCCCCGGCCCCGACTTGCCCGTGCTCAACTACCTCCGGGTGCCCGCGCTGGGGGCGGGCCTGACGCTGCTGGTGTTCTTGCCCGGCATCATCGAACAGGGCGCCGCCACCTACCGGGCCGCGACCGGCCAGACCCAGGACCCGTTTCTGGGTCGGTGGCTGCTGTTGACCGCCGTGATGTCCGCGGTCAGCGCCGGAATCTATGCCATCCGGACGGCCATGGTGTGGCGGCGGACGCGGGGGCGGGAAATGGCATCTCGGGCAACGAATCAACCCTCCCGCGACGGGCCTTAAGGAATTCTTGGTGACACCTTGGAGTGTCCTACCGGGTCCGTGCGCGTCCCGTGCATCCCTTGTGGCGTCACTAGACTCGTGTCATGTGGGGAGCCGAAAGGAAGGGGCACGACCCGCGATCTGCGTGGGCGTAGCCGCGCTGGTCATCGCGATGGGCTGGTCGCCCGGCGGCGCGCCAGGACCGGCCACGCCGGCTCTCGATCTCGGCATCAACGCCTTGCCCGGATCGCAAAGCGGACCCGACGGCATCTTGCCCGTGCAAGCCACCGGCGGAGAAGGATGCATCATCGGCCTTAATTGCGGGTGCCTGCGCAACTGCCATAGGGCGCACCCCCGCCCACCGAGTGTTCCCGCCAAAACCCAGCGCTCCACTCCCGCCCCGAGGAATCCCTAGCCGCCTGATTTCTTGACGGCGGTTCGACCGCGGCCCGCACCGCTTTCCTATCATTTACCGAATGAGCGCCGGTGGGCTGGATATCGAGTCGTCGCCGGCGTTCTCCATTGAGGACCCGGCCCGGTTTCGCGCCGCGGGCTGGTGGTGCGATACGACGCTGTCGGACGCGGTGCGTCGCAACGCCGCGCAAACCCCGGACCGTCCCGCCTATGTCGACCACGACCAAACGTCGCTGACACGGCGCGAATTCGACGGTGTCGCAACACGTTTGGCTGAAACTCTGGCCGGCGCCGGTGTCGCGCGCGGGGATCGGGTCGCGGTGTGGCACGGGGATTCCGCGGCCATCCACGCCCTGTTCGTCGCGGTCGAACGCTGCGGGGCGGTGGTCGTCGGCGTCGGCGCGCGGGCCGGCACCCGCGAGGCCGCCGCGATACTGCGCAGCGCCTCGCCGAAGGTCCTGATCAGCGACGAACCCCACCGCGAAGCCGCGGCGGGCGTCGCGGGCGAACTCGGGCTGCCCGCGCTGCTCCTGAGCCGGACGCTTCGCCTGGATGTCGACGCCGAACCCACGGCGCTCACGAGCGACCGCCGGCTCGGCCCGGACGACGTTTTCCTGATCAATTCCACCTCGGGGACCACCGGGCTACCCAAGTGCGTCGTGCACACCCAGAACCGTTGGTATTACTTCCATCAGAAGGCCGTCGCGAACGGGCTGCTGACGCCGGATGACATCTTCCTGCCGGTCATACCCACACCATTCGGGTTCGGGCTCTGGACCAGCCACACCACGCCGATCTACCTCGGCGCCACGGCGGTGCTGCTCGACCGGTTCACCACCAAAGCCACCTGCGAGGCGATCGCCCGGCACAAGGTCAGCGTATTGTGCTGCGTCAGCACACAATTGACGATGCTGATGGCGGACCCGGCCAGTCGCGAGCACGACCTGAGTTCGCTGCGCGTCGTCTACACCGGCGGGGAGGCATTGCCGTATCGGCCCGCGGCCCAATTCGAGGACCTCACCGGCGCCAAGATCCTGCAGTTCTTCGGCTCGAACGAGACGGGGATGCTGAGCGCGACCACCGCCGACGACTCGCGTGAACACCGGCTCCGCACGGGGGGCCGCATCATCCCCGAAATGTCGGTCCGGCTCTTCGACGGAGACCGCGACGTCACCGACACGGGCCGGGGCCAGCCCGCGTGCCGGGGCCCGGCCACCAGCCTCGGTTACCTCGGCGGCACCGACCACGACAAGCTGTTCACCCGCGAGGGGTGGATGCGCATGGGCGACATCTGTGAAATCGACGCGGACGGCTATCTGCGGGTCACCGGGCGCACCTCCGACTTCATCGTGCGCGGCGGCAAGAACATCAGCGCAAGCCAGGTCGAAGACGCCGTCACCACCCATCCCGCCATCGCGGTGGCGGCCGCGGTCGCCATGCCCGATCCGGTGTTCGGCGAAAAGGTCTGCCTCTATGCCGAACTCACCGACTCCGCCACCATCGACCTTCCCGAGCTCGTCGAACACCTGCTGGCGCTGGGAGTTTCCAAGGAACTGCTGCCCGAGCGCCTCATCATTGTCGACGAACTGCCCCGCTCGTCGGGCGGAAAGATAGCCAAAGGCCTACTTCGCGAGGATATTGGAGCGAGGATGGAGGCTGGCCATGAACGCACCTGACGCACGCCGCGGCGGGCTGGAAGTCTGGGCGCCGTCGGTGGTTCCACCGATCGGCGTCGAACTCTCCCACGAGCAGGCGCTTGCCATCGCGTTCCGTCACCTCGCCGGCATCGGGTTCGCCGAGAACATGGCCGGCCACATCACCTGGCAGCTCGACGGCCAGACGGACATGTTCGTCAATCCCTGGGGTCTGTGGTGGCAGGAGATCACCGCCTCCGACATCTGCGTCGTGGATGGTGACGCGCACGTGGTCAGCGGTCGCTGGGACGTCACTCCGGCGATCCACATCCACACCGAACTCCACCGCGCCCGCCAGGACGCCCGCGTGGTCATCCACAACCACCCGTACTACGCATGCGTGCTCGCCGCGCTGGGCAGGCTGCCGGAGTTGGTGCACCAAACCGGTTCGCTGTTCCTCGACGACCTGTGCCTGGTCGAGACCTACGACGGCGAAATCGACAGCCCCACTCGCGCCGCGGATCTCGCGGCCCGCATCGGCGCGGCCAACCTGACCATCCTGGCCAACCACGGCGTCATCGCGACCGGCCGCAACCTGCCCGAGGCCGTCTATCGCGCGGCCTCGATCGAAAGAGTATGCAAGCTCGCCTACGACGTCATGCTCACCGGCAGGGAGCCGGTCCCCATGCAGTGGTCGGACATGGCCGGCATGCAACGCTCGCTGATCGAACGGGCCGCCGACGTGTACTGGGCCGGGGCCGCGCGCATGACGATCAAGGCCGACCCCGACGTACTGACTTGAGCCGCAAGGAGATTGACGCGTGAAATCGATCGACGAGCTGGCCACCGACCTGAACTTCACCACGGCCAAGACCGGCACCGAGCGGTCAGTCACCTTTCTGCCCGATCCGCCTCGGGCGCCGCGCCGCTACACGGTGATCTCGGTCGACGACCACATCGTCGAACCCCCCGACACCTTCACCGGCCGGCTGCCCCGAAAGTTCGCCGACCGCGCGCCCAAAGTCGTCGACACCGACACCGGGGGACAGACCTGGGTGTACGACGGGCAAGAACTGCCCAACGTCGGCTTCAACGCCGTGGTCGGGCGACCGGTGGCGGAGTACGGCTTCGAACCCGTCCGATTCGACGAGATGCGCAGGGGCGCATGGGATATCCATGAGCGCGTCAAGGACATGGATCTGAACGGCATCTACGCCTCGCTCAACTTCCCGTCGTTTCTCCCGGGCTTCGCCGGACAGCGGCTGCAGCAGGTGACCAGCGACCGCGACCTGGCGCTGGCCTCCGTTCGGGCCTGGAACGACTGGCATTTCGACGTGTGGGCGGGCTCGCACCCCGACCGCATCATTCCCTGCCAATTGCCGTGGCTGCTCGATCCCGAGCTCGGCGCGACGATGATCTACGAGAACGCCGACCGTGGCTTTCACGCCGTGACGTTCAGCGAGAACCCGGCGATGCTGGGACTGCCGAGCATTCACACCGATCACTGGGATCCGATGATGGCCGCGTGCGCCGAGACCGGGACCGTGGTGAACCTGCACATCGGGTCCTCCGGGTCGTCGCCGTCCACCACCGCGGACGCGCCACCGGACGTGCAGGGCGTGCTGTTTTTCGCCTATGCCATCTCCGCGGCGGTCGACTGGTTGTACTCGGGGCTGCCCAGCAGGTTCCCCGATCTGAAGATCTGTCTGTCCGAAGGCGGAATCGGTTGGGTCGCCGGGCTGCTCGACCGCCTCGACCACATGCTCAGCTATCACGCGATGTATGGCACCTGGCAGGCGCTCGGCGAGCGGCTGACCCCCGCGGAGGTGCTGACCCGCAACTTCTGGTTCTGCGCGGTCGAGGACAAGTCGTCGTTCGTGCAGCGCGACCGGATCGGGGTCGACAACATCATGCTGGAAGCCGACTACCCGCATTGCGACTCGACGTGGCCGCACACCCAACAAGCCATCCACGAACAGATCGGCGATCTGCCGCCCGACGTCATCCGTAAGTTCAGCTGGGAGAACGCGTCCCGCTTGTACCGGCACCCGGTGCCGGCCGCGGTGCAACAGGACCCCGAGGCATTCTGACCGGTTAGCACCCTTGACCTCCGGCGGGGTTCCCTGCGCCGACGGCTTGGTGTAAGTTACGTTTAGTATGTACTGAACGATCTGATGGAGGCGTATGTCGCCGGAAGAGGCCGAGTTCGTCGACCGCCTCGGGCTGTTCTTCGAGCTGCTGGGCGCCACCCGCACCATGGGTCGGCTCTACGGGTGGCTGCTGATCTGCGATCCGCCGCAGCAGTCGCTGACCGCGCTGGCCGCCGCGCTGTCCGTGAGCAAGGCGTCGATCAGCACCGTCGCCCGCCAGCTGCTGGAAGGCGGCATGGTGGAGCGGTTGCCGAGCCCGAACCGGCAACACCTCTACCGGGTCAGGCCAGGCGGGTTCACCAGCGTGCTGGAAACCCAGCTGTCGCTGATGCGGCTGGGCATCGAGCCCGCCGACTTCGCGCTGTCCGTGCTCGGGGAGGACCGCGCCGAACAGCGCCGGCGCGTCGAGGACTTCCGCGATTTCTGCGAGTTCTGCACGCAGGCCTACCGCGACCAGCTCATGGAAATGTGGACGGAATACCGCGCGAACAGGAGACAGCGATGACCGCACCGGACAAAGTCGACTTCAGCTCGGTCGCCTGGGGTTCGGTGGAATGGACGAACCTTGTCACGTTGTATCTGCGCGCGTGCGAAAGCCGTTCGAAGCGACCGATTTTGGGGGACGGGGTAGCGGCGGAGGCGGTGGACCGGATCGGCTATGACTTCAAGCGCATGCGCCGGAGCACGATGCCCGCCTCGAACCAATACTTGGTCGCCTTGCGCGCCAAGAAGTTCGACGACTGGTGCGCCGATTACCTGTCCCGTCATCCCGACGCCGTTGTCCTGCACCTGGGTTGCGGCCTTGACGGCAGAGCCTTCCGCCTTGACCTACCGCCGTCGGTTTCCTGGTTCGACGTCGATCAGCCCAGCGTCATCGGGCTGCGGCGGCAGCTCTACGACGACACCGAGCGCTACCGGATGATCGGCTCGTCGGTGACCGAGCTGCGGTGGCTGGACCTAGTTCCCGCCGGGCGCCCCACGCTGGTGGTGGCCGAGGGCCTGCTGATGTACCTGCGCGAAGAGGAAGTCCGGCGGCTGCTGCAGCGTCTGATCGACCGATTCCCCGGCGGCGAAATGCATTTCGATACGCTCTCGGCCCTGGCCCCGCTGCTGTCCAAGGTCTTCACCAGGGGCATCATCACCTGGGGCATCCGAGACGCGCGCCAGCTGGCGGCCTGGCATCCCCGGCTGCGGTTCCTCGAGCAGACCCCCGCGCTGGCCGGCTACAAGCACATCCCGTCGGCCGCGGTGCGGTTGATCTACCACGCCACGTGGGTGATGGGCGGGCGCGGCTACGACGTACTCAACCGCTTCGAATACTGAACCGTCACAGGTCCGACGCCAGCCGGCGCAGAATGTCGGTCGCGGGCTCGGCGGTCGCGTGCCGAAAACCGGTGCCCGCCCACAGGTGTACGTACTCGGGCCTGCCCGCCGCCGCGGCCGCCTTGCGCAGCGGGCTGGTCAGGTGGTGGATGGCGGGATAACCCGGAGGCGCCTCGGCTTCGTGGGCGTCGATGAACGCGTTGCGCAGGCCGCGCGCCGGTCGGCCGGTGAAGGCCCGGGTCAGCACCGTCTCCGTGTACGCGGGATCGGCAAGTGCCGCCTGATGAGTGGCCGACGCGCCGCTCTCGGTGGCGCGCAGCAGCGCGGTCCCGACGGCGGCCGCGGCCGCGCCCGCCCGGATCGCCTCGGCCACCGCGGCCGGCGTGGCGAGCCCGCCGGTGGCCAGCACCGGCAGGGGAACCGTCGCCGCGACCTGCGTGACGAGATCGACGATCCCGACGGGCGTCAACGGTCGCAACGGCGCCAGGGTGCCGGAATGCCCGCCGGCGTCCGCCGCCTGCACGACGAGCATGTCGACCCCGGCGGCGTGCGCCTGCGCCGCCTCCTCGGCCGTCGTGACCGTCTGGACCACCACGCTCTTGGCCCGCTGCAACGCCGCGATCACGTCGCGCGGCGGAATCCCGAACGTGAACGACACCATCGGAACCGGATCGTCGAGCAGCAGCTCGATCTTCTCGTCGAACCTGTCGTTGTCCTCGATGGGCTCGGACGGCAGCGTCAGGCCGAACTGGTCGGCGTCGGCCGCAATGTTCGAGGCGTAGGCCCGGTAGCGCTGCGCGTCGACCGGCAACGGGTTCGGTGCGAACACGTTGACGCCGAACGGGATCCCTTCGGCGCGAACGGCTTTGATCTCGGCTTCGACGGCCTCGACGGTCTTGTAGCCGGCGGCCAGCACGCTCAGGGCCCCCGCGCGGGTGGCGGCCTACACCATGGCCGGCGTGGTCGGGCCCCCCGACATCGGGGCCGCAACCAGCGGAATGGACATCCCGAACTGCGCCAACATCTCCATGCGTAGACAATATCGGCCGCGATCGGCGCTGCGGCGCTGCGGCGGTGCGCCAGCGTTCCGCCGTGACCACCGACCTGGCAGGATGCTTGAGCGTGAAACGCCCCAACTTCCTCGTGATCGTCGCAGACGACCTCGGGTTTTCCGACATCGGCGCCTTCGGCGGCGAGATCGAAACGCCCAACCTCGATCGGCTCGCCTACTCCGGGATCCGGCTCACCGATTTCCATTCGGCGCCGGCGTGCTCGCCGACCCGGGCGATGCTGTTGACCGGGACCGACCACCACATCGCCGGCATCGGCACGATGCTCGAGGTGGCGTCCCCGGGATTTCGCGGAGCGCCCGGCTACGAGGGCTACCTGAACGATCGGGTCGTCGCGTTGCCCGAACTCCTGCGCGACGCCGGGTATCTGACGCTGATGTCGGGCAAATGGCATCTGGGCGCCACGATCGACAGGTCGCCGTGGGCGCGCGGTTTCGAGCGATCTTTCGCGCTGCTGCCCGCCGGAGCCAGCCACTACGGGGGAGCGGGCGCGCGTGGGTTTTCGCCGGTGCCAACGCTTTACACCGAGGACGACCAATTCGTCACCGTCGGGGACGACTTCTACTCGTCGGACTCCTACACCGACACGTTGCTGCGCTACCTGGATGAGCGCGCACCCGAGGACGACCGCCCGTTCTTCGCCTATCTGCCGTTCCAAGCGCCGCACTGGCCGTTGCAGGCGCCCGACGAATCCGTCGCCAAGTACCGCGGACGCTACGACCAGGGACCGGACGCGCTGCGCGAGGAGCGACTGGCCGCCCTCAAGCGGCTCGGCCTGTGCCCGCCCGACGTCGTCGCGCACCCGGTGGTGGCCGACGGCGCCCCGGAATGGGCCGACATGACCGACGAGCAGCGCGCGCGCTCGGCCCGCAGCATGGAGGTCTACGCCGGGATGGTGGACCGGATGGACCACAACGTCGGCCGGGTGATCGACTACCTGTCGGCCAGCGGCGAACTCGACGACACCGTGGTCATCTTCCTGTCCGACAACGGCGCCGAGGGCGCGATCGTGGAGGCGATGCCGCTGCGCGGCGCGGAAATCGCCGCGCAGATCGAAAAGAATTGCGACAACAGCCTCGACAACCTCGGCCGGCCCACGTCCTTCATCTGGTACGGGCCGCGCTGGGCGCAGGCGGCCACCGCGCCGTCGCGTCTGCACAAGGCGTTCACCACCCAGGGCGGGATCCGCGTGACGGGCTTCATCACCTGGCCGGGCTTCGCCCGGCAACAGCAGATCGGCACCGCGTTCAGCACCGTCATGGACATCGCACCGACGTTGTTGGAGCTGGCCGGCGCCGCACACCCGGGCACGTCCTACCGCGGCCGCGAGGTCGCCCCCATGCGCGGCCGCTCACTGGTGGAGTACCTGACCGGCGCCGCGGAGACCGTGCACGACGCGGACACCGGGACCGGCTGGGAGCTGTTCGGCCGCCGCGCCATCCGGCAGGGGGACTGGAAGGCGCTGCACCTGCCGGCCCCGTACGGTCCGGGCAGTTGGCAGCTCTACGATCTGGCTTCCGATCCCGGTGAAGTCGACGACCTGGCCGCGTCGCATCCCGACAAGCTCGCCGAGCTGGTGGCGCTGTGGGATCGCTACGTCGAAGAAACCGGCGTGATCCTCGAACCCGTCTCCGTCTTCGAGACCGAGCTCTAGCTACCGGTTCACCGCTTCTCGATCACGTGCCGGGTCGGTGGGCCTCAAATAGCTCGACTGAACCACTGTGCCGCGCGACCACGACGTCGAGTCCCGCGTCGTCGAGCCAGCGCTGCACGTCACCGGCCTGGGGCGTATTCCCGAAAAAGCCGGCCGCCTGCAACGCCGTCACAAAGCGATCTTGGCGCCAGCCGCGACCCCGGACACACGTGCTCCCGCGCAGAATCCCACCCGGCTTGAGCACGCGGGCGAGCTCGACCACCGCAGCCTGCGGATCAGGAAGGCAATGCAGCCCGTTGAACGTCAAAACCAGGTCAAACGTGTTGTCCTGGAAGGGCAAATCTGTGATATCGGCCTCGCTGAATTCCATCAGGCCGACCACGCCCAACTGGGTCGCCCGGCCGCGCGCCCGCCTCAGCATGTCCGACGAAATGTCCGCGGCCACGTAGCGGCAATCCTGCCCGCGGCGCAAACCGCGAAACGCGAAGCCTCCACCGCACGGGATGTCAAGGATATGGGCGCCATCGGGAGCATCGCCGACCCGCTGAACCCCTTCCAGGAGGTCATGGAACACCAACCCCCACAACACTTTTGCGCCCACCGTAGCGACGCCGTCATGCATCGCGGCCGTGTTGTACAACGCCGATGCCACCCGAGCGGCACGCCAGCGGTCCGTTACCTGCCCCATGCGTTGACTCTAACCGCGGAGTCGAGGTCGGCGGTGTCGGGGCTTGAGGCGTTCAATACTTTCTTCGGGGACCTGCTATCAGGAGGCGTGGGCCGGAATGGCTTGGAGGATTTCAACTTCTCCCTCGTCGTCAATTTCGGCTGAGCTCGCCGTCGGAGCCGGCACGCGGCCTCGTCCCGGTTGACCGGTTCCCGCCTGCGCCGGGCGGTTCCGCTGCTGTGGGGATGGCGTTGTCGATGAGGACGGCGGCGATGGCGCCGGCGGTGGCGAAGGATTCGGTGTTGAGGACTCGGTTGCGCGCCGAGGCGCCATCCAGGAGCAGCGCGAGTTGTTCGCCGAGCTGTTCGGGGTCGGTGGCGCCGGCTTCGCGCGCGGTTTCGGCGAGGCGAGCGGCAAAAGCCTTCTTGTAGTCGCGGGCGTGGACGCGTGCCGGGTGGCCCGGGTCGCGAATCTCGACGGCCGCCGCGATGAACGGGCACAGGGGCCCGTGAATGTCGAATGCGGCGAGGAGCCGTTCACGCGGCGTGAGGTCGGTGCGGTCGAAGACCTCGGGCAGGATGTCGGGATCGAATCGGCGGAGGTGTTCGGCGATCAGCTCATCCTTGCCGGTGAAGTGCTGGTAGAACGTGCGCTTGGACACTTGGGCCACCGCGCAGAGCTGGTCAAGGCCGGTGCTGTTGATGCCTTGATCGCGGAACAGTTGTCGTGAAGCGCCCAGGATGCGCTCGCGTGCGCCCCTGCCGCGGCGCAGCCCTCGCGGCCCCTTCTCCAACTCGGTCATAGAGCCAGCCTAGCCCAGTTGGGTACGGATCGGTGTGCATAGCTTGCATTACAGATGTCTCTCCGATACGTTAAGCACACAGTTCGGTGTATATAACATCGGCGCTACGAACCGGATGGAGTAATCGTGGGAAAGCTCGATGGAAAGGTCGCAGTGATCACCGGCGCGACAAGTGGCATGGCCCTGGCCGGCGCCAAGTTGTTCGCCGACGAGGGGGCTCACGTCTTCATCACGGGCCGACGGAAGGACGCCCTGGACGAGGCCGTCGAACAGATCGGGCGGAATGTGACCGGCGTGCAAGGTGATTCGGCCGAACTCGACGATTTGGACCGCTTGTTCGACACGGTCAGGCGGGAGAAAGGCGCGATCGACGCGTTGTGGGCAAGCGCCGGGATAGGCAAGCAGAACAGGCTCGGCGAGATCACCGAGGCGGACTTCCATGACGCCTTCTGGCTGAACGCGCGCGGCACGCTGTTCACCGTGCAGAAGGCGCTGCCGCTGTTCAACGACGGCGGCTCGATCTTCATGACCGGATCGAACGCATCGCTGCGCGGCTACCCGAATTGGAGTGTGTACGCGGGAAGCAAGGCCGTGCTGCCCGCCTACGCGCGGGTGTGGGTGGCCGAGTTGAGGGACAGGAAGATCCGGGTGAACGTGCTGACTCCCGGCCAGGTCGCCTCGCCGATGTTGGATGAGGTGATGGACGAGGAGATGAAGGCCCAGTTCCAGTCCGTGATCCCGCGGCGAGAGATGGGCCGCCCCACGGAAATTGCGTCGGCCGCGTTGTTCCTCGCCTCCGACGACTCGAGCTATGTCAACGGCATGGAGCTGGTGGTCGACGGCGGCACCACGGTGATCTGAGTGAGCGACGACCACAACCACACAGGAGTAACCATGACCACGTTCACCCCGCACCGCGGCACGGTGCAGGCCTTCGTCGACTGCATGCACGGCGGCGCAGACAAAGACGCACTTTCCGGACTCCTCGCCGAGGACGCGGTGCTCTACGGCCCGCTCGGCGATGACCCACTCACCGGCCGGGAGGCCGTCCTGGGCGCCATGCAAGGGGTCGGCACGGTGGCGACCGATCTCGCCTACCAGGAAGTCCTCAGCGGCCAGACGCACCACGCCGCGTACTTCCGGCTGCAGGTCGAAGACACCGTGGTCGACGGGATGGACTACATCCTGCTCGACGAGGACGGCAAGATCGCCGAGGTGACCATATGGTGGCGCCCGCTTCCGTCCGGCGTGCAGATGCAGCGGCGCCTTGCCGGTCTGCTTGGCATGCAGCCCTGGGAACTACGCACGAACGACGAAACTTGATGGCGTGCCGTCGACGGTGGAGCACGCAAGACAGCAGCCCGGCTCGACGGCCCAGTTAGGAATTCCCGCCGTCACGCGGGACGACCCGCCAGCTGGGCCAATTGTGCTGCCCCCTCGGCTGTTTGGGTGGTCAGCACGATCCGTCCGGAGGTGACCTGTTCCTCGATGATCGGCGCTTCCAGCACCAGGTTGTCCCGGATGAAGGCCACATGGTCTTTGAGATGCTCGGCGGTGAACGACGCCCACGCCGCCGCCGACGGCGGGTCGAGCACCAGGGTCACCTCGTAAAAATCTGCCGTCAGGGCCTTGGGCGGGTCCACGTGGATCAGCCCGAGCTGCATGGTTTCCGGACCCAGCGCGTACACGTTGGCCCGGCCGATGTCGCAGGTGTTGAGGGCGTCGGTCGGGGCGACGGGGACGTTTGGACCCATGTCCGGGCACTTGGTGGCGGGCGTCGTCGGATGTGACTTTGTCACCGGCCGAACGGGCAGCGGCGCAATCTTCACGATCGGCGGCGGCGCCGGCGGCGCGGCAGAAGTGGTGGGCGCGTTGGTGGTCGGCGGGCTGGACGGCGCGGGCTTGTGCGCCGAGTGGCAGCCACACGTCAGCGCCGCAAGTAGACCGATGGACCCAAGCCAGGCGACGGCGTTGCGCACGCGAACTCGACGGGGACACATCGAAACACACTCTACTCACGTATCCGGAGGATCCTCGGAACTCTTGCACCGCAGTTTCTTTGGTGCCAAGCGGGCGCGGTGCCGCCGAGGGGGAGATGTGCCATCCTTTACTGACACTACGAATATAGAGTAGTGTCTCGATCCTGAATGGCTATGGATAAACGACGAAAGCCTAATCCCGCCGAGCGCCGCCGCGATTTATGCGATGCGGCGATTCGATTGTTGGCCGATGACGGGGCCAAGGGGTTGAGCCATTTGAAGGTGGATCGCAAGGCGGGCGTGCCGGACGGCACGACGTCGTTCTATTTCCGCACCCGCTCGGCGTTGCTGCGGGCCGTCGCGGAGCGTTCGGCCGAGCTCGACCTCGCCGAACTGCAGGCGATCGCGGACAGTTCCGAGGCCGGCGGTGAGGCTCCCACACCCTCGCGGTTGTCGCAGGTCGTCATCCAGGCTGGCAGCGATCCGCAGCTGTACCGGACCCGGGCGCGATATGAGCTGACCATGCAGGCCACCCGCGATCCCGCGCTGGCCGCGATCCTGCAGCAGGCCACCGACGAGTTCACCAAGCTGCATCGGGAAATCCTCGTGCAGCTCATGCCGCATGGCGCGGAGCTGGATCCGGCCGTCGTCGAGGATCTGAGCAACGTCACGTTGACGTTCATCAACGGCCTGCTGCAGCGGTTTGCCCATGGCGACCGGATCGTCGACAGCGCCGAACAGCTCGATGGGGTCTTGTCGGCGATCGCGGCCGGGATATTGAGGAGTTCGGACAAGGGGCGGCTCACCCAGGCGGGCGGCCTGCAGCTGCTGCGCGGCGGGGCGGCGGGGTCGCAATGAGAGCCCCGGCCGGATCCGGCGCGCGGGGCTCTTACCCTTGCCAGAGCACCCGCAGTATGGTTCTCTACGACAATAGAGTGAGTCCACGTTCATGCGCCGTTTTGAGCCGAACTTGTGCACACGCCAGAGCGACGCAATTAAGCGGAGTGTGTAAATTGCCCCGGACCGAATCCAGCACCGTAACGCTGGCAGCGCGGGCCCCGGCGCTGGTAATCCGGATATCCAAAACTGCAGCGGTAGGAGGGGTTTCGTGACGGCGAGCACCGACAGCCATGTTCGTTTCGATCCATACGACGTCGGGCTGATCGCCGACCCCTACCCGATGTTCGCGCGGTTGCGCGAAGAGGCGCCGCTGTACTACAACGCCGAATTCGACTTCTATGCGGTGAGCCGCTACGCCGACGTCAGCAAGGCGCTCGTCGACCACGAGACGTACAGCTCCGCGCGCGGCGCGATCCTCGAGCTGATCAAGGCCAACCTCGAAATCCCGTCGGGCATGTTGATCTTCGAAGACCCGCCGATCCACGACGTGCACCGCAAACTGCTGTCGCGGATGTTCACCCCGCGCAGGATCGCCGCGCTCGAGCCGATGATCCGCGACTTCTGCGCCCAACTCCTGGACCCGCTGGTGGGCTCGGGGCACTTCGACTTCGTCACCGACCTGGGCGCGCAGATGCCGATGAAGGTCATCAGCATGTTGCTCGGCATCCCCGAAGACGACCAGGAGTACATCCGCGACCGGGGCAACGCGCAGCTGCGCACGGAGGCCGGCAAGCCCATGGACGCGGCCCAGCACGGCCTGTCCGTGGGTGAGCAGTTCGAGGCGTACATCGACTGGCGCGCGGAGCATCCGTCCGACGACATCATGACCGAACTTCTCAACGTCGAGTTCGTCGACGAATCCGGCACGACCCGGCACCTCAGTCGCGAAGAGATCCTCGTCTACCTCAACGTCGTCGCCGGGGCGGGCAATGAAACCACCACCCGGCTGATCGGTTGGTCCGGAAAGGTTCTCGCCGAGCACCCCGATCAGCGCCGCGACCTCGTCGAGAATCCCGCGCTCGTCCCGCAGGCCATCGAGGAGCTGTTGCGCTACGAACCGCCGGCCCCGCACGTGTCCCGGTACGTGACCCGCGACGTCACCGTGCACGACCAGACGGTGCCCGAGGGCAGCGTGATGATGATGCTCATCGGATCGGCGTGCCGCGACGAGGCCCAGTTCGGGCCCGACGCGGGCGAATTCAACATTCATCGCGCGGTCCGTCCGCACCTCACGTTCAGCATGGGCACGCACTTCTGCCTGGGCTCGGCGCTGGCGCGCCTGGAGGGCCGCGTCGCGCTAGAGGAGATTCTCAAGCGTTTCCCCGAATGGGAGGTCGACCTGAGCAAAGCCACACTCAGCCCCACGTCCACGGTGCGGGGCTGGGAGTGCATGCCGGCGCTGGTGTCACGATGACAAGTCGGGTGAATGGGCGGGTAGAAGGGAAGGTCGCCTTCATCAGCGGCGCCGCCCGCGGTCAGGGCCGCAGCCACGCCGTGCGTCTGGCGCAGGAAGGCGCCGACATCATCGCCATCGACGTCTGCGGGCCGATCGAGAACCTGGCCTATCCGCACTCGACGCCGGAAGACCTCGACGAAACCGTCGATCTGGTCAAGGCTCTCGACCGCCGCATCGTGACCGCTCAGGTCGACGTCCGCGACTACGACGCGCTGAAGGCCGCCGTGGACAGCGGGGTGGAACAGCTCGGCCGCCTCGACATCATCGTCGCCAACGCCGGCATCGGCACCTTCGGCAACAAGCTACACAAGATCCGCGAGAACATCTGGCACGACATGATCGACGTGAACCTCTCCGGCGTGTGGCACACGGTGAAAGCCGGTGTGCCACATATTATCTCTGGGGGCCGGGGCGGCTCCATCGTGTTGACCGGTTCCGTCGGATCGCACAAGGCCATGGCGCACACCGGCCACTACATTGCCGCAAAGCATGGAGTTCTGGGGCTGATGCGGGCGTTCGCCGTCGAGCTGGGCGAGCACAACATTCGGGTCAACTCGGTGCACCCGAGCCAGGTCAACACCCCGATGACGATCAACGAGGTGACGTTCCGGTTGTTCCGGCCGGACCTGGAAAATCCCGGGCCGGACGATTTCGCGCCGTTCTCGCAGATGATGCACACGTTGCCGGTGCCCTGGGTGGAAGCCGTCGACATCAGCAATGCCGTCCTGTTCCTTGCCTCTGACGAATCGCGTTACATCACAGGCGTTTCGCTACCCGTCGACGCGGGTGCTCTGCTCAAGTAAGCATTAACAAAAATTCAACTGAAAGAAGAAGACTATGCCCGAGTACGACTACGAAGAAATGAAGAAGGAAGCCGAGCAGTACATCAAGTTCGAAAAGGATAAGAAGAACCGCATCGCCTACATCACCTTCGACCGCCCCGACGCGCAGAACTCCACCACCCTGGGGATGCGGCAGAACTACGCCGATCTGATCCACAAGTGCAACGTCGACGACGACGTCAAGGTCGTCGTGATCCGCGGCGAGGGTGAGGATTTTGGTAGCGGCGGAGACCTGCCCGAACAGCGCGGGATGCTGGAGAACCCGGGCATGCCCCTGTTGCACGAACTCGCGATCAACGACGACGACGTCAAGTACCCGCCCGGCGGCTCCTACCGCTACCTGTCCACGGTCACCGACTTCTACGCCAAGGCGCGCGCGGGAAACCGTCCGCTGCAAGAACTTCGGAAGATCAGCATCATCGAGGCCAAGGGCTACTGCTACGGGTGGCACTTCTACCAGGCCGGCGACGCCGACCTGGTGATCTCCTCCGACGACGCCCTGTTCGGCCACCCGGCGTTCCGCTACGTGGGCTGGGGCCCACGGCTGTGGTGGTGGGCCGAGACGATGGGCCTGCGCAAGTTCTCCGAAATGCTGTTCACCGGAAGGCCGTTCAGCGCCAAGGAGATGTACGACTGCGGCTTCGTCAACAGCGTGGTGCCCCGCGACAAGCTGGAAGACGAGACCCTCAAGTACGCGCTGGCGTGCTCGAAGGCCCGCCCGACCGACACCGTGGCCGTGCAGAAGACCTTCCTGGAGCTCTACAAGCAGCACAAGGGCGAGTACTTCGGCAGCCTGCTGACCGGCATGGTCGAGGGCATGCTGCCGATGATCGCCAATGACGCGCAAGAGGTCGACCTGACCGCGGGCACCTTCGAGAAGGGCCTCAACAACGTCGTCAAGGACAACGACATGAACTTCCCACCGGAGTGGCGACTGAGCCGCTCCGGTCGCGCGAAGCCCTGACCACCTTGCGAGGGCGCACATGTCGGCGCTGACGGCCTTCAGGGTCATCGAATTGGCGGGGTCGGTCGCGGGGGAGTACTGCGGAAAGCTGCTGGCCGACTTCGGCGCCGAAGTGATCAAGGTCGAGGCGCCGGGTCGCGGCAGCCCGACGCGGGCCATGGCGCCCCGTCTCGCCGACGGCGTTGAGGGCGGCGCATTGTTCGCCTACCTCAACACCAACAAACGTTCCGTCGTTCTCGACACCGCCTCGCGAGCAGGCGCCGAGCGTCTGGATCGGCTCATCGGCGGCGCCGACGCGGTCATCGACGACGGCGACACCGATTGGGGGCGGCGACACCCGAGCGCAGTGTGCTGCTCCATCACGCCGTTCGGCCGTGACGTCCCGGCCGAGTACGCGAATGCGAAGAGCATCAACGTGTTCCACGCCAGCGGCTGGGGCTATCACACCCCCAGCCATCCGGACCCGACCAGGCCGCCGCTGCGGGGGCCGGGCCGATTCCTGCCCGACTACGAGGCGGGGCTGGAGGCGGCGCTGTGCGTCGCGGCCGCGTTGTTCGGGCGCCTGCACTCCGGCCGGGGCGAGACCATCGACGTCTCCCAGCAGGCGGTGCTGGTCTCGCGGGCCGATTGCATTCTCGGGCGCCTGGTCACCGGCGAAGTCCCCGCCCTCGGCACCCGGGACGACTACGACCAGCAGGGTCCGGCGTCGTTCTTCGCCTGTGCCGAGGGCTTTGTCTATCTGTACCTGACCAGCCGCGCCCACTGGCTCGGCGTCAAGGAGTTGATGGGCCGCCCGATTTGGCTCGACGACTTCGACGACGACTGGCTGGAGTTCTCCGTCACCCCGGACAAGGTCGTCGCGTTCCAGCGGGGATTCGCGGCGTGGGTCCGCGACCTGTCCAAGGAGACGGCGGCCGACGAGGCTCAGCGCCTGGGCGTGCCGCTGGTGCCGGTCAACGAGGCCGCCGACCTGCATCGCTCACCCCAGTACCGTCACCGCGGCTTCTTTTCCGACGTGAGCCACCCCGTGCTCGGCGACGCGGCATACCCCACGGTGCCGTACCTGTTCAGCGCGTCCCCCGCTGAAATCGCCTCCGCGGCACCCGCGCTCGGCCAGCACACCGCGTCGGTCCCGGACCTCCTCGACACTCCACACGCCCCACCGGCGGTGCATTCGGCGCAGCTGAAGCCGCCCAAGACACCGCGCGGTGGCCCGCTGGAGGGGGTGCGCGTCGTCGAACTCACCAAGGTGTGGGCCGGCCCGTACGCCGGCAAGCTGCTGGCGCTGTTGGGCGCCGAGGTGATCAAGGTCGAAACCGCGGCGCTGCCCGAGGAGATGCGGGCCTACGGCGGCACCGACATCAACCACGCGCCGTTCTTCCTGAGCATCAACCCCGAGATCTTGAGCGTCGACATCGACATCAAGTCCGACGAGGGCATGGCGCAACTGCGGGACCTGATCGCCCGCAGCGACATCGTCATCAACAACCTGCGGCCGGGCGCGATGGAGCGCCAAGGCCTCGGGTACGACCGGCTCACCGATATCAAACCCGACATCATCTCGGTGTCGATCAAGATGTGGGGCAACGACGGGCCGCTGGACATCAGACCGGCTACGCGCCCTGCTTCGCCGCCCTGGCCGGCCTCGCGCCGCTCGTCGGCTACGCCGGCGGGCCCCCGCTCGGAACCAGCATGCGCTACGGGGATTCCACCGTCGGCGCGGCGGCCGCATACGCCGCCGTGGTGGCCCTGCTGCACCGCGAGCTCAGCGGCGCAGGGCAATTCGTCGACGTGTCGGCCGTCGAAACCCTCTCCTCGATGATCGGGGATAGCCTGCTCGAACACAGCCTCACCGGGCGACGACTCGGCGCCGACGGAAACCACCACCCCGACATGTGCCCGCACGGCTGCTACCCGTGCGCGGATGGCTCTTGGGTCAGCGTGGCCGTCTCCAACGACACCGAATGGCGGCGGTTGTGCGGCGTGCTCGGTGCCGCCTCGCTGGCCGGCGACCCCCGCTACGCCACGTCAGAGGACCGACGCCGGCACGTCGAACCCCTCGACGCCGATCTCGCGTCGCTGACCCGCGCCCTCGACGCCGAGGAACTCGCTCATCGGCTACGAACGGCGGGAGTGCCGGCCACCAAGAGCGCCACCGCCATGGATGTGATTGCCGACCAACAACTCTGGGACCGCGAACTGTTTCGTTTCGTTTCGGACCATCGCGAAGGCCAGCGGCCCGTGCTCGGACCGTCCTGGCGGCTGGCGCGCAACCCCGCGCGGATTGCGCGCGGCGCGCCCGACCTGGGCGAGGACACGGATTACGTTCTGCAGGAGATATTGGGCACGCAACCGACGGGCGGATCATGACAATCTTGGCGCAGACCGCGGCCCTGGTGACCGGCGCCAGTAGTGGCATCGGAGCGGCGACGGCCAAAGCGCTGGCCGCCGAGGGCGCGGCGGTGGCCCTTCTCGCGCGCCGCGGCGACCGACTGGCGGAGCTGAAGGCCGAGATCGAATCCTCCGGCGGCACAGCGCTCGTCGTCGCCGCCGACGTCACCGACGCCGAGCAGGTCGCGGCCGCCGTGCAGCGCACCATCGCTGAGTTCGGGCGCCTCGACACCTTGGTGAACAACGCCGGCCTAATGCAGTCGGCGCCCGCGACCGAAGCCTCGCTGCAGGATTGGGACAACATGGTGGCCGTCAACGTGCAGGGTGTCCTCTACGCGACGCGCGCGGCGCTACCGCACCTGATCGACGCCGCCGCCGACTCGCCCCGCGGCGTGGCGGACCTGGTGACCATCAGTTCCACCGCCGGGTGGGTGGCCCGGCCGAATACCGCCGTGTATTCGCTGACCAAGTTCGGGGTCAACGCGTTCAGCGAAGGCATCCGCCAAGAGGTGCTCGGCAAGCGGGTGCGCGTCGGCGTGGTGGGCCCGGGAACGGTGGATACCGAGATCTTCAGCCATCTGGCCGAATCCTCGCGGGAGGCCTTCGAAAAGCAGACGTCGGGCATGGTCATGCTGCGGCCCGAGGACATCGCCGACGCGGTCCTGTTCATGGTCACCCGCGACCGACGGGTGGCGGTCAACCACATGCTGGTGCGCGCCGCCGAACAGACCTGGTAGTGCTGTGAGTTCGCACTGGGTGATCGGTGATCAGTATGGATTGCCGATCCCGGCGGACCCCGCGACCCTGCTCAGCGGTGGAGCTTCGTTCCTCACGAAGGCCTTTCGGGCGGCCGGGACACTCGACGACAACAGCGTTGTCCACATCGGCGACTACCGCGAGATCGACGGCGGCAGCACCGGACGGAAAGTGGTGTTGTCGGTCGAATACGACCGTCCCGCACCCGATCTGCACACCGACCTGTTCGTCAAGTTCTCCCGCGATTTCGACAATCCGGTGCGCGATCGCGGAAAGACACAGATGGAACCCGAAGTCCGCTTCGCCTCGCTGTCGCGCGCCCCCGAATTCCCCATCGCCATACCCTGCGCGCAGTTCGCCGATTACCACGGTCAAACCGGCACCGGCCTACTGATCACCGAGCGGATCACCTTCGGTGGCAACGGTATCGAGCGCCAGTACCACAAGTGCCTCGACTACGAAATGCCCGAACCCCTCGAGCACTACCGCGCGCTGCTGACCGCGCTCGCGCGCCTGGCCGGCACGCATCGCTCCGGCCGGCTGCCCGCGGAATTGACCGCTCACTTTCCGTTGGACGTGCGGGCCGCGACGGTCGGGGAGCGGGCGGCGTTGTCCGCGGAGCAGCTGGACCGACGGGTGAACCAACTTGCCGAATTCGCGCGCACCCATCCCGGGTTGCTGCCGGCGAACGTCGGCTCGCCGGAATTCCTGGCCCGCCTGCGCGATGACGTAGCCCGCGTGGCGCTCCATGAGCACACCATCGCGCACCAACTGGCCGACGACTCCGACTATGTCGCGCTGTGCCACTGGAACGCCAACATCGACAACGCGTGGTTCTGGCGCGACGCCGACGGCGCGTTGCACTGCGGCCTGATGGACTGGGGATGCGTCGCCCAGATGAATCTGGGCATGGCGCTGTGGGGAGCGATGTCCGGCGCCGAGACCGAGATGTGGGACGCGCATCTCGACGAGCTGCTGACCCTCTTCGTCATGGAATACGAGCGCTGCGGCGGTCCACGTCTCGACCCGTCCCGGTTGCGTCGGCACATGCTGCTCTATGCGGCCGCCATGGGGGTCGCCTGGTTGTTGGACGTGCCGGCCCTGATCCGCAAGCGATTCGACGCCGTGCCCGGCACGCGCAAGGATCCACGCATCCGGGACGACGAAAGCGTGCGCGCGCCACTGCAGATGCTGTCGAACCTGCTCAGCGCGTGGGAACGTCATCGAGTGGGGGACCTGCTCGATGACGCGGTGCCCTAGCGTCAAACTGGGTCGTCGTCCTCGTCGTAATTCAGGAATCGTTCGGGGTGATGGAAGGCGTTGGTGCGGGGTTGTCCGTGGTCGAGGTGGGCCGGTGGGAGCCATTCGGTGTCGCCGCGGGCGTTTTTGCGGGTGGTCCAACCCTTTTCGGCTAGCCGGTTATCCGGTCCGCAGGCCAGGGTGAGGTCGTCGATGTCGGTGCGATGCGTGGTGGTCCAGCCGCTCACGTGGTGGACCTGGCTGTGATACGCCGGCGCGTCACAGCCCGGTTTCGTGCAGCCCCGGTCCTTGGCGTACAACATGATTCGCTGAGCGGGAGAGGCCAGCCGCTTGGTGTGGTGTAACGCCAGAGCCCTGCCGCGGTCGAAGATCGCCAAATAGTGGTGGGCGTGGCTGGCCATGCGGATCAGATCCGACATCGGCACCAACGAGCCCCCGCCGGTGATACCTTTACCTGCCGCGGCTTCGAGCTCCTGCAGGCTGGTGGAGACCACGACCGACACGGGTAGGCCGTTGTGGCACCCCAGCTCCCCGGAGGCCAGCAGGGTGCGCAGCCCGACCAGCAGACCGTCGTGATTGCGCTGGGCTGGGGTACGCAGGTCACGGCGCACTGCATCGTCATCGGGAACCTCATCGATGAACGGAACGTCGTCGTCAGGATTGCAGGCGCCGGGGGCGCCCAGCTTGGCCAGCACGGGTTCGAAGGTGGCGCGCGCCTCGGGGGTCAGATAGCCGCGGATGGGTGACATGCCGTCGTATTGCTGGGCGCCGACGGTGATGCCGCGCTTGCGGGCACGCTCGCCGTCTTTGAGTTTGCCGTCGGGGTTGATCCAGCCCATCAGCCGGTGGGCGTATTTGTGCAACTCATCGGGGCGAAAGCCGCGGGCCTGCTGCGCCAAATCTTGGTCGGCGTGCTCGTGGATGCACGGGTCGCCCCCGGACGGCAGGTTGGCAAAGAAACCGCGGATGACCCGCACGTGTCCGTCGCCGATCAATCCTTGGCGTTGGGCGGCCGCTGTGGCGCTCAAGGTGGGGGCCAACACCTCCCCGGTCAACGCTTGACGTTCCCCGAGATCAGCGGCTTCGTCCACCCGGCGGCCGGCCTCGGACTTGGTGATGCGTAACCGATCGGCCAGCGCACAACGCAGGGTGCCACCGAGTTCTGTCGTGGTGGCCTGGGCGCGCAGCTGATTGATCAACTCATGCTGGGGGGCGCGCAGCCGGCGCGCAACGCGTTCGATGCGCTCGAGCGTGCGCAACCGTTCCGGGGTGGTGAACACCTCAAAGGACAACGCGCACAACCGGTCCAGGTCGGCATCGAGCGCTTCGAAGACCTCGACGATCTCATCCCGACTGCTCGAACCCATGCCCCAAAGTGTAGGAACGGCCACCGACAAAAAACCGCGGATTGTGACCACTGAAACCGCAGTGACACAAGGGATTTCGATATCCGTTTCCGGTATCCGTAATCGCGCCCGTGGGGCCGGGAAGGACCGACGCCGCCCAGGCTAACCCCAAGCAGGACTGGTGGTCAGCACATCGACGCCCTCCTCGGTGATGTGGACGGTGTCGCGGCGGAACACCGCGCCGGCGCCCTGCCGCCACACATAACCGGTGATCGCCAACACCATGCCCGCCTCGAGTTGGTCGTGCTCGCCCGCGGCCAGCAGGGCTTCGGACACGACCGGCGGGTCGAAACCCAGCCCCAGCCCGTGCGCGATCGGCATCGGCGGTATCGGCTCACCGACCGCCTCATAGGCGGCGAGCAGATCGCGGGTGGGTGCGCCGGGACGGCACGCGGCGAGCATCGTGTCGTACAACGTGTTCGACCGCGAGAAGAGCTCGCGCACATCGCCGCTGACGGCGTCGCCGGCGGGCCAGGTGCGTCCCACTTCCGCGACGTAGCCGTCCGCCAACGCGCCCGCGGCGAACGCGACGAGATCGCCCGATCCGATCTCGTGCGCAGAAGCGCGGCGCCACGGCTGTTCCCGCGACGTCACCCACGCGGCGTCCTGGGTGGCCGGCGTGCTCACCCCGCCGGCGGCCATCGCCTCCATCATCACCCCGGCCAGGGTCCGCTCCGACACCGCGGGCGCCAATTCGCCCAGGGCAGTGGCGAGTCCGTGGTCGGCGACGCGAAGGGCCGCCTCCATCGCGGCGATTTCGTCGGGCGTCTTGATGCGCCGAGCCGCGCGCATCGCCGGCTCGGCGTCGACGAGTTCCGCGTGGGGAAATGCCTCGGGCAGCAGCGCGGCGAAAGTCGGTGTGATCGCATCGGTTCCGACCCGCCGCGCCGACTCTGCGCCGTCGACCTTCTTCAGCACGTCGATGAGCGTCATCGGGTTCCAGGCCAGCCCGTAGAGGTGATCGTGGTCGATCTCCTCCGGGACCCCCTCATCGTCGGTGCTGTTGAGGTAGATGTCCTTAGTGGCACGCACCAGCACACACATCGGACCGAACGGTCGTGTCCCGGCGATCCACAGCTGCGGCGCGCCGGTGACGTAACGAATGTTGGCCTGCCGCCCGAGCACCAGGATGTCCAGACCATGCTCGTCCATCTGGGCCAGCGCGCGTTCCCGGCGCCCCGAGCGCAACGCCACGGGGTCGGGCAGAACTTCAGTCGTCATAGGGGGTGTAGGGGTAGTCGGTGATCGGCACGTAGCCGTCCTCGGTGATTACCACGATCTCCTCACTCCGATAGCCTCCCGTGCCGTCCTCCCACATGACCGGTTCCAAGACCAGCACCATGCCGGGCGGGAAGACGAAGTTGTCGTCGAACTCCGCGCCGAGATCCGTGCCGATCATCGGCGCCTCGGCGGGATAGGTGCCGATGCCGTGCCCCAGATAGAAATGCGGCAGCCAGGGTTTGCGGCCACCGTTGGCGCCAATCGCCGCGCGCGCCAAATCACCGGACGTCGCACCGGCTTTGGTCACGGCCAGCACCGCGTCGAGGACAGTGCGCCACTGCCGGAACTGGTCCTGCTGTCGTGTCGTCGGGCGCTCGCCGACCACCCAGGTTCGCCCGAAGTCGGAACAGTATCCGGCGTAGGTGATGCTGATGTCGGTCCACAGCACGTCGCCGGCCGCCAGTTCGCGATCCGTCGGCAGCAACGGCAGCGCGAGGTCGCCGTGCGTCGTCCATACCCCGGCTTCCCGGGAGCTCGGCATCACCTGCCAGATGGCCTCCAGCATGTTGGTGGTGGCGCCCAGCTCGAACGCGCGACGCACGAACGTGGCCGAAAGATCGATCTGGCGGACGCCCGGCGCGAGCGCCTGCTGCACGTCCACGATGGCCTGTTCGGTGATGCGGGCCGCCCTGCGCAGACAGGACAATTCGTCGCGGGTCTTCACCAACTGCGCGGCGCCGACCACGATGGCCGCATCCGTCGGTGGGCCCGCCGGGAAGAGCTTGGGCGCCGCCCGCCGCATCGCCCCGGTGAGCTCGTCGACGGCGATGCGCGCTCCCGGCGGGACGATCCCGGCCAGCCGCCGCGCGAAATCCTCGACCCCGTGGTCGAATTCGAGGTACGCGGGGCCGTGCAGATGGTCGTCGGGAACCGGCGCTTCCGCGCACGCCCCGCTGCGGAACGGCATGAACAGGTGCGGATACACGTCATCGGCGAGCACCACCGCGACGGGGCGCTCCACGTGGGACAGACCCGCATCCAACAGCGGCCAGCTGGCGCCCGTGGCGTAGCCGACGTAGCCGTTCAGCAGCAGGATCAGCGCGTCGACACCGTGTTCGGCCATCGCCGCCCGCAGCCGCGCTCCGGTCTCCGCGCGCATGCGGGCCCAATCCGGCTCGTCGGGGATGTCGAGCACCGAGTCGACGGCGGTCGCCGAGTTCGTCATGCGGCGATCCCCAGGAATTTCTTGATGTTGCCGCCGACAACACGCACGGCGTCCTCCGGCCCGACGGCGCCGACCACCGCGGCCAGCGACCGCTCCGAATAGCCGAAAGTGCTTTCGTTGTGCGGGTAGTCCGACGACCACATCACCTTGTCGACGCCGATCTCGTTGATCTGCCGCAAGCCCAAGGGATCGACCATGAACGAGGCGTACATGTGCGTGTCCCAGTAATGGCGAATGTGGCGCTCGGGCTGGTGCGCGAGCATGTGCCGATACGAGGCCAGCACGTGCTCGGCGTCCTGCAGCGCCGTCGGTACCCAGGCAATACCGCCCTCGAACCAGCCGACCCGCAACCGCGGATGCCGGTCGAGGATGCCGCCGAAGATGTACTTGGAGAACATCTCTCGAAACGAGTCGATGTTGACCATCATGGCCACCGCCACGCTGTTGACCTCGCTGGGGAACTTGGGTTGACTCTCGCCGATATGGTGCGCGACCGGCAGGCCGGCCTCTTCGATCTCGTCCCACACCGCGCTCATCGCGGTGCTGGAGTAATCGATGGGCTGGCCGTCGCGGTCGTTGCCGGGACTGATCGGCATCAGAAACGTGGTCAGCCGCAGCGACTTCAGCTCGGTGAGCGTGCGGCGGGCGCCGGCCGGATCCCACCAGTTGATCAATCCGACGCCATAGCAATGCCCGCCGGAACGTTCCTGTACGTCGGCGATGTGCTCGTTGTAGACCCGAAAGATCCGCTCGCGGATCGCGTGGTCGGGATGGTGGAACAGCGCGAGCACCGCATTCGGGAAGGCCAGTTCCCTGTCGACGCCGTCTTCGGCGAGCTCACGAACCCGGGCCTCGACGTTGTTGGTGGCCGCCCCGGCGAGATCGTCGTACTGCATGAGCACCGCGCTGAAGTCGCCGACCACCATCGACTGTCCGGGCGGGCCGAGCAGGTACGCGCCGTCCTCGTACCAGATCCGCGGGGCCTGATCCTTGAGATCTTCGGGAAAGCGCTCGTAGAAGATGTCGTCGGCCACCGAGATGTGGTTGTCGGCGGAGAAGACCTCGGTGCCGGCCGGCAGGCCGGTGCTGAACTCCGCGGCATGACCGCGACGGTCCTTGGGCGCGCCGATCACGCCGTCGGGATAGACGGTTTGGGCTGGGCTGGACATCATCGTCCCTTCATCGGGGATCACTCATCATTGTGCATCTGGGTCGGGATAGGTGACGCCACTGAGCCGCTCGGAAAGCTGCCACAGCTGTCGCACGTCGGTGTCGCTGCGCACCAACCGGGGGACTCGAGCGAAAGTGACTCCACCCCTGACCGTCTCGTAGAAGCCGCGCGGACCGTAATACATGGCGCCCTGCGCATCCGGGGACACCGCGGCGTAGAGGGACGGCTTGATGCCTTCGTCGATGTCGAGCCACATGAACGGCATCACGCGCCAGGTCAGTTGCGTCAACCGGGCCTGCAACGTGGGTTTGTCGCGGCCGTACGAGGCGCCGCTGAGCAGGTTCGTCTTGGTCAGGCCCGGGTGCGCAGCGTTGGACATCAACCCCCAGCCACCCTGGCGGCTGCGCCGATCCAATTCGACGGCGAACATCAGTTGCGCCAATTTGGCGACCCCGTACGAATGCATGGGCTTATAGCCCTGCTGCGCATTGACATCGCCGAAGTCGAGCTTGCCCTGGGTCGCGGCGAGGCTGCTGACCGTCACCACCCGCGCGGATTCCGCCGCCCGCAGCAACGAGAGCAGGTGTCCGGTCAACGCGAAGTGGCCTAAATGGTTTGTCCCGAACTGCAATTCGAAGCCGTCGCGGGTCTGCTGGCGCTGCGGCGGCGTCATGACGCCGGCGTTGTTGATCAGAATGTCGATCGGGCGCCCTTCGGCGGTGAGCTGTTCACCCAGCGCCGCCACGCTTTCCAGCGACGACAGGTCGAGTTGCCTGATGGAGAGCTTGGCCTGCGGCACCTCTCGGCGGATGTCGGCGGCCGCCCGTTCGCCCTTGACCCGGTCACGGACAGCCATCACCACGTCGGCGCCCGCGGCGGTCAGCCGCTTCGCCAGGCCGAACCCCAAACCGCTGTTCGCCCCGGTCACGACCGCGAACCTGCCGCGCAGATCGGGAACACTCAGCGCGAGATCGGGCTTCACCATGTCACGGGCAGCTCATAGAGGCCGTAGGCCAGCGCGTCGTGCTTGAACGGAAGCTCATCCAGCGGCACGGCAAGCCGCAGCGTGGGGACGCGGCGCAGCAGGGTGGGCAGGACGATCTGCAATTCCATGCGGGCCAGCTGCTGTCCCACGCACTGGTGGCGACCGTAGCCGAACCCGACGTGCGGCCCGTCTTCGCGCAAAAGGTCGAGGCGGTCCGGGTGGGGGAACTGGCGCTCATCCCAGTTCGCCGGGGCGACGTCGAGGATGATGCCATCGCCGGCGCGGATCGTCTCGCCGCCAATCTCGATGTCCTCGACGGCGATTCGGCGCTGACCGGTCTGGATGATGCTCAGGTAGCGCATCAGCTCCTCGACCGCGGTCGCGATGACCTTCGGATCGTCGGTGTCGCGCAACAGTGCCCGCTGATCGGGATGCTCGAGCAACGCGGCGATGCTCAGGCTGATCATGTTCGCCGTGGTCTCATGACCCGCGATCAGCACACCGGTCGCCAATTGTGCGGCTTCGCGCACGCTGATCTCTTCGGCGTTGACCCGCTCGGCGAGGTCGGACACCAAATCCTCTGAGGGGCTTTGCATTTTCGTCCGAACCAGGTTGGCCAGATACTTGGCCAGCGAGGCAGCACCTTGCGCGGTGTCCTCCTCGGTCGCGTAACGGCCCATGCCGCGCTGGGCTTGGGTCTGGAAGAATTCCGCGTCCTCGTACGGCACGCCCAGCAGTTCGCTGATGACCAGGGAGGGGACCGGCAGCGAGAGGGTGCTGACGACGTCGCCCGGCTTCGGCCCAGCCAGCAGGGCGTCGATGTGATCGTCGGTGATCTTCTGCACCGCCGGCCGCAGGGCTTCAACACGCTTGAAGGTGAACGGTTTCGACAGCATCCGGCGAAACCGGGTGTGCTCCTCGGCATCGGAGGTGAACACCGAACGCGGGCGCTTGTGCACCGTGGCCAGCATGCCCGCGTTCCAGTGCGGATAACCCGGCAGCCGGTCGTCGACACTGGTGCGGGAGTCGGTGAACAGCGCGCGGATCGCGTCGTAGCCGTGGATGAGCCACGGTGTGCTGTCGTCCCAGATCCGCACCCGGCTCAGCTGCTTGTCGGCGTTGAGCTCCAATACCTGCGGGGGCGGGGAAAACGGGCACCCCGGCGCGCGTGTCATCGGAAACTCCGGGATATCGGTGGCGGTGGATCCTTCGGTCATCGTGCTCCTCGGTGTTCGGCTTACGCGGTTGTCGGTGACGGCTGGCCGCCCGCCGCGGCCACGTGGACGGGCGCGCGCCACAGGCCGACGATCGCGTCGATCAGCCCTTCGGCGGCGACCGGCCAGGCCGAACGCGATCGCGGCCCGTGCTCGGCCAGCGCGCCCTCGTGCTCGGCGCAGGTGTGCATCAGCAGGTTGCGCACCATCACCATCCGTTCGGAACGCACCCGCTTGGGCAGCTCGGGGAGACAGCGGTTGATGCCCTCGAGCGTCTCCACCAGTAACGGCGAGGCCAGCGCATCTTTGGTGACCACGTGGCGATACGTGGGATCGGCCATGGCCTGGGCGGCGAATCGCGCATACCAGCTCGGGGTTCCCAGCGCGGCCAGATGTTCGGTCAGCGGACGCACCAGCGCGCCCACCCAGTCCCGCAGCTCGGCGGAATCGCCGACCGCGGCCAGCATGTGCGCGCGCAGCTCCTCGATCGGGTCACGGTGTTTGGCTTCGATCGCGCGCAGCAGGTCGACCCTGCTCCCGAAGTGGTAACACGCCGCGGCGTTGTTGCCCTGTCCGGCCGCCTCGCTGATCTGCCGGTTCGACACGGCATACATCCCGCGTTCGGCGAACAACACCTCGGCGGCCGACAAGAGCGCCTCTCGGGTGCCCGTCGACCTTTCGGAACGAGCGATCCGCTCGGCGGTCATCGCCTCAGTGAACACGCGCCGCTGGGTTAAATCAAGCAATTTATTTAGTTGGGGGTTCCGCGGCGGCCCCGGATCCCGCCCGCCGGCGCCCGATGACGGCGGCCGAAAGGTCCGTCGAATTCCAATTCGGCGTGCTGCGAGCGAATTCCGCCCGCGTCACGGTTGTTAGCTGACCGGGAATGCGGGGCGCCGCGCCGGGCACGCCGGGCGGCATCCCCTGGGCACCGCAGGGCCGCCCCTTGACGAAATTGGTCGTGAGATGTCTAATCCGGACGAGAAATCGGGAGGCAGAACCGGTGGTCGTAATCGACACGCGGACCGTGGATCGGACGGGGCTTCACCGCATATGGAAAGCGATTCTTATCGGCATCGCGGCCATTGTGTTTGCGGCATGCTACTTCCAGCCGGTTCTCCTCATCGGGGTCGCCCTGATTGTTGTGGCGCTGCTGTGCGCGCGCTTGGTCTATAAGGGCCGGGACCGTTATATCCCCAATTTGTATGCGCGGGACATCGAAATTTACGACGATGCATATCGTTCGTTTATCGGGCGCACGCTCGCGGATCTGCGTCGGTGCAAGATCGGGGGCCACACGCTGCTGTGGGAGGCCTCGCGCCTGGCGACGCCAAGCCCCGGCGATCCTGACGAATTGCTGCTTGACCTCGGCGTCTGGGCGGGCTGGTCGACCCGGCTCATCTCTGACGCCTCCAACCGCACGGTGTACGGGTTCGATACCTTTTCCGGGCTCGTCGAGGACTGGCAGATCGATGACCACACCGTCATCAAGCGCGGGACCTTTTCACTGGCGGAGCCGGTGGCGCAACGTTTCATCCGGGATACCGGCGTCAGCTTGCACGACGGGGTGCCCGACGCGCTCGGCCGCAAGGTGGAGTTCATCAGGGGAAGCACCTACGAGACGCTGGCCCCATTCCTGGCCGACCGGCCGGACGCCATCATCAAGCTTTTTCACATGGATCTGGATACCTACGAGAGTTGCCTGCACGCGCTGGAAACCTGTAAGGACCGCTTCGTCGAGGGATCGATCCTTGTCTTTGACGAATATCTGGTCACCAATGGCGAAATGCTGGCGTTCTACGAGTTCCAGAACAAGTACGAGTTGCAATGGCGCTACCGCGCGTGGGGCCTCGAGGCGTGGGAGATGAACCTCGAGATGGTTACCGCACGCCCGAAACGGGCCATCTACTACCTGGTCACGATGGCCTTGCATTGGACGATCGGGAGCGGCAGCTACGCCTGGACCTTTTTCCGCAAAAGGTTTTGGCGATTTTGGCTGGGCGCGCCGCTATCCGACATGCTTTTCATGCTTGGCGCTGCGGGACAACGTAAGTCGGTCAGCCTGGAAATCACCGGGCTGGGCAAACTCGATCGAAACCGCCCCGTGCAGCACTAGCGGCTGTTCAGCCGCCCCAGACCGCGTGGGCGCCGGCGTCGCCCACCCGGTAGATCTGGAGCGTCGACGCGATGCCGGTCGCGAGCACCACGATCGCGACGAGGACGTGGAGCACCACGCGGCGCTGATCGGATCGGCGTTCGACGACACGGAGCGCGATGAGCGCGACGGCAACCGCCAGCAGCGCGGCGGAGAAGTAGGTCATGACGCCGCCCCGCTCGGCGTGCTCGCGCAGGATCGGGCTGGGGTTGGCCTGGCGGTCGTAGAGCCACGCTCCGGCGTCGATGGTGATGGGCGTCAACACCATCGTCACCGCCGCCAAGATCAGCGTGAGCCACATCAGCTGCCCGCGCCGGGCGGCCGGCCAAAGCCCGCACGCGATCTCCAGCGCGGCGGTCAGCGGCACGAGCACCAACACGAAATGCAGCAACAGGGCGTGAGCCGGCATCCCGATGACGTTCATGGCGTCCCTCGGCTGGGGGTCTGCTCGGGCCTGCTCAGCGCCTAGCCGCCGAGCCCCTTCTTGATGGCCGCGTCTTGCTTCTGGCCGACATCGTTGACGAAATCAGGCGGGGCCAGCGTGTCGGTCGGGCCGTCGAACTGCAGCGTGGCGAGCGCCCTTCCCTCGGTGAAGAGCAGGATCACCACACCCTTACTGCGGTCGGGCGCGTTTCCCATCAGCATCGTGCCGCCGCTGCCGACGTTCGACGGTTGCGTGGTCGGGTCCTTGACGACGCCGCCCTGTTGGCCCTTGGCGGCGTTCAACGCGTTCGTCGCCGCCTCGGGGTCGTCGTAGACACCAATGGTCACCTTGATCGCGTGGCTGCCGTCGTCGTCCTTGAAGGTCGTCGCCACGCCCGGCTGCCCATTGGGATTGCTCGTCGGGGGAGCGGCGGTAAAGGGAACCGGTGCATTGATGTCGCTCGCCTGGATGAGCAGCCGGGCGTACTCATTGGGCTGTGCCGGTGCCGCCGACGACGACGGTGGTGCCGAGCCGGGGCTGCTGGTGGCGGAGGTTGCCGAGGTCGCGGATCCGGTCTTCGACGTCGACGGTTGCTGCTTGTTGTTGCCGCAGCCGGACACCGACACCGCCAGCGCCGTTGTCGCTGCGACACCCGCGAGCAGCGCTCGTGAAATCCTCATCGATCGAGTTCCCTTCCAGGTCTTCCCGGCGACCGCGTCGGGTCCGTCCTTCGAATCGCACAGTACATTGCTCCGCGGCGAGGGACGCCGCGGAGCGTACTGGGTGCCGGATGGGTTACTCGAGTTGGTCGCGCAGGCAGCGCAGGGTGTTTGCCAGGATGCGCGAGACCTGCATCTGCGACACCCCGATCCGCTCCGCGATCTGGCTCTGCGTCATCGATTCGAAGAACCGCATGCGCAAAACGTCGCGTTCGCGAGGCGGCAGCGTGGCGACGAGGACGCGCAGCGCTTCCCGGTTGGTGATGTGCTCGATCTGCGGATCGATGTCGCCCACCGAGTCGGCCACCGAGCGCGGCGTTCCGGAACTATCGGCGCCCAGCGGTGCGTCCAGGGAATCGAGCCGGTAGGCATCGCCCGCGACGAGGCATTCGACGATCTCCTCCCGTGGAACCTCGAGCATCTGCGATAGCTCGCCGGCGGTGGGGGCGCGCCCCAACTGCTGGGCGAGATCGGCTGTCGCCCTGCTGATTTGGACGTGCAGCTCGCGCAGCCGCCGTGGCACACGCATGCCCCAGCTGTGGTCGCGGAAGTAACGCCGGACCTCGCCCATCATGGTGGGGACGGCGAACCCGATGAAGCTGGGGCCCTTCGCGGGGTCGAACCGGTTGACGGCGTTCATCAGGCCCAGGCGCGCGACCTGAATCAGGTCCTCGAGGCCTTCGCCCCGGCGGGCAAAGTGGCTGGCCACGTGGTCGGCCAGTGGTAGGCATCGGGCCACGATGCGTTCGCGCTGGCGGCCGTACTCATGCGATTCGGCCGGCATCTGATTCAGTTCCACGAACATGTCGACGACGTCGTCGTAGGAATCGTCTGATTGTCGGGCGCCTGCCGGTGCCGGACGGGTTGGGGCAATCGTGTTGGTCATCGGGCGACGCACCTTGTGTTCACTCGAAAAATCGCGTAAACGCCTGCGCGAGAACAAGTTTGCATTGCTGACTCACTTCCCTGAGTCTATGCAGAAAGACATTGCGGAACGCCGCACAGTCGCCTCCACTGCATCCTGATCCGCGGGACTTGTCGTTTACCACCGCACCCGCGCTACCAACGGGGAGATGACTCTCGGGTGTTTGATCGCCGGAGCCAGTACCAAGCTCAGTAGCCGTGGGGCTGACTGGCCGCTTTGAGCTAAACGGCGACAGGTCCAGAAGCGGACTTCAGTGGAGACTATACGCCCCCGCGCAGCACCCGGCGATCGGTCCCGGCAGCCGGTTGGTGGCGTTGCTTAACTGTTTCCGCGGTGTACTAGTGGCGTTCAGCAAGTCGGCGATCTGGGCGCCGCGCCTGCACGCTGGCTGCCGTCATGGTCCCGAGCTGCGGTGTTGTGAACTACCGGCGGCCCGACAACCCAGGACGCGGCATGGTTGGCAAACAGAGTCGTCGTCTCGCTCGGCTGGCGCCGCCTGCGGGTTGGTGGCTGGGCCATGGACGCGAACACCCGGTTTGAAGAGGGCGTTTGCGACTCGGGTGGCCCGAAGATGATCGGCGCCAGTGTTCGCTTCGGTATCGTTCGCCTGATGTTCATGATCCAATCCAGTGGCGTGCGTGGGACCGATCGCGAGAGCGATTCGCGCGCAATGCTTTACGTGGGCCGTGCGGTGTGCCGGGGCTCCCGGTGAGCGGACGTGGCGCGCAGGCCCTGCTGGAGGGGCGCGGGGTGGCGGTGTCCGGTGGCAGTCGCGGGATCGGACGCGCCGTCGCCGAATTGTTGGGCGTCCTGGGCGCCGGTGTGGTCGTCAACGGGCGCGACGGGCACGCCGTGGAGGAGACGGTCGCCGCGATCATCGCGTCGGGCGGACGCGCCGCCGCGGTGGTGGGAGCCGCGGATGAGGAACGCGTGGCCCAAACACTCGTCGACGCGTGCGTCAGCACTTTCGGGCGGCTGGACTCGCTGATCAATTGCGCCGGAATCGCCGAGCCGCCGGGTTCCTCGATCCTGAAGATCTCCGCGGCCGAGTTTGACCGGCTGATCGGTGCGCACCTGGGCACGGCGTTTCACACGTGCCGGGCCGCCGCGCCGGTCATGGCCGCGCAGGGCCACGGAGCCATCATCAACACCAGTTCGGTGGCGTTTCTGGGCGACTACGGCGGGACCGGCTACCCCGCGGGCAAGGGGGCCGTCAACGGCCTGACGATGGCCATCGCCGCCGAACTGAAGCCCCACGGCGTTCGCGCCAACGTGGTGTGTCCCGGCGCCAGGACGCGGCTTTCTACGGGTCTCGAGTACGAAAGACATATCGAAGACCTGCACCGCCGCGGGCTGCTCGACGACGTGACGATGCGGGCCTCGCTCGACAGCGCGCCGCCCGCATTCGTGGCCCCGGTCTACGCCTATCTCGCGAGCGACTTGGCGCGTGACGTGACGGGCCAGATCCTCGTGGCCGCGGGCGGTTTCGTCGGCAGCTTCGACCGCCACACGCCGCGCCTGTTGGGTTATCGCGATCACCACGAGGCCGGTCCGTGGTCAGTGGAAGACATGCACAACATGATCGGCGCCGCGACCGAGGCGCGATGAGCGGTGGCGCACCGGACGTCCGAAAGCCGCCGCCTGCCGCATGATCCGGGCCGGCGGGCCCCGCACCGTTTACGGGCGAACACACCCGCGATGGACATATCGATGGAAATGTATGGCCACCGTCGGGGCGCCCGGCGGGTGCGGTACGTGCGAGCCTCTTCGGCGGTCCGGGTCAGGATGCCTTTGACGAGCGCCGGCGCGTTCGCGGCGGCTCGGCGGTGCCCAGCGCATCCATCGCGCGGACCAGCTGCGGGTAGGCGATCGCCGGCCCGATCCAGCGGGTGAGATAGCGCCGCAGATCGGCTCCGCTGCGCGGCGGCCGCCCGGGGTCGGTGAGGAAGGAATGCAGGACCCGCAACGAGAATTCGTTCAGCTCGTCCAGGCCCGCCTCGTCGAAACCGTAATGCTCCCAATCGATGTCGTAGCGATGCAGCATCGACCGACCGAATGCCAACGCGGTATCGGAGATGATCGACACCTTCTGGCCACCGCGATGGCGCTGGTTGAGGACGAATTCGACCTGATTGTCCGAGGCCAGCTCCTCGACGGCGAAGGCCATCCCCTCCGTGATGGCCACGACCGGGTCGGTAACGCCTTCGAGATGGGCCGCCATGCGATCGAGGAAGCCGTCGGCCGAACGCATCGCGGACGCCACCAACAACGCCTGGGTTCCGGGGAAATAGCGATAGACGGTCTGGCGGGTGACGCCCAGCGCCCGCGCCACGTCGGCGATCCGCAACGCTGAACCGCGTTCGTCGATGATCCTGTCGGCGGCGTCGAGGATGCGCTCGATGGCCTCCGTATCGGAAGCCGGAGTATTTCCTGCCCAACCGTGACTGCGCATGATTACCGAACGGCAAACCGGTAGGCGGTGATCCCCACAGCTGGATCATAGCGTCCGTCGCGGCGCCGCCGTTGCTGGCTAACCATCGCGTCGCGGACCGAGAACGCGGCCAGACACTATGCCCAGTATGTATGATCACTGTGGATCCAGCAGGCAGGGCGCCCGGCAGAAAGGCCGACCGATGCAGTACGACACCGTGATCACCAACGGGCGCTGGTTCGACGGGACCGGAGGACCTTCGGCGCTGCGGGACATCGGGGTACGTGACGGCCGCGTCGTCACCATCGCCGAGGGGCCACTCGACACGACCGGCGCCGACGTCATCGACGCGACGGGCCAATGGGTGATCCCCGGCATCATCGACATCCACACCCACTATGATGTCGAAATCCTTTGCGCGCCTGACCTTTCCGAATCGCTGCGGCATGGTGTGACGACCGTGATGCTGGGATCGTGTTCGCTGTCCACCGTGTACCTGAACAGCGTTGACGCCGGTGACATCTTCGGCCGGGTCGAAGCCATCCCCAGGCGCTACGTCATCGAGCACCTCGACGCGGCGCGGTCGTGGACCAATCCCAGGGAGTATGTGGCCGAACTCGAACGCCTCAACCTGGGTCCGAACCTCGCGGCCTTCATCGGCCACTCCGATCTGCGCGCGGCGACGATGGGTCTGGATCGGGCGACGCGCAAGGACGTCCGGCCGTCCGCGGCGGAACTCGCCCGCATGGAAGCGATGCTGAACGATGCGCTCGATGAAGGTTTCGTCGGAATGTCCTCCCAGCAACTGCTGTTCGACAAACTCGACGGCGAAGTCTGCCGGTCGCGCACGCTGCCGTCGACGTACGCGTCACCGCGCGAGCTGCGCCGCCTGAACGCGATTCTGCGGCGGCGCGACAAGATCTTGCAGTCCGGCCCGGACATCAAGAATCCGCTGTCGGTGCTCTCGCAGCTGCTGACGTCGCTCGGGTTCCGCCGGCCCCGGCTGAAGACCAGCCTGTTGTCGGCGGCCGACATCAAGGCCATCCCGTTCGTCATTCACGTCATGGACCGGCTCGCCCGCGTCGTCAACGCCCTCGGCGGCAACTTCCGCTGGCAGCATCTGCCGGTGCCGTTCGAGGTCTACGCCGACGGGATCTCGTTGGTGGTGTTCGAGGAGTTCGGCTCCGGTGCGGCGGCGCTGCACCTGCAGACCGAGATCGAGCGCAATCAGCTCATGCGTGACGAGGAGTATCGGCGCAAGTTCCGCAAGGACTACGACAGCAAGTTCGGGCCACGGGTCTGGCACCGCGACTTCTTCGACGCCGAAATCGTGGCCTGCCCCGATGAATCCGTCATCGGCAAATCGTTCGGGCAGGTCGGCGTGGAGCGCGGCGGGCTGCACCCGGTCGACGCCTTCCTCGACTTGGTCGTCGAACACGGCGAGAAGCTGCGCTGGCGCACCACGATCTCCAACCACCGCCCCGAGGTCCTCAAGAAGATGGCCCAGAGCCCGACCATCCAGATGGGGTTCTCCGACGCGGGCGCGCACCTACGCAACATGGCGTTCTACAACTCCGGACTGCGCCTGCTGCGACACGCGCACGACGCCGAGAAGTCCGGCAGGCCGTTCATCTCGATGGAGCACGCCGTGCACCGGCTGACCGGCGAGCTCGGGGAGTGGTACGGCATCGACGCCGGGACGCTGCGCGAGGGTGACCGCGCCGACATCGTCGTCATCGATCCCGACAAGCTCGACGACTCCCTCGACCGCTACGCCGAGCATCCCGTCGAGTCCTACGGCGGGCTGTCGCGGATGGTCAACCGCAACGACGAGACCGTCACGGCCGTGCTGGTGTCGGGGAAGCTCGCGTTCGCTGCGGGCAAGGCCGCGCCGGCGCTGGGCAAGGAACGATTCGGTCAGTTCCTGCGGGCGGGCCGCCCCTCCCGAAAGCTCGCCGCCACCGGCTAACGGATAAGCTTGCGCGGCAAGGGCTTTCACGCCACCGAGGCGCCCAGGATCAGGTTGACGGCCTCGTCGAGCTGGCCGGCTACCTCGGCGAAGCTGATGAACCGGGCGGTCATCAGCGCCCCCGAAAAGGTCATCTGCAGCGTGGATTTCACCGCACGCGGCCAACCCGGGCCCAACGCGGCGCCGATCCGCCGGGACACCTCCTCGCCGATCTGTTCCCGCAGCGGCGTGACCGCCGGATCGTCGGCCATCAGCGCCGCGCCGCACGCGGCGGTCAACTCCGGCTCATCGGCGACCACCACCGCCATGTCCCGCAAGGTGGCGCTGACCCGGGTTTTGGTCGTCTCGTTGACGTCGGTGTGCAGCGGCAGGTCGCGCAGGAAGCGCAGGTACACCGCGGCGACCAGCGCGCTCTTCGACGGGAAGTAGGTGTAGGCGCTCGCCGGTGACACCCCTGCGCGAGTCGCCACGGCCCGCATCGTCAGGTTCGCGTACGACGATTCCCGCAACTCCTCCAACCCGGCATCGAGTACCTTGCGAATCGTCTGGCCCGGACGGCGATCCGACCGGCGGGCCGCACCGGCGGCGGTTCCGGCGACAACCGCCGGGAACGACGCCTCTTTGGACACTCGTCCAGTGTAGGAAGGCGGCCCGCCGCCAACAACTTCCATTCCTCGCGGTCGTCTTCGCCGCGCGATTCCAATAGCAGACAGCTGTCCAGAAGAAGCGGGTCCTAGAGTGTCGCGTATGGGCGAATCGGACCGGCATCGCTGGGACGAGCGGTACGCGGCGAAGGCGCCGCCGACGCTGGATTCGGTTGCGCCGCCCGATGTTTTCGCGCGCCACGCGCAGGAGTTTCCCACCGCCGGCACCGCGCTCGACCTGGCCTGCGGGCAGGGAATCGGCTCGGTCTGGCTGGCGTTGCGCGGCCTGGACGTGGTGGGGCTGGACATCTCCCCGGTGGCGATCGCCCACGCGCGGGATTTGGCTCAGCGTGCCTCGGTGGCCGGCCGCTGTCGCTTCGACGTCGCCGATTTCGACGGCGGCCTGCCGGCGGGTGCGCCCGTCGACGTCGTCCTCTGCTGCAAGTTCCGGGACCGTCGCCTCGACCGTGCGATCATCGAGCGCCTGGTGCCCGGTGGGCTGCTGGCGATCGCCGTGCTCAGCGAGGTGGGGGCGCCACCGGGGCCGTTTCGCGCGGCGCCGGGCGAGCTAACCGCCGCGTTCGCTCAACTGGAAGCGGTCGCCGCCGGTGAAGGAGGCGGTCAGGCCTGGCTGCTGGCGCGAGCCTGACCGCCAGAAGGCGGACTATCCGGCGCTGCCTTGTGCGCGGCTCGAGCGGCGACGATCCAGTCGCCGTGTCGGTGTGGCGTTGCGGTGCGATATCGCCGGTTCGGCGGGGGAACTGGCCTTGGGTGACCGGGCGTTGCCCCGTCGCCGCCGGTTACCGCCGGTGTTCTGGCGATGCTGGCGCGCGGGAACGTTGGCGGGCGCCGGGGCCTGGTAGGGGGCGACCTCACCCACGAGCACCTGGACCGCATCCGACGTCGCGGTCACCTGCTGAGGAGCGACCTTGATGCCGGCCTTGCGCAGCAACACCTGCGTATCCTGGCGCTGCTCGGGTAGCACCACGGTGACGACGTCACCGGCGCTTCCCGCCCGCGCGGTGCGTCCCGACCGATGCAGGTAGGACTTGTGCTCGCTCGGCGGGTCGATGTGCACGACGAGTTCGACCTCGTCGACGTGCACACCGCGCGCGGCGATATCGGTCGCCACCAGCACGCGGGCGCGACCGGAGGCAAACATGGCCAGGTTGCGCTCGCGCGCGGGCTGAGACAGGTTGCCATGCAGGTCGACCGACGGAACGCCGGACTCGGTGAGCTGCTTGGCGAGCTTGCGGGCTTGATGCTTGGTGCGCATGAACAGGATCCGACGCCCGGTGCCGGAAGCGAGCCGGTGCACCAGGTCCTTCTTGGCCGCAGCGTTGGCCACGTGGAACACGTGATGGGTCATTTGCGCCACCGGTGAGTCGGCCCCGTCGACGGAGTGCAACACCTCGTTCTGGAGGAACCGGGTGACGAGCTTGTCGACGCCATTGTCCAGGGTCGCCGAGAACATCATTCGTTGGCCGCCGTTCGGGGTCGCGGCCAGGATCCGGGTGACGCCGGGCAGGAAACCGAGGTCGGCCATGTGATCCGCCTCGTCGATCACGGTGATCTCGATCGCCTCGAGGCTGATCACACGTTGCTTCATCAGGTCCTCGAGCCGGCCGGGGCAGGCGACGACGATGTCGACGCCGGATTTGAGCGCGGACACCTGACGGCTCTGCGATACCCCGCCGAAGATCGTGGTGACCCGCAGGCCGCAGGCCGCCGCCAACGGCTCGAGCGTCGCGGTGATCTGCGTTGCGAGCTCGCGGGTGGGCGCGAGAACCAACCCCGATGGTCGTGCGGGGCGCCGGTTTCCGGGGGAGAGGCGGCTGACGAGGGGGATCGAGAATGCGAGAGTCTTTCCGCTGCCGGTTTTCCCGCGGCCGAGGACATCTCGGCCGGCGAGTGTGTCGGGCAGGGTTTCCACCTGAATCGGAAAGGGGTGTGTTATGCCGCGCGCTGTGAGCGCGCTGACGATGTTTTTGCCCACGCCGAGTTCGGCGAAAGTCTTGTCGGTAGTCACTTTTCGGTGCCTTTCAGGCATCGGTGGTGCCGTGTCGGAGACGAGAGGTCACGCGGGCATCGGCACGAGGATGGCGAGATTGCCGGGTGGCAAAATCGATCGCCGCGAGACAAGCTAGTGCACGATGCACGCTCATCTAGGTGTCAAGCGCGATCTTCTTCGCTGGGCACCAGGGGGATGAGGAAGCGTTCCACGACGGTGTTGGCATGCAGTGTTACGAAGCCAACGTTGTCGCCAGCGTAGCGCATCGCCGACCGAAGCCCCTCATCAGCCGCGAAAAGCAAGGGTTGTTGTGCTGGAGCTCACTATTTGCGATGACGTCGCTCAGGATTCCAACCTGGCCCGCACGGCGGTCAGCCTTGCCTCGAGTTCGGATTCGTCGATGACGCCGCGCGCGACGAGCGAGTGGGCCAGCGCAACCAGCCGGTTCTCCGGGTAGGGCAGTTCGGCGTAGACGGTCGCCGACAGCGTGTCCTCATCCTCCCGCCGCTCGGCGAACCCGAGGGCCTCTGCGCCGCAACGGCTTTGGTCGATCGCATCGCAAATCCCGTCGAGACTCGTCTGCCAGGGCGGTACCGGGTTGTCGACCCCGTACTTCGCGGTCATACGACTCCAGATCTGGTTGCGCTCAACGATTTTCGTCAGCGGCGCGACCGTGGATTCCGCGATCGGGCGAGGGTTGTGCGCGGTGCTCATCTGTGCCTCAGGGCGCTGCGGGATGGACGGCGGCTCGGGTCTGGGTGACGGCGTTGGTTGTCACCCCCGGCTTGGGCAGCGCGACACCGATCAGGCAGTCGCGCGTGACGATCTCGGCGAGTTGGTCTTCGGTCCAGCCCTGCGTTCCGTCGGGACGGACGGGCATCACCATGAACCGGTGCTTCTGGTTGGAGTCTTCCACCCGGATCTCGACGTCCTCCGGAAGGATCAGGCCGAACTCCGCGAGCACCTGGCGGGGCCAGCGGACGATGCGGCGGCGATAGTTGGGCGTCCGATACCACTCGGGCGAATTGCCCAGAATCGGCCGCGGATAACACGAACACAGCGTGCAGACGATCACATGGTGTAGCGTCGGGGTGTCTTCGAGCACGTGGAGGGCCGTGAAGTCACTCGGGGTCCCGAATCCGGTCGGTTCCAGCCAGTCGACGCCCACCTCCTTGCTGGCGGCAAGCGGATCCGAGCGAACCAGCTCCTTGTAGTCGGGATCGAGCCAGGCCCGCGCCACCAGGCGCGCCGCGGGCGTCGGGCCGATCTGTTCGGCGAACTCGGTGAAGCGGCGATGATCCTCCGCGGTGAAAAGCCCCTTCTCGATGCACAATTCGCGGAGCGCGATCTCGAGGACTTCGAAGTCGGTGATTTCATCCACCATGGGCGCGGCGGTGCGCTCGTGATCGTGTTCGTCAGCGCTCATGCCGTAGTCCTTTCTCGAACTCGGATCCCGTGGCTAGGCCGATTCCAGCCATCGTTCCGGGATCTCGGTCTGCAGGGTGTCGTTGCCGGGACCGGTATAGCCGTGCCACAGCTCGGAGAGGTTGAACCGGACGATGTAGAACCACTCGGGCCGTTGGTCCGCGCCGTCCCACGTCTCGTCCTCGGCGGCGGGGCTTTCATAGGACACGACCGCGATCTCGCCAGTCGCGCCGCGCACATATTCCTGGGTGCGGGTGTAGAGCAGCACGGGGAGATCGCGCACCACGACCTTGTCACCGACACCGAACTTCGGTGCGCCGGCCTGCCCGGCGTACACCTGTGGGTCACCCTTGCCCGCGGCGTGGATATGGTGCCGATTGCGGTTGACGGGTGCGGGATCGCCTTCGAACTTCGGCATGGCCGCCAAGGGCTTTCCGCTCGGGCCATCCGCGTAGCGGGCCTTGACCTCGGCCATTCGTTCGGCCAATTCGGTCAGGCCGATGTGGTGCTTTTCGGCGAGCACGCGTGCGACCGCCAGCAGCCACCGCCCGTAATAGGGAAGGCCGAGATAAATGGTGCGGCCGAGATCGACGTTGCCCATCCGGCGCCGTTCCTCGGACAGCCAGATGCCGCGCCAGCCGAGCACCTCGCACATGACATAGGTGTTGTGCTCCCAGATCTCGTACTCCTTGTTCTCGAACTCGATCGGGGCGTCCGGCTCGCCGCCGACGTCGTGCGGGGTCTTGACGTAGGCGGCGAATCGCTCGTGGTCGATGAGATCCGGCGTGGGAGCGTCCGGAAGTTCGGGGTAGGCGGATTTGAGCCGGGCCACGAGGTCCAGCTGCTGCACCCGTTCGAGAGGAGTCGCCGTCTCAGCCCCATCCGTCGGCACTGCGCACCCACTACAGCTCACTCCTCGCGCCGCGGTCGCGCAACCGCCAAATCACCGGTGCGCGGGATGCGGAAGGGTATGGTCCGACCATGGAGCGGCGCGAGCTCGAAGCGGTCATCTATGAACGCGAACCGCCAATTGCGCGGATCATCCTCAACCGAGCGGACAAGGCCAACACCAAAGACGCGATCCTGGTCACCGAGGTCGACGACTGCCTGCACGAGGCCGACCGCGACAAGGACATCAAGGTCGTCATCCTCAAAGCCAACGGCAAGGGATTCTGTGGTGGGCACGTGGCGCGTTGGGGCCCGGACGAAAACCCGTACCCGGATTTCGGCGAGACGTTCGAGGACCTTTACAAGGGCACCGCCGACCTGTTCCTGTGGCCGACGTTGTACCTGTGGGAATTCCCCAAGCCGACCATCTCGCAGATCCATGGCTATTGCATGGGCGGGGGAATCTATCTCGGCTTGCTGACCGACTTTTGCGTGGCCTCCGAGGACGCGTATTTCCAAATGCCCCTTGCCCAAAGCCTCGGCGAGCCCGGCGGGCACACCATGATCGAGCCGTGGCTGCTGATGAACTGGCACCGCACCATGGACTGGCTGCTGCTGGCGCCGACCCTCTCCGCGCAGCAGGCCCTGGACTGGGGTCTGCTGAACCGGGTGGTGCCGCGCGATCAGCTCGAGGACACCGTCGAGGAGATGGCGCGCAGGATCGCCCAAATCCCGTTGACCACACTGATGGCCGTCAAGAACAACGTGAAGCGCGCGTGGGAATTGATGGGCATGCGGGTGCACCTGCAGGTCAGTCACATCCTGACGAACATGGTCGGCGCCGCGTCCGATGTGCAGGCGCGGCGGGCCGAGCTCATGCAGTCGGGCCTGAAGCCGCGTGAATTCGTCGACCGCGACGACGACGAGTCCCCGCCAACGTGACGACAGTGTCACGTTCGGCGGCGAGCGTGACGACAGTGTCACGTTCGGCGGGAATGCCCGCCTGACGGGTCCTTTCGCCGTTACTTGCCGGCGGCGTGGCGGGCGGCGACGTAACCGAACACCATCGAGCTGGCGATGCTCGCCCCGGCACCCGGGTAGGTCCGGCCCATCACGGTCGCCGTGGTGTTGCCGGTGGCGTACAAGCCCTCGATCACCCGGTCCTGCTGGTCGAGGACCTGCGCGTGCTCGTTGGTGAGCACGCCCCCGCACGTTCCTACGTCGGCCGGGAGCACCCGGGTCGCGTAGTACGGCGCGGTGTCGAGCGGCCCGATGGCGGCGTTCGGCCGGTACCCCGGATCGCCGAGGCAGTCGTTATAGGCGGACTGGCCGCGGCCGAAGTCGGGATCCAGACCCTTGGCCGCGTACCGGTTGAACCGCTGGATCGTGCGGGCCAATTCGTCTGCGGGAAGGTCGATCTCGCCGGCGAGCTCTCCAATCGTCTCGGCCCGTTTCACGGCGCCGGACTCGATCAGCTCCGGCGGCAACGCCTGGTTCCGCTTGAGCGGGTTGGCGCTGGTGACGTATCTGCGGACGTATCCGTTGTCGAAGATCATCCAGCAGGGCACGGCCTTGTTGGCGTACATCGCTTTGCCGACCTCGACGTAGGAGTTCGATTCGTTGCAGAACCGCCGGCCGCTCGAGTCCACGTAGATGGCGCCGGGCCGCTGGCGGCCCGATCCGAGCGAGGCGGCCACGGCCCCACCGTTGGCGATGAAAACCGAAGGCAGCCACCACGCTTCGTCCAGCAGATCGGTCTTGGCGCCCAGGCGCATCGCCGCCTCGAGCACCTCGCCGGTGTCACCGGCGTTGGCGATCGACCACTGCCCTTCGTTGGGCTGGTCACCGCTGTACCGGCGGCGCATCTCCTTGTTGTGGCCGAATCCGCCCGCGGCCAGCAGGACTCCCTTGCGTGCCTCGACGTTCAACGGCGTGCCGTCGCGCACGACGCGCGCGCCCACCACGCGGCCGTCCTCGACGACGAGGTCCGCCATCGCGGCGTCGGTCCACAGCGGGGGATGCCCGTCGCTGAGATCCATCAGCGCCTTGAGCAGCTGAGCGATCAGCGAGGCGCCGTTGGTGAGGATCTGGCGCCGCCGGGCCCGCGCCGCGGCGGTGCGCAGGAACACCCGGGCCGCGACCGCGAACGCGCGCGGCGAGCGGTTGAAGTATTGCACCGAACGCAACTCGTTGGTCAGCACCACGTATCCGTAGTTCTTGGCCAGCGGCGGCTGCACCTTGTCGCGCCAATCACCCAACTGCGCGGCGTCGAACGGGATTCCCTCGACCGCGCGGCCGGACGCGTTGCCGCCCTTGTGGTTCGGGTAGTAGTCGCTCCAGCCCGCGCACCGGACCAATTTGACGCCCTTGCGGGTGAGGAAATTGATCATCCCGTGGCCCGCCGTGAGGAACATTTCGCGCCGCTCGGGCGAGGACGGCGCCCCGATGTCGCCGACCACGTCGGCCAGGTAGGCCAAACCGTCCTCGTGCGAGTCGGCGACGCCATCCCTGCGCATCAGTGGGTTGTTCGGCAGCCACACGATGCCCCCCGACAGGCCCGTCGAACCGCCGACCAGTGACTGCTTTTCGATGATGAGGGGCTCGAGCCCGCAGTCCAGGGCGGCCAGCCCGGCGACCATGCCACCGCCGCCGCTGCCCGCGATTAGCAGATCCACGGAGCGGTCCCACTGGGCGCTCATCGCGCCTCCACGGAGCTCGCCGTGAAGCCGAGATCGGCGATCGGCACGTCGATGGTGGTGTTGGTCTTCTGGATCGCGGGCACCAGCGCGTCGTACGGCAGGCCCGCCAGGAAACCGTCGATGACACGCTCGAAGTTGGAGATCAGTCCTTCGATCTGGTGGGACAACCGCATGAAGTCAAAGCCCTTGGAATGCAATCCTTTTTGTTGCCGCGGCAGGTTGGAGAAGTCCTGGGCGGGAATCGGCGGCCAGCGCGGGTCGTCGGGCGCCATCGGTACCGGGGGCGTCGGTTTACCGGCCGACGCGTCGTTGGGAAGCCGGGCGAGGGACCAGATCTCGAACAACGTGTCCTCGGGCCCCAGCGGCCGGATGCGGTACGACGACGCGCTGCTGTAGGTGGGCAGGATGAAGTAATGCGGGAATGCGAACCCGATCGCGTCGGTGATCCCGCGGCGGACCAGGTCGTTGAGGTCGGGCATGCCGCTGCCCCGGGCGCGATGCCAGTCGACGACGGCGTCGTTCAGCGCGCTGCGCCACGCGGCCATCGCCGCCGCCGGGTCGGACGGCAGCTCGATGTTCTGCAGGCCCTCGGCGATGCGGATGTCGTTCTCGTGCGTCATGCCCGCCATGCCGTCACCGAGGGTGCGCATGAAATACAGGCTGCTCGCCACGACCGGGTGCACCGCCGCGGCAACGTCGCCGGTCTGCGCGGACGGCAGCAACTGGGGATGGGTCTGCGGGACGTGGTAGCCCTCCATGAACGCCGCGGCGGCGAGTTTCCAATTCACCGGCAGTCGGCACGATTTCCACCACTCGACGCGCAGCGAGTCGACCTGCCAGGCGTCGTACACCGATGCGAACGGTTCCATCCAGTCACGCAGCGCCGGGGCGTCGTCGTCGAGGTTGATCCACGCGCAACCGCCCCAGAGCTCGCATCGCACCGGCACGAGTCGAAGGTCGTCGGCGGCCAGGTTCTCGTCGGCGAAGGCTTCGGGCCGCAGCACAAACGTGTTGTGGCCGTCGAGGCCCCAGCACCAGCCGTGGAAGGGGCATACGAAGGTGCGGCGGTTCCCGTTGCCCTCCACCAGCTTTACGCCGCGATGCCGGCAGGCGTTGTGGTAGGCGCGCACCGTCTGGCTGTCCACCCGCACCACGATGACGGACTCGTCGAGGATTTCGTATTCGACGTAATCGCCGGGCCGGGGGATCTCCTCCAGCCGGCACGCCATTTGCCACGTGCGGGGCCACAGCATCTCGGCTTCCAGCGCGTAGAAATCCGGGTCGTAGTAGCGCTGCTTGGGGATCCGATCGGGGGTCCGGACCGCCCACGGCACGTTCCTAGCGTTCATAGCCATCCTCGTTCACAAGATCCGCGATACCCGTCCCTGCCAGTACCGTTCGCGGACGCGCCTCTTGTAGAGCTTTCCGTTCGGGTCCCGCGGCAACTCTCGGTCGAACTCCACGCTGCGCGGGCACTTGTAGCCGGCCAGGTGGGCCCGGCAGTAGTCGATGAGCTCGGCCTCGAGGTCCGGCCCGGCCACGATGCCGGTGGCCGGCTGCACGACGGCCTTGACCTCTTCGCCGAATTCCTCGTTGGGGACCCCGAATACGGCCGCGTCGACCAGCTTTGGATGCATGACGAGCAGGTTCTCCGCCTCTTGCGGATAGATGTTGACCCCGCCGGAGACGATCATGAACGTCGACCGGTCGGTGAGGTACAGGTACCCATCGCCGTCGACATAGCCCACGTCTCCGAGCGAGCGCCAGCCGCGGTTGTTGGACACCGACGCGGTCTTGGCGGGATTCTTGAAGTATTCGAAGTCCGGTCCACCCTCGAAATAGAGTTCGCCGGATTGACCGACGGGAAGCTCCCGCCCGTCCTCGCCGACCACGTGCACCGGGGCCGTCGGGATGCCCACCGAACCCGGATGGGCAAGCCATTCCTGTGGTCCGATCGTGGTGCCCGCGAAACCCTCGGTGCCGCCGTAGTATTCGTGGATGATCGGTCCGAACCACTCCATCATCCGGTGCTTGACGTCGACCGGGCACGGCGCGGCCGCGTGGATGACGCACCGCAGGCTCGACACGTCGTAGCGCCGTCGCACGGCTTCGGGCAGTTTGAGCATGCGCACGAACATCGTCGGCACGAACTGGGCGTGGGTCACCCGGTGGGTCTCGATCAGCCGTAACACGGTCTCGGCGTCGAACCTGCGCAGGAGGACCGACGCGGCGCCGACCCGGTTGGCGGCCATGGTGTAGTTCACCCCCGCCGCGTGGTACAGCGGCGCGGGGGACAGGTACACACTCGACGGGCCCATCCCGTACTTGTGGATCAGGGCCATCTCCAGCACCGACTGCGCCCAGGACCCGTTGCCGTCCTCGGGAAGCGGCCGCCGCACCGCCTTGGGCCGTCCCGTGGTGCCCGACGAATACAGCATCTCCGAGCCATCCGACACCGGTGGCGCTTCGCCGGCCGCGGCAAGCGCGTCCTCGTAGCACTGCCAGCCGGCCGTCGAGCCCCCGACGGCGACGTGGGCGACCGGCGCGGCATTGGCGGAACGCAGGTGCGCGGCGAGTTCGGGCATCGAGGCGTCGACAAACACCGCTTTGGCGTCGGAGTCGTCGATGACGTAGGCCGCCTCCTCGGGGGTGAAGTGGGTGTTGACGGCGGTGTAGTAGAGGCCGGAAAGCTGAGCGCCCCAGGTGATTTCGAGGAATTCGGGGCGGTTCGGCAGGACCAGCGCGACGCCGTCGCCGCGTCGTAGCCCGGCGTCGTGCAGCAGCGCGGCGACCCGCCGGCTGCGCGCGTGCAGCTGGGCGTACGAGATCACCTCGCCGTCCGCGACGATGAGCGCCGGCGACTGCGCGGCACTGCGGGCGTGGTCGGCGATGTTCACCGCGAACCCTATGTGGTTGCGGCGCCGTCGGTCTGGGCGGCCGCGGCGGCCTGGCGGCGGGCGTGCTCGGAGGGCAGCACTTTGTCCTTGAACACCGTCTGGATCAGCTGCTGCACGTCCTTGCTGATCGACGCGAGCGCGACCAGGTCGTTGGAGCTCTGCCAGTGCACCCGCATGCCCATCAGCTCCCAGGCCCGCTTGAGATTGGCCTTGGTGAGCATCAGCGTCGTCAGCGGCGCCTGGGCGATGTGGCGGGCGATCGCGTCCACCCGGGCGTCGAGGTCCTCACGCTTGACCACCTCGTTGACGAGGCCGACTTCCAGCGCCTTCCTGGCGTCGATCACCTCGGCGGTGAACAGGTAGTAGGCGGCGCGCCGCCAGTTCATGAAAACCCAAGGTTCGATGGAACATTCGCCCGACGGCATGCCGAACCCCTGCAGGGGTGGGTAGGAGAAGTAGGCGTCCTCGGAGGCGATGACGATGTCGGTGGTCAGGCCCATGTGCGTGCCGCCGCCCACGCAGTAGCCGTGCACCTGGGCGATGGTGGGTTTGGAGAATTCCCACAGGTTCAGTGTCGGCTTGACGAACAAGTCGCTCTGGGCTTTCCAGGGGTGGCCGGTGACCATGGCGTTCTCCACGAACGCCGGGTAGTCGACGGCGTTGTTGCCGATCGCGTGGCCCGAGCAGAAGCCCTTGCCGTTGGCCTTGAGGATGAGCACCTTGATGTCGTAGTCGCGGTCGGCGTCGGCCAGTGCGGCGTCGACTTCCTCGGCCAGCTTCTGGTCCTGGGCGTTGGCCTTCTCCGGCCAGTTCAGGGTGACGCGCGCGATGGGGCCGTCCTTTTCGTAGATGATTCTCTCGCGGGTCTCGTTGAGATCCATGGGATACCTTTCTTCGTTATGACGAGATGACGCCGATTTCGGCGCCGATGTCGTAGGTGGTCCCGACCTGGCCCGTCCACCGCACGGTCCCCGTCGCCCCGGCTTCGATCTCCTGCTCGACCTTCTCGGTGGCGATGACGTAGATCGGCGTGCCCGCTTCGACGTGCTCGCCGGCGCCGACGAGCAGCCCGGTCAGTTCGGCCTCCGAGACCGCCACCGAGACCCGGGGGATGCGAATGATGAAGTCAGCCACGCACCTTCGTCCTCTCGCAGGTGCGCAGGGCCGCTTCGACGATCCGCGCCGGCGTCGGATACACCTGGGCCTCCAGCGCCGCCGCGGCCGGGTTGGGGACGAATCGTGCGGCGACCCGCTCGACGGGCGCGGCGAGCTCCCCGAAGAGCTGTGCGTGCAGGATCGCGGCGATCTCCGCTCCGGGGCCCCCGAATTGCACGGCGTCATGGACGATCACGGCTCGGCGCGTGCGGCGCACGGACCCCACGATGGTGTCGACGTCGAGCGGCACCAGGGTGCGCAGGTCGATCACCTCGGCGCTGACACCCCGTTCGCGTAGCGTCTCCGCGGCGCTCAGCGCGTCGTGCACGCAGCGGCCGTAGGCGATCACGCTGATGTCGGTGCCCGGCCGCTTGATGTCGGCCTGGCCGAGCGGGATGGAGAACCCGGGCTCGGTGGGGACCGGACCCTTCTTGCTCTGCAGCCGGATCGTTTCGACGAACAGGCAGGGATCGGGGTCGAAGATCGCCGCCGTCAGCAGCCCCTTGCCGTCCCGCGGGGTGGACGGCACGATCACCTTCATGCCGGGGATGTGCATGAACCACGCCTCTAGGCTCTGCGAATGCGTTGCACCCGTGGCCAATCCGGCGTACACCTGGGTGCGGACGGTGATGGGCGCCGACGTGCGCCCGGCGGTCATGAACCTCAGCTTGGCGGCGTTGTTGATCAGCTGATCGGCGGCGATCCCGATGAAATCCATGATCATGATCTCGGCGACGGGCAGCAGCCCGTCGATCGCGGCGCCGATGGCCGCGCCCACGATCGCGGCCTCCGAGATCGGCGTGTCGAGGACGCGGTCGTGGCCGTACTTCGTCGACAAGCCCGCCGTCGGCCCGGAGGCGCCGGGATCGGCGATGTCCTCCCCGAGCAGGAACACCCGTTCGTCGGCCGCGAGCGCCTGGTCCAGCGCGAGGTTGAGCGCCTCGCGCATGCTCATCTCCTTGTCGTCCATGCGGTTACACCGGGAACGCGATCGGGGTGGCGTACACGTCGCGGTCGAGTTCGTCGATCGACGGGGGGTCCGCGCCGAGCACGATTTGCAGCGCCGCCTCTACCGCGGCTGCCGCGTCGCTGTCGATGCGGTCGAGTTCGTCGTCATCGCTGACGCCGGTCGCGGCCAGGTGGCTGCGGAACCGGGGCACCGGGTCGGCGGCCATCGCCGCCTCGAGTTGCTCTTTGGGGATGTAGGGCGTCCGGTCGCCGAAGTAGTGGCCGCGGAAGCGGAACGTGACGCATTCGATGAAGGTGGGGCCGTTTCCGTCGCGCGCCCGCCGCAGCGCGTCGTCGAGCGCCGCTTTCACGGCGAGCGGGTCGTTGCCGTCGACGCGCACGCCCGGCATGCCGTAGCCGGCGGCCCGGTCGGCGACGTGTTCGAGCTTCATGGTGTCCGACGTCGGCGTCATCTCGGCGTAGAGGTTGTTCTGGCAGACGAAGACGAGCGGCAGGTCCCACAGCGCGGCCATGTTGGCCGCCTCGTGAAACGAGCCCGTGTTCGTGGCGCCGTCGCCGAAGCTGACCACGGTGACGCGGTCGATGCCCTTGCGTTTGGCGGCCATCGCCAGCCCGACGGCCACCGGTGGTCCGGCACCGACGATGCCGGTCGAAAGCATCACGCCCTTAGCGGGATTGGCGATGTGCATGGTGCCGCCCTTGCCCCGGCCGGCGCCGACCGTGCGGCCCATCATCTCGCCGTAGATTTCCTCGAGCGGGACGCCCTTGCCGATCAGGTCGTGCAGGCCGCGGTAGGTCGTCACCAGCTGGTCGTCGGGCCGCAGCGCCACGCCCATCGCGGCGGCGATCGCCTCCTGGCCCCGCGAGGGCCAGTACACGCACATGAACTCGCCGGTGCCGATGCCCTTGGACAGTCGATCGTCGGCCGCCTTCATCAGCACCATCAGCTCGTACAGGCGGCGCTCGGCGCCCTCTGAGCCCCATTGCGGTGCACCGCGTTTGGTGGTCATCACGCTCCCGACCAGGGTTTGACCTTCAGGAAGCCCCCGGCGTCGACGCGCAACTGCTGTCCGGTGATGTAGCGCGCCGCATCCGAAGCGAGGAACAGCACCGCCTCGCTGATGTCTTCGGGTTCGACGTAGGGGACTGGCATCGCCTGCACGAGCGGGAACACCGGCTCGGCATCCTCGCGGGTCGGTTCTGTCAAATCCGGCCGGAACGCGCGGTACATCGGTGGGCTGTGCAGCATGTCGGTGTTGACGTTCGTCGGATGCACCGCGTTCATCCGGATGGAAAACCGGGCGAGCGCCAACGCGAAGTCGTTGACATAGTGTGCGGCAGCCAGTTTCGCGAAGGCATACCCGGCCCCGCCGGGGCCGCCGACCCCACTCTCAGCGCCGGAGGTGCTCAGGGATGACATGAACGCCGCGTTGGAGCCGATGACGATGATCGACGCGCCGGACCGCAGATGTTTGAGGCTCGCGTGCACCAGGTTCAGCACGCCGATGAGATCCACGTCCACGGCGTCGGCGAAAGCCTGCGGCGGCAGACCCGCGGTCAGGGGGCAGATCCCCGCGTTGGCGACCACGACGTCCAGATGCCCGAACTCGGCGACGCCGGCATCGATGGCCGCGGACAAGGCGACGCGATCGCGAACGTCCGCGACCGCCGTGTATGCGCGTTGCCCTTCCTTTTCGACCAGCCGCGCCGTCTCGTCGAGGTCCTCCGGACGGGCCAGGGGGTACTCGTTGGTCTCGATGTCCGCGCACAGGTCCACCGCGATGATGTCCGCACCCTCGGCGGCCAGCATCCGCGCGTGCGAACGGCCCTGGCCGCGCGCGGCGCCGCTGATGACGGCCACCTTGCCCGCTACTCTGCCCATCCCTCGTCCTTCGTCCGTGCGGCTATATCACGATCGACCTTGGGGCCCAACGGCATTCGGTTTGACGGCCGCCGCTGCGCCGGGAAGGAGGGGGCCGGTCACCCGGCCGGGTCGTGCCGCGACACGCAATCACCGCGGTGGGCGGCGAAATGAGACCTTCGCTCGGCTCCATCGCGTCTCTTCCCCGAAAAACTGCGCTGACCTGCGGACGGGCTATCACTACGCCCAAGACTAGCTAGAATATCTAAAATAGCAAGGAATGGCAGCGAGCAAGGGGGTTGGCGATGTCCGACGGTGTTCTCCACGGCGTGCGGGTCATCGAGTTGGCGTCGTGGACCTACGTGCCGTCGGCCGGTGCCGCCCTGTCGGACTGGGGCGCCGACGTCATCAAGGTGGAGGGCGTCACCTCGGGTGACCCGGGCCGCGCGCTGGTGGTCGGCGGTTTCACCCGGCAAGCCGCCCGCCCCGACGCCGACTTCATCCTCGAGTTGGGCAACCGCGGGAAGCGCAGCATCGGGATCGACATCAAGTCGGCGACCGGCCGTGAGCTCTTCGGCCGGCTGCTGGCCAGCGCGGACGTGTTCTTGACCAATTGGCTGCCGGGCGCGCTCGAGCGGGCGCGCCTGACCGTCGACGACATCCGCTCGTTCAACCCGAAAATCATCATCGCGCGCGGCACCGGGCTGGGAGTGCGGGGCCCGGACCGGGACAGGGGCGGGTTCGACGCCGCGACGTACCTCGCGCGGGGCGGGGTGGCGTACACGCTCACACCGTTCGGCAGCGAGACCCCAGCGGTTCAGGGACCCGGTTTCGGTGACCTGCAGGGTGGTGCGACGCTGGCCGGCGGCGTCTGCGCCGCCCTGTTCCATCGCGAACGCACCGGCGAGCCGACCATCGTCGACTCCTCGCTGCTGGCCCAGGCGATGTGGTCGATAGCGCCGTCCATTTCGGCCGCCGACTTCTTCGACATCGACGGCATTCCGGGCGCCCCGCCGGGCCTGGCCATCAACCCCCTCGTCAACCGGTACAAGACCAAGGACGGCAGGTGGATCCAGCTGGTATTCCTGCAGCCGGACAAATTCTGGGTGGGCTTCTGCCAGCGCATGGGCCTGGCCGAGCTGGCCGACGACGAGCGCTTCGTCCCGTCGACCAACCTGATCGCCAACGCCGCCGCGGCGACCGAACTTTTCGCGAATGCGTTCGCCCGCCACGACCTCGCGCACTGGCAACGCGTGCTCGCGGACGAACCCGGCGTGTGGGGCGCCCTGGCGACGCCGCGGGAGACCCTCAACGACCCGCAGGTCGAGCCCAACGGCTACGTGGTGACCAACGTCGACGACCACGGCGAGAAGTACCGAATCGTTGCCGCGCCAGTGCAATTCGACGAAACCCCGCCGGCGCCCGCGCGGGCGCCCGAACACGGACAGCACACCGAGGAAATCCTGCTGGAGCTCGACGTCGATTGGGACGACATCGCCAAGGCCAAGGAACTCAAGGCGATTCTCTAAGGTAGGGATCGGCCTAATCGCGCTTTTTGGCAACCAGTTTCGCTACCACGCGTCGCGGATTCCGTGGTTAGCAACCGATTCCGAAACGGTCACGGGCGCATATCGATGTCGGCGGCGGTCTGGCAGAACGCGGGCAATCGACAAATCATGGCACAGGGCGCTTTTGAGGTATGCGGCCGCGACGATGCGTAGCACACACGAATTCCTCGTCCGGTACGTGAGTGACGGATTCATGAACGGCGCCGCAGGAGGTATCCACAGCATGTCAACGAACTGGGTTCCCGCCCAGACTTCGTGCGGTCCGCACTCCGGTCGCATTCTGGACACCGCGCGGGGCATTCTCATCGGGCTGCGCCGATGCCCCTCGGAGGCCGCATTGGACGAACTGCACAGCGCGGCATTGCGGCACAAGGTGCCGGTGTTCGCGATGGCATGGGCCCTGGTGCATCTGGCCGGCGATGGCCAACAGACACCGAGCTTCGTCGATGCGCAATCCGCGGCCCGGCGCGAATGGGGACCGCTGTTCGAGTCCGCCGCAGTGACCTGTTGAGCGGGCACCAAGACGTTGGGACGGCCGAGCTTTCGAGGGGTAACCCGGCCGTCTCCAACTCTTTCGATAACTCTTTCGATGAAGCACCGGACCGTTCCGCGGGTCGCGCCTTCGGGCTCGAGCTCTATTGGCCGGCGCGCGGGCGGGGTAGCAGGCGCTGGCGGAAGATCAGGGCGGCCAATCGACCGATGTCCGAAACCGACTACGGCATAAGCCTGTTCCGCTGACGGGCGCGCACCGTATCCAAGGTCGTAGGCGTCGAGCGAAGTGCGAGAATGTCATCTGTGACCGGTGTCCAACGCGATGTGAACCGGGTCTGCTGATGGGCTCGGCGCCGCAGCTGTACCGCCCGGGCTCTGTGCTGGCGGACCATATCGAATTCTTTGGGCATTGGCTTCATCGCGGGGCGAGATACCGAAGCCGAGCGCTGCCGCGCGGCGCGGTGACGATCGTCTTCGACGTTGGCCACCGCCAGCACCTGGACCTTTATGCCGCCGACGGCACCACCGAGATGAGCGTTCCGCCTGCGTTCGTCACGGGATCGTAGAACACGCCCTACGTCTCGGACATCGCGGCCGACGAGGCCGTCATGGCCATTCATTTTCGACCCGGGGGCGCATTTCCGTTTCTGGGCATACCGTTGGGCGACCTGGCGGATGGACCCGTGGGCGGCGGTGAGATCTGGGGACGGCGAGGACGCGACTTGCACGAGCGCTTGATCGAGGCGCCGTCCGTCCCGGCCAGGTTTCGTCTGCTGGAGGAGTTCATGCTGGCGCAGGCGCGCTCGTCGGTGCATCGGCATCCCGGCGTCGCTGCCGCGATGGTTGCGGTCGAAGCCGATCCCTCGATTCGACTGGCTGATGTCCGCCGCATGACGGGTTTGTCCACCAAGCGGCTCATCGCACTGTTCCGCGCCGAAGTTGGCTTGCCCCCAAAGGAATTCGCCCGTGCCCGGCGCTTCCAAGCCGCGCTGAGGCGCCTTGGCGACGGCACGGGCGGCGCCCGCATCGCCGCCGACTTAGGGTATTTCGACCAATCCCACTTCGTGCGGGAATTCCGGGCGTTCAGCGGGACGACGCCGACGTACTACCGGCGGCAGCGCATCCTGTTGCCCAGCCACGTCCCGCTCGAGCGGCACAAATATCCAAGACCATTCGCTCGGGCGTGCACATGATTGCGACATGGAAGACACCGGACGAGCCGTAGCTCACACAGGCCTGTTGGTTGCCGCGATGCGCGCCGAGGAATCGTCGCGCCGGGACCGACTGTTCACCGATCCGTTCGCCGAACGGCTCGCCGGCAACGAAGGTCGCGAATTGCTTGCCAAAGCCGTGGCGAAGACGGGCGCGACGTCACCGCAAATCGCCATCCGGACTCGCTTCTGGGATGAGCGCCTGCTGCGGGCTCATCGGACGGCATTTCGCAGGTGGTGATCCTCGCCGCGGGCATGGACGCCCGCGCTTACCGTCTGCCGTGGCAGCCGGGCACCACCGTTTACGAAGTCGACCAGCCGCGGGTGACCACGATCAAAGACGAACGGCTCGCCGGCGAGCAACCCCGGTGCCATCGGGTCACGGTGGGAATCGATCTGGCCGACGATTGGCCGAAGGCCTTGCGTTCCTATGGATTTTCGTCATCTGCACCGGCGGTGTGGCTAGTCGAGGGTCTGCTGCAGTACCTCGAGGCATCGGATGTCGGCGCCTTGTTCACCAGGATCGACGCGTTATCAGCGCCGGGTTCGCGGGCTCTATGACCTGGTCGGGGCGACGTTGATGGAAGCGGAATTCCTGCAGCCCACCCTGGAATTCATGCGGCGCCTCGGTGCGCCATGGACGTTCGGTACCGACGCACCGGCGTCCCTTGTCGAGCGGCACGGCTGGACGGCCCAAGTTACCGATGTCGCCGAGCCCGGAACGAAGTGGAATCGCTGGGACCATCCGGTGGTCCCGCTCGACGTGCCCGGAATACCGCGCGGCTACTTCGTCGAGGCGATCAAGGCCTAGCGTCGGTTCGCAAGCCCGCCGCGTGTGGCGGGCTTCACAGGCCGGCGGGATCGACGCAGATCACCCGCCGGGCGGGCCCGGTTTACCGGGACGGGAACTGGCGCGTATTCCTGCGACGCGAGCGGATCAGCGGCCGTTCGGGCAGGTGACGTGAGACCGTATAAGCCTATGTCGAATCACGATTTTGTCACCTACGAGGAATTCGGTCGCCGGTTCTTCGAGGTCGCCGTCACTCCCGAGCGTGTTGCCGCCGCGTTCGCCGACATCGCGGGCAGCGAGTTCGACATGGAGCCGATCGCCCAGGGGCCGGGCAAGATCGCCAAGGTCAGCGCGAACGTGAAAATCCAGGAACCCCGCGTCACCCGCCGGCTGGGCGACAGCATCACCTTCGTCATCCACATTCCGCTGTCGATCGATCTGCTGGTGGACCTGTGGCTCGACAAGCAGCGCTTCGTGGTCTCGGGCGACATCGCCCTGCGTGCGACGGCGCGCGCGGCCGAACCGCTGCTGTTGATCGTCGACGTCGCCAAGCCGCGGCCTTCCGACATCACCGTCAACGTCTCGTCCAAATCCATCCGCGGCGAGGTGCTGCGGATCTTGGCCGGGGTGGACGGCGAGATCCGGCGATTCATCGCGCAGTATGTCGCGACCGAGATCGACGCGCCGGCGTCGCAGGCCGCGCAGATCATCGACGTCGCTCAGCAACTCGAACAGGCGTGGCCCTGAGCCTGGCCAACGAATAGGGCCGGCGGTGTTGGGGTACTCATCCACGGTTGTGCGTGTGTCACCGGTGGGTGGCAGCGCTGGTGATGTGGCGGAGGAGCGGAGAAACGCCTTGGCTCGAGTAGATGTTTCGGTGTCCTCGAAGGTGGAGCCGGAAGCGGCCTGGAAGCTGGCGTCGGACCTGGACCGGTTCGACGAGTGGATGACGATCTTCGCCGGATGGCGAAGTCCCGTTCCGGCCACGATCGAGAAGGGCACCTGCGTCTCGTCGTGCGTGAAAGTCAAGGGTTTCCGCAACGTCATCCATTGGACCGTCACCCGGTATGACGAGCCGAAATCGATTGAGCTGCAAGGCCGCGGCCGTGGTGGAATCCGGCTCAACGTGGAGATGACCGTCTCCGCGAACAACCCGGGATCGACCTTTCACCTCGCCGCCGATCTCAAGGGCGGCTTACTCAGCGGGCCGATCGGGGGACTGGTCGCCCGGGTGCTGCGATCCGATGTGCAAAAGTCCGTGAACAATCTCGCGTCGTTGCGGTAGCGGAGCTAGCGGCCCGGGTGTCCGATCACCCACTCGCGCTGTTCCTGGCGAATCCGCCTGCGGTCCATCGCAAGCCACGCCAGCCCCGCCCCGAACGCGAGCATCGCGACGATCGCGGCGGTGACGCCCGCGCGCGCCTGCCCCAGAGCGAAATTCGCGACGCACACCACGAACGCCAGCGCCGCGGCGCAGACCACGACCAGTCCGGGCGTCGGCGCCGCATCAGGCATCGATTCGTCGCGATCGTGGGTGGCGGTCCGATGATGGTCGACAGGGCTGTGCCTCATGGGCGTCTCCTCTGCTGTCGCTTCCGTCCGGCCGATTCTTTGGAGCTACCCAAAACGCCCGGTGGACAAACGACTTGGAGGAGTTGACGGGCCTTACAGGGTTTGGTGTCGCCCGAAGTACTTGTGGTCTTCGCTGTAGCCGCCGTAACCGCTTCCGATGTCGCGGTAGTCGGCGACGAATTCGATGCCCTTGATCCACTTGACCAGTTTGAAGCCGTGTTGCAGCTCGTTGCGCAGCCGCAGCGGCCTGCCGTGCATGTACGGCAGCTGCTGGTCATTCATGTTGTAGGCCAGCATCGTCATGTGGTGGTCCATCTGGCCGATGTGATGGGCGTTGTAGTAGATGCCCCCGGTGGCGCCGAGACCCATCGAATAGAAGACCGCCCATTTCGCCTCGGGCAGTGGCTTGACGATGTCCATGATCGTTTTCATTTGCACGCCACCCCATTTGGCGACGCCCGACCATGCCTGGATGCAGAAGTGCTGGCTGATCTGCTCGTGGTAGGGCAGCGCCATCAAGTCCTCGAGCGAGAACTCCATCGGGTGCTCGACCAGCCCGTAGACCTTCAGCCGCCAGTCCTTGAAGTCGTCGCGCTCGAGTTCTTTGTACTCGACGGTCTCCGGCAGGCGTCCGTTGCGCCAGTGGTGCGGCGAGATGTCCTTTTCGGTGAAGGCGCCCGGCTTGGGGTCCAGCCGCTCGAGCACCCGCTGGAACGGGCCGACCAGGGCGTACCCGACCCGCTGAACGACCCGCGGGTGCTTGATGGTGAACGGTGTGGCCCACACCCACGCGACGGCCGTCAGCACCATGGCCGCGGCGAAGATCCAGAAACCGATCCAGCTGTTGTCGTCGCGGGAGGCGAACATGTGGTTGAGGTTCCGCAGTGCCTGAGTGGTCAACACCATCGTCACGTGTACCAGGATGAAGAACAGGAAGTACACCAGCACCAGGAAATGCAGCGACCGTGCGTGCTGAATGCTCAGGCGTTTGCTCAGCCAGTGCACGCGCTGCGACAGCGCCGGCGACATCCCGAGGCCGGTGATCAACGCGGCAGGCGCGGCGATGAAGACGGTGGTGAAGTACGACAGCAGCTGCAGGCCGTTGTAGGCGACCCAGCCGTTGTCAGTCGGCCAGTCCAGCGACATGTACTGAATCGTGACCGACGCGGCGTTGGGGAAGACGTCCCAGCTGGTCGGCACGATGTGGCGCCACTGCCCGGTGGTGAACAGCAGCACGTAGAACACGGCCCCGTTGAGGAGCCACAGCACGTCGACGCCGAGGTGCCACCACCGCGCCAGCCCGATGGAGTGCCGGAATCCGGGCAGGCCGAATTGCGGTGGGAGGGCGACGGTGTCGGCGTTGGCGGTCCAGAGCTCGTCGTCAGGCACCGGTGGGCCGACCCGCAGCCACTCATCTTTGCCCGGGGTGGCGTTGCGGCTGAAGTAAAGCCGGGGATGGTCACAGAGAATCTGAATCCCCGTCCTGATGATGAACATCATCATGAAGAGGTTGAAAAAGTGCGTCCAACCGATCCACGCCGGCAGCCCGGCCGGAGCGCCGCTGTGCGGGTCGGTCCCGGGGTAGCGCGCGATGAACGACTGGATGGCCGGGATGTTGTGCAAACCCTTACCGATCGCCACCGACGCGATCAACAAGGCAAAGCCGATCGGGATCAGCCACAGTAGGTTGAACCACCGGTCGCGGCCGACGCGCAACTTCGGGGCGGTCGCCCGCCTCGTGAGATCGAACCCGCCGCCGTACTCCTCAACATCGATGGTGTCGTGAGCGGTATGGATCTCGTGCCGATAACCAGGATCGGATGTCAGCGGCGTGCCTACCGCCAACGTCGAGATCGAGCTGTTCCCCACCGGATCAACGTGCTTGCTTTCGGCATGCGTCACGGGCTTGAAAATACACGAAAACACCTGGATAAATCCAAGTTTGATTGGAAAAAACGCCGCTGGGCGAGTCTTGTCGCGCCATATATTCGTCGGCAACAGTTGCCAGCGGGCAGAATCCGCCAGGGCATTGGTGACGATCGCCGCAACTGCGACAGGAAGGCGAAGGCTTACGCCGCAAACTCGGACCCTGGGCGGTAGCTGTGAGTTTACCTACAACTTCCGGGATGGTCGGGGCTACGCCGGGTCGCGGGGCCGCAATCGTTTGGCCGGCCGAGCCTCGATGGCGTTGATGGTCAAGACCCGGCGGTCGATCCGCCAGCGCCCGTCGGTCAGGCGGTAGTCATCGTCGTAGCGCAGATGCCACACCACATCCACCACCTCGTCGCCGCGCTGGTTCCAGTGGTGGGCGACGCACGTGACGCGCCCTCGTGCGGTGCCCGGCCGCCCGGCCGCCTCGTACACCTCACCGACGATCGCGTGCTCGGTGCGCGCGACCGCGGCGACGGCCGCGACGGCCCTCGCGATGGCTTCCCGGCCGCGATGCGCATGTATCGGCAGCAGATCGGCCGGTGGTGCGGGCACGACCAACTCGGCCTCGACGGTGAAAAGGTCCGCGACGGCATCGAATTCACGGTCGTCGACGTGGGCGGCGTACCGGTGGACCACATCGCTGAGCGCCATTCGCTCGTCGGCGGACAGCGTCATCGGCCTCACGAAACCAGTGACAGCCGCTGCGCGCACGCCGACAGGGCGTCTTTGGCCTGCTCGATGTCGGCGGTCGGCGGCATGGCCAACACCAGCCGGTCGGCGCCCTGATCGACGAGGCTCGCCGCGCGCTCGGCGTCGATCTTGGTGACACTGTGGCCGAGCGAAACCTCCAGGGTCGCGGGATGGCGGCCCGCCGCCGAGGCCTCGTCGCGCATGAGCGCGATCAGCGAGGCGAGCCGGTCTCCGGTGACGCCGAGCGGCTGGAAGCCCTCGCCGAAGCGCCCCGCCCGGCGCGCGGCCGCTCGGCTATGGCCGCCGATGTGCACCGGAAACCGTTCCGCGGTAACGGGTTTGGGATAGCTCGTCACATTGTCGAAGCTGAAGAAGTCGCCGTGGAATGATGCCCCCCGGGGTTGGTCGGCCCACAGCGCGCGCATCACCGCCAGCTGCTCGTCGGCACGCCTGCCCCGGTTGTCGAAGTCCGCGCCGCACGCCTGCAGCTCTTCTTTGAGCCAGCCGACGCCCACGCACAGCCGCAGCCTTCCGCCCGAGAGCACATCGACGGTGGCGACCCGCTTGGCGAGCACCACCGGGTGGTGATTGGGCAGTACCAGCACCCCGGTGGCCAGCCCGAGGCTGGTGGTGTGGCCCGCCAGAAACGCCAGCAGATCGAGCGGGTCGGGAATGGGACAGTCGGCCGCCAGCCCGACCCGTCCGGAACTGTCGTAGGGATAAACGCTGTCGTAGCGCGTGAGCAGGACCGTGTGCTCGACGGCGACGATCGATTCGAATCCGCACGCCTCGAGGTGGCGCGCGAAAGCCACCATCCAATCGGGGTCCGCGGTGACACCGTCGGCGACCGGGGCCACGACTGAGACCTTCATGGTTGCTGAAGCTAACAAGGCGGCCGGTCGCGCCGTCAGCGGGTCGCGCCTTCCCTGCTTTCTGAGGGTGCGACCGCGGCGCGCACGGCCTCGGCCAGCGTGGCGGCCCGGGGATCGGTGAAGACGTCTTCGAGCATCACGTCGCGCCCGTCCGGGCCGGTCAGCGGGACCCGCCAATTGGGGTATTCGTCCGTGGTGCCGGGCTGGTTCTGGGTGCGGCGGTCACCGACGGCATCGGTCAACGCCACCCCCAGCAGCCGCGACGACGTCCTGCCCAGATACCGGTACAGCGCCACGACGACCCGCTCCGGGTCGTCGTCGCCGTCCTCGAGCAGACCCACCCGCCGCAACTCGGCCAGCCACGCCGCCAACTCGGCACGGTCGGACTCGAGCTCCTCGGCGACGGGCCGGGTCAGCAATCCCAGCGAATCGCGCAGCCGCACATGGTCGCCCGCCAGGTAGCCGGCGGTCGGCGGCAGGTCGTGGGTGGTGACCGAGGACAGGCAGTACTCCCGCCAGCGCTCGGCCGGCAGTGGCCCGCCGTTCCCGTCGCGATCCAACTCGAACCAGAGGATCGAGGTGCCCAGCAAGCCGCGTAACAGGAGGTAATCCCGCACCCACGGCTCGACCGTCCCGAGATCCTCGCCCACCACCACCGCGCCCGCCCGATGCGCTTCCAGGGCGACGATGCCGATCATGGCTTCGTGGTCGTAGCGCACGTAGGTGCCCTCGGTGGGTGACGCGCCCCGCGGGATCCACCAGAGCCGGAACAACCCGATGATGTGGTCGATGCGCACCCCGCCGGCATGCCGCAGCACCGCGCGGATCAACGCGCGAAAGGGCCGGTATTCGTGCTCGTCCAACCGGTCCGGCCGCCACGGCGGCTGCGACCAGTCCTGGCCGAGCTGGTTGAACTCGTCCGGCGGCGCGCCGGCGGTCACGCCCAGCGCCATCACGTCCTGCAGCGCCCAGGCGTCGGCGCCGTTGGGGTGCACACCGACGGCCAGGTCATGCATGATGCCCAACGCCATTCCGGCCCGGACCGCCTGGGACTGCGCCGCGGCGAGCTGCTCGTCGAGCTGCCACTGCAACCAGCGGTGGAAATCCACTGTGTCGGAATGCTTTTCGACGAAGTCCGCGACCCCGGAGGCATCGGGATGCTGCAGCGCTTCGGGCCAGGAATGCCAGTCGTCGCCGTACGTTTCGGCCAACGCGCACCAGGTCGCGAAGTCATCGAGCGCGCGGCCCTCCCGGTCGCGAAAGGCGACATAGGACAGCTCCCGGCCGGCCGACCGCGGTTCCTCGTGCAGCAGCTTGAGGGCGACCCGTTTGGCCGCCCACGAGCTGTCGCGGTCGACGGCGTCGAGGCGGCCGGCGCGCTGCTGGACTTCCGAGCGCAGCCGGCGGACCCGGCTGCGCTTGCCCAGGTCGGCGAATTCGGGGATCGCCTCGACGCGAAGATAAATCGGGTTGACGAAGCGCCGCGACGTCGGCAGGTACGGCGAGGGCTCCATCCGGCTCTTCGGACCGGGAGGCGCCGCCGCATGCAGCGGATTGACCAAGAGGTAGTCGGCGCCGTGCCGCGACGCCGACCACACCGCGAGGTCGGTCAGATCGGTGAGATCCCCGACGCCCCAGGACTTCCGGGACCGCACGCTGTAGAGCTGCGTGGCCAGGCCCCACGCGCGGCGACTGCCCAGCTGCTCCGGCAGCCCGAGCCAATCGGGCGTCACGATCAGCGCGGTGCTGGTCTCGGAGTCCCCGGAACGCAGGTGCACCCGGTGATATCCCAGCGGCAGGTCGGTGGGCAGCAGGAAGCTGGCCTCGCCGACCCAGCGTCCGTCCAGGTCGAACGGCGGGGTGAAATTGTCGACCTGCACGACGCCGCCGCGCACCGTGCCGTCCTCGAGCGCCAACCACACCTCGGCGGGGTCACCGTGGGTGACGTGGGCCCAAAACCGGATCTGCTCGCCGGTACGTCCGACGATGGTCGCCGGCAGTCGCCGCGCCCAGTGTGACCGTAACTTGGCGGTCAGCGCGACGTTGCGTTCCTGTTCGTTGTCGGCCGCGACGCCGAGCGCGGCCAGCACGGCCTTCAGCGTCGTCTCGGAGACTCGCACCCGCGCGCCGCTCCAGTCCTCGTACTCCGTCGCGATGCCGTACCTCCGGGCGAGTTCGATCAGCGACGGCGCGAGTTCGGTCATAGGGCCATCTTGCTGCCAGGATTCGTGGACCGGCGACCCGGACCCGGCGCGAGTTGGCGTTTTCTTTGCTGGACGGTCGCCTGCCGTTCATTTATCTCGCCCGTCGGTAACCCGCTCGCGCGCTCAACAGGACGCCGACGCCATGGGCCACTACGATGCCCTGAGGGGACCGACAAGAATCCGGTGAACTGATCCGTGGGGGAACAGAAACTGCCAGCTCAGTGGTGTCATCCGCCGCCGTCGGCGCGGCGGGCTCCGGCGCGGCGAACGGCGCCGGATTCGGGTGCCTCGACAGATGTGGAAATGCATGCGCTTCGGCGCCGCATGGCGAGGTCCGTGCAGGTGCCTTACCGTTGTCATGTAATTCGCGCTGGATCGGTCCCGAGAGACGAAATCCAGGCGTTCGAGCAAACCGGATGGTGAATTAGTGGCGGAAGAGAGTCGCGGGCAGCGCGGGTCGGGGTACGGCCTCGGGCTGTCGACGCGGACCCAGGTCACCGGCTATCAGTTCCTTGCCCGCCGGACCGCGATAGCGCTGACCCGGTGGCGCGTGCGCATGGAGGTCGAGCCCGGTCGGCGCCAGAACCTTGCGGTAGTGGCCTCGATTTCGGCCGCGCTGGTGATCTGCCTGGGCGCGCTGCTCTACTCCTTCATCAGCCCGGCCGGCCAGATCAACGAATCGCCGATCATCGCCGACCGCGACTCGGGCGCCCTGTACGTCCGCGTGGGGGACCGGTTGTATCCCGCGCTGAACCTGGCGTCGGCGCGCCTGATCACCGGTCGCCCGGACAACCCCCACCTGGTCCGGTCGAGCCAAATCGCGACCCTGCCGCGCGGCCCGATGGTGGGCATCCCGGGTGCGCCCTCGAGCTTCCACCCCACCAGCCCGGCCGCGTCGTCGTGGCTGGTGTGCGACACCGTGGCGAATTCGACCGGTGCCGGGGCGCCGTCCGGCGTGACGGTCACGGTCATCGACGGCAACCCCGATCTGAGCCACCACCGACGGGTGCTGACGGGGACGGACGCGGTGGTGCTGAATTACGGCGGCGACGCCTGGGTGATCCGCGACGGACGCCGCTCGCGCATCGACGCCGCGAACCGGTCGGTGCTGCTGCCGCTGGGCCTGACCCCCGAGCAGGTCAGCATGGCCAAGCCGATGAGCCGCGCCTTGTACGACGCGTTGCCGGTGGGCCCGGAACTGACAGTGCCCCAGATTCAGAACGCGGGCGCCGGCGCCTCGTTCCCGGGGGCGCCCGGACCCATCGGCACGGTGATCGTCACCCCGCAAATCAGTGGGCCGCAACAGTATTCGTTGGTATTGGCCGACGGTGTGCAGACGCTGCCGCCGTTGGTGGCCCAGATCCTGCAGAACGCCGGACCGGGCAACACCAAACCGGTGACCGTGGAACCGTCGGCGTTGGCGAAGATGCCGGTGGTCAACAAGCTGGATTTGTCGTCCTACCCGGATGCGCCCCTGAACGTGATGGACATCCGCGAGAATCCGGCGACCTGCTGGTGGTGGCAGAAGACCTCCGGTGAAAACCGGGCCCGTGTGCAGGTGATCTCGGGCGCGACCATCCCGGTCGAGTCCAAGGACGTCAACCGGGTGGTGTCGCTGGTCAAGGCCGACACCACCGGCCGCGAAGCCGACCAGGTGTTCTTCGGGCCCGACTACGCGAACTTCGTCGCCGTCACCGGAAACGATCCCGGCGCCAAGACCACCGAATCGCTGTGGTGGCTCACGGATGCCGGCGCCCGATTCGGGGTCGACGACACCCGCGAAGTCCGAGAAGCGTTGGGCCTGAAGACGAAACCGGCCCTGGCGCCGTGGGTGGCGCTGCGGCTGCTGCCGCAAGGGCCGACGTTGTCGCGCTCCGATGCGCTGGTGCAGCACGACACGCTGCCGATGGATATGTCCCCAGGAGAGTTGGCGGTACCCAAGTGAAACGCGGATTTGCCCGGCCGACACCGGAGAAGCCCCCGGTCATCAAGCCGGAGAACATCGTCCTTCCGACCCCGCTGAGCATTCCGCCACCGGAAGGCAAGCCGTGGTGGCTGGTCGTGGTCGGTGTCCTGGTGGTCGGCCTGCTGATCGGCATGGTCGGCATGACCTTCGCCAGCGGCTCGCACGTGTTCGGCGGCGCGGGCGCCATCTTCCCGATCTTCATGATCGGCGGCGTCGCGATGATGATGTTCGGCGGCCGATTCGGCGGCCAGCAGCAGATGAGCCGGCCCAAGCTGGACTCGATGCGGGCCCAGTTCATGTTGATGCTGGACATGCTGCGCGAGACCGCCCACGAGTCGGCCGACAGCATGGACGCCAACTACCGGTGGTTCCACCCCGCGCCCACCACGCTGGCCGCCGCGGTCGGCTCGTCGCGCATGTGGGAACGCAAACCCGACGGCAAGGACCTCAACTTCGGTGTCGTCCGCGTCGGCGTCGGTATGACACGCCCCGAGGTGACCTGGGGTGAGCCCCAGAACATGCCGACCGACATCGAGCTCGAGCCGGTGACCGGTAAGGCGCTGCAGGAGTTCGGGCGCTACCAAAGCGTCGTTTACAACCTGCCCAAGATGATCTCGGTGCTGGTCGAACCCTGGTACTCGCTGGACGGGGACCGCGAGCAGGTCCTGGGATTGATGCGGGCGATCATCTGCCAGCTGGCGTTCTCCCACGGACCCGACCACGTGCGGATGATCGTCGTCAGTTCGGATCTGGACGAATGGGACTGGGTGAAATGGCTGCCCCACTTCGGTGATCCGCGCCGCCAGGACGCCGCGGGCAATGCCCGGATGGTCTACAGCTCGGTGCGCGAGTTTGCCGCCGAGCAGGCCGAATTGTTCGCCGGCCGTGGGTCTTTCACTCCCCGGCACGCCAGCTCGTCCGCGCAGACCCCGACACCGCACACGGTGATCATCGCCGACGCCGTTGACCCCCAATGGGAATACGTGATCAGCGGTGAAGGCGTCGACGGGGTGACGTTCTTCGATCTCACCGGCTCGCCGATGTGGAGCGCCGTCCCGGAGCGGACCCTGCGGTTCGACAAGAAGGGTGTGATCGAGGCGCTGCCCCGCGACCGCGACACCTGGATGGTGATCGACGAGAAGCCCTGGTTCTTCGCCCTCACCGATCACATCAGCGTCGCCGAGGCGGAGGAGTTCTCGCAAAAGCTGGCGCGCTGGCGGCTCGCCGAGGCATACGAAGAGATCGGCCAACGGGTGGCGCACATCGGCGCCCGAGACATCATGGCCTACTACGGAATTGACGATCCTGGCCACATCGACTTCGAGGCGCTGTGGGGCAGCCGCAACGACTCGATGGGCCGGTCGCGGTTGCGGGCCCCGTTCGGTGTTCGTTCCGACAACGGCGAGTTGTTGTTCTTGGACATGAAGTCGCTGGACGAAGGCGGCGACGGCCCACACGGGGTCATGTCCGGAACGACGGGTTCGGGAAAATCGACCCTGGTGCGGACCGTGATCGAATCCCTGATGCTCAGCCACCCGCCGGAGGAGCTGCAGTTCGTGCTCGCCGACCTCAAGGGTGGTTCGGCGGTCAAGCCGTTCGCCGGGGTCCCGCACGTGTCCCGGATCATCACCGACCTGGAAGAAGACCAGGCGTTGATGGAGCGCTTCCTCGACGCGCTCTGGGGTGAGATCGCGCGCCGCAAGGCGATCTGCGACAGCGCCGGCGTCGACGACGCCAAGGAATACAACTCGGTGCGCAGCCGGATGCGGGCGCGAGGGCAGGACATGGCGCCGCTGCCGATGCTCGTGGTGGTCATCGACGAGTTTTACGAATGGTTCCGCATCATGCCGACGGCGGTCGACGTCCTCGACTCGATCGGCCGTCAGGGCCGCGCCTACTGGATTCACCTGATGATGGCGTCGCAGACCATCGAAAGCCGCGCCGAAAAGCTCATGGAGAACATGGGTTACCGGCTGGTGCTGAAGGCGCGTACCGCCGGTGCGGCGCAGGCGGCCGGCGTGCCGAACGCGGTCAACCTGCCCGCCCAGGCGGGCCTGGGCTATTTCCGCCGCAGCCTGGAGGACATCGTCCGGTTCCAGGCCGAATTCCTGTGGCGGGACTACTTTCCGCGCGGCCTCACCGACGACGGGGACGAGGCGCCGGCGTTGGTGCACAGCATCGACTACGTGCGCCCGCAGCTGTTCACCAACTCGTTCACCCCGCTGGAGGTCAGCGTCGGGGGACCTGAGGTCAACGTCCCGGCCATCCCCACCGACGGCGACGTACTTCCGATCGAGGCGGCCGAGGAGGACGTCGAGGGGATCAGGACGCCGAAGGTCGGCACCGTCATCATCGATCAGCTGCGCAAGATCGACTTCCAGCCGTACCGGCTGTGGCAGCCGCCGCTGAACCAGCCGGTCGCCATCGACGATTTGGTGAACCGGTTCCTCGGTCACCCGTGGCAGCAGGAGTACGGCACCGCGCAGGATCTGGTCTTCCCGATCGGGATCATCGACCGCCCGTTCAAGCACGACCAGCCACCGTGGACGGTCGACACGTCCGGCCCCGGCGCCAACGTCCTGATCCTGGGGGCCGGCGGTTCGGGCAAGACCACCGCGCTGCAGACCCTGATCTGCGCGGCGGCGCTGACCCACACGCCCGAGCAGATCCAGTTCTACTGCTTGGCCTACAGCAGCACCGCGCTGACCACGGTCGCCCGGCTGCCCCACGTCGGTGAGGTGGCCGGTCCGACCGACCCGTACGGCGTGCGCCGCACGGTGGCCGAGCTGCTGGCGCTGGTGCGGGAGCGCAAACGCACCTTCCTCGAGTACGGGATCGCCTCGATGGAGGTGTTCCGGCGGCGCAAGTTCGGCGGTGAGCCCGGCCCGGTCCCCAACGACGGGTTCGGCGACGTCTACCTGGTGGTGGACAACTACCGGGCGCTGGCCGAAGAGAACGAGGTGCTGATCGAGCAGGTGAACGTGATCATCAACCAGGGCCCCTCGTTCGGGGTGCACGTGGTGGTCACCGCCGACCGCGAATCCGAGTTGCGGCCACCGGTGCGCAGCGGCTTCGGCTCCCGGGTCGAGTTGCGGCTGGCCGCCGTCGAAGACGCCAAGCTGGTGCGCTCCCGGTTCGCCAAGGACGTTCCGGTCAAGCCGGGTCGCGGCATGGTCGCGGTCAACTACGTCCGCCTCGACGCCGACCCCCAGTCCGGTCTGCACACGCTGGTGGCCCGGCCCGCGCTGGCCAGCACGCCGGACAACCGTTTCGAGTCCGACAGCGTCGTCGAAGCCGTCAGCCGGATCGCGAGCGGCCAGGCCCCGCCGGTGCGCCGGCTGCCGGCGACCTTCGGCGTGGAGCAGCTGCGGGAGATCGCCGCCCGAGACACCCGCCAGGGCGTCGGCGCGGGCGGAATCGCCTGGGCCATCTCGGAATTGGACCTGTCGCCGGTCTATCTCAATTTCGCCGAGAACGCGCACCTGATGGTCACCGGCCGCCGCGAATGTGGGCGGACCACGACGCTGGCCACCATCATGTCCGAGATCGGGCGGCTCTACGCGCCGGGAGCGACCAGCGCGCCGCCGCCGCCGGCCGGACAGCCCTCGGCCCAGGTGTGGCTGGTGGACCCGCGCCGTCAGCTGCTGACCACGCTGGGCTCCGACTACGTGGAGAAATTCGCCTACAACCTCGACGGCGTGCAGGCGATGATGGGCGAACTGGCCGCGGTCCTGGCCGGCCGCGAACCACCGCCCGGCTTGTCCGCCGAAGAGTTGTTGTCGCGGTCGTGGTGGAGCGGACCGGAGATCTTCCTGATCGTCGACGACATCCAGCAGCTGCCGGCAGGTTTCGATTCGCCGCTGCACAAGGCCGCACCGTGGGTGACCCGGGCCGCCGACGTCGGCCTGCACGTGATCGTCACCCGGACGTTCGGTGGTTGGTCGTCGGCGGGCAGCGACCCGATGTTGCGGGCGCTGGCCCAGGCGAACGCGCCCCTGCTGGTGATGGACGCCGACCCCGACGAGGGATTCATCCGCGGCAAGATGAAGGGTGGCCCGCTGCCCCGCGGCCGTGGCCTGCTGATGGCCGAGGACACCGGTGTGTTCGTCCAGGTCGCGGCGACCCAGTTGCGCAAGTAGGGCCCATGGGGACTGCAGCCGCTGCGCCGGGGCCGGGCGGGAGATCCCGCTCAGCCCCAGCACAGCGGCAGTTCCTTGAGCGCGAAACTCTTTGAGGGGTAATTGATCACGGGGGAGTAGTCCGCGGGCAGCTCGAAATCCGGAATCTGGGTGAGCCACTCCGCGACGATCACCGTCAGCTCGATGCGCGCCAGGTGCGAACCCAGGCAGCGGTGCGGGCCGCCGCCAAACCCCCAGTGCCGGTGCACTTTTCCGTCCATGTTGAGCTCATTGGTGGACATCGAGTCGCTGTCGTCGCGGTTGACGGCCGCCATGCAGAGCCGCACCGAGGTGCCCGGCGGCAACGTCATGCCGCCGACTTCGACGAACTCGGTGGTGATCCGCGGCGCCACCGGCGCCGAGGGTTCCAGCCGGACGATCTCTTCGATGAAAACCCTGATCTGCTTGGGGTTGTCGCGAAGTTCCGTGCGCAGCTGCGGCCGGCGCGCCAATTCGAAGAGCGAGAATCCGATCGCCGCGGTCACCGTGTCCAGACCGGCGAGGATCAACAGGTGACTCATGCCGAGCAGCTCGATGTCACTGAAGCCGCCGTCGCCGGTCATCACCTGCGACAACATGTCCGAACCCGGATTCTGCCGGCGTTGCGCGATGGCGTCGACGAGGTACTGCAGCAGCTGCTGGCCCTTCGCCATATCGGCCTGGGTGAGGAACGGCTTGTCGGAGATGACGGAGTCTTTCCAGTCGATCAGCCGATCACGATCCTCGAGGGGCAGACCGTAGAGGTCCAGGAACACCTGAAACGGGTACAGGCTCGCCAGATCCGCCATCACTTCGCACGCACCCCGGCCGGCCAGCGCCCCGATCATGTCGCGGGCGTGCCGCTCCAGCGCGGGGCGGGACTTGCTCAGCGCGTGCGGGCTGAAATACGGCTGCAGGATCTTGCGGTAGCGGGTGTGTTGCGGCGGGTCAAAAGCCAGGGGCAGCACCGGCAGCGGGTGGCCGGGGGGCTGCAGCACCGTCGACGAGAAGACCTTGGGATTACGAAGCGCGGACAGCACGTCTTCGCGGCGCGTGATGTAGTAGTGGCCGTTCATGAAGACGACCGGCCCCGCGTCGCGCAGCGTCTTCCACCCCAGGCCGCGATCGGCGCTCATCGGCAGCTTGTCGAATTCCAGCCGGGGTAGGTGGAACGAGCCGTATTGACCGTCGCTCATGCCGGCAGCAACATCTGGGGGCGCATCAATATTGCATGGGGGGCAAAGGAACACGGATCCGAGCACCCGAACCGATGCGAGCCATTCGGCGCCCGGTTCTCGATGGCGAACATCTTCGATACATTACCGACCGGCTAATCTGGGTATCGGACCGTGAAGCGCAATGTCGGGCCGCGTAGGGAGGAATTCGTGAGGGTTCGTCTGGACCAGTCGAAATGCGTGGGCCACGCCCAGTGTTACGCCGTCGACCCCGACCTTTTTCCCATTGACGAGTCCGGCTATTCAATTCTTCAGGAGCACGACGTCCGGCCCGAAGACGAGCAATTGACTCGCGATGGCGTCGCCTCCTGCCCCGAGATGGCGCTGATCCTCGACGAGGACTGACGGCGCGAAACCGCGGCACGGCGCGGTGGAAAGCAAACGGTTAATGAACAAACCGTTGCCCTGTATGAACTGCTGCCGACCGGGAATGAACAGTGGTTGGCCATTAATGAACAGGGCCCTTTGCGTGTCGGCGATTGCCCCGTAACGAACTAATCTCAGTGCCGGGCGGCAGTTCGAAGACACGGGGCTGTCGCTCGGTTGCTGAAAACGGGATTGGCCGAGGCAGAAGGTGCATGTCGTTTTTGACCAGACGTCCGAGAAGCGTGGTGGCAGATCACCTTTCCGGGCGCAGCCCCTTGGTCAGCATGCGCCGGCCCGCCCGGCCGGCCGAGTCGCGGTCCGAAGGGCCGCTGACGGGCTCCCGCGGACGCAGCGATCGACCGGTGGGGTCGTTTACAGAGCCGTGATTACCGCCACCACTGATTCCCATGTGCCAGCCGAAATCGCCTGCGGGCTCGGCCGACTGAGGAGGATAGGTGCTTGAGTTCGGTGCGTTACCGCCCGAAATCAATTCAGGTCGCATGTATGCGGGTCCGGGCTCGGGGCCGATGATGGCCGCGGCCGCCGCCTGGGACGAGATCGCGGCCGAGGTGGGCGTGGCGGCCACCGGCTACAACTCGGTGGTCACGGAGCTCATCAGTGGGCCATGGGTGGGGCCGGCGTCGATCTCGATGATCTCGGCGATCACCCCGTTCATCAGCTGGCTCAGTGCCGTGGCCGCGCAGGCCGAAGAGGCCGCCAGCCAGGGCCGGGTGGCCGCGGCGGCGTTCGAGGCGGCGTTTGCGATGACGGTGCCGCCGCCGGTGATCGCGGCCAATCGGGTGTTGCTGGCGAATCTGATCGCGACGAACTTCTTCGGGCAGAACACCCCGGCGATCGCGGCCACCGAGGCGCAGTACATGGAGATGTGGGCTCAGGACGCCGTGGCGATGTACGGGTACGCCGCATCGTCGGCGACTGCCTCGGAGTTGGCCCCGTTCGCGCCGCCGCCCAACACCACTGCCCCGGACGCAACCGGCAATCAGGGCGCCGCGGTGGCGAAGGCCGTCGCCGAGCCGGCGGGCAACACCGCACAAACCACGTCGCAGCTGGCCTCGCCACAAGCGTTGACGCTGAACACAGCTCAAGCCATGCAGGTCCAGGCCACGGCGACGAACGCATCGGCTCAGGGGTCGACGACGACCGGGGTCTCGAGCTCGCTGCAGGACCTTCTGGGGCTCAATCCCACTGTCTACGACACGATCCTGAAGCGGACGACGGGTCTGGCGTACTTCTCGAACGGCATGGGGCAGTTCGCGTCGTCGATCGCCCAGCAGTTGACCTTTGGTCCCGGTGGTAGCACGGCGGGTGCCGGCGGTGCGTGGTTCCCCACGCCGCAGTTCGCGAACCTGGGATTGGGCAACCTCGGTGGTGGAGCGGGCCACCTGAGCGCGGTTACCGCGAGTGCCGGGCAGGCCGCGCGGGTGGGGACGTTGTCGGTGCCCCAGCATTGGGCGACGCTGACCTCGGCGGTCAGCCCTTCGACGGTCTCGGAGCTGGAGGCCGCCCCCGTCCAGGCCGCCGCGACCGGGACCACCGGACCGGCCAACGGACTACTGCGCGGCATGCCCGCCGGGGCACTGGGACGGCGGGGCGCCTCCGCCGGCTATGTCAACAAATACGGATTCCGCTACAGCGTGCTGACACGCCCGCCCTCGGCCGGATGACCCCCCATGGACAGCTCGACATACGGAGGCGATGCCCCATGATCCACCTCATCCCGGAGGTGACTGCGGCGCCGTTCGCTGCGCACGCACAGATGTATCAGGTCGTCGGCGCGCAGGCGGCGGCAATCCACGAAACGTTCGTCAACACCCTGAGCACCGGCTCCGGGTCGTACGCGGTGACTGAGGCGGCCAACGCGGCCGCGACGGGTTAAGGAGTCAATGATGTTGGATTATGGGGCTTTTCCGCCGGAGTTCAATTCGGCGCGGATTTATTCGGGTCCGGGGTCGGGTTCGTTGGTGTCTGCGGCGTCGGCGTGGAGTGCGTTGGCTGCGGAGTTGAATTCGGCGGCGCTTTCTTACGAGAAGGTGGTGACCGCTTTGAGTAGTGAGGAGTGGTTGGGTTCGGCGTCGGCGACGATGGCTCAGGCGGTGGAGCCGTACGTTGCGTGGATGACCTCGGCGGCGGCGCAGGCTGAGGAGGCGGCGACGCAGGCGCGGGCAGCGGCGGCGGCGTATGAGGCGGCGTTGTCGGCGTCGGTGCCGCCGCCGTTGGTGGCGTCGAATCGGATGCAGGTCTCTCAGTTGCAGGCGACGAATGTGTTGGGGCAGAACACGCCGTTGATTGCGCAGTTGGAGGCCCAGTATGGCGAGTATTGGGCTCAGGATGCGGGTGCGATGTATGGGTATGCGGGTCAGTCGTCGTCGGCGACCAAGCAGACGCCGTTTCAGAAGGCTCCCGAGATCACTAATGCGTCGGGGCAGGCCACCCAGAATGCGGCGGTCACCAAGGCGACCACGGATTCCTCGGCGGTCAACACGTCCAAGGTGTTGCAGTCGCTGGCCCAGCCCACCACCAACGCCACGACGCAGGCGACGTCGCAGGGCTCGGATCCACTCTCTGCCATCTGGTACCTGTTGACCGGCCAGACCACCTTCCCCACCAGCCTGGGAACGGCCGTCAATGGCTATAGTCCGTTCGCCAGCCTCTTCTATAACACCGAGGGTCTGCCGTACTTCAGCATTGGTATGGGGAACAACTTTGTGCAGATCTCGAAGTCGTTGGGGTTGATCGGTAGTGCGGCCCCGGCGGCGGCCAAGGCCTTGCCCGCGCTGGGTGGTTTGGGCGGCATGCTCGGTGGGGGGGCTGCGGCGGCGCATCCGGTGGCGGCGTTGGGCAGTGCGGCCTCGATCGGGGGCAAGTTGTCGGTGCCGGTCCCGTGGTCGGGGGCCCCGGCGGCGGCGCCGGCGCTCGGGCATGCGATTCCGGTCAGCACCATCAGCGCGGCCCCCGAGGCCGCCGGTGGACCCGGAAACCTGCTCGGCGGGATGCCGTTGGCCGGTGCCGGTGCCGGCGGACACGGCGTGGCCGGACCCAAATACGGCTTCCGGCCCACTGTCATGGCCCGACCACCCTTCGCCGGATAGCTTCCCCGGGCCCCGCGAGCCCGGGAGCGATCGAGAACACGCCCTGCCCCGAAAGCAAAAGCGGCAGGGCGTGTTTCGTCGTGACAGCTGCCGCCCTGTTCGCGGCCGTCGTGCTGGCCGCGGTGGTCGCCGCAGCGGCGAACCTCGCAACGGCTTTATCTGCGGCCGGATTTTTATCCCGCGGTGGGGCTTTTGACCTGCGCGCAGACACCCGGAATCGGCCCGCCGACCCGGGACGACGGCGCGCCCTGGTGGGCACGGACGCGGTGTTCCCGCAGGTAATCGGTCGCCGCGGCGCGACACGGCCCAGCGCGGCGACGCGCCGGCGCTGAGTCGTAACTCCGCTCTGGGCGCGGCCGTCGCCGCACCAGCGGCCGTGCGACCAGGCGGCGATAAGCCGGGCGGCCACTTAGCCTTCCCAAGCAAGCCAATGCTGAATTTCACCGACTCAATGCCACGTACGAGGGGATACATGTCGTTCGAGCCCGGCGCTTCATAGCCATGGACTTCGGGGCATTACCGCCGGAGGTCAATTCCGGTCGCATGTATGCGGGTCCGGGCTCGGGGCCGATGATGGCCGCGGCGGCGGCCTGGGATGGACTCGGCGCCGAGTTAGACACGGCCGCAAGCGGTTACGCGGTGGTGATCTCGGAACTGACCCACGCTCCCTGGGTGGGCCCGGCATCCGCGTCGATGTTGTCTGCGGTCACGCCGTATGTGAGCTGGCTGAGCATCCTGGCCGCGCAGGCCGAGGAGACGGCCGGCCAGGCACGCGCCGCCGCGGCGGCGTTCGAGGCGGCGTTTGCGATGACGGTGCCGCCGCCGGTGATCGCGACCAATCGGGTGCTGCTGGCGAATCTGGTCGCAACGAATTTCCTCGGCCAGAACACGCCGGCGATCGCGGCCACCGAGGCGCAGTACATGGAGATGTGGGCCCAGGACGCCGCGGCGATGTACGGGTACTCCGGCTCGTCGCTGACCGCGTCGGAGTTGGCCCCGTTCACGGCGCCGCCGCACACCACGACCCCCGACGGGGACTCCGGGCAGGCCGCTGCGGTGGCCCAGGCGGTTGCCGAGCCGGCGGGCAACACCGCACAAACGACCTCACAGCTGGCGTCGCCACAAGCCTTGTCGCTCAGCGCAACTCAAGCCGCGCAGGCGCCGGCGACCGTGACCAACGCCTCGGAATCAGGGTTGCTCACGAGCACGCTTCAGAACTTGCTGCAGAACGGGCTGCCGACCCCCACCAACAACTGGCTGGGGCTGACCCCCACGATCTACGACACGATCCTGAAGCGGACGACGGGTCTGGCGTATTTCTCCAACGGTATGGCCAGCTTTTGCACATCGATCGCGCAACAGCTGACCTCTGGTCCCGGTGGTAGCACGGCGGGTGCCGGTGGTGCGTGGTTCCCCACGCCGCAGTTCGCAAGTTTGGGTCTGGGCAACCTGGGCGGGGGGCTGGGCCATGCGAGCGGGGGGGTTGCCGCCGGTGCCGGGCAGGCCGCGCGGGTGGGGATGTTGTCGGTGCCCCAGCATTGGGCGACGCTGACCTCGGCGGTCAGTCCTTCGACGGTCTCGGAGCTGGAGGCCGCCCCCGTCCAGGCCGCCGCGACGGGCACCACCGGTGGACCGGCCAACGGGTTGCTGCGTGGCATGCCGGCCGGGTCGCTGGGTCGTCGTGGCGCGGCCGCCGGTTATGTCAACAAATACGGATTCCGCTACAGCGTGCTGACACGCCCGCCCTCGGCCGGATAAGCGGCGGAATTCGGCATGCGCACCCTCACCTTTATCCGCGACCGGATTTTATCCCCGGCCCCGATACCCGTGCCCCGAGCGACCACGACATCGCACCGCGGTAGCCCGACCGGGCGCACCCTCGGTTCCGGCCGTTTCCGCAGTTCCAGACCGCTATCCGGGCCGACCACCGCGCGGTCCGCCGGCGGCGAGCGGCGCATGGCGCCGGCCACCCGAGAGGCGGGCCGGAAGGCCGCCCGCCATTCGAGCGGGGCGGGGCCGGCCACCAGCGCATTAACGTCTTTCGCAACTCGACGCGTCGATTCGCAGATCACAGGTTAAGGGGCTATTCGTGCTGGATTATGGGGCTTTTCCGCCGGAGTTCAATTCGGCGCGGATTTATTCGGGTCCGGGGTCGGGTTCGTTGGTGTCTGCGGCGTCGGCGTGGAGTGCGTTGGCTGCGGAGTTGAATTCGGCGGCGCTTTCTTACGAGAAGGTGGTGACCGCTTTGAGTAGTGAGGAGTGGTTGGGTTCGGCGTCGGCGACGATGGCTCAGGCGGTGGAGCCGTACGTTGCGTGGATGACCTCGGCGGCGGCGCAGGCTGAGGAGGCGGCGACGCAGGCGCGGGCAGCGGCGGCGGCGTATGAGGCGGCGTTGTCGGCGTCGGTGCCGCCGCCGTTGGTGGCGTCGAATCGGATGCAGGTCTCTCAGTTGCAGGCGACGAATGTGTTGGGGCAGAACACGCCGTTGATTGCGCAGTTGGAGGCCCAGTATGGCGAGTATTGGGCTCAGGATGCGGGTGCGATGTATGGGTATGCGGGTCAGTCGTCGTCGGCGACCAAGCAGACGCCGTTTCAGAAGGCTCCCGAGATCACTAATGCGTCGGGGCAGGCCACCCAGAATGCGGCGGTCACCAAGGCGACCACGGATTCCTCGGCGGTCAACACGTCCAAGGTGTTGCAGTCGCTGGCCCAGCCCACCACCAACGCCACGACGCAGGCGACGACGGCCACCGACCCGCTGACCGAGATCTGGTTCCTGTTGACCGGGCAGACTACGCTCCCCACCAGCCTGGGAACCGCGGTGAACGGCTACACCCCGTTTGCGGGATTGTTCTATAACACCGAGGGTCTGCCGTACTTCAGCATTGGTATGGGGAACAACTTTGTGCAGATCTCGAAGTCGTTGGGGTTGATCGGTAGTGCGGCCCCGGCGGCGGCCAAGGCCTTGCCCGCGCTGGGTGGTTTGGGCGGCATGCTCGGTGGGGGGGCTGCGGCGGCGCATCCGGTGGCGGCGTTGGGCAGTGCGGCCTCGATCGGGGGCAAGTTGTCGGTGCCGGTCGCGTGGTCGGGGGCCCCGGCGGCGGCGCCGGCGCTCGGGCATGCGATTCCGGTCAGCACCATCAGCGCGGCCCCCGAGGCCGCCGGTGGACCCGGAAACCTGCTCGGCGGGATGCCGTTGGCCGGTGCCGGTGCCGGCGGACACGGCGTGGCCGGACCCAAATACGGCTTCCGGCCCACTGTCATGGCCCGACCACCCTTCGCCGGCTGAGCCGCGGCCATCGGTGCGATCAACCAGCTGAAATGGACGAAAGGAGGTGCGAGCGACGCGCTAGTGGCAAAGGTCATCGCGATGACTCGGTGCGGCGAGTTCGTCGGCAGTCGGATCGTTGTGGCGCTCGACGTGGCCGCAGCAACCTGTCCGATGGCTACCAGCAACTTTTTCGACCGGGGCCAGATGCCGTTTGTTCTGACTGTCGCGCGAAGGGCTGCGGTCGAGGTCAGACGCTGTTACTGTGTCGTTAACGAAAGTGAATTCGCCGTACCACTACGTGAACAATTGCAAACACGCTGCGTCCACCCCGGCCTCGGGGGTCGCAGTCATCTACTCTCGCAGAGTCGGGGATTTGAACTAGGAGGGAAACAAATATGTCGTTCGTGACCACACAGCCGGAGGCTTTGGCCGCGGCGGCCGGGAATCTGCAGGCTATCGGGTCGACCTTGAGCGCCCAGAACGCAGCCGCTGCAGCCCCAACGACGGGGGTGGTACCCGCTGCTGCCGACGAGGTGTCGGCGTTGACCGCGGCTCAGTTCGCGGCGCACGCGCAGATGTACCAGGCGGTGAGCGCCCAGGCTGCCGCCATCCACGAGCAATTCGTGAACACCCTGTCCATGAGCTCCGGTTCGTACGCTGCCACCGAGGCAGCCAACGCGGCCGCCGCCGGCTGAGTCGCATCGGCGGTTCCGGGCTTGGGACAGATCCTCATCGACGTGGGTTCCCACGTAACCGCCCACCAGGGGCTGAGCGCGGGGCCGCAGGGTTCGCCCCACGCAGCAACCCCAACACCAACACGCATTCCGTCAACTCAAACGTCGCGGTTCGGGTCTGACGTCCGTCTTACCGTGACAACGCCCGGTGGCCGCCGGCTGACGGGAAGGGGGGGCCATTTCTATCCATTCGGCACGGCGGTTGCGTAATCCGTAAACGATCCGGCCACCGTCTTAAACCACACACCCACTAACTACGTAATAAGGAGACAGCCGACATGGCAACACGTTTCATGACCGACCCGCACGAGATGCGGGCGATGGCGGGGCGTTTCGAGGTGCACGCCCAGACCGTTGAGGACGAGGCCCGCAAGATGTGGGCGTCGTCGATGAACATCGCCGGCGCGGGCTGGAGCGGCCAGGCGCAGGCGACGTCCTACGACACCATGGGCCAGGTCAACCAGGCCTTCCGCAACATCGTCAACATGCTGCACGGGGTGCGCGACGGGCTGATCCGCGACGCGAACAACTACGAGCAGCAAGAGCAGGCCTCGCAGCAGATCCTCAGCAGCTAGCGCCGAAAACGGCCGCTGCCTAACATTTCGAGACTTTAGGAGAACACCGATATGAGCATTAACTACCAGTTCGGCGACGTGGACGCCCACGGTGCCCTGATCCGCGCCCAGGCCGCCTCCTTGGAGGCCGAGCACCAGGCCATCGTTCGCGATGTGCTTGCTGCCGGCGACTTTTGGGGCGGTGCAGGTTCGGTCGCGTGCCAGGAGTTCATCACCCAGTTGGGTCGCAACTTCCAGGTGATCTACGAGCAGGCCAACTCCCACGGACAGAAGGTTCAGTCCGCGGGCAGCAACATGGCCAGTACCGACAGCGCCGTCGGGTCCAGCTGGGCCTGACGCCTCGACCACAGGCGCGGCAGCACACCACCCGTCGGTGTGCTGCCGCGTCCTGCGGTTACCGTGCAGTGTGACGCTTGAGCTATTCAGGGACCAGTTGAGGAATTGATGGACCAACAGAGCACCCGCACCGACATCACCGTCAACGTCGACGGCTTCTGGATGCTCCAGGCGCTGCTGGACATCCGGCACGTCGCGCCGGAGTTGCGGTGCCGGCCCTACGTATCCACGGACTCGAACGACTGGCTCAACGAGCATCCCGGAATGGCGGTGATGCGCGAGCAGGGCATCGTCGAGAACGACCAGGTCAACGAGCAGGTGGCCGCTCGGATGAAAGTGCTCGCCGCGCCCGACCTCGAGGTGGTCGCCCTGCTGTCGCGGGGCAAGCTGGCCTACGGCGTCCTCGATGACGAGAATCAGCCCCCGGGCTCGCGCGACATCCCCGACAACGAATTTCGGGTAGTCCTGGCCCGCCGCGGCCAGCATTGGGTGTCGGCGGTCCGGGTCGGCGGTGAGATCACCGTCGACGACGTCGCCGTCGCCGACAGCGCCTCGATCGCGTCCCTGGTGATCGACGCGCTGGAATCCATTCACCACGCCGAGCCTGCGGCGATCAACGCGGTCAACGTGCCGCTGGAGGAGATGCTGGAAGCGACCAAGTCGTGGCAGGAGTCGGGCTTCAACGTTTTCTCCGGCGGAGACCTGCGCCGGATGGGCATCAGCGCCGCCACCGTGGCCGCGCTGGGCCAGGCGCTGTCGGACCCCGCCGCCGAGGTCGCCGTGTACGCCCGCCAATACCAGGACGACGCCAAGGGTCCCAGCGCGTCCGTGCTGTCGCTGAAAGACGGCTCCGGTGGCCGCATCGCGCTCTACCAGCAAGCCCGGACCGCGGGTTCGGGGGAGGCGTGGCTCGCCATCTGCCCGGCGACGCCGCAGCTCGTGCAGGTGGGCGTCAAAACCGTGCTCGACACACTTCCCTACGGCGAGTGGAAAACTCACAGCAGGGTGTGACACTCGCGCGAAACACAGATTTCATCAATGTCGTCGCACTCAACATGCGGTTGAGCTGCGAACACGGCATACTTCTGTCAAGACATCAGCAAATGTCAAAACGGTGTCAACCACAACTCTTAATCGCAAGGCGAGGCAGATGGAATTCCAATTAGTCGGAATGCGCTGCGGGGGGGACCCCAGCACCTCGGCGAGTACACCGGCGCCGGCCGGCACGCGGACGGCGGCACCGGCTCACCCATTCATCACGGTAGGGAGTGCAAGGCGATGACTGCGGTCGTTGAAGTACCACAGGCTGACGTTGAGGGCATCTCACAGCCCCAGGCGGTCGTCGTCGGCGTGATGGCCGGCACGGGCGTCCAGATCGGCGTCCTGCTGGACGCGAACGCCCCCGTCTCGGTCATGACCGACCCGTTGCTGAAGGTGGTCAACAGCCGGCTCCGCGAGCTCGGCGAGACTCCGCTGGAAGCCGCGGGCCGGGGCCGATGGGCGCTGTGCCTGGTGGACGGCTCGCCGCTGCGGGCCACCCAATCGCTCAGCGAGCAGGACGTCTACGACGGCGACCGGCTGTGGATCCGATTCATCCCGGACACCGAGCACCGCTCGCAGGTCATCGAGCACATCTCCACCGCGGTCGCCGCGGACCTCAGCAAGCGCTTCGCCGCCATCGACCCCGTGGTTGCCGTGCAGGTCGGTGCGGCGATGGTGGCCATCGGGGTGACGACCGCGACCGGTCTGCTCGGCTGGTGGCGCTGGCACCACAACTCGTGGCTGCCCACCGTCTACGCGGGCGTGATCGGCGTGCTGATGCTGGGCGTTTCGCTGTTGCTGTTGATGCGGGCGACCACCCAGCAGGATCGGCGCGTCGCCGACATCATGCTGTTGAGCAGCCTCGCACCGCTGTCGATCGCCGCGGCGTCCGCGCCGCCCGGCGGCGTCGGGTCGCCACACGCGGTGCTGGGCTTCGGCGTCCTCACCATCGCCGCGATCCTCGCGCTGCGTTTCACCGGGCGTCGGCTGTCGATCTACACCGCGATCGTCACCGTCAGCGCGATCGCGGCCGTGGCCGCGTTGGCGCGCATGGTGGCCATGACCAGCGCCGTGACGCTGCTGACCTGCGTCGTGCTCGTGTCGGTCCTGATCTACCAGAGTGCGCCCGCGATCTCCCGGCGGCTGGCCGGCATCCGCCTGCCCGTCTTCCCGTCGGCCACCAGCCGATGGGTGTTCGAGGCTCGGCCCGACCTGCCCACCACGGTGGTGCGCAACGACGGCGGCCCCCCGGTTTTGGAGGGACCCGCATCGGTCCGCGACGTGCTGACGCAGGCCGAACGCGCCCGTTCGTTCCTGTCGGGTTTGCTGATCGGGCTCGGCGTGCTGATGGTCGTCTCGCTGACCGCCCTGTCGGACCCGCACACCGGGCAGCGCTGGTTGCCGGTCCTGCTGGCGGGCTTCAGCGCGGGATTCCTGTTGCTGCGGGGCCGCTCGTACGTCGACCGCTGGCAGGCGATCACCCTGGCCGGCACCGGGGTGCTGATCGTCGGCGCTGTCGTGGTGCGCTACGCGCTCGTGCTGCAGTCCTCGCTGGCGGTGTCGATCTGCGCGGCGATCCTGGTTTTGGTGCCGGTCGCGGGGCTGACATCCGCGGCCGTCGTGCCAAACACCGTCTACAGCCCGCTATTCCGCAAATTCGTGGAATGGATCGAATACCTCTGCCTGATGCCAATTTTCCCGCTGGCATTGTGGTTGATGAATGTCTATGCAGCAATCCGCTACCGCTGACGGCAAAGTGTGGCGTGGCCGCGGCATCGCCGCGAGCGTCACCGCCGCCTTGCTCGCATCGGGCGCGTTGGCGAATCTGCCGCCGGCGTATGCGATCTCGCCTCCGACGATCGACGCCGCGGCGGTGCCGCCGGACGGTCCGCCCGGGCCGGGGGCGCCGATGAAGCAGAACTCGTACTGCACCGAGGTGGGCGTGCTGCCCGGCACCGATTTTCGGCTGCAGCCCAAATACATGGACATGCTCAATCTGCAGGAGGCGTGGCAGTTCGGTCGCGGCGCCGGCCAGAAGGTGGCCGTCATCGACACCGGCGTCACCCCGCACCCGCGCTTTCCGCACCTGATCCCGGGCGGCGACTACATCATGTCCGGTGACGGGCTGTCCGACTGCGACGCGCACGGCACCATCGTGGCGTCGATGATCGGGGCGGCCCAGGCCAACGGCGCGGGCGTACCGCCGGCGGCACCGCGCAAGCCGGTCACCATTCCCACTACGGAGCCACCGCCCAAAGCACCACCGCCGCAGACGGTGACCCTCTCACCGCTGCCCCAGACCGTGACGATGGTTCCCCCGCCGCCCCAGGAGCAGCAGCCGCCTCCGGGCCCCTTCGGGGCGCCCCCGCCGCCACCGGCAGCCCCGGCGCCCGGCGGGCCCGCCCCCGGACCCCCCCAAGGCGGGCAGGCGCCGGCGGGCAACCACGGCGCCGGCACGGTGACCATCCCCGGCTACTCCGGTGGTGGGCGCGTGGTCGAGGTAGACAATCCGCGTCCGCTCGACCCGCCGCCGCCGGCACCGCCGCCACCCGCGCCCCCCAAGGGCGGTCCGGATGCGTTCAGCGGGATCGCACCCGACGTCGACATCATCGCGATCCGGCAGACCAGCCAGGCCTTCGGCCTCAAGGACGCCTACACCGGCGATGAGGATCCGCAGACGTCGGCGAAGATCGACAACGTCCAGACGATGGCACGGGCGATCGTGCACGCCGCCAACATGGGCGCGTCGGTGATCAACATCTCCGACGTGACGTGCATGAGCGCGCGCAACGTCATCGACCAGCGCTCGCTGGGCGCCGCGGTCCGCTACGCGGCCGTCGACAAGAACGTCGTCATCGTGGCCGCGGCCGGCGACACCAGCAAAAAGGACTGCAAGCAGAACCCGCCTCATGATCCGTTGCAGCCCAACGATCCTCGCAACTGGAATGCCGTCACCACCGTCGTGACGCCGTCCTGGTTCAGCGACTACGTCCTGACCGTCGGGGCGGTCGACGAGGAAGGCCGCCCGCTGAGCCAGGGCAATCAGGGCCAGGCGTCGACGAGCGTGGCCGGGCCGTGGGTGGGGATCGCCGCGCCCGGAACGGACGTCGTCGGGCTTTCGCCGCGCGACGACGGGCTGATCAACGCGATCGACGGACCGGACAACACGCTGCTGGTTCCTTCCGGCACCAGCTTCTCGGCGGCGATCGTGTCGGGGGTTGCGGCGCTCGTGCGCGCCAAGTTCCCGCAGCTATCGGCGTATCAGGTCATCAACCGGTTGACGCGCACGGCCCGGGCTCCCGCCCGCGGCGTGGACAACCAGGTCGGCCACGGGGTCGTCGACCCGGTCGCGGCACTGACCTGGGATGTGCCCGACGGTCCGGTGAAGCCGCCGCAGCAACTGTCGGCGCCGCTGACCGTTCCGAAACCGGCCCCGCCCCGCGATATGGTGCCAGTATGGGTTGCCGCCGGAGGATTGTTCGTGGCGTTGCTCATCGGCGGCGGAGTGTTCGGCACGGCGATGCTGATGAAGCGTTCTCGGAAACAGCAATAGGGGCGGAGCAGCAGCACTCATGAAGGCGCAGCGCAGGTTTGGGTTGTCTTTGTCGTGGCCGCGGGTGACCACGGTGTTCCTGGTCGACGTCGTGATCATGGCGGTGGCCAGTCACTGCCCGGAGTCCTGGCAGGGCACCTACCGCATCGCCTTTTGGGTGGGGGTCGGTCTGGCCGCGCTGATCACGCTGCTGTCGCTGGTCACCTACCACGGCTTGACGGTGACGTCGGGGCTGGCGACCTGGCTGTGGGATTGGTCCGCCGATCCGGGCTCGGCACTGGCGGCCGGCTGCACCCCGGCCATCGACCACCAACGCAAATTCGGCCGCGACAAGGTCGGCGTGCGCGAGTACCAGGGCCAGCTCGTCACGGTGATCGCCGTCAACGGCGGCGAGGACGATTCGGCGTCGCGCCATCGTCACCGGTCGTCGCGCCCCACGCTGCTGGTGCAGGCCGTCGCCTCGGGGCTGCGCCAGTTCGACATCCACCTCGATGACATCGACATCGTGTCGGTGAAGGTGCGCCGCGGCGGTAATGCCGCCGAGTTGTCCAAGCTCGACGACTGGGGCCCCGAGGAATGGGAGGTGGCGAATGACCAGCCCACCTCCTACGTGCGCCGGACCTGGCTGGTGCTGCGGATGAACCCGCAGCGCAACGTCGCCGCGGTGGCGGCCCGCGATTCGCTCGCGTCGACCCTGGTGGCCGCCACCGAGCGGCTCGCTCAGGATCTCGACGGATTGACCTGTGCGGCAAGGCCGTTGACCGCCGAGGAGCTCGCCGAAGTCGACCGCGCGGTGCTCGCCGATCTGGAGCCGACCTGGAGCCGGCCCGGGTGGCGCCGCCTCAAGCACTTCAACGGGTTCGTGACGAGCTTGTGGCTGACGCCGTCGGACATCACCACCGACAAGCTCGAGGAGCTCTGGGAGGACGACACTTTCGCCACCGTGCTGACCATTCGGCTCACCTCCCGCGGCGGCCGTCCGCAGGTGTCGGCGTGGGTGCGATACCACACCGAGAAGCGGCTGCGCAGAAACGTCTCGTCGGGACTCAACCGTCTCACCGGTCGTCAGCTGGCCGCGGTGCGAGCCAGCCTGCCCGCCCCGACGGCCCGCACACTGCTGGTGGTGCCGAGCCGTCCGTTGCGCGCCGACGACGATGACCTCGCGCTGTCCGTCGATCAGCTGCGAGGGAGCTCGGCGGGCGTACCTGTAGCGCAATGACGAGGCCCCAATCAACCGCAGAAGGCGCCCGTAACGCGATGGTCGCCGGCCTGTTGGCGTCGGGCGTGTCGGTCAACGGGCTGCAACCCAGCCACAACCCGCAGGTTGCGTCGCAGATGTTCACCACGGCGACCAACCTGGACCCGTCGATGTGTGACGCCTGGCTGGCGCGGATGCTGGCCGGCGAGCAGAGCCTCGACGTGCTCGCCGGCGCCTGGTCGTCGATCCGGACGTTCGGGTGGGAGACCCGCCGCCTCGGGGTCACCGAGCTGCAGTTCCGCCCGGAGGTGTCCGACGGGCTGTTCCTGCGGCTGGCGGTGACCAGCGTGGAGTCGCTGGCATGCGCCTACGCCGCGGTGCTTGCCGAAGCCAAACGCTATGCGGAAGCGGCGAAGCTGCTCGACGGCGTCGAACCCCGCCAGGCCTTCGAGGAGGAGCTGGTCAGCTACGTGCGCGGCGTCCTGTACTTCCGCACCGGGCGGTGGCCGGACGTGCTCAACCAATTCGCCGAGGGCAAGGGGTGGCGCCAGCCCGAGCTGAAGGCCGCCGGGGCGGCGATGGCCACCACGGCCCTTGCCTCGCTGGGCGTGTTCGAAGAGGCCCTGCGCCGGGGCCAGGACGCCATCGAGGGCGACCGGGTACCGGGCGCGGCCAACATCGCCCTGTACACCCAGGGCATGTGCCTGCGCCATCTGGGCCGCGAGGACGAGGCCGTCGAGCTGCTGCGGCGCGTGTATTCGCGGGATCCGAAGTTCACCCCGGCCCGGGAAGCGCTGGACAACCCGAACTTTCGCCTGATCCTGACCGACCCGGAAACGATCGAGGCCCGCACCGACCCGTGGGACCCCGACAGCGCGCCCACCCGCGCGGAGACGGAGGCCGCCCGCCACGCCGAGGATGCGGCGAAGTACCTGGCCGAGGGCGACGCCGAGCTCAACGCCATGCTCGGCATGGAGCGGGCCAAGCGGGAAATCAAGTTGATCAAGGCGACGACGAAGGTGAACCTGGCGCGCGCCAAGATGGGCCTACCCGTGCCGGTGACGTCGCGCCACACCTTGCTGCTCGGTCCGCCGGGGACCGGAAAGACTTCGGTGGCAAGGGCTTTCAGCAAGCAGCTGTGTGGGTTGACCGTGCTGCGCAAACCGGTGGTCGTCGAGACCAGCCGCACCAAGCTGCTGGGCCGGTACATGGCCGACGCGGAGAAGAACACCGAGGAGATGCTCGAGGGCGCCCTGGGCGGTGCGGTCTTCTTCGACGAGATGCACACGCTGCACGAGAAGGGCTATCAGCAGGGCGATCCCTACGGCAACGCCATCATCAATACGTTGTTGTTGTACATGGAGAACCATCGCGACGAGCTGGTCGTTTTCGGGGCCGGCTACGCCAAGGCCATGGACAAGATGCTTGAAGTGAATCAGGGTCTGCGACGGCGGTTTTCGACCGTGATCGAGTTCTTCAGCTACACCCCGGACGAACTCGTCGCGCTGACCCGGCTGATGGGCCAGGAAAACGAAGACGTCATCACCGATGAGTCGGCGCAGGCCTTGCTGCCGTCGTACACCAAGTTCTATCTCGACGAAACGTATTCGGAAGACGGGGATCTCATCCGCGGCATCGATACGCTCGGCAATGCCGGCTTCGTGCGCAACGTGGTGGAAAAGGCCCGGGATCATCGCAGTTTCCGTCTGGACGACGAGGACCTGGATGCGGTCCTGGCCAGCGACGTGACCGAGTTCACCGAGCGCCAACTGCTGCGGTTCAAGGAGCTGACCCGCGAGGATCTCGCGGAGGGCCTCAGCGCAGCGGTGGCCGAGAAGTCGGACTAGCGGCGTAGCCGGGCTCGGCGGGCATGGGGATTGTGCTGCACGTCAATTTGACTCAACGAATCCCGGGTGCCACCATGGCCTGTGCAAGCACCTCGCTAGGTGAGGCGTCTGCACGGACATAGGCCACTGACCTCGAACGTCGAGAGACGCCCAGGGTCAGGACAGCTCCTCCCGGATTAAGGGTTGAGCCCAAGTGGCTTCCGGCTCTGGTGAGGCGGATACGCCGTGTGGTGCCGAAGCTCTGACGAGAGGGGTGCCCGCCCAACGGTTCTCGCGTTGGGCGCTTCTCCCCGTGTGCGACGTATGGCATCCCCGTATGCCCTGGCCGCGAGGAGGTGAGGAGCGAAATGAGTTCCGGTGATAGTCCGCATCCCAGATCGATGACCATTTCGTTGCGATCCGACCCCGGCCACCTTTCGTAGCCTGATCGGCTCCTTCCACTTATTCTCGCGCACGCCAACGCTTTTCGCGTGCGTGCGCGAGTGTGCGCGGAATTAGCCCGACTGGCACATCACGGCTGAGTTCGGTCTCTTCAGTGAGGAGAACTCCGATGTCGTTTCCGATGACGCGTTGCGAAGCCGTTGCTGAGTTATCAGCGTCAACCGCAACACAATTCAGCGTCGCCGCCATGTGCGGGACGTCAGGGGCACGGGCGATGGCCGACACGATCGCAGCGAGCTAGGGGAGGGGGCCCGAAATGTTTGTGGACTTCGCAATGCTCGCACCCGAGATCAACTCCGCGCGTATGTATGCCGGACCCGGGTCGGGCCCGATGCTGGTCGCCGCGTCGGCGTGGCATGGCTTGGCCGCGGAATTGCGTTCGGCCGCACTGTCGTACGGGTCGGCGCTCTCGTCGCTGGCGAGCGAGGAATGGCACGGCCCGGCATCGGCGGCGATGGTCGCCGCCGCGACGCCGTACGTGGCCTGGATGAGCACCACCGCCACGCGAGCCGAGCAGGCCGCGGCCCAGGCCGAAGCCGCCGCGGCGGCCTACGAGGCCGCGTTCGCGGCCACGGTGCCACCGCCGGTGATCGCGGCGAACCGTGCGCAGCTGGCGACGCTGGTCGCCACCAACATGCTGGGCCAGAACACGCCGGCGATCGCGGCCACCGAGGCGCAGTACGGCGAAATGTGGGCCCAGGACGCGGCGACCATGTACGGCTACGCCGGCTCCTCGGCTGCCGCGACCCGCCTGGCCATGTTCACCGACCCGACGCAAACGGCCAGCCAGGACGGCCAAGCCCGCCAGGCCGCCGCGGTCGCCCAGGCGACGGGCACCACGGCGGGAAACCAGCAGGCGACGTTGTCGCAGCTGAACACCGCCGTGCCCAATGCGCTGCAGACCCTGTCGTCACCGACGGAATCATCGACGCCCTCGACGTCGGGCGTGTCGTCGATCCTGGACCCGAACAGCAATTTCTGGAACACGATCACGTCGACCGGCGCAATTAACCCAGCCCAGATCGTGCAGAGCGTGACGAGCTCGACGCTGATCGGCGCCAGCGCCGGCGCGCTCAACGACATCGCCAGCGGGGCGCCGGCGGCGACGGGCATCGGCACAAGCGCCCAAGGACTGTCGGGTTTGGCGGGCGTGGGCAATGCGGGCGCATCGGTCTCGGCGGGGCTGGGCCGGGCGTCGCTGGTCGGTCCGCTGTCGGTGCCGCCGAGCTGGGCCCCTCCCGCGCCGGTCGCCAGCCCGTTGGGGCCGGCGCTGGGCGGCACCCCGATGGTGGCTCCACCTCCGGCGATGGCGGCTGGCCTGCCCGGTATGCCGTTCAGCCCCATGGGCAGCCACGGACTCGGACGCGCCATCCCGCAGTACGGCTTCCGGCCGAATTTCGTGGTGCGCCCGCCCGCGGCCGGATAGGTCTCCGGCACGCGCCCTTGGCTTTGGGGCGAAACCGTTACCGCCCCGATCTTTACAACGGCGGATGGAAAAATTCGCGGTGCCGATCGCGCCGCCGCCGTGCGCCGAGAGGTCTGTGTCACACCCGAAAGCCGCTGCGCCTTACGGGAATTCATCCCACAGGAAATTGTCAGTGGCCCACCAGCGCCACAGCAGACTGGCCGCGTCTAGTGGTATGAACGGACCCCGTAGGACACAGCGTGACCACAACCGCCAGTTCGGCGATGACGACGCCGTCGGCTCGAACTGGGCTTAATCGCATTTCCGCGAAAATGGCGCGGAATCGTCCTTTGGCGATTCCGAAAGCCAGAACTCATCGTTGATAAAGAAAGTTTTTCGGTCGTCGCGTCGCGTCGCAATGCGGACACCTTCGAAGCAATACATCAGAACGCCCAACCCCGCCCGACGCGCGCATACCAGGTGATATGCGCCACTAGTCGAAAGGATGTCATGCGCCGTTCTCACACCGGCACTGAAGGCTGCGACATCGATGTTTTACACGGCTTTACCTGGCGGGAACGCCGCCTGAATACCAACCGTGCAACATCGTCATTGCGATAGCAGCGTGGCTTGACTACTCATTCATCCGCCCTTTATGGCGCCGGTTTGCAGCTAGGAGAGTAGGGCTTGCTGTCTTCCAACCCGCGAAATGCGCGCCCGCAGTCGAAGGCATGCTTCGTGAATTCCCTTCCAGGCGCGAATTTGTCGACGCGCGGCCCCCGACGCCGCGCTCAGCGTGGCCGAGACTCGAGGAGGTCCTGAATGCTGGACTTCGGCGCGTACCCACCCGAATTCAACTCGGGGCGGATGTATGTCGGCGCGGGATCGGGGCCGCTGCTGGCCGCCGCCGCGGCCTGGGACGAGTTGGCCGCGGAATTGCAGACGACGGGAGCGTCTTACAGCTCGACCATCGAGACGCTCGCGACGGGCCCCTGGACGGGCCCCTCGTCGCTGGCGATGGCGGCCGCGGCCGCCCCCTACGTCGCCTGGATGCACGCGACCGGGGCGCAGGCCGAGGAAGCCGGCGCGCGGGCCAAGCTCGCCGCCGGCGCCTACGAGGCGGCATTCGCGGCCACGGTGCCGCCGCCGGTGATCGCGGCCAACCGCGCCCTGCTCGCCACGTTGGTCGCCACCAACATCCTGGGCCAGAACACCCCGGCGATCGCCGCCACCGAGGCCCATTACATGGAGATGTGGGCGCAGGACGCCGCCGCGATGTACGGCTATGCGGCATCCTCGGCGAGCGCCTCCCAGCTGACCCCGTTCGCACCGCCCCCGCGCACCACCAACGATTCGGCCGGGCCCGCCCAAGCCGCAGCGGTCGCTCAGAGTAGCGGCCAGTCCGGCACCACCACCGCCACCCAGCTGTCGCACCTGAGCGGCACGCTGCAGCCTGCGGTGCAATCCGTGGCGAACGCCGGCTCGTCGGGAACGTCATCCGCCGAACTGACGACGCCGAGTTTCATCACCAACTGGAACGAGTTCTGGTCGGTGGTGACCGGGGTGTACTCGCCGCAGTCGTGGACCACCATCCCCGGCGGCCCATTCCTGTCGTTCGGCCAGGCGTACGCCTGGGGGCAGAACGGGCAGGGCGCGGCCGCCTATCTGGCTGGGCCGAAAGCCATCTCGGGCGCGTTGGCCCCGCTCACCGGTGGCGCCGATGCCGTCAAGCCCATGCTCAGCTCCGCGGTCGGGGCGGGGCAGGTGTCGGGATCGATGGGCAAAGCCGCTCTGGTCGGCGGCATGTCGGTGCCGCAGGGCTGGACGGAAGCCGCCCCGGCGATCCGAACGCTGGCCCAGGGGTTGCCGACGAACTTGGCGGCGGCGCCGGCCGCGTTGGCCGGCGAGGAGGGCGTCTTCAGCCAGATGGCCCTGTCGAGCTTGGCCGGACGCGCCGTCGCCGCCGCCGCAACCCGTCCGGTCGGCGGCGCCGCCACGGCAATGGGAGCGCTGGGCGGCGTTGCCGCGGAGGCCGATCCGGCCGCGGCCACCATCATCGTGATCCCGTGCATCGAGGAATGACCGCGATGACCAAACCGCATGGCAGCCAGGTGCTTTCGCTCGAATTCCGAGGTAAGGGGTAACACGGATGTTTTACGGAGCCTTTCCGCCGGAGTTCAATTCGGGCCGGATGTACAGCGGCCCGGGCGCCGGATCGCTGGTGGCCGCGGCGACGGCCTGGCAGGGCCTGGCCACCGAATTACAGTCCACCGCGACGTCCTACGCAGCGACGATCTCGAGCCTGACCGCCGGGCCCTGGGCGGGTCCGTCGTCGTTTGCCATGGCGTCCGCGGCCGCCCCGTACGTGGCCTGGATGCAGCAGACCGCCGCCGCCGCCGCGCAATCCGCGACCCAGGCCACCGAAGCGGCAACCGCCTACGAGGCGGCCTTCGCCGCCCATGTGCCGCCGGCGGTGATCGCCGAAAACCGGGCGCTGCTGGCGCAATTGGTGGCGACGAACCTCTTCGGGCAGAACACGTCCGCGATCGCCGCGAACGAGGCTCAATACGGCGAGTTCTGGGCGCAGGACGCCACGGCGATGGACACCTACTTCGCCTCCTCGGCGACCGCTTCCAACAAATTGACGGAGTTCAGCCCGGCGCCCCAGACCACCAGCGCGGCGGCCGAACCGATGCAAGCGGCCGCGGTGACGTCGGCGGCCGGCACCCCCGCCGCCAACGTGGCGAACGCCGCGGCGACGGCGGCGACCACCACGCTGCCCTACAGCGGGCCCTTCTCCGGGGCGGCGAACCTGGCGTACCTCTATCAGACGTTCATGACGAATCTGTTCAACACCGTCCCGGGCGGGGCGAGCTTCTACACCGCGATGTACAACGCCGTGAAGGTGCCGTTGGGTCTGACCACTCAGTTCAACGACGTCGGATTGCTGGTCAACTTTCCGCTGTCACAGTGGCTCAAGTTCGCCCCTCCCGTCGCGTACGGTGCGTTGCCCAAGGACGCTCTGGGCGCGGGGCTTGGGGCGTTGGGCTTCGGTCGCGGGACGCTCTACAGCGCGATCAGCCCCATCGCCGGCATGGGCAATGCCGGCACCCTGGTGGGCAAGCTCTCGATCCCGCCCAGCTGGGCCACGGCCACGCCGTCGGTCAGGACCGTCGCTGCCGCCCTGTCGGCCGCCGGGACCGAGGCCGTGCCGGCGGCGGCGCTGGGCGAGGGAAGCCTGTTCAGTTCGATGGGCCTGGCCGGGATGCTGGGCAGCGCGCTGGGTTCCGGGGGGCCCACCGCGGTCCGCGGTGGGGTGCGCAACCGGATGGCCGCGATCAAAGACCTCAAGGACAAGCAATCGCCCGAACAGCTGAAACGCCTTGTCGCACAGATCTCGGAGAAGCCCGAAAGCGTGCAGCACCACAACGTCGATCAGGAAAACCTCGACGCGCTGCTCGAGCAGCTGGCCAAGAAACCCGGCATCCACGCGGTGCATCTGAAAAAGGGAGGCAAGTCCAACGTCCTACCGACCGAAGCCCAGTCGGGTTAGGGGACAAGGCAATCCGCGCTCACGCCGCCGGCCGCGCGTGATGACAGAAGGGTGATGAGTGATGACAAAACTACTGGCGCTCCTGGGTGCGTTCGCGATGATCGGCCTTGCCGCACCGGCTTACGCCGATCCCGGGCCAGAACCGAACGGTGACGACGGCGGCTTCATCACGGCGCTGCACCAAGCCGGATTCAGCTTCGCCAGCCCGGGTTCGGCCGTCGCCGCCGGACAGGCCGTGTGCTCGTGCTTGAACAACGGTGAACCGGGATTGGAGGTCGTCCACGACGTGAAGGCCCGCAACCCCGGCATGGATATGGAGATGGCGTCGAATTTCGCTGTGCTGTCCGCGAAGTTCTACTGCCCCAACCAGCTCTCCAAAGCCTGATCCGCAGGCGGCCCTTCGGGCCGGTGACGCTGAATGTTTTGTCGCGCAGCATGTCTGCGGCCTCGAGGCTGGGCGCTGCGCGCGTCGCGGCGGCATGGGAGAATCTCGAGTCATGAGACTGCTGCTGGCGCTGGGCGTCGGCGTTTCGGCCGCCATCGGTCTGTCCCCGCTCGCGCATGGCGAACCGGGGTCGACCGGTGGCGACGAGGCCGGGTTCCTCGCTTCGCTGCGCGGCGCGGGCATCACGTACGCGACCCCGGATGGGGCCGTAAAGTTCGCCAAAGCCGTCTGCGTGTCGATGGGAAACGGCGAGTTGGGCCCCCAAATGGTGGACGAATTGAAGAGCCAAAACCCCGGACTCACCGACGACCACGCGACGTCGTTCTTGGCGATCGCGGCGAAATTCTATTGCCCGCAGCAACTTAACAGAAGATAGCTGCGTAGCACGCGGCGACCGTGCAATCGGCCGGGCCGGTTTCGCGCCCGAAATCCCTTGCGCGCGGCGCGCATTCACCTCGCTGGCATCAGCGGTTGGCGGAGCGGACTGCCGATCCTGAGAATTTCTCAGCCGAAGGACGCTTTGCAGCGCTGCCGTAAACACATGGAATACACATATGCTCCATCGGCGAATCTCATGAATTCCATGTGAGCCGCACCTTGTTCGCGGGATGCCCGCGTATCCGCTCCTACCCTGGCGCCAGAAGGACGGGAGGCAATGGGTGGACTTCGGGGCGCTGCCACCAGAGGTCAATTCAGGACGGATGTACGTGGGTGCCGGATCGGGGCCCTTGCTGGTCGCCGCCGCGGAATGGGATGCCTTAGGAGCCGAACTGTATTCCTACGCGGCGGCCTACGGCTCGACGGTCGCCGGCATGACCGCGGGGTCCTGGCTGGGACCGGCAGCGTCGTCGATGAGCGCCGCGGTCGCGCCGTACGTGGCGTGGGCGACGGCGACCGCTGCCCAGGCGGAGCAGGCGGCGACGCAGGCCCGGCTCGCTGCCGCGGCCTACGAGACCGCGTTCGCCGCGACGGTTCCCCCGCCGGTGATTGCCGCCAACCGCAGCCTGTTGATGACGCTGATCGCCACCAATATCCTTGGCCAGAACACCGCGGCCATCGCGGCGGCCGAAGCGGAGTACGCCGAGATGTGGGCGCAGGACGCCGTGGCGATGTATACCTACGCCGCCTCGTCGGCGGCGGCCACGCAGCTGGCGCCCTTCACCGAGCCGCCGCAGACCACCGATTCATCCGCGGCGGCACGGCAATCCGCCGCCGTGGCGCAAAGCGCCGGTTCGGATCTCCAATCTGAGCTGTCAGCGATGGTCAACGCGGCGCCCATCATGTTGCAAGCCCTGGCGACGACCCCGTCGGCCGCGGCGGCGACGCCGGCGGCGTCGATCATCGAAGCCATCTACCCGATTACGGCCGCTCTGCGGCCCTTTTTCGCCGCTGTCACCGGTGCTTACAGCCCCATTGGGGCACTCATCGTGCCCGGCGGCTGGTTCCTGTTCGCCCTCCAGCCCTTAGGCGTAGCCCAGAACGCGCCGGGTGTCGCCGAACTGCTCGGCGGCGGGAAGGACATCGTCGGGGGACTCTCGCCGCTGGCGCCGCTGCGGGGCGGCTACGTCTCCGCGGTGACACCGGACATCGGGGGCGTGGCGGGGTCGATGGGCCGCGCGACCCTGGTCGGATCGCTGTCGGTTCCCCAAGCCTGGGCCACCGCCGCGCCCGTGATGAAAACGATCGCGTCGATACTGCCGGGTGCGAGTTTGGGCGCCGTCCCGCCGATGACCGCCACGGCGCAGGGGGCGATGTTCGGCGAGATGGCCATGGCGAGCGTGGCCGGACGCGCGCTCGCGGGCGCCGGCGTGCGCACCGTTAGCAACGGCACGACCGGCGTCGCCGCGGCGGCCGCCGACGGCGTCGCGACCACCGCCACGATCATCGTGGTGCCGGCGGATTGAGGGGCTTCGACATGACACCTCAGACCGCGTTCGACCGTGCAGGACGGCCCATGTCAGCCGTGACTCCACCGCCGCAAACGCCCGCGCTGCACGCGATGTTTGCCGGCACCCTCGCTTCGTCCGCGGCGGCCACCGGCCCGGCAGGCGCGGGAAGGCCATCGCCATGACTTTCGCCTTCCAGCCACCCGAAATCACCTCCGGCCAGATGTATACGGGTCCGGGGGTGGGGCCGATGTTGGCGGCCGCCGCCGCGTGGGACGCGCTCGCGGCCGAACTGCAGTCCACGGCGTCGTCCTACGGCTCGATCGTCGAGGGCCTGGCCAACGAGGCGTGGGCCGGCCCGTCGGCAGCCGCCATGGCCGCGGCGGCCGCGCCGTACGTCGCATGGATGTCGGCGACCTCGGCGCAGGCCAAGACGGCGGCCGTCCAAGCCACGGCGGCCGCGGGCGCCTACGAGAGCGCATTCGCGGCGGTGGTGCCGCCGCCCGAGATCGCGGCCAACCGCGTCCGGCTGGCAACGCTGTTGGCTACCAACGCTTTTGGGCAGAACACCGCAGCGATCGCCGCCACCGAGGCCGAATACGGGGAAATGTGGGCCCAGGACGCCGCCGCGATGTACGCCTACGCCGGCGCGTCCGCTGCCGCCACGCGACTGGCACCGTTCACCGAGCCACCCCAGACCACCAACCCGACGGGGATCGCCGCCCAGGCGGCCGCGCTGGGCGAGGCAACCGGCGTGGCAAGCGGCACCGCCGCCACCGCGGAGGCCGCGGCCCCACCGTCGGGCATCATCAGCCAGCTGCTCGAGGCCATCGGCAACGCGTCCCGCGGCTACATGGACTTCTGGGACCAGGTGCTCAACACCCTGACCGGGTCACCGTTGGCCGGGACGACGTGGCAGAACACGTTCGGGATCCTGGCCGACATCGGCCGGTTCAACACGGTAGCCAGCGAAGCCCTGGCTCCGATCAATCTCGGCATGACCGAGTTCAAGTATTTCTACAACCTCCCGGTTGAGGGCCTGGACATCCCGAAGTCCGCGCTGGGAGCCGGGCTCGGGATGCGGTCGGCCGGCGCGGGCCTGACCAGCGCGGTATCGGCGGGCATGGGCGAGGCGAACGTGGTGGGCAAGCTATCGGTGCCACCGACCTGGGCGTCGGCGACCCCGGCCATCCGGCTGGCCAGCGGCCTGGCGCCGAGCGCCGGCATCGCCGCGGCGCCCGCGGCCGGAATTCCGGGCAGCCTGCTGGGTCAGATGGCGCTGGGAAGCCTGACCGGGGGCGCACTCGGCGCCGTCACGCCGCAGGTCGTGAGCGGCAGGGGGGCCCGCGCCGGGGGCGCGGCGAAGCCCGCCGAGCCCGTCAAACTCGACGACGTCATCGCGAAGCTGCAAAAGCAACCGGAAGCCGTGCAGCACTGGAACGTCGACAAGGCCGGACTCGACGATCTGCTCGACCAACTGTCGAAGAAACCCGGCATCCATGCGGTGCACGTGTCCGGCGGAGACAAGCCCAAGGTGACGTTGCCAACTCTCGGAAAGGCGGGATCGGCATGAAAAGTCTCGTTGCGCTGCTGTGCGCCGCCGGCGTGGTCGGTTTCGCGGCGCCCGCGCACGCCGAGCCCGAGGGCGACGATGCGGCGTTTTTGGCCAACCTCAGCAACTCCGGCATCACCTACAGCAGCCCGAGCCAAGTCATCACGTCCGCCAAGGCCGTGTGCGGGTTGATGGGCAGGGGCGAAACGGGTTTGCAGGTCGTCAGCGACATCAAGGACCAAAATCCCGGCATGACGATGGACGCCGCCGCCAAATTCGCGGCACTCGCATCGAACGCCTACTGCCCCCACCACCTCACGCCCAAAGCCGGTTAGCCTGAGACTCGCCGCCCGCCGGGGGACATACCCGACGCCAGCGGTTCGGTTGGGCTCCACTTGCGGTTAACCCGGATTTGGTTGGCTCCCTTCGCCGTCTGCAACCGGGAAGGAGCGGGTCGTGGAAACGCTGAGCGCCGTCGATTTCGCGCTGCGCCTGGGCGTCGGTGTGGGCTGCGGCGCCCTCATCGGCCTGGAACGGCAGTGGCGGGCCCGTCGGGCCGGCCTGCGCACCAACGCGCTGGTTGCCGGGGGCGCAACCCTGTTCGTCCTCTACGCGGCGGCCACCTCGGATTCCAGCCCGACCCGGGTCGCGTCCTATGTGGTGTCCGGTATCGGCTTCCTCGGCGGTGGGGTGATCTTGCGGGAGGGGGTCAACGTCCGGGGCCTCAACACGGCCGCCACCCTGTGGTGCTCAGCGGCCATCGGCGTGCTGGCCGCTTCCGGGCACCTGGTCTTCGCGTTGATCGGCACCGGCACGGTCATCGGCATTCATGTGCTGGGGCGCCCGCTCGGCCGGCTCATCGACCGCGATAACAGCGCCGACGAAGACGAAAGCCTGCTGCCGTATCTGGTGCAGGTGGTCTGCCGCCCCAAGCACGAGAAGTACGCGCGCGCCCAGATCGTCCAGCATGCCGGCGGCAATGACATCACGCTTCGCGGGATCCACACCGGGCATCCCGCCGACGACGAGATCACCCTGACCGCCCACCTGCTGATGGATAGTGACGCCCCGGCCCGGCTGGAGCGGCTGGTGGCAGAGCTCTCCCTGCTGCCCGGCGTTCGGGCGGTCCAGTGGTATGCCGGGAACGACGTGCAGTCCGACGATCGCCGGTGAGCATCACGGCGTTCGTCGTAGTCTTACCTGTGTGAGTGCCCTTTCCGGCGTCCTGTCCGCGCTGCCTCCGCAGATGCGGGACCCGGTGCTGTTCGCCATTCCGTTCTTCGTGTTGCTGCTGACCCTCGAATGGACCGCGGCCCGCAAGCTGGAACACCTCGCGGCCGACGCCGAGCGTCCGGCTTCGGGGGCGCACCGCACCCGCGACTCGCTGACCAGCATCTCGATGGGGCTGGTCTCGGTGGCCACCACCGCCGGCTGGAAGACGCTGGCCCTGCTCGGCTACGCCGCGATCTACGCCTACCTGGCGCCGTGGCACCTGTCGGCGACCCAGTGGTACACCTGGGTGATCGCTATTCTCGGCGTCGACCTGCTGTACTACGCCTACCACCGAATCGCCCACCGGGTGCGGTTGATGTGGGCGACGCACCAGGCCCACCACTCCAGTGAGTACTACAACCTCGCCACCGCGCTGCGTCAGAAATGGAACAACAGCGGCGAGATCTTGATGTGGATTCCGTTGCCGCTGTTGGGAATTCCGCCGTGGATGGTGTTCTTCAGTTTCTCGGTGAACTTGATCTACCAGTTCTGGATCCACACCGAGCGGATCGACAAGCTGCCCCGGCCGTTCGAGTTCGTCTTCAACACACCGTCGCATCACCGGGTGCACCACGGAATGGACAAGGTGTACCTGGACAAAAACTACGGTGGCATCTTCATCATCTGGGACCGGCTCTTCGGCACCTTCCAGCCCGAGCTGTTCCGCCCGCACTACGGCCTCACGAAGCAGGTGGACACCTTCAATATCTGGAAGCTGCAGACGCGCGAATACGTTGCGATCGCCCGCGACTGGCGGACGGCCACCCGGCTGCGGGACCGGCTGGGCTACGTGTTCGGCCCGCCCGGCTGGGCGCCGCGCACCGCCGGTCAAACCGGTGCGACGGCCCCGCTCGTGACCACTCTGTAACATCGGCGCTGCCCGGCGCGAAAAGCTGAACGTGGAGGCCGGTTACGCCGTAACCTCGACCTCCCGTCGGTATCCGCCCGATGGATCGGAGTGAATGGTGCATCGCCTGGCAATGCGCGCCTTCGCCGCGTCGGTTACTGTCGCGGCGCTCGCCTCCTTGCTGCCGGCGGCGCCGGCAAAAGCGGACGTCGTGGTGTATCCCGGCATGGAGATACGCCAGGACAACCGCGTCTGCACGTTGGGATATGTCGACCCCGCCCTGAAAGTCGCGTTCACCGCCGGACACTGCCGCGGCGGGGGCGGAGTGGTCACGGATCGGGGCGGCGCCGTGATCGGCCGTCTGGCGGCCTTCCGGGACAACACACCCAGCGGGACGACGGTGTCCACGAGCCAGGTGATCAACGATTACGAGGCGATCGTGCTGGACAACGACGTCACGGCGAACAACATCCTGCCGGGCGGTCGTCCGCTGGTCTCCGACCCCGGCCTGGCGCTGACGCCCGGGCAGCCGATCTGTCATTACGGCGTGATCACCGGGGAAACCTGCGGGACGGTGCAAAGCGTGAACAACGGCTGGTTCACCATGTCCAACGGCGTGCAGAGCCACAACGGTGACTCCGGTGGGCCGGTGTATCTGGCGCCCAGTGGCGGCCCGGGACAGCTCGTCGGGATCTTCAACAGCGTGTGGGGGGACTTTCCGGCGGCGGTGTCGTGGGGGGCCACCTCGCAGCAGGTCCGCGAGGATCTCGGGGCGCGCGACAACGCGCGTTAGCGGCCCGGCCGGATCGCCTCAGCCCGCCTTGGTGAGCGCAAACACCGGAATCGTCGGCGCCGCGGCGCGGAACTGCTCGTCGCTGCTGTCCGGCGTCAGCCCCGCGACGTAATCCTTGACCTGCCAATACCACCGGGCCAGGTAACACCTCAGCAGATCGGGCTTGACCGCGTCGTCGACCTCGCTGGCCCGAACGCGTTGGCGACGCCACCGTGGACCCACCTCGACGACGGCCGCAGCCCGGACGTTGCGCGCCCACTGGGTGTTGCCCCGGGGCGAGACCAGGTAGTCCACCCCGTCGACCGTCAGCAGGTTGACCACGACCGCGCGCTGCTTGCCCGACTTGCGCCCACGAACGCGCAGCGCGCGGGTGCCGGCGATGCTGATCCCCGCGTCGGCCAGCCAGCGGATCGCCAGGTTGGCCGCGCGGGCGGCCCGGTTCGGCTCCTCATAACGCGTGGACATGGTGCATCCTCTCGGCTAATCCCGTCAGAATTGTTGAGAGCGGCGCTCTCACTTCTGATGAAGCTGCCACAACGCGCTCCAGAAAGCAAGAGCAGTGTTCTCGGTTGTGTCAGACTGATCGCGTGGGCAAACGCCAGGAGTCACGGGAACAGATCGAGGCGCGAATCATCGAACTCGGTCGCCGCCAACTGGTCGAGCGCGGTGCGGCCGGATTGTCGGTGCGGGCGATAGCCCGCGACCTGGGCATGGTCTCCTCAGCGGTGTACCGCTACGTCTCCAGCCGCGACGAGCTGCTGACCTTGCTGCTGGTCGACGCCTATTCCGACCTGGCCGACACCGTGGAACGCGCCCGCGAAACCGCGGGGGAGCTGTGGAGCGACGACGTCACCGCCATCGCGCGGGCGACCCGGCGGTGGGCCGTCGCCCACCCGGCGTGCTGGGCCCTGCTGTACGGCAGTCCGGTCCCCGGCTATCACGCGCCGCCGGAGCGCACGGTCGCCGTCGGCACCCGGGTGGTCGCGGCCCTGTTCGACGCCGTCGCGTCCGGCATCGCCACCGGGGACATCCGGCTCACCAATGATCTTGCGCCGCAACCGATGTCCTCCGACTTCGAGCGGATTCGACACGAATTCGGATTCCCCGGTGACGATCAGGTGCTTGCCAAGTGCTTCTTGCTATGGGCCGGGGTGCTCGGCGCCATCAGCCTCGAGGTGTTCGGGCAATACGGCACGGACACCCTCACCGACCCGGAGGAGATCTTCGACGCCCAGCTGCGGCTGCTGGTGGATGTGCTGAGCCAACATTGATGCCCCGGGGACCGGCGAACACACGGAATTAGAACGTGTTCACCCGGGGATTTCCGGCGCGGAACGGCCCGGCATGGCAAAGTCGTTCGGCCCCTTTCTGGCGGCCCGGCGGCTGGACTATTCTGCGAGACGATGACCCTTCCCGTTGAATCGCCAACGCAGATCGCGTGGGTTACCGCCGACCTCGACGCCACAGAAACCGCGCTCACCGGCCTGTTAGGTGTCCGGAAGTGGGTGCGAATACCCGACGTGCACTTTGCTCCGGAAGCCTGCAGCTACCACGGCGAGCCCGCCGATTTCGTCGCCAGCATCTCTTTGAGCTACCTCGGCGACATGCAGTTAGAGCTGATCCAACCGGTGCGCGGCGAGAACATCTATAGTGACTTTTTGCGCGATTGCGGGCCGGGTTTGCACCACATCTGCATGGAGGCCGAAAGCCCCGAGCAATTCGAGGCGGCGTTGGTCCAGGCGGCCGAGCGAGGCGCCGCGGTCGTGCAGCAAGGCGTGATGCCCGGCGGAATCCAGTTCGCCTACGTCGCGGCGCCACAGGCGGGTGTGCCGTTCGTGGAGTTCGCGTACATCGCGCCCGACATGAGGGCGTTTTACGACTACATCAAACAGGAGCAGCGCCAATGAGCACCGAGATTCCGGCGACAGTCAGTGCCAACGACGTGACGTCGTGGTCCGACGAGGTCGACGTACTGGTGATCGGCTTCGGCATCGCCGGTGGCTGCGCCGCGGTCAGCGCGGCGGCCGAAGGGGCGCGGGTGCTGGTGCTCGAACGCGCGGCCGCGGCCGGCGGCACCACTTCGCTTGCCGGGGGCCACTTTTACCTCGGCGGCGGGACCGCGGTGCAGCAGGCGACCGGTCAGGACGACTCCGCCGAGGAGATGTACAAGTATCTCGTCGAGGTCTCGCGTGAGCCCGAACTCGACAAGATCCGCGCCTACTGCGACGGCAGCGTCGAGCATTTCAACTGGCTGGAAGACTTGGGCTTTCAGTTCGAGCGCAGCTACTACCCGGGCAAAGTCGTCGTGCCGCCGGGCACCGAGGGACTCAGCTACACGGGCAACGAAAAGGTGTGGCCCTTCTGCGAGCGGGCCAAGCCGGCGCCGCGCGGGCACTCCGTGCCGGTCCCCGGCGAGCTGGGCGGCGCGGCCATGGTCATCGACCTGTTGGTGAAGCGGGCCGACTCGCTGGGCGTGCAGACCCGCTACGAGACCGGCGCCACCAATCTCATCCTGGACGACGACGGCGCCGTGGTCGGCGTCGCCTGGAAGCACTTCACCGAAACGGGCGCCATCAAGGCCAAAGCCGTCATCATCGCGGCCGGTGGTTTCGCGATGAATCCGGAGATGGTCGCCGAGCACACTCCCGCTCTGGGCCAACCGCGGCGCACCAAGCACCACGGCCTCGCGGCGCCCTACATCCTGGGCAACCCCAACGACGACGGGCTGTCCATCCGGATGGGGGTCTCGGCGGGTGGCGCCACCAAGCACATGGACGAGTTGTTCATCACCGCGGCCGCCTACCCGCCCGAGATCCTGCTGACCGGTGTCATCGTCAACAAGGAGGGCAAGCGCTTCGTCGCCGAGGACTCCTACCATTCGCGCACTTCGGCTTTCGTGCTCGAGCAGCCGGAGCAGACCGCATACCTCGTCGTCGACGAGGCGCACACCGAGATGCCGGCGATGCCGCTGATCCGTTTCCTCGATGGTTACGAAACGATCGCGGAAATGGAAGCCGCGCTTGGCATCCCGGCCGGCAACCTCGCGGCCACCCTGGACCGCTACAACGAATTCGCCGCCGCCGGTGAGGATCCCGACTTCCACAAGCAGCCGGAATACCTTGCGCCGCAAGACAACGGCCCGTGGGCGGTGTTCGATCTGTCGCTCGGGCGTGCGATGTACTCGGGCTTCACGATCGGCGGCCTCGCGGTGACCGTTGACGGAGAGGTGCAGCGGGACGACGGCACCGTGGTGCCCGGCCTGTACGCCGCGGGCGCGTGCGCGTCCAACCTCGCCCAGGACGGCAAGGGTTACGCGAGCGGGACGCAGCTGGGTGAGGGTTCGTTCTTCGGGCGCCGCGCCGGAGCGCACGCGGCCCGACGGGCCGGGGCAGCGTAGGCGCGCGACGACCCACCGCCGGAGCGTACGCGGCGCGCAGGCGTTAAGGCCCGGGGCAGCGTAGGCGCTAGACCTGCGCGGGCTCCTTTTCGACGGGCCCCAGCTGCCAGGCGCCGCCGCCGAGCAGGTGGAGCTGCTGCTCGTGGTGCTGTTCGACGGCGGGCCGATGGCTCACGCTGACCATGACGCACTCCGGCAGCTCCGCCCGAACCAATTGATACAGGGCGAATTCCAGGCCGGCGTCCAGCGCGGAGGTCGCCTCGTCGAGGAAGACCGCCTTCGGCCGGGTGAGCAGGACGCGCGCGAACGCGACGCGCTGCTGCTCGCCGGGGGACAGCACCTTGGCCCAGTCCTGCTCCTCGTCCAGCCGGCTGATGAGCGGCGCCAGAACAACCTTGGTGAGCACGTCGCGCAGTTGGTCATCGGAGACGCCGTCCGGCGAATTCGGGTAACACACCACGGTGCGCAAAGTGCCGAGCGGCACATATGGCAACTGCGACAAGAACATCGTCTCGTTGTCGCCATCCGGACGGCACAGCGTTCCCGAGGCGTAGGGCCACAATTCGGCCAGGCTGCGCAGCAGCGTCGTCTTGCCGGCTCCGGAGCGTCCGGTGATCACCAGGCTGTCGCCCAAATCGAGCTGGATGTCCAGCGAGTCGACCAGCTGGTCGCCCTCCGGCGTGCGCACCTCGATGCCGCGCAGTTCGACCGCGGTCTCCTCGCTGGGTTTGACGAGAATGGTGGGCAGCTCGCGGCCCTTGTCGTTCGCGTCGACGAGGCCGTGCAAACGGATGATCGCCGCCCGGAAGGCCGCGAACGCGTCATAGTTGTTGCGGAAGAACGACAGTGAGTCGTTGATGTTGCCGAAAGCCTGCGCGGTCTGGGTGACATCGCCGAAAGCGATCTCCCCGCTGAACAGGCGCGGCGCCTGAATCGCCAACGGCAGCGGAATGATGGTCTGCGTCGCCGACCAGTTCCATCCATTGAAGATGATGGTCCGGCGGACGTACCTGCGGTAGTTGTCGATGATCGGCGTGAAGCGCCGCCACAATTGGGTGCGTTCGACGCGCTCGCCACGGTAGAAGCCCACCGCCTCCGCGGCGTCGCGCAACCGCACCAGGGCGTAACGGAACGCGGCGTTGAGTTTCTCGTTGTTGAAGCTCAGCCAAATCAGCGGGCGCCCAAGCCAAATCGCGACCACCGTCACGATCAAGACATAGACCAGGACGGTCCAGAACATCGCACGCGGCACGTTCACACCGAAGAGATCGAAGTCCCCGGACAGGTTCCACAGGATCGCGGCGAACGAGATCACCGACGCCACCGCGTTGACGGCACCGAACAGCAGGGTGCTGGTCGTCCCGTTGGACGGGATGTTCGGGGTGCCACCCACCCCCGCGGTGAAGATGTCGATATCCTGTTGGATGCGCTGATCGGGGTTGTCAATCGTCTTGTCGATGAACAGATCCCGGTAATAGGCCCGGCCCGCGAGCCAGTCGTCGGTGAGATGGCCCGTCAGCCACATGCGCCAGGCGATGATGAACCGCTGCGTCAGGTAGATGTCGAGGATCACCCGGGCGATGAAGATGGCCGCCAGCAGGATGAAGATCCCGAGCGAGACCCAAAAGTTGTGGATCCCGGAATGTTTGACTTCGTCGTTACCCGTGGCGAGCCCTTTGAGTGCCACCTGCAACGCCGTGTACATGTCGTTGCTCTGATAGCTGAACAGCACGTTGAGCCGGACCGAGAACAGCACCAGCAGTAGCAGCACACCGAGCCCCAGCCACGCCTTGACGCTGGTCGGCCCGACGAAGTAGCCGCGCGTGATCCGCCAGAATTGGCGGCCCCACGGGGTCAGATACCTGGCGGCGACCAGCGCGGCCAACAGGCAGACGGCACCGATGACCCACGCGATGGCGAGCCACTGCAGGGAATCCTGAAATGCCGACGACCAATCGATGGACGGTTTGAACAGCTTCGAGTCCAATTTCGGCGTCTCCTTCCGCGGTCGGCACTTCCCCGCAAGCTACCCGAGCGGTTCTCGCTAGGCTGCGCAGATGAGCGCCGATCTGTCCAGCCAGACCGTACATGCCGGCCGCCTCGTCGCGCGGCGCCTGCGGGCCAGCGGAATCGACACCGTCTTCACGCTGTCCGGCGGTCACCTGTTCTCGATCTACGACGGCTGCCGCGACGAGGGTATCCGGCTGATCGACACCCGCCACGAACAGACCGCGACCTTCGCCGCCGAGGGCTGGTCGAAGGTGACCAGGACCCCGGGCGTGGCGGCGCTGACCGCGGGGCCGGGCATCACCAACGGGATGAGCGCGATGGCGGCGGCGCAGCAGAACCAGTCGCCCCTGGTGGTGCTGGGCGGCCGCGCGCCGGCGCAGCGCTGGGGGATGGGCTCGCTGCAGGAGATCGACCACGTGCCGTTCGTGGCGCCGCTGGCCCGGTTCGCCGCCACCGCGCAGTCGGCCGACGACGCCGGGCGCCTCGTCGATGACGCGTTGCGCGCCGCAATCGGTGCGCCCTCGGGCGTGGGTTTCGTCGACTTCCCGATGGACCACGTGTTCTCCATGCCGGACGACCCCGACGTGTTGGGGCGACCCGGGGCCCTCGTCGACGTGCCGCCGGGGCCCGCACCGGATGACCAGGCGCTGACGCGAGCCGTCGGTCTACTGGCCGCGGCGAAGCGCCCTGTCATCATGGCCGGCACCAACGTGTGGTGGGGGCACGGCGAAGCCGCGCTGCTGCGCCTGGCCGAGGAACTCCAGATCCCGGTGCTGATGAACGGGATGGCCCGCGGCGCGGTCCCGGCCGACCATCCGTTGGCGTTCTCCCGGGCACGCGGAAAAGCCTTGGGGGAGGCCGACGTTGCGCTGATCGTCGGCGTGCCGATGGATTTCCGGCTCGGCTTCGGCGCGGTGTTCGGGCAACAGACCCAGCTCGTCGTGGTCGACCGTGTCCAACCCGAGCGACGCCATCCGCGGCCGGTGCAGGCCGAGCTCTACGGCGACCTGCTGACGATCCTGGCGGCGCTGGCCACCGCCGGCGGCGCCGGGCACCGAGAGTGGATCGAGGAACTGCGGGCGGCCGAGACCGCGGCGCGCGCCAAGGAGACCGCCGAGCTCGCCGACGACCGCGTCCCCCTGCACCCCATGCGGGTGTACGCGGAGTTGGCGCCCATGCTGGACCGCGACGCCATCGTCGTGATCGACGCCGGCGATTTCGGGTCCTACGCCGGCCGGGTGATCGACAGCTATCTGCCGGGGTGCTGGCTGGACAGCGGGCCGTTCGGCTGCCTGGGTTCGGGCCCGGGCTACGCCCTGGCCGCCAAGCTGGCCCGGCCGGAGCGCCAGGTGGTCCTGCTGCAGGGCGACGGCGCGTTCGGCTTCAGCGGGATGGAATGGGACACCCTGGTCCGGCACAACGTGCCCGTCGTGTCGGTGATCGGCAACAACGGAATCTGGGGTTTGGAAAAGCACCCCATGGAAGCGTTGTACGGCTATTCGGTGGTGGCCGAGTTGCGCCCGGGGACCCGCTACGACGAGGTGGCGCGCGCCCTGGGCGCCCACGGCGAGCTGGTCGCCGCGCCCGGCGAGCTGCGGCCCGCCCTGGAACGGGCCTTCGCCAGCGGCCTGCCCGCCGTCGTCAATGTGCTCACCGACCCGAACGTCGCCTATCCACGCCGATCCAACCTCGCGTGATGAGAGTGCGCGGCGGCCCACCGCGTACCGTTGACCTGTGCCTAAGACGACCCGCGCTCAACCCGGCCGGCTGAGCAGCCGCTTTTGGAAGCTGCTCGGCGCCAGCACTGAAAAGGACCGCAGCCGCTCTCTCACCCAGGTCACCGACTCGTCGGAATACGACGACGAGGCGGCCGGTCTGACCGACGAGCAGCTCCGCAAGGCGGCCGGGCTGCTCAACCTCGAGGACCTCGCTGACTCCGAGGACATCCCGCAGTTCCTCGCGATCGCCCGCGAGGCGGGCGAGCGGGCCAGCGGGTTGCGTCCATTCGATGTGCAGCTGCTCGGGGCGCTGCGGATGCTGGCCGGCGACGTGATCGAGATGGCCACCGGTGAGGGCAAAACCCTCGCCGGCGCGATCGCCGCCGCCGGGTACGCGCTCGCCGGGCGGCACGTGCACGTGGTGACGATCAACGACTACCTGGCGCGTCGTGACGCGGAATGGATGGGCCCGCTGATCGAGGCCATGGGGCTGACGGTCGGCTGGATCACCGCCGAGTCGTCCAGCAAAGAGCGCAAGGCGGCCTACGGCTGCGACGTCACCTACGCCTCGGTCAACGAGATCGGCTTCGACGTGCTGCGCGACCAGCTGGTGACCGACGTCGACGACCTGGTGTCGCCCAACCCCGACGTGGCCCTCATCGACGAGGCCGACTCGGTGCTGGTCGACGAGGCGCTGGTGCCGCTGGTGCTGGCGGGGACCACCCATCGGGAGACCCCGCGACTCGAAATCATCAAGCTGGTCGGCGAACTGAGCGCCGACACCGACTTCGACACGGACTCCGACAGCCGCAACGTCCACCTGACCGAGGCCGGCGCGCGCAAGGTCGAAAAGGCGCTCGGCGGCATCGATCTGTACTCCGAGGAGCACGTCGGCACCACGCTGACCGAGGTCAACGTCGCGCTGCACGCGCACGTGCTGCTGCAACGCGACGTGCACTACATCGTCCGCGACGACGCGGTGCATCTGATCAATTCCTCGCGCGGCCGCATCGCGCAACTGCAGCGCTGGCCCGACGGGCTGCAGGCCGCCGTCGAGGCCAAGGAGGGCATCGAGACCACCGAGACCGGCGAGGTGCTCGACACGATCACCGTGCAAGCGCTGATCAACCGCTACGCCACCGTGTGCGGCATGACCGGCACCGCGCTGGCCGCCGGCGAGCAGCTGCGCCAGTTCTACAAGCTCGGTGTGTCGCCAATTCCGCCGAACAAGCCCAACATTCGCGAAGACGAGTCCGACCGGGTCTACATCACGGGCGCGGCCAAGAACGACGCGATCGTCGCGCACATCGCCGACGTCCACGAGACCGGGCAGCCGGTGCTCGTCGGCACCCGCGACGTCGCCGAGTCCGAGGACCTGCACGAACGGCTGTTGCGCCGCGGTGTGCCCGCGGTGGTGCTCAACGCGAAGAACGACGCCGAGGAAGCCCAGGTGATCGCCGAGGCCGGCAAGTTCGGCGTGGTCACCGTGTCGACACAGATGGCCGGGCGCGGCACCGACATCCGGCTCGGGGGCTCCGACGAAGCCGACCACGACCGCGTCGCCGAGCTGGGCGGGCTGCACGTCGTGGGCACCGGCCGGCACCACACCGAGCGGCTGGACAACCAGCTGCGGGGCCGCGCCGGGCGGCAGGGCGACCCGGGGTCGTCGGTGTTCTTCTCCAGCTGGGAAGACGACGTCGTGGCGGCCAACCTCGACCACAACAAGCTGCCGATGGAAACCGACGAGGACGGCCGGATCGTCAGCCCCAAGGCGGCCGGGCTGCTCGACCATGCCCAGCGGGTCGCCGAGGGCCGCATGCTCGACGTGCACGCGAACACCTGGCGCTACAACCAGTTGATCGCCCAGCAGCGCGCCATCATCGTCGATCGACGAAATACGTTGCTGCGCACCGCGACCGCGCGTGAGGAACTCGCCGAGCTGGCGCCGAAGCGCTACGCGGAACTGGCCGAGGAAATCTCCGAAGAACGCCTCGAGACGATCTGCCGGCAGATCATGCTCTATCACCTGGACCGCGGCTGGGCCGACCATCTGGCGTACCTGGCCGACATCCGCGAGAGCATCCACTTGCGGGCGCTGGGCCGGCAGAATCCGCTGGACGAGTTTCACCGGTTGGCGGTCGACGCGTTCGCGTCGCTGGCCGCGGACGCGGTCGAGGCGGCCCAACAGACCTTCGAAACCGCGAACGTCCTCGAAGAGGAGCAGGGACTGGACCTGTCCAAGCTGGCGCGGCCGACGTCGACGTGGACATACATGGTCAACGACAACCCGCTGTCGGATGACACGCTGTCCACCCTCAGCCTGCCCGGCGTGTTCCGCTAGACCCACTCGCCGAGCGTGCGGCCAGCCGGGCGTTCGCGCCCGAGTGTGCGCCCAGCCGGGCGTTCGGCGTGGAGTCGCGTTAAGGTCACGGCTCATGGAGCCGGTGCTTCCGCCCAACCGGGTGCTGACGGTCCCCAACGCGCTCAGCGTCATCCGCCTGGCGCTCATTCCGGTGTTCATCTACGCCTTGCTGGTGACGCACGCCCACGGATGGGCCGTCGCGATCTTGATGTTCAGCGGCGCCTCGGACTGGGCCGACGGCAAGATCGCGCGGCTGCTCAATCAGTCCTCGCGCCTGGGTGTGCTGCTCGACCCCGCCGTCGACCGCCTCTACATGGTCGCCGTCCCCGTGGTGATGGCGTTCAGCGGGATCGTGCCGTGGTGGTTCGTCGTCATCCTGCTCGCCCGCGATAGCCTGCTGGCCGCGACGCTGCCCCTGCTGTGGAGCCGCGGACTCACGGCGCTGCCGGTGACCTACATCGGCAAGGCCGCGACGTTCGCGCTGATGTCGGGCTTCCCGCTGGTGCTGCTGGGCACGTGGGACGCGCTGTGGAGCCGCGTGGTGGGCGCCTGCGGGTGGGCCTTCCTGATCTGGGGCTTGTATGGCTACCTGTGGGCGTTCGTGCAGTATGCGGTCCAGATGACGCTGGTGCTGCGCCGCATGCCCAAGGTCGATCGCGGGTCGCGCCCGTCGGCCGTGGCGAAAGCGACCGACCATGGCTGACGTGGACCGCAGGCTCGGCGGCTACGACCCCAACGCCGGTCACAGCGCGCACGTGGCGGCGCGGCCACAACACATTCCGGTGCCCTCCCTGCTGCGCGCGCTGCTGTCCGAGCACCTGGATCCCGGCTACGCCGCGGCGGCGGCCAGGCGAGCGACCACCGAAGGACGCCAACGTGCCTTCGGCTGGCTCTGGCAGGCGTTGGCGGCGCTGCTCATCGCGACGGTCTTCGCCGCCGCGGTCGCGCAGGCCCGTTCGGTCGCGCCCGGGGTGCGCGACGCCCAGCAACTGCTGTTGGGCAACGTGCGGTCGGCGGAGGGCTCCGCGACCAAGCTGGCCCAGCGCCGCAACCAGCTCTCCACGCGACTCGACGACGTGCAGCGCCACGCGCTGGCCGACGACGCCGAGGGGCAGCGGCTGCTGAAACGCCTCGACGCGCTCAGCCTCGCGGCCGGCAGCACGGCGATCATCGGTCCCGGCCTGAAGCTGACCGTGACCGATCCGGGCGCCAGCCCGAACCTTTCCGACGTGTCCAAGCAGCGGGTCAGCGGCAGCAGGCAGATCATCCTCGACCGCGACCTGCAGCTGGTGGTCAACTCGTTGTGGGCCAGCGGCGCCGAGGCGATCTCGGTCGGCGGCGTGCGGATCGGGCCCAACGTGACCATCCGGCAAGCCGGCGGCGCGATCCTCGTCGACAACAACCCGACCAGCAGTCCGTACACGATCCTGGCCATCGGGGCGCCGCGGTCGATGCGCGATGTCTTCGACAACAGCCCGGGGCTGCAGCGCCTGAGGCTGCTGGAGATTTCCTACGGCGTGGTGGTTACGGTGGATGTCGCCGACGGTCTTTCGCTGCCTGCCGGATCCGTCCGGGATGTCAAGTTCGCCAAGCAGATTGGGCCACAGTGAGAAAAGTCCCGACCAGACAGCTTCGCCTGTGCGAGACGGGAAACCCCGCATGATCGGTCTCGCGGCGCTGGCGATCGGCATCGTGCTCGGCCTGGTGTTTCACCCCGCGGTGCCCGAAGTCGTCCAGCCCTATCTGCCGATCGCGGTGGTCGCGGCCCTCGATGCCGTGTTCGGTGGGTTGCGTGCCTATCTGGAACGGATCTTCGACCCCAAGGTCTTCGTGATTTCGTTCGTGTTCAACGTCTTCGTGGCCGCGCTCATCGTCTACGTCGGCGACCAACTGGGTGTGGGCACCCAGTTGTCCACGGCCATCATCGTCGTGCTGGGCATTCGCATCTTCGGCAACGCCGCGGCCCTGCGCCGCCGGCTGTTCGGGGCGTGACGCCATGACCCGATCGAGCCCGGCGTGAGCCAGGATCCGGGAGATCGCGGCGCCGACGCGGCGCCGGATCCGGGCGCGCCGCGCGGACGTCACGAACTGCCCGGGAAACACCCCCGTCCCGAGATCGGGCCGCTGCGCCGGCGCGGATTGTCCGGCATGCTGCGCGGCGGCCGCTCCCGACTGGGTTTCGCGACGCTGGCCGTGCTGCTGTGTCTGCTTCTCGGCATCGCCATCGTCACCCAGGTCCGCCAGACCGAATCGGGCGATTCGCTGGACACGGCCCGGCCCGCGGACCTGTTGGTGCTGCTGGATTCGTTGCGGCAGCGCGAGGGCACCCTCCGCGGCGAGGTGAACGAGCTGGAGAACACGCTGAATTCACTGCAGGCGTCCGGCAACAACGACCAGGCCGCCATCCAGTCCGCCCAATCCAGGCTCGCGGCGCTGTCCATCCTGGTCGGCGCCGTGGGCGCCACCGGGCCCGGCGTCACCGTCACGATCGAGGACCCCGGGCCGGGGGTTTCCCCCGAGGCGATGCTCGACGTGATCAACGAGTTGCGTGCCGCCGGGGCCGAGGCGATCGAAATCAACGATGCGCACCAGTCCGTGCGGGTGGGCGTCGACACCTGGGTCGCCGGTGTGCCCGGGTCGCTGACCGTCGACTCCAAGACGCTGTCGCCCGCGTATTCGATTCTGGCGATTGGTGATCCGCCCACCCTGGCCGCGGCGATGAACATCCCCGGCGGCGCGCAGGACACGGTCAAACGCGTCGGTGCGCGGATGTCCGTCCAGCAGTCCGACCGGGTGGACGTGACCACCTTGCGGCAACCAAAACCGCACCAATACGCTCAGCCCGTCAAGTGAGCATTTTTCCGAACAGACAGGATCACTCGTGAGCGATATCCCGCCCGATCTGCACTACACCGCCGAACACGAGTGGGTTCGTCGAAGTGGTGATGACACCGTGCGGGTGGGCATCACCGACTTCGCGCAGTCGGCGTTGGGCGATGTCGTTTTCGTACAGCTGCCCGACGTGGGCGCCGAGCTGACCGCCGGTGAATCCTTCGGCGAGGTCGAATCCACGAAATCGGTGTCGGACTTGTACGCCCCGGTGTCGGGCAAAGTGTCGGCCGTCAACACCGACCTGGAAGGCAGCCCGCAACTGGTCAACTCCGATCCGTACGGGGCGGGCTGGTTGCTGGATGTGCAGGTATCCGACGTCGCCGCAGCGGAGTCCGCCATTTCTTCGTTGCTCGACGCGGAGGCCTACCGCGGAACGCTGACCGAATGACGGTTGCTAATGTCCCTGCAGCCCCGCACGGCCAGGCGAGCGGTGCAGCCGGCACACGGGGGGATCGCAGTTTCGGATCGTCAGGCGGTGGGCGCATTGCAGGCAGGTGCGCGGTACCGTCGACACATCTACCTTTTGAAGACCGGCAAACCGGGCAACACGACCTGGTGCGGAAGCCGGCCGAGCGGCCCGGACAGACAACGCCACAGCGGCCAGTGAGGAGCAGCGCGTGACGGACATGGACTCAGGAAGTCAGCAAGACCAGAATTCGGACGAAGTCACGGTAGAGACGACCTCGGTCTTTCGTGCCGACTTCCTCAACGAGCTCGACGCGCCCGCGCAAGCGGGCACGGAAAGCGCGGTATCCGGAGTCGAGGGACTCCCGGCGGGTTCGGCGCTGCTGGTCGTCAAACGGGGCCCCAATGCGGGATCGCGATTCCTGCTCGACCAGCCCACCACGTCGGCCGGCCGGCACCCCGACAGCGACATCTTCCTCGACGACGTGACCGTCAGCCGCCGGCACGCCGAATTCAGGTTGGAAAACAACGAATTCAGCGTGGTCGACGTTGGTAGTCTCAACGGCACTTACGTCAACCGTGAGCCCGTGGATTCCGCGGTGCTTGCCAACGGTGACGAAGTGCAGATCGGCAAGTTCCGCTTGGTGTTTCTGACCGGACCCAAGCAGGGTGAGGATGGAGGATCTTCAGGCTAGTGAGCGCACCCGATAGCTCGGCACTGGCCGGGATGTCGATCGGGGCGGTCCTGGAATTGTTGAGGCCGGACTTCCCCGATGTCACCATCTCCAAAATTCGCTTCTTGGAGGCCGAGGGGCTGGTGACGCCGCAACGGGCTGCGTCGGGGTATCGAAGGTTCACCGCGTACGACTGCGCGCGGTTGCGATTCATCCTTACCGCGCAGCGCGATCACTATTTGCCGCTGAAGGTCATCCGGGCGCAACTGGACGCCCAGCCCGACGGCGAGCTACCGCCTTTCAAAACCTCCTATGCCGTCCCGCGCCTGGTGTCGGTCACGGGAATCGGTGACACCGGGGACGGGGCGGACGGCAGCGTCGGACCCGGCTCCGACGCGTCGGCGGTGGCGCCCACGCACGTCCGGCTGAGCCGCGAAGAGCTGCTGGCGCGTGCGGGCGTGGATGACGACTTGCTGACCGCGTTACTCAAAGCCGGCGTCATCACCACCGGCCCCGCCGGTTTCTTCGACGAGCACGCCGTCGTCATCCTGCAGTGCGCGCGGGCGCTGTCGGATTACGGCGTCGAGCCGCGGCATCTGCGCGCATTCCGCTCGGCGGCCGACCGGCAGTCGGACCTGATCGCCCAAATCGCCGGTCCGGTAGTCAAAGCCGGCAAGGCCGGTGCCCGCGATCGCGCCGACGATTTGGCGCGTGAAGTTGCGGCGCTGGCTATCACGTTGCACACGTCGTTGATCAAATCCGCCGTTCGCGACGTTCTGGATCGCTGAGGACTAGACTTCGGTCGACAGCTTGGTTTCGGCGGTAGGGCGGATTTTTGGCCTCGCCGTCGCTGGAAGTACCAATCCAACCGGCGCCACGAATGCGGAGGACAGACACAAATGGGTGAGGTTCGTGTTGTCGGCATTCGCGTAGAGCAGCCGCAAAACCAGCCGGTGTTGTTGCTGCGCGAAACCGACGGTGACCGTTACCTGCCAATCTGGATCGGCCAGTCGGAGGCCGCCGCGATCGCCCTCGAGCAGCAGGGCGTCGAGCCGCCTCGTCCGTTGACGCACGATTTGATCAGGGATGTCATTGCCGCGCTTGGGCATTCGCTGAAAGAGGTGCGGATCGTCGATCTGCAGGAAGGCACTTTCTACGCCGACCTGGTGTTCGACCGCAACATCACCGTGTCGGCGCGCCCATCGGATTCGGTGGCGATAGCGCTGCGCGTCGGCGTCCCCATCTACGTCGAGGAGCCCGTGCTTGCCCAGGCCGGGCTGCTGATCCCCGACGAGACCGACGAAGAGGGCGGCACCGCCGTCCGCGAGGACGAGGTGGAGAAGTTCAAAGAATTTCTCGACAGCGTGTCTCCCGACGATTTCAAAGCCACCTAGCTCCTGCCCGGCCTTGCCACCAGCGTTTGCCACCAGCGTTTAGGAGAGGCGGGTGTCGCTGGACTAGCCTGGTGGGGACATCACGGATGCGTCTCAACTGGCAACGTGATGTCGACACGCTGGCGGATAGCCCGCCCAGTTGGCCCCGAGGCGGCCATACTTTGATCACGACTTCAGGCGCGGCGGCTCTAGGAAAGCGTAAGCTCACTAGCACTCGGGCCTGAGCAGACGTGGCTGCGGTGCAGCCAGAGACGCAGCTAACGACGAGAGCGCGATCGCGGAGAGGAACCACCGTGAGCGAGCAGCCACGCCAAGAGCAGCTCAACCTAGCTGAGCAGGAAAACGGCGCGAGTAACGACCGCAGCGTCACCGCGGCCAGCGCCCCCGTGCAGCCCGGACTTTTCCCGGACGACTCCGTGCCCGACGAACTGGTCGGCTACCGCGGTCCCAGCGCGTGCCAGATCGCCGGCATCACCTACCGGCAGCTGGACTACTGGGCGCGCACCTCGCTGGTCGTCCCGTCGATCCGCAGCGCGGCGGGCTCCGGAAGCCAGCGCCTCTACTCGTTCAAAGACATCCTGGTTCTCAAGATCGTCAAGCGGTTGCTCGACACCGGCATCTCGTTGCACAACATCCGCGTCGCGGTCGACCACCTGCGCCAGCGCGGGGTTCAGGACCTGGCCAACATCACCCTGTTCTCCGACGGCACCACCGTCTACGAGTGCACATCGGCCGAAGAGGTCGTCGACCTGCTCCAGGGCGGGCAGGGCGTGTTCGGCATCGCCGTGTCCGGCGCCATGCGGGAGCTGACCGGCGTCATCGCGGACTTCCCGGGCGAGCGGGCCGACGGCGGCGAGTCGATCGCCGAGCCGGAGGACGAGCTGGCGTCCCGGCGCAAGCACCGCGACCGCAAGATCGGCTGACGGCGCGCCCCGAGAGCGCGCAACTTCGCGCCCACGCGGCCGAGTAAACTGGGCCGCGCATCGTATTCGAGCGGGAGAGTTCCGTGACTGCCAGTCACGGGCGCCGAAGGAGCAACACCTCTCCGTCAACCTCTCAGGCACCCGGACCGCGCGAAACAATGATGCCTCTGGAAAGCGGTGAAGACCTGCGGGTCGACACCCGCCGATGGGGAAAGGCGCGCAGGACAAGCATCCGGCGCCGAATCTCTCAGGCGCCCGGCGAAGGGTGAAGACAGAGGGAGAGGACCGTTCGTCCTCTGCCTTGATCTGTCGTTGTCCGCCTACTCAGGAGTTTCCAGTGTCCGATCAATCCCCGTTCGCAGCTCGGCACATCGGCCCGGACAGCCAGGCCGTCGCGGCCATGCTCGCCGTCATCGGTGTCGACTCCCTCGACGAGCTGGCGTCCAAAGCCGTCCCGTCGGGCATCCTGGACAAACTCACCGACAACGGCGCGGCGCCCGGCCTCGACCGGCTGCCGGCACCCGCCACTGAAACCGAGGCGCTGGCCGAGCTGCGGGCCTTGGCCGACGCCAACACCGTGGCCGTGTCCATGATCGGTCAGGGCTACTACGACACGCTCACGCCCCCGGTGTTGCTGCGCAACATCTTGGAGAACCCGGCCTGGTACACGGCGTACACGCCGTATCAGCCGGAGATCAGCCAGGGCCGGCTCGAGGCGCTGCTGAATTTCCAGACGATGGTGGCCGACCTGACCGGCCTGGAGGTCGCCAATGCCTCCATGCTCGACGAGGGCACCGCCGCCGCCGAGGCCATGACGCTGATGCACCGCGCGGCCCGCGGCAAAACCAACCGGCTTGCCGTCGACGCCGACGTCTTCGCCCAGACCGCCGCCATCCTGGCCACCCGCGCCGCGCCTCTGGGCATCGAGATCGTCACCGCCGACCTGCGCGACGGACTGCCCGACGGCGACTTCTTCGGCGTCATCGCCCAGCTGCCCGGCGCGAGCGGCCGGGTCACCGACTGGGCGCCGCTGGTCGGGCAGGCGCACGACCGCGGCGCGCTGATCGCGATCGGCGCCGACCTGCTCGCGTGCACGCTGATCACGCCCCCGGGTGAGATCGGCGCCGACGTCGCGTTCGGCACCACCCAAAGATTCGGTGTGCCAATGGGATTCGGTGGACCGCACGCCGGCTACCTGGCGGTGCACGCCAACCACGCGCGCCAACTGCCGGGCCGGCTGGTGGGTGTGTCGCTGGACGCCGACGGTTCACCCGCCTACCGGCTGGCGCTGCAGACCCGCGAGCAGCACATCCGCCGCGACAAGGCGACCAGCAACATCTGCACCGCGCAGGTGCTGCTGGCGGTGATGGCCGCGATGTACGCCAGCTACCACGGCGCCGAGGGGCTGACCGCCATCGCGCGCCGCGTCCACGGTCACGCCGAGGCGATCGCCGCGGGCATCGGCGATGCGCTGGTGCACGACAAGTACTTCGACACCGTGCTGGCCCGCGTGCCGGGCCGCGCCGACGAGGTGATCGCCGCGGCGAAAGCCCACGGCATCAACCTGTGGCGCGTCGACGACGACCACGTGTCGGTGGCCTGCGACGAGGCCACCACCGACGAGCACGTCGCCGCGGTGTTGGAGGCGTTCGGCGTGCCGGCCGCCCAGCCGGTGTGCGCGGGCATCATCACCCGCACATCAGAGTTCCTGACCCATCCCGCCTTCACCCAGTACCGCACCGAGACGGCGATGATGCGCTACCTGCGCATGCTGGCCGACAAAGATATCGCCCTGGACCGCAGCATGATTCCGCTCGGCTCGTGCACCATGAAGCTCAACGCCGCCGCCGAGATGGAGCCGATCACCTGGCCGGAATTCGCCCGCCAGCATCCGTTCGCGCCGGCATCCGACACCTCGGGCCTGCGGCGGCTCATCGCCGACCTGGAGGCCTGGTTGGTGCACATCACCGGCTACGACGCCGTCTCGCTGCAACCCAACGCCGGATCGCAGGGCGAATACGCCGGCCTGCTGGCCATCCACGACTACCACGCCAGCCGCGGCGAACCGCACCGCGACATCTGCCTCATCCCGTCGAGCGCGCACGGCACCAACGCGGCGTCGGCGGCCCTGGCCGGGATGCGGGTCGTGGTGGTGGCCTGCCACTCCAACGGCGACGTGGACCTCGACGACCTGCGCGCCAAGGTCGCCGAGCACGGGGAGCGGCTGTCGACGCTGATGATCACCTACCCGTCCACCCACGGCGTCTACGAGCACGACATCGCCGAGATCTGCGCGGCCACCCACGACGCGGGGGGCCAGGTGTATGTGGACGGCGCCAACCTCAACGCGCTGGTCGGCCTGGCGCGGCCGGGGAAGTTCGGCGGTGACGTCAGCCACCTGAACCTGCACAAGACGTTCTGCATCCCGCACGGGGGCGGGGGCCCGGGGGTCGGGCCGGTGGCGGTGCGCTCGCACCTGGCGCCGTTCCTGCCGGGTCACCCGCACGCCCCCGAACTGCCCGAGGGGCATCCGGTGTCGTCGGCGCCCTACGGGTCCGCCTCGATCCTGCCGATCAGCTGGGCCTACATCCGGATGATGGGCGCCGAGGGCCTGCGCGCGGCGTCGCTGACCGCGATCACCTCGGCCAACTACATCGCCCGTCGCCTCGACGAGTACTTCCCGGTGCTCTACACCGGCGAGAACGGCATGGTGGCCCACGAATGCATCCTGGATCTGCGGGGCATCACCAAGGCCACCGGCGTGACCGTGGACGACGTCGCAAAACGCTTGGCGGACTACGGCTTTCACGCGCCCACGATGAGCTTCCCGGTGGCGGGCACGCTGATGGTGGAACCCACCGAGAGCGAGACCCTGACCGAAGTCGACGCCTTCTGCGAGGCCATGATCGCGATCCGCGGCGAGATCGACCGGGTGGGTGCGGGGGAGTGGTCGGTCGACGACAACCCGCTGCGGGGCGCCCCGCACACGGCCGAATGCCTGGTGATCGGCCAGTGGGACCATCCGTACACCCGGGAAGAGGCCGCCTACCCGCTGGGCAAGGACTTCCGGCCCAAGGTGTGGCCGCCGGTCCGCCGCATCGACGGCGCCTACGGCGACCGCAATCTGGTCTGCTCGTGCCCGCCCGTGGAGGCGTTCGCCTGACGATCGGGTCGGGGCGGGCTCACCCCGGCGTTCGCGCCGGGGCCTGTAACGCCAGCGGCACCAGGTACCGGCGGGCGAAATCGCGGGCCTCGTTCAGGTTGTAGACCGGGATGACGGACTTGGGCGTCTTGATCAGCGAAATGATCAGCCGGCCGATCATCTCCCCGAGGACCTCGGTGTCCAGGTCGGCGGCCAGTTCGCCACGCTCCTGCCAGCGGCGCAGCCACGTCGCGATGTAGCCGCGAGTCATGGCGATCAGGTTCTCGTCGGTCAGGTAGGCGGTCAACTCCCCGGCGGCGGGCGATTCGCGGATGCTTCGCGTCAGCAGCTTGGGGGCGGAGGCCTCGTGAACGAACGCGGCGAAGACTTCGGCGATCCCTTCTTCCGGTGATCCCGCGCGACCCGCGACCTCGGAAACCAGCGTGCTCAGCCGCAGCGATTCGTCCATGATGGTCAGCCGCACCAGGTTTCGCTTGTGCCGGAACCGGCGGTAGACGGTGGCGACGCCGACACCGGCGGTGTCGGCGATGTCTTGCATGGTGGTGTTGGAGAATCCGCGCTCGGTGAAGCAGGTGCGCGCGGCGGTGACGATCGAGCGGGCGGTCGGATCGAGGGCGGCCAGGCCGTCGGGCGGCGCGCCGAGCAGCATCGCGGGGTCTACCATCTGCCCTCCAGCCGATTGGGGTATCGCGGCAATTCTGCGCTCCCTCAGCCTATTCATCCGCATTCGCGCCGTTGCGGTGCGCTGCCATCGCTTCAGCGATCGCGCCGGATCAATTCCGGTCGGGCGCCGCGAAGGAGTCCAACAGCACGGAACGGTAGCGGTCCCGGAGCCGCTCGTATCGGTAACGGTTGTAGGCCAATGGTTCCAGCGTGAGCCGGCGCGGCAGCCATCGCCAGCCCATCTGCAACGCGGCGACGTAGACGACGAACTCGGCCTGCTCGCGGGCGCCCCACCGCACCCCGAGCAGCCGGCGCATCGTGGGATGGGCGACAGCGGCCGAGCAAACGACCACCGGACGCGATGCCAGCGTGGTCAGGACCGGCCAGACCAATTGCAGCACGGGCCGAATCTGCCGGGAAACCAACAACTTCGGGATCGGTGGGGCGACGAAGCTGCGATTGGCGAATTGCAGAAACTCGTTGTCCGCCAAGTCTTTTGCCGCGACTGCATCGTAATGCTCGAGCATGTCGTGCAAGGTCGCCGGCAGCTTCCCCTGCTTGCTGGGCAGCTCCAGGAACTGCAGTTCCGAGCGCAGCGTCTGATACACGACTTCCTTTTCGGCCAGGGTGAGGCGACGCCCGCACACTCGCAGATAACCCTGATACAAAAGGTTGAGACCACTCACGGCCACCCAGGTCCACACCTCGGGATTGAGCGCGCTGTAGCGGGTGTCGCTGAACGAGTCCATCCCCCTCCCGCGCACGTCGCGGTGCAACCGTTTGAGATCGGCCCGCGACGCCGGCACGTCCGAGCTGTCACCGAAGGCGGCGAGGGCGGTGAACGCGGCGCTGCGGATCCCACGGTCGGTGAAGTTGTCGGCAAAGCGTCCGCTGCGGTCCACTGCGGCCGCGATTTCGCGATGCGCCACCTGGTCGAGGGCCAGGCGGCCGAACGCCGCCGCCAACGGCGACCCCGCGAACCACCTGACATCGTCGGCCAACGCGCGATGCGCGGAATTCCATTCCGCTTCGGGGGGTACGAACGTCGCAGCGGAAGCGTTGCCGCGTCGCTCGATTCGGCTTGTCGTCGTCATACCGTTCCTCCTTGTGCGCGTCGGTCTGTCGTCACACGACGGTTGCCCCGATCCGGTGCCGCAGACGCATGTCCCACACCACCGCGTGCACGCCGAGGCGCGTCAAGAACCGCGGCGTGAACAGGTCCAGCACCCCGAAGACGCGTTGCCAGCGGTCGAATCGGCGTTGTTGCGCGTCCGACCAACGGAACCCGAGCTTTTCGCGCAGCTGCGGCGGCAGGTATCCCAGCGTCATGAAGAGATTCCATCCGCCGAACAGCGCCGGAATCGGGGCGGGCAGGAAATCCAGGCGCGCGATGCCGATCAGGTAGCTACGCATGCGATCGTCGAAGTCGAGCCGATCGAGTTGCTCCTGCCAGTACCGGTCGGCGGCCTGCCGGTCGGCAGGCCACATTTCAGGCGGCACCTGCAAGGTGGTGGCGAACACCGACGCCGCCTCGTGCACGGTTTCGGGGTCGCGCCGGGAACGGCCGCCCCGCAGCCTACGGGTGTCCTCGAAGACCGCGGCCATGCAGGAGGCAACCCAGAGCTGTAACTCCGGATCGAAGGCGTTGTAGCGCACCGGGCTTTGCGGGCCGGAGCGCACCTCGACGTGTGCGGCGTTGACGGCCTCCCGGTACACCCGACGATCCTGCGCGTTGCCGGCGATGGCCACGGCGATGTAGGTGAAGGTGGTGCGGGCCCGTTTGAACGGATGCTTGTACAGGTTGCCGCTGTCGACCTTGCTCTCCATCACGCCATAGGCCACACCGGAATTCGCCAGCTGCATCACCACATTCGCCGCGCCGTAGGCGGGGGACAGCCACGGCGACATCTCCTCGGCGAGAAACGACGTGTCGGCCGAATCCGTGTCCGCCCGCCGGGCGCGCCGCTCGATCCGGGCCTGCGGGTCCTCCGGATCGGTGGGCAGGGGGTGGGCCATGGTGCGCCTTCCTGGGTTGGCCAACAGCTCAACGAGATTCGGCGGTCTTTGCGGTGCGTCTTCCTAGATCAACGTTGATAGAAAGAACGGTTCGTTCTATCACGAGTGTGGCACAACCGGCCGCGATCGGATAGGTGGCGGCGGGAATTTCCGGGTTTTCCGCCGACGATGCCGTCGGGCTCGGGGGATCACGCCGGCGTATCCATCGCCGGCCGGCTGCGGCGCGCGATGGCGCCGGCCGCCCGCGTCGTCAGCTCAAGAAGGCGTTGATCGCCGTCGCGAGCTCGGGGGACGCCGATGTCGCGATGTTCTGATAGCTGCCGCCGCTGAGCTGGGCGACCGCTTCCCAGGTGGATCGGTCCGGATCGGCACCGAAGTTGATGACGTTCACCGCGATCGGCTTGGCCGGATCGGCGCTCTTGCGGATGAAATCCTGTAGCCCCGGGCCGTCCAGGGATTGGTCGGTGTGCGGCCCGGCGGTGATCACGAGAAGCGAATTGGCTTGGCCCGCACGGTAATTGGCCTGCATGTCTTGGTAGATCATGCGCAGCGTGGTGAATGACACCGCACCGCCACCCGACGAGTACTGCTTGTCCAGCGCGGCCGACAGAGCCGCCGAGCGCGGCTGCCCGTTAACGGTATCGGCCAGCGGCCCACTCGCCACCTCGGAGCGGCCCTCGTGACCGTCGAAAGTCCACAGGCCGACGACGGCGGTGGGGGGCAGGGCCTTGATCCTGTCCTGCAGCGCCGCGATGACGTTTGCCAGCCGGGACTTTGCGCCTTCCTGGCCGGGCATCGACTGGTCAAGCATGATGGTCGTGGCCTGTCCGGCCGACGGGGCGGCCATGGCCTCGGCAAGCGTGGCGCGCATCGGGTCATCGCCGATCGACAGCGTGGACGGCAGCGCCGGGAAGGCGGTCACCGGGCTGCTCGGGGTTTTGACCCCGTTGACCCGGAAGCCCGCCTTCGCCAGCTTCGCCAGCTGATCGGGCTTGTGCATGAAGCGGGAGAATTCGCTGGCCGCCGTGGCCTGTTCGCGGGTAAGCCACGAACCGCTGAGCAGCACGGTGGGGTAGTCGGCCACCGGCGCGGGCCCCGGCGGAAGCCAGGACGCCAGGGCGCTCTTGGCGTCCTGCAGCGATTGGCCGCGCTGGAACAGCTGCTGTTCGGTGGTGATCACCGCGTGCACCGGCGCGGTCGCCGCGTCGCCGGGCTTCAGCAGCGTGTTCATCGCCTCGGTCAGCGAGCTGTCGGCGAGTTTGGGTTGTGCGCTCAACAGGGTGCGCACCGCGCCGGTGCCCTGCGTCACCGGGGCGCCGGGCGGCACCGACGCGGCCGCCACCGCCTCACCGGCGAGAAACGATGCGTCCCCGTTGCCGCCCGTCGGCAGCGCCAGTCGCAGCGATCCCCAGGCGGGTAAGTTCAACGCGGCCAACGCATTCGGGTTGGTTTGCAGCCCGGGCAGTGCCGCCCAGTTCTGCTTGGCGAGGGCCGGTGCCAGTTCGGGGCGCACGGCAAGCACCACCGGGGAGCTGACCAGTGAATGGCTCTCGCTGATCGTCTTCTGAGCCGTGGCTCCCGCGAGCCGTGCGGCGGAGATCGAGCTGCCGGGGATCCACAGCGCCGGCTGGCCGCCCAGTTCGGCGGGCCACTTGCCGATGAAGCCGTTGAGCACGGCGTCGGAGTCGGCGGGTTTGACGTTGACCACCATGCAGCGGTCGCCGACCGGCCCCGCCGATTTGTTGTAGCTTTCCGCGAATTCCTGGACGGCCGTGGCGATCGACGGGTCCGCGACGACGGCGACGGTCTCTTGACCGCCCACGCAGCGGCCGGCCGCGTTGTGCGATCGCTTGGACAGCACGTCGCCGAAGAAGCTCCACAGGATCACCGACCCCACCACGACGACGACGGCGATCAGCGCGACGATCACACCGATGCTGACGCCCCGCCGCCCGCCCTCGCTCCGATGGCCGCCCCGCCAGTCGGTCAGCCCCCGATGCCCGCCCCGGAACAGCGACGGCGAGGCGGCCGGCGGCTCCGCACTCGACGGGGCGGGCTGCCGCGGCGGAAACTCCGGGTACTCGTCGGCCGTGCTGTCGGCGAACGCGTCGCCCGCGGCGTACGGCTCGTCGTCGGCGTAGGGCTCCTCGTCGTCGGCGTAGTGACGTTCGTCCGAGTAGTAATCCTCGTCCGCAAAGTCGTCGGCGTCCGAGTAGTAATCCTCGTCCGCCGCCTCGCCGGCGCCGGCATCCCGCCGCTGATGTCCTGCGTCGTCACCTCGGGACGGCTCGTCGACCGCGTCGTCGCGAGAAGGCTCGTCGAGGGAGTCGTCAGGGTCGGGCGCACTGTGCCTACCCATAGCAGTGCCCGCGGCCTTTCCGTCGATCCATCCGAATGAACTCGCCGCCGATCTTAGTCATCCGCGGCACTATTACACGTGCGAACCCGAATTGAGCGCAGGCTCAATTCGACTGCGCGGCGCGCGCCTTGGCCTCGCGCCGACGACGGTGCAGGATCGGCTCGGTGTAGCCGTTGGGCTGCTGCGTTCCGGTCAGGATGAGGTCCTGCGCCGCCAGGAATGCCACGCTGTCGTCGAAGTTGGGCGCCATCGGCAAATACGCCGCATCCTTGGCGTTTTGCTCGTCCACCAGCGGGGCCATTCGCTCGAGGCTGGCCCGCACGTCCTCCTCGGTGATCACACCGTGGCGCAGCCAGTTGGCCAGCAGCTGGCTCGAAATCCGCAGCGTCGCACGGTCTTCCATGAGCGCCACGTCGTGGATGTCGGGCACCTTCGAGCAGCCGACGCCCTGCGCGACCCAGCGCACCACGTAACCGAGGATGGACTGGCAGTTGTTGTCGACCTCCTCGCGGATCTCCTCGGAAGCCCACGCCAATTCCTTGGCCAGCGGGATGGTCAGCAACTCGTCGATGTTGGTGCGCTTCCTGCCCGCCAGCTCCTCCTGCACGGCACCCACGTCGACGTAGTGGTAATGCATCGCGTGCAGGGTGGCCGCCGTCGGCGAGGGCACCCACGCGGTGGTCGCGCCGGCCTTCGGCTGGCCGATCTTCTGCTCGACCATGTCGGCCATCAGTTCGGTCATCGCCCACATGCCCTTACCGATCTGCGCCTTGCCCTTGAAGCCGGCGGCCAGGCCGATGTCGACGTTCGCGTCCTCGTAGGCCTTGATCCAGGTGGTGCTCTTCATCGCGCCCTTGCGGATCATCGGACCGGCCTCCATCGAGGTGTGGATCTCGTCGCCGGTGCGGTCCAGGAACCCGGTGTTGATGAACACCACCCGGTCGGCCGCGGCCTTGATGCAGGCCTTGAGGTTGACGGTGGTGCGCCGCTCCTCGTCCATGATGCCGACCTTGAGGGTGCCCTGCGGCAGGCCGAGGACGTCTTCGACCCGGCTGAACAGCTCGCAGGTGAACGCGACCTCGTCGGGCCCGTGCATCTTGGGCTTGACGATGTAGATGGACCCGGTGCGGCTGTTGGCCAGCGGCCCGTTCGCGTCGCCGGTCTTGAGCCCGTGGATCGCGGTGAGGCCGGTGAACAGCGCATCCATGATGCCCTCGAACACCTCTTTTTCCTCGTCGCCGTCGCTCCACACGATCGCGTCGTTGGTCATCAGGTGTCCGACGTTGCGGACGAACATCAGGCTGCGGCCCGGCAGTGTCAGCTCGCCCTCGCCGTCGGGCGTGGAGTAGGTCCGGTCCTCGTTGAGCACCCGGGTGAAGGTCTTGCCGTCCTTGTCGACACTTTCGGACAGGTCGCCCTTGTTCAGGCCGAGCCAGTTGCGGTAGCCGAGCACCTTGTCGTCGGCGTCGACGGCGGCCACCGAGTCCTCGAAGTCCATGATCGTGGTGACGGCCGACTCCAGGACCACGTCCTTGATGCCCGCGGCGTCGGTCCTGCCGATCGGCGAGTCCGGATCAATGAGGATCTCGATGTGCAGGCCGTGATTGACCAACAGCACCGACCAGTTGGGGGAACCGAGCTCGCCGGTGTAGCCGGCGAACTTCTCCGGGTCGGCCAGGCCGACGGAGCCGTCGGCGGTCGCGACCTTCAGGCGGCCGTCCTCGACGGACAGGCCGGTCGCGTCGGACCATGAGCCGGACTCCAGCGGCGCGGCCTCGTCCAGGAACTTGCGCGCGTAGGCGATCACCTTGTCGCCGCGCACCTTGTTGTAGCTCGACCCCTTCTCGGCGCCGTCGTCTTCTCCGATGACATCTGTGCCGTACAGGGCGTCGTACAGCGAGCCCCACCGGGCGTTGGCGGCGTTCAGCGCGAAGCGGGCGTTGAGCACCGGCACCACCAGCTGGGGGCCCGCGGTCGTGGTGATCTCGTCGTCGACACCCGAGGTGGTGATCGTGAAATCCGCGGGTTCGGGCAGCAGGTAACCGATTTCGGTGAGGAACTCGCGGTAGGCGTCGATGTCGAGCGGCTCGATGACCCGCTGTCGGTGCCACTTGTCGATCTGGGCCTGCAGCTCGTCACGGCGGCGCAGCAGATCCTGGTTCTTCGGGGTGAGGTCGGTGACGACCTTGTCGACGCCCGCCCAGAAGCTGTCCGGGTCGATATCGGTGCCGGGCAAGGCCTCTTCGTTCACGAAGTCGTAAAGCACCCGGGCGACGCGCAAGTTCCCCGCCGACACGCGATCAGTCATGATTCTCCTCCGTCATGGGCCGCCCTGGACCGTCCATGGGCCGTCCATGGGCCAGAAAGGCCCAAATTAGCTATGTCATCAGCCTACCGAGCGCAGCCTGGCGAGCGTTATCCGTCGACCCGCCACAGCAGGTCAAGATACGCTGACAGCCCCAAGAATGATGCTGCGGCGGTCACCGGAATCGATGTCCAGCAACGCACATTCCGTGCGCAAGCGGCGTGCTGCCCTCCAGCGCCCTCCAGCATTTTCTTAACTGGTAGCCGTGAAAGATCATACGGGCTGCGCGCGGTCGGAACCGTCGGGCCAGTGCGGCTAGGCCTCGCGCATCGTCCCGACGAAGTCTTCGACCAGGTCTTCCATCGCCACCATCGCCACCGCGGCGCCGATCTCGTCGGTGACCAGCGCCAGGTGGCTGTTGTTGCGGCGCAGCCGCGACAACGCCTCGGCCAGCGGCAGCGACCGCGGCAGCCCCGGCAAGGGCCGCACCTTTGCCAGATCGATCACCGTCTGGGGACCGTCGTCGAGCGTCAGCACGTCCTTGATGTGCAGATAGCCGACGAAGCTGCCGTCGACGTTTGCCACGGGGAAGCGGGAGTAGCCGCTCTGGGCCAGGGCTTCCTCGACCGCGCCGACGGTGGGGCCCTTGCCCGCCGCGGCCACCGGCACCGCGCGCACCCCGGAGAGGGGCACCGCCACGTCGCCGACCACGCGGTGACGGATCTGCAGCGCCCGGGCCAGCCGGGTGCCCTCCTCCTGGTCCAACAGGCCTTCCGACGCGGACTCGGCGATCATCTCGCTCAGCTCGACGGGCGAGACCGTGATCTCCAGCTCCTCCTTGCGCTCGACGCCGAGCGCGCGCACCACCACGCTGGCGCACTTGTCGTAGAACACGATGAACGGCCGGGCCACCCGCACGTACGCCAGATACGGCGGGACGAGCAGCATCGCCGTGCGCTCCGGACCGGCCAACGCGATGTTCTTGGGCACCATCTCGCCCAGCAGCACGTGCAGCGTCACCACGATGGCCAGGGCGATCACGAACGACAACGTGTGCAGCAGCGCCGGGTGAATCGCGGTCAGCCCGAGCGCCGTTTGCAACAGGTCGGAGACCGCCGACTCACCGATCCGGCCGAGCAGCAGCGACGCGGCCGTGACGCCCAGTTGCGCGCCGGCCAGCATGGACGGCAGCTGCTCGCCGGCGCGGATCACCGCGACGGCGGCCGCCTTGCCCTGCTCGGCCAGCGCTTCGAGGCGGTCGCGCCGCGCCGAGATCAGCGAGAACTCCGCCCCGACGAAGAACGCGTTCACCGCGATCAGCAGGCACGCCAGCAGCACGCCCATGGTCTCGCTCATCGGCGTCCTTCCGCCGCGGGAATGTCGCCGTGACCGCTGAGTTCGGTCAACTCGAGCAGGTCGATACGGCGGCCGTCCATCCGGATGACCCGCGCCTGCCAGCGCGTCACCGCGTCGAGCAGCCCGTCGGCGTCCAGCCCGGGAAGCTTCACCGTTTCACCGGCCTCCGGGATGTGACCGATCTCGCGCAGCACCAACCCGCCGATCGTCTCGTAGGGTCCTTCGGGCGCCCGGAAGCCGGTGGCGGCGGCCACCTCGTCGATGCGCAACAGGCCCGACACCCGCCAGCCGGTGCCGGCGGGCACCACATCGGGAGTGGCGTCGTCGTGCTCGTCGCGGACATCGCCGACGATCTCTTCGATCAAGTCCTCGAGGGTCACCATGCCCGCGGTGCCGCCGTATTCGTCGACGACGAGCGCGGTTTGCAGGCTGCTGGCCCGGATCTCGGCCATCACCGCGTCACCGTCCAGTGTGGACGGCACCACGGCCACGGGTTGGGCCACCGTCGTCAGCAGCGTGCGGACCCGGTCGGCCCGCGGGATCGCGAACACCTGTTTGACGTGCACGATGCCGACGGTCTCGTCGAGGTCACCGTCGACGATGGGGAAGCGGGAAAACCCGGACTCGGCGGCCGCGGTCACCAGGTCGGCCACCGTGTCGTCGGTCTGCAGCGCCACGATCTTGGACCGCGGTGTCATCAGCTCCTCAGCGCTCAGGGTGCCGAACTGCAATGATCGGCGCACCAGGGCGGCTGTCGGGGCGTCCAGGGCGCCGCTGCGCGCCGACGAACGCACGAGTGACAACAGCTCTTGCGGTGACCGGGCGGACCGCAGCTCCTCGGCGGGCTCGATGCCCAGCCGGCGCACGATCCAGTTCGCCGCGCCGTTGGTCAATCGGATCGCCGGGGTCAGCAGCAGCGAGAACAGCAGCTGGGCGGCCACGACGGCGCGGGCGGTCGACAGAGGTCGCGCCACCGCCAAATATTTCGGGACTAGCTCGCCGAACACCATCGACACCGACGTCACGATCACCAGCACCAGGACGGCCATGATCGCGTCGCCGACCCTGTCGGGGATACCGAGCGCGTCCAGCCACGGGTGCGGCAGGTCCTCCACCATCGGATCGGTCAGGTAACCGGCCGCCAGCGTCGTGACGGAGATCCCGAGCTGCGCGCCCGACAACTGAAACGACAGCCGCTGATGCGCGCGGCGGATCCAGCGGTCGCGGCGGCCGCCGCCGCGGGCGTTTGCCTCGACCGCGCTGCGGTCCAGGGTGGTCAACGAGAATTCGGCGGCGACGAACACGGCGTTGCCGAAGATCAGCACCGCGATCGCCACAATGCTGATCACGGTGACGGTGACGTTCATGAATCACGCCGCCCGCGGATCGAATGTGGCGAGGCGGTGACCGGGGGAGGCTCCGCATCGGGCGGCTCGTCCGACGGCCCGTGCGCCGGCAAGCCGATGGCCTGCACGGGTGCCTGCGGCACGTCGATCCTTTCGCTGCCTGGTCGCGGGCGGACGCGGTTGCTTCCGTCTTTGCTGCCTTATGCTAGCCCGGGTTTCGGCCCTGCGGCGGCGACGCCGCCGCGACGCTGGTGCCGGCGCCGGAGGCGACCGCCGACCCGGGGCAACTACGGTATGCCTACCCTTACTCAGGTACGCTCTGCGCACTATGTCCGACGCCCCACCGGAAACGCCGTCCGTTCACATCCTGCCCCGCGAGCGCTTCGACATCGCCGACCACGTCGCACAGATCCCCCGGCCACCCACGCCCTTTCTGGATGCCCCCTTCGCGCTGCGCGTCGCGCAGCTCGCCGATGCGGACATGGTGGCCGAGTGGATGAACCAGCCGCATCTGGCCGAGGCGTGGGAGTACGACTGGCCGACGCCGCGCTGGCGGCAGCACCTGGACGCCCAACTCGGGGGCACCTACTCCCTGCCGTTGATCGGGAACGTGCGCGGCGCGGACTGCGCCTACCTCGAACTGTATTGGGGCGCAAGGGATCTCATCTCACGTTATTACGACGCCGAGCCCTACGACCTGGGGCTGCACGCCGCCATCGCCGATGTGAAGCTGGTGAACCGGGGCCTGGGCCCGATGCTGTTGCCCCGGATCGTGGCCAGCGCCTTTTCGATGGAGCCGCGGTGCCGCCGGATCATGTTCGATCCCGATCACCGCAACACCGCCGCGCGCAGGTTGTGCGAGTACGTCGGATGTGAGTTCCTCGGCGAGCACGACACGACGAACCGGCGCATGGCGCTCTACGCGCTGGAAGCCCCGGCATCGCCGACCAGGGACGCATAGCCGCCGTAATCGGGCGCCATTCCGGCGGCCACCAACTCCCACAACACCTCGTCGGTGCCGCCACCGACCCGGGCGAGCTTCATGTCGCGCCACCATTCGCCCAGCGGCGTCTCGTCGACGAGGTAACCCGCCCCGCCGAAGATGTGCATGCATTCCGAAATCACTTCCTCGCCAAGGCGGGCCGCGGTCACCTTGACTCCCGCGGCCGCGCGCAGATCCAGCCGGCCCTGCGCCGCGATGCCGTGCAGGCCATGCCGCAGCAGGTCGACGCGCGCCTGCAAATCCGCGATCCGCAGGCGCAGCGCCTGGTGTTCGAACAGCGTGTGACCGAACTGGCGTCGAGACATCATGCGGGCCAACGTGATCCCGATCGCCCGCTGGCACGACGCCGCGATCTGACCGGCGATCGACATCCGCTCGTGGGCCAGTCCCCAGCTGATGGCCGCCAGCCCGGTGCCGGCCCGCGCCACCAGGGCGTCGGCGGGAACCCAGGTATCGATGTGCACGGCGGCGGTGTCCAGCGGCCCGGCGCCAACCTTGTCGTAGGGCCGCTGCACGCTGACCTGGGCCGTCGGCACCGCGACCAGCGCGACGTTGCCGTGCCTGCTGGACGAGTCGTGGTCGACGCTGCGCGCCACCACCATGATGTGATCGGCGATGGGGGACAGCGAGACGAACTTCTTGATCCCGCGGACGTCGAAACCGCCTTCCCGAGAAGAGATCTCGGTCTCGACGATCTGCAGGTCGGAGCCGCCGGACTCCTCGGAGGCCCCGATGCACAGCACGGCCTGCCCGCGGATCGCTCGTTCGCAGATGTCCCGCAGGTAGTCCGACTTGCCGAACCGGCGCAGGACGGCGATCGCCGAGTCGTGCAGGCTGACGCCCACCCCGATGCCGGCCGAGGACAACCTGCCGAGGGCGAAGGCGAGCTCGACCAGTTTGCCGACGTCGGGCAGCGGGCCGTCGCCCCACTTCTCGCGGAAAACTCCGCGGGCGCCGAGGTGTTCGATCAGCTCACGTGGAAACCGTTGCCGCGCTTCGGCTTCCGCCGTCCAGGCCAGGACTTGCTCGTCGAACGCGTCGGTCAGCAGGTCCCGGTAGCCGTCGAGGTCGGTTGCGGTCGTCTCAGGCGTTGCCGTCACTTAATCCACCGTTTCTAGAGAGCGCCGCACTTCCAGGCGGCGCAGTTTGCCCGACGACGTTCGGGGCAACGACCCCGGGGCCATGAAGATGACGTCGGAGGGAACGACGCCGCACACGGATGCGACGCGCGCGATGACGTCGGCGCGCGCGCCCGCCTGATCTGACCCCCGGAATTCGGCGGCGACGATCAGGCCGGGGCGCGCGGAACGTTCGCCGGTGGCCAGCGCCGCCACGGCGCCTTCGCGCACGCCGCGGACCCCGGCCGCGACCATCTCGATCTCGGTCGGGAAGATGTTGCGCCCGGCGATAGTGATGAGCTCCTTGGCCCGGCCGCACACCACCAGGCCGCCGTCGGCAAAGAAGCCGAGATCGCCGGTGGGAAACCAGTTTTCGGTATCGACGCGGGCGTGGCCCAGGTAGCCGTCCATCATCGACGCGCCGCGGATCTCGATCTCACCGATGTCGCCCTGCGCGCCGTCACGCGGCGAGATCCGGATCTCGGTGCCGGGGATGGCCTCGCCCAGCACCGCGTGGCGGCGCGAGCCGGTCTCGTCGGTGACGTCGGCGAACCGTAGCCCGGTGCCCGGGGCGGGCACGCTCACCGCGCACGTCGACTCCGCCAGCCCGTAGGACGGGGTGGCCGCCCCGGCGTCGAACCCGAAGGGGCCCATCGCTTGCGCGAAGCGCTCGAATCCCTCGCAGTCGATCGGCTCCCCGCCGTTGATCGCCACCCGCACAGCGCCGAGGTCGACATCGGAGACCCGGCGGGCGTACCGGCCGACCAGGTTGTAGGCGAAGTTCGGTGCCGCGGTGATCGTCGCGCGGCTTTCCGACAGCCAGCTCAACCATCGAAACGGCGAGGCGGTGAAAGCCGATGTGGGCGCGAGCCATACCGACATGCCCCCCAACGACGACGCGAGCAAGAAGGACAGACCCATGTCGTGGTAGAGCGGCAGCCACGAGCAGCCGACGTCCGCGGGGGACACCGAGAGACGCTGATTGAGGCCGCGCAGGTTGGCCCGTCAGCCACGCGCCCGCGATCGCGGCGACGAACTCGACGGTCGGTTCGCCGACCAGCCCCACGGCGGCGGGCCGGCCCCGGTCGAGCAGCCAGGCGGCGATGCCCTCGGCCATCCCGTGCACCTCGGGCCACGGATGGCGGCGCCAGGCCGAGGACTCGCGGTCGAAGACGACCAGATCGCTGTTGGCGCCGCGCATCGCGGCCGTCAGCGCCGCGGCCAGCTCACTCATTGCGGTGTTTGGCGGCGATCGCGGCCTGCAGGTCGCCGACCGTGTCGCAGTTCAACAGCTCCTCTTCCGACAGCGAGACGCCCAGCCGTTCTTCGATGGCCACCATGCCCACGGCGAAGGCCACCGAGTCCAGTCCGACGTCGTCGACCAACCTGGCGTCGGGGGTCAGGCGGGACGCGTCGACGTTGAGGTCGTCGCGCAGGATGCTCAGCAGCTCGGCGCTGACGGTGGGGGAAGAGGAGGTCATGGCGCAGTAGGTTAGCAGGCCTTATTAGGCAAGGCTAGCCTTACTGCATGGCGCGTGTCACCAGCCCAGCGGTAGCGGATGCCCCTCGGCGAAGCCCGCGGTCGACTGCACCCCGACGACGACCCGTTCGTACAGTTCCGCCAGGCTCGCGGCGCCGACATAGGTGCAGGTGCTGCGCACGCCCGAGGTGATGTGATCGAGCAGGTCCTCGACGCCGCCGCGGGCGGGGTCCAGCCCCATCCGCGAGGTCGAAATGCCTTCCTCGAACAGGGCTTTGCGGGCGCGGTCGAACGCCGTGTCGGCGCCGCTGCGGGCGACCACGGCCCGCTTGGACGCCATGCCGTAGCTCTCCTTGTACGGCTGGTCCTCGCGGTCGCGCATCAGGTCGCCGGGCGACTCGTAGGTGCCGGCGAACCATGACCCGATCATCACGTTGGACGCGCCTGCCGCCAGCGCCAGCGCCACATCGCGCGGATGGCGGATGCCGCCGTCGGCCCACACATGCCCGCCCAATTCCCGTGCCGCCGAAGCGCATTCGACGATAGCCGAGAATTGCGGGCGCCCGACCCCGGTCATCATCCGGGTGGTGCACATCGCGCCCGGGCCCACGCCGACCTTCACGATGCTCGCCCCGGCGGCGAGCAGGTCGCGGGTGCCCTCGGCCGAGACCACGTTGCCCGCCGCCAGCGGCACGCCGAGATCGAGCGACGCGACCGTCCGGATCGCCTCGAGCGTCTTGACCTGATGCCCGTGGGCGGTGTCGATCACCAGGAGATCGATTCCGGCCTCGACCAGCGAGCGCGCCTTGGCCCCCACGTCGCCGTTGATGCCGACGGCCGCGCCCACCCGCAGGCGGCCACGCGCGTCCACGGCCGGGGTGTACAGCCCGGCGCGGATGGCGCCGGTGCGGGTGAGCACCCCGGCCAGCGTGCCGTCGGCATTGGTGACGACCGCGACACCGATCGGGGACTGCTCGAGCAGGTCGAAGATCTTGCGCGGCTCGGTGCCCACCGGGGCGGTGACGAAGTCGGTCATCGCGACGTCGCGCACCCGGGTGAAGCGGTCCACGCCCAGGTAGGACGATTCGCTCACCAGTCCCAGGGGCCGGCCCTCGAAGGCGACGACGGCGACCCCGTGCGCCCGCTTGTGGATCAGCGCCATCGCGTCGGACACCGAGTCGTCGGGCTCGAGCACCACCGGGGTGTCGAGGACCAGGTCGCGGCCCTTGACGAACTCGACCGTCTGCTCGACCGCGGTGATGGGCAGATCCTGCGGCAGGATCACGAGCCCGCCGCGGCGCGCCACCGTCTCGGCCATCCGCTTGCCGGCCACCGCGGTCATGTTCGCGACGACGACCGGAATCGTGGTGCCCGAGCCGTCCCCGGTGGACAGGTCGACGTCAAACCGCGACGCGACCTCCGAGCGGTTCGGCATGATGAAGACGTCGTTGTAGGTCAAGTCGTATCCGGGTCGGTGCCCGTCGAGAAACCTCATCGCAACCCAAGCCCCCTTACGCCCTCCAGTGTGGCCCGGCTAGGCGGGCACTTCGGTGCGATCGCCGCTCCACAGCGTGTGGAAGCGCTTGTCGGGGTCGTCATCGATGCGCCCGTAGGTGTGGGCGCCGAAGAAGTCCCGCAACCCCTGGGTCAGCGCGGCGGGGAGCCGCTCGGTGCGCAGCGCGTCGTAGTACGACAGCGCCGAGGAGAAGCCGGGGATCGGGATGCCCAGCCGGGTGGCGGTCACCACAACCCGGCGCCAGCCGTCGATGGCGGCCTCGATGGCGCTGCGGAAGTAGGGGGCGACGATCAGCGTCGGCAGGTCGGGGTCTTCGTCGAAGGCGTCTTTGATCCGGTTGAGGAACTTCGCCCTGATGATGCAGCCGCCGCGCCAGATGGTGGCCAGGTCGCCGGGCGTGATGCCCCAGTCGTATTCGGCGCTGCCGGCCTGAATCTGGTTGAAGCCCTGCGCATAGGCGATGATCTTCGACGCGTAGAGCGCCTGCCGGATGTCCTCGGTGAATTGCCGTGCGTCGGTGGGCTTTTCACCGAGCTCACCCGAGGCCAGCCCGGTGGTGGCCTTGCGCTGGGTGACCGATCCCGACAGCGCGCGGGCGAACACCGCCTCGGCGATGCCGGTGACGGGCACACCGAGGTCGAGGGCGGACTTGACCGTCCACCGGCCGGTGCCCTTCTGCTCGGCCTCGTCGAGGATCAGGTCCACGAGCGGCTTGCCGGTCTTGGCGTCGGTCTGGCGCAAGACCTGGGCGGTGATTTCGACGAGGAAGCTGTCCAGGTCGCCGGAGTTCCACTCGTCGAACACGTCGGCGATCTCGCCGGCGGTCTTGCCGAGGCCGTCGCGCAGCAGCTGGTAGGCCTCGCCGATCAACTGCATGTCGGAGTACTCGATGCCGTTGTGCACCATCTTGACGAAGTGCCCGGCGCCGTCGGGACCGATGTGGGTGCAGCACGGCACCCCGTCGACGTGCGCGGAGATCTCCTCGAGCAGCGGGCCCAGCGACTTGTACGACTCGGCCGGGCCGCCCGGCATGATCGACGGGCCGTTGAGCGCGCCCTCCTCGCCGCCGGAGATGCCGGCGCCGACGAAATGCAGGCCGCGCTCGCGCATCGCCTTCTCGCGGCGGATGGTGTCGGTGTAGAGGGCGTTGCCGCCGTCGATGATGATGTCGCCGTCCTCCATGGCGTCGGCGAGCTCGTTGATCACCGCGTCCGTCGGGTCACCGGCCTTGACCATGATCAGCACCCGTCGCGGCTTTTCCAGCGCGTCGAGGAATTCGGCGATGGTCTCGGTACGCACGAACGTGCCGTCTCCGCCGTGCTCTTTGAGCAGCGCATCGGTTTTGGCGATCGACCGGTTGTGCAGCGCCACGGTGTAGCCGTGCCGGGCGAAATTGCGGGCGATGTTCGACCCCATCACGGCCAGGCCCGTGACGCCGATCTGCGCGGTGCCGGTCTGGGAACCCGCCTGCGTGTCCGACGAACTCATGTCTTGCCTCTCAAATCGGGAGAACATTTCGCAAAAGCTTTCGGTGACACTGTGGCACAGCGCATGGACACGCGCCCGGGGTGATCGGCCCTCGGCGGCGTCAGAGGTTGAAGAGGCGTTCCAGCTCCGTGAGCCAGGGCACGGCGAGCGCGATGGTGGGCACCACGAAGACCGCCGCCGCGGCAAGGTACGCGACCGCCGACAGCGTGGCGCTGTTGCCGCGTCCGCCCAGCCGGCGCACTCGCAGCACCGTGCTGGGGCCGCTCGCCGCGAGCGCGCCCGACGGCGCCCGCCCCGACGCGCAGGCGACCAGTGCCCGGGCCAGGGGAGCGCGGCCGGCGGCGCGCACCGCCGCGTCGTCGGCGAGCAGCTCGACCAGAAGCTGGACGGCCCCCAGCGCGTTGGCGCTGCGGACCACCCGCGGGAAGGCGGCGTGCACGGCGGTGAACGCCTCGAGCACCAGATCATGCCGGGCCCGCAGGTGGGCCCGTTCGTGGGTGAGGATGGCGGCGACTTCGGCGTCGGCGAGCGTGCTCAGCGTTCCTTCGCTGACCACCACCCGGCTGCGCACACCCGGCAGGCAGTAGGCGAGCGGTTGCGGGACATCCAGTACGCGAAGGTCGCGCCTGCGGGTGCAGGACTGGGACAGCGCCGCGTCGTGGCCGACTCCGACCAGGTCGACGACCATGCGGTGATGGGCCCGTCGCTTGCGATTGGCGATGGCCACCCGGGCGAGTGCGACCATCAATCGGGCGCCGACCAGCACGGTTAGCGCGAAAACCCCGATGTATGCCGTCCACAGCGGCCATCCGAGCCGGTCGGCGGCGCCGACGATGCTGGTCGTGGGTCGCCCGTCGGGACCGGGCATGAGCAGCCGGGTGGCGATCGCGATCCCGGCGCTGAAGGCCGACAGGACCGCGGCCAGCGCGACGGCTTGCCACAACACCATGGCGGCACGGGGGGCGCGCAGCGGCCAGCGCGCGCGTGCCAACATGGCCGGCACGGGGCCGGTCAGTAGCACCGCGAGAATGGTGAAAGCCAGCGCGGACACACTGTTAGTGTCCCTCAGCCCTCCGGGGCTGCGCCAGCAGATGGCGAGTTGTTGCGTTGATTGGCTTCCAGTTCGGCGAGCGCGCGCCGAAGCGCCGCGGCCTCGTCGGCGCCGACGCGCTCGACGAAGTGCACCAGCGCGGCCTGCCGGCCCCCGGAGTCCTCGGCCTGGGCCAGTGCGTCCACCATGAGCCCGGCGACCAGTTCGTCGCGGCCGTGCACGGGGGCGTACCGGTGCGCGCGGTCGTCACGGATCTGGGAGACCAGGTTCTTCTTGGCCAGCCGCTGCAGCACGGTCATGATCGTGGTGTAGGCAAGGTCGCGCTGGGCCGCCAACGCCTCATGGACCTGGCGAACCGTCTGAGGCTCGGGCGTGGACCACAGATGGTCCATGACGGCCCGTTCCAGATCCCCCAGCCGTGTCAGTTTGGCCATAGTTCGTTCATCTCCTGAGCGTCGAAACCAGACTACTCCCGCTTACTACCGACCGTCGTACGGAAAGCTGACAAATCTCTGTGCCGGCCCGCCGTCGCGCCCCGGCGCGAACAAGTCGAACAATACCCCTTGCAAAGTTAGGGCAGCCTTGCCTATGCTAATCCAGTCGAGCGATAACGGACCGCGTGAGAGTCCTGAGGGCTGCAGTGACCCCCGGTCTACTCGATCGGCTGAGCCCCGTGCCTAGTGCACGGGGCTCAGCCGTTTTCGGGGTATATCCGGCGAGTTGTGCTGCCGCCAAAGCCGTCCCGCACGCGATGGTGTAGACACAGGGGCGTGCCAGAGCCGCAGGAAACGATCATCCCGCCGCATTTCTCCGCGCCCTTCGACCGCGAGATCGGCTTGCAGTTCACCGAACTCGGCCCCGACGGCGCCCGCGCCCAACTCGAGGTCACGCCCAAGCTGTTGCAGCCGATGGGTCTGGTGCACGGCGGCGTTTACTGCTCGATGATCGAAAGCATGGCCAGCGTGGCGGCCTACACCTGGCTGGCCACCCGCGGTGGCGGAAATGTCGTGGGAGTCAACAACAACACCGACTTCCTGCGCTCCATCGGCTCGGGCATGGTCTACGGCAGGGTCGAACCGATTCACCGCGGCCGGCGCCAGCAATTGTGGTTGGTCACCATCACCGACGACGACGATCGCGTGGTTGCCCGCGGCCAGGTGCGACTGCAGAACCTCGAGCTTCGCGAAGGCTGATCGCAGGGCACTCCGGTTGCGCGATCGCCGAATACCTAGGTCCCGCAACGGGACTGGCGACGGCGCGCGGCTAGCTGGCCCGTCGGGCGACCGGGCGCTTGGTCTCCGCGGCGAGCACCGCCAGCTGTTCGAGCCGGGTGCGGGCGAACGCCTGCTGCTCGGTGATGGTGAGTTGACCCCGTCGGGTGCTCAGGAACGTCACCGTCCACGACAGCAGCGTGCTGATCTTGGTCTTGAACCCGACCAGGTAGACCAGGTGCAGGACCAGCCACGCGAACCAGGCGAACAGGCCGCTGAATTCGACCGGACCGATCTTGGCCACCGCGGAAAATCGCGACACCGTGGCCATCGATCCCTTGTCGAAGTACTGGAACGGTTCCCGCTCGGCCGGGTCGGCGCCGTCGAGTTCGGCCTTGATCGTGCTCGCGACGTACTTGGCGCCCTGAATGGCGCCCTGGGCTACCCCCGGCACGCCTTCGACCGCGGCCAGGTCGCCGATGACGAACACGTCGGGGTGGCCCGGGATGGACAGGTCGGGCAGCACCTTGACGCGTCCGGCCCGGTCGAGTTCGACCGTCGACTGGTCGGCGAGGTCGCGGCCCAGCGGGCTGGCCGAAACGCCGGCGGACCAGACCTTGCAAGCGGATTCGATGCGCCGGACCGTGCCGTCGGAGTCCTTGACGGTGATGCCGTTGCGGTCGACGTCGGTGACCATGGCGCCCAGCTGGATCTCCACGCCCATCTTTTCCAGCCGGTCGGCGGCCCGCTGACCCAGCTTGTCGCCGAAGGGCGGAAGCACCGCGGGGGCGGCGTCGAGCAGGATCACGCGCGCCTTGGTGGAGTCGATGTGGCGGAACGAGCCTTTAAGCGTGTAGGTCGCTAATTCCGCGATCTGCCCGGCCATTTCGACGCCGGTGGGGCCGGCACCGATCACGGTGAACGTCAGCAGCTTGGCGCGTCGTTCCGGATCACGGGACCGCTCGGCCTGTTCGAAGGCGCTCAGGATCCGCCCGCGGACCTCGAGCGCGTCGTCGATCGACTTCATGCCCGGGGCGAACTCGGCGAAATGGTCGTTCCCGAAGTAGGACTGGCCCGCGCCGGCGGCGACAATCAAGCTGTCGTAAGGGGTTTCGTAGGTGTGGCCGAGCAGATCCGACACGACGAACTTGCCGTCCAAGTCGATGTGGGTGACGTCGCCGAGCAACACCTGGACGTTGCGCTGCCGACGCAGGACGACCCGGGTGGGCGGGGCGATGTCGCCCTCGGACACGATGCCGGTCGCCACTTGGTACAGCAGCGGCTGGAAGAGGTGGTGCGTGGTGCGGGCGATCAGTTTGATGTCGACGTTCGCGTGCTTGAGTTTCTTGGCAGCGTTGAGCCCGCCGAAGCCCGACCCGATGATGACGACCTGATGGCGACGCTCCGGTCCAGCTTTGGTACCTGGCTGGGGGCTCATGTTTCCGCTGCTCCTGACGAGGGCTTTTGGACGCGCGACTGCGATTAGCAACCACGCTAGTCAGGCGGATACCCCGAAACCCAACTCACAACGTGTGTAATCAACCACACCGCGCGCATCACTCCTGGTCGGCGAACGTGATTCTCGTCATGTTCGCCGACCGGGTGCGCGCTGAGCCCTGCCGCCTAGAGCCCGACGAGCGGGCGCAGCGCCTCGCCGGCCGCCTCGACGATGCCCGGTGTGTAGAACGGCAGGTTGATGATCACGCCGTCGATGCCCGCGTCGATGACCTTGGTCTTGATCTGATCGGCGACCGAGTCCGGGGTGCCGACCACCATGCGCTGTTTCATCTCCGCGGGAATCTGGTCAAGGCTCGCGTTCTCGTCGATCAGCACCGTGGTCAGCGAGCTGGTCTCCAGGGTCGCCGGGTCGCGGCCCACCTCCTCGCACGAGCGCCGCACCACCTCCAACTTGCCGGGCAGTTCGTCGAAGCCCGCGATCACGTTGAGGTGGTCGAAATGCCTTGCGGCGAGCGGGATTGTCTTCTTCTCGCCGCTGCCGCCGATCATCAGCGGAATGTGGTCTCGGAAGCGGGGATTGGCGACCGCGTCGCTGGCGCGATACCACTTGCCCGAGAAGGTCGCCTGCTCGCCCTTGATCATCGGCAGGATGATTTCGAGGGCTTCGTCGAGCCGGTTGAATCTGTCGGTGAAGGTGCCGAATTCGAAACCCAACTGGTCATGCTCGAGCTCGAACCAGCCGGTGCCGATGCCCAGGATCGCGCGGCCCTGGCTCACCACGTCCAGTGTGGTGATGATCTTCGCCAGCAGGGTGGGGTTGCGATACGTATTGCCGGTGACCAAGGTGCCCAGCTGCACCCGCTCGGTGGCGGTGGCCAGCGCCCCCAGGGCGGTGTAGGCCTCCAGCATGGGCTGATCGGGCGATCCCAGCATCGGCAGTTGGTAGAAGTGGTCCATCACGAAAACCGAGTCGAATCCCGCGGATTCGGCCTCGCGTGCCTGGGCGATGACGGTGGGGAAGAGTTGCTCTACCCCCGTGCCGTAGGAAAAGTTGGGAATCTGCAGACCAAGTCGAATAGCCACGCTGATTACCGTAGCGATCGGCCGGGCGCGGGAGAAGGGTTTGCGGCGGGCGCGGGTTACGCCTCAGGCGAACTGAGCCAGCGCGCCGTGGCTCACGTGCAACGTCTGACCGGTGATGTGGCGCGCCGCCGACGTGGTCAAGAACAGCGCCAGGCGGGCGACCTCCGCGGCCACCGGCGCGGCGGTGCGCGAAAGCCCGTCGTAGCCGGCCTGAGCGCTGCGCCCACTGGCGACGGCGTTGACCGTGATTCCGCGCGTGCCGAAGACGCTCGCCTGTCCCGCGGTCCAAGTCGCCAGCGTCGCTTTGATCGCCGCGTCGGCGCTGCCCGCCGGCGGGTTCTCGGGTACCACGCTGATGATCGACCCGCCCGAACGCAGATGATCGCCCACGGTCTGAAGGGTCAGCACCGCCGAAAGCACCGTCGCGTCAAGGGCATTGCGCCACGCGTTGGCGGTGTCGGCGATCGAGTAGGTGCGCGGGTCGCCGGCCTCCCAGGTGGGCGCCGGCACGTTGACGATGGTGTCCAGGTGATGGGGGAACAGCGGGCGAGCCTCTTCGAGGCTGGCCGGGTCGGTGGTGTTGCAGACGATCGCCTCGACCTCTAGTTCCTTGGCGGCGATCTCCAGATCGCTCTTGCGCGCGCCCACGAGGGTCACTCTGTGGCCGTCGTCGCGGAAGCCCTCGGCCACCGCGCGCCCCAGCTCCGTGTCTCCGCCGGTAACCAGTACCTCCACTGCCATGACCTCCTCTGCCTGGGACCTCAGCGCGTTATGGCGTCAATCCCCGTATATGTTACTGGACAGTAGCTAGCCGGCGAAATTTTTGCCGCCGCGACGCGCGGATCAGTTCGGTAACTATTTGTGCGTCACTTTTTGCGGCGATTTGGGCGCCACGCGCACCGCAGCATCGGCGGGTTAGGGTGCATCCCATGCGTCGGATCGGGATCCTGGCCAGTTTGGTTTCGACGGTGTTGGTGGCCGGGCTGGTCGGGTGCGGTTCCAAACCGCCGGCGCAGTCGCCGCAGGCGTCCGGGAAGGCGATGGTGTTTGCCGCCGCGTCGCTCAAACCGGCGTTCACCCGGATCGGTCAGCAGTTCACGGCCGAAAACCCGGGCACCGGCGTCGATTTCGAGTTCGCGGGCTCCTCCGAGCTGGCCACCCAGTTGACGCAGGGCGCCACCGCCGACGTCTTCGCGTCGGCCGACACCGCGCAGATGGACACGGTCGGCAAGGCGGGCCTGCTGAGCGGCGAGCCGAGGAACTTCGCGGCGAACACGTTGGTCATCGTCACCGCGCCGGGCAACCCGAAGAAGATCGAAAGCTTCGCCGACCTGGCCAAGCCCGGCCTCAACGTGGTGATCTGCCAGCAGCCGGTGCCGTGCGGGGCGGCCGCGCGTCGCGTCGAAGACAGCGCCGGGGTGCGGCTCAACCCGGTCAGCGAGGAACTCAGCGTGACCGACGCCCTCAACAAGGTCACCACCGGTCAGGCCGACGCCGCGCTCGTCTACGTCACCGACGCCAAGACGGCCGCCGGCAAGGTCGCGACCGTGACCTTCCCCGAGGCGGCCGGCGCGGTGAACGTCTACCCCATCGGGGTGCTGCGGAACGCCGCGCATGCCGCGCAGGCGCAGAAGTTCGTCGACCTGGTGACTTCCCCGGCCGGCCAGCAGATCCTGGCCCAGGCGGGCTTCGCCAAGCCCTGACCGCCGGCCCACCGCCACCGCCGTCGGCTAGGGCTGAAAGGCCGGAAGAATGGCGCCGGAATCGCGAATCTCCCAGATGCTGTTCTTGCTCACGCCATCGAAGTTGATCTTGTTCAACGTCGCCCGCGAGTAGGTGAGGTCGATGGCGACCTGGGTCGAAGTGTTGCCGTACGGGTCGGTCATCGGGAAAGTGCCCTGAACGTTCACCGCGGCGGCCTCGGGATAGGTCGCTCGCGCGTACTTGAGAATCGCGATGGTGTCGAGCCGCGCGCCGTCCCTGATCATCGCCTCGGTGTAGTTGTCTCGAATGGCAAAGCGGGCGTTGACGATGTCGCCGTCCGGGCCTGGAGCGGTCGTGAAGGTCACTCCGTCGGGCTTCTTCGGACCGGCCGGCGTCGACGGCGCCGCCTCGGTCGGTGTCGACGGTCCCGCCACGGTCGCACCACCCGACGGGGACGATTGGCCGCCATCCTTTCCGTCGAAGCCCCAGCTTCTGCCGACGATGACGAGGAGCACGAGCGCGGTGAGTACCGCCAGGGCCAGGGCCGCCTTTCCCGAGACGCCCTTCTTCGGCGGCTCGGTGGCGAAAGCCCATTCGCTGGTCCAGTTGGTGCCGTCGAAATACCGTTGCAGCCCATGGCCTACCCCGGCGGGATCGGGGTACCAGCCCGGCGCCGATTTGGGCGGGGGCGGCGCCTGTTCAGATGGCATCCATGCACCTTCGTCCTGGCGGTGACCTTCCGGCTACCCGCGGCGATGGCCGCGCAAAACCATTCTCGTCGCACCGGCGGACTACCGCTCGGCGGGTATCGGCCCCGCTTCGGCGCGCCGCCCGCGGCATTCCGGTGTAATGCGGAGAGTGGGTGAGCGGGTCCCGCGTGAGTGTTCGAAGTGACCGTCGGCAGGAGGGCATGTATTAGCGCGCATAGCACGGATCTGCCCCGCTGGGTGTATCTCCCCGCGGCCGTCGGGACCGTCTTCGTGGTGCTGCCATTGCTGGCCATCGCGGTCAAGGTCGATTGGCCGCATTTCTGGTCGCTGATCACGAGCTCCTCGTCGAGGACGGCGCTGGCGCTCAGCCTTCAGACCGCCGCCGCCAGCACGGTGTTGTGCGTGGCGCTGGGCGTGCCGATGGCGCTGGTGCTGGCCCGCAGCACCGCGCGGGCGGTGCGGTTGCTGCGGCCGTTGATCCTGCTGCCGCTGGTGCTGCCGCCGGTCGTGGGGGGGATCGCCCTGTTGTATGCGTTCGGACGGTTCGGATTGCTCGGCCAGTACCTGGAGGCTGCCGGCGTCCGCATCGCGTTCAGCACCACCGCGGTGGTGCTGGCGCAGACGTTCGTCTCGCTGCCATTCCTGGTGATTTCCCTCGAGGGCGCCGCGCGCACCGCGGGGTCCGATTTCGAGGTGGTGGCCGCGACGCTGGGGGCGCGGCCCAGCGCGGTCTGGTGGCGGGTCACCCTGCCGCTGTTGGTGCCCGGCGTCGTATCGGGCGCGGTGCTGGCGTTCGCCCGCTCGCTGGGGGAGTTCGGCGCCACGCTGACCTTCGCCGGCTCGCGCCAAGGGGTGACCCGCACGCTTCCGCTGGAGATCTATCTGCAGCGGGTGACTGACGCCGACGCCGCCGTGGCGTTGTCGATCCTGCTGGTGGTGGTGGCGGCCCTGGTGGTGCTGGGGCTGGGCACGCGCCGGCTGACCGGCGCGGACGCCAGGTAGGGCCGGACCATGAGTGACAGGTAGGGCCGGACCATGAGTGAATTGCAGCTGCGCGCGGTCGTCTCCGAGCGTCACGTGGACGTGGAGTTCTCCGTGGCCGCGGGGGAGGTGCTCGCGGTGCTGGGCCCCAACGGCGCGGGCAAATCGACTGTCCTGCACGTCATCGCGGGCCTGCTTCGACCCGACCGCGGGGTGGTGCGGCTGGGCGACCGAGTCCTGACCGACACCGCGACCGGGGTCGACGTCCCGACGCACGACCGCCGGGTGGGGCTGCTGCTGCAAGACGCATTGTTGTTCCCGCACATGAGTGTTGCCGCCAACGTCGCGTTCGGACCGCACAGTCGCCGCGCGAGGCTGCGCTCGGCCCGCGCGGCGGAGAAGGCGACGGCAGCGCGCTGGTTGCGCGAGGTGGACGCCGAGCGCTTCGCCGACCGCAAACCGCGGCAACTCTCCGGCGGACAGGCACAGCGGGTCGCGATCGCGCGGGCGCTGGCGGCCGAACCCGATGTGTTGCTGCTCGACGAGCCGCTGGCCGGGCTCGACGTCGCCGCGGCCGCGGCGATCCGGGCGGTGCTGCGCAAGGTCGTCACCCGCATCGGCTGTGCGGCGATCCTGGTCACCCACGACCTGCTGGACGTGTTCACGCTGGCCGATCGAGTGCTGGTGCTCGAGTCGGGCAGGGTCGCCGAAATCGGCCCGGTGCCCGAGGTGCTCACCGCGCCCCGCAGTCATTTCGCCGCCCGGATCGCGGGTATCAACCTGGTCAATGGCACGGTCGACACCGACGGCTCGCTGGTCGCGCACTCCGGCGACCGCTGGTATGCGGCCCCACAAGAGCGCGGCGATCTGGTCTCACCCGGGCAGCACGCGATCGCGGTTTTCCCGCCCACGGTGGTGGCCGTGTATCGCGATCGGCCGCACGGCAGCCCCCGCAACGCCGTCGAGGTCACCGTGTCCGAGATGGATATCCGCGGGTCGGCGGTGCTGGTGCGCGGCGCTCAGCAACCCGACGGTGCCCCCGGCCTCGCCGCGGAGATCACCGCGGACGCCGCCGCGGAGTTGCGATTGGCGCCGGGCGACCGGGTGTGGTTCTCCGTGAAAGCCCATGAGGTGACGCTGTATCCGACCGCGCACTGAGCGCCGGCGGCCGAATGTCCGTGCGGCACTCGATCTCCGGGCGGCACTCGGCAGGTTGCACATTGGCAACATCGGCACAACTGCGCTGCATTAGTCCGCAAAGCTCCTTGCGTCACAGCGGTAACACGGTAGGTTCGTCGCCATGGAGCAGGTGGAACCGACCTCGACACGCCGCCAAGGACTGTGGACGACGCTGGCGATCACCACGGTGAGTGGTGCCAGCGCCCTCGCCATCGCATTGCCGGCGACCTCGTATGCCGATCCCGAGGTCCCGACCCCCGTCCCGCCGAGCACGGCCACGGCCCCGCCCGCGGCACCGGCCGCACCCGCGGCACCGGCCGCACCCGCGGCGCCCGCGGCGCCGGCCGCACCCGCGCCGAACGGGCAACCGGCACCGGGTGACCCCAACGCGGTCCCGCCGGCCGTCGCCCCGAACGGGGCACCGCCACCGCCGGTCGACCCCAACGCCCCCCCGCCGCCCGTGGACCCGAATGCGCCCCCGCCACCGCCGGTCGACCCCAACGCCGGGCGCATCAACAACGCCGTGGGGGGATTCAGCTACGTCCTGCCCGCCGGGTGGGTGGAGTCGGACGCTTCCCATCTGGACTACGGCTCGGCGCTGCTGAGCAAGGTGACGGGCCCGCCACCGATGCCCGACCAGCCGCCGCCGGTTGCCAACGACACCCGCATCGTGATGGGCCGCCTCGACCAAAAGCTTTACGCCAGTGCGGAAGCCGACAATGCCAAGGCCGCGGTGCGGTTGGGTTCGGACATGGGTGAGTTCTTCATGCCCTATCCCGGCACCCGCGTCAACCAGGAGAGCACCCCGCTCACCGGCGCCAATGGAAGCACCGGGAGCGGCTCGTACTACGAAGTCAAATTCAGTGATGCCTCCAAGCCGAACGGCCAGATCTGGACGGGCGTCATCGGCTCGGCCAACGGCGGGAATGCGCAGCGCTGGTTCGTGGTGTGGCTCGGAACCTCGAACGACCCGGTGGACCGGGGCGCGGCCAAGGCGCTGACCGAGTCGATCCAGGCGTGGACACCGCCGGCGGCTCCGCCACCGCCGCCGGGCGCCCCGGGAGCGCCGGCGGCCCCGGGAGCCCCTGCGCCCGCACCGGCTCCCGCACCGGTGGCTCCGGGAGCGCCCGCACCGGCGCCAGCGCCTGCGGCTCCGGGAGCCCCGGCGCCGGCTCCCGCACCGGTTCCGGGTCAGGCGCCGGCCGTGGAGGTCAGTCCCACCCCCACACCGGCACCGCAACAAACCCTTTCGGCCTGACCGGTCGGCCCTGATCGCACGGGCCGACGGAAAACCGACTGGTCAACCGTCTCCAATTCGGCACTCGTTTTGTGACCCAAACTGGGTATACCGAAGTGACGGCCCAGCAAAGTGCTGGGCTTTGCCAGCGATTGCAAGGAGACCCGCGATGGACATCATGGCAGCTACGGAATTCCTCGCTCGATCAAGCACACTCACCAGCGTCGGCTGGATCGGCTACATCATCATCGGCGGTATCGCCGGTGCGATCGCCAGCAAGATCATCCGCGGTAGCGGAGCCGGCATCCTGATGGACATCGTGATCGGCATTGTGGGCGCCCTGGTCGGCGGGTTCATCCTGAGCTTCTTCGTCGACACCGCGAGCGGCGGCTATTTCTTCACCTTCTTCACCGCCCTGCTCGGCTCGGTGATCCTGCTCTGGATCGTCGGCATGGTGCGCAGGACGTAGCGGGCCTAACCCGTTGCGGCCGTGGTGGTTAGCGGCATGATGGTGTGATGGCGTCACCGGTGACCACCACGGCAATGCGGGCCTGGCGGGTGCGTCGGCCCGGGCCGATGGACACCGGCCCGCTCGAGCAGGTCACCGCCGAGGTGCCGCGGCCGGCGCCGGCCGAACTGCTGGTGGCGGTGCGCGCGTGCGGGGTGTGCCGCACCGACTTGCACGTCACCGAAGGCGACCTTCCCGTCCACCGCGACCGGGTCACCCCCGGCCACGAGGTGGTCGGCGAGGTCGTCGAAATCGGCCCGGAGGCCGGCGACGAGTTCCGGGTGGGGGACCGGGTGGGCATCGCCTGGCTGCGCCACACCTGCGGCGTGTGCAAATACTGCCGCCGCGGCGACGAAAACCTCTGCCCGAAATCCCGCTACACCGGCTGGGACGCCGACGGCGGCTACGCCGAATTCGCCACCGTCCCGGCCGCTTTCGCGCATCCCCTGCCCAGCGGCTACAGCGACAGCGAACTCGCCCCGTTGCTGTGCGCGGGCATCATCGGTTATCGCTCGCTCCTTCGCGCCGACCTGCCGCCCGGTGGGCGCCTGGGCCTCTATGGCTTCGGCGGTAGCGCCCACCTCACCGCGCAGGTCGCCCTGGCCCAAGGCGCCGAGGTGCACGTAATGACCCGCGGATCACGCGCCCGCGAGCTGGCGCTGGAACTCGGCGCCGCGTCCGCGCAAGGCGCGGCGGATCGGCCGCCTGCGCCGCTGGACTCCGCGATCCTCTTTGCCCCGGTCGGTGATCTGGTGCTGCCCGCGCTCGAGGCGCTGGATCGCGGTGGCACGCTGGCGATCGCCGGGATCCACCTGTCGGACATCCCGGCGCTGAGTTACCAGCGTCACCTGTTTCAGGAACGCCAGGTGCGATCGGTCACGTCCAACACCCGGGCCGACGCGCGGGCCTTCCTCGACTTCGCGGCTCAGCACCACATCGAGGTGACCACCCCGGAATACCCTCTGGGACAAGCCGATCGGGCGTTGGCGGATTTGAGCGCGGGGCGCATCGCGGGCGCGGCGGTGCTGCTGGTGTGACCGGCGTCAGGTGGACAGATGCCACACGAACGCGGCGGCGAGCGCACCGAGGCCATTCAGTGACCAGTGCAGTGCGATCGGCGCGATCAGGCTGCCGCTGCGCCGGCGCAGCCAGCTGAAGACGAATCCCGCGGCGCCCGTCGCCAACACGGCGCCGGCCACCCCGGCCAGCATTCCCACGATTCCGCCGCCGAACAGCCGGGTGAAGCCCACGTTGCTGCTGGTCAGTCCGAACGACGTGGCGACGTGCCAGAGTCCGAACAGCAGCGAGCCCGCCAGCGCGACCCCGCGAAAGCCCCACGCCCGGTTGAGCGCGCCGTGCAGGACGCCCCGGAAGGCCAGCTCCTCGGGGATGACGGTCTGCAGCGGGATGATGACCATCGAGGCGACCATCGCCCCCGAGATCGTGGCGTAGCGGTTGTTCAGGAACATCGGCCGCGTCGCCGGCAGCAGCACGCCGATCGCGATCACCGTGGCCACGACGGCCACGGCCGCCAGCGCATAACCCAGTCCCGGCTTCCAGTGCTCGCGGCCGAGGCCGAGGTCCGCCCAGCCCAAACCGCGGCACCGCATCAAGATGACCAGCCCGACGGCGGCGGCCGGGACGGTCGCGATGCTCGCCCACGGCGTTGTGAAATGCGCGATCAGGTCCGTCAGCACGAGCACCACGACGACGACGGCGATGTCGAGATGGATCCGGAACCGGTGGGCCGCCGAAAGCTGGGGCACCACAGGGTGAACGTCGGCTATCCCGGTGGCCTCAAGCATCCGGCCAGTCTACCGGCGGCCCCCCGGCGCACCAGGGCAACGCGATTGCCGTCACACGAATCTCATCGTCGCTTTGTTCCAGTTGGATGGGTCGCCTCGCTCGCATCACTCACTTCGCTCGTTCTGCTCGCTCGGCTCCCAGGTCCACCCCGAAATCTTCGGGTCGTCCTCGCCGTGCTCGCGGGTGTACATCCGCGCGGCCAGGCGGGCGTCGACCATGCGCTGCCGCAGCATGGCGGCGCGGCTGGCCAATCCGTCGACGCGGTCGATGACGTCGATGACCAGATGGAAGCGGTCCAAATCGTTGAGCATCACCATGTCGAAGGGCGTCGTCGTGGTGCCGCGTTCCTTGAAGCCGCGCACGTGCATGTGCGCGTGGTTGGTGCGGCTGTAGGTGAGCCGGTGGATCAGCCACGGATAGCCGTGGTAGGCGAAGATGACCGGCCGGTCCGGGGTGAACAGCGCGTCGAACTCGCGGTCCGGCAGGCCGTGCGGGTGCTCGGTATCGGGCTGCAACCGCATCAGGTCGACGACGTTGACCACCCGGACGGCCAGCTCCGGCAGCTCGGAGCGCAGGATGTCGGCGGCGGCCAGCGTCTCCAACGTCGGGATGTCCCCGGCGCACGCCAGCACCACGTCGGGCTCGTCGGTGGCGGTGCTCGCCCACTCCCAGATGCCCAGTCCGCGGGTGCAGTGCGCGATGGCCTGGTCCATGTCGAGATAGGCCAGCGCGGGCTGCTTGCCGGCGACGATGACGTTGATGTAGTCGCGGCTGCGCAGGCAGTGATCGGCCACCGACAGCAGCGTGTTCCCGTCCGGCGGCAGGTACACCCGGGTCAGCTCGGGTCGCTTGTTGGCGACGAGGTCGATGAAACCCGGGTCCTGATGCGATGCGCCGTTGTGGTCCTGCCGCCACACATGCGAGCTCAGCAGGTAGTTCAGCGACGCGATCGGCCGCCGCCACGGCAACTCCCGGCTGGTGGCAAGCCATTTCGCGTGCTGGTTCATCATCGAGTCGACGATGTGCACGAACGCCTCGTAGCAGTTGAACAGGCCGTGCCGCCCGGTCAGCAAATAGCCCTCCAGCCAGCCCTGGCACAGGTGCTCCGACAGCACCTCCATCACGCGGCCGTCGGGCGCCAGGTGCTCGTCGTCGGGCTCGATCTCGGACAGCCACACCTTGTCGGTCGATCCGTAGACGGCGTCGAGCCGATTCGAGGCCGTCTCGTCGGGGCCCATGAGCCGGAATCGGTCCTTGTTGCGGGCGATCACGTCGCGCAGGAAGCCGCCCAGCACCCGGGTGGCCTCGTGCGTGACGGCCGCCGGCCGCTCGACCGCGACGGCGTAGTCACGAAAGTCCGGCAGGTCGAGGTCGTGCAGCAACAGCCCGCCGTTGGCGTGGGGGTTGGCGCTCATCCGCCGATCACCGGTGGGCGCCAGCGCCCGCAGCTCCGGACGCAGCCGGCCGGTTTCGTCGAAAAGCTCCTCGGGTCGGTAGCTGCGCAGCCACTCCTCGAGCTGGGCGCGGTGTTCGGGATTGCCGTGCGTCTCGGCCAGTGGCACCTGGTGCGAGCGCCAGGTGCCCTCGACCTTCTTGCCGTCCACCACCTTTGGCCCGGTCCAGCCCTTGGGGGTGCGCAGCACGATCATCGGCCACACCGGCCGCTCGACCCCGTTGCCGCCGCGCGCCGCGCTCTGGATGGCCGCGATGTCGTCGAAGGCGTCGTCGAGGGCGGCGGCGAGCTGTTGGTGCACGTCGGCCGGGTCGTCACCGGCCACCGTGATCGGCCGGTACCCGTAGCCGCGCAGCAGCGATTCCAGTTCCGCGTGCGGGATGCGGGCCAGCACCGTCGGGTTGGCGATCTTGTAGCCGTTGAGCGCCAGGATCGGCAGCACGGCGCCGTCGGTCACCGGGTCGAGGAATTTGTTGGAGTGCCAGCTGGCGGCCAGCGGCCCGGTTTCGGCCTCGCCGTCACCGACGACGCAGGCCACCACCAGATACGGGTTGTCCAGGGCGGCGCCGAAGGCGTGCACCAGCGCGTAGCCGAGCTCGCCGCCTTCGTGGATGGATCCCGGCGTCTGGGCCGCGACGTGGCTGGGGATGCCGCCGGGGAAGGAGAACTGCCGGAACAGCTTGCGCAGGCCCTCGGTGTCCTCCTCGATGCCGGTGTAGACCTCGCTGTAGGTGCCCTCGAGGTAGGCGTTGGCGACCAGCCCGGGTCCGCCGTGACCCGGCCCGGTCACGTAGATGACGTCGGCGTCGCGGCGGCGGATGACCCGATTCAGGTGCGCGTAGACAAGGTTCAGCCCCGGTGTCGTGCCCCAGTGCCCCAGCAACCGCGGTTTGACGTGCTCGGTGGTCAGCGGCTCGGTGAGCAGCGGGTTGTCGAGGAGATAGATCTGCCCGACCGACAAATAATTGGCGGCGCGCCAGTACTTGTCGATCAGGGCGAGTTCGTCGTCGGAGAGCGCGGTTGCGTCGGTCATCTCACCGATTGTTCCCACCGATCCCTCCCGCTACTCCTCCCCGCGGGCGCGGGCTTCGTACGCCTGCCGCTTTTCGACGTCGACGTCGTCGGTGAAGACGTGGTCGCCGCCGAGCATCCGGTTGAGGCCCTCGGCGATCCGGCGCGGCCAGAATTTCTGGGACACCACCATCGCTCCCGCGGCCTTGGTGACCCGCACCCGCGGCTTGGGGTGGGCCACCAGCTTGACGATCGCGTCGGCGATCTCGGCGGGCTCGGCGTTGCGGAACCCCTTGGCCCCGTTGGTGCCCGCGGTGAGCTCGGTGTTGACGAACGTCGGCAACACCGCCGAGAACTTCACCCCGGCCGAGCGGTACTCCAGCCGCGCCGAGTCGGTGAACGCGACCACCGCGTGCTTGCTGGCGCAGTAGGTCGCCAGGCCGACGATGTAGAGCTCACCGGCCAGGGAGGCGACGTTGATGACGTGGCCGGTGCCGCGGGGGACCATGCGCTGGGCCGCCAGCTTGCTGCCCAGGATCACGCCGTAGACGTTGATGTCCAGAATCCGCCGGGTGACCGCGTCCGGCTCGTCGACGATCCGGCCGACCGGCATGATGCCGGCGTTGTTGATCAGCACGTCGATCGGGCCGAGCCGGCGTTCGACCTGGTCGAGGAAATCGGAGAAGGAGTGCGGGTCGGTGACGTCGAGTTTGCCGTAGACGTCGAGGCCGAGGTCGGCGCCCGACTCCTTCACCCGCACCTCGTCGACGTCGCCGATGGCGACCTTGGCGCCCAGATTGTGCAGCGCGGTCGCGGTCGCCAGCCCGATTCCCCGGGCTCCGCCGGTGATGACGATGACCTTTCCGCGGACTTTGAGGCCGAGGGAACCCGTGTCTGCCATATTCGGTGCCTTCCAGATTCTTGACGGGTGTCAACTAGACAATCCGGTAAGCACAGCACTCGAAGTCCGGCCGCGCAACAGCCGGTGGGCCTCACGTGCGACGCGCGAGGTTCAGTGCACGGCGAGCCACACCAGGCTGGCGGCCCCGGCCAGGGCGCAGTAGATCGCGAACGGGGTCAGCGTCCGGGTCTGGAAGTACCGGGTGAGGAAGCGCACGGCCAGGTAGGCGCAGACGAAGGAGGCGACGCTGCCGGCCAGCACCTGGCCGCCGATGCCGGCGCCCAGCGGCCCGAAGAGCTCCGGAATCTTGTACACCCCGGCGGCCAGGATGATCGGCGTCGCGAGCAGGAAGGAGAAGCGGGCGGCGTCCTCGTGCGACAGGCCGCGCCACAGGCCGGCCACGATGGTGATCCCCGAACGGCTGATACCGGGAAACAGGGCGAGGATCTGCGCGGCGCCGATCACCAGGCCGCGGGGCAGCGGAAGTTGGGCGAGCCGCTGGTCCGAGGCCTCGTCGCCGTGTTCGAGCTCCGCGTCGGCCGTTGCGGGTGTGCCCGGCGCGGGCGCGGGCGCGATGCGGCGGCGCAGGACCTCGCCCACGTACAGGGCGATGCCGTTGAGCAACAGGAACGTCGCCGCCGGGACGGGCTTGCCGAGCGTGGTGCGGAACAGCTGCTCGAGCGCCAGCCCGGCCAGGCCCACCGGGATGGTGCCCGCCACGATCAGCCAGGCCAGCCGCTCGTCGGGCGTCTGAATGCGGCGATACCGCAGCGACGAGAAGAACCCCGACAGGATGCGCGCCCAGTCGCGCCAGAAAAAGAGCAGCAGGGCGGCGGCGGTGGCCACATGCAGGCCGACGATGAACGCCAGGTAGGGCGAGTGGGGGGCCGAGACGCTGAGGTCTTCAGCCCACCGGCCGCCGACGAGCGCCGGCACCAACACCGCGTGCCCCAGGCTGGAGACCGGGAACAGCTCGGTGACGCCCTGGAACGCGCCGACCACCACGGCCTCGACGTAGCTCAGGTGCGCGGTCATAGCGGAGGCCTCCATCGGACGACGGGTCGCGGTCGGCCTGTGACGATAGCCCACGCCGCGCCGGCGCGGGTCCCCGACTGAGCCTTCGGGCCGACCCCGACCGGCGGGCGCCGAATCCGCTTGCCCACCCGGCCTTTTCACCGCATCCCGCCCCGTCAGGGTGGGTGAGCGCCCGTCGTGCAGCGCCCTGACCAGGCAGGTACGGTGTGCAGATGGTCGACGGGTTGCTCGATGCCGTGCGCGTCCTCGACGTGACGAGTGGGGTGGCCGACGCGGTGACCCGCCTGTTCGCCGACCTGGGTGCCGACGTTCTGAAGGTGGAACCGCCGGGCGGCTGCCTGGGGCGTGACGCGCTGCCGACGCTGCGCGGCGCCAGCATCCCGTTCGCCGTGCACAACGCCAACAAGCGCAGCGCGGCGCTCGACCCCTTCGATGACGACGACTGCGCCCGCTTCCTCGATCTGGCCGCCGACGCCGACATCGTCGTGGACGCCGGCGCCGACGAGCGCGGCGCCATGTTCGGGACCTCCGGCGAGGAGCTGGCCGCCCGCTACCCACACCTGGTGGTGCTGTCGATCACCGACTTCGGCGCGACGGGCCCGCGCTCCTCGTGGCGCGCCACCGATCCGGTGCTGTACGCGATGTGCGGCGCGCTGTCGCGGTCCGGCCCCACCACCGGCACCCCGGTGTTGCCGCCGGACGGCATCGCGTCGGCCACCGCGGCCGTCCAGGCGGCGTGGGCCGCGCTCGCGGCGTACTACAACCGACTGCGTTGCGGCACGGGAGATTACATCGACTTCTCGTGGTTCGACGCGGTCGTCATGGCCCTCGACCCGGCCTTCGGCGCGCACGGGCAGGCCGCCGCCGGCATCCGGCGGACGGGGCGGTGGCGGGGGCGCCCGAAGAACCAGGACGCCTACCCGATCTATCCCTGCCGGGACGGCTACGTCCGGCTGTGCGTGATGGCGCCCCGGCAGTGGCGGGGTCTGCGGCGCTGGCTGGGGGAGCCCGAAGATTTCCAAGACCCCAGATACGACGTGATCGGCGCGCGGTTCGCGGTGTGGCCACAGATCAGCGAGCTGCTGGAGAAGCTGTTCGCCGGACAGACCATGAAGGATCTGGTGGCCGCCGGCCAGGCGCACGGGGTGCCCATCGCGGCGGTGCTGACGCCGGCGCGGATCCTGGGGTCCGAACACTTCCAGGCGGTCGGCGCGATCACCGACGCCGAACTCGTCCCGGGCGTGCGCACCGGCGTGCCGACCGGATATTTCGTGGTCGACGGCCGGCGCGCGGGTTTTCGCACGCCGGCGCCCGCCGCGGGGCACGACGAACCGTATTGGCGCGGCAACCCGTCGGTGGTGCCGTCGGCCTCGGGCCGGCTCGGCGATTATCCCTTTGCGGGACTGCGGATTTTGGATCTTGGCATCATCGTCGCCGGCGGTGAGCTGAGCCGGCTGTTCGGCGACCTGGGCGCCGACGTGATCAAGGTCGAAAGCGCCGATTACCCCGACGGGCTGCGGCAGGCCCGCGTCGGCGAGGCCATGAGCGAGTCCTTCGCCTGGACGCACCGCAACAACCGCGGTTTGGGGCTGGACCTGCGCAGCGCGGAGGGCAAGAAGGTCTTCGGCCGGCTGGTCGCCGAGGCCGACGCGGTCTTCGCCAACTTCAAGCCGGGAACCCTTACCGCACTGGGGTTTTCCTACGACGAGCTGCGCGCCCTCAACCCGCGGATCGTGCTCGCCGAGAGCAGCGCGTTCGGCGACACGGGGCCGTGGAACGCGCGGCTGGGATACGGCCCACTGGTGCGCGCCACGACCGGCGTCACCCGGCTCTGGACGAGCGACGGCCCGGGGGAGGGCACCGAGGCGGCGCGGCACGCGTTTTACGACGCGACGACGGTATTCCCCGACCACGTGGTGGGCCGCGTCACCGCGATCGCCGCGCTCGCCGCGCTGATCCACCGCGACCGGACGGGCAACGGAGCCCACGTCCACATCTCCCAGGCCGAAGTCGTGGTCAACCAGCTCGACACCCTGTACGTCACGCAAGCCGCGCTGGCCGCGGGCGTCGCCCAGATCCGGCAGGACACCAGCCTGCACGCCGTCTACCCCTGCGCGGGCGACGACGAATGGTGCGTCATCTCGATCCGCTCGGACGACGAATGGCGGCGCGCCGCCTCGGTTTTCGACCACCCCGAATGGGCGGATGACCCACGGTTCGCCACCGGGGAAGCCCGACTGGACAATCGGGGCGAGTTAGAGGAACGGGTCTCGGCCTGGACCCGCACCCGCACCCCGCCGCGGGCCGCCGAACTGCTGCAGTCCGCGGGTGTTCCGGCCGGACCGATGAACCGTCCGCCCGACATACTCGAGGATCCGCAGCTGATCGCGCGAAATGTGTACAGCGCCATGACTCATCCGCTGATCGAGAACCCACTGCCCGCCGAGACGGGCCCGGCGCCCTACCGCCACATCCCGTCGGCCCGGCGGGCGCCGGCACCGCAGCCCGGGCAGGACACCGTCGAGATCTGCCGAAACGTGCTGGGAATGAATGCCGCCGACATTCAGCGGCTGATCGACGACCGCGTGCTGTTCGCCCCGCCCGCCGACGCCTGAGCCACCCCCAGATCGCCCGAGTGTGCGGCCAGCCGCACGCTCGCGGCCGAATGTGCGGCGAGCCGCCCGTTGGGGGTCCGATAAGTTCGTCGTATGACCGTCGACCCCAGGACCCCGGTGTTGGTCGGCTACGGCCAGGTCAACCATCGCGACGAGATCGACCCGTCGAAGCGGTCCGTCGAGCCGATGGACCTGATGGTGGCCGCCGTCGAGCGGGCCGCCGGCACCGCGGTGATCGAGGCCGTCGATTCCATTCGGATCGTGAACATCCTGTCGGCCCAGTACCGCGATCCCGGCCTGTTGCTCGGCCAGCGCATCGGCGCCTCCGACTTCACCACGCTGTACAGCCCGGTCGGCGGCAATGTGCCGCAATCCCTGCTCAACCAGGCCTGCCTGGACATCCAGCGCGGCCGCGCGGGCGTCGTGCTGCTGGCCGGCGCCGAAACCTGGCGTACCCGGCGGGGGCTGCGGGCCCAGGGCGGCAAGCTGGTGTGGACCGAGCAGGACCGCTCCGTGCCGATGGCCGAGGTCAGCGGCGACGACGTCCCGATGGCCGGCGACGCCGAGATCAGGATCCAGCTCGACCGGCCTTCCTACGTCTACCCGCTGTTCGAGGAGGCGCTGCGGGTGGCAAACGGCGAGTCGATCGACGATCACCTCGAGCGCATCGGGGAGCTGTGGGCGCGGTTCAACGCGGTGGCGGTCGACAACCCGCACGCATGGATCCGCACGCCGTCGAGCGCCGACGAGATCCGCCGGGCGGGCCCGCAGAACCGCATGATCAGCTGGCCCTACACCAAGCTGATGAACTCCAACAACATGGTCGACCAGGGCGCGGCGCTCGTCCTGACCTCGGTCGAGCAGGCCAGGAGGCTGAAGATCCCGGCCGATCAATGGGTGTACCCGCACGCGGGCACCGACGCGCACGACACACCGTCCATCGCGGAGCGTCACGAACTGCACCGGTCCACGGCCATCCGGATCGCCGGTGCACGCGCGCTCGAGTTGGCCGGGCTGGGCATCGACGACGTCGACTACGTCGACCTGTACTCGTGCTTTCCCTCCGCGGTGCAAGTGGCGGCGGCCGAACTCGGGCTGGGGGTCGACGACCCCGCCCGGCCGCTGACCGTGACCGGCGGGCTGACGTTCGCCGGCGGCCCGTGGAGCAACTACGTGATGCATTCGATCGCCACCATGGCGGAGTTGCTGGTGGCCAATCCGGGCCGGCGCGGGCTGATCACCGCCAACGGCGGCTACCTGACCAAACACAGCTTCGGCGTCTACAGCACCGAACCGCCGGCCGAATTTCGTTGGGAGGACACGCAACCGGCCGTCGATCGGGAGCCGACGACCGACGCGGTGGTCGAGTGGGAGGGTGTCGGCACCGTCGAGGCCTGGACCACGCCGTACGACCGCGAGGGGCGGCCGGAGAAGGCCTTTCTGGCCGTGCGCACACCCGATGGGTCGCGTGCGCTGGCCGTGGTCACCGATGACGCCGCGACGCAGGCATCGGTGCGTGAAGATATCGGTGGCGCCAAGGTTGCCGTCGCCGCGGACGGCAGCGCGACGCTGCAATAGGCCCGTCGCGGGCACGACGCCAGGTCAGGGCGCCGATCGTGCGGTAACGGTCGCGTAGCCCAGGCCGACTTGCCTATTGTTGAGTGCTGAGGGTTGGGGGAGGTGAGCCCAGGTGCACATCCTGGTTACCGACGCCACCGGCGCACTCGGGCGCCTGGTCGCTGGGCAGCTCATCGCTGCCGGGCACACGGTCAGCGGCATTGCTGAGCTCCCGCATCCCTGCCTGGACCGCAACGTCGAATTTGTTTGCGCATCGCTGCGCGACCGCGTCTTGCGGGAACTCACCGACGAGGCCGACGCGGTCATCCATCTGGCCCCGATCGATCCCACCGCGCCCGGCAGCGCCGGCATGGACGGGCTGGCGCGGGTCACCGACGCGGCGGCCCGGGCCGGTTCCCGTCTGTTGTTCGTGTCGCAGGCCGCGGGCCGGCCCGAGCTGTATCGACCGGCGGAGGACCTGGTGTCCTCGAGTTGGGGGCCCACCGCGGTCATCCGGATCGCGCCACCGGTCGGGCGCCAACTCGACTGGATGGTGTGCCGCACCGTGGCCACGCTGTTGCGCAGCAAGGTCTCCGCGCAACCCATGCGCGTGCTGCATCTCGACGACCTGATGCGTTTTCTGGTCCTGTCTTTGAACACCGATCGCACCGGCGTGGTGGACCTCGCCAGCCCGGACACCGTCAACATGGTCACGGCCTGGCGGGTGTTGCGAGCCACCGACCCACGCTCCCGGCTGCATCGGGTCCGCAGTTGGGCGCAGCTGATGCCGGAGTTCGACGTCGCTGCGGCACAAGAGGATTGGATGTTCGAGTACGGCTGGCACGCGCTTGACGCGGTCGCCGACACCGCGCGCGGACTCGTCGGGCGCCGGCTCGACACCGCCGGCGCGATCAACCAGGGGGGACAGCTCGCGCTGCCCGTCGAGGTGCTGCCGCAATCCCGGCGACCGGCCGGCGACGACGTGCGCACCGCCGCGCCGGAAGGCATGGAAGGCGAATTCGACGATCAGATCGATGCGCGGTTCCCGGTTTTCAGCGGCGCCGCGCTGGCCGAGGCGCTGCCCGGACCGCTCACCCCGATCACGCTGGACGTCCAGCTGAGCGGGCTGCGCACCGCGAGCCGGGTGTTGGGACAGGTGCTCGCGCTCGGCGGCGTGGCCGAGGCCGAATGGGGCAGCCGGGCCATCGCGGTGTTCGGGCACCGCGCCTACGTCGGGGTGTCGGTCAACATGGTCGCGGCCGGCCAGCTGCCCGGGTGGGACCAGGACGCCGTGGTCCGCGACGCCCTCGTCGGCCAGCCCCAGGTCGGCGATCCGCTGCCGTTCGGCGAGCCGGCCGGGACGACGGGCGCGCTTGGCTCGGTCGCCAAGGCGGTCGCCGCGGGACGGTCGGTTGCGCTCTTGCGTCACCTGCGGGCCGACACCCGGGCGTATTGCGCCGTCGCGGAAGCCGAGCACCTCGATGCCACCCAACTGGCGTTGCTGCCCGAAGCCGCTCTGGAAGTGCGGCTGCGGCTGTTGCGCGACCGGATCCACCAAGGCTGGATCCTCAACGCGCTCTGGTTGATCGACACCGGTGTCAGCGCCGCGGCGCCGGTCCGCCGCCAGGCCGGCCGCAGCGTGCCGGGGATGGGCATGATCACCGACAGCGGGCTCGTCGCGGCGGAGATCGCGGAGTTGGCGTCGGCGCTGCGGGCCGACCCGCCGTTGTGCGGGCTGGCGGCCGAGGGCAACCTCGCGAGCATTCGTGCGCTGTCACCGAAGACCGCCGCCACCGTGGATGCGGTCGTCGCACGCATCGGGCACCGCGGCCCGGGCGAGGCCGAGCTGGCCAGCACGACCTTCGCCGACGACCCGACGATGTTGCTGACCGCCGCCGCGGCGGCCGCGCCCCCCGACCCCGCGTCGGCCACGCTGGCCGAGCGGCTTGCCGCCAACGCGCGCGGTTCGCGGGAGCTGGCCCACGACACCACGATGCGGTTCACGCACGAGCTGCGGATGACGTTGCGCGCGTTGGGATCTCTGCGGGTCGAGGCGGACCTGATCGACGCCGTCGACGACGTGTACTACTTGACCTGCAATGAACTGGTCACCATGCCGGGCGACGCGCGGCTGCGGATCAAACGCCGCCGCACCGAACGCGAACGCCTGCAGGCGCAGTGCCCACCGGACGTCATCGACGGAGCCTGGGCGCCCGTCCCGCCCGGCGCCGACGGCTCGGGCGCCGAGCCCACCGCCGAGGACGGCTCAGCCGAGCAGCTCGCCCAGGGGTGATTGCGGGTCGGCCAGTTTGGCGGGGTCGACGGACGCCTTGGAGCGGATCAGCGCTTTGACGTCGTCAAGCACGTCCCAGATGTTGACGTTCATTCCGGCCAGCACCCGGTTCTCGCCGTCGAGCCAGAAGGCGACGAACTCGCGGCCGGCGACATCGCCGCGGAACACCACCCGCTCAAAGCTGGGGGCGTGGCCGGCGTACTCCATGCCGAGGTCGTATTGATCGGTGAAGAAATAGGGTAGCTCCGCGTATTCGCTTGGCCTGCCCAGCATCCCAGCCGCCGCCACGGCGGGCTGCTTGAGCGCGTTGGCCCAGTGCTCGGTGCGGATGCGGGTGCCGAATAGGGGGTGTTCGGCGGCGGCGATGTCGCCGACCGCATAGATGTCGGGATCGCTGGTGCGCAACGACGCGTCGACGAGCACCCCGCCGTCACCCAGGGAGAGCCCGGCCTGCTCGGCCAGTTCGATGTTGGGTTTGGCGCCGACGGCCACCAGCACGGCGTCGGCGGCGATCGTCTCGCCGTCCCGCATTCGCAGGCCGGTCGCCGAACCGTCGGCCCGGGTGATCTCCTCGACCTGCGTCTCGAGCCGAAGATCCACCCCGTGCTCGCGATGCAGGGCGGCGAACACCTCGCCGACGGTCTCACCCAGCGCGGCCATCAGCGGTTGTTTGGCGGCTTCGACGACGGTGACGTCGACGCCTCGCTGACGCGCACTCGCGGCCACTTCCAGCCCGATCCACCCGGCCCCGACGACCGCGAGCGAAGTCCCTTCGGTCAGCACGGCATTCAACGCGGCGGCGTCTTCATAGGTGCGTAGGTAATGCACACCGCCGGAGTCCGATCCCGGTATCGGCGGGCGCCGCGAGGCCGATCCCGTCGCCAACAGCAGCTTGTCGTAGGGAACGGTGGCGCCGTCGGGCAACCCCACGGTGTGGCCGGCCGCGTCCAGGGCGGTCACCCGCGTGTTGAGCCGGAGGTCGACGTTGTTGTCGCGGTACCAGTCGGAGTTCTGCACGGTGAAATCGTTCAGCGACTTTTTGCCGGCCAGATAGTCCTTCGACAGCGGGGGCCGCTCGTAGGGCAGATGCTCCTCGTCGGCGAACACAATGATGTGTCCATCAAAACTGTTGTCGCGCAACGCTTCTATGGCTTTGGCTGCCGCGAGTCCGCCGCCGATGATGACGAAGCTGGTCGAATTGGCCATGGTTCGTGCTCCGTTCTCCTGGATTTTTCAGCCTACCCGTGGGCGCTCAACGCAACAGCTCGCGCAGGTCGAGCGCATTGCGGACCGCGTGGCCGCCCAGGTCGTTGTTGAAGTACATCCACACGTCTTTTCCGTCACCGTCCCACGCGGTGATCCGGTCGGCCCAGCGCCGCAAGTCGTCGTCGGTGTAGGAACCGGCATAGTTCGCCTCCGGATCCGGCCCGTGCATCCGGATGTACACCAAATCGGTCGTCGCGCGGGGAATGCACGCAAGGCCGAGCCCACTCATGACCACATACGCGGCGCGATGGCGCTCCAATATCTCGAACACCGCGGGGTGATTCCACGACGGGTGCCGCAGTTCGACGGCGACGCGGATCGACGCGGGCATGAGCTGTAAGAACGAATCCAGGCGCGCGTCATCGCGCTGCTGTTCGGGGTGCAGTTGTACCAGCAGCACGCCACGGCGATCACCCAGGAGTTGCCAGCACCGTTCGAATCGTTCGATCCACGGCTCGGGGGAGGCCAGGCGACGGTAGTGCGTCAGACCGCGATGCGCCTTGACCGACATCGCGAAGCCGTCCGGCAGCTGATCGCGCCAGCCCTCGAACGTCGAATCCTTGGGCCACCGGTAGAAACTGGCGTTCAGTTCGACGGTGTCGAACACCTCGACATAGCGGGCGAGACGGCGCGCCGACGGTGTTCCCGGTGGATACAGCACATCGTTCCAGTGGTTGTACGACCACCCCGAGGTACCGATACGTATGGCCACTGCGCGCTCAGCCAGCCACCTGCTGACGCACATCGTCGTCCAGCGACGCCCTGACCAGAGCGGCGGCCAGCCGCGCATTATCCCGCGGCGCAAGGGTTCCCAGCTTCTTCGGCTCAGCGGGCAGCCCCAACCGCTTGGCGGTCCCGGTGGCCCGATCATCGAAGTACGGGCGCACCCAGGTCCACACGTCCTGCACCTCGCGGAGGTAGATGTCGGCACCGGTGTCGCCAATTCCCTTGAATTGCTTGAGCATCCGTTTCGCCGCGGCCACATCGTGCCCACTGCGATCGGCCAGTTCACGCAGATCACCCGAGTAGTCGTCGCGAATCCGTTGGGCCATATCGGTGAGCCGGGTGGCCGAGCTCTCGTCGTAACGCACGTAGTGCGCGCGCCCGAAGGCGTCGATCATGGTTTGTCGATCCGCGGCCAGCACCGCTTTGGGCGTCCGCAGGCCCGCCTTGAAGAGTTCACGCGCGGCGCCCATGGCGATGGCCGCGTCGATGGGTTTGCTGGCCAGCATGCACAGCACGAGAAGCTGGAACAGCGGCATCGGCTTGTCGCTCATCGTGATGCGCGCCTGTGCCGCATAAGTCGTGCCGGCAACGTCGAGCAGCCGTCGCACCCGGGAGTCCATACCGCATCGCGTACCCCCACGCTGCCGGGGCAAACCGCTCGCTATTTGGGCGGCAGGCTGCGGGCGTGCTCGACGCCGCGGGTGACCCAACTGTGAAGCTGGCGTTTGGTTTGCACCCCGGCGGCCTCGACGCGCAACCAGCCCCGGGCTTCCCGCCCGGCCATCACCATGGGGCCGACGTGCGCGCGCCCGGCGAGTTTGTCGGTGTCCTCGCGCGGCACCCGCACCAACAGTCCGCCCTGGCCGCTGACGGCCACCGACATGTTGCCGTTGACCAGGAACGCCAGACCGCCGAACATGCGCTTCTCGTCGATGCCGGGCTGGCCTGCGAGCAGTTCGCGGATCCGATTGGCCAGGTCTTCGTCGTAGGCCATGCGCCGGGTCAGTCGAGATCGACTCGGACGGTCAGCAGGTCGCTGCCCATCAGGCGCACCATCGCGCTGTTCAGCCGCGGCAGGTTGCCCAGGCGCTGCACCGCGTCGTCGTCGGGCAGGAGGTGGGCGGTGCCGTTGCGCCATTTGCCGGCGACGCGCACCCGCACAGCGGGATCGGCTTTGATATTGCGGATGTAGTCCGAGTGTTCGCCGTGTTCGGAGACCATCCAGAACTGGTTGTCCACGACGCGCCCGCCCACCGCGGTGCGCCGCGGTTGCCCGCTCTTGCGTCCCGTTGTTTCGAGCATGGTCATGGGCAGCTGCCGGCCGACCGGATTGACCAGCAGGCGTTGAACACGATGGACCACTTGTCGTTTGAGAGTCACGGGTTCATTCAACGCCGGGCGTGACCACGGGGAAAGCCCTGGGTCACGCCCGGCGTCGAGATCAGGCGGCCACCGTGGCGGCCCCGGCCGGCGGTTCGAGCGCCTGGGCCACGATCTCGGCGACGTCGGTCATGGGCCGCACGTCCAGCGCCTCGAGCACCTCGGCGGGCACGTCATCGAGATCCGGCTCATTGCGCGATGGAATGAAAACCGTTGACAGCCCGGCGCGTTGGGCGGCCAGCAGCTTTTGCTTCACACCGCCGATGGGCAGCACCCGGCCGTTCAGCGTGACCTCGCCGGTCATGCCGACGTCGGAGCGGACCTGGCGTCCGGTGGCCATGGAGACCAGGGCGGTCACCATGGTGACACCGGCCGACGGGCCGTCCTTGGGCACCGCGCCCGCCGGCACGTGCACGTGGATGCGCCGGTCCAGGGCCTTGGGATCCACACCGAGCTCGGCGGAGTGCGAGCGCACGTAGGACAGCGCGATCTGCGCCGACTCCTTCATCACGTCACCCAGTTGGCCCGTCAGTTGCAGGCCCGGCTCACCGTCGGTGGAGCCGGCCTCGATGTAGAGCACGTCACCGCCCAGGCCCGTCACGGCCAGGCCGGTGGCCACACCGGGCACCGCCGTCCGTTCGGCCGATTCCGGCATGAACCGCGGACGGCCCAGGTAGTCAACCAGATCCGGCTCATCGATGGTGATCGGTCCCGGATGGTCGGCCAGCCTGGTGGTCGCCTTGCGCAGCGCCTTGGCCAGCAGCCGTTCGAACTGTCGCACACCGGGTTCGCGGGTGTAGTCGGCGGCGATCTTGCGCAGCGCCGCGTCGGTCACCGCGACCTCGTCCTCGGTCAGCGCCGCGCGCTCCCGCTGCCGGGGCAGCAGGTAGTCCCGCGCGATGGCGACCTTGTCGTCCTCGGTGTAGCCGTCGATGGTCACCAGCTCCATGCGGTCCAGCAGGGCCGACGGGATGTTCTCGATCACGTTGGCGGTGGCCAGGAACACCACATCGGACAGATCCAGGTCCAGATCCAGGTAGTGGTCCCGGAAGGTGTGGTTCTGCGCCGGGTCGAGCACCTCGAGCAGCGCCGCGCTCGGGTCGCCGCGGTAGTCGGAACCGACCTTGTCGATTTCGTCCAGCAGCACAACGGGATTCATCGATCCCGCCTCACCGATCGCGCGCACGATCCGGCCCGGCAACGCGCCCACGTAGGTGCGACGGTGCCCGCGGATCTCGGCCTCGTCGCGCACGCCGCCCAGGGCGACGCGGACGAACTTGCGGCCCAACGCGCGGGCCACGCTCTCACCCAGCGACGTCTTGCCGACGCCGGGGGGACCGGCCAGGACCATCACGGCGCCGGAGCCGCGCCCGCCGACCACCTGCAGCCCGCGCTGGGCGCGACGGGCCCGCACGGCGAGGTATTCGACGATGCGATCTTTGACGTCGTCGAGGCCGTGGTGATCGGCGTCCAGCACCTCCCGCGCCGCCTTCAGGTCGGTGGAATCCTCGGTCTTGACGTTCCACGGCAGGTCGAGCACGGTGTCCAGCCAGGTGCGAATCCAGCCGCTCTCCGGGCTCTGGTCGCTCGAGCGTTCCAGCTTGCCGACCTCGCGCAGCGCCGCCTCGCGCACCGTCTCGGGCAGATCGGCCTGCTCGACGCGGGCCCGGTAATCATCCGAGCCGTCGGGTTCGCCCTCGCCCAGTTCCTTGCGGATGGCGGCCAGCTGCTGGCGCAGCAGGAATTCCTTCTGCGTCTTCTCCATGCCCTCGCGCACGTCTTCGGCGATCTTGTCGCTGACCTCGACCTCGGCGAGGTGATCGCTGGTCCAGTCGATCAGCACGCGCAGCCGCTCGGCGACGTCGATCGTCTCCAGCAGCTGTCTCTTCTGCGTGTTGGTCAGGTAGGACGCGTACCCGGAGGTGTCGGCCAGCGCCGACGGATCGGTCAGCCGGTTGACGTAGTCGATGATCTCCCAGGCCTCGCGGCGTTGCAGCATGGCCAGCAGCAGCTTCTTGTATTCCGCTGTCAGCGCCTTGATCTCGTCGGTCGCCTCGGTCTCGGGGACCTCGGTCACCTCGACCCACAGCGCCGCCCCGGGGCCGGATGCGCCCGCCCCGATCTGGGCCCTGCGCTCACCGCGCACCACCGCGGCGGTGCCGCCGCCGGCGATGCGCCCGACCTGCAGGATCTTCGCGATCACGCCGTGCGAGGGGTACCGGTCCTCGAGCCGGGGGGCGATCAGCAGCTGCCCCGACTCGCTGGCCTGGGCGGCGTCGGTCGCCGCGCGGGCCGCGTCGTCCAGCGCGATCGGCACCACCATTCCGGGCAGCACGATGGTGTCGGTGACAAACAGCACCGGCACCGACTTGGCTTCAGCCATCAAATCCTCCAAAAATTGAGTCTGATGCGCTTAACCCAGCCGGGCGCCGGTTTGTTCCCGTGGGCCCCGCGGTCGCGAGTGTGCGGCCAGCCTCACATTGAGGCCCGAGTGTGCGGCCAGCTTCACGCTGGCGGCACGGGGCCCAGCCGCCGCAGCTGCGTGACGTGCTGGGGCGAAAGCTCCTCGAGGCACGTGACGCCGAGCAGGCGCATGGTCCGGATCACCCCTTCGGCCAGGATGTCGATCGCACGGCTCACCCCCGCCTCACCGCCGGCCATCAGGCCGTACAGGTACGCCCGCCCGACCAGCGTGCACCGGGCGCCGAGCGCGATCGCCGCGACGATGTCGGCGCCCGACATGATGCCGGTGTCCACCAGGATCTCGGTGTGCTGACCCAGCTCACGCGCCACCGTGGGCAGCAGATGGAACGGCACCGGCGCCCGATCCAGTTGGCGCCCACCGTGATTGGACAACACGATGCCGTCGACGCCGCGGTCGACGACCGCGCGGGCATCGGCAAGCGTCTGAATCCCTTTCACGACGAGCTTGCCGGGCCATCGCTCCTTGATCCACTCCAGGTCGTCGAACGTGAGACTCGGGTCGAACATCGTGCTCAGGTATTCGGCGACCGTGCCGGGCCAGCGGTCCAGCGACGCAAACGCCAACGGCTCGGTGGTCAACAGATCGAACCACCACTTCGGGTGGGGCAACGCGTCCAGCACGGTGCGCAGCGTCAGCGTGGGCGGGATCGTCATCCCGTTGCGGTTGTCGCGCAGCCGCGCGCCGGAGACCGGGACGTCCACGGTGGCCAGCAGGGTGTCGAAGCCGGCGTCGGCCGCGCGTTTCACCAGCTCCATCGAGCGTTCGCGGTCGCGCCACATGTAGAGCTGAAACCACTTGCGGCCCTGCGGGACGGCGGTGACGAGGTCCTCGATCGCGCAGGTGCCCAAGGTGGACAGGGAAAACGGGATCCCCGCCCTGGCCGCCGCGTGCGCGCCGCCGATCTCGCCCTCGGTGTGCATCAGCCGGGTGAATCCGGTGGGCGCGATCGCGAACGGCAGCACGACCGGCTGGCCGAGCACGTTCCACCCTGCGGTCACTTGGGAGACGTCGCGCAGGATCGTCGGATGAAATTCGATGTCGCGGAAGGCTTGTCGGGCGCGTTCGATGGACAGCTCGTCTTCGGCGGCGCCGTCGGTGTAGTCGAACGCCGCCTTGGGGGTGCGCCGTTTGGCGATGCGCCGCAGGTCTTCGATGGTGTAGGCGGCGTCGAGCCGGCGCTTGGTCGCGTTGAGCTCGGGCCGCTTGAACTGCAGGAGCGGGGCGAGGTCGCGCACTTTGGGCACTCGTCGTCGGACGGCCTGTCGTCTTTCGAGTTCCATACTGTGCAACGGTAGTCGTATGGACTCGGCAGGCGACCCGTTCGATCTCCAACGCTTTGTGGACGCCCAGGAGCCGGCCTACGCCAATGTCGTCGACGAGTTACGCGGCGGGCGAAAGCGCAGTCACTGGATGTGGTTCGTCTTCCCGCAGCTGCGCGGCCTGGGCGGCAGCCCGACCGCGGTCCGCTACGGCATCTCCTCGCTGGACGAGGCTCGCGCGTACCTGCGCCATGAGCTGCTGGGCCCACGGCTGCGCGAGTGCGCCCGGCTGGTCACCGCGGTGCAAGGGCGATCGGTCGGGCAGATCTTCGGTTCGCCCGATGACCTCAAGCTGTGCTCGTCGATGACGCTGTTCGCCCACGCCACCGAGGACGACGGGGACTTCGTCGCGGTGCTCGAGAAGTATTACGGCGGACGCCAAGACGAGCTGACCCTGGCGCGCCTGGCGTCGCACTAGATCGGATGGCGGCGACCCGCTTCGCCCGGCTACGCCGCGTTCGCGATCGCCCCTAGACCAGATGGGGCGACCCGCTTCGCCCGGCTACGCCGCGTTCGCGATCGCCCCTAGACCGGATGGGGCGACCCGCTTCGCCCGGCTACGCCGCGTTCGCGATCGCCCCTAGACCGGACGCAGGATTCGCCAGCCGTGCGGTTCCACGACCAGCCTGTCGACGACGTCCGGCGGCGGCGCCGCCGATCCGCCGATGACCTGGGCGCGTCCCTTACCCAGCTCCGACAACGACACACGCAGGGGTTCGTCGTCGATGTTGAGCACCACCAGCAGGGCGTCGTCACCGTTGCGCGTCTCGTAGATATAGTGCCGGTTTTCCAGTCGCAGCGCGGTGGTGGATGCCGCATGCAGCCAGGGGTGACGGCGTCGCAGCCCGACCAGGTACTGGTGCAGCGCCCAGGTCTCGACACCGACGTCATCCAGTTGCAGTGGGGGAGAGCCGAATTCGGGACGAACCGCGTCGTCGCCGCCGAAACGTTCTTCCTTGACGCCGCGAAAACCGAGCTCGTCGCCCGCGTAGACGCTGGGCACCCCGCCGATGGTGAGCAGTAACACCAGCGCGTGGGCCGCATGCGCGGGGTTTTCCATCCGGCTGGCGATGCGGGTCACGTCGTGATTGCCGATGAACGTCAGCGGCGCGAATCGGCTCAGAAAGTCGTTGTGGCGCTGCAGCGCCCAGTCCAGTTCGAAGAAGTTGCCATCGTTGAGGCTGCTCCAGATCGCCTTCCACAACTCGTATTGGGTGGCCGAGTCGAAGGTGGCGGCCCCGACGACCGCGGCATAGTCGCCGTGGATGAGTTCGCCGACGAACCAGGCCTGCGGATAGCGCTCGCGCACGCGCGGCAAGGTCGAGGCCCAGAACTGTTGGGGCACGGCGTAAGCCGCATCGAGGCGCCAGCCGTCGGCGCCGCGCCCCAACCAGTGCGCCATTACCTCGACGGTGTAGTCGACGACGTCGGGGTTGTCGTGGTTGAGGGTGATCAGCCCGTCGTGGCCCTCGAACGTGTGAAAGCGTCCGGGACGCCCGCGAAACCAGCGCGCCGCGGCGTCGTCCTCGGCCGCCTCGCGATGGCGCGGGAAATCCACCCCGACGTGGTTGAACACGCCGTCGAGCAGGACGCGCAGGCCGCGTCGGTGCGCTTCGGCGACGAGGTGATCGAAATCGGCGTCGTCACCGAGCCGGGGATCGATGCGGTAGTGGTCGGTGGTGTCGTAACCGTGTGTGCGCGAGGCGAAGATCGGGCCCAGCGCGATGCCCGATGCCCCGAGTTCGATGGCGTGGTCCAACCAGTCGACGAGCCGCCGCAACCGGTGTTCGTCCGGTTGCGGCGGCTCGTTTGACTGCGGTACGGGGAACGCGCCCACGAACCCCAGCGGGTAGACCTGCCACCAGATGGCGTGCTGGACCCAGTCGGGTCCCGGCACGGCGCTGGTCACGACGGCGCGATCAGCCGACGGTCGCCAGCGTCTGGGAAGCGACAATCGCCTGGGCCACACCGGAAACGATCGCCGCGGCCTTCAGTGCCTCCTGGATGGTTTCCCGGCTGACACCGGCCTCGCGCAGCGTGTGCTCATGGGAAGCCACGCAGTCCGGGCATCCGTTGATCGACGACACCGCGAAGCACCACAGCTCGAAGTTCGCCTTTTCCACACCGGGATTGGCGATGATGTTCATCCGCAATCCCGCGCGCAGGTCGTCGTACTTGCCGTCGAGGAATCCCCGGCCACGGTAGAACACGTTGTTCATGGCCATGACCGATGCCGCTCCCAGCGCCGCGTTGTATGCCTCCGCGGACAAGATGTCGGCCGCCTCGGCGCCAATCTCGCTGAGCACCTGCGTGTTCCGAGTCGCCGCGGCGCTCGCCAAGAGCGTGCCCCACAGCTGCTCCTCGTTGAGCTCGGTCGTGCGGGTGATCGAGCCCAGGTTGAGCTTGAGGTCCTTGGCGTACTCCGGCAGCGCTTCCTTGAGATTCTCTACGCTCATCTCGCCTCCTATTCAGACCCTACGGGATCAGGCCCGGATCAGGCCGACTGCTTGAGCAACTCGGTGGCGTCCAGCGTCGGGTCGCCCTTGCGCCAGTTGCACGCGCACAACTCGTCGGACTGCAGTGCGTCGAGCACGCGCAGCACTTCCTCGACGTTGCGGCCCACCGAACCCGCGGTGACCGAAACGAACTGGATCTCGTTGTTGGGGTCGACGAGGAAGGTCGCCCGGTCGGCCACGCCGTCGGCGTTGAGCACGCCGGTGGCCAGGCTCAGCTCCCGCTTGATGTCCGAGAGCATCGGGAAGGGCAGCTTCTTGAGGTCCTCGTGCTGCGCGCGCCAGTTGAAGTGCACGAACTCGCTGTCGATCGAGACACCCAGAACCTGTGCGTCGCGGTCGGAGAACTCGTCGTTGAGCTTGCCGAAGGCGGCGATCTCGGTCGGGCACACGAAGGTGAAGTCCTTCGGCCAGAAGAACACCACGCGCCACTTGCCGGCGTGGTCCTCGGAGGTGATGGTGGTGAAGTAGTCGTCGGGCTGCTTGGCGTCGACCTTGGACAGATCGCCCGCGATCAACGCAGTGAGCTCGTAGTCGGGGAACTGGTCGCCGATGGTCAGCAGAGGCATATCCGCTCCTTATTTGGATTTACTCAAGATTAGCTTTCTGCCACCATGTTGCCGCCTACCCTTGTTGAAGTAAAGGTGATATTTCCCACTATACTTATAGGCATGTCCGATAAGAGTTATCAGCCGACGATCGCCGGCCTTCGCGCGTTCGTGGCGGTGGCCGAGAAGCACCAATTCAGCGGTGCCGCAACCGCTCTCGGGGTCAGCCAGTCGACGCTCTCGCAGGCCCTCTCCGCGCTGGAGACGGGACTGGCCACCCGCCTCGTCGAGCGCTCGACACGGCGTGTCTTCTTGACACCCCAGGGCACGGAGTTGTTGCCGCGGGCCCAGGCCGTCGTCGAGGCGGCCGACGCGTTCACCGCCGCCGCGGCGGGAACCTCGGACCCGTTGCGGACCGACATGCGGCTGGGGCTGATACCCACCGTGGCGCCCTACGTGCTGCCGACCGTGCTGGCCGGGGTGGCCGAGCAACTCCCGGAGCTGACCCTGCGGGTGACCGAGGACCAGACCGAACGGTTGCTGGCGGTCTTGCGCGAAGGGGCATTGGATGCGGCATTGATCGCCCTGCCCGCCGAGACCGCAGGCGTCAGCGCGATCCCCATCTACGACGAAGATTTCGTTCTCGCCCTGCCCCCCGGCCATCCGCTGGCGGGCAAGCGCCGCGTTCCGGCGACGGCGCTGGCCGACCTGCCACTGCTGCTGCTGGACGAGGGGCATTGCCTGCGCGATCAGGCGCTGGACGTCTGCCACAAGGCGGGGGTCCGAGCGGAGCTCGCCAACACCCGGGCGGCCTCACTGGCCACCGCGGTGCAATGCGTGACAGGCGGTTTGGGCGTGACGCTGATCCCGCAGAGCGCGGTGCCGGTCGAGGCCTCGCGAAGCCGCCTGGGCCTGGCGCAGTTCGCGGCGCCGCGCCCGGGCCGGCGAATCGGCTTGGTCTACCGCTCATCGAGCGGTCGCGACGAGTCCTACCGCCAGCTGGCCGCGCTCATCGGGAAATTGATCAGCAGCCAGCACCAAGTGCGCCTGGCGAAGTAGACCTGCCCGGCGGCCCCGCACCGGTAGGTTCGGCCTATGGAAAAGGTAATCGCCGTGCTCATGCGCGCCGACTCCGACGACGATTGGTGCGCCCGGCAGCGGGGGCCGGTCGCCGATGCGCTGCTGGAGCTGGGTGTGCTCGGATTGTCGGTCAATGTCCGTGACGACGCCGTGCGCCAGTCGTTGATGACGCTCACGACGCTGGACCCACCGGTCGCCGCGGTGGTGAGCATGTGGACCCAGCAGTGCTACGGCGAGCAGATGACGTCCGCGCTCGAGCTGCTCGCAAAGGAGTGTGAGCAGCTCGCCGCGTACCTGGTGACCGAATCGGTCCCGCTGAGCGCACCTGCCGTCGAGTCTGGTTCCCGCACACCGGGTTTGGCCAACATCGCGTTGCTGCGCCGGCCCGCGGACATGGACCAGGCGACGTGGCTGACCCGGTGGCAACGCGACCACACGCCGGTAGCCATCGAGACACAGTCGACGTTCGGCTACACCCAGAATTGGGTGGTGCGCACGCTCACCCCGGACGCGCCGGGAATCGCGGGCATCGTCGAGGAGTTGTTCCCTGCGGAGGCGATCACCGATCTTCAGGCGTTCTTCGGAGCCGCCGACGACGACGATCTACAACATCGATTGGGACGAATGGTGGCCAGCACGACGGCCTTTGGCGCCAACGAGAACATCGACACCGTGCCGACGAGCCGCTACGTCATCAGCACGCCGTTCGGGGACTGAGGATGACACGATGACGACACTGCGCGACGCCGTGGCATTGGCCGCGGCCGAAAGCGGACTGGCCGTCGTATCGACCGTTCGCGCTGACGGGACGGTGCAGGCGTCGCTGGTCAACGTCGGCCTGTTGTCACACCCGGCGAATGGTCAACCGGTCCTGGGGTTTACCACCTACGGCAGGGTCAAGCTGGCCAACCTGCGCGCCCGGCCGCAGTTGGCGATTACCTTCCGCAACGGGTGGCAGTGGGCGACGGTCGAGGGCCGCGCGGAGCTGGTCGGCCCCGACGACACCCAGCCATGGCTGACGGATCCCGATCGGCTACGAGTGCTGCTGCGCGATGTGTTCACCGCAGCGGGCGGCACCCACGACAACTGGGACGAGTACGACCGGGTGATGGCTTCGGAGGGGCGCGCCGTGGTGCTGATCGCGCCGACCCGCGTCTACAGCAATGGTTAGCCTCGCTAGGCTGCGGGGGTGACGCTGCAGATCGATGACGACAACCGGGTACGCACCCTCACGCTGAACCGGCCGGAGGCGCTCAACGCCTTCAACGAAGCCCTCTATGACGCCACGGCCGAGGCACTGCTGGCCGCCGCCGACGATCCCGAGGTGGCCGTGGTCCTGCTGACCGGTGCGGGTCGCGGGTTCAGCGCCGGTACCGACCTGGGCGAGATGCAGGCCCGCATCACGGACCCGGACTTCACCCCGGGCAAGCACGGCTTCATCGGACTCATCAACGCGCTCAGCGCCTTTCCCAAACCACTGATCTGCGCGGTCAACGGTGTCGGGGTGGGGATCGGCGCCACGATTCTGGGCTATGCCGATCTGACGTTCATGTCCTCGACGGCCCGCCTGAAGTGCCCGTTCACCAGCTTGGGTGTAGCCCCGGAGGCGGCGTCGTCCTATCTGCTGCCGCAGCTGGTGGGCCGGCAGAACGCCGCGTGGCTGTTGATGTCGTCCGAATGGGTCGACGCCGAGGAGGCGTTGCGGATGGGCCTGGTTTGGCGGGTGTGCCAACCGGACGAGCTGCTGCCGCAGGCCCGCCACCACGCCGAAATCCTTGCCTCCCGGCCGATTTCGAGCTTGATGGCCGTCAAACACACGATGATGGAGCCGGTCCGCCCCGAGATCGCCGCGGCCACCGCGCGCGAGAACGCGCACTTCGCCGAGCTCATGGGTGCGCAAGCCAACGCGGCGGCGCTGGCCGATTTCAATAAGGGCTGAAGCGGCGTTCGGCGTCAGGCCAACGGCGCCGTCTCTAACTTCGCCGAGTCGGCGAGGATCGCGCGCAGGGTGCGCCGGCAGCGACCGCAGTCACCGCCCGCCCCGCATGCGGCGGCGATTTCCTTGGAGGTCGACGCGCCCTGCGCGACGACGTCGCACACGGTTTGACTGGTAGCCCCGACGCACAGGCACACGTACATCAGCGCACCTCATGCATCTGGGCATCCCCTTCGTCGACAACTCGTCCGAGTGACCGGATGTCCGCCCCGCGCCTGGCCTCCCGGGGACTCGAGGCCCCGGCCGGAGGTGCCGAACGAACATGCCGCATATTAGTGGAGTCTAACCTAACCTGATTAGTGCAGTCTAACCTAACAACAGGGTGCTTAGACTAGCTCGGCAACGCACTGAGCGCAGCCAAACCTTGCTAGAACATTTGCGGCGGCCGTGGCAAAGTGCTGCTACAGGCCGGGTTTGTGCGCTCCAGCCCAGCGCACCGACCGCGGCCGAACATGCCAGCCGCAGCCACCGTAGGAGTGAAAATGCAAGGGGATCCGGAAGTTTTGCGTCTGCTCAACGAGCAGTTGACCAGCGAGCTCACCGCGATCAACCAATACTTCCTGCACTCCAAGATGCAGGACAACTGGGGTTTCACCGAGTTAGCTGAGCACACCCGCGCCGAGTCTTTCGATGAGATGCGACACGCCGAGGCGATCACCGATCGTATCCTGTTGCTCGACGGGTTGCCGAACTACCAGCGCCTCTTCTCGCTGCGCATCGGCCAGACCTTGCGTGAGCAATTCGAGGCCGACCTGGCCATTGAATACGAGGTGATGGAGCGCCTCAAGCCGGCCATCGTCTTATGCCGGGACAAGCAGGACTCCACCACCGCCACGCTGTTCGAGGACATCGTGGCCGACGAGGAAAAGCACATCGACTACCTCGAGACCCAGCTGGAGTTGATGGACAAGCTGGGCGTGGAGCTCTACTCGGCGCAGTGCGTCTCCCGGCCACCCAGCTGACGCGGGCGGCGGCGACGTAGGTAACGTCGGGCCGGCATGACGAGCCCGAGAGCAGCGGTGACCCAGGCGACCCCGGCGGCGAATTCCGCGGCCAGCGGCGAGCTGATCAGTCCGCAACGGCGCAACCTGATCTTCGTCGCGATCGTGCTCGGGATGCTACTCGCGGCGTTGGACCAGACCATCGTCGCCACGGCGCTGCCGACGATCGTCGCCAACCTGGGCGACGCCGGCCACCAGTCCTGGGTGGTCACCAGCTATCTGCTCGCGTCGACCGTCGTCACCGCGCTGGCCGGCAAGCTTGGGGACTCCTATGGGCGCAAGCGGGTGTTCCAGGCGGCCATCGTCTTCTTCGTCATCGGATCGGCGCTGTGCGGGTTGTCCCAGTCGATGGCCATGCTGGTGGGATCGCGTGCCCTGCAAGGGATCGGCGGCGGCGCCATCACGGTCACCGCCAGCGCGCTGATCGGCGAGGTCGTTCCGCTGCGGGAGCGGGGCCGGTACCAGGGCATCCTCGGAGCGGTCTTCGGCGTCACGACCGTCATCGGTCCCTTGCTGGGCGGCTACTTCACCGACTATCTGACCTGGCGGTGGGCGTTCTGGATCAACGTGCCGATCTCGGTGGTCGTGATTTTCGTTGCCGCCGCGGCGATTCCGGCCCTGGGCGCGTCGACCAAACCGATCATCGACTACTCCGGAATCGCGTTCGTCGGGTTGGGCGCCGCGGGGCTGACGCTGGCCACCAGCTGGGGCGGGACCCTGTACGCGTGGGGCTCGCCGACGATCATCGGCTTGTTCGTCGGCGCCGCGGTGGCGCTGGGTGTTTTCGTGGTGGTGGAACGTCGCGCCGCCGAGCCGATCCTGCCCATCCGGTTGTTCGCCAGTCCGGTGTTCACCGTGTGCTGCGTGCTGTCCTTCGTCGTGGGTTTCGCCATGCTGGGCGCGCTGACGTTCCTGCCGACCTATATGCAGTATGTCAACGGCGTTTCGGCGACCACCTCCGGCCTGCGGACGCTGCCCATGGTGGTCGGGATGCTGATCACCTCGACGGGCAGCGGCATCCTGGTCGGCCGCACCGGCCGCTACAAGATCTTTCCGGTGGCCGGCACCGCGCTGATGGCGCTGGCGTTTCTGCTGATGTCGCGGATGGAGCCGTCCACGTCCACCCTGATCCAGTCGCTGTACCTGGTCATCCTGGGCGCGGGCATCGGGCTGTCCATGCAGGTGCTGGTTCTCATCGTGCAAAACACCTCGAACTTCGAAGATCTCGGCGTCGCCACGTCGGGGGTGACGTTCTTCCGCACCATCGGAAGTTCGTTCGGCGCCGCGATATTCGGCTCGCTGTTCGTGAACTTCCTCGATCGCCGCATCGGTCCGGCCCTGGCCGCCAGCGGCGCGCCGCCCAGCGCGGTCAGTTCGCCCGGGGCCCTGCACCGGCAGCCACCTGACGTGGCCGCGCCCATCGTGACGGCCTACGCCGATTCGCTCACCGAGGTTTTCTTGTGGGCGGCGCCGGTCGCCGTGGTCGGTTTCGTGCTGGCCCTGTGCCTGCGTGAGGTCCCGCTGCGGGACATCCACGCCAGCACAGTCGATCTCGGCGACGCGTTCGGCATGCCGACCACCGAGACACCGGACCAGATGCTGGAGAACGCGATCGCGCGGATGTTGCGCGGCGAAACCGGCATGCGGTTGCGCAGCATCGCCATGCGGCCCGATTGCCGGCTCGATGTGGCCGGCCTATGGGGGGTTTTGCGCATCAATCGCTACACGCAGGTGTACGGGATCGCCCGTCTCACCGACATGGCCGACTATCACCGGATACCGTTCGAGGTTCTCGAGCCGACGTTCTCGCGCTTGGCGGCCAACGGTTACGCGCAAAGCGACGGCGACCAGATGTGGCTCACCCCCGCCGGCGCCCAGCAAGTCGGCTACGTGCACTCGCTGCTGGTGGCCTGGCTCGTGGACAAGCTCGCCCGCTCGCCGGGCTTCGAGGGCCGGCCGGACCGCCGCGCGGTGCAGGCCGCGCTCGAACGCGTCGCGCATCGGGTTCTGGCCCAACGCGATTGGCATGAGGAAACGCCGACCACGGCGATCGGTCCGCCCGCTCGCTAACCGGTGGCGACACCCGTTTGCGGACAACCCCGACCCGGGCCCTTAGGCGGGCGTACCATCACGCCATGAGCCGAATCGGAACATTTGCTGACGACGACCTGGCCGGCTGGTTTGTGAAGTCTCCGGACATCGGCGGCGCGCTCGCCGGCTTCAGCGAGGCGGTGTACGGCATGAACCGGTTGCCGTTGCGCACCCGCGAAGTGGCGCGCGCCGTGATCGCCCACCGCAACGAATGCGTCGTCTGCGTCAACACCCGCGATGAAGACGGGCCCGCCGCGGGCGTCGACGAAGAGCTGTACGACCACGTCCACGAGTGGCGCACCTGGCCCGGTTACAGCGACCAGGAGCGGCTGGCGGCCGAGTTCGCCGACCGGTTCGCCACCGATCACACCGGCCTGCGCGAAGACGAAGACTTCTGGAGCCGCTGCGCCGGACACTTCTCCGATGAGTTGCTGGCCGACCTGGCGCTGTCCTGCGCGTTGTGGGTGGGCATGGGTCGGGTGCTGCGGACCCTCGACATCGGCCAGGCCTGCAAGCTGACGATTCCCAGCCGCGTATAGCCGTTTTGGGCTCGCCGAAATCCGGGCAACCGGGCGATGACGCGCGCCGCGGGCACAAAGGGTGGCGCCGCGGCGTTGCGCCAGGGGTGAGACCACGCGTTAGGAGGCGCCGGTGAAGGTTCGATTCGGCGTCGGGCTGGGTGCGGACACCGCTCCGAATCAGTTGGCCGCCATCGTCGATCATCTCGAGGCCAGCGGCGTGGATTCGCTGTGGTTTTCCGAGCTGGTGTACTCGCCGGCGGTCGACCCGACGGTCGGGATGGCGTACGCGCTCGCCCGGACGAGCCGGTTGAAGGTGGGCACCTCGGTGGCGGTGCTGCCCGGCCGCCACCCGGTGCTGGTGGCCAAGCAGTTGGCGTCGTTGGCGGCCGTCGCCCCGAAGCGGGTCCTTCCGGTGTTCGGTCTGCGGTCGGCGATTCCGGCCGAGCGCGAGGTGTTCGTGGTTCCCGACGGCGAGCGGGCGGCGGTGTTCGACGAGTCGCTGCGGGTGCTGCGCGCGGCGCTGGAAGGGGAGCCGGCCACGTTCACGGGCGAATACTTCACCGTCACGGGCGCGGCCGTCGCCCAGAAGCCGGCACCGCCGCTGGACATCTGGTTGGGCGGGTCGGCGCCGGCCGCGTTTCGGCGTATCGGGGCGCTGGGCGACGGCTGGCTGGGCAGTTTCCTCACCCCGGCGGAGGCCGGGGCCGGGCGGGAGGCGATCAAGCGCGCCGCGGAGCGGGCCGGCCGGCACATCGAACCCGACCACTTCGGGATCTCGTTGGCCGTCACCGATGGCGAGCTGCCCGCGGAGTTGGCCGCGGCGGTCCGCAAGCGGCGACCGGACCTCGACCCCGGTGAGTTGATCGCCGCCGGGTGGGATGCGCTGCACCGCCAACTGGATGCCTACGTCGCGGCGGGGTTGACGAAGTTCGTCATCCGGCCCGCCGGTAAGGCGCCCCTGGACGCGTTCCTCGATCGGTTCGTCTCCGAACTCGTCGGCCGCCAGAACTGACCGGCCACACGGGCGACGGCACGGTTCTCCCTACCGGGGCCCACGAGGCTGCACAATGACTGCCATGACCGGCACACCGCTCGCGGCCGCGGCGATTGCCCAGCTGGAGGCCGAGGGCGTCGACACGGTCATCGGCACCGTCGTCAACCCCGCCGGGCTTACCTTGGCCAAGGCGGTGCCGATCCGCCAGACCAACACGTTCGCCGATCCCGGCCTGGGCGCCAGCCCTTCGTGGCATGCGTTCGCCATCGACCAGACCGGGATCGCCTTCACCGCCGACGTCGGCGTGGTGGGGGACCAACGCCTCCGGATCGACCTGTCGGCCTTGCGCATCGTGGGCGACGGCCTGGCGTGGGCGCCCGCCGCGTTTTTCTGTCAGGACGGCACGCCGGTCCCCACGTGCGGCCGGGGAACGCTGCGACGGATCGAGACGACGCTCGCCGACGCCGGCATCGAGGCGGCTGTAGGGCACGAGATCGAATTCCTCTTGGTCGCGCCGGACGGCGGCCGGCTGCCGTCGACGCTGTGGGCCCAGTACGGCCTCGCCGGTGTGCTGGAGCGCGAAACGTTCATCCGGGAGGTGATCGGGTCGGCGACGGAGGCCGGGATCGCGATCGAACAGTTCCACCCCGAGTATGGCGCCAACCAGTTCGAGATCTCGCTGCCGCCGCAACCGCCGGTGGCCGCCGCCGATCAGCTGATCCTGATGCGGCTCATCATCGGCCGCGTGGCGCGCCGCCACGGCCTTCGCATCAGCTTGTCGCCCGCGCCCTTTGCCGGTGGTGTCGGATCGGGTGCCCACCAACACTTTTCGTTGACGACCCCGGAAGGCCGGTTGTTCTCCGACGGCGCGGGCGCCGCGGGCATGACGGCGGCGGGGGAGAGCGCGGTGGCGGGAGTGGTTCGCGGCCTGCCGGAAGCCCAGGGCGTGCTGTGCGGTTCGATCGTCTCGGGTCTGCGGATGCGGCCCGGCAATTGGGCGGGCGCCTACGCGTGCTGGGGCACCGAAAACCGCGAAGCCGCGGTGCGATTCGTCACCGGCGGACCCGCCAGCCCGCGGGGTGGAAACGTCGAGGTCAAGATCGTCGATCCCTCGGCCAATCCATATCTGGCGTCGGCGGCGATCCTGGGACTCGCGCTGGACGGCATCACATCGCGGGCCGCGCTGCCGCCGGAGATCACGGTCGACCCTGCGACCCGGTCCGATGCCGACCGCGCGCGTGACGGCGTCGTGCGCCTGACCGCATCGCAGGCCGAAGCGATCGCGGCGCTGGATGCTTCGGCGCGGATGCGGTGCATCCTGGGCGATCCGGCGGTCGACATGGTGGTCGCGGTGCGCCGACTGGAACACGAACGTTACGGCGATCTGGAACCCGAGCAACTGGCGGATCGGTTCCGCATGGCCTGGAGTCTGTGACGGGCTGGTGATGAGCGCCGACACCCGCGACCTGGCCGAGCACATCGGCGCGGTGTCGCTGATCGATCAGCACGTCCACGGTTGCTGGTTGACGGCCGCAGACCGGCAGCGATTCGAGAACGCGCTCAACGAGGCCAATACCGAGCCCATCACCGATTCGGGTTTCGACTCACAACTCGGGTTTGCCGTGCGCGCTCACTGCGCCCCCGCCCTGGGGCTGCCCAAACACGCCGACCCGCAGGCCTATTGGGACCGTCGCCGCCAGTTCGCCGAAGACGAACTGGCCCGCCTGTTCCTTTCGGCCGCCGGCGTCAGCGACTGGTTGGTGGACACCGGGATCGGCGGAGGTGAGGTCGCCGGGGTTGGGGAGGTGGCTCGGCTGTCGGGCAAGCGTGCGCACGAAATCGTGCGCCTCGAGGAGGTGGCCGAGCAGGCCGCCCGAGCGCCGGGTGACTACGCGGCGGCGTTCGGAGAGATCCTGCACCGGCGCGCGGCGGGAGCCGTTGGCACCAAATCGATCCTGGCCTACCGCGGCGGTTTCGAGGGTGACCTCAGTGAGCCGTCGGCGCGGGAGGTCGCCGACGCGGCCGGCCGGTGGCGCGAGCGCGGCGGGACACGATTGCGGGATCGGGTCCTGCTGCGGTTCGGGTTGCACCAGGCGTTGCGACTGGGCAAGCCATTGCAATTCCACGTCGGGTTCGGCGATCGTGACTGCGACCTGCGCAAGGCCAATCCGCTCCTGCTGCTTGACTTTCTGCGCCAGTCGGCGGACGTCCCGATCGTGCTGTTGCACTGCTATCCGTACGAGCGTGAGGCCGGCTATTTGGCGCAGGCGTTCAACAACGTCTATCTCGACGGCGGACTGAGCGTGAATTACTTGGGGGCGCGGTCGCCGGCGTTTCTCGCGCGACTGCTGGAGCTGGCGCCCTTTTCCAAGATCCTCTACTCGTCAGACGGATTCGGCCCCGCGGAACTGCACTGTCTCGGAGCGGTTCTGTGGCGCCGGGGCCTGCACAGGGTGCTACGCGAATTCGTCGACGGCGGCGACTGGAGCGAGGCCGACGCCATCCGGGTGGTCGATCTCATCGCCCGCGAGAACGCTCGAAGGATCTACGACCTCGCCTCGCCCGGTCAGCGGCCGTGAGAAACCGGCGCGTGCACAAAATTTTCACAAATTCCGATGTAACCACCCGCCGGGGCGCATAGGCTTCGAGAGACGAATCGGGCAACGTCACCAAACTGAGGCATCAAGGAGGTTTGGGCACATGTTGTCCCGCGCTGCGTTCGTCGACGCCGCCATCGTTACCGTCGCCGCCGCTTCGGCGCCTCCGACCTACGCGTCACCCAGTGGTGGTTGCTACGCCGCCAGTTCTGGTGACTGCGTGTCATATCCGCATCAGGGCGGGCTGTAGCCGAGCCCGATCGCCGTTTGTGCCGAGGAATTGCCGGAATGGTCTATGAGGGGTGGCCATGCCGGCATTCCACGGCACCGCGTATCGACCCGGCGTATTGCCGTGGGCGGCAATGCAATCCGCGAGCGCTGCGGTTATATGGGAACTGTCAGACCAATGCTGACGCGTCGTACACCCAACTCGTGTCGCCGGTCGCCAGGGCTTCGAAGTGGTTCGGGGGAGCGAAGGCGACGAGGCTGTTCATGTCCCAATAATCTTTCCAGACGGTGACCTTGCCGTCGACGACCTTGTGAACGGTCACGAATCGCAGAACACCCTGTTCCCCGGTCGCGAATGTCCATGTCTCCGAGTGCTCGTAGAGCACGTCGGAACCATTGGACACCAGCACGCCGGTGTGGTTCTCATAGCCCGCCAAATGCTCGAGACCCATCCTGAGGCGTTTGACGATGCCCTCGGGACCGCGGGCCGACACGGCCGGAACCGGCATGTCGACGTAGAGGCAGTCGTCGGACAAAAACGTCGGGATCGCCTCCCAATCACGACGTGAAAGGGCCTGCCACAGCCCACGGACGACATCCTCGACCGCGATCATAGAAACCTCTGTCATACCGGCAAATAAACTCGGTTAGCGCGCCGGTGTCAACCATGGGGGGTCTACTCGCGCCGCAGTCGCGATCGGTCAGCTGTCGGCGGCAGCCATCGACCGGGCCGGCCCGAGCGCCACCGGCAGTGACGACCATCCCCGCAGCACCCGGGTCTCTCGCCGGCATCCGGCGCCCGCCGCGCGCACCTCGGGGAAGCGGTCGAAGAACGTCCGCAGGCCCACCTCGCCCTCGGCGCGGGCGAGCGCCGCGCCCAGGCAAAAGTGCCGGCCACCGGAAAAGGCGAGATGCCTTCCAGCATTGGGTCTTTCGATGTGGAATCGATGCGGATCGGGAAACACGGCCGGATCCCGGTTGGCGGCAGCCAGATACACCAGCACCAGGTCGCCACGCGCGAGCTGCCGTCCCGCGATCTCGACATCGCGCAGCGCCACCCGCGCGGTCAGCTGCACCGGCGATTCCAGTCGCAGGATCTCTTCGACGGCGTTGGGCCACAGCTCCGGGCGTCGCCGTAACGCTTCGAGGTGCCCGGGCGCGTCCAACAGCATGCGAATCCCGTTGCCGAGCAGGTTCACCGTGGTCTCGAAGCCGGCCGCCAGCACCAGACCGGCGATCGCCTGAAGCTCGTTGTCGTTGAGATAGGTGTCCGCAGAGCCGCTTTCGGCGGTCTGGATCAGCTGGCTCATCAGATTGTCGCTGGGGTCCAGGCGCAGCCGTTGTAGGTGCTCGGCGAGCCAGGAGCTGAAGCCGGCGATCCCGTCCTGCACGCTGCGGTACTGCCGCCAGGGCAATCCGATGTCCAGGCTCGGCGCGGCCAGCTCGCCGAATTCCAGGACGCGCGGCCGGTCCGGCTCGGGCACACCGAGGATGTCGCTGATGATCGAGACCGGAAGTTGCGCGCAATAGCGTCCGACGATGTCGACCACGCCGGACTCGCCGGTCAGCTTTTCGAGCAGGTCGGCGGCCGTCTGCTCGACCCGCTCCCGCAGTGCGGCGACCGCCCTGGGCGTGAACACCGCGGACACGGTCTTGCGGTAACGGGTGTGGTCGGGGGGTTCGACGGCCAGCAGGGAGGGCGCCCGTAGCGGATGCAGAAGCTTGTCGCGGGTGCGGCGCTCCAGCCATCGCAACGGTGCCGGGAGATTCGATCCGAAGATCAGCACCCGGAAGTCGTCGGACCGCAACAGCTCGTGGGCGATTGCGTGATCGGCCGTCAGATAGGCGACGCGGCCCTTCACCAGTTTGCCCCGAGCCCGGACTTCGTCGTAGAAGCGCACCGGATCGGCGGCCACCGCCGGATCGGCGATCAGCCTCGCCTGGACGTCACCCCGGCGGGCGCCGAACGCCGCGACGCCGCGGATGAAGCCGTGCATCGCGAACCAGTGCAGTCGTTCCTTCACCGGCCCTCCCTCGCTCAGCTGTCGGTACGAGCGTAGGCCGCACGCACCGAGCCGGTCAGCACTGCGCGACGATTTTGAAGTCGGTGGTCACCACTTTGTTGGGGTTGCTGCTGTTGATGCCGTAGGCGCTGCCGGTGATGGTGTACGCGTCGTTGTTGAGGTCGACGTGCGCGTCTCCCACCCCGCCTTGCCAGAAGCTGCCGGTGAAGCCGTCGACGTTGCGAATCTTCACCCACTGCGGCATGACCCGGTAACCGCTGAGCAGCACGACCGCTTCGACGCCGCCATCGTGGTCCGGAATTTTGATGGTCCGATACATCTGGTCTTGCCGGCACGCCGGGGGACGTGTCGTGTGCGTGGCGCCGTCGATGGTCAGGCGGGCGGCCCGACGGGGTGTCGTTTGCGCCGCGCTGCACCCCGCGACGCTGACGAGCACCGCCGCCAGGACCAAAGCGACTGTGGGCAAGCGGTTTTGCACCAGCCGACCTCCTTACTGCCGCTTCGGCGCTAGCGCGGGTAGGGCTTTGACGATACTGCGTCGCACGAATTCGGGGCTCAGGCCCTTGAAGAAGTCAATCAAGCGAATGCTTTTCGGCACATACCAATGCAGCCGCTTCTGATGGTGGTAGGCCTGCCACGCCGCCTCGGCCACGCTGCTGGCCGGCATCAACCGCAGCGGGCCCTTTTTCGGGGCGGTGGCGCGCAGCTCCTCGGCGGTTCTGGGCGCGCCGCCGTCGTCGGAGTGGTTGGTCGTGCTGGTGAGGATGGCGGTGTCGATCAGACCGGGCAGCACGTCGGCGACGCGCACCCCGTGCCGCCGCCACTCCACGCTCAGCGCCTCGGTCAGCCCCTTGACCGCGTGCTTGGTCGACGAGTAGACGGCGAGGCGGGGCATGCCGTAAGTCGCCGACGAGGACGACGTCGAAAACATCAGGCTGCCGGGCGTTTTCTTGAGGTACGGCAGCGCGCCGTAGGCACCGGTCAGCACCGATTTGTAGTTCACCTCGACGAGGCGCATCGCGGCGTCATACGGCACGTCCTCGAACCATCCGGATTCGCCGATGCCGGCATTGTTCCACATCATGTCGAGGCCGCCGCCGGTGTTGCCGGAGCAGAAGTCGGCGAGGGCGCCGTCCAGGGCCGCCTTGTCCGTCACGTCGACGGCGCGGGTCCACAGCCGGTCGGCACCCAGTTCTTCGGTCAGTGTGGCCAGGCCGTCGTCGTTGCGGTCCACCGCGCCCACCCGCCAACCCTTGGCATGGAACAGCTTTGCGCCTTCGCGCCCCATGCCGCTGCCCGCGCCGGTGATGAAGACCGATTTCACGACTGGTCGGCCTCGACGACATCTTTGATGCGGTTCAGCGTCTTGGTCATGTCGCGGACGTTGCGGCGCTTGCGCAGAAAGCCGCCGAACAACCAGTACACGCCCAGCCACGGCGCGGGGTTGAGCCGAAACGACTCGGTGACGTCGGTCCCGCCGCCGCTGGGCGCCAAGCGGTAATGCCAGTTGTTGACCTCCCGATCACCGAGCAGCACCGTAAAGCCGAATTCGCGGCCCGGTTCGCACGCGGTGACCTTGCAGGTCGTCCAATACACCGGTCCCATCTCATTGCGCCGGACGTGACCGCGGAATTTCGCGCCGAGGGCCGGGCCGGTCGCATCGCCCAGCCACTCGGCTTCGAAAACTTCCGGGGAAAACCGTCCGGTGTTGCGGACGTCCGCGATGAGATCCCAGATTTTGGCCGCGGGCGCCGCCATGTGAACAGTCGCCGAACCTTCCATGGGCTGATCCAAACACAGCTTCGTGTCGGGTCATAGACCGCGCGGGCGTGTCATCAGTGCGGGACGGCCGCCTGGATCAGCCCGTTGATGATCTGCTTGATGCCCTGCGCCGGGTGCGAATACCAACCGATCGGCAGGCCGGACTGTGCACCGCATTTGGGCCAGGGCTCCACGCCCTCTTCGGCGAAAACCCGGTTGGCGACGGCGATTTGCTGCTCCCGGGACGCGGCCGCCGGGTTGCCGACGCCGCCGTAGCGAGCCCAGGTGCCCGGTTTGAATTGCAGCCCACCGTAGTTGCCGTTTCCGGTGTTGGCGTGCCAGTTGCCGCCGGATTCGCATTGAGCGATCGCGTCCCAGTTGGGAGCGGCGTCCGCGCTCACCACACCCGTGGACGAAGCCATCGATGCTGCAACGAACCCGCCGACCGCTACGGACTTGACGAGAAGCTTGCAGAGATTCTTCATGTCAAGGTTTTCGGCGCGTGTGGCCAAAGCGTTACCTATTCGAAAATGGCGCGAGATATGCCTTCTATCTGCGGAAATCGCCTTTTCGCCAGGCCAAATTCGACGGTTAGGAAATGGTGAGGAAAAATTAAATTATTGCTGGCAATACGATTGCGTCGCCGACCACAGGGCCCGTCGGTAGAGGCCGTCGAGCTGACGACTCTGGACGACGTCGCTCCTTGCGGTATCGAGTTGCAGCGCGCACGCCGGCGAGTGCAGCACGTCCCAGTTGACCGATATCTGAGTCAGTATCGCCTGGTTGAGGCCGTCGATCACCGACCGCGACGCCGCCAGGTCCGGGGGATCGGCCGGCGCTTGGCCCGGATCGAGCTTCCAGTCCGCGAAGCGGCTGTACTCGATGGCCTCGGTGGCACCGATCTGGTCACCGAAGACCCGGATGACGTAGTCGCGGTCGATGCGCGCGGCGACGGCTTCGTCGCCCAGCCGTGCTAATTCCTGCCGGACGCGTACCGGGTCTTCAATGGCCCCATGGCTGTGCCATTTATAAGCGGCCACCGACTCGGCGATCTGCAACCGCTGTGCGGCGGCGTCGACCAACGGGGTCAAGGGGCTCACGCTGTCGGCCCGGGCCGACGGCGCCCACAGCGCCAGGGCGCCGGCCACCACGGCACAGCACAGGGGAACGAGGTGGACGCGGCGCGGCGAGCGCGTGCTGCGGGGCATGACGACGATTCTGGCGTGATCGCCGCCCCTTAACGCACTACTGCGCCTGACGTGTCGTCAAGCGCAGTAGTGGCGTCAGGTGAATGGGTTATCCGCCGCCACCCGCCGAAGCGCCCAGAGCGCTCTGCAGGTCACCCTTCATGGCGTTGAGCTGGGCACCCCAGTACTCCCAGCTGTGTGTGCCGTTGGCATCGAAGTTGAACACGGCGTTGTGGCCGCCGGCCGCGTTGTACGCGTCCTGGAACTTCAGGTTGCTGCTGCGCACGAAGTTCTCCAGAAACTCGGCGGGCATGTTCGCTCCGCCCAGCTCCGACGGTGTGCCGTTACCGACGTAGATCCACAGCCGGGTGTTGTTGCCGACCAGCGCGGGGATCTGGACCGTCGGGTCGTTGCGCTGCCAGGCCGGGTCGCTCGACGGGCCCCACATGGCGTCGGGCTTGTAGCCGCCGGCGTCTCCCATGGCCAAGCCGATCAGCGACGGTCCCATGCCCTGGGACGGGTCCAGCAGCGCCGACAGCGAGCCGGCGTAGATGAACTGGTTGGGGTGGTTCACGGCCAGGATCATCGCCGAGGAGCCCGACATCGAGATGCCGATCGCGGCGCTGCCGGTGGACTTGACGCTCTTGTTCGAGGCCAGGTATTGCGGCAGTTCGCTGGTCAGGAAGGTCTCCCACTTGTAGGTGGAGCAGCCGGCCTTCCCACACGCCGGCTGGTACCAGTCGGCGTAAAAGCTGGACTGACCGCCGACCGGCATGATGACCGACAGGCCCGACTGGTAGTACCACTCGAACGCCGGGGTGTTGATGTCCCAGCCGTTGTAGTCGTCTTGAGCCCGGAGCCCGTCCAGCAGGTAGACCGCGGGGGAGCCGTTGCCGCCGCTCTGGAACTGGACCTTGATGTCGCGACCCATTCCGGCGGACGGCACTTGCAGGTACTCGACGGGCAGGCCCGGACGCGAAAATGCATTCGCGGTCGCCGCGCCGCCGGCAATGCCGATCAGGCCCGGCAGGGTTACAGCCGCGGCTGCACCGACCACAAGTCGGCGCCCCCAGGCCCGGACCTTCTCGTTCAGATCTGTCATACCTGCCCCTTGTCGGATGTGATCGAATGTGATCGCGGTCTCACAGGAATTTACCGTGTAAGTCCGTCAAATGTCGATTGGGACGCGGACGCGTCTCGATTTTGCATCGCTTTTTACCTCGCAATTTCGCCACCCGGTGATCCGAGCGGCGACGATCGGCGGGTACCCGCTCGGCGACCACCTAACCGGTTCACCGCGAAAACGGCCGGTCCGCAGCGGCGTCCGGTTTGCCGAGACCGAAAGCCGTTGATACCGCGCGATAGAAAAAAGCGCCCCGATGAACCCAGAGCGGATTCGTGCGGGGCATCGCCGGCGTGTCGCGAGGCGATGCGGACCGGGGCGACCGGGATTTCGCCGACCGCGTAGGCTCTGTCGAAGCAAGCCGATGAAGACCACGCTATCCCGGGTCTGTTCCGGCTCTCACGAACCTCCGCACCAGCGGCTTCATGGTGCGCGTCGGTGTGTCTGGGAGCCGAGGCGCGGGACCGATTGGGGCATAGATTTGGACACGGTACTTGGCCTATCAGTGACGTCGACCGCCGTCGGGTGGGTCCTCGCTGAAGGACACGGCGCAGACGGCACCATCCTGGATCACCAGGAGTTGGCGCTGCGCGCCGGCCGGGGCGTCCGCGCCGTGAGCACCGCGGAGCAAGTGGTAGACGAGGTACTGCGGGTCGACACGGCGGCGGCCGCGAGTGATCACCGCCTGCGTGTCATCGGGGTGACCTGGAACGACGACGCATCCGCTCAGGCCGCACTGGTGCTGGAGGCGTTGACCGACGCGGGCTTCGACAATGTCGTGCCGATCCGGTTCCTCGAGGCCATCGAGACCTTGGCGCAGGCCATTGCGCCCGTCATCGGTTACGAGCAGACCGCGGTCTGCATTCTCGACCATGACGCCACGACCGTCGTCATGGTCGACACCCATGACGGGGAGACCCAGACGGCAACCAAACATGTGCGCGGCGGCCTCGATGGCCTGACCCGATGGCTGACCGGCATGTTCGACCGCGACGGATGGCAGCCGGGCGGGGTTGTCGTCGTCGGCGCCGACATCGACGGGTTCTCATGGCAACTCGAAAAGGCGTTGCCGGTGCCGGTTTTCGTGCAATCGATGGCCCAGGTGACGATCGCGCGCGGCGCAGCGCTGTCGGCGGCTCGCAGCACCGAGTTCACCGACGAACAACTCGTGGAGCACCACAGCGAACCCCTTTCCGCGGCGCCCGCACGCCAGCGGCACCTCTCGTATTCCGGAGCCCTCACCGCGTTGGCGGCCGGCGCGATCACCTTCGTCGGCTCGGTGTCGCTCGCGGTGGGGATTCACGTGGGCCCGGCCAGCGCGCCCGCGGCCAAGCACACCACCCATCCAGCCACGCCCCAGGCCGCCGAGGCGGCCAAGGCCGTCGCGCCGCTTCCGGCGGCCCCCCAGCTCAAGCGCCCCGCCGCGCACGCCCAGCCGCCCGCGGGCGAACCCGCCCCCGCGCCGGCCGCTCCGGAAGAGCAAGCGGGCATTGGCGGCGACCGGCAGCCGGATTCCGGTAACGGGCAGCCCTATTTGACCCGAGTGCTCGAGCACATCCCCGGCGACGCGGGCGACGCGGCAGCCGATTCAGCGCCGCGCGCAGCGGCCGAGCCGCAACCCTGATTCTCCCGAGCGGGTGGCTCACCCGTCCTTGGCGTGAACCGCGGTAAAGGTCAAGGACACATCGTCCGCGACTTGAACCGAGCCCATCAGCAGCGAGTAGGGCTTCACGCCGTAATCGGTTTGACGGACGGTGGTTTCAGCGGACATGCGCCAGGCGTCTTTGAGATCCTCGGTGCGCACGTCGATGACGTGGTCTCGTGAGGTGCCCCGGATCGCGAGCGTGCCGGTGAGTCGGTACCCGTCGTCGGCCTGCTCGATGACGTCCGCGGTGTAGCGGATCTCGGGAAAGCGGTTGGCGTGCAACGACTTCAAAGCGTTGGACCGGACCTGTGCTTTCTCGATCGCGGACAGCCCTTTGACGCCACCCTTGCCGCTCAGTACGTCGAGCGAATCGACCTCGACCACAAGCTCCGCACCGACGGGTCGGGAACCGGCCCAACCCACGGTCGCACGCCAGCGCGACATCGCGATGGTGAGGCGGTGGCCCATTCGTGCGGCTCGGCCGGCAACCCCGGTGTGGAGCAACAATTCACCGTCGGATGGCCCGATCGTCCACGCCGCGCCCTCGTCAGCAGTCACGGACCAACGGTGTCACATGGTCAAGACGGTGCGGTAATGCGCTCGTCCCTGCTCCAGCGCCGCATAGCCCTCGGCCGCCTGCGCCAACGGCAACTCCTCGATCCACGCCCGGACGCCGGACAGGACCGCGAAACGCATGGTGTCTTCGACATCTTTGGCCGTCCCGGAGGGGTGGCCGACGATGCTGACTCCGGGGGTTATCAGCTGTACGGGGCTGATCGGCAGCGGTTCGGGCGTGACGCCGACGGTGACCAGTTCGCCCCGGGGGACTATGCCACCGACCGTGGCGGCCATGGCCTTCGAATTGCCCGCGGTGGCCAGGACGACCGTCGCGCCACCCAAGTCCTTCAACGCCTCGGCGGGATCGTTGGCTGTCGAATCGATGTAGTGATGGGCGCCCAGTTTCCGGGCGTCGTCGGCTTTGCCGGTACCGCGGTTGATCGCGATGGTCTCGAAGCCCATCGCCCGGGCGAACTGCACGCCGAGGTGCCCCAGGCCGCCGACGCCGAGTATCGCCACCCGATCGCCGGGCAGCGCCTTGGCGTGACGTAAGGCGTTGTAGGTGGTGACGCCCGCGCAACCCAAGGGGGCAGCTTCGGCGTCGGAGAGCTCGTCCGGTATCCGGGCCAGGGCGCTGGCCGGAACCGTCACCGACTCCGCGTACCCGCCGGGGTACTGCCAGCTCGGCACCTTCCCGTTCTCGCAGTGAATGAACAGGCCTTTGCGGCACTGCTCGCAGTGATAGCAGCATCCACCGAACCAGCCGACCGCGACGCGATCGCCGATCGCGAAATCCTCGACGCCGTCGCCGATTTCGGCGACCTTGCCCGCGATTTCATGCCCGGGGGTCAGCGGCCACGACATGCCCGGGAACCCACCGTTAACGAAGTGCGCGTCGGTGCCGCAGATGCCGCACGCGGCGACCGTCAGTCGCACCTCGTCGCGACCGGGTGGTTGGGTTTCGACTTCGGCCAGCTCTAGGGGGCCGCCCGCGGACTGTATCCGGACAGCTTGATGTGTGGGCATCGGCCTAGCTTAGTGCGCGGCAGGCGATTTCGCTGCTCCATCGGTGTGGTAGTCCACCTGCCAGTGCTTGATCCCGTTGAGCCAGCCCGACCGGAGGCGTTCGGGCTTGCCGATGGACTCGAGATCGGGGATGCCGTCGGCGATCGCGTTGAACATCAGGTCGATCGTCATGCGCGCCAGGTTCGCGCCGATGCAGTAGTGGGCGCCCGTTCCGCCGAAGCCGACGTGCGGGTTGGGATCGCGCAGGATGTTGAAGGTGAACGGATCGTCGAAGACTTCCTCGTCGAAATTGGCTGAGCGGTAGACCATTACGACCCGCTGGCCCTTTTTGATCTGCACGCCGGACAGTTCGTAGTCCTCGAGCGCGGTGCGCTGAAACGACGTGACCGGGGTGGCCCACCGGACGATCTCGTCGGCCGCGGTGCCGGGCCGCTCCTTCTTGAACAGCTCCCACTGGTCGGGGAAATCGGTGAAGGCCATCATGCCCTGGGTGATGGAGTTGCGGGTGGTCTCGTTTCCGGCCACCGCCAAAAGGATCACGAAAAAGCCGAATTCATCGTCGGACAGCTTGTGCCCGTCGATGTCGGCCTGGACCAGCTTGGTGACGAGGTCTTCCCCCGGATTCTTTGTCCGCTCGGCCGCCATCTGCATGCCGTACATGATGAGTTCGACCGAGGCGGTGATCGCGTCGTTGTTGGCGAATTCGGGATCCTGGTCGCCGACCATCTCGTTGGACCAGTGGAAGAGTTTCTTGCGTTCTTCCTGCGGCACACCCATCAGTCCGGCGATGGCCTGCAGCGGCAGCTCGCACGACACCTGTTCGACGAAGTCGCCGCGGCCCTCGGCGGCCGCCTCCTCGACGATGTGGCGGGCGCGCTCGGCGAGGTCTGAACGCAGGCGCTCGATGGCTCGGGGAGTGAAGGCCCGCGAGATGATCTTGCGCAGCCGGGTGTGCTGCGGCGCGTCCATGTTGAGCAGGACGAACTTGCCGCGCTCGATCTGCTCGCCGACCGTGCCGTCCTTATAGCGCGGCAGCGCTGTCTTCTGCAGGCTGGAGAACACGTCACTGCGCAGCGAGACCTCTTTGACGTCCTTGTGCTTGGACACCACCCAAAAGCCGCCGTCGTCGAACCCGCCGGCCCCGATCGGTTGTTCGTTCCACCAGATCGGCGCCGTGCGGCGCAGCTCGGCCAGTTCCTCGACCGGCAATCGCTCGGCGTGGATGTCCGGATCGGTGAAGTCGAAGCCGGGAGGCAGATTGGGGACCGGCTTGGTGCTGGACTCGACGGTTGACATGGCGCACTCCTCGATACGAAGTCGTCTAGGCGTCCTTGTGCAAGGAAACCACTGCCGGACCACGGTTGGGAAGCATTGACGCAAGATCGCCGAGGGCAAATTGGAACGTGTTCCGCAGGTGCGCTTTGTCCGCCGCGGCGGGCCTACACGGGGGATCGCGGCCGCACGCCGAAACCGTCTTGTGGCCGGCGACGCGACCGATATGCTTTGGTGCAGGTCACCGGCGACGACAGGCGGGGTGGAAGATGATTCGGGAATTGCTGAGCGCCGCTTCGATAGCGGGCATCACGATCGGCATGGCGCCGTGCGCGGCCGCCGACCCGCATTACGACGGAGACGTTCCGGGCATGAATTACCAAGCTTCGCTGGGCGCTCCGTGCGACAACTACGAGCGCTTCATCTTCGGACGAGGGCCCAGCGGCCAGGCCGAGGCCTGCCACTTCCCGCCGCCCAATCAGTTCCCGGCCGCCACCATCGGGTACTGGGTGGCTTCCTACCCGCTGTATGGAGTCCAGCAGACCGGCGCGAAATGCCCCGGCTCGCAGGCGGCGGCGCAGACCCCGGACGGGCTTCCCATGCTGTGCCTGGGAGACCAGGGGTGGCAGCCCGGATGGTTTACCGGGGCAGGGTTTTTCCCACCCTCCGACTGATCGGCACGACGATGAAACGGAGCGAGCCCGGCGCGGTGCCCGTGCCCCGCTGGCTGCGTTTCGTCTTGGCCTCGGATCGCGCCGGGTCGGCGTGGTACATCGGCACCGGATTTTTCTTCGCGCCGGTGCTGGCCGTGTTCTCGCCGTGGCCGGCGGTCACTACCGTGTTGTGGTGCATCATCGCGGTGGTCGGGCTTTGGTTGGGGCTGCTGGGCATCGCGATGGCCATCGGGCTGGCCCGAATACTGCGCTCCGGGGCCGAAATTCCCGAAGACTTCTGGCGCTCCCTGGTGCACTACTGAGCCTCGGCAGGCATTGGCGCCGTCGAGAAATGGTGCCTCAGCCCGTCTAGAGTCAGAGCAACGAACCTGCGACAAAAGGAGACTCGAGATGGCCTTCAATCCCAAAGATGCGGTCGACGCGGCGAGGGACATCGCGACCAACGCCGTCGAGAAAGCGTCCGACATCGTCGAGCACGCCAGCGACATCATCCGGGGTGACCTCGCCGGCGGCGCCAGCGGAATCGTTCAGAATTCCATCGACATTGGCACGTACGCGCTGGACCGGACGAAGGAAGTCTTCACCGGCCGGCAGGACGTCGACGACGTCTAGCCCCGCCGGCCGGGCCAGCCTCCGTCGTCAGACGGAGGCGGCCTCGTTCAGCTCGTCCAGCCTGTTGGTGGCTTCCAGGTATTCCTGCACCCACCGCTCGATGACCGTCGACGTCTTCTCCACCTTGGTGAACTGCCCGACGACCTGGCCGACGGGGTTGAACGCGACGTCGACGGATTCGTTGGGGTACCTATTGGTGGCGCGAACCGCCATGCCGGACACCATGTACTGCAGCGGCATGCCGAGGGGCTTCGGGTTGTCGGGGGCCTCCCACGCCTCGGTCCAGTCGTTGCGCAGCATGCGGGCCGGCTTGCCGGTGAACGAGCGGCTGCGGACGGTGTCGCGGCTGCCGGCCTTGACGTAGGCCTCCTGCTGGACCGGGGTGTTCGAGGACTCCTCGACCATCAACCATTGCGATCCGGTCCACGCGCCCTGCGCGCCGAGAGCCAGCGCGGCCGCGATCTGCTCGCCGCTGCCGATGCCGCCGGCGGCCAGCACCGGAACCGGGGCGACCTCCTTGACGACCTGCGGCCACAGCACGATCGAGCCCACCTCGCCGCAGTGCCCGCCGGCCTCGCCGCCCTGCGCGATGATGATGTCGACTCCCGCGTCGGCGTGCTTGCGGGCCTGCGAGGGGGAGCCGCACAGCGCGGCGACCTTGAGCCCGGCGTCGTGAATGTGCTTGATCATGTCGGCCGGCGGGGTGCCGAGCGCGTTGGCGATCATCTTCACCTTGGGGTGCTTGAGCGCCACCTCGACCTGGGGCGTGGCCGTCGCCTCGGTCCAGCCGAGGAGCTGCAGGCTGTCGCCGTCGCTGTCCTCGACCGGCACGCCGTGGTCGGCGAGGATCTTCTTCCCGAAGTCCAGGTGCTCCTGGGGCACCATCTTGCGCAGCGTCTCGGCCAGCTCCTCGGCGGACAGGTGCGAGTCCATGCCCTCGTACTTGTTGGGGATGACGATGTCGACGCCGTAGGGGTGGTCGCCGATGTTCTCGTCGATCCAGTTGAGCTCGATCTCGAGCTGCTCGGGCGTGAAGCCGACGGCCCCGAGCACGCCGAACCCCCCGGCCTTGCTGACCGCCACGACGACATCGCGACAGTGGGTGAAGGCGAAGATCGGGAACTCGATGCCGAGTTCGTCGCAAATAGGGGTGTGCATTACAACTCCTGGGATGCTCGCCGAATTGGAACGTGTTCTAGTTTAGTACGGAGCGCACTGACGTGGCCAGCGGGTCCCGAACTGCGCCCTATCACTACGACCCGTCGCCGGAACCGCGGCTGCGGCGGCATCCGCCGGCCACCCGGCCCGATCCCTTGATCCTGCACCGAGCGACCGGGTAGCGTAGTGCTGCCAATTACGAAACTACGCGTAGCGTAATTGGCTTCCAAACCACCGAGAGGATCGGCTTGATGCGCAGCCGCTACGCCGGCGATCCCTTCACCACGTCCACGCCCGAGATCGCCACCGCCCTAGAGGATGTCAGCGTCCCGACGCTGTTGCTCTCCCTCGTCCACATCACCGGCGACCCCCGATTCATCCGCGACTTTAAGCAGATGGGCGTCTTCCTCAACGAGGTCCAGGGGTTCATGTCGGAGGAGGACAAGGCGCGCGCCCGCGCCGAGGCGCTGACGGCGATCACCGAGTATCGGGACCGCGGTTGCCCCGAACCGGAGCCGCTGAGCCCGGAACTCATCAGGGAAATGATGGACTGGGCGGCGTGTGAGCACGTTCCCGACGACTATCTGTCGTTGGTGTCCGAAGAGCTGGACCTCGACGGGGTCGACCCCCGGCGGCCAGCCGCGTTGCCGGCCGAGCGCGCGGCGCAGCTTCCCGTTCTCGTCGTCGGGTGTGGCGAATCCGGCATCCTGGCCGGCGTGCGCCTCAAGCAGGCCAACATTCCGTTCACCATCGTCGAGAAGAACGCCGGGCCCGGCGGAACATGGTGGGAGAACAGCTATCCCGGCGCCCGGGTGGATGTGGCGAACCATTTCTACTGCTACAGCTTCGCACCCAACAACGACTGGACCCATTTCTTCGCCGAGCAGTACGAGCTGCAGGACTATTTCACCAAGGTCATCGACGAACACGACCTGGCCGACCGGATACGTTGGCAGACCGAGGTTCTCGCGGCCGAATGGGACGACGAAGACGGCACCTGGAACGTTTCGCTGCGGTCGGCCGACGGTGGCACGTCGACCCTGCGCGCACGCGCGCTCATCACGGCGGTGGGCCAGCTGAACAGGCCCAACATTCCCGAATTCGCCGGAGCGCAGACTTTTCGGGGCCCGTCGTTTCACTCGGCGGCCTGGGATCACTCGGTGGATCTCAAAGGCAAGCGGGTCGCGCTCGTCGGCGCCGGCGCCAGCGGGTTCCAGATCGCGCCCGCCATCGCCGAGGAGGTCGAGCACCTGACGGTGTTCCAGCGGACCGCGCAGTGGATGTTCCCGAACCCGATGTATCACGACGAGGTCGGCGACGGTGTGCGCTGGGCGATGCGCCACCTGCCGTTCTACGGCAGGTGGTATCGGTTCCTGGTGCTGTGGCCCGGCTCGGACAAGGGCCTCGACGCCGCCGAGGGCGACCCGAACTATGCCGATCAGGACCACGCCGTCAGCGACATCAATGCCGCCGCGCACATGATGTTCTCGCAGTGGATCACCAGCCAGGTCGGCGAAGACTCGGAGTTGTTGGCCAAGGTGATGCCGGACTATCCCGCCTGCGGCAAACGCACCCTGCAGGACAACGGCACCTGGTTGCGAACGCTGCAGCGCGACAACGTCGAATTGGTGCGCACCCCCATCGACCGGATCACGCCGCACGGCATCGTCACCGAGGACGGAGTGACGCACGACGTCGACGTCATCGTCTACGCCACCGGGTTCCGGCACACCGATGTGCTGTGGCCGCTGAAGGTCACCGGCCGAAACGGCGTCGACCTGCACGAGATGTGGGGGAGCAGGCCCTATGCCTACCTCGGGATCACCGTGCCGGACTTCCCGAACTTCTTCATCGTGTACGGGCCCGGGACGCACCTCGCCCACGGCGGCAGCCTGATCTTCCAGTCCGAACTGCAGATGCGCTACATCGACCAGTGCCTGGCACGACTGGCCGATTCCGACGTGCACTCCGTCGAGCCGAAACCCGACGCCGCCACGGATTGGCACCGGCGGACGCAGACCCAGATCAAGAAGATGGTGTGGTCACACCCGGCGGTCACGCATTCGTATTTCAAAAACGCCGACGGCGAGATTCACACCGTCAGCCCGTGGCGGCTCAACGAATACTGGTCAGCGGTGTGCGAACCCGACTGGTCACAATTTGTAGTGCGCCAGAAAGACCAAGCGCGACAAGGGAAGTGAGCACACCGATATGCGCACGGTAGTCGTCGAAGGGCCCCGCACCATCCGGGTCGACACCCGCCCCGACCCAACGCTGCCGGGCCCGGACGGAGCGATCGTCGAGGTGTCCGCCGCCGGAATCTGCGGCTCCGATCTGCACTTCTACGAGGCCGACTTCCCGATGCCCGACCCCATCGCGCTCGGCCACGAAGCCGTCGGCACGGTCGTGGAGGCCGGGCCGCAGGTGCGCAACGTCAAGGTCGGCGATCAGGTCCTGGTGTCGTCGGTCGCCGGCTGCGGCGCCTGCGCGGGGTGCGCCACCCGCGATCCGGTCATGTGCCACTCCGGTTTTCAGATCTTCGGCGGCGGCGTGCTCGGTGGCGCGCAGGCCGATCTGCTCGCGGTGCCCGCCGCCGATTTCCAGCTGCTGAAGATGCCCGAGGGCATCAGCACCGAGCAGGCGTTGCTGCTCACCGACAATCTCGCCACCGGCTGGGCAGCGGCGCAGCGCGCCGACATTCCGCCGGGCGGGACCGTGGCCGTCATCGGACTGGGGGCGGTCGGCCTGTGTTCGCTGCGTAGCGCGCTTTTCCAGGGCGCCGCAACGGTTTTCGCGGTCGATCAGGTCGACGGCCGGCTGCAGCGCGCCGCCCAGTGGGGGGCGACCCCCGTCAAAGCGCCGGCGCTCGAGGCCATACTCGCGGCCACCGGCGGCCGAGGCGTCGACGCGGTGATCGACGCCGTCGCCACGGACGCTTCGCTGACCGAGGCGCTCAACGCCGTGCGGGCGGGTGGAACCGTCTCGGTCGTCGGCGTGCACGACATGAATCCGTATCCCCTCAACGCCCTGGGCTGCCTGATCCGCAGCATCACGCTGCGGATGACCACGGCGCCGGTGCAGCGAACCTGGCCGGAATTGATCCCGCTGCTGCAGTCCGGCCGCCTCGACGTCGACGGCATCTTCACCACGACAATGCCTTTGGACGACGCGGCCAAGGGCTACGCGACCGCGGAATCGCGCTCCGGCGACGATGTGAAGATCCTGCTGAAGCCCTAGGCCCTCACCGGGTCGCCATGATGTATTGGGACCGCATAAAACTGTCGATCTTGACGTCGACCTCCGGCGGGGTCATGCCGTACCCGGCTTGCAAGTCGAGCGTGTTGCGGACGGGTTCGACGGCCCAGCCGTGCGCGGTCAGCCACTCCGCGGGGTCGGACTGCGGTTGGTAGGTCAGGGCCGAAAAGTCAACGTTGCCCGACACGTTGACCCCCGGGTGATTCGCCTCCAGGGCGTGGAGTTGGTCGTGGTCCAGCCGCGACCCCAGTGCGCCGATGGCGATCCGGCTGCCCGGCGCGCTGAGCCCGCTGATCCGGGTGAACAGCGCGTGTTGGGCCTCGTCGGTCAGGTAGGGCAACAACCCCTCCACCGACCAGGCGCTCGGGCTCTCCACGTCAAACCCGGCCGCCTCCAACGGCCGCGACCAGTCGGTGCGCAGGTCGGCGGCGACCTCGATCCGACTGGCCTTCGGCGCCGCCCCCTGCTCACCGAGCACGCGTGCCTTGAATTCGAGAACCTTGGGCAAATCGACTTCGAACACCCTTGTGCCGTCCGGCCATTCGAGGCGGAACGCCCGCGAGTCCAGCCCGGCGGCCACGATCACCGCCTGTCGTATGCCCGCCTGGCCGGAAGCGACGAAGAAGTCGTCGAAGAACCGGGTCTGCACGCCGTAAAGGCGTGGGAAGGCCATCTCGTCCTCGGAGCTGCCCGGGTTGGCCAGCACCCCCGCCAGATACGGGTCCTGCGAGGCGGCGATGAAGACTTTCGCGTATTCGTCGCGTACCAACGGCCGCGGGCTCTCGGCGTGCAGGGCACGCCAACCCGCCACGAGCAGCGCGGTGTAGCCGACGCTGCTGACGATGTCCCAGTTGTCGTCGTCGGAGCGCAGCGATCCGAAGTCCGGTGTCCTGCCCACGGTGGCCAACGTACCCTTCAGAGTTCGAGAAGCACCGTCACCGGGCCGTCGTTGACCAGCTCGACCTGCATGTTGGCGCCGAACACCCCGGTCTGCACCTCGGCTCCCAGCCCCCGCAGCGCCGCGGCGAACTCCGCTACCAGCGGCTCGGCGACGGCCCCGGGAGCGGCCGCATTCCATGACGGGCGGCGGCCCTTGGCGGTGTCGGCGTACAGGGTGAACTGGCTGACGACGAGGATGGGGGCTCTTGCGTCGGCCGCGGACCGCTCCTCGGCGAGAATCCTTAGGTTCCAGAGCTTCTCGGCGAGCCGGCGCGCGGTGTCCCCGTCATCGGTATGGGTGACGCCGACGAATGCCAACAGCCCCTGGCCATCCGGCCGGATCGCGCCCACCACCTCGCCCTCGACCGACACCGTGGCCGACGAGACCCGTTGCACCAAGACCCGCATGGGCCTCGATGGTGCCAGACCGGCCGGGCGGGGGTGGGTACGCTCGAAGGGTGTCCGTGCTCGTCGCGTTTTCCGTCACCCCGATGGGGGTCGGCGAGGGTGTCGGCGAGATCGTCGCCGACGCGGTTCGGGTTGTCCGTCAGTCCGGCCTGCCCAACAAGACCGACTCGATGTTCACGGTGATCGAGGGCGACACCTGGGAAGAAGTCATGGCGGTGGTGCAGCGGGCCGTCGAGGCCGTGGCCGCCCGGGCCCCCCGGGTCAGCACGGTGATCAAGGCTGACTGGCGCACCGGGGCCAGCGACGCGATGACGCAGAAGGTCGCCTCGGTCGAGCGCTACCTTTCCGAGCGCTAGCCCCGCACCGCCGCCCGGAAAGCTTGCTCCGCCGCGTCACCGTGCACGGCGAACACCACCTTGCGCAGCGAGTCCGGCTGGTGCCGCCGGACGGCGTCGACCATCAGCCGGGCCGCCTCGTCGAGCGGGAAACCGCCGACGCCGGTGCCGAAGGCCACCAGCGCCAGCGTGCGGCAGCCGAGTTCGTCGGCCTTGCGCAATGTCGAAGCCGTGGCGGCACCGATGATCTCGGCCGAGGTGGGTCCCCCGAGCTCCATGGTCGCCGCGTGGATGACGTATCGCGCCGGCATGTCGCCGGCCGTGGTTTCGATCGCTTCACCGAGCCCGATCGGCGCCTTCTCCGTCGATTCGCGCTGCACGTCGGGCCCGCCCGCGCGCGAGATGGCCGCGGCGACGCCGCCGCCGTGCCGCAGCTGCGTGTTGGCCGCGTTGGCGATCGCGTCGACGTCGAGCTTGGTCACGTCGGCCGCAAGCACCTCTAACTCGATCATCGGCTTATTGTCCCGCAAACCCATGCGTAGGCTCATCCCGGTGAGCGCACGCGCAGGCATCGTTGTCACCGGAACAGAGGTCCTCACCGGACGCGTCCAAGACGCCAACGGACCCTGGATCGCCGACCGTCTCCTGGAGCTGGGCGTCGAGCTGGCGCACATCACGATCTGCGGCGACCGCCCCGCCGACATCGAGGCGCAGCTGCGGTTTCTCGCCGACCAAGGCGTGGACCTGATCGTCACCAGCGGCGGCCTGGGCCCCACGGCCGACGACATGACCGTCGAGGTGGTGGCCCGCTTCTGCGGGCGCGAGCTGCTGTTGGACGCCGAGGTCGAAGAGAAGATCGCGAACATCCTCAAGAAGCTGATGGCGCGTAATCCCGCCTTCCAATCCGCCTTGGATCCGGGCACTTTCGAGTCGCTGCGGGCCGCCAACCGCAAGCAGGCCATGGTTCCCGCCGGGGCGCAGGTGCTCGACCCGGTCGGCACGGCGCCCGGCGTCGTGGTGCCCGGCAAGCCCACGGTGATCGTGCTCCCGGGGCCGCCGCGCGAGCTGCAGCCGATGTGGCACACGGCGATCCAGACGCCGGCCGCGCAGGATGCGATCGCCGGCCGGACCATTTATCGGCAGGAGATGCTGCGGATGTTCGGGCTGCCCGAGTCGGGGCTGGCCGAAACGCTGCGCGACGCCGAAAAGGCCGTGCCCGGCTTCGACCAGCTCGAGATCACCACCTGCCTGCGGCGCGGGGAGATCGAAATGGTCACCCGCTACGAGCCGGGCGCCGCCGACGCATACGCGCAACTGACCAAGCTGCTGCGCGAACGGCACGGGCATCAGCTCTACTCAGAGGACGGCTCCCGCGTCGACGACCTTGTTGCGCAGCTTCTCGCCGGGCACCGGATTGCGACGGCGGAGTCCTGCACCGCGGGCCTGCTGGCCGCGCGGCTGACCGACCGGCCGGGATCGTCGGACTACGTGGCCGGCGGGGTGGTGTCCTATTCGAACGAGGCGAAAGCGGAGGTGCTGGGCGTCGACCCCGCGCTGATCGAAACCCATGGCGCGGTGTCCGAGCCGGTGGCCGAGGCGATGGCCGCGGGCGCGCTGCAACGCTTCGGCGCCGACACCGCGGTCGCGATCACCGGGATCGCCGGACCGGGCGGGGGCACCGAAGAAAAGCCGGTGGGCACGGTCTGCTTCAGCGTGAAGGCGCCCGACGGCCGCACGGATACCCGCACCTTGCGTCTTCCCGGCAACCGGTCCGATATCCGGGAACGCTCGACGACGGTGGCCATGCACCTGCTCCGGCGCATGCTGGGCGACCCCCACTAGCTTTACGTCGCTTCCGTTGCGAGGAAAGCACTTTCCGTCGTGCCGAAGCGGATTCCCGTCGCATCCTTTCCGATCAGCGTCAGGACCACAACCGCGGCCAGCACCGGCACGATCGTCGCCGCCAACGCGAACGGGTAGCCGTGGGATTCGGCGAGACGTTCCTGAATCGGTAAGTTGAACGCCGCCAACAGGTTTCCGAGTTGGTACGTCACACCGGGGTAGAGGCCGCGGATGGCGTCAGGCGACATCTCCGTGAGGTGGGCGGGAATCACGCCCCACGCGCCCTGCACGAAGAGCTGCATCAAAAACGAACCCAGGCACAGCATGGCAGCGCTGCGCGAGTAGGCGAACAGTGGCACGATCGGCAGCGCCAACACCGCACAGAAGACGACCGTGTAGCGGCGACTCCATCGTTGTGACAGCGTTCCGAAGACGAGCCCTCCGATGATGGCGCCGACGTTGTAGGCCACCACGATCCACTTGACCGTCGTGCTGGACAGGCCGGCCCCCTGATTGGCGTGCGCGCCCAGGAAGGTGGGGTAGACGTCCTGCGTGCCGTGGCTCATCCAGTTGAACGCCGTCATCAGCAACGCCAAATAGACGAATCTCCGGATGATCGCACCGTTGCGCAGCACGTCCCGGATTCTGGTGCTGGTGAGCTTCATCCGGTCTTGCGCGGCCTCCCACACCTCGGATTCCTCCACCCGGTAGCGAATGATCAAGCTGATCAGGGCGGGAACGATGCTCAGGCCGAACAACCAGCGCCACGACAGCCCGAGCCAATCCATCACCACCAGCGAGGCCACGCTCGCCAGCAGGTAGCCGAATGCGTAACCCTCCTGCAGCAGCCCGGAGAAAAATCCGCGCCGCTGAACCGGCACCTTCTCCATGGCGAGCGCGGCGCCAAGCCCCCATTCGCCGCCCATGCCGATGCCGTACAGCAGGCGCAGGATCACCAGCACGGTGAAGTTGGGCGCGAAGGCGCACAGGAAGCCCACGACGGAATAGAACATGACGTCGACCATCAGCGGCAGCCGCCGGCCGACGCGGTCGGCCCACAGCCCGAACAGCAACGCGCCGACGGGACGCATGAACAGGGTGGCCGTGGTGACGAAGGCGACCTCGGCCTTGCTGTGGTGAAACGTCTTCGCGATGTCGGCGTAGACGAGCACCACGATGAAGTAATCAAAGGCGTCCATCGTCCAACCCAACAGGGCGGCGATGAAGGAATTGCGCTGATCGGCGGTCAACTTGTTTTGCGGGCTCTGCGTTGTCACGTCAGCATCGTGGCCTACCGAGCGCGTCGGCGCGACCCGTTTCGCCGCGCACCACGCGGGAGTAAGTTCCGGAGACATGCGGATCATCGACGCCGACGGCCATGTCGCCGAAAATTCTTCGCTGGCAGTCGAAGCGATCAAGCGATGGCCGGACCACGTCAAGCCAGGCACACACGGGCAGCTCGGGTTGACGCTTGAAGGCCGCAACTACCCCGAGGACCGCGGCCCGGGCGCAGGCTGCCCGCCCGAACACGGGATCAGTAAGGCGCCCGATATCAACTGCCGGTCGGCCGAAGGCGTGCTGGGCGACGCCGACCGCGACCACATCGACACGATGGTGCTCTACCCCAGCCTCGGCCTGTGCGCGCCGAGTCTCGAAGACCCGGACTTCGCGGCCGGATTCGCCCGGCTCTACAACGAGTGGATCGCCGATTATTGCGCCGCCTCGGGCGGGCGGCTACGCGGCGTCGCGGTAACTCCGATCGAGCACGGCCGGCTGGCGATCGATGTCATGACCGAAGCCAAAGACCTTGGGCTGGTGGCGACTCTGGTGCCGCCGGCGCTCAAGACGCGCAACCTCGACCATCCCGACCTCGATCCGTTCTACGCCGCCGCCGTCGACCTCGGGATGCCGCTGGGTGTGCATGGCGCCCCCGGCATTCATCTGCCCAAGATCGGCGTGGACCGCTTCACGAATTACATTCAGGTGCACTGCATCAGCTTTCCGTTCGACCAGATGACCGCGATGACCGCGATGGTCTCCGGCGGCGTCTTCGAGCGCCATCCGGCGTTGCGGGTGGCCTTCCTCGAGGCGGGCGCGGGGTGGGTTCCGTTCTTCATCGATCGGCTGCACGAGCATTACGAGAAGCGCGGCGACTGGGTGGAGCGCGGCTGGCGTCGCGATCCGCACGATTATCTGGCCGCGGGCAATATCTGGGTGACGTGTGAACCGGAGGAACCGATTCTGCCCGGGGTGATCGATGTGCTGGGCGCCGATTTCATCATGTTCGCCAGCGACTACCCGCATTGGGACGGCGAGTGGCCGGAAAGCACCAAACACCTGCGGACTCGCTCCGATATCAGCGAGGAGGCCCGCGAGAAGATCGGCGGGCGCAACGCGCAGCGCTTCTACAACCTGAACTAGCAGCGATCGCGAGCGCGGCGCAGCCGGGCGAGGCGGGTCGCCGCCCTCGGGTCTAGCGGCGATCGCGAAGTGTTATGCCGCGCCGGGGTTGTCGGCTTCTTCGTCGTCGTCGTGTTCGTGGTGGAGGAGTTTTTCGGGGTGGTGGTAGGTGTTGGTGCGGGGTTGGCCGCGCTCGAGGTGGGGCGGGGGTTTCCATTCGGTGTCCCCGCGGGCGTTTGTGCGGGTGTGCCATCCGCCGGGGTTGAGCATGCGGTGATGCGGGCCGCAGGCGAAGGTGAGGTCGTTGATGTCGGTGCTGTGACACTTGCTGTAGTCCGTGGTGTGGTGGACTTCGCAGTAGTAGCCCTTAACCCCGCAGCCTGGGGCGGTGCAGCCGCGGTCCTTGGCGTACAACACAATCCGCTGCCCCGGGGAAGCGATCCGCTTGGTGTGATACAACGCCAGGGCCTTGCCCTTATCGAAGATCGCCAAGTAGTGATGGGCGTGGCGGCCCAGGCGGATCACCTCACTCATCGGCAGGATGGTGCCCCCACCGGTGAGGGCGCGTCCGGCGGCGGCCTCCAACTCGGCCAGGGTGGTGGTGACGATGATGGAGGCCGGCAACCCGTTGTGCTGACCCAACTCCCCGGAGGCCAACAGCGCCCGCAGTGCGGCCAGCAGGGCGTCATGGCCGCGCTGAGCCTTGGAGCGGGTGTCACCGTCGATGGCGGCCTGGCTGGGCGTCCCCTCCACACACGGCATCTCATCAAGCGGGTTGCACATGCCCGGCGCGCCGAGTTTGGCCTCCACGGCTTCGACGGTGGCCCGTAGTTCGGGAGTGATCAGCCCCCGCAACTCCGACATGCCGTCGGGTTGTTGTTTGCCCAGGGTTACCCCGCGGCTACGGGCGCGGTCCTCGTCGGTGAAAAGACCGTCGGGGTTGAGGCAATCTTCGAGGACGTGGGCCAGGCCGTCGAGTTCGTCGGGCCGGTGATAGGCGGCGTGGCCGGCCAGGTCGGCCTCGACGCGTTCGCGGGTGGCCGGGTCGATCCAGCCGGGCAGCCGGCGAAAGAAGCGGCGGATCACCGCCACATGGGCGGCGCCGAGTTCACCGCGGCGTTGGGCGGCGGCGGTGGCGGCCAGCACCGGGGGCAGCAGTTCACCGGTCAGCCCGTGGCGCGGGCCCAGATCGGCGGCCTCTTTGACCCGCCGGCCGGCCTCGGTGTGGCTGATCCGCAGGCGGTCAGCGATCGCCTGATCCAGCGTGGAACCGAGTTCTTGAATGCTGGCTTGCCGCGCCAGGTGATTGATCAACGCATGCTCGGGCACGGGCAGGCGTCGGCGCGCCTTTTCGCAGCGCTCCAGCAGCGCCAGGCACTCCCGGGGAGCCAGCGCGTCAAAACACAGCCCCGCCACGCCCTCGAGGGCGGCATCAAGCGCGTCGAAGGCCGCGCTGATCGCGTCCCGATCCACGATGCCCGAACTCATACCGCGAAACTATCGAGGCCCACCGACACAAAACCCCGAATTGTGACCACTGAAAACACAGTGACACAAGGGAATTCAATATACGTTTCCGACATCCGAAATCGCGAGCGAGCGAGGCACGAGAACCGACGGGCGAAGCCGGTCACCCCGGTCAGAACTAACCGCGCCGATTCCTGCTTACCTTCGCGGTCCGGATGGCAGGATTTACGAGCATGGGCCCTTTTTTGGTGCGTGCCGCGCTGACCGGATTCGCGTTGTGGATCGTCACCCTTTTCGTGCATGGCCTGAGCTTCGTGGGCGGCAGCACGAGGCTCGAGCGGGTCGGCATCATCTTCGTCGTCGCCGTGATCTTTGGTTTGGTCAACGCGTTCATCAAGCCGATCGTCCAGATCTTGTCGATCCCGCTCTACATCGTGACGCTCGGCCTGTTCCATGTCGTCATCAACGCGCTGATGCTCTGGATCACCGCGAGGATCACCGAGCACACCACCCACTGGGGGCTGCAGATCGACCACTTTTGGTGGACCGCCATCTGGGCGGCGATCGTCTTGTCGATCGTTAGTTGGTTGCTGTCCTTGATAATTCGCCGCACCGGTGCGTGAGATCAGCGGCTGCCGGCCAGGCTCACCACGTCACGCGCACAGCCCCAGGACAGGGTGACGCCGTTGCTGCTGTGACCGTAGTTGTGGATGCAGCGCGCCCGCCCGAGCGGTTCGGCCTCCACGCGCACCGAGGGGCGGTCGGGCCGCAGCCCGGTGATGACCTCGATCACCTCGGCGTCGCCCAGTCGCGGCTCGATTCGGCGGCAGCGTTGCAGGATGCGTTCGGTCACTTCGGGTTCCGGGGCGGTGTCCCAGCGGTCGGGGATGCTGATTCCGCCGCACACCACCCGCTGCGGGTGAGGGAAGTAGCAGGTCCATTCCGGGCCGTCGTTCAGTTCCAGAAACAGTTGCCGCAGACCGGGATTGGTGAGCACCACATGCTGGCCGAAAAGCGGCCGCACGGTGGGGTCGCCGGTGAGCGCGCCCGCGGCGAGGCCGGTGCAGTTGACCACGATTTCGGCGGTGTCGGCCGCCTCGGCCAGGGATCGAACGGGATGTTCTTCGATGTCGCAGCCGGCCGCAGCCAGCCGCCGGGTCAGGTAATCGAGATAGTGCGGCATGTCGATCATCGGCACGGTGGCGCGAAATCCGGTTCCGAAACCCGGTGGGATGTCGGCGGGGTCGGCCGGCCGCAGGCCGGGGATCAGCGCGGCCGCGGACGACATCGCCTCGGCGGCGGTCAGCTCGCCGACGGCCAGGGCCGGCGCCAGCAGCACGCCGGAGTCGGGATCCCCGGCGAGATCACGGAACACCTGCAAAGAGTGCTCGGTCCAACGCAGCGTCTCGCCCGCGCGTTCCGCGGGCCGCGGGGGCGCCCACACGGCGCCCGCCACCGCCGAAGTCGTTTGTTTGGGCGTGGCATCCGCCCATACCCGGACCGGCCAGCCCGCCTCGGCCAAACAGATGGCCGACGTCAATCCGCTGACGCCGGCGCCGACCACGACGATCTGCTGCGTGCTGGCCACGGCGCCGGCGGGCCGATCAGGAATGCGCGGCTTGCGGGGCGGGCGCAGCCGGGGCCGGCGCCGGTGCCGGCGATGGGGCCGGTGCCGGGGCTTGCGGAGCAGGCGACGCCTGCGGAGGCCGCTGCGCGTTCCCACCCAACAGACCGTTGAGGATGCCGAGCGTGCCCTGCACGCCCGCGGGCGGCGCTTGCGAGGGCGGAACCGCGTCCGGCGTCAGTTGCCAGGGCTGGCAGCCCGAGGTCTTGAACGATTTGTCGCCCGGCTCGATCTGAACTACCTGCGCCTTTTTGGTCATGGCATTGTCGATGAGCGCGCCGTCGGGGTTGCCGGTCCGTTTCCAGTAGCACGTGCCGTTGCCGACGGGACCACCTGAGCTGTAGATGCCCGGGACGATGTCAGTCCCCACCGCGTAGATGCCGTCCTTGTCGATGGTGGTCTTCGGCCCTGCCGGGGCGGGTGCCGGCGAGGCCCCAGGCGACGCTGCGGGCGACGGGGCTGCCGAAGGTGCAGGTGACGGCGCCGGGGAGGCGGCCGGTGCTGGTGAGGCCGCGGGCCCGGGCGCGGGACCCCGCGTCTCGTCGGGATCGGCGCTGGCAACGACCGTCGACGCGGCCCACCCCGCGATCATCAGGCTCGCGGCAGCCAACCGTGCCGCCCTAGGTACTCCACCCATAGGGATCGAGGGTACCGGGGTCAAGAACCTAATTCATCTCGTTGTGAAATCGCGCGGCGTGGGACTGCATCAGCTTTCCCCCCAGCCATCCCAGAAGGTGATGGTCGCCGCCGGCGGCCGCACGGCCGGCCGGAAGTCGGTGCCGAGCGTGTAGGCGACGGGGAACAGCGCGGCCTGCGTGACGGTGGGGGGAATGCCGAGCAGGTCGGCCACCTCCCGCTCCTTGAACAGATGCATTGTCGTCCACACCGATCCCAGCCCACGCGAGCGGAGCGCCAGCAGAAAGCTCCAGCCGGCCGGGATGATGGACGCCCATGCCGCCGCGGCGATGCCCGGTTCGGCGGTGTCGATGCGCTGGTTGAGGCAGGGGATGACGTGTACCGGGACGTCCCCCAACGTTTCGGTCAGGCTCATCGCGCTCTGGTACACCCGCTGCGTCTGCGGATCCGTCGCGTTGTCCGCCGCGTACGCCAGGTACTGCGCGCCGACGCTCCGGTAGATCTCGGCGATGGCGGCGCGTTTGTCCGGGTCCGTGATCACCAGCCAACGCCAGTCCTGCGTGTTGCTCGCCGTGGGCGCCTGCATTGCCAGTTGGATGCACTCGAGGATCACGTCGCGGCCGACCGGCCGGGTCAGGTCGAGCCGTTTGCGCACCGATCGGGTGGTGCTCAGCAGTTCGTCGACGGTGGCGATGTCCATGGGGTCCTTACATGTGTCGGTAGGGAGCGGGTAAAGGTCGATAGCACAGGGTCGTTCGATGTTGCGGCCGATCATCGCGGCGGGGATTCCGTCGGCGAATCCTGCCCGCGCAATGGGGTATCGAGCTGAGCAAACCAGACCCCTCGCTCGGCTGTCTAGGCCGTCGCGTCGCGATTCAGGATGTGCGCCGCTTCGCTGACCATGTCGGCGACGATGTCAGCCGCGGGACGGACGCCGCGGACGCCCCCCACGCCTTCGCCGATCAGTATCGCGGCCGTATCGAAATCCCCGGCGGCAACGGCCTTCTCGTAGTCAGTGACCGCCTGGTCCAGCTGTGCCGACAGCTCGGACTCGCGACCGTGCCAGGTGTCCAGGAAGGCGCTGCGCAGCGCCCGCGCGTTGTACTCGGCGGGCCAATCGAGGCGGCGCACAACGTCATAGGCGCGGGTGCGCACGGTGTCGTCTCCGCGGGCGGCCACCGCCCGCTGCTGCGCCCGCGGTGACACCAGCGCCTCCGGCGACGCCCAGAACCTGGTGCCCACGAGGGCGCCGTCAGCACCCAAGGCCAGCGCGGCCGCCAGCCCACGGCCATCGCCCACGCCGCCGGCGGCCACGACCAATGTGTCGGGGGAGCGTTCGTTGACGAAGTCGACGACCTCGGGCACCAACGTGAACGTCGAACGCACGCTCATCCCGTGCCCGCCCGCCTCGCCGCCCTGCGCCACGATGACCTCTGCCCCGGCATCCAGGGCCCGGCGCGCCTGGTCCAGGTTCTGCACCTGGGCGGTGAGCGGAACGCCGGCGGCGTGGATGCGATCGGCGAAGGGCCGCAACTCGCCGAAGGACAACATGACCGTCGCCGGTCGCCGAGCCAGCGCGATGTCGAGCAGACGCGGATCGCGGGCCAGGCTCCAGGTGATGAATCCGCATCCGACTCGCGTGCCGTCGGCGTGGTCGAATTCGCGCTCCAGCCATTCGGCATCGCCATAGCCCCCGCCGATCAGGCCCAGGCCACCCGCCGATGTCACCGCCGCCGCGAGCCGGCCCCCAGAGACCAGGGCCATCGGCGCGAGCAGGATGGGGTGCCCGATACCGAAAAACTCCGTCAGACGCGTAGGCAGTGGCATGGTGTTACTCGCTTCAGCTGGCGCGGACGGGACGTCTACTGCAACCGACGTTAGGGCCGCGGAAATCCCTCGGTTGCTCAGGCAAGCCGCGCCAGACCGGAGCGCACCAGATCCAGACTCGCGGCAACGTCTTCGCCGAGGTCGCCCGCGCAACCCTTACGACCCCAATTCTCCACTGCCGCAACGAGGGCGGCGGCCAGCGCAGAACCCGCGACCTCGGCGGCGAGGTCGATGTCCGCCAGATCCGGGTTGCGCTTCCTGACGAAATCGGTGAGCACGCCGGCGAACGAGGATTGCACCACCCGTAGGTGGCCGGCGATCCGGTCGGCGCTGATCAGCTCGGCGCGCGCGGTCGCGGCCTGGCGGACCACTTCGAGGTCGTGGGGAAACGCGGAAACGCTTGCCAGCACCGCATCGAACAACGACTCGGACGGCGGGCGTTGCGCGAGCGCCTCGGCCAGCCATTCCAGCTGTGTCTCGTAGTCCTGGAAAAGAACGGCTTCCTTGGTGGGGAAGTGCCGGAAGAAGGTGCGCTCGGTGACGCCGGCCTCGCGCGCCAGCTCGGTGACGGTGACATTCGCAAAACCCTTGCGGGCGAAGCTCTTCAACGCCGCACGACGAAGTGCCTCATGCGTCGATCGTCGTCGTTGTTCATGACGGTTGCCCAGGGCGGTCATCTCAGGGGAGATCGTATCCCAGCCGAAGTGGTCAATACTGACACCTTCCAATTATGTCAGTACTGACATATTCTGCATTCGATAACCCGACGAAGGCGAGGGCCATGAGCACAACGGATTACGACGCCATCGTGGTGGGCGCCGGGCACAACGGGCTGACCGCTGCGGCGATTCTGCAACGCGCGGGCCTGCGCACGGTGTGCCTGGAAGCCAACACCTATGCCGGGGGCATGGCGGCGACGGTCGAATTGATCGACGGCTTCCGATACGAGGTCGCCGGTTCGGTGCAGTTCCCCATGGCAAGCGAGCTCACCAAAGACCTCGGGCTCGACACGCTGCCGGCGGTGGAGCCCGAGGTGATGTCGATCAACCTCGGCGAACACGGCGAAGAACCGATGATCTTCTATCGCGATCCGATGCAACTGATGACGCACCTGGGCGAGAGACACGGAATCGAGGCCGTCACCGGCATGGCCGAATTGATCGGTTGGAGCCAGGCACCGGCGAAGGCGCTGGGTCGCTTCGAAGTGCGCCGGCCGCCCAAGACGCTCGACGAAATGTATGCCTGCGCAACCAACGACGCCGAACGCCGGGCCATCCACGAAATGCTGTTCGGCTCGGCGATGGACGTGATCGACCGCTACCTGCCCGACAAGCAAAGGCACGCGGTCATGCGCGGGATGCTGGCGTTCCTAGCCGTCAACTCGACCTACCGCGGCCCGTATACCCCGGGCAGCGCAACATGTTTGGCGTTCGCGCTGGCGGTGCCCGACGGCAGCACCGCGATGATGACCAAGCTGAAGGGCGGCATCGGCGCACTCACCGAACACCTACGCGAGCTCTTCATCTCCCATGGCGGCGAGATCCGCTTTCGCACCAAGGCCGGGCAGATCCTCGTCGACAAGCAGAGGGTGACCGGCGTGCGACTGCGCGACGGGTCGACGATCTCGGCTCCGATCGTCGTGTCCAACCTGTCACCCGATGTCACTCTCACCGACCTCGTCGCACCCGAACACGTTCCGGCGGAGCTTGTCTCGCGCGTGTCCGGTCGCGACCACCGCGCCTCGTTCGTGCAGATCCACTTCGCCCTGGACGGGCTGCCCGAGTTCGCCCCGCCGTACGAGTTCCTCAACGCCGACGGCATGCAACAGTCGATCGGCATCTTCGGGTCGCCCGAATCCCAACAGCTGCACTGGGAAAACTGCCGGCGGGGCATCGTCCCGGACAATCCGTCGATGGGCATGCAGATCCCGTCGGTCCACGACCCCGCAATGGCGCCGCCGGGCAAGCACGCGGCGAGCGCGTTCGCCTATGCGTTTCCGGTCGAAGTCAGCCGCTCGCAGCATGGGCACCTCAAAAACGAGATGGCGCAACGGGTTATCGACAAGATCACCAGGTTCGCGCCGAACTTCAAGGACATCGTGATACGCCACATCACGTTCGCGCCCTACCACATGAACACGATGTTCGGAGCGCCCGACGGCGACTTCTGCCACGGGCTGTTGCACCCAGACCTGATGGGCCCCAACCGGCCCGGACCGAGGGGCTTCCTCGATCTGCCCATCCCGATCGACGGCCTCTACCTGGGCGGCGCCGGCTGTCATGGCGGACCGGGCATCACCTTCACCCCCGGGTACAACGCCGGCTATCAGGTGCTCGACGACGCGTCCTGACGAGGACGGATCAGCCGCCGAACGCCCCCACGAGCTGGGCCTGGGCGGTCGCGGCGCCGGCGATCGCCTGCGCGGCCTGCACGCCGGCCAGGCCGCCGGGCAGCCGGTAGTCGTTGGGAAGCTGATACAGCGTGAACCGATAACGGTGCGTGCCGGTTCCGGCCGGGGGACAGGGACCCTGATACGCCGACTGGCCGGACGTATTCGGCAGGGTGATGGCGCCGGCCGGGGTCTGGCCCTCGGCCGTGCTGCCGGCCCCGGGCGCGATTCCGATCACCACCCAGTGGACGTACAACCCGGCCGGGGCGTCGGGGTCATCGACGACGAGGGCCGCACCCAGCGGGGCCGACCACGCCAACGGCGGTGCGATGTCGGCGCCTTTACACGTGTACTGCACCGGAATCGGCGCGCCGTCGGCGAAGGCCGGACTGCTGATCGTCAGTGGCCCACCCACGGGCGCGTTGGGCGCCGTCTTCCCGAGCGTCGTGACCTTCGGCGCCGGAGACGACGTCGGAGGGCTATCCCCAGCGGAGCCGCAGCCGGCCAGCGTCCCCAGCAGCGTCGCCCCGCCCATGAGCGCTGCGATTCGACGAAACACCGGAGTCGTGTCCATGAAGACAGTCTGACCCGCCCGGTCGCGCTGCGGAAGCACCCGTTTCGCGGCGACGCACGCGTTACTTACCGCGCTTCTCGACTTCGAGTACCCGCTTGCGCAATCCCTCGGTGGCCGTGTCCATCAGGCTCTTGGCGCCCTTCTTGACCAGAAATCCGGGAACGGGTGCCACCAGGTCGACGGTGAGATCGAAGCGGACCCGGGTCGAGTCCCCGTCGGGCGTCAACGTGTACCGCCCCTCCTGAGCGCGTTGTTGTTTGGAGCTGACCAGGGTCCAGCCGACGCCATCGTCGTGAACGGTGTAGGCGAGCTCCTGTTCATCGCTGACGCCGACGAGTTTGACCACCTGTCTGGATCTAATCGGGTGGTTCTGGTCGTCGCGCTCGAGCACCTCGACCTTTTTGTGCGCCGACGACCATTCGGTCAACGACTCGAGGTCGAACAGCACATCCAGGATTTCGTCCGGCGTCGCTTCGATGACGACTTCGCGGGAATCGGTGATAGCCATGTCGGGGAGATAGCCGGTGCGATGACGCTCGAAACCGACCGCGTCAGCGCCCGGAGGCAAGCCCCGGGCGTTACCTTCCGGGGTGTGCATTTCGCCTGGGAAACGCTGACCGGCGGTGTGCATCGCTGCCGGCTCCCGTTCTGCGATGTCACGATCGGTCTGGTGTGCGGCCGCGCGGCAACGTTACTCATCGACACGGGCACCACGCTGACCGAAGCGGCCGCGATCGACGCCGACGTCCGTCGGCTTGCCGGGCGACCGGTGAGCCATATCGTCTTGACGCACAAGCACTTCGACCACGCCCTGGGCTCCTCGCTGTTCGGGCAGGCGGAGATATTTTGCGCGCCCGAGGTGGTCGGGCACCTCACGTCGTCGACCGACCAGATCCGCGCGGACGCGCTGCGTCACGGTGCCGACGCCGCCGAGGTGGACGCGGCGATCGCCGCGTTACGCCCTCCGCCCCGCGGCGTCTATGACGCCTCGGTCGATCTGGGGGACCGGACGGTGACGATCTCATACCTCGGGCGCGGCCACACCGCCTCGGACCTGGTGGTCCTCGCGCCGGCGACCAACGCCGGCGAGCGGGTGGTGGTGTTCACCGGTGATCTGGTCGAGGAGTCCGCCGACCCCGCGATCGACGCCGATTCCGACGTGGCGGCGTGGCCGGCCACCCTCGACCGGCTGCTCGCGGTCGGTGGCCCCGACGCCATCTACGTCCCGGGCCACGGCAAGGTCGTCGATGCGGCATTCGTCCGTCGTCAGCGGGACTGGCTGGCCGCGCGGCGGCCCAGCCTTGAGCGATAGTGAACTGAAACATGTTGTGTCCCAAGCGTTTCACGACTGTTTTGGCCCGATCTTTCGACTCCTGATTGAACTGCCGTTCGCGGGGATAGACTCACGTTCAGTGGAGTCGTGCCGGAGAGGGGCGTAAGACATGGCGATCATCGATAAGGACACGCAAGTCCGGGCGTCGTTCGACGACGAGGTCGCTGCCACGTTCGACGACGAGGTCGCTGCCACGCAGCAATACTTCGACGATCCGCGCTTCTCCCGGATCACCCGCCTCTATACCGCCCGCCAGGTAGCCGAGCAGCGCGGGACCATCCCGACCGACTACACCGTGGCACGCGACGCGGCGGCGGCCTTCTATGAGCGGTTGCGCGAGCTGTTCGCCCAGAAGAAGAGCATCACGACGTTCGGCCCGTACTCGCCCGGCCAGGCGGTGGCGATGAAGCGGATGGGCATCGAGGGGATCTATCTGGGCGGCTGGGCCACCTCGGCCAAGGGCTCCACCACCGAAGATCCCGGACCCGACCTGGCCAGCTATCCGCTGAGCCAGGTGCCCGACGACGCCGCGGTGCTGGTGCGCGCCCTGCTCACCGCCGACCGCAACCAGCAGTACCAGCGCCTGCAGATGAGCGAGAAGCAGCGCGCCGCGGCCACGACCTACGACTACCGGCCGTTCATCATCGCCGACGCGGACACCGGCCACGGCGGTGACCCGCACGTACGCAACCTGATCCGCCGGTTCGTCGAGGTCGGCGTGCCCGGCTACCACATCGAGGACCAGCGCCCCGGCACCAAGAAGTGCGGCCACCAGGGCGGAAAGGTCTTGGTGCCATCCGACGAACAAATCAAACGCCTCAATACCGCGCGCTTCCAGCTCGACATCATGAAGGTGCCGGGCATCATCGTCGCGCGCACCGACGCCGAGGCCGCCAACCTGCTGGACAGCCGGGCCGACGAGCGCGATCAGCCGTTCCTGCTCGGCGCCACCAACCTCAAGATTCCTTCGTACAAGTCGTGCTTCCTGGCGTTGGTGCGTCGCTTCTACGAGTTGGGCGTCAAGGATCTCAACGGGCACCTGCTTTACGCGCTGCCCGAAGGCGAGTACGCGGAGGCCGCCGCATGGCTTGAGCGCCAAGGGATCCAGGGCGTGATCTCCGACGCCGTCAACGCCTGGCGCGAGAACGGTCAACAATCGATCGACGACCTGTTCGACCAAGTCGAGTCGCGGTTCGTGGCCGCCTGGGAGGACGACGCCGGCCTGATGACCTACGGCGAGGCCGTCGCCGATGTGCTCGCGTTCGCCGCCAGCGAGGGCGAACCGGCCGAGATGAGCGCCGACGAATGGCGGGCTTTCGCGGCGACTGCCTCGCTGTACTCCGCCAAGGCCAAGGCGAAGGAGTTGGGTGTCGACCCCGGTTGGGACTGCGAACTGTCGAAGACGCCCGAGGGTTACTACCAGATCCGTGGCGGCATCCCGTACGCCATCGCCAAATCGCTGGCGGCCGCGCCGTTCGCCGACATTCTCTGGATGGAGACCAAGACCGCCGACTTGGACGACGCCCGGCAGTTCGCCGACGCCATCCACGCCAAGTTCCCCGGCCAGATGCTGGCCTACAACCTGTCCCCGTCGTTCAACTGGGACACCACCGGCATGACCGACGAGCAGATGAAGCAGTTCCCCGAGGAACTGGGCAAGATGGGTTTCGTCTTCAACTTCATCACCTACGGCGGACACCAGATCGACGGCGTCGCCGCCGAGGAGTTCGCCACCTCGCTGCAACAGGACGGCATGCTGGCGCTGGCCCGGCTGCAGCGCAAGATGCGCCTGGTCGAATCCCCTTACCGCACACCGCAAACCCTGGTCGGGGGGCCGCGCAGCGACGCCGCGCTGACGGCATCCTCGGGGCGCACCGCCACCACCAAGTCGATGGGCGAGGGCTCGACCCAGCACCAGCACCTGGTGCAGACCGAGGTGCCCAAGAAGCTGCTCGAGGAGTGGCTGGCGATGTGGAGCGAAAACTACGACCTCGGCGAGAAACTGCGGGTGCAACTGCGGCCCCGCCGGGCCGGCTCGGACGTGCTCGAACTCGGCATCTACGGCAACGGCGACGAGCAGCTGGCCAACGTGGTCGTCGATCCGATCAAGGACCGGCACGGCCGCAGCATCCTGCAGGTGCGCGACCAGAACACCTTCGCGGAGAAGCTCCGGCAAAAGCGGCTGATGACCTTGATTCACCTCTGGCTGGTGCACCGCTTCAAGGCCGACGGGGTGATCTACGTGACGCCGACCGAGGACAACCTCTATCAGACCTCGAAGATGAAGTCCCACGGTATCTTCAGCGAGGTCTACCAGGAGGTCGGCGAGATCATCGTCGCCGAGGTGAACCAGCCCCGCATCGCCGAACTGCTCAAGCCCGATCGCGTGGCGCTGCGCAAGCTGATCACCAAGGAGGGGTAGCCGCGATGCAGCCGCGGCCCTGGTCACGGCCTTTCGCGGCCGCCTGAGTTCGCTCCGAGGACGGTCTACTTAGTGAATATAAGAAATTTTCTAATTTGCGAGTAAGACATTTCGCCCACGGCAAGCGCCGGACACAGATACGATTTGTTTCGCCGATGGTCCATAGGCCCGAGATGGGCCATCGGCTTCAAAGCCTCGATGGTGCCCCGCGTTGGCACATTCCCTTGTGCCACTACGGCTCCGCCCGTGAATCGCTAACCCGCTCTTTTCCCCGACGATGCCCGCTCGCCCGCGTGACGGCCACCGTCGCGCATCGCAATCTCGGCGCCGGAAGTAGTTTGCGCGCCCACGCCCCGGGGTAAGAAACAGTGGGCGCCGCGACGTGGCGCACGTGGAGATTGGGGGATCTGATGGGATCTGGACCGAGGACAACGGTCGCCCTTTTCGGCGGCGCGGCCATGCTCGTACTGGCGGTCGGCTGCGGCGGCGGGCACAAAGAAGGGCCAAGCAGCACGACCACCCCGACGACCACGCCGTCTTCGAGCGTCGCGCCCTCCACGACACCCGGTGAGGGTGGTCCCGGCGGCGGTGGTGGCAATGTGCCCGGCGGCCCGACCGGCGGCGGGGGCCCCGGTGGCGGCGGCGGCAGCATCCCCGGTGGCCCGACCGGTGGCGGCGGTCCCGGTGGCGGCGGCGGCAGCGTCCCCGGTGGCCCGACCGGTGGCGGCGGCCCCGGTGGCGGCGGCGGCAGCATCCCCGGCGTCGGCGGTGGCGGCGGTGGCCCGGGCGGTGGCGGCGGGTGCGTCGGCAACGTCTGCGGCGGCTACCCGTGATCAGCCACTGTCGTTGAGCCCGTTCTAGTTCGAAGTCCCAGGCTTGTTGCCCTAGCCGGTGGGGTCATGGTTACCTGGCCCCACCGGCTGATAACTCTGGGCTTATTTCTTCCGGCTTCCCGCAGCGTCCTTTGAGCTATGGTTCGGGGGACTCGACTGCAAAAGGGATCCCATGGGCAAGCTCAGGTTTGGATATTTCATCGCCCCCTTCCATCGCGCGGGCACCAATCCGACGCTGGCCCTGCAACGCGATCTCGAGTTCATCGAGCACCTCGACGCCCTCGGCTTTGACGAAGTCTGGATGGGCGAGCACCACTCGGCCGGAAGCGAAATCATCAGCTCCCCGGAGATCTTCATCGCCGCCGCCGCCGAACGTGCGAAGCGAATCCGGTTCGGCACCGGGGTCATTTCGCTGTCGTACCACAATCCGCTGTGGGTCGCGGACCGACTGATGCTGCTGGACCATCTCACGCACGGCCGCATCATCGGCGGCGTCGGGCCGGGCTCGCTGCCCAGCGACTCGTCCATGATCGGTCTCACCCCCACCGACACGCGGGAGCTGCTGGAAACGAACCTCGACATCGTCGTCCGGCTGCTCGCGGGGGAGACGGTGAGTGCCAAAACGGCGACCCACCAGCTGTTCGATGCCCGGTTGCAGCTTGCCCCGTACTCCGACGGCGGGATCCCGCTGTCGGTGGCCGCGGTCGCCTCGCCGACGGGCGCGCGGCTGGCCGGCAAGCATGGCATCGGCCTGCTGTCCATCGGGGCGACCTTGACCGTCGAGGGCTTCAACGCGCTGTCCTACCACTGGGACATCGTCGAGGAGCGGGCGGCGACCTTCGGCGCGCAGGTCGACCGCAAGAACTGGAGCCTGGTCGGCCTGTTCCATCTCGCCGAGACCGAAAAGCAGGCCCGCGAAGAGGTCAAGTTCGGCATCGAGCCGTGGTTCCGGTACTTCCAGAAGGTGGCCGCCTTCCCGCAGATGACGATGCCGGGAGAACAGCTCGACGAGATGATCGACGTGATCAACGACAACGGGGCCGGCGTGATCGGCACGCCCGAGCGGGCCCGCGAGCAGGTGCAGCGGCTGTGGGACCAGTCCGGCGGGTTCGGTTGCATGCTGCAGATGGGTCACGAGTGGGCGAACCCCGCCGCCACCAAACGGTCCGCCGAATTGTTCGCCGCCGAAGTGATGCCGCACTTCCAGGGCCAGGCGCAGCCGACGCTGGACGCCGCGGCGCGCGCCGGGCAGGCCCGGGAGAGCCTCGCGCAGTCACAGCTCGACGCCGTCGCGCACATGACCAAGAAGTATCAGGACGAGGTCGGCTCCAAGTAGCGGCGCACAGCCGCGACCATCCTCGCGAGTGTGCTTCGCGTATCGCGTATTTCGCGGACTGCTACCGCCCGGTGTTCGACTCGCGTTCGGCGGCCTTGACCAAGCGGCCGGCGAAGAATCGGACCGCCCCGCCCATCGCGGCGCGCATCACCGGTCCCGTTCCGCGAACGCCCTCGGTGAATGAGCCGGTCCACCGGATGTCCGTGCCGCCGGCCGCATTCGGCGTGAAGACCACCTCGCCGGCGTAGTCCTGGGCCGGGGTCGGCGGTCCCACCAGCTTGTAGGCGTGGCGGCGGTCCGGCTCGTACGCGACGGTCTCCTCCTGCACGAAGACGGGCCACATGCCCACCTTGCGGATGGCCCCGATCCCACCCGGCGCGGGATCGCCCTGGCGGGCCCAACTCGAGCGCAAAACGATCGGCTTGGCCCACTGCGACCAGTTGGCGCCATCGGCGACGAGCCGAAACAGCGTCGCGGCGGGCGCGCTGCTGGTACGGGTGATTTCGAAGGAGAACTTGCGGCCCGACATGACAACTCCTGGTGATAGCAAACGCTACGGCCCTCGATGGCCCTGGACTGCGCTCGCCGGTAGGCTACCGCCCACCCGCCGAACCCCCGGCTCGGGGGCCACCTACACCTCACGGAATGAGCGAATGCGGCCGCGTCGCTTGGCGTTTGCCCGCTTCGTCGGCGCAGGGACCGCGGAAACGGCTTGCCTAGACTGGCACCCATGGATCACGGCTCCCGGCATGACGCCGGTGTCCCCGGGCTGCTTCGAATCGAGGACTGCCTGGACGGCGACGGAAATATCGCGCTGCCGCCCGGCGTCAACCTGATATCGCTGATCGACCGCAACATCGCCAACGTCGGTGACGCCGTGGCCTATCGTTACCTCGACTACAGCGGCCAGGGGAATGGCAAAGCCGAAGAGGTGACGTGGACCCGGTTCGGCGTGCGGCTGGAAGCCATCGGCGCGCGCATCCAACAAGTCGCGAGCCGTGGTGAGCGCGTTGCGGTCCTCGCGCCGCAGGGCATCGACTACGTCGCCGGCTTCTACGCGGCGGTCAAGGCGGGAACCATCGCGGTGCCGCTGTTCGCCCCGGAATTGCCCGGGCATGCCGAGCGCCTCGATACCGCGTTGCGCGACTCGAAGCCCACGGTCCTGCTCACCACCACCGCCGCGGAAGGCGCGGTCGCGGGATTCTTAGCCGGTCACCCGCACCTGGGCCGGCCGCAGGTGATCGCCATCGACCGGATTCCCGACTCGGCGGGTGAGTCGTTCGTGGCGACCGAGCTCGGCATGGACGATGTGTCGCACCTGCAGTACACGTCGGGCTCCACCCGGCCGCCGGTCGGCGTCGAGATCACCCACCGCGCGGTCGGCACCAACCTGGTGCAGATGATTCTGTCGATCGACCTGCTGGACCGAAACACTCACGGCGTCAGCTGGTTACCGCTCTACCACGACATGGGTTTGTCGATGATCGGCTTTCCGGCCGTCTACGGCGGCCATTCCACCCTGATGTCTCCAGCCGCGTTCGTCCGCCGGCCGCTGCGGTGGATCCAGGCATTGTCCGACGGCTCGCGGCAGGGCAATGTCGTCACCGCGGCGCCGAACTTCGCCTACGAGTGGGCGGCGCAGCGCGGCCTGCCCACCGGCGGCGAGGACATCGACCTGCGCAACGTGGTGATGATCATCGGCTCCGAGCCCGTCAGCATCGACGCGATCAGGACGTTCAACAAGGCGTTCGCGCCATACGGGTTGCCCCGCACCGCGTTCAATCCGTCCTACGGCATCGCCGAGGGAACGTTGCTCGTCGCGACCATCGCGCCGGTGGCCGAGGCGACGGCGGTGTACTTCGACCGCGAACAGCTGGGCGCCGGGCACGCGGTGCGCGTGCCCGCGGACGCCCCCAACGCCGTCGCTCAGGTGTCATGCGGGCAGGTGGCACGCAGCGAATGGGCCGTGATCGTCGACCCCGGCAGCGCCGCCGAATTGCCGGACGGCGAGGTGGGTGAAATCTGGTTGCAGGGCAACAACATTGGTCGCGGATACTGGGGACTCCCCGAAGAGACCCGGCTGGCGTTCGGCGCCGCACTGCGATCGCGACGCACCGATGGCAGCCACGCTGAGGGCGCCGACCTCGAACGCCCATGGCTGCGCACCGGCGATTTGGGCGTGTACCTCGACGGCGAGCTGTACGTGACGGGGCGGATGGCGGACCTCATCACGATCGAGGGCCGCAACCACTATCCGCACGATATCGAGGCCACCGTCGCGGAGGCGTCCCCGATGGTTCGGCGCGGATACGTGACGGCGTTTTCCGTACCGGCCCAGGAGGACCCGGCCGTCGACCGGCTCGTCGTCGTCGCCGAACGCGCCGCCGGCACCAGCCGTCAGGACCCACAGCCGGCGATCGGGGCGATTCGTGAAGCGGTCTCGCAGCGCCACGGTCTGACCGTCGCGGACGTGCGCCTCTTACCGGCGGGGGCCATCCCACGGACGACCAGCGGCAAGCTCGCCCGTCGCGCATGCCGCGCCGAATACCTCGGTGGCGGCCTGGGCGCCCACTGATCGGATTCGCGCGGCGGCGGAGCAGGCCGGACACCGACCGTCCTGATGGCATCCTGGCCATGTGGGCTTGCTATTCCGATTGGCGGAGCTGCTGATCCTCATCCTGCCGCTGACGGGCGCGATCGTGGCCGCGGTGCGTGCGTTCGGCGCCTACCGGCGGCGCGCCGACGAGCGGGCGCGGGAATCCGAGCGGACACCGCTGCCCGACGCGCCCGCCGGCCCAGCCGCAGCGAACAACCACGCGGCCCAATGGCGCGCGATCCGGCGCGTCCTCGACGAACACAGCCGCACCGATGATCGTTGGCTCGAGTACGAACTCGACGTCGCAAAGCTCCTGGACTTTCCGCTCATGACCGACATGCGCGATGCGCTGACGGTCGCGTTCCACAAAGCCAAACTCCGCGCCGACTTCCTGCGGCCCGTCAAGGCCGAAGATCTCCTCGACGATCGGGAAGCCGCCGCGCAATACATGGCCGCCGTCGAGGATTACGCGACCGCGTTCAACGCCGCGGAGGCCGAGGCGATGCGCCGACGCCGCAACGACTTTTCCCGGGCGGATCAGCAACGGATCGCCCGCGCGCAGAGCCTGCTTCGGGTGGCGGCCGACCCCGCGGCGGCGGCGCACGAACGTCAGCGCGCCTACGAGGTGGCCCGTAACGAACTCGACGGCCTCTTGGTGCTGCCGTCGGGCGCACGGGCGAACATCGAACGCGGGATCTCCGGCGAGATCGAGCGCTGACGTCCCGTTACGGGCAGCTGTACCCGCCGTCGATCACGAGGTCCGAACCGGTCATGTAGCTGGACGCCTCGCTGGCCAGATACAGGTAGAGGCCGATGAGTTCCTCAGGCCGGCCGATGCGGCCCAGCGGAATCTTGGGCTCCCACAGGCGGTGATACTCCTCGAGGGGCTCGACGAGTTCGGTGAGGATGTAGCCGGGGCTGACGCTGTTGACCCGAATGTTGTGGGGCGCGAATTCGACGGCCATCGCCTTGGTCAGATGGATGACGGCCGCCTTGGAGGCGCAGTAGTGGCCGACCTGCTGCGGCACGTTGATGATGTGGCCCGACATCGAGGCGGTGGTGATGATGGCGCCACCGTGTCCCTGCCGGACCATCGCCCGGGCCGCCGCCTGCGCGGTGAGAAAGACTCCGGTCACGTTGGTGTCCTGGATGCGCTGGAATTCTTCCGGTGACATCTCCAGCATCGGGGTGACGGCGATGATCCCGGCGTTGCACACGGCGATGTCGATGCCGCCCAACTCCGCGATCACCCGGTCCACCATGGTGCCCACCTGGTCCGGTTGCGTGACGTCACAACGGATCGGCACCACGTTGCCTTCTCCGTCTGCGGACAGCTCGCCGGCGATGCGTTGCAAGGCTTCGAAATTCCGTGCCGCAAGGGCGACCTGGGCGCCGGCTTGCAGATACGCCTGTGCCACCTGCTTGCCGATGCCGCTGGACGCGCCGGTCACCAACGCGCGCTTGCCGCGCAAGTCGAACAGGTCCCACACGTTCATTCGATAACCCTATTCGCAACCGGCAACCCAAAACCGAAACACGTTCTAGTGTGTCCGCTATGGGCAAATTCACCAGGGCAGAAATCGACGAAGCCGTCGAGAACTACACCAAGGTCGTCGAAGGGTGCAGCGCGTCGGGCGACTGGCGCCCGTTCGCGGATCTGTTCACCGAAGATGTCGTCTACACCGAGCATCACTACGGCGTCTTCCACGGGCGCGAGGCGGTGCGGGACTGGATCGTCGCGGTGATGGCGCCGTTTCCGCACATGCGCTTCCCCAACGACTGGATCGCGCACGACGAGGACAACGACGCCGTCGTCGTCATGATCAAGAACCTGCTGGACCACCCCACCGATCCGGACGGCGAACCGTTCTGGTTCCCCAACTGGACCCGGCTGGTCTACGCCGGCGACGGTCTGTTCTCCAGCGAGGAGGACATCTACAACCCCGACCGTGACGCACCCCGCGTCGTCGCGGCCTGGATGCAGGCCGGCGGGAAGCTCGCCACGACCGAGATCCTGCAGCCCAACGCCTAACTAGGCCGACCCGAGCGTGCGGTCTGCGACGCATCACCAGCGTGTCGCGTCGTGAATCGCACACTCGGCGTTGGTGTTAGCGCGCGACCACCGGGGCGACGCGCCGCCGGCGCCGCGACCGGACCTTGCCCAGCGCCTGCTCCCAGGCCAGCAAGGTCGTGGCCTTCACGTTGGCCGGCTTCACGCTGTCCTTGGACAGCAGCGCGGTCGCCGCGGCCTTGGTGGTCGCCGACGCCTTCGACATGTGGCCCGAGTCGAACGGTGGTTGCGGGTCGTATTCCAGCGCGAGTTGGATTGCCTTGGCGCGGCTTTCGCCGCCGATCTGTCCGGCCAGCCACAGCGCGAGGTCGAGTCCGGCGGACACGCCCGCGCTGGTGACGACGTTGCCCTCGTGCACGATTCGCTCGTCTCCCACCGGAACGGCGCCGAAGGCTTTCAGCGCGGGAATCGTCAGCCAGTGCGACGTCGCCCGCCGGCCCTGCAATAGCCCCGCGGCCGCCAGGATCACCGAGCCCGAACACACCGACGCCGTCCAGCTCGCGGTGCGGTGCGCGCGGCGCAGCCAGTCGAGCAGCGCGTCGTCGCGCGCATGGACCGGGGTCGAGGGGCCTCCCGGGACGAGAATCACGTCGGGAGAAGGCGTTTCGGCCAGCGAGTGCGTGGCGCCGATGACCAGCACGCCGGAGTCGGCGGTGATCGGCCCGGCGTCGTGCCAGACGAACCGCACGTCGGCGCCCGGGAGGTTGCGCAACACCTCGTAGGGGCCGATCATGTCCAGCGCGGTGAATCCTGGATAGGCCACGATGGCGATCTGGGTCATTGGTGTCGTCCTTTCCGGCTAAGCGAAGGCCTTGCGGTACTGGTCGGGCGAAATGCCCACGCGGCGAAGGAAATTGCGGCGCATCGTCTCCGCGGTACCGAAGCCGCATCGGGCGGCGATCGCGACGACGGTGTCGTCGGTCTCCTCCAACTGTCGGCGCGCGGCTTCGGTGCGGATGCGCTCGACGTATTGGCCGGGCGCCTCACCGATCTCGGCCGTGAACACCCGGGTGAAGTGGCGCGGGCTCATCGCGGCCCGGCGGGCCAGATCGTCGACGGTGTGCGGGCCGCCCGGTTCGGCCTCGATCGTCTCCTGCACCTCGCGAATCGAGTCGCGCCTGGCCCGCGGCATCCACACCGGCGCCGCGAACTGCGTCTGTCCGCCGGGCCGGCGCAGATACAGCACCAGCCAGCGAGCCACCGTCTGGGCGACCTCGGTGCCGTGGTCCTCCTCGATCAGCGCCAGGGCGAGGTCGATTCCCGCGGTGACCCCCGCGGCGGTCCATACGGTGTCCGAGGTGCGGACGAAGATCGGGTCGGCGTCGACGTCGATGGCGGGAAACTCGCTCGCCAGACGTTCGGCGAAGGCCCAGTGCGTGGTCACGCGCTGCCCGTCGAGCAGACCCGCCTCGGCGGCAAGGAACGCGCCGGTGCACACCGTCACCATGCGGCGGGCATGTCCGGCGACGGCCTTGACCCAGGCCACCAGCTCGGCATCGGCCCGCGCCGCGTCGACGCCCGCGCCGCCGGGCAGCACGACCGTGTCGATCGGCTCGCCCGGGTCCGGCAACGGCGTCGCGACGAGGGCCAGCCCGGTGGCCGTCGACACCGGTTGGCCGTCGACCGAGGCGACGGTGACGTCGTAGCTTCCGCCCGTCAACAGCGATGCGGTCGTGAACACGTCGTGCGGCCCGATCACGTCGAGCGCCTGCACGCCGGGGTAACCGGCGATGACCACCTTGCGAGGCATGAACCCAGTGTTGGACACAGCGGGGTGCGTCGTCTACGCCATGTATCCCACCAATTAGGACACGAAAGGCTGCGCCCCACCCTGCCCCGGGGCGTCCGGGGCGGTGTTGGCAGACTGTGCGCATGGCACAGATAACGTTGCGTGGAAACCCGATCAACACAGTCGGCGAGCTACCTGCCGTCGGATCCAAAGCCCCCGGCTTCAGCCTGACGGGCGGCGATCTGGCGCCGGTCAGCAGTGAGCAGTTCGGCGGTAAGCCCGTGGTGCTCAACATCTTTCCGTCCGTGGATACCCCGGTCTGCGCGACGAGCGTGCGGACTTTCAACGAGCGCGCCGCCGGGGGCGGGGCGACCGTGGTGAACGTCTCGAAGGATCTGCCGTTCGCGCAGGCGCGTTTCTGTGGCGCCGAGGGCATCGAGAACGTCAAGACCGCGTCGGCGTTCCGGGACAGCTTCGGCGAGGATTACGGCGTCACCATCGCCGACGGCCCGATGGCCGGGCTGCTCGCGCGGGCGATCGTGGTGATCGGCGCCGACGGCAATGTCGCCTACACCGAATTGGTGCCCGAGATCGCGCAGGAGCCCAACTACGACGCGGCGCTGGCCGCGGCGGGCTGATCTCGCCGGACAGCTAGGCGCCGGCCTCGCTGCCGACCGTCCCGAGGCGGTCGGCGGTGGTGGCCAGCGCCTCGCGGCAGCCTTTCCACATCTGATCGATGATGTCGGCGGCCGGGGGCAGGTCGTGGATACGGCCGGCCACCTGGCCGGTGTTGGCGACGCTGGCGTCCAGGTCGCCCTCGAAGTAGAGCCGCTGCACCCGTTGTAGCGCCGCCGCGCCCTCGCCGGCCGACGTCGCGGTGTCCAGCCGCTCGGCGGCGGGCGTGCGGATGACGCGCATCATTCGTTTGCCGTCGAGGGGGAGCAGGACCGTGCCCGTCTCGTCGGCCTCGACGACCGCTCGCTTGAGGTTGCCGTGCACGGGGGAGTCCGCCGAGGCGAGTAACCGCGTGCCCATCTGCACCGCTTCGGCGCCGAGGACGAAGGCGGCCGCCATCGACCGGGCGTCGCAGATCCCGCCGGCGGCCACGATCGGGACGTCGACGTGGGCCGCCACCAAGGGCAGCAGCACCATGGTGGAGGCACCGAAGCGGTTCTTGAATCCGCCGCCCTCGACGCCTTCGACCACGAGCCCGTCCACGCCGGCGTCGACGGCCTTGCGCGCCGCGGCCAGGGTACCCACCACGTGGAAGACCGTGATGCCCGCGTCGTGCAGCCGATCGGTGAACAGCGAGGGGTCCCCGGCCGAGGTGGTCACGAACCGAATGTCGTTGGCGACAAGCAGATCCAGCATGGCGGGATCACGGTTGAAGAGCAGGGCGATGTTGGCGCCGACGGCGCCGTCGGTCAGGTCGCGCACGCGCCGCAGGTCGGCTCGACCTTGATCTGAGGTGGTCTCGATGATGCCGAGGCCCCCGGCGTTCGATACCGCCGCGGCCAGCTGGGCGCCGGCGATGTAGGTCATCGGCGCCTGAATGATCGGGATGTCGATGCCCGCGAGCGTGCAGACCCGGTTGGGCGCTGGGGCTCCGCCGGCGGTACTCATCGGCCGCGCGGGTCGACGAGGTCGCGAAAGCTCTCCGACCGATGGACGGACGCGCCCAGGCTTCGCACTCGCTCGGCCAGGGTTCGGTCGGATGTCACGACGCGAATGTCGTGCGGGTGGGCGTCGGCCGCGACGAGCCGGACGATCTCGTCGTCGGCCGAGTTCGCGGCGGCCCTGGGGGCGTGGGCTATGTCGACCGCCGATGAGGTGAGGGCGGTCGCGGGCGGACGTTCGAACACCACGGTCACCCCGTCTCCTTGGGTGGCTGCCCATCGGTCCAGGCGCTGCACCAACGCGACCATCGCGCCGTTGCGATCCTTCCACCAGCCGTCGGGCCGGCTCCCGATCACGTTCATGCCGTCAACGATCCAGCGCACGAATACACGGTAAGCGACGCGGCGTGACACGCGATTTTCATTCGTCGTGCGTCGGCTGGTTGATACGGTCACCCTCATGACGTCGATCGCCGACACCGAAAACCGGGTCGTTTCGCTGGCGCGCGGTATGCGCGAGCTGGTGGCTGCCCAGGCCGCCGAATCCGAACGCTTGCGCACCCTGACTCCGGCGATCGTCGACGAGATGTGGGCCAGCGGGCTGATGTCCGCGTTCAACCCGGTCGTGGCCGGCGGCGTCGAGCCGTCCTTCACCGAGATGATCGAAACCTGGATCGAAATGGCTTGGCAGGACGGCTCGTTCGGCTGGGTGGGGATCGCCAATCTGCCGTCGTCCTTCGCGGCCGCCGCGTACTTGCCGGACGAGGGCTTCGCCGAAGTGTTCACCGCCCACGACAACCGCGTCACCATGGGCGGTCAGTTCTTTCCCAATGGGCAGGGGTCGGCCGTCGACGGCGGTTACCTCGTCACCGGGGCGTGGAACTTCGGTTCGGGGATCGGGCACTCGCAATACGTTGCGGCCGGATTCCTTCCGACGGACAACGGCGAGATGCGCTGGATCAGTGAGGGTTTCCCCGAGATGCGGGTTGCCATCATTCCCCGGTCCGAGATCAGCTTCGACGACGGCTGGTTTGTCCAGGGGCTCAAGGGAACCGGTTCCTACGACTACAGCGCCACCGACGTGTTCGTCCCCGCCGGCCGCACGTTCGAACTGTTCACGCGGCGCCCGTACCGGGGCACGTCGCCGGCCACCCGGATGGGCCTGATGCCCGTCAGCGCCGCCGGGCACGCCTCGTGGGCGCTGGGGGTGGCCAAGAGCATGCTCGACGACGTGCAAGAGCTGGCCGCGACGAAATTCCGGATGAGCGACATGGCGTCGCTGGCCAGCCGCCCGACCTTCCAGAAGGGACTGGCGCACCACCGAGCGGCCTGGCGAGCGGCCCGCCTGCTGGTGCTCGACGCGTTCACCACCGCCGAGGCGGCGGTGGCGTCGGGGGAGGAGCTCACGCCGGCCCTGCGCGCCGACATGCGAGTGGCCGCCGTCTACGCCACCGACACCGCCCGAGGCTGCGCCGAGTGGGCCCACCTGGTCGCGGGGACCAGCTCGATCCGGGAGGGCAGCCGGCTGGAACGCGCCTTCCGTGACATCTACACCGGAACCCAGCACGCCTTCATCAGTGAGAAGGTGGCCATCGACGTCGCGCAGATATGGCTGGGCATCATCGACGACCAGCCCGGGCTGTGATTCGCCGGCGAACGTTGACGGATCCACTGACGGCCAATCAGCTCCTCGCTAGCATTGCGCCCATGCGCGGCTCCAAGATCCTGATCACCGGTCCGACCGGTCAAATCGCCACCCCCATCGCCCGGGCGCTCGCGGCCGACAACGAAGTGTGGGGAATCGCCCGCTTCACCGATCCCGCCGCGCGAGAAGCCCTGGAGGTGGCCGGAATTCGTTGCGAGGCGGTGAATTTGGCCGCCGGCGACTTCTCCGGTCTGCCAACGGATTTCGATTACGTCCTCAACTTGGCGGTGGCCAAGAGCGGCAGTTGGGACAAGGACCTGGCGGCCAACGCGGAGTCGGTCGGCCTGCTCATGGCCCACTGCCGCGAGGCGAAGGCCTTCCTGCATTGTTCGTCGGCCGCCGTGTACGACCCGCCGGACGACGCCCCGCGCAGCGAGCGCTCCGCCCTGGGCGACAACCACAAGCCGCTGTTTCCCACCTATTCCATCTCCAAGATCGCCGGCGAGGTGGTCGCCCGTTCGGTGGCGCGGGTCATCGGGCTGCCCACCACGATCGCCCGGCTCAACGTCCCCTACGGCGACAACGGCGGGTGGCCGTTCTACCACATGGAGATGATGCTGGCGGGCATCCCGATCCCGGTCCCGCCCGGTGAGCCCGCCCGCTACAACCCGATTCACGAGGACGACATCATCGCCACCATCCCCAAGCTGCTGGAGGTCGCGTCGGTCCCGGCGACCACCGTCAACTGGTGTGGTGACCAGACCGTCAGCCTGCAGGAGTGGTGTGACTACCTCGGCTCCCTGGTCGGCAAGGAGCCGATCTTCGAGGCGAACGAGCAAGCGCTACGCGGCAACCCGACCACCATCGACCGGATGCACGAGCTCATCGGCGGCACCACGGTCGACTGGCAGGACGGAATTCGGCGCATGGCGGCCAAGTTCCACCCTGAACTTGTCGGCGTCTAATACGTTGCAGCACAATACTATTCGACGGCAAATTCGTCGACGACCGGGCTAAGCTCGCGCGCTGACGATGCGGGCAGCCGCCTCCACCGCGGCCGCGCGCCGCTCTGCGATGACGTCCGCGTCCGTGGTCGCCGCGTCGGGGTCGGGCCAGTGGGCCCAGGAGAGCCCGATTCCGAACAGCAGTACCAGCAGTTGGCGAGGGTCCCACCACGGGTCGACGTGGCCGTCGAGCCGGGCCTGTTCCAGCGCGGCGATGGCCGTATCGGGTGGGGATTCGCCCTCGAACTCCGGCTTGTCGAGGGGAAAGCCCTCCAGCTGCGCCCAGGTGATCATCCGCAGATGCTCCGGCCTGTTCTGGGCGAGATCGAAGATGTCACCGACGAACTCGGGCACGGCATCGGGACGCAACTCCACCGCGCGGAAGAACTCCGCGCCGTCGGCGGCTACCACGCCGCGAAAGAGCGTTTCCTTGTCGCCGAAGTGCGCGTACAGGCGTTCCTTGCTCGCGCTCGCGGCCCGCGCGATGCGATCGATGCGCGCGCCCGCCAATCCGTACTGCGCGAATTCCGCTCGGGCAGCGGCGAGAATTTCGCCGCGCAGCTCAGTGGTCGTCCTCACACGGTCATCATAGGCGGACGAACTGGTTCGTTTGTTAGGGTGGTGGGAGCACAAGGTAAATCGTGAAGGAGACGTTGTGATGGGCACGGCCAAGACGCTCGACCAGACCGCTATTGCGACGATGCCGCGGGGCGGCCCTGATGCGTCGTGGCTGGATCGTCGGTTCGAGACCGATGCGCTGGAGTACCTCGACCGCGACGACATCGCCGACGAGGTCAAGCAGAAGGTCATCGGGATGCTGGATCGCATCGGCACCCTGACCAACCAGCACGAAACTTTCGCCCGGATCGCCCTGGACGTTGTCGGCGACATCCCCAACCCACGCGTCCTCGAGCTGGGCGCGGGTCACGGCAAGCTGTCCGCCAAGCTCCTCGAACTGCACCCCACGGCTACGGTCACCGTCTCCGATGTGGACTCCACCTCGGTCGCCAACATCAACGCGAGTGAGCTCGGCGCTCACCCTCGGGCGCACGCCGAGGTGATCGACGCAACCGCCATTGACGCCCCGGACGACAGCTATGACCTGGTGGTGTTTGCGATGGCGTTTCACCACTTGCCGCCGGCGATCGCCTGTCGCGCCATCGCCGAGGCCACCCGGGTCGGGAAGCGGTTCTTGGTCATTGACCTCAAGAGGCGAACGCCGTTGGCTACCTTGCTGTTTCCGGTGATGGCGTTGCCGGTGAACCTCGCGCTATTGCCGTGGTCCTGGATACCACCGACGTTGCACGACGGGTTCATCAGCGCGTTGCGGGCATACAGCACATCGGCGCTCGAGACCCTTGGCCACGCCGCCGCCCCGGGGATACGGGTCGAGGTCCTGACCTCGCCGCGCCGACTCGGGATGCCGGCGAGCATCGTCGTGTTCTCGCGTCCGGACGGCCCCGCCGACCATGAGTGACGACGTTGATCTGGTTGGCATCATGGAACCCAGTGGGCGCGTCCGGTCGCTGCGCCGGGTGCTCGATGTGGTGACCAACCGGCTGCAACCCGTTCTGGACCTGTCCCGGCCGTACGTCGACGGCCTGGAGAATCTGCCGCCCGACGGGCGATTCCTGTTGGTGGGTAACCACACTCAGTTCGGCTCCGAGGTCTTTCTGATCCCAGACACGGTGCGCCGCAGCATCGGAACGCGGGTGCGGCCGCTGGCTGACCGGAATTTCGGGCGGCTGCGGGGGCTGCCCGCCGACCTGATGGCGGCGTTCGGCGGCGTCATCGGCGCACCCGAGACTGTCCGCGAACTGATGCGCCACGACGAAACCATCCTGGTGTTTCCCGGCGGCGGACGCGAGATCGCGAAATTCAAGGGCGAGGAGTACGCGCTGCGTTGGCAAGGACGCTCCGGATTCGCCCGCGTTTCGGTGGAGAACGGCTACCCGATCGTGCCGGTCGGGCTGGTCGGGGGCGACGACGTCTATCGCAGTTGGACCACACGCGACAGCGCGTACGCGAAGTTCAGTGCGGCGCTGACTCGACGACTGAATGGCCGACCGGACATGGCGATGCCGTTGGTGCGGGGGATTGGCCCCACCCTCATCCCGCGGCCGCAGCGGATGTATTTGCGGTTCGGCGCCCCGATCGACACCACGACACCGCTCGGTGTCGAGAACCAGCAGTGGGTGGACATCGTAAAAGAGCGGACTCGACGGCGACTGGAAACCCTACTGGCCGAACTGCTTCGGTTGCGGGAAAAGGATCCCTACCGCGGGCTCAACCCGCTGGCATGGCGCAGCGCCACGACAGCCTGAAGGTTCGACGCACGGTCAGAGACGCACGGGTTTAGGCGATTTGCGGCCCGGGGTGGCAGCATCGAACGAGTGACCGGCAGATCGGACGCGACGGCGCAGCGGCTGCGGACCCTGGCGCTGTTGCGTCGCGTCCGGGACCGCATCGACCGGGACTACACGCAACCGTTGAACGTCGAAGCGCTGGCACGTGACGCGCACATGTCCGCCGGCCACCTCAGCCGCGAATTCCGGTCTGCCTACGGCGAATCGCCGTACTCCTACTTGATGACGCGGCGCATCGAGCGCGCGATGGCGCTGCTTCGCCGCGGCGATCTGAGCGTCACCGAGGTGTGCTTCGCGGTCGGCTGCTCGTCATTGGGCACCTTCAGCAGCCGATTCACCGATTTGGTCGGTGTGCCGCCCAGCACCTACCGCCGGCAGTCGGCGGATGCGCTGGCCGGCATACCTCCATGCGTGGAAAAACAGGTGACGAGACCGATCAGGAATCGAGAAGCAGCCGCCGTCGCACCGGGCCTAGCCTGACCGCATGAACATCACCATTCACTCGAGCTTCCTTCCCCATGACGATCCGGAATCGTCGCTCGCCTTCTATCGCGACGTCCTCGGCTTCGAAGTCCGCCTCGACGTCGGCAAGGGCACGATGCGCTGGATCACGGTCGGCCCGCCGAACCAGCCGGACACCTCCATCGTCTTGAACCCCCCCGCCGCCAACCCGGGCCTCACCGACGACGAGCGCCGCTCCATCGCCGAGATGATGGCCAAGGGCAGCTACGCCATGCTGCTGCTGGCCACCAAGGACCTGGACGGCACCTTCGAACGCCTGCAGGACAACGATGTCGACATCGTCCAGGAGCCCACCGACCAGCCGTACGGCCTTCGCGACTGCGCCGTCCGCGATCCCGCGGGCAACCTCATTCGCATCCAAGAACTGCGCTGAGGCCATCCGCCTGCGAATGCTTGACCAGCCGTGTGCAGAATGCTAAGCAAGTGCTCAGCACTGAGCGCATTCGGCGCTGGTGCGACGACTGGCAAGACGAAAGGGATCAGATGACGGTGCAGGCGGTACTGGACGACATTCGAAAGCGCCCCGGAACGGGGGACGTCATCACGGTCATCGATCCCGCGACCGAAGAGACGATCACCGAATTCACCGACTGCGGGCAGGAAGCGGTCAACGACGCCGCCGCGCGGGCGAAGGAGTCGTTCGAGTCGGGTGTCTGGTCCGAGCTTCCCGGCCGCGAGCGGGCCAAGGTCTTGTGGCGGATCGGGGATTTGATCGACGAACACGCCGAGGAGTTCGCCCAACTCGACTCCCTGAACACGGGAATGCCGTTGATGCAGGCCCAGTTACAGATGTCCACCTGTTCGGAGTTCTTCCGCTACTACGCCGGTTGGTGTTCGAAGATCAACGGCGTCGCCTACGACGTGAAGACCGACGGCATCGCCACCGACAACTACGTCAACATGCACGCCTACACGCTCAAAGAGCCCTACAGCGTGGTGGGCCTGATCTTCCCGTGGAACGGCCCGATCTTCAATGCCAGCGCGAAGCTCGCGCCGGCCCTGGCCGCGGGCGGCAGCCTGCTCGTCAAGCCCGCCGAGGAGACGCCGCTGTCGGCGGTGCTGTTGGACAGGCTCATTCACGAGGCCGGCGTGCCCGAGGGCGTCGTCAACCTGCTGACCGGTTACGGCCACACCGCGGGCGCCGCGATCACCGCACACCCCGACGTCCAGAAGGTCGCCTTCACCGGCTCGACCGAGGTCGGCAAGGAGATCGTGCGGGCCTCGGCGGACAACCTGAAGAAGGTCACGCTGGAACTGGGCGGGAAATCGCCGGTGCTGATCTTCGACGACGCCAACCTCGACAACGCCATCATGATGGCGTCGCTGGGCATCTTCGTGCACTCCGGCCAGGGCTGCGTGTGCGGGTCACGCATCTTCGCCCAGCGCGGCGTCTACGACCGGGTCGTGGAAGGCGTTGCGATGATGGCGAATTCGTTCAAGCTGGGCGCCCCCAGCGAGGAGGGCTGCGTCAGTGGCCCGCTGATCAGCCAGAAGCAGCTGAACCGGGTCATGGGCTTCATCGACGAGGGCAAGCAGGACGGCGTGGAGGTGGTCACCGGCGGCCACCGCCTGGACCGCAAGGGCTACTTCGTCCACCCGACGGTCCTCACCAACGTCGGCACGAGCATGCGGCTGTACCAGCAGGAGATCTTCGGGCCGGTGGTCACCATCCTGCCGTTCGACGACGAAGACGAGGCCGTGGCCCTGGCCAACGACACCACCTACGGCCTGGCGGCCACCGCGTGGACGGAGAACCTCGGTCGGGCCCACCGGATCATGAGGCGGTTGCAGGCCGGCAGCGTTCAGGTCAACTGCCAGCTGGTCTTCGACCACGATGTGCCGTTCGGCGGCTACAAGCAGTCCGGCTGGGGTCACGAGTTCGGTAAAGAGGGCCTGGAGATCTACCTGAAGACGAAGTCGGTCTGGGCCCAGCTCTAGACCCCTGTCAGACCCCGCCGCCGGCTATCCGACGCGCGAGAGTGCAACTGCCGACACGTTTTTCGACTTGATTTCAAGGGATGGATGCAACACATCTTCTGAGTGAGGAGTGTTGCGATGGCCAATGGGACGTTGCGGTCGCGGGTTCCGGTGTTTTGGGAATGTGTTCGGCGGGGCCTTGATCCGGGCTCGGCGGGCGTGGCCGTCGGCGTGTCGCAAGGCACGGGTCGGCAGTGGTTCCGTGAGGCTGGCGGGGTGAAACCCCGTTTCAGGACACCGAATATCTGCGGTCCCCGGCCGCGGTTGAGCTTGCAGGAACGCATCGAGATCCAGGCCGGTGTGCATGCCCAGGAATCTTTGCGCTCGATCGGGCGCCGGTTGGGCCGGCCAGCATCGACGATTAAGCGTGAGATCGACAGCAACTGCGAGTTGCGTAACCGCCATACGGGCTGCAAATCGGGGTATCGGCGCAAAGAGGCGTTCGGGGCCCGCCAAAGCGGCAAGACCGCGAGCGTGCGCTATCTGGCCGTGTCGGCGCATGACCGTGCCGCTGATCGGGCGCGGCGCCCCAAGACCCGCAAGCTCGCGATCAATGACAGGCTGCACGCCGAAGTGCAGACTCGGTTAAAACAGTTGCATAGCCCAACTCAGATAGCCGCGCGGCTGCGCCGCGACTTCCCTGATGATCCGGAGATGCGGGTGTCCCACGAGGCCATTTACCAGGCCATTTACGTTCAGGGCCGCGGCTCGTTGCGCCGCGAGCTGCATCGGTGCCTGCGGACCAAACGCGCGGTGCGCCGATCCCAGCACCAGCCCGGGGCCCGCCGCCACGGACGTATCCCCGACATGGTCAATATCAGCCAACGCCCACCCGAGGTCGCCGACCGTGCCGTCCCCGGTCACTGGGAAGGCGACCTGATCCTGGGCAGCACCAAATCGGGGTCCGCGATTGGCACTCTGGTTGAGCGCACCACCCGTTTTGTCATGCTCTTGCACCTGCCCGATGACCACGGCGCCCTGGCGGTGCAAAACGCCATCGTGGCCAAAATGGCCGAGTTGCCCGACCATCTACGCCGCTCGTTGACCTGGGACCAGGGCAAGGAGTTGACCAACCACCTCGCCATCGCTGACGCCACTGACTTGGATATCTACTTCTGCGATCCACACTCGCCGTGGCAACGCGGTAGCAACGAGAACACCAATGGGCTTTTGCGCCAATACTTTCCGAAAGGCACCGACCTATCGGTCTATGGCGCCGGCTACCTGGACTACGTCGCCGCCGAACTCAACGGACGACCACGCCAAACCCTGGACTGGAATACACCCGCCGAAGCCCTCAACGAACTATTGTCCAAACCACCCACCGTGCATCCACCGCGTGAAACCGCCCGAGAGAGACCGTCGGTAGTCGCACTCTCGCGCGCAAGCTGCACGGACGGGGCAGGTCAGTAGGGCGGCGACGAGGCTGCTATAACGCACGTATGTCAGGCCCAGCGCACACGATCACCCATGTTTCGGATACGGCCCGCTGGACGGCGTTGCACCGGGCGACCGAATCGGCCCGTCCCGACGCGTTGTTCAGCGACCCGCTCGCCGGGCTTCTCGCCGGTGACCACGGCCGCGCGATCGTCGACAACGTGCCCCGCACGACCCGCAATGGTTGGTGGCTGGTCGCCCGGACCAAGATCATCGATGACGCCATCGCCGAAGCGATCGCCGACGGTTGCGACCGGGTGCTGAATCTGGCCGCCGGGTTGGACACCCGGCCGTATCGGCTCGACCTTCCGCCCGACTTCGTCTGGGTGGAGGCGGATCTGCCGAAGCTGCTCTCCGAAAAGACGGAAGTGCTGGCCGACCAGGTACCGCGCTGCCGGTTGACGCGGGCCGCCGTCGACCTTGCCGACCCGCAGGCCCGGGATGCCTTCCTGAACGAGGCGCTCGACGGCGCGACCAAGGCGTTGGTGCTCACCGAAGGCCTGTTGATGTATCTGGAAGACGCTGACGTGACAGCCCTTTCCGCGGCAATCAAGCGGCCCGAGGTCCACTGGTGGATGCTCGACTTCGCCGGGCCCGGTTTGAAGAAGATGATGAACAAGAAGATGGCGGGCATGTTGCAGAACGCGCCGTTCAAGTTCGCGCCCGAGAACGGGCTGGCCTACTTCGAAAACCTCGGCTGGCGCACCGTCGACGTGGAAGCGCTGTATCTAGCCGCTCGCCGGATGCATCGCTTGCCGCTCGTGATGCGCCCACTTGCCTGGCTGCCGCAGCCAGATCCCCGCCGCCCGGGTGGCAGGGCCTGGAGCGCGACCGCCCTGCTGACGCAGTGAGAGCGCCCGTCTACCAGACGCGGATCCAGTCGATGAGCATGTCGGCGGGGTAGGTGCCGGGGCCCGGGTCGTCGCCGCCCGATCCGGCCACCGCCAGGTTGAAAACCGGATAGGCCGCGTAACCCGGCCCGTTGAAAGGCCAATCGGGCAGGGAACTGGCCGGCACGTCGAAGTAGGGCGCGGCGCCATCGGTGTAGTCCTTCCAGAACCGAATGCCCGCCTCGTCCCACTGCGTGCGCCAGGTATGCCAGGCGCTGTCCACCGCGATGTTGTGCGTCTTCCATTCGCCGCCGTTGGCCTTGGCGTGCACGGTGGTGGCCGACGGCCACTTGCCGTTGCCGTACCACTCCATGACGTCGATCTCGCCCTGATCGTCATTGCCGAGCCAGTACGCGGGCCAGGCACCCGCGGTCAGGCAGTTCAGCTTGATCCGGGCCTCCCAGGTGTGGCCGACCCCGCCGCGCCACAGGCTCTGCACCTTGCCGCTGTAGTAGGTGGGCCCGTCCTTGGCGGCGCGCAGCACCAGATTCGACTTGCCGTCCAGGAACACGTTCCGGCGATCATCGCGGTACTGGCCGATGTTCTCGGGGCGCTCCCAATAGGTCGGGTCCTTGATCGTCTCGCGGGCCTTCGCCACTGCCCATTTGGACGCATCGGGTGCCGAACCGGCAGGGCCGTCGAACTCGTCGGCGAAAATATAGGTCCCCGACTGGCCGCTGGGCGCGGCAGGCGCCGGTATCCGACCGGCGGGTTCATCCCGTCCGGCCGGGTGGGCCCAGGCTTTCGGGGCCGGCAGCGCGGCTGCCAGCACGCCGATCCCGGTCGTCAGAATCATGCGGCGACGATCGATCTCCGGCATAAGCAAGGGACCATAGCAGCCAACCGTGCACGACGTTAAACGGGAATTGTCGGAGCGTGCCGCTATGGTGCGAATCGCGGCCGGGTCAGCGCGGACGGCGGCACGGCAGTGGCATCCGAACGAGGCCTGAGGAATTCATGGTCAATTCTCATCTTGACGGATGGTTTGGTCTCAGGATTCGGCGGGCATTCTGGAATCACGATCCAATAACCACTGTCCTAGCTTTTGCGGGTGGTCTGAGAGGAGTGACGATCGTGGCGAATAACCAAGAAGGCACGGTTATCTTCCTTCAGTCCCACCCGGTATGGGCCGCCGCCCAACGTCGGGAACGCGAACGTAACGAAGCGATGCGTCGCCACCCTTCGTTTCGCGCCCGTCAGCGCGCCGCGGTCTCGGGCAGTGCGGTTATTCCGCTGATCCGCAATTTCAGGGCCTGCTCCAGCAGTAACACCCCGGCCTGATCACCTTTTTGATTCGCCGGGCGCGCGTAGCGCCCTTTATCGTCCCAGCCGGCGGCCGGTGGCCTGGCCATCACCCCCGGCGTGAATCCGTACGCCGCAAGGGTGCGCCCCGCCGCGCATTTCCGCCAGCCCCGGCGGCGGCGGAACCCAGCGCATTAGCTCCACCCTCGACCGCCTTGGCCGCCCAGGCGGCCGCGGGCGTCAAACCTTTCATGAATGTCGTCACGGCAACAATGGCGTTAGTGCCCTGCGCGGCTGCCGTTGCCGTTGGCATGAATGGCCCGAGTACTTGCTGTGCAGCGCGACCATATCGTCGATCATCGTGTATTCCGAAATATAGTGGTCAATACTTTTCAGCGCGGCGTAAATGCGCGCCGAGTTGACCGCGGGCGGCAGCAAGCCATAGTCCGTTGCTCTGGTCCCTCAGTAGCCCCGCGCGCTCAGTCGGCCGACGCCGCGTTGGCCGCCTCGGTCGCCGCATACGAGCCGGCGCTCGCGGCCAACATCACCGCCAGCAAGTCTTGAATCGCGGCCGCGCGCGCACTCAGTTCCTGAAACCGCTGAGCATGAGCGGCAAACCGCACCGCGGCCAAGACCGAAACCTCATCGGCCGCCGCCGGAACGACCGCGACCGTCGGGCCCGCCGCGGCGGTGTTCTCGGCGTTCAGCGCGGCGCCGATCGATTGGAGGTTTGCGGCCGCGGCCGACAACTTGTCTGGAGCACCAGATACGAATGACATCCGATTTCCCTTCAGCGGACTTGGACCGGAACGAACACGTCGGCGTGCCCGGTTGCCCCGAGACGCTATTTATCGGGTTGCGGCGAACTCAACACGTCCGACGTGGCCAAAAGGACGCTGAACTTCGGTTTTCGTACACGTTCTCGTTGATTTTAATTGACCTTTTGGCGGCCCTATAAACACGCGCAATCCACCTTATGAATTTGCTATAGACATATATATCGCGGCCGGAAAAACATATACTGCGGCTGAACATATGTGTTCTATTTTAGTTTCCGCTCGCACATTGACTCAGCGGTCCTCGGGCCTGATCCGGCGACGGTCCGCCGCGCCGGGTTCCGGGCGGGATATTTACACCGATTGCCATAGATACTACGGTTCGTAGTAGTCGCCCCTCGAGCTGATCGAGTGTGCGACCGCTGGGGATTCGACGAGGCATGGGTCGGTGAGCATCACTCCGCCGCCTGGGAGAATATCGCCGATCCGGCGATGTTCCTGGCGGTTGCCGGGCAACGGACCCAACGGATCCGGCTTGGTTCCGGGATGGTCAGCCTGCCGTACCACCATCCGATGATGGTGGCCGACCGGTTCGTGCAACTCGACTACCTGACCCAGGGCCGCGCCATGCTGGGCGTCGGTCCGGGCACACTGGTCTCCGACGCGACGATGATGGGCATCGACCCGGTGACCCAGCGGCCGCGGATGAACGAGGCGCTCGGCGTGATCATTCGGCTGCTGGCCGGTAAGACCGTCACCCACCACAGCGACTGGTTCACGTTGGAGGAGGCTCGGCTGCAACTGCTTCCGGTGAACGGTTCGATGCCGATCGCCGTCGCGTCGAGCACCTCGCCGTCGGGTATGACGGCGGCGGGCACGCATGGGGTCGGCGTGCTGTCACTCGGCGCCGGCCTGAACGGCGGCAAGAAGGATCTGGCTGCGCACTGGGCGCTGGGGGAGAAGGCCGCCGCGGAGAGCGGCAAACAACTGCGGCGCGAGGAGTGGCGCTTGGTGATCCGCGCACATCTGGCGCCCACGCGGGAACAGGCCAAGGCCGAGGTGCGCGAAGGCCGCGAGGCGGAACGTGTCGGGTACTTCAAACGGGTGGCCGGGCTGAAGAACGACTACACGCTGGAGCAGGAGATCGAGGAGGACGCCGCCATCGTCGGCACGCCGGACGACATGATCGAGGCGTTGCACCGGTTGCGGAACGTCACCGGCGGGTTCGGCGGCTTCCTGGTGCTGGCCGGCGACTGGGCCGACCGTGAGACCACGCTGCGCAGCTACGAGTTGATGGGGCGCTACGTGATCCCAGAATTCCGTGGGCATTTGGACCCGCTTCGGGCCAGCTACGACACGGTGGTGGCCAAGAAGCGCGACTATGGCGCGCCCGCGATGGCCGCGATCAAGAAGGCCTACGAGGACGCCGGCCAGCAGATCCCAGAGGATCTGAACCCCACCAACCTGCGTTAAGCGTGGCCCGTCGGCACTTCCTGCGATTCCTGCGTTCCGCGTTGCGCGACGGCCCGGCGCAGGTCGTCGTCCCACCGGGGGAAGACGTCGGTGTGGATGCCGAATTGGTCGAGAGCGCGGCCGACGGAGTGGTCGACGATGTCCTCGATGCTGGTGGGCCGGAAATAGAAGGCCGGCACCGGCGGAAAGATGGTGCCGCCGGCTTCGCTGATGGTCGCCATGTTGCGCAGGTGGATCAGGTTGAGTGGCGCTTCGCGCACCATGAGCACCAAACCGCGACGTTCCTTGAGGACGACGTCCGCCGCCCGGGACAGCAGCGAGCTGGACACGCCGTTGGCTATCTCGCCCACGCTGCGCATCGATGCGGGCGCGATCAGCATGCCCCGCGTGAGGAAGGAACCTGACGCCATGGGGGCGCCGACGTCGGTGACGCTGTACACGTGGTCGGCGCGGGCCTCGATTTCCTCTCGGGTCAGGTCGGTTTCGTAGGCGCGGGTCAGGTGCCCGGCGCGGGTGACGATGAGGTGGGTCTCGATGCCGACGCTGCGCAGCACGTCGAGGGCCCGGACACCGTAGACGATTCCGGTGGCGCCGGTGATCCCGACGATGAGGCGGTCGGGCTGGGTCGGCTGGGTCATCACGGATACTCCAAGTCGAGATCGGGGGCATACGGGCGGGGGTCGACGTCGCGGAAGTGCGCGCGTTCGAACTGGGCTTGCATGTGAAACGGTGCGGTGGCGTCGAAAATTGTTTTGCAGCTGGTGCCTTTAGCCGGCAGCGTCGGGTCGTACTCCGGCTGCTGGGTCGGATCCAGAACGTGGCCGGCCACACCGGGAATGGTGATGATGTCGCGGTTACCCTGCATCCGGGTTTGCATCGCCCACAGCACGTCGTCGCTGTCGAAGATGTCGACGTCGGCATCCACCAGGATGACGTTCTTCAACTCCGAATAGACACCCAACGCCACGAGCGCGGCTTGGCGCGCGCGACCGTCATCAAAGGCCTTGGTCTTGTTGCACTTGAGGATGGCCAGGAACTTGCCGCCCCCGGCGCTATGGGAGTAGACGTCGGTCACGAAGCCGGGCATGGCGTCGTGCAGGGCGTGGAAAATGCTGGCCTCCGTGGGGATTCCGGCGAGACTGACGTGCTCTTCGCCGGGGCCGACCAGGGTCTGCAAAATCGGATCGGTGCGGGTGGTCACCGCGGTCACCTTGATCACCGGCAACGCGGGGTTGGCCGGCCCGTCGTAACCGGGGAACTCCGGCATGGCGTGCCCGGTGTGGGTGTTCTGGTCTTCGGCCTGCCGTTCCCCGGGAATGATGTGCCCCTCGATGACGACCTCGGCCGAGGCGATTGCCTTCTGTTCGACCGTGACGCCCCTGACAAGTTCGACCGGCCTGCCGCGCAGGCCGCCGGCGATGGCCAGCTCGTCGTAGCCGAGCGGGGTTGTCGGCGCTTCGAAGGTGGCGCCGATCGGGATCGCCGGGTCCAGGCCCATGTTGACCGTGATCTCGAATTTTCGTCCCTCGGCTTCGGCGCGTTGCCGGAAGGCGTCGATGTGGCGGCCGGGCGCGAAGAAGATCGTCATCTCGTCGCGGCCCTGCACGCACAACCGGTGAATGGTGACATCGGTGCCGAGTTCTGGGTCGCTGCCCAGCACCAAACCGAGGCAGAAGTAGGGGCCGGCATCCAGGTCGGTGTTGGTGGGCGCGGGCAGCAGAGTCCGCAGATCGAAGTCCGGGGCGTCGGCGCGATGCACGACCTCTTGACAGGGCGCCTGGTCGCCACTGAAATCCGTTGGTCCCAAGGCGTTTTCGTAGGCTTCGGCCATGCGTTGGGTGAGCCGGTTCGCCGGTGATTCGAGCAGGATGCCGACACGTTTGCGGCTGGCCATCAGTCCGACGAGCACCCGCCAGCCGGGGAAGCCGGTCACGTTGTTGAAAATCATGGCCGGTCCGATGCGTGTCGGTCGTTCGACGGTTCCACCGGCGCCGATGCGGCGGTAGACGCCGGCGAGTTCGCCGATAGGGTCGATCGGACGGTCGGTCTCGATCAGCTGCTTGGGATGGCGCGCTAGCCTGGCGAGCGCGGATCTGAGGTCGACGATCTGGTCATCCGGCAATGGCTAAATCCCTCCGCGCGCAGCTGGAGTTCCTAATACCCGTCTGTGCCGGGATCAACGCACGCACCAGCCGCCGGAAACAACACGGGCGTCTGGAGCCTGGGCTATCGGCGCCTAGCCGAATCGATCAGAGCTTGCCCGCGACGAAGTCGGCGGCCTCATTGGCCATGCCCGCGTCGATGTAGGCGCCGGCGAGATGCTGCGGCCAGTTCTGCTTCCACGTGTTGGGGTCGGCCGGGTTGCAGATCGGGTCGGCGCCGTGGCACAGCTCGATGGTCCGGTCGTTATAGGTCGGGTTGAAGTTGGTGATCGGACCCACCCATTGGCTTCCGTTACCGAACAACGCGACCGCGGCGATGTGCTGATCGACGCCCGGCGGCAGGGGGCTGTCGAAACCGAACGCGCCGATGGGCGCCGCGAGCACGACGTCGGTGACGGCCGCGCCCAGCGAGTAGCCGCCGAGCACCAGCCGCGTGTCGGGGCAACTGTTGACCACGTCCTGGATGTGGTGGCTCATGTCGTTGGCGCCCTGGGCGACCTCGGTGTCGGCGGGGTATCGCACGGCATAGGCGTCGACGGTCCGGTTCACCTTGGACCGCAGGGCACTGATGAACGCGTTGCCCAGCACGCCGGGTCCGGGCGACTCATTGCGGCCGCGGGCAAACACAACCTGCACCGGCGGGCAGGCGGCCGCCGCCGGTGGCGCCGCGAGTGGCGACGCGGGCGGAAGGGGTGCGGCAGCCAGCACAAGGGCGGCCGCGACCGTGACCGCGGCAAGGCCGACAGCACCGAATTTACGAATAGGCAAGGCGCGCACGCCCATGATGGTAAAGGGATCGCGCCGCGCCCGCTGGCCGGCCGGCACGACGACCTCGTGTGATCGCTCAGCGCGAACATCGACCACGGCGACGGCGGCGCCGATCCAGACGATAGGTTCACCTGATGGATCACGTCGACGCGGGCGCGCCCGAGCGCTTGTTCGCACTGGCCGAACAGGTACAAGGTTTCATGCCGGCCGACGAAGGGCGCGCGCTCTACGACGCCGCGCTGCGCTATCTCCGCGGCGGCACCGGCGTGGAGATCGGGACATACTGCGGCAAGTCCACGCTGTTGCTGGGCGCGGCGGCGCAGCAGACCGCCAGCGTGCTCTACACGATCGACCACCACCACGGCTCCGAGGAGCATCAGGCCGGCTGGGAATACCACGACGCCTCGCTGGTGGACGAGGTCACGGGCTTGTTCGACACCCTGCCGACGTTTCGTCGCACCCTCGACACCGCCCAGTTGGACGAACACGTCGTCACGATCGTCGGCAAGTCGCCCCTGGTGGCGCGGGCGTGGCGGGCCCCGTTGCAGTTCCTGTTCATCGACGGCGGCCACAGCGAGGACGCCTCGAACCGGGACTTCGACGGTTGGGCCAAGTGGGTCGATGCCGGTGGGGCGCTGGTCATCCACGACGTGTTCCCCGACCCCAAAGACGGTGGGCGTCCGCCGTATTACATCTACTGCCGCGCAATCGATTCCGGGAAGTTCCGGGAGGTATCGGCCACCGGATCGCTACGGGTGCTCGAACGGGTCGGCGGCCAGCCCGGGGAGCCGGTGTAGCGGAGGTCTGCGCTTACCGGCCCGGCCCGGTGACGACGCATTCGCAGTCGAAGTCGGTCTGCAGGCCCATCGGTAGCGCGTCGCCGCGGAAGATCCCCGCGCCGGCGGTCGCGCCCGACAGGGCGTCCGCCGCCAGGATCATCGCGGCGCCGGTCCAGGTGGTGCGCTCCTCGGGCCACCGTTTCCCGTCCGCGAAAACCAGGCCCGTCCAATAGGATCCGTCGTCCTCGCGAAGGTGCTGCATCGCGGCGAACTGGCGATGGGCGTCCTGGCGCTGGCCGAGGGCATCCAGCGCCATCACCAGCTCGCACGTCTCGGCGCCGGTGACCCAGGGGCGATCGCCGACGCATCGGATGCCCAGACCATCGACCACGAAGTCATCCCAGCGCTGCTTGATGCGCGCGGCCGCCGCCGGACCACGCAAGGCGCTGCCGAGGATCGGGTAGTACCAGTCCATCGAGTAGCGCTCTTTTTCGGTGAACGCCTCCGGGTGGTCGGTGATGGCGTGGCCCAGTCTGCCCACCGCCAATTCCCACTCCGGCTGGGGATCGTCAACGAAGGCGGCCAGCGCGAGCGCGCAGCGGATGCTGTGAAACACGCTGGAGCACCCGGTCAGCAGGGCCTCCGGCAACAGACCGGCTTCGCTTCGAGCCCAAGCGATCTCGCCGTTGCCGATCTGCATGTCGATGACGAAGTCAATCGCCTTGTGCACCACCGGCCACATCTCGGCCGCGAACGACGCGTCGCCGGTGACCACTACGTGGTGCCAGACACCCGCGGCAATGTAGGCGCAGAAGTTGCTGTCACTGTTGGCGTCTTCGATCACACCCGCCCGAAACTGGATGGGCCAGGAGCCATCCGACCGCTGGGTGCGGCGGCTCCAGTCGAAGGCCGCCCGCGCCGGCTCCAGCAGCCCGGCGGTGGTGAGCGCCATCGCGCACTCCACGTGATCCCACGGGTCGGTGTGGCCGCCGTCGAACCAGGGGATGGCTCCCGAGGATTCCTGTGCGGCGGCAATGGACAGCGCGGTCTGTCGGCATTGTTCGGGAGTGAGTACCCCCGCGACCGCGGGCAGGTTAGACCGATGCAACTGAATATCCCGCGGTCGCTTGGCTATCGGCCTGCTGTTGTTTGACGAAGTACATCGCCACGCTCTTGCCCACCAGCGGGTTGAGCAGCGACTCGGCCAGCTGGGTGACCTTGGGTCGCTGCATCAGATCCCAGACCAGAAGCTTGTGGTAGGCGGTCACCGCCCGGTGGTCGGTGTTGGAGACGCCCACAGCGCATTTGAGCCACCAGAAAGGGGAGTGCAGCGCGTGCGCGTGATGGGTATGCGTCAATTCCATTCCGCCATCGAGGATCTTGCCGCGCAATTCGTTGGCCCGGTAGATCCGCACGTGGCCGCCCTCGTTGGCGTGGTATTCGTCGGACAGCAACCAGCACACCCGCTCGGGCAGCCAGCGCGGCACGCTGACCGCCAGCGTGCCACCGACTTTGAGCACCCTGATCAGTTCGGCGATGGCGATGTCGTCGTGCGGTATGTGCTCCAGAATCTCCGAGGCGATGACGCAGTCGAATGTCTGGTCGGCGTAGGGCAACTTGAGCGCATCCCCGACGACCACCTTCGCCGAGGCGCCGGCGGGCGCCTCGCCGTTGTCGGCCATCGCGCGCAAAATGGTGTCCACCGACCGTAATTCGTCCTCATCGCGGTCAAAGGCGACAACGTCGGCACCACGCCGGTACGCTTCGAAGGCGTGCCGGCCCGCGCCGCAACCCACGTCGATGACCTTGCTCGACGGCCCGATCCCCAGCCGGTCGAAATCGACTGTCAGCATGTCGCTTCGCCTCGCGCGGCGCGTGCGATCGCCCGCTCGTAGACCCGAACGGTTTGGGCGGCGACGGCTTCCCAGCTGAACACGTCGACTGCGCGTGTCCGTCCCGCCTTGCCGAGGTGGCGGCGCTTTTCCGGAGAATCCAGGAGTTCACCGAGCGCGCGGGTCAGGGCCTCCACGTCGGCGGGTGGCACCAGCTCGGCGCAAGCGCCGTCCGTCCCAAGGACTTCCGGCAGCGCGCCCACCCGGCTGGCGACGATCGGGGTGCCGCTGGCCATGGCCTCCACGGCCGGCAGCGAGAAGCCTTCGTAGAGCGACGGGATGCAGGCCACCTCCGCGGACGCGAACAACGCCGCGAGCTCGGCGTCGGAGAGCCCGCTGGTGATGTGCACGATGTCGGAGATGCCGAGCTCGGCGATGAGCTTGTGGGTCGGGCCGTTGGGTTCGACCTTGGCGACGAGCCGCAGCTCGAGATCCCGGACGGTGCGCAGCCTGGCGACGGCCTGCAGCAGGGTGCGGACGCCTTTCAACGGGGTGTCGGCGCTGGCGATCGCGATGATGCGGCCCGGCTCCCGCGGGCCGGAGCCCGGTTTGAACAGCTCGGTGTTCACCCCGAGCGGCACCACGTGCAGCTGGTCCGGCGAGACACCGAAGTCGCTGATGATGTCGGCGGCCGACGACGACGAGACCGTCAACAGGTCGGGGATGTGGCGGGCGACCTCCTGCTGCATGTCCAAGAACCCATACCAGCGGCGCACCAACGGTTTTCGCCACCATCGCGCCGCCGCCAGATCCAGCACCCGATCGCGGGTGATCGGGTGGTGCACCGTGGCCACCACCGGCAGCCCCGCGCCCGCGATGCTGAGCAGCCCGGTGCCCAGGCTCTGGTTGTCGTGGACGACGTCGAAATCGGCTGCCCGCTCGGCCAATAACCGTGCGGCCCGCATCGTGAAGGTCCGCGGTTCGGGAAAGCCCGCGGTCCACGTGGTCAGCAATTCCAGAAGGTCGATGGAGTCGCGGATTTCGCTCGGCCGCGGCACCCGGAACGGGTCGGGTTCCCGATAGAGATCAAGGCTCGGAACCTCGGTGAGCCGGACGCGGGGGTCGAGCAGGTCGGGATAGGGCTGGCCGGAAAACACCTCGACGTCATGACCGAGTTCCACCAGGCCGTGGCTGAGATGGCGCACGTAGACGCCCTGTCCGCCGCAATGGGTCTTACTACGGTAGGACAGCAGGGCAATTCGCATACTCAACTCTTCTGTGCTGGAAAATGACCGCGGAAAGGCGCCGAATCCATCGCGGTCAACGGGCTCCCGAACTCCGTGACAGCAAACTGGACATGTGTCCAGACTATAGTTCGGTCACCTAAGTGAGCGCAACGAGCCCGAGATCCACCGCCCCGCGCGACGACGGCTTCCGGGATATCCGACACGCCAAGATCATGCCACTGGCCGACGCCGGCCGGCTTTCCGGCCGGTGGGTCGCGGCCGCTGACCGGCGACAATGCGCGGTCGGGGGGCTTTGTTACCATCGCGCGATGCGGGATTCGGCTGCACCGGCGGGACACACGCCGCGCTCTGTTTCCAGACGCGACGTCCTGAAGTACGCGCTCGCCCCGGCCCTGCTGAGCGTGGGCGCGGTCGGCGCGATTGCCGAGGGGCCGCACGCGGCGGCCGCCGGTCTGACGCTGATCGATTTCGCCGAGAAGAGGATCGCGCCGGAGGAGATCAAGGCCGCGGGATACGGCGGGGTGGTCAATTACGTGTCCGAGTCGCGCCCCGGCGCGAACTTCGAGGCGAAGCCCATCACCCGCCAGTACGCGGACTCGCTGCGCGCGGCGGGGCTGCAGATCGTCAGCAACTTCCAGTACGGCAAGCCGGGTTGGCCCGACCCGTCGGACTGCACCCGCGGGCACGACGGCGGCGTGGCCGACGCCCAGACGGCGATGCGGCTGCACGCCGCGGCCGGGGGACCGGATTCGGCGCCGATCTTCTTCAGCATCGACGACGATATCGACGACAACACCTGGAATAGCGTTGGTGTCGACTGGTTGCGGGGGATCAACTCCGTGCTGGGCGTCGCTCGCACCGGCATCTACGGGCATGCCAGGGCGTGCGGGTGGGCCATCCGCGACGGCGTCATCGGGAGTTCCAGCACGCCGGGCCACCGGTGGGCGTGGCAAACGCGTTCGTGGTCGCACGGGGAGCGCGAACCGGCGGCGGTGCTCTACCAGGCCGTCGTCAACAGCCCGTCGAACCCGGGCCCGCTGCTCGGCGGGATCAACGTGGACGTCGACGACGTCCTCGCGGCCGATTATGGGCAATGGGATCTGGCCCGCTGATCCGCGCGTCGACCGTGGGGCTCATGCACGAAAAGCGGCGGCCCGATTCAGTGCACAAGCCCCACACTCGAAACGGCACCCCGCGCGCCGATGGCCCGCGGGGTGCCGCTCGCTATCCGGCTTCTACTTGAGGTCGAACCGGTCGCTGTTCATGACCTTCACCCACGCCGCGACGAAGTCCTCCACGAACTTCCCGTGGGCGTCATCCTGGGCGTAGACCTCGACCAGTCCACGCAGCACCGAGTTGGAGCCGAAGACAAGATCATTCGCGGTCGCGGTCCACTTGAGCGCGCCGGAAGCCCGGTCGTGTCCCTCGTAGACGTTCTCCGCGGTCTCCGACGCCTTCCACTCGGTGCCCATGTCGAGCAGGTTGACGAAGAAGTCGTTGGTCAACGCGCCCGGCCTGTCGGTGAACACACCGTGCTTGCTGCCGCCGTGGTTGGCGCCGAGGGCACGCAGGCCCCCGACGAGCACCGTCATCTCCGGACCGGTCACGCCCAACAGGTACGCCCGCTCCAGCAGCAGCTGCTCCAGCGGAGCCTTCTCGCCCGGCCGGATGTAGTTGCGGAACCCGTCGGCCCGCGGTTCGAGCACCGCGAACGACTCCACGTCGGTGCTCTCCTGCGAGGCGTCGGTACGCCCCGGCGCGAAGTGCACCGAGATCTCGTAGCCGGCGTCCTTGGCGGCCTTCTCGACGGCCGCCGAGCCCGCCAGCACGATCAGGTCGGCCAGCGAGATCTTCTTGCCGCCGGATGCCGAGGCGTTGAAGTCCTGCTGGATCTTTTCCAGCACCGGCAGCACCTTGTCCAGCTCGGAGGGCTCGTTGGCCTCCCAGTTGCGCTGCGGCTGCAGGCGCAGCCGACCGCCGTTCGCTCCGCCGCGCTTGTCGGTGTTGCGATAACTCGCCGCCGCCGACCAGGCCGTTTTGACGAGCTGCGGAATGGACAGCCCGGAGTCGAGCACCTTTTTCTTCAGCGCCGCGACGTCGTTGTCGTCGACGAGTTCGTGGTCGACGGCGGGGACGGGGTCCTGCCAGAGCTGCGGCTCGGCGACCCACGGGCCCAGGTAGCGGGTGATCGGGCCCATGTCGCGGTGCAGCAGCTTGTACCACGCCTTGGCGAACGCGTCGGCGAGCTCCTCGGGGTGGTCCAACCAGCGCCGCGTGATGTCGGCGTAGATCGGGGACTCCCGCAACGAGATGTCGGTGACCAGCATCGTCGGGGCGCGGCCCGCACCGCCGAACGGGTCGGGGATCGTGCCAGCTCCCGCACCGTCCTTGGCGGTGAACTGCCACGCCCCGGCGGGGCTCTTGGTCAGCTCCCATTCGTAGCCGTACAGCGTCTCGAGGAAGCTGTTGTCCCACTTCGTCGGGGTGGGCGTCCAGACCACCTCGAGGCCGCTGGTGATCGCATCCTTGCCCGAACCGCTGCCATACGAGCTCTTCCACCCGAGCCCCTGCTGTTCGATCGGGGCGGCCTCCGGCTCGGGACCGACCAGGTCGGCGTCGCCGGCGCCGTGGGTCTTGCCGAAGCTGTGACCCCCGACGATGAGCGCGGCGGTCTCCTCGTCGTTCATCGCCATCCGGCCGAACGTCTCGCGGATGTCGATCGCCGCGGCGATCGGATCGGGCTTGCCCTCCGGGCCTTCGGGGTTGACGTAGATCAGGCCCATGGTCGTCGCGCCGTAGGGCTGCGCGAGATCGCGCTCACCCGAGTAGCGCTTGTCGGTGCCCAACCATTCCTCCTCTTCTCCCCAGAGGATCTCTTCGGGCTCCCAGACGTCTTCGCGACCGAAGCCGAAGCCGAAGGTCTTGAAGCCCATCGACTCCAGGGCCACGTTGCCGGCGAAGGTGATCAGGTCCGCCCAGGAGAGTTTGTTGCCGTACTTCTTCTTGATCGGCCAGAGCAGCCGTCGGGCCTTATCCAGGCTGGCGTTGTCCGGCCAGCTGTTCAGCGGGGCGAAACGCTGCATGCCCTGGCCGGCGCCGCCGCGGCCGTCGTGAATGCGGTAGGTGCCCGCGGCGTGCCAACTCATGCGGATGAACAGGCCGCCGTAGTGGCCGTAATCGGCGGGCCACCAGTCCTGCGACGTGGTCATCAGCGAGATCATGTCGGCCTTGAGCTCGTCGACGTCGAGCTTGGCGAACTCCGCGGCGTAGTCGAAGTCGTCCCCGAGCGGGTTGGACTGCGGCGAGTGCGGGTGCAGCCTGGAGACGTCGACCTGGTCGGGCCACCAGTCCTGGTTGGTCAGCGGGGCGTGGGCCTTCGGCTGCGGTGAAGGGATTGCTGGGTTTTCGCTCTCGCTCGTGCTAGCCGTCCCGCCGGCCGGTTGGGGTGGGCGGCTACCGGATGTATCAGATGACACAGCATTCCTTTCGAGGGTGGGTGAATCGGGCTGCGATCACGGGGCGTGATCTAGGAGCCTGCAGTCGAGCAATCGGCGCACAGGCCCCAGTAGATGACTTCGGCCTCGTCGAGAACGAAGCCATCAAGAACGTTGTCGTCGTCGGACGGTGTCAGGCACGGCGCCTCCCCGACGGCGCAGTCGATGTCGCCGATGATCCCGCAGGACCGGCACACGACGTGATGATGGTTGTCGCCGACCCGCGACTCGTAGCGCGCGACCATGCCCAACGGCTGGATGCGCCGGACCAGACCCACCGTGGTCAGCGCGTTCAGAACGTCGTAGACGGCCTGGCGCGACACATCGGGCAGGCCCACCCGGACCGCCGAGAAGATCGTCTCGGTGTCGGCGTGCGGGTTGGCGTCCACGACTTGCAGCACGGCAACCCTGGGACGGGTGACCCGCAGATCGGCCATCCGCAACCTGTCCGCGTAATCGGCCGTCGATGACACCGCACCAATATGACGCACTTATCTGGAACGAGTCAAGAGTTTCTTGTGAAGTGGAGCACAATTCCGGGTGACCAATGAGCTGCGCCACTTTGCAGCCACGGCGCGCCGGCGTCAGGTGGGCTTGAGCGCGCTGCCTTCGCGCCACTGGTCCCAGCTGAGCGTCCAATCGCCGTTTTGCTCCAGCGCCAGGGGCGGCCCGCCGCTGTTGCGGACCTCGACCACGTCGCCGGGCACCGAAAAGTCGTAGAACCATTTCGCGTTGTCGGCATTGAGGTTCAAGCACCCATGGGACGTGTCGCGATGTCCCTGGGCCCACACCGTCGCCTCGAGCTCATGCAGGTAGATGCCGTCCGTGCTGATCTTGGTGGCGTAGTTGATGGTTTCGCGGTACCCGAGCCGGGAGTTTTTGGGCAACCCGAACGTCGAGGAGTCCATGACCACGGGATTGCCCTTGTCGAGCACGGTGTAGACGCCCGGCGGGGTCCACAGCGAGATCTTGCGGCCGCCGACATCTTCGGTGCCGCCCATTCCCATGCTGGTGGGCATCGTGCGCACCAATGCTCCGTTGTTGAAGACGCTGACCTGTTTGGTGGCGTCGTCGGCGATGGAGACGTGCGCGTCACCGATCCGGAACGAGACCCGGCTGTCGGTTTGGCCGAATAGCCCGTCGCCCAAGGCGATTCCGTAGATTTGCGCCTCGGCCGTGATCTGCGTACCCGGGGCGTAGTAGTGCTCCGGTCGCCAGTGCGCGTTTTGGCCGTCGACCCAGAACCACGACCCCTGGACCTTCGGAGTGGTGGTCACGGCCAGGCGTCGCTCGGCGGCGGCCCGGTCGGCGATCTGCTCGTCGAAGTGCGCGACGATCACCGTTCCGACGCCGTAGGTGCCGCCGTCGCGCAGCGGGGCCTCCGCCGTGGTGGTGAACGACACCTTGGTCTGGTTGGACGGTCGCAAGGTAGTGAACGTCGAGACTTGTTTGGCCGCAACGCCATTGGTGCCACGGCTGGTGACCGTCAGCGTGTACGTGCGCCCGTATCCCAACGGGACGGTGGGCTTCCACACCAGGTTGTCCGGGGTCATGACGCCCTGGACCGAGGTGCCGGCCTCGTTGACCATGTCGACACCGGCCAGGGTGCCCACCTCGGCTTTGACCATGACGGGGGCGACGGGGTCGACATCGTGCGCGTCGGGGCCGGGGGTGAACGTCACTTGCGCCGGCCCGGGCGCCGTCGCGGCGGTTCCGGGGTGATGACCCCGCGCCGCGATCTGGATCGAGCCGACCACCCCGACGACTACGAACACGGCCAGCAGCAGCCGGCGGGACCAACGGATTGTCATGGTGTGCACCTGATAACCCCCGCAACGCTCTCGTAAACGTGGGGTGCCCTGCGCCCTTGGATGCGGGCCGTCGCCCGGGCCGTGAGAGATCATGGCTTCATGGCCGACGACGAACTCGACGATCTCTATGACGTGCCGCCCAAGGATTTCACGGCGGAGCGCGCCAGGTTGACCGCGGCGGCCAAGCAGCGCGGTGACGACGACGCCGCCCAACGCATTTCGGCGGCCAACAAACCGACGACGGCGGCGTGGATCGTCAACCGGCTGGCCCTGCGGCGCAAGGACACCCGGGAGCGTCTGGCCGACCTCGGTGAGCGGTTGCGAGCCGCGCACGCCGCGATGGACGGCGCACGCATCCGCGACCTGTCGGCCGAGCAACGCACGCTGATCGACGAACTCACTCGCGACGCGCTACACGTCGCCGATGTGAAACAGCCATCGGCGTCCGTGCGCGAAGACCTGACCAGCACGCTGCAAGCCGCCATCGCCGACCCGCAGGCGAGGGCGCGGCTGGGCCGGCTGACCCGGCCCGAGCAGTGGTCGGGCTTCGGCGCCTTCGGTGACGCGGCGCCGGGATCGTCGCGCAAGAAATCCCCGAGCCGGCGCGGCGAGAAGCTCGGCGCGGCCGTCGCCGCCGCCGAACGGGCGATAGCCGAGGCCGACGACCGGTTGACCGAGCGGGAAGCCCAGCGCGATGAGGCCCGGCAGCGCCGCGACGACGCCGCAAGGGCGCTGCGGAGAGCCGAGCGGGAACTCGCCAGCGCCGAACACGACTACGACAAGGCCAAGGAAGCCAGCCGAGCCGCCGCCGACGCGCTTAAGGAGGCGAAAGCCCGGTTGACGCAGGGGTGAGCCGCGCGGCGTTTCCCCGTGCCGGGTTGGGGTATCAGCACAGCCGTGACTTCTTTGTGGATGACCGACCGAACCGAACGGCCTTGGGCGGCAAGCCCGCTTGACCGGGGCCCCGCATCCGCCGATGTCATCGTCGTGGGCGCCGGCATCACCGGCCTGATGACGGCGGTACTGCTGGCCCGCGCGGGCAAGGACGTGCTGGTGCTGGAGGCGCGCACGGTGGGTGCCTGTGCGACCGGCAACACGACCGCCAAAATCAGCCTGCTGCAAGGTAGCCAGCTGTCGAAGGTGCTGCCGCGGCACGGCAGGGATGTGGCGCGCGCGTACGTCGACGGCAATCGCGAGGGACAGGAATGGGTGCTGGGCCACTGCGAGGCGCACGGGGTGGCAGTGCAGCGCGAGGATGCCTACACCTACGCCCAGTCGGCTCGGGGTGTGCCGTCGGCGCGCGCCGAACTCAAGGCGTGCCAGGCGGTCGGCCTGCCGGCGGTGTGGGAAGACGATGCCGACTTGCCGTTCGAATATCACGGCGGCGTGCGGCTGCCCGACCAGGCGCAGTTCGACCCCATGCCCTTCCTCGACTCGTTGGCCGTCGAGTTGCTCAATCGCGGTGGGCGGCTGGTCGAGCACACCCGGGTGCGGCGAGTCTCCTCGCGCGGCAAGGGGGTGCGGGTGCACGTCAACGACGCCGCCCAGCAGGACGTCGAACTCCAGGCCGGCCAGCTGGTGCTTGCCACCGGGATCCCGATCCTGGATCGCGGTGGCTACTTCGCGCGGGTCAAACCCAGCCGGTCTTACTGCCTGGCCTTCAAGGTCCCCGGCAACATCACCCGGCCGATGATGATCACCACCGACTCGCCGACACGTTCGGTGCGCTACGCGCCGGTCGCGGACGGCGAGCGGCTGATCGTGGGGGGAGCCGGCCACACCGTCGGTCGCGAGAAGAGCCCGTCCGAAGCGCTCGACGAACTGGCCGCGTGGACGCGCAAGCACTATCCCGGCGCCGTGCAAACCCATTTCTGGTCCGCGCAGGACTACACGCCCATCGACCATCTGCCCTACGTGGGTCCCATCCTACCGAACAACGAAAGCATCTTTGTCGCAACGGGTTTCAACAAATGGGGCATGACCAACGGGGCCGCGGCCGCCTTGGCGCTGTCGAGCCGGATGCTGGGCGGGCGGATGGACTGGGCCCGCGCGTTCGCCAGCTGGAGCCCGCACGAGCTGACGGGCTTGGCGACGGCCCTGCAGGCCAACCTCGAGGTCGGCTTCAACTTGACCAAGGGCTGGATCACCCCGGCGACACGCATCGGGCGCCGCAGCCCCGTCGACGGGGAAGGCGGCGTGGTGAGCGGTCCGCCGTGGCACCTGGAAGCCCGCTGCCGCGTCGACGGTGTCGAGCACCGCGTCTCACCGGTGTGCCCACACCTCGGTGGGATCGTGAACTGGAACGACGCCGACAAGGCGTGGGAATGCCCGCTGCACGGGTCGCGCTTCGCGCCCGACGGCACCTTGTTGGAAGGTCCGGCTACGCGCGACCTGACCGCATAGGCCGCAACCGATCTCAGCCGGTCTTCGCAAAGACGAGCCAGCGCAGCTCGATCGGGCAGTCGTCTCGCTCGACGTCGAACACGTCGATGCCGGTGGCCCATCCCTCGAACCACCCCGTGGGCGGCCACGCCTCGGCGGGCAACCGCGCCTTCTCGTATGCGTAGGCGGAGTCGTCGGCAACGGGCTCGAGAGGCAGCCCGGCCGCCGCGTCTTTCACCTCGTCTCGGGTGAAGATCATGCTGTTGCACTGTTGGCTGAGTTGCACCGCGGCGGCGTCGGGCGCGTAGCCCTCACGGGCCAGGAAGGTGTTGAAGACCAGGTGCCCACCCGGCGCCAGACATTCCGCGGCGAGCTCGAACATGCCGCGCAACTCGTGCGGAGTTCGGAAGTCGGGTACCACCTCCGAGAGCACCATCAGGTGGTAGTCCGCGTGCGCACCCTCCATCGCCGTGAACACGTCGCTTTGGATGACGTTCACGCGCAGCGCTGCACTGTCGGCTTCCGCGCGCATGACGTCGGCGAACTTCGGGGTCATCTCCACCGCATCAACCGGGTGACCGCGGCGGGCCAGGGCCAGGGCGTTGCGTCCGGTGCCCGCGCCGACGTCGAGCACCCGAAAGGCGGTGGGGTCGGCCGCTTGCGCGGCGAGATCCAGCACCCGCGCGTCCGGCTCGGTGCCGAACAGCGGCGGCGGGCGCGCGGCAACCCACTGCTCGTAGTCGGCCTCGATCGTCCGCGCGTCGGCTTGGACGCGGAAGTTCACGCCGCCCGACCCGAACGGGGAGTGGTAGGCGATGACCACGTCGGAGCGGGGGGAGGCCTTGAACGCCTTCGCCAACTCGACTTCCAGCGCGGCCCGCAGCTGCGCGGACTGTTCGGGGGTGTACCAGACGCCCAGCGTGGCGCAGACGTTGCCGCACAATTGCACGTACTCGTCGATCAGGCCCGGCACGGCCGGCACCCTGATCTGGCCCTCGGCCGACGACCGGCGATACATCCGCCGGATGAGCGCTTCGCGCAGCATCAACGGATCGAATGATCCATCCGGCGGTTCCTGCACCAGAACCTTTTACACGACGGGCCGCGTTTGCACCACCGGCCGGCCCGGCGTGCGCCGGTCAGTCCGGCCGCGCCGTGCGGGCGGCGTCTTCGAGGAGATCGGCGGCGCGGGCAACGCTCTGGGCGGGTTTTGTCATTTGGGTGGCGACCTCGCGGGCTCGGCCGAGATAGCGCGCGTCGAGCACGCAGCGCAGGTCCGCGGCCAGTGAGTCCAGGGTGGACTCTGAGAACGCCCGCGCTACGCCGACTTCCAATGCGCTGACGGCCTCGGCCCACATCGGCTGATCGAGCCAGAGCCACAGAATCAGCATGGGCACTCCGGCCCGCAAACCCGCGGCGGTGGTGCCGGCCCCCCCGTGGTGCGCGATCGCGCGGCAGGCCGGAAAGACGGCGGCGTGATTCACCGCCTCCACGATCTTGACGTGATCAGACGGCGGGATGCGGGTGAAATCGTTTGGGCCGCTGCAGATCAACGCCCGCTCGCCCAGGCGCGCACAGGCCGCGCTGATGACGGCGACCGTTTCGGCGGGGGAGGTGACGGGGGTGCTACCGAACCCGAAGTAGATGGGCGGGGCCCCGCCGGCGATCCAGGACAACACCTCGTCGTCGGCATCGCCGGGCATGCCCAGCGTCAGGGAACCGACGAACGGCCGTCGGTACTGCGGGGTGGCCCACCGCTTTGCCAGCTCGGGCACGCACAGCTCGTCATAGGTTTGCACCTCGAGCGTCGGCCCTGTCGACGGTGCGGCTGCCGCGGGCAAACCGAGCGCTGTACGTTGTGCGGCTTCGGCCGCGCTCGTGACGTGGGACTGTAACCAGCCGAGCTCCAGGGCGTCGGCGGGGAAGAAGTGCAGCGCGGCCAGCGGAATGCCGAAGCGCTCAGCGACGTTGGCGGCGAGCCGCTGCTCGTTCATGCCGGCCACCAGGAGGCCGGCATCGGCTGCCAGCGAGGCCAGCGTCTCGCTCTTTTCCGTCCAGATCTGGGTGACACGTTCGATGAGTTGGGGCAAGACGCCGATCGGCTCCTGGACGTTGCGGACGAAGTCGGTGGCCGTATCGAACTGCTCGCGGCTGTCGGGCCCGTAGGCGACCGCGGCCAGCCCGGCCGACTCGGCCAAGGCGAGCTTGTCGGGCGGCACCGCGATCACGACGTCGTGGCCCCGGTGTTGCAGCTCCCGCGCGACGGCGGCGCAGGGTTCGACGTCGCCGCGACTGCCGTAGGCGGCCAGCACACATTTCATCAAAGGACCTCGCTCACGGTGGTGCCACAAATCCAAGCAGAACCGTCGACGCCTAACCCGCTGGGCATGAGACAGCCGTCTGACCACCGCTTTTATCGCCGCTCGGGAGATACGGGCCGCGCCGGGCCGATGGACGAAACCCTCGCGTCCCACTGAGAACGGGCTGAAAAGGATTTGCGCACCACGCGGATAACCCTTGTGAGTTTCCTGAGTCATGCGCCGGTAACCTATCGTTAACCCATCGCAACAACTTCGCTGTATTCGTTAACGTTGGGCCACACCTGCAAACGTGTGAGGCCGACCCCTCAGCAGTCGGGACGGTCTCATTAGGTCGCCTTTCTTCGCGGTACCGGCACTGCCCGAAGGATTGCGATTTGTTTGCTGTTCGGCTGGCTACCCCCATACGACGCGCACCGGAGCCGTCGATGCCCTCGCGGCCATGAGAGCGATCGGAGGAGAACGTGGACTTCGCAGTACTACCGCCGGAGGTCAACTCCGCGCGGATGTACGCCGGTCCGGGGTCGGGACCCATGCTGGCCGCCGCCATGGCCTGGGACGAATTGGCCGCCGCGCTGCAGTCGACGGCGGACTCCTACCAGGCGGAGATCACCGCCCTCACCTCCGGCCCGTGGGTCGGCCCGTCAGCTGCGGCCATGACCGCGGCGATCGCCCCCTATCTGGAGTGGATGCGGACCACCGGCGCCCAGGCCGAAGAAACCGCCACCAAGGCCCGGGCCGCGGCGTTCGCCTACGAGACGGCCTTCGCCCAGACGGTGCCGCCCCCCGTGATCACGGCGAACCGCACCCTGCTGGCGTCCCTCGTCGCGACGAACTTCCTCGGGCAGAACACGCCGGCGATCGCCACCACCGAGACCGAGTATGCGGAGATGTGGGCGCGTGACACCGCGGCGATGTTCGGCTACGCGGGTTCCACGGCGTCGGCGACCACGCTGACACCGTTCGTCCAGCCGGATCAGACCACCAACCCCGGGGCCGACCAATCCGGAGCCGTAGCCCAGGCCACCGGCACCGCCGCCGGGAGCACACGCAACGCGGTTGCCCAGCAACCGTTCTCGGCGGTACCCAACATGCTGACCAGAGCCGCGGTGACTCCAGGCGCCATCGACCCGTCGCCGGTGGAAGCCCTGGACGTGGGTGCCGACCTCATCACGTATTTTCTGGATGCGCCGGGCAGCTTGGTCACGTTCTTTGTCGATGCACCCGCGGCTACGATTGCCCTTCCCTTCGACATCGCCGGCGCGCTGACCGGTTTCCACACCGATGACATCGTCAGCGGCTGGGCCGGGGTGCAGTCCTTCCCGGGGATGGGCGCGGTTCCGCCATCGCCATTCCCCGTCATCACGAACCCCGCGGGCGGATTCGGATTGGCGTCAGCGGGGCTCGGTGAGGCCAACACCGTCGGCGGCCTCTCGGTACCGCCCGGGTGGACGGCCGCCGCCCCGGCGATACGGCCGGCCGCTTTGGCGTTGCCGGCGACCAGCGCCGGCGCCGCCGCTGAAGCCGCTGCCGCAGCCGCCCCCAGCGGCACCGGGAGTCTGTTCGGCGAGATGGCGGTGGCGAGCATGGCCGGGCGCGCGATGGCCGGCACGAGCGCGATGGGTCGGGAGCGAAGCCGGGCCGAGACGGCGAAGGCCGGGCGCGACCCGAAGAAGAAAGACAAGACGGACGAATCCGCAACGACCCCGCAGGTGTCGGCGGGGGGACCGATCACGAGCATCGCCGCCGAGCTGCGCGAGCTGGCATCGCTGCGCGACGCCGGAATCCTGACGCAGCAGGAATTCGAAGAGCAGAAAAAGCGCCTGCTTCCCGGCTGATCCGACCGACCATCGCCCTTGCCGCCCGCGCGTATAGATCAGTGGTGACGCGCTCCGGTTTGAGGCACAGTGGGCAGTGACGCTCGAGTGAAGGTGCCTATGGAGAAGTCGTCGGCCGGCCACGGCCCCGGTGCCGTGCAGATGCGCGTGGCGGCGTTGCTCCGCTACCCGGTGAAGTCCATGCTCGGCGAAACGCTCGATGCCCTGTCGGTCGACGAGCGTGGTGCCGAGGGCGACCGGCGGCTGGCACTCGTGGACGGCGAAACCGGCCACGTGGCCAGCGCCAAGAATCCACGGCTCTGGCGGAACCTCTTGACGTGCACCGCCCACGCGGGCGCCGAGGGCGTGAGCATCAGGCTGCCCGACGGGACGAACGTGGCCTTCGACGACCCCGGTGTCGACGAGCTGATCTCCCGATTGACCGGACGACCGGTCCAACTCGTGGCCCAGCGGCCCGAGGGGGCGACGCTGGTCCGCCCCGATCCGGAGAAACTGCTCGAACTCGGTCTCGACGCCGAGGTCGACGGCCGTATCCTGCGGATCGCCCAGGCCACCCCGGGGGACTCGTTCACCGACGAAGCCCCACTGCACGCGATCACGACGGCAACCCTCGAGCACATCGGTGTGGAGGCTCTGCGGTACCGGCCGAATCTGGTGATCGCGACACCGCCGGACTATCCGCCGTACGCCGAAAACGACTGGGTCGGAAGCGATATCACCGTCGGTGAGGCGCGACTGCGGGTGCTGACCGCCACCTCCCGGTGCGTGGTTCCCACGCTCGAACACGGCGCGCTGCCGCGGGCCCCGCAGGCGCTTCGCATCCCCGCGAAGGAAAACCGGTTGAACACGGGCGGTCACGGGGCGCAGGCCTGCGCGGGCGCCTACCTCTCGGTGGTCACCAAAGGCGTTATCCGCGTGGGGGATCCGGTCAGCATCCAGCCGTAGCCACGGCCGTCGCCCACCCAGATTGCGCAACGCCGTGTCGAGTTCTTCGGCTTGCTCGGCCAGCTCGCGCCAGCCGGCGACGGTCACACTCCTGGCCGCATCGCCACCCGGATGCAGTTGTCCTTCTTGTTCTTGAACAAGTCGTAGGCCCGTACGCCCTCGTCGAGCGGCACGTCGTGGGTGATCAGTTTCGCCGGGTCGAGGTCGCCCTGCTCGACGTAGTCGAAAAGCCGGGTTATGTAGTTGATCACCGAATGGCCGGCGGGCCAACACTTTCCGTGTGGACCACCGCGTTCATGTCTCGCGGTCGCCCGGGGTGTCCTTAGTTTTCCGAGTTCGGTGTGGGGCTTTGCGCGGACTCCCACTTCGCCTCGAGGGACCTTTCCACCGCGGTGCCGGCGGCCACGTCGAGCTGAAAGGTCTCCCCGCTGTCGCTTTCCAGCGTGACGAGGTATCCCGCATCGGTGGAGTCTTTGAACACGACTTTGTAGGGCTGTGCACCGGAGCCGCGGTCAACGGCGATGATGTCGCCAGGGGTGACGTCGTCGATGAGGTCGTTACCGGAGGCTTTGGACATACCGTCGACCGTAGCCGATGTCCGTCCGCCGCCGCCGAGGCCAGGTCAGGGCTGCAGGAATGCCTTGATCGCACGCCGCTCATCCATGGCCCGGTAGGCCTCGGCGACTTGTTCAAGGGGCAGGCGCAGGTCGAAAACCTTGCCGGGATTGATGCGCCCGTCGAGCACCGACTCGATCAGGTCGGGCAGGAAGTGCCGGACCGGGGCGGGACCACCGCGGAGCCCGACCTGCGTCCTGAAGAGTTGCTCGCCGGTGATGCTGACGTCGTGGGGGACGCCCACGAATCCGACGAAGGCGCCGGGGCGGGCGGATTGGATGGCTTGCTGCATGGATTGGCCGGTGCCCACGCATTCCAGCACGGCGTCGGCGCCGACGCCTTCGGTCATGTCCTTGATGACGGCGATACCGTCGTCGCCGCGCTCGGTGACGATGTCGGTGGCGCCGAACTCGCGCGCCAGCTTCTGTCGGGGCTCGTGGCGGCTCATCGCGATGATCCGCTCGGCGCCCTTTTCGCGGGCGGCCAGCACCGCGCACAATCCGACCGCGCCGTCACCGACGACGGCCACCGTCATGCCGGGAGCGACGTTGGCCGCTTCGGCGGCGAACCACCCGGTCCCCATCACGTCCGACAAGGTCAGTAGGTCCGGAATCGAGTCCTGGTCGGGTTGGTCGGGGAGTGCGACCAGGCTGCCGTCGGCCATCGGGATGCGCACCAACTCCGCTTGGCAACCGCTCATCAGCACCCCATGCACACACGAGGTTTGAACTCCGTTGCGGCAGTTCGGACAGGTGCCGTCGGACGCGAAAAAGGATCCGATGACGAACTCGCCGGGCTTGACCGAGGTGACCTCGCTACCAACGGCTTCGACGACGCCGCAGTATTCGTGACCGAACGGCTTGGGCTCGGGAACGGGGTTGATGCCGCGGTAGTCCCAGAGATCCGAGCCGCAGACGCAGGTGGCGGTGGTGCGGACGATGGCGTCGGTCGGGGCGACGATCTCGGGATCCGGGATGTCCTCGAAACGGACATCGCCGGCGCCGTAAATGACAGCTCCTCGCATAATGCCTTCCCTCTCGCGGCGGTGGCGGCCGACCTACCCAAATCGATGGGTTTCAACCGCGCCTGGACGCCATTGATGTTCCGCATCCGTCGAGTTGGACTCGATGGCCATGCCGGCAAGGGTAACGCCACGCCCGTCTTTCGCGCACGGCAAGGAGCCTTTGCGGCGAAAGATGTTGAGGCAGTTACCGATTCACGACCGCCGACCGCGGCGATGACGTCCTGGCGATCAGTGACCCAGTTCACGTCGTGTTTGATCGGCCGGGTCCGTGGAATCCCCATGCGTGAACGAACGTTCTTGGCCAACGCCTCAAGGAGATTTCGATGAGTAAGCACAACAAGGCCGACGAAGCGCGTAGGGGCCTGATCGATTCGGTCAAAGGCAAAGCCAAAGAGGTCGTCGGCGCCGTCACGGGCAATGATTCGCTGACCGCCGAAGGGCAGCTCGAGCAGACGCAGGCGCACGAGCGCAAAGAAGCGAACGCAACCGAGGCGGTCGCCGAGGCCCAGGCCCAGCAAGCGCGGGATGACGCGGCCGAAGCGAAGGCGGACGGCGCCCAGCAACGCCTGGCGGCGAACGCCCACGCGGTTGCCGCGGAGGACTCGATCGAAGCCCGACAGGCCGCTCAGAAGCGCGCGGCCGACCAGGCAGCGCAACGAAGCGCCGCCTCGGAACAAACTCGGGCTGAGCTCGACGCACAGCAGCAGATACAGCGGGCCCGGGCCGACGAGCGAGAGGAAATCGGTGAGGCGACGCAGGACGTCGTCGATGCCGCCGCCCAGCATCAAACCTCGGTGCAGGTGGCCGCCAACGAAAAAGCGGAGGCCGATCGCCTTCGCCACCATGCCCGGAACGTGTCCGACGAAGCCGACCTGCCCTGAGGGCGGGCCACGTACAGGAGAAGATGATGAAGATATCCGACGCCCCGTTGGCAGTTCTGCGGTTTCACTACCAACTCGCCCGGTTCCCCTTGCAGTTGATCGAGGATCGGGTCGTCACCCGGATCCCGGCGGAAGCGCGTGCGCGACTGCTCTATGAGCGCTCGCTCGGCATGCTTGACAGCACGGTCGGGAATGCGCTCGGCGACCCGCAGCTGGTCGAGCGGGGAACAGCGCTCGTCGAACGCAGCGACGCGCTGGGACGTGCCGCGCAGCTGGACGCGACCGCCGCGGTCAGGAAGAAGGAGGCCGACGCGAAGTTGACGGCTGCTCGTGACGAGGCGATCGAGGAACGTCAGGAAGCGCAGGCGGCAACGGCTCAGGAGATCGCGCAGGCGCGCAACGCCGCCGAGGACCGCAAAAGGCAAGCGGCACAGTCGGCCCAGAAGAAGAGCGCCTCGGCGAAGCAGCGCGTCGACGAGGTGGCCACCAAGCAGAAGGACGCGGTCGAATCGGCCAAACGACAGGTGGAGAACAGGACTCAGGCCGCCGAGCGCGCCGCGTCCAAGGCTTCCGCCGCCAAACTCGATGAGGCCGAGGACAAGCTAGGCGAGGCCGCCGACAAGCGCGCCGAAGCGGATCGTGTCGCGGAATTGGCGGCCGCCGAAAAGCAAGAACGGCAGGAGCAGCGGGCGAACGACTGACCGCGGCTCAGGTGCGCGGCGCAGTTTGGTTGACCTTGTCGGCCGCGAACGTCGCGGCCTGGGCGGTCATCCCGGCGTCGATGTAGGACACGTGCGCCATGATGTTGCCGCCGCCGGAGCAGATCGGGTCATCGGGGGCGCACAGGCTGATGGTCTTGGCGCCGTAGGCCGGATTGATCGTCGGGAGCGGTTGGCCGCCCCACAACATGGTGGAGAAGCCGCTGGTGGGTTCGCCGAAGAGGGCGACGGCGGTCACATGATCGGCCGCCGAGGCGGGCAGCGAGTTGGTGGCGAGGTCGATCACCGTCGAGCCCTGCGAGTATCCGCCGAGCACGATCCGGGAGTTCGGGCAGTTGGCCACGGTGTCCTGGATGTGAGCGCTCGCGTCATTGGCGCCGGCGTTCGCGCTGTTGTGGTAGTCGTCGTTGGCCGGGTAGTTGACGGCGTAGACGTCGACGGACCGTCCGCCGAGCTGCGACGTGAGCGAGTCGACGAATGCCTGGCCGATGTTGCCGAGGCCGGGCTCCTGGTGGGTGCCGCGGGCGAAGACCACCGAGACGTCCGAGCATGGATCGGCGGCCGCGGTAGGAGCACCGATGGGTGCACTCAGCGCCGCCCACGCCGTCACCATCGAGATACCAACGAAGCGAGCAAGTCTGCGTGCATTCATCCCCGAATCCTGACACATGCTCCGCCCCGACGGTGGCGGTGGCCGGTTCTGCGGGATCCGTGACGCGTCAGCGGCCACGCCACTGCGGTTTGCGTTTCTCACCCCACGCCCGCAGACCCTCCGCCACGTCTTCGGTCGCGCCGGCCACCTTGCGCATGGTCTCCCCGAAGCGCACCGACTCGATCCAGCCCATGTCCGCGGTCCGCCAGGCCACCTCCTTGGTCGCCCGCTGGGCCAAGGGCGCGGCCTCGGTGAGGGTGCGGGCCCAGGCCTGCGCTTCGGCCTGCAGTTGGTCGGGCTCGACGAGTCTCCAGACCAGGCCGACCTCTTTCGCCCGCTCGGCGCTCATCGGTTTCCCGGTCAGCAGCAGTTCCATGGCGTTGGCCCAGCCCACCCGCTGCGGCAGCCGGATCGCCCCGACGATGGTGGGCACCCCGATCGAGACCTCGGGGAAACAGAAGGTGGCCTCGGTGCTGGCGATGACGAAGTCACAGAACAACACGCCGGTCACGCCGTAGCCGATGCAGGGACCGTGCACGGCGGCGATGGTCGGCTTGAAGAGTTCCATGCCGCTCTCGAACGAGTTGATTGTCGGTTTCTCCCAGAAGGTGCCGCCGAACGTGCCGACGGAGCCCTCGCCGTCCTTGAGGTCGCCGCCGGCGCAGAAAACGCTGCCGTTGGCCGTCAGGATCCCGACCCAGGCGTCCAGGTCGTCGCGGAAACGATCCCACGCGGCGTTGAGGTCCTGGCGCAGCGCGCCGTTGATGGCGTTGCGCGCCTCCGGGCGATTCAGCGTGATGGTGGCGACGTGATCGTGCAGCTCATAGGTGACCAGGCTCATGACTGCAGACTATTGCGCCGGGCACAGCGAGCACGCCATCAGCCGGGGCGAACCGTCCTCATGGCGCGCGGGAGTGGTGAGAGTCGTCGGAAACCCCAAGGCGCCCAACGGCCTTCGCGGGCATCCGCTTGACGTCATCGAACCGCACGCTGACACGCTCGAAGGCCTTGACGCGTTCGGCCTTGACTTTCTTGGTGTAGGTCCTGCGGTCGGCCGGTGTGAGGTCCGCGTCGTCGCTGAACGCGCTGAGCAGCGCGCGCGGGTACAGCTTGTCCACCAAGACGACGTTCACCTCGGCGCACAGCACCAGCGCCATCGACGCGAGGAACAGAAAGGCCAACGCCCCCAACACCAGTGCGAACACACTGTTGGTCGCGCTGGCCCGCTTCACGGTGTGCGCAACGTAGCCCGCCCCGAACCACTGCAGCATCTGCCAAATCAAGGCCGCGGCGACCGCGCCGGGCAACACCTGCCGGTAGGTCAGTGCCCGCGCGGTTGTCACGCGGAAAGCCACCAGGCAGATCAACGCGTTGATCGCGACGGCGGCGAGCGCGAGGCCGACGGTTTCGGCGATGCCAACGGCGCCGGCGGCGTGTCCGGCCGCGGCCAACACGGTGGCCGCGATGGCCGCCGAACCGAGCACCAACAGCAGCAGGGCGCTCCGCAATCGGGACCGAATGGGGTTGGGCCGCTTGTGCTTCGGGACCGCCCACACCGAATCCATCGCGTTCTGCAGCGCCTGTCCCACGCCCAGCCCGCCGTAGAGCGCCCCGAGCAGGCCCACGACCACGCCCACCGTGCCCCCGCTGAGCCCCTCGGGGTGATGCAGCTGGCTGCCGAGGACCGGGAACTGGCTCAGCGTGCTGTGCAGCACCTGCGCCTGTAGATCGGGTCGGCCGGCCAGCACCACTCCCAGCGCGGTGGTCAGCAGCAATAGCAGCGGGAACAGGGATACCAGGCCGTAGTAGGTGAGCAGTGCGGCGAGGTAACCGCCTTGGTCGTCGTTGTATTTGTAGATGACGGCGACGATCACGCCGACGGTTCGATTCCGCCGCTGCAGCTCGTCTAACCAACCGACCATCGCCGATCACGTCCCCCGCACAAGCCCACAACAATTCGCTCGCGAGGTCATACCCGAATTCGGCTGCCGTCAATCGTGCTGGTCGCCGTGGGGTTTTGGGGCGCCGCCCGGGGTGGGGTGCCTATCGTGTGCGGGGTGGCCGAACCGTCTGTAGCGCAGTTGCGCAACGAGCTCGATGGCCTGACCTTGCGCGACGCCGCCCGCATCGGCAGGCGCCTGAAGAGCCTCCGCGGCGCCCCGCCCGAGAAGCTGCGGCGGCTCGCCGACGAGATCGCGGCGGCGCGGCCGATCGTCGCGGCCCGCCGCGCCGCCGTCCCGAACGTCTCCTATCCCGACCTGCCGGTCAGCGAACGGCGGCAGGAAATCGCCGATGCGATCCGCGCGCATCAGGTGGTGGTGATCGCGGGGGAGACCGGGTCTGGCAAAACCACCCAGCTGCCCAAGATCTGCCTGGAGGCAGGCCGCGGCATCCGCGGAACCATCGGGCACACCCAACCCCGCCGGCTGGCCGCGCGCACCGTCGCCCAGCGCATTGCCGACGAGCTGGGCAGCCCGCTCGGCGAGACCGTCGGCTACACCGTGCGGTTCACCGACCGGGTCAGCGACCGCACGCTGGTCAAGCTGATGACCGACGGCATCCTGCTCGCCGAGATCCAGCGCGACCGCCGCCTGCTGCGCTACGACACCCTGATCCTCGACGAGGCCCACGAGCGCAGCCTGAACATCGATTTCCTGCTCGGCTATCTGCGCGAGTTGTTGCCGCGCCGGCCCGATTTGAAGGTGATCATCACGTCCGCCACCATCGAGCCGCAGCGCTTCGCGGCGCACTTCGGCGGCGCGCCGATCATCGAGGTGTCCGGGCGGACGTACCCGGTGGAAATCCGCTATCGGCCACTCGAAGTCCCTGTGCCGGTTGGCTCTGACGATGATCCCGACGACCCCGACCACGAGATCGTCCGCACCGAGACCCGCGACGAGGTCGAGGCGATCGTCGACGCCATCGGTGAACTGCAGGCCGAGCCGCCCGGGGACGTCCTCGTCTTCCTCTCGGGTGAACGCGAAATCCGTGACACCGCAGAGGCTTTGAGTGGGCTCAAGCACACCGAGGTGCTTCCGCTGTACGCCCGGCTGCCCACCGCCGAGCAACAAAAGGTGTTCGCGCCGCACACCGGGCGCCGCGTCGTGCTGGCGACCAACGTCGCCGAGACGTCGTTGACCGTGCCGGGGATCCGCTACGTCATCGACCCGGGCAACGCCCGGATTTCGCGCTACAGCCGGCGCCTGAAGGTGCAGCGCTTGCCGATCGAGCCCATCTCCCAGGCGTCCGCCGCGCAGCGCGCCGGCCGGTGCGGCCGGGTCGCGCTCGGTGTCTGCATCCGGCTGTACTCCGAGCAGGACTTCGCGTCCCGGCCGCGCTACACCGAGCCCGAGATCCTGCGGACGAACCTCGCCGCCGTGCTGCTGCAGATGGCGGCGCTGCAGCTCGGCGACATCGACAAGTTCCCCTTCCTCGATCCGCCGGACCGGCGCAGCATCCGTGACGGCGTGCAACTGCTGCAGGAGCTCGGCGCGTTCGACGGCCAGGGCGCGATCACCGAGCTCGGCCGCCGCCTCGCCCGACTGCCCGTCGACCCGAGGCTGGGCCGGATGATCCTGCAGTCCGAGACCGAGGGGTGCGTGCGCGAAATGCTGGTGCTGGCCGCCGCGCTGACCATCCCGGACCCGCGGGAACGGCCGAGCGACCGCGAGGAGGCCGCCCGCCAACAGCACGCCCGCTTCGCCGACGAGCACTCCGACTTCATGTCGTACCTGCGCCTGTGGAGCTACCTCCGCGAACAACGGAAAACGTTATCCGGCAACGCGTTTCGGCGGATGTGCCGCTCCGAATTCCTGCACTACCTGCGCATCCGCGAATGGCAGGACCTGGCGGGACAGCTGCGCAGCATCGCCCGCGACCTGGGGATCGTCGAGGACACCTCCGACGAGCCCGCCGATCCGGCCCGGGTGCACGCGGCGCTGGTCGCCGGGCTGCTGTCGCATGTGGGCATGCGCCGCGAGGACACTCGCGAGTATCTGGGCGCGCGTAACGCGAACTTCGTGCTGGCGCCCGGCTCGGCGCTCACCAAACGACCGCCGCGCTGGGTCGTGGTGGCCGAGCTGGTCGAGACCAGCCGCCTGTACGGGCGCACGGCCGCGCGCATCCAGCCGGAGGCCGTCGAGCGGGTCGCCGGCGACCTGGTGCAGCGCACCTACAGCGAGCCGCATTGGGACGCCAAGCGCGGCGAGGTGATGGCCTACGAGCGGGTGACCCTGTATGGGCTGCCGCTGGTGGCGCGCCGCCGCGTCGGGTACGCCCGCATCGAGCCGGTGCTGGCGCGGGAATTGTTCATCCGGCACGCCCTGGTGGAAGGGCAGTGGCAGACCCGCCATCACTTCTTTCGCGACAACGCCCGGTTGCGGGCCGAGCTCGAGGAGCTCGAGGAGCGGGCCCGCCGCCGCGACCTACTGGTGGGCGACGACGACGTCTACGAGCTCTACGACGCCCGCATCCCCGCCGAGGTGGTCTCGGCGCGGCATTTCGACGCGTGGTGGAAACGCCAGCGGCACAAGACACCCGAGCTGCTGACCTTCACCCGCGCCGAGCTGTTGCGCACCGACGACAAGGCGGACGCCGATCGGCCCACCACGTGGCGGACGGGTGACGCCGCGCTGCCGCTGACCTACCGGTTCGAGCCGGGAGCCGCCGACGACGGGGTCACGGTGCATATACCGATCGACGTGCTGGCGCGCTTGGGTGGCGACGAGTTCGCGTGGCAGGTGCCCGCGTTGCGCGAGGAACTGGTGACCGCGCTCATCCGCTCACTGCCGAAAGACCTGCGCCGCAACTTCGTTCCCGCCCCCGACACGGCCCGCGCGGTGCTGGCCGCGATCGACCCGGCCGGCGAGCCGCTGCTGCCGGCGTTGCAGCGCGAATTGCGCCGTCGCACCGGGGTTTCGGTACCCGTCGACGCGTTCGACCTGGACAAGCTGCCGCCGCACCTGCGGGTGACGTTCGCGGTGGAGTCCGCCGACGGCGTTGAGGTCGCCCGCGGCAAGGATCTGCGCCAGCTGCAGGAACGCCTTACGGCGCCGGCCCGCCGAGCCGTCGCGCACGCGGTCGCCGCCGAGTTGGAGCGCACGGGATTGCGCACCTGGCCCGACGATCTCGACGAACTGCCCCGCGTCGTCGAGCGCGCGATCGAGGGACGCACGGTGCGGGGCTTTCCCGCGTTCGTCGACACCGGCGGCGCCGTCGACCTGAAGGTGTTCGCGACGTCGGAGGAACAGGATCGGGCGTTGGGCCCCGGCCTTCGGCGGCTGGTCCGGCTCAGCGTCCCCTCTCCAGTGAAAGCACTTGCGCGTCAACTTGATCCGCGCACCCGATTGACGCTCGGCGTCAACCCCGACGGCGACCTGCCCGCCCTGCTGGAGGACTGCGCCGACGCCGCGGCCGACGCGCTCATCACGGCAACGGCGTGGACACTGGGGGAGTTCATCGCATTGCGGGAACGGGCGGGAAAGACCTTGGCGCCCATGACCGCCGAGATTGTGCGGGGAGTCGAGCGCGTGCTGGCCGCCGCCCAGGAGGTGCAACTCGTGCTGCCCGCCAACCCGTCGCCCGCGCAGGCCGACGCGGTCGCCGACGTGCGCGCCCAGCTGGACCGGCTCTTGACGCCCGGCTTCGTCACCGCCACCGGGCGCGCGCACCTCGCCGATCTCACCCGCTACTTGGTCGCGATCCGTCGCCGCCTGGACGCGCTCGCCCGTGGCGTTCAGGCCGATCGGGAGCGCATGGATCGGGTGCACATCGTGCAGGATGCCTACGACGAACTGCTGCGTGAGCTGCCGCACGCGGCGAAGACGGCCGCCGATGTCCGCGATATCGCCCGCCAGATCGAGGAACTCAGGGTGAGCCTGTGGGCCCAGCAGCTCGGCACGCCGCGGCCGGTCAGCGAGCAGCGGATCTACCGCGCCATCGACGCCGTCCGCGATCGTTCCTGATTCTTTTCCCCGCCACTTTCAACCTATAGCGCACCCGGGGGCTTGCCGCAAGACCCGGGTGTTGGCGCAAAATCGCTGTCCGAAACCGAAATTCGGGAGGAACGGGGTGGCGAAGTGGGTGTTACGCATAGGTCGGAGGAGTCGCGTGGCGAAATCGAACATGGGGTGCTCATCGCTGGCGGCGGCCCGACGGGGCTGATGCTGGCCGGCGAATTGGGTTTGGCCGGGGTCGACGTCGCGATCGTCGAGCGGCGCGCCAACCAGGACCTGATCGGCTCGCGCGCCGGCGGCCTGCACGCCCGCACCATCGAAATCCTCGACCAGCGCGGCATCGCCGACCGGTTCTTGTCGCAGGGTCAGGTGGCGCAGGTGGCGGGTTTCGCCCAGATTCGGCTGGACATCAGCGACTTTCCCACCCGCCACCCTTACGGACTGGCGCTGTGGCAGAACCAGATCGAACGAACTCTGGCCGAGTGGGTCGGCGAGCTCGGCGTGCGGATCTACCGCGGCCGGGAGGTCGCGACTCTCACCCAAGACGACACGGGCGTCGACGTCGTGCTCTCCGATGGCCGGGCGATGCGGGCGGGATATCTCGTCGGGTGCGACGGCGGACGCAGTGTCGTTCGCAAAGCGGCCGGCATCGAATTTCCGGGGTGGGATGCCACGACGAGCTATCTGCTTGCCGAGGCCGAAATGGATTGCAAGGACGGCCAATCCCCACCATGGGGTATCCGCCGGGACGCGCGCGGTGTCCATGCCCTGTCCAGCACCGAGGAGGGCGGACCGGTGCGGATCATGGTTACCGAACAGCACCTTCGAACCGGGGGCGAACCCGCACTGCACGAGTTGAGCCACGCGCTCGTCGCCGTCTACGGGACGGATTACGGAATCCACAGTCCCCGTTGGGTTTCGCGATTCACCGATGCCGCCCGGCAGGCCGCATCCTATCGCGACCGACGCGTGCTGCTGGCCGGCGATGCCGCCCACGTCCACCACCCGGTGGGCGGGCAGGGGCTGAACACCGGCGTCCAGGATGCGGTGAACCTGGGGTGGAAGCTGGCCCAAGTGGTCAACAAGACCTCGCCCGACAGCCTCCTCGACACCTATCACACCGAACGGCACCCGGTCGCCCAACGGGTGCTGCGCAACTCGATCGCGCAGCTGGCGCTCCTTCGTGCGGACGACGGCACCGAGGCCGTGAGAGACAGCATGTGCGAGCTGCTGGGCATGGAGGAGCCCCGCAAACGGTTCGCCGCGATGATGTCCGGACTGGACATCCGGTACGACCTCGGGCAGGGGCACCCGCTTCTGGGGCGCCGCATGCCCGACCTGGACCTGGTCACCGCTGACGGTCCGCTGCGGGTGTTTGCCCTGCTACGCGGTGGCCGGCCCGTGCTGCTCAATTTCGGCCAGGCCGGGTGCATCGACCTCGCGCCGTGGGCGGGACGGGTGCGCGTGGTCGACGCGAAACACGCTGGGGATTGGGAACTTCCGGCGCTGGGGACGGTGAGCCCGCCGGCCACGGTGTTGGTTCGGCCGGACGGACACGTTGCGTGGGTCGGCGAGGGGCCCGACCCAGCGCTTCGTGATGCCCTCAGCGTCTGGTTCGGACCACCCGCGGGGTGACGGGCGCGGGTCGCGAGCCGGCGAATCGGTGACTTGTTTTGCCCCGCGCACGGTGTATCGTGCGTGTTCCTTGATCATGAGCAGGAAGCACGCACCGTGGACATGGCAAGCGACCAATCGTCGACACCGCCGCTGAATTGGGCCGAAGCCCAACCCCTGCTGAGGCCGGTGCTGCGGCCGCAAAGCTACGCCAATCAACTGGTCAACACCGGGGCGCAGCCCTGGGTGCGCCCGGTGTTCCCGCACATCAACGAGATGGTCGTCGTCGACCTGCCCACGGTGCGGGCCATGGTGACGACGGCCGAAACCGGCGCGTGGGGCATCACCGGCGATCAGGCGTTCGCGGTGGCCCGGGAGAATCTGACCGCGCGGCAGCAGAGCTTCACACCGGGCGAAAAGTACCTGTTGAAGGACGACGACGGCGCCAGCTACGTCGACTCGATGATTTTGGCCGCGGGGTGGCTGGGTTCGCTGGCGGTAGCGGGCGGGCCTCGACCTCTGGTGTTCTTCCCCGGGGACGGGGCGTTGGTGCTGGGCACCGACGCCCCGGACGAGGTGCCCGAGCTCTTCGAGGCCGCCGAGCAGCTGTACCTCGAGGCCGAACAACCCGTCTCGCCCCAGGGCTACACCATCGAGGGCGCCGTCATCGTCCCGTTCGACCAGGCCGGCCCGCACCCGCTGCGCAGTTTTGGCCTGACGGCTCGAAGCCTTTTGGCCGCAAGGGAATACCAATATCAGACCGAATATCTGCGGGCGCATTACGAGCGCGAACTATTCCCGCAATACGTCGGCGAGGCGCAGGTGATTGACACTCCGTGGGGGCGGCGCACGACGACGGTTTGGGGGGAGGGCCCGGCCTGGGAGCTGCCGCACACCGATTATGTGACGTTTCTCCTCGGCGATCCGGCGAACGTGTCGGACAAGTTCGCCGTGCCGTTCGCCACGGTGGTCGACGTGGTGGGCATCCTTCCCGTTGCGGGGATCACCCCCGTGCGATTCCGCGCCAACGAGTGGCCGGCGGCGGAAACGCTAGCGACGTTGAAAGCTCACGCCGTAGATCTGCCGAGCGGATGACCCGCTAGTCCGGCGGCTCGGTTTCCGAGCCTCGGACGGCGGCATGCTCCCGGTCGCTGGGCTTACCGGGGACGTCTTCGGCTTCGCGGTCCTCGGCGACCTTCTCCTCGAGCCGATCGACGATGTTCTCCAGCTCCTGAGCGCGGCTCAATGGGTCTTTGTCGGGTCTTGTCATGTCGCTTTCCGTTGGCTTGGTGAGGGGCGAACCCCGATGCCGGGAGCCCGCCGCTATCCCATACCCGATCGTGCGATCGCTAACCGAGCCGGCGGGCAGGAGACATAGGCGACAGAGCGCCGCGACGGTGGAATTATCGCAAGGGTGGCCACCGCGAAACCTCAGACCATCTCGTATCCGGCGCCCGACGCACGCCCGCGCCGCCACCATTCCGATCCGCTGGACCCCCACGTCATCGTCCTTTTCGGGGCGACGGGGGATCTGGCCAAGCGAAAGCTGCTCCCCGGTCTGGCGTACTTGGACCAGTCCGAGCTGGCACCCGACATCCAAATCGTCGCCACGTCGCTGGAGGATTTGACCGACGACGAATTCCGCGACCTCGCCAAGAACGCGATCGATTCGTTCGGCACGCACAAGCTCACGCCCGACCAATGGGCGAACTTCGCGAACATCATCACCTACGTGCCGCAGGGCGCCGGACCCGAAGCGCTGGCCGCCGCCGTCGCGGAGGCCGAAGCCAATTTGGGCGCCAAGGCCCGGCGACTGCATTACCTGTCGGTGCCGCCCAAGGCGGCGCGCGCGGTGATCAGCATGCTGCGCGACGCGAAACTGGTCGAACGCTCACGGGTGGTGATGGAGAAGCCGTTCGGCACCGATCTGGCCAGTGCGGTGGCGCTCAACGACTTCGTGCACGAAACCTTCGAGGAATCCCAGATTTTCCGTATCGACCACTTCTTGGGCAAAGAGGCCGCCCAGAACATCTTGGCGTTCCGCTTCGCCAACGGTCTGTTCGAACCGATCTGGAACCGCAACTTCATCGACCACATCCAAATCGATATCCCCGAAGCTTTGGGCCTGGATCAACGGGCGAGCTTTTACGAAGAAACCGGCGCCTACAAGGACATGGTGGTCACCCATCTGTTCCAGGTGATGGCGTTCGTGGTGATGGAGCCGCCGACGGCGCTCGAACCGTTTGCGATCAGCGAAGAAAAGAACAAGGTGTTCCGATCGATGCTGCCGGTCAAGCCGTCGAATGTGGTTCGCGGCCAGTACCACGGATACCGCGACGAAGCCGGGGTGGCAAGGGATTCCGACACCGAGACGTTCATCGCCCTCAAGGTCGGCATCGACAACTGGAGGTGGGCCGGGGTGCCCATCTACCTGCGGACGGGTAAGAAGATGGCCGAAGGCATCCGCGTCATCTCGATCGCGTTCAAGGAGGCCCCGCGCACGATGTTCCCGCCCGGATCCGGAGTGGGAACCCAAGGCCCGGATCACCTCACGTTCGACCTGGCCGACAACTCGAAGGTGTCCCTGTCGTTCTACGGCAAGCGGCCCGGCCCCGGCATGAAGCTGGACAAGCTGTCGATGCAATTTTCGTCGCAGGAGATCGAGACGGTCGTGGATGTGCTGGAGGCCTACGAACGACTCATCCTCGACGCAATGCGCGGCGATCACACGCTGTTCAACACCGCCGAAGGCATCGAATCGTTATGGGAGCGTTCGGAAGAGCTGCTCACCGATCCGCCCGCGGTCAAGCTGTACCAGCCGGGGACGTGGGGGCCCAACGCGATTCACCAGTTGATCGCCCCCAACGCGTGGCGGTTGCCGTTCGAGCGGGAGTGGCGCGACGCCAGGCCCTGATGGGGGCGGCTCAGCTCAGTTCGGCGCTGAGATAACTGATGGCGTGGCGGAATTCCTTGAGGATCTCGTTGTCCGGCACCACGAAACCGTAGTCGGCATATACCTGTTCGGTGGGGTGGCGGGTGACGTTCCAGCCGGTATCGGCCAGGTGCTCGGCGGCCGGACGGCGTGCACCGAGCCAGACGAGTTCGGCGACGTCGATGTCGAGCCCGTGCTGACGCCAGGTGTTGCGCATGGCCCGAGCCCGTTCGTCGGTGAACACGCTCATATCGGTGATGTTCTCGGTGGCCAGGCGGCTGCCCGGCGCGCTGAGCGCGGTGATGTTGTCCAGCAGCCTGTCTTGGGCTTCCGGCGGCAGGTAGGGCAGCAGGCCTTCGGCGATCCAGGCGGCCGGGAGTTGGTGTCAAACCCGCTGTCGCGCAGGGCGGTTGGCCAGTCATCGCGCAGATCGATGGCGACGGTCCGGCGCTCGGCGGTCGGTTCCGCGCCGAGCCGGGCGAGCGTGTCGGTCTTGAAGGAGATGACCTCGGGCTGGTCGACCTCGAAAACGACGGTGCCCGCCGGCCACGACAACCGGTAGGCCCGGGCATCGAGCCCGGCGGCCAGGATGACGGCCTGGCGCGCGCCGGCCGCCGTCGCGGCGCGGAGGAAATCGTCGAAGAACCTGGTCCGCACCGTCATCTGCTCGCGCCGCTGCTGCAGCGTCATCGGCGAATCGTCGCTGTCGAGCGAGATTTGGCCGTCCAGCATCCGGGTGAAAAAGGGGTGTCCGACCGCCCGCACCAACGGCTCGGCGAACCGGTCGTCGAGCAGTGGGTCCGGCTCGCGGGAGGCCAGCGCCCGGGAGGCCGCCACCATCGTCGCGGTCGCCCCCACGCTCGACGCCAGGTCCCAGCTATCGCCCTCGGTCCGTGCCGAATCAGTCGATGACATCCGTTTTCCCCTTCCGGGATCCAGTCGCCGCGTCGGCCGATCAGGCCCGCATTTGCGCGATGCGCGCGCCGCCACCCGCGACTACACATCGGTACCCGCAACGGTACTTTCTGCGTATGCCGCGGTCACCCCGCGCCCACCGCCTTGACCGCATTCCCGCGACGCTCGACGACAGGAAGTGAATCACGCTATGGCACCGACCTTGCGCCCGCGCCGATCCGCCCTGTACCTACCCGGAAACAAACCCCGGGCGCTGGAAAAGGGCAAATCGCTGCCGGCGGACGTGCTGATATTCGACCTCGAAGATGCCGTGGGGCCGGACGCGAAGGCCGAATCGCGGGCGTCGGTGTGCGAGGCGATCTCCTCGCAGAGCTACCGGCCGCGTGAGGTCGTGGTGCGCATCAACGGGCTGGACACCGACTGGCACAGCGACGATCTGGCCGCGGTGGCGGGATCGGCCGCCGACGGTGTGCTGGTGCCGAAAGTCGAGACGGGCCAACAGGTTCGGGCGCTGGCCGACGCGCTCGACGCGCTGGGCGCCCCGAAGGCGTTGCAGCTGTGGGTGATGATCGAGACGCCCCGGGCGTTTTTGAGGGCCGAGGAGGTCGCGTCGGCCAGCGAGCGGCTGGCCGGGCTGGTGGTCGGCACCAATGATCTCGTCAACGAGTTGCACGGCCTGCACGTCCCCGGGCGCGCGCCCGTCGTGCCCGCGCTGGGCATGGCCCTGTTGGGAGCGAGGGCGGCCGGAAAAATCATCTTGGATGGTGTGTTCAACGACATCACCGACGAGGGCGGATTCCGGGCCGAGGCGCGGCACGGCCGCGAAATGGGATTCGACGGGAAGACCCTGATCCATCCGTCACAGATCGCCCCGGCGAACGAACTGTTCGGCCCCTCGCGGGGGGAGCTGGACGACGCCCGCAAGGTCGTGTCGGCCTACGAGGAGGCGCGGGCCGCGGGCACCAGCGTCATCACGGTCGAGGGCCGCATGATCGAGAGCCTGCACGTGCGCGACGCCCAGCGGATTCTTGCCCTGGCCGATTTGATCTCGGAGATGGAAACCGCTTCCTAGCTCGGATTAGGCCGGGCAGAGCGATCGAGGTCGGCCACACGGTAGGTTGTACGCGATTCCCGACGACTCGAGAGGAGACAAGGTGGGCGAGACCGCGGCCATGGCCGAGGCCGACCGCACGTGGATGATCGACACGCTGCTGGCGCTGCTGCAGACCCCGAGTCCGTCGGGGCGCACGGACGCGGTGATGCAGTTGATCGGCGACATCCTCGACGACTTCGGCGTGCCGTTCACGCTGACGCGGCGCGGGGCGCTGACCGCGGAGCTGCCGGGGGAGTCGGCGACCACCGACCGGGCGCTGGTGGTTCACTCGGACACCATCGGCTGCATGGTGCGCGACCTCAAGGACAACGGCCGCCTGGAGCTGGTCCCGGTCGGCACCTTCTCGGCCCGGTTCGCCGCGGGAGCCCGCGTGCGTATCTTCATCGACGACCCCGACGAGTTCATCACCGGCACGGTCATGCCGCTCAAGTCCAGTGGCCACGCGTTCGGCGACGAGATCGACACCCAACCCACCGACTGGGACCACGTCGAGGTTCGGATCGACCGCAAAGTGTCCTCGCGCGAGGACCTGCTTCGTCTCGGCCTGCAGATCGGCGACTTCGTGGCGTTGATCACCAGCCCCGAGCTCACCGCCGACGGCTTCATCGTCTCCCGCCACCTGGACGGAAAGGCGGGTGTCGCGATCGCGCTCGCCCTGGCCAAGAACTTCTCCGAGAACAAGGTGGTGTTGCCGCACCGCACCACGATCATGGTCACCATCACCGAGGAGGTCGGTCACGGGGCCAGCCACGGGCTGCCCGCGGACGTCGCCGAATTGGTGTCGGTGGACAACGCGGTGTGCGCGCCCGGGCAGCACTCGCTCGAGGACGGCGTGACGATCCCGATGGCCGATATGCACGGCCCGTTCGACTATCACCTGACCCGCAAGCTCTGCCGCCTCGCCCAGGAGCGGGGAATCCCGTTCGCCCGCGACATCTTTCGCTACTACCGCTCCGACGCCGCCGCGGCGATCGAGGCGGGGGCGAACACCCGCGCCGCGCTCGTCGGCTTCGGCCTCGACGGCAGCCACGGCTGGGAGCGCACCCACATCGATTCGCTCGAAGCCGCCTACAACCTCCTGCACTGCTGGCTGCAGACGCCGTTGACGTTCGCCAAGTGGGACGCCAAGCCGACGGGCAGTCTGCGCGACTTTCCGTCGTCGAAGCAGCCCGCGCCCAGCGAGCGGTGGGTGCCGCTGTCTCGCGGCGATTACGAAAGCCCGGGCGAGGCGTCGCCCGGAACGCCGTGGCCGCCGTCGGAGGGACCCCAGGCCTAACAGCCGCGGGGCATCCGGTTGGCGCGCCAGCAGCGGGACTGCATGGGGACGTCGATCGCGTCGGCCGCTCCGAAGCGCTCGCGCAGCACGGCGCGGGCATTGGTGAGCCGGCGTTCGCGGTCCTCGGGAGACGCGGTGATGATCCTGCTGTAGGTGCCCACCATCTTGACGACGTCGTCGACCCGCATCGTGCGCACGAACGTGAACGCCTCGCGGGCCACATGGTGGAAGATCTGCGGATCGGGGAGCGCGACGTTTTCGTGGAGCCGGCGGAAGCGCTCGGGTCCATCCGCCTCGGTCTTTTCGTCGCCGGGCAGCAGGTCGAGGTCGCGGACCCAGTCCACGTCACGATCTCGACTGGTCCAAATCAGCCCGAAGCGCCCGCCGTCGCGAAGTACCCGCCCGATTTCCGGGACCGCCCGTTCGGGATCCATCCAGTGCCACGCCGCCGAGACGAACACCGCATCCGCGGCACGGTCGGGGAGTGGGATCGACTCACCGCTGCCCTCGACGACGCGGACACCGGGGGACCGGTCGGCCAGGACCGCCCGCATCCGGGCGTCGGGCTCAACGGCGATGACGCGCGCCGCCCGGCCGATGAGCGTGCGGGTGAACAAACCCGTGCCCGCGCCGACGTCGACGGCCACGTCGCACTCCGGCGGCATCAGCCAGTCCACCGCCTCCCGCGGGGCTTGCGGCCGCAGGCCGTCGTAGTCCTCGGCGATGGCTCCGAACGACATTGCGCGCGCTTGACGATCAGTCACATGCGACAACGTAATTCAGCTCGCTATGCAAAACGTGAGAAAGGATCGCGCGTCACCAGAGTGCGCTGTGATTGACGAGCGCATCGGCGATGAGCCCGACTCCGAAAACCAGAAACAAAAGTCGCACCGACATGGGCCCGTAGCGGGTGAGCACGCGTATCAGTCCCCGCTGAATGCGCGCGGCCCGCGCCGTGCGTCTCATCGACAGTGCAAGGATCGCCAGCGGTGGCGACACCGCGATTGCGCAGTAGGTGATGATGACCAGCGGCCACAGCGGCGGTCGTGGATGCAGCGCGGCCAGCATGGCCAGGCCCGTGAGGTACGGCACCGCGGTCGGCGCCTGTCCGCTTCCCACCGCCAGCCCGAGGAATCCGAGCAGCCACGGGCGTTTGCGCATGGCCGCCATTGCCCAGCCGGGAGCCGCGGATTGCGCGGTCAGCGGGAAGTACGCCAAGCAGATCAGCACGATTCCCAACAGCAGTTCGCCGCGAAACCGGATGGCCGGCGTGATGCGGAAATCGAGCGCCTCGGTGATGAAGCTGATTCCCAGCACCGTGCACAGGCCGAACGTGGTCGTCACGGCAAACACGCCCGCGACGAAGCTCAAGGCGCCCGGGATGGGGGAACGGCGGCTGAGCCGGCTATCGAAGATCACCGCCGAGACGACTCCGACGTTGAGGACGTTGAGTGAATCGAGAAACGCCAGGCCCGCAAGGGCAAGTATCAGAGCCGCCACGCGCCTGTACCGGGCCTAGCGTGCGGATTCGCCGGGCGCCCGAAAGCGGCTGGGCACTGACCACGGCGACACGATCAAAGCGGCGATCATGCTGCAGACAATACGGTCAGACGGGAGCGCGCAGGCAGGGGGCGATGGTGTCAGCGCGGGGGATCCGCGGCATGATCGAGTCGTCGGCGACGTGGCTGACGCATCCACACAACGACGGCACATCGAATCCGGAGGTGCGCCACCGATGACCGCGCTTTTCCCGCAGGGCCTTCGCGAATACCTCATCGGGGCTTGGACGTTGGAGTCCTATCAAAGCTCCGCGGGTGAATTCCGCCAAATAATCTGACTCCCAATGGCACTCGGACGTAGATCACCGAACCCCCTCGCCGACGTCAGGAGCACTGAATGGGACTGCTCGACCGCAAGACCGCCGTCGTCACCGGCGCCAACTCCGGGATCGGGCTGGCCACCGCCGAGCGATTCCTCGCCGAGGGCGCCGAACGGGTGTTCATCACGGGACGGCGCCGGCCCAAACTCGACGCCGCGGCAAGCCAATTGGGTCCTCGTGCCACCGCCGTGCCCGGCGACGTCGGCATTCCGAAGGACCTGGATCGGCTCTACGCAAAGGTCGCGTCCACCGGCAACGGCCTCGACATCGTCATGGCCAATGCCGGGTCGACCAGGGTGGCACGGCTGGGGGAGATCACCGACGATGACCTCGACGCACTGCTGACCACCAACGTCAAGGGGGTCGTGTACACCGTCCAGAAGGCGCTGCCGCTGCTCAACGACGGCGCCTCCGTCATCCTGACGGGCTCCACCACCGCGGACCGCGGCCGCGCCGGGCTGAGCATCTACGCCGCCACCAAAGCCGCCGTCCGGTCACTGGCCCGCGCCTGGGCCAACGAGCTCGCCGACCGCAACATCCGGGTCAACGTCATCGTCGCCGGATCCACCGCCACCCCGGGAAGCGATGCGCTGGCCGCGCAAACCAACCCCGACGCCTCCATCGAGGAGTTCCGCGCCGGCCGCATCGCGACCATCCCGTTGGGCCGCTTCGCCGATCCCATCGAGATCGCCAATGCTGCAGTGTTTTTGGCGAGCGATCTGTCCAGCTTCACCACCGGATCCACGGTGACCGCCGACGGCGGATTCAACCAAGTCTGAAGCGGAACACCCCGCGGCGGGCGCCCCTGAGGTACTCACCGCAGCATGGAGCTAAGCGCTTCGTATACCTGCGCTAATCGCGCGAAGTGCGAACGCCGACGGCCGCGGCCCTCTACAGTTCGACAAATAGCGAACACCCCGCACTGACACTTAAGGGAAAACGAGATGGCGAAAAGTGTTGCCACCAAGAATGACAACGAGAAGATCGTGGTCGATTTTATACATGCCGCTTACGGCGAGAGCATGGACGTCGACGCGATGACCGCGCTCATGGCCGACGACTTCGTGTGGCAACTCCACGTTCCTCTGTCTCCGGTCGTGCGGGGCCGCGACGCGGCGCGCGCAGAACTCGAGAAGCACAGCACGCTGTCAACCGGCATGATCGAGGGGAGCGAGATCCGCACCATCGTGTCCGACGGCGACACCGTCATCGTCGAACGAGTCGACGTGAACTCAATGAATGGCGTGGCCGTCACGTTCTGTGTCACCGCGATTTTCGAGGTTCGCGACGGCGCGATCACTCATTGGCGAGAGTATTGGGACACCGCCCACGTCGCGCAGCAACTCGGCATCGATCCCGCGCTGATGTTCGCCCCGCTGAGCAATTAGCCGACGGTGCAAGACCTTTGGCGGCGTCCTAGCCCGATGCGCCGAGGATCTTGATCGCGAAGACGAGCGTGTCGCCCGGCCGGATTCCGGCGCTGGGCTGACCTTCGGGGTAGCCATCCGCGGGGACCATCGCGACGGCGACCGTGGACCCGACCTTTTGTCCCGCGATGGCCTTTTGGAAGCCCGGCACGACTCCGGTCAGCGGGAAGTCAACGGGGGCGCCGCGTTGGTAGCTGCTGTCGAACACCGACCCGTCGCGACCATTGACGCCCATGTAGCAGACGGAGACCTTGGCGGTGCTCGGGACCACGGGTCCATCTCCGGCGCGCAGCGTGTGCACCTGGGTCTGGGTCACGGCGAACGGTGCCGTCACGGTGACACGCGGGGCCGTCGTATCGGTAGACCCGGTGACAGCGACGCTTCCCGTGTTCCCGGCGAGGGTCCAGTCGGGCGTTCCGCCATTCTGCGGGGCCGCGGTTGGGCACGAGTCGGCCGCGTTTGCCGTGCCCGATCCAGTGAGCAGGAGAGCGGTTGCCGCGGCACTGGCCGCGAGGGCCACAGACGAATGCATCCGGAAGGAGTTCACGACCGTCACGCTACAGCGACGCATGGCGCCCCTTCGTCGTAGCCCGAGTCCATGGTCACGGCCTGCGTCGTCGTTTCGGGTCTGCGCTCAAGACCACGTGTCTTCGCGTCGCCGAACACGGGGCCGCAGTGGTACCCCGCCGCCGGCGACCGGCGGCGGTAGTCGGCGCGGCGGCCACCAGATCGACGGCGAACCGGGCCGACGGCGCTGGTCGTCTCGTGCAAAGCGCAGGACTTCACCTGTAGACGACCGCGCTGGGCCAGTCCCCGATAAGCGCCGAGCACAGGTCGTCCGCATAAAATGGCCTGTTCGTACAAAATGGACAAAACAGCTAGAATGGCGGACATGCAGACCAAGCAGGGGAGCGCCATATCCACCGTCTCGTTCCGCAACCGCGACGGCAAGCTCGTCGATGTCCCCTCGGTGACCGCCAGCCGCCTCAAAAATGAGTTCGGCAGCGTCTTCGATGAGGCCGCGGTCAGCGGGGCGGTGGTGATCACCAAGCACAACACCCCCAGGGCCGTGCTGCTGTCGTACGCCGAATTCGAGGCCTTGGCCGCGACGGCGGCACCCGCGCTCGACGATCTCAGCGAGCGGTTCGACGAGCTGTTGGCGACGATGCAGGCGCCGAAGGCCAAAGCCGGGGTAGCCGCGGCATTCGACGCCACACCGGACGAGATGGGCGCCGCAGCGGTGAAGGCGGCACGCGCCGCGCAGCTGCGCTGATCCAACGCGGCCCGTGGCTCGCACGACAACGATGCCGGCGCAGATACACGTGTTGGCAGGCGTCAACGGCGCCGGCAAGAGCAGTGTCGTGGGCGCGACGATCCGCGATAAGGGCGGCGAGTACTACAACCCCGACGAGGCCGCACGCCAGATCATGGCGGCCAACCCCGGGCTGGGACAGGCCGACGCCGACGCGGCGGCATGGGAACAGGGCCGGAGGCTGATGCAGCAGGCGATTGATCAGGGCCTCGATTTCACCTTTGAGACCACGCTCGGCGGCAACACGATGCCGGGACTGCTGGCTGAGGCCGCCAAGCGCGGACTCGAGATCCGCGTTTTTTATGTGGGGCTCGACAGCGCGGATACGTGCATCGCGCGGGTGCGACAACGGGTCCGCGCCGGCGGGCATGACATTTCCGACGCCGACATCCGCCGCCGTTATCGCCACAGCCTGATCAATCTCGTGAAATTACTGCCCGCACTCACCGGGCTGCGGGTGTATGACAACTCTGCGAGCGCCGATCCCGCAATCGGGCAGGCACCGAAGCCGGCCTTGATGTTGCACATGGACCGCGGGCGCATCGTCGGGCCTTCCGATCTGACCAACACACCGCCTTGGGCCAAGCCCGTCGTCGCCGCCGCGCTGGAGCTCGCGCAGGGATCGTGAACGGGAGCCTGGATTTGCGCCCCGCTCACCGTTCGCGATCTGCCACAAGGTATTGATCCCCATCGGCCGGCTCGGTTCGATATCCCCATACACGAGGGAAGGGCCGCAAATGAAGGCACTCGTTCGCGTAACGGCTGCGAAGACTCGCGAACCTACCGGTCAGGATGAACGATGGCGGCAATGCGGACAATGAGCCTACGCCGATCCATCGCTGCGCCAATCGATGCGGTGTTCGACTGGCTCATCGACGGAAACAATTGGAGCGACATACCGGGGATGTTCTACTCTCGCGTTCGCCCGGTCGATGGCCCAGAACCCTTCGGGGTCGGCTCAATTCGTGAATTCGCCAGCTCGGGTTCAAAGGTCACCGAAGTCGTCACAGCGTTCGAACGACCGCACTTGATGAGCTATCAAGCCCTGTCAACCGTGCCCCCGGCGCAACACAGCGGCGGATCGGTAACGCTGCGAGAGGTGCCGGGAGGCACCGAAGTTCTGTGGACGACAACCTTCCGGCTCAAAAGCCCCATCCTCGCTGGTTTCTTCACCCGGCTCTATGCACCGTTGATCGGATTGGGGATCCGCATGGTTCTGCGAACGGCGGAGCGGGCTTTGACTGGCGACCAAACGAATATCTGACGTCTCGCCGAGACCATCTCGAACACCGGTCACTTCTATTCATTATCACGCCGACGAGTTCACCCCTGTGCTGCAACAACATTGGGCGCAGCACCGCGCTTGACCGGCCAGTCAGCCCCCGCCTTTGCCCTTGCTTTCTTCGAGTTGTCCTGGGCAGTAGGCTTTGGCCGATATGGTGGCGAATTGGGCGGCGCCGCTGGTGGTCAGGGCGGGGTTGTTGTCGCGTATGTCGGTGAGGAGTTGTAGTCCGGATACGCCGCGGGTGATCATGGCGCACACGGATTTTCCCGCTGCGACGGCTTGGCTGGGTGAACTACCCCAGGTTTAGTTCCTACTCGGTTGCGAGGGCCGGGGTCGGCTGGCTCGCAGGGTGTGAGGTGCCGGTGAGGGCGGCCTCGTACTCGGCGGGTGGAACGTAGCCGAGGGCTTCGTGCAGGCGTTCCTGGTTGTACCAGGCCACCCATTCGGCGGTCGAGAGTTCGACATCATCGATGCACCGCCAGGGCTTGCCGCGGTTGATGAGCTCGGTCTTGTAGGCGGCGTTGACCGCTTCAGCGAGGGCGTTGTCATAACTATCGCCACGCGACCCGACCGAGGGCGCGATCCCCAGTTCAGCCAGCCGGTCGGTATAGGCCAGCGATAGGTACTGGGATCCGCGGTCGGAATGATGAACCAACTCGGATAGATCGGTATTCGACTGCCACACAGCGTGATTGAATGCTTGAAGCGGGAGGTCTTCGGTGCGCATCGTGGCCGAGACCGCCCAGCCAACGATCTTCTTGGTGCACGCATCAGTGACGAACGCGGTGTAACAGAACCCCTGCCAGGTCCGCACGAACGTGATGTCGGCGACCCATAGCCGGTTCGGTGCAGCGGCCCGGAATTGGCGGTTGACCAGATCGGCCGGCCGGATCGCGGCCGGGTCGCTGATCGTGGTGAACACCGGCTTGCCCCGCTGGGCGCCGCGCAACCCGGCCTTGCGCATCAACCGGCGGGTTTGTTCACGGCCCAGCTGCCAACCACGCCGTGTCATCGCCGCGTGCATCTTCTTGACCCCATACACCGAGTAGTTCTGCCGGTGCACCGCCTCAAGGTCAGCGATCAGCTGCTCATCGCGGATCTCCCGGTCCGACGGTGGTCGGGTCCGCGCGGCCCGATAACCCCGCGAGGTGAGGAATCCGGGGATAGCTGCCCGCAGCACACGGCAGATGAGCTCGACCCCGAACTGATCGCGATGAGCATCGATGTAGGCGATCATTTCGTCGCGGGGCGGTCGAACTCCGCGGCAAAAAACGCAGACGCTGACTTCAAAATCTCGTTAGCCCTGCGCAGTTCAGCGTTCTCGCGCTTGAGCTTACGGATCTCGGCATGCTCAGAACTGGTCATGCCCGGCCGTTCACCAGCATCGACTTGGGCCTTGCGTCGCCACCGACGCACCGACTCCTCCGAAATATCGAGTTTGCTGGCGACAGACTTTATGGCCTCGAACTCCGACACTTCCGAGGCTTCCATCACAGTGTCCAACAACCGCAACGCACGCTGCCGAAACTCCGGCGAATACTGACGGGGCATAGCTTCCAATCCTCCTATAAGGATCGGAACTAAACCTGGGGTAGTTCAGTGCTGTACCTGGTCGGGCATTTGTTGTAGTTGGGCGATGATGCGGTCGAGTTTGACCGGTTGGGTGCGGCGCTGGCCGGTGATCGCGCGGGTCTGAATGTGTGTTGTTGTGTTGATGGCGCGGGCGGCGGGCCCGCCCAGTGCGCCGCCGGCCAGGCTGCCCAGGGTGGCGTCGTTGACCAGCTCGGCGGGAAAACCCGCCGCGGCGGCCACGGCGGTGGTGGTGGTGGCCGGTAGTGCGGTGGAGGCCAACCGGATGGCGGGGGCGGCGCTGGCCCAGCTCGAGGGCACCGACAGCTTTCCCACGGTGGGTGCGCTGCCCAGCACCGCGGATACGGGCCGCACCGGGATGCCGGCGCCAAGACCTGCGGGTGAGGCCAGACCGGCACCCAACGATGCTTTGGGCATGCCGGCGCTCCAGGGCGCGTAGACGAAGGCGCCCTTCCATTCCGAGACGCCCAGCCCGCCGCTGGCGCCGACGACGTTGGTCCAGGTGGCCTGCCCGCCGATGCCCTTGACGCTGGAAAACAGCGCCTCCCATAGCGGCGCGATCTCCTTGCTGCCGGTCATGCCCTCGATCAGCTGCTGCCATGATTGGGTGTATCCGGTGGTCAGTGAGTTGATGTAGTCCTGCAGTTGTTGCATCCACGACGACGAGGTGCTCGAGGCCGCGGCGGCCGTGGTGGTTGCCTGCGCCGTCCCGGTGTCCTTGCTGACAGCGGGTGCCTGCTCGAAGGGGGTCAGCTCCCCGGCGGCCTGCGAGGCGGCGGCATAGCCGAACATCGCGGTGACGTTTTGGGACCACATCTGGGCGTATTGGGCTTCGGTGGCCGCGATCGCCGCGCCGTTTTGCCCCAACAGGTTGGTTGCCTGCAGTGCTGCGAGCTGGGTGCGGTTGGCGGCGATCAGCGCCGGCGGGACGACGCAGGCCAGCGCGGCCTCATAGGCGGTGGCGGCGGCTTGGGCGTGGGCGGCGGTCTGCTCGGCCAGGCCCGCCGTGGTCGAGATCCAGCCCACATACGGTGCGGCCGCGGCTGCCATGGAGGCCGAGGACGGGCCCTGCCACTCGGTGATGAGTTCGGAGATCACCGCGCCGTAAGAGGATGCGGTGGAATGTAATTCGGCGGCCAGCGCTCCCCACGCGGCGGCCGCCGATAGCATGGGTGCTGCGCCGGGGCCGGCGTAGAGCTGGGTGGAGATGACCTCGGGTGGCAGCGCTGCGAAATCGGCGAAAACCATGGCCGTGCCTTTCCTTATTTCGCGTTCGGCGGGATCACGATGACCGTGGAGGTGGTGGCGATGTCATCAACAGCCACCGCACCAGGCACCCGGACCGCCGGCCCGGCCACCGCACGGGTGGCGGTACCACCGACCGCGCGTCCGGCCAGACTCGACAAGGCGGTGGGCCCGAACAGACCCTGCCCGGGGTTGACGGTCATCGCCGGCGCGGCATCGAGCATCGTCTCGGGCAACTCGGCTGCCAGGGTCCTGATCGCCGGCGCGGCCGAGGCCCAGTTCGCGGGAACCGACAACGACCCCACGACACCGGCACGGCCCACCGCCGCAGACACCGTTCCCACACCCGGCGCCTGCAACGAGGTGGATCCGGTCAGCAGTTCGCTGTGCAGCAACGGCGCCAAAACCCCGTGCAGAGCCTTGGGATGCAGTGTCCCACCGATGCTTTGCAGGTTGTTGCCCATCCCGCGCACATTGAGCGCAAGCTGATAAAAACCCTTCCCCGCGGTCCCGATCCCGAGCGGCGAGTACGGCCCGGTGAGTGCGTTGAGGAAGTTGTTGAAACTCTTCAAACCCCCCGTGGCTTCCCCAAGACCGAGCGAGACCCCGGTCGACGACGTCCCCGCCGCGTTCGCGGCGGCACTTTGCGCCGCGGCGGGAGCCTGCGAGACCGCCTGGGAGAGCGCGGTTTCCACATGGGAGCTCGCCGACGACTGGGCCGCCGAGGCGACCGCGGCCGCCTGGTTCGTTTCCCCACCGCTGTCGGTGGTCGACGGCGGCGCGGTGAACGGGACCAGCTGGGCCGCGACCGCCGAGGAACCCGCATAGCCATACATCGCGGCCGCGTCTTGGGCCCACATCTCGGCGTACTGGGCCTCGGTGGCCGCGATGGCCGGGGTGTTTTGGCCCAAGATGTTGGTCGCGACCAGTGACGCCAACAACGCCCGGTTGGCCGCGATCACCGGCGGTGGCACCGTGGCCGCGAAGACGGCCTCATAAGCGCCTGCCGCCGCCTTCGCCTGACTTGCCGACTGCTCGGCCTGCGCGGCGCTGCTGCTCAGCCACGCAATGTACGGTGCGGCCGCGGCCGCCATCGACGCCGACGAGGGCCCATTCCATGCGGTTCTCAGCTCCGCGACGACAGATCCGTAAGACGCTGCCGTGGCGCGTAATTCGGCCGCTAATCCGTCCCAGCCGGCCGCAGCGGCCAACAACGGTGCCGGCCCGGGACCTGAGTAGATCCTGCCGGAGTTGATCTCCGGAGGCAACGCTCCGAATTCCATCTGGTTCCTCCGCATCCGGATATGACCAACGTCGACCCAGCATTGCTACCGCCGGATACCGTTGTCCTTCAACAGCATTCAGCACACTCGGCTTCGCAAACCCCTGGGCTGCCGATAGCTAGAATGCTCGTGTGCCCAGAAGACTAGCCAGCTCCGGCGGAAGCAACATCGACCAACAAGAGCCGACTCCGCACGGTCACCACCTCCCAAAGGGCAGTGGGAGCGCCTTGGCGGCGCGGTCGGCAAAAGCGCCCGTACGCCCCGTCTACCTCGGACGAATCGCGAACTACCCCGGCGTGAAGGGAGCCAGAATCTTGGAGGAAACGTTGCTAGATGAAACAGTTTTCATCAGTAAAAATCTCGCCGTCAAATAATTCGAATGGGGCGCTCTGGCTGCGAGCCCGTTCGCCGGCTTCCCGCTCGAACAGTGACGACCTTGCGTCGCCGTCGAATGTTGCCGTGCCTCAAGGTTTCCAGCGCCTGAGCTGCATCTCCATGTGCTGCACCGCACGACTATCGCTACGTCGACCGTACCGCGGACCAAGCGATGACATGCATGGCCAGCTCCGGCATACCCGCAATGATCAGTTAGTCCGGCGGGCCGGCTTTGAGGCTCCCGCAGCCTTTTTCGACAACTCGTCGCGAGATGGCACGGCCTGTTCGATGTGGTCGTCGACGCAACCGACAAAGGCCTGGCATGCGGCGGAGCGCTTATCAGGGCGCGGTGCCACGAGGTTTACTCGGCGGTACATGTCAGCACCGGCGACCGGCCGCAATGCCAGTCCCGAATCGGCGTTAGCGCGCGTGCGCGCAACGGATTCGGGCAGCAACGCGACACCCAGGTTTTTGCGCACGAAATGAGTGACCTCATCGACACGCGTCACTTCGAAAGCCACACGCCGGGTTACGTTGGCGAAGCCGCGGTCGGTTTCGTGTCGCAGACCGTAGCCAGGGGGAAAGTCGATGAACGGTAATGCGGCCAGCGCAGTTATCGACATCGATGATTTTTTTGTCAGCGGATGGTGAGCGGGCATGACGGCGACGAGCGGTTCGCTGAACAGATGGGTGAACGTCAAGACACCGCCGGTGCCGGATACGTTGGAGCCTACGATTGCCACGTCCAGTTTCCGGTCGCGGACCGCCTCGATCAGCACATCACTGCCACCGCTGCGCAACGTCACGCTGACGTCGGGATAGTGCGAGTGAAAGGTCGCCATCAGGGTGGCCACATCGAGGCTTTCGGATGGGATCTCCATCATCCCGACCGTGAGCCGGCCAACGACCGTGCCGCCGAGAGCTTGTGCGTCAACGGCGATCTGGTCAATGCCGGCAACCACTTGGCGCACCAGCGGCATCAGCGCCTCGCCGGCGGGGGTCAGCGAGACCGAGCGAGTAGTCCGTTCGAACAGCCGTAAGCCGATTTCACTTTCGAACCGACCGACCTGCTGACTCAAGGCTGATGGCACGACGAACATCGCCTCGGCCGCCTTCGTGAAACTATTCGACTCGGCCAACGCCACGACGTAGCGCAATTGCTGCAGGTTCACAATCCTTCATCTTTCGTGATTAATCGCATCATATCTATTCACTGGACTAGTGGATGCGTTGCCTTCAGGATCAAGGGCATGTCCGCGGATCCGTCGTCACCGGCTGCCTTGGCGGCTGGCGGCATCGTGGTGCGTCCGCAGTCAGCGTTGGCCGGCAATGACTGCTCGGTGGCGGCGGTGCGCGACGAAATCACCGAACAGTTTGACCGCCTTGCGTTTCTGGGGGAGTTGCGTTGCTCCCATGACCGGGTGGTCGCGGGTTCTCTCGAGGAGTTGGTGTTCACCTACACCGTCGGCGGATCCGGCATTGCCGACAGCGGTTGGCTGAAGCTGTGCTTCCGCTACTACTCGGATTGGGATCTGCAGACAACGTCGCCGGACGCCCGCGACTTCGCGACCGCCCGCTTGGTGAGTCGGTCCCTGATCGGCGGGGCCTCCGAGGACAGTGCGGCGACGGTGCGGCAATTGGCCACGAAATATGACGTCAAAGGCGGTGAGCGGCCATTTCAGAAGTCGCTGCTGATCCACGTCGTGGACGGGTACCTGCGCCCCGGTGATGTGATCGAAATCCGCTGCGGCGACCGTCGTTTCGGTGGACCCGGCACGCGCGTGCAGACTTTCGTCGAAGACCAGTTCGAGGTCCACCTGTTCGTCGACCCGCTGGGCACTTCGCGTATGGCTCACGCTGATGTGCATCGGATTGCTGTCGTACCAGGTGCACCCGAACGAGTCGTCGTGCACGGTCCTCGCATTGTGCGCAGCGAGGCGCCGGCCGTGCACCTGCACGCCCACCTGCAAGACCGTTGGGGCAACACCTGTTCCGACATTGCCGCGACGATGCATGCGCTCATCGACGGTGTCGTCGTGGACAGCGCCCGTACGCCTGCGAAGGGGTGGTCCAAGGCGTCGCTCCGCGTGCCGTCGGTCGCCGCCCGCATCGACGTTGCCGCCGAGACAAGCACCGCCGTGCTTCAGAGCGCTGCGACCGTGATCGATGTCGTCGACGATTTCCCGTCGCCGCGGGCGTACTTCTGCGACCTGCACGTTCATTCCAACGACACCGTGGGCACTCAGGACACCGACTGGAATCTGCACTACGCGCGCGATATCGCCGCGCTCGACGTACTTGGCTATACCGCCAACGACTTCCAGATCACCGACGACACGTGGGACGACGTCGTCAGGGCCTGCCGGCAGATCGCCGAGGACGGCGCATTTGTCTGCTACCCCGGAGTGGAGTGGTGCGGCACCGCCGGCGCCGGCGGTGACCACAATGTCGTCTTCCTCGGTGAGGACACCACGTTGGCCCGCTCGCTGGAATGGCATCAGCGCATGGCCACCGCGGTACCCACGCCGCAGAACTGGCCGGTGACCCAGTTGTACGCCGCCTACGAGAAGGACCCGGAGTCTTACCTCTTGATCCCGCACGTGGGCGGGCGACGAGCGATCCTGGACTGGCATCACCCCGAGCTCGAGCGGCTGATCGAGGTGCACTCCGCCTGGGGGAGTAGCCCATGGTTCTTCGAAGACGCCTTGGCGCGCGGCCTACGACTCGGGGCGAGTGCCGCGAGCGATGAACACCGCGGACGGCCGGGTGCCGGGGCACCGGGAGCCAACATCTTCGGCGGCTTCGGCGGGCTCACCGGCGTCCTCGCGCCGACCCTTTCCGCCGCAGACGTCGGTCGTTCGTTGCGCGCCCGCCGCACCTGGGCCACAACCGGTGCGCGCGCGGTCGCCCTGCTGCGCAGCGGTGAGAACTGGATGGGTGACGAGTTCGCCACTGATGCCGGCGAACTGACCGCCGGTTACGCCTTGTATGGCACGACGGGATGGGATGACGTGACGGTCTACGACAGCGCCGGTTTGCTCTGGCGTCGTGACCTGCACGCCGAGACGGGCCTTTCGCCCAACCTGGTTCGCATCAGCTGGGGTGGGGCTCGGCACCGTGACCGCTACCGCTGGGCCACCTGGTCAGGCCGGCTGCGTATCGACGGCACCGCCGTCGAAGACGTAACCCCGTGGGCGATCACGCATCCCGAGCAGATCGTCGATGTAGACGGATCGGCCGTGGCCTGGGATACCACAACTTACGGGTCGGATATCGGCATCGTGGTACGGCTCACCGACCTGACCCGCGCGCAATTCGAGGTCGATGCGACGGTGCAGGAAGACGGCCTGCGCGCCCAGGCGAGCCTTTCCGGGGCAGAGCTCATCGCCGAAGGTCATCGGGACATCGCCGTCGGCGGTCTCAATCTGCGTGTCCGCCTCGAACGCATCGCCGACCCGAAGGCGCTGCCGAACACCGTCGCCGGCGAACTCAACCTGCAGCTGCCTGGGGGCGACAGCGCAATTTATCTGCGCGGCAAGCAATTCGATGGGCATCAGGTTTGGACAAGCCCGCTGTTCGTGACCCGAGCGGTAGGCAACCCGTAGTGACCCGACTTCGAACCGGTCTTACCCGCCGCCTCCACATCGACTTGCGGCGCATTACCTGCGCGGCTTGTCCGGCTCCCACGGCCGTCTGACACGCGCACCGCCGCGTCATCAGCACTCACCGTTTCAGCGGTACGGCAGCAACTCTCGTTGCCAGCCTCGGCCCAATCCGCCAGTTCTCATCCATTTCGATTCGAGGAACCATGTCACTGCACCGATCCGGCAGCAAGCTCATCGCGCTGATCGCCGCGTCAGCGACCGCCGCCGCGCTGTCCGGGTGCTCAAGCCAGGGCGCGTCGCCGACCGCCTCCGCCGTATCGCTGCGCCTGGGCTATCTGCCGCGCATCACGCACGCCTCGGCACTGGTGGCTGTCCACGACGGCTTCTTCACCAAGCAACTCGGACCCCAAGTCAACTTCACCGCAAAACCTTTCAGTCGAGGCACCGAGGAAGTGACCGCGCTGCTGTCGGGCCAACTTGACGCCGCCTACGTCGGCCCGAATCCCGCCTTCAACGCCTGGCAGAAGTCGGGAGGGAAAGCGATCAAGATCATCTCCGGCGCGGCCAGCGGAGGTACCTCGATGGTCGTCAAACCCGACATCAAGACGGCCGCAGACCTCAAAGGCAAGACCGTCGCGGACCCCGCGCTCGGCGGCACCCAGGACGTCAGCCTCCGCGACTGGCTCGCCCACAACGGTTTGAAGACGAATATCCAAGGAGGGGGCGATGTTTCGGTCAAACCGACCAGCCCGGAATCGGCCATCGTGCAACAATTCCTCACCGACCAAATCGCCGGCGCCATCGACTCCGCGCCATTTGATGTGCAGATGATCAAGGCCGGCGGGGTGCGACTGTGGTCGGACCCGAACACCATCACCGTCCTGGTTGTCCGCCAAGAATTCCTTGCGGCCCATCCTGACGCGGTCGCCGGACTGCTGCGCGCCCAGGCCGAGGCGACCGACCGTATCGCCGCTGACCGCAGTGGCGCGGCGCAATCGGCTAATGCCGCTCTGGCGAAAGATCTCGGCAAGGGGCTTGAACCGGACGTACTCGCGGCCTCCTTCGAGGAAACCACCTACACCAACGATCCCGGAATGGCCTCACTGCGCGACCAGGTCGCTAAGGCCGTGTCCATAGGGCTGCTGAAGCCGCTCGATATCAGCGGCCTGTACGAGCCGGGACCACTCAACAAAGTGCTCGCCGAGCCGGCAAGCCCCAGGTGACCCGTGATCCACTACGTTCAGTCTGATCACCTCACCGGTTCACGGCCCGAAGCCAACCCACATTCGCTACGCGCCGTGCGGCTCACGGACGTGACCAAGCAGTACGGCCGGGGCCCCTCGGCCGTCACGGCCCTCGATCGCATCACCTTGACGGTGAACGCCGGTGAATTCGTCTGCGTTGTAGGAGCATCCGGCTGCGGTAAGAGCTCACTGCTGTCGCTGATCGCAGGGATGGACCAACCGTCCACCGGCGAGCTCAGCACCGATGGGCAACGGGTGGCCTTGATGTTCCAGGAACCGGCGCTGTTCCCATGGCTGACGTCGGCCGCCAACGTGGAGTTGGCCTTGCGGGCGCGCTCGGTGCCACGCCCGGAACGCCGCCGGCGGACTACTCACTTGTTGCAGACGGTCGGCTTGGCTGACTTCGCCGACAAGCGTCCTCATCAGCTGTCCGGCGGCATGCAGCAGCGCGTCGCATTGGCGCGTGCGCTCGCCCAAGATGCGGACGTCTTGCTGATGGACGAGCCGTTCGGGGCGCTGGATGCCCTGACCCGTGATCGCCTGCACGAAGAGCTCGAGCGCATCGTTGACGAACGCGGGCTGACCGTTGTGTTTGTTACGCACAACGTTCGCGAGGCAGTGCGACTCGCCGACCGTGTCGTATTGCTCAGCCCGCGGCCCGGTCGCATCGTCGACGAGTTCGCGGTCCCGGTGGGGCGCCGCCACAGAGTCCACCACCCGGCCGTTGCCGAATTGGCCTCCCGCATCTCCACCCAGCTACGAAACGAGGGAAACCGTGGCGGTGCTTGACAGTGATCTCTCTGCCAAGAGTCACCGACCTGCGCTGACGCCCCAAGCGCCGCACCAGAACCGAGTTCGGATCACGTCGGTGCTGGCGGCCGTACGGGCGAAAGTCTTTGCCGTCGCGATGGTTCTGCTGATCTGGCAGCTCGTCTACCTCAGTGGCTGGAAGCCGTCCTTCGTGCTGCCCGGCCCGGGAACCGTCGCAGCCAACCTCTGGCAGCGCCTGCATGAGGCCGTGCTTTGGGACGCGATCGGGATCACGATGTGCCGGGCGCTGGCCGGCTTCGCGCTGGCATTGCTCATCGGGTCGCTCCTCGGCGCGGTGATCGCACAAAACCGACTGCTGCGCATGGCCTTCGGGCCGGTGATCACCGGTCTGCAGACCATGCCGGCCATCGCCTGGTTTCCCTTCGCCATCATCTTCTTCGGGCTGCACACGTCTGCGATCCTGTTCGTCGTCGTCATCGGCGCCGCGCCGTCGGTGGCCACCGGGGTGCTCGCCGGAGCCCGCCAAATCCCGCCGCTGCAACTGCGAGTGGCAAAAAACCTGGGATTGCACGGGTTCGGGCTATACCGGCATGTGATTCTGCCCGCCTCGCTACCGATGTTCGTCAGCGGTCTGCGGCAGGGGTGGGCGTTCGCCTGGCGTAGCTTGATGGCCGGCGAATTGGTGGTGCTGATCAGCGACACCGCGTCGATCGGGGTGCTGTTGGAAAACGCTCAGAACCTCAGCGATATGCCGTCGGCGATTGCCGTCATGATCGTGATCCTTCTGATCGGCATCGCCATCGACGCCGTCTTCGACGCGGCCGATCAGCGTATCCGCCGGTATTGGGGACTGATCGAGACCAATGCTGAATGACTCGACCATCCACTCAGACAAGGAGCCTCATGTCGGAGGACTGCCACGATCATCGCGTGCCGGACAACGCCTTTCGTCTTTGGACATTCGGTGATGCGCACGTCGGGACGGACAAACGCTTCGGAAGACAGAGCCTCGCCGAGGCGATCACGCATTCGGAGTCCGGCGGATCCGAAGGTGGGCCGCCGTTCGAGTGGGATATCGCCGTCGACGTCGGCGACATGTCCGGGGCCCATCACCATCTTCCCGACGACGCCGAGGGATCCGAACTTCGCCGCCAGTTCGCGAGCCTGCGTCGCCACCGACGCGAGGCCATTTACAGCGTCTGCGGCAATCACGACCGCAGCGGCCTACACGAGCCCGAGGCATGGTGGTGGCAGAAGTGGGTGGATCCCCTTGGACAGCACACCGAATTCTCCGGAGTCGACGCCAACGCGCGACCTTATCCAGTCGAGGGCGAGTGGGACCACTATTCCTTCCGGGTGGGCAACCTCTTGTTCCTCATGCTCAGCGACCGCAACGAACCCAGCCAGACCGTGGGGCGGGGCCCGCTCGGCGGCAACCCGGGCGGCGTCGTCAGCGGCAAAGCCTTCCGCTGGTGGAAACACATGGTGCTGACCAATCCCGACTCGATCATCATCGTCGTCCACCATTACGTCCTCAAGGACACCACCGTGGCCTCCGGGGAGTGGGAAGGCGTTCGCAAAGGGCCCGACGGGCAGCTGCTGGAGCACTACCACCGCCCCTTCGAACTCGGAACCCCACACGCGGCGTCCTATCTGTACTGGGTGGACAGCAAACCAGACTCCGGGGCGTTCGAAGACTTCCTCAATGAACATCCCGGCCGCGTCCACCTGTGGATCGCCGGGCACACCCACACCCACCCCGACGACAACTATGGCGGTAAAACCCACATCGAACAACGCTGGGGCACATGGTTTCTCAACGTCGCGTCACTGAGTCGCCACCATATGCCCATCACCACACTTCCGATCAGCAGGCTGCTCACCTTCACGCCCGGCAGCGCCGAGGTGCGTGTCCAGTGCTACCTGCACACCAGCCAATACGCACGCCAAGGCTGGTATCCGAAGGCCGAACGCAGCCTCACGCTCGATAAGGCATTCGTGGCGCCGACGACCTATTCGCTTGAGCGGACAGGCGCATCGCGCTCGGCCGTCGTTAGGTGACGCGCCTGAAGTGAGTGATCAGTGAGTCTCGGCGAACTGCCACCGGAAATCCATTCCGGCCGACTGCATTCAGGTCCCGGCTCGGCCTCGATGAGCCTGGCGGCTGAGGCGTGGGACGAAACGGCGGCGCAGTTGTACGACATCGCGGAGAGGTATCGCTCGGTGGCGTCGATGCTATTCCAGGCACGGCAGGACCGCGCGTCGATGGCGGTCGCCGGGGCGGTGGTGTCCTATACCCCATGGCTCAATGCCGTTGCTGCACGGGCGCAACAGGCCGCGCGACAAGCGAAAGCATCCGTCGACGCCTTCGAGTCCGCGTTAGCGTCGGTGGTGCCGCCGTCGGGGATCGACGCCAACCGCGCGCTGCGGATGGCGCTCGTGACGGCGAATTGCCTGGCCCAAAATGGCCCGGCAATCGCGGACACAGACGCTGCCTACGAACGGATGTGGGCCCACGACGTCGACGCCATGTACGCCTATGCCGCAGCCTCTGAAGCCTCGTCAGCTCTGACACCCTTCGACTCGCCGCCTACCGCGGGATCCGGCCAGCACGCTCCCGCGATCGCCGAAACCGCGTGGAGCCTGATCGCCGCGCCGCAAGTCGTATCCGCTGGCGGCCACGTGATGCCCGTGATTCCTCGAGCGCTGCGGTCACTGTCTCGTTCACCGATCATGACAGTCGACGCATGCCTGTCCGCAGTGACGTCACCGCTGTCAAAACTGGGTTCACTATCCGCTCCCACCGACTTCGCGATAAACCACCTGAATTCGCTTAACAAGACAGCGTCATTGAGTAGGGCCGCGGCGTTGTCGCCACTCTCGAGCCAAGCCGGTGGCGCTACCGCCTCGGCAACCGCGCGGTCAGGTCGCTCGAGCTCGGTGGGGGCACTGTCGGTGCCGCAATCCTGGGCGACAGCCGCGATGCCCGGCCGCAGTGATGTCGAAACATCGGACAGTGACTATCTGTTGATCGACCCGTCCAATCTACTGTGGTGACCGGGCATCAGGCGCCTAAAGACGTTGCGCAGCAAAATCCGCGCCCTGGTCGACCATGCCGTTCGCCGCGTACATGGTGTGCGCGATGCCAGGAGGTCCCGGAGGGGCGCCATTGCAGATGGTGTCATCGGTGGCGCACAACTGAATGGTCTTGTTCGCGTATAGCGGACCGATCGTGATGGGCGGGGCGCCGGCACCGCGCAGGAACTCGTTGGACGGTGTTCCGAAGAGGACCACCGCGGCCACGTGATCAGCGACCGCCCGCGGCAGCGGCTGCGGCACGTAGGACACGAATTCTTGTGGTACTTCCTTGGGCACGGCGGGGGAGGTGACGAACCCGGCCACGGCGGCGCCTTGGGAATACCCGCCGAGCACCGTTTTGGTGTTGGGGCAGCTTGACGCCGTGGATTCGATATGGCCGCCCGCGTCCTTGATTCCGTCCACAAAGGTTCGGGCGAAGGCGATGCCTCCGTTGAAGTCGCCGCTCGCCTCGTAGTTGACCGGGGAAACACCCACCGACTTGCCGCCGACTCGTGACCTGAGCGCATCGACGAACGCCTGACCGACCCCGCCGACACCGGGTGGTTCGCCGGTGCCGCGGGCAAAGACCACGTCGACGTCGGGACACGGCTCGGCGGAGGCCGCCGGGACGGGCGCGCTCAACAGCGCCGCCGAGGCTGTTACTACCGCAGTAGCGAGAAAACGAAGGGATCGTAGCGAGCTCATGCCTGCGAGTGCCCAGACGCCATTCACCCGAAACAGGCAATTGTTCGGCAATAGCGGTCTGAGGTTCTGGAAACCGCTGAGGCCCGCGCGTGATTGCGCCCGGCGGGCGCGGCGCTCATGGTCATCTGGCGGACCGTTCGAGGCGCAGCACGGCGATGTCATCGGTAAACCCGCCGTATGGCCGGGCCAGCTTTTGGGCACTGTCGATGAGCGCGTCGACGAATTTTGCGCCCGACAGATGTGCGTGGGAACGGGCCAGTGCGAGCAGGCCGTCCTCGTCCAGGGATTGGCTGCTGTTGCTTGAAAACCCTTGAAAGAGTCCGTCGGTCACCAACACCAGACCATGACCATCCGGCAGTTCCAGGTCGTGTTGTGGCCAGACGTCGGCGCGTAGACCCAGCGCTGGGCCGGCCGGAGGCATGATCCATTCCACGGTGCCGCCGCCGTGTAACAACATCCCGGGATGCCCGGCACGGATCGCTTTGAGATGGCCGTCGGGGGAGATTTGCAGGGTGAGCGCGGTGGCGCAGATCCCTGAGCCGGTTCGTTCCGAACGCAGCACCCGCTCGAGGTGGTGCATTCTCGTCACTTCGTGCACGCCGGCGAGGGTGAGCGCACGAAACGCGATCCGCAATGCCGCACCCAGTGGCGCCTCGTGGGGGCCGTGCTCGGCGACCTCACCGATCAGGACATGCACGGTGCGGTCAGCTGTTTGGACGACGTCATAGAAATCTCCGCACAGCAGCGCGTCCTCGCGGCTGGGCCGGTACCGGGCGATGACGTCGACGCCCGGGTTGTCCAGCAACAGCGGCGAGGCCAACAGGCCCCGTTCGAGGATGGCGTTCTCCCGGGCCCGCAGTTGGGTGGCATGCAGGTCGACGGCCATCAACTCAGCGCGCTTGCGTTCGATCGCGTACAGGAGCGCACGGCGCAGCATGTCGGGTCGGACGCGACCCTTGACCAGGAAGTCCTGGGCGCCGGCCGCCACCGCCGAAGCTCCGAAATCCTCATCGTTCAGCCCCGTCAGCACAATGATCGGGACCGTGGCATCACGTTTGATGATGCGGTCGAGAGCGTCCATTCCGCTGGCGTCTGGCAGGTGCAGGTCCAGCAGCACGCAGTCGGGCCGGGCCGAGGCCAACTCGACCTCGGCGTGTGCCATCGACTGCGCCCACACCACCTGTATGCCGCTGACGGCCTCATCGATGAGGTCTTCCACGAGTAGCGCGTCGGCGCGATCGTCCTCGATCAGCAGCACGGACAAGGACGTGGCGGTGGCGGCCCATGTCAACCGTGGTTCTTCGCGAGACCTGTCGTGCGTAGTTGGGAGGCCGACCACGTCTAGATCTCGCCCGCGGCCCTGTTGCTGTGACGTTTCACGGTTGCGGCGGCGACGTCGACGAGCTTGATGTTGGCCTCTTGGGAGACGCGTCGCAACGTGTCGAAGGCCTCGGCTTCGGTCAGGTCGTTGATCGCCATGAGCATGCCGATGGCTTTTCCGATTTCGCGGTTGCTGGCAAGGCCGCGTTGCAATGTCGCTGCGTCCTCACCTTGAGCTACGGCGTTGGCGGCGACGCCGGCGAAAGCGGCCAAAAGGATTGCGCGTTCGACGGCCACCGTGTCGAAGGCATTGGGGCTGTCGGAGAACAGGTTTAGCGCACCGACTTTGTGGGGCCCGACAAGCAGGCGAAAGCCCATGATTCCGTGCGCCGGTGTTTCGGTGAGGACCCGGGCGGCCAGAGCGGGCCACTGACTGCCGGCGCGGAGATCCGGATCGATTTGTGGGGTTTCCTCCGAGATGGCATCCAGACATGGACCCTCGCCGAGCGCTTGCTCGAGCTTGTCGATCTTTCGGGCGACGCTGTCGCTGGCTGCCGCCGTCGTGGCGATGTGGTTGTCGCGCAACATCACGCTGGCATGGTCGCAGCCCGGCACCATGAGTGTGGCTGCGATGCAGATCGCCGCGTAAATCTCTGCGGGCGTTGAGCCTTGGTAGACGATGTCGGCTAAGCCGGTAAATACCGTGGTGGGCTCGGCACGCGACGGCGGCGGTGATGGCGATGCCCCCATATCGGGGGTTTCCTTACGGTCTGGCATCCTGAACCCGCGTCGTCGTCCCCAGGTTCATCCCGCAGACCCTGCGTAGGTGATCTGGTCGCCGGAGGGGGTGGTCGCTTGCGTTGCGCTGTGGGGCGGTGCTGGCTGCAATTCCACGTTCGTCAGGTGAAGCACGTCGAGCAGCCGGGTGGGGATTCGTTGGCCGGTCCGCAGGATCACAGTGCGGCCGTCGGTGCGCGCGTAGTGATCGAGGGTGTACAGCTGCTGGTGACTGATGAACTCCAGGTCTTGCGCGTCGATGATCAGTGGGTCATCGACGAGCAGCGACCAAATGCGTTGCAATGCGGTGGTGTAGAGCCCGTCGCTGTGTAAGTCGATGTTTCCGGTTAGCGCGAATGTTGCCTGCGGTGCGGGGTGCAGCCGGAAACGTGGCGCACGCTCACCGACATCGGGGTGAAGGCAAATGAGCTCGTCGGCGGCTGGCAGCTGGTGGGTGTCGTAGGCGCACAGCGCCGAGAAGGGGAGACCTGCCATCGTGCGGGAGAGGAGAAACTCAAAATGCGACAGCGCGGCTCGTTGGTCGGGTCGATGGGCCAGTGTCGTAGCGTCGACGACCACACGAAAGCCGTTGTAACCATTTTGGATTGCGCGATCGAGGGCCGCGACGCTGATGGCTACTGCGGTATGCGGGTCCACAATGTCGGTGCCGTCTAAGACCGCGTAGAACTTCGATGCTGGTGTCACGCCGACACCGCCGGCCTTAAGCCGGTCGGCGATACCGGTCAGCTCTGTCAATTCCGCCCACAATTGCTCGCGGCTACCGTGCCCGACGAATTCAGTCCAGTAATCGTGAGCGAGCCCCTCGGCGATGTACTGCGCAGCGCGGGCGTGGAAGTCCGTGCGGTCCTGGAACTTCCAGCCGAGATGCTCGAACGACGCCAGGCCAGCAGCCGGGGTCACCAGTGCTGCTTGTGGCTGCGTGCAGAGCCAATCCTGATCCCGCGCCATCAGGCGGTGGGGTTTCCAGACCAGTCACCCGGCGCGGGTGGGGTATTAGGCTCTGGCCCTGGTACCGGGGAGTTGTCGGCACCTTGATTGAGCCGGCCGGCGGCGAAATTTGCGCCCTGGTCAATCATGCTGCTGTTGTCTGCATAGGTGTTGTGCGCGGCGAAATTGAGACCGTCAGAGCACACTGGGTCCTCGGGAACGCACACTTTGATGGTCTTGGCCGCATATGTCGGTCCGATGACCACCGGTGGCTGGCCCAGGAAGTTCATGGCCCGCACATTGGGCATTCCGAACAGCACCACCGCGGAAACGTGGTCGGCCACATCAGGCGCTAATGGTTTCGGCACGGTGGCGGGATCAACGCCGTCGGGCACCGCATCCGAGGTGACAAATCCCATCACGGCCGCGCCCTGGGAATAGCCTCCGAGCACCATCTTGGTCCTGGGGCATCCGTTGGCCGTGGAAACCACATGAGCGCCAGCGTCTTTGATGCCCTCGAGGCCGGTGTCCCACTGGTCGCTGGCGGGGTAGTTGACCGGGTACACATCGAACGACTTGGCGGGCACCCGCGAGCGCATAGCGTCAACGAACGCCTGTCCCGTCGGGCCCACGCCCGGTGGCTCACCCGTACCGCGCGCGAACACCACCTCCACATCGGGACATCCCCGGGCAACGGCGAGGGGAACCGCGGCAGACGGCAGCACCGATGCCAGCGCAATACCTAAAAATCCAGCGACCAAATGCACGCGCACGTTTCGTATTCCTCGTCGTTTCGGGCCTGACCGGAACGCAGTGCATCGTTAGGCCGCAACGAACAGAGTCGCGTTGCTGGTTGCTGACGAGCACGCCGTGTCGTTTACAGCGTAAACAGCACCGCTTACGTTGTAAACAGGTGGGCGCGATTGGTCGGCCATCGCCGGGCAGCGCCCGTACTAGCGACGGGCCACCAGAACTTCGATCCGGTCGAGCAACGACTCGAGTCCTTCTTCGAACTCTGCGGTGCTGTGATCCTCGGACAACATCGGTTGTAACCGCTGCAGGCACGGGTAGCCCGTGAGATGCCGACGCGGCGGCTCGCCGTCGAGAATGGCCTCATCCGGGTGTAGTTCGGCGCCGTGGGCGTGCACTTCCAAAAGCAACTGACCCAGCAGGAACGTGGTGTAGGCGCGGTATGCGGCCACCGCCGCATCGTCGTCGAAGCCGTAGGAAAACAGCGTCTCGAGGAAGGTTTCCATCCAGCGCAGGCTGCGCAGCGGCGGGCGGACCCATGGCGCTTCGGGCGCATGCGTGGCCAACAGCGGGAATATCTGGGGGTGTTCAAGTGCAATTTGGCGCACCCCGTGCGCCAGGCGTACCAAGTAGTCCTGCCAGCCGTCCTCTTGACGACGGGCCGCGAGTTGTTCGGCGTGTAGGCGATCAACGATGCGGTCAATGATGCCGGTGAGCAGGTCACCACGGCTGTGAACGTGGCGGTACAGCGCCATCGCCTCCACGCCGCAGGCCGCCCCCAACCGACGCATCGTCAGCTGCGGCAGACCGTCGCGGTCAACGAGCGCGATGGCGGTATCCAAAACCACTTCGCGAGTCAGCCGTGCGCCCCGGGGAGCATCCTCCCCATCACCTGACGTCACCAACTGCTGGTCGGCATCGGCTATGTCGCGCTGGGTGCGGTCGCGGCCTTCACCATTCACCGAATCGCCTCCTACGTTGGATCGGTGACGTGTCATCAAAGATTCGGCCTGTACAAGTGGTGTTTGTCGACCAGATGCGGCGAGATGATCACCTCGGTAATTCTTTCTATCGCCGACTCTACAACTGCTGCCGATCGCAATACGGCGGATTGCCGGCATCTCAGTAGATAAGGATGCCAGTCCGACAGCGATTCCTGCGATGAGGTGCGCTCGGCGCCCGTTTGCCCTCGAAGGCCGCGACGCTCCGCCGGCCGACACGAAGTTTTCCCGCCCGGTGACTCGGCAGATTCGAGTCCGGGCCGGTCCTGCTGCGGCGGGGCGCCCGTAGTGCACGCCAAATCTTCAGTCCCACAGTCGGATTCGTGCCACCAGCGATCAACGTCGATGCACGCCAGGCGCGCTAAACCTTCTTAGCCGCTACAGAGGTCGCGTCCCAGCGATAGAGTCTTCTCGTGCGCGTGGACCGCGAGCGTGTCTTCGCCGCTATCGCGAACGAGCGGCGCGAGATCGCGACACTGATCGAGGGGCTGGACGATACCCAGCTGGCAACGCCAAGCCTGTGTGCCGGCTGGGACGTCAAGACGGTGGCAGCCCATCTCGCCTGCTCTGTCGCTGACGGATTCTCGCCCGCCATGACGATGGCTCTGCGCCGCGGCAGCCTGGACCGCGCGATCGATGAGCTCGCGCGCCGTCGTGCGCAGTTGCCGGCCGCCGAGATCGTTGCCACCCTGCGTGAGTGCGCCGATTACCCGTTGAGCCCGCCGGTGATCGGGCCGGTGGCCCCCTTCACCGATATCTTGATTCACGGCGGCGACATCAGGATTCCTCTCAGCCTCCCGTTTGATCCCGACCCCGAACACGTCGGGCTTGCACTGGATTTCCTGACCGGGCCATGGCCCCTTGGCTTCGTGCGGCCGGGCCGACTGCGGAGCATCTCGGTGCACGCCACCGACATTGATCGTTCCTGGCGTAAGGGAGCCGAAATCCGCGGTCGTGCGTCGGCCTTGATGATGGCCGTCAGCGGCCGCACCGCGCTGCTGGACACACTCGATGGGCCGGGACTACCTCTACTGCGCCAACGGCTGCTGCCCTCTTGACGGTGGGAACATTAGTTCAGCCCGCGACCCATCCCTCTAAAGCGGCCAGCGATGCGACCAGGTAATCCTCAGTGAAAATGGGCATCTCGCCAACGCGTTCTCGGAAGTGCTGCGGCGTGCCGCTCCAGTCGTAAGTGAGGGTGACGTCCGTGCGGTGGTCGTTCGGGGCGAGGTCGTAACGCCAGAACCACCCGCCGGGCACATGATTGCCGGCGTCGTCGAGCACGCCCGGCATCCACCCGATGACACGGTTCTCGTCGAACACGTTGACCAGATTGTGCGTGACGTAGTCACCTCCCGCCCGGGTGAGGTACATGTTCATCGCGAACATTTGTCCCGCACCGGTGATCGGCGCGGGGTCCACGGGGTCGCGGACCCAGTCGGTGGGCTCGGTGTCCTGGTGGCGCGATGGATCGGCGAGGACAGCGAAGATCTCGGCCGGGGCCGCGGCGATGGTACGGCTGACGACGTAACGTTCCTCGCGGGCGCTCACGTGTTGTCCTCGTTTGTCTTTCGTCCGTAGGCGGCTGCGATAGCGGGGGAGTCGAGCCACCCCGAATAGGTGGGCCGCGAGGGCCAACCTTCGGGCGAATCGAGCCATTCCTCTTGGCGGCCCCACGGCAGCACGTCGATCAATGCAAACGTGTGGCTGAGTTGCTCGGTGCCCCGCCCGTTCGTATGCCACGTGCGGTACACGGTGTCGCCGTCGCGTAGGAAGACGTTGACGCCGAAACCGCCGCCGGGCGGCGCATCCATGTCAGAACCGAACGGGCTCTGCGATGACGAGTACCAGTCCATGTGATTGCCAACCTTGCGCTTGTAGGCGAGTGCTTCCTCGATCGGTCCGTTGGTCACGATCACGAACCGGGCGTCGTAGTTGTCGAGAAACTCCAATCGGGTGAATTGCGACGTGAAGCCGGTGCAGCCGCCGCACTGCCATTCCGCGCCGTCCGACCACATGTGGTGGTAGACGATGAGCTGGGACCGACCGTCGAACACGTCGACCAGTCGGATGGGCCCGTCGGCGCCGATGAGAATGTAGTCGGGCAACGCGACCATCGGCAGTCGGCGGCGCTGGGCGGCGATCGCATCCAGTTCGCGGGTGGCGGCCTTCTCGCGTTTGCGCAGTTTGTCGAGCTCGGCGCGCCAGGTTTGGTGATCGACGATCGGCGGCAGGGCCGCGGTCTTTTCGGGGGACATGGCATCCACCTTTGCTCTCGATTTGTTCGTCTGGAAGGTCTGACTGTCGGAGTGTCCGTAATTCATCGGTCGGGATCTTGGCCCGCGGGGCGACATCGTCGGCGTCGACCAACATTTGGGCGGCCCGTCGATGCCGTCGCTAGCGATGTCACATGTCGGTGCCCTATCCCGTCTAGGGAATGAGGAACAGACAAGCATTGTGGGAGAGGCGGCATGATGCAGCGCTTGAGTGCCATTGCGCGGGCATACCTGATCGCGGTGACGGCTTTGGTCGGGACGGTCACCTTCGGGATCGGGATCTGGTGTGTGCTCGATCCACCCTCATTCGCCCGTGTCGTCGGGTTTGGCGAGCACCAGCACTTTCTGCACGACGTCGGCGCGTTCCAAATCGGTCTGGGAATCACGCTGCTGCTCGCCCTGATCTGGGCAGACGCTCTGGCTGTCGCACTCGCGGGGTTCATTGTGGCCAACACGGTGCATACCGTGAACCACGTGATGGACCTCGACCTGGGAGGTTCGGCCGCCCAAGCCTGGGCCCTCGGTGCGGTGTCGGTGGCGCTGGTCGCGGCGTTCGTGCTGCGGCTATACCAACTGGGCTACGTCCTGGGGAGCGTTCCCACCGCCACCGACCGGACGTTGGCGCCATTCGTGCGGCAGAAGACGATCCGGCTGATCACTTTTCGCAAGGACGGCACTCCAGGCTCGAGCCCGGTGAGCATCGTGGTGGACGGTGATCGCGCCTACTTTCGGAGCTTCGAGCAAGCGATCAAGATCCGCCGGGTCCGGCGTAACCCGGGCGTCGAATTCGGGCCGTCCACCGGGTCGGGCAAGCCGACGGGACCCGTGCAGCCTGGCGTCGTGCGCTTGCTCGACGGGGACGAGGACCGGGAGGTGGGCCGCCTGCTGCGGCGGAAATATCCCTTCCTGCATGGCGTCCTGGTCCCGTCGGCGCACCGGCTGATGCGGTCCAAGTTCGGTCGCACGGTCCACGCGGAGCTGACCCCGTCGTCTTGATCCGAGTAGCTCAACCTCACGGTTCCAGATTCAGCAGCGCCGCGCCGGCCGTGACATCCAGCGGCACTGGGCGCTTACCTTCTATTCGCAGTCCCGCACTTGGTCTTCCACGTCACACACCTCGAGAACTTCACGACGGCGGCCGCGGTTGCGCAGACAACGACCCTCGCGATCGCCACGCTGCCGATCGCCTTGCTGATCCGCACCCCCGGCGCGACTGAGGGGAATTCAGGGTGGATCGTGGCTAGATTTCGTGACGGTTTCGGTTGTGCAAAGGTACTGCAGCGTACCCGCGCTGCGAGGCCCACTGTCGCCTATTCGGCTTTAGTGTTGCTGGTATGGCGGGACTGGACAATTGCGTGAAGCGCTGGCGCACAGTGCTTCACGCAGTCGTGTCTGCCTTGATGGTTGTCATCCTCGGACTCGCCATTGCGCCTGTAGCTCATGCGGCTGCGGCCACGGCGACGTTGTCGGTGTCACATTCGTGGCAGACCGGTTTCATCGCCCACTTCACCGTCACCAACTCGAGCATGGCGCCGCTAAACGATTGGAAGCTGGAATTCGATATGCCGGCGGGAGAATCCGTCTCGCACACGTGGAACGGCACCATCACGCAGTCTGGCACGCATTATGTTCTCACCCCCGCGAATTGGAACCGCACCATTGCGCCCGGCAGTTCGGCCACAGGTGGTTTCAGAGGCGTGCTGAGCGGTGCCTACTCGCCACCGGTGAATTGTGTGCTCAACGGGCAATATCCTTGCACATAGCGGTGTCTGCGCACTGAGGTAGGCTCGACCGCTCCGAGGCCCACCAGCCCCAAACCGGCGCTTGATGCCGTGCAGCGGCGAGTTCGGTACATCCCGAGACCGAGGGCCAGGGCGACGCTCTACGTAGCCAACAACTTCGGAGGTTGAGATTGCCACCTAAGAAAAGATCGTGGGATCCCGCCACGAGCGTAGGAACAACGGCGACGATGGTGGCCGCGGCGCGGGCCATTGCGACCACAAATGGTGACATCGACGATCCGTACGCGGAGCCCTTGGTCCGCGCGGTCGGCGTGACCTTTCTGACCCGCTGGGCAACCGGTGAGCTGTCCGCGTCGGATGTTGACGTGGAGGGCAGCACGTGGGGCCTGGCACAGATGCCTGCATCCATCGCGGCACGCACGCGGTACTTTGACGGATTCTCTGCTGATGCGGCCGCGGCGGGCATCCGCCAGGCCGTCATTCTCGCCTCGGGCCTGGATACCCGCGCCTATCGATTGGACTGGCCCGTAGGGATGACGGTGTTCGAGATCGATCAACCGGCGGTCATCGAGTTCAAGACAACGACTCTGGCCAGTATCGGCGCCGAACCGAAAGTCGACTTCCGGCCGGTCGCGATCGACCTGCGCGAGGACTGGCCGACTGTCCTGAACGCGGCGGGCTTCGAGCCAAACAAACCTTCGGCGTGGATCGCTGAGGGTCTGTTTGGCTACCTGACACCCGAGGCCCAAGACCAACTGCTCGACGCCGTCAGCGCGCTCAGCGCGCCAGGCAGTCGACTCGGCACCGAGGCCGTCCCGAATACGGTCGACATGGACCCCGACGCGGCCCGCGAACGCATGCACGCGGCGACCGCCAAGTGGCGCCAGCACGGCTTCGAACCCGACTTCACCGTGATCGAGTTCGAGCTCGAACGCCACGACGTCGGCGAGTATCTCGACGCGCGCGGCTGGACATCGGTCGCAACTCCCATGGGTCGACTGCTCGCGGACCACGAGCTGGGGGTGATCCCACAGACAATCGACAATCGACAAACGATGAACGGTGTCACCTACTACACGTCAACGCTGAACACAGCGGGATAAATTGGCGACAAGGGCGCCGTCACGTGTGAACTTGATGTATGCCAACATCTTTCGGAGGACTGTGTTGCCGCACTGGTCCGGATCAGGTGACACTTTTCATACATTTGTGATCGATGCGCATGCGTTCACCACTGGGCGTGGCCCGGTCGAAGTCAGGGTCAGCCTACGGTCAACAGAACTTTTCCCACCGTCTCGGCGGAGTCGAGCAGCTTATGCGCCTCGGCCGCATCGGTGATCGGAACTTCGGCTGCGACGACCGGCGCCACGGCCCCCTCGGCGATCATCGGCCACAGATGCTGCCGCAGTTCGGTGACGATCTCGGCCTTGGAGCCTGGGCCTTGCTCGGGACGCCGACGCAGGTTGGTCGCGTGCACCGATCCCCTTTTGAACAGCAGTGCACCGAGATTCAGTTCCGCGGTGGCACCGCCTTGTAACCCGATGATCGTCAGGTGGCCGTTCTCGGCAAGTGCTTCCAGGTTCTTGGCCAGGTAGCTGCCGCCCATGATGTCGAGAATGACGTTGGCGCCGGGGTACTCGGCGTTGACCACAGCCGGGAAATCCTGTTCGCGGTAGTTGATCAAAGTCTGTGAGCCAAGTTCGCGGCAGCGATCCAACTTGAACTGCGTTCCCGCGGTCACCGCCACATGAGCGCCCAACGCGCGGCCCACTTGTATTGCGTGCGTGCCGATTCCGCTGCCTCCGCCGTGAATCAGCAACGTCTGGCCCCGCTTGAGGCCCCCGGTCATCACCACGTTGGACCATACCGTCGCGGCGGCTTCCGGCAAGGCTGCCGCAGCAGTGACGCTGATGCCTTGCGGCACCGGCAGCACCTGGGTGGCGGCCACGTTGACTCGTGCGGCGTATCCGCCACCAGCCATTAGCGCACACACCGCGTCGCCGGGAGTCCAATCCTTCACTCCTGCACCGACTTCAGCGATAACACCGGACACCTCGAGTCCGGGGATCTCGCTGGTACCCGGCGGAGGTGGGTACAGGCCCATCCGTTGCATCACATCGGCGCGGTTCACCCCCGCAGCCACCACATCGATGGCGACTTCCCCAGGGCCCGGCGAGGGAAGGTCGTCGACTTGCGACCATTCCATCACCTCCGGGTCGCCAAAACCGTTGAGTGTTATGGCATACATCCAGATTCTCCTTACCTGTTCTTCGTGGTCATGGTTCGTCGCGTATACAGGGACGTGTTTCGCCGGGCTAAGTAGGCCCGCGGGCTATCGCCCTTCCATCGTTGGAACGCGTGCGAAAAATTGCTGACGTCGGTGTATCCCAGCCGGTTCGACACCTGCTCGACGGTCATGCCGCTTCGGAGTAATTCCGTCCCCAGATGTTGGCGCACTTCGTCGAGCAGCCGGCGGAACGAGGTTCCCTCCGCCTCCAGTTGCCGTCGCAGCGTCCTGGTGCTGGTAACCAGCCGATCCGCCACTTGGGCCAGACTCGGGGGCCGAGTCGGGTTGGCCAGCAACAGATCACGCACCAAACCGGCGCGGCCCGTTCTCGCTTCGCGCTGCTCGAGCAGCATTCGACATTGCTGCTCGGCGAGTTTGGCGGTGTGGGTGCTCGCCTGGGGGAGTGGAACGTGCAACTGTTCCGCACAGAGGGTGACGGAGGTTTCTGCGTGGTCGAATTCAGGCGCCGCACCGAACATCTCTTCATAGAACAGGAGGTCTGGCCCCGGATCTGGGAGAGCGAACGCGATACGGCTCGGTGGTGGCGACGCGCCGAAGATCTCGCGGTACAAGTTCGGGATGGCTGCGGCGTCGCGTTCCAGGACGAACCTGCGCACCGGCGCCGGCACGGAACGGGCATCGATGACGATCGAAAGTTCGTCCCCATGTTGACGTGTTTCGAAGGCGCAGAAAGCGTAGCTGAGTCGCACAAATCGCACGGCGACGTCGATCGCCTCACCCAGGGTCGGGCTGGTGAGGATGGCAAATCCCCACACCCCGAAGGCAGTGACCGGATATCTCGCCGCGACCTGCAGGCCGAGCCCCGGCCGGTCCCCGAGCGCGGAGACTATATTCGCGATCGCCTTGAGTTCTTGTTGTCCGCTGACTTCGGCGGCAGGGCTCCGGACGGCTGCCGGCGTCGTCCTGGTACCAGCGAGACAGTGTTTTGAGGTCAATCCGAGCTCAGCGGCCCAGTCGAGCATCACCACCAGACTCGCGGCCGACCTTTTGGATTGCAGGTCAAGTGTCGTCATCGGGTGCGCACCCGCTGGCGGTATTCGCGGGGGCCGACACCTTTCCAGCGTCGGAAGGCCTGGGTAAAACTTGACGCCTGCGAATAGCCAAGGCGTTCAGCAATTTCCGCGACGGTACGTCCGTCGCTGACGAGCAGTTCCTCGGCGAGCGCCTCACGTACCTCTTCCTGCAATACGCGCAACGACACCCCTTCGAGAGCGAGGTGCCGCCGAAGCGTCCGTGAGCTGACCGTCAGTTGCCGCGCGGCGTCGTCGAGCGACAGCGCCGGCGACGGGTTCGCCAACATCAGGTCGCGCAGCAGGCCCGCGACGCCGGCACGTGCGGACCTTTGCCGCAGCAGTTCGACGGCGTGCTTCTCTGCCATCGAGCGGGCGTACTGATTCGCCTGCGGCAGCGGCTTGGCCAGCGACTCCCGGTCGGCGATGAGGCAGTCCTGCGGTGCATCAAACTCGGGCTCGAGCCCGAACACCTCGATGTATTTCTGCACCACTTCCTCTGCTGGCCGTGTCATCGTGTAGGCAACCCGCAGTTCGACATCAGGCGCCATGAGCAGGTCGCGTTGCAAGGTCTGAATCCCGACGCTGTCGCGTTCGACCGCGAACGCGCGTAAGTCGACGGGCAGGGCCGAAGGGTCCAGAATCAACCGGACGGCATCTCCCTCCGGGTCGGCGGCGGCGCTGAGCCGGCACAGGCAGAAGCTCAGTGCGGCCAGTGACATGCCGACCGACATCGCATCTCCCAATGTCTCAGAGCTCATGAGTGCCAACCCCCAGATCCCGGGTGATGCGGCATGGCACCGCACGCCGGCCTCGACGCCCAACCCGGGGACGTCAGGAAGTGCGCCGAGGATGTTGCTGATGATCTGGAGTTCGTCACGAAGGCGGACCTGGACGTCGAGGTCATCGAGTGCTTCCCGAGTCAGCGGTGTGCCGCGCACTGCGTCGGTGTGCGACATTCCATGCTCTGCCGCCAGGTCGACGAGCAGCGCCGCACCTGCGGGTGAGCGCAGAACATCGTGCGTACTCACATCGACCCCACCTGGGCGTAGCTGGCTGATTGCTCTCATCATGCGCTAGGCCGGCCGCACACAACAGGTGATGGATGGCCAACTAGTTGTGAGAAGTGGCCAGCTCGGTGGCGCCCAGGACTTTCGGTGGAATCCTGGGAGGATGACCAAGAGCATTCTCAACGTCGTCTCCAACGTCGCCCATTACGACGACCCCGCCGAGCCGACCGGGCTGTGGCTTTCCGAGCTGACGCACGCCTACGAGATCTTCGCCGAAGCGGGTTACCAACAGACCATCGCCAGCCCGAAAGGCGGCACTTCACCGCTGGAGCCGCGTTCGTTGAAGTTCCCCAGTTTCGGCAAGAGCGCCAAGGCGTGGAAGGCCGACGATACGAAGATGGCGCTGCTGGCCAGCACCGCCTCACCCGATGAGATCGACTCGACGAATTATGACGCGATCTACTTCACCGGCGGTCACGCGGTCATGTACGACTTCCCGGACAGCGAAGGCCTGCAACGCATCACGCGCGAGATCTTCGAGCGCGGGGGAGTCGTGTCCTCGGTCTGCCACGGCTACTGCGGCCTACTCAACACCGGGCTGTCGGACGGATCCCTCTTGGTTGCCGGGCGCAAGCTCACCGGGTTCGCCTGGTCGGAGGAGGTCCTGGCCCGGGTCAACAAGCTGGTGCCCTACAACGCCGAGGCGGAAATCAAGAAGCGCGGCGCCCTTTACAACAAGGGGCTGATTCCCTTTGCCCCGCACGTCGTCGTCGACGGGCGGCTGGTCACGGGCCAGAATCCGGGATCGGCCAAGGCTACGGCCAAGAAGGTCGTCTCGGTGCTGGGCGGCTAACCGGCAAGTCGGACCTGCACCAGACCGGCGCCGGCACAACCGGTGACGAGTTCGTCGAGACCGAAGGCGTCAACCGGACCAACAACCCCGGGTGTGATACCGGCCCCGGAGGCGAGTTGGTGTGCAGCCCAGGCCATCAGCTCACCGGTCAACGAGTAGGGGCTGGGTCCTTCCAGGTGAACCTCCGCGACGGCCTCACCCGACGCGGCGCGTGCCACCGCGACGACGTGACTGAGCGTGCGGGCCCGCTCGGCCGTATCGGGACCGCCGCTGTCGCCGACCGTGCGCGCCGCCAGCGCTTCGACAAGGTTGCGGCCGTAGGGAAGTCTCGCGGTGGTGTTCGCCAGCGTCGACACAAGTTGGATCGCGCGGCTCAGCTGTGGAAACCAGCCGTTGTAGACCGTCACCGAGTCAAGTCGGGGCAGCTGCGAAGGCAGGAAGAGCACCTCGGTGCCCGAGACCAGAAACGCCTTCTTGCGCGTCGTGCGCACCGGGAATTCGCGGACCTGGCGCGCGGTGGTTTCGTCGACGAGCTGCCCGTGCCGCCACACCGGCGCGGGCAGGATCAGCCCCTCGGCCATGGTCTTCCGGGTGCCCTGGCTCAGCCCGTTGCGCAGCGAGCCGATGGCAAAATAGCCGACCTCGATCGCGCGGACCGCCGAACCGCCGGCTCGTGCGGCGAGCGCACCGGCAAGCACGCCCGGAACGTAGTCATAGCCGAACGCCGGTGCGATCACGGCTCCCGCCTCGCGGGCCCGAGCGTCGTGACGCTCCCGCAGCGTACGAACGAAGCCGACCTCACCGGTGGAATCCACGTAGTGGGCGCCGGCATCGACCGCCGCCTGCGCGACGGGGTGGCCGAACTGTTCGAATGGACCGACGGTCGTGACCAGGACGTCGCCCGCGTCGACCAGGGCGCGGACACTGGCGGGGTCGCTGACATCGGCAACCCGGTATTCCAGTCCGCCGAATCCTTCGGCCAGTCTGGCCAGACGTTCGGTTCCCCGTCCGGCCAACACTGGCCGAATCCCGCGCCGCACGAGGGCGTCGATCACCAGTCCACCGGTGTACCCGGTGGCCCCGAAGACGACGATCCGGTTGGTCATGAATTGGCCCTTTCGGTCCGCGAGTTCACAACGTCGTCAGCTCCGCAGCTCGCAGATCACCACGGGTATCTCACGACTGGTCCGCGTTTGGTAATCCGCATACCCCTTGTACGCCGCAACAATCTTCGGCCACAACTCGGCCCTCTCTTGCGCGGTTGCGGTGCGGGCGTGAATCTTTCGGCGGGTACCATCGATCACCAGCTCGGTGTCGGGATGCGCCTGAAGATTCCGGTACCAGTCGGGGTTGCGGTCGTCGCCACCCTTCGACGCGACGAGGACAACCCGATCCAAATCGTGAATGGGCGTCGTCAGGTAGCAGGACCGGGGCAGCCCAGACTTGCGCCCAGTCGTATGGAGCTCGACCACCGGCATCCCAAACGGCTTGGCCAACAGCCTGTTCCCGCTAACCGTGAGGATCAACCGGTGCATGCGGTTCATCAGCCTGGCTCCGGTGTCTTTCAGGGCGTAACTGCTCACCATAAAGTTCCTGTCTCGAATGATGTTGCTGTGAATAAAGGCTCTATCCAGTTCTGGGCGGCCACTTCGCACGCAGACCGACGGACAATGTGGTTGGGTCGGATCCGATTCTTGCCGAGATCTTTTTCGAACGGCATCTTCATGGCCACTAGTCACAACTTGTTGGCCATTCATCACCTGTGGATCTGCCTGGGACGTACATAGTCTTAGCGTTGGGGGTCGATACCCACCGAACGGCTACCGACCCATACAAGGACGAGGTCAACGACAATGGCAACGCAACTCACCGAGGTCGAATTCGCTGGACAGACCGTCGAGGTGCCGAAGGGTGGGTACTACGACCGATATCGCTCGAATCCCGACCTCGACGAGGTGGCACAAGACCCCGCCGCCGGAAACATCGACTGGTTCCGACGGATCCCGAAGGTCCAGGTCGACTCGCGGATCGGACCGATTTGGGCGCCGAACTTCTACTACCGCGCGACCATCGTTCAGGCGAACATGCTCGCTCCGTTCGACCGTCTGGCGGCGATGCTTCCAGAGCCTCTCGAGCCATTGCGGGCGGTCCCCGGTTATGGAGTCGCGGCCCTGACTTTCTTCTCGTATGCGGTCTGCGACAACGATCCATATGACGAAGTGTCCGTCGCGGTCGTCATCCGAAAGCCCGGTGAACGGGGTCTGCTGTCCGGCCTGCTTCCCGAGCTCGAACTGCTGAACACCATGCGGCGCAGGAAGTTCTACGCTCACGTCCTGGCGCTACCAGTCACCACCGAGATTGCCCGGGTCCGCGGCGTCGAAGGCTACCAGCTGCCGAAGTGGCGCACCGACATCAGTGTCGACATCAGCGATGCCGTGCGGGCCGGAATCGCTGGCCCCACAGGCAAACCGGATGTGAGCCTGCAGGCGCCGCTACCAGAGTTCACCGATTTCCCATCACAGTCCCGGCTCGGCACCAACACCATGGTTCATTTGGTCGACGGGCAATGGCGCCAAACCTCGGTGCAATCGAACACGCTGTCGTTCGCGCAACGCAGCTTCCCGCGTGACGTCACACTCACCCGACACGGCGGCCCGCTGAGCGATCTTCTCGACGGGCTTGGCGCCTCCACAATCCTGCGTCTAGAGGTCACCAAAGATGCGCAACTGGTGCTGAACCTGCCGCGGCCCCTGGAAGCATTCGGCTAAAAGCTGGGACTTTGGCATCACGCGAGACGCGCGTGCCCGGCATTCACGCTGGCTGTAACCGGCGACTGCGTGGTCGACATGCCATGGAATTTGCCCGCCGATGGCCACGGTGGATTTCATCGCACCGGTGATCCTTACCCCGGTCCTCTGGCTCGCCGTCTATGCCCGCGGCGTAAGTTCGGTCGGAGCCACGAAGACCGCGACCGCCTGCCTTAGGAAGACGCGAGAGGAAGCCATGAGAACGATCGCATACCGCCACGCGGCAGTCGCCGGCCTGGCCGCCGTCGCACTGATTGCTGTGGGCTGCAGCAATGGCAAGAGCGTCGACGCGCCGGCGCCGCCTCAGGTCGGGGCGAGCGCCACCTCCACGTCTAAACCCCCGGCGCCGCCCACTGAGGTGAAAGTCCTCGGGGAGGGCAACGTTGAGGTAACTCTGACCGGCCCGATCGCTGCCAAGTACTCGTCGGCAACGCAGGATCAGAAGCAGGCTCTCGGCAAGCCGCTCACGGGTGACCGCAACGCGGGAAAGCGGGAGAGCGGCTTGGTATTCCAGCAGTTCCAGGGCGGCGTGATCACCGCCAAGAACGACGAGCCCGGTACACCCACGTTCATCACCACAGGCAAGATCCGGGAGGCCTGGAATGTGCCACGCGACCCGAACGGCGTGCCTGCGGTCACGGGCACTAACGGGTCGGCGGGTGCGCTGGGCTTTCCGACCAGCGACGTGAACACCGTCGGCGATCTGCTCGTGTCGAATTTCGAGCACGGCAAAATCGAGTACAACCCGAAGACCGGCCGGGTCGAAGTGACGGTCAACGGCAACGTCGTACCATCCGGGCTGTAGCCCGAATCAGGCGAGGTGGCACGCGGGCGCGATGAACTCCGCTCGATTTCAGCCAACCAGCAAGGCAGCTAAGACCGCCGTCAAGGAACGACGCAATGCTGAAATCGAATGGAGGCAGGCTGTGTCCCACCAACTCGCGGTACTTGGCACTCTGAACGGTAGTGGTCATTGAACGGAGATGTTGCCTCAGATCTTCCTCGGTGAGCACGGCCTCCGGCGGGCCTGATTCATCAGATGAACCCGGCGTAGTTCTGCCGTCTGGCGCATAAGCCCCCACCAGCCCTGGGTCAGATTGCACCGCAACATCTTTGATGTCGGCGCTTAACCGACTTATTCCATGAACGCTCGCGCTGCGTGCTCTGCGACGAGCATGATCGGCGCGTTGGTATCGCCGGAAGTGGCGGCAACACCTATCACACGTCGCCGCTTGGACGACCCGCATGGAGATTCCACTGGCCGCAGTCGGGGGCCAGGACGTCGTTGACGTCCACTTCGAATCCGCCGACCTTCGGCCCGGGATTGGACGCGGCGCTCACGACGCGCTGGTAGAGAACAGCGGCGGGGTGGACCTGATCACCGGACCAGGCTCGAGTTTGCCAGGCCCACCGGCGGCCAGGTGTGCTCGAAGACCCGATAACGCCATCGGCCACGGCCCACTGGCAGACCCTGACACCTCCGTAGACCCCAGTGCGCTGAACCCCAAGAACTGAGTTGATTCCGCGAAACCACGGCAGCGCGGTGTGAATCCAGGTGTTGCGGTTGATGTCCTCGTCGATGGTGAAGAAGATCGGCGCACTCTGGCCGCCGCCTGCCGCGGTGTGCAAACGCCAGGCGGTGCGCGCATCCGCGACGCCGCCCGCGTAGCCCCGCGTGAAGTCTGACGGTGTCGACCCACCCGGCTTGCCGTATTGGTAGTTACTGACAATCACCAAACCCGCGGCTGTCAGTGAGTCGGCGTAGGACCGAGTGATGGGTTTGGCGCCGAACGAGGAGCCGGGACGTGACAACGAGACGTAGTTGACCACCCCGCTATAGCCGGCAGCCCGGATCTGCTGCGCCGGAATCTGGTGTGCGGCAAAGTCGATCAGCTGAGGGGGAGCGGCGGCAGTCGCTGTCGGCATGCCGCAGGCCACCGATGCGGCACCCAGACCGGCCAACGTGGCGGCGTAGCGCAGCGCGTCGCGCCGGGAGACGGTGCGCAATGGCACATCGGTGGCGGCAGAGGGCAAATTGCGCACGGCGCAAGGTTAAACATGTGACTGTTGTTACCGATAGTGCTGCGCCAGTCGAAACGCGGTTGCATTCCCAAATAGATACCAAGTGGTGATCGTTCGGCTATAACCGCGAAAGGACATGCAGGAGAACGACCTAACCGACGGTCGCCCGCGCTGCGCGCTCGGCGATGAGCATGGTCGGCGCGTTGGTGTTGCCGGAAGTGATGGTGGGCATAGCCGAAGCATCGGCCGGTAAACATCCATATTGGTTTGGTGCATATCCCTCCCGCGCCGCAGCAGGGAAGGTCTTTCGTCACGATGGCAACTTCACCGCGGCTCACCCTGCTCGCCGCGCAGTGCAGGAGCACGACTGTGCTGCGGCCGTTAAGGATCGTTACCGCAATCGTGATCTCGCGCTCGTATCTTCGGATATACGAGAAAGCCGAAGCTTCGACCGTCCAATAACGCCTGTAGGCGTCCCGGGGGCTGATATGACGACCGCAATCGCCGCGCACGACCCAGTCGACAATGACGTGGCCGACGGGCATGACGATCTCCTTTTGGCGGTCGCAAAAGTGAACGCAAATGGCTGTCCAAGAGACACCGTTCGCGTTGAATCGAAGCCGCGCCCGAGGCTCACGGAAGAAGAGATCGTGCGCGCGGCGATCACGGTGATTTTCGTGGCCCTCGTGACGGTGCTTGGCCTCGCCGCGGCCGCAATCTTGACAATGGGTTAGCCCGACGCAGCTTCGCGCCACCGTGGCAGCCCTCAGTCGGAGCTGGCGTGGATCCGGCTGAAGGCCGCGGTCGAGCGAAACGCTCTCAGCGCCATCCAGATCGAGTGTTCAACCCGCTAAGGAACCAGCAGATCAAGCGGTTTCGCTTACTGGTTACGCTCCGCTGTGCGATAAACCCCGCCAAGGAACGACAGACCCTCGAAACCCAAGACAGAGTCGGCATAACGGTGGTTAGCTGATAGTCGATCAGCTACCCGAGGCTGGGCGTGTAAACGGCCGGGTACTGAGCTTAATCAAATGACGAGTATCGGCAACGCAAGGAGTTTTACATGGCGGTCCGGGGCCTCAGGGCGCTCAGGAAAATCATGCAGACAACATTTGATCCAGAGCTCGTAGTCCCGAGAGACGTTAGAGTGACGGAATTTACGGACGATCATAGTTTGTCCCGGAGCGACCTTCTTCAGCATCCGCTCCCTGCCGGCTCTCTGATATGGAAATATTGGGGGCGTCTTGATGTTGCCTTTTTTGGTGGCGGAGTAGTGGGCACAATTGCGGGCGCATGGCCGCAGATGGCGAAAGCAACCGCGAATTCAGTACTTTTCACTGGTGACAGCTCCTTCGGCGCGCGCCGCAAGATATATAAAGAGCGGCGTCAGAGATCTCGTGAGTACATTTACGGTACGGTGTACGACGCACCTGAAGAAGCGATGAAATACGGACTGAAGACTCGGAATATGCACAAGGCCATCAAAGGGACCCTGCAGGATGGCACGTATCACGCTTTGAATGCGGAAACCTTTTATTTTGCGCATGTCACTTTCTTCTATCACTTATTGATCGTAATCACGGAGCAGCTGTATTTTGACGGGGCCATGCCGCGAGCCATGAAGGAGCAAATATTCGAGGAATCCAAAGAGTGGTACAGCATGTTGGGAGTGGACGATAGCCCTCAGCCGGATACCTACGACGATTTCGAGCAGTACCTGGACAACATCGAGCGTAATCATCTGGTTAATACACAGGTAACTCAGGTCATGCTCGAACAATTTATCGAGCGACGCCCGGCGCCGCGGTGGTGGCCTCCGGTCCTGAAAAAGACAGTGTGGCCCTGGGTGGCGGCGCGGCGGCAAGTCGTTGTCAACAGTTTTCCACCCCATGTGCGGGAGCTGTTCAACTTAGAGTGGACCCCCGACGACGAGGAGATGTCGCGCCGCTTTATGTGGATGTATCGGCGGTTCTACGCAGTCGTCGAGCGTCTCGTCCCGCTGAAGTTTCTCTATTTGCCCATCGCGGTGGAAGGCTTCGAGAGGGAAGGGGTCGATCCACGCAACATCACCCTGGAGTCTGCGCAGCAAGCCCTCCGGGAAAGTCGCGCCCGCCGCGCCCCGCGAGAAAATTCACCAACCGATGAGACGAGCGGGGGGGTGCTTGCTTCCGGCTAATAAGGTTGCTGGGCCGTCGGTTTCACCCGGCCGCTCTGTCCGCCCGAGGATTGCCCACTAACCACTTTGAGATCCGGTTTCCGCACCACGGCACAGGTGCGTTTTGAGATAGTCAATCGCTGCGTTGAGCCTGATTGGGATCATCGCAATACGCGCCGAGGCCGGCATTGCGCGATGGGCACAACCCGCCAACCCTGTGAGATCAACGTCCGCGCGCCATCCGACTGCGGGGTTTTTGAGTTGTCCGCACCAATTGATGGGAGGGCAGCCGGATCAACTCCAAGTCAGACGGTGTCGATGTCATGGCCAACGCATGCCGCAGGACACCGACACTGATGGCAACGTCCGAGAGTGGAGCCTTCTCCGATTACCAGTAATCCTCCATATTCGATCCGTGCATATTCTCGTCTAGTGGGTTGTCCAGGTCGATCCGGATTGTGGTTGGGGTGCTGGCCGAGGCTCGGAAGATGATGCCATCGATCCGACCGGCGAGGCCGTTACTTTCGTCAATCCGGCGGCGGCGGGCCTGCGCATCGTCGCTGTCGACGATCGTGGCGGTGCCGGCGTACCAGCGGCGGCCAACCTTGACGCGCACACGCGGATTCGCGGCGAGGTTCTTGACGTAGCCGCCTTGGCGGCCGTGTTCAGAGACCAGCCAGAAGACCTCGCCGTCTAGTCCGTTGCCTACCGGAGTCAATCGTCGCTTCCCACTGCGCCGTCCGATTGTCTCGAGCAACGCGAGCGCTTTGGGCGCGATGCCAAGTCGCAAAGCGACCCGAAACCCAGGATTGAATACCGACTTTTCCAGCCGACGCTGAAGTCGGCCCCCTGTGGCCATGACTATTAGTGTGCAGCAACGCGAGGCAACGATCTCGGGGTTCGGGCTAACCGCCGAGGACCGGTAAGGCGCTGGAAGCCGTCATTCGCGCGCGTTCGTCTGCAAAGATGGCGAACGGGTGCTGGGGTGGTGGACAGTGCGCCGAGCAGGACGTCCAAGCGGGGAGTACGTCCGCGGACCGTGTGGCGGTGTGGACTCCGGCCGGAGATTCTTCGACAGGGAGGCGTGAGTGACGACAGCGATCGTCGTCGGGTCGGGGCCCAATGGGCTCGCCGCGGCAGTCACCCTTGTCCAGCACGGCATCGGGGTAACCGTGCTGGAAGCCTCCGACACGATCGGGGGCGGGGTCCGCACTAGTGAGAACACCCTGCCGGGACTCCTGCATGACGATTGCGCCGCGGTGGTTCCCATCGCCCTCGCGTCGCCGTTTCTCAAGTCTCTGGATCTCGCGTCGCACGGATTGGAGTGGGTGTGGCCTGAGGTCGACCTTGCGCATCCTTTGGACGGAGGCCGCGCTGGCGTGCAGGTGCAGTCGTTCGAGACAACTGAGCGCCTGCTCGGTGCCGACGGAGCCCGATGGCGGCGGATATTTGAGCCATACGCGAACGGTTTCGATGATCTCGTAGCAGACGTTCTTCGTCCATTGATCCATGTGCCACGTCATCCGTTGCAGCTCGCTCGTTTCGGGGCAGCGGGGTTGATACCAGCAACCACCTTCGCGCGGTTGTGGCGTACTGATGAGGTCAAGGCACTGTTCGCGGGGAACGCTGCCCACGGCTGGGGTCCGCTGGGACGGCCGCCCTCGTCTGCGTTCGCGGTCATGTTCGGCGCGACAGTTCACCGCTACGGCTGGCCGGTGCCCAAGGGCGGGAGCTCGCAGATCGCCACGGCACTGCAGCGGATCCTGACTGGACTTGGCGGGATGATCGAAACAGGCCAGCGAGTGCAGTCTCTCGCTGAGGTACGCCAGGCAGATATCGTGATGTTCGACCTGACGCCCCACGCGGTCGTCGAGCTTGCGGGTGATGCTCTGCCGGGCCACGTGCGGCGCGCTTATCGCCGTTACCGTTTCGGGCCCGGCGCGTTCAAGATCGATTTTGCGGTCGAGGATGGGGTTCCGTGGACCAACGAGCACTGCAGATCCGCTGGCACTGTGCATGTCTGCGGAAGCCTTGAGGAAGTGGTAGCCGCTGAGCGAGACACCAATGCCGGAAAAATGCCGGAGCGGCCGTTCATCATTGCGGCGCAACAGTATTTGGCCGACCCGAGCCGGTCGGTAGGTAATGTGCACCCGTTCTATGCCTACGCGCACGTGCCGCACGATTACGCTGGCGATGCCAGCGAGGCAATAATGCGGCAAATCGAACGCTTCGCACCCGGTTTCCGCGAGCGAATAGTCGGAACCTTCACCCGCAAAACGGCCGAGTTCAGCGACTACAACGCCAACATCGTCGGTGGCGACGTCATGGGCGGCGCCCCCGGCCTCCACCAGATGATCGCGCGCCCGAAGCTCGTTTCGCCATACAACATCGGCGTCCCGGGCATGTATCTCTGTTCTGCATCGACGCCACCTGGAGCCGGCCCCCACGGTATGTGCGGGCACCTGGCTGCGCAACGCGCGATTCGGCACCTGTGCGCGTAGTACCAAACACCGTGCTCGGCAACGCGTCCACGACAGCCGCTGTGGTCCAGCCGCGCCGCGTGTGCCCCGGCGGGGAGCAACGACCTTGCTCCAAGGCGTGGCTGAGGGAGGCTTTCGGAACCCCCCAATGCTATTCCTTCGAGTACCCGGGTTCACCGGCCGCGCGGAAAAGGCACAGCTAGGAAGCTGCCTGCGGCGCAACCGGATACATGTCCGTCGGCCCGATGAAGCCTAGGATCGCCGCGAGGAACCGTAGCTGGTGGGTCAGTGCAGACATCAGTCTGGGAGTTCGATAACGACCGGTACACCCGCGTCAAACCAATGTTGGTGCAGGCGCTGAATCTTGTCGGGGGTGGGCCGGTCGCCGGTATGGAAACGGTATTCCCAAAAATCGAAAGGGTTCACCGTGCGGGTGTATGCCCGCCGAGCAACGGCCAGTTCCGCAGGATCACTGAGTTCGCGCGCGGTGCCAGTGAGAGTCCCAGCGGACACCCGCAGTCGCACAACTGGGTTGGCGCGGATGTTGCGCAGCCAGTGCGTAATGGCTTGGTCCTTGGGTGCTCTCAACAGCACCGGCCCCAGCATCACCAGATAGGCAACGGAGTCGTCCACAATGACCCGCACGCATTTCCGTCGTCGTTTCCCGGTCCGGCGTCCGGTCGTGGTGAGTACTCCGAAGCCAGTCGGCGCATGGAGCAGAAAGAACGGCAGCTGCAACGCCGACAGAGCCTTCCCGCCGCGCTGTGGCCAGCGGGTGAAAGGGTTGTGCCGCCATTCCTGCGGAACGCCATCGCTGGATGCCGCTTCGATGCCTGTGCCGCTCACGTCAAGGCTTCCTCCATGCTGGCCGGTTGAACGGAACTCCGATTAGTCCATCACCGCCGGGCACTCGACGAAAGAGAAGCCCCGGAAATGGAACACGTTCGGCGTGGCAATGGGGTCGCGCAGGGCGGTCCCACGATTGCCAAAAAGGTGGTCCGTGATCGACATGACGGGGGAGCGGGCGGCTGGCGCGACACCCGCGGCTCCTGGCCCTGGATGGCTTATTCGTTGATCACTGAACCTCGCGCGGCATCGCGACTGCAGTTCCGAAAATCCAGGCAAACAGAACAGCCGGCATTCCGGTGATCGAGAAACCCTCGAGCGAAAGCGGCCCATCGTGGACGATGAACGCTGCGAGGAGCAGGGGGTGTATCACGGCCGCGGCAGTGGCGAGGTGGGCGGCATACCGTGGCAGCACCCGATGAACGTAGATGGCAACCGCGAACGACCCCGCCGCCACGATGGTGGGCATTCCCGACATTGCCAGCAATCCGAAGGTCAAATCGTAGAGCAGCGTTGACGTCTCGGGGCTGTGGGGCCGGTAGAGCAGCAGGTCGAACGCGCTGAACCCGCTCAATAAAAGCGTCACGCACCCGATGAAGCCGGCGGCAAAGCATGTCGCGAGCGACGATCGTGCGGGGAGTCGATCGCGCAGGTAGCTCCATACCGCCGCGCTGAATACCAGCCACAGCGTGACGCCAGCAGTATTGAGCAGCATCGTCACGATCAACCGATCGTGGTGAATCGCCGCCCAGCGTGCGACTTCGCTACCCGACGTCGGAGTCCCGGGGAATGACCAGATCGGATAAACCACGAGGGTGATGGCGGGCAGGACGACTCCGACAGTGCCGGCCCACCGCGCTATGCGCGCCGAAGGCCAACGCTGGTCGAACACGATCGCGGCGCTGTTGTCGTTCACAGGCCCTCCTGAGCACGAGTCTTACCAGTGGACAGTTCCTCGTGACGATCCCCAGTCTGCCCCAGCCCGCGCAACTTATCAATGGTTAGATTGTGTCGGTACAGTGGCCAACTATGACAACGAGTCCCGCGCGGCCCTATCACCACGGGCAGCTTGAGCGAGCGGCGATCGACGGTGCGGTCGAGGAAGTCGAAACCGTCGGGGTCGCGGCGGTGAGCATGCGCCGGATCGCCCGCCGAGCGGGCGTGTCCCATGCCGCGCTGGCCTACCAATTCGGCGACAAGCGCGGGATCTTTACCGCAGTGGCGACCGAGGGATTTCGCTTTCAAGCACAGATGATTGGTGCGGCTGCGACCGGTCGTGATGGGTTCTTCCGAGGCGGGCAGGCCTACATCGCATTCGCGCTTTCCCACCGCGGCCACTCGCATGTTCCGCCCCTACCTGTACGCGCTGACCCAGAAGATTCCCACCGCGGCCACTTCGAAGTGATGTTCCGCCCCTACCTGTACCGCAGCGATGACCCAGAGCTGAGGCTAGCCAAGAACGCAGCTTTCGACATCCTGTACGACACCGCGCGGACCAGTCTCACGACGCATCGCTTGGGACCGGTCACCGACGAAGATGTCCGTGGGCTAGCCATGGCGGGATGGTCGCTGTCCCACGGCTTCGCCACCCTCGCCTTGACTGCCAACATCCCGGAGCAACAGAACGCCGACCCCACCGAGCTCGCCGCGCAGATCACCGGGGGCGTCATCGCGCTGGGAGAACTAGCGAAACAACAAATCGCCTAGGCCCTCCCTGGAACGGAACAAGAGGTAGTCCGACCGTCGCCCGGCGTCAATCCCCCAGCGGGGGAGAGATAGCCACCAACAGATCTCCATCGCCTCGGCAGTATGCCGGCTGCGCGCTGATTCATCTGATGAATCATCAAGGTTCCATCGCGGCACCGAGTCGATGGATCGAATGATGCTGCACAGCAAACTATTCCAGAATCATGCCAACGATTGATAAGTCAGCGTAACGCGAATTGCTTTGGGGCACAGCGGTATTAAGAGTATGTGGGAGTAGTTTACTGGTAACCCGCCGTATTCGATTCCGCCGTATTTCACTAGCCCGTCGGCGGCGACTTGGGCGGATCTGGACGAGCCGCCTCCGACGACTCGGCGCCGGTACCTGACTCAGACCGGCCCACGCGGAAAGGTTGCCCGCAGTGTGATTGTTTCTAGTGCGGCAAGCCTTGGCGCCACATCGCGCCCCTGGTTGACCTGTACGCCTATCAGGCACACAATAGGGTATGTGGCTACAAAGTCTGAACGCTTCGCGGTGCGCCTGACGCCTGAGCAGGACGCATTGATTCGCCGTGCCGCCGAGGTCGAAGGGACCGACCTGACGACCTTCACTGTTTGTGCCACGGTCGCGCACGCTCGCGACGTTCTCGCAGACCGTCGGCACTTTTTACTTGATGACCCTGCTTGGGCTGAGTTCAGCACCTTGCTCGACCGGCCCGTTCGGTACAAGCCGGCGTTGGCGAAGATGTTCGACAAGCCATCGCTGTTCGATCCTGAAGCGTGAGTGGTTACAGCCTCCCGCGGCCGATTAACGAGTCCGACGATGTCGCGACCTTCGACAGTGGAGAACCAAGTCTGGACAACTACCTCCGCACGCGTGCACTGACCAACCACGCCGGCGGCGCATCTCGCTGCTTCGTCACCTGCCAAGGTGGCCGAGTTGTCGGCTACTACGCACTCGCGTCGGGAGCTGTGTCACACGCCGATTTGTCCGGCAAGTTCCGCCGAAACATGCCCAACCCAGTGCCGGTGATCCTGCTGTCGCGCCTCGCGGTCGACCGCAAACACCAGGGCTGCGGGTTGGGAGAGAACCTGCTGCGCGACGCCATTGCCCGCAGCGTACAAGTCGCCGAACAGATCGGCGTCCGCGCCATCCTTGTGCACGCGCTCCACCACGAAGCCCGCCAGTTCTACACCCGCTACCAGTTCGAACCGTCGCCTACCGACCCTCTTCACTTGTTGCTGCTGATCAAGGACGCCAAGGCGAGCGTGGCAGCACTACAGAACAATGGGGAGGCCGAGCAACGCCGTCGCGAGGTGATCGAAACAATGGCCGAAAGCGGTGCTGATCGCGAGCATCTCGAATCTCTGACCGACGAGCAGCTGCGGCGGCTCATCGCGCTCGCGGCGCTCACCAACGCTGACCAGCTGCACGAGATCGACCCGGATGGCGCTGACGCGACGTTAGCAGCAGCCCGAGAAGCAACCGGCATCGTGGATCGCGACCTGCGAGTCGTTACCCTCGACGACGGATCCGGGGTACTCGTTGACGGTAGCTGCGATCACGTCGACGACGAGGTTCGCGACACCGTTGAAGGCGATGATGCGTGACTCCGTCTTCTCGAGGTGACAGCGGTGACGGTGACAGCATTTTTCAAAATCCATGGCGCGCAAGGTAATACGGCGTACATTACTGGTAACCCTTCGCCCGGGCTACGGCACTCCTCACGATGTCGAGATCCGTAAGGTCAAGCAAAGAGCGGAAGTACGCCGCCCGCTTGTTCGGCTCGGTTGAGAGCACGTAGCGCAGGTTGTGCTGCAGCAGCACAGGCGCCGCGAGCGGCGGGTCACCAAAGGGAATGCCGAGGTCGTTCAGATCTGCCTGCTGGCCATCGACGGCCAGTTCGCTCGCACAGTCGGAGGTCGGCGAGTAGTCGGCGGTGAGCACCCGCCGCACAGTCCGCACGACACCGTCGGCACACCGTATGTCGGCCTCTACCCAGACACCGGTATCACCCTCCGGCAGGTGGACGTTGGCGAGCATCCGGTCGTACTCCGTCTTTGCCCCGCCGAAGAGATCCCTGCGACTACTGCATCCGGTGAAGAGGAACTCCAGCGCCTCCGCAGTTGCAGTCTTCCCCTGACTGTTGTCGCCCTTGACGACGGCGAGCGGTGCGTCGAGGTCCATCTCCCGCGCCTCAGTGCCATACGACCGGAATCCCCGGATGCGCAGGCAGAGGATCCGAACCGTGCCACCGCTTCCGGCATCAGGCCTTATGGTCATCGGATACCTCCAGCCAACGATCCACAAGGGCGTCGATCGTCATGTCCACGTCTTCAGCCGATACGACAATGGCCAGCTCAGCAACGAACTCATGGGCATCCTGCGCGGTGCCATCGGTTGGCAACTGCGCGCGCATGTCCTCGAGATTCGGAATCAACTCACTCACTCCCAGCCCTCCACCCGGGATCGCACGCACGCCGATGGCTGGACCTGACCACGACGACAAATCGGAGGAAGGGACCCGCGTGAGTAACCGCCACGGTCACTCCGGGCCGTCTTCTATGCCCGCGGCCACCCGCTCCTTCAGGTGGTCGATGTAGTCGGACTGGATCACTCGGTTACACCGAGGGCGCTTGCCGCCATTTATCTCCTTGACGTATTTCGCCAGCAATGCCGGGTTCTTGCCGGACCAGCCGTGGGCAAGGGCCCATCCCTGCATCGCGTTGCTGTCCATCGGGATGCGGGCATCGTGGAGTGCAAGGAGCACGCTCACGACGTCGTCCTTCTCGTAGCCCGCCGCGATAGTGTTGTTGTGGTTGATCGTCAGCGTGAGGCTCCTCATCGCCTCGATCACCACGGGGTCCAGCTCCGGCGTGCGGTCCTGCCACTCCGAGCCGTCGCCGAGGATATCCGGTCGCATCTGCGTCACCCACGGACGAATCCGGTCGGCGTTCCAAGTGATGACACACAGCCCCCGGATCATGTGGCTGCTGAATCGGACCAACTCGCCGATGTCGTCCATGTTCGGCCAGGCCATCAGCACGGGGCCATGGGCACGCACGTATGCGCCTCCTCTGCCGGTTATGTGCTCGACGTCCGAGTGGCGGCTGACTAGTCGGTCCAACGCGTCGCAGTTGCGCAGGTTGGACTTCAGCTTGGTCCAGACGGTCAGGGTGTCGCCCTTCTCCATGTGGGACGCGCACCAGCGGATGGCTTCAGCTACACCGTCGTCGTCGTAGCTGGTCACTGCGGTGGGGTAATTCACCTCATCATCGAACATCGACCGCTCCTGCTTCGTCCCTGGGAGTGACTACGTTAACCCCCAGCGCCGACAGTTCTGGTGAAGGGACTTTGGATTTATCGGTGTTTCCGTCCTAACGCGCTGAGCGTTGCTCAGCGGGGTAGGTGCCGTGATGACGACACTGGATGGTGGGGCGAAGAAGAAGCAGGTTGAGCAGTCCGCAGAGCAGCATGCCGCGGTCGAGTTGGTGCCGCCTGGCCCAGGAACAGGGACTGTCGCTGACCGGGCCCGACGGGCTGCACAAACAGCTGACCAAGACAGTGCCCGAGAGGCTTTGGCGCAGGCCGACGGATATTACGCAGCTGGCCGCACTGTTAGCGTAATGAGCTTCGAGTGAAGTATGGGCTTCCGGACCGCCGACGGAAACGTCCAAATTCACAACGCAAGGATGATAAATGAATTTCACTCCGCCACAACAGTTTAATGCTTGACGTATCTGGCCCAGGTGTTGCCGGCTTCGGCGGCGTGCTTCTGGGTGACTTGGTCACTGTAGCCGAGCATTTCGGCGACCAGGGGAGCGGGGATTTCGGAGACGAGTGCTTGTAGGGCGGTGTTTCGCGCGCCCTGCAGGTTGATGCCGAGCCCTCGTAGCCGCTTCATGATGGCCTGTGGATCGATGTGCCGTCCTGGTCGGCTGCTGGTAAAGAGCCACGGTGTGCCAGTGGTTCCGCCAGCGGTGCGCAGGTTGGGGCGATGGCGAACGTGGTAGTTGAGCTGGGAGGCGAATGGTTCGGGAACAGGGATAGGGTCCTTGCCGAGCGCGATACGGGTCTCCCCATCGGCTTGGGAGATCGCGGTGGACTGTAGCGTGGCGATCTTGGTCAGCGGCTGGGCGTAGAGCAGCAGCAGAACGCCGGCGACTCTGTAGGGCAGGCTTTCGGAGTCGCCGATGAGCAGTTCCTTGAGCCAGGCCAGGCGTTGGTCTTGGGTGATCGTCGGGGTGGTTTTCGCCTGTCTGAAACCGATCTGCACCGCGCCGTTGAGCTTGCTCTTCTTCGCCCAGACGAAGAACGTTCGGATTGAGTGACGAGTGGTCGGGCCTGAGGCGAGGTACTCATCGACATCTCGTTGCGTGCAGTCGGTGACAGTGCGCTCGTGAGTCTGTTCGAGCCAGGTGAGGAACTTGATAGTCTCGGCGATTTCTTGTTTCGCGGAACGCTTTGGGCCGTCCGAGGATTGGCCGGGTCGCGATTCACTTCGGAGCCGTCGGAGATGGTGCCAGGTTGCGAACTGTTCGACCGGAGCGCGAACCGCGGGGGAGTCGATCGCGTCGAGTTTGTCGGCCAGCCAGACTTCGAAGCGCGCCAGGTGTTCATCGCGTTGTGGGAGCAGGCCGTGGTGTTGCAGGAGGCTGCGCAGGTGATCGATATGGCGGCCGGATCCCGCCGCGGTGAGCCCGTCGTGGGTCAGTGGTATTGCGCCGGAGGTGATTCCGCCGAGCAGCTCGAGTACTTGGCTGTTGCGTTTCCAGGTCAGGATGCTTTCGGGTCGATCGACGCCACAGAGTACTTCTATCAGCGTTTGCATGGCGGCGAGGTCGGCGGGATGGTGCAACAGAATTTTGCAGAGGTCCTCGCGCAGGGCACAGCGGGCGCACTGGCCGCAGCGGTAGATCTCGCCTTCGCGGTGGCAGGTTTTGCAAGTGAAGGCGCCGGGGATGCCGGCGCAGCTCAGGCAGACCGGGTGCGGGTCGGTGCGGTTGCGGCGGCCAGGGAGGACGCCGTCGTGTCCGCAGCTGGGGCAGATGCCGTGGGTGCGCATCGCGGTGTAGAAACAGCTGTGGCAGAGCTGATCTCCGGGCCAGTAGACGCGCAGCTTGTTGGCCATGCGGTGGCATCGGCTGCATTCGAAGACGCCGGCAGTGACGCGTGGTCGTCCGCGTGTGGTGGAACGCGGTGTGGGCTCAATCGTTGCCATCGGTGATGATTCGTGCTCGCCGAGGGCGGACTGACTTGTTGAGTTCGACGACATTCGGCGGCGGGGTGGGGGCAGCCCCGGAGGCGCTCTTTCGTCGGCGGACTTCGGTGGCGGTCACGGTCACCAGGTCGTCCACCCCGCAGCCGAGGATATCGCACAAGGCTGCCATCAGCTGTAGGGAAACCCGTTCGGGGCGTTGGTGAACAACGCGGTAGACCTGAGGGCGTGAGAGCTGTATCCCGCGTTCAGCGAGCCGGGGGATCAGGTCGGTGCTGTTGTGCATGCCGTGGGCCGCCATCAGCTCAGCGAGGCGCCAGGTGTAGTCGACTTCCCGTTTCATGATGTTTCCTCTCCCAGGGAGAGCGCATCCTTGATGGTCCGGTCGAGGACACGGCGCAGAGCCCGGGTCCGATAATCGCTGGAGACGCCGGTGTAAAGCGATGTGGTACTGGCGTAGTCGTGGCCGGCCTGGTCTTGCATTATCTTGAGCCGCTGGCCTATTCGGGGCTTTGACCTGCGGTGTTTCGTTGTGGACGTTGTCGTCGACGTTTGAGGTGGGGTCATGGGGGAGGCCTTTCAGCAGGGACCGATCGTTATCGAGCTGAGACGTTTCCGGGGGGTGCGGGTTGACGTGGTTTCGGATGCGGTGCGCTGCTGGCCGAGTGCTCGGGCGAGTTGGTCTCGGAGCGTGCGGTTCTCCTCGGCCAATTTCCGGTTGCGCTGGTTGGCGGCTTCGAGCCTGCGTAGCAGTGAGGCGTCCGAGGTTCGTTGCCGCGCGGGGACCGGTGTCGCGGGTGCTCGACGGTGGGCAGCGCGAAGCCGTTCGATCTCAGCTCGGACGTCGGATTGCGCGTAGAGCCAGGACCGAGACACCGCCGCTGCTTGAGCCACGGCCTCGAAGGTGACCGGGCGCCCTTCGGCGTCGAGGGTCCTCAATGCCTGGATCGCCTTGGCTCGGGTGAGTTCGTGGCGTTGTCGGGCGGCGACGATGAGGTGCCGGGTGTTGTCAGCCCGCATCAGCAGAATCCAATTCCTCTGAACCGGAGTCGGTTTCGAGTGTGGTGATGATGGTGTCGAGGTTTCCCAGGACTTGTTGGTTCATCTCGACGAGGCGTAACTGACCGCGCGCCTCGGCAGCGGAGATGATCTGCAGGACTTGCTGACGGTGTTCGTGGTGTTGCGGCAGGAACTCGGGCGTAGTCACGAACATCGGACATGTCAGACAAGCATTGGCATGCGGGCAGGTCTTTTGAACTGGCAGCCCGCAGAAGCCGTTGGGCAATGCTTGGGTCACGCGCCCGAGCCGTTGCTTGGCCCAGTTCGCTTCGGCCAGTGGGCCGTCGGGGTCGATCGCAACGGTTTGGCCCCTGGCATCGACCTTGCGGGCGGACTCCCAGTGCCGGCGGACGGTGGTGTCGTGAAGGCGGGCGTAGTGAGCTGTCATCTCACCGCTGGAGTGATCGAGTAACACCCGTACGACTTCTTGCGGCACGTCCCGGTTGATCAACCGTGTTCCAAAGGTGTGCCGCCATTGGTGCGGAGTCAGATGCACTGGACGGCCGTGCTCGTCGCGGATCTCGCAGCGCGCCAGCCAGTCCCGTAGCTGGCCGCGGTAGGAGGGCGTAGTCAGCGGCCGGCGGCCGTCTGGGTTCATCTTCGGAGCGGCGAACAGCCAGGGGCTGCCGTTGGTCCAGCGGCGCAGGATCCGCTGTTGTTGCTCGGCGATGGCCTGCTCGACTTCCTCGTCGATCGGGACGAGAGCTTCGCGTTTCATCTTGCCGTTGGTGTAGCGCAGATAGGGAGCTCCGTCGCCGCCACGGATGACGCAGTCGAAGGCGATCTTGGTGGCGTCACCGACGCGCAGTCCGCAGCGCATCAGGATGATCGTGAGCAGCCGACTCTCGGGGTTGTTCCATCCGTCGAGGTTCGCGGGCTGTTCGACCTGGGCCATGATGTGCTCGGCCAGCCCGCGGGGCAGGCGTTTCGCGGGTTTGGGGAAGTCGTCGGGATAGAACGCGGCACTCGCGGGCAGGTCGTGGTCCCACTCGTGGCGGCGGATCGCGTCGAGGAACGCACCGAGCGAGCTGATGTCGCGGCTGCGGGAGTGCAGTGCCCGGGGGTCGGTGGACAGGTCGGCCAGGTAGCGCTCCAATACCGCGCGGTTGATGCCGGCCAGGCTGGTGATGTCGACCGGCGGGGACGCCAAGAAGCCGGCCAAACGCGTCACCGCCTGGACGTCGATGTAGGTCTGGTTGGGGCTGCGTCCGATGCTTAACCGCCAGCGGGCGAACCGCTTGGCCAGATCCCGCAGCCACGGTTGCGCAATGCCGTCGAAGCGCAGCCGCTTGCGGCCCTCGACGCCGAGCCGGTGCAGCTCCCACACGTCGCGCGGGAACTCGGCCTCCCACCCGCTGCCGCAGTGCAGGTCCTCCAGACAGCGATAGGCGTAACGCAGAAACGCCAGCTGTCCGTTCTGGCCGTGTTGCGCAGCGTGGTTGGCGTCGAAGAACTCGATCCAACGTGCCATCGGCCAGTCCAGCAGCGAGGCCACCCCACTGGCGGCCGTGAGTGCGATGACAGGACGCGCGACGGCAGCGGGAGTCTTGACCTGGCGTTCATCGTGCCGGCACTGCAGCGCGTACTGCATCTCCAATTTGAGCTGTCGGCGATCACCGAACGGTCGGAAGTCGAACCGGTCGTCGCCATAGGACTCGCAGAGCACGATGAACTCGTCGATGTCGGGACATCCCACCGCTGCCCATCGGGACCGATGATTGACGCAGAACGGCGACCGTCCCTGCGTCCATAGCGTGCAATAGGACAACGCGCAGACGGGATGATCGGGATCATCCACCGGAGCAACGGCAGCCAGCCATACGTCTCGGTCGGCGATGCCGGACCGTTCCCAAAACCCTTGGTGGCGTGGGCATAAACCCCGGCGAGCACCTCCGTACCGGCAGCCCTGGACGGCGCAGACCGTGAGCTCTTTGCGCCCGAGCCCTTCCGGTGCTGCAGTCGTGGCGAACACGTCGATGTCCGGGCGGCCTTCTTGCTGCCAACCGACGTAGTGGCCTTTGCAGAGCCCGCGGGTGCGCGGTTGGCGCACGCAGCCCGGCACCCGGCACGGCGCGGTGTCGAACACCAGCGCACCACGCTCGGGAACGAGGATGTCCACCCGGAACTCCGGTCGAACCGCGGCCACCAGCTTGCGCAGCAAGCCCGGAGCCGCAGCCGACGGTAGCGGCGGGACTGCCGCGGTCACCACTGCACCTCCTGCCCGGTCAGGAAGCCGGCCGCCTCCAGAGCCCGGCGGGCGTCCTCGACGGACAGATGCCCGTAAATGTCCATCGTGGTCGCGATCGAGGAGTGTCCCAGCAGCGTGCTGACGACCTCGATCGGGGTGTTCTGGCGGAGCAAACGCGTGGCGTAGGTGTGCCGATACCAGTGGGGATCGAAGTCGATGCCGGTGCTCCGGCGCAGCCGCAACACCAGGTCGTAGACCGCGGGATAGCCCCACGGGTGCCCGAACGGTTCGCCCCAGAGGTTGACGAACACGTAGTCGGAGTCCAGATCGCCGTATTCGTCGTGCAGGTAGTCGGCGTAGAGGCGGATGAGCTGCGGGCTGATCGGGATGGTGCGCGGTGTCGCCGACTTGGCGCGCGCCCTGTTGTCGTTGGATCGCGGCGCGACCGTCAACTCACCCTCGGCAGCGGCCACGTCCTCGTGACGCAGACCTAGCGCTTCACCAATCCGAATCCCTGTGTCCCACAACAACGCCCACAACAAGCGATCCCGCAGGTGGATGCAGGCATCTAGGATCGCCTGCACCTGACCGGCGGTCAGAATGGTCGGATGCTGACGCGGGGTCCGGAGCTTGATCGTGCGCCGCCGCTCCGGCTGGCCGCTGCTCAGGTGGTAGAGGAACGGCTTCCATCCCGAGCGCCGGCGCCGACCTGGGTGCAGTTCAGTGACCAAGTCGCCGAGGTCGACTCCGTGCCGGGCGTGAAACGTGTAGAGGCCGCTGATCGCCGCCAGCTTCCGGTTGACGGTTCCCGCAGAGCAGTGATGCTCAGCCGAGGGCAACAGCACCACTGCGCCAGCCCGGCCAGCCGGCGGCAGCCGCAGCCAGGACACGAACTCCCCGAGATCCTCCAATCGGACCTCGCGCCAGTTCAGGCTGCGAGCGTCGAGGAAGACGAACCAGTCCTTCAGGTCGTGCGCATAGGCCTTGACCGTGTTCGGGGACCGCTCGATGTCGGTCAGATAGGCCAGGTAGCGCTCGATTGGCTCCACCGAGCCGCCTCCGTCGCCGAGGACCGTCCAGGATTCAAGCGACGAAGTGGGCATCAGTACCCGTTGCACAAGCATCAAACCTCCGTGGAATCTGCGTGATGGACCGCTGCAGATAACCACCTCCGCCACGAAGATCGCCGCCAACGCCACGTGCGTGTTGCACGTCGTGGACACCCCTGTGCGGGCTCGAGAGAACTTGAACGAATTTGGCGTCCCAGCCATCTTCGATGAGGTGGGTGATGTAGGAGCGGCGGAACGAGTGCAGATCCAGACCGTCGGGAAGTTCGAGGTCGTTGCAATACCGCCTGAACCGTCGAAGCAGGGTGTTCTCTGCGACCAGTAAGCCGCGCTCGCTGGGGAACAGATCGATGCCGTCGTCGATATAGGGCTGACCGTGGGTGAGCCAGTCGGCGAGCACCTCCGGTGTCCAATCGAACACCGTCAGCACGGTGCGTCGCTTGGGTGGGGAACCCTTCTTGGCCTTGCCATACCGGACTTTGACCACACCGTAGCGGCCGAACTCCGAGGCGTGGGGATTGCGGGAAAAGTCGACCGTTTGCAGGTGTCGTAGTTCGTTGAACCGTAGCCCGTAGGAGTAGGCGAGCTTGAACATGACTGTGTCGCGGTACGCCGGCAGCCAGCCCTTCTTTTTCGAGTTGGCAATCAAGGTGACCTGGTCGTCGGCGTGGTCGAAGAAATCTTGGAGCTCCTGTTTGGTGAACGGCCGCTTCGCGGGGGACTGTTCGTTGTCCTGGACATGCGTCGCGGTGTTCCAGGCGAAAAACACTTGAGCCGGATGCGTGCCGAACCGCTGTTCGCAGACCCGATCCCAGCCGTAATCGGGGTCAGCGATGTAGGAGCAGAACAACCGCAGCGCATTCTGATAACCGCGCACCGTGGACTGCCGTCGGCCTTTGATGCCGCGCAGGTCGCCGAAGAATTCCTCGACGATGGCCGGCGTCCAGGACCACGGGAACTCGTTGGTCTGCTCGATGAACCGCCGAACGGTGGCGATCCGCGCGTCGATCGTGTCGTGGGCCAGGTTGCGGCACAGTTGCTGGTTGCGCCAGCCATCCAGCATCTCGTCGACGGTCTGGACCTCAGGATGCAGCAGGGGAACGGAGCCGATCAGGAACACGCGACCGCTCTTATCGACCGGCATCCAGGCTTCCAATCCGTATCATCTGATGCATCATTGAATCATCTAATGAATCATTACCACATCCGTGCACGTAGATCCAGCGCATCCGGGGCACTCACCACCAAGTGTCGAACCAACAACCCCGAGCCGAGTCCGAGTCCAGAAATCGCTACCTGCCCAAACTTGCTGCTGTCCAGGCGTTTTGACCCGGCCGGACCACCTGGGGTAGGCGACGTGCGGTCGGGCAGGTCTGATTCATCAGATGAAAACGGAGTAGTTTACCCGACATAATGTCGCTTATCGGCATGATGCTGACCAGCGCGAAGCGGCTAGCGCGTCGCGTCGGGCGAAAAACGAGCCCCCGCAACCCCGTGACCACTGCGAAAGCCGCGGAACGCTCTGTAAGAAAGCTGCCGTCGGTGTACGCGCGCCAGTCCCGCGATGAACTAGCTCTGTGATCGCTAAACGAACGCATCCCACGACATCGCAGCGCAGGCCCATTGAGTGATCCTCGGCCTCGCATGCCCGACCGGCCTTTACCGACATCATTGCGTCACAGTGACGAATTGCTTTGTGGCGGCTGCACATGAGGCCCGCACCAATGCGCGGCCACCGCGGGCCAGATTCCCGTCCTTGTCGCTACATCGACGCACACGTCTGATCACGCGAACGGTTGGCCGGCGCGCACCTCCCAAGTCCACGCCGGCTGCCACATCTAGAACACTGCCGCGCTCGGCAAAACTACTTGCCGCAGCGGCGACGCGCTACTCCGGCGGCGGCGCCACCGGTTGGCACGCATTGGCTCCCGGATTCCACCAGTTGCCGGCACCGCAATCAGGCGGCGCCACCGGCTGGCACGAATTGGCCCCAGGATTCCACCAGTTGCCAGGGCCGCAATCCGGGGGCGGCGGCGCCACCGGCTGACACGCATTGGCTCCCGGATTCCACCAGTTACCGGCACCGCAATCCGGGGGTTGGGCGGAGGCCACGCCGGGCGATACCGCTGCCACGTACGCCATGGGTCCTAATGCCACCGCCACGGCGCACACGACGCGACGAACGAACACACTCATCGAGCCCTCCCATCGCAAGCGTCCAGACTTTAGCTGGGCGTGAGTTTAAACCGACTACCCATTCCGGCGGCCCGGCAATCACTACGCCGAATTTGTCCGCGCCGGCCGAGTCGCCCCCGCTCGGCGAGTGGCCACCCGACCCGCCCAATTCGTCACCGTGACGTTTGCGTAAGGCGGTAATGGCACCGTGGCGCGCCAGGCTTCGACTCCTTCGTCAAGCGCAGCGACCGTTGCGAGATTTCCGATGGCGACGGGATAGTGGAACGACATGACGCGGAAGGGGCACCGAGTCGCGCTGCGGACCGAACCCGACCGCCATATCCCCTTCCCCACTTCCGGGGCTCCTATGGCCTAATTACGTCACTGTGACGAATTTCCTTGCAGCGCAGCCCTATTGAGATGGCAACGGCGTCACGTTGAAAGGTGTCCGTTGACATCCGATGTGATGTATTGCCACCGTATCTGCGGTATCGGCGTGTCTTTGCCAATCTATCCGAGGTACCGCCGGTAGCGTTGTTTAGGTGAGTGTGGCGCCGGCGGCGCTATGGCCGCAGGTCAACGGTGGCGTTGAGGTGGAATTCAACTCCTCCGGGGGTTCTTCGCGCTTGCCGCTGGCGGAGTGTGCCGCAGTGGCCTTTGAGTTGGACTGCTCACCCGTGCGTGGTTTCCCAGCGTTTCGCGGGCAGGGCAATTATCCAGGCCTGTGGTGGTTTTCGACGACTCGTGAGCACGTTGGGTACGAGTCGTGGTCGGAGCGTGACCATTTGATCGCGCTGGACGCCGATCCCGCGGTGGTTGGTGTTGCGTCGCAGCCGTTCCGGCTCCATTGGGGTGACGGCAGGCACCACGTGCCTGATTACTTCGTGCGGTTGTCCGACGGAACGGCGACGGTTCTTGACGTGCGGGCCGATGACCGAATATCGGATGCTGATGCTGAGTTGTTCGACCGGTCCGAGCAGGCGTGCCGTTCCCTGGGATGGGCCTATCGGCGAGCGGGCGTTGCGGATCCGGTCGTGACGGCGAATTTGCGCTGGTTGTCTGGGTATCGGCATCCACGGGTGTACCGCCCGGCGGTCGCCGCAGCGTTGGAGGCGGTGTTCGACTCGGCGCGGCCGCTGATGACCGGGGTGAGACCGGTCGGTGAAGCGATCATGGTGTTGCCGGTGCTGTTTCACCTGTTGTGGCACCGGCGACTGGGCGTGGATCTTTCCGCGGCTGTCTTGACCGAGGAGTCGATCGTCGGGCCCGCGTTGTCACGATGACGGGTATGCGGTCGGGTGTCATCCGCGAGGGCGATGAAATCCGGTTATCCGACGGCGTATTCACGGTTGTCACACTTTCGGGCAGTTCAGCCAGGCTGACCGATGCGGTCGGCGGGCAGTCGGTGGTACCGCTGTCTCGGCTGCTGGGCGACCCGGCGTTGGAGTTGGTGTCAGGATCGCGACCGGCTTTGTGTTCCGAAGAAGCGTTGGCCGGGGTGCCCGAGGCTGCCGCCGAGCGGGCCCGCTGGTGGGAACGGCACTTGATCGAGGTGTTGACGGGTCGACGGGTTGATTCCGAGGCGGGTAGCCGGCCGCGGCCGGAGTTCGATCCGGCGTCGCGTTCGTTGCGGCAGCGCGAATTGGCCAAGCTCGCCGAGCTGCGCTCGGCTGGCCACGAGATCAGCTTGTACACGTTGCAGCGGCAACGCTATGCCTACGAACGAGACGGCCTGCTGGGGGTTGTGGATCGCCGGCACATTCCCCGGCGGGCGATGTTCGGCCGCGTCGACGAGCGGCTGGTGGCCGCAGTGCGGCAGGCCATCGATGACGAGACCGACGTGTCGACCGGGACGGTGAGCCGCCTGCAGCGACGGGTGACCAAATCGCTGGTGGCTCAATACGGTGCCCAGGACGCACCGGCGATGCCGTCTCAGCGGACGTTCTATCGTCTGGTGAAGAGGCTGTCGGAGGGCCGGCACACGTTCGGGTCCGCGCGCACCCGGCGTTCGTTGTCCAAACAGCCCGACGGCCCGTTCGGTGCGCTGACGGTGGCGCGCCCCGGCGAGGTGGTCGAGATCGATTCGACCCCCCTGGATGTGCGGGTGGTCCTCGATGACGGCACGGTGGACCGGGTCGAGCTGACCGGCATGGTTGACGACGCGACCTGCTCGATTCCGGCCGCGGTGTTGCGGCCCACGACCAAAGCGGTCGACGCGGCGCTGCTGCTGGCCCGAGCGTTGACGCCAGAACCGATGCGGCCGGAGTGGTCCGATGCGCTGCGGATGTCGCGGTCGGTGCTGCCGTATCGCTGTTTGACCGGCGTGGATCAACGGTTGGCCGATGCGGCCGCCCGGCCGGTGATCGCCCCGGAGACCGTAGTGTGCGACCACGGGAAGGCGTATCTGTCGCAAACCTTCCGGCAGGCGTGTTGCACGTTGGGGATCAATCTGCAGCCCGCCCACCCGGATACGCCGACCGACAAACCCAAGATCGAGCGGACCCTGCAGTCGGTGGCCACCTTGTTCGCCCAGCATGTCGCCGGGTATGTCGGCTCCAGCGTCGAGCGGCGCGGCAAGAACGCCGAACAGGACGCAGTGTGGTCGATCGTGGAGCTGCAAGCCCTGCTGGATGAGTGGATCGTCGCGGTATGGCAAAACCGGCCCCACGACGGCCTGCGTGACCCCGTCACCCCGGGCAAGGCGTTGACGCCCAACGAAAAGTACGCCGCCTTGGTCGAGGTCGCCGGGTATGTTCCGGTGCCGCTGTCGGCCGAGGACTACATCGAGTTACTGCCGTCGTGCTGGCGGCGCATCAATTCCTACGGGATCCGGGTCAACAACCGCAGCTACGACGCTAAGGCACTCAACCCCTACCGCCGCCAGCACTCGGGGGTGGAATCCAAGAAGGGCCAGTGGGAGGTGCACTACGACCCCTACGACGTGTCGCGGATCTGGGTGCGCAACCATCACGACGAGGGCTGGCTGGCCGCGACCTGGACGCATTTGCGCAGCCACCCGGTACCGTTCGGCGAATTGGTATGGCAGCATGCGCGGTCCGTGCTGGCCCAGCGCGGATGCGATCAGGCCACCGAAGCCGAGATCGCCCGCGCGGCCGATGACCTGCTCGACCGGGCCGCGCAAGGCCCCGCCCCCACCCGACAGGAATCCAAGGATCGCAGGGTGGCGGGTCGAACGCGAGCCACCGCGACACCGGCCTGGCCCCGCCCGCCGGATACCGCAGAACCCTGCGATGAGGAGCCGCCGCCAGGCGGTGACGAGGACGCCGACGACATCGAGATCGCCCAAGTCATTCCACTACCGGTGTTCGATGCACGCAAGGAGGCTGAATCGTGGCGGCTGTGAACACTTTTGCCCCGGTGAGCCAACTCGAGGACCGGCGCCAACCCACCACCACGCTCGAGGGTTGGCGCCGTTTCGTCGATGCCGATCCACCCGAGTTCACCCTGTTACCCGATGAGCAGTGGAGCACCCTGTCGGAGACCGAACGGACCAACTACAACGAAGCCCGGGTAGCGCATCACAGTGAACTGGTCGTGGTCACCACGTCGGCGATCCAGCGCATCACCAACGAAGGCCGGCTGCTGACCCTGCTCAACCAACGCGAGATCGGCGCCCGGCGCGGGCTGATCATTTCCGGGGCGGCCGCGACCGGCAAGACCACCGCGGTCAAACAACTCGGCCGATTCCACGAACTGCGTATCAGGACACGATTCGCCGACAAGTCCCGGATCCCGATCGTATACGTGACCGCGCCCCCGAAAGGCTCGGCGCGCAAACTCGCGATGGAGTTCGCGCGATTCCTGGGCCTTCCGCCGATGCAACCGCGGATGAATGTCACCGATATCGCCGACGCTGTCTGCCAGGTCCTCATCGACGCCCGAACCGACATCGTGATCGTCGACGAGATCCACAACCTCAACCTCGATACCCGGGCCGGCGAGGAACTGTCCGATCACCTGAAGTACTTCACCGAACACCTGCCCGCCACGTTCGTCTACGCCGGCATCGACGTCGAGCGCTCCGGTGTGTTCACCGGCACCCGCGGACGCCAGCTCGCCGGGCGCTGCGGTGTGATCAACACCAGCCCGTTCCCGTACGCCGGGGAATGGAAGTCGCTGGTGGCCGCGATGGAAGGCACCCTGCGGTTGCACCATCACACCGCGGGAACGCTGGTCGCCGAAGCCAAATACCTGCATCGACGCACCGGCGGAATGATCGGCAGCCTGGCGCACCTGATCCGCTCGGCTGCGATCCGCAGCATGCTCGACGAAACCGAGAACCTCACCAGGGATCTGATGGACACGGTGCTCATCGACTACGCAGCCCAAACATCGGCGCAACGCCATGCCAGCTGACGTATCAACCCCACCGGCGTGGCCGCAGGGGCCTGCCGCGCCACTACCGCGCACCGTCACACCGTTTCGTGGCGAAACGGTGCAGTCCTATCTTGATCGGCTCGCGCACGCCAACCACCTAGAACCCCGAGGTCTGCGGCGCTACCTGGCCGACGGTCCAGCGATCTGCCGTCCCCGGCCGGACTGGTTGGCAACCGCCAGCGGCCAGCCCGTGGGCATCCTTCACGCCCGGCTCATCGGGCTGGCCGCCCCCGACCGCGACACCACCCGCCAACGCCGCCACGCCCGGCCCGCATGCCGCCTGTGCATGGCACGCCGCGGTGTCTATGAGCCGGTCTACTGCTGGTTGCCCGACTACGCGACCGTCTGCTGCCGCCACCGCCGATGGATCGGTGCAGGCACCTCCACCCTCGACGATCAACGCGATCTGCGCTGCGCCCCCGCGGTGATCGCCGCAGCGCAGCGCCATGCCCGACTGGATCGGTGTCACGGCGACGCTGCGCGCTTCGCGGTCAGGGATGCCGCGCGGATTCACCGCTGCTGGGCACGCAGCACCAGCCCGTTTACGCTGCCGCCTGCCCGCGCCGACGCCGACACGCACATCGGCGCCTACCCGGACCTGATCGCCTTGGCCGCCATCCTGGCCGGCGCTCATCGCCGGATCTGGGGCACCGCGCCAGCCACACCCGCCCGTGCCCGCGCCGTCGATGCGGTCTACGTCAACGTCAGCGCCCGGTTTCCCCAGCACCGCGACCAAACCCGCCCCATCGAACAGTGGATCCACGATCAACAACTCAGCGCCACCCGCCGCGCACACCACTTCGACGCGTGGAAACCACGACCAGGTCAATCCCCGCGATCACCGTGCCCGGCTGGGCCAGCTGGGCGGCGTCAGGGCTGACGGCGGCGTGTGGAGCCATGGCACAATTCAGCCCTTGCTGACATATCAGTATCGGCTGTACTGTTTGGTGCATGCTGACGTGTGAGACGCGGGAATCGGCGCTGGCTCGGCTGGGCCGAGCGCTGGCGGATCCGACGCGGTGTCGGATTCTGGTGGCACTGCTCGATGGGGTGTGCTACCCGGGCCAGTTGGCTGCGCAGCTGGGGTTGACACGGTCGAATGTGTCCAATCATTTGTCGTGTTTGCGGGGCTGCGGGCTGGTCATCGCGACCTATGAGGGCCGGCAGGTTCGCTACGCGCTGGCCGACCCTCACCTCGCCCGTGCTCTGGGCGAGCTGGTCCAGGTTGTTTTGGCGGTGGATACCGACCAGCCCTGTGTCGGCGAGGACGCCGCATCGGGCGCAGCCGAGGCCACCGTTGGTCGATGACCATCAGTGGCAGCGATCCGGTGACCTTGAAGATCGCGGTCGCTCAATCGTAGTGAGTTGGCAGAACAGAAGGGATAAGCAGTGGCTATACATGGGTTCGTGGCCAAAGCAGCCGGGACAGTGTTCACCGGGCTGGTCGGGGTGAGCGCCTACGAGGTGCTGCGCAAGGCGGTGGGCACGGCGCCGGTTCACCGGGCAGCGGTGACCGTGACGGAGTGGGGACTGCGCGGAACTCGGAGCGCAGAGGTAGCAGCGGAGTCGGCCCGGCTGAAAGTCGCCGACGTGGTCGCCGAAGCCCGCGGACGCATCGGCGACGATGCCCCTCGGCCGCCCGCCGCCAAGGCTGACGATGACGACTGCTGCCAAGTGATGGGTTAGCCGTTTTCACGGGGAAAGGTCGATTGTGCCTACTGCTGAGGTTTCCTCCGATCACGGGGCCGCGCTGGTTGTCGTGTCTGCGGGTGCGCGACGAATACGGGTGCGTGCTAACTGGTTTCGGTTCGACGCGGTGCGGGCTGTCGCGATCGAGGACTCGGTCGCCACGGTGGCTGGTGTGGATGCGGTCCGCGCGTATCCGCGCACGGCTTCCGTGGTGGTCTGGTATTCACCCGAGCGCTGCGACACCGCTGCCATTTTGTCGGCGATCGCCGCCGCCGAGCACATCCCTGCCGAGTCGGTGCCCGCCCGGGCGCCGCACTCGGTCGAGGGAGGCAACCCCGGTGTGGTGCAGAGAATCCTCGACTGGAGCGAGCGGACGCTATCCGGCGAGCAAGCTGACAGGGTTTCACAACGACCAGTGCAACGAAGCGATGGCTGCTGCGACCACGACGACAGCCACCCTGAGTCGGAGCGGCTGTGGGGCGTTGTCAAGCTGCGGCGGGCCGCGTTCTCCGGGGTGGTGCTGACAGCCTCACTGGTGACGGCGTGGCTGACTCCATTCGGGCCGGTGGCGTTGGGATTGAAAGTCGTGGCGCTCGCGGTGGGCGCTTCGACGTTCGTGCCCTCAACCGTTAGGCGACTGACCGAGGGCCGTGTCGGTGTCGGCACGTTGATGACGATCGCCGCGCTCGGCGCTGTTGGACTCGGTCAGGTCGGCGAGGCCGCGATGCTGGCGTTTTTGTTCTCCATCAGCGAGGGTTTGGAGGAATACGCGGTGGCCCGTACCCGCCGCGGCCTGCGTGCTCTGCTGGCGCTGGTGCCGGATCAGGCCACGGTCTTGCGCGCAGGTGTCGAAACCGTGGTGGCCGCAGCCGAACTGCGCGTCGGTGATCAGATGATTGTCAAACCCGGGGAACGCCTGGCCACCGACGGCATCATTGTTGCCGGGCGCACCGCCCTGGACGTCTCGGCGATTACCGGCGAATCGGTGCCGGTAGAGGCCGGACCCGGTGATGAGGTGTTCGCCGGGTCGATCAACGGGTCCGGAGTGCTGCAGGTGGAGGTCACCGCGACCGTTGAGGACAACTCGTTGGCGCGAATCGTGCAGATCGTGGAAGCCGAACAGGCCCGCAAGGGCGCCAGCCAGCGCCTGGCCGATCGGATCGCGCAGCCGTTGGTGCCGGGCATCATGATCGCCGGGGCGCTGATCGCCGGGACGGGCAGCATCTTCGGTAACCCGCTGGTGTGGATCGAACGCGCTCTGGTGGTGCTCGTCGCCGCGTCCCCGTGCGCGCTCGCCATCGCCGTGCCGGTGACCGTCGTGGCGGCAGTCGGTGCCGCCTCGAAGATCGGGGTACTGATCAAGGGCGGTGCCGCGCTGGAAGCCCTGGGCACCATCAGTGGGATCGCGCTGGACAAAACCGGAACTTTGACCGCCAACCGGCCCACCGTCATCGACATCGCCACCACCAACGACGCCACCCGCGAAGAGGTGCTGGCGGTCGCGGCCGCGCTGGAAACCCGCAGTGAACACCCGCTGGCCGCGGCCGTCCTGGCCGCTACCCAAGCGCCGGTGGCCGCCGCGAGTGACGTGCACGCCGTTGCCGGAGCTGGGCTGACCGGCCACCTCGACGGGCAAGCCATCCGGCTGGGCCGGCCCGGCTGGATCGACCCCGCCGACCTCGCCGATCACGTAGCGCACATGCAACAAGCCGGGGCCACAGCGGTGCTCGTAGAACGCGATGACCGGCTGCTCGGTGCCATCGCCGTGCGCGACGAACTACGCCCAGAAGCTCCCGAGGTCATCACCGCGCTACGTGCCGGCGGCTACCAGGTGACGATGCTCACCGGCGACAATCACGCCACCGCGGCGGCGCTCGCCGCCCAAGCCGGCATCGAGCACGTCTATGCCGAACTGCGCCCCGAGGACAAGGCTCACCTGATCGCAGAACTGGGCGCTCACCGGCCCACCGCGATGGTCGGCGACGGCGTCAACGATGCTCCGGCCCTGGCCGCCGCCGACCTGGGAATCGCGATGGGCGCCATGGGAACCGATGTCGCGATCGAAACCGCCGACGTCGCCCTGATGGGCCAAGACCTGCGGCACCTGCCCCACGCACTAGCACATGCTCGACGCTCCCGGCAGATCATGGTGCAAAACGTCGGACTCTCCCTGGGCATCATCACCGTGCTCATGCCGCTGGCGATGTTCGGAACCCTCGGCCTGGCCACGGTCGTACTGGTGCACGAGCTTGCCGAAGTCGTCGTCATCGCCAACGGCGTACGCGCCGGACGCATAACGCCTCTTGCGGGGCCAGCACGAGACACCCGGCGGCAGGACAACTCAAGGTAGCGGCGGCCGTCACTGAATCCGAGGCATCGCAGGTCAGGCCCTCAAGCGCTGCCTCAGCCACAACGACAACGGACAACAAACACCCCGCCGAGCGCATCCAGGGCCGCGGGCACCAGCCGGTAGTACGCCCACTTGCCGCGCTGGGTTCGGTCGAGCAGGCCGGCCTCGACCAGGATCTTGAGGTGATGCGACACCGTCGGCTGGGATAGCCCCACAGTAGCGGTCAGGTCGCATACACACGCCTCGGCGCCCTCATGGCCCGCGATCATTGACACAAGCCGTAGCCGGGTCGGTTCGGCCAGCGCCTTGAGCACGCCGGCCAGCCGCTCGGCGGCGGCCGCGTCGAGTACGCCGTCGGTGATCGGGCTGCAGCACGCCGCAACGTCAGCGACCAGCAACGAGTCATCGCGTTCGGTCGGGGAGGCGATCGCGGCGGGCATGGCCCCAGTATGACACACGCATTGACAGTCATCGATGTTTCCCGCACACTGCTCACATAGATGTCTGTCGATGGAAAGAGTAGGTGCGATGACCGCCGAACACAATGAGCTGCGTGATCAGGTCCGGGCCAGCTACGGCGCCGCCGCCACCGCGATCAGCGGGGGCGCTACCAACAGCGATGTGCTGACCGCCGCGAGCTGCTGCGGGTCCAGCGACTCAGCCGATATCGGGACCATCTTCGGCGCCGGTCTCTACGGCGACGACGAGCACTCCGAGATTCCCGCTGAAGCGGTTGCGGCCAGCCTGGGTTGCGGTAACCCGACCGCGGTCGCTGACTTGCACCCCGGAGAGCGGGTGCTTGACCTGGGTTCTGGCGGCGGGATCGACGTTTTGTTGTCGGCGCGCCGGGTCGGCCCGGACGGGTTTGCTTACGGCGTCGACATGACCGACGAGATGCTGGCCTTGGCGAGGCGGAACGCCGAAGAATTCCGAGCCAAGGCCGGTGTCACCAACGTCGAGTTCCGCAAGGGCACCATCGAAGACATCCCGCTGCCCGATGCCGCCGTCGATGTGGTGATCTCCAACTGCGTGATCAACCTGTCCGCCGACAAACCGGCCGTGATCGCCGAGATGTTCCGGGTGCTGGTCCCCGGCGGGCGGATCGGGATCTCCGACGTCGTCGCCGAAGACCACCTCAGTTCGGCCGAGCGCGCCGAACGCGGCTCCTACGTCGGCTGCATCGCCGGAGCGCTGTCCCGCCAGGAGTACCTCGACGGACTGGCCGCGGCCGGGTTCACCGATGCCACGGTCACGTTCACCCACCAGGTGGCCGAAGGGATGCACGGCGCGATCATCCACGCCACCAAACCCGCCGCATCGTCTGATTGAGACAGCCGCAGCGAACGACCGCGCCACCGCGCCCCGACCCACCTCACGTTGACAGCTGCCAGTGAAGCGGTACGCCGCTCGCGCCACGGGAGAGAAACCTCATGAGTGACACCGCCATATCGACTGCTGCACCCGCAGTGGCCGCCAAGCTGTCCACCCTGGACCGGCTCTTGCCGGTATGGATCGGGGTAGCGATGGCCGCCGGCCTGCTGCTGGGGCGGCTGGTGCCCGGCCTGGGCGCGGGCCTAAGTGCCATTGAGGTCGACGGAGTCTCGCTGCCCATCGCCCTTGGGCTGTTGGTGATGATGTATCCGGTGCTGGCCAAAGTCCGCTACGACCAGCTCGGCGAGGTCACCGCCGACCGCAAACTGCTGGCGTCCTCGCTGGTGTTGAACTGGCTGATCGGGCCGGCGGTGATGTTTGCCCTGGCGTGGCTGCTACTTCCCGATCTGCCCGAATACCGCACCGGGTTGATCATCGTCGGGCTGGCCCGCTGCATCGCCATGGTCATCATCTGGAACGACCTGGCCTGCGGGGACCGCGAGGCCGCCGCAGTGCTGGTCGCGTTGAACTCGATCTTTCAGGTTCTCATGTTCGCCGCGCTGGGCTGGTTTTACCTGTCGGTGCTGCCGGGCTGGCTGGGCCTGTCCCAGACCGGGATCGAGGTCTCCCCGTGGCAGATCGCCAAATCGGTGTTGATCTTCCTCGGCGTCCCACTGTTGGCCGGGTACCTGTCCCGCCGCCTAGGCGAACGCGCCAAAGGCCGCACCTGGTACGAGTCGCAATTCCTGCCCCGCATCGGCCCCTGGGCACTCTATGGACTGCTGTTCACCATCGTCATCCTGTTTGCCCTTCAAGGTGATCAGATCACCTCCCGGCCTTTCGATGTCGCCCGCATCGCGGTGCCGCTGCTGGCCTACTTCGCGATCATGTGGGCCGGCGGCTACCTGCTCGGCGCCCTCCTCAACGTCGGGTACGAGCGCACCACCACGTTGGCGTTCACCGCTGCCGGCAATAACTTCGAACTCGCGATTGCCGTCGCGATCGCCACCTACGGCGCCACCTCCGGGCAGGCCCTGGCCGGGGTCGTGGGCCCGCTCATCGAAGTACCGGTGCTGGTCGGACTCGTCTACGTGTCCCTGGCGCTGCGTACCCGCCTCTTCGGACCCGAGTCCCAATCACGCAGTGCCCGCTGATGGCCGACAAACCCAGCGTCCTGTTCGTCTGCGTGCACAACGCCGGTCGCTCCCAGATGGCGGCCGCACTGCTGATCCACCAGTCCGGTGGCCGCATCGAGGTCCGTTCCGCGGGCACCGAACCCGCCGACCAAGTCAACCCGGCGGCCGTTGCCGCGATGGCCGAACTGGGCATCGACATCACAGCCAACAGCCCCGCGGTGCTCACCGCCGACACGGTGCAAGCCAGCGACGTCGTGATCACCATGGGCTGCGGAGACACCTGCCCATACTTCCCGGGAGTCACCTACCGGGACTGGAAACTGCCCGACCCCGCCGGCCAAGCCCTTGAGGTCGTCCGCTCCATCCGCGACGACATCGCCAACCGCGTCCAGACCCTGATCGCCGAACTGCTACCTGGCACCACTACATAACCCAAACCCACAGTCACCGAAACCTGTTGCGCCACTGAGATCCCCCCGGGTTATCCAACGCGGCAACGGCCCATGAAATGCTGGTCGACTGTCTGGCCGTACCCGGGATCGATACGGCGATCGCTGAGCGTGCCGGCCCGTCTCCGTCACCGTCGATACTGATCGGCGGGGCCGAGGTGATGCGTCCCGATCCGCCCCCGATGGGTCGGTTTGGGCCTGCCCGGCCGCCACGTGATGCTGAGCTAGTGGCCGCGAGGGGCGTACATGATCACGGCAACGCCTACCAGGCAGGCCAGGGCGCCGATCACATCCCAACGGTCGGGTCGGAACCCGTCGAGGGCCATGCCCCACGCCAGCGAGCCGGCGACGAATACGCCGCCGTAGGCGGCCAAGATCCGGCCGAAATGGGCATCGGGCTGCAGGGTGGCGACGAACCCGTACATTCCTAGCGCGATGACGCCGAGTCCCGCCCAGAGCCAACCACGTTGCTCGCGGACGCCTTGCCAGACAAGCCAGGCACCGCCGATTTCGGCGACCGCAGCCAGGACGAATAACAGGATTGAACGCGCCACCATGATTGCTGATCTTAGGAGACCGTGCCGGGGCATCGGGGCGTCCCCGGCTTCCGGACGCGGCAGCCCCACAACCCGATCGTCGACCCGTGCGCGTACCCGTGACAGACACCTGCCCCGCACACCATACTCAGAGAGCCAACCCACGGGAACCGACGTGAACACGGCAATGCGTTGGCGTTCAAATCGAATGCCGCACTGCCGGTTCAGTCAGTTCTTCGAGAACTGGGCACTCGGCACTGGACCCGCTCACGCAGGCAGCACCGGCATCCTCGATCAACCCCGCAATACTGTGCTCAAGCGCACGGATCTGAGGCGCCGCAGGTCAAACGGCCAGCAGCGCCTCAGATCAAACGACAGCGGACAGCCAGATCAAAATGTCGCCGCTAAAGCGCAGGGGCGGGTGCGTGGTTGTGTCGTCGTCGTCATGACTTAACTCCTCGCTAGACAAGGTTGATGACCAACGCGGGGTGCACCAGCAGCACAACGCCAAGGATTACGAGCACCGCCCCCGTGACGCGCGTGAGCCAATCGCCGAAGGAGGCGACTCGCTCCAGCCAGATCACCACCGAGAGCGCCAGCATCCACGCCAATTGCATGGTGCCGAAGGCGATCATGACTACGAACAGCATCCAGCAGCTGCCCAGACAAAAGACGCCGTAGCGCCCACCGGCACGAAGCGCCCGGGCCGGGCTGTCGTGGTACTTGCCGCACGGCGGGGAAACCGACAATGGCCAGTAGCAGTGCCGCAGGCACGCTGCTTTCAGCGGCGTGAGCTGATAGATCCCGGCGGCCAGCGCTATGGCGCCGGCCAGGCGGCCGACCCACGGTGATCCGTGTGCCAGTGGCCCGTTGAGGTGGCTCCACGCCCAGAAGGCGGGGATCCCGGTGGCGCTCCACAGGGCCAGGTATCCGGCGACGAAGACGATCGCTGGAGCGGCGCTGCCGGTGGCGGCGCGGGCGTAGGCGCGAACGACGGGCAGGACCGCAGGAAGCATCATCGCGGCCATCATGGCCACCCACGCGATGAGGAAACCGGCGAACGACATCATTGGCGCGGTCTCCATGGGCATTCCTGGCTCGGTGTCCATAGACATGGCGTCGCCGGTCATGCTGACCACTGACCACCACCAGCCCACCCCCGCCACACCCAGCAGGGCGGCCGGCAACCACGCATCAGTCCATGACCACTCACGCATTTCGGTGCTGTTCATGGTCTAGTGGCCGGGACCGACGGTGGCGTCGGCATCCAGGTCGCTTTCCAGAATCCAGCACACCGTGGACTGGTCATGTTCGGTGGGCGCGGCGTGCGCCGCGTGGTCGAGAAGGGTCTGCAGGTGGCCTTCGAGGGCGACCAGTTCGGCGATCTGCGCGCGGACTTGGTCCAGACGGGTGTGCAGGACCTGTTGCACGTGCCCGCACGGCACCTCACCGCGGTCGTGGATCGCCAGGATTTGGCGCACCTTCTGCAAGGTCAGCCCGGCGGCTTGGCCCCGATGGATGAACCGCAGCCGATCCACGACCTCGGGCCCGTAGTCGCGGTACCCCGACGCCGTGCGTGCCGGTGGCGGGAGCAGCCCCGCGTTCTCGTAGAAGCGAATGGTTTTCGCGCTGGTATTGCTGAGTTTCGCTAGTTCGCCGATCTGCATGGAACCCATCCTTGACCTTCCACTGTACTGGAAGGTCAAGGATGGGTTCGTGTCGCTCCGCAGCGACCGTGGCCGACTGGTCACCGTTTGGCGGTGCAACGACGGGAAGGGAGTGCTTGGTATGGCGTGGCATGGGTTCTTGATGAAGGCGGCGCCCACGGTGGTAACCGGGGTGGTGGGGGTTGCGGCGTATGAGGCAGTGCGCACGGCCGTGGCGAAGGTTCCGTTGCGCACGGCAACCGTTGCTGTGACCGCGTGGGGCATCCGGGCCGCCCGCGAAGCGCAGCGCACGGCCGAAACGAACACGGAACAGATCCGATTGACGGTCGCCGACGTGGTTGCCGAGGCACGAGAGCGCGCCGGAGAGGACACCGAACCGGCGATCGTGACGAGCCCGGGCGACGGCCATGACGACTGAGGTCCTGCCGGCCGCCGACGCCACGGCGACGGTCGTATCGGACGCGTCCGGGCGGATGCGGCTGCGCATCACCGGATTTCATGTCGATGCGGTCCGGGCCGTCGCGATCGAGGAGACTCTGGCCACGGTGCCCGGTGTGCAGGCGGTGACGGCCTATCCGCGCACGGCATCGGTGGTGATCCAGTATTCGCCGCAGCGCTGCGACACCGCGGCGGTGCTGTCGGCGATCGGCGTAGCCGAGCACATCCCTGCAGAGTTGGTGCCCACCCGTGCCCCGCATTCCGGCGATGCGCGCACCCCCGGGGTGGTGCGCAAGGCCATCGGTGGACTCCGCCGATTACTGGGCGCCCGGCCCGATAGCGACGCGCCGCGCGACACCGAGGGTAGTGGCGGCTGCGGGCAGGGACAGGGCGGTGCGTGCGGCACGGCGTCCTCGGGTGAACTGAACAGGCGTGAGCAGCGGAACTGGTTGCGGCGGTTGTGGCTGGCCATGCCGTTGGCGCTGCTGGCGTCGGTGTCGACGATGGTGTTCGGCGCCTATCCGTGGGCGGGGTGGTTGGCGTTCGCGGCGACGGTACCGGTGCAATTCGTCGCCGGGTGGCCGTTCCTGCGCGGCGCGGTGCAGCAGGCGCGGGCGGGAAGCGCCAACATGGACACGCTGATCACACTGGGCACATTGACCGCATTCGGCTACTCCACGTATGAGTTGTTCGCCGGTGGCGCACTGTTCTTCGAGACGGCGGCGCTGATCATTGCGTTCGTGGTGCTGGGTCGCTATTTCGAGGCCAGATCCACGAGCAAGGCGTCGGAGGCGATCGGCAAGCTTTTGGAGATGGGCGCCAAGGAAGCCTGCCTGCTCGTCGGCGGGCAAGAAATTCTCGTGCCGGTTGATCAGGTACAAGTCGGAGACCTGGTACGGGTACGGCCTGGGGAGAAGATCCCGGTCGACGGCGAGATCACCGACGGGCGCGCCGTCGTCGATGAGTCAATGCTGACCGGCGAGTCCGTCCCGGTCGAAAAATCGGTGGGCGACCGTGTTGCCGGTGCGACGGTCAACATCGACGGGCTGCTGACCGTGCGCGCCACCGCCGTCGGCGCCGATACCGCGCTGGCGCAGATTGTGCGCCTGGTCGAGCAGGCACAGGGCGGCAAGGCGCCGGTACAGCGACTGGCTGACCGGGTCTCGGCGGTGTTCGTCCCGGCCGTCGTCGGGGTTGCCGCGGTGACGTTTGCCGGGTGGACGCTGATCGCCGCCAACCCGGTCGCCGGTATGACCGCCGCGGTGGCGGTGCTGATCATCGCGTGCCCGTGTGCGCTGGGCCTGGCCACTCCCACGGCGATCACGGTCGGCACCGGCCGCGGCGCGGAGCTGGGGATCCTGGTCAAAGGCGGCGAGGTGATGGAAGCGTCGAAGAAGATCGACACCGTGGTGTTCGACAAAACCGGCACGCTGACCCGCGCCCAGATGCGGGTCACCGATGTGATTGCCGGCAAGCGGCGCCAGCCCAATCTGGTGCTGCAGATCGCCGCCGCGGTCGAGTCGGGCTCCGAGCACCCCATCGGCGCGGCGATCGTCGCGGCCGCGCGCGAGCTGGGGTTGCAGATTCCGGCCGCCACGGCGTTCGCCAGCCTCGCCGGCCACGGGGTGCAGGCCCAGATCGACGGCCGCACCGTGCTGGTCGGACGTCGCACACTTGTCGACGACCACGAGCTGCTGCTGCCTGAGCACCTTGCGGCGGCGGCCGCCGAACTCGAAGAGCAGGGCCGCACCGCGGTGTTCGTCGGCCGCGACGACCACGTTGTGGGCGTGCTCGCCGTCGCTGACACGGTCAAGGACGACGCCGCCGACGTGGTCGCTCAACTGCACGCCATGGGCTTGCAGGTCGCCATGATCACCGGCGACAACGCGCGCACCGCCGCCGCGATCGCCACACAGGTCGGCATCGATCACGTCCTGGCTGAGGTGCTGCCGCAGGACAAGGTCACCGAGATCGAGCGGCTACAAGACCAGGGGCGGGTGGTCGCGATGGTGGGCGACGGCGTCAACGACGCCCCCGCGCTGGTGCAGGCCGATCTGGGCATTGCGATCGGCACCGGCACCGACGTGGCCATCGAGGCCTCCGACATCACGCTGATGTCCGGCCGGCTCGACGGTGTTGTGGAGGCGATCGCGCTCTCGCGGCAGACGCTGCGCACGATCCACCAGAACCTTGGCTGGGCCTTCGGCTACAACACCGCCGCGATCCCCCTAGCCGCACTCGGTCTGCTCAACCCGATCATCGCGGGAGCGGCGATGGGGCTCTCCTCGGTCAGCGTGGTCACCAACTCGCTGCGGCTACGCCGCTTCGGCCGCCACACCCGACAAGGATCGCCCCAGACCGCCCACATGGTGGACATCCCAGATAGCGCGACGTGGGATTCGTGAAGCCAGTAGGTATGCCACAACATCGGCGCTCATTCACCCCGCAGTATCGAGTCACGGCCGCGCACATGGTGATCGACGGGCAGCGGCGAGTCGCTGAGGTAGCCCGCCAGCTAAACGTGGACACGAGCCTGCTGCATACATGGGTGCGCGATGAGCGGTGGCTGATGTCCCAGGCCCGCAGCGGTGACGGCCAGCGGCCAGATGTCGCTGGCGAACAGCCGCTTTCGGTCCAGGAGCGAGCGGATTTGGTCCGGCTAGGGCAGACCGCAGCCGAGCAGGCGCAAGAAATGGCCGGCATAGACGCGTCTCGGCACACTTTGCGACCGCAGCAGCGGCGAGCCGCGGCTTGAACTCGCCGCAAGGGAGTGCGCCTGCCACGGCGTACCCGAAATCGCCGAGCTACCGGGCGCGTCGAACTCCGGCTGCAACTGTCACCGGGTCGCGAAAATTGACAGTGATCATTGTTTCGGAGCTTGGTGGCGGGCCTGGCCCGAAAATTGACCGGCGCCGGATGGCTGCCTTTGAGTGGGATCTGCCGGTCCGTCACTGAGCCCATGCACCCGTTGAGGGCGTGCTTGGTGACCTTATAGGAGCTTGTCGTAGCAACGGGGCCCATCACTGTCTTGTCCCATCGGCCCGCGCTCAGGGTGCTGTCCGTATCAGTACCACTGAAGGAGGCCAATGCCTGCCGCATCGACCGCTGTCTTTGTCGGGGTCGACACCCACGCCGATACGCACCACGTTGCTGTCATCGACCAACTCGGACGCCACCTCGGCGACCGAGAATTCCCCGCCGATCCGGACGGCTACCGCAGCCTCCTGGACTGGATCTCCTCGATCGGATCGGTCGCCGGTGTGGGAGTGGAAGGCACCGGAACCTACGGAGCCCAACTGGGCCGGGTGTTGACGGCAGCGGGCCTGGCGGTGCTCGAGGTCAACCGGCCCGACCGTGCGACCCGGCGCGCCAATGGCAAGTCTGATCCCGTTGATGCCTACGCAGCAGCCCAAGCGGTAGCCTCCGGGCGAGCCGACAGCGTTCCGAAATCACGAGACGGCATCGTGGAGTCCATCCGTTGTCTTCGCGTGGCTCGGCGATCGGCAGTCAAGGCAAAGACTCAGTGCATCAACCAGATTCGCGGACTGCTGATCACCGGCCCGATGGACTTGCGTGAGCACATGAAACCGTTGGGAACCGTTGCATTGATCCAGGCGCTGTCGCGTCTGCGCCCCGGAACAGACCTCTCGGCGCCAGCGGCAGCGATCAGACTTACGCTTCGATCCCTGGCTCGCCGCCACCTGGCGCTCAATGACGAGATCAAAGAGCTCGACATCGTCTTGGATGAGCTGACCACCACTGCTGCTCCAGGTCTGCTGGCCAAGACTGGCGTCGGCACCGAGGTCGCCGGACAACTGTTGGTCAGTGCCGGCGACAACCCCGAACGGCTTCGTTCCGAGGCCTCCTTCGCCCATCTCGCCGGTGTTGCTCCTATCCCGGCATCCTCGGGACGCACGAACCGCCACCGGCTCAACCGGGGTGGCGACCGGGCAGCGAACAAAGCACTTCACACCGTCGCTGTCGTGCGGCTGAAATATGACGAACGCACCCGCGCCTATGCTCGCCGGCGAACCGCCGAAGGACTGTCAAAGAAGGACATCATGCGCTGCCTCAAACGGGCCATCGCCCGCGAGATCTACCAGGAACTCACGCGCCCAACACGATTCACACCCACACCCGAAGACCCAGCGGTCAGCCCTTGACAATCTATAGGAGCATCCCACCTGAGATGCTAATGACGGGTGTTGGGAGACCGTGGGATGCGGATTGAGATTCTGAGCAGCCCGGGCTGTCCGAACGCGGCAACGGCCCATGAAATGCTGGTCGACTGTTTGGCCGTGGTCGGGATCAACACGGCGATCGTTGAGCGGGTCGGACCCTTTCCGTCACCGTCGATACTGATTGACGGCACCGATGTGATGCGTCCCGATCGGCCGCCGACGGGTGACGTCTGTCGGTTGGATCTGCCCAGCCGTGACGTCATACTGACCGCGCTGCGACGGGCGATTGCGGCCGAAAGCTAGTGGCCGCGAGGAGCGTACATGTTCACGGCAACGCCGGCCAGGAAAACCAGGGGCGCCAAGCACGTCCCAGCGGCCGGGTCGGAACCCCTCGAGGGCCATACCCCACGCCAGCGAGCCGCCGACGAACACGCCTCCCCGTAGGCGGCCAGGATCCGGCCTATTTACCTCAGATCAGATGACAAACCACCCGCAACAGGATCGCCATTTGATCTGAGGCACCGCAGGTCAGACGCCCGCACCTGCCTCAGATAGAACGACAACGGACAAAAGGCGAACCATCAATTTGCGGTCTCAGGCTGCGTACGGCGGGAAGTACATCTCTTGTTTCACCGTGCACACCAGCTCGCCTGTACGGTTGAACATCGTCCCACTCGCCAGCGCCAGCGAACCGGCGCTACTCGGCGACGAGCGGTCGTAGAGAAGCCAATCCGACAACGCCGCCGGAGCGTGGAACCACACCGAATGGTCACGCTGAGCCGATGCCCCGACACCACCGCGTGCCGCGTATGCCGGTTCGGTCAACGTCACCGCCGACAGGTAGGCCACCAGGCTGGCGGTCAGGACTGGATCGTCGGGAACTTGCCCGTCGGGTCGCCACCACATCGACGCGCGTGCGGGTGGAGCGACCTCGGTGTCGATGATCCGGCGTTCGAACCAGCGCAGGCTGGCCCAGCGCCCTTGGGTGCCTTCGTCGGACTCCGCTAAATGCGGGGTAACCCACGGCAGGGACTCTGGGCTCGGAGCTGCTGGCATGGGCGGCTGGTAAACGACGTGCGCGGGCGCGGAATCGGCGACTTTGAACGACGACATCGCTTCCATCAGAATCTTGCCATCTTGGCGTGCGGTGACCCGCCGCGCCGAAAACGTCCGGCCCTCTTGCAGGTCGACAACTTCGAAATCAACCGGCCGACGCGAGTCGCCCGGCCGCAGGAAGTACGTGTGGACGCTGTGCGGCGCTCGACCCGGCACGGTGTGGCTTGCCGCCAACAACGCCTGAGCCGAGATATGCCCACCGAGAATATGATTGGCGGGCGCGGGAAGCTGCTGCCCGACGAAGAGCCACTGGTCGACTCGGTCGAGCTCCAAGGTGGCGAGCACGTCGCCCAGCGAAGAAGACATCAAGCCGTATCTTGCCGCATCATCGCTCACCCGCTGAACCGCCGGTACCGTTGAAGACGCCGCAATGCCGGCGCCGGCGCCGACCCCGACGCCGGCTGCAGCGCGTTGTCGAGGCGCGCGCGTACGGCGGGGATGTCGAGATGCATCCCGATCGCCACCAGGCAGTTGGCCATGGACCCCGGCGGTGCTTTTGCGATGTGTATTGCGCTACCCACCAGGTTGACGACATATTCGCGGACGGTCGTCCTGTTCCGCACCGCCACAATGCCTTTCATCCTGAAAACCTGCGGCGGCGGCTGTTCGAGAAGATCGAGCAGGGCATCAGGGTCGACGCAACCATCGCTGCTGACGGTGACGGCATCCGCGTGGACGTGGTCATGCTCGTGCTCGGACACCAAGTCCAGAAACGAGAGCTGCCCAGCCTGTCCGGACATGCCAGACGCGTCGAAGAGAAGCGCTGGGTCTATCCGGCCGCCGCTGGTGCCGACCACGTGGATGCGCGGATTACGTTGCGCCGCCCGCTGTATGACACGTTGCACCACGGCCGATCGCTCATTCTCGGGAACCTGATCAAGCTTGTTGACCACAATCAGCGACGCCGCGCCATACCGCACCGGCGGTAGCGTGCCGCAGTCGACGGTGTCGAAGTGATTCACGGCATCGACCACGTCGACAAGCGCGCCTGCGCGGACCCCGCGTATCTCACTGAAGCCAATGATCCGCGCGATCGCCACGGGGTCGGCCAGACCGCTGGCCTCGACCACTATGGCATCGAGGCGCCGAGCCGGGTCGGCGAGCTTGATCAGTGCCTCATCCAGCCCACCTCCATCGGGCAGGCAACAGATGCATCCGCCGGCGATCGAGGCCGGCTCGTCGACCTGGCCGGCCACCAGAGAAGCGTCGATGTTGATATCGCCGAAATCATTGACCACCACGCCGATTCGTGTGCCGGGATGGCGTAGCAAGTGGTTGAGCAGAGTCGTCTTGCCAGCCCCGAGGTGACCGGTGAGCGCGATGACGGGTATCGCAGCCAATGCCCTACCTTCCGCACCGACATCCGGACGTCCGATGCTAACCGGCGCTACATCACGGTACGCGGACGCGGTCACCGGCACCGCGATTGACGAGCTCCGCGCACTGGGCGGCAAGGTTTGGTCACGTCGCGCGTTCACTCACCGGCGGCGACGACCGGACGCGCTGAAACGAACTGTGCCGCTTGGCTAATGCGTCGGCTGCCCAGTGCGACGCGTGACCAATGCGCGGACGCTCAGCCGGTTCAATTTTCCCACGCATGGACATTACCTCCGTCCTGTATGGTCAGCATGTCTGCCGGCGCAAGGGAACAGAGGGCATTCGATGGCAAACAGGCTCCCCGACAACGCCTTCACGTCGCCCCACGTCTTGGATCCCGGTCTTCGCAAAGTGGCTCGATTCCTGCCCCGGGGTTACGCCTTGCACCGCGGTCTGAAGCTGCAGCGCGCCATCATGAACCTGATGGGCAACGCCGGCCGCATCCGCACCGTGCCGGTGGCCGCGGTCAATGAGCACGTCAGCGTGCGTCTGCACCGTCCGGCCGGCCTTGCCGACCACGCACCGGCGTTGCTGTGGATCCACGGCGGCGGCACCATCATGGGCCACGCTGCCCAGGACGACAAGTATCTGCGCCAACTGTCTGAGCTCACCAGCGTCGCGATCGCGGCGGTCGAACACCGGCTAGCCCCCGAACACCCCTACCCGATACCGGTCGAGGACTGTTATGCGGCCCTGCTCTGGCTGGCGCGCCAGCCATGGGTGGACCCGGATCGAGTCGCCGTCGGCGGGGCCAGCGCCGGCGGGCATTTCGCCGCCGCGGTGGCGCAGCGGGCGCACGACCGCCAGGACGTCAAAGTCGCTTTCCAAATGCTGGTGTATCCGATGCTCGACGATCGCACCGGCGCCCGGCGTGATGGCCCCAGGCGGATCATGTGGACCGAATCCGATAACCAATTGGCCTGGCAGTGGTACCTCAACGGGGCCGACCCCGAAGAAGCGGCACCGGCGCGCCGGAAGGATTTGTCGGGCTTGCCGCCCGCCTGGATCGGCGTGGGAACGCTGGACCTCTTCTATTCCGAGAGCCTCGAGTACGCGCGGCGGTTGCGTGAAGCGGGCGTGCCGGTGCAGGAGGAGATCGTTCCGGGGGCGTTTCACGCCTTCGACCAGATCGCCGACAAGGCGGCGATCTCGGCGAAGTTCTTCGAGAGTCAATGCGACTACTTGCGGGGCGCCCTCGCCCCCAGCGGATGACCCGCCCGAACCCGGCTCTTGTACCGCCGCGGCTGGTCCAATGATGTTGCGCCAGAACGACGATGGCGCGATGTGCCGAAAGCCCGGAACGTAGTTGCTTCCGCCGTCAGGTGTGCCCTCCGACCGTCAAGATGGCACCTTTTGACTGCAAACTGTGCACAACGTGCAACTATATGGGTATGGCCAATCCCCTAGGGCTGCGCGAGCGCCGTCGCCGCCAGACGAGCGCCGACATCCGCGACGCCGCCGTGCGCCTCACGCTGGAACGGGGATTCGACAAGGTCACGGTCGACGAAATCTGCGCCGAAGCCGGAGTGTCGACCCGCACGTTCTTCAATTACTTCCCCAACAAGGAGTCCGCGCTCGCCTACGGCCCCTCAGACATCCCCGCCGAGCTGGCCGAGGATTTCGTCGCCGCCGGACCCGCCCCCTACTCGGTCGTCCTAGCAGAGCTGATCACCCTGGCGGCACACCACCTGCGCGACGTGCCACCTCGGCGCGAACACGCGGCTCACATGCTCGAACTCGCCAAGACTTCGCCCGCCGTTCTGGCGGCATTCCTCGCCGATCTGGAACGATTCCAGAACCAGTTGACCGACATCATCGTCCGCCGCCAGGCGATGCAACCCGATGACGAGATGGCCGCGCTGATTTCCGCGCTGGCGCTGACGGCGGTGCGGTCGGGCCTCGAGCGGTGGGCAAGCGGCGAGGCGAGTGAAAAAGCCGACACGCCGATGCCCTATGTTGAACGTGCCGCCGCGCTGGTGAACAGCATCTTCACGAAGTGATTTGAAACACCAGCAGCAAATGTTGCATACACTGCAAGATATGCACATCATGTACTATGCGCTGGTGGCGGTGCCCGGGGAGGCTGCAGCAACAAGGTGAGCCGGGTGTCGCCGCCGGGGACGTCAGCAGTGGGGATGGGTGACTTTCACCGCATTTGACGGTCTTGCGCACGAACCAAAGCAATCGACGTAATTCGTTGTTGATCGGTGCGACTTGTGGGCACTCACCTGGCCACGACCTCCAGTCGCGCAAACGCTGATCCGTGTCACGTCCGCGTGATGAGGAAGGGATCACCTAGGTGCAGATATCGAGATTTGTGCGCAACGCCTGGCTGCCGCTGTTGATCGTGGCGGTGGTGCTGGTCGGCGGGTTTGCCGTCGTTCGGGTCAAGTCGTTCTTCAGCGCGCACGACACGGGCGTCATGACCAGCCCGCGACTCGATGAGTCCAAGCCGTTCAAGCCCAAGGTCGTCAAATACGAAGTCTTCGGCTCGGCCAGCTACGCGAACGTGAACTACCTGGATCTGGCCGCCGACCCGAAGCGAATCGACGGGGCACCTCTGCCGTGGACGCTGGTCCTGAGCACCACCGCCCCTTCGGTCTTCCCGAACCTTTCGGCACAAAGCGACGGCAACTCCCTCGGTTGCCGCATCACCATCGATGACGAAGTCAAGGACGAGAACATCACCCACGGCGTACACGCCCTGACCTTCTGCTTGGTGAAATCCGCATGAGCACAACGTTCAACGACGCCCGTACCGACACCATCCCCGTCGTCGACGAACCGGTGCGCGACAAGATCCCGCGGCTCATCCGGACGTTCGCCGTACCGATCATCCTGGGCTGGATCGCGATCATCGCGGTGCTCAACGTCTCCGTCCCCCAGCTGGAGGAGGTCGGCAAGATGCGCTCGGTGTCGATGGCACCGGATGACGCGCAGTCGGTGGTCGCGACCAAGCGCATGGGCGCGATCTTCAACGAGTACAAGTCCAACAGCTCGGTGATGATCGTCCTCGAGGGACAGAATCCACTGGGCGCGGACGCGCACGCCTACTACGACGAGGTCGTCAAGAAGCTCGACGCCGACACCAAACACGTTGAACACGTACAAGATATGTGGAGCGATCCACTCACCGGAGCGGGCGCGCAGAGCAACGACGGCAAGGCCGCCTACGTCCAGGTCTACCTCGCCGGTAACCAGGGCGAGGCCCTGGCCAACGAGTCGGTGGAATCGGTCCAACACATCGTCAAGAGCGTGACCCCACCCAAAGGGGTGAAGGCCTACGTCACCGGTCCCGCGGCGTTGTCGGCGGACCAGCACGAGGCCGGCGACCGCAGCATGCAGCTCATCACCGCGGCCACGTTCACCGTCATCATCGCGATGCTGCTGTTGGTCTATCGCTCCGTCATCACGGTGCTGCTCACGCTGGTGATGGTCGTCCTCGAGCTGTCGGCCGCGCGCGGAATGGTCGCGTTCCTAGGCTATTTCAAGCTCATCGGGCTCTCCACGTTCGCCACGAACCTGTTGGTCACCTTGGGGATCGCGGCCGCCACCGACTACGCGATCTTCTTGATCGGCCGATATCAGGAAGCCCGCTCTATCGGCGAGTCCCGAGTCGATGCGTACTACACGATGTACAAGGGCACCGCGCACGTGGTGCTCGGGTCGGGCTTGACCATCGCCGGTGCTACCTTCTGCTTGCACTTCACCAACCTGCCCTACTTCCAGACGCTGGGTATCCCGCTGGCGATCGGCATGGTGGTCGTCGTCGCGGCGGCGTTGACGCTGGGTCCCGCGGTCATCTCCGTGGTAATCCGCTTCGGTAAGACACTGGAACCCAAGCGCACGCAACGGATTCGCGGGTGGCGCAAGGTCGGTGCGCTCGTCGTGCGCTGGCCCGGCCCGATCCTGGTGATGACCATCGGGGTGGCGCTGGTGGGTTTGCTGACCCTGCCCGGCTACCGGACCAACTACAACGACCGCAACTACCTACCGACGGACCTGCCGGCCAACGAGGGGTATGCGGCCGCGGATCGGCACTTCTCGCAGGCGCGGATGAACCCCGAGGTGCTGATGATCGAAAGCGACCACGATCTGCGGAATTCGGCGGACTTCTTGGTGATCGACAAGATTGCCAAGACGGTCTTCCGCGTGCCGGGCATCGGGCGCGTGCAGGCAATCACCCGTCCGCAGGGCACGCCGATCGAGCACACGTCGATACCCTTCCAGATCAGCATGCAGGGCGTCAGCCAGCAGATGAGCCAGAAGTACCAAGAAGATCAGATGGCCGACATGCTGCACCAGGCCGACATGATGCAGACGACCATCGACAGCATGGAAAAGATGTCCAGCATCACCGTGCAGATGGCCAACGACATGCACGTGATGGTCAAAAAGATGCACGACATGACCATCGACATCAACGAATTACGCGACCACATGGCCGATTTCGAGGACTTCTTCCGGCCGATGCGTAGCTACTTCTACTGGGAAAAGCACTGCTATGACATCCCGGCGTGCTGGTCGCTGCGCTCGGTGTTCGACGGCCTCGACGGCATCGACACCATGACCGACGACATCGAGAGCCTGCTACCGGTCATGGATCATCTCGACACGCTGATGCCCCAGATGGTGGCGCTGATGCCGTCCATGATCGAAAACATGAAGGCGATGAAAACGACCATGCTGACCATGTATTCGACCCAGAAGGGTCTGCAGGATCAGCAGAAAGAGGCGCAGAAGAACTCCAGCGCCATGGGTAAAGCGTTTGACGCCTCCAAAAACGACGATTCGTTCTACTTGCCCCCGGAGACCTTCAACAACAAAGAGTTCAAGAAGGGCATGAAGAACTTCATCTCCCCCGACGGGCACGCCGTGCGCTTCATCATCAGCCATGACGGCGATCCGATGTCGCAGGAAGGCATTTCGCACATCGGCGCGATCAAGAAGGCGGCCTACGAGGCACTGAAGGGCACGCCGCTAGAGGGCTCCAAGATCTACCTCGCGGGCACCGCGTCGATCTACAAAGACCTCAGCGACGGCAACACCTACGACCTGTTGATCGCCGGAATCGCTTCGCTGTGCCTGATTTTCATCATCATGCTGCTCATCACGCGCGGTGTGGTGGCCTCGGCGGTCATCGTGGGAACCGTCTTGCTGTCGCTGGGCGCATCCTTCGGGCTGTCGGTGCTGATCTGGCAGCACCTCATCGGCATCGAGCTGCACTGGATGGTGCTCGCGATGTCGGTGATCATCCTGCTGGCCGTGGGCGCCGACTACAACCTGCTGTTGGTGGCGCGGTTCAAAGAAGAGATCCACGCCGGCCTGAACACGGGCATCATCCGCTCGATGGGCGGCACCGGGTCGGTGGTCACGTCAGCCGGTCTGGTGTTCGCCTTCACGATGATGACGATGGCGGTCAGCGAGCTGACGGTCATCGGCCAGGTGGGTACCACCATCGGCCTGGGTCTGTTGTTCGACACCCTGATCGTGCGGTCGCTGATGACACCATCGATTGCGGCGCTGCTGGGCAAGTGGTTCTGGTGGCCACAACACGTACGTCAACGCCCGGTCCCGTCACCATGGCCCCAACCCGCCGCCCAAGAGCGCGAATCGGTCACGGCCGCTACGTAACCCATTTCGTCGCGGTGGAGGGCGGAGCCTACGTAACCCAGTCCGGCTGCGCGTCGGTCTCGACGTTGGAAAAGTCCTTGTGCCCCAGGCCGGCGGTGGTGCCGCCGTCGACGACGAACTCCGAGCCGGTGGAGTAGCTGGACTCGTCGCTGGCCAGATAGACCACGAGGTTGGAGACCTCGACGGGTTGCGCGGCCCGGCCCAGAGCCGTCTGGAAGATGTCGTCGGGGACCCAATCGGTCATTGGGGTCTTGATGAGGCCGGGGTGAATGGAGTTCACCCGGATTCCGCTGGGCCCCAGTTCCAGTGCGGCCGACTTCGTCAGCCCCCGCACCGCGAATTTGGTTGCCGTGTAGCCGTGGCAGGCGATGGTGCCGGCCATCCCCTCGATCGAGGAGATGTTGATGATCGATCCCCGGCCCGCTTCCTTCATCGGCTTCACCACGGCACGGATCCCGAGAAACACTCCGGTCAGATTGATGTCGAGAATGCGCTGCCACTCCGAGAGCGCGTAGTCCTCCAGGGTGCCGATGTTGATGATGCCCGCGTTGTTGACCAGCACGTCGATGCGGCCGAACTCGCTCAGGGCGGTGGCCACCGCCGCATCCCAATCCTCGGGCCTGGTCACGTCGAGGTGCAGGTAGCGGACCGCTTGGAAATGAGGGTCGACCTCCGCGGCCACGGCCTTGCCCTCGTCGTCGAGGATGTCACCGAACACCACCTTGGCTCCCTCGGCGACCAGCGACCGCACGTGCGATGCGCCCATCCCCCGGGCGCCGCCACTGATGAGGGCGACCTTTCCCGCCAACCGTTCTGCCACTGCGCTTCTCCTGTCGTGTGAGCTCGTCTATGCACCATACGTACCGGAGGCAATGTATGGCCATAGCCACACGCCGGTCAGGAGCCGTACGCCCGCAGCAGCGCCCGCGTGCGAGCCCGGCCCTCCGGCGACGGATCGAACGTCGCGGCGACGTACTCGTCGACGCCTGCGGCACGCAGTTCGTCGAGCCGGCCGCGGACAGTGTCCTCGTCGCCGATGATGGCGGCATCCTGCGGCCCCGCGTAACCCTCGCGGTCGAGCATCGCGCGGTACGACGGCAACTGGCCGTAAATGGCGAACTGTTCGGCCGCCTGCTTGCGGGCGGCGTCGACATCGTCGGTGACGCTGATGGGCAACGAGGCGGCGACGCGCACCTCGTTTTCCCGGCCGGCGTCGGCGGCCGCCTGCCGCAGCGTCGGGCCGACATGCTCGGCCAGTGTCTTGGGTCCGGTCATCCAGGTGCAGGTGCCCGACGTGCGCCGCCCGGCGATCTTGAGCAGCTGCGGACCCAGGGCCGCGATGTACACGTCGGGGCGCGGCGCCTCGGAGATCATCAGCGCACCGCGGGTGGTCACCGTGTCCCCCGCCGCGGCCGCGGGTTCACCGGCCAGCAGGGGCAACAACCCGTCGAGGTACTCGTTGAGCCTGCGCACCGGCTTGTCCCACGGGATGCCCCACATCCCCTCGGTGACCGCCTGATGGGTCATCCCGAGCCCGAGGGTGAACCGGCCACCCGAGGCGAGGCTCAACGTGAGGGCGCGCTGCGCCATGAGCATCGGATGCAGATTCTGGATCGGCACCACACCGCTGGCCACCTCGATGGTGTCGACCTCGTGCAACGCGATGGCCAGGATCGTGAGAAGGTCTGGCTCATAAGGCAATTGGCTCATCCACACCCGGGCAAAACCCTCGTCTCGCAGCATCTCGAGGTTGGCGATCGTTGCGTCGATCGGCGATTGACTGCCCGATCCGCTGAGTTGCCCGAACAGAGAAACCTGCATGACCATCACGCTCCTTCGCGTCGCCTCCGGGAAGGTTATCGCCCTTCGCCGGGGTGCACCCAGGCGGAGGGCGCCTAACCCGGCTCAGCCGACGATGTCGAAGACCGCCGCGGCGGAGGTGACGGCCTTGTCGGCGTTGCCCTCGTCGTGCAGCAGCATGCGCACGCCGACGCGCCCGCGCCCGCCGGGATGTGCCGTCCCCTCGACTCGGAAGGGACCCACCTTGCCGCGGGACATGAACATCACGTGCCAGCTGACGACCTGCAGCATCTTGGTTCCCGCGACCTCGGCGGCCAAATCGATTGCGGCGGCCTCGAGAACGACGTGCTGGGGTCCGATGTGCAGCGCTGCATCCGGTGACGCGAGTTCGGTGCTGAGCTCGGGCAGCACCCAGTGGCCGTCGTCGCGACGGCTGGCGCCGAAGGCCTGCCACAGCGGTGGCAGGTCGGGAGAGTCCTCGATCACCAGTTCGGTGCCCGAAACATCCATCCTGTCCAAGCCTTCGGGCGGGATGCCGATGATCGCCCCCTGCCCTTCGTTGAAGGCGATCACCCGCTGCGGATTGTCGGCGTCGACGATCATGCACCGCCCGTAGCCCATGGTGCGTCCCTGGTGCACGACGCCCGACCCGACGATCTCCACCCGTGTGACGTCGTAGCCGGGGTCGACGATCTGTACCGACGCGATGACCGGATTGGGCACGGCGACCATGTCGGTCTGGCAGCCCTCCGGGGAGGAAATGGCCAACGGCGCCACCATGATTCCGCCCGCATCGTTGCGCATGTCGCGCCGGATGGTGACGGTGTCGTCGGTCTCGCCGAGGTTCATCGAAGAGTGTTTGCGGCCGATGTAGCGGTAGCTGAGCAGCCCCGTCCAGCGTCGGTACAGTTCGTCGCGGTAGGCGTCGGAGTCCCCCGCCAACTCGCGGATGTCACGCAGCTGATCGCTCAATTACGTTCGCCTCCCGGGCTTTTGCCGCGTCGCACCTGATTGAACGGCACGCCGCGGTCGTCGGCACGCTCGCGCGGAAAGTTCAGCACGCGTTCGCCGATCACGTTGCGGGCCATCTCGGTGGTGCCGCCGCCGATACTGGCGGTCTGCCGGCCGAGATAGCGTGTCCCGATGTCGAGCAGCGCGCTGCCGTCCTCGACCACGGCCGACGTCCCCGACACGGCGAGGGCGGTGTCGGTTTCGACGTCGTGCACCGCGGCCATCGATAGCCGGATGATCGATCCCGCGGTCGGCGGCAGCGCTCCGCTGGCGACGGCATGAAAGACGTGCTCGCTGAGCTGACCGTGGACCGTGCGGTGAACCAAGGCGCGCCCGATCATCTCCCGGACCCGTTCGCTGTCGTGCTGGTTGGTCTTGTCGACCAACGTCAGCAGGTCGACCGAAACATCTTCGGCCTCAGCGATTCCCGGCCCGCTGGTGTATTCGGAACCGTCGCCCATGCTGCGGCGCTCGTGGTAGAGCTGGCGCGACGCGACCTCCCCGCCTTTGCCCGGTTCGCCGACAACGGCGTCATCCCCCACGTCGACGTCGTCGAAGAACTCTTCGCAGAATTCGATCGACCCGTTGACCTGTTCGACGCGGTTGATCGTGATGCCGGGATGCCGAAGCGGCACCAGAAACATCGTGAGCCCGTCGTGTTTGGGCACGTCCCAGTTGGTGCGGGCCAGGCACAGGCCATAGTCGGCGGCGAATGCCCACGTGCTCCAGGTCTTGGCGCCGTTGATGATCCATCGCCCGTCGCGGCGTTCGGCGCGGGTGATGACGCCCGCCAGGTCCGATCCCCCGCTGGGTTCCGAGAGCAGCTGCACCAGCACCTCGTCGCCGCGTAGCGCGGCCGGGATGTGGGCGCGCTTTTGCTCCTCACTGCCCATATCGAGAATCGTGGCGCAGCAGATGGCGAAGGACGGGACGTTGAGCAGCAACGGGGTCTCGTAGCCCAGCGACTCGGCATCAAAAGCCTTCTTGTATTCGTAGCTCAGCCCGAGGCCGCCATACTCGCGCGGGAAACAGATGCCGGCGAATCCGCCCTCCCACAGGAGCTTCTGCAACTCGCGGGCTCGGCGCCACGACGGCAGCTGATCTCGCTCCAGCGACGCCGCCTTGGCCGGATCGAGTCGTGGCATGTTCGCGGCGAGCCAGGCCCTGGCCCGGCTCCGGAATTCCTCGACCGACTCGGAAGTCACCGGTTGGCCTCTCATTCGACCATCGTCCTTGTGCTGGGCGACTGTACAGCAACGGATACGCGGGTGTACAGGCGCGCTAAGGGTGTCAGACCCCGTGTCCGGCGCCGGGTCGCCCGCAAGTAGTCTGCCGTCGACTCGTGCCCGAGGCGTGCGGTGAATTGTTCGGCTGGTCTTCGGCGCCCAACGGCCTGGCGATCAAGGAACCAACATGCCCAACGCACATCCCCTCGACGAGGCGGTCCGCCTCGACACGATCAGCGCCGACGTCAGGCGCGGTCGCACGCACGCGGAGTGGGCCAACATGGTCGGGCCGTTCGGCGGGATCACCGCCGCCGTCATGCTGGCCGCCGTCGAAGGACACCCCGACCGCATCGGGGAACCGCTTGCCCTGACCGTCAACTTCGCCGCACCGATCGCCGACGGCGACTTCGACATCGGGCTTCGGGCCGCGCGCACCAACCGCACGAACCAGCATTGGATCATCGAGCTCAGCCAGGACGGGGTGGTCAAGACCACGGCGACCGCGATCTTTGCGATCCGGCGCGAGAGCTGGGCCGACACGGAAGCGCAGCCGCCGAGCGCGCCGGGCCCTGAGCAGTTGTCCGCGGTCGATCCGGGCCTCGTTCGATGGACCGGCCTCTACGACACGCGGTACGTCGAGGGTGCGATGCCCGGCAAAGGCGAGGATCCCAGCCCCTCCTCGACCTCCACGCTGTGGGTGCGCGACGGCGCGCAACGCCCGGTCGACTACCCGGCCCTCGCGGCGCTGTGCGACATCTTCTACCCGCGGGTGTTCCTGCGCCGCGGCGGCTTCCTCCCGTCCGGGACGATCTCATTGACCACGTATTTTCACGCCGATCAGCAGCAACTCGCGGCCGTCGCGGGCGATTTCGTGCTGGCCACCGCCCACGCCAACCGCTTCGCAAACGGCTACTTCGACCAGAGCGCACAGGTATGGACCCGCGCCGGCGGCCTGCTGGCCACCACAAATCAGATCGTCTACTTCAAAGGCTGACAGGTTTACACTTCGCCAGTGAAACGTCACGCCAGGACGCTTACGGACAGAATCGAGCCGCAATGACAGAGAGCGCGGAAAGCCTGGTCGCCGACACACTGCCGGCGATCGAATCCATCAAGCAGCTCAAAGCCCGCTACTGCCGCTACCTGGACACCAAGGACTGGGCGGCCTGGCGAACGATCTTCGCCGACGACTTCGTAAGTGACACCTCCGAAGCGGGCGGCAAGGTGATCGCCGGCGCCGACGACTTCGTGGCCTTCACCCGCGGGGCCCTCGGCCGCCCCACGCAGGCCACCGCGCACCAGGTACACACCCCCGAAATCGAGCTCACGTCGGCAACGACGGCGCGTGGGATATGGGCGCTGCAAGACGTCGTGCGTTTCGGCCCCGGGGTGACCTTGGTCGGCTACGGCCACTACCACGAGACCTACGAAAACGTCGCCGGCCGATGGCTTATCAAGAGCTCCAAGCTCACTCGACTCCGCGAGGACATCGTGACGCCCCTATTCTCGATCTACGTGTCCCCCCGAATCCGCACGGCGATCGGCAAAATCGCCGGCCGGCTGATGGATCGGTGACGCGTCGTGGCTGTCGACACCGTGCTGGTCACCGGCGCGTTCGGACAGGTCGGTAGGCGCTGCACGCAGCTCCTGCTCGACCGGGGGCGCACCGTCGTGGCGATGGATCTGCGCAACGACAACACCGTGGCCGTCGAGAAAGCACTGTCGGCCGGAAATCACCCTGGGACGCTGATTCCCGCCTACACCGACCTACTGGACGCCGACGCGGTGCGCGATCTGGTCGGCGCCCACCGACCCGGCGCGATCGTTCATCTGGCCGCCATCGTCTCCCCACCGTCGTATCGCAATCCCGGATTGGCCCGGCGCGTCAATGTCGGTGGCACCGAGCATCTCTTGGCGGCCTGCGCCGCACTCCCCCGCCCACCGTTGTTCCTCATGGCGTCCAGCGCCGCGGTGTACGGATCGCGGAACCCCTTCCGCCAGCCCGAGCGGATCACCCCGGACACCCCGGTGAACCCCGTCGATCAATACGGACAGGACAAAGTGCTTGCCGAGGCGGCGATCCGCGCCAGCGGCCTGCCCTACGCGCTCTACCGGCTCGCCGGCGTCATCTCGCCGGACACCCAGGCCAGCATCAATGGTGACTACCTCATCCTGATGCGGTCGATGCCGAGCGATAACCGCATCCATGCGGTGGATGCGCGTGACGTGGCACTGGCGTTCGCCAACGGTGTCGACCGCGAATCCACCATTTCCGGCAAGGTGTTGCTCATCGGCGGCAACGACACGTACGTGCTCCATCAGCACGTCCTGCAGGACGACCTCATGACCGCGGCAGGCCTAGGCCCGCTCGGACCCTCGGCCGGCCTGCCCGGCGACCCGGGCGACGACCGCGGCTGGAGTTTCACCGGTTGGTATGACACCACCGAAGCGCAGGCGCTGCTCGAGTTTCAGGAGCACGACTGGCAGCAGACCGTGGCCTGGCTCGCCGAGTCGCAGGGCCCCATGCGGAACGTGTTGCGGCTGCTTGGCCCGGTGTTGCGTCCGATCCTGCGCGCCGTCTTCATGGTGCAACGCCGGCTGGAGGGACGCGGCCCGTACGCCGACCCATGGGGATTGATCGAAAAGAAGTACGGCACAGCGGCGTTGGCCAGCATCGACTAGCGCGAGGCAAACCAGACGGCGGCTTTGCGGATCGAGTCCTCGACGGGTTCGGGCGTCCAGCCCAGTTCGCGGGTGGCCTTGGAGTGGTCGAGCGGCGACATCAATTCGGCCATCCGGATTCCCGCGTAGGCGAACGGCAAGTCACGGCCCAGCAGCCTTGCCGCCGCGTCGTTGACCCGCGCCCCGGCACGCAGCACCGACATCGGGATGCCGACGCGCGGTGCTCGTCTGCCGACGGCGGTGGCGGCGATTGCGTGCAGCTCCCGGACGCTCATGTACTTGTCGGAGACGATGTAGCGTTCGCCGTTGCGTCCGTGCTCGGCCGCGAGAAGCATTGCCCTGGCGGCGTCTTCGATGCCCACCACTTCGGCCGAATAATCGAAATAGAACGGAAAGCGACCCTTGGCGACCAAAGCAATCAGCGAACCGTGCGGGGTCGGTCCCCAATCCCCCGGTCCGTAGGTGGTGGAGATACACATCGCCACACCCGGCAGGCCTTTGTCCCGTGCGTACGACAGCAGCAGATCTTCGCCTGCCACCCGCGCTTCGATGTATGCGCCGCCCTGATCCCAGTTGTGCGGGTCCTGTTCGGTGACCGGTTTGTCGTCGCTGATCGCCAAAGCGCCTGTGGTGCTGGTGTATACGAACCTCTTCAGGTCGGCGTCCAAGGCCGCGTCCAGAACGTGGCGCAAGCCCTCGACGTTGGTGCGAAACAGCGGCGCCGGATCACGCAGCCACATGCGGGCGTCGACGACGCAGTAATAAACGACGTCGCAGCCCGCCATCGCGGCGCGGAGCGCGGCGTCGTCGAACACGTCGCCGTAGCAGCGCTCGACATCGAGATCATCGATACCGGCCGTGGAGCTGGTGCGGCGCAACATGACTCGCACGTCTTCGCCGGCCGCCACCAGCTGTCGGGTGACGTGTGATCCCAGGAATCCGCTGGCGCCGATTACCAGCTTCTTGTTGGCCACTAGCGGTCGATCCATGCCATTTGCGCCTCCGCATGGTGCCCTCCCACGGGTGGGGTGAGAAAATCGAGCCGCGCCAGTTGGTCCGGGGCCAGCTCTATCGCGTCGGCCCCCACATTTTCTTCCAGGCGGGCGACCCGTTTGGTGCCCGGGATCGGCACGATATCGGGGCCTTTGGCCAGCAGCCACGCCAACGCGACCTGGGCCGCCGTGGCGCCGATGTCAGCGCCGATGTCGCGCACTTCGTCCGCGCACCGTAGGTTGTGCTGGAAGTTCTCGTCGAAGAACCGCGGATTTGTCTTGCGATAGTCGGTGTCGGGAAGCTCGCGGGTGGAACGGACGGTACCGGTGAGGAAGCCGCGGCCCAGCGGCGAGTAGGCGACAAACCCGATCCCCAGCTCGCGCAGCAACGGCAGTATCTCCTGTTCCTGGTCGCGCGTCCACAGCGAATACTCCGATTGGACGGCCGTGAGGGGATGCACCGCGTGCGCGCGGCGGATGGTGTTTACGCCGACTTCGGAAAGACCGACGTGCCGGATCTTCCCGGCGGCGACCAGTTCGGCCAGTGCGGACATCGTGTCTTCGATCGGGGTCCGGCGGTCGAGGCGATGCTGGTAGTACAGATCGATGTGGTCGGTCCCCAGCCGCCGCAGCGAACCGTCCACGGCCAGACGGACATTGGCGGGGCTGCTGTCGAGCCCGTCACGGCCGGTATGCGAGATGAGACCGAATTTGGTCGCCACCACCACCTGATCACGGCGGCCCTTCAGGGCACGCGCCAGAAGTTCCTCGTTGACGTAGGGGCCGTAAACCTCGGCGGTGTCGATCAGGGTGACACCCAGGTCGATGGCGCGATGGACGGTGCGGATCGATTCGGCGTCGTCGCTGCCGGCGCCGGCATAGGCCACCGACATTCCCATCGCGCCCAGTCCAAGGCGGCCGACTTGCAGGTTGGCGAGGCGCGCTTGTTTCATGGAGTCATTGTGCGCCCAGCGGCTTCACGCGATGGGACGGGTACCGTGGCGCTGTGTCCCGCGTCGAGCTTCCCCCGATCTGATGGGCCGCGCAAACAGCCAGCGGCCGGCCCGCGATCTGGCAGTCGACTATTTCCGCGTATCCGGAGTGGTGTTGATCGTGCTGGGACACTGGCTGGCCGGGTCGGTGACCTACCACGAGGGGCAGTTCGGCCGGCAGAACCCGCTCGTCGACATGCCCTGGACCCAGTGGCTGACCTGGCCCTTCCAAGCGGTGCCGACGTTCTTCCTGGTCGCGGGTTACGCCGGTGCGGTGTCGTGGACGCATCGGCGCGAAACCGATGGAGTCTCGCGCCAGACCTGGTTGCAGCATCGGCTGGCCCGGGTGCTCGGGCCGACCGCGGCATACACGGCGTTGGTGTCGGTAGTCGTTGTTGCGTTGAGCTTTTGCGGCGTTGGCGGTTCGGTCCTCGAGTACGCCGGCTGGGCGGTAGCGATGCACCTGTGGTTCCTGGCCGTGTATCTGGTGGTGGTGTCGTTGACGCCGGTTGCGATTGCCGCACACCGCCGTTGGGGGCTGTGGGCGCCGGCGTCGCTCGTGTTTGCGGTTGCGGTCATCGATGCCGCCAGGCTCGGCGCTCACGTGCACTATCTCGACTGGGTGAACTACCTGTTGGGCTGGGGCGCGTTGTATCAGCTCGGGATCGCTTGGCGCGGTGGGCTGTTGACCGGCCGCAGACCCTGGCTGCTGGCCGCCGTCTCGGCGGCGGGGCTGGCGGTGTTGATTTGGCTGCGGGTCTATCCGATCAGCATGATCGGCGTCCCGGGCCAGACCATCGACAACACGACACCACCCACGGTGGCGCTGTTGGCCTTTGGCGGCGCGCAAGCGGGCATTGTGATGGCGCTTGCACCCACCCTCAACCGCGCGCTGCGCGCCGTCCGTGTCGAGCGGGCGCTGTCCATCGCCAACAACAACATCATGGCCCTCTACCTGTGGCACATGATTCCCGTCGTGATCGTGGCGATCATCGGGTATCCCACCGGACTCTTGCCGCAGCCCCCCGAAGGGAGCGCCGCCTGGTGGCTGGCCCGCCTGGAATGGGTGGCGATACTCAGCGTCGTGACCGCGGTCGAGATCGCGCTGTTGTGGTGGGCGCAAAGGGTTTTCGCGGCTCCCCTGCCACTGCTCGGTGTCCCACTCACTGAGCGTTGGGCCGAGCCGGTGATGCTCACCGGCGCCGCGATGGCGGCCTACGCCCTGGCCGTCGTCGCCGCAGCGGGCTTCGCTCCCGATGGGCGTTTCCCGTGGCTGATCGCGGTGGTTTTCGCCGCCGGGGCGCTCTGCGCGGCGTTGCGTCCCACGGCCCGCCCAGTGAACACGCTATGAAGAAGCCACCGGCCGAGCGACGATCACCGGCACCCGGGCCGAATGCAGCACCGCGTTGCTGACGGACCCCAACAGCATTCTGGTCAGCCCACCTCGTCCGTGACTGCCAACCACGACGAGCTGTGCACTTTCTGATTTGTCGATGAGGTGCCGCGCCGCCCGATCGCGGGCGATGAACCGGTGCACGGTGACGTCGGGATAGCGTTCTTGCCAGCCCGCCAGACTCTCCGACAGGCTGCGTTGCGCTTCACCTTCCACGACCGGCCAGTCGATTTCAAATACTTCGTCGATGGCGGCGTCGCTCCATGCGTGGATTGCCACCAGGTCGACCCCGCGACGCGACGCTTCATCGAACGCGATCTCCGTTGCCAGTTCGGAAGCCCGTGAGCCGTCGGTTCCCAGGACGACCGGAGCGTCCGGCGAATCCGGTAGCCCTTCGTCGCGGATAACCGCGACTGGACAATTCGCGTGACGGACGACGGTCGAGCTGACGGACCCGAGCAGACCCCGGGCCAGCAATCCGCGCCCGGAGCCGCCGATGACGATCATCTCCGCAGTATCGGACATCGTGAGCAGCGCCGATGCGGGCGTCGAGTACACCAGCTTTCTTCCGATGGGCACCGTGCGATCCGCCGGCATCGCCTCCTCGGCGACCTTCACCGCGTGCATGATCGCCTGTTTGCCTTCGTCTTCGAGATTGGTGACGAGGGATTCGGGGTACGGGACCGGCGGGAATGTCGCCGCGGGGGTGGACACCGCGTGGACGACGGTCAGCGAGATGCCCCTCATCGCCGCTTCCCGGGCCGCCCAGCGCGCGGCGACCGTTGATGCCGACGAGCCGTCGACCGCCACGACGACACCGAGTTGTTTGACGGGTCCGGGCATTTCGCTCTCCCTCACTCATCAACAACGCTACCCGAGGACGACCCGCCTGTCGTGAGGCTTAGGTTTCTCGATCGCCGGGCCGCAGTGCCGTCGCCGGCGCTTAGATCTGGCGGCGCTGCAGCCGCGCGATGATCCAGAACGGCAGCGCCACGAAGACCGTGCCGCCGATGAGGTTGCCGACGGTGGTGATGCCGATGTTGGTGAGCAACCCGTGCGCACCAAACCCCCAGCTGATCGCGCCTCGCGGTGCGGACGGGTGGAAGAGGTTGAGCAGCAAGGGAAGACCGAGAAAACCGACATTGGCTATCACGTGTTGGGTGCCGCCGATCACGAATGCGAACGGGCCGTAGAACGCGAATGTCATCCGGGCGACGTCGCTGCGGGCCTTGAAGAACATGCACATCGAGGTCTGCAGGAACCACGTGCACACCACGGCGAGCAGAAGGGCGGTCCAGAAGGGCTGGCCCGCCTTCAGCGTGCCGACGGTCGCCGCGCGGTCGGCAAAAGCGCCCAGGTAGGGGCCGCCGGCCGCGGCGCAGATGATGACGAATACCAGTGCACCGACGATGTTGCCGATCAGTCCGACGGTCACCAGCAATGCGTAGTTGCCAACGCTCAGCGTGCGTTTGAGCACGGCAAGGAAGCCGGCGGCCATGTCCGCGGTGATCAGCGACATCCCCGACACCAGGATGAGGACGAAGGACATGCCGAACGCCAGGCCCATCAACAGGCTTGCCACCCCAGGGGTTTTGACGCCGGTACTGACCACCAGGGCCAGCAGCGCCCCGAACGCCACCATTACGCCGCCGACCAAGGAGCGCATCAAAAATGCCCACGGATGCGCGGCCTTCTCCACCGCCATGGCCGCTACCCGATCCACCATGGCGCCCACGGCCAGCGGCTCGAAGGGGTCCTCGCGGGCACCGTCGAGGGCGCCGCCGGTAGGCACCGCGGTCACCGGGTCCGCCACCGTTACCGAGTTCGGCAGCAGCTGCGCTTGAGCGTTGAGCGTCATCCGTGTTCGCCCTTCCGTAAGGTGTTGACCGCGTTGAGGACTCCAGAGATGTGGTCCTCGCCGAGCTCTTCGTCGTCGAAGACGTGGCCGAGCAGGATCTTGAGGTCGAGCATCTGTTGCAGATAGATCAGGCACGGGGGGCATTCGTCGAGGTGCTTGGCGACGATCGGGCCCCACTGCCGCGGGTCGGAGTCGACGAGGTCGTCGACCAGGCGGACGAAGTCGACGCAATCGATAGCAGGGACGGTGTTGTCGTGAACGGTCATCGTCGATACCGCTTTTCCAGTTCGTTTCGGAGTTTTCCCCGGGCGCGGTAAAGCAGTGCGCGCTGCGCCTCATTGGACAGTTCGAGAAGCTCGGCCGCCTCGTCGGCCGATATGCCGACGATGTCGCGCAGGATGACCAGTTGGCGTTGCCGCTCGGGCAAGGCATCCAGCGCCGCCCGGACGTAGCTGACGAGTTCGCTTTGGACGGTGTGATCTTCCGGCAGAAAGCGGCGGGACGGCGGCACGCGCCAGTGTCCGGCATCGGGGTGGCCCTCGGGATGCATGCGGCCCGACAGCGGGTCTTCATCGGCGGCGGCCAGCACCTCGTGATGGCGGATTCGTGATTCGCGGCGCCGGTGCCGTGCGGTGGTGTGCTTGACAATCCCGAACAACCAGGTGCTCACCGAGGAGCGCCCCTGGAACGAATCCGACGATTGTAGCACTTGCACCCACGCCTCCTGCACGGCTTCTTCGGCCACCGCCGGCGAATCCACCATGGTCCGCGCGAAATTCACCATCGGGCGGTGATAGTCGCGCACCAGGCTGGCCAGCGGAACCCCGCCGACCAGGAGTTGCGATTGGGTGCCCTCCGGCGGCACCGCCACCGGAGTCACCATCGTCGACCCGTGCTCACGCGCATCGAGCCAACTCCCAGCGCAGTTGGCCTTCGGACGGCGACTGGACGGGGATGAACGCCGCCTCCCGGTAGCGCCGACTCACCGGCGTTCGGCTCGCATACCCCTTGCCGCCGGCGGTTCGGATCTCCAAATCAGCGCTGGCGCTGGCCAGTTCGGCCGCGGCGAGCCGCAGCGACAGCAGCTCCTTCTTGGTGGGCGTCCGGGGACCCCCGACGGCGGCGGCGACATGCGCGAGCGTCGCCTCGGCGTCGGTCAGCTTGTCCGCGACGCGGTCGACGTCGGCACCGAAGACCGAGTTGACGCCGCCGAGGCCCAGCCTTGCCTGCTCAAGCGCCGTCCTGGCCAGCCCCAGACACATCGCCGACTGCAGCACAAGGAAAGTCGGGCGGACCGCCTGCAGGAAGCCCTCGAAATCCCGCGACAGCACCTGACCGTCGGGGACGACTGCGCAGTCCAGGTTCAGATACGACGACGCCGTGCTCCCCATGGCCAGCAGATCGAAGTGCTCACCCAGGAGCACCCCGGGTGTGTCCAATGGCAAGGCGACGATCAATCTTTCGCCGGCATCGGTACGCACCGCCGTCACCATGGTCGAGTCGGGGTACAGGTTGCTGGCCCACCTGATCGGACCGGACACCCGATAGCCGCCGGCCACCGGTGTGGCGGTCAATTCCACGCTGCCGCAACCCGCTGCCTCCTTGAACGCCGCGGCCATGCCGGTGACTCCCAGCACGTTTCCCGACAGCAATGGGCCGACGGCGGTCGCGCTGAACGGGGTTGCGGCGGTGAGTAAATACTCGACCGTCATGCGATGGGCCCATAGCGAGAACCCGGTGCTCATGCAGGTCCCGGAGATCAACCGGATCACCTCGGCCATCGTCGGGAGCCGGCCGTCGGCGTTGCCCGGGGCGCCGAGCCCGAGTAGGCCCGCGTCCCCCAACGCGGTGAAGCTGCGACGGGAATGGCCCTCGCCGCCGTCCAGCGCCGCGGCGTGGGCCCGGATGTCGTCCAACAGGCCGACATCCAGTCGGCTGGCCGCGGGATCCAGGGTCGCCGTCATTGCGCTACCTCCTGAGGCTGCTCGGTGGAGTGTTGCCACGCGTAATCGAGGAACTTGCCGTCGAATGTGACGACCACTCGGTCGCCCTGCGGGTGCGGACGGCGCCGCACGCTGAGCTGAAAGTTGATCGCGCTCATGATGCCGTCCCCGAATTCTTCATGGATGAGTTCTTTGATCGCCGGACCGTAGACGGCCAGCGCCTCGTGGAACCGGTAGATGGTGGGATCTTTCGATATGGTCGCATCGAATCCCCGGTGCGGCATCATTTGCAGTACGGCCACGGCCTCCTCGTCGAGGTCGAGGAGCGACGCCACTGCCCGGGCGTCGCCGGCCGAGAGCGGATGCTGCCCAAGCAGCGCCGCGACGGTCCACACCGGGTCCTTGCCGATGGTTTCGGCGATCTTTGCCCAGCTGAGTCCTTGTCTGGCGCGGGCCAGCCTGATGGCCGCGCCGAGGTCGGATTTGGTCAATGTATTTGCCATGCTTCGGTTTTGAGACACAATGCTTATCCGGTGCGCAGGGACGATTCGACGCTCACCGGGTTGCGAAACGTGTTCACGACCGGCGACCACGCGATGGCGTTGTCGTGGATCTCCTTGAGCGTGGCTTCGTCGGCATCGCCGGCCAGGCTCACTGTGCAGCGGACCGCGCTGAACCCGAGGCGCTTTCGTTGCGGGGTGTCCCCCACGCCCCACACCGCGGAGATGTCGATGTCGCCTTCCATCTCGACCTCGATTTTGGTGAGGGTCACACCACGGTGTGTGGCGTTGGCCAACAGTCCCACGGACACACATGAGCCCAGCGCGGCCAGGGCGGTCTCGGAGGGATTGGGCGCCGAGTCATCACCCAGCAGCGCGGGCGGCTCCCCCACCAGCATCGGCGCCAGGTCGCGGACATAGGTCATGTTGCGAAACCCCGTCTCACACACCGTCTTGGCTTTGAGCGTCTTCTTGCCGGTCTCGGGGTTGGCCTTGGCGTTACACGACAGCCGGTCAAGGCCTTCGGCGTCGATGACGAGCGCGTCGGTCATGTGTGTTTCTCCGTTTCTCGCTGATTCTGCGGTGTCACGGAGTTAGTGCGCGGCGGGCATCGATGTGTGACGGCGGGTGAGATTGCTTTACCGGCCCGTCACGAAACATCACATGGACGAAACGCGGCGCCGCTCAGCGGCCCCCGACGGGGCGACGATGTTTGCTCAGCCGAACAGGCCTTGGCCGATGTAGTGGCCCTCAGCGGGCGCGGGAGGGACGGCGAAGATTGCTGATCCGATGTGACGGATGTATTCGTTGAGCAGATCGTGGGCACCCAGGCGGTTCTGCAAGCGGATAAAATCTTGCGGATCGTTTTGATACGAGATGAACAGCAGGCCGGCATTGAGTTGGCCGTTGGCGTCGAGACCGTCGGTGTAGTTGTAGGACCGCCGGCGGATCATGATGCCGTCGTTGTTTTCGCGGGCGGCCAGCCCGACGTGCGACATCGGATCGATGAGCGGGTTGCCGTCGGCGCCTTTGGCGGCGAAGTCGGGCGTATCGAATTCGGCCTTTCCGCTCAGCGGCGCCCCTTCGTCCTTGGTGCGGCCGAAGATCCTCTGCTGATTGCCGATCCGGTCGACATCCCATGTCTCCAGCAGCATCCGGATCTTGCGGACCACCTGGTAGGTCCCGCCGTTCATCCAGGGCTGGTCGCTGTTGTCGACCCAGACGAATTTGTCGTACTCCGCGCCTGTGGCGATATTGCGGGTTCCGTCCTTGAATCCCAACAGGTTTCGCGGTGTGTGCTGGCCCGGCCCGGCTGAGGCGCGGCCGAATCCCAGCACCGCCCAGAACGGGGAGACGATGTTGCGGCCGAGCCGGGCCAAGTTGCGCACGGCGTGGTAGCAGACCTGGGGGTCGTCGGCGCACGCCTGCACGGACAGGTCGCCGCCGTGCAGGCGGGGATCGAGGTTGTCCCCGTTGAGCGGCGGCAAATCGGTGAACCCGGCGGGCCGGCGGGCGGCCAGACCGAACCGGTCGCCGAACAGCGCCGGCCCCAATCCGATGGTGACGGTGAGGCCGGCGGGGCTCAGCCCGTAGGCCTCTCCCGTGTCGGCGGGCGGCTGCACGTCGACCTGCGGCTGCACGGTGCCGACCGGCTTGCCCTGCTGCAGGATCGCGGCCGCGGCCGACCATCGCGCCAACAGGGTCTGCAGCTCGGTGCGGCCGGCGCCGGCGGCCAGGGAGAAGGACATGAACATGGCGTAACGCTGCGGCGGGGTGTCGATTCCGCCCTGATGCGCCTGACCGTAGAAGGGGTAACTGCGACGCAGGTCGACGGTGTCGTCGTCGTCGTCGCCGCGCTGTCCGGCCGCCATCGCGTGCCCGGCGAGGCCGCCCCCGACGGCACCGATGGCGGCGCCGCTGAGCCCGGCCAGCATGGCGCCACCGATCGCGCGCCGGCGCGATACCGCGGCCGAGTCCGGCTGCGCGCCAACGTTGTCCGGGCCGTTGCCGGCGAAGCCGGTCCTGTCGTCGGTCACGATCAGCCGCCCGCGACGACTTTTTGGGCGACGGTGGACATGCTCTGATGAAGCGGCTGGATGACCGCGGTCAGCTTCGGCGCGTCGCTGGCCTGCAACGCGGGGGTGTAGGTCCGGTAGCCACCCAGCGCGGTGGGGTCCCGGTACCCGTCCAGGACGGCGAGGACGCTCTGGAACTGCTGGTCGATCAGCTTGACGAGGTTGGCGTCGATCCGTTCCAGACCCGGCCGTAGCGACGCGTACGCCTGCTGGGCGCCTTCGACGTTGCCTGAAAAGTCCACCAGGTCAATGTGACTGAAGGCCTCTTCCTCGCCGGTGATCTTGGTGTTTTGGATCTCTTCGATCAGGTCGCTGGCACCGTTGGCCAAGTCCTCGGGCTTGTACGCCAGGGTGGTGAGGATGCCGTTCAATTTGCCGACATTGTTGACCAATTCGGTGCTGGACGCCTTGGTTGCCGGGGTGATCGCGCCGCCCTGCCAGAGATCACGCTCGATGGCGTGGAAGCCCTTCCACCCGACCTTGGCGTCGACCGGGGTGGACTCCCGCATATCGATCAGATAGTCGAGGTTGCCGGCATTGTCACCGACCGCGAAGCCCGGCAGCACGAAGCCCTCCACGGTGGATTCCGAACGCTCCCAGAACAACCGGGCTTTGGCGTAGGACACCTTCGCGGCGTCGAGGTTGCCCGACTGCACCGCGGCATCGAGGGACTTCACGCCGTCGTTGAGTTGCGCGATCTGGTTGACGATGTAGGCCGCGTAGTCCTTGGTGCCCTGGCTGAGGATGCTGGCCACGGTGCCCGTCGGTGTCGCCGGCGCGGTACCCGTCACCGTCAGGGTCTGGTATTCGGTGCTCGCCCCGGGGCAGTACAGCTGGTAGGCGCCGCCGTCTAGCGTGACGGTGAACGACACCGGGTCCAGGCCGGGTGCGAGGTTCTCCTTCTCGCCGACGATCCGCTGGTCCCTGAGCAATTCGACTTCGTTGATCCCGGGCGCATTCGTGTTGGCCACCGTGAAGGTCACCGGCCCGGCGGGCACGGCGTTGGTGTCCAGCGCGCAGCCGTCCTTGCCGCCGGTATTGGTCATGGTGACCTTGACCGCGTTGGTGCCGCCCGGCCTCGGTTGCGCCGCGGGAGCCGAGTTGGCACTCCGGTGGCTGCACCCGGTCGTAGCCAATAGCATGGCCGCGATCAAAGCCGTTGCGGCCAAACACGTCTCAGAGGACCGCCACCCGGGCCGCGCGGTGCGCTTCACCATCAATCGTTGTCCTCTCTCGGGTGGCCGGCGTGCCGTTGCCGCATCGAGGCTATAGCGCCGAGACCGCAGACCAGGGCGAAACCGCCAAGCACCAGTGGAAGCCAAACATTCCAGAGCTGGCGGTCCCCGCGATTGCGGCCGCGCGCGACGATCTCGGCCGCCGTCGAGTGGTCTTCGGCGCCGGAGGTGGACCAGTCCGTCGCCAGCCCGCCAAGACTGACGGTCTTGGCCCCGGCCAGCCCGCCGCCGGTCAAAATCGCCGTGCGGTTGCTCGTCGCTTGCGCACTCACCACGAAATCGCCCCGCGCGAGCACCGTATACACCGTGGTCGTTGACCATTGACCCTGAAACGGCCCCGGAGTGCGGCCCACCCCGAGTCCCACGGGCAGCCGGCCGCCCGTCATGCTCAGCAACTGCTCCAGCGTGACTTCCGGCGCACCGTCGGCCCCCGCGGCCTCGGAAGCCTGCCATACCTGTACGGGTAAGCCGTCCACGGTTTGATCGTCCGCCGGGACAAGCAGGATGTGTCGGACGGTCGAGGTACCCCGGGGAACCACGGTCAGCTCGCGGCCGTGCGGCCCGGTCGCCATCGACACCGCAGCGGTGTGGCCCGAGCGGTCGGTGACGGTGCGCGCCGGTACGTTCGGCGACGCGCGACCGGCGGGCGTCATGATCGCCAACCCGGCCGCGACGATGAGCAGCAGCGCCGAGGCGGCCGCCAGCAGCCGGCCCCGGGCGCGCGGCGCGGCGGCGAGCCGGGCCGGCCACAGGAACACGATGAGCACCGGCACGGCATACAGCAGCCAGCCCAGCACTTCGATCAGCCGCGGGTCGGCGGGGATGCCGAACACGCCCGCCGTCACCGCGCCCAGGACGGAGTTGCTCGGGATCCACCCGGACAGGTCGAGCACCTGCTGCTGGCCGATGCTCACCCAGCCCGCCTCGTGCGCGGTGCGCAACGCGCCCACCACCAGCCCGGCGGCGATCAGCACCAAAAACACCCCGGTCACCCGGAAGAACCGGCCGAGGTTGAGTCGCACACCACCGAAGTACAGGCCCACGCCGAGCCCGATCGCCGCCGCGATGCCCACGGCGCCGCCGAGCAGGGCGAACCACCGGTTGCCGTGCGACGTCTCGGCGGCGGCCAGCAAGAACACCGACGTCTCGAAGCCCTCTTTGAGGACGGCGAGAAACGCCATGGCGGCCAGGGCCAGCGCGCCGCCACGATTGATCGCCTGCCGGGCCCCGCGCTCGAGTTCGCCCTTGAGCTGCGCGGCGTTGCCGTTCATCCAGATGATCATCGACGTCACGAACACCACGGCGATGGCGTTGATGACGGTCTCCATCATCTCCTGCTGGACCTGCGGCAGGCTCGCGGCGAACAGGTCGAGACCGACACCCATCGCGACGCTGAGCAACACGGCCAGGGCCACGCCGGCGAACATCGGGCGGATCGTCTGGCCGTTGCGCTTGAGGAAGGCGCCGACGATGCTCACGATGAGCGAAGCCTCGAGGCCTTCGCGGAGGCCGATGAGGAACGTGCCTATGAATACGCCGAATACGCCCTGCATGCGCCCTATTTCTGTCCCGCCGATCGGGATTTCGGCTTAGCGTAGCCGACCTAGCGGTGCACCAATGGGCTGGTTGCTCTCTAGAATCACCCGGTGCGCTGCAGCAGGTAACAGTGCACTGCGAATCGGTTGCGGATCAACGCGATCGGTGTGTATCGGTGGGCAGACCTGTTGACAAATGCCATCTTTTCTTCTGCCGTCGACAGCAGCGTCCACTCGGGCGTGAACCTGCGCTGGATCTCCAGCTGATCGAGCCCGAGAAATCTGACCGGGCCACCGGGCGGGGCGGCGACAATCAACAGTCGCGCCCCGGGGGCAGCCGCCGCCGTGACCTCCTGGACGTAAAGATCGCGGTCGCTATCACTCATCCCGTGCAAACATCCGTTGTCCACAATCAACTGGAATTTCGCGTCGATCCCGGCTCGACTCAGGTGCGTGACGTCAGCCTGGACGAAATCGACCGCCACGCCAGCAGCACGAGCCTTGGCGCGGGCCCTTCCGAGTGCCTTCGGCACGAAGTCAACTCCGGTGACCCGCCGTCCATGCTGGGCAAGGTAGATCGACGAGTCTCCGGTGCCGCATCCGACATCCAGTGCCTCTCCCGGTGGCGACGCGGGTAGGTCCGCGGTTCCCTCGATCAGCTCCCGTAGGCCGTTCGCCTCGGCATGACCGTCCCAAGGGGTAAAGCCGAGCCGATAAAAGACCCGAAACAAGGTGTGTCGAGAAGCCATACCCCACGGTATGCCTCGATCGACGCCGATCAAATGCGGTGCTCGACGCAGATCTCGACTGACGTGAAGCGGCAACGGGCAAGAGCTTAACTACGTCGGCAGGCTCAGCACACCGGCTGCGTCACGAAGTCGATGAGTTCCTCGACCCGGCTGATCAGCGCCGGCTCCAGGTCGTTCCAGTCGCGCACTCGCGAACGGATATGCCGCCAGGCCCTGGCGATGTCGGCCTGATCGGCGTGGGGCAAGCGAAGCGCCTGGCACGCGCCGTGTTTCCAGTCCACCTGCCGCGGCACGTCCGGCCAGGCGGTCAGCCCCAGCCGCTGCGGCTTCACGGCCTGCCAGATGTCGACGTAGGGGTGACCGACGACGAGGGTGTCGGTACCGCCCGGGCCACGTCGCACCGCGTCGGCGATGCGGGCCTCCTTGGAACCGGTGACGAGGTGGTCGACGAGCACTCCGAGGCGTCGCCCCGGGCCGGGCGCGAACTCGGCGACGATGTCCACCAAATCGTCGACGCCGCCGAGTTGCTCGACGACGACACCTTCGATCTTCAAGTCCTCGCCCCACACCTGTGCGATGAGTTCGGCGTCGTGGCGGCCCTCGACATAGATTCGGCTGGCGCGGGCGACTCGCGCGCGGGCCCCCGGTACTGCGACCGAGCCCGACGCCGTCCTGGTCGGGGCCGCCGGCGCCGCCCGCCGCGGGGCGGTGAGGATGACGGGTCGTCCTTCGAGCAAATACCCAGGGCCCAAAGGAAAGCCGCGCACGTGACCGCGCCGGTCTTCCAGGTCCACCCGGCCGTATTCGACTCGCACCACCGCGCCGACGTAGCCGGTTTCGACGTCCTCGACGACCAGGCCCAATTCGGCCGGGTGTTCGGTCGAGCGGGGCTTGCGCCGTCCCGCGGCCAGCACATCGGTTCCATAGCGATCCACCACGCGGCAATAGTAGAAAGCCTTGTGGCCAAACAGTGTTACGGCACGCCAGGATGGGGCGATGGTCGGCAAGATCACTCTCGGCGCCAGCGCGGGCGAGCCGTAAAAAGCTGCGTTTAACTGTGTGGCGTTACCTGGCTGATGACGTCGCCGATGGTACGTTGCTAGCTAAGGCAAGCACTGCCGCTCATGTGCAACTTGCGGCGGTTAGCGAGGTGGACGTATGGACTTGTCGCATTGGGTGACAAGCATTGTGGCGTTTGTGCGGGCCGGTTACCCCACCGGCATGCCGGCTCCCGGTCACGTGCCGCTGGTGGCGTTGACGCGCCGACGACTCTGCAGCCACGACATCACCGCCATTGCAAGCGATCTCATCGCGCGTCGCGTCTGGCCGATCAGCCCCGTTGATATCGGGGTGGAGATCACCCGGATCACCAACCAATTGCCGACGCCGGATGACGTCGAGCGTGTCCGGCGTCGCGTCCATGTGATTCGCTGCTCGCGCGGGTAGCCGGCTTCAGCGCCGTCACGGTGATTTTGGCACCGGGCCGCCGCACGCGGCGAGATAGTCCGCGTAGTTCCAGGTCCGCAGAAACTGTTGGCCCGCTTGCAATCCTCGTTGGTAGAGGGCCTCACGCTGCTGCACGGTGATGTCGAAGTCGATCGGGCTGACTTCGTCGGCGGACACGAAGATGGTGCGCCGGACGGTGCAGGGATCGTCGATGTAGGCGTTGTCCTGGTTACTCACCAGCGTCTCTATCGCGGCGAGCCCCAACGACACCGGACCGTGGACGGGATGCGTGGGCGGGATGCCCGGACGCGCGGACAGCCGGATACCGAATGTGGGCCACCGTGGTTGGGCATCCGGCCGGTCGAACAACTGGACCGGAAAGTCCGATAGCAATCCGCCGTCCACCCACGTCGCGCCGGCGACCCGAACGGGCTCGAACACGTACGGAATGGCCGACGACGCGTGCACCGCGCGCGCCACCGAAAAATCATCGGGGTTGATGCCATACGTGCTGAGGTCCCACGGGATCCGCACCAGCCGGCGCCGCGACAGGTCGCTGGCAGTCACCACGAGGGACCACGCGAACTGTTCGGGCTGTTCCCCCGTGCGCAGATCGCCGAACGTCCGGACGCCCAGATCACCGAGCAGCCCGGCGAGCAACTGTTCGAGGTAGGCGCCCCGATACACACCGTCCGACGTCAGCAAGGACAGCGCCCCGCCGATCAGCGGAACTCGTCCGATCAGATTGCGGTCGAGGAACTTCCGGTAATCGATGGCGCGCATGATGTCGGCCAACCGGCTGATCGGCTCACCGGCGACCTGCAGGGCGGCCACCAGTGAGGCGACGATGGCGCCCGCGCTGCTTCCCGCGACGCGGGGAAACCGGTACCCGGCCTGGTCGAGCGCATCCACCGCTCCCACCAGTCCGATCCCCCGGACACCGCCGCCTTCGCACACCAGGTCGGCACGCACGTCACTCACTACCACCACCCTAACCGGACGGAGCCGGGCTGTGCCTGCACGGCACGCCGAAACCCGGGAGCATGATCAACACAGTCGGCGACCGTCCACGCCGAAGAAGTGCACGTGTCCCGGCTGCGGATGCAGGCGCACCCTGCTGCCTCTCGCCGGCGGATTGCGTCCGTCGGCGCGCGCCACGATCGGCGCCTCGATTACCTTGCCGGAGCCGGTGATTCGCCCGTACAGGTAGGCGTCCGCACCCAGCTCCTCCACCACGTCGACCTCCATCTCGACACCGAGGTCACCCAGCCCGAAATGTTCGGGACGGACCCCGACGACGACCTCGCCTGCGGCACTGGCGATCTCCCGTGGCACCGTGATGGGCCAATCACCCAGCGACACGGTGGAATCCACGATGCGCAGGGTGAACAGATTCATCGCCGGCGACCCGATGAAACCCGCCACGAAGACGTTGTCCGGGTTTCGGTAAAGCTCGCGGGGTGGGGCGAATTGCTGCAGCACGCCGTCGCACAGCACGGCGACGCGGTCACCCATCGTCATCGCCTCGACCTGATCGTGGGTGACGTAGACGGTGGTCGTGCTGAGCCGCCGTTGCAGTGCGGCGATCTGGTTGCGGGTTTGCACCCGCAGTTTGGCGTCCAGATTGGACAGCGGTTCGTCCATCAGGAACACCTGCGGCCGGCGCACGATCGCGCGGCCCATCGCCACTCGCTGGCGCTGTCCGCCGGACAGGTCTTTCGGCTTGCGATCGAGATACGGTTGCAGATCAAGCAATTTCGCCGCGTCCAACACCCGTTCACGGATCTGCGCCTTTGGGGTTTTGGCGATCTTCATGGCGAAGCCCATATTTTCGGCCACCGTCATGTGCGGGTAGAGCGCATAGTTCTGAAAGACCATTGCGACGTCCCGGTTCTTGGGATCGACCTTGGTGACGTCCCTGTCGCCGATCCGGATGCGCCCGGAGTCCACGGTTTCCAGCCCGGCCACCATCCGCAGCGAGGTGGTCTTGCCGCATCCGGAGGGCCCCACCAGCACGACGAACTCGCCGTCGCCGACAACGAGATCCAGGTTGTCCAGGGCCGGGCGATCCGCTCCGGGATAGTGCCGTGTCGCCTGCTCGAAGCTCACCGAGGCCATGATCACCCACCCATTCCCGTGACCGCGATGCCGCGGACGAACGAACGTTGCGCGAACGCGTAGATCACGACCAATGGCAACATGATGAGCAGCGAGGTTGCCATCAAAACCGGCCACCGGGAAACGTACTCACCCTTCATTCGCACCAGCCCCAACGTCAGCGTGGCCAGGCTGTTGCGCTGAATCATCAACAGCGGCCACAGAAAATCGTTCCAGACGTTGACCCAGGTGAGCACCGCGAGCACCATCACCGCCGGCCTGGCGTGCGGCAGCAGGATGCGCCAATAGACCTGCCACGGCGAACAACCGTCGAGTATCGCCGCTTCCTCCAGGTCGGTGGGGAGGGTCCGGAAGAATTGCCGCATCAGGTACGTGCCGAACGCGCTACCGAAGAAGCCGGGCACGATCATCGCCCACGGGGTGTCGACCCATCCCAGGGTCCGCATGACGAGGAACTGCGGGATCACCGTCACCGTCAGCGGCACCATCAACGTGCCCAAATAAACCACGAACAGTGCATCGCGGCCGCGAAAGTCCAGTCGCGCGAAGGCGTATCCGGCCAGTGAGCAAAAGAAGACATGCCCCGCGGTGACACACCCCGCATACAGCACGGTGTTGAAGAACATCCGCCCGAACGGCAGCAACGCAAACACTTCGGTGTAGTTGGACCACCGCGGGTGCGCCGGCAGCAGTGTGGGTTCGCTGACCTCGCCCTCGGTCTTGAGCGAACCCGACAGCGCCCACGCTATCGGAAACAGCGCGCACCAGGCGATGCCGAGCAGGGCCGCATAGACCATGCCGCCACGCAACGCGGTGCGCCTGATGACACCCTCACTTAAGCCCACGCGAAGTCTCCAAAGAACGTCGATGGCTCACTTTCAACTGCACGACGGTCAACACCAGCAGGACGGCGAACATCACCCACGCCAGCGCGGATGCGTACCCGAACTCGAGAAACGAAAACGCGTGCTGGAACAGCATGATGCCCAGGACGTAGGTCGCCGATTCGGGCCCGCCATTGGCGCCGGTGAGGACGTAGACCAGGTCGAACGCCTGAAAGGCGTGGATGACCGAGATGATGACCACAAACGAGATCGACCCCCGGATCAGCGGCACCGTGATCGAGATGAATTGCCTTGTCTCGCTTGCTCCGTCGATGGTGGCGGCCTCGTACACCGTCCCCGGGACGCCCTGCATCGCGGCCAGCAAGACGACGGTGGCAAACGGCACGCTGCGCCATACGCTGACAATGCACAGCGAGACCATGGCCCAGTGGGGCTCGACCAACCATGGGACGGGACCGAGCCCAACCCAGCCGAGCATGATGTTCAGCAAGCCATTGTCGGTATTGAAAACGAACTGCCACACCACCGCCATGACCACCGATGAGATGGCCAATGGGAGGAAGACGATGGTCCGGAAAATACCGATGCCCCTGACTCTCTGGTTCAGCACACCGGCGACGGCCAGACTGATGACAACCGTGGGCACCACCGTCCCAAGGGTGAAGATCACCGTGTTGCGGATCGCGATGACGAACAGCGGATCCGAGGTGAAGAGCTCCCCGAAGTTCTTCAGCCCCACGAACTTCGGCGGTGTGAACACGTCCCAGCGCTGAAAGCTCATGTACAGCGAGAAGCCCAGCGGAAAGAGCATGAACACGGCGACCGCCACCAAGTTTGGGGCGACGAACAGCCGGCCGGCCCAGGCGTGCCGGCGCCACGGGCTCGGGTTTTCCGGGACCCTTCCGCTCGCCTTCCGCGCCGGGGCGGCCGCGCCACCTGAATGCGTCGCGGTCATGGACTGCGCAGCACTTCGTCGACGGAGCGGGACAGGCCGGCCAAGGACGTCGCCGGTTGGCGACCGCGCAGGATCGGGCCAAAGTTGCGGTCCATCAACGCGTTGACCTTCTCCCACACCGGAGTGATCGGCAGTCCTTCCGAGAACGCAGGGCCCTCGGTGAGCACACTGAGATTGCCGATCCGTCGATGGGCATTGGCGAATCCTTCCGATGTCAGAGCCGACCGCAGCACGGGAACGAACAGACAGGATTCACCGATCAACGCCTGCCCGACCGGGCCGGCCGCGAATTTCACGAATTCCCAGGCCTGTTCCTTGCGTGGACTGGTCGACGAGATGCCCAGCCCGGTGGCGCCGATGTCGGAACACGCCGCGCGTCGGTTTGCGCGCGCCGGGCCGACCGGCAACGGCGCGACATCGAAATCGAGGTCCTCGGCGCGGAGGTAGGTCTGGTAGCGCCAGTGCCCGCCCAGCGCGATCGCCGCCCGCCCCACCGCGAACAGGTTGGGGGTGGACATCGACTGCGTCTCCGAATCGTTCGGCGCGACCCTGTGCTCGTTGGCCAGGTCGGCGTAGAACTGCACCGCCTGCTGAAAGGCGTGGTCGTCGAAATTGAGGTGCGTCGGATTCACCCGCGGGTTGGACCACGGGACGCCGTTGTTCATCGCGAACAGCCCCGCCGAGTAGGTCGACACCCAGGTGTTGACGAACCCGTACTGCGCGGCCCGCCCGGATGCGTCGCGCTTGGTCAGCGCCCGTGCGGTGTCCAGGAATTCGGTGAAATCCCAAGGGCGTTGCCATGCGGTGGGCGGGGGCGGCACCCCGGCCTCGGCAAACAGCCGCTTGTTGTAGAACAGGTAGTTGCCCGACCATTGCTCGGGAAGCGCGAACTGCCCTCCGTTGAAGGCAAAGGTTTCGTACAGCGCCGGGATGCTGTCCGCCTTGAGCTGCTGGGCGAACGATTTGTCCCGCGCCAACAGGGGGTTCAGATCCAGCAGCACGCCGCGGTCGGCGAGTTCGGCGTAGGACAGTTCCCATGTCATCAGCACGTCGGGGCATTTGCCGCCGACACAGAACGTCGAAAGCTGTTGCATGACGCCCGGCCCGGACAACACCGCACGCACCTTGATGTCGGGATGGCGGCGCGCAAACTCGTCGACGATGCGCATCCTCGCCTCACGCTCGTCCGGGTTGGCCGCGAAGAAGAAGGTCAGCGCGTCGTCGTCGGGAGCGCAGCCGGCCGACCACGGTGCCAGCGCCACGGCGGACAGCGCGCCGGCGCCCCGCAGCAAGCTGCGCCGTCCGAACGGCTTGTCGAGCATGGCTCTCCCGGTCTAGCCGCGTTCCCGGCCGTTGGCCGGCTCTGTCTGACGTCCTTGGTACCCGACGAGGTTGTGATGTTCCTGGATCGGCCCGCGGGGCAGCGCCAGCGCCGCCCTGCGGATGCGCTCGGCATCGCCGGTGATGTCGATCGTGTGGATGCGATCGTCGGCTCCGATGCCGATCACCAGCAGGATCTGAGCGCGCCCACCGGCGACGATCACGATGCCCGGCGCACCGTCGATGAGCATGACGACCCCGGCGCGCGCCCGCCTGGCGAACCGGCGCGTCTCCTCGGCGACCTGCCTGGCGAACCGGCGCGTCTCCTCGGCGACCTGCCTGGCGCCGCGCACCGTGGTGGGCACGTCCGTGGGGACCAGGGCGCGGTCGACCGTGCGCACGACGTCGGGAGCCAGCAGCTCGAGCAGTCCGGCGATGTCGCCACCGCGGGAGGCCGCCAGAAACGCCTCGACCACCTCCAGGTGGCCGGCCGTGCTGCGGGGTTCGGCGACCGGGCCGTCGTGCAGCCGGCCGCGGGCCCGGCTGGCGAGTTTCTTCGCGGCATCCGGGGACCGGTGCAACAACGCGGCGATCGTCTCGAATGGCATGGCGAACACGTCGTGCAGCACGAAAGCGACGCGCTGTGCCGGTGAGAGCCGGTCGAGCACGACGAGCAGCGCGCTGCTCACCGACTCCGCCAGCAGCGCGTCCTCGTCGGCCGGCGCCGACGACGCCCCAGCCAGCCGGTCCAGCTCGTCGGGTTCGGCGAGGGGTTGCTCGGCCCGGCGCTTGCGCGCCCGCAGCTGGTCCAGCGCCTCACGCGCGGTGATCGTCGTGAACCACCCGGAGAGGTTGTCGATGGCCCCGAAGTCCGCGCGGCTGGCCTTCAGCCAGGCGGACTGCACCGCGTCGTCCGCGTCGGCCACCGAGCCCAGCAGCTGGAACGCGACCGATCGCAGGTGTCGCCGATCGGCGTCGAATCGCTGCGCGAGAGCCGCCAAATCCGTTGTTGCGCTCATGGGTCACCTTTTCTGCACGGGAATCGTCAAGGAGATGACCGCATCCACCGGACTTCCTGTTGCGAAGGAGACCAACACCATGACCTTACCGATTGTGCGCCGCGGCGGGCTGTGTAACCAGGCAATTCGCGGCGGAATTCGCTGCGCGACAAGGGATTGATCCACATGAACACCGCACTTGTCGTGATCGCGCTGTCGACCGCTACCGTCACCGCCGCAATCGCCATCGCCGACTTCGTTCCGGCTCGATTCGTGCTGGCGAACTCCGCCGAGGTCGGGGTGCCACGTTCGTGGTTACCGGCGCTGGGCGCGGTGAAGCTGGCCGGGGCCGCCGGAATCGCGGTCGGACTGCTGGGCCCACGCGAATTGGGAATAGCCGCCGCCACGGGCCTGGTCCTGTTTTTCATCGGTGCGGTATTGACGCACGTGAAGGCGCGCGTCCTGTACAACATCGCGTTCCCCGCGGCCTACTTGTGCCTGTCCGCAACGTCGCTGGCGCTGCTGGTCGCCCGCTGAAAACGGACGGATCAGCCGGGAAAGTACCGGATCCGGTTGATCGCGTTGCCGCGCCAGGCCACGTCGGCGAACATGATGGCACGCCCGTGGCCCGAGTTGATGGAGACCGCGACCGTCGGGCCGGCGCTGCTCATCTTGGTTGCGCCGGCCCCGTCCAGTTGTTCCACGAGTTCGGCCAGCTCGAGGGGGTCACGATCACCCAAAGTTATTGCAGCCTTTGATGACAGCGCCCGCGCCGCGGCGAACGTGTCTCCTTGCGCGGCGGCGGCGAGGAAACTCCGCACGAGCCGTTGGTGGCGGGCGCCCACCCGCCGGAATCCGGCCATGAATCCGGCGGTCCCCCGCCATCCCTGATTGGTCAGCAGTCCTTTCGACAGGTGCAGCGCGGGGCGCACCGCGCCCGGCCCGGTGCGCAGGAACTGCGCCATCATGGCGGGCAGCTCCCAATACGCCCGTAGTTCGCCGATTAGCCACTCGCCGTTGGCTTCTCGGAGGTCGTAGCGCAGGAATGCCGGAATGTACATGGTCACGGCCGGGCCCATGGCCACCTCGAGCTCGAGATCGCGCAGCACCGCCGTGCCGAAGACGATGTCGAGATCGCGATGAAATTTGATGTCACGCGGGCCGATGAAAGTGTCGTAAAAACGCCCGATCTGCTCATGCCCCACGTGGGGCCGCGAACCCACCGGGTCCTCGACCCGGCCGTCGCCGGTGAACAACGCCACCCATCCGGCGCGATCGTGCGCGGCGGCCGCCTGCGGTGAGCGCTCCACCGCCGCGAGCAGACGTTCCCGGTCCAGTGGCACCACCATTACCGTCCCCCCACCAACTCGATGCCAACGGATTCCATCTCCGCCAGCGCCGCGGCGCCCGAATCCGCCGCCGCGGCCGCGGTCAGGTCCACCAGCACCCTGGTCGTCAGACCCGAACGTGCCGCGTCCTCCGCGGTCCGCCGGACGCAATGGTCGGTGGCAATGCCAACCACGTCGACGTCGTCAACCCCGCGCTGCCGCAACCACTCCAGGAGCGGCGTCCCGTTCTCGTCGGTACCTTCAAAGCCGCTGTAGCCCGCGGAGTAGGCGCCTTTGCGAAAGACGGCATCGATGCGCGCGGTGTCCAAGTCGGGGCGAAAGTCCGCGCCCGCGCTCCCGGCGACGCAGTGCGGGGGCCAGGACGAGAAATAGTCCGGCCGGTCGGAGAAATGGTCGCCCGGGTCGACGTGGAAATCCTGGGTTGCCACCACGTAGCGATAGCCCGAATCGCCGGCCAGATAGGCATTGATGGCGGGCGCGAGGGCGGCGCCGCCGGCCACCGGCACGGCGCCGCCCTCGCAGAAGTCGTTTTGCACGTCGACGATGATCAACGCTCGCACGGCCTCCACAGTATCCGGGTGCGCCGCGGCGCCGCCCTAGCTGCGCAAATCGGTGCCACGGTTTGCTCGACAGGCAGTCGGGTAATACACGGGCCATGGTGATCAGGAGAATCGCGCGACCCCTGTTGTCAGTCGCATTCATCGGGCAAGGAGTCAATTCACTACTCAACCCCAAATCCGCGGCCCAGGCGGCGGCCCCGGCGGTGGACGGCTTGCAGGCGTTGCCGGATTCGGTGAGCGGCAACATTCCGAGCGACCCCGAGACGGTCGCCCAAATCACCGCGGCCGTCCAAATCGGCGGAGGCCTGCTGCTCGCCACCGGCAAGCTCCCCCGCATCGCGTCGGCCGCGCTGGCGGTGACGGTGTTACCGGCGAACCTCGGGGCGCACTCGTTCTGGAACGAAAGCGACCCGGCGGCCAAAGCCCAAAAGCGGCAGCAGTTTCTGACCGATCTCAGCCTGTTGGGCGGACTGTTGATCGCCTCCGCCGACACAGCGGGCAAACCGTCACTGGGGTGGCGCGGGCGCCGGGCGGCCGAACGGCTCTCGGAGCGGGTCTCGTCGGCGTGGCCTGGATCCGACGATTCGGCCTTCGAAGGCGAGTTGTCGGAGCTGGGCGACCGGATCGCACACGGCCTGCACGTCGGCGCCGAACGCGGCCGCGAGTTGGCCAGCACCGCGGCGGAGCGGGGCGCGCCCTACGCCGAAGCCGCACTGGAACGCGGCCGCGAATTGGCCAGCACGGCAGCGCAACGCGGTGCGCCCTACGCCGAAACCGCGCTGGAACGCGGCCGCGAGCTGGCCAGCACCGCGGCCGAGCGCAGCAAGCCGCTGGCGAAGAAGGCCCGCAAGCGCGGTGAGGAATGGGCCGACGAGGCCGCCGACCGCGCAGCCTATCTGGCCGAGAAGGCGCGCAAACGCAGCGAAGAGCTGGCCGATGAGGCCGCCGATCGGGCCGCACCACTGGCCAAGAAGGCACGCAAACGCAGCGAGAAGCTGGCCAAGAAGGCACGCAAACGCAGCGAGAAGCTGGCCGACACGGCGAGGGCGCGCTCCGAGGAGCTCGCCGAGACCGCACGCAAGCGGGGCAGCCACTTGGCCGACACCGCGCGCGAGCGCGTCGGCGGGCAGGTCGAGACCGGCCGCCGCAAGCTGTCCTGGTAATTGCATCGCGCTGGTGCAGCTACTCCGTCCAGCGCTTCTGCAGGATCTCCGGAGCCCACGCGGGCCAGTCGGGGCGACCGATCGTCATGCCGCCGCTGAGGCGGGCGACTATGCGCGGCCCGCGCAGCCGGCTGTTGTCGTAGACGGTCGCGACGTCAGAGAGCGCGAGGGCTTCGGCGACCGGTGTCCACAAGCGGCGATGGCGCTCGCGAACCTTGGTTTCCGGCACGTCATGGCCGCCGGCCCGCACGCGGTGCCGGACACGTTCGACGGCAAGGTCTTCCGGGATGAGCATCGCGTGCAGGACGACGGTGAAGTCCGCGCGATGGGCGGTGTGGATGAGGTCCAGCTTCGACGGGTGGGAAAACACGGTCTCCGCGATGAACGACCGACCCAGGTCGATCAGCTTCGCGCGGGTGTCGGCGGCGACCTGCGCGGCCTCGTAGGCGCGCCCTGCCGCCTCCCCCGGCCAGCGCTGCCGTGCGATTTCGTCGGCGTTGACCACCGGGCTGCCGGGCAACAGCGGCGCCAGGGTGAACGCGATGAAGGTCGACTTGCCGGCGCCGTTCGGGCCGACCACCAGGTCAAGTCGCTCCATCGGGCCGCGCCGGGCGAACGCCGGGTCAGCGCCCGCGCGCCAACACCGCGGCGGAGCCGTCGGGCCGGTGCTCGACGACGTCGCCGTCCTCGTTGAGGGCGACCGTGGTGACGCCCTGCCCGGCCAGCGTCGCCCCGTAGTTGGCGTGCACCAGGCTTTGTTCGATGGCCGCCGAGATCTCGGCGTTGAACACCACGCCCTCCTCGACGGTGAGTTCGCCGGTCGCGAGGTGGCCCGCGAGCGCGGCCTCGACCCGCCGCCGCGAGGCGGTGTGCTGGCTGGACACCGCGCGCCCGACTCGCGCCCAGTGGTCGAGTTGCTGCTTGGCCGAACGGCTCTGGCGGGCGCCTTCTGCCGCGGCGCTGTCCATCAGGTCGGACGCCACCCGGGTGACGCGATCGAGAGCGTCGGCCATGCTTCCTCCGTCATGCAGCACACCGTTACGAGTTGTAGCACAATGCTACACCGGCGCGTATCCCCTGCTAGCGGCGCTGTTTCAGAACGGCGTCGATGATCGCGTCGACATCGCCTCCGGCATCGACCGTCATGCCGGCCTCGTCGGGGCCGAGGGCCTCCAGCGTGTCCAGTTGCGAGCGCAGCAGCGCGGCCGGCATGAAATGGTCGGTCCGGGCCGCCAGCCGGCCGGCGATCAGTTCCGCCGAACCGGACAGATGCAGGAACTCGACGCCCGGGCAGTGCGCGCGCAGCCGGTCGCGGTACTTCCTTTTCAGCGCCGAACAGCTCACCACCCCGCCGTCGCGGTGAGCCGCCAGCCATTCGCCGACCTTGTCCAGCCACGGCGAGCGGTCGTCGTCATCGAGCGGGTGGCCGGCCGCCATCTTGGCGACGTTGGCGGCCGGGTGCAGGGTGTCGGCGTCGACGAACGGGACCCGCATGCGTCGCGCCAGCGCCGCACCGACGGTCGACTTGCCCGATCCGGAAACGCCCATCACCACGACGGGGGCCGATCCGCTCACCCGGTGTGTTCGCCGAGGTTGCGGTTCCATTCCAGCCAGCCGACGCCGTTGCGCCCGTCGGCGGTGGTGATCGTGGCCCACACGCGGGGGAACTGGCTGACCCGCCCGTCCGCGGCGACGAGCCGGACCGGCGCCTGGCCGCGGACGTCCACCTTGGCGGTGAGCTCCCCCGGGTTGAGCGTCAGCGTCGCATCCACTGGTAACCCGTTGCCGGCGAAGGACTCTCGTGAGTCGACGGTCTGTAGCTCGGTGACCCGGCCGTCGGCGCCCTGGGTGTAGCCGATGCTGAACGCCGGCGCGCCGGGAATGCGGATGTTGACGCCGTGCAGATGGGTGCCGTCGTCCAGGTGCAGCGCGCTCCAAATCCAATCCATGCTCCACCAGTCGCGCACACCCCAGGAATGATCGCGCTGGCCGGGCACCGCATCGAGGCGGTAGCTGGTGTCGCCGATCGTGACCGTGCCCGAGACGGTGCACGGAATCTCATACCGCGTCGTGACCCCGTACTTGTACGGGGTGCCATCGGTGTCCCACACCAGGTTCATGGTCATCTCGACGGGCGTGCCGGACTCCCCGCGCAACAGCGCCGCCGGGTCGGAGTGCTCGTGACCCCGCGCGCGCACGTCGACGCGGTAGCTCTGCAACGGCGTGCCGGCGGAGTGGCCGAGTTCGAACTCGTCGCTGCGCACCGTCCACGGGTCCGGGGGCAGCGGAACCTGCGCGTCGACGGCGACGGTGGGTATGCCGGGGCCGCACAGCAGCACGTGAACCCATGCGGTCTGCTCGTTGGCCACCAGGCCGAGGCGGAACCAGCCCCCCAATCCCTGTGCGCTGTCGGCAAAGTCGGCGTACCAGCTCTCGCTCCACAGCGGTTCGGCGGTGGGATCGTGGGCGAGTTCATCCTCGGGCACCGGTTGCAACGGCTCGGCCGGCACCGCGGTCGGCAGCGTCGCCAGCGCGTCCGTGTCGAGGACGTGATCGCAGTGCCGGCGCAGCATCGTCATGAACATCTGGTCGCCACGGTCGGTGCGCTCCACCAGCATCGAGGAGACGATCGCCATCATCACGCCGAAAAAGCTCTGCCGGCGCACGCCGTCGGCGACGTCGGCCAGGGTCAGGGGCGCGTCGGGCCCCAGCGCCTCGTGGTATGCCCGCAGCAGCGCGTCGTAGTGCTCCCGGCGGTCCTCGGGGGGCAGCGCGCAGCCGAGGAAATAGGACAGGTCGGTCAGTGCGGGGCCCCAGGACACGGTCTGCCAGTCGACCACCGTCAGCGCGCGGTCGGCGCCGGCGGTACCGAACAACATGTTGTCCAACCGGTAGTCGCCGTGCACCAAGCCCTGGATCTCGGACGCCTGGGCGTCTTGGGCGAGGTAACCGTCGAACGCGGCCACCAAGCGCTCGCACACCTCGCGGTGCTCCGGGGCGATCTGGTCGCCGTAGCGGTCGACGAATCCGGCGTACAGCGGGGCGATCATCGCCTGGTTCAGCGGCGCCTCGCGGTTGAGCCACGGCGCTTCGGCCAGCGAGACGTCGCCGAGCAGCGGCCCGTGCAGCCGTCCGAGTTCGACGGCACCGAGGCGGGCCTGTTCGATTGTGGCGCCGGCGATTTCATCACCGACCACGGCCGGGCCGGCGTCGCCCAGCAGCAGGTCGAACACGCCCGTCGAGGTGTCGACCGCCGCGTGGTAGCACGGCGCGATCGGCCCGCCCAGCCGCGGCGCGATGTCGCCGTAGAAGCGGACCTCCCGCTCGTAGAGTCCCAGCGCCAGCCCGGTCTGTCGGCTCACCGGGTCGGTGGCCGCGACCTTGAGCACCACCGATTCGGGCCCGCGGTCGGCCTCGGCGTAGTTGAGCTGGATGCGGTAGCACTCGCTCATCTGCCCGGTGCCGATGCGCTCGACCGAGAAATCGGCGATGGGTCCGGTGCCGATCACCGCGGCCAACCAGGAGGCGGTGAGATCACTGGGGGTTTCGATGACTTGCTCGGTCTCGGCGTGCATGAGGGTCAGCGTGCCAGGTCAATGCGCGAGTGAGAAGCCGTCCCAGGCCATCCGGCGTTGCGGGTGGGGATCGAACTCGACCCGGGATTTCCGGTCGAAGACCATCACGGCGCGATCGGCGGAGTTGTACGCGGGCCAGTCCTCGCCCGGGACGCCGGTGCGGCTGAAGGCGCGCCAACGCCGTTGCACCTGGTTGCTGACCCGCAGCGCCGCCCGCCGGTCGGCCGCCGCGGTCAATAACGCGCCAAACCTGGTGCGGTAGACGTCGAAGACCGCCAGCAACTCGGTGGCATGGGTGGCGCCGAAACCCGACCAGCGCAGCGTGCGCGGGGCGTAGTCATACCGGTAGAGGTAGGTCGGCGCGTGCGTGCCGTGGGCCTCGGCGATCTGCCAGGCCGCCGAGCCGAACGCGAAATCACCGCCGAGCTGGATGCATGCCGCACGTTCGGGGTAGTCCGGGTACGCGGCGGTAATGCGTTGGCGGATAGCGGGTTCCGCCTCGGCCAGCAGCTCTTCGACCATCGATTCGTTGGTCGGCAGCATCGCCAGGAATCGGGTGAACAGCCGACCCTCCTCGGCGTTGGTGCCGACAATGAGGGGCACCGGATGCGCCTCACCGCGCCGCATCGCCTCGACGGGATCCATCGGCAGCATGTCATCCCCGACAACCGGACCAATCGGGAAGGCGCCCAGCCTGTTCTGCATGCCCTCGTCGATCAATGCGTGCTGGGTGCGCACCAGTTGGGCCGCGGACGCCCGCATCAGCGCGTCGGCGGCATCCTGCTTGCGCACGCCCAGCAGACCGACGAAGCGGTTCGCGAACTCGGCGGCAACCTCTTTCGACCGCACCAGACCCGAGGCGGGACTCTCCGAGATCGCCCGAGCGAACAGGCCTTCGGCGGAAGGCACCGCCAGCAGGGAGGCGGTGATACACGCGCCCGCGCTCTCGCCGAAAATCGTCACGTTGTCCGGGTCACCGCCGAATCCGGCGATGTTGTCGCGCACCCACTGCAACGCCAGCACCAGGTCGCGCAGGTACAGGTTGCTGTCAATGGTGATCTCGGGCGTCGACAGCGACGAGAAGTCCACGCATCCCAGAGCGCCCAGCCGGTAGTTCACCGACACGTACACGCACCCCCGGCGTGCCAGCGGGGCCCCGTCGTAGAGCGGTGTCGCCGAGCTGCCCAGGAAGTACCCGCCGCCGTGGATGAAGACCATCACCGGTAGCGGCCCCTCGGCGGCTTCGGGTGCCACGACGTTGAGGGTGAGGCAGTCCTCGCTCATCGGCTGATAGCGGCCTCCCAAACCCGACAGGCCGAGCAGGGTGTACCGGCGCTGCTGGGGCGCGCAATTCGCGAAGCCATGGCAGTGCCGCACCCCCGACCACGGCGCCGCCGGCTGCGGCGCCCGGAAGCGCAGGTTTCCCACCGGTGGACGGGCATACGGGATCGACCGCCACCGATTGACCCCGTCGCGGGTGAAGCCCTCGACGGTGCCGGTGGCCGTGCGTGCGCGGACAGTCCGGTGATGCATAACCCGACGGTAACCGACATGACGGCGTTAACGCGCGCGCAGCGCCTTAATTGGCCGGCGCGGCGGTTAGCCTGACTGCATGCGGATAGCTGCGATGATCGCCGCGTCGTTACTGGTCGCCGGGTGCTCACACACCACGGGCGGCCACTCGGAGTCGACGCCTAGCACCACCCCGACATCCGCGGGGGCCGCCGACGGCCCGTCGGAAAGCAAGACGCCGGGAGCGGCCGCGGCGCCGGCCGCCGGCGCCGCGGTCTCCGACGTCATCGCGTGGATAGAGGCGGCCCACCCCGCCGATCCGGCTCGCTATCACACGGCCACCCGCGACGGTGTGGCCACACCCCTGGGCGGCGACATCGCCCTGGCGGGAGCGGGCGGCAAAGTCTCCTGCATGACGGATGCCCCACACACCGGCGGCGCGCTGAATTGCCTGGTGAACCTGACCGCTCCGGCGCCGGCGCCCGCGACCGCCTATGGCGAATGGCAGGGCGGTTGGGTCACTTTCGACGGGGTGCGCCTGCAGGTGGGAGCCGCACGGGCCGACCCCGGTCCGTTCGTCAACGGCAACGGACCGGAACTGCCGAGTGGGGATTCGCTGTCGTTCGGTGACTATCGGTGCCGCGCCGACCAGGCGGGCCTGTATTGCGTGAACTACGCGCATCAGTCGGCGGCGCGTCTGGCGCCCGCCGGCATTCAGCCCTTCGGCTGCCTGAAGTCGGTGCCACCGCCCGACGGGGTCGGCGCGGCGTTCAGCTGCTGAGGCTTTCGCTGCCCAGCGTCGACTTGTTGCGTGAAATTCGCGCCAACAACTCCACGCTGGGCGGTGGTGGTGTGCGACGCGGTGGTGGTGATCACCAGGTGACCGGGAGCTCCTTCATGCCGTAGATGTCGGCGTCCTTGAAACGCAACTCCTCCGGCGGGACCGCCAGTTTCAGCCCGGGCAGCCGCCGCGCGAGGGCGGCGAACGCGACCTGCATCTCGACGCGTGCCAGGTTGGCCCCGATGCACTGGTGCACGCCGTAGCCGAAACCCAAGTGCCCGCGCGTGTTTCGATCGATGTCGAAACTCTCTGGATCGTCGACGAATTCGGTGTCCCAGTTCCCGGCGGGCAGGTTCATCATCACGAACTCCCCCGCCCTGATCAATTGGCCGCCGATCACGAGATCTTCGGTCGCCACGCGGTCGACCTGGCTGTGCACGATGCTCAGATAGCGCATCAGCTCTTCGACGGTGTTCGCGATGAGGGCGGGATCGTCGGTGTGGCCCAGTCGCTCGAAGGCGCTTGGATGCTGTAGCAGCGCAACGGTTCCCAGCGAGATCATGTTGGCGGTGGTCTCGTGGCCGGCCTGCATCATGATCACACTGTTCATCGCCGCGGTCGCGTGGTCGAGTTGGCCCGTCGCGACGTACTCGGTGATCATGCGGCTGATCAGATCGTCGCCGGGTTCGCGCTCCTTGCGTTGCACCAAATCCTGGATGTAGGCGTACATCGCCCCGAAGGCCTGTCCCTTTTCCGCCTCGGACGTCTTCTGGTCGAGCCCGGCGGTGGTGTTGCGTTGGAAGAGCTCGAGGTCTTCGGGCGGCACTCCCAGCAACAGCGCGATCACCAATGATGGCACCGGCAAGGCGAATTCACGGACCAGATCTGCAGGGGGCCCCACGGCGATCATCTCGTCGAGAAAGTGGTCGACCGTCTCCTGGATCTGTGGCCGCATCGATTCGCAACGCCTGAAGGTGAAGTTGCCGGTCATCATCCGACGGATCCGATGATGCTCGGGATCGTCGGTGCGCGCGAACATCACCACGACCTTGTTGTCGGCGTCCGTGGGCATGATGGCGTCCGGAATGGTCTTCGCGGACAGCCGCGGATCAACCAGCGCCGCCCTGATGTCGGCGTAGCGGCTCACCACCCAGACCGGATTGCCGTGGAACATCGCCTGTCGTAAACCGGGCTCGTCCCGCCAACTCGCGAACTCTACCGGCGTTGCGAGCGGGCACCGCGCGGGACGCGGCATCGGCAGTGCCGGCAGATCGGCATCGGAGCAGGAGTCGGACGTCTCGAAAGATATTGACATAAGCCGCGTTTCCCATTAAATGTCAGTTATCTGCCAGTTGTAGAGCGTAAAGCGACGGCTGTCGGTAGTCAACCGTCAGTTACGCTGTCACAATGACCGCGGTGGAAGACCGGCCGTTGCGGGCGGACGCGGCGCGCAACGTCGAGCGCATACTGCGCGCGGCGCGCGAGGTTTACGGCGAGTTGGGCCCGGACGCTCCGGTGGAGGCGGTCGCCCGCCGCGCCGGCGTCGGCGAACGAACCCTCTACCGCCGGTTCCCCGGCAAGGCGGACCTCGTCCTGGCGGCGCTGGAACAGAGCATCGCCGAGGATCTCACCCCGGTGATCGACCGCGCCCGCCGCGCAAAGGATCCGCTACGCGGCCTGACCCAACTGATCGAAGCGGCGATCGCGCTCGGCGCCCGCGAACACAGCCTGCTGGCCGCCGCACGCCGGGCCGGGTCCCTCACGTCCGACATCTCGGTGCCGCTCAACGCCGCACTCGCCGAGCTTGCCCGCGAAGGCCAGCGGCTCGGCAGGATCCGCGCGGATCTGGTCAGCGACGACCTGCCTCGCCTGATAGCGATGCTCTTCAGCGTGCTCTCGACGATGGATTCGGACAGCGACGGCTGGCGACGCTACGTCGCCCTTGTTGTCGACGCGATATCGGTCGATGAGCGACGGCCATTGCCCCCGGCGGCCGAACTGCGCTACACGCTGCAGCCGGACGGCTGGCCACTCTGAAAGACCGCCCGATCAATTAGCCGGCAGGCCCGCCTTGACCGCAGCGTCCTGTTTGCGAGCGAGATCAAGCAGGATGTCGGCCGGCGTGGGATTGCCTATGACACAGTCGGATTCCAGGTCGACCATGGCCCTGCCCTCGACGAATACCGCCTCGGAGATCTCCATCGGGTTGGCCGGGTCGCTGCTCTGCCCGATCACCATGAACCCGTTGGAGCCGACATCGATGGGCTGCTGCTGCCCGTTGACCTTCTTGCCGACGACGTCTCGCATATTCGCCGCCGTCTGGTCGGCCGTCGCCGCATCGGGAAAGACGGCGACCGTGTCGACGATGGTGCGCTTGCCGTCGGGGTTCTTGAAGACCTGCCCGACGCCGACGATGCCGCCCGGATTCTGACTGGGCGGCCCGTCAGCGGTGGCGCGGGGGCCGACGTCGGCGGGCTTGATAAGCAACGAGCTGTAGTCCGCCGGCGCCCCCGGTGACAGCGAGGGGCTCGACGACACGGCCGAACTCGACGACGACGTCGAGCCCGATGGCGCCGTCGAACTCTTGTCCTCGCCGCAGCCCGCCATTGCAGCGCTGAGCAGCATCGCGGTGGCCGCCAGACCGACCGCGGACGTCCGGACGTTGGTCATGAGCCCTCCTTGTTGCGGTCAGCTATTTGTATCCCTTACCCCGGCGCGACGCAGCACGAACACGCAAACTTTGTGGGCCGCCGGGCAAATCCGCATCGGGCGAGTTTCGCTTCAGTTGATGGTCACGCCCGCGTCGACCTTGAACTGCAGACCCGTCACGTATCTGGACTCGTCCGAGAGCAGGAACAGGACCGCGCTGCTCACGTCGGCGGGTTCGACGGCGGGCGTGGGCATCGCGTTGACGAAGATGGGGATCAGATCGGACCGCTGCTCGCCCAGGAGAGGCCCGAACGATGCGGGGACCATTCCGGTGGGGACGCCCGTGGGAAGCACGGTGTTGACGCGCACGTTCTGTGCCGCGAGTTCGTTCGCCAAGGCCAGGGTCAAGCCGACGACGCCGTGTTTGGCCGCCGTGTAGGGCGTCTGCAGCGGAAAGCCCTTGAGGGCGCCGGCCGAGCTGATGTTGACCAGGCTGCCTCCGCCCTGCTCGAGCAGGTGCGGTATCGCGGCCGCGCAGGTGTTCCACACCCCGATCAGGTTGACGTCTACCACCGTGCGCCACTGATCGGCAGTCGTCTTGTCCCACGGCGCCACCGTCAACACGCCGGCGTTGGCGACCGCGCCGTCCAGCCCGCCCAGTGCCGCGACGCCGTCGTCGACCGCATCGCGCAACTGTTCGTCGTTACGGACATCCACGACGTAGCTCATACAGCGACGGCCGAGTTTGCGCACCATCTCTGCCGTTTCGTCAAGCTCCTGCCTTGTGGCCAAGGGGTATTCGATCTGCGGCAACGATTCGCAGATGTCCAGCACGATGAGGTCCGCGCCTTCCTCGGCGAGCCGCAACGCATGGCCGCGGCCCATACCGCGGGCGGCGCCCGTGATCAGAATGCGTTTACCGGCGACGCGTCCTGGAGCCGCGGTGGTCAGTTCAGTGCTCGTTCCACATCAGCCCGCGCATCGTCGCCGAGAGCGGGATGTCTTCGACACCGATCAGCCCCGGGGGCGCGTTGCACACCCAGTCGATCGCGTTGACCGCCCGCCCCGCCGTCGAAATGCACCCTGCGTCAGTGGAATCCAGCAACGGATGGGAGACGTGGGTGTTGATCTCCACGCGCGGCTCGCCCTCCACGACGACGCGGTGCACCCCGGTATGGCCCTCGGGTGGGAACTCCCAGTCGGGCGCGGCGGCCGGGGTGAGCCTGGTGACGTGCTCGAGGGTGATGACCGGTTCACCGTCGCGCACGCCCTCGGTGGCGAACCGGACCGCGGCCATCTGCCCCGGCTCCACCGTCATCATCGTGCACTCGATGCGTTCTGGCGTATACCACGGTTCGCAGCGCTGGCGCACGTCGTCGAGCTCGATGTCGAGATGGTCGGCCAGACTGCGGACCTGACCACCCCACATCGCCACGATCACCCCGGGCAGAAACATCATTGGCGTGTCGTCGTCCGGCGTGGTTCCGAATCCCATTGCCGCACCTGTGAACTCGGCATCGTCGTAGTTGCCGTAGTCGAAGATCTCCTGCACGGTGATCGACGAGATCCGCGTGGTCAGGCTAGCCGCCGAATGCACCAGCGTATCGCCGGAGAAGCCGGGGTCGATGCCGTTGACGTAGAGCGAGGCGTTGCCTGCCGCGCACGCGCGCTCCAACGGCTCTCGCAACCAGTCGTCGGCATGGCGGGGCGTCACCAGCCAGACCATCGACGTACCAACAACGTTGATGCCCGCCGCGAGAAACTTGGCCATCTGTTCGATGGCTTCCATGGGCCGCGTCTCACCCTGAGACGTGTAGACCACGCAATCGGCGCCAAGATTGAGCAGCGCCTCGATATCGTCGGTCGCGATGATGCCGGTCGGCTCGTCCAGCCCGCAGAGCTGCGCCGCGTCCTTGCCGATCTTGTCGGCGCTGGCGGCGTGCACGCCGACCAGTTCCAGATCCGGTCGGCCGATGATGGCCCGCAACGAATGCCGGCCCACGTTTCCGGTGGAGAACTGTATGACTCTGCGCACTTACCCTCATCCTTCCGACCGTGGGCGATGACCCATCATGACGCGTTGAATCGCGGTCCAGGTCAGTAATCGGGGATTGGCAGCGGCGAGTTGTTCGAGTCGATGCCGCCATCGACGTGGAAGATCGCGTTGGTCGCGTAGCAGTCGCGCGTGCACAGGTAGACCGTCAGCCGTCCGAGATCCTCGACGTCACCGAGCCGATGCAGCGGCGTGGCCTCCTGCATTTTCTCGAGCGACCCGGGCATCAAGTCCAAGCTGCCCCGTAGACCATCGGTGGCGAACGAACCCAACGCAATCGCGTTGACGCGGATCTTCGGCGCGAGTTCCTGTGCCATGGCGCGGGTGAGCGCCTCGAGACCGCCCTTCGCGACGCAGTAGGCCGTCAAGGCCCGGATGCCGAACCGGGCAGACCCAGACGAGATGTTGACGATGGATCCGCGCCCCGCCCCGAGCATGTGCGGGGCGACGAGTTGACTCATGATGAACGCGGATGTCACACACCAGTCGAAGGTGTGCCGGAAGTCTTCGTCGGTGATGTCCAAAAACCGCGCATAGGTGGAGCCGCCGACATTGTTGACGAGAATGTCGATGCGCCCGAACCGCTCCATGGCCGTGTTCACGACGCGCTCTCCGTCGGCACGACTCATCGCGTCCGCCACGAGCGCCAACCCCTTGCCGCCGGAGGCCTCGATACCCTCAATCGTGCCAACGATATCCGCCTCGGTGCGTGCGGTCCCGACAACGGTGGCGCCGGCCTCCGCCAAGACCCGGGCAATGCCCGCCCCGACACCCTTCCCGGCGCCCGTCACGATCGCGACCTGCCCATCAAGCTGGAACTGTTCCAACGCCATGCCGAGCTCCTTCGATCGCGCGTGGTGTGCGCCGTTCAATCTATGAACCAAGCTGACTAAAGTCAACGAATCTGCGCAATCGACGTCGGTAACGCCGCCGATTATCTGAGAATGATCAAGTTATGCAAGCCTTTCTGGTGCGGACACGGCATAATGAGCCGTTGAGCCCCGCAACTCTCGCACGAGTCGGGTCAACCGTGAGGAAAGAAATGGCTGTGACGGATCGGCTGTCGGCACGAGAAGCAAAGCGCCTGCAGACGAGGGAGCGATTGATGGGCGCCGCGATCGCGGAGTTCGCCCGAGCCGGCATGGCCGAGGCCGATGTCAGTGCCATCGTGGCCGCCGCAGGAGTCGCGCACGGGACCTTCTTCTTCCACTTCCCCACCAAGGAGCACGTGCTGCTGGAGCTCGAGCGCCGCGAAGAGGATCGCATAGCCAAGCAGTTCGCCCAATTCCTGAAGTCCAAGCACGACCTTGCTTCCGCTTTGAATGAGGCGGTCCGCCTGGTGGTCGGGCTGGAACGTCGGCTGGGCGATCGGCTCTTCAATGACTTTCTCGCGCTGCACTTCTCCCAAACCCGCCCGCAGACCGAGGACGGCCGAGATCACCCGTTGATCGTCTTGGTGGCCCAGGAAATCGCGCTGGCGCAGGAACGCGGTGAGACCGATCGGCACGTCAATCCGATGAACAGCGCGGTGTTCTTCTTGCTGGGCCTCTACGCCCTGTTGATCACCACCAACCATTGGCCGACCGGCCACACCCTGCTGGAAGACTTCGTCGCGAGGACGTTGCGAAGTTTGAAGCCCTGACCCGCCGCTAGGGCCGTATCACGCCACGCAGCGGCATCAGCCCGAGTTCCTTGTGTGACATGAACCCCGGTGGAGCGTCGCAGACCGCGGGTATCGCGTTCGCCGGGCCCATCGCGGTCCAGGTGTAGCCGGGCAGCGCGTAGCCGCCATTCGGGTCCTGTGCCCCCTGCAGGATCAGCTCGGTGGAGGAATCGCCCTCGATCACGATCCGGTAGTGGTAGTGCTGGGGCCAATCCTCCTGCGGCTCAATGGCGTCGAAGGTGTCCATCGTGTAGATCTCGTGAAAAGCGATGAGGGGCTTACCGTCCACCCACGCCGTCCACTTGTGATGCTGGCGGGCGACGGTGCCCTTCTTGATCACGCCCTTGAAGCCTGGCATGTCGCTGGCTTCCCCTCCCTCGAAGGGGATGTCGCGCGTGGCAGTCCCGAGTTCTACCTCAGTCGTGTATTTCTCGACTGTTTTGCCCATTCCCTCCACAACCATGGCCATCGACTGCGCGAACAAGGGCCATGCCTGCCCCAACAGATTGGGGCCATCCTCGAACCCGGCCGGATCGCTTCCCATTCCCATCTCATACAGGTACTTGAGGGTGTCCCGCCCGAAATTCACCACCTCGTAGATGTGAATAGTGTCGATCTGACTGACGATTCGGGCCAGCGTCAGGACGAGCAGGTCTCCAGCGAACCCCGGGTTTACACCGCCGGCATGAAACGACGTCCCACCCTCGTGGCACGCGGCATCGATCTTGTCGATGTCCGCCTGACTGTGCTCAGTCCGATACCACCACGCCCCACCCGACGCGACGACATTCTTGCCACCGCGCAGTAAACGACACACTTCATCGGGGTCGGACCATAACGGCGCGTAGAACACGCAATCGGCATCGAGTGCCTCGATGGCATCCTTGTCGGTGGTCGCCCGCACACCGGTCGGCGGCTTGCCGCAGAGCTCACCGGCGTCCTTGCCGACCTTCTCCGGACGATTGCACAGGACTCCGACCAGTTCATAGGCCGGGTTGTGCACAAAATGACGCAGCGCGATCGTCCCGACATTGCCGACGCCCCATTGGATTACGCGATACTTCTTCTCGGCCGGCGACTTGAGCGTCATCGCTACTCCTTTGCATGGCCAGAACGCCTGCGCGCTCGCTGAGCGTAGGCTTCGGCCGAAGGGCGTGTCAACGATTACCAGCTGACTTTCGTCAGTGCTAGCAGGTGGGCGCCACGCCGCGGGCAGCGGCGCCCACCACGCCTACTGGCCCTGCGGCACTCGGTAACTGCCAGAATACGGGCGGACTCCACCGAGACATCGCCGTCGACCTCGTCCGCTACTTCTGCTGACTGTAGTCAGCCTGTTATAGTGCACTCGCCGATCCAATCAGTGTCGATGGCGGGGAGGGTTCGTGAATTTGCCGAAGCTGCATCAGCGCGATTCCGGGATAGGTGCAGCCACCGGATCGCCCGGCTCCGCCCCGCCTGGTCTGGCCATCGACGAGCACATGGAACGCTCACAATTGGCGCAGCGCCGGGCCGACAAATGGCTCATCTCCGGCAGTCTGCTGATCGGCACCGCAGCCCTTGGCATCTTCGGCCTGCCGCTGTTCTTGTGGGGCGTGCGGCTGCTGCGCCGGGCGCAACGCGACGGCCTCTCGGTGAGGCCGATGCTCGTCACCCTGCTCGGCTACCTCGTCATCATCGACGCCGCCATCAACACCGTCGGCTGGGCCCTTGATCTGGTGGCGAACCACACCATTCTGGCCCGCGTCCTGCTCAACGGCTGGGGCAACATGTTCGACGCCGGCTACTTCTGGCACTACAACGAGCTGTGGGTCGGCGGCGCGGCGGGACCCGGCGAGAAGGCCCTGGAGGTCGGCCTCATCCTGACCGTTTTCACCATGCGGATCGCCGCGGCCATCGGCTTTCTGCAGATGAAACGATGGGGCCACCAATGGATGGTCATCACCTGCTGGATGGGCGTGGTCATCTGGATCACCTACGTGTTCAACATGACCATGTTCGCCGACGTGCGCTTCGCGGGCGTCGTGCTGCCGGTCGTCGGCTGGTGGCTCTACGACATCTTCTACATCACCCCGTTCCTCGCCATCCCCTATCTGCACACCGTCAACCGCGAACTCTTCTCCGACTGAAATGCCGTACGCGCCTTCGGTTCACGAGAGTTCTCGACACCTCAGCACGCATCACCTGACCACGTCACCGAGGAGGTCACATCGTGGGTTATGTCTGGGAAATTCTTCGCTACGTCGCCGCGTGGGGCGGCACCGGACTGATCATCTGGTTCTGGTACTGGCTGTTCTCCAACATCGGCACGTTCTGAACCGGGGTTCGGGGAGCGCGGGATTGGGCCGATGACTGAGCATTCCGACGGCCACGCGATGGCGCTGGAACGCAGTTGCGCGGTGACGGCGGTCGCGCTGAGCGAGCAGCGCCGCGAAGGCGTGCGGCTCGTCACCGGCGAGCGGCGGGGCTTCGGGTTGAACGCGGGGCTCACGTTCGTCCATGTCCCCTACCCCGCCGCCCCCGACTGGACCCGCAGAACCCTGACCTGCGGCGTGGCCCTGCAATGCTCGCCATCGAAGGAACGCGTCACCGAATTTCGGCTGAACGAGCTATCCGCGCGCGAACTGCGCGCGCTCACGCTGGTCGAAGGCGGCGTCGCCCTCGGCTGGATCGCGTCGCGGTGGCCCGGCCTGCTTCCCGAGGTCCAACGGCTGCTCCCCGGCGTCCACCCCGAAGCCGCGGACATGGACGGCGCCCAGATGCTCGATAGGGCAATCGGATTGGCGGCCACCGGCCGGGAGTTGGCGATCCCTCCGCTGTTGGGTGCCTTGCCGCTCGCCTACACGGCGCCCCAGGGATTGACCGATAGGTTGCGACGCAGCTTCGGGCGGATGCCGTGGACCGCCACGCAGAAGCGTCTTCCGCGGCCATACTCGGTTCCGGTCGGCGGTGATGGGGGTGTCCGCAACCCGAACCTGCCGCCGCCGAGCCGGCCGCAGGACAACGATCTCGACGTCACACCCCAACACCGGCCCGGGATTCCCTATCCCGAGTGGAACATGTGGACACAGCGATTCATGCACGACCACGTCGCTGTCGTCGAGCACGCCGACGGCCGGCGCCTGCGCCGTCCGGTGCCGGTGGCCGTCGACGTCCGCAAGTGGTTCGAAGAGCACACCCACCGTGCAATGACCAGCCGCCTCGAAGACGGCTCGGACCTCGACGTCGACCAGTACGTCAACCACTACATCGACCTGACGACGGGCGAGGCCAAGGAGCCGAGGGTGTTCCGCGACCTGCTGCCCAGCAGCCGCGACGTCGCCACCGCACTGCTGCTCGACGGCAGCTCGTCGCTGGGGGTACACGGGGGCCGCGTGTTCCAGCTCGAATTGGCCTGTGCCGACGCGCTTTCGCGTGCCATGACGCTGGCGCGCGAACGCCATGGCGTTTTCGTGTTCACCGGCAACACCCGTCACCGCGTCGAGGTGCGGTGCCTGAAGGACTTCGAGGACCGCCGGTTCGTGCCGCCGAGCGGGCTGGGCCGGGCCACCCGCGGCTACACCAGACTCGGTGCGCCGCTGCGCCATTTGACGAGCCGGCTGCTGGCCCAGGCCTCCGAGCGGCGCCTGCTGATCATCATCGGGGACGGGCTGATCTCCGATGAAGGCTACGAGGGCCGTTACGCCTGGGCCGATGCCGCGCACGCCGTCGAGGAGGCCAGCGAGGCCGGGGTGTCGATGTATTACGTGGGTGTCGGGCCGACCCGGGTCGACCCCCTTCCGGAGGTGTTCGGGCCGCGCCGGTCGCAACGGATCCGGCGCATCGAGGAATTACCGCGGGTATTGGCCCATGTCCATCGCGAACTGGTCGCAGCGTGAATGCCGACCGATTAAGGAAAAGATGACCACCGACACATATTTCGCCAACGGCAACGAAGTTCAGCTGTTCGAACACGCCTTTCAGCGGCGCCTGCCGGTGATGCTGACCGGCCCGACCGGGTGCGGCAAAACCCGGTTCGTCGAACACATGGGCTCGCTGCTGCAGCGACCGGTGGTCACGATCAGTTGCCACGACGACCTCACCAGCTCCGACCTCGTCGGCCGCTTCATGGTGACCGGCGGCGACGTCGTCTGGACCGACGGCCCGCTCACCCGGGCCGTCAAAGCCGGCGCGATCTGCTACCTCGACGAAGTCGTCGAGGCCCGCCACGACTCCTTGGCGATCCTGCATTCCCTGACCGATCACCGACGGTCGTTGTACCTGGACCGCGCCGGCGAGGTGGTGAAAGCCCCCGAAGAGTTCATGCTGGTGTGTTCGTACAACCCGGCCTATCGCAGCTCACTCAAGGAGCTCAAACCCTCGTTCCGCCAACGGTTCGTCACGCTGGCGATGCACTATCTGCCGCCCGACCGCGAAGCCGACGTGATCGTCGCCGAATCCGGAATCCCGTCGGCCACCGCCCAGCGGCTGGTCGGGTGCGCGGTCGCGATCCGCACCGCCGACGAAGCCTTCCACTTCGAACCGCCGTCGACGCGGGTGCTGGTCACCGCCGCCCAACTGATCGCAGCCGGCGCAACCGAATTGGACGCCGCCGACGCGTGCATACTCGCGCCGCTGAGCACCGATGGCGCGGTCACCGACGGTCTGCGTGAAGTCGCGGCAGCCAGCCTGGCCACCTCGAACAGTTCGCCCTAGGGAAAGGAGCAACCGGCATGGACCGACAGGAGGAGAAGCGCAAAAGGGCGCTCATCATCTTCCAGATCTTCATCTACGGCTATCTGCTGGCGATGTTCGGAGTCCAGCTCTACATGTCGTTCGCGCGGGGATGGTGGGATCTGTGAATGTACCGCTGCTGAAACGAAATTCGGGAGACGCGCCGGACCGTACCGACGCGTCGCGCAGCCTCGAGGACCACCACGACGAATCACGCCAGGCTCAGCGCCACGCCGACAAGTGGATGATCGTCGGCGCCGCCCTGATGGGCATGTGGGCGCCAGGCCTGATCGGATTTCCCATCTTCATGCGCGGGGTGTGGCTGCAGCGCCAGGCCCTGCGCGCCGGGCTGTCCGTTCGGCCCATGATCGTGACCCTCATCGGCTATCTGGTCCTGATCGACGGAATGCTCAACAGTCTTGGGTGGGCGCTTGACCTGGTCGCCAACCACACGCTGATCAACCGGGTGCTGATGGTCGGGTGGGGCAACATGTTCGACGCCGGCTACTTCTGGCACTACAACGAGCTGTGGATCGGGGGCGCTGCGGGCCCGGGCGAAAAGGCCTATGTGGCAGGCCTGATCCTCACCGTCTTCTCGATGCGGGTGGCCGCGGCGATCGGGTTTTTACAGACGAAGCGCTGGGGCCACCAGTGGATGGTCGTCACCTGCTGGATGGGCGTGGTGATCTGGTCCGCCTACGTCTTCAACATGACCATGTTCGCCGACGTGCGCTACGCCGGTGTCGTGTTCCCGGTCATCGGCTGGTGGCTCTACGACATCTTCTACATCACCCCGTTCCTCGCCATCCCGTACCTGCACACCGTCAATCGCGAAATCTTCTCCGACTAAAAGGAGCAGTGCCATGACTAGTCCTTCCGCACCGACCACCACCGAAGGCAAAGACCCGGCCACCGATCTCGAGCCGGGGACGACGCCCTACTACGCGCGCATGCACACCTGGATCAAGCGCGCCGTGCTGGTGTGTCTGGTGGCCTTGGTGATCGAGGGCGCCTTCACGCTGCCGTTCATGGCGGTCTACTACGGCTACCCGACGCTGAGCCTCACCCAGATCTGCAGTGAGCTGCTGAAGATCCGGTACTCCAACGACACCCTGGAGTGCAAGTACCCCTACCCGCCGTTCGGACCCCCGGAGGGCGCCGAGGGCAAGGCCACCGCGCAGGACGTCTGGGGTATCCAGCCGATACCGAAGTACCACCGGCTGGGGTTCCGCGAGCTCGTCAGGATTCACGACGAACGGCTCGCCCGCCAAGCGCAGGCGGCGACGCACCCGTGACCTATCGGGTCGTTCAGTGGACGACCGGTAACGTCGGCAAGAGTTCGGTGCGGGCGATCGCCGCCAACCCGACGCTGGAGCTTGTCGGATGCTACGCCTGGTCGCCGGAGAAGGCCGGGCGTGATGTCGGCGAACTGTGCGGGATCGAGCCGCTTGATGTGAAGGCCACCAACGATATTGAGGCGCTGCTCGCGCTCAAGCCGGACTGTGTGGTCTACAACCCGATGTTCCCCGACGTCGACGAGCTGGTCCGCATCCTGGGTGCGGGCATCAACGTGGTGGGCACCGCCGGGTTCATCACCGGGCATTTCCTCGGTGCGGGGCGTGATCGCATCGCGCAGGCCTGCCAAGAGGGCGGATCGAGCATTTTCGGCAGCGGCATCAACCCCGGCTTCGTCCAGCTGTTCGCCATCGTATCGGCGGGACTCTCTGAGCGGGTGGACAAGGTGTCGGTGCTGGAGTCCTTTGATACCACGATCTACAACTCGCCGGCGACCGAAATCCCCATGGGCTTCGGCTATCCCATCGACCATCCGGACCTACTGGCGGTCACCGAGAAAGGATCCGGGATCTTCCGCGACGGCGTGTTGCTGCTCGCCGACGCCCTCGGCGTCGAGCTCGACGAGGTCCGTTGTGAAGCCGAGTACGCCCAAACCGCCGAGGATCTGCACCTGCCCGGAGACTGGATCATCGCGACGGGCTGCGTGGCGGGCATCCACGTTCGCTGGAAAGGGATTACGGCCGGCCGAGAGGTCATCGAAATCGGCGGGCAATGGCGCAAGGGGCAAGCGCTGGAACCGGATTGGCCGCTGGACATGGGCTACACCGTCGAGGTGCTGGGCCGCCCGACGATCAAGACCACGCTGAGCTTCCTGCCACCGCCGGACTTCGAGGGCACGACCTTGGACGACTACATCATGTTGGGCCTCACCATCACCGCCGTGCCGGCGATCACCGCGATACCCGCCGTCGTCGCCGCACCTCCTGGCATCGTCACCTACAACGACCTCCCCCTGCTACTTCCCCGCGGAGTCCTGACAACATGACGACAACACAAGAACCCTCGCTCCATCACGTCGTGTTTGCCGTGGCACCGGAACGACATGAGGCCGTGACCCACATGTTCAGCGATCTGGGGTTCGTCTTCGAGCCGCTGCAGCTGGCCGAGCTCGGCCTGGACATTCACCTCGACTGGAATCGGGGCATCGAGCTGATCAGCCCGATCCCGGGGTCGACCGGGGAGGTCGCCGTTTCGGTGACCGAGTTCCTCGAACGCCACGGAGACGGCGTGTTCACCGTGGTCATCGGAGTCCCGGAAGCTTCCAGGGCCGACGCCGTCGCCGAGCGCTACGGCGCGACAACGCGTTTCCGGCAACACATGGAGGGCGAAGGCACCTTTCTCGACGAAAACGACGTGTCGATCCTGGGACTGCCACTGACATTCTTGGCGACCAACATTCCGTGATAGGAGGCGCCATGGCCGAGGCTCGTGACTCGAACGGTATTCCCGGGCTCGACTTGGACGATCTGATGAACGTCGTCGTGACCGAATGGTTAAGGCGGATAGCCCATTTCGAGCTGCCACCGGGATACCGGCCCGAGATCACGTGGCCGTCCCCAACCTGCTCCCCGCCGCGATTGCCGCTGCGGATCCTCACCACGGACAGGTCATGACCGAGCTTCGGTTCGACGGGAGGGTCGCGATCGTCACCGGGGCCGGCGGCCAGGAGCCCAGCCTCGGGCGCTCGCACGCCAAGCTGCTCGCCCAGCGAGGAGCCAAGGTCGTCGTCAACGACCTCGGCGTGGGACCCGACGGCCGAAACGTCCTGCGGGCCAACGCGGAGCAGGTGGCCGACGAGATCTGCGCGGCCGGTGGCGAGGCGGTCGCCGACCTGCACAGCGTCGCCGACGAGGACGGCGCGCGCCGGGTCGTCCAGACGGCGCTGGACGTGTGGGGCCGCGTCGACATCCTGGTGAACAATGCCGGAGTCTGCTTCATGGCGCACTTCGACGAAATCTCCGACGCCGACCTTCGCAACGTCATCGACGTGCACCTGATGGGGACCGTGTGGATGTGCCGGGCGGCCTGGCCCCACATGCGCGACGCCGGTTACGGCCGCATGCGGCATTTCAACAACCCGTCCGCCTTCACCAGGCTGATGGAGGATCACTTTCCGACCGGCCTGGTGTCACCCGCGGTGGCGTTCCTGGTTCACGAGAGTTGTCCGGTATCCGGAGCCAACCTCGAGGCGGGCGGGGGAAACGTGGGCATCCGGGTGTTCGGCCAGACGACGGGCATATATGACGCCGATCTCACCATCGAGAAGGTGCGGGACAACTTCGCGGCGATAACCGATACGTCCACGGCCAGGTTGATGCCGGATTTGCCCGACTCCGGTGAGTTGGCCCCCGGCGAGGCCATTTCGGCGCCGATCGAGGTGCTACCAAAGCGCTACCAACCCAGCTGATTTCGGTCCAAGGAGACACCATGACCGTCGACACCGCAGCACCCAGCGTCTTCGACGCCGGCCTCCCCACGCTGCACTACGACATCACCGACACCGTGCACCAGGTCGCCCCACAGATCCGCGAGGCGCGTAAGCGATCTCCGATCGCCCTCGGGCCGTTGGGACCCGAGGTGCTCGGCTACGAACTCGCCCGAGGGATACTTCGCGATCCCCGGTTCGTCTTCCCACCCGGCATGCACATGACGGCTCGCGGGATAACCTCCGGCCCTCTCTATGACCGGGTGCTGGGCACCATCCTCGGCATGGAAGGCGAGGAACATCGGCGCCTGCGCGGTCTGGTGTCCAAGGCCTTCACACCGCGGGCGTCGGCACGCATGGAAGACACCATCGAAATGGTGATCAACGAGTTGATCGATCAGGTCGCCGAGGCCGGCCGCTGCGACTTCGTCACCGACGTCGCCCGGCCCTACCCAATCCCGATCATCTGCGCGTTGTTGGGCGCACCGCCCGAGGACTGGGAGCAGTTTTCGCTATGGGCGGAGGACATTTTCAAGATCGTGCGGTTCGACTCCGACCTGGCGAACGAGCAGCACATCGTGATGCGGGCGTGGGATGATTTCGACGCCTACATCGACGACATGATCGCCGAACGCCGGAGCCGGTTGACCGACGACTTGATCTCCGAACTGATCCGCGCGCAGGACGACGGCGACCGGCTGAGCAACGCGGAGATGCGCATGCTGGCGTTCAGCATCCTGTCCGCCGGCACTGACACCACCCGCAATCAGCTCGCCGCGTGCATGCACGCGCTGTGCGATCACCCCGAGCAGCTGGCGATGCTGCGCGATGACCCCAACCTCGCGATGCCGGCCGTCGAGGAATGCATGCGCCATTCGCCGGCGGTCTGTACCACCCTGCGCACCGTCCTCGACGACGTCGCATTCGCCGACTACACCTTTCCGGCCGGCACCTTCATCTCAGTGAATACCTTTGCCGCCAACTGTGATCCGGAGGTCTATCCGCACCCGGACCGGTTCGACATCACCCGCGAGGACCCGCCGCCCATTCTGACGTTCGGCGGCGGTGCCCACTATTGCCTGGGCGCGAACCTCGCCCGAACGGAACTCGCCGGGGCGCTCAAAGTCCTCGCGCGGCGCATGACCAACCCGCGCCGCGTGGCGACGGCACAGTGGAAACCGATGCTGGGGTTGAGCGGGCCGGTCGGTCTGGAGATGGAGTTCGACTAGCTCAGCGCGTCGTCCACGGCGAGCTCCAGGACGTGGATTTCGCCCGTCGCGCCGTCGACCTCGACCAGGGCGCCCGGCGGCAACGACTTGGTCGCCCCCTGAACGTCCACCACACAGGGGAATCCGAATTCGCGGGCCACCACCGCGGCGTGGGACATCGGGCCGCCCAGTTCGGTCACGACGGCGGCGGCGTAACAGAACGCCGCGGTGTAGCCGACGTCGGTGACCTCTGCCACCAGGATCTCGCCGGGCTGCAGGTCGTCGATGGTGTCGGGGCGCACGATGCGCACCCGCCCGCGAACCCGCCCACCGCACACTCCGACCCCGCGCAGGGTGTCCCCGCCCGCCAGCGCGGGCGACGAGTTCGACGTTGGCTGCCAGCTTCCGCTGAACACCGTCGGCGGAGCCACCGCCACCAGCCGGCGTTGTTCCTCCCGGCGCCGGGCCACCAGGCCCCCGACATCTGCCGGTAGTGAATCGAGCTCGTCGACAAGCAGATAGAAGACGTCGTCGGCGGCGCCGAAGACGCCGGCCTCGACCGACCTACGCCCGTACTCGCGCAGCAGCGTGCGCAGCACCCAGTTCGCCCGCACCACTTTGTCGCGGCGGACTTCGCGGTCCCGCAGCTGCTGGGTGGCCAGCGCCGCAACAGGCTTGGCCCGCAACGGAATCCGAGCGCGCTGCGGCTCCGGCGCGGCCGTCGCGCTCATCGCCCTGGTCACCATCCGGACCAGCAGCTCGGGGTCGTCGGCGTAGCTGGTTGACAGCATCTCGAGCTCGGCCGGGCCGCGGTGACCGATCAACGCCAGCTCGGCGAGCAGCGCGGCGTGGAATTCCGGCGCCTCGACGGCCAGCTTGTCCAGCCGGTCGCCCGGTTCCGCCAGCAGCGCTGTCACTTTGGGGTCGCGCTGCGCGGCGGCCACCAACCGCTGCATCGCCTCGACCGAACGCGCGCTGACCAATTCCGGGCCGGCGGGCGCGGCGGTGTCGCGCCCACACAGACCGCGCAGCAACACGTTGAACGCCGCACACAACAGGAACGAGCCGGCCGCCAGCACCCAGCCGTGCACCACTTGGTCCCGTGCCAACGAGATCAGGCTCAGCAATCGACGATCGTCGAGCCGAGTGAGATCGCCGTCGGTCAAGCGCTCCAGGCGGTCGACATCGGCGACGAATTCGCGGGTGTCCAGGGGTGCGCCGGCGGACAGCCCGATCAGGTTGACGCCGAATACCCCGATGTTGCGGATGGTGCGCAGTCGCTTTCGGATGGGGCTGGTGTCGGCGTGCGGCCGCTGCTCACCGAAGATCGGCAGCGCCGCCATGCTGGGGCCGAAGAACCCGCTGTTGCTCACAACCGTCGTCGGCTTCACGAACGGCACCGTTTCGGCCATGAAGTGCGCGGTCGTGATGGCGCCGTACAGCCGGTGGGCGAACACCGCGACCATGCGCATGGCGATTTCACGCTGGATCAGCCCCCCGGGCCGTAGCCGCTCGGCGACGCAGACGGCGCTAGCCCGCAGTCCGCGAACCGTGGCCGACGCCGAGGCCGGCGAGAACGGGCCGGGGAGGGCCTCCGATAAGTTCGTGGCCAGAAAGGTGGGAAAGCGGGGGTCGATCGGCGTGTCGAATTCGCCGTTATCTCCCGCTGCGCCCGCCAAATTGGGTTTCACGCCGTCGCTGCTCGGCGCGTCGACCGAAGGTAGGTCCTGGATGTTGGCCAGCCGCCACGGCAGCGACACCACCCGCTTGCCCACGGTGACCCGGCCGCGCACCGCCAGCGCGAAATCCTCGATACACTCGCCGGATTCCCACGCCGGGCGGAATCCCCACTCGTCGCGCAACCGCGAGATGTCCATGAGTGGAGCGGCCTGCGCCAGTTCCAGCTCAGCCGGCGCGAATCCCAACCGGACGACCGGGCGGCCCACCGCGGCGGCGATCTGCCGGAATGTCACCTCTCCGGGGGCGGCGAGATTCACCGGGCCGCTGTCGATTCCGTTTTCCACGATCGCCCGGTTGAACAGCCGAAGCGCGTCGTCGAGGTGGACGACCTGCATGCGGCGATCGCTTGAGCGGGCGGGAAACACCGGCAGCGCCAAGATCCGGCGCGCCCAGTTGTCGACGCTTCGGCCGAGGATCAGCGCGGAGCGGATCGCGACCCATTCCCCGCCCGATTCCGCGAGCATGCGTTCGACCCGGGCATTGCACTGGCCGTCAACGGTGACCGGAGCCAAGGCGTCGCGTTCGGTGTTCGGCGCATCTCCCCCGCCGTAAACGCGCGCCGTGGACGCGAAAACGATTCGCCTGGCCCCGGTCTCGGCCATTGCGCCGAGGACGTTGCGGGTGCCGTCGATGTTGACCTGGTGGGCGATCCGTTCGTCGGGCCCCGGCGTGTTCACCCACGCGCAATGCGCGATGACTTCCGCGCCGGTCAGGGCCCGCTGGACCGCTGCCGCATCACGAACGTCGGCGTCCACGAAATCAGCTGCGCTCGGCCAGCTTTCGGGGCGGTGGCGGGCGATGCCGACGACGTCGTGGCCCTGGGTGAGCAGCCGCGCGGCCAGACCGCGGCCGAGAACCCCGCTGGCCCCGGTGACAGCAATTCTCACTGAATGCCTTTGGTGGTCATGGTGGCTAGTCGTCGTCGTCCAACAGCGCCGCGTTGACCAGATCATCGAGGTCCATGTCGGCGATGTCCTTCTCCGTGGTCACCGGCGCCGCGGACGGCCCACCGCCACTCGATTCGTCGGCCAGCGCCAGCAGCAGCTCCAACACGCCGGCCTGCCGGAGGCGCTTGACCGGAATGGACCCGACAACACGCTGGATCTCGGCTTCGCCCGGCGCCGCGGCCGCCGCGGTGTGTTCCGACGCCCCGAGGAGTTCTCGATGCATGTAGCCGGCCAGCGCCGCGGAATTCGGGTAGTCGAAGATGAGCGTCGGTGAAAGCGGCAGTCCGGTCGCGGCTTTGAGCCGGTTGCGCATCTCGACTGCGGTCAGGGAGTCGAAGCCGAGCTCCTGGAACGCCCGGTCCGGGTGGATCGCCTCCGGGCTGGAGCTGCCGAGCACGGTGGCGATGTGGGAACGCACCAAATCCAGCAGGATCGCCTGCTGCTCGTCCTCGGGTAGCCCTTCGAGGCGTTGCAGCAGGGCAGATTTCGACTTGGCGGCGGCCAGCGAGTCGTCGACCTGACGCCGGGTTGGGGCGTTGATCAGGTCGACGAACATCGGCGGCAATGTGCCCGAGTCGAACTTGACGCGCAGCGCCGCGAGGTCGATGTGGGCGGGCAGCATGAACGGCTCGTCGACGATGAGCGCGGTGTCCATCAGCTCCAGCGCCTGGTCCGAGGACATCGCGACGATCCCGTCCCGGCCAAATCGGGCGAGATCGGCGGCGCCCAGCCCGCCGGTCATGGCGCTGGCCTGATCCCACAGCCCCCAGCCCAGCGAGATCGCCGGCAGCCCGTGGGCGCGTCGATGCGCGGCCAACCCGTCCAGGAACGAGTTGCCGGCGGCGTAGTTGGCCTGACCGGAGGCGCCCGCCAGCCCGGCGATCGACGAAAACATCACGAACGCCGACACATCCAGGTCGCGCGTCAACTCGTGCAAGTTCCACGCCGCATCGACCTTGGACCGCAGCACGGCATTCATCCGCTCGGGACTCAGCGACGTCACCACCGCGTCGTCCAGCACGCCGGCGGCATGGATCACGCCGGTCAGCGGGCGCTGCATCGGGATGTCGGCGATCACCTTGGCCAATGCCTCGCGGTCGGCGGCGTCGCAGGCCACCGTCTCCGCGTGCGCGCCGGCCGCGCTCAGCTCGGCCACCAGCTCGGCAGCACCCGGCGCGTCAAGACCGCGGCGGCTGACCAACACGACGTTGCGCGCGCCGTGGCGGGTCACGACGTGTCGCGCGACCGCCGAACCGGCCATCCCGGTGGCGCCGGTGATCAACACCGTGCCCGACGTCCACGCGTCGGGCATGGTCATGACAACCTTGCCGACATGGCGGGCCTGGCTCAGGTAGCGCAGCGCGGCGGGCGCGCGGCGCACGTCGAATCTGGTCACCGGCAGCGGCCTCAGCACGTCCTCGGCGAACATGGCGGCCAGCTCGTCGAGCATCTGCGCAATGCGGTCCGGTCCGGCTTCGAAGAGGTCGAAAGCGCGGTAGCGCACACCGGAGTGGTCCCGGGCGACGACCTGGGGATCGCGGATGTCGGTCTTGCCCATCTCCAAGAACACCCCGCCGGGCGCGACCAGGCGCAGGGAGGCGTCCACGAAATCGCCGGACAGCGAGTCGAGCACGATGTCCATCCCGCGCCCGCCGGTGACGGCCCGGAACTTGTCCTCGAACTCGAGGCTGCGCGAATCACCGATGTGATCGTCGTCAAAACCCATGGCCCGCAAGGTGTCCCACTTGCCGCGGCTGGCGGTCGCGAACACCTCCAGTCCGATCTGGCGGGCCAGCTGGACCGCGGCCATTCCCACCCCGCCGGCGGCGGCGTGCACCAGCACCCGCTGACCGGGCTGGGCGGTGGCCAGGTCCACCAGGGCGTAGCGCGCCGTGGCGAACACCACCGAAGCCGTCGCGGCGGCGGTGTGTGACCATCCCGCCGGCACCTTGACGAGCAGTCGCTCGTCGGTCTTGGCGATCGTCCCGGTGCCGTCCGGGAAAAGCCCCATGACGCGGTCGCCTACCGCGAAACGCCCATTCTGCGAGCCGGTTTCGGTGATCACGCCGGCGGCCTCGATGCCCATGATCGCGTCCGGATCGGGATACAGGCCCAATGCGATCATGACGTCACGGAAGTTGGCGGCGATGGCCGACAGCGCCACCCGCACCTGGCCGGGCCCCAAGGGCGCGTCGGCGTCGGGAATCCGCTCTATCCGCAGGTTTTCGATCGTGCCGTAGCTGCTCATGCCCAGCCGCCACGGCCCCTCCTCGGGCGGCGTCAGCAGGCTGCCGACCGCCCGGCTGCCGAGCACCCGTGCGGTGTAGACCATCCCGTTGCGCAGCAACGCCTGCGGCTCGCCGACCGCCAACACGGAGGCGATCGCGTCGGAATCCAGTGGCGCATCGGTGTCGACGAGCACGATCCGGCCGGGGTGTTCGGTCTGCGCCGACCGCACCAGGCCCCACACCGCCGCGCCGGCCAAATCGGTGACGTCCTCACCCGGCAGCGTCATCGCGCCCCGGGTCGCCACCACCAGCGTTGCGGCGGCGTCGCGAGACAGCCAGGACTGCAGCACCGGCAGCACGGCCCGCGTCGCCGCGTACACCTCGGTGACCACGTCGCCGGAGACCGGCTGCGATTCGAACAGCACCACCGATCGCTCGGCCCCGTCGTCAACCGATTCGACGGAATCCGGTGCGCCCCAGGCACTGACCGACACCGATGGCACCGTCGATGACGGCTGGGCGGACCAGATCAGCTCGAAGAGGCGATCCGGCCCCGAATTCGACACCGCGGCCAGGAGCTGCTGATCGGTCACCGGACGCGCCACCATCGATGCCACCGAGAGCACCGGCAGCCCCAAGCCATCGGCCAGTTCGATCGACACCGCCGAGGGGCTCACCGGCATGATCCGCGCGCGCACCGCCGCCGCCCCCGCGGCGTGCAACGACACCTGCTGCCAGGAGAACGGCACCAGTATCGAGCCCTGCGCGAGCTCGTCATCCTCGGACGCCAAGATGACCGCGTGCAACGCCGCGTCGAGCATCACCGGGTGGACCCCGAACCCGGTCACCGACACCCCGGCGTCGGCGGGCAGGTTCACTTCGGCGAAGATTTCGTCGCCACGACGCCACATCGACGTCAAGCCACGGAACGCGGGGCCGTACCCGTAACCACGCTCGGCCAGCTGCTCATACCCGTCGCCGACATCCAACGAGACCGCACCCACCGGCGGCCACACGGACAGATCCGCGCTCGGTTGCACCGATCCCGCGCGCAAAACGCCTTCGGCGTGCAACGACCAACCCGAGCCCCCGTCGGTCCGCGAGAACACCGACACCGCACGCGCGCCTGAATCGTCCGGGCCGCCGACCACGACCTGAACCGCAACCGAACCGCCGGCCGGCAACACCAGCGGCGCCGCCAGATTCAACTCGTCGACGATTCCGCAGCCCACCTCGTCGCCGGCGCGGATGGCCAACTCGACGAATCCCGCTCCCGGGAACAGCACGACACCGCCGACGGCGTGATCGGCCAGCCAGCCTTGCGTGCCCGGGGACAACCGGCCGGTCAACACCACCCCGCCCGACGCCGGCAGTTCGACCACGGCGCCCAGCAGGGCGTGTTCGCCGGGGGCCAGGCCCAGGCCCGCAGCGTCCGCCGGGGCGTCGTCGCGCAAGAGCCAAAAGCGCCGGCGGTCAAAGGCATACGTGGGCAAATCGACGAGATTCGCCGTGCCGATTGCTGCGCGCCAGTCCACCGCCATCCCGGCGACGAACCCGTGCGCGACGGCGTTGACCAGGGCCACCGGCTCCGGCCGGTCCTTGCGCAGTGCGGACATCGTCGTCACCGGGTTGTCGGCCAGTGTTTCTTCGATCGACGCCGTCAGGCCGCTGCTCGGACCGACCTCGAGGAATCGGTTGCCGCCGGCCGAATGGGCGAAACGCACACTGTCGGCGAATCGCACCGCCTCGCGGACGTGCCGCTTCCAGTACGCCGCCGTTCCGAAGTCATCGGTGGCCAGATCGCCGGTCACGTTGGAGATGATCGGGATGGTCGGCGTGCCGATGGTCAGGCCCGCGGCCACGGTGCCGAATTCGTCGATCATGGCGTCCATCAACGGGGAGTGGAACGCATGCGAGACAGCGAGTTGGTGGACGCGCCGACCGTCGGCGCGGAGCCGGTCCGCGATCGCGGTCACCGCGTCTTCAGTTCCCGAAATCACCACGGAGGCAGGACCGTTGACGGCCGCGATGCCCGCCTCAGGAACCAGCAGCGGCCGTACCTCGTCTTCGGTGGCCTGCACGGCGACCATCGCCCCGCCCGCAGGCAGCGCCTGCATGAATCGACCCCGGGCGGCCACGAGGACGGCGGCGTTCTTCAGCGACAGAACACCGGCGGCGTGCGCGGCGGACAGCTCGCCGATCGAGTGGCCCATCACGAAGTCAGGGTGTATGCCCCAGGATTCGAGCAGCCGGAACAACGCGACTTCGACCGCGAACAGCGCCGGCTGAGCGAATTCGGTGGTGTTCAAAAGGCTTTCGTCGTTGCCCCACATGACGTCGCGCAGAGGGCGCAGCAGGTGCTGATCCAGTTCGGCCAGGACCGCGTCGAAGGCCTCGGCGAAAATCGGGTACGCGCCGTGCAATCCCCTACCCATGCCGAGCAGCTGGGAGCCCTGGCCGGGAAAGACGAAGACGGTCTTGCCGCCGGGTGTTGCCGTACCGCGAATGATCGAGGGCGCCAGCTCGTCTGCGGCCAACTCGTCCAGCCCGGCCAGCAGGCCGTCGCGGTCGTCGCCGACGATGACGGCACGCTGTTCGAACCTCGATCGGCCCGCCAGCGTCCAGCCCACATCGGCGACGTCGAGATCCGGGTGGGCGCGCAGATGGGTCGCCAGCCGGGCGGCCTGAGACCTCAACGCCGACGGCGATTTCGCCGACACCATCCACGGCAGGACAAACACCTCGGGGCGCTCGGTCACCTGAACGGCGCTCGGGGAGGTCTCAGATGGGACGGCCTCGATGATCACGTGCGCGTTGGTGCCGCTGATACCGAACGACGACACCCCGGCCCGACGCGGCCCATCCGCCCGCCAGGGCCGAGCCTCGGTCAGCAACGACACCAACCCCGCCGACCAATCCACATGCGGGCTCGGCTCATCGACATGCAACGTCGCGGGCAGCGTTTCGTGGCGCATCGCCTGCACCATCTTGATCACACCCGCCACACCCGCGGCGGCCTGCGTATGACCCATGTTCGACTTAATCGACCCCAACCACAGCGGCTCACCACGATCCTGCCCATAAGTCGCCAACAACGCCTGCGCCTCGATCGGATCACCCAACGTCGTCCCGGTCCCATGCCCCTCAACGACATCCACCTCGGCCGCCGACAACCCCGCATTAGCCAACGCCGCACGCACCACCCGCTGCTGCGACGGCCCATTAGGCGCCGTCAACCCGTTAGACGCCCCATCCTGATTGACCGCCGAACCCCGCACCACCGCCAACACCGGATGCCCCAACCGCTGCGCATCCGACAGGCGCTCCACCACGAGCATGCCGCCGCCCTCGGAGAATCCGGTGCCGTCGGCCGCGCCCGCATAGGCCTTGCATCGGCCGTCCACGGACAATCCGCGCATCCGGCTGAACTCGACGAAGATGTCGGGCGTGGCGTTGACCGTGACGCCGCCGGCCAGCGCCAGATCGCACTCCCCCGAGCGCAGCGACTGCACCGCCATGTGCAACGCCACCAACGACGACGAGCACGCCGTGTCCACCGACACCGCCGGGCCCTCCAGCCCCAGCACATACGACACGCGGCCGGACGCGACACTCGAGGACTGACCGGTCAGCCGGAAGCCCTCCGCGGTGGGCGCGGCGTGCATGCCGTAGCCCTGCGTGTACACGCCGGCGAACATGCCGGTGGCGCTGCCGCGCAGCGCGCCGGGTTCAATCCCCGCCCGCTCCAAGGCTTCCCAGGAGAGCTCGAGGAAAATGCGTTGTTGCGGGTCCATCGCGAGTGCCTCGCTCGGCGCGATGCCGAAGAAGGCCGGGTCGAAGTCCGCGACGCCGTCGACGAAACCCCCGGTGCGGGTGTAGCAGGTGCCCGGGACGTCGGGATCCGGGTTGTACACGCCGGCCAGATCCCAGCCGCGGTCGGTCGGGAATTCGGAGAGCACATCGCGGCCCTCGGTGAGCATCTGCCACAGATCCTCGGGGGAATTCACCCCGCCCGGATACCGGCACGCCATGCCGACGATCACGATCGGATCGTCCTGGGTGGCGCGCGCGACCGGGGCGTGCTTGATCTCCTGCGGGGCCCCGGCGAGCTCGGTGCGAATGTAGCCGGCCAGGCCGTTGGGTGTCGGGTAGTCGAAGATCAGTGTGGGCGAAAGCGCCAGTCCCGTCGCGGTTTTGAGGCGGTTCCGCATTTCGACCGCGGTCAGCGAGTCAAAGCCCAACTCCTGGAACGCCTTGTCCGGGTCGATCGCCTCGGCGGAGGTGTTGCCCAGCACGGTGGCGATATGCGAACGCACCAGGTCCAGCAGCACGGCGTGCTGCTCGGCCTCGGAGAGGCCATCCAGGCGATGCGCCAGAGCCGATTTGGACTTCGCGGCCGCGAGCGAGTCGTCGACCCGGCGCCGCGTGGGCGCGTTGACCAGGTCGGCGAACATCGGTGGCACCGCGACCGCATGGGCGCGCAGCGCGCCGAGATCGATGCGGGCGGGCGCCAGGAAGGGTTCGTCGACGATCAATGCCGTGTCGAACAGTTCCATCGCCTCGTCCGAGGACAACGCCAAGATTCCGTCGCGGCCCAGCCGGGCGAGGTCGGCGGCGTCGAGACTGCCGGTCATGGCGCTGGCCTGGTCCCACAGCCCCCAGCCCAGCGAGATCGCCGACAGCCCCTGCGCGCGCCGATGTGCCGCCAGCCCGTCGAGGAACGAGTTCGCGGCGCCGTAGTTGCCCTGGCCCGACGAGCCCACCAGTCCGGCCATCGACGAAAACATCACGAACGCCGACAGATTCAGGTCGCGGGTCAGTTCGTGCAGGTTGAAAGCCGCGTCGATTTTGGCCCGCAGCACCGCGTCGACCCGTTCGGGCGTCAGCGAGGTGACCATCGCGTCGTCGAGCACGCCGGCCGCGTGGATCACGCCGGACAACGGCCGCTGCGCCGACAGTTCGGTGATCACCGCGGCCAGCGCCGTCCGGTCGGCTGCGTCGCAGGCGATCACTCGCACCCGGGCGCCTGCCGCTTCCACCTCGGCGATCAGCTCGGCGGCTCCCGGCGCGTCCGGTCCCCGCCGGCTCAGCAACGCCAGGTCTTCGACGCCGTGGTGCGCCACCAGGTGACGAGCCAACGTGGAGCCCGCCATGCCGGTCCCGCCGGTGATCAGCACCGTGCCCGAGGCCAGGCCGACACCCGGTCCGGTAGGCACAGTCATGACGACCTTGCCGATGTGACGGGCCTGGCTCAAATAGCGCAACGCCGCGCGACCGCGGCGGATGTCAAACGTCGTCACCGGCAACGGTTTCAGGACCCCGGCGTCGAACAGTCCGGCGAGCTCGATCATCCACTGGTGCATCCGGGGACGTCCGGGCTCGAACAGGTCGAAGGCGCGATAGCGGACGCCCGGGTACTCCTGGGCCACCACGCCCGGATCGCGGATGTCGGTCTTGCCCATTTCCAGGAACATGCCGCCGGGAGCGACCAGGCGCAGGGAGGCGTCGACGAATTCCCCGGCGAGCGAGTCCAGCACCACGTCCATGCCGGCCCCGCCGGTGACCGAGCGGAACTTGTCCTCGAACTCGAGGCTGCGGGAATCCGAGATGTGGTCGTCGTCGAAGCCCATGGCCCGCAAGGTGTCCCACTTGCCTCGGCTCGCGGTGGCGAACACCTCCAGGCCCAAGTACCGGGCGAGCTGGACGGCCGCCATCCCGACCCCACCGGCGGCGGCATGCACCAGCACCCGCTGCCCGGGCTTGACCTCGGCCAGGTGGATGAACGCCATGTACGCGGTGGTGAAGACAGCGGAAATGCCGGCGGCGTCGGCGTAGGACCAGTCGGCGGGCTTGCGCTGCAACAGGCGGACGTCACCGGGTACCAGGGTGCCGCTGCCGTCGGGGAAGAACCCGTACACCGAATCGCCGACGGCGAATTCGGTGACTCCCGGCCCGACCTCGACCACCACCCCGGCGCCTTCGCCACCGAGCAGCGCCTCGTGGGTGAACATGCCCAGGGTGATCATGACGTCGCGGAAGTTAGTGGCGATCGCGCGCAGGGCCACGCGAACCTGACCCGGCTCCAGCGGAGCGTCGGCGTTGGGAACCGGCTCGAGTTGCAGGTTTTCGAAGGTGCCCGCGCTGCTGATGCCCAGCCGCCAGGGTCGGTCTTCGGGCGGTGTCATGATGCCGTCGACCGCGCGGCTGCCGCGCACCCGCGCGGTGTGGGCCTTGCCGTCGCGCAGCAGCACCTGGGGTTCGCCGACCGCGAGAACGGTCGCTACCGCGCTATCGTCCAGCGGGGCATCGGAATCCACCAGCACGATCCGGCCGGGGTGCTCGGTTTGCGCCGCCCGCACCAGCCCCCACACGGCCGCGCCCGCCAGATCGGGTACGTCCTCCCCCGCCAGTCCCATCGCGCCGCGCGTCGCGACGACCAAGACCCCGGCGTCATGCTCGGTCAGCCACGACTGCACGGCGGCCAGAACCTCATGTGTGCGGCGATACGATCCGGTGACCGGATCCTCCTCGGCCGCAAAGGATTCGAAGACCTCGTGCGCTGGCAACTCCCCGGTGGACGCGGTCGCGGGCGCCCACTCCACCTCGAAGAGCCGGTCCGGGCCCGAAGCCGACACCGCCGCGCGCAGCTGCCGCTCGCTCACCGAGCGAGCCACCATCGCGCGCACGGACAGCACCGGCAACCCCAGGCCGTCGGCCAGCTCGATCGACACCGCGCTGGCGGCGGCCGGCGCGATGCGCGCGCGCACCGCCGACGCACCCGCGGCATGCAACGACACGCCCTGCCAGGAGAACGGCAACACCACTTCGTCGGTGTGGTCGGCCATTTGGTGGCCGATGACCAGCGCGTGCATGGCCGCGTCGAGCAGCGCCGGGTGCACGCCGAACCCGGTGACGCCCCCGGCGGCGTCGGGCAGCCGCACCTCGGCGAATACCTCGTCGCCGCGTACCCAGGCCGCGGTCAAGCCCCGGAAAGCCGGGCCGTAACCGTAACCGCGCGCGGCCAATTGCTCGTAACCGTCCGCCGGGTCGACCGCGACGGCGCCCGCCGGCGGCCATGCCGACAGATCCGCGCCCGGCTCGACCGAGCCGGTGCTCAGCGTTCCCTCGGCGTGGCACACCCAGCCCGAACCGGCGCCGGGGCGCGAGTAGATCGACACGACGCGCTGACCGGACTCCTCGGCGGGGCCCACCACCACCTGGATGGCAACCGATCCCGACCCGGAACCCTTGGCCGGCAACATCAACGGCGCCTGCAAGGTCAGTTCGTCGACCGTCGAACACCCGACTTCGTCGCCGGCGCGAATCGCCAGCTCCACGAACCCGGCGCCGGGGAACACGACCGCACCGGACACGGCGTGATCGGTCAGCCAGCCCTGCTGGCTGGGCGACAGGCGGCCCGTGAGCACCACCCCGCCCGAGGCCGGCAGCTCGACGACCGCGCCCAGCAGCGGGTGCTCGCTGGTTCCCAGCCCCAGGCCCGTGGCGTCGGCCGCGACGCCTTCGCCGGACAGCCAAAACCGCCGTCGGTCAAAGGCATACGTCGGCAGCTCGACGAAGCCGGCGCCGCCCAGCGCGCCGCGCCAACCCACGCTCACTCCCGCGACGAACGCGGTGGCGGCCGACGTCAGGAACCGGTCGAGGCCGCCGTCGTCGCGTCCCAGGGTGGGAATGACTTTCGCTTCGGAGACCTCGGCGTAGCGGTCGGCCTGGTGGTTGGCGGTGTCCTCGATCCCGGCGACCAGGGCCGGATGCGGGCTGGACTCGATGAACGTCCGGTATCCGTGCTCGCTCGCGCTGCGCACGGCCTGGTCGAACTGCACGGTCTGTCGGATGTTGCGGTACCAGTAGTCGGCGTCCAATCCCGCTGTGTCCAAGCGGTTTCCGGTCACCGTGGAAAAGAACGCGATGCGCGAGGAACGCGCCTCGATACCGGACAGTGCCTCGGCGAGGTCATCGCGGATCGCCTCGACCTCGACCGAGTGCGAGGCGTAGTCCACGTCGATCCGCCGGGTCCTCAGTTCGAGGTCGGCGCAGAAGCCGACGAGCTCGTCGAGCGCGGCGACATCGCCCGATACCACCACGGCCGATCGGCCGTTGACCGCGGCGATGCTGACCCGATTTCCGTAGGGCGCCAACAACTCCCGCGCCCGCTCGGTGCTGCAGGCGATCGACAGCATGCCGCCGGGGCCGGCCAGCGATCGCAGCAGCTTGCTGCGCAGCGTGACCACGCGGGCGGCGTCGCGCAGCGACAAGGCGCCGGCGACGTAGCCCGCGGCGATTTCGCCTTGCGAGTGGCCGATCACCGCATCCGGACTGACCCCGACCGATTTCCAGAGTTCGGCCAGCGACACCATCACCGCGAAGAGCACCGGCTGCACCACGTCGACGCGGTCCATCCCCGGGGCGCCGGGTGCGCCGCGCAGCACGTCGATCAGCGACCAGTCGACGAATTCCGAGAACGCCTCTTCGCACGCCTGGATCTGTCGCGCGAAAACCGGTGCGGTATCCAGCAATTCGACGCCCATGCCCAGCCATTGGGAACCCTGGCCGGGGAAGACGAACACGGTCTTGCCCGGCGGCGTCGCGGTGCCGCGCAGAACCGTCCCGGCCGGGTCGTCGTTGGCCAGCTCGTCCAGCCCGGCCAGCAACCGGTCCCGGTCGCCTCCGACCACCACCGCCCGGTGCTCGAACATCGCGCGGCCGGCCAGCGTCCAGCCCACGTCCGCGACGTCCAATTCATCGTGGCCTCGCAGATGTTCGGCCAGGCGCGCAGCCTGCGCCGCCAGCGCCGTGGGCGACTTCGCCGACAACGCCCACGGGACCACAGGTAGCGCCGGACCGGCTTCCCGCTGCGGGGCCTCCGGGCCCGACTCGATGATCACGTGCGCGTTGGTGCCGCTGATACCGAACGACGACACCCCGGCCCGACGCGGCCCATCCGCCCGCCAGGGCCGAGCCTCGGTCAGCAACGACACCAACCCCGCCGACCAATCCACATGCGGGCTCGGCTCATCGACATGCAACGTCGCGGGCAGCGTTTCGTGGCGCATCGCCTGCACCATCTTGATCACACCCGCCACACCCGCGGCGGCCTGCGTATGACCCATGTTCGACTTAATCGACCCCAACCACAGCGGCTCACCACGATCCTGCCCATAAGTCGCCAACAACGCCTGCGCCTCGATCGGATCACCCAACGTCGTCCCGGTCCCATGCCCCTCAACGACATCCACCTCGGCCGCCGACAACCCCGCATTAGCCAACGCCGCACGCACCACCCGCTGCTGCGACGGCCCATTAGGCGCCGTCAACCCGTTAGACGCCCCATCCTGATTGACCGCCGAACCCCGCACCACCGCCAACACCGGATGCCCCAACCGCTGCGCATCCGACAGGCGCTCGACGACCAGGATCGCCCCGCCCTCCGACCAGCCGACGCCGTCGGCCGCACCGGCGTACGCCTTGCATCGCCCGTCGGGCGCCAATCCCCGGTGCCGGCTGAATTCCACGAAGACCGTCGGCGTGGCGTTGACGGTCGCGCCGCCGGCCAGCGCCAGATCGCACTCCCCCGAGCGCAGCGACTGCACCGCCATGTGCAACGCCACCAACGACGACGAGCACGCCGTGTCCACCGACACCGCCGGGCCCTCCAGCCCGAGCACATACGACACCCGCCCCGAGGCGACGCTGGAGGTCATGCCGGTCAGCCGGTAGCCCTCGATCTCCTCGGCGAGCATGCCGTAGCCCTGGACGATGAGCCCCGCGAACACCCCGGTGGCGCTGCCGCGCAGCCCGCTGGGGTCAATCCCGGCCCGCTCCAACGCTTCCCACGACAGCTCCAGCAGCATCCGGTGCTGGGGATCCATGGCCAGGGCTTCGCTGGGTGCGATGCCGAAGAAGGCCGGGTCGAAGTCCGCGACGCCGTCGACGAAACCCCCGGTGTTCACGTAGCACTTGTGGCGGGCGTCGGGATCGGGGTCATACAGCGCCCCGAGGTCCCAGCCACGATCGGCGGGAAAGTCCGAGATCACGTCGCGGCCGTCGGCGACCATTTGCCACAGCGACTCGGGGCTGTCGACGCCGCCGGGGAAGCGACACGACATCCCGACGATCGCGATCGGCTCGCTCGACCGCTCCAGTAGCGCGCGGTTGGTGCGCTTCAGGCGGTCAACCTGGACCAGCGCTTTCCGCAGCGCTTCGGTCGCATGCTGGAGTTGGTCCACCATCACTAAAACCTCGCCCTAACCCTCACCTAATGCCTGGCGTCTTGTCCCGCCGGATGCGGTTGTCGCCGATTCACGGGATTTGCTGCACGAGGCGACGCCGTGTTTCGTTCGACCAGCGTCGTGCTGCTCTCCGACCCAAGAATGTTGCTGGTGAGTATGGCCAACTCCGACTGGATTTCAAAACGTCCGCTACTCCCGACTGCTACAGGAGGACCGGCTTGGACAGGTGCGACGCCCCGCTGCGGCGGGATGCGCCACGTAGAGCCCGGTGAGCTCGCTGGACAACGGTCCGCCGTCGACGTGGCCCGTGGTCCATGGCGAGACTGTACCCGGCGAGCCATCGTCGGTGGTCAGGCGCAGTGTCAGACACCCGCTCGGCGCCAGCCGTCGGCGGCCCGGGCGGCATGGATCAGCGCATCGCACAACTGGCGCAGTTCGGTGGCCCCGGCGCCCTCCTCGAGCGCGGTGGCGACGTCCTCGGCGGCGCACCGCACTTGGTAGACGCGATCCGAGAGGTCGGCCGCGTCGTCGGCCGACAGCACCACCGCGTCGTCGGGCACTGCCGCCGCGCCGTGCCGGTGCAACGAGGCCCGTTGCTCGTAGGCCCGCTGCCGGCACGACTGCCGGCAATACTGGCGGCGACGGCCCATTCCCGCGTCGGTGACGTCTCGACCGCACCAGCGGCAGGGCTGCGGGTGGGTACGGCGGCTCACGCCTGCCGACTTTAGTCGGGATTCTCCTGCGATCCCGGTATCATTGATGGTCGCGTCGCGTATGCCGGCTCCCCGCCGGGAACTGCGCAGATCGCCGCAGCGTTGCTAGTCGAGAGAGAATTGCACTACAGGAGCCGGAGGGCTCCGAATACGACTTAAAGGAGTAGCACCCATGGCCGATCGCGTACTGAGAGGCAGTCGCCTCGGAGCCGTGAGCTACGAGACCGACCGCAACCACGACCTGGCCCCGCGCCAGCTCGCGAAGTACCGCACCGAGAACGGCGAGGAGTTCGAAGTTCCCTTCGCCGACGACGCCGAAATCCCCGGCACCTGGCTGTGCCGCAACGGCCTGGAAGGCACCCTGATCGAGGGTGATCTGCCCGAGCCGAAGAAGGTCAAGCCGCCGCGCACGCACTGGGACATGCTGCTGGAGCGCCGCTCGGTGGAAGAACTCGAAGAGCTGCTCAAGGAGCGCCTCGAGATCATCAAGACCCGTCGGCGGGGCTGACCCCGCGGCTCAGGTGCGGTTGTCGGCCCGGGTGGCGCGCGCGCCCGACCGGCGGCCCTGAACGCCCCATCGGGTCACCTTGACCAGGGCCTCGCGGATGTTGGAACCGCTCATCTTGGACACGCCGAGTTCGCGTTCGGTGAACGTGATGGGCGCTTCGACGATGGTGAAGCCGTTGCAGATGGTCCGCCAGGTCAGGTCGATCTGGAAGCAGTAGCCCTTGGAGTCGACGCCGTCGAGGTCGATGGCCTCGAGGACCTCGCGGCGGTAGGCGCGGTAGCCGGCGGTGATGTCGTGCACCCCGATGCCCAGCGCCAGCCGCGCATAGGTGTTGGCGGTCCAGGACAGCGCCCAGCGCCGCCACGGCCAGTTGCGCACCGTCCCGCCGTCGACGTAGCGCGAGCCGATGGCCAGATCGGCGCCGTCGTCGACCGCGTCCAGCAGGCGGTGTAGCTGTTCGGGCGCGTGGCTGCCGTCGGCGTCCATCTCGACGAGCACCGAGTAGTCGCGGCTCAATCCCCAGGCGAAGCCCGCCAGGTACGCCGCGCCCAGGCCGTCCTTGGCGGTGCGGTGCATGACGTGGGTGCGACCGGAGTCGGCCGCGGCCAGCTCCTCGGCCAGCTGGCCGGTGCCGTCGGGGCTGCTGTCGTCCACGATGAGCAGGTGCACGTGCGGGCACGCGTCCTTGAGCCGCCGGTGGATCACCGGCAGGTTCTCCAGCTCGTTGTAGGTCGGGATGATCACCAAGACGCGCTGGCTGGGACGATTGCCCGGGGCGTGGGGCGCCGGCTGGCCGGTGGTCATGTAGCTCCTCTGTGTCGCCCGAAATCGAAAGAATGTCGGCCGTCCCCGGTGGGACGGAGTGTCGTCACCCGCCGTCGTCTGCCGGCGTGCGATCCCCGCCCTCGTCGGGCGCGGTGTCGGAGTCGTGCTCGTCGGGCGGGTGTGTGCCCGGGGTCGTACCGGCCGTTTTGGAAGGACGTGTCGATCGACCCGAGGGCGTGGGCCTGAGACGAATCCGACGCGGGAACCATCCATTGTGCCGTATCCCGGCCAAAATGACCGCCCCGGCCGCTGCCACGATGACCCACTGCAGCAACGGCGCCCAGCGGGTTGCCGGCGTTAACTTGGTCTTGAGGCGCACCGGCATGTCCAGGTACGCGGGCTGGAAGAAGTCGGTACGTGCCAACTCGCCGCCGTCGGGGGCGATCACGGCGCTGATTCCCGTGGTGCCCGCGACCACCACGTAGCGGTCGTGCTCGACGGCCCTGACCTTGGCGAACGCCAGCTGCTGTTCGCTCATCTTCTTGTTGAAGGTGGCGTTGTTGGCCGGCACGGCCAGCAGCTGGGCGCCGCCCAGGACCGCGTGTCGGGGGACGCGGTCGAAGATCACTTCCCAGCACGTCGCGACCCCGACCGGAACCCCCGCCATGTGGACCACGTCGCTACCGGGCCGGGGCACCATGGTTCCGGCGCGGCCCGCGTACCCCGACAGATGCTTGAACAGCCACGGCATCGGCAGGTACTCGCCGAACGGCTGCACGATTTCCTTGTCGTGGCGTTCGGCCGGGCCGGTGGCCGGGGTCCACACGATCATGGTGTTCGTGTAGTGGGGATCTTCCGGGGGGCGTCCGGGGACTTCGAGCACGCTGCCGATCAGGATCGGGGCGCCGATCGCCGCCGCGGCCTGCGATATCTCCAGCGCGGCATCCGGGTTGACCAGCGGGTCGATGTCCGACGAGTCTTCCGGCCAGATCACGAATTGCGGTTGCGGAGCGGCCCCGGCGCGCACGTCGTCGGCCAGCGCCAGCGTCTCGCGGACGTGGTTGTCCAGCACCGCCCGTCGCTGCTCGTTGAACTCGAAACCCAACCGCGGCACGTTGCCCTGCACCGCCGCGACGGTCACCGACGGCTCGCCTCCCGAGCCGGTGCCGGCGTGCCGCACCTGCGGCCAGACCATGACCGACGCGAACAGCACCAGACAGATGCAGACACCGGGCAGCACCACCGCGGGCGGCGGCGGCTCACTTTCCGCTGGGTCGGCGGCGGCGTGCACCGGGTGGCCCGAGCGCCACCACTTCACGATCTCCAGCGCGATGGCGGTCGCGCTGAAACCCACCAGCATGATCGCCATGGACAGCAGCGCGACGCCGCCGAGCTGAACCAGCGGCAGGAACGGTCCGTGCGTTTGGCCGAAGGCCACCGACCCCCAGGGGAAGCCGCCGAACGGGAAAACCGACTTCAGCCACTCCTGGGCCGCCCACAGCAGCGCGAACCAGATGGGCCAGCCGGGCAGCCGACGAACGAGGACGGCGAACAGACCGAAGGCGGCGGGAAACAGCGCCGATACGGCCGCCAGTGCGAGCCACGGGACGGAACCGACCAGGAGCCCGACCCACGGCAGCAGCGGCAGGTAGAAGGCCAGGCCGAAGAGGAACGCGTAGCCCAGCCCGCCGCCCGGCGTCGTCGCGGGGTGAGTCAGCACCCACGCCAGCAACGCCGCGGCGACGACGGCACCCCACCACCAGTTCAGCGTCGGGAAGCTGGCGCACAGCAGCAGGCCGCCCACCACGGCGCCGATCAACCGGGTCAGCCGTGGCAGCATCGCGGCCTGGGCGGCGGGCAACCTCGCGATCACCGCGGCGACCAGCCCGGTCGCCGTCCGGCGCGCCCCGGTCCGCAGTCGATCGGTCAACCGCGCGTGTTCGCCGGGCCGTTCCGGTTCCCCGGGGTGAACGTCGGCGGGTTCGTCGTCGCGCTCCGATTCGGCCTCGTCGCTGATCGGGTCGATCTGCTCGTCCACCGGGTCGGTCCCACCGGTTGGGTCCGGGGACTCGCCTTGGTCCGGGGGTTCGTCGCCGCCCGACGAATGCCTAGCCATGGATGACAGCGCCCCGATGCACCGTTCGCCGGCACCGCGGTAGGGCATCGTTCGGGCCCAGGCGCGGCAGCGCGGGCACGCGGGAACGCGGATCGGTCGACCAGCGCTGCACGGTGTCGCGGGGTGCGTGCACCTCCAGCGCCCCTGCATCCCAGATGGCGTACGACGCCGGCGCGCCCGGCGTCAGGGTGCCCGCCTTGCCGTCGCGCACACCGGCGGCCCGCCAGCCGCCGCGGGTGGCGGCAGCAAACGCGGCCCGCGCCGAGACCGCGCTGCCCGCGGTGCGATGGTTGACGGCCGCGCGCACGCTCGTCCACGGGTCGAAACCCGTCACCGGGGCGTCGGAACCTAGCGCGAGGGGCACGCCTTGGGATGCTAACAGCGCAAACGGGTTGAGCCGACTGCCTCGCTCGGCGCCGAGCCGGCGGGCGTACATGCCGTCGGCGCCGCCCCAGAGCGCATCGAAATTGGGCTGCACGCTGGCGATGACGCCCCACTGGCCCAGTTTGGCGGCCTGCTCGGCGTTGATCATCTCGACGTGCTCGAGGCGGTGGCCGCAGCGGGCGACGGCGACCGGCCCGAGGTCCGCGGCGACCCGTTCGAAGGCGCCCACCACGGTGGCGACGGCGGCGTCTCCGATGACGTGGAATCCGGCGGTGATCTTGGCCTCAGTGCACGCCCGAACGTGGGCCTCCACGTCGTCGGGGTCCAGGTAGGAGGTGCCCGTGTGGTCCGGCGCGTCGGCATAGGGCTCGTGCAGCCAGGCGGTGCGCGATCCGAGCGCCCCGTCGACGAACAGGTCACCGGCCAGCCCGCGGGCCCCGGTCGCGTCCATCAGCTCCCGGGCCTGGGCGGGGGTGCGCACCGGCTCGCCCCAGTAGCCGATCACTTCGACACCCTGATCGAGGGCACGCAGTTGCAGCCAGTCGTCGATCCCGCCGATCTGGGGTCCGGCGCACTCGTGCACCGCGACGATCCCGGCCGCCGCGGCGGCCCGCAGTGCCGCGGCGCGGGCCTCGGCGAGCTGCTCGGCGGTCAGCAGGTCGCGGGCGACGGCGCGCACCAGATGGTGTGCGTCGCCGGCAAGCGGGCGCTCCGCGCTGAAACCGGTCGCCGACGGGAGTTCGTCGACGAGCCGTCGCAGGCCCGTCGAGGCCGCCGCGGAGTGCACGTCCACGCGGGCCAGGTACGCCGGCCGGTCGCCGAGGACGGCGTCGAGGTCGCTGGTGCCGGGCGGGGTGTTGTCCGGCCACGACGTTTCATCCCACCCATGCCCCCACACCGGTTCGCCCGGATGGGCGGCGGCGTAGTCGGCGACCATCTGCAGGCACTGCGCGCGCGAGCCGGCCCGCCGCAGGTCCAGCCCGCTCAGGGTTAGTCCGGTAGCGGTCAGATGGATGTGGCTGTCGACGAATCCCGGCGCCACGAAACCGCCGTCGACGTCCTCGATGTCGGCATCGGGGAACATGGTGCGGCCGACCTCGTCGCTGCCCAGCCAGGCGATGACGCCGCCGCGGACCGCCATCGCGGTCGCTTCGGGGTGAGCGGGACTGTGCACCCGGCCGTTGATGAGCAGGGTCACCGGACTATCGGGGCCATTGGTCACGTGCCGTGACGATGCAGGCCGTGAAACGGCCTGAGGAGGAGGGGGACCATCGGTCACGTGCCGTGACGATGCAGGCCGTGAAACGGCCTGAGGAGGAGCGGGGCCATTGGTCACGTGCCGTGACGATGCAGGCCGTGAAACGGCCTGAGGAGGAGCGGGACCATCGGTCACGTGCCGTGACGATGCAGGCCGTGAAACGGCCTGAGGAGGAGCGGGACCATTGGTCACAGCCCAAAGCTACGTGCAAGGGCAAATGCGGTTTGCCTCGCCGGCTCAGCGCCCGTCGAAGCGCTGGGTTCGCACCGGCCCGACGTCTTGGACGTCGATGACCTCGCCGTCGATGTAGTCGCCGTGGCCGCGGGCGTCACCCGGGTAAGACGCCGCCGGATACGGATTCGAGCGGAAAGTGGTCGCGTAACTGATTCCCGGCATCTGGCGCCGCAACGTGCGCACCGCGATGGCGCCCAACCCGGGGCCGGCCACAGACCGCACCGGCGGAATGAGCAGCAACAACCCCAGCGCCGTGCTGACCAGCCCGGGAATGAGAACAAGAAGCGCGGCCACACTGACCAGCGCGCCGTCGCCGGCCGCGTTGCGTGATCCGGCGAATCCGGAGCGCAATTGCCCGATCCGACGGATGAGGTGGGACCCTGCCATCGGGGCGACGATGCCCCACCCGAGCAGGAACGTCGCCAACAGCGTCAGCAGGGTCCAACCCCATCCGATCGTCGACACCAGCGCGAAGATCACCGCAAGTTCGACGACGGCATAAATCAGCAACAGCCGCGACACCATGTCAGGCCAACGTCTGTGGACCGCGCCCGAGTTCCCGTGGTGCTGTCCCCCGCGATTGCAGTTAGATGACGCTATGACGACGATTCAGATCGATACCCCCGACGGACCGATCGATGCGTTACTGAGCACGCCACCGGGGCAGGGGCCGTGGCCGGGCGTCGTGGTGATCCACGACGCGTTCGGCTACGGCCGCGACAAGCAGTCGACGAACGACCGCATCGCCCGGGCGGGTTATCTGGCGCTCACCCCGAACATGTACGCGCGCGGCGGCCGGATCCGCTGCATCTCCAGGGTCATGAAGGAGCTGCAGACGCAACGCGGCCGAGCCCTCGATGACATCCTCGCCGCGCGCGATCACCTGAAAGCCATGCCGGAATGTTCCGGCCAGGTCGGCATCGCGGGCTTCTGCATGGGCGGACAATTCGCACTGGTGATGTCGCCCAAGGGTTTTGGCGCCGCCGCGCCGTTCTACAGCACTCCCCTGCCCCGCAACCTCGACAAGACGCTCGACGGGGCGTGCCCGATCGTGGCCAGCTTGGGCGGCCGCGACCCGCTGGGACGGGGTGCGCCCGAGAAGCTGCGCAAGACGATCGCCGACAAGAACATCACCGCCGATGTGAAGGTCTATCCCGGTGCCGGGCACAGCTTCGCCAACGAGCTGCCCGCCCAGGGCCTGCTTCGGATCACCGGCTTCGGTTACGACGAGGCCGCCACCGAGGACGCCTGGCGCCGCGTTTTCGCGTTCTTCGGCGAACACCTGGCGGCGGGGGCAACGACGTAGTGTTCAAGCCACTTTCAGCTCGAGCCCCACGTTGTTTTCCATGCCGCCGCGCAGCTTGCTGAAGAGGTTGAACACTTTGCCCACGATGCCGTAGCGCTTGCCAATCGCCTCGTAGACCGCGCCCGTGTGCGACTTGTCGAGGATGACGGCTGTCCCCTCGACGGCCTCGCTGGTCGGTCGGCCGTTCATCGTGCAGGTGGCCAGCGTGACGCGAGGGGTGTTGCGGATCCGCTTGACCTTCCACGACGTTTCCTGGGTGATGACCAGGAGCCGGTCTTGATCCGGGGCGGCCCAGATCGGCGTCGGCTTGGGCCTGCCGTCCTTGGTGAAGGTGGTCAACAGGATGTATTGCGCCTTGGTGAGATCGGCGAAGGTCGGTGTCACGGTGCCAACCTACCGCTGTTGAGACTCAGCGTTGACATCGTCGCCGCTGCGCTGCGATAGTCATAACCACACTTAAACGAAAACGCTATTTTCATTTAAGGTTATGGCACCGACAGAAACGGGCAATCGTGAGCGATCCCAACAAGCCGCTGACGTGGCTGCCGTTCTCCATCGGCGAGGCGGCGTTGTCGGCCGAATCCGATTGCGCCGATCTAGCTCTGGCGTGGTCGCATCTCCTCACTCGGCTACGTGAAGCAGCCCAAATCGTGGAATCCGACCCGGCGAATCACCATCAGATCGACCTTGCCGCCGGAATCCGGCATCTGTTGGTACTGCTCACCGCGGGCATAGACGAAGTGTTGCGGTTCGATCCGGATCCGACGCTGCGCGTTCAACGCACCAGCACAGATGACGTCGTGACCTGGGGAATGGAGTGTCCGGACTGCATCTACACCCGCGCCGTGCTTCGCGGCGGGGAGAGTTATCGATTGTTCGGCAATCGCGGCACCGCACGCTACGTCGGGCTACAGACAATGAATGGGATCGCGGCAACAGCGAACGAGCTGGTTGACGAGCTCGAGATTGATGCCCGCGGCAACTTCGAGGTGGTGCTCTCGGCCTCCGAACCGACGGGGCGAGCAGGCAATTGGATGCCTATCGAAGGCGAACATCCCACGCTGACCGTGCGGCACTTTTTCTACGACTGGGATGCCGAGGTGGCATCGTCGCTGCGCATCGAGCGGCTCGGTGACACGATGGCGGCGACAAAACGTCCGGTCGAACCCGGCGTGGCGCTGTCGAGGCAGCTGGAAGCCCTCGGTGACTTCGTTCGCGACAACCTGACGTTCTTTCTGCAATTTGGTGCCGCCGCACCGGCCAACGGTTTTTTGCCCCCCATCGACCGCACGGATATCGGGGCGGCGGAGAACAGGCCGGTGATCGGGCGGTGGGAGCTGCGTCCGCACCAGGCGCTCATCGTGGAAGTCGAACCGCCAGAAGGCGTTTACTGGAGCTTTTCCATCGGAAACCCGTGGTGGGAGACGATTCACTACGGGCGCCACCAGTCGAGCCTGAATGCCCATCAGGCGGTGGTGGATTCCGATGGTTTGGTGCGCGTGGTGCTGTGTGAACGCGATCCCGGCGTGGCGAATTGGCTCGACACCGCCGGTCACAGCAACGGCCCGATCATCCTTCGTTGCGTGCGAACCAAGACGGCACCGACACCGACGACGCGACTCGTGCCCTTCGCCGATCTTGACGCGGAATTGCCTTCGGATACCGAAAGGGTCAGCCGAGAACAGCGGAAAGTGACGCTCGCGGCACGTGCCCGGGCCGTGCACGAAAGGTTCGGCACATGATGTTCGACGCCGACGAATTGGAGGACGGGGCCCGTGCCGCAACGGGTCTCGAGGACTTCGGCTCGCCCTACTACCGCGACGGACTCGAGCGCATCGTTGAAGCGCTGAACACCGAGGCCGACCTCAACGAGATCGGCCGGGTCATCCAGCACGCCACTGTCAGCAACGCCTTGATCCAGCGCCTCAAGGTTGAGGACACCTACCGGCAACACCCCGAGATCGACGATCAGGTGGTCGGTGGCCCCGTCTTCGTCATCGGGTTGCCCCGCACCGGCACCACAGCCCTGAGCCAATTGGTGGCCGCCGATCCCCAATTCCGGTCGCTTCGGATGTGGGAATCCCAAGCACCCGTCCCGCCGCCGGAGGCCGCGACCCAGCACAGCGATCCCCGGATCGCGCAGGCCGAAGCCGGTCTCAAGATGCTCGACAACATGTTCCCGTTGATGAAGACGCTGTACAACTCCGAGCCCACGGCCCCGACCGAATGCCAAGACCTCATGGGAATGAGCTTTCGCACCTTCCACTTTGACGGGGCGGTTCGCGCACCCGGGTATCTCGCGTGGCTGATGGACTGTGACATGCGCGGGACCTATCTATTCCATCGGCGGGTGCTCAAGCTCCTGCAGTGGCATTGCCCGCCGGTGCTGTGGCACCTCAAGACTCCAGTGCACATGTTCGCCCTCGACGCCCTAGTCGAGGCGTATCCGAATGCGAAATTCCTTTGGAGCCATCGCGATCCGGCCAAGGTGATGGGCTCGGTCTGCAGCCTGATCCGGTATGTGCGCAGCTGGAGTAGCGACCGCACCGATGACGAAGAACTTGGCGCCGAGCAAGTCGACAGCTGGGCAGAAGGCGTGCGGCGCGCCATGGACTTCCGCGGCCGGGTGGGCGATGACCGTTTCGCCGATGTCTCGTTTGCCGATCTGCAGTCCGATCCGGTAGGCACGCTGCGAACCAGCTACGACGCCCTTGGTTTGACCTTCACCGATGGCACCCGTTCTTCCGTCGAGCGTTGGGCCGCGGATCGCCGACCCGGCTCACGTGGCGCACATGACTACGACCTGGCCGACTACGGCCTGACACCCGACGGTGTCCGTGCACGGTTTGCGGACTATCTCGCCTCCTATGACGCGACGGCGTGACCCGGTGAGCGCTCCCCGCACGCGGCGACGCGAGAAGTTGGGTCCTGATCCGACGGTTCGCCGCCAGATCCTGGCTGCGGCGTCGACAACGCTGCGCGAGCATGGAGTCGAAGGACTCAGCATCGCCGCCGTCCTGAAACGGGCCGCGTTGAGCACGCGGGCGTTCTATCGGCATTTCGGTTCCAAGGACGAACTGGTTGCCGCGGTCTTCCTGGAGAGTGCGCACACCGAAAAGCGGCGGCTCAAACGTCGAATGTCCGGTGCTGCAACTGAAATCGAGGCAGTCGCGGCATGGATCGACGCTAGACTCGACTTAGCATTCGATGAGCGCCTCAAGAAGGATCTGCGGCGCCTGTCGTTAGAGGCTCAAACGCAGATCTTCACGTCTCCCGGCGTGGTTCAGCCCGCATATGCGGAGATGCTTGCGCCGCTGCGCGACGCAATTCGGCGCGGCCTACACGACGGCGTCTTCCACGGGGTCGATCCGGTGGCGGACGCCCAGTTCGTCCATGGGGTGGTGTGGGCGGGAATCGACCGGCACTGGACGAAGGCCGCCGGCGCTCGCGACGACCTGCGCCGGGGCATTCAACGGTTCTGCCTGCGCGGGCTCGGCGCCGCGAACGAAGCGATCGAACAAGTGTGTTCGACGTGATGGAAAGGGACTAGCGATGGACCTGGGTCTTGCGGGATCGACGGCCGTGGTCACCGGCGGCAGCAAAGGTATGGGACTGGCCATCGCCGAAACCCTTGCGGCCGAAGGGGCCAGGGTGGCGGTGATGGCCAGGAGCCGGGGTGCGCTCGATGCCGCCGTGGCGTCGCTGCACCAGGCCGGCGCCTCGGACGCCGTGGGGATCAGCGTGGATATGACCGATCCCGCCTCCATCGCCGCGGGTTTCGCCGCCGTCGCCGACCGTTGGGGGCACCTCAACAGCCTGATCCACACAATCGGGCCCGGCGACGGCTATTTCGAGCAGATGGACGACACCCAGTGGGACGAGGCGTTCAGCCTCGGCACGATGTCGGCGGTGCGATCAATCCGCGCCTCGCTGCCGCTGCTGCGCGCCTCGGACTGGGCCCGCGTGGTGACGTTCTCGGCGCACTCGATTCAGCGCCAGAACCCGCGGATCGTCGCCTACACGGCATCGAAGGCGGCGTTGGCCAGTATCACCAAGAATCTGTCGAAAAGCCTTGCCAGGGAAGGCATTCTGGTCAACTGTGTGTGTCCGGGGACCATCGTGACCGCCAGCTTCACCGAAAACCTCAAAGGCATCCTCGCCGCCGATGGGCTCGATGCCACCGATCCGGTCGACGTCATGACCTGGATCGACAAGAACTTTCACCAGCCCTGTGATCTCGGCCGTGCCGGCCTTCCCGAAGAGGTCGCGTCCATCACCGCGTACCTCGCATCGCGGCGAAATGGCTATGTCACCGGGGCGACGGTCAACGTGGACGGCGGATCGGATTTCATCTGACTCGGCGCGCCCCGCGCGAGCAGACATAGAGTCGCACGGAAGGAACTGGCGCAATGCGATTCCGCGTCTGCTCGCCAGGGAACTAGCCTTCGAGATCGCCCTCGGTTTCCAGTAGCGCCCGGCGCAGCCCGTCGAGGGTTTCCGGTTGCGGCTGCGCCCACATGCCGCGCCCCGCCGCCTCCAGCAACCGCTCGGCCATGCCGTGCAGCGCCCAGGGATTCGACTCCGCCATGAATTTCCGGTTCTCCGGGTCCAAAACGTAACGCTCGGTGAGCTGTTCGTACATCCAGTCGGCCATCACGTGAGCCGTCGCGTCATAGCCGAACAGGTAGTCCACGGTCGCCGCCATCTCGAACGCGCCCTTGTAACCGTGCCGGCGCATCGCCGCCATCCAACGCGGATTCACCACCCGGGCCCGGAACACGCGCGTGGTTTCCTCCGACAGGGTGCGGGTGCGGATCGCGTCGGGCCGGGTGTTGTCGCCGATGTAGGCCGCCGGCGCTTGGCCGGTCAGCGCCCGCACCGTCGCCACCATGCCGCCGTGGTACTGGAAGTAGTCGTCGGAGTCGGCGATGTCATGTTCCCGGGTGTCGGTGTTCTTGGCGGCCACCGCAATACGCCGATATTGCCGGTTCATGTCGTCGACCGCCTCGCGGCCGTCCAGGTCGCGCCCGTAGGCGAACCCGCCCCAGGCGGTGTAGACCGCGGCGAGGTCGGCGTCGTCACGCCAGTTGCGGCTGTCGATGAGCTGCAGCAGCCCGGCGCCGTAGGTGCCCGGCTTGGAACCGAAAATCCTGGTGGTCGATCGGCGTTGATCGCCGTGCTGAGCCAGGTCGGCCTGGGCGTGGGCCCGCACAAAGTTGTCCTCGGCGGGTTCGTCGAGGTCCGCGACCAGCCGCACCGCGTCGTCGAGCATCGTCACCACATGCGGGAAGGCGTCGCGGAAGAAGCCGGAGATCCGCACCGTCACGTCGATGCGCGGGCGCCCGAGCTCGGCCAGGGGTATCGGGGCGAGGTCGACGACACGGCGCGACGCGTCATCCCACACGGGCCGAACGCCCAGCAGCGCAAGCACTTCGGCGATGTCGTCGCCGGCGGTGCGCATCGCCGAGGTCCCCCACACCGACAGCCCCACCGACTGCGGCCAGCGGCCGTGGTCGTCGCGGTAGCGGGCGAGCAGCGAATCCGCCAGTGCCACACCGGCTTCCCACGCCAGCCGGGACGGCACCGCCTTGGGGTCGACGGAGTAGAAGTTGCGCCCGGTGGGCAGCACGTTGACCAGGCCACGCAGCGGGGACCCCGAGGGGCCGGCCGGGATGAATCGTCCGTCCAGGGCACGCAGCACCTGCTCGATCTCGGCGGAGCTGCCGCCCAGCCGGGGCACCACTTCGGTGGCGGCGAACCGGAGCACACGTGCCACGTCGGCGTTGTCGCTGAGCCGTTCGGCCGCATCGGGATCCCAGCCCGAGGCCTGCAGCGCGGCGACCAACGCCCGCGCCGCGGCCTCGGCCGCGTCCACGCTGGTGCGTTCGTCGGTGCCGTCCTCGGCCAGGCCCAGCGCCTGCCGCAGGCCGGGGATGGCGTGCTCGCCGCCGAAGAGCTGGCGCGCGCGCAGGATCGCCAGCACGAGGTCCAGTTCGGCCTCCCCCGTTGGCTTTTGCCCCAGGATGTGCAGGCCGTCGCGGATCTGGACATCCTTGATCTCGCACAGCCAGCCGTCGACGTGCAGCAGCATGTCGTCGAACGAGTCCTCGGCGGGACGCTCGGTGAGCCCGAGATCGTGGTCCATCTTCGCGGCCCGGATGAGGGTCCAGATCTGCTGGCGGATGGCGGGCAGCTTGCCGGGATCCAGTGCGGCGACGTTGGCGTGCTCGTCGAGCAGCTGCTCCAAACGCGCGATGTCGCCGTAGGTTTCGGCGCGAGCCATCGGCGGGATGAGATGGTCGACGAGCACCGCGTGCGCGCGCCGCTTGGCCTGCGTGCCCTCGCCGGGGTCGTTCACCAGGAAGGGGTAGATCAGCGGCAGGCTGCCCAGCGCGGCGTCGGGTGCGCAGGCCGCCGACATGCCCAGCGTCTTGCCCGGCAGCCATTCCAGGTTGCCGTGTTTACCCAGATGCACCACCGCGTGCGCCCCGAATCCGGTGTCCAGCCAGCGGTAGGCGGCGAGATAGTGGTGGCTGGGCGGCAGGTCCGGGTCGTGGTAGATGGCGACCGGATTCTCGCCGAAGCCGCGGGGCGGCTGCACCATCAGCACCAGGTTGTCCGATTGGATTGCGGCGACGACGATTTCACCTTCGGGGTCGTTACTGCGATCGACGAAGAGCTCCCCGGGCGGCGGTCCCCAATGCGCCTCGACGGCGTCGGTGAATTCGGCGGGTAAGGTCGCGAACCACGAGCGATAATCCTTGGCGGACACCCGGATCGGGTTGCCGGCCAATTGCCCCTCGGTGAGCCAGTCGGGATCCTGGCCGCCCCGTTCGATCAGCGCGTGGATCAGGGCGTCGCCGTCGTTCGCCTCGACGCCGGGCAGGTCGCCGACCTGGTACCCGCGATCGCGCATCGCCTGCAGCAGCGCGACGGCGCTCGCGGGCGTGTCCAGCCCCACCGCGTTGCCGATTCGGGCGTGCTTGGTGGGATAGGCCGAGAACACCAGCGCGACCCGCTTGTCGGACGGGGCGACGTGGCGCAGCTGCGCGTGCCGCACCGCCAGCCCGGCGACCCGGGCGCAACGCTCGGCGTCGGCGACGTAGGAGATCAGGCCGTCTTCGTCAATCTCCTTGAAGGAGAACGGCACCGTGATGATGCGACCGTCGAACTCAGGCACGGCCACCTGGCTGGCCACGTCGAGCGGGCTCAGGCCGTCGTCGTTTTCGCACCACTGGGCGCGCCGGCTGGTCAGGCACAATCCCTGCAGTATCGGAATATCCAGGGCGGCGAGATGTTCGACGTTCCAGCTGTCGTCATCGCCCCCGGCGGACGCCGTGGCCGGTTTGAGTCCACCCGCGGCGAGGACGGTCACGACCATGGCGTCGGCGGCGCTCAGCCGTTGCAGCAGTTCGGGTTCGGCGGTGCGCAGCGATGCGCAGTAGACGGGCATCGGCCGCGCGCCGGCGTCCTCGATGGCCTCGCACAACGACTCGACGTAGCCGGTGTTGCCGGCCAAATGTTGAGCGCGGTAATACAGGACGGCGATCGTCGGGCCCTCGATATCCCTCGCATCCGGCCGCGCCAGCTCGCCCCAAGTCGGCGTGACGACCGGCGGGGTGAATCCGAACCCGGTCATCAGCACGGTGTCCGAGAGGAAGGCGTGCAGCTGGCGCAGGTTGTCGACGCCACCGTGGGCCAGGTAGATGTGCGCCTGGACCGCGATGCCGGCCGCCAGCGTCGACAGGCCGGTCAGCTCGGCGTCGGCGGCCTGCTCGCCGCTGACCAGCACCGTGGGCACGCCGCTGGCGATCACCGTGTCGATCCCGCTCTGCCAGGCCCGGTAGCCGCCAAGGATCCGCACCACCACGATGGCGACGTCGGCCAGCAGGTCGGGCAGTTCGTCCTCCGACAGCCGCGACGGGTTGGCCCACCGGTAGTTTTTCCCGCTGGAGCGGGCGCTGATCAGGTCCGTATCGGACGTCGACAGCAGCAGGATGCTCGGTTCAGCCACCCGTCATTCGTACCGCAGCGGCTTCGGACGGCCGAATCGGCACGTAGGGTCCCTCTATGAGCAGAGGATTCGTCGTCACTTTCGCGGTCGGGCTGATCATCGCGTTGTTCGGTGTGATCTGGGCATTGCAAGGGTTCGGGGTGCTTGGCGGCAGCCCGATGAGCAACACCACCACCTGGTCGGTCATCGGGCCGATCACCGCGCTCGTCGGGATAGCGATGGCGGTGATCAGTTGGCGGAAGCTCTCGTCGAAATAGGTTGCTACGCCGGCACGACGGCGAAGTTCACCGTGTGCCAGCCGGTGGCGCCGTCGGGGACGGGATTGGCGCGCTCTTCGGTCTGGACGGCACCGGTGTTGTCGATGGCGCGCACGGTGATGGTTTCTCGCCCGGGGCTTTTCGCCTGCCACGGGAAGCTCCACAACCGCCATGTCTCATTGGAATAACTCGCGCCCAGTTCGGCCGGTTGCCAACCGCCGTCGCCGATGCGGACTTCGACCGCTCGCACGCCACGATTTTGTGCCCACGCAACGCCGCCGAACACCACCGGCCCCACCGGCACCGTCTGGCCGCCCCTGGGCACGTCGATCCGCGACTCCGTCTTGATGGGCGCCTGCGCCGCCCAGCCCTGCCGCGTCCAGTAGGCCTTGGCCCGGTCGAACCGGGTCAGCTCCACATCCACCACCCACTTGGTGGCCGACACGTAGCCATAGAGTCCCGGCACCACCATGCGGGCCGGGTAGCCGTGCTCGGCCGGCAGCGGTTGACCGTTGAGGCCGACCGCCAGCAACGCGTCGCGGCCGTCCGTGACCGCCTGCACGGGGGTGCCGACGGTGAATCCCTCGATCGAGGTGGAGAGCACCATGTCGGCATCGCGGTGCACACCGGCCGCCGCCAGCAGGTCCGCCAGCCGGTAGCCGGTCCAGATGCCCGTTGAAATGAGATCTCCGCCAACGGGATTGGATACACATGTCAACGTGGTCACCGTCTCGACGATGTCGAATCGGGTGAGGTCGTCGAAGCTCAAGGTGATCTCGCGGTCCACCATCCCGTGGATACGCAGGCGCCAGTCGCCGCGGCTGAGCTGGGGAACGCTCAGCGCGGTGTCGACCCGGTAGAAGTCAGCACTTGAAGTGATAAAGCTCGGCAGCGCAACGCCTTTCGGCTGCACCGCGGCGGGTATCGGACGCGCCGGGGATCGTGGCCGGGGTAGGGCGAACGTCTTACGGTCGGCCTCCACCGAATGCGCCAGCCGGGTACCGAACGCCCCCACTACCCCACTGACGACGCCCAGTCCGAGCAACCCGTACATGACCAACCTGCGCCGGCTTGGATCTGCCTGCTGCTGGTCGTCTGCGTCGCCGTCCGGCTCAGGCGAGAACCGTCGGGTGAGCACCCGCAGCACCCCTACGCCGCACGCGGCGCCGACGATGGTGGGGAGCGTGTCGAGTGCCGTCCCGCCTGGTCGCGACAGCACGGCGATGCAGCCAAGGACGCCCGCCGCGGCGATCACTGCGCTGCCGAACGGGCGGCGCCGCGTCTCGAGGGTCCCGGCGATCGCCGCGATCGTCGCGATCACCACGAGCACGACGACGGCCAGGAAGGGTTTGTCCAGCGGACCGAGCGTTTGGATGGCCCACTCTTTGACGGGGCCCGGTGTCAGATCGACGACCGCGGAACCCACGGCGGCGCGGGCATCGGCCCGCGCACCGAAGGGGATGCTGGCCAGTTGGGTGACACCGAGCGCGACGGACGCAGCGGCGACCCCGGCGATCATCCGGTCATTCGACGAAGCCGCGGCCACCGAAGTCACTTTACTCGCGCTTTCTCCCAACCCCGCAAAACTCTTGCGGCACAGTGCTGGTGGCATCGAGCCGGGTAGCGTCCCGCGCCGGGTCTGAGCCTCGCCGGAGGGTGATTCGCGTCGGTCAGTGACCGATCAGGGCCGCAATCCGCGTGGCGACCTCCCCGGCGACCCGCAGCGCCTTCTCGCTCGTGCCGGGCTCGTAGCGATCCGCCACCGGGTCGTAGTCGGCGCCGGCGATGGAACCATGATCGGCGTCGAGCTCCACCAACTCGACCGGCCAGCCCACCCCTTTCAGGCCGGCGGCGAACTCCCTGCTGGTACTGGCGGGGACCGCGTCGTCCGCCAACCCGTGCAGCAGCTTGAACGGCGTGCCCGCGCGGCCGGCCGACAGTGCGTCGGTCGGCACCTGACCGGAGAGCGGGTCGGGCACCATGAACGCGCCGGCCAGGCACACGGTGTGGACGAGGGTGACGTCGAACCGCTCCGCGTTGAGCGTCAGACCCGCTGCGGCGCAACCACCCATGGACCACCCGACGAGCACGATGCCGTTGCCCGGGCCCGCGAAGTCGCGGGTGAAATCGAGCGAACCCAGCAGATCCGCCCGGCCGCCGTCGTCGGCGTGGGAATTCCAGTCCGGCGCCACCACGGCCGCACCGCGCTCGCTGAGCATGCCGGCCAGGGGTCTGAAGGCCGCGCGGGCGTCGGTCTGCATGCCGTGCCACAGCAGGACGGTGGGTCGTCGGGAGTCGCCGAAGACGTCGGCGAGGCGTCCGGGGGCGTATTCCACCGTGTCCACGGCCACGAGTGTGCCCCGGGGACCGTGATCCCAAACGGCGGGTCAGGCGATGCCCTTGCGGTGGAGGTCAACTCGACGCCGCGAAGATCGGCCGGTTTCTAGGTTGACGATTGCACGCCAAGTCGATCCAGCAGCTCGGCGCGATGCCGCTCGGTATGGGCGCCGGGATGACCGGGTGTGCGCCGCGGCTCGTCGATCGTCAGCGTGTGAATGATGCGGCCCTCCTCGAGCACCAGCACGCGGTCGGCCAACGCCACCGCCTCGTCGACGTCATGGGTGATCAGCAACACCCCGAATCCGTGCCGGCGCCACAGATCCAGCAGCAAGGCGTGCATCGTCAACCGGGTCAACGCGTCCAGCGCCCCGAAGGGTTCGTCGAGCAGCAGCAACCGCGGCTCGGCGACCAACGCCCGCGCGAGTGAAACTCGTTGCGCCTGACCGCCGGACAGGGTCAGCGGCCAGGACCCGGCGTGGTCGGTCAACCCGACGTCGGCCAGCGCACGCTCGGCGCGTTGTCGCACCTGCGGCCTTGGCAGCCGGCTGCGGGTGAGGCCGTATCCGACATTGGTGCGCACGTCGCGCCACGGGAGCAGCCGCGGCTCCTGGAAGGCCAGCGCCGGGGCGCCGGCCACCACGCGTTCGCCGCTGTGGTCAGGCGAGAGGCCGGCCAGCACCCGCAGGACCGTCGATTTGCCCGAGCCGCTGCGCCCGACCAGCGCGACGATCTCGCCGCTGCACACCCGCAGTGAAACGTCTTTGAGCACATGGGCAGTGCCGTACCACTTGTCGACGTGGCGCAGCTCGCCGGCGATCTCGGTCCGCACCCGAATGGCGTCGGGTTCTGCGATGAGTGTCAAAGCCTGAACCTTTCAGTGTCGGTAACGCAGGGCGCGGCGTTCGATGATCCGGACGATCGCGTCGGTGATGATGCCCAGCAGCGCATAGATGGTCAGTCCGAAGATGATGATGTCGATGCGTAGGAAATCTCGGGCGTTGTTGATCAGGAAGCCAATTCCCTTGTCGGCGTTGATCTGCTCGGCGACGATCAAGGTCAGCCACGCGATCGCCAGCGACTGCCGGAAACCGACGAGCACCTGCGGCGCGGTGCTGGGCACGATGATCCGGGTGAACCGCTGGGCAAACGAAAAGCCCAGCACTTGAGCGGCTTCCAACATTTTGGGGTCGACCTGGCGGATCGCGGAGAAGGTGTTCAGGTAGAGCGGGAAGACCACGCCCAAGGCCACCAGCAGGACCTTGGGCAGCTCGCCGATCCCAAACCACAGGATGAACAGCGGGATGAGACCCAGGTGCGGCAACGCGCGGATCATCTGCATGGGCGGGTCAACCGTGGCCTCGAGCCAGCGGGACAGCCCGACCGCCGCGCCCGCGCCGACCCCGATCACCCCACCCAGGACCAACCCCTCGACAACCCGGACAGAGGAGACTTGCAGCGCGGCGGCGAGCTGGCCGTCGCGGATCAACTCGACTCCCGCCTCGACGATCAGCGACGGCGCCGGCAGCACATCCTGCGGGATGACACCGATCGCGCTGCCCAGCTGCCACAGCGCCAGCAACGCCAGCGGGGAAGCGATGCGCACGATCTCCCATTTGCGGCGCGCCCATAACCCACCGGGCGCGCCGGCGTGGACGCTCCCAGGCTGTTTCGGCGCAGCGTCGAGCGCGGTGGCAATGCTCACCGTGCCGACGGTAGGGCGCGACCGTTGCCGTGAGTAAGGGTTTACGTCTGCCTGAAGCCAATGTCGGCCGCCGTGTTCAGCCGGTGGCCGTACCGTGGACGGGTGGCCAGGACGCGTGACACCGACGCTTGCCCGGGTGCGCTGCAGGTGCACCAGGCCGCCGACGGCGCCCTGGCCCGGGTGCGGTTACCCGGGGGCATGCTCACGGCCGCCCAGCTGGCGGCGCTGAGCGCCGCCGCCACGCAGACAGGGTCGGGAACGCTCGAACTCACCGCGCGGGGCAACGTGCAGTTGCGCGGACTGACCGACGTCACCGCCGTCGCCGAGACGCTGGCGGCCGCAGGCCTGTTGCCGTCGACCACGCATGAGCGCGTCCGCAACATCGTCGCGTCACCGCTGTCGGGGCGGGCCGGCGGCGACGTCGACGTGCGGGGCTGGGTCGGCGAACTGGACGCCGCGATCTGCGCGGCGCCGCGACTCGCGGACCTGGGCGGCCGGTTCTGGTTCAGCCTCGACGACGGGCGGGCCGATGTGTCCGGTCTGCGCGCCGACATCGGCGTGCACGCGCCGCCGGACGGTTGCGCGCTGCTGCTGGCCGGACGGGACACCGGCGTCCGGCTGGCCGCCGGCGAGGTGATCGAGACGCTCGTCGCTCTCGCGACGCGTTTCGTGGAAATCCGCGAAACCGCTTGGCGCGTCCAGGAATTGGACGACATTCGTCGGCTACTACCCGACGCCGAGCCCGGCGGGACACCTTTTCCCGTCGTCACCAAGCCGCCCGTGGGATGGATCGATCAGGATGACGGCCGGGTGACGCTGGGCGCCGCGGTGCCGCTGGGTGTGCTGCCCGCGCGGGTCGCGGAGTACCTGGCCGCGATCGAGGCGCCGCTGGTGATCACCCCGTGGCGCTCGGTGCTGGTGTGCGATCTCGAGGAATCCGTCGCGGACACCGCGCTGCGCGTGCTGGCCCCGTTGGGACTGGTGTTCGACGAGAACTCCCCCTGGCTGACCGTCAGCGCCTGCACCGGCAGTCCCGGGTGTGCGCACTCGGTCGCCGACGTGCGGGCCGACGCCGCCCAGGCGCTGGACGCCGAGGTCACGCTGCACCGGCACTTCGTGGGCTGCGAACGCGCGTGCGGCAGCCCGCCGGCCGGTCAGGTGCTGGTCGCCACAGGCGACGGATACCGGACGCTTCGAACCTGACAACCCTTAGGGTGAGCGGGTGCTCGACTACATCCGCGATGCCGCGGAGATCTATCGCCAGTCGTTCGCGACCATCCGCGCCGAGGCCGACCTGGCGCGATTTCCCGCCGACGTAGCCCGGGTCGTCGTCCGGTTGATCCACACCTGCGGCCAGGTCGACGTCGCCGAGCACGTCGCCTTCACCGACGACGTCGTCGAGCGCGTCGGCGCGGCCCTGCGGGGCGGCGCCCCGGTGTTGTGCGACTCGTCGATGGTGGCCGCCGGGATCACCACTGCCCGGCTGCCCGCGGGCAACGAGGTCGTGTCGCTGGTGGCCGACCCGCGGGCGGCCGAGCTGGCCGCACGCCGGCAGACCACCCGTTCGGCGGCCGGGGTCGAGCTGTGGGCCGAGCGGCTCGACGGCGCCGTGCTGGCCATCGGCAACGCACCGACGGCCCTGTTCCGGCTGCTCGAGCTGATCGACGAGGGGCTTTCGCCGCCGGCCGGCGTGCTGGGCGGGCCGGTGGGATTCGTCGGGTCGGCGCAGTCCAAGCAGGAGCTCATCGACCACCCGCGCGGCATGTCCTATCTGGTGGTGCAGGGCCGCCGCGGCGGCAGCGCCATGGCCGCCGCCGCCGTCAATGCGATCGCAAGCGACGCCGAATGACGGCACAAGGGACCACGCGAAGCGCCCATAGGGGGACACTGTGGGGCGTCGGGCTGGGGCCCGGCGACCCCGAACTCGTGACCGTCAAAGCCGCGCGGGTGATCGGTGAGGCCGACGTGGTCGCCTATCACAGCGCCCGGCACGGCCGCAGCATCGCGCGCGGCATCGCCGAACGCTATCTGCGGCCCGGCCAGATCGAGGAGCACCTGGTGTATCCGGTGACGACCGAGGTCACCGACCACCCGGGCGGCTATTCCGGCGCGCTCGAGGACTTCTATGCCGAGGCCACCCGACGGATCGCCGCGCACCTGGAGGCCGGCCGCAACGTGGCCCTGCTCGCCGAGGGCGACCCGCTGTTCTACAGCTCGTACATGCATCTGCACACCCGGCTGACCGAGCGATTCAACGCGGTCATCGTTCCGGGTGTGACGTCGGTGAGCGCCGCGTCGGCGGCCCTCGCGACGCCGTTGGTGGCCGGCGACGAAGTGCTGTCGGTGCTGCCGGGCACGTTGCCCGTCGCGGAACTGACCCGCCGGCTGGCCGACGCCGACGCCGCCGTGATCCTGAAGTTGGGGCGCTCGTATCACGCTGTGCGCGAAGCGCTTTCGGCGTCCGGGCAGCTCGACGACACGTTTTACGTCGAACGAGCCAGCAGCGCCGGGCAGCGCATCCTGCCCGCGGCGGACGTCGACGAGACCAGCGTGCCGTACTTCTCGCTGGCCATGCTGCCGGGCGGCCGCCGGCTGCACCGACGCTCCCCCGATAGGCGGGCGGCCGGCAGCGTCGCGGTGGTGGGCCTGGGCCCCGGCGACATGGACTGGATGACACCGCAGAGCCGGCGGGAGCTCGCCGCGGCGACCGACCTGATCGGCTACGGCGGCTACCTGGATCGCGTGCCGGTGCGCGACGGCCAGCAGCGGCACCCCAGCGACAACCGCGACGAACCCGAGCGTGCGCGGCTGGCCTGCGCACTGGCCGAGCAGGGCCGGGCCGTGGCGGTGGTGTCGTCGGGCGACCCGGGGGTCTTCGCGATGGCGACCGCCGTGCTGGAAGAGGCCAAACAATGGCCGGGCGTGCGGGTTCGGGTGATTCCCGCGATGACCGCCGCCCAGGCTGTGGCCAGCCGGGTCGGCGCCCCATTGGGCCACGACTACGCGGTGATCTCGCTGTCCGACCGGCTCAAGCCGTGGGACGTGATCTCCGCGAGGCTGCAGGCCGCCGCGGCCGCCGACCTGGTGCTGGCCATCTACAACCCCGCGTCGAAGACGCGGACCTGGCAGGTCGGCGCGATGCGCGACATTCTGCTGGCCCACCGCGAACCGGGCACGCCGGTGGTGATCGGCCGCAGCGTGTCGGGCGACGACGAAGACGTCCGCGTGGTCCGGCTGGCCGATCTCAATCCCGCCGAGATCGACATGCGCTGCCTGCTGATCGTCGGTTCGTCGCAAACCCAGTGGTATTCAACGGATTCCACCGACCGGGTCTTCACTCCCCGGCACTATCAGCCATCTGGCTAGTCGCGGTCCCAGGTGCTCGGCATCATCGGCACGCTGGGGCCGTCGCTCAACCCGTCGCGGGTCAGCGTCGCCAATCCGGCGGCGCAGGGGGCGTCGGATTTGGCTGCGGCACCGGCGAATCCGAGCCGCCCCGCACTGTCCTCAGAGGGCCTGGCGGCGTTCGGATCGTCGGCATCGACGCCCGGATCCAAATCGGAGTCCAGGTCCATGAATTCGTAGCGGTAGGCGCGTTCGGTGGCGGTTCCGCCGCGGCGCCGTCGGGCCCGGGCCTTCTTTTTGGCCGCGGTGGCCGCGGCCGCGGCGGCGGGCGCGTCGAGGTCGTCGGAGGACGGCTCCTCCGACTTTCGGCGTGACCGACTGCTCGCGCTGCCGCGCGCCGAGAGTCCCGACAGCCCTACCGCATACAGGGCGTTGGACAGGCCGGCGCCGATTCCGTCGGTCGCCGTCGGGCCGAAGCCGACCCCCGGTCCGCCACCGGCCGGGCCGCCGCCGGCCGATCCGGCGACCGTCGTCGCGGGCGCGGTGGACGGTGTCGGCACGTGGCTGACACTGGCGGGCGCGGTGGCAATCGTCGGCGCCGGAGCAACCACCGGTGCGGGCGCCGCCGCGACGGCCGGCAGGGGCGGGGCAGACGCGAGCGGGATCCCGACGCTGATCGCGGTGACCGCGGCCGCCGCCCCACCGGCCGCGGCCGCCCCGATGGCGGCAACGACGACCGGCGCGAGCACCACCGCCATCTGGATCGCCAGCTGAATAAACGGCCAGAAGATCATCAGGGTGTGGAAGATGGCCCAGCCGAGCGCGATCGACAGCGCCGGGGACAGTCCCAGCTGCCCGAAGAATGAGGCGAGACTGTTGACCCACGGCACCGGCGGGAAGGGCCACCCACCGGGGTTGAGGTCCTTGGACACCGGCCACGCGAAATTCTGGGTGTACTGCTGCAGCCACTTGGTCAGCTGGTCCATCCAGGACGGGTAGGTCTGCGTGGTGGCCTGCTGCTGGGCGCTCGACGTGTCGGCATTGTTGAGGTTGGAGCCGGAATTTGCCGCCGGCGCCACGGCAGCCGCTTGCATCGCTGCGACGCCGGCGGTGCCCGCCTCGGCGCCCGGGACGACGATCGTCGGCGCGGGAGTGGTCGGCGGGACCGCGGCCAGCGCAGATTCACTGACGGCCTGGTAGGTGGTCATCGTCGTGGCGGCCTGCACCCACATGCGCGCGTAGTCGGCTTCGTTGACCGCTATGGGGATGGTGTTGATGCCGAAGAAGTTCGTGGCGACCAGTGCGCCGTGGACGGCGTGATTGGCGGTGAGTTCGCCCATCGTCGGCATGGCGGCCAACGCGGCGGTGTAGGCGGTGGCGGCGGTCTCGTGCAGGCTCGCCGCGGTTGCGCTCTTGGCCGCGCTCTCCACCAGCCAGGCCTGGTAGGGGACGTGGGCGGCCACGTACTGCTCGGCGCTGGGCCCGTCCCACGCGCCGGCCTGCACGGTGCCCAGCAACCCGGTGAGCTCGGCCGCCGCGTTCGCATAGTCGGTGCTCATCGACGTCCATGCCGTCGCGGCGGCCAGTATCGGGGCGGGGCCGGGGCCGCTGCTGAGCAAGGTCGAGTGCACTTCGGGCGGAGACGCCGCCCAGATCGGGGCGGTCATCGTCGGGGGCCTTCAGGGAAGGACACGGATACCTCGTCGGTGAAATCTCGTGGATGGGCTGGCGATGCGGACGACCAGAGGTCGGTTGCCACGGCCGTTTAGTTCCCCGCCGTTTCGTTCGGGCACCAAATTCCGGGAGTCTTTGCGCGCGGACCGGCCATGCTGCAACGATGCAGCGATGCGGTGTGACGTTGCGCGTGAGGCGCTGTCGGCTCGGTTGGACGGCGAGCGCCCCCAGGTGCTCGCGCAGCAGGTCGACGCGCACCTCGAGTCGTGCCGCAGTTGCCGCTCCTGGCTGATCGGGGCGGCGGCGCAGACCCGTCGGCTCGCCTCGGTTGCGCCCGGCGAGGGACCCGACCTGGTCGACAAAATCATGGCGAGCATCGGCGAGCAGCCCTCCGGACACCAGAGTTGGATGCGCTGGTTGCGGTCGCACTACCGACGCTGGGGCCTGATCGCTGTGGGCCTGTTCCAGGTGGCGATCGCCGCCGCCCAGATCAGTGGGGTCGATTTCGGCATGGTGTCGGGTCACATGCACGGCGCGATGTCGGGCGAGCACCTGATGCACGAGTCCACGGCGTGGTTGCTGGCGTTGGGTCTGGCGATGGTCGCCGCCGGCATCTGGCCCGCCTCCGCGTCGGGGGTGGCGGCCATCACCGGTGTGTATTCCGTTGCGCTGCTTGGTTATGTGATCGTCGACGCCTTCGACGGACAGGTCACGGCCACCCGGATCGCCAGCCACATGCCGCTGTTGTTGGGTCTGGCATTCGCGTTGTTGGTGGCGCGGGAGCGCGTGGGCTCGCACCGGCGGCACGGTTCCGATGGCTCGGTCGACGCCGACGATCCCGCCTGGGCGGCCGACGCTTCCAGCGGTCGGAGGCGCGGGCATCTGCGGCCGATCAATCGCGCCGCGCGCGACCACACCGCGCCCTCTACGACGACCCGTCGTAGGATCGGAAAACCCGCGCAACTAAGGTGGTTGAGCATGATCGCGCCGAGCGACGACGAGGCGGTAACCGAGCTCGCTTTGTCCGCCGCTCGCGGGAACGCGCGAGCGCTCGAGGCGTTCATCAAGGCCACCCAGCAAGACGTGTGGCGGTTCGTCGCCTACCTGTCCGATGCCGGCAACGCCGACGATCTGACCCAAGAGACGTTCCTGCGCGCCATCGGCGCCATCGAGCGATTCTCTGGACGCTCGAGCGCCCGGACGTGGCTGCTGTCCATCGCCCGCCGGGTCGTGGCCGATCACATCCGCCAGCTGCAGTCGCGGCCGCGCGCCGCCCTGGGCGCCGATCCCGAACACGTGGTGCGTGGCGACCGCCACGCACGCGGATTTGAGGACCTCGTAGAGGTGACGACGATGATCGCCGGCCTCAATCCCGAACAGCGGGAAGCGCTTTTGCTCACCCAGTTGCTCGGGCTGCCCTACGCCGACGCCGCCGCGGTGTGCGGTTGCCCGGTGGGCACCATCCGGTCCCGGGTCGCGCGGGCCCGCGATGCGTTGCTGGCCGACGGCGAGCGCAGCGACCTAACCGGCTAGCGCGCCAACCCATTCGGCGGCCTCGGCCACGGTGCCGACGGTGGACACGCCCTCCGGTAGCGGCGGCCGCGCCACCATCACCACCGGTACATCGAGCGCGGCGGCGGCATCCAGTTTGGCGCGCGTCATCTGCCCGCCGCTGTTCTTGGTGACGAGCGCGTCGATGCGGTGCTCGCGCAACAGCGCGACTTCGTCGTCGTAGCGGTACGGGCCGCGCGAGAGGACCAGCTGGTGATGATGCGGCAGCGAGGCGCTGTCCGGTTCGGTGACCGCCCGGATCAAAAACCACGCGTCGCTGTCGGTGAAAGCGTTGACGCCGGAACGGCCGGTGGTGAGGAAGATGCGCGAATAGCCTTGGCGGGCAACCGTTTGTGCCGCATGGGTGTCCGACGCGACGACAAGGGCCGCGCCGGGATCCCAGGCCGGGCGTGCCAGGATCAGGTGGGGTATCCGTAATTCGCCGCACGCGGTGGCTGCGTGCGCCGTCATCGTGGCCGCGAACGGATGGGTGGCGTCGACGACGGCGTCGATGCTTTCGTCGCGCAACCAGCGCCGCAGGCCGTCCACGCCGCCGAAGCCGCCGATGCGCACGGGGCCGACCGGCAGCGCCGGGTCCGGCACCCGGCCCGCCAGGGAGCTGATGACGTCGATGCGGGGGTGCAGGGCTTTCGCCAGCGCGCGCGCCTCGCCGGTGCCGCCGAGCAGCAGGACGCGCATCAGTGCCTGCTCCCCCGGGTCCGCCCGGTCGAATACAGATAACTGTCGGTGAATTCGCCCGCGGTCAGCGCGTCGCCGACGACGATCACCGCGGTCTTGGTGATGTTGGCCTCATGCATCTGGGCGGCGAGGCCGGCCAGGGTGCCGCGCAGCACGGTCTCCTGCGGCCAGCTGGCGAAAGCCACGACGGCGGCGGGGGTTTCGGGGCGGTAGCCGCCGTCGAGGAGTTGCGGAACGATGGCGTCGATCTGCGCGGCCGCCAAGTGCAGGACCAGGGTGGCGCCGGATCGGGCGAGCGTCGCCAGGTCTTCGCCGGGCGGCATGGCCGTCGACAGGGTCGCCACCCGGGTCAGTGTCACCGTCTGCGCGACGCCGGGGACGGTGAGTTCGCGTTTGAGGGCGGCCGCGGCGGCGGCGAAAGACGGTACGCCCGGCACGATTTCGTAATCGATGCCCAGCGCGTCGAGGCGGCGGCACTGCTCGGCCAGTGCGCTGTACAGCGACGGGTCACCCGAGTGCAGCCGCGCCACGTCAAGCCCGGCGGCGTGCGCCTCGCTGAGCTCGGTGATGATCTGCTCTAACGTCAACGGGCCGGTGTCAACGACTTTCGCGTTCTCCGGGCAGAGGGCGAGCAGGGCGTCGGGCATGATCGACCCGGCGTACAGGCACACGCGGCACGTTTGGAGGAGGCGTTGACCGCGGACAGTGATCAGGTCGGCCGCACCCGGGCCCGCGCCGATGAAGTACACCGTCATTTGGTCATCGCCCACTGGGTGACCGGGTAGTGCGGCTGCCAGCCCGTGAAGGCGCCCAGCGCCGTGCCGTGATAGTGCTGGAAGCGTCGCAGCGTGCCGCCGAGGCGCGCATATGCCTGCGTGACAGCGGCTTCCGACTCGGTGGTGACCACGTTCGCGACAAGTCGCCCGCCGGTGGGCAGGTGGTCGAGGCAGGCGTCGAGCAGGCCGGGCCGGGTCAGTCCGCCGCCGATGAAGATCGCCGACGGCGGCGCGGCTCCATCGAAGGTGCCAGGGGCGTCGCCGCGTACCTCGATGCCGACACCGAAAGCCGCGGCATTGCATTCGAGGTTGTGCCGGCGTCGTTCGTCGCGTTCGAATGCGATTGCCCCGCAACCCGGTCCGCTCAGGCACCACTCGACGCTGATGCTGCCCGAACCCGCGCCGACGTCCCATAACCGCTCCCCCGGCCGCGGCGCCAGGGCGGCCAGTGTTACGGCGCGGATCCCCTGTTTGGTGATCTGGCCGTCGTGGGTGAAGGCGTCGTCGGGCAGGGGCGAGACGCGTTCGTCGGGCAGGTAGCGCACGGCGATCACGTTGAGGTCGTCGACGTGTTCGGGGGCGCCGTCGGCCCAGTCCCGCGCGGTGCCGTCGCGGCGGTGTTCGTCTGGGCCGCCGAGGTTTTCGAGCACGGTGAACTGCGAATCGCCACGGCCGTGCGCGGTGAGCAGGGCGGCCAGCTCGGTGGGTGTGGAATGGCTTTGTGACAGCACGATCGCCTGGCCGCCGCGGCGCACGGCGGTGTGCGGGTGCGCGGTGACCAGGCTGATGACCTCGGTGTCGTGGACGTTCCAGCCCATCCGCGCGCATGCCAGCGTCACCGAGGACACGTGTGGCAGCACCCGCACCTTCTCGGGGCCGTATAGGCGGATCAGCGTGCCCCCGATGCCGTGCAGCAGCGGGTCGCCGCTGGCGACCACGTGGATGTCGTCGTCCACCGGCAGCGCTTTCAGGGCGGGCAGCATCGGCGAGGGCCACTCCCGGCGGCGCGCGGGCACCGTGTCGTCGAGCAGGCCAAGTTGGCGCTGGGAGCCGTAAATAACTGTGGCCCTTCGTAATTCGGCGCGCGATGCTTCGGCGAGCCCGGCCATGCCGTCGGCGCCGATTCCGACGACGACGATCATGAGCGCCGCCGCCCCGGCTCGCGGATCATCGAGGCATCCTGCGCCAGACGAACGCGGGGAGCAATCGCATCACGGCGGCCGCGGGTCCCAGGGCCCATGGGATCCACACGGTGCGGCGGCCTTTGGCCAGTGCCCGCGCGGTCGCGGCGGCCACCTTCGTGGGCGTGCTGGGCAGGGGCGCGGGCGTCATGCCTTCCGTCATACGCCCGATGACGAATCCCGGGCGGGCGATCAGCACCCGCACCCCGGTGCCGTGCAGCGCGTCGGCCAGACCGTTGGCGAAGCCGTCCAGGCCGGCTTTGGCCGAGCCGTAGACGTAGTTGGCGCGCCGCACCCGGGCACCGGCGATCGAGGAGAACACCACCAGTCGGCCTTTGCCGGCGTTGCGCATGGCGGCGGCCAGGTGGGTGAGCATGCTCACCTGGGCGACGTAATCGGTGTGCACGACGGCGACCGCGTGCGCGGCGTCGGTCTCGGCGCGAGCCTGGTCACCCAGGATTCCGAAGGCCAGCACCGCGGTGCCGATGGGCCCGTGGTCGGCGACGACCGAGGCGACCAGGGCGGCGTGCGAGGCCAGGTCGTCGGCGTCGAATTCCCTGGTGTCGACCGCGGAGGCGCCGGCCGCTTTGAGCGCGCTGACCTGTTCAGCGAGCTGATCGGCGCGGCGCGCGGCCAGCACCACCGTCGCCCCGGAGGCCAGGCGTCGCGCCAACTCGACCCCGATTTCGCTGCGTCCGCCCAGGATTAGTACCGGACCCGCGCCCGTGTCGTCCACGGCTGCGATTATTACCTGCGCTAGCGTGAGCGGTGATGGCGAATACCACTACCCGGCTCACCGACGAGGCCCTCGCGTTTCTGTCGGAGCGCCATCTGGCCATGCTGACCACGCTGCGAGCCGACAACTCGCCGCACGTGGTGGCCGTCGGTTTCACCTTCGACCCCAAGACCCACATCGCGCGGGTCATCACCACCGGGGGTTCACAGAAGGCGGTCAACGCCGATCGTGGCGGGCTGGCCGTGCTGAGCCAGGTCGATGGTGCGCGGTGGCTGTCGCTGGAGGGCCGGTCCAAGGTCAACAGCGACGCGGACGCGGTGCGCGACGCCGAGCTGCGCTACGCCCAGCGCTACCGCACGCCGCGCCCCAACCCGCGGCGCGTCGTCATCGAGGTTCAGGTGGAGCGGGTGCTGGGTTCGTCGGATCTGTTGGACCGGGGCGCGTAGCGCGCCGATCGAATCTACAGAGTTTCAATTTAGTTACCGACGCTCGAAAAGCGGCTTTCCGTCCGGATCGATCGTCGACGATTCGATTTGGTCGATTGTCGCCGACAGATACAGCGCGAGTTTCTTTAGTTCCGCCGTGGCAGTTATTTTGTCGGCGCTTCCGATCGCTACCGTCGAGCCGTCGGGAGCGATTAGAGCAAAGCGCTCGACACCTTCGTATTCGCGCGTTTCAATACTGAAGTTCGAGCATACTTCGTTGGCCGGCATTGGCACGCCCACCCGAGGCAGACTCCGTGCACTGCGGATATATGTACCGAACCTTCCGAACAGGTACTTCTCAATCACATCGAGGGATGGAGCGGCTAAAACAAAGCCCTCAGATTCCATTCGATCGGAATCAGTAATGACTAACCAGCCGTCTTGCTTTCTTCCAATGAAGAGCCGATTCTCGCCTAGAGCCGACCAAAATACAGGCCGCCCGTCAGGTGTATTCGAACCAGATGTGAGTGCGTAATCAGCCAATTTGGCCCATTGCTCAAGGCGTTGGGAGGCTTCGATACCGCCCATCATCTCAACACATCGAATTTCATGAACGCGGCCATCTCGAGCACCCGACTTGTAGCGCTTTCACTCGGTATTCTTAATATCGCTCCAAAGCCCAAACAGCGGCTTGCCGTCGGCCGAGAGGTAGGAGTTTTTGATTGCATCGACAGATGCGTCAAGATAGTGCGACAGTTCCACTAGCCTATCGACTGCCGCAATAGCCACTGCCCTTCCATCATGATCGATGAGAGCACGCCGCTCTCGGCCGGCGAAATTTACCTTGCTAATGTCATATCCCGGCCGCAATTCGTCGCGCTCAAACGGCGCCCTGATAGACGGTAGTTCGTCACCCCGGACTACAGAACCCAGTTCGCCGTATAAGTATTTTTCTATAACTTGCATCGATTCTGCTGCCAGGTCATACGTCTCGGGTCCCATGCGGTCAGACGAAGTGACGACGTACCAATCATCGACCAAACCGATAAAGTTTCGAACCTCACCACCCTTATTCCAAATGATGGTCCGGTTATCGTTAGTTTGCGACCCTTGTATCAAGTCCAAGTCGGCGAGGCGCAACCAGGCTTGTAAGTCTGGAGTTAGATCCACACTTGTCGTCACTTTCGCAATACCCCTTTCCTAATCAGATCTGCGACGCGACGCACTGCACCCTCGTCATCGAATACTCGCACCTGTATCGAGCCGCCCGGTTGACCTACGCCAGGGCCGACCTCCGACACTTCGATGGTCCAGCCATCTGGTAACTCGCCGAAGGTATACGCGTTGTACGGGTCACGACGGGAACTGACGTGAAGGGCCCGCTCTTCCCATGAAGCTGGTTGGCCATCCTCCACCACCGCCAAATACTTGCCATCTGTCTTGCCGATGCGATCAAGTAAAGGTCCGTAGTCTCGTAGATAGGATTCAGCGTTCGCGTAGGCGACTCGCGTCCCCGGTAAAGCACCGTCGTTAAGCGGAAAATTGAACCAGGACTCGCCGTTATCCCCCACTTTGTTGAAGCGCTCTGCATATTGCTCTTTGGTGTAAGGATGCCCTTCGGGATCGCGACCGAATGGCGCTTCGGGATCACGAATCAGCTTGGCAACATCGCCGTCGATCTTGGAAGCGTCGACTGGATCGTCGGTGAAATCCCAATGATTGTCCAGCGGCTCGCCATAGTGGGGGTCAAGTTCCTCGTCTGGCAACCGATGCCATCCGTCGCCAGACGACTCGTGCGAATGGACTGGATCCTGGCGTTCGCCGCCGGAGGAGTCGCCATGACCGTGTCCCGACGGGTCGTCACCGTTCGGGACCTTGCCGTCCGGCCGATCGCCCGATGGACCCCCATTGCCATCGCCATGTCCACTGGCATCGCCGCCGCGTGGCTCTCCCGGCGTGTGTCCACCCGGAGGGCCGCCGTCGCCAGGCCCATGCGCGCCACCGCCGCTCGGCGTTGGTAGTTCTGCCGGGCGGCCGCCTGGAGCCTCGAAATGGGGCGCCGCCGATGAAGGCGACGGCGCCGGCGAGTGGGCGGAGACAGCTGCGGCATCTCCGGAAGATCCGCTGGGCGACACCGGAACCTGTGCTGGCGAATGCTCGAGCAGTTGCGGAGTCGCCGACGGCAGCCCGTCGCCAGCAGCCTGCACAGACGGAAGGCGTGAACCGACGGCGGGCGCCGAGGCTGGTTCATGCGGGCCACCCGGGGGTTTCGCGACTGGATCATGGGCGCCGCCGGCAGGCACGGATACCGGCTCACGCGGCTCCTCCGCCGGCACCGACGCGGGTTCGTGCGGGCGGCCGGATGGTGTGGACACCAGATCGTGCGGGCCGCCCGGAGCGGTCGGCGCAGCCGGAGGAGCGGGCTCGGTCGCCGGTTCGTGCGGACCAGAACCACCCGGCGGAGGAGTAGGAGCCGGCCCAGGTGCCGGGTCATGCAGGCCCCCAGAACCACCGGGCGACGCCGCCGGGGCGGGTGCCGAACTGGGGTCATGCGGACTGCCATTGGGGCTGCCCGCGGGAGACGGCGAATCGCCAGCCGGGCCAGCCGAACCCGGGGAGGTTGGCGCGGGCGTTGACCCTTGAGGCGCAGCCGGTGCGCCATCGGCGGGCCGCGGCGCCGATTCGACCGGCGGCTCAATCGGCTTGCCGGGCAATGCCACCGGAGCGCCACTCGCAGGAGGCTCAACCTTCGGCAGGTCCTTCGTGACTCCTTCAAGGTTTTTGGTCAGGTCGCTGCCCGTTTTTGTGATGTCGGTCAGGGCTCCCCGCGCGCTGGTGATCCCGCCAAGCGCTTCGGACCCTTTTCCGCTGACACGCCCGGCGGCGCCGGCGGCCTCCGCCTCCGCTTCGGCGCCGCGTGCCGCCGCACCCGCACCGTCGGCCGCCGCGCCCGCCTCACCAAAACCGGGCGCGATCAGCGCGGCGACGTCGAACACGTTTTCACCGGCGGCCAATCCCGGCCGGTCGCCGGTCCAATCCTCGGCATGCACCAGGCCTTTCAGCTCCTGCTGCCGCGTTTCCGCGAACTCCTCGGGATTGAGGGCAGCGTTGAACAAACTCCCTTTCCACGCGTTCTTCGCCAGCCCGGTCCAGGTGGCGCCCGCACCCTGAGGGTCGACGGCGAGCCAATGCGGGCTCAGGTCGACGAGGCCTAACCCCATGCCGACCGCGCCTTTGAGAACACCCTCATGGGCGTTGATATAGGTATCGAATACGGTCGCCACCGGATTGCCGACGTCCTCACCCAAGAACTGGACGAGACCCCGCCGCGCGTACTTCTCGCACGTGACGACTTGGCGATCGGCCGCTTGCATGAGCAACCTGATCCCCTGTTCGCAGGCCCGCGCTTCCTGTCCGAGATGATGGAGTACGTCGTTGATGTCCTTGGCGATCTTTTTGATCTCGTCCCACGCGTCGCCGTCGATAATCAGCATGATGTCGTGACCGAGGTCGCCCAAAGATCCGATCCGGTGCAGCAGGTCCCGGATCGCATGCTGGGCATGGTCGACCCGGTCGGCAAACTTATCGATGGTGGTCGCGAGCTTGCCGCACTGCTCTCCGATAGACGCTGCCGCAGAACCTATTTCGTTCAGAGCGTTATCGATCTGTTCGCCTTCAGGAATGTGTTGGCTATCGAACAGCGCCTTCGCCCCGTTGAGAGTTCCCTGAACCCCTTGGGCCGCCCCAGCGAAGCCACGCCAACGCGAGGCGGCACCACGCAAGCCCGCCACATCACCGTCGGGCCATAACTCGAGGACGAGCGACTGCACGACCGCCCACAGCAGCGGTGGCGGCTCGCCGGGCCCCATCGTTCCCGGAGCTTTGGGCGCCGCGAGCTCGGCCGGCGGAGACGGCGACTGCAATACGCCGCCACCGCCGCCCAGCGTCGAAGCCGCATCGACACTCGAGTAGTTCGCCGCCCCCTGCTGGATGACGGCCCCGCATTGCCGGCACGCGTTGACGGCCGCCGCCATCGCCTTCAGCAGCGATTCCGCCGTGTCTTGATACGCCAAGCCGAATACCTCGCCGGCGCGGTCCACACCGGTGTGGGCCGAGAAACCAGCGGTAAGGATGCTCAGACTTGCGGCAAGGCCATCACCGGCGGCAACCACGGCGCTGCCCGCGGCATACATCGCCTCCGGATCAACTGCCAAGGGAGCCACAGGCGAAATTTTCGCTCAGGCCCGCCCGTCGTCGCTACTCACCCAATGCTCGCTGCCGCCAAGCTAGCCGCGCCACCCGGGCGCCACAACTCACTCATCCACAGCGTCACCCGACCGGAACCACGATCAGTTCGTGCGGCCGGTTGTTGACGGCCAACGCGCCGTCCTCGGTCACGACGACGATGTCCTCGATGCGCGCCCCCCAGCGGCCGGGGAAGTAGATGCCCGGCTCGATGGAAAACGCCATGCCGACAGTCAGCGGCAGGTCGTTGCCGGCGACGATGTAGGGCTCTTCGTGCACCGACAAGCCGATACCGTGCCCGGTGCGGTGCACGAAATACTCGGCGAGGCCTTCGGCGGCCAGCACATCGCGGGCCGCCGCGTCGACCTGTTCGGCCGTCACGCCCGGACGGACCGACTCATAAGCTGCGCGCTGGGCGCGCTGCAGCACCGAATATTGTTGAGCTACTTCCGGATTCGGCTCACCGAGGCTGTACGTGCGCGTCGAGTCGGAGTTGTAACCGGGTTCATAGGCGCCGCCGATGTCGACGACGACGATGTCGCCGGCCTGCAGTTCGCGATCCGAATATCCGTGGTGCGGGTCGGCACCGTGCGGCCCCGATCCGACGATGATGAACGCCACCTCCGAATGCCCTTCGGCCACAATGGCGTCCGCGATGTCGGCGGCGACGTCGGCCTCGGTGCGGCCGGGCACCAGAAACTCGGGCACCCGGGCGTGGACCCGATCGATGGCCGCTCCGGCTTTGCGCAACGCGTCGACTTCGCACTCCTCCTTGACCATTCGCAGCGTGCGCAGCACATCGGTGGCCAGAACCGGCAGCACGCCGAGCACATCGGCCAGCGGCAGAAGATGCAGCGCCGGCATGGAATCGGTCACTGCGGTCGCGGCGGGGGCAGCGCCCAGCGCGGCGCACACCAAGTCGTAGGGATTGTCACCGTCGACCCAATCGCGCACAGCCAGCCCGAGTTCGGCGATGGCCGACCCTTTGAGCGAGGCCAGCTCCAGCCGCGGCACCACCACCGTGGGGTCACCGGACGCGGGCAACACCAGCGCGGTGAACCGCTCCATGGTCTGGGCGCGCGACCCGACGAGGTAGCGCAGGTCATACCCGGGTGTGATGACCAGCCCGGCCAGACCCGCGTCGGCGGCCGCGGCGGCGGCCGCGCCCAGTCGGCGGGCATACACAGCTGCGTCGAAGCGGTGTGACTCCATGGCAGCCAGGCTAACCCGCCCGCCGAACGTCGACTCGTTGCGCCGATTTCGCCCGTGGGTCGACAGCGAGTCGACGTTCGGCGGCGGGAGACCGCGGGCGGCGTGAGACCATAGCGGGCATGCCAGGACCACTAGTGCTGCTCGATGGCGCCAGCATGTGGTTCCGTTCGTATTTCGGCGTGCCGTCGTCGATCACCGCCCCAGACGGCCGGCCCGTCAACGCCGTTCGCGGATTCATCGATTCCGTCGCATTTGTGATCACCCAGCAGCGCCCCAGCCGGCTGGTGGTCTGCCTCGACCTAGATTGGCGGCCGCAGTTCCGGGTCGACCTCGTGCCGTCCTACAAGGCCCACCGCGTGGCCGAGCCCGAGCCGCCGGGCGAACCGGACGTCGAGGAGGTTCCCGACGACCTGACACCCCAGATCGACATGATCGCCGAACTGCTTGACGCCTTCGGGATCCCCACGGCGGGCGCGGAGGGCTTTGAGGCCGACGACGTGCTGGGCACGCTGGCCGCGCGGGAACGCGACGACCCGGTCGTCGTGGTGAGCGGCGACCGCGACCTGATGCAGGTGGTGGCGGACGATCCCGTTCCGGTGCGGGTGCTCTACCTCGGTCGCGGGCTGAGCAAAGCCACGCTGCTCGGGCCCGCCGAGGTGGCCGAACACTATGGTGTGCCGGTCGAGCGTGCCGGGCCCGCCTACGCCGAACTCGCGCTGCTGCGCGGCGACCCGTCCGACGGCTTGCCGGGCGTTCCGGGCGTCGGTGAGAAGACGGCGGCGGCGCTGCTCGCCCAGCACGGGTCGCTGGAACAGATCCTGGCCGCCGCCCACGACCCGAAGTCGAAGATGCCCAAGGGTCTGCGGGCGAAACTGCTGGGCGCGCTGGACTACATCGAGGCGGCCGGCCACGTGGTGCGGGTGGCCACCGACGCGCCCGTCACCTTCTCGACCGCCAGCGACAAACTTCCGCTGGTCGCCGCCGATCCCCGCCGAACCGCCACGCTGGCGACCGAACTGGGTGTCGGCTCGTCGATCGCGCGCTTGCAGAAAGCGCTGGACGCCCTGCCGACGTAACTACTGCGGGCGGCCGACCTCGTAGGTGCCCTTGTTGTCCTGGAAGGTCACCGTGACGTGCTTCGGGGCGCCGTCGATGCTGACGTCGCAGTCGAACGTGGCGCCCTTCTTGACGGTCGGGTTTTGGCCGTGGTTGCACTTGACGTCTTTGACGTTCTTGGCGCCGTAGCCGTTGGTCTCGTCGCTGAGGACCTGCTGGACCCCGGCCTGCGCCTTGCTGACGTCCAGCTTGGTGGTGACGAAGAAGCCCGGCTGCCAGAAGCCCAGCACCAGCACGACGACGACGAGCAGCAACGCGATCCCGCCGCCCACACCGGCGATCAGCCCGACCGGTCGCTTCTTGCCGGGCTGCTCATATGGCGGGTACTGCTGCGGGTACTGGCCCGGCTGGCCGTACTGACCCGGCTGGCCGTATTGACCGTATTGGCCCGGCTGCGGGTACTGGCCCGGCTGCGGGTACTGGCCGGGCTGCGGGTACTGGCCCGGCTGCCCGTACTGACCCGGCTGGCCGTATTGGCCGGGCTGGCCGTACTGCCCGGGCTGGGCGTAGCCCGGCTGCTGGGGGTACTGCTGGGGATAGGCCTGTTCGGCCGGCTGCTGGTACTGCGGGTAGTCGGCGGGCGGCGTGTAGGCGGGGGCCTGCCACGAGGCTTCCTGGGTCGACTGATCCTGCCAACTCGGCGCCACCTGGGTCGGGTCCGACGAGTGGTCGCTGCCTTGACCTTGGCCAGGCGGTTGCCACTGCTGGTCCGATCCCTGCGGTCCGCTCATCTTTCTCCTCAGCCCCTTGTGTCTCGGCATGAACTATCGGCGTTTAACGGTAGCTCCGGCCTAGCCTACCCGGCGTCAACTGCGACGACGCCGCGCCGAATGTCGTTGATGGCCCGCTTCGCGGTGGTCCGGACCTCGGCGTCCGGGGCGGCGTTGCGCACCTGATCCAGCAGGTCGAGCGCCTGCCGGCACCACCGCACGAAATCGCCCGCCAACAGCGGCGAGCCGGTGCCCGCCGGGTCGGCCGCCGCCAGCGCGGCGGCCAGATCGCCCGTCCGGGCCCAACGGTAGATGACGGTGACGAAGCCGTCGTCGGGCTCGCGGCTCGGGGCGATCCGGTGCGACTGCTCGTCGGCGCGCAAGGCCATCGACAGCCTCGACGTCTGCTGCAGCGCCTGCCGCAGTTGCTGGGTGGGGGCATCGGCCGCAAACGCCGCGCCCGGCCCGTCCCCACCTCGGGTCTCGTACAGCACCGACGAGACCACCGCCGCCAGCTCCGCGGGCTTCAAGCCCGACCACGCGCCGGTGCGCAGGCATTCGGCGACCAGCAGGTCGCTTTCGCTGTAGATGCGCGCCAGCAACCGCCCGGCGTCGGTGACGCGGGGATCGCCGTCGCGGCCTTCGATGAAGCCGCGCTCGGTGAGCAGTCCGACGATTCGATCGAAGGTTCGGGCCAGCGAATTCGTCGCTGCCGCAACCTTTTTCTCCAGTTGCGCGTTGTCGCGTTCGATCCGCAGATAGCGCTCGGCCTCGCGGACCTGGGCTTCCAGGCCCGGCGTGTTGTGCGACGGGTGACGGCGCAGCTGTTCGCGCAACTTCGCCAGCTCCGGGTCATGAAACTCGCCGTCGCCGTCCCCACGGCCGCGGCGCCTGGCCGGAGTGGTCAGCTCGGCGGCCGCCGAGCGGAGCGCCGACGCCAGATCGCGGCGGACCCGTGGCTGCCGGTGCTCGACCCGCTTCGGCAGTGGCATCGAACCGACCGGCGCGGACACGCCCGAATAGTCGGCCGAGGAAATCCTTCCCGCCCAGCGGTTTTCGGTGAGCACCAACGGCCGCGGGTCGGAGCTGTCGCGTGCCGATTCCAGCACCACGGCCAGGCCACCGCGCCGGCCGTGGGTGATGTTGATGATGTCACCCCGGCGCAGCGCGGCCAGCGCGTCGCTGGCCGCCTGCCGCCGTTGCAGTCGCGAGGCGCGCGACTGCGCGCGCTCCATCTCGGAGATGCGCGCGCGCATCCGGGCGTACTCGAGGATCGGCGCCTTGGGGCCGCCCAGCCCGGTAGCGATCTCGCCCAGCATCGCGGTGCCCCGCTCGATGCCACGCACCAGCCCGACGACGGAACGGTCGGCCTGATACTGCGCGAATGACTGCTCTAGCAAGCGATGTGCCTGCTCGGGGCCCATCTGCTGCACCAGGTTGATCGTCATGTTGTACGACGGGGCGAACGAACTGCGCAGCGGGAAGGTACGGGTTGAGGCCAGCCCGGCAACCGCGGAGGGTTCGGTGGTTTCTTCGGTGGGATTCCAGAGCACCACCGCGTGGCCCTCGACATCGATGCCGCGCCGCCCGGCGCGCCCCGTCAACTGGGTGTACTCCCCCGGCGTCAGGGCCATATGCTGCTCGCCGTTGAACTTGACGAGCCGCTCGAGCACGACGGTGCGGGCGGGCATGTTGATCCCGAGCGCCAAGGTCTCGGTGGCGAACACGGCCCGCACCAGCCCGGCGGTGAAGAGCTCTTCGACCGTGTGCCGGAAGGCCGGCAACATGCCGGCGTGGTGGGCGGCCAGACCCCGCAGCAGCCCCTCCCGCCACTCGTAGTAGCCGAGCACGGCCAGGTCGGCGTCGGCGAGATCGCCGCAGCGGTGCTCGATCACCTCGGCGATCTGCGCGCGCTCCTCCTGAGTGGTCAGCTGCAAGGGCGAACGCAGGCATTGCTGGACGGCGGCGTCACAGCCCGCCCGCGAGAACACGAACGTGATCGCCGGCAGCAGCCCCTCGGAATCCAGGGTCGCGATCACGTCCGGGCGCCCCGGTGTGCGGTAGAAGCGGGGCCGCGACGGCCGTACCGCGCCTCCCCTTCCCGCCTGCCGGCGGGGACCACGCCAGTCGGTCATGCGGTCCGCCTCGCGGCGGTGCGCAATGTGGCGCAGCAGTTCGGGATTGACCCGCGGTTGACGCTCCGCGGCCGGTTTCTCGTTGTCGTAATCGAACAGATCCAGCAGCCGCTTGCCCACCAGCACGTGTTGCCAGAGCGGCACCGGCCGGTGCTCGTCGACCACGACCGTCGTATCGCCGCGCACGGTCTGGATCCAGCCACCGAACTCCTCGGCGTTGCTCACCGTCGCCGACAGGCTGACCACGCGGACCTCATCGGGCAGGTGCAGGATCACCTCTTCCCACACCGGGCCCCGCATCCGGTCGGCCAGGAAATGCACTTCGTCCATCACCACGTGTGAAAGTCCTTGCAGCGCAGGCGAATCCGCGTAGAGCATGTTGCGCAGCACTTCGGTCGTCATGACGACGACGGGTGCGTCGGCGTTGACCGACATGTCCCCGGTGAGCAGGCCGATGCGGTCGCGGCCGTAGCGCGCGGTCAGGTCGGTGTGCTTCTGGTTGCTCAGCGCTTTGAGCGGCGTGGTGTAGAAGCACTTGCCGCCGGCCGCCAGCGCCAGGTGCACCGCGAATTCGCCGACCACCGTCTTGCCGGCCCCGGTCGGCGCGCAGACCAGCACGCCGTGGCCGCGTTCGAGCGCCGCACACGCCCGATGCTGAAAGCCGTCGAGCGCGAAGGGCAGTTCCGCGGCGAAGCGGGTGAGCTCGACCAGCTCCGCGACCTCACGGGGCGCCGACGGTTCAGGTGACATCGTCGTGTTGCCCGGCGGTGACCGACGGCTCCGGTATCGCGGTGGGCCGATCGATGACCGACGCTTCGTCGTCGGGGATCTCCGCCTGGGCTTCGCGTTTGGCCTTGCGCTTGTCGTGGATGCGGGCGATCTGGATGGCGAACTCGAGGAGCACGGACAGCGCCAGTCCGAGCGCGGTCATCGAAAACGGGTCGGAGCCGGGCGTGAATATTGCCGCGAACACGAACATCGCGAAGATCAGACCGCGCCGCCATGACTTGAGCCGTTGGTAGGTCAGCAGCCCGACCGTGTTGAGCATGACGATCAGCAGCGGGAATTCGAAGCTGACGCCGAACACCACCAGCAGATTGATCAGGAACCCGAAGTAGCGGTCGCCGGACAGGGCGGTCACCTGCACGTCGCTGCCGACCGTCAGCAGGAACCCCAGCGCCTTGGACAGCACGAAGTAGGCCAGCGCCCCACCCGCGGCGAACAGCACCACCGCCGGGACCACGAACGCGACGGCGAAACGGCGCTCCTTCTGGTAGAGCCCGGGGGTGATGAACGCCCACAGCTGGTAAAACCACACCGGGCAGGCCAGCACCACCCCCGCCGTCAGCCCCACCTTGAGCCGCAGCATGAACTGGTCGAACGGCGCGGTGGCCAGCAGCCGGCATTGCCCGTCGGCGCTGATGTCAGCGCGCGCCGACTGCGGCAGCGAACAGTAGGGATGGCGCAACCATTCGCCGAGGCTTTCCAGCCCGAAGATCGGATGCGAGTACCAGATGAACCCGAAAATCGTGGTCAGCACGATCGCGGCCAGGGAGATGAGCAGCCGTGTGCGCAGTTCGGTGAGGTGGTCGACCAGCGACATGGTCGCGTCCGGGTTGGTGCGACTGCGTCTGTTGCGCGGGTTGAGGCGCTTCAGCAGGCCGGATGTGCGCGCTGAAACCTTGAATGCTTTCACGATGCTCGTCTAGGGCTCGGTGAGGGGCGCTCGGGCACCGCGACGATGACGGCGGCTACGCCGGACGTGCTTCGCTGTGCCCCTGTTCGCTGGGCTTCGGGGCGTCGACCCGCTGCGATTGCACGGGGGTGGGGTTCGCCGCAGCGGCGTCGCCTTGGGTCCCCAGAGCCGACGTCTCCGCCTTGTTCTCGCTCTGCATTTCCCGGATCTCGGACTTGAAGATCCGCATCGACTTACCCAACGAACGCGCCGCATCGGGGAGCTTCTTGGCACCAAAAAGCAAGATCACCACGACCGCAAGGATCGCCCAGTGCCACGGACTGAGACTGCCCACTTTGATTACCTCCAGACGTTGACCCGATGCTACCGCAGTAGCGCCACGTGGCGGTGGGCCCGCGCCGCGCCGCCCGGGCCACATTGCCTGGACTTTTATGAGCTCAGGGCGTCGTAGGCCGTCACGGCGGCCGCCGCGGCATCCCGGACCCCCTGCGTCAGCGACTCCGGTTCCAGCACCTGCACGGCGGGCCCCAAGCCCAGCACCAGCCGCGTCATCCAATCCTCGGAGGCGTAGGTCATCACGGCCTCGCAGGATCCGTCGGGCAACTCGCGCACGTCGCGCATCGGGTAGTACTCGAACATCCAGGACGCCGCGGGGGCCACCCGTAGCTTGGCGAACGGAAGCGAGGGATCGCCGTCGAACAGCGAGGTGTCGGGTGGCGCGTGCAGCACCGGCTCGGGCGGCGCGGCGGGCTCGTCGAGTTCGCTGGCCTCCACGATCCGGTCGAAGCGGAACAGCCGGACCCCTTCGGCGTCCCGCGACCAGGCCTCCAGGTAGCTGTGGCCGCCGATCAGCAGCACCCGGATGGGGTCGACGACCCGGCTGGTGAGTGTGTCGTGCGAGGCGGAGTAGTAATCGATGGCCAGCGCGTGTTTGGACTGCACGGCCGCGCGCACCGCGGCGGCGGCCCGGCTTTCGACGGGTGCGGGCTCGTCGACGGCGGTCGCCGCGTGGGTGGCCTCGTGGCCGAGGGCCCCGGCGGCATCCTCGATCTTGGCGATCGCGCTGCGCGCGGCTTCGGGGTCGACGACGCCGGGGATGTCGGCCAGCGCCCGCAGCGCCACCAGCAGGCCGGTGGCCTCCGGCGAGGTGAGCTTGAGCGGCCGGTCGATGCCGGCGGAGAACGTCACCTCGATGGTGTCCCCGGAGAACTGGAAATCGATGAGGTCACCCGGGAAGTAGCCGGGAAGGCCGCACATCCAGAGCTGGTTGAGGTCCTCTTCCAGCTGCTTGGCCGATACCCCGAGGTCGGCGGCGGCCTTGGCCCGGGTGACCCGCGGGTTGGCCTGAAAGTACGGGACCATGTTCAGCAGCCGGACCAGGCGGGTGGAGATGGGGGTCATGCGGACACGCCCGCATGCGCCCGCAGCCGGGCCAGCACCTCGTCGCGCAGCGATTGCGGCTCGAGCACCAGGGCGTCGGCGCCGTAGCCGGCGATGTCACGGGCCAGCTGGTCGGTGGATCGGATGTCGAGTTCGATCACCTCGCCGTCGCGCTCACCCAGTCGCCGTTCGCCGACGGGCCTGCCGGCCCGGCGCAGCGCGGTGGCCCGCCCGCCGGCCACCCATACGCGGGCCAGCCCGCCGGCCGGCGCCGCGGAAATGTCCGTGACCGTCTGGGCCACGATCCTGCGCAGGTCGATGCCCTCCGGCACCGTGACCGCGCCCGTCGGGCCGACCGGCGTGACGTCGGGGCCGATCCGGGAGAGCCGGAAGGTGCGGGTGGCGTCGCGGTCGCGGTCGTGGCCCACCAGATACCACCGGCCCTTCTCGGTGACGACGCCCCAGGGCTCGACGGTGCGGGTGGCGTAGGGCTCGGCCCGCGACGACCGGTGCGGAAACTGGACGACCTGCCGGGAGCCGATGGCGGACAACAGGATTCCGAGGACGTCCTCCGAGCCACGCAGGCCCGGCACTCCGGCCGGCGACGCGATGGCGACCGGCGCGTCCGGATCGACGTCGACGCCGGCCGCGCGCAGCTTGAGGAGCGCGCCCTGGGTGGCGGTGATGAGTTCGGGCGACTCCCACAGCTGGGTCGCGACGGCCACCGCGGCCGCCTCGTCCGGGGTGAGGTCGACCGGCGCGAGCGCATAGGCGTCGCGGTTGATTCGGTAGCCCTCGGTGGGGTCCCAGGCCGACACCCTGCCGACCTCGAGCGGGATGCCGAGGTCGCGCAGCTCGTTCTTGTCGCGCTCGAACATGCGGGAGAACGCCTCGGCGCTGGCGTTGTCCGAATAACCCGCCACGCTCGACCTGATCTTTTCCGCCGTGATGTACCCGCGGGTGGACAGCAGGGCGATGACCAGGTTCACCAGCCGTTCGACTTTTGACGTCGCCATTGGCACCAGATTATTCGATGGTCGCCGCCCGGCGCTTCCAGCCGCGCACCGCGTCGCGCAATTCGCAGGAGCCGCGTCAGTCCGTGGCAGGCGGTGCGCCGACGGCGGCTACATGCTGGCGATCAGCCGCTTGACCCGCTCGTCGACCGCACGGAAGGGGTCTTTGCACAGCACGGTCCGCTGCGCCTGATCGTTGAGCTTGAGGTGCACCCAGTCGACGGTGAAGTCGCGGCCGGCCGCCTGGGCGGCGCTGATGAACTCGCCGCGCAGCCGCGCCCGGGTGGTCTGCGGCGGATTGTCGACCGCCTCGGCGATGTCCTCGTCGGTGGTGACGCGGGCCGCAAGTCCCTTGCGCTGCAGCAGATCGAACACGCCGCGCCCGCGCTTGATGTCGTGGTAGGCCAGGTCCAGCTGGGCGATCTTCGGGTCGGACAGCTCCATGCTGTAGCGGTCCTGGTAGCGCTGGAACAGCTTGCGCTTGATCACCCAGTCGATCTCGGTGTCCACCTTGGCGAAGTCCTGGCTCTCGACAGCGTCGAGCTGGCGGCCCCACAGGTCGACGATCTGCTCGATCTGGGCGTTGGGTTCGCGGGTCTGCAGGTGTTCGACCGCGCGGCTGTAGTACTCGCGCTGGATGTCCAGCGCGCTGGCCTGACGCCCGCCCGCCAGCCGCACCGGCCGCCGGCCGGTGACGTCGTGGCTGACCTCGCGGATGGCGCGGATGGGGTTGTCCAGCGAGAAGTCCCGGAACGGCACGCCGGCTTCGATCATCTCCAGCACCAGCGCGGCAGTGCCCACCTTGAGCATGGTGGTGGTCTCGCACATGTTGGAGTCGCCGACGATCACGTGCAGCCGCCGATACTTCTCGGCGTCGGCGTGCGGCTCGTCGCGGGTGTTGATGATCGGCCGGCTGCGGGTGGTGGCCGAGGAGACGCCCTCCCAAATGTGCTCGGCGCGTTGAGAAAGGCAGAACGTGGCGGCCTTCGGGGTCTGCAGCACCTTGCCGGCGCCGCAGATCAGCTGGCGCGTGACCAGGAACGGCAGCAGCACGTCGGAGATCCGGGAAAACTCGCCGGCCCGCACGATCAGGTAGTTCTCGTGGCACCCGTAGGAATTGCCCGCCGAATCGGTGTTGTTCTTGAACAGGTAGATGTCGCCGCCGATGCCCTCGTCCGCGAGCCGCTGCTCGGCGTCGACGAGCAGGTCTTCGAGCACCCATTCCCCGGCGCGGTCGTGGGTGACCAGCTGCACCAGGCTGTCGCATTCGGCGGTGGCGTACTCGGGGTGGCTGCCCACGTCGAGGTAGAGCCGGGCGCCGTTGCGCAGGAAGACGTTGGAGCTGCGACCCCACGACACGACCCGCCGGAACAAGTACCGGGCCACCTCGTCCGGGCTGAGCCGACGGTGGCCGTGGAATGTGCAGGTGACCCCGAACTCGGTCTCGATGCCCATGATTCGCCGCTGCACGTAATCGAGCGTACTGGTTGTCCGAGCGCGACGGTGGGCAAGCCGCGCCTATCGATCCACGAAGTTTGTCGCACGCCCGTTTCCTGGCCACGCCGGGGCGCCTGGGCGATCGACGCCGCGGTGCTGACCAGAGGACTCATCAGCACCTTGAGCACCAGCAGCCACACCAGTACCGGCGGGTGGGAAGCCGCCGGTCGCGCGGTCTACTCCGACGATTCGCCGTTCGAGTCCGGCTCGTCGCCGTCGCCTTCGGCGGACCCGTTCGAATCCATCTCGCGCAGCAAATTTTCCAGGGTGGCGCGGTTGATCCGCCGAAACGCCCGTCGCGGCCGGTTGACATCCAAGATCGCGACCTCCAGGCTCGCCACGTCCAGGGTGGACTGGTCGCCGTTGGAGGATTCACTGCCGGCCCGCAACGCTTTCACGGCGATGCGCGTGGCCTCGCGCAGGTTGGCGTTCTCGGCGTACGAGTCCTTGAGCGCGGTGGTGATCGGCTCGGTGGTGCCACCCATCACGACGAAATGGGGCTCGTCGGCGATCGATCCGTCATAGGTAATGCGGTACAACTCAGGCGGTTTCGTCTCGCCGTAGTGCGCCACCTCAGCGACGCACAATTCCACCTCGTAGGGCTTGGCCTGTTCGGTGAAGATGGTGCCCAGCGTCTGCGCGTAGACGTTGGCCAGCTGTCGGCCGGTGACGTCGCGACGGTCGTAGGCGTAGCCACGGGTATCGGCGAATTGGATTCCGCCCCGGCGCAAATTGTCGAATTCGTTGAACTTGCCCGCGGCGGCGAAGCCCACGCGATCGTAGAGTTCGCTGATCTTCTGCAGCGACCGCGACGGGTTCTCCGCGACGAAGAGCACACCGCCGGCGTAGACCAGGGCGACCACGCTCTTGCCCCGGGCGATGCCCTTGCGCGCGAGCTCGCTGCGCTCGCGCATCGCCTGTTCGGGCGAGATGAAATACGGGAAGCTCACTTTTCACCGCCATCGGGGCCGAAAGTGTCAGCGCGCGAACGGCTTTGGATCACCTCGCGAGCCAGTTCGGCGATGCGGCCCTCGGGCACTTCCAGCGCCCCCTCGGCGCCGATCGTGACCGCCGTGGGATAGATGCCGCGGACCAGATCCGGACCGCCGGTCGCGGAGTCGTCGTCAGCCGCGTCGTAGAGCGCCTCGATCGCGACCCGCACCGCCGAATCGGCGTCGGTGACCTGCGAGTACAGCTTCTTCATGGACGACTTGGCGAAAATCGAGCCCGAGCCCACCGACTGGTACCCCTCCTCCTCCAGGTTCCAGCCGCCGGCCGCGTCGAACGACACGATGCGGCCGGCGCCTTCCGGATCGGCCGCGTCGATGTCGTAGCCCCCCAGCAGCGGCAACGCAACCAGCCCCTGCATGGCCGCAGCCAGGTTGCCGCGCACCATGATCGCCAGCCGGTTGACCTTGCCGGCAAACGTCAGCGGCACGCCTTCGAGTTTCTCGTAGTGCTCCAGCTCCACCGCGTACAGGCGGGCGAATTCCACGGCGATGGCGGCGGTGCCGGCGATGCCGGTCGCGGTGTAGTCATCGGTGATGTACACCTTCTTGACGTCGCGCCCGGCGATCATGTTGCCCTGCGTCGAGCGCCGGTCGCCGGCGAGCACCACGCCTCCGGGGTATTTCAGCGCGACGATGGTGGTCCCGTGGGGCAGCTGCGACGCCGCGCCTTCCGACTGGGATGCCCCGAGGCTGGCCGGCAGCAACTCCGGCGCCTGACGGCGCAGGAAGTCGGCGAACGACGAGAGGTCTATGGCGGGGTTTCCCGGAAGTGCGGAGTTGATGGGTAGGCGATCAGAGAACTGCCAGGTCACTGGCCGCCCTTTTGGACGTACGCCCGCACGAAGTCCTCGGCGTTCTCCTCGAGAACGTCATCGATCTCGTCGAGCAAGTCGTCGGTCTCCTCGGCCAGCTTCTCCCGGCGTTCTTGGCCCGCGGCCGTGCTGCCGGCGAAGTCGTCCTCGTCGCCGCCACCGCCGCCACGCTTGGTCTGCTCCTGAGCCATCGCCGCCTCCTGCGTTGTCTGGGCTTGTTGAATGGCTTTTTCAATTGTCCAGCCACGCTGCCCGTTGGTCTTTCCTACCCTACCGGTCAACCCCGACGTTCCCCGGCTGAACCGGCGTCTAGCTGGTGAGTTGTTCGACCAGTTCCGCGGCGCTGTTCACCGAGTCCAGCAGCGCCCCCACGTGCGCTTTGCTGCCCCGCAGCGGCTCCAACGTCGGAATGCGAACCAGGGAATCGCCCCCCAGGTCGAAGATCACGGAGTCCCAACTGGCCGCGGCGATGTCGGCGCCGAACCGGCGCAGGCATTCGCCGCGGAAGTACGCGCGGGTGTCCGTCGGCGGACTGTCCACCGCTTCGAGCACCTGGTGCTCGGACACCAGGCGCTTCATCGAGCCCCGCGCGACCAACCGGTTGTACAGGCCCTTGTCCAGCCGGACGTCGGAATATTGCAGGTCGACCAGGTGCAGCCGCGGTGCCGACCAGCTCAGGTTTTCTCGCTGCCGGAACCCTTCGAGCAGGCGCAGTTTCGCGGGCCAGTCCAGCAGCTCCGCGCATTCCATCGGATCGCGCTCCAGTTGATCGAGCACGTGCGCCCACGTTTCGACGATGTCGGCCGCGCGCGGGTCGGGGTCGCGGCTGTCGACCAGCTTCGCCACCCGATCGAGGTAAACCCGTTGCAGCGCAAGCCCGGTCAGCTCTCGACCGTCGGCCAGGGCCACCGCGGTGCGCAGCGACGGGTCGCGGCTGATCGCGTGGACCGCGTGCACCGGCCGCGCCAAAACCAAATCGCTCAGGTCGATTCCGTGGGCGGGGCCCTCTTCGATCAAGTCCAGCACCAGCGACGTGGTGCCCAGCTTGAGATAGGTCGACGTCTCCGCGAGGTTGGCGTCGCCGATGATGACGTGCAGCCGCCGGTACCGGTCGGCGTCGGCGTGCGGCTCGTCGCGCGTGTTGATGATGCCGCGTTTGAGGGTGGTCTCCAGGCCGACCTCGACCTCGATGTAGTCCGAGCGCTGCGACAGCTGAAAGCCGGGCTCGTCACCGGAGGGTCCGATGCCGACGCGTCCGGAGCCGGTGACCACCTGCCGCGAGACCAGGAACGGGGTCAGCCCGGCGATGATCGACGAGAACGGCGTCTGCCGCGACATCAAATAGTTTTCGTGCGACCCGTAGGAGGCGCCCTTGCCGTCGACGTTGTTCTTGTAGAGCTGCAATTTCGCGGCCCCGGGCACGCTGGCGACGTGCCGGGCGGCGGCCTCCATCACCCGCTCGCCGGCCTTGTCCCAGATCACGGCGTCCAGCGGGTCGGTGCATTCGGGGGCGGAGTATTCGGGGTGCGCGTGGTCGACGTAGAGCCGCGCCCCGTTGGTCAGGATCATGTTGGCCGCGCCGACCTCGTCGGCGTCGACCACCGGGGGCGGGCCGGCCGAGCGGCTCAGGTCGAAGCCGCGGGCGTCCCGCAGCGGCGATTCCACCTCGTAGTCCCAACGGGTGCGCTTGGCGCGCTGAATGCCGGCCGCGGCCGCATAGGCCAAAACCGCTTGCGTCGACGTGAGGATCGGGTTGGCCGTCGGGTCCGATGGCGAGGATATGCCGTATTCGACCTCCGTCCCGATAATCCTTTGCATGCTTCAAAGACTAGGCGAGGTGCGGAATTGACCTTCTCCCGGGCGTCGGCGCCCTGCAGCCGCCGGTCATCGGTGATCGCGTTTGCTGTTGACGTCGCTGACGGCGGTGATTAGCTTCACGGGATGACCGACCTATCCGGGAAGCGTTACGGCGAAGTGCTTCTCGTGACCCCCGGGGAGGCCGGACCGCAGGCCACGGTTTACAACAGCTTCCCGCTCAACGACTGTCCGGCCGAGCTGTGGTCGAAGCTCGACGCCCAGGCCATCGCAAAAGAACACGGGGCGGCCACGGCGTTGCTCAACGGTCCGCGCTACTGGCTGATGAACGCCATCGAGAAGCAGCAGCAGGGGCCGCAGATCACCAAGACCTTCGGCGGAATCGAGATGATTCAGCAGGCCACGGTCCTGCTGTCGTCGATGAACCCCGCGCCCTATACCGCCAATCAGGTCAACCGCCACACGGTCTTCGTCTTCAACCCGGGTGAAGAGGTCTACGAACTCCTCGATCCCGGCGGGCAGCGCTGGGTGATGCAGACCTGGAGCCAGGTCGCCGATCCCACACTGTCGCGCGCCGACCTGCCCGGCTTGGCCGCCCGGCTCAACCTGCCGCACGGGTGGGCCTACCAGCCGCGCCGGTTGACCGAGGAGTTGCGGGTGGACACCCGGACCCGTACCGCTCACGTCACGCAGGACGACTTGACGAACAGCTACTCGCTCCAGTTGGACTGACGCCGCGTCACAGGCGGTTTGCCATCCAACTCTGGTGCCGCACCGCCGCTTTGCGCGCGGTCTTGGCCAGCGCTCGGTCCGGCAGGTGACGGCCGAGCGCGTCGAGGACCAGCGCGGTCTCCGGCGCCGGATGACGCCAGATGTCGTCCAGCAACTGGGACGGGTCGGATAAACCAGCGAAGAGGCTGCACAACTCCTCGGGCGACTCCAACGACTCCGCGAGGACGTCGACGAGCACGGCAACGTCGACGAAGCTCGCGAGCGTCTCGGCGTCGGCGCGGTCCCGCTGGATCAGCCAGAGCGCGGCGTGGCCGGCGACCGGGCTGTCCAGCAGCTGACGAACGAAGGGTTCGGCGACGTCGAGGTCGAACTCGTTCAGGGCGACGAAGCCCATCGTCCGGCCGGCCGCGGTCTCCATGGTCGCGGCCGCCTCGGTGACCATCTGCACCCGCTCGGCGGCCGGCCGGTCGGACCGCCAGTTTGCTATCAACGGCACTTGAGTGTCCTTGCCCACCAACAACATTGCGCCGATCAGGTCCGTCGCATCCCAGTCGTTGATTCGGTCGAGACGGCGCAGCGCGAACCCGGCGTCCTCCAGGTATTCCGGCACGACGTGACGCCCCAGCGCGGTCAGTGCCACAGTCCCACCGGTCCAATTGCTAGGCCCAAGCGGCTGCCGCCGTTCGAGGGCGTCGGTCCAGTGCACCACACCGGCCTGCCGCAGAACGTCGAAGAGTCGGCCCATGTCGTCCTCGACGTATGCCTCCAGCGTGTCCTCCTCGTCGGCATACCAGCGCGGCGACGGCCGTTGCGCGGCAACCAGCGCGTGCACCCACTCCAGCAAGGATTCGAAGGGAAGTTTCGCGCCGTCTTGCAGCAGCGGCGCCAGCCAACACGCGATCCCGTCGTCGAGCAGGTCGTGCATGACGTTCTGCTCGGGATAGAGCTGCGCCCAATGCAACGACCGCAACGGACGTGACAAGAGGATCGCCGCGAACAGCGACTCCGCCCGCTCCACGGGCGAGCGCGTCCCCCACTCCTGCCCCGGCAGCACCCGGTGGCGATGCACGTCCACCGCGCCCGCCTCGATAGCCACTTGGATGAGGAAATTCAGGCGCCGCAGCGCCGCCGTCGACCGGGCCGGATATTTCAGCTCGCCCAACTCGAAATCCAACACGTCGCCGGTGTCGAGGCGCTCCACCAGCGCGCGACCATCAGCAAGTTCGAGTTCGCCCTTGTCGGTGAGCGGCTTGCCGTCCGGCCCGAGATAGTCGCGCAAGGCATCGAGTTTGGCGAGCAGCGGGACCGCCGTCGCGGCGGCCGCCAGGTCGGTCGCGGACGGCGGAACGTAGAGGAACGGCAGTTCGAAGGGCTCCGGCGCGTCGCCCGGGTCCGGAAGATCCTCGACAACGGTAGGGTCGCGTGCTTCGGCCAGCAGGGTCGGTGCAAGGTCGTCGGCCAGCCTGCGCAACCTCGCGGCGCGGTCGGCACCGCCGACCAGACGCCCCGTTGCCTCCATGAAGTCGACGTATACGCCGACCGCGAAGCACAGGCTGACGGCGTCCTCCGGCCGGCCTTCGAACCGTCGCGGACACCACTCCAGCAAAAATTCCGCGATATCGCCGGGCGCGAAATCGTCGAGAACACCGGTGGAGTCGAAGTAACGCCAGTCCAGAAGGACGGCGACGTCGGAGACGACCGCCTCCCGGTCCGAGTCGAGTCCGGCCCACCAACCGTCGAGCTCGTCCAATAGCACGCCACGAACCTGGTCGTAGGCGTCGTCGTCACCCGGAGCCTCAAAGCGGAGCCGCACGGGTGCGACGCTAGCCGGTGGCGCCGACAAATGTTTACAAGTACTGACCCAGGTTCGACTCGGTGTCGATGGCCCGCGACGCGCTCGAGCTCTTGCCGGTGACCAGCGTGCGGATGTAGACGATCCGCTCGCCCTTCTTGCCCGAAATCCGCGCCCAGTCATCGGGGTTGGTGGTGTTGGGCAGGTCCTCGTTCTCGGCGAACTCGTCGACGATCGAGTCGAGCAGATGCTGGATGCGCAGGCCCGGTTGACCGGTTTCCAGCACCGACTTGATCGCGTTCTTCTTCGCCCGGTCGACGACGTTCTGGATCATCGCCCCGGAGTTGAAGTCCTTGAAGTACATGACTTCCTTGTCACCGTTGGCGTAGGTGACCTCCAGGAACCGGTTGTCGTCGATCTCGGCGTACATCCGCTCGACGACCTTTTCGATCATCGCCTTGATGCAGGTGGTGCGGTCACCACCGAACTCGGCGAGGTCGTCGGCGTGCAGCGGCAGCGCCTCGGTCAGGTACTTCGAGAAGATGTCTTGCGCCGCTTCGGCATCCGGCCGCTCGATCTTGATCTTCACGTCGAGGCGCCCGGGCCGCAGGATGGCGGGGTCGATCATGTCCTCGCGGTTGGAGGCGCCGATCACGATGACGTTCTCCAGTCCCTCCACACCGTCGATCTCGCTGAGCAGCTGCGGGACCACCGTCGTCTCGACGTCCGAGGACACCCCCGTGCCACGGGTGCGGAAGATCGAGTCCATCTCGTCGAAGAACACGATCACCGGTGTGCCTTCCGACGCCTTCTCGCGGGCGCGCTGGAAAATCAGCCGGATGTGGCGCTCGGTCTCGCCGACGAACTTGTTCAGCAGCTCGGGGCCCTTGATGTTCAAGAAGTACGACTTGGCCTCGCGGGCGTCGTCGCCGCGCACCTCGGCCATCTTTTTGGCCAACGAGTTCGCGACCGCCTTGGCGATCAGCGTCTTACCGCAACCGGGCGGACCGTAGAGCAGCACACCCTTGGGCGGACGCAGCGCGTACTCCCGGTACAGCTCCTTGTGCAGGAAGGGCAGCTCCACGGCGTCGCGGATCTGCTCGATCTGGCGGGTCAGGCCGCCGATGTCCAGGTAGCTGACATCGGGCACCTCTTCGAGCACCAGGTCCTCGACCTCGGCCTTGGGGATGCGCTCGAAGGCGTAGCCGGCCTTGGTGTCGACCAGCAGCGAGTCGCCCGGGCGCAGCTTGCGGGGCCGGGTGTCGTCGTTGAGAGCGTCGGGATGACCGTCGGGCAGGTTCTCGGCGACCAGCGGCTCGGCGAGCCAGACGATGCGTTCCTCGTCGGCGTGGCCGACGACCAGTGCCCGGTGCCCGTCGGCCAAGAGCTCACGCAGCGTGGAGATCTCGCCGACCGACTCGAACGTGCCCGCTTCCACGACGGTGAGAGCCTCGTTGAGGCGAACGGTCTGGCCCTTGCGCAGCAGCCCGACTTCGATGTTCGGCGAGCACGTCAGGCGCATCTTGCGGCCGGACGTGAACACGTCGACCGTGTCGTCCTCGTGCGCCCCGAGCAGCACACCGTAGCCGCTGGGCGGCTGCCCCAGCCGGTCGACTTCCTCACGCAACGCCAGCAGTTGCTGGCGGGCCTCTTTGAGGGTCTCCATCAACTTCGAGTTGCGGGAGGCGAGGGAGTCGATGCGCGCTTCAAGCTGATGCACATCGCGGGCAGAGCGGGCGCCGCCTTGCGTGCCGACCGCATGATCGAGTTGCTCGCGCAACATCGCGGCCTCACGGCGTAATTGCTCCAACTCGGCCTCGTCGGCGCTGGACATGTCTGATTCGTGGGGGGTTCCGAATGCTTCAGAACGCTCTGAGCTACCCATCTTGCGCTCCTTTCCCACCCCGAATTGGCGCGGCGGATACTTCAACGCTACCGGCGATTGACGATTGATGTGCGTAGTCAAATACCCACGAAAAGTTAAGATTTTCGTCACGCTGGTAATCTCGGCCACTAATCGTGATGATCGAAAGGGCCTTGGGAGGTGGCAGAGTGACCGCAAAGAGCCTCGCCACAGGCTCGCCTCGCGTCGCAGTCACCGTCGGCGCCGCCGGTGTGACTTCAGTTGCACCCATCGGCCCGACCTTAGCGACATCGCTCCCACCCGAAGCGGCCAGCGCCGCCTAGCCGGCCGACCGACTGGATGCACCGACCACTGTCCGTAGCGCTCAGCACCGCCACCGTCCTGGCGGCGGTCGGGCTCGCCGCGTGTTCGTCGAAGCACCCTGCGAGCGAGTCGTCGACCGTCTCTTCGCTGCCACCGGCCACGTCCAGTCCAGTTGCCGCGCCCGTCACGGCTCCCCTACCACCCCCCGAAGCACTCACCGACGTCCTCGCCCGGCTGGCCGATCCGAACGTCCCCGGCGACGCCAAGGTGAGCCTGGTGGAGGGCGCCACGCCGGAGAGCGCGGCCACGCTGGACAAATTCACCAACGCCTTGCGGGACAACGGCTACCTGCCCATGACATTCGCCGCGAACGACATCGCGTGGTCGGACAAGAACCCGTCGAATGTGAAGGCCAGCATCGCCGTCCACACCGCCCAGGCCAACAACGCCAACTTCACCTTCCCGATGGAGTTCGCACCCTTCCAAGGCGGCTGGCAGCTCTCCCGGCGCACCGCCGAAATGCTGCTGGCCCTGGGCAAGTCGTCGGCGGCCCCGACGTCCGGAGCTCCCGCGGGCCCGCCCGAACCCGCACCGCCGCCACCGGAATCCCCCGCGCCACCGGCCCCGCCGCCGCCCCCGCCCGAACCCGCTCCCTCCCAGAACCCGCCAGGTTGACCCGCGGAATGTGGATCGGCTGGCTCGAGTTCGACGTCTTGCTGGGCGACGTTCGCTCACTCAAACAGAAGCGATCGGTGATCCGTCCCGTCGTCGCCGAATTGCAGCGCAGGTTCAGCATGTCGGCGGCCGAGACCGGTTCGCATGATCTGTATCGACGGGCCGGCATCGGCGTCGCCCTGGTCTCCGGTGATCGCGGCCACGCGGTCGACGTCCTGGATGCGGCCGAGCGGCTGGTGGCCGCGCATCCCGAGTTCGAACTGCTGTCGGTGCGACGCTCCCTGCTGCGCAGCGACGATATGGACTAACCGTCGCGGCCCACGCGCTTGCGCCCCAGCGGCGCGGGCGCAACCACCCCGGGCGCAAGCCGTCGCGTGAAGATCAGGAAAGCCGTGTGCCCCCGCATCGAATGCTGCGGCCGCACCGCCAGCCCGACGACGTTCCAACCGCGTTGCAACGTCTCCCAGGACCGCGGCTCGGTCCAGCACTGCTGCGCCCGCAGCGCCTCGACGGCGCGTGACAGTTGGGTGACGGTGGCCACATAGATCATCAGCACCCCACCGGGTGTCAGCAGCCGCGCGACCGACTCCAGCACATCCCACGGCGCGAGCATGTCGAGCACGGCGCGATCGAAGGATCCGTCCGGCAGCTCGGAGGCGGCCACATCGCTGACGATCAATTCCCAGTTGTCCGGCACGGCGCCGCCGGAGAACACCGACACGTTGCGTTCGGCGTGTTCGGCGTGGTCGGCGCGCTGCTCGTAGGAGACCACCCGCCCGCCGGGCCCGACCGCGCGCAGCAGCGAACAAGTCAGCGCGCCCGAACCGGCGCCGGCCTCCAGCACCCGGGCTCCGGGGAAGATGTCGCCCTCGTGGACGATCTGAGCCGCGTCCTTCGGGTAGATCACCTGCGGCCCGCGGGGCATCGACATCACGTAGTCGATCAGCAGGGGCCGTAGCACCAAGTACGCGGCGCCGTTGCTGGACTTGATCACGCTGCCCTGCTCGAGCCCGATGACCGCGTCGTGCGGGATCGACCCGCGATGGGTGTGGAACTCGGCGCCCTCGGCGAGCACCATCGTGTAGTGCCGACCCTTGGCGTCGGTGAGCTGAACACGCTCGCCCACGGTGAACGGGCCGGTTGCGGACACGCGGTATAGCGTGCCAGCCGACTCGCCCCCTCGGGTGCTTGGGGGTTGTCCGCGCCCGGTCATAGGCTTCCGACATGATCGTCCAGCCGGAGGCCCTGCAGTCGGTGACGGGCCGGGCGCGGCAGGTGTCCCGCCCCGCGCTGTCACCGTCGCGCGCCGCGGACTTCAAGCAATGCCCCCTGCTGTACCGGTTCCGGGCCATCGACCGCCTGCCCGAGGCCCCGTCGCCGGCGCAGCTGCGCGGATCGCTCGTTCACGCCGCCCTCCAGCAGCTCTACGGCCTGCCCGCCGCGCAGCGCGGTCCCGACACCGCCCTGTCGCTGGTGCAGCCCGCGTGGGAGCAGGTGATGGCCGCGACGCCGGAGCTCACCGCCGACCTGGACCCGGCCCAGCGCACCCAGCTGCTGGCCGAGGCCCAGGCGCTGCTCGCCGGCTACTACCGCCTCGAAGACCCGACCCGTTTCGACCCGCAATGCTGCGAAGAACGCGTGGAGGTCGAACTCGCCGACGGCACGCTGCTGCGGGGCTTCATCGACCGCATCGACGTCGCGGCCACCGGAGAACTCCGGGTGGTCGACTACAAGACCGGCAAGGCGCCACCGGAGGCGCGGGCCCTGGCCGAGTTCAAGGCCATGTTTCAGATGAAGTTCTACGCGGTGGCGCTGTTGCGGTCGCGCGGTGTGCCGCCCACCCGGCTGCGGCTGATTTACCTGGCCGACGGCCAGGTGCTGGACTATTCGCCGGATCACGACGAGTTGCTGCGCTTCGAGAAGACCCTGATCGCGATCTGGCGCGCCATCCAATCCGCCGGCCAGACCGGCGATTTCCGTCCCACCCAGTCGCGATTGTGCGACTGGTGTCCCCACCAGCAGCTCTGCCCGCTTTTCGGTGGAACACCGCCGCCCTACCCGGGTTGGCCGGAATCATTTGACGCGCACAGTGATTCACGCTCGAGCGAGCCGGCGGCGTAGCAGTCTAGTCGAGCGCCGACATCTCCTGCAGCACGGTCGGAATGAGCTCGCTGACCGTGGGATGGATGTGCATGGTGCGTGAGAGCGTGGTGTAGGGCGCGTTGGCCGACATGACGTCCAGGATGCAGTGAATGGCCTCGTCGCCGCCGACCCCAAAGATGGCGGCCCCCAGGATCTCCTCGGTTTCGGCGTCGACCACGACTTTCATGAAGCCTTGTGTCTCACCCTTTTCGACCGCCCGGCCGACCCTGGTCATCGGCCGCTTGCCGACGAGCGCCTTGCGTCCCGACGCGCGAACCTGATCGACGGTCAGGCCGGCGCGGCCCAGCGGCGGGTCGATGTAGAGCGCATAGGTGGTGATGCGGTCGCTCACCCGCCGCGGGTCGTCATCGAGCAGATTGGCGGCGACGATCTCGAAGTCGTTGTATGACGTGTGGGTGACCGCGCCCCTGCCGTTGCAGTCGCCCATCGCCCAGATGTGCTCGACGCTGGTCTTGAGCTGGTCGTCGACCACGATGTAGCCGTGGGCGTCGGTCCGCACACCGGCGGCTTCCAGGCCCAGGTCGTCGGTGTTGGGGCGCCGGCCGACCGCCAGCAGCAGGTGACTCCCCCGGACGGGAGCGGCGCCGTCGCGGGGGGTGATCTCAAACCCGTTGTCGGTCTTGGTGATTCGCATGTCATCAGCACCGACGATGATGTCGATGCCCTCGGCTCGCAAGATGTCTTCGATGGTGGCCGAGACGTCCTCGTCTTCGCGGGACGCCAACCGCGGGCCACGCTCCACCACCGTCACCCGCGCCCCGAAGCGCCGGTACATCTGCGCGAACTCCAGCGCGATGTAGCTGCCGCCCACGATGACGAGATGCGTTGGCAGCGTGTCGAGTTCGAGGATGGACACGTTGGTGAGGAACTCGACCTCGTCCAGGCCCGGGATGTCGGGCACCACGGCGCGGCCGCCGACGTTGAGGAAGATGCGCTCGGCGCGCAGCACGTCGTCACCGACCCGCACGGTGTGCGGATCGGTGAATACCGCGTGCCCGCGGACGACGGTGCAGCCGTCCATGCCCTCGAGCCAATCTTCGACGCCCTTGCGATCGCCCAGCATGATCTCGTCCTTGCGGGCCTTGACTTTCGCCATGTCCACGCTGATCTCGCCGGTGCCGACGCCGTAGTCCGCGCCGCGCCGCGCCAGGTGCGCGGCGCGCGCGGAGGCCACCAGCGTCTTGGTCGGGATGCATCCGGTGTTGACGCAGGTGCCGCCGATCAGTTTGCGTTCGACGATCGCGACGCGCTGCCCGGCTGCCGTCAGCCGCCCCGCCAACGGCGGGCCCGCCTGGCCCGCACCGACGATGATCGCGTCGAAATGTTCTGTCACTTAACCGCCGTCAGCAGGTACTCCGTCAGCACGTGGCCCGTCACCGCCACGATGACGAATCCCCCGACGATCGCGACCACGTCCTCGAGCAGCGCGATGGGCAGATCCTTGCCCGCCACCGCGGCCAGCCGCTTGCGCGCCTGGTAGCCGCCGAGGGTGCCGAGCACCGCGCCGATGACGCCGGCGCCGAGCGCGGTAAACGTCCAGTGCGGCCAGGCGCCCAGCGCCGCCCCCGCGAGACCGCCCGTGACGATGCGGGCCGCGAAGATCGGCGCCGCCGTGCGGGCCGGGGTCTTGGGCAGCTTGTCGTTGATCAGTTCGCCGACGGCGAGGACGGTGAAGACCACCACCGCGACGATGCTTCCCATCCACGACGCCCAGGTGCCGTGCAGGTCGATCCAACCAAGAAGAGCGGGGGCGGCGGCCCAGGCGACCAGGGCGGGCGCCGTCAGCGAACGCAACCCGGCAACGACGCCAATCAACAAAGCCAGCAACACAACAAGCGCGTGAGTCACGAAGACCTCCTGGAGGACGAAACAGCCGGCGACCTTTTCAGGGACGGCCCACACGCCAACCCGGGCAATCCCCCGAGGCGGACGCTAACACAGCCGCGGCGGTCGCACCGCGTGTGCAATCAGAACCGGCAAAACCTGATATCGGACGCCAGAATCGCCTTGGCGCCGATGGCGGCCAGCTCATCCATGATTTCGTTCACGCCCCGGCGCGGGACCAGCGCCCGGATGGCAACCCAATCCGGATCGGCCAGGGGCGCAATGGTCGGCGACTCCAGGCCCGGCGTGATCGCGGTGGCCTTGTCCAGCACCGAGCGCGGGCAGTCGTAGTCGAGCATCAGATACTGCTGGCCGAAGACCACACCCTGGATGCGCGCCACCAGCTGATCGCGCGCGGCCTGCGTCCCGGACCGGCTGCTGTGGTCGCTCTCGATCAGCACGGCTTCCGAATCGCACAGCGGATCACCGAACGCCACCAGGTTGTGCAGGCTCAGGGTGCGCCCGGACCCGACCACGTCGGCGATGGCGTCGGCGACACCGAGTTGCACCGAGATCTCCACCGCGCCGTCCAGTCGGATGACGGTCGCCTCAATACCGCGCCCCGCCAAGTCTTTTCGCACCAAGTTGGGGTACGCCGTGGCCACCCGCTTGCCGGCCAGATCGGCGATCTTCCAGTCCCGCCCGGCCGGGGCGGCGTAGCGAAAACTCGACGACCCGAATCCCAGCGCCAGACGTTCCCGCACCGGGGCGTCGGAATCGCCCACCAGGTCGCGCCCGGTGATGCCGAAATCCAGCTCGCCCGAACCCACATAGATGGCAATGTCTTTGGGCCGCAGGAAGAAGAACTCGACCTGATTGGCCGGGTCGATGACGGTCAGGTCCTTGGAGTCGGTGCGGCGCCGGTAGCCGGCCTCCGCCAAGATCTCGGTGGCCGGCTCGCTCAGCGTGCCTTTGTTGGGAACCGCAACCCGCAGCATGGTCACAGCTTCCGATACACGTCGTCGAGGGACAGCCCGCGCGCGACCATCAGCACTTGCGTCCAGTAGAGCAACTGGCTGATCTCCTCGGCCAGCGCGTCGTCGGGTTCGTGTTCGGCGGCCAGCCACACCTCGCCGGCTTCCTCGAGGATCTTTTTACCCAGCCCGTGGATGCCGCCGTCGAGCGCGGCGACCGTCGCGCTGCCGGCCGGCCGGGTGCGGGCACGCTCGCCGAGTTCGGCGAACAGATCCTCGAAGGTCTTCACGGCCAGCGATTGTTTCACGCGGCGGTCGGCAAAGTCACGGCGGTTTCGGTCGGGGCCGCCCGGTTCAGTCGAATCCGGCGAGAGTGAGCCGCAGCGCTTGTTCCAATTGTTCGTGAAAAGCCGGGCTTTCGCCGATATCCGAGGACAGCCACCCGTCGAGGACGAATTGGACTGTGGCCAAACTGGTGTGGACCAACAACGCGGGTCGAATGTCGACCCCCGCATCGACACCCATCCGGTGAGCGACTTGCTCGATCAGCGTGCCGTGATCGGTTTCGCTGACCAAGACGGATTTGCTCAACAGGTGGGGCGCGGTGGCGACGGCGTGACGCCAGGTATCGAGGTTGGCGACGTTGCTGACATCCCTGGCGTGCGTGACGAACAGCTGGATCAATGCTTCGACCGGTGACTCGTGTGGCGGCCGGGCGCTGTACGAACCCACGATCTCGGCGGCCGCCTCCCGAACGGGATCGACGAGCAGGCCCTCCTTGGTGGGCGCATACCGGAAATACGTGCTGATGGAGACCCCGGCGGCCGACGCGATGTCCTCGGTCGTCACCGCCTCGAAGCCCCGCTCGGCGAAGAGCTGGTGCGCGGTCTGCTGGATCTGGGAAAGCAGCTCAGCACGGCGTCGGTCCCGCAACGAACCGGTGTTTGCTGAGGGCATGCCATCACCTTCGTCAATCCGACATTAGAACCCCGCGATGCCGTCCAGCGACGATCTCAGATGAGGGACTCTACACTATTGAAAGTCCCTATCAAATAGGCTAGTGTGATGCAGCACACACCGATGAACTGCAGAGTCTTGGCGCTTGTTGACACTATTTTAATAAAAATAGGGTTCCAACGGCTACCCAACGGCCTCTGCTCGGCGCTCAGGACTTAGGGGTGGGAAGAGGGCCGATGAGCGGTAGCTGGTACGCGATGACCTGTGCCACGGGTTTGCTAGACCGACCGCGGGTCGCGCCGCTATGACGACGGCACAGCTTGACGGCGTTGTCGCCATCCGGAACTGGTCGGTCGGGTACGTCAGACGTCATCCGGTCGCCTCGCTGACGACGGTGGGCGAACAGTTCGTCCTGGGCGTGCGCACCGTTCAATATTTCTTCGTCGACCTGATCACCGGGCGATTTCAATGGCACGAATTCGTCCGGCAGGGCGCGTTCATGGCCGGCACCGCGGTGCTACCGACGATCCTGGTCTCGCTGCCGATCAGCGTCACCCTGTCCATCCAATTCGCGCTGCTGGCCGGCCAGGTCGGCGCCACCTCGCTGGCCGGCGCGGCGAGCGGGCTCGCGGTCATTCGGCAGGGCGCGTCGTTGGTGGCGGCGGTGCTCATGGCGTCGGCCGTCGGGTCGGCCATCACCGCCGATCTCGGTTCGCGCACCATGCGCGAGGAAACCGACGCGATGGAGGTGATGGGGGTCTCGGTGATCCGGCGCCTGGTTGTCCCCCGCTTCGCCGCGGCGGTGATGATCGGTGTGGCCCTCACCGGCGTCGTGTGCTTCGCCGGATTCTTCGCGAGCTACATGTTCAACGTGTACTTCCAGAACGGCGCGCCGGGCAGCTTCGTGTCGACGTTCGCGTCGTTCGCGACGACCGGCGACATGATTCTCGCGCTGCTGAAGGCGATCGTGTTCGGCGCGATCGTGGCCGTCGTGTCCAGCCAAAAAGGCTTGTCCACCAAGGGCGGACCGACGGGCGTCGCGAACTCGGTGAACGCCGCCGTCGTCGAGGCGATCCTGCTGCTGATGATCGTCAACGTCGCCATCAGCCAGCTCTACATCCTGTTGTCGCCCAGGACGGGGCTCTGACGTGACGGCCTCGGCGTATGAGCCTTTCGCACCGATTTCGACGCCGCTCGTCCGGCTCTACCGCAGGGGCAAGGTGCCGATCATCCGGCTCGGCCATCTGCTGGTCTTCTTCGTCCGGGCGGCGGTCGCCGTGCCGCTCGCCGTGCGCCAGTACAGCGGCGAATTTCTGCGGCTCCTGTCGAACATCACCTGGGGCAACGGCTCGATCGTGGTCGGTGGCGGCACCGCCGGCGTGGCGGTGGTGCTCGGCATGACGGTCGGCGCACTCGTCGGCATCGAGGGCTATAACTTCCTCGACCTGCTCGGCCTCGGCCCGGCCACCGGGTTCGTCTCCTCGTTGGTCAACACCCGCGAACTGGCGCCGTTGATGGCATCGCTGGCCTTCGCCATGCAGGGCGGTTGCCGCTTCACCGCCCAGCTGGGATCCATGCGCATCGCCGAGGAGATCGACGCATTGGAGTCGATCGCGATCCGCCCGATCCCCTACCTGGTGACCACCCGGCTGATCGCCTCGGTGGTGGCGATCATCCCGCTGTACGCCGCGTGCCTGGCGATCGGCTACCTGAGCACGCAAGTGGTGGTGGGGATCGGCAGCGGTGGCTCGACCGGGTCCTACCTGCACTACTTCACGCTGATGCTGGCCGGCCAGGACATCGTCTACTCGTTGATCAAGGCCGTCATCTTCGTGTGGATCGCCTCGACGATCCAGTGCTACTACGGGTATTACGCGAGCGGCGGACCCGAAGGCGTCGGCGTCGCCGCGGGGCACGGCATGCGGGCCAGCATCACGGTCGTGATCATCGTGAACATGCTGCTCACCATGGCGCTGTGGGGCGTCGACTCCGGCGCAAGGTTTGGCGGTTAGGCCCGTGGCTAGGTCGGTGGAAGATGCCCAATTCCCTTGAGCTGGACGGACGTGGCCCCTCCGAACGCCAGCTGTTCGGCGTCGGCATCGCCGTCGTGGTGGTCAGCGCCCTGGTCACCGCCGCGATGTTGGTCAAATCCACTGGCAGGCTGGACAATTACGTGCGGGTGGTTGCCGATCTGGTCAACGTGGGCGATGGCCTTCCGCAAAAATCGGACGTCAAATATCACGGCGTGCTCGTCGGAATGGTCGACGACGTCGTCCCGGCCGCGCACGGCAAACCCAACTATGTCCACATCGACCTCAAACCCGAATACGCCAAGTCGATTCCGGCCGCAGTGACCGCGCGCGTGGTGCCGAGCAATGTGTTCGCCGTGTCGTCGGTGCAGTTGGTGGGCTCCCCAAACCAAAAGGGCCCGGGGGCGAAAATCCGCCAGGGCGCGCATATTCCGGAGGACAAGCGGTTGCCGACCGTGTTGTTCCAGACGACGGTCAGCAAGTTGCGCGACCTGCTGGCCGCCGCGGGGCGCGGCCGTGACGACAGGTCGGTGGGGATCCTGGCCGCCCTGGGTGCGGCGACCGACCACCGCCGCGTCAGCCTGCTCAACGCCGGTGCGCAGTTGAATCGCCTTCTCGACCAGCTCAATTCGATCGTCAGCACCGACACCGGTCCGTCGACGGTGTCCGCGCTGCTCGATGCGACGACGGGGCTCGCGCAGACGGCCCCCGACCTTCTCGACGCATTGCATCAGGCCGTCGAGCCGATGCGGGCGTTCGCCGAGACGCGCGGACAGCTGAGCTCGCTGCTGTCGGGCGCCGACGACACGGTCGGCACGACGCGCCAATCGTTCGACAACCACATCGACCAACTCATCAGGATCACCACCGATTTCACGCCGGTGTTCGGTGTGTTGGCGCAGAAGTCGAACAATTTCGTGCCCGCGGTGACGAAATTGGACAACCTTGCCAACCAGTTCATGGAGCAGGTCTGGAACCCGGACACGAATCTGGGCAACATGCGCGCGATGCTGACGTTCACGCCCAGTTCCACCTACACCCGCGCCGACTGTCCACACTACGGCGAGCTGAAGGGGCCGAGCTGCTTTACCGCGCCGCTGATCCCGGTGCGCCCCGATCTGCCCGAGGTGCTGCTGCCGCAGAACTATCATCCCCCCAAGGATCTGGCTCCGCCGCCGGGCACCGTGATCGGTCCGGACGGAAACCTGGTTGCCGTGGGTCCGCCGCTGATCAACCCGACTCCGAATTTGACCGATCCGAATCCCCCGCTGGCCCCAGGGATTACGCCGTCACCGCCCGTTCCCGGCAGCGCGAATCCCGACAACCCGTCGCCGGGGGCGCCGGCGACACCACAACCGCATCAGCCGTGGGTCGCGCCGGTGGCGCCCAAGGCGCCGTGGATTCCGCAGGCGTCGTTTGGCCCCTCGCGTTTCGGGGGGAACGTGGGACCCGTTGGGAGCCAGTATGAACGAAACATGTTGGGTGTGATCACCGGCGGCCCCGCCACGCCGGCCACGGAGCTGCTGCTCGGTCCGGTCGCCCGTGGCACCACGGTGTCGGTAGCCCATCCGTCCGGGGAGGCCAAATGAAATTTCGCGGCCCGCTCATCGCGCTGACCCTGTTCATGATCGTCTCGCTGACGGTGACCTGGCTGGTGTATGTGAGCTTGCGGCGTGACGTCGCCGGTGACACGGCCAGGTATTCGGCGGTGTTCAGCGACGTGTACGGGCTTCGCGAGGGCGACGACGTCCGCATGGCGGGAGTGCGCATGGGCCGGGTCGAAAAGGTGGAACTGGACGGGAAACTGGCGAAAGTCTCGTTCGTGGTGCAGCAGGAACAACGGCTGTTCGGCAACACCCTCGCCTCGGTGACGTATCAGAACATCGTCGGGCAGCGCTACCTGGGACTGTCGTTGGGCAAGGAAGGCAGCCCCGAGCTGCTTCCGCCGGGCAGCACCATCCCGCTGGAACGCACCGAACCCTCTTTCGACGTCACCACGCTGCTCAATGGCTACGAACCGTTGTTCAGCCTGCTGAACCCCCACGACGCCGACAACCTCACCAAAGGCATCATCGCCTCGCTGCAAGGTGACACGTCATCGCTGGCCACGCTGGTCGGCCAGACCTCCACGCTCACAGAGACATTCGCGGGGCGGGATCAGGCCCTGGGCAGCGTGATCACCAACCTCAACAAGGTGGTGGGCAACCTCGCGGCCCAAAACGACGACCTCGACGGGGTCATCACACAGACCCGCAGCGTCGTCGGTGAGCTCGACCAGCGGCGCCCCGACCTGGTCGCCTCGGTGGGTTCGCTGGCGCGGGTGACGGGTCGACTGTCGACGTCGGCGACCGACGTGTACCCGGCATTGCGCGAATTCATCGATCGCAAGCCCGGTGTCGCCAGACACATCATGGACGTCGAACCGCAGGTGGCGTTCTTCGGCGACAACATCCCGCTGCTGCTGAAAGGCCTTACCCGGGTCGGCAATCAGGGCGCCTACGGCAACGCCTACGTGTGTGACGTGAACTTCATGGGGTTCTTCCCCGGGCTCAACGATGTCGTGCCGATCATCATCAATGCCGCCACGCCGGGAAACAGGGCGTGGCACACCCCGAGGTGCAGGAGCACGGTCGATGGCTGACAAGACTGTGCGGCAACGGCTTTCGGGGATGAAGAAGCGGCCGCTGGAAAGCTACAACAAGACCTGGCTGGGGTTCATCGCGGTCGCGGTGGTAGCGGTGGTCATCGGGGTCATGCTGCTGGTGCATGCCATCGGCGCCGGCTATCTGCACTACACCGCCGAGTTCCTGCAAGCGGCTTCGCTGCGGGCGGGCAACCCCATCGTGGTCGCGGGCATTCCGGTGGGCAACGTCACGAGCATGAAACTCGTCGGCGACCACGTCGAGGCGGGGCTGAAGGTCCGGGACGACATCAAGCTGGGCAAGGACTCCCGGGCGCAGATCAGGGTCACCACGATCCTGGGGTCGCGCTACCTCGCGCTGGAACCCAACGGGCCGGCGCACCTGCCCAACAACACATTCGACCTGGCGCACACCGAGGTGCCCTACGACCTGCAGGCCGCGTTGCAGGATGCCACCACCACTTTCGAACAGGTCGACTCCGACAGGTTCGCACAGTCGCTGGCGGTGCTCGGCAAGCAACTCGAGGGACTGCCCTCCGTGGTGCCGCAGGCAATTACGAACATCAACACCCTTTCGTCGATCATCGCGGTGCGCCGCGACCAGCTTGGACAGCTGCTGCGCAGCACCGAGCAGGTGACGAACACGCTGCGGCGCCAGCAGGCCGGTATCGGCGCGCTGGTCGACCAGGGGCAGGACCTGCTGGGCCAATTCGTCGCGCGGCGCGCCGTTTTCCACGCGATGATGCAATCCCTCTCGAGTCTTGTCGACACCATGAGCCAGGTCGTGGTCAACGACCGCTCGGGTCTGGACGCGCTGATCAAAGACATGCGCGACTTCACCAACCTGATGTCCGCGCACGACGACCTGCTGCACAGCATGCTGCAAACCAGCCCGATCTTCTTTCGCGAGGCGGCCAACCTCACCGGTGACGGCAACGCGATCAACTTCAACGCGCCCAACGTGCCCCTGATCGACTCCTGGATGTGCGCGATCAGCGGCCGCGCCAAGCAGTTCGGCATGATCCAGTACTTCAAGGACTGCAAATGAGGGGATTCGGCGCCAGGGCGCTGGCCATCGTCGCCGCGGCCGCGGTCATCGGCGCGGTGGTCGGCGTCGGTTGGTGGTACCTGCGTTCCGACGAGGACACGATCACGGTGACCGCCCAATTCGACAGCGCCTCAGGACTTTACGAGGGCAACGTGGTGGCGGTGCTCGGCATGCCGGTGGGCAAGGTCACCAAGATCAACGCCAAGGGCGGCTACGTCGAAGTTGACTTCACCGTCGACCGCCACGTCAAGGTTCCCGCCACCGCGCAGGCGGTCACGGTGTCGACCTCCATCCTCACCGACCGCCAGATCGAACTCACACCGCCCTACCACGACGGGCCGACCCTGCAGAACCACGACACCATCGGGCTGCCCCGGACCAAGACACCGGTCGAATTCAGCAGCGTCCTCAACGTCTTGGACAAGGTGACCAAGTCGCTCGAGGGCGACGGCCGCGGCGGCGGCCCGATCGCCGACGTGCTCAATGGCGGGACCGAGGTGATCAACGGCAACGGCGAAAAGATCAAAGCGGCGCTGGGCGAACTGTCCAAGGCGCTGCGCCTGTCCAGCGACGGCGGCGCGACGACCCGTGAGCAGATCACCACGATCGTCAAAAACATCAGTACGCTGTTCGACGCCGTGGCCGCCAATGACACGAAATTGCGCGAATTCGCCTCCACCATCCACCAAGTCAGCCAGATCATGGCGGACGAAAATCTCGGCAGTGGCAGCACCGGACGCAAACTCGACCAACTCATCCAGCGGGCCGGCGACCTGCTTGACGCCAACCGCGACAACATCAAGCAGACGGTCGTCAACGGCAATGCCGCGCTGAAGACGGTGACCGAGCAGAGGCGCGACCTGGCCGAGCTCCTGGATCTCGCTCCACTGGTGGCCGACAACGCCTACAACATGATCGACCGGGCCAACGGTGCCGTGCGCGCCCGCTTTTTGACGGACCGATTGCTCTTCGACAGCCAGTACACCAAAGAGATCTGCAACCTGATGGGCCTTCGTCAACTGGGCTGCAGCACCGGGACCATCCAGGACTTCGGCCCCGATTTCGGGTTGACCTACGTGCTCGACGGCATGGCCGCCATGGGGCAGAAATGATGACGGCGCGCACGCGGGGAATGCCGGCGGTGCTGGCCGCGGCCATGGTCACCGCAGGATGCGCCACGAACGGCCTTGCCAGCCTGCCCCTTCCGGCACCGGGGCTGGGTTCGGGAGGGTATTCGCTGAACGCCGTGTTCTCCAACGCGCTCAACCTGCCGATGAACGCCAAGGTCAAGCTCGCCGGGGCCGACGTCGGGCAACTCGAGTCGATGGTTGCGCGCAACTACACCGCCCTCACCAGGCTGCGGATCAGGGAGGGCGTGCAACTGCCCCGCGGCAGCACCGCCGAATTGCGCACCGCGACGCCACTGGGCGACGTGTTCGTCGCGTTGAAGCCGCCCGGCGCGGGTGAGGGGGACGGGCCGCTATTGAAGAACGGCGACACCATCGGCCTGGACTCCACCGCGGCCGCCGCGACCGTCGAGTCGGTGCTGAGCTCGGCGGCGATTCTCGTAAACGGTGGCGCGGTACGCAATTTCACTAACATCATCAACGGTTTCGGCAAGGCGACCGGTGACCAGGGACAGGCGTTCGGAGACATGATCCGCAAGTCCAACGAGTTGCTCGGGACGCTGGATTCGCGATCCGATCAGATCAAGAACGCGTTGAGCCAATTGTCGCGGCTGGCCGACCAACTCGACGCCAAGAATCAAACGATCAGCGACCTGATGGCGGCGGCCAGGCCCGCGACGTCGGCCCTGGCCGCCAACACCACCCAGCTTTCCAATTTGGCCGTCCAGGTGGGCGACACCACGCGGTTGCTGGCCAGGTTCCCGTCGATCGGCGGGACCGACACCAGCGGCCGCAGCGTGATCCGCGACCTGAACACCATCGCCGGGGCCGCCAACGACGTCGCGGTGAGCCCGGACACCAGCTGGCTGTCGGTGAACCGGCTGATCCCTCCGTTGGTCAAATCGACGGCGGGGAACTCGATTTCGGTGCACGTGGGCGTGGACAAGATCATGCTCGGTTCGCTGCCCGATATCGGATACCCCGGTGACATCGGGCTGCACGGACCCCACCACTACAACGTGAACCTGCTCGTGGGCACCCTCAAGTACACCCTGTGGCGGCTACAGGAGCGGGTGGTCGGCCGGGGACCGGATTCGCCGCAGGTTCCCGTCATCCCGGACCCGACCATCCCGGGCCAAATCGATGTCGCCCCCGGACCCCCGCCGGGACCGGTCCCGCCACCGGGGTCGGCCGAACCGCCGCCGGGGCCGCACTCATGATCCGCGCCATCGCCGACTTCGCCAATCTCGTTGTCCGGGCGGTGCGTACGGGCCACCGGCAACAGGTGTGGCTGTCGGTGGCCGGGTTGGCGCTCATCCTGGTCGTGGCCACTGCCTACCTGCTGATCGGCGCCTTGCGGGTGAAGCCCTTCGCCGCGTCCTACCGGGTCACCATACAGTTGGCCGATTCGGGCGGGCTCCTCCCCAACCAGGACGTCGCGCTGCGGGGGGTGCGCATCGGCCGGGTCGAGTCGCTGGAGATCACCGACCACGGGGTGAACGCCGTCGCCACCATCACGTCGAAGGTGCGGATCCCGGCGAACAGCGTCGTGCACGTGTCGGCGCTCTCGCCGGCCGGTGAGCAGTACGTCAACTTCGAAGCCGCGTCCGACGCCGGCCCGTATTTGCACGACGGCAGCCGCATCGCCCTGGACCACACCACGGTCCCGGTCAGCTTGGCGCAGTTGCTGGGCGACGCCGACGGGCTGCTGGCCCAGGTGGACCCGCACAAGATCGAGTTGATCAAGAAGGAACTGAGCCTGAGCAAGGAAGGTCCGGCGAAGCTGACCGCCATCGTCGACGGCGGCACTTTCCTGCTTTCGACGCTGGATTCGGTGCTGCCGCAAACCACCAGCATCATCAAGACCAGCCGGGTCGTGCTCACCCTGGCGAGCGACAAGAACTCCGGCTTGGGCGCTGCCGCAACAGAACTCAACCAAACGCTGACCGGCGTCGCCCGGATGCAGGCTGGCTATCGCCGTTTAACCCAGCAGACACCGCGCACACTTTCGGCCGTCGACAATCTGTTCGCCGACAATTCCGACACGATGGTGCAGTTGCTGGGCAGCATGGCCACCATGTCGCAGCTTTTATATCTGCGGGTCCCGGCGCTCAACGCGCTGTTCCCGGACTATCGTGGGTCGGTACTGGACGCGGTGACGAGCGCGTTTCACGACAACGGAGTCTGGGCGATTGCCGACCTCTACCCCCGCTACGTGTGCGACTACGGAACTCCCTCGCACCCACCGTCGGCCGCCGACTACTACGAGCCGTTCATGTACACCTACTGCCGCGACGACGACCCCGCGGTCTCGATCCGCGGCGCCAAGAACGCACCGCGCCCGGGCGGCGACGACACCGCCGGCCCGCCGATGGGCGCGAACCTGGGCCAGCGAACCGATCCGACCCCCAAGGGCCGCTACACCATTCCCACCCCCTACGGCGGCCCGCAGCTGCCGATCGAACCGCCGCACTAGGCCTGAACCGTCCGAGCCGATCCCTAGGAGATGACCGTGATCGTGACCTCCCAAAAGAATCCGAAGTCCGAGGCCGTCAAAACGGAGCCGGACGTCGGATCGACGGAAGCCGCCCCCGACGATGTCGACGACGTGACCGCCGGGGAGACCGAGGCGGAGGAGCAGGCCGACGAGGGTGGTCTTCTCACACGCAAGCGTCCCGACTCCGAACGCGGCAAACGGCCCTGGAAGCAATACCTGCGCCGCAGCGTACTGCCGCTGTTACTCGTTGCCTCGCTTGCGGTTTCGGGGTTCCTGGGATGGCGGCAGTGGCAAGACCATCAGGTCAAGGTGGCCGGCGAACAGGCCCAGCAGGCGGCCATCGCTTACGCGCAGGTGCTGACGAGCATTGACTCGAATAAGGTCGACGAGAACTTCAGGCAGGTGCTCGACGGCGCGACCGGCGAGTTCAAGGACATGTACACCCAGTCCAGTGTGAAACTTCGGCAGCTACTGATCGACAACAAAGCCACCGCGCATGGGGTGGTGGTGGACTCGGCCATCCAGTCCGCATCCACCAACAAGGTCGTCGTGCTGGTGTTCATCGACCAGACCGTCACCAACACGGCCGCTCCCGACCCGCGCATCGACCGCAGCAGGATCAAGATGACCATGGAAAAGGTCGACGGCCGCTGGCGGGCAAGCAAAGTGCAGCTGCTGTGATGCGCCGGCTCATAGCGGCGTCCGTATTGGCAGCCGCCGCAACGCTTCCCACCTTCCCCGCTGCGCACGCATCGGCCCCGTCGTTCTGTGGCGAGCTCGGCGGGAACTGGGACGGCCAATATTGCCACACCTCGGTGACCTCGGAACGCAACGCCGTGCGCGACATCAAGGTCGCGGTGCCCGAGGATCTGGTCGACAATCCGACCACGGGTCCGGTGATCCGCGACTACCTGCACACCCTGGTCAACAATTGGCGAAACGCCAACTCCAGCATGGCCGCCGACAGCTACGGCGAGGAGAACTTCGAAGTCTTCCGGCACGCCAACCTGCTCAGCGCGGTGTTTCATGAGGACTATCATGCCGACGGCCCCCAGCCGAACAACGCCTATCGGACCTTCACATTCGACATGGCAAGCGGAAGACGGGTGCAGCTGGCGGACCTGACGACGTCAGACCCGCTGACCGCCATTCCCCCACTGGCCCAGCCGTTTGTCCAGACCGCGCTCGACCAGGCGCCGCCGCCGCACGACCCGGGAACCTACCCGTTCGTCGTCGACCGCTGGACGCCGGACGAGGTCTATTCGGGGGCGTACAAGGCGTGGGCGGTGACGCCCGACGAGCTGATCCTCTACATGCCGGACTACCCGGTGGGCCACGACAGCCCGATCAACTTCTCACCCGGCCTGCCGCAGTGGTACATGGACGGGGGCACCGTGCAAGCGCATATTCCGCTGTCCGCCTTGGCTTCCGTGCTGCGCGTCTAAGCGCGCGTCGGCTCGCTCGTGTCGATAGGTGTCGACGCGCTGTCCGTTCTGGTGGCCGCGGTCGAGCGGGTCATCGAAGCCGGGCGGATCCGATCGCAGGATCCGACCGCCGCGGCCACCCAAATCCTCAGTGCTACACACGGATTCGTCCTGCTGACTATGGGCGGATTCATCGACACCCAAGGGCTGCAAGACGTGATGGCCCCGATGGCGGTCAACCTGATGGTGGGTCTCGGCGACACCCGCCGGCGCGCCGAACGCTCCCTGGCCGCCGCGATGAAAGCGCGCGTTTCTCCGGCGCACGACAACTGATGACTCGGCCCCGAACGCCACCGCCCGTCAGCGCGATAGGTGAGCTCGCCTCACGCCGGGCTCGTGGACCGCGGCGGGCTCAGTCCTCCGGGTTGTAGGCGAGGTTGGAGCTGAGCCAGCGCTCACCTTCCTTCAGGGTCCAGCCCTTGCGCCTCGCGTAGTCGGCGACCTGATCCTGGGCCATCCGGCCGACCACGAAGTACTGCGACTGCGGGTGTGAGAAATACCAGCCGCTGACGGCGGCCCCGGGCCACATCGCCATCGACTCGGTCAACTCGATGCCGGTCCGCTCCGTAACGTCCATCAACTTCCAGAGCGTCGCCTTCTCGGTGTGCTCCGGGCAGGCCGGGTAACCCGGGGCGGGCCGGATTCCCTGGTACTTCTCGGCGATGAGTGCCTCGTTGTCCAAGTGCTCGTCGGGCTGGAATCCCCAGAACTCCTTGCGGACCCGCTGGTGCATCCGTTCGGCGAACGCCTCCGCCAGCCGGTCGGCGAGCGACTCCAGCAGGATCGCGCTGTAGTCGTCCAGGGCTGCCTTGAACTCCGCGATCTTTTCTCCGCTGCCGAGCCCGGCGGTGACGGCGAAGGCGCCGATGTAGTCGGCCAGGCCGGTGTCCTTGGGCGCGATGTAGTCGCCCAGCGACCGGTTGGGGATGCCCTCCCGGTGCTCACCCTGCTGACGCAGGTGGTGCAGCGTGGTCAGCACCTCGGTGCGGGTGTCGTCGGTGTAGACCTCGACGTCTTCCACACCCGAGCCGACCGCGTTGGCCGGGAAGAACCCGATCACCGCGTTGGCGGTCAGCCACTTCTCCTTGATCAGGGTGTCGAGCATCTCTTGGGCGTCGTCGTACAGCTTGCGGGCAGCCTCGCCCGAGGCCGGGTTGTTGAGGATGTCGGGGAAGCGGCCCTTCATCTCCCAGGCGTTGAAAAACGGCTGCCAGTCGATGTACTCGCGCAACTCCGCGAGGTCGTAGTCCTTGAACTCCCGCACCCCGAGACCCTGGGCGGGCACCGGCGGCGTGTAGCCGTCCCACTCGATCGGGGTCCGGTTGGCGCGGGCCTTCTCCAGCGTGAGCATCGGGCGCTCGTTCTTCTGCGCGTGCCGCTCGCGCAGCGATGCGTAATCCTTCTCGGTGGCCTCCAGCAGGCCCGGCCGCTGTTTGTCGTCGAGGAGGGCCGCGGCGACCGGAACCGAGCGGGACGCGTCCTTGACCCACACCACCGGACCGGTCCGGCGCGGCGATATCTTCACCGCCGTGTGAGCGCGGGAGGTGGTCGCGCCACCGATCAGCAGCGGGATCTCGAGGCCTTCACGTTCCATCTCGACGGCGAAGTTGGACATCTCGTCCAGTGACGGGGTGATCAGTCCGGACAACCCGATGATGTCGGCGTCGTGCTCCCTCGCCGCGGCCAGGATCTTCTCGGCGGGCACCATCACACCGAGGTCGATCACTTCGAAGTTGTTGCACTGCAAGACAACCCCGACGATGTTCTTGCCGATGTCGTGGACGTCGCCCTTGACGGTCGCCATCACGATCGTGCCGTTGGTGTCCTTGCCTGCCCCGGCGCCGGACTCTTCCTTCTCCGCCTCGATGAACGGCAACAGGTACGCCACGGCCTTCTTCATCACCCGGGCCGACTTCACCACCTGGGGCAAAAACATCTTGCCCGAGCCGAAGAGGTCACCGACGACGTTCATGCCGTCCATCAGCGGGCCCTCGATCACCTCGATCGGGCGACCGCCCGCGTCGGCGATCTCGGCGCGCAATTCCTCGGTGTCGGCATCGACGTGTGCGTCGATGCCCTTGACCAACGCGTGCGTGATCCGCTCGCGAACCGGGAGGCTGCGCCACTCGGCTTCCGCCGCGGCGTCTTTCCCGGACTGGTCCGTGCTGTTGAACCGTTCGGCGATCTCCAGGAGCCGTTCGGCCGCGTCCTCGCGACGGTTCAGGACGACGTCCTCGATGCGGTCCCGCAACTCGGGGTCGATCGAGTCGTAGGGCACCAGCGCGCCGGCGTTGACGATGCCCATGTCCAGGCCGGCCTTGATGGCGTGGAACAAAAACACCGCGTGGATCGCCTCGCGGACGGGGTTGTTGCCCCGGAACGAGAACGACACGTTCGAGATGCCGCCGGAGATGTGCACCCCCGGAAGGTTCTCCTTGATCCAGGCGCAGGCCTCGATGAAGTCGATCCCGTACGTCGCGTGCTCCTCGATACCGGTTGCCAGCGCGAAGCAGTTCGGGTCGAAGATGATGTCCTCGGGCGGAAAGCCGACCTCTTCGGTCAGGATCCGGTAGGCGCGCCCGCAGATCTCCTTGCGGCGCTCCAGGTTGTCGGCCTGACCCTGCTCGTCGAAGGCCATCACGACGACGGCGGCGCCGTACTTGCGGCACAGCCGTGCCTCGCGGATGAACTTCTCCTCGCCCTCCTTCATGGAGATCGAGTTGACGATCGGCTTGCCCTGCACGTTCTTCAGGCCCGCCTCGATGACCTCCCACTTGGAGGAGTCGATCATCACCGGGACGCGGCTGATGTCCGGCTCGGCCGCGATCAGCTTGGTGAACCGGTCCATCGCGGCGACGCCGTCGATCATGCCCTCGTCCATGTTGATGTCGATGACCTGCGCGCCGACCTCGACCTGCTGCAGGGCCACCGACAGCGCGGTGTCGTAGTCCTCGGCCTTGATCAGGTTGCGGAACCGCGCGGAGCCGGTGATGTTGGTGCGTTCACCGATGTTCACGAACAGGGAGTCGTCGGTGATGTTGAGCGGCTCCAGGCCCGAGAGCCGGGTGGCCACCTCGATCTGCGGCACCTCGCGCGGCGGTTTGCCCTCGACGACCTTGGCGATCTCCGCGATGTGCGGCGGCGCCGTCCCGCAGCACCCGCCGACCAGGTTGACCAGGCCGGCCTCGGCGAAGTCGGCGATGTAGCCGGCCTGACGCTCCGGGGTCTCGTCGTACTCGCCGAAGGCGTTGGGCAGGCCGGCGTTCGGGTAGCAGGAGACGAAGGTGTCCGCGATGCGGGACATCTCGGCGATGTAGGGCCTCATCTCCGGCGCGCCCAGGGCGCAGTTGAGGCCCACCGCGATCGGCTTCGCGTGCCTGATCGCGTTCCAGAATGCTTCGGTGACCTGACCGGACAACGTCCGCCCGGACGCGTCGGTGATGGTGCCCGAGACGATCACCGGCCAGCGGCGTCCGCGGTCCTCGAACAGTGTCTCGACGGCGAACACCGCCGCCTTGGCGTTCAGCGAGTCGAAGATCGTCTCGATGATGAGGAGGTCGGCGCCGCCGTCGACCAGGCCGTTGGCGGCTTCGAGGTAGGCGGCGACCAGCTGGTCGTAGGAGACGTTGCGGGCGCCGGGGTCGTTGACGTCCGGCGAGATCGACGCGGTCCGCGTCGTCGGCCCGATGGCGCCGGCGACGTAGCGGGGCTTCTCGGGGGTGCTGTACTCGTCGGCGGCCTTGCGGGCCAGGGCGGCGCCGGCGTAGTTGAGCTCGTAGCTCAGGTCAGCCATGTCGTAGTCGGAGAGCGAGATCGCGTTCGCGTTGAACGTGTTGGTTTCCAGAATGTCGGCGCCCGCCTCGAGGTACTCGCGGTGGATCCCCTCGATGATCTGCGGCTGCGTGAGGTTGAGCAGGTCGTTGTTGCCCTGAAGAGCGGTCGGCCACTCCGTGAACCGATCGCCGCGGTAGCCGGCCTCGTCCGGCCGGTCCCGTTGGATCGCCGTCCCCATCGCGCCGTCGATCACCATGATCCGCTGGCGCAGAGCAGCCGTCAGTGCGGCGGTGCAGTCGGGGCGGACGTTCGGCGCGAAGGTGCTCGATGCGGAGGTGTCCAAGGCGGTCACGTGTAATCCTTCCGTAGCGGAAGGCGTCCTTGACTCTGCCGAGCGTGGCGGAAACCGGCAGTACCCGGATCCGTTGCAACGCCTCTCGACGGTGGAAAGTCTACGTCGTCACCCGACGTCTGGACGCCCCCAGCTCGACCCGATCCACGTGGGGCCACGAGCCCCTCGATCCCCAGCTCGCGGATCGTGTCGGCAATGTCGTAGTTACCAAGGTTAACGAGATTGCAGCCGCACGTATTTCGCCTCGACCGCCGCGACGCCGTTGTGGATGCCCGTCGCAGCGTCGGTGTCGGAGCGGTGTTCGTCAGCGGCAGTCACGCCATAAGAATAGTCGTCCTATGTAAAGCTCCCGGTAAAACGCCCGGCGGGGCTCAATTCGCGGCCACCGCGCCCCGAAGATCGGGGCGGAAGGCCGTACGCTAATTCTGTGACCCCGCCCGACGGCCCCCCCTTTGGCCTCCCTAGTGGCAAGGCCGCATTACCCGAACTGCACCAGACCGTCGTCGTGGCCGCGTTCGAGGGCTGGAACGACGCCGGTGATGCGGCCAGCGACGCGCTCGAACACCTCGAGGCCATCTGGGAAGCGGACCCGATCTTGGAGATCGACGACGAGGCGTACTACGACTACCAGGTGAATCGGCCGGTGATCCGGCAGGTGGATGGGGTGACCCGCGAGCTGGTGTGGCCGGCGATGCGGATCTCGCACTGCCGGCCCCCGGGCAGTGACCGCGACGTCGTGCTGATGCACGGGGTCGAACCCAACATGCGCTGGCGCACCTTCTGCGCCGAGTTGGTGGCCATCGCCGACAAGCTCAACGTGGACACCGTGGTGATCCTGGGCGCCCTGCTGGCCGACACCCCGCACACCCGGCCGGTTCCGGTATCGGGCGCGGCCTACTCCCCCGAGTCCGCGAAGCGCTTCGGGCTCGAGGAAAGCCGCTACGAGGGCCCCACCGGCATCGCCGGGGTGTTTCAGGATGCCTGCGTGGCCGCCGGGATCCCGGCGGTGACGTTCTGGGCCGCCGTGCCGCATTACGTGTCCCAGCCGCCGAACCCGAAGGCGACGGTGGCCCTGCTGCGCCGGGTCGAAGACGTGCTCGACATCGAGGTTCCGCTGGCGGACTTGCCGTCGGACGCCGAGGAATGGGAGCAGGCCGTCACCGAGATGGCCGCCGAGGACGAGGACCTCGCCGAATACGTGCAATCGCTGGAACAGCGCGGCGACGCCGAGGTGGACATGAACGACGCGTTGGGCAAGATCGACGGCGACGCCCTGGCCGCCGAGTTCGAGCGCTATCTGCGCCGCCGCCGCCCCGGCTACGGGCGCTAGTGGCGATCGCGAGCGCGGCGGAGCCGGGCGCAGCGGGTCGCCACCATCGACACTGACGGTGCGCCGGCGAACTTGCCGGCGACCGATCAACTACGGAAGCATCGCTTCGCGACCTACCGATTGGACGTTTCATGGCCGCGTCGCCTGGTGACGGCAACCCCCACGAAGTAGTCGGGGACTTCGGCGAAGACGCCGGTTACCGCAAGGGGCTCAAGCCCCGGCAAGTGCAGATGATCGGCATCGGCGGCGCGATCGGCTCCGGGCTGTTCCTGGGCGCGGGCGGCCGGCTGGCCAAGGCGGGACCCGGGATGTTCCTGGTGTACGCCGTCTGCGGGATATTCGTGTTTTTCATCCTGCGAGCACTGGGCGAGCTGGTCCTACATCGCCCGTCGTCGGGCTCGTTCGTGTCGTATGCGCGCGAATTCTTCGGCGAGAAGGCCGCCTACGCCATCGGCTGGATGTATTTCCTCGGCTGGTCGATGACCGCCATCGTCGACACCACCGCGATCGCCACCTATCTGCGGCGGTGGACGACATTCGAATCGATCCCGCAATGGGTGTTGGCGCTGCTGGCCCTCGTCGTCGTGCTGTCGATGAACCTGATCTCGGTGGAATGGTTCGGTGAGCTGGAATTCTGGGCGGCGCTGATCAAGGTTTTCGCGCTCATCGCCTTCCTGGTCGTGGGCATCGTCTTCGTGGCGGGGCGCTATCGGGTCGACGGCCACAGCACCGGGCTGAGCGTGTGGGCCGACCACGGCGGCCTCTTTCCCTCAGGCGTACTCGCGACGCTGCTGACCACCTCGGGTGTGGTATTCGCCTATGCCGCCGTCGAATTGGTGGGCACGGCCGCCGGGGAGACCGCCGAACCGGAAAAGGTCATGCCGCGCGCGATCAATTCGGTGATCGTTCGCATAGCGATCTTTTACGTCGGATCGGTTGCGCTGCTGGCGTTGCTGCTGCCGTACACCTCCTACAAGGCCACCGAAAGCCCTTTTGTCACTTTCTTTTCCACGATCGGCTTCCACGGCGCCGGGGACCTGATGAACGTGGTCGTGCTCACCGCAGCCCTGTCGAGCCTGAATGCGGGGCTGTATTCCACCGGCCGCATCATGCACTCGATGGCCTCGAGTGGCAGCGCCCCCAGGTTCGCGACCCGGATGTCCAAGAACGGTGTGCCGTACGTCGGCATCACGATGGCGGCCGCCATCTGCCTGTTCGGCATTGCCCTGAATGCGGTCAATCCCGGCGAAGCCTTCGAGATCGTGCTCAACATCGTGGCGCCGGGCATCATCGCGTGCTGGGCGACCATCGTGTTGTGTCAACTGCGCGCCTACCGGCTGGCCAAGGCCGGGCTGTTGCAACGACCACGGTTTCGCATGCCGTGGGCGCCGTATTCGGGCTACCTCACACTGGCGTTCCTGGCCGCCGTCCTGGTCATGATGGCCTTCGACAAACAGACCGGCACCTGGACCATCGGCACGGTGGTGGTGGTCATCCCGGCGCTGAGCGCCGGATGGTTCCTGGTGCGCAACCGGGTGGCGGCCGTCGCGTCGCAGCGCGCGGCACAGACCGGCTAGTTACCGAGGCCTTGGTTATAGGCGCTCGTGGAGCGGCCGAGCGCGGCGACCTGGGCGTCCAGTTGGGGCAACAGCTCGGCGGTGGATTTGTGCAGGGGCAGTTCGCCGACCGAACTGGACAGCACCGGCTTGACCCAGCGGAACAGGGCCACCCAGCGCGGGCAGTACACGCGGGTGCGCCGGTGCTGGATGCCCTTGACGAACGCGGCCGCGCATTTGTCGACGGTCGTCGTCTTGTTCAGCGGCCACGGGAAGCTGGCCAGCAGTTGGTTGAACGCGGACAGGTCGGTCTGGGTGTCACGGACCAGCGCGGTGTCGATCCAGGACATATGCGCCGAGCCGACGCTCACGCCGTGGCGGGCCACCTCCAGCCGCAGCGCATTGGCGAACATCTCGACGCCGGCCTTGGAGGCGTTGTAGGGCGCCAGCCCGGGAGCCGCCGTGTACGCGGCCAGCGAGGAGACGATCAGCACATAGCCGCGACGCTCGATCACCGCGGGCAAGGTGGCGCGGACCGTGTGAAAGACACCGAGCACGTTGATGTCGAGCACCCGCTTGAACGCGTCGGGGTCGACCTGGGCCACCGACCCGTAACTCATGATGCCGGCGTTGGCCACCACGACGTCGATGCCGCCGAACCGCTCGACGGCGCGAGCGGCGGCGGCCTGCATCGCTGACAGGTCGCGCACGTCGGCGACCGCGGTCAGCACCCGGTCTTCGCCGAGGTCGGCGGCGAGCGCCTTCAGGTCGGCTTCGTTGAGATCGGTCAGGACGAGCTTGGCGCCCTTGGCGCACAGCCGGCGCGCGACCTCGGCCCCGATCCCCCGGGCACCGCCGGTGATGAAAACGACTTTGTCCCCCAGCGACGTCATGACCGCCAACGTACCGCGCGGTGGTCCGTGTGAAGGCCCCCGCGGGGCTCTCGACCAACTGCGAGGCATCCTCGGTCCGGCTCTACCGGGGTGGGCCAAGGTCGGCGCCGACAGATTTGCGCCCACGGCCACCGCCCGCCATGGATCAGCAGACGGATAAATTACGCACGAATGGAATTAGCGCCCAATTAAATTGACTCCACCGAAAGCACGTTCTATTTAGCGCGCGTCTTACAAATGCCGCGCAGTGTTGCAATGGACGATGCCGATCTCCGGCCAGTGGTGGGGCCAGTCTTTCGCAGCGGCGGTTTTCCGGGTTAACCACTACGCTAACTCGGCGCTTCCACTACTCTATTTCGCTCTCACCTTGCCCGACGACACCAGAGCCGACCGTAGGCTCCCGGCATGACACGCAATTGCGCATGTCGGCGGGGGCTGCTGGATCACGATCGACGTCGTGGCCCCACCGCCAGCGACCTCGGTAGACCGTTCAGGCGGCAACGCCGAACGTTACCGAAACTAAGTCGAATTCGGCCATATCCCCTAAGCCACCGGCGCGCGGTGGCCCCGCCAACCCAGTCACCGCGCGCCGGATTAAACAACGCATCCGCCTGGTCGGCTTGAGTTCGTAAAGGGAGGGATGATGCCCAGAAAATCGACTCCATCTAATCTTCCCGTGTGGAAATTTGTGTCCCATACGAACTTGGGTGATCTTGACACCTATCTCTGGCATCGTCAGGGCAGCAACCTATTCTGCTGGCGCCCGGTGGGAAAGACGTGGAATGCAGCGACAAAGAAGAACGTTGCGGGATGACGGACGTAACTGAATTCGCCGGCTAAAAGACGAAGAAAACAACGCAATCGTAGCTACATCGGCAGCGCGGGCGGAGCACACCAAATTTCTACGCGCCCCGACCAGACGGTCTGCGGAGCCGCCGAGCATCCATCCCCTCGATAAAGAGACGTCCGCCTACGCGTTCAGGCGGGCGAACTGACCTTGCCGGTATTGCTCCACGCACGCCGCCCGCCGAACCTTGCCACTCGTGGTGATCGGTATCGAACCGGGCGTCACCAGAACCAGATCCGCGACGCCGATGCCGTGCGAGTTGGAGACCGCCGAGGTGACTTCGCGCTCGACGACGGTGAGCTTGTCCGCCCCCTTTTCGTGGGACGCGCCCTGGTTCTTGACTTCGATGATGACGACAAGCTTTTCCATGCCCCCCTGCGGAACCGCTATCGCCGCGCACCGGCCCCGGGTGATCTCCTGGACCGTCGCCTCGATGTCGTCGGGTGAGTGGTTACGCCCGTAGACGATCAACAGATCCTTGATGCGGCCGATGATGAACAGCTCGCCGTCGAAAAAGAATCCCGAGTCGCCGGTTCGCAGCCACGGCGCTTCGGGTACGCCGGCCAACGGTGCGGCCAGTCGATCGCCGAACGTGCGTTCAGTCGCGCGGGCCTTCTGCCAGTAGCCCATGGCAACGTTGTCACCGTGAATCCAGATTTCGCCGACGGTTCCCTCCGGGCACTCCATCCTGGTGTCGGGGTCGACGATGCGAATCATCGGTGACCGCGGCGCCCCGTAGCTGATCAGCGTTGTCCCGGTTGCGCGTTCGCAGCGCGCCGCGGTGCCGGTGGCCAGCTTCTCGGAATCGAAGTGCACCATTTTCGGCGGCTGCGCCGGCGTGCGGGTCAACGCGTACACCGTCGCCTCTGCGAGTCCATAGGCCGGCCGTACCGCTTTGTCGGGCAAATTGAAGCGCGCGAACCGCTCGGTGAACCGCCGCAACGTCGCAGGATGCACACGTTCGCTGCCGCTGAGGATGACCAGCACATCGCCCAGATCCAGTCCGGCCATATCCTCGCCCGATGTTTTGCGTGCCGCCAATTCGAAAGCGAAGTTCGGCGCCGCCGAAAATGCGTGACGTTCCGTGGCAAGCGATTGCATCCACCGGGCTGGTCGCTGCAGGAACGACACCGGACTCGTCAGCACAGCGCGAATTCCGCCCAAAACCGGTGCGCACACTCCCAGTATCAAACCCATGTCGTGATAAAACGGCAGCCACGAGACAATGGTCGTGTCTGGTGGGGCGACGCCTCCGTACTCCGCGCAGAAGTCGGACATGACCTGCCCGAAATTTGCCAGCAAGTTCCTATGCGAGACCATCACCCCGGCGGGTTGACGGGTCGATCCGGACGTGTACTGCAAATACGCCAGCCCTAGGTGATCAGAGCCCCCGGCGCCGGACCCTGTCCGGGCGTCCAGGCCCAGCCGGTCGACCTGAACGACGGATGGAACGGGTCCGCCGGATTGCGACTTGACGTATCCGGCAACGGTTTCCGCGGCTGAGGACGTTGTGAGAATGACAGTCGGCGACGCGTCGCGCAGCACCGAACCGACGCGCTCATCGCTGACGCCCCCCAGCGGAAGCGCAAGCGGAACCGCGACCTGTCCCGCGTGCAATGCGCCGAGGAAAGCCACGATGTAATCCAGCCCCTGCGGGGCCATTATCACAGCACGGTCGCCCGTCGACCCGTAATGCTGAAGTCCCCGTGCAACATTCATCGTTCGCCGATGCAGCTGAGACCACGTCAGGCTTTCGGCAATCCCGTTCCAGTCCTGCTCGTAATCAATGAAGGTGAACGCCGTGTCGTTGGGCTGCAAGCTGGCGCGTTCACACAGCAGGTTCGAAATTGACGTTTCAACCATGATCACTCCATCCCGGCTCGGCCGGGGGTCCAAAAGGGTTTGGTGCGTATTTGGCGTCGGTCCCAACCACGTTCGGTGGTCAGGATTTTGCGCAAGGTCTGGACGGTGCGCGCCTCGCCGGCGAGGTAGGCGACACCGGGATAGGCGGGCAGCGGGAGGCTACGTAGGGCGTCGGCGAGCACGGCAGAGTTCGCGGCTGGGGCGTCACCGCGCTCGACCCGGGTCAGGGGGGCGGCCAGGGGAAGGTGGTCGGTGTCGGTCGCGGCCTCGATCACGCCGTAAACCTCGGCGGTTGGGTGCAGAGATCGAAGCATCGCGGCGAACGCGACCGACGCGGTTTCTTCGCCGGAGAAAACGTGGTAGGGCGCGTCGCGGCGGATGACGAATTTGCCCTGGGGCCGGGTGAACTCGGCGTGGTCTCCGACGGAGGTGGCCGTCGCCCAGCGTCTGGCGGGTGTCGCGCCCTTCGGGTGACCGTCGTGGTCGACCATCACGATGTCGAGCGCGCCGAGGTCGGGGTCGACGTTGTAGATGGAATACGCGCGTAGCACCGGGTAGGGGCGCAGCCGCAGAACGGAATCACGCAGACTCGCGACCTGCAGCCGGACATGCTGACCCGGCGTCCAGGTCAGTCCCTGCAGCCGCGGGGCGCTGAACCGGATGCGGCGCATTATTGGTGTCAGCCTTTCGATCTCGCTGACGATTGCAGAGAGGAAAACAGCGTCTCGCAGCGTACTGATGAGCGGGAAACGTTCGATGAGTGTGGCCACGAAGCACTCCAAAAGGTTTTCGGTGGTCGACGGTTGGGCGCCGGTCCGCTCAGTAGTTGTTGCAGGTGCTGAAGACGCGCTGGACGAGGTCAAACTGCTGGTCAGCGCCTGGCTGGCCGGCCAGCATCTGGGCCATCTGCTGGCGTTGACTCGGCGGCGAGGCGAGGAACTGACGCAAGAAGGAGACGCTCTCCGGCGAAGAGTTGAATTGCGCGGCGGCTTGCGGGTCCGCCGCCTGCAGCGCCGAGATCACCTGCCCGTAATTGCAAGTGGTGTTGACGAAAGGAGTCAGGTCCCGATCGGCGGTCGCGAGGCCGGCCCCGGCGGTCAACGACAATGCCAGGCCGCAAACCCCGACAGCGAATCGGGTCAACGATGGCGTGGCCAATTGGACACCTCCTGAACTGGAGTGAACTCGAGGTGCAATTCCTTGAGGCGCCTGAACAACAGGGTGCGGTCCCAATTGAGCCGACGAGCGCCGGGGGGACCGTGCTCGGCCTCTGAAAGCCGAATGTCGCGCGTCCGGGCCAGGATTCGTTCCAGGCTCACGCGCACTTCGGCGCGCGCAATGGGGGCGCCCGGGCACGTGTGAACACCACGGCCGAACGCCATGTGATGCAATATGTTGGGGCGGTCGAGGCGGAATTCGTCAGGATCGTCGAACCGCCGTGGATCGCGGTTTGCCGCACCGTTCATCACCAGTACGCTGGTGCCGGCTTGCACATCGAGGTCGCCGATCCTGGTGGTGCGCCGCGCCAGGCGGAAATTCGATTTGATCGGACTTTCGAAGCGCAGCATCTCCTCGATAAAGGCGGGAATCTTTGAATTGTCTTCGCGCAGCTGCTCTTGCAAGTCCGGTCGCTCCGCCAGCGTGAGCATCGACAGACTCAGCAGGTCGATCGTCGTGCCGTGGCCGGCGGCGTACATGAAGGTGGCAACGCGGGCGACGTCTATCGCGTCGGGTGTCGTGCCGTCGGGAAACTTTGCCAGCGCAAGCTCGGTGAGGATGTCGTCGCGCGGATTGCGTCGCCGTTCCTCGACGTACTCGACGAACCACTCCTCTTTCACGCCAACAAAACCGCTGCGATCGCCTTCGAGTCTGCTGGCTCGCGCAGCGCTGCGGAATCGCTCGCGGTCGGCCTCGGGTACGTCCAGCAGGTCGGTGATCGCGTCGAGCGTGAACGGGAAGTTGTAGTCGAAGACGATCTCGCACTTGCCCTTCGCGACGAAGCGGTTGAGTTGTTCGTCGGCAAGACGCCACAGGAAGTCCTCGTTGTTCTTGAGCTGCTTCGGCGTGAACAACCGGCTCAACAGCGACCGGTGCGCGGTGTGCTTCGGTGGATCGAACGTAATGAAGTAGTCGCCGAACGTAACCCTCTTGCGGTGCCGCTCGATCACATCCGAGATGTCGTCGCTGTCGGTTTTGGTCGGAATCCCCGACCATGGTCCGCTGACGATATTGCATACCGAGAAGGTCTTCTCGGCGTCGCGCTGCACCGCGAGGGCCTCGTCGTATCCCGACACCATCACCACGCCGTGCGCCGGCTCACGCCATACCGGGCAACGACGGATCGCGTCGTAGTAGTCGTACGGGTCGTCGACGACCGACTTGTCGGTGAAGAAGTCGACGTTCTCGAGTCCGCTCCGAGCGGACTTTCCTGTGATCGTGTGATCAGTAGCCATGATTCAAACCCTTTCAGCCTCACGCCGCGTCCGCGGGCGCCAGCTTTTCGCACAGCAGTTCCGCCAGACCGCGAATGGTGCCAATGGCGGCGATGTCGGCGGGCGTCACGCGGATGCCCGTTTCGTTCTGGATGCGGGTAAGTAGTTCGAGGCCGCCCAGCGAGTCGAGGCCGTACTCGGACAGCGGACGGTCGGGGTCGATGTTGCGACGCAGGATCAGGCTGACCTGGTCGGAAATCAGGCGCCGCAGCCGGGTAGGCCACTCGTCCAAGGCCAGCTCCTCGAGCTCGGCACGCAGTTTGCTTGTGCCCGTTGCGCTTTGCCCGTTGGAGCGGAACGCTTCGGCGAAGGGACTGCGCTGGGCGAAAGCGGTCAACCACGGTGTGCCCGTTATCGGGGCATAGCCCGTGCACGCGCGGTCGTGGCGCAGCAGCGCTTCCAACGCATAAGCGCCTTCGTCGGGAGCTATGGCGGCGGCGCCTTCGGCCAAGGCGGTGCCGCGCCCTATCTGCGCCCAGGCACCCCACGCGATCGCGGTGGCCGGCAGACCCCGAGCCCGGCGCCAGCGGGTGAAGGCGTCCAGCCAGCTGTTGGCCGCGGCGTAGGCACCCTGCCCGGGCGACCCCACCAGCGCGGCGGCCGAGGAGAACGAGCAGAACCAGTCCAATGGCTGCGAAGCGGTCGCGGTGTGCAAATTCCATGCACCGTAAACCTTTGGCGCCCAGTCACGCTCGATGAGCTCGTCGGTGATGTTGGTCAGCGTGGCATCCTCGATCACCGCCGCCAGATGCAGTACGCCGCGCACCGGAAGCCCGGTGGCGGTCGCCGTGGCCACCAAACGCTCAGCCGTGCCGGCCTCGACTATGTCGCCGCACTCCACCGCGACGTCGGCACCGATCGCGCGGATGCGCTCGATCGTCTCCCACGCCTGGGGAGTTGGTTGCGAGCGCGAGGACAGCACGATACGCCCGCAGCCGGCCCCCGAACCAGGCGAAGCCATCTTCTCGGCCAAGAACAGCCCCAGGCCGCCAAGCCCGCCGGTGATGATGTAGGCGCCATCGCGGCGGAAGACCCCGACCCGCTCCGGCGGCACCACGACGCGGCTGCGGCCGGTGTGCGGGACATCGAGCACGAGCTTGCCGGTGTGCTGGGCGCCGCTCATCGCCCGAATCGCGGTGGCGGCGTCGGCAAGCGGGTAGTGCGTGCTTTGCGGCATCGGCAACGAGCCGTCCGCGGTGAGCCGGCACACCGTGTTCAGCAAGTCTCGCAGCCGGTCCGGGTGGCTGAATGACATCAACGCCAGGTCAAGGGCGTAGAACGTCAGGTTGCGCCGGAACGGGAAGAGCCCCAATCGGGTGTCGCCGTAGATGTCGCGTTTGCCGATCTCGACGAATCGTCCACCGAATGCCAGCAATTCGATGCCCGCGCGCTGGGCGGCGCCGATGAGCGAGTTGAGCACGATGTCCACGCCATAGCCGTCGGTGTCACGGCGTATCAGGTCGGCGAACTCTACGCTTCGCGAGTCGTAGACGTGCTCAATGCCCATGTCGCGCAGTAATTGTCGACGTTGCTCAGTGCCGGCGGTGGCGAAGATCTCGGCACCCGCGGCCCGGGCGATGGCGATTGCCGCCTGTCCGACCCCGCCGGTCGCGGAGTGGATCAGCACCCGGTCACCGGACCCGATTCGGGCCAACTCGTGCAGCCCGTAATAGGCGGTGGCGTGCGCGGTCGTCACCGCCGCCGCCTGGTCATCGGCCAGGCCGGCCGGCAGCGTGACAGCCAGGCGCGCGTCGCAGGTGAGGAAGGTACCCCAGCAACCGTCGGCGCTCAGGCCCCCGACGTGATCACCCACCTTGTGGCCGGTCACGTCCGGTCCGACCGCGGTCACCACGCCGGCGAAGTCGGTGCCCAGCTGCGGTAGCCGACCCTCGAAAGCGGGGTAACGGCCGAACGCGACGAGAACGTCGGCGAAGTTGATGCTGGACGCGCTGACCGCGACCTCGATCTGTCCCGGTCCCGGTGGAACGCGGTCGCAGGCAACGAGTTCGAGTGACTCCAGATCGCCGGGGGTGCGGATCTGCAGCCGCATCCGGTCGCACTCGTGGTTGGCGACGGCGGTTTGTCGCTCCTCGGGGAGCAGTGGAGCAGGGCACAATCGCGCGTGGTACCACGCGCCGTTGCGCCAGGCGGTCTCGTCCTCCTCCGACCCGCAGAGCAGTTGCTGGGCCAGTTGCTCGGCATCGGTGGATTCGTCCACATCGATCTGGCTGGCGCCCAGATGCGGGTGTTCCATGCCGATCACGCGGACCAGGCCGCGCAGCCCGGCCTGCCCGAGGTTGGGCTCGTCGTTGGACACCACGGTTTGGGCGTTGCGGGTCACGACATACAAGCGCGGCGGTTCGCCAGGAAGGTCCGCCAACTCACGGGCGATGCGCACCAGATGTTGCACGTAGTCCCGGCCCAGAAGCGCACCCTGGTCGTCAGCGTCGCCGTTTTTCGGCCCGGTGAGAATCACCACACCGGTGAATCCATCGGCGCGCAAATGATTTCCGAGCTGCTCCGCATTTGAGATGTGGTCGATCTGCTGCGGCCACGACATCGTGGTGCAGTGCACCCCATGGTTTTTCAGGGCGTCGGCTAACGTGCTGGCCCCCACATCCGCGGTGGTGGTAGTGCTGATCAGCAGCCAGCTTCCGGCGTCGGTGTGGTCCGGCTCGGGCAATTCTCGTTGCCGCCATTCGATGGTCAGCAGCCGCTCGGCCATAACGCGATCCTTATTGCCGCTCTCGGACGCGCTGGCGCCCACTCGCAGCCCCCGCACGGTTACCAGGACTGCCCCGTGCTCGTCGAGCACGTCGATGTCGGCCTCGACGCCGGAGGTATCGGCTTTGGTCACGCGGGTGTAGCAGTAGTGAGCGTTGCGGGCAGCGCTGTAGGAGCGGAGTCGACGGATACCCAACACCAACCCCAGCGCACCTTCGCCCAGGGCCTGGACGTCCGGATGAGCTTCAACGGACTGGAAACAGGCGTCCAGCAGTGCGGGGTGCACGCCGTAAGCCGCTTGTTGCGAGCGGATTTGGCGGGGTAGCGCCACCTCGGCCAGGACGGTGCCGGTCGCCTCCTCGCCGGTGTGGACGTCTCCCAGACCGGCGAACGCGGGACCGTACTGAACTCCGCGTTGGTCCATGCGCCTGCGTACCTCGGCGCCGTCATCGCAACTTCCATGCTCGGCGAGCAGCGCGGGCACGTCATACGCGGGCGGCTGCTCATCCGCTGCGGCCCGGAGGACTGCGGCAGCATGCCGCGTGTGTTCGCCGCCCTGATTCGACTCGACGGTGAATTCGACGACGCCCGGGGAGGACAACGACGCCGAGGCGCCGATCGTGGTCTGCTCATCGAGCAGGAGCGCCTGCTCGAAGCGGATGTCACGAACCTCGACCGTCTCGCCCAGCACGGTACGCGCGGCGGCTAACGCCATCTCGCAGTAGGCGGCCCCCGGAAGCACGACCACATTGCGGATCTGGTGGTCGGCGAGCCAGGGCTGGGCGGCGGTGCCGACCTCGGCCTGCCACAAGTGGCGCTCGGGCTCCTCCTGCAGGTGCACGTGCGAGCCCAGCAGTGGATGTACCGAAACGGTGCAACCACCATGTGGTGGGGAGTCCTGACCGTCGCCGCTCAACCACAGCCGGCGGTGCGTCCAGGTCGGCAGCGGCGCGTCGACGAGCCGCCCGGTCGAATAGAGCACGGAGAAATCGACCGCGGCGCCCGCCCCGTGCAGATCCGCCACAAAGCCCAGCAGCCCGTGCGGAAGCGCTTGTTCGCGACGCATACCGGCCAGTGCGGCGATCGGCATCTCGCGACTGCGGGCGGTCTGCTCGAGGGCGCGGACCAGCAGGGGGTGTGGCGCCAGCTCGGCGAAGACCCGGTAGCCGTCCTCCAAAGCCGCCTGCACGGCCGTGGCGAATCGCACCATCCGGCGCATATTGTTCGCCCAGTAGCGGGCGTCGCAGATTGGCTGCTCGCGCGGGTCGAACAATGTCGCCGAGTAGTAGGGAACTTCCGGCGTCATCGGGCTGATCTCTGCGAGTACGTCGGTCAGCTCGCCCATGATCGGATCGACCTGGGGCGAATGGAAGGCGACATCGGTGGGGACCTCGCGCGCCATCACATCACGCTGCTCCCAGGCCGCGACCAGGTCGCGAACCGTTGGCGCGGCGCCGGCAATCACCGTGGACTGCGGCGAGGCCACCACCGCCACCACCACGTCGTTGATACCGCGTGCCGTCAGTTCCGAAAGCACTTGCTGCGCGGGCAATTCCACCGATGCCGTGGCTCCGGAACCGGCAACGCGGGACATCAGCCGCGAGCGGCGGCAGATCACCCGCACCCCGTCTTCCAGCGATATCGCACCCGCGACGACAGCTGCCGCGGCCTCGCCGAGGGAGTGCCCGATCACCGCGCCCGGGCGCACTCCGTATGCCTTCATCGTCGCGGCCAGCGCGACCTGCATGGTGAACAGCGTCGGCTGGACCCGGTCTTGACCCGTCACGACCCGCGGCGCCGAAATCGCCTCGGTCACCGAGAATCCCGACTCCCGGGCGATCAGTGGCTCGGCTTGCGCGACGGTGGCGGCAAACACCGGTTCGGTCGCCAGCAGGTCTGCACCCATCGCCGCCCATTGCGAACCCTGCCCGGAGAACACCCAAACCGGCCCGCGGTCGTCCTGTCCGACCGCGGCCGGATACGGAGCATCGCCGTCGGCAACCTCGCGCAGAGCCACGACGAGCCCGGCGCGGCTATCCGCGATGACCGCGGTGCGTACCGGGCGGTGCGCGCGGCGGCGCGCCAGGGTGTAGGCCAGGTCGGGCAACGCCAGATCGTCATGTGCTCGCACCCAGTCGGCGAGCCGGCCGGCGGTGTGGCGCAGTTCATCGGCCGAGGTGGACGACAGCGGGAATATCAGCGGTTCCGTCGTCGACGATTCGGCCTGGGATACACCGGTTTTCACAGCCTGTTCGGGTGCTTGTTCGACGATGGCGTGCACGTTGGTTCCCGACAGGCCATACGACGACACCGCCGCCCTTCGTGGGTGGTGCCCGTTGGTGACCCAGGGTGTAGTCTCCTGCGGCACAAAGAGTTTCGTATCGATTTTGGCTAGGTCATCGGGTAACCGGGTGAAGTGCAGATTCCGGGGAACCACACCATGCTGCAGCGCGAGGATCGCCTTCATCATCCCGAGCGCTCCGGAGGCCGCCTGCGCATGGCCGAAGTTGGTCTTCACCGACGCCAGCGCGCAGGGGCCCTCGACGCCGTAAACGGTGGCCAGGCTGGCGTATTCGATCGGGTCACCCACCGGGGTGCCGGGCCCGTGCGCCTCGACCATGCCAACCGTGCCGGCGTCCACACCGGCGGCGGCCAAAGCCGCCTGATACACCGCGGTCTGCGCGGTCTTCGACGGGGTGGCGATGTTCACCGTATGACCGTCCTGATTTGCGGCCGTCCCGCGCACCACGGCAAGGATCCGATCACCGTCTCGTAGCGCGTCGGACAACCGCTTGAGTAGCAGCATCACGCTGCCCTCGCCGCCCACGAACCCGTCGGCCGCGACGTCAAACGCGTGGCAGCGTCCGGTCGGCGACAGCATGCCCTCGGCTGACCCCGCGGCGAACTTCCGCGGGTCCAACGCCAGCGTGGCGCCACCCGCCAGGGCGAGGTCGCTTTCGCCCTCGTGCAGGCTGCGGCAGGCCAGGTGTATCGCCGTCAGGCCGGACGAACACGCGGTGTCCACAGTCAATGCGGGGCCGTGGACCCCCAGCGCGTAGGCGATGCGCCCGGACGCCAGGCTGAAGTTGCTGCCGGAAAAGCCGTACGCGCCCTCCACGGAGTGGGCGTCGGCGGCCAGCAATTGGTAGTCGCCATGCGTCAATCCCATGAACACACCGGTCAGCGAGTCGGCGATTCGCTCCCGCGTAAGACCGGCGTGTTCCATGGCCTCCCATGAGGTCTCCAAAAGCAGCCGGTGTTGCGGATCCATCGCGGTCGCCTCCCGCTCGTTGATCCCGAAGAACTCGGGATCGAAGCCGGCGACGTCGTCGATGAATGCGCCCCACCGCGATACCGACCGGCCCGGCACACCCGGCTCGGGATCGTAGTACTCATCGGCATCCCAACGGTCGGGCGGGATTTCGGTAACCAGGTCGTCGCCGCGCAACAACGCCGCCCACAACTGCTCCGGCGAGTCGATAGCTCCGGGTAGGCGGCACGCCATGCCGATCACGGCAACAGGAGTGACAGGAACGGTGCCGATCGCGGGCGGAGATTCGGCCGCGGGCGAGCGCTGCATGACGTCGTCGATCGGGTATGTAGTCATTTCGCCTCCTCACAGCGACGGCCGAGCGGCTTGTCCGTTGCGCGCACACCGTCAGGTGCAAATGGAACTCGGAGACGGCGGCCATGCAGGATGAGCGATCGGCTGCCAGAGTCGTCGAACGTATTGATACTCACCAGTCCTCCAAAGTTCGCTTTTGCATGAGCCGAACAGATCGGTGCACTCGCTATTGCTGGCCGGGCGCTCTAAGGCATGGCCCGGAAGGACTCGACGATGTGCATGATCAGAGCGTCGTGGGTTTCAATCCTGTTGTCAGGCTTATTAAGTCGGTAGCGTAGTCAGGGCCGACACATAGAGTGGCGGGCGTAAGGCGACCGAGTGGTGGCCGTGTCTGCCGTAGACGTTTACGCAACCGAAAATAAGGTGCTAGCGAGGATTGCGTTCTGCAACAGTGGTTTTCGTCGAACGCGCCGGCTAGGCGGCTCTGCCGTGCAGCAGCCGCTCAGCGTTCAGCAGATGTAGCCGGCGTAGAGCTACCTCTCCCCTGCGTCGATGGACTCCTTGACTTCCTGCGCGCGGGCCACCTGCGCGGCGGTGTACCCGATCAGCAGCGCCACCCCACCGAGCAGCAAGACCACCCCGGCCAACCACAACAGGCCGTAGGTGTAGCCGCGGTCCAGCGCATGCAACTGCGCGGCGTTCATGGACTTCACCGGACCTACGGCGCCGCCCAGCCGCAGTGTGCGCGACGTGATGGCGGCCTGGATGATGACCAGCACCAGCGGTCCGCCCAAGGTCTGCAGCATTACTGCAATCGCCGAGGTCGGCCCGATCCGGTCGACGCCGACGCTGGCGATCACCGACAGCGTGAGCGGGACGAAGATCGCGCCGACACCAATAGCGCAAACGATGAGCGGCAAAACAAGATTCGGAAAGTACGGCATGCCGCGGTTGAAGGTCGAACCGTACAGCGTCGCGATCAGGATCAGGCTGCCGCTGGCGAGTACCACCACACGCGGCGGGAACCACATCACCAGCTTCGACGCCACACCCACCCCGATGGCCACCCCGATACCGAACGGGATGAAGGCCACACCGGCGCGCAGCGGACTGTAGCCCATGATGGTCTGCACATACATGCCGACCAGCACGGTCAGGCTGAAAAGGACGCCACCGCTGAGGAACATGGCCGCGAACGCGGCCAGCCGGTTGCGGTCGAAGAACAGGCCGAACGGCACGATGGGGCTCTCGGCGGTGCGCTCCGCCACGACGAACGCCACAAGAGCGGCCACAGCCACCAAGCCTGAACCGATCGTGATGGTCGACAGCCACCCCTCCTCCGGGCCCATCGACAGACCGAACACCGCGGCGGTACAGGTCAACGTGGCCAGGACGGCCCCGGTGGCGTCGAGCTTCATCCGCTCCTTCTGGGTTTCCTCCAGCATGATGGCGGCCAGGCAGATCACCGCCAGCCCGATCGGCACGTTCACCAAAAACGCCAGCCGCCACGACACGTCGGTCAGCGCCCCGCCCACCACCAGGCCCAGCACCCCGCCGAGACCCGACATCGCGCCGAACACCCCCGTTGCGACGTTACGTGCCGATCCCCTCGGGAACGTGGTCGCGATCAGCGCCAAATTGGTCGGTGCCATGATCGCCGAAGCCGCGCCGTGCAGCAGCCGTGCCGATATCAGGGTGCCCCCGTCCCAGGCGATGCCGCACAAGGTCGAGGCGAAAGTGAACAGCGCAACCCCGAGGATGAAAGCGCGCTTGCGGCCGATGGTGTCACCCAGGCGGCCACCCAACAGCATCAGGCCACCGAAGGTCAGCATGTAGGCGGTGATCACCCAGCTCCGCCCGGCGTCCGACAAGCCCAGCTCGTTCTGGATCCTGGGCAGCGCGAAGATCGCGACGGGGCCGTCCATCGCCACCATCAGCTGCATGCCGCCGATCGCGACAACCAGGGCGACGAACCGGCGAGACCGCAGCAAAGCCGGCAAATGCCTTTTCGTGGGGCGCAGCGTGGTCGGTTCGACGGACATCTCGAACCGCTACTTCGCTGCGGCGCTTTGACTGAGGATGGCGCCGAAACGCTCTTTGTCGCGGTACGTCGAGGCCCGGCCGAAAAAGTTTTCGAGCCGGAAGAGCAGGTTTCGTACGGTTTGAAAGAGCCAAATGCACGCTCCCACAACGGATCCCCGCCGCTGCGCATCGCTCATTGCCACGTTGCCGAGCAAATCATAATCGATTCTTTGCATGGAACCTGGCCCTCTTTGTGATGCCGACTTGTCCGAATCCTGGAAAGCGCTTTCGGTGCAATCATTCTGCGCGCGCACCTTCAGGTTCTAAGAGAATCTTGAGTTGTTGGCCATACAGGACGAGCGATGCGGGGTCCATCATTTCTTGGTGCCTACAGTCGACCGGGTATCTGTTTATGTCGCCCGTGACATAAGGACGCCAACTTTGCAGAAGAGGAGGCGAACTCTGATCGCCCTCGTCCCCCACAGCGGAAAATATGGTTATATCGCCATCGAAGACACCGGGTTCGTGGCCTTCAGACAACGCCCGATTATTCTCAATGTTCTGAACGCCCAAATCCAGAAGCGGTTTGTACCGAGCAAATTCGACTATTCCTTGTTCGCGAAGTAGTTCTTCAACCCGGTCATAAGTAAGCGGCTCATCCTGATCGGGAAGGTCTATACGACAGAACCGCAAAACCTCTGCTAGCACGTCCTGCTCGTTCAGGATTGGCAGAGTGGCACCGCTATCGATGAAGAGTAAAGCGTCGAGAAGGATAAGGTTTGCGATCGAGCATCCACGTCGCTGGAGCTCGGTGGCAATCTCATGGGCGACAACGCCTCCAAACGACCAGCCGAGAAGGTTGTAGGGCCCGGTAGGATCAACCGCTTGGATCCGATCGGCATAGTTTTTCGCCATATCGCAGATTGACGCAGCTCTAGCCTCGCCATTTTGCGGGTTTTGTTGAATTCCAATGATCGGGCAGTCCAAATAATTACCGAGCGCATAGTACGGCCAGACCAGGCCACTACCGGGATGAATGCAGAACAGCGGATCACCGGTACCCTCCTTGAGGAACTCAACCGGGACTACTTCCACCTCGGTGGCACCTTGACCTAACTGCTGGCTCAAGCTCCTAACGGACGGCGCGTGGAACAATGTGCGCACTGCGAGGTTCGCATCCAGGCTGGCGTTGATCGCGGCAATCAGGCGCATTGCCGATAGTGAGTCTCCGCCCAAATCGAAGAACGAGTCATCGACACCGACCCGCTCGAGCCCGAGGACTTGGGCATAGATGGCGGCCAGGATCTCCTCGGTGAGGGTGGCCGGGGCACGATACCGATCAACATCGGTGTATTCCGGTGCCGGCAGGGCGCGCCAGTCCAGTTTGCCGTTGACCGTCAACGGCAGCGCGTCGATCCCCACCACCGCCGCTGGCACCATGTAGGCGGGGAGCCGCTGACCCAACCGGGCACGAACATCGGCCGGGTCGGCGGTCCCGGTGATATAGCCGATCAGGCGCTTGTCACCGGGGCGGTCCTCGCGGGCGATCACGGCCGCCTGCTCCACCCCGTCGAGTGCGGCCAGCGCCGCGCGCACTTCACCGAGTTCGATGCGGAACCCGCGGACCTTGACCTGCTCATCGGCGCGTCCCAGATACTGCAGCTGCCCGTCGGCGCCCCAACGCACGAGGTCCCCGGTGCGATACATCCGTGTCCCTGGCGGCCCGAACGGGCAGGCCACAAACCGCGACGACGTCAACCCGGCCCGGCCCACATAGCCAATACCGACCCCGGCGCCGGCCACATACAACTCCCCGACCACCCCGACCGGCACCGGACGCAACCACTGGTCCAGCACGAACAACGCCGCGCCCGGTAACGGCGAGCCGATCGGCGGCACCCCCGAACCCGCGGCCAACGGCGCACTCCTGGACACACACACCGTGGTTTCGGTTGGGCCGTACTCATTGACCATCACCCGCCCCGGCGCCCACCGCGCCACCACCTCGGCCGGGCACGCTTCACCGGCCACCAGCAACGCCATCGACTCCAACCCCTCATGGGGGAGCATCGCCACCGCAGACGGCGACTGGCTTAATACACCGACCTGTTCAGCAACCAGCAAGGCGTGCAAGTCTTCCGGCGAGCGTGTAGCCGACTCGGGCACGATCACCAGCCGCCCGCCGTGCAACAACGAACACCAGATCTCTTCCACCGAGGCGTCGAAGGCCAAGGAATGCGACTGCGCCCACGAGTGTGCCTGCAGGTGGATATCCGGCGACCCGAACAGCTGGGTGACGTTGTGGTGGGTGATGGCCACGCCTTTGGGCACACCGGTGGTGCCAGACGTGTAGATGAGGTAGGCGATGTGGTCGGGAGCCGGCGCCGGCAGTGCCGTGCTGGGCTGGGCGTCGACAGCGGCGTCGTTGATGTCGATGACCCGCAGGTCGTACCCGTCAAGCCGGTCTGCCAGCTCGGTGGTGGTGATCGCAGCGATCGGCGCGGCGTCGGCCACGACGAATTCGATGCGCGCGTCGGGATGCGCGGGATCGATGGGCAGGTAGGCCGCCCCGGCCTTGAGCACCGCCAGTATCGCCACGACCGCCTCGGCGCAACGGTTGAACATGAGCGCCACACACTGCCCCGGGCCCACCCCATGACGGGCCAACAAGTGCGCCAATCGGTTCGACGCCTCATCGAGCTCTCGATAGGTCATCGAGTGGCCTTCGAAGGTCACCGCCAGCGCTTCGGGCGCGCGCGCGACCTGAGCGGCGAACACCGCCGGAATCGACAGCCCCGTCGCCGGCTGGGTCAACACCTCCCGGTTACCGGTCTTGTCCAGGTGGGCGTGCTCGGCGGCATCCAACAGGTCAACCGACGACAACCGCTGGCTGGGATCGGCGGTCATGGCCATCAACACCCGCTGCAGCCGTTCGATCAGCGCCTCGATGCTGGCCGCGTCGAACACATCGGTGCGAAACTCCACCGACCCGCCGATTCCGGCGGGCTCACCGCCGGAATTCCAGCGTTCGCCCACCGTGAATGTCAGGTCCATGCGGGCGACCTGGGTGTCCGCCGCCAGCGGTGTGACCTGCAGATCACCCAAGGCCAACCCGGCGGGGACCCCATCCTCCCGCGCGATGTTCTGCCAGGCCAACACCACCTGCACCAGCGGCTGATGGGCCAGGCTTCGGGTCGGGTTGAGCCGCTCCACGAGCACCTCGAAGGGCACATCTTGGTGCTCGTAGGCGGCCAGGCTCCGCGCCCGCACCTGATCCAACGTTTCGGTGAAGCTGGGATCGCCGGCCAAGTCGACCCGCAACACCAAAGTGTTGACGAAAAAGCCCACCAACCCATCGAGTGCGGGATCATCACGGCCGGCGATCGCGAATCCGACCGCCACATCACTGCTGGCGCTGAGCTTGGCCAGCAGCACCGCCAGGGCAGCCTGGATCACCATGAAGCTGGTCGCGTTGTGCTCGCGGGCCACACTGCGCACCCGCTGCTGCAGCTCGGCTGGCCAATCCACGACCACACTGGCGCCGCGGTAATCGGCCACCGGCGGATAAGGTCGGTCGGTCGGCAACGCCAGGCGCTCGGGCAGCCCGGCCAGCTCGTGCTCCCAATAAGCGAGCTGCGCAGCGATCGGGCTGTCGCTGACGGCCACGTCACCCAGCTGCGCGCGCTGCCACAGCGTGTAATCGGCATACTGCACCGGCAACGGCGCCCAACCCGGCGCCTGCCCGGCACACCGGCTGGCATAGGCCACCCCCAGATCAGCCACCAGCGGGGACATCGACAATCCGTCGGCGGCGATATGGTGTACCACGGCCACCAGCACGTGTTCGTCATCGGCGACGCGGAAAAGCCTTGCCCGCAACGGAATCTCAGTGGCGAGATCAAACGAGTGACGCACCGTGGGATCGATGGCCTCCTGCAGCCGGGCCGGCGGCCAGCCAGTGGCATCGACGACGTCCCAACGGAAGTCGGCGCGATCCGCCGGGATGACCACCTGTTGGGGTATCCCGTCGACCGCCGGGAACAGGGTGCGCAGGCTCTCGTGGCGGGCCACCACATCGGCCAGCGCCGCCCCCAACGCCTCGGCATCCAGGTTTCCGCTGAGCCGCAACGCCGCCGGGATGTTGTAGATCGGAGAAGGCCCCAGCAGCTGGTCGATAAACCACAACCGTTGCTGGGCAAACGACAACGGAATCAGCTCGGGCCGCTCCACCGCCACCAACGGCTCGCGTCGGTCCCCATCGCCACCGATGCGGAGCGCCAACTGGGCTACCGTGGGCGCCTCGAACACGGTGCGCACCGAAAGATCGGCATTCAGACCCATCTCAATCGCGGCGATCACCCGCATCGCCAGCAGCGAATCCCCACCCAAATCAAAGAAGGAGTCGTCGACGCCGACGCGTTCCAACCCCAGCACCTCGGCGAACACGCCGGTCAAGATTTCCTCGACCGGGCTAACCGGAGCGCGATAACTGGCATTCTGATACCCGGGGGCCGGCAGGGCGCGGGTGTCGAGTTTGCCGTTGGGGGTGAGTGGCAGCGCGTCCAACACCACCACCGCAACCGGCACCATGTATTCCGGCAACCGCTCGATCAGCGCGGTACGTAGCCCGCCGGAATCGACTGTCCCGGTGCTCGATTCGGTGATGTAGCCGACGAGGCGTTTGTCGCCGGGGCGGTCCTCGCGGGCGATGACGACTGCTTGCTCCACCCCATCCAGGGCGGCCAATGCGGACTGAATCTCCCCGAGTTCGATGCGATAGCCGCGGATTTTGACCTGCTCATCGGCACGCCCGAGGTAATCCAGCTGCCCATCGGCGCGCCAACACACCAAATCCCCTGTGCGATACATGCGTAGCCCCGGCGCCCCGAACGGACACGTCACAAAGCGCGAGGCGGTCAGTGCGGGTCGGCCCACATAGCCGGTGGCCACGCCGGCGCCGGCCACATACAACTCCCCGACCACCCCGACGGGCACCGGCCGCAGCCACCCATCGAGCACAAACAACGCCGCCCCCGAAACCGGCGCACCGATCGGCACCGCACCCGAGCCGGCCTTCAGCGGTGCGCTGATCGCCACACACATCGTGGTCTCGGTCGGACCATAGGCGTTGACCATCACCCGATTTGGCGCCCACCGATCCACCACCTCCACCGGGCACGCCTCACCGACCACCGCCAACGCCACCGACTCCAACCCCTCAACCGGCAACGCGGCCACCGCCGACGGCGTCTGCGTCAACACACTGACCCGCTGCTCAACGAGCACCCGGTGCAGCTCTTGCGGGGAAGCGGTCACCGGCTCGGGCACCACCACCAGCCGCCCACCGCGCAACAACGCACCGAAGATCTCCCACACCGACACATCGAACGCCAACGAATGACACAGCGCCCACACCCCCGCCCCAGGCAGGCCGGCATCCAACGACCCCAACAACTGCGTCACATTACGATGAGTAACCGCAACACCTTTGGGCACCCCGGTGGTGCCCGAGGTGTAAATCAGATACGCGACATCGTCGGGATCCGGCCCCGCCAACCCCGTGCTGGGCTGGGCCGCAACAGCGGGATCACCCACGTCGATGACCACCACGTCATACCCATCGAGACGCTCGACGAGCTCGCCGGTGGTGACCACGGCGATCGGTGCGGCATCGGCCAGCACAAACCCCATCCGCTCGGCCGGCACTCCCGGGTCGATCGGCAGATACGCCGCCCCCGTCTTGAGCACCGCCACGATCGCCACCACCGCCTCGACCGAACGCGAAAACAGCAGCGCCACAGCCTGTCCCGGCCCCGCACCCCGGCCCACCAACACCTGCGCCAACCGATTCGATACCTCATCCAACTCCCGATAAGTCACCGACAGACCCTCGCCCACCAACGCCACAGCATCCGGCGTCCGTGTCACGTGGGCGGCGAACAATGCCGGCACCGACATCGGAACGCTCTGCGGGCTGGCTAAAACCGCTGTATTACCAAGCTCTTCCAGCCGGGCATGCTCACCCGCGTCGAGCACATCCACCGACGAGAGCCGCCCGGCGGGATCGGCCGCCATCGCCACCAACACCCGCTCCAACCGCGCGATCAACGCCTGGATGGTGTCCGCGTCGAACACGTCGGTGCGAAATTCGACCTGCCCCGAAATCCCGGCGGGCTCGCCGGTGTCGGTCCAGCATTCTTTGAGGAAGAAGACCAGGTCCATTTTCGCGGTCTGGGTATCCTCGAGCAGCGGCGTGACCTGAAGATCACCCAAAGTCAGCCCGGCCGCGGGGACGTTGACTTGCCCAGGGAAGTTGTTCCAGCCCAACATCACCTGAACCAGCGGGTGATGGGCCAACGATCGGGTGGGGTTGAGCCGCTCCACGAGCACCTCGAAAGGCACATCCTGGTGCTCGTAGGCGGCCAGGCCGCGTGCTCGCACCTGGGCCAGCAGCTCGGCCACGGTGGGGTCACCGGCCAGATCGACGCGCAGCACCAAGGTGTTGACGAAAAAACCCACCAGCTCATCCAGCGCGGGATCGCGGCGCCCGGCGATCGCGAACCCGACCGCCACATCGCTGCTGGCGCTGAGCTTCGACAGCAGCACCGCCAGGGCGGCCTGCGTCACCATGAATCCGGTCGCGTTGTGCTCGCGGGCCATCCGCGCGATCTGCTGCTGCAACAACGCCGGCCACTCGACGGTCACCCTGGCGCCGCGCTGATCGGCCACCGGCGGGTAGGGCCGGTCGGTGGGCAGCTGCAGCCGCTCAGGCATCCCGGCCAGCGTCTGCTCCCAGTAGGCGAGCTGCGCAGCGATGCGGCTTTCGGTGTCATCGAGATCACCGAACTGCGCGCGCTGCCACAGCGTGTAATCGACATACTGCACCGGCAATGGCGCCCAATCCGGCGCGCGCCCCGCGCACCGGCTCGCATAGGCCACACTCATGTCACGCACCAGCCGGGTCGTCGACCAGCCATCCGCGGCGATTTCGTGCACGACCGCCACCAGCACGTGTTCGTCGTCGGCGACGCGGAAAAGCCATGCCCGCGACGGGATTTCGGTGGCCAGGTCAAACCGGTAGCGCACCGCGGCGCGGAGGGCTTCCTCCAGGCGGGCGGCCGGCCACTCGGCGGCATCGATGACCTCCCAGCCGAAGTTGGCCTGCTCGGCGGGCACCACCAGCTGCTGCGGGATCCCCTCGGCCGCCCGGAACATGGTGCGCAGGCTCTCGTGGCGGCCCACGACATCGACCAGCGCCGCACCCAGCGCGTCGGCATCGAGGTGCCCACTGAGCCGCAACGGCAGCACGACGTTGTAAAGCGGTGACGGCCCCTGCAACTGGTCGATGAACCACAACCGGCTTTGGGCAAACGACAACGGAATCACCGGCGGCCGCTCAACCGGCAGCAGCGGCTCCAGTCCTCCTCCCTTACCGATGAGGGGCGCCAACTGGGCGACCGTCGGCGCCTCGAATACGGCACGCACCGAAAGATCGGCATCCAGATTGGTGTTCACGGCGGCGATCAGGCGCATCGCGGACAGCGAATCCCCACCCAGGTCGAAGAACGAGTCGTCGACCCCGACCTTGTCGATCCCCAGCACCTCGGCATAGATTCCGGCGACGATTTTTTCGGTCTGGGTCTGCGGCGCCCGGAATGCCGTGGTGGCAAACACCGGTGCCGGCAAGGCCTTTCGGTCGATCTTGCCCGAGGATGTCATCGGGAACTCGTCGAGCACCACAATGTGCGTCGGCACCATGTATTCGGGCAACCACGCGCTCAACTGCTGACGCACCGCGGTGATTTTGGTGTTGGTCTGCGGGTCATTGGCGCAACTCGTGACTCGGTGGGGCCCGTCAGGCGGCAGATACAGATCGGTCAGCGCCGAGGTCTGCTCAGCGTCAGCCGCAGTGATGAACACCGCGTCCACGGTGCCCGGCTGGGCGCCCCAGGTGACCGCGACGTGATATCCGGCGCTCTCACCAAGGCCGTGCAGTTGTTCTGGGACAACGGCATCGGCACCGTCGGCGAGGGCCAATGCGTCGGCAAGCGCCAGTCCGTCGACAAGGGCGTGTTCGATGTGGACGTCGCTGATCAGTCCCGCGCGGGGGATCTCGGTAATGCGGACAGTGTGGGGACGCTGGGCTACCAACCGGTCGTGCAGCCCGCGCAGGCCGGCGCACTGGGCCCACGCCCAGCTGTCTGCGCCGGCCAGTGAGCGCACCGGTGCGGGGGATTTATAGATGACGAGGTCGTAGCGATACCGGTTGAGTTCGTTGTCGGCCATCCCGCGCTTGACTTCGATATCCAGCCCGGCCACCGATGCATGGCCGGCAGCCCAGTTAGTGAAATACTCTGGGGCCAAAAGCAATTCGGCTTCGCCGAGCATGGCGCGCTGAACTCGTTGGCGAATCTCGTCGGCGTCGGCGTCGCCGTCGGCGGTGCGGGCGAGCGCGATGCCGGTTTGAAAAGCGCCCTGCAGGCTGTGGTTGCGCACATCGCCGATGAACAGTGCCCCGCCCGCTGCCAGTAACCGCATCGCGACCGCCAGCACATCGCTCAGATACCGCGCGCTCGGGAAGTACTGCACCACGGAGTTGAGCACCACCAGATCGAAATGGCCCTCCGGCAACCCATCGGCGACATCGGCGGGCTGCACCCGCAACCGCACCCGATCCCCCCACGACTGCCCGGCCACGTCGGCCTGCAGCCTCTGGATCGTCGGCGCGGAGAAGTCCGTAGCCCAGTACTCGGCGCAGACCGGGGCCAACTGGGAAAGCAACAGCCCCGAACCGACGCCGATCTCCAGCACCCGCGCGGGATGCAACTGAAGGATCCGATCCACCGTGGCCGAACGCCACTCCCTCATCTGTTCGAGCGGGATCGGATCGTCGGTGTAGCTGCTGTTCCAGCCGCGGAAATCCATGCCGAATTCCGGCGCGTCCACGTCAGCGGCATACGCCTCGTCATACAGGTGTTGCCACGCTTCGACGGTTTCGGCGTCGTGTTCGGCGGTGGTGGTCTGCTCGAGGGTGACATAGGCGACCAGATGCGAGCCGGTTCCGCTCTCATGCACGGTGGCGGCCGCCCGGGCAACCTGCGGGCAGCCCAGCAGGGTGTTTTCGATTTCGCCCAGTTCGATGCGGTGTCCGCGCAGCTTGATTTGTGCGTCGGCACGGCCGAGATAGTCCAGGGTTCCGTCGAGCGCCCAGCGCACCAGGTCGCCGGTGCGATACAGCCGCGCGCCCGCGGGCCCGTAGGGATCGGCCACGAACCGTTCCGCGGTCAGACCCGCCCGGCCCAGATAGCCGCATGCCACCGCCGGTCCGCCCAGATACAACTCGCCGACCACCCCGATCGGGGTCGGGTTCAGCCGCGCGTCGAGCACCAGTGCGCGCATCCCGGGGAGCGGGGTGCCGATGCGGACCGGCTGCCCCGCCGACAGCGGCGCCGTGGTGGCCCAGATAGTGGCCTCGGTGGGGCCGTAGCCGTTGAACATGCGGCGCCCCGGCGCCCACGCGGCCACCAACTCGTCGGGGCAGGCCTCACCGCCGACGATCAAGGTGGACAACACATCTAACCGGCTCCGATCCAGCGACGACAGCAACGTCGGGGTCATCACCGCCGCGTTGACCCGTTGCTCCTGCAGCAATGCGGTCAAAGCCTCGCCGGCGTACACCTCCGGCGGCGCAACCACCAACGCTCCCCGCGATCCCACCGCGACCAATAACTCACCGAGCGCGGCGTCAAATGTCGGGGAGAGCACAGCCAGCATGCGGGTATCCGGGCCCAGCCCAAACGGTTCGCGGTGCGCCGCGGCTACCCCGGGCAGACCGCCGTGGGTGACCGCCACCCCCTTCGGGGTGCCGGTGGACCCCGACGTGAAGATCACATAGGCGGTGTTCTCCGGTCCCAACGCCGCCAGTCGGTCGGTGTCGGTGATCGGCTCGGCGCATCGCCCGGACAGGTCCAGGCCGTCGATGCGCAGCACCGGGCGCGCCCCGGCGCCGGCCACGGTGTCGGCATCGCCGGTCAACACGCACACCGCGCCCACCGAGTCCAGCACCGTGGCGATCCGCTCGACCGGGTGAGCGGGGTCCACCGGGACATACACGCCGCCGGCTTTCAGGACCGCCCAGCACGCCACCACCAGCTCCGCGGACCGGCCGATCGCCACGCCCACCGCGCGTTCCGGGCCGACCCCCGCCTCGATCAGCACCCGCGCCAGCCGCGTCGACCACGTGTCGAGTTCGCGATAGGACAAGCTCCGGGCGCGATCGACGACCGCCACCGCGTCCGGGTCGGCGGCCACCGCCGCGTCCAACAACTCCGGCGCCACCCCCGCCGGTGCCCCGACCCCGGCGCCAGACCACCGCGACAGCACCAGATCACGCTCGTCGGGATCCAGTAACGCCAGATCACCCACCACCGCCGACGCATCCGTCACGACGGCTTCGATCACCCGTGTGAACCAGGTGACGAAGCGCTCGATGGTGGCCCGGTCATACAGGTCCGTGGCATAGGTGACGACCCCGGCGGCCATCGGCGCGGTCGGGTCCTCGGAGGGCACCTCCCGCAGATCGACATCCAGATCGAATTTGGCGGTGCGGCTGTCCACCGCCAGTGGCTCGACGGTGACCCCGTCGAGCGCCACCTCGGGGCGCACATTGTTCTGGAACGCCAGGGCCACCTGGAATAGCGGATGATGCGCCGTGGAGCGCACGGGGTTGAGTTGCTCGACCAGCCGCTCGAACGGCACATCCTGGTTGCTGTAGGCGTCCAGCGCCTTCTGGCGCACCTGCTCGAGCACATCGCTGAACCGCTGTGCAGAGTTGACACCGACCCGCAGCACCCAGGTGTTGACGAAGAACCCGACCAGCTCATCGAGCGCCGCATCCATCCGTCCGGCGATCGGGGTGCCCATCGTCACGCCCTCGCCGGCCCCGGCCCGGTGCAACACCACCACCATGGCCGCCTGCAACACCATCGAGGCGGTCGCGTTATGCGCCGCCGCCAACGCCTTGATCCCCGCCCACAGTCTCGGGTCGAGGTGCATGTCCACGGCATCACCGCGGTAGCTGGGCACCGGCGGGCGCGCCCGGTCCGCCGGCAGCGACACCACCTCGGGCAGATCAGCCAACTCCTGCCGCCAATAAGCCAACTGCCCGGCGATCACGCTGTCGGGATCAGACTCGACGCCCAACCAATCCCGTTGCCAGAGCGTGTAATCGGCGTACTGCACCGGCAATGGCGCCCACTGCGGGGCCTGGCCCCGCCGCCGCGCCAGATAGGCCTGGCCGATGTCCCTGGCCATCGGCGCCAGTGACCACCCGTCAAAAGCGATGTGGTGCACCACAATCCCCACGACATGCTGTCCGGGGCCCACCGCATAGATCTGCGCACGAATCGGGATCTCGGTCGCCAGATCGAACCGGTACCCCGCCAGCGCCACCAATTCGCCGATCAGATCCTGCTCCGGCAATGACACCACTGCTGGGCCCCCGCGCCGCCACATCCCGGCCTCGGCCGGCAGCACCTGCTGGAACGGCACACCGTCGATGTCGGGAAATATGGTGCGCAGCGCCTCGTGGCGGGCGATCACATCATCGACGGCCGCCGTCAACGCCTCGACATCCAGCGCCCCGCTGATCCGGAACGCGGTCGGCATGTTGTAGGTCGCCACCCCGCCCTCGAACCGGTCAAGGAACCACAACCGGCTCTGCGCATACGACAACGGCACCATCGTCGGCCGCGCGCCGGCCACCAACGGCTTGCGCCCTTCCCCGTCCAAGCCGATACGGGGCGCCAACTGGGCGACGGTGGGCGATTCGAACACGGTGCGCACCGCAAGGCCGGCGTCGAGGGTCTTGTTGATCGCGGCGATGACCCGCATCGCCGAGAGCGAATCGCCGCCCAAATCAAAGAAGGAGTCGTCGATCCCGACCCGCTCGAGGCCGAGTACCTGGGCGTAGATGTTGGCCAGGATCTCCTCGGTGGGGGTGCTCGGGGCGCGGTAGCGATCGCCCTCGGTGTATTCGGGTGCCGGCAGGGCCCGGGTGTCCAGTTTGCCGTTGACCGTCAGCGGCAGCGCGTCGATCACCACCACCGCCGCCGGAACCATGTAGGCGGGGAGCCGCTGACCCAACCGGGCCCGAACAACGGCCGGGTCAGCGGCTCCAGTGATATAGCCGATCAGGCGCTTGTCACCGGGGCGGTCCTCGCGGGCGATCACGGCCGCCTGCTCCACCCCGTCGAGTGCGGCCAGCGCCGTGCGGATTTCGCCGAGTTCGATGCGGTACCCGCGGACCTTGACCTGCTCGTCGGCACGCCCCAGGTAATCCAGCTGCCCGTCGGCGCCCCAACACACCAGGTCCCCGGTGCGATACATCCGTTGGCCCGGCGCTCCGGCGCCGCCGAACGGGCAGGCCACGAACCGCGACGCGGTCAGACCCGCCCGGCCCAAGTATCCGTACGCCAGCCCGCCGCCGGCCACATACAACTCCCCGACCACCCCGACCGGCACCGGACGCAACGACGCATCCAGCACAAAGAAGCCAAGATGCACCAACGGCACCCCGATGGGGCTGACACTGCGGTCGACGTCGACGACGCTGATCTCGCGGAACGAGGCATGCACCGTCGTTTCGGTGATGCCATACATGTTGATAAGCCGCGGTGATCGGCGGTGGCGGTCCAACCAGGTTCCCAGGCGCTGGGGTTCGAGCGCCTCGCCGCCGAACACCACCGTCTCCAGCCTCAGCTGAGGTCCCAGCTCGGGTGCGCGCGCTTCGGCGGTTTGCAGCGCATAAAACGCCGACGGCGTCTGACTCAATACGCTGACCTGTTCGGCGATCAGCAACGCGTGCAGGTCTTCGGGTGAGCGTGTCACGGACTCGGGCACCACCACCAGCCGCCCACCGTGCAACAGCGCACCGAAGATCTCCCACACCGAGTAGTCGAAGGCCAGCGAATGGCACTGCGTCCACACCTGCTCTGGCGACAGTTCCAGGTCGGCGCTCAGCGCCGTCAGCAGCCGGGTCACGTTGTGATGGGCGACGGCCACCCCCTTGGGCACCCCGGTGGTGCCGGAGGTGTAAATCAGGTAAGCGATCTCGTCGGGGGCCGGCGCCGGCAGGCTCGTGCACGAGCAACCGGAAATGCGCGGGTCTCCGACGTCGACAACCGGCAGGCCACAGCCGTCGAACCGGTCGGCCAGTCCATTGGTGGTGATCGCGGCGATCGGTGCGGAGTCGGCGACCATGAACTCCATCCGCTCGGTCGGATGCGCCGGATCGATCGGCAGATACGCCGCCCCGGTCTTGAGCACCGCCATCACCGCCAGGACCGCCTCGGCCGACCGCGGCAACAGCAGCGCCACACACTCCCCCGGGCCGGCGCCCAGGGCGACCAGCAGATGCGCCAACCGGTTCGACGCCTCATCGAGCTCTCGGTAGGTGCTCGAGTGACCTTCGAAGGTCACCGCCAGCGCTTCGGGCGCGCGCGCGACCTGAGCGGCGAACACCGCCGGAATGGACGCCGCGGTTGGGACCGTCCGGGCCAACACCGCCCGGTTACCGGTCTTGTCCAGGTGGGCGTGCTCGGCGGCATCCAGCACATCCATCGACGACAACCGCCGGGTGGGATCGGCGGTCATGGCCGCCAATACCCGCTGCAGGCGCTCGATCAACGCCTCGATGCTGGCCGCGTCGAACACATCGGTGCGAAACTCGACATCCCCGGCGATCCCGGCGGGGTCACCGGCCTCGGTGAACCGTTCGGCCAGCGTGAATGTCAGATCCATGCGTGCCGACTGAGTGGCCACTGGCAAACGCGTGACCTGTAGATCGCCCAGGTCCAGCCCGGCGGCGGGGTCGCTGGTGTGCCCGGGGAAGTTCTGCCAGGCCAACACCACCTGCACCAACGGGTGATGGGCCAGGCTTCGGGTCGGGTTGAGCCGCTCCACCAGCACCTCGAAGGGCACGTCCTGGTGCTCGTAGGCGGCGACGCTGCGCGCCCGCACGTGCGCGAGCACATCGGCCACGGTGGGATCGCCGGCCACATCGACGCGCAGCACCAGGGTGTTGATGAAAAACCCGACCAGCTCGTCGAGCGCTGGGTCGCGCCGCCCGGCGATCGCGAATCCGACCGCCACATCACTGCTGGCGCTGAGCTTGGCCAGCAGCACCGCCAGGGCGGCCTGGATCACCATGAACTTGGTCGCGTTGTGCTCGCGGGCCACCTGTGCAATCCGCTGCTGCAGCTCGGCTGGCAAATCCACGACCACGCTGGCGCCGCGGTAATCGGCCACCGGCGGATAAGGTCGGTCGGTGGGCAACGCCAGGCGCTCGGGCAGCCCGGCCAGCTCGTGCTCCCAATAAGCGAGCTGCGCAGCGATCGGGCTGTCGCTGACGGCCACGTCACCCAGCTGCGCGCGCTGCCACAGCGTGTAATCGGCATACTGCACCGGCAACGGCGCCCAACCCGGCGCCTGCCCGGCACACCGGCTGGCATAGGCCAGTCCCAGATCACGCACCAGCGCGGTGATCGACCAGCCATCCGAAGCGATGTGGTGCACCACCGCCACCAGCACGTGCTCGTCGTCGGCGACGCGGAAAAGCCTTGCCCGCAAGGGGATTTCGGTGGCCAGATCGAACGTGTAACACGCTGCGGCGTTAACCGCCTCACTCAGCCGCCCTGCCGACCAGCCGGTGGCATCACTGATCTGCCAGCCGAAATCGACTTGTTCGCTTGGGATAACCACCTGCTGCGGTGTTCCGTTAGGCGCCGCAAACAGCGTACGGAGGCTCTCATGGCGGGCGACCACATCGGCCAGCGCCGCCCCCAACGCCTCGGCATCCAGGTTTCCGCTGAGCCGCAACGCCGCCGGGATGTTGTAGATCGGAGAAGGCCCCTGCAATTGGTCGATAAACCACAACCGTTGCTGGGCAAACGACAACGGAATCAGCTCGGGCCGCTCCACCGCCACCAACGGCTCGCGTCGGCCCCCATCGCCACCGATGCGGAGCGCCAACTGGGCTACCGTGGGCGCCTCGAACAGGGTGGGTACCGAAAGATCGGCGTCCAGGCTGGTGTTGATTGCGGCAACCAGGCGCGTCGCGAGCAGCGAGTCGCCACCCAAATCGAAGAACGACTGGTCGACCCCGACGCGCTCGATGCCGAGCACGTCGCCGTAGATGCCGGCCAGGATTTCCTCGACCGCGCTGGCCGGAGGGCGATAAACGGCATTCTGGTATTCGGGTGCGGGGAGAGCGCGGGTGTCGAGTTTGCCGTTGGGGGTGAGTGGCAGCGCGTCCAACACCACCACCGCAACCGGCACCATGTATTCCGGCAACCGCTCGGTCAGCTGGGGGCGGATCTCGGTCGGGTCCGCGGTCCCGGTGATGTAGCCGACGAGGCGTTTGTCGCCGGGGCGGTCCTCGCGGGCGATGACGACTGCTTGCTCCACGCCATCCAGGGCGGCCAATGCGGACTGAATCTCCCCGAGTTCGATGCGATAGCCGCGGATTTTGACCTGCTCATCGGCACGCCCGAGGTAATCCAGCTGCCCATCGGCGCGCCAACACACCAAATCCCCGGTGCGATACATGCGTAGCCCCGGCGCCCCGAACGGACACGCCACAAAGCGCGAGGCGGTCAGTGCGGGTCGGCCCACATAGCCGGTGGCCACGCCGGCGCCGGCCACATACAACTCCCCGACCACCCCGACGGGCACCGGGCGCAGCCACCCGTCGAGCACAAACAACGCCGCCCCCGAAACCGGCGCACCGATCGGCACCGCACCCGAGCCGGCCTTCAGCGGTGCGCTGATCGCCACACACATCGTGGTCTCGGTCGGACCATAGGCGTTGACCATCACCCGATTTGGCGCCCACCGATCCACCACCTCCACCGGGCACGCCTCACCGACCACCGCCAACGCCACCGACTCCAACCCCTCAACCGGCAACGCGGCCACCGCCGACGGGGTCTGCGTCAACACACTGACCCGCTGCTCAACGAGCACCCGGTGCAGCTCTTGCGGGGAAGCGGTCACCGGCTCGGGCACCACCACCAGCCGCCCACCGCGCAACAACGCACCGAAGATCTCCCACACCGACACATCGAACGCCAACGAATGACACAGCGCCCACACCCCCGCCCCAGGCAGGCCGGCATCCAACGACCCCAACAACTGCGTCACATTACGATGAGTAACCGCAACACCTTTGGGCACCCCGGTGGTGCCCGAGGTGTAAATCAGATACGCGACATCGTCGGGATCCGGCCCCGCCAACCCCGTGCTGGGCTGGGCCGCAACAGCGGGATCACCCACGTCGATGACCACCACGTCATACCCATCGAGACGCTCGACGAGCTCACCGGCGGTGACCACAGCGATCGGTGCGGCATCGGCCAGCACAAACCCCATCCGCTCGGCCGGCACTCCCGGGTCGATCGGCAGATACGCCGCCCCCGTCTTGAGCACCGCCAAGATCGCCACCACCGCCTCGACCGAACGCGAAAACAGCAGCGCCACAGCCTGTCCCGGGCACGCTCCCCGGCCCACCAACACATGCGCCAACCGATTCGATACCTCATCCAACTCCCGATAAGTCACCGACAGACCCTCGCCCACCAACGCCACAGCATCCGGCGCGCGCGTCACGTGGACGGCGAACAACTCGGGAATCGACACCGGCGCGATCGCCGACTCGGTCAGCACCGCCCGGTTACCGATCTCACCCAACCGGACACACTCACCCTCACCGAGCACATCCAGCGACGACAACCGCCCGGCGGGATCGGCCGCCATCGCCACCAACACCCGCTCCAACCGGCCGGTCAAATCGCGGACGTCACAATGAGAAAGCCATTGCCCGGCGCCCCCGAACCCACTCGTCTTCGCGCCCGGCTGCAGGCCGAGAAACAGCCGATCATGGTCGCTGAAAAAGTCCAGCCCACATTGATCGACGAGATTCGTATGGGTCAGGGTGCCCGAAATCGTAGCACCGGCAATATTCGCCAGATTTGTGGTCGGAATGAAATTGAGAATTACGCGATTCGAGCCCTGGGCGGAGCCGCGGGGCCGCTTGTAGTCAATAAGGTGGACCGGGAACCGCTGATGGTCCAGCGCTTCTCGCAGTCGCGTGTCGACATGTTCACAAAAACTGGCAACCGTGGACCCCGGCGAGGCTTTCAGCGCCAGTGGGACGAACCCGGTAATCATTCCGGGCACCGTCTGTGTCTCCGGACGCACCCGCCTGCTTACCGGAAAATCGAACACCACGTCCGAACTCTCGACGCCGCACCCGCCCACCAGCAGCGCGCATGCCGCAGCGATCACCGACGAGCGACGCACCCCCAACGCCTGCGACAACTCTCGGATCCCGGCGACGGCAACAGGATCCAATTCCACCGGTGCAGATGGTTCATAGGGATCACGTCCGTCCGCGGCGGACGCCAACTGATAGCTCGGTTCGCTTTCGGCCGGCAGGTTCTTGGTCCAGTAGGCCTGATCATCGAGATAATCGGTGGACGCTTCGTATTCTGCTTCGCACGCAATGAGATCACTTAGCGACCCAAAAAAAGCGGGGGGAATCGGCGCGCCCGAAGCCATGGCATTGTAGACATCTCCGATCCGATGGCAGACAAGAGCGAGGCCGATTCCGTCGGCCACTATATGGTGGCAGCATACGTAGAGATAAAATTCATCTGGCCGCGTCTGCATCAACGCAAATTTGAACAGGGGCCCACTGAGCGGCATTACCGCGCCCTGAATCGAGGATGCCAGCCGATAGGCTTCCTGGACAGGATCCTGCGAGCCCATGAGCTCATAGCGAGCAAGCTCAACATCTGGGTAATCAACCGTCGTTTGAAAAACCTGGGCATCCACCTGGAAAAAGGCGGCTCTAAGCGGTTCGGCCTCGCGCACCACTTGACGGATCGTGTGCTCGAGCAACCAAGGGTCTATGGTGCCCGCGATTCGCAGAAGGTAGCCCAGCTGCCACCTCGCACCGCGGCGATCCGTTTCCTGCGCAAGCCATATATCCAGTTGCCCGCGCGTCAGCGGGAATGGCCCACCATCAGGTTCCGTCAGTTGTTCGCGCCCAAGCGGCAGCGCCCGGTCATCGATCGTCATCGGATAGCCTTTGCGGTTTACGTGCCGGAAGCCTGGCGCTGTGCCGCCAGCCTGCTGCGTAGAGTCTTCGGCCGGATATCGGGCCAGTTCTGTTCGATGTACTCGAGGCACGCGGCGCGATCCGCTTCGCCGTAAACCATCTCCCAGCCGGCTGGTACCTCGGCGAATGCCGGCCATAGGCTGTGCTGTTCTTCGTCGTTGATCAAGACGAAAAAGCTGCCAGTGTCGTCGTCGAACGGATTGATACTCACCGGTCCTCCAAATTTCGTTGTGGCATGAGCCGAACAGTTCGGTGCACTAACTGTTTCCGACCGGGCGCTCAGGGGCTTGCCACGGAACCGGTCTCGACGGAGTGCATGATCCAGAGCGTCGTGGGTTTCAATCCTGTTGTCAGGCTTATCAAGTCGGTAGCGTAGTAGGAGCCCGCACATCGAGTGGTAGGCGCAAGCCGACAGAGTGGTGGCTGTGGCGTATACAGAAAATTACGCAACCGAAAATTGGCGCATTCGCACGGATTACATTCTGTGACAGCGATTTTCGTGACGCCGTCGGCTTTGGCTCCGACTAGGCAACCCTGGTACCTCCCGAGACGACGGTGCGGGTTCGTGCCGAACACTCGCGCGGCGTGCTGACCTCGTCTTATGTCCCGGTCTGTGCCAGATGGGCATCGGGACGAGCTGGTGACACGCGCGCGTGACACAGCCACACCTCGCTATTCGCCTGCGCAGGAGGAGTTTTCGTTGTTCAATTGGTCGCGGCTACCGGGTGGTGGACGAACCACGGTGGTGAGGCTGCCTGCTGGCAGCCTCACCGACAACCTGTTGCTTCACGACGCATCTCGGCTGATCAGACGGATGAGTTCGTCGCGGTGGTTGACGCCGAGTTTGGTGAACAGACGGTAGAGGTGCCCCTCCACCGTGCGCACCGAAATGACCAGCCGGTCGGCGATCTGACGGTTAGACAGTCCGGCAGCGACCAGCAGCACGATCTGACGTTCACGGCCACTGAACGGAAGGGGGCGCGCCGCGGCCTCGAGCGCCGGAGTACGCACTCCGCACTGGCCGGCCAAAACGTGCGCCCAGCTCGACGATTCGACCTCCTTGCGCCGCTCCCCTCGGCGGGCGTGCTCGGTGGCCGCTTGGGCCGACGCATCGGCGGCAAAAGCCAATGCGCCGAGATCGGCGAATTTGTGTGCGGCGACATCCAGCACATCGCCGTCGTGTTCCGCCAGACCGCGGGCATGGTCGGCGACCGCCTGGGCCGATGGCGAGTTCAACATTCGGGCGAGCTCCTCCACTCGCTTGGCCTGCGAACCGTCCCCGAAGCGCACGGCGGCATGGCGCGCCCGCATCTCCGCCACGTACATCTTGGCCGCCCCCGCGACTTCCGCCGCCTGCATCGCATGCGCACGGGCGGCCGCCGTGTCACCGGCAGCTGCCCGCTCCCAGGCCCGGGCCAGCTCGAGTTCGGGCAAGAAGACTGCAACGTGGGGTCCATACGTTTCCTCCGCGCGCCGCAACGCCGCGGCGGCCGCCGCGCCGTCGCCCCGCGCCCCCTCGGCCTGCGTCAGCAGGGCAGCCACCACGAGCAACCACGGCGACGGAAAGCCCTGGGACAGCAGGGAAATAGACCGGGCAAGTGTGGTGCACGCCGACGGCAGCTCGCCGCGGGTTACCTGCAGGAGCCCGAGCATCGCGTCAACCATGGCCTCCGCCGCGGGAAGACCGGTTGCCAGCGCGGCGTAACGCCTCTGGATTCGGTCGGCCGCCGGATAGTCACCGGCGGCGGTCGCCACCATGACCTCAGCCAATCCGATGGCGAACCGCTGTGCACCCGCCCGGCAGAGTGCCGTCGCGCGGACGCCGGCGGCGGCAATGCGGCTGACTTCGGAAAAGCGCCCGGCCGCCAGCAGGGCGCCGCATGTCGCGACGGCCGCCCACACGGTCGCGATCGGCGCTACGTCGGCCTCGCACAGACGGGGCCCGAGCTCGAGCGTCGTCTCAACGTCGCCGCGGAAGAACCCGATCGACATCTCCAGCGCGGTGATCAGCTGGAGGGCGCCCTCGGTCACGAGACGCGGTTTCACCTCGGCTAGTACGCGTGTCGCGATTTCGGCGTCACCGCAACCCCACGCCAAGTTGGCGGCGCGCAGACAGCCCCATCGCGCGATCAGCCAGTCGTCGGCGTCACTGAGGTCGACGCCCAGAAGGATTGACTCGGCCTCCTCCCCGCGCCCCTGCCAACTCACCGCCTCGGCAAGCACCAGAGCGGCCGGCAGACCACCACCGCGATCGACCGCGAACTTGGCCAGTTCCTCACCCAGCACCACATTCGACATCGCCAGGGCACTGGCCGCCGCGTTGATTGCCACGTCGAGGTCGGGCTCCAGGTCGCTTCGCATCATGAACTGGGCCAACCGGATTCGGCCGCGCGGATCGGAGAAATGTGAGCGCCGCCCGCTTGCCCGTAGGTGCCTTCGAAGAGTTTTCGCCAAGATTCCGTTGAGTTGCCGCGAACGCACTATCCCTGCATGGCGGGTCGCCGCTTCACCGAGCATGGGGTGATTGAGTTGCGCCAGGGTGTGGGATCCGTCGACGACCAACTGGATCAGGCCACGACGCTCGAGGTGTGCCATCGCGTCGGCATCGCAGACGTCACGCAGGATCTCGCACTCCAGCACCTCGGCGGTGGCCAAGATCTCCACCACCTCCAACTCCTCTGGAGTCAGCGATTGCAACCGGAACTCCAAAGCGTCGTGAAGTTCGCGATCCGCGCGCAGCGGACCCTGAAGTTGCCAGCCCTGCTCGGTTTGAACCAAGGTCCCACTTTCGCGGGCCGCGGTCAGAAAGCCCCGCAGTAGCAACGGATTTCCCGCGCTGCACTCGTACAACTCGTCAACCAATCGCGGATTGACCGGACCCCCCAGGACTGTGCCCGCCAACAGCTCGGTCTGCTCGTGGGTGAACGGGTCGACGTGAACGGTCAACAACAGGCGCTCCTTCAACAACACGGTCAGCGCGTCCAGCACCGGCTCACCGGACCGGATCGTCACGATCAACCGCGTACTGCTTCCGGCCGCAAGCTGATTGACCAAGGTGGCCGACAACGGATCCAGCAACTGGGCCTCGTCGACTACCACCACCAGGTTCTTGTCCTGACTCAGGGTCTGATGCGCGGCGGCCAGCATGATCGCCGGCTCGTGGCCCACCCCTAGGCTCACCGCGCGAGAAAAGGCGCCCAGGGGCACGGCCGAACCCGTTTGGGTGCCCAGCGCAAATCGCACCGTTCGCCCCGCCGATTCCACCGCCTTCGCGAGCATGCGCGCCAGTGTCGACTTACCCATACCGCTGTCGCCGACCAGCGCCACCCCGTGGAACTCGCCGTTGTTCAGCGCCGCCAGCGATCGCCGCAACTCCACATCGCGCCCCACAATGGGCCATGTCGACCCATTGACCCTCTGTGTCAAATGATCTGTCTCCCCACTCCCACCAAGCCGCCGACACGGCGACCAGAATGTTGCTGGGTCGCGTACCGGCGGCCGCGAGCCAGTGACGCGCCGGACGAGACGCCCTGAGCGCGCTGCCGCTACATGAACCCCGAATTCGCGGCCGCCAGATAAAGCCTGAAGGGGTCACACGCGATCGAGGTCGTGCCCGAGCGGCCCGATGCGTGTCGGCCCTCGACGATCAGCGACTCCCCCGGCGGGATCGTCTCTGCAGGTCCGGGAGGGTCGGCCTCGTCGTTGACGATCGCGACCGTGCGCTTGCGACTGCGAATCATGTGCGGGAGCGTATGGCCGCTCAAGCAGGCATCGTCGGAATCCGCTCGCAAGTCGAGTGGTGTGCCCGCGGAGTTAGAGTGGCGGCCCCGTGAACTCCATAGGTCGCCGATGAAAGCTCAGCCGGTCCGAGGGTGATCGTGGCTTTCGTAACCCAGCGACTCGTCGATGCGACGTGATAACTCGCTCGGGACGGGAGGCTCCCTGCGGGTCAGGCAGATGAGCTGCTCGCGAGTGTTGATCCCGAGTTTGGCGAAAAGCCGATAGAGGTGTCCCTCCACCGTGCGCACCGAGATGACCAACTGGTCCGCGATCTGCCGGTTGGACAAACCGGCCGCGACCAGCATGACGATCTGGCGCTCACGTCCACTGAAGGGCAGTGGGCGCGCCGCGCTCTCGACCGCCGGTGTGCGCGAGCCGCAATGGCTGGCTAACGCGTGTGCCCGGGTCGACGACTCAAATTGCTTGCTGCGATCGCCTCGGCGGGTGTGCTCGCTGGCCGCCTGCGCCCACGCGTCCGCGGCAAAGGCCAATCCGCCCAGATCGGCGAACTGTCCTGCGACGGCATCGAGCACAGCGCCGTCGTGTCGCGCCAGACCGCGGGCATGCACGGCGACCGCCTCGGCCAGCGCGGTGCGGAGAATACGAGCAAGTTGCTCCAGACGCGTGGCCTGCGAACGATCGCCGAAGCGCACGGCGGCATGGCGTGCCCGCATCTCGACCGCATGCATCCCGGCCGCGCGCGCGATCTGTGCCGCGTGCGTCGCGTGTCCTTGGGCGGCCGTCGTGTCACCGGAGGCTGCCCGCTCCCAGGCCCGGGCGAGCTCGAGTTCGGGCAAGAACACCGCGACATGCGGTCCGTAGGTTTTCTCCGCTCGCCGCAACGCTGCCGCGGCCGCCGCGCCGTCCCCCCGCGCCCCTTCGGCCTGGGCGTGCAGGGCGGCCACCACAATCAACCACGGCGACGGAAAGCCCTGGGCGAACACGGCAATCGCGCTCGTGAACGCAGCGCACGCCGACGCCAGCTCACCGCGGGCAATCTGCACGCATCCCAGCATCACGTCCACCATGGCCTCCGCGGCGGGAAGACCCGCGGCCATTGCGGCATAACGCTGGTAGATCCGCTCGGCCGCCGCATAGTCACCGGCAGCCGTCGCGGCCATGACCTCGGTGAGGCCGATGTTGAATCGATGCGGGCCCAATCCGCACAGCTCGGCTGCACGCACCCCGAGGTCTGCGATGCGGCGAACCTCGGAAAACCGCCCGGCCGCTGCCAGAGCACCGCATGTCGGGAAAACCGCCCACACGGACGCTATCGGCAGTTGATCGGACTCGCACAGGCCCGGCCCCAGCTCAAGCGTCGTCTCAACGTCGCCACGGAAGTAGCCCATGGCCAGCTCGAGCGCGTCGATCAGCCGGACGCCCGCCTCGGCTGCCACACGCTTTTTCACATCATCGAGTGCTTCGGTGGCCGCCTCGACGTCTCCGCAGCCCCAGTACAAGTTGGCAGCGCGCAGGCAGCCCCACTGCGCGATCAGCCATTCGTCGCCGCCGTCGGGTTCGGCGTCGACCAGCACGGCATCGGCCTCCTCGCCGCGCCCCTGCCAACTCACCGCCTCGGCAAGCATCAAGGCGGCCGGCAGGCCGCCGCCACGATCGACCGCGAACCTCGCCAACTCCTCGCCCAGGACCAAATTCGACATCGCCAACGCGTCCACCGCCGCGCTGATGACCGCATCGAGGTCAGGCCGCAAGTCGCTTCGCATCATGAACTGGGCCAGCCGAATTCGGCCCTGCGGGCCGGGCAACCTCCCCAGCCGACCCCCCGCGCGCTGATGCTTTTGAATAGCTCGCGCCAATTTGCCGTTGAGTTGCCGGGCGCGCACCATCCCGGCGTGCTGGGTCGCCGCTTCGCCAAGCATCGGGTTATTCAACTGCGCCAAAGTGTGTGATCCGTCGGCGACCAACTGGATCAGACCACGGCGCTCCAGATTTGCCACCGCTTCGGCATCGCAGATGTCACGCAGGATCTCCCACCCCAGCAACTCACTGGTGGCCAAGATCTCTACCACCTCCAGCTCCTCTGGGGTCAGCGATTGCAGCTGAAACTCCAGAACGTCTCGAAGTTCGCGATCTGCGCGCAACGGACCCTGAAGTTGCCATCCCTCCGCCGTGCGAACCAAGGTCCCGCTTTCGCGCCCCGCCGTCAGAAAGCCGCGCAGTAGCAACGGGTTTCCTGCGCTGCGGTCGAACAACTCGTCAACCAATCGCGAGGCGACCGGACCGCCCAGAACCGCGCCGGCCAGTACCTCGGTCTGCTCGCGGGTGAACGGGTCGACGTGAACTGTCAACAGCAGGCGCTCTTTCAACAACGCAGTGACCGCATCCAGCACCGGCTCGCCCGACCGGATCGTCACGATCAACCTCGCGCTATGGCCGGCCGCAAGCTGGTTGATCAGGGTCGCCGACAGCGGGTCGAGCAGCTGCGCGTCGTCGACCACCACCACCAGGTTCTTGTCTTGGCCCAGGGTGTTGTGCACAGCGGCCAGCATGACGGCCGGTTCGTTCACCGCTCCAAGGCTCACCACGCGCGAGAACGCGCCCAGCGGCACAGCGCAGCCCGTTTGAGTGCCCAACGCGTAGCGCACCGTGCGGCCCGCCGACTCAACCGTCTTGGCCAGCATGCGCGCCAGCGTCGACTTGCCCACGCCGCTATCGCCGACCAGCGCCACGCCCTGATATTCCCCGTTACTGAGCGCCGCCAGGGACCGCCGGAGCTCCTTGTCGCGCGCCACTATCGGCCACGCCGAATCGGTTTCCCCCCGCATCGGAAACCCCTAGCTTTGTTGAGGGGGCGTCGGCGCCATGACATTTCGCAACGCCTGACACCTACCCCGGGGATTGCGTCGTGGATCGCTGACGGGCCGACAACCGGCCCGAGCTGTAGCAGCCACACGACGCGGTCGTGGCCGATCGGGATCGCCACCCCGCGGTCGACGCAGCCGTCTGCCCACCAACAGCCACGCCGCCACGCTTCTGGTACGCACCGGACCTCACTCCCTCTATGGCCCAGCAATTACTCGAAAATATACCTGACATTCCAGCTCCCAGCAAAAGCTTTTGACCCCGCGCAATTCGACGTAGGTGTAAATTAATGTGCTGGTTATACAGCTGTTTTATAGAACCTCGGCCGCGGTCCGGGCAGGCCGCTCAGCAAACAATACTTTCATGGTATGGGTTAGCCGGGAAGGCCGACGGAAACGAAACGACGGTGGGCACTGCTGCTCGCGCCAGTCCCCACCGTCGCTGCGGTTACAGGGCGACGCCCAGGAGCGCGTCGATCGCGGTCGCCACCAAGCGTGGCGCCTCGGTGTCGTGGCCACCGTATTCCAGCGCATCGGTAGTCCAACCATCAAGCGCGGCAAGCGCTTTGGGGGTATCGAGGTCGTCGGCCAAATATTGGCGCACCCGCGCGATCACGTCGCCGGCGTCCGGGCCGGCCGGAAGCGCGGTCGCGGCGCGCCAGCGCCGCAGGCGGGCGATGGCCGCGTCGAGCACCTGCTCGCTCCAATAGCGATCGCCGCGATAGTGCCCGGCCAGCAGCCCCAGCCGGATCGCCGCGGGTTCGACGCCTCGTGCGCGCAGTTGCGACACCAGCACCAGGTTGCCGCGGCTCTTGGACATCTTGTGCCCGTCCCAGCCGATCATGCCGGCGTGCACGTAGTGACGCGCGAATCGCCGTTCGCCGCGGACACATTCGGCGTGCGCGGCGGTGAATTCGTGATGCGGGAAGATCAGGTCACTGCCCCCGCCCTGGATGTCCAGACCGCTGCCGATGCGGCTGAGGGCGATCGCCGCGCACTCGACATGCCAGCCGGGCCGGCCGTCGCCGAACGGTGAGGGCCAGCTGGGCTCGCCGGGCCGCGCGGCCCGCCACAGCAGGGCGTCGAGCTGATCCGTCTTGCCGGGCCGCTGCGGGTCGCCGCCGCGCTCGGAGAACAGGCGCAGCATGGTTTCCCGGTCATAGCCCGACTCGTAGCCGAACTGGGGCGTGGCGTCGGCGCGGTAGTAGATGTCCGGGTATTCGCCCTCGACCACGTACGCCGCCCCGGACGCCAGCATCTTCTCGACCAGTTCGACGACCTCGGCGATCGCCTCGGTGGCCCCGACGTAGTCGCGGGGCGCCAGCATGCGCAGCGCCGCCATGTCCTCACGGAACAGCGACACCTCCCGCGCGGCCAGGTCCCGCCAGTCGATGCCGTCGCGCTCGGCGCGCTCCAGCAGCGGATCGTCGACGTCGGTGACGTTTTGCACGTAGTGGACGTCGTGGCCGAGGTCCAGCCATTGCCGGTTGATCAGATCGAACGCCAGATACGTTGCGGCGTGGCCCAGATGGGTCGCGTCGTACGGGGTGATGCCGCAGACATACATCGTGGCGGTCGAACCGGCCGCCACGGGACGCACCTGCCGGTCGGACGTGTCGTACAGCCGAAGCTCCGGGCCGCGTCCCGCCAACGCGGGAACCTGTGGGGAAGACCACGACTGCATGGCAATCAGCCTAAGCGCGCCGACGTTGAGCCCCCGAACTGCCCGGTCACTCCGGCCCCCGAAGCTATATCCCCTCCGGGCGTTTTGTGGTTTGCTAAATCCGGTATCGAGCAAATTCGCTCAACGTCGACGAGCGAGGTGGTTGCGATGTCGACTCATACAACTGACCGCACCGGCACCGCGGCCGCGGCCACACACCAAGAAATCGTGGTCACCTGCCCGGCGACGCGACAGGTCGTCGGTCACGTCCCGGTGGCCGCACCCGGCGAGGTCGAGGCCCTGGCCGCCCGGTTGCGGACGGCCCAGCCGATGTGGCAGCAAATGGGGGTCCGGGGCCGGGCACGGTGGCTGGGCAAGTGGCGGGACTGGATGCTCGATCACCGCGATGACCTGCTGACACCGCTGCAACTCGAAACGGGCAAGTCCTGGGGCGACACCGGCGTGGAGATCTCCGCGGTGCAGATCATCAACTATTGGATCGACAACGCCGCCGAATTTCTCGCCGATCAGGCGGTGCGCCCCTACGGTGCCGCCAACGCGGGCAAGAAGCTGACCCTGGCCTACGAGCCCTATCAGCTCGTCGGCGTCATCACCCCGTGGAACGGGCCGCTGTCGGTGCCGCTGCTCGACGTTCCGGCCGCGCTGATGGCCGGGTGCGCCGTGCTGTCCAAACCCTCGGAGTTCACCCCGCTCGCCTGGCGGGTCGCGGTCGAGGGCTGGAAGCAGATCGGCGCGCCCAATGTGCTGGACGTCGTGTTCGGTTACGCCGAAACCGGTGCCGCACTGGTCAATTCGGTCGACTACGTGATGTTCACCGGTTCGGTCAACACCGGTCGGCGCATCGCCGTCGCGGCGGCCGAGCGGCTGATCCCCTGCAGCCTGGAACTCGGGGGCAAGGACGCGATGATCGTGTGCGCCGACGCCGACATCGACCGCGCCGTCGACGGCGCGGTGTGGGGCGGATTCGTTTACACCGGACAGGTGTGCATCTCGGTGGAACGGGTCTACGTCGAGGAGCCGGTCTACGACGAGTTCGTAAAGAAGTTGGTAGCCAAGACATCTGCGCTGCGCAGCGGCATGGACGCCGGACACGACTACTCCTGCGAGGTGGGATCGATGACCACCGAGCAGCAGCTCGAGATCGTGTCCCGCCACGTCGACGACGCCGTGAGCAAGGGCGCCAACGTGCTCGTGGGCGGTAAGGCGAGCGACGGTGGCAGCGGCGGCCTGTTCTACGAGCCGACCGTGCTGGTCGACGTGAACCACGACATGGCCTGCATGCGGGAGGAGACCTTCGGCCCCACCCTGCCGGTCATGAAGGTCCGCGACGTCGAGGAGGCCATCGCGAGGGCCAACGACTCCAATCTGGGGTTGTCCGGCAGCGTGTGGACGCGCGACAAAGACAAGGCGATGGCCGTTGCGCGGCAGATGAATACCGGCAGCGTCAACATCAACAACGTCGTCACCAGCCTCCTGCAGTTCGGTCTGCCGATGGTCGGATGGAAGGAATCGGGGATCGGCTCGCGCTCCGGCGGCGCCGACGGCATCCGCAAGTACTGCCGCCAGAAGGCCATCGTCGCCGACCGGGTCGCGATGAAAAAGGAACTGCTCTGGTACCCCTACAGCCGCAAGAAGGGCACCGTCGTGGAAAACGTTGTCCGCATGCTGTCGGCCAAAGATTGGCGACGCCGGCTGGGCCGTCGGGCTCCCTAGCGCCACGCGTCGCGGATGGCGGCCAGCAGGATCGGCGCCAGTTCGGCGCGGCACATGACGAAGTCGGGCAGGTAGGGGTCGAGCTGGTTGTAGCGCATCGGTGATCCGTCGAGCCGCGAGGCGTGCATCCCGGCGGCCATCACCACCCCGGCGGGGGCGGCCGAGTCCCACTCCCACTGGCCGCCGGCGTGCACGTAGGCGTCGACGTCGCCGTCGATGATGGCCATCGCCTTGGCGCCCGCCGAGCCGATCGCGACCGGCTGGATGGGCAACGTCTGCCGCATCCGGTGCAGGACCGCCGGGGGCCGCGTGGCGCTGACGGCGATGCGGATGGTGTCGGTGACGCCGACGCGCGCGGCGCCGGCCGTCACGGTGTCGCTGCGGTAGACGATGTTGCCGCGGGCGGGCAACGACACCGCAGCGTCGGTGATCTCGCGCTGGCCGTCGCTGGGCCGCTGCCACAACGCAATGTGGACCGCCCAGTCGTCGCGGCCCGGCGTGGAGAACTCGCGGGTGCCGTCCAGCGGGTCGATGATCCACACCCGGTCGTGCTGGAGCCGGGACAGGTCGTCGTAGGCCTCCTCGCTGAGCACCGCGTCGCCGGGCCGCTCGACCCGCAGCCGCCGCAGGATCAGTTCGTTCGCCAGGCTGTCACCCGCGTCGCCCAGCGCCCAGGGATAGCCGAACCCGACTTCGTCGCGGACCTTGAGCAACAACTCCCCCGCTTCGGCGGCGAGATCGGCGGCCAGCGCGGCATCGGTCATCTCGTCCGACTGGTCGCCGGGGGCATCGCTCACCGGTTCAGTATCGCCGACACCATGCCGCGGCCTTCACGCGATGGCGGCGACCCGCCGCGCCCGGCCGCGCCGCGCTTGCGATCGCCGCTAAACGCGATGGCGATCACCGCTAGAAAGCCGGCCACGGAATCGGGCGATGCCGATTGGGTCCCGGCATCACCGGATTGTCCAGCAGCGCGTGCGCACGCATCCGCAGCGCGGCGATCTCCGCGGAAGTGATGTGCTCGGCCAGTTCGTCGCCGAACGAGCCGGTGAGGGCCTCGGCCAGCCCGGCGACGGCCTTGCACGTTTGGCCGTCGATCGGCTTGCCGGCCCACCCCCACAGCACGGTGCGCAGCTTGTCCTCCACGTGCAGGCACACGCCGTGGTCGACCCCGAAGATGTGGCCGTCGAGGTCGCGCAGGACGTGGCCGCCCTTGCGGTCGGCGTTGTTGACCAGCACGTCGAACACCGCCATGCGCCACAGGCGAATGTCATCGGCGTGCATCAACACGACCTCGTCGCCGGCGTAGTCGTGGGCGCGCAGCACCGGCAGGTAGCCGGGCTGGGCCTTGCCGGCGGGAAACAGGTCGACCAGATCCGGGCCCGGCCGCGGCTCGGTGTCCACCGTGTCGCCGGGCTGCTGCACCCACTGCTGCAACATGCCCGGGCCCGCCGGCCCGTGGCGAATGATCGTGTAGGGCACGATGTTCCAGCCCAGTTGCGCCGACACCAGGTACGCGCTCCGCTCGCGGCCGGCCAACGTCCCGTCCGGAAAGTCCCACAGCGGCGCCTCGCCGGCGACCGGCTTGTAGACGCAATGCACCGCGCGCTCGTCGAGCGTCGATTCGCACAGGAAGGTGGCGTTGCTGGCCGAGCGGATCCGTCCGATGACCGTCAGCTCGCCGTTGCGCAACACCTCATGGTCGTCATATCTCGGGGTCATCGTCAGACCCGAGCAGCGCATTGCGCCGATAGCCGTTGGCGCGTGCGCAGATATGCCCCTCCGGGTCCAACGGTTCGTCACACAGCGGGCACGGCGGACGCCCCGCCGAGATCACACGGTTGGAGCGGGTGGCGAACTGCCGCGCCGACTCCGGTGTCAAGAACACCCGCACCGCGTCGGGACCCTCCTCGGTGTCGTCGAGCACCACCGACGCGTCGAACTCGGCGTCGGTGACGGCGAGCAGCTCGACCACCACGGTCTGGGCCTCCGAATCCCAGCCCAGGCCCATGGTCCCGACCCGGAACTCGGCGTCCACGGGCGTGACCAGCGGATCGAGGTCCTCGATCTCGGCGGGCTCCGGCGGGACGGGCGTGCCGAACCTGCGGTTCACCTCGAGCAGCAGCGCCCCGATGCGCTCAGAGAGCACCGCCACCTGCTGCTTCTCCAAAATCACCGACACCACTCGGGCGTCGTGCACCGCCTGGATGTAGAACGTGCGGTTTCCGGGCTGGCCAACGGTCCCGGCCACGAAGCGGTCGGGGGTGCGGAAGACGTGAATTGCGCGGGACATGGCACCTCCAAAATACCGGCTGTTGCCGTCGCCGTGCGATCCGATAGTGGTGGCGGCCGAATTAATCCGTCGAACCACCGACCACGGCGTCGCTGGACGGCAGCCCGGCGGCCGGTGGTGCCTGCGGCTCGCCGTTGGACTGCCCGTCCGTTTCCGGCTTCGCCTCTTCCTTCGGCGGCGGCCCGGCCCGCAGCGCGGCGGACAGCCGCGCGCCGGTGTGGTTGACGTGCAACACAAACGGGCGCAGTTCGGTGTAGCGGATCACGCTCACCGACGCCGGGTCGGCGGTGACGCGCTGGAACCCGTCCAGGTGTAAGCCGTAGGCGTCGGCGATGACCGCTTTGATGACATCACCGTGAGTGCACGCGACCCACAGCGCGTCGCCACCGTGTGCCGCAGCCAGCCGGCGGTCGTGCTCGCGGACGGCGGCCACCGCGCGCGCCTGCACCTGCGCCAGGCCCTCGCCGCCGGGAAAGACCGCCGCGCTGGGATGGGCCTGAACGACCTTCCACAACGGCTCGCTCACCAGCTCGCCGATCTTGCGGCCGGTCCATTCTCCGTAGTCGACTTCGGCGAGCCGGTCTTCGACGAGCGGCGTGAGACACAGCGCGTCGGCCAGCGGCTCGAGGGTGCGACGGCAGCGCAACAGCGGCGAGGTGATCAATTCCCGAATCGGCAGATCACCGATCCGGTCGATCAGCCCGGCGGCTTGTTCGCGGCCCTTGTCGTCGAGGTCGACGCCCTCCGAACGACCGGCGAGAATGCCCGCGGTGTTCGAACTGGATCGGCCGTGTCGCAACAAAATGACGGTCATGTCGACCACGACGCTACCCGTGTGGGACTCCTACGCCGCGCTTGCGATCACCACTAGCGCGAAACCGGCTCCGCGTGCGCCACCGAGTCGCGCACCGCCGCGCTCAGGCTGCGTTCGTCGGTGAGGTCGATATCGACGAGGCCGCGGACCGCGGTGGCGACCACCTCGTCAGCCTGCGGAACGGGCCCGGCCAGGCGCGGCCGGTAAACCTCGACGACCAGCGATCGATTCTCGATATGGAACGAGAAACTTCGCCCATCACCGACTTGTCCGTATCCGCTAGCGAAAATACCTGTCGACATGTCTTCGACAGCAAACTCTTTCTGCGTCATATGACGGTCAGCGGTGACGGCCATGAGCCGACGATACCTCGCCGGTACGGCGGGAGGCGGGCAGCATGGCCCGGCGGGGCGCGACCGCGTTCCTTAGAATTTGTGTTCCACCGCCGCACCACGAGGGAAGCAATTGCTGTCACGACCAGAGCGCCGCAGGCTTACAGCTCAAAGCGGTTTGTTGAGCCTTGCGGTTTTGCTGGGTGCGACGGTCGGTTGTTCGTCGAATCCGCTTGCCGGCGCGCCGCGGACCATCGAACCCGCGCTGGCGGCCGTGTCGCCGCCGGTGTCGCAGCCGCCGGCCGGCGCGGTGCGCCCGCTGGCCGGCCACGCCGCGGCGGCGGTGCTCGATACCGGCACCCATCAGCTGGCCGTCCTGGCGCCGGGCTCCGACCCGGCAGCGCCGGGCAGCCTCACCGTGTTCGGTGACCCGCAGGCGCCACCGCGCGTCGTCGACCTGCCGGGCCCGGCCACCGCGGTGACCCATGACGGCCACGGAACGGTCTACCTGGCCGCGCGTGGCGGCTACTTCGCGGTCGACCTGTCCACCGGCCGCACGACGCAGGTGAGCGTCACCGAGGCCGCCCAGACCGAGTTCACCGCGGTGGCCCAGCGCGCCGACGGCAAGCTGGTGTTGGGCAGCGCCGACGGCGCCGTCTACACCCTGGCCTCCCCCACGCCGGCCGCGGTGACCAGCGCGAGCGTCGCCAACCGCAATAAGATCTTCGCGCGCGTCGATTGGCTTGCCACACAAGGCAATACGACGGTGGTGCTGGACCGCGGGCAGACGTCGGTGACAACGATCGACGCCGACGGTCACGTCCAGCAGGCCCTGCGGGCCGGCAGGGGTGCCACCACGATGGCCGCCGACGCGCTGGGCCGGGTGCTGGTCGCCGACACCCGCGGCGGCCAGCTGCTGGTGTACGGCGTGGACCCGCTAATTCTGCGGCAGGCCTACCCGGTTCCGCAGGCGCCCTACGGCCTGGCCGGTTCCCGCGCGTTAGCCTGGGTTTCGGCGACCCTTTCCAATATCGTCATTGGTTACGACCTGTCCACCGGAATTCCCGTCGAAAAGGTGCGTTACCCGACCGTGCAGCAACCCAACTCACTGGCCTTCGACGAAGCGTCAGACACTTTGTACGTGGTGTCGGGATCCGGTGCGGGAGTTCAGGTCATCGACCACGCGGCGGGTACGCGTTGACCGCGGCGCGGCACAGCCGCCTGCCCGCGGGCTGGGACACCGAGATGTCCGACGAATACGAATGGGCGCCGCTGCGGCTGCCCCCGGACGTGACCCGGGTCAGCGCGTCGACCCGATTGTCCATCGAGGCCGAATACCGCGGCTGGGAGTTGACAAGGGTACGGCTCTACACCGACGGCAGCAGACGAGTGCTGTTGCGCCGCAAGAAGTCTCGTCTAGACGGCGCCGGCTACGACGGGCGACGGCCCGACCAGCCGGAACTGTGACACCCGACCGGCCACGCGAGGGCAGCCGCCGACTGTACGGCCTGCTGCGAGGGCTGTTTTTCGTGATCCCGCCCGAACGCATCCACACGCTGGTTTTCGCCCTGCTGCGCGGAGTCACGGCCGTCGCCTGGACGCGCCGGGCCCTGCGCCGGCTGCTGGCCCCGACCGATCCGGCGCTGGCCAGCACCGTGTTCGGGGTGCGTTTCCCGGGGCCGCTTGGCCTGGCGGCCGGCTTCGACAAGGACGGCCTGGGCGTGCTCACCTGGGGCGCGCTGGGTTTCGGGCATGCCGAGGTCGGCACCGTCACCGCCCACCCGCAGCCCGGCAACCCGGCCCCCCGCATGTTCCGGCTGCCCGCCGACCGGGCGCTGCTCAACCGGATGGGTTTCAACAACCTCGGTGCCGGCGCGCTGGCGATGCGGCTCGCGCGCCAGCGGCCGGAGGTGCCGATCGGGGTCAACATCGGCAAGACGAAGGCAACGCCGGCCGATCGGGCCGTCGACGACTACCGGGCGAGCGCCCGGCTGGTGGGCCCGCTGGCCTCTTACTTGGTGGTCAACGTCAGCTCGCCGAACACCCCCGGGCTGCGTGATCTGCAGGCGGTCGAGTCGCTGCGACCCATCCTGTCGGCCGTCCTCGCGGAGACGACCACACCGGTGCTGGTGAAGATCGCGCCGGACCTCTCCGATTCCGACGTGGACGAGATCGCGGACCTGGCGGTCGAGCTGGGCCTGGCCGGCATCGTCGCCACCAACACCACGGTGTCGCGCGACGGCCTGAAAACCCCGGGGGTCGAGGCGCTGGGCGCCGGCGGCATCTCCGGGCCGCCGGTGGCGCGCCGCGCGGTCGAGGTGCTGCGCCGGCTATACCGCCGGGTCGGCGATCGCCTGGTGTTGATCGGCGTGGGCGGCATCGAGAACGCCGACGACGCCTGGGAGCGGATCACCGCGGGCGCCTCGCTGCTGCAGGGCTACACCGGCTTCATCTACGGAGGAGGCTTGTGGGCCAAGCAGATTCACGACGGCATCGCCCGGCGGCTGCACGACGGCGGGTTCGCCTCGCTTGCTGACGCGGTCGGCTCGGCGGCGCGGGGTTGAGCCCCGCGAGACTGTAACCACCGACGCATTTCCCGAGTGCACCCGTCGGTGGTTACAGTCTCGCCGTTAGGACTGTTCGTAGGTGGCGTGGATGACCGCCCGGGCGATGGCGTGCTGGAACAGGTTGAACCCCAGGAAGGCGGGGCTGGCGTCCTCGGGCAGATCCAGTTTGTCGGTGTCCACGGCGTGCACGGCGATGTAGTAGCGGTGCGGGCCATGCCCGGCCGGCGGCGCGGCGCCGAGGTAGCGGCGCAGCCCGGCGTCGTTGACCAGCGTCAGCGCGTCACCGGGCAGGTTGCTGCCGTCGCCGGCGCCCTCGGCCAGCTCGGTGACGTCGGCGGGCAGGTTGGCCACCGCCCAGTGCCAGAACCCGGAGGCCGTCGGCGCGTCGGGGTCGTAGACGGTGACGGCGAAGCTGCGGGTCTCGTCCGGGAATCCCGACCAGCTCAGCTGGGGGCTGACGTCTTCACCGCCGGCGCCCATGATCCCGCTGACCTGGGGCTTGGCCAGCGGCTGGCCGTCGGTGACCGACTGCGAGGTCAACGTGAACGTCGGCAGCTTCGGCAGCGATGCGTACGGGTCGGGCGCGGTGCTCATGGCAGTCCTCTCGAATGATCGGCTTGCGTTCGTCAACTAGCAGTGGGTCAGGAAGTGGGTCAGCACATCGGTGCCGAACCGCAACGCGTCGATGGGTACCCGTTCATCGACGCCGTGGAACAGCGCGGTGAAATCCAGATCCGGCGGCAACCGCAGCGGGCTGAAGCCGAAACAGCGAATACCCAAGCGCGCGAAGGATTTCGCGTCGGTACCACCGGAGAGCATATACGGCACGGTGCGTGCGTCCGGGTCGAGCGCCAGCACGGCGTCGTTCATCGCGTCGACCAGGTCACCGTCGAAGCTGGTCTCATAGGACGAGAAGTCCTTGATCCACTCGCGGGTCACGTCGGGCCCGAGGAGCTCGTCGATCTCGGCCTCGAAGGCCTCCTTGCGGCCGGGAAGGATGCGGCAGTCCACCACCGCCTCGGCGATCGCCGGGACGACGTTGGCCTTGTACCCGGCCTTGAGCATCGTGGGGTTCGCGGTGTCGTGCAGGACGGCCTTGAGCATGCGGGCCATCGGGCCCAGCTTTTCGACCGCTCCCCGCAGGTCGCCCGAGTCGGTATCGAACGTCAGACCGGTTTCCTCGCTGACGGCCGCGAGGAACTGCGCGACGGTGTCGGTCAGCACCAGGGGAAACTGGTGGCGGCCCAGCCGGGCGACGGCCTCGGCGACGGCGGTGACGGCGTTCTGGTCGTGCACCATCGATCCGTGGCCGGCCGGGCCGCGGGCGGTGAGCCGCATCCACGACAGCCCCTTCTCGGCGGTCTCGATCAGGTAGAGCCGACGTTCGCCCCCGTCGCGGCGGGGCACGGTCAGCGAGAACCCGCCCACCTCGCCGATCGCCTCGGTGACGCCGTCGAACAGATCCGGCCGGTTGTCGACCAGCCACTGCGCCCCGTAGGTCCCGCCGTGCTCTTCGTCGGCGATGAACGCGAAGACCAGGTCGCGCGGGGGCACGATGCCGGCCCGCTTTAACTGCCGGGCCACCACGATCATCATGCCGACCATGTCCTTCATGTCGATCGCGCCGCGGCCCCAGACGAAGCCGTCTTTGACCGCGCCGGAGAACGGGTGCACGCTCCACTCGGTCGGCTCGGCCGGCACCACGTCGAGATGCCCATGGATCAGCAGCGCGCCCCGCGACGAGTCGGCACCGGGCAGGCGGGCGAAGACGTTGCCTCGGCTCGGGGCGCCGGATTCGAGGTACTGCGGCGTATAGCCGACCTCGGCGAGCTGCTCGGCGACCCAGTGGGCGCACTCGGCCTCGCCCTTCGTCGTCTCCGGTTCGCCGGTGTTGGTGGTGTCGAACCGGATCAGCTTGCTGACCACCTCGACCACGTCGTCGCTCGGGATGGTCGGCTGCTCGGTCGCCCCGCTGTGAATGGTCACAACCCCCTTTCCTACCATTGCCACGGCCGGACGGCTCGGGCCGAGCACCGAGCCGTCCCGAGGAGCTGGATTGGGTTCGCGGCGGGCGATCCGATAGCCTTAGCTGCCAACCCATGCTGGTTTGGCCTTGTCCGAGTGGCGGAATGGCAGACGCGCTAGCTTGAGGTGCTAGTGCCCTACTAATGGGCGTGGGGGTTCAAGTCCCCCCTCGGACACACGACTGAGCCGAATGGAATGAAGGCTCGCATTCATTCCTGAGGCGATGGAGTGTGTTGAGCGGCGAAGCCGCGATCACACCCACGCTGATGTCGATTGGGCATCGCTTGATGTCCTGATTCTGCCCTCCGGCGCGATGGAACGGTGTCTTACACAGTTTCATTTGTGCAGTTCAGCAATCCATGGTCTCCCAGCGTCTCGACGGTGAGCCATGAGGCACGAAGGGGCGACTTGGAGGTGCGCGGACTGATCGACTGAGCATCAGACGATATGGCACCGCCGCCGCCGCTGGCGGCACCCAGCACTCACGGTCATAGCGTGACACCCAAATCGTCGCGAACACGACCGAGGAGATCCTGCGCCAGAGCTGCGAAGCTGGGCGCTGTGGTGGGGTTGCCGCCGTCGACCGCCGCGGCGGCCTGCGGCAGAACCGAAGTAGCTGACGTGCCTTCCTTTTCGAGAAAGCCCAACGCGCGGATGCTGACATCTCGCGCGTGTGATTCGGCGATATGCAGGCGAAAACCGACAGTCAGATCATCGGTGTCGACAGCTTGAAGCAGACGCAGCATATCCAACGCGTCTTTTTGCTTGACCCGCTTGCCCTCGGCCTTGATGTCGTTGAGCCGTTCCTCGAACTTGATGATCTTGGCGACCAAGAGTGCGGCCGGTCCTGCCACATTGACCTCAACACAGCGATGATCGTCGGGGTCTAGTGTCCTGAGTCATGAACTACCCCAGGTTTAGTTCCTACTCGGTTGCGAGGGCCGGGGTCGGCTGGCTCGCAGGGTGTGAGGTGCCGGTGAGGGCGGCCTCGTACTCGGCGGGTGGAACGTAGCCGAGGGCTTCGTGCAGGCGTTCCTGGTTGTACCAGGCCACCCATTCGGCGGTCGAGAGTTCGACATCATCGATGCACCGCCAGGGCTTGCCGCGGTTGATGAGCTCGGTCTTGTAGGCGGCGTTGACCGCTTCAGCGAGGGCGTTGTCATAACTATCGCCACGCGACCCGACCGAGGGCGCGATCCCCAGTTCAGCCAGCCGGTCGGTATAGGCCAGCGATAGGTACTGGGATCCGCGGTCGGAATGATGAACCAACTCGGATAGATCGGTATTCGACTGCCACACAGCGTGATTGAATGCTTGAAGCGGGAGGTCTTCGGTGCGCATCGTGGCCGAGACCGCCCAGCCAACGATCTTCTTGGTGCACGCATCAGTGACGAACGCGGTGTAACAGAACCCCTGCCAGGTCCGCACGAACGTGATGTCGGCGACCCATAGCCGGTTCGGTGCAGCGGCCCGGAATTGGCGGTTGACCAGATCGGCCGGCCGGATCGCGGCCGGGTCGCTGATCGTGGTGAACACCGGCTTGCCCCGCTGGGCGCCGCGCAACCCGGCCTTGCGCATCAACCGGCGGGTTTGTTCACGGCCCAGCTGCCAACCACGCCGTGTCATCGCCGCGTGCATCTTCTTGACCCCATACACCGAGTAGTTCTGCCGGTGCACCGCCTCAAGGTCAGCGATCAGCTGCTCATCGCGGATCTCCCGGTCCGACGGTGGTCGGGTCCGCGCGGCCCGATAACCCCGCGAGGTGAGGAATCCGGGGATAGCTGCCCGCAGCACACGGCAGATGAGCTCGACCCCGAACTGATCGCGATGAGCATCGATGTAGGCGATCATTTCGTCGCGGGGCGGTCGAACTCCGCGGCAAAAAACGCAGACGCTGACTTCAAAATCTCGTTAGTTATCTGAGGCCGTGAGGAAGCTGTTCACCATGTAGACGACACGCGTTCGGAGATGCCGGGAAATGCGTTGTGGACCAGTTATCTTCGGTGTCTGTGACGAGTCCTGGGCTGCGGGTGCAGTCGGTGGTGATGCCGTTCGGCGACCGCGAATCGTGGACGCTGGTGGATCAGGATGCGGTGGTGGTGGAGCCGGTCGAGGCGTTCTTGTCGCATCTGCACGCGATCGAGCGCTCACCGAACACGGTCAAGGCCTATGCCCATGATCTGCGGGATTGGTTCGAGTTCCTCGATCGGGGCGGCCTGGTGTGGTCGCGGGTGCGACTGGAGGAGGTGGGCCGGTTCGTGGCGTGGCTGCGACTACCCGCGGCGGGGCGAGTGGGCAATGTGTCAGCGCTGCCGACGGCGGAGAGCATGTGCTCGGAGGCCACGGTGAACCGCAAGCTATCGGCAATCTCGGCGTTTTATGAATTCCATCAGCGCCACGGAGTGGACCTGGGTGATCTGTTGACGACCTGGCAGCGGCATAAGGGACATGGTGGATCGTGGCGACCACTGCTGGCGCACCTGGGATCTCGACCGGAGCGCAGCAGGCGGATCCGGTTACGGGCCCAGCGGCGCATCCCGGACACGCTGGACACGGAACTGGTCGCGGCGATCGTGGCGGCCTGTGATCGGCTGCGGGATCGGTTCCTGTTTTCTCTGCTGGCTGCATCCGGGCTGCGGGTTGGTGAGGCGTTGGGGTTGCGGCACAGCGACATCGATGCGGCTGCTCGGCTGGTGACGGTGGTGCCGAGGGTGAATACGAATCGTGCCCGAGCCAAGGGCGGGGGTCGCCAGGTGCCGGTGCCGGGCGCGGTGATCCGGCTGTATGCGGATTATCTGCATGGCGAGTACGGCGAGCTGGACAGCGATTACGTATTCGTCAACTTGTGGTCCGGTCCTATTGGGTATCCGTTGACGTATGCCAGCGTCTACGATTTGGTCTGCCGATTGCGGGAGCGGACCGGAATCATGTTCGGGCCGCATACTTTTCGCCACTCGTATGCGACAGAGTTGTTGCGCCGCCAGGTGCCGGTCGAGGTGGTGGCCCATCTGTTGGGGCACGCGTCGATCGCGACGACCAGTGACGCGTACGCGCATCTGAAGGTCGAGGACACCCGCCGCGCGTTGGTGGCCGCGGGGTGGCTGGCGGACCGGGATGGGTCGTGGTGAGCGTCGAGGTGCTGGCGCCGCCGATTGAGCCCGGCTGGGTTGCGCGTTTGGGCGCAGCGGTGCGTGCGGAGTTCCGGGTCGAGGTGCTGGTGCCCGCCGTCGCGGATCCGATTCTCGGGTCGCCGGCATGCGCGGTGCCCGGGTGTGTGCGTTCGAGTCGCTACGCCGGGCTCTGCCCGGCCCATCTGGGCCGGTGGAGAAAGGCGGGTCGCCCGGATGACCGACGGGCGTGGGCGGCGACCGCTGATCCAGAGGTGATGGGGTACCGGCCGCTGCAATCGTGCCTGGTGCCCGGTTGCGGCTTCGGGCAGCATCGGTATCGGTTGTGCTACACGCATTCCCACGCCTGGGACAAGGCCGGACGCCCAGTGGTGGATCGGTGGAAGCCGGACGTGGCCGGCACGCCGGCAGCGGTGTGCGCCATCCCGGGGTGCATGTTGTGGGCCGAACTGGACGCCGGGTGGTGTCATTCCCACCACCGGCGGTGGCGGCTGCGTGGTCGCCCGTCGGCGGCGGAGTTCATCGCCTACTGCGCCAGCTACGGCGAGGATCGCTTCGACTTGCGGCCGCTGCGGCCGCAGTTGCGGCTGGAGATCGGCTACGCGCTGCAATGCCGCGTCGACCTGAACCGAACCCGCACCACACCGCGATCGATCAAGCCGCTGCTGGACCACTTGTCGGCAACCGGGGCCGAGTCGCTGCTGGATCGTCCGCTGGCCGACTGGCTGGCCGGGCTGCCGGCCGCGGCGTCGGTCAACACCCCGCGCGCGTTCCTCGGTTACGCGATCGAGTGCGTGCTCGATTTGCGCGACGGGACCGGCTGGGACAGCGAATACCAGCGTGACGTGTGGCGGCTACGGCGGCTCGGTGTTTCCGGCCATGACGGGGCCAAACTGGATTTCACTGCGGTGCACCCAGTCTGGCTTCGAGAGCTGGCCAAACGATGGTGCCGGTGGCGCATGTCGTGCGGAGTCGGGCTGGGGCAGCTACGCAGTGATCGCCTCGCGCTCGTTCGTTTGTCGCAGTTCATGCCCGGACTAGCGAGCTCGTCGGGCCCGGGTGCGCTCGAGCGGGCAGCGCTGGAGGCCTACCTGGCTCGACTGGCCGTTGAGATCCCACAACCGAAGACCCGCAGCGCCGAGATCGGCTGTGTGACCGGGTTTCTGAATGCCGTTCGCCAGCACCGGTGGGCATCGCTGCCGGCCGAGGCGCAGCTGTATCCCAGCGACCAGCCCCGCCGTGACGAGACACCGGCACCGCGGGCGATTCCCGAGTTCGTCATGGGCCAGTTGGAAAGCCCGGCCAACCTCGACCGGATCAGCGACCCGCGGATCCGGCTGCTGGTGGAGGTCCTCATCCGCACCGGCCTGCGCATTGGCGACGCCACCCGGCTGGCGCTGGACTGTCTGGTTCGCGACCCGCAGGGCGCGGTCTATTTGCGCTACCGCAACCATAAGATGCGCCGCGACGCGGTGGTGCCCATCGACGACGAACTCACCGCCATGATCCAGACGCAGCAGGAGCGCACCCGGCAGCGGTTTCCAACCACCGCCGTGTTGCTGCCGCGCAGCAGCGCCAACCCCGACGGACGGCTGCCCATTCCCACCGTGACGTTCCACCTCCAGCTCGGGCAGTGGCTCGAAACATGTGGTGTCACAGATGAACTCGGTCAGCCAGCGCATATCACCGCTCATCAGTTCCGGCACACGGCGGCCACACGATGGATCAACCATGAGGTGCCGCAGGAAGTGGTCCGACGCCTGCTCGACCACACCAGCCACACCATGACCGCCGTGTATGCCCGATTGGCCGACACCACCATACGAGAGCAGTGGGAACGCGCCCAGAAGATCAACATCCACGGTGAGCCGGTCGACATCACCGTCGACGGGCCCCTCGCCGATGGCGAGTGGATGAAGCAGAACCTTGCACGCGCGAAAATAGCGCTGCCCAACGGCTATTGTGGTCTGCCACTACAGAAATCGTGCCCGCACGCCAACGCATGTTTGACTTGTCCGCTGTTCATCACGACCGCCGAATTCCTACCCCAACACCGCAAGCAGCTCGATGACACCCGCACGTTGATCTCGCGTGCTCAAACCGACGGCCACACCCGCCTGGCCGAGATGAACCACACCGTCGAAACCAACCTGCTTACCATCATCGCCACCCTCGAAACCGACCAACGCGACTGCCGGTGCGCTGCAGCGGGCAGCGAAACATGCTGCGGAAAGGAACCATCCGATGCGCCATGACAACAGCCACTACCTCCTCGCCGCTGCCCAACGCCGCCGCGCCGACACCCTCCAACGCGCCCGGCAAGCCCTGCAGGAACTCGGCGAAACCGGCCAGCGGCGCACTATCACACAGATCGCCGCCCTCGCCGGCGTCTCCCGCTCATGGCTGTATGCCCAGCCCGCACTGCGCGACCAACTCCGCCGACTGACCGCCATATCGGAGACGCCCGAGCCGGCACCACCTGCCCCAGTCGAGCGCGGCTCCGACGCCTCCCTGCGCCAACGCCTCACCCTCGCACACGAACGCATCCGCGAACTCGACAACGAAAACCGTCAACTACGAAACCAGATCGCACTCCTGCACGGACAGCTCCGCGCCAACCGCATCGCCGACACCCACATCACGGACACCGTCCACGACACAAACACCCAGATCACGCCCCCAAACAGTCGAGCCCGCCCAAGATAACGTTGGCCCTGCGCAGTTCAGCGTTCTCGCGCTTGAGCTTACGGATCTCGGCATGCTCAGAACTGGTCATGCCCGGCCGTTCACCAGCATCGACTTGGGCCTTGCGTCGCCACCGACGCACCGACTCCTCCGAAATATCGAGTTTGCTGGCGACAGACTTTATGGCCTCGAACTCCGACACTTCCGAGGCTTCCATCACAGTGTCCAACAACCGCAACGCACGCTGCCGAAACTCCGGCGAATACTGACGGGGCATAGCTTCCAATCCTCCTATAAGGATCGGAACTAAACCTGGGGTAGTTCATCATTAATTTTGGTGCAGTAGTTTGCGATGCTTGCCAGGATCTGGTCGGCGGTTTTGGTCCAGACGTAGGGTCGCGGGTTGTCGTTCCAGGTGTCGATCCAGGCGCGGATGTCGGCGTTGAGTTGGCGGACCGAGGTGTGGGTGCCGCGGCGCAGTTTCTTGGTGGTCAGCTCGGCGAACCAGCGTTCGACGAGGTTGAGCCAGCTTGAGCCGGTCGGAGTGAAGTGCAGTACGAACCGGGGATGTGTTGTCAGCCAACGCTTTACCGCAGGAGTCTTGTGCGTGGAGGCATTGTCGAGAACGACGTGGCAATCCAGGTCGGCGGGCACTTGTTCGTCGATCTTTTTCAGGAAGGCCAAGAACTCCTGGGAGCGGTGTCGGGCATGCAAAGAGCCGATGACTTTTCCGGTGGCCAGGTCCAGGGCGGCATACAGGCTCGACGTGCCATAGCGGACGTAGTCGTGGCTGGCCCGTGCTGGCGTGCCGGGCAGCATCGGGAACACCGGTGCGGTGCGGTTGAGCGCTTGGATCTGGGTCTTTTCATCGACGCAGAGCACCAGGGCGCGCTCGGGTGGGTCCAGGTAGAGCCCCACGATGTCGCGGACCTTGGCCACGAACAGCGGATCCTTGGACAGTTTCCACGAATCCTGCTTGTGCGGCGCCAATCCAAACGCCCGCCACACCCGCGAGACCATCGACTGACTCAACCCGAGGTGGGTGGCCATCGAGCGCGTCGACCAGTGCGTGGCATCGGGCGGGGTGGTCTCCAACGTCGCGGTGATCAACGCTTCGATCTGCCCATCGCCGACCACCCGAGGCCTACCCGGCCGCGGCTCGTCAAGCAGGCCATCGCAGCGCTGCTCAACAAAACGGTTACGCCACCGCTTGACCGTCGAGCGTGAGATTCCCATCCGGTCGGCCATGTCGGAATTGGACTCACCATCAGCGGCCGCCAACACAATTCGCGACCGCAACGCCAACCCCGCCGCACTCGTTCGTCGCCGAGCCCACCCCTCTAACTCGGCACGTTCAGCATCAGTCAACACAATCTCAGCAGCACGCGGAGTGGGCATCACCCAGTTTAACAACTGAGCCGTAATTAACGACTCAGGACACTAGCGCATGCAGGGTACGCGGGCCGTGGTCGACGAGGGCGGGTTCCAAACCGGCTGTGGGTCTGGCAGCCCACTTCTCGTGCCCGACCAGCCGCGCTGAGCGTGCACCTTTGGCAGTGCGGCCGGACTGAAACGGCGCAACCATGATGTCGACTGCCACTTCGCCGCGGCCCACCCATCGACCAGGGTTTGCACCCTGGTTGAAGCCCACAGCTGCCATTGCGGCAGTGATCTCAGGGCTAGTCTTCAGCGACTCCGCATTGAGGGCCAGGTCGCCGTCGGTGGTCATCGGCGGTTCAACAAAGTCGCCAGCACCAGTATGTAGATACACGGCTTGAGCGCCGACGACGATGATCGTCGGCAGGTGCCCATCGAGCGCGTCAAGAGCGTCGAGCAGTACAGCTCGCGCCGCGACATACTCCGGTGCGTGAACGAATTCATTCTCTCCAGGCATCGTCGCTCCTTGCCAATATGTCGATGAGCTGCTCAGCCTCTTGGGCGAGGCGGCCTTTGGGAAGGGTCAGCAGGTCCGCGAGCACCTGGGAGATGGGTACGACGCGCAATCCCGTCGCGGTGATGTCCACACTGGTTAGCAATGTGCGATCTCGCGGGGTCGTGATCATGACGTTGCTGGTGGCACGGTCACTGCGGACCAGCCCGAAACTGCTGGCGGCACTGGTGATGTCATCGGCGTAGAGCGTGAGCACGGTCAGAGGAACAACCGAGGTGATGTCCGCGGGAAGATACTCGCGGGCGGCAGCCGACCCGGTGGCGGTTATGTCGTCGCGCCCCCGAATTCGGTCGAGGGTGCGTGCGACACCGCGTGGCGCGATGTAGTCCAGGACGACACCATTGCCGTTGGTGAAGCTATAGTCGGTCACCCAGCGATCGAGGAGGGTGCGTTTCCGTACGCGGGTGATGGTGCCGTCCTCGGATCGCTCGATGGCGCCGGCATCGACCAGCGTTGGCATCAGTTTGGAGACCGCTGCAGCGCTGCTCGACGATAGATCCGCAAGTTCGCGGATCCCCAACGGTGGTTGTCGGTCGAGGAGGGTGCGGATGGTGCGCGCCGTAGCGGGGCCGGTGAGTCGGACGGTGGCCGTCGACTCTCGGGGCCGCGGCGGTTTGGGCGCACCCTCTAGGCGGATCAGCACCGGCGGATTGGAGGCCGTCAGACTAACCCAGCCGGTCGTATCCAGGTAGCTGATGTTGGCCTCGTCCAGTTCGCGCCGGAGCGGCGGGCTGACGTACTCGCTGACGTACAGCAGAGGAGCGTCGCCGAAGGCGGCGGCCATGGTGCGCAACTGCCTTGTGATGTCCTGCACCGAGCGGCGATTCGTCGACAGCTTTACTTCGGCCAGGAAGCTGACGGCGGCGCCGTCCTCGGTGGTCAATGTCATCCGGAAGTCGACGGCGCGGTCCGGTTCGATGCCGATCCTCCAGGACGGCGGCAGTCGCGAGCGCAGCGTCTCGACCGCTGCGTTACGTACAGCCGTTTCTCCAATCATCGCATTTCGCATCACGAGAAACATGGTACTTTGCGAAACAGGGAAAGCACAGAGGCAACGGTCACCGAGCCTGGGTCCAACAGCAGCAAGATGAGCGCCTGGCAGATGGCACAGTCCCGCATTTCGCGGAGATATTGAGTTCGCCTACTCCCAAAACAGCGGCCACTACCAGATCGGGAGCGGAACCAACGAGGTGACGCTGGCTGTCGGCAATACGGATTGGGCACGGTCTACGTGCTCACGGATCCGTCCGACATAGCCAACGTCGCGGTCATCAACAGTGCGCGAACGAATTGCTGACGGACATGTCTCGGTTCGATACAAGTAGCCGGATCATCGACGCGGCACCAGGCGACGCGGTCGTGCTGCACAACGGGAGCGAGTTCTGGGCGCTGGTGTACATCGTGAAGGTGTTCGCACGACAGGCGTTGAATCGCGAACTGGCGATCGAGTTCCGGTACGCGAGACCGCCCACCCCAAATTTCAGCGGGTTCGTCTTCCCTGGGACAGACGCGGGCCGGCGCGGGCGAGACGCCCGACCTTGCCGGCGCAGCCGCAGCCAATCGCCGGCCGCCAGAAAGCTGACTGGTCAACGACCAACTCGAAGACCCCACCGTGTCGCAGGTGGACAAGTCCCCCTCGGACACATCGTTCTTGCGGTCGGATTGACGGTGCGGCGACCAATTTCATTGGTGATCACCGGCGTAGCGGCACGGGGACGGAGTCCCCCGTCTTCTCAGCTCATCGCCATCCTGGACGGGCCCAACACTTGTCCTTAGCACTGAAGCCTCAGTCGCCGCGCGGTCCCGGGTGTCGGAGGTGCGCGTAACACTGCGTCCAAGGCGTAGCTCGCCGCCACGCCCTCTCGTCGGTTCGAACCGGAAAGGCTGACATCGTGAACGTACTTGCAGCGTGGGGCTTATTTCTCATGGGTGGATCCATTTTCATCGGGTTGACATACTCCATCGTCTCGGTGGGTTTCTCAGCGGGGATATTTCAGTACCAAACGTTGGCTGTCGACGCTTTTCGTGAGAGGTTCGCCGAGATCACCGGCGGGACGGTCGAGGATTACGTCAAAGCGATTCCACGCTTCCGCAAGTTCTTCTCCCGAATTTCCTCTGATGACGGGCCGATCAGAGGCATTGGCGACGGGGTGCGGATTCTGATAGGCAGACCGGTGCGACTGACCAACGAACGACGGTGGGAAGTCTTCGACGCGCTCCAACACGGCCCAGCGTGGCGCATAACCGAAGACACCGAAAGGCGGCTAGTTGCAGTCGCGCTCTACTGCGCGAACCTACCCATCACGCAACCGCCACCTGACAGCCTGAAGGGGAAGGCGTTTAGTGGACAGCGGCAGGCGGAATTCCTTGTCGCACAGACGAAAAACGACATCGACGACGCCCAGAGCGTCGAGGAGCTTTTCACCGTGTACCAGACTTACCGGGCGGTGGTGCGGCGCAAATGGTTCCATGCGCTTACCGGGGGACACCGAAAGATTCTCAAAGCAAGAGCAACACCACAGCTCATCTTCTGGAAGAAAATGTTCGCCTACTCCGGCGGGGGAACCGGTGCCGGTACCCTCCTTTTCCTGTATTCGGCGGCGCTCCGGAACGACACCCTGCGGCACCTATCCTGGCCCACTATCGGCGGAGGGATTGGGCTGGTCCTCTTCGCGACAGGGGTTGTGAAGTCATACAACCGAGGCCGCATGGTCGACCATGACCGTACGAAATTTCGGCTATTTGCCCAGAAACAGCCGTTGGTTGCCACAGGCGTGATGTCCGGACAGGTCGTGCTGGCATTCTTCGCCGGAATCATGATGTTGGTCTTGCTATTGCTTGCTCTGTACTTCTTCCAGGGGTTGGTGCTCGGCTTGAGCCTGAGATTGATAGGTGACCAGCCATAATCAGCCTGCTAACCCGATCGGTCTGGGCAGTCACGATGGCCCGCCTTCGAGCGCATGCATTCGCAATATTCGGCTGATGCGCGGTGCAACGAGGTAACCACACCAATAGCTCCCGCCGGCGTTCACCGCCCTAATCGCAAGCCCGCAAGTCGCGTCATAGGCGGGCACAAGCCCCCACCCTTGCTGCGGCCAGCGTATGCAACCGCGGCGATCTTAACCCCAAGTTAATCCGCAGGCTCCAAACACCTTCCCGCGCAACCGTATTGCGCTACCGCAGGCCATCCACCGAGCATGCACCTCACACGGGGGCTTTCCCACGTAGGCTGGTAGACGACCAATGAACCGACCGAACGGCTTTCTCCGGCGAACGGCGACACGCAGTTTTTGTGACCGCCGCGAGGCCGGCCGCGCGGTGGCCGAAGAGCTGACGGCCTACCGCGGCCGCGACGACGTGCTGGTGTTCGGGCTGGCGCGCGGCGGCGTGCCGGTGGCCTGGGAGATCGCCGCCGCCCTGGGTGCCCCGCTGGATGTGTTCCTGGTGCGCAAGCTGGGGGTGCCGAACTGGTCGGAGCTGGCGATGGGCGCCCTGGCCAGCGGTGGCGGCCTGGTGATGAACGACGAGGTCGTGGCCAGCTTGCGCATCACCGACGCGCAGGTGCGCGAGGTGATCGACAGCGAGACGTCCGAACTGCTCCGGCGCGAACACGCCTACCGGGGCGGCCGGCCGATCGCCGACCTGCGCGACCGGGTCGTCATCCTGGCCGACGACGGGATCGCCACCGGCGCCAGCATGCTGGCCGCCGTGCGGGCGGTGCGCGCCGCGGGCCCGAAATCAATCACCGTCGCGGTCCCGGTGGGGCCCGAGTCGACCTGCCGCGACCTCGCGCGGGAGGCCGACGACGTGGTGTGCGTGACGATGCCGCCCGGATTCGAGGCGGTCGGGCAGGTCTACGACGACTTTCATCAGGTCAGTGACGGCGAGGTGCGCGAGCTGCTCGCCACGCCGACCGCCTGAGCGTTACTTGGCGGCCTCGTCGCTGCGGCCGTCGGCCGCGACGCTGGACTCCTCGGTCGGCTCGGTCGCCTCGGCGGCGGCCTCCGGTTCGCCCTGCGCGGGCACTTCCTCGGGGTAGTCGACGTAGTCGTCCTCGTCGGGATGGGCCTCGCCCGCATCCTGGTCTTCGTCACCGCCGGGCGGGCGCTGCTGGCGCTCCCGCAGGGCGTCGAGGATCAACAGGACCACACCCACCACGCTGGCGGCGATGCAAACCCAGGCGACCAGCTCGTTGCTCGTGACGACGGCGAACACCAACGCGACGAGCCCGATCAGGGCCAATACCAGCGCAATGACGAGCATCGGGCATCCTCCAGGCGACGAGCGGGACTGCGGTGTTCAAGACCTAGTGTGCCAACCCCGAAGCTCGGCGAGCGTCCGGCACGGCTGAAAGACTAGTTGTTGCCCCGGTTGAATTGCTCGAACCCGCCGGCATCCGCGCTGGAGTCCACGGGCGCCGCCGACCCTCGCTGGCCGAGCTCCTCGAGCTGAGACTCCAGGTAGGTCTTGAGCCGGGTGCGGTATTCACGCTCGAAGGTGCGGAGCTGCTCGAGGCGACCTTCCAGCACCGTGCGCTGCTGGTTGATGGTGCCCATGATCTCGGAATGCTTGCGTTCGGCGTCGGCCTGCAGGGCGTCGGCCTTCTCCTGGGCCTGGCGCAACTGGGTCTCCGAGCGGGACTGCGCGTCCGCCAACATCGCGTCGGCGCGCTGCCGTGCCTCGGCCACCGTGGTCTCGGCGGTGCTGCGGGCCTCGCTGAGAATCTGGTCGGCGTTGGCGCGGGCGTCGGACAGCATCTTCTCCGACTCGGCCTGCGCGGTGCTGGTGAGCCGGTCGGCGGTGTCTTGGGCCAGGCTCAGCACCCGAGCGGCCTTCATGGCCTGTTCCTCGTTGTTGACCGCCGCGGCCGGTGCGGCGGGCGCGGCGGCGGCCTTGACGGGCTCCGGCTCGGGCTCGCGGACAGGGATGGCCTGCGTGGGCGCGGCGGCCGCGGCCGGGGCGGCGGCCCCGCCGCCGGAGGCCAGCTCCTGGTCGAGCTCTTCGATCCGTTGGCGCAGATCGCTGTTCTCTTCGATGAGTCGCGTCAGCTCGGCTTCCACCAGATCGAGGAAGGCATCCACCTCGTCTTCGTTGTAGCCCCGCTTGCCGATCGGTGGCTTACTGAACGCCACATTGTGGACGTCGGCTGGTGTAAGCGGCATTGTTTCGTCCCCTCAAGTTCCTGTCGAACGTTCTGGAAAGTGTAGAACGCAGTGGTAGCCGTAGTGCAACTGCCGTCCATCCTGTCACACCAGGCGCGACGGTTGCTGATTAGCCCAATAAATAAGAGCCAATTTCAAACAGTGAGGCCAATAAAATCCGAAACCTTAGAAATTTTAAATCGCGGGAACCAAACCGACGCTAAAACGTGTCCGGACCGTCTCCGGGACGGAACGGGGGCTCAGGCCGCGGGCCGGAATCGGGTCACGCCGCGGCGCCGAACGCCAGCTGCATCCCGATGAACGCGACCAGCAACAGCACCATGATCGACAGGTCGAAGCGGACCGCTCCGATGGTGAGCTGGGGGATCAACCGGCGCAGCAGCTTCACGGGCGGATCGGTGATCGACATGATGATCTCCAGCACCACCACGGTGATCCCGGTGGGATGCCAGTCCCGGCTGAACGAGCGAATGAACTCAACGACGACCCGAGCGATGAGCAGCAGCCAGAAAATGAACAGCGCAAACCCAAGGATCTGAAAGAACAACACCAACTGAAGTGCCCCGACCTTATCGATGAGATGCCAAGCGCCGCGGACGTGCGCGGCGCCTGCCAGCCTACCGACTCCGGGTTACCGGCCCCACCTCACGTGGCCTCGGGAGTCGTTCAACCATTCGAGTGCGCGATCGGCCGCCCGAGACGGGCCATCGCCGAGCGCGGCGGGTGCGTCTATTGGTAAGCGTAGAAACCGGTTTCGGCGATCCGGCGGCGCTCCTCCGGGGACACGTCCACGTCGGCGGGCGACAGCAGGAACACCTTGGTCGCCACCTTGTCGAAGGATCCGCGCAGCGCGAAGGCCAGGCCGGCCGCGAAGTCGACCAGCCGCTTCGCGTCGGCGTTGTCCATCGACACCAGGTCCATGATCACCGGGGTGCCGTCGCGGAAACGCTCGCCGATGGTGCGGGCCTCGCTGTAGTCCTTCGGACGCAACGTGGTGATCTTCGACAGCGGGTGGCCCTCTTCGAACATCATCGCCATCCGGCGCGGGTCCATCGCCAGCGCGCCGCGGGTGGAGTTGCGCAACCACGAGCCGAAGCGGGGTCCGCCCCTCTCGGCCCGGTCGAACTCGCGCGGGTGCACGGCGCCGTAGCGCGGCTCCTCGCCGTAGCCACCGCGGTAGCCCGCGGGCGCCACGTAGTCGGCGGGCTCGCGGCGCGGGTCGTCGTAGTCGTCGCCGTCGTAGCGGCCGTATCCCTGGAAAGTCTCGTCAAATCGCGGGCGCGGGAAACCGCGGGACGGCGCGCGGTCGTCGTAATACTCGTCTTCGTAGTCGTCCATTGGGGCCATACCGAAATAGGCCTTGACTTTGTGCAGTGTGCTCATTGCGTTGACCCTTCTAGCCCCTGGGATTCCTGGTGTTAGTGATAAAGCTGTTACTGCAGTGACTACTTACGGTGACGGTAACCTCCGACGGCCCAATAGGGCGGTACCGACACGCACACATGTCGATCCGTGTTTGACGGCGATTTCGAAGTCGTCGGACATGCCGGCGGACAGGCCGACCGCGTTCCGGTGCGTCTCGAGCACCCGCCGATGTTCGGATTGGAGCCGGTCAAAGGCCTCGTCGGGATCGGAGTTCAGCGGCGGGATGGCCATCAGGCCGGCCAGATCCAGATTGGTCGCCTCCTCGACCCGCGCGCACATCTGATCGACGGCCCCCGGCCGAGAAATGTCGACGCCGCCGCGGGACTCGTCGCCGTCGAGGCTGACCTGAACATAGATCCGCATCGGTTCGGTGCGGCGGCCTTCGGCCAGCGCCGCCGCGACGCCCCGGTCGAGCGCGGTCACCAGGTGCGCACTGTCGACCGAGTGGGCGGTGTGGGCCCAACGGGCCACCGACCGCGCCTTGTTCCGCTGGATATGACCCACCATGTGCCAGCGCGGATTTCCCACGTTCGACCGTTCAGAAGCCGCCAGCAGCCGAGTGACCTCGGCCACTTTTGCCGTCGCTTCCTGGTCCCGCGATTCGCCGACGGCCCGGCAACCCAATCGGGACAAAGTCACGACGTCGGTTGCTGGAAAAAACTTGGTCACCGGTAAAACTTCGATCTCCCCGACATTGCGGCCCGCCGCTTCGGCCGCCGCGGCAAGGCGTGAGCGCACCGCCGCCAATGCGTGGGTCAATTCCGATTCGCGGTCTCCCCCATTGGACATGTCCACCGCCATCGCGGTCACTCCATCCAGACCAGCGAGGCCAGCCGGCCCGTCGGTGCATCCCGGCGGTGGCTGAACAATGTCGGGTCGGCCACCGTGCACCGCGGATCGATGTCGATTGCGGTGACGCCCAAACCCTTGAGCTGGCAAGCGATTCCGGCCCGCAGATCGAGTCCGGGCGTGCCGGCCGCGGTGGTGGTGCGGCTGCCGGGCAGCGCCGCTTCGACCTCGTCGGCCATCGCCGCCGGCACCTCGTAGTTCTGGCCGCTGACGGCCGGACCGAGCAGGGCCGAGATGTCCTCGGGCTGCGCTCCCAGTTCGAGCATCGCCGCCACGGTGCGCGCCACCACGCCGCGCTGGGCGCCGACGCGCCCCGCGTGCACCGCCGCGGCCACACCGGCGCGCGCGTCGGCCATCAATACCGGAACGCAGTCGGCGGTCACCACCGCCAGCGCCAGTCGCGCGGTTCGGGTCACCAGCGCATCGGTGTCTTCGAGCGTGGCCTCCGGTGGCGCCTCGACCACCTCGACCCGATCACCGTGGACCTGGTTCATCCACACCACGCGCCCGGGGCGCAGGCCGACGGCGCCCGCCAGCCGCGCCCGGTTTTCGGCGACCGCCGCCGGGTCGTCACCAACGTGGTCACCCAGATTGAAGGTGTCGAAGGGGGGCTTCGAGACACCACCGGCGCGGGTGGTGGTCACCCGCCGGATGCGAACGCTCACGTGACCAGTATCCGGAAGCCCTTGCCCGCCAGGCTGCATCGACGTAGGGCCCCTATGCTTCGACGCCGGTTTGTCGCGCAGTGGCAAGCAAATCGAGACCTCAGCGGCGCATGAACGGCGGCACATCGACGTCGTCGTCATCGCCGCCGATATTCAAGGTCGAACCGTTCGTGTGCACCGGCACGCTGACCGCGTCGACCGGTTCGAACAACGTCGAGGTGAGCTTGCCGGCCTTCGCCGACTCGATGCGGTGCGCGCCGACCTTCTCTTCCTTGTCGGCGTTGCCACCGATGACGGGTTTGCGGCCGGGGCCGGTGGCGTCGAATCCCGCCGCGATGACGGTGACGCGCACCTCGTCGCCCAGCGAGTCGTCGATGACGGTACCGAAGATGATGTTGGCGTCCTGGTGCGCGGCGTCCTGCACCAGCGAGGCCGCCTCGTTGATCTCGAACAGCCCCAGGTCGCTGCCACCGGCGATCGACATCAGCACGCCCTGCGCGCCTTCCATCGACGCCTCCAGCAGCGGGGAGTTGATGGCGATCTCGGCGGCTTTGAGCGAGCGGCCCTCGCCGCGCGCCGAGCCGATGCCCATCAGCGCGGTGCCGGCGCCGGACATGATGCCCTTGACGTCGGCGAAGTCGACGTTGATCAGGCCCGGGGTGGTGATCAGGTCCGTGATGCCCTGGACACCGTTGAGCAGCACCTCGTCGGCGCTGCGGAAGGCGTCCATGAGCGACACCGCGGCGTCACCCATCTGCAGCAGCCGGTCGTTGGGGATCACGATCAGGGTGTCGCAGCTCTCCCGCAGCGACGCGATGCCGCTTTCGGCCTGGTTGCCGCGCCGCTTGCCCTCGAACGAGAACGGCCGGGTGACCACTCCGACGGTCAGCGCGCCCAGCTTGCGGGCGATGCTGGCGACGACGGGGGCCCCGCCGGTGCCGGTCCCGCCGCCCTCACCGGCGGTGACGAACACCATGTCCGCCCCGCGCAGCAGCTCTTCGATCTCGTCCTTGGCGTCCTCGGCGGCCCTGCGCCCGACCTCCGGGTCGGCGCCGGCGCCCAGCCCGCGGGTGGAGTCGCGCCCGACGTCGAGTTTGACGTCGGCGTCACTCATCAACAGCGCCTGCGCGTCGGTGTTGATCGCGATGAACTCGACGCCTTTGAGGCCCTGTTCGATCATTCGGTTGACGGCGTTGACGCCGCCGCCACCGATACCCACGACCTTGATCACGGCCAGGTAGTTGTGCGGGGGGGTCATCATTCGTCTTCCTCCCTGATGGGCTCGGCTCTCCCGGTGGTGGGCTCCTCCGGACGTTCGCGGTCCTCCCTGGCAAACCCTCAACCTCAACCATAGAGTTAGAGTTATGTCAAGTAGTTCCGCGCAACCAGAACGGTATGGGCATGGCGCGCGCTAACCCCGCAGGCGCGCCGACGCGCGTCCCGCAAATTTTGCCCATTTTTCCGCCGCTGAGCGGGCGTGAGCGCTGCTCGACGGCGCCGCGGCGCGCGCGACGTGACGAAGGTCGCTACTTGACCGTCGGCAGGTCCGGGCTGGACACGTCGTAGGTCTTGCCGGGCTGGGTCAACAGCGCGGACAGCTTCTCGGCCTTCTCGTCGGTGCGGTCGGTGGTCCCCCAGATCACCACCCGGCCGTCGCCGAGCGTCAGGGTGATCGAGGCCACCGAGGGCGCCGCGATCCGGCCGACCTGGTCCTGAACCTCGGGACGCAGCGCGGTGAGCACCTGCAGGGCGGCCTTGGTGGCGGGGTCGTTCGGCCCCGGATCGGCGACATCGAGGTAGGGCAGCGCCGGTGGCGGCGGCCCGGTCGCGAAATCCACGCCGTCGCGGTCGAACAGGTGTGGCCCGTCGGGAAAGTCTTTGACCGCCACCGGGACTCGCTCGACGATCGTGATCCGCAGCGCGGACGGGTACTGGCGCTGCACGCGCGCGCTGGCCACTCGCCGGATCGCCGCCACCCGATCGGCGACCTGGTTGGTGTTGATCTGCAGCAGCGGCGTTCCGAGCCGCACCTGCGCCGCATCCAGGACCTCGTCCCGGGTCACCACGCCGGTCCCGACGACGACGATGTTGCGGGCCGACATCGCCGGCGTGAAATAGAGCACCAACGCCAACCCGATGCCGACAATCACCAGCAGGATGGTGACCAACAGCATCTTGAGCCCCCGAACAACGCCCCGCGCAACGGGTTTGGGTTCGTGGACCGGCCGTCCGGTGGCCCTGCGCTTGGCTTCACGGCGCGCCTCTTCGATGGCCATGGCGCGGGCCTGGGCGGCGCGGCGCTCGGCGCGTTCCCGGCGGGCCCGCCGGCGCGGCCCCTCGACCTCCGCCGGATCGGGGGTTTGATCGGCCTGTGGATCGGGTTCCGCCGGGTCGGTGCCCGTGCCGGTGAAGAGCGGCGCGGTGACCGCGTCGTCCGGGACCGGGTTGTCGGCCTGCATGGCCCCGGGCGGTTCGGGGGTCGGCTGGGTCATCGCCGCGCCCCCGGCGCGCCGCGGTTGGCCCGCCCCCGCAACGCCGTGACGATCTCGGGCCCCAACAGGGTCACGTCGCCCGCCCCCATGGTGACGATGACATCGCCGGGCCCGGCGACCGCGGCCACCTGCTCGGCGGCGGCGGAGAAGTTCGGAAGGTAGCGCACCGGGACGCTGACGTGCTCGGCGACGCTGGCGCCGCTGACGCCGGCCAGCGGTTGTTCGCGCGCGCCGTAGACGTCGAGAACGAAGACCTCGTCGGCGGCGTCCAGCGCGTGACCGAACTCCTGCGCGAAAGCCTTTGTCCGCGAATACAAATGGGGCTGGAACACCGCGATGCTGCGGCCGTCGCCGCTCTGCTCGAGCAGGGTTCGGACCGCCGCCAGCGTGGCGACGATTTCCGTGGGGTGATGGGCATAGTCGTCGAACACCCGCACCGGCTGCCCATTGCCCGCGGTGCCGACCAGCTCGAACCGGCGGCGCACCCCCTCGAAGCCGGCCAGCCCGTCCAGCACCGCGTCGACCGGGGCGCCGATCTCGAGCGCCGCCAGCAGCGCGCCCATCGCGTTGAGCGCCATGTGGCGTCCGGGCACCGACAGCCGCATCACCCGCGGGTGCTGCTCGGGGTCCAGCTCGGGGGCCAGCTGGATCTGCGCGACCGCCTCGGTGCCCTGCTGCTGCCACGACAACAACTCGGCGGCCCGGGGTTCACCGGATTGCGAAGTCCCCGAGCCGGATCCGTAGCGCAGGACCCGAATGCCCAGTTCGGCCGTGCGCCGTGCCAGCTCCGCCGCCCCGGGATCGTCGACGCAGACCACCAGCGCCCCGCCGGGGGCGAGCCGGTCCACGAAGGCGTCGAACACGTCGACGTAGGCGCTGGCACTGCCGTAGAAGTCCAGGTGATCGGTCTCGATGTTGGTGACCACCGCGACATTGGGCGTGTACTCCAGCAGCGACCCGTCGCTTTCGTCGGCCTCGGCGACGAAACAGTCGCCGCTGCCGTGGTGCGCGTTGGTCCCGGCCTCCCCCATCTCGCCGCCGACCGCGAACGACGGGTCGCGCCCGCAGTGCTGCAGCGCCACGATCAGCATCGACGTCGTGGTCGTCTTGCCGTGGGTGCCGGTGACCATCAGCGTGGTGCGGCCGTCCATCAGCTTGGCCAGCACGGCCGGCCGCAGGATCACCGGAATGCCGCGCCGGCGGGCCTCGACGAGCTCGGGGTTGGTTTTCGGGATGGCGGCGTGGGTGGTGATGACCGCGGTGGCGCCGCCGGGCAACAGATCCAGCGACGACGCGTCGTGCCCGATGTTGATCTGCGCGCCCCGGGCCCGCAGCGCGTGGATGCCGCGCGACTCCTTGGCATCCGAGCCGGAGACCAGCCCGCCGCGGTCGAGCAGGATGCGGGCGATGCCGGACATGCCGGCTCCCCCGATGCCGACCATGTGCACCCGCTGCAGCTCGGGCGGCAGCTGCTCGGTGGTCATGGCTTCCCTCCGGCCGCCAAGCGGCCGAGCCGTGCCTTCCTGGCGATGTCCAGCGCCGCCTGGGCCACCTGGCGCGCCGCGTCGGGATGTCCCACCCGCGCGGCCGCCGCCGTCATCGCCGCCAGCCGCGGCGGGTCGCCCACCAGGCCCGCCACCTCCCGGGCGACCAGCTCGGGCGTCAGGTCGGCGTCGGCGACCACCATGCCGCCGCCGGCGTTGACCACCGGCAGCGCGTTGAGCCGTTGCTCGCCGTTGCCGATCGGCAGCGGCACGTAGATCGCCGGCAGGCCCACCGCCGAGACCTCGGCGACCGTCATCGCCCCGGACCGGCAGATCACCAGGTCGGCGGCGGCGTAGGCCAGGTCCATCCGGTCGAGGTAGGGCACCGCCACGTACGGCGGATCGCCCGGCAGTGGTTCGCGCAGGTCGAGCGTGTTCTTGGGGCCGTGCGCGTGCAGCACGGCCACGCCCGCGGCGGCCAGTCCGGCGGCCGCGCCGGAGACGGCCCGGTTCAGCGAGGCCGCCCCCTGCGAGCCGCCGAACACCAGCAGCACCCGCGCGTCGTCGGCGAAACCGAAGTGCCGGCGCGCCTCGGCGCGCAGCGCCGCGCGGTCCAGCGAGGTGATGGCCTCGCGCACCGGCACCCCGACCACTTCGGCGCCCGGCAGGCCGCAGTCGGGCACCGCGGAGAGCACCCGCTCGGCGCTGCGGGCGCCGACCCGGTTGGCCAGCCCGGCGCTGGCGTTGGCTTCGTGGATCACCACCGGGACCCGACGGCGGCGCGCGGCCGCAAAGGGCAGGTCCCGCGCGGCGAGATAGGCCGGCAGCGCCACGTATCCGCCGAAGCCGATCACCACGTCGGCGTCGACCGACCGCAGCACGGCGCGGGTTTCCCGGACGGCCCGCCACACCCGCGAGGGCAGGCGGGCCAGGTCGCCGCTGGGCTTGCGCGGCAGCGGCACCGGCGTGATCAGCTCGAGGTCATAGCCGCGCGCGGGCACCAGCCTGGTCTCCAGCCCCCGCGCCGTGCCCAGCGCGGTGATCCGGACCTGCGGATCGAGCGCGCTCAGCGCGTCGGCGACGGCCATCGCCGGCTCAACGTGGCCGGCCGTTCCGCCGCCGGCCAGCACGACCGACAGCGGCTTAAAAGCCGACAACGCGGCACCGGCGGGCAGAGGGTCTGCCCCCCGCCCGCCGGTCGGCTCGTTGACCGTGTCGTTCACCCGTAACGCTGACCTTCCAATGCGCGTGTGCGCCGTTGCTGGCGCCGGCCGGCGGCCTGATTGGCTCCCAGGTTCGCATAGCGCTGGCCAGATCCATGATGCCTCGCCCGGGAGCGGGCGCTGCCCGCAGACTGGCGGGCCGGGCGGCCGGCCGTTCGCGGGGACGCCGACCGCAGCGGCGCCTCGGCGTTGCGGGGCGTCTTGCGCCCGGGTGACCCGGCGCCCTTGCGCGGCGCGCCGCCCGCTTGCGGGGCCGATTGCGGGCGAGACCGCTTGCGGTCGCGGAACGCCTCCAGCCGCGTCGGCGAATAGGGCTCGGGCGGCGGGAGCCGCAGCAGCCGGTTCACCTTGTCGTCGCGGCCGGCCCGCAGCGCGGCCACCGCCTCGGGTTCGTGACGGGCCGCGTTGGCCATGATCCCGATCATGAAAAGCGTTGCCGCGGTGGAGGTTCCACCCGCGGAGATGAGCGGCAGCTGAATGCCCGTCACCGGGAGGATCCCGATCACGTAACCGATGTTGATGAACGCCTGACCCAGCACCCACATCGTCGTGGTGGCGGTCAGCAGCCGCAGGAACGGGTCGGCCGAGCGGCGGGCGATCCGCATCCCGGTGTAGGCGAACAGCCCGAACAGGACCAGCAGCCCGAACGCGCCGATGAAACCGAGCTCCTCGCCGATGATCGCGAAGATGAAGTCGTTGTGGGCGTTGGGCAGGTAGTTCCATTTGGCGGTGCCCTGGCCCAGGCCGTCGCCGAAGATACCGCCGTGGGCCAGCGCGAATTTCGCCTGCCGGGCCTGATAGCCGGTGTCCTGCGGGTCGTTCTCGGGGTTGATCCAGGACCGCACCCGGTCGGAGCGGTAGCCGGCCGACATCGCCAGGACCGCCCCGGCCATGAAGACCGCGAGCAGTGAGGTGGCGAAGACGCGCAGCGGCAGGCCGGCGTACCAGAGCAGGGCGAGCAGGATGATGCCCAGCGACACCGTCTGCCCGAGGTCGGGCTGGGCGACGATCAGCGCCAGCGCGATCACCGCCGCCGGCACCAGCGGGATCAGCAGTTCGCGCAGGCTGGCCCGCTCCAGGCGGCGGGCCGCGAGCATGTGCGCTCCCCAGATGGCGAAGGCGATTTTGGCCAGCTCGGAGGGCTGCATGGAAAAGCCGGCGACCACGAACCACTTGCGGGATCCGTTGGCCAGGTTGCCGATGCCGGGAACCAGCACCAAGACCAGCAGGATGACCGTGACGACGTAGCCGGTGAAGGCGACGCGACGGATGAACCGCACCGACATCCGCAACGAGGTGTAGCAGGCGACGAGCCCGATCACCGTCCACAGGACCTGCTTGCCGAAGATGATCCAGGCCGACCCGTCGGCGTCGTAGGACCGCACGCCCGATGCCGAGAGCACCATGATCAGGCCGAGCGTCGTCAGCAAGCCGGCGATGGCGATGATCAGGTGAAACGAGGTCATGGGACGGCCGAGCCAGGCGCCGAACCGGTTGTGCGAACCGCCGTCGGCGCCGGCCGCCTTGTCCTTTTTCGCCTTGGGCGCCTTCGGGGCTTTGGGCGGCTTGCCGGCCTTGTCGGCCTTGTCGGCCTTGTCAGCGTCGTCCGGGGGCGCCTCGGTGACCTCGGCCGCGTCGGTGACTTCCGCCGCCGAGTCGCCGTCCCCCGCGGGCCCCGTCTCGGTCCCGCTGGTCGCTTTACCCCGGCCCAGGAACCGGGTCAGTGCGTTACCCACGCCCGCCCTACCGGATCGCCGCGCGCACGGCGGCCGCGAACGCGTCGCCCCGGTCGGCGTAACCCGCGAACTGGTCGAACGATGCGCCCGCCGGTGCCAGCAGGACCGTGTCACCCGGCTGTGCCAGGTCACGTGCCGCGGCGACCGCCGCGGTCATGACTGCAGTGCCGAGATCCCCGCCCACCTGTTTCACTTCAGTCACATCTGCACCAGAAACCACTGCAGTCGCATCCATACCAGCATCCTCGCCTGTCACAACGTGGAGGACGGGGACATCCGGCGCGTGTCGCGATAACGCCTCTGCAACCTCGCGCCGATCCCGGCCGATGAGCACGGCCCCGACCAGCCGCGACGCGATCCTGGCGACCTCGGCGTCCACCGATGCGCCCTTCAGCAAGCCGCCGGCGATCCAGACGACTCGGGGGTAGGCCAGCACCGACGCCTCGGCGGCGTGGGGATTGGTGGCCTTGGAGTCGTCGACGAAGGTGATGCCGTCGGCGACGGCCACGACCTCCGCCCGGTGCCGGCCCACCCGGAAGGTCGCGAGCGCGGACGCGATCGCCTCGGCCGGCACCCCGACACTGCGGGCCAGCGCGGCCGCGGCCAGGGCGTCGAGCACGCCGACGGGGCCGGGCACCGGTATCGAGTCGACGGGCAGCAGGGTCAGGTCGTCGGCGAAGGCGCGGTCGATCAGGTGGCCGTCGCGCACGCCGAGTTCCCCCGGGCCCGGCTCGCCCGACCGAAACCCGACGCGCACCGGCGCCCGCGCGGTCCGCAGCAGCGCCGCGGCCCGGGCGTCGTCCAGCCCGACTACCGCCACCCGCCCGTCGAGCACCCGGGCCTTGGCCGCCGCGTAGTCGGCCATCGTGCCGTGCCAGTCCAGGTGGTCTTCGGCGATGTTGAGCACCGCGCCGCCCTCGGGACGCAGCGAGGGCGCCCAGTGCAACTGGAAGCTGGACAACTCGACGGCCAGCAGCTCGGCGGGCTGGTCCAGGACGTCGAGCACCGGGCTGCCGATGTTGCCGCACAACAGGTTTGCGCGCCGCGCGGCGGTCAGCATGGCGTGCAGCATCGACGTCGTCGTCGTCTTGCCGTTGGTCCCGGTGACCACCAGCCAGCGGCGCGGCGGCCCGTAGTGACCCGCGGCGTCCAGCCGCCAGGCCAGCTCCACATCGCCCCAGACGGGCACGCCCGCGGCCGACGCGGCGACCAGCAGCGGCGTGGCCGGCGAGAAACCGGGGCTGGTCACCACCAGGGCGTAGCGGGAAATCCGCTCGGCTGCCGCCGACGTCGTAGCGGTCGCCACCCCCGCGTCGGCGTACCCGCGCAGGGTGGCCGCGTCGTCGTCGCACAGGGTCGGCACCGCGCCGAATCGGGTCAGGGCCGCCAGCACCGCCTTGCCCGTCACCCCGCCGCCGGCCACCAGCACCGAGGCGCCCGGCGCCAAGGGGTCAAGACCGCTCATCAGGCACCGATCGCGGCCAGCCACTCACCGTAGAAAAGGGCCACACCCAGCCCGCAGGCGATCGCGGTGAGCAACCAAAAACGGATGATGACCGTGGTCTCGGCCCAGCCGGCCAATTCGAAGTGGTGGTGAAAGGGCGCCATCCGGAACACCCGGCGCCCGGTGGTGCGAAACGTCAAGATTTGCAACACAACTGAGAGGACTTCGGCGACGAACAGCGAACCCAGCACGACGGCGAGGATCTCGGTGCGGCTGGTGACCGAGATGCCCGCGATGATGCCGCCCAACGCCAGCGATCCGGTGTCGCCCATGAAGATCTTGGCGGGCGCGGCGTTCCACCACAGAAAGCCGATGCAGGCGCCCGCGGTGGCGGCGGCGACGATCGCCAGGTCCAGCGGATCGCGCACGTTGTAGCAGCCCAGCCCGGGCGCGGTGACGCACGCGTTGCGGTACTGCCAGAACGTGATCAGCACGTAGGCCGCGGTGACCATCGCCATGGTGCCCGCGGCGAGCCCGTCCAGGCCGTCGGTGAAATTGACCGCGTTGGACCAGGCGCTGACGACGACCACGCAGAACAACACGAACAGCGCCGGAGCCAGGGCGACGGTGGCGATCTCGCGCACGTAGGACAGGTCCGCGCTGGCCGGCGTCAGGCCGTTGGCGTTGCGGAACTGCAGCACCAGCACGCCGAAGATCACCGCGGCCGCGACCTGCCCGATCGTCTTGGCAGTCTTGTTCAGCCCGAGATTGCGCGACCTGCGGATCTTGATCACGTCGTCGAGAAACCCGACGCCGCCGAGCACGGTGGCCAGGCTCAGCACCAGCAGACCCGACGCGGAGATGCCCTCGCCGTCAAACGCCAGCCCGGCCAGGTGCGTTCCCAGATAACCGGCCCAGATGCCGGCCAGGATCGCGACGCCGCCCATCGACGGCGTGCCTCGCTTGGCGTGGTGGGTCGGCGGGCCGTCGTCGCGGGTGTGGTGGCCGAACCCCTGCCTGGTGAACAGCCGGATCAGCGCCGGTGTCAACAGGATCGAGACGGCCAGCGCGATGGCGACGGCGATGAGGATTTGTCTCATGGGCGGGCTCCGCCGTCTTCTGAGCCTTGTGAAGTCAGGGCGTCGGCGAGCGCGCCCAGACCGGCCGCGTTGGAGGCCTTGACCAGGACGACGTCGCCGGGTTGCAGCTCGGCCCGCAGCAGCGCCAGGGCGGCGTCGCTGTCGGCCACGTTGACGGCCCCCTTATCGGCTGAGCCCCACGAACCCTCCATGACCGCTCCGTGGTGCATGGCGCTCATCGACCTCCCACTTCCCACGACAACGAGTCGAGACACATCTAAGCGCACGGCCAGCCGGCCGATGCGATCGTGCTCGGCTATCGCGTCCTCACCGAGTTCGGCCATCTCGCCGAGCACCGCCCAGCTCCTGCGCTTTGACTGCGCACCTTCGCCGCCGCCGTGGGCGATCCAGGCCAGTGCCTGCAACCCGGCGCGCATCGAATCAGGGTTGGCGTTGTAGGCGTCGTCGATCACGGTGACGCCGTCGCCGCGGGTGGTGACGTGCATCCGGTGCCGCGACACCGGGCCGGCCCCGGCGAGCGCGGCCGCCACCTGGTCGACGTCGGCGCCGCATTCCAGCGCGACCGCGGCGGCGCACAGCGCGTTGGTGACCTGGTGATCGCCGTAGACGCCGAGCCGCACCTGCGCCTGCCGGGTCCCGGAGTCGTCGCGGTGATGCAGCGTGAAGCACGGCCTGGCCAACTCGTCGAGCGAGACCGGCCCGGCCCACAGCCGGCTGGGGCCCGCGCTGGTGTTCTCGGCGCGGCTGACCCGCACCACCCGGGCCGCGGTCACCTCGGCCATGGCCGCCACCGCGGGGTCGTCGGCGTTGAGGATCACCACCCCGGATGTCGGAACAGATTGGGGCAGTTCGGATTTCGTCTGTGCGATGGCCTCACGCGACCCGAACTCGCCCAGGTGTGCGGTGCCGACGTTGAGGACCACCCCGATCGACGGCGGGGCGATGTCGGCCAGCGCGGCGATATTGCCGGGGTGGCGCGCCGACATCTCGAGGACCAAGAAGTCGGTGTCGGGCGTCGCCCGCAGCACCGTCCACGGATGTCCCAGCTCGTTGTTGAACGACCCCGGCGGGGCCACCACCTCACCCAGCGGCGCCAGCACGGCGGCCACCAGGTCCTTGGTCGAGGTCTTTCCCGACGATCCGGTGATCCCGACGATGGTCAGCCCGCCCGCCACCAGTTCGGCGGCCACCGCCCGGGCCAGCTTGGCCAGCGCCGCCAGCACCGCCGCGCCGGAGCCGTCCGGGTCGTGCTCGAGCACCCCGGCCCGCGATCCGGACGCCCCCTCGGGGGCGACGACGATGGCGGGAACCCCGACCGGCCGAGCGGCCAGCACCGCCACCGCACCGGCCGCGACGGCCGCGCCCGCGTGGTCGTGGCCGTCCGACCGGGCGCCCGGGAGCGCCAGAAACAGCCCGCCGGGTACGACGGCGCGCGAATCGAATTCCACCGTCCCGGTGACGTGGCGTTGCGCGGCGTCCTGCGGCGAGACGTCGGACAGGGTGCCGCCGACGATGTCGGCGATCTGGGCGACCGTCAATTCGATCATCGTTGCGCCCCGTCGAGGTCCCGCAGCGCCTGCGCCAGCTCGACCCGGTCGTCGAAGGGCCGGGTGTGCCCGCCGGTGCGCTGGCCGGTTTCATGGCCCTTGCCGGCGATCAGCACCACGTCGCCCGGGCGCGCCCAGGCGACCGCGTGCCTGATCGCGTCGCGCCGGTCGGCGATCTCGACAATGTCTGCCGCACAACCACTTTCGGCCGCACCGGCCAGGATCTCACGGCGGATCGCGGCCGGATCCTCGCCGCGCGGATTGTCGTCGGTGACGACGACCAGGTCGGCCAGCTCGGCCGCGGTGGCGCCCATCGGTGCACGTTTGCCCGGATCGCGCTCGCCGCCGGCGCCGAACACCACCGCCACCCGGCGGTCCGGACGCGCCAGGGTGGTCAGCACCGCGCGCAACGCGCCGGGTTTGTGGGCGTAGTCGACCAGCGCCAGGAAGTCCTGGCCGGCGTCGATCTCCTCCATGCGTCCCGGCACGCGGGCCTGCAGCAGCCCCGCCGACGCCTCCTCCGGGGATACCCCCACCGCGTCCAGAATAGCCAGTGCGACAAGGCAATTGGCGACGTTGTAGTGGCCGGGCAGCCGAACGCCGAGTTCATGCGGCGCCCCGGCCGCATCGAGGACGGTGAACCGTTGTCCCCCGGCGCCCATCGGGGCCACGTCGACGGCACGCCAGTGCGCGGGTTGGCCCTCGGCGCTGACGGTGATCGCGTCGCCTGCCCGGGCCGCCATCGCGCGCCCGGCCTCGTCGTCGACGCACACCACGGCGCGCCGGGCCCGCAGCGGGGAGTTCGGGTCGAAGAGCAACGCCTTGGCCTCGAAGTAGTCGGCCATGGTCTGGTGGAAGTCGAGGTGGTCGCGCGACAGGTTGGTGAACGCGCCGACCGCGAATCCGGTCCCGTCCACGCGGCCCAGTGCGAGCGCGTGGCTGGAGACCTCCATGACGACGGTGTCCACCCCCTGTTCGGCCATCGCCGCCAGCATCGCCTGCAGCGCGGGGGCCTCCGGCGTGGTCAGCGCGCTGGGAATGTCGGCGCCGTCGATGCGGATGCCGATGGTGCCGATCAACCCGGCCCTGCGGCCGGCGGCGCGCAGGGCGGACTCGACCAGATAGGTCGTGGTGGTCTTGCCCGACGTGCCGGTGATTCCCACGACCGTCACCCGCTCGGACGGGTTGCCGTACACCGTGGCGGCCAACCCGCCGAGCACGCCGCGGGGGTCGGGGTGAACCAGCGTCGGCACAGATTGCCCTAAAGCGCCCATCTCGGCGACCCCGGCGGCGTCGGTGAGCACCGCGACGGCGCCGCTGTCGATCGCTTGGGCGGCGTAGCGGGCACCGTGGGTGGTCGAACCGGGCAGCGCGGCGAACAGATCGCCGGACACCACATCCTGAGCACGCAGCGTCACGCCGGTGACCAGTAGGTTCGGGACGGCCCGATCGCCGGCCGACGCGGCTCCGATGTCAGCCGCCAACGCCGGCAATCGCACGCCCGCTGCGGCGCTGGGCCGCAGCGCACCGGGCACCGACACCCCGTCACCACCTCCGTCAGCCATGATCGGCCATGACACCCTACCTAGGAGCACGGGCCGACGAGACGCTCCCGCGCCCGGGCGGCGGGGTTACGGTCTTTTGCGCCGGTCGAGCAGGGGAAGCCAGACGGTGTCGACGATCTCTTCGATGGCTTCGTCGGGCAGAGGCCGCAGCGTCATGAGGACCTCGTAGCGGAACAGGTCCACGGGCAGGCGCGCGATGCGCTCGGTCATCTGGTCGGGTTGGATTTCACCGCGATCGATGGCGCGTTGGATCGCCTGCTCCAACGCGCCGTCGCGCCGCCCGCGCACCAGCGTTTCGAGATCGGCCAGGCTGCTGCCGGTCTGCTGGTAGAAGCCGCCGAGCCGGGTCAACAACGGCACCACCAACGCCACCCTGACCTTGTTCGCTTGCCGCAGCAATGCGATCACGTCACCGCGCAGGCTGCCGGTGTCGGGGGCGACCACGACGTCTTTGGCCACCTCATGCGCCACCGCGGCGAGCGCGAGTTCCTGCTTGTTCGGCCAGCGCCGGTAGAGCACTGCGCGGCTGGTGCCCGCCCGTACCGCGACGGCGTCGATCGTGAGCTCGTCGTAGCCGCGTTCGGCCAGCTCCGTCCACGCCGCATCCAGCAAGGCCTCCTCCAATGCGGGGCCCCGGCGCCGCCGAACCACGCCGGTCGAGTTAAGAGACATTGCGTTACCTAGCGTTCGGGCTTATGTTCTTTGGATACAGTCCGTATCTTATAGGAATCAGGGGTGGAATCGATGCGCATTCTCATCTCCGGTGCCGGAATCGCCGGTTTGAGCGCGGCGATAAACCTCAGCGCCGACGGCCACGACGTCACCCTGGTCGAACGCGCCAACCACTTGCGGGTGAACGGCTCCCCTATCGACGTTCGCGGGGATTCCATCGACGTCGCCGACAAGATGGGCGTGCTCGCACAGATCCGCGCTCACCGGGTCGACATGACCGAACGCGTCCAGTTCATCGACGAAAGCGGCACCGTGGTGGCCGAACCGCCACTCGACGAGTTCAACGACTCCGCCGGCGACATCGAAATCCCGCGCGAAGACCTCACAACCATCCTGTACAACCGGCTGGGGCCGTCGGTAGAGCTGCGGTTCAACGAATCCATCAGCGAACTCGATGACGATGATCGCCGCGTCGATGTGCGGTTCAATTCGGGCAACCGCGAGCGCTATGACCTGATTGTTGGTGCCGACGGAATGCATTCGGCGGTGCGACGGCTGACATTCGGACCCGAGCAACAGTTCTGCGCCACCTCGGCTTTTATGTCGCACTGGCCGAATTGCCCGGCTACACGCCGTCCGGGCTCGACAACAAGATGTACAACTTCCCCGGGCACCTGGCCGGCATCGCCGCCTATAACGACAAAGCCTTGGCGGTCTTCATGTTTCGATCGCCCTGGATCGACTACGACTACCACGACCTTGCGGCCCAGAAGCAGATCCTCGTCGACGCATTCGCCGGCCACAGCGAGTGGACGGTACCCGAACTGGTCGACGCCGCGGTCGCCGATCCGGAACTGTATTTCGATTCCGTCAGCCAGATTCACCTGCCCACCTGGCACCGCGGCCGCGTCGTCCTCGTCGGGGACGCGGCGCACTGCGCCTCGAGCCTGTCGGGCCGCGGCACCAGCCTGGCCCTGACCGGCGCCTGGTTTCTCGCTCGAGCGCTGCGCGACCATCCCGGCGACCTCGGCCAAGCGTGGCAGCAATACGAACGCGACCAGCGACCACACGCTCTTCGCTGCCAGGCCACGGCGGCGCCCGGCGGCGAGCTCCTGATTCCGGCCACCCAAGATCAAATCGACGCGCGCAACCGCGATTTCGCCGTCGCATCGGGGCGCGGGCGGGAAGTCTAGGTGGCCTGCAAGGTCAGCGGCGGGCCCGGGTCCGGCGACAGCGGCACGTTCTCGCGCTGCATGAGCCAGCCGGCGATGTTGTGGAACAGCGGGGCCGCCGAGTGGCCCGGTGTGCCGTCGGCGTTGCGCTCCGGGTTGTCCATCATGATGCCGATGACATACCGGGGGTTGTCGACGGTGGCCATGCCGGCGAACGTGATCCAGTAGACGTTGTCGAAGTAGCAGCCGCAGGCCGGGTTGATCTGCTGCGCGGTACCGGTCTTGCCGGCCATCTGGTAACCCGTCACCGCGGCGGCGGGACCGGTGCCCTGCTGGTATCCCATCGGGTCGTGTTGCACGACGGCACGCAGCATGTTGCGCACGGTCTGGGCCGTCTGCGCCGACACCACCCGCACGCCATCCGGACGCGGTTCCTCGGTGCGGGTGCCGTCGGGCGCGATGGTGGCCTTGATGATCCGGGGCGGGATGCGCACCCCGTCGTTGGCGATCGCCTGGTACATGCCGGTCATCTGCAGCAGCGTCATCGAAAGACCTTGGCCGATGGGCAGGTTGGAGAAGGTGCTGCCCGACCATTGGTCGATTGGCGGCACCAACCCGGCGCTTTCGCCGGGCAGGCCCACGTTGGTGCGCTGCCCGAGCCCGAACTTGCGGACCATGTCATAGAAGCGCTCCGGGCCGACCCGCTGGGCGAGCATCAAGGTGCCGACGTTGGAGGACTTTCCGAACACGCCCGTGGTGGTGTAGGGCATCACCCCGTGGTCCCAGGCGTCGTGGATGGAGACCCCGCCCATCTGGATCGAACCGGGGACCTGCAGCACCTCGTCCGGATTGGACAGGCCGTACTCGATGACCGAGGACGCGGTGATCACCTTGTTCACCGAGCCGGGCTCGAATGGCGACGACACCGCCGGGTTGCCCAGCTGTTTGTCGCCCTGCCGCCCGATGTCCTGGGAGGGGTCGAACGTGTTGTCGTTGGCCATGGCCAGGACTTCGCCGGTCTTCGCGTCGAGGACCACGGCCGAAACATTGTGTGCGCCAGACACATTCTTGGCCTGCTGCACCTGCTGCTGCACATAGAACTGGATGTCGTCGTCGAGGGTCAGCTGGACCATCGAGCCGTTGACGGCCCGATGCCGGTTGCGGTAGCTGCCGGGGATGACCACACCGTCGGACCCGCGGTCATAGGTGACCGAACCGTCGGTTCCGGACAGCACGGAGTCCATGGCCTCTTCCAGCCCCAGCAGACCGTGGCCGTCCCAGTCGATGCCGCCCACGATGTTGGCCGCCAGCGATCCGCCCGGGTACTGGCGCAGATCCTGGCGTTCGGAACCGACCTCGGGAAATTTGTCCGAGATCGCGCTGGCGACAGCGGGATCCACGGCTCGCGCCAGGTAGACGAAATTCTCGTCGCTTTGCAGCTTTTTCAGCAGGGTCGCCGAGTCGGGCTTGTTGCCCAGGCGACCCGAGACGTCCTTGGCGATATCGCGCAACCGCTGCTGCGGGTCGGGGGCGGCCGAATTCTTGGCCTTGGCCTCGTCCAGCTGCTTGTGAATGCGTTTCGGCTGGAACGTCAGCGCACGCGATTCGATGGTGAAGGCCAGTTGATCCTTGCGGCGGTCGATGATGCTGCCGCGCACCGCCTTTTCCACGTCGGTGACCTTGAGCTGTCCGGCGGCCTGGGCCCGCAGCGACGGGGCGCTGGTCACCTGCAGGACGAACAACTGGGCGGCGGCCACCAGCATCAGCACCAGGATGACCACATTGCCGGCGCGATGACGGAAAACGAACGAGCCGCCGCGGCTGGCCATTTGCGCGATCTGACGGGTGCGCCGCTCCCGCGCCGAGTGACCGGCCCCCACCGGCTCGGGCCGCTGCGCTCCGCGGCCATCCTTGGGCTGCTTGGCTTTCCGAAATCGCTTCGGTTCCCGGACGTCGCGACCCTGGTCCGCTTGCTGCGGTTTCGCCCGGCGCTTGGACTGCCGGACGCCGTTGCCCGCCAAGTCCTTACGGGGACCGCGCGTCGGGCGTGCGGCCTGCGACCGGCGTGCCCGTGGGGAGTCGCCGCGGCTCACCTGGGAGCACCTGGCGGCGCACCGGCGGGCCCGGGCAGGGTGCCGGTACCCGGTTGCGGCATCGGAGCGGCGGGGGCGAACGGCTGGGGGTTAACCGGGCGACCCAGCTGCACCGGGACCGGAACCTCCGGCGGCAGGGGCGCGGGCAGCTGGCCAGAAGCCGGAATGGGCAGGCCGCCCAACGGAATCGGGACCTCGGCCGGTACCGGCGGGGCCGCGGGCCTGGCCGGCATCGGAAGGCCCGGCGTCGGCAGCGCACCGGTTACCGGCCCGCCGGGCATGCCGGGCAGCGCACCGGTAACGGGCCCACCTGGCATGCCGGGCAGCGTACCGGCAGCGGGCCCCCCGGGGGCGCCAGGCGCGCCGGGCACCGGGGGAACTGCCGGCGGGAAGTGCTGGCCGCCCACCGTCGAGGCGCCGTCGGGTGCGCGCAGCAGCGCTTCGGGGCCCGACCGAGCCGGGGCGGGGCCACCGGGGACCGGTTCGAGCCGCATCGGGACCTCCGCGGCGGGCGCGGCCGGCTTCGGGGGTTGCGGCGCCTCGTCGGGGAGCTTGGTGTTCAGCGGCGGCGGCGGAACACCGTCGGCCGGCTTGGGGGTGCCCACCACCACCCAGTTCCCGGACGGGTCCTGGACCAGGTGCGCGGTGTCTCTGGTGGGGATCATGCCCTGCTTGCGGGCGGCCTCCGCCAGCGCCGGCGCGGCTTCGGCCTCGCGCACGTCGCGCTCCAGCGCTTCCTTCTGCTGCTGCAGCAGTCGGGTCCGCTCGCGGGCGTGGCTCAACTTGTAGGAGCGTTCGGCGGAGTCGGTGGACAACCACAGCGTGAGCCCGAGCCCGACGCCGAGCGCACCGATGACCAACACGACGAACGGAACCTTGCTCGCGAGTGTCCGCGGCCGCAGGTCGATCGATGCCAGCCGGACGGCCAGACGTTCGGTGAGCTTCGGACGAACAACTTTGGGCGCCTTGGCTTTCCGGGCCTTGGCCCGCGCCTTGGCCTGGCTGGCGTTCTTGGGCCGGGCCGAGCGCTCAACGGGCCGGGCGACGGGGCTGCTCTGCGGCCCGGCCTTGGGTGCGCGGGTTTCGCGGGTGGGCGCCGAGGTCCTGGCGCCGCGGGTGCGCCGCGCCGCGCCGGGTTCCGGCGCCGGGCGCCTACCCCGTCGGGCAGCACCGTCGCGGGCGCCCCGGCGGTCGCTGCCACCGCGTCGTTTCGACGTCTCGCGGTCCGCTTTCATCAATCGCCTTTCCCGGTCGCCTGCTGTGATTCCATGCGCTGCAGAGCCCGTAGCCGCACCGCGGCGCTGCGCGGATTGCGTTCGATCTCGGTGCCGTCGGCACGCCCGGCACCCTGCGTCAGGGCCCGGAATCGCGGCTGGTGACCCGGAAGTTCGACCGGCAGGTCTACCGGGGTGCGGGAAGCGACCGCCTGGGCGAACAACCGCTTGACGATCCGGTCTTCCAGCGACTGGTAGGCCATCACCACGATGCGCCCGCCGACGGCGAGCGCGTCCAGCGCGGCCGGAAGTGCGCCGCGCAGCGAATCCAATTCGTCGTTGACCGCGACCCGCAGCGCCTGGAAGGTGCGCTTGGCCGGGTGCCCGCCGGTGCGCCGGGCCGCGGCCGGAATCGCTTCGTAGAGCAGGGCCACCAAGTCCGCGGTCGACGTGAACGGCTCCCGGGCCCGCCGGCGCACGACGTACGCGGCGATGCGCCGCGCGAACCGCTCCTCGCCGTAACGGTGCAAGATGTTCGCCAGCTCCGCCTCGTCGTAGGTGTTGAGGATGTCGGCGGCGGTCAGCGGCGCGTCGGGGTCCATCCGCATGTCCAGCGGCGCGTCCTGGGCGTAGGCGAAGCCCCGGTCGGCGCGGTCGAGCTGCATGGACGACACACCGAGGTCGAAGAGCATGCCGTCGACCGATTCGGTTGCGGCATATCCGGATTCGATCAGTGCCGTGGCGACGCCGTCGTAGCGGGTGCGCACCAGCGTGACCCGGTCGGAGAACCGCGCCAACCGTGATCGGGTGATGTCCAGGGCGCTGGGGTCGCGGTCGAGTCCGATCAGCCGCAGCCCCGGCAGGTCGGTCAGGAACCGCTCCGCGTGCCCTCCCGCGCCGACGGTCGCATCGACCAGGGTGGCCCCCGTCCCGTCCGGGTGGTGGCGGGTCAATGCGGGCGTGAGCAGTTCGACGCAACGCTCCAGCAGGACGGGGACGTGCCCGCCTGATCCCGATGGCGGCGACCCGCTGCGCCCGGCTGCATCCTTTAGTGGCGACCCGCTGCGCCCGGCTGCGCCGCGCTTGCGGTCGCCACGGCCGCGCTTGCGATCACCGCGCCCTGAATTGTCAGCCACCGCAACGCCTCCCCGGATCTGCCGCCACCCGTCGCCCGCACGGGCCGGCAGGGCCCGAGCGTGCCGGAAAAGGTGTGGCGCCCCTGCATCGAGGTCCCTGACCGAAAGCGCGAACCTGGCGTTGGGGAAGTACGCCAGGGTCGGTTCGGGCAGAGGCCACGTTGCACGGGCATGCGCCTCAGATGATGTCGCCGAGTGCTTCATCGCTGGCCGCGGAGAAGTTCTCTTCGTGGGTTTGCTGGTAGTCCTGCCAGGCCTGCGCATCCCAGATCTCGAGGTAGTCGACCGCGCCGATCACCACGCAGTCCTTCGACAGGCTCGCGTAACGACGGTGGTCGGCCGACAAGGTGATGCGCCCCTGGGCGTCGGGGTGCTGCTCGTCGGTGCCGGCGGCGAGGTTACGCAGGAAGGCCCTGGCGTCAGGGTTGCTTCGCGAGGCCTTGCTCGCCCGGCGGGCCAGTTGCTCGAATTCCGCCCGCGGGTAGACGGCGAGGCTGTGGTCCTGGCTCTTGGTGACCATCAACCCCCCTGCCAGCGCGTCACGGAACTTCGCGGGCAACGTCAGCCGCCCCTTGTCGTCGAGTTTGGGCGTGTAGGTGCCAAGAAACACCAGCTCACCTCCCGTTCGAGGTCACCCAAACACTGCAGCCACCATACCCCACAATCCCCCACTTCGCCCCATTGATGGAGTGTCGCCGTGGCGTTTTCCGGGTTATCCGTCGTCACGGGGTCCTCAGCGGCCCACAAGGGGCGTGTCGGGCACCTCTCGCGCCACGATTTCCGGCGCCGGGGACAGCGCATCTATCAGGGAAAACGCCGCGAGTGGGGCGTGGTGGGGAACGTGGGTGGGGCCCGGTGGGGGTTCACCGCCGTCGCGCGCCTCGATCGGGCCTCGATCGAGCCGCAAATCGGCATCGACGGTTGCGCGCACCGCCGAGGGCTTGGTGAAAACCGGGGAAAGGAAAACGGGGCAGCCGGTGGCTACCCCGTGTGTGAAAGGTCGGCGTTAGTCGTCGAAGCGGCGGCGGAACCGATCCTCCATGCGGCTGGTGAAGGACCCTCCGCCCTTGTTGCGGCGCTGGCGCAGCGAGCTGGGCGCCGAGCCGGAATGGTCCGGCCTGCCTGACAACCGGGGGCCGGTGATGCCGAACACCACTCCGCCGAACATGACGATGAACCCGAAAATGCTGAGAATGGGGACGCTGCCGCCGATCCAGGTGGCCTTGAACGCCACACCCGAAACCAGCATCGCCAGACCGACGACGAACAACGCCACGCCCTGCAGGCGACGACGGGCCGTGGGCGCGCGAAAACCCGCGCCCCGGACGCTTGACGCGAACTTGGGATCTTCGGCGTAGAGAGCGCTCTCGATCTGATCGAGCATTCGCTGCTCATGATCGGAGAGTGGCATTCGTCCCTCCTTGCCGACAGTTTGGCACGTCACTATCGATAGCACGCGGATGCCCGTTGCGCGGGCAACTAATTGAATGATACGAGGTCAACCTGCCCCATACCACTGGTTCCGCGCCGATTCTATCCCGGCCAGATCGCGGCATTCCGCGAGACCGGAACGCCCGTGCGCTACAACCGGCTTCCCGAACCGGGCCGCCCGCCGCTTCGGTGTCACGACCGCTCGTCACGCCGTCGCGTCGGGGTCCGATAATGATCGATAGCAGCCTGGTCCCCGACGACCACGCAACGCCGAAGCAGCGAATGAGTCTGATCACGCATGAGGAGGGCACCGCGCGTTGGCGATATTCCTCATCGATCTGCTCCCTCACGATATGGAGCGTCGCCTCGGGGACGCCCTGGCGGTGTACGTCGACGCGATGCGCTACCCGCGCGGCACCGAGCAGCAGCGCGCCGCGATGTGGCTGGAGCACATTCGCCGCCGTGGCTGGCAAGGGGCCGGCGTCGTCGAAGCCGAGGTAGCCGACGGCGAGGGCGCGCCGATGCCCTCGCCGGAAGATCTGGCCAAAGCCCCGTTGCTCGGCGTGGCCTACGGCTATCCCGGGGCGCCGGGGCAGTGGTGGCAGCAGCAGGTCGTGCTGGGCATGCAGCGCGGCGGGTCGCCGCCCCAGGAGATCGCCCGCCTGATGAACAGCTATTTCGAGCTGACCGAGCTGCACATTCATCCCCGCGCCCAGGGCCGCGGCCTCGGCGAGGCGTTGGCCCGGCGGCTGCTCGCCGGGCGCCCCGAAAAGAACGTGCTGCTGTCGACGCCGGAAACCAACGGCGAGCCCAACCGCGCCTGGCGGTTGTACCGACGGCTGGGCTTCACCGACGTCATCCGCCGCTACTACTTCGCCGGCGACCCGCGGGCGTTTGCGATCCTGGGCCGCGAACTACCGCTGTGACACCGCGGAACCGGGCGCACATCGCAAGCACCGCTTCGGTGTGGCGCTTATTTAAGTGGCACACCGTGTCTGGCACGATGACCTGGTGCGCGCCAGCTCCCCCCGCTTGAAAGCCCCCCGGGCCCGACGGCGCCGGCTGCTGGCCGTCGCGATGTTGCTGCTGCTGGTGCCGCTGGCCACCGGATGCCTGCGGGTCCGGGCCTCGCTCACCATCTCCCCCGACGACCTGGTCTCCGGCGAGATCGTCGCCGCCGCGAAACCCAAGACCCCCAAGGACACCGGACCGCAGCTGGACAGCAACAACCTGCCGTTCAGCCAGAAGGTGGCGGTGTCGAACTACGACAGCGACGGCTACGTCGGCTCCCAGGCGGTGTTCTCCGATCTGACGTTCGCCGAGCTGCCGCAGCTGGCCAACATGAACTCCGACGCCTCCGGCGTCAACCTGACGCTGCGCCGCAACGGCAACCTGGTGATTCTGGAGGGCCGGGCGGATCTGACCTCGCTGACCGATTCGGAGGCGGACGTCGAGCTGACGGTCGCCTTCCCGGGGGTGGTGACCTCCACCAACGGTGACCGGGTCGAACCCGACGTGGTCTCCTGGAAGCTCAAGCCGGGCGTGGTGAGCACCATGACCGCCCAGGCCCGCTACACCGACCCCAACACCCGTTCGTTCACCGGCGCGGTGGTGTGGCTGGGCATCGCGTCCTTCGCGGCCGCCGGCGTGGCGGGGCTGCTGGCGTGGGTCAGCCGGGACCGGTCACCGCGACTCACCGCGCCGCGCGACCAGCCGCCACCCAGCTAGCCGCGCGGGCTACCCCTGCTGGGCGGGTGACCAGTACGCCAGCATCTCCGCGAAGGTCTGGAACGCCGGACCGGAAATCCCGTAGGTCGCCTCCAGATGGATGCTCAGCGGGAAACCCAGGTCGGCCACCCCGTCGATGACGCGCTTGTAGAGGTCGACCATCAGCTGACGCTTCTGCGGGGGCTCGCAGGCGGCGAGCTTGCGGACGAAGTCCTGCTCGGCGGCGACCGCGGCGTTGCCCGGGTCCTGGATGAGCCAGTTGATCAGTCCGACGCGGCTTTCCATCTTCGGCACGAACCCGAAGGACAGCAGGATCTCGGGCCGGTGATCGGTTTGCCTGGCGAACTCGCTCAGGAATCCCACGATCGCGTCGGAATACAGCAACTGGGTCATGCCGTAGGTGGCGCCCTGGTCGCACTTGAAGTTGAACCGGCCCTGTTCGCCGTCGCGGGTGGGGATCAGGATCACCCCGCGGTTGGCCACCAACTCGCGATAGATCGACAGGGCGTCGGTCGGGGCGACGCCGGAGCCCTCGCCGTCGTTCATGGTGCGCGGCACGCCGACGAACACCACGCCTTCCATTCCGGCCGAGGACAACTCGGTCAGCCGGCCCCGCAGCGACGGCTCGTCCATGAACGCGGTGACCTGCGTGCACAAGCCCTTGATCCCGGTCAGTTCCGGCTTGACGACCGACCAGAAGTCGAGCACATCGAGCTTGGGCTTCATCTGAATGGGACGGTCGTCGTCCTCGGCGATGATCCCGGGGATCATCACGTGCCGGATCCGGCCGTCCAGGCCGGCCTCGGCCGAATGCCGCACCACTTTGTGCGCCTCCTCGAGTGCCCGCTCCCGACCTTCCTCGGCGTTGGGTGGCACCAGTTCGAGCGCAATGGTGTTGAGGGTCACGCGGCTTCTCTCCGTCCGACGACTATGGGCCCGGGGCGTCTCTCGGCGGCGCAGTATCCGCGCGAGCCCCAGCGCACCCGCCAGCATAGGGGCGGGTTAGTGAGGCAGTCGAAGCAACTGGGTGCACCGGGCGACCTCACGCGGGACCCACCCCGGGCCGCGCGACGAATACACTGGTCGGGCCTGGAACACCCAGCCAGCCGAGCAGAAAGGGGCGCCGCGCTGAGCGTCAAAGCCACGGCAGCGGCGGCAACCGTCGAGTTGACCGGCGCCATCACCGAACAGTTGCGGCGGTATCTGGACGAGCGGCGCGCCGAGACCGCCTACATCGGCGACGACTACAACGGCCTGATCGCCGCGCTCGAAGATTTCGTGCTGGGCGGCGGGAAGCGGCTACGCCCCGCGTTCGCCTACTGGGGCTGGCACGCCGTAACCACCGACGAACCCGATGAGCAAGTGCTGCTGCTGTTTTCCGCGCTCGAACTCCTGCACGCCTGCGCGCTGGTGCACGACGACGTGATCGACGACTCCTCCACCCGGCGGGGACGGCCGACCACCCACGTCCAGTTCGCGACCCTGCATCGCGATCGGGGCTGGCAGGGCTCACCCGAGCGGTTCGGCGCGTCGGCCGCCATCCTGCTCGGTGACCTCGCCCTGGCCTGGGCCGACGACATCGTCTTCGGCGTCGACCTCACGCCGCAGGCCCAGCGCCGCATCCGCCGGGTGTGGGCCAACATCCGCACCGAGGTGCTCGGCGGGCAGTACCTTGACATCGTCGCCGAGGCCAGCGCCGCCGCCTCGATCGCGTCGGCGATGAACGTCGACACCTTCAAAACCGCCTGCTACACGGTGTCGCGACCGCTGCAGCTCGGCGTGGCCGCCGCCGCCGACAGGCCCGACGTCCACGACATCTTCAGCCAGTTCGGCACGGACCTCGGGGTGGCGTTTCAGCTGCGCGACGACGTCCTGGGCGTCTTCGGTGACCCCGCGGTGACCGGCAAGCCGTCCGGGGACGACCTGCGATCCGGCAAGCGCACCGTGCTGCTGGCCGAGGCGGTGGAGTTGGCGGAGCAGTCAGACCCGGTGGCGGCCAACCTGTTACGGACCTCGATCGGCGCCCGGCTGACCGACGCGCAAGTGGATCAGCTGCGCGACGTCATCGAGTCGGTGGGCGCCCTGGCCGCGGCCGAACAACGGATCGCCACGCTGACCCAGCGGGCGCTCGCCACGCTGGCCGCCGCGCCCATCAACACCGCGGCCAAAGCCGGGCTGTCCGAATTGGCCAAGATCGCCACGAACCGGTCCGCCTGAACCGATGACGACTCCGACCGATACCCCGGCCGACGACGCGCCGGCAGCCAAACCCCCTCGCGGCGAACGGTTTTCGCAGCTAAGGGCGTTTGTGGCGGCCGATGAATCACGACCGGCCAAACTCGGCTTGCTGGGGTCGGTGCTGATCACCCTGGGCGGGCTGGGCGCGGGCAGCACGCGGCAGCACGACCCGCTGCTCGAGTCGATTCACATGTCCTGGCTGCGCTTTGGCCACGGCCTGGTGCTGTCGTCGATCGTGTTGTGGACCGGCGTCGGCCTCATGCTGATCGCCTGGCTGGGCCTGGGCCGTCGGGTGCTGGCCGGCGACGTGACCGAGTTCGTCATGAAGGCCACCACCGGCTTCTGGCTGGCGCCGCTGCTGGTGTCGGTGCCCGTCTTCAGCCGGGACACGTATTCGTATCTGGCGCAGGGCGCACTGCTGCGCGACGGCCTGGACCCCTACGCCGTGGGCCCGGTCGCCAATCCAAACATCTTGTTGGACAACGTCAGTCCCATCTGGTCGATCACGACCGCCCCCTACGGTCCGGCGTTCATTCTGGTGGCGAAGCTCATCACCGTCCTCGTCGGCAACAACGTGGTGGCCGGCACCATGCTGCTGCGGCTGTGCATGCTGCCCGGTCTGGCGCTGTTGATCTGGGCGACCCCCCGGTTGGCGCGGCACCTGGGCTCCGACCCCTCGACCGCCCTGTGGATCTGCGTGCTCAACCCGCTGGTGCTCATCCATCTGATGGGCGGGGTGCACAACGAGATGCTGATGGTGGGCCTGATGGCCGCCGGCATCGCGCTGACGTTCGGCGGCCGCCACGTGGCGGGCACCGCGCTGATCACGGTCGCCATCGCGGTCAAAGCCACCGCCGGCATCGCGCTGCCCTTCCTGGTGTGGGTGTGGGCGCGGGATCTGCGCGACCGGCGCGGATACCGGCCGCTGCGAGCGGTTCTCGCGGCCGCGGCGGCGACGCTGCTGGTCTTCGCGGTGGTCTTCACGATCCTGTCCGCGGTGGCCGGGGTGGGCCTGGGATGGCTGACCGCGCTGGCCGGTTCGGTGAAGATCATCAACTGGCTGACGGTGCCGACCGCGGCGGCCAACCTGATCCACGCGATCGGCAGCGGGCTGTTCCCGGTGAGCTTCTATCCGCTCCTGCGGGTCACCCGGCTGGTGGGCATCGCGATCATCGCGGTCTCGCTGCCGCTGTTGTGGTGGCGGTTCCGCCGCGACGACCGGGGCGCGCTCACCGGCATCGCGTACTCGATGCTGATCGTCGTGCTGTTCGTCCCCGCCGCGTTGCCGTGGTACTACTCGTGGCCGCTGGCGGTCGTGGCTCCCCTGGCCCAGTCACGACGGGAGGTGGCGGTCATCGGCGGCGTGTCGACCTGGGTGATGGTGATCTTCAAACCCGATGGCTCGCATGGCATGTACTCGTGGCTGCACTTCTCGCTGGCCACCGCCGTCGCGCTGATCGCGTGGTACAGCCTGCACCGAACGCCTCAGCTGCCGGCCGAGCAGGCCGAAGTCACCGCCGGGTAGACGCCGGCTCAGTAGGCCATCGCCTGCGCCCGGCGCACCACTTCGCGGGCCTGGTGGGCGTGCAGCGCATCGACGGGGCGGGCATTGCTGATGGCATCCTTGGTGCCGTCGCGGGTCACCGTCAGCGACGGGTCGCGGGTGAACAACCAGCGCACGATCTCGGTCTCGTGGTAGCCGCCGTCGTGCAGGATCGTCAACAATCCCGGCAGGCTTTTGACCACCTCACCGGATTGGGTGAAGAACACCCGCGGCACCACCACGTCCTCGCCGCGCCGGACCGCGACCAGATGGCCGTCCCGGAGTTGTTGGTGCACCTTGGATACCGGGATTTTAAGCAATTCGGCGACCCGCGGCAGGTCGTAGATCGGTTCGTCGGGATCTAGCACATCGTCGCCGGCAGGAATACTGCTCATCCGCGCAAGTGTAAGCCTTGATACGCGCGTTGAGCCCGTGTTCTACCGCCCAATCATCGTGGCGCACCTACGATGGCCCCGTGGCCCAAGCTCATCCGCCCGGCCGGGCCGGTCCGCCTCGTCCGCGGGCCGAAGCCGGGACGGCGGACCCGTTGGACAACGCGTTGCTGGACGGCCGCTACCTGATCCAGGCGAAGATCGCCAGCGGCGGGACCTCGACCGTGTACCGCGGTCTCGACACCCGGCTCGACCGTCCCGTCGCCGTGAAGGTGATGGACTCTCGCTACGCCGGCGACGAGCAATTCCTCACCCGCTTCCAGCGCGAGGCCCGCACCGTGGCCCGGCTGAAGGATCCCGGGCTGGTCGCGGTCTACGACCAGGGCTCCGACGGGCGGCACCCTTTTTTGGTGATGGAGCTCATCGAGGGCGGCACCCTGCGCGAGCTGCTGGGCGAGCGCGGGCCCATGCCGCCGTACGCCGTCGCGGCGGTGCTTCGTCCGGTGCTCGGCGGGTTGGCCGCCGCGCACCGGGCCGGCCTGGTGCATCGCGACGTCAAGCCGGAGAACGTGTTGATCTCCGACGACGGCGAGGTGAAGATCGCCGACTTCGGGTTGGTCCGTGCCGTCGCCGCCGCCGGAATCACTTCTACCAGTGTGATTTTGGGCACCGCGGCGTATCTGTCGCCCGAACAGGTGCGCGACGGCGACGCCAGCCCGCGCAGCGACGTCTACTCCGCGGGCATCCTCGCCTATGAGCTGTTGACCGGGCGCACCCCCTTCACCGGCGACTCGGCGTTGTCGATCGCCTACCGGCGGCTGGACACCGACGTGCCGGCGCCCAGCGCGTCGATCGACGGCGTGCCCGCGCAGTTCGACCAGTTCGTGGAACGGGCGACGGCCCGCGACCCGGCCGACCGCTACGCCGACGCGGCCGAGATGGGCGCCGACCTCGACGCGATCGCCGATGAGCTTGCGCTGCCGGACTTCTCCGTGCCGGCACCACGTAACTCCGCGCAGCACCGGTCGGCCGCGCTCCACCACGACCGGACGGACCAGCGCCCGGCCATCGCGCAGCAACCCGGGCCGCCCCCGTCGGCCCCGGTGCGTCAGCCCACCCGCCAACTGACCCGGGGCCCCGAGGAGTGGCCGCGGGCGCAGCAGCCGGCGCCCGCCGGCGACGACGACCCGGACGATGACGACGACGATTACGAATATGAGCCCGTCGCAGGAGAATTCGCGGGCATCCCGATCAGCGAATTCGTGTGGGCGCGCCAGCACAACCGGCGCATGGTGCTGGTGTGGGTGGCGTTGGTGCTGGCGTTCACCGGGCTCGTCGCGACCGCGGCGTGGACCATCGGAAGCAACCTCAACGGGCTGCTCTAGCGCGAGCCGGCCTCAGTCGCGCAGCATCTCGGCGACCAGGAAGGCCAACTCCAGCGACTGCTGGGTGTTCAGCCGCGGATCGCAGGCGGTCTCGTAGCGGCCGACCAGGTCGGTGTCCGAAATGTCTTGCGCCCCACCGAGGCACTCGGTGACGTTCTCACCGGTGATCTCGACGTGGATGCCGCCGGGATGGGTGCCCAGCGCGCGGTGGACCTCGAAGAAGCCCTGCACCTCGTCGACGATGCGGTCGAAGTGGCGGGTCTTGTAGCCGTTGGACGACTCGTGGGTGTTGCCGTGCATGGGATCGCACTGCCAGATCACCTTGTGACCGGCGGCCTGGACCTTCTCCACGATCGGTGGCAGTAGGTCGCGCACCTTGTTGTTGCCCATCCTGCTCACCAATGTCAGCCGGCCGGGCTTGTTGTGCGGGTCGAGCCGCTCGACGTATTCGACGGCCAGCTCCGGGGTGATCGTCGGGCCGATCTTGACGCCGATCGGGTTGGCGATCACCTCCGCGAAGGCGACGTGCGCGCCGTCGAGCTGGCGGGTCCGCTCGCCGATCCACACGGTGTGCGCCGACAGGTCATACAGCTGAGGCTCGCCGCTGTCGTTTTCGGACAGGCGCAGCATCGCACGCTCGTAGTCGAGCACCAAAGCCTCGTGGCTGGCGTAGATTTCGGCGGTCTGCAGGTTGCGGTCGGCCACCCCGCAGGCGCTCATGAAGCGCAGGCCGCGGTCGATCTCGGTGGCCAGCGCCTCGTAGCGGGCGCCGGCCGGCGAGGTTCGGACGAATTCGCGGTTCCAGTCGTGGACGCCGTGCAGCGAGGCCAATCCCGAGGACGTCAGCGCCCGAACCAAATTCATCGCCGCGCTGGCGTTGGCGTAGGCGCGCACCAACCGCGACGGATCATGCTCGCGCACAGCGGCGTCCGGGGCGAAGCCGTTGATCATGTCGCCGCGGTAGGACTTCAACCCCAGCGCGTCGACGTCGGCCGATCGCGGCTTGGCGTACTGCCCGGCGATGCGGGCCACCTTGACCACCGGCATGCTCGAGCCGTAGGTCAGCACCACCGCCATCTGCAGCAGGGTGCGCACGTTGCCCCGGATGTGGGGTTCGGTGTTCTCGGTGAACGTCTCCGCGCAGTCACCGCCCTGCAGCAGGAACGCCTCACCCCTGGCCACCTGGGCCAACTGCTCCTGGAGGCGGACGATTTCCGACGGCACCGTCACCGGCGGCACGCTCTCGAGGACCGTGCGCATCGCCGACGCCTGATCGGCGGGCCAGCTGGGCTGCTGGGCTGCCGGCTTGGCCAGGGCGGCGTCCAACCGCGCCCGCAGATCGCTCGGCAGCGGCGGCAGCGGCGGCAGCTGGTCGATCGGTATGTCGACGGTCCAGTTCATCGGTCCATCGTAACCGCGGCGCGGGCGCCCCTGGTCACGGTTGATCAGCGTGAACGCCGTCGATCCGGGCTCGGCCGTCTCAGTCGCCCGCGGTGATCAACCGGTAGCGGCGGAGCTGATCGCGGGCGTCGACCAGCGCGTCGTGCGCATCGGGCGACCGCGGCGGCATCCGCGGGCTGCCGCGGTCTTCCCACAGCTGCCGCAGCTCCCGGGTGAAACGGGGGATGGCGCGCGGCAGATCGGGCATCGGGCCCCACAACTGGCACAGGGCGACGTGGTCGTAGGCCGCCACCCACGCCCACAGTTCGATCGGCTCGCCGCCGCTGACACCGAAGAACTCCTCCAGGTCCTCGCGGATCCGCCTGCGTGAGCGCCACAACTGCGACGCCGGGGGCGGCAGCTTGGGCAGCACGTTGGCACGCACCCACGGCCCGGCTCGCTCGGGATCGAATTCGGTGGACACTGCGTAGTACTCGCGGCCGTCCTCGGCGGCCACCCCGATCGAGACGAGCTCGATGGTGCGGCCGTCCTCGATGAATTCGGTGTCGTAGAAGTACCGCACCTAGGGAGATTATCTGCCGATCAGGATGGGACCGGTGGGAGCCGGCGCGGGATGAATCTCGTCGTCCAACCTGGCGTCCACCGCGTGTGGGTCCGGAAACCGGGGCGTGCCGGCGATGGCGCACTGCAAATACAGCTTGGCCCGCACCACCGGGCGGCGCAGCCGCCTTTCGCGCTGCAACGCGCGGCGCATCTTGTCCGGCTGCGTGGAGTACCGCCAGCGGGCCCACGGCGCGTGCGGGCGCGACAGCCGGATCGCCCCGATCACCAGCAAGATGACCAGGAACATGCCCAGCAGGCCGGTCCAGACCTTGCCCTTGAGCACCACCACGACGGCCAGCGGCAGCGTCAACGCCATGGCGCCGCCCACCGCGGCCCGCAGCGGCCAGGAGTTCGCGTCGTGCCAGATCGGCAGGAAGAACATCAGCGGGTGCAGGCCCATCACCAACAGCCCGGCCACCGCCACGGCGGCGAAGACCGCATCGACCGATGTGCGGCCGTCCTCGGACCAGTAGACGTCGGACAGGTGCAGGATCAGCGCGTACTCGTCGAGGACCAGGGCGGCCCCGATCCCGAAGAAGGTGGCGGCAGCCATGAACTGGGGTTCGTGCCCGTCGATGGACAGGGTGACCAGCGTCAGCCCGGAGAGCAGCGTAAGGACCACCCCGAACGTGACGTGGTGGATGTGCACTCCCCCGATGTGAACGTTGCGCGGGTGCCACCACTTGGTGGGCCGGCCGTTCTCGACGCGATGACGGATCAAACGCACGAACGTCCGCGTGACGAAAAACGTCAGGATGAAGGCCACCAGGCAGCACAGCAGTGGCAGGTGGCCCCGGTCGTGAATGTCATGTTCGAACCATCGGGACAGCTCGTCGACGAACGAGTGGAGCACTCTTGAAACCTACGCCTTCGCGCGCCGGAGTCGTGGGAGCCGCGCTGCACCAGGCATGTCCGGGCGCGCGCACCCATTACGCTGTGGTGCGACATGAGTACACGGCAGGCGCCCGGGGCGGGCTTTGCAGGTAAGCGTGGCCCCCGGTGGGCGCTGGTGTGGGGCCTGGCTTGGCTGGCGGCCGCGGCGGGGCTGAGTTACGCGGCGTGGCAGCTGTTCGGGCACACCCCGTATCGCATCGACATCGACGTCTATCAGATGGGCGCCCAGGCCTGGATGGACGGCCGCCCGCTGTATCGCGGCGACGTGTTGTTCCACACACCGATCGTGGATCTGCCGTTCACCTATCCACCGCTGGCCGCCATCGTGTTCTGCCCGTTCGCCTGGCTGCACATGCCGACCGCCAGCGTCGCGATCACCGCCCTGACATTGGTGCTGCTGGTCGTGTCGACCGCGATCGTGCTGACCCGGCTCAACGTGTGGAGCGACTCCACCGTGCTGCCCGGCCCGCCCTGGCTGCGCCGGTGGTGGCTGGCCGTCGTCGCCGCCGCGGCCGCGACGATCTGGCTGGAACCGATCAACTCGAACTTCGCCTTCGGTCAGATCAACGTCGTGCTGATGACGCTGGTGATCGCCGACTGCGTGCCGCGCCGCACGCCGTGGCCGCGCGGTCTGCTGTTGGGGCTGGGCATGGCGCTGAAGCTGACGCCGGCGGTGTTCCTCCTGTATTTCCTGCTGCGCCGCGATCACCGCGCGACGTTGACCGCGCTGGCGTCGTTCGTGGGGGCGACGCTGCTGGGTTTCGCCCTGGCCTGGACCGACTCGTGGGAGTACTGGACGCACACCGTGCATCACACCGACCGGATCGGTTCCGCGTCGCTGAACACCGACCAGAACATCGCCGGCGCCCTGGCCCGGCTGGGGCTGGGACAACAGGAACGCTTCCTGCTGTGGGTGGCCGCGTCGCTGCTGGTGCTGGCGCTGACGGTGTGGGCGATGCGGCGGGTGCTGCGCGCCGGCGAGCCCACGCTCGCGCTGGTCTGCGTCGCGTTGTTCGGGCTGGTGGTGTCGCCGGTGTCGTGGTCACACCACTGGGTGTGGGTGCTGCCCGCGCTGCTGGTGACGGCGATCTTGGGCTGGCGGCGCCGCAACGCGCTGCTGATGGTCGTCAGCGCCGTCGGGGTGGCGCTGATGAGGTGGACGCCGATCGACCTGCTGCCCAAGCATCACGAGGCGAGCGCGGTCTGGTGGCGCCAACTCGCCGGGATGTCCTATGTGTGGTGGGCGCTGGCGGTCATCGTGGCGGCCGGCTGCACCGTCACCGCCCGCGGGGTTTCGCGGGAGAGCGCCCCGCAGCCGCTGGCGCCGGCTACCGCCGTCGGCTAACCGGCAGCGGTCTCGGGAATCCGCTCGGCCTCGCCGTCGGCCGCGTCACCGCCGCCGCCCTTTTTCAGGCTGGCCGCGTAAATGTCGACGTACTCCTGGCCGGACAGCCCCATCAGCTCGTAGATCACTTCGTCGGTGACGGCCCTCTCGATGAACCGGTTGCCGGCCAGCCCGTCGAAGCGCGAGAAGTCCATCGGCTCGCCGAAGCGAACGGTGACCCGGCCGAACCGCAACATGTTGGTCCCGGGCGGGTTGACGACGTTGGTGCCGATCATCGCGACCGGGATCACCGGCACCCCGGTCTGCAGGGCCAGCCGCGCCAGCCCGGTCTTGCCCTTGTACAGCCGGCCGTCCGGGGACCGGGTGCCTTCGGGATACATGCCCAGCAGCTTGCCCTGGCCCAGCACCTGTTGGGCGGTGGTCAGCGCGGCGCGGGCGCTGTCGGCATCGGTCCGGTCGATCGGCACCTGCCCGACGGCGGTGAAGAACCACCGCTGGAACCATCCCTTCAACCCGGTGCCGGTGAAGTATTCCGACTTCGCCAGGAAGGTGATTCGGCGCCGCACCACCAGCGGAAGATAGAAACTGTCCATCACGGCCAGGTGATTACTTGCCAGTATCACCGGTCCGGAACTCGGAACGTGTTCTAAGCCTTCAACTTTCGGCCGGCCCAGCAGAGTCAGCAACGGGCCGAGGAGCACGTACTTGAACAGCCAGTACCACATGGCCCTCCCTCTCGGCTACGCCCCGCTGATGTTCTGCGCCAACTGTACCTATCCCCACACGAAGGGACCACCTGCGACGCAGGCTCCTCACTCGTCGAGCGTGACCGGGATGGGCTGATAACGGGTCCGCGGGGCGGTGTCGCCGGTGTCGGTCGCGCCGCCGGGCGGACCGTCGGGCGGGGGCTCCGGTGTCGGTGTGGACGCCCGGTCGATGTCACTGGCATCACTGACGATGTCGCGGATCACCTGAAGCAAGGCGACGCTGTGGTCGGCGATCGCGGTGAGCAAGGGGTGCTGGTCGCCGGTCGCCAACGCGGCCAGCGCGCACACCGGGCACCACACCTGCTGGCACTTGCCGGTGCCGGGTCCGGCGCCCGCCGTCAGCGCCGCCGCCGCGCGCACGGCGGGGTCGATTCCGTCCAGGATCGACTGGGCGAGCCTGCGTAGCTCCGGACCGATTTCGGGATGAGCCCCACTCACTTAGGCCACACCTCCGGATCTGGTCGAAAACGCACCGTCAACTCACTACCGCGCACGCGTGCGTCGAGCACCGTGCAGCGCCGGAGCACGGACGCCAACTTCACCCTGCGCCGCAATCCGCCGGCGCTGATGATCAGGTCGTCATCGACGCGCCCCAGGGTCAGCGCCGACGGATCGAGTTGCGGCAACGCTAGCCGCAACCGGTAGACGGACCCAAGTCCCGTCCCGGATTCGAGGTCGACGGTGGGCCGCAACGGGCCCGGCGGCGCGGTGCCCCCCCGGCGGCGGGCGGCATCGAGCAGCGCGCCCAGCGCCTTGGCGCCAATCGGCTCCCCGGACAGGTGCGGGGTCATCACGAGGGCCACCTCGCCGATGGTGGCGTCGAGTTCGTCGAGCACACCCTGCTGCTCGGCGATGCGTTCGGTGTACCAGTAGAAGGCCGGGTGCTCGGGCAGGTTGCGGTACTCGTACGAGTCGTCTTGCAGCAGAACCTGGTTCACGATCAGCTCTTCGACGCGCACGCCCATCAAGGCCAGCGACCCCAGCGTCCGGGCCGCCTCCGCGGCGACCACCCGCTCGGGGGTCAACACCAGGTGCGCGCTGACCAGCTCGCCGTCGGTGAGCAGCGCGCCGAGCGTCTCCACGCTAGAGCTGATGCGCTCGAGCAGCTCGACCACCGCCGCCGACCGGGCGTCGTCGGCCGTGACGGACAGGCGGCGATGCCGCGGCCACGCCCGCTCGACGTACAGCCCGAAGGTGGCGGGCAGCGTCAACATCCGCAGCGCGTCCGCGGTGGATGCGCAATCGACCACCACGCGATCCCATCGCCCCGAGCCGGCCAGCTCGCCGACGGCGTACAGGCCGAGCACCTCCTGAACACCGGGCAGCGCCGAAAGCTCTTCGGGCGCAATGGTGCTCAATTCGGACTCGGGGAACCGCCGGTCCAAGGTGGCGACGACGTCACGCCAGCGGACCTCGAGCAGGGCGAGGCTGTCCAACGCCAGCGCATCGAGGAACCCGCCGCCGGCCTCCGCGTCGTCGGCGAGCACCCGCACGAGTTCGTCTTGGCTGGGCGGGACGGGGGTGCCCAGCACATCACCCAGGGAGTGCGCCTGGTCGGTGGACACCACCAGCACCCGCTGTCCCGCGCTCGCAGAACTGACCGCGGTGGCGCACGCCAGGGTGGATTTGCCTACCCCGCCTTTGCCAACGAAGAGGCTGATGCGGGCCGGGGCGGGCTCAGCCGTCTCACTCAGCCTCGACTCGTTTCTTCAGATCCTTCAACGCGGTGTCGGTCAAACGCCGCTCGGCCTTGCGCTTGAGCAGGCCGATCATCGGCATGGCCAGGTCAACGGAGAGTTCGTACGTGACTTCGGTGCCAGATCCCTTGGGCGCCAACCGATATGAGCCCTCAAGCGAGCGCAGCAGCGAGCTCGACACCAGCGTCCAGCTGACGGATTGGCGATCTTTGGGCCATTGATAGGACATGACCATGGTGTCTTTGAGGACGGTGGCGTCCATGACGATCCGCGCCACCTTCGGGTAGCCGTCGGCGTCCTTCTCCTGGACCTCGGCTTCCTTGTACTCCGAGATCCACTGCGGGTAGGAGTCGATATCCGCGATCACCTTCATCACGGTGCCCGGGTCGGCTTCGATGTAGATGGTTTGTGTCGTCTTCTCCGCCACCTGGTTGCTGCCCTCTCTCCCGCAAGCCGATCTGCCCCGGCCGCTCCGAACCTGCCGTGCGGGGACCCCCGTGGGTCTCGGTCCGAAACGGTACTCTCTGCGCGGACCTGACCCGGCTAAACTACCGGAGAAACTCCGACCGGACGTGACCGTTCCAGTGTCGTCTTGACCTCAAAGGCCATTTTTTTGCCCGCCACTCGGCGGCGGTGGGTCATTTTCGCCAGGTTCAGCTTGGCCAGCTGCCAGGCCGCCACCCCGCTGGGCTCGGCGTGCAGAAAGTAGTGCAGCACGACCCCGTCCAGCGACGGTTCCAGCCAGACCTCCATGGTCCCCGTCAACGCGCCGGTGACCGACCACCGGATGCCCTTGTCGCCGCGATCCTCGACGACCTGCAGCCGCAGGTCGGGCCACCAGCGGCGCCAACTCGCCCGATCTGCGACCGCGGCGCCCACCCGTGCGCCGTCGGCGGCGACAAACGTCTCATCCGCGATCTGGATGCTGTTCATGCCCACAGCTTCACACACCGGGCCGCGCCGGCCCGCCGAGGGCGGCCAGGCGTCGCGGCAGGCAATCGCGGTCCCGACCGCACCGACCGTGGCCATGCTGGCTCGTTGCTCGGATTAGGCTGGGCGACAGCAACCCGGCTGCCGGGAAACGTCACGAGGTCAATTGAGGTCATAAGAGTGCGTGAGTACAGCGTCCCCGCCCGCTTTCCGGTCGACGATGACGACAACATCGCGGCGATGGTGTTCGAACACGAGCGCGACGATCCGGACTTTGTCATCTACCAACGTCAGCTCGACGGCGAGTGGACCGACGTCACCTGCACCGAGGCGGCCGATCAGATCCGCTCTGCCGCACTGGGTTTGATTGGCCTGGGAGTGCAGGCCGGCGACCGCGTGTCGATCTTCTCGGCCACCCGCTACGAGTGGGCGATCCTCGACCTGGCGATCCTGGCGGTCGGTGGGGTCACGGTGCCGATCTACGAGACGTCCTCGGCCGAGCAGGTGCGCTGGGTGCTGCAGGACTCCGAGGCGGTGCTGGCGTTCGCCGAGACGGACGAACACGCGGCGATGGTCACCGAGCTGACCGCCGAACTGCCCGCCCTGCGCCGGGTGCTGCACATCGACGGTTCGGGCCCCAAGGCGCTCGACCAGCTCGTCGAGGCCGGCGAGTCGGTGGAACCGGCCGAGCTGACCGCGCGCCAGGAGGCCCTGCGGGCCGCGGATCCCGCGACGCTCATCTATACCTCGGGCACCACCGGGCGGCCCAAGGGCTGCCAGCTGACGCACTCCAACCTGCTGTATGAGACCCGCGGCGCCAAGGAGAGCCTGCCGACGCTGCTGGATGAGGGCCAGCGGCTGCTGATCTTCTTGCCGCTGGCGCACGTGCTCGCGCGCTCGCTGACCTTGTCCGCGTTCGCCAACAAGGTGACCGTCGGATTCACCAGCGACATCAAGAACCTGCTGCCGATGTTCGCGGTGTTCAAACCGACCGTGGTGGTGTCGGTTCCGCGGGTGTTCGAGAAGGTGTACAACACGGCCGAGCAAAACGCCGCCAACGACGGCAAGGGGCGGATCTTCGCCATGGCCGTGCAAACCGCCGTCGACTGGAGCGAGGCCTCCGACCGCGGACGGCGGGGGCCGGTGCTGCGCGCCAAGCATGCGTTGTTCGACCGGCTGGTGTATCGCAAGCTGCGCGGGGCGCTGGGCGGCGACTGCCACGCGTCCGTGTCGGGCGGCGCGCCGCTGGGGTCGCGACTGGGGCACTTCTACCGCGGGGTGGGTCTGACCATCCACGAGGGCTACGGGCTGACCGAGACCAGCTCCGCGATCACGGTCAACCAGGTCGGCAATGTCAAGATCGGCACCGTCGGAACGTTGTTGCCCGGCAACAGCATGCGCATCGCCGATGACGGCGAGCTGCTGGTGCGCGGCGGCGTGGTGTTCAGCGGCTACTGGCGCAACGAGCAGGCCACCGCCGACGCGTTCACCGACGGCTGGTTCAAGACCGGCGATCTGGGCGTGCTCGACGACGACGGCTTTTTGAAGATCACCGGGCGCAAGAAGGAGATCATCGTCACCGCGGGCGGCAAGAACGTCGCCCCCGCCGTACTCGAGGACCGGCTGCGGTCGCATCCGCTGATCAGTCAGGCGATGGTGGTCGGCGACGCCAAGCCGTTCATCGGCGCGCTGATCACCATCGATCCCGAGGCGTTCGACGGCTGGAAACAGCGCAACCAGAAGGGATCCGGCACGTCGGTGGCCGATCTGGCCACCGATCCCGACCTCGTCGCCGAGGTGGACGCGGCCATCAAGGACGCCAATCTGGCGGTGTCACACGCCGAGTCCATCCGCAAGTTCCGCATCCTGCCCGTCGATTTCACCGAGGACACCGGTGAGCTGACTCCGACGATGAAGGTCAAGCGCAACGTGGTGGCCGAGAAGTTCGCCTCCGACATCGAGGCCATCTACCAAGCGGACTGACCGCGCCGCTATCCGAGCAGCTCGCCCAGCCGTGCCGCCAGGGTGTCCCAGCGCCACTGGGCCGTCACCCATTCGCGTCCGGCCGCCCCCATCGCGGCGGCCCGGTCCCGATCCGTCAGCAACTCGGCGACGGCGTCGGCGATTTCGGTCACCGAGCAACCGTCGACGACGAGCCCGGTTTCGTTGTGCCGCACGGTTTCCGGGGCTCCCCCGGACTTTCCGGCGACGACGGGCACGCCGCTCGCCGAGGCCTCCAGGAACACGATGCCCAGTCCCTCGACGTCCAACCCCGCGCCGCGGGTGCGGCAGGGCATCGCGAACACGTCGGCCAGCGCGTGATGCGCGGGCAGTTCGGCGGCCGGTACGCCGCCGGTGAAGATCACCTCGTCGGCCACCCCGCAGTCGCGGGCCAGCGTCTGCAGCGATTCCAGGTAGGGTCCGCCGCCGACGATGACCAGGGCGGCCCCGTCGACGCGTCGCCGGATCGAGGGCAGGGCCTTGATGAGCATGTCCTGGCCTTTGCGCGGCACCAGCCGGGACACGCACACCACGGTGGGCCGCTCGCCCAGCTGGTAGCGCTGACGCAACTCGGCACGGGCCGCCGGATCGGGCCGAAACTTGTCGGTGGCCACCCCGGAGGGCAGGTATTCCAGCGACGCTTTCGGCCCGAAGGCCGGCGCGAACCGCGACCGCGTGTAGCAGCTGACGAACGTGACGATGTCGGTGTCGTCGCCGATGCGGCGCAGCACGGACCGCGCGACCGGCAGCATCGACCAGCCGACCTCGTGGCCGTGCGTGCTGGCCAGCACCCGATTCGCCCCGGCCCCACGAGCTCGCCGGGCCAGCAGCGCCAACGGCGCGGCCGCCCCGAACCAGACGGTTTCGATCCCGTGGTCGGCGATCAGCCGCCGCATCCGGGCGTCGACCGCCGGGCCGGGCAGCATCAGGGTGCCCGGATGGCGCACCACGCGGTAGCCGGCCGCCTCGTCGTATGCCTCGGCGCCCGTCCATTCCGGCGCGTACACCGTCACCGAATGCGACCCGGCCTCGACGAGTCGACCGACGAACTCACCGAGGTATGACTGGATGCCGCCCCGGCGGGGCGGAAAGTCGTTGGTTACCAGCAGGACCCGACTCACCTGCGACAGGCTAGCGTGGCGGCGCTGCGGCCCGCGCACACGGCCCGAGCCGGGCGGCGCGCGCTAGTGCGTCAGCCACTGGCGCCAGGCGGTGAGCAGGCCCGCCTCGCTGGTGTCCAGCACGTCGTGGGCGGCGGTCGCCATGTCGGCGCGCCGGATGCCGCAGGTCGCCAGGTAGAGATCGTGCAGCTTCGGCGCCCCATAGGCCTCGGCCACGAACCGGGCGAACAACCAGGCGCGGTCATAGGCCAGCGAGCGCGGCGCGCCCGGCACATCCAGCTCGCTGTCCGACGGCAGCGTCATGGGCAGCATCCCCTCGGTGGGTACCGGCGTCGGGGGCCGGCCGACGAAGTCGGCGACGCCTTCGGTGAGCCAGCGGGGTGCGTCGGCGACGGTGTCCGCGCGTGCGGCGTAGTGAAAAAGCTCGTGGGCCAACACGATTCGCAGGGACGCCGCACTCATGTGGGCGGCGCCCGGCGCGAACACGATCCGCTGGCCGAGGGCGACCCGGTGAACGGGATCGACCCGGTCGGAGACGGTGGCGGCGGCGATGTCGGCCCACTGGGCGGGCGGTCCCCCGCCGGCGGCGGCGCGAAATTCCTCGTCCGTGCCCGCGGCGACCACCGAGATTTCGCGCGCCCAGTCGACGCCCCAGAACGCCTCCACGGCGGTGATCGCGTTGCCCATGTCGGAGGCCACGCGCGACAACAAGCGCTCGCTCGACGGGCCGCCGAGCCCCAGCAGCCGGACGATGCGGTCGCCGACGACGATCGACTTCGTCGTGGCACTGACCTGGCTGCGCGCGGGCGTGATCAGCTGTGGAGGCCGGATCCGGCTGTTGCGTTCGGCGCCGAACGGCACGGCCGCGGCCACGATCAGCTCGACGACGAAGACCCAGGCCAGCAGTATCGGAAGCCGCCGCCGCAGCGCGGGATGTCTAGTAACGGCGGGCGTCGTAGATCGGGCCCGAGGAGTTCATCGGCACGACCTGTACCGGCACACCGTAGGTGGAGGAATGGATCATCATGCCGTCACCGATGTAGAGGCCGGCGTGTGAGGCATCAGAGTAGAAGGTGAGCACGTCACCGGGCTGCAGGTCCGACAGCGACACCGGCTGGCCGCCGTGGGCCATCGCCTGGCTGGAGTGCGGCAACGAGATGCCGGCTTGCTGGAACGCCCACATCACCAGCCCGGAGCAGTCGAACCCGCCGGGCGCGGCGCCGCCCCATACGTAGGACGAACCCACCTGGGTCAGCGCGGCCTGCACGACGGTGGCGCGGTCACCGCCGCCGACCCCACCGGGGGCCATACCGGGCATGCCGCCGGGAGGCGGAGCCTCGCCGGGCGCCTGCCCGACGCCCGGGGGTGCCGCTTCCGGCGCCGGGGCGCCGGGGGCCGGCGCCGCCGCGGGGACGGCCGGTGCGGGATTGGCGAGCGCGGTGCGCTGGTCGGCGGTCAAGGACATGTATTGCGACTTGACCACCGCGATCTGCACCTGCAGCTGACTTTGCTTGGACTGCAAGCTCGCTCGCACCGCGGCGGCCTGCTCGGCCGCGCTCTTGGCGTCGGCGGCGGATTTCGCGGACTCCCGCTCGGCCTTGGCGGCCTGCTCGCCGGCGATCCGGTAGCTCTTCATCTGGTTGGCCATCTGCGTGGCCATCACCCGCTGCACCGCGAGCTTGTCGATCAGCCCCTGCGGCGAGCCGGCGGTCAGGATGGCCTGCATGCCGTCGACGCGGCCACCCATGTAGGCCGCGGCGGCCAGGTTGTTGACGGAGTTCTGGTACGACGCCAGATGGGTCTTCGCCGCGTCGACGGCGGCCTGGTCGTCGTTGTGCTTCTTGTCGGCCGCGCGCTGGGCGGCCAGCTTGTCGTTCAGGTCGAGCTGGGCGCTGTGCATCGCCTCGGTGGTCTGCTCGGCCTGGCGGGACAGCTCGTTGAGTTTTGCCATGGCGTCTTGGGCCGGGTCCGCCCATGAGGGGGCGGTCACCACGCTGAACAGAATCGCGAAGCCAGCTAGCGTCCCTAGGGCCGAACGTGTCAGGACACGCGCAACCAGACACCTAGAGTCAAGCCTCAAGATTTGCTTCCTTAAACGGCCATCGACGAATCCAGGTCGTCGAGCGGGTTTAGGTCTCAAACAGGTTACGAAACGATATCGGCGTTTGTCCAAAGCGGGCGGTTAAGAAATTAGAAAGAATTCTGTCATTTTCATGTGATCCAGTCCGCCTGACCCGAGGGCCTTTGGCGGACAAGGAATTTAGGCTACACCAGATCCGCGGTCCCGACGAATCGGGACGAGGCGAAGCCGCGGCGCCAGGCCGACCTCGGCGAGAACTTCCAATGCCGCTTGTTCGTCCTGCAATAAAGTATCCGGGACCCCGAGTATCACGCTGACCACACAGTCGCGGCATCCGGGTCCGCGCACCGCGCAGTCGTCACAGTCGATCACCACCGGCGCGCCCGGCTCTGGCGGCGGCAACGCGACGTTGGTGGGTCCATTACTCGGTGCCATCGGGATCCGTCCTCTCGGTCTTGCTCCGACGAACATCACGCCGGTCAGCCCGAACGCTAACCGCGGGCACCGACATCTCCCCCGCGGCCGCGGCGTGGGATCGCCGCGGATGTCGGTCGTCGTGCTTAACGTCACCCCCGTGGCTGCACGTGGCGCGACTCAGCTGAGCTTCGCCGACGTGGGGTCGCCCTTCACGCCCGACGAGCTGTCGTTGCGCGACACCACCTTCGTCGTGGTGGACCTCGAGACCACCGGCGGACGCACCAAAAGCACGGCCGGGACGGTGCCGGACGCCATCACCGAGATCGGGGCGGTCAAGGTGCGCGGCGGCGTGGTGCTCGGCGAGTTCGCCACCTTGATCGATCCGCAGCGCAGCATCCCGCCCCAGATCGTGCAGCTGACCGGCATCACCACGGCGATGGTGTCCGACGCGCCGACCATCGACGCCGTGCTGCCGATGTTTCTGGAGTTCTCCCGCAACGCGGTGCTGGTCGCGCACAACGCCGGCTTCGACATCGGCTTCCTGCGCGCCGCCGCCCAGCGGTGCGACATCGCCTGGCCGCGGCCGCAGGTGCTGTGCACCGTCCGGCTGGCCCGCCGGGTCCTCAGCCGCGAGGAGGCCCCCAGCGTGCGGCTGGCCTCCCTGGCGCGGCTGTTCGCCGTCACCACCCAGCCCACCCACCGCGCCCTCGACGACGCCCGCGCCACCGTCGACGTGTTGCACGCCCTCATCGAGCGGGTGGGCAACCAGGGCGTGCACACCTACGCCGACCTGCGCGCGTATCTGCCCGACGTGACACCGGCGCAGCGGCGCAAACGGGTTCTCGCCGAGGGGCTTCCGCACCGGCCGGGGGTGTACCTGTTTCGCGGACCGGCCGGCGCGGGGCCCCCGCGTAGCTGGGGAGTGCTCTACATCGGCACCGCCGTCGACCTGCGGCGGCGGGTCGGTCAGTACTTCACCGGCGCCGATCCGCGCGGCCGCATGAAGGAGATGGTCGCGCTGGCCGGCGCGGTCGACCACGTCGAGTGCGCCCACGCGCTGGAGGCCGGCGTGCGCGAGTTGCGGCTGCTGGCCGCGCATGCCCCGCCCTACAACCGCCGATCCCGGTTCCCGCAGCGCTGGTGGTGGGTGGCGCTGACCGATGAGGCCTTCCCCCGCCTGGCGGTGGTGCGCGCACCGCGCCACGACCGCGCCGTCGGCCCGTTTCGGGCCCGCGCCGACGCCGCCGACACCGCCGCCCTGCTGGCCCGCTTCACCGGGCTGCGAACCTGCACGAACCGCTTGGGCCGCTCGGCATTACACGGACCGCTGTGCGCCGAAGCGGAGGTGTCGCCGTGCCCGGCCGCCCGCGAGGTGACCGCCACGCAGTACGCCGCGGCCGTCGCGCGCATGGCGGCGTTGGTCGACGGCGCGGACAACACCGCGCTCACCGCCGCCGTGCGCCACGTCGCCGCCCTCGCCGAGCGGCGTCACTTCGAGAGCGCCGCGCGGCTGCGCGACCGCACCGCCGCCGCGGTCGCGACGCTGTGGCGCGGTCAGCGGTTGCGCGCCCTGGCCGCGCTGCCCGAGCTGGTCGCCGCCGCGCCCGACGGCCAGGGCGGCTACCACCTCGCCGTCATCCGCCACGGCCAGCTCGCCGCCGCCGGCAACGCCCGGCGGGGGGTGCCACCGATGCCCGTCGTCGCCGCGATTACCGCTGGCGCACAAGCGATTCTGCCCGCGCCGGCCCCACTGGGCGGCGCGCTGGTCGAGGAGACCGCGCTGATCGCACGCTGGCTCGACGGCCGCGGCGTGCGCATCGTTCGGGTCGAGGGAACGGGGGACGGCGCGGGGTGGGCGTCGCCGCTGCGATCCGCCGGCGCCTGGGCGGCCTGGGCGGAGGCGGCGCGCTCGGCGCGGCTCGCGGCCGAGCAGGCCCTGCGCGTTTCAGACGTGCTGGCCGAACCGCACCCATCGCGCGAGCAGTTGTTCGGCCGCGCCGGAATCGATGGCTTTGGCGGCGCGGGCCAACCCGTCCTCCCACGCCGGCAACCATTCGGCGCGACTGGATAACCCGGCGTGGGCCACGATCGCGCCGGCGGCGTTGAGCACGACGGCGTCGCGCACCGGGCCCTTGCCACCGGCCAGCACCGCCCGCACCTCCGCCGCGTTGGCCTGCGCGTCGCCGCCCAACAGGTCGTCGAGGTCGGCCCGGGGGAACCCGAAGCCGGCCGGGTCGAACGTCAGCCTGTCCACGGTGCCGGCCTGCACCCGCCAGATCGTGCTGGTGGTCGTGGTCGTCAACTCGTCGAGCCCGTCGTCGCCGTGCACCACCAGGACGCTGGACCGGCGGGCCGCGAACACCCCCGCCATCACCTCGGCCAACTCGGCGAACGCGCAGCCGATCAAACCGGCGCGCGGCCGGGCCGGATTGGTAAGCGGCCCAAGGAGATTGAATACCGTCGGTACGCCGATCTCCCGGCGCACCGCGGAGGTGTGCCGGTACGACGGATGGAACAACGGCGCGAAGCAGAACCCGATGCCGAGCTCGGCGAGGCTGCGGGCCACGTCCTCGGGACCGAGGTCGATGCGAATGTCGAGCGCCTCGAGCGTGTCGGCGCCCCCGGACAACGACGACGCCGCCCGGTTGCCGTGTTTGACCACCGGCACGCCCGCGGCGGCCGTCACGATCGCCGCCATCGTGGACAGGTTCACGCTGTTGACGCCGTCGCCACCGGTTCCGACGATGTCGACGGTGTCCTCGGGCATCCCGCCCTCGGGCATCGGCAGCGCGTGATCGAGCATGACCTCGGCCAGCTCGATCACCTCCGCCGAGGTGGGCACCTTCACCTGCATCGCGACCGCGAAGGCCGCGATCTGGGCGGCGGTCGCCTCGCCGGTCATGATCTGGTCCATGGCCCAGGCGGCCTGCCCGCGCGTCAGGTCCTGACCGCCCGTCAGCCGAGCCAGGACGCGCGGCCACGAGGTTGCGGACGCGCCGGACGGCGAAACCTCAGATGACAAAGCCACGCGCCGATGGTCCCACGCTGACCACATCAGCCCCAACCGTCGGCCCCGAGCGGCCCCGCACACACGCGCGCGCGACGCGCCAGACATCAAATTGCGCCCCGGGTGGAGATCAACAACTACAAAGCGTCATACTTGCGGATGTGACCAGCGCTGTCGGGACCTCAGGTACTGCCATCACGTCGCGCGTTCATTCGCTGAATCGACCCAACATGGTCAGTGTCGGCACCATCGTCTGGCTTTCCAGCGAGCTGATGTTCTTTGCCGGCCTGTTCGCGATGTACTTCACCGCGCGTGCCCAATCGGGCGGAAAGTGGCCGCCGCCACCGACCGAGCTGAACCTGTACCAGGCCGTCCCGGTGACCTTGGTGCTGATCGCGTCGTCGTTCACCTGCCAGATGGGGGTGTTCGCGGCCGAGCGCGGCGACGTGTTCGGGCTGCGCCGCTGGTACGTGATCACCTTCCTGATGGGGCTGTTCTTCGTCCTCGGGCAGGGCTACGAGTACTACCACCTGATGGGTCACGGGACCACGATCCCCGGCAGCGCCTACGGCAGCGTGTTCTACCTGGCCACCGGGTTCCACGGTCTCCACGTGACCGGCGGTCTCATCGCCTTCATCTTCTTGCTGGCCCGCACCGCGATGAGCAAGTTCACCCCGGCGCAGGCTACGGCCAGCATCGTCGTCTCGTACTACTGGCATTTCGTCGACATCGTGTGGATCGCGCTGTTCACCGTGATCTATTTCATCCGATGAGCAGGCGCTGGACGAACAGGAGTGCTCGGTTGAAGAAGCTGGGGTCTACCCGATCCGGTTCGCGGAGCGGTCAGCCGCAACAAGCGCAGCGTGACCGCTCGCGACGGCGGCTGCGCCGCCGCTTGTCGGGCGGGTTGCTGCTGCTCATCGCGCTGACCGTCGCCGGTGGTCTGGCCGCCGTCCTGACCCCGCGTCCGCAGGTGGCCGTCGCCGACGAATCGAACTCGGCGCTGCTGCGGACCGGCAAGCAGCTCTTCGACACGTCGTGCGTGTCCTGCCACGGCGCCAACCTGCAGGGCGTGCCCGACCGCGGCCCCAGCTTGATCGGCGTCGGCGAGGAAGCCGTCTACTTCCAGGTGTCGACCGGCCGGATGCCGGCGATGACCGGCGAGGCGCAGGCGCCCCGCAAGGAGCCGATCTTCGACGAGGGGCAGATCGACGCGCTGGGCGCCTACGTGCAGGCCAACGGCGGCGGCCCCACGACCGTGCGCAACCCCGACGGCAGCCTGGCGATGCACTCGCTGCGCGGCGAGGACCTCGGCCGCGGCGGTGACCTGTTCCGGCTCAACTGCTCGTCGTGCCACAACTTCACCGGCAAGGGCGGGGCGCTGTCGTCCGGCAAGTACGCGCCGGACCTGGAGCCCGCCAACGAGCAGCAGATCCTGGCGGCCATGCGGACCGGTCCGCAGAACATGCCGAAGTTCTCCGACCGCCAGCTGTCTTTCGAAGCCAAGAAGGACATCATCGGCTACATCAAGGCGGTGACCGAAGAGCGTCAGCCCGGCGGCTACGGCCTGGGCGGATTCGGGCCCGCACCCGAGGGCATGGCCGCCTGGATCATCGGGATGGTCGCCGCGATCGGGCTGGCACTGTGGATTGGGGCACGCGCATGAGCGACACCGCTAATCAGGGAAACGTTCGCGGCTCCGACACCGGCGGGAACCCCCAGGGCGCCGGCGCGAAGGAGCCCGACGACGCGGCGCTGGCCGCGATGTCGCAGCAGGAACTGGTGGCGCTGGGCGGCAGGCTCGACGGCGTCGAAACCGTGTTCAAGGAAAACCGTTGGCCGGTCGAGGGCACCAAAGCCGAGAAGCGCGCCGAGCGTGGCGTCGCCCTCTGGCTTTTGCTGGGCGGCGGGTTCGGGCTGGCGCTGCTGCTGATCTTCCTGTTCTGGCCGTGGGAGTACAAGCCCAAGGAGGACCCGGGCAGCTGGCTCTACACGCTGACCACTCCGCTGTACGGCCTGACCTTCGGGATGTCGATCCTGTCGATCGGGATCGGCACCATCCTGTACCAGAAACGCTTTATCCCCGAAGAGATTTCGATTCAGGACCGGCACGACGGCGCCTCGCGCGACGTCGACCGCAAGACGGTGGTGGCCAACCTGGCCGACGCCTACGGCGGCTCCACCATCGGGCGGCGCAAGCTGGTCGGGCTGTCGCTGGGCGTGGGCCTGGGCGCGTTCGGCCTGTCCACCCTGGTGGCGTTTGCCGGCGGCCTGATCAAGAACCCGTGGAAGCCTGTGGTGCAGACCGCCAACGGCAAGAAGGCGGTGCTGTTCACCTCCGACTGGACCCCGCGCTACCACGGCGAGACCATCTACCTGGCGCGCGCCACCGGCAGCTTCGCCGGGTCGCCGTTCGTCAAGATGCGGCCCGAGGACATCGACGCCGGCGGCATGGAAACCGTCTTCCCGTGGCGGGAGTCCGACGGTGACGGCACCACCCCGGAGTCGCAGGAGAAGCTGCGCGCGATCAACCAGGGTGTGCGAAACCCCGTGATGCTCATCCGAGTTCGCCCCACCGACATGCACCGCGTGGTCAAGCGGCAGGGCCAGGAGAGCTTCAACTTCGGTGAGCTGTTCGCCTACACGAAGGTCTGCTCGCATCTGGGTTGCCCCGCGTCGCTGTACGAGGAGCAGTCCTACCGCATCTTGTGCCCTTGCCACCAGTCGCAGTTCGACGCGCTGCACTTCGCCAAGCCGATCTTCGGGCCGGCGGCGCGGGCGTTGGCGCAACTGCCGATCACCATCGACACCAACGGGTATTTGGTCGCCAACGGTGACTTCATCGAGCCCGTCGGACCGGCATTCTGGGAGAGGACGACAACATGAGTCCCAAACTGAGTCCCCCGAAGATCGGCGACGTCCTGGCCCGTCAAGGCGAGGACATCGACACGCGCTACCACCCCTCGGCGGCCGTACGCAGACAGCTCAACAAGGTCTTCCCCACCCACTGGTCGTTCCTGCTGGGCGAGATCGCGATGTACAGCTTCATCGTGTTGCTGCTCACCGGGGTGTACCTGACGTTGTTCTTCGACCCGTCCATGGGCGAGGTCACCTACAACGGCGCCTACCAGCCGCTGCGCGGCGTGGACATGTCGAAGGCTTTCGCATCGACGCTCGACATCTCCTTCGAGGTGCGCGGCGGCTTGTTCGTCCGTCAGGTCCACCACTGGGCCGCGCTCATCTTCTCGGCGTCGATCATGGTGCACCTGGCCCGCATCTTCTTCACCGGCGCGTTCCGCCGGCCGCGTGAGGCCAACTGGGTCATCGGTTCGCTGCTGCTGATCCTGGCCATGTTCGAGGGCTACTTCGGCTACTCGCTGCCCGACGACCTGTTGTCGGGCATCGGGTTGCGCGCCGCCCTGTCCTCGATCACGCTGGGCATGCCGGTGATCGGCACCTGGCTGCACTGGGCCCTGTTCGGCGGTGACTTCCCCTGCGGCGGCGTCGGAAACGAATGCGCCACAGCGGGTTACATCATCCCCCGCATGTACGCCCTGCACATCCTGCTGCTGCCCGGCATCATCCTCGCGCTGATCGGGCTGCACCTGGCCATGGTGTGGTTCCAGAAGCACACCCAGTTCCCCGGGCCGGGCCGCACCGAGCACAACGTGGTCGGCGTGCGCGTGATGCCCGTGTTCGCGGTCAAATCCGGCGCGTTCTTCGCCGCGATCGTCGGCGTGCTGGGGCTGCTGGGTGGTCTGCTGCAGATCAACCCGATCTGGAACCTGGGGCCCTACAAGCCATCTCACGTCTCGGCGGGCTCGCAGCCGGACTTCTACATGATGTGGACCGAAGGCTTGGCCCGCATCTGGCCGCCGTGGGAGTTCTACTTCTGGCACCACACCATTCCGGCGGTGGTGTGGGTGGCGCTGATCATGGGCGGCGTTTTCGTCCTGCTGATCATCTACCCGTTCCTGGAGAAGCGGTTCAGCGGTGACTACGCGCACCACAACCTGTTGCAGCGTCCGCGCGACGTGCCGGTGCGCACGTCGATCGGCGCGATGGCGATCGCGTTCTACATGGTGCTCACGCTGAGCGCGATGAACGACATCATCGCGTTCAAGTTCGACATCTCGCTGAACGCGACGACGTGGATCGGCCGCATCGGCATGGTGATCGTTCCGCCGATCGTCTACTTCGTCACCTATCGGTGGTGCATCGGCCTGCAGCGCAGCGACCGCGCGGTGCTCGAGCACGGCATCGAGACCGGCATCATCAAGCGGTTGCCGCACGGCGCCTACATCGAGCTGCATCAGCCACTCGGCCCGGTCGACGACCACGGCCACCCGCTGCCGCTCGAGTACCAGGGCGCGGCGCTGCCCAAGAAGATGAACAAGCTGGGCTCGGCCGGTTCGCCGGGCAGCGGCAGCTTCATGTTCGCCGACCCGGCGTCCGAGGACGCGGCATTGCGGGAGGCGGCGCACAGCTCTGAGCAGCGCGCCCTGACGGCACTGCGCGAACACCAGGACAGCATCGCGGGTTCGACGAACGGCGAGTCCGGCAAGCACTAGCGCGGCCAAGCCCGGCTCCCCATCGGCCCCTGTGGCCGACGCGGGAGCCGGGCAATCCAGCACCCCGCAATCGGCCACAAGCGCGCGAGACATCAGGCATTGCGACGACGCACGGCGTGTCGTCGCATTGCTTTATGTGCCGATGATCTACGTGTCGGCGGCGGTATCGAGTCGTCGAGTTGAGTGGCCGCGCGCGGACCCGCCGCGCCTGCGCTCCCCCGCGAGATATCGCTTAGGAGCGTGCGAAGCCCGATGCCGACGAAACCCTCTGCGCTAGGCGGCGATACGCGTCAGCGCTCGGCGATCACGCGGCGCAGCTGCCGGATATGCAGCCACTCGACCGCCGGCATCGCGGCGGTGATGGCGCCGGCGAACACATACGACACCCAGGACGCGCCGTCGTGGCCGACCGCCATCAGGTAGGTCGCCGTCGCGACCGCGATCAGCGCCGCACCCATGGTGCCGGTCAGTATGACCGTGCCGCGCAACCAGACTCGGTCGACCGTCTCGCCTGACCACTCCGCGTCCGTTTTCTGCGGCGTCGCCTGCACCGTGGCCTGCCGCGCCCGCTCGGCCGACGTGCGCGGCGCCTGAGACATCAGGCGCACCGGCGGCCGGTTCGGCGCGGTCATGGCCCGGGCGGCCGGCTCGGACTGAGACATCCGCCGGGCCCGCAACAGTATTGGGATCGCGCCCGCGATGATCAGCGCGGAAACGATGATGACCGCGTACAACACCCAGGTCGTGTGGGGGCTGCTGGCCGATTTGTGAAAGCCCCTGCCCAGGTCGGTGAGTGCGACGGCCGCCGCCACGCTGACGCCCAGCAACACCAGGTAGACGGCGGCGCAGGCGCCGAGCAGGATGCGGTCGATCACCTCGGGCGCGATGGTGTCGTCGCCCATCCCGCGGCGATACGCCGAATACTTGCTGACCATCAGCAGCTCGTCTGCGGCGAGTCGTTGCTGTTCGACGACAGCACGGTTCCGTCGCTGGTCGTGATCGAGCAGTTGAGCCTGCTGACCCGGAACAGGCTGGAGGCCTCCACCGAGCCCACGTCCGATTGCGAGATCGGGGTGACGGTCATCGACCAGGGGATGTACACGTTGTGCTGGGTGCGCCGCCGCCCGGACGCGTCGACGTAGGTCACCGAGATGATGTCGCCCGGGGCCTTGGTGCCGGTCACCGAGTAGGTGACTTGCCGCGGCCCGGTGGGTGTCGTGGGCGGCGGAGGCGCTGCCGCCGTGGAGGTCGCCGGCGGCGCCGGGGCGGGTGCGGGCGGGGGCGCCGGTGCCGGAGAAGGCGTCACCGTCACAGTCTGGGTCTCCGTTGCTGTCGGGGGCGGTGGCGGTTCGGTCGTGGGTGGGGGCGGCGGCGGGGGCGGTTTGGTGGTCGTGATCTCGTCCTGCATCGGCGGCGTGGACGGGGCGGTGGTGGTGTTCGGGTTGGCCAGCTTGGTGGTGTCGGTGCGGGCGAACAACAACGACACCGACACGACGAGTGCGATCGCGGCCACGATCGCGGCGATCCCCACCACCCATGGCCAGCGCGCGGTGCTGCGTTCGTCGTCGTCCTCGGCTTCTTCGTAGTCCTCGTAGTCGTAGAGCCCCAGATCGGCGGGCAGGTAGGGGCCGCTGGTGAAGTGCTCGGACTCCGGAGCCGAGTAAGCACGCGAATATGCGTCGGTCTGGTCGGCGGCGGGCAGTTCGGCGCTGTCCTCGAAGGGTTCTGCCGCGCCCTCGACGTCGTGGTCCGCGCCGGGCTCCCCGGCGTCAGCGGGCTCGTCACCGGCGTCGGGGTGGTGGCTGATCGGGTCGACAGGATCGGGTTCGTCAGGTTCCCATCCCGGGGGTTTCGACCCGCTCATTTCTGCCCTTTGCCTACCCTGTTCGACTGCATCACCTGCGCGTAAAACTCCGCGGTCACCTCGTTGCCGGGCGCGCTGGGAAACTTCTCATTGCCTGGGCGAAACACTACCGAACCGAAAACGGGCAGAGCCGCCGTGGCGAACAGCGCAAGCGATCACGTGATCGGATTGTGACCTTTATGCCGCGAATCAGTGCTTCTCAGGACCCAGGTAGTACTCGAAGACCAGTCCGGCCACCGACGTCAGGACGAACATCACCCCGGCGAAGATCAGCCACGGCAGCCACAGCCCAATGCCCACCGCCACCACCGAGCCCGACAGCGCGATCAGGATCGGCCACCAGCTGTGCGGGCTGAAGAAGCCCAATTCCCCTGCTCCGTCGCTGATCTCGGCGCCTTCGTAGTCCTCGGGCCGGGTGTCGAGCCGCCGCGCCACGAACCGGAAGAAGGTGGCCACGATCAGCGCCAGGCCGCCGGTCAGCGCCAGCGCGGTGGTGCCCGCCCACTCCTCCCCTCCGGTGGCGAACAGCGCGGTCAAAACCCCGTAGAGCACCGCAACCACAAAGAAGAACCCGGCGATGAACTCGAATAGCCTGGCTTCGATATGCATTTGGTTTCCTAACCTACTGGCTCAGCTGGCCACGGCGGCTGTCGAACGGGTGCGTGGTAACCGCGGCCGGAGGTTGTCCGATCGCCTGCAGCGCCGCGGCGTTGCTCTTGCCGTCCATCCGCTGCTGTAGATAGGCCTTGAAGTCGTTGGGCGACACCACGCGAACCTCGAAGTTCATCATCGAGTGATAGGTGCCACAGAACTCGGCGCAGTGGCCCACGAACGCCCCCGGGGTGTTGATCTCTTCGACCTGGAAGACGTGCACGGAGTTGTTCGCGTCGGCGTTCGGGATGACGTCGCGTTTGAACAAGAACTCCGGAACCCAGAAGGTGTGGACGACGTCGGCGGACGCCAGATCGAATTCGATGCGCTTGCCGGTCGGCAGCACCAGCACCGGGATCTCGTCGCTGGTTCCCAGCGTCTCGACCTTGTCGAAGTTCAGGTAGGTACGGTCCGAGGTGTTGAGGCCGCGGACGGGGCCGACCAGCTCTTCGCCGTGTGCGTCCTTGCCTTCCGGCTTGGACACCATCGCCTTCTTCCGGGCCGGGTCCGCACCGTCGTAGGTCAGCGTGCCGTCTTTGAACGCGACGCGCTGATACCCGAACTTCCAGTTCCACTGGAAGGCCGTGACGTCGATCACCACTTCGGGATCCTTGGCGATGTGCAGCATCTTTTCCTGCACCACGACGGTGAAGTAGAACAGCACCGAGATGATGAGGAACGGCGTCACCGTGAGCGCCAGCTCCAAGGGCATGTTGTAGCCGAATTGGCGGGGCAGCTCGGTGTCGGTCGCCTTTTTGCGATGGAACGCCGAGGACCAGAAGATCAGGCCGTAGACGATGACGCCGACGACCAGCGAGGCGATCACCGCGCCGATCCACAGCTCCCGGTTCAGGTGCGCCTGCGGCGTGATGCCCCTCGGCCAGCCCAGGGCCAGCGCGTCGGCCCAGCTGCTGCATCCGCTCAGGAACATCGCGAGCACACCCAGCGTCACGGCCAGCGCCAGCGGCCGCAGACGGCGGGAAAGACCCGTGGCAGAGCCTCCAGGACGGCGCTGAAACCTACCCTGCGACAAAGGTTGCGAACGGTCCTGCTCGCGAGGGGTCACGTTGGCGCCTCCTGCTCGGATATCGAATACTACGCAGCGTAGACCACGCGCCTGAGCCGGGCGACGAAACCCCGGCCCGCCAGTCACGCGACGTGCCGGGTCCGACGTCCACGAGCGGTCGCGAAGTGCGGCATACTGGGGCGCCGTGTGTGGTCTGCTGGCGTTCGTTGCCGCCCCCGAGGACGGGGACAAGGAGGCGGCCGCGGCCCGCGCCGACGATGCGATCGCGCGCGCGTCGCATTCGATGCGCCACCGCGGGCCCGACGAGCCGGGCACCTGGGTGGACCCGGACACCGACGGCTCGGTCGTGTTCGGCTTCAACCGGCTGTCCATCATCGACATCGCGCATTCGCACCAGCCGCTGCGCTGGGGGCCGCCGGAGGCGCCCGACCGCTACGTGCTGGTGTTCAACGGCGAGATCTACAACTACCTGGAGCTGCGCGACGAACTGGCCACCCAGCATGGCGCCGTCTTCGCCACCGACGGCGACGGCGAGGCCGTCGTCGCCGGCTACCACTACTGGGGCACCGATGTCTTGACCCGGTTACGCGGCATGTTCGCCTTCGCGCTGTGGGACACCACCACCCGCGAATTGTTTTGCGCCCGGGACCCTTTCGGCATCAAGCCACTGTTCATGGCGACCGGCGCCGGCGGCACCGCCGTGGCCAGCGAGAAAAAGTGTCTGCTGGATCTGGCCGGGTTGGTCGGCTTCGACACGGGCATCGATGACCGGGCGGTGCAGCACTACACCGTCTTGCAGTACGTGCCCGAGCCCGAGACGTTGCACCGCGGGGTGCGCCGGCTGGAATCGGGCTGCTACGCGAGGATTCGTCCCGACCGCCTGCAACCGGAGGTCACCCGGTACTTCGCGCCGCGGTTCGCCGCCACCCCGATCGTCCGCGGCAGCGAGCGGGCCCGGTACGACGAGATCACCGCGGTGCTCGAGGACTCGGTGGCCAAGCACATGCGCGCCGACGTCACCGTCGGGTCATTCCTCTCCGGGGGGATCGACTCCACGGCCATCGCGGCGCTGGCCATCCGGCACAACCCGCGGCTGATCACCTTCACCACCGGCTTCGAGCGGGAGGGATTCTCCGAGATCGACGTCGCGGTGGCCTCGGCGGAGGCGATCGGCGCGCGCCACATCGCCAAGGTGGTCACGCCGGACGAGTTCGTCGCCGCCCTGCCCGAGATCGTCTGGTACCTCGACGAGCCGGTCGCCGACCCGGCGCTGGTGCCGCTGTTCTTCGTGGCCCGCGAGGCCCGCAAGCACGTCAAGGTGGTGCTGTCCGGCGAGGGCGCCGACGAGTTGTTCGGCGGCTACACGATTTACCGGGAGCCGTTGTCGCTGAAGCCCTTCGACTATCTGCCCCGGCCGCTGCGGCGGTCGATGGGCAAGGTGTCGCGGCCGCTGCCGGAGGGCATGCGGGGCAAGAGCCTGCTGCACCGCGGCTCGCTGACGCTCGAGGAGCGTTACTACGGCAACGCCCGCAGCTTCTCCGACGCGCAGCTGCGCGACGTGCTGGCCGGCTTCCGCCCGGAGTGGACCCACACCGACGTGACCGCGCCACTGTACGCCGAATCGGCGGGCTGGGACCCGGTGGCCCGCATGCAGCACATCGACCTGTTCACCTGGCTGCGCGGCGACATCCTGGTCAAGGCCGACAAGATGACCATGGCCAACTCGCTGGAGCTTCGGGTGCCGTTCCTGGATCCCGAGGTGTTCGCCGTGGCGTCCCGGTTGCCCGTGGAGGCCAAGATCACCCGCACGACCACCAAGTACGCGCTGCGCCGCGCGCTGGAGCCGATCGTCCCCGCGCATGTGCTGCACCGGCCCAAGCTGGGGTTCCCGGTGCCGATCCGGCACTGGCTGCGCGCGGGCGAGCTGCTGGAGTGGGCCTACGAGTTGGTGGCGTCGTCGCAGGCCAGTTCGGTCGTCGAGTTTGTCGACCTGGACGCCGTGCGCCGGATGCTCGACGAGCACCGCAGCGGCGCCGGCGATCACAGCCGCAGGCTGTGGACGCTGCTGATCTTCATGCTCTGGCACGCGATCTTCGTCGAGCACAGCGTGGTGCCGCAGATCAGCGAGCCGCTGTATCCGGTGCAGCTCTAGGCCCGGCCCGGCCTGGGCTTCGAGTGTGAATCCTGGGCTTTCATCGTGAACCCTGGGCGCGGCTTGTCGGCGTGTCGCCGCCGTCAGCTCACACGCGACGCCGTGAGTTCACACTCGAGGCGGCCCGGGCGAGAAATGGCGTCAGCCCAGCACTCCGGCGATCTCGGCGGCCGCCTCGTCGCCGTAGGCGTCGGCCAACCGCGTCTTGGCGGCCTCGCGGTCCCACGCCCACTCCTGGGTTCCGGTCGACTCCAGCACCAGCACGGCCACCAGCGAGCCCAGCTGCGCCGACCGTTCGAGGTTCAGCCCGGCGCTACGCCCGGTGAGGAAGCCGGCCCGGAACGCGTCGCCGACGCCGGTGGGGTCGGTCTGGCTGGTCTCGGGGACCACGCCGACGTGGGTGGTGGTCCCGTCGCGCTCGACGATGTCGACGCCCTTGGCGCCGAGTGTCGTCACCCGCAGGTCCACCTTCTTCTGGACGTCGGCCTCTGACCAGCCGGTCTTGGAGAGCAGCAGCTCCCACTCATAGTCGTTGGTGAACAGGTAGGCCGCGCCGTCGATCAGCTTGTCGATCTCTTCGCCGGACAGGCGGGGCAGCTGCTGGGACGGGTCGGCGGCGAACGGCAGGCCGAGCTTGCGGCACTCCTCGGTGTGCACCACCATCGCGTCCGGGTCGTTGGCGCCGATGATCACCAGGTCGGGTTTGCCCACGGACGATGCGACGTCGGCGAGCTTGATGTTGCGGGCCTCGGACATGGCGCCGGGATAGAACGACGCGATCTGGGCCATGTCCTCGTCGGTGGTGCACACGAAGCGCGCGGTGTGCGCGGTCTTCGAGATCAGCACGTGGTCGCAGTTGACGCCGTGGCTCTGCAGCCAGTCGCGGTACTCGCCGAAATCGTCACCGGCCGCGCCGACCAGCGCCACGTCGCCACCCAGCACACCGATGGCGAAGGCGATGTTGCCCGCCACGCCGCCGCGGTGAATCACCAAGTCGTCGACCAGGAAGCTCAGGGACACCTTCTGGAGGTGCTCGGCCAGCAGGTGCTCGGAAAACCGGCCGGGGAACCGCATCAGATTGTCGGTCGCAATCGAACCTGTCACCGCGATCGTCACGAAATCTCCACCCTTCGTTAGTAAGGTTATCTAGCTTACTCACGCGCCCAGGACCGTCGTCGCGTGCACGGTCGCCGCAAGGTCTGCGCTAGCCTCCCTAGGGAACTCACTCAAGTCGCCGGGATCACAATGCTTGGGCCGCAACCCGCTTGCAGTCCCGTCTACCACCGTAGGAGAACCACGATGGCAGGCCCGCACTCGCCGAACCACCCTGTCGGCGGCGGCAGCGGCGGACCGAGCGGACATGAGCGCCCCGGCGAATCCCAGCCACTCGAGTTCCCCGATGACCCCAACGCCGCCGGCCCGGGCTTCGCCCCGGCTCCGCAAGCAGGACCGCCGTCGGCCAATTATGCCGGGCCGCCAACCGGACCGGCGCCGTACCCGCCGCCACGCTCCAAGCGGCGGCTGATCGTCGGCGTGGCGCTGGCCATCGCGCTCGTCGCGGTACTGACCCTGGCCATCGTGTACGGGGTGCGCACCAACGGGGCCAACACCGGCACCACGTTCTCCGAGGCCACGGCGAAGACGGCGATTCAGGGGTACCTGGACGCGCTCGAGCACCGCGACGTCAACGAGATCGCCCGCAACGCGCTGTGCGGCCTCTACGACGCCGTCCAGGACAAGCGATCCGATCAGGCGCTGGCCAAGCTCAGCAGCGACGCGTTCCGCAAGCAGTTCTCCGAGGTGGAGATCACCTCGATCGACAAGATCGTGTACCTGTCGCAGTACCAGGCTCAGGCGTTGTTCACCATGCGGGTCTCGCCGGTGAGCGGCGGCCCCATGCGCGGGCCGGTGCAGGGCATCGCGCAGCTGCTTTTCCAGCGCGGCCAGATCATGGTGTGCTCGTACGTGCTGCGCACCGGGGGCTCGTACTGAGTTTCGCTCGCCGCGAGCCTGCAATGGCCGACAAGCCCTACTCGGGGAATGCGTCGCCAGTTGCAGTCTCGCGGTGAGGTCAGTTGAACGAGTCGCCGCAGGCGCAGGATCCGCCGGCGTTGGGGTTGTCGATGGTGAACCCCTGCTTTTCGATGGTGTCCACGAAGTCGATGGACGCGCCGTCGACGTAGGGCGCGCTCATCCGGTCCACCGTCAGGGTCACACCACCGAACTCCGCGATCAGGTCGCCATCCAGCGACCGGTCGTCGAAGAAGAGGTTGTAGCGCAGCCCAGCGCACCCGCCCGGCTGGACCGCGATGCGCAGCGCCAGGTCGTCGCGACCCTCCTGGTCCAGCAGCGACTTGGCCTTGGTGGCGGCGGCCTCAGTCAAGATCACGCCGTGGGTCTTGGCGTTCGCCTCGTTTTGCACCGTCATTGCTTCTCCTACATGCCTCATTGTTGAGTGGGACCGATCATGCCCGGCACCGCCGACTTGCGCCGAGCGACCCGGACTGCCGGAAAGTCCACACCATCAACGGTACCTTGCAGGACCGCTATTCCCGAGTCGCGCCGCCACAACGGAGGCCAGACCCATGAGCTGATTGGCCGCGTCGGCCTGCGCCAGTCGCACCGATCCGGCGTGTTCGGCGATGGACAACGCGGCCATGATGCCCGACGAGCGCACCGTCGCGTTGTCCAGATCGACCTGGCCGGCCAGCACCACCACCGGGATCCCCCGCGGCCGGGCCGCGTCGGCCAGAAAGCCCACCACCTTCCCGTGCAGGGACTGCTCGTCGAAGCGGCCCTCGCCGGTGACGATCAACTCCGCCGTGTCGAGGTCGTCGGACAGCCGGGTGTGTTCGGCGATGATGGCGGCCCCGGACTCACACCGCCCGCCCAGGGCGAGCAGCCCGGCGCCGATGCCGCCGGCGGCCCCCGCGCCCGGCTCGGCGCTCACGTCGCGTCCGGCCACCGCTTCCAAGATGAGCGCCCACGCCTGCAGCCGCACTTCCAGCGCCGCGACGGTGGCCGTGTCGGCGCCCTTCTGCGGCCCGAACACCCGCGCCGCTCCCCACGGGCCCAGCAGGGGGTACTCGGTGTCGGAGGCGGCGATCAGCTCCACGTTGCCCAGCTGGCGGCGCGCGGTGTCCAGGCCGCCCAGCTCGGCGATCATGCCCTGGCCGCCGTCGGTGCACGCGCTGCCGCCCAATCCGACGACGATCCGCGTCGCCCCCACCCGCAGCGCCTCGGCGATCAGTTGGCCCACGCCTTTGCTGTGGGCGGCCATGGCGGTCTCCGGGGTGGGCCGCCCGCCGATCAGCGTCAGGCCGCAGGCCTGGGCGCACTCCAGGTAGGCGGTCGCCGACCCGGGATCGAAGACCCATTCGGCCTCCACCATGGCTTTTAGCGGCCCCGACACCCGCAACCGGCGCATCTCCCCCAGCCTGCTGGCCAGCACCTCGACGAAGCCCGGCCCGCCGTCGGACTGCGGCGCGACGATGAACCGGTCGCCCGGACGCGATCGGGTCCAGCCGGTCGCGATGGCGGCGGAGGCTTCCAGGGCCGACATGCTGTCGGCGTAACAGTCCGGGGCCACCAGGACTTGCATCGCGGGTAGCTGAAGACGGCCGGGGGCCAGGCCGGGGGCAGCATCATCCGAGGCCATCGACCCGTCGTCCATCAAAGGCAGCCGTTCATCACGTGTAAGACTAGGGCCAAGTGAGGCACTAACGCAGGTCTAATAGCAAGGCATTCCAGGCGAATTCCGGCGCGCGGCGTCCGCGAAGTAACCTGGCCCCTGTGAAGCTTTTGGGCCGCAAGAAGGGCCAGGACACCGACCTCGACGACAGCGTCGCCGCGTTGGCCGCCTCCGACGTTGCTGGCGCCGCGGATGACACACCCCGCCGGACCGGGCCCAAGGGGCGCCCCACGCCCAAACGCAACGAGGCCCGGCGCAACGCGAAGAAGGGCCCCGTCGCGCCCGCACCCATGACCTCAGCGGAGGCGCGGGCCCGGCGCAAATCGCTGGCCGGTCCCAAGCTCAGCCGCGAGGAGCGCCGCGCCGACAAGACCGCGAACCGCGCGCGCATGTCGGAGCGCCGCAATCGCATGATGGCCGGCGAAGAGGGCTACCTGCTGCCGCGCGACCAGGGCCCGATCCGGCGCTACGTGCGTGATGTGGTGGATTCCCGGCGCAACCTGTTGGGCCTGTTCATGCCGTCGACCCTGTTCTTGATGTTCGCCATGTTCGGCGTCCCCCAGCTGCAGCTCTGGGTGTCTCCGGCGATGCTGGCGCTGATGGCGGTGATGAGCGTCGACGGCCTGATCCTGGGCCGCAAAGTCAGCAAGCTGGTCGACACGAAGTTCCCCAACAACACCGAAAGCCGTTGGAAGCTGGGCCTTTACGCCGCCGGCCGCGCCTCCCAGATGCGCCGGCTGCGGGCGCCGCGGCCGCAAGTCAAGCATGGCGCCAGTGTCGACTGACCCTCGCCTGAAGGCCGGCTGACGCCGGTGCGCACCCTGGTGCTCGGCGGGATCAGGTCGGGCAAATCACGGTGGGCGGAGGAGGCCATCGCCGCGGGATTGCCGCCCGGCCGGCCGGTTCATTACCTGGCCCCGGGGCCCGCCGGTGACGACGACACGGCCTGGGCACAGCGGATCGCCCGGCACCGCGCCCGCCGCCCCGCGCATTGGTCGACGATCGAAACCCAGGACATCGCAACGCAATTGCGCGAATCCCCGCACACGCCCACCCTGGTCGACGACCTCGGCACCTGGCTGACCGCCGCGATGGACCGCGACAACGCATGGGAGGGCGGCTCGGTGGCGGCGTCGGTGGATGACGTGCTGTGCGCGGTCGGCGCCTTCGCCTCGACCCTGGTGCTGGTCAGCCCCGAAGTCGGGCTGACCGTCGTGCCGGCCACCGCGTCCGGGCGCCGATTCGCCGACGAGCTCGGCAGCCTCAACCAGTGCCTGGCCCGGGTGTGCGATCGGGTGGTGCTGGTGGTGGCCGGGCAGCCGGTGCCGATCAAGCCGTCGGGGGCCTGATGGAATTCGCCCCCGTGTCGCCGCCCGACGCGGGCGTCGCCGCCGCCGCCCGCGCCCGCCAGGACACCCTCACCAAGCCCCGCGGCGCGCTGGGCCGCCTCGAGGACCTGTCGGTGTGGATCGCGTCGTGCCAGGGGCAATGCCCGCCAAGGCAATTCGAGCGCGCCCGGGTGGTGGTGTTCGCCGGTGACCACGGTGTCGCCCGGTCGGGGGTGTCGGCGTACCCGCCGGAGGTGACCGCCCAGATGGTCGCCAACATCGATGCCGGCGGGGCCGCGATCAATGCGCTGACCGGCATCGCCGGGGCCAGCGTGCGTGTCGCGGATCTGGCGGTCGACGCCGACCCGCTGAGCCCGCAAATCGGCGCCCACAAGGTGCGCCGCGGCAGCGGCGACATCACCGTGCAGGACGCGTTGAGCGACGACGAGACCGCGCGGGCGCTCGCGGCCGGCGCGGCCATCGCCGACGAGGAGGTCGACGCGGGAGCGGACCTGCTGATCGCCGGCGACATGGGCATCGGAAACACCACGGCCGCAGCGGTTTTGGTGGCCGCGTTGACCAACGCCGAGCCCGTGGTGGTGGTGGGCTTCGGCACGGGGATCGACGACGCGGGGTGGGGACGCAAGACCGCCGCGGTGCGTGACGCCCTGTTCCGCGCGCGCCAGGTGCTGCCGGATCCGGTCGCGCTGCTGCGCTGCACGGGCGGCGCGGATCTGGCCGCGATGGCGGGCTTTTGCGCACAGGCCGCGGTCCGGCGCACGCCGCTGCTGCTCGACGGCATGGCGGTGACGGCGGCGGCGCTGGTGGCCGAGCACCTGGCTCCCGGCGCTCGCATGTGGTGGCAGGCCGGTCACCGGTCCACCGAGCCGGGTCACGCGTTGGCGCTGACGGCCCTGGATTTGGAGCCGATCCTCGACCTGCGCATGCGGCTGGGCGAGGGAACCGGCGCCGCGCTGGCGCTGCCGGTCCTGCGTGCCGCGGTGGCCGCCCTGTCATCGATGGCGACGTTCACCGAGGCCGGCGTGTCCAACCGCCCCGAGACGCCCCCTCCCCCGCCGTGATCCGTTCGCTGGCAACGGCTTTCGCGTTCGGAACGGTGCTGCCCGTCCCCGGCGCCCGGGCCGCGCCGATGGGCCGCGGAGCCATGACGGCGCTGCCGGTGGTGGGCGCGGCGCTGGGGGCGCTGGCCGCCGCCGTCACCTGGGGTGGGGAGCTGGCCTTCGGCCGGTCCAGCCCGCTGCCCGGACTGCTCGCGGTCGCCGCACTGCTGCTGATCACCCGCGGCCTGCACATCGACGGCGTCGCCGACACCGCCGACGGCCTGGGCTGCTACGGGCCGCCGCAGCGCGCGCTGGCCGTGATGCGCGAGGGATCGACCGGGCCGTTCGGGGTGGCCGCCGTCGTCGTGGTGGTGCTGCTGCAGGGGCTGGCGTTCTCGGCGCTGGGAGCGCGCGACGCGGTGCACGGCGCCGTCGCGATTGTCGTGGCGGTTGTCGCGGGCCGGGTCGCCGCGGTGCTGGCCGGTCACCGCTCGATGCCGGCAGCCGAGGGCAGCGCGCTGGGCGCCGCGGTCGCCGGGAGTCAGCTGACGGTGGTGGTGACGGCCTGGGTCGCGGTGCTGCTTGCGATTTCGCTGGCGGCCGGGCCGCGGCCGTGGCAGGGGCCGGTGGCCGTGCTGCTGGGACTGGGCTGCGGCGCGGTGCTGGTGCGGCACTGCGCGCGCCGCTTCGGCGGCATCACCGGCGACGTGCTGGGCGCCGCGATCGAACTGACGACGACGGTGTGCGCGGTGGCGCTGGCGGGCCTGGTCCGGTTGTAGCGCGCCGCGAACGTGACTGTGCGGTCACGTTCGGCGCCGACCGTGACTGTGCAGTCACGTTGGCGTCGGGCCGCCTACCCGAGCCGGGCCATCCAGCCGTGGGTGTCGGCGAAGGTGCCCCGCTGAATCCCGGTCAGCGTGTCGCGCAACGCCATCGTCACCTCACCGGGCTGGCCGTCGGCGATGGTGAACTCGGCGTCGCCGTACTTCACGTGCGCGACAGGTGTGATGACCGCGGCGGTGCCGCAGGCGAACACCTCAGTGATCTCGCCGGCGGCCGCCTCCTTCTGCCATTCGTCGATATCGATCTTGCGTTCCTCGACGGAGAATCCGGCGTCAATGGCCAACTGCAGCAACGAGTTCCGCGTGATCCCGGGCAGCAGCGAGCCGGACAGCTCCGGGGTGACCAGCCGCGCCGACCCGCCGCTGCCGAACACGAAGAAGATGTTCATCCCGCCCATCTCTTCCACGAAGCGTCGCTCGACGGCGTCCAGCCACACCACCTGGTCGCAGTCGTTGGCCGCGGCCTCGGCCTGGGCGGACAGCGAGGCGGCGTAGTTACCGCCGAACTTGGCCGCGCCGGTGCCGCCGGGGCTGGCCCGCACGTACTCGGTCGACACCCAGACCGTGACGGGGCTGATGCCGCCCTTGAAGTAGGCACCCGCCGGCGACGCGATCAACAGGTAGCGGTATTGCCGGGACGGCCGCACACCGAGCCCGGGCTCGGTGGCGATGACGAACGGCCGCAGATACAGCGCCTCTTCCCCGCCGGCGGCCGGGACCCAGGCGTTGTCGACGGCGATGAGCTGGCGCAGCGATTCCATGAACAGCTCTTGGGGCAGTTCGGGAATCGCCAGCCGCCGCGCCGACGACTGCAGGCGGGCGGCGTTGGCCTCGGCGCGAAACGAGACGATCGAGCCGTCCGCCCAGCGATACGCCTTGAGGCCCTCGAATATTTCCTGCGCGTAGTGCAGCACGATCGACGACGGGTCCAATTCGATCGGGCCGTAGGGGACGACACGCGCGTCGTGCCAGCCCCGGCCGTCGTCGTACTCGATCGACACCATGTGGTCGGTGAAGTATTTGCCGAAACCCGGCTCGGCCAGGATGGTTTCGCGTTCGGTGTCGGTCGCCGGACGTGTCGAGCGCGAAACCGTGAACTCGAGGGAGCCACTGGTCATCCGCTGATTGTATATCCGCCTGCCGAATCGGATTTCGCCCGCGCAGGCGGCGCGGCTAGCGGGTTTTCACCGCGACGAACGGCGGGCGCACCACCTCGCAGGCGGCGGGACGGCCGCGGACGTCGACGGTGATCTCCTGGCCGTCCTCGACCCCGGCGTCGGTGTCGATGAGCGCCAGCGCGATGCCGGCCTGCAGCGTCGGGGAGAAGGTGCCCGAGGTCGTCACCCCGACGGGGGTGTCGCCGGCCAGCACCGTCTGCCCGGCGCGCAGCACGCCACGGCCGACCATCCGCAGCCCGCGCAGCAGCCGCCGCGGCCCGGCCTCCTTCTCGGCCAGCAGGGCGTCGCGGCCGAAGAACGCGTCCTTCTTCCAGCCGATCGCCCAGCCGCAGCGGGCCTGCAGCGGGGAAATGTCGAGCGACAGTTCGTGCCCGTGCAACGGGTAGCCCATCTCGGTGCGCAGCGTGTCGCGGGCACCCAGGCCGGCCGGCTCGCCGCCGGCCGCGCGGACCGCGGCGGCCAGGGCGTCGAACACCACCCCGGCGGACTCCCACGGCGGCAGCAGCTCGTAGCCGTGCTCGCCGGTGTAGCCGGTGCGGCAGACCCGCACCGGCACGCCTGAAAACTCGGTGTCGGCGTAGGCCATGTAATCCATGTCGGTGGGCAGGCCCAGCTCGCCGAGCACGTCGGCCGATCGCGGCCCCTGCACCGCCAGCACCGCATAGGAGCGATGCAGGTTGGTGATGGTCAGTTCGGGTGGCGCGGCCGCCTGCAGCGCCTCGACCACGGCGGCGGTGTTGGCGGCGTTGGGCACCAGAAAGATCTCGTCGTCGTCGACGTAGTAGGCGATCAAATCGTCGACGACTCCGCCGGATTCGGTGCAGCACAGGGTGTATTGAGCCTTGCCGGGCCCGATCCGGTTGAGGTCGTTGGTGAGCGCGGCGTTGACGAACCGCGCGGCGCCCGGCCCGCGCACCGACGCCTTGCCCAGGTGGCTGACGTCGAAGAGGCCGACCGCGTTGCGCGTCGCGTTGTGCTCGCTGACCGTGCCCGCATACGACACCGGCATCAGCCAGCCGCTGAATTCGGCGAAGCTGGCACCCAGGTCGCGGTGACGGTCTTCTAACGGTCCGTGCAGAAGGTCGGCTTCGTTGCTCACGACTCTTCACCCTAACCAGCCGCGACGGGCGGCCCGTTAGGGTGATGCGGATGAGCACAGAACCCGGTTACGCCTCCCCCGCTGTCACTGTCGCCTCCTCGCTGCCCCGGCGCGCCGCCGCGTCGACCGTGCTGATCGTGCCCGTCGTCTCGACCGGCGACGACGACAAGCCGGGCGCGGCCGTCACCGAGGCCGGGCCGTTCCTGTCCTCGGATGCGGTCGCCGAGATCGAGTCCGGGCTGCGCGCGCTGGAGGCCACCGGTGCCGCCGACCAGGTGCACCGGCTGGTGGTGGGATCGCTGCCGGTGTCCAGCGTGCTGACGATCGGTCTGGGCAAGCCGCGGCCCGAGTGGCCGGCCGACACGATCCGCCGCGCCGCCGGTGTGGCCGCGCGGTCACTCGGCACCACCGCGGCCGTCATCACCACGCTGGGCGAGCTGCCCGGCGAGGGCATCGCCTCGGCCGCCGTCGAGGGCCTGATCCTGGGCAGCTACCGGTTCACCGACTTCCGCAGCCCCAAGACCGCTCCCAAAGACAAAGGGCTGGGCAAGATCACGGTGCTCGCCTCGGAAACTAAAGGGGCCAAGGACGCCAAGAGGGACGCCGCGCACGGTGCGGCCGTCGCGACCGCAGTCGCCACCGCCCGCGACTTCGTCAACACCCCGCCGAGTCACCTGTTTCCTGACGAATTCGCCAAGCGCGCAAGGGCTTTGGGGGAATCGGCCGGCCTCGAGGTCGAGGTGCTCGACGACAAGGCCCTACAGAAGGGCGGCTACGGCGGGATCATCGGCGTCGGCCAGGGTTCGTCTCGGCCGCCGCGGCTGGTGCGGCTGACCCACCGAGGTTCGAAGCTGGCCAAGAGATCCAAGCAGGCGAAGCGAGTCGCCCTGGTGGGCAAGGGCGTGACGTTCGACACGGGCGGCATCTCGATCAAGCCGGCGGCCGGGATGCACCACATGACCTCGGATATGGGCGGGGCCGCCGCGGTCATCGCGACCGTCACGCTGGCCGCGCAGCTGCAGCTGCCCATCGACGTGATCGCAACCGTCCCGATGGCCGAGAACATGCCGTCGGCGACGGCGCAGCGCCCGGGTGACGTGCTGACGCAGTACGGCGGCATCACCGTCGAGGTGCAGAACACCGACGCCGAGGGCCGGCTGATCCTGGCCGACGCCATCGTGCGCGCATGCGAGGACAACCCGGACTACCTGATCGAGACGTCGACGCTGACCGGCGCGCAGACGGTGGCGCTGGGCAGCCGGATCCCGGGCGTGATGGGCAGCGACGAGTTCCGCGACCGGGTCGCCGCGATCTCGCAGCGCGTGGGCGAAAACGGTTGGCCGATGCCGCTGCCCGACGAACTCAAGGAAGACCTGAAGTCCACGGTCGCCGACCTGTCGAACATCAGCGGGCAACGCTTCGCCGGCATGCTGGTCGCCGGGGTGTTCCTGCGCGAGTTCGTCGCCGACGGTGTGGGCTGGGCGCACATCGACGTGGCCGGCCCGGCCTACAACACCGGCGGCCCATGGGGGTATTCACCCAAGGGCGCCACCGGCGTGCCGGTCCGCACCATGTTCGCGGTGCTCGAAGACATCTGCGAAAACGGCTAGCGAACGGCTGAGGCTACTTCGTCAGCGATGAGAAGACGGCCCGCCGCACCGCGCGGCGCGGCCACCCGGTGACCCCGCTGGCGGCCAGCGCTGCGTTGGCGGCGTTGCGCCCGCAGGCGCCGTGCACGGAACCACCCGGGGTCGCCGAGGCGCTGCCCAGATACAGCCCCTGGACCGGGGTTTCGGCCCGGCCCATCCCGGCGACGGGACGAAAGATCAGCATCTGCTGCAGCTGCGCGGTGCCGCCGTTGAGCGCGCCCAAATGCAGGTTGGCGTCGCTGGCCTCCAGGTCCGACGGGCGTTGCACGAACCGGTCGATCACGGCCGCGCCGAAGCCGGGCGCATGCTCCTCGATGACCCGGTCCACCGATACGGCGAGCCGCTCGGCGGACGCGTCGTCGGCGACATTGCGCGGCAAATGCGTGTAGGCCCATACGCTTTCGGTGCCCGCCGGCGACCGGGTCGGGTCGGCGGTGGTGGTCTGGCCCAACAACATGAACGGATGCTCGGGCACCGTCTTGGTGTTCAGGTCGGCCGTCCAGCGCACCAGCCCGTCGCCGTCGGCCCCCAGGTGGACGGTGCCCACCCCGCGCAGGCGCTGCGCCCGCCACGGAACCGGTTCGCGCAGCGCGTAGTTCACCTTGACCACCGGCGGATCCCACACGAAGTGCTCGAGGTCGCGCCGCACCTTGGGCGGCACCGCGTCGGCGGGCAGCATGTCGCAGAACAGTCGCGGTGCCGTCACGTCGGCCACGACCGCCCGGCGCGCCCGCACGGTGCGCCCCCCGGCCGTCGTCACCCCGACCGCCCGCCCGCCCCGCACCTCGATGCGAGACACGTTCTCGTTGCACTCGATTCGCGCGCCCGCGAAGCGGGCACGGTTGACCAGGGCGGCCGTCAGCTCGCCGGAACCCCCGACGGGCACGGGCCAGCCGCAGTCCTGGGCGAGCATGGTCATCAGGAATCCCATGGCGCCGCTGATGGGCGCGTCGGGTGGGACGTCGGCGTGCATGGCGTTGCCCAGCAACAAGTCTCGCGGCGCCTCGCCGGCGAACAGCTCGCTCACCATCGTGTTGGCGGGCTGCACCAGCAGGCGCGCCAACCGGATCGCTTCCGACGTGCCGAGTTCGGTCAGCAGCCGCAGCAGCGGCCGCACGGGCGGGAAGGGCGCCAGCATGGCGTCGAGCAGTGGGGACTTGATGCGCTCCCACAATTTCACGACACGCCACCAGTTTTCGCCGTCGGCGGGCTCGCGGCGTGCGAATTCCGCGGCGGTGCGCGCCGGGTCGCGGTAGATGATGGGCGGGTCGTCGTCGGCGCCGCTGCGGGGATGGCCCACCACCGCCGGCGCGTGTGACCACCGCAGGCCGTGGTCCTCGAGCTGCAGCGCGGCCATCGCGGGCGAGGCCACCGTCATCGGGTAGTACGAGCTGAACAGGTCGGTGATGTAGCCCGGCGTCAGCTCGGCGCTGCGCACCGCGCCGCCGGGTTCCGGCTGGGCCTCCAGCACCAGCACGTCCCACCCCGCGTCGGCCAGCATCGAGGCGGCGACCAGCCCGTGGTGCCCGGCCCCGATGACGACCGCGTCGGCGGTGTCCCGCACGATCACTTCACCTGGCTCGGCTCCAGACGTTCCGCCAATGCCGCCAGGCGCGACAGGCACTCCTTGTTACGCGGGTAGGCCGCGGCCAACGCGACCGAATCGGGAACGAGCGCCATCGGGCCTTCGACGGGCACCTCGATCATTTCGACCCGGCACCCCTGCGCCGTCTCGTGCAGCAGCATCGTGATCCGCGCGGCACCCATCGGCCCCAGGCGCGCACAGAGCACCAGCTTGTGCGGCGGTTCGCTCTCCTCCACGATCGTCGCGTCGTTGATCACCAAGGGCCAGATTCCGATTGAATGCCTGATCGAGGAGCCGGCCTCCGGCCAGTTGGGATCCACGGCCCGCATGCGACTGTTGCCCACCACCCATTGGGTGTAGGTCCAGCCTTGCGCAAGCACCTCCCACACCCGTTCGCGCGGGACGGGCACCTCTCGCGTTGGAGTGATCACCACACGTCCTTTCCCTCTCGGCTACCGCGGCGGGATACCCACGAACCGGGCGCTGTATCCGGCGACGCCGGGTTTACCGGCGGTGCGCCAGGGTTAATCTCCCTAGCGGTCGTAATCCCCGGCAAGAATGGCGAAAGGCGAACTATGACGGCGCGACGGTTGATCATCGGTGTGGGCGCCGTGCTGTTGTTGGCCGGAATCATCGGGCTGTTGGCGCCGGTGTCGGTGTCCGACAGCAACGGCCATTCGGTGGGGTGCGGGAACGCCGTGGCGACCGATCTGTCCGCGGCCCGCAGCGCGAACAACAGCAATGGGGCGAACATCCCGATCCTCAACCAGATCGTCCCGCACACCGACTTTGTCGCGCAGTGCCAGTCGTCGGTGGGTGGCCGCCGGGCGTGGTCCATACCGCTGGCGGTGCTCGGGGTCATCGCGATCGGCGCGACGTTGTTGACCGGACGCCGCGGGACGACCGCGGGCCCGTAGTCGTTTCAGATCACCCGCATCCGCGCGGCGTTTCGCAAGCCCTGCGGCGCCACACGCGAAAGCCCGTACAGCGCATAGGCTTCCGGCGCGACGGGGCGGATCGGCTTCTTCTTCTTGACCGACGACAGGATCGCGTCGGCGACCTTGTCGGGGCCGTAGCGCCGCAGCGCGAACATCTTGCCCAGCTGCCCGCGCCGCCCGTCGACCGCCTCGGCCAGCTTTCCCGCGGGCGCGTCGAACCGGGTGGTCTTGATGATGTTCGTGTCGATGACGCCGGGGCAGATCGTGGTCAGGCCGACGCCGGCAGCGTCGAGTTCGGCGCGCAGGCAGTCCGAAAACATGTAGCTGGCCGCCTTCGACGTGCAGTAGGCGCTCAGCGACTGCAGCGGCGCGTAGGCGGCCATCGACGACACGTTGACGATGTAGCCGCCGGTGCCGCGCTCCACCAGTCGCCGACCGAAGGAGCGGCAGCCGTTCACCACCCCGCCAAGGTTGACGTCGAGCACCCGGTCGAACTGCTCGGCCGGGGTGTCGAGGAATCCGCCCGCCTGCCCGACGCCGGCGTTGTTGACGACGATGTCGGGCACGCCGTGCTCGGCGCTGACCCGCTCGGCGAACGCCTCCACCGCGTGGGCGTCGGACACGTCGAGCACGTAGGCGTGCGCGACCCCGCCCCGGGTGGCGATCTCGGCGGCGGTGGCCTTGACGGCGGCTTCGTCGATATCGCTGATGACCAGCTCGGCGCCCTCGCGGGCGAACGCGAACGCGGTCTCGCGCCCGATCCCGCTGCCGGCGCCGGTGACCGACACGAGGGTGTCGCCGAACGATCCGCGGGGGCGCCCCACCTGCGCGCGCAGCAGCGCGCGGCTGGGTTGCTTGCCCTCGGTCAGGTCGGCGAAGTCGTGCACCACCGCCGCCATCACCTGCGGGTGCGACATCGGGGAGAAGTGACCGGCGCGGATGTCGCGGCGCCACAGCCGCGGCACGAAGCGCGGGGTGTGGTCGTATCCGTACGGCCGCACGTACTTGTCCTTGGTGTTGACGATCAGCTGCACCGGCACGTCGATGACAGCGACGCCCTCCTTGCGGCCGGAGAACGAGCGAAAGTAGTTGGCGGGATACGTTTTCACCGACTGGGCGGCGTCTCGCGCGAGCTTGTCGGAATGATGGATCTGCTCGACGGGAATGTTGTCGACCGCGTTGCGCCGCAGCGCCGGGATCGACAGGGTCAGCCGCAGGAATAACGGGGCCAGCACCGGGATCGAGAACAGCAGCATGTAGGTGAACCGCAGCGCCTGGCTGATCGCCCGGACGAAGGTGCGGGGGCGCCAGGGCGCCCGCAGGCCGGTGAAGATGTAGTCGACCAGCTGGTCCTGGGCGGGTCCGGAGACCGACGTGAACGTGGCGACCCGGTCGTCGGCGCCGGGGCGCTTGAGGTAGTGCCACACCCCCACCGAGCCCCAGTCGTGGGCCAGCACGTGCACGGGTCCGCCCGGGCTCAGCTCGCCGGTCACCGCGGCGAAGTCGTCGGCGAAGCGGTCCATGCTGTAGGCCGACACGGGCTTGGGCACCGAGGACAGCCCGACGCCGCGGTTGTCGTAGCGGATGATCCGGAACCTTTCGGCCAGCAGCGGCACCACGCCGTCCCACAGCACGTGCGAGTCGGGAAAGCCGTGGACCAGCACCACCGTCGGGCCCTCGGGGTTGCCCTCTTCGTAGACGGCGATGCGCGCGCCGTCCGCGCTGTCGACGAAATGCTGGGGTCGTTGTTGTGATGGCGGCATCGGACCTCCCCGCTCTGGCTGCAGTGGCCACACCGTAGCAAGCGTGATCGGGGTCACCCGGCCAGCGCGCGGTGTCTGCCCTGGATGTGTGCCGACGAAGCCGCAGTGACAGGATAGTTTTGGATTGCGACTTCGCCTTCCACACGCGAGCTGAACGACCCGCCCCGACCCACGAGCGATCGAGGAGTCAAAAAAGATGGCCTTCTCCGTCCAGATGCCGGCACTCGGTGAGAGCGTCACCGAGGGGACGGTCACCCGCTGGCTCAAGCAGGAAGGCGACACGGTTGAACTCGACGAGCCGCTCGTCGAGGTGTCGACCGACAAGGTGGACACCGAGATCCCGTCGCCGGCCGCGGGTGTGCTGACCAAGATCGTCGCCCAGGAAGACGACACCGTCGAGGTGGGCGGCGAGCTGGCCGTGATCGGCGACGGTTCGGAGGGCGGCGGGTCCCAGGCCCCGAGCCAGCCGGAGCCGCAGGCGCAATCGGCGCCCCCCGCCCAGCCCGAGGCGCAACCCGAGCCCGAGCCGCAGCCCCAGGCTCAGGCCCAGCCGGAGCCCCAGCCGGCCCAGCAGAGTTCCGGTGGCGACGCGACCCCGGTGTTGATGCCCGAACTCGGTGAGTCGGTAGCCGAGGGCACCGTGACCCGCTGGCTCAAGAAGGTCGGCGATTCGGTCCAGGTCGACGACGCGCTCGTCGAGGTGTCCACCGACAAGGTGGACACCGAGATCCCCTCACCGGTGGCCGGCGTGCTGATCAGCATCACCGCCGAGGAAGACGCCACCGTGCCCGTCGGCGGCGAGCTGGCCCGCATCGGCACCGGTTCCGACGCCGCCGCCCCCGCGGCCCCCGCCGCGCCGCAGCCGCCGCCCGCGCCCAAAGCCGAACCCAAGCCCGAGCCCGCCCCCCAGCCCCAGGCGCAGCCGAAGCCGCAAGCCGCGCCGGCCCCCGCGCCGCAACCGAAAGCTCAGCCCGAGCCGAAAGCCCAACCGGCACAGGCCCAGCCGCCGGCGCAGGCGCCGGACTCCAGCACCGACGGCACGCCCTATGTCACGCCGCTGGTGCGAAAACTGGCCGCCGAGAACAACATCGACCTGACGTCGGTCACCGGCACCGGGGTGGGCGGTCGCATCCGCAAGCAAGACGTGCTGGCCGCCGCCGAGCGCAAGCAGCAGGCCGACCGGGCCCCCGCGGCGGCGCCGACCCCCGCGGCCCCCGCCCCCGGCGAGGCCCGCAAGGCCGCTCCCGCGCCGGCGCCCGCGCTGGCGCACCTGCGGGGCACCACCCAGAAGGCCAGCCGGATCCGCCAGATCACGGCCAACAAGACGCGCGAATCCCTGCAGGCCACAGCGCAACTCACCCAGACCCACGAGGTCGACATGACCAGGCTGGTCGGGTTGCGGGCCAGGGCCAAGGCGGCGTTCGCCGAACGCGAAGGCGTGAACCTGACCTTCTTGCCGTTCATCGCCCGCGCGGTGATCGACGCGCTCAAGATCCACCCGAACGTGAACGCGAGCTACAACGAGGAAACCAAGGAGATCACCTACTACGACGCCGAGCACCTCGGCTTCGCGGTCGACACCGAACAGGGGCTGCTCTCCCCCGTCGTGCACAACGCGGGCGACCTGTCGCTGGCCGGGCTGGCCAGGGCGATCGCCGACATCGCCGCGCGCGCCCGGTCGGGCAACCTGAAGCCCGACGAGCTGTCCGGCGGCACCTTCACGATCACCAACATCGGCAGCCAGGGCGCGCTGTTCGACACCCCGATCCTGGTTCCGCCGCAGGCCGCCATGCTGGGCACCGGCGCCATCGTCAAGCGCCCCCGCGTGATCGTCGACGAGTTCGGCAACGAATCGATCGGGGTCCGCTCGATCTGCTACCTGCCGCTGACCTATGACCACCGGCTCATCGACGGCGCGGACGCCGGGCGCTTCCTGACCACCATCAAGCACCGGCTCGAAGAGGGAGCGTTCGAGGCCGACCTCGGACTCTGAGGGGGCGGCGAAGGTGGCTGGTCAGAAGTCCGTCGTTGCGATCGCGGGTTCGTCCGGCCTGATCGGCTCCGCCCTCGCCGCGGCCCTGCGGGCCGCCGACCACCGGGTGCTGCGCATCGTGCGCCGCGCACCGGCGAACGGCGACGAGGTGCACTGGAACCCCGAGAGCGGCGACCTCGATCCCGACACGCTGAGCGGCGTCGACGCCGTCGTCAACCTGTGCGGCGTCAACATCGGCAAACGCCGATGGTCGGGCGCCTTCAAGCAAAGCCTGCGGGACAGCCGCATCGGCCCGACCGAGGTCCTGGCGCACGCCGTCGCCGACGCCGGGGTCGCAACCCTGATCAACGCCAGCGCGGTGGGCTTCTATGGAAACACCAAGGACCGCGTCGTCGACGAAAACGACCGTGCCGGAAGCGGTTTCCTGGCCCGGCTGTGCGAAGACTGGGAGGCCGCCACGCTGACGGCGCAATACGGCGGCGCCCGGGTGGTGCTGGCGCGCACCGGGCTGGTGTTCTCCCCCGCCGGTGGCGCGCTGGGGCGGTTGCGGCCGTTGTTCCGGACGGGGTTGGGGGCCCGGCTGGGCAGCGGGCGGCAATACATGTCGTGGATCACGCTGGAAGACGAAGTGCGAGCGCTGCTGTTCGCGATTTCGAACACCGCGCTGTCTGGGCCGGTGAACATGACGGGGCCCGCGCCGGTCACCAACGCCGAATTCACCACCGCGTTCGGGCGGGCGGTCAACCGCCCGACGCCGTTGATGCTGCCCGGTTTCGCCGTCCGGGCCGCGCTGGGAGAGTTCGCCGACGAAGGCCTGTTGGCGGGGCAGCGGGCCATCCCGTCGGCGCTGGAGCGCGCCGGTTTTGCGTTCCACCACAACACCATTGGCGAGGCGCTCGGCTACGCGACCGCCCGGCGCGACCACGACTAGTGCCACCGCGCGTCACCTCGGGGCGCGCGGGCCGAGTACCGTCGCGAATGTGATCGATTCCATCCGGTCCAGCCGGTCCCTCATCGACGTCCGACAGCTCGGAACCGTCGACTACCGCGTGGCCTGGCAGCAGCAGCGCGAGCTGGCCGACGCCCGGGTGGCGGGCGGCAGCGACACCCTGCTGTTGCTCGAGCACCCGGCCGTCTACACCGCGGGACGGCGCACCGAGCCGCACGAGCGGCCCACGGACGGCACCCCCGTCGTCGACACCGACCGCGGCGGCAAGATTACCTGGCACGGACCCGGCCAGTTGGTCGGGTATCCGATCATCGGCCTGGCCGAACCGCTCGACGTGGTCAACTACGTGCGGCGGCTCGAGGAGGCGTTGATCAAAGTGTGCGCCGACCTGGGCCTGGACACGGTCCGCGTCCAGGCCCGGTCCGGGGTGTGGGTGCCGGGCACTGACGGCCGGCCCGACCGCAAGGTCGCCGCGATCGGCGTGCGGGTGTCGCGCGCCACCACCCTGCACGGGTTCGCGCTCAACTGCGACTGCGACCTGGGCGCCTTCAGCGCCATCGTGCCGTGCGGCATCAGCGACGCCGGGGTGACGTCGTTGTCCGCCGAGCTGCGCCGCCCGGTCAGCGTCGACGACATCCGCACGAGCGTCGCCGACGCCGTCTGCGACGCCCTGGACGGGGTGCTGCCGGTGCGCGAGCACGACGGCGCCGCGCGCGTAGCATCAGCGATGTGACTGTCGCACCCGAGGGACGCAAACTGCTGCGCCTGGAAGTGCGCAACGCCGAAACCCCGATCGAGCGCAAACCGCCGTGGATCAGGGTGCGGGCCAAGATGGGCCCGGAATACACCCAGCTCAAGAGCCTGGTCCGGCGCGAGGGCCTGCACACGGTCTGCGAAGAGGCCGGCTGCCCCAACATCTTCGAATGCTGGGAGGACCGCGAGGCGACCTTCCTGATCGGCGGTGACCAGTGCACCCGTCGCTGCGACTTCTGCCAGATCGACACCGGGAAGCCGGCCGAGCTGGACCGCGACGAGCCGCGGCGGGTGGCCGACAGCGTGCGCACGATGGGGCTGCGCTACGCCACGGTCACCGGGGTGGCCCGCGATGACCTGCCCGACGGCGGCGCGTGGCTCTACGCCGAGACGGTGCGCGCCATCAAGGAACTCAACCCGTCGACCGGGGTCGAGCTGTTGATCCCCGACTTCAACGGCGAACCCGGCCGGCTTGCCGAGGTGTTCGAGTCACACCCGGAAGTGTTGGCGCACAACGTCGAAACGGTGCCGCGCATCTTCAAGCGCATCCGGCCCGCGTTCACCTACCAGCGCAGCCTCGACGTGCTCACCGCGGCGCGTGACTTCGGGCTGGTCACCAAGAGCAACCTCATCCTCGGCCTGGGTGAAACCCCCGACGAGGTGCGCACCGCGCTGGCCGACCTGCGTCACGCCGGCTGCGACATCATCACCATCACCCAGTACCTGCGGCCCTCGGCGCGTCACCACCCCGTCGCGCGCTGGGTGAAGCCGGAGGAGTTCGTCGAGTTCGCGCAGCACGCCGAGCAACTCGGCTTCTCCGGGGTGCTGGCCGGACCGCTGGTGCGCTCGTCGTATCGCGCGGGCCGGCTCTATCAGCAAGCCGCCGGGGCCCGCGCCTCGGACGCGGCGGCACGGTAGCCGAATTTGCCTGGCGCGGCCCTACGTATCCTTTGACTATGGCTAAATCCCGCACTGCCGCTGAGAACAAGGCCGCCCGAGCGCAGGCGCAGGCTGCCCGCAAGGCCGCCGCGCGGGAGCGCCGCACCCAGTTGTGGCAGGCGTTCAATCTGCAGCGCCAGGAGGACAAGCGCCTGCTGCCGTACATGATCGGCGCCTTCGTGCTGATCGTGGGCGCCTCGGTGGGCGTCGGGCTCTGGGCCGGCGGGCTGACGATGATCACCTTGATCCCGCTCGGCGTGGTGCTGGGCGGGCTGGTTGCGTTCATCGTCTTCGGACGCCGCGCCCAGAAGTCCGTCTACCGCAAGGCCGAGGGCCAAACCGGGGCGGCGGCATGGGCATTGGACAACCTGCGCGGCAAGTGGCGGGTGACGCCGGGCGTCGCCGCGACCGGACACTTCGACGCCGTGCACCGGGTCATCGGCCGGCCCGGCGTGATCCTGGTCGGCGAGGGGTCGGCGACCCGCGTGCGCCCGCTGCTGGCGCAGGAGAAGAAGCGCACCGCCCGCCTGATCGGGGAGGTGCCGATCTACGACATCATCGTCGGCAACGGCGAGGACGAGGTGCCCCTGGCCAAGCTGGAGCGCCATCTCACCCGGTTGCCGGCCAACATCACCGCCAAGCAGATGGACACGCTGGAGTCCCGGTTGGCCGCCTTGGGGACGCGGGCCGGGGCCGCCGTCATGCCGAAGGGGCCGCTGCCCAACGCCGGCAAGATGCGCGGCGTGCAGCGCACGGTGCGCCGCAAATAGCCGCCATCGGACTCAGCGGCGAACCACGGCCGTCGCGGTCAACCGGTCCTGCAGCCCGCGGCCGTCCCAGTCGGTGAACAACGCCGGGACCACCGTGCCGACCAGGAGGCCGCGCACCACCGCGCGGCCGACGCCGACCATCCCGCGCCCGTCCACCGCCACCACCTGCAGACCCAGCGCCAGCTGGCCGGGCGTGAAGCCGAACAGTCGCACCGAGACCACGCCCAGCACAAACCAGATGACCAGCTCGGCGGTGGCCAGCGCCCCTTCGGGGAACCACCCGAACCGCATGGCCAGCGCCGCCAGACCCAAAGCGATCAGCCAGTCGATCGTCAGCGCGCCCAGCCGTCGCCCCATCCGCGCCAGCGAGCCCGGCCCGCTCTGGGGCAATCCCAGCTTTTCACCGGGGTATGCGGATCGCGATTCCGGCATCATCGCCGCGGACCGGGGTCCGAATAAATCGACGGCCAGGTCCGATACGGCGGGCGGACGGTGCGCTCCGTCACCAGAAAAGATACGATCTTGCGATCCATGGCCCCACAATAGAACCGCCGCCAAAGCGGCCACTTTTTGCGTGTGGCATGGTCACGTAACGTGCGCGCAACATCGGGTTGACTGACGGGCAACATCTGCTCCCTAGCGTCAGGCCGCGGATCTCACCAAGTAAAGGAGCACTCTGTGACGGAAAAGACGCCCGACGACGTCTTCAAACTCGCGAAGGACGAGAACGTCGAGTTTGTCGACGTGCGGTTCTGTGATTTGCCCGGCATCATGCAGCACTTCACCATTCCGATTTCGTTTTTCGACGAGAGCGTTTTTGAGGACGGCTTGGCATTCGACGGCTCGTCGATTCGCGGATTCCAGTCCATTCACGAATCCGACATGCTGCTCCTGCCCGACCCGGCGACGGCGCAGATCGACCTGTTCCGCGAAGCCAAGACGCTGAACCTGAACTTCTTCGTGCACGACCCCTTCACCCTCGAGCCGTACTCGCGCGACCCGCGCAACATCGCCCGTAAGGCCGAGAACTACCTGATCAGCACCGGCGTCGCCGACACCGCGTACTTCGGCGCCGAGGCCGAGTTCTACATCTTCGACTCGGTGAGCTTCGATTCGCGCACCAACGGCTCGTTCTACGAGATCGACGCGATCTCTGGTTGGTGGAACACCGGCTCGCCCAACGAGCTCGACGGCAGCCCCAACCGCGGCTACAAGGTCCGCCCCAAGGGTGGCTACTTCCCGGTCGCCCCCGTCGACCACTACGTCGACCTGCGCGACAAGATGCTGTCGAACCTGATCACGGCCGGCTTCAGCCTGGAAAAGGGCCACCACGAGGTGGGCACCGGCGGCCAGGCCGAGATCAACTACAAGTTCAACACGCTGCTGCACGCGGCCGACGACATGATGCTCTACAAGTACATCGTCAAGAACACGGCCTGGCAGCACGGCAAGACCGTCACGTTCATGCCCAAGCCGCTGTTCGGTGACAACGGCTCCGGCATGCACACCCACCAGTCGCTGTGGAAGGACGGCAGCCCGCTGATGTACGACGAGACCGGGTACGCCGGCCTCTCGGACACCGCCCGCCACTACATCGGCGGCCTGCTGCACCACGCGCCGTCGCTGCTGGCGTTCACCAACCCCACGGTGAACTCCTACAAGCGTCTGGTGCCCGGCTACGAGGCCCCGATCAACCTGGTCTACAGCCAGCGCAACCGCTCGGCCTGTGTCCGGATCCCGATCACCGGCACCAACCCCAAGGCCAAGCGGCTCGAGTTCCGTTGCCCCGACTCGTCGGGCAACCCGTACCTGGCGTTCTCGGCCATGCTGATGGCCGGCCTGGACGGCATCAAGAACAAGATCGAGCCGCAGGCACCGGTCGACAAGGACCTCTACGAGCTGCCGCCCGAAGAGGCCGCCAACATCCCGCAGGCGCCCACGCAGCTGTCCGCGGTGATCGACCGGCTGGAAGAAGACCACGAATACCTCACCGAGGGCGGCGTTTTCACGCCCGACCTCATCGAAACGTGGATCAACTTCAAGCGCGAGAACGAGATCCTGCCGGTCCAGATCCGGCCGCACCCCTACGAATTCGCGCTGTACTACGACGTTTAAGGACGCCTGAGTCGGCTTGACGAAACCACCCGCGCGGCGCTCGCCTCGCGGGTGGTTTCGCGTTCAGCCGCCGGAACCTGCCCCTTGGGCGCGTTCCGCTGGAGTGACCTATTTGGTGTCGGTGACGACGACGACCTGACGGATGAACGTGTCTTCCACGGCGGCGTGGAGGAGAAAGTCGGCGACGTTTTCCCGAGAGGTTGAGGGGAGGATCGGCAACGTCGTGACGTCGTCGAGCGCCATCGCGGTGTAGCGGCCGCCGACCCCGTCGTTCAAGGCCCCGGGGTATTCGAGGGTCCATTTCAGGCCGCTGGCTTTCAAGAGCACTTCGGACGCCGCTTTGTCTTCGTACTTCTTGCGCAGCGCCGTGCGAAATATCAGGCCGGCGAGAAACGATGCCTTGGCGAGGGAGTCGCCGACTCCGAAGGCCGACACGATCACGAACCGGTCAACACCCGATGTTTTGGCGGAGGCGATGACGGCGCGGACGGTGTCCGTGATCAGCGTCGGCGTTTTGCGGACGTTCTTGACGCCGAGTGCGCTGATGACCGCGTCGTGCCCTCGGGCTGCCGTGGCGATGTCGGCGGCGTCGGTGACGTCGCCGCCGACGATGTGGGCGCGCGGGTCAACGGTGGCGTCGGCCCGCCGAACCAGGGCGGTGACCTGGTGACCCTGGTCGAGCGCCTTTTTGACGAAGAGGCGGCCAGTGCGGCCGGTTGCTCCAAGGACAAGAAACTTCACAATAATTCGCTTTCTCTAGAACGGGTGAAACGGATGAACGGGCGTGATGGTGAGCGGGGCCCGCATAGCGGTAACCACCCGTCCATCGCTCGCTATATCGTCAGGAACATTGACTATCATGATCCGTGTTTCTGACTAATGTCAAGTGTTCATAACAGTGTTGGCCCCCACCGACGTCTATGCTGGTCATTGATGTTTACTAAACTGATGGTTCGTCGGAGGCCGTGCGTGCATCAGCAGCGGGTGCGAAGTCACCCACGGGACGCAGGGTGCCGGGACGCAGTAGCGGTGGACGTAAGGTGTGAATTTCGTTGGACCACGTGGGCGATGGAGCCGAGGGCGGCATGAACGACGAGCAGCGGATTGACCTAGGGGTGTCGTTGTTCATCCCGTACCGGCACACCGAAGACCGGATTTTCCGGGCGCTCCAGGATGCCGGATTCGACGACTGGACCCTGGCCCAGTGCCGCGTGTTTCAACGCATCGCCCCGGACGGTTCGCGCCTCACAGACCTCGCCGAACAGGCGCAAATGAGCAAGCAGAGCGCGGGCGTGCTGGTCGATCAACTCGAACGTTTAGGCTATGTCCGCCGGGTCCCCGACCCCGCGGATGGCCGCGCCCGGTTGATCGTGATCGAGCGACGTGGCCGGCGCGCGATCGAGGTAGTCACGGCAACACTCGACAAGATCCACGCGGAGTGGAAGGCCTACCTGGGTACCCGCAACTTCACACTGCTGCAACAGATCTTGGATCAGCTCCGCGAGATCACCGACCCCTACGCGCGGTAAAGCCGCCGTGTCTCCTACCCGTCGAGTGACAGGTCCTTGCGAAAGCGCTGCATGCCGTCGATCTTGTCGTCCAGGCCGGCGTCGGGCCCGGCGTAGAACATCCACGGCATCGTGATGATCCCGGTGATGCCGCCGGCCTCCGCGCGCTGATAGTCGGCGGTCGTGAACGCGTCGGTGAGCGGGGTGAGAACGGTGAAATCGTCCATGGACAAACCGTTTTCGGCCCGCATCTCCCGCAGCCGGCCGATGGCGTCGAGGGCCCGCTCGGTGTTGATCAAGTCCCCGATCCAGCCGTCGTTGCGGGCGGCGCGGCGCAGCGCGATCTCGCTGAGCCCCCCGACATACACGGGAATGGGCGGCGGGGTGGGCTGCATCTCCAGCCGCGGCGCGGAATAGAACTCGCCCTCGAACTCCGTCCAGCCCGGCGACCACAGCGCCCGCATCAGCTCGATGATTTCATCGGTGCGCTTGCCGCGGGCCTCGAATCGCTCACCCATCAACGCGAATTCCTCGCGACACCAGCCCACGCCGATACCCAGCTCCACCCGGCCCGACGCCAGAACCGCCGCGGTACCAATGGCTTTCGCCGCCGAATACGGGTTGCGCATCGCGGGGATGTAGACGGTGTTGACGAACCGCAGCCGCGTGGTGACCTGGGCGAGCGCACCGACGAGCACCCAGGGGTCCGGCCAGTCGGTGAAGGGCTGCCAGCGCCGCTGGCCGTCCTTGGTGTACGGGTACGGCGTGTCCAGCGTCTCCAGGTTGACGACGTGGTCGGGGATGCCGATCCCGTCGTAGCCGAGTTCGTCGGCCGCCTTGGCGAGCTCGATGATCTCGCGGGTGTTCAGGAAGGCGCTGCTGATGTAGAACTTCACTGCGCCTCCTGCGCCCAGGCCGGCTCGATGAAGACGCCGTCGGCCTCGACGGTGACGCCCGCGGCGTCCGAAATGGTGCCGCGTGCAAAGACTTTGCGGCCCTGTTTGCCGTCGACCCACGCATCGCAACGAAGCGGGCCGAGCGGGGTGCCGCGCAGATACTTGACGGTGATGGTCCCGGTGAACCGCGCCTTGGACAAGCCCTCGCTGGCCGCCTCGCCGAGCATGTGGTCGAGCACCAGGGCGCTGACGCCGCCGTGCACCAGTTTCGGCGGTCCCTCGTAGGCCGAGCCCAGGACGAACTCGCTCCAGCAGCGCCCGTCGCCCTCGTGGTTCACCACGATCGGCGGGGCGATGGGGTTGCACACCCCGATCGCGGCGTTGCCCAACGGCAGCGGGCGGCCGTTGACGCGGTAGCTCACGCCCATCGCGCGGGTGCGTTGCCGCAACGACGCGGTGACGGCCTCGATCGCCGATCGCGCGTCGGCGACGACGTCGTCGCCGACCTCGGTCCGGATGGTCGCGTCGACGAGCTCGCGGACCGCATCGGCCAATGGGGCATACAGCGCGGTCACGCGATCGGCTTCCGTCGCGCTGAGCACCTCGAATGTGGCGTCCAACGCGCCGGCCTCCTGACTCAACTTCCAAACACCTTGCGCACGACGGCTTTTGCGCGCCGCGTCACCCGTAAATAGTTGTCCAAGAACTCGCCGCCCTCGTCGGTCGGCCAGCCGGCGGCCACGGCGACCGCGTTCAGCTGGCGTCCGTGGCCCGGCAGCTGGTCGGTGGGCTTACCGCGGACGAGCACCAGCGCGTTGCGGGCCCGGGTGGCGGTCAGCCAGGCCTGCCGCAGCAGCTCCACCTCGTCGGCGGGAACCAGCTCGGCCGCGGCGATCGCATCCAGGCACTCCAGCGTCGACGTGGTGTGCAGCGCGGGGATCTCGTGGGCGTGCCGCAGCTGCAGCAGCTGCACGGTCCATTCGATGTCGGCCAGTCCCCCGCGACCCAGCTTGGTGTGCGTGTTGGGGTCGGCGCCGCGCGGCAGCCGCTCGGCGTCGACGCGGGCCTTGATGCGGCGGATCTCGCGCATCGCCTCCGGCGACATCTCGTTGGGTGGATAGCGCGTCTTGTCGGCCATCAGCAGGAACCGCTGCCCCAGCTCCTCGTCGCCGGCGACCGCGTGCGCGCGCAGCAGCGCCTGGACCTCCCACGGCTGCGCCCACTGCCCGTAGTAGGCGGCGTAGGAGGCCAGGGTGCGCACCAGCGGGCCGTTGCGGCCCTCGGGCCGCAGGTTGGCGTCGACCTCCAGCGGCGGGTCGACGCTGGGGGTCCCCAGCAGGGTCCGGACCTGTTCGGCGACCGTGGTCGCCCAGCGCACGGCCACGGAATCCTCGACACCGGGCGCGGATTCGCACACGAACATCACGTCGGCGTCGGACCCGTAGCCCAGTTCGGCGCCGCCCAGCCTGCCCATGCCGATGACGGCGATGGCCGCCGGCGCCTTGCCGTTTTCGGGAAGGTTGGTCCGGATCATCGCGTCCAGCGCGGCCTGCAGCACCGCCACCCACACCGACGTCAGCGCCTTGCACACGTCGACGACCTCGAGCATGCCGAGCAGGTCCGCCGACGCCACCCGGGCCAGCTCGCGACGCCGCAGGGTGCGCGCGCCGGCGATCGCCCGCACCGGGTCGGAGTAGCGGCAGGCCGAGGCGACCAGCGCGCGGGCCACCGAGGCCGGGTCGGTCTCCAGGAGTCGCGGCCCGGTCGCCCCGTCGCCGTAGTCCTGGATGACCCGGGGCGCGCGCATCAACAGGTCCGGCACGTACGCCGAGGTGCCCAGCACGTGCATGAGCCGCCGCGCGACGGCGGGCTGATCGCGCAGCGTGGCCAGATACCAGCTCTCCCCGGACAGCGCCTCGGACAGTCGCCGGTAGGCCAGCAGCCCGCCGTCGGGGTCGGGCGTGTACGACATCCAGTTCAGCAGCCTGGGCAGCAGCACCGACTGCACCCGGCCCCGCCGGCCGCTGAGGTTGACCAGCGCCGACATGTGCTTAAGCGCGGACTGCGGGCCCTCGTATCCCAGGGCGGCCAGCTGGCGCTCGGCGGCCTCGGAGGTCATGCCGTGCGCGATCTCCAGGCCGGCCGGGCCGATCGATTCCAGCAGCGGTTGGTAGAACAGCTTGGCGTGCAGCTGCGACACCCGCAGGTTCTGGTGCCGCAGCTCCTCGCGCAGCACCCCCGCCGCGTCGTGGCGGCCGTCGGGCCGGATATGGGCGGCCCGCGCCAGCCAGCGCACCGCCTCCTCGTCGTCGGGCTCGGGCAGCAGGTGGGTGCGCTTGAGCCGCTGCAGCTGCAGCCGGTGCTCGAGCAGCCGGAGGAACTCGTAGGAGGCGGTGAGGTTCGCCGCGTCCTCGCGTCCGATGTAGCCGCCGTGGCCCAGCGCGGCCAGCGCGTCCACCGTCGACGCCACGTGCAGCGACTCGTCGCTGCGCCCGTGCACCAACTGCAGGAGCTGCACGGCGAATTCGACGTCGCGCAACCCGCCGCTGCCGAGCTTGATCTCGCGGCCGCGCACGTCGGCGGGCACCAGCTGCTCGACGCGGCGCCGCATCGCCTGCACTTCGACCACGAAGTCCTCACGCTCGCAGGCGACCCAGACCATCGGCATCAGCGCGGCCAGGTACCGCTGCCCCAGCTCCGCGTCGCCCACCGCCGCGCGCGCCTTCAGCAGCGCCTGGAACTCCCAGGTTTTCGCCCACCGCTGGTAATAGGCGATGTGCGACTCGACGGTGCGGACCAGCTCGCCGCTGCGGCCCTCCGGTCGCAGCCCGGCGTCGACCTGAAAGAACGCCTCGGAGGCCAGCCGCATCATCTCGCCGGCCACCCGGGTGGTGAGGGCGTCGGCGTGCTCGGCGACGAAGATGACGTCGACGTCGCTGACGTAGTTCAGTTCGCGGGCACCGCATTTGCCCATCGCGATGACCGCCAGCCGCGGCGGCGACTTGTCGCCGCACACGGTGCTCTCGGCCACCCGCAACGCGGCGGCCAGCGCGGCGTCGGCCAGGTCCGACAGGTGGGCGGCCACCACGGTGAACGGCACCACCGGTTCGTCCTCGACCGTGGCGGCCAGGTCGAGCCCGGCCAACACCAGCAGCTGATCGCGGTACAGGGTGCGCAGCCGCACCATCGCCGAACCGGGGTCGGCCAGCGCCTCCTCGACGCACGCGGTGAAATTCGCGGACAGCTGGTCGTGGGTGGGCAGTGTGACGTTGCCGCGCAAGAGTTTCCAGGACTGCGGCTGGGCGATCAGGTGATCCCCGAGGGCCAGCGACGCGCCGAGCACACCGAACAGCCGGCCGCGCAGGGGGCGTTCGGCGAGCAGGGTGGCGTTGAGCTCGCTCCACCCGGCGTCGGGGTTCTCGGCCAACCGAACCAGGGCGAGCAGGGCGGCGTCGGGGTCCGCGGCGCGCGACAGCGACCAGAGCAGGTCGACGTGGGCCTGGTCGTCATGGTCATGCCAGCCCAGCTGCGCTATGCGTTCGGCCGCTTGCGGATCGACCAACCCGAGCCGGCCGACGCTGGGCAGCCTGGGGCGCTGCGTCGCGGGTTTGGTCACGACCACGACCGTATCGCAACCGGCCGATCTTCAGGCACGGGCGGCGCATGAAACCGCTACAGCGACAGGTAGGTATTCAGTTCGTACGGGGTGACGTGGCTGCGGTAGTTCGCCCACTCGGTGCGCTTGTTGCGCAGGAAGAAGTCAAACACATGCTCCCCCAACGTTTCCGCGACCAGCTCGGAGGACTCCATGGCGCGAAGCGCGCTGTCCAGGCTGGTGGGCAGCTCGCGGTATCCCATCGCCTGGCGCTCCGCGGGGGTCAGGTCCCACACGTTGTCCTCGGCCTGCGGCCCCAGCACGTAACCCTTCTCCACCCCGCGCAGCCCGGCGGCCAGCAGCACGGCGAACGTCAGGTACGGGTTGCAGGCCGAGTCGGGGCTGCGGACCTCGACGCGCCGCGACGACGTCTTGTGCGGGGTGTACATGGGCACCCGCACCAGCGCGGAGCGGTTGGCCGCGCCCCAGGACGCGGCGGTCGGCGCCTCGCCGCCCCCCACCAGACGCTTGTAGGAGTTGACCCATTGGTTGGTGACGGCGCTGATCTCCGAGGCGTGCTCGAGGATCCCGGCGATGAAGGACTTGCCCACATCGGAGAGCTGCAGCGGGTCGTCCGGGCTGTGGAACGCGTTGACGTCGCCCTCGAACAGGCTCATGTGGGTGTGCATCGCGGAGCCGGGGTGCTGCCCGAACGGCTTGGGCATGAAAGACGCGCGGGCGCCGTTGTCGATCGCCACTTCCTTGATGACGTAACGGAACGTCATCACGTTGTCGGCCATCGACAGGGCGTCGGCGAAGCGCAGGTCGATCTCCTGCTGGCCGGGCGCGCCCTCGTGGTGGCTGAACTCCACCGAGATGCCCATGAACTCCAGCGCCTCGATCGCATGGCGGCGGAAGTTCGAGGCGGAGTCGTGGACCGCCTGGTCGAAGTAGCCGGCGTTGTCGACCGGAACCGGCGGCGTCCCGTCGTCGGCGCCCGGCTTGAGCAGGAAGAATTCGATCTCGGGGTGCACGTAGCAGGAGAAGCCCAGGTCGTTGGCCTTCTGCAGCTGGCGGCGCAGCACGTGCCGCGGGTCCGCCCAGGACGGCGAGCCGTCCGGCATGGTGATGTCGCAGAACATCCGCGCCGAGTGGTGGTGGCCGCTGGGCGAGGCCCACGGCAGCACCTGGAAGGTGGACGGGTCGGGGTTGGCGACGGTGTCGGATTCCGAGACCCGCGAGAAGCCCTCGATCGAGGATCCGTCGAAGCCGATGCCCTCCTCGAAGGCGCCTTCGAGTTCGGCCGGGGCGATGGCGACCGACTTGAGGAAGCCGAGCACATCGGTGAACCACAGCCGAACGAAGCGGATGTCTCGTTCCTCGAGCGTGCGCAGCACGAATTCCTTCTGGCGATCCATAACTCGAACAGTATGCAACGGCTGTTAAATCTGCGTTACCGATGCCCGCTCAGAACCGTTGCGATGGCCGCCGCGGGGCCGTCGCTCGCTGGTCAGGACCGGCAGCTGTAGCCGGCCGGCGGCGGGGTGCCCGCGACCAGGTAACGCACCACGGCGTTGTCCACGCATTGGTCGCCGTTGAACACCGCCGTGTGCTGCGTGCCGTCGTAGGTGATCAGCGGGCCGCCCAGCTGGCGGGCCAGGTTCACCCCGGCCTGATACGGGGTCGCCGGGTCGTGCGTGGTGGAGACGACGACGACCTTGCCCGGCGCCATGGGCGGTGCGGCGTGCGGCGCCGACGTCGGCGGGACGGGCCACAGCGCGCACAAATCGCGGGGAGCGTTTCCGGTGAACGGCCCGTAGCTCAAAAAGGGCGCCGCCTGGCGGATCCGCTGATCCGCGGTCACCCAGCTGGCCTGGTCGGTCGGATTCGGGGCGTCGACGCACCGGATCGCGTTGAACGCATCCTGGTCGTTCGAGTAGTGCCCGTCGCGGCCGCGTCCCTGATAGTCGTCTGCGAGCAGCAGCAGGTCGCCGGCGTCGGTGCCGCGGGCCAGGCCGAGCAGGCCGCTGGTCAGGTATTTCCAGTGCGTCGGCGTGTAGAGCGCGTTGATGGTGCCGGTGGTCGCGTCGGCGTAGCTCAGCCCGCGGGGGTCCGCGGTGCGGCCCGGCTTGGTGGCCAGCGGGTCGACCAGGGCGTGGTAGCGGGCGACGAACTGCGACGGGTCGGTGCCCAACGGGCAGCCCGGCGAGCGGGCGCAGTCGGTGGCGTAGTCGTTGAAAGCCGTTTGGAATCCGGCCATTTGGTTGACGTTCTCGTCGATGGGGCCGACGGTCGGGTCGATGGCACCGTCGAGCACCATCGCCCGCACGTGGTTGCTGAACTTCTCCAGGTAGGCGGTGCCCAGCTCGGTGCCGTAGCTGTATCCCAGGTAGTTGATCTGTTCGTCGCCCAGCGCCTGGCGCACCGCGTCCATGTCACGCGCGACGGACGCGGTGCCCGCGTTGGCCAAAAACGCGGCGCCCATCCGGTTCACGCATTGCTGGGCCAGCTGCCGGTAGAGCTGCTCGATGTGCGCGACGCCGGCCGGGCTGTAGTCGACCATCGGCTCTCGCCGATACGCGTCGAACTCGGCGTCGGTGCGGCAGCGCAGCGAAGGAGTGGAGTGGCCCACGCCGCGCGGGTCGAAGCCGACCAGATCGAAGTTGCGGCCGACGGGCGAGTTCTCCAGGTCCGGCGCCATCGCGGCCACCATGTCGACCGCCGAGCCGCCGGGACCACCGGGATTGACCAGCAGCGATCCCATTCGTTGCCCGGTCGCGGGCACGCGGATCACCGCCAGCTTGGCCTGGGCGCCGCCCGGGTTGTTGTAGTCGATCGGGACCGACACCGTGGTGCACCGCGCGGCGGGGATATCGCTTGTGTCCGAGACGAATTGGCCGCAGCTCCCCCAGCCCTGCGGCGCCGCGGCCGCCGGCGGGTTCGGGGCCGGGGTCTGCCCCGCGCCCGGTTCGGGCGTGGCGCCGGCCACCGGCAGCGCGGCGACGGCCGAACCGCCCAGCACAAGGCCGAACGAAAGCAGCGCCGAGCTCACGGGTCTCAGGCGCGACATGGCTGTCATCGTTGCAGCCGCGGGTCCCCGTGGCAGCGCGAAACGATTACGCCTTGGTCTCGGCTCTCAGCCGGTTCGAGCCCGCACCGAGCGTGCAACCACGGCGACGAATCGACGAAAATCCCGCCGTGAGTACACGTTCGGCGCTAGCACTTGGCGCCGCTCGGCGGCGTCGTGCCGCCGACCAGATAGGCCGTCACGTAGTTGTCGATGCAGCCATCGCCCTGGAAGACGACCGTGTGCTGGGTTCCGTCGTAGGTCAGCAGCGAGCTGCGCAGCTGGTTGGCCAGGTCGACGCCGGCCTTGTAGGGAGTCGCCGGGTCGTGGGTCGTCGACACCACCACCGTCGGCGCCAGGCCGGGCGCGGAGATGGTGTGCGGCTTGCTCGTCGGCGGTACCGGCCAGAACGCGCAGGTGCCCAGCGGCGCGTGGCCGGTGAACTGCCCGTAGCTCATGAACGGTGCGATCTCCCGGGAGCGGCGGTCTTCGTCAATCACCTTGGCCCGGTCGGTAATCGGCGGCTGGTCCACGCAGTTGACCGCCACCCGCGCGTCGGTGGCGTTGGTGTAGTGGCCGTGCGAGTCGCGGCGCATGTACATGTCGGCCAGGGCGAGCAGGGTGTCGCCGTGATGGTCGACGAGTTCGGAGAGGCCGTCGGTCAGGTGATGCCACAGGTTCGGTGAGTACAGCGCCATGATGGTGCCGACGATGGCGTCGCTGTAGCTGAGTCCGCGCGGGTCGTTGGTCGGGACCGGCCGGCCGACCATGGGGTTGTTGGGGTCGACCATCGGGTCGACCAGGCTGTGGTAGACGTCGACGGCCTTGGCCGGGTCGGTGCCCAGCGGGCAGTTCGGTTGTTTCGCGCAGTCGGCGGCGTAGTTGTTGAACGCGTCCTGGAATCCCTTGGCCTGCCGCAGGTCGGCCTCGATGGGATCGGCGTTGGGGTCGACGGCGCCGTCGAGGATCATCGCCCGCACCTTGTTCGGGTAGGCCTCGGCGTAGGCCGAGCCGATCCGGGTGCCGTAGGAGTAGCCGAGGTAGGTCAGCTTGTCGTCGCCCAGCGCGGCCCGGATGGCGTCGAGGTCCCTGGCGACGTTGACCGTCCCGATGTTGGCCAGAAAGCCCTTGCCCATCTTGTCGACGCAGCGGCCGACGAACTGCTTGGTCTCGTCCTCGATGTGGGCCACACCGGCCGGGCTGTAGTCGACGTTCGGCTCGGTGCGCAGCCGGTCGTTGTCGGCGTCGGAGTTGCACCAGACCGCCGGGCGCGACGCGCCCACCCCGCGGGGATCGAAGCCCACCAGGTCGAACCTTTCGCGGACCCGCTTGGGCAGGGACTGGACGACGCCCAGCGCCGCTTCGATGCCGGACTCCCCGGGCCCGCCGGGGTTGATCACCAACGAGCCGATCTTGTCCCCGGTCGCGGGGAAACGGATCATCGCCAGCGTGGCGTCGTCGCCGTCGAGGTTGTCGTAGTCGACCGGCACCGCGAGCTTGCCGCACAACGCGCCGGCCGGGAGCTTGACCTTCGGGTTGGCGGCCCGGCACGGCGTCCACTCCACCGCCTGGCCCAGCTTGGGTTCGGACATGACGGCGCGTCCCAGCACCACGCGTTCGCAGCCCGCCAGAAGCAGCGCCACGGCAGCGATCGACGTCCACATCAGCAGCGTGCGCGCGCTCGTGCCGCGGCGAGACGAACCCATGCCAACATATGCTGCCAGAGGAAACCTGAGATCCTGATCAGCGGCACCGCCGCGCGCGGAGCATGGCCTGTCTCACACTGTCGCGCCGTTTCAACCGCGCCGAAGAAATGGCAGAATGACACCGTCAGACGAACCCGGGGACCCGTTTTGGGCCACGAGGATCGACCCGACCACCCACTAGGGACAATGATGTCTGAGCACAACGTTTACGGTGCCAATTCGTCTGCGCCCGCGCAGCCGCTCACCAAGATCCGCACCCACCACCTGCAGAAGATGAAGGCCGAAGGGCACAAGTGGGCGATGCTCACGGCCTACGACTATTCGACCGCCCGCATTTTCGACGAGGCCGGCATCCCGGTCCTGCTGGTCGGCGACTCGGCGGCCAACGTCGTCTACGGCTACGACACCACCGTGCCGGTGTCGATCGACGAACTGATTCCGTTGGTCCGCGGCGTGGCGCGCGGCGCCCAGCACGCCATGGTCGTCGCGGACCTGCCGTTCGGCAGCTACGAGGCCGGGCCCGCCGCCGCGCTGGCCGCCGCCACCCGGTTCATGAAAGAGGGCGGCGCGCACGCGGTGAAGCTCGAGGGCGGTGAGCGGGTCGCGGAACAGATCGCCTGCCTGACCGCCGCGGGCATCCCGGTGATGGCGCACATCGGGTTTACCCCGCAGAGCGTGAACAGCCTGGGCGGCTTCCGGGTCCAGGGCCGCGGCGACGCGGCCGAACAGACCGTCGCGGACGCGATCGCCGTCGCCGAGGCCGGGGCGTTCTCCGTGGTGATGGAGATGGTGCCGGCCGAGTTGGCCACCCAGATCACCGGCAAGCTGACGATTCCGACCATCGGGATCGGCGCCGGACCGAACTGCGACGGGCAGGTGCTGGTGTGGCAGGACATGGCCGGCATGAGCAGCGGCAAGGCCGCCCGCTTCGTCAAACGGTTCGCCGACATCGGCGGGGAATTGCGCCGGGCCGCAACGCAATATGCGCACGAGGTCGCCGCAGGGGTTTTCCCCGCCGACGAGCACTGCTTCTGACCCCGCGCGTCAGCGCACGATGGCCGGCACGCCGCGGTGCGCGCCCGGACCGCCGATCTGAGGGTCCCGCCTCGTTGACAACGTTACCCCGGTCACAACGAAACCGCCGAAAAACGTTGTGTGGCAGGCATGTACGATTGCTCTTAGGAGACGATCCGGACTCTAAAGAGCAAAGGTGGACCACATCGACCGGGGGGACCGTGGTGGCTTCGTACACCGTCGAACGGTGCTGAAGTTCCCGCTGCTAGTGGCAGGAGGCATCGTTTTGGCCCGCACACCGCACGCGTCCGCGCAGCCGCCTCGCACCTCGCCGCAGGCAAGCCGGTGGTCGCCCGAGCGGGCCAACCGCTGGTATCAGGCGCAAGCCTGGCCGGTGGGCGCGAACTACATCACGTCCAACGCCATCAACCAGCTGGAGATGTTCCAGGCCGATACCTTCGATCCCCGGCGCATCGACACCGAATTGGGTTGGGCCCAAACAAATGGATTCAACGCGGTGCGGGTCTTTTTGCACGATCTGCTCTGGGCGCAGGACCACCGAGGGTTCCAGGGCCGTCTCGCGCGGTTCGTCGACATCGCGGCCCGCCACGACATCAAACCCCTGTTCGTCCTGTTTGATTCGTGTTGGGATCCGTTCCCCAAGCCGGGCCCGCAGCCCGCGCCCCGGCCCGGCATCCACAACTCCGGCTGGGTGCAGAGCCCGGGCGCCGCGCGCCTCGATGACCGCGGCTACGTCCGCACCCTGCGCGGCTACGTCACCGGAGTCCTGACCCAATTCCGCAATGACGACCGCATTTTGGGCTGGGACCTGTGGAACGAGCCGGACAATCCGGCGGACACCTACGCCTCGGTGGAACGCAAAGACAAGGTCGACCTGGTCGCCAACCTGCTCCCCCAGGTGTTCGAGTGGGCGCGGTCGGTCGATCCCCGCCAGCCGCTGACGAGCGGCGTGTGGCACGGCGAGTGGGCCGACCCGGCGCGCCGCAGCGTCATCGCCGGGATCCAGCTCGACAACTCCGATGTCATCACCTTCCACTGCTACGGCGAGCCGGCGGCGTTCGAGAGGCGCATCGCCGAGCTCGTCCCGCTGGGGCGCCCGATCCTATGCACCGAGTACATGGCCCGGCCGCTGGGCAGCACGGTGCAAAACATCCTGCCGATCGCGAAGCGCGCCAACGTCGGCGCATTCAACTGGGGATTCGTCGCCGGGAAAACGCAGACGTACTTTCCCTGGGACTCCTGGGACCACCCGAACCCGGATCCGGCGATGCCGCAGGAATGGTTTCACGACTTGCTGGGACCCGACGGACGGCCGTTCCGCGACACCGAGATTCAGACGATCCTCGAGTTGAGCGACCTGGCAATGCATCTGCGGCCGCCGCCGGCCAGCTGACCGGAAGGCTTCAGCGGCACCGATTCTGGAAGTCGGTCAGCGGCTGGCGGATGCCCTCGAGGTCGGCGTGGGTCTGCGGGTTGGCATCCATGTACTGCTTCAACTGATCGCGCATGTCGCTGCGCGGTTGGCCCTTCAAGCTGGTGAAGTAGTCGTTGACGTCCGGGTGCGTGAACAGGTACGCCGACGTGGCCGCGGCGACGCCCGACGAGACCTGGGCCAGATCGGCGGCCGTGCAATTGGGTTGCGACGTGGGCGCCGGCTCCGGATCGTCCATCGGCACGTCCGCGGCGGCCGAACCGGCTGTCGCGAAAAGCATTGCCACACTGGCCGCGCAGGCCGCCATTCCGCCGGCAACGGCCCGGGCTGCCGGGCGAACACAAGACCCCATGCAAACGCTCCTTCGTCGACCACCGCACAAGGCGAGCGGTATTCGTATCGCAAACCATAAGGGGTTTGCGCGCCGCGCACGCGCGAATCAGGCGCCAAACAAATGCAGGCCCGCGGTAGGGTCGGGCCGTGGCGGAAGTCCTTCAGACCCAGGTTTGTGTTGCCGGTGGGGGCCCCGCCGGCCTCGTTCACGCGCTCCTGCTCGCCCGCGCCGGGGTCCGGGTTGTCGTCTTGGAGAAGCACAATGACTTCCTGCGCGACTTCCGCGGCGACACGGTGCATCCCAGCACCCTGCGGATCATGGACGAGCTTGGGCTCGTCGATGAGCTCCTGCGCCTGCCGCACACCAAAATCGACCGTGTCGCGTTCGACACCGACGGCACGATTCGCACCTTCGGCAACTTCGGTGTGCTCAAGCGGTTGGGCTTCAAACAGCCGTATATCGCGTTGATGCCGCAGTGGGATTTCCTCGACTTCCTCGCCGAAAAGGCCTCTGCCTACCCGGAATTCACGCTGATCCGCAACGCGGAAGTCAAAGACCTGATCTTCGACGGCGATCGCGTGATCGGGGCGCGCACACCCGACCTGGAGGTCCGCGCCGACCTGGTCGTCGGCGCGGACGGGCGCAAATCCGCGGTCCGGGCCGCGGCCGGGCTGCAGACCGCTGCGGCGCACTCCCCGATGGACGTGTTGTGGTTTCGGCTCAACTGGCGCCCCGGCGATCCGCAGGAGCTGTACGGGGTGGCCCGCAAGGGCTTCACCATGGCGTTGATCTACCGGGGCGACTATTGGCAGATCGCGTATCTGATGCCGAAGGGGTCCGACCCCCGCGACGGGTCGCTGGAGGCGTTCAAAGAGCGCGTCGTGGCGGCGCGGCCACAGCTACGCGAACACGTCGACGACCTTCGTTCCTGGGACCAGACCAGTCAACTCGACGTGCGGGTGGACCGGCTCGAGACGTGGTGGCGCACCGGCCTGCTGTGCATCGGCGACGCCGCCCACGCCATGTCGCCGATCGGCGGCGTCGGGATCAACCTCGCCGTCGCCGACGCGGTGGCGGCGGCCAACATCCTGAGCGTCCCACTGAGCAACGGACGGCTGCGCGACACCGACCTCGCCAAGGTGCAGCGCCGGCGGGAGCTGCCCGCCCGGGTCATCCAGGCGATCCAGGTGTTCGCCCAGGATCGGGTGATCGCGCCCAATTTGAACGGTGGTGACCTGTCACCTATCCCGATCCCCGCGATCGTGGGTCGGGGCCCGCTGCGATCCATCCCGCCGATCGCCTTCGGGCGGGGCCTTCGCCCCGAACACGTCCGCACCCCGAACGTGCACACGGCCTAACGCTTTCCGGCCCCGCCGCCCCAGCGATATTCACATTCTCGGCCCGCCCGCCGCGCTGTGACGGCACAATGCACTGAGGGGTCGGAAGGAGAGTGCAGATGAACCGCCGCCGCGGGCTTGCCGCACTGCTGGTGTTCTCGGGCGTGGTGTCCGTCCCCGCAATCCTTACCGCGGTGCCCTCCGCCGATCGGGTCGAGGCGACCGTGTGCGTGGGCGCGGGCCGACGCGTCTCGGTGAGTGGCTGCACCAACATCGCTGACAACATCGCCCGCTATGCCCCGCCGCCCGCGGCCTATGCGCCGCTGCCGGAGGACGACACGTCGGCTCCTCCCCCTCCTCCGCCGCCGCCATAGCGCCGTCACCGCGGTGTGGCAGGCTATGGGTCTCATCCCCCACCGTCCACCGCGTTCAAGGCCGCGGCGACGCGCCGTCAACGGAGCGAAAGATGCCTGCACAAACGCCGCAGACCTCGCGTCACCTGGAGGTAGAGCGCAAGTTCGACGTCGTCGAGTCCACCGTGTCCCCGTCGTTCGAAGGGATCGCCGCGGTCGCCCACGTCGAGAAGTCGCCGACGCAAACCCTGGATGCGACGTACTTCGACACGCCCGCACATGACCTCGCGCGCAACAAGATCACCCTGCGCCGCCGCACCGGTGGCTCCGACGCGGGGTGGCACCTCAAGCTGCCGGCCGGGCCCGACGCGCGCACCGAGGTCCGCGCGCCGCTGGACGCATCCGGCCCCGACGGGAACAACGCCGTGCCCACCGAGTTGACGGACGTCGTGCTGGCGATCGTCCGCGACCGGCCGCTGCAGCCGGTCGCGCGCATCACCACCGAGCGCGAGAGCCAGGTGTTGTACGACGCCGCGGGCGTCGCGCTGGCCGAGTTCAGCAACGACCACGTCACCGCATGGTCGACGCGGGGCTCCGATGACAGCGCCGGAGCCGCCGCCGATGAAACCGGTGCGCCGCCCACCGAGCTGGAGTGGCGGGAGTGGGAATTGGAGCTGCTCGAAGCGGGCGGTCAATCCAACGGGGCGGCCGGCACCGAGCTGCTGAACCGGTTGAGCAACCGGCTGCTGGACGCCGGTGCCGCGCCGGCCGGGCACGGCTCCAAGCTGGCGCGGGTGCTCGGCACCCCGCCACCGCCCGACGGCGCGCAGCCGTCCGAGGATCCGTTGCAGCGCGCCATCGCCGAGCAGGTCCGCGAGCTGCTGGTGTGGGATCGCGCCGTGCGCGCCGACGCGTATGACTCCATCCACCAGATGCGGGTGACCACCCGCAAGCTGCGCAGCCTGCTGCGTGATTACCAGGATTCGTTCGGGTTGCCCGAGGAGGGATGGGTGCTGGACGAGTTGCGTGAGCTCGCCGGGATCTTGGGGATGGCGCGCGACGCCGAGGTGCTCGCCGAGCGATACGAGCGTGACTTGGACGGGCTCGCACCGGAATTGGTGCGCGGTCCGGTGCGCGAACGCCTGGTCGGGGGCGCCCAGCGTCGCTACCAGACCGGGCTGCGCCGGTCGTTGATCGCGATGCGCTCGCAGCGTTACTTCCGGTTGCTCGACTCCCTGGAGACGATTGCTGCCCAAACCCCCGTCGCCGCCGCGGCCGAGGAACAGGCCCCGGTGACCATCGACGCCGCCTACAAGAAGGTCCGCAAGGCAGCGAAGGCCGCCGCCCGGGCCGCGCGGGAGCAGCCCGGCGACCACCACCACCGCGACGAAGCGATACACCGAATCCGCAAGCGCGCCAAGCGTCTTCGGTACACCGCGGCCGCCACCGGCGCGGCGAAGGTGTCCGAGCAGGCCAAGGCCGTGCAGTCGCTGCTCGGCGATCATCAAGACAGCGTGGTCAGCCGTGAACACCTGCGCCAGGAGGCGGAGATCGCCCACGCCGCCGGCGAAGACACTTTCACGTACGGGCTGCTGTATCAGCGGGAGGCCGACTTGGCGCAGCGGTGCCGCCGCGAACTCGACGGCACCCTACGCAAACTCGCCAAAGCGGTGCGCAAGGCGGGCCACTAACCCGGTCGCGAGACTGCAACTACCGACGCCCCCACTCGGCGAACGGGTCGCTGGTTGCAGTTTCGCGGAGGCTGAAGGCGGACGAGTTGGCCTGTAAGCCGGATTCTGTTCCCCACCGCCGCGCGTGAGCAACGGCGGTGCGGCGGCGACCATCCATCTGGACACACCGTCACCGGGTGCCTCGAGCGGCCTACCCGCAGGCTCGGGCGAGCAACCCTCGAACGCCTGCGCGGCCGCACCAGCGGTGCGGCCTTCTTGGCCTTGCTTCGGGTGGGGTTTGCCGAGCCACCCCGGTCACCCGGGATGCTGGTGCGCTCTTACCGCACCGTTTCACCCTTACCACCGCGAGGGTGGCGGTCTGTTTTCTGTGGCACTTTCCCGCGAGTCACCTCGGATTGCCGTTAGCAATCACCCTGCTCTGTGAAGTCCGGACTTTCCTCGAACCGCCTTGCGACGGCCCGCGGCCGCCCGGCCAACTCGTCCGCGACGATAAACGGTACCCGCTGCGCGGGGCCGGGGCCAGCAACCGTTTACCGTGGAGCCGGGTCACGAATCGGAAGGACGCGGATGTCCCGGTGGAAAAGGCGTGTCGATTCAGGCGATTGGGAGGCTATCGCCGCCGCGGTCGACGAGTACGGCGGGGCGCTGCTACCGCGACTGGTCACGCCCAGCGAGGCGGCGCGGCTGCGCAAGCTCTACGCCGACGACGCCCTGTTCCGTTCCACGATCGACATGGCGCCCAAGCGCTATGGGTCCGGGCAGTACCGCTATTTCCACGCGCCCTACCCCGAACCGATCGAGGATCTCAAACAGGCGCTGTATCCCCGGCTGCTGCCGATCGCCCGCGATTGGTGGGGCAGGCTGGGCCGGGACGCACCCTGGCCGGACCGCCTCGACGACTGGCTGGCGGCCTGCCACGCCGCCGGCCAGACCCGGTCCACGGCCCTGATGCTGAAATACGGTGCGGGCGACTGGAATGCGCTGCACCGGGACCTCTACGGGGACTTGGTGTTCCCCTTGCAGGTGGTGATCAACCTCAGCGACCCGGCCACCGATTACACCGGCGGTGAATTTTTGCTGGTCGAGCAGCGACTGCGGGCTCAATCCCGGGGCACCGCAACGCAATTGCCGCAGGGGCACGGCTACGTCTTCACCACCCGGGAGCGGCCGGTGCCCTCGGCCCGCGGCTGGTCCGCGGCGCCGGTGCGCCATGGTGTGTCCGTGGTTCGCACCGGGCAGCGCTACGCGATGGGGCTGATCTTTCACGACGCGGCGTGAGGATCATTCGTCTCGTCGCAACGCGATCACGTGGTCGGGCACCCTGGCCGTTTCCCCGTTGACGGTCATCTCGCGCTCGACGGAGTCGGCCCGTAACCGAGTCCAGGCGGTCGAATCCAGCCGTAACGAGGCGATCACCTCCTCGATGCCGAGGAAGGAGTGATCGTGGTGCTGCGCCCACGGCGGCACCGCCCCGTGGTCGACGATCAACAGCACGCCACCGGGATTCACGCGGCCGGCGGCGTTCCGTAACACGTTTTCCCGGTCGAGGCGGGCCGGCGAATGAAAATACTGGGCAGAGATCAGGTCGAACATCCCTTGCGGGAAGCTCTCGTTGAGGTTGTGCCGCTGAAATTCGATGTGGGCGGCCATATTCCGCGCCGATGCGGCCGCGCGGGCGCGTTGCAGCGCGGTGTCCGAGACGTCGACGGCCACCACCTGCCACCCGCGGTCGGCGAGCCACAGCGCGTCGGCTCCCTCTCCGCAGCCCAGGTCGAGTGCTCGGCCCGGCGCCAGGTCGGCGGCCACCTCCGCGAGCCGGGGGTTGACCCGTCCGCTCCACACCCGCTCGAGTGACCGGTAGCGCTCTTCCCAGAACTGCTGGGCGTCATCGGGTTTGCAAGAACTGTCCATACCGCGAGCTTGCCCATTCCGCCAGGAGTTGCCAAGCTGAATTGCCATGCAGGCAAAAACCGACCCCGACATCGACCTCCTGGTGCGGCGGAGGCTGCGGGAGCTGCGCGTGCAGCGGGGCATGACGCTGCAGGAGGTCGGCGAGAAGGCGGGCATCGACGTCTCGACGCTCAGCCGGCTCGAGTCCGGCAAACGCCGCCTGGCGCTGGATCATCTGCCGCGGCTGGCCCGGGCTCTCTCGGTGAGCACCGACGAGTTGCTGCAGACCTCGTCACCGCCGGACCCGCGGGTGCGCGGCGCGGCGCACACCCACCACGGCGTCACCTACTGGCCGCTGACCCGCCAGGGTCCCGCCGGCGGCCTGCACGCGTTCAAGGTTCGCGTCAGCGCCCGGCGGCGCAACCCGCCCGCCGACCTGCCCGTGCATGAGGGGCAGGACTGGATGTACGTGCTTTCCGGCCGGATGCGGCTCATCCTCGGCGACCGCGACTTCACCATCGACCCGGGCCAGGCCGTCGAATTCTCGACGTGGACGCCGCACTGGTTCGGCGTGGTGGACGGGCCGGTGGAGGCCATCGTGATTTTCGGCCCGCACGGCGAGCGGCTGCACCTGCACAGCTGACCGGTACGGCGTTAGCGTGGAGCGATGGACCGGGGCTCGGAATACCGCGTGGCACCGCCGCACAGCGCGCCGGGCGTGACGTCGATGGTCGGATACCGGACCTTCGATGTTCCCGAGACCGTGCACCGCGGCATGCCGTCCTCGATGTTGACGTTCATCGTCAGCCTCGACGACGGGGTGGAAGCCGGCGACACCGCCGACGCACTGGCCGTCGCGCGCCCCAACCCGTTGCTGCTGAGCGGGCTGCACGTGCAGGCCAGCCACGTGCGGCAGCGCCGCGGCCAGGCGGGCGTGCAGCTGGCGGTGCATCCTCTCGCATCACGCGCGCTGTTCGGCGTGCCGAGCGCCGAGCTTCCCGTGACCGACTACGACGCGACCGCCGTGCTGGATCGCGGCGGCCTGGAATTGCATGATCGCGTGACCGAGGCGCACGGCTGGCCGGACGCGTTCGCCGTGGTGGCCCGCTACCTCATCGAGGCGCGGCGGCGCCGCGAGAGCGCGACCGTGCGTCCCGAGGTCGCGTATGCCTGGCACCTGCTGGAGCGCAGCCGGGGCCGGATACCGGTGGCCGCCGTGGCGGAGACGGTCGGCGTGACCACCCGGCACCTGACGACGCTGTTCGGCCAGGAGGTCGGCCGCTCGCCCAAGACGGTGGCGATGCTGATGCGGTTCCAGCACGCGACGGCGCGCATCGCGGCGTCGGCGCGCCGGTACGGACGCGTCGGCCTCGCGGGGATCGCGGCCGCCACCGGGTACAGCGACCAGGCGCACCTGACCCGCGAATTCGTCCGGTTCGTCGGTGTGCCGCCGCGGCGGTGGCTGGCCGATGAGTTCCGAAACATTCAAGACGGCGGCCACTCGTTCGGCGCACAGTGGGACCATGACCGCTTCGAATCCGACCGTCTGGTTGACATTGCAGGCCCATGACGCACCCAAGCTGATCGATTACTACGTCGAGACATTCGGCTTCGTCCTCGCGGCCCGCTACGGCCAGGGCGAGACCGTCGATCACGCGCAACTGAACTGGCCGCACGGCAGCGGAGGGATCATGCTGGGCACCCACAAGCCCGACGCGCAGTGGTGCCGCGAACCGGGCACCGCCGGCGGCTACGTCGTCACCGCCGATCCCGACGCGCTCTACGAACGGGTGCTGCAGCATAAGGCCGAGGTGGTGCGGCCGCTGGCCGAAACCGACTACGGCGCACGCGAATTCACCGTCCGCGATCCCGAAGGCAACCTGTGGTCCTTCGGCGACTACGGCGGCGCGTCGCCCTCAGCCGGCTAGATACGCCGTCTGGTTCACCAACCGCACCGAAGAGGCTCCGTCGGAATAGAATTCGGCGATGCTCAGCGACGCCAGGTCGAGGTGCAGCCGGTACAAGATGCCGGGCCCGGCGTCCAGCGCCTCCCGCAGCAACATTTTGATCGGCGTCACGTGGGACACCACCAGCACCGTCGTGCCGTGATGTGCGGCGAGGATGCGGTCACGGATGCTCGACACCCGGTCGAGCACCGCGTCGAAGCTCTCGCCGCCCGGCGGGGCGGTGCTGGTGTCGCGCAGCCAACGACGGTGCAGTTCGGGGTCGCGCTCCGCGGCCTCGCCGAACGTCAACCCCTCCCAGGCCCCGAAGTCGGTCTCGATCAGGTCGTCGTCGACCGTCACATCAAGTCCCAGGGCCTTGGCGGCCGCCGCCGCGGTGTCGTACGCCCGTTGCAGCGGGGAGGCGAAGACCGCCGAAATCCCGCCGCGCTGGGCCAGATACCGCGCCGCCGCGTCGGCCTGCCACCGCCCCACTTCGGTGAGCGCCGGGTTGCCGCGGCCCGAATAGCGGCGCTGCACCGACAGCTCCGTCTGCCCGTGGCGCAGCAACAGCAGGCGGGTGGGGGTGCCGCGCGCGCCGGTCCAGCCGGGCGCCGCCGGAGCCGGTGCCGGTGCCGGTGCCGCCGTCGGCGCCGGTGCCGCAACGGTTTTCGCCGCGTCGGCGCCGGGGGGCTCGGGTGTGCCGGCCGGCTCGGACTTTGCCGCCGCACCGTTGGCCTCGGCCGCAGCGTCCATCGCCTCGTTGGCCAACCGATCGGCGTGCGAATTGCGCTCCCGCGGAATCCACGAGTAGCTGATCGTGTCGAACCGCGCCGCCAGGCGTCGGGCCTGGGCGTTGAGTTCGATCAGGTCGGGGTGCTTGACCTTCCACCGCCCGGACATCTGTTCCACCAGCAGCTTGGAATCCAGGTACACCGCGGCCTCGGTGGCGCCGAGCTTCAGGGCGTCGTCCAAACCGGCTATCAGGCCGCGGTATTCGGCGACGTTGTTGGTTGCCCGGCCGATGGCCTGCTTGTTCTCGGCCAGCACGCTCGCGCGGTCCTCGGTCCACACCACGGCGCCGTACCCGGCCGGCCCGGGGTTTCCGCGTGATCCGCCGTCGGCTTCGATGACAACCTTCACTGGTCGAACCCCTTGACCCGCAGCAGGATCGCGCCGCATTCCGGGCAGCGCACCACATCGTCCTCGGCGGCCGCCGAGATGCGGGACAGTTCGCCGCGGTCGATCTCGATCCGGCAGGCCCCGCACCGCTTGCCCAGCAGCTGCCCGGCGCCCGGCCCTCCCCCGGCGCGCTGCCGTTCGTACAGGGCGGACAGGGCGGGGTCCAGTGCGGCGTTCAGCGAGTCGCGTCGCGACGAATGAAGCTCGCGGGCTTCGGCGATTTCGGTGAGCGCGGCGTCGAGGGCCTGCTTCGCGTCGGCGATGTCGGCCTCCAGAGTCTCGACGGCACGCTGCTCGGCGTCCAGCTGGGCCTGCAGCTCCTCGCGACGTTCCATCACCTCCAGCAGGGAATCTTCCAGGCTGGTCTGGCGACGCTGCAAGGTCTCGAGCTCGTGCTGAAGGTCCGCGAGTTGTTTGGCGTCGGTCGCCCCCGACTGCAGCAGCGCCCGGTCACGATCCTCGCGCTGGCGCACCGAATCGATCTCCGATTCGAGACGTTTGACGTGAGCGTCGATGTCTTCCAGGGCAATCCGCACCGCGCCCTGCCGGTCGCCGGCGGCATCGTATTCCTCCTGCAGCCGCCGGCACGCCTCTTGCTCCGGCAGATGCGCGGCCCGGTGCGTGATACGGGACAGCTCGGCATCCAGTTTCGACAACTCGAGCAGCGAACGTTGCTGTGCTACTTCGGCTTTCATGACCCTTCTCCCCCGGACTCGTTGTCACCGTGCTCGACATTCCAAGGGTCGGTGCGAATCGAGCTCACTCGCACCGGAAGCTCCGCACCGAAACGTGACCGCAGCAGGCCGGCGGCCTGTTCACACCATGGGAATTCACTTGCCCAATGTGCCACATCGATCAGGGCGACATCGGAGGCGCGACGATGCTCGTCGGCCGGGTGGTGCCGCAGATCGGCGGTGACGTAGGCCTGCACCCCGGCGCCGGCCGCGGCGGCCAGCAGCGAATCGCCGGCGCCGCCGCAGACGGCGACCCGCGACACCGGCATCTCGGGATCACCCGCCGCCCGCACCCCCCACGATGTCCGCGGCAGCGCGGAGCGCACGCGGGAGACGAAGTCGCGCAACGGTTCCGGGCGGGCCAGCGTGCCGATGCGGCCCAGCCCGGCGTCGCTGGGCGGCGGGACCATCGCGAAGATGTCGAACGCGGGCTCCTCGTAGGGATGGGCGGCGCGCATGGCCGCCAGCACCGGCCCCCGGGCCCGCGCGGGCGCGACGACCTCGAACCGGTCCTCGGGGACCCGCTCGACGTTGCCGACGCTGCCGACGGCGGGCGCGGCGCCGTCGTGCGGCAGGAACTGCCCGATACCGGTGACGCTCCAGCTGCAATGCGAGTAGTCGCCGATGTGACCGGCCCCTGCCTCAAACACCGCCGCCTGCACCGCTTCTGCGTTCTCCTTGGGCACGTAGATGACCCACTTGTCGAGGCCGGGCGCGCCGGTCGCCGGCTCCAGCGGGGCCTCGACACGGAGCCCGAGGGCGGCGGCCAGCGCATCGGACACACCCGGGCTAGCCGAGTCGGCGTTGGTGTGCGCGGTGAACAGCGAACGCCCGGTCCGGATCAGCCGGTGCACGAGCGCGCCCTTGGGCGTGCTGGCCGCCACGGTGTCCACCCCCCGCAACAGCAGCGGGTGGTGGGCCAGCAGCAGGCTCGCGTCGGGGACTTCGTCGACGACCGCGGGCGTCGCGTCGACCGCGACGGTCACCGACTCCAGCACGTCGCCGGGGTCACCGCACACCAGGCCGACCGAATCCCACGATTCGGCGAGCCGCGGCGGGTAGGCCTCGTCGAGCACCGCGATGACATCGGCCAGCGTCACGCTCACCGGCACACCTCCGAAATCGCCTGCACCAGCAGCGGCCACTCCGGGCGCACCGCGGCCCGCAGGTACCGCTCGTCCAGGCCGACGAACGTATCACAGCGACGGATGGCAATTCCCCTGTCGTGCAGTCGATTTCGCAATCGAACGGCCTCCTGCGCGCGAAACAGCACGAATGGGGCCCGGCCGTCGACCACCTCGGCGCCCACCGACGCCAGCCCGGCCACCATCTCGGCGCGCAGCTGGCCCAGTCGCGCCGCCCCGGCCGCCGCGTCGGCAACGGCCTGCGGACCGCAACACGCCGCGATGGCCGTCAGTTGCAGCGTGCCCACCGGCCAGTGCGCCCGCGCTGCGGTCAGGCGCGCCAACACCTCCGGTGACCCCAGCGCGTAGCCCACCCGCAGTCCGGCCAGCGCCCACGTCTTGGTCAGGCTGCGCAGCACCAGCACGTCGGGCACCGCGTCACCGGCGAGCGACTCCGGCTCGCCTGGGATCGAGTCGGCGAAGGCCTCGTCGACCACCAGGATCCGGCCGGGCCGGCGCAACGCGAGTAGCTCCTCGCGGCGATGCAGCACCGAGGTGGGATTGGTGGGATTGCCCACGACGACCAGGTCAGCGTCCTCGGGGACGGCCGCACCCGCGAGGCCGAAGGGCGGCCGCAGCACCACGTGGTGCACCGGAACCCCGGCGGCGGTCAGCGCGGCCGCCGGCTCGGTGAACGCCGGCGCGATGATCGCCGCCCGCGCCGGGCGCAGGTTGCCCAGCAGGGCGAACCCCTCGGCCGCCCCGGCCAGCGGCAGCACCTCCTCGCGGGCCCGGCCGTGCCGTGCGCCGGCCGCGTCCTGCGCCGCGTGGACGTCGTCGCTGCTGGGGTAGCGCGCCAGGTCGGGCAGCCGCGCGGCCAGCCGTCGCAGCAGCCATTCCGGCGGTTGGCCGTGACGGACGTTGACGGCGAAATCCAGCATCCCGGGCGCGACGGCCTGATCACCGTGATAGCGCGCCGCAGGCGGGCTCAGGTTCAGACTCGCCATCCGTGAAACACTAGTGCGCCGCGCGGGCGGGCCGGACGAACACCGGCAACACCGTCGCACCCGCCCGCGCCCATCGAGGACAATGGTGAGGTGACAGGCACAACGTCCACCGATCGCCAAGCCCCAGGGGCGCAGCTGGTGATCTTCGATCTCGACGGCACGCTGACTGACTCCGCGGAGGGCATCGTGGCCAGCTTCCTGCATGCGCTCAACCACATCGGCGCCCCGGTGCCCCCCGGCGACCTCGTCGCCCAGATCGTGGGCCCGCCGATGGACGACACCTTCCGGTCGATGGAGCTCGGCGACGACGCCGAGGAGGCGATCGCGGCCTTCCGCGCCGAGTACGGCGCCCGGGGGTGGGCGATGAACGCGCTCTTCGACGGCATCGAGGCGCTGCTGGTCGACCTGCGCGCCGCCGGCGTCCGGCTGGCCGTGGCCACCTCGAAGCTGGAACCCACCGCGCGGCGCATCCTCGCCCACTTCGGGCTCGACCAGCATTTCGAAGTCATCGCCGGGGCGAGCCCCGACGGCTCCCGCAAAGCCAAGGTCGAGGTGCTCGCCCATGCGCTTTCGCAGCTGGAGCCGCTGCCCGAACGGGTGCTGATGGTCGGTGACCGCAGCCACGACGTGCACGGCGCGGCCGCGCACGGCATCGACACCGTGGTGGTCGGCTGGGGTTACGGCAAGGCGGACACGTTCAGCGGGGTGACGCACGCCGCGACCATCGACGAGCTGCGGAGGGCCCTGGGTGTCTGAGCGCGAGCCGCTGCACGTCACGTTCGTGTGCACCGGCAACATCTGCCGATCGGTGATGGCCGAGAAGATGTTCGCCGACCAACTGCGCCGCCGGGGTCTGGCGGACGCGGTGCGGGTGAGCAGCGCCGGAACCGGCAACTGGCACGTCGGCGAGTGCGCCGACGAGCGGGCCGCCGGCGTGCTGCGTGCCCACGGCTACCCGACCGAGCACCACGCCGCGCAGGTCGACGCCGAGCACCTGGCGGCCGATCTCGTGGTGGCCCTGGACCGCAACCACGCCCGGATGCTGCGGCACCTGGGCGCCGACGAGGACCGCGTCAAGATGCTGCGGTCTTTCGATCCGCGCACCGGCGCGCACACCCCCGACGTCGATGACCCCTACTACGGCGACGCAAGCGACTTCGAACGCGTCTACGCCGTCATCGAGGCCGCGCTGCCCGGCCTGCATGACTGGGTCGACGAACGCCTCGCGCAGAACGGGTCGGGGTGATGCGCAGGCTGGCGTTCGTGCTGCGCCCCGGCTGGATCGTGCTGGCACTGGTGGTCATCGCGTTCGCCTATCTGTGCTTCACGGTGCTCGCGCCGTGGCAGCTGGGAAAGCACAGCAGGACCTCGCAGGAGAACCACCAGATCGAGCACTCCCTGAACACCGCGCCCGTCCCGGTGAAATCCCTGCTGCCGCAGCAGAACTCGGCGGCCCCCGGGCAGCAGTGGCGTCAGGTCACCGCGACCGGCCATTACCTGCCCAACGTCCAGGTGCTGGCCCGGTTGCGGGTGATCGATTCCAAACCGGCGTTCGAGGTGCTCGCGCCCTTCGTCGTCGACGGCGGACCCACGGTGCTGGTCGACCGCGGTTACGTGCGCCCGTTGGAGGGATCTCGTGTTCCGCCCATCCCCCGCCCGCCGGCCGAGACGGTGACCATCACGGCGCGGCTGCGCAACTCAGAGCCCGCCGCCGCGGGCAAGGATCCGTTCGTGGGAGGCGGTGTGCAGCAGGTGTATTCGATCGACACCAGTCAGGTCGCGGTGCTGACCAAGGTCCCGCTGGCCGGGCCCTATCTGCAGTTGGTCGACGGTCAGCCCGGTGGGCTCGGGGTGGTCGGTGTGCCGCAGCTGGATGCCGGCCCGTTCCTGTCCTACGGCATCCAGTGGATCGCGTTCGGGATCCTCGCCCCGATCGGGCTGGGCTACTTCGCGTATTCCGAGATCCGGGCCCGCCGCCAGGAAAAGCAGCAGGGCCCCTCATCGGAGGCGGAGCCGGCGGAACAGGCGCCGCGGACGGTGGAGGACAAACTCGCCGACCGTTACGGCCGCCGCCGGTAACCGGCCAGCACCCCGGCCACGAGCGTGGCGCCCGCTTGCACCAGCGACGACAGCGTGACCGCCCGTCGCAGGTCGGCCACCGTGGGCTCCCGGCCGTCGCCGAGCGTGGGCCGGATCTGCAGCTCGTGGCGGTATTGGGTGGGCCCGCCCAGGCGCACACCCAGCGCCCCCGCGAACGCCGCCTCGACGACACCGGCGTTGGGGCTGGGATGGCGGCCGGCGTCGCGCCGCCACGCCCGCGCCGCGCCCGACGGTGAGCCGCCGACCAGCGGCGCCAACGCCACCGCCAGCGACGCGGTCACCCGCGCGGCCAGGTAGTTGGCGACGTCGTCCAATCTGGCTGCGGCCCAGCCGAATCGGAGGTAGCGCGGCGAGCGGTAGCCGACCATGGAGTCCAGGGTGTTGATGCCGCGGTACGCCAGCACCGCGGGCACGCCGCCGGCGGCCGCGTAGAGCAGCGGCGCCACCTGGGCGTCGGAGGTGTTCTCGGCGACCGATTCCAGCGACGCCCGGGTCAGGCCCGCACCGTCCAGCGACGCGGGGTCGCGCCCGCACAGCGACGGCAGCAGCGCGCGGGCGCCCTCGATGTCGCCGCGCTCCAGCAGCTCCGACATGGCCAGCCCGGTGCGCGCCAACGACGTTCCCCCTAGGCAGGCCCAGGTGGCCGCGGCGGTCATCGCGATCGAGCACGGCCGGCCGCCGCGCCCCGCGGCCCGTTGCGCCGCCGCGCCGAGCAGGCCCAGCGACCCGATCAGCACGCCCACGTGGACGGCGCCGGCGCTCCTGCTCTCGCGGTAGGTCAGGTTCTCCCACGCGGCGGCGGCCCGGCCGAACGCGGCGACGGGGTGGCCCCGGCGCGGGTCGCCCAGCGCGCGGTCGGCCAGGTAGCCGACCAGCACGCCGGCCAGGCGGGTGCGCGTCGCAAACACCTCGGCAGCGTCTCACACCGGAATTCACGAGCCCCATGAGGCATCGGCGAGAAAGCGAGGGTCGTGTCGCTTTGCCTGTGGGACAGGCGATCCCGGGAACGCCGGAGCCGCCGGCCCGTCGAGGGCTAGAGTCGACACCATGGCTTTCCCAGCGCTCAACCACGTCGCGGTCACGGTGCGTGATATCGAGGTCAGCGGCCCGTGGTACCGCAACCTGTTCGGCGCCGACCCGGTTCTCGACGAGCACACCGACGCCGGCTTCCGGCATCTGGTGTGGATGCTTGACGGCGGCACGGTCTTCGGCATTCATCAGCACGATCGCCGGGCGCCCGACGAACGATTCGACGAACTGCGGGTGGGCCTGGACCACGTCGGCTTCGGCTGCCCCGGCCGCGCCAAGCTGGAGAACTGGGTCACCCGGCTGGGCGAACTGGGCATCGACCACGGCGGCATCGTGGATGCGCCCTACGGCTCGGGGCTGAGTTTCCGCGACCCCGACGGCATCGCGCTGGAGTTCTTCGCCCCGTCCGGGACCTAAGCCCCGCCGGACCTAAGCCCCGCCGGACCTAAGCCCGCCCGAGTGTGCATTTCACGACGCGCTCTCGGCGTGTCGCGTCGTGAAATGCACACTCGCGAAAGGCAAGTCAGCGCACGGTCGCGAAGAACGCACGGAGATCCTCAACGAACAGCTCCGGTTCCTCGAACGCCGCGAAATGCCCGCCGCGCGGCATGTCGGTCCAGTGGGTGATGTTGTAGACCGGCTCGCACCAGCTGCGCGGCGCCTTGAGCAGTTCGCCGGGGAAAGCCGCGACGCCCGTGGGCAATTCGACGCGATCGCCCCTACCCCAGACCGCGAAGCTCTCCCAGTACAGGCGGGCCGAGGACGCGGCCGTGTTGGTCACCCAGTAGACCATCACGTTGTCGAGCAGCTCGTCGCGGCTCACCGCGTTCTCGGGATGCCCGTCGCAATCCGCCCAGTCCCAGAACTTTTCGACGATCCACGCCAGCTGGCCCACCGGCGAATCGGCCAGCCCGTAGCCCAGCGTTTGCGGCCGGGTCGACTGCTGCTTGGAATACCCGGTGCCCCATTTGCGGTGATTGGCCAACCCGGCCATCGCTCGTTGCTCTTCCTCGGTGGGGTTCGACAGCGCTTCCTTGGTGGGTCTACCGACCGGCATGTTCAGGTGAATGGCCGCGCAGTGGCCCCGATTGCGGCCGATCTGGGTGGTGACCGCGGCGCCCCAGTCGCCGCCCTGGGCGCCGTAGCGGTCGTAGCCAAGGCGCAGCATCAGCGTTTCCCACGCCTCGGCGATCTTCTCCACGCCCCACCCCGCGCCGGTGGGTTTACCGGAGAACCCGTAGCCCGGCAGCGACGGACAGACGACGTGGAAGGCGTCCTCGGCGCGTCCCGATGCGGGGTTGGTCAGCGGCTCGATCACCTTGTGAAACTCGACGATCGAGCCCGGCCAGCCGTGGGTGATCACCAACGGGAAGGCGTCGGCGTGCGGCGAGCGCTGGTGGATGAAATGGATGTCGAGCCCGTCGATCTCGGTGATGAACTGGTCGAAGCGATTGAGCCCCGCCTCCCGCGCCCGCCAGTCGTAGTCGTTGGCCCAATAGTCGGCCAGCTCGCGGGTGTAGGCCAGCGGCATGCCCTGGCTCCAGTCGTCGACGCATTCGGCCTCGGGCCAACGGGTTCGGGCCAGCCGCGCGCGCAGATCGTCGAGAACCTCGTCGGAAACATCGATGCGGAACGGTTTCACGCGTTTCATAGTGCCGCCTTGCCCGCCAGGCCGTTCAGGGGCCTCGCCCGAACACACCAGCGACGGCTACAGAAACGCCCGGTTGCCGTACCGGTCCAGCGAAACGAGTTCTCCGACCGGCCGACGCGTGGTGGGACCGTACTTGCCGATCGGCCAGCCCAAGGGAATCACCGCGCACGGAATCACATTGCGCGGCAAACCCAAGGCGCGCCTTGCCAATAGCGTGCTCCACAGCGGCATGGTGATCAACGCCGCACCCAACCCGGCGGCGCGTGCCGCCAGCAACAGGTTCTGAATCGCGGGATAGATGGATCCGTAGGCGCTGCTCGCACCTATTGGGGGCCAGGGCGCAACGACACCCTTCAGGCATGCCACCACGACCACGGGGATGTCGTCGAAGTGGTCCGCCTGCCATCGCACAGCTTTCAATACCCGCAGCATCTTGTCGTCCCCGCGGCGCTGCAGGGTTCGCCGGTAGATGGGACCGAAGGCGCTCATGGCGGTGCGATTCAAGCGACCGAGCTTCGCGACTACCTCACGGTCCTTGACGACGATGAACTCCCAGTTCTGCGCGTTGGAACCGGTCGGCGCCTTCATCGCCAGTTCGAGCAGATGCAGCACGAGCGAGTCGTCGACGGGATCGGACTTGAGGCGACGGATCGCGCGCTGGGTCCGCATCGCCTCTTCAAGAGGCATGTTCAGGGGTCCTTGTTGGGTCATGACGATGATTCAACACGGCCGGGCCACTGACAGTCGCCCGCGCGCCCCGGTGCGCCGAGCGCGCACCGGCACGCGAGGATGTGAGCATGGATCCCAGGCTGACCGCGCGGGTGGAGCACTCTCGGCCGATCCCGTTGCTCGTCTGGGAATTCGGGGAGCCCCGGCTGTGCATCTCGTCGGGCCCGCTCGGCGGCGGCGTCGGCACCCGCGACTGGTTGGTCAACGCGACGGTCCCCCTGGATTACGACCGGACGGACCCGGACCGCCACCTGACCGAGATCGGCGCCGCGCTCGGGCTTGTCGGCGCCGGCTGCGGGCTGCTCACCGCGGTCGACGTGACCCACCACCACCGCGCCGCCGACGGCGGCGTGCACGCGACCGCGACCGTCGGGCTCTCCAGCCCGGCCTGGGCGGCCGCCCCCGACCGGCACTTCCGCCGGGAGGTGCCGGCCGGCCTGCGCACGACGGCGTTCACCGACTACGAGATCGTCGAGTACCGGCCGCTCACCGACGGCGACGGCTACCGGGTGGGGACCATCAACATCGTGGTCGCGGTGCCGGTGCGGCTGTCCGGGGCGGCCCTGGTCAACGCGGTGGCCACCGCCACGGAGGCCAAGACGCAGGCGTTGCACGAGGCCGGGGTGCGCGCCACCGGAACGGCGTCGGACGCGGTCGTCGTGCACTGCCCGACGGACGGGGCCGAGGAGACCTACGGCGGGCCGCGCTCGGTGTTCGGCGCCCGGATCGCCCGAGCGGTGCACGCCGCGGTGCTCGCCGGCGCCAGGTCCTGGATATCGGGGCCCGAACACCCCGAGGGCCGCTCGCGAGCGTAACGGCACGGCGAAATCCGGGGCCAAAAATCGCAGCCAGGTTACACTCGCGAGCCGCCAAAATTGGTGGGCGCGGACGGTATCGAACCGCCGACCGCTGGTGTGTAAAACCAGAGCTCTACCACTGAGCTACGCGCCCGTTGCTGCGGGCAGGCTACCCGCCCGCCGACCAAGTCCCCAAAATCAGGCCCTCAAGGCCGCCAAGGCGTCGGTCCACAGCCGCTGATCGCGTGACTCGCCGGGCTGCTTCATCTCGGCGAATCGAATGATCCCGGAGCGGTCGATGACGAACGTCCCGCGATTGGAGTAGCCGGCGTCGTCGTTGAACACGCCGTAGCTCTGGCTGACCGCGCCGTGCGGCCAGAAATCCGACAGCACCGGGAAGGTGAAGCCGCTGTCCAGCGACCAGACCCGGTGCGTGGGCGGCGGACCCACCGAGATCGCCAGCGTCGCGCTGTCGTCGTTCTCGAAGTCGGGCAGGTGATCCCGCAGCTGGTCCAGCTCGCCCTGGCAGAACCCGGTGAACGCCAGCGGGAAGAACACCAGCAGAACGTTCTTGGCGCCGCGGTAGGAGCTCAGCGTGAAGCGCTGTTGGTTCTGGTCGCGCAGAGTGAAGTCCGGGGCGGCGGTGCCGACCGGCAACATCAACGCTTCCCGGCCCGGGACTTGGGCTGCACCAACCGGCTGGCGGCCCAATCGCCCAGGTTGACCGACGAGGTCGGCATCAGACCGGCGGTGGGGGCCGCCTCGGCGATCTCGGCCGGCAGCACGTGCCCGGGCTTTCCCGTCTTGGGGGTCAGCACCCAGATCACGCCGTCCTCGGCGAGCGGGCCGATCGCGTCCATCAGCGTGTCCACCAGGTCGCCGTCGCCGTCGCGCCACCACAGCAGCACGACGTCGACTACCTCGTCGGTGTCCTCGTCGAGCAGTTCGCTGCCGCAAGCCTCCTCGACCGCCGCGCGGATCTCATCGTCGGTGTCTTCGTCCCAGCCCCACTCCTGGACAACTTGGTCCCGTTGGATGCCCAGTTTGCGAGCGTAGCTCGGGGCGTCATCCGCCGCGACCACCGTGGAGCCTCCTTCAATTCCCTCGCGATGTGCGATTCGGGATTATCGTCGCACAGCGCGAACCCGGTTCACACTGCCACCTCATTACGTTGCCAAGCAGAGTTTGATCGCCTTCTTTTTCGTGTCGTTGAGCTGATCGACGCGTTTGTTGAATTCCGACGTCCCCGCGTGTGTGCCAATGGCGTTGGCCACCGAGTGCGCGGCGTCGATGTAGGCGTTGAACGCGTCCTTGATCTGCTGCGACATCGCGTCACTGAAGCTGTTGGCCACCGTGGTGGCGCTGTCGTTGAGGGCGTCGATCGCCGGGCCCTCGGTGGGGCCGGTGCCGCGGCCCGAATTGAACGCCTGCACGAATTCGTTGGTCTTGTCGATCGCGTTCTTGCTGGTGGTGATCAGCGAGGCGCAGGCGGTGCGCACCGCCTTGGTGGTCAGCGACTGCTGGCGCTGGGACTCCCGGACGCTCGACGTGGCCGACGAGGCCGACACCGACGCGGACACCGACTGGCGGTAGGCCGGGGCCACTTTGGTGTCCGGGGTCGCCGTTCCGTTGGTGACGGAGGTGCATCCCACGATGCCCATCAGCGCGGCGGCGACACAGCCAAGGGCCAAAGCGCCACGCCGGGGGAAAGCCCCCACCTGCCTCGGGGGGACGGCACGCCACCGGATGAGCACGGGCCTGACGTTACCGGGTGGCTTGTACACCCGCCCCATACACGCCGAGTTGGTGTGCCCGATCGGGTATTCGATGGCGGCTGCCCGCCCGAAACACCGGTGCGGCACGATGGTGGAGAGGGTGCGACCCGCCCTCACGTCACACATCCCGCCAATTACAGGAGTAGTGGGTTGACAACCGAATTCGTGCGCCACGACCTGGCCACAAGTCCCAACAACGCCACCGAACCCGACCGCGTCCGGGTGATCCGCGAGGGGGTGGCTTCCTACCTCCCCGACATCGATCCCGAAGAGACCTCGGAGTGGTTGGAGTCCTTCGATGAACTGCTGGAGCGCTCCGGCCCGTCGCGGGCGCGCTACCTGATGTTGCGGCTGCTGGAACGGGCGGGCGAGCAGCGCGTTGCCATTCCTTCGCTGACGTCCACCGACTACGTCAACACCATCCCGACCGAACTGGAGCCGTGGTTCCCCGGCGACGAGGACGTCGAGCGGCGCTACCGGGCGTGGATCCGCTGGAACGCCGCCATCATGGTGCACCGCGCCCAGCGCCCGGGAGTCGGTGTGGGAGGCCACATTTCGACTTACGCGTCGTCCGCGGCGCTCTACGAGGTCGGCTTCAACCACTTCTTCCGCGGCAAGTCGCATCCCGGCGGTGGGGACCAGGTGTTCATCCAGGGCCACGCGTCCCCGGGGATCTACGCGCGGGCGTTCCTGGAGGGGCGGCTGACGACCGACCAACTCGACGGCTTCCGCCAGGAGCACAGCCACCCCGGCGGCGGCCTGCCGTCCTACCCCCACCCGCGGCTGATGCCCGACTTCTGGGAATTCCCCACGGTGTCGATGGGTCTGGGCCCGATGAACGCGATCTATCAGGCCCGGTTCAACCACTACCTGCACGACCGGGGCATAAAGGACACCTCCGACCAGCACGTGTGGTGCTTTTTGGGCGACGGCGAGATGGACGAGCCGGAAAGCCGCGGCCTGCTGCACGTCGGCGCGCTCGAGGGCCTGGACAACCTGACGTTCGTGATCAACTGCAACCTGCAGCGCCTCGACGGCCCGGTGCGCGGCAACGGCAAGATCATTCAGGAACTCGAGTCGTTCTTCCGCGGCGCCGGCTGGAACGTCATCAAGGTGGTCTGGGGACGCGAGTGGGACGCCCTGCTGCACGCCGACCGCGACGGCGCGCTGGTGAACCTGATGAACACCACGCCCGACGGCGACTACCAGACCTATAAGGCCAACGACGGCGCCTACGTGCGCGACCACTTCTTCGGGCGCGACCCGCGCACCAAGGCGCTCGTCGCGAACATGAGCGACTCCGAGATTTGGAATCTCAAGCGCGGCGGCCACGACTACCGCAAGGTCTACGCCGCCTACCGGGCCGCCGTCGACCACAAGGGGCAGCCCACGGTGATCTTGGCCAAGACCATCAAGGGCTACTCGCTGGGCGCGCACTTCCAGGGCCGCAACGCCACGCATCAGATGAAAAAGCTTGCGCTGCAAGACCTCAAGGACTTCCGCGACGCCATGCGGATACCGATCAACGACGCCCAGCTGGAAGAGGATCCGTACCTGCCGCCCTACTTCCACCCCGGCTCCGACGCCCCGGAGATCCGCTACATGATCGACCGCCGGCGCACGCTCGGCGGCTACGTTCCCGAGCGCCCGACGAAGGCCAAGGCGTTGCGGCTCCCCAGCCGCGACATCTACGCCGCGCTGAAGAAGGGATCGGGAACCCAGGAGGTCGCCACCACCATGGCGACGGTGCGCACCTTCAAGGAAGTGTTGCGGGACAAGGAGGTTGGGCCGCGGATCGTCCCGATCATTCCCGACGAGGCCCGCACCTTCGGCATGGACTCGTGGTTCCCGTCGCTGAAGATCTACAACCGCAACGGCCAGCTGTACACCGCCGTGGACGCCGATCTGATGTTGGCCTACAAGGAAAGCGAAGTCGGCCACATCCTGCACGAGGGCATCAACGAGGCCGGGTCGGTGGGGTCGTTCATCGCGGCCGGCACCTCGTATGCGACGCACAACGAGCCGATGATCCCGATCTACATCTTCTATTCGATGTTCGGGTTCCAGCGCACCGGTGACGGCCTGTGGGCGGCCGCCGACCAGATGACGCGCGGCTTTTTGTTGGGCGCCACCGCGGGACGCACCACGCTGACCGGCGAGGGCCTGCAGCACGCCGACGGGCATTCGCTGCTGCTGGCGAGCACCAATCCGGCGGTGGTCGCCTACGATCCGGCGTTCGCCTACGAGATTGCCTACATCGTGGAAAGCGGGCTGGCCCGGATGTTCGGGCAGGACCCCGAGAACGTGTTCTTCTACATCACCATCTACAACGAGCCGTACGCGCAGCCGCCCGAGCCGGAAAACTTCGATCCCGAGGGCGTGCTGCGGGGCCTGTACCGCTACCACGCCGCCACCGAGCAGCGCGCCAACAAGGCACAGATCCTGGCGTCGGGGGTGTCGATGCCGGCCGCCCTGGACGCCGCGAAGATGCTAGCAGCCGAATGGGACGTCGCCGCCGACGTGTGGTCGGTGACCAGTTGGGGCGAGTTGAACCGCGACGGCGTCGCGATGGACAGGGCGAGGCTGCGCCATCCGGACCGGCCGGCCGGCGTCCCGTACGTCACCCAGGCCCTGTCGAACGCCGTCGGCCCGGTGGTCGCCGTCTCGGATTGGATGCGTGCGGTTCCCGAGCAGATCCGGCCGTGGGTGCCGGGCACCTACGTCACCCTGGGCACCGACGGGTTCGGCTTCTCCGACACCCGGCCCGCGGCGCGGCGCTACTTCAACACCGACGCCGAGTCGCAGGTGGTGGCCGTGCTCGAGGCGCTGGCGCGCGACGGTGAGATCGACCCCTCGGTGCCGGTCGCCGCCGCCCGCCAGTATCGGATCGACGACGTCCAGGCCGCCCCGGAGCAGACGTCCGACCCGGGCGTGGCCTAAGGGCGGCGGTCGCCCGCCGGGCCGTTCCCCGGGCCATTCACCCCTTGGGCTTCCTCGCCGAGCGTGACGCCAGCGTCACGTTGGGCGTCGAGCGTGACACCAGCGTCACGCTCGGCGCCCGAGGGGACCCACCCCGCACGCGCCACGCGCCGCCTTTGGCGGAAACTTCCAGAAAAGTCGCGTAGGTTTTAGGGGTGAGTGACAACCCCTTCGCCGGTCCGTTCGCCAAGCACCCCCGGTCGCCGCTCGAAAACCTGGACGCGGTGCCCGAATCGGTGCTGCGGAGGCTCAAGCAGTACTCCGGGCGGCTGGCCACCGAGGCGGTCGCCGCCATGCAGGATCGGTTGCCGTTCTTCGCCGACCTGGAGGCGTCCCAGCGGGCCAGCGTGGCGCTGGTGGTGCAGACGGCCGTCGTCAACTTCGTCGAGTGGATGCAAGATCCGCACAGCAACGTCAGCTACACCGCGCAGGCCTTCGAGCTGGTGCCCCAGGAGCTGCAGCGCCGCATCGCGTTGCGCCACAGCGTCGACATGGTCCGCGTCACCATGGACATCTTCGAGGAGGTCGTCCCGCTGCTGGCCCGCTCCGAGGAGCAGCTGACCGCGCTGACCGTGGGCATCCTGAAGTACACCCGCGACCTGGCGTTCACCGCGGCCGGCGCGTACGCCGACGCCGCCGAGGCCCGCGGCACCTGGGACAGCCGGATGGAGGCCAGCGTGGTCGACGCGGTGGTCCGCGGCGACACCGGCCCGGAGCTGCTGTCCCGGGCGGCGGCGCTGAACTGGGACACCACGGCGCCGGCGACGGTGGTGGTCGGAACCCCTGCCCCCGGACGCGACGGGTCGACCGGCCCGGGCGACAGTGAGCGCGCGAGTCAGCGCGTCCGCGACATCGCCGCACAACACGGCCGCGCGGCCCTCACCGACGTGCACGGCACCTGGCTGGTCGCCATCGTGTCCGGGCAATTGTCGCCAACCGACAAGTTTCTCGGCGATCTGCTGGTCGCGTTCGCCGACGGCCCCGTGGTGGTCGGGCCGACGGCGCCCATGCTGACGGCGGCCTATCACAGCGCCAGCGAGGCCATCTCCGGGATGAACGCCGTCGGCGGCTGGCGCGGGGCGCCGCGCCCCGTGCCGGCCCGTGAGCTCCTGCCGGAGCGGGCCCTGATGGGCGACGCGTCGGCGATCGTGGCGCTGCACACCGATGTGATGGGGCCGTTGGCCGACGCCGGCCCGACGCTGATCGAGACTCTTGACGCTTACTTAGATTGTGGCGGCGCGATTGAAGCTTGTGCCAGAAAGTTGTTCGTTCATCCAAACACGGTGCGCTACCGACTCAAGCGGATCACCGACTTCACCGGCCGTGATCCCATGCAGCCGCGTGATGCATATGTGCTGCGAGTGGCGGCGACGGTGGGCCAACTCAACTATCCGACGAATCCCCCCAGCGCCGCCAACAACGCCATGCCCGCGGTTCCGCTGCCGCTCAAAGGGGCTGTCGCCGGTCAAACCGGGTGATAGTGACCCAGGCGACAGGTCGCGGGACGATATCAAACCCGTAGCTTACGGAGCCGTTTTGTAGGGTGTACACAAAAACCTAAGACGAGGTTCATAATCTGTTACACCCGCCAAAACCGTTTCCACAGTGTTCTCTTAAACACGTGATTGCATTGCTTGCGCCCGGACAGGGTTCGCAGACCGAGGGGATGCTCTCGCCATGGCTGGAGCTCGCCGGCGCCGCTGACCAGTTGGCGCTGTGGTCCAAGGCCAGTGGCCTCGACCTCGTGCGCCTGGGCACCACCGCATCGACCGACGAGATCACCGACACCGCGGTCACCCAGCCGCTGGTCGTCGCCGCCACGCTGCTCGCCCACCAGGAGCTGGCCAAGCGCGGCCTGCTCGCCGGTCAAGACCTGGTCGTGGCCGGCCACTCCGTCGGTGAGATCGCCGCCTACGCGATCGCCGGCGTGATGGCCGCGGACGACGCCGTCGCCCTGGCCGCCACGCGGGGCGCCGAGATGGCCAAGGCGTGCGCCGTCGAGCCCACCGGCATGTCCGCGGTGCTCGGCGGTGACGAGGCCGAGGTCCTGGCCCGCCTCGAGCAACTCGACCTGTTCCCCGCCAACCGCAACGCCGCCGGGCAGATCGTCGCCGCCGGATCGCTGGCCGCGCTGGAGAAGCTCGCCGAAGACCCCCCGGCCAAGGCCCGGGTGCGCGCGCTGGGTGTGGCCGGCGCGTTCCACACCAAGTACATGGCGTCGGCGCTCGACGGCTACGCCGCCGCGGCGGCCGCCGTCCAGACGGCCGAGCCCACCGCGACGCTGCTGTCGAACCGCGACGGCAAGCCCGTCACCTCGGCCGCCGCGGCGATGGAGGCGCTCGTCGCTCAGCTGACCCAGCCGGTGCGCTGGGACCTGTGCACCGCGACGCTGCGCGAGCTGGAAGTTGGTGCGGCCGTGGAGTTCCCGCCTGCGGGCACGCTCACCGGTATCGCCAAACGAGAACTTCGGGGAGTTACGGCTCGTGCCGTCAAGTCGCCCGCAGACCTGGAGGCTTTGGCTGAGCTGTAAGTCAGCCGCATCCAGTACAACCACATAACACGTCAGTTCGACTAACTCACAACACATTACGAAGGGAAGCACGCTGTGGCTGTCAGCCAGGAAGAAATCATCGCCGGTATCGCCGAGATCATCGAAGAGGTAACCGGTATCGAGCCCTCCGAGGTCACCCCGGAGAAGTCGTTCGTCGACGACCTGGACATCGACTCGCTGTCGATGGTCGAGATCGCCGTGCAGACGGAGGACAAGTACGGCGTCAAGATCCCGGACGAGGACCTCGCCGGTCTGCGCACCGTCGGTGACGTCGTCTCCTACATCCAGAAGCTCGAGGAAGAGAACCCCGAAGCTGCCGAGGCGCTGCGCGCCAAGCTGGAGACCGAGAACCCCGACGCGGTCGCCAACGTCAAGGCAAGGCTGGAAGCGGACACCAAGTGAGTAAGCCTTCCACTGCTAACGGCGGTTACCCCAGCGTTGTGGTAACCGCCGTCACGGCGACGACGTCGATCGCGCCGGACGTCGAGAGCACGTGGAAGGGTTTGTTGGCCGGCGAAAGCGGCATCCACGTCCTCGAAGACGACTACATCACCAAGTGGGACCTGCCCGTCAAGATCGGTGGACACCTCAAGGAGCCCATCGACGAGCAGATGAGCAGGCTCGACATGCGGCGGATGTCGTACGTCCAGCGGCTGGCCAAGATGCTCAGCACCCAGCTGTGGGAGACCGCCGGCAACCCGGAGCTCGACCCCGACCGGTTCTCGGTCGTGGTCGGCACCGGCCTCGGTGGCGCCGAAAGGATCGTGGAGAGCTACGACCTGATGAACGAGGGCGGCCCCCGCAAGGTGTCGCCGCTGGCCGTGCAGATGATCATGCCCAACGGCGCCGCCGCCGTGGTGGGTCTGCAGCTCGGCGCCCGCGCCGGGGTGATCACCCCGGTGTCGGCGTGTTCGTCGGGCTCGGAGGCGATCGCCCACGCGTGGCGCCAGATCGTCATGGGTGACGCCGACGTCGCCGTGTGCGGTGGCGTCGAGGGCCCCATCGAGGCGCTGCCGATCGCGGCGTTTTCGATGATGCGGGCCATGTCGACTCGCAACGATGAGCCCGAGCGCGCATCGCGGCCGTTCGACAAGGACCGCGACGGCTTCGTGTTCGGTGAGGCCGGGGCGCTGATGCTCATCGAGACCGAGGAGCACGCCAAGGCCCGCGGCGCCAAGCCGCTGGCCCGGTTGATGGGCGCCGGCATCACGTCGGACGCGTTCCACATGGTGGCCCCCGCGGCCGACGGTGTGCGTGCGGGTCGGGCGATGACGCGGTCGCTCGAGCTGGCGGGGTTGTCCCCCAAGGACGTTGACCACGTCAACGCCCACGGGACCGCCACGCCGATCGGTGACACCGCGGAGGCCAACGCCATCCGGGTCGCCGGTTGCCAGCAGGCGGCGGTCTACGCGCCGAAGTCGGCGCTGGGCCACTCGATCGGTGCGGTCGGGGCTCTCGAGTCGGTGCTCACGGTGCTGAGCCTGCGCGATGGCGTCATCCCGCCCACCCTGAATTACGAAACCCCCGATCCCGAGATCGACCTGGATGTTGTTGCGGGCGAACCTCGCTACGGCGATTTCCGTTACGCGATCAACAACTCGTTCGGCTTCGGTGGCCACAACGTGGCACTCGCCTTCGGGCGTTACTAAAGCTGGCGTCCGGCGACGACGCGGGCCGCAAAGGGCCCGAGGAGGAGCCGGACACCACGGAAGGTGGTGACCCGCTTCCCCCGGCCTCGCCGGGAGAGCGATCACCACGAAGCACGAAAGGAACGTTCGCAAGACCCATGACAGAGCTGGTTACCGGGAAGACACTCCCGAACGTGGTCGTCACTGGCGTTGCCATGACGACCGCACTGGCGACTGACGCCGAGACCACCTGGAAGCTGTTGCTGGACAGCCAAAGTGGTATCCGCAAACTCGAGGATCCGTTCGTCGAGGAGTTTGACCTGCCGGTGCGCATCGGCGGTCATCTGTTAGAGGAGTTCGATAGCCAGCTGACCCGCGTCGAGCTGCGCCGGTCGGGCTACCTGCAGCGGATGTCGACCATCTTGAGCCGGCGGGTCTGGGAGAACGCCGGCTCGCCCGAGGTCGACAGCGACCGCCTGCTGGTGTCGATCGGTACCGGTTTGGGTTCGTCGGAGGAGATGGTCTTCAGCTACGACGACATGCGCGCTCGTGGCATGAAGGCCGTCTCCCCGCTCGGCGTGCAGAAGTACATGCCCAACGGGGCGGCCGCGGCGGTGGGCCTGGAACGGCACGCGAAAGCCGGGGTCCTCACGCCCATTTCGGCGTGCGCGTCCGGCTCCGAGGGCATCGCCCAGGCGTGGCGCAACATCGTGTTCGGGGAGGCCGACATCGCGATCTGCGGTGGCGTCGAGACCCGGATCGAAGCGGTGCCGATCGCGGCGTTCGCCCAGATGCGGATCGTGATGTCCACCAAGAACGACGACCCGGTCGGCGCCTGTCGCCCGTTCGACCGCGACCGGACCGGATTCGTGTTCGGCGAGGCCGGCGCCCTGATGGTCATCGAGACCGAAGAGCACGCCAAGGCCCGCGGCGCCAACATCCTGGCCCGCATCATGGGCGCCAGCATCACCTCCGACGGCTACCACATGGTCGCCCCGGACCCCAACGGCGAACGCGCCGGGCACGCGATGACCCGCGCCATCCAGCTCGCCGGCCTGACCCCCAGCGACATTGGTCACGTCAACGCGCACGCCACCGGCACCTCGGTCGGTGACGTCGCCGAGGGCAAAGCCATCAACAACGCGCTGGGCCCCCACGGCGGCAACGCGGCCGTCTACGCACCCAAGGCGGCCCTGGGCCACTCGGTGGGCGCGGTGGGTGCCGTGGAATCGATCCTGACCGTGCTCGCGCTGCGCGACCAGGTCGTCCCGCCCACACTGAACCTGGAAAACCTCGACCCCGAGATCGACCTGGACGTGGTGGCGGGCAAACCCCGCCCCGGCAACTACGACTACGCCATCAACAACTCGTTCGGATTCGGCGGACACAACGTGGCCATCGCCTTCGGGCGGTACTAAATCCCAAGCAACACACCGGAATCAGGAGACCTGCGATGACTATCACGGCCCCCGAGGCGGTTGGCGAGTCGCTCGACCCCCGCGACCCGCTGTTGCGCTTGAGCAATTTCTTCGACGACGACAGCGTCGAACTGCTGCACGAGCGTGACCGCTCCGGCGTGCTTGCCGCCGCCGGGACCGTGAACGGTGTGCGCACCATCGCGTTCTGCACCGACGGCACCGTGATGGGCGGCGCCATGGGCATCGAGGGCTGCACGCACATCGTCAACGCCTACGACACCGCCATCGAGGAGCAGAGCCCGATCGTGGGCATCTGGCACTCCGGCGGGGCCCGGCTGGCCGAGGGCGTGAAGGCACTCCACGCGGTGGGCCTGGTGTTCGAGGCGATGATCCGGGCGTCCGGCTACGTCCCGCAGATCTCGGTGGTCGTCGGCTTCGCGGCCGGCGGCGCCGCCTACGGGCCGGCGCTGACCGACGTCGTCGTCATGGCGCCGGAAAGCCGGGTGTTCGTCACGGGCCCGGACGTGGTGCGCAGCGTCACCGGCGAGGACGTCGACATGGCGTCGCTCGGTGGTCCCGAGACCCACCACAAGAAGTCCGGGGTGTGCCACATCGTCGCCGACGACGAGCTCGACGCCTACGAGCGCGGCCGCCGGCTGGTCGGATTGTTCTGCCAGCAGGGCCATTTCGACCGCAACAAGGCCGAGGCCGGTGACACCGACATCCACGCGCTGCTGCCCGAGTCGGCGCGGCGGGCCTACGACGTGCGCCCGATCGTGACCGCGATCCTCGACGACGAGACGCCGTTCGACGAGTTCCAGGCCAACTGGGCGCCGTCGATGGTGATTGGGCTGGGCCGGCTGTCGGGCCGCACGGTCGGCGTGCTGGCCAACAACCCGCTGCGCCTCGGCGGCTGCCTGAACTCCGAAAGCGCCGAGAAGGCGGCACGTTTCGTGCGTCTGTGCGACGCGTTCGGCATCCCGCTGGTGGTGGTCGTCGACGTGCCGGGTTATCTGCCCGGTGTCGACCAGGAGTGGGGCGGCGTGGTGCGCCGCGGCGCCAAGCTCCTGCACGCGTTCGGCGAGTGCACGGTTCCCCGTGTCACCCTGGTCACCCGAAAGACCTACGGCGGGGCCTACATTGCGATGAACTCCCGCTCGCTCAACGCGACCAAGGTGTACGCCTGGCCGGACGCCGAGGTCGCGGTGATGGGCGCCAAGGCCGCCGTGGGCATTCTGCACAAGAAGAAGCTGGCCGCCGCTCCCGAACACGAGCGGGAGGCGCTGCACGACGAGCTGGCCGCCGAGCACGAACGGATCGCGGGCGGCGTGGACAGCGCCATCGAGATCGGCGTGGTCGACGAGAAGATCGACCCGTCGCACACCCGCAGCAAGCTCACCGAAGCGCTGGCGCAGGCACCCGCGCGCCGCGGCCGCCACAAGAACATCCCGCTGTAAGTCACCTACTTACCGCGGACGTAACGCCACGGCGAAAAATCGCGACAGAAGTCGCCGCCACGTTACGCCCGCGGCCGACCCAAAATTGTCGAGAGCGCTTGGCGTAGTGCGCTTTCCGGATCGGCCGGCAGCGTCTCCGCGCGCCACGCGACAAATTCGTCCGGGCGCACCAACAGCGCACCCGAAGGCCCGAGTCCGGTTATGGTCGCCCACTCGTCGCTATCGAGGCGATGCGCGGCCACCGACGCCGAAGCGGCGGCGGCACACCATCGCTCGTTGGTGGTCAGCACGGTGAACCCGGGGCCCAGCAGATCGAGCGTCGACACCCCGTCGCGCACCCACACGTGCGGAACCCTTGTGCCCGGTTGCCCCCGCAGCTCCTCCACCAGGGACACGGCGTCCGGGTCCGCAGGCACCGGCGCACCGGAAATGACTGCGGCCGAGCGGTATTGATAGCCCGCCAACAACGCGAATATCGGCGCCTCCTCGTCCGGCGGCAATTGGGGCCGGTCGTCATCCAGCCTGAGCAGCGCCAACGACGGGCCGGTGAGCGACTGGCGCGCGTTGAAGCGTCCGACCGGGTGCCGCTCGGCGTGATAGGTGCTCAGCAAGGCGGGATCGGCCAAGCCGTTCACCACCGCGGCGAGCTTCCAGGCCAAGTTGTCCGCGCTCTGGATGGCGGTGTTGGCGCCCCCGGCCTTGAAAGGTGGCATGGTGTGGGCGGCGTCGCCAACGAAAAATACTCGCCCGCGGGCAAATTGGTCAGCGACTCGCTCGTACGGTTGCCACGGCGCAATCTCGATGACGTCGATGTCGATCGGCTCGCCGACGGCCTTGGTGAGCAGCTCGACGCACCGCTCGGGGGTGAATTGCTCTGCGGTCTCCCCTTCTCTCGGCAGGTAGGTGGTGATGAACATGCCGAGGTCGCCCTCGGCCACCAGAAAGATCCCGTCCACGTCGGGGTTCTTGACCTGCACGCCGTCCCCATCGCCCAGACCCGGAACGAACCGTCTCCAGGACGCCTTGAAGTAGACGAAAAGGACAAAGATCGGTAGCGCGCCGTACCCCGACGTGGTCACACCGAGCGAGTCGCGGATGGGGCTGTGCACGCCGTCGGCGGCGACGAGGTACCCGGCCCGCACCGTCTCGGTATCTCGCGAATCACGCTCCCGCACAAGCACTGTCACACCGGCTTCGTCCTGTTCCAGCGACACCAGCTCCGTTCCGTAGCGGACCTCGCTTCCTCGCCGGCGGGTATCGGCGAGCAGCATCGGCTCCAGCTTGCTCTGCGGGCAATACTGCGCGGGCGGTTCCGGGCTGAGTCCCGCGAAAGGCGCGAAGATGGCGTCGACGTCCATGGCGGGCGCTTGGTCCACACTGTTCAGCGTCGGCTTGACCACCATGCCGGAAACACCGTCGGCGACCGCGTGCGCCTGGTCGCTAAGCCCCAGTCCGCGCAAGATCTCCAGGCTGCGAAAGCTCAGGTTACGGGCTTTCGGATAGATGAAGACTTCGCGTCGCTTCTCGATCAGCATCGACCGAACCCCGTACTTGGCGAGCAGAGCGGAGGTGGCGAGCCCGGCCGCTCCGGCACCGACGATGAGCACGGGAGTCCGAGACGCCATCTCGCCCCCTTCCGATGCGACGGATCCCAAGTATCGAGATCGCCTATCCCTGCACCGCAGCGTAGTGGAGGATCAACACGTGAGCCTCTCAGCACCGGCAATGCTGCACATCGCGTTCGAGGAACCGCGGCCCGGGCTGGCCGAGGGCGGCATCCCCCTCGGCGCCGCCCTGTTCACCGCCGACGGCGGCCTGGTCGGGCGCGGCCGCAATCGCCGTGTGCAACAAGCGGATCGGGCGAGTGGTACGAAGACATGAGAAGGGCGCCCTAGCCGAACCGCGCCAGAAACTCCTCGGCCACCGCGACGGCCCTTTCCCGGTCGCGCGGCACCAGGCCGATCCTCGTCCGCCGGTCGAGGATGTCGCCGACTTCCAGCGCACCCTCGTGGGTGATCGCGTACTCGAATTCCGCACGGCTCACGTCGATGCCGTCGGCGGCCGGCTCGGTGGGCCGCTCACAGGTGGCGGTCGCGACGACCTTGGCCGCCTCGGCGCCGTAGCGCGACACCAGCGACTCGGGCAGCCCAACGTCCGGCGCCGCCGTGATCCCCGGGTTGGCCGGCGCCCCGATCAGCGGCAGGTTGCGGGTCTGGCATTTCGCGGCGCGCAGTCGCCGCACCCGGACGGCGCGATCCAGCACATCCTGTGCCATGTAACGGTATTCGGTCAGCTTGCCGCCGATCACGCTGATCACCCCGGACGCCGATTCGACGACGGCGTGTTCGCGGGAGACGTCGGCGGTGCGCCCCTCGCCGGTGTCGATCAGCGGGCGCAGCCCGGCGTAGGCGCCGATCACGTCGGTGGCGGTGAGCCGGGTCCCCAACGCGGTGTTCACGGTGTCGAGCAGGAACGTGATCTCGTCGACCGACGGTTGGGGCACGTCAGGAATCGGTCCGGGCGCCGCCTCGTCGGTCAGGCCCAGGTAGACCCGGCCCAGCTGTTCGGGCATGGCGAACACGAAGCGGTTTAGCTCGCCGGGAATCGGAATCGTCAGCGCCGCAGTCGGATTGCCGAACGCGGCGGCGTCGAACACGAGGTGCGTGCCGCGGCTGGGCCGCAACTTCAGCGACGCGTCGATCTCCCCCGCCCACACCCCGGCCGCGTTGACGACGGCACGAGCCGTGACGTCGAAGGACTCGCCCGTGCGCGCATCGGTCAACCGCACCGAGGTGCCGGTGGCCTGGGAAGCCGAGACGTAGGTGAGAATCCGGGCGCCGTGCTGCGCCGCGGTGCGCGCGACCGCGGTGACCAGTCGGGCGTCGTCGACCAATTGTCCGTCGTAGGCCAGGAATCCGCCGTCGAGGCCGTCGCGTCGCACGGTCGGCGCCATCTCCACGACGCGCCGTGCCGACACCCGCCGCGACCGGGGCAGCGTCGAGGCCGGCGTGCCCGCCAGCGCCCGCAAACAGTCACCGGCCAGGAACCCACCCCGCACCAGCGCCCGCGTGCCCGGGCCCATCGACGGCAGCAGCGGCACCAGCTGCGGCATCGCCCGGACGAGGTGGGGGGCGTTGCGGGTCATCAGGATTCCGCGCTCGATGGCGCTGCGGCGGGCGATGCCGACGTTGCCGGTCGCCAGGTAGCGCAGCCCGCCGTGGACGAGTTTGGAGCTCCAGCGGCTGGTGCCGAACGCCAGATCGTGCTTTTCCACCAGCGCCACCCGCAGCCCGCGCGCCGCGGCGTCCAACGCGATCCCCGCGCCGGTGATACCGCCGCCGATCACCACGACGTCCAACGGCTCGCCCTCGGCGAGCGCGGTCAGGTCGGCGGTGCGCCGCGCGGCGTTCAGGGCGGTCGGGTCGGGGATCACGACAGGTATCCGTTCAGCGAGTGGGCAAGTTCGGCGGTCAGGGCGTCGGCGTCGAGCATCGGTTCGACGATGCGCGCCGACTGGATGGTCGACTGCGCGATCAGCAACACCATGGTGGCCATCTGGACCGGGTCGCCGCCCCGGACGCTGCCGTGGCGCTGGGCGACTCGGAGGCGGGCGGCCAGGGCCTCGATCAACATGCGCTGGCTGGTCCCGAGCCGCTCGGTGATGTAGGTGGTCGCGAGCTCCGAGTGCAGGACCGACGTCACCAGCTGGTCGCGGCGCAGCAGGTCGGCCACCGTAACGATTTGTCGCACAAGCGATTCCCGGTCGTCGCCGAGCAGGGGCGCGTCGCTCATCGCGTCGGTGACGTGCCGGGTCAACAGCGCCGCGACCACCGAGTGCGTGTCCGGCCAGCGCCGGTACACCGTCGGCCTGCTGACCCCCGCGCGTCGGGCTATCTCGGCGAGGGTCACCCGGTCCACACCGAAGTCGACCACACAGCTGGCGGCCGCCGCGAGGATCCGCTCACCGACATCCAGCTCGTTACGGATTGACAACATATGTAATACTGTAACGCATGACGCATCCCGAGGGGCTCTTACCGCCCATGAAATGGAACGCGTGGGGAGATCCCGCCGCGGCCAAGCCCCTCTCGGAAGGGATCCGGTCGTTGCTGCAGCAGGCTGTGGGGGTCGAGGGGTCCCCCGCGGCCGAACTGCAGCCCGACCAGGTGGAACTGCGCCCGTCGGCGTTGTCGCCGACGGACCGGGAGGCGCTGGCCGCCATCGTCGGCGCCGACTACTGCCGCACCGCGGACTCCGATCGGCTGCTGCATGCCGGCGGCAAGTCCACCGTCGACCTGCTCAACCGCACTCAACCCGGCCCGCAGGACGCGCCCGACGCCGTGCTACTACCCGCCGACGAGGACGCCGTCGCCGCGATCCTGCGGCACTGCAGCGAGCGCCGCATCGCCGTCGTCCCCTTCGGCGGGGGCACCAGCGTGGTCGGCGGCCTGGATCCGCATCGCGGCGAGTTCGGCGCCGTCGTCTCGCTCGACCTGCGTCGTCTCGATCGACTGATCTCGCTCGACGAGGTGTCCGGCCAGGCCGTCTTCGAAGCAGGCGTCACCGGGCCCGACGCCGAACGACTCCTTGGCGCGCAAGGGTTTTCGCTCGGCCATTTCCCGCAGAGCTTCGAGTACGCCACCATCGGCGGCTTTGCCGCGACCCGCTCCTCCGGGCAGGACTCGGCGGGCTACGGCCGGTTCAACGACATGGTGCGCGGGCTGCGCGTGATCACCCCGGTGGGCACCCTGGATCTGGGTCGCGCACCGGAATCGGCCGCGGGCCCCGACCTGCGCCAGCTGCTGATCGGCTCGGAAGGAACCCTGGGCGTCATCACCCGGGTGCGGCTGCGGGTCCACCGCGCCCCGGCGGCCGTGCGCTACGAGGCCTGGTCGTTCCCCGACTTCGAGACCGGCGCCGCGGCCCTGCGGGCCATCACCCAGAATGCCACCGGCCCCACCGTCGTTCGCCTGTCCGATGAGGCCGAGACGGGGGTCAACCTGGCCACCACCGAGGCGATCGGCGAGTCCCAGATCACCGGCGGATGCCTGGCCATCACCATGTTCGAGGGCACCGAGGAGCACGTCGAAAGCCGGCACGCCGAAACCGGCGCGCTGCTCGCGGCTCGTGGCGGAACCTCGCTGGGCGAGGGACCCGCGCGGGCGTGGGAGCGCGGCCGGTTCGGCGCTCCCTACCTGCGCGACTCGCTGCTCGCGGCCGGTGCCCTGTGCGAGACGCTGGAGACCGCCACCGACTGGTCGAACGTCACCGAGCTGAAAGCCGCTGTCACCCAGGCACTTACCGACTCGCTCGCCGAGACCGGCACCCCGGCGCTGGTGATGTGCCACATTTCGCACGTCTACCCCACCGGCGCATCGTTGTACTTCACCGTCGTCGCGGGGCAGCGCGGCAATCCGATCGAGCAGTGGAAGACCGCCAAAAAGGCCGCCTCGGATGCGATCATGGCCACCGGCGGGACGATCACCCACCACCATGCGGTCGGCGCCGACCACCGGCCGTGGATGCGCGACGAGATCGGCGAGTTGGGAGTGCAGGTGTTACGCGCGGTCAAGGCGACTTTGGATCCGGCCGGAATCCTCAATCCCGGCAAGCTGATTCCGTGACACCGCTGCGCCGGCGCGAGATCGGCAAGGTGATCGCGCTGACCAACCCGGTCTCGGGGCACGGCGCCGCCGTGCGTGCCGCCCAGCTCGCGATCGCCCGCCTGCACAAGCGGGGCGTGGAGGTCGTCGAAATCGTCGGCGACGACGCCGAAGACGCGCGGCACCTGGTCGCCGCGGCGCTGGAGAAGGGCGCCGACGCGGTCATGGTGACCGGCGGCGACGGCGTGTTCTCCAATGCGCTGCAAGTGTTGGCGGGCACCGACATTCCCGCCGGAATCGTGCCCGCCGGGACCGGTAACGACCACGCCCGCGCATTCGGGATCCCCACCCAGGACGCCGAGGCGGCCGCGGACGTCATCGTCGACGGCTGGTCCGAAACCATTGACCTGGGCCGGATTACGGATAGCGACGGGGTGAGCAAATGGTTCGGCACCGTGGCGGCCACCGGCTTCGATTCGCTGGTCACCGATCGCGCCAACCGGATGCGCTGGCCGCACGGACGGCTGCGCTATTACGCCGCAATGCTCGCCGAGCTATCCCAGTTGCGGCTCTTACCCTTTCGCATGGTGCTCGACGGCATCACGGAGATCAACGCCGACATCACGCTGGCCGCGTTCGGCAACACCCGCAGCTACGGCGGCGGGATGCGGATCTGTCCGACCGCCGATTACACCGACGGCCTGCTCGACATCACCATGGTGCACTCGGCATCCCGCACCAAACTGGTCCGCCTGTTCCCCACCGTGATGAAAGGCACGCACGTGAACCTCGACGAGGTCAGCACCGCGCGGGCCCGATCGATCCACGTCGAGTGCCCCGGCATCAACGTCTACGCCGACGGAGACTTCGCGTGCCCGTTGCCGGCCGAGATCTCGGTGGTGCCGGGCGCTCTGCAGATCCTGCGGCCGGCCGAGCGATAGGTCGCGTTCTCCAGGAACCATAAGCGCTAGCGGATGTGCTAGCTGCCTGGAGAGTCGCCCAGTGCTTCCAGAGAGGCGCGCCGCCAACCGACTAACCGACCCCCCGGCTCAGCCAGCTCACCTCGCCGCCGTCGCCGCCATCGCGATACGCCTCGAGCGCCTCGTCCCAGGCCGTGCCCAGCACGGAATCCAGCTCGGCGGCCAGGGTGTCGGCGCCCTGGGCCATCATCGCCCGCAGCCGCATCTCCCCGACCATGATGTCGCCGTTGGCGCTCATCGCCCCGCTCCACAGGCCGAGTTGCGGGGTGTGGCTGAACCGATGGCCGTCGACACCGGGGCTCGGGTCCTCGGTGACCTCGAACCGCAGCACGGACCAGGAGCGCAACGCGTTGGCCAACTTGGCGCCGGTGCCGACGGGACCGACCCAGTTGGTGACGGCGCGCAGCTGACCGGGCATCGCAGGCTGGGGCGTCCAGTTCAGGTTCGCCTTGGCCCCCAGGGTCGACGACAACGCCCACTCGACATGCGGGCACACCGCCGCGGGCGAAGCGTGCACGTACACCACGCCGGTCGTCACGTCGGCGAATTGATTCGACGCTCGCATTTCCTGCTCCTTCGGTTCCACGAGGGACGTCTTCCCCAACGGCCTGTGGACCCGACAAGCAGGGCAGCTTGCTGAAATCTTCGATTTTTTCTGTGTCGTGCGTGTCTATTGTGCCTCGTGATACCCGTGTTGCGCTAGTGTGCAGTCCGAATTAGCTGTATTCGGCTATCACGGCATCGGAAATCTCCGGCCACGGCCGCAGCGCCCACTCCCCGAATTCGCGGTCGGTAAGCACCACCAGCGCGAGCTCGATCTCCGGATCTGCCCAGATAAACCCGCCTGCCTGGCCGAAATGGCCGTACGTTCGCGCCGAGTTCCGCGCGCCGGTCCAGTGCGGCGATTTCGCGTCGCGCAGCTCAAAACCGAGCCCCCAATCGTTGGGCCGCTGCACCCCGTATCCGGGCAGAACGCCGTCCAGACCGGGAAATTGCACGGTCGTGGCCTCGGCGTGCAGGCCCGCCGAGACCGTCACCGGGCGCAGCAAGTCCGCGGCGAACGCGGCCAGGTCCGCCACGGTCGAGGTCGCGCCGAACCCGGCGGCCACCGCGCCCCCGTCGAGCCGGGTCGCCGCCATGCCCAGCGGTTCGCAGACCGCCTCGGCCAGGTAGCGGGCGAAGTCGATGCCGGTCTCGCGTTCCACGGTCTGGCCCAGCACGGTGAAGCCCTCGTTGGAGTAGATGCGGCGGGCGCCGGGCGCGGCCAGCACCTTCTCGGAGTGCATCGACAGACCCGAGGTGTGCGCCAGCAGGTGGCGGATGGTGGAACCGGGCGGGCCGGCGGGCGTGTCCAGGTCGACGGCGCCCTCCTCGATGGCGACGTGCACGGCCCGGGCCGCCAGCGGCTTGGTCACCGAGGCCAGCTCGAACACCCGCTCGGCGTCGCCGTGGCCGGCCAGCACCCCCCCGGGCCCGACGACGGCGGCGGCCGCTGCCCCGACCGGCCAGTCGGCCAGAGCGTCGAGGGCCGCCATCACTTCCGTGCGATGTAGTAGTTGTTGATCGGGTCCGCTTCGATCTCGGCGACCCGCACGTCGTCGAATCCGGCATCGCCGAGCATCGCGACAGCCAGCTGCGTTCCCCAGGCGGTGCCCAGCCCGGCGCCGTCCAATGCCAGCGACACCGTCATGCAGTGCATCAGCGACGTCGTGTACAGGTAGGTGCTCATCGGCACGCCGACGTTTTCCTCCAGCCGGCTCGACGCCTTGATGTCGGCCATCAGCAGGACGCCACCGGGCCGCAGCGCCCGGTAGATGTTCTCCAACACCCGCGCCGGTCGAGCCTGATCGTGGATGGCGTCGAACACGGTGATGACGTCGTAGGCCTCGACCTTGTCCAACTCGGGCAGATCGTGGCTTTCGAACGTGGCGTTCGTCAGGCCGCGGTCGGCGGCCTCGCGGATTCCGGTGGCGATGGCCTGCTCGGAGAAGTCGATGCCGGTGAAGCGGCTGGCCGGAAACGCCTGCGCCATCACGTTGATGGCGTGGCCGCTGCCGCAGCCGAAGTCCGCCACGTCGGCGCCGGCGCGCAGCCGCTCGACGAGGCCGTCCACCAACCGCAGCACGACGTCGACGAGCGAGGCGTCGTACATCGCGCCGCTCTCCTCGGCCATCAGCTGGTGGAAGCGCGGGAACTCGCTGTAGGGCAGGCCGCCGCCGGCCCGGAAGCAGCCGATGATTTTCTGCTCGACCTCGCCGAGCAGCGGCAGGAATTGGGCTACCACGGCGAGGTTTTGGGGCCCGGCGGCGCGGGTCAGCACGCCGGCGCGGTGGGGGGGCAGCGAGTAGGTGGCGGTGTCGGGGTCGTACTCGACGACGTGGCCGGTGGTCATGCCGCCCAGCCACTCGCGCACGTAGCGCTCGTTGAGCCCGGCCGCCTCGGCAATCTGCGCGCTGGTCGACGGCGCGAGTCCGGCCATGGTGTCCAGCAGGCCGGTCTGGTGCCCGATGCTCAGCAAGATCGTGAGGCTGGCGCCGTCGAGGGTCGAGGCGATTCGTTCGGTGAATTCTTCGGTGGTCTCCCAAGCCGTCACGCCCTGCGACGCTACACCGGCCCGATGGGTGGACAGCCCGCCGCGAGATGTATGGCGGCAAACAGTAGGTTGGAGGCCATGAGTCAGACAGTGCGCGGCGTGATTTCACGCAAGAAGGGCGAACCCGTCGAACTGGTGGACATCGTCGTCCCGGACCCCGGGCCGGGCGAGGCGCTGGTCGACGTCATCGCGTGCGGGGTGTGCCACACCGACCTGACCTACCGCGAGGGCGGCATCAACGACGAGTACCCGTTCCTGCTCGGCCACGAGGCCGCCGGCACGGTCGAGGCCGTCGGCCCCGGGGTGACCGATGTGGCGCCGGGCGACTTCGTGATCCTGAACTGGCGCGCGGTGTGCGGCCAGTGCCGGGCCTGCAAGCGCGGCAGGCCGCACCTGTGCTTCGACACCTTCAACGCCACCCAGAAAATGACGCTGACCGACGGCACCGAGCTCACGCCCGCCCTGGGCATCGGGGCGTTCGCCGACAAGACGCTGGTGGCGGCCGGCCAGTGCACCAAGGTCAATCCGGAGGCCGACCCGGCGGTCGCCGGGCTGCTGGGCTGCGGCGTGATGGCCGGGCTGGGCGCGGCGATCAACACCGGCGCGGTCAACCGCGACGACACCGTCGCGGTGATCGGCTGCGGCGGCGTCGGCGATGCGGCGATCGCCGGCGCGGCGCTGGTGGGCGCGCGGCGCATCATCGCCGTCGACACCGACAACACCAAGCTGGACTGGGCCCGCAAGTTCGGCGCCACGCACACCGTCAACGCCCGCGAACTCGATGTGGTCAAGACCATCCAGGACCTCACCGACGGGTTCGGCGCCAACGTGGTGATCGACGCGGTGGGCCGCCCCGAAACGTACAAGCAGGCCTTCTACGCCCGCGACCTCGCCGGAACCGTTGTGCTGGTTGGTGTTCCGACCCCCGACATGACGCTGGAGATGCCGCTGGTGGACTTCTTCAGCCACGGTGGCTCGCTGAAGTCGTCGTGGTACGGCGACTGCCTACCCGAACGCGACTTCCCCACGCTGATCGACCTGTACCTGCAGGGCCGGCTGCCGCTCGAGCAGTTCGTCTCCGAACGCATCGGGCTCGGCGACATCGAGGAGGCGTTCCACCGGATGCACAGCGGCGAGGTGCTGCGCTCGGTGGTGGTGCTCTGATGGCGGCCGCGGACAACGCCGTCGAGCGCCTGGTCACCCACGGAACGTTCGAACTCGACGGCGGCAGTTGGGAAGTCGACAACAACATCTGGATCGTCGGCGGCGATTCCGACGTCGTGGTGTTCGACGCCGCGCACGCCGCCGAGCCCATCCTGGCCGCCGTCGGCAAACGCAACGTGATCGCGGTCGTGTGCACCCACGGTCACAACGACCACGTCACGGTGGCGCCCGAACTCGGCGCGGCCCTGGACGCGCCGGTCCTCCTGCACCCCGGCGACGACGTGTTGTGGCGAATGACACACCCGGACAAGGACTTCCGCACGATCGCCGACGGCGACACGATCGATGTCGCCGGCACCGAGCTGCTGGCGCTGCACACGCCCGGGCACTCCCCCGGCTCGGTGTGCTGGTACGCGCCGGAGCTCGGTGTGGTGTTCAGTGGGGACACCCTGTTCTCCGGCGGGCCGGGCGCGACCGGCCGCTCCTTTTCGGATTTCCCGACGATTCTGCAGTCGATCTCCGGGCGGCTCGGTACCCTGCCCGGCGACACCGTGGTGCACACCGGCCACGGCGACAGCACCACCATCGGCGACGAGATCGTGCACTACGAGGAGTGGGTGGCGCGCGGCCACTGATCTGCACGCCGAACTGACCACCGGCCCAACCATTATCGTTGCCCTATGCAGCCCGAACCGCCGATGCCCGAATCGAGCATTGTGGTCCGCCCCGAGCCGACCTTCACCGAGGCGTCGCGGCTGCGGGCGGCCGGCCTGGCGAAGGCAATCGCGGTGTTCGAGCGGGCCGCGGAACACGTTGCGCTGCCCCGCTCGCCGCAGCCCATCGTCCTCGCCGACTATGGCGCCGCCAACGGCCACAATTCGCTGCGACCGCTGTCGTCGGCCATCGCGGTGCTGCGCCGGCGCACCAGCCACGACCACGCAATCCTGGTGGCGCACACCGACGTACCGCACAACGACTTCACCGCGTTGTTCGGCACGGTAGCCGACGACCCGGAAAGCTACCTGCACCTCGACGGGGCCACGTTCACCTCGGCGATCGGCCGGTCCTTCTACAACCAGATCGTGCCGTCCAAGACCGTCAACCTGGGCTGGACGTCCTGGGCGACGCAGTGGCTGAGCCGAACACCCTGCGAGGTGCCCGATCACGTGCACGTCTCGCGCACCACCGACGACGCGGTGCGGTCAGCCTATTCCGACCAGGCCGCGCTGGACTGGCATAACTTCGTGGCGTTTCGCGGGCGGGAACTGGCGCCGGCGGGCCGGGTGGTCGCGCTGACGCTGGCCGCCGACGAGGACGAGACGGCAGGCTTCGCGCCGCTGCTCGACGCGATCGTCGGGGCGCTGGACGAACAGGCGCGCGACGGCCTGCTGAACCCAGATGAGCTGCGGCGCATGATCATTCCCACCTTCGCCCGCAACGAGAAGGACTTTCGCGCCCCGTTCGCCCCCAAGGGGCGGTTCGAAGGCCTGATGATCGAGCACCTCGAGATCTTCAACGCCGAGGATCGGTTCTGGGCCCGCTTCCAGACCGACCACGACGCGCACGCTTTCGGTGCCCAGTGGGCGGCGTTCGCGCGGTCCGCGCTGTTCCCCGCCCTGGTGCGGGCCCTCGACGGCGGCATCCACGACCCGCGGGCCGCGCAATTCGTCGAGCAGCTGCAGGACTCGGTCGCCGAGCGCCTGTCAAGCGCACCCGAGCCGATGCGGATCCCGCAGGCCCTGGTTGTGCTGGTCAAGGGCGACGGGTCGCGCTGAGGAGAGTTTCGGCACGGCCGCGCAACGGGTAATCCCCAGCAATCGTCGAATCTGCGATGCAAGGGGGTAGCTGCATGAGCGTGCAGGACGATAAATCGTCCGGTCAGGACGACGAGCAACGAATGACCGAAAAGCCGGAGCCGGACGAGGACGACAAAAAAGAGGCCGCCAAAATGATGGAGGCCTACGAGGACAAGCCCACCATCGTGCTGCCCGGCACCGGCGGAAGCGTGTCCGGCACCGCGGTCAACGAGTGGCTGGACGAGGACGGCAATCCCAAGCACGAAGTCGCCGAGGGCACGGACGCCCAGGCGAATGCCGACGAGGGTCGCGAGGAAAAGGACCTGCAGGAACAGATCGACAAGGACAAGGCCCTCAACGAGAAGCTGAGGGAAGCCGCGACCGCGGAGAACAAGGGCGAAAAAGGTATCACCGAAAGGTAATTCCCGAACGCGGGTCAGTGGGCAGGCAACGCGTTGATGCCCAGGCCGCCCTGGATCTCCTGAATGATCTGGTTGACCCGGTCGAGCCCGGGGATGGGCTCGTTGAGCACGGGTATCGGTGGAATCGGCGGGAGCGCCGCGCGGCGCGGCGCCATCGGAGGTGCGGGCGGGGCCGCCTGAGGAGTTGCCCGCGGCGTCGTGGTCATCGGCGTCTCGGTCTCGGCCGGCGGGTTGGTATCGGAGGTCGACGGCACCGGAACGTCCACGGGCCCGGGTTCGGCGGTCGCGCTTTGCGGCGCCGGGGCGGCCGGCGTCGTGGTCAGCGCGGGCGCGGGCGTCGTCGCCGATTTGTCCTGCGAGTTGAGCCCGACGGCCAGCGCGGTGCCCACCAGCAGCACCGCCGCGGCGGTGATCAGGAGCGCGGCCGCCGGCAGCAGGCGCCACCGCGCGAACAGCCCCTTGCGCCGCGCGGCCGGGGCGGCGATGCGCGTGGTCGCCGCGTCCGCGTCGGGCGCGACGCCGTCCGGTATGACGCGCGACTGGTGAGCCGTGGCCGACCAGGCCCGGATCGGCATGGGCGCGGGATTCGCGGGCGGCACCTGGGCGGTCGCGGTGCGATCCGGTCTCGCCGCCCGGGCCGTCGCGGTGGCGGGGGCGGCGGGTGCCGCAGACGTCGCGTCACCGGCACCGTGCGCCACGCGCAAGGCGGCGCCGACCGCCGCGGCGAGTTGGGGCCGCGGGGTGGTGGCGACCGGGACGCGAAAATGCTGCGCCAGCGTGGTGGTGACGGCCGGCAGGTTCGCCCCGCCGCCCGCCGCGACCACCGCGACGAGGTCGCGGATTCCGTTGCGCGCCAACGTTTCATCCAGCCGCGCGAGGAGGCCGGTGAGCGCCGGGCGGATCGCGTCGTCGAGCTCGTGTCGGGCGAGCCGGATTTCGCCGCGCGCCCCGGTGAGCCCGTTGGTCAGCGTCGTCGCGGCGCTCGAGGACAGCTGTTCCTTGGCGACCCGACAGCCGCTCCTCAGCCGGCTCAGCGAGCCGATCGCCGCAGTGCCCGTGGGGAATGCGCCGGTGGTCGGCATGTTGGCCACGACGACGCCCAGCAGCGCCTGGTCGATCAGGTCGCCGGAGAAATCGTGGTGCCGCACGGTCGGCGCCAGCGCCCGGTAGTCGCCGTCGGCGTCCATCAACGTGATGTTGGTGCCGCTGCCGCCGAAATCGCACACCGCCACGGTCCCACGCGCGAGTATGCCCGGGTGGGCCCGCACCGCGAGCAGCGTCGCGGCGGCGTCGGGAATCAACAGGATCGGGCGCGCGCGCCCCGACCATTCGGGGATCTCGCTCAGCGCGGCGCCCAGGGCCTCCACCGCGGGCGACTCCCAGTGGGCCGGGTAGGTGACCGCGACGTCGTCGGGCAGCGGGCGTCCGCTGGTCGCGGCGTAGGCCAGCGCCCGTAACCCGTCGGCGAGCAAGACCTCGCTGCGGTGCACCGAGCCGTCGGGGGCCACGATGCCGCGCGGGTCGCCGATGCGGTTCACGAAGCCGGTGACCACCACGCCCGGCCCTTGCAGTCCGGGGTTTTCGGCGGGGATGCCGATCTCGGCGGGGCGGTCCGGATACAGCGTCAGGACGGGTTTGCGGGTGATGGCGTTATCGGCGGTCGCGGCCGCCAGGTTGGTGGCACCGATCGATAGGCCCAGTGCGGTCCCGGCTCCATTGGCCATAGTTCGATCCCCGTTGCTCGCAGCACCAATTCGCGCCCGGCCAGCGCCCATTGCCTAAACGCTCATTGTGCCGCCAAAACCTGTATCCGGTGTCGGCGGCAGCTATGTGGCCGCTGTGCGCCGGTCAGCGAATGTTGCCGGCGCCGGCGATGAGCGGCAGGTCGAGCGGGGTGACCCAGCCGGGCCGCAGGTCGTTGACCGCCGGCACCGCGTTGAGGGCGCGGAGCCCGGTCGCCAGGCAGCCGGCCGCGGCCGCGTCCCGGCCGGAGCCGTCGGTGAACCGGAACGCGGTCTCCTGGAAGATGCTCGGGGTCCCCTCGATGTCCACGCGGTAGACGTCGTTGTCGTGGCCCGTCGGCCAGTCCGGGGCGGCGTCGAGGCCGATCCGGTTGACGTGTTCGAGCTGGATGCGGGTCTCGCCCTGGTACACGCCGTTGATGGTGAACCGGACGGCGGCGACGTGGCCGGGTTTGATGACGCCCCGGGCGGAGTTGCGCTCCGTCGGTGTCACCCACTTGTCCCAGGTGGTGGTGATCTCGTCGAGCATGATGCCGGCGGCGTGGGCGATCATCGGGACGGTGGCGCCCCACGCGAAGATCAGCATGTCGCGGTCTTGCAGCATGGGTTTGAATTCGGGCTCGCGACCGATGCCCATCTCGAATTCGTAGTCGCCCTCGTAGTTGGTGTAGTCGAGCAGTTCCGACGCGCGCACGCGCCGGATGTCGGAGCACAGGCCCATCAGCGTCATCGGGAAGAGGTCGTTGGCGAATCCGGGGTCGATGCCGGTGGTGAAGCAGGACGACTCGCCCAGTTCGCAGGCTTCGGTGATCGGCTCGATCCAGTTCGGCGGGTTCAGGTGCATCGTCGGCCACACCCACGGGGTCATCGCCGTCGAACACACGTCGATGCCGGCGCGCAGGAACCGGGTGATCAGCAGGATGTTCTCTTTGGCGTGCATGGCCGTCGGGCCGTAATGCACCAGCGCATCGGGCTTCAGCGCGATCAGCGCGTCGATGTCGTCGGTCGCGAGAATGCCCACCTTCTCGCCCATTCCGCAGATCTCGCCGACGTCGCGGCCGACCTTGTTCGGGTTGCTGACACCGACGCCCACCAATTCGAACAGCGGATGTTTGACGATCTCGGGGATCACCATCTTGCCGACGAAACCCGTGCCGAACACCACCACACGCTTTGCGCCGTGTCCCGCCATGCCTTACCGCCACCTTTCCAGCTCACCAGGCCCCCGCTTGGAACTTCACATTAAGCTTCCCTACCGTCGCCCGTGGTGACACGATGCAATTCATGACGAAGCACCTGACCGGACCTGCGATCATGTTGGCCGTCGGTTTCGGGTTCGCGAATGCCTGCGGCGTGGCCCACGCCCTGCCCCAGATGCCGCAGATCCGCTACGAGGTCAACGGGCCCGCAGTCGCCGAATTCATCTACTACCAAACCGACACCGGGCAGCTGCATCAGGTGAATGCGCCGCTGCCCTGGTCGACGGAGTTCACCGGGTTCGGCGGGGAGGTGTTCACCATCAGCGCGCAGGGGCCGGGCCCCATCTCCTGCAAGATCTTGGTCGACGGCAACGTGGTCAGCGCGGCGACGGCCACCGTCGGCACGCCCGCCAGAACGGTCTGCACCCACTGACCGGGCAGTCCCCGCACGACACGAGGAGGTCCAGGTGAGCCTCAAGACGGGTCCCAGGAAAGGCCTGGCGGCGCGGACGAACGGGGCGCCACCGCCCGACATTCCGCTGGCCGACATCCACCTCGAGTCGCTGGACTTTTGGGCGCTGGACGACGACTACCGCGACGGCACCTTCGCCACGCTGCGCCGCGAGGCGCCGATCTCGTTCTGGCCGGCGGTCGAGTACGAGGGATTCGAACCGGGCGACGGGCATTGGGCGCTGACCAAGCATGACGACGTGTATTTCGCGAGCCGTCATCCGGACATCTTCAGCTCCAGCCCCAACATCACGATCAACGACAACACCCCGGAGATCAGCGAGTACTTCGGCTCGATGATCGTGCTCGACGATCCGCGGCATCAGCGGCTGCGCTCGATCGTCAGTCGTGCGTTCACCCCGAAGGTGGTGGCGCGCATCGAGGCGTCGGTCCGCGAGCGGGCCCGCCGGTTGGTCGCCTCGTTGATCGCCAACCATCCCGACGGGGAGGCCGAGCTGGTCAGCGAGCTCGCCGGTCCGCTGCCGCTGCAGGTGATCTGCGACATGATGGGCATCCCGGAGGAGGACCATCAGCGAATCTTCCACTGGACCAACGTGATTCTCGGGTTCGGCGACCCGGACCTGGCCACGGATTTCGGGGAGTTCCTTCAGGTGTCGATGGACATCGGCGCCTACGCCAGCGCGCTGGCCGAGGACCGGCGATCCAATCACCACGACGACCTGACCACCAGCCTGGTGGAGGCCGAGGTCGACGGGGAACGGCTCACGTCGGCGGAGATCGCGTCGTTCTTCATCCTGCTGGTGGTGGCCGGCAACGAGACGACGCGCAATGCGATCAGCCACGGCGTGCTGGCGCTGTCGCGCTATCCCGCCGAGCGGGACAAGTGGTGGTCCAACTTCGACCGCCTGGCGCCCACCGCCGTCGAGGAGATCGTGCGCTGGGCGTCGCCGGTGATCTACATGCGCCGCACCCTGACCCGGGACTTCAAGCTGTCCGGCACCAAGATGAAGGCCGGCGACAAGGCCACGCTGTGGTACAACTCGGCCAATCGCGACGAGTCGACGTTCGGCAATCCCTGGGTGTTCGACGTCGCCCGCACCCCCAATCCCCACTTCGGCTTCGGCGGCGGCGGCGCGCACTTCTGCCTGGGCGCCAACCTGGCTCGTCGCGAAATCCGGGTGGTCTTCGACGAACTGCGCCGCGAGATCCCCGACATCGTCGCGACGGACGAACCGGCGCGGCTGCTGTCGCAGTTCATCCACGGCATCAAGACCCTGCCGGTCGCCTGGACTCCCCCGCGCTAGGCCACCTCTCCTCACCTTTTCTCGCGAGCAGACGCAGAGCGCGGGCTTACGCTGACCACGTGACCATCCCCGCGTTTCCGCCGTCCGAGGTGCTGGCCGCCCGCCAGAAACTCGTGCTCGACCATTTTCACGACGAGGTCCGCCAAGACTGGGACGACGTCTTGTCGACATTCCCGCATCCCCGCTACGAGTTGATTCCCCAGATGCTCGTGCACGACGGCGACGCGGCGGTGCGCCGCTACTACGCCGACACCCGGACGGCGTTTCCCGATCAGGATCACGAAATCATCGCGCTGCGGCACAGCGCGGACGCCGTGATTGTCGAATTCTGGTTGATGGGCACGCACCGCGGCTACCTGGGCAAGGTCCCGCCGACGGGCAGCCGCTTCCGCGTCCGCATGACCGCCTACTTCGTCTTCGACGACACGGAAACGCTTGTCTGCGAACGCATTTACTGCGACAGCTTGACCATGGTCAAACAGCTCCTGGGCGGGCTGGACATGAAGAAGCCGGCGAACTGGTGGCTGGCCGCGCGCTGCGTGCGCGGCTTCCTGTCGATGTCTTCGGCAAAACCGGACCCGGCGCTGACCGACACCTCCTAAACTGCACCGCTAAGAGCAAGGGAGGCTGCGATGCGGGCTTCACGCCTTCACCCGGTGGGCGCCCTCGCCGTCGCGGCCATGTTGGGTACCACCGCCGCTGCCACCGCCGCGCCGTCGCCACCGGGCTCGCACACCGAGAAGTGGATCGACCTGCGGGCCGGTGAGTGCGTGGCCGACCTGCCGCCGGCCGACGGGAGCCGCGTCGACGTCACCGTGGTCGATTGTGCGACAGCGCATTTGGCCGAGGTGTATCTGCGCGCCCCGATGGCCGTCGACGCCGCCATCGCCACGGTCGCCAACAAGGATTGCAACGCCGGCCTCGCCCCCTACACCGGCCAATCCGTTGACAGCGGCCGCTTTTCGATCACGTATCTCATCGACTCGAACCAGGACCGCACCGGCGCCAACCCCACCCCGAGCACCGTCATCTGCTTGCTGCAGTCCGCCAACGGGCAACCGTTGACCGGATCGGCGCGCCGCTGAGGCGCTAGGCGATCACGTAGTCGCTGAGCGGGAAGGTCTGCGCTTCGCGCACCGAATTGAGGGTCGACGTGGGCCGCAGTAGCGATGCCTCACCGCTGGGGCTGAAGTAGTACGACCGCGACGTGGCGCAGTCGCCGCTGTAGAACACCGAACTGTCCAGCAGTTTGGTCATCCGCTCCATGAACCGGTCGTTGGCTTCCTCGGTCACCTCGAAGGTCGTCGCGCCCCGGCGCTTGACCTCGCCGAGCAGCCGGTCCATGTGCCGCATCTGGTATTCGATGGTGTGGAAGAAGGACAGTCCGGAGAAGGCGAATGGGCTCGCCAGGCCCAAATAGTTCGGGAAGTACGGCACGGAGACGCCCTGGTAGGCCTGGAACCTGGTCTCGCGCCACCACTTACCGAGATTGCGTCCCTTGCGGCCGATCACCTCGATGGCCGGGAAGTTGGCCTCCCACAGGTCGAAACCGGTCGCCAGGACCAGGGTGTCGATGACGGTCTTGCGCCCGTCGGTGGTGACGATGCCGTCCGGCTCGATCCGTTCGATCGAGTTGGTCTCCAGGTGCACGTGCGGCTTGGCGAACGCGGGATAAAAGCTGTTGGACAGCGTGGGCCGCTTGCAGCCGCAGTCGTAGTCCGGGGTGAACTTGGCCCGCAGTTCCTTGTCCCGGATCCACCGGAATCGGTTGATCTTGGCCAGGTCGGCGGCCGAAATGTTGCCGCGCCCCCGCGACTCCCGATAGTGGAGCGCCCCGACGACCATGATGATTTCCAAGATGATGTCGGTGACCCACCGCAGCGCGCGCTGCGCCGCCGGCAGCCGGGCGAACAGGCGTCGCACCGCCGGCGGGAACTCGAAGTCGGGCTTGGGGATGATGTGGGTCGCGGTGCGCTGGTAGACGGTCAGGTCGCTGGCCTGCTTGGCCAGCTCGGGAATGAGCTGAACCGCCGAGGCGCCGGTCCCGATGACCGCGATGCGCCGGCCCGTGCAGTCGTAGTCGTGGTCCCACGCGGTGGTGTGGACGATCTTGCCCTCGAAGCTGGTGATGCCGGGGATGTCCGGCAGCCGCGGCTGGGACAGGAAGCCGGTCGCGGTGATCAGGAAGCGGGTGGTCAGCTTTTTGCCGCCGGCCAGCGCCACCCGCCAGACCTCGGCGTCCTCGTCCCACTCGGCGCCTTCAACGGTGCTGTTGAACCGCATGTGGCGGCGCACGTCGTACTTGTCGGCGACGTCCACCGCGTACTGCTTGACCTCGGCGCCGGGCGCAAACAGCCGTGACCAGTCCGGCTTGGGCTCGAACCAGTACGAGTACGTGGTGGAGGGGATGTCGACGGCGATGCCCGGGTAGTGATTGACGTGCCAGGTCCCGCCCAGGTCGTCCTCGCGGTCGAGGATGACGAAGTCGTCGAAGCCAAGGCGTTTGAGCTGAATTGCGGCGCCGATGCCGCCAAAACCTGCACCTACGATGATTGCGTCGAAACGGTCTGTGTTCACAGCCTTGCTCCGTGCTACCTGTTTCCGTACTTAACGAATCATAAGCTTTCCCTAAGATACGTCACTCTAATAGGGCGCCACGCCGAGCGCACCTGAGCGTTGCCGGTATGTGACCATGCCGACACCTGTGCGCTCGCTCAGCAATGTCGGAGTCGCCGGGCCCGCCGTCGCCGAGTGGTGTTGAACGGAAAGAGGATCGAAGGCGACCTCGCCGAAACCCGTTTCGCCCGTTGCCATGTCGCCAGCCCCTCGATTGGCCGTGTCTCGCGATGTGCGGCTACCCTCGACAAACGACATCACACGACGGCCTAAAGTGTTTTTTCGTAACCCGAGTGCGCAATGGCTACGTCGGTCCGATGGCGGCGACGAAGCCGCCATCCACCGCCCGCCGCTGCGCCCCGGTATACAGGAAAACGTCACGAAATCGTCGGCAAGTTGACAGTTTGGGAGGGGCTCGCATGGGCACGTTGGACGGCATGATCCCGCGTCGCATTGTTCGTTCTCTTGGTCCAGCAGTAGTCATCGCAGCATCGGGGATGGCCGCCTCGGCCGTCTCCGGTTCCCTCATCCCCACCGCCGCGGCCCAATGTCCCGACGTGCAAGTGGTCTTCGCCCGCGGCACCGGCGAAGAACCCGGCGTCGGCCCCACCGGCCAAGCCTTCGTCGACGCCCTGCACCAACGCGTCGGCGACCGCTCCTTTGACGTCTACCCCGTCAACTACCCCGCCACCGACCAATGGGACACCGGCATCGACGGCATCCGCGACGCCGGCGCCCACGTCAATTCCATGGCCCACGACTGCCCCAACACCAAAATGGTCCTCGGCGGCTACTCCCAAGGCGCAGCCGTCATGGGCTTTGTCACCTCGGCCGCCGTGCCCGAGGGCATCGACCCCGCCACCGTCCCCAAACCGCTCGACCCCGCGGTCGCCAACCACGTCTCCTCGGTCGTGCTCTTCGGCATGCCCAACGTGCGCGCCATGAACTTTTTAGGCGAACCCCCCGTCGTCATCGGCCCGATGTACCAAGACAAAACCCTCAAAGTCTGCGCCGTCGAAGACCCCGTCTGCTCAGACGGCATGAACTTCGCCGCCCACAACACCTACGCCGACGACGGCTCCATCATCGACAAAGGCGTCGCCTTCGCCTCCAGCCACCTCGGCACGGGCGGGGCAGCCCCGGCGCCGGCGCCGACGGGCGGGGGCTTCGGCAGCTGAGTCAGCCGGCCGGCGCTTTGGCGCTGAGAAAGGCGACGATCCCCCGGGTGACCGCGACGGCGTACGCCGCCCGGCCGTCCACGCTTTGCATCCGCGCGGCGTCGCCCGCGTTGTTCATGTTGCCGAGTTCGACAAGGACCGCCGGGTACTGAGCCAGGTTCAGCCCGGCCAGGTCGTCGCGCCCGTACAAGCCGTCGGAGCCGATGTAGTTCGCCGGCGGTAAACCCGACTGGGCCAAGGCATCCCGCATCGCGTGGGCCAGCTGCACGGCGGGCCCGGCCTGGACGTCGCCCAGCGGCGGGCTCGAGTAGTTGACGTGGAATCCGCTGCCCGACGGGGGTCCCCCGTCGGCGTGGACACTCACGATCGCGTCCGGGCGCATGGCGTTGGCCGCCGCCGCGCGTTGGTCGATGCACGGGCCGACGCCGCTGTCGCTGTCGCGCGACAGCTGGGTGCGAACGCCCATCTGGTTCAGCGCGTCGCTGACCAGCCCCACCACCGCCCAGGCGAACGTGTGCTCGGGATAGCCGTCGCCGGCCGCGGCGCCCGAGGTCTGGCAGGGCTTGGTGCCGCCGCGGCCGTTGGGCACCTGCTGGTTGATCGAGGCGTCGTTGACGGCGTTGTGGCCGGGGTCGAGGAAGACGGACATGCCCGCGATGCCGGCGGCCGCGCGCGGGGCGGGCAGGACGGCGGCGGCGCCGAGAACCACCGGCATGACACCGGCGATCTTCAGGATGTCGCGGCGTGATCGCAGCCCGCCTTGGCGATCGCTCACCGGGCGATGGTAACAACCGGCCACCTACATACTAAAAAGTATGTTACGGTCGTCGGCATGTCCGTGGTCGACAGCCGTCCCCTGCACGGCATCACCGACGAATTCGTCGCGCGGCTGGCCGATCGCGCCGAGGAGGCCGAGCGGTCGCGGCGCCTCCCCGCGGCGACCGTCAGCGATTTCCGGCAGACCGACCTGTTCCGCCTGCTGCTGCCGTCGCGTTTCGGCGGCCTGCAGGCCTCGTTTCCCGAACTGCTGCAACCGATTCGGCGGATGGCGCACGGCTGCGCCTCGAGCGCCTGGACGCTGGGTTTCTACGCGCTGCACAACTGGATGCTGTCGTTGTTCGATCCGCGGGCGCAGGAGGAGGTGTTCGCGTCCGGACCGGTGCTGGCGCCGGCTCCCCTGGCCCCCACCGGCCGCGGCATCCCGGCCGACGCCGGCGTGCGGGTGACCGGCAGGTGGTCGTGGGCGACGGGCGCGATGGATGCCGATTGGATGATCGTCGGCGCGCTGATCGAGCGCGAGGACGGAATCGATCCGGCGCTCGTGGTGCTGCCCGCCGACCAGGTCGAGGTCGTCGACACCTGGCACACGGCCGGGATGCGGGGCACCGGTTCGCATGACCTGGTCGTCGACGACGCCTTCGTCCCCGAGCACCGGCTGGTCGCCGTGGCCGACATCTACGGCGGCACCGCGCCCGGCGCGCGTGCGCACGGGGTCCCGACGTACCGGTGGCCGATGGTTCCCGCGCTGGCGCTGACGGCGTCGATGCCCGTGCTCGGGGCGGCCGAACGGGTGACCGAGCTGTTCGCCGAGCGGCTCGGCGGACGGGTGCTGGCCTACAGCGGGGTGGCGCAAAAGGATCAGCCGGCCGCGCAGATCCGCCTCGGCGATGCCCGGGTGCGGCTGAGCGCGCTGCGGGCGCTGATCGCGGCGACCGCCGACGAGATCGAGACGATCGTGGTCAGCGGCGAGCGGGTAAGCCGGTCGGTGCGGGCCGACGCCCGGCTGGCGGCCGCGCGCACCGTGCACGAGTGCCGGGCGATCATCGCCGATCTCATGGAAGCGTCCGGCGCCAGCGCCCATTTCCTGTCCAGCCCGCTGCAGCGCGCCAAGCGCGACGTGGACATCGCGTCGGGGCATGTGGTGTTCGACTACGACACGAGCCGAGAGTTGGCCGGGGCGTTGGCGATTGGCGCGAAGATCTCGCCGATCTCAATGATCTGAGCGCGCGACGCCCACCTCGGAGAGCATGAGGTCGAGGAACCGCTCCCGTTGGGACAGCGATTGCGCCTGCTCGGGCGAACTGGTGAGGTGCAGCAGCCCGATGCCGGCGGCGAACGTCAGCTCAGCGCGCAGCCTGGCGTCCTCGAGGCTGAAACCGTAGTCGTGGTAGGCCTTCACCACGGTGCGCAGCAGGAGCCGGTCGGCGGCGCGGATGTTCTCGGCGGCGATCGGGTCCAGGCGGGCCCACTCGCGCATCGCCCGCTCGAGCACCCAGTACTGGGGGCTGACCAGGGTGTGCGTCAGGGCCGACAGGCGTTCCCGGGGTGGCAGCTCGTCGAGCTCGGAGAGCGCCTGGCGGTCGCGTTCGAGAAACTTGTTCCACGATTCGACGAGCGCGGCCCGGTAGTGGTCGATGTCTTCGAAGTGCCAATAGAAGCTGCCGCGGGTGACACCGGCCTGCTGGCAGAGGCGTTCGACTTTGAGCGCGCGTACACCCTCTTCGGCGAGCACGGTGTAGCCCACCTCGAGCCAGTCCTCGGCCGATAGGCGGGTCGACGGCTGCTTGCGCACCACCACATCGTGGAGATTACGGGAACGCCGATTGGCTGGTGGAGGAACCGCAGGTTAGCGTCGCGTCATCGGGTCGGCGGCATGGGGAGCCGGGCCGTGTCGTCGAGGTCTACGTCGAGCGCGTTGAGCATCAGGGCCAGGCCCGCATAGCGGTTGATGACCATCAGCGCCTCCATGGTGGCCTCCGACCCGAGGGCGTCGTGCACTCGAGCGAAAAGCTCGGCCGCGACGCGGCGGGTGGTGACCAGCTCGGTGGTCAGGCGCAGCACGGCCAGCTCGGTGGGGTCGAAATCGCCGGTCTGCCAATCGGATTCGGAGGTCAGCGCGTCGATGGTGTCGCTGTCGATCCCGACCGTTTGCGCGACGTCTCTGTGTTGGCCGAGCTCGTAGGCGCAGTCCATGAGATACGCGGTGCGCAGGACGATGAGTTCGCGCAGCCTCCTCGGCAGCACCGGGCTGCTCAGGGCGGCGTCGCCGGCCACCATCCAACTGGTGAACACCTTCTCGGCGTTGGCCAGCGCGCGGTACACGTTGAGATTGCCCCGCCGCGCGGTCAATTCGCGGGCGAGTTCGGGCATGTCTTGGGGTTCGCGGTACGGGATGCGGGTCATGCGGGGGCGTCGATGTCGAGGTCGACGGCGTTGAGCACCAGCGCCAGGCCGTAGTAGCAGCTGACGATCATCAGCAGTTCCGTGAGCGCCTCGTCGCCGAGGAGGGCGTGGGCTTGGCCGAAGGAGTCGTCGGACAGGCGGCGGGTGGTGCACAGTTCGGTGACGGTGGCGATGACGAGGCGTTCGTCGTCGCTGAAGCCGGCCGTGTCGATGTTCGCTCTGTTCTGGAGGGCGTCGATCTGTAGGTCGGTGAGCCCCGCCTTTCGGGCAAAGGCCACGTGCTGGGCGAGCTCGTAGGGCGAGTCCTGCAGGTGGGCCACCCGCAGGATGATCACTTCGCGCATCCGCGGGCTGAAGGTCGGGCTTTCGAAGAGCTGGCCGGCCATCTGCGCCCACTCTTCGAATACGTTGGGGGCGTTGGCGATCAGGCGGAGCACGTCGAGGGTGCCGGGGCGTTCGAGGAGCTCTTTGATGCGTTCGGGTTGCTCGTCTGCGTTGGCGAGCGGCATGCGGGTCACGCGTATTCCCTTTCGATGGGGGTTCCTGGAGTTTAGATTCGGCCTGGCGGTCGGTTTCAACGGCCACTGTCGGGACGCACTGGACAGCCTGGTTCGTCGTGTTATCGGGGCGAGCATCGACACCGCGACTTGGACGTCGGCGTGAGGTGCGTTGCCGCGCAGCACTGTTGTGGGGTTCCTACCACCCTCGCAGTGGCGCTCCCCCGCCGATATGAGCGAGGCCGACACCCCGGACAATCTGTATTGCAAACTGCCGCAGGACTCGCCGATCTCTGTCCGCGGGGCGCGCAACTATCCCTGCATTAACAATGCCCGGAAAGCGCGCTCCCACAGTCGAAATCTGCAACAGCGACAAAAAGTATGTGCCGCTTGCAGAGCGGCAGCATGCGGCTGGGGCCGTATCCACTGGATCCCAATCTGCTGTCGCAGGGTTTGCCGCCGGATGACCGGGCTGGTATCGAGCAGCGGACGTTCGGGGCTGTGGACGGGACGCCATTGCCGCCTGGGGCGGCGCCCGCTGGGACACCGCCGGGGCCGCCGGCGCCGGGGTCGCTCAACCGGCCGCCGACGGCGCCCGATGCGGATGCCGTGCCCGCGGCGCCAAGCGCGTTTGGCACCAACGGTTCTGGTGTGTCGCCTTCAGTTGCGGTGCTGCACTATGACCCGGGCACGGGAAGGTATGTTGCGCCGGATGGGCAGATGTATCGGCAGTCGGATTTGGTGCGGGCGAAAACGCCGAAGACGTGGAAAGACATGCTGGTTAGCTCGCCGTGAGGGCCACGGATCAATGGTGTAGAAAGCTCACTCAAAGCACACACCCGAGCCAGAATCAAAAATTTCAAGAAGTCTGATTTCAATGTCGCCTTATGCGCCCGCGAAAGGTGGCCGACGGCGTATTAGTAACGCGCAGACCGGTGCCACATCCGGTTCCATCCCAGGTTCGCCATGCCGCCGCGGACGGCAACTTATGAAGCGAACTCCTCCCAAATTGGACGTCTGACACTTTCAAGCAAAGCAACAAACAGAAACCTTCGGTAATTCAGGGCTGGCATCGGTCCGCCGGAACTTTGTCGCTGTGTGCTGGCATGATCTGCGCATGACGTTCGATCAGCAACTGGTTGCGAAAATAACCCCTTGGCCAGGCGTACTCGACGCGGCACCTGTACCCGAGGCCACGGTGACCGCCGATCTCCTCCACGAGTTGCCCCAGTCCAATCTCTGCTTCTCCACACCCGAGTTGCGTGGCACCTTCCATATCAACCTGCGGTATCAATACCTCGAGGTCATAACCTGGAAGCTCGAACTGGACGGGACGCAGCCGATGTATGTCGTCACCCACGAAGGCGCCGTTCTTAGTGGTGAGGGTCCAGCATGAGCGACTGGTTCGAACGCCTCATGGGTTTCCGCGAAGGCCCGTATGACTGGACACAGCAGCGACTGCGCGTCGAGCACAACGAATTGGTATCGACGGCTAACAATAAGCGGTATGCATGCGGAGAGTTGACGATCCCCACGCTGGCCGAACTGCGTGCACGGGTGAACAACGCAACCGCGCAACGCTCTACCGTGACCTACCTCGTCGGAGACGCGAGGGCGCTACACGCCGAGCCCGAATTCGCGGGTGCGTTGTTTCAGGTTGCCTCGCAGTTCAACCTTCTGGAAATGGTCCATCACACCGTGTCTCCCGAAGAAGGCGTTTCGGGGTACGCCCACGACCCCACTCAGGGCCCAGCTTGCGCGATTGCGGCCGGCGCCGCCACGATCTTCCGCAACTACTGCGTACCGATTGATAATGGGATCGGCCAAACCCGCGACCGCCAGCTCGACGCACTGGCGCCCATGGGTGAAGCACTCTCATCGGCGCTCGGACGACCTGCCACCGATCTCTGGACTATGCGTAACGGCTATGCACTGTGCACGGAGGACGGGCTGCGCGCGATTACCGATCTGCTTGCACAAGCCTCCGAAGATCTGCGCGACACGCTGCGGGCGCAACTCGCAATTGGGTTGCACCGCAACGTCGAGGTCACCGACGTGTCTGGCAGCGAACGGCGGATCGTGTCACAGGCGTTCTGCTCGGCACTTCCCGTCAAGTATTCGTCGGTCGATGCACCGGCGTGGGAATCGTTTGCGCGCTTGGTTCTCGAAGGGGCGTACGAGGCGACAGTTCTGGCCGCGGTCGAGCAAGCCGCTTCCGGCGGTTCGAACACGGTATTGCTGACCCGATTGGGCGGCGGTGCCTTCGGTAATGCTGATGCATGGATCGACGACGCAATGAACCGCGCACTCGCCATCACGGAGAACGCCGGCTTGGATATCCGCCTGGTGAGTTACGGCAGCGTTCACCCATCGATCCGGGCGATAGTCGACGAATGGAGTTAATGGATGTGGTCGCTAAGGATTAGGTTGCGCCGATGACGGACCGAGAAGTTGTCGCCGAGCGGGCTCGGTTGGAGGGCGAGGCCGCTGCTGGGAGCGCGGAAGCCATGCACGATCTGGCGGTCCTATTGGCGTACCGATGTGCACCGCCGGATGCGGCGGCTGCGCGCGGGTGGTACGAGAAGGCTGCCGGTGTCGGACACGTCCAATCGATGTATGACTTGGGCATCCTGCTCGCTTCGTCGCATCCCCCGGATCTTGCGGGCGCGCGTTCGTGGTGGGAGAAGGCGGCGCACGCGGGACATCACGCGGCAATGGTCAGCCTGGCTGGCCTTCTCGTGCTCGCCAATCCTCCTGAACTCGCACCGGCTCGCCGATGGCTTGAGATAGCCGCCGCATCGGGCGAACCGGTCGCGATGACCGAACTTGGTCGTGTGCTGACGATGTGGGATCCGCCCGATCGTCGGGCGGCCCAATCTTGGTGGGAGAAGGCCGCGGCGCTGGGACATGCAGACGCGATGATCGACTTGGGCTCTCTGCTCATACGTGCCGAGCCGCCTCACGTGGAAGCTGCTCGTGCGTGGTGGCAAAAGGCCGCAGATGCCGGCAACCCCGAGGCCATGTGTCATTTGGGCACCTTGCTGTTCAGGTCGGTGGATCCACCCGATAGGCGAGGCGCACGCCGCTGGTGGGAGAAGGCGGCGGAACACGGCGACGTCACGGCCATGTTCAATCTCGGTCGGCTTCTCACGAAGTATTGGGAGCCAGCGGATTTGGCAGCGGCACAGACCTGGTATGAGAAGGCCGCCCAGGGTGGGCATAGCGGGGCGATGTATAACCTCGGTTACCTATTCGCTGCGAGGATGGCGCCGCCGGATCTTGGTGCAGCGCGGCAGTGGTGGGAGACAGCAGCCGCCGCCGGGGATGCTGACTCAATGATGAGCTTGGGACTGTTGCTCCTCAATCACTCGGATCCGCCTGATCCTGGAGCAGCTCGCCGGTGGTGGGAGGTCGCGGCCGCCGCAGGTCACATCGGCGCGATGTCCAAACTCGCCGGCCTGTTGATGCAATGGAATCCGCCCGATCTACCTGCAGCGCGGCACTGGTTGCAGATCGCCGCTGAAGCGGGCGACGTCAACGCGATGAATAACCTCGCCGCACTGCTTAGTCAGTTGGTGGATCCTCCGGATTTGGCTGGTGCACAGTTCTGGGCCGAGCGGGCGGCAGCGCAGCGCCCTACCGCGGGCTGAGCTGCACGGTCTCCGGGCATAGGACTATCCCGTAGACGGCCAAAATTGGCGACCGCCTCCGATCCCAACCTGCCGCGTCGCATCCGGCATGCTTCAGGATCGGTTCGAGGCGGTTCAGGGACATCGGCCTTGTCAGTGCCCTAACTTAACCTGATGTTGGCTCATGAGTGGACGGCAGTTCGGGTACCTGACCCGCCGTCCCGGCAACCGCGCGATCGCCGCATGGTGCCTCAGGGGAAGAGCTGGCATGCGCCCCTGCGTGCAAGCGGTGGACGCCCGACAGTGGCGTCGCCAGGAGACGAGAGATGACGATCGACGAACTTGGCGCCAGTGACGCCGCACTGCGCGACCGTATCACCGAGCTGTCTGTGCATATTGCGTGCGGGGAGTTGCGGGGTCCGGTCAGCGGGGGACGCTGGCAGTCGTGCTCCTGCGAGGACGACCCGGAGGAATGGGACGGCTGTGCAGTCTCCCGGGAGCAGGAGCTGTGCGTAATCTGTCTGACGGCGACAGCCGGCGGCACGTCACGCTGGGAATGGCTGGCCTGCAAGGCATGCCGCCAAGCAAACGACACGATCGCTGGTATGCGGGACGAGTATGGAGATCAGGATTTCGCCCTCACCCGGTACGCCCTCACGAACGGGAGGGTGGTCTCGGTGGAACCACAGGATCGCCGCGGTTGGTTCCATGCTTTCGCACACGGCGACGACCGCGTGCGCCAGTGGTGTGAACGCGAATACCACCGACTGGCAAGCAAATTCGAGGCCCAGGCCGACGTCCCGCTGCGCATCTGGCAACGCGAGTGGCCGCCTGGTATCGAAACGTCGGTCGACGCGTTTGCGCGGTTACACGACACACTGGATACCGGGTCGCGCTCGGATCAAGTGGAGTCGCCCGAAGCACCCATAGCACCGAATCTCGCGCCGACAGAGCGGCTGACGGAACTGTCGGTCCACGTCCCATGCGGCCGGGTGCGGGGACCAATATCAGGCAGGTGGCAATCATGCCCGTGCGAGGACAGACCCGAGAAATGGGACGGATACGACGTCTCCCAAGAGCGAGACCTGTGTCTCATCTGCGGTCGCGGAACAGCCGGCGGCACCTCGAAGTGGGCCTGGTTGGCGTGTGAACACTGCCGCTCCGTCAACGATGCCATCAGATCGAAATACCGAATGAATCTTCCGCTGGGACGACACAGCATCATGAACGGATATTGTGTTCACGGCTCTGCGCCACCCGAGCGTCAGCGAGAGCAGGCCGGGCGGCTCGCGCAAGTGATGGACGATCAACGAGCCTTGTTCGAATGGCGGGACCGCGAGGTCACCCGGCTGTCGAGCAGATTCCCACCAGCGGCCGACGTGACGCTTCGAGTGTGGCTCGAGGAGTTTCCGCCTAGCCGTGAGGCAACGATCGATGCCCTCATGCGGCTCACCGGGGGCGCGACAATCTTGCGGGGACTCTGTGAGTGATGGCGGACCCTCGGACGTGCCGGCGACCACAACGACCGCCTAATTCGACATCATGGGCGGCGTACACAGCCACGACCGAGTCGGTCTCGCCGCCTTGAAGCTGAGCTAAGGATCTGCCGGCGCCTACCGCCGTCGACTATGGCGTCGAGAAGGGAACAAACTCACTGCCCACACCCGCTAGCCCGGTGAGACTTACATCCTTCCCCGAAACTTCTTGAGAGCCCGATGATTCACCCCGACCCCTTGATGGGACTTCGAGACATTGGCCCGCGCCGGTGGCACCACCGCCTTACCGGATGCGGCCCGGATGACGATATCCGGGCCGGCTTGCGCAGACTGCACGGTTTGCCTGAAAACCATGGCACGAAGGGAGATATCGGTGAAGCTCGACGACTATTTCATTGAATACATCCGCAAACATCGGAATGTGCTCGGGCCCGAGCATCCAGACAACTACGTCGGCGTGTGGACAGATGAGAATCGCCAATTTAAGACCGACATCTCCACAAACATGCAGGATCGCACGGAGGCCGTGACGCACGGTGAGCGCAACCGGCAGAGTGCAATTTTTGACCTCGAAGCTCGCAAACCCCTTGACCTTCCGGGCCATGAACACACGTGATTCGAGCCGCGGGGCCGTCCGGTTATCGCCCTTGGCGCTTTGAGTATTACCCGCTTGGTCTGACAAAGCCTTCGGCGCAATAGCCTTCGTTGACTTCCCACCGCCACGCCCGGCGTTCAATCCGATCGGTGGCGCAAGCCAATACTGACCACTGTCGGCCGCGCCACCCAAATATCGCGACTTGCCCGAACCTCCGCCCGAGTGCGCGGGCTTCGTTGTCGGTGAAGCCGAATATCGCTCGACTGTCTTCCCGATGGTTGTCATCGAAACTGACTCCGACAGCAGGTAAGGCCTCGACGCCACGTCTGACGAGCTCGCTGTCGAGGACTGCCATCCGCACGGCGTTCTCAGCGCTGTCAGGGTGTGAATTCGGGTGCACGGCCGTGATGACATGCAGCGGTCCCAGTGGTGGATTCTCGCCGTCCCCATCGTCTGCGGGTCGGACGGTGCCGGAGTCGAAGCGCACAGCCGTCGCGAGGTAGTAGAGCCATGGACGTTTGTTGTGCGCGAGCTCCGCCAATACGGACGGTGGTGTCCACTCGAAGTCGTCATAGATCTTCAAAAGAGAGCCCATCAATTCGACGGCGCTGACGCGATTCTCAAGGATTTGATCGAGACCACTACACCGCTGAGCCGCTCAGCACCGTGCGTCCCAAACTGGCTGCACGGCATGCCGCTGACCTTTGAAATTATTGTCCGCGGGTACTGATTGTCTACTCGAACGACACAGCAATACCAGCGTCAACAGCAGGCGCCGGTGCGTCGCCAGCTCGTACTTCCGGACCCGGTTGGATGACCAGCCCCGAGTTATCTGCCAGATCAAGACCGTCCACTACGTCATCGGTGGCATCAGCGAGTTCTTGATCGAGCCAATCCGCCGTACGGATGTCGAGCTCGTCGAGCGTTTGCCACAGTCTCTGAAGAGAACCAGGCATGTCCGCGTAAAACACAGATTCCCGGACACGGAAGAACTCCCACCCACAGCGTTCTAGCTCGCGTTGACGCGCCAAGTCGGCTTCGTACTGCGAAGGGCCGTGCCAGAAGTCGCCATCGCATTCGACTGCGAGTCTTGTCTTGGCTCCAACCACGACGAGGTCGATGTTGTAACCGAGAGCGGGGTAATGGGGTATCACGGCATAGCCGCGGTCGACTATCCGGTTGAATATCCGCTGTTCGAACAACGAATCAAAGGGCGGCACTAAGACGTCTTCCGGAACGAACCCCGGTGCTGGAGCATTAAGTTCGTTACGCGACCGGTTCGCGACGCCGTAGCAGTAATCGAGCAACTGATACCGCATATCCTCAGGGTTCGACAAAGCTTCACGCGGCATCGAGTGGTACACCCACATCTGATCCTTTGCACGTGATGCCGCCACGTTGAAGCGTTGAACGTACTGGACAGCAGTGAGAGCGCTCAGTCGGCGGTCGGCGGTCGGCGCCTTCACCATCGATAAGAACATGACATCGCGCTCTGATCCCTGGAAGTCAGACGCGTCGCCGCAACGTAATTCGCGTGCCGCCCATTCTTCGGGAGGAACAGCGTCGAGCAGTTTGTGCTCGATTAACCTGGCTTGTTCCTTTCCGAGCAGCGAGATCACGCCGATCGTCGCCCCGTCATACTGGGGATCTGCTAAGCACTTTCGGATCTGATCGACAATTGCATCTGCTTCGACTTTGTTCGTTTTGTTGTCCAACTCGACGCCGTCGACGACGTGAACGACCTTGATCGGCTCAAGCCGCTCCGCGCCGAACTGGCGTACAGGGACCAAGCGAATTCCCTCTGGCTCGTACGCAATCCGGTTCGAGAATCCAATTATCTCGGGGACGCAGCGACGGTGTTCGGTGAGAGTAATCCGGCCGCCGAAGCGCATGTTTGCCTCGTCGAAGTAGCTTCGCTTGGGATCGAGCCACGAAGCGATATAGGTGTCGTCGGCAAGATACAAGTTGGCCAGGTCGCGCAGCTGCTGCTGGTCAACGCCCACCGCAGACGGTGAAACCTGCTTGTCATCACCGATCACCACAATCTTCGGTGCGAGATATTGCAGGAAGGATGCTTCGAGCCCGGCTTGTGACGCTTCGTCGACGATAACGACATCGAACAAATTTGGCTGAACGCGCATCTGCTCGGCAATTCGGTAGATGGGCATAACCCACACGGGCACTGAGGGGCGGCAGCGGTCCATCGCTTCCGCGATCTCGACCCGCTTCTTCGCGGCGTACTTGCCGGTACCCTTACCCAAAGATGCAACGAGTTGTGCGTATTGGGTCAAGTTCGCTCGAGCAGCGCCCGTAAGGCGGCCAGGGGCAACCGCGTGCTGCCATGCTCGCTCGGCCGCGAGGAGTTCGACCTCGCTCCTGATCTGTTGTTCGAGGGCATTCAATCTGACCTTGAGTGCATTCGAGTCTTCGCTCTCCTGGGCGAGGAGCCAACGTCCTGTCATCTCCCATCGCCAGGCTTGTTCGAATCGCTCAAGCCGGGCGTCCCACACGGTGTCTGAAGGCTCTGCGGCGACGGCCTCTGCGAGGCGCGGTGCTAACTGATCTAGAAGGGCACGGATTCGCTCGCGTTCCGCGATCGAATCCGAGATTGCGTGCAGGTGGGTCAATCTCTCGTGTGCCGCGACATACCCTGCAACGTCTCGCTTTCCCACTGCGCCTTGAAGATCCACGACAACCGATGGATGGTTCCCCAACTGCTCGTGTGACTTCAAGCGATGAATGAGGTCATCGATGGGCGCTCTCGAGGTGACGGCGGCATCGGCGGCGGCAGCAGCCTCTACCAGCCTCGAGAATCGCCGGATTGCATCAAGGTTGTTCCAGTCAGGAACGGGCAGATCGTTGCGTTCAAACCAGGCGCGCTCCACCTGGATCTGGTCTCCCAGCGCGAGAACTTTGTCCAGTTGTGCCACTTCGGTTCTGTGCCACTGAACCTTTTCATCGAACGTGTCTTCATCGGGAATTACGACATTGATCGGCCATGCGTGTTCCATCGCGCTGACCAACCTTCCGGTTTCCACCCAGTCGATAAAGTGGCCGAGTTGCTCTCGTGTCACTATGGGCAATCCATTGAGCTTCACTTGCGTGAAGAAGGGCTCGGCCAGCTTTACGGCTTTCGCAGTGAACGGACCGATTTTTGGCGATCCATCGGGAAGAACCTTCAGCTTGTTACCTGAATCTAGATGCTCGATAAGCGATCTGGCTATCTGCTGATGGACGTCAATGTCTCCGCCCATAACAGTGATGGTGGCGGTGGGACCAAACCGCTGGATCAGAGCTGATGCTTGGTCGGCGAGCTGTTTCAGCTGCGCTGAGCGGGCCAGCCACATTTGTTGCTTACCAGCGCGGACGTCGTGAAGTGCATCATTCATCCACGATTCTTCGCGTCGCTCGAGTTCTAGTGCGTGGTCGGCTAGTTCGAACACTCGAGCGCGAAGTTCTTCACGCAGCTGCGGAGCTAACGACCTTACAAACTCAAATGACTCGTGCGCCAGCAGGTTCTGATAATGGTCTTTCTGTCGGTTTGCCAGCGATTCGGCGTCTACCAGCGCACCGAACCCGGCTGGAGAGGGCAGAGCTGAAAGGTCAGGTAGGAGTCGACTCGCCTCGTCCTCGTTGGCAAGGATGTCTGGGTCACGCAGCAGTGCGCGCCACCGAACGATGTCTTCAGTAGAGACGGACTCACCGGAAGCATCTTGGTCGATATCGAATTCGCGAATCCAGGCAAAGTCCGGTTCTTCCCGAAGATGGCGATAGGCGATCGCCGCCAGGGTGCCCTCTTCTGGTCCGTCATCACGTGTCTCCACCTCTTGCCGGCGGATAGTGATGAGGCGGCTGTATGCCTCAGCTCGTTGTCTGCGTAGTTTTTCGATCTTGGCGAGGTGCGTGTCAATCGCCTTGGCCGAATCGGCCATGTCGAACTCATCTGCACGTCGTGAGATGTTATCGACCGCGGTGCGGAGATCTGCCATGTCCGAGCGTGATTGGCCGATGACTGATACAGCCAGGGATTGGATTTCCCGCGGGAGCTTGATTCGGACTTCTTGCAGCGCTCGGTCCGTGTGTGCGGTGATAAGAACACGCAAGCCCTTGGCGAGGAGATGCGATACCAAGGCTGCAGCGGTGTGCGTTTTGCCGGTGCGATACCAAGGCTGCAGCGGTGTGCGTTTTGCCGGTGCCGGGCGGACCCTGCACAACAGTCTGTGCGGTCTGATCGACTCTACTGATGATTCGGCGCTGGGCGTCATTGACGGGTAGCGGAAGGAAGTCTTCATCGCCGATCGACACGACCGCGCCCGGTAGTGAGTTCGGCTCCTCGGCCGGCTGTCTGTCTGGGTCGATGAGAGGCAGGATGCCGCTGGGAACTTCCGACGCGGCGCGAAGTTGGGCGACGATGCTTTCGTAAATCTGAACGAGGCCACGGTTGGTCCGCCGGCGCAGGATCAGCGCGGGTGCATAGGCACCGCGAGGCGAAGCGGTGCTCGGGGGGGCCAGGCCTTCGTCGTCGTATTCCGCGTCGGCATCGAGGCGATGAATGAGGCGTCGGCATACGTCGCCCATGCCGGTCTTGTCGAGGACGTGCCCTTCGTACCCGGCGGCCAGCTGCCTGATTTCGTCAATTTTGGCCGGCGTAGCAATCAACGCCGGATCCAACATGTCGAGCTCTATCGAGACGGCTTCGGGCGCGGGTACCTGGGTCACCGCCAGGGTCCCGGTGCTCTCGTCGAATCCGATCGAGACCGGCGCCGTAGTGACATGTCGCCGAACCTGCTCGTGGCCGGGTGGACGCCAGGACAGGCAGCCCACGCCCAGGACCAGCTCGAACTCTTCGCTATGGTCGGTCGACGATAGGTGGATGGCGAACAATTCTTTGTAGACATCACGCGCAGCGGCGTCGTGCCGCTCTCGGTCGGCCCACAATTGCCAGTCGGTCAGCCAGTTGCCGAAGAGTTCGGTGATCTCAGGTGCGTCGCCTAGCTCGATTCGGTGGAGGTCGAGGTCAGGCTCATCGGTGGAGTCATCGTCCGCTTGACGAGGTCTTTCGCTGTTGATCGCCTCGCGAAGGGTGGGCGGCTGGTCGACGTTGTCGATCTCGCCGGTGAGCCATTGTCGTAGCCGGCCTGGCGGCTCGGGCGGGTCGATCTTCCCAACGCGGTCCACCGCGAGGATCGGAGTCTCGGCATTCGGAGACGCCGTTCGGTGAGCGGTATGGATCGCCGAGTGGTCAGGCAGTTCACCGAACCACATCAGCTTCTCGTAGTTTTCGGCGTTCCGCACCGGCTTAACGAGCAACTGCTGGGTTCTGCCGAGGAACGTGAAAAGGTTGATGGCCTTCCTCAGAAGACGCGCTTCAACAGTTTCCTCAGCCTCGGCCACCTGTTCACTCCTGCTCGCTCAGTGATGATCCTGGATGCGGACCACGACGGATAGTAGCCCTAACTACCGACACGGCGGTGTGGTTTCGGAGGTGCGCTCAACTGCCGACAGAAATGGTCTGGTGCGTGGCGACGTCTCAACCGACGAGCGCGCTTATCGGATGCTGGCTTGCAGGAGGTGGGGGCTGGGCCGCATACCTCTAGTCGCTCTCTGCTGCATTGAGCGTTTCGGCGGAGTCGAACATGCGTTTCGCCGACTTGATGACACCGCGAGCCATGACCAGATTTCCCCCGGCGCCGATCGCAAAGCCGACGCCGAACGGTGCGACTTTGCCAATCACCACGATCCCGCGCCGAGCCCCGTACCTCGTCACAAAATTTGCGCCAAGAACTTTATTGATCGACCGGATCGTCGACAACGGTACCGCGTTCGTCACCACCTTCCCCAGGTGCGGACCGGTCCGGCCGGCTGCCTTGGTGAGGAACGTCGATCCACCTCCACCTGCCAGCACCATCAAAACGAGCGCACGTTGGTGTTCAAAACTCTCAACCTGAATCCCCCGCAGTTCAGCGGCGCTCAACACGTAGGTGGCGGCCGCAGCAAGGAACCACGACGTGTCCCCAGCCGCGGCTAGTAGGCCTGCGGCGGTACCCACACCCGGTGCTGCAGCAACGGCTCCCGTCGCGGCACCTGTGCTCGTCACCGCCGAAGAGAACGCAACGTTGATCTTCTTCAGCAACTGAGCATCCGATAAGTGCGGGTTGCTTCGCCGAAGCCACTCGACCCGCTGTCTCGCTAGGCCGCCCGCTGTACCGATGGCCTTATCTAAAGCCCACAGCAGCTTGCTCGAATCGTCGCTGTCCATTGGCCCTTTCGCTTCGTTCCAGGCCATATCAGGCCGCACCCCCTTCGGGTGCCGCGTTATCCCGCACCGTTCTGAGGATTGCGACGATGTTGTCCACATCGGCATCGCCGAAGACGTCGTCCGGTCCGGTGGGTGCGTGGTCGGTGTAGGGCGATTCGTAGAGCCGGGCGGGTTCGACGATGCCGTTGGCGGTGAGTTCGGTGACGATGAGGTTGATGAACCGGATCTGGTCGCTGTTGAACCGGCTTCCGTCGAGGTACGCGCCGAAGGCTTCCGCGGCGGCTTCACGGTCCAGGCCGACGAGTGAACGAATGAATAGGCCTAGGCCGTGGGATTGTTCTTTGGCCAGATCGATGTCGGCCTGATCACCGATCCCGCTGTCAACGAGCATGTGCTCCAACGCTTTCAGGTCATTGGGAGTCAGCGGCTTGTTGCGCCGAAGCCGGTGCAGGGCGACGTGGTCTTGGTGCTGCTTGAGGTACGCCCTCGCCTTGGCCTGGAAACGCTCCCAGTTGGTGCCCGGCGTGATGCCGGGAAGGTCGACAAGGCTGGATTCGCTGAGCTCGTCGGCGAAGTCGGTGTAGACGACGACCTTCTTGGTCTTCTCTAGGAAGCGCAGCAAGCCACGTATTTTCCGCCGAGCGGCCTCGAGCATGGGCAGGGTGACGTCGACCCACCATTCCTCGCTGCCGACCTCCTCAAGCAGAATCTGTTGCGCGGCAACGGAAGGGATCGCGGTCTGGTTCAGCAGCCCGGTGGCGATGTTCTGGACCTGTTCACGCAGCCGTTCGGCGGCCACGGCGTCACCTTCGAGTTGGGCAAGTTGACGGCGCAGGATGAGCATGTCGAAGCGCTTGGCGTCCTCATCGTCGTCCTTGTGCGCCGACGGCAGCCCGGCGAGCTGTTCGGCGACATCACCGGCGGTTTCCAGTGACAACGCGTTCCATGCCGGCCACTGCGCGTACTCCTCGACCAACCTGCGGTGCGGCCGGACCAGAAAATTGTCGAGGTTCATACCGGCGACGGTCTGGTGCAGCGACCACGCGACGTCTACCCGCAGCCCACGCTCGGTTTCGGTGCCCTGCCCTTCGGCAGGGTCGGGCTGCTGCGGCGGCCAGGCGTGGTCGATGGCGGTGATCAATCCCAGCCGGGTTTCGAAGAGCCGTTGGTTCAACGACTTTTGCAGGGAGCCTTCGGACCCGGGCAGGTCTTGGCTGAAGTATTCGAGATTGCCGCAGAAGTCGAAGACGTAGAAGTTCTGCTTGTGCTGACCGGGGCCGAATAAGTCAGGGCGCAGGCGGGTCCCGCGGCCGATCATCTGCCAGAACTTGGTTTTGGAGCGCACCAGTTTGAAGAAGACCAGGTTGACGACGTCGGGAACGTCGATTCCGGTGTCGAGCATGTCGACCGAGATCGCGATGTGTGGGGCCTTCTCGGTGACGGAGAAGTCGTCGATCAACGATTGCGCGTAGCTCATGCCGTGAGTGATGACGCGGGCGAATTGTCCGCCGTATTGCGGGTACTGAATGTCAAAGCGGCGGGCGATGAACTCGGCGTGGTCTTGATTCTTCGCGAAGATGATTGTCTTGCCGAGCCGGTCGCCTTCGGCGACGCGATGACCTTTACTCATCAGCTCGGCGAGGACTTTGTCAACGGTGTCCTCGTTGAAGAGGAATCGGTTGATTTCCTCCGAACTAACCTCGTCCGGCGGATCGCTGTCGCCCCAGTCGAGGGCATCCCATTCGTCCTTCTCATCTTCGGACAAGTCGGCGTAGCGAATGCCTTGGCGTAAGAACTTAGTGCCGACGGATATTCCAACCGCGGGAACCAGGAAGCCTTCTTTGACGGCATCGTCGAGGCTGTAGGCGTCGGTGGGGACGCCGTCTTCGAGGTGGAATAGCCGGTAGGTATTGTGGTCGACTTCGTCCTTCGGAGTGGCGGTCAGGCCGACCAGCAGGGAGTCGTACCAGTCGAAGATCGCTCGGTATTTCTGGTAGACGGACCGATGGGCCTCGTCAATCACGACGAGGTCGAAGTAGCCGCTCCCGAATTTCCTTATGCCGGAATCGGTGTCGTTGATCAGGTTCATCATCGTCGGATAGGTGCACACGTATACACGACCGTCGGTGATCTTCTCGGTCACCAAATTGACAGTGGTGGCATCTGGAAGGTGCGCTTTGAAAGCGTTTCCGGCCTGGGTGACCAATGCGGTGCGGTCTGCGAGGAACAGCACTCGTTTGACCCAGTTGGCTTCCATCAACTGCTTCACCAGCGCGATGACCGTGCGAGTCTTCCCGGCGCCGGTAGCCATCACCAATAAGACTTCGCGCTGGTTGGCGGTGAACGCGTCGTCGATGGCTCGGATCGCCCGCTGCTGGTAATGTCGCTCCACGATGGCGGAGTCAATCGGCATGTCGGTCAACGCTTTGCGGGTTTGGCGACGCTGCGTCATCAATTCCAGCTCGTCTCGGCTGTAAAAGCCCTGCACCTCGCGTGGCGGATAGCCGGCGGCATCGTCCCAGATCCAATGCTCAAAACCGTTGGTATAGAAGATGACCGGTCGCCGGGAAGTCATCTGTTCTAGACAATCGGCGTACAGCTTGGCTTGCTGCTGACCGATATGCGGACTCTTGGTGGTGCGTTTGGCTTCCACAATTGCCAGCGGCAGGCCGTCGATGCCCCACAGCACATAATCGACGAAACCCTTGCCGTCGACGGTAGGCATTCCGGTGACCGGGTACTCGCGGTCCTTACTGTCAGTCAGGGGCCAGCCGGCCTCTGCGAGCATGACATCGATGAACCGGTCGCGTGTCTCGGCCTCGTTGTAGTCGCGGTCGTCGGTCTGCTGGTTGGCAGCCTGCGCCTCTTTCACCGCCTTCCGCAGGGCGGCGATTTCCGCGTCCTTTTGCACCGCCAGTTCGTCCCTCTCCGCCAGGGCTTTGGCGTGGGCTTCGTCCTGGGCGGCGAACTTCGCCGCGAGTTGGGCGACTTCCTGCCGGGTCAGCGGCGCGGTCTTGGCTGCGACCATGGGGTCGAAGGCCGATTTCATCGGTACCGCTTGGGGTTTCGTCGAATACCGGAAAGCCGCCCACAGCATCACGTGGTGCAACTCGCGCAACGCTTCTAACGCGGCGCGCGGCGGGATCGCCCGAGTGTCATGCACCGCCGTGTTGCCCAACTTGCGGATCAGATTCAGCTTGGTGGCGATCCTGCCGTCGATCTTCGACTTGAATTTCGCGTCATTGATCTTGGCGGCAAGGTCGTCCTTGTACGGAATCGGCAGTGCCAGGACGTCGTACAAGTACTTGACCAAGTGCTCGACTGCGCGGCGGCTGTAAACGCACGAGGCTCGGGGATCGTTGGTGGCGTAGCTCTCTGCCCGGGCGCAATCGGCGTGCATCTCCGGCCAGTTGACCGCATGCAGAAAGGTGAAGTTGGACATATGGCTAGCTCACAGTTGACCCGAGAAGGCGCGGGATTGGAGGGTTTCAAATAGCTCTGCAGCTATCGTCGCTGCACTTGAAGCCTTCTGCATCTGTTTGCGTATAGCCACAACTCGGTCCGAGTACATCTGTTGCGCGGAAGCGCAAGGCACGGGAGCCGAATAACTCAACACCGTCGACTTTCCGATGTTTCTGACGCCTGCAGCACCGCTCGCGTGGTGACGAACGAATGAACGAAAGTCCGACGACCGCAAGACACCAAATATAAATTCGTGTGTCGTCAAATGCTCTGGAGAAATCACAAGGCGCCATACTTTATCGGGCAGGAACAAATCTACACACTCTTGATCTACGACTGCGGTTGCGCCGAGTAGGTCAATGGATCCGCTAGCGCGCCCGAAGAGGATATCGTTCTTATGTATTCGATGGTCTTGGGGTGGTCGGTACGTCTGCGGCAGTGGTTTCGATTCGGCCGGATCAAACACGCCCGATGAAACCGCGCTGACTTTGATCACTCGATTTGTTGGGTGCGAATCTTGGGCGGAACCAATAATATTTTTACCGGACTTGAAGTCCACTCCCAAACCCCGCAAATCCTGTCTCGGGATGTCCGGTCCGTTGACGATGCCTGCAAAAATAGCAGCTATCAGCTCGTCGAAAACAGCCCTCATCGTTTGGTACCGCTCGGTGAGCTTCTGGGCTTGTTCAAGGATCGCCGCAATGCGGTGTTGCTCGTGGACGGGAGGTAAAAATATCTCCAACGCCAGCAGGGATTCACGGCTGACGGTTGCCTGGTTCACCCATTGCCGGCACATTGCCCGGAACTCGCCGCGTTGAAATCTCCACTGCAGCCAGCGCCATAGAAAGCTAGGCACTAGTCTCTCTGGTTTAGGCCTGAGGCGAATGAAGTGGTTGCTAAAGACTGCCGGTTCGTCCAAAGGCGGGACAACAATAGATTTCCCGACATTTTCGGGACTGTTCGTCGCGTTGAACAGCACGTCGTCTTTCTTAACAAGAAAGCGCTCCAGCTGTCGATGCGCGCCGGGCGGAACCCGGCGACGCTTCTGGAGATCGACGTTGCTGCTCTTGGAAACGTTATGCATCCTGAACTGAAAAACTCCGTCAGGGTCCTGCTGACCGCAGGCAAAGCCTGGCTGCGCGTCGGTTAGAACGTCCCCCAACACCACCGTATTCACGACAGCATCGCCTTCAGCTCCGCCAGCCCGACAGCGATCTCGCCCTCCAGCTTCTCGATCTCAGCGATGATCTCCAGCGGCGGCCGGTGCTTGGCCTCACCGCGGACAATTTCCTTGTACCGGTTCAGCGACAGGTCATAAGCTTGCGCCACTATGTCGTCTTTTGACACAGAACGACTGCTCAGTCCGTGACCGCTCGAATTCAGACCCAGTACGTTCTCCCCACCGCGCCAGGACATCTGGTAGGTCGTTGGCCTCAACCGGGGTCCGCTTGTCGTCTAACGAGAAACCGTCGGCGGTGACGTCGTAAAACCAGACTTGGTCGGTCCCGCCCGAGTTGGTCTTGGTGAACAGCAGAATGGCGGTCGACACACCCGCGTAGGGACGGAACACGCCCGAGGGCAGCTTCACCACTCCATCGAGTTTTTGATCCTCCACCAAGATTCGGCGAAGATCCTTGTGCGCCTTAGACGTTCCGAACAACACACTATCGGGCACGATCACTGCCGCACGGCCACCTGGCTTAAGCAGCTTCAGGAATAAAGCCACAAACAGCAGCTCAGTTTTCTTCGTCTTGACCACTCGCTGTAGGTCTTTCGATGTTGTCTCATAATCCAACGATCCCGCAAAAGGCGGATTGGCGAGAATCAGCGTGTACTTTTCGGCGTCCTCGCTGGCTCCCTCCGAGAGCGAATCGCGATACCGGATGTCCGGTGACTCGATGCCGTGCATCAGCATGTTCATGCTGGCGATGCGCAGCATCGTCGAATCGAAGTCATAGCCGTGAAACATGCTGCCATGGAAGTGCTTTCGCTGATCGGCGTCAGTCAGCACCGACGGGTGTTGCTCCCGTACGTACTCCGACGCGGCCACCAGAAAGCCAGCGGTGCCGCACGCCGGGTCGCAGATCTCGTCAGCAGTCTCCGGGGCAGTCATGTCGATCATCAACTTGATGATGTGCCGCGGTGTTCGGAACTGTCCATTCTGACCCGCACTGGCAATCTTGGACAACATGTACTCGTAGAGATCGCCATTAGTGTCGCGGTCAGCCATCGGGATCTCGTCGAGCAGGTCGACCACCCGCGACAGCAGCTGCGCCGTCGGGATGGTGAACCGGGCACCCTCCATGTGCTCGCCGTACGTCGATCCGTCGCCGCCAAGGGTCCGCAGGAACGGGAACACCTTCTGCCCAACCGTCGCGAACATCACGGCCGGCTCCTCGTTCTTTAACCGCGACCACCGCAGGTCTTGCTGGTCGGGGCTAAAGCGCGCTTCCTGCGGTTTCCCGCTAACCCGGGCCTTGCGTTCGGCGAGCGTTTCGAGGTCGTCGAGCCTGCGAATGAACAACAGGTAGGTGATCTGCTCGATCACTTCCAGCGGATTGGAGATGCCGCCGGACCAGAACGCGTCCCAGACCCGGTCGACCTTGCTTCTCAACTCACCGGTGATCACGCCCGCGCTCCTCAACTCGTCGTGCTGAACTGAACAGAACTGTATATAGAAGAGCACCGACAAGTGGACGGATCACCCATTACGAGGCCGCGGCGGCAGAGCCTTCAACCACCCGTCCGAAAGCAACTCCAGCAACTGCCCGTCCGGACCCCTGATCATCGCGGCGCCGGCGGACACTGACGAATCGACTACCGATCCCCCGAGCTCGGCCACCCGGGCCAGCACTCCGGGAAGATCCGACACCGAGAACGAGATGTGCGTCAGCCCGATCTGATCCATCACCCGCTCCGAGCCGGCATTAACCTGCCGCTTCGAGTAGTCCATCAGCTCGAGCACAAACCCATCCCGCACCAGATAGGTCGCGTGCACGCCAAGCGGCTCTGGCAGCCCAACCAGCTGGGACGTCGCACCATCGGGCGGGTCAAGCTCCCACCAGAACTGAAACCCCAGCAGACCCTCGTAGAAGCGCCGCGACCGCCCGCGGTCCGACACGCACAACCCAACGTGATTGAAAACCGTTCGATGACTACTCAACCCAACCTCCGCAGCAAGTCAGACCCCTGACGAACGCAATCGCTACCGCGCTATAACCAAGCTTCTCCACGCCAGTCAATAGCGCAATAATGCAAAGATAAACCAATACGCGCCCGTCACCGCCAACTAAGCAGACCGCTTCCGTGGGAGAGCTTTTCGATGGTCACACGCCCGAAGGCCCGGCCCGACGCCACCGTCGACTTCGACCATCATTCCGACGCGTTCAACCTCAACGAGCTGGCCGTCAATGCCGAACTGCGACAACGATGTCCGGTCGCCTGGAATGAGAACTACAACGGCTTCTGGTACCTCAGCAGCTACGCCGCCGTCAGCCACACCGCCCGCGACGACGACACCTTCGCCCACAAATATGACCCCCACGCGCCCGACGGCGTCGACTACCAGGGCGAGATGGGCGTCCCGCGCCCCGACGGCCAACCCGCCCTGGGCATCGGCGAGGTCGACGGCCCCTACCACCAAGCCCTCCGCCACGCACTGGCCCCGTTCTTCTCCCCCGGCGCCGTCGACAAACTCAAGCCGTTCATGGAGCAATCCGCGCATTGGTTCCTCGACCAACAAATCACAACAGGACAGATAGACCTGGTGCTCGACTACGCCAGCCCGGTCCCGGCCATCCTGACCATGAAGCTAATGGGCCTGCCCTACGACAATTGGCACTTGTACGCCAACCTCTTTCACTCCGTCATGGCCGTCCCGCAGGACAGCGACGAGTACGCCGACGCGATCGCCAAAGTGCCCGCCATGATGCAAGACGTCATCGAATTCGCCACGGCCAGACGCAGCAACCCCGAAGACGACCTGACCAGCTTCCTGCTGCAATTCGAATTCGACGGCCATCGCCTCACCGACGAACAGCTGCTCAACATCCTGTGGAACCTCATCGGCGGCGGCGTCGACACCACCACCTCCCAGACCGCACTGACGCTAAGACACCTGGGCACCCACCCCGATCTCAGACAGCAACTCATCGACCACCCCGACCTCTACCGCACCGCCACCGACGAATTCCTGCGCTACTTCTCCGTCAACCAAACCCTCAGCCGCACAGTCACTCACGACATCGTCCTCGGCGGCCAATGCCTGCGAAAGAACGACCGCGTCGTCCTCAGCTGGCTCTCGGCCAACCACGACGAAACCGAGTTCGACCGGCCCGACGAGATCATCCTCGACCGCGCGCCCAACCGCCACGTCGCGTTCGGGCTGGGACCGCACCGCTGCATCGGATCGCACCTCGCCCGGCTGATGTCGGCGGTGATGGTCAAGGCCGTCCTCGACCGCATCCCCGACTATCAGGTCGACGTCGAAAACGTCCACCAATACCTGGGCAACCCGAGCATGACCGGGCTGGGCAAGCTCCCGGTCACCTTCACCCCGGGAGCCAGCCGGGAAACAGAACGGCCGTGGTGATCGCTCAAAGCGCTTGAGCGACAACACCATCCACCAGTTCCTCGGGAGCCTGGGTGATACCCACCGCGCGCAGGTGGCCGCCGATGGCCAGTGACGCGATGCCGTGCACCAGCGACCAGAGCGGCGCGGCCACCTCGCGGGGATCCTGAGCCGCGACGATCCCGGCCTCCTGGCACCGGGTGATCGCCTCGAGCAGGTCCCCGAACGCCTGCGCGCCGGCCACCGCAAGGCCCTGCTCGGCCTTCAGCGACGCCCCAAACATCACCTGATAGTGATCGGGATGGGCGATGGCCCACCGCACGTAGGCCCGCCCGAGCTCCGTCACCCGTTCCTTCGGATCCGACACGCGATCGGCCGCCGCGGCCAACTCGGCGTGCAGGTCACGGAATCCCTGTTCGGCGACCGAGGCCAACAGCTCGGCCTTGTCGGCGAAGTGCCGGTACGGCGCCGCGGCGCTGACCCCGGCGCGGCGCGCCGCCTCCGTGAGGGTGAACCCTTTCGGCCCCTTCTCGGCCACCAGCGACAGCGCCGCGCTGGTGAGCGCGCGCTTGAGATCACCGTGGTGATAGCTCTCCCGCCGGCGCACGGTCGACCGCTTCACAGCCATGTTGACGACATTAACATTAAGGTCTATGTTAATGACATTCACATCGGCGACCAAGGAGACGACATGACGAATCTGCTTGAGACCACATCCACGCTCGCCGGCACTCGCGACCGGGAGCGCACGGCCGACCTGCTCGGCCAGGCCCTCGCCCAGGGCTACCTGCAGATCGACGAGTACGACCGACGGCTCCAAGCCGCTTTCCAGACGCAGACCGACCAGGAACTCCGCGAACTCCTCGCCGACCTGCCGGTCGATCGCATCCGGCGCCACGATCCCCGCCGGCGCGCCGCCCGCGTCGCCGCGGCCCGTCGCGGCGTGCGCGCCCACCTCGCCGCGTACCTGGCCATGGTCGTCGTCGTGCTCACCGTCTGGGCGGCCGTCGCCCTGACGACCGACGCCACCTATTTCTGGCCGATCTGGCCCATCCTGGGTGCGGGAATCGGTCTCGCCAGCCACGCCGTGTCGATACCGCGGCTCAAGCAGAGCCGTTGGCAACCAATGCTTTCGGCCGTGCTTGCACCGGGATCGTGTGCAAACCGCTATCACATCCGCTAGCCCACGAAAGACATGTGGCTCCCGCCGCGTTGGCATGGCCGGGTAAGCCGAAGACGTTGCCTTCCCAGTGATTACGACGCCGTCGCGTACTGCAGCACGGGTTCCGACGAATCGACGTGCCCGTAGCTGATGATCCGCAGCCGGTGCGGGCGAACCTCGTAGACCACGCCGTCGACCGGGTTGGTGACGTCGAATCCGTCCTCGACGGGCTTGGCATTGGAAAGCTCGATGTGGGCGCCATCGCGAATCCGCTCGCCGCGGTAATAGTAAGTCCCGCTGAGGTTTTGACACACCACGGCCAGTGACTGGGCGGTGCGCACCACGGCGGCCGGCGGGTTGCCCGGGTCGCAGCGGGCCGTCTCGCCGACAAACCCCAGCCCGTCGGCGCCCTTCACCGGACGCGACAGCGTCGGCGTCAACGGTGGCGGCGGGGTCGACGGGGCGGGAGGCGCCGCCGAGTGCACTGTCGGAGGCGGCGCGGCCGAAGTGTTGTGATGAGTCCCGACAACGGATTTCACCGACAGCACCAACCCGGCGATCAGCAGCACCGTCGCGACCGCGGTCACCACGAGCGGTGCGCGGCCCTCAATCAGCCGACGCGCCGGCCGCGACGCCGCGGGAGGCGACTCCGGGCCGTCGCCGGCGTCAACGAAATCCGGCGACACCATCGGCAGCGGGCGCGTCCGCGGCGGCCCGCTCACGCCCGCCGCAACCGAAACCGGCTCGTACGCCGCGAACACTGCCTCGCTGGCGGCGCGGGCAAGTTCGCCCGCGGATGCGTACCGGGCCGTGCGCTGTTTGGCCATGCCCCGCGTGATGATGTCGTCGTAGTCCCGGCCGACACCACGGCGCATGATGCTGGGCCGCGGCGCCGGCGACAGCAGGTGTGCGCTCTTGAGCTCCCCCGCGTCGGCGCCCTCGAACGGCGGCTGGCCGGTGAGGCACTCGTAGAGTACACACGCCAGGGAGTAGACGTCGGTCTGCGCCCCGACGCGTCCGGTGGTGAACCGCTCGGGCGCCATGTACGTGCGCGAAAGGGACTCGTCGCCTGCGGCTTCGGCGATGCTGAAGTCGGCCAGGTAGGTGAAGTGGTCGTGGGTGAGCAGGATGTTTTCGGGTTTGACGTCGAGATGCACCAACCCGGCCGCGTGCGCGGCGTCCAGCGCGCGCGCCACCTGCGCGGTGATCGACGCCGCGCGCGAGGGCTCCAGCGCGCCCTGCTCGCGCAGCAGGTCCTTGAGGCTGCCCCCGTCGTCGACCAGGTGCATGTCGATGAACGGCACCCCGTCGATCTCGCCGAAATCGTGTAGCGGCAGGACATGCGGCTCCTGCAGCCGCGTCACCTTCCGGCATTCGCGCCAAAGACGTTGCTGGAAGCCAGGGTCCGCGGCCGTCTCGCCACGTAACAGCTTGAGCGCGACCATCCGGTCCTTAACCGTGTCGTAGGCCCGATAGACCTCGCCCATTCCCCCGGCACCGATCTGCGATCGCAGCTCATACGGCCCGAACCGGGTACCGAGCCGCGAACCGCGGGACGAGGAAACCACTGCGCAATCCTTCCGCAACGTTGAAGACAGTCCAGCCCGCGTGTTCCCGAATCGGGCATCGACATAACGTGCGCAGGCTCACGCGTGTCGCAACCGCACGGCAGCGTCGGCCGCAACTACGGTGCGCCGGCGTCCCCCACCCTCCCGATACAGTGAGTGCCTGTCCGACGGGAGAAGGTGGGCCTTCGATGACCGACATGACAGCGCGGTTCGCGACGATCGTCGGCGCGCACCACATACTAACGGGCGACGCCATCTCCGACGACTACGCGCACGACGAGGTGCTGACCAACCCCCCGCAACGGCCCGCGTACCTGGCCAAGCCCGCGACCGCCGACGCGGTGGCGCAATTGCTCAGGGCCGCCTCGGACAACCAGGTTCCGGTGACGGCCCGCGGCTCGGGAACCGGCCTGTCGGGCGGGGCGATCCCCCGCGCCGACGGGCTGCTGATCTCGTTCGAGCGCATGAACGCCGTGCTGGAGGTCGACGTCACCAACCAGGTCGCCGTCGTCCAGCCCGGCGTGACGCTCACCGAATTGGACGCCGCGACCGCGGGCACCGGGCTGCGGTACATGGTCCACCCCGGCGAGCTGTCGTCCAGCGTGGGCGGCAACGTCGGCACCAACGCCGGCGGCATGCGCGCGGTCAAGTACGGCATCGCCCGCCACAACGTGCTCGGGCTGCAGGCCGCGCTGCCCACCGGCGAGCTCATCCGCACCGGCGGCAAGATCGCCAAGGTCTCCACCGGCTACGACCTGACCCAGCTCATCGTCGGCTCCGAAGGCACCCTGGCGCTGGCCACCGAGGTGGTCGTCAAGCTGCATCCGCGGCTCGACCACAGCGCCACCGTGCTGGCCCCGTTCGCCGACTTCGACCAGGTCATGCAGGCGGTGCCGAAGATCCTCGCCAGCGGCATGGCTCCCTACATCCTGGAATACATCGACAACGTGACGATGGCCGCGCTCGTCCATACCCAGAACCTGGAGCTCGGCGTTCCCGACGACGTCCGCGACAGCTGCCAGGCCTATCTCGTTGTGGCGCTTGAGAACCGGACCGCCGACCGGTTGGACGAGGATGTCGAGACGACGGGTGAGCTGCTCGCCGAGTTGGGCGCCGTCGACGCCTATGTGCTCGACGGCGGTGCGGCGCGCAAGCTCATCGAGGCGCGCGAGAAGGCGTTCTGGACGCTCAAGGCGCTCAACGCCGACGACCTCATCGACACCGTCGTGCCGCGGGGCGCGATGCCGAAGTTCCTGTCCGCCGCGCGCGATTTGGCGACGGCGGCCGGCGGCGCCGCAGCCGGATGCGGGCACGCCGGCGACGGCAACGTGCACCTGGCCATCTTCTGCCCGGACCCCGCGACACGGAAGAAGCTGTTGACCGATATCTTCGCGCTGGCAATGGAATTGGGTGGGGCGATCTCCGGCGAGCACGGCCTCGGGCGCGCCAAGGCCCCGTACTTCGTCGAACTCGAGGACCCCGTCAAGGTGGACCTGATGCGCCGCATCAAGGCCAGCTTCGACCCAGCCGGGATCCTCAACCCCGATGTGGTGTTCGCGTCGGGTGACGCGTAATCCCGTCAAATGCCCTAGCGGACAAGCACGTTGTCGAGCGCCCGCAGGGCCGCCGCGGCGCGCCCGATGCCGTACTCGGCGCAGAAGCGAATCACGTCACGGACGTCCTCGGCGCTGAGACCGGCGTCGAGCGCGAGTTCGACGTGGCGGCGCAGCGACTCGTCGAGATCCCGCTGGCCGACATCGGAGGTCAGCGCCATGATGGCGCGCTCGCGCCTGCTCAACAGATCCTCCGACCACGCCCGCGATAGCTGCCAGTCGACGAATTTGGCGGTCCATTCGTCGGCGATGTCGGGGCGCCCCGCGGCGTCGTTCACCGCGCCGGTCTCCGGCTGTTCGCCGAGATCGCTTGTGTCCAATCCGATCTCGGCCGCGATCTCGGTGAGACGGGCCAGCGCGTCCGCCGCCGCGGGATAACCCGAGTACGGGGCGACGAACCGGATCGCGGCCAACAATTCGGCGTAGGTAACACCGTGCATCGTCGCCGCCGTGACGTGCATCCGGAAGGCCAGGCCCAGATGGGCGCGGCAGATGTCGAGCGTCACGGTCTGCAGCAGCTTTTCGCGGACGCTCGTTCCCGGCAGCCCGAACGTGAACGCGGCCACCTCCAGTCCGAGCTTCTCGAATTGCGGATCCAGTTCCCCCAGCGGGCTGCTCGGTAGGTCCATCGTCAACGCGCCGTTGCCAATTGGTTCACGATGTCGAGGCGGAGGAACTCCGGTGCCTTGATCACCTTGCGCAGCATGAACCGGATGAACGCCGGCATGTCGGTCGCGTCCTCGTCGCGGAACACGACCGGGGCGCCGAGCTGATACCGCCGGCGCCGGGTCTGCAGTTCGCAGCCCCCCGCGGCGAGAACGTTGCGCACCCAATCGGTTTCGGGGCCGTACGTCAGCGCGATCACAAATCCGTTGTGGCGGCGGAAGACCCACAGCGGGGTGCGGAAGGTGCGCCCCGATTTACGTCCGCGATGGACGACCACTCCCCATCCCGGCGCCCACGGGGCGATGAACTTTGTGAACCGATTGAGGCCGACCTTGTTGGCCCGGGCGACCCATCGCGGTGCTGGCATCTTCCTTAACTCCTCACTTGGGGAATTTATGAGTCCACGCTAACTCCCGGGCATCCGGAAGTCAACGACTGTAGAATTTCTGGATTGTGCCCCCCATTGGACGACGCCCGGGCAACCCCGATACCCGGAACGACATCGTGGCGACCGCGCGACGGCTGTTCGCCAATTCGGGATACGACAAGACCTCGGTCCGCGACATCGCCGCCGGCGCCGGAGTCGACCCGGCGCTGATCCGGCACTATTTCGGCAGCAAGGCCGAGCTGTTCCGGTCCACGATGGGGTGGCCGTTCGACCCGGCCGAGATCAGCGCGCACATCGCCGACGACGACCGCGACGAAATCGGCGCGCGCCTGACGCGGGTGTTCTTCACAGCGTGGGAGCAGCCGGACTCCCGCGCTTCCCTACTGGCGATCCTGCGGGGCGCCGCCACCCACGACGAGTCGGCCGCCCTGGTGCGTCAGTTCATTCAGGGCCAGCTGTACCCGCAGATGGCCAAGCTGCTGGCGGGGTCGGACACCGAACTGCGTGTCGATATGGCCATGGGCCAACTCCTGGGCATCGCCTACCTGCGCCATGTCCTGCAGGTCGAGCCGATCGCGTCGGCTCCGGTGGACGAACTCGTTGCGCGGGTCACCCCGATCGTCACCGCCCATCTCACGCCGCCGGGTTAGCGGGCGGTAATCCGGTGCCGCCGCGGGCCGGACGACCATACGAAGTGCCCACCTCGCCAAAGGCAGCCGATTAGCTCGGCCCGGTGACCATCGGCATCAGGTAGTTGCGCACATACGTGCGGGTGTCGTCGATGGTGGCCAGGTTGATGCCGGTGTGCGGGGTGACGATGAATGACAGCGTCAGCCGGGTGTGCAGTTCGGCGACGGTGCGCAGGTGGCGCTCCTGAGCGGCCGTGGTTTTCGAGGTGCCGTAGAGCGCGGCGCGCAGCAGCCCCATGGCGTGCTCGGTGGCGAAGTCGAGGATGGCGCCCGCGTCGATGGTCAGGCTGGGCAGAATCGTTTCGGGCTCCGTGCGGAGCAGCTTCTTGAGCAAGGCGTGTTCGCGCATGAACGTCACCGAGAACACCGTGCTGTAGACCATGCGGTCTTCGAGCGTCGCGCCCCGCGCCCAGGCCTGCGCGTCGCCCTCGAGGAAGCGGCGCGCCTCGGCCAGCACGACGGCATCGACGAGCGCCGCCTTGGTCGGGAACCGCCGATACAGGGTGGCGCGCCCGACGCCGCTGCGCCGCGCGACGTCTTCCATGGTGGTCCGGCGCATCCCCACCAGCTCGGCCTGTTCGGCGGTGGCGGCCAGGATGCGGGCGGTGATCTCGTCGGGGTTGTCGACCTGCGCCAGCACGACGGGATCGGGTTCGGTGAGTCGCCGCACGAATTCCGCCGTTCGCGTCGAGGTCACGAATCCTCCTTGCCCGCTCGTCGCGGTCGTCGTATCGTAGCGATCAGGACATGCGAGACATTTATGGTCTCATTGTATCGCAGGGGCGAGCGGGGTTGAGGTTCCGGGAGGGATCCGTATGCGTGTCGGACTCAGGGCCCGGTGGGCGGCCATGCACGGCGTGCCGCGGGCGTACTTCGCCGTTCAGGCCCGCCGCGGCGATCCCCTGGCGCTGCTGCTGCGCAGCGGAACGGCCGGCGATGACCGCTATGCGCTGATGGAGCAGATCCGGGCGCGCGGACGCGTGGTGCGCTCCCCGTACGTGTGGGCCAGTGTCGACCACGCCGTGTGTCGACAAATCCTGCGGGACAAGCGCTTTGGTGTCACCTCGCCGACCGAGATGGAATTGCCCCGCCCGCTGAAGGCGCTCATCGCCAAAACCGACCCCGGGGTGGCCAACCCGGTCGAACCGCCCGCCATGGTGATCGTGAATCCGCCCGATCACAACCGCTACCGCCAACTGGTGGCACAAAGCTTCACCCCGCGGGCGATCGACTCGCTGGACACCCGGGTCGCCGAAGTGACGATGGAGTTGATCGAGCGCATCGCCGCGACACCGCAGCCCGATTTGATCGCCGACTTCGCGACGCAACTGCCGGTGGCGATCATCGCCGAAATCCTTGGCCTGCCGCCTGATTCGTATCCGCGCATGCTGGGGTGGGGCCGCAGCGGTTCCCCGCTGCTGGATATCGGGATCGACTGGAAGACCTACCGCAATGCCATCGAGGGGCTGCGCGGCGCCGACGACTACCTGCTCGAGCACTTCCACAGGCTGCGCGCCGCCCAGCAGAGCGACAATCCGTTCGGCCGCATGGCCGCCGACGGCTCGCTGACCGACCGCGAACTCACCGCCAACGCCGCGCTGATCGTCGGCGCGGGCTTCGAGACGACGGTCAACCTGATCGGCAACGGCATTGTCCTGTTACTGCAGCACCCCGAGCAATTGGCGCTGCTGCACGACAATCCGGACCTGTGGCCGTCCGCGGTCGAGGAGATCCTGCGGCTCGCCAGCCCGGTTCAGATGACCGCGCGCACCCCGAACTGCGACGTCGAAATCGCCGGCGCCCACATCGCGGACGGCGACATGGTCGGATTGTTCCTCGGCGGCGCCAACCGCGACCCGAAGGTGTTCACCGATCCAACGACTTTCGATATCACCCGGGCCAACGCACGCGACCACCTCGCGTTCGCATCCGGCATCCACGCCTGTCTCGGGGCCGCCCTGGCCCGCATCGAGGGGGCGACCGCGCTGCGCGCACTGTTCGAGAGTTTCCCCGAGCTGCGCCTGACCGGTCCCCCACAACCGCGAGGGCTGATCAACTTGCACGGATACACCCGGCTGCCGGCCCACCTCGGCGGTCGCAGAACGACTTCCGCTCACCTGCCGGTGTAAACCTCAGCTACGCAACGACTCTCGACCCAGCGCCGGCGTCACGGAGGCGTCCACGTCGGTTTCTTCGTGGTCGGCGAGCCAGCGTTCGGCGTCGATGGCGGCCGCACAGCCGCTGCCGGCGGCGGTGACGGCCTGGCGGTAGGTGCGATCCACCAGATCCCCGGCGGCGAACACCCCCTCAAGCGAGGTACTGGTGGTACGCCCACGCACCAACACATACCCGTCCGCGTCGGTCTCGAGCACCTCGCGCACCAACTCCGAGCGCGGGTCATGACCGATCGCCACGAACACCCCGCTCACCGCCAGCGTCGACTCCTCACCGGTCACCGTGTCACGCAGCCGCAACCCGGTGACCGTCTCGGCACCCTGCACCGCCTCGACCGCCTTATTGGTCACAAACGTGATCTTGTCGTTAGCCCGCGCACGCTCCAACATGATCCGCGACGCCCGAAACTCCTCGCGCCGATGCACCAACGTCACACTGCGGGCAAAACGGGTCAAAAACGTGGCCTCCTCCATCGCCGAATCCCCACCACCGATCACCGCGATGTCTTGATCTTTGAAAAAGAACCCATCACAAGTCGCACACGACGACACCCCACGCCCCAACAACTCCTGCTCACCAGGCACCCCCAGATAGCGGGCCGCGGCGCCCATCGCCAAAATCACCGCCCGCGCGCGCACCGTCTCGCCCTCGCTGGTGGTCACCGACTTCACCGCACCCCGCAACGACACCGACTCGACGTCTTCCATCCGCAGATCGGCCCCAAACCGCAGCGCCTGCTCCCGCATCTGATCCATCAACTCCGGACCCGTGATCCCGTCACGAAAACCCGGATAATTCTCCACCTCGGTCGTCGTCATCAACGCCCCACCAAACGACGTCCCCTCAAACACCACCGGCGCCAACTGCGCCCGCGCCGTATACAACGCCGCGGTATACCCCGCAGGACCCGAACCAACAATGATCACGTCGTGGACGTCGGAGGAGCTCATAAGCGGCCACACTACTGCGAGTCCGACCGGTGCCGCGGCCAATCCCTCTGGCCGCCAAAGGCAAAGACGTGAAGCAGCGCACACAACCAGCGGTTGTGTCCCCACAACAATCGCACCTCTACTGACGTCGCCGTAGCTCGTGCACTATGGAAATCGCGACCCGTGGGTCCAATGACGAACCTGCGGGTGCCACAGACCCAACATCATCGCGATGCCCGGTAGCCACGAAGGCCCTGCCCGCCTCTGGCCGCCCGCCGCCAATCTGAGCCGCCGCGAGGAAGTTCGCGAAGGAGATACACCGCATGACCACCGCACGTCCCGTCAAGACCCGCAATGAGGGTCAGTGGGCGCTGGGGGATCGCGAACCCCTCAACGACACCGAGAAGATCAAGAACGACGATGGGCCGCTGAACGTCCGCGACCGCATCATCAACGTCTACTCCAAGCAGGGTTTCGACAGCATCGACAAGTCCGACCTGCGCGGACGCTTCCGCTGGATGGGCCTCTACACCCAGCGCGAGCAGGGCTACGACGGCAGCTGGACCGGCGACGAGAACACCGACAAGATCGAAGCCAAGTACTTCATGATGCGGGTCCGCTCCGACGGCAAGGCGATGACCGCGCACACGATGCGCACACTGGGCCAGATCTCGACCGAATTCGCCCGGGACACCGCCGACATCAGCGACCGGGAAAACCTGCAGTTGCACTGGGTCCGCATCGAGGACGTCCCCGAGATCTGGCGCCGCCTCGACTCCGTCGGGCTGCAGACCACCGAGGCGTGCGGCGACTGCCCGCGCGGCATTCACGGTTCGCCGCTGGCCGGCGACTCGCTCGACGAGGTGCTCGACCCATCATCCGCGATCGACGAGATCGTCCGCCGCTCGCTGAACAACCCCGAGTACGCCAACCTGCCGCGCAAGTACAAGACCGCGGTCTCCGGTTTGCAGGACGTCTCCCACGAGACGCACGACATCGCGTTCGTCGGCGTCCACCACCCCGAGCACGGCCCCGGCCTGGACCTGTGGGTGGGCGGCGGCCTGTCGACCAACCCGATGCTGGCCCAGCGGCTCGGCGTCTGGGTTCCGCTGGCCGAGGTGCCCGACGTCTGGGAGGCCGTCACCCAGCTGTTCCGCGACTACGGCTACCGGCGGCTGCGCGCCAAGGCCCGGCTGAAGTTCCTGGTCAAGGACTGGGGCGTCGAAAAATTCCGTGACGTCCTGGAAACCGAATACCTCAACCGCAGGCTGATCGACGGCCCGGCCCCCACGCCGGTCAAGCACACCATCGACCACGTCGGCGTGCAGCGAATCAAGAACGGCCGCAACGCTATTGGCGTCGCACCGATCGCGGGGCGCGTGTCGGGCAGCACCCTGTCGGCCGTGGCCGACCTGATGGAAAAGGCCGGCTCCGACCGGGCGCGGTGGACCCCATTCCAAAAGCTGGTCATCCTCGACGTGGCCGACGACAAGGTCGACGAGCTGGTCGCGGGCCTGGACGCGCTGGGCCTGCCGTCGCGGCCGTCGTCGTGGCGCAAAAACACCATGGCGTGCACCGGAATTGAGTACTGCAAGCTGTCGTTCGCCGAAACCCGGGTTCGCACCCAGACTTTGGTGCCCGAGCTGGAACAGCGCCTGGCCGATGTCGAGTCCCGGCTGGACGCGCCGATCAGCGTGCATCTCAACGGCTGCCCGAACTCGTGCGCCCGAATCCAGGTCGCCGACATCGGGTTCAAGGGCCAGTGGATCGACGACGGCGACGGCAATTCGGTCGAGGGCTTCCAGGTGCATCTGGGCGGCGGCCTGGGCGAGCAGAGCGGCTTCGGCCGAAAACTGCGCCAGCACAAGGTCACCAGCGACGAGCTGGGCGACTACATCGACCGGGTGACCCGCAAATACCTCGAAAAGCGCGACGCCGGTGAGGCTTTCGCGTCCTGGGCGCTGCGCGCCGAGGAGGACGACCTGCGGTGAGCACCCTCGTCCTCACCGCGCACGGCAGCCGCGACCCCCGGTCGGGCGCCAACGCCGAAGCCGTGGCCGACCGGCTGCGGAGGATGCGGCCGGACCTCGACGTGCGGCTGGCGTTCCTCGAGCTCAACGCCCCGAACTTCGTGGACGTGCTGGCCGGGTTGCCGGACAGCCGCCGCGCCGTCGTCGCGCCGTTGCTGCTGGCCAGCGCCTACCACGCGCGCCTCGACATCCCCGAGCAGATCGCCCGCGCCGGCGCCCACGGGATACGGCAGGCCGACGTGCTCGGCGAGGACGACCGCCTGGTCACCGTCCTGCGCGAGCGCCTGACCGAGGTCGGGGTTTCGCCCCTCGACGACGACCTCGGGGTGATGGTGGTCGCGATCGGTTCGTCGAACCTGGCCGCCAACGCGCGCACCGCGAAGGTGGCGTCCCGACTGGCCGCCGGCACCCGATGGGCCAGCGCCACAACGGCATTCGCCACCCGGCCCGAGGCGTCGGTGGCCCGGGCCGCCGACCAGTTGCGCCGCCGCGGCGCGCGCCGGCTGGTGATCGCGCCGTGGTTCTTGGCGCCGGGATTCATCACCGACGGCGTGTCAACCTTCGCCCGCGACAACGGCATTCGAATGGCCGCCCCGCTGGGCGCGCACCGGCTGGTGGCCGAGACCGTGCTCGACCGCTACGACGAGGCGCTGGCCGCCGACGCCGCGGCCTGAGCGCTCCCGGCCCCTCCCCTTCCCGCCGAGCGTGCTATGCCGTTGCGCGGCTGATGATGTGACTCAACAGGTCGCGGATCGCCCCGGGCGGCGGGGTACGCCCGCCGACCCAGATGGCCCGAAACTTGCGGCGCAGATCCAGCTTGGGGATGTGGACCGCGTGCAGCCGGCCGACCGCCAGGTCGTCGGCCACCGCCAGCCGGCTCATGGCCGCCGGGCCCGCGCCGGCCAGGACGGCGGCGCGCATCGCCGCCGACGACGTCAACTCCAGCACGGGTGCGGCTTGCTGCGTGTCCTCGCCGAGCACCTGGCGCAGCGCCGCCGCCAGCGAATCGCGGATGCCGGAATGGAGTTCGCGAGACACCAAGGGCGTCTGCGCGAGCTCACGCGCGGTCACGATCCGCGACCGTCGGGCCCACTTGTGGTCCGGCGGGACGACGATCACCAGCTCGTCCTCCCCCACCACGCAGCTACCCAAACCCTTTGGCGTGCCCGGGTTTTCGACGAACCCGAGATCGGCGGTCCCGTCGCGCACCGAGGCGATGGCGTGGTCACTGTTGGTGGCGGTCAGAATGACCTGCGGCGCGGTTTCGCCGCGCCGCGCCGCATCGGCCTGCAGGGACAGCAGCCAGTGCGGCATGAGCTGTTCGGAGATCGTTTGGCTGGCCGACACCCTGATGCGTTCGCGGCCCTCCTTGCGCAGCGAACCCAGGCCGGCGTCGATCTCGTGGGCGACGTCGAGCAGGCGGGTCGCCCAGTCCGCGACGATCAGGCCCGCGGGCGTCAATTGCGACCCGCGCGTGGTCCGGACGGCCAAGGTGACGCCGATCTGGGCCTCCATGGTGGCCAGGCGCCGCGATATCGCCTGCTGGGTCAGTCCCAGCTCGCGCGCGGCGCGGCCGAGGCTACCGGTCTCGGCGATCGCCAAAAACGCCTCGAACGAGGACAGTTCGGGCAGCCGAGGGCTGAGTGGCATGGCGCGGCGCTCACAATCAAATCGTGTGACCACAACTATAGCTTGTGACACCACAACGCCAAACCTCTACTCACGCCCCGCGCGGACCGGAAGCATGGGGACATTGCCGCCTCGAAAGGGCCGGTGAGCCGCGCGGATGCCGCCGCGCTAAATTAGCCAGCCTGACCGAGTTGCTGCGGCCCGCAGCCGGCCGACCCCGCTAGCCAGACGGAAGGACAACATTCGTGGCCTACGTGATCGCCGAACCCTGCGTCGACATCAAAGACAAGGCATGCATCGAGGAATGCCCGGTCGACTGCATCTACGAGGGCGCCCGGATGCTCTACATCCACCCCGACGAGTGCGTGGACTGCGGCGCCTGCGAGCCGGTGTGCCCGGTCGAGTCCATCTTCTACGAAGACGACCTGCCCGACGAGCACAGCGGATACCTGCAGATCAACGCCGACTTCTTCACCGAGCTCGGCTCGCCCGGCGGAGCCGCGAAGGTCGGCCTGACCGAGAACGACCCCGCCCCGGTGAAGGACCTGGAGAGCAGGGCAGAGGCGTCGTAGCCGCGCGCTAATCCCATCCGGACAGGCCGAAGGTGTCGCTGGGTCGCCGCCCGGCCAGTTTCTGGACCACCCACTGGTTCATCGACACTCCCTGTTCAGCGGCTTCCACGGCCAGGCGGCCGTGCAGCTCCGGGGACGTTCGGACGACAATCGTGCCGCTGTAGTTGCGGTCCGCCATCGGGATCGGCGGCGTTTCGCCGCACGCCAGCATGGCCTGAACGTGCCGGTCGACGGCCTCCTCGATCTCAACCATCGCCTCCGGCGCCGTCCGCCCCTCGCGCCGCATGAACGGCAACTCAAGACACGAGGCGTCGTATCGGTCGTAATGCCGTGACCAGGCAACGCGGTAGGTGTAGTGGTTCACGCCGGGTTTAGTAGCACGGGCGCTAGCGTTTTCGCGAGTCACTCATCCCCACCCGGAGAGCGCGCGGGAAGACACGAGGCCCCAAAGCCACGCTCCCCGGAGCCCGGCCGCCTCTCCAGACCAATGTGACCGTCCCGGATCCGCTAGCACCGGCGCTAGCGGATCCGACACGAACCCACACGTTTCGTAAGGTGAGGCAATGCGGACAGCTCGAATCACCCACCTCACCCGGCAAATAGGGTCGCTGGCGGTCACCGCGGTGACGGCGGCGTCCACCCTCAACGCCTACCGCCCCCTGGCGCGCGGCGGCTACCCATCGCTGTACTCCTGGATGGTCGGGCTCGTCGTCACCGAGTTGCCGCTGCAGACGTTGGTGAGCCAGCTCGGCGGGCTGGCCCTGACGGCACGCCGCCTGACGCGGCCCGTGCGGATAACGGCCTGGTTGGTCGCCGGGCTCTCGGCGCTCGGCTTGCTGAACCTGAGCCGCGCGGGCCATCGCGCCAACGTGCCGCTGACCGAGGCGTTGGACAGCGGGCTGGGAGCCGACCGGCTCACCGAATCGGCCAGCCTGTGGCGCCGGCCGAGCGGCAGCGGCACCGCCAAGACGCCGGGACTGCTACGGATGCTGCGGATCTACCGCGACTACGCCCACGACTCCAACATCAGCTACGGCGAATTCGGCGGCGCCAACCACCTCGACATCTGGCGGCGCCCTGATCTCGACCCGGCCGGCAAGGCCCCGGTGCTCTTCCAGATCCCCGGCGGCGCCTGGACGACGGGAAACAAACGCGGGCAAGCGCATCCGTTGATGAGCCACCTCGCCGAACTGGGCTGGATCTGTGTGGCGATCAACTACCGGCACAGCCCGCGCAACACCTGGCCCGACCACATCGTCGACGTCAAGCGCGCCCTCGCCTGGGTCAAACAACACATCGCCGAATACGGCGGCGACCCCGACTTCATCGTCATCACCGGCGGCTCGGCCGGCGGCCACCTCTCGTCGCTGGCCGCGCTCACCCCCAACGACCCGCAATTCCAGCCGGGCTTCGAGGACGTCGACACCCGCGTGCAGGCGGCCGTGCCGTTCTACGGCATCTACGACTTCACCCGATTCGACAAGACGCTGCACCCGATGATGCCGGGGCTGCTGATCAAGTCGATCATCAAGCAAAAGCCCTCGACGCACCTGCAGACGTTCGAAGCGGCGTCGCCGGTCAACCACGTCAACGCCGACGCTCCCCCGTTCTTCGTCCTGCACGGCCGCAACGACTCACTGGCCTACGTCGAACAGGCGCGCACGTTCGTCGAAAAGCTGCGCCGAGCCAGCGCGCAGCCGGTGCTCTACGCCGAATTGCCTTTCACGCAACACGCTTTCGACATTTTCGGCTCGGTCCGCGCCGCGCACACCGCGGTGGCCGTCGAGCAATTCCTCGCCGAAATCTACGCGCGCCAACGCCAGGTCGCCGTCGCGTAACCGCTACCGCCGCAAGGACTTACCGCACGGTCACGGTGAGGGTGTACACGCACCCCGGTTTGGCGTCCTTGTCCACAAAGCTGTTGTACGTCGCGACGATGGTGGTGGTCCCGGGCCGCATGGCCGCGAACGTCCACGTCTCGGTGCCCGGCGCCCCCAAGGCGTCAGAGGCCGGCGGCACGAACTCGTGACTGAGCTGCCTGACGATCGCCGAATCGCCGATCTTGGTGTCGGGCGTCCACCGGTAGGGCGTGGTGTAGTTCGAACCCAACTCCACGACCAACGTGTTGCCGACGTCCAGGGTGATGCTCTGGCTGATCTCGCTCTGCGTCAGCACTTCGGTCATGGGGACCTGGAGGGTTTTGGTCGACGGCGGATTCCGGGACGCGAAGTGGCAGCCCACCACCGACGACAACATGAGCACGGCGACTGTTGCCAGCAGCCTCACCTTCACCAGATCCCCCTTCAATTCCGCTCCGGAGCCTAATAGGTCTGATCCAGTCCGAAGATAGGCGCCGACACCATCGCGCGTGACCCCGACGGGTCGACATTGGGTCGCGCGGCCCGCGCAGCCGCCCACCGTCTCATCCGGCAGGATGGGCTGGTGTTTGGCCTCGAACTGATCGTCGCCCTGGTGTCCACCGTCATCGTGGGGACGGTCATCGGTCGGCGCTATCGCGTGGGTCCCCCGGTGCTGCTCATCCTGATGGGCGTGTTGCTGGGTCTGGTCCCCCATTTCGGTCACGTGCGAGTCAACGGCGAGATCGTGTTGCTGCTGTTTCTCCCCGCGATCCTGTACTGGGAGGGCCTGAACACCAGCTTCCGCGAGATCCGGGCGAACGCGCGCATCATCGTGTTCCTCAGCGTCGCCCTGGTGATCGCCACCGCGGTCGCGGTGTCGTGGACGGCCCGGGCGTTGGGCATGAATCCGCACGCGGCGGGCGTGCTGGGCGCGGTGTTGTCGCCCACCGACGCGGCGGCGGTGGCCGGTCTCGCGAAGAAGCTGCCACGGCGGTCGCTGACCGTGCTGAAGGCCGAGAGTCTCATCAACGACGGCACCGCCCTGGTCTTGTTCGCCGTCAGCGTCCACGTCGCGATCGGCGGGGCCGCGATCAGCCCGCCCGAGGTGACCGCCCGGTTCATCGGCTCCTACCTCGGCGGCATCGCCGCCGGCCTGCTGGTCGGCGGCGCGGTCACCCTGCTGCGCAAGCGAATCGACGCACCCCAGGAGGAGGGGGCGTTGAGCCTGGTGACGCCCTTCGCGGCGTTCTTGCTCGCCCAATCGATGGAGTGCAGCGGGGTGGTCGCGGTGATGGTGTCGGCGCTGGTGCTGGCCTACGCCGGACCCGTGGTGATCCGCGCGCGCTCGCGGCTGCAGTCCTCGGCCTTCTGGGACATCGCGACCTTCCTGCTCAACGGCTCGCTATGGGTCTTCGTCGGTGTCCAGATCCCGGGCGCGCTGCGCGGCATCGCCGGCGTCGACGGCGGCATTCGCCACGCCCTGTTCGTCGCGCTGGTGGTCACCGCCGTCGTGATCGTGTCCCGCATCTTCTGGGGCGAGATCACCACGCTGCTGATCCGGCTCATCGACCGACGCCAAGCGCAACGCGAACGTCGGGTCAACTGGCGCCAGCGGTTCGTCACCGTCTGGGCGGGATTCCGTGGGGCCGTATCGCTGGCCGCCGCGGTCGCCGTGCCGATGACCACGCTCAACGGCACGCCGTTCCCGGACCGCAGCCTGCTGATCTTCATCGTGACCGTCGTCATTTTGGTGACCGTGCTGGTCCAGGGCAGCACCCTGCCGGCCGTGGTCCGATGGGCGAAAATGCCCGAGGACGCCACCCACGCCGAGGAACTGCAACTCGCGCGTTGTCGGGGGTCCCAGGCCGCCCTCGCCGCGTTGCCGACGGTCGCCGACGAGGTCGGCATCAGCGACGACCTGCGCCGGCGGCTGCAAATCGAGTACGAGGAGAAGGCCGCGCTGGTGCTGGCCACCGAGGACGGCTCGCCAGACCACCGCATCCTCAAGGGCCGCGAGAAGGTCCGACAGGTGCGTTTGGGTGTGCTCGAACACAAGCGCCGCGAAATCACCGCGCTGCGCAACCAGAACCTGATCGACGACATCGTGCTGCGCGAGCTGCAGAACGAGATGGACCTCGAGGAAGTGCAACTCCTCGCCGCCGCGGCCGACGAGGACGAGGACGAATAGGGGCCCGTCGGTGGCCGACCGTACAGTCGGCCGCATGCTGCAGACGGTCGCCATCCGCGGATATCGCTCGCTGCGCGAGGTGATCCTGCCGCTGGGCCGGCTGTCGGTGATCACCGGCGCCAACGGGTCCGGCAAGTCGTCGCTGTACCGCGCGCTGCGACTGCTGGCCGACTGCGGGCGCGGCGAGGTGATCGGGTCGCTCGCCCGCGAGGGCGGGCTGCAGTCGGTGCTGTGGGCCGGCCCCGAGCAGGTGGCCGGTGCGCGACGCACCGGCAAGACCGAGGGCACCGTGCGCACCCGGCCCGTGTCCCTCGAAATGGGCTTCGCCGCAGACGATTTCGGCTATCTGGTGGATCTGGGCATCCCGCAGTCCGTCGGGAAGTCGGTGTTCGCCCGCGATCCGGAGATCAAACGGGAGCTGTTGTTCGCCGGCCCGGTGCTGCGGCCCAGCACGACGCTGGTGCGCCGGTCCCGGGTGTTCGCCGAGGCCAGCGCCGAGGACGGCAACGGTTTCGACGAGCTGTCCCGGTCGCTGCCGTCGTATCACAGCGTGCTGGCCGAATACGCCCACCCGCACGCGCTTCCCGAGCTCGCGGCCGTGCGAGAACGGCTGCGCGGGTGGCGGTTCTACGACGGGTTCCGGGTCGACGGCGGGGCGCCCGCGCGGCACCCGCAGGTCGGCACCCGCACCCCCGTGCTCTCCGACGACGGCAGTGACCTCGCGGCCGCGATCCAGACGATCCTCGAAGCGGGGTTCGACGACCTGAGCCGCGCCGTCGCCGAGGCGTTCGACGGCGCCACCCTCTCGGTGGCCATCCACGACGGGCTCTTCGACCTTCAGTTGCGACAGCGCGGCATGCTGCGCGCGTTGCGGGCCGCCGAATTGTCCGATGGCACACTGCGTTTCCTGCTGTGGGCCGCGGCGCTGCTCAGCCCGCAACCGCCGTCGCTGATGGTGCTCAACGAGCCGGAGACCTCGCTGCACCCGGACCTGGTGGCGCCGCTGGCGTCGCTGATCCGCACCACCGCCGCCAAGTCCCAGGTGGTGGTGGTCACCCACTCCCGCTCCCTGCTGGAGTTCCTGGACGCCGTGCCGCTGAGCGAAGACTCCGACGGAGCCCTCGAGATCGAGCTGTACAAGGACTAGGGCGAAACACGCATCGGCGGCCAGACGCTGATCACGACGCCGCGCTGGGATTGGGGTGCGCGCTAGGCGCTCTCGGCTCCTGCGGTGAATGTCCGCGCGCCGTCGCGGCGAGTGTGAATCCTGGGCGCTGCGAGTGAATCCTGGTCGGCCTTTCACGGCGGGTCGCCGCCGTGGCTTCACTCCGGAAGCCCTCAGCGCACACTCAACGCAAATTGCCTTCCGGGCAATATTGCCTATCGGGCATGTTTTGCGTACGGTGGCACCTATGTCCGGACTGCGCGAGCGAAAAAAAGCCGACACCCGTCGCGCGCTCAGCGATGCCGCCCTGCGCCTGGCTTTCGAGCGCGGGCTGGACAACGTGACGCGCGAAGACGTCGCCAACCTGGCGGGCGTCTCACTGCGCACGTTCAACAACTACTTCAGCGGCAAATATGAGGCGGTGGCCTACCGGCAAGCCGAACGCCTGCGCCGCAGCATCGCATTGCTGCGCGCGCGCCCCGCCGACGAGCCACTGTGGACGGCGATCACCCACGCCGTGCTGGAGCCGCTGGAGGACGACTTCGGCGACGTGTACGGCGACGAGAACCGGGCGCCCAGCCGCCAGGAACTCGTCGAGGTGCGAAAGCTGCTCATGCAGCCACAGGTTCGAAACTCGGTGCCGCAGCACCTTTTCGACGAGTTCCTCCACGTCATCGCCGAACGCACCGGCACGGACCCGAAGCATGATCTGTACCCGCGATTGGTCATGGCCGTCGTGCGGGCCGTCGGCGACGCCGCGGCGGACGCCTATGCGTGGGCCGATCCCCCGGTGGCGATCACCGCGCTGATCCGCTCGGGCTTCGCCGACGTCGAGGCGGGGCTACCGGAACCCCCCAGAAAGAAGGCAGCCCATGGCTGACGAACACGCCGACGTCGTCATCGCCGGCGCCGGCCCCAACGGGCTGATGCTGGCCTGCGAGCTGGCCTTGGCCGGTGTCAGGCCCGTCGTGCTGGACGTCCTCCCCGGGCCCAGCTCCGAACCGAAGGCCAACGGCCTTGTCGGACAAGTCGTTCGGATGCTCGACATGCGCGGGATGTATCAGGACTTCACCGGTGACGAGGGGCCGCCCCAGCCCAGCCCGGGATGGATGTTCGCGGCCATGCCGCTGGTCTTCTCCGAGGGCCACGACAACCCGATGTACGCGATGCTCATGCCTCAGCCCCGGCTCGTGCGGCTGCTCGAGAAGCGGGCCCGCGACCTCGGGGTGGATGTGCGCTGGGGCCATGGCCTCGTCGGGATCGTGCCGGGGCCGGAATCCGTTGCGCTGCACGTCTCGTCACCCGAAAGCGACTACGCCATCGCCGCCGGTTACGCCGTCGGAGCGGACGGCGGGCGCAGCCTGGTGCGCAAGTCCCTGGGCATCGACTTTCCCGGCACCACCTCAGAGATGGTCGGTCGGCTAGCCCACGTGCACATTCCCGACGAGTACCGCCGCCCGGACATCGCCAGCATCGAGGTTCCGGGCTTCGGTCCGCTTCGCTTCGGGCACAGTCGCTTTGACCGAGGCGGGATGATCTATGCCGAGTTCGAGCCGGGTCGTGCGCTGCTCGGGACCATCGAATTCGGCCCGCCGGTGGATGAGGTGCCGATGAGTCTGGCCGAGCTGCGCGAGAGCGCTCGCCGCGTGCTGGGTGTCGACGTTCCGTTCGAGGAGCCGAAAGGACCGGGGCCGCACGCCCTTCGGCGCATCAACGGGCAGAACACCCGGCACGCCGAACGCTACCGCGACGGCCGGGTCCTGCTGCTCGGCGACGCCGCGCACGTGCACAGCGCGATGGGCGGTCCGGGGCTGAACCTGGGGCTGCAGGACACCGTGAACCTGGGCTGGAAGCTGGCCGCCGAGATCAACGGCACGGCGCCGCCCGGATTGCTCGACACCTACCAGTCCGAGCGCCATCCGGTCGGTCAGCGCGTCATGATGCATTCGCTGTCCCAGATCGCGCTCATGGCGCCGGGGCCCGAAGTCGCCGCGCTGCGAACGCTGTTGGGCGAGCTCTTCACCTTCCCGGACGTACAACGGCACATGGCGGCGCTGCTCGCCGGGTCCGACGTGCGGTACGACGTGGGCGACGACCACCCGCTGTCGGGCCACCTCGTGCCGGACCTGACCCTCGATGACGGCCGACGGGTGGCCGAAGTTCTCCACGATGGCCGGCCGGTCCTGCTCGACCTCGGCGGCGGCTTCGCGAACGCGGCGCAAGCCTGGGCCGGCCGCGTCGATGTCGTCGCCGCGAGCGTCGCCGAGCCACCCGCCGCGGCGCTGCTGATCCGGCCGGACGGCTATGTGGCATGGGCGGCCGACGGGTTCGGGGCGACGCACGCAGAGGCCCTGCGCGCGGCGTTGCGCCGCTGGTTCGGGTCGCCGGCGACCAGATAGCGCCGCGCGCAAGCGAAATTCACAGACTGTTCAGGCGGGCGTCGGGTCGGCATTGGTGAGTGCACATGCGCACCGCGTGTCCTCGCCTAATGCGCGTTGTACAGGTCGCCAATTTCTACGGCCCTCGCTCCGGTGGCCTGCGCACCGCGATCGACCGGCTGGGCGCCGAATATTGCGCCCACGGTCACGAGGTCTTCTTGATCGTTCCCGGCCAGCGCGCCGGGCGCGTCCAGCTGTACACCGGCGTGGTGCGAATCACCCTTCCCGCCAGGCTGATTCCCTTCACCGGCGGCTACCGTGCGGTGATGCCGGGACCCGTCAAGGCCCTGCTGGCGGCGCTGCGACCCGACGCGCTGGAGGTGTCGGACCGGCTCACGCTGCGGTCGCTGGGCCGGTGGGGACGCGATCACGGCGCCACGACGCTGATGATCTCCCATGAACGCCTGGATCGCCTTGTGGGCCAAATCCTTCCGCGCCGGGCCGCGCGGAAGTTCGCCGACGTGGCCAACGCTCGCACCGCCGCGAACTACGACACCGTGGTGTGCACCACCGGTTTCGCGCGCGAGGAATTCGACCGGATCGGCGCCGGCAACACCGTCACCGTCCCGCTGGGCGTGGATCTACAGACGTTCCACCCGCGCCGCCACTCGTATCTGGTGCGCCGGCGCTGGGCGGCGCCGACACAGCTGCTGCTGGTCCACTGCGGCCGGCTGTCGGTGGAAAAGCGCGTCGACCGCAGCATCGACGCGCTGGGCGCGTTGTGCCACGCCGGCGTCGACGCGCGGCTCGTGGTGGTGGGCGAGGGCCCGTTGCGGGCCCGGCTGCAACGCCAGGCCGCGCGGCTACCGATCGACTTCACCGGTTTCATCTCCGATCGCCACGTCGTGGCGCAACTGCTGGCCTCGGCCGATGTGACGCTGGCCCCGGGACCGCACGAAACCTTCGGGCTGGCGGCGCTGGAGTCGCTGGCGTGCGGAACCCCGGCCGTCGTCTCGCGCACGTCGGCGCTGACCGAGATCATCACCCCGGACAGCGGCGCGTCGGCCGACAACGACCCGGCCGCCATCGCAAAAGCGGTCAGCGCCATCGCTGGCCGGCCCGAACGGCAACGCCGCATGTCCGCGCGGCGCCGCGCCGAGGACTTCACCTGGCATCGGGCCGCGACCGGAATGCTGGCGTCGATGGGTGCGCCGGCCTTTGACGGCGGCGCCTCCGAACGGACCGCATAGCCGCTCACACCGTGCCATTCGGCTGGCTAGTCTCGATACAGACGACAAGGAGGAGCCGGTGCAAGCACGCGATCAAGTGTTGATCACCGCCGCCGAGTTGGCCGGCATCATCGAGGCCGGCGACCCGGTGAGCGTCCTGGACGTGCGGTGGAGGATCGACGAACCCGACGGGCGCGCGGCCTACCTGGACGGCCACATTCCCGGGGCGGTGTATGTCTCGCTCGAGGACGAGCTCAGCGACCACTCGATCTCCGGCCGCGGCCGCCATCCGCTGCCGTCGGGACGCGACGTGGAGGCCGCCGCGCGTCGCTGGGGGATCCGGCAGGGCGCGCCGGTGGTGACCTACGACGACTGGAACCGCGCCGGTTCCGCGCGCGCATGGTGGGTGCTGAGCGCGGCCGGACTGCAAAACGTCCGCATCCTCGACGGCGGCTTGGCCGCCTGGCGCTCGGCCGGCTACGGTCTCGAGGCCGGACCCGTCGAACCGCCGACCGGCAATGTGACTGTGCCGCACGGTGATTTGTACGCCGGGAGCCGTCCCACGCTGACGGCCGAGCGGGTGGCCGAGGGCACCGTGACGCTGCTCGATGCGCGAGCGCCGGAGCGCTACCGCGGTGACGTGGAACCCCTCGACGCCGCCGCGGGACACGTTCCCGCCGCGAAGAACCTTCCCAGTGTCGCGGTCTTGGGGGCCGATGGCACGTTCCTCGGCGAGGATGCAGTTGCGCAACTGTTATCCGATCGCGGGATCGAGCGTCACGACACGGTGGGCGCCTACTGCGGGTCGGGTGTCACCGCCACGGTCGCGATCGCGGCGCTCGCCGCGATGGGGCGGGAGGCGGCCTTGTATCCGGGGTCGTGGTCGGAGTGGAGTTCGGATCCGTCCCGTCCGGTGGAGCGCGGCTGAATCACGTTGTGCACGGCAGCCTTTTGATGCCGTGGAAGAACGACGAGCGCAGCCGGTCGGGCGGTCCGGTGACGGCCAGGCCGGGCACGTTCGGATAGAGCTCTTCGAGCATGACGCGCAGCTCGAGCCGGGCCAGTTGCGCGCCGAGGCAGAAGTGCACTCCCCCGCCCCCGAATGCGGCGTGACCGGCGTCGGGGCGGGTGATGTCGAACTGGTCCGCCCGGTCGAAGACGTCCTCGTCGCGGTTGGCGGACAGGTAGTGCATCAGCACCCAGTCGCCGGAGGGGATTCGCTGCCCGCGGATCTCGACGTCGCGGGTCACGGTGCGCCGGAAGTGCATCACCGGGGTCGCCCAGCGCAACAGCTCTTCCACCGCGGGCTTGATCGCCGCGGGATCGCGGGCGAGCAGCGCCTGTTGCTCGGGGTGCTCGGCGAGCGCCAAGATGCCGTGGCTCAACGTGTTGCGGGTCGTTTCGTTGCCGGCGATCGCCAGCAACAGGAAGAACTCGTTGAGCTGGTCTCGGTTGAGCTTTTCGCCGTCGACCTCCGCGGCGAGCAGCGCCGACAAGATGTCGCCGGTGAGGCCGTGCTTGCGCCGATGCTCCACCAATTCCCCGCAGTAGGCGAACATTTCGGCGGCGGCCTGGCCCAGCGCCTCCGGCGTGGGGGCGTAGTCGGGATCTTCGATGCCCAGGCTGCCGATGGCGTTGCTCCAGCGGAAGACGTCCATCCGGTCCTCGGCGGGAACGCCGAGCACGTCGGCGATCACTTGCAGCGACATCTCGGCGGAAATGTCTGTCACGGCGTCGAATTCGCCCTTGTCGATGATGGTGTCGACGATGTCGCGGGCCACGAGCCGCATCCGCGGCTCCAGCCGCTGCACGTTGCGCACGGTGAAGCCCTGGTTGATCAGCTTGCGGAAGTGGATGTGACGCGGCGGATCGATGCCGGGCAGCATCGCCGAGTTGGGGCCGGCCTCGGCCTCCACCAGTGTGTTGCCCTTGCTGCTGCTGAAGGTGTCGGTATCGCGGCTGACCAGGCGCACGTCGGCGTGTTTGGTCAACAGCCACGCCCTGGGCAACCCGGGCAGCTGCACCGGGTGTACCGGCGAGCTGGTCCGCAGCCTCGTCATCGCGTTGTACGGGGCGCCGGTGACGAAGGTGTCGGGGTCCAGCACGGCGGCCGCGTCGCGGTCGGCCGCGGTGTCCAGGTTCTGTGGGACCAGGGATTTCACCAGCGTGGGTTTGGCAATGCTCATCGCCGATCCGTTCCTCCTCGTAGCGAGGCCCTGATTCCGGCGATGATCACCTCGAGGCCCGCGCGAAAGTGGTTGGCGGCCTGGCGCTTCCCTCGTTGCCCGGGCCGCGTCTCCTGCAGGCCCACCGAGCCGAGCAGATAGGTGTACAACACCGAATGGGCCGCCGCCGCAACCGGTTTGGTCAGGCCCGCCTCGGCGAGCAGCGATCGGCTGAGCGTGTCGAGCCGACGGGCCGACTCGCCGCCGCCGCCGGTTTGCAGGACGCCCGCGATGCCGGGCACCGACAGGATGACTTCGCGGGCGGCGCAGTAGAGCTCGGCCAGCCGGGTGTCCCACGGCCCCGTCTCGATGACCGGGATGTCGGCCAGCACCGATTCGGCGAGCAGATCCAGGCAGGCCTGCTTGCCCGGCACGTGGTAATACACCGAGGGCACCGCGGCGCCGAGCTCGGCCGCCAACTCGCGCATCGTCACGCCCTGCACGCCGACGCGGCAGGCCAAATCCCGCAGGGACGCCACCACGCGCGCGCGGTCGAGTTCGCCATAGGGTCGGCGCACCGCGGCCGTCATCGCGACCCTCGCTTACTCGCAGCGGCCGGTCGACTCGTGCCAGATTCGAGCACTGTTAGAATCTACCCCGGTATGAATCATCCTGGGAAGAGCACGTTATGACCGGCCGGCCGGCCAAACTGTCGGTGGCCACCCCGGTCGTGACGATGTTCCCCCAGAGCAGCGGCGACTGGGAAAAGAACGCGACCATCGAGGACCTGGCGCAGATCGCCGAGGCCGCCGATCGGCTCGGCTACCACCACCTGACCTGTAGCGAGCACATTGCGCTGCCCGCGGCCGAGACGGACCGCCGCGGCACCCGCTATTGGGACCCGCTGGCGACCTTCGGCTACCTTGCCGCGCGCACGCGACGAATTCGGTTGGCCACCAACGTGCTGGTGCTCGGCTACCACCACCCGCTCGAGATCGCCAAACGCTACGGCACCCTGGACCAGGTCAGCGGCGGCAGGGTGATCCTGGGGGTCGGCGTGGGCAGCCTCAAAGCCGAGTTCGATCTGCTCGGCGCGCCGTTCGACGACCGCGGTCGGCGCGCCGACGACGCCCTGCGGGCCCTGCGCGCCGCACTGTCGGCACCCGAACCCGAATACCACGGCGAGTTCTACTCCTTCGGCGGCATGGTCGTCGATCCCTGCGCGACGCAGGACCACGTCCCCATCTGGATCGGCGGGCAAACGCTGCGATCGCTGCGCCGCGCCGCCACCCTCGCCGACGGGTGGGCACCGTTCAACGTGAACCTGCGCCAGGCGCGAGACTGGCTGAGCCGCTTCGAGTTCGGCCCCGGTTTCGCCGTCGTTCTGCCGCCTCCCGCGCTGCTGGATCCGATCGGCGAGCCGGAACGGACCCGCGACCTCGTCGGCGAGACCGCCGCGCACGGCGCGACCATCGTCAGCGCCGCGTTCCGCCACACCTCGCTGCCGCATTACCTGGAGAACCTGCAGGCCCTCGCCGAACTCCATCCCCCGTCCGGCGGCGCCACGTAGGATCCGCTGTCCACCATCGGCGCCTACGAGGCGCAGCAGGTGGGCTGCGATTCGTCGGCGGGCCCGAACGTCTCGGAATCGGCCTTCACGGTGTAGATCTCCCAGCGCTCACCGCCCGGTCCGCTCACCCACACCTTGTCTTGGGTGGCGTAGCAACAGGACGAGTCGACCTCTTCGTCGGTGAGCAGTCCCGTCTCGGCGAGCCGCCTGTTCTCGGCGAGCACGGCGTCGCTGGAGGCGACCTCGACCCCGAGATGGTTGAGGGTGCCGCCGTGGCCGGCGTTTTCCAGCAGCACCAGTTTGAGCGGTGGGTCGGCAACGACGAAGTTGGCGTAGCCGGGTTTGATCTTGGCCGGCTGGACGTCAAAAAGCTTGCTGTAGAACGTGATCGCCTCGTCGAGGTTGTCGACGTTGAGGGCCAGTTGAATACGCGACATGGTTACCGTCCTTTCGTGGCGGGTACATCGATCGTCATCGTGATCCCGAGCAGCTCCCGGATGAGGGCATACACATGCTCGGCGATGTCCTCGCGGATGGCCCGCACCGTCTCGACCGGCTGGCCGGCGGGATCGCGCAGGGGCCAATCGCGGTACGAGACGCCCGGGAAGAACGGACAGGTATCACCGCAGCCCATCGTGATCACCACGTCGCTCGCCCGGACCACGTCGGCGTCGAGTGCCTTCGGGACGTCGGTGATATCGATGCCCCATTCGGCCATCACGGCCATCGCCGCGGGGTTGATCTGATCGACGGGTTCGGTTCCGGCGGAACGGACGTCGATGCGGTCGCCGGCCAGGTGGCGCAGTAGCGCGGCGGCCATCTGAGAACGACCGGCGTTATGCACGCAGACGAACAGAACGCTGGGCCTGTCGGCGCTCGACCGGGAACTGTCGGCCGCACCAAAGAGCCGCGGGCGCAAGGCCAGGGAAACGTAAACCAGCGCGACCAGGATCGGAACTTCGATCAGGGGTCCGACCACGCCGGCCAGGGCCTGACCCGAGGCGGCGCCGTAGGTCGCGATCGCCACCGCGATCGCGAGCTCAAAGTTGTTGCCGGCGGCGGTAAACGCCAGGGTTGTGGTGCGCGCATAGCCGAGCCGCAGCAGCACCCCCAGCGCATATCCGCCCGCCCACATGATCGCGAAATACGCCAGCAGCGGCAACGCGATTCGGGCGACATCCCAAGGCCGGGAGGTGATTTGGTGGCCCTGTAGCGCGAAGAGAATGACGATGGTGAACAGCAACCCATACAACGCCCAGGGCCCGATCCGGGGCAGGAAGCGGCCCTCGTACCAACCGCGGCCCCTGGTGCGTTCGCCCAGACGGCGCGACAGGTACCCGGCCAGCAGCGGCAGCCCCAGGAAGATGAGCACCGATTTCGCGATCTGCCAGGCGGACACGTCGATTCCGGTGGTGCTCAGACCCAACCACCCCGGCAGCACCGACAGATAGAACCAGCCCAGGGCGGCGAACATGACGACCTGGAAGATCGAGTTCAGCGCGACCAGGACGGCGGCGGCTTCGCGGTCACCGCAGGCGAGGTCGTTCCAGATGATGACCATGGCGATGCAGCGCGCCAGCCCCACGATGATCAGCCCAGTGCGGTACTCCGGTAGATCCGGCAGCAGGAGCCAGGCGAGCGCGAACATGACCGCGGGTCCAACCAGCCAGTTCAGCGCCAGCGATGTCACCATCAATTTGCGATCCGCGGTCACGGTGTCCAGCTGGTCGTACCGCACTTTGGCCAGGACCGGGTACATCATCACCAGCAGCCCGATCGCAATCGGCAAGGAGATCCCGTCGACCTGAACGGCGCTCACGGCTTTTCCCAGGCCCGGGACAAGCCGGCCCAGCAGCAGGCCGACCACCATCGCCATCGCGATCCATCCCGGCAGGAAGCGATCCAACGTCGATAGCCGCGCGCTTACCGGTTGGCTCATGACCCGCATCCCGCGGCCGACAGGGCGTCAACATGCAACACCGACGAAAGTTGTTGCAACGCTTCGGGGACCACCCAGTAGTACACCCACGTGCCGCGTCGTTCGCAATCCAAAAGGCCCGCCGACCGCAGTGTCTTCAGGTGATGGGAGATCGTCGGCTGCGACACGTCGAATGTCGGGGAGATCTCGCACACACAGGCCTGACCGCCCGGGTGGCTGGCGACCAGGCTCAACAGCCGCAACCGCACCGGATCGCTGAGCGCCTTGAACATCGCCGCCAGCTGCGCGGCTTGCGGCTCGGCCAGGGCGGCCGCCCCCAGCGCGGGGCAACACTCCTTGGTTTGATTCGACATTGGTCTATATAAACACGTATCGAATCAGGATGCCAGGTTCTATAGTCCTCATGACCGTCTAACGGAGGACCGATATGACAAACCTTCAGCGGTGGATCGTTCGTGCGGCTGCCGCGCTCGGTGCGCTGGCACTGGGGGCGAGTCTGCCGGCCTGTTCCGGCAAGGAAAGTCACCCGGCCGCTCCCACAAGTTCGACTCCGGCCTTGACGAGCACGACCGTCATGATCGACGGGAACAAGCACACGCTCATCGCCGCGGTCGACTGCACAAGCTCGGCGGCCCAACCGAATGCGTCGCCACCGGAATCGGGAGACCTCACGACCCGCATCAGCGTGCACGACGACGCGGCGTCGGTGTCCCTGGCCGTCTCGGACGAACGGCCCCCCACCGTGGACGGCTTCGCGATTTCGCTCAAGCTCGACAATGGCCAGTATCAGCTGCCCTATCAGGGAACCAATTCGCCGACGCAGGTGCAGGCGACCAAGGACGGTAAGAGCTACACGATCACCGGCACGGGCCAGGCGACCACGCCCGGGCAAAGCGGTGTGCGCGACGTGAGATTCGGCATCCACGTGACATGCCCTTAGTCGTCGCGGTTGTTTGCCGCGATCTCCTCTGAGAGGCTGACAGCTTGGACATCTTCGCGCAGTGGCAAAACGGCGGCACCGAACTTCGCTGGCGGTCGACCACCGCGGCCAACGATGCCAGAGAAGTCGCGATTTTCAGCCGCCGGTGCGGCACCCCCGGCGCGCCCGCGCTGGTGCTGGTGCACGGCTTTCCGACGTCGAGCATCGACTACTTCGCCCTGACCGCCGAGCTCGCCGCGGAGTTCGACATCTACCTGCTCGACTTTCCCGGCTACGGGCTCTCCGACAAACCGCCCGCGCCGTACGTGTACTCGCTCTACGACGACGCCCGGCTGCTGGTCTACGCCATCACCGAGGTGTGGCAACTCACCGACTACCGCATGCTCACCCACGACCGCGGCAGCAGCGTCGGCATGGTCGCGCTGGGCATGCTGGCGGCCCTTGATCCGCCCGCGGTGCCCGCCGACCTGATCGTGACGAATGCCAATATCTACCTTCCACTTTCGAATCTGACCGCGTTCCAGACCGCGCTACTCGATCCCGGGACCGGGCGCGCCACCGCGGCGGCGACGACGCCGGAGATGCTGGCGGCCGGGATGGGCGCCAGCACGTTCATGCCGCGACGGACATTGGACGATCCGGAGATCGCCGCCTTGGCCAAATGCTTCGCCCACAACGACGGAATCCGCGTGCTGCCCGACACCATCCAATACCTCAACGAGCGCGCCGCCGACGAAACCAGTTGGCTGGAAACGCTTTCCACGAGCGATGTCAACACCACCGTGGTGTGGGGCGTCCACGACAACGTGGCACCGTTGCGGGTTCCCAACCACGTGTGGCAGACGTATCTGAGGAACAAGCCCGGCCGCAACCGGTATTGGCTGGTGCCGGGCGCCGACCACTATCTGCAGTGCGACGCCCCAGAACAACTGGCGCAGATCGTGCGCCTCACCGCCCAGGGCGACGACATTCCGTTGCAGACGCTGGGAAACCAGCCCGACGGCGCGGTGCTGGTCGACCAGAGCGCGCCCTAGCTGTGATGTCCAGGGAGGTTGGTCAGTCGGGTGACCGGTGGCTGGCCTCCGATGGCGGAGTGGGGTCGGTGGTGATTGTAGAAGTGCAGCCAGCCGGCTAGAGCGGTGTCGCGCTGTTGGGTTGATTCGTAGAGTCGAGCGTAGGCCCAGCCGTCGGCCAGAGTGCGGTGGAATCGCTCGATCTTGCCGTTGGTCTGCGGTCGGTATGGACGGGTTCGCTTCGGGGTAATGCACAGCTCGGCGCAGGCATCACGCCATGCGTAGGACTTGTAGGCCGAGCCGTTGTCTGAGAGGACTCGTTCGACGGTGACGCCGTGGTCGGTGAACCACGCCACGGCGCGCTGCAGCACGCCGATCGCTGTGACCGCCTTCTCGTCCGCGCAGATTTCGGCGTAGGCCATCCGGGAATGATCGTCAATGACGGTGTGCACGAACGCCGTTCCGATCCGGGGGCGATAGTCCTTGCCGCGCTGGCCAGTGCGCCGGGCGGTCTGTCGGGCGTTGTGCTTGCTGATTTGTCGGCTCACGAACTTGTGCCCGCCGCCGTCGGGGATGTTGCCGAACTTGGTGACGTCGACATGGACCAGCGCTCCGGGCGAGGCGTGCTCGTAACGACGCAATGGCTCGCCGGTGACGCGGTCGATGTAGGACAGCCGGTTGATACGGCAGCGGGTCAACACCGCATGCACGGTCGAGGCCGGCACACCGAGCCGGCCAGCGATCTGTACTGGACCAAGCCGGTGACGCCACCGTAACCGCACGATCCGCCGCACCATGCGTGGCCCGGTCCTGGTCGGGCTGACACGGGGCCGCGAGCTGCGATCGGCCATCCCGGCCACCCGTTCGGTTCGAAATCGGTCGGCCCATTTCTTGGCGGTTCGTGGGGCGACCATGAACATCTTGGCTGCCGCGGCGTAGGTCCAGCCCTGCTCGACGACGAGGCGAGCAAGCCTCAAACGAGCGCGTGGCGTCAAAGCAGCGTTAGCGTGGGACACGAAGGCCTCCTGGTTGATGAAGCGGTTTCTAGACAGCTCCACTTCATAACCGGAGGCCTTCACCTGTCACACAGGCTCACCGATACCAAACGGGACAATGTCCCTGGACATCACACCTAGCCGCGCCCTAGCCGCGCCCTAGCGGCGCCTTAGCCGCGCCCAGCGTGACGCCACAGTCACGTTCGGCGCCGAGCGTGACCGCACAGTCACGCTCGCGGGCGAACGGGCCGAAAGTTATCCCGTCACGACGGGCAGGCGCGCCCACCCACGCACGCTCGCGGTGTGCGCGCGCTCGGCGTTGGCGTAGTCGACCTCCCAGTCCGGCCAGCGTTTGAGGACCTCTTCGAAGGCCACCCGCGCCTCCATCCGGGCCAGCGCCGAGCCCAGGCAGAAGTGCAGGCCCTGCCCGAAGCTGAGGTGGCCGCCCGCCTGCCGGTGGATGTCGTAACGGTCCGGATCGGCGAACCGCCGCGGGTCGCGGTTGGCGGAACCGTTGAGCAGCAACATGAATGAACCCTCGGGCACCACACGGCCGTACTGCTCGGCATCCTGCGCCACATACCGCGCCTGGACCGGCGACGGGGGTTCGAAGCGCAGCGTCTCCTCGATCGCGCCCGGGATCAGGGACGGCTCGGCGACGAGCTCGCGGCGCTGCTCGGGGTGATCCGACAGCAGCTGTCCCATGAAACCGATGAGCCGGGCGGTCGTCTCGTTCCCGGCGCCGGCGATCATCGCGGTGTAGGCCAGCACCTCGGTGCGCGACAGCGGGCGCCGGGTCCCGTCGGGCTCGTCGATCTCGGCCCGCAGCAGCTCCGTCATCAGGTCGTCGGAGGGATGACTGGCCCGCCATTCGATGTACTCGGCGAACAGGGCAATGGAATTCGCGAAAACGTTCGCATCGACCGCAGCGGGGTCGCTGTCCTTCGACAATTCGATGTTGGCGACGCTGCGGTCTCGGATCTTTTCCTGATCGGCCTCGGGGATGCCCAGCAGGTAGCCGATGGTCCGCATCGGCATCATCGCCCCGAGATCGGCGATGAAGTCGAACCTCCCGGCGCCGACCAGCGGGTCCAGCTCGCGGACACAGAATCCGCGCACCAGATCCTCCACGGCCAGCATCCGCCGGGGCGTGAAAACCCGCGAGAGCAGGCGCCGATGCAGGTCGTGCAGCGGCGGATCTTCGAACAGCAGAATGCCCGGCGGCACTTCGATATTGGCGAACAAGATATCGGCGGTGGTGCCCCGGCCGGATCGGTAGGTCTGCCAGTTCGGCAGCTCGCGTGCCACGTCGTCGTAGCGGCTCACCGCGTAGAAGTTGTACTTCTCGTTGTAATACAGCGGCGCTTCTTCGCGCATCCGCTTCCACACCGGGTACGGGTTGTCATCGATCGCGGAGTCGAAGGGGTCGTAGTACAACTCGATCGCGCTCGTGTCTGTCATGAACCAATTCCTCTGAGTAGAGCGGTCTTTGGAGAGCTCAGCCGTTCCTGTGCAGGAAGCCGTGCAAGATGGCCTGGATGAGTTCGTCGACGATGGTCTCCCTCGACGGCGGCTCGGTCCCGAAGTAGGTCGAGCGCAACGCCGCCATGCCGGCGATCATCGCGACCGTCGAATGGGCGGGCAGGTCGGGATGGTCCGAGCGCAGCCCGCGCAGGTGCATGCCCTCGGCGCTGATCTGACCGAGCGCCGTGACCGCCTGCCGGATCTCGGCGATGCCGGCGTCGGCCTTTTCCTTCTCGGACAGCGCCTCGGAAGCCATCAGGGTCAGCAGCAGACCCTGATGTTCGACGAACACGTCGTAGAGCTGCCCCACGAAACGACGCGCCAGCTCCTCCTCGTCGGTCTCCTCCGGGACGACCGACTGCCAGGTCTGGCGAAATTCCTCGACGAAATCGGTGAAGGGCAGGACGAGCGCCTCACGAAACAACGCCGCCTTGGAGCCGAAGTGGCGAAACAACAGGTGCTCGGTAACCCCTGCGGCCTGGGCGATTTCACGCGTCGTCGTGCTGCGGTAGTCCTGGCGGGCGAAGCGGGCCCGGGCGGTGTCGAGCAATAGCTGGCGCGGAGCGCCGCGGGGCCGGCGCACCGAGGCCGACGCCGCGCTGCGTTTCGTGGTGGACGGCCGCTGGGCCACGTCGCTGCCTCCTCACCCGATGGTTGACTGCCTTTAGGATAGTGTGCACTATCTAACGAGTCGAGCTCGAATCGGAAGGGGTTGCGACTGTGGGCGCCGTCATCATGCTGGGCACGCTGTTCGGACTGATCGTCGTGATCTTCGGGCTGGTGCTGCGCTTCGACCCCCAGGCACGCCGCAGCCAAGGGCGCGACCAGTGAGCTCCCCGATGACACCGGTGATGCAGGCGGCCAGCGACTTCGCGCTCGTCGGGGGCATCACATTCACCGCCCTGGGGATCTATCTGAGCGTTCGCCAGCGGCGCGTGCACCCCCTTCTGCTGCTGTGCATCTCGGCGATGTCGTTCTCGTGGATCGAGGCCCCCTACGACTGGGCGATGTACGCGCAGTTCCCGCCGGCCATCCCCCGGATGCCGTCGTGGTGGCCGCTGAACATGACGTGGGGTGGGCTGCCGCTGTTCGTACCCGTCGGCTACGTCTCCTACTTCGTGCTGCCGGCCGTGACCGGCGCGGCGCTGGGGCGATGGGTGGCCGCCCGGTTCAACTGGCGCAGGCCCCAAACGCTCTTGGTGGTCGGCCTTGTCGTCGGCTTCTGCTGGGCGCTGTTCTTCAACGGGTTCCTGGGCGCCAAACTCGGCGTGTTCTATTACGGCCGCGTGATTCCCGGGCTCGCGATCCGCGAGGGCACCCTGCACCAGTACCCGCTCTACGACTCGCTGGCGATGGGCATCCAGATGATGCTCTTCACCTACCTGCTGGGCCGCACCGACGCCCAAGGACGCAACGTCATCGAGATGTGGGCGCAGAACCGGGCGAAGAACTGCGTCGCCTCGTCGATCCTGTCCGTCGTCGCGGTGGTGGTCATCGGAAACGTCCTCTACGGCGCCGTTTTCGCGCCCCACCTGGTGACGAAGCTGGGCGGCTGGGTGACCACCGAGCCGCCCGGCCAGCTGTTCCCGGGCGTCCCGAACCAACCGCGCTAACCGCCGAAAAATTACGATAGAGCCCCGGGCAGCACGACCTCGCCCACCCGCTTGAGATAGGTCCACGCGATGTCCGGGGGCAGCCCGCCGCACAGCGGCGACAGGTTGAGCACCTGACCGGCCTTCACCCGCGAAATCGCCTCGGGGACAGAGATGATCACGTGCGACGTGCCGGTCTCGCGCAGCTCGTCGACGGTGTTCACGTGCGAGAAGCCGGCCGTCGTCTCGTCGCCGGGGTTCCACGCGGCATAGGTTTTCACGTCGTGCAGCAGGTGATCGCCGATCTCTTTCCACGCCTGATCGACGTCTTCGGCGACGAACACGACGGAGGGGGTGTTGCGGTCGGGAAACATCGTCGGGCCCGGCGTGTGGCCGTGCTCGCGGCAGGCCTCCTCGTAGGCCCCCCGGATGCCCGGCGCGTTGGCGTTGCCCAGCATGCCCAGGCCGTACCTGCCGGCCCGGCGGGCCGCCGCCAGGGTTCCCCCACCCCACATCAGGCCGGGGCCCCCGGGGGTCAGCGGGCGCGGCGTGACCGTGATCCGCCGCCCGTCTTCGACCACGGTTTCACCGGCGAGCAGTCGCCGCAGCAGCGCGAGTTTCTCGTCGCAGACGCGGCCGCGCTTCTTGATGGGCACGCCGAAGTGCTCGAACTCCTCGGGCCGGTACCCCAGGGCCAAGATGTAGGACGCCCGCCCGTTGCTGATGATGTCGAGGACCGCCATGTCCTCGGCGAGGCGCACGGTTTCGTAGAACGGCAGGATCAGGATCAGGCTCAGCGCCAGGCGCTGGGTGCGCGCCGCCACCGCCGAGGCCAGCAAAAACGGTGACGGCAGGTAGCCGTCCTCGGAGCCGTGGTGCTCACACAGCACGGCGGCGAGACCGCCGTGCTCCTCGGCCCAGGCGGCCATTTCGGGCGCCGCGGCGTACAGATCGGTTGGGGCCGCGGCCCATTCGGGATCGCGCATGTCGAAGCGCAGTGTGTACACGGCAGACTCCTAGGTGGCCTAATCTTGGTGATGCACGTTACACCTTCAGTCGAAGGCGTAAAGCGGCAGCGTCATGGGAATGTCCAGCGAGCTGAGCAGGCCCGCGGGCGCCGCGACCACATATGGGATCGCGTTGACGACCCGCATCGCCGTCGACGCCATGGCGGCGTGCCCGGCGCCGTGGCCCGCGGCCTCCCCCATCGTCATCTCGCAGTGCACGTCGGGATCGCCGTCGATGTCGACCCGATAGGTGGCGTCGGACTCCGAGGTCGGCCAATCGGGCGCGACGTCGCGGGCCATCCGGATGACGTGCTCGATGACGATGGCCTCGCGGCCGTTCACCACGCCCGCCACCCGGGTCCGCACGGCACCGCAGGTGCCCGCCTTGACGGTGCCGAACGCCACCTCGATGTCGCGATCGGTCACCTGCCGGTCGAGGGCGCCGTGCAGCTCCTCCACCTCGACCCCGAGTCCGCTGGCGATCAGGTATATCGGTGCCTTCCAAGCCATTTCGATGAAGCCGGGCGTGGCGAGCATCGGTTGGAAATCCAGCGGACGACCGAACCCCATCCCGTTCATCATCACGTCGGCCACCGGGTAGTGGTCGTTGAGCGCGACCTCGCTGGCCGTGATGGTCCGGATGCGCTTCGACTGCGTCGTCATCAGCAGCGCGAGCTGATCGGAGGCGAATCCCGGAAAGATGCCCGACACGTAGAACGAGGCACCGCCGGCCGTGGCCGCCGCCTCGAGCTGGTCGCGCCAGTCCGGGGCGAAATACGACGGCGGATGCACCAGGCTGGTCGACGACGTCGACACGACGTTGATGCCGGCCGTCAGCAGCCGCACATAGTCGGGCACTGCCGCCCCGTCGCGCTCCGGACCGCTGGCCGCGTACACCACGCAGTCCGGGGCCAGGGCGATCAGGGCGTCGGCGTCGTCGGTGGCCGTCACGCCGAGCGGGTCGCCGCCGGCCAGCTCGCCGGCGTCGCGACCGACCTTGTCCGCCGAATGTACCCATACCCCAACGAGTTCCAGATCCGGGCGTCGGCGGACGGCGTCGATCGCGACCTTGCCGACGCCGCCGGTGGACCACACGACAACCCGCATAGCGCTTCTCCTCACCTGTTCTGCGCCGAGGGTGAATCCTGCGACGCGACACGCCGCCACGGCGTCGTGGAATTCACTCTCGCGGCCCCGCTGAATCGTGCGCACGGGTGGCGGCGCGCGCGGCGCGTTCTAGATAGGGCCAGGCAACGTCGGGTGCGATGCCGCCGCACAACGGGTGCAGGGGCAGCGGCCGGCCGCCACGGACGTACTCGGTTGCCTCGTCGGGAGTGAAGATGCGGTAGGGGCCGCCCTCGTCGCGCATTGCGTCCACGCTGTCGGCCCGGGTGATGCTGGCCACCGAGTCGTCATCGGGGCGGTAGGAAGCGGCCATCACGGCGTCGTGCACCAGGTGCGGACCCAGGACATCCCAGGCCCGGTCCACGTCGTCGGCCACGAAAACCGTTGTGGGATGGCCGGGGACGGGAAACTGGACGATGCCGGGTTCATGCCCGTGGGCCCGGCACTGCGCCTCGTAGAAATCCTTGAGGGCCGGCGAATCCGTTTGGGACACGAAGCCCAGGCCGAGCCTGCCGGCGCGCCGCGCGGCGGCTTCGGTGCCCCCGGCGATGAGCATCATCGGCCCGTTGGGCGACGCGCACGCGGGCGTGACACGCACCGTGCGGCCCTGGTATTCGACGGCCTCACCCCGAACCAGCGGGCCGAGCACGGCGAGGATTTCGTCCGCCTTTCGCCCGCGGGTGGCCATGTCGGCGCCGAAGTGGTCGTACTCCTCGCCGCGGTGCCCGACGCCGAACACATAGGAGACCCGCCCCCGGCTGATCAGGTCCAGCACGGTCATTTCCTCGGCCAGCCGGACCGGGTCCCACAACGGAATCGGCACCGCCGCCAGCAGGATTGCCAGCGTTCGGGTCCGGGCCGCGATGGCCGACGCCAGCAGCAACGGCGCCGGCAGGTGGCCATCGTCGGCGCCGTGGTGCTCGGAAAGCACCGACATCACGGCGCCGCGCGTCTCCGCCCACGCGCACATGTCGATGGCCGCCGCATACAGATCGGTGGGCGGCGCGCCCCACCCGGGGGCGCGCATGTCGAACCTGAGCGTGAACATCAACTCCCGCCCGCGCTCCGCCGAGGATCGGGTGAAGTGCCCGCCTCGCAGCGACAGCGCGGTCCCGAATCGTCGCCCGGAGGCGGGAAAAATCTTGATTCGGCGCTCACCGCTGCAGACTAACCTAAAATTTGTTCGTTAAGATAGTGCTTGCTTTCCTAACCTGAAACCACCCGCATTGGCGCGCACGTCGCGAACACACGAAAAGCGCGGCGGCCCTTAGCCTTACACCGCCGGCGGGCGGATGAACCTGAGGAGGAACGAGATGACAACACATCGCGTGGTGGTGTGGGCGACCGGCGGCATCGGCTCAATCGCTATCCGCGCCCTCTCGCGGCGCCCCAATCTGGAACTGGCCGGCGTCTGGGTGCACTCGGACGAAAAGGTCGGCAAGGACGCGGGCGAACTGGCCGGGGGCGAGCCGATCGGCCTGGAAGCCACCAACGACGCTGACGCGCTGATCGCGCTGAAGCCCGACTGCGTCATCTACGCGGCCAGCGGCCCGGAACGCGACGCGTTGGCCATCCCCGACTACGTCAGGCTGCTCGAGGCCGGGATCAACGTCGTGACGACCAGCACCACGCGGCTGGTCAACCCGCACGCCTACGAACCCGCGGAATGGCGCGACCAACTCGTCGCCGCCGCCAAGCAGGGCCAGGCGTCGCTGTACGCGTCGGGGATCGAGCCGGGCTTCGCCGCCGACTACCTGCCGCTGGTGCTGTCCACCCAGTCGTCGTTCATCGAAAAGATCCACTCTTTCGAGATCGGCCTCTACGACGACTACGGGGTGCCCGACATCATGAGCGACGCGCTGGGTTTCGGCCGTCCGCTCGACTACCAACCCTGGATCAGCTATCCCGGCGCGATCGCCGGCGAATGGCAGGGGCAGATCCGGTTGATCGCCGACGCGTTGGGGGCCGAAGTCCAGGAAGTCCGCGAGAGTTTCGATCGCGCCGTCACCAACCGGACGCTGGAAGTCGCGATGGGTACCGTCGAGGCCGGAACCTGTGGCGCGCTGAGGATGCAGGCGATCGGGGTGGTCGGCGGTCGCGAGGCCATCGTCATCGAACACGTCACGCGGCTGGCCCACGACGTCGCGCCCGACTGGCCCACCGGGATCGGCGATCTGTCCTATCGCGTCACGATCACCGGCGACCCCGACCTCGACTGCACCCTGGCGGCGACGTTGCGCGATCCCGGCAGGGCCGGGATCGCGGGCATGACCTCGGGGGCGGGCGCCATGGTCGCCACCGCGATGCGCGTCGTCAATGCCGTGCCCTATGTCGTTGCCGCCGAGCCGGGATTGCTCAGCTCGGTCGACCTGCCGTTGACGATTCCGAAGCACGCGTTCGCCACCTAATCTGCCCGAGTGACGTTTAATCCCCTCGAGGAGCTCACGCTCGAGCAACTGCGGCTTCGCACCAGCATGAAATGGCGTGCACACCCCGCCGACGTCCTGCCGCTGTGGGTCGCCGAGATGGACGTCAACCTGCCGCCGACGGTGGCCGAGGCGCTGCGCAGGGCCGTCGACAACGGCGACACCGGATACCCCTGCGGCACGGCGCTGGCGGAGGCGGTCGGCGCGTTCGCGGCGCGGCACTGGCAGTGGCATGACCTGGAGGTGGGCCGCACCGCGCTCGTTCCCGACGTCATGCTCGGCATCGTCGAGGTGCTGCGCCTGGTCACGGATCGCGGTGACGCCGTCGTCGTCAATCCCCCTGTCTACGCACCGTTTTACGCGTTCGTGGCGCACGACGGCCGCCGGGTGATCGAAGCGCCGCTCGCCGATGGGCGGATCGATCTGGACGCGTTGGAGGAGGCCTTTTCCCGGGCCCGCGCGACGCACGGGAACGTGGCGTACCTGTTGTGCAATCCGCACAACCCGACCGGCACGGTGCACACCGCCGAGGAGCTGCGCGCCGTGGCCGAGCTCGCGCGCCGATACGGCGTCCGGGTGGTGTCCGACGAGATTCACGCGCCCGTCATCCTGCTGGGATCGCGGTTCACCCCCTTCCTGACCGTCCCCGGAGCGGAGAACGCCTTCGCGCTGACGTCGGGGTCCAAGGCCTGGAATCTGTCCGGACTGAAGGCGGCCCTGGCCATCGCCGGGCCGCAGGCGGCCGCCGACCTGGACCGGATGCCGGAGGAGGTCAGTCACGGGCCCAGCCACCTCGGCGTCATCGCCCACGCCGAGGCGTTTCGCAGCGGTGACGATTGGCTCGACGCGACGCTGAGGGGCCTCGACGAGAACCGCAAACTGCTGGGCGAGTTGATCGCCGAGCACCTTCCAGGCGTGAAATACCAATGGCCACAAGGCACTTACCTCGCGTGGCTGGACTGCCGAGCACTCGGTGTCGACGAAGAGGTCAGCGATGGCCTCGCGGTGGTGGCCGACCTGTCCGGACCCGCCCGCTGGTTCCTCGATCACGCCCGGGTGGCGCTCAGCTCCGGCCACGTGTTCGGCACGGGCGGAGCCGGGCACGTGCGACTGAACTTCGCCACCTCGCGCGCCATCCTCACCGAGGCCGTGTCGCGCATGGGCCGCGCCCTCGCCGCGGCTCGATAGCGCCGCGGGCGCGGCCTTCGGCTACGCGGAGATTTCTTCGGCCCCTCGCCCCAGGTTCCGGAACCCTTCGGCGGGCTCTTTCATGCCCAGGGTGAACGGCAGGGTGTTGAACTCGAGCTTCATCGTCGCGCCGAGTCGGCGCAACAAGCTGCGCTCGGGCGCCACGGCCGGAAGCTGCAGCGCCGCGAGGTCGATGTAGTGCGTCGATGTTTCGCCGATGCCGTCAAACACGTGGAGCATGGGTGTGCACAGCCCACGCATCTGCTCGTCGAGGCATGCCGCGACGGGATCGGTCATGAGCACGTATTCGGCAACCGGCACCGTGTTTTTCAGCATTCGGTGCACCAGGATGACATCGAGGCCGGCGAGCTCGGTATGGCGTTTGACCCTCTGATCCGCCACCTCGCCCACGTGCACGACGAACTTGAGCGACAGGTTCTCCAGCTGCGAGCAACTCGCACACTGGCAGGCGATGTCGTTTTTCAGACGCTCCCGCCGCTCCAGGAACGACGTGCGCATCCGTGACAGCCGCTCGCACACCACCACTTTGGCGTTGGTGTCCGGCGCCCAGAAGAACGCGGCGTCGCCCTCGAGCTTGGCGAGTTTCAGACCCTTGGCGGCGTTGATGACCGACTCCAGCAGGCCGGCGACCGTCAGCTGGGCATGGGCAAGGTGCGTCCGGTTCCACTGCATGTAATGCGTGTAACCGCCGATGTCGGCTATGAGCAGAACCGCGCGCCGAATTGCCATGAATAAGCCAGTTTAGTGGCCTGCGCGGCCTAGCTCAATGAATCTCCCACTAGACGAAAGCGCGCCGGCGAGAGAGGCTAGCAGAGGTGCCGGTTCACCGGAGGAGCTGATATGCATGTGCTGCGAACCCCGGACTCCCGATTCGAAAACCTGGAGGGCTACCCGTTCGTAGGGCACTACCTCGACGTCAAAGCAAGCGACACCCGGCCGCTGCGCATGCACTACCTCGACGAGGGGCCGATCGAAGGGCCCCCGATCGTCCTGCTGCACGGCGAGCCCACGTGGAGCTATCTCTACCGCACCATGATCACGCCCCTGGCCGACGCCGGGAACCGCGTGCTCGCGCCCGACCTGATCGGCTTCGGTCGTTCGGACAAGCCCAGCCGGACCGAGGATTACACCTACCAGCGGCACGTGGAATGGGTGATGATGTGGTTCGAGCACCTCAACCTCACCGATGTCACGCTGTTCGTGCAGGACTGGGGATCGTTGATCGGGCTGCGCATCGCCGCCGAGCAGCCTGACCGCGTCGGGCGGCTGGTGGTGTCCAACGGGTTCCTGCCCACCGCCCAACGGCGCACCCCGGCCGCCTTCCACGCCTGGCGCGCCTTTGCGCGCTACTCCCCCGTGCTGCCCGCGGGCCGCATCGTCGGCGCCGGGACCGTCCGCCGGGTGTCCTCGAAGGTGCGGGCGGGGTACGACGCCCCCTTCCCCGACAAGACGTATCAAGCCGGGGCCCGCGCGTTCCCCCAGTTGGTCCCCACCTCGCCCACCGATCCGGCGATTCCGGCCAACAGGCGGGCGTGGGACGCGCTCGGCCGGTGGGACAAGCCGTTCCTTGCCATCTTCGGCGCCCGCGACCCCATCCTGGGGCAGGCGGACACACCGCTGATCAAGCACATTCCCGGCGCCGCGGGCCAGCCGCACGCCCGCATCAACGCCAGTCATTTCATCCAAGAGGACCGCGGACCCGAACTGGCCGAACGCGTCCTGTCGTGGCAGCAGGCCTTGCTCTGAGACGCCCTTATGCGCAGGGGCTCTTTTGGGGAGCGAGCGCGACGGGAACTACGCGCGACCGGCAACCGCGGAGAAACTGTACCGGCCGATGACGATCTTGTAGGATGATAATCCTTGCGCCGGCAACGCTTCACACGTAAAGCTTTGCGGCGCAAACAGTCCAGTACCTCGAGGAGCCGACGTTGCCCAAGCCGATGAGTGAACACCACTCCGGCATCGCTGAACTCGACGAACGAATCCCGTTTCTCCTCGCGCAGCTCGGCGCCTATGTCAGCAGCGACTTCCAGCGCCGCCTTTCATCGATAGGGGCCGATCCCCGCACGTACGCAGTTCTGCTGGCACTGGCCAGCGCCGACGGCCAGTCCCAGCGTCAGCTCTCCGAACGCCTCGGGATCCACCGCAATGCCATGGTCGTGGTCATCGACCAGCTTGAACAGCGAGGGCTCGCAAAGCGGTTGCCGCGCCCGGAGGATCGGCGCGCGGTCGCTGTCACGCTCACCGCCAAGGCCCGCCGCCTGCTGCCCGCACTGCATGAGCAGGGCCGTGACCTCGAAAACGAAATAGCCGCGCCGCTGTCCGCGAAAGAACGTGCCACGCTGCGCCGCCTTCTTCAACGCGTCGCCACGGGCGCAGGGCTCATTCCCGGAGTTCATCCCCAATTGGCATGATCGCCGGTCATTGACCGAGCGGCGCGACGAGCAAAGCGCTCGTCAGCCGCTTCCCCGCGTCATACGACGCGAAATCACCGCCACCTTGCTGCCGACGCCGATTCAGCGCCGGCCTCAGTCCCCCTCCATTCACGTCTGGCACCACACATGATTGTCATGTAGCGTGATAATCATAAATCGTGACTACTTGGGGAAGTGAACGATGAAGACGGTCATCTTCGGCGCCAACGGGCCAACCGGTCGACTCGCCGTCCGATGCGCGCTGACTGCCGGCCACGCCGTGACCGCCGTGACGCGTCATCCACACGAATTCCCGATCGCCCACCCGCAATTGACGGTTGTGGGGGCTGATGTGCGGAACGACTCCGCCGTCCATGCGGTCATCGCGGGAACCGACGCCGTGGTCTCGGCGCTCGGGGTGCCGTTCACCCGCCGCCGGGTCGACACCTATTCGGCCGGAGCGACCAACATCGTCAACGCAATGCGTGCGTCGGGGACGCGCCGCCTCATCGTCGTGAGTTCCACGTCGGTACATCCCACGCGACGCCTTCACGCCCCGCTCATGGTGCGACTGGTCGACCCCGTCATCAGGACGACGATCGGCAAGACGGTGTACGACGACATGCGCCGGATGGAATCCATCGTGTGCGGCAGCGGCCTCGATTGGACGATCGTTCGGCCGTCCGGCCTGTTCGACCTGCCCGAACCGACCGATTACATCAGCGGACCCGTCGAGCCGGTGGGAGCGTTCACCGCACGTTTCGACTTGGCCGACTATCTGGTTTCCCTCGTCGCCGACTCGACTTCCGTCGGCCGCACCGTGGTCGTCTCGACGACCCAGTCCACCCCGACCCTTTGGCAAATGGTGCGCCGAGAGGCACTGTCCGCCAAAGACTCTGACTCGATACCGAAACGATGAATCGCCAGAGGAGGGCACGGTGCACACCGCATATCTGATCGTGACATTCATTGCGATCGCCTTCGATGGATTCTCGGGTGTCGCGGCGCTAGTGCACTTTGCGCCGATTCTGCCCGGGATGCAAAGCGCGGGCGTGCCGGTGTCGTGGTTGAGGTTTCCTATCGGCACCCTGAAGACGTTGGGAACCGTCGGACTCATTGTGGGCCTGTGGATTCCCGCGATAGGCATTGCCGCTGCCGCGGGGCTGGTGATCTTTTTCGTGTGTGCGGTGTACACCCACGTGCTGGCCCACGACATCAGCGGTCAGATGATGTTCGGCGGATTCCTGCTGGCGCTGAACTGCGCCGCCCTCGGTGTCGCGATCGCAGCACACCCGGCGGTCCTGTGAACGCCGATGTGCGGCAAGGCCCGACCGCACGTGCGCCGCTGCTGTTGGCGCGCGCCAGCACCGCGTTGATGGTGGCGCTCGCGCTCGTACAGGCAATCTTGGCGGGCGACTTTCTCGGCGGCCAGTACGACGCGCTGATGCTGCACGCGCTCGTGGCGAGAGCGATCACCATCACGTCCGCGGTGCAAGTCGTCATCCTCGCCTGGACTGGCGCCTCGGCGGCCCGCGGGGCGCGTTCTTGGGCGGCGTGGCGCAGACGTTGTTGCTCGTCGCCGAGTTCGCCGCGGGCGAATTGCGGTTGACCGCCGTACACATCCCGCTCGGTGTGCTGCTCGTCGCCGGGATTGTCCAAGTGGCGATGGCGATCTGGCGTACACCGCTACCGGCTCGGCGCCCCGCCGCCGGCGAGGTAACGCCGTGAAGCGGCGCACCCTGCTGCGCGCCGGCCTGCTCACGGCGGCCGTCGGTGTCGCAGGAGCGGGATGGCCCGCGGCGCAGATGGCGCTGGGTCCCGCCGAGCCCGGCAAGCTGCTGCGCAGCCAGGTACCGCCGCCGCCGCGTTACCAAGCGCGGTTGCCGATCCCAATTCAGCTGTCCCCCATCGCCAGCGACGCCGCGAGCGACTATTACGAGATCACCCAGTGCGCCGCCGATCTGCCGATACTGCCCGGCCTCACGACGCACGCCTGGACGTATGGCGGAACCTTTCCCGGGCCCACAATCGTCTCTCGGTCGGGTCGGCGCACCGTGATCCGCCACCACAACGCCTTGCCCGTTCCCGTCGCTGTGCACCTTCACGGCGGCCACACCCCACCCGACAGTGACGGCTATCCGCTCGACCTCATCGAGCCCCAGGGCGCGAAGATTACTGACGCCGACAGCGGCATGGGCTCGGGGATGTCACGCAACTCCGTTGTCGGGCAACGCGAATACGTCTACCCCATGCAGCAACGCGCGGCGACGCTGTGGTATCACGACCACCGAATGGGCTACACCGGCCAAGCCGTCTGGCGAGGGCTCGCGGGATTTCACATCGTCCACGACGATGAAGAGGCCGACCTCCCACTGCCGAAAGGTGATCGCGACATCGCTCTGATGATCACCGATCGATCGTTCGCCGCGGACGGCTCGTTCCAGTACCCGCTCACCGACGGAGGTGACGTCGCCGCCCCCTATATGAACGGCGTGCTGGGCGACGTCGTACTGGTCAACGGCGCGCCGTGGCCCGTGCTGGACACCGACCCCGCGCGGTATCGATTCCGAATACTCAACGCCTCCAACGCCCGCCGCTACCGATTGCGGCTCGACCCACCGCCACCCGAGGGACCGGCATTCACCCAGATCGGCAGTGACGGTGGCCTTCTGGCCGGTCCGGTCACGCATGACGAGATTGACATCGCGCCGGCCGAACGCTTCGACGTCGTCATCGACTTCTCGCGCTATCATCCCGGCACCCGGGTACGGCTCCTCAACACCCTTGGTACACAGACCACTACGCAGGTGATGCGCTTCGACGTCATCGGCACCGACCGATCGGACGAATCAACCGTTCCCGAACGGCTCAGCGAAACCTGCGCTCCCCTGGACCGCAGGCGTGCCACCACCACCCGCACCTTCCTGTTCGGACAAGGCCGATCCGGTGTGTGGACGATCAACAACAAGCCCTACGCGCCCGGCTCCCCGGTCGCGACACCGCGCATCGGCGACGTCGAAATCTGGCGTTTCATCACCGATGTCCGGCATCCAATCCACGTCCACCTCAACCCGTTTCAAGTCGTGTCGCGCAACAACAGGCCACCGGGGCGCTTCGATCACGGTTGGAAAGACACCATCGACGTGGCACCGGCCGAAGCCGTGGAAGTGATCGTGCGGTTCACCGACTATCGCGGAACCTATCTGGTGCATTGTCACAACCTCGAGCACGAGGACATGGCCATGATGGCCGACTTCGTCACGGTTTAGCGATCGCTTGGACGCAGGCCGGCGGGAATGTCAACGGGTAACCGCGAGTACGGCTTCCGCGAGCTCGGGACGGCACACCACGAGGTCGGGTAGGTTCGGGTCCGGCTGGTTGTAGGCCAGGGCGGATCCGTCGATACGGGAGGTGTGCAGCCCTGCGGCGCGTGCCACCGCCACCGGGGCCGCGGAGTCCCATTCGTACTGGCCTCCGGCGTGCACGTACACATCGGACAAGCCTTGGACGATCGACGCCACCTTGGCGCCGGCCGAACCCATTTCGACCAGGACGCCGTCCAGGGCGTCCCGGACGTTCAACGCGATGGCGGGTGGGCGGGTGCGCGAGACCACGATGCGCGGCTTGCCCGGCGCCGCCGGGGGCGACGCGATGTCGGGAGTGGCGAACGTGATGCCCTGCGCCGGCAGCGCCACGGCGCCGGCAGTCAGCTCGCCGGCCTCCCAGAGCGCGACGTGCACCGCCCAATCGTCGCGCCCGAGCTCGGAGAATTCCCGCGTCCCGTCCAGCGGATCGACGATCCAGACACGCTCCGAGCGCAACCGCACCGGGTTGTCGGCGCCCTCCTCGGACAGCACCGCGTCACCGGGGCGCTCCGCGGCGAGCGCCGCCATCAGAAAGTCGTGGGATCGCTTGTCCCCCGCCGCTTTCCGTTCGCTCGCCTCCGCATCGGCGAACTCTTGCCGGACCCGGAGCAGCAGCTGACCGGCCTCGGCGGCCAGCCGCGCGGCCAGATCATGATCATTCATCGGTGTCTCCACGGAATCCTCAATAAGTTGGCAGTGATGACCAACTTTACCCTGAGAAGCTGCGCCGGGCGGGCGCCACCCCCGACGAAGAATTCGTCCGTAATCTGGTGGACGTGAGCGGCAACGCCAACGTTCCTTTATCGCAGCGGTTGCGGCACATCTCGCGGCGGCGCTTGATCGCGATCGGCATTGCGGCGGTGGTGCTGGTCGGGGTATTGGCCGTCGTGGGGGTGCGGGTAACCGAAGGCAATCAACGCGCGACGGGCCCCACTACCAGCCCACCGCCGTCGGCGCCGGAGAGCTTCGCCATCCCCGGCTGCTACAACCCATCTGTCCCGCCGGTCCCGCGTCCCAAGAAACTCAACGTCCTGGGCTGCGCCAGCGTGGCGATTGCGCTGGAGGACATGTCGTGGATCTCCTGGGGACCCCAGGGCGCCGACGGGACCGGCACGGCCGTGTTCAAGCTCTGCGACCCGAATTGCGCGACCGGATCTCAGCTGACCGAGCCGGTGGCGGTGCACGCGTGGAATCCGCAGCCGCCCCGGCGCGAGGCCATCTGCCAGGCCGGCCTGGAGATCTTCGCCGACATGATCCTGGCGTTCCCCAAAGACGTCCCACCGCCGACCGTGCAGCAGATGAACACCCAGTACGACGGAAAACCGGCGGTGCACTTCGCCAACTACGCCAGCGGCGACACGCGCGGCACCCAGTTCATCGGCTACACGTTCTGTAACTGACGCGAGGCTGGACCTGAAGGCGGGCCGACCCGCGCTAGACCTCGATGACGACAGCGCCGCCCTGGCCGCCGCCGGCGCACATCGCCGCGACGCCGATACCGCCGCCGCGGCGGGCGAGCTCGTACGCCAGCGTGGTCACCATGCGCGCGCCGGAAGCCGCGATGGGGTGGCCGAGGCTGCAACCACTGCCGGAGAAGTTCACCTTCTCCTCGTCGAGGCCGTACTCCCGGCACGCCGCGATCGGCACGGACGCGAACGCCTCGTTGATCTCCCACAGCGCCACGTCGCCAGGCGACAACCCGGCGCGCTGCAACACCTTCCCGATGACCTTGACCGCACCCAGGCCACAGTCCCGCGGCGGCACGCCCGCGGCGGCCCACGCCCTGACCGTGCCCATCACGTTGAGCTTCTCGGCCTCGGCGTAGTCGCGATCGACCAGCGCGACCGCGGCCGCGGCGTCGTTGGTGCCGCTGCTGTTGCCCGCCGTGATCGAGAAGCCCTCGATCTCGGGGTGCAACACCTTGAGGCCGGCCAGCTTTTCGACGGTGGTGTCGCGACGCGGGTGCTCGTCGACGGCGAACTCGATGACCGAACCGTCCGCCTGCGAAATCTTCAGCGGCAGGATCTCGTCGACGAACTTGCCCGCATCCTGGGCCGCGACGGCCCGCTGGTGCGAGCGGGCCGCCCAGGCGTCCATCTCCTCGCGCGTGATGCCGACCGTCTGGGCGGTGTTCCAGCCGACCGTGATCGACATGTCCTTGGCGGGCGCGTCGGGCGTCTCGACGTGCGTCGGCGGCATCCAGCGCTCCTCGAACTTCAGCTCGGGCCCGGGGATGCGCCAGTTGGTCAGCGGTGTCATCGACAGCGACTGCACGCCGCCGGCGATCAGCACCCGTTCCATGCCGGAGCCGATCTGGGCCGCCGCGTTGCCGATCGCGGTGAGGCTGCCCGCGCAATGCCGGTTGACCGACTGGCCGGGGACATGCTCGAGGCCGGTCGCGGTGGCCGCGTACCGCGCGAGATCGCCACCGCCGTAATGGGATTCGGCGAAGATGATGTCGTCGATGGCGGCCGGGTCGACACCGGATCTGCGCACCACCTCGGGAAGCACCGCGGTGATCAGCGTCTCGGGCGGCGTGTTGACAAGCGTTCCCTTGAAGGAACGGCCGATCGCCGTTCGGACGGCTCCGACGATTACGGGTGTACCCATGTTTTCAACCTCGAGCGGTCTGGCGGCGTTCAGTCGCGGCGAATCGTTTCAAATACTGTATAGACAATAGTATTGGTCTAAGTTCGGTGGGGGCCGGTCTGTGACCGCGCTAACAATTAAGCGGTTAGTACACGTTTGCAGGAGGCCTCCCCGTTGAAAACCAAAGGCGCCTTGGTCTGGGACCTCAACGAACCGTGGGTGATCGACGAAATCGAGATCGGCGATCCCCGCCGCGGCGAGGTGACGGTCCAGTTGGAGACGGCCGGTTTGTGCCACTCCGACCACCACTTGCTGACAGGTGACTTCCCCATCCCGAGCTTCCCGGTGCTCGGCGGGCACGAAGGCGCCGGCATCATCACCAAGGTCGGCGACGGCGTCGAGCACCTGGCCGTCGGCGACCACGTGGTCATGTCGTTCATCCCGTCCTGCGGCAAGTGCACGCCGTGCCAGGTCGGACTGCGCAACCTGTGCGACTTGGGCATGGGGCTGCTGTCGGGGGCGTCGGTCTGCGACGGGTCCTTCCGGGTGACGGCCAAGGGGCGCGATGTCGTGCCGATGTCGCTGCTGGGCACCTTCGCGCCCTACGTGGTGGTGCACCACACCTCGGTGGTCAAGGTCGACCCCGCGATCCCGTTCGACGTGGCCTGCCTGGTGGGCTGCGGGGTGACCACCGGCTATGGCTCGGCGGTGCGCAGCGCGGCGGTCGGGCCCGGAGAGGACGTCGCGGTCGTCGGCGCCGGCGGCGTCGGTATCGCCGCGATACAGGGCGCCCGCATCGCGGGGGCTCGCCGCATCTTCGCGGTCGATCCGTTCGAATGGAAGCGCCAGCAGGCGTTGAAGTTCGGTGCGACCGAAGCCTTCGCGGACGTCGCCACCGCCGCCGCAGCCATCGCCGAGACGACGTGGGGGGCGATGTGCCCCAAAGTGATTGTCACGGTGGGTCATTGCGACGGCCGCGACGTCGAGGCGTGGATGGGTCTGACGGCCAAGGGCGGCACGTGCGTGCTGACGGCCATGGGCAACGTGATGGCCACCGACACCACCCTCAACCTGGCGGGGCTGACACTGATGCAGAAAAGCTTGCAGGGCAGCCTGTTCGGCGGCGGCAACCCGCAGCACGACATTCCGGCGATCCTGGAGCTGTACAAGTTGGGTCAGCTCAACCTCGATGACATGGTCACGCGCGAGTACAGCCTCGAGGAGATCAACGACGGCTACCGCGACATGCTCGAGGGGCGCAATGTCCGCGGCATCATCCGCTTCACCGACGCCGACCGGGCGTAAGCAGTGGACGCAATGGGCACAATGTCTTCATGACAACCAAACCCCTCGCTGGCGGTGACGCCACCCAGCAACTCGCCTACCGTGTGGCGGCAATGCTGCTCGGTATCGGCACCCTGCACTTCGTCGCGCCCAAACCGTTCGACTCGATCATCCCCGTCGAACTGCCCGGCAGCCCGCGGCTCTACACCTACGGATCCGGAGTGGCGGAGCTGGCGATCGGGGCGCTGCTGGTGCCGCGACGCACCCGGCGAACCGCCGCGCTGGCCGCCGTGGCCCTGTTCGTCGGGGTCTTCCCGGGCAACGTCAACATGGTCCGGTTGTGGTGGAACAAGCCGTGGGCGATGCGGATCGTCGCCCTGGCGCGGCTGCCCCTGCAGATTCCCATGATCACCACCGCGCTCAAGATCCGGCGCGACAGCTGACGCGCGCGTCGCGGCATCACCCGCCCCCATGACCACGGAGGTCACACCGGGCGCGTCGGCCCGCCGGGGAGGGGCATGTTGCCCCTGCGACCAGGGCGCCGTGACGTCACTACCGCAAAGCCGTTGCGGCGCAAGCGGTTGATCGTCGAGGGAAGGACCAGTGGACAAGACAGCCATTGCCGCGGCGCTCGCGATTGCGGCCGCCTTGATGGTGGGCATCGGAGACGTCGCCCAGCAGCGATCCGCTCAACAGGTCACCGACCAACCGGTCGGCACCGTCGCGCTGTTTCGCCGGCTGCTGCGCGATCGCCGATGGTGGGCGGGCAGCCTGGTGGCCGCCGCCGGCTTCGGGTTCCAGGCCGCGGCGCTGGGCGTGGGCTCGGTGGTGCTCGTGCAGGCGCTGTTGGTGACGTCGCTGCTGTTCGCGTTGGTCATCAGCGCGAGGGCGAACCACCGCAGAGTCACACGCCGGCAAGCGATTTGGGCCGCGTTGCTGGTGGCCGCGGTCGCGGTGATCGTGACGGTCGGTGACCCTCAGGCGGGGACCCCGCGCGGGTCGGTGCAGACCTGGACCATCGTGGCCCTGGTCATGGGCCCGGCACTGATCCTGTGTGTGATCGGTGCGCGCATGTTCCCGGGTTCGGTCGCCGCGTTGTTGCTGGGCCTGATGTCCGGTTCGCTGTGGGGACTGTTTTCGGTCGTGACCAAGGGCGTCGTCGACCAGCTCGACCGCGGCGTCCCGGCGTTGGTGCGGACGCCCGAGATGTACGTGTGGATCGCACTGGCGATCGCGGCGACCGCCTGGGAGCAATCGGCGTTTCGGGCCGGCCCGCTCACCGCGTCGCTTCCGGCGGTGACCGTCGCCGAGCCCGTCGTCGGATCGATGCTCGGCGTCACCGTGTTGGGCGAGACGCTGCACACCGACGGCGCCGGCCTGGTGGCCTTGGGCATTTCGATCGCCGTGATGGCGGCGGCGACGGTGGCGCTGGCCCACAGCCAGGCCACTTCCGCCCCGTCGGGTGACGAAAACCCTAGTCTCTCAAGGGAAACGGCCTGATCAGGCCAGGGGCGAGCCGACCCGGTGCGCGGTGCCGTCGGGATCGACATAGGCGAATTCTCGCAAGCCGTAGGGCGTGTCCTGCGGCGCGACCAAGCGGCCCTCGAGGTTCTCCAGCGCGGACCACTCGGCGTGGAGGGCGTCGGCGTCGCTGACGTAGAAGTACACGCTCGCGGCGGTGCGCAACGGGTCGTGTTCGTCCCATTCGGTGAGGTGCAGCGACACCGGCCCGCGGTCGACGAAGCCGTAGCGGTCCGGGCCGTCGTATGCGCGCGCGTCGAACCCGAGTCGCCGGTAGCGGTCCAGGGCGACATCGAGATTTCGAACGGGGACGATCGGCGCGACGGAAGCGAAGTTCACTGCGGACACCCCGCGAAGATAGCGCTTCGCTTCGAACCGGCACGCCACGCCCGGTGCTGTCGTATGCTCCCCGCAAACGACCTCTGAGGAGTCGGCTCAAGCAGGAAGGGCACCCACCATGCGCCAGCTAACTGCCGCCGTCGCCGTCGCTGCTGCCGGGATCCTCGTCGCCGGCTGCGGTGACAGCAGCGCGGGCGACACCGCCGCGTCGTCGAGCGGCACCACCGCGTCGCCGAAGACTCCCCTCGCGAAGGGTGCGCTGCCCGATGTGATGCTCACGCCCGACGACATCGACAGCGCGCTGGGCACCAGGGGAACGACGAGCGATCCGCCGTTCACCAACCTCGGCGAAGACCCGGTGCACCGCACCGACTACACCTTCCCGCCCGAATGCAAGTACACGATCCATGCCGGGTTGGCCTCCGAATACGCCGACAGCGGAAGCACCGCCGTGTACGGCTACCACGACCTCGCGCCGACTTCCACCGGCGCCAGCCAACTCGAAAGCCCTGACGTCTACCAGTTTGTGGTGTTGTTTCCCTCCCCCGAACAGGCGAACGCCTTCTTCACCACGTCATCCCAGCGCTGGCCCGCCTGCGCCAACCGCCAGGACACCGTCCCCGCCGACGGCACCCACCCCGAACTCCAGTGGAAGGTGGGCTCGGTGTCCAACGCCAATGGGGTGCTGAGCGCTCCGGTGACCGTGACCGTCAACGGGGACGGCACGAACGTCACGATGCCCTGTCAGCGGGCCCTGACGGCCCGCCGAAACGTCGTCATCGACGTCGACGCGTGCCGCAAGGACGTCGGGGACCTCGGCGTCACCATCGCCAATCAGATCGCCGCCAAGGTCGACAAGCAGTAGCGGCCCGGGCACGCCGACCCCAAACGCCTTCTGCCCTAAGCCTGTTGGCGGTGCCGTATGCGGCGGGCCACCTCGCCGTAGCGCTCGAAGCGATTTTGGTCGGCCACGGAGTTGTACATCACCAAACGAGTCGCCATGCCGGCGTATTTGTCGGTCAACGCGTCGGCCAACCCGTCCCAGCTTGACTCGGTGGCGAAGACGGCGATGTGGTCGTCGCTGACCTGGGCCGCCATGCCGGCGAAGTCTCCGGCCTTCTGCTTCTCGCGGATCCGGGCGGTCGTCCCCTCGAAACCGGCCTCATCCCAAATGAACGCGTAGTTGGGCGTGCTGCCGTAGAACGCCATGCTGGCTCGCACGACTTCGCGCTGCTTGTCCCGCTCTTCGTCGCTGTCACCGACGATCGTCATGACGGGCACGATGATCGCGAGGTCCGACACCGGGCGTCCGGCCTTCGCCGCCCCCTCGGCGACCGTCGGCAGCACGTGACGGGCCAGGTATCCCGGCTCACCGATCGGGTGGACGTGCACCCCGTCGGCGACTTCGCCGGCCATCCGCAGCATCCACGGATTCACCGCCGCGATATCGACTTTCGGGTCGGGAGCGCCGATGGGGCCCGGGCTCCACTGCGGGGTGATGAAGTCGAGATCGTAGAAGTCGCCGTGGTGGTCGAGCGTCCCCGAGCGAAACGCCGCGAAACACGCCTTCACGGCGAGCAGGTAGTCGCGCAGCCGGGGCCCGGGCCGCTCGAATGCCGTGCCGTAGCGCCGCACGACGTGGGTGCGCACCTGAGTTCCCAAACCCAGCCGGAACTTTCCCTTGGTCGCTTCCTGCAATTCCCATGCCGCGGCGGCGGTGACGAACGGGCTGCGCGGGAAGGCCACCGCGACACCCGTGGACAGTTCGAGATCGGGCGCGGCCTGCGACGCGACGGCGGCGTTCAGGTAGGCGGTGCGACCCGTCTCGGTGAACAACAGACCGGAGAAGCCGGCGGATTGGGTCCGGCGGGCAAGCTCGCCGATTTGACCGAGCGGCTGGGGCGTCGTCATCGCGTCGACATGCATGGGGGGAGCCTACGTGCCGCCCGCGCGCGTCGATCGTCGATTCAGCGCTTCATCGGCCGGCGGCTCACCGGGGCGGTAAAGCCTTCGGTGTCATCGAAGAAGGCCCACTGCCCGTCGTCGTTGACCTCCATGCGCCAGCCCAGCTCGGTGTTGCCGCCGACCGAGTGGACGAACCAGGCGTGGGCGGCCTCCGCGTTGGCGAAATTCTTCGTCGCGACCACCCGCCCGTGCGGGTCGATGACGCGAAACTCAGCCATGGGACCTAATTATCCCCGCCCGCGGCGTTTCAATCCGCAAAACTTCGTCATCTGGCGGCGACAGCCCGGTCTACACCGTGCGGGCCAACCGATCGGCCAGCATCTCGGCAAACCGTGCCGGATCGTCGAGCGCGCCACCCTCGGCGAGAAGCGCTGTGCCGTACAGCAATTCGGCGGTCTCGGCGATCGACGGGTCGTCACCGCGGTCCTGGTGCGCCTGGCGCAGGCCCGTGACGAGCGGGTGGTTCGGATTGAGTTCGAGGATCCGCTTCCCCACCGGGATGTCCTGCCCCGAGGCGCGGTAGAGGCGCGCGAGCGCCGGAGTGATCCCGAAGGCGTCGGTGATCAGGCAGGCGGGTGAGTCGGTCAGGCGGGTGGAGAGCCGAACCTCCTTGACGTGGTCGGCCAGGGTGTCCTTCATCCAGGTGAGCAGGTCGGCGAATTCCTTCTGCTGCTCTTCGCGCTCGGCCTCGCTCTCCTCGCCCTCGGCGCCCAGGTCCACCTCGCCCTTGGCGATCGACTGCAGCGGCTTGCCGTCGAATTCGGTCACCGTTCCCACCCAGACCTCGTCGACCGGGTCGGTGAGCAGCAGCACCTCGTAGCCCTTGGCTTTGAACGCCTCGAGGTGCGGCGACTTGAGGATCTGCTGACGCGTCTCCCCCGTGGCGTAGAAGATCTGCGTCTGACCGTCCTTCATGCGCTCGACGTACTCGGCGAGCGTGGTCGCCTCCTCCTCGCTGTGTGTCGAGGCGAACGACGAGATCTGCAGCAGCGTTTCCTGGTTGTCGAAGTCCGACAGCAGGCCTTCCTTGACGACCCTGCCGAATTGGGTCCAGAACGTCCGATAGTCGTCGGGGCGCTCGGTCTGCAGATCCTTGATGGTGGACAGGACCTTCTTGGTCAACCGGCGCCGGATGGCCTTGATCTGCCGGTCCTGTTGCAGGATCTCACGCGAGACGTTGAGCGACATGTCTTGTGCGTCAACCACACCCTTGACGAAGCGCAGGTATTCGGGCATGAGTTGGTCGCAGTCGCCCATGATGAACACGCGCTTGACGTACAGCTGGATGCCCGTCTGGGCGTCGCGGTTGAACAGATCGAACGGCGCGTGCGACGGAATGAACAGCAGCGCCTGGTATTCGAAGGTGCCCTCCGCCTTCATCGCGATGACCTCGAGCGGGTCGTCCCAGGCGTGCGCAATGTGCTTGTAGAACTCCTTGTACTCCTCATCGGAGACCTCGTCTTTGGGCCTGGCCCACAGGGCCTTCATCGAGTTGAGGGTCTCGGTCTCGATGGTGACGGTCTCCTCGCCACCCTCCTCGCTGGCCGGTTCTCGGCGCTCGACCTGCATGCGAATGGGCCAGGCGATGAAGTCGGAGTACTTCTTGACCAGGCCGCGGAGCTTGAACTCCGAGGTGTAGTCGTGCAGCTCATCCTCGGCGTCTTCGGGCTTGAGGCGCAGGGTGACCGACGTCCCCTGCGGCGCACCGTCGATCGATTCGATCGTGTACGTGCCCTCGCCGCTGGATTCCCATTTGGTGGCGTCGCTCTCGCCGGCCTTGCGGGTCAGCAGTTCGACCTTGTCGGCCACCATGAAGCTCGAATAGAAGCCGATGCCGAACTGGCCGATGAGTTCCTCTGAGGCGGCCTCGTTCTTGGCGTTCTTGGCCTCGCGGAGTTGCTGGCGCAGCTCGGCGGTGCCCGACTTGGCCAGCGTGCCGATCAGGTCGACCACTTCGTCGCGGGTCATGCCGATGCCGTTGTCGCGGATGGTCAGGGTGCGCGCCTGGTGGTCGACGTCGATCTCGATGTGCAGGTCGGACGTGTCGACGTCGAGGTCCTTGTTGCGGAAGGCCTCGAGCCGCAGCTTGTCCAACGCGTCGGAGGCGTTGGAGATCAGCTCCCGCAGGAACGAGTCCTTGTTGGAGTAGACGGAATGGACCATCAGATCCAGCAGTTGGCGAGCCTCTGCCTGAAACTCCAACTGCTCGACGCGCGCGTTCATGGCTTCTCCTACATCTCCTTTCCAGGGCCGGACGGTCTCAAATTTACCGAGCCGCCGGCCGTCGGTGCTCGGTGGACCCGTTCTGCTCGGGGGTGAGCGCTCTACGCTGAACGCATGTCTGTTGCTCAACGCGAACGCGCCGCCCTCGTGGACACCATGCGCGGCGTCGGTCCGGACGCGCCCACCCTGTGCGAGGGCTGGACGACGCGGGACCTGGCCGCCCACCTGGTGATCCGGGAGTATCGCCTCGACGCCGCCCCGGGCATCCTGATCCCGTTCTTCGCCTCCCACACCGCCAAGGTGCAAACCCAGGTGAGCGAGCGAAACGAGTGGGACGCGCTGGTCGACAAGGTCGCCGCCGGCCCGCCGGTCTACTCACCGCTCAAGCTGCTCGACCCGGTGGCCAACGTCGCCGAGATGTTCATTCATCACGAGGACGTGCGCCGCGCGCAGCCGGGCTGGCAGCCGCGCGCGCTGGAGCCCGCGCTGAGCACGATGTTGCGGCGCACCCTGCCGCTGATGGCCCGTTTGACCCTCGCCAAGGTGCCCGCCCGGGTGGCGTTGCGCACCCCGGAGGGCAAGACGCTGCTCACCGCAGGTCAGGGCCCGGCGGTCACGGTGACCGGCGCGCCCGCGGAGCTGTTGCTGTTCTCCGTCGGGCGCGCGGCGCAGGTCGAGTTCGACGGCGACGCCGCGGCGGTGCAGGCGGTTCGCGATGCGCCCAAGGGGCTATAGCGCGGGCCGTCGCCGCCGAGGAATCGCGGGAACCGCGGGAACCGCGGGAACCGCGGGAACCGCGGGAACCGCGGGAACCGCGGGAACCGCACCGCGGGCGTAACGCCACGGCGAAAAATTTAGCGGAATCTCGCCGTGGCGTTACGCCCGCGGCGAGCAGGGATTGTCACCCGAAGGTCTCGCGCAGGTCCTTCTTGATCACCTTGCCGAATTGATTGCGCGGTAGCGTGTCGACGACCACGAGATGTTCGGGGTGCTTGTAACGGCTCAGCCCCCGCGATTGGCAGTGTTGCACAAGGGATTCCAATGTCACACCGTCGGGTGTGGCGGGTACCACGACGGCGCAGACGCGTTCGCCGGTGCGTGGGTCGGGGATCCCGATGACGGCGACGTCGGCTACGGCGGGATGGGTGGCGAGCGCATTCTCGATCTCGAGGGCGGAGATGTTCTCCGCGTTGCGGATGATCGCGTCTTTGGTGCGACCGGTGACGCGGACGTTGCCGCCGGCATCGATCAGGCCGAGATCGCCTGTGCGCAGCCAGCCGTCGCCGTCAAACGCCTCGACGTCCAGCGTCGGATCGGCATAGCCGAGGAAACATTGCGGCCCTTTGAGTCGCAGCTCCCCTTCCTGCCCGGCGCCCAGTTCGATTTCTCTGCCGTCGACCACGCGGACCTTGACCCCGGGCACCGGCGGGCCGACGGTGTGGTCGAGCACCTCCGGCGGGGCGGTCAGTGAAGGCGAAGTCGCGCACGGAAACTCGGTCATCCCCCACGCGTTGGCGATCCCGGCGATGCCGAAGGTTTCGCGGACCTGCCGCCCCAATTCGGCGGTGATGGGCGCGCCTCCCGCCAGACAACCCCGCACGGACGAGAACAGCGGCCGATCACCGTGGGCGCGCTGGGCTTCGAGGAACGCCACGAAGAACGGGGTCGCCGTGCCCAGGAACGTCGGGTTGTGGGCGGCGATGGCCAGCGGCGTCGTCGCGGGGTCGAACGACTCGAACAGCGCCAGCCGCATGCCGGTCAGCAACGCGGTGGCCAGCATCGCCGCCCCGCCGATATGAGCGATCGGGAAGGCGATGGGGTCCACGTCGCTGCTCGTGGCCCCCACCATGCCCACCACTCCCGCCGAGCCGGCGATGACCGAGCTGTCCGTGTGGCGGATCCCTTTGGGAGCCGCGGTGGTCCCGGACGAGTAGTAGACCCAGCGGGCGTCGTCAGCCGATCTCGGGGGCGCGGGCAGGGAGCCGGGGTGGTCGCGGGGCAGCCGCAGCTCGCCGGCCGGGGGCGTTTCCAGGTCAAGGGCGACGACCTCAAAACCCTTGTCCCGCGCCAAGTCGCGAGCCAGGCCGCCGTGGTCGAAGCCGCGCCAAACCTCCGGTACCACAAAGAATTCGGTGTTCAACTGGCCGGTGATGAAGCCGACCTCGCTCTCGCGCAGCAACGGGATGATCGGGTTTTGCACCGCACCGAGCCGGGCCAGCGCGGCCATCACCACCATGGTTTCCAGCGTGGTGGGCAGCTGCCAGGACACCACGGTTCCCGCGCGGACCCCCCGTTCGGCGAGGGCGGCGGCGGTTGCGCACGCTGCGTCGTGAAGCTGGCGTGCGGTCAGGCTGCGCCCATGCTCGTCGGCGAGAAGCGGCCGGTTCGAATCCCGTTGCGCCGCATCGGCGATCAACGCCCAGAACGTGCCGTTCCCAGCCAACGTCACCGCACCGACGGGTCGGTGGAGGGCGGACGAAATCCCGACTGCGCGACGGCGACCGACACCCCGGTGCCGATCGGGCCCTTCTCGTCGACCAGGACCGCGGAGCCGCTGGCCACCCCGTCGTGGCTGTGATGCGTGAGGGAGGCCAGCCCGATGTGCGCGCCCTCGGGCAGCCGGACCAGCGTCAGCGTGTAGTCGACGTTGATGAACTCCAGGGAGTTGGTGCCCCAGTTGGCGGTCGAGGCCGTGATGTCTCCGGCCATCGCGGCGCGGGTGAAGGCGGACAGCGGTTCATCGTCGACCAACGGGCGATCCTCGTGCAACCAGGTGTATTTCGGGCCCTCGGTCTGGGGCCAGTCCGGGTCGGGGTTCTGCACCCCCGAGCCCCAGCCGTAGGTGCGCATGAACAGCGTCGGGTAATCCTGGCCCGACGGTAGCGGCGGCATCTGCACCGGAGGTGACCAGACCTGTCCGCCGGGCTGGGGTCCGCGCCGCAAGAACAGCGCGCTGGCCTGTGCCACCGGGGCGCCGTCCTGAATGATGACGGCCTCGACCAGCCGCAATCGCCGTCGGTCCTGGCGCACCTCGGTGTGCACCTCGAGCGGTTTGAGCGCCGTGGGCCGGGGCAGGTCCACGGTCAGCCGCGCCGGTTGCAGGTGCGCGTCCGGAGCGGCCCGCTCGACCGCCCACGCCAGGAGCCCGCCGACCACGTGGCCGCTGAGCGATGGACCCCAGCCGCCGCGCGCGATTCGCGTTGGCACGAAATACTTTTCGTCGCGAACGAAATACGGCGCCGGTTCCGCCCATCGAGCTTCATCCGGAACGACATTGGGCTCGGCCACTGCATGACCCTTCGCGTCAGGGGATCGCGGAACCCTGCTGAGACCCGCAACCGTGAATGTTACAGTTGCGCTTCCAGTCGGCGAATGCGCCGTGCCGGTCAGTCGATGGCGGCGCCTACCAGGTGACCGATCACGTAGGTGATCGTCAGCGCGAGGCTGCCCCCGATGGCGTTGCGGAGCACGGCGCGAAGCTTTGGCGCCTCGCCCAGACCGGCCGAGACCGCGCCGGTGACCACCAATGCCGCGAGCACCGCCGCCATGGTGACGGGGATCCTCCACGTGGTCGGCGGGGCCAGGATGGCGATCAACGGCAACAGGGCGCCGATCGCAAATGACAGCGCCGACGACGACGCCGCCTGCCACGGATTCGTCAACTCGTCGGGATTGATGCCGAGTTCGACCTCGGCGTGGGCCAGCAACGGATTCTGATCCGTGAGTTCCTCTGCCACGGTGCGGGCGGTGGCCGCCGTCAGGCCTTTCGCTTCGTAGAGCGTGGCGAGCTCGTCCAGTTCGGCAGCGGGATCGTCGCGCAGTTCGCGGCGCTCCTGGCGCAGCAGCGCTTTTTCCGTGTCGCGCTGGGTGCTGACGGATACGTATTCTCCGAGCGCCATCGACACCGCTCCGGCGACCAGTCCGGCGCTGCCGGCGGTCAAGATCGGGCCTCGCAGGGTCGTGGCCGCCGCGACGCCTACGACGATGCCCGCGGTGGAGACGATCCCGTAGTTGGCGCCCAGCACGCCCGCGCGCAACCAATTCAGCTTCGACGACACCGATCCGACGTGCGGTTCGGCGGGATGTGACGTACTCGACACGGCGGCAACGATATAGAGGAAAACCGTGGCCGACTAGCCAACCTAGCCTTGCCAAACCGGCGCGTCCGGCTACCCACCCACACACTGCAGGGGCCAAACACAGCTAGTCCATAGGAAAGCTATCTAGCGTCTGGGTTGTGCCAGGGGGAGGTTCCGAACGCATCCCTGGTGGAAGAAGTCCCTAGTGGATAGGTGAAGCATCGTGAAGTTGAAGCAACTTGTCGGAGGGGTGACCATCGCCGGAGCGCTCGGTGCTGCGGCCTTGGGAATGGGCGCCGGGTTTGCCAACGCCGCACCGGGCGGGCCGCCACCGGGCCCCGGTGGTCATGGCGCACCGCAACCCGGGGGCTTTCACGCTCCCACCGGGCCGAATGATCCCGGCGGCCCTGGTGGTCCCGGCGGCCCAGGTGGTCCGGGCGGGCCCGGTGGTCCTGGCGGTCCTGGCGGTCCCAATCATCCCGGTGGTCCCGGAGGCCCGGGTGGGCCCGGCGGGCCCGGTCCCGATCACCCGGGCGGCCCGGGCGGACCCGGGGGCCCAGGTCCCGATCACCCGGGCGGACCCGGCGGGCCCGGCGGCCCGGGTGGACCCGCCGGTCCCGGTGGTCCCGGTGGTCCGTGGCATGGCGATGACCAGCGGGGCTACTTCCACGGCGCCCCGTGGGGCGACGGGCCTGGCCCGTGGGGCCCCGGCGCGCCGCCGCGACCGGCGTGGGATCGGCCGCTCCCCCCGCCTGGCGGTCCATGGGGTTATGGCCCGATCAACTACTGGGGCTACCAGGAAACGCCGTACTGGAACCCCCGTTTCAACCAGTGGGGATTCGACTTCTTCGGGGTCTGGATTCCGCTGTAAAGATCGCTGAACGCGCTGCCCGCCTCGCCGATTGGCGAGGCGGGCAGCGTCGTCTATACCGTTGGCGACAAACACATTTCGTGCTCGACGCGAGTCTCAGCTTTTGGTGCCGACGGTCAGCAGATCGGACACCAGGCGCGTCCATACCGGCCGCGGGATCCGGTGCTGGTCGCTGATCACGAACCCGGCGTTTTCGAACAGCGCCCGCATCTCGGGCGCCGACGTGTTGTGTTGCGGCTTCCACCGATTCTGCGCTGATGACTGCAGCCGCGGTCGCCGCGTGCTCAGCGCCGAGACGGCCACCAGTCCGCCCGGCGCGAGCACGCGATGGAATTCGCGCAACGCCGCGGGCTGGTCGAAGAAGTGGAATGCCGAGGTCGTCACGACGGCGTCGAGCGCACCGTCGTCAAACGGAAGTTGTTCGGCCGGACCGCGCAACCACTGCACCCGATCCGATCTGGCCCGGGCTTGGTTGAGCATGCCGTCGGACATGTCGACGCCATAGATCTCGTCCGGATTCAGTTCACGCTGAATGCGGTCGCTGAGAATCCCTGTGCCGCAGGCGATATCAGCGATCTTTCGCGCCCCGTGGTTGCGCAGCTGACCTATCACCTCGTTGTGCGGCGGCCGATACACCCACTGTTGCAGAAACGGCAGGTCATAGGCCGGCGCCAGAAAGCTCCACATCCGCGTGACCGCTTCATTGAGCCCGCGGCGCTGCGGTGCAGTCACTTGGCCAGCACCGAGCTGTAGTAGATGGTGTCGGCCACCGAGACGGAGTCGTTGGTCTGCGGGATCGACTCGAGGCCGGAGTCGGCCAGCAGCTGACTCATCTGGACGCCGACCGACTGCCATCCCAGGTTGTCCAGGTAGACGGCGACGTCGTTGCGCTCGCCCTGGTAGCCGAGATCGCCGAATTCCAGGTCGAAGCCGTGCTCACGCCATTTCGCGGTGGCCCTTCGCATCATCTCGTGCGCCTTCTCGGTGTCTACCTCGGACATGTCTGGAATAGCTTCGCACGCCAGCCGGCTGCCGTCAGCGCTCAGTGCGGTGATGTTGTCCAGTAGGCGGTCTTGGGCCTCCGGCGGTAGATAACCGAAGAGGCCCTCCGCGATCCATGCCGTGGGCCGGCTCGTGTCGAAGCCCGCGTCCACCAAGGCTTTTGGCCAGTCGTTACGCAGATCGACAGCGACCGTGCGCAGCTCGGTCTGCGGCGCTGCGCCCAGCTGCGCCAAGGTGGTGGCCTTGAAGTCGATCACCTGCGGCTGGTCGATCTCGAACACCGTCATGTCGGCCGGCCAGGCCAACCGGTAGGCGCGCGCATCAAGGCCGGACGCCAAGATCACCGCCTGCCGGATCCCGGCCTGCGTCGCTGCCTGGAAGAACGAGTCGAAGAAACGGGTGCGGGCGGCCATCGCGGCGGGCATGTGTTCGAGCTTCCAGCCGGATTCATGGTCGTCGACGTCGGCGGCGACCAAGTCGCCGGAGACCCAGCGAGTGAAGAAGTCCACGCCGACGGCACGAACCAGAGGCTCGGCGAACCGGTCCTCGATCAGCGGGTTGTCGGCGTTGGTCGCGATCGCCCGGGCGGCTGCCACCATCGTGGCGGTCGCGCCCACACTGGTCGCGAGATCCCAGGTGTCGTTGTCTGTGCGTGGCATGCGGCGCTTGTCCCCCTCGGAATCACCGGTTACTTAGCCGGTATAACGACCGATGGGCCGGTGGAGTTCCCAGCGGCCGACCATCCGGCGAGATCCCCGGTGCGAGCGTTGCGTCGCCGCAGCTAGACGGGGCTTTTAATGCGCTCCGGGGTGGCCGGGCGCGCCCGGTCCGCCGGGTCCTCCAGGTCCGCCGGGGCCGCCCGGTCCACCGGGGCCACCCGGGCCGCCGGGGCCGCCCGGTCCATTTGCGGCCGGCAGCAGGAACACGCACTCATTCAACTCGACGCTCCAGCCCCAGCCCGGGGCGCAGTCACCGTCGGCGCGGGCGATCGCCGGCGTCCCGGGCACCGTTACCGGTAACCCGGCCAGCGCGAGGGCGAAGGCGCCGATCAGGGAGCGCCGCAGATACTGTCTCATCGCCGACCTCACTTTGTCTTCGGGCAGGGCGGGCGGTGATGGCTCGTCGCATCGGGCCAGACCCGCGCACATCATTGTGCGGCAGTCGGTGCGTTAGTGTGCCGAATTGACGGGCTTGAATGTTGTTGGCAGCGAGGGTCTTCAGTCGCTCATCAATTCGAAGACCGGGATGACGCGATCGGTGCGCTGCTGGTATTCGCCGAAGCCGGGTGCGCGCTCGACGATGACGGGATAGATCGAATCCCTTTCCTCGCGCGGCAATTCGCGCGCGGTCACCGACTTGGGAGCGTCGGAGCCGATCTCGATGGACACGTCGGGAATGGCGCGGATGTTGTGCACCCAGGCGGGATGTTTGTCCCGGCCCGCCGCCGAGCCGACGATATAGATTTTGCCGTCGATGTCGAAGTAGGCGACGGGGTTGACCCGTTGGGCGCCGCTGCGCGCCCCCTCTGACGTCAGCAACAGCAGCGGGAAGCCCTCGAACTGCCCCCCGACCTTGCCGCCGTTGCGGCGGAACTCCTCGATGTTGTCCTCGTTGAATTCACGTTCCGAGCTCAGCGCGTCGTCAGCCATCACGCCATCGTGGCACGCGGAGGACGTATGGGCCAGCGAGAATCGTCCTTATCTTGCGCCGCAAGAATATTCGGCACCGAGTGGGTGGTCACCGCATCCTGGTCGGCGGCGCGGGCACGATGGCGGTGAGCTCGGTCAGACCGCTGACCTTGAGGACGGGCATCAGGATCGGGTGCGCGACCAGCTCGATGCGGTCGGCGTGGGCCGCCAAGGCGTTGATGGCGGCGCTGTCCAGGTACTCCACGGCGCTGAGGTCGACAAGCAGCGCCCCGTCGCCGCCGGTGGCGGCGGTGGACAGGGCCAGGGTGAAGACGTCGATGTTGCTCAGGTCGATTTCCCCGGCCGCGACCAGCACGAGTTTCCCGTCGCTGCCGCGCGCGGTGTCGAGCGTGAGCGGCGTGGTCATCAGGTGATCCTGGCCGAGAGGTGAACGGTGGTTCCGTCGTTGGCCGTCCGGATGTCGACGTCGTGCATCAGGCTTCGCATCAGCGGGATGCCCCGGCCGCGACGATGGTGCGAAGCCGGCTGCGGCGCCTTCCACGAACCGGTGTCCGTGATCGTCAACTTCACCTGATCGCCCACCGCGATCGCGCCCAGGCGGATGAGGCCCTGCGGTCTGTGCCGGTGGCCGTGCTCGATCGCGTTGGCGACGGCTTCCCCGGCGGCAACCAGCACGTTCAGCGCCTCTTCGGGCCCCACCCGGACGCGGCTCAACCAATTGCGCAGAGCGTTGCGGGTGGGCGCGAGTTGGCTGACGTCGGCGGGGAAGTTCAGCTCCAGCGGGGCCGGATGGCGGTAGAGCAGCAGAACGACGTCATCCTGGTACCCGCCCTGTGGCGCGACGCGGGTCATGATCTGGTTGGCCAGCTCGTCCAGTCCCAGCCCGAGGGCGTCCTGCGCGATGCCGGCGACGCGGGAGATGCCCCGATCCAGCGGACTGCGGCGACGCTCGACCAGGCCGTCGGTGTAGAGCAGCAGGGTCGCGCGCGCCGGTATGGTCACGCGGGCCTCCGGGCGCGGCCAGTCGCGCCGTATTCCCAACGCGATGGTGTGGCCGTCGTCGAGCATCTGGGTGGTGCCGTCGCCGTGCACCAGGATGGGCGGCGGGTGCCCGGCGCTGGAATAGACCAGTTCGCCGGTGTCGGGGGTCAGCACCGCGCAGACCGCGGTGGTGCACTGCGCGCCGGGCAGCCGTGCGGCGAAGCGATCCATCCCCGCGAGAGCCGCAGCGGGGCTTGGGTTTTCGAATAACAGCGCCCGACAGGCGCTGCGCACCTGACCCATCACGGCGGCAGCGGCGAGGCCATGGCCGACACAGTCGCCGACAACCAACGCGATGCGCCCGTCCTCGAGGTCGACGATGTCGTACCAGTCGCCGCCCACCTGCAGCGGCCGGGTGGCCGCCTGATAGCGCACCGCGAACCCGCTGGGCAGATCGGCCGGGCCGAGGATCGCGTGCTGCAGGGCCAGGGCGGTTTCGCGCTGCTGGTCGACTTGGTGCACCCGCTGCAGGCCCTGGCCGAGGCGGCCGGCCAGCACGGTGAGCAAGGTCTGGTCCTCGAGGGTGAACGGGCGTTGCTCGGTCAGGTCGATGCAGACGACCAGCACGCCCTCCGGGTGCTGCAGCGCGATGCCCGCCGTTCCCGGCTGGATCGCGGTGGGGGTGAGGAAGTCGCCGTCGCGCAACGATCTGAGCGCCTCTTGTGTGTGGGGCGGCAGGTCGGCCCACTGCGTGGGCTCACCGACCGACACCACCTGCGGTGCGCCGAAGGCCGTCTCCGTGGACGAGCTGTACGCCGGGAACGTGACGGCCAGGACCCGGCGCGCCCGCCAGAGCCGCCGCAGTTCCTCGGCGGCGGCGTAGACCGCTTCCTCGACGGTATCGGCTTGGGCCAGTTCCTGATTGATCGCATGTTCGCGGCCCGCCGCCAGCGCCAACGCGATCGCGGCGTGCCGGGCGAAGTCACTGACGAGGTCGAGGTAGTCGTTGCCGAACGGGGGCTGGTGCGGGTCGCGCGCAACGGCGATGACACCGAGCACCGCGCCGTCCGCGATCAGCGGGATGACGATCGCCGGGCGTTCACCGACATCGGTGAATCCCTCGATCGGGTACTGGAAGGAATCGGTGATCAGCGGTAGGCCGCGGCGTGCCACACCACCCGTGGTGGAGCCTTCCATCGGAACCTGCCGGCCGATCACTTCCGACGAGTAGCGTCCCGCCGTTGCGGCCACCACCAGGGTTTCGACGTCGTCGACGGGCGATTCGGGCTCCCGCGGCACCAGCAGGATCGCCTGCTCGGCGGAGGCCAACTCCAGCGCCCGGTTGACGATGAGCTGCAGTGGCCCCGTCTGTGGGTCGCCGGACAGCAGCGCGGTCGTGATCTCGCGACTGGCCTTCGTCCATTTCGCCGTTTCACGCTCCCGCTCGAAGAGCCGTGCGTTGTCGATGGCGGCGGCGGCCGCCGTGGCCATCGCTCGTACGGCGCCCTCCTGGGAGTCGGTGAAGACGCGGCCGGGCCGATCGTCGGCCAGGTAGAGGTTGCCGAAGTTGGCCGCCCGCACCGTGATCGGGATTCCGAGGAATGCCCGCAACGGTGGGTCGTGCGCGGGCAGCCCGGCTGTCTGCGGATGAGTGCTCAGATCGTCGACGCGCAGCCCTTCGCCGACCGGGAGGTCGCCGAGCCGTCGCGCCGCGTCGGCGTCGATTCCCGCGTGCACGAAAGAAACGAGGCTGCCGTCGGGTGCGCGGATACCCAGGGCGGCGTAGCGGGCGCCCGTCAGTTCCATCGCCGCCTTGAGGACCCGATGCAGCGTCACGTCCAGGTCCAGATCGGAGCCGAGCTCGACGATGACCCGCACCAGTTGTTCCATCTGGTCGCGCGCCGCCTCCAGCTCATCGAGCTGGTCGTGCATCTGGCCCACCAGTTCGCGCCGGCCCTGCCAGGTGAAGGCGGAGTCACTCCGGTCGCTGTCCATAGGCACCAAGGTAATGCGTGGTGTTGCCGGCGCGCGGGTGCTGGGGCCTTTACTGAATCTTGACCGCGTATTGAATTGCCCCACCGACGATAGGCGAGGTGAGTACCCTTTTAGCGGTGGAACTGGGGGTTTTAGGCCCTCTCCAGGTCCGGCAAGGCGGAGCGGCCGTCGGTATCCCGGGCGCGAAACCTCGCGCCATCCTCACGATGCTCGGGTTGCACGATGGTTCCGTTGTGCCGGCCGACGCGCTCGTCGAGTTGCTGTGGGGTGAGGATCCGCCGCGCACCGCCGCCAAAGCGTTGCAGACCCACATCTCGTCGCTGCGCCGCATCCTGGGTGACGGCTTTGTCCTGACGCGGGGGGCGGGTTGGGTGCTCGCCGACAGCGAGGTTGATGCCTCGCGCTACAAGTCGGCAGCGCGACTGGGGCGCGAGGCCGCCACCGCGGGCGACACCAGCCAGGCGGTGGCCCGATTCGAGGAGGCTCTTGCCCTCTGGCGCGGAATCCCCGAACTTCCCGATGGCCGGCGCGGAACGTCCGAAAAGACGCGGTGGATGGAGGGGCACGCCGCGCTGGTGGAGGATCGGGCGGACGCGTTACTGGCGACGGGCCGAGCCGCGGAACTCATCGGCGATCTCGAGGCCGCGATAGCTGATGCTCCGCTGCGCGAAAGGCGGTGGGGCCAGCTGATGCTCGCCCTCTACCGGGCCGGCCGGCAAGGCGAAGCCCTTGGCGCCTACCAACGGGCGCGTGCGCTGCTTGCCGACGAACTGGGGGTCGATCCCGGGCCCGAACTTCGCCGGCTCGAGGCCGCGATCGTCGCTCAGGACTCTTCGCTGGATATTGCCGTGGCACAACATGTTCCGTCGGTGACACGGGCGGTGACGTTCCTTCTCACCGACATCGAGGGGTCGACGGCCGCCTGGGAGGCGGACGCCGACGCGATGGCGGTGGCGCTCGCCCGACACGACGAGCTGATCGAACACGTGGTCACCTCGCGTGGCGGTCGGCTGATCAAGACGCGCGGCGAGGGCGACGCAACCTTCTCGGTCTTCGAACGGCCCTCTGCGGCCGCCTCGGCCGCGGTTGAGTTGCAGGACGCGATCGCTCATGAACCGTGGGCCTTGCGGGAACCCATCCGCATCCGGGTGGCGCTGCATACCGGTGAGGTCGAGCTCCGCGACGGCGACTACTTCGGCCGGGCCGTCAATCGGGTCGCGCGGCTGCGGTCGCTGGCCGAGGGTGGCCAGATCCTGTGTTCGGGCGCGACCGCCGAGCTCGTCATCGACTCGCTGGCCGACGACGTGGTGCTCACCGACCTCGGGATGCGCCAGCTGCGGAATCTCGCACGGCCCGAGCACGTTTTCGAGTTGCGACTGGAAACCGCCGAGCAGCGTCCCGAGCCGGCGGCGACCGAAACGCCGATGGAGCGGCCCGGACTTCCGGCGGTGCTCGTCGGCCCCGGGCCGTTCGTCGGACGTGGCCGCGAACTCGAAGGGCTGCTGTCCGCGTGGCAGAGCGCGCTGACGGGCGGCGTGCGCACGGTGCTGATCGCCGGCGAACCGGGCGTCGGCAAGACGCGCCTTGCGGGTGAATGGTCGCAGCGGGCCTATGACCAGGGCGCGGTCGTGCTGTACGGCCGGTGCGACGAGGACCTCGGAGCGCCCTATCAGCCGTTCGCGGAAGCGTTGCGTTCGCTCGTGCCGTGCATGGGCGCTGACCGGCTGCGGGGGCTGCGCGGTGTCGAAGCGTTGCTGCCGCTCGTGCCCGGGCTGACCGATGTGGTGCCCGATCTCGCTCCCCCGTCGCACGCGGATCCCGACACCGAGCGGTACGCACTTTTCGATGCCGTCGTTGCCCTGCTGGAGATCGCCTCCGCGAGCGCGCCGGTGCTCTTGATCCTCGACGATCTGCACTGGGCAGCCAAGCCGACGCTGCTCCTGCTGCGGCACCTGCTGCGCTTCGGCGACCACGCCCGCGTGCAGATCGTCGGCACCTACCGCAGCACCGATCTCGACCGCTCCCACCCCCTGGCGGCGATGCTCGCCGATCTTCACCGCGACGGCACGGCCAACCGGCTCAGTCTCGGCGGCCTCGACGAGGATGACGTGACCACCTACGTCACCGAAGCCGGCTACGACGACGAGGAACTCGCGCACGCCCTGGCGTCGGTCACCGGCGGTAACCCCTTCTTCCTCATCGAGGCCCTGCGCCACGTCGACGAGAGTGGCGGCGCGTGGGATCAGAGCACCCTGCCGCAGGGCGTTCGAGAAGCCGTGAGCCGCAGACTTTCTCGGCTGCCGGTCGAGACCAACAAGGCGCTTGCCGCGGCCGCGGTGGTCGGGAGCCGGTTCTCCGTGGAGCTGGTCGAGCAGGTGGTCGGCAACGACCTCATCGACGCGTTCGACGAAGCGCGCAAGGCCGGCATCGTCATCGAAGAACCAGGCGGCAACTATCGGTTCAACCACGCTCTTGTCCGCCAGTCACTGCTGGCCGAGCTGGCGTCCGTGCGGCGCATGCGATTGCACCAGCGCATCGCCACGATACTGGAGACGCTGCCGGGCGCCGACGACGATCTGCTGGCCGAGCTGGCGCACCACTACTTCGAATGTGCTTGGGCGGGAAACGCAGCCAAGGCGATCTTCTATTGCCGGCGCGCGGCAGACCAAGCGATGGCACGACTCGCCTACGAAGGTGCCGCCGACCTGTACCGCCACGCCTTGCACGCGCTGGAAGAGCTTGACGACGAGCTGCCCGATCGTGACGATCAGACCGCCGAGCTGTTGGTCGCGCGCTGCGAGGCTTTGTTGGCCGCCGGTGATGTGGCGTCGGCAGCGGGCGCGGTCTCCCAATTGCGCGCGGCGACAGTCGATTCTGCTCGGCTCGCAGCGTGGGCCACATGCTTCGACGGGCAATTGTCGATGCTGATTCACCCCGAACGGTTGGACGAGGTCGAAGCCGCGCTGGGCGCGGCCGCCGCCAAACTCGCCGAGCTCGCCGACGCCGCCGGAGAAGCCAAGGCGCACACCGTCCGAGCGGGATGCCTCGCCCGCCTGGGACGAATCGCCGACTGCGAAGTCGCTTTGGACGACGCGCTGAACGCAGCGCGGCGCGCGGGCGAACACCGCCGGGTAAACGCGGTTTTGGCGGGCGCTCCTCTGGCGGCGCTGTGGGGCCCCAACCCCGTTCCGCGCGCCGGGGGGCGGTGTCTGGATGTGGTGCGGCTGCTTCGGATCACGACCGACTCCCCTGCCGTCGAGGCCACTTCGACGCGATGCCAGGCCGTGCTGGAGGCCTTTCGCGGCCGCGCCGCCGCGGCCAGACGGATGATCGACTCGGCCCGGCGCACGGTTAGCGAGCTCGGCTTGCGTCATGCGCTACTGGAGGTGGAGCAGTTCGCCGGTATCGTCGAGCTCGTCGTCGACGATCCGGCTGCGGCTGAACCGCATCTGCGCAAGGCCTACAACGGTTTTCGTCGCATGGGATTAGACGCCGATACCGCCGAGACCGCCGCGTTGTTGGGCCGCGCATATCTTGCTCTCGACCGCGAATCCGAGGCAGACGAATTGTGTTCGGAAAGCGAGCGTCTCGCCGGTCACGCGCTGAAGGCCTCGATCGCGTGGCGCACCCTTCGCGCACACTTGCTGGGGCGCGGCGGTGACTACGCCGCGGCTCGGCGAGTCGCCGAGGCGGCGGTGACGTTGGCCGAACGCACCGACGCCCTGGTTGATCACGGCGACGCCTGCCTGACGCTGGCGACGGTTTTGGGGGGCGGCGGCGACGTCGTAGCGGCGCGAGCCGCCGCCGAGCAAGCGGTCGAGCTGTACGAACGCAAAGGCGCTGCGGCGCTTGCGGAAAGGGCGCGCGCGATCCTCGGCGAGAATGTGAAGCGGAGCGCACCCGCTCGACCAGAACCGTCGAGGGTCGAGTTGGACAACGCATGCGTGCCCGCGGGCGAACGCGTGGCGTCCGCGATAAATCGTGAGGCGTGGGACGAGTTCGAGCGACTCTTCGCGCCGGACGGATTCATCGAGAGCCGCCGCAAGATTGTCGGGTTTGGACAGATCGACGTCCCATCGGGCGAGTTTCCACAGCTGAACAGGCGCGTTTTGGAAAAAGTTCCTATGCGGGTCACCCAAATGGTTATCGCCGTGCGAGGCGAGCGTCTGGCGCTCGCTCGATTGGTGATAGGCGCGGACGATGTCGGCCCTGGGGCGCCGCAGGACGAATTCCTGCTGCTTTATGGCATCGATAACGATGGCCAGATCTCCCTGCAGGTGTGGTTCGACCTCGAAGACCTCGACGCCGCAATGGCCGAACTCGATGCCGCATACGGTCAATTCGAGGAGATACATCCTCGAGCGCAGCTCGAGAATGTAGCGACGCGGGTGTACGAGCGCTTCTGGTCGCACTTCTCCGAACGCGACTGGGCTGCCGTAGGAGCCATTGTCTCCGAAAGACTTTCCGGTGCCGATCACCGACGAGTGGTGAATGCCGGGGACCGAGGGAGTCGAGAATCCGTGATCAAGGATCTGCAGGTGGCTGCCGACCTCGGCTTCACCATCGGGATTGCGGACGTCGTGGCGACCCGCGGCGAGCGCCTCGCCCTGACCCAGGTGCGTGCGTCCGGTCGAGACCCCGAGACGATTCAAAACGATGCCTTCAATCTCGTCGAGGTCGACGCCGATCAGCGAATCACGTCGATCGTTATCTATGACCTGGACGACTTCGACAGTGCCATAGGCGAACTCGAGACCCGCTACGTCGCGGGCGAAGCTGCACCCTACGCACGCACGTGGGCAGTCATCACGCGGAGTTGCGCGGCGTTGAACCGGCGGGAACCTCCCCCGACAACGCCAGATTGGGTGAACATCGATCATCGGCGTGGGACATCCATTGCGCCCGGTGAAGTACCTGAGTGGCTTAGCACCGCCTGGAGTCTTCGGTCGGACCTGAGCACCTTCATCGAATCGGTGCATCGCATGAACAACCGTGGCGCGGTCGTCACCCAGATGGCTCATGAGATCTCACAAGATGGGTTCCACGCCGAATGGCGAGTGATCAGCGTTCACACGGTCAACGGCGACCTGATAGATCGCTTCGAGATGTTCGATGAGTCCGACATCGACGCCGCGCTCGCGCGATTGGATGAGCTCAGCCGACCGGCACCGCGGCTGGAAAACGCTGCGAGCCAGATGGCGGAGCGCTTCTTCGCGTACTTCGCAGGCGGCGATTGGGACTCCGTGGCGACGATACTGGCCGACAATGTTTCGCACGACGATCGCCGGCACGTGGTGAACGCTGGGGTTCTACACGGTCGAGATACCCAAATTGCAAACCTGCAAGCTATCGCTGAGGTCGGGATCACGAATTTTTCGTCGACAGTCATTGCGACCCGCGGCGCGCGTCTCGCCCTCGTCCGTACCCGTTCCTCGGGCCCAGACCGAGCGCCCGACAGCGTCCTCACCGAGGAACTCGGGGTCGTCGAGATCAACTCCGACAACCAGATGGCAGCCTACGTCACGTTCGACCCCGGCGACTTCGACTCCGCCATAGCCGAACTCGACGCCCGCTACGCCGCCGGAGAGGCTGCGCCGTACGCGCGTACGTGGTCGACCACTGTAGAGATCTTCGCCCGGCTCAACCGGCACGAACTCCCCGCGACGACCCCGGACTGGGTCAACATCGACCACCGGCACGTGATCACAATTGCGTCGGGCGACCTGATCGCAAACCTCCGCGCCACGTGGGACCTCGCGCCGCAAGCCGGCATCTACATCGAGGCCGTCCACCGACTAAGCGGCCTCGGAATCGTCGTTACCCTTTCGCTAAGCGGAGCCTCTCAAGAGGGATTTTTCGCCGAGTGGCGGATGGTCGATCTGATCACGTTCGAAGGCGACTTGATCAGCCGCGCCGAGATATTCGATGAGGCAGACATCGACGCCGCGCTCGCGAAGTTCGACCAGCTCAGCGAGCCGGCGCCGCCGCGGCTGGAAAACGCGGCAATTCGAGCGGCTGAGGGCTTCGTAGCGTGCTTCGCGGCCCGCGAGTGGGACGCCGTGCCGGAAATGCTGGCTGACAACTTCTACTACGAGGATCGCCGTCGCGTGGTGGGAGCGGGAATCCGCCAGGGTCGACAGTCCTACATCGCAGACTTACGGAAAGCCGCAGACCTGTGGACAGTAGGGGCACCTACCGTCATGGCGACCCGCGGGGAACGCCTTGCCCTCGCGCGTTTCCGCTTCTCGGGCCGAGACCAAGGGCCCGAGGCATTCGTCACTGATTTGCTCGGCATCGCCGAAATCAACACCGACGAGCGGATCGTCGCGATCGTGCAGTTCGACCCGGACGACTTCGACACCGCCATAGCCGAACTCGACGCTCGGTACGCCGCGGGCGAGGCCGCTCCGCACGCGGGAACGTGGCAAGTCATCACGCAGGCGTATACGGCGGTTAACCGTCAGGAGCTACCCGCAACGACGCAAGACTGGGTTAACATCGACCACCGGCGAACAATATCCTTTGCGCCCGGTGATCTTGAGCCGTACCTCCGCGCCACGTGGGACGTACTGACGCCGAACGCCTACATCGAGACCGTGCATCGGCTGAGCGCCGTCGGCACAGTCGTCACCCGGGTGGTGCGCGGAATCTCCGATACGGGCGTCGATGTTGAGTGGCGGGAAATCGGCCTTTCGACAGTGCGAGGCGATGGGATCAACCGCTCCGAGCTCTTCGATGAAACCGACTTAGACGCCGCGCTCGCCCGCTTCGATGAGCTGCACCAGCAGGCACCGCGGCTGCAAAACACGGCAAGCCAAGTCAGCGACCGCTTCCTGGCACACTTCGCGGCGCGCAACTGGGATGCGATGGCAGAGATGACGGCTGACGACTTTTCGAGTGACGATCGTCGTCGGGTTGTGGGCGCGGGAGTCCAACTGGGCCGGGATGCCGATATCGACAATATGAAGGCGTGGGCTGACATCGGGATTGCGAAAATGACATCACACGTCATCGCGACCCGGGGCGACCGCCTCTTCCTTGGCCGCACCCGTTTCTTCGGCCTCGAGCAGGGGCCCGACACGTTCCACAGCGAGGTGCTCGGCCTCGTCGAGATCGACACCGAAAACCGAGTCGTTGCGCGGGTCGTATTCGACACCAACGACCTCGACGCGGCGTTCGAGGAGCTCGACGCTCGCTACCTTGCCGGCGAAGCGGCCGCCCACGCGCACACGTGGTCGCTGCTCATGGCGGGCGACGCCGCGCTCAACAGGTATGAGATTCCGGCCCACACCGAGGACTGGGTCAATATCGACCACCGGCGGGCGACCGCTTTCCCGCCAGGTGACCTCATCGGATACCTCCGTGCCGGTTGGGACTTCGCCCGGGACATCAAGAATCACATCCTCGCGGTGCATCGCATGAACGACCGAGGAGCAGTCGTCACCCACTGGGCGCATGGCACCATGGAAAACGGATCCGACGTCGAATGGCGGGAGATCGCCCTTTTCACGTTCGAAGGCGATCTGGTCAGCCGGGGCGAGTTGTTCGACGAGGCCGATTTGGATACCGCGATCGCGAGGTTCGAGGAGTTCGGCCGGCCGACAACCGAGCTCGTGAATGCGGCTGCCCGAGTGGCCGAGAAATTCCTGGCGCACTATGCGGTCCGCGACTGGAATGCAATGGCAGAACTGCTCGCCGAGGACGTTTTCTCAGACGACCGTCGTCGAGTGTTGAATGCCGGGGTTCGGCGTGGTCGCGACGCAGAGATGGCGAATTGGCGTGCTACTAGTGAAGTCTGGAGCACTCACGTGGCGTCGACCGTCGCTATCCGCGGAGAGCACCTCGCGCTTTTCCGCAACGCCTTCACAAACCACGACCAGTCCTCTGAGGCGTATTCCGCTGCGGCGTTCGCCGTTGTCGAGATCAACGGTAACAACCGAATTGCGGGATACGTCGTATTCGAGGCGGACGAACTCGACACGGCCATCGCAGAACTCGATGCGCGGTACCTCGCGGGAGAAGCGGCTCCATACGCGAGCGCCTGGGTGTGTGCCCTGGACATCCTCCGCGAGCTCAACAGCCACGAGCCGGGACCGATGATCGAGCGACTTGCATACACCGATCATCGACGAGTCCCGTTCGCGGATGGAGACTTCCGGCGGGCGATTGAGGAGCTGTGGCTCCTCGTACCAGACGCCCGCTATTGGGCGACGGCAGTACATGCTCTCGATGCCCACGGCGTTGTCGCAAGCGCCATCATCGAAGGCACTGATGCACGGGGGAACGAATTGCAATGGGTCCGCTCCTTTTTGCTCGATCCCCACGAGCCACGGTTGGAGATATACGAAGAGAGCGATGTCGACAAAGCGCTTGCCCGGTTTGAGGAATTGCGCCCGATGCCGCAGCGGCTAAATAATGCGGCAACCCGGGTTGTCGAGAAGTTTCTGGCGCATTTTGCCGTCCGCGGTTGGGACACAATGGCAGAACTACTCGCCGACGGGTTCTTCTCAGACGATCGCCGTCGCGTCTTAAACGCCGGGATCCGACGCGGACGAGACCTTGAGATGGCGAACTGGCGGGCCAGCGCCGATGTCTGGATGACTGATGTGAGATCGACCGTGCTTGCCACCCGCGGCGAACGCCTCGCCCTCTGTCGTTTCACCTTTGCAAGCCAAGGCTCGCTGCCCGAGGCATCTCAAGCTGCGGCGCTGGGCATGATCGAAATTGACGATGACAACCGAATCGTGGCAAGCGTGGTGTTCGACCCCGACGACCTCGACGCGGCCATCGCAGAACTCGACGCGCGGTACCTCACCGGGGAGGCCTCCAACCACTCCCACACCTGGACGCTGGTGACCCAAGCCTTCGTGGCGCTGAATCAGCGGAAAATCCCGGCGACGACATCTGATTGGGTAAACATCGATCATCGACGACTCGTGCCGATCGGCACGGGCGATCTGGCGACATACCTCTCTGTCGCATGGGAACTTTCGTCGGAGTCCCACCTCTACGTCGCCGCCGTGCACCGCCTGGGCAACCTTGGCGTGGTGATCACCCATGTCGCGGTTGGGACTTCGCCCGAGGGGTTCGACGCCGAGTGGCAGGTGATCGACGTGATGACTTTCGAAGGCGATCGGATCAATCGCTGTGAGCTATTCGACGAGTCCGACCTCGACGCCGCGCTGGCGAGGTTCGATGAGCTGCACGGCCAGACGCGGAGCCTGGAGAACGCGGCAAGCCGCGCAGAACACCGGCTCTTTGACCGCTCGAGCACCCACGATTGGGCGGCGATAGCCGAGATCTTGGCCCCGGACAGTTTCGTCGACGATCGACGTCGAGTGGTAAACGTCGGCTTCTGGGACGGTCGCGATGTCGTGATGGCAAATATGCGAGCACTGGCCGAGGGCCTTGCGCAGGTATCCTTGACGGCGATCGCGACTCGCGGAGAGCGCCTCTCGCTCGCCCGCGTCCGCTCGTTCAATCCTGACTCGCGGCAGGAGGGGTTTGCCGTAGAGTTGCTGGGGATCGCGGAAATTCACGCCGACGGGCGGATCGCCGCCCACGTCTTTTTTGACGCCGACGATATCGATGCCGCCTTCGAGGAACTCGACGCCCGATACCTCGCCGGCGAAGCAGCCGACCACGCGGATACGTGGTCAGTTATCTTGCGAGCCCTCCACGCGTTCAACGGACACGAGCTCCCCACGACAACGCCAGACTGGGTGAATGTCGACCACCGCCGAGGAAGAGCGTTCTCCCCCGGCGAGCTGGTCCCATACATCCGCGCCACATGGGAGCTGGCGCCGCAAGCCAAGTTCTATATCAATACGGTGCATCGGCTGAGCAATTTCGGAGCAGTCTTCACGCAGTCGTCGCGTGGTGCTTCGCAGGACGGCTTCGACCTCGAGTGGCTCGAAGTCAACGTTCTGACTGTGAGCGGTGGCCTGATCGACCGCATCGAAACGTTCGACCAGGAAGACCTCGACGCCGCGCTCGCGCGGTTCGATGAGCTCACCGGTAAAGATCAGCCGAAGTGACAGCGCCACAACTCAATCCGTTGTATCTACTGGCAGACAGTCAGCTGCTGTTCTGGAAGGGCGACGGCCGGCTGCTACTGGAAGCGGCGCTCGACGGGTTGCCCCGAGACAAACCGTTGAGCGCCGCCTACGTCGGGGCCTCCAACGGCGATCGGCCGGAGTTCTACGAAATCTTCGAGGCGGCCGTCGATGCCGTCGGGATCACCGACCGTCGCATGATCCATTCGTCCTTCGGCCCCGCCGACCGCGCCTTCCTGGAGAACACCCAATTGATCGTCCTCGCGGGCGGGGATGTCCGCCTCGGCTGGAACACCTTCGAGGAAACCGGCATGAAGCAGACGATCCTGGACCGCTACACCAAAGGGGCCGTCCTGGTGGGCATTTCGGCGGGCGCGGTCCAGCTCGGACGCTATGGAATCGTCGAGACGCCGGAATCACGCGGGACCGACGTGTTCGACGTGTTCAATCTCGTCCCCAAGGTGATCGACGTGCACGACGAACGCGCCGACTGGGGGCGGCTGTCGCGGACAATCCAATTACTGGAAGGGGCAGCGACCGGGCTCGGGATCCCCTCGGGCGGCGGACTCGTCGTGCACCCTGATAGCACCGTCGAGCCCCTGCGTTATCCCGCGCACAAATTCGTCTACGACGGCACCCGCGTCGTGCAATCCCTGTTGAGTCCACCGCTCATCGCTTAGACGTGGTACCTCGTCGTCGTGGGCGGTGCGCTGCCAGCACGTCGGCGTTCGCCGCCGTCTGCGCCTGGGCGGCCAGCGTCGATGCCTTGTTGGCATGCGCGATCGCTTCGGCGTCGTTAGTGGATTCCTTGCCGTGCGCCGCCGCCAAATGCCGCTTGGCCTCGTCGAGCCGGGCCTGCGCCTCGGCGCCGACGCTTTCGTGGTGGCGGGCGACGTAGTCGGAGATTTGGCGCAACCGGGCATCCGCGGTGGACAGCGCCTGCGGCAACGAATCACCGCTCCCCTCAATGCTGGCCTGTCCGCCGCCAAGACGGGCGCGCCGCCGCCGACGCGCGCGATAGAGCACGAGAAGCAGCACAACAACCGCAACGACGATGACACCGATCGCGACCAGCGGCCAGATCGGCTTCGACGAGCTCGCCGGCTTGGCCGAACTCGCCAATTTGTCCAACCCGTCGGCCGCGGCGACCGCCGCACCGCTCCAGTCTTTGGCGCCCAGCACGGGCTCAATTTGATTGCGCCGCAGACTATCCAACCCCGCGGCGGTCGGGCCCTGCACCTGCGGCGGCACGGTGAACGTGTACGTCTTGGTGTTCGTCGCGATGCCCAGCAGCGCATCCTGGCCGCCCAGTCCGCTGGCGCTGCGGGTGCGATCGGCCCAGTTGTCGGGCTTGAACCGGTTGAAGTTGTCGACGTAGACGACCCACAGTTGAATGTGGCGATCGCGGTAGAGCCGGTCGATGGCCTCGCTGACCGCGGCCCGACCGGAATCGGTCAACACCCCCTGGGCGTCGGTGATGTGATCCGTGAGCTTCGACGGCGGCTGCGCGGCGGCGGGGCTCACCAGCAGCAAGCCCGCGGTGAGGATCGTCAGGACGGCACCGAACAGGCGAACAATCCGCATACAGGTAACTTAGCCGCCAATTCGCGTTGGGTCAGGAGGCGCCGCATCCGCGACCAACCGCTGTGAATCGCCTTTTCGCACGTCAGCGCCCAGCAGAATCCGCCCGATACTCGCGCCCGGCCGACTCCCGCACGCACTGGACACCCACTGGTTACGCGCGTAACCTCTGTCGCGCAACGACAGCATTCTCGCGAGCGAAAGGCCACTGAGAACCGTGAGTAACGCCATTGAGGTCTTCAACCCGTCCACCGAGGAGCTGATCACCGAGGTCCCCGACTCCGACCAGGCGGCCGTCGACGCCGCGGTGGCCCGCGCGCGCGAGACCTTCGAGTCGGGCGTGTGGCGCAAGGCGCCCGCGTCGCACCGAGCGAACGTCCTCTTCCGCGCCGCGCGCATCATCGAGGAACGCACCGACGAGCTCGCCGCGCTCGAGGGCCAAGACAACGGTATGAACCTGACCGCCGCGCGGCACATCATCCCGGTGTCGGTCGACATGCTGAAGTACTACGCTGGCTGGGTCGGCAAGATCCATGGCGAGTCGGCCAATCTGGTGTCCGACGGCCTGCTCGGCACCTGGGAGACTTACCACACCTTCACCCAGCTCGAGCCGGTAGGCGTCGTCGGGCTCATCATCCCTTGGAACGGGCCGTTTTTCGTCGCGATGCTCAAGGTCGCGCCCGCCCTCGCGGCCGGCTGCAGCGCCGTCCTCAAGCCCGCCGAAGAGACGCCGTTGACCGCGCTGAAGCTCGAGGAGATCTTCCGCGAGGCGGGCTTGCCCGACGGCGTCCTGAACGTCATCACCGGCTACGGCGAGACCACGGGCGCCGCGCTCACCGCGCACCCGGACGTCGACAAGATCTCGTTCACCGGGTCGACGGAGGTCGGGCGGCTGATCGTCAAGGCGGCCGCCGGCAACCTCAAGCGGCTGACGCTCGAGCTCGGCGGCAAGTCGCCGCTGATCATGTTCGACGACGCCAATCTCGACAAGGCGATCTTGGGGGCGGGCATGGGCCTGCTCGCCGGTTCGGGGCAGAACTGCTCGTGCACGTCGCGCATCTACGTCCAGCGCGGCATCTACGACGAGGTGGTGCAGCGCCTCGCCGAGTTCGCCCAGATGCTGCCGATGGGCGGCAGCGAGGATCCCGATTCGGTGTTGGGGCCGCTGATCAGCGACAAGCAGCGCAAACGGGTGGAAGGCATCGTCAACGACGGCGTGGCCGGCGGCGCGCAGGTGATCACCGGCGGCAAGCCGATGGACCGCAAGGGCTACTTCTACGAGGCGACGATCATCACCAACACCACACCCGACATGCGGCTCATCAAGGAGGAGATCTTCGGGCCGGTCGGTTGTGTGATCCCGTTCGACGACGAGGACGAGGTAATCGCCGCCGCGAACGACACGCACTACGGGCTGGCCGGCTCCATCTGGACCGAGAATCTCTCCCGCGCCCACCGGATGGTGAATGAGCTTCGCGCGGGCCAGGTTTGGGTGAACTCCTCACTCGCGGCGGACCCGTCGATGCCGATCAGCGGCCACAAGCAGTCAGGGTGGGGCGGCGAGCGCGGCCGCAAGGGCATCGAGGCCTATTTCAACACCAAGGCGGTCTACATCGGTCTGTGACCGATTGCCCTGAGCTCGGCGGGCGTAACGCCGCGGCGAGATAATTGCTGATTTTTCGCCGTGGCGTTACGCCTGGCGCTTCTGGTCGTGCAGACTCTGGGCCGCAATGGCTTTCAGCGCGACGCGATGAGGGTGTTGCCCTCGTCTTGGCACCCCGCGATGAAGTCCGCCGGCGAGTCGACCCGGGCCATCATCCCGGTTTTGAGGACGTTCGCGCGGAGACGGTCACAGTACTGGTACAGGTCGGTGCCGGGCGGCAGCTGCACGTGGCGGTTGAGGACCTGGTCGTCGATGGCTTGTTTGCCTTGGTTGTACGAGGGGGACCCGGGGTCGGCGCCCGCAGCGGGCGCGAAGACAACCGCGGCGGCGCTGATCACCGCCGCCAACGTCAACCCGCGAATGCGACTCACGCAGACAATCTTACGTCGAATTTGCTGCCAACACATCCGCCTCGATGCGGGGGACGGCGGCGGGCTAGAAGGTCCACGAGCCGGCGGGTTGAAGTACGAAGCCGCGGTTCAGGATTGGATCGATGCAGGCGGTCAGCCGGTCAGCGCCCACGACGCACGTGATGTCCCCTTTGGTGATCTTCTGGCCGACGTTGAGCAGCGGCGACGTGATGACCGGGCACCCGGTGCCCTTCTGAAAACTGTAGGGATTGAGGTCCGTCGGAAGCGATGACGGCGATCCCACCGCCGAGCAGCCGTCGCCGCCGACCGGGGCGTTGTCCGGCAGCCCGGGTAGTGGTCCGTCACAGCTGGCGCTGACGTGATCGCCGGGCTTGGGCGGATTGGGCAGGATGCACTGCAGTCCGAAGGGCGTCGCAAAATAGGCTGCGCCACCGGCGCGGGCGGCGGCGGTATAGGGCGCGGCATCGACCGCTTGAAATGCGTTCAGGTCGGGGAATTTCGGCGGCGTGGCCGTCGCGACGCCGGGGGCGTTGCGGGAACAACCCAGGCCCAGAACCGCAACGGTCCCTGTTATCGCCGCTAGGGCCACCCTGCTCAGCATGCGGTGTCACCCTTCCTAGTGTTGGACGCCAAAGGTTGTCGTCCACGTGTTGGGATCATAGGTCGGTCCGGGCGGCCAGGTGCTCACTCGAAGCTGAACCGTCTCGAGGCCGGTCGCCGGATCGAGCGTCGTGCCCATGACGGTGGGCCCGTAGACCGTCGGAAGCTGGTTCGGGGCCACCAGCGTTTGGGGTGTCGCCCCCATCAGGCCTTCCGGGGTGGCGGCCGTGATGCCCTGCACGGGCCCGCCGTTGGTCGCGCCGACGAGCATGAATCCACCGCCTTTGAGCGAGATCAGTTGGCTTTCACGATCGCCGGGGAGGCTGACGGTGCCGACGCGCTGCAAGTTGTTGATCCAGCTGTTGGGTTTGGCCGGATCGATGGGTCCCGACACCCACATGCCACGGGTGGTGTCGCCGACCCGGTTGCTGGTGTTGCCGACGATCACCATCTGATTGGTGGCGGGATCGTAAACGCCGCTGGCTTGGTAAATCCCCGGCAGATCACCGACTTTCACGGGATGGGTGGGATCGGTGTAATCCCATACCGATCCGTTGGTCGCGAATTCGTTGAACCCGGGGGTCACGGTCCCATCCGGGTGGCTGAAAAACGCGTAGCGATGGCCGTCGGGACCGAGCGCGGTCCCGGTCGGCAGCGGGCGGGTGCCCGGCGGCCCTTGCGCGAGCTCCGAGGCCGGGCTGCGGGGAAAGCCATCTCGGGGATCTCCCCCGAAGGTGGGGCCCTGGCCGTCTTGAAACTGGTCTTGTAGGTCGTAGGTGTTCTGCTCGTGCTTGGGGGGTCCGGCTGGTCCGGTGATCCTGGGGTCGGTGGGCGGAGAGCCTGGTCCGTCGCCGAAGCCCGCGGGCTTGAATTCGGCGACCGCGGCGGCATCCTGCGGGGTGAGGTTCCCGTTCGCCTGCGCTTGACGCAGCGATTTCGTGTAGGTGTCGCGGATTGAGTTCATCTGTTTGAGGGCGTCACGCGTGTCATCGGCGGCGTCGGCTTTGGCGTCCTTGATCAAGGTCTCGAGTGCCCGGCGGCTCTTCGCGTCGAGGGTGGGGTCTTGCAGATCTTTGGTGGCCGCGCCGATCAGTTTGTCGAGCAATTGAAGCTGCCGTTCCAACGTGGCGATCTCCGCGGAGCCCTCTTTTTGCGCGGCGGCCAGCATGGCGGCGATGTTTTTCAGATCAGCGGCGATCTTGGGCAGCTGTTCGGTCTGCAGGCGAAGCGATTTGGTCAGCCGCTGTACTTCTTCGGAGCCGTTGATCGGGTGATCGCCGTTCTGGTGGTTCCAGGCCTCGTCGAAGCGCTTGCGGGCCTGCTCGAACTCGTCTTGGGCCGCGGTGGAGCATCGGCCCGCGGCATGGAAGGCCTCCGCCAACTGGGAAATCTGAAAGGGGTTACCGGCCCGCAAACTCTGATTGACCGCCCAGGGATCGCCGCCGGCCTGAGCGACCAGATCGGCAACGCTCAACCAGTTCAGTTGCATCGCCCCGCCCATATGTGCTTTCGACCAGCTCTGACGCTACCGTCGCTGGTTCCCCTCCGCCCCTATTCCACCCGAGATCGCGCCGAAATTCACTTCAGTGCCTTGATCTTGAGGGCCGCGAGCGTAACGCCACTGCGAAAGTCAGGCTAATTTTTCGCAGTGCCGTTACGCTCGCGGCGCTCGGTCGGGGGCGCGCTTCAATAGCATTGCGACCAGGAGGACATGATGGCGCGCTTCAAAACCGAAATGGAAGCCTGCCCGCACTGCCGACGCCCAGCCGAGGCCACGGTCGAATACAGCTACGACAACGACGGCAAAGTCACCGGCAGGCGGGTGCGGGACGTCAACTGCCGCTACGCGGATTGTCCGGGTAGCGAGGTGCCGCCGCACTGGGGCTAGTGGATGTCCTCCCTCGGCCGGTATACGTCGGACTTCTTGTCGGGAAGGAGATCATCCTTCTTGGGGGCTGCGACACCGCCAGTGCAACTGATACCGCGCTCGACTGGCCTTCGGAATGTCAAGGATCAGCCGAAGTAGCTGTCGAGCATCAGCCGAAACACCGTGCATCACCCGAAGGCGAAACGACAAGCATCAACCGACGTCATACAAAGACTTGGTGGGGCGGGCGGGGCTCGAACCCGCGACCAACGGATTATGAGTCCGCGGCTCTAACCAACTGAGCTACCGCCCCCGACGGGGTAGTTCCGTAGGAAACCGTAGTCGAAGACCGAAGCCAGTATCCGTCGGGCGGCGCACGCCCGCATCACAAGTCACAGAGCGATGGGCGCCGCGTCCCGGCGGCGCCCATCGGCCAAAGCCTTAGGCCGCGGACGGTCCTTGCGCGGCCTGTCCCTTGATCGCGGGGATCATTTCCGGCGCGTAGACGAAGATCGCGGACTCGACCTCCCACTCGGCCTGATCGGGCTTCAGGGGGGTCGTGTTGGTCACCATGTTCACGAGTCGCTTCCCGGCGGCCAACGGATTGTCAGCGCTGCGCACCTGGTCGGCGAACCAACGGCCCTCGGCGGTCATGTTGCAGTCGTTGAACTCGGCGGAGTGGATCAACTTGTTCTGAGCAAGCAGGTTGATGTACTGGTCGTCCTTCGGGGTCATGTTGCAGGCGGCCGCTGCCTGCGGCGCTGACAGCAGCGCTTCCCCCAGCATCGACGTCGCCACCACGGCGCCGGCAGCCCCCAACGCCAGCATCTGCCCGCGCGAGCGTGTACGTCTGACGGTCATCTTTCGAACTCCTTCGCGTAGAAATTTGCTGATCCACCTATCGCACACACATGGGTACACGGACAGAGCGCACGACAAACGGCGGCATTACCAACAATGGGTGAACAAAGACGATTGAAAAGAGCGGCGCGAGAAAGCCATTCGAGCGATAGCCCCGATCATGGGATCGACGAGCTCTCAACCAGCACGACGGCTTCCGGCATCGTCGTCAGCTGCTCAATATCTCGCTATTCGATTACCTGACAAGGTCAACACACCAGCGCAGATAGCTAAAGTTGTTGCAGCCGTTGGTTATTCGTAGCGCGAAGCGCGGGTTTAGGACTCGGTCGGCCAGTTTTGTTTCGCGGCCTGATCCTTGATCTTCGGGATCACTTCCGGCGCGTACACATAGATCGCCGACTCGACCTCCCACTCGGCCTTGTCGGCCTTCAGCGGCGTCGTGTTAGTCACCATCGTCACCAGATCCTTGGCCCTGGCGAACGGATCGGCTGAGCTCTTCACCTGATTGGCGAACCAACGGCCCTCGGCGGCCTCATGACAATCGCTGTACTCGGCGGTGTGCACCATGTTGTTCTGCGCCAGCAGGTTGATGTACTGGTCATCCGCGGGGCTCAAATCGCATGTCGCCGAAGCCAGGGGTGCTGACAGCACCGCGCCGCCGAGCATCGAGGCGCCCAGCGCGAGGCCGGCAGCCCAGACCGATGTCACCCGCGTGCGCGAGCGCGTACGGCTGCTTGTCATGTTCGAACCTCCCTCTGCGCGCAGAACACAATTGGCTCCGACGCAAACCCAAGCTACGAATGCTGCACAACGAACCGGGAAATCCATCGGCACGGCGGCTGATGACGTACATCCCATGGCCTACCCGGCGGGGGCCACGCTGCCATTTCGCTACCGTCACGTCTCGGTGGTCATTTCAGTGTCGGCGACGGGGCTTAAGTTAGCGAATGACCCCCTCACACAGCGAAAACGCACGCTTGCGCGTCGATGTACGAATGGTTAACATTTCGTGCCCTCGCCCCCGGACGGGCACATCGCTCACCCGCTCGCGGCGCCGCTGCGCAAACGTTGCGGGCCCCTACTGCCGGGCGTCGTGGCCCAGCGGCAAACGCCGGATGGCGGGCGGCTACCGGGTTCGCACCCGCCACCGTCAGCTAAATACTGTTTGCCCGTCGGCGTCGATCAGATACCGCTCAGTGCCGCTTTCGACGCGCGGGGCGTCGGCGCCCAGCGACACGGCCATCTTATTGCTGGCATTACGCATGACGTCGAACGTGAGCTCGACGGATTCCGCCTCGGAGAAGCGGGAGCGCACCTCAGCGGCATCGTCGGCGGCGAGGTGCGCAGGGGTCCAAATTAACGCATCCGCATACCGCAGCGCAGCTTTTGCGCGGTCGTCGAGCAAACTCGACGATTCGAAGCGCTCGATCTCCTCGTACAGCGTTTCCGAACCGCCGGAGTCGAGCGCGCCGCCCTCGCGTAGCGAATTGCACAGCCGGCAATTGTGTTGCGCCGCGCCCCGCAGCCGCACCAGTTCCGAGGTCACCGGGTCCAGCGCGCGCATTCGCGCCACGGCGATTAAAAAGTCGTTGAACACCAGATCCGACGGGTCGGCGGCGTGATCCCATCTGACCGGTCCGGTCACCCAGCCCAGATACTGCGAGCCGACGCCGAGCGCTTCCAGCCCGGCCCGCACCCGGGGGACGAAGTCGGCGATGTACATCTGCACCACCACCCCAAAAGTGCGGTCCCCGAGGTGCTTCCACAATCGGGACCGTTGCTCGGCGGTGATCGACGAGACGTCGGCGCTGAATTGTTCGGCGAATTCGACGACGGCGACCTCGGCATCCGATTCCGGGTCGCTCACCTCGACGGCCGCGGGCAGCGGCGGCAGCGACACCGTCTGCGCGCACACCCGCCGGATCAACGCCGCGATGCGCGCATCGCCGGGTGCCCCGGGAAACAGCGCCACCAGGCGCGTGAGCTGGTCTTCTCGAACCGAAACCGGAGCCGCCATTCGTCACACGCTAGAGCGCGCCGTGCCCGGCGGCAATGAATCTATTGGGCCTGGCTCACCGAGGACATGTGGAAGTCCGGAATCCGCAGCGACGGCATCGCGGCGCGGGTCGCCCAATCCCCCCATTCGCGCGGCAGGGTCTTCTCGCTCACGCCGGCCTCCGTGGCCCGCCGCAGCAGGTCCAACGGGCTTTCGTTGAACCGGAAATTGTTGACGGCCGCGGTCACGCGTCCGTCCTCGATCAGGTACACGCCGTCGCGGGTGAGCCCGGTGAACAACAGCGTGGTGGGGTCCACGACCCGGATGTACCACAGTGTGGTCAACAGCAGGCCACGCTCGGTGGCCGCGATCATGTCGTCTTGAGTGGCCGTGCCCCCGGTCATCACCAGGTTGTCCGCGGCGACCGCGACCGGGGCGTCGTATTTGTCGGCCGTTGCCCGCGGGTAGGCCAACGCGTTGATCACCCCGTCGCGGATCCAGTCCACCTGGGTGATCTCCATACCGTTGTCGAACACCGACAGCGTCTCCGAGGAACTGCTCGCCGCGACGAAGGGCGTGCAGGCAAGGCCGGGCGCCATCGGATCGGAGAACAGCGTGATCGGCAGATCGGTGAGCCGCTCCCCCACCCGGGTTCCCCCACCGGGCGCCGAGAACGCGGTCCGACCCTCCTGCGCACCGCGGCCGGCCATCGACCACGCCATATAGATCATCATGTCGGCCACCGTCGACGGCGGCATGATCGTCTCGTAGCGCCCCGCCGGCAGCTCGACGCTGCGCTGCGCCCAGCCCAGCCTGGTGGACACCTGCTCGAGCAGCGAATCGATTGGCACATCGACGAAGTCGGGCGTCCCGACACCCGCCCACGCGCTGGCGTCGCCGCGTTTGGCGTTGATCTCCACCGCACCGGTGGGCTGGCTGAAACGCCGGCGCAACCCGGTCGACGACGCCAAGAACGTCGTCGAAACACTATGGTGCGCAAAGCCGTAGAGTCGATCCGCACCCCGAAAGCCGCGGCCCAAGGAGTCGGCCACATCGGCGAAGACCAGTGGCCCGGTGCCCGGCACCGGCGCGTCCCAGTCGGCGGGCACCCCGGTATCGACGAGCAGCGGCGCGGCATCGCCGGCCTCCGGCGCCGAGCCGGCGGCCTCCTGCGAGGCCGCCACCAGTCCGGGAAGCACCCGCGGATCCGCCTCGGCAAACACCACCGTGCCGATGCGCGCGCTGGCACCCCGGCGCATCACGGAGATCACCGACACGCTGCGGCTCACCGAAACCCCGTTGGTGGTCATCGAATTGCCCGCCCACCGCAGGGTCGCCTCGACCTTGTCGCTGACCAACACCATGGTCTCGTCGGCGCCGCCAAGCTTGGCCGCCTCGTCGAGCACGATGTTGACGACGTGCTGCGCGGTGATCATCGCCCACCCTCGGTCCGGGTGTTGAGCACGTTCACGCCGCGGAAGAGCGCCGAGGGACACCCGTGGCTGACCGCCGCGATCTGCCCGGGTTGGGCCTTGCCGCAGTTGAACGCCCCACCCAGTCGCCAGGTGGACGGACCACCCACGGCCTCCATCGAATTCCAGAAGTCGGTAGTCGTGGCTTGATAGGCGACGTCGCGCAACTGGCCATCGAGGTGGCCGTCGCGAATCCGGAAGAACCGCTGGCCGGTGAACTGAAAGTTGTAGCGCTGCATGTCGATTGACCATGATTTGTCGCCCACGATGTAGATGCCGTCCTCGACCCGGCCGATCAAGTCATCGGTGCTGATGTCCTCGGGGGCGGGCTGCAGCGATACGTTGGCCATGCGTTGGATCGGCACGTGGTGCGGCGAGTCGGCGTACGAGCAGCCGTTGGAGCGCGGCTGCCCCAGGCGCTGGGCGAACACCCGGTCCAGCTGATAGCCGGTGAAGATCCCGTCACGCACCAGATCCCAGCTCTGCGCGGCCACTCCCTCGTCGTCGTAACCGATGGTGGCCAAACCGAATTCGTCCGTCCGGTCCGCGGTCACGTTCATCACCGGCGACCCGTACCGCATGGTGCCCAATTTGTCCGGCGTGGCGAACGACGTTCCCGCGTAGGCGGCCTCGTAGCCGATTGCACGATCGTATTCGGTTGCGTGCCCGATGGATTCGTGGATCGTCAACCACAGGTTGCTCGGGTCGATCACCAGGTCGGTGCGCCCCGGAACGACGGTGGGCGCCTTGACCTTCTCGGCCAGCAGCGCCGGCAGCTGCGCCAGCTCGTCGGTCCAGTTCCAGACCTCGTCGCCGGCCAGGACCTCCCAGCCCCGGCCCATCGGCGGGATCAGCGTGCGCATGGAGTCGAAACTGCCCGCCGCGGGGTCGACGGTCACCGCCTCCAAGGTGGGCTGGATCCGGACGCGCTGTTGGGTGATCGAGGATCCGAAGGTGTCGGCGTAGAACGTCTGTTCCTTGACGGCGGTCAGCACCGCCGACACGTGATCGATGCCGTCGGCGCTGAGCAGCCGCCCCGAGTACTCCTCCAGCACGGAGATCTTGTCGGTGGTGGAGACGTCGAACGGGTCGATGCGGTAGTTCGACACCCAGGTCGCGTCGGCGTAGACGGGTTCGGGCGCCAGTTCGACGCGCTCGGTGCTCAGCGCCGCCAGCGTGGTGGCGACGTGCACCGCGCGCCTGGCGGTTTCGGCGGCGACCGACGGCACCAACTCCGCGTGCGAGGCGAATCCCCAGGTGCCGTCCACGATCACTCGGACCGCCAAGCCGACCTCGCGGTTGATCACCGAGGTCTCCAGCGCGCCGTCGCGCAGCTGGACGATCTCGGTGGTGATGCGATGAACCCGCAGGTCGGCGTACGTGGCCCCGGCTGCGGTGGCGGCCGAAAGCGCGGCGTCGGCCAGTTCGTGGCGCGGCAGGTCGAGGAAGTCGGCATCGATCCCCCGGTTCGGTGTCACGGCTCCACCGTAACGGCCGCTCACCCCACACCGCGGCAGCGCCCGCTTTAATTACCCCATGGCCAGCGCCGAACGCAGGATTCGTCCTCGATCGACCGCGTTGGGCTATGCGCTGCTGGCGCCGAGCTTGTTCGGCGTCCTCTCCTTTCTGCTGTTGCCCATCCTGGTGGTGATCTGGCTGAGCCTGTGCCGGTGGGATCTGCTGGGACCGCTGCGCTTTGTAGGCCTGTCCAATTGGCGGTCGGTGCTGACCGACGGCGCGTTCGGCAATTCGCTGATCGTCACGGCGATCTTCGTGGCGATCGTGGTGCCGGCGCAGACGGCGTTGGGGTTGCTGGCCGCGTCGATGCTGGCCCGCCAGCTTCGTGGCACCGGCCTGTTTCGCACCGTGTTTGTGCTGCCATGGATTTGCGCCCCGCTGGCGATCGCGGTGTTGTGGCGGTGGATCCTGGCTCCCACCGACGGGGCCGTGAGCACGGTATTGGGACACAGCATCGAATGGCTCTCCGATCCCAGCTTTGCGCTGCCGCTCGTGTCGGCCGTCGTGGTGTGGACCAACGTCGGATACGTCTCGCTGTCGTTCCTGGCGGGCCTGCTGGCCATCCCCGACGAGGTTCACGCCGCCGCGCGCACCGACGGCGCCAACGCGTGGCAGCGGTTCTGGCGCATCACCATGCCCATGCTGCGGCCAACGACCTTCTTTGTGCTGGTGACCGGGATCGTCAGCACCGCACAGGTTTTCGACATGGTGTACGCCCTGACCGGCGGTGGGCCGGCGGGCAGCACCGACCTGGTGGCCCACCGCATCTACGCCGAGGCCTTCGGTTCGGCCGCGATCGGCCGGGCATCGGTCATGGCGGTGGTGCTGTTCGTGATCCTGATCGGCGTCACGCTGCTTCAGCACCTCTACTTCCGGCGGCGGATCAGCTATGACCTCACCTAGCCGCCGTTCGACAACGATGCGGGCTCGAGGCGGGGGTACCTCCCGCTTGCGGGGGCGCGTCGGACCGTCGACCATGGCCAACGCGCTCATCTATGCCGGGCTGACGCTGGGTGGGTTGATCACGTTGGCGCCGTTCGCGCTTGGGCTGATGACCGCGTTCACCTCGGCGCACCAATTCGTCACGAGCACGCCGCTGCGGCTGCCGCGACCACCCACGCTCGAAAATTTCACCAACCTGGCCGGGGCCGGGTTCGGCCGCGCGGCGGCGGTCACCGCGTTGATGACGGCGGTGATTCTGGTGGGCCAGTTGACCTTTTCCGTGCTGGCCGGATACGCGTTCGCGCGCTTGCAGTTTCCCGGGCGCGACGCGCTGTTCTGGGTGTACATCGCGACGCTGATGGTGCCGGCAACCGTCACGATCGTGCCGATGTATCTCATGATGGCCCAGCTCGGTCTGCGCAACACGTTCTGGGCGCTGGTGCTGCCGTTCATGTTCGGCTCGCCCTACGCGATCTTCCTGCTGCGCGAGCACTTTCGCATGGTTCCGAATGACTTGGTCAACGCCGCCCGCCTGGACGGCGCCAATACCCTGGACGTAATCGTGCACGTGGTGATCCCGTCCAGCCGGCCAGTCCTGGCCGCGCTGACGCTGATCACCGTGGTCTCGCAGTGGAACAACTTCATGTGGCCGTTGGTGATCACCAGCGGGCACAAGTGGCGGGTGCTCACCGTCGCAACCGCCGACCTGCAGTCGCGGTTCAACTCACAATGGACCTTGGTGATGGCGGCCACCACCATCGCCATCGCCCCGCTCGTCGCACTGTTCGTGGCCTTTCAGCGCCACATCGTCGCGTCGATCGTCGTCTCGGGGCTCAAGTGACCCGGCCCCGGTTTTCCACGCTGGTCGCCGCGGCGGTTGGGGTGGTCGCGGTGCTGTTGGCGGCCATGGCGGTGCTGCTGGATTACTCCGCTCAGCCTCATGGCGGCAAGACCATTGTGACGGTGCGCATTTGGGACGATCAGATCGCCACGGCCTATCGGCAATCGTTCCAGGAGTTCAGCCGCGCCCATCCCGACATCGAAGTGCACGTCAACTTGGTGGCGTACTCGACCTACTTCAACACCCTGCGCACCGACGTGGCCGGCGGCAGCGCCGACGACATCTTCTGGCTGTCCAACGCCTACCTCGCGGCTTACGCCGACAGCGGCCGGCTGCTGGATATCGGTGCGGCGCTGGGACCCACCGCCGCGTCGGACTGGGAGCAACCGGTCGTCGGGCAGTTCACCCGCAACGGCACGCTTTGGGGCGTGCCGCAGCTGACCGACGCCGGGATCGCGTTGTACTACAACGCCGATCTGCTGGGCGCCGCCGGCATCGACCCCGCCCGGCTGAGCATCTTGCGGTGGAGCCCCGACGGAGACGACACGCTGCGGCCCATGCTCGCCCGGCTCACCGTGGACGCCGACGGAAACCGCGGGGATACCAAGGGGTTCGACGCCGGGCGGGTGCGGCAGTGGGCATACAACGCCGCCAATGACCCCCAGGGGATCTACCTGAACTACATCGGGTCGGCCGGCGGCGTGTTTCAGCGCGGCGACGAGTTTGCATTCGACAATCCGGGGGCCGTGACCGCCTTTCAGTATCTGGTTGACCTGATCAACCGCGACCACGTCGCGCCTCCCGCCGCCGACACCAATGACAACGGCGACTTTTCCCGCAACCAATTCCTGGCCGGCCGGATGGCGCTGTTCCAGTCGGGTACCTACAACTTGGCCCCGGTGGCCCGCGACGCCCGCTTCCATTGGGGTGTGGCGCTGATGCCGTCGGGCCCGGTGGGCCGCGTCAGCGTCACCAACGGCATTGCGGCGGCGGGCAATGCGGCATCACGGCATCCCGACGCGGTGCGCCAGGTGCTGGCCTGGATGGGCAGCAGACAGGGCAACGAATATCTGGGCCGCTACGGTGCGGCGATCCCCGCGGTGTCGTCGGCCCAGCCGGTCTACTTTCACTACTGGGCCGCCCGAGGCGTCGATGTCACGCCCTTCTTCACGGTGCTGAACGGGCCGCGCATCGCGGCCCCCGGGGGCGCCGGGTTTGCCGCCGGCAATGACGCCCTGCAGCCGTATTTCGACGAAATGTTCTTGGGCCGCGGCGACGTCGCGTCGACGTTACAGCGGGCTCAGGCGGCGGCCAACGCCGCCGCGGCGCGCCAGTGAGCGCCTGATCATTGCGAGCCGCTCGACGCCTCGCCGACCGTGTCGTCGTTGAGCGCGCTGTGGTGGCGGCCCCAGACGAAATAGAAAACCAACGCCAGCAAGACCCAGCCGCCGAACGCGATCCAGGTGTACCAGTGCAAGCTGGCGAGGATGTACCCGCAGGCCGCCACCGAAAGGGCCGGCGTGACAGGGTAACCCGGGACCTTGAAACCCCGCGGCAAGTCGGGCTCGCGCACCCGTAAGACGATCACCCCAACAGAAACCACGACGAACGCGGTCAGCGTGCCGATCGACACCATGTCCGCGAGTTTTTGCAGCGGAACGAAGGCGGCCAATATCGAGGCCGCCAGCGCGACGATCACCGTGTTGTTCACCGGGGTCATGGTGCGCGGGTTCACCGTCGCGAACCTTGCCGGCAGCAGCCCGTCACGCCCCATCGCGAACAGGATGCGCGTCAGGCCGTACATGGTGACCAGCGTGACGCTGAAGATCGAAATGACCGCGCCCGCAGCGAGGATCGAGCTGGCCCAGCTGCCGTGCGTGACGTTCTCGAGAATCGTTGCCAGCCCGGCCTCCTGCTGATCGGCGAAGGCTTGCCAGGGCTGCGCGCCCAGCGCGGCCACCGCAACGAAGACGTAGACGCCGGTGACGGTCAGCAGCGCGGCGATCAACGCGCGCGGCATGGTTTTTTGCGGGTTGTTCACCTCGTCGCCCGCGGTGGACACGGCGTCGAGACCGATGTAGGAGAAGAAGATGGTGCCCGCGGCCGACCCGATGCCCGCGACGCCGAACGGCGCGAAGTCCTGCAGATGGTGCGCGTCGAACGCGGTAAAGGCGACGACCATGAATACGACGAGCACGCCGAGCTTGATCATCACCATGATCGCGTTGACCTTCGCCGATTCGCTGGCGCCGCGGATGAGCAGCAACGCGCACATCCCGATCAGCATTATCGCCGGCACGTTCAAATAGCCCGGTTGCGTATCCCACGGCGCGGCCGACAGGGCATGTGGCAGTTGAAATCCCACCACATTGCTCAACAACCTGTTGAGGTAGCCGCTCCAGTTGACCGCGACCGCGGCGGTAGCCACCCCGTATTCCAGCAGCAGGCACGCGGCCACACCGACCGCCACCACCTCCCCGAGCGTGGTGTACGCGTACGAGTACGACGAACCCGAAACCGGCACCGCCGACGCCAATTCGGCGTAACACACGGCCGCGAGGCCGGCGGCGAGGCCCGCGAGAAGGAAGGAGACGATGACTCCCGGCCCGGCCTCCGGCACGGCCACGGACATGACGAAAAAGATGCCGGTGCCGATCGTCGAGCCCACCCCGAACATGGTCAGCTGAAAGGTGCCGATGCCGCGCTTGAGGCCCTCCGCGGCGCCGGGCGCGACATGCGCGCCCACCACCGGGCGCCGCCGCAGCATCTGCTCCTTCAGGCCGACCGACGTGGCTGCCAATTGCGCCTCCTGTTTCCGGTTCGGCAATCAGCGCCGGCCAAGCAGCCGCGGCCCGCGGGAGGGCCGCGGGCGTGCCTGGTGTGGGCGGCGGGAGGCGTACGGCTTTCCTCCGAGCCCGGTGGCCGCCGAGTGGTGCGCCCCGGGCTCGGTCCAGGTGCCCGGATCGTCGAAGGTGCGCACCGGCTTCCCGCCTAGTGAAGCTGGAGCATCGAGTCGATGACCACCCCGGTGGCCCCGGCGGCCGCGGTGATGGCCAGGGTCACCCAGTCCGCAAATTTCGGCCGCGCGGGGGCGGCCGACAGCTGACCGGTACCGCCTCGGGCGGTGATGGCATCGCCCATTTCGTCGGCGCGCCGTAACGTCACAACGATTGCCGCCGTGAGCAAGTCGATCATGTCCCGGGCCTGCTGGCGACGGCGGGCCCGGCGGCTGCGCGGTGTCTGGTTGGGACGCAGGCGCCGCGCGGCGTAGAGCACCTGGAATTCTTCGATCAACATCGGGAAGGCACGCAGCGCGAGCGCCAGGGCAACCGCCCATTCGTCGCTCGGGATCCGCAACCAGCGCAGGGGGCGGCCCAAAGCGGCTAGCGCCGGCCCCATTTCGGCGACGTTGGTGGTCCAGGACAGCATCGCCCCCAGCCCGATCAACACGATCGACAGCCCGGTGACCCGCACGAAGTGCAACGTCCCGCCCAGCCCGATGTGGACGCCGGCGATCGAGACCACAGGGCTGCCGGCACCGAGCGCGGCGGTGATGCCGCCCACCGCGAGGGCAATCCAAATCCAGCGCCGCGGCGAGGGCAGCGCGCCGCGGGGAATGTGCGCGAGCCGGGCCGCCGTGATCAGCAACACCAGCATCAGCCCGACGGTCGCCCATCCCGGGTAGAAGGTCAGCAATATCGAAACGCCCAGCACCACCACCAGTTTGGTGCCGGCCCACAGTTGATGGATCTTCGACGTTCCCGGCACCGGGACCAGCAGGACAACCGGACGGGGAGTACGCCGCGTCCTTCCCGCCTTCGCGTCCGCGGGCGCGGTCACGGCATTCCCCCCGCCGCCGTCGATGCCGTCTCCAACGACCCGTTGCGCAGATACAGGGATCGCGGGCAAAGCTCCTCCAGCCCGACGATGTCGTGGGAGATGACCACTACCGTCAGACCTCGTTCCCTGCGCAGATTCTCCAGCAGCCGCAGCAGGCCGCGCTGACTGCCGACGTCCAATCCTGCCAGTGGTTCGTCGAGGACCAGCGCCCGCGGGGACCGGGCCAGCAGCCCGGCCAGCACGACGCGGCGCATCTGGCCGCCGCTGAGCTGGTCGATGCGCCGCTTGCCCATCGCCGGGTCCAGACCGACCGACATCAGCGCCTCGGCCACCCGGTCCTGGTCGAGATGCGAAAAGCCTGCTGCGGAGGCGACTTCGGCGTCGACGTGGTCGCGCATCAGCTGCAACCGCGCGGACTGGAACGAGAGCGCGACCTCCCCGACGTGCTCGTGGGTGGGCTCGCCGTCGATCAGGCAGGTGCCGCCGGTCGGAGTCGTCAACCCGGCCATGATCCACGCCAAGGTCGATTTCCCCGACCCGTTGCCGCCGTGGATCAACACCCCGTCGCCCTGCTCCACCACGAAGCTGATATCGCGCAGGGCGACCTTGGCCCACGGTGTGCCGCTGGCGTATTCGTGGCTGACGTCGACAAGCTCGAGCACCGGCGTGTGCGAGCGCGGTGTGACCTGAGCCGTCTGCGCGGGCGTGCTCGGCGTTTCGACGTTGACGGTGTTGTCCGGCGAGTCGCTGAGCCTGATGATGCGGTCGGCGGACGCGGCCTCGTTGTCGTAATGGGTGATGTGCACCAACGCGCTCTGGTGGCGTTTCGCGAGACCAGAGAGCACGCCCAGCAACGCGTCTCGCCCCTGCTGGTCGACCATCGTGGTGACCTCGTCGGCGATGAGGAGTGCCGGATCCCGCGCCAGCGCCGCCGCGAGCGCAAGACGCTGCAGCTCTCCCCCGGACAGGCTTCCGGTGTCGCGTTCGGCGAGTCCCTCGAGCCCGACCTCGCGCAGCAACTCGCCGACATCGATCTGCGCCCCCGCCGGCAACCCCCACACCACGTCGTCGGCGACGCGCGTGCCCAGGACTTGACTCTTGGGGTGCTGCAAGACAATTGCGGTACCGCCCATTTCGCCCAGCCCCACCGCGCCCGGGCGGTCGATGGTTCCCGACGTCGGCTCGCGGCCGGCCAGCATCAGCATCAACGTGGTCTTGCCCGAGCCGTTGGCCCCGGTCACGGCGATGTGTTCGCCGGGCCGGACATCGAGGCTGACCTCGCGCAGCGCGTCTCGATCGGCGCCGGGATACCGGAACGACACGTTGTCCAGCCGCACGGGGACCGGCCCGACCGGAGCGCCGCCGGCCTGCGCGTCCTCGGAAACGTCCAGCTTGTGCACGTCGGGGATCTTGCGCATCCGCTCCAAGAGGCGAGACAGCGCCGACCAGCTGATGAACGAAACGATGACGACCAACAAGACCATGTACGGGAAAATCAGTAGCGGCCAATGGTGTATCCCGCCGGCGACGTATCGCTTCAGCGCGTCGCCCACGCCCTGCAGGTGTACCCAATTCAGGAATGCCGCGACCCCGTTGGCATTGGCGGTGATGACGTCGAAGAACAGCTGCCGCAGCCGCGTCAGCACCGCCAGCACCGCGACCCACCCGGCGCCCCAGAGGACTCCGGCGATCAGCGACAACAAGGCGACCGTCGGCGTGCCCCGGCCCTTGCGTTTGACGATTCCGCACAATCCGCCGACCCAGGCGCAGTCGACGAGCATGAACAGGCTGCCCAGTCCGGCGATCAAAAAGGCGATCACCCCGCCGGCTACCGTCGCGGCCATCAGGGCCCGGGGACGGTAGCGGTAGGCCAGCAATCCCATGGGGACGGTTCCCAGCACGCCCAGCCCCTGAGCGAATGGGATTACCGCGGCGAGGATCTCGATCGCCGCGCAGAGGGCCCCCATAACCGCGGCCTGTGCCAACTCATTCGGACGCAGCGCCCCTTCCCCAGGTTGCCGGAAACGCAGCAAGGTCACTTTGGCGATTCTGCCAGTCCCCGGAGGGAGTGTCCGCTGCAGAAGGGTGTTCGCGCGGCACGCGACGGCATTTTGGCCTCGCTTAGCAAAGCTATGCAACCATGGATACATGGACAACGTCGTCGATACCGCAAAGCTCGAGGGAGCGCAGGGACTGGGGGCCGATCTGCTCGCCGTGGTCGCGCGGCTCAACCGTCTGGCCACCCAGCGCATCCAGATGCCGCTGCCGGCAGCACAGGCAAGGCTGCTGGCCACCATCGAGGTTCACGGCGAGGCCCGAATCGGTGACCTCGCCGCCGTCGACCACTGTTCGCAACCGACGATGACCACGCAGGTGCGCCGCCTCGAGGAAGCGGGCCTGGTGACCCGCACGGTCGACCCCGGCGACGCGCGCGCCGTCCGAATCCGCATCACCGCTGCCGGAAGGCGCACGCTCAACGCGGTGCGGGCCGACCGTGCCGCGGCGATCGAACCCCAATTGGCGCTGCTCGACTCCGGTGACCGCCAGGTATTGATGCAAGCGGTCGACGTGTTGCGCCGGCTGCTCGACGATGCCTCCCTTGCCACCTCACTCGCGGGCCGCCGAAACCCGCTGTGAACGCCGCAATGCTGGTGAGCGGACCGCGAGCACGGGTAAACACGTAACCGAACGGGCGACCGGCGCCTGACGGCGAGACCAACTCAAGACCGGTGACGAAAGGTGGCGGCCATGCCGACCGAGGCTTCGGCCGTTCCGGCCTCCCCGCTGACCGTGTGGGCCGGACCGACCAGGTACGTCTTCGCTCCGGGACGCGACGTGCTCGTCGGCTACGGCCCGGCCTGCGACATCCCGCTGGAGCGCCTCGGAAGCCCCGCGCCGGTGCCGCCCGCACCGCACCCCGATGTGGTGCTGCGGTTCACCGGAGCCCAGTGGGTGGCCATCGATCTGAGCCACCGCGGCATCTTCGTCGACGGATTCCGAGTCCCGACGGTCGAGATCCGCGACGGCCTGGGGATCACCATCGGCGATCCCCAGCACGGTCCGCGCCTCGCCTTCCAGGTCGCACCCGCGCCGCCGGGACACCCGCCGCCCGGCGGGCCCGATCCGCGGGTCCCCACCCAAAGCGCCACCCAGCGCATGCCCGTGGTGGCGCCCCCGCCACCCGCCGGCCCGCGACCCGCACCGCCGCCCCCACCGGCACCGCCTCCTCCGGCGGCGCCGCCGCCTCCCGTTCAGCCACCAGTCGGACCGACGCACCCACCCGTCGCACCGGCCGAGCAACAAAAAGGCCCCGGCCTGATCGAGCGGGTGATCACCTCGAAGCTGCGCGCCCAGCGCCCCTCCGTCCGCACCGACGAAGCCAACTCCACCTTCCGCCTGCCGCTACGAACGGCGGCGCGCACCACCGGGGTGACGGCGCACCGGCTGGGCGTTGAAGTCGACGGGCAGCAGCTGCTGTCGGGCATCTCGTTCACGGCGCATCCCGGCACCATGACCGCCGTCATCGGGCCGTCCGCCGCGCGCAATTCCGCGCTGCTGGCCGTGCTGACCGGCACCAGGACACCCAGCGCCGGGCGCGCCACGGTCGATGGGCACGACGTACACGCCGAACCGCTATCCATGCGCAGTCGCATCGGGATCGTCGCGCGCGACGACCAGCTGCATCGGCACCTCACCGTCGAACAGGCCCTGAAGTACGCGGCCGAACTTCGGCTACCGGCGGAGGCCTCGACCGAGCAGCGCGAGCGGGTGGTCGGCCAAGTGCTCGACGAGCTCGACCTGACGCCGCACCGCGCCACCCGGATCCGCAAGCTCCCACCCGAGGTGCGCCGGTGCGCCGCCCTGGCGATCGAGCTGATCACCCGGCCGAGCCTGCTCGTGGTCGACGAACCCACCGCCGGGCTGGATCCGGCGCAGCAGCGTCACGTCATGGCGGTCCTGCGGCGCCAGGCCAATATCGGCTGTGTCGTCGTGGCCGCGATCTCGACGCGCGCGTCGCTCGCCGACGTCAACACGTGCGATCAGGTGTTGGTACTCACGGGAACGGGCAAGGTCGCGTACCTGGGCACGCCCCAGCAGGCCGAATCCGCCCTGGGAACCGGCGACTGGTCGCAGGTCCTCGCCCGGGTGAGCGCCGATCCCGACGGGACGCACCGCGCCTTCCGCGCGCGGCCCCAACCATTGACGACCCCGCCGGAGGTCGCCGCGCCGTGGACGCCACCGGCCGGGCTGCCCCGGCACCGCCAGATCCGGGTGCTGGCCCGACGCGAGGTGCGCCTGCTCCTCGCCCATCGCAGCTATTTCGCGTTCCTGGTGATCCTGCCGTTCGCGCTGGCGGGGCTGACGCTGCTGATACCGGGCGACGCGGGCCTGACGAGGCCCGGGCCGGGCAGCGCCAACGCGCACGAAGCCATCGAAATCCTCGCCGCCCTCAACGTCGGCGCGGTGATCCTGGGCACGGCCCTGACCATCCGCGCCCTGGTTCTCGAGCACCGCATCTTCCGCCGTGAACAGCAGGCGGGGCTGACCGCGCCGGCCTACCTGGCCGCCAAGGTCACGGTGTACGGACTGGCCGCGGCCCTCTGGACGGCCGTCATGTTCGCGATCGTCGTCGCCGTCCGGGGCGGACCGGCGGGCGACGCCGCGTTACTGCACAACCCCACCCTCGAGCTCTACGTCACCGCGGCGGCCACCGCGATCGTGTCCGCGGTGATCGGCCTCACCCTGTCGGCGCTGGGCAAGGCGCTGCGGGAAGTCCTGCCGCTGGTGGTCCCGGTGATCCTGGCATCCGCGCTCTTCAACGGGAGCCTGGTGCAGCTGGTGAGCCTGTGGGGGCTGCAGCAGGTCAGCTGGTTCGTCCCGGCCCAGTGGGGTTTCGCGGCCTCGGCGTCCACGGTGAATCTACGCAGGACCGACACGCTGGCCGCCAACGTCCTGACCTGGACCCACTACAGCGGCTGGTGGGTGTTCGACATGGTGATGCTCTGCCTGTTCGGTGCCGTCGCGGCCGGGTTCACGCTCTACCGGCTGCGCTCGCCGCTGCCCGGCGAGCACCACACGTCGGCCCGGACCACCTGAACCGTCGTTCTTGTTCCCCGCGGCGCGAACCGCGCATTACTGTCGGCTTATGGCGCCAGAAACGACAAGCACCGCAGAACATCTCCGCAACGCGCTGGACGGGCGGTGGCGTGATGTCCGAAACCGGATGCGGACGACGCTGACCGAGGACCTGTTCCGCCCGCACTACACCCCCAACACGGTGATCGCCCGCACCAAGGTGGCGGAGCAGATGAGGATCATGGCGGCGTTCGGCGCGGCCGCCGACAGCTTCCGGAAAGAACACGGCGGCACCGGCGACGTCGGCGCGGCGATCACGATGATCGAGATGCTGGCGATGTCGGACTTGTCGCTGATGGTGAAGGCCGGGGTGCAGTGGGGGCTGTTCGGCGGTGCCGTGGAGAACCTGGGCACCGAGCGCCACCACGAGACCTACGTGCCCAAGATCATCAGCCTCGAGTTGCGCGGCTGTTTCGCGATGACCGAGACCGGGCACGGCAGCGACGTGCAGTCGCTGGAGACCACCGCGACCTACGACGCCGAGACGCAGGAGTTCGTCATCGACTCCCCCACCCCGTCTGCGCGTAAGGACTACATCGGTGGTGCGGCCGAAACAGCAACCATGGCAGCGGTTTTCGCGCAGCTGATCACCACCGAGGACGGCAAGCCCGTCAATCACGGCGTGCACTGCGTGCTGGTCCCGATCCGCGACGAGGACGGCAACGACCTGCCCGGGGTGACCACGTCGGACTGCGAATACAAGGGCGGACTGCCCGGAGTGGACAACGGCCGCATCGTGTTCGATCACGTCCGCGTTCCGCGGGTCAACCTGTTGAACAAGTACGGCGATGTCGCGCCCGACGGGACCTACAGTTCGCCGATCGAGAACCCGAACCGCCGGTTCTTCACGATGCTGGGCACCCTGGTCCGCGGCCGGATCACCGTGGGCGGCAGCGCCGGCGCCGCCGGGCGGGTGGCGCTGGATATCGCGACCCGATATGCGTTGCAGCGCAGGCAATTCAACGCACCCGACGACAGTTCCGAGGTCCTGATCATGGACTACCTGGTGCACCAGCGGCGGCTGTTTCCGTTGATCGCGAAGTCCTACGCCCTGCAGTTCGCGCAGAACGAGCTGGTCAGCAAATGCCATGACGTCCAGAGCGCGGACGCGCCCGACGCCGACGAGCAGCGCGAGCTGGAAGCCCGCGCGGCCGGGTTGAAGGCCGCCAACACCTGGCATGCCAGCCGCGCGATCCAGGAATCCCGCGAGGCGTGCGGCGGCGCGGGCTACATGGCCGAGAACAGATTGATCGGGCTACGGGGTGACACCGACGTCTTCACCACGTTCGAGGGCGACAACCACGTGCTGACCCAGCTGGTGGCCAAGGAGCTGCTGACGGCGTACGCCGACGACATCAAGAGCATGAGCCCGGTCGAATGGGTGCGCTTCGCCGCCAACACCGTCGGTGAACGCGTCATCAAACGCACTGCGGCAGAAGCGATCATCCAAACCATCGTCGACACCCGCCAAGACAGTGAGGAAGAGGGCAGCCTGTTCAACCGCGGTACGCAGATCAAGATGTTCGAGGACCGCGAAGAATATCTGCTGGCGTCGGTGGCGCGCCGGCTACAGGCGAAATCCAAAGAGATGTCGGAATTCGACGCGTTCAACTCGGTGCAGGATCACGTGCTGCACGCGGCGAGCGCCCACATCGACCGAGTGGTGCTCGAAGCGTTCGTCGCCGGGATCGACGCCTGCGAGAACGAAGAGGCCTGCGAACTGCTGGGGTACCTGTGCGACCTGTACGCGTTGTCGGTGATCGAGGACGACAAGGCGTGGTACATCGAGCACCGGTATCTGTCCACGGAGCGCGCCAAGGCGGTCACCCGGGGGATCAACGACCGCTGCCGGGTGCTGCGCCCGCACGCCGCGACACTGGTCGACGGCTTCGGGGTTCCCGAGCAGCTGCGTTACGTCGAGATGCTGCACCCGGAGAACCTGGGAGACGCCGTCACGAGCTGACGGGCGGGACGAAACCGGTAAGCGTCGTCGAATTCGTTGGCGTGACGGGCTATTGGTTCGGGACCGTGCCGACGGTTTGCAGCTTGCCGTCCGGGCCGATCCGGAACTTCACCGTTCCGATCCCGCTGGGACAGCACAGCTGATCATTTCCCTTCTGCCACTGGTACTGAACGGTCACGGTGTCATCCGAGGGCGGCAGCACGGTGATGTACGGCTTTGGGTTCGGCGTGGCGGTCCCGAGCGACCGGTTGTGGTCGAAGAAGAGCAGCTGCTGGGGAGTCGACTCGCTGGCGATCGTCGGGATGATCTGCACCCACGACAACCGGCAGTTGCGGGTATGGCCGCGCCCGATTTCAACCCAGATCGTGCCGGGGATCGCGATGGGGACCGCGGTGATCGCCTGCCGCACGGTGTCGGCGGTCGGCCCGTCGGAAGCCTTGCAGGTGTCGGGTTTGGCCTGCGGTGGCGCCGCCGGCTTCGCGCCGCAACCGGAGGCCAGCAAAACCAGCAGGATCACAATGAGCGGACGCACGCGGTGAGCTTAGCGAAGACTGTGAATGTTCCGTTGGTTTGGTCGGAAAGCCCGTTCTGACAAGCGTCGCGCGGGGCGCGCGACGTAACCTCGGGCGAGGCGGACGGTCAATGGTGACCTGCGATAACGCGATCCCCCGCCGCGAATTCCCCCGGCGATTTCACACCGGCGTGTCGGCCGTTGAGAGAAAAAAGTAAACGGGGGGAAATTTCGGGGAGCGGTGCCGAAACACGCCTGCTCCACAATGAACTCACGCGATACGGAGCTAACCCGTACGCATTCGACGAAAGGGACGCAAGCGTGACCACGGAGTCCATGGCGCAGCAGAACGCCGTGAACACCATGTGCGCGTACTGCGGCGTCGGCTGCGGCATGGTGTTGCAGATCACAACGAATCCGGAAACGGGTCGCGGTCACGTCACGAAGTCGGTTGGCAACAAAGAACATCCGGCGAACTTCGGGCGGCTGTGCACCAAGGGTGCCACCACCGCGGACATGCTCGGCGCGCCGGGCCGCATGGACTCGGCGTACGCGCGCGCCGATCGCGGCGAACCGCTGGAGCCCGTCGAGATGCACGATGCGATCACCCAGTGCGCGAGGCGGTTACGGGCGATCATCGACGAACACGGCCCCGACGCGTTCGCGATGTACGTGTCCGGTCAGATGTCCATCGAGGCGCAGTACCTGGCGAACAAGCTGACCAAGGGCTTCATCGGCACCAACCAGATCGAGTCGAACTCGCGACTGTGTATGGCCAGCGCGGGTTCCGGCTACAAGCTCTCGCTGGGCGCCGACGGGCCACCCGGTTCGTATCAGGACTTCGAACACGCCGACGTCTTCTTCGTCATCGGCGCCAACATGGCCGACTGCCACCCGATCCTGTTCCTGCGCATGATGGACCGCGTCAAGGCCGGCGCAAAACTGATCGTCGTCGACCCGCGCCGCACCGCCACCGCCGACAAGGCGGACCTTTTCCTGCAGGTCGCCCCGGGGACGGATCTGGCGCTGCTCAACGGCCTGCTGCACCTGATCGTCGAGAACGGCCACACCGACCCAGAATTCATCGCCGAGTTCACCGAGGGCTGGGAGGTGATGCCCAGCTTCCTGGAGCAGTACACCCCCGACAAGGTCAGCGAAATAACCGGCATCCCCGAGGGCGACATCCGCGCAGCGGCCCAGATGATCGGCGAGGCCGACAATTTCGTGAGCTGCTGGACGATGGGTCTCAACCAGAGCACCCACGGCACCTGGAACACCAACGCCATCTGCAACCTGCATCTGGCCACCGGGGCCATCTGCAGGCCCGGCAGCGGGCCCTTCTCCCTCACCGGCCAGCCCAACGCGATGGGCGGCCGCGAGATGGGTTACATGGGACCGGGTCTGCCGGGGCAGCGGTCGGTGGCCTCGGCCGACGACCGCGAGTTCGTCGAAGACCTGTGGGGCATCCCCCGCGGAACGCTGCGCACCGAGGTCGGCACCGGCACCGTCGACATGTTCTCCCGGATGGCCGGCGGACAGATCAAGGCCTGCTGGATCATCTGCACCAATCCCGTTGCCTCCGTGGCCAATCGCAAGACGGTGCTGGCCGGGCTGGAGCGCGCCGAATTGGTGATGGCCCAGGACGCGTTCCTCGAGACCGAGACCAACGAATACGCCGACGTGCTGCTGCCGGCGGCCCTGTGGACGGAGTCCGAGGGGGTGATGGTCAATTCCGAGCGCAACATGACGCTGTTCCAGCCGGCGGTTCCCGCTCCGGCCCCCGCGATGCCGGACTGGCGGATCATCGCCCGGATCGCCTGCGAGATGGGCTTTTCGGAGGCGTTCAGTTACGACTCCGCCGAGGAAGTCTTCGAGGAAATCAAGCGGTTTTCCAACCCGAAGACCGGTTACGACCTGCGCGGGGTGAGCTACGAGCGGCTGCGTCAGAGTCCGGTGCAGTGGCCGTGCGCACCGCAGAGCGACGGCGACCGCAACCCGATCCGCTATCTGAACGACGGTGTCAGCCAAACGCAGTTGATCCGCGACGACGGCAGTGTGCCGCGGCTGGCCTTCCCGACACCCACCGGCCGTGCCGCGTTCTTCGCCCGCCCGCACCTGCCGCCCGAGGAAATGCCGGACGACGACTACCCGTTCCTGCTGAACACCGGGCGCCTGCCGCACCAATGGCACACCATGACCAAGACGGGCAAGGTGGCCAAGCTCAACAAGCTCAACCCGGGGCCGTTCGTCGAGATCCACCCCGGCGACGCCGCCCGGCTTGATATTGCCGACGGGGATCCGATCGAAATCGCTTCTCGCCGCGGCCGCGCCGTGCTGCCCGCACTCGTCAGCGACCGGGTACGCCCCGGCAACTGCTTCGCGCCGTTCCACTGGAACGACGCCTTCGGCGAATACCTGTCGATCAACGCCGTCACCAACGATGCCGTCGACCCGATCTCCAACCAACCCGAGTTCAAGGCGTGCGCCGTCACCTTGACGAAGGTCAGCGTCTCCCAACCCGATTCGGGCGCCGCGACAACGGCGATCACCGACACCCCGCAACCCGCGGCCGCGCAGGTACGAGAGATCAGCATGACCCAAGTCGACGCCCTCGGCGAACTGCTCGGTGTGGCAACGCTGCCCAAGCCGGAATTCAACGAGCTCGGCCGCGCCTACCTTGCCGGGATGCTGACCGGCCTGCGCTCGGACGCCGGCCGCCGCACCGCGGGGGTACCCACGCTGCCGCCGAGCGCGCCGTTCGATTCCGGCACGCGGCTGTGGGTGGATGGCCTACTGGCGGGCTTGTTCTCGCGTATCGACGGGCCCCAGCCGGTGGCATTGCCCGTGGCGTCCCCTCCGATGGCGGCCGCCGAGCAACCGCCCGTCGCGCCGGCCGATCCTCAACCCGCGCCCGAGCGTGCCCCCATCGTGGTGCTGTGGGCGTCGCAGACCGGGACCGCGGAGGAGCTCGCCGCCGACATCGCCGCACAACTGGGCGACGCCAAGCTGCCGGTCTCTTTGCACAGCATGGACGACTTCCCGCCGGCCAAGCTGGCGACGACGCGGGAGCTGTTGCTCATCACGAGCACGACCGGTGACGGCGATGCGCCCGACAACGGTGCCGGCCTGTGGCGGGCGCTGACGTCCGAGAGCGCGCCGCGATTCACCGATACCCGCTACGCCGTGCTCGCGCTGGGTGACTCCAATTACGACGATTTCTGTGGCCACGGACGCAATTTGGACGCGCGTCTCGCCGAGCTCGGCGCGACCCGCCTCGCCGGCCGGGTCGACTGCGAACCCGACTACGACGACTCCGCGGCCAAGTGGCTGGGCGACGTCATCGACGCGCTGACCCGGACACCCACCTCCGTCGGCAGCGACGGCAGGGCGGCGGCGCCGGCCCGCGCCTCCGCGATGGCGGCGCGCTCGCGCCCGAATCCGCCCGCAGCAACCGCGTACAGCAAGAAGCATCCGCTGATCACCGGCATGGTCCGCAACACCATGTTGAGCCAGCCGGAGTCGGCAAAAGACGTGCGGCACTTGGTCTTCAGCCTGCCGGAAGAAACCGTGACCTACGAGGCCGGTGACGCGCTGGGGGTGTGGCCGCGCAACAGCGACCAGCTGGTCGACGAATGGCTGTCCGTCACCGGGCTCGACGGACAGACCCCGGTCGAGGTCGGCGAGCACGGGCTGATGTCGTTGCGCTCCGCGCTCACCGAGCGCATCGAGATCGCCCACATCAGCCGGGACCTGGTGCGGTTCGTGCAGGAGCGCACGGGCGATGCGACACTCGCGGAGCTGCTGAAGCCGGAAAACAAGCGGGCGCTCGCGGATTGGTCGTGGGGGCGCCAGTCCATCGACCTGCTGGCGCAGCTGCCGGTCATCGCGTCCGCGCACGAGTGGCTGCGGGTGCTCAAACGCCTTCAGCCGCGGCTGTATTCGATCTCGTCGAGCCCCAAAGAGTGCCCGGGCGAGGTTCACCTGACCGTCTCACCGGTGCGCTACAACTTCCAGGGTGTCCCACGCCGCGGGGTGTGTTCCACCTACCTCGCCGACCGCTCCCCCGGCGATCGAGTTGCTGTCTATCTGCAGGCGTCAAGCAATTTCCGCCCGCCGAGCGACCCGGACACGCCCATGATCATGATCGGTCCGGGCACCGGCATCGCGCCCTTCCGCGGCTTTCTGCAGGAGCGGCGCGCGCTCGGCCACAACGGACCCAACTGGCTGTTCTTCGGCGAGCAGCACGCCGCCACCGACTACTACTACCGCGACGAACTCGAGCAGATGCGCGACGACGGCTTTCTCACCGAGTTGGACCTCGCGTTCTCCCGGGACCAGCAGCACAAGATCTACGTGCAGCACCTGATGCGCAACCGCGGGGCGCAGCTGTGGAGCTGGTTGCAGGACGGCGCTCAGCTGTACGTCTGCGGTACCGCCGACCCCATGGCCAAGGACGTCGACCGCGCGCTCTGCGACATCGCGGCCGAATTCGGCAACCTCGACCCGGACGCGGCGCAGGCGTACGTCCAGGCGCTGAGCGCCGACAAGCGCTACCACCGCGACGTCTACTAGCGCCGATTCCCCCGCTGACGTCGAACTTGTAATACGGCGGAAACATCGCGCATCCGCCGATGAAACATCCGAGTCGCACGATGCAGTCATAAGGTCGCGCACCTGAAGGGGTCGCCATATGGCTCGGGAGTCTGATGGACCCGATCGGGTCATCAAGAACGGCTGCCCGTTGCGATGCCGCCTGCGACACGTCGGCGTGGCGGAGGAGCGGGTGGATTGGGCGGGGCTGCCCGTCAACCTGGACTTCGCGTTCTCGCGTGATCAGCGCGACAAGGTCTATGCGCAACACCTGATGCGCAGGCGCTTGTGCGTCTGCGAGATCGCCGCAGGGCAGGACGGCGCGGAGACGCTGCGGGTCACCTGAACGCTCGCGGCGCCTACCGCCTGGGCGGATCCGGCTGCCCGTACACCGCCACCACCACGGTGCGGTCCACACTGTTGGCCGACCACACCCCGATCGCGGTGTTGGCGCAGTCGCGGATGATCGCCATGTCGTCGGGGTTGTAGTACCACTGGTTGACCAGTTCGAGGCTGCTGATCGCGATGGCCGGGTTGGTGGCCACCGTCTCGGCCGCCCTGCCGCGGAAGCCCGCGGCATTGGCGCGGTCCTGCGGCGTCGATCCGTCGGAGCCGGTGTCGTCGTTGATGTTTCGGTTGTTGATCATGTCTTCGGCATGCCATTCGGCGGCCAGGGTAAGCGCGTTGTTCCTGACGACGTCGTTCGTGCAGCCCGCCTGATGCTGCAGCGTGTAGACGGCGGAGACTACCGCGCTGTTGAGTCGCTTGTTGTCGGCGTGCACGGCCGGGGCCAACAACGTTGAGGCCCCGGCGAGAAGGACGGCGGCGGACAGCGCGCTGCCTGGGCAGCGAATCGGCACGGACATGTGCTTTCTCGGATCACACGGGGTCGAAGCGCGAAACCAGCCATCGGCCGTTGACCTTGTCCAGTGTCATCCGAACGACGGGCTGGGTGTCGGTGGGGGCACCGTCGCCGATGGTGACGGTTTGGTCGACGAACACCAGCGCCACGGCGTGGTTCGCGGTCACCGAAACCGACGCCGCGGCATTGGCTTTCGCCGCCGACGAGATGCGCTTCTCCTTCGCGCCGGGAATGACGACCTGCCGGGTGAGCTCCGCGTAGGCATCCTTGAACTCACCGGTCAGCCGCTCGCGTGCCGCGGCGAGATCCTTGTCCACCGAGTCGGCGCGATAGGACAACAACGCGACCGCGTCGTCGCGGGCGGCCTGCACCGATTCGGCCCGCACCGCGGCCAGGTCGGCGGACGACCCCGCCCACCACCTGAGGTAACCCGCGCCCAGTGCCAGCACCAACGCCAACCCCGGCAGGATCCCGTAGGCGACGATCCGCGACCAGGCGGTCGGGCGCCTGTCTCGTGTGGGCGTCGGGGTGGTCTCGGCATCGTCGATGCCCGGTTCCGCCTCGGCCACAGCGGCTTTCACATCCTCGCTCACCGTGGTCATGGCACGAACACCACGTTGGAGACCTTGGCGTCAGAGGCGTCCGGGCCGACCGATCGGACCTCGATGCGCATCCGCCATTCCCGCGGCGCCTCCTCGCCGCCGGCCGTGCGCGACTTCACCGCAACCGCCACCAGCACCTGGGCCGAGTCATCGCTTTGGGATTCCAGGCCCGCATCGGTCACGGTGCCTTCGGATTTCGACTGTGCCGCCTTCACGACCTCCATGAACGGTTTGGACCGCTGTTCGAAGTCATCCCGGAATGCGCCGGTGGCCGAATCGAGGATGCGCTGCACGTCGGTGTCGACCTGGGTGTAGTTGATCGTGGTGAGGTTCACCGCGCCCTGACGGGCGGTCGCAACGTACAGGTTGCGGCGGGCCTGGGCGTCATGCTGCTGGTAGGCGCGGTAGCCGAGCCAACCGCTCAGGCCGGCCAGTGTCGCGACGATGAGACCGCCGGCGACCAAGGCGGTTACGACGGCCGAAAACCGCTGCTGCTGAACGCGTTCGCGCCAGCGGGTGAACCTGCCTCGTGGGCGGCTTTCGCCGGGGTCGTGGCCCGGTTCGGCGATGCGCTCCTCGGCCTCGGTCGGGCCGGGGCGTTCGGCGACCTCGGTCGCCGCGTCGTTGTCGTGTGTCATCGTGCTCCTTCGAACTCTCAGGGTTGCGGGACGAGCAGTGATTGCCAGCTCTTGGCGCGCGGGTGGGCCAGGTCCGACTCGGTGTAGCGGCGCCCGTCGGGTCCGATGTAGTCGCCGGTGGCCGGGTCGTAGGTGGCCACGGCTATCGGCGCGGGCGGTGGCGCGGTGGCCCGCGGAGCCGGCAGCCGCGAATCCTGCCCCGGGGGATACAGCGGCACGCCCTGACCGCTGGTCGTGGCGTTCGGGTCCCCCTTCCAGTTGTAGCCGTCGTTGAGCGGCACGTACTCCTCGTCGCTGTCGCATAGCTCGACCGTGGGCGCCCTTTTCCATGGCTTGCTCTCACACGGAATGTTGCGCACCCCACGGACATTGAACTCCGAGTCCTGGGGCACCCGGCAGAACAGGTCGGCCGCCGGCCGGTCCGGGGCGTCGACGCTGGCCGGTGAGCGCCGCTGCTGCGGCGACAGATACCCCGTCGTGCACGGGGGCGGCAGGTTGAGGTTGAGGTTGAAGTCCAGCTGGGCGCCGCGGTACTCCTGCTTGGTGTTGGAGCTCGGCACGATGATCGCGGCCATGGCCGCGATGCCCTGCGGGAGCAGCACCAGGAGTTGCTCGATGTCGTGGCGGTAGACGACGGCGATGTCGCCGAGGCTCACCAGGTTGGCGAAAAGCACTGGCAGCGCGGGTGTCACCCGATCCAGGAGGGCGCGGCCTTCCTCGATGCCCGACGCGCCGTTCGTTAGCAGGTCTCGCACCGCGGCGTCCTGCGCCTTGAACTGCGCCATGATGGCCGCGGTGTGGCGGGCCCACGCGGTGATCGCGCCCGACGTCTCGACTTGGGAGTCGAGTACCGCCGGCGACTGATCGATGAGGGCGGCGAGCGGGTCGACGGTCCGGCCTCCCGCGATGGCCAGCGCGGTCGATCCGTCGACGATGCGGGACAATTCGGGTCCAAGGCCGCCGACCGCGCGGTTCGTCTCGTCGATCACGGTGCGCAGGTTGTCGCGCGGAATCGCTTGCAGTGCACGGTTGGTCATGTCGAGCAGGCGCCCGATGTCGACGGGGACGTCGACATGGCCCGCGGGGATGACGTCACCGGCCTGCAGCGGTCGGGCGTGTTCTCCGCCGTTGCCGGGCTGCGGGGTCAGCTCGATGTACTGCTCGCCGATGGCCGAGCGGCTGTGCACCGACGCCTGGACGTCGGCGGGCACTGTGACCCCTGACCTCATGGCGAGCACGGCGCGCACTCCGGTGGCGGTGACGTCGACCGACTTGACCTGCCCCACATCGGTGCCGCGGTAGGTGACGACCGAGGTCTGGTAGAGCCCACCCGATTGCGGAAGGTCCACGGTGACCTTGTATTCGCCGATCCCGAACAATGTGGCGGGCAGCTTCATGAAGTTGAATGCCATTGCGCCACAAGAGACGACGGTCACCAGCGTCAGGATCGACAACTGGATCCACGTGCGTCTGGTCAGTCGAAGCATTCAGTACCCCCCGAAGTGGTACGGGTAGGTCAGCGGGTTGCCCCCGGTGACCGGGCTCGGCTGCATGCCGATGGTGCGACCCCACTGGAGCTCGAGTTGGGTGAGGTTGCCTTCCCAGCGCGACCCGGTGAAAAGCCCTTGGTCGATGCGGCTCAGCGTCAGATCGACCACCAGGGTGAGGTTGGCGTAGTCGCCCCGGAACCAATTCCGCACTGTCGACGTCGGCCAGGGATAGGTCGCCAAGCCGTCCAGGCCCCGGGTGAGCGAGGGCCCGGCGTCGGCGAGCGAGCGCAGCACCGGCGCGATGTTGCGCAGGTTGTGTACCAGCGATTCCCTGCTCTGATGGACGGTATCGGCGGCGATCGCGCTGAATTTGCCGACCTGGTCGATGGTCTCGGCGATCTTGGCCCGTTCCTTGGCCAACACCTCCAGCGCCTTAGGCACGGATGTCAAGGCCTTGTCGACGACCGGGTCGTTGCCGGCAACCTGACCCGCCAGAGCGTTGAGGTTCTCGGCGGCGGCGATGATGTCGTCGGTCTGGCCGTTGGTGCGGGCGATGAACTCGTCCAGCTGGCCGAGCAGACTGCGCATGTCGTTTTCGCGGCCGGCGAATGCCTTCGCGACCGCTTGGTTGATTTCCTGCAGCTGCCCAATTCCGCCGCCGTTGAGCAGAATCGACACGGAGGCCAACGTCTGCTCGGTGGTGGAATAGAGGCTGGCGCGTGACAACGGGATGACCGACCCGGCTGTGAGCCGGCCGACCGGCGGTTCGTCTTTGGGCGGCGCGAGTTCGATGTGCATCGAGCCGAGCAGGCTGGTCTGCCCGAGCTTGGCCGTCGAATTGGCCGGCAGGTGGACGTCGCCGTCGATGCGCATGGTGACCAGCGCGTGCCAGTCTTGCAGCTCGATCCTGGTGACGTTGCCGACGTTGACGTCGTCGACCCGGACCCGGGTGTTCTCCTGGATGGTCACCACGTCGGGCATCTGCGCCTGAATGGTGTAGGAGCCCGGCCCTCCCCCGGCCGTTCCGGGCAGGCTGAACGAATTCAAACCGCGCCATCCGCACGCCGAAAGCGCGGCGACGCAGAGCATTCCGACGAGTGCCGCGGCCGCGCGTCTCATGACGGCCCCGTCGGAAGCATCAGATCCTGCAGGACCTGAAGCGAGTTGGTCGTCGCGCTCGGCGCTGGCGGGGGCGGTGGCTGCTCGGGCGGCGGGGGCGGCGCGTCGGTCGGTGGGGACGCGTCGGGTGGCGGGGGCGGCGTGTAGCCGGGTCGCAGCCAGTCCTCGCTGTAGGTGATCTCGCTGGGGCGGGCCTGCGTCCCGACGAACGGATTGATCCCCGCCGGAATATAGTTGTAGATGCGGTTTTTGATGATCGGGTTGAGGTACTGCAGGCACAGTTTCGAGACGCGGGCCAACCGCGCCCGCGACGCCGCTTCGATCGAGCTGCAGATGAATTGCGGGATGTCGGCGAAGTTGTTCAGCGCCAGGATGCCGGTCATCGCGCTTTGCGCCGGCTGGTAGATGTTCAGGAAGTTCTGGAACACCGTCGGGGCGATATGCAGGATCTGTTTGATATCGCCGCGGCTGTCGTTGAGCGCGGTCGTGATCGAACCCAACCGGTCGACCGTGACGCCCATCGCTTCGCGGTTCTCGGCGAGGAAATCACGCACGTCCGTCAGCGCGCCATCCAGCGACTTCAACGCGGCGCCGACCTCGTTCGGGGTGTTCGACAGCAGGGTGGTCACGCCGGCCAGGTTCTGGTTGAACGAGGCGAGCAGATCGCTGCTGGAGTGCAGCGCGGATACCAACAGCTGCAGGTTGCGCACCGTGCTGAAGATGTCGTCGGCGTGGTCACCGAGCGCCGAAATGGCCTGGGACAGTTTGATGACGGTGTCGCGGGCGGTGTCGCCCTGGCCGCGCACGTTGTCGGCCGCCGAGTCGATGAGCTCGCCGACGGAGTTCACCCCGCCGGGGCTCGTGGGTTGCAGCGCGTCGGTCAGCTTTTCCAGCTGCCGGCGGAAGTCATCCCATTCGACGGGAACCGCGGTGCGGCTGAGCGGGATCGACGCGCCGTCGCTCAACTTCGGGCCACCGGAGTATGCCGGGACGAGTTGGATGGCCCGCGACGTCACCAGCGATGGGGACAAGATGGCGGCGCGCGCATCGGCCGGGACCGAATACTGCTTGTCGACCGAGAACGTCACCCTGGAGCTGGTGGGCTGGGGCTCGATCTTGTCGATGACCCCGACGGCGACGCCGAGGATTCGGACCTCATCCCCGACGAACAGACCGTTGGCCTCCGCGAAATACGCCGAGTAGGTGTTCTTCTCGACGTCGTCCCACAGCCTGCTCGCGACCAGAACCGACGCCGCGGCCAGCGTCAGGATCAGGCTGATCGCGGTGACTTTGCGAAGGGTGCCCCGGCTCATGTTCACGGCTCGTCGAAATCGTGTGGCGAGGGCGGGGGGATGGTCCGCACGGGTGGGGTCGACGGTGGCGGCGACGGCGGCTGTGACCACAGCGGCACCGGCGCGTTCTCCGGCGGTACGGGTGGGGTTCCGGTGGGCGGATCGACCGCCTCCGACGGCAGCTTCTGGTTGGGATCCAGGAACCGGTCGTACATGTCCGCATCGAGGACCGGTCCACCGATCTGGCCGGGAACCAGGTTGGCGACATAGGCCTTGAAAAATGGCCCGGAACCCAGGCATTCGCCGAAGGACATCGCGTACCGCTTGAATTTGGGCAGCGTCTTCTGGATGTCGTCTTTGCGGTTGTCCAGGATTTCGAGGACGCCGTTGAGCTTGTCGAGTGCTGGTTTGAGTTGGCTTCGGTTGTCGTTGACCAGCCCGGAGATCTGGCCCGACACCGCGGTGAGATTGTTCATCAGCGCGTCCAGCGAATCGCGTTCGTCGAGCAGCGCGGCCAGCAGCGCGTTGGAGTTCGCGACGAGCCCGGCGATTTGTTGGCTGCGCTTGCCCAACACCGCCGAGACTCTGTCGGCGTTGCCCAGCAGGCTCCTCAGCTGTGCGTCGCGGCCGTTGAGGGTGTCCGAGAACCGGGCGACTCCCTCCAGCGCCGGCTTGAGATCCGCAGGCGTCGCCTTCAGCGTGTTCGCCAATGTGATTAGGGCCGCGGATAATTGGGCGGTGTCCAGCCCGCTGATGGTGGTCGTCAGATCGCCCAGCGCGTCCGGCAGGTCGTAGGGCGAGGTGGTGCGTTCCAGCGGAATGGTGCCCGAAAGCCGGCCGTCTCCGCGCGGAGTCAGCTCGAGCATCTTGGCGCCCAGAATGGTTTCGGTCTTGATCGCCGCCTCGGTGCGGTCGCCCAGTTCGACGCCCTCGCGCACGGTGAAGCCCACCCGAACCTTGGTGCCTTCCAACCGGAGGTCGGAAACCCGCCCCACGCCCATGCCGGAAACCCGCACCGCGTTGCCCGGTTTGATGCCGCCGGCCTCGGCGAAGTACGCGGCGTAGTCGTTCGTGTTCTTGATGAAGGGCAGCCTGTTGTACTGGAACGCGACGACGGTCACGCAGGCCAGGATGACGGTTCCCATCACGCCCAACACGAACGGGTTGCGCGGGCCGGGCGACGTGAGTTTGGGGATCTTCACCTTCATCGCGGCGTGCACCGCCCACTGGGCTGGCCCAAGAGCTTGACGAAGATCGGGTTGCCGCCCTTGCCATTCAACTTGAGCAACACTTCGCAGAAGTAGAAGCCGAAGTAGTCGCCGTTGAGCCCCTGCCGGGCCAACACCTGGTAGATGTCGGGGAGCTCTTTGAGCAGATTGTCGACGTAGTCGCGGTCGGAGAGTACCTGTGCGGACATGCGATCCGTCTCGTGCACAACGTCTTTGATCGGCTGGCGGGACTGAGCGAGCAGATCGGTGATCGAGCCGGCGGCCGCGTTGATGTAGGCGAGGCCGGTGGAGATGTCGTTTCTGCGCTGCGACAGACCCTCCACCAGCTGGGCGAGCTTGTCCAGGCCGTCGGAGAACTCGTGGTCGCGAGCGGCGAAGGTGTGCAGCACGGTGTTCAGGTTGGTGATCAGCTCGCCGATCAGCTCGCTGCGCCCAGCCAGGGTCGAGGTCAGTATCGAGGTCTGCGACAGCACCGAAGCCAGGGTTCCGCCCTGCCCCTGGAAGATTCGCAAGAGTTGACCGGACAGGGCGTTGACCTGATCGGGATCCAGTGCGCGGAACAACGGGCGGAACCCGCCGATCAGCGCGTCCAGGTCAAGCGCCGGCGAGGTCCGCGCCAGCGGAATCGTCGCCCCCGGCGGGAGTCGCCGCGGCGGCCCCGGGCTCTCTTCGAGCGCGAGATAGCGGTCGCCGATGAGGTTTTCGTACCGCACGACCGCCTTGGTGCCCTCGGTGAGTCGCACGCCCTTGTCCACCTCGAAGCCGACGGTGACCGTGCCGTCGTGATGCAGGCGCAGCTCGCCGACCTTGCCGACTTCCACCCCGGCGATGCGCACGAAATTGCCGGACTTGAGGCCGGAGATATTCGTGAACACGGCCTGATAGCCGGTGCGATCCTCGAAGCGCAATTGGCCGAACACCGCGACGAGCGCGAAGGTGAACAGCAAGCAGACCGTCGTGAAGATCCCGACGCGCAGGACGATGCTGGAGAGCTTTCTTCTCATGGCGGCGGCTGCCCCCCGCGCCAGAAGTAGCGCGGCGCCTCGGGTGGGTTCTTGGTGGTGGGGAACCAGTTGGCCCACCACGGATTGCCCGCGGCTACGTTGGTGCGGATCTCGTTCGGGGCCGCCCCCCAACCGGTGTCGGTGACCAGCGCGCGCACCGGGAAGTTCGCGCTCGGGTCGGGCAGCGATCCGCAGCTGGGCTTGCCGCCGGGGCCGCCGGTGGCGTTGACCTTCGGCAGGTGTTTGGGAAATCGGTAGGGGTCGTCGCCGAAAAGCAGCGCGGCGTCCAGGATCACCGAGTACCCGTTGCCGCCCAATGCATCTCGGCCGCCGTGGTCCACATACCACTGGGCGCCCTGGAACAGGCACGTGTAAGTCGGCGAGTACTTCTGCAACAGCGCGATGGTGGGATCGAGCAGGTTCATGGACCGCACGATGTTCGACTCGTTGGGGCCGATGACGTTGATGCCGGTCTGGCTGAAGCCGACGGCCGACAACAGCAAGGAATCGAGTGAGCGCTGCTCGTCGGTGACGGTCGCGCTGGTGGTCGCCGCCGAGTCGAGGATCGACAGGATGTTCTGCGCCGCATCGGAGTAGATGGCCGCGGTCTTGCCGAACAGCCTCCAGTCCTGGTGAATCGTGTCCATGCGCGAGTTGACGGTGAGCAGCACGTTGTTCGCGTCGGTGACCGCGTGTCCGATCCGATCGCCCTTGCCGCGGACCGATTGCGCGAAGGCCGACAAGATCGCGTTGAGTTTGGCCGGGTCGAGCGCCTGCACCACCGATTGCAGGTTCTCGAACACGGTGTTGACCTCGACGGTGACATTGCGCGAGCGCAGCACCGCGCCGGGCTTCAGGGCGGTAACGCTGGGCTGGGAAGGGACGATCAGGTCGACGTATTTGGAGCCGAAGGCCGTGGTCGATTTGATCTCGGCCTCGAGGTTGTCCGGCAGGTATCTGAAGGCATCCGGGCGGATCTTCAGCTGCAGCCGGGCCGTTTTCACGTCGGTGCCGATCGAGGCGACCTGTCCGACCTGGACGCCGCGCAGCTTCACCTTGGCGCCGTCTTCCATCACCAGTCCAGCCCGGTCAGAGACCAGCGTGAGCGGGACGAAGGCCGCGAACTTGCCGGAGAACGACGCCGCGGTCAGCGCGACTAGGCCGCCGACGAGGATGAACAGCGTTGGCGCCCACCATATTGGGTCGATCCTGCTGGTGCGGGTCCGGTTTCGCTGCTGCGATCGCCCGCGGTGCGTGTGGTTGCTCATGCGGCTAGCCGGACAGGTTGAAGTTGCCGGACTGCCCGTAAACGGACAGTGAAATCATCAGGCACACAAACGCGGTGACGATCATCGATGACCGGACCGAGCGGCCGACGGCCTCCCCCACGCCGGCCGGCCCGCCGGTCGCGGTGAAACCGTAGTAGGTGTGCACGACCATCACACCCGTCGCCATCGCCAGAGCCGACAGGAACGACCAAAGCAGGTCGTTGGGGCGCAGGAACGTGGCGAAGTAGTGCTCGTAGACGCCTCGCGACTGCCCGTAGACGTAGATCGTGAGCAGTTTCGCCGCGATGAACGACATCAGGACGGCGACGGCGTAGAGCGGGATGACGACCAGGATGCCGGCGATGATCCGGGTGGAGGCCAGATAGGTGACCGCCCGGATGCCCATGACCTCTAAGGCGTCGATCTCCTCGTTGATGCGCATCGCCCCCAATTGCGCGGTGGCACCGGCGCCGATGGTGGCCGCCAACGCCAGACCGGCCGTGCAGGGCGCGATCATCCGAACGTTCAAGAACGCCGACAGGAAGCCGGTCAGCGCCTCGACGCCGATGTTGGACAGCGTGTCGTAGCCCTGCACCGCAACGAGGGCACCGGTGGTCAGCGTGAGGAAGCCGATGATGCCGACCGTGCCCCCGATCACGGCCAATGCGCCTGTGCCCATGCCCATCTCGGCGATCAGGCGCAACAGCTCTCCGGGGTAGCGGCGCACCGCATCGGCAGTGGAGGCCAGGGATTGGCCGTAGAACACGGTCTGTTCGCCCAGCTTGCGGGTCGAGCCCACCATCCTGGGTCCCAGGGTGACGAACCACGACGGTTCGCGTGCGGCATCGGTCATTTGGCCGTCACCTTCACCCCGAGCGCGGTCGTCAGGATGTTGATGAAGAAAAGCGCCATGAAGGAGAACACCACGGTCTCGTTCACCGCATTCCCGACGCCGGTGGGTCCGCCGCCCACCGATAGTCCCTTGTAGCAGGCGATCAGGCCCGCGGACAGGCCGAACAGAGTCGCCTTGATCAGTGAGATCACGACCTGCGGCAGCCCGGTGACCAGCGTCATCCCGGCGATGAACGCGCCCGGCGTGACGTGCTGAACGAAGACCACGAAGATGTAGCTACCGGTCAGCCCGGTGACCGCGACCACCGAGTACAACAGGACCGCCACGAACGTGGCCGCGATGATGCGCGGAACCACCAGCGCCTGAACGGGATTGACGCCGATCACCTTCATCGCGTCGATTTCCTCGCGGATGGTGCGCGCACCCAGATCCGCGCACATGGCGGTCGACCCGGCGCCCGAGACGACCATCGCGGTGACCACCGGGCCCACCTGGGTCACCGAGGCCAGGCCGGCACCGGCGCCCGAAAGGTCTCCGGCGCCGATCTCCACGAGCAGAATGTTGAGCACGAAAACAATCAGCACCGTGTACGGAATCGACAACATGATGGTCGGGAAAATGGAAACCCGGGCGACAAACCAAATCTGCTCGAGCACTTCACGCCACGCCCACGGACCGCGCACGGCGGCAACCAACGCCTCGGCGCTGAGCAGAAAGAATTGCCCTAACGCGGTCATGGGCTTCGCCACGGTCGTCGCGTTCACGCTGTTCGCCCACCCCAACGGCGGTCCTGGTGACTCAACTCGACCCCCATGTTCGTAACAGACGTTTATGCGTTCGTAATTGGCTGGCGCTCAAGCAAACAGCACTTTTTACTGCGCCGCCAATGCCTGCTCGTGCGCGCAGATCAGCGAATGTACGGGCAAAACAATGCCCGGCGTTAGATTTGCGATCAACAAGAAGAAATGTGGCCGCGGCCGGTAACCCAATCGACGAATGGCCCACGGCGGCGCACGCGGTCGGTGGCGACGGCGCGCACCCGATCTCCCATCGTTGCCGGAACCGGCCTGCGGCACAGCGCAAGTCGGGGCGAACCGGCACGCGTCGCTCGCGACGCGTTGCGTCTGCTCCGAAAACCGTTGCGCACTCACGGCCACCGTCCCGTTCGACTATCCCCGCCGAACGCCACGGTTCGGGCAAGTGTGGTTCAACGCAACGGTTTCACTCAGGCTGACCGTGATCGCGCTACCGGAGATGGGATGCGGCGTTTCCGGTTAGACTCTGCGGGTGACAAATAGGCCGTCGTCATATCTGGTGTTGGCGTCGCAGCGCAGTGGCAGCACGCTGCTGGTCGAATCGCTGCGCGCGACCGGCGTGGCCGGCGAGCCGCAGGAGTTCTTTCAGTACCTACCGGCCACCAGCCAGTCGCCGCAGCCGCGGGAGTGGTTCGCCGGGGTCGAGGACGAGTCGATCCTGAGCCTGCTCGATCCGCTGGACGCGGGGACACCCGACCTCGCGCCGCCCGAGATCTGGCGTGCCTACATTCGCACCGTCGGACGGACGCCGAACGGGGTGTGGGGCGGCAAGCTGATGTGGAACCAGACGCCGCTGCTGCTGAACCGCGCCAAGGACCTGCCGGACCGCAGCGGCGACGGCCTGCTGGCGGCGATCCGCGACGTGGTGGGCGAGGAGCCGCTGCTGATTCACGTCTACCGTCCCGACGTGATCTCGCAGGCGGTGTCGTTTTGGCGAGCGGTGCAGACACGGGTCTGGCGCGGAAGGCCCGACCCGGCGCGTGACGCGCGCGCCACCTACCACGCCGGAGCGATCGCGCACGTCGTCACCATGCTGCGCGCGCAAGAAGAGGGCTGGCGGAATTGGTTCGCCGAAGAAAACGTCACCCCGATGGAGATTTCGTATCCGGTGTTGTGGCGCAACCTGACCCAGGTGGTGGGATCCATCCTCGAGGCGCTGGGCCTTGACCCGCAGCTGGCGCCGGAGCCGGTGCTGGAACGCCAGGCCGACCATCGCTCCGACGAGTGGGTGGACCGCTACCGTGCCGACGCCGAGAAGCGCGGCCTGCCAACCTGATCGACCGCCCCGGGCGAGCTAGATTCTGGCCGAGCCAATCACTTGGCCGCGGCGGCGCCACGGGCCACGATTCCCGTCAGCAGGATGCGGCTGCACAAGCCGCCAATGTCGCCTGAGGAGTCGCGTGAGGAGTGGCCATCGTGGGTGAAGGCGTGCCAGATGACGACGCGCTGCGGGGCCCGAACGGGCCGGCGAGGCTCGGCGCGATATCGGTGGACTGGTGGGCGACCGTCGTGGCGGGCGTGATCGTCGCGTTGGCGGTGGCCGACGTGCTTCCGAAGGTCCCGTGGTGAGCGGCGTGAGCACGCTGCGCGCGGAGCCCGGCGAAACGCCTGCCGAGGCCACCTTCACCAGTACCCGTCCGCTCGACTATGTCCCGGGCGTCCTCCTGCTGATCGGTGTGGGGTTGCTGGGCAAGCACGCCCAGATCTGGTGGAACGCGCTGGCCAAACACCAGCACTGGACGGTGCCCGACATCGAATACGTGTTGTGGGCGATCGTGATTGGGCTGCTCATCACCAATACCGTTGGCCTGCACCCGATCTTTCGCCCCGGTGTGCTGACCTACGAATTTTGGCTCAAGGTCGGCATCGTGGCGCTCGGCTCGCGTTTCGTGCTGGGCGACATCGCCAAGCTCGGCGGGATCAGCCTGGTGCAGATTCTGGTGGACATGACCATCGCGGGAACGATCATCATCATCGTGGCCCGCGCGTTCGGATTGTCGGGCAAGCTCGGCTCGTTGTTGGCGATCGGCACGTCGATCTGCGGGGTGTCGGCGATCGTGGCGGCCAAGGGCGCGATTCGGGCCCGCAACTCCGATGTCAGCTACGCGATCGCGGCGATCCTGGCGTTGGGCGCGGTATCACTGTTCGTGTTGCCGCCCCTGGGCCACGCGATCGGGCTCACCGATCACGAATTCGGGCTGTGGGCAGGACTTTCCGTGGACAACACCGCCGAAACCACCGCCACCGGCTACCTGTACTCCGACCACGCCGGCAAGATCGCCGTGCTGGTCAAGTCGACCCGCAACGCGCTGATCGGTTTCGTCGTGCTGGGCTTCGCGCTGTATTGGGCCGCGCGCGGGCAGGCCGACGAGATCGCGCCGGGCGCCCGGGCCAAGGCCGCGTTCATCTGGAACAAGTTCCCGAAGTTTGTGCTCGGTTTCCTGGTGGTGTCGGCGATCGCCACCGCCGGCTGGCTGACCAAGGGCCAAACCGCCAACCTCGCCAACGTGTCGAAATGGGCGTTCCTGCTCACGTTTGCGGGTGTGGGGCTCAACACCGACATCCGTCAGATCGCACGCACCGGCTGGCGCCCGCTCGTCGTCGCGGTCATCGGCCTGACGGTCGTGGCCACCGTCTCCCTCGGCATCGTGCTGCTGACGTCGCGCCTGTTCGGGTGGGGTATGAGCGCCTAGGGCACGGCGCGGAAATCATGCCGAAACCATCGCCTCGAGCCAGATCGAGGCGATGACCAGCCCAGACGACGCAGATCCCGGCTGAGCCAAGCGGGCGGGAGCCTCGACTGTCCTATAGTGGAGACTATGCAACACTCCGTACAGCTGCGCTTTGTCCCGTCGCGCGTCGCGGACTGTTCGTGTCGCTGTTGTTGATTTCCGCACGCCTCTGACATTGTAGAAATCCGCGCGCTCGCCCATGTCAGGGCGGTTTCGGTGTATTTGTCCGGCGGCGTCAAGACGCGGACCACGGAGACCTTTCAGGAAAATTTGCGACCGATGACCGTATCGTCCGAGCCGATTCACGCCCTAGCGGGAGGTAGCCGCGGCGGCCCTGATCAGGCTCGACCCGCCTACCCGGCGCTAGCGATCCCGACCGAGATGAACATAGAGTTCGATATTAGCTGGCAGGCTGAGAGGCCTGGTCCTACATCGTTGGAGACAAAAGGTAGATGAGCATCGCCGAGAATGTCACGGAACTGATCGGAAACACCCCGCTGGTCCGGCTCAACCGGGTCACCGACGGTGCGGTCGCCGACGTCGTCGCCAAGCTGGAATTCTTCAACCCGGGAAACAGCGTCAAGGACCGCATCGGGGTCGCGATGATCGACGCGGCCGAAAAGGCGGGCGTGATCAAGCCGGATACGATCATTCTCGAGCCGACAAGCGGGAACACCGGCATCGCGCTGGCGCTGGTGGCCGCCGCACGCGGCTACCGCTGCGTGTTGACCATGCCGGAGACGATGAGCGTCGAGCGGCGAATGTTGTTGCGCGCGTTGGGCGCCGAGATCGTCTTGACACCCGGGCCCGAGGGCATGCCCGGCGCCATCGCCAAGGCCGAGGAATTGGCCAAGAGCGACCAACGGTACTTCGTGCCGCAGCAGTTCGAGAACCCGGCCAACCCCGAAATCCACCGCAAGACAACGGCAGAAGAAGTGTGGCGCGACACCGACGGCAAGGTGGACATCTTCGTCGCCGGGGTCGGGACCGGCGGCACCCTCACCGGGGTGGCTCAGGTCATCAAAGAACGTAAGCCCTCCGCACAATTCATCGCCGTCGAACCGGAGGGGTCCCCGGTGCTCTCCGGTGGACAGAAAGGGCCGCACCCCATCCAGGGCCTGGGCGCCGGCTTCGTCCCGCCGGTGCTGGCGATGGATCTGGTGGACGAGGTCATCACCGTCGGCAACGAAGAGTCGATGGCCCTGGCCCGGCGGCTGGCCGCCGAAGAGGGACTGCTGGTCGGCATCTCCTCGGGGGCCGCGTTGGCGGCCGCCCTGAAGGTCGCTCGGCGCCCCGAGAACGCCGGAAAGCTCGTCGTCGTCGTGCTGCCCGACTTCGGCGAGCGCTACCTGAGCACGCCGCTGTTCGCCGACCTGGCCGACTAATCATGCTCGACGCCATCCGCACCGACATCCGGGCAGCCAGGGAGCGAGACCCCGCCGCCCCGACCACGCTGCAGGTGATCTTCGCCTACCCCGGGGTGCACGCCATCTGGTTTCACCGCATCAACCACTGGCTGTGGCTGCGCGGGGCGAGGCTGATCGCGCGCATCCTCGCCGAGATCACCCGGATCCTGACCGGCGTCGAGATCCACCCCGGCGCCGTCCTGGGCCCCGGGCTGTTCATCGATCACGCCACCGGCGTGGTGATCGGCGAGACGGCGGAAGTCGGTGAGGACGTGACGATCTACCACGGTGTCACCCTCGGCGGCAGCGGCAGGGACACCGGCAAGCGCCATCCCACCATCGGAGACAGGGTGATCATCGGCGCCGGCGCAAAGGTCTTGGGCGCGATCAAAATCGGCGACGACAGCCGCATCGGCGCCAATGCCGTGGTGGTCAAGGAGGTTCCATCCAGCGCGGTGGTCATCGGAGTGCCCGGACAGGTCATCAGCCGCAGCCGTCCCGGCAGTCCGGACGACTCGATGATGCCCGATCTCGTCGGTGTCAGCCTGCAGTCATTGCTGACCCGGGTGACCAAACTCGAGGCTCGGGCGGACGGCGCGCAGACCAACCACGTCATCCGGCCCCCCGAAGCCGGAGTTTGGTACGGCGAGGACTTCTCCATCTGAGCGGACCGGCCCCCAAAGACCAGCATTGGCACGTTCTTTAGCGATGAGCTCGGCAAAGTATTGCTCACGCTGAACATAACCCCGCTTCGGAATGCATCGTCGCCCACGGCGTTGCACAGTGGGTTATGGACACGATGCACGACGGCGCCGCGACGCCAGGTTCCGCAGGCCGGTCATGACCGGACTGCATCTGGCCGTGGGACTCGACGGCTACGGGTGGCACCCCCACGCGTGGCGATACGCCTTCGCGCACAACGCAACCGGCGGCGGACAACTCAGCGGGCGATACTGGGCCTCGCTGGCGGCCACCGCCGAACGTGGCCTGCTCGACTTCCTGACCATCGACGACAGCCTGGATGCGCAGCCGGGCCGCCGGCCCGAAATCTCGTCCCGGCGCCTGGCCGGCCGCGCCGACGCCACACTGGTGGCCGCGCGCATCGCGCCGGTCACCGAACACATCGGCATCATCCCCGTCGCGACCGTCACCCACACCGAGCCGTTCCATGTCTCGAAAGCGATTGCGACGCTTGACCATATCTCGCACGGCCGCGCCGGCTGGCAGGTGCGGGTGAGCCCGACGGCACACGAGGCGGCGCTGTTCGGCCGGCGACCCGCCCCCGACGGCGACGAGCTGTTTCGCGAGGCCGCCGACGCCGTGGAGGTGGTGCGCCGCCTCTGGGACAGCTGGGAGGACGACGCCGTCATCCGTGACGTGGCGACCGGACGCTACATCGATCGCGACAAGCTGCACTACATCGACTTCACCGGCGAGCACTTCTCGGTCAAGGGACCGTCCATCACCCCTCGCCCGCCCCAGGGCCAGCCGGTGGTGGCGGCGCTGGCGCACGCGCCGCGAGTCTACGAGTTCGCCGCCGCCAACGCCGACCTGGTCTTTGTCACCCCACGCGACGAGGACTCGCTGCGTGCCATCCTGGCCGAGGTCGGACAGGCGCAACGTGCGGCGGGCCGCACGATCCGGGTCTACGCCGATCTGGTGGTGTCGCTGGGTGAGGATCCGCTGACGCCGGGCGCGGCCATACCCTCCGACGCGCACGTCTTCCGTGGCAGCGCAAGCGATTTGGCGGAGCTGCTGCTCGCCTGGCAGCACGCCGGGGCCGACGGGGTGCGGCTGCGACCCGCGGTCAACGCGATCGATCTGCCCGCGATCGTCGACGGCCTGGTGCCGCTGCTGCAGCGCGCCGGGCGGTTCCGCACCCGCTACCGCGAGGGCGAGACGCTGCGCGAGCGCCTCGGCCTGGCGCCCGCCCCCAACCGCTACGCGACGGCGCCGTCATGAGCCTCACCCCCTTGTCGATCCTGGACCTGGCGCCCATCAGCGCCGGCAGCGAGGCCGCCACGGCGCTGCGCAACACCATCGATCTGGCCCGGCACGCCGAACAATGGGGCTACAAGCGCTACTGGCTCGCCGAGCACCACTTCGTCGCGGTGGCCAGCTCGTCACCGGCGACGCTGATCGGCCAGATCGCCGCGGCCACCGAACATATCCACGTCGGATCGGCCGCCGTGCAGGTCGGCAACACGACGGCGCTCGCCGTAGTCGAAAGCTTCGGCATCCTGGACGCGTTGCATCCGGGACGGATCGACATGGGCCTGGGCCGGTCCGGGCAACGGCGCAAAGAGGCCGCCACGGCGCTCGCCGCCCCACCCGACCGCGCGCCGCAGCCGTGGCGGGACGTCGACGGCCTGCTCATCCCCACACCGTTCGACCAAACCCCGCTGATGAAATCCGAACGGATGCGGGCGCAGGCGTCTGTGCTTGCCCAACCGTGCGCGCAGCCAGCGGATTTCGCCGAGCAGGTCGCCGATATCGAAGCGATGCTGGACGGCACCTACGCCGTCGATGGCCATCCGCTGCGGGCCGTTCCCGGCGAACACGCGCAGCTGACACCGTGGATCTTCGGCAGCACCAAGGGACAGAGCGCCGAGGTGGCCGGCGCCCGCGGACTTCCGTTCGTCGCGAGCTACCACATCACCCCCGGCACCGCGCTCGACGCAATCACCGCGTACCGCAACGCCTTCCGGCCGTCCGCCCGACTGGCGCGACCGTACGTCGTGGTGTCGGCCGACGTCGTGGTCGCCGAGGACAGCGCCACCGCGCGCTACCTCGCGTCCAGCTACGGCCACTGGGTGTATTCGATTCGCAGCGGCCGGGGCGCGATCCCCTACCCGGATCCCGACTTCTGCGAACCCCTGACCGAGGCTCAGCAGGCGCTGGTGGCCGACCGCACCGCAACACAATTCGTCGGCAATCCCGATGAGGTCGCCGACCGGCTCGAGCTGCTGCGCCGGGTCACCGGCGCCGACGAACTGGTCATCACGTCCGTCACCCACCGGCACGCCGACCGGCTGCGCTCGCATGAACTGATCGCCAAACGATGGGGGCTGACCGGATGACCGTTCGAGATGCGGGACAGCGCAAGCAGATACACCTGGGCGCCCACTTCCCCGGGGTGAACAACACCACGGTGTGGTCGGATCCGAGCGCGGGCAGCCAGATCGCGTTCGAATCGTTTGTGCACCTTGCCAAGACCGCCGAGCGGGGGCTGTTCGACTTCTTCTTCCTGGCCGAGGGATTGCGGCTGCGCGAGCATCGCGGCAAGATCCACGACCTCGACGTCGTCGGCCGGCCCGACACGTTCACCGTGCTCGCCGCGCTCGCCGCGGTGACCGAGCGACTCGGTCTGGCCGGCACGATCAACACCACATTCAACGAACCCTACGAGGTGGCAAGGCAATTCGCGTCGCTGGACCACCTTTCCGACGGCCGCGCGGCGTGGAACATGGTCACCTCCTCCGACGCGTTCACCGGGGAGAACTTCCGCCGCGGCGGATTCCTCGCCCACGCCGACCGCTACCACCGGGCCGAGGAATTCATCAGCGTCGCGCGCAAATTCTGGGACAGCTGGGCGCCCGACGCCGTGATCGCCGACGTCGACGCCGGAACCTACGCCGACCCGGCCCGCATCCACGTCGTCGACCACCTCGGTCCGCAATTCGACGTCCGCGGCTCGGCCTCGCTGCCCGCCGGCCCGCAAGGCCACCCCGTGCTGTTGCAGGCCGGTGACTCCAGCGACGGCCGCGACTTCGGCGCCAAGCACGCCGACGCCCTGTTCACGCTGCACGGTTCGCTCGAGGCGGGGCAGCGCTACTACGCCGACGTGAAGGGCCGCGCCGCCGCCCGCGGGCGCGACCCCGACCGGCTCAAGGTCCTGCCCGGCGCGACGTTCGCGCTCGGTGACACGCCCGGTGAGGCGCAGGACAACGCGCGCCGCATCCGCGAGCAGCAGGTCAGCGGGCCGACGGCGATCGCGTTCCTCGAGCAGCTGTGGGGCGTGGACCTGTCGGCCTACGATCCCGACGGGCCGCTGCCCGACGTCGATCCCGTCGAGAACCCGAACATCACGCGAGGTCGGGTCCGGCACGGCGATCCCAAGACGGTCGCCCAAACCTGGCGGGCGCGAGCGGAAGCCGAGAACCTGTCGATCCGCGAGCTGATCATCGAGGTGACCAGCCGCCAGCAGTTCGTCGGGACGCCGCAGCAGGTGGCCGAGGAGATCGACCGCTACGTGCAGTCGGATGCCTGCGACGGCTTCATCCTGGTGCCGCACCTGACGCCGCACGGCCTCGATGAGTTCGTTGACAAGGTGGTGCCACTGCTGCAGGAACGAGGCAGCTTCCGCACCGAATACCGCGGCCACACGTTGCGCGAGCATCTGGGTTTGGCGCCGACGGCGGCGTGGGCGGGAAATCCGACGGATATCGCGATCGGGCAGTGACGGCCGAGTCGCTTGGTGAAATCTGCTCCCCCGCCTGGACTCGAACCAGGAACCCTTCGGTTAACAGCCGAATGCTCTGCCAATTGAGCTACAGGGGACTAACCCGATCGCGGGACGACTCTAGCGTACTGGCACGACCACGCCCAACTGGCGCGGGCCGCCCGTGGCGATCGCAAGCGCGGCGCAGCCGGGCGCAGCGGGTCGCCACCATCGAGCCCCGTGGCGATCGCAAGCGCGGCGCAGCCGGGCGCAGCGGGTCGCCACCATCGAGCCCCGGTCGATCGCAGCCGGGCGTAGCGGGTCGCCACCGACTTGGCCCAGTCGACCGCGCGCGCACCCCGCCCGGTGAGGCAGGATGGAGCCATCGATAGTCGGGAGGAACGCTTTGATCCGGTATGTCGTGGTGCTGGGACTGGGTTACGTGCTGGGCTCGAAAGCCGGTCGTCGGCGATACGAGCAGATCGTCGGCACCTATCAGGCGCTGACCAGCAGCCCGGTGGCCAAGTCGATGATCGAAGGGGGACGCCGCAAGATCGCGAATCGGATCTCCCCCGACGCCGGCTTTGTCACGCTGGCGGAGATCGACGACCGAACCGCCATCATGGAACGCGACGTCGAGCCGCTGCCCGACGAGGAGCTCGAGTCCTCTACTCGTCGCCGCTAGCCTGCTCGAGCAGGCTGCGCCGGTAGGCCTCCATCGCCACCAGGTCGCCGAACAACGCGTGATACTCGTCGCCCTGTTCGATCGGCGACATGCGCTGCAACTTCGACTTCACCTCGGCGATCTGGCGGCCCATCCACACCTCTTGCAGCCGGGCCAGCACGCCGGCGATGTAGCGCGGCATTTTCTCCTCGTCGACCTGGATGGCCTCGACACCCAGCTCGCTGATCAGGGCCGCCGTCAACGGAGACGAGGCCCGGTCGCGCACCGCCTCGAGCCACTGCGCCCCGGTGATCCCGCCCGACGTGCCGCCGGCGGTCTCGATGGCCGCGCGGATCGCGGCGTACCCGGGGTGGGTGAAGCTCTCGACGGTCAGCGTGTCGAACACCGGGCCGGCCAGCGCCGGGTACTGCAACGCCGACTTGAGCGCCTCCCGCTGAGGCCACAGGGTGGGGTCGCGGGGGTCGGGGCGACGGGCGGCGGGCTGGGCCGCGGCGGGAGGCTGCTCCGCGCGCCGCGACATCTTGGGTCCGGCCGCGCCGCGGGCCGCGGTTTTGGAGTTCTTGGATTGGCCGCGCACCCGGTCGATGACCTGCGCGACGTCGTCCCAGCCGACCCACCCGGCGAGCTGGCGGGCGTACTCGTCGCGCAGCGTCGGGTCCTTGATCTGGCCGACCATGGGCACGCAGCGGCGTAGCGCGGCCACCCGGCCCTCGGCGCTGTCGAGGTCCATCTCGGCGAGCGCTGACCGGATCGCGAACTCGAACAACGGCGTTCGCCGGGCCACCAGGTCGCGCAGGGCGCCGTCGCCGGACTTCAGCCGCAAGTCGCAGGGGTCCATGCCGTCCGGCGCGACGGCCACAAACGACTGCCCCGCCAGGTTCTGCTCGCCGCCGAAGGCCTTGAGGGCGGCGGCCCGCCCGGCCGCGTCGCCGTCGAACACGTAGATCAGCTCGCCGCGAAAGAAGCTGTCGTCCATCATCAGTCGGCGCAGCATCCCCAGGTGCTCGTCGCCGAAAGCGGTGCCGCACGACGCCACGGCGGTGGTGACCCCGGCCAGATGCATCGCCATCACGTCGGTGTAGCCCTCGACGACGACGGCCTGGTGGCCCTTGGCGATGTCGCGTTTGGCCAAGTCGATGCCGAACATCACGTTCGACTTCTTGTACAGCAGCGTCTCGGGGGTGTTGATGTACTTGGCTTCCATCGGGTCGTCGTCGAACAACCGCCGGGCACCGAAACCGATCACCTCGCCCGACGAGGAACGGATGGGCCACAGCAGGCGGCGATGGAAGCGGTCCATCGGCCCGCGGCGCCCCTGCCGCGACAGCCCGGCCGCTTCCAGCTCCTTGAACTCGAAACCCTTGCGCACCAAGTGCTTTGTCAGTGTGTCCCAGCCGGACGGCGCGAACCCGCAACCGAAGTGACGGGCCGCCTCGGCATCGAAGTTGCGCTCGGTCAGGTACTGGCGCGCCGGTGCCGCCTCGTCGGATTCCAGCGCCGCCGCGTAGAACTCGGCCGCGGCCGCGTTGGCCGCGACGAGGCGGCTGCGACTTCCGCGGTCGCGCTGCACACTGGTCGCCGGGCCGGAGTAGGTGATGGTGTGACCGACCCGGTCAGCGAGCATCTCGACCGCCTCGACGAAGCTGACGTGCTCGATCTTCTGGATGAACGCGTACACGTCGCCGCCCTCGCCACAGCCGAAGCAGTGAAAGTGGCCGTGGTTGGGGCGGACATGAAACGACGGCGACTTCTCGTCATGAAACGGACACAGCCCCTTGAGCGAATCCGCGCCCGCGCGCCGCAATTGCACGTAATCGCCGACCACTTCGTCGATGCGTACCCGTTCGCGGATGGCGGCGATGTCGCGATCGGGAATCCGGCCGCGGCCCCGGGCGCGCCCGTCGCCCTCGCTCCATGAACCTGCCGGGCTTGACATCGGCTCAGTCTAAGGGCGCGGCGGGGAAGGCTAGCCGGTTCCGATGACACCGCACGCGACGCGATCCATCGCGTTCTCGGTGTCCTGGGCGCCGTGCAGCATCAGCGCGGTCTTGGTACCGGCCAGCAGGTCGTCGCGGGTGAACGAGTCGGTGGTGGTGACCAGGTAGGCCGCGCCGTCCTGGCGCACCTCGAGCGTCGCCAGATCGCCGCTCTCGGGCTTACCGGTGTGGCCGGGGGCCTGGTAGTGGCCGCCGGCGGACAAGAAGTTGCCCGGCGCGCCGCCGGTGGGGGCCACCGAGTTCGGCTCGCACTTGCCGATCTCGTGGACGTGCAGGCCGTGCAGGCCGGGGGTCAGGATGCCGGTCGCCACCGTCTTCACGGTGACGGTCACATAGTTGCCGGTGAAGTCGAAGGTCGCGGTGGCCGCGGTCCGGCCGTCGGGCGTCTTCAACTCCGCGCTGAGCGAGCCGCCGGCGGGTGCCGGCGTCGTCGTCTCCCCGGAGGAGGTCGGGGCGGCGGACTTCACCGGCGGGGTGGTGCCCGGCTGGCTGCTCTCGTGCTGCGGTGAACTGCAGGCAGTCATGGCGACGACGGGAAGGCCCATCACGAGGGAGGCCATCAAGGGAGAGCCGCTGAATTTCTTCATATCGGGCAGCCTAACTCGCGGCGGCCGCGCCGGTTCCCGGACCGGACGAGTGGCGGGCGACGATCCACTACGGACCGGCCTGGCGGGCGTCGATCCGTTCCAGCCGGCCCTCGGTGTAGGAGGCGATTTGATCGACGATGACCCGCCACCGGGCGGCGTCGTCGGCCGCGGTGTTGAAGGCCGCAGCAAAGACCGGGTCGAGGGTTCGGGGTGCTCCCGCGTACAGCCACTGCGCCACCCGGTGGATGCGCTCACGCTGCCCGGCCTGGGTTTCCTGATGCCGCGGATCGGACATGATGAACTGCAGCGCCAGGATTTTCAGCAGCGCGACCTCGGCCCGCACCAGATCGGGAACCTGCAGCTCGGCCCGGTAGCGCACCAGTCCGGGTCCGGCCGCCGCGCGAGTGGTGGCGATGGCGGCCGAGGCGAACCTCCCGACCAGCTCACTGGTCAGCCGCTTGAGTGCGACCGACGCCGCGAGCGTGGCGTCGTACTTGCCCACGGCGGCGACCACCGGCAGCGCCGACAGCCGTCGCGCGGCCGCCATGAAATCGTCGGCGCGCACCCGGGAAAACTCGGTCTCACCCAGTTTGGCCAGCGCCGCGGCCTCGTCATCGTCGGCGAGCACCCGCAGGTCGATGCGTTGGGAGACGACGCCGTCCTCCACGTCGTGCACCGAGTAGGCCACGTCGTCGGCCCAGTCCATCACCTGCGCCTCCAGGCACATCCGGCCCTCCGGTGCGCCCGACCGCATCCAGGCCGCCGGCTCGCGGTCGGCGTCGTAGAACCCGAACTTGCGGGCCGCGCTTCCCGCCCCTTCGCCGCGGGGCCACGGGTATTTGGTGACCGCGTCCAGCGACGCGCGAGTCAGGTTCAGCCCCGCGCTGTTACCTTGTGCGTCAAGCACTTTGGGCTCGAGGCTGGTCAGGATTCGGAAATTCTGGGCGTTGCCCTCGAAGCCGCCGTAGCTCGCAGCGACCTCGTCGAGCGCGCGCTCGCCGTTGTGCCCGTAGGGCGGGTGGCCGATGTCGTGGGCCAGGCCCGCCAGGTCGACCAGGTCGAGATCGCAGCCCAGCCCGACGGCCATTCCCCGCCCGATCTGGGCGACCTCGAGGGAGTGCGTCAGCCGGGTGCGCGGCGTGTCCCCTTCCCGCGGCCCGACGACCTGGGTCTTGTCGGCCAGCCGGCGCAGGGCGGCGCTGTGCAGGACCCGGGCGCGGTCGCGGGCGAAGTCGGTGCGGTGCTGGCCTTCCGTGCCCGGCAGACCCGCAGTCTTGGCCGCTTCGGTTACCCGTCGCTGACGGTCGAAGTCGTCGTAGGGGTCGCGCTGATTCCTGGTCACCGACGCACAGTCTGCCAGGGAATGCGCGCCCAAGGCTGGCGCGACGGGCCTGCATCGTCGCGGGGCTGTGCTGCATTGCCCCACTCCTCAGCAGGCCTACGGGCCTGCATCGTCGCGGGGCTAGATTGGCCGTATGCGCACCGCTCGCCTGCTCGCCATGCTCGCGACGCTCTTCACGGTCGGCCTCAGCGGCGGGCTGCTGCAGGCACCGCCCGCCGGCGCGCAACCGCCATTCCGGTTGGCCGACTACATCACCGACAACGCGGGAGTCTTATCGGATTCCGGGCGCAGCACGGTCACCGCCGCCGTCAACAAGCTGTACACCGACCGCCACATCCGGCTGTGGGTGGTCTACGTCGGCGACTTCTCCGAGCAGACGCCGACGGGATGGGCGCAACGCACCGTGCGCGCCAGCGACCTGGGCGGCTACGACGCGCTGCTGGCCGTCGCGACCACCAGCCGCGCCTACGCATTCCTGGTGCCGTCCACCATCAAGAGCGTCAACGCCAATCAGGTTGACAACTTGCGGCGCAACAAGATCGAACCCGCCTTGCACAGCGGCGACTGGAGCGGCGCCGCCGTCGCGGCGGCCAACGGACTCGACGCGTCGCCCGGTTCGTCGGGCCGGGTGATCCTGCTGGCCACACTGGCGGCCATTCTCATCGCGCTGGCTGGCCTGCTGCTGGTGATGCGCTATCGCGGCAAACGTCGGCGGGCCGCGGCGTTGGCGGCCGCACGCCGGGTCGACCCCACCGACGTCGACGCGCTGGCCGCGCTGCCGCTGGAGACGCTCGACGACCTGTCCCGCACGCTGGTGGTGGACGTCGACAACGCGCTTCGCACCAGCGCCAACGAACTGGACCTGGCGGTCGGCGAATTCGGCGAGGAGCGAACCGAGCCGTTCACCCGCGCGGTGACCAATGCCAAAGCGGCTCTGTCCCAAGCGTTCACGGTGCGCCAGCAACTCGACGACAGCACACCCGAGACACCGGCGCAGCGGCGCGAACTGCTCACCCAGGTGATCGTGTCGGCGGCGCGGGCCGACCGCGAGCTGGAGTCACAAACCGAGGCGTTCGAGCAGCTGCGCGATCTGGTGATCAACGCCGCGTCACGGTTGGACGCTCTGACGCAGCAGTATGTGGAACTCACCAGCCGCCTCGCTCCGGCGGAGCAACGGCTGGCGGCGCTGCACCACGACTTCAGCCCCGCCGCACTGACTTCGGTGTCCGGCAATGTCACGACGGCCAGGGAGCGGCTGACGTTCGCCGACCGCAACATCGGCAACGCCCGTGAGCTTGCCGCCCGCGCCGTCACCGGTGGGCAAGCCGGTCTGGTCGACGCCGTCCGGGCCGCCGAGTCGGCCCTCGGGCAGGCGCGAGCGCTGCTCGACGCGGTGGACAACGCGGCCAACGACATTCAGCACGCGATCGACCGGCTGCCGTCGGCCATGGACGACATCAAGAACGACATCGCGCGCGCGAACGAACTGCTGCAGAAAAAATCCGCGCACACCGGCGATCTGGTGGCGGCCCGCGACGCGGCCACCCGGGCCGTCGAGAGCGCCCGCGCCGGCGGTTCCGACGATCCGCTGGGCGCCTTCGGACAGCTGACCAAGGCCGACACCGCGCTGCACGAGCTGCTGGGCACCCTGGCTGAAGAGCAGGCCACCGCCGAGCGACTCAACCGATCGCTGGAGCAGGCGTTGTTCACCGCGCAGACACGGGTGCGCGCGGTGTCCGACTACATCGACACGCGCCGCGGCAGCATCGGCCCCGAAGCCCGCACCCGGCTGGCCGAAGCCAAACGCCACCTGCAGGCCGCGCAGGACATGGGCGCGACGAACCCGAGCGAAGCGATCGCCCACGCCAATGCGGCGTCGACGCTGGCCTCTCATGCCCAGTCGCTGGCCAACGACGATGTGCAGACGATGCAGCGCGCCTACACCCGTCGCGGCGGCAGTGACATGGGCGCGATGCTCGGCGGCATCATCATCGGCGACCTGCTCAGCGGCGGCATGCGGGGCGGATTCGGCGGCTGGAGCCCGACGTCGTTCGGTGGCGCCCCGGGTTCTTCCGACGGCGGTTTCATGGGTGGCGGCGGCCGATTCTGAGTTGCCGCGCTGCTACCGCGGCGAGTTCGGTTCGCTACCTACCGGCGTTCAGCCGGCTGCCGGGGAATGCGGTATGACGCCGACGGGCCGCGGCGCGGCTTCGCCTTCCCACCCGCCCCAGACGCCGTCGGCGACCGCTGTCGGGCGGGGCGCGTCGAGTGTCTCCTCCGCGGTCTCGGCGCTCGCGTCGGACTTCGGCGCCCAGTGGTCGTAATCGTCCGGTGGAACGACCACCCCCCACTTGAGCGGCACCGATAAGCCACCGAGCACGCCGGACTCACCGCGTACTGCCGCCACCGTGTCGTCAGGTAACGGCGAACCGAGAGGCAAAAGCACCCCTGCCCCCTTCCACAGCCGGTCAAAGCGTTCGGGCGCTGTGGCGAAGTTATTTACACCAACCGGTCACATCGTAAGACAAACCGAAGAAGATATGCGGGAATTGCCAATTTTCCATTAAGTTGAGCCGGTGTCGGACCAACGCCGACCCATCGCCTGGCCGGTCAGGACCGCCGCTTTGTGGGCCACGCGCGCCGGGAACTGTCGGGAACTCACCCGGCTCCGGGCAACCTGTTCCCCGCAAACCCCTTGCCGCACAGCACCTTGAGGCGGTCAAGGGTGATCGGGATCGAGCGGTCGGCCACGAGTGCTCGACGGGGTCCGACGCGTTGCGCCGCTCGCTTCGGCCTCGGGCAACGCATGCGGGCGGGCGCGCCGTTGCTGTTTTTACGGGACGTATTAGATGAATTCGCGCAATGCGATACGGCGACTGACTGCGTCCAGGCCAACTTAATCGATTTCCGTTTCTCACCGCCGTGCACACCATGCACATCCGCAACAGCGGCATCGGTCACTATCGGGTCCGCGGCACCACTTTGGGCCGGGACCGCACCACCTCGGCCTTGGTGCCCCGGTCCTCGCCCTTGGGGTTTTTCTCGCTCACCGGCATGGCCGTCATCGGCGGGCCGCTGCCCGGGCCGGCCGCCCCCGCCGTCGCCGCCGTCGCCGGCGCTCCGCCGGCCACGCCCGACATCGCGGGCGCGGGCACGTAAGCCGGCATCGACCCTTGCCACGCCGCGGGCACCGACATCGCCCCGACGAACCGCGCGGTCCCCAGGCCCGCCGACGCGACGCCGAGGGCGCCCAGTCCTCCGCCGGCCAACGGTTGCAGATCGGACAGCACGCTATGCGAACTGTGCGGGGCCTCGCCGGCCACGTTGGTGGCAGTGAGCAAAACCGGCGCCGGTGCCGACGCCGGCGCGACGGTCGCCGGAGCGGTGCTTTGGGCCAGCGCCACCATGGGCGGCATCAGCGCGCTTGCCGGGTACATTCCGGCCTGGGCCACCGTCGTCAGGGTCGCCACCGGCGTGGAGGTCATCAACGACGTCAGCGACGAGACGGCCGGCGAGAGCGCCATGAACACCGACTGCAGCTGAGATGCGAACGCGGTCCCCAGTGAGGACAAGCCCTGGAAGAACTGTGACGCTAAAGTCAGGGGCGCCGTCACCAGGTCGGCCAGGCCCGCCAGGCCCGCGGATGCCGCGCCGCCGCCGAGACCCGCGGGCGGCGGGGTGAACGCCGGCAGCGTCTCCACCAGCGTTTGGGCCCCCGCGTGATAGCCCACCATCGCGGCCACGTCCTGCGCCCACATCTCGACGTACTCAAGCTCGGTCTGCGCGATCGCCGCCGTGTTCTGGCCGAAGAAGTTGGTCGCGATCAGGATCAGCAACCGGGCACGATTCGCCAGCACCGCCGGCAACGGCACCGTCGCGACCACCGCCCCCTCGAACGCCAGCGCCGCCAGCCGGGCTCGGATCGCGGCCACCTCCGCCTCCGCCGCGGCGATCAGCAGCCATTGCACGTAGGGCGCCGCGGCGGCCGTCATCGATGCCGACGACGGACCCGTCCAGGGGCCCGCCGCCAGGTCCGTCACCACGGTGTTGAACGAGGACGCCGAGGACGACAGCTCCGCCGCCAATCCGTCCCACGCGGAAGCCGCCTCGAACAGAGGACCGGAACCGGGGCCGCCGACTATCAAGGCCGAGTTGATTTCCGGAGGGAAGAACAAGAACGCGGGAATCATCCACACCCCAACCGACCGAGTCAACGGCTCCTGCGTCAGACGGCCCGACATCCGCCCGCGGCTCAACTGGCTATCTACTTATGCCCCACGGCAGATCCTAAGGCACCGCCACCGCCGACGGCCGGACTTTTAAGCAAACCTTAATTCGCAAATGCGGCCCGGCGACGGCAGTGACTAGCAGCCTTTGAGGCGCGCCGCGAGGTAATCGGCGACGGTGTTCATCGCGACTCGCTCCTGGGACATGTCGTCGCGCCGGCGCACCGTCACCGCGTTGTCCTCGAGCGAGTCGAAATCCACCGTCACACAGAACGGCGTGCCGATCTCGTCCTGGCGGCGATAGCGCCTCCCGATCGCACCGGCGTCGTCGAAATCGATATTCCAAAACTGGCGCAGTTCGGCGGCCAGGTCACGGGCCTTGGGGCTCAGGTCGGCATGGCGGGACAGCGGCAGCACCGCCGCCTTGACCGGGGCCAGCCGCGGGTCCAGCCGCAGGACGGTGCGCTTTTCCATCTTGCCCTTGGCGTTCGGGGCCTCGTCCTCGACGTAGGCGTCGATCAGGAAGGCCATGAACGACCGCGTCAAACCGGCCGCCGGTTCGATGACATACGGGATGTAGCGCGCGTCGGTCGCCTGGTCGTAGAACGACAGGTCGACGCCGGAATGCTTTGAATGAGTCGACAAATCGAAATCGGTACGGTTGGCGACGCCCTCCAGTTCACCCCACGGGTTACCGGCGAAGCCGAATTTGTACTCGATGTCGACGGTGCGATCGGAGTAGTGCGACAGTTTGTCGGCCGGGTGTTCAAACAACCGCAGGTTCTCCGGACCGATACCCAACTCGACATACCATTGCAGCCGGGTGTCGATCCAATACTGATGCCATTCCTTCGCGGTCGAGGGCTCGACGAAGAACTCCATTTCCATTTGCTCGAACTCGCGCGTCCGGAAAATGAAGTTACCCGGGGTGATCTCGTTGCGAAAACTCTTGCCGATCTGGCCGATACCGAACGGCGGCTTCTTGCGGGCGGTCGTCACCACGTTGGCGAAGTTGACGAAGATGCCCTGCGCGGTCTCCGGACGCAGATAGTGCAAGCCCTCCTCGGTCTCGATCGGTCCCAGGTAGGTCTTGAGCATCATGTTGAACTCGCGGGGTTCGGTCCACTGCCCGGGTTCGCCGGTGTCGGGGTCGCGGATGTCGGCCAGTCCGTTGGGCGGCGGGTGGCCGTGCTTGGCCTCGTACGCCTCGATGAGATGGTCGGCGCGGTAACGCTTGTGGGTGATCAACGACTCCACCAGCGGGTCGTGGAAGACCTCGACGTGGCCCGAGGCCACCCACACTTGCCGCGGCAAGATGATCGACGAGTCCAGGCCGACGACGTCGTCGCGTCCGCTGACCACCGCGCGCCACCACTGGCGCTTGATGTTCTCTTTGAACTCCACACCCAACGGGCCGTAGTCCCACGCCGACCGGGTTCCGCCGTAGATCTCCCCCGAGGGGAAGACGAAGCCGCGCCGCTTGGCCAGGTTCACTACGGTGTCGATGACGGACGCCACGGGGCGGTGCACTCCCTTTCCGGGGTTGGGTGGGCGCGCCTGGCGGTCGGCCGCCGTGCGCAGAGCATCAGTCATGGTAGCGATCGGCGCCGCGGTCTTTGACATGCGTCATCATGCATGTGACAGTGGAGGCAGCCGATACGGCGGAGACTTCCCCACTACCTGGCACTTCTCGAGGTGATGCCGCTCCCATGATGTCCCCCTCACGTTCTGCGTCGATGCCGGCGGCCACCGACGGCGGCATGGGAACGGACCTGGACGCGGTCGCCCACGATCACGGCGAACTCGTCGCCGGTGGGCACTCCGGACTGGTCGATTACCCCGTCCCGCCGCCGCGGGAGATCCTCGATGCCGCGGGCGAGTTGTTGCGGGCGCTGGCGGCGCCGGTGCGCATCGCCATCGTGTTGCAGTTGCGGGAATCCCATCGCTGCGTGCACGAGCTGGTGGACGCGCTCGGCGTGCCGCAGCCGCTGGTCAGTCAGCATCTGAAGATCCTGAAGGCGGCGGGCGTGGTTGCCGGCGAGCGCTCCGGGCGCGAAGTGCTGTACCGGCTCGCCGATCATCACCTCGCCCACATCGTGGTGGACGCCGTCGCGCACGCGAGCGAGGACACCCCGTGACGTCAGGGGCGAGCGTCCGCTCGACCCGTCAGCGCGCGGCGATTTCCACGCTGTTGGAGACACTCGACGAATTCCGCTCGGCGCAGGATCTGCACGACGAGCTGCGCCGGCGCGGCGAGAACATCGGGCTGACCACCGTCTACCGGACGCTGCAGTCGATGGCCGCGGCGGGCATGATCGACACGCTGCGCACCGACACCGGCGAGTCGGTCTATCGCAGGTGTTCGGAGCACCATCACCACCACTTGGTCTGCCGCAGTTGCGGATCCACGATCGAGGTGGGCGATCACGAGGTCGAGGAGTGGGCGACGGCCGTGGCCGCCAAGCATGGCTTCTCCGACGTCAGCCACACCATCGAAATCTTCGGCACCTGTTCAGACTGCCGGCGCTGACCCGATTCAGCCTGTCAGTGTGCGGCGTATCTGGGCGCCGGTGTCGAGCACCAACAGGATCAAGGTCCGCAAGGCGTCGTCGGTCAGGCCGGCGCCGGGAAAGTTGTAGCGCAGCATCACGTCGGCGCTTTTAGCCGCGCCCTTGCCCGAATTGCGCTGCACGGCTTTGTCATTGACCTTCTCGATCAGGGTGACGCTGCCGAAGTTGCTGTCGCGCGCCTGCTTGGCCACCTGGTCGCTGATCTTCTTGGTCAGCGGCAGGTCCCACGCCAATATCTGGGTGAGCGAGACCAGGTCGAGGTCCTCGGCGATATTCACCACCCGCAACGACGCGATGGTGCCGTCATGGTGGACCGTCAGCGCGCCATCGGTCTCCTCCTGCAGCGCAACGACATCGCCGAGGATCGACGCCAGACGCTCCTGCAGTGATGGCACTATGCGCTCCCGAACCGGCGATCGCGCGAGGCGTATTCCTCGCAGGCCGCCCACAAGTCGCGCCGGTCGTAGTCGGGCCACAGCTTGTCCTGAAAGACGTACTCGGCGTATGCGGCCTGCCACAACATGAAATTGCTGGACCGATGCTCCCCCGAGGTCCGCAAGAACAGGTCCACGTCGGGAATGTCGGGCCGCTGCAGGTGATTTGCCACCGTCGACTCGGTGATGCGCTCCGGGTTCAGCCGTCCGGCCGCGGCCAGGCGTGCGATTTCCTTTGTGGCATCGGCTATTTCGGCGCGACCGCCGTAGTTCACACAGTAGTTGACGGTGATGACGTCGTTGTCCTTCGTCAGGTCCTCCGCGATCGCCAGCTCGTTGATCACGCTGCGCCACAGGCGCGGCCGCGAACCGACCCAGCGGATCTTGACCCCTATCGTATTCAGGTTCACCCGGCGCATGCGCACCACGTCACGGTTGAAGCCCATCAGGAAGCGGACCTCTTCGGGTGAACGCTTCCAGTTCTCGGTCGAGAAGGCGTAGAGACTGAGCCATTTGATCCCGATTTCGATTGCCCCACAGACGATGTCGATGACGACCGCCTCCCCGGCGCGGTGGCCGTCGGTGCGGCTCAGCCCCTGCTGGGTGGCCCAACGGCCGTTGCCGTCCATGACGATGGCCACATGGTTGGGCAACCGCTCGGCCTCGATCCTGGGCGCGGCCGCCCTGGAGATGTGCTGCGGCGGCCGGCACGGGCCACCGTCGGCGGACGGCGGCAGCTCCGGGAACACGACGGGCCAGGTCGACTTGTCGGGGAAGACCGGATAGTCGTCGGGCGCGGGGGGCAGCTGCGGGAAACCGCGGTTCGTCACTTGCGCCCCACCCGGTCCCCATCAACCGTCCCGTTAGCCACAGTCCATATCCTGCCCGATCAGCGTCGCGCGCTGATCGGCGATGGTGCGGTCGACGTGATACGTCCGTTCTACGAGCGGCAACGTCTTGAGCTTCCGCTCCAAATGCCATTGCAGGTGCGCCGCCACCAGACCGCTGACGTAGTTGCGGTGCGACTGCGGCGTCTTTTCGGCGAAGTCCCAATCGCCGTCGTGCAGCGCCGTCATCAAATCCAGCACCCCCGGCGGCGGCGTCGTCGAACCGGCCGGGCGGCAGTGCGGGCAGACGCTGCCACCGGCACCGACATGGAACGCGCGATGGGGACCGGGCGTGGCGCAGCGGGCGCACTCGCTCAGCGCCGGCGCCCATCCGGCGATGCCCATCGCCCGCAGCAGGTAGGCATCCAGCAGGAGGTCCCGGGACCGGCGGCCGTCGGCCACCGCCCGCAGGGCGCTCACCGTGAGCCCGTGCAGGGCGGGGGCGGGCGCCCGCTCCTCACCGGCGAGGCGTTCGGCGGTTTCCAGCATGGCGCACCCGCAGGTGTAGCGGCCGTAGTCGCTGACGATGTCGGTGGCGAACGCGTCGATCGAGACGACCTGGGTGACGATGTCGAGGTTGCGGCCGGGATGTAACTGCGCGTCGATGTGCGCGAACGGCTCCAGCCGCGCACCAAATTTGCTGCGGGTGCGACGCACGCCCTTGGCCACCGCGCGGACCAGCCCGTGATCACGGGTCAGCAGGGTGACGATCCGGTCGGCTTCGCCGAGCTTGTGCTGGCGCAGCACAACAGCTCGGTCTCGGTATAGCCGCATCCCAATAGTTTTGCACCCCGCCGCGACATTGCGGGTATCCGCGCCGTTAGTCTCGTACCCCGTGATTGGCGCTTCTGGGTCGGGTTTTGGGGCCCTTTCCGGCTCGGGTCCCGGATCCGGCCGCCGGCGCCTGCCCACGCTGACCGATTTGCTCTATCAGCTGGCCAGCCGCTCGGTGACGTCCACCACGCTGGTGGGTCGTTCGCTGCACGCCATCCACGCCAGCCAGCCCACGCTGAACGCCTTCCGGGTGGTGCTGACCGAGTCGGCACTGGCCGACGCGGCCGAGGCCGACCGGCGCCGCGCGGCCGGGGACACCGCCCCGCTGCTGGGCATTCCGATCGCCGTCAAGGACGACGTCGACATTGCGGGCGTGCCCACCGCGTTCGGCACCGAGGGGCGGGTCGCGCCGGCGACGCACGACGCCGAGGTGGTGCGCCGCCTCAAGGCCGCCGGCGCGGTGATCGTGGGCAAGACGAACACCTGCGAACTCGGCCAGTGGCCGTTTACCAGCGGGCCCGGTTTCGGGCATACCCGCAACCCCTGGTCCCGGCGGCACACCCCCGGCGGATCGTCGGGCGGCAGCGCCGCGGCGGTGGCCGCGGGTCTGGTCACGGCCGCCATCGGGTCCGACGGCGCCGGCAGTATCCGCATCCCCGCGGCGTGGACGCACCTGGTGGGCATCAAACCGCAGCGCGGGCGGATCTCGACCTGGCCGCTCCCGGAGGCGTTCAACGGCATCACGGTCAACGGCGTGCTGGCCCGCACGGTGGCCGACGCGGCGTTGGTGCTCGACGCGGCGTCCGGCAACGTCGAGGGCGATCGGCACAAGCCCCCCGCGATCACCGCCTCCGACTATGTGGGGAAGGCGCCCGGCCCGCTGAACATCGCGCTGTCAACCCGATTCCCCTACACCGGCTTCCGGCCCAAGCTGCACCCGGAGATCCTGGCGGCGACGCGCGCCGTGGGTAACCAGCTCGAACTGCTGGGCCACACCGTGGTGCCCGGCAACCCGGACTACGGCATGCGGCTGTCGTGGGACTTTCTCGCCCGGTCCACCGCGGGTCTGCGGGATTGGGAGGAGCGCCTGGGCGACGGCGTCGTGCTGGACCCCCGCACCCTGTCCAACCTGCGCATGGGCGCGGCGCTGGGGCAGGCGATTCTGCGCAGCGCCCGCCGCCACGAGGAAGCCGACCAGCGCCGGGTCGGTTCGATCTTCGACATCGTCGACGTGGTGTTGGCGCCGACCACCGCCCAGCCCCCGCCGCTGGCGCGGGCCTTCGACCGGTTGAGCGGCTTCGGCACCGACCGGGCCATGATCGCGGCCTGCCCGCTGACGTTCCCGTGGAACGTCCTGGGGTGGCCGTCCATCAACGTTCCGGCGGGCTTCACCTCCGAGGGCTTGCCCGTCGGCGTGCAGCTGATGGGCCCGGCCAATAGCGAGGGCATGTTGATTTCGCTGGCCGCCGAGCTGGAAGCCCTGTGCGGATGGGCGAGCCAGCAGCCCCAACCCTGGTGGAACCAGAGCGCGGACACCCCGGAGGCACCGGCGCCCAGCGGCTGAAACACCGCCCCGCGCCCCGTCGTCTTTCCAGGTCGCGCGGGGAATTTCCGGCCGACAAGTCGGGTACACGTTCGGCATGGACCAATCCGACGCCCCACTGCTCGATGCGCTGGCCGAGTATCGCGAAAAGAACCGATACGGGTTTACGCCGCCGGGCCACCGGCAGGGCCGCGGCACCGACGATCGGGTCCTGGCAGTCCTGGGCCGCGAGCCCTTCCTCGACGACGTGCTGGCCAGCGGCGGCCTGGATGACCGCCGAACCAGCAACAAATACCTGAAGAACGCCGAAGACCTGATGGCCGAGGCCGTGGGCGCGGACACCGCCTGGTTCTCCACGTGCGGCAGTTCACTGTCGGTGCGGGCGGCGATGTTGGCGGTCGCCGGCGGCGAGGGCAGCCTGCTGGTCGGCCGGGACAGCCACAAGTCGATCGTGGCGGGGCTGATCTTCTCCGGTGTGCAGCCGCGCTGGATCACCCCACGCTGGGACGCCGCGCACCACTTTTCTCATCCGCCCTCCCCGGAGCAGGTCGAAGAGGCCTGGGACAAGCACCCCGACGCCGCCGGTGCGCTCGTCGTCAGCCCCAGCCCGTACGGCACGTGCGCCGACATCGCCCGGATCGCCGAGGTATGTCACCGGCGCGGCAAGCCGTTGATCGTCGACGAGGCGTGGGGCGCGCACCTGCCGTTCCATGAGGACCTGCCGACCTGGGCGATGGACGCCGGCGCGGACGTCTGTGTGGTCAGCGTGCACAAGATGGGCGCCGGCTTCGAGCAGGGGTCGGTGTTTCACCTGCAGGGTGACCTGATCGATCGGGATCGCCTGTCCGCCTGCGCGGATCAGTTGATGACGACCAGCCCCAGCGTCCTTTTGTACGCGGCCATGGACGGGTGGCGCCGGCAGATGGTGCAGCATGGCCACGAATTGCTTGGTGCCGCACTCGATTTGACGCGACGCGTGCGGGAGGAGATCGAACTCATCCCTGATGTGGCCGTGCTCGACGATGAATTGCTCGGCGCGCAGGCGTCCCACGACCTGGACCGGATGCAGGTGCTGATCGATGTATCGGCAACGGGCACCTCGGGTTATCAGGCCGCCGACTGGCTACGGGCGCACGCGCACATCGACGTGGGCATGAGCGACCATCGCCGCATCCTGGCCACGCTGTCGATGGCCGACGACAAGGAGACCCTGGGGCGTCTCACCGACGCGCTGCGCGCATGGCGCACCGCCGCCGACGAGTTCGAGCCGCCGCCCTGCATCGCGCTGCCGTCGCCCGACGAGATGCAATTGGAGTCCGTCGAATTACCGCGCGACGCGTTCTTCGGGCGGGTGGAGGCGGTGCCCTCGGACCGCGCCGCCGGCCGCATCGCCGCCGAGCAGATCACGCCCTATCCCCCGGGCATTCCCGCCGTCGTGCCGGGTGAACGCCTCAATGATGCTGTGCTGGATTATCTGTGCTCGGGCGTCAGTGCCGGCATGAATCTGCCCGACGCGGCGGACCCGTCGCTGAAGACCATCCGCGTGCTCGCCGGGTGGCGCGGCCGCTAAAAGCCCAGGCGGCCAAGCTGTTTGGGGTCGCTCTGCCAGTTTTTGGCGACCTTGACGCGCAGGTCGAGGTACACCTTGGTGCCCAGCAGCTTCTCGATCTGGTGGCGCGCGGCGGTGCCGACGTCACGCAGCCGGGCGCCGCCCTTGCCGATGATGATGCCCTTCTGGCTGTCGCGTTCGACGTAGAGCAGCGCGTGCACGTCGATCAGGTCGTCGCGGTCCTCCCGCGGGTTGACCTCGTCGATGACCACCGCCAACGAATGCGGCAGCTCGTCGCGAACCCCCTCGAGGGCCGCCTCCCGGATGAGCTCGGCCATCAAGACCTCTTCGGGTTCGTCGGTCAGTTCCCCGTCGGGGTAGTAGGCAGGCCCGGGCGGCAGCGCCGCGGCCAGCACGTCGGTCAAGACGTCCACCTGCGTCCCGGCCACCGCCGACACCGGCACGATCTCGGCCGAGCCGCCGACCAGCTCGCTGACCGCGACCAACTGAGCGGCGACCCGGTCTTTGGGCGCCTTGTCGATCTTGGTGACGATGGCGACCAGTGTGGCCTTGGGTGCGGTCGCGCGGATCTGCTCGACGATCCACCGATCCCCGGGGCCGATCGCCTCGTCGGCCGGGATGCACAGCCCGATCACGTCGACCTCGGCGTAGGTGTCGCGCACCAAGTCGTTGAGCCGCTTGCCCAGCAGGGTGCGGGGGCGGTGCAGACCCGGAGTGTCGACCAGGATGATCTGGAAGTCGTCGCGGTGCACGATCCCGCGGATGGTGTGCCGGGTGGTCTGTGGCCGCTTCGAGGTGATCGCGACCTTGGTCCCGACGAGCGCGTTCGTCAGGGTCGATTTCCCGGTGTTGGGACGGCCGACCAAACATACGAAGCCGGAACGGAATTCAGTCATGCTGCGGGGATTCCTCGCCATTGGGTGAGCTATTGGGTGAGCCGTCGGGTGAGCTATTGGGTGAGCCGTCGGATTCGACGGGGCTGAGCAGGACGGTGCCGATGCGTACCCGCCCCCGGTGATCGGTGCCGCCCTCGGCGTGCAGCCGCAAACCGTGCGAAGTCACCTCGGCGCCCGGCAGCGGCACCCGGCCCAATTCCAGGGCGAGCAGGCCGCCCACGGTGTCGACGTCGAGGTCGTCGTCGAACTCGACGCCGTAGAGCTCGCCGAGGTCTTCGATCGGCAGTCGCGCCGACACCCGAAAGTGTTTGTCGCCCAGGTCTTCTATCGGCGCCGTCTCCGCCTGGTCGTACTCGTCGGCGATCTCACCGACGATTTCTTCGAGCACGTCTTCGATGCTGACCAGCCCGGCGATCGCGCCGTACTCGTCGACGAGCAGAGCCATGTGGTTACGGTCGCGCTGCATTTCGCGCAGCAGGGCGTCCAAGGGCTTGGAGTCCGGCACGAAGACAGCCGGCCGCATCACCTGCGCCACCGGCGTGGTCCGCCCGCCGCCACCCGACAAAAAGGTCTGCTGGACAAGGTCTTTCAAGTACACGACCCCGACGACGTCGTCGACGTTCTCGCCGATCACCGGGATGCGTGAATGCCCGCTGCGCACCGCCAGGTTGATCGCCTGGCTGGCGAACTTGTCGCTTTCGATCCAGATCATCTCGGTGCGCGGGACCATCACCTCGCGGGCCGGGGTGTCGCCGAGCTCGAAGACCGACTGGATCATCCGGCGCTCCTCGGCCGCGACCACGCCACGCTGCTGGGCCAGGTCGACGACCTCGCGCAGCTCGATCTCGGAGGCGAACGGCCCGTTCCTCAACCCCCGGCCCGGGGTGACCGCGTTACCCAAAACCACGAGCAGCCGGCTGATCGGCATCAACAACCACGAGATCGCTTGCAGCGGAAGCACCGTCGTCAACGCGATGGAATAGGCGTTTTGACGGCCGAGGGTGCGTGGGCCCACCCCCATGACGACGAAGCTGGTCACCACCATGATCGCCGCGGCGCCGAACAATCCCCACGTCAGCCCGAAGTTGTCGTAAAGGAACACCACCAGCAGCACGGTCGCGGTGATCTCGCACGTGATCCGCAGCAGCACAACGAGGTTGATGTAGCGGGGACGTTCCGACATCACTTTGGACAGCGCCACCGCGCCGGGCCGCTCGTCGCGCACCATCTCCTGAACGCGGGCCAGCGACACCGTGCTGATGGCCGCATCGATCGCGGCGAACAGCCCGCCCAGCGCGATCAAGGCGACCGCGCCGAGCAGCTCGGACCAGCCGGTCAACGGTCACACCTCGATGTGGTCATTGAGTCCCCTAGGGCATCACGAGGACTCAGCGGCGTCGTCCTCGCTGCGGTGCCGGCGGTTGAGCAGCCAGGCGACCAGGCCCACCACCACGGCGAACCCACCGAAGCGCAGCGCCATGGTCCACGCGGATTGGTGGGGTTGACCGGGTTCCTGGTGGTGAACGGCGAGCAGCACCAAGAAGCTGCCGTCGTCGGTGAGGCCGACGCCCGGCGTCGGCTGGGTTTTGATCACCCGGATCTGCGCGGGGGCGCTGCTGGAGTTGTCGATCTGTCCCCAGGCCAAGGTGGAGTCGTCGAGCAGGAACGTGTCCTGGCTGCCCGAGGGTTGGCTACCGTCGTGACCCACCACCGCCACGTGGCCGACCTCCACGGTCTCGCCTTTGGCGGGAACGGACACGACGACGTTCTCATACAGCTTCGGGGGCGCCGGCGGCCTGTAGTCCGGTGGCGGCGGCCCGTTGTACCCGTTGAGCGGTATCGAGCCCCCGCCGTAGAAGCTGCCCGACGCGACATAGCTGTCGCCGACCGCGGTGAAGGGGACGACGCCGACGGTCGCGGCGTCCAGCACCATCCGCGCCCCGCGCGGGAGGTAAAGCTGCTGGTAGGCGCCGTTGTAGAAGTAGCGGAACGTCATCGCCTGATTCAGCGGGTTGTACAGGGTCGGGCGGCGGTAGGCGTCGTCGTAGTCGAGGTAGTCCCAGTGGCGCGGCCGGACGAACCGGTGCTCGTCGACCTTGAGGACGTCGACGTTCTGCCGGTGGGAACTCACCACGTTCTGCACCTGCTGGTTGAAATCCACCTCGGTCGGCGGCTTCGGCGGGTTGGCGGGGTCAGCGCGGGTCACCGGCGCGGCCTTGGCCGCCGCGATCGCCAGCGAGGGCGCTTCGAGCCCTCTCGGCGGCGCGACCACCGGGGCGTTGCGTGGCGCATCGGGGCCCGGCGGATTGATCTCGAGCACCGGGACGGTGTTCTGACCCGAGTTGGGCGGCGGAAGGACCACCGGTTGCTGCACCGGCGGCGGGGCCGGGGGCGGCTCGTACGCCGGGATGGGCACTTCCGGAACCGGCGTCGGCGCATTGCTCGGGGGGCCCTGGACACCGCGCTTGTCCTCGTTGCACACGTTCGCCGTGTGATAGGCGTTCACGTAGAACATGCAGCGCTGGCAGGACACGGGGTTGGAGCCCGCGCCGGCGCAGGGAGCCGCCTGCGCGACCGTGCCAGGGATGGCGACGACCATCGAGATCGGCGCGAACGCGATGGCAGCCGCCACCAGAATCCAGAGTCGGCTCAATTGTCGAAATACCTTGACTTGTCCAGCAATCGGCGGTCGCGCTCTTCCTGGCGGTCCTGGCGGTAGGCCTCGACCTGGTCGGCGACCCACTCTTCGAGCAACCGGTCCTGCAGCGCGAACATCTCCTTTTCCTCATCCGGCTCGCCGTGGTCGTAGCCGATCAGGTGGAGCACGCCGTGGATGGTCAGCAGCGCCAGCTCGTGCCCCAGGCTGTGCCCCGCCGCGGCGGCCTGACTGGCCGCGAATTCCGGGCACAGCACGATGTCGCCCAGCATCGAGGGCCCCGGCTCGGGGGCGTCCGGGCGCCCGCCCGGTTCGAGCTCGTCCATCGGGAAGCTCATCACGTCGGTGGGCCCGGGCAGGTCCATCCAGCGCATGTGCAGGTCGGCCATCGCCGCGGTGTCCAACAGCACCATCGACAGCTCGGCCGCCGGGTTGACGTCCATCTTGGCGATGACATACCGCGCGACGCTGATCAACTCGGCTTCGGAGACGTCGATGCCCGACTCGTTGGAGACCTCAATGCTCATGGAACCCGCTCACCGCATCATCATCGGCGACCGCGCGAGCCCGACGCCCGGCGCGCCGCCCGGTTCATGGTCAGGTCGGGTTCTTCGAACTTGGCATAGGCGTCGACGATTTCCGAGACCAGCCGGTGGCGCACCACGTCCACGCTGGTCAGCTCCGCGACGTGGATGTCGTCGACGCTGTCGAGGATCTCCATCGCCGCGCGCAGACCCGACTTGGCGCCGCCCGGAAGGTCGACCTGGGTGACGTCGCCGGTGACGACGATCTTGGATCCGAAACCCAGGCGGGTGAGGAACATCTTCATCTGCTCGCCGGTGGTGTTCTGCGCCTCGTCCAACACGATGAACGCGGAATTGAGGCTCCTGCCCCGCATGTACGCGAGCGGCGCCACCTCGATGACCCCCGCCGACATCAGCTTGGGGATCAGCTCGGCGTCCATCATGTCGTAGAGCGCGTCGTACAACGGCCGCAGATACGGATCGATCTTCTCGCTGAGCGTGCCCGGCAAGAAGCCAAGGCGCTCACCGGCTTCCACGGCCGGACGGGTCAGAATGATGCGGCTGACCTGTTTGGTCTGTAAAGCGTTGACCGCCTTGGCCATCGCCAGGTACGTCTTGCCGGTGCCGGCCGGGCCGACGCCGAAGACGATGGTGTTGGCGTCGATGGCGTCGACGTAGCGCTTCTGGTTGAGCGTCTTGGGCCGGATCGTCTTCCCGCGCCGCGACAGGATGTCCAGCGTCAGCACCTCGGCCGGTGACTCGTTGTCGGTGCCGGCCAGCATGGCGACGCTGTGCCGGATCACCTCCGGGGTCAACTGCTGCCCGCCGGCGACGATCGCGATCAGTTCGGAGATCACCCGTTCGGCGAGCGCGACGTCGGCGGGCTCACCGGAGATGGTCAGGGTGTTGCCGCGCACGTGCAGATCGGCGTCCAGGGTGCGTTCCAGGGAGCGCAGGTTCTCGTCTGCCGAACCCAGCAGGCCCATGACGGTATCGGGCGGAACATTGATGCTGCTGCGAACTTGAGCGTCGGCCTGGAGGGCTCCGGCTGCGTCAGCAGCGCTGGTCTCGCGGGGCGTCACGTGGTTTTCGATGCCTGCCTTGTGTGAAGTGCTCGCCGATCCCGGCGTTTTCTAGCGCTTTTATCCTACCGCCGGGGCGTCGCTGACCCCAATGTGCGGCACGCCGCGAGTGCGCAGCGCCGCGGCAGGGTGTTCGCCGGAAGGCCCTTGTCCAGCACCTTGTGGGCGCTCACAGGCTCGAGGGGTCGTCCCATCGCGGCGTCAGCACCCCGAGCGCGCCGAGCGCCACGGCCGCGGCGGTCGACGTCCGCAGCACCTGCGGACCCAGCCGCACCGCCGTCGCGCCCGCGTCGGACAACGCCACGATCTCGTCATCGGCGATGCCGCCCTCGGGGCCGACCACCAGGAACACCGTCCTCGCGCGCGCGAGGTCGAGGTCGGCGAGCCGCTCGGTGGCCGACTCGTGCAGAACCAGCACCGTCGCGCCGCCGGCCACCTCGTCCCGGAGCCGCGAGATCAGCGCCGCGGTGGACAGCACACCGTCGACCGACGGGATGTGCGCCCGTCGGGACTGCCGCGCCGCCGAACGGGCGACCGCGCGCCAGCGGCGCAGACCCTTCTCGACCCGGGCGCCGTGCCAGTTGGCCACGCAGCGGGCCGCCTGCCAGGCCAGGAACCCGTCGGCGCCCGCCTCGGTGGCCAGTTCGATGGCCAGCTCGGAACGCTCCGATTTCGGCAGGGCCTGCACCACCGTCACCGGCGGGCTCCCGGGTGCGACGCTCCAGCGCTCCAGCACCCGCGCGCGCAGCCCGTCACGCCCGGCGTGCTCCACCTCGCAGTGCGCCAGGCCCCCGGCGCCGTCGCCGAGCACCAGCCGCTCGCCCGGGCGGATCCGCCGCACGCTGGCGGCATGAAACCCCTCGTCACCGGCCAGGACGGCCAGCGCGCCGGTCTCGGGCAGATCGTCGGCGTAAAACAGGGTCGCGACCATCGGCGCGGCGCGGCTAGCGTCCGGTGAACGTCTCGCGGAGCCGGCTGAACAAGCCGCCGCCGGCGTGGGTCGAGCGCACCTCGGGGACGTCGCGGCTGCGGCGCGCCTTCAGTTCGCGCAGCAGTTCGGTGTCGCGGCTGTCCAGGCGGGCGGGAACCACCACCTCGACGTGGACATGCAGATCGCCGCGGGTGCCGGTCCGCAGGTGCGGCATCCCGTGGCCGCGCAGCGTGATGACCGAAGCCGGTTGCGTGCCAGGCGGGATGGTGATTTCGCTGACGCCGTCCAGGATGGCGTCGACGGTGACCGTGGCGCCCAGCGCCGCGTCGACCATCGGCACCGACACGGTGCAGTGCAGGTCGTCGCCTTCGCGGACGAAGACGTCGTGGCCCTGTTCGTGAACCTCGACGTACAGGTCGCCGGCCGGCCCGCCACCGGGTCCCACCTCGCCTTGGGCAGCCAGCCGCACGCGCATGCCGTCGCCGACACCGGCGGGAATCTTGACGCTGATCTCCCGGCGGGCCCGCACCCGGCCGTCCCCCATGCACTGGTGGCACGGGTCGGGGATGACGACGCCGACGCCGCGGCAGGTCGGACACGGCCGCGACGTCATCACCTGGCCCAGCAGGGAGCGCTGCACGGTCTGGACTTCGCCGCGACCGCCGCAGGTGTCGCACGGCACCGGCGCCGAGTCGCCGTTGGTGCCCTTGCCCTGGCAGCGGTCACACAACACCGCGGTGTCGACGGTCACCTGCTTGGTGACGCCGGTCGCGCACTCCTCGAGATCGAGCCGCATCCGCAGCAGCGAATCCGAGCCCGGCCGCACCCGCCCGATGGGGCCGCGCGAGGACGCGCCACCGCTGAAGCCGCCACCGAAAAACGCCTCGAACACATCGCCCAGGCCACCGAAACCGCCACCGAAACCGCCACCGGCCGCGGCCGCGTTCTCCAGCGGATCGCCGCCCAGGTCGACGATGCGCCGCTTCTCGGGGTCGCTCAGCACCTCGTAGGCGACGCTGATCTCCTTGAACTTCGCCTGCGCGGCCTCGTCGGGGTTGACGTCGGGATGCAGTTCGCGCGCCAACTTGCGGTACGCGCGCTTGATCTCCGCGTCACCGGCGTTTCTGCTCACGCCGAGCAGCCCGTAATAATCGCGTGCCACGCCTGACTCTCCTATACCTGGTCTTTCTCCGCGCCTACCCACACAGCGGGTGCGCGTTCATCGAGCACCCAGGACTTCGCCGATATACAGGGCAACCGCAGCAACGCTGGCGATAGTTCCCGGATAGTCCATCCGGGTGGGCCCCAGCACACCCATTCCCCCGTAAACGGTGTCGGAGGTGCCGTAGGCGGTGGTTACCACGGAAGTGCCCAGTATCTGCTCGGCGGCCGTCTCGTGGCCGATGCGCACCGTCACCTTACCGGCTTCTTGCTGGGCCGCCAGCAACCGCAGGACCACCACCTGCTCCTCGAGCGCCTCCAGGATGGAGCGCAGCGAGCCACCGAAATCGGCGGCGTTGCGGGTCAGGTTGGCGGTACCGCCCATCAGCAAGCGTTCCTCGGTGTGCTCGACCAGTGACTCCAGCAACACCGTCGCCGATCGGCCCACCGCGTCGCCCAGGCCCTCCGGGCTGCTCAGCTGTCCGGCGAGGTCGGCCACCGCGATCGAGGCGGCCGACAGCTTCTTGCCCACCAGCGCCTGGCCCAGCATCTCCCGCAGCTGCGAGAGTTCGTGGTCGTCGATGACGTCGCCGAGTTCGACGACGCGCTGGTCCACCCGGCCGGAGTCGGTGATGACGACCATCAGCAGCCGCGCGGGCGTCAGGGCGATCACTTCCAGGTGGCGCACGGTCGACGACGACAGCGTCGGGTACTGCACGACGGCCACCTGCCGGGTCAGCTGCGAGAGCAGCCGTACCGCGCGGCGCAGGACGTCGTCGAGGTCGACACCGGACTCCAGGAAGCCTTGGATCGCGCGCCGTTCGGCGGAGGAAAGCGGCTTGACGTCGTCGAGCCGGTCGACGAATTCGCGGTAGCCCTTCTCGGTGGGGACCCGCCCGGAACTGGTGTGCGGCTGGGTGATGTAGCCCTCGGCCTCGAGCACGGCCATGTCGTTGCGGACGGTCGCCGATGAGACGCCCAGGTTGTGGCGCTCCACCAACGTCTTGGAACCGATCGGTTCTTTGGTGGCGACGAAATCGGCGACAATGGCCCGCAGCACCTCGAACCGACGGTCATCGGCAGTTCCCACTGGTCGTCACCTCCTTCGATGGCTGTTAGACCGGGTCCATTTTACGGTCTCGGGCTCGCTCGGCCTCACCACTGGAGCGCGAGCGGAGGCAAAAGTCCCTCTTCGTCGGCGTGCCGCGGTGCTTTGCGTCTGCTCGCCGGGACCACCGGTGTCCGACTAGCCTTTCCAGCATGAACCGGTCGGGGCATAGCGAGACGTCGGGAGAGATCGGCCAATGATTTTCAAGGGCGTGCGCGACGGTAAACCGTATCCCGAGCACAACCTGTCCTATCGGGATTGGTCCCAGATACCGCCGCAACAGATCCGGCTCGACGAATTGGTCACCACCACAACGGTGCTCGCGCTGGACCGCCTGCTCTCGGAGGACTCGACCTTCTACGGCGACCTGTTCCCGCACGCGGTGCGCTGGAAGGGCATCACCTATCTCGAGGACGGCCTGCACCGCGCGGTGCGCGCCGCGCTGCGAAACCGCACGGTGCTGCACGCCCGCGTGTTCGACATGGATCTGCCGCTGGGCCAGCCCGGGTGAGTTAGTGGTCACGTTCGGGCCCTCCCGCGTGTCGACCTAGTGAGGACGTTGGTTCACGACCACAACTTGCCAGGAGGATCGCCATGCCACGGCTACAGGGAGTCTCCGACCGCGACGCCGGCCTGGGCGCCAAGATCGCCTTCTTCTTCACCAGGCGCAAGCTCGCCCAGATGACCGGGCTGGAAACCGCGGGAATGCTGGAACCGCTGCGGATGTATGCCCACATCCCGAGATTGCTCAACGCCTACGGCAAGTTGGAGCAGGCCGAATCGAAGTTGGACGTTCTCAGCCCGCGCCACCGCGCGCTGGCCGAGCTGAAGTCGGCGACGACGGTGCGTTGCGCATACTGCATCGACCTCGGCTCCCAGATCGCCCGGCAATGGGGCATCACCGACGAAGAACTGCTGGGGATGGCCAATTACCGCGACGCGCAGTGCTTTTCCGACGTCGACAAACTGATCCTCGACTACGCGACCGCGATCAGCCGCACCCCGGTCGACGTGAGCGATCAACTTTTCGACGCGCTGCGGACGCATTTCGACACCGCCCAACTCGTCGCGCTGACCCACGTCATCACGTTGGGCAATCTGCGCGCCCGCTTCAACATCGCGCTCGACATCGGGTCCTCGGGCTTTTCCGGCGACCGCGTGTGCGCCCTGCCGGAGACCGATCGGCCATGACAAAACCGGACGCATCACCGCCGTCACTGCGGGCACTGACGGCGCGCTTCGAGGCGGCCCGGCCACGGCTGGGCGCCCTCGCCTATCGCATGCTGGGCTCGATCGACGACGCCCAGGACGCGGTGCAGGAGGCCTGGCTGCGGTGGAGCGGCAGCTCCGCGGAAACAATCGCCAACCCCGAGGCGTGGCTGACCACCGTGGTCGCCCGCATCTGCCTGAACATGTTGCGCGAGCGCCGAACTCACGGCGGCGAGGAGCTGGCCGGCCGCCTGCCCGACCCGATCGTGGAAGCCGACGACGAATTCGACCCGGAACACCGCGCGATGCTGGCCGACGCGGTGGGGCTGGCGCTGTTCGTGGTGCTGGACACGCTGTCGCCGGCGGAGCGATTGGCCTTCGTGTTGCACGACGTCTTCAGCGTGCCGTTCGATCAGATCGCCACGGTCGTCGACCGGACGCCGGAGTCGGCCCGCAAGCTGGCCAGCCGGGCGCGCCGGCGGATCGAGCGGGCCGACCCGGAACCCGACGGCGACCTCACCGCCCAGCGCGAGGTGGTGGACGCCTTCTTCGCGGCGGGGCGCAGCGGTGACTTCGACCGCCTGGTGTCGGTGCTGCATCCCGACGTGGTGCTGCGGGGTGACTTCGGCCCGGCCGCGGCGGCGTTCCGGGCCGACGGCGCGGACTCGGTGGCCAGGCTGGCCCGCGCCTACGCGGGTCCCGACCGCGAGGTCCGCGCGGCGACCGTCAACGGCGCCGCCGGCGCCGTCATCTTCGTCGGGGGACGCGCGGCGTCCGTCATGGGATTCGTGGTGCGCGCCGGCCGGATCCGGGCGATCGATGTGCTGGCGGATCCGGCACGCGTCGCGAAACTAGACCTGCGCGCGCTCGGCGCCGATCACTGACCGGCGGCCTGCAGCAGCTCCATCGCCGACGCCCGCGACAGCACCCAGCCGCCCTGGTTGACGAAGGTGACGTTCTGGGTGACCGGTGACGTCAGCTTGGGGCCGGAGACCGACACGTCGGCGGTCGCCGAACCGGCGGCGGTCGGTTGGATGTTGGTCACGTCGAACGACAGGGGCAGGTCACCGTTTTTCGCGGCCTTCTGCAGCTTCTTGTCGGCGACGTGGGCTTCGATGCCGCTGATGCCGCCCTGCACCAGGTTGCTCTTGTTGTTGAACGACACGCTCGGGTCCGCCAGGCTGTTGAGCAGGCCGGTCAGCTGATCGGGCGTCGGGACGTTGGCCCCCGCGACCGGCTGCGCCGGCGGCGGATCCTGCGGAAGCGGCGCGCCGATCGTGGCGAGGTGCACCCCGACCTGTGTGCTCGGCGCCGACATCGAGGTCAGGCCGGCGGCCGCGCCCCCGACGATCGCCAGAGCTGCCACGCTGGTGGCAAGCGTTTTAACGGTTTTCATGGTTCCCCCTTTTGGTGGGCACGAATGTTGACGCACGGGTGGTGTCAGCGTGCCCTTTGCGTCTCGTACTTCGTGTCCCGGCACCGATACGTTACGGCGACCCGTTGTGCAAACAACATGAGCAACCTGTGCGCGCGCTGTGCGGGCGTGGCCGTAGATGCCGTAGCTGCCGAACCCCATGCGCCCGCGGAAGCCGGCGCATGGGGTGTCCATGAGACATCTGGCGAATCCGCCAGACTGGCATCGGTTTTGCGCGGTAGGCACCGCGCGGTGATCAGTTGGTGGCGGTCGCGGCCTGAATCAGAGCGATCGCCGCGTCGTGCTGCAAGACCCAGTTCCCGCCTTGGTTGACGAACGCGAGGTGCTTGGTGACCGGTCCGGCGAACTTCGGGCTCGTGATGGCGACGTCGGCCTGGGCCATGTTCGGACCCGCCGGGGCGATGTTGGTCACGTTGAACTGCTCGGGGAAGTTCCCGTTGCGGTAGGCCTTTCGCAGGTCGTGGTCGGCCACCATCCCCTCGTTTTGACTGACGCCGTTTTCAACGAAGTTGGCCTTGTCCCTGTAGTTGACGCCGGGGTCGGTTACCTGGTTGCAGAGAGTGGCCAACTGATCGGCCGTCGGCAATTGCCCAGGCGCGCCCGGCGGCGGGGGCGGAGGCGGCGGCGGGTCTTGCGGCAGTGGCGCTCCGAACGCCGCCAGCTGCACATCATGCGCGCCGATCGGCGCTGCAACAGAAGCCACGCCGGCGGCGGCGCCGCCAATGGCGGCCAGCGCCGCCACGCCCGTGGCAATGGACTTCACGGTTTTCACAGGTCCCCCTTCGATGCACATGAACCGTTGCGGGATTTCGCGGATGCGCCGCACGCGGTCACACGTCTTCATGGTTGAAGATGGTGTAAGTGTGCATGGTGACACCCGCATTTGTGTCTCAGGTTGGTCACGTTACGACGACGCTACGGCGGCGACGCGGGAAAACACGCTGAATGGCCTGTGCCGCAAGTGTGTAGCGGCCGTCCCTTGCCTGCTGTTGCGAGGGCCAGTGGCGGGTTACTCCCCCGCGAGCGCCTCAATCAGGCTCTTGGGGCGGATATCTGACCAATTCTGTTCGACGTAGTCCAGGCAGTCCGCGCGGCTGGCTTCCCCGAAGACCACCCGCCAGCCCGAAGGCGTGTCGGCGAAGGTCGGCCAGAGGCTGTGCTGGTCCTCGTCGTTGGCCAGCACCACGAAGGTCGCGTTCTCGTCGTCAAAGGGGTTGGTGCTCATCATGTCTCCTTCTCAGGGGATGCTTGGACGGGCTGACGGTGGAACCCAACACCCGATCGGATAGCAGTCCAAGGCAGCTCAGGTTCGGGAACCCGGGCCCCTGGGTGAGTCCCGACAGGTTCGGCAAGAACAACTTGGGTGTGACGTCCGTGACGGCCAGGTCATAACCTATCGCCTCCTGCAGCCGCTCCGAAGTCAGGGGCCCACCCAGTCCGAGTTCGAGCAGATCAAGCGCTTCCTGGCTGAACAATGGTGCGAACCACAAAGAGTCGGCGCCGGAGCCGTCGATGACGAGATCAAACCCGTGGACCGTCTCGAGGTTCTCGCTGCCGCGGTTGGTGGACAGCGTCAGCCGGATCTGCCCCTGCCTGCCGACCGCGTGGGCGACGCGGCCACGCAGGTGATGGATGCGGTCATCGGCCAGCAACGCCTCCTGCACGTTCGACGAAAACACCCCCCGGTCCGTGCGGGCCAACGCATCACGACGTTCGGCCAGGGTGAGGGCCGGCCAGTTGGTGGGATCGGAGAACAGCGAATTCTCGAAAAACCCCTCGCCGCGCGTGAACAGTGTCGCCTGCGGGGAAATGACCGTGATGCTCGAGACCCGGTGCCGGAACAGCTCATTGAGCATCGCCGCGGCCGTCTCACCACCGCCGATCACCGCGACCCGCTCTGCACTGATCCGGTCGTGATTGGCGGCGCGGTCCCAGAACTGGGCGATCGAGAGCACGCGCGGATTGCCGGGAAGCAAGGACTTTTCGGCCTGGCCCGGGCCGGTGATCATCAACGCGTCGGCGTGCACGGTGGTTTCGTGGGTGTGGATCGCCCACCGGTCCCCGGTGACAGCCAGCCGTTCGACCTCGCCGTGCACCACATTCATGCCCACGTGGTCGGCGACCCAACTCAGATACTGGCTCCACCGGCGATGCGCCGGCGCCGGCCTGCCGCGGTCGATCCACTCGGCGAACGACGCCGTGGCGATCAGATAGGACTGCCAGCTGTAGCGGGTCATCCGCTCGTCCAACTCGGCGTTACGGCGCGGCACCAGCGCCGAGCGGTAGGGAAAGCCGACGTCCTTTTCCGGGCTGGTGCCCAGCCGATGCGCGCCGTCCGTCCAGCCGCCGCTGGCCTGCCAGTTCGCCGCGACGCCGATCCGTTCCACGGCGACCACGTCCGGAACCTCGACGCCCATGTCGCGAAGCACCGATGCCTTGGCCGCGACGGCCACCGCCTTGGCGCCGGCGCCCACGATCGCGAGTGTGCTCATTTCACCATCTCCCGCAGCGAATCGATCCAAAGTCCTTGCAGCGCAGTCATGTCTGCGTCCGTGAGAATGTCGGGCAGCGCGCGCCACTGCGCCGCCAGCACCCGCTCCCCGCCGTACGTCAGCACTATCGCCGCGATGGTGAGCTCGTGGCGCACCGCCTGCTCGGGCTCCGGCACCGGCGACACCCCCGCGAGCAGCTCGCGTTCGAGCGTCAGCCCGGTGCCGCCGTCGGTGTGGGCGGCGCCAAGGTAATTCAGCAACACTTGCGGCGGCGGGAAACCGGCGAGCCGCTCGGCGGTGTCGTCCCGCAGGTAGCGCAGCAACCCGAAGTCGAGCCCATCGCCCGGGATCGCGGCCAATTTCTCCGCCACCCTGTGCGGGTCGGCCGAGTCCACCCGCACGGGGTAGATCGAGCTGAGCAGCCCCACCGTGTCGCCGGTGTCGATGGTGTGCGCGCCCGGACCGTCCACCAAGCTGTCGGCGCGGCCGTGGGTTTCGAGCGCCAGCAGCGGGGGCGCCGTTGCCTGGCCACGTAGCCGGCGCCAGCTCGTCACTGTCGCCGCGGTGGCGGCGATTAACAGCGTGGGTAACGGCAGACCCGAATTCAGCAGCCGCCGGGTGAGGTCGGCGTCGGTGGGGACGTTGCGGACGATCAGATCGCGCGCCCGATCACGGTCCGGGTCGAGGCGCCGGGCGCCGAGGTCGGGATCGTCGCCGGCCAACTCCGACGCCCAGTACTGCACCGTGTCCAGGCCGCGCGCTCGCGCGGTGAGCGCCTCGGCCCAGCGCCGATAGCTGGTGTGTTCCCGAATGGGTGCCGGCGGGTGACCGGTGGCCGCGGCGGTCAGGGCGGCACCGAGTTCACCGAGGATCACCCGCCACGACGCCGGGTCCAGCGCGACGACGTGCGCGGCCAGCAACAGCACGCTCTCTCCGGCCGGGGGCCGGAGCCACACCGCGGCCAGCAGCGTTCCGCGTTCGGGGTCCAACCGGTCGACCGCCTCGGCGACGTGGGCCGGTACCGCCGCGCCCAGATCTCCGCCCACTGCAACCTCTTTGAGTTCGCTCAGGACGTCCGCGGCCGGTACCGGAACCAGGGTCATGGTGGAGCGATCGACCCGGGTGCGCAGCACCTCGTGGCCGTTGACGATGCTTGCCAGCGCGGCGTCGAGTTGTTCGCGGCGCAGCGTCTCGGGCAACCGGATGGCTTCGGTCTGGGCGAGCCGGCGCGGGTCGCCGTGTTCGTAGAGCCATCGGCCGTTGGGCAGCAACGGCATTGGTCCGGTTGTCTCGTCCACCCGCTGGGCGGTGGCCGCGGTTTCCGAGTCGACCGCGTCGGCCAGTTCGCGGACGTTGGTGCAGTCGAGGACGAGCCTGGCGCGCAGCGCGATTCCGCGGGCCCGCGCCGCCTGTACCACCGACAAGGCCATGATGCTGTCCAGTCCCAGCTGCAGGAAGTCCGCGGTGACGTCGACGCGCGGGTGCCCGAGCAGTTCGGCGAGCAGTTCGGCCAGCGCGGATTCGGTGGCGGTCTCGGGTGTTGCCGCGCCGCCGACGGACTCGGCGACGTCGACGGCGGCCAGCGCGGATTCGTCCAGCTTTCCGTTGGGAGTCAACGGGATCTCGTCGACCAGGACGATGCGCTGCGGCACCATGTAGCGCGGCAGCCGGGTGCTGAGCATGCCGCGCAGGTCGGGCACCGTCGGCTGGTCGCCGGTGGGGTCGGTCGCCACGTACGCGGTCAGCCGCGGCGCGCCGCGGTGCTGATGCACGAGCACCCCGGCGTGCCGGACGGCGGGATGGGATTCGAGGGCGGCGGCGATCTCCCCGGGCTCGACGCGGTGGCCACGGATTTTCACCTGGGCGTCGGCGCGACCGATGTATTGCAGTGTGCCGTCGGGCATCCGGCGCACCAGGTCGCCCGTTCGATACATCCGCTGCGCGGGTGCGAACGGGTCGGCGACGAAGCGCGCCGCGGTCTCGCCCGCGCGGCCCAGATAGCCGCGGGCCAGCTGGGCGCCGCCCAGGTACAGTTCGCCCGTCGCGCCGCACGGCACCGGACGCAGCCCGGAATCCAGCACGTACCCGCGGGTGTGCCGGGTCGGCCGCCCGATGCAGGGCTCGTCGTGCTCGGCGATCGCGGCGACCACCGCCTCGACCGTCGTCTCGGTCGGCCCGTAGCAGTTGAACGCCGCCATCGATGTGGTGGTGCACGCCTTGCGGATTCGGGCCCAGGCGACGCTGCCGAGGGCCTCTCCCCCGAGCGCCAGCACCGTCAACGGCGCATCGGTCAGCAGGCCGAACGCCTGCAGCTGGGCGAACATCGACGGGGTGGTGTCGATCATGTCGATGCCGTGCTCGGCGATCAGCGCGACCAGCGCCTCGGCATCGGTCTGGGTGTGCTCGTCGACCACATGCACGCCATGGCCGTCGAGCAGGGCGACCAACGGCTGCCAGGCGGCGTCAAAGGCGAACGACCACGCGTGGGCGATGCGCAGCGGACGGCCCAGCCGCGCGGCCGCGGGCCGCAGCACGCGGTCCAGATGGTCGTCGGCGTAGGCCCCCACCGCGCCGTGAGTCCCGATGACCCCCTTGGGTTCTCCCGTGGTTCCCGAGGTGAACACGACGTACGCGGCCCGCTCGAGCGGGACGTCGACCGGGTCGAAGCCGTGGTGCGGTCCGCCGGACTCGAGCAGCTGCGCGGTCAGCTCCTCGTCCAAGACGATCGACGCGCCGGACTGGCGCAGGATCGAGGTCACCCGTTCCGGGGGCATCCCCGGCTCCATGGGCACGCACATGCCGCCGGCCTTGAGCACCGCGAGCATCGCGACGACGTACCGCGGGCCCCGGAAAAGCCTTATGCCGACCGGTGTTTCGGGCGTGACACCGCTGCGGGCGAGCTGAGCGGCCAGCCGGGTGCTCCGGTCGTCCAGCTCGCGATAGCTCAGCGTGCCACCCGCCCAGCTGACCGCCGGGCTGTCCGGCGTCCTGGCCACGACCTCGGCGAACCGCGCGTGAATGCACCGCGGTGACGTCGCGGCGGGCGCGCCGGCGGCACGCAGCGGGGCTGCCTCGTCCTCGAAGAGGACGCTGACCTCACGCAGCGGACGCTCCCACCCCTGCAACAGCCGCTCGGCGGTGGACAGCACCCGCTGCCCGAACGTAGCGGCCGGAATGGCGCCCAGGGCGCCGTCGATCACTTCGATGAGCACCACCAGTTCGCCGGCGTCCATGTGGGCGGCGATGGCGATCGGGAAATGCGACAGGTTCTGAAGGGCGGACGGCCGGAATGTCGCACCGCCGGCGGTCAATTCACCGCCGGAGGACAGTCCGTTCATCGGGAAGTTCTCATAGACCAGCAGGGTGTCGAACATCTCCCCGACCCCACCGAGGGAGCGCAATTGGGCGTGCCCGAGATAGCTGTGCTCGCGCAGCAGGGCGGCATCGCGCTGTACGGCGCGGCATTGCTCACCGGCACTGGCCGCGGGGTCGAGCCGCACCCGCAGCGGCACGGTGTTGATGAACAGACCCACCATGGTCTCGACGCCGGTCAGCTCGGGCGGCCTGCCCGACACCGTGACCCCGAAAACCACGTCGTCGGTGTCGGTGAGCCGGGACAGCACCAGCGCCCACGCCATCTGCATCAAGGTGTTGACGGTGATGCCGCGCGAACGGGTCTCGTCGACCAGCCGCGCGGTGGCCTCCGCCGGCAGCCGCAGTTCGGTGGTGCGCGGCAGCGCCGTCTGCCGCCCCTGGGTCGTGTCCATCGAGCCCAGGGCGGCGGCCAGCAGGGTGGGGCCCGGCAGCCCGGCGAGGTGCCGGCGCCAGACCTGCTGGCTGGTCTCCGGGTCACGCCCGGCCAGCCAGCCGATGTAATCGCGGTACGGCCGCGGAGCGACGGGCAACGCCGACAGGTCGCCTCCGGCCTGGTACAGGATCATCATCTCGTTGATGAACACGGGCATCGACCAGCCGTCGATCACGATGTGATGGGCGGTGAGCACCAAACGCCATTGCGCGCCGGGCAATTCGATCAGCAGGAAGCGGATGGCCGGTCCGTGTTCCAGGTCGAAGGGCCGGCGGCGTTCGCCGGTTTCCAGCGCCGGCACGTCCTCGGGTGCCGCGCTGACGGATCGCCACGGCAACTCGACGCGGGACGGCACGATCTGCACCGGCCGCGGGATGCCCCGGCTGAAGAAGCTGGCCCGCAGGTTCGGGTGACGCACCAACATCTTCTCCGCGCACTCGCGCAGCAGCGCGACATCGAGTGCGCCGGAGATGTCGGCCGCCATGCCGATCACGTACGGATCGTCCGCCGCTTCGCCGTCGGCGAATTCGGCGAGCGTGGTCAGCGAGTACAAGCCCTCCTGCAGGGGGCTCAGCGCCATCACGTCCTCGATGTCGGGCGCGACGTCGGTGTCGGCGGCCGTCATGACGTGCCTTCGCGTGACGCCGACCAAAGTTGGGTCACCGCAGCCAGATCCGTCGACGAGAGACCGGAGGTGCTCATCGGCTCGAAACGCACGTCGGTCGCCTGGTCGTCCCGCCCGGTGTCAGCCTCCCCGTCGCCCAGGGCGTCCAGGGCGGCGGCCAGCTGCTGCACCGTCGGATTCTCGAAGATCATCCGCGGACTCACGGCCAGCCCGACCGCCCGTGCGCGCGAGCCCAGCTGCACCGACAGGATGCTGTCGCCGCCGAGGGCGAAGAAGTCGTCGAAGCGCCCCACTTCGGGGGTCGACAGCAGTTCGGCGAACACCTTGGCCAGCGCCCGTTCGGTGTCCGTGCGCGCCGGTTCGGTCAGACCGCCGGTGCTGACCGCCGGCCGCGGCAACCCGGGCCGGTTCAACTTGCCGGATTCGGTCTTGGGCAGGACATCGAGGACGGTCAGCGACGACGGCATCATGTAGCCCGGCAGGGTCGTGGCGATCGCGGCGCGCACCTCCCCCGCGAAGGCCGCCTTTTCGACGTCGTCGACGATCGGCCGTTGCGGCACAACATATCCGGCCAGCGACGTGCCGCCGTGCACCTCCCAGGTGCGGGCGGCTGCGGCGGCGACGCCGTCGGCGGCCGCCAGGGCCGCCTCGACCTCGGCCAACTCGACCCGGAAACCGCGGACCTGCACCTGGTGGTCGGAGCGTCCGACGAATTCCAGTTGGCCGTCCTCGGTCCACCGGGCCAGGTCGCCGCTGCGGTACAGGCGCGAACCGGGCTCCCCGCCATACGGATTGGCGACGAACCGTGTCGCGGTCAGGCCGGGGCGCTTCCAGTACCCGCGCGCCAGCTGGTCGCCGGCGTAGTACAGCTCGCCCACCACACCGACCGGCACGGGTCGCAGCCCATCGTCGAGGAGGTAGGCCTGCGCGCCCGGGACCGGCTTTCCGACAAGCGGATTCGGCAAGCCCAACCGCCCGCGGGACACCGCGCCGGAGGTCTCGGTGGAACCGATGTTGTTCAACAACTCGGTCCCGCCGTCGTCGGCGCACACCGACGCCAGCCGTTGCAGCAACGACGCGCTGACCGGCTCGCCACCGCACACCAGCCGCGACAGCGCGCGCACGGCGTCGGGCCGGCTGTCCACCAACGCCGAGACCAGGCTGGGCACGGCGGTCACCTGGGCGATCGAATACCGGTTCATCAGCTCCCCGAGGGCCTCGGGGTCGCGGTGCTCGGCGTCGTCGGCCAGGATCATGGTCGCACCGGCGGCCAGGCCGGCCAGCATCTCCATCCCGCCTTCGAGGAACGTGATCGACGCCTGCGCCAACCGCACGTCCTCGGTCCTGGGCGGGTAGTGCCGCAGTTGCCAGTCCAGCCGGGCCGCCATCGAACGGTGGGTGCCCACCGCGCCTTTCGGCTTGCCGGTGGATCCGGAGGTGAACACCAGATACATGGGGTCATCGGGGTGCGGCCGCCGCACATTCCGCGACTGGGGGTCCACGCCATCGCTGTCCACCACCGCGCGCACGTGGGGGTCGTCCAGCGAAAGCACTTCGACCCCCGGCACGCGCGGCATGGTCTCCACCGCTTCGGTCGTGGCGACCACCACCGGCGGCGTGACGTCGTCGAGCATAAATTGCTTTCGCGCCAAGGGATAGCCGGGGTCGATGGGGAAGTAACCGGCGCCGGCCTTCATGATGGCCACCAGCGCCACCACCAGGTCGATGCTGCGGCGGGTTGACAGCCCGACCAACGCGCCCGGTCCTGCGCCGTTCTTCACGAGCAGCGCGGCCAAGTTGTCCGAACGGCGATGCAGCGCAGGGTAATCGATCTGCTCGTCCCCGCAGCGCACCGCGATCCGATCCGCTCCCCAGGCCCGACTGGGTTCCAGCAGCTCGGGTATGGTGCGCGGCCGGTCCTGCGGTGGCGGCGCGCCGCGGCTCCAGTCCTGCAGGATGCGGCGCTGTTCTCCCGCGTCGATCAGCGCAACGTCGCGCAGACTCTGATCGAGGTCCTCGGCGAACGCGGTGACCGCCCTGGTCAGCCATTGCGCCAACCGCTCGATGGTGCTTCTGGTATAGAGCTCGGTGCGGAAAATGACATTGCAGTTGTACCCGATGTCGTCGGCGCCGTCGGTGCCGAAGAAGTTGACGCTGAGGTCGGCGTGGGCCATGTCGAAGATGGGATCCAGCGACGTGCACACGGTGTCCCGCCCGTCGCCGCCCGCGGGCGCGGTCTCGATGACCCGCGTGGCGGACAGGTGATCCCGGACGTGCACGACGACCTGGAACAGCGGGTTGCGGGACAGCGATCGCGCCGGGCTGACGCTGTCGACCACCCGGTCGAACGGCAGGTCTTGGTGGGCGTAGGCGGCCAGCGCGGTCTCCCGCGCCCGTTTCAGCAGTTCGCGCAACGTCGGGTTGCCGTCCATGTCGTTGCGCAGCACCAGGATGTTGACGAAAAAGCCGATCAGTTGGTCCAATTCGGCTTCGGTGCGGCCGGCGACCGGGGTGCCCAACGGAATGTCCACGCCGCCACCGGCCTTGTGCAGCACCACGGCCACAGCCGTTTGCAGCAGCATGAATTCGGTGATGCCCAACTCGCGGCACAGCTCGCCGAGCTTGGCGCGGGTCGCCGAGTCGATGTGGAAGTCGACGGATTCGCCCTCCCCGCTGGGCACCGGCTGGCGGGGGAAGTCCGGGCGCAACCCGGTGTCCTCCGGCAGCCCGGCCAGCTTGCGGGTCCAGTACTCCCGCTGCTCGCCGGCGATGGCGGACTCCTGGCCGCTGGCGTCACCCAAAAACGTGCGCTGCCACGCCGCGTAGTCGGCGTACTGCACGCGCAGCGGCGCCCAGGACGGCGCTTCGCCACCGCGCCGCGCCCGGTAGGCGGTCATCACGTCGGAGAACAGCACGCCCGCCGACCAGTGGTCAGAGGCGATGTGGTGCACGACCACCGACAGCACGTGCTCGTCCGCGTTCTCGGTGCGCAGCACCGCGACCCGGATCGGCAATTCCGAGTCCAGTTCGAAGCAGTGGCGCCGCTCGGCGTCGAGCTGCTCCTGCAGCCACGCCTCGCCGACTCCCTCCGCGCGGCGCACCGGAACCTCGACGCCCGCCGGGCCCACGACCTGATAGGGCACGCCGTCCAGCTCGACGTAGCTGGTGCGCAGGATTTCGTGCCGGGCGAGGACATCGCCGACGGCGGCGATCAGCGCATCGATGTCCCACGGTCCGGTCAGCTTGGCCGCGAAGGGAATGTTGTTGACGGGGCTGGGCCCGTCCAGGCGATAGGCGAACCAGCTGCGCAGCTGCGACGCCGACAGCGGCATCGGCTCGTCGTGTGCGGTCGCGATCAGCCTGGGGCGCGACTGCGTCAGTTGGCCCGAGCTCAGCTGGTCGACCCGCTCCGCCAGCAGGCCCACCGTGGCGAGCTCGAACACGTCGCGGATGCCGAGTTCCACGCCGCACTCCGCGCGGATCGCGGTGACCAGTTTGGTGGCGACCAGCGAGTGCCCGCCCAGATCGAAGAACGAGTCGTCGACACCCACCCGCTCGTGGCCGAGCAGCCCCGAAAATAGTTGGGCCACCCGGATTTCCGTGGGTGTCGTGGGGTCGCGGTACTCGGTGCCGGCCGCGAGCTGCGGCTGCGGCAGCGCGGCGCGGTCGATCTTTTGATGGGCGGTGATCGGGATCTCGTCGAGCACCACATAGGCGGCCGGCGTCATGTAGTCCGGCAGCGCGGCGGCCACCCGAGCGCGGATGCGTTCGACGTCAACCGTTTCCGTGCCAGCGCCCTCGGCCGGAGTCACGTATCCCACCAGGCTCTTGCCCAACTGAGGCAGGTCCATGGCCAGCACGACGGCTTGTCCGACGCTGGGGTCGACCGAGATGGCGGCGGCGATCTCGCCCAACTCGATGCGGAAACCGCGGATCTTCACCTGCTCGTCGGCGCGGCCGACGAACTCGATGTCCCCGTTGGCGTTGCGCCGGGCCAGGTCGCCGGAGCGGTACATCCGCCCGCCGGGGGTGAAGGGGTCGGCGACGAAGCGCTCGGCCGTCAGCTGCGGCCTGCGGTGGTATCCGTGCGCGACATGTGTTCCGGCGATGTAGATTTCACCGATCACCCCGATGGGAACGGGCTGCAGGGCGTTGTCGAGCAGGTACACCTGCGTGTTGATCTTGGGCCGGCCGATCGGCACCACCCGCGTGCCCTGGGTGCCCTCCACCGGGTAGCTGGTGCAGTTCACGACCGTCTCGGTCGGGCCGTAGAAGTTGTGCAGCGACGCGTCGAAGGTGGCGTGGAACTTGTCGGCGATCTCGCCGGGCAGGGCCTCCCCGCCGATGGGCACGCGCCGCAACGTGCGCCACTGGCTGACGCCGGGCAACGACAGGAACAGACCCAGCAGCGACGGCACGAAGTGCATCGACGTGATGCCTTCGCGGGCCAGAAGGTCGGTGAGGTAGCCGATGTCGCGCAGCCCGTCGGGGCGCGGAATCACCAGTCGGGCACCCATGATCAAGGTGCCGAAGATTTCGCCCATCGACACGTCGAAGCTGGGCGACGCCACCTGTAACAGCCGGTCGGTTTCGTCGATCCGGTACTCCTCGCCGAACCAGACGAAGTACTCGGCGATGGGCGCGTGGGGCACCGGAACGCCCTTGGGCAGCCCGGTCGAACCCGAGGTGTAGATCAGGTACGCGGTGTTCTGCGGGCTCAGCGGCCGCAGCAGCGCGGTGGGCGCGGTGGTCGGGTAGTCCCCCGCTTCGCAAACCGGTTCGCGCAGCACCAGTTTGGCGTCCGCGTCCCCGAGGATGAAGCTCAGCCTGTCCTCCGGGTAGGTGGGATCCACCGGAAGGTAGACCCCACCCGCTTTGAGCACGCCGAGCGCGGTGATGACCAGTTCGGGTGACTTGTCCAGCAGGACCGCGACGCGATCCTCGGTGCCGATTCCACGCTCGATGAGCCAGTGCGCCACTCGGTTCGACTCTTCATCGATTTCGCGGTAGGTGTAGGCGCGCCCCTCGTAGACGACCGCGATGGCGTCGGGCGTGAGCGCCGCTCGCCGGCTGACCAGCGCGGACAAGGTGCTCGCCGGGGTGACGAATTCTTCACCGGTCGACACGGACCGCAGCCGCTCGGCGTCTTCGTCGTTCATCAGCGCGCACGCCGACAGCGTCGCGTCGGGGTCGGACAGCACGCTGTCCAGCAGGGCGGCGTAGTGGCGCAGGAGTTGCTGCACCAACTGCTGATCCAGCACCTCGACGAGGTACTCGGCCTCGATCACGCCGCCGCCCAAGCCATCCGGCGTCCGGTTCAGTTCGACCATCAGACTCAGCGGCAGCTGGTTGAAATGACCGCGCAACTCGGCGCGCGCGCAACGCACGCCCGGTGGGCAAAAGCCGGCGCCGTCGGGCTCCCGCTGTCCGAAGCTGACGCGGGTCATCCGGTCAGCGCCGTGCCGGCGGTCGGGGTTTGACTCACGCACCAGCCAATCCAGGTCGGCCCGCGAATGAGCGAAGGCGCCCACCGCGCCGTCACGGGTCTGCGCCAGCAGTTCGCGGAACGTCTGGTGCGGCCGCGGGCGCAGCCGGACCACCACGGTGTTGCCGTAGTACCCGATGGCACCCTCGGTTCCCACGCCGCGGTTCAGCACCGGGGCCGCGAACAGGAAGTCGGTCGACTGGGTGTAGCGGTGCACCAGGGCGCCGAACGCGGCCATCAACACCATGTAGGGCGTGGCGCCGGTCTCGCGGGCCAGCGCGGCCGCCCGGTCGACGACGTCCGCCGACAGCGGCGCGGTCGCGCGTTGCGCGCGCCAGGTACTGGGCACCACCGAACCGTTAGGCCCCGGAAGTTCCAGTGGCTCCGGGAGATCGGCCATCAGCGGCCGCCAATAGTCCAGATCCGCCTGACGGATCGCGGTCGGGTCGTGGGAAGGGGCCGGCAGCACCGGAGCGGCGGCGAAGCCGTCGGGGTCGGTGTACGCACGAGTCAGGTCGGCGAAAAACGGCGCCCACGAGCCGTCGTCCCAGGCGATATGGTGCGCGGTGATCAGCAGTATCAGGTCATCGGCGGCCACGTGCGCCACGGTGACTCGCAGGGGTGAATCCTTGCTCAGGTCGAACGGGCGGCGAAAGTCCCGCTGCGCCAGCACATCCAGGCGCAAGCGGCGAGCTTGATCGGTCAACCCGGACAGGTCGTGTTCGGCCCATTCGGGCCGCAGGTCGTCGCGGACGACGGGCCGCGGGTCGCCCTCGCTGTCGGTGTCATACGTCGTGTGGAGGACGGGGTGTCGCGCGGCGACGGCGTCGGCGGCGCGGTGTAGCCGCGTGGCGTCGACGGCGCCGGTGAGGCGATAGGAGACGCAGATGTTGAGCAACGCGCTGTCGGGATCGACCGACTGCACGAACCACATCCGGTGCTGGCCGGCGGACATGCGTGGCTCGTCGTAGGTGGCGACGGAAGCCGCGCCGGTCGACCTGGCCAGGCCGCGCTCGGCGAGCTTGCGGCGCAGGAGTTCCAAGCGCTCATCGTCGAGACGGGTGCCGGCGCCGGTGGTGTCTGTCACGCTAGGAGTCCAACCTTTCGAGCGTCGCGAGCGTTGAGTGGTGCGCACCGTTGGCGGCGCCGGTGCGCTCGATGGGCGACGGCGGCGTGGGGCCGCCGGGTGAGTCGGCGCGCAGCGCGTCGATCAGCTCGTTGACGGTGATGCCGCCGAGCATGCGCGCCACCGGAACCGAGTTCCCCACCGTCCGGCGCAGCCGCTTACGTAGATCGAGGGCAAGCAGCGAGTCCACCCCGAGGTCGATCAGCGACGTGCCCGGGTCGATCGACAGCGAATCACCCAGATGCAGGGTCGCGGCCAATTCCGTTCGCACCACGTCGGCGAGGGGCTTCGCCACCACGGCGTCTTCCGCCATCCCGACGTCGCCGCTCTGCGGAGCGCTGAACGGCATTGGCATTCCCTGGCTTTCGAAGAACACCTGCAGCCGGTCGAAGTCGGCGTCGAAAATCAGCGGGTCGCCGTCGTAGCGGTACAGGCTGGCCTCGATCGCCACCTCCGGCTCCATCGCCACCAGCCCCGAGCGTTCCGTGCGGGTGATCTCGTTGCCGACCACCACCCCAGCGCCCTGCCACAGCCCCCACCGGATCGCCATGCAGTCGCGGCCTTCGGCACGCAACCTGGCGGCCAACGCATCGAGCATCCGGTTGGACGCCGCGTAGGCCGCGTGGTTGTAGCCGCCCCAAACACCGAACACCGAGGAGCAGGCGAGGATTCGGCAGTCCGGTTGCAGCGGCCAAACCTCGGCCATCAACGCCAATCCGCGGACCTTGGCGGCGCACACCGCCGCCACATCGGCACCGGTGAGGTCGGCGCGCGAGCGGGCCTGCGCGATGCCCGCGGTGTGGATGAGCAGCGACGCCCCCGAACCCGCGTGCGTGGCGGCCACGGAGGCCAGCGCGGCGCGGTCGGTGATATCGCATTGCGGGGCGCGCACTTCGGCGCCGTGCCTGTCGGCGAGCTCGCGCAGCGCGGCCGGGTCCACGCCGTTGCGGCTCAACAGGGTGATGCTCCGGGCACCGCGTTCGAGGCAGAACCGCGCGTATTGCAGGCCGATGGCCCCGCTGCCGCCGGTGATCACCACGTCGTCCAGGGCGGCGGCGTCGAGGGGCCGGTGGGTCGCCGATTCGCGGCACGCGCGGAATGTTCGGACGTGGCGTCGGACCTGGCTCAGCGGTGACTCGCCGCCCCGCAACGCGACCTCGGCCGCCTCGCCCGACAGCACGTCGACGACGGCGCGCGCGGTCGCGGCGTCCACATCTGCGCGCTCGAGGTCGAGATGCCCGAAGGCCTGGTCCGGGAATTCGAACCCGACGCTGCGATGCATCGCCGCCAGGGCCGCCTGCGCCGGCGAGGCGGTGGTGTCATCCCGATCGATGTGTTCGGCGCCGACGGTCAATAGCCAGACGGCCCGGCATCGTGGGCCGATGAGCGCGGGGTAATCGGGTAGGCCGGCATCGGGCCGGGCGGCGATCTGCTCGATCGCGGCCGTGGCGTCGAGCTCGTCGATACCCGGCGCCACGATGGCGAGGATCTCCGCCTCGTTCGGCGGCACCACGCGGCAATTGCCGTGCGCCGCAGCGGCATCGGCCAGCTGCCGGGTCAGCGCGTCCGTTCCGGCGAAGCCGATGCCGGGGCGTGTCGCGCTCGGACCGATGGGCGAGGTGGTGTGCTGCCAGTCCTCGACGGCCACGGTGAGCGCGGGCACCGAGGCCGGTTCGGTGGCTCGTTCCGGCGCTGCCCAGAGGTGCACCGCGCGCATCGGCGCGTTCGGGAACCCTCGCAGTGGAGCCCGCTCACCCGCCGGGACGGCGTCGGCCCACCGGCAGCCGGGGTCGGCGGTCGCGACGGCGGCGATGCTCGCCGAGAGGGATTCGGTGACGGGGCGGTCGCGGTGCCCCGAGCCGACGACGACCGCCTCGTCGTCGACGATGTCGCCGAGCGGATAGAGCAGTGCAGGGTGCGCCGAGAGCTCCACGAACGTATCGGCTCCGCAGCTGCGGGCGTATTGCACGGCGAGATCGAATCTCACTGTGCCGCAGAGGTTTTCGTACCAGTATTCGATGAAGTCGGTCGCTTCGCCCAACTCGGCGCCCAGGGTGGAGCCGACGAACCGCACCGGCCCGTCCCGGAACCGCGACTGCGGCGTCAGCTCGGCCAGGCCGGCACGCAACGGGCGTAGTGCACTGGTGTGGCCGGGGTAGTCGACGGACAGTTGATGGGTGAAGATGTCACGCCGTTGCGCCAGCCGCACCGCGGCGGCGACCGCGTCGTGGTCGCCGGCGACCACGGTCGACGACGGCCCGTTGACCGCCGAGACTTCCACCCAGCCGGGAGCCTCGGCCAGCAGCGATTCGGCGATGTCGAGGCCGGTGCCCAGCACCGCCATCGCGTAGCGGCCCGTCAGCCGGCCGACGACGGTGGCGCGGGCGACCACGAGGGCGACGGCGTCGGGCAGCGAGATCGCTTCGGCCACATAGGCCGCCGCCACCTCGCCGAGGCTGTGGCCGATGGTGATTTCGGGCAGCAGCCCGCAGTGTCGCCATGCCTCGGCCAGGCTGACCGCGTGGGTGAACTGTGCTCCCTGAATTTCGGCACGTGACCAGCCGCGCTCTTCCTCCCCCACCAGATACGGGAGCGGGGAGTCGAATCCGGCGACGACGAACTCTCCCGCACACCGGTCGGCCGTCTCGCGGTAGGCGGGCAGCTGACGGTAGGCGTCGGCGCCCATCGCCTGCCATTGATTGCCCTGGCCGGGGAACACGAACGCGATGCGCGGCGGCGTCGTCTTCGCGGATCGCGTGACCAGCTCGTGTTCTTCGCCCCGCGCGATCGCGGACAGCCCGGCGACCAGCTCGGCGCCGTCGGCTGCTCGCAGCACGGCGCGGTGACGTCGCGCCCGCCGCAGCCGCAGCAGGGTGGATGCGACGGCGGCGGCCGCGTTCGGTGGGTCGACGCGGCCCAGGTAATCGAGGATCGCCGCGGCGTCCCTGCGGATCAGCTCGGGGTCGTGGGAGCTCAGCAGCACCGGGATACGCCCGTCGGGCAGACGATGGGTGAGCATCACGCGACCTCGGGGACGGAGACGATCAGATGCGCGTTGGTGCCGGCGATCCCGAACGCGGAGGCCGCGGCGATGCGCTGCCCGTCGACGGCCGGCCAGGGCGTCAGAGTCTGCGCCAACCGCAAACCCTGTTTGTCCCACTCGATTTCGGGACTGGCGTTGTCGGCGTGCAGGGTGGGCGGGACCGCCCCGTGTTCTGCCGAGACCAGCACCTTGGCCAGTCCCAGCGCGCCGGCGGCGGCCAGCGAGTGCCCGACGTTGGACTTCACCGAACCGAGCAGCGCCCCGGCGCCGGCTTCGGTGTCGCCGTAGGTCTGTGCCAGCGAGCGCAATTCGGTGCGGTCGCCGAGTCGGGTGCCGGTGCCGTGCCCCTCGATCATGCCCACCTCGGCGGGCTTGATCCCGGCCTGGGTGATGGCCCGCTGGAACAGGCGAACCTGGGCGTCGCCGCTGGGCGCGCTGAGCCCGGCGCTGCGCCCGTCCTGGTTGATGGCGGTGGCGCGCACCTCGGCCAGGATCTGCCGGCCGGCCCGCAGCGCGGCCGATTTGCGTTGCAGCACAAACATCGCCGCTCCCTCGGCCCACACGGTTCCGCTGGCTTGCGCGCTGTAGGGGCGGCAGTACCCGTCATCGGAGAGGGCGTGTTGTTTGGAAAACTCGACGAAGAAGCCGGGTGAGCCGAGCACGTTGACCCCACCCGCGATGGCCATGTCGCAGTCGTCGTTCTGCAGCGAGCGCACCGCGACGTGGAATGCCACCAGCGCGGACGCGCACGAAGAATCCAGTGTGAGTGCCGGGCCGGCCAATCCCAGCGTGTAGGCGATGCGGCCCGAGATCACGCTGAGGGCGGTCCCGGCGAGCAGATGGCCGCTTTGTTCGGAGAACCTGGCCATCTCGGGTCCGTAGCCGGTGGCGGAGGCGCCCACGAAGCAGCCCACGTCGTGCCCGGCCAGGTCGTCGGGGTTGATGCCGCTGGTTTCCAAAGCGCGCCAGGCCACCCGGAGCGACACCCGCTGCTGCGGGTCCATCACCACGGCCTCGCGTGGTGAGATGCCGAAGAACTCCGGGTCGAACGTTGTTGCCCCGCTGAGGAATCCGCCGCGATCGTGAATCTCTTTGAATCCGCTGCGGCGGGAGCCGGCCAGCAGCTCGCGCACGGCCCAACCGCGGTCGGTGGGAAACGGTCCCAGTGCTTCACGGCCGTGCGCCAGCAGATCCCAGTAACCCTCGGCGTTTTCGATGCCGCCGGGCGCCTCGACACCCATCCCCACGATCACGACAGGGTCGACGCCCTCGGCGCCGTACGCATCGTCCGACATTGGTATCACCCGGCGTTCACCTGTGCGGCGACCGCGTCGACGTGGTCGTAGACGTAGAAGTGCCCGCCGTCATACAGCGACATGGCAAAGGATCCGGCGGTGTGCTTGTCCCACTGGCGCAGCACGCCCGTCCCGATGCGGTGGTCGTCATGGCCGCCCAACACGTGGATGTCGGCGCCGATGCGGACGTCGGGGCTGGGGTCGTAGCGGTTGAAGGCCTGGTAATCGGCGCGCACCGCGGTGGTCATTAGTTCCGAGAACTCTTCGTCGGCAAGCAGTTCGGGGTCGGTGCCGCCCAAATCGGCGATGTCCGCCAGCAGCCCGTCGTCGCTGGTCGGCAGTTCGGGCATGTCGGCGACGACGCAGGGCGGTGGGCCCGCCGAAACCCAGAGCTTGCGCACGGCCGCGCCGTGCATCTCGGCGACGCGGGCGAATTCGAAGGCGACGACGGCGCCCATGCTGTGGCCGAACAATGTCAGTGGCGCGACGCTGGGCCATGGTGCGGCCCGGAAGAGGCTGGCGGCGAGGTCGCGCACGCTTTCGTGTGCGGGTTCGCTGAGGCGGTCGGCCCGCTGAGGGTACTGCACGACGTAGGTGTCTCCGCCGGCGGCCAGCGCCGCGGCGAGCACCCGGTAGCTCGCGGCGGCCGCACCGGCGTGCGGGAATACCACGGTGGCACCCGCGGAGCGGTCCGCGGTCCCGTCGTTGCGGCCCCGGGTCAGTTTGATCCAGGACGGGAACGTGGAGGACACGGTGATCAGATTATTCAATGTCATTGCGCCGTTTACGATTTCGCGGGTTGCTGAGAGGCCGCCAGAACCGATTCGGCGTCCATGCCGATAACCTCGAGGTATAGCTCGGCGACCTGGTCGAGCCGGCCGGGTTCGTGCTCGCCGGCGCTGAGGACCGCGGCCAGTGCCGACACGGTTCGGTTGGCGAAGATGTCGGCGACCATGATGTCCGGCGCGTCCAGCCATGCCCGAATTCGCGCCACCGCCTGCGTGGCCAGCACCGAATCACCGCCGAGCGCGAAGAAGTCGTCGTCGACACCGATGTTCTGCCGGCCGAGCAGGTCGCCCACGATCATCGCCAGCGCGGATTCCAACGGCGTCGACGGCGCGCGGTGCCCCGGCTGCTGCGATTGCGCCACGGCGTTTTCCAATTCGCGCGCCACGGCGCGGCGGTCGAGCTTTCCGGCATCGGTGAAGCCGATCCGCTCCACCACCGCGATGTGGCGCGGGATCATGTGTGCGGGAACGAGGTCGGCGACCGCCCGCCGGATGCCCTCGGCGGTCAGGGCGGCGTCGTCCGCGCACACCTGCGCGGCCAGCACGTCGGATTCCCCGGATACGGAGATCAGGGCGGCCACCGCCGTGCGCACCCCGGGCACCCGCCGCAATGCGGTCTCGATCTCGCCCAGCTCGACGCGGTACCCGCTGATCTTGACGCGATGGTCGGCGCGGCCGACGAATTCGAGGGTGCCGTCGGGCCAGTAGCGGACCAGGTCCCCGGTGCGATACCAGATTCGGCCGTCGTGCTCGACGAAGCGTTCCGCGGTGAGATCGGGACGTCCGCGGTAGCCGCGCGCGATGCCGCGACCGGACACCCAGTACTCGCCGGGGACCCAGTCGGGACAGTCGGCGCCGCTGTCGTCGACGACACGGCAGGCGTTGTTGGGCAGCGGGACGCCGAAGGGCAGCGACGTCCAGTGTTCCGGTATCGGCTCGGTCACCTCGAAAATGCTGTTGTGCACGGGGGTTTCGGTGGCGCCCCCGAGGCCCGCGAACTGGAGGTCGGGCGCCTCGTCCCGCAGCCGGCGCACCACTTCGGGCCGCACCCAGTCGCCTCCGGTGGGCACCACCCGCACCGAGGACAGCCGCCCGCGGCCGACCTCGACCAGCATCTCCAGCCAGCCGGGCATGAAATGCAGCACCGTGACCTGGTGCGCGTCGATGAGCCGGGCCCACGCGTCGGGATCACGCCGCTGCGCTTCGTCGACCACCACGATGGCCCCTCCGGTGCGCAGGGTGACGAAGATGTCCATCACCGAGATGTCGCCCTCCAGGGTCGACAGCGCCAGGCACCGGTCGGCCGGGCCGATCTCGAAGTGGCGGGCGATGAATTCCACGGTGTTCATCGCCGCGTCGTGGGTGACCTCGACGCCTTTGGGCTCGCCGGTGGAGCCGGAGGTGAACAACACGTAGGCGAGCCCGGCGGGATCGATTCTCGCGGATTGGATCTCGGCGCCCGCGGGGGCATCGCGAAGGATGTCGGCGAGCACCACTTCGGGTACCGGCGTGGACAGCCGTTGTCCGCCGCACACCACGGCCAGGCTCACGCGGGCGGATTCGAGGATGCGCTCGGCGCGGTCGCGTGGCTGGTCGATGCCGATCGGCAGGTAGGCAGCACCGACGGACAGGATGCCCAGCAGCGCCGGGATCTGTTCGGCGGTTTTGGGGCCCATCACCGCGATGGTGTCGCCGGCGGTGATGCCTGCCGCACGCAGCGCGGCCGCCACGGCCAGCGCCTGGTCGCGTAGCCGCGCGTAGCTGAGGTCACCGGAACTGGCGCAGACCGCCGGGGCATCGGGCTGCCGCTCGGCTTGCCGGAAGAACCCGTCGTGCAAGGCTTCTCCGCTCGGTTCGGCGGTGCGACCGTTGATCGCCTCGCGCACGGCCCGCTGAGCCTCGGGCAGTGCCGGGGGGGCCAGCGCGTCCCAGGCATCGTCGGCGCCGGCCAGCCGGAGCAGCTCGTCGATGTGGTGGGCGAACATCGCGTCGATGACCCCGGCGGGGAAGATGCCTTCGCGCACATCCCAATTCACCAGGACGCCGCCGTCGAATTCGGTGACCTGCGCGTCGAGCAGCACCTGCGGCCCCTGGGAGATGATCCACCCCGGTGTGCCGAATTGGCCGGTCACTTCGGAGCTGAACAGTTCGCCGAGCCCGAGCGCACTGGTGAAGACGACGGGCGCGAGCACCTGGGTGCCGCGATGGCGGCTGAGGTCACGCAGCACCGACAGCCCGGGATAGGCCGAATGGGCAGCCGCGGTGCGCATCGCGTCCTGCACCACCTGCGTCCGGGCCGACGCGGTGTCCGCGCCGGCGAGGTCGACGTCGAGCAGCAGCGAGGAGGTGAAGTCCCCGACCAACGAGTCGACGTCGGGGTGCAACGCCTGGCGCCCGAACAGCGGGACGTTCAGCAGGAAGCGCGACGTCGTCGACCAGCGCGCCAGGGTGTTGGCGAACCCCGCGGCCAGCGCCATCGCCGGAGTGAATCCGCGCGCTTGGGCGCGGGTGAAGAGCCGGTCGCGGGTCTGCGGGTCCAGCCAGTGCCAGCGCCGGGTGCTCTCGTTGCAGGCGCGGCCCCGGACCGTCGGCAAGGCGGGCGGGTCCGGCAGCTCCGGGAGGCGCGGCGACCACCAGGCGCGGTCCGCGTCGCGGGCCGGTTGCGGCCGTGCGTCTTCGGCCTCGATGGCCTGGCGGTACTGGCGGTAGGTGTAGCGCAGTTCGGGCAGGTCGCGGCCGAGGTAGAGCGCCGCGAGGTCGGCCATCAGCGTGCGATAGCTCATCGCGTCGGCGGCCTGCATGTCGAGGTCGACGTGGAGCCGGGACCGTTGGTCCGGGAGCAGCGTCACCGCCAGTTCGAACACGGCGCCGTCGAGCTGCTGGTGTGATTTGGCGGCGCGGATGGCGGCGAGTCGCTGATCGACCGCGTCGGTGTGCCGCTCGCGCAGGTCCTCGACGTGGACCGGGAACGCGCCGCACTCGCCGGCCGGGGTGATGCGCTGGGTGCCGTCGGGCAGGAACCGCACCCGCAGCATCGGGTGACGCCGTGCCAGCGCGGTGGCCGCGGTGCGCAGGCGTTCCGGATCGATCGGTCCGCCGTCGAATTCGACGTAGAGGTGCCCCGCGACGCCGCCGAGCTGCTGGTTTTCCTGGCGGCCGACCCACATCGCGTGCTGCATCGGGGCCAGCGAAAAGGGCTCGTCCTCCCCGGATCCTTGAGCGTCCGCGGGCGCATCGGCGGGCTCGGCGGGCCGATCAGCGCTCGGCCCGCCGGCGCCGACCAATCGCGCCCAGGCCTCGACGGTCGGCATTTCGGCGAGCGTGGCGAAATCGACGGCGAGGCCCTGGCGGCGCCAGCGTCCGGCCAGGGTCATGATCCGGATCGAGTCCAGGCCCTGACCGATGAGGTTGCTACCCGGCTGAACTGCCTCGACGTCGACGCCGAGCAGTTCGGCCACCTCCGCCCGGATGTCCTCCGAGCGTGCCGGGGCGCGCACCACAGACCCTCCCAGAATTAGCACAGGCTGCCCTAAATTTTTTGGTTACCCTATCCTTACTCCCTGCATCCCCGCTACTAAGCCCCCGCCAGAGGAGCCATGACCCCGAACACACCGCCGCCGGCCGGAGTCCTCGACGGGTTCGTGCCGTTCCCCGCTGAACGCGCCGCCGCCTACCAGGCGGCCGGCTACTGGACGGGACGGCCCCTGGACACGATCCTGACCGACGCGGCGCGGCAGTGGCCCGACCGAATCGCCGTGCTCGACGCCGTGGGCGGTACCGGCTTCAGTTATGCGGACCTCGACGACCAGGCTAATCGCGCCGCCGGGGGGCTGAGGGCACTGGGTATCGCCCCGGGCGACCGGGTGCTGCTGCAGCTGCCGAACAGCTGCCAGTTCGCGGTGGCGCTGTTCGGACTGCTGCGGGCGGGGGCGATCCCGGTGATGTGCCTGCCGGGACATCGGGCCGCCGAACTCGGGCATTTCGCCGCGGTCAGCGGGGCCACCGGGCTACTGATCGCCGACACGGCAGCGGGTTTCGACTACCGAACCATGGCGCTCGGCCTCGTCGAGGAACACCGCGCGCTGCGGCACGTCATCGTCGACGGCGACCCGGGACCGTTCACCTCATGGGCGAAGTTGTGCGAGCAGGCCCCAGTCGGCCCGCCACCCGCGCCGGGCGACCCGGGATCGCCTGCGCTGCTTCTGGTTTCGGGTGGCACGACGGGCACACCCAAGCTCATCCCCCGCACCCATGACGATTACGTGTTCAACGCGACGGCCAGCGCCGAACTCTGCCGGCTCACCTGCGACGACGTCTATCTTGCGGTGCTGTCGGCCGGGCACAATTTTCCGCTCGCCTGTCCTGGCCTGCTCGGCGCGATGACGGTGGGCGCCGCCACCGTGTTCGGCACCGATCCCAGCCCCGAGGCGGCCTTCGCCGCCATCGACCGCCACGGCGTCACGGTCACCGCCCTGGTGCCGGCCCTGGCCAAACTGTGGGCGCAGGCCTGCGAGTGGGAACCGGTGACTCCAAAATCCTTGCGGCTCTTGCAAGTCGGCGGCGCCAAGCTGGAGCCCGAGGACGCCCGCTTGGTGCGCGCCGCCTTGACGCCGGGCCTGCAGCAGGTATTCGGGATGGCCGAGGGACTGCTGAACTACACGCGCCTCGATGATCCACCCGACCTCACCGAGCACACGCAGGGGCGGCCGTTGTCTGCCGCCGATGAATTGCGCGTCGTCGACGGGGCCGGTGGGCCGGTGCCGGCGGGCGAGGAAGGCGAATTGCTGGTCCGCGGGCCCTACACGTTCAACGGCTACTTTCGCGCCGAGCGCGACAATGAGCGCTACTTTGACGCGCAGGGCTTCTTCCGCAGCGGTGACCTGGTCCGGATCACCGACGACGGCTACGTGGTGGTCACCGGCCGCGTCAAGGACGTCATCTGCCGCTGCGGCGAAACCGTTTCCGCGGTAGACCTCGAGGAGCAGATGCACAGCCATCCGGCGATCTTCTCGGCGGCCGCGGTGGCGTTGCCCGACCCTTACCTGGGCGAGAAGATCTGTGCAGCGGTCGTTTTCAAAGGACAAGAGCTTTCACTTGCGGAGCTGAACGGCTACCTCGACGAGCGTGGCGTGGCCGCACACGCCCGGCCCGACGTCTTGGTTCCGATGACCGCGCTGCCCACCACGCCGATCGGCAAGATTGACAAAAAGGCCATCGCCGGCCAGGTTTCGGCGCGCTGAGCACCGCACCGCACGCTGCACCCCGCGTTCAGCCCAAGGCCTCGTAGAGCTCCGCCAGCAAGCGCGCCGTGGTGCCGAAGTCCATGCAGGCGTCGGTGACGGATTGGCCGTATGTCAGTTCGCCACTGAGCGATTGGGCGCCGGCCACCAGGAAGCTCTCCAGCATCAGGCCGGCGATACCTCGCTCGCCCGCCGCGACGCGCGCGGCCACCTCGGCGGCGACCTCGGCCTGTCGCACATGATCTTTGGCGGAGTTGGCGTGTGAGCAGTCGATCATGACCAGCTCGGAAAGGCCGGTGCTGCGCAACCGTTCGATGGCCGTGTCCACCGAGGCCGCATCGTAATTCGGGCCGGCGGTGCCGCCCCGCAGGATGACGTGGCAGTCGGGATTGCCCATCGTTTCGACGACGGCCGCGCGGCCCACGTCGTCGGTTCCGAAGAAATGGTGGGGCGCCGCCGCGGCTTTGACGCCGTCGATGGCGACTTGGATGTTGCCGTCGGTGCCGTTCTTGAATCCGACCGGCATCGACAACCCGGATGCCAATTGGCGGTGCACCTGCGATTCGGTGGTCCGTGCGCCGATCGCGCCCCAGGCGACCGCGTCGGCGATGTATTGCGGGCTGGTGGGCTCCAAGAATTCGCACCCTACCGGGAGGCCGACGTCGATGATGTCGAGCAGCAGCCCGCGGGCGGTGCGGATGCCGCGTTCCACGTCGAAGCTGCCATCCATCGCGGGGTCGTTGATAAGTCCCTTCCAGCCGACGGTGGTGCGCGGCTTTTCGAAGTAGACCCGCATCACGATCTTCAGCCGTTCGGCGTACTGGGCGGCAAGCGGGGCGAGCCGGCGTGCGTAGTCCAGCGCGGCAACGGGATCGTGCACCGAGCAGGGGCCGACCACGAGTAGCAGCCGTTCGTCGTGGCCGGCCAGGATCGCCGATACCTCGTCACGGTCGCGCTGGACGACCTGGGCGCGCGCAGGGGTCAGCGGAAGTTCGGTGCGAATCGCGGCGGGAGCCGAGAGTTCACGGAAGGAGACGATCCGGTGGTCGGACGTGTCGACAGCTGTGGGTAAGTCGGTGAGGGACATGGTGGGTGTGTCTTTCTGTGTTGGCCGCCAGGGCACGCCCGCTGGTTCCCGATGCCCTGAAAAGCGAAAAGCAGCGACCTTGTGGTCACTGCTGGGCTCCGGGTCTCAGTCGTGCGGGTGCGTCAACCAGACGCCGCATCGCCGGCTCCACCCGGAGCCACGATAAAGCGCCAATACGCGCGCACGCCGATGTTCACGTCGGCGAACATACCACGCGGGGCCCGACGGTTCGAAAGCTGTCGGGCACGAGGGGCCCGGACGGGCGCGACGACGGCGCGGTTTCAGTGCCGCTCAATGAGAGCCGGCGGGTGCGGTAAGCAAAGGCGCTGCCGCGCAGCGTGATCGGCGTACCGGCAGCCCGAATCCGACCATCGCGTCGAGGATGGCTTGGCTTCGGCGGGTGATCACGTGGTCGTCCACGGACGCCGCGCGTGGAATCTGTGCGGCGACCCCGATGGTCGCCGATCCCACGATGTGCCACATCGCCGTGATCGAGACGGCGCCGTTGCTGATTGCGTGCACCGAGTCGAACAGCCGCGTCAGGCTTCGGTGGCAGCGATGCGCTACCCAAATCGCCAGCGCCCCTTCGTTCGGCAGCGTTATCAGCCCCTCCTGGCGCGCACGCCACCCGCGGGCATCGCCGCCGGGCGCGACCACGCAGGGATCGTCGGGCAGCACGCGCAGCGTGGGGTCCACCACGGCGGCCCAATCGATCGCACCGTCCCGATCGCGGTGCAGCCAGAGATTCTCCAGGCCCACGTCCCAGGCCCTTCCTTCCAGCAGCACCAGCGGCAGCATCCGCCCGATGATCTCGTGGATCAGGCTGGCCGCCAGCTGCCGTGCGGCGGCGTGGGGACCGATGTTGTCCACGGCATCGTCGAACATCGCCCGCAGCAGGGTGTCGGTCCGCGTGGAATCGAGGGGCCACCAGCGATGTCGCGCGACATCGTCGAGCACGGCGATGCCATACACCAACGGGCACGCGGGAAAGAGTCCGCGCAGGCGACGGCTGGATTCATGGACCGGCAGCTCTCGGCGGATGTCCATCCCCGATATCAGCGGATGGTGAATCGCGGTGCGCACGTCGGCAACCTCCCGTATCGCGATTAGGTTAGGCTACCCTCAAGTAACGCGGTGGGCCAGCGCTCGCCCCGGGTCAGGGATGAACCCGCGCAGCGCCCACCGAACTCGTTGTGGGCGCCATTCCTGGGCTCACTGGCTGGCTGCGGTTGGATATCGGGGGCGCCACCGCACCTCGGCGATGCGTTCGCCGAGTTCCGCGTCGCTGCGGGCCGGGGCGACGCCGTCGGCCACCGCCTGCACGGCGACGGCGCGCGCGATGCTGACGGCGACATCGGGCACATCCGACCACGCGGGCAGCAACGGCTGGTCGGGATCCGCGAGAGCCGGCGACGCCTCCCCCAAGGTCTGGGCGGCGACGCGCATCATCTCGTCGGTGACTCGAGTCGCCTGGGCCGCGGTCACGGCCAGACCCATCGCGGGAAAGATGTAGACGTTATTGCATTGGGCGACAGGGCGCTCCACCCCGCCGCGGCGCAGCGGCGCGAACGGCGATCCGGTAGCGATCAGGGCGCGCCCGTCGGTCCACTGATCCAACTCCGCCGGGTACGCCTCGGCCCGGCTCGTCGGGTTGGACAGCGGGAAGATGATCGGCCGGTCGGTCTTGCCGGCGACTTCACGCACGATGGCTTCGGTGAACGCGCCCGCGGCGGTGGACAGGCCGAGCAGCACACCGACGTCGACATGGTGGACGACGTCGGCGAGCCCGACGCGTCCGGACACGCCCCAGCCCGCCACCCGGCCCGCCGGCTGGGCGAATCCCCGTTGCGCGTCGGAGAGGTCGGCGCGGTCATCCGTGAGGAGCCCCTCCACGTCGACAACCCAGATGCGCTCCGAGGCAGCCTTTTCGGACAATCCCTCGTTCACCATTTGGCGGCGAATCATGTCGAGCACCCCGATGCCGGCCGCACCGGCGCCGAGCATGACGACCTGTTGCTGCGACAGGGGGCGGCCCGCGACCTTGGCGGCACCGTGCAGCGCTCCCACGGTGACGGCGGCCGTCCCCTGGATGTCATCGTTGAAGGTAAGGAGTTTGTCGCGGTAGCGGGCGAGGATCGGTAGCGCATGTGTGGTCGCGAAGTCCTCCCACTGCACCAGCACATTGGGTAGCTGCTTGTGCACCGCGGCGACGAACTTGTCGATGAACGCGTAGTAATCGTCGTCGTCGATACGGCGGTGCCGCCAGCCCAGATACCGAGGGTCATCGAGCAGTTCGCTGTTGTCGGTTCCCACATCGAGCACGATCGGGAGAGTGCGAGCGGGGTCGATGCCACCAATGAGGGTGTAGAGGGACAGCTTTCCGATCGGGATGCCCATGCCGCCGATACCCTGATCGCCCAGCCCGAGGATCCGCTGCCCGTCGGTCACCACGATCACGTCCACCTCGCGCTGGGGCCGATTGTTCAGCACCTCCTCAAGGCAGTCCCCCTCGGCGTAGGACACGAACAGTCCCCGCGGCCTCCGGTAGATCTCACTGAAACGCTGGCACGCCTCTCCCACGGTGGGCGTGTAGACAATCGGCAGGGCCTCGGGGATGTGGTCGAGCAAAACGCGGTAGAACAACGTCTCGTTGCGGTCCTGCAACGCCCGCAGATAAATGTGCTTGTCCAGATCGTCGCGGCGAGTGGAGAATTCGTGCCAGCAGTGCTCGGCTTGTTGTTCGAGGGTCTTCACCGTCGTGGGCAGCAGGCCCATCAGGCCGAATCGCCGGCGCTCATCCTCGGTGAAGGCGGTGCCCTTGGTGGTCAGGGCATCGAAGAGCTTGGCCGACCCCCGGAGCTCATCGGGCATCGTTAACGTCCCTTCTGTAGGAATCTCGCGGGAGGGGAACGGCGGGTGTCGGACGACCATCGTCGATGATTCCCCAACTGTTTGTCTGCGCGTAACCCTGAGTCAACATTGTCAAATGTCAGTGCGCTGCCAAAACCTCGCGGTCGCCTTCGAATCCACGTGCGAAGCGTTCGGTCTGCGGGTTCGCCGAGGCGGGGTTCATTGAACTGTTGAACGCCCCAGGGAAACCGACGCGTTAATCGCCCCTGAGCTCCGCCTAATATTTGGACGAAACTGACGCGCAGTTTGCTGACAGCGCTGGGGATCCGGCCCAATCACGTGCCGACTTCGTATCGGCGGGAGCGTGCGACCCAGTGCCACCGCACTTTTGAGCATGGCTATGTTGTTTGCCCGGACCATCCGTGCCAGAAAGGTTCGGCTGACACTATTCCAATACGGCCATACATCACGATATGGTAACCGAGGCGCCGTTTCGGCAGGCCCAGCATCGTCTCGGGTGGCTTCGCCAAGACAGCGCTCTGTGGGTGGGAATCGACAGGTTGGTCATCGCGTCGAGATAAATGCTTGTTCGGGCAGCAGTTCTGTGTTAACGCACGCGCTTTAATGACCCCCCATCGTCGATGACCTCACACGGGCACGCGACGAGTTGTCAGAAGTTCCTGGGGAATTGCTCGGGCCCGAAAGGGGAATTCATGATTGCGCCGCAGGCGCGCCGGCGAGTCATCACTTTGCGCCGCTTGGCAACATGCGGGTCGCCAACTCACATCACGCTGAACTTAATCTCTCGCGCGCATTCGTCGACGCATCCGGCGGTGCGCCAATCGCCAGGCCCGCGTAGCGGGGCTCTTTGGGCCCTCAGCTCGTTCAGCAACTCATGCGCGGTGCCGTTAAGGTCATCCGAACTGGCGTCACCAGCTGACGGACGAAAGGTAACGCATGTTCTTGGGCACGGTTGAGGACTGGACGGCCGAGGGCACCGTCGTATCCTGGTACCCCACCGCGACCACCTATCGGCGCGCGGCCGAAGCGCAATACCATCCGGCGCCGGTCAGTTATCAGCAATCGCAACATCTTCGGTACTACCGACGCCAGGTCAGCCGGGGCCGTGATATCCCACGGTTGTGCATCGGGGCCTGGGAAATCAGCGGTGTCTGCGATATCGATGCGATGACGTACGCCGTGAATGCGCACCTGCGGCGCCACGACACCTACCACGACCGGTTTGCCTTCGGCGACGGCGACGAGGTCCTTCGCTACGTCATTGCCGACCCGGAGGTCATCACTTTGGCGCCAACGGATCTCGGGAGGATGGGCCCGCCGCAGATCCGCAAACTGCTTCTCGACACTCCCGATCCCCTGCAATGGGACTGCTTCACCTTCGGCGTCATCCAGGGCGACGACCGGTTCACGGTCTTTATCGCCGTAGACCACCTGCGCGCCGACGGTATGTCGGCCGGGGTGATCTTCCTCGACATCCAGACAATGTACTTCAGCGCGCTGCAGCAGGCGCAGAGTCCGTTGGCGCCCGCCGCCAGCCATCGCGAATACAGCGCGAATCAGCACGCGTACACCAGGAGCCTGAACGAAGAGTCGCCCGAGATCCGGTCGTGGCGGGCCTTTCTCGCGGCGAACAACGGGGCGCTGCCGAAATTTCCGCTGGAGCTGGGCGAGGCGGCCGCGGATACGCCGGGGGCCATCGACGTGTTCGACCTGATCGATGACGACCAGGGCCGACGGTTCGAAGCGGCATGCCGCGCCGCGGGTGCGCGTTTCAGCGGTGGCGTGTTCGCCTGCGCCGCCCTGGCCGAGCACCGGTTGACCGGCGCCGCAACATATTTCGGCCTCACGCCGTTCGACAACCGCCGGGATCCCGCCCACGCCACCGCGGTCGGATGGTTGGCCAGTTTCGTCCCGTTGGCAATTCCGACCGCCGGCGCCTCGTTCGACGAGGTCGTCGCCGCCGCCCAGGCATCGTTTGACGCGAACACGGCCCTGGGCGCTGTGCCCTACTACCACCTGCTCGAGGCGCCGGACCGATCGTCAGGCCCCATCGAGGTACCGGACCGACCGGTTCCGATGCTGTCCTACATCGACATTCGCAAGTTGCCGTTCGGCGACTACTTCGACGGCCTGCGCGCCGGTGTGTGGGGTGACAACCGGCTCTCGGAGACGGTGTGCATGTGGGTCAATCGCATGCACGACAAAACGCAGCTGGTGGTCGCCTACCCCGGCACCGACGTCGCCCGCGGGTCCATCTCGCGCTACGTCGAGACGATGCGCGCCGAGTTCACCCGGGTGGCCGACGCCGGGCTGAACAGCGATGCATGATGCGGTTTCCGTCCCGCCGCAGGAGGTCTCGGCATGAGTGCCCTGGTTGCACTCACCGCGCGGACCCTGTCAGGCTCCCGGCGCGATGCCGACCTACTGTTCGCGGCGCTGGCGCCTGTGGGCTGCTTCCTGGGGTTCACCTTGGTGTTGGGCAGTCTCATCCACACCGGTTCGATGACCTACCCGCAATATGTCCTTCCGGTGGTCATCGTGCAGGCGATGCTGTTCGGGGCGATGACCACCGCCGACCGCGCCGCACGAGACCGACTGTCCGGCTTCGGGTCTCGGCTTCGGACTCTGCCGCTGCCCGCGGCGGTGCCCCTGGCCGCACGGATGCTCTATTGCTTGATACGTTCGGTCATCGCGCTCGTCGCCGCTATCGCGGTCGGGTGGTTGTTTGGCTTCCGGATGGTCGGCGGACTGGGCGACACCGTCCTGTTCGTGATCATCGTCGTGGCGTTCGCGTTGGCGGTGTGCCTGGGCGCTGACGCCCTCGGCTCGCGGGTCGGCACCGTCGAATCGTCGAGCCAGTTGCTGCTGCTGCCCCAACTGGTCCTGGTCCTGTTATCCACGGGTATCGCTCCCGCGGAATCGTTTCCGACATGGCTGGGCCCGTTCGTCCAGCACCAGCCGGTCTCCCGGGTCACCGACACGTTGCGCGGACTCGCCGCCGGTCACGCAACGCGTGGGGATTTGGCGGTGGCATCGGCGTGGTGCCTTGGAATGCTGACGCTTTTCGGCGTTCTGGCGGTGCGGATGCAGCAACGCGCGGCCGGAGGAAGTGTCCGCGCGGCCCGGGCCGTCCGGATTCCAGCGCGGGATGCCCGGCAGGCGCGGGACGTGTCCGCCGAACAACCTCGCAGGGCGGTGAATGCCACTGCACCACAGGGGATTTCGTTCGCACCGTCACTGACCTCCTTCGTCAGTCACAGCGCCTCGGAGGCGGGGCGGCTCCTGCGTCGCTGGCGGCGCGACCCGATCGTCGCGGTGCAGGCGCTGCTGTTCCCGACCTTCCTGCTCATCGTCTACAAATTGCTGATCGGCAAGGCCGTTCTGGCCGTCACGGGACACGACAGCCTCTATGGTCTGGTCCCCATGTGTGCGGTGGTCGGCGCCGTGTTCGGAACCCTCGGCGCCGGTTTGGCTTTGCCGGCGGAGCGGGAGTCGGGCGTGCTGACGAGGCTGTGGGTGCAGCCGGTCCATCGGGCCAGCACCGTGGCCGGCCGGCTGGTCGCCGAGGCCGCCCGCACCACCGCGTCCGCCATTGTGCTCACCGTCTTCGGGATGGCTCTGGGTCTGCGATTCAGCTACGGCTGGATCGCGGCACTGGCCTTTGTGTTGGTGCCCGTGGCGATTTCGGCAGGGATGGCGACGCTGGTCATCGCGATCGCCGCCCGCGCGGACGGTAAAGCCATGGTGACCTGGCTGGGCGCGGGATGCGTGCTGCTGCTGTTCCTCAACACCGGTGTCGCGCCCGCCGGGGTGTTTCCGGGCTGGCTGCAACCGGTGGTGCGCTTTTCACCCATATCACCGACGATCGAGGCGATGCGCGCGCTCGCCGAGGGCGGGCCGCTGCTGTCGCCGATGTGGCAGGCGGGCCTGTGGGCCGGTGTACTGGTCGCGGTGTTCGCGCCGGCCGCGGTGCGCGGGTATCGCGCCGCCGCCGAGGCGGGCTGCTAGTGACGAGGCTGGGGCTTTTGGACCAGGCCGCGTTCCTGCGGTTGCGCGCCACCGGCCAAGGCAGCACGGTGCAATGCACGTGGGTCTACGACCGCGACGTGGACATCGACGAATTGCGGTCCTTCCGAGACAATCTCGGCGCCGGCCTGCTCGGGCGCCGGATCGAGCGTTCACCACTGCCATTCGGGCGTCATCGCTGGGTCGTCGACGACCGCTCGCCGGACATCGCGTGCGAGCCGCCGCAACCGCGGCGTGAGATCGGCGCGTGGATCGAACGACGAGCGCGGGTGCGCGTCGACCCCGAACACGGCCCGTCGTTTCACCTCGGGCTGTTGCCGTTCGACGACGGTGGGGCGGCCGTCACCCTGGTCGCGTCGCACTGCGTTGTCGACGGGCTCGCGATGGCGGCGGCCATCACCGAAGCGGTCAAGGGAGAACGACGCGATCGCGGCTACCCGCAGCGGAATTCGCGTGGCCGGTGGCGCGCGATTCGGGAAGATCTGGTTGACGCCGTTCTCGCCCTGCCGGCCGCGATCCGGGCGCTGATCGCGACTCTGGCGATACTGGTCAAGGCCTCGTCGGATCGGCAGGTTCACCCGCAGGCGCGGGCGCCTCGGGCGCACGATCCAATGGGTCAGGGCCAGAACGCATTCGGGTCGGTGACGATACAAACCGACGCCGCGGCATGGGACGCACGTGCCCGCGGCCTCGGCGGCAGCAGCAACACGCTGTTCGTCGCATTCGCCGCTCGCGTGGCGCACCGGATGGGCAGGGTGCTCCCCGACGGATGCTCCGTGACGGTGGTGCTTCCGGTCAGCGATCGCACCGCCGATGACGACCGCGCCAACGCGCTGACCTCGATCACACTCACCGTCGACGGCCACGCGGTGGTCCACGACCTGAGCGGCGTGCGTGCAGAAGTCAAGAACCTGCTGACGTCCCTGGATCGACAACCCAACGAGATGCTCGCCGGATTGCCACTCATTCCGTTCACGCCGCGATGGGTGGTGCGTCGCGCCGAGGGCATCGCCATGTCGTCCGGCCAACTACCGGTGGGTTGCTCCAACGTCGGCAACCTCGATCCCGCCGTCCGCCGCATCGACGGTGCGGACGCGACCGAGTTCTCGATGCGGCTGGCCGAGCAGGGCATCACGCAGTCGCGCATCGCGCAAACACGCGGCCAATTGTTCTGCGCCACAGGAACGGTCAACGGCAGCCGATTTCTCACGATCGTCGCCTACCAGAGCGGCGCCGGCGACACCACAGCGGCCACGCGTGAGCTCGCGCGTGGCGCGCTGGCCGACCTGCGGTTGTGCGCCGCCACGGTCTACGAGGGCGGGATGTGATGGTGGACCTCGGCCTCGAGGCCGATCAACGCACACGCCGCCGTTACGTAGCTATCGCCGTCGCGATCGCGGCCTGGGCGGCGGCCGTGCTGTGGTTCGCGATCAAGGTCGTTCCGCTCGACGTGTACTGGATGTCGTACTACACCGCCGACTACACGCACGGCTTCGTGCGCCGCGGGCTCGCCGGTGAGCTGGTTCGGTTGGCCCCACGCCACTACTTCACGGCCACGCTCGGCTTGCGGTGGTTGTCCACCGCGCTCTATTTGTGCGGCCTGGCAACGGTTGCCGGTGTGGTGCTCTTCAGTCGCCATCCGTCTGAACGCAGGCTGCTGGTCGCGGGGGTGATGCCGTTGTTGCCGTTCGGTGTCCCGTTTGCGGCCTTCTCGGCCCGGCCGGACCTGTTCGGCGCGGCGGCTCTGGCGGTGTTCAGCTCGGCGTTGGCGCTCACGCGTTCCCGGCCCGTCGCGACGGGCTGGTGCGCCGGCTACGGCGCCCTCATCGCCGCGCTGACGCTGGTGCACGAGGCGATAGGGCTGCAGTTCGCGTTGGGGGCGCTGCTGGCCATCGCCGTCCTCGGCGGCGCGTTGGAAACGGCCCAGCGCCGTGGCATGGTGCTGGCCGTGTTGCCGGGCGTCCTCACCACGGCCGCCGTGGCGGCGTTCGGTCGCCACGACATCGCCCGTCAACTGTGCGCGGCGGTGCCGCACCACCCGGTGCCCAACCCCTTTGCCACGGTCACATCGCCGGCGACGCTGGTGCGCTATGTGTTTGCGGGGCAACCGAGTCAAACCGATTATCACGACTGGGTGTGCCGCAACGTGATGCCGAACTACGACAACGGAATCGCGGACGCCATCCGGGCCGTCGGGAACATCGGCGCGCTCGGTCTCACAGTCTCGGTGATCTTCGGTGCCGGTGCCGCCGCGGTGACGGTGTGGGGTCTCAGCGTCCTGTCGGGCGTACCGCTGCGCGCGTTCGTCGAGGTGCTGCGGGGGCAGACTACCTGGGTGACCACTGGCCTGCTGTTGATCGTCCCGGTCTTTCTGACCGGCTTCGACTGGACCCGCTGGCTGACGATCGTGGCGTTCGACGTTGCGGTCGTTTTCGTCCTTTTCGCAGCGCGCAGGCCGGAGATCGATCAGCCGCCCACGCCAAAAACGTTGCGGTTGTTCATCCTTCTCGTCATCGCGCTCGCCGTGATCCCGGTAGGCGCGGTTCCGGGTTTCGGCGGACCGCGGATGGTCTGACGACGCCGCCCTTTTCGAGCTGGCGCACGATCGATGCCGCACCAACGTATGTCGATCATCGTTTTGCTGGACGTGACGGCTTGGCTGGTGATGTATCGCGGCTGGTAGAGTGCATGGCACTGTGAATTTCGGAGTGGGAATGTTTTCACGGTGGCCGCGAGGACAAGCTGCGCTGGCCATCGTTGCTGCGCTGACCCTCGTCGCAGCTGTACTCGGTTGCGGGGCTTTGCGAGCCGAAATGGCCGCCAACGCTTCACCGCCGGAGGTGGCGGCTTCGTCGGTCAGCCCGCTTTCCAACCCGATATACCCGGACCACGAGTCGGTTCCGGTGCGTCGCCTCGGCGTCGGCTCCACTGTGAACGACGACAAGGCGTTCAAGAGTGCCGCGTTAAAGCGCGATCGCGGAAGCACTTTCGCCCTTTCCACTCCGCGGCAGTCCGGCTCGTCGGCCCCGCCCGCTGTCGGGGTAATCTGGTCACAGCAGCGCGTCGATACGCCGGCGCGCGCGCCGGCGACCAGCCCCGTCGGGCACAATATTTTTCAATACTGCGTCGCCCGTTGCTGATCGGGCACACCGGCTCGTCGGCGTGCAACACCCTCGCACGGCGAGCTGGACGCTAGCCGCTCTCAGCTCCGGCGCCCCCGGCATCCGCTGATCGGCTTGTCTGGGCTGTTTCAGCGATGCGTTGTGGCCACCACACCCGGCACCGCCGCGAAATCCGGCGTGCCAGTTAACGGAATTCCGAGGTCACGGGCGTCCCAGGTCGCTGCGTGATGCGTTGGGCGCTTGGACTTTTCACCACCACTTCGACTGCTGACCAGATGTCGCGTGCGAGCACCGCGGCATCAGCAAGGTCCGCCCAAAGAGTCACCAAGGACAGGGATAGGCATGGATTTTGGCGCGTTACCACCGGAGATCAACTCCGGTCGAATGTATTTGGGACCCGGTCCCGAAAGTTTGCTGGCCGCCGCGGCGGGATGGGAGACGCTGGCCGCCGAGCTGACTGATGCCGCCGGCAGCTACCAAGCCGTGATCGCCCGTCTCACCGACGAGTCCTGGTCGGGGCCGGCGTCGATGTCGATGGTGGCCGCGGTCATGCCCTACATCACGTGGATGACGGCGACCGCCGAGCAATGTCAGCAGGCCGGCGCGCAGGCGACGGCCGCCGCGGCAGCCTTCGAAACCGCTTACGCAATGACGGTCCCGCCTCCGCTGGTCGCCGCCAACCGCGTTCGGCTTCTGGCATTGATCCAGACCAACATCTTCGGGCAGAACACGCCTGCGATCATGGCCACCGAGGCCGAGTACAGCGAAATGTGGGCCCAAGACGCGACCGCGATGTACGGCTATGCCGCCAGTTCGGCGTCGGCCTCGGCACTTTCGCCGGTGGCGCCGCCACCCCCGCAAACGACCACTTCGACCGCCGTCGCCGGCCACATCGGCGCCGTCACCCACGCGGCGCTCCAGTCCGGCAGCACCGCCCACGCGACGGCGACGCAGTGGGCCTCCTCGGTGCCGCAAACCCTGCAAGGCCTGTCGACACCCGGCTCGTCCTCGAGCACCGGGCTGTCGCAGGCGGCGATGGGCACGGGCGCTTCGCTGGGATCGTCGGGGGCCACCGCCCCGCTCAGCGCGCTGTCGGGTCTGACCAACGCCTCCGGCAAGGGGGCGACAAAGAGCGCGAGCACGGGCGCGGGCGCCGCGACGGGACTTGCCTCGACGCTCGCGGCCGCACCTGCACTCGACGGTGGCACGGGCGCCCTGGCCGGAGAAGCGGCCGGGTTCGGGGCCGATGGCGCCGGCCTGATCGCCGACACCGGCGGAATCGGAATAGACCTCTACGGCCTCGATTTGGATTACCAGGGGCTCGGTTTGGACTACCAGGGATTGGCGCTGGACTACGCGGGCGCCGGTTCCATCCTGGGGGCCGAGGGCGCCGGCGGAGTGGAGGGCATAAGCGGTATGGGCGTCGCGGCGGGCTTGGGAAATCTCCCGCTGGCAGGAGTGGGCCACGGCGCCGCGGCGGGTGTGGGCCAAGCCAGCTCCCTGAGCACGTTGTCCGTGCCACCGAGTTGGGCCGCCACCGTGTCGTCGGTCACGCCGCTGCAGGCTCTCCACTCCAGCACCATGCCGGGCGGATGGGCCGCGGCGCCGACCCCCGGCCCTACCGTGTCCAAGTTGCCGCTGGGCGGCATGGTCGGACGCGAATCCGAGGGCGCGGTTCAGCGCGTCGGCCTGCGTGTCTCGCTCATTCCGCATTCGCCGGTGGCCGGGTGATGCGCCGACGCCGACCGCGGGCCGTCACGGAGGGCGCGAGCTCTCCGAATCCGAAGGAACGCGCGACCGGGCCGGCGGCCCGAAAACCGCTGGCGTTCATCGCAAACGCTTCGATGTGCGCTGCCGTCATCGTGGCGTTCGGGGCATCGACACCGGCGCAGGCCGGCGCCGATCCGGATCCGGGTGGCCCCAGCCCCAATCCCTTCGGCGGCCTCAGCTGCAGCTGCCCACAGCCCGGGCCCGCCGGCAGCCCTGGTCAGAGACAGCAGCTCATCGGGGGAATGCAGCAGGGGCTTGCTGTCGGGCAACGGGAACCGAACGTCGGTTCGTCGCCGGCAAGGCCCCCGGCTTGACCGATTGCCCGCTACGAGACCGACCTCCCCGATCCGCAGACCGACGTAGAGGAGCACGTGATGCCCGACCGGGTGTTATCCGCCGAACTCATGCGGCAACACCGCGAAATCGCCGCTGCGATCGAATGTTTCATCGAGAAGCTCGGTGGCGGCGACCGGCACCCCGAGCTGCTGAGGGCGACGATGGACGCGCTGCGTCGGCACATCTACCTGGAGGAGACTTTCCTGTTCCCGCCAATTCGGAAGGCGGGGATCATGATGCCCATCTTCGTGATGATGCGCGAACACGGCCAGCTGTGGCGGACGATGGAAGCCTTGACGCGCCTGCTCGCTGACCGGACGGGAGGTCCGCGACTCGACGCTACCTGCGACCAGCTGCTGGACCAGCTGCACGAGCACAACTTCAAAGAGGAGCCGGTGGTTTACCTGCACGCCGACTACGAGTTGCCGGCGCCAACGAGCGCGCAGCTGACCCGGTTCGTCGTCACGGGCCGCATACCCGATGGATGGGTGTGCCAGCAGGCGGGTACGAAACGCGCTCGGTAGTCGGCTAACTGGATCATGCGCCCACCGCGGCGGGCGTGATGCAGCTCATAGTGAATTTCTACAATCGCCATTGTGTAATTACCCGGACAGATTTCCCTCCTTCATCCAGCCCGAGGAGCGCACCGGCACATGGCAATCCGATCAGCACCGTCACGACCTACCACGCCAGCACCCTCCACCTCGTTGATCGGCAAGGGTTGGGCTCAGGGCGTGGCCCTGGTGATGATCTTTGGGTTCTTGGTGATGGGCATTTTGGTGTACCGGACCTACACCGCCTCAATGCCGTTGCCGGCCAACGTCGTTAGTGAATCGGGCGAGGTGCTGTTCACCGGCGCCCAGATCACCCGCGGCCAGGAGCTTTATCAGGCGCGCGGCCTGATGCAGTACGGCTCCGTGCTGGGGCATGGCGCTTACCTGGGGCCCGATTACACCGCGGAATATCTGCGTATGTCGACCAACGATGTGGCCGCGCAATGGCGGGCGCAGGGGGCGGCCGATGCCAAGGAGCGGGTGGTGGCCGAGTTTCGCGCCAACCGCTACAACGCCGACACCAAGACTCTGGTGTTCACCGATAAGCAGGCGGCCGCCTTCGATCACATCCAACAGCATTACGCGGATTATTTCGGGGAGAAGTCCACCAAGTACGGACTATTGCCGCGCATGATCACCGGCAAGGCCGACATCCATGACCTCACTGCGTTTTTCGCGTGGACGGCGTGGGCGTCCGCCGCCGAGCGGCCGGGTCACAGCTACAGCTACACCAACAACTGGCCGGCCGAGCCGCGGGTCGACAATGGGCCCACCGCATCGATCGTGGTGTGGTCGGTGTTGTCGCTGGTCACCCTGCTGGGTGGGACCGGGATCATGTTCGCGGTGTACGGGCGGTGGAGCCAAAAGATCGGGTGGCACAGCGCCGAGGCATCCACGTTGTCGTTCCGCCAGCCCGGCGAGGTGGGACTAACCGCCTCGCAGCGCGCCGCGATCTGGATCTTCGCGATCGTGTCGGTGCTGTTCTTGGCGCAAACCCTGATGGGTGGCGCCGTCGAGCACTATCGCGCCGACCTGTCGGCATTCTACGGGCTGGACCTGGCCAAGCTGTTGCCGTTCAACCTCGCCCGCACCTGGCATGTGCAGCTGTCGCTGTTTTGGACGGCGGCCGCGTTTCTGGCGGGCGGGATCTTCCTGGTGCCCTTCATCAGTCGCCGCGAACCGCGACGGCAGAGTTGGCTGGTCTACGGCCTCCTCGGCGCGCTGGTCTTGGTCGTCGGCGGCTCACTGATCTGCGAAGCCCTCTCGATCTACGGGGTGATTCCCGCGGGCGGCTTGTTCTCCCAGCAGTGGGAATTCCTCGACCTGCCGCGGTTGTGGCAGATCCTGCTGACCGTCGGACTGTTCTTATGGATCGCCATCATCTGGCGTGGCATCCGCGGAAAGCTCAAGGGCGCGTCGAAGATGAACCTGCCGTGGATGTTTTTCTTCACCGGCCTGGCGATCCCCGCCTTCTATGCCGTGGGCCTGTTGGCCGGCCACGACACCCACTACTCGGTCGCCGACTTCTGGCGGTTCTGGGTGGTGCACCTGTGGGTGGAGGACTTCCTCGAGCTGTTCACCACCGTAATGGTGGCCTACATTTTCGTCCTGCTGGGGGTGGTACGCGAACGCATCGCGCTCGGAGTGATCTTCCTCGATATCATCCTGTATTCCGCCGGCGGTGTGATCGGCACGATGCACCACCTGTATTTCTCGGGAACCCCCGTGGAACACATGGCACTGGGCGCGTTCTTCTCGGCGGCCGAAGTGATCCCGCTGACCTTCCTGACCGTCGAGGCCTGGGCCTTCCTTCAGCTAGGGTCTCGTCAACAAAGCCACGAAACACCGTTCCCGCACCGCTGGGCGGTCATGTTCCTTGTCGCGGTGGGCTTCTGGAACTTCTTGGGAGCAGGCATCTTCGGGTTCCTGATCAACCTGCCCATCGTGTCCTACTACCAGATCGGCACCGCACTGACCGCCAACCACGCCCATGGAGCGATGATGGGTGTGTACGGCATGCTGGCCGTCGGTCTGGCGATGTTCGCCTTCCGTTACGCGATCCCCGCCGCCAAGTGGCCGGAAAAGTGGGCGCGGCTGTCCTTCTGGTGCATGAACATCGGCCTGGCCTGGATGGTGTTCGCCACCCTGCTGCCGCTGGGGGTTTTGCAGCTGTACCACTCCGTGAGCACAGGGTATTTCGAGGCGCGTTCGCTGGGCTACCTCACCCGCCCCGGCAACTCGCTGATCGAATGGCTGCGGCTGCCCGGCGACTTCGTCTTCATCCTGGGTGGTGTCCTGCCGTTCGTCTGGATCGCGTGGACGGCGATACGCAACGTCCGCCGCGCGCCGGCCAGCGACGAACTGAACGAACACCCGCTCTACACCGAACTCGACCCGGTCCCCTCGGCATCGCAGAAAGGTTGACGATGGCGTCCCCTACCGTCGCGGCCTGGCTGGTTGCCGGCTATGCACTGGCACTGGTGGCCACCGCCTGGGGTGTCGACATGATGGCGCGGCGGGTGTCGCAGCGCGCCGCGCAGTGGCGCAGCGGCCGATTCCGTTATCACGCCGATCATGACGCGTGGGTGTGTCCCGAAGACCACTGGCTGTGGCCGAGTTCCTTCGATCCGAAGCATCGGGTGATGCGTTATCGGGCGAAGCCCAGCGTGTGCAACAGCTGCCCGGTCAAATCGACCTGCACGACCTCGGAGCACGGGCGCGAAATCAGCCGCGAGATCGACCCCTGGCCGCATTCCGAGGCAGGACGCTTTCACCGCGGAATCGCCTGCTGCGTAGCCACTTTGGCGGTCGTGATGCCCCTCGTCATGCTCGCCAGGCTGCACTCCCCCGCCGACCTGCTGGTTCTGATCGGCGCCATAGCCATCGCGATGGCGGCGGGGTTGCCGCTGGCCGGCCATTTGTGGCGTACCCCGTCAGACGCTCCCGAGCACGTGGCGCACCGCTCGGGGATGGAAGACCAGGTGGCCGTCGCGGTCGACCGCTATTCGACCCGCTGGGGCGCAGGCCGATCGGAGAAGGGCGCCGCACCGTGAGCGCGCGGCTGATTGTCGCTGGTCTGACGATCGCGGGGCTGCTGATCGTGCTTGCGCTCGTTTCGCTGGCGGTGGTGCGCGAGTACGAGCGCGGGGTGGTGTTCCGGATGGGGCATGCCCGCCCGCTTTACGGGCCGGGGCTGCGATGTTTGATTCCGCTGGTGGACAAGATGATCCGGGTCGACCAGCGGGTGGTCACGTTGACCATCCCACCGCAGGAAGTGATCACCCGTGACAACGTGCCCGCCCGGGTCAATGCGGTGGTGATGTTCCAGGTGGTCGACCCCCTCAAAGCGATTCTCGCCGTGGAAAACTACGCAGTGGCCACCTCACAGATCGCGCAAACCACCCTGCGCTCGCTGCTGGGCCGCGCAGACCTGGACACCTTGCTGGCCCAACGCGAGGATCTCAACAACGATCTGCGGACCATCATCGAGGCGCAGACCCGACCCTGGGGTATCGAGGTCCGGGTCGTGGAGATCAAGGATGTCGAGATCCCCGAATCCATGCAGCGCGCGATGGCCCGCGAGGCCGAAGCCGAACGCGAACGCCGCGCCAAGGTCATCAACGCCCGCGGCGAACTACAGGCGTCCGACGAGCTGCGCCAGGCCGCTGAGACCCTGTCGAAGAATCCGGCCTCGCTTCAACTGCGGTACCTGCAAACGCTTTTGGAGCTGGGCGCCGACCAGAACTCGACCGTGGTGTTCCCACTGCCCGTCGACATACTCACGCCCTTCCTGCGTCGCTCACTAACACCCCCGTCGTAATCGTCGGCCGGCGAGCCGTTGTCACATCTCGACGCGGATCGCCCGTTCCGGGCAGCTCGCCGCGCCCTCGATGGCCTTCTCGAGCAGGCTGGCATCGACATGGGGCTTGACGACGACGCAGTAGCCCTCGGCATCGGGTTGGTAGATCTCCGGCGCGTGCGAGTAGCAGACACCCCATCCCATGCACCGATTCCGGTTGACGACCACCCTGACCAACTCGCTTTCGTCCACCTCGGCCGGGGCGAAGCGGGCACGCGCGTCATCCTGCGTGGCCGGGGTGAGTCCCCGTTTGGTGATGAGGTTGACCGCGCGTTCCACCATCTGGGCGTTGGTGGCGGTCCGCGATATCGATGGGCAATCCCCGATGCCGACCCGGATGCCGAGCCCGCGGTTGAGCGCATGCTCCCAAAGCTCTTGGCGCCGTTCGGCGGAGCTCATCGCATACGGAACGACGACGATCTCGTGGTCGATCCACGTCGGGACGCGCGAGACCAGGTAGTCGAGGACGTCGGGGTCGGGATCGCTATGGGAAACCCAGCGATCGGAGAAGAACAACTTGATGTTCAGCGGTTGCCGCACGATCCCAATGCGGGCCGCCAGTATCACCCAGCGCAGGTCAACGTCGTTGAAAACACCGATGCTGGGCACCAGGCCCAACTTGGTGAACCGGTCGAGTTCGGGCGGGTAAGACGGATGCGAACCGTTCGGACCGCTCGAATCGACTGTCTTGAACTGGTTTTCGTCCTCCTGCCACAGCACACGCTGGACGTGTTGAGCGGGGTCGAACGGCGCGAACAGCAGTCCGGTGCCGGCCGGTGGATGCTCGGCCAGCGCCCAGATGTGGTCGAGGCTGCCGGCGTAGCCGGGATAGGCCAACGGGTCGACGTCACGGGCCGCGGTCGCCAAGATGGTGCGCGAGACCTCGTCGTCGGCCCACGCCTGCCGACCGTCGTCGTAGCGGGCGTGGAATTGGACGGCCGTGGCTCCGCCCTGAATGCACTCGACCACGTCGCGGGCCGTCTCTTCAGCGCTGTACGGCACATTCGGGTTTTCGTCCTTACCGACGTCTTCGTTGACCCCGACTTCGAGGTACACCTTGCCGTCGTCGCGAAAACTCATTGCGTCGCTGCCCTTTCTTCGCAGATGTCCGTCGCCGGCCGTTGGCTGATCGTGGCCCACGTGGTCCATGCCCGCCCTATGTTTTTACAAGTGATATTGTGAAAAGTCCAGCCGGCCACGCGACGCGGTTTCCGGCTCCGCAGCCACAACCGCCTCGCTGCTCGCGATCTGGGGGCACAATTCAAGGCACCTCCCTCTCGTTTCTGAACATCGTTGGAGCCGGCGCATGATCACACTGGACCGCCTGGTGAACGTCCTGGGTGGGTATGGCGTCCGATTGCGTTGGTCCTCGGTGCCACGGTCGACCGAGCTGCGCAGCGTGGTCGTCCACGAGCCGTCCGCCGAACGCCCGGTGGTGGGCGACGTCTTGCTGGCCATCGGCGCCGGCTCACTCGACGAGGCAGTGCGCTGGGCGGCGTCGGCGCGCGCGGTCGTGGTGCTGCTGCGCGACGGTGAGACACCGGTGACCTTCGACAGCAACGCCGACGTCGGCGCGGTGATGGTCATCGATGAGACGGTGTCATGGAGCGCGGTGGCGGCGGTGGTCTACGGCCTGGTGCTGGAAGGCCGCGAGACCGAATCCGGGCGCGGCCCAACCGATCTCTTCGCGCTGGCCGACAGCTTGGCAGACGCGATCGGCAGCGCGGTCGTCATCCACGATCGGCTGTTGCGGGTGTTGGCGTATTCGAGGCTGCAGCACCATGCAGACCCGGCGCGGGTCGAGACCATCCTCGGACGGCAGACGCCGGAACCGCTTCGCGCGCTGTTGGAGGAGCGGGGGGTACTCGCGCACCTGGCGGCCTCCGACGAGCCGCTGTTCATCGCCGAGGCACCTGACCTTGGCTTGACCGGGCGCATGGTGGTTGCGGTGCGATCCGGCGCGGAACTGATCGGGTCCGTGTGGGTGGCATGCCCGGCACCGCTGGGCGACGCGGCGCGCAGGGCCCTGGCCGACGGCGCGCACACCGTGGCCCTGCATCTGCTGCGGTCACGCGCGAGCGCGGACCTGGAGCGCCAGGTCGAGTCCGAATTGGTGATCCGGTTGCTCGAGGGCGGCGCCGACGCGCCCACGGTGGCGAGCAGGCTGGGCCTGGCGCACAACGGTTTGCGCGTCATCGCGGTGCAGGCGTTCGTCGGAGCCGACCGCGATGCCGCGCTGTTGTTGGCATTCGGGCGCGCCACCACCGGGTTCGGCTGGTCACGGCCGGGGCGCAGCGCTTTGGCGGGCAATATCGTTTACACCGTGCTCCCCGGCGAGGACGCGGTGACGGCGCGGCGCTGGGTGACCGCCTTGCAGGCGTCCCTACCCGAGCGGGTGACAGTGATCGCCGGGGTCAGCGGTGTGGCCGAGGTGACAGATCTCGCCGCCGCACGCCAAGAGGCCGACGAATGCCTGGCGTTGCACGAGATGTCGCCCACCGCCGCGCCTCCGGCCTACGACGAGTCATGGGACGACATCCTGCTGCAGCGGCTGCGGGCCGCGGCGCGCTCGGGCCGCGCGCCGACCCGCGGGCCCGTGGCCGAACTGCGCCGCCATGACCAAGCCAACGGCACCGACTACGTGCTGACGCTGCGGGCGTGGCTACAGGCTCAGGGCGACCCGACCGAGGCCGGCGAACGGCTGGGAGTGCACGAGAACACCGTCCGTTACCGGCTGCGCAAGATGGCTGAGATCACCACCCTGTCGTTGGACGACGCCAGAAAGCGGCTGGCGATGATGATCGAGCTCGCGGCCACCGACACCGATTGAGCGACGGCGCTGTCGGAATACGACAAAGCGCCGCGGCGCCATTGTCTCGTATCGGCAAACCTCGCCCCACCCCTCCCGGCCATCATGAGGTTGTCCACCTAAGGCCGGGTTTTCGGTGGCGGGGGTGTTTCCGTCCGCCGCGTGCGACCGTCAAGCCCGCGCCGACCCGTCGACAGGAAACATCCGATGAGCACCCAACGTCCCGATCACCTTCGGCCCGCCGGCGACCCGGACGACGGCGCCGCCATGGAGAGCTTCACCGTGCCACTGCCGCGGAGGCTGTCCTCGCGGTTGTTCGGGCGCAACCCGCTGATACGCGCCAGCGACCGGCTGGAGGCGCTGACGTTGGTGCTGGCCGTTGCGATCTCGCTGGTGGCGGTTCCCATCGGGGCCGCCGTGGGCACCGCCGTCCACGAGTCCAGTAGCCGCGTTCACGCCGAGCAGGCCCAAGCTCACCGGCAGGTGACCGCGACGTCCACCGGGGACAGCCACCCGCGCAGGGCCCTCGACAGCCCAACGGTGACGGTGCCCGCACGCTGGTCGGTCGACGGGACCGAACACAGCGGCGACGTCACCGCGCCCTTAAACGTGAAACCCGGTGACAAGGTAGAGATTTGGGTCGACGGCTCGGGCGCCCCGGTGCGCCCGCCGGTACGGACCGCCGTCGACGAGGGCGTGGCGTTCGCCGCGGCGACCTGGTCCACCGTGAGTTTGTTGGCGGTGGGCTTATTCGGCGTCGTCCGTATCGCGCTCGACCGGTCGCGCTACGCCAGATGGCAACGGGACTTCGACAACCTCGTCGGACATCGGTGAGATAACGGCAGCAACAGCGTTGTCGGTTCGGAACAACGGCCCACGCCCCCGTTGTCGAGTTCCGGCAAACACGGTGGCACCTGCGCACACCACCATGGACATCACCAATCGAGAAGATCAGCTGCGGAGGTGCGCGATGGGTGGCGTCGAATCTATTGACGGCGGACCCAGATCCGTGATCGTCTTGGGCGCCGGCATCGTCGGATTGTCCACGGCGTGGTTCCTCCAGGAACGCGGAGTCGACGTCACGGTGGTCGACCGCACGGGCGTCGCCGCGGGTGCGTCATGGGGCAATGCGGGATGGATCGCTCCGGCATTGACTCTGCCGCTTCAGCCCCCCGGCGTGCTGCGCGACGAGCTGCAGGCCCGTCGCGAACCGGCCACGCCTACGCAGGTGCCGTCGACCCTGGGCGCGCACCTGGGGGCCATATTCATGCAGCTCTCACCGTCGCATCGGCGTTCGTCGTCGCAGTCGGCCCTGCGGGCCGGCGTGGCGCTCAACGAGGACTGCATCGAAGCCTTCGATGTGCTGATCGCCAACGGCGTCGATGCACCGGTCACCGACGCGCCGATCACCGCGCTGTTTCGCAGCACCAAAGAGGCGCAGCGCATGCTGGAAATGCTGCAGCAGCTCGAAAACGCCGGACAGCCAATGTATGTCACCGCACTCTCCGGCGCGGCGTTGCGTGAGCAAGTACCCCTGGCCACGCCCGGGGTCACCGCGGGCCTGAACATCAATGGTCAGCGGTTCGTCGATCCCCGACGATTCGTCGAAGCCCTGGGCCGCTCCGTGATGGCCCGCGGGGCGGCGATGCACAGGCGGGAAATCGACGACGTTCACGGCTCCGATCGCGGTGTCGTAGTGCACCCGCGCCGCGGCGACCCGCTGACCGCCGATGCCGCGGTCATCGCCACCGGTGACCGGTTGTCGCGGCTGGCCGGTCGGTGGCTGCGCGTCCCGGTGCAGGCCCAGAGCGGTTACTCGTTCACCGTGCCGGTGGACCGGCCGATACTGGCGCCTATCTACCTGCCCGACATTCGGGTGGCGTGCACGCCCTACAAAGGCGCGCTGCGTGTTTCAAGCGCCCTGGAACTTCGCCGACCCCATCAGCCGCACCCACGCGAGCGGGTGGAGGCCATCGCCGCCGCCGCCAGTTCCCTGCTGGACGGGGTGGATTGGGCCGCGCGCAGCAACGTATGGGCCGGTGCTTGCGCGGTTCCCCCCGATGGGTGGCCACTGATCGGCGAGCTGGCGCGCGGTATCTACGTGGCCGGCGGGCACGGCATGTGGGGCTTGGCACACGGCCCGGTGACCGGGCGGCTGTTGGCCGAACACATCACCACCGGCAAGCAGCCCCAAGCTCTCGCCGAGTTTGACCCGCGGCACAGAACCCTGCGCAACGCCGCCCGATAACCCCGAACGCAAACCTCCCGCGAAGTCCCGACCGCGAGAACGTTTCTCGAGTGCACTCGAACGCTGTCAGAAGAAAGGGAAAAGATATGACTAGCACACAACCCGCATGGATTTCGCCGCAGGCCTACGAGCGACTCCAGCGGGAACTGGCCACGCTGCGGGAGTTGTGCGACACCAACGCCGTTGGCGATGCCACCGACGAAAATTCGGTCGCTGTCCAGCGTGCGTGGCAGGTGCGCATTCGACGGATCCATGAGCTGTTGGTCGATGCGGTCGTAGGTGAGGACCCGCCCGATGACGGGATCGCCGAGCCCGGAATGGTTTTGACCATCCGCTACGACGACACCGGCGAGGTCGAAACGTTCCTGTTCAGCGTGCGCGGCGCCGAATACGGTGGCATGGAGGTTTATTCGATCCGATCGCCGCTGGGCGCCGCCATCGCCGGCGCTCGACCCGGCGAGCGGCGCACCTACACCCTGCCCAGCGGTGTCGCGCTCACCGTCACGCTCCTGAAGGCCGTTCCCTACGGCGTCCACCTGGCGGGCCTCAGCTGATGGCCGTCCCGTGATATTCGATGTGATCGACCCGCTGGCGACGATGTTTCTTCTGATCGCAGCGATCTTCCTCCTGATGGCCGTCGCGTATGGGCGGATGTGATGTCCGAGGAAGCGTCCCACCGGCGGGCGTGAGGAGTTCAAATCCGCCCGCCGAGGCGACGGCGATCGATCTCTGGGCGTTCACCCCGAAATTCCTTGCGGCTTCGGCCGGTTGAGGTCCATCCGAGGGGTTCGCGGCTCATCGCGGCGGTGGCCGGACGGCTCGTCGCATGACATGACGGCCGCGCTCACGCCGGCTCGGCCTGCTTGGGCAGGTTGGCCACCAACGGAGTGTCGACGCCGAGCGGGCCGATCTTGGCGGCCCCGCCCGGCGACCCCAGCGGCTCGTCACGGCCCTGAAGCGTTTCGGAAAAGAACGCCGCGTTGTCCGCCTGGTACGGCTGCAACTCTTCGGGCAGGTCATCCTCGTAGTAGATCGCCTCGACGGGGCAAACAGGCTCGCACGCCCCGCAATCCACGCACTCGTCGGGATGAATGTAAAGCGCCCGGCCACCCTCGTAGATGCAGTCGACCGGACACTCCTCGACGCAGGACCGGTCCATCACGTCTACGCATGGCTTTCCTATCACGTATGCCATGCCGTGGAGTTTACACAAGTCTGCTTGTATAAACCAGATGGATCGGGCTCCGATGACCGGCAAGCAACCAAGAACCGTGACCCGGATGACAAGCTCGTCACCTTGCGTCCGGCGGCCGGTCAGCGTTTCAGCGCGGAACCAGGGTGTCCAGTTCCGGTGAGTCCGCGCCCGTCAGCCGTCGGTGCATCGCCCAGGCGATCCGGGCGCCCTGAATCTTCGCGCGCTCGGCGATCGGTCCCCGGAACATCTCATCGACGGTGTCGTTCCACACGCTCAGCCAGCGGACAAAGTGACGGCTGCCCAACGGGATTCGTCGATGGACGTGCCGGTGGGCGTGCAAGGCGCTGCCTCGGTACAGTCCGGCGCGAAACAGCACGGTCTCCCAGAAGTCGGCCATCACCGGGAGGTGCGACGCCAGGCCCTTGCTTCGCAACTCCGCGAACGGCTCAGCGAGGACGTCGTCGACCATCACCCGGCCGTAAAACCGGCGCAACAGCGCCTCGATGTCCGTGCGGGCGACCAGATCTGCGTCCGCTCGGCCAACCGGGGCGCACACCTCAGTCATGCGCGATCACCGTGGCAAGACACAATTCGGGTTCGACGAACGGCTCGAGCTCGACGTGCATCCCCGGCTTCGAACCAACCGCCTTCGTCGGGCCCGCCAGGCCCTGCAGGAGGCCCCGGTGCAACGCGCATGCCACCTCGGGGTGATCCCGGGCCAGATCACGGACCGGGCAGCTGTGCAAACGAATCGTCCGTTGGTTGCCGCGGGTCGATTTGCGAGCCGGGACCAACTCGGGACCGAATCCCATCCTGTCGAACACCGTCGTGATCATCACCGAACGCTCCTCAGCAACCTTCCCCGGTGCGGCCGCGTCTGGAACATGTTGTCCCGCAGCGTCTTCGTGCGGGACGTCGTCGGCGATCCGTTCAGCCCAGCGCCGGCCGGCGGCTTCGGCGCGGCGGCGCCTCTTGTCGGCGGTATCCCCGAGTTCCAAGGCCAATATTTCGGCCAGGATTCGATAGTCCAGCCGCTCGCGCATCGCGCGGTAGCCGGTACGGGGACGACCGACACCGGTCCGCGTGATCCGAGTCCGCTCGACAAGTCCCGCGGCGCACAACGTGTCAAGGTGAAAACGCACGGTCGTCGTGTGCAGCCCGAGCCGTCCGGCGAGTTCGGTCGCATCGACCGGTTCGTCATGCTCACGCACCAGTTCAAGAACTCGTTGGCGCTGCCGGTTTTGCGCCCCGCGGTGCGGCCGTCCGGCCTCGCTCCCGTTGTGCTCGCCCACCCCATCCGTCCTCTCGTGCGGTTGCCTTCCAGCTATTTCGAGGATATTATTCATTAATAATAGCACTGGATGTCCGAGTCGTCCTCCCTAACGAACGGCCTTGGGCCAGCAGAGAAGCCGGAGGTGCACCGTGTTGGACACTATGGTGGAAACCAAGGTCATCGAGGATGCGGTTCGCTTGGCCTGCCGCGCCCCGTCGCTGTACAACACCCAACCGTGGCGATGGGAGGCCGACGGCGCGGGGCTGGACCTGCTTCTCGACACACGCCGTGTCGTGCACGCGGACCGATCGATGCGCGAGGCCCACATCAGCTGCGGGGGTGCGCTTGAACACCTCCGGGTGGCGATGGCGGCCGCGGGCTGGATCGCCGAGATCGAACGATTTCCCGAGCCGCGCGATCCGACGCACCTGGCCAGGGTGACATTCGCTCCGTCAGACGGCGTGACGGACCACCAGCGTCGCCGCGCCGACGCGATCCTGCAACGCCGGACCGACCGGCTCCCGTTCCTTGCGCCGGTCGACTGGGGATCGTTTGAGGCTTTGCTCCGCGGCAGGATCGACGCGGGCGTGGTGCGATTGGACGTGCTGCCGGAGGAGATGCGTCCGCGCCTGGCCGAAGCAGCCGAGTTCACCGAGTCGCTGCGCCTGTATGACTCCGCGTATCATGTCGAACTCGATTGGTGGACAGCACCGTTCGAAGTATCGGAGGGGATCCCCTACAGCTCGTTGATCTCGGCCGCCGAGTCGGATCGGGTGGGCGTCAATCGCCACTTCCCCTTCACCCGCAACCCGGACAGGCGTGCCGGGGTGACGCGGGACTTCTCGAAGATCTTGATGCTGTCCACCGAAGATGACAGCCGCGCCAACGCGTTTGCGTGCGGCGAGTTGCTATCAGGTGTCCTCCTGGAATGCACGATGGCCGGCTTGGCCACCTGCCCGGTGTCGCAGCTGACGGAACTGTCGGTCAGCCGTGAACTGCTGGCGGCGGTCACGGGTCACACCGACCTCCCCCAGGTCTTGATCCGGGTGGGTGTCGCGCCGGCACTCGACGCAGCCCCACCGCCCACGCCGCGCCGGGCGCTCGCCGACGTGTTGCGGCTGACGAGTTGAGTCTCGGCCATGGCAGGGATCACCGCGCCCATCGCCGCTGACCGCGCCGCAGTGATCGCGAAGATCGAGACGGTTCCCCTGCGTATCCCGCTCAAGGCGGGCAGCACTCCCGGGGCGTCGCTCTGGGGAGACGCACTGACCGCGGCGGACTCGCTGCTCGTCAAGGTGACGACCTCCGACGGAGTGGAAGGCTGGGGGGAAGCCTTCGGTTTCAGCGCCGTCGATTCCGCCAAACTTGCTGTCGACCAACTCATCACACCCCTGTGCATCGGGCGGGACGCCACGCGGATCGGTCCGCTGATGCTGGAGATTCAAAAGAAGCTGCACGTGTTCGGGCGCGGTGGCGCGTTGACCTATGGCCTTTCGGCGGTCGACATCGCCTTGTGGGACATCGCCGGGAAGCTCACCAATGCTTCGGTGTCCCAGCTCCTCGGCGGCGGGGTGACCACCATGCCGTGCTACGCAAGCCTCGCCTGCTATTCCGACCCGGCGCTGGTCCGCGCCATGGTTCGGCAGGCGATCGACGCCGGATTCCAAGTGCTCAAGCTGCACGAGGCGGGGGTGTCGGCAATTCGGGCGGCCCGCGAGGAAGCCGGCCCCGATATCGAGCTGATCGTGGACGCCGGCTGCCCCTGGACCTTGACCGAAGCCACTGCCGTCGCTGACGAACTCCGGGCGGCTCGGCTCAAATTCCTCGAGGAGCCACTGTGGCCGCCGGAGGATTTCGACGGACTCGCCCAACTGCGCCGAACCACCGGCATCCCGATCTCATCAGGCGAGAACGCCTCCACCGTACTGGAATTCGAGCGCATGCTCGCCGCGGAAGCGGTGGACTTTGTTCAGCCGAGCCCGGCCAAGATGGGAGGTATCAGCGAGTTGCGCAAGGTTTTTCCGCTCGCGTCCGTCCACAACGTCCCGGTGATGACGCATTCCTTCTACGAAGGTCCCGGATTGCTCGCGGCGCTTCATGCGACCGCCGCTCTGGGCGACGTCGACTCCATGATCGAGTGGCGCTGGTTCGAACTGGAAGCCTCCATCTATGGCGATGGCCTCACCCCGACGGCGGGCCGAATTTCGGTCCCGCAGGGACCGGGCCTGGGGATCGACCCCGATCCCGACGTCATCAGCGCATACCGTCGGCAAACAACAGCATGATGATGCTGGCCAACGCGCACCGTGACGGGCTAGGGTTTGCACAAATAAGACTTGTATAAATGCCACGCAATGGAGAAAGGGAGCGCGGACTATGAGCATCGCGGAACGGGCGGCGCGGACCACATGGGAAGGCCCGCTGGCGTCGGGCGAAGGCAAACTGTCGCAGGGCAGCAGCGGAGCGCTGGACGGCCTGCCGCTGACGTGGGCCTCTCGCACCGAGGAGCCCGGCGGCAAGTCGAGCCCCGAAGAACTCGCGGCGGCGGCGCACTCGTCGTGCTTTTCGATGGCGTTGGCCCTGAAATTGGGCGAGAACCACACTCCGCCACAGCGACTCGAGGTCACCGCCACCGTGACCCTGGATGCGGTCGATGGTGTTCCGACGATCACCACCTCGCAGCTGAAGGTCAAGGCCAGCGTTGCCGGCCTGGACGCCGACTCGTTTGCCGCCGTGGTGGACCAGGCCGCGGCGCTATGTCCGGTGTCACGACTGTTCGCCGGCGCAACGATCAGTGTCGACGCCCAACTCGACTAGAACAGAATCTGCCTGACGCAGAGGAGACCGCGAATGACCAGCCTGACGCTATCTGCCGAGCTGACGCGAGAACACCGCGAAATCGATGACGCGATAGAGGCTTTCATTGAACAGCTCGACTGCGGCAGCGTGCAGCGGGAACTATTGACCGACACGCTGGTAGCCCTGCGCCGGCACATCTACCTCGAGGAGGTCTTCCTGTTCCCGCCGCTGCGCGAGGCCGGGATCGTGATGCCGATCTTCGTGATGATGCGCGAGCACGGTCAGCTCTGGCACACCATGAACACGCTGGGGGATCTGCTCGCCGACGGGAACGACATTCCGCGACTGAGGGATACGTGCACGCAGCTGCTGGATCAACTCCACCAGCACAACTCCAAAGAGGAGCCGGTCATCTATCCGAACGCCGACACCGACCCTGCCGCCCCAAACAAGCGCGGAGCTGACCCGGTTCATCGAGGCCGGACGCACGCCCGACGGGTGGGTGTGCCAGCAGGCGAACGCGTGAGGATGCAGCCCGCTGAAGTATCGAAGGAGGTTTCAATGCGCGTGGTAGTGGACCGTGATCGCTGTGAGGGCAACGCCTTCTGCGTGAACATCGCGCCCGAGGTGTTCGAGCTCGACGATGACGAATACGCCGTGGTCCTCACCGACCCCGTGCCCGCCGAGCAGGTGGCGCTCGCCGAGCAGGCCATCGCCGCGTGCCCTCGCGCGGCGCTATCCCGCGAAGACTAGTCGCCCGGCGCGGTTTCGCCGTATTGCCGCTACACCGAACGGGTTTCGGGCCAGTCCCGGGATGTATCTGCACTCACCGCTTGATCAGCCGCAACCGCCACGCCTCCGGACCGCGCTGCTCGTAGTGGATTTCGAGTCGCCCCGAGGTTCTGTGGTCGAGCTGGCGCAGCAACGGGATCGGGTCGTGGGGAGCCACCAGCACCAGGGCGCCGCCGTTTGGAACGGCGTCGAACGCGCCGAACACGGTCGCGTGCCGGATCGAATGCGGCACCTCGCGAACGTCGAGCACGGGATCGTCGGCATCGGTTTCGCCGCAGCCGCAGTTGTGTGATGGCTCGGTGCCGTTGGTGGGGTGCGCGTGGCCGAGGAGTTCGTGCATGCCGTGGGTCACCTCCACCAGGGAAACGTCGGGGTCGGCGGCGACGATGGGCAGGATCCGCTCGTTCTCGTTGACCAGGTGTGCGTCGAACAGCACCCGCAGGGCTTGGGCGGAACCGGCCGCGCGCACCGGCGGTTCCGTGCGGATGCCGTCGACGAGGGAGCCGATGATGCGGTGGGTCGCGATCATCGATTCGATCAGGGGCCGCGCGCGCTGGGTGCGGGTGGCGGCCGGGTACAGGCGCTCCTCCTCGGCGGCGGCGTGGGGCAGCAGCTCACCGGCCAGGAAGGCAAGGGCCGCAACGCGTGCCGGCTCGAAGCCCGCACCGCGCTCGACCGCCGACACCATCGCATCGGTAAGCACCGCCAGCTGACCGGCGAGTTGCGCGTGGTGGCTGGTGATGGCTTCGACCGCCTCGGCATCGGCAGCTGTGGACGCCACGATCACATCGTTGGCCGGCATTTCGGTTCCTTTCCATTGAGCGCGCTCGCTCGCCGAGCGGGTGCGGCTCAGTGCGCTAGGTGCATCGCCCATTAATTTACTACAATAAATTCCGTGAAAAAAGAGCCGGTCGTCCTGGGCCCCCCGCCCACGCCGGTGTTGGAGGCGCCCGTGGCGCTGTCCGGGCAGCGGCTGCGGGTTCTCGACTACGTGCGCGCACACCCCCCCTTCCGGGTCACTGACGCCGCCGCGGCTCTTGACCTGCACGCCAACACCGTTCGCGAACATCTCGACGTGGTCGCAGAGCTTGGGCTCGTCGAACGCTCCACCGCCAGGACACCCGGACGCGGACGTCCGGCCACGTTGTATCGGGTGTCGGCCGCCGACCCCGCGGTGGCGATGCGCGACTACGCGGGTTTGGCGACCGCGCTGGCCGGACAGCTGGCTCGCACCAGCGCGCACCCGGAGCGCGACGCGCGTGCCGCCGGCGTCGAGTGGGGACGCGAACTCATCGACGAGTGCAGCCACACCGGCGATGACGCGCGGCGGTCCGTGCTCGAGGCGTTGGCCCGCCTCGGCTTCGCGCCCGACGACGACCCCGACGCCCGGCGAGGCATTGCGCTGCGCCGGTGTCCCCTGCTGAACGCGGCCCGTCGCTATCCGACGATCGTCTGTCAGGTCCACCTCGGGATCGTCGAGGGAATGCTGGAGCGGCTCGGCGCCACCGACACGCCGGGCCTGGGTCTCATTCCGTTCGCCGAACCCGGTGCCTGCCGGTTGTTCCTGCCCGATCCCGTTGTGCGGCAACACGACTGACCGAGCGTTCACGGCCGTGGTCAGGCTAGACGTTGACGACCAGCGACAGTCCCCGACGACGAGGACCCGAAACATTCGTCGCCAGGGTGGTGACGCCGCGCTGCGGTCCCCTTGCGATGGTCAAGCAGCTGAGCGACGTTCGCTCCACGCTAGGAACGGGAAACGAATGTGGGCATGGCCGCCCAGCCCCGGACCGCGGCGGTCTCCGACGGTACCGCGTTGGCCCAGTCGACCTCCCAGGCCGGGAAGCGCTTGAGGATCTCCTCCAGCGCGATCCGGCCCTCCAGTCGGGCCAGCGCATTGCCCATGCAGAAATGCGTGCCTGCGCCAAAAGTCATGTGCGAACGCTGTTCCCGGTAGATGTCGAAGACGTCACCGTCCGGCGGAAACCGGCGGTGATCGCGGTTGGCCGCGCCGACGAGCATCAGCATCGCCGAACCCTCCGGCACGGTCTGGCCGTAGTACTCGACATCGCGGGTGACGTAGCGGGCGATCTGTAGCGCCGGCGGCTCCCAGCGCAGGATCTCCTCGATCGCCTGAGGAATCAGTCCCGGGTTCTCCACCAGATCACGGCGCTGATCCGGGTAGTCGGCCAGCGTCTTACCGGCCCAGCCGATCAGGCGGGTGGTGGTCTCGGAACCGGCCGTCGCGATGACCGTCAAGTACAGCAACAGCTCGTCGCGGCGCAGTTTGCGCACCGTGCCGGTCTCGTCTTCGAACTCGGCGTTGAGGAGGTCGGTCATGATGTCGTCGGACGGGTGTTCGGCGCGCCAGTCGACGAACTCCGCGAACACCTCACCGGTGGCCAAGGCGTCGACGGTCTTGCCTTGCAGGGTCTCCTCGCCGTGGTCGGTGATCTGCCGCTGCCGGTCTTCCGGGAGCCCCAGCAGCATGCCGATGACGCGCATCGGCATCTGCTCGCCGAGGTCGTTGACGAAGTCGAACCGGTCCGAGCCGACCAGCGGATCCAGGCACCGCGCGGTGAACTCGCGGATCTGCGGCTCGAGGGCAAGCACCTTGCGGGGTGTGAACACCCGCGACAGCAGGTTGCGGTGGATGTTGTGGATCGGCGGATCCTCGAAGATCAGTGTGCCCGGCGGAATTTCCATGCCCGACTTGATGATCTCGAGCAGGGCACCGCGCCCGGAGATGAACGTCTCGTGGTCGATGACGGCCTTGTTGACGTCGTCGTAGCGGCTGAGCGCGTAGAAGTCGTGCTGTTCGTTGTAGTAGAGCGGGGCCTCTTCCCGGATCCTGGCGAACACCGGATAAGGATTCATATTGAGGTCAATGTTGTACGGGTCGTAGTACAGATCAGACTCGGCGGGGGCGGTCGGCACGGTCATCAGAACTCCATCGGGGCTGCCGGGTTGTTCAACTGGATCGGAACAGGAAAGCGTCCTTCAGCGCTTGGTGCGCCTACGTCTCACTCGGCGGGTAGAAGTACTCTCGCCAGGCTTTGATCTTTTCGTCTTGCACCTGATACGCGCCCATCACCGGCCAGCTCATCTGCTTTCCGTCCACGATCCAGTGATCGCGGCGCTCCATCATCACCACGTCGCCGTCCACCGCGAGATGCTGGATTTCGAGGTCAACGCACGTCCCGCCGGCGAAGAACACCGTCATCATCTCGTGGATCGCGTCGTGACCAGATAGCCGTGGCCAGGAGGGGCCGATGTCGAATGTGGCGTCCTGGGCGAAGTGACTCATGACCTCGTCGACATCGTTGCGGCTCCATGCGGCGATCTCGGCACGCACGACTTCCTCAGCGGTCATCAATTTCCCGTCGGCATGTGTGACAAAGCAGTTACACTATCACAGATAGGTGTAACGTTTGCCGGGCTTGCTCACCCACGGCAATGATTGGTGACCGCAGGCCGCGGATTGATCTCGGCGGCCGCCCACGACACCGGCCTGAAATTGGATTACGCTCTCCCCCAGTGCCTTTCGACCGCAGACAATATTGCGTGGGAATACGATAGGCGGCAAGCGCGCCCAAATGGTTTCTTGAGTCACGCCATATTCGACACCCGTACGACACGGGTCCCGCGGGAGTGCACGCGGCACCTGGTCTAACCCTCGTCGGCGCCCCCGTACTTCTCGATGAGCACCCGCTTGTAGAGCTTGCCGGCATCAGTGCGCGGCAATTGCGCCTCGAAATGCAGCGACCGCGGACACTTATAGTGCGCCATGCGACTCCGAAGCCATGCGATCAATTCCTCGCCGAGTCCGTTGGACGCCAAAACTGGATCCACCAACTGCACGACGGCCATCACCGACTGCCCCATGACCGGATCCGGGACACCGAACACAGCGGCGTCGACCACCAGTGGGTGACTGACGAGAAGATTTTCGGTCTCCTGCGGATAGATGTTCACTCCGCCGGAGACGATCATGTGATTTCGCCGGTCGGTGAGGTAGAGGTAACCATCGTCGTCCAAGTAGCCGACGTCACCAACGGTGACCCAGCCTTCGGGACTGCGCGCCGCAGCCGTTTTTGCCTGATCATTGAGGTACTCGAACGGATAACCGCCCGCGTAGTAGATCTCACCGATTTGTCCTGGCCCGAGTTCGGCGCCGTCCCCATCGAGGATGTGCGGTGTACCAAGAATGGGCTTGCCCACCGATCCCGGATGGGCGAGCCACTCTTCGGCTCGGATGAACGAGATGCCTGCACCTTCTGATGACCCGTAGTACTCGTCGATGATCGGCCCCCACCAGTCGATCATTTGGCGTTTGATTTCCGGCGGGCACGGAGCGGCGGCGTGAACGACGCGGCGCAGGGTCGATAGGTCGTAGGACATCCGAATTGCTTCGGGTAGCCGCAGCATCCGCACAAACATCGTCGGCACGAACTGGGCGTGCGTGACACCGCGGCGCCGTATGCAGTCGAGGGCACGCTCGGCGTCAAACTTCTCCATGAGAACCGTTGTCGCGCCGATGGCTTGCGCTGCCATCGTCCACATGGCTGGTGCCGTGTGGTAGGTCGGGGCGGGGCTCAGGTACACCGAGTCGTCTGTCACGCCGAGCGCCTCGAAGACGGGCGTCGACAGATTGGAAACACCAGAGCCGCAGGGCATTAAAGGCCGACGGATGCCCTTCGGGCGACCGGTGCTGCCCGCGGAGTACTGCAAGAGCTGACCGTCACATTCACCGGCGACCGGCGTCAAAGGCTCGGTTGCCACGCATTCGGGATAGCGCTGCCAGCCCTCCAGATCGTCGTCGGCAATCAGCGCAACGGGTGGTAGTCCACCTGGAAGCTGTTCGGGCAGCCGGCGACACACACCCCGCATCGCCCGCGAGGAGATGATTGCCTTCGCCCCGCTGTCCGCCACGATGTATGCGGCCTCGGAGTCGCTCAGGTGCGTGTTGACCAGCGTGTAGTACAGCCCGCTCCGCTTGGCCGCCCACATCACCGCGTGGATGTGCTCGTTGTTCTCCATGAGCACTGCGACGGTGTCCCCGGCGACGAGGCCCGAACGTCGCAGGAAGTGGGCAAGTCTGTTTGCGCTGGCTTCGAGGTCCGCGAAGCTCACTTCGACGCCGGAATCGTGAAGGATCACAGCGGGTTTCGCAGAGCCTGCGTGATCACGCAGCTGCACAAAAGGCTCCTCGGTAGTCAACGAGACGGTGGATCATCGGGTGGTGCCGCGGAACCCTCACCGAGTGGCGATCCAACGTCGACCGCCACGCCGTCATGGTGTCGTCTTCCCCCACGGTCGATCCCACCGATCGATCGCCGCCACCTCATTGAGCGGTTTGCGCCGCACCGGGTGGTGCCCGCCCTTGGGCCAGCCCACCGTCAGCAGCGCCGCGATGAGCCAGTCGTCGGGTATCCCGACCATGGACCGCAGCTGATCCTCGCAAGACCCGTGCCACAAGGTGATCGCCGCCCCAAGGCCTTGCGCGCGGGCCCCCAGCAGGAAGTTCTGGACGGCGGGAAAGATCGACCCTCCCTGCTGCAGTTCGGTGGTTCCCCGTTGCGGTTGGACACAGAACAGGACCAGCGCAGGCGCCGCGCCACCGACGCTCATATGCTCGGCCATAGCCCGCAGCACGCGCGACTTCGGGTCGTCAGCCTCGTTCTCCGGCAGCGAAAGCCGATAGAACTCGGTCATGACCTCCCATGTCTTGTGGGCCGCGGCCGTGACCACGTCACGCAAAGTGCTCGACTTCAATACGACGAACTTCCACGGCTGCTGATTGCCTCCGGACGGAGCCCAGCTCGCCGCGCGCAGACACATGTCGATGGCCTGGTCCGAGACGGGTTCGTCGCGATAGCGCCGCACCGCCGATGCGGTGCGCATGACCTCCCACAGGTCGGCCGACGTCTGCCGAACCGGTCCGTCGTTCACGGTGCAGCCTTCCCGGGCAGCACGCCCTGCCATGTTCCGCCGCGCACGGGACCCGTGACAGGAGGCAGATCGAGGGTGGACAGCAAACCGGTTGGGGCGGCCATCACGGCGGGAATGGCGTTGAGTTCGCGCATGACGGTCGCATAGGTCAGACCGCGCATGTTGTTGCCGCGGCCGTGCATCTCGATGTCGACGGTGTAGGTGGGCAGGCCGTCGACGATGACGCGGTAGCCGCCGTGCGGGGACGGATGCCGCGGCCAGTCCGGCGCAGAGCCTTCGCCCATGCGGGTGACGTGTTCGAGCACGACGCGCTCGTCGCCGTCAACCATCCCGGCGAGCTTGAAGCGCATACCTCCCATGGTTCCCTGCTCGATCCACCCCGATGCCACTTCGTAACGCTCTGTCGCCAACCACTTTTCGATCGTCGTCTCGATGCGATCTAGCGGCAGGCCAATGCCGTCTGCGACGAGATGCACGGTGGGTCCCCACAACGCGGCGAGCCGCTCGGTGTCGAACAGCGGCGCCCGATGGTCGGGGGTGTGCCCGAACCCCATGAAGTCGAACATGATGTCGGGCTGGTTGATGGGGCCGTAATCGAGTATCTCGAGCATGGTGATGCCATCGACCCGACTGCTGAAGCCCGTCATCGTCAGCGCGATCACATCGTTCGCCCAGCCGGGATCGACACCACTGTTGAAGAAGCTGGTGCCACCGTCAGCGCACGCCGCCTCGAGTAATTCGACCGTTTCCCGATCCGCGGCCGGCGGATAGCACATGGGCACCAAGGAGGTACTCACCACATGCTTGCCCGCCCGCAGGCAGCGCGCGATGTCCTGCGCCGCCTCGCGGTAGCGGTAGTCGCCCGACGCGAAGTACGCGACCACATCGGCGTCCATCGACAGCACCGCAGCGATGTCGCGCGTGGCGATGACTCCGGTCGCGGGCATTCCGCACAGGTCACCCGCATCCCTGCCGTCCTTGGCTTCCGCGTGCACGATCACGCCGGCCAACTCCAGGCCAGGGTGCGCGATGAGGGCACGCAACGCGCCGATGCCGACCTGGCCCGGACCCCACAGGATTACTCGCGGCTTCCGTTGACCTGCCGCCATCTGCACCCCTTCCGGTCATCACCGACCGACCTGTGAGAACATACCTTCTCACTATTGATAACGCCATTACCGGACGTAGACGAGAGAAGGGGCGAGCCGTGAGCGATTACGAATTCTTGAAGTGGGAGGTCTTCGACGACGGCATGATCGTTCGGATTTCGTTGAACCGCCCCGACCAACGCAACGCCCAAAACCGCGGCATGCTGGTCGAACTCGATGAGGCGTTCGCCCGCGCCGAGGCCGATGACGCCGTTCGCGTCGTCATCCTCGCCGGCGAGGGCCCGATGTTCTCGTCCGGCCACGATATCGGGTCCGCGCAGGCGCGCGCCGAGTTCAGTCCTGGTCCCGGCCAGCACCCGACGGTGGCCATCAACGGCGGCACCCGCGATGGCGCGGAGAGGACCATGCTGCAGGAATGGCACTACTTCTTCCAAAACAACCTGCGCTGGCGCAACCTCCGCAAAATCACGATCGCCCAGGTACACGGCGACGTGTTCTCGGCGGGACTCATGCTGATCTGGGCGTGCGACCTGATCGTGGGAAGCGAAGAGGTGCGCTTCGCCGATGTGGTGGGCACGCGGTTGGGAATGTGCGGGATGGAGTACTTCGGCCACCCATGGGAATTCGGACCGCGGCGTACGAAAGAGCTCATGCTCACCGGTGATGCGATCGGTATCGAAGAGGCCTACCGGCTCGGCATGGTCAGCAAGATCTTCAAACGCGACGAACTCGCCGGGCGCACCCTCGAGCTGGCACGGCGCATCACCAAGGTGCCGACGATGGCGGCGCTGCTGATAAAAGAGTCGGTGAACCAATCGGTCGACAACATGGGCTTCTACAACGCGCTGCAATCGTGTTTCGCGTTGCACCAACTGAATCACTCGCACTGGGCGCAGATTCGCGAGGACAAGCTTCCCACTGCCGGCGAGGCGCAGGGGGTACCGAACTGGCGGACCGCTCCCCCCGTTGTCCTGGCGGTCAAAGACCAGGTTCGGGCGGACGCGTGACCGGCGCGCCGAACCCGGCCCGCGCCTCGAGCGAGTCTGGGCTCCGTGATCCTGGCGGCGCGCGTCCCGTTCAGCCCACTGTCGCCAGTCCGGCGGCGCCGTAGCGCGCATCGGCTACACGGTCCAATGCGGCGGCCGGCTCGCTGAAAACCATTGCCCAGCCCCGTACCCGGCGGTAGTACAGCTGGATGTCGCCCTCCATGCCGAATCCGTATCCGCCGTGAATGTGCAGGCTGCGCCGCGTGGCGTCGCGCGCCGTCTCATAGGCGAATGCGAAGGCCATCGCAGCCAGTTCCCGGACGCGATCGGGCTCATCGGCGAAGGCACACGCGGCCTTGAGCCCGAGCAGCCGCGCCCCATCGGCGGCGGTGGCACTGTCGGCCAGTGGGTGAGACACCGCCTGGAACGCGCCGATCGCGGTTCCGAAGGCATGACGTTGCTTGGCGTAGTCGACGCCGATCTCCACGGCCCTCTTGGCCGCCGCCGCCAAGGCGGCAGCGGTCAGCGCGAGCCACAGGTCAAGTCCGCTGTCGAACAGGACGCGCGCCTGCGATCCGTCTGCCAGCACCACGGCATCATGCTCGATGATGATGTCCGCCAACGGCATTGACCCAAGGTTTTCCACCGTGGTGCGGTCCTCTCCAATCGGCACCGCCAGCAGCCGCCCCTCCGCCAGGGCTACTACCTGGTCTGCCACCGCCCCGCCGGGCACCAATCCCAGCCGCCCACCACGTCCGGCGCGAGGCGCGAACGTGACCAACTGGTCACCGGCGAGGACCGCGCTCAACAACCCCGCACCGGCCTCACCGGACGCAGCCAGCAGCCGCGCGGCAACCTGCGCTTCGATGACGGGAGCGGACGCGACCGCGCGTCCGAACTGTTCGGCGATCAACGCGAGATCCAGTTCGGAGGCGCCCCACCCGCCGGCCGCCTCGTCGACCGCCATCGCCACTGCGCCGATGTCCAGCAGGGCCTTCCACAGCTTCACGTCGAAACCCAGCGGCTCGGCCGCCCGGACTCGCTCGCTGGTCGACTCACGCGCAAACAGCGCGGCGAACGAATCCACCAACTGTCTCTGTTCGCCCGTCAGGCTCAGGTCCACGTTTGTCGTCCCATCACATGCGGATATGGTTACTCTCAAAATTGAGATTAACATTGCCGTGCGTACCGTCCCGGGCCGCGTGCCACGACAGATTGGCGTGCAGACATGCACTTTCAGCTCGATGCAGAGACCGCGACCTACCGCGACGGGATCCGCGCTTACCTTCAGGACGTGTTGTCCCCCGAATTCGAGGAACGCATCTACCGCAGCGGCGTCGCACACGACGACGAGTTCGCCAAAAGCCTCGTCGACAAGGGCTATTTCGCTCCGGCCTGGCCCGTCGAGTTCGGCGGACAGAGCCGCAACGCATGGGACGACCAGGTCGTCAAAGAGGAACTGATGCGTTTTGACGCGCCGGTCTACCTCTCCGAGACAACCAGGATGGTGGCGGCGATCATCCGCGACATCGGCACCCCCTTCCTGAAGGACCGAATCCTGGCCGGTGCGATCAACGGCGAGATCACCATCGCCCTCGGCTTCACCGAGCCGGAATGCGGATCGGATGTCGCGGCGGCCGCCACCCGCGCCGTGCGCGACGGTGACGAGTGGGTGATCAACGGCTCCAAGATGTTCACCACCAACGGTCACCTCGCCGACTTCGTGTTCCTGCTCGCGCGCACCAACCCGGATAAGCCCAAACACCAGGGCCTGACGATGTTTCTGGTGCCGGGCGACGCCGATGGCTTTGCGGCGCAAGCCGTGTGGACCCTTTCCGGGGAACGCACCAACATCACCTTCTACAGCGACGTCCGCATCGGCGACGAGTGGCGCATCGGCGATGTCGATGGTGGCTGGGAGGTGCTCGGCCTGTCCCTGCGGGACGAGCACGCATCCGGTTGGGGCCCGCACCTGATCCGGCTGCTGCACCACGCCGAGCATTGGGCAACCACCAGCCGCTCCGACGATGGCTCACTACCGATCACCGATACCGACGTCCGGCGCCGACTCGCCCGCGTCGCGATGGAGGCCGAGGTGTCAATCCTGTTGCAGCGGCGGTGCGTGTGGATGCTCGAGCAGGGCGACATACCGGTGGCCGAGGGGCCGATGTCCAAGGTGTTCAGCACCGAGGCGCTCGAACGCGCCAGCCAGGACGTCGTTGAACTCGTCGGCGCGGACGGCTTGCGCAGCTACCTCGAACCGACCGCTCCCGAACACGGCAGGTTTGACCACTCCCTGCGATTCTCATTGGGCACGACCATCTATGCGGGCACCAGCGAGATCCAGCGCACCATCATCGCCCAGCGTGGGCTCGGCCTACCCCGTTAGTTTCTTCGGCCGTCCGGCCCGACCAGCCGACGCCGCACGCGAGACTGCCTTGCGTGCGGGCTTGGCTTTGACGTCGGAGGCGGGCGGCGTGACGGCCTGTTTGCACCACGCCCACAGTTGGTCCTCCGTCAGCTTGGAACCCTTGCCGCCCAGATGGAAAACCCCAATCTGAGCGAGCGCCGTCAGCGTGGTGTTCAGCAACGTGGTCAGCTGCGCGGGGGTCAGATCCGTGCGTACCAGTCCGGCCCGAGCACACGACGTGAGGATCTTCGTCAGCAGCTTCAGGTGCGGCTCCCACACCTTTGCGAAGTCGTCCGGCCGCTCGATCTCCAGGCTCAGGTTGTAGATCGTCATGACCCGGCCCCCGACGGCTTCCGACGACTCCGCGCGCGACAGGACACCCCGGCAGAAGGCCTCGAGTTGTTCCATCGGACCGTCGGCCGCTGCGACATCGTGGCGAATGTCCTCGGTGAACTGACTCGTGACGTTCTCGTAGAGCGCCAACATGAGTTCTTCTTTACCGGCGAAGTGTTGGTAGAACGCACGCAGGCTCAGATTCGACCTGTCGATGAGGGTCTGGATCGTGAAATCGGCCTTACCCGACTCCTCCACCAATTCGAGCGCGGTGGCCAGGAACCGCGAACTGCGAGCGAGAGCACGCGCTCTGGCAGAACTCAGACGGCGCTCGATCGTGCGTTGCTGCCACGAGCCGTGCAGCTCGACGTTGTTATCGACCAATTCCAAGCCGGTTTCGGGGTCGGGACCGGCGGGCTTCTTCGTAGGCATAATGGGGAAAGAATACGCGCCCGACGCGGAAAACGTGCGATCTACCTGCACGTGCATGTTGATTCTCACTGCGCGCAAGTGGTTGTTGCCGGCGTCAACGCGGGCCGGGAGGGCGGTGCTCACCTCGAACCCGGTGAGACTCCGATGTCACGGTGGGGGCCAACGGCAGTCTGGAGGCGCCCCGCCGCACGGGACACACCCCATGCGGTACCGTGGAAACGGTCATTCTCATTTTTGAATCAATGTGCCGCTCGTTGAAGTCGTGGGCCGCTCTCGAAGGAGTACAGCGTTGAGCGCAGATATCCTCATCGTCTCGCCGGACGACCATCTGGTGGAGCCGGCCGATTTGTGGACAAGTCGGCTGCCCGAGCGTTATCGCGACATCGGTCCGCGGATCGTTCGCACCCGTGGGCGCATGGATCCATCCGTCACGTCCGACGTGGCGTTCGTAGAGGACGACGAGGGCCGCGCCGCGGACATCTGGCACTACGAGGACGCGGTCATCCCGATCCCACTCATCAGCGCGGCCGCCGGCTATGAAATCGACGAACTCACCACCGACCCGATCACCTACGACGAGATGCGTCCCGGCTGCTACCGTCCCGCGGATCGGCTCGCGGACATGGACATTGCCGGCATCGAAGCTTCGGCCTGCTTCCCCAACACCCTCGTACGCTTTTGTGGCCAACGCTTCCTGTACGCCAAGGACAAGGAGCTCGCCAAGCTCTGCGTCGAGGCGTACAACGACTTTCAGATCGACGAGTGGGGCGGCAGCTCGAACGGCCGGCTGATCCCGCTTGGCATCATCCCGCTCTGGGACGTCGAGTTGGCCGCGCAGGAGGTCGAAAGGGTGGCCGCCCGTGGGATGCACGCGGTGTGCTTCTCCGAGCTGCCCTCTCGTCTCGACCTGCCGTCCATTCACAGCGGCTATTGGGACCCATTCTTCGCCGCGTGCGAGCGAAATCAGGTCGGGATCATGCTGCACATCGGGTCGAGTTCGTCGCTGACGAAGTCCTCTCCCGACGCTCCGCATGTCGTGACGAGCGCACTGATGGCCGTCAATTGCACGATCGCCATGGTCGACTGGCTGTTTTCGGGCAAGCTCATGCAGTTCCCCGACCTCAAGCTCGCGTTCGCCGAGGCGCAAGCGGGCTGGATCCCCTACTACCTGCAGCGTGTCGACGAGGTCTGGGAGGACCGGCGCGGGTGGGGCGGCATTCACCCGCTGCTGACCGAACCGCCGAGCAGCCAGGTACCCGGTCGAGTGTGGTTCTCCACCTTCGGCGATCCGGTCGCGTTCCGCATCCTGGATCTGGTCGGGCCGGACCAGCTCATGTTCGAGACCGATTACCCGCACAACGACACGAACTGGCCGCGGAGCCTCGAGGTCGCAAACAAGGCGACGGAGGGCCTGGATGAGGACACCAAACGAAAGGTACTGTCCACCAACGCAAAGAACTTCTTCGGGATGGTATAGCGCGCGGAGTCAAGCCCTACAGGGCCTTCCACCGCGGCTTGCGCTTCTCGAGGAAGGCGCGCGGCCCCTCGATGGCATCCTTGGTCAGTGCCACCTTCATCCGGTAATTCTCGGCAAGCAGTTCTGCCTCGTAGATGGGCATCGTCAGCCCCTTGCGCACGGCCATGCGTGAACCACGCACCGCCAGCGGCGCATTCGAATTCACGACGTCGGCGATCTCCCAGGCGCGCGCCATGAGCTCATCGTGCGCGACCACTTCGGTGAAGACGCCCAAGTCATAAGCGCGCTGCGCGTCGAGCTTCTCGTGCTTGCCCATCAGGATCAGCCGCATCGCCACGGGCAGCGGGAGTATGCGGGCGAGCCTGACCCCCTCGCGCCCGGAGGTCACGCCGATGCTGACATGCGGGTCCATCAACGTCGCGCGCTCGGACGCGATGGTGATGTCCGCCGTGGTCACGAGGTCCATTCCCGCACCGCAGGCGATGCCGTTCACCGCGCAGATGATCGGCTTGGTCATTTGGAGCCACGGCGGCGTCGCCTCCTGCGGTGCATCCCACTGCCGCATCGAACTGAGAATGGGCTCGCCCTGATTGTCGATCCCTGCCGCGTTCTCCATGTCGTGCCCGGCGGCTTTATTGACGTCCGCTCCGACGCACAACGCACGGCCGGCGCCCGTGATGATCACGGTCCAGATATCTTGCGAGCGTTCGATTTCCGCATAAGCCACGGCCAGTTCGGCGATCATCTCGTCGTTGATCGCGTTGAGCACCTCAGGACGGTTGAGGGTCACACAGGCGGTATGACCCCTGACCTCGACCTCGATCGTGTCGTAGCGTGTCGCCAAGTCAAGGCCCTTCTCTCGATCTCGTTGGGGAATCGTCGGTTTCACTCGGCAGCCGCGGTGACGCGCGTGGTCGGTTGAACACCGAGGATGTCGTGAAATCGTTCGCAATAGCGCGGCCAGACAGCCGGGTTCAGCAAGCGAGGCGGCATGCGGCCTTCGAAGATCGTCTGCCACTGGGTCGCGGTGGCGACGGCGATATCCCGCGCGGCCTCCACAGTGATGCCCGCGGTGTGCGGCGTGGCAATGACATTGTCGAGCTGCAGCAGCGGGTTGTCCTGCCGGGGCGGCTCCTCGTGGAACACATCGAGGCCCGCCCCGGCGATTCCACCGCTCACCAGCGCGTCGAGCAAGGCCGCCTCGTCATGGACGGGCCCGCGCGCCGTGGTGATGAAGAAGGCGGTCGGCTTCATCGCGGCGAATTGCGTTCTGCCGATGAGACCGTGGGTCTCGCTGGTCAGAGGGCATGTCACCTGCACGAAGTCCGACCGTTCGACGAGCTCGGCGAGCGTCACCCGTTGCACACCGCGAGTCCGGGCGGTCATCTCGTCGAGATAGGGATCGAAGGCCAGCACCTCCATGCCGAACGGCGCACACAACTCGACGAGGCGGCTTCCTATGGCACCGAGCCCGATGACACCGAGCGTCTTGCCGAACAGCTGACTGCCACGCAGGGTCAGCCGATCGCGAAGCGGACCGCTTCGTAGTGCCCGGTCGGAGACAGTGATCTTCTTGGCGAGGTCGAGCATGAATCCCAGGGCGTGCTCGGCCACCGCCTCCGCCCCCGGCCCAGAGTTGTTGCACACCGCTATCCCCGCGCGGGTGCACGCATCGACATCGATGACGTCATATCCGGCTCCCGCCGAACAGACGGCCAGCAGCGACCGGCAGCGCGCGATCAATGCCTCACCGGCCAGCCACTGCGCGCCGTCGGCAACGGAAGCAACGTCGGTTCGCGTGGCGACTTGGTAGCCGTGCGCGGACTCCAATGCCGCCCAGCCTGATTCGGCGGGCGCAGTCAGATCGAGTTTGACGATGTCGATGCCGGACAGTTCCAGGACGTCCGCCGCGGCGGGGTCAGTCCACCGCTCGACGACCAATCGCGGTCGTGGCGCGCCGGTCATCTCCGTCGCGCGCCTTTCATGGCCGCGCCTTGGGTTTGGCCTGGGCCGCCTTGAACATGTCGGCCAGCGCCGTGTCGACGTTGCGGTAATCGTTGCGCGCGATCGCGCCGTCGCGCCCGGGCACCACGTCGTATCCGAGCCGCAAATCCTTGTTTTCCATGTGGAAGTACTCACGACCGATAGGCAGCCGACGATCTTCGCGCGGGACCTCCATCCAGGCGCGCAGGAAGCAGCGGGCCTTCTTGGGGTCGTCGCTGCTGACGAAGTCCGATCGGGAGTGGCACATCGCGAAATTGTTGGCCACGGCCGCTTCCCCGGATTCCAAACGGAATTCGACCTGTTGGTCGACGAGTATGGTGCGGAGCAGCTCGACGGCCTCTTCTTGCTCTGGGGTGAATTCGCGCCCAAGCGTCTTCATGGCCGGCAAGATGCTGCTATAGGTGAAGTTGATGCAGATTCGCCCGTTGATCTGGGAGAAGACCGGAACGTTGTAGGGCGTGACATCGGGCTGGTCATCAGGCTGTTCGCTGCGTCGGTGGTGCGGGAAGCCTTCGTAGAGCACGTCGAGCAGGTCGGGGCGTTCGGCCAGGATTCGGTTGTGCGCGGCGGGGCCGCTGGCGAACTGGCTTTCGCCTCCTTGGGCCGCCGGGTAGACGCACAGCAGCGCGAGGATGTCGGCGGCGTCGTTGTGCATCGCGAGTTCGGCGCGGGACTTCGTGCCGCGAGCGGGTTGCACGCCGCCGGGCAGGATCTCTTCCTGAACGCGCACCATGCGGTGACCAAAGGAGTTGTTTGATACGAGATAGCCGAGATGCGTGCAGAACGCCCAGTAGATGCGCTCGAGGTCGTCAATCGAATGCTGCTCGACGGGAAAGCCGCGCACGCAGGCCAGACCCTTACCGAACATCAGGTCCCGGTAGAGCCGTTCCAGATCGTCGTCGAGGTCTGGGTGACGAGCGTCCTCTGGCGTGATGTCGTCGCGGTCCTTATTCGCGGTCTTGGCCAGGATCGATTCCAGCGCAGCCACATTCCGGGCGGACAGGTCGAAGGCGAAGTCTTCCTTACTCGTGAAGTCCGCGCCGGTCCACGCCATCGGGTCGGTGACGCGTTCGGTGTAGATGGCTGTCGGCATCCGGTCCTCCTGTTATGTTGGCATCGCTCGGCTACTCGGTGTCATTCATCACGCTCGTCGCGGTGGCTCTGCAGTCCGCGAAGCGCTTTCGCGCGTGTTGTGGCCGCCTCGGTCATCATCCCGATGTCGGTCCCGGCCGAGATGAATCGCAATCCGAGTCCCACGAATCGATTCAGCAGGTCAACCGACGTTATTCCGGCGATACCGAGCGCCACGCCGTGACTACGACAAGCCGCCGCGACCGATTCTACTGCACTTTGGAAATGATCATTCTCATACTGTCCGTGGATGCCCATTTCGGCGGTCAGATCGCTCGGCCCGATGAGAATCATGTCGACGCCGTCGACGGCGGCGATGGAGTCGGACGCTTCGACAGCTTCCGGGGTCTCGACCATCACGGCCACGACCGTGCGCCGTTCGAGCAGCTCCACCAATTGCGGCGCTGTTCGCGGTGTGTATCCCGTGACCGCGTTGGGACCCGAAATGGACCGGTTGCCGATCGGCGGAAATCGTGCGGCCTGCACGATTCCTTCGGCTTCTTCCTTCGAATTTACGTGTGGCACAATCACTCCCACCGCACCAGCATCCAGCACCCGTGCGATGAGGCTGGGATCGTGGGACGGCACCCGCACCAGGCTCGAGATCCCCGCCCCGAGCGCGCTCGCACAGAGCATCTGGGCAGTATCCAGGGATGTGGACGTGTGCTCGAGGTCGACGTAAACGGCGTCGTATCCACAGGCCGCCGCGATTGCCGGCACATCGGGCGTGCGTGAGTGCAGCAACGCCAGGCACAACACCAGCTCCTGTCCCCGCAGGGCATCGCGCAGCGCCGTCGTCATAGGCTCACGGTAGCGGACCGAGAATAACGTTTCCATATTATCGTCAACGCCCATTATCAGCGACGACGTCGATGTGATAACCATGAGCTATGCGATCGAACCGCGTCGCCATCGTGGGCGCAGCCCTGTCCGACTGCGGCCGAGTGCCCGACAAGACCGCGATGGCTCTGATGGCCCAGTCCTCGCGGCGGGCGGTCGCCGATGCCGGGCTCACGAAGGAGGATGTCGACGGTTTCGGTGGGCACGGAACGTTGCTTCCCCCCGTGGAAGTCAGCGAGTACCTCGGCCTGCGACCCACCTGGGTCGATGCGACCAACGTCGGCGGATCCTCCTGGGAAGTGATGGCCGGCCATGCCGCCGCCGCGATCGCGGCCGGCGAAATCGAGGTCGCTCTGTTGACCTACGGATCGACCGCGCGCTCCGACGTCAAGCGACAGCTGCGCGCGTCGGCTGCCGCGATGGGAACCGGCGGTGCCCTGCAATACGAGGCGCCCTACGGCCCCACGTTGATTGCCAAGTACGCCATGGCGGCTCGACGCCACATGATCGAATTCGGTACCACGGTCGATCAACTGGCCGAAGTCGCCGTCGCGGCCCACGAGTGGGCGGCCATGAACGACAACGCATTTGAACGAGACCGCATCACCGTTGCCGACGTCGCCGCCGCACCCCTGTTGGCCGACCCGTTCACCTCCAAGCATGTGTGCCTGCGCACCGACGGTGGCGGTGCCGTCGTGCTCGCCAGCGAGCGCGTAGCCAAGGATTGCGCGAAGGATCCGGTGTGGATTCTTGGCACGGCCGACGCGACGTCGCATGTCAGCATGGGCCAATGGCCCGATTTCACGACGTCGCCGGCGGCGCGCTCGGGTCCGCAAGCATTCGCGCGGGCGGGTGTCAGCCCGGCCGACATCGATGTGTGCCAGCTCTACGACTCCTTCACGTCCACCGTCCTGCTGACCGTGGAGGACCTCGGCTTCTGCGCCAACGGAGAAGGGGGCCCGTTCATAGAGTCCGGAGCACTTCGCCCGGGCGGGTCGCTGCCGACTAACACCGATGGCGGCGGCCTGGCGTCGTGTCACCCGGGTATGCGAGGAATGTTCCTCATGGTGGAGGCGGTGCGGCAGTTGCGCGGCGAATGCGGAGCGCGTCAGGTCGCCGATGCCAGGCTGGCATGCGTCCACGCGATGGGGGGCTTCTTCACCCACAGCGCCACAATGATTCTCGGGAGGCAGTAATGACGGCTCCTGATCGGCCCACGATCGACGCCGACGGTCAGGCGTGGTGGTCAGCCACGCAGGACCGCCGGCTGTTGGTGAACGCCTGCGGGTCCTGCGGTCAGAAATCGTTATACGCCCGGCCGTTCTGCCCGCATTGTTGGGCTGAGGACGTCGAGTTGGCGCCGGCAACCGGTCGCGCGCGGCTCTACACGTGGAGCGTCATCCACCACAATGCCGCACCTTTCGACGTGCGCACGCCGTACGTGCTGGCGATGGTGGATCTCGAGGAGGGACCGCGGCTGATGACAGTCGTGGAGAATTGCCGCGTCGAAGATCTGCGCGCCGACATGGAATTGGTGATCGCTTTCCGCGACGACGAAGACGGATTCGTCGTCCCCGTCTTCCGTCCTGCTGCGGGCTAGCTTCCGGCGGCGCGATTCTCATCCGGTAGTGGTGAGACGGTCGGCGAGCAGCCGCTGCCGCCCGGCCGACCGCGTGTCGAGCTTGGCGCGGTCGACTTTGCCGTTGGCGTTGAGGGGAAGCGGCTCGTCCCAGAAGACAAGTTCTTCGGGCAGCTTGTATTTCGGCAGGCCTTCCGCGGCGAGAGCCCGGATGATTTCGGCGAGCGAGATCTCGACGCCGGGTTCGAGCACGACTGCCATAGCCAATCGTTCACCGGTGGTGGGGTCGGAAACGGAATAGGCGGCACATTCGCGTATCCCACCTATCCTCGAGACGGCTTCCTCGACTTCGGCGGCCGGGATCTTCAGCCCGTTACGAATCACGATGTCCTTGATCCGGCCGACGATCCGAACCCGACCGTCGGCAACCTCCGCCACGTCGCCGGTGCGGAACCATTCGCCCTCGAACGCGTATTTGTCGTCCTCGGCATCGGTGTAACCGAGAAACGTGTGCGGGCCCTTGATGCAGCACTCGGTGGGATCGGCCTCGGATCCGACGCGCACGTCGACGCCGCCGAGCGCGACCCCGTCGTCGGCATGGCGGATGTCTCGGGGTTCGGTTCGCAGTCCGGACGTGCTGATCGGGGTCTCCGAAGACCCGTAGGCGCGCATGACAACGATGCCGAACTCGTCTTCGATGCGTTCGACGATCCGCCGGTCCAGCATCGTGCCGCCCAGGTACACCGCGCGTAATGGCACAACAGCGTCGCGCGCGACGGCCTGGTCCAGCATCCGGTCCAGCAGCCGGTCCGGGCCCCCGTACCAGGTGGCACCCGAGCTGACCAGGAGGTCGCAGGTCGCCGCCGGGTCCCAGCGATCCTCCAGAATCACTGGCGCCGCCAGCATCGGACCGATGAACAGCGCCTGCAACACCCCGGTGACCGACGCGAGCGGGCTGATCAAGAAGATCCGGTCGTCGGAACCCAGGCCCGCCGCCGCAATGTAATTCGCCGAAGCCTTGGCCAGCGTGCTCAGCGAGTGGATCACGCCCTTGGGCCGCGCGGTTGTGCCCGAGGTGTAAAGCACAAGGCACGGCTCATCGGCTGACCGCACCGACCGCGGCGGCTGGGCGGTGCCCGTTCGGCCACCGTCACCGATCCAATCGCAGTGGCCGGACAGTTCTGCCTCGGTGATCCTCGCCCAGTTCGGCGCTACGCCGAATCGTGCACCGGTGCGTGTGAGGATGTCGGCGATCTGCGTCGCTCCGGCACTACGCGGCACGAGCAGAACCACCGCATCGACCCGTAGCGCCGCGTGAACCGACACCACCGAGTCCACGTCGTTACCGACTACGACGACGACCGCGCCGCCCGGAGCCACGCCGGCATCGATCATCGCTCGAGCGGCCGAATCGATGCGCTTGTCCAGTTCCCCGTAGGTCAGTTCGGCGCCTCGATCCGCGACGGCAAGCCGCGCAGAGTGCCGCGCCGCGGTGGACCGCACCAGGTCAATCGGCTCCGCCGTCCAGTAGCCGGCCTCGCGGTAGCGGTGCCGCATTCCTTCGGCTCTGCGGCGCGCATGTCGTAGCAACTCAGTCGGGCCGGTCATGGGCCTCCTCCGAAGCCTCCGATGCAAATGGTTGTTCTCGATTAGGTAAATGTAACCTCTCACCCATGCATTCAATGTCTTTCGACAACCAGGTCGCCATCGTCACGGGGGCGGGCCGCGGACTGGGCCGCTGTCATGCACTCGAGCTCGCCCGGCGCGGCGCCCGGGTCGTGGTCAACGACCTGGGTAGTTCGGTGGACGGCAGCGGGGCGACGATATCGGCGGCCCAAGCAGTGGTCGACGAGATCACCGCCGCCGGGGGTACCGCGATCGCCAACGGTGACTCGGTGGCCACCGAGGAGGGCGGTGCGGCAATCGTGACCGCCGCGATGGACGCTTTCGGGCAGGTCGATGTGCTGGTGAACAACGCGGGGATTCTGCGCGACGCGGCGTTCAAGAACATGACCGCCGAGCAGGTCGACGCCGTTATTGCCGTGCACCTCTCCGGAGCATTCAACGTCACGCGGGCGGTGTGGCCGGTCATGCGGGCGCAGAATTACGGCAGAATCGTTCAGACGACCTCGGGCACCGGCCTTTTCGGCAATTTCGGTCAGGCCAACTATGGCGCCGCAAAGATGGGGCTGGTCGGCATGATGCACGTTCTCGCCATCGAAGGCGCCCGCAACGGCATCGCCATCAACGCCATCGCCCCCATCGCGCTGACCCGAATGACCGAGGACATCATGGGCGACGCCGGTAAGGCCATGCATCCCGAGCTTGTCACCCCCGTCGTGGTCTATCTGTGCCACCGGTCCTGCGACCGCACCGCGCACATCTACTCAGTTGGCGCCGGGAAAGTGTCGCGGGTATTCATCGGTGTCACCAAGGGAGTCGAGGACACGTCGCTGACGGCGGAGTCGGTGGCATCGTCGATCGACGAGATCGACGACTGCGCAACGTTCACCGTTCGCGGCGGCCCGACTGCACGCTGACCCACGGTAAGTCATCGACCCAGGAACTTGGGATTGCGGCGTTCGGCGAACGACGCGAGACCCTCTTGGAGGTCCGCCGTACCCGACACCACCTCCTGAGCCCACGCCTCCTGCTCGAATGCGCGGTGCCGATCGGACTCCGACGAGACCGACAACAGCCGCTTGGTCAGCGCCAGCATCACCGTCGGCCCCGCGGCCAAGCGCCCCGCGAGCTCCTCGGCGACGGCGTCGGTGTCGTCCGGTGCGGTCACCCGATTGACCAGTCCGAGCCTTTCGCAGGTGGCCGCGTCGACCGGCTCACCGAGCATCAGCAGTTCGGTCGCCTTGCGCAGGCCGACGATCCTCGTCAGGAGGTGGATGGCGCCGGAATCCGGCAGGATTCCGCGATGCACAAACGCCTCGACAAGCTTTGCTTCCGTTGACATCACGACCAGGTCGCACGCCAGAACCAGGCTCGCGCCCGCCCCCGCGGCCGTGCCCTTGACCGCCGCGATCACCGGCTTGTCACAGTCGAGAATGGACGCGACCAGCCGCTGCCAGCCCTGCTGAAGCATCCGCGCGATGTCACCCGGACGCTTTTGCACCGGCTCGACGGCGGCCCCGGCGCCCGCCGCTTGCGGTGCGAGGCCGGCCCCGGCGCAGAAGTGCCGAGTGCCGCTGGCGTTCAACAGCACCGCGCGGACGGCGGGGTTGTCGTTAGCCCGTAGGAAGGCTTCGGTTAGTGCGTCACGCGCGAACGGAGACAACGAGTTTCCCGTTTCCGGGCGATCTATGGTCACCCGCGCGACGCCGTCGGCGCCGATCGCACACACGATCCCGGATGCTTCTTCTGCCATCTCGTTCACCCCTGCGTTAACGGCGTTTCCGTTTTTCGGGTATCTTAATTTCCACCTTGTCCGGGCTACGACGCGGGCCACAACGAGGAGGCGATCCGATGGGGCAGACCGGCCTGATCACCGACGAGGGATTGGCCAGGTTGCGCGCTACCATCGGCATCGCCGTCCCGCACACGCAGCCGCCGCACTACTACCGCCCCAACGAAGACACGTTTCGTCACGTCGCCGAAAGCTACGGTGACGCCAACCCGTTATGGACCGATCCGGAATACGCAGCGAAGTCTGTATGGGGAGAGTCTGTGGCCCCACCTGCCCTCGTCGGCGGCGACACGCTGATCGGAGAGGACGAGGTCCCGGCGCTCTCCGACGAGGACCGCGCACTGACCAAGGGCGACCCACTTCGCGGGGTACATGCCTTCTACGCCTCGTCGGCTCGGGAATGGTGGGCCCCGCTGCGCGCCAACCACCGCGTGTTCAGGCGCAACGCCCTGGTGGCGGCGCTCGACAAGAGCAGCGACTTCGCCGAGCGTGCCATCCACGAGTGGTCCGCCCAGGTGTTTCGTGACGACGAGGGCACGATCTTGGGCGCGCAGTACCGCAACATGATTCGCACCGAACGCAGCAAGGCGCGCGGCCGCAAGAAGTACGACACCGTCGAGCTCAAGACGTGGACCGCGGACGAGATCGCCGAGCTCGACGAACGCTACGCGCGCGAAAGCCCGCGCGGCGCCGATCCGCGATGGTGGGAAGACGTCACCGAAGGCGACGATGTGGGGCCGTTGACGAAGGGGCCGTTGACGGTTACCGACATGGTCTGCTGGCACGTCGGCATGGGTACCGGCATGTATGGTGTGCGTCCGCTGAGACTCGCATGGCGCAACCGGCAGCGCATCCCCCGCTTCTACACCCCCAACGAATACGGTGTCCCCGATGCCCAGCAGCGGGTGCACTGGGACCCCGGCGCCGCGCGCAACGCGGGCAACCCCACCACGTTCGACTACGGGCGCATGCGCGAGACGTGGCTGATCCACCTGTGCACGGACTGGATGGGCGACGACGCCTGGCTGTGGAAGCTCGATTGCGAGTTCCGTCTGTTCAACTACGTTGGCGACGTCCACACCGTCACCGGTACCGTCGTCCGCAAGTACCTCGCCGACGGTGAACGCCCCGCCGTCGACCTCGAACTCGCGGCGACCAACCACCGCGGCCAGATCACCGCGCCGGGACACGCGACCATCCTGCTGCCCAGCCGCGACCGAGGGCCCGTGCGCCTGCCCGACCCGCCGGGCGGCGCGACGAACCTCGGCGAATTGCTGACCGCCGTGACGAAACAGTTCGCCGAGCGCTGAGCACATGAGTTACCGCAGTGTTCCTGGTCTTCTGGCCGAACAGCAGGGCCCGATCCTGCGGCTGACCCTCGACCGCGCCGACCGCCGCAACGCCGTGAACGACGTCATGCTCGATGCGATGATCGGACACCTGGCCGACGCGGGCATCGACGAGTCGGTGCGGGTCATCCGGATCGACGCCAACGGAGCGGACTTCTGCGCCGGCGCGGACTTGATCGCCAATAACGCGAAGTCCGAACGGAAACCACGCGTGGGCAGCACGCAGCGCCGGTTACCGAACAAGGCCAATCGGCTGATCCCGCTGATGCTTCAGACGCAGGTGCCGATTGTCGCCGTGGTCCGCGGTTGGGCGATCGGCCTGGGCTTTCACATCGCGCTGGCGTCAGACTTCTGCGTCGCCGCCGACGACGCCCGGTTCTGGGAACCCTTCATGGCGCGCGGTTTCACCCCCGACAGCGGCGCGGCCTGGTTGCTGCCACGGCTCATCGGATTGGTCCGCACCAGACAACTGCTGATGCTGGGACAGCAGATCACCGGAGCTACCGCGGCCGACTGGGGAATCATCCACGGTACCTGCGCGTCCGACGAATTACCGTCGCTCGCGGAGCAACTCGTCGGGCAACTCGGAGAAGCGCCCACGGTTTCTCTCGGGCTCACCAAGTGGTTGTTGCACAGCGGCAACGGGCTCGATCTTGACCGCCATCTGCAGAACGAGGCATTGGCGCTCGAATTATCCAGCCGTAGTGAGGATTTCAAGGAGGGCCTGGCCGCCTTCCGCGACAAGCGCGGCGCAGAGTTCAAGGGCCGCTGAAAAGGTTGAGATCATGACCCAACTACCGATCCGCCCGGGCACACCGGTCGATGATGCACTCGCGGTGGTACGGCAGTGGATCGATGCCGAGGTGCCCGCAGCATGGCGCTCGGCCGCGGCCGACGGGCCGGCGGCGCTGCGGGCCGTCCGCACCCCCGCCGACTACCGGCGGTGGTACCCGACATTCGCCAGGACGGGTCTGGTCGTGCCGACGTGGCTCCCCGAACACGGCGGCCTCGGCATCGACAACGACATGGCGCGCGCCATCGAGGGAGTACTTGCGCCGCTACGCCTCTCGCGGCTCAACCCACTGGGGCTCAACAACGCCGCAGCCGCTCTGTTCAGTCACGGGACAGAGGAGCAACGCCGGCGTTTCCTCCCACCGATCGTGCGCAACGAGGAGAAGTGGTGCCAGTTGTTCAGTGAGCCGGGCGCTGGCTCGGATCTCGCGTCGCTCGCCACCAAGGCCGTACGGGACGGCTCGGGCGAGGACGCAGACTGGGTGATCTCCGGCCAGAAGGTGTGGACCACATGGGCCGATGAGGCCGATTTCGCGATCCTGTTGGCGCGGACGGATCCCGACCAGCCCAAGCACAAGGGCATCACGTACTTCCTGCTTGACATGCACCAACCGGGCGTCGAGGTGCGACCGCTTCGCCAGATCACCGGCGAGGCCGAGTTCAACGAGGTCTTCCTCGACGAGGCGCGCGTGCCGGACGCCCAGCGGGTCGGCGACGTCAACGACGGCTGGCGCGTGAGTGCATCGACATTGTCCAGCGAGCGGCAGATGGTGTCGGGCTCGGGTTCGGGTGGCATGGGCCGCCTCGGTGGCTCGAGCGCCGAACGACTGATCACCCTCGCCAGGGAGACCGGGCGGTGGGCCGATCCGGTGGTCCGGAACAAGGTGATGCGCCTGTGGGCGCAGGAGCGGGTCCGTGGCTGGACCAATGATCGTGTGCGCGCCGCACTTTCGGCCGGACAGTCACCGGGCGCGGCGTCCTCGATTGGCAAGGTTCACCAGGCCACCATCAATCAGCAGATACAGGACCTGATGGTCGATCTGCTGGGTACGGCGGCGATTGCATGGCCCACCACCGACGATGATGATGCTCTGCCACGGGATGTGCAGGGCATGATGCGCAGCCTCGCCAACGGCACCGAGGGCGGCACCACCGACATCAACAAGAACATCCTCGGTGAACGCGTGCTCGGCTTGCCGAAGGAGCCCGATCCCTGGAAGGGCAAGCCCTGGAAGGACATTCCCCGTTCATGAGCGGCTATGAACGCTTGATCGTATCCAAGTCCGACGGGATCGGCTGGCTGATCCTCAACAGGCCCGACGCGGGCAACGCCTTCGACGCGCTGATGCTCGACGAGCTCGAGGCCGCCTGGGCCGACCTCGATACCGATCCGGAGGTCAACGTGATCGTCAACGCCGCCAACGGCAAGGCGTTCTGCACCGGGATGGACGTGGTCCAGGTCGCGCGGGACAAGGGGGCCATGCGACGGCACTCCCGCCGAACCAGGGACGCCGAGCTGAAGATCTCGTCTTGGCACTGCGGCGTGTGGAAACCGGTGATCGCCGCGGTCAACGGGGTGTGCGCGGGAGGGGGTCTACACCTTGTCGCGGACGCCGACATCGTCATCGCCGCCGAGCAGGCATCCTTCACCGACCCCCACGTCTCCATCGGGCAGGCCGTCGCGTACGAGGCAGTCACGCTGCTGCGCAAGTCGCCGATGGAGGCGGTGCTTCGAATGACGCTGGGGGGCAAGGGTGAACGCATCTCGGCGCGGCGCGCCTACCAGTTGGGCATTCTGTCCGAGGTGGTGCCGACCGATCAGCTCCGCGCAACCGCGGGCCGACTCGCAGCCGCGATCGCCACAAATTCGCCGACCGCGATGCGCACCACCAAGAAGGCGCTCTGGCACTCCTTGGAAGTCGGATTGACGCAGGCGCGACGCGATGCCGCCGAGGAGATCTGGCGGCTCCGCAATCACCTTGATCATGCCGAGGGTGTGCGGGCGTGGCGCGAGAAGCGTGCGCCGCGGTGGCAGCCGCTGCCGGACGTGGCGGAGGTTTCATGACATACCAGCGACTCATCGTCGAACGGCGCGGTCCCGTCGGATGGATCATCAATGACCGCCCTGACCGTCTCAATGCCTATGACGTCGTGATGCGCGAGGAATTCCCCAGGGCCTGGGCGGAATTGAATGCCGATCCCGACGTCCGCGTCATCGTGCACACGGGAAACGGTCGGGCGTTTCAGGTTGGCGCCGATGTCGAGGACCTCGACGGCGAGGCCGTGCAGCAATTTCAGGAGACCATGCGCACACTGGATCTGAAGCTGAGCGCCTGGCACTGCAATGTCGAGAAGCCGGTCATCACTGCCGTCAATGGGGTCTGCGCGGGCGGCGGACTGCACTGGGTGGCCGACGCCGACATCGTCATCGCGTCGTCGGATGCGACCTTCGTCGACCCCCACGTCTCCATCGGTCAGGTCAGCGCGCTCGAGACCATCGCACTGATGCGAAAGATGCCCGCCGAAGCCGTGTTACGAATGGCGCTCATCGGTAGTCACGAACGGCTCAGTGCCCAGCGCGCGTACGAACTCGGCATGATCAGCCAGGTGATCGACCCGCCCGACGAGCTGCTTGCCGCCGCCCAGGAGCTCGCCGAGAAGATCGCCAAGAACTCACCGGCGGCGATGCGCGCCACCAAGCGGGCGCTGTGGGGCGCACTCGAATACGGGCTCACCGACGCGTGCCGCGAAGGTGCGAAGCACCTGACGTCGATGTGGGGGCATCCGGACCAGAACGAGGGCCCCCTTGCCTTTGCGGACAAGCGAACTCCGAACTGGGCTCCCCTGGTGGCTGATTCGTGAGCCTGGCAATGCTGCTGGACGGTCTGCCTGAGGTCGCTGTGCACACGGTCGGCGCCACGGACAACCAAGTGTCGCGTGATGAGCTGTCGGCCAGCGCCGCGCGACTCGCCGAGCTGCTCGCCGAGTCCGGGCTGGCGACGGGACAGGTCGTCGCCGCGATGCTGCCCAACGACGCCACCACCGTCGCCGCGCTGTTCGGCACGTGGCGCGCCGGCGGCGTGTACACACCGCTGAACCCCAGGGCGGCCGATGCCGAGATCGTCACCCAGCTGGAAACGTTGCGCCCCGTCGCCATCATCACCACTCCCGCACTCGTACGGCGTTTCTCGACTTGTCACCTGCCCGTCATCACCGGAGAGGCGCTGTCGTGGACGAGGGTCGCATCGTCAGGTCACCGGGCCGACGCGCGGTCCTACGACGACGATGTGGCCCTGCTGCAGTTCACGTCCGGCACCACGGGACCGCCAAAGCCGGTGCCGCTTCGCCATACCACGGTCCTCGATCTGATCGACCGGCTGCTGGCCAAACTTCGCGGCACGAGACCTGCCTCCAAATCCGCTGCAGCCGAACCGAAGCGGTCCCCCATGCCGAATCTGGTGCCCTTGTCGTTATCGCTGTGGGCCGGCATATACCAGGTCTTGTTCGCCTTCCGCGCGGGCTCGGGTGTCGTGCTGATGGAGAGGTTCTCACCAACGGACTTCGCGGCTCTGGTCAAGCGACATCAGTTGCGGTCGACCGTATTACCACCCGCAGCGCTGACCATGGTTCTGCACGACGACTCGGTGGCCGACCTCTCGCCACTGAAGATCGTGCGGTCGATCACCGCTCCCCTGTCGCCCGTTCAGGCGCGCCGGTTCCGGGACAAGTTCGGGGTGATCGTGCTGAACTCCTACGGCCAGACCGAACTCGAGGGTGAGGTGGTGGGCTGGTCGGCCGCCGACGCCCGGGAGTGGGGCGAGACCAAACTGGGTTCGGTCGGCAGGCCACTGCCCGGCATCGACGTCACGATCGCCGACGACGAGGTGATGGTCCGCACGCCCACGACGGCCGCGCGGAAGATCGATCCGGCCTTCCTGGACCGGCTCACCGACGACGGCTGGTTCCACACCGGCGACCTCGGCTGGTTCGACGATGACGGTTTTCTGTGGCTCGATGGCCGAGTATCGGACATGATCAATCGTGGTGGCCTCAAAGTGTTTCCCGGCACGGTAGAGGACGTCCTCCTGGCCGCCGATGGTGTGCGCGAAGCCGCCGTCGTCGGCGTTCCCGACGAGCGGCTCGGGGAGGTGCCGTGGGCGTTCGTCGTCAGAGGCGATGAGTCGGTCTCCGAGGCCGGCCTCGTGTCGTGGTGTCGCGAGCGTCTGACGCCCTACCGTGTTCCGGTACGCATCGTGTTCGTCGAACAGCTGCCCCGCAACGATGTCGGCAAGGTGGTCAAGCGCGATCTCGCTGCGCTCGCGGACGTGTGACCCTGTCCCTCTAGTGCCTCCGCAGCGGAAACGACTGTTCTCATTTCTGAGAGTGATGTTAACGTTTGGTGGGAAGTCGTCGCTTCGGTAGGAGGGTCTCATGTGGCAGGAACTGGTCCGACTGGCTGTGACCTGGGCAGTGATGTGTGGGCTTGTCGCATTCTTCTACTGGATGCTGGCCAACATCGGTACCTTCTGATAGACGCGGAGACACAGTGGACGAGCAGGATCGACGACGCAAACGTGGATTGATCGCGTTCCAGGTCTTCATCTACGGAGTGCTGATCGCGATGTTCGCGATCCAGCTCCAGATGTATCTCACGAGGGATTGGTGATCAATGACGAGTCCAACCCGATCGCTCACCATGGACGAGCACGAGGCACACACGCGGGAGATCCAACGGCGCGCGGATCGATGGTGCATCGCCGGCACCGCACTCATGGGCACCCTCGTCCTCGGAGTCGTCGGCCTGCCCGTATTTTGCCGAGGCATCTATCTGTTGAGAAAGGCGCAGCGCGACGGGTTTTCGGTTCGGCCAATGATGGTCACGCTCATCGGATACGTCATCATCCTCGACGGTGCGATCAACAGCATCGGCTGGGCGCTCGACCTGTTCGCCAACCACGCCCTGATCACCCGCACCGTCTTCACCGCGTGGGGCAACTGGATCGACGCCGGCTATTTCTGGCATTACAACGAACTCTGGATCGGCGGTGCAGGCGCCCCAGGGGAAAAGGCGTGGGTGATGGTCTGCGTCCTGATCGTGTTCCCGATGCGGATCGCGGCCGCGATCGCGCTGCTGCAGATGAAACGTTGGGGACACCAGTGGACCATCGTGACGTGCTGGTTCGGCGTGGTCATCTGGACCGGCTACATCTTCAATATGACGATGTACGCCGACGTCCGCTATACGGGAGTCGGACTACCGGTTCTCGGGTGGTGGGCATTCAACATCTTCTACGTCACGCCGTTCCTCGCCATCCCGTACCTGCACACCGTCAACCGAGAGATCTTTTCCGACTAGCACCGAAGAAGGGACCGCCTTGTCTAATTCCACTGTGGAGACCGAGGATTCGGTCGAGCCGCTGCCGGTCGGAACCACCCCGACGTGGGCGCGAATGCACAAACGGCTCAAACGCGGGCTGTACGTCTGCCTGTTCGGGCTGGTCATCGAGGGCTCGTTGACCGTACCCGTGATGGCGGTCTGGTACGGCTGGCCAACCCTATCGCTGACCGAGATCTGCAGTGAGCTCATGAAGGTGCGCTTCTCCGACGACAATCTCCAATGCCAACAGCCCTATCCACTCGGCGGGCCCCCGTTCGGGGGAGCACCCGAAGCGGCCGGCCAGCACACCGCCCGCGACGACTGGGGCATCCAACCCAAACCCCGGTACGTACGTATCGGGTTCAGGGAGCTGGTGAAAATTCACGATGCCCGCCTAGCGCGCCAGCCGAGTCGATGACGTGGCGTCGTCCACAGTCGTCTTGGGCGCGGCCGACGGTCTGGCGCGCGAGCTGGCAGACGGACTCGACGGCATCGTCGCAGCACCCGGACGTGGACTGGCATCGGATATCACCGGAGCGGTCGTAGTCGTCGGTACCGATCCGACCCCGCGGCCGTCCGACGCGGCCGGCCTCAGTGGCGAGGAGTGGGATCACATCGTCGACGGGATGATGTGGCCCGCGCTCGCTGCGCTCCAGCGGGCACGGTCCGCGTTAGCACCCCACGGGGGACGAATCGTCGTTGTCGTGCCGACGATCGGCATGGCGGGTGCGGCCCGACTGGTGGCGTACACCACCGCGGTGGAAGGCATCCGGGCGATGGCGAAATCCGCTGCGCGGCAATGGCAGCCCGAAGGCGTGTCCGTCAACCTGGTCGCAGCCCCTCTGCGACTGTTCGCGCCCGAGATGGACTCTTTTACCGCGCACCTCACCGCGGCTGTGGTCCAAGACGATTCGACGCTTCTCCACACCGTCGTCGAGGCCGTGAAATTCCTCTTGCGGCCGGATATCAATCACCTCGTCGGCGAGACGATCGTCGCCGACGGAGGGGCGGTGATGCTGCCATGAGCCTGCACGGTCTGACCGCGCTGGTGACGGGTTCGGGCGCCGGGGTTGGCCGCGGCATCGCCATGGCTCTCGCCTCGGCCGGGGCGCACGTCGTCGTCGCCACCCGGTCCGAGACGGGATTGGCCGTCGCCGAGGAAATCACCGCGCGGGGCCACGGTGCGACGTGGGCACGATGCGATGTGACCGACGGTGACGCAGTGGCCGGCGCGATAGAGCTGTCCCTGACCACCACCGGGCGGCTCGATGCCGTGGTGCACAACGCCACGAGCAACGCCTCGAGCCAGCCGCACCAACTGGCTGATGTCGATCGTTCCGTTTGGGGCGACCACTACTCGGTGTCACTTCGTGGAGCGCACTTCTGCGCCGTTTCAGCATTTCCCGCGTTGAAGAAGCGGGGCGGCACCTTCCTCGTCATGACCTCACCCGCCGGCATCGAAGGCAGCGCGACCCTGCCGCTCTACGCCACAATGAAGGGCGCGTTGCGCGGTTTCGCCAAGAGCCTCGCGCGGGAATGGGCCCCTCACGGCATCACGGTGAATGTTGTTTCACCGCTGGCATATTCACCTGCGATGACCTTGGCGATAAGCGCCGAGCCGGCGATGGAGGAAAGGCTGGCACGCCGAATCCCGCTGGGACGCATCGGAGACCCCGAAAGCGATATCGGCTCAGCCGTGGCATACCTTATCGGTCCCGCCGCTCGCTACGTCACCGGGCAAACCCTCGGTGTCGACGGCGGCCATTTCATGAACCTCTGAGCCCGTTCGCTGCAGATACCAACGTTCGCTATGATTGAGAATCAATATTCTCACGCCTGCTGGAGGTGCTGGTGAGCGACGACAAAGCGTTCGAGGTCTGGGACGCCGACAACCACATGTACGAGACGATCGACGCCTACACGCGATATCTGCCGGAGAAATACTCCGAGGCGCTGAAATTCATCGACGTCAACGGGCGCAAGAAGTTGCAGATCTTGGGCACGGTCACGGAGTGCATCCCCAACCCGACATACGAGGTGATCCCCACACCCGGCGCCTGGTCCGATTACTTCCGGGGCATAAACCCAGAGGGCAAGACATTGCGGGAGCTCGCCGAACCGATCCGCTGCCCCGATGAGTTCCGGCGGCCCGACCTACGCCTGGCGCTGATGGACCGGCAGGGCGTCTACGGCGCCGTGATGTTCCCGACGACAGCGGGCATGCTCGAAGAAAGGACCAAATCCGACACCGAGCTCACCCACGCGGTCACGCATGCGTTCAATCGGTGGTTACTCGACGACTGGACATTCAACTACCAGGACCGGATCTTCCCCGTTCCTGCGATCTCGCTGAACGATCCCGCGCTGGGCGTGCAGGAACTCGAATGGTGCCTGAACAATGGCGCCCGGACGGTATTGATCCGGCCGGCGCCCGTTCCGCGCGAGGACGGCACGTCGCGGTCACCGGCGCTGCCGGAGTTCGACGATTTCTGGCGACTGGTCGAGAATTCGGGTATCTCGGTGCAGATGCACAACTCGGACTCCGGCTATGAGCGCTACGTCGACGACTGGGAGGAAGCTACGGAGTTCAACGGATTCGCGCTGAGCAAGCTGCGGGGTTTCATCTACGAGGAGAGCCGAAACATCTTCGACACTCTTGCGGCGTTCATCGCGCACGGGGTGTTCGAGCGCTTCCCCGGGGTACGCATCGGCGTGGTCGAGAACGGCGGCTCGTGGGCACACCGCCTGTTGGACGTGTTCGACCGCGTATACCGCAAGAGGCCATACGACTTCAGCGAGCATCCCTGCGATGTCTTCCGCAGACACGTGTGGATCAATCCGTTCCACGAGGAGGACATGTCGCACCTCGTCGACATCCTGGGTGCGGATCGGGTGATGTTCGGCTCGGACTACCCGCACCCCGAGGGGCTGGCCGAGCCCGCGGATTTCGTCAAGGAGCTCGAGGATCTTCCGGAGGACACCAGGGCACGAGTGATGGGCGGCAACCTCAAGGACCTCATCGGCATCTAGCCGGGCCCGATGAAGTGCTTCAGCCGAACCGCGCCCGCAGCTCGGTCTTGAGCACCTTGCCGGTGATGTTTCGAGGCAGCGCATCCACGATTTCGAGTCGTTCGGGCGCTTTGTGCTTGCTCAATCCCCGCGCTTGACAGTGTTCGAAGATCGACGAAAGCGTCACCGTCACACCCGGGCGCGCGACGACGACGGCGCAAACACGCTCGCCGGTCCGCTCATCCGGCACCCCGATGATCGCCACGTCGGCCACCGCCGGGTGGCTGGCCAGGACACCCTCGACTTCCAAGGCCGAGATGTTCTCCGCGTTGCGGATGATCGCATCCTTGATTCGGCCGGTGACGACGACGTTGCCGTCATCATCGATGCGGCCCAGATCTCCTGTGCGAAACCATCCTTCGGCGTCGAACGCGTGGGCATCCAGAGTTGCGTCGACGTAGCCGAGGAAGCACTGCGGCCCTTTGAGCCGCAGCTCCCCCTCCGTGCCACGCGGCACCTGCTGTCCAGCTTCGTCGACGACCCGTACCGCAACGCCGGGCACCGGTTTCCCGACGGTGTGATCCAGCAGCTCCGCGGGACCGTTAGGCGCCTGAGAGGTGGCTACCGGAAATTCGGTCAGGCCCCACGCATTGGCCACGCCGTCGACTGAAAGTGTCTGCCGCACTTGATGACCGAGCTCGGCGGTGATTGGTGCGCCCCCACCGACGCAGCCCCGCAGCTCGGGGTAGAGCGGTTCGTCACCATACTTCGCCTGCGCCGCCATGAAAGCGACGAAAAAGGGGGTTGCGCTGCCCAGCAGAGTCGGGCGGTGCGCCGCGATGGCAAAGGGGGTCTCGACGGGGTCGAAGGCATCGAACAGCACCAGCTTCATCCCGGTGAGCAGAGCCGCGGCGAGCATGGCGGCGCCTCCGATGTGCGAAACCGGAAACGCGATCGGGTTGACGTCGTTGCTGGAAGCCCCGACGATTCCGATGACCCCTGCCGAACCGGCGATGACCGACCGGTCGCAGTGCCGCGCTCCTTTCGGTGCCGCCGTAGTGCCCGACGAATAGTAGATCCACCGCGGGTCCTCCGCGCTGCTCGGAGGAGTAGGCAGCGTTTCCGGATCACCGCTGGGCAATCGAAGCCCGTCGGCAATGGGAGCGTCGTGGTCGATGACCAGGACCCGCATGGGCCGCTCATTCGCGAGCCGATGTGCGAGCGCGGTGTGGTCAAAACTGCGCCACAGCCCCGGTACGATGATGACGTCGGTCGCGAGTTGCGCTGTCACGTACCGTAGTTCGCTTTCGCGCCAGATCGGCAGCACCGGGTTCTGGACGGCGCCGAGGCGGGCCAACGCCGTCATGACGACCATCGTCTCCAGCGTGGTCGGCAGTTGCCATGACACCACCGTGCCCGCACCGATCCCCCGCTGCGCCAGCGCCGCCGCGCACGTCAGTGCGGAGTCCCGCAGCTGGGCACACGACAGGCTGCGCCCGTAGTCGTCCGCGAGCACCACCCGGTCAGGGTGTGCTCCCGCCGCGGTCTCGACCAGAGACCAGTACGTCTGCACGGCGCGATCTGTGGTCACCGGCTCGGCAAGTGCAGTCGGCGCTTGGCAAGAATGTTGCGCATCATCTCCGAACTGCCGCCCGAAATCGTGTAGGCGCGTGACCACAACCAGCATTCCCGCAACCGTTGTTTGGCGTTCTGCACCTCCGGGTCCGCGACCCCGGCGACGGTCGCGGACGCCGCCAACTGGGCGCCGTAAGCCGCGACGCGGTGGTATGTCTCCGCAAAACTCAACTTGGCTATCGACCCGTCACCCGGTTGTTCGTCGCCCGACGTCAGCCGCTCCACGTGATCGTCGATGAACGCCTTGGCCACTTCGACCTCCACGGCTAACTCGGCGACCTCTTGGCGGACGTCGCCACACTCCAACGCCGGCAGGCCGTCGATATGTGCGTGACGGGCCACCGCGACCAGATCGTCGATCAGCAATTCGAGCAGGATGACGTTCCCGCCGATGCCGAATCGTTCAAAGTCCAGGCCCGCCATGATGATCGCCCAGCCCTGGCCCACCTCGCCGATCAGGCTGTCGGCGCCCAGCCTGACTCCGGTGAGGAAGACCTCATTGACCTCGATCGCGTCACCGATCGTGCGGATCGGACGAACCTCGACACCCTCCGCCGAAAGCGGCACGGCGAAGACCGACAGGCCGTGGTGGCGCGAGGATCTCGGGTCGGTGCGGACCAGGGCGAGGCCCATGTCGGCCCAGTGTCCGTCGGTGATCCAGGTCTTCTGCCCGTCGAGGAGCCAGCTGCCATCGTCTTGCCGCGCACCGCGGCTGCGTACTCCGGCGATGTCGCTGCCGGCGTCGGGCTCGCTGAGCAGCTGACACCAGACATGTTCGCTGCGCCGAATCGGTGGCAGTAACGTCTGTTTCTGTTCGTCAGAACCGAAGTGCAGGAGCACGTGGGCAGCCAGGTTCACCTGGTCCACCGGGCGCGGCGCGCGGGCGCGCAGAATCTCCTCACTCACGATGCGATCGTGCAGCGGGTGGTAGTCGCCGCGACCGCCGTATTCGATCGGCCAGTCCGCGCCCACGAAACCCGCGTCGAACAGGCCGGCGAACCAAGCGCGCAGTAGGGTTTCCTGTTCGGCGGTCTCAGGAGCTCGATGGCCTTCGCGGGCCTCGATCGCCGGTGCGTGGTCGGCGATGTATGTCCTGACCCGATTCCTGAAATCGTTCAGCTGCGCCTCGGTGGGCCGGTTGACGAAAGCGCTCACCAGCCGGACACCTCCGCCAGCAGCGCCCGACTCGACCGCGCCGTGCCCATCAGCTGGGCGTTGGTGAAGACACGGCGCATCTCGTGGTGCAGCGGGTACTCCCAGGTGAATCCGATGCCGCCCGACAGTTGCATGCATTCGTCCACGGCGGCCGTGGCTTTCGCCGCTACGAATGCGTGCGCCGCCGCCGTCAAGGTGGTCGCCCGTTGGTCGGCGGAGGCGATGGCACGCGCGGCCTTCATGACGACGGCGCGCGCTTTGACTTCGAAGACCAGCAGCTCGACGAGGCGGTGCTGAATCGCTTGGAAACTCGCGATCGGCGCCCCGAACGCCACGCGCTCCCGCAGGTATGCCGTCAGCCGTTCAAGGGTCATCGACGTGGCACCCACGGAGTCGGCGGCAACGAGCAGCCGAGCCACGGCCGTCAGCTCTGTGGCCCTGTCGGGCGGCCCGATAAGGGTGCTGGGCGCGTCGGTGAGGTCGATACGCCAGACCGTTCTGGTGACGTCGAGCAGGTCGCCGTCCAGAACCGTCCGCGCGGGATCCGGGTCACGAATCACGTGAATTCCGTTGCGTCCCAGAAGCACAATGATGTCGACTTCATTGCCGCGGATGATCCGTGCGGAGCCATTGACGACGGTGACGCCCGCCGCCATCGTGCCGGCGAGCAGACCGGGCAGCAACTGTTCCCTCAGGTCGTCGGGCGCCGAGGCGAGCGCCGCGGCGGCGACCGTGGTTCCCAACCACGCCGACCTGTAGTTCGCTCGTCCGAGTTCTTCGGCTATGACGCACGTTTCGACTGGACGCCAGCCGGCGCCACCCACCACCTCATCGACGAGCAGGCCCGTCCAGTCCATCGCCGCAAGGTCCTTGACGGATTCCTTCTCGCCGCGGTCGGCCAGAAACTGCCGCGCCGACACCCTCAGTAGGTCGAGGTCGACGTCGTCGTCTGCCATCGGGCGTTTAGCTCCGGGAGAGCAACTGGTCGGCGTTGTCGCGCATGATCCGTCGCTTGGCGGCGTCGTCGAGCGGGTCGAGCAGCTTGGCAAATTCGGCCGGCACGGCCAGGCCTTCGGCGTGTGGGTAATCCGAGCCCATCACCAAGCAGTCGTCGTATCCTAGGCCCTCGACGATCGCCGGGATGTCGTCCTCGGGGTACGGCACCACACGGACATGACGGCGGAAGATCGCCGAAGGCCGCTCCGTCAGCTTCCCACCAATCCAAGGCCCGTTGCGGCCCATCCCTCTGCTCTTGTCCATGTGTTTGACGAAGAACGGCACCCATTCCGCCCCGTGCTCGGCGACGAGGACGTTCAGGCCCGGGAAGCGACCGAAGAGGTTGTCGAAGATGAGAGCGGACAACGTCTCCTCGATCGGGCGCTGGCCGTAGACATTCATCCACTGCCACGCCGACATGTGCCAAGAAGCCGGGTCGGAGTTTTGTCCCCAAGCGGGCGAGATCGCATTGAAGTACCAGAACGGCATGATGTGGAACACCAGGATGCAGCCGGCCTCCTGCAAGCGTGCGTAAATCGGGTCGAAGTACGGGTCGCCGGGCGATCGACCGTAAGCCGGCCCGGTCGGCAGCAGCACGAACTTTGCGCCCTGCGCGATGATGGCCTCCGTCTCGGCGATCGCAGAATCCAAGTCGCGCAACGACATCAGCGCCGTGGCGAAAATTTTGTCTTCGTAGTTGAAACCCCACTCTTCGTCGAACCATCGGTTGAACGAGCGCAGGTTGGCGTACAGTGCCGCTGTGTCGTCGACGTAGTGTTCGGCGGCCAGGGCCATACCGCTGGGATAGATGACCATACGCTCGATGTTCTGCTCCGCCATGACGGCAAGGCGCGCACCGCGCTCGATGAATTCCGGTTGCATGGGTTGCGGCTCGTAGGATTCCTCGGGGTTGCCCGATCCCATCTGCTTGAGCATCTCCTTGAGCGAGCCCGGCCGATAAGCGACATCGAGGCCCAGTCCCCCTTCGCTGTTGAACGTGGCGACCCGATGTCCCGCAAGGATCACCTCGACGCCGTCCGCCCCGCGCACGGTGGTGATCGCCCGGTCCCGAAACTCCTCCGGCAGATAACGGGTGAACGCGTCCCGCGTCTCGTAGCAGTGGGTGTCGCAGTCAAAGATGCCGTAGTCGAGTTTCGTCGTCACCGCTTCGCTCCTTAAGCGCGAGAATGGTTATTCTCTATTTTCACAAAACATACTATCCTGATCCGACAATGGCCATCTCGCGTGGGATGGCCAGGCGCCCGAGTGAGGGACGCCGGCGTCGGCCGCGATCGCGCAAAGGAAGACATGACTCCATCAAAACCGATGTACGACAACATGATCGGGTGGGCACCGCTGAGCGTTCGGTCTGCCGCGCTGCGTATCACAGATCCGGCAGCAGCCCGGGTGAGGCCGAACCGGGATGCCCTGCGTGCCGTCAAGTGAGGTCGACGAGCTTCGCAGCGTCGTCCGCGACTACTTGAGCGCGACATCGCCCAGCGAGACCGTTCGCAAGCTGATGGCGACGGACATCGGGTACGACGAGGCGTCGTGGCGCCAGATGGCGGGCGAGTTGGGACTGCAGGGCATCGTCGTGCCGGACCAATGGGGCGGGGCCGGTGCCGGCGTGGCCGAATTGGCGGTGGTGTTCGAGGAAATGGGACGCGCGCTGGTGTGCTCCCCCTTCTTCGCCACCGTGGCGCTGGCGACGCAGGCCATTCTCGCCAGCGGCGACGACGCGGCGGTGGAGCGGTTCGTCCCCGGGTTCGTCGACGGCTCCACCACAGCGACGCTGATCCTCAACGGCCGGCTAGACGCATGGGACCCCGCCGCGGTGACGGTGCGGGCTGACCGCGACGGTACCGTCTATCGGATCCGTGGTGAGGCGCCTCTCGTGATCGACGGCCACACCGCGGACGTCATCCTGTCGCCGGCCATCAGCGACGCAGGCATCTCGTTGTTCGCGGTACGTGCCGGGTCACAGGGCCTTCGTCGCACACCGTTGGCCAGTCTCGACCGCACCCGCAAGCTGGCCCGGGTGCAGTTCGACGGCGCCCGCGCAGAGCTGATCGGGACCGAAGGTGGCGCCGCGGACTTCCTCGCGCGCACATCCGACCTCGCCATTATCGCGGTGACCGCCGAACAGGTCGGCGCGGCGCAACGGTGCCTCGATATGGCCGTCGACTACGCCAAGGATCGCATTCAATTCGGTCGGCCGATCGGTAGTTTCCAAGCCGTGAAGCATCGGTGCGCGGACATGTTGGTCCAGGTAGAGGGCGCACGTTCGGCCGAATCACATGCGGCCGAAGTGGCCGCCACCGATGATCTCCCGACCGCCGCCTCGGTCGCGAAGATGGTGTGTTCGGAGGCTTTCCTGCAGGTTGCGCTCGACAACATGCGCATTCACGGCGGAATCGGCTTCACCTGGGAACACGACGCCCATTTGTTTGTCCGACGCGCAAAGGTCAGTCAGCTGATTTTCGGCGACCCGGACTACCACGCGCAGCGCCTGGCCACGCTCGTCTCTGAATGAAAGGATCCTCGTGACCGTCTCCTTTTCCCTCGAACTGCCGACTCATCGTGTCGAATCGGTCGATGAGTTCGTAACCGCCGAAGCGATCGCCGACATCGCGCGAGTGGCCGAGGAGAGCGGGTTCGCGGCCGTCCAGGTCACCGATCACCCCGCACCCGATGCGAAGTGGCTCGACCACGGCGGCCACCACGCCCTTGATCCGTTCGTCGCGTTGGCTTTCGCGGCCGCCGCAACGACCGATGTCAGGCTGCTGACCAATGTCTACATCGCCGCCTACCGCAATCCTTTTCTCGGCGCCAAATCGATTCAAAGCCTCGCCTCGCTGTCGAGAGGTCGATTGATCCTCGGAACGGCGGCGGGATACCTCAAGCCCGAATTCAGGGCCCTGGGAATCGATTTCGACAACCGCGGCGCCCTCCTCGATGAGGCGCTGGACGTGTTGGACAAGGTGCTCACCGGCGAGGACATCGCCTACGAAGGGACGACGTTCGCGGCCCGCGGCGTTCGGTTGCGCCCGCTGCCGGCGACCCGGCCACCGGTGTGGGTCGGCGGCAACAGCAAGCCGGCCGTGCGGCGGGCGGTATCGCGCGCTCAGGGATGGGCGCCGTTCAACACGTTCGGCTACGCCGCCGCGTCGCGCACCGCGGAGATCTCGACGATCGACGAGTTGGCGGCCGCCATCGACTGGGCCAGGCACTACGCAACCGAAATCGGCCGCACCGCACCGCTGGACATCTGCTTTTCCGCGGGAAACCTGTTGGAGGACAGCAGATCGGCCGACGAACGGCACGCCACCATCGCGAGGCTCGAGGCAATGGGCGTCACCTGGCTTACCATTGCGTCGCCCGGCGCGGACCGGGCCGAACTCATCGAGCGTTCGCGCGCATTCGGCAAGGAGTTCATCACGGCATGATCCTTAGGCCATCAGGCTGTCCGCGGCGAATGCGTCCACACTGATCCGGCGATGGGCGAACAGCCACCGACCTCCGATGGGGACCAATATGTCGCGGTAACGGCCCCAGTGGTCGAGCCCAATGTCAGTGTGGACGGCGAAGTAACTGCTGACCTCGACCCTGTCGCGGGCCACCGACCCGAACCGGACGCTGGATACATGGTGCCGGACGTGGGTCGGTGCCGGTTGCCCCGATTTCGAAGGCCGGGTCACCGCGGCGCCGAGACCGGCCGCGATTTCCGCCGATCCCCTCAGCGGCTCGGTACCACCACTGAATTCCAAGACGCCCGCATCACCGAAACACGAAGCCAGCGCGTGGAGATCGAATCGATCGGTGGCGGCGGTGTAGTCGGCCAGCGTCTGTCGTACCGCCTCCCGCACCTCGAGCTCCCAGACATCCATGGGGCCTCCTCGTTGGAAATTTAGTTCCCGCACACGATAACGTCTATTCTCATGCCGCCACCATCGCTCCAATCGCTGCTCGATCCCGCCACCACCGCGCTCGTGACTCAGGAGTGCCAGGGCGGGGTCATAGGTCCGCAAGCCGGCCTCCCATACCTCGCCGAAGAGGCTCGCCGCGAGGCCATTCCGAACATTTCCAAACTGCTCGACGCCGCTAGGGCGGCGGGAGTCGCGGTAGTGCACTGCCTCATCGAGAAGCGCCCGGACAACCGCGGATCGAACTCCAACGCCCGGCTGTTCATGGCTGGGAAATCCTTCGCCGCCGACCTGACTCCCGGCAGCCCTGGCGCGTGGCTTCTCCCCGAGTTCGGCCCGGTACCCAGCGACCTCGTGCTGACACGCACCCACGGCGTCGGGCCCATGACCGGTACCGATCTTGACTCCGTGTTGCGGAACATGAACATCAAGACCATTGTTGGAGTGGGCGTTTCGATCAACATAGCCATTCAGAATTTCGCGATGGACGCGGTCAATCGCAGCTATCAATTCGTGTTGCCGCGCGACGCGGTGAGCGGGTATCCGCGGGAGTACGCCGAGTCGATCATCGACAACACGCTGGCACTGCTCGCCACGGTGACCACCACCGATGCTGTGATCGGCGCATGGAAAGGAATCCAAGCGTCCTGACCCCGATCTGGATGCTGAATAGCATAGGTGATAATGTCGTTCTCAAATAGCGTAAATGTTCATATTCGCTGCTCTGAGGAGGGTTCAGCCTCATGTCACCCCGGTCCCTGCCGTATCCGGTCTTCGACATCGACAACCACATGTACGAGACCACCGAAGCGCTCACCAAATACCTGCCGAAGGAACACCGCGGAAAGGTCGGTTACGTCGAGGTCAACGGCCGGCCCAAACTCGTCGTCAAGGACCACATCAGCCACATGATCCCGAATCCGACATTCGAGCGAGTTGCCAGGCCCGGCAGCGCGGAGGACTACTTCCTCGGCAACAATCCCGAGGGTCTCAACTTCCGCGAGTTCATCGGCGAGGCAATGGATGTCATCCCGGCATACCAGTCACCCGCGCCCCGACTGGAACTGATGGACGAACTCGGCATCGATCAGTGCGTGATGTACCCGACCCTCGCCAGCCTCATCGAGGAACGCACGACCGACGACGTCATCCTCACCCACGCGATCATTCATGCGCTCAACGAGTGGATGCACGAGCACTGGACGTTCAACTACCACGACCGGATCTTCGCGACCCCCGTCATCTGCCTGCCCTTGGTGGACGAAGCCATCAAGGAGTTCCGCTGGGGCGTCGAGCACGGCATGAAGACCTTCCTGGTGCGGCCCGCACCCGTGCCCAGCCGCTTCGGCGGTTCGCGCTCCATGGGCCTTCCCGAGTTCGACCCGTTCTGGGAAGAAGTCGTGAACGCCGGCATGCCGGTCACCATGCATGCCTCGGACAGCGGCTACCAGAAGCACCTCATGGAGTGGGAGGGCGGTGACGAGTACCTGTCCTTCAAGCCGAGCGCGTTACGCGAGGTCGTGATGGGCCACCGCGCCATCGAGGACACGCTGGCCGCGATGATCTGCCACGGCGCCCTGTCCCGCTTCCCCGATCTGAAGATCTTCTGCGTCGAGAACGGCAGCGGTTGGGTGCGCAATCTGCTCGAACAGTTGAACACCGCGTACAAGATCATGCCCAAGGAGTTCGACGAGCACCCCGTCGAGGTGTTCAAGCGAAACATCTACATCCATCCGTTCCTCGAGGACGACCTCAAGGGGATCATCGACATCATGGGCGAGGATCACGTGATGTTCGGCTCCGATTTCCCGCACCCCGAAGGCATCGGTGATCCGCTGAGCTTCGTAGACCGGCTCGACGGCATCTCGGAGGCCGCCGAGGCGAAGATCATGGGCGGCAACGCTATTGAGCAGTTGGGACTCAAGGTCCCGGCATGACCCGGGCGCGCATATCCCCGAAGGTTTACGACGGAATCGCCGACTTCGAGGCTCACGTCGGCGAACACCTCGGTTTCAGCGACTGGCACCAGGTCACTCAGAAGGAAATCAACTTGTTCGCCGAGGCAACCGGCGACCATCAATGGATTCACGTCGATCCGGAGAAGGCGGCAGCCGGCCCCTACGGCCGGACGATCGCGCACGGCTATCTGACGCTGTCGCTGGTACCCATTCTCGTGCAACAGATCTACCGGGTGACCGGCTTGGCGATGCAGGTCAATTACGGCAGCGACAAGCTGCGCTTCCCCGCGCCGGTACCGGTCGACTCACGCATCAGGGCGGGCGCCGAACTGCTCAAGGTGGAGCGCAACGACAAGGGCGGCCGGGCCACGGTTCGCGTCACCGTCGAAGTCGAGGGCAGCGAACGCCCGGCGTGTGTCGTCGACACGATCGCCGCGATGGTCGACGCCTGACCGAACGGGCCGAGGTCATCGGCTACGCGTTCAGCACACGTTCCCCGATGACACGTTGCTCACGCAATGCGGCAATTTCCTGAGCGGAAAGGCCAAGCGCTCCAAGCACCTCGGCGTTGTGCTGCCCGAGCGTCGGCGCCGCGGTTCGGTGATGGTGCGCGGGTCCCGGCGAGATGCGAAACGGCCAGCCGGGAAACCTCTGTCGGCCGGTGATCGAATGGTCCAGGTCCTGATAGAAGCCGCGCGCGTCGAGCTGCTCGACGTCATACATCTGATCGGCCGTCAGTAGTCGCTCGGCCGGCACACCATGCCGGCCCAACGTTGCCACGACCTCCTCCGCGGTTCGCCCGCATGTCCAATTCGCCAGTACCTCATCGAACTCGTCGTGGTTTGCCCGGCGCGCTTCTGCGTTCGCAAACATCGGGTCGTCACGTAGATCGGGACGGTCAATCACGTCCAGCACCGCAAGCCAATCCGCGTCATCCCGCACCGTGAGCGCGACCCACTCGTCGACATTGCTGGTTTTGTAGACGCCCTGGGCGTATTCGCGGTGGCGATTTCCCTCGCGCTGCCGCACCGCTCCCGTCAATGAGTATTCGATGACGGGTTCGGCAGTCACCGCCGCGCCAACCTCGATTTGCGCGACCTCGATCAGCTGCCCCTCACCGGTGGACCGCCTGTGCTCGAGGGCAGCCAGCAGCGCGACGCACGCGTGTACGCCGGCGATCGGGTCGGCGGGCCCCTGCAGATTGCACGGCGGGCCGTCCGCATAACCGGTCGCGGCCGACATGCCTGACACCTGTTCGATGTTCAGCGCCCAGCCCACGTAGTCGCGCCACGGCCCGTCCAGCCCGAACCCGGGCATCCGCACCATGATCACGCCGGGATTGTTGTGCGCGATGGAGTCGTAATCCATCCCGAACTGTTCAACCACGCGCGGCGAGAAGTTCTCCACCACCACATCGGCTTCTGCGGCCAGTCGCAGCGCCAGCTCGCGACCGGCGGCAGAGGTGAGATCGAGCGTGATGTCGCGCTTGTTGAGATTGGTTCCCTGCCAGAGCGGCCCACGCTCGTACCAGTCGTCGCCCTCACGCAGCAGCGCGCCCGAGTAGCGGTGTCCGTCGGGGCGCTGAACGGATTCGACCTTGATCACGTCCGCCCCGAACGCACCGAGGTAGCACGTCAGGTATGCGCCCGCCCAGAAAGTGCTCAAATCGAACACCTTCAGCCCGGCGAACGGCAGCGACACGTCGATACCGTCGCCCCTCGGACGGGGTGCGCCGCGCTCGCTCCACGTGGCCTGCGCGCCGTTTGTTCGCAGGGCGGGAGCAGGCAAGGGCGGCCGCGCCGGGGTCTTCGAAAGCCGGAACGGCGCTCCCGGTCTGGTGAAGCGCCATGCTTCAGCGGCTGATTCGACGAAAAACCCTCGCTCCGCATACTGCGGGCAGCCCAGGATCGTGTCGCCTTCGGTGATCGGCGCCGCGGGAATGCGCATGGCCTGGCTCAATTCGACCAGATCGGCAACGGACATCGATTCAAGGAAGGGCTGGGCCTTGGCGAAGAACTCGTCGCGCTCGGGCCCGCCGAGCATGATCGCGAGCTGATGGTCGCCGAACTCGGGCAACCCGACCATCGCGCACACGTCCAACCAGTGCTGACCGGTCAGGCAGTTGATCCCGATCCAGCCGTCGGCGGCACGCACGATACCCAGCATCGGCGCGGCCTTGGAATTCGTCGGCAAGCCAAGGGCTTTCAGGCGGGCAGCCATCAGCATGGGATAGGGCAGTGTCGACAACAGCGACTCGAAGATCGACACGTCCACCTCGACCGGCCGGTTCGTTTCGGCTGTGCCGATGTGTAGGGCCGTGAGCGCGCCGAGGGCCGCGTAGCCGCCCGCGATGTACTCCGGAATTCGGGCACCGGCCTGCACCGGCGCTCGGCCGGGCTCACGCATGTTGACCCAGCCCGCCGCCGCCTGCAGGGTCAGCGGAGTCGTCACCCGGTCGCGCAGCGGCCCCTTCTGACCGAAGCTCGAGATTCGTACCACGACAAGATTCGGGCTGACCTGGGCCAGCGATTCTGCGTCTAGGCCCCACGCCCGGCGCTCGGGCGCGCCCGCTGGCAGGTCTTCGACAAGAAGGTCCGCTTGAGAGATCATTTCGCGCAAGGCGTCACGGCTGCCATCATGTGCGAAATCAAGTGTGGTGCCGCGCTTTCCGGCGTTCAGGTACTCGAACAGACCGCTTCGCTCCGGATGAGGGCCCTCCGGCGGAAAGGGACCCCAGCGGCGCAGTGGGTCACCTGACGGGGGCTCGATTTTGCGCACGTCGGCGCCCAGGTCCACGAGCAGCTTCGTGCAATAGGGGCCCGCGATCTCGGAGGCCAGCTCGACGACGCGCAAGCCCGCCAGGGGCCGGTTCACGCGGGTATCCCGATGGCCTTGGGCTCCATGTAGGCCCGCAGCCCCATCACGCCGCCCTCACGACCGATGCCGCTCTGCTTGAACCCCCCGAACGGCGCGTCTCCGGGAATCGTGCCGTTAATCGATACCTGCCCGGTCCTGATCCGGCGCGCGATGGCCACCGCGCGATCGAGATCGCTCCCCCACACCGCGCCGCCAAGGCCGTAGGACGAATTGTTGGCGATGGCCAACGCATCGTCGTCGTCTCGATACCGCAACACGGTCAGCACGGGACCGAACACCTCCTCCTGCGCGATATACGAGTCGGGGGAAGCATCGGTGAGTATCGTTGGCTCGAAATAGAAACCGCGGCTCAGATCCTTCGGACGGGCTCCTCCGGCCACGACCGTTGCGCCGTCGGCTTCGGCGCGTTTGACGAATCCCTCGACACGGTCGAGGTGCTCGCGGCTGATCAACGGTCCCATGGTGACCGCGGGATCGACGGGATCACCGATCACGACCCCGCGGGCCAACTCGGCGAGCCGGTCCACCACCTCGTCGTGGATCGCCTCGGGCAGCAGCAACCTGCTGTTGAGAATGCAGGCTTGACCGGCATGCATCGTGCATCCTTCGAACAGCAGCCGCTCCAACAATTCGTCGCTGACGTCGACGTCGGGCAGCAGTATGGTCGCCGACTTGCCGCCGCACTCCAGCAACACTCGCTTCATCGTGGTCGCCGCACCCGCCATCACATCGCGGCCGACCGCTGAGCTGCCGGTGAAGCTCACCATGTCGACCCTGGGGTCCAGCGTCAGGCTTTTGCTGGCCTCGACGCCGGTCGGCGTGACCACGTTGACGACGCCGGCTGGAATGTCGGTGTCCTCGTCGATGATTCGCGCCAGCGCCAGGCCGGCCAGCGGTGTCAGAGGTGAAGGCTTGAGCACGAGCGTATTTCCTGCCGCCAGCGCAGCGCCCAGCTTCATGACGTTGAGGGTGTGCGGGAAGTTCCACGGCGTCATGGCCGCCACCACACCGAGCGGTTCGTAGCGCAACACCGTGGTTCCCGCGGCACCCCACGCATCCATCGGCGCCTCGGCGGGCTCCGTGGCGAGCTCGGCAGCATGACCGACCATGAATGCCGGGCCGTCGACGTGAATCAGCCGTTCGTTTGCGGAACAACCCCACTCGGCCTGCGCGAGTGCGTAGACCTCCTCGCCCCTGGCCATCAACGCATCGCTGAGCTGTTGCAGGCATCGGGCCCTTTCCGCGGGCTCTGCCGCGGGCCACGGGCCCGTGTCGAAAGCGGTCCTGGCCGCGGCGATCGCCCGCTGGACCTGCGCCACGCTCGCGTCGGGCGCCGTTTGGATCACCGCCTCGGTGGCGGGATTGACGACGTCGTAGCGTCCGCTGTCCGGGTCGGTCCATCGGCCGTCGATGTAGTGACCGTAGGCCTCCAGGAGCGAACGCGACCCAGCCATCCTGCCTGCCTTCCCTGACTGCACGATCGTGAGGCAGCGCGACCGCGCCACCGAGATAACTTACATACTCAACCTGTGTGTACACGCCGACGCCAACGCCGTCAACGGCTAATTTGCGCCGTTTGCGGACAAATATACGGCGATTGACAGATGATCTAGCTCTCCTGTAGACAGCATGGAAACGGACATTCTTGCTCCATCTGTCCGGCCAGCCCCCAGTGTCAAGGAAGGCATGCTGTGCCCACTACTAAAGTTCCCTTGCACTCTCCGGACTTCTACGCCGGCGATCCCTACCCGGTCTACCGGGAACTCCGCAACACGACGCCAGTGGTGTGGAACGACGTCACCAACTTCTGGGCGCTATTGAAGTACGAAGACGTCCGCTACGTTTCGGGCCACCCACTGACCTTCTCGTCGACGAAGGGCATCACGATTCCGGATCCCAGCCAGCCTGAACCCGTTCAGGAAGGCAACCTCATTTTCACCGACCCTCCCCGCCACCGGCAGCTCCGCAAGCTCATCAACTCCGGCTTCACGCGCCGGCAGGTGCAGTTGCTCGAGCCCAAGGTGCGCCAGATCGTGAAGGGCATCGTGGACAGTGTCGAGCCGTCGCGAGAGTACGAGTTCGCCGAGGAGATCGCCGCGCCCCTTCCCACCCGGATGATCGCCGAGATGCTCGGTGCCCCACCCGAAGACTGGGAGCAATTCCGCGCGTGGTCGGACGCGGCGGTCGGCACCGCCGACCCGGACATCGAACTGGACTCGATCGTCGCGCTCGGTGAGCTGTACGAATACTTCACCAAGCTCATCGCCGCGCGGCGCTCCGGCGAGGTCAGCGGGCAGGACGACCTGCTGAGCATCCTGGCCGCGGCCGAGGTCGACGGCGAGCGGCTCACCGACGCGGATCTGCTCAACTTCTCCTTCCTGCTGTTGGTCGCCGGCAACGAAACCACGCGCAACCTGATCGCGTTGGGCACGTTGGCGCTGATCGACCACCCCGACCAGTTCGCGCTGCTGCGATCGGACCCGTCGCTGCTGCCCAGCGCGGTCGAGGAGATGCTGCGATACACCAGCCCGGTCACCCACATGGCCCGCCGCGCGACCGAGGACGTCGAGATCCGCGGCCAGCAGATCAGGGCGGGCGACACAGTGGTCATGCTCTACGGCTCCGCCAACCGCGACGAAGAGATCTTTGGGCCCACCTGCGAAGAGTTCGACATCACCCGTAATCCCAACCCGCACATCGCGTTCGGGGCCGGGGAGCACGCGTGCCTTGGCGCCCAGCTCGCGCGCCTGGAAGCCAGGGTGATGTTTGAGGTGCTACTGGGCGCCTTTCCCACGATCGAGCTCACCGGTGACGTGACCCGGCTGCGCGCAACCATGGTGCCGGGCGTGAAACGCATGCCAATCCGACTGGGGGCGGGCAACTGATGGACTTCGACTACACGCCCGAACAGGAGCAGCTCCGCAAAGATTACCGGACGCGCCTGGAGGCGGTGATGACCCCGGAGCGCCGCGCCGCCGTCGCCAACCTCACCGAGGGCGGCGCCGCGATGACCGAGTGCCGACGCGCTCTGGGCGATGCCGGGTTGCTGGGCGTCGCCTGGCCGGTCGAATATGGCGGCGGCGGGCTGACCGCGTTGGAACAGTACATTTTCTCGGAGGAAGCGCGCAGGGTCAATGCACCGTTGCCGTTTGTCACCCTGAACACTGTGGGCCCCACGCTCATTCAGTACGGCACCGAGGAGCAGAAGGCCAAGTTCCTCCCCGCGATCCTCAAGGGCACCGTTGATTTCGCGATCGGTTACTCCGAGCCCGGCGCCGGGAGCGACCTCGCCTCGCTGCGGACCACCGCGGTCAGGGACGGCGACGAGTTCGTCATCAATGGTTCGAAGATGTTCACCAGCGGCGCGGAGTTCGCCGACTACATCTGGCTGGCGGCGCGCACCGACCCAACCGTCAAGAAACACAAGGGAATCACCCTGTTCATCGTGCCGACGGACTCGCCCGGGTTCTCCTGGAAGCCGCTGCACACCATGCCGGGGGTGTCCACGTACTACACGTTCTACGATGACGTCCGGGTACCCGAGAGCGCCATCGTGCTCGGCGAAAACCAGGGTTGGACACTGGTGACCAACCAGCTCAACCTCGAACGCGCCGCCCTCGGCAACCTCGGTGCCCTGGAGCCGCTCTTCGCCAAGACGCTCAAGTGGGCGTCGACGACACCGCTCGACGACGGCATGGTCATCGATCAGCCCTGGGTGCAGCAGGCCCTGGCCCGGGTGGAAGCGCAGGTCGCCGCCTACCGGCTGCTGAACCTGCGCGTGAACGCGACGATGAGTTCGGGTGCCCTCGGGATGGGCGAGGCCTCGGCGACAAAGGTTTTCGGCACCGAGCTCACCCAACAGGTTGCCCGCGAACTGCTCGAAGTCGTCGGACAGGCGGGTGTCCGCAAGGACTCGGCAGCTCCGCTCAAGGGCGAGCTGGAAAGCGCCTACAGGCTGGCGGTCATCAACACATTCGGCGGCGGAGCCAACGAACTTCAACGCGACATCATCGCTATGGCCGGCCTTGGGATGCCCCGCGCACCCCGAGACGTGCGGGCCTCCGGAGAGGGGAAATCCACGTGACAGAGCTAGCCAAAGATGACCTGCGCGAGCGCCTCGACGCGTTGATCGGGACGCCCACCGACGGAGTCGGCAGACCCTCCCGCGCCCCCGATCCGGTGAACGCCGCGATGATCCGGCACTGGGCGTACGCGTTGGACGACATGAATCCCGCCTACCTTGATCCCGAGTTCGCGGAGAACTCCCGCTACGGCGGCCTGGTTTCCCCGCCCGTGATGCTGCAGAGCTGGACGATGCCGCCGCCCAAGCTCGCCGGCATCCATGAGCGCGGCGGCGTGCCGATCGAGATCAAGACGAACCCGCTGCAATTCCTCTCCGACGCGGGTTACACGGGCATCATCGCGACGAACTCTGAGTTCGAGATCGAACGCTATCCCCGCGTCGGTGACGAGATCACCGGCGAGACGGTGTTCGACTCGATCTCCGACGAGAAGACGACCGCGATGGGCAAAGGATTCTTCGTCACGTGGGTGACCACCTACCGCGATCAGAACGGCGAAGTCATCGGCCGCCAATGGTTCCGCACGCTGCGATTCAAGACGGGCGGGGCCCCCGCCGGAACGGCTGGGGACTGATGGCGACCAGACTTGCTCCGTCGATCAGCCCGGACACCGAATTCTTTTGGTCGGGCCTCAAGGACCACAAGCTGCTGATCCAGCGCTGCGCCGACTGCAAGACGCTGCGGGTGCCGCCCCGTCCGATGTGCGGAAATTGCCAGTCGCTCAACTGGGATTCCATCGAATCGACCGGGCGCGGAACGGTTTACAGCTTCGTGATGCCGCAATACCCGCCGCTCCCCTTCCTCCAATACCCCTATGTCGTGGCACTGATCGAGCTCGACGAAGGCGTCCGCATCGTGTCGAACCTGTGCGATATCGAACCGGCGGCCATCGACGTCGGGATGCCCGTCGAGGTCTTTTACGAGAAGTTCGAAGCAATCCCGAGCGGGGACGAGCTGGTGCTGCACCAGTTCCGGCCCGCGCGCTGAACACGAGGCACCAGGCGAACATGGATTTTTCCTTCACCGAAGAACAAGAGACCGTCGGCAAGGTGGCCCGCCAGCTCTTCGAGCACCGCGCCACCACCGAGCAGCTCACCGAGTTCGAATCGGGCGAGATCCGTTTCGACCCCGCGCTGTGGCGGGAGCTGGCGTCGTCGGACTTGCTGGGCATCGCGCTACCCGAATCCGTCGGCGGCAGCGGTGGCAGCTTCCTCGACCTCGGCGTGCTGCTCGCGGAGGTCGGCTGGAGCGTTGCGCCGGTTCCGGTCTATGCGACCCTGGTGCTCGGCGCGGATACGATTGCGCGGCATGGTGACTCGACTATCCAGCAACAATACCTGCCGAAAGTGGTCGACGGCAGCACAATCCTGACCGCTGCGCTCGCCGAACCGGGAAGCTCCGACCCGGCCGTCCCACGCACCACCGCACGGCCCGATGGAGGCGCCTGGATCCTGGACGGCGTCAAGGAGCTCGTGCCCGCCGCCCAGCTTGCCGACGCCATCATCGTCTCGGCCCGAGCCGACGACGGCCCTGGGCTGTTCGTCGTCGAGACGGCCACCGAGGGCGTCGTCGTCACACCGGCAATAACCACCAATGGTGAGCCCTACGCTGACGTCGAACTCTCCCATGCTGTCGGACATCGCCTCAACGGGTCAAGCGGTGCGGATGCCGTCGGCTCGCTCTACACCAGGGCGCTCGTCGGCCTATGCGCGATGCAGGTCGGCGTGACCGAACGCGCCCTGAAGATCGCGGCGTCGTACACCAGTGAACGCGAGCAGTTCGGTAGGCCGATCGGTTCATTCCAGGCCGTGCAGCAGCGGCTGGCCGATGCATTCATCGACGTCGAGGCGATTCGATGGACCACCTGGCACGCGGCGTGGCTGATCGCGGAAGGACGGCCCGCGGTCCGCGAGGCCGCCATCGCCAAATTCTGGGCCGCTGAAGCGGGAGCCCGGGTCGTCGCATCAGCCCAACAGGTCCACGGCGGCATGGGCATCGACGTCACCTACCCGCTGCACCGCTATTTCCTGTGGGCCAAGCAGATCGAGCTCGCGCTCGGCTCTGCCCCCCAACAACTCGCCCGGCTCGGCGCAACATACCCGGAAGGAAGCAAATGACCTCCACCGTCGACCGCACCACCACGCTCGCATGGAATTCCATCAACGTTGGCGACGAAGTCACCCCGATGGACGTTCCGGTGACCACCACACTGATCGTGGCAGGCGCCATCGCATCCCGTGACTACATGCCCGTACACCATGACCGCGACTTCGCGAATTCCCAGGGATCCAAAGACATCTTCTTGAATATCTTGACGACCAACGGGCTTTGCGTGAAGTTCCTCCATGACTGGGCGGGCCCCGAGGCGATGATCAGAAAGTTGTCCATCCGGCTCGGCGTACCGGCATACCCGAATGACCCGATGCGCTTCACGGGATCCGTCACGGACAAATCGTCGAGCGACGGCGAAGGATTCATCGAGGTCACCTTCAAGGGCACCAACAGCCTCGGCGACCACGTCTCCGGAACCGCGGTGCTCAGCTTGCTCGAAGGCGTGGATGCATGAACAGGGACTCCAGCGGGATTGGCGGCAAGGCCGCCCTCGTCGGGATCGGACAAACCGAGTTCTCCAAGGAATCGGGCCGCAGTGAGATGCAACTGGCCTGCGAGGCAGTCAAAGCCGCCATCGGCGACGCCGGCCTTCGTCCCGCCGACATCGACGGCATGGTGACCTTCAGCGTCGACGACAACGAGGAGATCGAGGTCGCCCGCAATGTCGGGATCCGGGATCTGACTTTCTTCACCCGGGTCCCACACGGCGGTGGCGCGGCCGCGGGAACGGTGATGCAGGCCGCGATGGCGGTCGCGACGGGCGTCGCGGAAGCGGTGGTGTGCTACCGCGCCTTCAACGAGCGCTCCGGATTCCGCTTCGGTGGTGCCGGCCGCCAGCCGGGCGTGACTCCGCTATGGATGGCACCCTATGCGCCGTTCGGGTTCATGACGCCGGCCGCGTGGGTGGCGTTGCACGCTCAGCGCTACATGACGACATACGGCGTCACCAACGCCGATTTCGGCAAAATCTCCGTCATCGACCGCAAGCATGCCGCGAAGAACCCCGACGCCTGGTTCTACCAGAAGCCGATAACCCTTGAGCAGCACCAGCAATCGCGGTGGATCATCGAACCCGTGCTGAGATTGCTCGACTGCTGCCAGGAAAGCGACGGCGGCGTTGCCATGGTCGTGACGAGCGTCGAGCGCGCCCGCGACCTGGCCAAGCCGCCCGCCGTCATCGCAGCCGCCGCGCAAGGCGCCGCCTACGACGGCGAGGTGATGACCAGCTACTACCGCGAGGAGATCACGGGCCTGCCCGAAATGGGCGTCGTCGGCGACAAGCTGTGGCGGGATTCCGGTCTTAAACCGCAGGACATCTCGACGGCCTTCCTCTACGACCACTTCACGCCATTCGTCTTCACTCAACTCGAGGAGCTCGGATTCTGCGGCCGCGGGGAAGCCAAGGACTTCGTCTCGGTCGAAGAACTGTCGCTGGGCGGCCGGATGCCGATCAATACCAACGGTGGACTGCTCGGCGAGGCGTACATCCATGGCATGAACGGGATTACTGAGGGCGTCCGGCAGGTGCGCGGCACGTCGCACAATCAGGTGGCCAACGTCGAACACGTGCTAGTCACGTCGGGTACGGGTGTTCCGACGAGCGGTCTGATCCTCGCACCCGATCACTGAGTGGGAAAGCCGGTAATCGAGATGACGTACGCGACTGCGGTCGACACCCGCGAGGTGCTCATCTCGGCCGCGTTCGCCTGCTTCCGCACGCAAGGATTGCGGAAGACGACGATCGTCGACATCGTGCGCACCGCAGAAGTCTCCAGGAGCACCTTCTACGAGTACTTCCCGGACAAGGAGACGATTGTGGGGGCTTGTGCGGAGGCGGCGTCTCAGCGCTTCTATCGCAGGCTGGCCAAGGCAATCGACCGCCATGGCGGCAGCACCCTAGAGGAAAAACTGGTCCGGGCTGGCGTTTTCGTCACCCAGGCCCGCCGGGTGGTGGAGCCCGAATCCTATTTCGACCAAGAAGTAGTCAGCCTGATGTTGACCAAGAACGCGTCGACCCTCCTACAGGAATGCGGCGAGTTTCTTGCGCCGTACGTCTCCGCCGCACGGCTGACGGGCGAGGTCCGCGGTGACCTCGACATCCGGTCGGCAACGGAGTGGTTTGCGCGAATGCTGTTCTCGCTGTTCACGACTGAATCGCCCTATCTTGACATGGGTGACGACGACGTGGTCGCCGACTTCGTCCGCGCCCACGTCGTGCGGGGATTTCTGAGTGACGGACTCAAGAGGCGCTAGTGTCGTGAGTCGTTAACCCGTATTCGGATAGTTGGCTTGGCCTGTGCCGGGCCCTGCTGCTGCGTCTGTGGTTTTGTCTAGCGCCTAGCGTGAGCAGTTGTGGGCGTGGACCCCCCGTGAACTACTGCAAGCGAATTAATGACTCACGACACTAGAAGATTCCGGCCAGACGGTCAGCTCACACGAGAGTTTTTCCGGTGCCGGCATTTACGTCGCCTCGTAGCGAGCAATGACCGTTTCGAGTTCGGCGGCGGCGTGACACATTCGCTGACCTAACTCCTTCACGGCGGTCGCTTCCAGCGACGCGAAGGGGATCGCCGAGGCCGACATGACGACCGCGCCGTCGGTGTTCCGCACCGGAGCCATCACCATGGCCACTTCATTCAATTGGCCAGGGTGAAGCTCCCTGGTTAGGAAGTCGACCACGGTGCCGTCGGCGATGGCGGTGGCGAGGCTGGTGGTCACGATGTCGATGTCACCATGCCCGCTCAGCGCTTGAAGCGCAGTGTGCACCCGCAGCCATTCAGGGCTCAGACGCTCGATGGCGTAGCCGCGGTCGCGTACGTCGGCCAGTACTTCGTCCATACGAGAACGAAATTCGGGCGTCGCCGATTTCAAGCGTGCGAGCCAAGCCCCATGCGTTTGGTCATCGGCCCACGCGACGAACTCGCGGCCGAAAGGGGCCAGGAACGGGATGTGGAAGCCGAGGCCTACCTGGGCAGCTGTCGCCGTCTGGCCAGCGGTCTCGATCACCGTCATGTCGGTTCCGTTGCGCCGTACCAGCAGAACCTGCATCTGAAGTTCAGTCGCCAGTTCGGCCAGGCGGGCGCGCACGAGACGTCGTCCCGCTCCGGAGGGACGAGCCAATGCCTCGATGGCCGGGCCGCAACTGAATTGACCAGTCTCGGGGTCCCGAATTACCCAGTCGTGAACGGCCAGTGCATTCAGCACTGCGTGTGCGGTCGCTCTGCTGATTTCCAACGCTCGGCCGACTTCGGTGACCGTGAAGCAACGGTCGGGGGCACCACCCAGCAGGCTCATGACGGCGACCACCCGATCGGTGGGTGGCGAAACGGATTGACGCGGTTGGGAATCCAAGGTTACGCTCGGTGTCATGATATCGATGTTATATCGAATATTCGATATAGCAAAGTCCGGCCGGCTGAACCACGCCGCGCGGCTGGCGGAGAGGAAGTACGGCGTATGGGGTCAATTCATCACCGCCGACCCGGCGTCGAGGTGATTGCTGCCGCATCGGGTCAGCCGGCGACGTCGCTGGGCGATGGCATCTGGATGTCACCGGGAGTGTCGAACACCTATGCCGTAGAGACCAGCAGCGGGCGGATCATCATCAATACCGGAGTTTTCTACGAGGGGCCACTGCATCGCGACGCCTACCAGGCGGTGCCGGGGCCGACCCACACGATCATCGTCACGCAGGGCCACGCTGATCACTGGGGCGGAGCGGCCGCGCTCCGAGACCCAGACACAGCGGTGGTGATGCACGCCAACTATTACTACTGGCGCGACGACAACGAACGACTAATGCCGGCCCGTGTGCGCAACACCGCCTTCGCCTTCGAGAAATTCACCAGAGCCACGCTCGAACACCTCAAGGACGTCGACATGTCCCTTTTCGACATGTCTTTTCCTGAACCGACTATCACGTTCGATCGTCACCTGGGTCTGAACGTCGGCGGAAGGCAAGTGGACCTGCACTGGACGCCCGGAGGCGAAACCACCGATGCGCTGGTCGCATGGTTACCAGACAGCCGAGTCCTGTTCACCGGTAACCTGTTTGGCCCGCTGTTCGGTCACGTCCCAAATCTCGTGACGATCCGCGGTGATCGGTATCGCGATCCGATCCAGTACATCGAGGCGCTCAATCTGGTGCTGTCCCTGCAGCCCGATCGCCTCATCACCGGACACTTTGACCCCATCGAAGGTGCGGACCTTATCGCGACCGAGGTCACCGCCATGCGCGATGCCATGCAGTGGGTACACGACCGCGTCATCGATGCCATGGTGTCGGGCTCCGATATCTACAGCCTGATGAACGAAATCCGCCTGCCCGAACGTTTCGACGTCGGCGAAGGTTACGGGCGGACCACGTGGAACTCCCGCGCCATCTGGGAGCTCTACGGCGGCTGGTTCCACCACCGCTCCACCACCGAGCTGTTCCCCATCCCGCCGTGGTCGGTCGCGCCAGACGTCGTGGCGGCCGCTGGCGCCGAACGGCTCGTCGCGGCCGCCCGCTCGCGTTTAGATGCCGGCCAGGCGGTCGAGGCGCTGCACCTAACCGATCTAATTCTGGCCGGCGACGACACCAATGCGGCCGCCAAGGACGTCGCCATTGCCGCACACGAGCGCCTGCTCAGCGATGCAGACAACTTCTGGGTGAAGGCCTGGATCCAGCACTCCATCAAAGGATTATCGGCATGAACGCGGTCACCTTCGACTTCGCCGGCGCCAAGGTTCTCGTCACCGGTGGCACGAGCGGTATCGGACAGGAGATTGCCACCCAATTCGCCAAAGCGGGTGCCGCCGTGACCATTACCGGGACCCGTGCCTCCACCGAAGACTATGACGACGACCTGAGCGCATTCACCTACCGGCAATGCCAGATCCGCGACGAAAAATCGGTCGACGACCTCGCCGAATCGCTTGGCGAACTGGACATCCTGGTCAACAACGCTGGCGGCCCCTTCCCGGAGTGGAAGGATGAATGGACCCCCGAGGGCTTCGCCCTATCCCTGACGCAGAACCTCTTCGGCGCGATGCGTTTGACTATGGCATGCGAGGGTCTGCTCAAGAGCAGCACGGCACCCGGCGGAGCCAACGTCGTCAACACCACCTCAATGTCGGCGTTCCGCTCGGCGATCCTGTCACCGGGATATGGATCGTCGAAAGCGGCACTCACCGCACTGACATGGAATCTCGCGCGACGCTGGTGCAACGACGGCATCCGCGTCAACGCCGTCGCACCTGGCCTCATCCACACGCGACTGAGTGACCCCGGTATCAATCTCCCGCAAGTCGTCGATGTTGAAATCGGATTCCATACTCCGCTCGGGCGTCCTGGAAAGCCTGAAGACTGTTGGGCAGCAGTGCTATTCCTCTGTAGTGAACCGGCCAGGTACATCACCGGAACCACCATCGCCGTCGACGGAGGGTACCTGACGGTATGAGCACCGACACGCCGCCCGCGGTGGATTACCGTACGGTCCGCAGCCCCGATGACGTCCTGCGCCTCGCGCAGCAGCGCAGCGGTTTACACGAAATCGATTCCGATTCCTGGCGGGAAGGATTGGCGATCCTGCTCGACGAAATTCACTCCTCGCCGCTGGTCACCGACTCCGGTCGCGAATACCTCATCAGCAACTTCGCGCGGGTCCTCGCGAGCCGCCTGGAAGTGCACGATTACGCGAAGCGCCACCCCGAAGTGCGCGAGCAGGAGATCAAACGGCCCCTCGTCACCCTTGGGATGCCGCGCACAGGTACCACCGTGATCAGCTATTTACTGGGCGAAGACCCGGCACGCCGCTCACTGCTGCACTGGGAGTGCATCCACCCGGTGCCGCCCGCGACCACTGCAACTCTGAAGAGTGATCCGCGATGCTTGGCCCTCCTTGAAGAGCAGCAAGTGATGCTGAAAATGGTGCGGAAGGCCAAAGTTGCCATCCCGCACTGGGAAGACGCCGATGGTCCGACCGAGGACATGTTCATCCACGCCGCCGATTTCAAGGCCCTGTCGTGGGAATCATGGCAGCCCACTTCTCGATACTCCGAGTGGCTCATCGGCGAAGCGGACATGACAAGCACTTACGAGTATCAGAAGTTGGTGCTGCAAATCCTGCAGTCGAAGGCGCCTGGCACCTGGAACTTGAAAATGCCGTCGCACGCGGTGCACATCGAAACCCTGCTGACCGTGTTCCCCGACGTGCGTATGATTTGGGCCCATCGTGACCCGTTCAAGGCCACGGGTTCGCTGTGCAACCTGCTGATGATGCCCCAGCAGGTGGTGATGCGTGAAGCAGACATCGACCGGCGCGCGCTCGGCCGCAAGGCCACCGATCAGATGCGCGCGCACGTCACCCGCCCGCTTCGAGTCCGCGAGCGCATCGGAGATGACCGCTTCTTCGACATGTATTACTCGGAGATGATGCGTGATCCGATTTCAGTGATGCGCAGTCTGTACGACTGGGCCGGCGACGAACTCACCGATGACACCGTTCAGCGGATGCGTCGATGGCTTGCCGAACATCCTCAAGACCGGTTCGGTTCTGCCGCCTACTCATTGGAGCAGTACGGCTTGACCGTCGACGGGATCCGGCCCGTGTTCGACGAGTACTTAGCCACCTTCGACATCGAGCTTGAAGGGACTCCGTGACATGCCCGGGACTGGTGCGAACATACCCGGACGCAGACGAGTCCTGGTGACCGGCGCGGCCACGGGCATCGGCGCGGCCATCGTCGACGTCTTCGTGAATTCCGGCGCCGACGTCGTCGCCACCTTCCATGAGGCGCCGGCTCCCGAGCGCTCCCCAGCCTCCTGGCTTCGCTGCGACGTCACCAGCGTCACCAGCGTGGACGAGACGGTCGACGCAGCGGCGGCAGCCATGGGAGGCTTGGACGCCGTCATTCATGCCGCCGGCCTGTGGCTACCGGGCATCGCGGGAACGATCACCGACGCGGACATCGATCGCCTCGTGTCGATCAATGTGCGCGGGACCATCCACGTCAACCAAGCCGCCCACCGCGTCATGCAGGGCTCAGGAGGCCGGATCATCAATTTCGGCTCCGCAGAAGCGGTCATGGGCAGTCCCATCTCGGCGGTCTACGCGGCCACGAAGGGAGCGGTACACGCGTGGACGCGCTCCACCGCCAAGGCCTGGGGCAGTGAAGGCATCACCGTGAACGCGATCGCGCCGGCGATGCAGACGCCCGGAGCCGACCGCCTGCGTAGCTTTCTCGGTCCGGAAGGTTCGGCGTTCATGGACGAGAACCTGAAGTTGGCCATCCCATTGCGTGGAGCCCTCGGCGACCCGGCCACAGACCTTGCTCCGCTGCTGGTTTTCCTAGCCGGCGAGGGGTCTGGGTTCATCACCGGTCAACTGCTCGCCGTCGATGGCGGCCTCATCATGCTGGGCGCCTGAGAAATCACACCGATCGGAGTACACCATGGACCGGCTGGGCATCGAATTCCTGAGCATCTTCGGCATGCCGCCACTCGAATTCATCTCTCTCACCGCGGAGTTGGGCTGCCACTACATCTCCACGGCGTTGTACGGGGTGCCGCTGCCCGAATTGGGTTACCCGACGTATTCGCTCAAGGACGACACACGTCTGCGGCGTGAGGTGATCGCCGCCCTGGCCGATACCGGGGTGAAAATCTCCCTGGGCGAGGGACTGCTGATCCTGCCCGAACGCGACTCCGCCAGTCTGGCAGCCGATCTCGACCTGATGGCCGAGCTCGGCGCCGAGCAAGTCAATGTCGTGTGCTTCGAGCCCGATCTACGCCGAAGTTGTGACGAGTTCGCCGCCATCACCGCGATGGCTGCCCAGCGTGGAATGAATACCGTCACGGAGGTCGTGCCGGGTTTCACCGTCGGAGACCTCCGCACGGGCATGACGGTGGTCGAGTACGTCGACCGGCCCGAATTCCGCCTGCTGATCGACACCATGCACATCGCCCGGTTGGGCACGCGGCCCGCCGACCTCGCAGAAATTCCGCCGACCTGCATCGGATACATCCAGCTGTCCGACACCACTATGACCAGCCGATTCGACGACTACAACTTCGAGGCCATGAACGAGCGACTGGTCCCGGGTGCCGGTGAGGTGCCCCTGAAGGAGTATCTGGCCGAGCTCCCCAAGGACGTCGTCGTGGGCCTGGAGATGCCGCAACGCGAAGCGGCCCTCGCCGGTACCGGAGCGGCCGCACGACTGCGTCCCGGCGTCGAAGCAGCGCGCGAACTACTCGCATCCATCTGATGACCGTCTCACAACGCGCACGAAGAAAGGCAATGAAAATGGAAGAAGGGCAACGAGGATGAAGGCAGACGATCTGTACCACTGCGGACTCGTCGTCGAAGACTTCGACGCCGAGATGGCTTTCCTCACCGACGTAGTCGGTCACCGGTGGACTCAGGCTTTCGAGGTGGACCAGACGGTCGAACTCGACGGCCGGGTCGACACCATCCCCCTACGGCTGGCGTTCTCGCTGACCGAACCACGCCTGGAACTCGTCCAGGCCGTTCCCAACACCCTGTGGACCCCTTCGACCTCGGGCCTACACCACCTCGGATACTGGTCCGACGACATCGATGACGACATCGCGGCGCTGCGAGAAAATCACTTTGCTGTCGAGGGGCGGGGTCTGACCCCCGAAGGCGAGACGCTCTGGGCGTACTGCAAAGGACCGATCGGTCCCCGGATCGAACTCGTCAACCGCGTGATGCAGCCCGTAATGGAGAGCTTCTTCGCCATGGGGGCGGCCGATTCCGCGCGCGTGGACGGCGATCGGCCGATGCCATGAAGCAAGCGACAGTCATTGCAGTCGGCGAGACGGGGCTACTCGACGTTCCGAAGCCGCAAACCGGACCGAACGACGTCCTGTTGCGGATGCGTGCCTGCGGCGTGTGTGGGTCCGACGGGATTTACATATCCATGGGCGGGGTCCCACCTGTGCAGGGCCGCATGCCTCTGGGCCACGAACCCGCCGGTGAAGTCGTCGAGGTGGGCGCGGACGTCGTAGGGATCCAGGTCGGGGATCACGTGGTCGTCAACCCGATGAGCGCCCCGAGCGGCATCATCGGAAACGGCGGCACCACAGGGGCATTGGCACCGTACCTACTCATCGAGAACGCGGCGCGGGGACGCAGTCTCGAGGTGATACCCGAGCACGTGCCGTGGGAGGTAGCAGCGCTCAACGAGCCCATGGCCGTCGCCCTACACGGCGCCAATCGCTGCAACCCTCGAACCGGAGACAAGGTCGTCGTCTTCGGCGCCGGACCGGTGGGCCTCGGCGCAGTACTGGCGTTCAAATCGCTCGGCGTGGGCCACGTGGTGGTGGTCGACCCAATCACCGGCCGCCTCGACAAGGCGCTGCAGGTCGGCGCCGACGCCGTGATCAATCCCGCCGAGGAGGACGTCGCCGCTCGCCTCTTGGAACTGCACGGCGAGGGCGAATCAATGTTCGGCGGTCGGGTCGGGACCGATGTCTACCTCGACGCTGCGGGCGCGAAAGCCGTCGCCGACACCGTCCTGTCGGTGGCGAAGCGGGGCGCGCGATTGACGATCGTGGGCGTCCACAAGGAACCCGTGTCCGTGGAGCTGCTCAACGTGATGGGCAACGAAATCGAGATCGTCGGATCCTGCGGGTATCCAGACGAAATCTTCGAAGTGACAAAGGATCTGGTGACCAACTGGCAGAAATACGCCGTCATCGTCAGCCACACGATTCCGTTCGATGACGTCGAGGAGGCACTGCGGCTGGCGGCCACCCCCGGCGCCGCGGACAAGGTCGTCGTGACGTTCCCCTAACGTTGCGCGCGATCATCTTTGGGATTCGATCGCGGCGAGCAAGCCTGTCCCAGGCCTCCGCTCAAGGCCGCTGAGTTGCACCGATCGCTCGGCGAATAACCGACTTGCGGCGATCACGACGCGCTCGCGGTTGCGTTTAGCGTCGGTGCGCGGGAGGCACCGCGTGAATGAAATCGACCGAGGCTCTTGTGTCTCGCCAGCCGCCCGTACAGCCACGCCAGCAATTCTCCGGCGATCTCGTCGCCGGCGTCGGCGAGGTCGGCCAATTCGATCACCGTCTGGCCCATCGGCGTCCGCAACACTTCATCTAGTTCTGCGCACGGGCACATTGGACCACCCGCAAACATTGGACATTGCCACCCGCCGCAGCCCGCTGCGATCGACTTCGTACTCGGGGAGGAGATCGAGCAGCGCGCCTAGGGCGATGCGGCTCTCCATCCGCGCCAACGCCGCCCCCAAACAACTGTGCACGCCGTACCCAAAGGCGAGATTGAAGCCCATCTTGCGCTCCCTGTCGATGTCGAGCCGATCGGGATCTGGGAACATTCGCTCATCGCGCGTCGCTGAACCTGTGACGAGCAACACGGCGCTGCCCTCGGGAATTGTCTTGCCGTGCAACGTCACATCGCGGGTGGCGGTGCGGACCTGGTACTGCGACGGCGCCTCGTAACGCAACAGCTCTTCGATCGCGGCCGGAATCTTGCTACGGTCCTTCTGCAACTTCTGCCACTGGTCGGGAAAGTCGGAAAAGGCGACCATGGCGTTGCCGACGAGCTTGGTGACGGTCTCCGCCCCCGCTCCCCCGAGCATGGTCGCAAATCCGGTGATATCCACATCGGTGAGCTTCTCGATCTGCCCGTCTCGCTCGATCTCGGTCTCGATGAGGCGGCTGATCATGTCGTCGCAGGGCTCGGCACGGCGCTTCTGCACCAGGTTGTAGTAATAGATCCCCGTCTTCGTCGAGGCCTCGAAACCCTCTGCGGTGGTGGCGATCTCACCTGGACGGCGTTCGAGCAGCAGATCGAGCCAGAGACGAATCTGGTCGCGGTCCTGCTTCGGCACTCCCAACATGGTGGTGATGACCTCGTTCGGAAACAAGGCCGAGAAGTCGGCCACCACGTCGAAGGAGGACGGGTCGAGCGCGTGGATGCGCTCGTAAACCTTCTCGCGCACCATGTCTTCCAGTGCCGCAATGGCACGGGGGGTGAACACGTTGCTCACCAGCCGGCGCATCTTCTGATGTTCGGGCGGGTCCATCGAGATGATCACCTTGGGCACCGGCAGCGCATCGTCGTGCGCCTGCACCATGTCCAATGTCGCGCCCTTGGCGGAGGAGAACGTTTCGTGGTCTTTGGTCGCGGACGCGACGTCGTCGTAACGGGTCAGGGCCCAGAAATCCCACTTCGCGTTGTAATAAACGGGAGCCTCGTCGCGCAGGCGACGGTAGGTGTCGAACGCTCCATTGAAGAAGTCCTCCGAAAACGGGTCGAAGTCGACAGGACTCTCAGAAGCGATCTGCGACGGCGTCGCGCTCATAGAATGGCTCCAATTTCCTTGTAGCTCGCGATGGTGTCCCAGTCCAAGCCGGCCTCCATCAACACCTCTTCGGTGTGCTGGCCATGTTCCGGCGCCCCGGGCGGGACAACGGCCCGTTCGTCGAACTGGACGGGGTTTGTGGGCAACGAGTATGGCGAGCCGTTCATCGTGGTGGTGTTCGCGATATAGCCGTTCGCGCTCACCGCTGGGTCATGGCAAAGTTCTCCCGGTGTCTGCACCACTCCCCAGGCTCCCGAAATGTCGGCCAGCTGTTCGCGCCATTCGGCCAGTGTGCGTTGGGCAAACACGTCGTCCATGCGCGAGATGAGTTCCGTTCGGTTGGCGAATCGTGATGCGGGATCGGCGAATCGCTCATCACCGACCAGTTCGGGTAGGCCGATGGCGCGCATCGCTTCGGCGTAGAACTTGTCGAGTTGCAGCATCATCAGCTGGACATAACGTCCATCCTTGGTGCGGTAGGTTCCCACCAACGGGTTGGGCGCGTCGGCGTGGCTGTAGTTCGGGATCGAGCTGCCACCGTGGATCTGGCTCACGGCGACATCGGGACTGAGGTTCCAGGCCGCTAACCCGAGCAGGGAGACATCCACAACCGACCCCTGACCTGTGGTCGCCTTCTTGTACAACGCGGCCGCAATCCCGCCTGCGATCGCCATGCCCCCGAGGAGGTCTCCGAACGCGGGTCGCGACCGCACCAGCTCGCCGGCACCGTCGGTGAGCACGGTGGCGATGCCGCCGCGCGCCCAGTAGGAGACGCCGTCGTAGCCGGGTTTGTCCGAATCCGGGCCCTTGGGGCCGTGGCCTGACCCGCGCACGTAGACGATGCCTGGGTTCGCGGCTCGGATGTCATCGACGTCGATGCCGAGCTTCTTGCGGCGGCTCGGCAGATAGCTGGTGAGGAACACGTCGCACGTCGCGGCAAGCTTACGGATGACGTCCTGGCCGCCGGGAGTATTCAGGTCGACGCCGATCGACTTCTTTCCCCGATTCGGTATCTCGATCATGTAGTTGACCGTGCCGCCGCCCTCGTCCACGATGCCCATCGTGACGAGGCCACGCTGTGGGTCACCGCCCTCGCACGGCTCCACCTTGATGACCTCGGCGCCCCACTCCGCCAGCACGGCGCCGGCCGACGGCACGAAAGTCCACGCGGCAACCTCTAGGACGCGGACGCCACTGAGTACTTTGTCGGCGGAAATGACGGCCTCCATTGATCGCGGTGGTACGGGTGCGAGCGCACCGACAGGTAAGCAACGGCGGAAACGCCTGCTTGCATTCAGTGAGAATGTCAGTTTCGCGCGGATTTGTAAACCGCGTCGAAGCGTGAGGCAGCCAGCACCGAACGTTATGGGCGCGCCGAGAGCCGTTCGGGCAACGCAAAATCTCCGTCGGCCCAGAAGTCCCGCCACGTCGGCATCCGGTGAGGCATGGCCGCACGCAACCGAACGTCGGCAGGCCAGCGCATGAACTCCGGGCCCGGGCGCTCCGTCACATCGACCGAGTACCAAGGGTGTTCCCTTCGCTTGACGAAGCACCACTGACCGTCGCGACGCTCGTAGACGTCGTCATAACGCATCGTGATCACGAACCACCCGTCGCCGTCCTCGTGTTCGGCGCGGCAATACACCGATCCGATCGCGTGGTCAGCGTCGACGAAGTCGAATTGGTGGCCGCAGATCAGATGGATGCTGCGATAGAACCGCCGAAGCACCCTGTCGTACCAACGCTTCAGTGCATCTCTGCCCCGACCCTCGGCACCCGCATCGACGTCGTCGACGAACAACGCCACCAGGGCACCGAGATCTCGCGCGTCGAGGGCCATCGCGTACCTGCTGGGCAACTGACTGATCGCGAGGCACGATTCGGTCCGGTCCAATCGATCGACTATGTCGCGATTCCCCGATTCTGTGACCATGGCGAAATTGTAAGCAGGGAGCGAGCTGCGAGAACCAATGTTCTCGTTTTTCGCAAATGCTACTATCCTGCGGACATGCCGTTCCCGAACATCTTGCCCACGATTCCTGCTCTGGTGAGGTCCTGCGCGGCACGTTTCGGGGACAAGCCGTTCCTCATTGCCAATGGCCAGGTACTCACCTATGCCGATCTTGACCGCCGCTCGGCCGCGCTGGCGATCTCCCTGTTAGCGGAGGGCATCGGCAAGGGTGACCACGTCGGAATCTTGATGCCCAACAGCATCGACTGGGCGTTGGCGTGGTTTGCCACCACGCGCATCGGCGCGGTGGCCGTTCCGCTCAATACCTTTTACAAGGCGTCCGAACTCGCCTGGACCGCGCGCCACGCTGACCTGCGCGCGATCTTGACGTGGTCACGGTTCCGCAATCACGATTTCGTCGCGCGCCTGCAGGAAGCTCTGCCAGGGCTGGCCGATCAGCGTGAGCCAGGCCGCATCGCGGTACGAAAAGCACCGTTCCTGCGGACCGTCGCGGTCTGGGGATCATCCGATCAAGTGTGGACGACGCCGATCAACGGCGATGGCGACGTGTCGGCCGGCGACGCCGACTTCCTCGTCGACGTGGAACTGTGTGTAACGCCGGCCGATGACGTGATGATCATCTACACCTCGGGCAGCACCGGGGATCCGAAGGGACCCGTCCACACTCAGGGCACGCTGGTCCGCCATACCTACAACCTCACTTTCACCTATGGCGTCAGCCACGATGACGTGATGTTCACCGCCATGCCCTTCTTCTGGGTGGGAGGTTTGATCACCGGATTGAATGCCGTGATCCACCACGGGGCAACCCTGGTCACCCAGCCCGCCTTCGATGCCGCCGAGGGCCTCGAGCTCATCGAGCGCCACCGCGCGACGATCACACTGGGCTGGCCCCAACAAGGCAAGACCCTGGCCGAACATCCCGACTTTTCGGTGCGCGATCTGAGCTCGGTGCAACGCACCAGCATGCCCGCGATGGTGCCGCCCTCGCGGCGACCCAAGGGCCCCAATGCATTAGGGATGACGGAACTGTGCGGCAACCACATCGGGGTCGACCCCTACGTGCCGCAACCGCCCGACCGGTCCGAAACAGGCGGCGTATCGATCGAAGGGCTGCAACATGTGCTGGTCGACCCCGACACAGGACTGCCGACGCCTCTCGGCACGCCGGGCGAGATCTGGGTCCGCGGATACTCACTGATGCAACGCCTGTACAAGCGTGAGCGCGAAGAAGTGTTCACCCCCGACGGCTACTATCGCACGGGCGATTGCGGCGTCGCGTACGACGACGGTTGGATCAGGTTCACCGGCCGGTTGGGCGATCTGATCAAGACGGGTGGCGGCACTAATGTCACACCCAGCGAAGTTGAACGGGCGCTATCCGACTGCGACGGTGTGCTCGAGGCGTACGTGGTCGGCGCCGAAAGCGATGAGTACGGAACGGTGGTCGCCGCCGCGGTGGTCCCGCGCGGTGAATCCACGCTGGACGGCGAGTCCTTGCGGACGCAACTGCGTGACCGGCTGTCGGCGTACAAGGTGCCGAAATTCATTTGGGTCACTGCAAAGGAGGACCTCCCGTTCACCGCGACAGGAAAGGTTAAGAAGTCGCAGCTGGCGCAACAGCTCACCGGCCTGCTGGCGCGCCGCTAAGGGGCGATCGATTAGGCGACGCAATAAAACCAGCCGCAGTGAAAACGTCGATCCTTATATGCGCGAATCACAACTTCGGTCCAGTTCGCCATTCGCGCCGAAGGGACGTATGCGAGAGAGGCAGAAGATGACGGGCAGCGCCGAGATCGCCGTAACGCCGTCATTCATGAAATCACCCAAAGGAGGCAGAGAATGAGCGACCGGCACTCCACCATCGCGGGGACACGAATGCTGATCATTGGCGCGTCGTCCGGGATCGGACAGGCGCTGGCCCTCGCCGCCCACTCCAGGGGCGCCACGGTAGCACTCGCCGCGCGACGGGTAGACCGCCTGGCAGAGCTGGCCGATCGGCTCGGCGGATCGGCTCATGAGCTCGACGTATCCGATCCGCGCGCCATCGAATCCGTCATCAGCGATGTTGCTGCCAAATTCGGGAAACTCGACGCAGTGGTATTCACCAGTGCCGTGGTGCCGTTCGCGTTGATCGAAGAGACCGATGTGGACACGTGGCTGCACGCGTACGCCGTCAACGCTGTCGGTGCCTCCCACGTACTGCGGACGGCCCTCCCCCACTTGGCCGACAACGCCACGGTCGTCGTCGCGTCGAGCCACGACGTAGGCAGTCCCCGCGCGGGTGTGGCCGCCTATCATGCGAGCAAGGCCGCACTCGACGAGATCCTGCGCTCCTGGCGGGCCGAACATCCCGAGATCGCCCTGGTCCGCGTCAGCGTCGGCCCCACGTGTGACACCGAAATCCTGCGCGGAGCCGACCGTGACCTGCTGGCCGATCTATACCGAGCCTGGGCGCGTGGCGGCCAGATTCCGGACGAGATGTCCACGGTCGAAGACGTGGCCAACGCAATGCTTTCCCTCATCGCCATTTCGCACGCCAACCCCACAGTGGTCAGCGAGATCGTTCACCTGGCTCCCCGGATCATCAAGAGCCAGCCGACTTTCACTGGCAGCGCATAAAGGAAGGACGGCTCGATGGACCTAGGTTTCGACGGTGCAACGGCGGTCGTCACCGGAGGCAGTAAGGGGATGGGGCTGGCGATCGCCGAGAGTCTCGGCGCCGAGGGCGCTTCCGTGGCGATCATGGCCCGCGGCCAGACTGCATTGGACTCGGCTGCGAGGCAAATCCGCAGTGCGGGCGCTCCCGAAGTGTTGACGATCACCGTCGACATGTCCGATGCCGAGTCCATCACATCGGCGTTCGCGTCTGTCGGTCATACCTGGGACAGCTTGAATGTCCTGGTACACACCGTCGGACCGAACGCGGGCACATTCGAAGAACTCGACGACGACGACTGGCACGCTGCCTTCGATCTGGGTGCGCTCTCCGCCGTGCGCTCGGTGCGGGCCGCGCTGCCCATGTTGCGATCGGCCGATTGGGCTCGCATCGTCACGTTCTCGGCACACTCGATTCAGCGCCAGAGCGCGCGCCTGGTCGCCTACACGGCCACCAAATCGGCGCTGTCGAGCTTCACCAAGAACCTGTCGAAAAGCCTTGGAGCCGGGGGTATTCTCGTCAACTGCATCTGCCCCGGTACCATCGTGACGGCGAGTTTCACCGAGAACCTGCGGGATGTGCTTGCCGCGGAGGGGTTGGACTCATCGGATCCCAAGCACGTGATGACGTGGGTCGAGCGGACGTACGGCCATCCCTGTGACGTCGGCCGTGCCGGATTGCCCGCAGAGATCGCATCCATCACCACGTATCTGGCGTCACGACGAAACGGCTACGTGACCGGGGCCACCGTCAACGTCGACGGCGGATCGGACTTCATCTGATCGCGAACTCACATCGCTAGAGCACCACGTCGGCATCCGTACCGATGATGGCGTTGCGATCGGCGGACGCCAGCACCCCTGCTTCCGGGACCTCGCACAGCGCGCCCGCATCGACCCCGGCTTTGCCCGCGTCGTAGACCCGCACACCGACCAGTTCCAGGTCCGGCCGGCTCATGATGTGCCGCAAAGACATCATCCCGGTCACCCCGGTGGCCCGCTGGATCACGCGAGTCATGTCAGGATTCCTAATCCCACACGACGTCCAGGCGTGGTGGCGAACGAAAAATCGTGCCGCTCACGTAGGGCGGCGGAGCATCGGGGTCGAGCCGCAACCCTGGGAGTTTGTCGAGCAACGCGTTGAAGATCTTGGTGCTCTCCAGCCGCGCCAGGTGCATGCCCAGGCACAGGTGCGCCCCGTGCCCGAACCCGATGTGCGGCTTGCGGTCCCGAAAGATGTTGAAGGACTCGGCATCCTCCCATCGCGTCTCGTCATGGTTGGCGCTGCCGAGGTTGACCATCATCGTCGAACTCTTCGGGATACGGAGCCCGAAAAAGTCGATGTCGGTGGTGACCTCTCGGATGAAGTTGAGCAGCGGCGTCTCCCACCGGATGCCCTCCTCGATCGCCTGCGGCAACAGGCTGCGATCGGCCCGCAGCGCATCGAGTTGGTCGGTGTGGGTCAACAGACCCAACGCGAGGCTGGCCGTCGAGCGCGACGTGGTCTCTGCTCCCGCGGGCAAGAGATTGCGCATGAATCCGTAGATTTGTTCATCGGACATTTTGATACCGTCGATCTCGGCCTGAGACAGGATGGTAACCATGTCGTCCTTTGGCGACTTGCGCCGGTCGGCAAGGACTTCGACGAAGTACTCCTTCATCTCCGCCGAAGCTTTCATCGCCGTTTCCATGTCGGCACGAAAGCCCAGCAGATCGATGGCCAGCCGATGAAACTCACCGATATCCGATTCGGGCAACCCGAGAAGGGCGGCGATGATCCGCACGGGGATCGGCATGAACACCGCATCGACCAGGTCGGCGCGCTTGTCGTCGCGAAACTTCGCGATGGTGCGATCCACAACGGGCCCAACAAGTTCGGTGTCCCAGCGTTTCATCGAGGACCTCGCGAAGGCGAATTCGTGTAACTTGCGGTAGGTCGCGTGCTCGGGTTCCTGCATTTCCAGGATCGTCGGCCCTTGCAGTGGTCGCACCATATCCTCGTAGATCCGGGTGCTGAACGTGATGCTGTCGGTGAAGACGGCTTTGACCGCATCGAACGAGTACGCCGTGAATGTCTTCTTGCCGTCGGGACCATCGTCGGGAACACCCATTTCCGGCCAACCCGGGTGGACGGCCGCCTTCTGGCGCAGCTCGCGCAGCAGCGGGTACGGGGTCGCGTCGCCGTCGGCACCCATTCCCGCGTTGAACTTCGCCTGCGCCGCGCGGATGCGCTGCTCGATGTCGTCGGTAACCGTAGGCTCCGCCACGCGCCACCTCCCGTAAGGCCGCTCAACCTACAAGCTGTCGGTTGCAAACCTACATGATGTAGGTTGAACCAACCAGAACCTCAGAGAAATCCGAAAGCGCAACCTGGAGCGGTCGATTGGTTATCCGAGTCGTGCAATGGGCCACCGGCGCCGTCGGTCGGGCCGCACTGCAAGAGCTTATTGAGAATCCACGTTATCAGCTGGCGGGCGTGCTGGTGTACGACCAGGCGAAGGCCGGGCTCGACGCGGGTGCGCTCTGCGGGCTCCCACCGACGACGGGCGTGTTCGCCACGGCGGACAAGGACGAGATCATCGCGCTGGGCGCCGATGTCGTCGTGCACGCGGCCAGCAAGGCCCATGCCGTCGAGACGAACGCGCAGGACATCTGCCGCCTACTCGTGGCGGGCAACACCGTCATCACCACGACGTCGTACAACCACTTACCCACCTACGGCGTGGAGACCGAGGCGGCGTTCGCAAGGGCCTGCCAACAGGGCGGGTCACGCTTCCACGCCGCCGGCGAGAACCCCGGTTTTATGTTCGAGCGACTCGTCGCGACAGTGACGGGGCTGAGTAAGACAATCGACCGCATCGACCTCTACGAAGCCACCGACGTCTCAGCCGTCAACAGTCGGCCGATGCTCGTCGACCTGATGGGTATGGGCAGACCGCCGGAAGATGTCAGCATTGACTCCCCAATCATCAAGAAGCTCGACATGGCCTACCGCCAGGCCCTCAACGCGACGGCCGATGTCCTCGGGATCACCCTCTCGCACATCGATGTGGCGGTCGACGCCACCACACTGCCCCACGATATCGATGTCCCGGCCGGCAGGATGAGGGCGGGAACGGTTGTCGGGCAGCGTTTCTCGTGGGTTGGCCACTGGTCAGGCCGCCCTCTGCTGGCCATTCACGAGGAGTGGGTGCTCACCCGCGACCTGCCCCAGTGGGGTATGGCTCCGTTGGCGCCCGGTGAGAAGGCGCCGCTGATCCGCGCGGTCATCAAAGGTGAGCCGAGCTTCGAACTCCAGCTCGACGTGGCGTTCGATGGTGTGACGCCGACGGGCCAGCACGCCATGCCCGGTCATCTGATGATCGCGATGGGCGCGGTTCGCGCCATTCCGTACGTGCTTGCCCGACCGCCCGGCATCGTGACCGCACCGGTGTTCGGGGCGATCCAACTAGCGTGACGTAACAGCGACGGCGCGGGCGATGTGGTCGCTGGGCGCCGCGTGGAAAACGTGCGCGGTGCCGTCGGGCAGCACGCGCCGGGCCACGAGATAGTCGGAACCCATCCAGCCCTGTCGAATGAACCGGCCGAACCGCAAAAACGTGCCCGGTGCGCCGCTGGCCGACGGGACGAGTTTCACCTGCTCCATCCCGTTCTTCGCCCCCTCGCCGGTCAGCGGGCGCGCTGCGGCGAGGCCCCGCACGATCACGGTCGCCGCATCATGCGACAGGCCCGGCATCGAGTGTCCGGGCCGCCGACCGTATCGGGCCTCGAAGCGATCGAGGAAGGCCTGCCCGACAGTGTTGCGCTCATCGTAGCTGTCCAGCCCGATCCAGCCGGATAGATGCCGCATCCACTCAGTGCTGATGTGTGCCATTTCGAACGCCGTCGTCGTGTACCGCGGTGGATCCCAGCCGGCGGTCCGGAGCGCATCCGTGAAGCCCCACAGGCCGTGCCCGAACCCGACATGCACCAGCGCGTCGGGTTCCGACGCGCGCAACGCGGTGACCGCCTCGGATTTGTCGGCCTCGACCTGGGGAATCGCCACGGTCGCAACGACCTTCAAACCCGCGGCATCGTAGGCTCTTTGAGCGAAGGCGAGGTACTCCTTGCCGATCAGCGAGGCCTCATACGCGATGGCGATGCGCGATCGACCATCGCCGATCATCACCGCGGCCAGCATCACCGGCTCCTCCGGCATCGAACCGTTGTTCAGAGCGAAGCACCAGTCGCCGAGCGCTCCCTCCGACCCGGACAATGTCAGGATCGGAACCCGCGCGGTGGCCTCGACATGGGAACGCAGCGGCACGACGTTGTCCGATACCCACGGCCCGAAAATGACCAGACAACCCTCCGCCACGAGTTCGTCGAAGGCCCGTTCAACCGCAAGGTAAGTGCCGTTGGGCAGGCCCACCACGTTGCGCGCGACGAGTTCGATCGGCCGGTCGAGCAATCCGGAGTCATAGGCTTCGTCCATCACCAGCCGCAGCGCGGCGAAGGTGTCGTTGTCCATGTCGCCGGAGGTCGGATAGTCATTGAGCAAGCCGACTTTCAGGGGAGCGACCGAACCGTATGCGCGAACCTCGCCTGCCATAGCCGGCAACATACAGCATGGAGGTTGGGCCTAGGGTCCGAACCGTGCTGCGGTGTCGCGCGCTGACGCCGCCACTACCTAGCGCTCAACATTCAAGCTGAATGTTGCTACGATCGTCGGCATGGCGCAGCGCGGTGGGGCGGACGACGATCGACGCGCGCGTGGCGAGCAGACCCGTCGCGAGTTGATCGAGGCGGGCCGGGAACTGTTCGTGGAACACGGGTTCTTCAACACGAGCATCGGTGACCTGGTGGCCAAGTCGGGCGTCGGCACGCGCGGGGCCTTCTACCACCACTTCAAGGACAAGGCCGAGCTGTTTCGCGCCGTCTTCGAAGATGTCGAGAACGACCTCACACTTCGGTCCATCGCCGCTCCCCCGCCCGGCACGGACCCATGGGAGCGGCTCACGAGCGGTCTGCACGGATTTCTCGAAGCGGCCACCGAGCCCGCCGTCCAGAGGGTGATACTCGTCGACGGGCCGGTGGTGCTGGGCTGGCAAACTCTTCGGGAAATCCAGGAGGGCAACAGCATCGCCCTCATCAACGAGGTGGTCCGTGAAGCGATCGCGGCGGGCGTCATCGACGACCAACCGGTCGGGGAACTGACCCACATGCTGGTGGCAGCCCTCGAGGAAGCCGCACTTCTCGTGGCGCATGCCGCAAATCCCACCAGGGCTCGGCGTCGGGCCGCCAAGATCCTCGATCGACTCCTGCTCTCCTTCGCCGCCGAGCCCCGAAAAACATTGCGGCGGTGATCATCCTGTTCATGCCCTGGCCTGACGCCGCCGCTGTGGAAATGTACATTTTCGTAATTGAATATAGTTCCTCTACAACCTGATAACCTCGCTCGTAACCTGTGCGCAAGGAGACCCATGCTGCCCGAACACATGATCTTGGTGAGCGTCGACGACCATCTGGTGGAGCCGCCGAACCTGTTCGAGGGCAGGGTCGCGAACGAGTACGCCGATGTTTCGCCTGGCGTGATCCTCCTGCCAATGGGCGCGACGCTCGGCTCCGTCAGCGCCAAACTCGATGTCTGACAATGTCTGACAAGGGGCAGCTTCCGCTTCGGGTCGCCGTCGTCGGTGCCTCCGCCGGTCTGGGTCGATGCATCGGCACCGGGCTCGCCCACCGGGGCGCCCACGTCGCGCTGCTGGCGCGCCGCTACGACCGGCTGGTCGACGCCGCCAGGGACGCCGGCAACGGTGCGGTCGCCGTCGCCTGCGACGTCACCGTGACTGACAGTTGCCGGCAGGCGATGTCCGAGGTGGTCGGCGCGCTCGGCGGCCTCGACGCCCTGGTGTACACGACCGGCATGGGTGTGCTGGCACCACTGCGCGAGGTGACCGCCGAACAATGGGCGCAGTTGTTCGCCACCAATGTCACCGGCGCCTCGCTCGTCACCGCCGCCGCTGCCCCATATTTGGCGGCGGCTGCGGGCTCGGCCGTGTACCTGTCGTCGCTGAGTGCGTCCTACACGACCCCGTGGCCGCTGCTCGGGTCCTACGCGGTTACCAAGGGGGCGTTGGACAAGCTCGTCGAGGCCTGGCGCATCGAACATCCGGAGATCGGCTTCACCCGCCTCGCCGTGGGCGACAGCCTCGGCGGCGCCGGCGACGCACAGACCGAGTTCAACAAAAGCTGGGACCCCGACGCTCTCGAAGCGGCCATCAAGTTCTGGATGGAAAACAAGTACATGCTGGGCGGTCTCGTCGACGCCGATCATCTGACCGAGGTCGTCCATTCCGTCATCCGTTGCGGCAATAGCAGTTTCATCCCCTCCCTGACATTGGCTCCGCGCGCCTCCGAAGCAGTGAAGGAACTCCGGCAATGGTGAACCACGAATCGCGGATGCTCATCGACGGCAAGCTCTCCGAGTCTGAGCCAAAGACTGTCGGCCGGCCGGCTACCCTCCTAATGAAAGAGACGCGATGAAGTCCAAAGCAGCAGTCCTGCGCGGTGTCGGGGTCGACTGGGAAGTCACCGAAGTCGAACTTGATCCGCCGCACGCGGGCGAAGTGCTGGTCAAGATGGCCTATGCCGGGATTTGTCACTCCGACGAACACTTCTATACCGGCGACAGTGTGCCGACCGCGGAGATGGCAGAAATGATGCGGGCGTCCGGCCTTCCGGTGCCCGAATGGTTTCCCATGCTCGGCGGACACGAGGGCTCCGGTGTCGTCGAAGCGGTCGGAGCCGGGGTAAAGACACTGAAACCCGGTGACCACGTGGCCATCTCGTTCTTGCCCGCCTGCGGCAACTGCCGATGGTGTGCCAGCGGCTACACCTACCTGTGCGACGTGGGCGCCGACATCTACAGCAAGGCGATGACCACCGACGGCACCCGGCGGCGCCACCTCGGCGACGAAGACCTCATGGCGATGATGCAGGTCGGCACCTTCTCCGAATACGTGGTGGCGTCGGAGCGCTCACTGGTCAAAGTCCACGACTGGATCCCGTTGGAGGCAGCCTCACTGGTGTCCTGCGGTGTGACAACGGGATTCGGGTCGGGGTCGGTCGCGGCGGGCACCCAAGCCGGCGACACCGTCGTCGTGGTCGGCGTCGGGGGAATCGGCATGAACGCCGTGCAGGGCGCGAAAGTCGCCGGCGCCAAGCACATCGTCGCCGTCGACCCCAACGAGTTCAAACGTGAGGTGGCGCCGACGTTCGGCGCCACCCACGTCGCTGCCGACATCGGCGCCGCGCTGGAACTGGTCAAGGAAATCACCTGGGGCGTGATGGCCGACCGGGTCGTTCTCACGCCCGGGGTCGTGCCCGCCGACATGATATTGACGGCGATGATGTTGTTGCGCAAGGGCGGGACCTGTGTGTTGACCGGGATGCCGAAGATCACCGACCTGATGGTGCCGATCGTCCTCACTGACATGGTCAGTTCGTGCAAGACGTTCAAAGGCGTGCTCTACGGCGAGCTGAACCCGCGCGAGGCCATGCCGAAACTCCTGGCGATGTACGAGGCGGGTTTGATCAAGCTCGACGAGTTGGTCACGCAGAAGTACAAGCTCGACGATATCAACGAGGCCATGAAAGATCTCCGCGCCGGCAAGAACATTCGCGGCGTCATCGCCTTCGAATAGTGTTGCGACGTCACGTCGCGCGTTGCAACAGCATCACCCCAGACGGAACTCCCCCACCGGTGCTGACGACGGCGGTGCGTGCGTTCTCAACCTGACGGCTCCCGGCATGATGGCGCAATTGCAGCACCGCCTCGTAGACGAAACCGAATCCGTGTAGCCGTCCCTCGGACAACTGGCCGCCGTGGGTGTTGAGCGGCAGTTCGCCATCCAGCGCGATGCGTCTGCCGCCGTCCAACCAGCCCTGGGTCTCGCCGAAGCCGCAGAAGCCCAGGGCCTCGAGCCACGACACGCAGTTGAAGGTGAATCCGTCATAGAGCAGCGCAAGATCGACGTCCCTCGGTCGCAGGTCGGTGCGACTCCACAAATGGGCGGCCTGGCCAATGACCTGGGGCTCGTGGGTCAAGGTGCCTTGGTCCCACGATATACGTTCGGCCACTTGCGTTCCGACGGCCTCACAGCGTATGGCCGGACGCGGCAAGTCGTCGGCGGCCGAGGCGTCAGAGACCACGACCGCGATCGAACCGTCGCAGGGAACGTCGCAGTCGTACAGGCCGAATGGGGACGTGATGGGCCGCGCGGCGAGGTAGTCGTCCATCGTCATCGGGTCCCGGTAGATGGCCGACGGATTGAGCGCGGCATTGCGCCGCGCGTTCACGGCGATCATGCCGAAGAGTTCTCGATCGGCACCGTAACGGTGCAGATACTGGTTGGCATTCACGCCGATCCAATTGGCCGCCGAGGCCGCGCCAAACGGCAACGACCATTGCTGTGGCCCCGATACCCGTCCGCCGCCCCCGTGCAGCCGAAGCGCGGCGAACGTCGATTCCCACACCGTCCGGAAGCAAAGGACGTGTCTACAAAGGCCCGCAGCCACCGCCATCATCGCGGCTATGATCGCGCCGCCCTGACCGGGTAGATCCATGCCGCCGTTGATCCATGTCGGACGTATACGCAGAGCCTCCTCGACGGCGGCGATCCCGCCTTCGCTCATGCCCATGCCCACGGGTCCCGGGTACGTCGAAAGACCGTCAATATCAGACAGTTCCAAACCGGCATCGGTAACCGCGGCCAAACATGCATCCACCGTGAGCGACAACGGATCGACCATCAGTCGGCGGCCGATCGCAGACCGTCCGATGCCCGATATCACGGATCGATGCTCAAACCGCTCTCTGGCTACAGGCTGACGCGGGACGGGAGTGGTGGGCGGTCCCAGTAGGTCCCGCTCATCGGTGGCGCCGGTTGGTTCGAACAGCGGAACCCACACGTCGTCAATGTTTTCGAATCGCACGGAGACGCACTGGCCGACGTGCACCTCCTCGGGTGAGCAGCCGACGATATTCGTTGTCAGGCGCACTTCGGCGCACTCGTCGAGTGCGACCACCGCGACGACGTAGGGCGGTTCGAATCCGGGGAGCCATGGGTGCTCATTGACCGTGTAGCCCACCACCGTCGCACGACCGGAAACCACGGCGGGTGCAGCCGATGTCGCCCGGCACGACGGACAAATCGGTACGGGTGGGTGCACGTACGTATGGCACTCGGTGCAGCGCTGGATGCGCAGATTGCCGTCCCGGCCGGATGCCCAGAACCACTGATTCCACGGCGTGAGCTGCGGCAGCGGTCTCATGTCCTGGCCTCGGACGCACGCCGGCCGCGAAAGCCGTCAACACTCGCGAGATGCGGCCGCGTTATGGGAAGCATCCATGCCGGGTAGCTTCGGATATGCCTATTCTCATAAACGCAATTGTCCATTGTCGGCAATAGTCTCACATCGGTCGGCCCAGCTACCCGCCGGTCAGATCGATGCGCATCAGTCCTGCGCTGGGTACAGCTGCTGGTATCGGCTCATCAGTTTGGGGATGTCGTCGTCCATGGTCAACGAATGATCAGCGACGGCGGTATCAGCACAGACACCTGGCAGGTGCTCGTCCAGCCTGAGCGTCATAACCCGTACTCGGCTTTGAGAAGGTCGCCGGCACGCTCACCGATTACTACGCAGGGAGCCATGGTGTTGCCGGTGGTTATGCGCGGCATGATGGACCCGTCGGCGATCCGAAGGCCTTCCACCCCATAAACTTTGAGGCTTCCGTCTACCACCGACATAGTGTCTCGCCCCATTTTCGCCGTGCCGGATTGATGCCAGAAGGTTTCAGCCCCGTCGCAAATGAACCGCTCGAGTTGCTGGCCGGCGAGGTTGCCGGGCATGACCTCACGCTTGTTGAAGCGTTCCACCGGGGCCGAGTTGCCGATTTCGCGGCACAGCTCGACGGCGGCGAGGGCGGCCTTGAAGTCCTCGTCGTGCGCCAGCCTGTTGTCCTCGATCGCGACCGGGTGGGCCGGATTGGAACCGGTTAGGCGGACCCGGCCGCGGCTCTTCGGTCGGAGCACGCCAGCACACGCGGTCCAACCGTGCTCCGGTAGTCCATAGACGGCGGCGTTTTCCGCACTGGACAACGGCAACTCCGCGACGCATATCTGTAGGTCGGGCGCTTCCATGAGTGCATCACTCTTCCAGAGCACCATCGCTTCTCCCCCGTTGTTGCGCGGCTCAAGCGGCTGGCGATACTCCCATACGCAGTCGATACGCGGATGGTCTTGGTAGTTGTGTCCGACGCCCGGTAGATGCGACACGAGCGGTATGCCGAACTGGCGCAGCTCGTCAGCATCGCCGATGCCCGACTGCATCAATACTTTTGGCGTGTTGATCGCGCCCAGCGAAACGACCACCTCGCTCGTCGCGGCAACGCTGTGGTTCGTCCCGCGGCACGAAAACTCTACGGCGGTGACCCGGTTTGCCTCGGAAATCAGCCGCGTCACCGTCGCGCCGGTGAGAATGGTCAGATTTGACGGGCGGAGACGCGGGCGCACATAGCTGCGAAACATCGACTGCCGGAATCCATTGCGTACTCGGAGATCGATCAGAGATGCGCCGCCGCCAGCCACCATCATGGCGCTGTTGTTGCTTGGGTAGCTAGGGATTCCCACCGAGCGTGCGCCCTCAACGATCGCCGCGGCCAGCGGATTCGGGTCGCTAGCGGGTGCGACGAACACCGGGCCGCCGGCGCCGCGGTCGGGGCCGGCGGGTCCGTGAAAACGGTTGGATCGGTTCGAGTGACGCTGAGACATGGGCGGTCCAAGGCGGACGGATTTGTTGAGAATGACCGCTCCCGCTTGACTTGGGCTGTTGCCGCGGATCGAAGATGAAGCCAGTAGGCCGCTGTGTTGGCGTTTGCCGTCTATTGGGCGCGCTGTCCGCTTCTGCGCTTGCCGTGTAGGTGGCGGTAGGTGGAAATTCCTCGGGCTAGGCCACGTACCGCGTAAATGGCAGCCAGGGTTGACAGGATGACGAGCAAGACGAATGTGATCAACCAATTGCTTCGGGTGTGATCGATGTTCCACCAGACGACGGTGAACAACACGGTGCAGGCGAACACAACGATGTCACGCCAATTGCCGTGGTAGGACGTGACTGCATCCCTGATTTCACGGTTGCGGTCGAGTCCAGCGACCAGGTCATCGATGCGCATATCGATGGTTCGCTGTAGTTGCGTACGCCGTTCGGTGTCCTCGGCTGGCAGTAATGAGACTAATTCCAGGTCGGCTTTGATGTTGCCGCGAAGGTCGGGTAGCCGGAGGCTTCCCGCTGCCATCCCGAGCAGGGCCCCACCGGCGATCGGGGCGCCGGATAGGGCCATTTCAGCGATTCCGGGCATGATGTCTCCTTCGTTGATCCATGCGAACGGGTCAATGTGCTGCGCTAGAGGATCTCACCTAAACGTGTCGGCGCGGACGGTGAGGCGACGACCAGGACGATGCGTTGGCTTCATCGATTAATCGACTCCATTGCGGTCCCCCAAGGGAGACGCTAACAATCAGCAATTGCCAGCGACGGATGTGATGGTTTTGCGCAACAGAAGATGTTCCCGTTGGACATAGTGGGTCCATTGATGTTAAGCCGAAGGAATCATGCCGACCAGACCAGTCAATGGGTTCGGTAGTGCTGTTTCCAGGCGGAAAGCGTTGGGCCGCTTGGCCGCTGTCGGTGTTGACGCGTTGTCGGCTCCGACGCCGGCCTCGGGATGCGGCAACGGTGGCGGTGATACGTCTTCGACCGGCGCCGCGTGGGTGACGAATAATTCGGTCAAGGTCGCAACGGATGCAAAGAAGGAGTCGCTGCCGTTAGACAGCGCGACGATTTCGCCGATGCCCAGCGGGATCTGAGATCACTCGGTGCAGATATTGCATGAAAAAGCTGCACCGCAATCGTTGAGGTCATCGAGCTTTCGCGCAGCTGTCCGTTGTCGTTCTATCTGAGGCAGGTGCGGGCGTCTGACCTGCGGTGCCTCAGATCAAATGGCGATCCTGTTGCGGGTGGTTTGTCATCTGATCTGAGGTAAATAGGCCGGATCCTGGCCGCCTACGGGGAGGCGTGTTCGTCGGCGGCTCGCTGGCGTGGGGTATGGCCCTCGAGGGGTTCCGACCCGGCCGCTGGGACGTGCTTGGCGCCCCTGGTTTTCCTGGCCGGCGTTGCCGTGAACATGTACGCTCCTCGCGGCCACTAGCTTTCGGCCGCAATCGCCCGTCGCAGCGCGGTCAGTATGACGTCACGGCTGGGCAGATCCAACCGACAGACGTCACCCGTCGGCGGCCGATCGGGACGCATCACATCGGTGCCGTCAATCAGTATCGACGGTGACGGAAAGGGTCCGACCCGCTCAACGATCGCCGTGTTGATCCCGACCACGGCCAAACAGTCGACCAGCATTTCATGGGCCGTTGCCGCGTTCGGACAGCCCGGGCTGCTCAGAATCTCAATCCGCATCCCACGGTCTCCCAACACCCGTCATTAGCATCTCAGGTGGGATGCTCCTATAGATTGTCAAGGGCTGACCGCTGGGTCTTCGGGTGTGGGTGTGAATCGTGTTGGGCGCGTGAGTTCCTGGTAGATCTCGCGGGCGATGGCCCGTTTGAGGCAGCGCATGATGTCCTTCTTTGACAGTCCTTCGGCGGTTCGCCGGCGAGCATAGGCGCGGGTGCGTTCGTCATATTTCAGCCGCACGACAGCGACGGTGTGAAGTGCTTTGTTCGCTGCCCGGTCGCCACCCCGGTTGAGCCGGTGGCGGTTCGTGCGTCCCGAGGATGCCGGGATAGGAGCAACACCGGCGAGATGGGCGAAGGAGGCCTCGGAACGAAGCCGTTCGGGGTTGTCGCCGGCACTGACCAACAGTTGTCCGGCGACCTCGGTGCCGACGCCAGTCTTGGCCAGCAGACCTGGAGCAGCAGTGGTGGTCAGCTCATCCAAGACGATGTCGAGCTCTTTGATCTCGTCATTGAGCGCCAGGTGGCGGCGAGCCAGGGATCGAAGCGTAAGTCTGATCGCTGCCGCTGGCGCCGAGAGGTCTGTTCCGGGGCGCAGACGCGACAGCGCCTGGATCAATGCAACGGTTCCCAACGGTTTCATGTGCTCACGCAAGTCCATCGGGCCGGTGATCAGCAGTCCGCGAATCTGGTTGATGCACTGAGTCTTTGCCTTGACTGCCGATCGCCGAGCCACGCGAAGACAACGGATGGACTCCACGATGCCGTCTCGTGATTTCGGAACGCTGTCGGCTCGCCCGGAGGCTACCGCTTGGGCTGCTGCGTAGGCATCAACGGGATCAGACTTGCCATTGGCGCGCCGGGTCGCACGGTCGGGCCGGTTGACCTCGAGCACCGCCAGGCCCGCTGCCGTCAACACCCGGCCCAGTTGGGCTCCGTAGGTTCCGGTGCCTTCCACTCCCACACCGGCGACCGATCCGATCGAGGAGATCCAGTCCAGGAGGCTGCGGTAGCCGTCCGGATCGGCGGGGAATTCTCGGTCGCCGAGGTGGCGTCCGAGTTGGTCGATGACAGCAACGTGGTGCGTATCGGCGTGGGTGTCGACCCCGACAAAGACAGCGGTCGATGCGGCAGGCATTGGCCTCCTTCAGTGGTACTGATACGGACAGCACCCTGAGCGCGGGCCGATGGGACAAGACAGTGATGGGCCCCGTTGCTACGACAAGCTCCTATAAGGTCACCAAGCACGCCCTCAACGGGTGCATGGGCTCAGTGACGGACCGGCAGATCCCACTCAAAGGCAGCCATCCGGCGCCGGTCAATTTTCGGGCCAGGCCCGCCACCAAGCTCCGAAACAATGATCACTGTCAATTTTCGCGACCCGGTGACAGTTGCAGCCGGAGTTCGACGCGCCCGGTAGCTCGGCGATTTCGGGTACGCCGTGGCAGGCGCACTCCCTTGCGGCGAGTTCAAGCCGCGGCTCGCCGCTGCTGCGGTCGCAAAGTGTGCCGAGACGCGTCTATGCCGGCCATTTCTTGCGCCTGCTCGGCTGCGGTCTGCCCTAGCCGGACCAAATCCGCTCGCTCCTGGACCGAAAGCGGCTGTTCGCCAGCGACATCTGGCCGCTGGCCGTCACCGCTGCGGGCCTGGGACATCAGCCACCGCTCATCGCGCACCCATGTATGCAGCAGGCTCGTGTCCACGTTTAGCTGGCGGGCTACCTCAGCGACTCGCCGCTGCCCGTCGATCACCATGTGCGCGGCCGTGACTCGATACTGCGGGGTGAATGAGCGCCGATGTTGTGGCATACCTACTGGCTTCACGAATCCCACGTCGCGCTATCTGGGATGTCCACCATGTGGGCGGTCTGGGGCGATCCTTGTCGGGTGTGGCGGCCGAAGCGGCGTAGCCGCAGCGAGTTGGTGACCACGCTGACCGAGGAGAGCCCCATCGCCGCTCCCGCGATGATCGGGTTGAGCAGACCGAGTGCGGCTAGGGGGATCGCGGCGGTGTTGTAGCCGAAGGCCCAGCCAAGGTTCTGGTGGATCGTGCGCAGCGTCTGCCGCGAGAGCGCGATCGCCTCCACAACACCGTCGAGCCGGCCGGACATCAGCGTGATGTCGGAGGCCTCGATGGCCACGTCGGTGCCGGTGCCGATCGCAATGCCCAGATCGGCCTGCACCAGCGCGGGGGCGTCGTTGACGCCGTCGCCCACCATCGCGACCACCCGCCCCTGGTCTTGTAGCCGCTCGATCTCGGTGACCTTGTCCTGCGGCAGCACCTCAGCCAGGACGTGATCGATGCCGACCTGTGTGGCGATCGCGGCGGCGGTGCGCGCGTTGTCGCCGGTGATCATGGCGACCTGCAAGCCCATGGCGTGCAGTTGAGCGACCACGTCGGCGGCGTCGTCCTTGACCGTGTCAGCGACGGCGAGCACGCCCACAACGTGGTCGTCGCGGCCGACGAACACCGCGGTGCGGCCCTGCTCTTCGAGTTCGGCGGCCGCCGCCGCAAGGTGCTCAGGCAGCAGCAGCTCGTGGTCGTCGACAAGTGTGCGACGTCCGACCAGCACGGTGCGGCCGTCGATCTGGGCCTGCACCCCGTGGCCGGCGAGGCTGGCGAACGCCGTGGCGGCCGGAATCTGCAACCCCAGCTCGCGCGCGGCCGCGACGATCGCCGCGCCGATGGGGTGCTCGGAGCCCGACTCGACCGCGGCGGCGATCTGCAGCACCAGATTGGGCTGGCGCCGCTTGCCGGCAATCACATCGGTGACCCGCATCTGGGCGCGGGTCAGCGTGCCGGTTTTGTCGAACACCACGGTGTCGATCTTCTTCGACGCTTCCATCACCTCGCCGCCTTTGACCAGGATCCCCAGCTCCGCGCCGCGGCCGGTGCCGACCGTGATCGCCGTGGGAGTGGCCAGGCCCAGCGCACACGGGCACGCGATGATCAGCACCGCCACCGCGGCGGTCATACCGGCGACCGGGTTGGCGGCGATCAGCGTCCACCCGGCAAACGTCACCGCGGCAACCCCGACGACGGCCGGGACGAACACCGCCGAGACCCGGTCAGCCAGTCGCTGTACCGGCGCCTTGCCGCCCTGTGCCTGCTCGACCAGGCGCACAATCTGCGCCAGCGCGGTATCGGCGCCGACGGCGGTGGCGCGCACGGTCAGCAGCCCGTCGATGTTGACCGTCGCACCGGCAACACGGTCGCCCACCGATTTTTCGACCGGGACGGACTCGCCGGTCAGCATTGACTCATCGACGACGGCGCGCCCGTCGGTGATCTCGCCGTCGACCGGGATCTTCTCCCCAGGCCGTACCCGTACCAGGTCTCCGACTTGTACCTGATCAACCGGCACGAGAATTTCTTGCCCGCCGACGAGCAGGCAGGCTTCCTTGGCGCCCATCTCCAAAAGCTTGCCGATCGCCTCCGACGCCTTGCTCGTGGATCTGGCCTCGAAATAGCGACCCAGCACCACGAACGCAATGATCAGCGCCGCCGTCTCGAAGAACAGTGCGCCACCGGCGAACAACTCATACGTGGAGTAGCCGAATGCGGTCAATGTGCCCAGTGTGATCAGCGTGTCCATGTTGGCGCTTCCCGCCCGCGCCTGCTGCACCGCGCCGCGCAGGAACGGCCACCCGGCGACGAATTGCACCGGTACCGTCGCCGCGAACGCCAACCACCCCGCCCACGGATAGGCGCCGAACACCATCGTCGACACCGACGCCAGCAGCGCCAACGGCATGGCCAGCCACAACCGCCGCAACCAGTTCCGCTGCTCACGCCTGTTCAGTTCACCCGAGGACGCCGTGCCGCACGCACCGCCCTGTCCCTGCCCGCAGCCGCCACTACCCTCGGTGTCGCGCGGCGCGTCGCTATCGGGCCGGGCGCCCAGTAATCGGCGGAGTCCACCGATGGCCTTGCGCACCACCCCGGGGGTGCGCGCATCGCCGGAATGCGGGGCACGGGTGGGCACCAACTCTGCAGGGATGTGCTCGGCTACGCCGATCGCCGACAGCACCGCCGCGGTGTCGCAGCGCTGCGGCGAATACTGGATCACCACCGATGCCGTGCGCGGATAGGCCGTCACCGCCTGCACACCGGGCACCGTGGCCAGAGTCTCCTCGATCGCGACGGCCCGGACCGCATCGACATGAAATCCGGTGATGCGCAGCCGCATCCGCCCGGACGCGTCCGATACGACCGTCGCCGTGGCGTCGGCGGCCGGCAGGACCTCAGTCGTCATGGCCGTCGCCCGGGCTCGTCACGATCGCCGGTTCGGTGTCCTCTCCGGCGCGCTCTCGTGCCTCGGCAACCACGTCGGCGACCGTCAATCGGATCTGTTCCGTGTTCGTTTCGGCCGTGCGCTGCGCTTCGCGGGCGGCCCGGATGCCCCACGCGGTCACAGCAACGGTTGCCGTGCGCAACGGAACCTTCGCCACGGCCGTGCGCACTGCCTCATACGCCGCAACCCCCACCACCCCGGTTACCACCGTGGGCGCCGCCTTCATCAAGAACCCATGCCACGCCATACCAAGCACTCCCTTCCCGTCGTTGCACCGCCAAACGGTGACCAGTCGGCCACGGTCGCTGCGGAGCGACACGAACCCATCCTTGACCTTCCAGTACAGTGGAAGGTCAAGGATGGGTTCCATGCAGATCGGCGAACTAGCGAAACTCAGCAATACCAGCGCGAAAACCATTCGCTTCTACGAGAACGCGGGGCTGCTCCCGCCACCGGCACGCACGGCGTCGGGGTACCGCGACTACGGGCCCGAGGTCGTGGATCGGCTGCGGTTCATCCATCGGGGCCAAGCCGCCGGGCTGACCTTGCAGAAGGTGCGCCAAATCCTGGCGATCCACGACCGCGGTGAGGTGCCGTGCGGGCACGTGCAACAGGTCCTGCACACCCGTCTGGACCAAGTCCGCGCGCAGATCGCCGAACTGGTCGCCCTCGAAGGCCACCTGCAGACCCTTCTCGACCACGCGGCGCACGCCGCGCCCACCGAACATGACCAGTCCACGGTGTGCTGGATTCTGGAAAGCGACCTGGATGCCGACGCCACCGTCGGTCCCGGCCACTAGACCATGAACAGCACCGAAATGCGTGAGTGGTCATGGACTGATGCGTGGTTGCCGGCCGCCCTGCTGGGTGTGGCGGGGGTGGGCTGGTGGTGGTCAGTGGTCAGCATGACCGGCGACGCCATGTCTATGGACACCGAGCCAGGAATGCCCATGGAGACCGCGCCAATGATGTCGTTCGCCGGTTTCCTCATCGCGTGGGTGGCCATGATGGCCGCGATGATGCTTCCTGCGGTCCTGCCCGTCGTTCGCGCCTACGCCCGCGCCGCCACCGGCAGCGCCGCTCCAGCGATCGTCTTCGTCGCCGGATACCTGGCCCTGTGGAGCGCCACCGGGATCCCCGCCTTCTGGGCGTGGAGCCACCTCAACGGGCCACTGGCACACGGATCACCGTGGGTCGGCCGCCTGGCCGGCGCCATAGCGCTGGCCGCCGGGATCTATCAGCTCACGCCGCTGAAAGCAGCGTGCCTGCGGCACTGCTACTGGCCATTGTCGGTTTCCCCGCCGTGCGGCAAGTACCACGACAGCCCGGCCCGGGCGCTTCGTGCCGGTGGGCGCTACGGCGTCTTTTGTCTGGGCAGCTGCTGGATGCTGTTCGTAGTCATGATCGCCTTCGGCACCATGCAATTGGCGTGGATGCTGGCGCTCTCGGTGGTGATCTGGCTGGAGCGAGTCGCCTCCTTCGGCGATTGGCTCACGCGCGTCACGGGGGCGGTGCTCGTAATCCTTGGCGTTGTGCTGCTGGTGCACCCCGCGTTGGTCATCAACCTTGTCTAGCGAGGAGTTAAGTCATGACGACGACGACACAACCACGCACCCGCCCCTGCGCTTTAGCGGCGACATTTTGATCTGGCTGTCCGCTGTCGTTTGATCTGAGGCGCTGCTGGCCGTTTGACCTGCGGCGCCTCAGATCCGTGCGCTTGAGCACAGTATTGCGGGGTTGATCGAGGATGCCGGTGCTGCCTGCGTGAGCGGGTCCAGTGCCGAGTGCCCAGTTCTCGAAGAACTGACTGAACCGGCAGTGCGGCATTCGATTTGAACGCCAACGCATTGCCGTGTTCACGTCGGTTCCCGTGGGTTGGCTCTCTGAGTATGGTGTGCGGGGCAGGTGTCTGTCACGGGTACGCGCACGGGTCGACGATCGGGTTGTGGGGCTGCCGCGTCCGGAAGCCGGGGACGCCCCGATGCCCCGGCACGGTCTCCTAAGATCAGCAATCATGGTGGCGCGTTCAATCCTGTTATTCGTCCTGGCTGCGGTCGCCGAAATCGGCGGTGCCTGGCTTGTCTGGCAAGGCGTCCGCGAGCAACGTGGTTGGCTCTGGGCGGGACTCGGCGTCATCGCGCTAGGAATGTACGGGTTCGTCGCCACCCTGCAGCCCGATGCCCATTTCGGCCGGATCTTGGCCGCCTACGGCGGCGTATTCGTCGCCGGCTCGCTGGCGTGGGGCATGGCCCTCGACGGGTTCCGACCCGACCGTTGGGATGTGATCGGCGCCCTGGCCTGCCTGGTAGGCGTTGCCGTGATCATGTACGCCCCTCGCGGCCACTAGCTCAGCATCACGTGGCGGCCGGGCAGGCCCAAACCGACCCATCGGGGGCGGATCGGGACGCATCACCTCGGCCCCGCCGATCAGTATCGACGGTGACGGAGACGGGCCGGCACGCTCAGCGATCGCCGTATCGATCCCGGGTACGGCCAGACAGTCGACCAGCATTTCATGGGCCGTTGCCGCGTTGGATAACCCGGGGGGATCTCAGTGGCGCAACAGGTTTCGGTGACTGTGGGTTTGGGTTATGTAGTGGTGCCAGGTAGCAGTTCGGCGATCAGGGTCTGGACGCGGTTGGCGATGTCGTCGCGGATGGAGCGGACGACCTCAAGGGCTTGGCCGGCGGGGTCGGGCAGTTTCCAGTCCCGGTAGGTGACTCCCGGGAAGTATGGGCAGGTGTCTCCGCAGCCCATGGTGATCACGACGTCGCTGGCTTGCACCGTGTCGGCGGTGAGCACCGCGGGGCTGTTGGCTGTGATGTCGATGCCCAGTTCGGCCATCGCGGCAACGGCCGCCGGGTTGACTTGGTCGGCGGGTTCGGTGCCCGCGGAACGGACCTCGATGCGGCCACCGGACTGGTGGATCAGCAGTGCGGCCGCCATCTGGGAGCGACCGGCGTTGTGCACGCAGACGAACAGGACGCTGGGTTTGTCGGCCATCAGCGGGCACTGCGTGATTGGGACTCGGGTCCGAAGAGGCGGGTACGCAGCGCCAGGGACACGTAGACGAGTCCGACCAGCACCGGTACTTCGATGAGCGGGCCCACGACCCCGGCCAGGGCCTGCCCGGAGGTGGCGCCGTAGGTGGCGATCGCGACGGCAATCGCGAGTTCGAAGTTATTGCCGGCAGCGGTGAACGCCAACGTGGTGGTGCGCTCGTACCCGACGTTGAGGAGGGCGCCGAGCAGGTAGCCGCCGGCCCACATGATCGCGAAGTAGGCCAGCAGCGGCACCGCGATGCGGGCGACATCGAAAGGCCGGGAGGTGATCTGATCACCTTGAAGGGCAAACAGGATGACGATGGTGAACAGCAGTCCATAGAGTGCCCAGGGGCCGATGCGGGGCAGGAATTGCGACTCGTACCAGGTGCGGCCTTTGGCGCGTTCGCCTAGGCGGCGGGACAGGTACCCGGCCAACAGTGGGACGCCGAGGAAGATCAACACCGATTTGGCGATCTGCCACGGGGAGACCTCGATCCCGGTCTGGGACAGGCCCAGCCAGCCCGGCAGCACCGACAGGTAAAACCAGCCCAGCGCGGCGAACATGAGAACCTGAAAGATCGAGTTCAACGCGACCAGCACTGCGGCGGCCTCGCGGTCCCCGCAGGCCAGGTCGTTCCAGATGATGACCATGGCGATGCAGCGGGCCAGCCCGACGATGATCAACCCGGTGCGGTATTCGGGCAGATCGGGAAGTAGCAGCCACGCCAGGGCAAACATCACCGCCGGCCCGATCAGCCAGTTCAACACCAGCGAGGACGCCAGCAGTTTGCGGTCGGCGGTGACCTCGCCGAGCTGGTCGTAGCGGACTTTGGCCAGCACCGGATACATCATCACCAACAGCCCAAGGGCGATGGGCAGCGAGACTCCGTCGACCTCAATGGCACTTAGGCCCGCGCCCAGGCCGGGCACCAGCCGCCCCAGCAGCAGGCCGGCGGCCATCGCTACCCCGATCCATACCGGCAAGAGCCGGTCCAGGGTGGACAGCTTGGCGGCCACTGCGGGTGCAGCAGTCGATATGGCGGTGTCACTCATGAGGTTTCTCTCCCGTGGCGCGAGCGGCGTACCGCTTCACTGGCAGCTGTCAACGTGAGGTGGGTCGGGGCGCGGTGGCGCGGTCGTTCGCTGCGGCTGTCTCAATCAGACGATGCGGCGGGTTTGGTGGCGTGGATGATCGCGCCGTGCATCCCTTCGGCCACCTGGTGGGTGAACGTGACCGTGGCATCGGTGAACCCGGCCGCGGCCAGTCCGTCGAGGTACTCCTGGCGGGACAGCGCTCCGGCGATGCAGCCGACGTAGGAGCCGCGTTCGGCGCGCTCGGCCGAACTGAGGTGGTCTTCGGCGACGACGTCGGAGATCCCGATCCGCCCGCCGGGGACCAGCACCCGGAACATCTCGGCGATCACGGCCGGTTTGTCGGCGGACAGGTTGATCACGCAGTTGGAGATCACCACATCGACGGCGGCATCGGGCAGCGGGATGTCTTCGATGGTGCCCTTGCGGAACTCGACGTTGGTGACACCGGCCTTGGCTCGGAATTCTTCGGCGTTCCGCCTCGCCAAGGCCAGCATCTCGTCGGTCATGTCGACGCCGTAAGCAAACCCGTCCGGGCCGACCCGGCGCGCCGACAACAAAACGTCGATCCCGCCGCCAGAACCCAGGTCAAGCACCCGCTCTCCGGGGTGCAAGTCAGCGACCGCGGTCGGGTTACCGCAACCCAGGCTGGCCGCAACCGCTTCAGCGGGAATCTCGGAGTGCTCGTCGTCGCCGTAGAGACCGGCGCCGAAGATGGTCCCGATATCGGCTGAGTCGCTGGACCCGCAGCAGCTCGCGGCGGTCAGCACATCGCTGTTGGTAGCGCCCCCGCTGATCGCGGTGGCGGCGGCGCCGTAGCTGGCCCGGACCTGATCACGCAGCTCATTGTGTTCGGCGGTCATCGCACCTACTCTTTCCATCGACAGACATCTATGTGAGCAGTGTGCGGGAAACATCGATGACTGTCAATGCGTGTGTCATACTGGGGCCATGCCCGCCGCGATCGCCTCCCCGACCGAACGCGATGACTCGTTGCTGGTCGCTGACGTTGCGGCGTGCTGCAGCCCGATCACCGACGGCGTACTCGACGCGGCCGCCGCCGAGCGGCTGGCCGGCGTGCTCAAGGCGCTGGCCGAACCGACCCGGCTACGGCTTGTGTCAATGATCGCGGGCCATGAGGGCGCCGAGGCGTGTGTATGCGACCTGACCGCTACTGTGGGGCTATCCCAGCCGACGGTGTCGCATCACCTCAAGATCCTGGTCGAGGCCGGCCTGCTCGACCGAACCCAGCGCGGCAAGTGGGCGTACTACCGGCTGGTGCCCGCGGCCCTGGATGCGCTCGGCGGGGTGTTTGTTGTCCGTTGTCGTTGTGGCTGAGGCAGCGCTTGAGGGCCTGACCTGCGATGCCTCGGATTCAGTGACGGCCGCCGCTACCTTGAGTTGTCCTGCCGCCGGGTGTCTCGTGCTGGCCCCGCAAGAGGCGTTATGCGTCCGGCGCGTACGCCGTTGGCGATGACGACGACTTCGGCAAGCTCGTGCACCAGTACGACCGTGGCCAGGCCGAGGGTTCCGAACATCGCCAGCGGCATGAGCACGGTGATGATGCCCAGGGAGAGTCCGACGTTTTGCACCATGATCTGCCGGGAGCGTCGAGCATGTGCTAGTGCGTGGGGCAGGTGCCGCAGGTCTTGGCCCATCAGGGCGACGTCGGCGGTTTCGATCGCGACATCGGTTCCCATGGCGCCCATCGCGATTCCCAGGTCGGCGGCGGCCAGGGCCGGAGCATCGTTGACGCCGTCGCCGACCATCGCGGTGGGCCGGTGAGCGCCCAGTTCTGCGATCAGGTGAGCCTTGTCCTCGGGGCGCAGTTCGGCATAGACGTGCTCGATGCCGGCTTGGGCGGCGAGCGCCGCCGCGGTGGCGTGATTGTCGCCGGTGAGCATCGTCACCTGGTAGCCGCCGGCACGTAGCGCGGTGATGACCTCGGGAGCTTCTGGGCGTAGTTCGTCGCGCACGGCGATGGCACCGAGCAGCCGGTCATCGCGTTCTACGAGCACCGCTGTGGCCCCGGCTTGTTGCATGTGCGCTACGTGATCGGCGAGGTCGGCGGGGTCGATCCAGCCGGGCCGGCCCAGCCGGATGGCTTGCCCGTCGAGGTGGCCGGTCAGCCCAGCTCCGGCAACGGCGTGCACGTCACTCGCGGCGGCCACCGGCGCTTGGGTAGCGGCCAGGACGGCCGCGGCCAGCGGGTGTTCACTGCGGGTTTCCAGCGCGGCCGCGACCGCCAGCACCTCTTCGCGGGTGGCGTCGTTGGTGGTGGCGATGTCGATGACGGTGGGCCGGTTGGCGGTCAAAGTTCCGGTTTTGTCCAGCGCGATCCCACTGATGGTGCCCAGGGCTTCCAGCGCGGCACCGCCCTTGATCAGTACCCCGATCTTCGAGGCGGCACCGACTGCCGCCACGACGGTCACCGGCACGGCGATGGCGAGCGCGCACGGGGACGCGGCGACGAGCACCACCAGAGCGCGTTCGATCCACACCAGCGGGTTACCGAAGATGCTGCCCGTCCCGGCGATCAGCGCCCCGGCGATCATGATGCCCGGCACCAACGGCTGCGCGATCCGATCGGCCAGGCGCTGGCTGGCGCCCTTGCGGGCCTGTTCGGCTTCCACGATCTGCACGATTCGCGCCAACGAGTTGTCCTCAACGGTCGCGGTGACCTCCACCTGCAGCACTCCGGACCCGTTGATCGACCCGGCGAACACCTCATCACCGGGTCCGGCCTCTACCGGCACCGATTCGCCGGTAATCGCCGAGACGTCCAGGGCGGTGCGCCCGGCAACAATGATGCCGTCGGTGGCCAGGCGTTCCCCGGGTTTGACAATCATCTGATCACCGACGCGCAGTTCGGCTGCGGCCACCACGGTTTCGACACCTGCGCGCAAGACCGTGGCCTGATCCGGCACCAGCGCCAGCAGAGCACGCAGGCCGCGGCGGGTACGGGCCACCGCGTATTCCTCCAAACCCTCGCTGATGGAGAACAAAAACGCCAGCATCGCGGCCTCGCCGACCTGACCGAGTCCAACAGCGCCGAGCGCGGCGATCGTCATCAACGTGCCGACACCGACACGGCCCTCGGTCAGTCGCCTAACGGTTGAGGGCACGAACGTCGAAGCGCCCACCGCGAGCGCCACGACTTTCAATCCCAACGCCACCGGCCCGAATGGAGTCAGCCACGCCGTCACCAGTGAGGCTGTCAGCACCACCCCGGAGAACGCGGCCCGCCGCAGCTTGACAACGCCCCACAGCCGCTCCGACTCAGGGTGGCTGTCGTCGTGGTCGCAGCAGCCATCGCTTCGTTGCACTGGTCGTTGTGAAACCCTGTCAGCTTGCTCGCCGGATAGCGTCCGCTCGCTCCAGTCGAGGATTCTCTGCACCACACCGGGGTTGCCTCCCTCGACCGAGTGCGGCGCCCGGGCGGGCACCGACTCGGCAGGGATGTGCTCGGCGGCGGCGATCGCCGACAAAATGGCAGCGGTGTCGCAGCGCTCGGGTGAATACCAGACCACCACGGAAGCCGTGCGCGGATACGCGCGGACCGCATCCACACCAGCCACCGTGGCGACCGAGTCCTCGATCGCGACAGCCCGCACCGCGTCGAACCGAAACCAGTTAGCACGCACCCGTATTCGTCGCGCACCCGCAGACACGACAACCAGCGCGGCCCCGTGATCGGAGGAAACCTCAGCAGTAGGCACAATCGACCTTTCCCCGTGAAAACGGCTAACCCATCACTTGGCAGCAGTCGTCATCGTCAGCCTTGGCGGCGGGCGGCCGAGGGGCATCGTCGCCGATGCGTCCGCGGGCTTCGGCGACCACGTCGGCGACTTTCAGCCGGGCCGACTCCGCTGCTACCTCTGCGCTCCGAGTTCCGCGCAGTCCCCACTCCGTCACGGTCACCGCTGCCCGGTGAACCGGCGCCGTGCCCACCGCCTTGCGCAGCACCTCGTAGGCGCTCACCCCGACCAGCCCGGTGAACACTGTCCCGGCTGCTTTGGCCACGAACCCATGTATAGCCACTGCTTATCCCTTCTGTTCTGCCAACTCACTACGATTGAGCGACCGCGATCTTCAAGGTCACCGGATCGCTGCCACTGATGGTCATCGACCAACGGTGGCCTCGGCTGCGCCCGATGCGGCGTCCTCGCCGACACAGGGCTGGTCGGTATCCACCGCCAAAACAACCTGGACCAGCTCGCCCAGAGCACGGGCGAGGTGAGGGTCGGCCAGCGCGTAGCGAACCTGCCGGCCCTCATAGGTCGCGATGACCAGCCCGCAGCCCCGCAAACACGACAAATGATTGGACACATTCGACCGTGTCAACCCCAGCTGCGCAGCCAACTGGCCCGGGTAGCACACCCCATCGAGCAGTGCCACCAGAATCCGACACCGCGTCGGATCCGCCAGCGCTCGGCCCAGCCGAGCCAGCGCCGATTCCCGCGTCTCACACGTCAGCATGCACCAAACAGTACAGCCGATACTGATATGTCAGCAAGGGCTGAATTGTGCCATGGCTCCACACGCCGCCGTCAGCCCTGACGCCGCCCAGCTGGCCCAGCCGGGCACGGTGATCGCGGGGATTGACCTGGTCGTGGTTTCCACGCGTCGAAGTGGTGTGCGCGGCGGGTGGCGCTGAGTTGTTGATCGTGGATCCACTGTTCGATGGGGCGGGTTTGGTCGCGGTGCTGGGGAAACCGGGCGCTGACGTTGACGTAGACCGCATCGACGGCGCGGGCACGGGCGGGTGTGGCTGGCGCGGTGCCCCAGATCCGGCGATGAGCGCCGGCCAGGATGGCGGCCAAGGCGATCAGGTCCGGGTAGGCGCCGATGTGCGTGTCGGCGTCGGCGCGGGCAGGCGGCAGCGTAAACGGGCTGGTGCTGCGTGCCCAGCAGCGGTGAATCCGCGCGGCATCCCTGACCGCGAAGCGCGCAGCGTCGCCGTGACACCGATCCAGTCGGGCATGGCGCTGCGCTGCGGCGATCACCGCGGGGGCGCAGCGCAGATCGCGTTGATCGTCGAGGGTGGAGGTGCCTGCACCGATCCATCGGCGGTGGCGGCAGCAGACGGTCGCGTAGTCGGGCAACCAGCAGTAGACCGGCTCATAGACACCGCGGCGTGCCATGCACAGGCGGCATGCGGGCCGGGCGTGGCGGCGTTGGCGGGTGGTGTCGCGGTCGGGGGCGGCCAGCCCGATGAGCCGGGCGTGAAGGATGCCCACGGGCTGGCCGCTGGCGGTTGCCAACCAGTCCGGCCGGGGACGGCAGATCGCTGGACCGTCGGCCAGGTAGCGCCGCAGACCTCGGGGTTCTAGGTGGTTGGCGTGCGCGAGCCGATCAAGATAGGACTGCACCGTTTCGCCACGAAACGGTGTGACGGTGCGCGGTAGTGGCGCGGCAGGCCCCTGCGGCCACGCCGGTGGGGTTGATACGTCAGCTGGCATGGCGTTGCGCCGATGTTTGGGCTGCGTAGTCGATGAGCACCGTGTCCATCAGATCCCTGGTGAGGTTCTCGGTTTCGTCGAGCATGCTGCGGATCGCAGCCGAGCGGATCAGGTGCGCCAGGCTGCCGATCATTCCGCCGGTGCGTCGATGCAGGTATTTGGCTTCGGCGACCAGCGTTCCCGCGGTGTGATGGTGCAACCGCAGGGTGCCTTCCATCGCGGCCACCAGCGACTTCCATTCCCCGGCGTACGGGAACGGGCTGGTGTTGATCACACCGCAGCGCCCGGCGAGCTGGCGTCCGCGGGTGCCGGTGAACACACCGGAGCGCTCGACGTCGATGCCGGCGTAGACGAACGTGGCGGGCAGGTGTTCGGTGAAGTACTTCAGGTGATCGGACAGTTCCTCGCCGGCCCGGGTATCGAGGTTGAGGTTGTGGATCTCGTCGACGATCACGATGTCGGTTCGGGCGTCGATGAGGACCTGGCAGACAGCGTCGGCGATATCGGTGACATTCATCCGCGGTTGCATCGGCGGAAGGCCCAGGAATCGCGCGAACTCCATCGCGAGTTTGCGCGCCGAGCCTTTCGGGGGCGCGGTCACGTATACGATCGGGATCCGGGACTTGTCGGCGAATCGTGTCCTGATACGCAGTTCGTGGAATCGGCCGAGTTGTTTGACCGCGGTGGTCTTGCCGGTCGCGGCCGCCCCGGAAATGATCAGCCCGCGCCGGGCGCCGATCTCGCGTTGGTTGAGCAGGGTCAGCAGCCGGCCTTCGTTGGTGATGCGCTGGATCGCCGACGTGGTGACCACGACCAGTTCACTGTGATGCGCTACCCGGGCTTCGTTGTAGTTGGTCCGTTCGGTCTCCGACAGGGTGCTCCACTGCTCATCGGGTAACAGGGTGAACTCGGGTGGATCGGCATCGACGAAACGGCGCCAACCCTCGAGCGTGGTGGTGGGTTGGCGCCGGTCCTCGAGTTGGCTCACCGGGGCAAAAGTGTTCACAGCCGCCACGATTCAGCCTCCTTGCGTGCATCGAACACCGGTAGTGGAATGACTTGGGCGATCTCGATGTCGTCGGCGTCCTCGTCACCGCCTGGCGGCGGCTCCTCATCGCAGGGTTCTGCGGTATCCGGCGGGCGGGGCCAGGCCGGTGTCGCGGTGGCTCGCGTTCGACCCGCCACCCTGCGATCCTTGGATTCCTGTCGGGTGGGGGCGGGGCCTTGCGCGGCCCGGTCGAGCAGGTCATCGGCCGCGCGGGCGATCTCGGCTTCGGTGGCCTGATCGCATCCGCGCTGGGCCAGCACGGACCGCGCATGCTGCCATACCAATTCGCCGAACGGTACCGGGTGGCTGCGCAAATGCGTCCAGGTCGCGGCCAGCCAGCCCTCGTCGTGATGGTTGCGCACCCAGATCCGCGACACGTCGTAGGGGTCGTAGTGCACCTCCCACTGGCCCTTCTTGGATTCCACCCCCGAGTGCTGGCGGCGGTAGGGGTTGAGTGCCTTAGCGTCGTAGCTGCGGTTGTTGACCCGGATCCCGTAGGAATTGATGCGCCGCCAGCACGACGGCAGTAACTCGATGTAGTCCTCGGCCGACAGCGGCACCGGAACATACCCGGCGACCTCGACCAAGGCGGCGTACTTTTCGTTGGGCGTCAACGCCTTGCCCGGGGTGACGGGGTCACGCAGGCCGTCGTGGGGCCGGTTTTGCCATACCGCGACGATCCACTCATCCAGCAGGGCTTGCAGCTCCACGATCGACCACACTGCGTCCTGTTCGGCGTTCTTGCCGCGCCGCTCGACGCTGGAGCCGACATACCCGGCGACATGCTGGGCGAACAAGGTGGCCACCGACTGCAGGGTCCGCTCGATCTTGGGTTTGTCGGTCGGCGTATCCGGGTGGGCGGGCTGCAGATTGATCCCCAACGTGCAACACGCCTGCCGGAAGGTTTGCGACAGATACGCCTTCCCGTGGTCGCACACTACGGTCTCCGGGGCGATCACCGGCCGGGCGGCCGCATCGGCCAACCGTTGATCCACGCCGGTCAAACAGCGATACGGCAGCACCGACCGCGACATCCGCAGCGCATCGGACCACTCCGGCCGCATCGGTTCTGGCGTCAACGCTCGGGCCAGCAGCAGCGCCGCGTCGACCGCTTTGGTCGTGGGCCGCAACACCGCGGCCGGAATCGAGCAGGTCGCGTCGTCAACCATGCCGGTCAGCTCGACCCGGTCCACCGTGCCGTCATCGAGGACCACCCGCACATCCAGGGGGGTCGAATCGATCTCGACCACCTCGCCGGGGCGCGCCACCGTCAGCGCACCGAACGGGCCGTCGGGCTGTTTGGACAACGAACGCCGGGTGCGCGCGGACCCGAACGTGTGCCGGCCCTCCGACAGCCTCTTCACCAGACGATAGAACGTCCGCTGAGACGGCATCGCCGGTGCGTCCTGGGCACCGTATTGAGCCACCAGCGATTTGGTCACCCGTCGCTGCAGGCGGCTCACCGTCCCGGTCGACACGTCGGTCTCGTCATCGATGGCCTGCCGCACTGCGGCCACCAGCCGCTCGTCGACGCGGCCGAACATCGCCCGCCGGGGAATGTGCCGGCGATCCACAACCCCCAGCAGGCCGTCTCGTTCGTAGGCATAGCGTTGCCGCTGCAACGTGTACAAGCTGATCTCGTGGCCAGCCGAGCGCAGCTCGGCGAGCTTGGCCAATTCGCGCTGCCGCAACGAACGCGACGCCGGATCGAACTCCGGCCGCGGCCGGCTACCCGCCTCGGAATCAACCCGTCGACCCGTCAACACCTCGATCAAGTGCCGTTCCCACCAGCGGGCCCGCTCGGCGGCAGCCTCGGGCACCCCGGCCAACGCTTCTTCGGAACACAAAGCCGGTCGCGATCCTGACACCAACTCCAACGCCGGGTCGCCCAGCAGCCGAGACAGCGGTACCACCGACTGCCCGCCGACCGCATCGGTCAGCCTGGCTGAACTGCCCGAAAGTGTGACAACCGTGAATACGCCGTCGGATAACCGGATTTCATCGCCCTCGCGGATGACACCCGACCGCATACCCGTCATCGTGACAACGCGGGCCCGACGATCGACTCCTCGGTCAAGACAGCCGCGGAAAGATCCACGCCCAGTCGCCGGTGCCACAACAGGTGAAACAGCACCGGCAACACCATGATCGCTTCACCGACCGGTCTCACCCCGGTCATCAGCGGCCGCGCCGAGTCGAACACCGCCTCCAACGCTGCGGCGACCGCCGGGCGGTACACCCGTGGATGCCGATACCCAGACAACCAGCGCAAATTCGCCGTCACGACCGGATCCGCAACGCCCGCTCGCCGATAGGCCCATCCCAGGGAACGGCACGCCTGCTCGGACCGGTCGAACAACTCAGCATCAGCATCCGATATTCGGTCATCGGCCCGCACGTCAAGAACCGTCGCCGTTCCGTCGGACAACCGCACGAAGTAATCAGGCACGTGGTGCCTGCCGTCACCCCAATGGAGCCGGAACGGCTGCGACGCAACACCAACCACCGCGGGATCGGCGTCCAGCGCGATCAAATGGTCACGCTCCGACCACGACTCGTACCCAACGTGCTCACGAGTCGTCGAAAACCACCACAGGCCTGGATAATTGCCCTGCCCGCGAAACGCTGGGAAACCACGCACGGGTGAGCAGTCCAACTCAAAGGCCACTGCGGCACACTCCGCCAGCGGCAAGCGCGAAGAACCCCCGGAGGAGTTGAATTCCACCTCAACGCCACCGTTGACCTGCGGCCATAGCGCCGCCGGCGCCACACTCACCTAAACAACGCTACCGGCGGTACCTCGGATAGATTGGCAAAGACACGCCGATACCGCAGATACGGTGGCAATACATCACATCGGATGTCAACGGACAGCAGCGCCGCTTCGACCTTGTTGTGCGGGCTACGTGCCGACCGGACGGGGAGAGAATTGCGGCCACACGTCATCGCCGCCACCGCGATGATCCACCTAGGGCATTATCTAGTCCCTCCGGCCGATCCGAGCCGGCTCGCAGAACCGAAGTTGCCCCAGACTCAATGAGAACGGGCAACACGGTCTGTCCTTTTTGCAGGCAAGCGCGAGTGAGTAGATCCTGTCCCGCCTGAGACCGGTACGGTGTGGCTAGCTTTCTGAAAAGATGCGACCGGTAGCGGGCTAAGCGGCCCGTTTTTCCATGGTGAACTGGCAGACGTCGGTGTAGCCATCCCGAAACAGCTCGCGGCAGCCGGTCAGATATTTCATGAACGTCTCGTACATCTGCTCGCCCTTGAGCTCGATCGCCTGGTCCTTGTGCGCTTCCAGACCCTTGGCCCACGTGTCCAAAGTCCGCACGTAGTTCGACCCGATCCGATGGTGGCGGCTGATATGGAAGCCGGCTTCGGCGGCGTATTTGTCGACAACCGAAATCATCGGCAACCGGCCGCCGGGGTAGATCTCTTTGCGGATGAAGCTGATGAACCGCATCAGCGACATCGTCCTCTTCAGCCCGAGCTGCTCGGCTTCTTCGGCGCTGGGCAACACGATGGTGTGCAGCAGCATGACGCCGTCGTCAGGCAGGACGCTGTAACACATCTTGAAGAAGTCGTCGTAGCGCTCGTAAGTGCCGATGCCGTCGGCGAAGTGCTCGAACGCGCCGACGGACACAATGCGGTCCACCGGCTCGTCGAACTCCTCCCAGCCGTGCAGCCGCACCTCTTTGTGGCGCGGGCTGTCCATTTCGTCGAACTTTTGCCGGCAGTGCGCCAACTGGTTTTCGCTCAATGTCAGCCCTATGACATTGACGTCGTATTTTTCGACTGCGCGCCGCATGGTCGAGCCCCAACCGCAACCGATGTCGAGCAGCGTCATCCCGGGCTGCAGGCCCAGCTTGCCCAGCGCCAGGTCGATTTTCGCGCGCTGCGCCTCTTCCAGCGTCATGTTGTCGCGCTCGAAGTACGCGCAGCTGTAGGTCATCGTCGGGTCTAGCCAAAGCCGAAAGAATTCGTTGGACCGGTCGTAGTGCGACTGGACGTGGTCGACATTCGGCTTGAGTTCACTGTTGCCGTGTGTCATAGCCGCTGACCATATACGCCACCTCGGCTACCTGCAATTTTGTTCTGCGGCGACGCCCCGAGACGAGCTACCCACACCTCCCGGAGGCTACTTTGCCAGGGTGAATTGGTTGACGTCGATGTAGCCGACCCGGAATCCGTTGGCGCAGCCGGTCAAGTAACGCATGTAGCGCTCGTAGACCTCCTCGGACTGGATCTCGATGGCCTTGGCCTTGTTGGCCTGCAGCGCCGCCGCCCACAAATCGAGCGTGCGGGCGTAGTGCGGCTGCAGCGACTGGCGCCGCGTCAGGGTGAAACCGGCATTAGCCGAGCGCTCCTCGACCATCTCGATCGATGGCAGCCGCCCGCCCGGGAAGATCTCGGTGACCATGAACTTGATGAAACGGGCCAGCTCGAACGTCAGCGGCATGCCGCGCTCCACGATCTGCGGCCCGGTCAAGGCGGTGATGGTGTGCAGCAGCATCACACCGTCGTCGGGCAGCACGTCGTGGGCCATCTTGAAGAAGTCGTCGTAGCGTTCGTGGCCGAAGTGCTCGAACGCGCCGATCGACACGATCCGGTCGACAGGCTCGTCCCACTCCTCCCAGCCGTGCAGCAGCACCCGGCGGCTGCGCTGGGTGTCCATCTCGTCGAACGTCTGCTGCACGTGGGCGAGCTGGTTTTTGGACAGGGTCAGGCCGACGACGTTCACGTCGTATTTCTCGATCGCCCGGCGCATGGTGGCACCCCAGCCGCAGCCGACGTCGAGCAGTGTCATACCCGGCTGCAGGCCCAGCTTGCCCAGCGCCAGGTCGATCTTGGCCAGCTGCGCCTCCTCCAGCGTCATGTCCTCACGCTCGAAGTAGGCGCAGCTGTAGGTCTGGGTCGGGTCCAGGAAGAGCCGGAAGAAGTCGTCGGACAGGTCGTAATGCGCCTGCACGTCTTCGAAATGAGGTCGCAGTTTTTGCGTCATGATCTGGCCTTTCTGAGATGTAGAGGCTTCGCAGCCGTTCAGAACGCTGTCCGAAACGAACGCTGTGCTACCCGATGCGTTTGTCGGATGCTAACCCGCTCTCGGTTATGAGGTCACAGCGGCAATTGGCGGCCCGGGGGCTCGTGAGGTCCAGCGCCCTACGTGTCGCGGCTCGATGAAGAAATCATGGCAACCCAGCCGTCCCCAACGATGACCACTTCCGTCACTGTGACATCGCAGCGGTCGATAATCACGCTTGCCACTGCCACCACATGGGGCTGCGAAAGCCTGGCGGCGCGGTAACGGACGATACGTCGAATGATGGCTTCACAACGCTACTCCTGCTGTGGTACAGCGTGTTTCACGCCCTCACACGGATATCGTCGTTATCAATCGATTCGGCAGGGGCGCGCGCCGACGAAGGTGAACGCCGGCCACGGCAAGGCGGGGCTTTACGCGCCTCCACCTGAGGATTTCGCCGGCGTTGGGTACGCCGCCGATCAGGACGGCTTCGTCGTTCACCAGGCGAAGACGCTTAGCGGCGATCAGAAGTATGGCCCTCCGACTCTTGTCGCCAATCCGGATCCATTGTGTCGGAATAAGGGAGCGACAATGGGCAGCACTTAAGAGTGCGAATCGCGATTAATGCTGTTGTGCAATATCTTTCGTCGGGAGGCGGACGCATCAGACTAACCGTTGGGGTCCGTTAGACCCAGCGGAGCAGTTAGACATCAGCGTCTCAGCTACGTGTCATACATGACATCTCAACCAAGAATGCGACTCCGAAGCTGAGGACCCACAGCCGCGGGCTGTAGGTTCTCAAATCCTGCGTCATATCGCGAGCCATCGAACTGCTGCGATGCAGGTTGTCTCACGTCGTGTCATCTGCGCTTCGTCTCATATTCGTGTCATTTCGTCAGGCGCTGCATCTGGGTCGCTTCAGCAAGCTCTGGTCATCGATCGACGCGGCCGGACAGCTTGAACACCATTGCGTCACGTGACAGCGACGAGAAGGTCGGCACTTCAGTGCAGAAGCCGACGGGGCGTCCCCCCGGACCGCACCACTTTTACTGAATCAGGTTGTCCGAGAACGGTTTCAAGGCCCCAAATCATGGATAATCCACATTATCCACGCAGTGGTTCCCGCATGACTATGCAGACCCGAATGCGTTAACCGCGCCGAGATCGAGTGACTGTGACCGGCCTTGCTTATCAAAGCTCGACATTGTGTCAGCTAGCGCGCAAAGCGGTCTTCGCCAAGAGATTGCCCATCCTGATAGCCAGTCATATTGGTCCTTCCGACGTCTTGTCAGAGTTGAGGAGATCCACATCAACAGCGTCCTGACTGTGAGATTGCGAATCCTAAGAGCTGCCAAGGCTCTATGCGCAAGGTCGAACGGAACCTGCTTTCACTCCGATCACCCATCCTTGCTCGCGGCTACGCGGCCGAACTTCACCCCAGCGAACGGTTTTGTGCCCGGTGGCGAAGCTGCCCCGCTCGTAGCGGGAGGATGGCCGCGCGGCTTGCCACGGACGATCCGATCGTCGTGAAGCGACCAGCGGAAGGCTTTGGTGGCGGCCGACGGCGCCATTGCTGTCTCATGGTGCGAGCCTGACAAAGCCCGGCGGCATATGGGGCGCCGGCGCCGACTGCACCGGACCGCCGCCGCCGTTGCCACCACCGCCGCCCCCGTCGATGCCTCCACCGCCGTTACCACCACCGCCACCGCCGGCAGTGCCTCCCGGCTGAGGAGCCGCAGCAGGAGGCTCCACCTGTTGCGGTGGTGGCGGCAGCTCTTGCGGTGGTGGCGGCGGTCGTTGTGGTGGCGGCGGTGCCGCGATTGGCCGGGGTGGTATCAGGTTGTGCGCCGTCGGCGGCGGTGGTGGCGGAATCTGCGGCGGGTTCGGTAAGTCGGAATCTCCCTCGGGAACCGCTCCGGTCAGCGAGGTGAGCATTGTGCCCGGCGCGCCACGGTCCGATCGGTCGTTCCCGGAGCGGCCCAACACGAAGGTGGCACCGTCGATCACGTATGGCAGCCGCACCACGCCGGTGCCCGTCGGTTCCTGCCGCGCCGCCGAAGTGTCGATCATGTAAAAGCGCGGCGGCTCGCGCGGATCGCTTGCTGAGTTGACCGTGTTGTGTGTGGACGCGGCGACCCGGTGCGTCGGTTGATTCGATCCTGGCGCGGGACTAGCCATAGCCGTGATGGAAGCTATCTTTTGTTGGTTGTACGGGCAGTAGGCTTCCACGGCCGCAGTGATGAATCGGGTGAGGGTACGCGTGAGCCGCTCGGGGGGATATTGGCGCTCGGGCGGGTCCACGTTGAACGCAGTGTTCCTCATCAAGTCCACTACGTCGTTCACCGGCATGCCGCCATCGAGTTTGCGACAAACCTTGTGGGCAGTGGCGATGAGGCTTGGCACGTTCCGGCGGGCGGGGATCTCTTTTTTAACGAGCAGCGCCAGAAACTGGTCGTCCTGGTCGGGGTCGGCCGCTACTGTGCCGGCGCCCACAATTGCGGTGCCGGCTAGCACCACAGTGGCGGTAACCAGGGCGCCGGCGTGGCTAATGATGCCGGCGAACATGGCAGGGGTTCCATTCTTTTGGCCATCCCATCGCTCCCCTTGGCGAGGTCTTGGCCCCTCCCGGTGGAGCGGACATATACTGTCTACTATAGTACTTAGTAGGTCAGCAAATTGGCAAGTGTGGCGTGGTCGCTAATGCGGGAGCCCAACGTCGACATTTGTGATCCGCTGACCGTCATCGAGGTGGCGGCGTCTGGGCCGGTGGCGCTCCTGGGCCCAGCCAGCGCAATGGATCGGTGGTCGCGATCATCGCCCGCGGCGCCACGTATGGACCGCTTACGACTGTGATCGGTCAGTGCGACGCACGCGGGGGTATGGGCCCTTCGTTGAGAACGCCGGATGTTGGCTGGTGGGTCAACATCCGGCCCCAAGTCCAGATGCTAAGCGGCTAACGCCGGCCTTCCGATGCTGGTCACACCGACCATGCTGCATTCCCTCTCGGCTCGTTGACTCATCCGAACTGCCCGAAATCGACTACCTCATACCCCTTGAGGGTATAAGGGATATGGTCTATCGTCGGATCGTGGGGTGTTTCCCGCTCGTCTGCGACGCTCGCATCGATTTGGGTAAGTCGGTCGGTGAGGTGTTGGTCGCGGCTCAAGAGCTGCGTGTTGTTTAGCGGCCGTGCAGACCATTGCACGCAACAGTGAAGTCGGAGTCTCGCCACGGTGAGCCCCGCGGGCGCTGGAACATCACCGCGGCGACGCTTGATCGTTGGCACGGGGATCGCCGCGGCGGTGGTGTGGGCGCTCGCTTTTGGCCTGTGTGGATTGCACCAGGCTGAGTCATATGGGGCTCATGCGCCGGACTCGGTGTTGGCGTCGACGGGTCAACGGTTAGTTGTCCACGGTGAGGACGCCTCGCTTGGCGACGGTGCACCACACGGTTGTCCGCAGCAGGTGGCGACGGCGGTACCGGTGCGCTCAGCGACCGAGTTGGCCGTGCTGGGTGTAGTCGTGGCGGTGGTCGCCGTCACGGGATGGATGGCGCCGCTTATTTTTTCGGCCGGGCGGGGCCCGCCTGTCACACCGGGCATTGCGCTTACCGGTCAAGATCTGTTGACGCGGTTCTGCTTGTCTCGTCGCTAACTGGTCAGCGTCAGGTCGTTGTGTCCTGCCACGACGGCCGGTGATCGCTGATCCTTTGTCAACGGCTGCTGCTCTGATTCGCGGCCCGGCACCGAAGCGACAATACCCATGACTGGCGTTGCATCCCTTGATCATCGTGTCCACCCGATCCACACACTAAACACCCGCAACCCGCGTAGCGGCGGCCCGCCGCCGGTGTCTCTTCACTGTCGGCGTCAGACTGGGCCAATCCCCGTGCTGTGCATCGCGGAACCGCCCGCCCGACCGGGACTTTTGGACCACCATGATGGTTTCAACTCCGGCGGCCGCATGAAAGACCGTCCCGCCACGCACATGGCGGAGCTGAGCCCGGTCCGCGGTGAGCTGCAACCCGGCGCCCGGATCGGCGAATCCACCAGCGGCAACCTGGGCCTAGGGCTGGCGCTAACGTCCCAAACATGGCTCATGGCACCACTATTCGCGACGTCGATTCTAGTAGCCGTCACCGGACGCTTGCGCGTCACCCGCTGGTTCGTCGCTCGCCGGAACTCAGGGCGTAGTCCGTTCATCGGCATGATGCTCGCGGCGGCATCGTTCGTACCGCTGCTCATGGTGCCCGACACTCAGTGCCTTTGCGCGCCCGCCGCGGTGGGCGCCCCTACTGTTATGAGGGGGCCTGCTCGCGATCGACTCGGTTGCGGTGTTCCCTCTCGAGATGGACACCATCGTCGGCGCCGGAATTCCCCCGGCAATCTCGCCACCAGATCGACATTCGGTGCCACACACCGTCTCGGGATCGGCGAACTCCCCTGGGCAGCATTAGCTCTCGTCGGCACTCTCGCTCCCCCGGTTCGACCCAAACACCAACCCCATCCATTTCGAGGCCGGGTCTTTCGCCGCACCGCTGCCAATCATTTGGCCTCCAGCGCAACCCGCCGCAGCGATCTCGTCTCGACCAATCCAACCCACAGGACTGCAGCCCAGAAAAAGGGGTGACGGAATGAAAGCCAAACTCCAACGCCGAACCGTGCTTTCCGTCGCGAGCCTGGCGGTAACCGCCGCGATGACCGTCATGCTGAATCCGCCCGCCGGCGCCGAGCCAGACAACAGTTCCACCACCGATCTGCCTCTCCGGCCTTTCGCTCTAGGCATTCGCTATGGCGCGATCGCCTATGCGCCGAACGGCGCAGTCGGCAAAGCATGGCGGTGGCGCACTCGATCACAAGCAGAGAACGCCGCAATGGATAAGTGCGGCGTCGCCAATTGCGAAGTGCTCAGTTGGTTCACCCGCTGCGGCGCTCTCGCTAACGACGGCTCGGCTTCCGCGGGCGGAGTCGGCCCTACGCGCAGCATGGCAGAAAACGACGCCATAACCAGGCTCGGCGGCGGGAGGGTCCTCACATGGGCGTGCAACCAAGTCAGCTGGTCCACAGATGGTGAGAACTGATCACGTTGCCGTACGAACGATTTAGCTCTGAGCGCGGGGGCTTGTCGGATCAATTTTCGTAATCGCGCCGCAGAGGCGGACCCTGTCGCCCGAGGGACGCGGCAGGCGGCGTTCCGACATGCGCGGTTGTCCCCGATCTGGTGTCGCAACTCGGTATTAGGTAGATAAGCATGCTCGGCCGGCGTTCCCCTTTAGATGGCTATCGGGTAGCACCACATGGCGCCGGCTGCAGTGAGAACGGCGAAAATCAGCGGCCCCCCAGTGATGAGAAGGGTTGCGGCGGTAAGCAACAGCCGGCTGTTCCATCGATTTCGAGCGGCGGCCGGTGCGGCCAGACGTTCGGCGCGGGCCAGCACGTCCGTTCCGGTGGCCCCGAAGGCACCTTGCGGCGCCTGGGCATCCATGGACAACGCCAGCAGCGCGTCCAACAGCGTCAGCGAACCGCACCTGCGGGCCGCGGCGTCATCGGCGGCCATCTCCAGCAACAGAGCGATCTCTCGATCGGCCGTGCTGAACAGGGACACCCCGGGGATGGCAACCGCTAGGGCGTGCACGAAGGCCCGAACATGGTGGTGGCGCCCAGCCAGATGGGCTCGTTCGTGTGCCAGCACAGCCTGCAGATTGCGATCGGTGAGTGAGTCCAGCGCTGCGCTGGTCACGACGACGATGTCAGGGCGGCCGGCCACGCAGTACGCAGCCCGTTCGGCAGCGTCCACCACGACGGCATCCACTCCATCGATGCGCCGACCGATCACCCGAGCTCTTTCGGCGTGCCGGCGGCTCTGCGCGCATGCCCGCCACAGAGACCTGCCCGAGCGCCAACCCAGCGTGCTCAGTGTGCTGACCGCGGTCGCGGCCAGCACGAGCAAGGCCACCTGTAGCGCTACCGCGGCGCCGCCGTCGACCAGCCGCCGCAGCGACTCGAAACATGCGGTGGCGAGTCGACCTGGCTCATGCCAATAACGCACAAGGGACACGATGAGGAATGCAGTCGCGGCCAGCCACGAAGCGACAACGCTGACCATCACCATTAACCACGCAGCCACCCCTAGCCGCGGGGCGGTACCCGCATGGGTCAAGCGAGGCAACACCCACGGTGAGAGCGTCGCGACCGCGAAGCTGTACAGCAGCAGGCAGACTGCGACGCTCATCGTGCCGTTGGGCTCTCGTCGAAGCTCATCAGGCGCAGCGAATTGGCACCCACGCTGACCGCAGAAAATCCCATTGCCGCGCCCGTGAGGATCGGGTTGAGGAAGCAAGCCGCGGTCAAGTCAGGGCTTGCAGGTGAGTTCGTGGGTTCCGTCATCGCGTCAGCAATCGCGCACTTGCAAGCAGCACACGAGGTTTCGAGTACCGAACCGACCGTTGTGCTCACCGCCAGTACCTCCGATCCGTGGCACACCACCCAGTGTTATCCTTCCAGCGCACTGGAATGTCAAGGACGGTGGTATGAAGATTGGCGAGTTGGCCGAACTCGCCAACGCCAGCGCCAAGACCACTGCTCCTACGAGGGCTCGGGTTTCGTATCACCCGCGGCGCGAAGTGCGTCCAGGTATCGCGACTATGAGCGGTGGTGCTGAACTCATCGGAGGGGCGAACCGCACAGCTTCTCCAGAGCTCCTCGGCCACATCCGTCACGGCAGCGGCCGCGGATCGATCACCGCGAAATCGCGGGCTTGCACAAGGCTCGAACTCGGTATTGCCAGTCGCGCAGTGCTATATCTACTATCTGCGTACATAGATAGTACGCCCAAGGTGGTTGTTTGGGCCGGCGATGACAGGACTTGTGTTCCTTGAGGGATGGCGCAATGCGACGAACTCGGCGATCGTTTACTCCTGAGTACAGGTTTACGGCCGCGCATCGTGTCATCGATGGAAAAGAGCGTGTCGTCGACGTCGCCCGGGAGCTCAATCTGAATGACAGCGTGCTACACACATGGGTGCGCGATGAACGGTGGCGCATGTCTGCCGACAGTGCTGGCAGGTTGCTAGATGATCCCAGTGGCGGTGAACCGCTTTTACCCAAGGAGCGAGCGGAATTGGTGCGACTCCGCAAGCAGGTGGCTGAACAGGCAGAAACTATCGCCTTCCTAGCCAACGCCTCGGCGTATTGCGCGGCGCAACTTAACAGTCCCGAGTTTCGTGCGCACTTTCTTGCTTGGGAAGGATGGCGCGATGCCCAGCAAGCACGACGAGAGCCTCAGGGCCAAGGTGGGTTTGACGGTGACACATATGACCGATGGCTATGACCTGTATAGGCGACGGTGCGCGCGATCTTAGCCTGGAGCCCCCGCGTGGCGGTGAAACTATACGGCTCGGTAGCGCGGCTCGGAGTGCGTCGTCTAAAAGACTTGGACCGCGCGCCAATTGGCGACTGGCCGTGCGATCGCAATGCTCTACGCGGTGGCGCCACGTCGATAGTGGCGAGCCTGGCGCGTGCTCGTGCCACGCGCGTGACTGGCAAGCACGGACGACACAAATGACCACTGGCGTCCTCTCTGACGTCGACGGGAGCGGCTCGGTATCGCATGATTCATGACTTGGTACTTCGTTGGGTCGTCACCGGATTGTTCGTCCTGACCGCCGCAGAATGCGTGCTGGCGATCGTCGGCAAACGCCGACCGTGGACCTGGGTCGTCAGTCACGGGCTGCATTTCGTCATGGCACTGGCAATGGTGATGATGGCCTGGCCATCGGGCGCACAGCTGCCTTCGACCGGACCTACAGTGTTTTTCCTGCTCGCGGCCATGACGTTCGTGACGATGGCCTTCGTTGTGGCCCGAACAACCGCCTTGCGCGTTAGGTACGGATATCACACTCTGATGATGCTGGCGACGGGCTGGATGTACGCCATGATGAACGCTCGGTGGTATCCGGCCCGAACGAGCACCCAGCACAACGCTCCGCCAGCTATGTCGTCTATGCCGGGCATGGGCATGGCCGGCACGGCCATGCCGGCAGGCAGCGGATCGCCTGTATGGTTTAGCGCTGTGAACTGGTTCGCTGCCGTCGGTTTCGCGGTTGCGGCGCTTTTTTGGACCTACTGGTACTTCGTCAAACGTCAGCATGAGCCGTCCCTGTTCAGGTCACTGGGTAACCTAAGTCAGGCAGGGATGGCTATCGGCATGTCTATCCTGTTCTCCGCCACGCTATTTCGGATTTGAGCGTGCGAAAGCCGCTTCCGATAGTCCTTTCGCGCCTTCAGCATGGGCGAGGTCGACGTACGTCTCCACTTCCTTATCCGCTCAAGTGTGGAGTGCCATTCGGCTGTTCAGGGCTGCATCGTTCGCGAATCTCGCGTGCCCCAGAGTAAGCCGCCAAATGCCTTGCAGGCCAGCGGAACCGCGTCGAAATCGCATACGGCGTGGCGCAACCCTGATGCAAGGTATTTCGTGGCTCCTCATTTCAGAGCGACCACTGATTTGCGTACGCCCAGCTGGGCCTCGCGACCGAAGCGGCGGAGCCGCAGCGAGTTGGTTACCACGCTGACCGAGGAGAACCCCATCGCGGCACCCGCCACGACCGGGTTCAACATGCCGAGCGCGGCGAGTGGGATTGCGGCGGTGTTGTAGCCGAAGGCCCAGCCGAGGTTCTGATAGATGGTGCGCAGTGTCTGCCGGGAGAGCCCGATCGCAGACACGACACCGTCGAGCCGCTCAGACATCAGGGTGATGTCGGAGGCCTCGATGGCCACGTCGGTACCGGTGCCGATGGCAATGCCCAAGTCGGCCTGCACCAGCGCGGGGGCGTCATTGACGCCATCGCCGACCATCGCGACCACCTTGCCCTCGTCCTGCAGCCGGCGAACCTCGGTGACCTTGTCTTCCGGCAACACCTCGGCCAGCACCTGGTCAATGCCGACCTGCGCAGCGATCGCGGCCGCGGTGCGGGCGTTGTCTCCAGTGATCATCGCGACCCGTAGACCCATGGCATGCAGTTGACGGACCACGTCGACGGCGTCTTCTTTGACCGTGTCGGCCACCGCTAGCACACCCACCACGTGTCCGTCGCGGCCGACGAACACCGCGGTGCGGCCCTGCGCTTCGAGGTCCGCGGCGGCGGTAGCCAAATGGTCGGGCAACTCCAGATCGTGCTCGTTGATGAGCTTGCGCCGCCCAACCACCACCGGCCTGCCGTCAATCTCGGCGCGTACCCCGTGCCCGGCGACGTTGGTGAACGCAGCGGCGGCCGGGATCTCCAATCCCCGCTCATGCGCTTCGGCGACGATCGCCGCACCGATCGGGTGTTCGGAGCCCGATTCGACTGCGGCGGCGATCCGCAGCACCAGATCGGGCTTGCGCCGCTTGCCGGCAACGACCTCGGTCACCCGCATCTGGGCGCGGGTGAGGGTGCCGGTCTTGTCGAACACCACCGTGTCGATCTTCTTCGAGGCTTCGAGCACCTCGCCACCCTTGACCAGGATTCCCAGGTCTGCGCCCCGGCCGGTGCCGACCATGATTGCCGTGGGGGTGGCCAGGCCCAGCGCACACGGGCACGCGATGATCAGCACCGCGACCGCCGCGGTCATGCCGCCGATCGGGTTGCCGGCAAGCAGCGTCCACCCCGCAAACGTCGCGACGGCAACAACAATGACGGCCGGAACGAACACGGACGAGACCCGGTCGGCCAGCCGCTGGACCGGGGCCTTGCCGCTCTGCGCCTGCTCGACAAGTCGCACAATCTGCGCCAGCGCAGTATCCGTCCCAACCGCCGTGGCGCGCACCGTCAGTAGCCCATCGGTGTTGACGGTCGCGCCGGCAACATGGTCGCCCACCGTTTTCTCGACCGGGACGGACTCGCCGGTCAGCATCGACTCATCGACGGCGGCGCGCCCGTCGATGACCTCGCCGTCGACCGGGATCTTCTCCCCCGGCCGCACGCGCACCAGGTCTCCGACGCGGACCTGATCGACTGGCACGCGGCGCTCCTCGCCGTCCACAAGCAGCGTGGCTTCCTTGGCGCCGATCTCCAGCAGCTTGCTGATCGCCTCGCGCGCCTTGCCTTGGGCTCTGGCCTCGAAATAGCGGCCCAGCACCACGAACGCGATGATCAGCGCCGAGGTGTCGAAGAACAGAGGCCCACCGGCAAACAACTGATAAGTGGAGTAGAGGAACGCGGTCAATGTGCCCAGCGAGATCAGAGTGTCCATGTTCGAGGTCAACTCCCGCGCCCGCTCGACCGCCCCCTGGAGGAACGGCCACCCGGCGACGAATTGCACCGGCACCGTCGCGGCGAACGCCAACCAGCCCGCCCAAGGGTAGGCGCCGAAGAACATTGTCGAAGCCATCGCTACCAGCCCCAGCGGGAAGGCCAACCACACCCGCCGCCACCACTTGCGCCGTTCGCGCCGACTCTGCTCGTCCGGCGACAACTCACTCCCGATGACCGGTCCGGACCCGCAGCCGCCGCAACTCTCGCCGTCCGTCGCACGATCTTGCACATCACGGCGCAAGCCGAACAGCGCCAATCCGATCCCGCTGGCAATTCTTCGCAGCACACCGGCCTTTGGAATATCAGCCGAGTGCGGGGCCCGCGCGGGCACCGATTCGGCGGGGATGTGCTCGGCTTCGGCGATCGCCGACAGCACGTCAGCGGCGTCGCAGGCTTGGGGCATGTACCAGACCACCACGGATGCGGTACGCGGATACGCTTGCACGGCCTGCACGCCGGTCACTTGGGAGACCATCTCCTCGATCGCAACGGCCCGAACCGCGTCCACACCAAACCCCGTGACGCGCACACGCATCCGCCCCGACGCATCGGATACAACTTTCAATGCGACGTCGCCGTCAAGGACCCCGGTGGTCATTTGTCGTCGCTCGAGTCCACCACTGTCAGTGGTCCAGCTTCCTCCCCGGCGCGCTCTTTGGCCTCAGCCAGCACGTCGGCGACCGTCAGTCGAGCCTGCTCGGCGCCCGCCCCGGCCTTGCGCTCGGCCTCGCGGACAACGCGTATGCCCCAAGCGGTAGCGATGACCGTCGCCTTCCGCAACGGAGCCTTCCCCGCCGCCTTGCGCAGTGCCTCATACGCGGCAACCCCGACTACGCCGGTCACCACCGTGGGTACCGCCTTCACCAAGAATCCGTGCAACACCATTCCGAGTGCTCCCTTTCATGTCATGCAAATTGTTGACCCGTCGGTGGGTTCAACTTCGGTGGTGTCCGCCGTGATGACCGGACTGAAGAGACCATCAAGCCACTACCGCGGGCGTCATAGGCCAATTACTGCCGTACAAGCCGGCAACAATCGCTGGGACCAAGGTGACTTCTGGACTCACCGAAACCAACCGTCAACCTTGAGCGCACCGCCGCAGCTCGCGATTGCCATGAATCCAGTGTTATCCTTCCAGTGCACTGGAAGGTCAAGGAGGGCGCATGAAGATCGGCGAGCTGGCCAAACTGACCAACACCAGCACCAAGACGATCCGCTTCTACGAGGACTCGGGGCTGTTACCGTTGCCCGCACGCAGCGCTTCCGGGTATCGCGACTATGGACCCGAGATCGTGGATCGGCTGCGGTTCATCCATCGCGGTCAAGCGGCCGGGTTGACCCTGCAGAAGGTTCGCCAAATCTTGGCGATTCATGACCGCGGCGAGATGCCGTGCGGGCACGTCCGCCAAGTCCTGCATAGCCGCCTTGACCAAGTCCGCGCCCAGATCGCCGAACTCGTCGCGCTTGAGGGTCACTTGCAGACTCTTCTCGACCGTGCATCACGCCATGCGCCGACCAAACATGACCATTCCACCGTGTGCTGGATCTTGGAAAACGACCTGGACGCCCCAGAAGCCGCCGAACTCACGGACGCCCGTGGCTAGTACAGCTAGATCGACATCCTGGCGGGACCAGCACGTACACGGTTTCCGAGGGCTCCTGCGCGTTTACCTAGGCAGTAGTGGGTTCATCGAGTCAGACTTGCGGATGTCTGTGACGGGTTAGGTCTCGGTAGCGACGGTTTGAAGCGGCCCCATCTGCCGACTCGGCGGTCACGATCAGTCTTGTATCAAAACCCTGGCCAGACGAGCCCAGAGCAGTGATAGTGCACTGGTGAATGCCCTTGAAGTGGTGCTGCTGAGTTTCGTGGCGGGATTGGGCGTCGCTCTGCTGACTGCCCCGGTGGGCGTGTCAGGTGCAGCGTTCCTGCTGCCCATTCAACTCACCGTGCTGCAGGTGCCAAACCCCGCGGTCACCCCCACTAACTTGCTGTTTAACATCGTGGCGATTCCCGGCGCTCTTGTGCGCTACCGCACTCAAGCACCGTTACATAGCCCGCTGACCGCCATGCTGCTGATCGGCACGCTGCCCGGCATGGTGATCGGCGCCATCATCCGGGTATTCCTCATCCCGGGGCCCCAAGTCTTCCGGCTGCTTGTCGCTGGATTCCTTCTCCCACTGGGGATCTGGTTGTGTCTTCCACAAAACCCGGCGGCCGCATCGCCACCGCGGGCAGTCCCACCGCCAACATCAACGACCATCGTGCTGGCAACCATCGTCGGTGTGATCGGTGGGATCTACGGTATCGGTGGCGGATCACTGCTAAGCCCGATCCTGGTCGGGCGCGGCGTTCCCATCGCCATGGTTGCGCCGGCCACCCTGGTCTCCACCTTCATCACCTCAGCCGTCGGCGCGATCACCTACCTCCTCCTAGCAATTGCGGCCGCCGGACACCACATCGCACCCGACTGGACCATCGGACTCATCGCCGGCGCTGGCGGACTTATTGGCGGCTACCTCGGCGCACGGCTGCAACCACACCTTCCCGAACACTCCCTCCGCGTGGGGTTGGGCGCTCTGGCCATCGCAACCGCAACCCTCTACCTCCTCCAAGCCGTGCACTAACGAGACAGGACCACAGCCAAGGCGGGTCGATTTCCCGGGAACCGAAAAGGGTCAATTTTCAGAAACCGTTGAGTGCGCCGTGAGGCGCTGTGTATTCGAGAGGGGGTGTGAGACCTCCTCTGCCGATCCTGTCGCAGCAGGGCGGTGAAGCTGGGGGCAGCCCGATCCGGGTGATGCCGGTGAGGGTGGCAAGCGGCCCCGACAAAGTCGGAACGTGTCAGCACTGCCAGATGGTGCGGGTCCGGCGAGCGAGATGGAAAGGAGTACGAGAGGAACCGGCGTTTACGTCTCTCAAGGCTGGATCGGCTCGAACCTGGTGGATGTGGGCCGAGAGCGGTGCGTCCCAACATGTTTAGCGTGTTGTTGGGAACTCCTGGGTCGGCTTCAACGACCGACCCGGAGACCACGGTGAAGTGCTGCGGGGTAGTCGTGGTGATGCCGCAGGGACCGAGTCGGGCTCCTCCTTCATCGAGCGAATCACAGTGAACACGGGAACCGTTCTGGTCTCGCCGGTGTTCCGGGCATCCAGTCTTGGGGCGTCGGCTGGGCGCATCGACAGCCGATCAGTCCAGGACGGGGCGGAGCCGCCGTAGTACTTCGAGCCGGGGAAAGCCCGGCACATGGGGAAGGGCGGCAGCGGTTATCGAGAAGGGAAGGACACTGCAATGCCGGAAGATGCGCCAGTGAATACCGGCGCTCTCGATCAGGATGCCCCGCTGGGGCCTTGGTCGCGGGTATCGGGGATGCAGACCAAGCTTCACCATTGGGCAGCGGCCGATCCCGGCCGCAGGTTCGATGATCTGTTCAACTTCGTGTGCGACTCGGCGACGCTGCTGGTGGCGTTTGACCGGGTCGCAGGCAACACCGGCGCGAAGACTCCTGGCGTGGACGGCATGACCGTCGTGACGATGGAGGACACCGTCGGTGTGGCCGGCTTCCTGATCGACCTGCGAGCCCAGTTGAAATCGGGTTCGTTCCGCCCGCTACCGGTACGGGAACGCATCATCCCCAAGCCCGGTGGGAGCGGAAAGGTGCGGCGGCTGGGTATTCCCACCGTCGCCGACCGGGTGGTTCAGGCGGCGCTCAAGCTGGTGCTGGAACCTATTTTCGAGGCCGACTTCGTGCCGGTCTCTTACGGGTTTCGGCCGATGCGGCGAGCGCACGACGCGGTCGCGGAGATTCAACGTTTCGGCACCAAGGGTTATCGCTGGGTGCTGGACGCGGATATCGAAGCGTGTTTCGACTCGATCGAGCACTCGGCCCTGATGGATCGGGTGCGCGCACGGGTCAAGGACAAGCGCGTGCTCGCGCTGGTGAAGGCGTTCCTCAAGGCCGGGGTGATGACCGAACTCGGCATCCGTGAGGCCAGCTTCACCGGCACGCCGCAGGGAGGCATCTTGTCCCCGCTGTTGGCCAACATCGCCTTGGGCGCGCTCGATGAGCACGTGCACGGGCCGTGGATGCCTGGCGGGATCATGAGCACTCCTCGCCGACGCGCCCGACGTCGCGCCAAGGACCTGCCGAATTGGCGAATCGTCCGCTATGCAGATGATTTCGTCGTCCTCGTGCACGGCAACCAGGCCGACGTCGAAGCCTTGCGCGAAGACATCGCCAAGGTGCTGATTCCGCTGGGGTTGCGGCTTTCCGAGGCCAAGACCCGGATCGTGCACATGGGTGACGGGTTAGACTTCCTTGGGTTCCACATCCAGTGGCGCCGCAAGCGTGGAACGACCAAGTGGTACGTCTACACCTTCATCGCCGACCGGCCCGTCCGGTCGTTGAAGGACAAGGTACGTGCCCTGACGAGCAGGTTGTCGCAGCAACCACCCAGGGTCGTGCTGATCCGGCTCAACCAGATCATGCGCGGCTGGTCGGCTTACTTCCGGCATGCAGTGGCTAAACACACCATGAGCTCCCTGGAAAACTTCGTGTGGCACAGGGTGATTCGATGGTTCCGAAAGCTGCACCGCTGGAATGGAAGAGACATCCGCCGACATCACACCGGTCTGCATGGCCGGTGGACCAGACCCTCGGCGGACGGGATCGAACTGTTCAACCTGGCCTCGGTACCCATCACGCGGTACCGCTACCGGGGCAACACGATCCCCAACCCCTGGACGGTGGCACACCCCGCCTGACGGCAGATGCCGTGGAGAGCCCGCTGCGTGGAAACACGCACGGCGGGTTCGGAGAGCGGCCTGGGGAAACGGACCGATGGCAACACCGGCACCGCGCCCCAGGCCGACTCAACCACCTCAGTCCCCAGCTGAATCCGCGCATCCTTCCAGCGCCACCAGCATTCGCTCCCTGGTCCGGAGGTCCGGCCTGGCAGTCCTTCTGGTGTCCGCGGGGCTAGGTTGGTGGTGATCAGTGGTGAGCGCCGCCGGCATGTGCGATGACGGAATGTCCGCGGACGCCCAGTCAACGATGTCCTTCGCCGCGGCCCTCGTCGCGAGGGCAGCCATGATGGGCGACGATGATGCTTCGGCCGAGCACGAATTTCTTTGCTGCGAGTAGGTTTTCGGAGTTAATGGCCTAGGAACCTCTAGATCGCGGTTCCTAGGCGATACGGCTACGGTCGCGGAGTGACCGGGGCCAAAGGAGTAGTCGACGTCGACGACGGCGGTTGACCAGGCCCCATCGGCCCCATGCCACCGGCCCCCATCATGCCTCCCATTCCGCCGCCAGACCCGCCCATCTCACAGCGCATCACCTGCGGTCCGTTGTGATGCTCCCAGCGGGAGCCAAGGAAAAAGCCCGAAAAGAACACCGCACCCACGATGAAGACAACACCGGCGGTGATTCCCACCACTGCCGCGGCCTGACCTAGGCGGCTGGATCGCTGAGGGTTCGGTTTCCCGGCCGTGGATTCGCTTGGTGCTTGGGGTGTTTCAGTCATGTGCACCTCCGAGTTTCGCTAGATTATGTTACTGGCCTTGGAAGGCCGTTCCACCCTTGACGTTCGGCCGCCAGCTGGTCAAGCGCCTCGGAAATATTGTGGACTCGACCCGATCAGATTCGCTGCCAGCATCGAATACCCATATGCGGGTTGCGACGGAGCAATCCTCTTTCCTATCTGTCAGCGGCGCCAATCCCTCTCAGGGGTCACCGATGCAGCACTGTCTACGTACACATATAGTAGATGATTAAACGATAAAGCGCACAGGCCTCCCCAGTCTGAGTAACTGTTGAGGTCCAGCGATGATCGGCGTCGCCCGTCGGAGAATCGGCCTCGTGCACACGCACGGCTTGACGCAGTGATTCATATCAATAGCCCGTGAAGGAACGTTTACCCTCGACGAGTTCTTACAGAATTGGGCGTGGGCCTGTCCACCGGCAGCATCGGCGGGCTGCGAGCCGGTGCCGGAAGACGCTACGGGACTTCCTTAATGGCAATCCCATGAGCGGCGACCCTGCTGCCCTGCCCTCAACGCACACGACGAATCGTCCTGACCTACGACACCGTCCAGCCCGGAGAACCCACACCGACCAGAACAACTTCGAGGCGGAGCCGTAGCGTTGCGCCTCGCATAACAATTGGGTGCGGCTACGGTCGAGGCTAGATCGAGCGCTGGAGCATCACGTGGCCGTTGTCGGCCAAAACCACTTGTACTGCGGCGATCTGGGTTACCGGCATCGAAATGCTACCGGTGGGCGTCGCCGTATGGCCTGGGATCGCCACCCACGTCGCCAGCCGGGTCTGGCTGCCGTCGCGGCCCACGACGACCAACGCCACCGTATCGTGAGGAGCATCGGGTGGAGCTAGGCACACGAACTTCAGCGCGATGTTTGTACCCCATTGCTGGCCGCTAAGTGACACTGTCGATGCCAGCAGGGTCGTACCGATTTGGTCCATCGGCAGCGCCGCCTGTGGCGGCGATGTCGGGAACCTACCATTAACCCCAATTAGCACACCGATCGTCAGGATGACGGCAGCGGCAGCCGAGCCCACCCAGGTCATCGCGCGGCTTCGAACGCGGTGCGAACGGACCGCGGCCAGCATCGACGGCAGCAAATCCGGCGGCATCTCGGTTGCTCCGGCTGGGTGGTCTGCCTCGTTGATCGCACCAATGTCACTGCGGGCGAGCTGCGCCAGCATGGCCGGAATGCCGCTGAGCTCGGCAACGGCCTGACGGCATTGCGGGCAGCCGGCCATGTGCGCCTCGAATTCACGCCAATCGGTGGCCGACAGTGATCCCAAGACATACGCGGCATCCCACATCGCGTGGAGGTGGTTGTCACCAGGCGGGCCAACTCCGCGTAACGATGTCATCATCACCATCACCCTCCATCCCTAGCGACTAGCAGGTATTCGAGCTCGATGGCGCACGGACGGGCTGTCGGATGGCTTTGGTCTCGAGCCAATTGCCTTGCATCTTTTGGCTTTCGCTGTCGACGGGCATCGCGATGGGCGGTAGCGCTGTCAACGTGTCACCTCGCTCTATTGCTGCGTAAGCCGGCGTGATTGCTGGGTAAGCCGGCGTGCCGAGCGACCTAGCGCAATCGGGACTTGACGGTCCTTCGGCAATTTGAGGTCCCCGGAGCAGGGTCTCGCAGACGACGTCTTCGGGACGACTCGCATGGCCTATCAATCGAAACGCATATCGCCACAAGGCGGCGGCATGATCGTCGTCGCGAGCCGTCCTCGCCGCTTGCAGTTCCGATCCGCCGATGACCCCTGGCACTCCATCACCTCCTGCTATGACACGAGTGGGGCGCCTGGCAGGTTCACCAGCCGAAGCGTCGCGACCGTCATCATCTATGCCAGCCGGTACGTAGATGCAGTTTCATATCTGGTTGTTGTCACGATTGTTTCGTCCGATTCCTCGCCAACGCATGGCCGAACGCGTTCATCGTCGCGTGACCGGCTTGGCCCGTGGACAGGAGCAGCGGGCCGCGGCCAGAGCCGCATCATCTCTGTCCGTTGCCGGATATTTCGAATTGATCTACTATCTGTGTACATAGATAGTAGGAATGCAGATCAGACTCGTCGGCAGGCCGGTGACGGCGCAGTCCTAGTTGGGCGATGCGGTTGGGCGGTCTCGGTTTTCGGATCTCGTGGTCGCGTGGTGATCGGTGATGAGACGGAGGTAGTGCGGCGATGATCTCGTATGGCGCCGACAGCTGGGTTTGGTGTGGCACGTTGTTCAACGGATTGGCGGTGATGCTGTTTTTGGGCGTCGTCATCACCGCTGTGGTGCTCGCGATTCATGTTCGCGACGCGAGGCGAAGCGTCCCGTCGGCGGGAGCGGACGGCGGTTTTGATCGGGCCGGCCAGGTGCCAACGTCACCTGGCGCGCGCGGCGATGCCGACGGGGATGATGTCTGCCGCCGGTTGATGTAGGCGGGCGAGATGCGGCGACCGCGCTAGTGATTGACGGCGGAAAAGTGATGGGCTATCCGGGAGCCGTCAGAAGGGTAGATCCACTCGACGCGCGGCCCTAGCGGCGCTGCCCGACGCGGTGGGCGGTGTGTGGGATAAGCACTGCGCGGCGTGCCGGTGCCACCGGTGCTGCGTATCCGATTGACAGATGGCGGCAGGGTGGGACCACCCTAGCGTCCGGCGATCACGAAGCCACTCCGAACCAATGCGTCTGCAAAGCAGCATGATTCGACGGGTGAAGGCAGGACCCGGCGGCCCCGTAACGGTTACTTGCGTCGGGTCCGTCGGGCCAGCCGCTGCAACGCTGCACGCAAACGCGCGGATTCCTCGGGGCTGATCTGTTCGAGGAAGTGGCTCAGCACCAGTTCAGAGCGCCCCCCGGCATCAAATACCTCGCGCATGAGCTGGGCACTGTGCTGCTCGCGGGTCAATGTAGGCCAGTACCGGTAGGCCTTGCCGTCTCGCTCACGCTCCAGCCACCCCTTGGTGTGCAGGTTGTCCATGGTCGACATCACTGTCGTGTAGGCGATCTCGCGTTCAGCGGCCAGCTCGTCAAATATCTCGCGGACCGTAGTGGTTCCATTCCGGTCCCAGATGCGGTCCATCACCACCGCTTCCAACTCCCCGAACCCGCGCACGCGCACCGTCACCCTCCGATCCGCTCAGCATTCCCACGCCGGTCACCGTCATACACTAACTACGTACACACATAGTAGGTTAACCGTGGCCCACATACAATGTCGGATGTCTGGCCACGATGCGGCAGAAGTCATCCAGATGACGCTGGCATTTTCGAATCCTCGCATTGGGAGACCGTCGAACGTGATTGCCGCGTCGACGCAACGCTTTCGACGACCCAGGCCATGCCTTCCTCGAGCGGGCGGACCAACTCAGCCGGCGGGCAGGGCTCGTCCGAGGGTGCGGGAAAGGATGTCGGAACGAACCGCAGCGGAGCGTAGGAGAACCAGTCGATCTACGCGATCCCGAAACCGGTGGCTTCCGTCGCTGCCGCGGTATCCCGGTTGGGTGACAACCGCCCGCACGCGACCACAGCGAGGTGACACGTCCTGCGGCATGTCGAACCCCAGGTGATGAGAGCGCATGTGCTCCACGAACCGCACCTCGCCACCAGGCTTGAGCACCCGCCGGAACTCGCAGACACCCCGCCAACGTCCGACACCGAACTCGACACCAGTTACGCGACCGCCGCGTGATACGAAGCGGAATTTCAACCGTTGCTGTTGTATCAGCGAAAGCTGTATTGTTTAACCAATGCTGACATGTGAGGTGCGGGAATCGGCGTTGGCCCGGCTGGGCCGGGCGCTGGCCGATCCGACGCGGTGCCGAATTCTCGTCGCGCTGCTGGATGGCGTTTGCTATCCGGGTCAGTTGGCGTCGCACCTCGGATTGACCCGATCCAATGTGTCCAACCATCTGTCGTGCTTGCGGGGCTGCGGTCTCGTAATCGCTGCGTATGAGGGCCGCCAGGTTCGGTATGCCCTGGCCGATAGTCACCTCGCGCGTGCCCTGGGTGAGTTGGTTCAGGTCGTTCTCGCCGTGGACACCGACCAGCCTTGCGGCGGCGAGCAATCCAATTTCGAGGAAGTGCGCACCGCGCCGTCTGGTCGATGAGCGGGCTCGCCGAAGCGCGACGAGAAAGCAGAACATAAGGAGGGTTAGCTGTGGTTGCACATGGCCTACTGGTTAAGGCGACCGGGACGGTGTTCACCGGGCTCGTCGGGGTAAGTGCCTACGAGGCGTTGCGCAAGGCGGTGGGAAAAGCTCCCGTCCACCGCGCGGCTGTGACCGCGACGGAGTGGGGCATGCGGGGAACCCGGCGCGCCGAGGTGGCGGCCGAGACCGCTCGGCTGAAAGTTGCCGACGTGGTCGCCGAAGCTCGCGATCGCATCAGTGACGACGCCTCCCTTCCTGTCAACCCCGTAGCCGACGACTGTTGCTGCTGACATCGCACGCTGCGCCCTCGGCGGACAGGGCAGGTTGACATCCGCGGTAGGGATCCACCGATATACCGCTAGGAGCTGGCGATGCTGACCACTGGTGCGAGGCCCGATGCCGACCTCGGGCTGAACGTTGTGTCTGCGACGGCGCGGCGAATGCGGGTGCACGCCAGCCAGTTTCGATTCGACACGGTCCGCGCGGTGGCGATCGAGGACGCGGTTGGCATGGTGGCCGGTGTCGAAGACGTGCGGGCCTATCCGCGCACCGGCTCAGTGGTGATCTGGTATGCGCCTGAGAGCTGCGACACCGCCGCCGTCCTCTCGGCGATCGCCGATGCCCAGCACATTCCCATAGCTTCGCTGCCGACGCGCACCCCGCACGCGGCCGACAAGCGCAAGCCCGGTGTGCTGCAACGAGTCATCGACTGGAGCACGCGGGTTCGGTCGGGTACGTGTGACGTTGAACAACGTCGTCCCCCAAGGGCGGTCAGCGATTACTGCTGCGACCACGATGACAGCGAGAACGCGCCGGAACGGCTCTGGCAGGTCGCCAAGCTGCGACGCGCCACGTTATCTGGGGTGTTGCTGACGGGGTCGGTGATCACCGCATGGACCACTCCGCTGGGGCCGGTCGCTCTGGGTTTTAAAGTCGTCGCCCTGGCGGTGGGGGGCTCGACCTTCGTGCCGTCGGCCATCAAGCGACTTACGCAGGGCCGCATCGGTGTTGGCACGTTAATGACTATCGCTGCGGCCGGCGCTGTCGGTCTCGGCCAGGTCGGCGAGGCTGCCATGCTGGCGTTTTTGTTCTCCATCAGTGAGGGCTTGGAGGAATACGCGGTGTCGCGTACGCGGCGCGGCTTGCGCGCGTTGCTGTCGCTGGTGCCGGATCAGGCCACCGTGCTGCGCGCGGACAGCGAAACCGTGGTGGCCGCGGCCGACCTTCAAGTTGGCGATCAGATGATCGTCAAGCCGGGTGAGCGTCTGGCCACTGACGGCATCATTCGTGACGGGCGCACCTCATTGGACGTCTCCGCGATCACCGGTGAGTCGGTACCGGTCGAAGCCGGGCCTGGCGACGACGTGTTCGCCGGGTCGATCAACGGTCCCGGCGCGCTGCTGGTGCAGGTCACCGCGACGGCAGAAGACAACTCGCTGGCGCGCATCGTGCACATCGTGGAAGCCGAGCAGGCGCGCAAGGGCGCCAGTCAGCGACTGGCCGACCGCATCGCGCGACCGCTGGTGCCGAGCATCATGATGGCCGGACCGGCGATCGCCGGGGCGGGCAGCGTCTTCGGTAGCCCGGCGGTCTGGATCGAACGTGCTCTGGTGGTATTGGTGGCTGCCTCGCCATGCGCATTGGCCATCGCGGTGCCGGTGTCGGTGGTGGCGTCCATCGGGGCGGCCGCCAGGATCGGCGTACTCATCAAAGGTGGCGCAGCACTGGAAGACATGGGCACCATCGGCGCAATTGCCCTGGACAAGACCGGAACCCTGACGATCAATCGGCCCGCGGTCATCGAGGTCGCCACAACCAGCGGCGTCACTCGTGAAGAGGTGCTGGCGGTGGCAGCCGCGCTGGAGGCCCGCAGCGAGCACCCACTGGCCGCGGCTGTTCTCGCCGCGATCCAAACACCGGCCGCCGCGGCCAGCGAAGTGCAAGCCATCCCGGGTGCCGGATTGACCGGTCGGCTCGACGGCCACGGTGTCCGACTGGGACGCGCCGGCTGGCTCGATCCAGCCGACCTCACCGAGGATGTAATGCGCATGCAACACGCCGGGGCCACAACGGTTCTCGTCGAACGCGACGGGCGGCTGCTCGGCGCCATCGCCGTGCGCGACGAACTACGTCCGGAAACCGCCGAGGTCGTTGCCGAATTGCGAGCCCGCAACTACGAGGTGGCGATGCTCACCGGCGACAACCATGCCACCGCTTCAGCCTTGGCCGCCGAAGCTGGAATCGAGCGCGTGTACGCCAACCTGCGTCCTGAGGACAAGGCGCGCATGGTCGCAGAGCTACGTGCCCAGCGGCGGACCGCGATGGTTGGCGACGGCGTCAACGATGCTCCGGCCCTGGCCGCCGCCGACCTGGGAATCGCTATGGGCGCCATGGGAACCGACGTCGCCATCGAAACCGCCGACGTCGCGTTGATGGGCCAAGACCTGCGCCACCTGCCCCAGGCGCTGGATCACGCCCGCCGTTCCCGCCGGATCATGCTGCAAAACGTCGGGCTATCGCTGGCGATCATCACCATGCTGATGCCGCTGTCGCTGTTCGGCACCCTGGGTCTGGCCGCGGTGGTGTTCGTGCACGAGGTTACCGAGGTGATCGTCATCGCCAACGGCGTGCGCGCCGGACGCATCAAACCCCTTGCCGGATCAAAGCCATCGAGTCACGATTCAACATAACGATGCAACGAATCTACGGCCTGTCCAGGATGGTTATGTCGGTGGGTCGGAACGCTCCCCGCGTTTCAAGGCCTTTTGACACCCGGAGGAAGACTAGTGGCCCAAACGAAAATGTCTTGTGGGAAGTGGTTGACAACCAGCGTGCTCCTGCTCGTTGCTGCTCTCCAGTTCGCTACTCCTGCATCAGCGGACCAAACTGATGATGACTTCCTCGCCGCGCTCAGGAAACACGGGATCGTCTTCACCAATCGGGATGCCGCGATCGCGACCGGCCATAGGGTGTGCAGCGGCCTCGATGCAGACCAGACGCCGGCCAACCTTATTTTATCGCTGGTAAAAGACACCGACCTTTCCGCACATGTGGCCGGCTATTTCTTCGGAGCCGCAGTGAATTCCTACTGCCCGCAACACCGCCCCGTTATCCCTCAGCCGGGGGCATAGACGATGGAGACGGACAAATGGCGCACCACTGGTGGGCATGGAGCTCTCCGCGGGCGGCCTTAGCCATTGCACGCCCACGCACCGACGCCAACGACACATCGTTCGCGAAATCACGGCTTTGCTGCTGTTCCTGAGAGGTGACGTGCGTGAAGCTGGCGCGAGCCGCGGTCGGCGGGCAGATTTGTGTAATTCGACGGATCACGAAATGGCTTGATGCCCATCCTCGATTCCGCATCTCCATCCCGACATACTTGTCGTGGCTCAACAAGCTGAACGGTGGTTTGGGTTACACATCGATTAGAAGCTCCGCCGGGCCTCGACTGCTGCTCGGACATCTGCGAGTCAAAGGCCGCGTCCTGTCCCGACACACGGGCTACGATGCCGATCTGACCAGAACGGTACTCGAAACGTAAACGTGCATCATCACCTGCAAGATGTGCAGACGAATGTGACGGGCACGCAACCTATCACGAGCACTGCCGGGTGTGCGGAGAAATCTGCCGCCGCTGCGAACGGGCATGCCGCGAACTCATCGTGTCACTCGGCTGAGGGGCTGGCCCGGCGCCGGCTTCAGCTATCGTAGCGACGTGTCCTCGGATTCGCTCGCTGCCAGTTCGGCGGCGGTGTCGGGTAACGGTCCGATGCGCGCTTATTCGGTTACCGAGAACAAGCGCAGCTGGGCCGTTGCCGTGTCGTGACCGTCAGCTGCGTTCTGTTTCTTCGCTCGCCTCGCTGACCTGGTCGAGGTTCCAGGTGCCCGGCACCATTGGCGCGGACGGGGCACCACCGAACTCATCGCCGTCCAGCGTGGTCAACCCGGCCGCCTGCCCGCTGCCCCTCGATGCCGTTCCGGCAAACCCCAACGGACCCGCGCCCCGATCCGAGGCCACGGTTGACGTGATTGGCTTATCAGCAGTTGGCGGCGGGCGCCACCGTGGGGCGACCTCGACATCCATATCCATGAACTCGTCGCTGTGTCCGCGCAGCGTCGCGCGCTGTCGCCGCCGCGCCCGGGCCTGCTCCCGGGCGCCCGCCGCCGACCCCGCCGCGGCGGTATCGGGCTCGGGGGCCTTTCTTTTGGCGCTGGAGCTTGAGCTGGCACTTATCCCCGAGCCGATCCCGATGCCGGGAGGCCCCACCACGTAGGGCGGAACAAAACTTGCCGCGCCGCCGGCCGCGGGCGGCGGTGTCGGCGGCGCGGAACCAGCGACGGTGGTCGTCGCGGGCGTGGGCGCCGGAGCCGAAGCGGGGGCCGAGCCGGGGCTCACGATGGTCGTTGCGGTCGGGGCAATCCCGACTACCGGCAATTTGGGCTCGGCCCCGACTGGGATCGTTTCGGCAGGCGTGGTTCCGGTGGGTATCGCGGCCAGGCCGGCCAGGCCGCTCGCCGCTCCCAGGGCTGCGACCGCTCCCACGTTGGCGATTACCAGGCCGAGGGCGACCGACAACAACTGCGGCGATTGGGCAAGATAGGAGATGATCGCCTGCACGTGGAACATGAAATCGGCCTCCATCAAAGCAAGGAGGGCCGGCACCTGCGTGGGATTAGTCAGCAACGTGTTTATAAGATCCGGAATTTGCGAACCGAATAATTCGTTCGCCCACTCCGAATAGAACCGGGGATCGTTTGGGCAATAGACGTCCTCGGTATTTCCGGTCCATGGGTCTGTTCTGGTGCCGCAGCCGTTGCTGCCGGTGGTGTTGCTGTCGGATTTCTGGATCTGCGGAGCGGGGTCGGTTTGCGGGATTGACGCCACCGCAGTGCCGGAGACCGCTTGATAGGTGCTCATCGTGGTGGCGGCCTGAGTCCACATCCGCACGTAGTCGGCTTCGTTGAGCGCGATCGGAATCGTGTTGATACCAAAGAAGTTTGTCCCCACCAAAGCTGCGTGGCTGGTGTGGTTAGCGGCCAGCTCGGCCAGGGTTGGCATGGTCGCCAACGCGGAGGTGTAAGCGGCAGCCACAGTCTCATGTTGGGCGGCCGCGGCAGCGCTGTTCGCGCTCGCCTGCATCAGCCAGGCCACATACGGGAGATTCGCGGCCACGTAGGATTCTGAGCTCGGCCCCTCCCATGCCCCAGCCTGCACGGACGCCACCGAGCTGCTGAGTTCTTCTGCTACTGAAGCGTATTCGGCGCTCAAAGATGACCATGCCCCGGCAGCGGCCAACAGCGAACCGGGTCCCGGGCCACTGCTCAGCAAGGCTGAGTGCACCTCCGGCGGAAATCCCATCCAGACGGGCGCGGTCATCGTCAAACACCTGCGATTCGATGCCACGACCGTGCGCCAGCATCAGCGGTCACGCAACTGGCGCCGACCTCGGCCACGCCGATCCCGGCGCGGCAGAGGTCGACCATCGTTTCTTCCCAGGGCCGTATCACCGCCGTACGCAACCGGGGCGCGCCGGGATGCGCGGCCGCCAGGTGCGCGCCCATTTTTCGAAAGCCGCACCGGCGGCGCCGAGGCATTCGGGACAAAACGTGCAAAGTCATCGCAGACATCCTCGTGTAGCGGGGGTTGCAGGGTTAGTCGACGGCCACACCACCCTAGCCCTATTGACACTGGTTTTCATTATCAGTTATTGGTATCACGGGATGGAGTGCGGGGGAAGTGCCGATGTCGCGCCGCGCACGAGGGCTTTGCGTTCGGCGCTGACGCGCATAAGCGGCCATGCGGTCGAAACTGGTGCAGCACTGCGTCCGTCAGCTGCGGGCCTACCCTGGCTATCCGGTCAAGACGCCGACCTCGTCCATCCTGTGGCTAAGCCGGTGCCTTAGGCGGGCGCCACAAATCCCGCCGGGGTCGCGACGCCCAGTCCGACGGAGGCCGATTGCCGGCGTTTGGCGGCGTCCGCCTAGTGACTGCGCGGTATCAAGCCCGTGGCGTGACATGTCATCGGAATCAACCTCATTCGAACGAAACCGTAAACCCAACACCATCGGTTGTGGAGCGACCTTTGAGCTTTTTCTTGGACGCAACTTTGATGTCTCGCAAGGTAATTCACGATCAAAGGTGACTTGGTTTGGACCTTCCGTAGCGCGTCAACGGTTTGTCGGCGACCGCCGGGTTGCTCGACCCGATGCTGACCAACACCTTCATCGAACTTGTCCGGCCAAAAAGATCACCGTCCGACTCGGAGGGTTGATGAAAACCGCGACAGCTCCCGCTCGTTTAGCGTACGTCGGGCCGGGTACGCCTGGCGCGGAGGCACTCCTCCACAGAAAACCATCCACACCGCTGCCGTTCAACACCAGGAGAACACGTGACTACTACCAGCAGCATGCTGAAGACCTATCCCCAAGACCTCGACGGAATGGATAAGGCCAAACTGACAGCCTGTATCGAAGCCTGTATCGAATGTGCGCAAGCCTGCACAGCCTGTGCAGACGCCTGCCTCGGCGAAGCTGCGGTCGACCAGCTGAGAAAATGCATCCGCACGTGCCTCGACTGCTCGGACATCTGCGAGGTCACCGGGCGCGTCCTGTCCCGACACACCGGCTACGATGCCAACCTGACCAGAACGGTGCTCGAAACATGCGCCATCACATGCAAAAGCTGCGCAGACGAATGTGAGGGGCACGCAACCCATCACGAGCACTGCCGGGTGTGCGGGGAAGTTTGCCGCCGCTGCGAACGGGCGTGCCGCGAGCTCATCGGCTCGCTCGGCTAAGTGCTCACTCGGCACCTACCCGCATGGCGCCGCCACCGATGCCCTCTAGCGTGCGCGCCGTGATGGCTCACGTGATGTACTCGAGGCGAGTCATCATGCCGGCCTCTTGGTGATAGGTGTTGTGGCAGTGGAACACCCAGATGCCGGGGTTGTCCGCGAGGAGGACGGCGCTCATTTTCTGCTTGGGCAGTACGTTGACGGTGTCTTTGCGCGGGCCGGGCTTGCCGTCGGGCTTGATCACCTGGAAGGTGTGTCCGTGCAGGTGCATCGGGTGGTACATCATGGTGGTGTTGTCGAATGCCAGCGTGGCACGTTGACCCTGGCGGACCTGTAGCGGCTTGGTCTTGCTGTAGGGCTCGCCGTTGATCAGCCAGTCGTACTTCGTCATGTCGCCACTCAGGACCACCGGGAGATTCACATCGGATTTGGCGACACCCAAGTCGACTTCCGGTGCGGCGGTGAACATCTCGACGGTGCCGACTCGTTTGTTGAGTTCGCCCGGCTGGAAACCCGGATCAGGGGCGCTGCCGGCGCCGGTGGAGAGCAGGGCCCGCGCCAGCGCATTTTTGCCTTCGGCAAGAGCGACCAGCGGGAAAACGCCGTCGGCGGCGGTGACGACGACGTCGTAGCGTTCGGCCATGCCGATCAGCAGGGCGTCGACCTCGGTGGGCACTACGGGATAGCCGTCGGTGTGGGTGACGGTCATCGAGTGCCCGGCTAGCGCGACGCGGAACGCGGTGTCGGAGCCGGAATTGATGATCCGGATCCGGATGCGCTGTCCGGGCTTGGCGCTGAATGTGGTGGGAGCGGCGGGAATGCGGCCGTTGATGAGGTAGTGCGGGTAGGCAATATCGCCCGGGTCGCCGCCAAGCAGATTGCTGGTTCCGACGCCGTCCATCTCCATGGGGGGCATGTTTTCCATGCCCGGCATGCTGCTCATGCTGGGCCTGCGCTGATTGGTCAAATCGTCGTAGAGCTGCCTGGGGGTTTTGCCGATGCCGTCGGTCCAGTCGTCGAGTACGACGATCCATTCGGCGTCATAGCGGCCCGACTCTCGGGGGTCATCGATGATCACGGGCAGATACAGGCCATAGTCGGCGTCCAGGCCGACGTGCGGATGCGCCCAGTAGGTGCCCGGATGGGGTACGGAGAACCGGTAGGTGAAGTCGCGGCCGGCGTCGATGTTCGGGGTGGCGGGCGCGACGCCGTCCATGTCGTTGCGCAGGGCGATGCCGTGCCAATGCACCGAGGTGGCCGAATCGAGCCGGTTGGTGACCGTGACCGCGAGTTCATCGCCGACATTGGCGCGGATCAGGGGCCCCGGGATGGCGTTACCGTAGGCCATCGTGCGCACAGTGATACCACCGAGGTCGATCGTTGTCGGTTGAGGCGTCAGTGCCGCCGTGACGGTGCGCCCGGTGTGGGGCCGCGCCGCCTCGGCAGCAGCGATGGCGTCCGCCATCGCTGTGTTGCCGGTACGCGTTTGCTCGCCGGATCGGCCGCAGGCGGCCAGCGCGAACCCGCCGGCAACGGTGGCGGCTATGAAGCCCCGCCTGCTGAGCCGCGCCCTGTCAGAAGTCGATTCACGCACGCCCGATACCTGTCTTTCATTGCGCCGTTCGGTGTTTCGTTCAGTCCCAGAGAGCCGCGATCGCGCTCCCGCGGGCTCGAATATACCGCATAGGGGTATTGCTGTACCGTTGGGTTGGCCGCACTGAAAGCATATCCGGGAAGGATTTTTAGATGGGACTGGCGCAGAGGCTGTTCGCTGATCATCGGCACGGTGACGGCTCCGGGTGGGTACTCAACTATCCCCGTACCTATGAATGGGCCACCAATGCGTGGTCTCTGGGGCTACGTGCGCGCATGTGGGACCGGCTGGTCGGGCTATCCGGCGCCGAGCCCGGCGATAGGGTGCTCGACGTCGGCTGCGGGACCGGATACTTCACTCGACGAATCGCACGGGCGGTGCACCCGGGTGGCAGCGTTGTCGGGATCGATCCCTCACAATCGATGGTGGACTACGCCGCGCGGCGTGCACCGGCGAACTCCACCTTTCAGGTCGCCTCCGCCGAAGATCTGCCCTTCTCCGACCAGTCGTTCGACCTGGTGGTATCCAGCTTGGCGTTTCACCACTTTCCAGTTGACCGACGTGCCGACGCAGTGCGACAAATGTTTCGCGTTCTGCGACCGGGCGGGCGGCTCTGCATCGCCGATCTTCGCCCCTCGGGCGGTGGCATCTTGCATCGGTTTGCTGCTGTTTTCAACGCCCATGCCAGGGAGCAGAACCGGCTACACCAGCTCGATGAGCTGATTACCGATGCGGGGTTCTCCATCGTCGGAACTGGTGACCGGTTGTTGCTGCACTACATCACGGCGCAACGGCCGCAGGGTCGGTGAGTCCGGCGATGGGTACGGCGGGCCACTGGTTGTAATCGCGATATGCCGGGCCCAAGGTGACGGTAGATCTCAGGCATAACTATGCCGGCCGTCGTACGCTCCGTGGAGCGTCGTCAGCATCTGGTTTGGCGCAACATAGGACTGCTGAACCGAGGAAGGTGCCGGTTTACATATACGGGTACGGGGTATATTCTGCTTCTATGTCCACCGGGCGCGCAGTGAACTGCTCATCGGCGACGCACGCGATGAGTTGTGAATCCGCGCATCGGAAACTCCCCGGCCTATCCTTGGTTTTCTCGCATATTGCCTGGGTTGGTGTGTCGTGATATTCGGCGGCGCTAGCAGGCTGCCTCGGCTCCGGTATGTGGTGGCAGTGGGGGCTGCGGCGTGGTTGGCGGCGTGGGTTCTCATCGGTGCCCACAGCGTGATGGGGCATTCGCAGTCTTCCGTGTCGCAGTCTTCGATGTCGCAGCCGGCGCATGCGTTGGTGGCTTCGCTGGGTAGCGAGTTCACCGTTGATGTCGATCATCCGCATGTGGGCAAGGGTTCCTCGGGCGACCATCACGAGCAGTTCACCACGGCGGTGCTGCCGCGCTCAGGCGCGGTGGTGGCTGCGTTAATCGCGTTTAGTGCGGTGGCCGCCGTGGCGCTGACCGGTGGCCTGGCCCGGTTTGGGGTGCCCGCCGGGCGCGGCCCCCCGCGCGCGCCGGCTTTTTCTGTTACCGGTCAAGATGTCTTGACGCGGTTCTGCTTGTCTCGTCGCTGACTGGTCAGCGTCAGGTCGTTTGCAGCACGTGTGTGCTCGGCGGCTGGTGATCGCTGACCCCTGTCAAGTGCCGCACTGATTCGCGGCGTTCGCAAGAAAGCGACGATTCTCATGACCGATGTTTTGTCTTTCGATAACTATGTTCACCCGATCCCGGCGCTCAAAGTTGTTCAGCCACGTGAGTGCGCCCAGCCCGGCACCGACACCTATCGGCGCCCCGGTGCGATGGTGGGCCACACCCCGGTGCTGCGCATCGAGGCGCCGTTCGCCCCGCCCGGACGCGGGTTTTGGGCCAAGCTGGAAGGATTCAATCCTGGCGGCAGCATGAAAGACCGCCCGGCCATGCACATGGTCGAAGCCGCCCGCGCCCGCGGCGAATTAGCTCCCGGAGCGCGCATCGTGGAATCCACCAGCGGCAGCCTGGGGTTGGGGCTGGCGTTGGCCGGCCAGGCCTATGGGCATCCGGTCACCGTGGTCACCGACACCGGCATGGAGCCGATCGTGCGTCACATGCTGGCCGCCTACGGCGCCGATGTCGAGCTGGTCACCGAGCCGCACCCGGTGGGGGGCTGGCAACAAGCCCGTAAAGACCGGGTCGCCCAGCTGTTGGCCGCCCACCCCGGCTCCTGGTGCCCCGACCAGTACAGCAACCCCGACAACATCACCGGCTACCGGTCGTTGGCGTTGGAGCTGCTTGATCAGCTCGGCGGGGTCGATGTGCTGGTGTGCTCGGTGGGCACCGGCGGGCATTCGGCCGGGGTGGCGCGGGTGCTGCGCCAGTTCAACCCCGACATGAAACTGATCGGGGTCGACACCATCGGCTCGACCATTTTCGGTCAACCCGTGGCCAGCCGGTTGATGCGCGGGCTGGGCTCGAGCATCTATCCGCGCAACATCGACTACGCCGCCTTCGACGAGGTGCACTGGGTGGCCCCGCAGGAGTCGGTGTGGGCGTGCCGCACCCTGGCGGCCAGCAACTTCGCCAGCGGCGGCTGGAGCGTGGGGGCCGTGGCGCTGGTCGCGGGCTGGGCCGCGCGCACCTTCCCGCAGGACACCCGCATCGCCGCAGTGTTTCCCGACGGACCCCAACGCTACTTCGACACCATCTACAACGACGACTACTGCCACCAACACCAGCTGCTGGACTGGCAACCCGTCGCCGAGCCCACCGTCATCACCGACCCCACCCAGCAGGTGGTGACCTCCTGGACTCGAACCAGCACCGTCGTCAACCCCGCACTAATCGCAGCCGCATGAGGAATATCCTCACCCGGTTTCGAGGCTTCGACCGGCCCAGCCAGGTCCTGATGCTCAACCAGTTCGGCATCAACATGGGTTTCTACATGCTGATGCCGTACCTGGCCGGGTACCTGGCTGGCCCGCTCGGGCTGGCCGCCTGGGCCGTCGGGCTGGTGCTAGGAGTGCGTAACTTCTCCCAGCAAGGCATGTTCATCGTGGGCGGCACCCTGGCCGACCGGCTGGGCTACAAGCCATTGATCGTGGCCGGATGCGTGCTACGCACCGGCGGATTCGCGCTGCTGGTGGTGGCTCACTCGTTGCCGGCCGTGCTGATCGCCGCCGCGGCAACCGGTTTCGCCGGCGCCTTGTTCAACCCGGCGGTACGCGCCTATCTGGCCGCTGACGCCGGAGATCGCCGGGTGGACGCCTTCGCCATGTTCAACATCTTCTACCAAGCCGGAATCCTGCTGGGCCCGCTGGTCGGACTGACATTGATGGCCCTCGACTTTCGGGTCACCGCGTCGGCAGCGGCGGCCGTGTTCGCAGTGTTGACCGTGGCGCAGCTGTTGGCGTTGCCGCAACGCGGTGTCGATTCGGCGCCGCAGCAGAAGTCGTTCCTGCAGGACTGGCGGGTTGTCGCCGGCAACCGGCCGTTCCTGCTCTTCGCGGCGGCGATGATCGGCTCCTACGTGTTGACCTTCCAGGTGTACCTGGCGCTGCCCCTGCAGGCGTCGATGCTGACGCCGCGGTCTGGAAAGGCTTTGGTTGCAGCACTTTTCGTTGTCTCTGGCCTGGTTGCGGTGGTCGGACAGCTGCGCATCACCCGTTGGTTCACGAAACGCTGGGGACCCGGACGTAGCCTGGCCATCGGTGTGGCCATCCTGGCGGTCTCGTTTGTGCCGCTGACAGTCATTCCCGACGGTCATCGGTTCGGGACACCGGTGGCGGTGGGGGCCCTGCTGGTGTCGGCGGCGCTGCTGGCCGTCGGTTCGGCCGCGGTCTTCCCGTTCGAGATGGACACCGTCGTCTCGCTGGCCGGCGGCCGGCTGGTGGCCACCCATTACGGGTTCTACAACACCATCGTCGGAGCCGGAATCCTCATCGGCAACTTGGCCACCGGATCGATATTCGGTGCGGCACAACGGCTGAGCGCTGGCGCACTGGTTTGGGGCGGGCTGGTTCTCATCGGCATCATCGGCGCAGTTGCCCTCTACCGTCTCGAACCCGCACACGACCTGCAACCGGCTCATCCCGAGCTTGGCGACGTCCAACCTGCGGTACCGGCCATAACCCGCCGGCGATTCACACCGCCGCACGGCAAGGCATCTGTGTCCCCGTCTCCTGGTCATCCTTTCGGGCGCCGGCCCGCGATGACGACGACTCTAACCCCAACGGGGCGCCGCAGGATGCCATCGGCACGCAACCAGGCGCGAGATTACTCACGTTCGATCGCGTCGATGTAATCACCTTGTGGTTACCCATGTGAATCCGCAGGAAGATCCGCCGTCAAGCACCCGATCGGCGCGAACTCCCGATGTTATTAAGGGATTCGACGCGAACAGCTGCCAGCGGCTAGGCCGCGGGCATCGCCTGTCGAGTGAGTCGTCATGTGTCCCGGGCCGATAGAGCGAAGCCGCGAGCTGGTGTTGTCGTGGGAGCCGGCCGCCGCACCGACTACCGCCGAGGTAGCGGAATGCCGCTTGGGCGCCTCTATACCTCGGGCGGGTAGGGGTATTTTGGGATGTCGGTGCAATGTGCGGGTAACTGTCCGATGCCCAACTGTCGATATCAGCTTGACCTGCATAAAAATGGCCAACGGCATGCACGATCGCGAGCCGGGCACAATGCGGTATCGACTGCCCCGCATATGGCATACCCCCCTATGGGCGGGTACAGTTGAGACACTATGAGGCCCCGCGGCGCAGGTACTTCGGTGCGGTTGCGAGTTGTTGTCGCGATCGCGGCTGCAGTGTGGTTGGTCCTCGGCGCCCTCGGGTGCGGGCTGGTGCATTTCGCTCCCCTCGCATTTGACCCACCGCACGCCTTCGTGACAGCGCCGGGCGGCGGGTCTGGCCCTGGCGCGTCCGACATTCAGGCCCAGCATGCTTCTCTTTACCGCGGCCTGGTCGCCAAATGCTCCAAGGTGTTCGGGGCCATGCCGGTGTCGGGACCCGTTACCGCGCTGGTGGAACTCGGTCTCGCGGTCGCCGTGGTCGCCGTCGCGGGTTCGCGCATCAAACTCGTGGTGCCGGTCGGGCGGGCCCCACCCCGCGCGGCTGCCATTGCCTTCAACGGTCAAGACCTTTTGACGCGGTTCTGCATAGCTCGCCGGTGATCGGCCGGCGGCAGGCCATTTGTCGCGCCACGACGATCGGTGAGCACTCGCTCACCGTCAACCGTCCCGCCGGCCTCGCCCCGGATGAACGCAGAAACAACCAACGCATCATCCTGTCTGACTCGGCCTAGCCGAGTCAGCCGACGCGGTCTCCATCTCGACGACGACCGCATCAACGCACCCGATACCACCGCAGCGGACAGGGCCAGCCCATGTCCGTAATCCCAAGTCTCCAAGGAGAAGTCCATGTTCTCACTCACCGTCGCCCCGCAAATGTTGACGGCGGCGACCGGTAACCTGCAGGGCATCGGCTCGGCGATGAGCGCCGAAAACGCCGCCGCGGCCGGCCCGACGACCGGGGTGGTTCCCGCCGCCGCCGATGAGGTGTCTGCGTTGACGGCGCTGCAGTTTGCCGCGCACGCGCAGATGTACCAGGGCGTCAGCGCCCAAGCTGCGGCGATCCACGAATTAGTCGCGAACACCCTTGGCGTCAGCGCTGATTCGTATGCGGTCACCGAGGCCGCCAACGCGGTCGCGGCCGGCTGAGCACTCCGAGGTGAAATGATGGATTTCGCAGCTTTGCCACCCGAAATCAACTCGGCAAGGATCTATGCCGGTCCGGGCCCGGGCTCGATGCTGGCCGCAGCGTCGGCCTGGGAGGGGCTCGCCGAGCAGCTATATTCGGAGGCCGCTTCGTATTCCTCGGTGGTTTCAGGGCTGACCAGCGGGCCGTGGCTGGGTCCGGCGTCGGCGGCGATGGCCGCCGCGAGCGCCCCCTTCGTGGCGTGGATGGACACCACTGCCGCCACGGCACAGCAGACGGCTTCGCAGGCCATGGCGGCCGCGGCCGCCTATGAGGCGGCCTTTGCAATGACGGTGCCGCCCCCAGTCATCGCGGCCAACCGCAGCCTGTTGCTGTCGCTGATCGCGACCAACATCCTCGGGCAAAACACGCCCGCGATCGCGGTCGCCGAGGCACAGTACGCGGCGATGTGGGCCCAGGACGCCGCCGCCATGTACGGCTACGCGGCCGCCTCGGCGACTGCGTCGCTCCTGACCCAGTTCACCCCGCCGCAGCCCGCCAGCAACCCGGCCGGCCTGGCCGGGCAGGGGACCGCGGTCGGCCAAGCTGTCGGCAGCTCGGCCAGCACCGACGCGCAGGCGGTCCTGTCACAGGTGACCTCCACGGTGCCCACGGCTCTGCAGCAGCTCGCGTCGCCGCTGTCGTCCACGTCCGAGTCGTCCACGGGGTCGCTGTCGTCCCTGAGTTCGTCGCTCAGTTCCATGAATCCGGCTTTATCGATGACAAGTTCGGTGGGGTGGATCTCGAGTGCCCTGCTCTCGAACGCGAATCAGATGAAGAATTTGATGCCGGCCGTCAGCGCCGCCAGCACCGCAGCTTCGGGACCGGGGCTGACGGGCGCGCTCGCTTCCAGCGCGCTGGGAGCACCCGGCTCAGCAGGACTCGGCGGGGCGGCCGTGTCGGCGGGCGTGGGCCGGGCGGCCACGGTCGGAGCGTTGTCGGTGCCGCAGACCTGGGCTTCGGCGGCCCCGGCAATGAGTTCTGCCGCGTCGGCGCTGCCCAGCGCCAGCCTGGCCACTGCCCCAGGAGCCACAGCGGGGGCTCCCGCAAGCATGCTCGGCGCGCCGCTGGCAACGATGGCCGGGCGCAGCATAGGCAACGTCGGCGAAACCGACCTTCGCTTCATGCCCCGCCTGACGGTGGTACCGCCCTCGGCGACTTTCGGATAGCAAAGGAGAGCACCAATTCGTTTTGGCAGGCGGCCACGCCGGCCACGTCGAGCAAAACTGATGATTTCCAGGTTAAGGAGACACTTCAATGACTACACGATTTATGACCGAGCCGAACGAGATGCGGACCATGGCAGGCCGTTTCGACGTGCACGCCCAAACCGTCGAAGATGAAGCCCGCAAGATGTGGGCGTCCTCGCTGAACATTGCCGGCGCCGGATGGAGCGGGACCGCTCAGGCCGCGTCCTACGACACCATGGGCCAAACGAACACTGCATTCCGCAACATCGTCACCATGCTGCACGGGGTGCGCGATGGGCTGATCCGCGACGCCAACAACTACGAACAGCAAGAGCAAGCCTCACAGCAGATGCTAGGCAGTTAGGAGAACCGACGATGAGCATCAACTACCAATTCGGCGACGTCGACGCCCATGGCGCGCTGATCCGCGCCCAGGCCGCTTCCTTGGAGGCCGAGCATCAGGCCATCATCCGCGATGTGCTTGCCGCCGGGGACTTTTGGGGCGGTGCGGGTTCGGTGGCCTGCCAAGAGTTCATCACCCAGTTGGGCCGCAACTTCCAGGTCATCTACGAGCAAGCCAACGCCCATGGGCAAAAAGTCCAAACCGCCGGGGCCAACATGGCCTCCACCGACAGCGCCGTTGGATCCAGCTGGGCCTAGTACGCCCTCAGCCGCACCTCGATCGCATAGGTAACGCAAATCACGACTTGCGCATTGTCGTTCGATACTGCGCCCTTGCCCAGGGAGCTAGGCGAACTCGAAAGCTCTTGCTGGATCATGCCTCTGGAGGGTTCAGCCACATCGACATGAATGCCACAATGTAACGCAAGCCCGGCTGAAGACACGGCCGACTGGAGTGACGGCTTCGATACAGCTGCACCTGGCGGTCCCGAAGATGCCGCGCTCGTCAGTCAATAGGTGGGCGACAGACGCGCTGGCGACGACAAGGTCGTTACGGTTATCGCTCCAGCTGGACCAAGGTGGCCGCTGCGCCGGTGGGAGCGGATGGTGCTTTTAGATCGATACTGCGCCGGCAGGTTTCGTTAACGGTAATGATCGATCGGTCAAGATCAGCGCTTCGGGCGCCCCTGGACGTTGCAGCGCGACCCGCCTGCGCGGTACCAGGCATATTTGAGCAGCCCGCCATTGTTGTGCCTGTGAATTCGACGCCGTCTGTCCGCGACAGTACGAAGGCATCTCGTGCCTGGTATCCAGCTGAACGGTCTACGGATTTGGACGGAACCCAGCAGCCGACCGTCCACCGTTGCACCCATCGCAATGCCTGTCCTGCGAGCGCCTCGCCCTGACGTGGTTACCGGGGCCTGGCGCTGCGTGGACGCATCAGAGCGGCGAGGTCCTCGCGGCTGGCCGTGCAGGTCTTGGCCATCGCCTTGTAGATGTGGTTTTCGACGGTACGAACCGACAGCGTCAGTCTCGCCGCGATCTCACGGTTAGACAGCCCTTCACCGAGCAGCATCGCGATTTCTCGTTCGCGATCGGTCAGCGGCAAACGCTCGGCGGCCTGCCGAAGCGCCGGTGTGGTAGCGCCGCCGCACTGCTCGGCGAGCGCCTCGGCGCGCGTCGAACACGTCAACGCCGACCCGCGCTTGTCCTGCCGGCGGTACGCAATAGCTGCATGGGCCGCCGCGTCCAAGGCCGCAATCAGATCACCCCTGCGCTCGAATTCCTCTGACACCAACGCCAATACAGCCCCGTCCCCGGCATTAAGGGCCTCAGCGAATCGGGCCGCAACAGCTGCGCGCGGTCCTTCGACGATCGTTTCAAGCTCGCGCAAGCGCGGCGCACTGGAATGGTCACCAAACTGCACGGCGGTCTGTAGACACATTACTTCCGCGGCAAACTGCCCATTGGCGCCGGCGATCCCGGCAGCCGAGAGCGCAGTGGTGATTGCGTTGCTGACGCTGCCCTGGCAGGCGGCGACCCATGCACGAGCCAGCTCGTACTCGTAGTCGAGGTATCGCCAGCCTGGATGCCGCTGCTGGTCAAGTCTGGCAAGGGCAGCGACGGCCTCACTGGTTGATCCGCGCATAGCGAGCGCGATCGTGTGTGGGATCTGGCAGCGGTACCCCCATCCGTTGCGCTCGCCGGAGGCGACCAGCGTGTCGATGACGGGTTCAAGAAGCGCGCATGCGGCATCGAGGCGGCCCGCGCCAAGTGCAGCGCGAGCCGCGACGGGTGCACCGACTAACTGGCCCGGCCCTGGAACGTTGGCCACCCGCTCGCCCAGGAGTTCGGCCATACCCTGAGCTTGCGCTATCTGACCAGCTAGCAGCAGCGCGCCGACGTGCGCGTCGGTGATGATGACGAAGCCGCGTACTGCCACGGGGTATCCGGTGCTCGCAGCGGCCGCGGCTTCGATGGTTCGGCCGGCGTCCCCGGCCGCAACGGTTCTGGCCCACGCGGTAAAACGGGAGGCCACATCGGATAGCTGTTCTGGCACAACGCCTTTCGACGCTTTGCTGGCGGCGTCGGGCCTGCCCATCGCTGCCCAGTACACGGTGAGAAAGGCGTTGATGCAGCTGTGAGCCTGCGCCGGTATCGCTCGCGACGCGTCGTCAATCAGCCTCTTCGCCCCTTGGGGATCTGCGAGGGTGAAGAGCCTGTTGGTGGCCCGCAGATTGGCGAGCCTGGCACGCTCGCCGTCGCCCAATTCGCTAGTGGGCATGTCCGCGAGCACCGCGTCGGCCTCCTCGCCGCGGCTCAGCGACGATAAAACATACGCGCGGAGGAAATTCGCTTCCGGACCCCCGCCAGCGCGGATGGCCGCATCGGCGAGCCGATCGGCCAGGGGCAGATCCATCAGCCACACCGCCCCCGGAGCGGCGCTGGTCAGAAGGTCGGCGTCGGGCTCAAGATCGGAGTCCAGGCTCAACACGGCGCGCCGCACCACCGCCCGCACGTCGGCGCAGCCGACAGTGGCGAGTTCAGCCACGACCAGTCCCCGCAACCGGCGCAGCCTGGTGGGTACCGCACGCCGCTTGCGCACCTCGGCATACAGCGGATGCGCCACCCGCACCTCGACACGACCGTCGACCTGGTCCAGCGTCAGGAGGCCGCGCACGTCGGCCTCCTCGACCGCCGCCGGATCGGTGATACGCGTCAGTGACCCCAGCTCAATCGGCTCGCCGATCGCCAGCACGTCGACCACATCGCTCACCGATGCCGGCAGGGCACCGATGCGCGATTCGATCAGTTCAACCAAATCGGGCGGCACGACCGGTTCGCCGACCCAGCACCAACGACCATGCTGCTCGACGAGCCGGCCATCGGCGATCTCCTGCTCCACGATGTTGCGCAGGTATAAAACGTTGCCGCAGGTCAGGTTCCATAAGCGGCGGGCCGCGTCCAGATCCACACATCCACCGAGGGTCGCCGATAGCAGCTCCAGGGTTTCGGCGGGTGATAAAGGCTGCAGATCAAGCCGCTCGAACTGGCCAGCCTTCCACAGCTCACGCATGCCCGCGCTGATCGGCTCCCCGTCCCGCACCGTCAGGATGAGTTTCGCAGCGCCTCGCTGGACGATCTGATGCAAGACAAATGTCGACGCGTCATCGAGCAAACTGACGTCGTCAACACCAATCACCACCGGGCTCCCAGCCGATGCCGCAGTCAGCGACTCGATCACGCCGCCTACCAGTTGCAGCGTGTCACCCGCGGCCGACCCCGCCCAAGGGGCGAACGCGCCCAACGGAAGCATCTGCGCCGACGACGTCGCCACCACCCAACGCGTTTCGCATCCCTTCGATGCCGCGAACGACAGCGCCTCGCGGGCGATCCGGCTTTTGCCAACACCCGCAGCCCCACGAATGACCATCCCGCAAACATCGGGCTCCCATAGCGCGCTGTCGATAAGCCGCATTTGCTCGAAGCGGCCCGTCAGCGGCAACCGTATGCGCACTGATCCTCGGTCCGCCTGCCGTTGACGACCGTGCGGTCTCACCTCGGTAACCGTTGGCCTCGCCCTGCCACGTCGGTAGCCGACCCCATCCACGCTGCGCGGATGGTCCGCCGCAGCGAGAGCAGGCGCCGCGGCGGTGCCCTGCGCGAACATGCCTGAACACAAGCACCCTGACTCGCGCAATGCCTCATCCAAATGGGTGAAATCCAGATACTCTTCATAGGAGAATCACACTGAGGAAGGTGCCGATGCGGATACCAGCCAGCGAATCAGGGGCCGGTCGATGGTCACGGTCGAGGACTTCTCGCGCCTAGTTTCCGGCATCTACGCCGCCGCGGTCACTCCCCGGCACTGGGAGCCGGCCCTCGATGAGATTTGCCGCAGCCTGGGCGGGACGATCGGCACGCTCATTGAATCCGCGGGTGGAGTGTGGTCCATTCAAGCCACGACTGCGCCAGCCGAGGTCGGTAAGACCTACGCCGAGCACTACCACCGCCTCGACTATGTGCTCGCCGGGGTTGGGAACGGTCCAGCCGGCGCAGTACGCACCGGCACAGAGTTGATAGCACCGCGGACGAACGAAGAGTTCTACAACGACTGGATGCGCCCGAACGGCATCGAAGACGGGCTGTTCGTCGGCCTGACCGGTGGACAACGCCCCTCGTGTTTGATCGTGGCGTCGCCGCGGCGGACTGAGTCGTTCGACACGCCTGAACGCGTGACCTTGATGAACGGGCTGGTTGGACACGTGCGACAGGCGCTGCACACGGAGGACAAACTGGCGGCTCTGGCCGACAGCGTCGTTGAGCTGGCAGGCGCACTTGAGGTTGTCCGGCACGGTGTCATCGTCGTCGCAGGCGAGCATCTGGTGATAAACCTGAATTCGGCCGCCGAGCGGATCCTTTGCGCGGAAGACGCCGTGTGCATGCGGTCAGGACATATCGCCGCAACAACCACCCATGCAGAACAAGAGCTGCATTGCGCCATCCAAAGTGCACTAGCGGCCGATGGCTCTGCCGTTCGTACAGGCCGGTCGCTAACCTGCGTTCGGCCATCGGGTAAGCGGGCCTACGTCATTCACGTGCTGCCCTCACACCGCCGCAATGCCGATGAGCCACTCCGACAGCCAATGGCGGTGGTGTTGATTATCGACCCAGAAGACGAACCCGAACCCGCCGCAGCGTTGTTGCGCCGGCTCTACCACCTCACCGAAGCCGAAGCCCAGGTTGCCCTACACGTGATGCACGGTGCGAACCTCAAGCAAATTGCAGACGAGTTGTCGATCTCATGGACGACAGTTCGCACCCATCTGCAACACGTCTTCGACAAAACTGACACCCACCGCCAAGCTGAGCTCGTCCGTCTACTACTCGCGCTGAGCCCATGACTGAGCGAATCCGGCGCCGGGCGATGGTCACGGTCGAGGACTTCTCGCGCCTCGTAGCCGACATCTACGCCGCGGCCGTCGCGCCCCAGCAGTGGGACGCGGCCATCCGCGACGTTCAGCGCGTGCTCGGTGGCACCGGGGGATCGCTGCTGATGGGCGGGGGCAGCGTTTGGTCGTTCCAGGATTCAACTCTTCCGCTGGCAGCGCTCGAGACCTATGCGGAGCATTACCGCCGATTGGATTATGTGCTCGAGAGGGTGCAGAACGGCCCGATCGGCGTGGTGCGGACCGGGCCGGAAATCATCGTTCCGAACCGGAATGCGGAGTTTTATACGGGCTGGATGCAGCCCAACGAACTAGAAGATGGGTTATTCGTCCGGCTCACCGGCGGTCCTCGACCGACCTGTTTTCTAGTGATGTCATCGAAACGGTATTTTGATGCGCCCGAGCGGGTGAAGCTGGTAGGCAGCTTGGTGGTGCATCTGCAGCAGGCGGTCCGGACGCAGGACCAATTCGCCGCTGTAGTCGAACGCAATACGGAGCTTGCGCGGGCGCTCGACGCGATCCGAGATGCTGTCATCGTCGTCGGAACAGATTGCCGGGTAATCAACCTCAATTCCGCCGCCGAAGACGTTCTGCGCGGCAACGACGGCCTGCACACAGAATCGGGGCGCATCGGGGCAATAAATATGCAGACCGAGCGCGAGTTGCACTGCGCGCTGCATGGTGCGCTGATCGGTGGAGAATCAGGGCTTCGTGGCGGGCGCTCTTTGATCTGCAGACGCCCATCGGGCCTGCGTCCCTATGTGATTCAGGTGATCCCGCTGCATCGCATCGGAACTAGTGAAAGGGCAGGGGAGCCATCGGCGTTGGTTTTGATCAAGGACCCAGAGCGCGAAACTGAGTCCGCCGCAACGCTGTTGCGCCGACTCTACCGACTCACCGAGGGCGAGGCCGAAGTCGCCCTACGGCTCACGCATGGTGCGGGTCTGAAACAAATCGCGGACGAGCTATCGGTGTCGTATGAAACGGTTCGCACCCACCTGCAACACGCCTTCGACAAGACCGACACCCACCGCCAAGCCGAACTCGTCGGCCTCGTGCTCGCACTCACTCCATGAAGCCGCCGAACCAACGGCGAACGGGCGTATGTGCCGCGTTTGCGCCGCTGGTTGGGTCCATTCGCCGCGCTCGCCAATGCTTAATCTGCGGTGTCGAATTCGATGGGTAGGGTGGTCGGCCCGCTGAGCGCAGTTAGCGGCTTCCACGGGGCCGGTCCGGTGCGGCGCGCGTTGTGCATGCGTTGTGTCATGACGGTGAGGGCTTCGGCGAGCTCGAGGCGGGCGAGGTGGGAACCGAGGCAGTAGTGCATGCCCGCGCCAAATTGAACTACCCCAGGTTTAGTTCCTACTCGGTTGCGAGGGCCGGGGTCGGCTGGCTCGCAGGGTGTGAGGTGCCGGTGAGGGCGGCCTCGTACTCGGCGGGTGGAACGTAGCCGAGGGCTTCGTGCAGGCGTTCCTGGTTGTACCAGGCCACCCATTCGGCGGTCGAGAGTTCGACATCATCGATGCACCGCCAGGGCTTGCCGCGGTTGATGAGCTCGGTCTTGTAGGCGGCGTTGACCGCTTCAGCGAGGGCGTTGTCATAACTATCGCCACGCGACCCGACCGAGGGCGCGATCCCCAGTTCAGCCAGCCGGTCGGTATAGGCCAGCGATAGGTACTGGGATCCGCGGTCGGAATGATGAACCAACTCGGATAGATCGGTATTCGACTGCCACACAGCGTGATTGAATGCTTGAAGCGGGAGGTCTTCGGTGCGCATCGTGGCCGAGACCGCCCAGCCAACGATCTTCTTGGTGCACGCATCAGTGACGAACGCGGTGTAACAGAACCCCTGCCAGGTCCGCACGAACGTGATGTCGGCGACCCATAGCCGGTTCGGTGCAGCGGCCCGGAATTGGCGGTTGACCAGATCGGCCGGCCGGATCGCGGCCGGGTCGCTGATCGTGGTGAACACCGGCTTGCCCCGCTGGGCGCCGCGCAACCCGGCCTTGCGCATCAACCGGCGGGTTTGTTCACGGCCCAGCTGCCAACCACGCCGTGTCATCGCCGCGTGCATCTTCTTGACCCCATACACCGAGTAGTTCTGCCGGTGCACCGCCTCAAGGTCAGCGATCAGCTGCTCATCGCGGATCTCCCGGTCCGACGGTGGTCGGGTCCGCGCGGCCCGATAACCCCGCGAGGTGAGGAATCCGGGGATAGCTGCCCGCAGCACACGGCAGATGAGCTCGACCCCGAACTGATCGCGATGAGCATCGATGTAGGCGATCATTTCGTCGCGGGGCGGTCGAACTCCGCGGCAAAAAACGCAGACGCTGACTTCAAAATCTCGTTAGCCCTGCGCAGTTCAGCGTTCTCGCGCTTGAGCTTACGGATCTCGGCATGCTCAGAACTGGTCATGCCCGGCCGTTCACCAGCATCGACTTGGGCCTTGCGTCGCCACCGACGCACCGACTCCTCCGAAATATCGAGTTTGCTGGCGACAGACTTTATGGCCTCGAACTCCGACACTTCCGAGGCTTCCATCACAGTGTCCAACAACCGCAACGCACGCTGCCGAAACTCCGGCGAATACTGACGGGGCATAGCTTCCAATCCTCCTATAAGGATCGGAACTAAACCTGGGGTAGTTCAAATGTCTGCATCGCCGGGGCGCCGTCGCGGGTGATGTCGAGGCGGTCGGGATCGTCGTAGACGGCGGGATCCCGGTTGGCTGCGGCCATGTTTGCGAGGACCAGGGTGCCAGCCGGGATAGTGACGCCGGCGAGTTCGACGTCCTCGATGGCGGTGCGCAGCATGGCGAACGCTACCGGGGAATGGCGCATGATCTCCTCGACGGCATTGGCCGCCAGCTCGGGATGCCGTCCCAGCAATGCCCACTGCTCCGAGTGATCGCACAGCACGTGCACCGCGGCGGCGAGCTGGTTGCGGGTGGTGTCGGTGCCGGCCATCAGCAGCCCCGCTACCAGCATGCGCAGCTCGCCGGCGCCCAGACGGTCGCCGTCCTCTTCCGCGCGGATCAGCTCCGAGATCAGGTCGTCGGTCAATGTACGCCGCCGGCTGGCGACCATGTCGTCGATGTAGGCGTCAAGCGCCTCCCAGGCGGCCAGGATCGAGGCCGTTTCGTCGGCGGCGTTCCAGCTGAAGACCTTGAAGATGTCGTCGGTCCAGTCGGAGAACAATTGCCAGTCCTCGGCTGGGGCGCCCAGCAGCGCACAGATGATGGGGATCGGGTATTGGCGTGTGATGTCCGCGACCACCTCGCAGCGCCCGTAAGCGGTGTGGCGGTCCACGAGTTCGGTGATGACGTCGCGGATGGTCGTGCGCAGCCGTGCGGTGGCTCGCGGTGTGAAGGCCTTTGACACCAGGCGGCGCAGCCGGTGGTGTTCGTCGCCGTCCAGACTGATCAGGTTGGTCGCGACGCGGTCCCATATCGGGCCGGAGGTGATGCCTTGGGCGGCGAGGAACATCCCGTGAGGCACGCGGAGCCGTTGGTCGCGCAGCACGGCGTGAACCAGCTCGTAACTCAGGACTTCGGGGCCGTGGGTACCCATTGCGATCGGTGTTCGACTGCGGGCTTGAGCGATGAGCCGATGCGCCTCCTCAGGATCATGCAGGTGCTCATAGGCCAAGATGGGCAGCCCCGCGTCGAAGGCGTTCGGGCAAACGGGCGTAGGCATCGTGTCGGCGGTCATAAGGGCCTCTCAGGTAGGAACGAGTCGGCTGGCCATTAACGGTTGCTAGCCGCGACGCCATCGTCGCTCCGGTCCCGCAAGGACACGTAAGTAGTCAGCTACTCATCTAACCTGTCGACTACGTCGAACTGCCTGTGGTGATCGAGTCGTGCCGACAGCTGCTCGCTCGGCGCCGAGCATGCCGGGACCAGCCAGTTTTGCACCGCGCAACGCCATGGCAGCAGCGCGTCAACCTAGCTGATTAACCACCGCGGCCGTGTCAAGCCACACATTCTCGCGGCTAATCAGCCCGTCGCGGAACTCGAAGACATGCAGCATCCGAAATCTGATGCGCCGCCCGTTACCCGGAAGCCCGAGCAACGATCCGATCACGGTGCCCGTCATGAGCATTTCGAGGATCATCGCCTCGCCGGCCACGTACTGGCGCAGGACATGCCAGCTTTCGCTGCGGAAGTTGGCGGTGAGGTAGGCATAAAAGCCGCGGGCCCCGTCCTTACCGCGAGTGGGGCTATTGGGGAATCCGACCACATCATGCTCGATGTCGTCGGTGTACACGGCCACTGCGCCGTCGATATCCCCGTGACCTTCAGCGCTCATGTGGCGGTCCACGAGTGCCCGCATCTGGCTGTCAGCCATCGCCGTCTCCCAGTCGTGCCCCGGTACGAAGACAATTGATTCTCGTCGTCTCAGGCGAGCCGACAAGACCCCGGCGCGAGATCGCGTATCCGTGCTACCACGCCGCCATGCTGCGAAATGTGAGTAGTGCACCACTCATGTCGATTGGTCCCGCGCGATCCACTATTCCCAGTAACAGAACGTGGGCCAGCACAAGTGTCGAACTGTTCCGGCGACAGTGACGGAGGAAGCACATGCGCCGCCAACATCGCACCTACACCAAGACCGCCCAGTCGAGATGGATGGGCGGCACCTCATCAGCAATCAATCCGAGCCGTGAGGAGCGTGGAAATGACCGCAACACCAGAAGCCTATGCCAGTGCACGGGACCGTGAGCCCACCGTTGAGGCCGCATCACCTGCGCCCGCCTTGATTACCGAGCAGGAGGTCATGTTCGGCACGGCGGTAGCTGTGCGGGCGAGGCCGACGATACGCCGCTGGACCGGAAGAGCTTCGGTTCTCTTGGCGTCCATTCGCCGCACAATTGCGACCTCGCGGCGAGATGCCCGCCCAGTGCGTCACGACTGCCCGAGGCACTACGCATTCCTTGAGTACTCCTGCATGGCTCGTGAGATGGATCGCCTCTAGGCGCGGGAAGTCACCGACGTGACCATCGCGTGGTCCTCGATTCGCCGGTCGCGTCTGCATAGCACTCCCCCTGGCTAAACGTCACTTGTTAACGGGTAGCTGACCTCACCCATTTGGATGAGGAATTGCGCAGCCGAGAGTGGTTGGGTGCTGACATGTTGCACCAAGCATCAGGCGCGGCGCTATCCGCAACAGTGCGGGTGCTGCCGCGATGCGAGGGGTGCCACCGGCTGTCGTGGCCACCTCACCACCACGAGGCTTTTGTGGATACAGAGAGACCGAGTAGCCAGCTACCCTATCGAGCTTGTCTGGGCGCGGCCACGATTGTTGGCAAGCCGCAATTCGGACGGAACGACATGGGTGACGTTAGTGGCGGAATGGCTCAAATCGCTGATCATCGCGGTGGAGGTGCGGGTCGGTCGCGAATGAGGGTCTTCGCCACCGGCGCGACCGGATTAGTTGGCGCTCACACCGTACTGGCGCTGCTCGATGCGGGCCACGAGATGCGCTTGCTGGTACGCGACGAACCAAGGGCGCGGCGCTGGTTCGAGTCTCGCTGTCGGCACATCGAGCGCTCCGTCACCGTCGACATCACCGACCAGGCGGCGGTGCAGCACGCGATGGCGGGCTGCGACGCCATGTTTCACGCCGCGGCGACGGTGTCGCTGGACCCCCGCAAAGCCCGGGAAACGTACGACATCAACGCCGGCGCGACGAGGGCGGTGCTTGGCGCCGGACACGCGCTCGGCATCGGTAATCTGCTGTATGTCTCCAGCGTCGCCGCGCTGTTTCACCTGGGGGCCCCGCGCGTCGACGAATCGACGCCGCTCGCCGACGCTACCGAGCCATACTCGCGGTCCAAGCGTGACAGCGAGGAGCATGCCCGGGCGCTGCAGCAGCGGGGCGTACCGGTGCAGATCACCTATCCAATCGCCGGCGTCGGGCCAGATGATCCTAAGCTCAGTGCGGCCAACCGTGCGCTGGCAACGTTCGTCGGTCAAGTGCTGCCGCGTAGCACAACGGGTTTTCAGTGTGTCGATGTGCGCGACCTGGCTCATGCGCACCGATGGCTCTTAGAACATCCGCCCACACGCGATTTCGCGGATGCGCGCTACATCGTCGGCGGGCATTTCTATGCGTGGGAAGAACTTCGTCGGCGCCTCGAAGCGCTCCTTGGGCGGCGCATCTTCAGTCCACGGGTCTCGCCGAGACTAATGCGGGCGATGGGCACGACCGCGGATTATGCCAAGAAGCTGGTGACGTTTGAGACGCAGATCTCCGCCGAGTCGATGGCGATCAACACCCTGTGGCCACCCGCGGACTCGAGCCGCTTCGTGGCGAAGTCGGGTTTGTGCTTCCGACCGGGCGAAGCGACTTTCGGCGACACGATTCGCTGGATGGTCGAAGCCGGGCACATCCCGGTCAAGAAGGCGGGCCGACTGGTTGGTCTCGACGTCACGTCCGTTAAGGATAGGCACGGAGCCCGATGAAGTTTTCCTTTGCGATGCCAAATACGGTCCGCGTCAAAGCATTGACGCAGCCTTTCGAGCTCGACGTGACCGGTGCGGATCAGATCGTCATGGCCAAACGTGCCGAGGAGCTCGGGTACGACATGATCCCGATCCCGGAGCACTTCATCGTCCCGAACGCACACGTGGAGCTGTCGGGACCGCACTACTTTCACTCGACGGTCGCGCAAGCGTTCATAGCCGGCGCCACGCAACGTATCCGGGTCAACTCGTGCGTCACGCTGCTTCCGCTACAGCACCCCGTCATCATGGCCAAGGCGTTGTCGACGGCGGATTGGATGAGCGGCGGTCGTATCACCGTCACGTTCGGCGTCGGTTGGGACGCAGAGGAATTCAAGATTCTCGGTGTGCCTTTCCGCGAGCGCGGACGCATGGCCGACGAATACCTTGCCTCCATCGTTGAACTGTGGACGAGCGATTGGCCCGAATTCCACGGCAAGTACGTATCGTTCAAAGACGTTGCGTTCGAGCCAAAGCCGGTTCAGAAGCCGCATCTGCCGATCTGGATCGGCGGGGACGCCGAGCCGATGCTCAAGCGCGCAGCCCGATACGCATCGGGTTGGTTCCCGTGGCTGACAAGCCCTGCGGACATTCCCGCGAAGCTCGACTTCATCAAGTCCCAGCCAACCTACGACGGCCGGCCGTTCGAAGTGCTGTATGGCCTGGGCAGCTCGCGAGTCGGAGAAGGACACGTGGTCATCGACGACCCCACCCAACTGCCCGGCATGAGCGCAGAGGAAATCATCGACCAGCTCGGCTGGTTCGCCGAGCTGGGAGTAACGATGACCGGGGTGCCGATCCCGCCGGTCAGGGACATCAATGCTTACCTCGACTACGCGCAGTGGGTCATCGAGGAAATCAAACCAAAGGTGCCGTAATGGAAGACAAGTCGGTTCACCGCCGAGAAATGGAAACGGGGCAGTGAACACCTACACGAATCGTGCCTATACCGTCCGCTCGGCCAGGTGCCGGTCGCCACGGTTCATCCGAAGAGGGCGTCGGAGTAGCGAGAGGACGTTTGTTATGGATGACTGAGTACGGTCGCGCGTTTGCGTTCGCCGCGACGCGGTTGCGCGTAAGCGATCGCTACTTCGACTCGACAGGGACACCCCTCCGCCCATGCGGCTTGAAACTCGTGAGACGGGTTTGTCCATCGCACGGTCCCGGGGCGTGAGAAATTTTGCGAAGCCGGGATTCTCATGGATTTTTACGCGGTCGTTGATCAGGTTTTCGACTTACTTTGCAGTCGAGGCCGAGTTTCCTACCGCGCGCTCAAGCGCCAGTTCGATCTCGACGATGGTGATCTCGACGCGCTCAAGGAGGAGCTGCTCTACGCACACTCCGACGCCGTGACGGAGGATGGACTCGGTTTGGCCTGGGCCAGTCCGCCCGGGATGACGACCAAAATCACTCAGCCAGAAAGTGCTTCGGCACAATCCGCAGAACGTCGGCATCTGACGGTACTGTTCTGTGACCTCGTTGACTCCACTCCGCTCGCCGGCCGGCTGGACCCCGAGGACTTCAGCGAAGTGGTGCAAATCTATCAAGACACATGCGAAAAGGTGATCGCCCGCTATGACGGGCATATCGGCGCATTTCTCGGCGATGGCCTGCTTGTCTATTTCGGCTTCCCCCGAGCCCATGAGGACGACGCGCACCGAGCCGTTCGCGCCGGCTTGGGAATCGTGGAGGCCATAGCGCAGCTCAACACGGGTCTGGTCGACAAGCGCGGGTTGTCACTCGGTGTTCGCTTGGGGTGCCATACCGGGCTGGTCGTGGTGGGCGCGCTCGGGGGCGACGCGCGCCGCGAAGAGCTGGCGTTGGGCGAGACACCCAATATTGCCGCCCGCCTGCAAGGGGTTGCCGCACCAAACACGCTGGTAATCAGCGCGGTGACCCATCAGCTTCTGGGAGGGCTGTTTGCCTGTGAACCGTTAGGAACTCCGGCGCTCAAAGGCGTCGCACAACCGCTGCAGGTGTACCGGGTGCTGTCGGAGAGCAGCGCCCGCACGCGCCTGGAAGCGCTCGGCATCGGCGGTTTGACCCCCCTCGTCGGGCGCGAACGCGAAGTGGCGCTGCTGCAAGACCGGTGGACCCAGGTACTCGACGGGCAAGGGCAAGTAGTGCTGCTGAGTGGCGAGGCCGGGATCGGCAAGTCCCGACTGGTGCGGGCGCTCACCGAAATTGCCGCCCAAGGCGACGCGTGGCTCATCCCAGGCCAGAGTTCGCCGTACCATCAACACTCGGCGCTGTATCCGGTGATCGACCTGCTCGAGCGCATCGTGCTGCGGTTCGAACGTCAGGAGTCGCCGGAGCAGAAACTGCGCAAGCTGGAAGGGTTTCTGGTCCAAAACGGTCGGCCCTTGGCGGAGACCGTGCCGCTGTTCGCCTCCCTACTGTCCATTCCGCTGACTGATGACTACACGTCGGTCGACATCTCCCCGGAACAGCAGAAGCAACGGACGTTGCGTGCGCTGATCGATGTTGTGATGCAGCGAGCAGCTCAGCAACCGGTCTTATTCGTCATCGAGGACCTGCATTGGTTTGATCCCACTACGCTGGAACTGCTCGGCCTTCTCGTCGAGGAGCTTCCCGCCGCCCCCGTGATGGCTCTCCTCACCTACCGCCCTGACTTCACGCCGCCATGGCCGGCACGCTCAAGTGTCACCGAGCTGACTCTTTCTCGCCTGCCGCCCGATGAGGTGCTCGTGTTGATTGGCCACGTGACGCACGGCAAGCGATTGCCGGCGGAGGTTGTGCGGCAGGTGGTCGCCAAGACCGACGGCGTACCGCTGTTCGTTGAAGAGCTCACCAAGATGGTCCTCGAATCCGGTCTCTTGCGGGAGGAAGAAGACCGGTATGCGCTGACGAGCCGACTACCGCCGCTGGCGATTCCCAGCACGCTGCACGACTCGCTGATGGCACGCTTGGACCGCTTATCAGCGGTCAGGGGTCTGGCCCAGCTGTGTGCCACCCTGGGGCGCGAATTCACGTATCCGCTGCTGAAAGCAGTCACCTCGTGGGACGACGGCCCATTGAAACAGGGACTGCAGCAGCTGGTAAAAGCCGAGTTTCTCTACCAACAGGGTTTGCCGCCACAAGCGACCTACCGCTTCAAACACGCCCTTATCCAGGACACAGCCTACGAGTCACTGTTGAAGAGCACCCGTCAGCGCCATCACCTGCGCATCGCCGAAGTACTCGAATCGCGGTTCCGTGAGACCGTCGCAACGGAGCCCGAACTACTGGCCCACCACTACGGCGAAGCCGGCTTGACCGCAAAGGCCGTCCCGTACTGGCAAGCCGCGGGGCAGCGAGCACTTCAGCGCTCCGCCAACCTGGAGGCAATTGCCCACGTGACGCGCGGCTTGGACATCTTGGGCACCATGCCTGAGACCCCGGAACGTGCGCAACAGGAGCTCGGCTTGCAGATCATGCTGGGCGCTGCGCTGGGCGCCACGCAGGGCCAACAGGCCGTGGGTCACATCTACACCCGGGCCTGTGAGCTGGCCCGTCAAGGGGGCAGCACACCGGAACTGTTCGCTGCTCTGTGGGGGCTCTGGTATGCGCATATCGCGCAGGGCCAGATGCCGACGGCACGGGCTCTGGCCGCGGATTACCTCGAGCTGGCGCGCCGGCAGCGAGACCCGCTCGTACTTGCGGCGGGCCATCGGATGCTGGCCAATACCGCGTGGTGGCAGGGCACCTTGAAAGACGCCCGAGACCACAGCCGTGAAGGCCTGGCTATTTATAATCCTGAGCAGCATCGTGCGAGCCTGGTCCGCTATGGGCAGGACTCTGGGGTCTGCTGCGGTTGGATCCAAGCCCTCACCAAGTGGGTTCTAGGCTATCCGGACCAAGCCGTGCACAGCATGGACGAAACACTGGCACGCGCCCGCGCACTAGCGCATCCCTTCAGCGAGGCACAGACACTTCTGTTTTCCGCCCATCTGTATCAGTTGCTCCGAGAACCTCAGGCTGCGCGGGCCCGCGCTGAGGAGGCGTTGGCGCTATGTATCGAGCACGGCTTCGAGGCATATCGCACCTGGTGCCTGCTCCCCCGGGGCTGGGCTGAGGCACAACAGGGACGTGCGATAGAAGGTGTCGCAGACATACACGAGGCGTTGGATGCGCGGCACGCAACCGGAGCTAAGGCCGTCTTACCGTGGTTCTACACCGTGCTGGGCGAGGCCTACGGACAAGCCGGAAATGTCGACGATGGCCTGCGTGCCGTAGAAGAGGCGCTTGGGTGGGTGAAGCACAATGACGAGCACCTTTACGAGGCCGAGGCGTTTCGGCAGAAGGGTCAGCTACTACTCGAACAGGGCGCTGCGAACGCCGCCGAGGCGGAAGAATGCTTTCGGCGGGCCATGAACATTGCGCACCGTCAGCAGGCGAGGTCCTGGGAGCTACGAGCGGCAATGAGCATCACCCGACTCCGGTACGAGCAAGGCAACCGGCGTCGCCCGAAGGTGCTGGCGGCCGTTTACGACTGGTATTCCGAGGGGTTTGACACCGCCGACTTGCGGGATGGGAAGGCCTTGATAGCCGAAACAGAAAAGGCCGCAAAAGCACTCGGTCGAACGATCACTAACGAGGTCACGTGAGCTTCGATAACCCGAAAGGCACCCGCGGCTCTCGCCAACCGCGCGCAAGTCTCGCGATGCAGTGGTTTAACAACTGGGCCATAAGCCGAATCCGTAGAAGCGGCAAGTTCATGGGTGGCATGGACGCATTGGTGCTGACGACAGTCGGCCGCAAGACCGGAGCGCAACGCCGGACTCCAGTCGGCTATTTCCCCGGCGGGAATGACAGCTGGCTCGTCGTGGCCTCAGCGGCCGGCGCGGTAAGAAACCCGGCGTGGTACTACAACATCGCCGCACATCCCGACGAGGTTCGTATCGAGGTCGCCGGCCGCAAGGTAGCCGTAACCGCCGAGCAGCTCAGCGGCACGACGCGCGAAGATGCTTGGCGACAGATCACCGCGGCCTCGCCCCGGTTCGCGCGGTATCGACAGAAGACCGACCGCCTACTGCCGGTTATCCGCTTAGTACCCCGCGTCGGCTGACCTAGATGGGCTGGTCTCGGATGCGCGATGACCTGACCAAAGGCGGTCCAATAGATCAGGCCGACGAAATGTGTGGCTGACCGTGGTTCGACATCTGTTCGTCGACTCCCGTGGGCGCCGACAGTGCCGTCGTGGATTGCCTCGTGGTGAGAGTGCAGCCACCACACGCTGAGCTCTACTGAAGGGCAACCCGCAGCCCACCTCGAACAGGCGGGACCCCCACCTTGGACGTCGCGGAGCCAGCCGAAATCAACTAGCCCGCAAGATGATTGGCGCCGCGCAACCATTACGGGGCCAACGCCCAGACTGCGTGAGGTCGCCCGTGATGGTGACACGGCCGCCGAGTAACAGGGCGGCGATCGGTTTCGGGGCTTCGTGGAAGCGTGGTAGACCATTATCCGGGTGCGCTGCGCATATGGGGACGTCGACAAGACGCAGCGGCCCGCACCGGTGAAAGGAGCGCAGCCCATGTATGCCGGTGTGGCCTCGACGCTGCTGGTATCCCTAGCGGGCGTTGCCGCGGCATATGGGATGCATCGGCTCACGGCGGTGTGGGCGGACGCGTTGACCTCGCTTCCCTTCCAGTCGGGGTGGCGGCCCGAGGAGCACGCGCTGTCCCGGTATCACGTGCGCTGGTATCCAGCGACACTGATCTTTCTCGCTTTCGATGTCGAGATGTTGTTCATGTACCCATGGGCCATCGTGGTCACACAGATGGGCACCACCGCTATCGTCGAGATGTTCCTATTCCTGGCCGCGTTGTTCGTCGCGGTCGCATGGGCGTGGCGGGAGGGCGCGCTGCGATGGGTATGACCGCCGCCTTAACCCGAGCTGCTACCCGCCGGGCCCACGTCCTGACCGTCGAGGTCCCAGGGAATTGGGTTCTGCGCGCAGCGGTGGAGCGCGGTCTTGCTGCGCGTAGGTGGTGTGCAGCGGTGTCCCCGGCGGACGCCGACGTCCTAGCGGTGTGCGGCATGCCCGGGTCCGAGTTGGGCGAAGCCGTCGACAGGATCTGGGACCAATTGCCCGGCCCCCGAGTCCGCATCGACATTACTGACAAGGAGTCGATCGATTCAGCGCTGGACCGCGCAGCCGCGGAGCTGCTCGATTTCGGGCAACAACGAGACGACGCCCGTGATCGCGCACAATTGCCCGACCCGGACCACACTGGTCACCACGGCGGAACGGCCCATGGCGGCATGGATCACGGCGACATGAACCACGGCGACATGGACCACAGTGACCACCACGACATGAACCACAGCGCGATGGACCACAGTGACCACCACGACATGAACCACGGCGACATGGACCACAGTGACCACCACGACATGAACCACGGCGACATGGACCACAGTGACCACCACGACATGAACCACGGCGACATGGACCACAGTGGACATCACGGCATGGACCACGGCGACATGGAGATGGCGCCTGCCGGCATTGCTTTGGCCGAAGGCGGAGAGGACCGCGACGGCCTCGAGATGGATGTCCTGCACTTGCGTCTCGGCCCGGTCCTCCCCCACTGGCCGGCGGGATTGGTATTGCGGTGCTCATTGCAGGGAGACGTCCTCGCCGAGGCCGAGGCATGGATCGTCGATAACGACCATGAAAGCGGATATAAGGCCCCGCCGGAACACACCGAATTGGTGGCGGCTGCCCAACAGTGCGACCACGTCGTCGATCTGCTCGAGCTGTCGGGGTGGCCGCGGGCGGCGGCCGTAGCGCGGCAGGCGAGGGACCTGTTGTTGGGCGACTCTGACGTCGACCGAGCGCGGGAGCTGCTTGACAGCCTGCACAAGATGCTCGGCAAGTCCAGGTTGCTGCGCTGGTCGTTACGTGACCTCGCGCCGCTGACATCTGAAAGTCTCGACCGTCATGAGCTGCCCGCGGCACTTGCCGGCGATACCTACGACCGGCTACTCACCCGAGTCGGTCTAGCGCGCACTCTCCTGCGAGAACCCTTAAGGTCCAGTCTATTTGAACTTGACTCGACAAAGATAAGCGATGCGCTACCGGCCCTGGTGCGCGGCCTGGACGTGGCCACTGCCCGCCTGGTAGTCGCCAGTCTCGGCATCGACACCGCGCGCGCAAACGAGAGCATCCCTCATGGGTGACCCGACGGTTACGACGGTGCCAGGCGTCTGGGCGCTCGGCGCCGCCGGGTTGCTCGGAGCACTCGGCCTCTATGCCGCCTCCCTCGATGGTGTGCTGACCGACCGCGGCAACGGTGTCCGCACGGGCGGAGCGGCCACCCCGCTGTGGGAGGTGGCGCGTCTGATGCGGCAGCGTCGGCGCACCATCGTCGCGGCGGACACGCTGCTGTGGCGGGTCGGCGCTACGGGTCTGATCGTCGCCGCCATGTTGATGGTGACCGTGGTGCCGCTGGGCCGGTGGACGCTGTTCGATCTCGATGTGGGCGTCGTGTGGTTCAACGCGATGGACGTGATGGTGTGGGCGCTGGTGTGGCTCGCCGGTTGGGGTCCGAATTCGGCGCATTCGCTGATCGGCGGCTACCGATTCCTGGCCCACGGCTTGGGCTATGAGCTCCCGCTCATGTTCGCGCTGGTCGCTCCGGCCATTGCGGCCCAGAGCCTGCGTGTCGGCGCGGTCGCCGCGGCCCAGCAGCAATTGTGGTTCGCCGTGTGGATGCCGATCGCGTTTGTCGTCTATTGTCTTGGGGTAGCAGCCTTTTCGGTATGGGGCCCGTTCACGCCGGCGCTTGGCGCCGACGTCGCCGGCGGCGTGACCACGGAACTCTCCGGTGTGGACCGGCTAGTGTTCCACGCCGGGCGGTACGCGCTGCTGGCGTCCGGTGCCGCGTTCGCCGTGCCGATGTTCCTCGGCGGCGGCGACGGACCGTTGCTACCGCCTTGGTTGTGGGTGTTGCTCAAAACCGTTGCGCTGCTGACGGTTTTGGTATGGCTGCGTAGACGGGTTCCTGTCTTTCGGCCGGAGAAGTTCATGGAGCTCGGCTGGGTGGTCCTGCTGCCGGCCGTCCTCGTGCAAGACCTGGTCGTGGCCATAATCGCTACTTGGAGGAGCTGATACATGCTCGTCGATATCGTCTTCTGGACCTGCGCGGCGATCGCCGTGCTCGCCGGTGCGGCGGTCTTCCGGGTGACCTCGATGGCGCGCGCCACGTATGCGCTGGCGGTGTCGTTCGTCGCCGTGGGTGTCGCGGTGCTGCTGCTGGCGCAGAACTACATCGGCGTGGTGACGATCTTGATGATGGTGATGGAGATGGCGGTGATGGCCGTCTATATGGTCATGTTCATGGGCATGAACCCGGCGCTGATGCCGATGAGCATGGTGCACGACAGGCGCCGGGCCCTCACCGCCGCCGTGGGTACCTTCGTTCTGCTGGCGACCGGGATCCTGCTGGTCGACTGGCCATCGCGGCGCGGCGCACCACCACGCGATGTCACCGTGGCGCTCGGGGAGGAGCTGATGGGACCGAAGATGCTCGCGATGGCCGTTATCAGCCCAATCATGGTGGCCACCATTGTGGCCGCGATTGTGTTGGCGGCCAAGCGGAGCCGTTACGACCGGTTCGGCGATGACTTGAAACACCGTCCCGCCCGCGACCCGCAGCCGGGAGGTGTCGGGCGATGACCCTCGACACGGTGCTGCTGGTGGCGGCCGCGTTGTTCAGCGTCGGACTCTACGGTGCGCTCTCCCAGCAGGTCGTGGTGATGGTGATGATGGGTCTCGAGTTGATGATCAACGCGATCATCCTTGCCGCCGCGGGCTTTTGGTGGTTCCTCGCGCCGGCGCCCACCGGCCAGGTTTTGCTGCTGGTGATCATCGCGGCGATGACCGTGGAGATGGCGATGGGCTTCGCCGTCGCGACGCTGCTACACCGCGACCACCGGGCCGACATGACCGACATGGCCTCCGAGCTGTCCGGTTGACCGTGGCAGGGGGCACACCAGCGCAGCTTTGGTTGTGGTTGCTGATGCTCGCGCCGGCCGTGGCCGGCGCGATGTTACTGCTGGGCCGCCGGTTCGAGCGGTACGCTGCGGCGATCTCGGTGACCACAGCGGCTGTCATGCTGGTGCTGTCGATAGTCGTGAGCTTCGCCCGCCCGGAACTGGCCGTGGCGTTCATGGCCGGCACGGAATTCGCGTTGCGGATAGATGCGCTGGCCGCGGTGGTAGTTCCGATGGTGGCGGCGGTGACGCTGCTGGTGTTGGTGTTCGCCGCCGGAGACATCCGGGAAGCGCCGGGCCGCTTCCACGGGTTGATGCTGTTGTTCGCCGCCGCCGTCGTCGTGACGGCGACGGCAGCGACGTTGCCGGCACTGCTGTTGGCGTGGGAGGTGATGGGGGCGGCGTCGTATGCGCTGATCGGGTTCAGGTGGCGCGATGAGTATCGGATGTCTGCCGGGCTCACCGCCTTCCTGACCACCCGCACCGCCGACCTCGGCCTCTATCTGGCCGCGGCGGCTGCGCTTGCCGGTGGCACGGGGCTGGCGCTCGCCGACCTGCCCGGCGCGAGCGGTGGCTGGCGGCACGTCATCGCGTTCGGGGTACTGGTCGCGGCCCTCGGAAAGGCCGCGCAGCTGCCGTTCTCATTCTGGCTGTCGCGGGCCATGGAGGGTCCCAGCGCGGTCAGCGCGCTACTGCACTCGGCCGCGATGGTCGCGATGGGCGCCTACCTGCTGCTGCGGACGCAACCGCTTCTCGCGGCCACGGGGTGGGCCGCGCCGGCTGCGGCGTGGATGGGTGGAGGGACCGCGCTGCTGTTGGGCGCGGTCGCGGTGGCGCAGCGTGATCTCAAACAGCTGCTGGCGGCCTCGACCGCGGCGCAGCTCGGATTCGTGGTGATGGCCGCGGGGCTGGGCGCCGTCGGCGGCGGCGCCGCGCAGCTGATCGCCCACGCCTTCACCAAGGCCGGATTGTTCCTCGCGGCCGGCGCCTGGTTGTCGGTACTGGGCACCAAGCAGCTCGACGGCCTATGGGGGGTTGCCCGACGGTGGCGGCTGCTGGGCTGGTCGGCCACCGTCGGCGCCCTAACTCTGGCCGGGATTGCGCCGCTCTCTCTTTGGGCGACCAAAGACACGGTGCTGGCCGCCGCCCTGCACTACTCCCCCGCCCTCTACACCGTGGGATTGGCCGCGTCGGCTCTCTCGGCGGCTTATGCCGGAAAGGTCCTAATCGTGCTGTGGCGCACCAAAGCTACCGACAACAGCCCCGGCGTCACGCGAGATGCCTTCGGCCCCAACGCCTCCCAGCAGGCCCCTATCGTCGTCCTCGCGGTCGGCGCCGCGGCGGCGGGAGTGTTGGCGTTGCCGCAAGCCGGCCCAACTCTTACCCGGGCGCTGCGCGGCGTCGCGAGCCCACCCGCGACGGCGCTCGAGCTACTGGCCTCCGCGGTGCTGGCGGTCATCGTCGTCGCGGCGGTGGCGCGCTGGTGGGTACCCGAGCCCCGATGGGCAGGCGGCTGGCTCGGCCTGGAGCGGGCCGCAAACCTCCTCGTCGTCCGGCCCACCTTCGGCCTCGCGCGTATCCTGGCGCGATTCGACGACCGGGTGCTCGACCGGGCCGTGGAGGCAACCGCAACGCACTCGCTACGGGCAGCACACCGTGTGGCGCACACGGACATTCGCGCGGTCGACGGTGCGGTGGAAGCGGTCGCGGGTTGGATGCGCCGGCTCGGTGAATTGGCGCGCCGACCGCAAACCGGCCAGCTGCACCAGTACTACCTCGCTGCCGTGGTGGTGCTGGCATTCGGTGTCGTGGTCCTGGTCGTAGCGAGGTGAGCGTGCTCAGTGTGATCGTTTTCCTGCCGCTAGCGGCGGCCCTGGTGTTGCTGGCGCTGCCGCGGCTTGGCGGTGCTGCGGCAAACTGGATTTGGGTTGCGGTCACAGCCGCCGATGTGGCGCTGACTGCGGTGGTGTGGGCGCTCTATCGGACGCCCCGGCCCGGTGCATTGGCGTTCGAGGAGAAGGCTCGATGGATACCCGGGGTCAACAGCAGCTACCACCTAGGGGTCGACGGGCTATCGTTGCCGCTGGTCGTCATGACGGCGGTGATCTTTCTGGCCTGTGCCCTCTACAGCCTGCGCGGCCGCGACCGGCCTAAACCGCTGGCCGCGCTGTTTTTGTTCCTGCAGACGGTGAGCCTGGGTCTGTTCGTGTCCGCCGACCTGATCCTGTTCTTCGTTTTCTTCGACTTGTCCATCGTGGCAATGTATTTCGTGATCGCCGGCTGGGGTCACGGCGACGCCGGCCGGTCGGCGCTGAAGTTTTTCCTCTACACCTTCCTGGGTTCACTGGCGCTGCTCGTCGGTTTCATCGGCCTGTATATCGCGGCCCAGCCGCACACGTTCGACATGGTGACCCTGGCCGCCAGCACACCTCTGGGCGGCAGCCCCGTCGCCGGCGGCTTGGTTCTCGCGGCGATCCTGCTGGGACTGGCAGTCAAGACTCCCACCGTCCCGTTCCATACCTGGCTGCCGCCGGCGCACACCGATGCCCCCGCGGTCGGCTCGGCGGTGCTCGCCGGGGTGCTGCTGAAGATGGGCGCCTACGGGTTCGTGCGGATAGCAATGCCGATGCTGCCGCAGGCCTGGCGCGCGTGGGCGTGGGTGATCATCGTTGTCGGCGTGGTGTCGGTGCTCTACGGCGCGCTGGTGGCGTTGGCCCAAAACGACTTCAAGCGGATGGTCGCCTACACCTCGGTCAACCATATGGGCTACATCGTGCTCGCCGTCGGTGCGGCCGGGCTGATCGCGGGTGACACCGCACAGGCTCGCGGGGTTGCAATCACGGGCGCCGTCACCCAGATGGTCAGCCACGGTTTGATCACCGGTGCGCTGTTTCTGCTCGCCGGGGTTTTCTACGAGCGTTCGGAAAGCTACGACATGAACACCTTCGGAGGGCTCGCCGGGCCGGCCCCGAAACTGGCTTGGCTCTTCGCCGTCGGCGCATTCGCCTCCCTGGGCTTGCCGGGCTTCTCCGGCTTCATCGCCGAATTCCAGATCTTCACCGGCAGTATCGCCGCCGCACCGATCACCGTCGTCGCGCTGCCCGGCATTCTGGTCACCGCGGCGCTGTTTCTGCTCGCGCTGCAGCGCATCTTCACGGGCGAGACGCGCGGACACTCGGTGGGATTTGCCGACCTCCGTTATTCCGAAACATGTTCTGTCGGAATGCTTCTCGCTTTATCAGTCGTTATAGGCGTGTTGCCACGGCCGTTGCTCGACCTGATCGAGCCGGCCGCTCACGCCCTCGTCGGACTCGTGGGCCGGTAGCCGGCCGTGGAGACCGGGATGCGGCCATTGCTCATGCTGCCCGAGATGCTGGTGTTCGGCGGCGGGCTGGTGGTGCTGATCAGCGGATCGTTTCTGGCCCGGCGCCAGCAGTGGTGGACCCGGGGTGTCGCCGTCGCCGCGCTGTGCGGTGCCATCGCCATCGCTGCGGTCGGGATGACCGGTCCAGATCGGACCGCTTTTGACGGCACCTTCGCCGCCGACACCGCCACCGGCGTGGCGCGGATCGTGGTCATGGTCGGGACGCTGTTGGTGCTCGCGGTGGCCGCCGGTGAGATCGCCGGCTCGGTCCGCGAAAGCGAAACGTACGCACTGCTGCTGTTTTGCACCGCCGGAGTTCTGGTCCTGGCCGGAGCCGAAGATCTGCTCGTGCTGATAACCGGATATCTGCTGGCCGGCATTCCGCTCTATGGGCTGATCGGGCTGGTGCGCTCCGCGAAGGGCGCCGAGGCGACGATGAAGGCCTACCTGATCGGCGCACTATTCGGGATCGTCCTGATGCTCGGCGTGACCGTGCTCTACGGGGCTTCCGGCGCCACCCGCTACGTCGACCTGGCGGCCGGTCTTGGCAGCGCACCAGCAGGTGCCATCGCCGCGGGACTGCTCGGTGTCGTCGCGGGCCTGATGTTCGAAGCCGGCGGTGTGCCCGCGCATTTCTGGATTCCCGATGCGGCAGAAGGGGCAAACGGGACCGCCGCCATATTCTTGACCACCGTGCCGAAGGTCGGGGCGCTGCTCGCGCTCTACCGCCTGGTCGATGTGCTGCCCGGAAAGACTGCCTGGCCGTTGCTGGTCGCCGTGATCGCCGTCGCCAGCATGACGTTGGGCAACCTCGCCGCGTACTGGCAACACGATCCGCGGCGACTGCTGGGCTGGTCGACGATCAGCCAGGTCGGCTACCTGCTGGTTCCGATCGCCGTCGCCGGACGCACCGGGCTCGCGCTCCCCTCGCTGCTGTTCTATCTCGCCGGCTACACGCTCACCAACAGCGCGGCATTCGCGGTGAGCACGGCGCTGCCGGACCGACGCCAGCTCGACTCCTACCGGGGTCTGGCTTACGTTCGGCCCTGGCTGGCCGGTGCGCTGGTGGTCGCGCTGCTCGGCCTGGTCGGAACTCCGCCGACGGCGGTCTTCATCGGCAAGCTCACCACGGCGACGGCGGCGTGGGACGGTAGCCAGGCATGGCTCGCCGTGGTTGTCTTTGTCAACTCCCTGATTAGTCTCTTCTACTATCTGCGCTGGATCATCCCGTCGTTCCAGCGGCCCGCCGAAGGGATGAGGGACAGCGTCGTCACGGCGGAGAAATGGTCCGCACGCACCGCAGTTGTGGCGGCGGCCCTGAGTCTGGGGCTCGGAATCGCAGCCGGTGCCGTCTGGGAAATGCTCCCCAGATCGCTGATGTAGCCGCGCTCTCAGATTAGGACCGTCGGCTTGCTGACCAGTCGGCAACCAACGGCCATCTTCCGCTTGCGACTATTCGCACAGCACCCCGATCCACCACCGGGCACATGTCGGTGCTAGGAGCTGCGACCCTCTACAACAAGCTCGCCAAGGTGAAGCTGCCAAGCCGGCACCATAGAGCCCGCGCCCGTTGAGGTCTGGGCCACGCAGACAATTCAACTGTGCCTCAACGCCGCGGACATCCGGCCCACGGCGACCCGGCCGACTCATACGAATCCGCGTCGGCCTAATACACCGGCTCCGGAAGATGTCAGAGCCGATTCGCGCAGCATGGCGCTTTCCGGCGTTCGGAACCTCTGACACAGTGACTGCGGCGTTAGTGTCCGCCGCCACCATGTCCGCCGCCGCCGCCGCCGTCGTGGCCGCCACCACCACCATGTCCCCCTGGACCTCCGTGGTCATAGCCTCCGTGGCCATCGTCACCGTGGCCATAGTCACCGTGGCCGGGTCCGGGGTCGTCGCAGCCAGGGTTCCAATACCCATAGCAGGGGTAAGCCGGCAAGGGTCCGAGCTGGGCTTGGGCACCGGCTGCGGGGGTGGCGCTGGCCAGTCCCAAACCAGCGGCCATGACGGCCGTCGCCAAAGCAAAACGCCTGGGTGGCTTCACCAGTGAAAACATACGTAATGGGTACCCAAGCGACTTCGAGGGAAAACCGACGCTTGGCATAGGCCTCGGACGATCCTGCGCCAGGTTTTGGCGGGCCGGCGCATCGCGGTGACGGCATCGAGTGGCCATCATCGTCGCACACAGCCGGGCAAGGCTCCCGGCGCGGGAGTACACATATGTGCGCGGCCCCACCGCCTCGACGGTGTTCTTGCGCACAACACCGGCAAACCCCAACGGTCCCGCAGCCTGATCGGAGGCCAGCGATGACGCCACCGGCTGCTCGCCCGGGTGCCCCACCCCAGTCGGGATCGACGTCGACACTAAGTAGAGCTGGCTCTTTCGCCCGCGGATACCACGGTTTTAAGGGTGCGCTCGGCACCCGATGCAGCCAGCGGCAGGGTGACGGTGAACGCGGCGCCTTTGCCGACGCCGTCGCTGGCCGCGGCGACGCATCCGTTGTGGGCCTCGACCAGCGCCTTGACGATGGCTAGTCCGATTCCGCCTCCGCCGTAGCCCCGGTCGTGGGTGAGATCGGCTCGATAGAACCGTTCGAACACATGGGGTAGGTGTTCGGCGGGGATGCCCTCACCGCTGTCGACGACCGAGAGCGTAAACTCATCGCCCTCCGCAGCCGCGCGGACTTCGACGCGTCCTCCCGGCGGCGTGTGGCGCAGCGCGTTGTCAAGCAGGTTGCCTAGAACCTGAGATAGCCGTTGCGAGTCCCCCCGCAGCGGGGGCAGGTTCGCAGGTAACGTGACGACCAGATCGACATGTTTGCTTCGATAGCGTTCCTGCGCGGCCGTCACGGCAGCATCGATCAGCTCGCGCACGTCGATCCAGCTAAAGGCCATCGAGAAGGCACTCTCTTCGGCTTGGGCGAGTGCAGCAGTGTCCTCGGAGAACCGCACTAGCCGGCGGGTCTGGTCGCGCAGCATCGCGGTGGTCTGCGGGGTCAGCGACCGCACCCCATCTTCGAGCGCGTCCATATAGGCATCCAGCACCGAGGCGGGGGTGCGGATCTCGTGGGCCAGGTCGCCGAACAACTGGCGCCGAGTAGCGTCGACGGTCTGTAGCCGCGCCGCCATCTGGTTGAACGAGTCAACGAGGGTGTCGAAATCCTCGTCGAGGCGGGTAGGCGAAATCCGGATGTCGTATCGGCCGCGGGCGACCTCGGTCGCAGCGGCGGCGACCTCGGTGACCGACCGTTGCAGCCGACGGCTGACATACCAACTGACCGCCAGCGCCATCAACGCGGAAATGGCAAGGGCGCCGCCGACGGCCACGGCGGTGGCCGATCTGTAGGCATGGTCGGCATGTATTTCCAGGAAAGAGTTGACGGGCACCTTCCCATGCATGTGCTTATGGAAAAGCGGCGGTCCGACGACGGCGGCAATTGCCCAGGTGGCGGCTGCACCGGCGGCGAGCACTAGTGTCTGGGCCAGCAGCAGGCGCAACCCGATGCCGGGCCGACGCAAGAACCGGCGCGGCTTCGCACCCGGTGTGGTGTTGTCACTCATTGGCCAATTCCCATCCAATATTCGACGCCGGTCACGGGCGATAATCGATCGCGGCCCAATTGCTCGTCGCCGTGTTCGCTCGACTGTGTGCGAAGGACCTTGCCGAGCCGGTCTGGACGAGGTGATCTTTCCTCCCCAGGGTCTACCCGGGGCAAACCCTTTGTCGTGATGTGAGAGGTGACTCGGTCGACTGCCCTTCTGGGTCGCAGTCTAGGCCTTTCGCCATTCCACAGGAGTCAAGTTGCGTCCAGGCAAGAAGTGCACGAAGGCGACGCACCGAAATGACCGCCTACTAGTCGGCTGTGGCCTCGGTGCCGACGTCCCCGCTCCCTGGCTGCATAGTGCGCGGTCGGCGCAGCATCGCGAGGATGCGGGCGACGAGTTCGCGGGGCCTGAAGGGCTTGGTCACATAGTCGTCGGCGCCGACCGACAATCCGATCAGCGTGTCCGCCTCGGTGCCGCGGGCAGTCAACATCACAACATAGGCATCGGAGAAGTTGCGCAGCTGGCGGCAGGTTTCAATGCCGTCCATCCCCGGCAAGCCCAGATCAAGGACAACGACATCAGGGTGAAACGCACGGGCCAAAGTGAGCGCATCGGACCCGTCGTGAGCGATACACACTTCGAACTGCTCATGCTCGAGATAACTGGCGACCACTCCCGCCAGCGAAACTTCGTTGTCGACCACCAATGCCCGATGGCCTGCGCCGGTCACTGAAGTCTGCGGCACTGTTTCCATCCGTCCATCATGCCTGCCGCGATCATGCTGTATCAGTTTTCCGGCGCATGAGCGATGTCGAGGGAATCGACCGCGCGTTCTGCGCTGGTGTCGCGGCGATCGTCCCCTTCGACCGGGAACCTGTCGGTGTCCTCGGATTGTCATGACCGAATTCTTACTGAGCCTGCTTCTGCCGCGCGGGCTCTCACCGCCCTGACCGCTGCGGCTCCGGTTTCTCCTCACCGGTGAGAATGACTCGCGCAATACTCTGAGGGAAGGTTGGTATCAGTGATGCGCGGTGATCTCGCCACCCTTATCACCACATCATCGCGCCGGCGCGCCGCGCCCGCGGAATCCTACGCTGACTTTGCTGATCGCGGTTAGGGTCATCGCCGCGCTGATCATTAGGGACCCGACGGGCACGTGCGGTTGCCGCTGAGCCTCGGCCATAAAGGATCCAATATCCTGGTCGCGCTTATCGACTTGCGCCCCCTGCGCAAGGATGCTTGGCGGCGCGCACTCTCAGCGCTCGCCTCGATGACGCCCCGACCGACGCGGCCGAAGTCGGTTCAAACCACTCCGTCAAGCCGTGCGTTCTTTCGCAACAAGTAGGACTTTGTAAGTTGCTGGTTCGTAGTGCACAGGTCAGGTGCGCGGTTCCGCTTTTTTGCGTCGCGGTGCTGTTACAGTCGGGTCATTGTAAGTTTCAGCGGCACCCCGACGAGTTTTCGCCTGAGGTCCACCGTTCTGGTGTTCGTCGCGGCGGTGCTACTCGTCTTGGGCGCCAGAGTCGCGCTGCCCTGCTGTGAAGTCTCCCCGGTCCATTCACATCGCTCGGTATCGGCATCTGCGGATCGTGTTTTCGCGCTCGCCAGTCACGACCATGTTCAGCATGAATCCATCTGTTCGTCGGACATGTCTGCTGCCGCGGTCTTACCGCAAATCGCGCCGCGGGCCGGTTCCGATTTCATCGCCATGGCGGGCATCGCCATTGTCGGGTGGCTGGCGGCCATGCTGTCGCCAATGATGCGGCCGTCGGCCGGTCGGCTCGCGGCTTCGTTGACCGGCAAACAGATTTTGTCCCGGTTGTGCATCACTCGTCGCTGACCGGTCATCGTCAGACCGGTGGCTCTGCTGCCATCACGGTTGGTGACTGCTGTCATTGTCGGCTGCCGCGCAGTGCCGCGGCTTTCACGCAGAAGCGACGATCACATGAATTCTGCCTTATCTCCTGAGAACAACCGACCTATAGCATCTCAGCCCGTTGCGTTGGGCACGCAGGGACGGGCGAACACGATTGTCGGCACCACGCCGGTGTTGCGGGTGTCCGCGCCGTTCAGTGAACCGGACCGCGGCTTCTGGGCCAAGCTCGAGGGACTTAATCCCGGTGGTATGAAGGACCGCCCCGCGGTGCACATGGTGGAACAAGCTCGGGCGCGCGGAGACCTGCTGCCCGGTGCGCGAATCGTCGAATCCACCAGCGGCACCATGGGCTTGGGTTTGGCGCTGGCCGGGACCGTGTACGGGCATCCGGTCACCGTGGTCACCGATCCCGGCATGGAGCCGATCATCGAGCGCATGCTCACTGCCTACGGCGCCCACCTCGATCTGGTCGCCGAGCCTGATCCGGTCGGTGGGTGGCAGCAGGCGCGCAAGGACAGGGTCGCCGAGCTGTTGGCCGAAGATCCGCATACCTGGTATCCCGACCAGTACAACAACCCCGACAACGTGGACGCTTACCGACCGCTGGCCTTAGAGTTGATTTCCCAACTTGGAAATATTGACGTACTGGTGTGCTCGGTGGGAACCGGTGGACATTCGGCGGGGGTGGCGCGGGTGCTGCGCGAATACAACCCTGACCTGAAGCTGATCGGCGTGGATACCATCGGCTCCACCATCTTCGGGCAACCAGCCGCCCCCCGACTGATGCGCGGCCTCGGGTCAAGCATTTATCCCGGCAACGTGGACTATCCAGCCTTCAACGAAGCACACTGGGTTGCCCCTGCAGAGGCGGTATGGGCATGTCGTACCCTGGCTTCGACCCAATACGTCAGCGGCGGCTGGAGTGTGGGCGCGGTCGCACTTGTCGCGGGCTGGGCCGTCCGAACACACCCGCGCGATACCACCATCGCCGCGGTATTCCCGGACGGGCCGCAACGCTACTTCGACACCATTTATAACGATGATTACTGCCGCGAGCACGCTCTGCTCGACGTCGAGGCGCCGCGCGAACCGGCGGTCATCAGGCACCCCACCGAACGCGTCGTGCAGTCCTGGACCCGCTGCCCCGTCGTCATCGACCCGGCCGCCGGAAAGCGTTGATGGGCTTCATCGGCCAGTCCCGCAGCTTTGATCCGCCGAGCCGGATGTTGATGATCAACCAGTTCGGCATCAACGCGACGATGGAGTGGGTCGATTGGTTCAACACCGGCGTTACAGCAAGCTCGACTAGGTTTCGCCCGAGGAATACGAGGCCGCCTTCTGACATGAAAATAAGGTGACCGCAGCGTGTAGGTGTATCACCCGCTTTGGGTGAGTGGTTCGGGGGTGGTGTTGACCCCTGAAGGTGGACACCTAACTGGTGGGACTGCTGGTCCTGCGGGAAGGTTGTCCGTATGTCGGGCAACGTAAGAAGCACACCCCGGAGTTCCGGGAGCAGGCTGCCCGCCTGGTGATCGAGACCGGCCGACCGGTGGCGCATGTTGCCGCCGAGATCGGTGTCGGCGAACAGGTGTTGGGTCGTTGGGTGCGCCTCGCACGAGAGGCGGCCGCAGCTGGCGATACTGACGCGGTTTTGGATGCTGATGAGCGCGCAGAGCGGGAAAACGCTGAATTACGTTTGGACCGTGCATTTTTGAAAAGGGCCGCGGCCTTCTTTGTCTCCGAACAGAACCGGTAGAGGCCTACCGGGTGGGCGCCCCGGATCCTGGCCGATCTGCGGGAGGACGGTGAGTCGCGTAAGACGGTGGCGGCGTCACTGCGCCGCCAGCACCTGGTCGGGATCAGCCCGCGTACCTTTGCGCCGGCCACAACCGTGGTTGATCTGGATGCCCCGGTTCCCAGGGACCTGGTGGGACGCCGGTTCGACACTGGGGAGCTGGACCGGGTGTGGACCTCAGACATCGAGCGCCGTGAGGCGCTGTTCAACCGAACGGAGGTGAGAGACCACCGTCGCCGAGCCATCGCAGTGGCCCGGTAGAAGCTGGGGGCAGCCTGATCTAAAGAGACTTTGGTGAGGGTGGGAAGCAGCCCCGACAACGCCGGGACGGCCTGGTACTGCCAGACGGGTCGGGTCCGGCTAGCGAGACGGGAAGGTGTACGCGAGGAACCAGCGGCTGAACGCCTCTTAAGAGAAGACCACCAGCTCCAACCTGGCGGATGCGGGCTGGGCAGCGACGCGCACCCGCCCTGAGGGCGGGGAACTCGTGGGCCGGTTGATGTCGCCGGTTCGGGAGGTCACGGTGAAGGACTGCGGCGTAGCCGTGACGAGGTCGCAGGGGCATAGCTGGACACCTCACCCGTCAAACGGTTGACAGTGAACACGGGAACCACCGCGCCGGTCCCCGGTCAGATCCGGCAGCCAGCCGGGCTGGAGGGGTAGGCAGTCGTCGGCTGATGCCGGTGTGGTGGGGCGGAGGAGCCGTAGTAGTCCGAGGCCGGGAAAGCCGGTCGCATGGCAAAGGGCTCCAGCGGGTTCGCGGCGAGTACGCAGACTGTGGAGGTCACTTGTGAATACGAGTGCTTTGTGGCCCGACCCGGACACGGCCGAGCTGCGGGTACGCAGGATGCAACGCAAACTGCACCATTGGGCGGTTGATGAAAGCGACCGCTGTTTCGATGATTTGTACAACCTCGTTTATGACCCCGCATTCCTCACCCTCGCGTGGGAGCGGGTGCGGACGAACAAGGGTGCGCGCTCAGCCGGTGCCGATGGGACCGCACCGCGGTCTGTCGGTGCGGCAGAGGCGGTCGGACTGCTTCAGCGGCTCCGCGAGGAACTCAAGGAGCGGATATTCCGGCCGGATCCGGTGCGGGAGGTGATGATCCCGAAGGCGAACGGCAAGCTCCGCCGCCTGGGTATCGCGACCGTCGCCGACCGGGTCGTGCAAGCTTCGCTGAAGCTGGTGCTGGAGCCCATTTTCGAGGCGGACTTTCATCCGTGCGCATATGGGTTCCGGCCGGGCAGGCGAGCCCAGGACGCCATCGCTGAGATCCATCACCTCGCCAGCGGCTCACGGGCCTATCACTGGGTTTTCGAGGGAGACATCACGGCGTGCTTCGATGAAATCTCGCATTCGGCCCTTATGGGCCGGGTGCGGCGACGTGTCGGGGACAAACGCGTTCTGGCCCTGGTGAAGTCGTTCCTCAAAGCCGGGATTCTCTCGAAAGATCTCGGCTACCGGGACACCATCACCGGCACTCCGCAAGGCGGAATCCTCTCACCACTGCTCAGCAATGTCGCCCTGTCCGTTCTCGACGAGCACTTCGCCGCGAAGTGGAAGGCGCTCGGCCCGGAATGGACACGTGCCAAGCATCGACGCGCCGGAGTTCCGACCATGAAAATCGTCCGCTACGCAGACGATTTCTGTGTCATGGTCCACGGCACTCGCGCTGATGCCGAAGCGCTTTGGGACGAGATCGCAGCAGTGCTCGCGCCGATGGGCCTGCGCCTGTCGGTCGAGAAGAGCAGGATCTGCCACGTCGACGAGGGGTTCGAGTTCCTCGGCTTCCGCATCCAACGGCAGATCAAAAGGGGCACGACCAAGCACTACGTCTACACCTGGCCGTCGAAGAAGGCACTTATGTCCATCACCGACAAAGTCAGGAATCTGACGCGGCGACACAAACATCGAACGCTCGCTGATCTGCTGCGCCAACTCAACCCCGTCCTGCGGGGATGGTGCAATTACTTCCAGCACGGGGTGTCCAAACGCACCTTCGACTACCTCGACCACTTCACATGGTGGCGGGTGGTGACTTGGATGCGCAAACGGCACCACGGGCTGGCGTGGGGCGTCTTCCATCGACGGTTCCTGCCCAATTGGCAAATCCGCGAAGGCAAGACGGCGATGTTTCGGCCGCAGAAGGTAGAGGTCACCCGATACCGCTACCGGGGCACGAAAATCATCACCCCTTGGACAGCGAGGCCGACGGACATCACTGCACCAGTGGCCTGAATCCGTGGAGAGCCCGTTGCGGAGAAATTCGCTCGGCGGGTTCGGAGGGCGGGCCGGGGAAACGGATCGGTAGAAATGCCGACACCGCGCCCCGGTCCGACCCCTACACCTATCTGGGACCACGTGCGTACCGATCTCGTGGAGTCCGCGGTCGCGATGGCGGTGGCAATGCGCGGCGAGCATGCCGACCTCGGCTCTTGGTACACCTGCGCGCAGCTCGCACGCTTCGCTGACCGGCACACAACGTGGCCCGCTCGGTCGGCCGTACCGGGGTGTGTTGGGATAACGCTGCATCCGAATCATTATGGGCCACATTGAAAGTCGAGTTCTATGACCGGTACTTGTGCCCAACCGGGCGGCGGCTAAGCTCGTTGTCGGCGACTGGATCGAGCGGGTCTACAACCGGCGCAGACGACATTCGGCTATCGGCATGATCAGCCCGGTCGAATACGAAAACACATTCACTCAGACGGCACAGGCCGCCTGACCCTATGTCCACCAAACGGGGTCAAGCCCAGTCGTACAGTTACGTGTCATGGTTGCCTCGATCGGGAAGTACATGCCACGTAAGCCCGGATCACCGCACTTTCACCGAATCCACCGCGGTGGTCGACCGGAAAATGCCTGGGGTGGTCACCGAAGATGGGTCAGACCTCTAACCATGCTCGATCGGGAATTCGCCGTCGTAACACTATGAACGCACGCTATCTTGGGTTTCTCCGTTGTCCCCGGTGCGAAGTGCAAGCAACAGAAGACCAAGCATCGTTGGGATGCCCGGCCTGCGCCCGCCACGGCATCGGAGTCAATCTGGCCCCTGCATACGCGTTGGCGCCGGGTCCCTTGCCGTGGCAGGCGTCCCAGCCGGGCATTTTCGGCTTTCGCGGATTGCTGCCGTTGGCGCCCGACGACGTCCCGGTGAGCCTGGGCGAAGGTGGGACGCCTCTGGTTTCGTTGCGTCGGATGGGGACACGACTGGGCTTGCGCAGACTCATGCTCAAAGACGAGGCGCGCAATCCGACATGGTCATACAAGGACAGGCTCGCAGCGGTCGCCGTCACGAAGGCGGCGGCCTTTGGAGCTTCAACCGTCGTCGTCTCCTCGACCGGCAACCACGGCGCAGCGGTCGCCGCCTACGCCGCCGCCGCGGGGCTTGGCTGCGTGGTGCTCACCGTGTCTTCAGTGCCGCGCGAGATCAGGATTCTGATGCAGGCCTACGGCGCCTGCGTCGTCGCTTACGACAACGGCCCGGACCGGTGGTCGGTGCTGCGGGCGGCGGTCGAGGCGTTCGGCTGGATGCCGGTATCCGGGCTTGTAACTCCCCAGATCGGCTCCAATCCGTTTGGCATTCAGGGGTACAAGACGATCGCCTTCGAGCTGTGGCGCCAACTCGGCGAAACGCCCGACGTTGTCGTGGTGCCAACCGCCCACGGTGACGGGTTGGCCGGTCTTCGCCGGGGATTTTCCGACCTCGTCGGTTTGGGTCTTATCAGCCGCATGCCCAGGTTGGTCGCGGTCGACCCGTTCGGCGCCTACGTCGGCGGGCTCCATTGCGAAGAAGGAGAGCAGCCAACGGTTGCCACTCAGCCGTCAATGGCGTTTTCCGTGGCGACGCGAAGGGCCACCTATCAGGGATTGGACGCCATAAAAGCCACCAACGGGACGGCAATCGCCGAACCAAGCAATGACGCGATCGCCCGCATGCAACTCGAATTGGCCTCGACCGAAGGCATTTACGCAGAAGGGGCGTCCGTGTTGGCGGTGCTCGCAGCTCAACAACTTGCCGAGCGGAAGTGGATCGATCCTGATGAGAGCGTGGTGGTGTTGTCGACGTCGACCGGGTTGAAGGACCCCGGCTCGTCCGCGAGCCACCTGCCGGATCTACCGGTGCTTGAACCCACCCTGACAGCTCTCGAAGGTGCGCTGCCGAAAGGCATGTGCCGGTGACCGCGGTGATCGTGGCCCCACCCGACAGCCGGTTGCTTGCGACGTTGTATTCCATGTGGAAGTTCGTAGCGCGACTCAGCTCCGGGTCGATCATGGCGGCGCCAGCGCGCGCACTTTTCCGGCCGCCTCGGCAGGATTCCTCACGCGGCGATGTTCTCGGTTGGCCGCCGACCGCCCGGCCCAGGCGTTTCTTGCGGAACACCCACGGCGCGATGGGATTTCCCTGCCAGCAGGTCGACGACGGCACGTGCTCGCCGCGCATCACCAGCGACGCCGGTCCGACGGTGGCGCCGGTACCCGGCCGGGCCGTCGGCAGCGCCACACTATGCGGGCCCGGCGTAGCTCCGGATTCCAGGACCACCGTGCCGGTGCGCATGATCCGGTCGTGGAACAAATGCGTCTGAACCACGCAGCCGCGGTTGACGCTGGCGCCGCTGCCCAGCGCGCGCAACCACAGGTTCAACACCGGCGTGCCGCGGGCCCCCGCGCGAACCAGGGGCCGCCACCGTCTGCACGAAGGCTTCAGACACCTCGTTGCGCCACACGAACGACGACCACAGCGGCCGCTCGGTCACCCGGATGCGGCCGACCGACAACCATTTCGCCAGTATCGTGGCAGCGCCGGCGATCGCGCCGGCCGCCAGCAGCACGACACCGCTGCCCAGCGCAGCCCAGCCGTAGCCGAATTCGCTTGCCAGCCAACGCAATGCGTCCACGACGGCGACGCCGATGGCAATCATCACCATCAACGGGATCAGCTGGCAGGTCTCGACGAGGGACCGCAGCGCTTTCAGCTGCAGCGACCCGCAGGTGCTCGGAGCCCCCGCGCCGGTAGGTGCCCTGCTGCAAGCGTGATAGCAGCAGCCGCGCTCCGAAGACCGCGATGGCTATGCGCCCCGCCGGGGTGATGAACAACAGAAATCCGGCGATGATCCACCACCCGTCGACCGTCACCGGCCATGACAGCAGCCGCAGCGGGCCGGCGACAGTGTTGCCAGCGCCAGCCACCTCACCCCACTGCATGCCGTCAGGGTCGGCAGCGGTAGCGACAGCAGCACCTGCGCGGCCTGTGTCCACCACGGGCGTCGGGCGCACCCCGTGCGGCGCGACGCGGACCGGCGGATCGAACTCATCGATAAAACGGGCCAACGACGACAGCCGGGGATGGTCGTGGAGCTCGGCTATCGTCATCTGCGGATAGCGGTGGCGCAGCGCTTCCACCAGCTGAGCCGCCGACAGCGATTCGCCACCCAGCGCGAAGAAATCGGCGTCCGGCCCGTCGATGGCAGCGCCCAATACCTGGCGCCACGGCCCGGCCAGCCAGCCCATCGTGTCCCCGAGGTTTGGCGATTCATTCGCCATTTCGCCAACCGGCCACGGCAGCGCGTCCTGGTTCACTTTGCCCGACATGCGGGCGGGCAACTGCTCAACGAGCACCAGCCGCGGCACCAGCGCCGCGGGCAGCGTTTGCTCCAGCGCCGTCCGTGCGGCCGCCACATCGAACGATGGATCGATGCTCACGATGTAGCCGACCAGCAAGCTCGCCGGCGCCGGGCGTGCGCCGCACGGCGGCAGCTGCGGCGCTGACGCCGAGCAGATTCACCAGCGCGGAATCCACCTCGCCAAGCTCGATGCGCCGACCCCCGACCTTGATTGCCCACACACCGAAAACAAGAGTGTGTACGGTTCGGCCTGGAACACCCAGAAAGGTAGGGAAGCAATGACCGACACAACCCCCCACCCCTCCGGCCGCCACCACCCCCGGTGGACTCGCTGGCTCTACCCAGCCGTTGCCATTACCGGCATCGCGGTCGGCATCTTCGTGATCGTCGCGGGTCTATACCTTCTGTTCGCGCACCCTAACTGTTGTGGCTCCATGAATGGAGACATGCCGTGTTGTGCCGCCATGAGAGAGGACATGAAGAAAATGATGGACGGCATGAAGATGCCGATGGGAAACATGCCGAATACGCCTGGCATGCCGTCGATGTCGCCAATGCCATCGATGCCGAGCATGTCCCCGATGCCGAACATGCCCATGCCCAGCCCTGGGCGGTAAATGCGCAATGCGAGGAATCGTGCGACGAAAATTCCTTCCCCTTAGGCAACACATGATCGTCAGAAACGGTTCGTGGGGGCGGATGGTCGGCCACCTACCGCCCGCTGGATCATGGGTGCACCGCGACAGTTTTGTGTCGGTGAAGTCGTATGAAAGGACCGATTCTCGTCGGAGGACTCGACCGCAGCTGTCATTAGGGCCCGCACGGCGGCAAGCCCGTTTTCGTCAGGCACTCAAGACGTCCCGGGAACGTAATCTCGCGTTAAGTACGCCGGGACTGGCTCGGTGCATTGGGTAACCCAGCGGTGCCCGCCAAGACGAGGAGAACGTGAATGGCCACGCTCGCGATCGCCGGGGGCTCGCCGCTGTGGCAAGACGGTTGGCCGGCGTGGCCGCAGCATGACGCGCGCACATCCGAACGGGTCGTCGCCGCGCTGGGCAGCGGCCGGTGGACGGTCAGCAGCGGCTGGACCGGCGCGCAGCCCTACGAGCAGGTGTTCGCCCGTGGGTTCGCCGAATTCGTCGAGGTGCCGTATTGCGTGAGCACCGACCACGGTTCGAGCAGTCTGATGATCGCATTGGAGGCGCTCGGGGTGGGAGCCGGGGACGAGGTGATTGTCCCGGTGCTGACCTGGGTGGCCACGGCGACGGCGGTGCTCAATGTCAACGCGGTCCCGGTGTTCGTCGATGTCGACCCGCAAACCGGATGTATGGATCCCCGGGCCCTGTCGGCCGCGGTGACCGAGCGAACCCGCGCGGTCACCGTCGTGCACCTGCACTGTCGAATGGCCGATATGGACGCGATCGGCGCCCTGGCGGCCGCGCACGGGCTGCCAGTAGTCGAGGACTGCGCGCAGGCGCACGGCGCCCGCTGGGGAGGCCGGCCGGCCGGCTCGCTGGGCGCGGTGGGGGCTTTCAGCATGCAGCAGGGAAAGGTGCTCACCTGCGGTGAGGGCGGCGCCGTCGTCACCAAGGACCCGGCGCTCTACGACCGGCTCCAACAATTACGGGCGGATGCCCGGCGTTATCCCGCCGCCGAGCCGGACATCGGCTATCCCTACCTGGTCGAGGCGGGCGAGGTGATGGGCACCAACCACTGCCTGGCCGAGCTGCCTGCGGCGCTGCTGCTCGACCAGCTCGAACGGTTGCCCCAGCAGTTGCGGCAGCGGGCCCGGGCGGCCGAGCTGCTCGACAGCGAACTCGCCGGGGTGCCGGGCGTGCGGCCCATGGCCCGGCCAGCCCAGCTGGAGCTGCCAAGCATCTTCGCCTACACCGTGCGCCGCGACCCCGGCGCCTTCGCGGACGCGCCGACCGATCGGGTGTGCGCCGCGCTGGCGGCCGAACTCGGCCTGCGCGTGTACCGCTCGGATCGGCCGCTGCACGACAACATCCTGTACTGCCCGCAGACCAAGGAACGCTACCGGTGGCTGCATGACCGACTGCGCGAGGCGGCGCAGCAACGCTTCCCTGCGGCCGAGGCGCTCTACGAGAACCTGATCCTGTTGCCCCACCGCGCCCTACTGTCCGAGCCCGCCGGCCTAGCGGCGATTGTGGCGGCCTTCCACAAGGTCGCCACACACGCAGACGAGCTGTGAGCCGCTGACTGACCGCCGGCTGGCCTGCAGCGTGCCGGCGCATGGTCAGGACGTCGACGTCAGCCCGGTCGCGGTCCAGTGGGCCAGAGCGAGCGTGGTGAGCGAGGGGTTGGCCGCCCCGGAACGAGGGAAGGACGCCGGGCCGACCACGTAGGCGCCGTCCACGGCGCGCAGCCGCCCGTGCTCGTCGACGAGATCACCGCCGAGCGGCAGCGTCCCCGCCTCGTGATCGACGGACCCCAGTGGCCACCCATAGGTCGCCGGTGCCCCGACCGGCAGTCCGGTCACCTGCATCATCGCCGTGTCGAACGGTTCGGGGGCGGTGCGGAAATCGCCGAACCGCAGCTCCGGAGCGCGAAGGCCGACGCCCGCCGCGACGTTCGTCCACACACCACCGAGCAGGTCGCGCTGCGCGGCCAGCACGTCAAGGTCGTCCGGCGCGAAACCGGGCTCGATCAGGCCCGGCCACGGCGATCCGGCCATGGGCGTGAACGACACCCGGGTGTGCGCGGATCGCACCTGCTCCCCCATCGCCCACACGTCGAGCAGGACCTCTTCCGGGTGGCTGTCGGGCGCGTCCCTGAGGCGGACGAAGACGTTGCAGCGGGCAGTCGCATCACCGGGTGCGTACCACAGGGCGTCTAGCGAGCCGGATACCCCGAGCGCCGCAGCTGGCAACCGGACCACGAAACCGCGCACGAGGTGATCATTGAGCCCGATCACCGGGCCGTGACCGGCCAGCTCGGGAAGTTGGGCCACCAATCTGGTGTTCTCCAGCGTCCCGGCGGCCAGCACGACCCCGCCGGCGGAGATCACCTCCTCCGCGCCGTCGGCACGCCGTACCCGAACCCCGCGGACCCGCCCCCGACCAGACACCAGCTCCACCGCCTCACAGCGGGCACGGATCTGCGGCCCCCGCCCGCCAGCGCAGCGGTCGAACGGGGTGTATGCGCGCCGAACGCCACCCTCGGACCGCACCGCCTGCGGGACCGGGCGAAGCAGCGTGCCCAGCGCCGCCGAGACTGGATCGGGCGGCCGAGCAGGCGGCGCCGGCGCCAGCGGGCCGCCAGCCCAGGCCATGAGATCGCGCTCGACGTCGTCGTACAGCGACTCGAGTAGCGCCGCCCGAATGCGCTCTGGCCAGCACAGATCGGCCAGCGCCCAGTCGTCCATCCGGATGACCACGCCGTGCCAGCGCAGCGACCGCCCGCCGACCTGGTCGGAACGCCGCACAACCTGGTAGTGCGGCGGCAGTGAACTGTGCCACCGCACTGCTGGGGTGGCCGGCCCGAATCCGGTGCCCACCCCTCCCGAGTCCAGCACCAGGACGTCCCGGAGACCGTCGGCGGCCAGCAGGCGGGCGACTTCGAGGCCGCTCAAGCCCGCGCCGACGACCACGACATCGGCCGTGACACCCACTCCACGCCTCCACTTCCCGTCCTGGCCGGCTAATGCCAGATCACGCCGCCCCGGCATTTCACCCGGCACCTGCCTACCATGTCGCTAGCTGGACCGGGACGGGAGGATCATGTCGACACGAACGGGATCAGGCCCTGTTCAGGCGAACCGCGCGGCGCACACGAAGGCCGTGCGCGGGTGACCGCCCTGGCGTATCCGTCGAGCGTGAGCGTGCCGGCCGGTGGGCGGCTGGTGCTGCACGTGTCCACGCCCGCTGAGCGCTACCGCGTCGGCTTCTACCGAGTGGGCCGCGACATCACGCCGATGGGGAGCAGTTCCTGGCGGCGGGGCCACCTGCTGCCCGCCGGTCTGCCCGATCGGGACTGGGGATGGCCGCCGGAAACGTTCGACGTCCCCGCTGACTGGCGGTCCGGCGCCTATCTGGCGGTCATCCTGGACGACGAATCGGACGCCGATGTGCCCGGCTGGCTGCCCGACGTCGACGCCCGGTCGGGTCAGGCGTTGTTCGTGGTGCGGCCCGCGGCAACCGGGAAACACGCCGCTGTGCTGTACAAGCTTTCGCTGGCCACCTACCACGCCTACAACTTCTCCGGTGGCGGCAGCATGTACCACACGGCCTCGTTCGTACCCTCGATCGCCACCACTCGGCTGACCACACGCCGGCCCGGCGGCGGCACCGGAGGGGCCCTCTCATTCCCCCAGGACGTCGACGTCTACGACACCGCCACCCCGCGGGAGGGATTCGCGCACTGGGACGCTCCGATGATCTCGTGGCTGGAACGTGAGGGCATCGAGGTCGACTACTGCACCGACTTCGACCTGCACCACGATCCCGCCGTCCTCATCGGGTACCGCCTGCTGCTCAGCGTCGGGCACGACGAATACTGGAGTGCCCGGATGCGTGACGGGGTGCACGCTTTCGTCCGTGCCGGCGGGAATGTCGCGTTCTTCAGCGGCAACACCGCCTGGTGGCGCATCGACCTGGACGCGGCCGGCGATCTGACCTGCGTGCATCCGCCGGCCAGCCACCCGTCGGGCGGCAACTGGTGGCGCAGCCGGCCAGAGAACGGGCTCACGGGAGTCAGCTACCGGCAGGGCGGCGGCTGGTGGGACGGCGAACGGGAGCCGCTGGGGTACACCGTCCAGCACGCCGGCCACTGGGTCTACCAGGGACTGGGCCTGCACTCGGGTGACGTCTTCGGCGCCGGCGAGCACCTGGTGGGCTACGAGTGTGACGGTGCGGTGGTCGAGCCCGGCCCCGCCGGGCGGCTGCGGGCCGCCGGAACCGACGGGACACCGGCGGACTTCGCGGTGCTGGGGGTGGCGCGCCTGGGAAAGGGATGGCAGGACCGGCCGGCGGGACCGGCCGCGAACGCCGTGCTCGGCGCCTACACCGACACCGGAACGGTCTTCACGTGCGGCACCACCGACTGGCCCCGGGTGCTGGCCCGCGGCGACGACCCGGTGGTGGCCGGGGTCACCCGCAACGTCATCGGGCGCCTCGCCCGGCACGGTGTCCGCGTGCTGGGGCCGTTCCCGGTCCGTCACCGCCGCTGGCTGCTGGTCGCCGGTGAGGTTGCGACCTTCCTGGTCGATGTCGACCGCCCGGTCGCGGAGACCGCGCGGTTCAGTTGGACGGTCGCGGTGGGCGACGGCGCGGCCGAGCCGGTGCCCGGACGGCACACCTGCGAGATCCGGGTTCCCGAGACGCCGGACCTGCTCACCGTGACGGCCACTGTGACCGAGGGCGATGGTCAGGAGTGCTTCGGGTGGACCACCGCACCCATTCTGTCGCGCACCCAGTTCACCCAGATCGATCTGCTCTGCCGGCTTCGCGACCTGGTGATCCAGGCGGTGCCCGCGCTGGATCCGGTCGCCGAGATCGGGCCCGGCAACCGTCCCTTCGGCGACCCGGAGTGGGACCCCCTGCGCGACGGGCTGCGCAAACCGCTGTCCATGCAGGGTTTCCGGAAGCTGGCTAAACTAGCGAGCACCATCGCCGAGCGGGCCGCAGCAATTGCCGAGGCGGATGCACCGGTTGGGCAGGGGGAGGACCAATGAGCGCGCTCTGGGACATCGACACGACGCCGATACCCGGCCCGGCGGCCAGCTGGCGGTCAGCCGCGGTGCAGCGCGACGCGACCTATCAGACATTGCTGAACACCGTGCGTGAGCAGCTGGCCGCTCAGCTGCCGGCCGGCCCCGCGCTGCCGGTGCTGATTCCGACCGTCGGTTTCGGCGGGCAGAGCGTCCGGGTGCTCACCCACACCATGCGGGAGCTGTCCAGGCAGCGGGCGTCGGTGCCGATCTCGGTGGTGCTGCTGGTGAACCGGCCGCAAACCCGGCCGGCGGATGACACCGCCACCCGTGCGCGCCAGCTGGGCGAGGCGCTGGGCTGCGACGCAGTGCGGTTCGCCGTCGCCGACGTGGCGTTAGCGCAACGCACCCGTCTCGGGGTGTTGCGTCAGTTGATGCTGGACGCGGTGCTAGACGCACAGCAGTGCGATCCAGAAGTCACCCGCTGCGTAGTGGCCGACGACGACATCGTGCGGCTGCCGGCCGGAACGCTGGCCGGGTTGCTGCGGGTGGTGACCGGTAAGGCCCGGCTGGCGCTCGGCCCGGTATTGTTCGACAGCCCGCAATCCACCCCGGCCGCCATGCTGCCGGCCTTCTTTGCCGCCGATGCCTTCCGCGCATTGCTGGCGGCCAGATCTCTGCGCCGGCTGCGCCAACCCGGCACTTCGTCCCGGGCCGCCCACGCGGAGTTCGGTGAGCACGCCGAAGCGATCGCGCTGAGCTGCAACCTGGCCGTGCGGGCCGCGACGGTGCGCGAGGCCGGCGGGTTCGCGCCGCTCAACGAGATCACCAACCTGGTGCGCGATGTGCACGGCCTCGGCGGCGCGGATGCGATCACTGCCACCTGGGACTTCGATCCCGCGTGCGAGAACGTCCTGATCGACCTGTGGCGCCGGTCCGTGCATATCAGCGCCCGCCGTGCGCTGCCCGCCTATCTCGCCCACGGCGTGCCGACCGTCGGCCAGTGGCGCGCCTGCCGCTTCCGGGCATCCCGGGTCGATCCGGTGCGCGTAGCGCCACCCGACTCGATCGAACCGGTCCGTCTTTCGACGCTGCGTGGCCGGGACAAGGAGGCTGTGCTTGCCGAGATCAGTGCCGCCCTGACCACCACGCTGCGCTACTTCCCGCACGACCCCGAGATGATCGAGGACTGCCTGGCCGCCCTGGGTCTGACCCTGGAGTCGCTCTGGGTCGAGAACGGGTCGGCCGCCCTGTCTGTCCGAATCCGGCGGGCGCCCGGCCTGCTCGACCGGTTGATGGCAGTGCAGGACTTGGTGAGCGAGCCGCTCTAGCGATCCATCCGCCAGCGGCGTCGAAGGGCGAGCGCGGCGAGCGACACGAAGCCCCAGCTGACGGTGGTGAACGACGCCGCCACCGCGATGCGGTAGGCGGGGGTCTCGGCGGCCTCGGGGCGGAAGGCGAGCAAGCCGAAAGCATTCGCATTAGTCCAGCATCCGGCGGCCAGCGGCCAGGCGACGCGGCGCGGCAGCTCGGGCACCGCGGCGCCGACCAGCAGGGAGAGTGCACCGAGCGCGATCAGGTCGAGATGCCACTGGCGCAGGCGCGGCGTCGAGCGAATCCCGATCCGACGCGCACGCTCGGCATCGGCGATCGCGAGCGCGTAGGGCCATCCCGTCACCGCCCCGGCTGCGAGCTCGACCAGGCCGGACAGCACGAGCGTCTCGTTCGTTCTCGCGCGGGTCATGCGCTCCACCTCCGAATCGTCTGCGGGCCCGTTGCCCGCTGGGGGACTCCCAAGCCACTGGCGGTAGGCGCGTCGACCGAGCCAGCCCTGATAGGCCCAGGCGAACGCGGGCAGCGGGCCTCGCGGGCGAAGCCAGAAGCCCGGGGCTGGATCCCGCGAGGGGTTGGCGGCGCCGGTGGGCACCGTGGCGGCCGTCACCCCGGGGCCGGACTGAGCCGGCCTCTCGGCGAGCACCTCGCCGTCGCGGTCGCAGATCACGCTGGGGCCTTCGTATTCGCCGCGGTAGCGTCCCGGCATCCCGGGTAGCGGGCAGGTGATCGGCCCGCACAGCGAGGCATGTACCACCGGGGCCCCGACGAGCGCGGCGAAGTCGAGCACGCTGCGCCGCGCCCGCTCCCGGTTGGCCGCTTCCCACCGACGGAGCACCGCGCGAGGCCGCCACTGGGGGACGCTCCACCACCCGGACCCGGCGAGGACAAGGTCGACGCGACCGCGGAGCCGGTGCACGGTCTGGGCGCGCATCAACTCCCAACAGAGGGCGACGCCAATCCGCAGGCCACCCGGCGCCTCGATCACGCCCGGGTCGTCGCCACCGGCGTAGAAGTAGTTCTCCCACATGGTCGGCAGATCCTTGTCGTGACGGCCGATGAGCCCGTCAGGGCCGGCGAGCAGGAAGGCGTTGCGGACGTCGCCGTCGGACCCGCGGCACAGGAAGGAGCCGCCAACCATGACCCGCTTGTCGGACGCGACCCGGGTGAGCATCTCGGTGGCCGCGCCGTCCTCGGGCAGCGCGCCGCCGCCCACCTGCGCCAGGAAGGCCATGCCGGTGGTGAAGAACTCGGGCAGAACGATCACCTCGGCTCCCTCGTCGGCGGCGCGCCGGGCGAGCCGCTCTGCCCGGTCGAGGTTCGCCTCGACATCGCCCACGACGGGCTCGAGCTGGACGGCCGCGACGCGCAGATCCCCGGTCATCCCAACTCCTCCGCGAACCGAACGACCTGGGCGTTGAACGCCGTCGGGCGTTCCAGCATCGGCATGTGACCGCAACCCTCCAATACAACGGTCCGAACGCCTGATAGCTCGGCGTCGAGCAACTCGGTATCGCCGAGTGGGGCGATCCGGTCGTGCTCGGCGGCTAGCGAAAGGATCGGGCAGCGCACGTCGGCCAACCCCTGGCGGGGGTTTGAGCGCCCGATCGCCCGCACGGTCGGAAAGACACCCCGGGCACCGGCGCCATCGACGATCAGCGCGGCGGTGTCGGCGGGCAGGGCCGGTGGGTCGAGGACGTAAGGCGACAAGAATACGCGACGCAGCGCTTGCGATCGCACGACGAGGCGGCGCAGCGGTGCCGGTGCGGGCAGCCCCGCCGTCGCGATTTCCATCGCGATTGCCGCAGTCTCCCGCGGGCGCTCGCGAACGAACCTGGGCATCCCGCGCAGGCCGAGCACGTCACTGAACTGCAACACTGCTCCGGCGACGAGCACGATCCCGTCGGCCAGCTCCGGATGACGCGCGGCGAAGCGCAGCGCGATCGGGCCGCCCATCGAGTGGCCGACGAACACGACGCGCTCGATGCCGAGGCTGGTGACGAGCTCAGCCGCGGCGGCGGCAAACCCGTCGAGGGATGTGCCCGCGGCGGGCGATTCGCTTCGGCCGAAACCCGGTAGGTCCAGGGCGAGCACTCGACCCTGCTTGGCGAGCGTCGGGATCGCCTCGAGCCAATGCTGCCAGCGACCGCCCATCCCGTGCACGAGGACGAACGCACGGTCGCCGTGGCCGGTGTCGAGGTAACGAAGCCGGCGGCCGCCGACAACGGCGTCGTGTTCACGCGCCGACCAGTCGGTGCGCCGCCAGGCCGGCTCCGCGGGCCTGGCGTAGCCGCCGTCGACCGGGACGCGCTCGATCATTCGGCACCGCCCCGCGGTTCCAGCAGGCCGAGGGTGAGGACCTGGCGACCGAGCGAGACCACTTGCTCGAACTCCGATTCGGTGAACCCCATGTTGCCGGGAAGCAGGTGGGCCGCAATCACCCCATCCCACGCCGCCCAGAGGAACGCCGCCGCGCGTCGCGGATCGACGTCACGCATGACGCGGGCCTCGATGGCCTCGGCAATCGCCCCGGCCATCCGCTCGGTCTCGGACCGGATGCGCTGGGTCACCCGCTCGGCGGCGACGACGACCGGCCCGTCGGTCGGCGCATCCGGAGGCGGAAAACGAAAGATGCGGAAGTAGCCGGGGTTCTCGCTCGCGAACCGCAAGTACCCGTCGGCGAGCCCGACCAGGCGACCAATCGGGTCCTCACCGCCGCTGGCCCACCCCTGGTCGCAGTAGCGCTGGTCAAGCTCCAGCGCACGCTCGATCAAGGCGGCATAGATGCCTTCCTTGCCGCCGAAGTGCCCGTACAGCGATCCGATCGCGACGTCGGCTTCCTCGGCGAGCTGCTCGACGGTGGTCGCGCGGTAACCGTGGGTCAAAAAGAGGCGTTCGGCGGCGCCGAGAATCGCGCCCGCGGTGCGGGCCTTGCGCCGGTTTTGGCGGGTCTCGGCAGCCGTCCCTGTCTGCATAGTTGTAACAACATAGCAATATTAGAATCCCATTGCAATATCTGATCGGCGGCGGCGAGGCGGTTCTAGCCGGCGCATCGATGACCGCCCACGGTTCTTCAACCCGCGGACGGTCATCAATTCGTACGGTTCTGTCCGGCTACTTGAGGTAACAGTCGCCTGGGCAGCAACGTATGCGTTAACGACTTCATCGATGGCGGGGATGTCCCACTCCGACGTTGCCCGAGGTACCCGATCCGATGTTTCCCCCGCCAAGCGGGGTTTGCACGCCGCCAGAGGTGCTCGACCCGCCGGCAACACTCCCCCCGCCGAACGGGTGTTGCAGGCCCGGGATTTGCACTCCACCAGAGGTGTTGGACCCGAAGTTTCCCCCACCAAACGGGGTTTGCACCCCGCCAGCCGACCCGCCGGAGACGCCGCCCGAGCCGGAGCCACTGGGTTCGGCGGCCGCGGAGGAGGCGGTGGCGATGCCGATTCCCAAGATTGCGGTGGCGGTGGCAGCAGCAAACAACGGCGCGACGCGACGCATTGAGATGGTCATGGTTGAATTCCTTTTCCACAGATTCCATTCGGCGTGCGATCCGGGGTTCGGATCGACTTCAACGTATGCCGGGGATGTGAAGAACCGATGAGCGTGCGATATGCGGCTGGTGTGGTTTCTTGTCGAGCCGATGTCCTTCACCCCGGTTGTCGGAGGAATCGCCTCAGACACCTGGCAGGTGGCCGTCGCGCGACCGACCACGTCGACGCCGACGGCGTCGGGTCGGGAACGACAGCGACGAGCAAGACGGTGGGCGCGATGAACAGCAGCAGGATGATTGCAAATTCAACGGCAAAGGCACGAGCTTTCGGCCCCGCTCGAACAACCGCCTTGCCAGCAAACCGTGATCGGCGTGCCCTACCGTGAACTCGTGAGCCCCACGGTGCTGGTCGTCGACGACGAGAAGAAATTACGGACCCTGGTGCGCGAATACCTCGAACGCGAGGGTTACGCGGTGCTCGAGGCCGCCGACGGCCAAACGGCCCTCGACCTGGCCCGGACCGCGGGCCCTGATCTGGTACTGCTCGACCTCGGCCTGCCCCGCTTGCCCGGTGACGAAGTGGCCCGCCTGCTGCGCAAGGACAGCGACCTACCGATCGTCATGCTCACCGCGAAGGCCAGCGAGAACGACCGGGTCGCCGGGTTGCGGCTGGGCGCCGACGACTACGTGGTCAAACCGTTCAGTCCGCGCGAGCTGGTGGCCCGCGTCGAGGCGGTGCTGCGCCGCAGTCGGCCTTCGGCCACCGAATCCGACATCTCCTACGGCGATGGACGGCTACGCATCGACACCGATCGCCGGGAAGCGCGTGTCGACGATGCACTTGTCGAGCTCACCCGCAGCGAGTTCGATTTGCTCGCCGTGCTCGCGTCCAGGCCGGGACGGGCCTGGACACGGCTGGAACTCGTCGGCCGCACCCAGGGCCACGCATTTGATGCCTACGAACGCACCATCGATGTGCACGTAAAAAACCTGCGCCGCAAACTCGGCGACGCCGCACCGTTCCAGCTGGTGGCTACCGTGCCGGGTATCGGCTACAAATTCGCAATCGACCGCGATGCCTAGTTTGCTGCCGGGCCGGTTCGCCCGCCGACTCGCGCTGGCCTTCGCGGCGCTCGGCGCCGGCTCCGCCCTACTGACCGCGGTCCTGGTCAACACGGCCTTCGCCGGACGGTTTCAGGACTACCTCGATAAACAGCAACACGCTCAGCAGGAGCAGCTGGTGGCGCTGTTTGCCGCCGACTATCGCCGCAACGATGCCTGGAGCCCCATGTCGCTGAACCGCATTGCGCCTACCGTGATCATGACCGGCTCTGAGGCCGAACTTCGCGATGCCTCTGGTCATCGCGTGTGGTCAGTGGCCGACGCCAACACCGACGCAGGCACACCCGAGATGCACCGCAAAATGATGGGCACCGGTGGCCTCGGGCCACCCCGCAGCTTGCCCGTTGTTGTCGCGGGCAGGCAAGTCGGTACCCTCGTCGTTCGCGTACCGCAAGGCGCAGTACCTACCGTGGACAAGGAATTCCATTCATCGGTCAACCGGCTACTGCTGGCCGGTGCGCTCACTGCGGCGCTGGTAGCGCTGCTCGTCGGCGTGTACACCGCCCGCCGCGCCACCAAACCCATCACCGAACTAACCAGCGCCGCCGGCGCTCTCGCCGCTGGACATCGGGACCGACGCGTCACCGCTGTTCCTAACAACGAAATAGGGCAGTTGGCAAAGGCTTTCAACACCATGGTCGAACACGTCGTAAAAGAGGATCAACTGCGCCGCGCTTTCACCGCGGATGTCGCCCACGAGTTGCGCACCCCGCTGGCAATCCTTCGCAGTGAACTCGAGGCAGTGCAAGACGGAATTCGCCAGCCCACCGACGGCGTCATCCGCTCCCTGCATAACGAAACCCTGCGCTTGACCCACTTGGTCGCTGACCTGGAAGCGCTGGCCTCCGCCGACGCTGCCGCGTTCACCCTGGACCGGCATCCGATTTCACTGACCAGCATCGTGGCCGACACCGCGGACTCGCTGGCCGGCAGATTCGACGAAGCCGCTATAGACGTGCGCACCGACTTCGACGAGGTATGGGTTGACGCGGATCCGGTGCGAGTTGCCCAAATCGTCGCCAATCAGCTGACCAACACGCTGAAGTTCGTGCCCGCCGGCGGCGCGGTCACCCTCACCCTGCACGAGATCGACGGATGGGCCGAGCTCGCCATCGCCGACACCGGGTCCGGCATTCCGGCCGACGACCTGCCGCACATCTTTGACCGCTTCTATCGCAGCCGCACCGCGCGCGCCGACGGCTCCGGCATCGGACTGGCGGTCGTCGCCCAGCTCGTCAAGGCCCATGGCGGGATGATCACCGCCCACAGCACTCCTGGCCACGGCGCAACATTCATCACCCGACTTCCCGCCTTGCGGCAGAATGGCACAGTCCGGACGGCGCGGGCCGACCAGCGGCCCACGGTCTGACCGCGCAGTCTGTAGGGGATTTTCACCGCAGCAGTATCGATTCATCGCGGTCACCGAGTCACAGTGAGTGCCGAGAACGGATGGTGAGCTGTCGTGGGATGAGGGGCTGCTGCTTGCGGTGGTGGAATCCGTCGTTCGGCGCGCGTGCAGGCCGACTCGCCGACGAGGCGTTGGGCTAACCGTGCACGAAACTTCGGCGCATTGCCCACAAGGGCATTAGCCGGTGCCCTGCACCGTCCAACGACCGGACCACACCCGCCACCCCACGAAACCCAATCGCATCACCATGAAGGTGCCCAAACCCGACCAGACACCGGCGAGTCCCCAGCCAAAGATCAACGACAGCCAGATCAACGGCAAGAACCCGACCGATGCGCTGATCAGCGTGGCGTTGCGGATGAACCTGGCGTCGCCGGCGCCGACCAAGACTCCGTCCAGGCTGAACACGATCCCTTGGATCGGCAGCTGGGCGATCAAGAACCACAACGGCACAGCGATGGCGTCCAGAACTGACCGGTCGTGAGTGAACAACGTGGGCAGTACCGGAGCGCCCAGGCCGAACATGAGAGCAAGCAGCGTCGCGGCGGCCAGCGAATACGCCGCCACATGCCGGGCCACCGACTTGGCACGCACGGTCTGGCCTGCCCCCAATGCCGCGCCCACCAGCGACTGCGCCGCGATCGCCAGCGCGTCGAGCACCAGCACAGCTAAATCCCACAGCTGCAGCAGCACCTGGTGCGCGGCCACCGCCGCTGTGCCGAACCGGGCGGCCACCGCCGCGGCGGAGATGAAACAAACCTGGAACGACAGGGTCCGAACGATCAGATCGCGGCCCATCAGCACTTGGGCGCGCAGCACAGTGCGGTCGAGCCGCAGCGGCACCCGCTCGGCCAACAGCGCGCGCCCGAACAGCAATGCTGTCAGCAACTGGCCCACCAGGTTGGCCACCGCCGAGCCGGCCAGGCCCAGGCGGGGCAAGCCCAGCCAGCCGTACACCAGCGACGGGCACAGCAGCGCCGACAGCCCGAAACCGGCGACCACATAGCGCAGGGGTCGCGCGGTGTCCTGCACCCCGCGCATCCACCCGTTACCTGCCAGCGACACCAGGATCGCCGGAGCGGCTACGATCGCGATCCGCAACCACGGCAACGCCGCGCCGGCGATCTGCCCGCGTGCGGCGATCGCCGACACCAGCGGCGCCGCGGCGGCCTGCACCATGACGACGATCAGGGCGCCCAGGCCGAGCGCCAACCACGTGGCCTGCACTCCCTCCGTGACCGCCGATGCCCGGTCGCCGGCACCGAAGTGGCGGGCGGAGCGTGACGTCGTGCCATACGACAAGAACAGGAACTGGACTCCGACCAGGCCGAGCACCACGGCGCCGATGGCCAAGCCGGCCAGGCTCACCGCACCCAGGTGGCCCACCACCGCAGTGTCGAATAACAGGTAGAGCGGTTCGGCGGCGAGCACCGCGAGCGCCGGCAGGGCCAGGCCGGTGATGCTCCGCTCCAGGTCGCCGACGCGGCGGCTTCGCGGACCTGTCGGCGGCACAGCCGCCGGGTGCTCGTCAGGCAAGTGCCGTGACCAGGGCAGTGACAATTTCGGCGGCAGGACCGGCGGTTGTATCGCTGGCGGCCAGCATGTCCCCGCCGCCGCCGAACGTCGACATGATGGCGGCCACATCCACCGCGGCTTTGGCCCGCGTCGGCACCGGCCCCTGCTGCGGCTCGGTCTCTATAACCACCGTCGCCGCCTCGGCCTGTCGCGTGGTGCACACGATATCGATGATGCTCTCTCAACTTCCCCTGGGCGCGCGCCGACCACTGCCGGCTTCCGACCGCCGCATAGACCAGCTCGACCACCGCCGGCTTCGGGCAACCGTGGCGGCCGAGCCCAACACCCACGACAGTATCGTCAGCCAGGCAGACGCAGGGTGGTCCAGCGGTGCCTGGCTAATCGCGGAATTGTCCAGCAGATCGCAACGGGCCGCGTGGCCAGCCGATGTGCGCGGGGCGCGCGAAACGACCCGGTGTCGGTCGTTACCCGTGGCAAATGAGTGCCACCTCAGTTTAGGGGCGCTCGGTCGGGTGGTGGTCGCCTACCAGCCAGGACGACTGCGGTCGGCGTCGAACATGATGGAGGTTTCTAGCCCCTCAGCGTGCATGTATGTCCGTGCACTCAGAGCGCACATTGCGCGGCAGCGCATGACCGCGCGTGCGACAGGATGTACGGCATCAGTAGTGCACGTGTCGCTGCCGAGCGATCCGGCGGGCTGAGATGACTCGCTACGCGGGCTCGACTACCGCTGCCACCGGAGCCTCGCGGGCGCCGCGACGGCAGTATTGCAGCATGATGACCGCGGCCAGAGCTAGGCAGGCGACGGCGGGGGGAATCAGCGCGTGGTCACCAATCCGGTTGCCAAGCAGCACGCCGGCGGCTGCGCCCCCGACGAACAGCAGCACGGTCGTCGTCAGCACGGTGGCCTTCCACTTGTCCACCCGGTGGCGGTGGCTGCGGCCCAAGAGCAGACCGAGGTCGGTAATCGTGCCGGTGAAGTGCGTGGTGCGAATCGGCATCCCCGGAAGATTGGACGTCATGCCGTTCTGCAGCCCGCATGCGCACGCGGCGAGGAGCGCCCTGCCGATCGGGTGCTCAACGCCGGCTGCGGCGAGCAGCAGCGCGGCTTCGGCCAGCAGGACGGCAGCGTGACGAGGGCCAGCAAAAGTCCGCACGGCAGCCAGCACCGCACCCGCCGCAATGGCTCCGAATAGAAATCCAAACACGATCGCCGCGATCATGCGGCCCTGGTAGATGAGAGGATTCGTGCTATGCATACCCGCCTTGGTGGTCAAGGCGGTGAGGTTCCCCACCGGAAATGCCCACACCAAAAGGGCCACCGAATTGACGAACCCCGCGACCGCGGCGAGCAACCCGCTGTAGCCGAGCAGAACCACCCGCGGGATCCAGGTCTCGGGAATCGGCCAGGTTGGCATCGTCTCTACCCTGTCGGTGCTCGGTGGGCCACATACGCAAACGCAGCAATGTTATCAAGACCCCATGCGGGGCGCGGCAACCTCGGCGCGCGGCTCGACGGCCACTGTTATCGCCCCCCTCCCAACCGACCCGCCGCCCGCCGTGCCCGGAGCGACTATTTGATGGTCATACTCCCTTCCGTTCTCACGGAAGACCGAACGGCAGCGCCGTGTTACGTGTGGCAAATGTGCACTTCGCGATTCGCGTTTCCCGTTTTGCGATAGGTCCGTCACGTGCACGCTATCCGCTGGCTTGCTGGTGAGCCCGCGCCGGAGCTGCTAACCCGCATGAATTGTGCCTCGCTTACGCTGAGGGAGTCGACACGGTGGATCAAATCGGAAGCGGAAGGGTTCGCGGATTGCCCGACGTCACATACGCCGCCCAAACGAGATTCGCGTTCCGTTCCGGTGTCACCTGCTTGGTCACGCCCGCTGGAGCCGTGCTGCTGAATCCTCCGCGCAGCGAGAAACTGACCCGATTAACCCCCGGCCAGCTACAGGCACTCAAGGCTCTGAACCTCGGGCCGGCAACGCTGTCGGAGATACTCACGAAGGCGGGCGAAAGTGGCGTCGGCACGCTGATAGATCAGCTCACCACGAGCGGTTGGCTGGCGGTCACGGTGCGCGACGAAAAGAACGATTTTTACTCCATCCTGCCGGTCGGACGGCCCGCGATGCGGCCGGCGCCGATGTCGCCGCGATCCTTCGCGTTATCGAAATTTGCTGTACTGCACCGAGACTCAGAGGGCTTGGTCCTTGAACATCCGCTGGCATGGTGTGATGTGCGCATTCACGACTCGCGCCTGCTTGTCCTACTCGACGGGCCTGCAGCAGACGCCTCAGGCGTGCCGAGCGCCGTCGCTACAGGGTTCATCGAGGATCTGCACTGGTGCGGCATCCTCACCCAGCTCGGCGACGAAGACGGCAGGTTCGATGCCCTCAGCTGGAGCGCACCGGATCTGTGGTTTCACCGCCGCAGCACGCTGGGTCAACGCACCGTCACCTGGGAGCGGTTCGGCCCGACCAAGTGGGCGAAGGGTCGATTCCCACAGCCGCCGGCGCGCAGGACGAATTATCCGGGTGAGCCGATCACCCTTTCGGTTCCCGATCTGACCGCCAAACGAATGCAGGACCCGACTTTGACGGCCGTCCTCGAAGACCGAGTTTCCACAAGGACATTCGATGACGCCCGCCCGATTACTATTGGGCAGCTGGCCGAATTGCTCTATCGCACAGCGCGAACACGGAAAACCGAACTCGTCGGTGACGGCGAGGAACTCGTGTCACGCCCATACCCTTCTGGTGGCAGTCTCTATGAGCTGGAGCTCTACCCTGTGGTGCGCAATGTCGCCGGACTCGCGCCGGGGATGTACCACTACGACTCGTTCGACCATGTGCTACGCCCTGTCGCCGGAGCAGATTCGAAGGCCGTGTCCCAGCTGTTGAAACCGGCCGCAGCGACTCTCACCGGAGGTGCCGAGCCGCAAGTGCTCGTCGTCATGGCTGCACGTTGCGGTCGCATCATGTGGACCTACGAGCAGATCGCCTATGCCGCCATCCTCAAAGATGTCGGCGTCCTCATGCAGACGATCTACCTGGCCGCGACCGCGATGGGCCTCGGCGCGTGCGCGCAAGGCTTCGGTGATACCGCCGCTTTCGTCGCAGCCACCGGTGTCGATGAACTACAGGAGTGCAGCGTCGGCAGTATCATCGTCGGCTCACCCGCCCCGAACTAGCCTTCGGCGAGAACCTCCTCGTCGGTCAATGCTGCGACGTCGAGGCAGTGGGGTGCAATGACGGCCAGGGCGCGAATCGGGGCGGCCGACATTGAATCGACGCCGAACCCAAAGAAATCGCCGTGCACGCCAACCGTCGGTGTGATGCGGTGCCGTACGGTCGCTGACCGGGACGGTGGGTAGTTCGGGTGCGCCAGGCTTCATGCCGGCCTTTCATCTAATCCGGCTGCGAGCGCGGCTATGCCGCGCTGCCAGAATTGCGTCAGGCGCTCGATGTCGGAGTGCCCGAACAGGGCATCGCTCCAGAGCCAGTTAGCCGTCAGTTGCGGACCCTCCGGTGTTCCCCGTATTGCCACGGCGAGGTACAGCGCAAAACGCAGTGGCAGATCTGGCTCAGGGTCGACGGGCAATGCGTCGCCTTGGTCGCCGGCAACTAACGACCATGGTTGCTCCGTTCCACCAGTGAGGTCCAGGCGACCCAAGTAGCTGAACATGATCTGAGGTTCGACAGAATTCTGCAATTCTGGAACGTGGTCCACATAACGAAGCAGTCCATAGTCCAGACCTTCATTCGGGACCATACTCAAATGGCCAGCCACCGAATCGAATAGCGCTCGGGCCGCTGCCGGATCGCATTCTGCCTGCTCGGCATCGACACCTGATGCACCCACTCCGAGCCGTACCGGGTATGCAGTCGTAAACCAACCGACCGTGTTTGTGGTGTCGGTCCCCAAAATAGCGTCTGCGCGCCCATGGCCCTCCATCGTGACGAGCGTGCCCGCCGCAAAATTTTGTGCACGAGTACGCCGCCAACTCGCGACGGCCATCGTGAGCGCGGCCAGCAAGAATTCGTCCATGCCCCCATCTCTGGTGAGCGCTGTGAGCACGCGCTCAGTGACGTCAGTCGGTGTGAGTGCCCGTGTGACCCGCAGAGTCGACCACGTGTCACGAGTCGGATCAGGACGCCGCCTACCCAGCGCAGGATCCGGCCCGTGAACCTGCGCGGTCCAGTAATCGCGCTGGCTCTGCACTTCGGCCGTAGCGGCCCGCTGCCACATCAGTTCCGACCAGCGGCGGTAAGACGTGAACTCGGGCATCGTCTTCGGCGTCGCACCCGATGTCACCGAGCGCCACGCCGCCGCGAGATCCCCGAGCATGATGTGCCAGGACACCACATCTACCGCCAAGTGATGTGCGGTGATCAGCAGCATCTCGCCTGGTCCGGCGCTGGACAACCACACGGCTCGCACCATGGCACCCGAGTGGGGATCGATCTCGTCGGTGACCTTACGCGCCGAATGCGCTAAGGCCGCATTGAATTCCGCGGCGGACGATTTCGGTAGCTCAAGACGGGTGAGCACGTCAGCGGCACGGACCACGCCGGGTTCGCGGGTAACCAGGCGTGGCCCCTCGGCGGTCTCGATCAGAATCGATCGCAGAGTGTCGTGGCCGTCGAGCAACAGTTGCAGCATCGCCTCGATTGATGGACGGTCGATTTCAGACGGCAATCGCAGCAACACGGTATGGGTGAATCGGCGGTAATTTCCGTACTCGTAGAGCCAGGACACCATCGGCAGCGGCAGTATCTCACCGTATTCGGTGTTCTCTACGGCCGCCGCGGATTCCGGCGCCGCATCGATAGCAGCAGCGAGTTGGCGAATTGTCGGAGCGCTGAACAGCATCCGTGGACTCAATGTGAGACCGCGCCGCCGTGCCTTGTGGACCACCGAGATCGCCACAATGCTGTCTAACCCAAGTGAGAAGAAGTCGTCGTCGATGTGCGGCACTACGCCGTTGAACTGTTCTTCGAATATTGTGCACAGTGAGCGTTCGGTGTCGGTGGACGCCGATGCCGCCCCACCGGCAGTGACGCGCAAGAGTGCATCCTCGGCGAGCCGGTCCAATGCACGGCCGTCCAGCTTGCCGTTCACGTTCACCGGCAGCTGAGGTATCGCCACGATCCGGGCGGGAACCATGTACGGCGGCAGCCGTTCGGCGAGCGCGGCACGCAGCCGCACCGGGTCAGCAGCCGTATCCTCCTGCCACACAACAAAACCCACGAGGCTTGTGCCGCTGTCGCGACGCAGAACGGAAACCGCGGCATCGTGTATCTGTGGCTGCCCACGCAGCGCAGCCTCGATCTCGCCGATTTCGACGCGATAGCCACGAATCTTGACCTGGGAGTCGCCACGTCCCAAATAGGAGTATCCGCCGTGCGGTAGACGACGTACCAGGTCACCCGTGCGGTACATGCGTTGTCCGGGACGCAGCGGGTCCGCCACGAAGCGAGCAGCGGTCATCGCGGACTTGCCGACATAGCCACGGGCCAGCTGCGCCCCGGACAGATAGAGCTCGCCTACCACACCGTCGGGCACCATCCGCAACGCCGAATCCAGGACGTAGCCGAATGTTCCAGCGTTCGCGGTGCCGATCGTCGGCCTCTGATATGCGGCGACCGGTGCCACCACGGATTCCACCGTAGTTTCGGTGGGGCCATAGCAGTTGTAGACCGCGGTCGGCGACGGAGCGCGCAATTGCTCCCACAGCGCGGTATCGATTGCCTCACCGCCGAGGGCCAGCACCGAAAGAGGGTGGTCCAAAAGTCCCGCGGCACGCAGTTGGAGAAACATCGACGGGGTGGTGTCGATCATGTCGATCTGGTTGGCGGACATCCCTTTCACCAGCCGATCTGCGTCGCGCATCTCCTCGGCGTCGAACAGATGGATCGCATGCCCGTCGAGCAGGCCGACCATGGGCTGCCACGAGGCGTCAAAGCTCAGGGACCAGGCGTGGGCGATCCGCAGCGGGCGGCCCAGGCGTGCCGAGGCCGCCCGGTAGACACGGTCGCGGTGGTCAGCGAAATAGCTGAGTAACGCGGCATTGGTGCCGATGACGCCCTTGGGTTCACCGGTCGAACCCGATGTGAAGATGACATACGCGCTGTGCTCGGGGTGCCGGCGAACCGCCGGGCTGGCGGCTGCGCGTTGCGAGATGCGCCCGGCGGCAGCGGGATCGTCGATGACCACTGTGGCGACCCCACCGCTTACCAACTCCGTGTAGCTGGCTTCAACAATGGCGAGTACCGGATTTGCTTGCCGCAAAATAGATTCGATACGAGCGTTCGGCAACGTGATATCGACCGGCAGATAGGCGCCACCGGCGGCAAGCACGGCCAGGATGGCGACGATGGATCGAGTCGAGCGCGGCAGCACCAGCGCGACGATTTTCTCCGGTCCTATGCCCTGCTCGGCCAGTTCCCCCGCGAGCCGGCACGCGTGCGCGTGTAGTTCGGCATAGGTATAGCACTCACCACCACCGGTAGTCAGGGCGACGGCATGCGGTGTGGCGTGCACCTGCCGCTCGAACGTCTCCCACACCGAGACGCTCTCCGCAGAGGGTAGCGGCCGCGTCGCAAGCCCTTCGAACTCGGCGCGCTCCGCCGTGGTGAGAATATCCAGTGCGTCGGGGGTGCCGTCGCCTATATCGGGGAGTTGGCGCAGCACGGCGAGCAAGCGCTCGCCGATCTGGGAGGGCCGAAGATGCGGAAGTGCCTCAGGAATCGCCTCGACCAGTACCAACAGCGCGTCGTCTTTCATGTGCGCGACCACAGTCAAGGGGTAGTGCGTGAGACTTTCCATCTCTACCGGACTGAACCGGGCCCCGTCCGGTGTGGTCACCGCCCGGATCGCGTCCTCGATCGGTGCGTTCTCGAAGACGAACAGCGAATCAAATAGGGCTCCCCGGCCATGCTCACGCTGGATTTCCGACAGGCTGAGATAACCGATGTCGCGCATCGCCGATGACTCGCGCTGCAACCGGGCACATTGCTCCACCACCGAGTCGGCGCTGCTCACCTGGTGCACCACCGGCACGGCGTTGATGAACAGTCCGACCATGGTTTCCACGCCGGGCAGGTTTTCCGGACGGCCGGAGACGATGGTGCCGAAAACGACATCGCGACGGTCGCTGAGCCTGCTGAGCACGACCGTCCACGCGTATAGCACTGCGGTGTTGAGGGTAAGACCGTTGCGACCCGCCCACTGTCGCAGCCGCACCGTATCGGCCGCAGGCAACACCAGTTCGGTCTTCTCCGGCTCGCCCTCGCCCGCGGCGACGGTCCCGTCTGCCACCATGAGCGGCCCGGACACACCCTGCAGGTACGTCATCCACTGAGCGGTCGCGGCCGCCCTGTCCTGCTGGGCGAGCCAGACGATGTAGTCACGGTACGGGCGCGCGGTCGGTAGCCCGTCGGTCGATCCTCCCGCCCGATACACGGTGAGCATCTCGGTGAAGAACACGGCGAGGGACCAGCCGTCGACCAGAATATGGTGGGCGGTGAAAATCATCCGGCGCCTGGTCTCGCCGGGAGTGCCAAGCAGCACAACCCGCAATGCCGGTCCACGACTCAGATCGAACGGGCGGCGCCGCTCCGATCGTGCGATGGCATCGAATTCCGTTGGCGGTGCGAACCGTTCGGACCAGGGCAGCTCGGCCTGCGTGGGCACGATCTGCACGGGCATGGGTACATCACGATCCCAGAAGGCGGCGCGCAGATTCGGGTGTCGGACCAGCATGGCTTGAGCGCTGCGGCGGAGCAGCTCGAGATCGACTGGTCCGTCGACATCGACGACGAACTGCATGCTGTAAAGGTCGATACTGTCCTGCGTCAATCGGTATAACGCAAACAGCCCTTCCTGCAGAGGGCTAAGAGCGAGTACATCCTCGATCTGCGGCGGATCTGTGGTCACAAATACCTCACGACTCGTTGAGCCAGGATGCGTTGAGTTGGGCCAACGCATCGGGGGTCAGGCCCGACGCACTCATCGGCGTATATTCCTGCTTCGGCGGCGAATCCGCCTCGGCCGCCGGCTCACCCGCTGCCGCGTCGATCGCCGCGGCCAGCTCGCCGATGGTCATGTACTCGAACACCATTCCCGGGGTGAAGGCCAGTCCGTGCGCAGTTGCCTGCGCCGACCATTTAATGGAAATGATGCTGTCACCGCCGAGCGCGAAGAAGTTGTCGTCGCGATCGAGACCGGTGACGTCGAGCAACTCCTCCAGCAAGGTGATGAGGATCCGCTCGGTTTCCACCGAGCCTGCGGTGGGCGGTTTCGATGGCGCAGCGACGGGCGGGGCCGGCGGGGCGAGGAGTTTCTCCATATCATCCGTGGGAAGCAACTCCAGGCTGGACACGGGACGGTCCGGCGCCGTCGCGAACGCATCGAGTGCTGCGTTCAGAGCGGCGGCGATAAGGGCAACCGTCGCAGGTTCGTAGAGATCGGCATTGGCGACGACGCGCACGTCGAGTTCACCGCCCGGCGTCACGCTGATGCCCACGTCCAGATCCAGTAGTGAGACCTCGAAGTCCATCGGAAGCGGTACGACCGTGGTGCCGCCGGTCTCGGTGAGAGGGCGCGGTATCAGCGCCCAGTCCTCTCCGCGAAAGTGGATCATGTTCTGAAACAGCGGGTTTCGGGACCGTGAGCGCGGCGGGTTGAGAGCCTCAACCAGACGTTCGATCGGAAGCTCTTGGTGTGCGAATGCGTCGAGCACCGTGTCGCGGCTACGGGTGAGCATGGTGCGCAGGCTGGGATCACCGGACAGGTCGTTGCGCAGCACCACCACGTTGGCGAACAAGCCGATCAGATTAGCCGTGATCGGTTCGACACGGGACGCGACCGGACTGCCAAGCGGAATGTCCGTCCCTCCGCCGAGCTTGTGCAGCACTACCGCCAGGGCGGCCTGATAAACCATGAACTCGCTGGCGCCATTTTGCTCGGCGAGCTGTGTTAAGGACGCCCGGCGGGTGGGGGGTAAGGTGAAAGTCACCACCTCCCCACGCTTTCCGAGCGTCGGCGGGCGGGAATAATCGTGGGCAACCGAGACCTCGTCGGGCAACCCAGCTAGGGCGTCACGCCAATACGCCAGCTCCGCCTGTCCCCATAGGGAAGCGAATGCATCTCGTTGCCACAGCGCGTGGTCCACGAACTGGATCGGCGATGTGGTCCACCGCGGCGCCTGCCCTTGGTGCCGCTCGCGGTAGGCGGTGACGAGGTCGTCAAAGAAGATCCCCAGAGAGGCGTGATCGCTGACGATGTGGTGCACGACCACCAACAGCACATGCGTATCCTTGCCGAGCGCCAACAGGGTGACCGTAATCAACGGCCCCGACTCGGGCATAAACACGTGCCGGCGCAGCTGCGCCACCGTGTCATCGAAGCCGTCCGGGGTGATCTTCCGGACTGGTAGTTCCAACTGCAAGCTCGGGTGCACGATTTGATACGGAACGCCTTCGTGCTCATCGAAGTTCGTGCGCAGGGCGTCGTGGCGCTTAACGACGTCGTTGACCGCCGCGGTGAGGGCGACGATGTCCAGGGGACCGTCGAAGCGAAGCGCAAAGGGCATGTTAAAGCCGTCCCCCGCCCCTTCCATCCGATACTGGAACCACGCGGCGAGCTGCGAGTAGGACAACGGAAGCCGCTCCGGGCGGACCGATTCGACGAGTTCTGGGCGGCTTGATTGCCACGCCGACGTTGCGTCGTCGAAAGTGTCCTCGGCGTCCATCGCGTCAAGGTCGATATCGAACTCGGCACGGAACTGCTCGACCAGCGCAGCCGCCAAGCCGGCCGGGGTGGGCGTATCGAACACGGCGCGAACGGTCAGCTCTATGCCGAATTCGGCACGGATCTGCGCGACCAGCCGAGCCGCCAACAGCGAATGGCCACCCAGCCCGAAGAATGAGTCCTCAGCACCCACACGCTCCCAGCCGAACAGTTCGGCGAAAATCGAGCACATCCGGCGCTCGGTCTCGGTCGCCGGCTCACGGTAGCGGCGCACGGCGATAGGCGTAGGTGCGGGCAGTGCCCGTTTGTCCAGTTTGCCGCTCACAGTTAGCGGGATCTCATGGATAACCGCAAATGCGCTGGGCACCATGTATTCAGGCAGGGCCGAGGCGGCATGTGCGCGTATCTCATCGAGATCCAAGTCGGCGGAGAGGTGTTCATCAGCCGCTGGCACCAGGTACGCGGCCAGCATGGGCCCGGCCTCGGTGTCTTCCACGGCGACGAGGCAATGCCGCACCGCTGGATGCGTTGCGATCACGGACTCGACCTCGCCGAGCTCGATGCGGAAGCCACGAATCTTTACCTGCTCGTCGGCTCGGCCGACGAACTCCAGGTCGCCAGAGATGTTGCGGCGGACCAGGTCTCCGGATCGATACAGCCTCATGCCGGGATTGAAAGGGTCGGCGATGAATCGCTGCGCGGTCAGCCCGGGACGACCGAGATATCCACGCGCCAACTGAATGCCACCGAGGTACAGCTCACCGACGACCTCCGCGGGCACCGGTTGCAACTGCTCGTCGAGCACATAGGCGTAGACGTTGCGGTTCGGCACGCCGATCGGCACTACGCGCGCGCCCGGCGACCCCGCGACCCGCTTGTGTGTCGAGCACACGACGGCCTCGGTCGGGCCATAGTGATTGCGTAGCTCCGCGTCGAAGTAGCTGGCGAATTTGTCGGCTACCTCAGTGGGAAGCGCCTCTCCGCCCACCGGCACATGACGCAACTGCCGCCATTGGCTTGCCTGCGGCAGCATCAGCAGGGTGCTCAGCATGGAGGGCACCATGTGGAGCACGGTGACACCGCGGCGATTGATCAGCTCGGCGACGTAATCGATGTCACCGAAGGCCTCGGGCCTGGGCACGATCAGCTGTGCGCCAAGCGACAACGGGATGAAGATGTCTGCCAGTGAAGCATCGAAGCTCACCGACGACGACTGCAGCCACCGGTCTTCTCCGGTCACGCTCCACTCGGCGATGAAACCATCCACATGCTCGGCGATCGCGCGGTGCGAGACAGCCACGCCCTTGGGCCGCCCAGTGGAACCGGACGTGTAGATGACGTAAGCCAAGTGGTCGGGACGCAACGGACGTAGCCGGTCGGCGTCGGTGAGCGCGGCGTCCGACAACTGTGCGGCGGCATTTTCGGCGGCGTCGAATTCCTGCCGCCCGATAACCGTCTGGGGGCGGGCATCCGTGACGAGGTATTGGATGCGGTCGTCGGGATAGGCGGGGTCGATCGGCAGGTACGCCGCACCGGCTTTCAGCACGGCGAGCAGCGCGACGATGAACTCGATCGACGTGGTCATACGCAGCCCGATGACGTCCTCGATACCGAAGCCTCGCCCGATAAGCCAGCGCGCCAGGCGATTCGCGCGAGCATGCAGGTCGGCATAGGTCAGTTCACCCGCGTCGGAAACGAGCGCGACCGCGTCGGGAGCGACGGCCGCGGCTGCTTCAAGCATCGCGACCATCGTGGTGGCCGGCGTGGCCACAACTTCCCCATGCGACTGCGCCAGGACGGCTTCCCGCTCACCGGCGCCGAGCAGGTCCAATTTGGTGAGGCGACGTTCGGGTTCGGTCAGGGCGTTGTTCAACAGCTGCAGATAATGGGCCAGCATCTGATCGACAAGTGCCGAGCTCAACACGTCGGTCTGGTGCTCGAGCTCGACCGATACGCCCTTTGGGTCGAGCACAACCGTCAAGGCCAACGGAAGCTGGGCGGCTACCGCGCTCAATTCGAGTTGTCCTACCGCGACACCGTCCAACACCAATCCACTTGCGCTGTTGCGCATGCTGAAACCCAAGCGGACCAGCTGGTCCATGCCATCGTGCCCCATTGCCCGCTCCGGGTTGGCTTCGCGCACCACTCGATCGATGCCAACGGACTGGTGGGCGAACCCGGCAAAACAGGTTTCACGTACCGTGTCGACGAACGAGGTGAACGTGTCGTGCGGTCGAGCGACGATCCGCAGCAACAGCGTGTTGCCGAAGTACCCGATCGCCCCCTCGGCCGGGGCGCTGCGTCCGGTAACCGGCACGGAGATCACAAAATCTGCTGCGCCGGTATAGCGGCGTATCAGCACGCCAAAGGCCGCCAATAACACCATAAATGGTGAAGCGGAGCGGTTTCGGGCAAAATCCTCGACCCTGCCGAACAAGTCGGCGGGAAGGGCGCGAGTTCGACGTTCGGCCCGCCTGGACGGATGCGCGGCACCCACACCGGGAAGCTCCAGCGGTTCCGGTGACGGCCGCAAAGTGTCCGTCCAGTAGCCGACGTCGGCACTGGTGGGTTCCGCCTCGTTCCCAAGCACCGCGACCGAAATGAACTGTGGCGCGCGACCGTTCAGTTGATGACCGTTGTAGGCGGCGCTGAGCTCGCCGAAGAAGACAGCCCAGGAGTCATCATCCCAACAAATGTGGTGTACGACGAGGATCAGCACGAATTCGTCTGGGCCGGAGCGGATCAGGGTTGTCCGCAGCGGAAGATCCTCGGTCAGGTCGAATGGCCTGCCGAATTCGTCTCGCACCAACGCCTGGATCTGGCGCTCGCGCTCGGCCTCTGAAAGATGGGTCAAATCATCTGTTCGCCAACCGATCTCAGCATCATCGGAAAATACTTGATAAGGTTCACCCTCGTTATCCACCGCGTATGTGGTACGCAAAACAGCGTGCCGGGCAACGACCTCATTGAGGGCTGCGTGTAAGCGTGCCTCGTCCAGAGGGCCCGTCAGCCGGTAGGCGACGCAGATGTTCAACGTAACGTCGTCTGCGTCCATGGCCTGCAGAAACCACATCCGGCGCTGGCCGGCCGACAGACGGTAACGTTCTCCCGCACAGATCTGCACCAGCTCGGCCGAGTCCCTCGCCGCCAGACCGCGTTCGGCGATGCGCCTACGTAACAGTTCCAGGCGACGTTGCTCCAAAGTCTTGACGTCGTCGGCCATGGCTCGCCTCACTCCCGTTATTCAGTTCGCCGGATCGATCAGAGCACGGAGCGTCCTGTGCCCCCGGGTCCGCAATCCCGAACGACACGACACGACACACATCAATGATCCCTTCGTCGCCGGCACCGTACCGCGATGAGGGCTTATGTTAGCCTTCGCTAAGTTACATGGCTCGTGCGCCTGCCGCGGCGACGAGATCGGATTGCTCATTGCCCGATGTGCTCGTCGCGCACCGCATGGGCCCTTTGGTCGGGAGGTACACGAGGTGCAGACGCTAGATCTGCAGCAACGCCGCGCCGCGGTTGATCATGAAGTGTTCGCGGGCGAATTCTCGCTGCGCCGGCTGGACCCCGACGGCGACCTCGACCTGATGCATTGCTGGATGAACGACCCCGAGGTGGCGCGATTCTGGAGGAAGCCGTGGTCCCGCGTCCGGATTGCGTCCTATCTGCACCAACAGCACTCCAGCGCGCACTCGGTTCCATACCTGGGCCTGTTGGATAGCGTCCCGATGAGTTACTGGGAGCTCTACCGCGCCGATCTTGATCCGCTGGCCGAGTACTACCACGCCCGCGAGCACGACGCAGGCGTACACATGCTGCTGGGTCCACCCGAGTACCGCGGACGGCGGCTGGCGGTGGACCTGCTACGCACGGTCTCGTCATGGCAACTGGATGCGGATACGCAAGCCGCCCGGGTGGTCGCCGAACCCGACGTTGACAATGTGCGGGTGCTCCGGGTGCTCGACCACGCTGGGTTTCAGCGCATCACGGAACTCGATCTGCCGAACAAGCGCGCCGCCCTCATGATCCGTGACCGATAGGGCCGACCAAGCGCCGCCCCAAACTCGGACGGCGGGCCAGTGCCATCTCCCGAAGGCGAGGAGCTTATGTTAGCCTACGCTAAGTTAATGACGCACGCGGTGGTCGCGCCGCCGCGCGGGTTCCTCGCGGCGCATCGAGCGACACGAAGCGAAAGGTAGCGTTGCATGCCGCGCACACTGCGGTGGATCCGACAGTTCCACGAACCGGATTTGCCCGAAAGCGTTCCATTGCTGGTTTTTCCGCATGCTGGGGCTGGCGCGTCGGCCTACCGCGAATTTTCGAAAGCACTGCGCACGACATTCAACGTCATCATTTTCCAGTACCCGGGACGGCAGGACCGGGCGGCTGAAGCGTCGTTGCAATCACTCCCCGAGATCGCCGCTGGAGCGTTCGGCGAATTCTGGACGTCGGAGCACAATCGCGGGATCCCGATCGTCACGTTTGGGCACAGCATGGGGGCGTTGGTCGCGTTCGAGTTTGTCCGTATCGCCGAAGCCAGCGGAATCGATGTGCGCCAGTTGAACGTCTCCGCGGCGGTTGCCCCTTACCGCGCCGCGACCAAGCCACCGCATCCCAAGGATGACGAGGGGATCCTCAACCATCTAGCGGCGCTGGAGGGAACCAGCACGGACGTGTTCACAGACCGCGAAATCATGAGACGGGCACTTCCGGTGATTAAAGCCGACTACAACGCTTTTGACGCCTACTCCTGCGCCGACGACATCAAGGTAGCGGCTCCGGTACACGCGATGGGCGGTGATCAGGACCCGTATATCACGTTGGGCGATTTGTACGGGTGGGGCAAACATACCGACACCCTCAAGGTCACGATGTTCGACGGCGGACACTTCTACCTGGAATCGCACATAGGCGCCGTCGCGGAGTTGTTGGCGTCTAGTGCGCACCGCGAGCAGACGGCGTGAGCAGCGACGACCCAATCGTCATTTCCGGAATGGCCGTCGAGGCGCCCGGGGGAATCGACAGCCCCGCAGCCTTGTGGTCCGCACTTGCCGAAGCCAGGGAACTGATTGCCCCCTTTCCGCGCGATCGCGGCTGGCCGATCGACGATCTCCTGTCGGTATCCGAGCTAGACGGCTGGGGGCCGGTGTTCGACGCGGGCGGGTTCCTCGACGGCGCAACAACATTCGACCCGCCTTTTTTCGGTATCACGCATCGCGAGGCCCTCGTGATGCAGCCCCAGCAACGGGTGGCGATGCGCGTGGCGTGGAAGGCACTGGAGAATTCGGGGATAAACCCCGGCGCGCTGGACGGCGCCGACGTCGGCTGTTTCGTCGGGATGTCCCCGATGGAGTACGGCCCGCGTGCGGCCGTAGCCGATGCCCACAGCGGACATCGGATCGCCAGCCTAGGCCAGCTGGGGGCCGCCGGGCGTATCTCGCACTGCCTTGGACTGTCCGGACCATCGATGTGTATCGATTCGGCGTGTGCGTCGTCGTTGACCGCCCTGCACCTGGCAGCCACGGCGGTGCGGACGGGCGAGTGCGAATGGGCGCTTGCCGGCGCGGCGTGCGTCATGGGGTCACCGGGAGCTTTCTACGAGTTCGCAAGGCTCAATGCGCTTTCCACTGACGGGCATTGCCGCGCCTACTCGGAGGACGCCAGCGGCACCGTGTGGGGGGAAGGCGCGGGGATGGTGGTTGTCGAATCTGAATCCCGCGCACGCCGGCTGGGACACCGGATCTATGGGCGCATCCTGGCCGTCCGCACCAACCACAACGGCAAAGGCAAGCCGATCCTCGTACCCCGGGTGCGCGCGCAAGAGCAGCTCATCCGCAAGACAATCGAGGCGGCGGGGATCGATCCGGTCGATGTCGGAATGATCGAAGGGCACGGGACTGCGACCCGTGCGGGCGACCCGGTGGAATTGCTCGCCCTGTTCAAGACCTACGGCGCGGCGCGATCCGAGGCGCGGCTGGGCTCGCTGAAGTCGAACGCCGGGCACGCGCAAGCGGCATCCGGAATCCTCGGACTGATCAAACTGTTACTCGCCGGCCAGCACGGTCAGATCCCACCAACTCTCTTCTCGGACAACCCGACCAAGAAGGTGGACTGGGACCTGACGGGCCTGCGACTGGCGACAAAACTGCACCAGTGGGAGCCCAAAGGCGGCGTCCGCTACGGTGCCGTGTCGTCGTTCGGCGCTGGAGGCGCCAACGCGCACGCAATCGTCGCGATGCCCGCGAGTTCCCAGGAGTGAATAGTGGCACCTGTTACCTACCGGCTTCCGAACGGCGCCATTCCCGTCCTGCTATCCGCCGAATCCCGCGACCTTCTGCGTGAGGAAGCTGCAGGCCTTCTTTCTTATGCGGCAGATCATCCCGAGGTGGCACCCGACCGGATCGCCGAAATGCTGTTTCGGACGCGGATCGCCCGCCGGCACCGAGCCTTGGCCATGGTGACCCACCACGACGAGTTGATCAGCGCCCTGCGCGCGGTTATCGATGAACACGAACACCCTTCGTTGGTTCGCACGAATACACCCGCCAGCACCCGACGGCTCGCCTATGTTTTTCCCGGGCAGGGAGGCCAACGGCCGGGGATGGGGCGGCTCTTTTACGAGTCGCTACCGGCGTTCCGCACCGAGGCAGATCGCTGTGCCGAGGCATTCCAGACGCAGTTCGGCGAGTCGCCGCTGAAATACCTTCTCGACGACGAATTTCCAGCCGAAGACAGTTCGGGCGTCGTCCAGCCCGCGTTGTTCACCCAGATGGCCGGCCTGGCCGCGATGTGGCGATCATTCGGCATTGCGCCCAACGTCACCATCGGGCACAGTCAGGGCGAGATCGCCGCGGCCTACGTATCCGGGATGACCACTTTGGCAGATGCCGCGCTCGTCGTCGGGCTCCGCGCACGTGCCGCCGACGAGTTCGCGTCCGGTGATTACGCCATGGCCGTTGTCGCCGCCGACCGTGACACCTGCGAGGACTTACTCGCACGTTGCTCGGGCTGGGCGCAGCTGTCGGTGGTGAATTCCCCGAGCATGGTGGGCATTTCAGGTGATCAAGAGACGGTGCAGGGCATCGTGGACACGTTGACCGAGCGCGGCACGTTCGCGCGCGTCATTGCCGTGCAGTATCCCGCGCACAGCAGCTTGATCAATGAGCTCGCCACTTCGGTACGTGCGTCCATGCAGCGCCAACTGCAGAATCCGAAGTTCCTCGACACCGACATCGACTGCCTCGGAGGCACTCTCGGCGGCCCCATCATGCCTGAGCTGCCGGTCGACGAATATTGGTTCTGGAACCTGCGCAACACCGTTCGCTTCGATAAAGCGATTGCGACCGCGGTGCGGCACGGCATCGACACTTTCGTTGAAATGGCCGAACATCCGACGCTGCAGTTGGCGATTCACGAGAATCTCGCTGTCCAGGCGGGTGAACGCGAGGCGGTGGTGGTCGGCACGTCGGAGCGAACTGCCACCGATTTGGGCGAGTTCACCCGCGGCCTCGCGCAGGTGGCAGTACACGACCTTGACTATTCGTGGGAGTGCCTGCGCACCGAATCTGACTGCCACGTCCGGCTCCCATTACGCGATTTTCCCAACACCCGGATGAACGAGACGCGGCTGTGGCTGCCGTATAACGAGGTTCTGCCCGTGCGTGCCCGCCAATCATCCGCTGTCACACCCGTTGCCGCAGTGGCTGATTCGGCGCGCGGCCTAGCCGCAGAAGCCATACCGGCTCGCCTTCTCGTCGAGGAGTGGGTTCGGCTGTCGCAGCGCTCACTGATGCCGCCGCGCGCCATCGGAATAGTTGATCACACCGGGACCTGCGGGGACCTGGCCACCACGTTATGCGTCGTGGCAGAAGAGATCGGCGCCACGGCTCGCATGATCAACACCGAAAACAGCGCCGCCAGTGGCGATCTCGATACGCTCGTCATACTGGTTCCGCAATCGCCCGAACTGGACGACGCCGCCGCAGCAGCCGAGGTCGCAACATTCTTTGCCGACCGCAGCTGGTGGCCGGGGATACACGACGCGCTCACCGACTGCTGGCTCGTAACAGTCGGCGGTGAGGCGGTTGTTGCAGACGATGCGCCGCCGGATCCGGTGCATGCGGCAGCCAGCGCAGGGTTTCGCAGCATAGGCGCCGATCATCCGGGCATCGGATTCCGGCACCTCGATCTGCCGCGCGGGTTGACGGCGTCAGACTCGGCACACGCGATCCTCATGGCGCTGCACACGGCTGAAGAATCGGAGCTGGCACTCCGCAACGGCGGCCTCTACGCCAAGCGGCTCGCCGAGGGCGACACCTTCGCCGGCGACCGCGACACAGCACCCCTTGAGCATGTGCTCATCATCGGGGGCACAGGAAATCTCGGGCTCGAATTCTGTGAGCACTTCGCGCACCGCGGCGCGCAGCGGATCACGTTGGTAAGCAGATCGGGCGAGACGGCTGCCGTCGCAGATCGGCTGCAGCACATTCGTTCGGCCACAGCGACGCAGATCCGTGTCACCAGGTGCGACGTGTACGACCAAGCAGCGGTATCGCTACTGGCTACCGAAAACCAAGGCGTGCCTGCGGATCTGATAATCCACGCCGCCGTAGAGTATTCGGCTGTCGATTTCCTGGACATCACCGCCGAGAAAGTCGACCAGGCGTTACGCGCCAAAGTTGTTGGCATCTGGCGGATATTGGGGGCGTTCCCCAGGACGGATAACTGTCGTGTAGTTCTATGCTCCTCGGCCAGGGCGACGATCGGAGGCCGAGGGCAGGTCGTCTACGCGGCGGCCAATCGGATGCTGGATGCCATGGCGCACCGGCTGCGAGCCCAGGGGCTGGACTGCGTGTCCGTGCAGTGGGGGCAGTGGACCGTCCACTTTGACCTCGATGCCACGAGCATGGCGCAGCTGGCAGGCATCGGTGTCGTCCCGATGTCTCCCGCCGATGCAATCGCTTTGGGAATGCGCCGACTTCCTGGCAATGCCATCGTCGCGGCATTCGACTTTCCTCGCGCGCGATCGGTACTGGAGGTCTACGGCTACGGCCCGCTGCTATCCCGGCTGACCTCGCCCGTCGCGGCAACTTCTGTCATCGAAGCTCCAGCCCCCGTCGAGGAGACAGGCCTGCCCCAACGGTTGGTAAACCTGTTGGCCGAAGCCATCGGTGTCGACCGCGCCGAGACAATCGACACCACCGCCCCCATGGTCGCCATCGGTCTGGATTCCCTGCAGGCACTGGAGTTGCGCCGCCGCGTAAAGGCGGAATTCAATCACGATCTAGAGGTCTCGGACCTTCTCGGAGGGGCATCCCTTGCAGACGTTCTGACGCAGTTGGGCGGACCGGGAGCTGCACCCTGACCAGGAACTAATTCCTGTGCGTCGCGTCGATTCGGCCGCCGGACTGCATGCCGGCCCGATGCGACTCGATAAATGGGCGCTTCGCTTCGCAGTGAGGCCGTCAATAGCCGTTGGTGGTCCGTGCCATCTTTCGATCGGGGCAATATTTTCGGCGAAATGTGGTTATGCCAAATGAACCTTCGTCCCCGTGAGCTCGGCAACGCGTTCGTTCGGGATGTTGACACTTGGACAGATACCCTATGGGGGTATATTGTTGATTGAAACGGCTTTCGACGTGAAAGGAGCCGACATGAGCACCGTCACAGTCAGGGTTGCGGGAATGACCTGCGCCCATTGCGCATCCTCAGTACATGATGAGGTCGGCAGCATCGCCGGCGTCACCGCAGTCGACGTCGATTTGTCAACTGGCAAGGTCACCGTGGAGAGCGACAACCCAGTCGACAACGACGCGCTCAAGGCCGCCGTCGAAGAGGCCGGATACCAGCTCGCCGGCTGAAGCAAACCCTCAACTGTGTGCGACCCCCGTCGAACGGTCCGCCGGCCCCGCTAGCAGGCCGGGCCCCTAAAGGAGAGCATTGTGCGTCCCGTCATCGAGACAACACCCAACGGCCACGTCGAGCTGCTGATCGACGGCATGACCTGCGCGTCGTGCGCGGCCCGAATTGAGAAGAAGCTCAACAAGCTTGACGGCGTCACCGCGACGGTCAACTACGCAACGGAAAGGGCCAGCGTGGCCTACGTCGGAGATGTCTCGGCCGATCAGTTGGTGGCCGCTGTCGCGGATGCCGGCTACTCGGCGGCGCTTCCCCAGCCCAAGGCGACCGATGGCGACCTGAACGAGCAGCCCGACGACCCCACCGCGTCGCTACGGCAGCGGCTCCTGGTTTCGCTGGTGCTGACCGTGCCGGTGATCGTGATGGCCATGGTCCCGCCGCTCCAGTTCACCAATTGGCAATGGCTCTCGCTGACGCTGGCGGCTCCAGTGGTCGTGTGGGGGGCATGGCCGTTCCATCGGGCCGCGTGGGCCAACCTGCGGCACGGCACCGCCACCATGGACACGCTGATCTCGATGGGCACGCTCGCCGCGTTGGGCTGGTCCGTCTATGCGCTGTTCTGGGGCACCGCCGGAATGCCTGGGATGAGGCACGCGTTCGAGTTCACCGTCACACGCACCGATGGCACCGGGAACATCTATCTCGAGGCCGCCGCCGGTGTCACAACCTTCATCCTGGCTGGCCGGTTCTTCGAGGCCCGAGCCAAGCGGAGGGCCGGCGCCGCGCTGCGTGCGTTGCTCGACCTTGGCGCCAAGGACGTCGCGGTGCGCAAAGGCGGTGTGGAGCAACGCATTCCGATTGAACAACTGGCGGTCGGCGACGAGTTTGTGGTGCGGCCTGGGGAGAAAATCGCCACCGACGGCGTCGTCGTCGAGGGTGCTTCGGCGGTGGATGCATCGATGCTGACCGGCGAATCGGTGCCGGTGGAGGTTCGGCCCGACGACCACGTCATCGGGGCCACCGTCAATGTCGGCGGCCGACTAGTGGTGCGGGCCAACCGGATCGGCTCCGACACCCAGCTGGCGCAGATGGCCAGGCTGGTCGAGGATGCGCAAACCGGAAAGGCGAACGCGCAGCGGCTGGCCGACAAGATCTCGGCCATCTTCGTGCCGATAGTCATCGTGTTGTCGGTAGCGACGCTGGGATTGTGGATGGTCGTCGGCGGGTCGATCGGCGCGGCGTTCACGGCCGCCGTCGCAGTATTGATCATCGCCTGCCCCTGCGCACTAGGCCTGGCCACGCCGACCGCTCTGATGGTCGGCACCGGCCGCGGCGCCCAACTCGGCATCCTCATCAAGGGTCCCGAGGTGCTGGAATCGACGCGACGCATCGACACCATCGTCCTCGACAAGACCGGCACGGTAACCGCTGGCGCGATGACCCTGACCGATGTGATCACCGACGACGGCGAACAGCCCGATCAGGTGCTCCGGGTAGCCGGCGCGCTGGAGGCTGCCTCCGAGCATCCCATCGCCACCGCGATCGCCAAAGCGGCACGCGAGAAGCTCGGCGAACTTCCGGCCGTCGAGGAATTCACCAACCTCGAGGGGCTCGGTGTCCAAGGTGTGGTCGATGGCCACGCGGTGATGGTGGGCCGCGAACGGCTGCTGGCGGACTGGTCGCAGCACCTGCCGGAGAAGCTCGCTGAGTCCATGCACGCGGCCGAGTCGCATGGTAAAACCGCCGTCGCGGTCGGCTGGGATGGCAGGCCACGCGGCGTGCTCGTGGTGGCCGACGCGGTCAAACCGACGTCGGCCGAGGCCATCAGCCAACTACGCGCGCTTGGATTGACGCCGATCATGCTCACCGGCGACAACCAGGCCGCCGCTGACACGGTCGCCCGTCAGGTCGGCATCGACCACGTGATCGCGGAGGTGCTGCCCCAGGACAAGGTCGATACCATCAAGCGGCTGCAGACCGATGGCAAGGTGGTGGCCATGGTCGGCGATGGCGTCAACGACGCTGCCGCGCTGGCCCGGGCCGACCTCGGACTGGCGATGGGTACCGGCACCGATGTCGCCATCGAGGCCAGTGACCTCACCCTGGTCCGCGGCGACTTGCGCGCGGTGCCGGATGCGATCCGGCTATCGCGCAAGACGTTGGCCACGATCAAGGGAAACCTGTTCTGGGCCTTCGCCTACAACGTCGCCGCGCTGCCACTCGCCGCCGCCGGGCTGCTCAATCCGATGCTGGCCGGCGCCGCGATGGCGCTCTCCTCGGGGTTCGTCGTCAGTAACAGCTTGCGGCTTCGCCGGTTTCAGCCGGGCATCCGGTGATCCCGCGGGCGTCTTGACAGTTACAGCGAGGCCAGCAGCTTCTGCATGGTGTCGATCTCCTGCTGTTGGCTGGCGATGATCGAGCGGGCCATCGCCGTCGCCGCAGGATATCCACCGGAATTGACCTCGTCCTGGGCCATGGCGATCGCGCCCCGATGATGTTGGATCATCTGCGTCAAGAACAGCCTGCTGGCCTCCACGCCCTGAGCATTCTTTAGCGCAGCCATGTCCTCGTCGGACATCCCGGTCATACCCGGCATCGTGCTCTGAGTGGGCATCATGCTCTGGCTGGGCATCATCGTCTGGCTCGGCGTCCCCCACTGACCCAACCAAGTCCGCATTTGTTCAATCTCTGGCCCTTGAGCTGCCTTGATCTGATTCGCCAGATCTACGACACGGGAATCGATCCCTTGCTTGCCCAACACAATGTCGCTCATCTCAACGGCCTGCTGATGATGCGGAATCATGTGCTGTGCGAACACGACATCAGCCTGCTTATGGCCGTCCGGGGCCGACGCTGACGTCGGTGCGCCCTTTGTGGCGCCTGCCTGGTCAGTGTGGGAGTTACTACATGCGCCGACGCCGACCAGCGCCGCTAACGCCGCGACAGCCGCCGTCAGAGTCCTGATTCTCATCACAACAAGCCCTTTCCTCGGTTCGAGGGCCGGTTCCCTTGGCGGCCCTTGGCGGTGCTTTGACTTCTGGACCGCTGCACGACAGCTACAAGTCTGCCCGCAGCCGCTGTGGCTCAATCAGACGCTTCCACCAACCCGATAGAGACCGTACCCGGTCACGATCCCGATGACCCTCCTGAGGAATGGTCGTATTGCTACCGCATCCCGATAGCACCAGTGGACCGGCATATACCGAGTCGCGGCGGCGGACGGCATTCTCGTTCAGCGAATCACTCCGGCTGTGCCGCCAATGGCAGTGGGGGGCATCGACACCCCACAACCCATCATGGCTGTGCGGCGCCTCGAAGGCGGCTGGACGCGATTTCTCAGACGAGGCGCCAAACCCTTTGTGAGTTCTTGTGTCATGTGCAAGTAACCTGTATCAACAATTTCGCTGTATTCGTTAACGTTGGGTCACACCTGCAAACGTGTGAGGCCGATCCCTCAGCAGTCGGGACGGTCTCATTAGGTCGCCTTTCTTCGCGGTACCGGCACTGCCCGAAGGATTGCGATTTGTTTGCTGTGCGGCTGGCTACCCCCATACGACGCGCACCGGAGCCGTCGATGCCCTCGCGGCCATGAGAGCGATCGGAGGAGAACGTGGACTTCGCAGTACTACCGCCGGAGGTTAACTCCGCGCGGATGTACGCCGGTCCGGGGTCGGGACCCATGCTGGCCGCCGCCATGGCCTGGGACGAATTGGCCGCCGCGCTGCAGTCGACGGCGGGCTCCTACCAGGCGGAGATCACCGCCCTCACCTCCGGCCCGTGGGTCGGCCCGTCAGCTGCGGCCATGACCGCGGCGATCGCCCCCTATCTGGAGTGGATGCGGACCACCGGCGCCCAGGCCGAAGAAACCGCCACCAAGGCCCGGGCCGCGGCGTTCGCCTACGAGACGGCCTTCGCCCAGACGGTGCCGCCCCCCGTGATCACGGCGAACCGCACCCTGCTGGCGTCCCTCGTCGCGACGAACTTCCTCGGGCAGAACACGCCGGCGATCGCCACCACCGAGACCGAGTATGCGGAGATGTGGGCGCGTGACACCGCGGCGATGTTCGGCTACGCGGGTTCCACGGCGTCGGCGACCACGCTGACACCGTTTGCCCAGCCGGATCAGACCACCAACCCCGGGGCCGACCAATCCGGAGCCGTAGCCCAGGCCACCGGCACCGCCGCCGGGAGCACACGCAACGCGGTTGCCCAGCAATCACTCTCAGCCGTCCCCAACATGCTGACCAGAGCCGCAGTGGGGCCAAATGCCGTCGACCCGTCGGTGACGGACGTGCTGGGCGTGGAGAGCGATTTGATCACGGTCTTTCTCAACGGGCCGGCGAGCCTCTCGGGACTCGGCATAGCAGCACCCTCGGGTACGGTTGCGCTTCCCTTCAACATCGCCGGCGCGCTGACCGGTTTCCACACCGATGACATCGTCAGCGGCTGGGCCGGGGTGCAGTCCTTCCCGGGGATGGGCGCGGTGCCGCCATCGCCATTCCCGGTCATCACCAACCCGGCGGGCGGATTCGGATTGGCGTCAGCGGGGCTCGGTGAGGCCAACACCGTCGGCGGCCTGTCGGTACCGCCCGGGTGGACGGCCGCCGCCCCGGCGATACGGCCGGCCGCTTTGGCGTTGCCGGCGACCAGCGCCGGCGCCGCCGCTGAAGCCGCTGCCGCAGCCGCCCCCAGCGGCACCAGGAGGCTGTTCGGCGAGATGGCGGTGGCGAGCATGGCCGGGCGCGCGATGGCCGGCACGAGCGCGATGGGTCGGGAGCGAAGCCGGCCCGACACCGCAAAGGCCCCGCGCGACCCGAACAAGAAGGACAAGGCAAACGCCCCAGCAATCGCCCCGCAAGTTTCGCCGGTCGGAGCGATCAACATCGCTGCCGAGCTGCGCGAGCTGGCATCGCTACGCGACGCCGGAATCCTGACACAGCAGGAATTCGACGAACAGAGAGTGCGCCTGCTGCCAACCTGATCCAGGCCCATGCCGTGTGTTCGTAACCCGGCGCTTAATCCCTCGCGAAGGGTTGAGCGACGTGTGCTTGCGCGAGGTGTGACGGCTGCCCGCGGGTTGTCGCAGCCGTTCGTCTCACTGCGTCGTGTGAGCTCCACCTGGCAGCGGATGTATTCATGCGTGCAGCGATCAAGAGCGAACAAGTCGTGCGATTGCGGCGGACGCTTCGGCCAATTTCGCGTGGGCCTGGTCGCCGCCCTCCGCGGCGGCGCGGGTCAGGCAGTGGTCAAGGTGCTCGTCGAGCAGATTCAGCGCAACTGACCGTAAGGCGCTGCTGGCGGCGCTGATCTGGGTGAGAACGTCGATGCAATACTTGTCGTCCTCGATCATCTTCGCGATGCCGCGGACTTGGCCCTCGATGCGGCGCAGTCGCTTGGCGTAGTTGTCCTTCTGCGCCGAATATCCGAGTGGGGTTGTCATCTATCCTCCCAGCGTCGTGGTCATCGGGGACCCGCGCCTACTGCGTGGTGACGAGGGTCAGCCATCGCAATGGCGTCGGTGTCGTGGAAGCGGTGCCAGGATCGCGGAAATGCGAGTGCTGATGGGCCTCATTATGGCACGTAGCATGCCGTATCGCGCCCGACGGGCGTTCGCCCGTTAGAGGGCGCACCGGGACCGGTGCCCGATTCCGGCTCGTGTGGCCCCGCACGTCAGGGGCAACGTTCTGTCAGCCGCATGGCTATTACGGTGAGTGCGGGACCCTCTCGACACCGACACGCGAAGTTGGAGCCGCACTACCCTTTGCGGGTACGGGGTACAGACCGTATCGTCGTTGGTGTGGACTTTCCCCTGCCTTCGTTCGGGCCTTCGGCCGACCCCCACCGGCGGCTGACGGGGTATCGATCACGGACAGGTCTCGGCCGGGCGTCGACTCGATTTGGAGCGGGAATGGCCGCGACCGGCGGTGCTACGGTCGGGGTGTTATGAGATTGGCCAGCGCTAGCGGAACGCCACGGCTGCGGTATGCGGTGGCGGTGGGGGCTGCGGCGTGGTTGGCGATGTGGGGGGTGCTGATCGGCGCCCACAGCATCATGGGGCATCCCCAGTCTTCGCTAGCCCATCCAGCGCACGCGTTGGTGGCTTCGCTGGGTGGCGAGTTCACCGTTAATGTCGATCATCCGCATGTGGGCAAGGGGTCCTCGGGCGGCCATCATGAGCAGTTCACCACAGCGGTGCTGCCCCGCTCGGGTGCCGCGCTGGTGACGCTGGCGGTGTTGGGTGCGGTGCTGGCCGTGGCCCTGACCGCTGGGCCGGTCCGGTTTGGGCTGCCCGCCGGGCGGGGCCCGCCCCGTACCCCGGCTTTTTCTGTTACCGGTCAAGACGTCTTGACCCGGTTCTGCCTGTCTCGTCGCTGACTGGTCAGCGCCAGGCCGTTTCTGCCCTTTGCGGCGGCGGCCGGCGATCGTTGACCCCTATCACCATGTGCCGCGCCCCGATATTCGCGGCTCCCGCGTGAAAGCGACGAATCCCATGGCTGAAATTCTGCCTTTCGACAACACAGGCGTTCATCCCGTTGCGGCACTGAAGGTCATCAAGCCGCGGGACTGCGCACCCCCCGCCCCCGCCACCTCCCGGCGACCCGCCGCCCTGGTGGGCAACACGCCCCTGCTGCGGATCTCGGCCCCGCTGACCCCACCCGATCGCGGGTTTTGGGCCAAGTTGGAGGGGTTCAACCCCGGCGGCAGCATGAAAGACCGCCCCGCCCTGCACATGGTCGAAGCCGCCCGCGCCCGCGGCGAACTCACACCCGGAGCCCGCATCGTGGATTCCACCAGCGGCAGCCTGGGATTGGGCCTGGCGCTGGCCGGCCAGGCCTACGGGCATCCGGTCACCGTGGTCACCGACACCGGCATGGAACCCATCGTGCGCCACATGCTGGCCGCCTACGGCGCCCAGATCGACCTGGTCACCGAACCCCACCCGATCGGGGGCTGGCAACAAGCCCGCAAAGACCGCGTCGCCCAAGTCCTGGCCGCCGAGCCGGGGGCCTGGTGCCCCGACCAATACAGCAACCCCGACAACATCACCGGCTACCAGTCGCTGGGGTTGGAGCTCATGGACCAGCTCGGAAACGTCGATGTGCTGGTCTGCTCGGTGGGCACCGGCGGACACTCCGCCGGTGTGGCGCGGGTGCTGCGCCGATTCAACCCCGACATGAAACTGATCGGGGTCGACACCATCGGCTCGACGATTTTCGGCCAACCGGCCACCACCCGGCTCATGCGCGGGCTGGGCTCCAGCATCCACCCGGCCAACATCGACTACCCCGCCTTCAACGAAGTCCACTGGGTGGCCCCGGCCGAAGCCGTCTGGGCGGCTCGCACTTTGGCGGCCAGCCAGTTCGCCAGCGGCGGCTGGAGCGTGGGGGCCGTGGCGCTGGTCGCCGGTTGGGCCGCACGCACATATCCCAAAGACACCCGGATTGCCGCGGTGTTTCCCGACGGACCGCAACGCTACTTCGACACCATCTACAACGACGATTACTGCCACCAACACCAACTCCTGGGCTGGCAACCCACTCCCCACCCCACCACCCTCATCGACCCCAACCAACACGTCATCACCTCCTGGACCCGCACCACCACCATCACCAACCCCACACTGCTGCGCGGGGCAGTACCGATCCGGAAGGCGGCTGCGGGGATACAGGGAGGAAATGGCTCAGTCGAGGTGAAGATTCCTGCATAGCCCCGCTGCACGAATTGCACGAGCAGGAACCCCATTGGGTCACTGCACTGGATCAAAAATACGAGAGGACGTAATACAGTAATGGTTTCTGCAGCAACAGGCAGCCAACCGGTACAGCAGATTCTGGACCGCGAGGACGTTGCACTGCGCGTGCTAACACGCAGCGATATCGCCGACATTGCGATCAGTCCCAGTGAGGTAATGGAGCTGGTCAGGGGCGCTTATCTGCGAGTGGCCGATGGTTCATCTCGGGCGCCGGCCAAAATCATGATGCGCTCGCCGTACCGGGATTCGGCTGCCTATGCGATGCCCGGCTATGACGGCGGTTCACAAATCACGGCGTTTAAAGATTATTATATGCAAAACGACGACGGGAAAAAAGAATACATCACCATTACGCTCTACGACGATAAGGCGGGTTTGCCGATAGCGTTTATGGACTGCTTCCGAGTGACCGCGCTACGAACGGCCGCCAACACCGCGCTGATCGCGGGCGCATGCGCACCGCCGGGGGCTCGCACCGCGCTGGTGACCGGTTCGGGCGCTCAAGGCCGATACACCTTTCCGTTCCTGTGGACTGCTCTGCCGGACTTGGATCGGCTGCTGTTGTTCGGCACCCATCCGGATGGCATCGCCGCCGTGCGCGCGTATGTCCGCGAGCAGCACCCCGACCGAGACATCGAAGTCGTCACCGACCCCGAGAAAGCCGCCAACGAAGCCGATGTTCTGGTCGCGACGTCGGCTGGCCCGGCCACTGAGGTCAAGTTCCGCACCAGCTGGCTCAAGCCAGGGGCGCTGTTCGTCTCGGTCAACGGGACCGGCGTGCACTCGTCCTCGCTGCGCGACGCCGACTACGCCGTCGCGACGAGCGCGGGCCAACTGGCGGTGACGGGCACCCGCTTCGCCGACGAGAACGGCTCGTTACGCTTGGACGCCGAGCTTCCCGACATCCTCGCCGGACAAGCACCGGGCAGGCGAGACAAGGATGACCGGGTCTTCGTTTTCAATAGCGGCATGGCCATCACCGACATCCCCGTGGCGCACGAACTGGCCGCCCAAGCGATCGCTCGTGGACGCGGACAGGAAATCAGGCTGTGGAGCTAGCACAGATGCCCTTGTCGCTGCCGGCGGTCGCGCCGGAATGGTTCCGCGAAGTCATAGCTGATCGTTCGTTGGTAGCCGATATGGCTCATGCGGTCGGAGGCCCGTTTCACGTGCTGTTCGCGCCGCAGTTCGCCCGAAACCTGAAGGCGTTTACCGATGTGCTCGACTCGGCGGGCGTGGAAGGGCAAGTATTTTTCGCCAAGAAAGCCAACAAGGCGGGGTGCTGGTTGCGCGTCTGCGCGCAGGTCGGCGCAGGTGTCGATGCAGCCAGCGCCCCGGAATTGGTTCATGCGCTTAGTTGCGGTGTGCGCGGTTCAGACATCGTGGTCACCGGGCCCGCCAAAAGCGAACATCTGCTCTGGCTAGCTGCCCGCCACGGTTGCTTGATCGCAGTGGACGCCCTCGACGAGCTCGACAGGGTTATCGCGCTGGTCCATCGCGGCGAGAGCGTCCGGATCTTGTTGCGGGTGCTTCCGGAGGTGAACCCGCAGAGCAGATTTGGTCTGGACCCCACAGAATTGGATGCCGCGCTACAACAATGCGCCAGGCAGCGGTCGCGTGTGTCCATGGAAGGATTCTCGTTTCACCTCAACGGATACGAGGTCGCGCCACGGGCGCAGCTGGCGGCCCAGCTGGTTGACCGTGTCGTTGAGGCACGTGCGCAAGGGCTGGCGGCAACGTCCATTTCTATCGGCGGCGGATTCGCAGTGAGCTATCTCGACGGCGAGACGTGGGACCGGTTCTTGCGCGACAGCACCGAAAGCGACTTTCACGCCGGCAAGACGTTCACCCACTTCTACCCCTATCATCAGGAGCCGACCGGGGCCGACATGTTGGCCGCAATCCTCGCCAGCGAGGACACCCGCGGCCAAGGCACCGTCGGCGACCGGTTCGCCACGACGGGAACCAAGCTCCTGCTCGAGCCCGGCCGCGCGTTGCTCAACGGGACAGGGTTCACCGTTTTTCCCGTGCAGGGATTCAAGCGGCGCGGCGACTACGGGATCATCACCGTTCTCGGGCTGAGCATGAGCTTGTCGGAGCAGTGGAAATCCAGCGAGTTCCTCCCAGATCCGACGCTGTGGCCGCAAGAAAGCTCGGACGAGCTGCAGTCGACGGGCCCGGTCCGATGCTGCGTCGGCGGGGCTAGCTGCCTGGACTATGACATGCTGACCTGGCGAAAAGTGGAGCTACCGCGGCAGCCGCGTTATGGTGACCTGCTGATCTACCCCAACACCGCTGGCTACCAGATGGACAAGAACGAATCCGAGTTCCATGGACTCCCCTTGCCGCCGAAACTCGAGGTGACTTGTGACGACGAGGGCCGGTTTCGCTGGCGCCCCGACCAGAACGGTGATCGCTTGTGAGCCAGGCGCCCGTGGGTGAAAACCGCCGGGTGCGGCTTGCTCCCCTGATGCGCACCGGCCGGCAGCTCACCGCTTTGGCGGCACCCATCGCGGGTGTGCAATTCGCCCAAGTTGCTTTGACCACCACCGATTTGGCCATGATGGGACTGATCGGGGTGCAAGCCATCGCCGCCGGTGGGCTAGCCGCGATCCTATACAACCTGATGCGCACCATGTGCGTCGGTGTAGTCACCGCGGTGGGAAACCTGGTCGCCACTGCAGCCGCTCAAGGGGAGGCACGTTCCGGAAGCGACCGCCCAGACACCAAGGCGCACACGGAGATCCGCCAGATCAACCGATCTGCCTTCTTGGTGGCCACCGTGACGGCTGTCCTTCTCGGCGGCGCGCTGATCGCCTTAGGCTATGTATTGCCCGTTTTCGGGGTGGACAAAGACGTGCTGGCCCTCGCGCGCCCCATGATGATTGCCTTAGCTCCAGGGCTGCTTCCGATGGTGTGGCTGAATGTGTTGCGGCAGTTCTCCGTTGGTATGCGCCGCCCCGGTCCTCTGTTGGCGGTCAGCATCGCCTCCATCGCACTGAACGCGGCGCTGGATTTGGTGTTCATCTACGGGCTGCTGGGCCTCCCCCGGCTGGGCTTGGCGGGCATCGGACTGGCAACGACGCTGGTGCAGGTACTCACCGTTGCGGCGTTCTATTTCATCCTGCGCCGCGACAATCACCTCGCCCCGCTGCTGTCGGTCGACGGCTGGAATGCCGACGCTGGAATGGCCCGCCACATTCTGCGGTTGGGAGTGCCTATTTCTTTGACGTACGGCTCGGAAGCCGGGATCACGTCGCTCGCCGCCGTGGTGATGGGAACCTTCGGTCCGATCGTGCTGGCCGCGCACAATGTGGTGACTCAGCTGACCCGCATCGCCTTCCAAATCAGCATCGGCTTATCCCATGGATCATCCATCCTCATCAGCCGTGCGACCGGCAAAGGTGATAAAGGGCAGGCCGAGCAGATAGCGGTCGTCGCGCTTCTTCTTGGGGTAACTAGCACAGTGGCGCTCGGACTGCTCTACGTGGTAGCACCCTACTGGGTTTTACGGCCATTTTTAGACCCCGCCGATTCGGCCACTATGGTGATCGCCAAATTCTTCCTCTTCTTCGCGATAATCCAGCAAATCGTGGACTTCACCCAAAACATCGCCGTGGGACTGCTGCGGGGCATCGGCAACACCAAAGCCGGATTGCGAGCAACCACGATCGGGTATTGGTTGGTTGGCCTGCCCGCCATGTTGCTCCTGGCGTTCCCGGCGCAATTGCATGGGGCCGGAGTGTGGATCGGGCTCAGCACTGGCTTCGCCGCGACGGCGGCGCTGCTGCTGCGACGGTTCCGTAAGGATCTGCCGCAAGCAGTCTGACCGGCGTCTGCGTTTTGATAGCGGGGGTTGACGTATAGGGTGCGGTCAGTGGGTTTTGTGGCGCGGTTCCGCGGGTTCGACAAGCCCAGCCGGATTCTGCTGATCAATCAGTTCGGCATCAACGTCGGTTTCTACATGCTGATGCCCTATCTGGCCGGCTACCTGGCCGGCCCGCTCGCGCTGGCGGCGTGGGCTGTCGGGCTGGTCCTGGGTACCAGGGATTTCTCTGAGCTGGGCATGTTCATCGTGGGGGGCACGTTGGCCGATCGGCTGGGCTACAAGTGGCTGATCGTGGCCGGATGTCTACTGCGCACCGGTGGGTTCGCGTTACTGGTGGCGGGCCAGTCCTTGCCCGCCGTGTTGATCGCCGCCGCGGCTACCGGTTTCGCCGGTGCATTGTTCAACCCAGCGATTCGCGCGTATCTGGCCGCCGACGTCGGCGTCCGCCGTGTCGAGGCGTTCGCGATGTTCAATATTTTCAATCACGCCGGCATCTTGCTCGGCCCAATTGTTGGACTTGTCCTGATGGCCATGGACTTTCGGGTCGCCGCGGCCGGCGCGGCGGTCGTCTTCGCCGTCCTCACAGTCGTGCAACTACTGGCGTTGCCTCGCCGCCGCGCCGACCCAGCGCCGGAGAAGACCTCGATATTGCAAGATTGGCGGGTCGTCGTCGCTAATCGCTCTTTCCTGTTGTTCGCCGCGGCGATGACCGGTTCCTACGTGCTGTCGTTTCAGATCAATCTCGCACTGCCGTTGCAGGCGTCGATGCTAGCGCCAGGATCTCATTCATTACTAGTCGCAGCGCTTTTCGCCGTTTCAGGGCTCACCGCGGTCGGTGGACAACTGCGCATCACCCGCTGGTTCGCCAAGAGGTGGGGAACCAGACGCAGTTTGGCTGTTGGCCTGACCATAATGGCAGCGTCGTTCCTGCCGTTGATGGTCGTCCCAGACCGCGAACGCTTCGGCGTTCTTCCGGCGATCGCGGCGCTTCTGATGTCTGCGGGCCTGCTGGCCATCGGCTCGGCCGCAGTCTTCCCGTTCGAGATGGACATTGTGGTCTCGCTGGGCGGCCGACTGGTCGCCACCCATTACGGCTTGTACAACACCATCATCGGGGCCGGAATCCTCGTCGGTAATTTGGCCACGGGCGCGGTCATGGGATCCGCACGACAAATGGGCCTGGGCGAACTGGCATGGGCAGGACTGATTCTCGTCGGAATCGTCGCCGCTGTGGCCTTACACCGCCTGGACCGGACCCACCGCCTGCAGCCCGCCCACTCTGAAGTCTTCTTAACCTGAGCGGCCGGCTGTTGGTGGGCCGCAGCACCGTTCGCCGCCTACACACAGTCAGGGCGATGCGTAGGCGATCACGTCCTCCACGCGATCTTTATCTCCAGTGAGGCCAACTGCACGCAGCTGCCGGGTGTGTCCATAAGGGGCGTCAGCGGTCATAAACCATCAACCCGCCGGTAGCAATCAGTGCCGTCGCGGCTACCTGAGCCCGGGCGCCCAGAGGCTTTCCCGCTGCGTGGATGTGCATTGGTCGGCGAAGGCAAACCGGACGGGCGCTGGTCGGGCCCCACCACCTTGCAGTACCCGTCGGCACGAGATTGGAACGGGGGCCGTTGGGAGCCAACAAGGTTGGCCGTGGCCGGTTTTGTGGCGCTTCCGCGCTTTCGACGAGGCCGCCAGCCGAGAGTGGATTAGCCGTCCCCCGCCCCGGCACGGCCCTGAGTTCGGCACGACGGTCTAAGTGGCGCGCGGCCGGAAGTATTGACCACGATACCCTACGGGGGTAGTGTCGACTACATCGAAAGATGTTGGTCTGACGCCACTGTATCCGTCGGCTACACGTGTGGTGCTTCTGCTCAACTCGACGGCCTTGAGGCACACCGAGTTGAGCATGCGGCGACAAATCACCGGTCGGCCAGGTTGACTCAAGTGATTATCCAGGTGCTGGTTTGCGCTGCTATCGCTATCGGCTCCGTCGGGGAAGCCGCACTGGCCAGTGCCGACCCGAGTCCGTTCGGCACCCTCAGCTGTAGCTGCCAAGACATAGCTCCAGCGGGCAGCCCAGCCCTAGGGGAAGAGACAGATCGGGGGATCCGGGAAGGTTTGTCTGCCTGGCTGCCAGGACATCGCGTCGAGCCAATGGAATAAGCGCCGCCTACGGTCGGCTTTCATGCTGCATTCTTTTCGTTGGTAACTGCTGTGATCCTCGATCAATCTCCTTGTCAACGAGCGGAGCTGTAGGTCAATACCCCTGATGCAGACCGCAACTCGCACGTGTAGCAGCGCAAAACGACGCGCGGTCGTATCAACCACGCTTTGCGCGCGGCCGCCAGGCGCCGATAAGACCAACTCCGTCAGCCACTAGTGACGGTGCTCCCGCCGTGATCAGAGGCGATGGCCCACCGACTTTTGTCGCGAAAGCCAATTGCACAGCGTCGTCATCAGCTACTAATGCCGGCAGCGCCAAAGAGTTAGTAGTCGAATACTGCTCTCGTGCAGGCGCTTTCGCTTAGTCGCCGAACCATCGGACGACTCGTCGGGCCGAGCGCCAGCTACACGGGTCTTCGTCTCAGGTTCGTGTCATACATGACATCCATATGACATCTCAACTGAGAATGTGACACCGAAGCTGAGAACCTACAACAGGGCGATCAAGGATGCGGCGCACCCACCCCAAACCTGCCATTGACCAATGTCACCATTTGGTGTTGACTGCGTTGTATGACGGACGGCGTTCCGGCTCGCGGCTCGTTGCGATCCCGCGGCGCGGCGGCGGTAAGCGCGTACACCCTTCGGCCGATCACCAGCGTGATCCCGCCCGAGCGGGCATGGGGTCTGTGGCTCTCGCGCCAGATCATCGCCAGGATCATGGGAACCTTCGGCCCCTCGCTGGCGGGCACTCGTGTCGAACCGGTCGACACCAGGCTGCCCGACGGGCGCCGCATCAAGGGCGAATGGGTCTACGGGCCGCGCACGCCCACCAGCGAAACCGAGCGCTCATCGACAACCGCGGGAGCCATCTACTACGTGCACGGCAGCGGGTACGCCGTGTGTTCGCCAAAGACGCACCGGCGGTTGACATCCTGGCTTTCGTCCTTGACCGGACTTCCCGTGTTCTGCGTGGACTACCGACTGGCACCGCGTCACCGCTTCCCCACCGCGGCCGACGACGTCCGCGCGGGCTGGGACTGGCTGGTGAACACCTGCGGCGTGCCACCGAAACAGATTGTGATCGCCGGAGATTCGGCGGGCGGCCACCTGTCCGTCGACCTGCTGCTGCAACCCGACGTCTCCGCCAACCATCCTGCGGCACAAGTGTTGTTCTCTCCCCTGTATGACCTCACGTTCGAACTGGCGCTCGCCCGGGAACGGATACGCCCCGACCCCGCCACCAGCGCCGCGAACGCGGTGCGGTTGGTCGGCCTTTACCACAGCGGCGTCGAACTCACGCATCAGCGGCTGACACTCGACGTTGCGGGCGGCCCCGCGCTTCCGCCCACGCTGATCCAGGCCGGCGGCGCCGAGATGCTGCAAGAGGATGCGCGCCAACTCGCCGACGACATCCAAACGGCCGGGGGCCGATGCGAACTGCAGATTTGGCCCCACCAGGTGCACGTCTTCCAAGCGTTGCCACGCATGACCCCGGAGGCCGCCAAAGCCATGGCCTACGTAGCGCGATTCATCGCCCACGCCCTGCAGGATGCCCGCACCCCGGCCGAGGAGGCCCACTGACGATGTTGGACAGAATCCTCAACCGGTCGAAAATCAGCCACGCCGCCTCGGCGGTGGTGACGGGCGCCGGAAGCGGCATCGGCGCAGCCTTCGCCGTCGAACTCGGCCGTCGCGGTGGCGCGGTCGTGTGCAGTGACATCGACCAGACCGCGGCCCAACGCACGGCCGACACGATCGCCGAGCACGGCGGAAAAGCGATAGCAATCCGTTGCGACGTATCGCGATTCGACGAGGTGCAGGCGCTGGCCGAACAATCGCAGGACTGGTTCGCAGCGGCACCCACGTTGGTGATCAACAATGCCGGCGTCGGTGCCGGCGGCGCCGCGATCGGCGATGCGCCGCTGGATGATTGGTCATGGACGTTGGGGATCAACCTCTGGGGCCCCATTCACGGCTGCCATGTGTTCACCCCGATCCTGCGCGACGCCGAGTCCCGTGCGCCCCGGGGCATCATCAATGTCGCCTCCGCGGCGGCATTCGGCGCCGCCCCGGGTATGGCCGCCTATAACGTCAGCAAGGCCGGCGTCCTCTCGTTGTCCGAGACGCTGGCCGCCGAACTGGCCGGAACACCAGTGCGAGTCACCGTGCTGTGCCCGACCTTCGTCAAGACCAACATTCTCGAGTCCGGCCGCATCAGCGAACAATCCAGCGAACTCGCCGCGAAATTGATGCGCTGGACCGGATTGTCCGCGGAGAAGGTCGCGCGGACCTGCCTCGACGCACACGACCGCGGCGAGCTGTACTGCATGCCGCAGTTCGACGCCAAGGTCGGCTGGAACATCAAACGTTTGGCCCCGCAGGCCTATACGCGTACGGCCGGCCTGCTCTCCCGCATCAACTTGCCCTGAACGCCCGACTGGAAAGGACCTTCCCGGTGGCCATAGACATGGAAGCCATGCTCGCCAAGATCAAAGACCGGCAGTGGGCACTCGCCGACATCGATTGGGACGCGCCCGGCGCCGACATGATCAGTGACGAACAGCGGCCCCAGCTCAAGGCGTTCATGGCCGACCTGTGCTGGATCGAAAACATCGGCGCCAGGGGCTTCGCGGCGCTCGCGAAGAAGGCACCCACGGCGACCATCGCCGAGATCTACCGCTACTTCCACGCCGAGGAACAGCGCCACGCCAACGCCGAACTGGCGCTGATGAAGCGCTGGGGCATGCTCGAGGATGGTGAGATTCCCGAGCCGAACGTGAACATCCGGCTGGCCATCGACTGGCTGGACCGCTGGGCCGACGACATGCCGTTGTCTCTGCTCGGCACCGTCATCCCGATGCTCGAAGTCGCGCTGGACGGCGCCCTGTTGAAATTCCTCCTCGACGAGGTGCACGACCCCGTTTGTCACCAGGTTTTCGAGAAGATCAACAATGACGAATCACGCCATCTGGTCGTCGATTTCGAGGTTCTCGACATGATCGGGCACGCGAAGATCCGGCGGCTGCTGATCGACTTCATCGGTCACAATGCCACTCCGGGTCTCATCATCGGCGCGATCATGGGTGCACCGCTGATCAACAGGATCCGCAACGAGATCACCGCGATGGGTCTGGAGCCCGAGCGGCTTTACCGGGCCGTGAAGCGATTCAGGGAGCTTGGCGACCGCGGCGAACGCACCAAGCGGGTGCCGACTTATCGGTTCCTGAGGCGCTACGCCGGCGTGGTCACAAATCCCCGCCACCCGTACCACCTGCTGGCGAATTCGATGGTGTGGCTTTCCGACCGATATCCGCGGCCCCTGCTGCCGTCGGTACCGACTTGGGTCAGCGAACTCACCCACGAGCCGGCGGCATGAGCATGGCGAACAACAACGGTGCCCATGCGGCGCTGATCATCGGGGCCGGCTTCACCGGACTAGGCGCGGCGATTCGATTGGCCGAAGCCGGAGTCGACGACATCGTGATACTGGAGCGTGCGGACCGGGTCGGCGGAACCTGGCGCGACACAACGTATCCCGGTGCCAGTTGCGACGTCCCCTCACTGCTGTACTCGTACTCGTTCGTCAAGAACCCGACCTGGTCGCGGACCTACTCCCCCGCCCCGGAAATCTATCGCCACCTCGAGGACATGGCGGACCGATTCAACATTCGCGGCCGCATAAAGTTCGGCCACGACGTGAAGGACCTGTCCTTCGACGAGGAAGCCGGCGTCTGGACCGCCACCACCAAGAACCGCAAGAAGTTTCGCGCACGCACCGTGGTGCTGGCCTCCGGCCCCCTGTCCGACGTCAGCTTCCCCGACATCCGCGGCCTGGACAGCTACCGCGGGCACAAGATCCACAGCGCCCGCTGGGATCATGACTACGACTTCGCGGGCAAGCGCGTCGCGGTCATCGGCACCGGCGCCAGCGCCATCCAGATCATCCCCGAGCTGGTCAAGAAGGCCGAATTCGTCAAGGTCTTCCAGCGCACGCCGTGCTGGGTGCTGCCGCGCTTGGACGTCGCCACCCCACCGTCCGTGCAAGCCTTGTTCGCCAAAGTCCCTGCCACCCAACAGCTTGCGCGCCAGGCCCTCTACTGGGGCCACGAAGCCAGCGCGACGGCGCTGGTGTGGGACACGCCGCTGACGTCGCTGGTGGCCCGGCTCGGGCGGGCGCACCTGCGCGCTCAGGTGAAGGATCCGTGGCTGCGCCGCCAGCTGACACCCGACTTCCGGCCGGGGTGTAAGCGCATGCTGGTCTCCAGCGATTACTACCCCGCGCTGCAGCGCGACAACTGCAAGCTCATCGACTGGCCGATCGCCACGTTGAGCCCGGCCGGCATCCGCACCAGTGACGGCATCGAGCACCACCTGGATTGCATCGTGTTCGCCACCGGCTACGACGTGCATCTGACCGGTCCGCCGTTTCCGGTCACCGGGCTCGGCGGGCGCTCGCTGGCCGCCGAATGGGCCGATGGCGCACAGGCTTACAAGAGCATCAACGTGCACGGCTATCCAAACCTGTTCGTGATGACCGGCCCCAACTCCGGGCCGGGGCACAACTCGCTGCTGGTCTACATCGAGGGCCAGCTGGACTACGTGGTCCGCGGCATCACCACCATCCTCAACGACGACCTGCGCTACCTCGATGTGCGCGAACAGGTCCAACGTCGCCACAACGAGGATCTCCAGCGCCGGCTGACCAAGACGACCTGGATGTCAGGTTGCCGCAGTTGGTACCTCACCAAGGACGGATTCAACGGGTCGATGTATCCCGGCTTCGCCACGCAGTATCTTCGCCAGATGAGGGATTTCCGGTACGAGGACTATCAGGCGGTGGCGCACGCCCGGGCACACGCGACCCGGTCCGCCTGAGATGCCGGACTGACATGGCAACCGAGCGCGCGTCGCGGCCCGAGCCCGGCACCATCGCGGGCGTGCTGCACAACGTGCGGCGCGCGCCGAAACGCGTGCGGCGCCAATCGCGGGAATATCGCCAGCTCATCGAGGGCGCGGTGTCGCAGCTCTTCGACGCGGCGGTCCGTCACCCGCACGGCGGCGCGAACTCCGGTGAGTACCGAATCGACGACCTGGCGCGGTTGGCGGGCACCACGACTCGCAATATCCGCGTCTACCGCGACCGCGGGCTGCTGCCCCCGCCGCTGCGCGTCGGGCGGATCGCGTTGTTCAACGACACCCACCTGACCCGGTTGCGGCTGATCACCTCGATGCTTGACCGCGGCTACACCATTGCGCACGTACGAGAAATGCTCAGCGCGTGGGAGGAAGGCAAAAACCTCGGCGACGTGCTGGGCCTCGAAACCGCCATCGCGGGCCCGTGGACCACCGAGAAGCCGGAAACCCTGCCGCTGGCCGACGCCCAGCGACTCGTCGACGACCCGCACGCGTTCGAGCGCCTGGTCGCCCTTCAGCTGATCCGGATCGACGGGCCGCAAGCCACCCTCACCCGGCCGAAGCTCATCGAAGCGTTCAACGAGATCCGCGGCTACGGCGTCGAATTCGACAAGCTCATTGACCTGCACGAGCAGATCGTGCCCGAGATCGACAAGATCAGCGACATGCTGGTGCGCGCCGGGGCCGAGCACGTGCTGGACCGCATCAAGCCCGGCGAGCCGCTGCCGGCCGATGCCGAGATCGCCGAGCTGATCACCATGCTGGTGCGCTTCCGGACTCAAGCGGTGGCGACGGTCACCGCCACGCTCGCGTCCTCGATCGAATCCAATATCGAGTCGCTCGTGAGCCGCATTTTGGCGGACTATCTCGCCGAATCGAGCTCTTCGGCCTGAGCGGCGGTGGCTTTCGGGAATGTCCTCGGCCGCCTCATGCCGTGAGCGCGCGACCTAACAGTGGAGCGCTAAAAAGGGACGACAGTGCAGGTTGGGCACGTGAAAGTGCCCGTGCAGGCCGCTGCCGTGGGGAAAGTGAGCGCCAGCATGACGGCAACAATGACTTTCGACTTGAGACCAGACACGAATACTCCATCCCGTTGAAGTTGGGACAGATGTTAAACGCAACACCGCGAAAAAACTTGAGAATGACGGATATTCGCTGTCAACCCTTTAGTGGACATTGAGATTTGGTGGGCCACGGGGCGGGAATTACCCACTGAACTGTGCATAACCGTATTCAGGGCCCACTCGGTGTCAGCGTTCCTTTCGTTTGAAGCACTTTGCTGGCGTTGATCTACTCGGTCCTTCGCGTTCTCGCGCTCGAGGTAAACGCCGCTTGGGCTCGTCGAATTCCTCGCCTATGGACGCGCAACCAGATAGGGCGCGAGCGTGGACAACTTCTCGCATGTCTCCTCGAATTCGCGCTCGGGCGTGGACTCTTCGATGATGCCGGCTCCGGCCCGTAGCCAGGTCCTACCGTCACGCTCGTAGGCCGCGCGCAGCGTCAGCGCCGCGTCGAGCGCACCGTCGGCTGAAATCATCACGACCGCACCCGAATACAGACCGCGAGGTCCTTCGTCGAGGCGCATGATCGCTTCGACACCGCCGGCTTTCGGGATGCCCGAGGCGGTGACCGCCGGGAACAGCGCTTCGAGCGCGTCCATCCGGTCGTTCGACGTGCCCAGGCGCCCGCTGACCGTGGACCCGAGGTGCTGCACGCTCCCCCGTTCCCGCACCGTCATGAAATCGGTGACGACCGCGGTGCCGGGTTCGGCGATCTCGGTCATCTCCTGCAACGAACTTCGCACCGAAATCGCATGCTCGACAATCTCTTTGGAGTTCGACTCCAGGTCATCGCGCGCCTCGCGGTCACGCGCCTCGCCGCGACCGAGCGCGCGGGTTCCCGCCAGTGGCTCGGTCACCACGACGCCGTCGCGACGGACCGCCGCGACCAGTTCAGGGCTGTAGCCGACGGCACGAATTCCACCCAGCCGCAACAGAAACGACCGCACCGGGGTGTTGTGCCGGCGCGCCAGCCGGTAGGTGGACGGGAAGTCGAGCGCGAAGGGCACTTCGAGAGAACGGGAAAGGATCACCTTGTGGTAGCGGCCCGCCGCGATCTCCGCCACGGCCGACGCCACCCGATCGCGGTAGTCCGAGGGGTCGGCGATGACGTCGACCGCCGAGGCGTCACGCAGACCGGGCACGCCGTCGCCGATCACACCCAGCACGTCGTCGCGGTGGTCGGCCGACGCGTCGAACAGACGGATTGCCTCCCGGGACACCGCGATGCGGCCCCGCGGCCAAAACACCCGGGCCAGCGGGGTTCCCGGCGCCAGGCGCTGCTGCAGCCCGTAGCGATAGACCCCGAATTCGAAGGCGATCCAACCGAAGAGTTGGTCTGTTTCCAGCAACAGCCGGTCGATGGCCTCGCCCAGCACCGGCCCGGGCCTACCCGACCACTGTTGGCGCTGCGTCACGCCGTCGCGGATCACCCGCAGCTCGTCGCTGTCCAGCTCGACCATGGCGTGCACACCGGTGGCCAGCACCCATTCCCCGCCGCGCTCGTAGAGTAGGTATTCTTCCCCGACGCGCTCAGACAACACCACGGCCAGCTCGGCCGCCAGGTCCGCCGGATCGATATGGGCGGGAAGCGGGATCGATGGCGACGCAGAACCGGCGGAACTTGTCTCGACGCTGACCTCGGTCACGGTTAGTAAATGTAGCCTAACCTATGTAGCTGTGCGCAACCGATCCCATCGAGTTGCCCCCGGATGGGCGCGTTCGGCTAAAACTCTCTCGGAGTTGAAGCCCCGTCCGGCCCGAGACTACCCGCGGGAATGCGTCGAGCCGTCGCCGTGGCCGCTCCGTTCGCGCAGCTAGGCGACGGTGGCGCCGACTTCCGAGCCGGGCCCCGCCGACCAGTTGTGAGGCTCGCCACTTCGAACGTTTCCCCACCGTTTACGTCGTTGTCGCGCAACACACGGCTCTGGCCGCGAGACTCGTCCTAGTGCCGCTGCCCGTCCGCCTGACTTGGCTGGATTGGAGGCTGGATTGGAGGAACAACGTGTTCAGCATTCGCCTCTTCAGCGGCGAGGAAGTCCAGGCAAGCGAAGGCGACGAACTCGAAATCAACCAACAGACCGGTGTGCTCTCGGTTTCCCGCGTCGACGGCTTCGAAGAAATCACGACGCACTACTCGCCATCGGCCTGGGCGTCGGTGACCCACCGGAAAAAAGGGCGCCGCGATCAGACCCTCGCTCAAGTCGTCGACCGGCTGACCCCAATTTGACTGCACAATAAACGCACAGCACTTTCACACCAATCTCACGGTAGATGGGACGCCGGCGCGCGGAAGGTGTGGCGTCCCCAAAACCGCTCTGAGCAGCGTGTTTTCGGTGCGGCCCCGTCTGGCGGGCCCGCGGTTCCCGCTGAGCTTTCGAGTGGCAGGCCCGCGGCCTCGGGGATAAGTTTTTGGCGGTCGTCGGGATGTTTCGTGGTTGCCCCGCGTTGCGGACGGTGCTTCCCCTGATCACGGGTCTACTCAACGGAGGCATCGATGCTGCACGAGTTTTGGCACAACTTCACCCACAACCTGTTCAAACCGCTCCTGCTGTTCTTCTACTTCGGCTTTCTGATCCCGATCCTGAAGGTGCGCTTCGAATTCCCGTACGTCATCTATCAGGGGTTGACCATGTACCTGCTGCTGGCCATCGGATGGCACGGCGGCGAAGAGCTCGCGAAGATCAGCGCCTCCAGCGTCGGCGCCATCGTCGGATTCATGGTCCTGGGCTTCGTATTGAACTGTGCCATCGGCGGTTTGGCCTACGTGGGGCTCGGCCGCCTGCGATCACTTCGGAAGGTCGACCGCGCGACGATCGCGGGGTATTACGGGTCGGACTCGGCCGGGACCTTCGCCACCTGTGTGGCCGTGCTGGCCGCCGTGAACATCGCCTTCAACGCTTACATGCCGGTGATGCTCGCCGTGATGGAGATTCCGGGCTGCCTGGTCGCGCTGTACTTCGTGGCCCGACTGCGCCACCGAGGCATGGACTCCGCCGGGTACATGCCCGACGAGCCCGGCTACACACCGCCCGTCAAGGTCGGGGTCGGTCCCGGCAGCGCCGCGCGACCCCAGCGGGGCCAGAGCCTCGAGACGCAGGAAGCGGGCCTCGAGCACCAGCTGGAGGATTGGGAGCCCGAGCAGAGCGCGGAGCGCGTCAAGGCCAAGCGGATGCCGATCTTGTCCCGCGAGCTGTTTCAGGAAGTGTTCCTCAATCCCGGGCTGGTCCTGCTGATGGGCGGCATCATCATCGGTCTGGTCAGCGGGCTGCAGGGCCAGAAGGTCGTCGCCGACGACGACAAGTTCTTCGTGCTGGCGTTCCAGGGCGTGCTGTGCCTGTTCCTGCTCGAGATGGGCATGACCGCGTCGCGCAAACTGAAAGACCTGCGCACGGCGGGCCCCGGATTCATCGTCTTCGGTCTCGTGGCGCCGAATATCTTTGCGACACTGGGCATCTTCGTCGCCTGCAGCTACGCCTCGCTGACCCACACCGACTTCAAGACGGGTACCTATGTGCTGTTCGCGGTCCTGTGCGGCGCGGCGTCCTACATCGCGGTCCCGGCGGTGCAGCGCCTCGCCATCCCCGAGGCGAGCCCGACGTTGCCGTTGGCCGCCTCACTGGGTCTGACGTTCTCCTACAACGTCACCGTCGGAATCCCGCTCTACATCGAGATCGCCCGGGTCTTCGAGCAGTGGTTCGGGGTCTGATCGCGTCGGCCGGGCCGCTACCCCAATAGCGTCCGCACGACGGCGTCTGCCAACAGCCGCCCCCGATCGGTGAGGACGAGCCTGTCCCCGGCCGGCACCAGCAACCCGTCGGCAACGACAGCCTCGGCGCGTTCACGCTCTTCGGAACTCAACACTTCAACCGGAAGGCCTTGGCGTAGACGGACTTTCAACAGCACGTCTTCGGTGTGCAACGTGTCGGCGCCGAGTTCCTCGAATCCCGCGACCGGCAGCGCGTTCGCCGACAACCTTTCGGCATACGCGTTGGGATGCTTGACATTCCACCAGCGCGTGGTGCCGACGTAGCCGTGCGCACCGGGTCCCGCGCCCCACCACTGCCCGCCATCCCAGTAGCCCAGGTTGTGCCGGCATTCACCACCCGGCCGCGACCAGTTGGAAACCTCGTACCAAGACATCCCCGCCTCGGACAGTCGCGCGTCGACCAATTCGTAGCGGTGGGCCAGCACGTCGTCGTCGGGCGCCGCCAGCTCACCGCGCCGCACTCGCCGGGCCAGGGCGGTGCCTTCCTCGACCACCAATGCATAGGCCGAGACGTGATCGACGCCGGTGTCGATGGCCGTGTCGACCGACCGCAGCAGGTCGTCGTCGGACTCCCCCGGAGTTCCATAGATCAAATCGAGGCTGACGTGTTCGAATCCCGCGGCCAGCGCCTCGCGGGCGGCGGCCGCCGATCGGTTCGGCGTGTGAATGCGGTCGAGGACACCCAGCACCCGTGGCGCCACCGATTGCATCCCCAGCGACACCCGGGTGTAGCCGGCCGCTCGGATGGCGTCGAAGAGGTCCGGCCACGCCGACTCCGGGTTGGCCTCGGTGGTGACCTCGGCATCTGTCGCCAGCGGAAAGTGCTCGCGCACCATGTCCAGCAGCGTCACCAGGCGCGCACCGCCCAGCAGCGAGGGCGTCCCCCCACCGACGAACACGGTGTTCACCGGCGGCGCTTGCAGCCGCGCGGCCGCCAATTCGAGTTCCGTCCGCAGCGCGCCCAGCCAGGCATCGGGATTGACACCCCCCAGCTCGGCCGGGGTGTAGGTGTTGAAATCGCAGTAGCCGCAACGTGTTACGCAGAACGGGACATGCACGTAGATGCCAAACGGGCGCCCGGCGACCGCCCGCACGTCGGGCAGGTCGACCGGCTGCTCACGAATGGCCATGCCAAATGATCCCACGGCAGACGGGTGGCCCCGGGGCCCTCGATGCCGCCGACGCCTGACGCTGAGCACCCGTGCCGAACGTGCCATCGCGGCGAAATTCTGGCCGCTGTTCCGCGCTGAGTACCCGCTCGGCGTTGCCATGCGGCTCCACCACCCCCGGCTTGGCCGGGACTTTTAATCATCGTGAGCCCAGATTTGACCTGCTCGCGCGGCCCCTCGGCATCCATGGCACAATGGTGGCGTGACTGTCGCCCAGCCCAGCCCGCACATTGTGCTCGTGGCGCGACGGCACATCGATCTCAAGCGCGTTTGCAGCTGTATCTGTCTGCCTTGACTTGGTAGACCCAGCCCACTGTGTCTCCAGCAGGCCGACGGTTTCGTGCCGCCCATAAGTACCGCTGAACTGTGCTGGCCGCGCTGGCGATCTTTTTGAAGGAGAACTTCCGATGACCACCGCCCGACCCGCGAAGGCCCGTAACGAGGGCCAATGGGCACTGGGGAATCGTGAGCCGCTGAACCCGAACGAAGAGATGAAGCAGGCCGGCGCCCCCCTGGACGTGCGCGAGCGCATCGAGACCATCTACGCCAAGAACGGCTTCGACAGCATCGACAAGAGCGACCTGCGTGGGCGCTTCCGCTGGTGGGGCCTCTACACCCAGCGTGAGCAGGGCTACGACGGCTCCTTCACCGGCGACGACAATGCCGAGTTGCTCGAAGCCAGGTACTTCATGATGCGGGTGCGCTGCGACGGCGGCGCGCTGTCCGCGGCCGCATTGCGCACCGTAGGCCAGATTTCCACCGAATTCGGCCGCGACACCGCCGACATCACCGACCGGGAAAACATCCAGTACCACTGGATCGAGGTGGAGAACGTCCCCGAGATCTGGCGGCGGCTGACCGAGGTCGGATTGCAGACCGCCGAGGCGTGCGGCGACTGCCCCCGTGTGATCTTGGGCTCACCGCTGGCCGGTGAGTCGCTCGACGAGGTGCTCGACCCGAGCTGGGCGATCGACGAGATCGCGCGCCGGTACATCGGCCAGCCCGAGTTCGCCGACCTGCCGCGCAAGTACAAGACCGCCATCTCGGGCCTGCAAGACGTGGTGCACGAGGTCAATGACATCGCGTTCACCGGTGTCAACCACCCCGAGCACGGCCCCGGCCTGGACCTATGGGTCGGCGGGGGGTTGTCGACCAACCCGATGCTGGCCCAGCGCGTCGGCGCCTGGGTGCCGCTCGAGGAAGTGCCCGAGGTGTGGCACGCGGTGACCTCGATCTTCCGCGATTACGGCTACCGGCGGCTGCGCTCCAAGGCGCGGCTGAAGTTCCTGATCAAGGACTGGGGCGTCGAAAAGTTCCGCGAGGTGCTGGAAACCGAGTACCTCAAGCGTCCACTCATCGACGGCCCGGCCCCCGAGCCGGTCCCGCATCCGATCGACCACGTCGGCGTGCAACGGCTCAAGAACGGGCTCAACGCGGTGGGCGTCGCCTCGATCGCGGGACGGGTGTCGGGGACGATCCTGACCGCTGTGGCCGACCTCACCGAGCGGGTCGGCTCCGACCGGATCCGGCTGACCCCCTACCAGAAGCTGGTGATCCTCGACGTACCCGACGACAAGCTCGACGAGCTGATCGCCGGCCTCGAGTCGCTCGGCCTGCAGTCACAGCCGTCACAGTGGCGCCGGAACGTGATGGCGTGCACGGGGATTGAGTTCTGCAAGTTGTCGTTCGCCGAAACCCGGGTCAAGGCGCAGTCTTTGGTGCCCGAGCTGGAGAGCCGGCTCGCGGACATCAACCTGCAACTCGATGTTCCGATCACCGTCAACATCAACGGCTGCCCCAATTCGTGCGCGCGCATTCAGGTCGCCGACATCGGGTTGAAAGGCCAGATGGTCGACGACGGCGAAGGCGGCTCAGTCGAGGGTTTCCAGGTACACCTGGGCGGCAGCCTGGGCCAAGACAGCGGCTTTGGCCGAAAACTGCGTCAGCACAAGGTCACCAGCGACGAGCTCGGCGACTACATCGAGCGGGTCGCGCGCAACTTCCTGAAATATCGCGGCGAGGGTGAACGTTTCGCACAGTGGGCCATGAGGGCAGACGAGGACGATTTGCGATGAGCGAACGAACAACCAGACATTCCGAGGCCGAGCTGCGCGAGCTCGCTGCCCGGGGCGCGGCCGAGCTCGAGGGCGCCAGCGCCAGCGACGTATTGCGTTGGACCGACGAGACGTTCGGCGGCATCAACGGGCCGCGCGGATGGGCGACCTGCAACTACGTCGTCGCCTCCAGCATGCAAGAGGCCGTGTTGATCGATCTCGCCGCCAAGGTGCGCCCGGGTGTGCCTGTGGTGTTCTTGGACACCGGCTACCACTTCGTGGAGACCATCGGCACGCGGGACGCCATCGAGTCCGTTTACGACATCCGGGTGCTCAACGTCACTCCCGAGCAGACCGTCGAAGAGCAGGACAAACTCCTGGGCAAGGACCTGTTCGCGCGTGATCCCGGTGAATGCTGCAGGCTGCGCAAGGTCGCTCCGCTCGGCAAGACGCTGCGGGGATACTCGGCGTGGGTGACCGGGCTGCGGCGGGGCGAAACCGCCGCGCGCGCCAACGCCCCGGTGGTCGGTTTCGACGAGGGCTTCAAGCTGGTGAAGGTCAACCCGATGGCGGCCTGGTCCGACGAGGACGTGCAGAATTACATCGACGAGCACAGCGTGCTGGTCAATCCGCTTATGTACGAAGGCTATTCGTCGATCGGTTGCGCCCCGTGCACCGCCAAGCCGCTGGCGGGCGCCGACCCGCGCAGCGGGCGCTGGCAGGGGCTGTCCAAGACGGAATGCGGGTTGCACGCCTCCTGAGAGATCACGCGGACGTCAGCGTGTTCTCATCCTCGTCGGCCTCATTGGTGCGGCTGGGGTCCGCCGCGGCGGGGGCGATCGGTGGGACCCGGGTGGCACGCACGTAGACGGTGTCGCCGTCGCGCAATGCCAGGGCCTCGGCGTCGCCGCGGGTGATCTGCGCCGTGAAGAAGCCGCCGGTGGCGGCGCTGGTCAACTCGACCCGCACCTCGAAACCCAACGCGACCACCCGGTCCACGGTGGCCCGCACCACCCCGATGGACTCCGCGGTGCCGTCCCCGCCGGCGATCGCCATCTCGGGGTTGCGACCCACCCGGATGTCGTGCGGCCGTACCAGGGCACCGTTCAGCGTGGACACCGCGCCGAGGAACGACATCACGAACGCGTTTGCCGGCGCGTCATAGACGTCGGTCGGGGATCCGATCTGCTCGATACGGCCGTGATTGAGCACCGCGATCCGATCGGCGACATCCAATGCCTCGGCCTGATCGTGGGTGACCAGCACCGTGGTCACGTGCACCTCGTCGTGCAGGCGGCGCAACCACGCCCGCAAATCCTCACGCACCTTGGCGTCCAGCGCACCGAACGGCTCGTCGAGCAGCAGCACTTGCGGGTCGACCGCCAGCGCCCGCGCCAGCGCCATCCGCTGTCGCTGACCACCCGAGAGCTGATTGGGATAGCGGTTCTGAAAACCGCTGAGCCCCACCACTTCAAGCAGGTTGTCGACCTTGGCCTTGATCTCGGCTTTGGGCCGCTTGCGAACCTTGAGCCCGTAGGCCACGTTGTCGCGGACCGTCAGATGCTTGAACGCCGCGTAGTGCTGAAAGACGAACCCGATGCCGCGGCGCTGCGGTGGCACCCGCGTCACGTCGCGACCGTAGATCGTGACGGTTCCGCTGTCGGGTTGGTCGAGACCGGCGATGGCACGCAGCAGGGTCGATTTACCCGAACCGCTGGGACCCAACAACGCCGTCAGCGACCCGGTCGGCACGACGAAGTCGACGTGGTCCAACGCGACGAAATCGCCATAGTGCTTGTAGGCGTCGCGCACGATGATGGCGAGGTCATCCCGGCCGGCACGGGTGTCTGTCACGTCATCCTCCTCGTCAGGCCTGCTTCGCCGCTCGGGCGCGGCGGGCGTCGAGAACCACCTGGAAAATCAGCACCAGCACCGCAACACCCATCAGCAAGGTCGACAGCGCATAGGCGCCGTACTCGACGCCCCGGTTGTATCGGTCCGAAACAAGCAATGTCAGCGTTTGCGACTTCCCCGGCAGGTTCGACGACACGATGAGCACCGCACCGTATTCCCCCAGGGTACGTGCGATTGTCAACACGATGCCGTAGGTCAGGCCCCACCGGATGGAGGGCAGCGTGATCCGCCAAAACGTCTGCCACCAGCCCGAACCCAGCGTCGCGGCCGCCTCCTCCTGGTCGGTGCCCAGCTCGTGCAGCACCGGCTCCACCTCACGCACGACGAACGGCAGGGTGACGAAGATGCTGGCGAGCACGATGCCCGGCAGACCGAAGATGACCTTGAACCCGAGATCCTTTTCGACGAACCCCAACGCGCCGGCCGAGCCCCACAACACGATCAACGCCACACCCACGATGACGGGCGAAACCGCGAACGGCAGGTCGATGATCGCCTGGAGCACGCCCTTACCGCGAAACCTGTTGCGCGCGAGCACCAATGCCGTCGGAATGCCGAAAACCACGTTGAGCGGCACCACGATGGCCACCACCAGCAGGGTCAAGTTCAGCGCCGATATCGCCGCGGGGGTGCTGACCCAGGCGTAGAACTGGCCGAATCCGGGTCGAAATGTCCTCCACAGGATTAACGACACCGGCACGACCAGCAACACGAAGATGTATCCGAGCGCCACGAATCGCAGGGAATAGCGGACTCCCGCCGACGACGTCATCCGGCGAGCTCCTCGCGTTTGGCCGCGCGCCCGCCCACGACCCGCAGGACGAGCAGGACCACGAACGAAATCGCCAACAGCACAACGGATATCGCGGCCGCGCCGGTGCGGTCGTCGTTCTCGATAAGGGTCCGTATCCACTGCGATGACACTTCGGTCTTGCCCGGCACCGCGCCGCCGATCAGCACCACCGACCCGAACTCTCCGATGGCGCGTGAGAACGCCAGGCCCGCGCCCGATAACAGCGCGGGCAGCAGCGCCGGCAGCACCACCGAGGTGAAGATCTTCGGGCCGCTGGCGCCCAGCGACGCGGCCGCCTCCTCGGCGTCACGGTCCAACTCCAGCAGCACCGGCTGGACCGCGCGGACCACGAACGGCAGCGTGACGAAGGCCAACGCCACCACCACGCCCCACGCGGTGTGCTGCAGGTGCAGACCCACCGGGCTGTTGTTGCCGTACAAGGCCAGCATGACCAGGCTGGCGACGATGGTGGGCAGCGCGAACGGCAGGTCGATGATCGCGTCGACGAGCCGCTTCCCGACGAAGTCGTCGCGCACCAGCACCCACGCGATCACCAGGCCAAAAATCAGGTTGAGCACAGTCACCCCGGCCGAGATCGTCAGGGTGACCCGAAACGACTCCAAGGCGGCGTTCGAGGTGACCGCGAGCCAGAACGCGTGCCAGCCGCCGCCGGCGGACTGCCAGACGATCGCCGCCAGCGGCAGCAACACGATCACGGACAACCACACGGTGGCCGCCCCGACCCGCAGGGCGGTGGTGCCGCGGCCCCGCCCGGGCAGCGGCCCGTGCTCGGGCTCGCCGCTGAGTTCGGGCCGGACCGCCGCCGGGTCCGGCGTGATGGCCGTCATCCGGTGGCCTGCGTGTAGATCTTGGTGATGCTGCCGGTGCTCTTGTCGAACAGCTGCGGATCGACCGTGCTCCACCCGCCGAGGTCGGCGATGGTCCACAGTTTCGTCGGCACCGGATACTGGGCGCGGAAGTCGGCGGCGACGGACGGATCGACCGGCCGGAAACCTGCCTGCGCCCAAACCTTTTGGGCCGCCGCGGTGTACTGGAAGTTCTTGAAGGCGACGGCGGCCTGCAGGTGGGGGCTGGTGTTGACGACGGCGACCGGATTGTCGATCTTGAAGGTCTGCGGCACGTTGACGTGGTCGACCGGCTTGCCCGCCCGCTCGGTAGCGATGGCCTCGTTCTCGTAGCTGATCAGCACGTCACCGCTGCCCTGGATGAAGACGTCGGTGGCTTCCCGCCCTGATCCGGGACGGAGTTTGACGTGCTCGGTCACCAGCTTCTTGATGAAATCCACACCGGCCGCGCTGTTGGCGCCCCCTTCGCTCTTGACGGCGTACGGTGCGAGCAGGTTCCACTTGGCCGACCCCGAACTGAGCGGGCTGGGCGTGATGACCTCGATGCCGGGCCGCAACAGGTCATCCCAATCCTTGATGTGCTTCGGGTTGCCCTTGCGCACCACCAGCGTGACCACCGACCCGAACGGGATTCCCTTGGTGGCGTCGGTGTTCCAGTCTTTGGAAACCTTGCCGGCCTTGACCAATCGAGCGATGTCGGGCTCGACGGAGAAGTTCACGACGTCGGCCGGCTTGCCGTCGACGACGCCGCGGGATTGGTCACCGGAGGCCCCATAGGAGGTCACCACCTGCACGCCCTTGCCCTCCTCGGACGCATTGAACGCCGGAATTATCTTGCTCCATCCGGGTTCTGGGACCGAGTAGGCGACCAGCGTGATGGAAGTGTGCGCGCCGGCCAGCCCGCCGCCGCCGACGGCATCGCTGGCACCCCCGTGGCAGCCGGCGACGATGCCGGCTATCGCAATCAGGGCGAAGACAGGCCGCCAACGCAACGCGGTCCTGATGTCCATCGAAGGCCTTCCGGTGGGGAACGTAACGGATCTCGGTCCCGTATCAGCGGAAAGGCAACCAGAACTTCAGGAGGATTCGAGAACTCCAGAACCAGACCGCACACGGGTTTGGGAGTCAGCGACAACAGTGCACGAAGGCATAGCACCCGGGAATGCCAAACGCCACGCGCATGGCGGGAAGCCTAACAGGAATTGACGGTGCCGCCACCGGAGCCGGCGCCGAGCGAATGCGGCGAGCGACTCAACGGTGCATCAAGTGCGTGACCAGCCACATGCCGATCACCAGCGCCACCAAGATCAGGAGAACCAGCGTCACGTGCGACCGAGGCATGCGCGTCACCCGGAGGTCTCACCGGCATGGCGGGCACGGCGCATCAACTCGATGCCCTTGCCGAGCAGCCCGTCGAGCAGGGCCGCCGTCACGTAGGCCACCGCCAGCACGACCGGCATCACCACCATGGCCTGCAGCACGAAAGGGAGCCCCGAAAGCCACAGCTCGTTGCCGTCCCACCAGTTGAGGAACGCGTTCACGGAGCTCACCCTATGCGGCGCTGCCGCACAAAACCAATGCGTGAACGCCGGCGCCCGGGTAGGTGCGCGCCACGCCGCCTCGGCGAAACGTTGGACGCCGGGCCGCCGCGCGGTCGATGATGTCCAGATGGTTCTGCATGTTCAGCCCGACGACCAACCGGCCGACACCATGCCCGAGGAAGCGCCGCAGACGGCGGCCGCAACGTCGATGTCTTCGTCGATCGACCTGCGCACCCCCGGGCCCCTCGCTCCCAGTGCAGCCCTGCGCAATCCCTTTCCGCCGATCGCCGATTACGCGTTCCTGTCGGACTGGGAAACCACCTGCCTGATCTCTCCGGCCGGGTCGGTGGAGTGGCTGTGTGTGCCGCGGCCGGACTCGCCGAGCGTGTTCGGGGCGATCCTGGACCGCAGCGCCGGCCATTTCCGGCTGGGCCCCTACGGCGTCTCGGTGCCGTCGGCCCGCCGGTATCTGCCGGGCAGCCTCATCATGGAGACCACCTGGCAGACGCACACCGGGTGGCTGATCGTGCGTGACGCGCTGGTGATGGGCCCCTGGCACGACCTCGACCGCCGGTCGCGCACGCACCGCCGCACCCCGATGGACTGGGACGCCGAGCACATCCTGCTGCGCACGGTGCGCTGCGTCAGCGGCACCGTCGAACTGATGATGAGCTGCGAGCCGGCGTTCGACTACCACCGGGTGGGGGCCACCTGGGAATACTCCGCCAACGCGTACGGCGAGGCCATCGCGCGCGCCACCAGGCAGCCCGACGCCCACCCGACACTGCGGCTGACGACCAACCTGCGGATCGGGCTGGAAGGCCGGGAGGCACGGGCACGCACCCGGATGAAAGAGGGCGACGACGTGTTCGTGGCCCTGAGCTGGACCAAACACCCGGCGCCGCAGACCTACCAAGAGGCCGCCGACAAGATGTGGCAGACCACCGAGTGCTGGCGGCAGTGGATCAACATCGGCAACTTCCCCGACCACCCGTGGCGGGCCTACCTGCAGCGCAGCGCGCTCACGCTGAAGGGGTTGACCTACTCGCCCACCGGCGCGCTACTGGCGGCCAGCACCACGTCGCTGCCGGAAACACCGCAGGGCGAACGCAACTGGGACTACCGCTACGCCTGGGTGCGCGACTCCACGTTCGCGTTATGGGGCCTGTACACGCTCGGACTGGACCGCGAGGCCGACGACTTCTTCGCCTTCATCGCCGACGTGTCGGGGGCCAACAACAACGAGCGGCACCCGCTGCAGGTGATGTACGGCGTGGGCGGCGAGCGCAGCCTGGTGGAAGAGGAACTGCATCACCTGTCCGGCTACGACCAGGCCCGGCCGGTGCGCATCGGCAACGGCGCCTTCGACCAGGTCCAGCATGACATCTGGGGCTCCATCCTGGACTCCTTCTACCTGCACGCCAAGTCGCGCGAGCAGGTCCCAGAGACGTTGTGGCCGGTGCTGAAGAAGCAGGTGGAAGAGGCGATCAAGCACTGGCGCGAGCCCGACCGCGGAATCTGGGAGGTGCGCGGGGAGCCGCAGCACTTCACGTCGTCGAAGGTGATGTGCTGGGTGGCGCTCGACCGCGGGGCGAAGCTGGCCGAGCGGCAGGGCGAGAAGAGCTACGCCCAACAGTGGCGGGCCATCGCCGAGGAGATCAAGGCCGACATCCTGGCGCACGGCGTGGATTCCCGCGGGGTCTTTACCCAGCGCTACGGCAGCGACGCGCTGGACGCCTCGCTGCTGTTGGTGGTGCTGACGCGGTTCCTGCCGCCGGATGACCCGCGGGTACGCAACACCGTGCTGGCGATCGCCGACGAACTCACCCAGGAAGGCCTGGTGCTGCGCTACCGGGTCGAGGAGACCGACGACGGCCTGTCCGGCGAGGAGGGCACCTTCACGATCTGCTCGTTCTGGCTGGTGTCGGCGCTGGTCGAGATCGGCGAGGTGCGCCGCGCCAAACGCCTGTGCGAGCGGCTGCTGTCCTACGCCAGCCCGCTGCACCTCTACGCCGAGGAGATCGAGCCGCGCACCGGTCGCCAGCTCGGCAACTTCCCGCAGGCGTTCACCCACCTGGCGCTGATCAACGCCGTGGTGCACGTCATTCGGGCCGAGGAGGAGGCCGACGGCTCCGGGATGTTCCAGCCCGCCAACGCGCCGATGTAGCTGGATCCGTCAGCTGCGGGCGCCGAGTTTGTCCATGAGTGCGCGGGCGAGGTCGATGGCGGTGGTGTTGATGTCGCCGTTGCCCTGATCGCCCGGACCATAAATGGGAATGAAGTCGACGGTCACCTCGACCACGTAAGGTCCCTTGACGCCGAGGGCCCGAGCCGATGGGATTGCGTTCAATCCCCCGCGTGGGCCGGATCGCATCGAAACCGTAGCCGCCACAACCGAATCCAGGACGCGCACGTCGGCGATGGCGTCGAAACCCCATACATCGATGGGCTCCACGGTCAGCGTGGTCCCGTCGCACTTCTGCCACTGCGCGACGAACCTGGCGAATAACGCGTCGGCGTCCGCGGCCGTCCGCAACGCGACGATGCCCTGCAGGACGCTGTCGATCTTCACGGAATCGCCTTTGTGCACCCACATTTCGCCGGCCGTTTCCTGTATCGGCGCCGAGCCGTACGTGACGCGCTGCATCAGGTGAATGACCCCGATGCACTCGGTCGGCCGGTCGTTCTCCCAATTGGTCCCCAATTTGTCGCCGCCGCCGAATTCCGAATAGTGCGGGTAGGGCTGGAACGGCTGGTCGAGCAGTTTTGCCAGCGCGGTCCCGTCGAACAAGACCCGTTTGATGGCCGGCACCCGACCCGCGTTCGGCGCCAGACCTCCTGTGCCGGCCGTGGTTTCGGTGCACCCGCTCACCAGCAGCACCGCGATCACAGCGGCCAGCGAACGCCAGGTGCTTTTCACTTCACCCCTCCCGGCCGCCCGGCCCGCGTCAGCTCAGCGCGTTGACCCTGTCCATCATGGCGTGCGCGATGTCGAGCGCGCTGGTGTTGATGTCGGCCGATCCCGGGTCGGTGGATCGCCGCCCGCCGAAGAAGACCACCTCGACTTCCACGAGGCAGTTCGACCGGATACCGATGGCACGCGCCTGCGGGGTGGGCCGCAGGGCCGGCATGTTGGGTAGCACCGAGGTGGCGGTTTTGGTCGCCGCGATGGTCGTCGCGGTGCCGCGGACATCGCTGATGACGTTCGTGGTGCTGATCGGGCCGGACTGTTCCGAGGTCGTCATGCCGTTGCATTGCTGCCACTGCTGGGAGAACTGCGCGAACAGCGCCTGAGCCTGCGCGGCCGACGGCAGCGTGACCACGCCCTCCATCACGGTGATCACCTGCGCCGGTTCGCCGTTGTTCCACCACGACTCCGAGGCGACGTCCTGCACTTGGCCGGACCGGTACACGCTCTTCTGCAGCATCGCCGTCACGCCCAGGCAACCGGCCTGCGACGTCGACCGCTTGACCTGGTAGAGCTTCTCGGGGCCGCCGACTTGGGCCGGATCGCGGGAGACCAGGGTCTGGTCGAGCATCCGCGACAGCGCCGCGCCGTCGAGAAGCACCTTGCTGACCGCCGCACCATTCAGCGGCCGCAGCTTCAGGTTCGGCGCCGGCTTCGCGGTACCCTCCACGACCCCGCCGCAGCCCGTCACCAGCGTGGCCAGCGCCGCGAACGTCGCCGCCGCCTTGAGTATCCGCATGGCTACTTCTTGCCCTTGTCGCCCGCCGCGTCCGCGGACAGCGCCGCCACGAACGCTTCCTGCGGCACGTCGACCCGCCCGATGGTCTTCATCCGCTTCTTGCCTTCCTTCTGCTTTTCCAGAAGTTTGCGCTTGCGGGTGATGTCACCGCCGTAACACTTGGACAGCACGTCCTTGCGGATGGCTCGGATGTTTTCGCGCGCAATGATTTTCGATCCGATCGCCGCCTGGACCGGCACCTCGAACTGCTGTCGCGGGATCAGCTCTTTGAGCTTGGTGGTCATCTTGTTGCCGTAGGCCGAGGCGCCGTCCTTGTGCACGATCGCGCTGAACGCGTCGACGGCCTCGCCCTGCAACAGGATGTCGACCTTGACCAGCTGGGCCTCTTGCTCGCCGGCCTCCTCGTAGTCGAGGCTGGCGTAGCCGCGGGTGCGCGACTTCAGGGAATCGAAGAAGTCGAAGATGATCTCGCCCAGCGGCATGGTGTAGCGCAGCTCCACCCGTTCGGGCGACAGGTAGTCCATGCCGCCGAGTTCGCCGCGGCGCGACTGGCACAGTTCCATGATGGTGCCGATGAATTCGCTGGGCGCGATGATCGTCGTCTTGACCACCGGCTCGTACACCGCGCGGACCTTGCCCTCCGGCCAGTCCGACGGGTTGGTCACGACGATTTCGGTGTCATCTTCCTTGATGACCCGGTAGACGACGTTGGGTGACGTCGAGATCAGATCCAGGTCGAATTCCCGCTCCAGACGCTCCCGGGTGATCTCCATGTGCAGCAAACCCAGGAAGCCACAACGGAATCCGAAGCCCAGCGCCACCGACGTCTCGGGCTCGTACGTCAGCGCCGCGTCGTTGAGTTGCAGCCTGTCCAGCGCGTCGCGCAGGTCCGGGTAGTCCGAACCGTCGACGGGATACAGGCCCGAGTAGACCATCGGCTTGGGTTCGCGGTACCCGGTCAGCGCGTCGGCCGCGCCGCGCCGTGCCGTCGTCACGGTGTCACCCACCTTGGACTGGCGGACGTCCTTGACCCCGGTGATCAGGTAGCCCACCTCGCCCACCCCCAGGCCGTCGCTGGCCTTCGGCTCGGGCGAGACGATGCCGACCTCGAGCAGCTCGTGCGTGGCGCCGGTGGACATCATCGCGATGCGCTCGCGCGGGGTGATCTTGCCGTCGACCACCCGGACGTAGGTCACCACGCCGCGGTAGATGTCGTAGACGGAGTCGAAGATCATCGCCCGCAGCGGCGCGTCGGCCTTGCCCTGCGGGGGCGGCACCTGGCGCACCACCTCGTCGAGCAGTTCCGCGACTCCCTCGCCGGTCTTGCCCGAGACCCGCAGCACGTCGTCGGGCTCGCAGCCGATGATGTGGGCCAGTTCTCCGGCGTAGCGGTCCGGGTCGGCGGCCGGTAGGTCGATCTTGTTGAGCACCGGGATGATGGTCAGGTCGCGGTCCAGCGCCAGGTAGAGGTTGGCCAGGGTCTGGGCCTCGATGCCCTGGGCTGCGTCCACCAGCAGCACCGCGCCCTCGCAGGCCTCCAGCGCGCGCGAGACCTCGTAGGTGAAGTCGACGTGGCCCGGGGTGTCGATCAGGTGCAGGACGTGGTCTTCGTCGTCGACTTTCCAGGGGAGCCGGACGTTCTGCGCCTTGATGGTGATGCCGCGCTCGCGCTCGATGTCCATCCGGTCCAGGTACTGGGCGCGCATCGAGCGCTCATCGACGACACCGGTGAGCTGCAGCATCCGGTCGGCCAGCGTCGACTTGCCGTGATCGATGTGGGCGATGATGCAGAAATTCCGAATCTGCGCCGGCGCGGTGAAGGTCTTGTCGGCGAAACTGCTGATGGGAATCTCCTGGTCTACGTCAAACGTGATGGGCGCTGCGCGGCCGTTGTGCTGGCCGTTCGCGGCCAAGTCCAGCGTATCTATGCAGCGTCGTCCGGACCTACTTGGACACAGTCGCGCCCGGTTGCTCGCGTCTATGCTGCGAATATGGCGTCTGCCCGGAAATCGCAGTGGAAGACGTTCCAGCGGTTCGCCGAGAATCTGGTGTTCAACGGGGCCCCGCGGCTGGCGCGGCACGTGCAGAATTCCCAGACCGTCCTGCGCGAGTTGCAGCAGGCCGTGCGGATCACCGCGAACGTCATCGCGGCCGCGACACCGCCACCGTCCGACACGACGGTCGCGGGCCGGCCGGTGACCAGCAACAGCCTGCCCACCGCGCAGCGGGCCCGCAAACTCGTGTACGCGCCGAGCCTGGACGGCCGGGCCGATCCCGGCGAGATCGTCTGGACGTGGGTGGTCTACGAGGACGACCCCAGCCGGGGCAAGGACCGGCCCGTGCTGGTGGTGGGACGCGATCGCGGCACCCTGCTGGGATTGATGGTCTCCAGCCAGGAGCGCCACGCCGCCGATCCCGACTGGGTTGGAATCGGTTCTGGCAGTTGGGATTACGAGGGAAGATCCAGCTGGGTCCGGCTGGACCGCGTGCTCGACGTGCCCGAGGAGGGCATCCGCCGCGAGGGCGCCATCCTGGATCGCGAGATCTTCGACGTGGTGGCGGCCCGGCTGCGCGCCGACTACTCCTGGCGTTGAGTCGGCCAAGTCGCCGAGCGTGTAACCACGGCGGGAAATCCGCCAATTTTCGCCCTGAATGCACGCTCGGCGAGCGGGGCCGAGATGGGCCGGCGAGTCAGCCCTGGGTGATGTAGGACTGCAACTGCTGCTGCTCGGCCTCGAGTTCTTCCATCCGGGTCTTCACCACGTCACCGATGCTGACGATGCCGATCAGCTTCTTCCCGTCGAGCACCGGGACGTGGCGCACCCGGTTCTTGGTCATCAGCACGCTGATCGCGTCGACGGTGTCGGCCTTCGTGCACGTGGCCAGCATGCTGGTCATGATCTTGGACACCGGGCGAGAGAGCACGCTGGCGCCATGAGTGTGCAGCTGGCGCACGACGTCGCGCTCCGACACAATGCCGACGACCCCCTCGTCGCCGACCACGACCATGGCGCCGATGTTCTGCTCGGTCAGACCCGCCAGCAGCTCGCGAACCGTCGCGTCCGGGTTGATGGTCACCACCGCCGCGCCCTTATTCCGCAAGACGTCCGCAATCCGCATCAAGGCCTCCAGCCGGGTTTGTGATCCGCTTCACATCAGGCTACGGCTAACTCGCGCGGCGGAAAAGCCACCCACGGAACCCGCAAACAGATCGTGTCCAAGCGCCGACGGCCGGCCGGATCGTTCGATTGGGCCACTGCTCACGGCGGGGACCTGCAAGATGGGGCCATGATCGAGGTCACCCTGCTGGGCACCGGTAGTCCGATCCCCGACCCGAACCGCGCCGGGCCGTCGACCCTGGTGCGGGCCGGCGGGCAGGTGTTCCTGGTGGACTGCGGGCGCGGGGTGCTCCAGCGCGCGGCGGCGGTCGGGGTGGGCGCGGCCGGGTTGTCGGCCCTGCTGCTCACCCACCTGCACAGTGATCACGTCGGCGACCTCGGCGACGTCCTCATCACGCGGTGGATCAGCACCTTCACCCCCGATCCCGCGCCGCTGCCCATCATCGGGCCGCCCGGCACCGCCGAACTGGTGGAGGCGACGCTGGGGGCGTTCCGCCACGACATCGGCTACCGGATCGCCCATCACGCCGATCTGAATGCGCCGCCGGCCGTCGAGGTCCACGAACACACCGACGGTCCGGTCTGGGACCGCGACGGCGTATCGATCCGGGTGGGCGCCACCGATCACCGGCCAGTGGCCCCGACCATCGGGTTCCGCATCGACTACGACGGGGCGTCGGTGGTGCTCGCGGGCGACACCGTGCCGTGCGCGAGCCTGGACGAGCTGGCGGCCGGTGCCGGCGCCCTGGTGCACACCGTGATCCGCAAGGACATCGTCGCCACCATCCCGCAGCAGCGGCTCGTCGACATCTGCGACTACCACTCGTCAGTGGAAGAGGCGGCGGCGACCGCGGCCCGCGCGGGCGTGGACACCCTCGTCATGACGCACTACGTGCCGGCGCTGGTGCCCGGCCAGGAAGAGCAGTGGCGGGCGCTGGCCGCCGGGAAGTTCGGTGGGCGCATCGAGCTCGGTGACGACCTGCACCGGGTCCAGATCGACGCGCCGTCCTGACGAACGTCGCGCTCACCGGGATGGCGAATCCCGTTGCACCGCACGGACAATGGCGGCACCGGCCACCACCAGCCAGATCAGCGCCAGGACCCGCGCGATCGGCAACAGGACGCCCAGCGCGGGCCAGATCAACACCCCCGCCGCCGATTCGGCGAGGACAGCAGTCGCCAGACCGATCCGTGCCAGCGGCCGGGGCAGCGCTCCCCCGGTCCGCCCCGACGCCGCCATCGCGGCGACCAACAGGCCCAACGCCACGATGTGACCCGGGCCGCCGGTGAGAAAGACCAGCAAGTACAGCGCCCTCACCAAGGCGGTGTCGGTACTGACGTCCGGCCACGACATCGCCCACCCCAGCAGTCCGGCCAGCCCCAGCGCCCCGGCGGCCAAAACACCGCCCGCGAACGCGATCGACGCGGCGGCACCGGCTCCGAGTTGCCTCAGCCGCGCGGCGGCCATCGCCGCATAGACCGCAAGCGGGACCGACGACGCGAACGTCGCAACGGCCATGATCCGCACGGCCACCGGCTGGGCGCGCACGTACGCCGCCACCGCGCCGACCGGACCGTACGGCAAGGGCATGACGCCGCCCATCCCGACGCCGATCGCGATCCCACCGAAGAGCAGCCCGATGCAGAGCAGGGCCAGCGCCGTCAGGGGCGGGCCGCCGCGCCGGGGACGGTTCGCCTCGAGGTGGGCCGCGGCTTCGCGGATACCGTTCATCGCTGAACGGTAACCCTGCGGCGCCTCGGCGTCGGCTACCCAGCGCCTCGGGCGGGAGGCCAGCGGCCTCGTCGAGGGCTCAGCCTACGGATCGACCGATCGCGACGAAGGACGCGAGCAACAAGAGAATTACGTTGATTGGCAACGGTTGTCGCTCGTTACGAGTCAGGTGCACGCGCATCGCTCCGATCTGCACGATGACTAGGCCCACCGCAGCGGCTGGGGTCAGGACGCGGGCGATGCCGGTTGCCTCCGGCAGGATCACGCCGAGCGCGCCGAGGATCTCGACCGCGCCAACGGCCTTGACCGCAGCGTCCGAGTGGTCCTTCATCCAGTCGAGTCGGCCCGATGCTACGAGTTGTTCGCGCGGCCGAACGACTTTGAGCCCACCCGCGACGAGATAGACGAAGGCGAGCAGACTCTGCGCGGCCCACAGTGCGATGTTCACGGTGTTCCCCAATCCTTACCATTTGTGCGTAGCCACATCGTGTGTCAGCGCTGGGCCCGCCGCATAAGGCACATCGATGTATGTATCCAGGACGGAGACTTCGATATGACGAACGTCACACGGAAGACGCCGCGGATACCCGAGGGCGGTGCGGTCCGGGAGGTCCTCGATCGCATCGGCGACAAGTGGAGCCTGCTGGTAATCGGCACGCTGCGTGACGGGCCAATGCGGTTCGGCGAGTTGGAGGCGACCGTGGAAGGCATCTCGCAGCGGATGCTCACCCTGACGCTCAAGCATCTGGTCGAGGATGGCCTGGTCGACCGCACGGCCTACGCCGAGGTGCCACCGCGAGTCGAGTACGAATTGACCGGACTCGGACGGACATTGCTGCCGCTGGTGATCTCCCTGGCCCAGTGGGCCATGGCGCACCACGAGGAGATCAACGCCAACCGCATGTCACGGTAACGCCGCATATCGGCCCTTAGGCGAGCCGGGTCACCTCCACGATCACGTCGAGGTCGGTGGCGCCCTCCCCGGAATATATGCCCTTCAACGGGGAAACATCGGCATAGTCGCGGCCGGCACCCACGCCGACGTACTGCTCGGTGATCTCGGCGTCGTTGGTGGGGTCATAGCTCCACCACGCGCCCGTCCACGCCTCGATCCAGGCGTGGCTTCGCCCGTCCACGGTGTCCCCGACGACGGCGTCACATTTGGGATGCAAGTAGCCCGAAACGTAGTGCGAGGGAATCCCCATGCCGCGCAACAACATCAGCGACAGGTGCACGAAGTCCTGACAGACGCCCTTGCCTGCTTTCAGGGCGTCGAGCCCGGACGAGTGCACGCTGGTGGTCCCCGGAAGGTAGTCCAGCTCCTCGCGCACCCAATTGGCCGCCGCAACAACGGCTTCGGCGGGGCTGTGGTTCTTGCGGATCTTTTTGCCCACCGCAGCCACCCGCTTGCTGGCCGGGGTGTGTTCGGTGGGGCGGAGCAGGTCGTCGAAGCGATCGATCACCGCATCCGAATGCAGCTCCCCCCAGTCCACCTCGGTGGCCGGCGCCTCGGCGCGTTCGGTCTCCACGACCGACGAGGACATCACCGTGAGGTCGGTATGCGGCGCGTGCAAGTCGAACGCCGTCACCGCGGTGCCCCAATAGTCGATGTAGCGGTAGGACCGGGTTGCCGGGATGGTCTCGACGCGGTTGAGGATGACGTTCTGGCGGTTGTTCGACCGCGGGGTCAGCCGGGCTTCGTTGTAGGAGGCGGTCACCGGCGACTGGTAGGCGTACCCCGTGGTGTGCACCACCCGCAGCCGCCACATCAGCCGTCCCCTTTCCTGCTGACCAGGCCGGCGCGCTGACCGGCGTTCGACCACGCCACCCACGGTGTGATGTGAAAGTACTGCAGCGCCAAGGCTTCTCCGACATCGCGGCAGGTGCGCTGCAGGCCCGCCAACCGGCTTTCCAGCGTCTCCAGCAGCACACCGGGCTGGACGAACTCCAATTCGCTGCGTGCCTGCCCGAGCAACCGCTGGGCCTCGGCGGTGGCCCCGATCCGGCTCTGCCGATTGCGGACCAGTTCGTCGAGGTTGTGTTCGGCCAGCCGCAGCGAGTAAAACACCGAACGCGGAAACAACCGGTCCAGCAACATGAACTCGACCACGCGGCCCGCGTCGAGCACACCGCGATAGGTGCGCAGATACGTGTCGTGCGCGCCCGCCGAGCGCAGCAGCGTCACCCACGCCGGAGACGAAGCGCTGTCCCCAACCCGCGACAGCAACAGCCGCACCGTCATGTCGACGCGCTCGATCGCCCGCCCCAACACCATGAAGCGATATCCGTCGTCGCGCGACAGCGTCGAGTCCGCCAAGCCGGCGAACATGGCCGCCCGCCGCTCGACGAACGACAGAAAGTCATGGGGCCCAAGGCGTTTGGCGGCGCGTTCGCGTTCGGGCAGGGCGTGGTAGGTGGTGTTGAGACACTCCCAGATCTCGCTGGACGTCACCTCCCGCGCCGACTTGGCGTTTTCCCGCGCCGCGGTGATCGCGTCGACGATCGAAGAGCCGCCCTGGGCGTTGGTGCTGTAGGCCACCAGATCGGTCAACGACCACACGTCCAGGTCATGATCGGGCGGGTCGATGCCGAGCACCCGCAGCAGCAGGCGCGAGGCCTGATCCGGGTCGACGCTGGAATCCTCGAGCAATTGGTGCAGCGCCACGTCCAGGATTCGCGCGGTGTCGTCGGCGCGCTCGACGTAGCGGCCGATCCAGTAGAGCGCCTCGGCGTTACGTGCCAGCATCACCGGATCACGATCTGCCGCTGCTTCTGCTGGGGTTGGTCGTCCTGCCGCTCGTCGGCCTGGCCGTCGCTGCCCGGCTCCGCCATGGAGTCCGGCAGGGAGCGCACCACTTCGGCGGCACCGAGTTCGTGATCGCCGGTCGAGGTCCGCGACGCCAACACCCAGGTGTCCTTCGAGCCACCGCCCTGGCTGGAGTTGACCACCCGTGACCCCTCGACCAGGGCCACCCGGGTGAGGCCGCCGGGCAACACCCACACGTCGTTGCCGTCGTTGACCGCGAACGGCCGCAAGTCGACGTAGCGGGGCGCCAGCGCGCTGCCGACCTGCGTCGGCACGGTCGACAGTTCCATCATCGGCTGGGCGATCCAGCTCCGCGGGTCGTCGCGGATCTTCTTGGCGACGGCGGCCAGTTCCTTATGGGAGGCCTCCGGGCCGAACACGATTCCGTAGCCGCCGGACCCCTCGACCGGCTTGAGGACCAGCTCGTCGATCCGGTCGAGCACCTCTTCGCGTTCCTCGTCGAGCCAGCAGCGCAGCGTCTCCACGTTGGCCAGCAGCGGCTTCTCGCCCAGGTAGTACTCGATCATGGCGGGCACGTAGGTGTAGACGAGTTTGTCGTCGCCGACGCCGTTGCCGATCGCGCTGGAGATCACGACGTTTCCGGCGCGGGCGGCGTTGACCAGGCCGGCCACCCCCAGCACCGAGTCGGCCCGGAATTGCAGCGGGTCCAGGAAGGCGTCGTCGATGCGCCGATAGATGACGTCGACCTGGCGCTCGCCTTCGGTGGTACGCATGTACACCTGGTTGTCGCGGCAGAACAGGTCGCGCCCTTCGACCAGCTCGACCCCCATCTGGCGGGCCAGCAGGGAATGCTCGAAATACGCGGAGTTGTAGACGCCCGGGGTCAGCACCACCACCGTGGGGTCGGCCTCGTTGGTGGCCGCGGAGTTGCGCAGCGCCCGCAGCAGGTGGCCGGCGTAGTCGTCGACCGAACGCACGCGATGCGTGGCGAACAGGTTCGGGAAGACGCGCGCCATGGTGCGCCGGTTCTCCATGACGTAGGAGACGCCCGAGGGCGACCGCAGGTTGTCCTCGAGGACCCGGAAATCGCCCTTTTCGTCGCGGATCAGATCGATGCCGGCGACGTGGATCCGCACGCCGTTGGGCGGGACGATGCCCATGGCCTGCCGGTGAAAGTGCTCGCAGGAGGTGATCAGGCGGCGCGGGATCACCCCGTCGTCGAGGATTTCCTGGTCGCCGTAGATGTCGTCGAGGTACCTCTCGAGGGCCTTGACCCGCTGGGTGATGCCGCGTTCCAGCCGGGCCCACTCGGCGGCCGAGATGACTCGCGGCACCAAGTCCAGCGGGAAGGGCCGCTCCTGGCCCGACAAAGAGAAGGTGATGCCCTGGTCGAGGAAGGCGCGGGAGAGCGCTTCGGCGCGAGCCTTGAGATCCGAGGCGTCCGATGGCGCGAGTTCGGCATAGATGCCCTTGTAGGGGCCGCGAACGGCGCCCTGCGTGTCGAACATCTCATCGAAGGCCATCTCGTAGGCGTCCGAGGATGTGTTGTATCCGCCGAAAATTCGCTCCGAACGCGCGGCGCGAAAACCCCGCCTGGTCTCCTCAAGCTGGTTCGTCAGACTCACTGTTCAGATGCTGCCTCAGATCGACGTTATGGCAGCCCACGTGTTCCCGTTTTGGGGGAAAACGTAACTCACTGATAACCTGGGCAATCGCTGTGGTGATTCCGGCGTCCCAACCAAACGTCTGATCGAAGAAGGAACTCGAGCGTGGCCAACATCAAGTCGCAGCAGAAGCGCAACAAGACGAACGAGCGCGCCCGCCTGCGCAACAAGTCGGTGAAGTCGTCGCTGCGCACCGCCGTCCGCGCCTTCCGCGAGGCCACCCACGCCGGCGACAAGGAGAAGGCCGCCGAGCTGCTGGTCTCGACCAACCGCAAGTTGGACAAGGCTGCCAGCAAGGGCGTGATCCACAAGAACCAGGCCGCCAACAAGAAGTCGGCCCTGGCGCAGGCCCTCAACAAGCTCTGAGTTCTCAGCGGCTGCGCTGGGCGGCCAGCTCGGCAACCTGTCTGACCGCGGATTCCAAAGCGTAGTCGGCGTCCGCCACCGCCCCCTTGACGTTCGCGTTGAGCGCGGCGACAACCTTCATCGCCGTGGCCACCGTGTCCCGCGACCAATGCCTCGCCTGTTTCTGGGCCTTTTGCACCCGCCAGGGCGGCATCCCCAGCTGGGACGCCATCCGGTAGGGATCGCCCGACAGCGGGCCGACCCGGCCGATGGTGTGGATCGCCTCGGCCAGCGCGTCCGCCAGCACCACCAGGGGCTCGCCCCGCATCATCGCCCACCGCAGCGCCTCGGCGGCCCCCTCGATGTCGCCGGCCACCGCCTTGTCGGCGATGTCGAAGCCCTTCACCTCGGCCTTGCCGCTGTGATAGCGGCGCACCGCGGCGGCGTCGACCGCCCCGCCGGTGTCGGCGACCAGTTGGGAGCAGGCGGACGCCAACTCGCGCAGGTCGGAGCCGACCGCGTCCAACATCGCGGTCACCGTCGCCTCGTCGGCCTTCACCCGCAAAGCGCGGAACTCCTTGCGGACGAAGTCGATGCGCTCGCTGAGTTTGGTGATCCGCGCGCACGGGTGCAGTTGGGCGCCGAGCTTCTGCAGGTCGGTGGCCAGCGCCTTGGCCCGGCCGCCGCCCGAGTGCACGACCACCAGCACGACGCCCGCCGGCATGTCGGCCGCGGCCGAAACGATCATTGCGGCAGCGTCTTTGCCCGCTTCACCGGCCGACTCGAGCACCACGATGCGCTCGTCGGCGAACAGCGAGGGACTCAGCAGCTCGGCGAGCTCGTAGGTGCTGACGTCACCGGCCCGCATCCGGTTGACCGGGATGTCCGCGTCCTTGCCGGCCCGTTTCCGCGCCGACCGCAGCACGTCGGCCACCGCCCGCTCGACCAGTAGTTCCTCGTCTCCCAGCACCAGGTGCAACGGCGAAACCTCGCTCACCCCATGATGGTGTCACGACCGACCGACGATCCCGGACAGCGCCCAGGCCAGCCCGGCCAGCGCGGCCACCCCCGAGACGACGCGGAACGGGCTCCACCGCCACAGCACGATCGCCAGCACCGTCACACCGCCGACGAGCAGCGTGCCGGGCATGCCCTGCGGGACCGGCACCGTCGCGCCGGGCAGGCCGGCCGCCCAGCGGGCCACGCCGCCCACCCACCACAACTCGGGGCCGGTGAACCGGATGAGCAGCCGCGCGGCGGCCGGCCACACCGGGCAGAGCGCGGCCGCGGCGGTGCCCAGCACCGTGATCGGCGCGATCACGCCCGCCACGACGAGGTTGGCGGCGGCGGCGACCACGCTGAAGCGGCCGGAGATCGCGGCGACCAGCGGCGCGGTCACGATCTGCGCGGCCCAGGCGACGGCCAGCGCATCGGCCAACGGCTTAGGGATCCCCCTTCCCGTCAGCCGCCGCGACCACTCCGGTGCGATGACGACCAGCGCGGCGGTGGCGAGCGCCGACAGCGCGAAGCCGACGTCGACGGCCAGGTGCGGGGCGAGCGCCAATAACAGCAGCACCGTGGCGGCGAGCGCCGGAATGGCTTGCCGCCGACGCGAACTCAGCATTCCCGTCAACGCGATGGCGCCCATCGCCGCGGCCCGCAACACGCTCGCCGTCGGCTGCACGACGATGACGAAGGCCACCAGTGCCAGTGCGGCCAGTACGACCGCCGTCCGGGGGCCGATCAATCGGGCCGAGAACAGCACGGCGGCGCACACGATCGTCACGTTGGCCCCCGACACGGCCATCAGGTGCGTCATGCCGGCCGCGCGGAAGTCGCGGCCCGTGTCGCCGGGCACCGCCGAGGTGTCGCCGAGCACCAGCGCGGGCAGCAGCGCCGCCTCCTCGCCGGGCAGTGTGTCGCGGACGGTTGCGGAGAATCGACCGCGCACGGCGTGCGCCGCCCGTTGCACGACGCCCGCGGTGCCCATCGTCGGCCGGCCCGACGCGTTGAGCACCGCGACCGTCAGGTCGCGCCGCGTCGGGCGGCCGATGCGGGCGCTGAATCGCAGTGGCTGGCCCACCATCAGCCCACCGAAATCCGCGGCGCGCGCGAAAACGACGACGCGCCCGGATATTTCGTCGGCGCGCAGGCGTTGCAGAGTGGCCCGAAACATCAACCGGCCGCTGCCCAACGACACCGGGCTCTCGGTGGGGGTGACCGTGACCGCGGCGGTCACGCCGTATGCCGCGGTGATCGGGTGGCGATCGACGGCGTCGGCGCGCAGCGCGATGGCGAACCCGAATCCCGCCCCCACGACACCGATCGCCGCGAGCCCGGCGCTGATCGCCCGCAACCGCGCACCCCCGCGGCCGCGCAGCGCCCGCCACGCCAGCGCTCCGGAGGCGCCGATCAACGCGACGCAGCACCAGGCGAGGATGCGCCCGATCGGCCACCAGATGCCGCCGGCGGTCACCGCCCAACAGGTCAGCGCCGCCGGCACCAGGCGCACATCGACCCGCACCGCGGGCGAGGCGGCCGACCCGGGGTGATGCACCCGGGTCAGACACGGACCAGGGCGCGCAGCTTCTCCAGCCGCGCCGGCCCGATCCCCTCGACGTCGGCGAGCTGGTCAACGCTGGTGAACTTGCCGTTGGCCTGGCGCCACGCCACGATCGCGGCGGCGGTGACCGGCCCGACCCCGGGCAACGCGTCGAGTTCCTGCACCGTCGCGGTGTTGAGGTTGACCGCCTCGCCCGGTTTCGGCTTGACCGTCCCCGACCGCGGTGGCGGCGCCTTCGACGTGGATGTCGATCCGGAGGCCACCGAACTGCCCAGGGCCGTCGGCTGTCCCGAGACGGGCGCGAGGCCGACCACGATCTGCTCACCGTCGCCGAGCGGTCGGGCCATGTTGAGTCCGATGGTGTCGGCGCCGTTGACCGCGCCGCCGGCGGCCTGCAGCGCGTCGGCGACGCGGGCGCCGGGTGCGAGCGTCACCAGGCCGGGCGTGTGTACCAGGCCGACCACGCTGACGACCACCGGCTGATCGGGTCCGGGCGTCGGGCTCGCCGAGGAGCGTGGGCTCGCCGTCGACACCTTCTCCACCGGCGGCAGCTTGGCCGACATCACCGGCGCCGGCCGGTCGCGCACCAACGTGAAAACCGTGACCAGCACCGCCAGCGCCGCCACGATCGCCAATCCGATGGCGCCCGCGCGTCCCGGGTCGGCGCGCACCTTCGCCACCCAGCCCCGGTCCTGGGACGAGTCGGGCAGCCACCGCGGCAGCAGCGAATTCTGGTCGTCGTTCGGGGCGTCCCCGTCCGGGTCCGCCCCGGAGTCCTCGCCGTGCGGGTCGGTATCCGGTTCGGCGCGCAGCCGTCGCTGCAGGCGCTCGGCCGGAAGTTCTGTTCGCATGGGCCGACCGTAAATCCGCCCACCGCCGCAACCGCCCCGGCGAAGGGCGCCTCCGACCCGTTCTGTGGATTAACCCGAGGCTGTGCACAGGCCCCGCACGGGATGAGCCAAGATGGAGGTTGAGCGAACGACCAGCATCGCCAGAAACCAGCTCTGGGCGATGGGCCGCCACGCTCACCGGAGCAACGACAGGAGGCTGCCATGCAACTGGCGCTCACACCCGAGGAAGCCGCGTTCCGCGACGAACTCCGCAGCGTCTACACGACCAAGATTCCCCAGGAGTTGCGCGACCGGGTGCGCCAGGGCTCGGCGGAAGTGAACCGCGACGACATCGTCACCAGCCACAAGATCTTGCACGAACACGGTTTGGCGGTACCGAACTGGCCGGTCGAGTGGGGCGGCAAGGACTGGACGCCGACCCAGCACCAGATCTGGGCCGACGAAATGCAGCTGGCGTGCGTCCCGGAGCCGCTGAACTTCAACACCAAGATGGTGGGCCCGGTGATCGCCGAATTCGGTTCGGAGGACGTCAAACAACGCTTCCTGCCCCCGACGGCCAGCCTCGACATCTGGTGGTGCCAGGGGTTCTCCGAGCCGGAGGCCGGGTCCGACCTGGCGTCGCTGCGCACCACCGCGGTCCGCGACGGCGACAGCTACGTCGTCAACGGGCAGAAGACCTGGACCACCCTCGGCCAATACGCGGACTGGATCTTCTGCCTGGTCCGCACCGACCCGCAGGCGCCCAAGCGTCAGGCCGGCATCTCGTTCCTGCTCTTCGACATGAACACGCCGGGCATCACGCTGCGGCCCATCAAGACGATCGACGGCGGCCACGAGATCAACGAGGTCTTTTTCGAAGACGTCCGCGTGCCGGCCAATCAGCTTGTGGGAGAAGAGAACAAGGGCTGGACGTACGCGAAATTCCTGTTGGGTAACGAGCGCACCGGCATCGCCGGCGTGGGCCGGACCAAGGTGCGCCTCGCCGAGGTGAAGAAGCACGCCGCGGCCACCGGGGTGCTCGAGGATCCGTTGTTCGCGGCGCGGCTGGCCGAGGCCGAAAACGAGCTGCTCGCACTGGAACTCACGCAGTCACGGGTGGTCACCGACTCCGCTAACGGACAGCCCAACCCGGCCTCGTCGGTGCTCAAGCTGCGCGGCAGCCAGTTGCAACAGATCGCCACCGAACTGCTCGTCGAGGTCGCCGGGCCGGATGCGTTGCCGGCCAACGGCGAAGACATCTCGTCGCCGTCCTGGGCGCAGCACAGCGCGCCGCACTACCTCAACTACCGCAAGACGTCGATCTACGGCGGCAGCAGCGAAGTGCAACGCAACATCATCGCGTCCACCATTCTGGGATTGTGAGGCAGCCATGGACTTTCAGTTGAGCGACGAGCAGTCCCTGCTCCGCGACACCACACGCGACCTGCTGGCGCGCACCTATGACCCGGAAAGCCGCAACAAGGTCATCGGCTCCGAACTGGGCTGGAGCCGCGAGGTCTGGAGCCAGCTCGCCGACACCGGGATCCTCGGGCTGGGATTCGAGCCCGACGAGTCCGGCCAGATCGAGATCGCGGTGGTGCTCACCGAGATCGGGCGGCGGCTGGCCCCGGAACCGGTCCTGCACGCCGCGCTGGGACCCGGTGCGCTGATCGCCGAGCTGGGCAGCCAGGAGCAGAGGCAGCTGCTCGACGAGGTCGCGTCAGGGCAACGGCTGTTGGCCTTCGCCGACCTCGAACCGGGCCAGCGCAAACCGTCGGCCGAGGTGACCACCAAGGCTGCGCGGCAAGGTGATTCGTGGACCGTGAGCGGCCGGAAGAACCCGGTGCTCGCCGGGGACTGCGCCGACACGTTGGTGGTCAGCGCCGCCCTGCCCGACGGCGGCACCGGCCTGTTCCTGGTCGACGCGGGCGCCGCCATTCGGCACCCGTACCGGACCTTCGATGGGCAACGCGGCGCCCAGGTCGATCTCGATTCCGCCCCCGCCGAACCCCTGGGTGAGGCGGCCGACGCGTCGGGCGCCATCCGCAACGCCGTCATCCGTATCCAGTCGGCGCTGTGCGCCGAAGCGCTCGGGGCGATGGAGGAATCGCTGCGCCTGACGACCGATTACCTCAAGACCCGCAAGCAGTTCGGTGTCACGCTGAACAAATTCCAGGCGCTGACACAGCGCGCCGCCGACATGTACGTGTCGCTGGAACTGGCCCGCAGCATGAGCCTGTACGCCGCGATGTCGATCGCCGACGGCAACCTCGACCCGGTGATCGCCTCGCGGGCCAAGCTGCAGATCGGACGCTCGGGCCGGCACATCGCGCAGGAGTCGATCCAGATGCACGGCGGCATCGGTGTGACCGCGGAGTACCCGATCAGCCACTACGCCGCCCGGCTCACCGCGATCGAACACACGCTGGGCACCTCGGGTGAGCACCTGCACAACCTGATCGACCACCTCGGCGACTACGACCTGGCCCGCCTCTAAGGATGGCCGAGCTCTCCGAAAGGGTCGTCTCATTCCTCTCAGCCGGCACCCGTACGGGGATGCTCGGGTACGTCGCCGCCGACGGCCGGCCGCTGGTCACCCCGGTGTGGTTCGTCGTCGATGAGGGTCAGCTGGCCTTCAACACCGGGCGTGACACGTCGAAAGGGCGTGCGATAGCGCGTGATTCGCGTGTCGTGATCTGCGTCGACGATCCCCATCCGCCGTATTCCTTTGTCCAAGTCCAAGGTCTGGCGACGGTCAGCGAGGACCCCGCGGACGTGCTCGACATCGCCACCCGCACCGGCGCCCGGTACATGGGCGCCGAACGCGCCGAGGAGTTCGGCCGCCGCAACGCCGTTCCCGGCGAGTTGGTGGTGCGGGTGCGACCGACCAAGATCAACGCGGGGTTCGACATCAGCGACTGAGCGCTTAACGGGTCGAGCGTCGACTTGTTGGGCCGACACCGGTTTTCCGCGCCACAAGTCCACGTTCGTGCGGGCGCGCACGCGCCGGACGTTACGACGCCTCCTCGACCGGTTCCGGTTCCGCGTCGGGCAGCTGGGCCACCAGATATTCGGCGAGCCCCCCAATGGTCGGATAGTCGAAGACCGCCGTCGCGTTGATCGTGAACTTGCCGCCGAACTGGCTGTGCAGCCGGTTGCGGAGCTCGATCGCCATCAGCGAGTCCGTACCCAGGTCCAAGAACCGACTGCTCGCGGCGGGCGGCGACGCGAGCCGCAGGAAGTTCTGCACCTCCCGCTGCAGGAATTCGGTCACGAAGCCGGCGCGCTGGGGCACCGGAACCTCCATCAGCTGCTTGAGCAACTCACTGTCGCCGGTCACCTCTCCTGCGGCACTGGGCAACACCAGATCGAGGATCGGCGGACGCGAACTGCCCAGCACCTTCGCGGCACGCTGCCAGTTGGCCTTGAGGACGGTGGCCTGCCCGGTTCCATTCGCGACGACCTCGGCGAGCGCGCCGAGCGCGGCCGACGGCTCCAGCGGAATCAGGCCCTGCGCACTGATATTGGCGGTCGCGGCGTCCGAAGAGGCCATGCCCCCTTGGGCCCAGGGGCCGAAGTTGACACCGGTGGCCGGCAGGCCTTGCGCCCTGCGCTGCGCGACCAGGCCGTCGAGCAGCGCGTTGGCGGTCGCGTAGTTGGACTGGCCGGGCGAACCGAACAAGCTCGACACCGACGACGACACGATGAAGAAGTCCAGCTCGTCGGCCTTCGTCAGCCTGTCCAAGTGGTAGGCGCCGATCGCCTTGGGCGCCACCGTCGTTCGGAATCGCTCCACGGTCTGCTGAGACAGGAGCGCATCGTCGAGCACGCCCGCCAGATGCACCACACCGGCCAGCGGCGGCAACTCGGTGCGGATGCGCTCCAGCAGCCCCGCCACCTCGGACTCGTCGCCGACATCGGCGGCGAAGACATGGATGCGGCACTTGTAGCGCTCGGTGATCTCCTCGATCAGCCGTTGCGCGTCCGCACCGGGCTCGCGCCGGCTGGTCAGCACGATGTCACCGGCACCGAGTTGGGCCAGATGCGACGCCGTGTGCAGTCCGATCGCGCCGAGCCCGCCGGTGATCAGGTAGCTCCGATCATCGCGCGGCTGCAGCGGATTCGGCATCTGGACCACGATCTTCCCGATGTGCCGCGCCTGTTGCATGCGGCGGAACGCGGCCCTCGCCTCGGTGAGCGGATAGATCTCGGCGGGCAGCGGCGTCCACTCACCACCGGCCAAACCTTGCGAAACCTCGGTGAGCAAGTCGCGAATGCGATCGGGTTCGGTGAACATCACCGTGTCCAATGCCACGATCTCGTAGGCGATATCGGGACGCGCCTCGGCCATCTGCTCGGGTGTCCAGATGTCGCGCTTGGCGATCTCGGCGAAGCGGCCGTTCTTGGCGGTGGCCTTCAGCGTCGCCTCGATGAACCCTTCGCTGGTCAGGGAGTTGAGGACCACGTCCACGCCGGCACCGTCGGTGTCCGCCAGGATCTGATCGGCGAAATCCGTTGTACGCGAGTCGTAGACGTGCTTCACACCCAGCTTGCGCAGCGTCGCGCGCTTGAAGGTGCTGGCCGTGGCGAACACTTCGGCACCGCACCGCTGGGCCATCTGGACCGCCGCCAGACCCACACCGCCGCTGGCGGCGTGGATGAGAACCTTGTCACCAGGCTTCAGCTGCGCCCAGTCGAAGGACAGCCGCACCGTCAGCGCCGCGGCGGGAATCGTGGCCGCCTCGACCGCGCTCACCCCGTCCGGGATCGGCGCCAGGAACTGGGCGGGCACGTTGAACCGGCTGGAGAACGCCCCCTGCATCGAGCCGTAGACGCGTTGCCCCACTTCGACTCCGGTGACGCCGTCGCCCAATTGGGTGACGACGCCGGCGAAGTCGCCGCCGATCGGTCCGGGATCGCCCGGGTAGAGGCCGAGGACGTTGAGCACGTCGCGGAAGTTGAGGCCTGCGGCCTCGACCCGGACCTGCACGTAACCCTCGTCCGGCGCGGGGACGTCCTTCTCGGTCAGCCGCAGGTTGTCGATCGCGCCGCGTTCGGTGGGCGCCAGGACGTAGTCGCGCCCGCGCGGCACCGTGAGATGACCGCTACGCGCCCACGGCAACAGCCGCGAGGCCAGCAGCTTTCCTTGCCGCACGGCCAGTTCCGGTTCGTCCACCGGGGTGGCGAGCAGTGCGGCCAAAGCGTGCACGGCTTCGGGTGAGCCGTCGCAATCGACGAGTTTGGCGCGCAGCGCCGGCTCCTCGTTGATCGTGGTGCGGCCAAAGCCCCACAGCGCTGCCTGCACCGGGTCGACCGGCTCGCCGGATTCGGTGGCCACCGCACGCTCGGTGACGATCCACAATCCGCCGGGCAACTTCACATCGCCGTTTTGTGAGCCGCGTTGCACGGTGTGCACGACGCTGAGCAGATTGGCGATTTCGGTCTCGAGGCGCGCGGTGACGTCCGCGCTCGACTCTTCCCCGCTCGGCGCCTTGCCGCGCCAGACGACACCGGAGAACGGCAGCCCGCGCTCGTGGGCTTGAGTCAGCACCTGCCCCAAGAGCTCCTGGTCCGCGTTCCGGTCGAACGGGATGCAGCCCGGCACCTTGGCGGCCAGTTCGTCGAAGCCGGCGATCAGCCATGTGCCGCTTGGGTTCTCGGCCTCATCACCGGATGCGGGCGGCGGTACCTCGTGCCAGCCGAGGGTGTAGAGCAGACGGGTGGCGTCCCCACCGAGGCCGCGCAGCAGGGCCTCGCGCGGTGCGCGCTTGACCGTGAACTCGCGAATCCCGCCCAGGTGACGGCCATCCCGATCGACGAAATCGAGGTCGAAGACCTGGGTTTCGCTGTTGAGTTCGCTGCTGTGCCACCTCGCGCGGCAGTAGAACCGCCGAGGCATCTTCTCGCGCAACGACACTTGCCCGTATCGGAGCGGCAGGAACAGGTCGTTGACGCCCTGTTCGGCCGCGAGAAGCGCCGGGAAGGCCGGGAAGGCGACGCCGGTGCACAGGTCCATCAGCACCGGATGCATCGGCTCGCTGCCGAGTTGTTCGGCGAGTTCTTCGCCGACGAGGATGTCGCCGATCGCCTCACCCTCGCCGAGCCAGAGTGATTTCAGCGAACCCGACCAGGTCGGCCCCCACGCCAGCTCCAGGTCGGCGAAGGTCTCAAACAACTCCTGCGGACGCATGCGGTTCAAGCGTTCGATCGCTTCGTCGACCGGGTCACCCTGGGATACCGGCTCGTCATCGGCGCCGGCGCTGACGGTCCCTTCGGCGTTCAACGACCATTCGGCGCCGCGTTCGCCGTACGGGCGGCTGTGCACTTGGAACGTGGACTCACCGCCGTCCTGCAACGGGTGCAAGGTCAGCTGCACCTCTCGAGAACTCTTCTCGGGCAAGATGATCGGCTCGTAGAAGAAGACGTCCTTCACTCGCGCCGGGGCGCCGACCGCGGCCAAGGCCATCGCCGCGTACGTCGCGCCGGGGACGACGACGGTCCCATAGATGACGTGATCGGACAGCCACGGCTGCGATTTGACGGACAACCTGCTGGTGTAGACCGAGTCGCCCGAGGCGAGGTCTTTCGCATTGCCGAGGATGCCCGAGGACGAACCGGCCCCTCCGTCGACGGCGATGCCGGACGTCTTGGGCCAGAAGCGGCGGCGCTGGAAGGGATAGGTGGGCAGCTCGAGCCTGCGACGCGGCTGACCCTGCAGCGCAGCGAAATCGGGGCGAAGCCCGCCGACGTAGGCCGCGGCCAGCGCGTCGGCGATCTGGCGCCGATCGCTCACGCCTTTGCGCAGCGAGACGATCGCCCGCGGCGCGGACAGGTGCTCCGGCCAGACCTGCACCGCGGCGCCGGACAGCACCGGTTGCGGCCCGATCTCCATCAACACCGAGCAGCCCAGCGCCGCCACGGTGCGCACACTTTCGGCGAACTGCACGGGCTGGCGGGAATGCCTCCGCCAGTACTGCGCGTCGAGCGGCGTCTGGGCCGTGAGCACAGCACCGGTGCGGTTGCAGACCAGCGGCATCGTCGGGGCGGCGAACCGGAATTGCGCTGCGTACGACTCGAATTCGTCGAGCACCGGATCCAGCAGTTCCGAGTGGAAGGCGTGGCTGGTCTGCAGCCACGTGCAACGGATCCCCTCGTCACCGCACTTGGCGACGATCTGCTCGAGATTCTCACCCGGCCCCGACAGCACAGTGTTGGGCCCGTTGTAGGCCCCGACCGACACTCGCGGGAATTCGCCGGCGGCCTGCTCGACGTGCTTGGCGTCGGCGAACACCGCCACCATGCGCCCACCTTCGGGCAGGCTGCCGAACATCCGGCCGCGCTCGGCCATCAGCCGGGCGCCGTCCTCGAGACTGAACACGCCTGCGACACATGCCGCCGCGTACTGGCCCACGCTGTGCCCCAGCACCACATCGGGTTGGATCCCCCACGACTGCCAAAGCCGGGCCAGGCCCATTTCGACGGCGAACAGCGCCGGCTGCGCAAACGACGTGTGCCGCAGCCTTTCCCCGGCTTCGCCACCGGTTTCGCGATCGGTGGCGAACAGCACCTCCAGCAAGGGGCGCGGCAATATGTCACTGACCGCGTCCGCACACCGCGTCACGGTTTCGGCGAAAACCGGCTCGCTGTCGAACAACTCACGCGCCATCCCCGGATACTGACTGCCCTGGCCGGTGAACAACCATGCCGTCGTCGGGTGATGTGTGTGCTCGCCGCGCACGACGCCGGGCCGCAGGCGGTTCTCCGCCAATTCGGCCAGCGCCTCGCGCGCACCCTCAACCGAGTCCACGACCAGTGCGGCGCGATGTTCGAAGTGCGAGCGGCCCGTTCCGGCGGTGAGGCACACCTCGGCGAGATCCACATCCGGGTGGGCGGTCAACCAGTCCTGGTAACGGCGGGTCAACGCCACCAGCGCCTCCGGAGACCGAGCGGACAGCGCCAGCACCCGCGCCTGTCCGGCCCGAGCCTCCGACGCCGACGCGTCGTCGTCGGCAACGCGCCGGTCGGTGGAGGCAGGCGCCTCCTCGACCAGAACGTGCGCGTTGGTGCCGGTGAACCCGAAGGAACTCACGCCGGCGCGGCGCGGTCTGCCGTTGGGCAGCCACGGCATCGCCGCGTCCACGACCCGCACCGGCAGCGAATCCCACGGGATGTGCGGCGACGGCTCCTCGAAGTGCAGGCTTTGCGGCAGGACCTCGTGCTGCAGCGACAACACGACCTTGATCAGACCTGCTGCGCCTGATGCCGATTCGGTGTGTCCGATGTTGGTCTTCACCGAGCCCATCAGCAGCGGCCGGTCCGCGTCGCGGGAGTCGCCGTAGGCGGCCGCGGCCGCCTGGACCTCGATCGGATCACCCAGCGGCGTGCCCGTCCCGTGCGCCTCGAGATAATCGACGTCCCCGCCCGTCAGTCCGGCGCGGGCCAGCGCCGAGCCGATAAGCCGTTGCTGTGCACCACCATTGGGCACCGTCAAACCGCTGGACGCCCCGTCCTGGTTCACCGCGCTGCTGGGGATGACCGCGCAGATCCGATCACCGTCGCGCTCCGCGTCGCTCAGCCTCTTGAGCACGAGAATTCCGCATCCTTCGCTGCGCACATAGCCGTCGGCGGAGGCGTCGAAGGTCTTGCATCGCCCGACGGGGGAAAGCATCCGCGCGCGGGAGGCCGCGACGACCGTCACCGGACTCAGCAGCACGTTCACGCCGCCGGCCAACGCCATGTCGCAATCACCGGAATGCAATGCCTGGCAGGCCTGATGGACGGCGACCAACGCCGAGCTGCACGCGGTGTCGATCGCCACCGCCGGTCCTTCGAACCCCAGCGCGAAGGCGACCCGGCCGGAGATGGCGTTGAGCGCGTTACCGGTGATGAAGTGGGGTTCGATCTTGTCGATCGACTCCGAGGACAGCAGGTGCGCATATTCGTTGGCCGCCACACCCACGAAAACTCCGGTTCGGCTGCCGCGCAGGGCGGCCGGGGCGTACCCCGCCCTTTCGAGGCCCTCCCATACCGTTTCGAGCATCAGCCGCTGCTGCGGCTCGATCCAGACGGCCTCGCGGGGTGAGATGCCGAAGAATTCGGGATCGAAGCCGTCGATCCCGTCGAGGAAGCCGCCGAACCGCGTGTACGTCTTGCCCGCAGCGTCCGGATCCGGGTCGTAGAACTCGTCGATGTCGAATCGGTCCTCGGGGACCTCTCGGATCGCATCGACACCCCCGGACAGCACCTCCCAGAACGCTTCCGGGTCGGGCGCGCCGGGGAAACGGCATGACACCGCGACGATCGCGATCGGTTCATCGGTGCGCGTCGTCGCGACCGATGCCGGCTGCGGCCTTGGTTTTGACGATGCCTGATCGCCGAGCTCGAGCACGTCGTTGAGCAGATAGTCGGCCACGTCGGACAGCCGCGGGTGATCCATCGCCAGGGTGGCCGGGATCTCCTTGCCTACCCCCTGTTCGATGCGGCGGCGCAACTCGACGGCCATCAACGAATCCATGCCGAGGTCGAAAAAGCCTGCGTCCTCGCGGATCTCCGCGGCATCGACGCGGGTCACCTCCGCCACCGCGTCGCGCAGGTAGTCGGTGAGAAGTTTCTTGCGCTGCTGCACCGGAGCGCCGGTGAGCCGCTCCACCAAAGCGGTCTTGCCCGAGGACGTTGCGGACGGCGTCGCGGCGGTCATCAGGCTGGGCACCTCGCGCTCGAGCTCCGCCAGGAACGACCGCCTACCCGCTTGCTGATAGAGCGGCAAGAAGCGGGCCCAGTCGATACGGGCCACGACACCCTGCGCCGGGCCCTGCGCCGAAGCGGCCGCCACGGCATCGGCCAGACCCGCGAGCGCATCGGCCGGAGACAACGTCTGGACACCGCGCCGATCCAGTCGCGCACGGGATTCCGCGTCGGCCATGCCCGCCGACCACGGCCCAAAGTTGACGCTGACCCCGAAGATGCCCTGCTCCCGCAGGCGCCACGCCAGCCCGTCGAGGAAAGCGTTCGCGGCGCCGTAGGCGGTCTGGCCGAATCCGCCCCACACCGAGGCGATCGAGGAAGTGCTGATGAAGAAGTCGAGTTTCAGGTCGACCGCCGCTTCGCTCAAATGCCAAGCGCCCCAGACCTTGCCGGCGAAGACGCGATCGACCTCGGCGTCCTGAAGCGCGCTCAGCGGGGTGGTGCCGATCTCGCCTGCGGCGTGCACGATGCCGGCCAACGGTGGCAGCTCGGCCTGCACGCTTGCCAGCAGGCGTGCGACGTCGTGCGCGTCGGCGACATCGCCGGCCACGGCCCGGATGGTGCAGCCGTGCTGTTCGCACAGTGCGTCGATGCGCTGTTGCGCGGCATCGCTGGGCGCGCGTCGGCTGGTCAGCACCAGATTCCGGGCGCCATTCGCGGCCAGGTATCCGGCGATCTCCAGTCCGATCGCTCCGAGTCCGCCGGTCACCAAATACGTTGCGTCGTCGCGCAGTTGCAGCGGTACACCGCTCGGCGGCGCAGAGCGCCGGGCCAACCGGGGCATGTAAACCGCCCGATCACGCAGCGCGAGCTGGTCGTCCCGAACAGCCGAGCCGTGCGACGCGGCGATCCGGTCGATGAGCGCAGACCATTCGTCGGCTGCGTTGTCGCCGCCTTCTGACAGGTCCGCGAGTCCGCCCCACACGTGCGGGAGCTCCAGCGAGGCGGCACGGCCGAATCCCCACAGGCAGCTCTGATGCGGCGCCACGGTGTCCGTGTCGGTGACGCGCTGCGCGCCACGGGTCACGATCCAGATGGGGCTGCGCAGTTCGGCGGCCACCGCCGCGCGGAAGAGCCGCCGCGTCCCGCCCAGGATCCGGTGTTGCATCCGCAACAGTGAGCGCATCGACGGTGCGGCCGCGGCCTCCAGCGCCGCGACATGCACGATGCGTAACGTCGAATCGTCGGTTGCCGCCGCGCGCAACGCGTCGGCGAGCGCTTCCTCGTCCGCGTCGGAGACCGGCAATCCGACGACCCGGTGCCGGTGGTTGCGCGCACTCAGCAGCTCGACCAACGGCCGGGCCGCGTCGGCATCGTCGGCGACGACGATCCAGCCGGAGCCCTCGTCCACCTCCGCGCGGGAGAGCGGGGAATTCGACTTGTCCCAGCGGATTTCGTAGCGGTCCTCACCGATGGAACGGCTCATGCGCTGTTGATTGTGTTGCGCCGCAAGCTTGGTGAGCATCTGCAGGGTTTGACGGTCGTCGCTCGCACCGCCGAGCAGGGCGGCGAGTTCCTCGATCCGGCCGTCCTCGAGGAGGCGGACGGTTTCGGTACGCGGTCCGCCGACGTCCTGGGGTCGGTCGGGGCGCTCGCGATCATCCCGGAACCAGTATTGGCGGCGCTCGAACGGATAGGTCGGCAGGTCGATCTTTCGCGCGGACGCTTGCCGGAAGGCGGCGAAGTCGGGCAGGTGGCCCAGCACGTACGCGTCGGCGACCGCTTCGGTGATCTGCCGGTGGTCGGCGGTGTTTCGGCGCAGCGACGTGATCACCCGTGGTGCGGTGGCCTGGTCGGGCCACGCGCCGAGGGCCGCGGCGGTGAGCACCGGTCGCGGGCCGATCTCGAGCAGCAATTTGCAGTTCAGCTCGGCAAGGGTGCGCACGCTCTTGGCGAATTCCACCGGCTGGCGGGCGTGCCGGCGCCAGTAGGCACCGTCGAGCTTCACACTGCGGCCGAGCGCGGCCCCGGTGCGGTTGTCGATCAAAATCCGTTGCGGCGTGGTGAAGTTGAATCGCCCCGCATACGATTCGAATTCGTCGAGGATCGGGTCCAGGAGCGCCGAGTGGAACGCGTGGCTGGTGTCCAGCCAGTCACATCGGACACCGTCGGCCGTCAATCCGGCCACTGCGTGCTCCAAATCGGCTGCCGGCCCAGACAATACGGTGTTGGCGCCGTTGTAGGCGGCGACAGACAGGCTGGGAGACTCGTCGGTCAACCGCTCGACCCGCTCGGCGGCGGTGAACACCGCGACCATCCGGCCCCCCGCGGGCAGACTGCCGAAGAGGCGACCGCGTTCGGCCATCAACAGCGCGCCGTCCTCGAGACTGAGCACGCCCGCGACGCAGGCCGCCGAGTACTGGCCGACGCTGTGCCCCAGCACCACGTCCGGCTCGAAGCCCCACGACTGCCACAGCCGCGCCAGGCCCAGTTCCACCGCGAACAAGGCGGGCTGTGCGTAAGAGGTCTGCTGCAGCGTCGCTTCGCTGTCCGGGCTGTCCACATCGAAAATGACGTCCAGCAACGGCTTTTCGAGGACGTCGGCGACCGCGGCCGCGCAGCGGTTCAGCGTCTCGGCGAACACCGGCTCGGTGCCGAACAGCTCCCGGGCCATGCCCGGGTACTGGCTGCCCTGACCGGTGAACAGCCACGCCGTCTTCGGTCGGTCATGGGATTCTCCGCGAAACAGACCCGGCGCCGGGCGCTCCTCGGCGAGCGCGCCAAGCAGCTCCATGGCGGAGTCCCGCGAATTGACCACCAGCGCGGCGCGCTGCTCCAAGTGCGCTCGCCCCGCCCCGGCGGTAAAGCACACGTCCGCCAGGGTGGCCTCCGGGTGGGCGCCCAGCCAGGCACGGTAGTCCTCGGCGAGCCGCATCAACGCGGCGGGCGTTCGCGCCGACAGCGGAAGGATGCTGAACCGCCGGTCGCCGGACGGCTCGACCGGGAGCGGGGCCGCGGGGGCCGGTTCCGCTTGCTCCGGCGCTTCCTCCAGGATGACGTGAGCGTTCGTCCCGGCGAATCCGAATGAGCTGACTCCCGCAATGCGCCGCTGCCCGTTGCGTTTCCAGGGCGTGGCCTCCTTGACGACCTCGACCGCCAGCCGTTCCCAGGGGATGTGGGGCGACGGGTTCTGAAAGTGGAGGTGCTGCGGCAGCAGCTCGTTCTCGAGGGACAGGATCACCTTGATCACGCCCGCGATACCCGCGGCCGCCTCGAGGTGCCCGATGTTGGTCTTCACCGAGCCCATCAGCAGCGGCTGGTCGGGTTCGCGCCCGGCCCCCAGCGCCGCACCCGCGGCCTGGGCCTCGATGGGGTCGCCCAGCGATGTCCCGGTGCCGTGCGCTTCCAGGTACCCGACATCGCGGGGCTCGAGGTCGGCACGCTTGAGCGCGTCAGCGATGACCCGTTGCTGGGCAACTCCGTTCGGGACCGTCAATCCGCCCGAAGCGCCGTCCTGGTTGATCGCGCTGCCGCGGATCACGGCCCGAATCCGGTCCCCGTCGCGCATCGCGTCCTCGAGACGCTTGATCACGATGACGCCGCACCCCTCGCCGCGCACGTAGCCGTCCGCGGCCGCATCGAAGGTCTTGCACCGACCGTCGGGCGCGAGCATGTGCGCGCTGGAGAACGTGATCATGGTGGCCGGGGTGAGCAGGACGTTCGCGCCGCCGGCCAGCGCGAGGTCGCATTCCCCCAAGCGCAGCGCTTGGCATGCCTGATGGATGGCCACCAGCGACGAGCTGCACGCCGTATCGACGGCAACCGCGGGACCCTGCAGCCCCAACCGGTAGCTGATCCGGCCCGCCGCGGCGGCGTTCGACGTCCCGATGGCCATGTAGGCCTCGATCTCGGGATAGGTCAGCTCGTCGGAGGCCATTCCCAGGTAGTCGTGCGTGGCCAATCCGACGAAGACACCGGTGTTGCTGTCAGCGAGATCCGTTGGCGCGTAGCCCGAATGCTCCACCGCGCGCCACGCCGTTTCCAGCAAGATCCGGTGCTGCGGGTCCATCAACCTGACCTCGCGCGTCGACAGACCGAAGAACGGGGCGTCGAACCCCGTCACGTCGTCGACGAAGCCCGCACGACGGGTGACGACCTTGCCCGGCGCACCCGGTTCCGGGTCGAAGAATTCGTCGGCGTCCCACCTGTCCTGCGGCACATCGGATATCGCATCCCGGCCGTCGCGCAAGACATCCCAGAACTCATCCGCATCAGCGGCTCCCGGAAACCGCGCCGCATAGCCGACGATCGCAAAACCCGATGCCGACTCCCCCAGACCTTCGACGGATGCCATGCGCTTGTCCTCTCTTGGCCGGTCAAGATCGATCCCGCGGGGGGCCAGCTGCGCTCGGAGCATCATTCCGGAGGCCAGCACCGCATGTGCAGCGCCGCACCGCGCAGCGGCAGCCAGCGTGGCCGCCACCCTGCGTCCCCGCCCGGCCGCTCGATCGACACAACTCGATCGCCGCAACTCGGTCGCCAAAGGCCGGTCGGATCCCTGAGCGAGTGTAGGCGGTGCCCGCGCACGGGTGCGACGGCGATCACGCGCAGGGTTATCTTGGTCTCGCCGCCAGCGTGGCGCAGCCGTTCAAACCGGGGAAGGACGAAGTTTTGCGCATCGGGAAGATTACGATCGGCTCACTCGATGATTGGACGCTGACACCAGGCTCGGTCACCTCTTGGCACCCGACCCCCGCGGCCACCGAAAAGGCCCGGCAGGCCCCGGTGAGTTCCGTGCCGGTCAGTTATATGCAGGGCCAACACCTTCGCAACTACCGGGAACGGACGGCTGCTGGGCTGAACTTCTCACGACAGATCATCGCCACCTGTGAGGTGGCCGGGACGTGCGACGTTCCTGCCATGAACCACGCCGTCAACACGTACCTGCGTCGGCACGACACGTTCCGCAGTTGGTTCGAGGACACCGGCGACGGAGAGTTCATCAGGCGGACCATCAGCGATCCTGCCGATATTGAATTCGCACCGATCGAGCACGGCGAGATGACGGCCGACGAAATACACGCTCACGTGGTGGCCATACCGAATCCGCTGGAATGGGGCTGCTTCACCTTCGGAATTATCCAAAGCGAGAACCATTTCACCTTCTTTGCCGCGATGGATCATGTCCACGGGGACGCGACTTTGATCGGCACCACGATGATGGAGGCCAACGGCATGTACACGGCGTTGAGCGGGGGTGGTGAGGCCCTCACTCTTCCCGATGCCGGCAGCTTCGACGATTTCTGCACCCGCGAACGCGAATACACGTCGACGTTGACCCTTGATTCGCCCGAGGTGCGCGCGTGGATTGACTTCGCCGAGAACAACAATGGGGGCTTTCCCGAATTTCCGCTGCCGCTGGGTAACCCGAAGGAATCCAGCAGCAGCACCATGACCTCCGAATTGCTGATGGACGTGGCGCAGACGGAGCGATTCGAATCGGCCTGCGCGGCGGCCGGCGCCCGCTTTGTCGGGGGCCTGTTCGCCTGCCTCGCCTTGGTCGAGCACGAATTTACCGGCGCCCTCACCTATTACGGCCTCACTCCCCGGGATTCACGCAAAGCCACCGACAATTTCATGACGCAGGGTTGGTTTACCGGGTTGATTCCGATCACCGTGCCGATAGCAGCGGCCTCGTTCGGCGATGCCGCGTGGGCGGCGCAGGCGTCTTTCGATAACAGCCTGGACATGGCGAAGGTGCCCTACTACCGCGTGTTGGAATTGGCGCCGTGGCTGCGCTGGCCGCAATCGAACTTTCCGGTGTCGAACTTCTTTCATGGCGGCGCCGCCCCCCTCAACGCCATTCTTGCTGCCGCCGACCTGGGGCTTGCGAACAATATCGGGATCTACCCCGACGGCCGGTATTCACATCAGCTGACCATTTATATATTCCGGTACGGCGAAGGCACGGTCATGGCGATCATGCATCCGGACAACCCGGTCGCCCGGAAGTCTGTCGTCCGCTACATGGAAGCGATGAAGTCGGTCTGCGTGCGGGTCGCCGGCAGCGGGAGTTGGGGACGCGTCGCGTAGCGTGGAGCACTTCGATGGCGCGTGATGCGAAATCGCGCGGTTTGACCGGGCCCGGTCGAGTGCGGCCGAGTTGCCGCCGGCCGGGGGTGAGGGCGGTATGCGACGGCTAGCCGATTTTGTGGTGCGGTGGCCCTGGGCAGTGATAGGCATCTGGGTCGCGATTGCGGTCGCGCTGCCGCTGACGTTCCCGTCGCTGGGCGAGATGGCCGAGAAGCATCCGCTCGCCATCCTGCCCAGCGATGCGCCATCGAGCGTCACCGCGCGAAAGATGACCGAGGCGTTTCACGAATCGGGCTCCGAAAACCTCCTGCTGGTGGTCCTGACCAACGACAAGGGCCTGGGCCCCGCCGACGAAGCCACCTACCGAACACTGGTGGACACGCTGCGCCAGGACACGCGAGATGTCGTGATGCTGCAGGATTTCGTCAGCACACCGGCCCTGCGGTCGGTGGTGACCAGCAAAGACCACAAAGCCTGGGTGCTGCCGGTCGGCGTTGCGGGCGAATTGGGCACCCCCCACTCGTACGCCGCGTTCAACCGGATCGACGACGTCGTCAACCGCGTCGTCACCGGCACGCCGCTGACGGTGAACCTGACCGGCCCCGCGGCGACCGTCGCCGACCTCACGGTCGCGGGCGCCCGGGATCGAATGCCCATCGAGCTGGCGATCGCGGTTCTGGTGCTCATCGTCCTGCTGGTGATCTACCGCAGCGCGGTCACCATGCTGCTGCCGTTGCTGACGATCGGCACATCCCTGGTTATCGCGCAGGCGGTGGTAGCGGGCTACTCCCAACTGACCGGCTCGGGCGTCTCAAACCAGTCCGTCGTCTTCCTGAGCGCCATAATGGCCGGCGCCGGAACGGATTACGCGGTCTTTCTCATCAGCCGGTATCACGACTATTTGCGGGCGGGCGCGACTTCCGACCAGGCCGTCAAACGCGCGATGTTCTCGATCGGCAAAGTGATCGCCGCATCCGCCGCCACCGTCGGGATCACGTTTCTGCTCATCAGCTTCGCCCGGATGGGGGTGTTCAAAACGGTCGGGGCGTCGGCGGCGATCGGGATCGGTGTGGCGTTCCTCGCCGCGGTGACGTTGCTGCCGGCCGTTCTGGTGCTTGCGGGGCGGCGCGGCTGGGTCAAACCCCGGCGCGAGCTGACCGCGCGCTTCTGGCGGCGTTCGGGCATCCGCATCGTGCGGCGGCCGAAGGTCAATCTGGTCGCCAGCGTGCTGGTGTTGATCATCCTGGCCAGCTGCGCGGGCCTGGTGCGCTACAACTACGACGATCGCAAGGCTTTGCGGCCTTCCGCGCCGAGCTCCATCGGGTACGCCGCGCTGGATCGCCATTTCCCGGTGAACCAGTCCATTCCGCAGTACATCCTGGTCCAATCGCCGCACGACCTGCGCACGCCCAAGGCCCTCGCGGACCTGGAACAGTTGGCGGACCGCGTCAGCCAACTGCCGAACGTCGCTGCGGTCAGCGGCATCACCCGTCCCACCGGGAATGTGCCGGAACAATTCCGGGCGACCTATCAGGCGGGCGCCATCGGCACCCTGCTGGCGGACGGGTCCACCCTGATCAAAGACCACACAGGTGACCTCAACCGACTGGTCGCCGGCGCGGGCACGTTGGCCGACAACCTCGGCAACGTGCGAGGCCAGGTCGTCGAGCTCGCCGCGAGCGTGCAGCAACTGGAGAGCGCCTTCTCGTCGGCGAAGAACCAATACAGCGGCGACGCGCTGGTGAGACAGGTCGACCTCACGGCCCAGCTCGTCGACCATGTCAACGCGATCAGCAATTCCATGGGTTGGAACTTCTCGGCGGCCAAGAACGTGTTCGCCTGGATAGGCCCGGTGCTGGCGGCGCTGCAGGGCAACCCGCGATGCGATGCCGATCCGTCGTGCAGCGACACCCGCGGGGCCTTCGAGCAGCTGGTCGGCCCGCAAAATCAGGCGGACCTCGACGCAATCAACGAGTTGGCCCATCGACTGCAGGAGTCCCCGGACAAGCGGACGCTGAAAGCGTCGACCGAGCGTGTGCGTGCCTCGCTGGCAAAGCTCACCAAGGTGTTGCACTCCATGGGGTTGGACAAACCCGGTGGCATGCAAACGAATCTGAACACTGTGCAAGACGGTGCCAACCGATTGGCCGGCGGCAGCCGCCAAGTGGCCGACGCCGTGGCTCAACTCGTCGACCAACTCAAGCAGCTCGGTAGCGGGCTCAATGAGTCAGCGGCGTTTCTGTTGTCGCTGAAACGCGACGCCGCGCATCCGGCGATGGCCGGTTTCAATATCCCACCCCAACTGCTGCAATTAGAGCAGTTCCAAAAGGCGGCCAAGGTATTCATTTCGCCGGACGGCCACTCGGTGCGGTATTTGGTTCAAACCAAACTGAATCCGTTCAGCACCGAAGCCATGGATCAGGTCAACGCGATCACCGCGGCCGCCCGGGGGGCCCAGCCGAATACCGCTTTGGCGGACGCCACGGTGTCGATGGCGGGATATACCGTCGCCCTGAAGGACACCCGTGACTACTACCAACACGATATCCGGTTCATCATCGCGGTGACGCTTATCGTCGTGCTATTCACCTTGATCGCGCTGCTGCGCGCGATTGTCGCGCCGCTGTATCTGGTTGCTTCCGTGGTCATTTCGTATTTGTCGGCGGTGGGTATCGGCGTGCTCGTGTTTCAATACCTGCTGGGTCAGCAATTGCATTGGAGTGTGCCCCCGCTGGCATTCGTGGTGTTGGTCGCGGTGGGGGCCGACTACAACATGCTGCTCGTCTCGCGAATGCGCGAGGAGTCTGGACACAGCATGCGATACGGCATCATTCGAACGCTGGGCTCGACAGGCGGTGTGATCACCGCGGCGGGTCTGATCTTCGCTGCCTCGATGTGCGGTCTCTTGTTCTCCAGCATCAACACCGTGGTCCAGGGCGGTTTCGTGATCGGGGTGGGAATTTTGCTGGACACCTTCTTGGTGCGCACCATCACGGTTCCCGCCATCGCCGCGCTGGTAGGACGGGCGAACTGGTGGCCTTCACACGGGCGCGTACGGGCCGCAACGCGGTCACCGGACGGACGCGCCGAGCCGCAGCCCGGTTAGCACCCACACGTGATGTATGTGAGACTACGAGGCGAATCCGAGCGGTCAGGAGTAGGGATGAAGAAACTACTCGCGGGAGTGACGGCGCTGGTAACCGTCGGTGCCACAGGGTGTTTCGGCGTCAATACCGCGACGGCTGACGAGTCACCCATCGGCGGTCCGCCGACCCCGGGGGCCCCAGGCGACCAGACGGCGTTCGCCCTCGGCGGCGCTCACGTTCTGGGCATCCCCTACGACGAGTACATCCGTCAGGAGGGCGCCCAGTGGTTCCCCGGTCAGAAGCGCGAAATCGTCCGTTACCCGGCGGGGCAGGTTCAGGGGCACGTGCTGGAGCGGCTCTTCCCGGGCATCGGCAAGCTCGATGAGCAGTTCCCGGGTCTGGGTGCGGACGGCCCCAGCGTCGGCGAGTCGGTCGACGTCGGAATAGACAACCTCGATGCGGCGATCCGCACCGGCCGCCCGGGTACCGCGATCGGCTTGTCCGAGGGCGCGTTCGTGGTCGATGGCGTGCAGGCGCGGCTGGCGAATGACCCCACTGCTCCCCCGCCGGACACGCTGAATTTCGCCACGTTCGGCGACCCGATCGGGCGTCACGCCTTCGGTCAGAGCTTCCTGACCGCGATGTTCCCGGTCGGCAGCGTCGTTCCCGCACTCGACTACACGATGCCGCCGCCCTATGAGAGCCAGTACGACACAAACAGGTTCGTGGCCGCCTACGACTCGATCGCGGACTTCCCCGACCGGCCGGACAACATGTTCGCGCTCGCCAACACGCTGCTCGGCCTCGCCACCGGTCACACGGCGGTGGCCTTCACGAACCCGAGCATGGTGCCGCCGCAGAACATCAGGACGACGATCAACTCGAGGGGCGCGAAAGACACCACGATCATGGTTCCGGAAAAGCACCTTCCGCTCGTCATGCCGCTGAAATACGTTGGGATTGACGAAGGCACGCTGAACAAGCTCGACGCCATCCTGCTGCCCCGGGTGAACGCGGGCTATTCGCGAAACGACGACCCGTCGACCGCCCCGGTTCAGGTGGACCCGGTGCACGGCTTCGACCCGGCGGAGGTGACTGCGCCGGCCAACCAGGCGACCTTCGGCGGCGACGCCGACCCGCTCTCGCAGATCCTCGCCGGTGCCACGTCCGTGTTGTCGCACGGCGCAAGCGAAGTTACCGACTGAGCACGCGCCTATGTCTCAGTCATCGATCCTGTCCATGTTGCACGGACGTGCCAGCCTTCGGCCCCACGATGTGGCGTACACCTTCACCGATTACCAGCGCGACTGGGCGGGTGTGCGCGAGACGCTGACGTGGTCGCAAGTATCGCGCCGAACGCTCAACGTGGCACGCGACCTCGGCCCGCACGGGTCGGTCGGAGACAGGGCGGTAATCCTGGCGCCCCAGGGCCTCGAGTACATCGCGGCGTTCCTGGGATCCATGCAGGCCGGGCTCATCGCGGTTCCGCTGCCGCTGCCGCATCGCGGCTCGAGTCACGAGCGGGTGGCTGCGGTCCTCGCCGACACGTCGCCGTCGGTGGTTCTCACGACGTCCGACGTCGCGGAAGACGTCGCCGAATATGTCGATCAGGCACGCATGGACGACGTTCCCAAGATCGTCGAAATCGATTCGATGAACCTGGATGGCGAGGGCGAAACAAGCGTTTCGACGGATGATTTACCCAGCGTCGCGTATTTGCAGTACAGCTCGGGTTCGACCCGCACGCCGACCGGCGTGATGATCTCGCATCGGAATCTCGAGGTGAACTTCGCGCAGTTGATGCGCGGCTTCTTCGCGGACTCGCACGTCAAAGCCCCGCCGGACGCCACGATCGTGTCGTGGTTGCCCTTCTACCACGACATGGGTCTGGTGCTGGGAGTCTGCGCACCCATCCTGAGCGGCTATCGCGGCGAGCTGACGACCCCGGTCTCGTTCTTGGAGCGGCCGGCCAGATGGATGCGATCTCTGGCCGAAAATCCCCATGCCTGGTCGGCGGCGCCCAACTTCGCCTTCGACCTGGCCGCCCGCAAAACAACCGACGGCGACCTGGCCGGGCTCGACCTCGGGCAGGTGCTGGGCATCATCAGCGGCGCCGAACGTGTCGAGCCGGCCACCTTGGAACGTTTCGTGGATCGGTTCGCGCACTTCAACTTTCGCGACCACATGGTGCGTCCGTCATATGGCTTGGCGGAGGCCACCGTGTTCGTGGCGGCCGGCACCTGGAGTGAATCAGCCGAGGCGGTTCACTTCGATGTCGCGGAATTGTCCGCCGGCCGCGCTCAACGGTGTTCGGCCGGGGCCGGCACCGAGCTGGTCAAATACAAAGTGCCGCAATCACCCACGTTGCGGATCGTCGATTCCGACACCAACCGCGAATGCCCTCAGGGCGTAGTCGGTGAAATCTGGGTGCACGGCGGCAACGTCGCCGACGGCTACTGGCGCCGACCGCCGGAGGAGCAGCGATGCTTCGGCTCAACACTGGTCGAACCGTCGCCGGGGACGCCCGACGGACCCTGGCTGAGAACCGGCGACCTCGGATTCATCCACTCCGACGAACTATTCATCGTCGGCCGCATGAAGGATCTGCTGATCATCCGGGGGCGCAACCACTATCCGGAGGACATCGAGGCGACGGTCCAAGAGATCACGGGTGGTCGGGTCGCGGCGATATCGGTCCCGGTGAACAGCACCGAGAAGCTGGTCACCGTCATCGAGCTCAAGAAGCGAGGCGACTCCAACGAGGACGCGATGCACTGGTTCACCTCGGTCAAGACCGACGTCACCTCCGCGATTTCCAACGCGCACGGTGTGAATGTCGGGGACCTCGTCCTGGTACCGCCCGGGTCCATTCCCACCACGACCAGTGGCAAGATCCGGCGCGCCGCCTGTGTGGAGCAGTACAGCCGGCACGAATTCGCCCGCTTGGACGCCTGAGCCCGGGCGGTGGACGCGCGCGCGCCGACGGGTAGCGCGCTTCGCATAATGGTTCCACCCCCGCAGCGGCAAAGGAGCCACGATGAGCACAACCAGCACTGACCGTCCCCTACGCGTCATCCAGTGGACCACCGGGAACATCGGGCGGCGGTCGCTGCATGCCATCATCGGGCGGCCCGACATGGAACTGGTCGGGGTGTACGCGCACGGCGAGGACAAGGTCGGGGTGGACGCCGCCGAACTGGCGGGCTGGCCGCAGCCGACCGGGGTGAAGGCCACCAACGACATCGATGCGCTGATCGCCCTGGGCGCCGACGCGTGTTGCTACAACCCGTTGTGGCCCAGCATCGATGAGCTGGTGCGGCTGCTGGAATCGGGAGTCAACGTGTGCACGAGCGCGGCCTGGATCACCGGCGGCAAGCAGACTCCGGAGGACCGTCGACGCATCGAGGACGCCTGCCAGAAGGGCGATTCGACGATCTTCGGCAGCGGCGCGCACCCGGGCATGACCAACATGGTCGGCATGGCGCTGTCCGCCTCGTGCGAGCGCGTCGACGAGATCCGGATCACCGAGTCGGTGGACTGCTCGACCTACGAATCGGCGGAAACCCAAACCGCGATGGGGTTCTCGCAAGACCCCGACACCCCGGGGCTGGCCGAAAGCGTACGACGGGAGAGCGAGGTCTTCGCCGAGTCGGCCGCGATGATGGCCGACGCGATCGGGGCGAAGCTGGACAAGATGACCTTCGACGTCACGTTCACGGCGGCGACCGGCGACTCGGATCTAGGGTTCATGAAAATTCCGGCCGGGACCGTCGGCAGCGTCTACGGCTACCACCGGGGCTGGGTCGGCGACCGCAACGTCGTCAGCGTCGGGTTCAACTGGACCATGGGCAGCCATGTCGTCCCGCCCAAACCGCTCGAGCACGGGCACGTCATTCAGGTGTTCGGGCTGCCCAACATGCGCACGGTGCTGCACTGCCTGCCGCCCAAGGATTGGACGGAGCCCGGGTTCATGGGATTGGGAATGATCTACACCGCCATGCCTGTGACCAATGCCGTCCCGGCGGTGGTGGCGGCCCGGCCCGGCATCGTGACGCTGGCGGATTTGCCGCCGGTGACCGGCCGTCTCGCCCAGTAACGGCTATGCCGTTCGCCACACCCGGCGGCCCCGAGGAGGAACGCTTGCGTGCACTATGGTTAGGATGCCTAGCTGAGCAAATTTTCCGTTGACATCCGTGTCGTCGGCGATGGTTGGTGAGCTTTGCGGCAAGGCCCGAAGCGGTGGGCGAAAGGCGGTCAGGTGATGGCTGATCCGAAAACAAGTCCTCGCCCCGGCATCGCGACCCGCGTGCTGAAAAATGGGTGGATACCGCTGCTGCTGGTCGTCGTTCTGGCTTTGTCTGCACTCGTGGTGTCGCGGCTGCACAAGCTCTTCGGCTCGGAAGATCTCAACGCGAACGCCGGCAAGGGGATCGAAATCGTGCAGTTCAACCCGAAGGTCGTCGTCTACGAGATTTCCGGCGCCCCGGGCACCACGGCGAACATCAACTACTGGGACGAGAACGCCAACACGCATCAGGTCAACAACGCCCCGCTGCCCTGGTCGACGACGATCTCGACCACGCTGCCCTCGGTGAGCGCCAACATCATGGCGCAAAGCGACGGCCCGACGATCAATTGCAAGATCACCGTGGACGGCGTCGTCCGCGACAACCAGAACTCCGACGGCCATAACGCCCAGACCTTCTGCCTGGTGAAGTCCGCATGAGCAATGTGAACAACGAGACCGATTCCGGCGCCAGAAGCGCCGAAGACGACGCAGCCACCGGCCCGATCAGCACTCGCGGCCTGTCGAAGGCCGAGCGCGGCCACCGCCCCTACCTCCCCCACGCGATCCGCATCTTTGCGATCCCGATCATCCTGGGCTGGGTAGCGATCACCGTCTTGGTGAACGTCCTGGTCCCCTCCCTGGAAGTGGTCGGCGAGGCGCATTCGGCGCCGATGACTCCGCTGGACGCGCCGTCGATGAAGGCGATGATGCGCCTGGGCAGTAACTTCCACGAATTCAACTCGAACAGCACCGTGATGATCGTCCTGGAGGGTCAGCAGCCGCTGGGCCCGGACGCCCACAAGTACTACGACAAGCTGATCCGAGACCTGCGCAAGGATCCCGCGCACATCCAGCACATCCAGGACTTCTGGGGCGACCGCCTGACCGCTGCGGGAGCGCAGAGCGCCGACGCCAAGGGCGCGTACGTGCAGGTGAACCTCGCCGGTAATCAGGGCACCACCCAGGCCAACGACTCCGTGGACGCCGTCCGCAAGGTGATCGAGGAGAACAAGGCGCCACCCGGCGTGAAGGCCTATGTCACCGGCCCCGCCGCACTGTCCGACGACATGCACATCATCGGTAACGCCAGCCTGGCCAAGATCACGCTGTTCACCCTGGGCGCGATCGCGATCATGCTGCTGCTGGTCTACCGGTCGATCGTCACGACCCTGATCCAGCTTTTCATGACCTTCGTGGCGTTGGCGTGTGCGCGGGGCGTCGTCGCGGTTCTGGCCTATAACAACGCATTCGGGCTCACCACGTTCGCCGCCAACATCCTCACCATGCTGGCGATCGCCGCGGGAACTGACTACGGCATCTTCCTCGTCGGGCGATATCAAGAAGCCTTGGCCGCCGGTGAGGACCGAGAAACGGCTTACTACACCACATTCAAGGGCGTCGCCCCGGTCGTCCTGGGCTCCGGACTGACGATCGCGGGAGCGACCTACTGCCTGAGTTTTACCCGGCTGCCCTGGTTCAACACCATGGGCGCGCCGGTGGCGATCGGCATGCTGGTCGTGGTGCTCGCCGGGCTTTCCCTCGGCCCCGCGGTCGTCTTCATCGGCAGTCGCTTCCATTTCTTCGAAAGGCAGGCGAAGCGAGGGCGACTGTGGCGCCGGGTGGGCACCGCGGTAGTGCGTTGGCCCGCACCGATTTTGGCCGTCAGCGCCGCCATCGTCCTGGTCGGCATGGTGGCACTGCCGGGCTTCAAGCCCAGCTACAACGACCGTCACTACCTGCCGTTGTCAGCCCCCGCCAATCAAGGGCAAGAAGCCGCGAATCGGCACTTCTCCGAAGCGCGAATGAACCCCGACTTGTTGATGGTCGAATCCAACCATGACATGCGAAACCCGGCCGACATGCTGGTGTTGGACAGGGTGGCGAAAAACGAGATGCGCACGCTCGGCATCGCCATGGTTCAGGACATCACCAGGCCGCTGGGCATCCCGATTCAGCACAGCTCGATTCCGTTCCAGAACAGCGTCCAGAGCCAGACGACGATGCAGAACATGGGCTTTCTCAAGGAGCGCATGAACGACATCCTCAAAATGGCCGATGACTTGCAGACCCAAATCGACACCACGCAGCGCCAATACGAGGTGTCGCTCGATTTGGCCAACGCGGCCGACGACAGCGCCAAGACCACGCAGGTGACTTCGCAGATCACCGACAGCCTGCGCGACCACATCGCCGATTTCGACGACACGTTCCGGCCGGTCCGCACGTACTTCTACTGGGAGAAGCACTGCTACGACATTCCCGTGTGCATCGGGCTGCGATCTTTGTTCGACACGTTCGACGGGTTCGACCAATTGGCCGAGCAGTTCCACTATTTGACGACCGACATCACGCACACCGCCAAAGCGTCACGCGACCTGACCGAGCTGTTTCCCACGCTGATCGCCACTTTGAAAACGACCAGGGGCATCACGCTGACGCTCTACCAGACGTTCAAGGCGATGATCGACCAGATGGAGGCGATGAGCAACACCGGGATCGTCATGGGGCAGAGCTTTGATCAGTCGAAGAACGACGACTTCTTCTACCTGCCACCAGAAGCCTTTGATAACCCCGACTTCCAGACGGGTCTGCGCATGTTCTTGTCGCCGGACGGTAAGTCGGCGCGATTCTTCATCACCCACCAGGACGATCCGATGACGCCGGAGGGAATTGAACGGGTGGCGGCCGAACGCACCGCCGCGCAGGAGGCGCTGAAGCAATCCTCGCTGGCCGACGCCAAGGTGTACCTCGGCGGAACCGCCGCGACGTTCAAGGACATGGCTGACGGTGAGAAGTACGACCTGATGATCGCCGTCATCGCGTCACTGACGCTGATCTTCATGATCATGCTGCTGCTGACACGAAGCGTGGTGGCCGCACTGGTCATCGTCGGCACCGCTGCCAGCTCGATCGCGGCGTCTTTCGGTCTGTCCGTGCTGATTTGGCAGGATTTGTTCGGCATCAATATCCACTGGATCGTGATGGCGCTGGCGGTCATCATCCTGCTGGCGGTCGGATCCGACTACAACCTGCTGCTGGTGTCCCGGTTCAGGGAAGAGATCCATCACGGCCTCAAGACCGGGATCATCCGGTCGATGGCCGGGACCGGTGGGGTGGTGACGGCCGCGGGTCTGGTGTTCGCGTTCACCATGGCGTCCATGCTGGGGAGCGATCTGCGCGTGCTCGGGCAGTTCGGGTCGACGGTCTGCATCGGTCTGCTGCTCGACACGCTGATCGTGCGCACGCTGCTGATGCCGTCGATCGCCACCCTGCTCGGGCGGTGGTTCTGGTGGCCGCAGGTCGTGCACCCGCGCGGGGACAACGCGCGACGGCCGGTGAGCGCCTAGGCCGTTGGTGGCGACCCGCAGTGCCCGGCTACGCCGCGCTTGCGATCGCCACTAAGCTTCGGCGAGCGCCACGCTCACCGCGACCGCGCCCGCGCCGACGTGCAGCGCCAGCACCGGCCCCAGCTCGGTGACGATCGCCGGCTCACACGCCGGTAACCGCTTGCCCAGCGCCGTCGCCACCTCGGTGGCGCCGTCCGGGTTGTTGACGTGGTGCACCGCCAGGGCGGCCATGCCGTCGCCGACGACCTGGCAGACCCGCTCGATCATCGCCTCGGTCGCATGACTGACGGTGCGCACCCGTTGGGCCAGAACGAGTTTCCCGTCGTCGATACGCAGCAACGGTTTCAGTGCGAGCGCGGTGCCCAGCCACGCCTTGGCGCCCCCGATGCGGCCGCTGCGGCGCAGGTTGTCCAGCCGGTGCACCACGATGAAGGCGTGCCCACGGTCCACGGCCGAGCGCGCGGCATCCGCGACGGTGTCCAGGTCACCGCCCGCGGCAGCCGCCCGTGCTGCGGCCACGGCGACGAATCCGGTGCCCATCGCGGCCGACTTGGAGTCGACGACGCGCACGTTGGGATCCAGGTCGGCCGCGGTACGTTCGGCGGCGCGGCACGTTCCCGACAGCGCCGACGAAAGGTGCACCGCCACAACGCCGTCGGCGCCGCTGTCGGCCAACGCCTGCTGGTAGGCGTCGGCGAGTTCGGCCGGGGTGGCCGCCGCGGTGGTCGCCGCCAGCTTGTGGATGTCACCCGGAATGTCGTCCACGCCGTCACGCAGATCGGCGCCGTCGAGCAGGATGTGCAGCGGAACGACGCGTATCCGCCACCTGTCGCGCAGGTCGGCCGGCAGACGCGCCGACGAATCGGTCACCACCACGACAGTCACGAGCGCTACCCGCGCGGCTTCTCGGTCGACACGCCGGCCTGCTTGCGCGGCTTCTCCTCATCGCGCTGCGCGCGCTGCATCGTCGCCACGCCGGCCTGATTGCGCGGCTTCTCCTCATCGCGCTGCGCGCGCTGCATCGTCGCCACGCCGGCCTGAGCGAGGGCCTTGAGCATCAGCTCCGCGACGGCCTGGTGGGCCTCGAAATTCCAATGGATTCCGTCGGGGTTTCCACGACCGCTCATCACCTGTTCGGCGACGGCGGCTTTGAGATCGACCAGCGGCACATCGTGGCTGTGCGCCCAGTCGGTGATCGCGGCCACGGTGCCCGCCCGGCCGTGGTGCGCCTTGCCATAGGTGTCGGCGATGTGCACCGACGGCAACGACGCCACGATCGGAATCCCGGGTCGGTTGAAATCGATTGCGCCCCGGGTCTGTTCGAGATACTCGGCACTCAGGTGCGGCGGCAGCGCGGGCCTGGCCACCGGGGAGAGCCTGGGCTGCAGCCACCCGTAGCTGTCGCGGACCCACCGCCGCAGCCAGGGCGGTCTCACATAGCGGATCAGCTCACGCAGCGCGGTGGGCAGCACCGACGGCAGCGAATCCATGCCGCCGGTGGCGAAGATGACGGCGCCCGCCCGCGGCAGCGCCGCCCACGCCCGCGGGTCCTGGGTCGCCGCCCACCAGACGTCCCGACATGTCCAGCCGATGCGGCCGATCAGCTCCACATCCCAATCCAATTGGGCGGCAACGATGTTCGGCCAGATTCGGGGATCGTCGGCGGGCAGCCCCCCGGTTGGGCCGTAGTAGGCCAGCGAGTCGGCGAAAATCAGCAGGGTGGGCCGGTGCCGCTGTTCAGAGGACATCGTTGGACACCTGTGCCGAGGCGTTCCACACATCCAGTCGCCAGCGGATGCTCTCGAATTCGTCGTCCTCGTCGCCGGAATGGCCGGACAGCTGAACCCAGCTGGCGTTGCCCATGCCACCCAGAATCGGCCAGTTGCCGACGGGAAGCTTCAGCAAGGCGGCCGAGAGCGCGGCGATCAGTCCGCCGTGGGCCACCAGCACCACCGGGCGGTCCGGGCCGTCGGGATCGCCCCATTCCGGTTCTGCGGAGGCCAGTTCGGCGACCAACGGCACGCTGCGCGCCGCGACGTCCACCCGGCTTTCGCCGCCATGCGGGGCCCAGGTGGCGTCTTCGCGCCAGGCCAGCCGGGCGCCGGGGGCCTGCGCGTCGACCTCGGTATGGGTCAATCCCTGCCAGTCGCCGAGATGCGTCTCCCGCAGCCGCTGATCCACCCGGATCGCCAAGCCGGTCCGCTCCCCCAGCCTGACCGCCGTGTCGTAGGCGCGATGCAGATCCGACGACACGATCAGCAGCGGCTGTAGCTTGCCCAGCACCTCGGCGGCCGCCATGGCCTGCGCCCGCCCGAGTTCGCTGAGTTCGGAATCGAGCTGGCCCTGCATCCGGCTGCCGGCGTTGAACTCAGTTTGCCCGTGCCGCAACATGATCAGCCGACGAATCTTCATTGCGCGCTCGAGTCTTCGGAGTCCCCGTCGGGCCCGTCCAGCTTCACCGGCACCACCGGGCAGTCGCTCCACAGCCGGTCCAGGGCATAGAAGTCACGGTCGTCCTGGTGCTGGATGTGTACGACGATGTCGCGATAGTCGAGCAGCGTCCAGCGGCCTTCGCGGGTGCCCTCGCGGCGCGCGGGTTTGTAGCCTGCCTTGCGCATCTTCTCCTCGACCTCGTCGACGATGGCGTTGACCTGTCGCTCGTTGGATGCCGAGGCGATCACGAAGCAGTCGGTGATGGCGAGCTGGGCGGAGACGTCGATGACGACGACGTCGTCGGCGAGCTTCGAGGCCGCGGCGCCGGCGGCGACCGTCGCCATGTCGATGGCTTCCTGGGTGGCGCTCACGTTGGCTCCTCGCCGCCCGGCTTGCGGTAAAGCCGCCGCTTGGAGACGTACTGCACGACGCCGTCGGGCATCAGGTACCACAGCGGGCGGTGGTCCTCGGCGCGGCGGCGGCAGTCGGTCGACGAAATCGCCAGCGCCGGAATCTCGACGAGCGTCAACGCGTCGTCGGCGAGTTCGCCCAGAACGCCGGTGATGTGGTCGTGGCTCAACTCATAGCCGGGGCGGCTGACGCCGACAAAGCGAGCCAGGTCGAACAGTTCCTCCCAGCCCTGCCAGGACAGGATGGATTCCAGCGCATCGGCGCCGGTGATGAAGAACAGCTGGGAATCCGGGTTCAGCGCGCGCAAGTCGCGCAGCGTGTCCTTGGTGTAGGTAGGCCCGGCGCGGTCGATGTCGACGCGGCTGACCGAGAACCGGGGATTGGACGCGGTGGCGATGACCGTCATCAGATACCGGTCCTCGGCGGCGGAGACGTGCCGATCCTTCTGCCAGGGCTGACCGCTGGGCACGAACACGACTTGGTCGAGGTCGAACAGGTCGGCGACCTCACTGGCGGCAACCAGGTGGCCGTAATGGATGGGGTCGAACGTCCCACCCATCACTCCTAACCTGCGAAGCTGCTTTTGCACGATGTGCCAGCTTACTTGAGGCGGTGAGCAGGGCCGTGGTGCGGCGAGGTCCTCACACGGGCAGCAGCTGGTCGATCACCGCGGCCAACTGCTTGGCGGACCGGCATTCGTGCATCGCGATGACCTCTTGATAGCGCGGCACCGCCGAGTCGCCGCTTCCCCACAGATGCTTGGGCTCGGGATTCAGCCAGTGCGCGTGCCGGCTGGCGGTCACCATGTGGGACAGCAGCTCGATCTCCGGGTTGCGGTAGTTGGTGCGGCCATCTCCGAGCACCAACAGCGAGGTGCGCGGGGAGAGCACGTTGGGGAACGCCTGCACGAACGACGCAAACGCGTTGCCGTAGTCGGAGTGGCCGTCGCGGCTGTAGACGCCCGACTCCCGGGTGATCCGCTGGATGGCCACGGCCAGGTCGGCTTCGGGCCCGAACATGTGGGTCACTTCGTCGGTGGTGTCGATGAAGGCGAACACGCGAACGCGTGAGAACTGTTGGCGCAGAGCATGTACCAGAAGAAGGGTGAAATGACTGAACCCGGCGACCGAGCCGGAGACATCGCACAGCACCACCAGTTCCGGCCGCGCCGGGCGCGGCTTGGCCAGCACCACGTCGATCGGCACCCCGCCGGTGGACATCGACTTGCGCAGCGTCTTACGGAGATCGATCGACCCGGCCCGGCTGCGCCGGCGGCGCGCCGCCAGCCGGGTCGCCAGGGTCCGCGCCAAGGGCGCCACCACCCGACGCATCTGGCGCAGCTGCTCGCCGGAGGCGCGCAGGAATTCCACGTTCTCGGAAAGCTGGGGAATGCCGTACATCTGGACGTGATCGCGTCCCAGTTGCTCGGCCGTGCGCCGTTTGGTCTCGGCGTCGACCATCTTGCGCAACTGGGTGATCCGCTGGGCCGCAAGGGCTTTGGCGATCTCCTCCTGGGAGGGTGTGGGTTCGTCGCCATAGGAGGCGAGCAGCCCCGCCAGCAGCTTGCCCTCGAGTTCGTCCAAGGCCATCGCCTTGAGCGCCTGATAGGACGAGAAGGACGGGCCCCGGCTGGAACTGTATTTTCCGTAGGCCTCGACGATCCTGGCGATCATCGCCACGAGGCGCTCGTCCATGTCGGCGAGATCGGGGTTTTCGGCCAGCAGATCCAGCAGCATCTGGCGCATCGCCTCGACGTCGTCGGGCGGCAACGTGTTGTCGTCCGGGGTGTCGCCGGCCTCATCCTCGGTGACCACCGCGCGGGCGCCCAGCGCCGCCGGGAACCACAGGTCGAACATGGCGTCATAGGTTTCCCGATGATCCGACCGGCGCAGCACGGCGCACGCGATGCCCTCGCGCAGCACCTCGCGGTTGCCCAGCCCGAGGGTGGCCATCACCCGGCCGGCATCCACCGTCTCTGACGGGCCGACCGAAATCCCCGCTCCCCGAAGCGCTTCCACGAAGCCGACCAGGTGCCCGGGCAGCCCGTGCGGGGCGAGCGGCCGGGAGGGTCGGATGCGGCGGGCGGCCATGGCGGTCTTCCTAGTTCAGCCGCAGCTCGCCGGTCGCGCGCTGCTGGTCGGATTGATGTTTGAGGACCACGCCCAGCGTGGCGGCGACGACCGCGTCGTCGATGGTGTCCAGTCCCAGCGCAAGCAGCGTGCGGCCCCAGTCGATGGTCTCGGCGATGGACGGGACCTTCTTGAGTTGCATCCCGCGCAGCACGCCGATGATGCGCACGAGCTCCTCGGCCAGATGGGCGGGCAGCTCGGGAACCCGGGACAACAGGATGCGGCGTTCCAGGTCGGGGCTGGGAAAGTCGATGTGCAGGAACAGGCAGCGCCGCTTGAGCGCCTCGGACAGTTCGCGGGTCGCGTTGGAGGTCAGCACCACCAGCGGCGTGCGCTCGGCGCTGATCGTGCCCAGTTCGGGGACGGTCACGGCGAAGTCGGACAACACCTCCAGCAGCAGGCCCTCGATCTCGATGTCGGCCTTGTCGGTCTCGTCGATGAGCAGGACTGTGGGCTCGGTGCGCCGGATGGCGGTCAGCAGCGGACGCTGCAGCAGGAATTCCTCGCTGAACACGTCATCCTTGGTCTGGTCCCAGTCGCCGGAGCCGGCCTGAATGCGCAGGATCTGCTTGGCGTGGTTCCACTCGTAGAGCGCGCGGGCTTCGTCGACCCCCTCATAGCACTGCAGGCGGACCAGGCCCGACCCGGTGGCCTGGGCCACGGCGCGGGCCAATTCGGTCTTGCCCACGCCGGCCGGGCCCTCCACCAACAACGGCTTGCCGAGCCGGTCGGCCAGGAACACGGCCGTCGCGGTGGCGGTGTCGGGCAGGTAGCCGGTCTCGGCCAACCGCCGCGAGACGTCGTCGATGTCCTCGAACAGCGGCTTTGACCGGGCGGGCACACTCACAATCGGTTCTCCTAAAACACTTTCTCCACGGGGTATCAGGCCGGACGAGTCTGTCCGTCCCCCCACGCGATCCATTTGGTCGACGTCAATTCGGGCAGTCCCATGGGGCCGCGGGCATGCAATTTCTGGGTGGAGATGCCGATTTCGGCTCCGAAACCGAACTGGTCCCCGTCGGTGAAGGCCGTGGACGCGTTCACCATCACGGCCGCGGCGTCGACGGCATCGGTAAACCGTTGCGCCGCAGCCATATTCGTCGTCACAATGGCCTCGGTGTGGCCGGTGCCGTATTCGTTGATGTGTGCGATCGCGGCGTCGATACCGTCGACCACCGCCACCGCGATGTCCATCGACAAGTACTCGCGTCGCAGATCGTCCTCGTGCGCGTCCTGAGAAAAGCCACCGTGCACGGTCACACCGGCGTCTTGCAGGGCGGTCACCAGCCGCGGCAGCGCCTCCTCGGCGATCGTGGCGTCGACGAGCAGCGTCTCGGCGGCGTTGCAGACGCTCGGCCGACGCGTCTTGGAATTCAGCAGGATCCGCTCCGCCACGTCCAAATCGGCACCGTCGTGCACGTAGACGTGACAGTTGCCGACCCCGGTTTCGATGGTGGGCACCTGCGCGTCGCGGACCACCGCGTTGATCAGGTTCGCTCCGCCGCGCGGGATCACCACGTCGACCAGGCCGCGGGCCTGGATCAGATGCGTCACCGTGGCGCGGTCGTCGGACGAAAGCAGCTGCACCGCATCGGCCGGCAGGTCCTCGCTGACCAGCGACGCCCGCAACACCTGCACCAACGCCTTGTTGGACCGGGTCGCCGATGAGCTGCCACGCAACAGCACGGCGTTGCCCGACTTCAACGCCAAACCGAACGCGTCAACCGTCACGTTGGGCCGGCCCTCGTAGATCATCCCCACGACGCCGAGCGGGACCCGCTGCTGGCGCAGCTGCAGCCCGTTCGGCAAGGTGTAGCCGCGCAGCACCTCCCCGACGGGATCGGGGAGCCCGGCGACCTGACGCAGGCCCGCGGCGATGCCCTCAACGCGCTTGGTATCCAAGGCCAGTCGATCGAGCATCGCGGTCGGGGTGCCGGCGGCGCGGGCGGCCTCGACGTCTTCGGCGTTGGCGGACAGGATCAATTCGGCGTGGGCGTCAATGGCCTCGGCCGCCGAACGCAGCGCCTGGTCTTTGGCGACGGTCGGCAACAACGCCAGGACACGGGAGGCGACGCGGGCGCGGCGGGCGGCGTCGTGCACCTCCCGGCGCAAGTCAGGCTCCCCCCGTTGGGCCGCTCCGCTGCGGAATGGTGCCTGCAGACTCATTGAACCAGGGTATCCGGCCGCAAAAGCCCGGGTAACGCGGCCCGTTCTAGCCCGCCATCCCGACACGACTAACGTCGGGCCCCATGGCAGGCGTATGTGTAGTCGGCAGCGTGAACATCGATCTGTCGCTGGGCGTCGACGCCCTTCCGCGGCCCGGCGAAACGGTGTTGGCGTCGTCCTTGACACAGGCCCCCGGCGGCAAGGGCGGCAATCAGGCGGTGGCGGCGGCGCGCGCGGGCGCGCGGGTGCAGTTCGTCGGTGCGGTCGGCGACGATGCGGCCGCCGAACAGTTGCGTGCCCACCTGCGGGCCAACGGCGTCGGGCTCGACGGGGCAGTCGAAATCCCCGGGCCGAGCGGCACCGCCATCGTCGTCGTCGACGCCAACGCGGAGAACACCATCGTGGTCGCGCCGGGCGCCAACGGGCGTTTCACGCTGACCGACGACCGCGCGCGCAGCGTGGTCGCCAACTGCGATGTGATGCTGACCCAGCTGGAGATTCCGGTCGACACGGCGGTCGCGGCGGCGCAACACGCTCGTTCGGCCGGTGCGGTCGTCGTCGTGAACGCCTCACCGGCCGGCCAGGATCCCGCCTCGCTGGGCGAGTTGGCGGCCACCGCCGACGTGGTGATCACCAATGAAGAGGAAGCCAACGAATGGCCTTGGCGCCCAACGCACCTGGTGGTCACCCTGGGTTCGCGCGGCGCCCGCTACTCCGGCGCCGACGGCGAGTACTCGGTGCCCTCCCCCGCGGTGGACGCGGTGGACACCACCGGCGCCGGCGACGTGTTCGCCGGTGTGCTGGCCGCGAACTGGCCGCCCAATCCCGGCTCACCCGATGAGCGGCGGCTCGCGCTGCAGCGCGCCTGCGCGGCAGGCGCGCTGGCCACGCTGGTTCCCGGCGCCGGGGATTGCGCGCCGGACGCCGACGCGATCGACAAGGCACTTCAGAACGCGTCTTAGCCGTTCTGCCCCGCCGCGGCGCGCCCGCTAGTCTTCGGGGACTTCGCGGTCGATCTCGTCGAGCCAGATGCGCGCCGACATGTCGGACGGCGCGCGCCAGTCCCCCCGCGGCGACAGCGAACCACCGTGCGACACCTTGGGCCCATTGGGCAGCGCCGAACGCTTGAACTGGCTGAACGAGTAGAACCGCTGCACGAAGACCTGCAGCCAGTGCCGAATTTCCTTGAGCGAGTAGGACGGTCGCTTGTCTTCCGGGAAGCCGGGCGGCCAGATGCCGTGCTCGGGATCGCTCCACGCATGCCAGGCCAAAAACGCGATCTTCGACGGCCGGAATCCGAAGCGCAGCACGTGGAACAGCGAAAAGTCTTGCAGCGCAAACGGGCCGACTTTCGCCTCGCTGCTCTGCAGCTCTTCCTCTTCGCCGCTGGGAACCAGCTCCGGCGTGATCTCGGTGTCGAGCACCGACTGCAGCACCTCGCAGACCTCCGGCTCGAACTGCTCCGAGGAAATCACCCAGCGGATCAGGTGCTGAACCAGGGTCTTGGGTACGCCGCCGTTGACGTTGTAGTGCGACATCTGGTCGCCGACACCGTAGGTCGACCAGCCCAGGCCCAGTTCGGACAGGTCGCCGGTGCCCAGCACGATGCCGCCGCGCTGGTTGGCCAACCGGAACAGGTAGTCGGTGCGCAAGCCGGCCTGGACGTTCTCGAAGGTGACGTCGTAGACCTTCTCGCCGCGCGCGAACGGGTGGTCCATCTCCTTGAGCATCAGCTGCGCCGTCTCGCGGATGTCGATCTCGGAGAACGTCACCCCCAGGGCGCGGCACAGCTCGATCGCATTGCGCTTGGTGCGGTCCCCGGTGGCGAAGCCGGGCAGCGTGAACGCCAGAATGTCGCTGCGGGGCCGCTGTTCGCGGTCCATTGCGCGCGCCGCGACGATCAGCGCGTGCGTCGAATCCAGCCCACCGGAAATCCCGATGACGACCTTCGGGAAATCCAGGGCACGCAAACGCTGTTCGAGACCGGCGACCTGAATGTTGTAGCCCTCGAAGCAATCCTGTTCCAGCCGTTGCGGGTCGGCGGGCACGAAGGGGAACCGTTCGATCTCCCGCAGCAGCCCGATGTCGCCGCCCGGCGGGTCCAGCCGGAACTCGATGCGCCGGAACGACTCCGCCGTCGTCCGGTGGTGGCGCCGGTTGTCGTCGAACGTGCCCATCCGGAGCCGTTCCGCGCGAAGCAATTCGAGGTCGACGTCGGCGACGCTGCGGCGCTCCCCTTGAGGGAAACGCTCGGACATGGCGAGCAGCACACCGTTTTCGAACACCATGGTCTGACCGTCCCAGGCCAGATCGGTCGTCGACTCGCCCGCGCCGGCAGCCGAATACACGTAGGCGGCCAGGCAACGCGACGAGGCCGAACGGGCCAGCAGGCAGCGGTCCTCGGCGCGGCCGATGGTGATCGGGCTGCCGGACAGGTTGGCCAGCACCGTCGCACCCGCGAGCGCGGCCTCCGCGCTGGGTGGAATCGGCACGAACATGTCCTCGCAGATTTCCACGTGCAGCACGAAACCGGGCAGGTCGGAGGCGGCGAACAGCAGATCGGGACCGAACGGCGCCTCGACCCCCGCGAGCCGGATGGTGCCGCGCTCGTCGTCTCCGGGCGCGATCTGGCGGCGTTCGTAGAACTCCCGATAGGTGGGCAGGTACGACTTGGGCGTCACGCCGAGCACCGCGCCGCGGTGGATGACCACGGCGCCGTTGTAGATGCGGTGCCGGTGACGGACCGGGGCGCCGACCACCAGGACCGGCAACAACTCGGCCGAGGCCGCGACGATGTCGGCGATGGCCTTTTCGACGTCGTCGAGCAGCAGGTCTTGCAGGACGATGTCTTCGATCGAATAGCCGGACAGTGTCAGTTCCGGGAAAACGGCTAGCGCTACGCCGTCGTCGTGGCACTCCCGGGCCATCCGTAGGACCGAGTCGGCGTTCGCGGCGGGGTCACCGATGACGGTGTGGTGCGTGCACGCGGCAACGCGGGCGAAGCCCTGGCTGTAAACGTTGTAAAAGTCCATCGCCCTTCCATTGTCGCCTCGGGGGTGTCAACTCCTCGCCGCCGGGTATCCCGAACGGCATGAGCGACACTGCGGTCCTCGTGGTCGACATGATGAATACCTATCAACATCCCGACGCTGAAGATCTAATACCCAATGTCGAGAAGATCATCGAGCCTTTGACCGATTTGGTCCGGAGGGCACGCGCATCCGGCGACGTCGACCTGATCTACGTCAACGACAACTACGGCGATTTCACCGCCGAGTTCTCCGGAATCGTCCGCTCGGCGCTCGACGGCGCGCGGCCCGATCTGGTCAAGCCGATCGCGCCCGCAGAGGGCAGCCGCCTGATGACCAAGGTCCGCCACAGTGCGTTCTATTCGACGGCGCTGGCGTACCTGCTCGGCCGGCTGGACACCCAGCGGTTGATCATCACCGGCCAGGTCACCGAGCAATGCATCCTCTACACGGCCCTGGACGCCTACGTGCGGCACTTTCCCGTCGTGATCCCGACCGACGCGGTCGCCCACATCGACCCTGACCTGGGCGCGGCGGCGTGCAAGATGATGGAGCAGAACATGTCCGCCGAGCTCACGACCGCCGCGGACTGCCTCGGCCCGGCGTGATCCGTACCCTGGCCAGGTGACCGTCATCCCCGCAGAATCCCCGGAGCTGGTCTCGCTGCTGGCCGGGCGCCGGGTCGCGGTGCTGACGGGCGCCGGCATCTCCACCGATTCCGGGATCCCCGACTACCGCGGACCCGATTCACCGCCGAGCAATCCCATGACCATCCAACAGTTCATCGGCGACGCCGCGTTTCGGCAGCGGTACTGGGCGCGCAACCATGTCGGCTGGCGCCACATGGACGACACGCTGCCCAACGCGGGCCATCGGGCGTTGGCCGCGCTCGAGGCAGCGTCGGTGGTCACCGGCGTCATCACCCAGAACGTCGACCTGCTGCACACCAAGGCGGGCAGCCGCAACGTCATCGACCTGCACGGCACCTACGCGCGGGTGATCTGCCTGAGCTGCGGCCACACCATGAGCCGTGCCGCGCTGGCCGAACAGCTGGAAGCGCTCAACCCCGGATTCATCGAGCGCGCCGAGGCGATCGGCGGGCTGGCCGTGGCTCCCGATGCCGACGCCGTCGTCGCCGATACCGCGTCGTTCCGCTATCTCGACTGTGTGCGCTGCGGCGGCATGCTCAAACCGGACATCGTCTATTTCGGTGACAGCGTTCCGAAAGACGTTGTGGCCGAAGCCTATAAGATGGTCGACCAGGCCGATGCGCTGCTGGTCGTCGGGTCGTCGCTGACGGTGTTCTCCGGCTATCGATTCGTGCGGCACGCGGCCGCGCTGGGCAACCCGATCGCCATCGTCAACCGCGGCAGCACCCGCGGCGACGACCTGGCCACGGTCAAGGTCGACGGCGGATGCTCCGAGCTGCTCGCGCTGCTCGCCGACGAATTATCGCCCCTGGCAACGCATTAGAAGGTGCACGGCATGCTGCGCACGGCGTGCACGAAATTGCCCGCCAAATACGTCGGCTCGCCCGCCTGGATGCCGGGTAGCTGACGAAACAGCTCGCCGAAGACGGCGCGCAGCTGCGCCCGGGCGACGTGCGCGCCGAGGCAGAAGTGCAGGCCGCCACCGCCGAAACCGACGTGCGGATTGGGGTCGCGGCTCAGGTTCAGGCGTTCGGGGTGATCGAACGCGTCGGTGTCCCAGTTGCCGGACGGATAGAACATGACCACCTTCTCCCCCGCCAGAATGGTCTGGCCGCCCAGCTCGATATCCGTTGCCGCCGTGCGGCGGAAGGTCATGACCGGGGTGGCCCAGCGGATGAACTCCTCGATGGCGGTGCCGATCCGGTTGTCGAAATCGTCGAGCAGCCAGGCCTTCTCGTCGGGAAAGTCGGTGAGCGCCTTCAGCGTGTGGCTGATGGTCTGGCGGGTGGTGTCGTTTCCTGCCACCGAGAGCAGCACGAAGAACGCCGCCACCTCCGCGTCTTCCAGGCGGTCCCCGTCCACCTCGGCGGTCACCAGGCTGCTGATCAGGTCGTCACCTGGCCGCTCGCGGCGTTCGGTGGCCAGGGCGCCGACGACCTGATGGAGATACAGCTGGTTTTCGACCAGGACTTCCAGCGCCGGGCGTCCGTTGAGGAACTCCGGGTCGGCCCAGGAGACCAGGGCGTCGGTGGCGTGTGCCATGCGCTCGCGCTCGGATTCCGGGATTCCCATCATGTCCGAGAGGGTGCGGATGGGCAGCTCCTTAGCGCAGTGGTCGACGAAATCCGCACCGCTGCCGATGGCCCGCAGTTCTCCGACGATGGTCTTGGCGTTGGCCTTGATCGAGTCTTCGATGCGGCGCACCTGCCGGGGGCTCAGCGCGGCGTGGGCGAGCTTGCGCAACTTGGTGTGCCGCGGCGGGTCCATCGCCAGGAACGACTGCGACGCCTCGAGCAGTTCGACGGGAATGCTCTCGAACATCACCCCCTGGCCGGACAGGAAGACGTCGTTGTTGCGGCTGACCGCGACGATGTCGGCGCGACGAGTGACCGCCCAGAAGCCGGGATCGGCGGGATCGGGCATCAGCGAATCTTCGACCGGCGGATGCCAGCTGACCGGGCGCTCGGCGCGCAGCACGGCGAACGAACGTTCCCGATCCGCCGCCGTCGTGGACCAAAACGCCCGCGAGGACAGGTCGATCTCGTCGTAGGCGCGGCCGGACTTCTCGGCCCCGGGCGTACCCGTCATCACGGCCATGGTGGCTGATCCTCCCTTGTATGACGCCGGTCACAAACTTTGCCTGACGATATGCCTAGACAGTATGTCTAGGCAAGATGTCGAAAGGTCGGCTATGCTCGGCGCATGCCGTCGCTCACCCGCAAGCCGCAGGGCCACCGAAGCGTGGGGCGCGAGCAGCGGCGCGAGGAGATGGAGCGCCGGCTGCTGGACGCCACCGAGCGGCTGATGCGCGACGGCGCGAGCTTCACCGAACTCAGCGTGGATCGGCTCTCCGGTGAGGCGGGCATCTCCCGCGCCAGCTTCTACATCTACTTCGAGGACAAAGGCCATCTGCTTCGCCGGCTCGCGGGCCAGGTGTTCGGCGACCTGACCGACGGCGCGCGACGGTGGTGGACGGTGGCCGGGCGCCGCGACCCCGCCGACGTGCACACGGCGATGAGCAACATCATCGCCACCTATCGACGGCATCAGGCGGTGCTGGTGGCCCTCAACGAGATGGCCGCCTACGACCCGCCGACGGGCGAAACGTACCGCGAACTGCTGACCGGCATCTCCGAACAGCTCACCCGGGTCATCGAAGCGGGCCAGGCCGACGGCTCGATCCGCCCCGAACTGGCGGCGCTGACCACCGCCAGCGCGCTGACCTGGATGGTCGAGCGCGCCTGCCAACAGAACCTACCGGCGCAGTCGCCCGACTACGACGCGGAGCTGGCCGCTACCCTGGCCGAAATTGTTTGGGGCGCACTGTATCTCAGGCCCACCTCGGCGAGCTGACCCGCGCGACGCCCCGGTGATCAGACCATGAGGTGATTCTCAAACGTGCTAGCGCATCAGCTAGCGGCTTTGCGAGAGTCCTCATGGTTCGGAGGTCGACGCCACCCGCGCCGCAAGCCGGGACCGCCTCTTACACGGCCACCAGGTCGTCGGCGTGCACGGCGGGCCTGCGCAGTTCGCCGGGCAGCTCGCTGGTCGATCGGCCGATCATGGTGACGAGTTCCGTTGCGTCGTAGGCGACCACGCCGCGGGCCACCATCGCCGCGTCCGGGCCCCGCAGTTCGACCACGTCACCGCCGAAGAACCGGCCGGACAGCGCGGTGATCCCCGCGGGCAGCAGCGAGCGGCGCTGCCCGACCACGGCGCGCACCGCCCCTTCGTCGAGGGTCAGCGCGCCGGCCGCCTCGGCGGCGTAACGCACCCAGAACCGCCGCGCCGACATCCGGGCGGGTCGCGCGGCGAACACCGTGCCGACGGACGCGTCGGTGAGCGCCGTCGAGGCGTCGGCCGCGGCGGCCAGCAGCACCGGCACACCGGCGTCGGCGGCCAGCAGCGCCGATGACATCTTCGAGGTCATGCCGCCGGTACCCAGATCGCTGCCCGGCCCGGCGATCACGCCGACCAGATCCGCCGAGCTTGATACCTCCGGGATGAACTGCGCGCCTTCGGTTTTGCGCGGATCGGAGTCGTACAGCCCGTCGATGTCGGACAACAACACCAGCGCCTCGGCCCCGACCAGGTGTGCCACCAGCGCCGAAAGCCGGTCGTTGTCGCCGAACCGGATCTCGTTGGTGGCCACCGTGTCGTTTTCGTTGACGATCGCCACCGCATGCAGGGCGCGCAGCCGATCCAGCGTGCGCTGGGCGTTGGTGTGCTGGGCGCGCATCGAGATGTCGTGGGCGCTCAGCAGCACCTGCCCGACCGTGCGGCCGTAGCGGGCGAACGCCGCGCTCCACGAATTCACCAGCGCCACCTGACCGACGCTGGCCGCGGCCTGCTTGGTCGCCAAATCCCTGGGGCGACGGGCCAATCCCAGCGGTTCGATGCCCGCGGCGATGGCTCCCGAGGACACGATGACGACGTCGGTGCCCGCCTTCATCCGCGCCTCGATCGCGTCGGCGAGGCCGGCCAGCCGGCCGGCATCGAACACCCCGGCCGGTGTGGTCAACGCGTTGGTGCCCACCTTGACCACCAGGCTGCGAGCGTTCCGGATGGCGTCGCGTTGAGCGCTCACGGCCCCACACCGCTGCGCTCTGCATCGTCGGCGACCTTAGTCACGGGCGCCGCTCCTCCGCATCGCTGCGCTCTGCATCGTCGCCGACCTCAGTCACGGGCGCCGCTCCTCCGCATCGCTGCGCTCTGCATCGTCGCCGACGCGACGCTGTCGCCGGGCCGCCTTGCGCTCCGCGGCGCCGACGCGATCGCTGCGCTCCAGTCGCACGTCGGTGCCCCGCCCGGATAGCGCAACCTGTTGTCCCGCAGGAGTTTGCGGCTCCCAATCGAACGTCATGTCGCCGATGGTCACCTCGCATCCCGGACGTGCACCCAGCCGCAGCAGCTCCTCCTCGACCCCGAGGCGCGCCAGGCGGTCGCCGAGATACCCCACGGCCTCGTCGTTGTCGAAGTTGGTCTGACGCACCCAGCGTTCGGGCCGTGCTCCGCTGACCACGAAGGCGCCTGGCTGCTGGGGGTCCGGCTCAACGCGAAAGCCGCTGTCGTCGACGGGGACCGGGCGAATCACCGGGCGTCGCGGCACGATCTCCGGTTGGGCGGCCTTGTATTCTGAGATCATCGTCCAGAGCCCAAAGATCAATGGCTGCAAACCTTCTCGCGCGACCGCCGACACCAAAAACACCGGCCAGCCGCGCTCGGCGATCTCGTCAAGGACGAATTCGGCGAGCTCGCGCGCCTCGGGGATGTCGATCTTGTTGAGCACCACCGCGCGGGGCCGCTCGGCGAGATCGCCTAACGTCGCGTCCCCTTGCAGGGTGGGCGTATACGCGGCGAGCTCGGCCTCCAGCGCGTCGATATCGGAGATCGGGTCGCGGCCCGGCTCCGCGGTGGCGCAGTCGACGACGTGCACCAGCACGGCGCACCGCTCGATGTGCCGGAGGAAGTCCAGGCCCAGACCGCGGCCCTGCGAGGCCCCGGGGATCAGGCCGGGAACGTCGGCCACGGTGAAGGTGTGCTCGCCGGCCGACACCACACCGAGGTTGGGCACCAGCGTGGTGAACGGGTAGTCGGCGATCTTGGGTTTGGCCGCCGAGATGGTGGACACCAGCGAGGACTTGCCAGCCGACGGGAACCCGATCAGGCCGGCGTCGGCGACGGTCTTGAGTTCCAGTGTCAGGTCGCGGGTCTCGCCCTGCTCCCCCAGCAGCGCAAACCCGGGAGCCTTGCGCGCGCGCGACGCGAGCGCGGCGTTGCCCAAACCGCCGCGACCGCCCGCGGCGGCTTCGAAGCGGGTGCCCGCGCCGACCAGGTCGGCCAGCAGGCGGCCGTTGTCGTCGAGGACGACGGTGCCGTCGGGGACTTTGACTTCCAGGTCGGCGCCGGCGGCGCCGTCGCGATTGTTGCCCATCCCCTGCTTGCCCGACGGCGCGGTGACGTGGGGATGGAAATGGAAGTCGAGCAGGGTATGGACCTGCGGATCGACGACGAAGACGATGCTGCCGCCGCGGCCGCCGTTGCCGCCGTCGGGGCCGCCCAGCGGCTTGAATTTCTCGCGATGGACCGAGGCGCAGCCGTTACCTCCGGAACCGGCGCGCGCATGGATGACGACGCGGTCGACGAACCGAGGCATCGTGGGTCCTCTCACCCGTCTCGCTCGCCGAGCGTGCGGCTACTGCGAGAATTGCCTCGAATTATCGCAGTGGGTGCACGCTCGCGGCGCTCAGTCGGTGGTTTGACCGGCCGTGACGATGTTGACGGTCTTGCGGCCGCGCTTGATTCCGAATTCGACGGCGCCGGCTTCCTTGGCGAACAGCGTGTCGTCGCCGCCGCGCCCGACACCGACGCCCGGGTGGAACTTGGTGCCGCGCTGACGAACGATGATCTCGCCGGCCTTGACGACCTGGCCGCCGAATCGCTTCACACCCAGCCGCTGTGCGGCGGAATCGCGACCGTTGCGCGAGCTGGAAGCGCCCTTCTTGTGTGCCATGTCTTCGCCTTTGCTACTTGATGCCGGTGACCTTCAGGACCGTCAGCCGCTGACGGTGTCCCTGACGCTTGTGGTAACCGGTCTTGTTCCGGAACTTGTGGATACGGATCTTGGGGCCCTTGGTGTGCTCGAGCACCTCGCCGGTGACCGCGACCTTCGCCAGTGCGGCCGCGTCAGTGGTCACCTTGGCGCCGTCCACCACCAGTGCGACCGGCAGCGACACGTTCGAACCCGGCTCAGAGTCGAGCTTCTCGACCTTGACCACGTCCCCGACGGCGACCTTGTACTGCTTGCCGCCCGTCTTGACGATTGCGTAGGTCGCCATCGTTGCTCTGCTCCTTCTTCTAACCGCTGCTCGGCGCGTCGCGCGCGAACCAGCCGCGGTGCACGTGGTGGGTCTGGGTTGCGGGCCTGCGCCGATTCCCCGGGAGTCCCGCTGCCGCCGGCCAAAGCTTAGTCGCCCGGCCTGACGACAACTGTCCAAGGGTACGTGACCAGCGGCTACAGGGTCAAACCGGACACGACCTGGCTTTGGGCGTTCAGTCCGCGTGGATCGGCGGTCCGGCGGGCCTGCCCGCCGCGCGTCGGCGCCGGGGCCGACCGGGTGCCGAGCCGCCCTGGTCCGCCGCAGCGGAACCCTGGCCGCCGTCGGAGTCGTCGTCGTCGGAGTCCTCGGTGTCCAGGTCGTCGTCGTCTAGCTCGAGATCCTCGTCGTCGTCGCCCAGATCTTCCTCGTCATCGAGGTCGTCGTCATCCGAGTCGTCGTCCGAGTCCTCGTCATCCGAATCGTCGTCATCCGAGTCGTCGTCGGTGTCGTCGAAGTCCTCCTCGTCGGTGTCGGTGTCGGCGACGTCCTCGTCGCGCGTCGCCCGCTTCCGGTCGAACTCGTCGGTGGCGTCCTCGGTGGCCTCGTCGGATTCGTCGTCGTCGGATGCCGCCTGCGTGGACGAGCCGGCCGCCATCGCCTTGAACATCGGGTGCTCGCCGGGAGAGTGGGCGGGCACCTTGGCCACGACCGGCTCCTCGGCCTTGTTCTTCTTGCGCCGCCCGCGGCGGCCGCCGGACTCGGACTTGCGGCCGTTCGACGGGGCCGAATCCACCGGGTCGGTGTGCAGCAGGATGCCGCGGCCGCCACAGTTCGGGCACGACGTCGAGAAGGCCTCCACCAGCCCGGTGCCCAGCCGCTTGCGGGTCAGCTGCACCAAACCGAGCGACGTCACCTCGGACACCTGATGGCGGGTGCGGTCACGGGCCAGCGCCTCGGTGAGCCGGCGTAGCACCAAATCGCGATTGGATTCCAGCACCATGTCGATGAAGTCGATGACGACGATGCCGCCGATGTCGCGCAGCCGCAGTTGGCGCACGATCTCCTCGGCCGCCTCGAGGTTGTTCTTGGTGACCGTCTGCTCGAGGTTGCCCCCCGAGCCGGTGAACTTGCCCGTATTGACGTCGACCACGGTCATCGCCTCGGTCCGGTCGATCACCAGGGTGCCGCCCGAGGGCAGCCAGACCTTCCGGTCCATCGCCTTGGCCAGCTGCTCGTCGATCCGGTGCACCGCGAACACGTCCGGTCCGCCCGATCCGTCCGGCCCGGCGGGCGGTTCGTATTTGCTCAGCTTCGAAACCAAGTCGGGCGCAACCGAATTCACGTATTCGTTGATGGTGTTCCAGGCCTCGTCACCGGAGACCACCAGGCCGGCGAAGTCTTCGTTGAACAAGTCGCGGATGACCTTGACCAGCACGTCGGGCTCTTCGTAGAGGGCCACCGCGGCGCCGGCGGCCTTCTCCTTGACCTCGATGGCCTTGGCCTCGATTTGTTTCCAGCGCTCCTGCAGGCGGGTGACATCGCTGCGGATGTCGTCTTCTTTGACGCCCTCGGACGCGGTCCGGATGATCACCCCCGCGTCGGACGGCACCACCTCGCGCAGGATCTCCTTGAGCCGCTGGCGCTCGGTGTCGGGCAGCTTGCGGCTGATCCCGGTCGACGACGCGCCCGGCACGTACACCAGGTAGCGGCCCGCCAGCGACACCTGCGTGGTCAGCCGGGCGCCCTTGTGCCCGACCGGGTCCTTGCTGACCTGGACGACGACATAGTCGCCGGGTTTGAGCGCTTGTTCGATCTTGCGGTCAGATCCGCCCAGCCCGGCGGCTTCCCAGTTGACCTCGCCGGCGTACAGCACGCCGTTGCGGCCGCGGCCGATGTCGACGAAGGCCGCCTCCATCGAGGGCAGCACGTTCTGCACGATGCCGAGGTAGATGTTGCCCACCAGGGACGCCGACGCGGCCGAGGTGACGAAATGCTCGACGACGATGCCGTCCTCGAGCACCGCGATCTGGGTGTACCGCGAACCCTGGTGCGGCGGCTCGCTGCGGACCCGGTCGCGGACGACCATGACGCGTTCGACGGCCTCGCGGCGGGCCAGGAATTCGGCCTCGGTCAACACCGGGGGGCGGCGCCGCCCGGCGTCGCGGCCGTCTCGGCGCCGTTGCCGCTTGGCCTCCAGCCGAGTCGAGCCGTCGATGCCCTTGATCTCGTTGCTCGAGCTGCCGCCGTCGCCGCCGCCGTTCTTGCCGCTGCGGGGCGGCCGCTCGTGCACGACCGTGTTGGGCGGGTCGTCGGGCGCGACGCCCTCGTCGTTGTCGTCGCCCGATCCGGATTTGCGGCGCCGGCGCCTGCGGCGGCGACGGTTGCCGCCATCCGATGAACCGTCGTCACCGCCGTCGGAATCGTCGGCGTCGTCGGAATCGTCGTCGTCGGTGTCGTCGGAGTCGCCGGAGTCGGACTGGGCGGCCTTCTTGGCCCGGCCCTGCGGCTCGTCGTCGTCACCGCTGTCGTTCTGGCCCTCGGGCCCGCCCTGCTCGCCGCGTCCGCGGCCGCGACCACGGCGGCCGCGGCGGCGCCGGCGGTTCGACGGCCGATCGGCCTGCTCGTCGTCGTCACTGTCGGAATCGTCGGAGTCGGCGTCCTCGTCGGTGCCGCTGTCGTCGTCGGTGTCGTCGCTGTCCAGCGGCTGCGGCGCGACGAAGAGCGGCATGTAATGCGGCCGGTCTGCGGCGTTGTCGGGGGTTTCCAGCATCAGCCGGGATTCGGGTTCGCCGGAGTCGGCGTCCGCCTCGGCGTTCTCCGGCGTTTCCTGGGGCTGGGTGGCCAGCAGGTCACGCACCCGCACCGCGTCGGCGCGGTCCACGGTGGAATGTGCGCTGCGTATCCGCCCGTCCAGCTCGCTGAGCGCGTCCAGGACCCGTTTGCTGGTTGTTCCCAGCGTTCGGGCCAGCGAATGGACCCTCAACCGGTCGGGCAGCTCCGCAGGCCGGGTCGATTCTTCTGATGGGTCTGCAGTCGGTGCACCGTCTACCACGTATTCTCCTCAAGCCCCCGGGCGCGTCGTTTCGACGCGGCCACGCGAGGGCTTCGCTATGGGCCCGGGTCACTTCTCCCGGGCTTGTGATGGTCTCGCCCCGAGCGGCTCAGGTTAGAACCCACTCGGCGCCGTGCTGAATGACGGCCTGACATGCTGCAAACCAAGGCGACGGGGCTATTGGTCGCGCTTGTCCAAGTCTTCATTCGGGTGTCTGACGCCGGTCCGGCGACGTTCACCCGAGATCAGTATCCCACATCACGTGGCGGGCCAACCCACACCTGAGGAACCTCGGTATGGCCGAACCCGGTCACGACGGCGCCGCGGGACCGATCGTCGCAGCTCTAGGCGCCGGGGAACCAGAGCCCGATTTCTCGCTTGGCCGACTCGATCGAATCCGAGCCGTGCACCAGGTTGAACTGCGTCTCCAGCCCGAAGTCACCGCGGATCGTGCCCGGGATCGCCTTCTCGACCGGGTCGGTACCGCCCGCGAGCTGCCGAAACGCCGCGATCGCCCGCGGTCCCTCCACGATGGCCGCGACGACCGGCCCCGACGTGATGAATTCCAGCAACGGCTCGAAGAACGGCTTGCCCTCGTGTTCCGCGTAATGCTGGGCGGCGAGATCCTGGCTGACGTGCCGGAGTTCCAGCGCGGCGATCGTGAGGCCTTTTCGCTCGATCCGGCCGATGATCTCCCCCACCAGCTGTCGCTGGACGCCGTCCGGCTTGATCAGTACCAATGTCCGTTCGGTCACGGCGGACAGCGTACATAACCAGGTGCCGCCGCGGCGGGTCAGCGCTTGTCCCTGCCGGCGGGCTACCCCTGTCTGCGCCGGACCTCGGCCCGGAAGTAGGCGATCAAGCCCCACAGGCCGGTGAACAGCACGCCGATGAATCCCACCCCCGGATACACGGCGAAGCCCGCGAGCAGGATCACCTGCACGCCGAGGTTGGCCCAGATGGCCCAGGGTTTGCGCTGCAGCCCGGCCATCAGGATCAGCAGCACGGCCAGGCCGATCAGGTAGACCAGCGACGCCGTCGTCAGGCCTCCGCCCACCGCTCCCACCACCGGGATCGCCAGCAGCACCACGATCGCTTCCAGAAACAGCGTCAGGGCCATCACCGCGCCGAAGCTGCGCCACGGGTCGGCCGCCGGCGTCGGGGCCGGCCCCTCGGGGTTCTCGGGTGAGTCCGGTTGGGTCACTGCGGATCACGCCCGAACAGGGTGCGCGCCGCGCCGGCGGTGACGACCGAGCCGGTGATGACGATCCCGGTGCCGGAGAAGTCTTCGGCGTGCCCGTCCAGCGCGGCATCATCGACCAGTGCGGTCGCGACGTCGATGGCGTCACGCAGGTTCTCGGCGGTGCTCACCCGGTCGGGCCCGAACGTCTCGCGCGCCGCCAGGGCCAGCGATTCGACGTCGAGCGCCCGCGGCGACCCGTTGTGGGTCACGACGACGGCGTCGAACACCGGCTGCAGGGCGGCGAGGATGCCGCCGACATCCTTGTCGGCGAGCACGCTGAGCACTCCGACCAGATAGCGGAAGTCGAATTCGCCCGCCAACGTCTGCGCCAGCGCGGCCGCACCGGCCGGATTGTGCGCGGCGTCGATGAACACCGTGGGCGCGCTGCGCATCCGCTCCAGCCGGCCCGGGCTGGCAACGGCGGCGAAACCCGCGCGCACCGCCTCGACGTCGAGCTGACGCTGCGCGCCGGCGCCGAAGAAGGCCTCGACGGCGGCCAAAGCCAGCACGGCGTTGTGCGCCTGATGTTCTCCGTGCAGCGGCAGGTAGACGTCGGAATACACCCCGCCAAGGCCCTGCAGCTGCAGCACCTGCCCGCCGATGGCGACCTGGCGCCCCAGCACGGCGAACTCCGAATCTTCGCGGGCCACCGCGGCATCGGCTTGCACGGTTTGGGCCAACAACACCTCCATCGCCTCGGGCGCCTGGCGCGCGATGACCGCGACGGTGTCGGGCGCGCCCTCGGGCGCGCGGGTGATGATGCCGGCCTTCTCTCCGGCGATGCCGGCGAGGTCGTCGCCCAGGTAGTCGACGTGGTCGATGGCGATCGGGGTGATGACCGCGACCGGCGCGTTGATCACGTTGGTGGCATCCCAGCGTCCGCCCATCCCCACCTCGACTACGGCGACGTCGACGGGGGCGTCGGCGAACGCGGCGAAGGCCATCGCGGTCAGCACCTCGAACTTGCTCATGGCGGGCCCGCCGGCGGCCTGCGATTGCGCGTCGACCATCTGCACGAACGGCTCGATCTCGCGGTAGGTCGCCACGTACTGCGCCGGGCTGATCGGCTTGGCATCGATCGAAATGCGCTCGACCGCCGATTGCAGATGGGGGCTGGTGGTCCGCCCGGTGCGCCGATGTAGCGCCGTGATCAGCGCGTCGATCATGCGGGCCACTGAGGTCTTGCCGTTGGTGCCCGCGACGTGGATCGACGGGTAGGCCCGCTGCGGTGAGCCCAACAGGTCCATCAGCGCGCTGATCCGGGTCAGGCTCGGCTCGATCTTGGTCTCGGGCCAGCGCTGGTCCAGCAGGTGCTCGACCTGCAACAAGGAAGCGATCTCGTCCGGGGTCGGGACCGGCGCGGGAACCACGTCGGGAAGTTCGGGGTCCTCAGCCCACTCGGGCGGCTCCGTCATGCCAGCCCGGCTAGCCGCGCGTTGATCCGCTCGGTTTCCTCCTGGGCCAGACGCTGACGGTCCCGGATCTTGTCGACGACGTTTTGCGGGGCCTTGCCCAGGAAGTCCTCGTTGGCCAATTTGGCGGTGGTCGACGCCAGCTCCTTGTGCGCCGCGGCCAGATCCTTTTCCAGCCGGCGACGCTCGGCCGCGACGTCGATGGTGCCCGAGGTGTCCAGTTCGACGACGACGGTGCCGCCGCTGAGCCTGACTTCCACGGACGCCGACGGGCGAAATTCCGGCCCCGCGGCCGTCAGCCAGGCCAGGGACGTCACCGGGCTCACCTGGGTGGCCAGATCGGATTCGTCGACCCCGGCCATGCGGGCGGGCACCTTCTGGCGGTCCGCCAGCCCCTGATCGCTGCGGAACCGGCGAACCTCGGTCACCAGCTTCTGCATGTCGGTAACCCGTTGTGCGGCAACCGGATCCAGGCTCATCCCGGACGGTTGCGGCCAGTCGGCGATCACCAGCGACTCGTTATCGGTCAAGGCCTGCCAGAGGGCCTCGGTGATGAAGGGGATCACCGGGTGCAGCAGCCGCAGCAGGGTGTCCAGCGTCGCCGCCAGCACGGCCGTGGTGTGCGCGACCCCCTCGGCCAGTTGTGTCTTGGCCAATTCGACGTACCAGTCGCAGAATTCGTCCCAGGCGAAGTGGTACAGCGCCTCGCACGCACGGCTGAACTCGTAGTTGTCGAATGCCGCATCGACTTCAGCGCGAACCTCTTCCAGCCGCCCGAGGATCCACCGGTCGGCATCGGTGAGCTCGGCCGGCGGGGGCACGGGCGCCAGCTGCGCCCCGTTGAGCAGCGCGTAACGCGTGGCGTTGAACAGCTTGGTGCAGAAGTTGCGCGACGCCCGGACGTGGTCCTCACCGATCGCCAGGTCACCGCCGGGGCTGGCGCCGCGCGCCAGCGTGAACCGCAGGGCGTCGGCGCCGAAGATCTCGACCCAGTCCAGCGGGTCGATGACGTTGCCCTTGGACTTGCTCATCTTGCGGCCGGACTCGTCGCGGATCAGCCCGTGCAGGAAGACATCGGTGAAGGGCACCTGCGGGCCGCGGCGCCCGTCCAGGGTGATGGCGTCGTCGTCGCCGACGAAGGTGCCGAACATCATCATCCTGGCCACCCAGAAGAACAGGATGTCGTAGCCGGTGACCAGAACGCTTGTCGGGTAGAACTTTTCGAGCTCGGGGGTTTTCTCCGGCCAGCCCAGGGTGGAAAACGGCCACAGCGCCGAGGAGAACCACGTGTCCAGCACGTCGGGGTCCTGTTCCCAGCCCTCCGGCGGCGTCTCGTCGGGACCCACGCACACCTGTTCCCCGGTGGGCCCGTACCAGATCGGGATGCGGTGGCCCCACCACAGCTGCCGCGAGATCGTCCAATCGCGCATGTCGTCGACCCAGGCGAACCACCGCGGCTCCAGGCTGGCCGGGTGAATCACGGTGTCGCCGTTGCGCACCGCGTCGCCGGCCGCCTTGGCCAGGGACTCGACGCGGACAAACCACTGCAGCGACAGCCGCGGCTCGATCGGTTCGCCGCTGCGCTCGGAGTGCCCGACGCTGTGTAGGTAGGGTCGCTTCTCCTCGACGATGCGGCCTTCGGCGGCCAGGGCCTCGCGCACCGCGACGCGGGCCTCGAAGCGGTCCATCCCGTCGAATTGCGTTCCGGTGTCGACGATTCGGCCCTTGGTGTCCAGGATCGAGATCATCGGCAACCCGTGCCGCAGCCCGATCTCGAAGTCGTTGGGGTCATGAGCGGGCGTGACTTTGACTGCGCCGGTACCGAATTCGGGGTCCACGTGCTCGTCGGCGACCACCGCGAGCTGACGGTCCACGAACGGGTGCGGCAGGCTGGTGCCGACCAGGTGGCGGTAGCGGTCGTCGTCGGGATGCACCGCGATGGCGGTGTCGCCGAGCATCGTCTCGACCCGGGTGGTCGCGACCACGATGTGCGGCTGCGAGTCGTCGAGCGAGCCGTAGCGGAAGGACACCAGCTCGCCCTCGACATCGAGGTAGTCGACCTCGATGTCCGATATCGCGGTCTGGAGCACCGGCGACCAGTTGACCAGCCGCTCGGCCCGATAGATCAGCCCGGCGTCGTAGAGCCGCTTGAAGATGGTGCGGACCGCCCGTGACAGGCCCTCGTCCATGGTGAACCGGTCGCGGCTCCAGTCGACCCCGTCGCCGAGCCGGCGCATCTGGCCGCCGATGGCGCCGCCGGACTCGCGCTTCCAGTCCCAGACCTTGTCGACGAACAGCTCCCGGCCGAAGTCCTCCTTGGTCTTGCCGTCGACCGCGAGCTGCTTTTCCACCACGCTCTGCGTGGCGATTCCGGCGTGGTCCATGCCCGGCTGCCACAACACCTCGTACCCCTGCATCCGCTTGCGGCGGGTCAGGGCGTCCATCATGGTGTGTTCCAGCGCATGGCCCATGTGCAGGCTGCCGGTCACGTTCGGCGGCGGCAGCACGATCGAGTAGCCGGGCTTGGCGCTGGCCGGGTCCGCGGCGAAGTATCCGGCGTCGATCCACTTCTGGTAGATCGCGCTCTCGGCCGCAGCCGGATCCCACGACTTGGGCAGGTCGGTGGCGGGGCTGCGGCTGGCGGTCACCCGTCAATTCTAGGGAGCGCGGTTTACCCTCGTGTAAGTGCCCGAACCCGCAGCTCACAGGGATCCGGGGCGCTGACGCCGTTCCCGGCGATCAGGGAATCGTGAGCACCTGACCGGGCTGGATCAGGTCAGGGTTCGGGATTCCGCTCGCATCGGCGATCGCCTGGTACTTACTGCCGTCGCCGTAGAAGCGCTCCGCGATCGCCCACAGGCTGTCACCGGATTCGACGGTGTACGTCCGAACGGCCGGCTCTGGCTCTGGCTCGGGAGGCGCTTGCGCGGCGGGCTCCTCGACCGGCGCGGCGGGCTCCTCTGCGGCGGCCTGCGTAGCCGCCTCGGGCGCCGGCGGCGGCGGCGCGTCCGTCTCGGTCTTGGTCGACCAGGCCGCCTCATTTCCGGCGTAGAGCACCAGGTTGCGGTCGTCCTGCAGCACGAGCTTGACGTCCTTTTTGCCGGCTGTGTTGCTGTGCCACACGGGTTTGTCGGCCGTGTAGACGACGAAATTGCCGTCGGGTTGCACTTCGGCGCGCACCACATTCTGACCGTCGGTACCGGCGGACCAGATCGCTTGGCCGCGGGACGCCAGCACCAGGTTGCCGTCGTCCTGCAAGGTCAGCGTGTAGGCGCCGTTGTTCGAGGTGAGCGATTCGCCCCGCACCAGCTTTTGTCCTTGGGTCAGCGTGTCCGCCATGGCATTTCCCTCTCGTCTACCGCCCGGCCGATTGGTCGGACGTTATTTCCTATGTCCGATGAGGACGAACCTACTCATCTTGGATTGCCTTGGGCAGCCCTGGATTCGACGCGATCGAAACCCTAGGGGAACTACCAGAGAACAATGCGGTTCGGCGCTGGACTACTTCTTGCCCCCGAGTAGGCCGCCGAGGATGTCGCCGATTGCACCTCCCTTGCCGCCCAACACATTTCCGACGATGCCGCCAAGGGACTTGTTGCCGGAGCCACCGAGGATGCTGCCCAGAACCTCGCCGAGACCGCCACCGCCGGCTGCCTCCGTTCTCTGCGACGCGCCGGCCCCGCTGCCGGAACCGAGCTGTTTTCCGATGTACGCCAACACAATTGGCAGAACCATCGGCAGCAGTTGCTTGAGCAGGTCAGGGTTACCTGCACCGCGATCGGCCAGGGCCGATGCGACCTGGTCGGCGTCGATGCCGCCGAACAGGGCCGCGACGGCCTGGTGCCCGTCGCTCTCGCCCGGGGCGCCACCAACGTCGAGTAGGCCCCGCGCGGCATGGCTGGTTGCCATGGACTCGATCGTGCTGGCGTGTGCGGGATCTTGCGAATTCTGGTGCAGGCCGCCGAGCAGCTCCGGCACCAGCGTGTGAACGGCGTTTTGCACGTCGGCTTCGTCGGCGCCGAGCTTGTTTGCGATTTCAGACGTGGGAATCTGGCTGTACAGATCATCGAGACCGGCCATCGGTGCGTCCACCTTCGTTCCTGATATCGGAGCCAAGTCAATTACGACACTAGACGCATGCGGCTTCGGCCAACACCCTTCGGGCAGGAACGATTTGGTGTTCAGTAACTGGTAACCTGCCGGAACTGCGCCGATCCGGATCGATGCCCCGTCAGTTCAGCCGTTGGGTCTGCAGCGACACACCCGCCGCGGGGAAGCGGTCCAGCAGCGCGTCGCCCATCGCGGCCGCGGGCGTGAGGACGCCGTGTAGGTCCGGGAGCTTGTCACGGTCGAATGCCAGCGCCAGGCCGCACTCCCCCAACAACACCGAAGTCGCCTTGTAGCCCGGGTCGCCGCGCTGCTCCATGCGCGCCACGTAGCGGGCGCCGGTGCTCGTGGTGGTGTAGGTCTCGATGCGGTAGTAGCCGCGTTCCCGCGCGGCCGGACTGGGGCCGGTTCCGGGTTTGGGCACGATGCGCTCCACCAGCCGGCGCGGCAGCAGCCGGAAGAAACGGCTGCCCAGGCCGAACGTCGCGGCGGCGGCCCCGCCCACAACAGCGGAGGCCACCGGCGCGATCGGCGACGACCCCAGGCTCATGCTTTCGCTGTAGCGCAACCCGCGTCCGTAGGCCCAGTCCAGCAGGGCGTTGCTGCGCCGCACGATCCGGGTGTTGTAGGGCGCCATGACGAAGCCCGCGGTCCACACGCCGCTCAGTTCCGGCGCGATCCGGCCACCGCGACGCCACGGCAGATCGGGCTGCGGGCCGATGTCGGGTTCGGCGCCGCGGTCGCTGCTGAGCGTGTACGGGTCGGCGAGTTGGCGGCGGGCCTCGGGATCGCGGGAGGCGGTGTCCAGCACCTCCAACATCGACGCGACGGTGCCGCCGGACACCCCGCCGGAGAAGGACCGGACCACGAGGTCGGTGTCGACGAGTTCGCCGGCGCCGTCGTCGCGCGCGGCGCGGTACAGCGCATACACGCTGAGGTCCGAAGGAACGGAGTCGAATCCGCACGCATGCACGATGCGGGCGCCGGTATCCGCGGCCTGCTTGTGGAATTGGTCGATGCTGTCGCGGACGAACATCGCCTCGCCGGTCAGGTCGGCGTAGTCGGTGCCCGCCGCGGCGCAGGCGGCCACCAGCGGCAACCCGTAGCGCGTGTAGGGGCCGACCGTGGTGATGACGACCTGCGCGCGCGCCGCCATCTCGTTCAGCGTCGACGGCGCCGAGGCATCCGCGTTCAGAACGGGCCACGACCGCGCGGTTTCGCCCAGCGTGTCGCGTATGGCACGCAGCCGGCCGGGCGACCGGCCGGCCAGCGCGATCCGTTTGTCCGGCGCCGAGCGGGCCAGGTATTTGGCGGTGAGCTTCCCGACGAAGCCGGTCGCCCCGTACAGCACAATGTCGAATTCGCGCGGCGTTGCGGTCACGGGCCCGACGCTACCCGACGACGGGGGTGGCGACCGCTGGAGACAAGGAGTGCCGGGCACGGGGCCCGGCACTCCTTATATGTATGTCAGCGAAGCCGTCGATCAGCCGCGGCGTCCGCACACCGGCCACGCGCCGATGCCCTGCGAGTGCAGCACATTCTCGGCGACGCGGATCTGCTCCTCGCGGCTCGCGCCGGACGGGGAACCACTGCCGCCGTTGGAGCGCCAGGTGCTCGGCGTGAACTGCAGGCCACCGGAGAAACCGTTACCGGTGCTGATGCCCCAGTTACCGCCCGACTCGCACTGCGCGATGGCGTCCCAGTTGACGCTGTACGCCCGGTGGGCGGGCGGCGGCGGGACGTCGGGGCCAGGAGGCGGCGGGACGTTCGGGTCGAAACCGACGGGCGCCGGAGCGTCCGGGGCCGGAGGCGCATCGGGCGCCGGAGCGTCCGGGGCCGGAGGCGCATCGGGGGCCGGAGCGTCCGGGGCCGGAGGTGCATCGGGCGCCGGAGCGTCCGGGGCCGCTGCCGGCAGGTTCGGGTCGAAAGCCACCGCTTCGTCGGCGTGGGCGGTGGCCGACGGGATGGACACAAGTGTGCCCGTGACCGCGGCAAGAATGAGCGTCTTGCGGACGTTCTTCAATATCTTTCCTTTCGCTGCGCGCGCGCCAAAACAAGCCCACGCAGGTGGGCTGAAGGTCGTTGGCTGAATGCCTGTTTTGGAACGTGCCGTCTGGGTCAGGCACGACAGCGGCGGGCCAGGTCTGCCCGGCGGGTTGTCACCCACCGTCCACGGTCGGGCTTTCGCCGTCCGTGGCGCCGCTCACACGCGGGTCCGTGGATTCAATTTTGTTGATTACTTTCCGTAACCCGTTGCGGGCTAACAGGGACCGTAGAGAACGCCGAGGCGTTCGTCATCTTCGGAAATCGCATATCTCGTTTGGGTAACGACCCGATCACGCCGCGATAGCAAGGCCATTAATGCAGGTCACAGGCGAGTTTTCGGACCGGGAACCGCAACGGCATCCGCAAACAAATGGTGAGCCTAATCACGCGTAATTTGTGAGCTGGCGCACGTTCATTCGCGGCGCTGCCGCCGATTAGAAGCAGTCACAACGGATTTCTGCCGTCTTGTCGGCGGGCCGCGCAGCGTACCGCATGCCCGCCCCATTCCTCACATCCCCACGCGGGATAGGCAGGAAAAAGGCGACCTCTGCCGAATTGACTTGCCCCACATAGCTATTCGTCAACCGCATCGCAGCGAAGCACGGCATTCGACGCGGATGGCGCGTATTGTGCTTTCCAACAATGACTTTCGCTAAACACTCACGGCGACAAGGCTTTTCAGGAACGGACGGCTACTTCGTCACACGCCGCGATTTCCTCGTGCACTCCGCAAAGGCCTCAAATGCCCGCTGACCCAAAGGATCACGACGCCCGGAGCGGTTGGCGTCAGGCTTGGAGCTGCGCCAGAGCGCGCAGGTCGCTCTCCGAGTTGACGTTGGCCAAGAAACGCGATTCCGGCAGCACGATCTGTTGGGCATCGGAGGCATCGATCAAGGCACGCATCGAGCGGGCGCCGCCGGCGACCAGGCCGTCAATCCGCTCGGCCAAATCGGTGCGGTACACCGCGGCGAGGTAGTGGCTGCGACCGTCCCACGGCAGCACGATTTCGGCGTTGGTCTCGGTGGCCAGCCCCATCAGGTCGTCGATCAAACCCGCTGACAGAAGCGGCATGTCGACGGCGCAGACGAAGGCGAACCGGGCGCCGGTTTCCGCCGCGGCGCGCAGGCCGCCTCCGGTCGCCGGCAGTGGCCCCTGACCGCGCACCTCGTCGCGAAGCACGCGCGCCTGCACCTCGGGCAGCGGTTGCCCCGGCGCGGCCATCACGAAGACCGGGTCGCAGCGCTGGGAGACGACCCCGACCACGTGCTCGAGCAGCGTGGGGGCCCCGCCGGGACCCGGCAAGGTCGCCTTGTCGCGGCCCATCCGCCGCGATTCGCCACCGGCCAGCACTATTCCGGCCAGGGACACTGTGGTGTCGGGTACCTGCTCGGCCACGTCAGTCGACGGTCCAGGTGTCGCGGCCGCGCAGCAGCGATTGCAGCGCCGCGGAGTCGAACGGCTTCGCCGACTGGGCCGCCTGAATCTGCGAGCGTGCCGCGTCGTCGTAGGTGGGCCTGTTGATGTTGCGGAAGATGCCCAGCACCGTGTGCTCGAGGTTCTGATCCGACAGCCGTGACAGGGCGAAGGCGTAGGCCGAGTTGTCGCTGTGGGCGTCGTGCACCACGATTTCGTCGACGGAGACGTCGGCGGTCTTGGCCACCTCCAGGCCGAACCCGGACTTCACGACGCAGTATTCGCCGTTGGCGCCGAACACAATTGGTTCGCCGTGGCGGACGTTGATGACCCGCTCCTCGGCGCCTTCCTTGCGCAGCGCGTCGAACGAGCCGTCGTTGAAGATCGGGCAGTCCTGCAGGATTTCGACGACGGCGGCGCCCCGGTGCCCGGCGGCCGCGCGCAGCACCTCGGTCAGTCCGTTGCGGTCGGAGTCCAGAGCGCGGCCGACGAAGGTCGCCTCGGCGCCCAGGGCCAACGACACCGGGTTGAACGGGTGGTCCAGCGACCCCATCGGAGTCGACTTCGTGACCTTGCCGACCTCCGAGGTGGGCGAGTACTGGCCCTTGGTCAGCCCGTAGATCCGGTTGTTGAACAGCAGGATGGTGATGTTGACGTTGCGGCGCAGCGCGTGGATCAGGTGATTGCCGCCGATCGACAGGGCGTCGCCGTCACCGGTGACCACCCACACCGACAGGTCCTCGCGGGCCAGCGCCAGGCCGGTGGCGATGGCGGGGGCGCGCCCGTGGATCGAGTGAAATCCGTAGGTCTCGAGGTAATACGGGAAGCGGCTCGAGCAGCCGATGCCGCTGATGAACACGATGTTCTCGCGGCGCAACCCGAGGTCCGGCAGGAAGTTCCGGATGGTGTTGAGGATGACGTAGTCCCCGCAGCCCGGGCACCAACGCACCTCCTGGTCGCTGGTGAAGTCCTTGGACTTCTGGGGCTGGTCCTCAGCGGACAGCGTGGGGACCCCGTCGTTCTTGGTCAACTTCGGGGTCACACCGAGGTCTTTGCCCGCCAAATTGCCGATCAGGTCAGTCACGAGCGCCGCTCCTCCTCATCGCTTCGCTCTGCATTGACGCCGGCGCGAATCATGCGCCGGCCCCAACCGTTGCCGCCGCCATTTTGGCGACCATCGTCTTGTCGTTCTCGACTTCGGCCAATGTCCCGCCCAGCGCGGCGCGGATGACGCGGCCGATCTCGTCGGCCAGGAATGCGACACCCTGCACCTTGCTGACGGACTGGACGTCCACCAGGTACTTGCCGCGCAGCACGAATGCCAGTTGGCCCAAGTTCATTTCGGGCGCCACCACCTGCGGGTAGCGTCGCAGCACCTCGCCGAGGTTGGCCGGGAACGGGTTGAGGTAGCGCAAGTGCGCGTGCGCCACCTTGATGCCCTTGCGGCGCGCGCGCCGGCAGGCCTCGCCGATCGGGCCGTAGGAGCTGCCCCATCCGATCAGCAGCAGCTCGGCGTCACCGGTCGGATCGTCGACCTCCAGGTCGGGAACGGAGATGCCGTCGATCTTGGCCTGGCGCAACCGGACCATGAGGTCGTGGTTGACCGGCTCGTAGGAGATGTTGCCCGAGCCGTTCGCCGCTTCCAGACCGCCGATGCGGTGCTCGAGCCCCGGGGTGCCCGGCACGGCGAACTGCCGGGCCAGCGTCTCGGGGTCGCGCGCGTAAGGCTGGAACGGTTCGTCCGGCTTGGCGAAGGCGTGCGTGATGCGCGGCAGCGTGCTGACGTCCGGAATGCGCCACGGCTCAGAGCCGTTGGCGATCGCGCCGTCGGACAGCACGATCACCGGGGTGTGGTAGGAGACCGCGATGCGCGCGGCCTCGAGCGCGGTCTCGAAGCAGTCGGACGGTGACCGCGGCGCGAGGATCGCCACCGGTGACTCGCCGTTGCGGCCGTACAGCGCTTGCAGCAGGTCGGCCTGCTCGGTCTTGGTGGGCAGCCCGGTCGAGGGGCCACCGCGCTGCACGTCGACGACGAGCAACGGCAGTTCGGTCATCACGGCCAGCCCGAGCGCTTCGGACTTGAGTGAAATGCCCGGCCCCGACGTGGTGGTGACCCCCAGCGCGCCGCCGTAGGAGGCGCCGATCGCCGCGCAGATGCCGCCGATTTCGTCCTCGGCCTGGAAAGTGAGGACGTTGAAGTTCTTGTGCTTGGACAGCTCGTGCAGGATGTCGGAGGCCGGCGTGATCGGGTAGCTGCCGAGCAGGACCGGGATGTCGGCGAGCTGGCCGGCCGCGACGATGCCGTACGCCAGGGCGGTGTTCCCCGAGATCTGGCGGTATTCGCCCGTCGGCAGGGTCGCCCGGGACACCTCGTAGGTGGTGCCGAAGGCCTCGGTCGTCTCGCCGTAGTTCCAACCGGCCTTCAGCGCCAGCACGTTGGTCTCCGCGACCTCGGGCTTGCGGGCGAACTTCTCCCGAATGAACTTTTCGCTGGTTTCGATCGGCCGCCCGTACATCCACGACAGCAGCCCCAGCGCGAACATGTTCTTGGCGCGTTGGCCATCCTTCTTCGTCGCGCCGATGGCCTCGACCGCCCCGAGCGTCAACGTCGTCATCGCGACGGAATGCACGACGTAGTCGGACAACTCGTCGGTCTCGAGCGGGTTGGTGACGTAGCCCACCTTGGTCAGGTTGCGCTTGGTGAACTCGTCGGAGTTCGCGATCACCATGCCGCCGCGGGGCAGGTCGCCGATATTGGCCTTGAGCGCGGCCGGGTTCATCGCGACGAGCACGTCGGGCCGGTCGCCGGCGGTCAAGATGTCATAGTCGGCGATCTGAATTTGGAAGGACGAGACGCCGGGCAGGGTGCCTGCAGGCGCACGGATCTCGGCGGGATAGTTCGGCTGGGTCGCCAGGTCGTTTCCGAAAAGCGCTGCCTCGGAAGTGAACCGGTCACCGGTGAGCTGCATGCCGTCGCCGGAGTCACCGGCGAAGCGGATGACGACCTGTTCGAGGCGCTGACGGACAGATCCGTTCGGGGGAGCCCCGTTCTGTGAGTCTGATCCGGCTCCGCTGCCGTTCGGATCCACGTCTTTGCCCTCCATTTGTTCACCGGACAGACAGTTCGCGCAGCTTCAGGTTACGCGTCGGCGAAGGGAGTCTCCGGCCATCACGGTTTTATGTCACTGGCGGTACCAATTATGGCACTGATTTGCGATCGCCATGGCCGTCTCTGCGGCGTCATCTCGGCCGCGTTCGCAGTCAAAAGGCGACGTCAGCGCCATCTACTGATGAGTAGCTCGGCAAACTGTGGCGTTGGTCACGTCTCGCGCGTTATCAACCGTCGTTCGTACCGTGTCGGCCTCCGGATGCCGCGTTTTCCGCGCCGAGTTTGGCCGCCGCCGTTTCCGGCATCGCAACCAGATACAAGACGAACCCGGCCGCGGCCAGAGCACCCAAAAAGACGAATGCGGCGTCGTATCCGGCCGCGACCACGATCGAGCCCGCGACGAGGTTCGACACCGCGGCACCGATGCCCGTCGCGGCCGTCACCGCCCCCAAGCTGACATTGAAGCGACCGGTTCCATGCGTCACGTCCTGCACGACGAGGGGAAACAGCGCGCCGAACACGCCGGCCCCAACGCCGTCCAGCAACTGCACGCTCACCAGCCAACAGGAGTTGTCCGAGAGGGTGTAGAGAAATCCACGGGCGGCCAAGACCGCGAATCCGACCAGGAAGATCGGCTTTCGGCCCCAGGAATCCGCCTTGGCGCCGGCGACATAGGCCACCGGCACCATGACGACCTGCGCGGCCACGATGCAGCCCGCCATCAGGGCGGTCCCGACGTCCTTGTTGTGCAGCGCCAGCCGTTGCCCGACCAGCGGCAGCATGGCCGCATTCGCGAAGTGGAAGGCGATGACCGTGGCGGCAAAGATCATCAGCCGGCGATTGCCCACCAAGGCCGCCAGCCGCGACGGGCTCGGGTGCGGTTGCCCGGGATCGTGGTCCATGCCCCGGGCGACGTCGTGGTCGATCGCGTCGCCCGGAATCCACAGCGCCGCAACCACGCTGGCGGCGGCCATGACCGCGAGCACCCAGAACACGACGACGGGCCCGAAGAAGTAGGCCAAGCCGCCGGTAATCGCCGCCGCCGTGGCGTTCCCGGCGTGGTTGAACGACTCGTTGCGCCCGATCCGGCGGGAGAAGCGACGGGAGCCGACCAGCCCCAGGGTGATCGCGGCCAGCGCCGGGGCGAAGACGGATCCGGCGATGCCGGTGAGCGCCTGCAGCACCGAGATCGAAGAAAACCCGGGAAACAACGGCATCGCCAACGACGCCGCGGTGATCGTCAGCGCGCCGCCGATGACCAGTGCCCGCTTGGCGGTGCTCCGGTCCACCAGGGCGCCGGCCGGGGCCTGCGCGACGATCGCGCCGATGCCCCCGACCGCCATGACGAATCCGATTGAGCCCTGGTCCCAGTGGTGGGTCAGCAGCAGGTAGATCGACAGGTACGGGCCCAGCCCGTCACGAACATCGGCGAGGAGGAAGTTCAGCAGGTCCAGCCCGTACGCAACACGCGGTGGGATCACGTCAGCGCTGTCACGCGGCGTGCTGGGAGGCTCCCGGATCTAGTTAGGCGCTCTTATCGCGGCGCTCGGTGCGCGACGGCTTGCGCGGCACGATCGTCGGCAACACGTTGTCCTGCACGGTCTCCTTGGTCACCACGACCTTGGCGACGTCGTCGCGGCTCGGGATGTCGTACATCACGGGCAGCAGGACCTCTTCCATGATGGCGCGCAGGCCACGCGCCCCGGTGCCGCGGTGGATCGCCTGATCCGCGATCGCTTCCAGGGCGTCATCGGTGAACTCGAGCTCCACGCCGTCCATCTCGAAGAGCCGCAGGTACTGCTTGACCAGCGCGTTCTTCGGCTCGGACAGGATCTTGACCAGCGACTCGCGGTCGAGATTGGTGACCGACGCGACCACCGGCAGCCGGCCGATGAACTCGGGGATCAGGCCGAACTTGATCAAGTCTTCGGGCATGACCTCGGCGAAGTGGTCGGTGGTGTCGATCTCGGCCTTCGAGCGGACCTCGGCGCCGAAGCCCAGGCCACGCTTGCCGACGCGCTCGTAGATGATTTTCTCCAGGCCGGCGAACGCCCCAGCGACGATGAACAGCACGTTGGTGGTGTCGATCTGGATGAACTCTTGGTGCGGGTGCTTGCGGCCGCCCTGCGGGGGAACCGACGCCTGGGTGCCCTCCAGGATCTTCAGCAGGGCCTGCTGCACGCCCTCCCCGGAGACGTCGCGGGTGATCGACGGGTTCTCGCTCTTGCGGGCGATCTTGTCGACCTCGTCGATGTAGATGATGCCCGTCTCGGCCCGCTTGACGTCGTAGTCGGCGGCCTGGATGAGCTTGAGCAGGATGTTCTCGACGTCCTCACCGACGTAGCCGGCTTCGGTCAGGGCGGTGGCGTCGGCGATGGCGAACGGGACGTTGAGCATCTTGGCGAGCGTCTGGGCCAGGTAGGTCTTGCCGCATCCGGTGGGTCCGAGCATCAAGATGTTGGACTTGGTCAGCTCGACCGGCTCGTGCCGCGAGTCCCGGCCCTTCTCGCCGGCCTGAATCCGCTTGTAGTGGTTGTAGACCGCGACCGCCAGCGTCCTCTTGGCGGTGTCTTGCCCGATGACGTAGCCCTCGAGGAACTCCCGGATCTCGATGGGTTTGGGAAGTTCATCGAGCTTCACGTCGTCGGCGTCGGCGAGCTCCTCTTCGATGATCTCGTTGCAGAGATCGATGCACTCATCGCAGATGTATACACCGGGGCCAGCAATGAGCTTCTTGACCTGCTTCTGGCTCTTCCCGCAGAACGAGCACTTCAGCAGGTCCCCGCCGTCTCCGATGCGTGCCATGGTGCGTCAGTGCCTACTTCCTCTTCGCCGTTGGACTTCCCTGTCCCGCATGTATTCACCGACGCTACCCGCTTGATCGGGCCCGCCGCGACCATAAACGCCGAATCGCGCCGATGGTATTTGCGGGAGTTCATGCCCCTTCCGTATGGAGGAAAGATATAGCCACACGATGCCCGTCGCTCGCGAAAGGCGCGCTTTGCGTGTCTTTGGCGTGTCGCGGTCGTAATGCGACCGAGTCCGGCGCCCGTCCCATCCCACCTCCGACGGAGGTGCCGACCCAGCCCCGGATAGTCACACGAGGCCTGGGCGAATCCCCCACGAAATCACCCTACAGTGGCCACGTGGGTTTGGCCGTGGACTTCACCTGGCCCAGCGGAACCGTGCTGCTCGATGGCGGCTTGGCCACCGAGCTCGAAGCGCGGGGTCATGACCTGTCCGACCGGTTGTGGTCGGCCAGGCTGCTCGCGGACGCCCCGCGCGAGATCGTCGCCGTCCACGCCGCCTACTTCCGCGCCGGGGCCACCATCGCGACGACGGCCAGCTACCAGGCGTCATTCGAGGGTTTTGCGGCGCGCGGATTGGATCGGCGGGAAACCGGCGGGCTGCTGCGCCGCAGCGTCGAGCTCGCGAAGGCCGCGCGGGACGAGGCCGGCCGCGGCGAACCCGCGGGTCTCCTCGTCGCCGCCTCGGTCGGACCCTACGGCGCTGCGCTGGCCGACGGCTCGGAGTACCGCGGGCGCTACGGCTTGTCGGTCGCGGCGTTGGCGCGATGGCATCGGCCCCGACTGGAGACCCTGGCGGACGCCGGAGCCGACGTCCTCGCCTGCGAAACCGTGCCCGACGTCGACGAGGCGGAAGCGTTGGTCGGCCTGGTCCGCTCGGTCGGGATGCGGGCGTGGCTGAGCTACACGATCGACGGGGACCGGACCCGTGCCGGACAACCGCTGGCCGACGCGTTCGCGGTGGCCGCCGGCGTCGACGAGATCGTGGCCGTCGGGGTCAACTGCTGCGCGCCCGACGACGTGTTGCCGGCGATCGCGAGCGCATCGGTGCTCGGCAAGCCCGTCATCGTCTACCCGAACAGCGGGGAACGCTGGGACGGTCGCGGGTGGGCCGGCCCGCGCACGTTCGCGACGGGGCTTGCGTCGCAATGGGTTTCGGCGGGCGCTCGCATTATCGGCGGCTGCTGCCGGGTGGGGCCGGCGGACATCGCCGCCGTGCGCCGAGCGTGCAATCAGGGCGAAGAATCAGCCGAAAATTCGCCGTGAGTGCACGTTCGGCGAAAGGGGCTAGGCGCTCTGGGCGGAAAGCTTGCGGTACTCCAGCACGGTGTCGATGATCCCGTAGTCCTTGGCCTCATCGGCGGTCAGGATCTTGTCCCGGTCGGTGTCCTTGCGGACCGTCGCGGCGTCCTTGCCGGTGTGGCGGGCCAACGTGGTCTCCATCAGGGTGCGCATCCGCTCGATCTCGGCGGCCTGGATCTCCAGATCGGAGAACTGGCCCTGGATCACACCCTGCAGCGACGGCTGGTGGATCAGCACCCGGGCGTTGGGCAGCGCCATCCGCTTGCCCGGGGTCCCGGCGGCCAGCAACACCGCGGCCGCCGAGGCGGCCTGCCCCAGGCACACCGTCTGGATGTCGGCCCGCACGTACTGCATGGTGTCGTAAATCGCCATCAGCGAGGTGAATCCGCCGCCGGGCGAGTTGATGTACATGGTGATGTCGCGGTCGGGGTCCAGCGACTCGAGCACCAGCAGCTGCGCCATGATGTCGTTCGCCGACGCGTCGTCCACCTGGACGCCGAGGAAGATGATGCGCTCCTCGAACAGCTTGTTGTAGGGATTGGACTCCTTGATCCCAAAGCTGGAGTGCTCGATGAACGACGGCAGGATGTAGCGCGCCTGAGGCTGGGTTTCGGGGTTCATCGGGCTTCTCCATTGGTGATGTGGGCGGCGCGGGTGATGATGTGGTCGACGAAGCCGTATTCGAGGGCCTCCTGCGCGGTGAACCAGCGGTCGCGGTCGGAGTCGGCCTCGATGCGTTCGATCGACTGGCCGGTGAATTCGGCGTTGAGCCGGAACATCTCCTTCTTGATGACGTGGAACTGCTCGGCCTGGATGGCGATGTCGGCCGCGCTGCCCGTCACCCCGCCGAGCGGCTGGTGCATCAGGATGCGGGCGTGCGGCAGCGCGTAACGCTTGCCCTTGGTGCCCGCCGCCAACAGGAACTCACCCATCGAGGCGGCCATGCCCATCGCGTAGGTGGCGATGTCACACGGCGCCAGGACCATGGTGTCGTAGATCGCCATGCCGGCGCTGATCGATCCGCCGGGCGAGTTGATGTAGAGCGAAATGTCTTTGGTGGAGTCCTCGGCGGCGAGCAGCAGAATCTGCGCGCACAGCCGATTGGCGATTTCGTCGCTCACCTCCGAACCCAGGAAGATGATGCGCTCGGACAGCAAGCGCTCATAGACGGAGTCCGTGAGGTTGAGACCCTGCGAGTTTGAACGCATGTCAGTCACGACCGGGTTACCTGCTTTCTGTCAGATCTGTCTTCACCGACACTAACCAACCGGGCCCGCCGTTTCGCGGCCACGCACCCCCGAAACGGGCGCGTTCGCTCACAGCGTCATCGCACGGTCACTCCCCGGCGTCGGCCGCCGTGGGTTCTTCGACGTCACCGGCGACGTCACCCGAGGCGTCCGCCTCCGCGCGCTTGCCGAAGAACTCATCGGTGTCGACGGTGTTTCCGGCGGTGTCGGTGACCGTCGCCGCGCGGATCACCTCGGCGATGGCCAGCGCCCGGCGCACATCGGCGAACATGGCCGGCAGCTGGTTGTTCTCCTGGAGGTAGGCCAACAGCTGCTGGGGCTCGATGCCGTACTGGCGAGAGGTCGCGACCAGCCGCTCGGTCAGGTCGTCCTGGCCGACCTGGACCTGCAGCTCGTCGGCGAGCGCGTCGAGCAGCAGCTGTCGTTTGACGTCCGTCTCGGCGGCGGTGCGCGTCTCGGTCTCGAACTCCTCGCGCGACTTCCCCTGCTGGGCGAGCACCTCGTCGAGCTTGGATTCGTCGTGGTCGAGGCTGTGCAGGGCGTTGTGCAGCGCGCTGTCGACCTGCGCCTTGACGATCGCTTCGGGCAGCGGGATGTCGACCTGCTCGAGCAACGTGTCGATCGCGGCGTCGCGAATGCTTTCGGCCTGCTGCGCGCGCTTGGTCTGGCCGACCTGCTCGCGCAGGTTGGACCGCAGCTCCTCGATGGTGTCGAACTCGCTGGCCAACTGGGCGAACTCGTCGTCGGGCTCGGGCAGCTCGCGCTGCTTGACCGACTTCACCGTGACGGTCACCTGCGCGTCTTTCCCCGCATGCTCGCCCGTCGCCAACTGCGCGGTGAACTCCTTGGATTCATCGACGGACAAGCCGACCAGCGCCTCGTCGAGGCCCGCGATCAGCCGGCCGGAGCCGACCTCGTGGGACAGCCCCTGCGCGGTGGCGCCCGGGACCTCTTCGCCGTCGATAGTGGCGGACAAGTCGATGGAGACGAAGTCACCGTCGGCGACCGGGCGCTCCACCCCGGTCAGGGTGCCGAATCGGGCACGCAGAGACTGCAATTCGGCGTCGACGTCGTCGTCGCTGACCTCGATGGGGTCCACCGAGATCGTCACGGAGCCCGGGTCCGGCAGGGTGAGCTTGGGGCGGATGTCGACCTCGGCGGTGAACGCCAGCTCCTCGCCGTACTCCTTCTTGGTGACCTCGATCTCGGGCTGGCCCAGCGGGTGCACCTCGGACTCGGCGACCGCCTGTCCGTACCGCGCGGGCAGCGCGTCGTTGACGACCTGGTCGAGCATCGCCTCCCGGCCGAAACGGGCCTCCAGCAACTTCGCCGGCGCCTTGCCCGGCCGGAAGCCGGGCAGGCGCACCTGCCGGGCCAGCTCCTTGTAGGCCCGCTGGAAGTCCGGCTCGAGTTCGGAGAAGGGGACCTCCACATTGATGCGCACCCGGGTGGGGCTCAACTGCTCGACGGTGCTCTTCACGGGTGTGCTCCTCGGTGCTCGTTCCTGGTGGTCGGTGGGCCGCGCGCAGCGCGCGGGCCGGTCGTGCTGGTCGGGGTGACAGGATTTGAACCTGCGGCCTTCCGCTCCCAAAGCGGATGCGCTACCAAGCTGCGCTACACCCCGCGCTGACCTCGATGATCCTAAGGCCCCGCAAAGCCAGGTCCGTCACAGGCTTGGGCAGCGACCTCGCGGACCTCACACAGAGATCACAAAGCCGCGTCGATTAGATTTGATCTTCGTCGCCAGCTACAGTCACGCTCGACTAACTACATGCGGGCGTAGCTCAATGGTAGAGCCCTAGTCTTCCAAACTAGCTACGCGGGTTCGATTCCCGTCGCCCGCTCGGGCTAACTATCTGCTCGATAGAGAGGCGCCATGAGCGACCTGACGACGGACGCGTCGATCCACGGCTCATGCGCGTCGGATTTCGTCGGGGTTCGCGACGCGTTCGAGCGCAATTTCACGCAGGGCAACGACGTCGGCGCGGCCGTCGCGGTGTGGGTCGATGGGTCTCTCGTCGTCAACCTGTGGGGCGGCTGGGCCGACGCAGCCCGCACCCGGCCCTGGCAGCAGAACACCCTGACCACGGTGCTGTCCGGCACGAAGGGCCTGTCGGCCACCTGCGTGCACCAACTGGCCGACCGCGGCGAGCTGGACCTGCAGGCGCCGGTGGCCCACTACTGGCCGGAGTTCGCCCAAGCGGGCAAACAGGACATCACCCTGGCGATGGTGATGAGCCACCGCTCCGGCGTGATCGGGCCGCGCACCCGGATGCGCTGGGAACAGGTCGCGGATTGGGACTACGTCTGCGAACAGCTCGCCGCCGCCGAGCCCTGGTGGAAGCCGGGCACCGCCCAGGGCTACCACATGACCACCTTCGGCTTCATCATGGGCGAGGTGTTCCGCCGGGTCACGGGCCGCACGATCGGCCAGTACCTACGGACCGAGATCGCCGAACCGTTCGGCGCCGACGTCCACATCGGGTTGCCGCTGGCCGAACAGCGCCGCTGCGCCGAGCGGATCAACAAGCCGCACGCCCGGGACCTGCTGGCCGACGCCAAGGCCCCAGGCCGGCCGACCAGCCTGGCCGAGCACCCCAAGGCGGGCCTGTCCATCTCGATGGGGTTCGCCCCCGACGACGAACTCGGCTCACACGATCTGAGCCTGTGGCGCGAACTCGAATTCCCGGGCACCAACGGGCAGGTGTCGGCGCTGGGATTGGCGACGTTCTACAACGCGCTCGCCCAGGAGAAGGTGCTCAGCCGCGAGCACATGGACCTGGTGCGGGTCTGTCAGGGCGGGCTGGAGACCGACCTGGTGCTGGGGCCGCGGGTCGCCGACCACGGCTGGGGGCTGGGGTACATGCTCAACCAGCGCTGCGTCAACGGACCCAACCCGCGGATCTTCGGCCACGGCGGGCTGGGCGGCTCGTTCGGATTCGTCGATCTGGAGCACCGCATCGGCTATGCCTACGTGGCGAATCACTTCGACCCCACCAAGGCCAACGCGGACCCGCGCAGCCTGGTCCTGTCGAACGCGGTCTACTCCGTGCTGGGTGTCAGCTAGCGACGCCGTTAGTGGCCGCCGCCACCGCCGTGTCCACCACCGCCCGGACCGCCGCCGCCGGGACCACCTGGCCCGCCCAGCCCACCGGGACCGCCGGGTCCGCCGGGGTTCAGGTACGGATTAGGTCCGGATCCGCGCCAATTGTCGTGGCAGTTCCCGGTGTCCCAGTTGTCGCCCCAGCCCGGGTCCCAGAAATCACCGGGGCACCACTGCGGGAACGGACCGGGACGCGCCTGCGCGTCGGTCGCGACGCCCAGCCCCGCCAAGCCCAGACCCGCGATGGCGGAAATCGTTGCAGCCGATCGAGCGAGAGTCTTCATGGACTCAACACATGCCCACCCCGTTTGAATTCAAACCGGAGGCGGCGATGTTTCCCCGTTATTTTTGGCAGGTCGGGCACCAGAACACGTTGCGGCCCTCCAGCACCGTCGTGCGGATCGCGTCTTTGCACACGCGGCACGGTTCGCCGGCACGCCGGTAGACGTAGGTGCGGGGGCGGTCGGGGCGATACGACGGCGCGCCGTGATCGTGTTCGGGCCGCACCACGATGATCTTGCCGCGGCGCAAACCGATCTTCATCAGTGCCACCAGATCGGTCCAGGCCGCGTCGAACTCGTCCTCGCCGACGTCGCGGCCAGGGCGGAACGGGTCGATGCCGTGGCGGTACAGCAACTCGCTGCGGTAGACGTTGCCCACGCCGGCCATGACGGCCTGATCCATCAACAGCGCGCCAATGGGCCTGCGCGACTTGGCAATTCGTTTCCACGCCCACGACGGATCGGCGTCGCCGCGCAACGGGTCGGGACCCAGCCGGGCCAGCACGTCGCTGACCTGCCCTTCGTCGATCACTTCGCACACCGTCGGGCCGCGCAAGTCCGTGCCGTAGCCGGCGCCGATCATGCGCATCCGCACCTGACCCACCGCCTCGGGAAACGACCCGTCGCCGGGGCGTTCCCATTCGGTGAAGGCGCCGTACAGGCCGAGATGCACGTGCACGATCGGGCCGCCGGCGTAGTGGTGAAACAGGTGTTTGCCCCAGGCGCTGGTGCGTTGCAATACCCGGCCGTCGACCGCCGCGGCCGCATCGGCGAAGCGGCCCTGGGGGCTCGACACCGACACGGGCGCGCCGGCGTAGCGGCGTTGGTGCAGCCGGGCCAGCCGGTGCAGGGTATGCCCTTCGGGCACGCGCAGACCTTTCCGGCGTCAGCCCGCCGCGCCGGGTACCGGCGGGGCTTGGTGGGTGCGTTCGTATTCGGCGAGGATGTCGATACGCCGTTGGTGGCGTTCGGCTTTCGACCACGGCGTGGTCAGGAAGGCGTCGACGATTTCCAGCGCCTCCCCCACCGTGTGCACGCGGCCGCCGATGCCGATCAGCTGGGCGTTGTTGTGTTCGCGAGCCAGCGTCGCGGTTTCGACGCTCCAGGCCAGCGCGCACCGCGCCCCGGGGACCTTGTTGGCGGCGATCTGCTCGCCGTTGCCCGACCCGCCCAGCACGATGCCCAGGCTTTCCGGGTCGGCCACCGTGCGCGTGGCGGCGGCGATGCAGAACGCCGGGTAGTCGTCGTCGGCGTCGTAAGTGAAGGCGCCGCAGTCAATCGGCTCGTGGCCGGACTTTTCGAGGTGCTCGATGATCTGCTGCTTGAGCTCGAATCCGGCGTGGTCAGAGCCGAGGTAGACGCGCATGGACGCCATCCTTACACAGCCGCGCGACGGCCCGACCGCGCTAGGCGAAGTCGGGCTTCTCGGTGCGGCTGCGCTTGAGCTCGAAGAAGTGCGGGTAGGACGCGAAGGCCACCGAGGCGTCCCACAGCTTGCCCGCTTCCTCACCGCGCGGAATCTTGGAGAGCACCGGACCGAAAAACGCCACATCGTTGACGTGGATGGTGGGCGTGCCGACGTCATCGCCGACCGCGTCCATCCCGGCGTGGTGGCTCTTGCGCAGCGCCTCGTCGTAGGCGTCGCTGTTCGCGGCGTCGGCCAGCTCGGCCGGCAGGCCCACCTCGGCCAGCGACTGCTTGATCACGTCATCCAGTTCTTTGTTGTCCTCGTTGTGAATCCGGGTTCCCATCGCGGTGTACAGCGGTGCCAGCACCTCGGCGCCGTGGGCCTGTTCGGCGGCGATCGCCACCCGCACCGGACCGAATGCCTTCGCCAACCGTTCGCGGTATTCGTCGGGCAGGCCCTCGCGGTTTTCGTTGAGCACCGCCAGGCTCATCACGTGGAAGTTCACCTCGATGTCGCGGACCTTTTCCACCTCGAGGATCCAGCGCGAGGTGATCCACGCCCACGGGCACAGCGGGTCGAACCAGAAATCGGCTTTGTTCTTCGCGGGCGCGTTGTCGGGCATGGCGAGTCCTCTCGTCGGTTGCAAGTCTGGTCTGCACAACCGTAGGCCTCTCGCTCCTGTTCCCGGGTTGCCCAACCCGTAAGTTGGACACGTGGCACTCCCCAACCTGACCCGCGAACAAGCCGTCGAGCGCGCCTCCCTGATCACCGTCGCCAGCTATCAAATCGATCTCGATCTCACCGACTCCCACGGCGGTCCCGGCGAACGGACCTTCCGCTCGGTCACCACGGTGGTGTTCGACGCGCTCGCCGGCGCCGACACGGTCATCGACATCGCCGCCGACACGGTGCGCGCCGCCACGCTCAACGGCCGCGACCTCGACGTCTCCGGATACGACGAATCGACCGGCATCGCCTTGCGCGGGCTGGCCGACCGCAACGTCGTCGTGGTCGACGCGGACTGCCGCTACTCCAACACCGGCGAGGGTCTGCATCGGTTCGTCGACCCGGTCGACGACGAGACCTACCTGTACTCGCAATTCGAGACCGCCGACGCCAAGCGCATGTTCGCCTGCTTCGACCAGCCCGATCTCAAGGCGACCTTCGACATGCGGGTGACCGCACCGAAGCACTGGAAGGTGATCTCCAACGGCGCGTCGGTGTCGGTGAACGACGGCCTGCACACCTTTGCCACCACCCCGCGGATGAGCACCTATCTGGTCGCCCTGATCGCCGGCCCGTACGCCGAGTGGAAGGACGCCTACACCGACGAACACGGCGAAATACCGCTGGGCATCTACTGCCGGGCGTCGCTGGCGCCACACATGGACGCCGAGCGGCTTTTCACCCAGACCAAGCAGGGATTTGGCTTCTACCACAAGAACTTTGGCTTGCCCTACGCCTTCGGGAAATACGATCAGCTGTTCGTCCCCGAGTTCAACGCCGGGGCTATGGAAAACGCGGGCGCGGTGACCTTCCTAGAGGACTACGTCTTCCGCAGCAAGGTCACCCGGGCGTCCTACGAGCGGCGCGCCGAGACCGTGCTGCATGAGATGGCGCACATGTGGTTCGGGGACCTGGTCACCATGGCATGGTGGGACGACCTGTGGCTGAACGAGTCCTTCGCGACGTTCGCGTCGGTGCTATGCCAAAGCGAGGCAACCGAATTCACGGAGGCCTGGACGACGTTCGCCACGGTCGAGAAGTCGTGGGCCTACCGACAGGACCAGTTGCCCTCGACCCATCCGATCGCCGCCGATATCCCGGACCTGGCCGCCGTCGAGGTGAACTTCGACGGCATCACCTACGCCAAGGGCGCTTCGGTGCTCAAGCAGCTCGTCGCCTACGTCGGGCTGGAGCACTTCCTGGCCGGGCTGCGCGACTACTTCCGCACCCACGCGTTCGGCAACGCCACGTTCGACGATCTGGTCGCCGCGTTGGAGAAGGCGTCGGGGCGCGACCTGTCCGACTGGGGTCAGCAGTGGCTGAAGACGACCGGGCTCAACACGCTGCGGCCCGATTTCGACGTCGACGGTGACGGCAGGTTCACGCGGTTCGCGGTGACCCAGAGCGGGGCCGCCCCGGGCGCGGGCGAGACCCGGGTGCACCGGCTGGCCATCGGCATCTACGACGATGACGGGTCGGGAAAGCTGGTCCGGGTGCGCCGCGAAGAGCTCGACGTCGAGGGCCCGGTGACGGAAGTTCCTGCGCTGGTTGGTGTTTCGCGGGGCCAGCTGGTTCTGGTCAACGACGATGACCTGACGTATTGCTCGTTGCGGCTGGACGCCGAGTCGCTGCGCACCGCGCTGGGTCGCATCGCCGACATCGCCGAGCCGTTGCCGCGCTCGCTGGTCTGGTCGGCGGCCTGGGAGATGACGCGCGAGGCCGAACTGCGGGCCCGCGATTTCGTGGCCCTGGTGGCGGGCGGCGTGCACGCCGAAACCGAGGTCGGGGTGGCGCAGCGGCTGCTGCTTCAGGCGCAGACGGCGCTGGCGTCCTACGCCGAGCCGGGCTGGGCGCGCGAGCAGGGCTGGCCGCAGTTCGCCGACCGGTTGCTGGAATTGGCGCGCGCCGCGCAGCCCGGATCGGATCACCAGCTCGCCTTCGTCAACACGCTGTGCTCGTCGGTCCTGTCGACTCGCCATGTCGTGGCGCTGGCGGATTTGCTCGACCGCTCCCCCGCCGACCTGGGACTGCCGGGCCTCGAGATCGACACGGATCTGCGATGGCGGATCGTCACCGCGCTGGCCACCGCCGGCGAGATCGACGCCGAGGGACCGGCGACGCCGTTCATCGACGCCGAGGTTCAGCGCGACCCGACCGCCGCCGGCAAGCGGCACGGCGCCCAGGCCGCGACGGCGCGGCCCCAGCTGCAGGTCAAGGAGGCGGCGTGGACGACGGTGGTCGAGGACGACACCCTGGCCAACATCACCGCCCGCGCGATCATCGCGGGCATCGCCCCGCCGGCCCAGCATGAGTTGCTCAAGCCGTTCACCGCGCGGTATTTCGAGGCGATCTCCGGGGTCTGGGCGCGCCGATCCAGCGAAGTGGCCCAGACGGTGGTGATCGGCCTGTATCCGCACTGGGATATCAGCGAGGACGGCATCGCCGCGGCCGATGAGTTCCTGTCCGACCCCGAGGTCCCGGCCGCGTTGCGGCGGCTGGTGCTCGAGGGCCAGGCCGGGGTGAAGCGTTCGCTGCGCGCGCGCCGTTTCGACGCCGCCGAGGCTTAGGCCGGGGAGATCCCCGCGCTCAGCACCCGGATCGCGCTGACCAGCCCGTCCACCAGATCGCCGCGCTCGAATGCCGAGGAGGCGGCGGCGACACCCAGCGGTGCGGCCGACTCGGCGCCGCGCCCGCGGACGGCGGACCCGTAGACCACCTCGATGACCCTCTGGTCGGGCGAGACGGCCAGCAGCACCGCGTTGTCCGGCGTCGGCACGTCGGCCAGGATCTCGCGGGCCCGCGCGGCGGTGTCGCTGCCCAGGTCGCCCAGGTAGATCGCGAAACGCGTCTTGGAGGACCGCGACCCGAATTTCAGCGCGTCGTCCACGGCCACGAGATCTTTGGTCGAAAACGGGAAATGCACCGAGAGTTCGCCGGGCTCGGTGACGCCGGAGATCCGTCCGCTGGTGGTGATCACCGAGCCGTACGGCAGCTCGGCGGGTTCCCTCGTCGCTACCTCACCACGTGCCACTGGCGCCACCTCCGACCGAGAATTCCGACGTGCCGTGCCCCCCATGCCCGCCGTGGGGGTGGCCGACCTCTTCACCGATGGCGGCCCACAGGATCGGCGGATGCGTCCACTTCTCGCCCAACTTGTAGGACGCCGGGTGCGGCCCCTTGCGGGACCAGATCAGCACCGACAGCGCGACCACCAGCAACAGCGGTATGCCGACGATGAACAGGTGAAGATGCATAGGACTCACGACGCAAACCGTATCCCACCACGCGATCCGCCGGCGCGACCGGACACCGGATTGGCGGTCAGGCGGCGCCTTCACCGAGGTATCGGGCCCAGGCCGGGTCCAGCTCCTTGACCGTCGACAACAGCCGCCAGTGCTGCCCCGTCGGCGGCATCGGCGGCCGGCGCAGCGCCCAGCCGAGCTCGCTGAGCAGCTTGTCGCCCTTGCGGTGGTTGCAGGTCGAGCAGCAGGCGACGCAGTTCTCCCAGGAATGATCGCCGCCGCGGCTGCGGGGCACCACGTGGTCGACGGTGTCCGCCTTCGCCCCGCAATAGGCGCAGCAGAACCGGTCGCGGTGCATCAGCGCGGCGCGGGTCATCGGGACGCGCGCCCGGTAGGGGACGCGGACGTACGACCGCAACTGAATCACCGACGGCACCACGATCGAGCTGGTCGCGGAGTGGATGACCGGGCCGGCCGGGTCGTGGTGCACCACGTCGGCCTTGCCGCAGATCACCATGACGATGGCGCGCCGCATCGGCAGCGCGGTCAGCGGTTCGTAGGTGGAATTCAGCAGCAGCACCCGCCGCCGACTCCAGATGGAAGCGCCCTCCGGGCGGGCGGGCGGATGGATCTCAACACTGTGCAGCGATGACACGGTTGTGGGCCCGGTTAACCCTGCCGCGGCCACCTGACTACTGCGGTGGCTGCGGCGTCTTTTGCCCTGCGCCATAGATCCTCCGCGAACAGTCCACCATGATTCGTCGCCAATCGCACCCCTATTGCAGGTGAAACGCCGTGTCCAGCCGGTGAACAGCAGGAGCGTGATCGGGCCGCCTCCGCTCGCCGCCGCGGCGATGCCCCACAATGGACGGCGATGGATGAGGTAGGACAGTCCTTCTACGACGCTGTCGGCGGTGCCGAGACTTTCCACGCGATCGTGTCGCGCTTTTACGCTCAGGTGCCCGAGGACGAGATTCTGAGCGAGCTGTATCCGCTGGACGACCTCGAGGGCGCCGAAGAGCGCTTGCGGATGTTCCTCGAGCAGTATTGGGGCGGCCCGCGCACCTATTCTGACCTGCGGGGACACCCCCGGCTGCGGATGCGGCACGTCCCGTTTCGGATCACTCCGCTGGCGCGCGACGCGTGGCTGCGCTGCATGCACACGGCCGTCGCCTCCATCGATTCGGCGACACTCGACGACGAGCATCGCCGCGAGTTGCTCAGCTATCTCGAGATGGCCGCCGACTCACTGGTCAACTCCTCGTTTTGAAGCCCAGCGAACCGAACGGAGCGGCATGAGCCCGGCAGCGTGGTGGTCGAGCGCGGTGTTTTATCAGGTGTATCCGAGGTCGTTCGCCGACAGCGACGGCGACGGCGTCGGCGACCTGGACGGGCTGACGGCCCGCCTGGATCACCTCGAGCGACTCGGCGTGGACGCGATCTGGCTCAACCCGGTCACGGTCTCCCCGATGGCCGACCACGGTTACGACGTCGCCGATCCGCGCGACATCGACCCGTTGTTCGGCGGGATGGCCGCCATCGAACGGCTGATCGCCGCGGCGCACCGGCGGGGCATGAAGATCACCATGGACGTGGTGCCCAACCACACCAGTTCGGCCCATCCGTGGTTTGCCGCGGCGCTGGCGGCCGGCCCGGGCGCCGACGCGCGGGAACGGTACTTCTTCCGCGACGGCCGCGGCGCCGACGGGGAGCTGCCGCCCAACAACTGGACCTCGGTCTTCGGCGGACCGGCGTGGACCCGAGTGGTCGAACCCGACGGCCATCCCGGCCAGTGGTATCTGCACCTGTTCGACACCGAGCAGCCGGACCTCAACTGGGAGCACCCGGACGTCTTCGACGATTTCGAGAAGACGCTGCGCTTCTGGCTGGAACGCGGCGTGGACGGATTTCGCATCGACGTCGCGCACGGCATGGCCAAGCCGGCCGGCCTGCCGGATTCGCCCGACCTCGAGTCCAAGGTGTTGCACCACACCGACGACGACCCGCGCTTCAACAACCCGAGCGTGCACGACATCCACCGCGACATCCGCAGGGTGATCAACGACTATCCCGGGGCGGTGACCGTCGGCGAGGTCTGGGTCACCGACAACGCCCGCTGGGCGGAGTACCTGCGGCCCGACGAACTGCACCTCGGGTTCAATTTCCGGCTGACGCGGATCGACTTCGACGGCGCCGCGATCCGTGACGCGATCCAGAACTCGCTGGCCGCCACCGCCCTGCAAGACGCCGTACCGACCTGGACGCTGTCCAACCACGACGTCGGCCGCGAGGTCACCCGCTACGGCGGCGGCGACCTGGGGCTGCGCCGGGCCCGCGCGATGGCGATGGTGATGCTCGCCCTGCCGGGCGCGGTGTTCATCTACAACGGCGAGGAACTGGGGCTGCCCGACGTCGAGCTGCCCGACGAGGTGCTGCAGGACCCGACGTGGGAGCGCTCGGGACACACCGAGCGCGGACGCGACAAATGCCGGGTGCCGATCCCGTGGTCGGGCGACGACCCCCCGTTCGCGTTCTCGTCGTGTGCCGACACCTGGTTGCCGATGCCGAGGCAATGGGCGGCGCTGACCGTCGAAAAGCAGAGCGCCGATCCCGACTCGACGCTGTCGTTCTTCCGGCGCGCGCTCGGATTGCGCAAGCGGCGAGTCGAATTCGACGGCGACGGTGTCGAGTGGCTCGACGCGTCCGGCGATGCGGTGACCTTCCGACGTCCCGGCGGCCTGGTGTGCGCGCTCAACAGCAGCGCACAACCCGTGCCCCTGCCGCCGGGGGAACTCATCCTGGCGAGCGCGCCGCTGCTCGACGGGAAACTCCCCCCGGACTCCGCGGCCTGGCTGGCGTAGCCGGCTCGGGGCTTACCGGCCCGGGACCCGGTGGGCGTTTCGCCGCGCACTGCTCTATATGTGGTGCATGACTTCCTACGCGTGGGCAGTGATCGGTGCCGGGCCGGCGGGCGTCGCCGCGGTGGGGCGGCTGCTCGATCACGGGATCGCGGCCGAAAGGATCGCCTGGGTCGATCCCGCCTTCGCCGGCGGCGACATCGGCCAAAAGTGGCGGTCGGTGTCGAGCAATACCCACGTGGGCCTCTTCCTCGAATACTTCAACGGCTCCAAGTCATTTCGATTCGAAGAGGCACCACCCATGCCGCTGCGGGAAATCGACCCCCGGGAAACCTGCGCCCTGGGGCTGGTGGCCGAACCGCTGGTGTGGATCACCGGGCATCTGCGTGAGCAGGTCGCCACGTTCACGACGTCCGCGACGGCGCTGTACCTGGAAAACCGGCGGTGGCGGATCGAGACCGAACACGACGACATCGTCTCCACAAACGTGATCCTGGCCGTCGGGGCGACCGCCAAGAAGCTTTACCACCCCGAGCTCGACGAAATTTTGGTGGAGGTCGCCCTCGATCCCGAGAAGCTCGCGCGGGAGCCGCTGCAGGGCGCGACGGTCGGCGTGTTCGGCTCATCGCACTCGTCCATGATCGTGCTGCCGAATTTGCTGCGCCATCCCGTCAAGCGGGTGATCAACTTCTACCGAAGCCCGCTGAAATACGCTGTGTACTTTGATGATTGGATCCTGTTCGACGACACCGGGCTGAAGGGCCAGGCGGCGGTGTGGGCGCGGGAAAACATCGACGGGGTGCTTCCGGAACGACTGGAGCGGTGCTGGGTGTCGAGCCCGGAGTTCTCCGGGCAGCTGGCCCGGTGCGACCGGGTGGTTTATACCGTGGGCTTCGAACGCCGACGATTGCCCGAGACACCGCAGTGGGGCCCGCTGGACTACAACCGCACCAACGGAATCCTCGCTCCCGGCCTGTTCGGGGTGGGCATCGCGTTTCCTCAGTACGCGCAAGACCCCTACGGGTACGGGCAATTCCGGGTGGGGCTGAAGAAATTCATGGACTATCTGGACGCCGTTCTGCCGCTGTGGCTGCGCTACGGGCCCTGATCTTCGGCGACCGCCGGAGCGCCGGCGGCCGCTTTAAACTCTGGCTGATTTCGTTCGTCTCCCCGGCGGGCCTTGAACTCAGCCCAGTAGCAGCGCGGGATCGCCGCGGCGGCGATACACCGAACCGAACCTCGCGTCCACACGCAGCCACGTCGGCGTGATGCGGACCCGGATCAGCTCTTCGGCGTCGACCGCATCGGGTGACTGCGGCAGGAAGCCCATCGCGGTCAGTGCGAACACGCAGCGCATCGGCAACCCCACGTGGACGTCGGCGGCGCTCACCTGAATGACCTCCTGGTCGAGCAGGGAAACCGGCGGGCCGTGAGAGCTGCTGTGCTCCTTGGCAAGTCGCGCGCCGCTTTGCGCCAGGCCGAGCACCACCCTGGCCGGGATGTCCTCGATGTGAGTGAATCCGGATTCCGGCGGCAACGCGCCCCGCCACGCCGAGTCCATCGCGAAGCCGGGATCGACGTAGCCGGAGTCGTCCATAGCGGACAGGCCGCGCGCCAGCGCGTCCGCGCCCACGGACAGATCCCCGGGCCGGACCTCGCCTGCCACCACCCTGCTGGCCAGCACGTCGAAACCCGTTGCGACCCAGGCGGTCAGAAGCCCCTCGGATCGGGTCCGCAAGCGGATGATCGCCGCCTCATCGAGTCGCAGCGCGCGGTCGAGGAACGCGGCCAGGTCCCTGCGGTGCTCGGCCCTGGATTGCGCGCCCAGCCACAGGCCGCGGTCGGCTACCTGATCCACCGCTGCAGGTACTCCCGATGCTGTGGCGAAAGCCGCACCAGCCGCTCCTCCTCGATGTGGACGGCGGCCAGTTGCGACTCGGCGATGACGGCGGGCTTCGAGTCCGGATCCGCGCTGACCGAACGGACTTCGTAGCCCAGCGTGAAGTCGACCGCCCGCAACCGCTTGGTCCACATCGTCACCTGCAGCGGCGAATCGACCAGCCGAAGCTGACCCTTGTAGATCACCTTGACCTCGGCGATGAGCAACCCGATCGTCAAGATGTCCACCTCGAATGCCTCGCGCAGGAACTGGACCCGCGCCTCTTCGAGGATCGTGACCATGGTGGCGTGGTTGATGTGCTGGTACATGTCGATGTCCGACCAGCGCACCAGCACGGGCGCGACGAAGCCGATGCTCAACTCGATGAACCTCTTCCGCTCGTGCGGGTCATGCGACGGATTTGTCGCGCGGCGACGGACAGCGTCGCGAGATCCTTGTCCCCGCTTTCCTGGATCTCGATCAGTGTCCGGCGGGCCCGCTCGACCCTGGAGGCGGACAGGTGTTCCCACTCGGCGATCTTCTCTTCACCGCTTTCGTCGGGCTCCCCCACGGCGAGCACATCGAAGCACAGCGAGCGCAGCGAGGCGTAGATGTCGTCACGGATTGCCAAGCGCGCCAACGAATGCCAGCGGTCCCTTCGTGGCAGCTCGGACACCGCGGTCAGCAGGCCGTCGGTGCCGAGCCGGTCCATCAGGGCGAAATAGGTGTCCGCGACCTCGGCGGCGTCGATGTCGTTGATGTCGCCGATATCGATGATGTCGAGCAGGCTGAAGTGGTAGAGGCCGGCGGCGACCGTGTAGGCCAGGTCTTCGGGTGCGCCCTGGGAGGCGAATTCCGCGGCTTCCTTCTCCACGATGGCCTTGTCGTCACCGCGCAGCCATTCCGACATGCGCGGCGTCAGCGCCTTCACCTTGGCGGCGAACCGGTTGATCTCGGCGCCGACCGCCAAGGGCTGCGGACGGTAGTTGAGCAGCCAGCGTCCGGCGCGGTCGATCAGCCGCCGGGTGTCCAGTGTGAGCCGATCCGACAGGACGACCGGCAGATTCGCCGCGCGGATGCGCCGCCAGATCTCCCCCACGCCGAAGATGGCGTCGGTGGCGACGTAGGTGCGCACCGCGTCGACCGATCCGACGCCGACGTCCTCGACGATCCGGAAGGCGTAGCTGATGCCGGCGGCGTCCACCAGGTCGTTGATCAGCATGGTGGTGACGATCTCGCGGCGCAGCTGGTGCGTGCGGATCTCCGGAGTGAACCGTTCCCGCAACGGTTTCGGAAAGTACAGGGGTAACCGGGAGGCGAACACGTCCTGTTCGGTCAGTTCGGTTTCGAGCATCTCCTCTTTGAGCCCCAGCTTCACGTGCGCCATCAGGGTGCACATCTCCGGTGAGGTGAGCCCGATGCCGGCGTCGGACCGGCGCTGGATCTCCTTTTCCGAGGGCAGCGCTTCCAGCTCCCGGTTGATGCCGCGCTCGTCCACCAGGTACTGGATCAGCCTGGCGTGCACCGGAAGCAGGCTGGCCGCGTTCGCGCGGCTGGTGCCGATCAGGTCGTTCTGGTCCTCGTTGTCGGTGAGCACCAGTTGGGCGACCTCATCGGTCATCGACTCCAGCAGCGGTTTGCGTTCCTCCGGCTTGACCTTGCCGGCGGTGATCAGGGAGTCGATCAAGATCTTGATGTTGACCTCGTGGTCGGAGCAGTCCACGCCGGCCGAGTTGTCCATCGCGTCGGTGTTGATCCGGCCGCCGGCAAGATCGAATTCGACGCGGCCCAACGCCGTCACCCCGAGGTTGCCGCCCTCGCCGATCACCTTGGCGCGCACCGCAGAACCGTTGACGCGCACCGGATCGTTGGCGCGGTCACCGACGTCGGAATCCGATTCGGACTCGGCCTTGATGTAGGTGCCGATCCCGCCGTTGAACAGCAGATCCACCGGCGCCTGCAGGATCGCCTTAATCAGGTTGGGCGGGGTCATTTCGGTGACCTCACCGCCGATGCCCAACGCGTCGCGGACCTGGGGGCTGACCGGAATGGACTTGTGCTCCCGGCTGTACACCCCGCCGCCCTCGCTGATCAGCGCCTTGTCGTAGTCGTCCCAGCTGGACCGCGGCAGGTCGAACATCCGTTGGCGTTCGTCCCACGAGGCCGCGGTGTCGGGGTCCGGGTCGAGGAAGATGTGCCGGTGGTCGAAGGCGGCGAGCAGCCGGATGTGCTTGCTCAGCAGCATGCCGTTGCCGAAGACGTCGCCGCTCATGTCGCCGATGCCGACCACGGTGAAGTCCTCGGTCTGGGTGTCGACGTCCATCTCCCGGAAGTGCCGTTTGACCGCCTCCCACGCACCCTTGGCGGTGATGCCCATGGCCTTGTGGTCGTAGCCGACCGACCCGCCGGACGCGAACGCGTCGCCCAGCCAGAAGCCGTAGGACTTGGCGACGTCGTTGGCGATGTCGGAGAACGTGGCGGTGCCCTTGTCCGCGGCCACCACCAGGTAGGCGTCGTCGCCGTCGCGGCGGATGACGTCCGTTGGCGGGTTGACCTTTCCGGTCGCGTGGTCGACGTTGTCGGTGACGTCGAGCAGGCCGGAGATGAACAGCTGATAGCAGGCGACGCCCTCGGCGCGGGTGGCGTCCCGGTCGGCGGCGGCGTCCCCGGTGGGCAGGGGCGGCCGCTTGAGGACGAACCCGCCCTTGGCCCCGACCGGCACGATGACGGCGTTCTTGACCGCTTGCGCCTTGACCAGACCCAGGATTTCGGTGCGGAAGTCGTCTCGACGGTCCGACCAGCGCAGGCCGCCGCGGGCCACCGGGCCGAACCTCAGGTGCACGCCTTCGACCCGCGGTGAATAGACGAAGATCTCGTACCTGGGCCGCGGCAGCGGCAGCTCGTCGACCAGTTGGGCGTCCAGCTTGATGGCCAGCACGTCGCGGACCCGGGCCGAACCCTCGCGTGTCACAAAGTAATTGGTCCGCAGCGTGGCCTGCACCAGCGACGCGAAGGCGCGCAGAATGCGGTCGGTGTCCAGACCCACCAGCGCGTCGATGTCGGCCGCGACCGCGGCGGCGGCCGCCTGCGCGTCACGACCCGTAGCGGCACTCGACGGGTCGGGGTCGAACAACGCCTCGAAGAGCGCGACCAGCGACCGCGCGGTCGAGGGGTGTTCGTTGAGCACCGATTCGATGTAGGACTGGCTGTAGGGGAAGTTGGCCTGCCGCAAGTACTTTGCGTAGGCGCGCAAGAGCACGACCTGTTGCCATCGCAGCCCCGCGCGCATCACCAGTTCGTTGAAGCGGTCGATCTCGAGGCGTCCCTGCCAGATCGCGGTGACGGCGTCGGCGAATCGCTCGGCCATCGCGTCGCGCTCGGCTTGCGTCGACGCCAACCTGATGGTCGGGTGCGGGGAGATCTTGAACTGATAGATCCACACCGGCAGCCCGTCCGACCGGGTGACGGTGAACGGCCGCTCCTCGAGCACCACCACGCCCATGCTCTGCAGCATCGGCAGCAGCTGGCTCAGCGAGGCGGTGCGCCCGCCCAGGAACCAGGTCAGCTGGGCGGATCCGTCCTCGCCTTCCAGGAACACCAGCTTGACCGAATCGTCGTGCAGCTCTTTGATGATCCCGATCTGTTCGATGGCATCGGCCGGCGTGACGGCCTGCTTGTAGACCTCGGGAAACGCGTCGGCGTAGTACTCCGCGTCGGCGTGCCCGACGGAGCCTTCGGCGGCGGCGGCGATCATCCGGTCGGTCCAGGTGCGCGCCGCCTCGCTCAGCAACCCCTGGATGCGGATCCGGTTGTCCTCGGAGACGTCGACGTGGATGGCGCCGGGGTCATCGGAGGGCAGGCGGACCATGAAATGCATGAGCGCCCACGGTGATTCGCTGACCCTCGCGGTGAATTCCAGTCGCGTGCCGCCGAATTCGTGGACCAGGATGTCTTCGATCTGCAGCCGCACCGCCGTGGTGTAGCGGTCGCGGGGCAGATACACCAGGCAGGAAACGAAGTACTGCAGGCTGTCGGCGCGCAGGAACAACAACGCGTTGCGCTGCGGGCCGAGATCCACCACCGCTTTGGCCATCGCCAACAACCGTTCGGCGCTCAGCGTGAACAGTTCCGAGCGGGGAACGGTTTGGATCACGTCGAGCAGCAGCTGGCCGGGGTGGATCGGGTCGCTGTCGGCCATCGCCAGCGCGTCGCGGACCCGCCGCGAGATCGTGGGGATCTCCAGGACGTCGGCGTTCATGGCGGCGACCGTGAACAGCCCGACGAAGCGGTGCTCGAGCACGCCGCCGTCGGCGTATTCGCGGACCGCGATGGCGTACGGGTAGGCGCCGTACCGCAGGTAGCTGCCCACCACGGATTGCGCCAGGACCAGCAGCCGGTCGTCGTCGGTCAGCCGGGGGCGTGAGCCGGTGCGGGTGCGCAGCACGCCGAGGCCGGGGGTCCCGTCGCCGGAGACCCGCCCGTCGTGGACGTGGCAGCGTTGGTAGCCCAGCAGCAGGAAATTGCCGTTGCCCAGCCAGCGCAGCAGCGCCGCGACGTCGTCGCGGTCCGGCGCCGAGAAGCGATCGTCGGGGTTGGCTTCGACCTGTGCGGCCAGATCGGTCAGGGCGGCGATCAACGCCGACGCGTCGCTGGCGACCTGTTGCACATCGGCCAGAACGCGGGGCAGCAGCCGTTCGACCTCGGTGAGTCCCTTGCTGTCGACGGACGGCAGGAGCTGCACGTGTATCCACGCCTCGCCGGCGCATTGCGAGGCGCCCTCGGGCTTCGCTTCGACGCTGAGCAGGTCGCCGGCGGGGTTGCGGCGCACGTCGAACACCGGCGTCATGATCGCCGTGTACGGAACGCCGAGCCGGTGCAGCAGCACGGTGACCGAATCCATCAGCATGCCGCCGTGGTCGGTGACGACCTGCAGCGCCGGCCCGAACCCGGCGGGGTCCTCCGCGGGGTAGACGGCGACGCGGCTCTCGCCGTCGGGACGGTGCTGGCCGAGCCGGTAGTGCGCGCTCAGCATGGCCGGGGTGACGATCGCCGCCGGGACGGTCAGGTCGATGGGCCTGGTCTCGGCGCCCCCCGACTGGTCGTTATGCGGACCGCGATAGCTCTCCACATAGGCTTTCGAGATCCACTTGGGAATGTCCTGCTGCTGGGTGAAGGTCGTCCATGGCTCGAGATCCTGTTTGGCTCCGGGATCGATCGTCATGCCGACTGCTCCCAACTGGCGACGGTTGTCAATGCGCTCAAACGCCCCGGTCCCGCGCGGCGGGGGGCAGAGCCGACACTAGTCGCGCGTCAGCTTGCGGTGGGTCACTCTGTGCGGCCGGGCGGCCTCGGCGCCGAGCCGTTCGACCTTGTTTTCCTCGTATGCACCGAAGTTGCCCTCGAACCAAAACCACTTGGCCTCGTTGTCGTCGTCACCCTCCCACGCCAGGATGTGCGTGCAGGTGCGGTCCAGGAACCAACGGTCGTGCGAAATCACCACCGCGCAGCCGGGAAATTGCTCGAGGGCGTTCTCCAGGGAGCTCAGGGTTTCGACGTCGAGGTCGTTGGTGGGCTCGTCGAGCAGGATGAGGTTGCCGCCCTGCTTGAGCGTCAGCGCGAGGTTGAGCCTGTTGCGCTCGCCGCCCGAGAGCACACCGGCCGGCTTCTGCTGGTCTGGCCCCTTGAACCCGAACGCCGAGACGTAGGCGCGCGACGGCACCTCGGTCTGGCCGACGACGATGTGGTCCAGGCCGTCGGAGACGACTTCCCAGACGTTCTTTTTGGGATCGATGCCGGCGCGGGTCTGGTCGACGTAGCTCAGCTTGACCGTCTCGCCGACCTTGACCGTGCCGCTGTCCGGCTGCTCGAGTCCGACGATGGTCTTGAACAGCGTCGTCTTACCGACACCGTTGGGGCCGATGACCCCGACGATGCCGTTGCGCGGCAGGGTGAACGACAGGTCCTTGATGAGGGTGCGACCGCCGTAGCCCTTGTCGAGATGGTCGACCTCGACCACCACGTTGCCCAGCCGCGGACCGACCGGGATCTGGATCTCCTCGAAGTCGAGCTTGCGCGTCTTCTCGGCCTCGGCGGCCATCTCCTCGTAGCGCTGCAGCCGCGCCTTGCTCTTGGCCTGGCGCGCCTTGGCCCCGGAGCGCACCCAGGCCAACTCCTCGGTCAACCGCTTCTGCAGCTTGGCGTCCTTGCGCCCCTGCACCGCCAGCCGTTCGGCCTTCTTCTCCAGGTACGTGGAGTAGTTGCCCTCGTAGGGGTAGGCGCGGCCGCGGTCCAGTTCCAGGATCCATTCGGCGACGTTGTCCAGGAAGTACCGGTCGTGCGTGACCGCCAGGATCGCGCCCGCATACGAGGCGAGGTGCTGCTCGAGCCACTGCACGCTCTCGGCGTCCAGGTGGTTGGTGGGCTCGTCGAGGAGCAGCAGGTCGGGCTTGGACAGGAGCAGCTTGCACAGCGCGACCCGGCGGCGCTCACCACCGGACAGCTTGGTCACCGGCTCGTCGGGCGGCGGGCAGCGCAGCGCGTCCATGGCCTGCTCCAGCTGCGAATCGAGGTCCCACGCGTCGGCGTGGTCGAGCTCCTCCTGCAGCCGGCCCATCTCCTCCATCAACTCATCGGAGTAGTCGGTGGCCATCAATTCGGCGACCTCGTTGAAGCGGTCGAGCTTGACCTTGATCTCGCCCAGGCCCTCTTCGACGTTGCCGCGAACGGTCTTCTCCTCGTTCAGCGGCGGCTCCTGCAGCAGGATGCCGACGGTCGCGTCGTTGGCCAAGAAGGCGTCACCGTTGTTCGGCTTGTCCAGGCCCGCCATGATCCGCAAGACGCTCGACTTGCCGGCGCCGTTGGGCCCAACGACACCGATCTTGGCGCCTGGATAGAAGCTCAACGTGACGTCGTCCAGGATCACCTTGTCGCCGTGCGCCTTGCGGACCTTTTTCATCGTGTAGATGAACTCAGCCATGCCGCGGTTGTGCCTTTCTGGTTGCGAGTGATCTCGCGGACCATCCTAGGCATCGCCCGGCGGGCCCGGGCCCGCAGCTAAGCCGACAGCGACAGCGGTGCTGCGTCGTCGGACTCGTCGCCACCGTCGGCACCGGCGCCCTCACCCGCGGTGTCGGCCGCATCCGCCGGCGTTGCGTTGGCGTCGGCGGGAGTCGGACCGGTGTAGCCCGGCCGCTCGATGCGCACGATCGCGCGGGACACGTCCGGCCCGACGGAGGTCGCCCGCATCTCCAGTGACGAGCGGCGGTTGCCGTCGCGGTCCTCGTACTCGCTGGTGTAGACGTGGCCCACCACGATCACCGGTGCGCCCTTGCCCAACGCGGCCCCCACGCCGGTGACCAACTTGCCCCAGCAATTGACGTTGATGAACAGCGAGTTGCCGGCCTCCCAGCCGCCGTCAGCCGTGCGCCGGCGCGAATTGCTGGCGACGCGGAACTTGATGACCTCCTGGGTGCCGACCTGCCGACGCTCCGGGTTGTTGACGATATGGCCCACGACGGTAAGCGGTGTTTCGAACATTGGCTGATCCCTTCTCGATTGCTTGCTATGACTCGATGGCCACCAGTAAGCGCGGCGGTACCGACGGGTCGGCGGCGCGACGGGCGCCGGCCCACCGGCCCTGTGGAAGGAACCGGGACTGTGGATCGATCCGCCCGCATGATGCGAAAGCGGGCATGCGGACCAGGCTGAGCGGTACCACACCTAGTCGGTTGCGGACTCCTCGCGCGGCTTGTCACGCGCCGGTCCCGACCGCTCGCGCTGCGCCAGCCGGCTCAGCATCGCGTTGTAGGCCGCCAGCTCGGCGTCATCGTCGCGGTCGGCGGCGCGGTCCAATCGTTTGGCGGTGCGACGGTCGCTGCGTGCCCACTGCACCAGCAGCGCCAGCATCACGATCACCAGCGGGAATTCGCCCGCCGACCAGGCGATACCGCCGCCCAGCCGCTGGTCACCCAGCAGATCGGTGTGCCAGCTCAGACCCAGTGAGCGGTAGTAGTCGGCGCCGAGCACCTTCTTGGTGCCCATCAGCACCACCCCGAAGAACGCGTGCAGCGGCAACGAGGCGAACACCACAGCCACCTTGGCCAGCGGCGGGATCGGTCGCGGCGTCGGGTCCACGCCGATCACCACCCAATAGAACAGGTAGCCGCTCAACAGGAAGTGCAGGTTCATCGCCAAGTGCCCGGCGTGACTGCTCGCGGTGATGTCGAAAAGGTCGGACAGATACAGCCCGTAGAACCCGGCGACGAACAGCACGGTGGCCACCACCGGGTGGGTGAGGAACCGCGAGAAGCGGCTGTGCAGCGCGGCCAACAGCCACTCCCGCATGCCCGGCGGATCGTCCCGCCCGGCCGCGGGCAGCGCCCGCAACGCCAGGGTGACCGGAGCCCCCAGCGCCAACAGGATCGGCACCAGCATCGACAGGCACATGTGGACCACCATGTGCATGCTGAACATCGCCGGCATGTAGCGGCCGACACCCGACGACGTCACGAACAGCAACGCCAGGCAGCCGAGCAGCCAGGAAGAGCTCCGGCCCGGCGGCCACTTGTCGCCGCGCCGGCGCAGCCGCACCAGCCCCGCCACATACAGCGCCGCCAAGACGATGGCCGTGGTGCCGAAGATCAGGTCGAAGCGCCAATGGAAAAGAATGCGCGCCACGGTCGGGGGCCCGTCGAAGTCGTAGCCGATCTCGGCTTCGGCAACCGAGGGCAGCCGGGCCGGCGGGGGCGGCGGCGCGGTGCGGCTCAGCCCGACGGCAATACCGAACGTGAGGCCGAACAGCGCCGCCTCGATCAGCGCCAGCCTCGCCAGCGCGGCGCGTGCCCGCGGCGGGCCCGGATCTGCCTGCAGCCCAGCCACACTCACGCGCCGCTGGCGCCAGCCGACGCCGCCCAACAGGCACAGCGCGACGAACTTGGCGACCACCAGGCGCCCATAATCGGTGGTGAGCAGGTCGCCCGGCTGGACGCGCACCAGGGCGTTGACCAGTCCGCTCAAGGCCATCGCCACCCAACACCACAGCGCGATCGACGAGAAGCGCCGCGCCGCCAGGCCCGTGTGAGCGCCGCCGCGCAGGGCGTGGGCGAGCAGGGCGAGCAGGCCGCCGGCCCACAGGCTGGCGGCGACCAGGTGGATCAGCAGGCCGTTGGTGGCCAGGTCGTGCGAACCGCCGGCCGACGAATGCCCGGTCAGGCCGAGCGGGATCAGCGTCAGCACCGACGCGGCGAGCAACACCGGGGTCCAGGACCAGCGCAGCACCGGCAGGCTCGCCACCGTGATCGCGGCGGCCAGGATTGCGGTCCAGCGCCAGGCCGAGGCGGTGGCGATCAGACCCGCCAACGACCAGATCCGCGCCGGGCTGATGTCGACGACCGCGTGACCGGACACGTCGGAGATGGTCAGCGGGACCAGCAGCGCGGCACACACCGCCCACACACCCGACGCCACCGTCCCCAGTCGAAGCGCTCGGTAGCCGTCGGCGTCGAGGACGCCGCTGCGTTGCGGCGGCACCAGGAAGGCGGCGAACAGAAACGACCCGACCGCGAGCACCGCGCCGATCTCCCCTGCCGCCCGAACGAACGGCAACCCCAAGGTGGTCACCGGACCCGGGTCGGGCAGACCCGTCGCGGTCAACACGCTTGCCAGCGAGAGCGTCCCGATGCCGGCGGCCGTGCAGCCCGCCAGCACAGCCACGCCGCCCAGCACCGGCCACACCAACGCGCGGCGCTGGGATGAGGCCGCGGTCGGGGCGTTGCCGGCCGGCGGGGCGACGGTCATGCACCCAGGGTATGGGCGGGCGGGCCGGCTACAGAGTTTGGCTGTCCAGCCGGTCCTGACGCGCCTTGAACTCGCGGGCCACGAACTGATCCCGCGCGATCCGTCCGACGTAGTTGGAGTCCCGCAGGATGTCGCGCAGTTCGTGCAGGAAGGCCACTCGTCTTTCGGCCAGGTCCGGGGCGGCGGCGATCAGGTCCTGATCGTCGACGACCTGGCGCGCGGTGGCGAACAGCAGCGTCGACACCGATTCGCTGCTGCGGATCCGGGTCTGCGCCACGTATTGCCGCCCGACGCCCAGCGCCAAGTCGGTCAGTTCCCGGTGCCCGATGTCCGCCGGGGCGTCGCGCAGCACGTCGGCGACGATCTCGTAGGCCTCGAAGAACACCCGCAACATCGCGTCGGCCATCAGCGGACGCTTGGCGAACAGCAGCCCTTCGATCTCCTCGCCGCCGGCGGCGACGTGGTCTTCCCAATTGTCGTGCCACGCCATCTCTTCGGCGATGTGGTCCCGGAAGGTCGCCGAGTCCGCGAAATAGAAGTCGAACTTCAGCAGATCGCGCAACCGCATCGCCTGCGCCCAGAACGCCGCCATGCGGTCGCCCTCGGCGTGCCTGGCGTGTGCGAGCGCGAGCTCGACGATCGAGGTCTCCAGGAAGGCGTGGATCACGGAGTTGCGGTAGAACGCCGCGGCGTGCTGCTCTTCGGACGCGATGTGCCACACCGGCTCCCGGCCGCCGTCGACCCGGGTGATGGGGTGCCCGTTGGAGAGCGCGTCGACGGCCGCACGGACGCCGTCGTGCGAGCGCAGCCGCAATGCGCTGGTCGACATCGGATTCTGTTTGCGTTCCAGATAGTCCAGCGAGTCCTGCAGCGTGTGGTGCAGCTGGTCCAACGTCAACGCCGCGCCGCGCGTGGTCAGCAGCAGGGCGCACACCAGACCCGTCGCCGTCACCGGTGTGGCCTGCAGTATCCGCCACGCGACTTCGAACGACATCTTCTGCAGCGCAAGCCGTTTGGCATCCGGGTCCTGCGACAGCGGGCCGTGCGGGGCGCCGAGGTACTGGCGCATCGACACGGCTTCGGGGAACCGGACGTAGATCTTGCCGTAGTTGCGTTCGCCCTGCGCCCTGATGAAGTTGTACAACCAGCCGACACCCTCGGGTGTCTTCTCCCCGCCGCGGGCGTAGGCGGCGTACTCGGCGGTCTCGTGCAGCTGATCGAAGCTGATCGAAACCGGTTGCAGCAGAATGTCTTCGCTGCGACCGTCCAGGTAAGCGTCGGCGACGTAGGCCAGCAGACCGAGCTTGGGCGGCAGCATCTTTCCGGTGCGCGAACGGGTGCCCTCGATGGACCAGCTCAGGTTGAACCGCTTTTCGACGATGTAGCCGACGTATTCGCGCAGCACGTACTTGTAGAGCTGGTTGTTGCCGATGTTGCGGCGGATGAAGATGACACCGGAACGCCGCAGCAGCGGGCCCATCGCGCCGAACGACAGGTTGATGCCGGCGAACACGTGCACCGGCGGTAACCGGTTCTCCTGCATGGCCACCGGCACCACGGCGCCGTCGATGTAGGAACGGTGGGAAAACAACAGCACCGCCGGGTGGGCGTCCAGACCGGTGCGCATCGCGGCAACCTGGTACGCGTCATAGTCGATCTCGGGATCGAACCCGCGGCTGATCATCCTGCCGAGCACCGAGACCAGGTCGACCGACGCCCTGCTCCACCCGGTGGCGAGTTCGTCGAGCATCTTTCCGGCCTCGTCGACGGTTGCGCCCGGGATCTTGGCCAGGCCGGCGCGAAACCGGCTGGACGCCAAGATCTCCGGCTTCACCAGCCGCGGCGATTTGTACTGCGGCCCGAGGATTCGGTACTCGACGCGCTCCATCGCCAAGATGGCGCGGCGGATCACGAATTGGGCGAAGTCGCTCTTGTCGTCGCCGACGGTGGTGTCACGCCACTGCCGGCGGAGTTCGGAGACGGTGGCCGATTCGCCGGCCACCACCCGCGCCCGCTGGGGAGCGCTGCGCAGGATCTGTGTTTGCAGGCGCTGGTTGGGGTGGTAGGGATCCCGGCCGGGCAGCAGCCCGGCCAGCCTCGCGAGCCGCCCGCGATCCGGCGGGGGCAGCCAGAACACCCGCACCGGCACGATCGAACGGCCTTCTCCGGACTCGAGCTGCTCGGCCAGGGATGTCATCGCTTCCGGCGGCGCGTCGAGCGCGGGAAGTGGGACCAGGTCGAATTTCGCGCCCGGGTGGCCGGCACGTTGTTGGTCCAGCCACGTCGTGACCAGTTCCATCTCGAGCGGAGAGGCCATCGACGCCAAGACCAGCGAGTCGGTTCCGGCAAGGATGGCGCTGGTATCTGCCGCCGGTTCGGTCACGGATGCCCTCGGGGCGGCGATTCCGGTGATTCGGCGCCGACGGTTCCGCCCGCGGCGGGCTGTTGTACCTCACCGTCCTTGAGCGCAACCTCGGATGCGTTCGGATTCGCCTTGGGCGCAGCCTTTTTCGCGCGGGGCTTGCTCGCCGACTTCGCTGGGGCCTTTTTCGCCGCGGCCTTCTTGGCGGTGGTTTTGGTGGCCCGGCTGCGGGCTTTGGTGGCCGCCTTCTTCTCGGCGTACAGGTCGACCTCGGGCAGTTCGCCGACGGGCCAGTGGGCGAGCGTGTCCAAATACAGCTGGCGGACCTCGGCGATGCGCTCGGTAAGCGTGTCAACTGTCCAGTCCTGCACCGAGATCGGAGGAAAGACCGCGACGTCGACGGTGCCCGGATTGATGATGGCCGAGTTCCTGGCGGCAACGAGCTCGGCGTTGCGGATCACGATCGGGACGATCGGGATGCCCGCGGCCATCGCGAGTCGGAACGGCCCCTTCTTGAACGGGCCGACCTCGGTGGTGTCGAGCCGGGTGCCCTCCGGAGCCATCAGAATGGAAAGGCCGTTCTTGGCTCGCTCTTCGACCGTGCGCATCGTCTCGAGCGCCGAGGCCGAATCGTCGCGGTCGATGAACACTCCGTCCAACGCCTTACCGAGCAGGGCCATGATCGGGTTCTTCTGCAGTTCCTTCTTGGCTACGGCCACCCAGTTGTCGTTCACCAGCGCGCCGGCGATGACCGGGTCAACCTGGTTGCGGTGGTTGTAGATAAAGACGGCCGGACGTTGCGCGGTCAGATTCTCTTTGCCGACGACATTGAGATGCACTCCGGTGGTCGCGAGCACCGTTTGGGAGAACACGGAGGTGAAGAAGTTGGCGCCGCGGCGCCGGCTCCCGGTCAGCACACCCATTGCCACCGCGCCGGCCCCGACTGGGACGATCGAGCCGAGGCCGGCAAGCGTGCGCACCTGCCGCCGCAAACCCACCGGACCGCGGCTGCTGAACCGCAGGATCGGCCAGCCGCGGCGCTTGGCCACCGCGGCCATCTTGCCTTCGGGATTCGTCGGCCGCGGATTGCCGACCAGATACATCAGCGCGACGTCCTCGTCACCGTCGGCGTAGAAGTAGCTGTCCTTGAGATCGATGTCGTGCTCGGCGGCAAAGCGTTGCACCGCAGCGGCTTTGCCCGGGCCCCACAGGATCGGCTTCTCAACGCCACCGGTGAGTATGCCGTCTTCGGTGGTCTCGAATTTGTTGGTCAGCGTGTTGGGGATGCCGAGGAACCGCGCGACCGGATTGACCTGAATGGTCAGCGCCGACGAGCTGAGCACCACGGTGTGGCCGCGGGCCATGTGGGCGCGCACCAGCTCGCGCATCTCCGGGTAGATCCGCGACTCGATGCGCTGGACGAACAACCGCTCGCCGATCTCGTCCAGGTCGTCGAGCAGCCGACCCGCCAGCGCCGCGGCGGCCTTGCCGATGAGGTCCTCGAACTCGATGCGCCCCAGCGTGTGGCTCAGCCCGGCCTGCACCATGCCGAGCAACTCCCCCACACCCATGTCACGGCGCAGCAGCCGCTCCTGGGTCAGGATGACCGCGGTGAACCCGGCGACCAGGGTGCCGTCCAGGTCGAAGAACGCACCGATTTTCGCGCCGGCCGGGCTGGCCATGATCTCGGCCACCGAGCCGGGCAGCCGCATGTCCGCCCCGCTTTCTGGGGTGTCGTCGGCCCGTTCTTTGGACGCGCTCATGAGCCCGACGCCGATCGAGACGACACGGCGGACTCGGTGAACGAGGCGGGTACCGCGCGCGTCGGAGGATCACCGGCCAGCGCCAGGATTTCGTCGAAGCCGTCGAGCAGGCACTGGGCGAACAGCGCGTCGTTGCGCACCGAGGCCCTGTCGTAGCGCACGGTGATGGTGCACCACCCGCCACGCGAGATCAGCACCACCATCATCGCCACGCCCGGCAGCGGTCCGATACCGTACTGCCGCAAGACTTTTGCGCCAGCGAGGTAGGTGTCTCCCGGAAAGACCGGGAGATTGCTGGCCTGCACGTCCGAGCCGATCACCGAGCCGGTGAGTCCTTCCAGCACGGCTGTGGGCAAGACGCTGAGCACCGGGGCAAAAGAACCGATGATGTTCATCGCGGGCTCGTCGCGACGCTGGGTCATCTGCGCGCGGATCTTCTTCATCCGGGAGACCGGGTCGACGGTGCCGATCGGCGCGGCCAGGTTGACACCGGTGAACCGGTTGCCGCCGGCGTTGTCCGCTTCGGCCCGAAGGTTGACCGGCACCGCCATCGGCAGCGTGCTGATCGGCACGCCGAACGCCTCGTGGTAGCGGCGCAAGGCTCCGCACAACCCGGCGAGATAGGCGTCGTTGATCGATCCGCCGCCGGCTTTGGCGGCCTTGTGCAGGTCGGACAGCGGGATGTCGATCGCTTCGCTGCGGGTGGTCAGGCTGCGGCGGCGCAGCAGCGGCGACGGCTCGGCGGCCCGGTTGAGCACCCGCATGCCCGACATGGCGTACCCGACGATTCCCGAGACGGTGGCCGTCGGTTCCAGCACCACTCGCCCGGCCGCCGACACCGCCCCGGACAGCGCGGCCAGGACGCCGCCGACCACGGCGAGCGGCAGGTGGTTAATGCCTTGGCGCATCAGGTCATTCGACGTCAGGTCCTGCGGGATGGGCAGCGGCAGCGTCGGCTTGGCGGGCGGGTCGCGCTCGAGGTCATAGATTTCGGCGAACATCTGGACCCCGCCGACACCGTCGGTGACGGCGTGGCTGACATGCAGCAGGGTTGCCGCCTTCCCGTCGGCCAAGCCCTCGACCAAGGTGGCCGTCCACAGCGGCCGGGAGATGTCCATCGGTGACTGCAGGGTGACCTCGGCGAGGTCGAACACGTCACGCAGCGTGCCGGGTTCGGACACGCGCACCCGGCGCACATGGAAATCCAGGTTGAAATCGGGATCGACTACCCAGCGCGGCGCCGCCGTCGGCAAGGTCGGCACGACCACCTTTTGCCGGAGGCGCAGCACCCGTCGGGAGGCGTTTTCGAAGCGGGCCCGGAACTGCTGCCAGTCCGGGGTGGTGTCCAACAGCTCCAGCGCCATGATCCCCGACCGGGTGCGAGGATTCGCTTCGCCCCGATGCATGAGGTAGTCGACCGGCCCAAGCTCGTCGGACAATTTGATCGCCTCGACGGACTCAGTCATGGCCATCAACTCGACGAACCAACCTTGTCACCGTCGATCACGCCTCCCGCCTTGCACCCGCGAACCCTGATGGTCACCACAACGCTAGTCGGGTTACCCCGCTGGTGAAAGCAGCGGCGAGGACTTATGACCCCGCGCTCACCTGGCCCTCAACTGGCGGAAGTGGCCGACAGCGGCAGCGAATCCAGGACGGAGCTGACACGCCGCCCGTAGACGACACCCAGGAAATCGGCGACGGCGTCGGCGGCCAGCCGCGACCGAACCGTCGGGGTGATGTCGAAAGCGTGATGCGCGTTGGCCAGTTCGGCGTGGGCCACCGTGGGGGCGCCGGCCGCGCGCAGCGCCGCGCAGAACGCGCGGGCCTGGCCGCTGGGAACCAGTTCGTCTTTCTCGCCGTGCAGCACGAAGAACGGCGGCGCGTCGGGGTGCACATAGGAAATCGGTGAGGCCGCGGTGAACCGTTCCGGCTCGTCGGCGTAACGGGCCTTCACCACGAACTGCTCCAGGAACGGCAGCATCAGTTCGTGCATGTTCTCGAAGTCGGTGAAATCGTAGACACCGTAATAGGGGGCGACGGCCTGGACGGTGGTGTCGGCGCCCTCGAAACCGGGCTGAAAGTCGGGATCGTTCGGGGTGAGCGCTGCCAGGGAGGCCAGGTGCCCGCCCGCCGACCCGCCCGTGATCGCGATGAAGTCCGGGTCCCCGCCGTAGTCGGCGATGTTCTCCCGGACCCACGCGATCGCCCGCTTGACGTCGATGAGATGCGCGGGGAAAGCACTGCGCGGGCTCTTGCTGTAGTCGATCGACACGCAGATCCAGCCGAGTTGGACCATGCGGCTCATCAGCGTGTAGGCCTGCGGGCGCCTGCCGTTCAGCGCCCACGCCCCGCCGGGCACCTGGATCAGGACCGGTGCCCGGCACCCGGGCGCCAGGTCGTCGCGCCGCCAGATGTCGAGCAGGTTGTCGCGGCCGCGGGGGCCGTAGGAGATGTCGGAAGTCTGTGCCGCATACCGGCGGTGCGGGCCGGGCCTGCCCAACAGGCCACCGCGCGGGGCGCACACCGCCCCCACCGCGGTCGGGTGACATACCTGGTCACGGAAGTCGGGCCCGAAGGATTCCTCGAGCGCGGTGGTGAGGGTCTGATCCGCCCGCTGGGCGGCCAGCGTCTTGCCGACGCGGCCGATCGACGGGTGCGCGACCCGCGACAGCGCGTGACCGGTGACGACGTGCGGGGGAAACTCCGTGAAAAGCCAGCCGGCGAAACAGCCCAGCGCGAACGGGCCTCCCCGTAGCAACAGGGCGCCGGTCTGATAGGCGCCCCTGGCCTCGGCCGCCAGGCGTGATGCCTGGGCATTAGCCCAGGAATAGCGCGAAGTCAGGTTACTGGCCACGCTCATGACTACGTCACCCCTCGACGTCAGGCACACGCCTCGTTGCGGTTAACGGCCGATGGCCGGCCGATGTTGTACGTGTGTCGAGGCCCATCACGATAACCGATAAACGCGGCGGGGGAAGGCTTTTCGCGCGCGTGGCGGCGGGGAATCGGGCCGGCGGGGGCGGTTGGATAGACTGACCTGCGCATTGCCTCCGTAGCTCAGGTGGATAGAGCAAGGGCCTTCTAATCCCTAGGTCGCAGGTTCGAATCCTGCCGGGGGCACAGTTGTGAGGCAAGGTGTGCGGGCGCGCAGGAATCCCGCCATGACATCAGCGCCCGACGTCCGGGCCGCTCCCATTCCTGCAGCGCTGGCGATCAGCAGCCGACCGGGCCGCCGCCGGCCGGGCAGGTGGGTATGTCAATAGGTATGCAGCTCACCGACGTCGTTGAGACGGCGAACGCGAGCAGCAGCGAAAGCAAGACCTTCTTCCCCCTGGTCATAACCGGAGAGCGTACGCCCGGCCGGGATCCCCCACGGCGGTGTCCGCAGAAATAGGCACAAAATTTTCCAGGATCCGCGAGGCTGGCGGCGCTCCTTCGTCCTTGCCCAGGCGGACGTCGAGGGAATCGTGAGCGAAATCTGTTACGCCACTTGCCGTTGTGGCGTCAGCGCTCCGCAACATACCGCCAGACCGCTTCTCGATTTCCGTTCAGCGCCGGAGTGCACGACATGGTGCCGCCGGTCGCGTTCGGCACCGAACACGGCCGTCCGACCGCCGGTCGATTGAGGTAAGCAACGCCGATGCCGAGACCGACCAGCCCGGCCGTGGCGGCAGCGACCAGGAACAGGCGCAGGCATCCGAGCCGCCGATCGTTCGTCCTCTTGTCCGCCGCGGTCCGCATGGGTCGCTCCTAGCGTCGATGCCGAATGGGCGCTCTCGCGAGCTGAGATGAGCGTGCGAAGTCGGCCTTGGCGGAATCTCAATGAATCCTTGGCCGCAGTCCCGCTCCTCCCGCTGCGGCCGACGGGACGGCGCGTCCCGGCGGCCCGCCCAGAATGGCGTAGTGATGCAGGTCACGGCGTTATTCGCAGATGAAATCGCGGCTTACCAGGCGCCGGATAGGACCGGCGGTAATGGCTATTCGGGCCGGCCCGCATACGTCGGGTGCCCGGGCTTAGTCAAAGTGACTATCCAAAGTTCGAGGATTCAGTATTCTTGGAACAGCGTGTCACGACGAGCAGTTGACGCCCTCGGGGAGATCATTAGTTAGGGCGTCTTCTCTTCGAGGGGTTGGCGATATATGGCGTCGAATGACTGGCAGCCGGTAGTCCGCGTCGGGGAGCCGAGGTTCATAGCCGGCGTGGGTAGTCGAATCAAAGTCGAAGTGAAGACGAGGGGTTGGCTGAGCCGAGATTGGCGATGTTACTTCGGATCTCAGGTTTCGCAGCAACAACTTGATGCCCGGTACTCGTCCTATCCTTGCTGGGACGAAGTCCAGCGGATCGAGGGGTCCTGCTCGGAGCATGACGCGGAGCGCTATATCGAAATGATCGATGCCGCAATCCATTACGCCAACATCAAGTTGCGTAGCAATGCCTTGCCGAGGCCCGCCCTGCAGGGGGCGGGCCGGGATCGGCGGGCGTGTGCGGTGCGTGAGCGTCAGGCCGAACTCGATGAGCTAGCTAAGAAGTTGGCGAAACCCGAGTCCTAGTTTGTCGCAAGTCTCCGCGGATGCCGGGCGAACCGGTGTCGGCCGCAATCCCCGCCTGCCCCAAAGCTGGCAGGTTATGCGTTTGCGCTGGTCTTTCCGGGGAGCAGACGAAGAGTCCCAAAGTTGCAGATAATGGCTTCATAAACACAGCATTAGTTGTAGATTCCGAATCCCTCGTGCACCCGCAAAGATTGGCGGGTTTGCGCCACTTCGGGCCGCAGATACTGAGGTGAGCCGTGAATGGCGTTCGGCCGGGGAGATGTCCAATAAGAGCGGTGGCCGTTGTTTCCTTGACGACCCATTCCTGCGCACCGTGCTAATCGCGTTCACACCGGCGATCCCACCCAGCCGGGCGCGCAGTACCCTTACCTCGCCCGTCACGCCGCCGCCGGACGAACCGGTGGGTCAGGCCCGGCCGCAACCCAAACCCCAAGCCGGAGGTGCCCGATATGGCCCAGTCCGATCTGGTCTTGCTCGACGTTGACAACCGCGTCGCGCTCATCACCGTCAACGATCCCGACCGCCGCAACGCGGTGACCGCCGAGATGTCGGGGCTGCTGCGCGCGGCCGTCGAACGGGTCGAAGCCGATCCCGACGTGCACGCCGTGGTGGTCACCGGGGCCGGCAAGGCGTTCTGCGCGGGCGCAGACCTCAGTGCCCTGGGGGCCGCGGGCGGCGGAGCGGCCGAGACCGGCCTGCAGCAGCTTTACGACGGCTTTATGGCCATCGGCAGTTGCCGACTCCCCACCATCGCCGCCGTCAACGGCGCGGCCGTCGGGGCAGGCCTGAATCTGGCCCTGGCGGCCGACGTGCGCATCGCCGGACCCGCCGCCCTGTTCGATGCGCGATTCCAGAAGCTGGGGCTTCACCCGGGCGGGGGCGCGACCTGGATGCTGCAGCGCGCGGTGGGCCCACAGGCCGCCCGCGCGGCGTTGCTGTTCGGCATGCGCTTCGACGCCGACGCCGCCGTGCGGCATGGCTTGGCGCTCAGTGTCGCCGACGATCCGGTGGCCGCCGCGCTGGAACTGGCTGCCGGGCCGGCGGCGGCGCCGCGCGAGGTGGTGCTGGCGACCAAGGAGACCATGCGCGCCACCGTCAGTCCGGGGTCGCTGGACCACGAGCAACACCAGCAGGCCATGCGCGCCGAGCTTGGGCCGCAGGTCCACTCGATCCAGTCACCAGAATTCGCGCAGCGGCTCGCCGCGGCGCAACGCAAGTAGGTTGGGGCGCGCGTCACAAATCCAGCAGCGCGATCTCGGGTGACTCGATCAGATCCCTTAACTCGCAGACAAATTGGGCCGCCTGTGCGCCATCGGCGATGCGGTGATCGAACACGCAGGTCAGCGACATCGTCGGGCGCACCACGATCTCGGCGCCCAGGGCCACCGGCCGCGGCTTGATCGCTCCCATCCCGAGGATGGCCGCTTCGGGGTGATTGATCACCGGCACGCCGTCGTCGACACCCAGCGCCCCGAAGTTCGACACGGTGAACGTCGAACCCGTCAGCTCGTTCGGCGTCAGGGTGCCCGCACGCGCGCCGGCGATCAATTCGGCTGCGCGAGCAGCTAATTCGCGTGTCGTCTTGGCGTGGGCGTCGGCCAGCACCGGGACGAGCAGCCCGCGTTGGGTGGCCGCGGCGATGCCCAGGTGCACTCGGTGGTCGACGCGCAGCTGCGGGCCCTGCGGCGAGTCGACCCAGGTCGAGTTCAGAATCTCGTTGTGGCGCAACGCGATGACCAGCAGCCGCAGCGTCAGCACGAAGGGTGTTATTTTCTGATCCTTCGTGCGGAGCCGATCGGACAGCCGCACCAACTCGGTGCAGTCCACCTCGACGGTGACCTTTGCGGGCGGAATCTCCTTGTGCGACAAGGCCATCTTCTCCGCCATCCGGGCCTGCACGCCACGAATCGATCGGACATCGGCCCCGTTCCCGGTCCCGCCGGCCGCCGCCAGCACATCCTCGCGGGTGATGACGGCCCCGGCGCGGTGCGGCAACGACGCCAGGTCGACCATCAATTGTTTGGCGAGTTTGCGCACCGGAGGGGCGGCCAGCGGACGCCCCGTCCGCCGGCTGCTGTCGACGCCGGCATCGGCACCGTAGCCGACCAATGTGGGCGGCGCCGTCGCGGCCGCCGGCGGCTCGCCGCTTCCCGGTGCCGTGTCGATCTGCACCAGCACCGCCCCCACCTTGAGCACATCGCCCTCGGCGCCGTTCATTTCGACGACCCTCCCGGCGTGCGGGCTGGGGATCTCCACCTCGGCCTTGGCGGTCTCCACCGTGCACAACACCTGGTTGAGCTCGACGTCGTCGCCCACCGCGACGTTCCAGTGCGTCACCGTCACTTCTTCGAGCCCCTCGCCGAGGTCGGGGACCCGAAACGGCTTGACCCGCTCTTGCGCGGACGGGCCGGTCATGGCTGTTCCAAAGCGCGCTCGACGCAGTCCAGTAGCCGGTCGGGGCCCGGCAGCCACCACTTCTCCAACCGGGCCGGCGGGTAGGGGGTGTCAAACCCGCACGCGCGCAACACCGGCGCCTCCAGCTCGTAGAACATTTCCTCTTGTATGCGGGCGGCCAGCTCCGCCCCGAACCCGAGGGTGCGCGGGCCCTCGTGCATCACCACGCAGCGCCCGGTCCGGTGGATCGACGCGGCGACGGTGTCGAAGTCCAGGGGCGCCAGTGACCGCAGGTCGATGACCTCCAGGCTCCAACCACGCTGGCGCTGGGCCTCGTCGGCGGCGCCGACGGCCGTGCCGACCAAGCTCCCATAGGTCACCACCGTCACGTCGGTGCCCGGCCGGCGCACCATCGCCCGCCCGATCGGTGGTTCGGGCCGGGTGGCGTCGACCAGGCCGCGGCCCTGGTAGCGCCGCTTCGGCTCCAGGAACATCACCGGGTCCGGGCAGGCGATCGCGTGGCGCAGCAGCCAATACGCGTCGGAGGGGCTGGACGGCACCACCACCTTCAACCCGGCGGTGTGCGCCCAATAGGTCTCGGTGGAATCCGAATGGTGTTCTGCGGCACCGATTCCCCCGAACGACGGGATCCGGACGGTCACCGGCATGTTGATCTGGCCGCGGGTGCGGGTACGGTACTTCGCCAGGTGGCTGACCACTTGGTCGAAGGCCGCGTAGGAAAACCCGTCGAACTGAATCTCGGGCACCGGCACGAAGCCACGCAACGCCAGCCCCACCGCGATCCCGATGATGGCGGACTCCGCCAGCGGCGTGTCAAAGCAACGACTCTCGCCGAACGCCTCGGCCAGTCCCTCGGTCGCGCGGAACACCCCTCCCGCGACCGAGACGTCTTCGCCGAACACCAGCACCCGATCGTCGGCGGCCATCGCGTCGTGCAGGGCGCGGTTGAGCGCCTGCACCATGGTCAACGGCTGCGCACCAAGCGCCACGCTTTCCACTGCCGCGGTGCGTGTTTCGTCATGGCCGGCCGGACGATCAGCGAGCTGAGTCATTGACGCCTCTCAATCACTTCCGTCGAGTTCGGCCCGCAGCTGCTGGCGCTGCGCCTGCAATCCCGGCGTGATATCGGCGTACACCGAGGTGAACACCTCGTCGATGTCGAAATCGGGCGCATCGACCATCGCGTCGCGCAGTTCGGTGCGCATTCGCTGTGCCCGGCCAATGACCCGTTCCTCCAAGCGTTCTGACCACAGGCCCTGGGCCCGCAGATAGGCGCGGTACCGCGGTATCGGGTCCAGCGCCAGCCAGTGATCGACTTCGCCTTGTGTCCGGTACCGGCTGGGGTCGTCGGAGGTGGTGTGCGGGCCCAGGCGGTAGGTGACCGCCTCGATCAACGTCGGGCCGCCGCCGGCGCGGGCGCGGGCGGCGGCCTCGGCCGTCACGGCGTAGCAGGCCAGGACGTCGTTTCCGTCCACCCGAATTCCGGGCATGCCGTAGCCAATCGCCTTGTGCGCCAGCGAGGGTGCGGCGGTCTGCTTGTCGATCGGCGTCGAGATCGCCCACTGGTTGTTCTGCACGAAGAACACGCAGGGCGTGGTGAACACGGCGGCGAAGTTCAGCGCCTCGTGCACATCTCCCGTGCTGGTGGCGCCGTCGCCGAGGAAGGCCAGCGTCACCGAATCTTCGCCCAGCCGTTGGGCGGCCATCGCCGCGCCCACGGCATGCAGGGTCTGGGTGCCGATCGGAATGGAGAACGGGGCGCAGCACTTCTTGGTGAAGTCCAGGCCGCCATGCCAGGTTCCGCGCCACACGGCCCCTACGTGCCCGGGCGGGATGCCGCGCACCAAAAAGGCGCCCAGCTCCCGATATTGGGGAAACAGCCAGTCGGTTTTGCGCAGGCACGCCGCCGCACCGATCTGGGCGGCCTCCTGGCCGCGGCAGGATGCGAAGAGGCCCAGCTCGCCCTGCCGCTTGAGGTTCACGAATTCGGCGTCGAGTTCCCGGGTGATCACCATCATCTCGTAGAGCCAGCTCAGCGTCTCGGCGGGAAGGTCACGGCCGTAACGGCGTTCGGATGTCGGCGAGCCATCGGCGGCGACGAGTTGCACCGGTTCGAGGTCGACCGCCATGGGCATCTGAGACATCTGCGCCACACCGCCTCCCTCGCCGGGCGCCGCGTGGCCCCACGAGCCACAGCGGGTCCCAGCAAACGGTCAGCCGAGACCTACCGCGAGCGGAAGTCGATCGCCAGCTACACGAAAGGCTTCGCTCGCCGCGACACTGGCGTATTCCCCATTATGCCCTCAAATCAGAAGAGACCGCGCTGATTGCGAAGACTGCGGAACGTGTCGCGCTGGGCCGCGCCGGGCGGTGTCGCTGAACAGCCGGGGCCGTCAGTCGGGGACGGCCTCACCCGCCCTGCGCAACGTCATGTGCGCGTGTTTGAGCACCGGCGAGTCGACCATCTGCCCTTCGAACGCGAAGACCCCTCGCTCGCTGCGCGCGGCCGTCAACACTCGTCGCGCCCAGTCCAGCCTGTCCTCACTGGGGCGATACGCCTCGCGCACCACCGGGATCTGGCTGGGGTGGATGCACACGGTCCCGCCGAACCCCAGCGCGACGGCGTCCTCGGCCTCGGTCCGCAAGCCGTCGAGGTCGCGGATATCCAGGTGGACCGCGTCGAGCGCCACCCGGCCGAAGGCGGACGCGGTGAGCAGAGCCGTCGAGCGCACGTGGTGCGCGACATCCCGGTATGTCCCGTCGGCCCAGCGGCTGGAGCTACCGCCGAGCGTGGCAACCAGGTCCTCGGCGCCCCACATCAGCGCCACCGTGCCCTGCGCCGCCGCGATTTCGGTGGCGAACACCGCGCCGCGCGGCGTCTCCAGCAGCGCGATCACGTCGCGCGGGGCCAACGCCTCCACCTGCGCCGCCGATTCGGTCTTGGACAGCATCACCGTCGTGTAGGCGGTCTCGGCGAGGGCCTCGAGGTCGCGGGGGTATTCGTCGGTGTCGGCCGCGTTGATCCGCACCACGGTGCGCTCGGGATCCAGCGGCGTCCCCTGCAACGCCTCGCGGGCGGCGGGCTTGTCCGCCTCGGCCACGCCATCCTCGAGGTCGAGGATCACCACGTCGGCCGCGGCGGCGGCCTTCGCGAAACGTTCGGGCCGGTCGGCCGGGCAGAACAGCCATCCGGGGCCGGCGGCGTGCAGGTTCACTTGGCCTCCTGGTCGGCCGGGCGCTTCTGGACCAGCGTGGTGCGCACGGCGCGCGCGACGACATCGCCGTGCTGATTGCGCCCGGTGTGCTCGAGGGTGACGATGCCCTCGCCGGGCCGGCTCTTCGACTCGCGCTTGGCCGTGCACACGGTTTCGGCGTAGAGGGTGTCGCCGTGGAAGACGGGCTTGGGGAAGGACACCTCGGAGAAGCCGAGGTTGGCCACGATGGTGCCGAGCGTCAGCTGCGACACCGAGAGCCCCACCACCGTGGACAGGGTGAACATGGAGTTCACCAGCCGCTCGCCCCGAAAGCCCGGCTGCTCGGCCGCCCAGGCGGCGTCGAGGTGCAGCGACTGGGTGTTCATGGTCAGCGTGGTGAACAAGACGTTGTCGGCTTCGGTGACCGTGCGGCCGGGCCGGTGCAGGTAGGTGGTGCCGATCTCGAACTCTTCAAACCACAAGCCGCGCTGGACAATGCTCCGCCCACCGCCGACTGTGGATTCAGTGACGGGACGCGCCGATGCGGCGTCGCCAGATTCACGCTCGCCGACTGTGCGGCCGCGCTTGCCGTCCGTCATGACAGGCCCAGCGAACGCGCGATGAGCATCAGCTGCACCTCGGTGGTGCCCTCACCGATTTCGAGGATCTTGCTGTCGCGGTAGTGACGCGCCACCGGATACTCGTTCATGAAGCCATACCCTCCGTGGATCTGCGTTGCGTCGCGGGCGTTGTCCATCGCCGCTTCCGACGCGATCATCTTCGCGATGGCCGCCTCCTTCTTGAAGGGCTTGCCCGCCAACATCTTTGCAGCGGCATCGTAGTACGCCGTGCGGGCGACGTGGGCACGCGCTTCCATTCGCGCGATCTTGAAGCTGATCGCCTGGTAGGAGCCGATCGGCTGGCCGAACGACTGGCGTTCCTTGGAATACTTGACGCTCTCGTCGACGCAGCCCTGCGCCGCCCCGGTCGACAGCGCGGCGATCGCGATGCGACCCTCGTCCAGGATCGACAGGAAGTTCGCATAGCCCCGCCCACGCGCGCCGAGCAGGTTCTCCTCCGGGACCCGGGCGTCGGCGAAGCTCAGCGGATGGGTGTCCGACGCGTTCCAGCCCACCTTGCTGTAGACTGGTTCGACGGTGAATCCCGGTGTGCCACTGGGCACGATGATCGTCGAGATCTCCTTTTTGTCCGCCCCGACGGTGCCGGTGACGGCGGTGACGGTGACCAGGGAGGTGATGTCGGTGCCCGAGTTGGTGATGAATTGCTTGCTGCCGTTGATCACCCACTCACCGCCCTCGAGCCGGGCCGTGGTGCGGGTGGCGCCCGCGTCGGACCCGGCACCGGGCTCGGTGAGCCCGAAGCCCGCCAGCGCCCGGCCGGCGGTCAGGTCCGGCAGCCACGTGCGCTTCTGTTCCTCGGTACCGAACCGGTAGATGGGCATCGAGCCCAGACCCACCCCGGCCTCGAGCGTGATCGCCACCGACTGGTCGACCTTGCCGAGTTCCTCGAGCGCCAGCGCCAGCGCGAAGTAGTCGCCGCCCATGCCGCCGTACTCCTCGGGGAACGGCAGGCCAAACAGGCCCATCTCCCCCATCTTGGCGACGACTTCGTACGGGAAGCTGTGCTCCTCATCGTGTTTGGCCGACACGGGGGCGACGACGGTGCGCGCGAACTCGGCGACGGTGTCGCGAAGGTCTTCGTATTCCTTGGGCAGCGTCCCCGCGCTGATGGATGTGGTCATGTCTCGTCCTTGCTTTCTTCTTCCGGGATCAGCCGGGCCAGCACCTGATCCACGGTCACCTGATCACCCACCGAGACCAGCACCTCCACCTGTCCGGAAACCGGTGCGGCCAGCGAGTGTTCCATCTTCATCGCCTCGACGACGACCACGACGTCGCCTTCGGAAACGGCGGTGCCGGAGGGGGTTTGGACGGCGATGACGCTGCCCGGCATCGGACTGAGGATTTCCGCCCGCTGCGCCCCCGCGGCGCGGTGGATCTTGTTCTCCTCGGCCTCGCGCAGATGCCAGGTGCCGCGCTCGTCGGCGATCCACAGGTGGCGGTCGGCTTCGGCCCATCGGTAGTCGCGGCGCAGGCCGTCGATCACCGCGCTCATTCGTGCGGGTTCGACTTGCACAGCGGCCGAACAGGTTTCCGCGTCGCCGACCTGCACCGTGGCGGCGCCGGGAAGCCCCCACACCGACACGGTCTCGCTGCGCAGCGGGGTGCGCATGTCGGTGCGAACCGGCGCCGCGCTGCCGCCGACGCGCCATCCCGTGGGCGCCGCCCAGGGATTGCCCGCGAAGCGGTGGGCCCGGGAGGCGAGAGCCGATTGTCGGTAGAGGCCGGCCGCGGCGAGCACGTCATCAGGGGCCGGCAGCGGCGCGAAGTCCGCCAGCCGCTCATCGAGCAGGGCGGTGTCCAGGTCGCCGGCCCGAACCCGCTCGTCGGCGAGCAGGAACCGCAGGAACTCGATATTGGTCTGCACGCCCAGGATTGCCGTGTGGCTCAGCGCCCGGTCGAGTTTCGCCAGCGCCTCGTCACGGTCGTCCCCGTGCGCGATCACCTTGCTCAGCATCGGGTCGTAGTCGCTGCCGACCAGCGTGCCGGGCAGCAGCGACGAGTCGACCCGCACCCCGTTGCCGGAGGGCTCGAAGACCTGCAGCACCCGGCCGCCGGTGGGCAGGAATCCGCGCGCCGGATCCTCGGCGTACACCCGGGCCTCGATCGCGTGCCCGCGCAATTCGATGTCGTCCTGGGCGAACGTGAGCTTCTCGCCGGCGCCGACGCGCAGCTGCCACTCCACCAGGTCCAGCCCGGTGACCGCCTCGGTCACCGGGTGCTCGACCTGCAGGCGGGTGTTCATTTCCATGAAAAAGAAATCTTGCGCACGGTCGGCGGAGACGATGAACTCGACCGTGCCCGCGCCGACGTAGTCGACGCTGCGCGCCGTGCTGCAGGCGGCCGCGCCGATGCGCGCCCGGGTCGCCTCGTCGAGCAACGGCGAGGGCGCCTCCTCGATGACCTTCTGATGGCGCCGTTGCAGGCTGCACTCCCGCTCGCCGAGGTGCACGACGTTGCCGTGCGTGTCGGCGAGCACCTGCACCTCGATGTGCCTGGGGCGCAACACAAACCGTTCCAGGAACAGCGTGTCGTCGCCGAACGACGAGGCGGCCTCGCGTCGGGCACCCACCAGCGCCTCGCGCAGCTTGGCCGGTTCGTCCACCAGGCGCATGCCCTTGCCGCCGCCGCCCGCCGACGGCTTGATCAAGACCGGGTATCCGACCTCGTCGGCGGCGGCGACCAGGTCGTCGTCGCTCAGCCCCGGTTTGGCCACGCCGGGGACCACCGGGACGTCGAAGGCGGCGACCGCGTTCTTGGCGGTGATCTTGTCGCCCATCACCTGAATCGCCTGCGCGGGAGGCCCCAGGAACACGACACCGGCCCGCTCGCACGCCGCCGCGAAATTGGCGTTCTCGGAGAGGAATCCGTATCCCGGGTGGATCGCCTGAGATCCGGTGCGCACGGCCGCGTCGACGACCTTGTCGATGTTCAGGTAGCTCTCGCGGGCCGCGGCGGGCCCCAGCCGCACCGCGTCGTCGGCCTCGAGGACGTGCCGCGCGCCGGCGTCGGGGTCGCTGTAGACGGCCACCGACCGGATGCCCAGCCGGCGCAGCGTCCGGATCACCCGCACCGCGATCTCGCCGCGGTTGGCCACCAATACTGTCTCGAACATTGCACTCACATCCGGAAGACGCCGTAGGAGACGGGTTCCAATGGCGCTTGGGCGCACACCGAAAGAGCAAGCCCGACAAAGGTTCTCGTATCGGCTGGGTCGATGATCCCGTCGTCCCACAGCCGGGCCGTCGAGTAATAGGGGTTGCCCTGGTCCTCGTACTGCCCGCGGATGGGCGCCTTGAACGCCTCTTCCTCGTCGGCCGACCACGGTTTGCCCGCCGCGGTGAGCTGCTCACCGCGCACGGTGGCCAGCACGGAGGCGGCCTGTTCGCCACCCATCACCGAGATCCGGGCGTTGGGCCACATCCACAGGAATCGCGGCGAATACGCCCGGCCGCACATCGAATAGTTGCCCGCCCCATAGGATCCGCCGATCACGACGGTCAGTTTGGGCACCCGGGCGCAGGCGACGGCGGTGACCATCTTGGCGCCATGCTTGGCGATGCCGCCGGCCTCGTAATCCCGGCCGACCATGAACCCGGCGATGTTCTGCAAAAACAACAGCGGGATCTTTCGCTTGTCGCACAATTCGATGAAATGTGCGCCCTTCAAGGCGGATTCGCTGAAGAGCACCCCGTTGTTGGCCACGATCCCTACCGGGTGGCCGTGGATGTGGGCGAACGCGGTCACCAGGGACTTGCCGTAATTCGCCTTGAATTCGCTGAATTCGCCGCCGTCCACCAGTCGCACGATGACCTCGTGCACGTCGTAGGGCACCCGCGGGTCCGGCGGCACCACGTCGTAGAGCTCCGTCTGCGCGCACCGCGGCGAGACGGGGGGCTGCACCTCCCACGGGCTGGGCTCACGCGGCCCGAAGGTCGCCGCGATCGAGCGGACGATCCGCAACGCGTGCTCGTCGTCGTCGGCGAGGTGGTCGGTGACACCGGAAACCCGCGAGTGCAGGTCGCCGCCGCCGAGGTCCTCGGCCGACACGATCTCGCCCGTCGCCGCCTTGACCAGTGGCGGGCCGCCCAGAAAGATCGTGCCCTGCTCGCGCACGATGACGGCCTCATCGCTCATCGCCGGCACGTAGGCGCCGCCCGCCGTGCACGAACCCAGCACCGCGGCGACTTGCGGAATTCCCTTGGCGCTCATGGTTGCCTGGTTGAAGAAGATGCGGCCGAAGTGCTCCCGGTCCGGAAAGACCTCGTCTTGGCGCGGCAAGAAGGCCCCGCCGGAGTCCACCAGGTAGATGCATGGCAGCCGGTTCTGCAGCGCCACCTCCTGGGCGCGCAGGTGCTTTTTGACCGTCATCGGGTAGTAGGTGCCGCCCTTGACCGTCGCGTCGTTGGCGACGATCACGCACTCGCGCTCCGATACACGGCCGATTCCGGTGATGATGCCGGCCCCGGGAGATTCGTCGTCGTACATGCCGTCGGCGGCCAGCGGTGAGAGCTCCAAGAACGGGCTGCCGGGGTCGAGCAGGCGGTCCACCCGTTCGCGTGGCAACAGTTTCCCGCGGCTGACATGGCGTTCCCGCGCCCGCTCGTTGCCGCCGAGCGCCGCCGCGGCCAGCCGGGCGTTCAGTTCGCCGACCAGCCGGCGGTGCTCATCGGCGAACGACGCCCCGGGAGCCTTCGCGGGCGAGGTCATCACGTTGTCCATCGCCGCAGCAGCCTCCTTGCCCTCGGGCGGTCCAGCTGAGTTAATGCTCATTAACTCGGGGCTTGAGAATACCATTACCGCCGTTGCCGGTCCAGCGGCACCGCACCCGGCGAATAATGCGAGTTAATTGCGAATAACTCGTGCTACGTTGGTGACGATTCATCACACGGAGGTCCGTCATGACAACGCCTGCCTCCGAAGGCCAGGCCGGCGGCGCCGAGGCCCCAAATCGGCGGAGCCAGTTGAAATCCGACCGCCGCCTGCAACTGCTGTCCGCCGCCGAGCGGCTGTTCGCCGAACGCGGATTTCTCGCCGTACGACTGGAAGACATCGGCGCCGCGGCCGGCGTCAGCGGTCCCGCCATCTACCGGCATTTCCCCAACAAGGAATCGCTTCTGGTCGAATTGCTGGTGGGCATCAGCACCCGGCTGCTCGCCGGCGCACGGCAGGTGCGGACCCACAGCTCGGATGCCGCGGCCGCGCTCGACGGCCTGATCGACTTCCATCTCGACTTCGTCCTGACCGAACCGGACCTGATCCGCATCCAGGATCGCGACCTGGCGTACCTGCCCGAACAGGCCGAAAAGCAGGTGCGCAAAGCGCAGCGCCAATACGTCGAGGTCTGGGTGGGGGTGCTGCGCGAGCTGAACCCCGAGCTGGCCGAGGCCGACGCCCGGCTGAGCGCGCACGCCGTGTTCGGCTTGCTGAATTCGACGCCGCACAGCATGAAATCCCCCGACGCGTCGCGCAGCAAGAGCGTGCGCGCCGCACGATCGCGCGCCGTCATGCGGGCGATGACCGTCGCCGCCCTCGCGGCCGGAAATCGGTGCCCCTGAGCTCCCCGTCGCACCGTGAGTAAGCGCTTCAGCGCCCCGCCCAGGTACCCTGCAAGCCATGAGGTGGACATGAACGATTCACGTCCCACCGAGCGGTTTAGTCCATCGCTACCGGGGCCGCAGCAGCCGGGGTACGCCCCGCCCGCCGATCCCGCATACGCCGATCAGACGCCGTATGCCCCCACCTATGGCGGGACGATGTCGCCCTGGGCGCCCACCGCCAACGAGACCAACACGACAAGGCCGCTGCCGGCGTATTGGCAACGGGACGTCCCCGCGTCGGACGACCCGCACTCCCACGGCCTGGCTCCCCCACCGCCCGAAGGGCCGAAATCGCCGCGCTGGCTGTGGGTCGCCGCCGGCGTTGCGGTGCTGCTGGTCGTCGCGCTGGTGATCGCACTGGCGCTCGCCAACGACGCGATCAAGACCCAGACCGCGGTCCCGCCGTTGCCGGCGATGCCGGAAACGACAACGGAGAGCCCCACCCCGTCGGCGCGTAAGTCGCCCACCCTCGTCCCCGCGCCGATACCCCCGACGAGCGGCCCGGAGCTGCCCACCTCGACGACCGGTCCGGCGGCGATGCAAGATGTCGTCTACACGGTCACGGGCGAAGGTCGCGCGATCAGCATCATGTACATCGACACCGGCGACCTCATCCAGACCGAATTCAACGTCGCGCTGCCGTGGAGCAAGCAGGTCAGCCTTGCGAAATCGGCCGTCCACCCGGCCAACGTCACGATCGTCAACATCGGGCACAGCGTCACCTGCACCGTCACCGTCGACGGAGTTCAGGTCAGCAAGCGCGTCGGTGGCGGGCTGACCATCTGCGACGCCAGGGGCTGAGCCCCGCTTCGCGGCGCGGACGTGAATATCGCCGACGCTCGAGGCGGCGACCCGCTTACGAGAGTTCGGTGACCGGCTCGCCGCGCTGCGGAACGCGGACCACGAGCATGGCCAGCAGCCCGGCGATCAAGACCAGTGAAATCCCGCCGAGGCCGGCACGCACGGCGCCGAATACGTCGACGAACACCGAGAACAGCCACGGCGCCAGGAACGCCACCGCCCGACCGGTCATCGTGTAGAGCCCGAACGCGACGCCCTCCCTGCCGTGTTTGGCCATCTGCAGCAGCAGGGCGCGCGACGATGACTGCGTCGGGCCGATGAACATGCACAGCAGCAGCCCACAGACCCAGAAGGCCACCGGTCCGGACGACACCATCAAGGTCAGCCCCAGGGTGATGATCGCGACCAGCGAGGCCACGATGACCGGCTTCGATCCGGCCCGGTGGTCGACGAACCCGCCCAGCACCGCGCCCACCGCGGCGACCACGCAGGCCGCCACCCCGAAAATCAGCACGTCCGCCTGGGAGATGCCGTACACGTTGACGCCGAGGACCGCACCGAAGGCGAAGATCGCCGCCAGCCCGTCGCGGAACAGCGCGCTGGCGACCAGGAAGTACACCAGGTTGCGGTCGCGGCGCCATTCCGCGGAGACCTCCGTCCACAGCTTCCGGTAACCGCCCAACATGCTCGTGGGCTGATACACCTCGGCCGGCTCGCTCAGTCGTTGCGCCACGAACAGCAGCGGCAGCGCGAACACCGCCAGCCAGGCCGCGGCCACCAGCATCGCCTCGCGGACATAAAGCCCGTCCTGCAAGGGAATTCGCAGCAGTCCGCGCGTCGCGCCCGGTCCCGAGCCCGATCCGGAGATGAATCCGGTGTAGATCACCAGCAACAGCAGGACGCTGCCACCGTAGCCGGCCGCCCAGCCGAATCCGGATATCCGCCCGGCCGTCTGCGGCGTCGAAAGCTGGCGCAGCATGGCGTTGTACGGGACGCTGGCCAGGTCGCCGCAGGCCGCCGTCGCCCCCAACAGCACCAGACCCGCCCACAGGTAGCCGGGCCGGTCGCGGATGAAGAACATCAAGCAGGTCAGCGTCACCGCCGCGGCGGTCAGCACGCTCAGGGCCACCCGCCTGCGATGCGGGGACTCCACCCACACGCCCACGGCGGGCGCGAGCACCGCGACGGTCAGCCCGGCGATGGCCGCGGCTCGGCCCAGCCAGCTCGCCGGCGTGGTGCTGCCCCCGATGCCCACCCCGACGCTGCTGGTCAGATACACGGCGAAGACGAACGTGGCCACGATCGCGTTCAGACCGGTCGAGCCGCAGTCCCACAGCGCCCACGCCACCACGCGAGATCGCATGGGCGCGGCGGAACGCAACTCCGGCTGACTCATGCCCGGCACTCTAGCGGCGCCGGCGATCGCCTGCGGATGGCGATTCGCCGGCTGTCTACGATTGGCGCATGCCGATACCCGCTCCAAGCCCTGAGGCGCGCGCCGTTGTCACCGGAGCTTCGCAGAACATCGGTGAAGCGCTCGCCACCGAACTTGCCGCCCGCGGACACAATCTGATCGTCACCGCGCGACGCGAGGATCTGCTGAAGGATCTGGCCGCCCGCCTGACCGACAAGTATCACGTCACCGTCGACGTGCGACCCGCCGATCTGGCCGACCCGGGCGAACGCGCGAAGCTGTGCGACGAGCTGGCCGCCCGCCCCATCTCGATCCTGTGCGCCAACGCGGGCACCGCGACCTTCGGTCCGGTTGCCACGCTCGATCCGGCCGGCGAGAAGGCTCAATTGCAGCTCAATGTCCTAGGGGTGCACGACCTTACGTTGGCGGTGTTGCCCGGCATGGTCGAGCGCAAGGCCGGCGGCATCCTGATTTCCGGTTCGGCGGCCGGCAATTCGCCGATCCCCTACAACGCCACCTACGCCGCCACCAAGGCCTTCGTCAATACCTTCACCGAATCGCTGCGCGGTGAACTGCGCGGGTCCGGGGTCAACGTGACGCTGCTGGCGCCCGGGCCGGTCCGCACCGACCTGCCCGCCGACACCGAGGCGTCGATCGTGGAGCGGCTGGTGCCGGACTTCCTGTGGATCTCGACGGAACACACCGCTCGGGTGTCCCTGGATTCGTTGGGCCGCAACAAAATGCGCGTCGTCCCCGGCCTGACGTCCAAGGCCATGTCCGTGGCGAGCGGCTACGCACCGCGCGCCATCGTCGCACCCATCGTGGGCGCGTTCTACAAAAAGCTCGGCGGCGGGTAGGCGCCGGGCGGGCAAGCCCCGCGAGCGTGACGTGGCTGCGATTTGCGGCCCGGATTTTCGCAACCAGGTTACGCTCGCGACGTACGGCCCCTGCTACTTTCGGCGGCGACGTCCGCCGAACTTTAGCCTGATGATCTCGCGGATTCCCGTGTTTACTGCGCTTTGTACCTCGCGGTCGTGCCAGAGCCTCTCTAGCAAGCTCGGCCCTTTGGGCTCCGCGGGCTCCGGCATCGGCGGGACGGGGTCGTTCGAAGGGACCGGCGGGTAGTCGGACTGGGCCTGCGGCGGTTGCGCTTGCGTACCCGCCGGGCCGGCCTGGGGCTGCGACGGTTGCTCAACCGTCTTGCCGTACTTCTCCTGCAGCGCACTGCCTTTCGCCGCAGCCTCGATCGCGTCGTTGCCGATCGACGCCATCAGCGAGCGCGGCACCCGCATGCGGGTCCACGCGACCGGGGTGGGAGAGCCCTTCTCGGAGAGCACGGTCACGACGGCCTCGCCGATCCCCAGCGACGTCAACGCCGACTCCAGGTCATAGACATCGGTTTTCGGGTAGGTGCGCACGGTCTTGGACAGCGCCTTCTGGTCGTCGGGCGTGAACGCCCGCAGCGCGTGCTGGATCCGGGCGCCCAGCTGGGACAGCACATCGTTGGGCAGGTCGGTGGGCAACTGGGTGCAGAAAAACACCCCGACGCCCTTCGAGCGGATCAACTTGACGGTCTGCTCGACCTGCTCGAGGAAGGCCTTGGACGCGTCGGCGAACAGCAGGTGCGCCTCGTCGAAGAAGAAGACCAGCTTGGGCTTGTCGATGTCGCCCACCTCGTCCAGGACGGTGAACAGGTCGGCCAGCAACCACATCAGAAAGGTGGAGAAGATGACCGGCCGCAACGATTGTCCGCCGAACTCCAGCAGCGAGATGGTGCCGCGGCCCGCATCGACGCGCAGCAGATCGTTCGGGTCGAGCTTCGGCTCGCCGAAGAACGTGTCGCCGCCCTCGCCCTCGAGGTTCACCAGCGCGCGGAGGATGACGCCGGCCGTCGTCGACGACACACCGCCAAGGGATTTCAGATCGGCCTTGCCCTCGTCGCTGGTCAGGTGGGTGATGGCGTCACGCAGGTTGGCCAGGGTGACCAGCTGGTAGTTCTTCTCCTTGGCCCAGTGGAAGATCAGCCCCAGCGTCGACTCCTGAGTAGCGTTGAGCCCCAACACCTTTGACAGCAGGACCGGGCCGAAACTGTCGACGGTGGCCCGCACCGGCACGCCGAGCCCGCCGGTGCCCAACGACAGGAACTCCACCGGGAAGCCCGTCCCGGTCCAGTCGTCTCCCGTGTCGCGGGCACGCGCCGCGGTTTTGTCGTCGCCCTTTCCCGGTGTGGACAGCCCGGACAGGTCGCCCTTCACGTCGGCCATCAGCACGGGCACGCCCGCGGCGCTGAGCTGTTCGGCGATCAGCTGCAGCGTCTTGGTCTTGCCGGTTCCGGTGGCGCCGGCCACCAGCCCGTGCCTGTTCACGGTCGCCAACGGAATGCGGATCTGCGCCGTCGGGTCGGCGGCGCCGTCGACCACGACGGTGCCCAATTCCAGTGCCTGGCCGCCGACCGCGTAGCCGTCCGCGATCCGGCTCGCCGGTGTCGCCGCTGAATCGGTGCTCATCGTGCTGCGCCCCTCTTCCCCAGTGATTCGGCATGCAGTTCGACAACGCTCACCCTACTTTGCGGGCGGATCCGGGGGCGAGGGCCAGCACGGACGTCGTATGCGCCCGTTAGTGTGAGCCCTGTGCGCGACGAATTGGTGTGGATCGACTGCGAGATGACCGGGCTCGATCTCGGTTCGGACAAGCTGATCGAGATCGCGGCGCTGGTCACCGACGCCGAGCTGAACATCCTCGGCGACGGTGTGGACGTGGTGATCCACGCCGACGACGCCGCCCTCGCGGCGATGGGTGACGTGGTGACCGAAATGCACTCGCGCTCCGGGCTGATCGACGAGGTGCGGGCATCCGCCGTCGACCTGGCGACCGCCGAGGCGATGGTGCTGGACTACATCGGCCAACACGTCAAGCAACCCAAGACGGCGCCGCTGGCCGGAAACTCGATCGCCACCGATCGCGCGTTCATCGTGCGCGACATGCCCGCTCTGGACACGTTCCTGCACTACCGCATGATCGATGTGAGTTCGATCAAAGAGCTCTGCCGGCGCTGGTATCCGCGGATCTACTTCGGTCAGCCCGCCAAGGGGCTCGCCCACCGCGCACTTGCCGACATCCATGAATCGATCCGCGAATTGCAGTTCTATCGGCGCACCGCCTTCGTCTCCCCACCGGGCCCGTCTACCAGCGAAATCGAGGCGGTGGTCGCCGACCTGGACGGCGGAGATGACGCACCGGAACCCAGTGATTCGGCCAGCGCCCCGCCGAGCCGCTAGTATCTACAGTCGCTGCGCGTGCAGGCCTGCGGTCGGCACACAGCCATGGTGGGTGTAGTTCAGTTGGTAGAGCGTCAGGTTGTGATCCTGAATGTCGCGGGTTCGAGTCCCGTCACTCACCCCACTGGTCAGGGAGCATCGTTGCTCCCTGACCTTTTACGGTGGTAGCGACTCCGCGCGCCGCTGTTGCACCCGTGAGTGGAAAGCAGTGAAGAGACAACGTCCCGCCTCGCCCACGATGCGGCCCGCCGTCGCGGCCGTCGCGCTGTTTCTCGCGGGCTGCGGAGGGTCGAGCCACACGTCGACGACGGTCATATCGACCCCGCCGGCGGAGACGAAAACGGTGACGAAGACCGTCGCCCCGCCACCCCCGCCGGGACCGAAGACGTCGATCGAGGCTAACGGCACCTACATCGTCAACAAGGACATCGCGGCGGGCACCTATCGCACCGACGGCGGCAAATACGGCTGCTATTGGGCGAGGCTGCGCAGTTTCGACACGAACGACATCATCGACAACAACGTCGGCGACGGCCCCCAGGTGGTTCGGATCTTGCCGACCGATACCGCGTTCATGACCAGAAGCTGCGGGAGCTGGCACAAGATCGACTGACCGGACCGGTCAGGTGTTGGCGTTGCCCGCTTTCCACTCCGGCCACGGGATGTTCCAGTCACCGAGCCCCTCGGTGCCCGGCAATGTCGGGCCCACCGTGTGCACAACCTCGACGATGTCGCCGCTCTTGCTGTGGTCGTAGAACCATTCGGCGTTGCTGGGACTGACGTTCAGGCATCCGTGGCTGGTGTTGGTGTGGCCCTGGGCGCCGACCGACCACGGCGCCGAGTGCACAAAGACTCCGCTGTAGGACATCTGGGTGGCCCAGTCGACTTCGGTGCGATATCCGTTGGGCGAGTTGACCGGAACCCCATAGGTCGACGAATCCATGATCATGTGCTTGAACCGCGCGCCGACGATGTAGACGCCGTTGGCCGTTGGCGTGCTGTCCTTGCCCATCGACGTCGGCATGGTCTTGACGACTTCACCGTTGACCCGCACGGTCACCGTTTTCGTGGTGTCGTCGGCGGTCGAAATCACCTCGTCGCCAATGGTGAAGTGCGTCTTGACGTTGTCCTCACCGAACATCCCGTCGCCCAGGTCCACCCCGTAGGTGTTGACGGCCACGTCGATGGCCGTTCCTGACTTCCAGAAATGTTCTGGGCGCCAACGTACTTCGCGATTGTTGAGCCAGTAGAACGCGCCCTCCACCGGCGGGTTCGTGGTGATGGTGATGGCCTTCTGGGCCGCCGCCCGGTCCGCGATGTTCTCATCGAAGCGGATCGCCACCGGCTCGCCGATGCCCACCACATCGCCGTCGACCGGACTGACGTACGGCATGGTCAGGTGGGCGGGTGAACTGGTCGCGAAGGTCATCTGCTTGCTGGCCGCACCGCCCAGCCCGGTCGCCTTGACGTTCAGCGTGTAGCGCCTGTTGTAGCCGAGCTGCTCGGTGTTGGACCAGCGCAGGCCGTCGGGGCTCAACTTCCCGCTGATCGACCTGCCGTTTTCGTTGACCATGGTGACCGACGCGAGCACGCCGTCGGCGACGCTCACCGTCACCGGCGCATCCACCGTCACGCCGACGGCGCCGTCGGACACCGAGGAGGTGAGCTTGGGGACCAGCAGATCGGCAAACGGAGTGCCCTTGTCGAAGATGACCTTCGCCGGCGCGGCCGCGTGGTTGCCACCGCACGCGACGGCAAACACGGCAACGGTGGCGATCGTGGCTGCCAGGCACGATCGGCGTCCACGCAAAGACGTCATCCAGTGACCTTCCATTCAATTCTCGAAGTCGGTCACCGCTGACCTAGCTGCAGGCATTCTAAAGGGTTTTGCCGACACCACATGCTCACACCGGCCCGGGCGCCCATTCGGTGTCTTCGCCGCAACGAATTCGTCACTCAGCCGAGGTCAGCGGCGTCGCGGCACGGCGCTAAGCGGGTTCTTGCTGCAGCTGCGCCTCGGCCCTGTCGCGCGTCGCGACGGCCTCGACACGGGCGAGTTTGATGATGGCCGCCGTCATCACCAACGCGGCCGCGACCAGGGCGATCGCCCCGGCGCGGCCCGTGTCCAGCGTTTCGCCGAGGACGACGACGCCCAGCACCGCGGCCACCACCGGCTGTGACATCTGCAAAGTGGGCATGGACGCCGTCAGCGGCCCGGCCCGAAACGCCGACTGGCTCCACGCCACTCCGCCGAGCGCGACGAGGATGCAGGCGTACAGCTCGGGCGTCCGGGTCACCGCCCCCAGCCCGTCACCGAGCCGGGCAACGACCTCCTTGGTGAGCACCGCAAAGATGCCCCACAGCGACCCCGACACGAAGGCGAACAGCACCGCGGCCACCGCCCCACCGCGCATCCGTCCGGCCACCACGCAGCCGACCAGCAGCGGCCCCAGCACGAGGGCCACCGCGGCCCACGTACCCAGCGAGGCGCCCGAATGACCTGCCTGCGGATTGCCGACGATGACGACCACGCTGACCCCGGCCGTCAACAATGCGGCCCACATCCACTCGCCGGCGGTCACCGCGCGATGCGACAGCCTGGCGTTGATGGGCAGCGCGAAGAGCACCGAAAACATCAGCAGCGCCTGCACCAGCAACACCGATCCGCCGCGCAGGGCGGCGGCCTGCAACCCGATGCTTGTCGCCAAAAGCACAGTGCCCCACCACCATCGCTGGCTGCGGAGCAGGTTGGCGAACAATTCGACGGAACCGACCGCGCCGTCGGTGATGCAATGCGCCGCGCGTTGCTGCAGGACGTCGCCGATCGCGACGCATAGCGCCGAGCTCAATGCGAGGAGAGCCGCGATATCCGTTCGGCCCATGGGGATTTCTCCGTCCTGTCCGGCGTCGGTGGCCCGGTGCTTGTCAAAGTCATTGCCTCACAACACACGTCGGATTGTCAGCCGCGCCCGGTCGCGGTCTTGGTGGGCCACCTCCTGATCAATGACCGCCCCTCGTTGGGCGCGTCGCGGGCCCAGCGGCCCCGCCCGACCGCGATTTCGCCGTCTTCACCGGTCGCCGACCGTTCCCTCAGCCAGAGCAGGGGCCGCGGCGCCCACCACGTCCAGCGGCCCAGCAGGTGGATGAACGCCGGAACCAGGACCATGCGCACCAGCGTGGCGTCGACGAGCACGCCAAGCGTGAGGCCGAGCCCCAGCATGCGCATGAACGAGACGTGCGCCGGGATCAGCGCGGCGAACGAAATCGACATCACCACGGCGGCGGTCGTGACGACCCGGCCGATGCCGGCGATGCCCAGCGCCGTGCTCTCGTCGGTGGCGGCGCGCGCCTCGGCCGCGGTGGCCGGCGTCTCCCGCATGGCCTGCGAGGCCAGCCAGTACTCGTGGATGCGCGAGACCAGGAACACCTCGTAATCCATGGCCAGCCCGAAGGCGATGCAGAACAGCAGCACCGGGATGTTGGCGTTCAACGTCCCGTTGGGGGTGGTCCCCAGGGCGCCCAGGTGGCCGTCTTGGAAGATCCACACCATCGCCCCGAACGCCGCCGTCAGCGACAACACGTTGCACACCAGCGCCTGCAGCGGCAGCACCGCGCTGCCGGTCAGCAAGAACAGCAACGCGAACGTGATGAGCGCGATCAGCGCGAACACGATCGGCAGTCGCTGGGTGATCGCGTCGACGCTGTCGCGGTTGATCTGCGCCAGCCCGGTCATCTCCACCGGCTGCCCGGCGGGCCCGGCGACCTGATGCAACCTGCCGAGCTGGGCGTTGGAGGCCTGCGAATAGAGCGGCGCGGTGGTCGAGACGGTGAGGAACGCGCTGCCGTTGGCCACGCCGGCGGGGGCAACGGGTGGCCCCACCCGCGCCCCATCGGCGAACGTCCCGGTCGGTGCGCTGACCGCGGACACGTCGGGCACGCGGGACAGCTCGGCGGCGTACCGCTGCAGGTCGGCGGGGGTCACGCCGCGGGCGTCGGGCACGACCACCGACACCCCGGTGCCGAACCCGTTGGCGAAATCGTTGTCCAGCATGTCGGCGACCTGGCGCGCCGACGCGGATTCGGGCAGCACCCGCTCGTCCGGGAAGCCCCACTTCACCCCCAGGAACGGCGCGCCCAGCAACAGCAGCAGCGCGACGACGCTCAGGCCGACCGGCATGGCGTGGCGCAGCACGTACCGCGTCGACCGGTACCAGAACTGCTCCTCGAGCGGCCGGTGCGCGTGGTCGCGGAACGACCGCTGCCCGTGCAGGATGCGATGCATCACCCGCCGGGCGTCCAGCACGTGCAGCCGGGGCCCCAGCAGCACGATCGCCGCCGGGGTGACCACCACCGCGGCGATCGCCACGATGATCGCGGTGACCACGATGGTGTAGGCGGACGACTTCAGGAAGTACATCGGGAACAGCGCCATCACCGCCATCGACAGCCCGACGGTCGTGGCCGAGAAGAGCACGGTCCGGCCGGCGGTGGCCATGGTGCGGTACAGCGCCCGGTTCCTGTCCTCGGTGCGGGCCAGCTCCTCGCGGTAGCGGGTGATGATCAGCAGGTTGTAGTCGATGGCCAGGGCCAGGCCCATGGCGATGCTCAGGTCCAGCGCGTACGTCGACACGTCGGTGGCGAAGGTGATCAGCCGCAGCACCGACATGGTGCCGACGATGGCCAGGAGGCCGAGGACGATCGGCAGCGTGGCCGCCACCACACCGCCGAGCACCCAGACCAGCACCGCGAAGCTCAGCGGGATCGCGATGGACTCCATCAACAGCAGATCTCGCTGGTTCTGCCCGTTGATCTGCGCGTACGCGACGGCCATGCCGCCGGCGCGCACGGTGACGCCGTCGCGGTCGTGCACGAGGTCGCTGGTGAGCGTGCTGGCGTACTTCTGCGCGTCGTTCTCGCCGCCTTTCAGGCCGGCGACGATCATCCCGGATCTGTTGTCCTTGCTGATCAGCTGGGCGGCGGCCTGCGGCCGATCGGGTGGCATGGTCCACGCCGACGACACGTTCAGCACCCATGGCGATCGTTTCAGCTGATCCACGATGTCGGTGGCGACCCGGCGCGCCTGGTTACTGCGGACGCCGTCCGGGGCCGTCACCACGATCAGCATCTGCTGATCGGTTTGGTTGAACTTGTCCCGCAGGACCTCGGTAGCGCGCGCGGACTCCGAGGTCGGGTCCTGGAAACCACCGCCGGAAAGGCTGTTGACCACCGGAAGCCCGAAGACTGCGGCCCCCACCAGCACCAGGAAGGCGAGCCCGACGACGCGGCGCGGGGCGGCAATGGCAAGCCGGGTGACTACCTGCAGCATGGCGTATCGCCTACCCGAAACCGCGCCGTTTGACCCGCCCCACCGCCGATTGTTCGCGCATGCCGTTACCCGGTGGGCGGCCCTTGAGGTTTGACCCTCTGGTACTCGGGTATCGAATGTAAAAGCACACTCAGCACGTGGATTCGGTGTGCGCAGTGCCGTTTTGCCTGGGCTACAAGCGGATTGGATGTGCAATGAACTCGACGGACGACGGCACCAACATTCGGCATCCAACCGAAGACGACTGGCAGGCGGTCTTTGAAAATCAGGCCCGCACGTTCGGCGATCCGGTGGGTCCGCAGGATCTCGAAGCGTGGAAACGCCGGGTCAACCTCGACGACATCCTCATTGCCGAGGACGTCTCCGAGCCCGAGCATCCGTTTCTGGTGGGAACGTCGATCATCTACCGTGCGCAGCTCACCGTGCCTGGTGGCACCGCCCTGCGCGCCGCGTGGCTGACGATGATCGCCGTCGCGTCGACGCATCAGGGCAAGGGGCTTTGGGCCCAGCTCAGCGCGAAGGGACTCGGGATCCTGTTGGACCGCGGCTATCCGATCGTGTGCGGCGTTCCGACGCAGACCGCGATGTACGACGGTTTCGGCGCCGGGGTGGCCAGCTATAGCCACACCTATTCGATCGACCGCCGCTTCGCGAAGTTGCGGGCCGCGCCGGACGGGAGCCGGGCGCGCGAGCTCAACGCCGCCGAAGCGAGCAGCCGCTTGCCCGAAATTTACGAACGATGGTGTGCCGCAACGCATGGCGCGATCACCCGCGACGACGCGTGGTGGGCCGACTACATGGACGACAGGGAAACGCAGCGGGGTAACGGGTCGGCGCTGCATTACACGGTCCATCCCGATGGCTTCCTGACGTATCGGGTCGTCGGGTCGCAACAGCATGCGTTTCGCCCACCCCTGGGCACGGTGGTCGTCGAGGACTTCTGCCCTATCACCGATGAAGCTCACACCGAGCTGCTGCAGACGCTGTTGGTGCTGGAGATGTTCTACCGCATAGAGATCGATGTGCCGGGCGACGATCCGCTTCCGCTCAAACTCACCGATCAACGCGCCGCGGAGATCAAGGGCGTGAGCGATTTCCTCTGGGTGCGCATCAACGACGTCCCCGAGGTGCTCGGCGCCCGCACCTACGCCGCCGACACCGACCTCGTGCTGGAAGTCACAGACCCGCTGCAGCTCGCGGGCGGACGGTTTCAGCTGCAGACCCGCGGCGGCGCCGGGAAGTGCACGCCGCATGACGGGCCCGCGGACATCGAGATCGGCCTGGCCGACCTGGCCACCATCTACATGGGGGCGCACCGGGCTTCCCAGCTGGCCCGGGCCGGCCGCATCGCCGAAGCGCGCGCGGGTGCGTTGGCTGAGCTAGACGCCGCCTTCGCCACCGACCGCGCGCCGTTCTGCGGCACGGTGTTGTGAATGCGGCTGCGCGACAGTGCGTTTCGTCTTCCATGCAGACCGGGCGGCGAACAGTTGACGACAGCGGGACGACGGCCCGGCCCGGCAACGCCCACCCGGGTGCGCGGGCACGCTATCCTGGGAAATGGTCGGGATTTCACTCCGCGGTAGGACGCCTGTTATTGTCGCCTACGCGGTCTCGCCGACCACAAGCGCCGTTAGCTCAGTTGGTAGAGCAGCTGACTCTTAATCAGCGGGTCCGGGGTTCGAAACCCTGACGGCGCACAGCTCACCGAATAGTTCATCGTTCGGTGGCTTTTGCTTCCACACTGGCGCCAGTGTCTCGGAACTCCCTTTCCCGTGGCCCCCGGGGCGTCTTACCATCGCAGCGACGGTGTTTGTCCAGAGGGAACCTGTGAAAACCGAGCTGAAGTGGGTCGAACCCCACGAGGGCCACTTCCACGCCAGCATCGATGACCGCAGCGAGTACCGCGTCCACGCGGTCTCCACGGGCGGCTTCCGCGCCGAACGGGTCGACGACGGCTTCGTGCACCACGATCTCGGCCGGGCAGCCGACGCCGCCGAGGCGCAGGCGATCTGCCAGGGCCTGCACACGCGGGCGAGGCGGCGCGCGGCATGGGAGGCGTACATGGCCGAAAATGACCCGCCCGGGTGGGAGTAATCGGGGCGGCTGATCAACCTCCACAAGCCATTTGCCGTCGTATCACCCCACAAAAGCCGCTCATGTAGGTAGTTTCTTGCTGACGCCGATACGTCCCCCTGGAGACGGGCCGCGTCGAAGGAGCTGCCATGGGGTTCATCCGGCCCAATCTGCCCGTCGTCGACGTGGCCGACTGGAGCGCACGACCACGCGCCGAACGCATCGTGCCGATGGCACGCCACATCGCCCAGCACGGGTTCGGCACCCCGCTGGTGATGCACGTCATGTACGGCGTGAAGATCGCGCTCTACATCCTCGGCGGCTGGATCTTCGCGTGGTCCACGCGAGGCATCGGCGGCTTCACCCAGGTCAGCGCATGGTGGGCGGAGCCCGTCGTGTTCCAGAAGGCCGTGCTCTACACGATGCTGTTCGAAGTCGTGGGCCTCGGATGCTGCTTCGGGCCGCTCGCCGGGCGCTACTTCCCCCCGATGGGTTCGATCCTGTACTGGCTGCGACCCGGCACCATCCGGTTGCCGCCCTGGCCCGATCGGGTACCGCTGACCAAGGGCAACAACAGAACTCCGTTCGACGCGTTGCTCTACGGCGTCCTGCTGGCGCTACTTGTGTTCGCGCTGGTGTCCGACGGCACCGGCCCGATTCCCGCCCTGGACACCGCGATTGGCGTGCTGCCGCGGTGGCAGACCGCCGCCATCCTGGCGGTCCTGGCCCTAATCAGCTTGCGCGACAAGGTGATCTTTCTGGCCGCGCGCGGCGAGGTGTATGCGCCGCTGGCGCTGACGTTCCTGTTCGCCGGGGCGGACATCGTCGTCGGGGCCAAGGTCGTCTTCATGGTGATCTGGCTGGGCGCGGCGACGTCGAAACTCAACAAGCACTTCCCCTTCGTGATCTCCACCATGCTGGCCAACAATCCGTTCATCCCGTCGGGACCGCTCAAGCGGTCGATGTTCAAGCGCTATCCGGATGACCTGCGGCCCAGCGCGCTGGCGGGTTTCATCGCCCACTTCTCGACCGCGGTCGAAGGGCTGGTTCCGCTGGTGCTGCTGTTCTCCCACGGCGGCTGGCCGACGGCACTCGCCGCGTTCGTGATGATCGTGTTCCACCTGAACATCCTGCTGGCCTTCCCGATGGGCGTGCCGCTGGAATGGAACGTGTTCATGATCTTCGGCGTGCTGTGGCTGTTCGTCACGCACGCGCACCTGGGCCTGTCGAGCATCGGCAACCCGTGGCCGATCGCCCTCGTCTTCGTGGTGATCGCCGGGACCGTCGTCGCGGGAAACCTGTACCCGCGCAAAGTCTCCTTCCTGCCCGGCATGCGCTACTACGCCGGCAACTGGGACACCACCCTGTGGTGCGTCCGCCCCTCGGCCGACGAGAAATTCCGCGTCGGCTCACGCGCCCTGGGCCCGATGCAGCACCTGCAGCTCGAGCGGTTGTACGGCAGCAAAGAGGAAACCCTGGTCCCGCTGCACCTCGCGCTCGCGTTCCGCGGCATGAACACCCACGGACGCGCGCTGCTCACCCTGGCCCACCGGGCGATGGCCGACTACGACGAGGACGACTACAACCTATGCGAGGGCGAAGTCCTGTGCTCGATGGTCCTCGGCTGGAACTTCGGCGACGGGCACATGCACAACGAGTGCCTCATCGAGGCGCTGCAGCAACGGTGCGGGTTCGAACCCGGCGAGGTGCGGGTCGTGATCCTCGACGCCCAACCCATCCACCGACAACGGCAGGAATACCGGCTGGTCGACGCGGCGACGGGCGAATTCGAGCGCGGCTACTGCGAGGTCGCCGACACGGTCGTGAATCAGCCCTGGGCCGACGACATTCCGGTCTACGTGCAGAGCGACCGCGTCAGCGGTTCCTGACGCGGCGCACGGTCACCACCACGACGAGCGCCCCGACCCCGGCCAGCGAGGCCAGCACCACAGGTTTCTGCACGAACCCGATCACTTGGGCCTTGAGGTCGTCGGCGAGGCGACGCGGGTTCGCCCGCTCGGCAAGGGAATCGACGGTGGCCGCCAGCTGGTCGCGGGCGACGTCGATGTCTCGCTTGATGGCTTCGGGGTCGCGGTCCGCCACTGTGTCCTCCAAGTCGCCCACTATCCGGCTCATGCACCTGCCCGAACTACCCTAGATCAGCTGGCGGTAACCCCGACGCCCCGGTGAACAGAAAGGGACCCACCTTGACCGAGACCACGCGGCTTGCACCGGGCGACAAAGCGCCCTCCTTCAGCCTGCCCGACGCCGACGGCAACAAGGTATCGCTGGCCGACTACAAGGGCCGCCGGGTCATCGTCTACTTCTATCCGGCCGCCTCCACCCCGGGGTGCACCAAGCAGGCGTGCGACTTTCGGGACAGCCTGGCCGAGCTCAACGGCGCCGGCCTCGACGTCGTCGGCATCTCCCCCGACAAGCCGGAGAAGCTCGCCAAATTCCGTGACGCGGAGGGGCTGACGTTCCCGCTGCTGTCCGATCCCGACCGCAAGGTGCTGACGGCCTGGGGCGCCTACGGCGAAAAGCAGATGTACGGCAAGACCGTTACGGGCGTCATCCGCTCCACGTTCGTCGTCGACGAGAAGGGCAAGATCGCCGTAGCGCAGTACAACGTCAAGGCGACCGGCCACGTCGCCAAGCTGCGCCGCGACCTGTCCGTCTAGCTGATTACGGCGGCCTCCGTGTACTCGGTGATCGGCCGCGCGATCCCCTGTTCGTCGCACACCCGCTGCAGCTTCTCCAGCGTCTCGTCGATGCCCGGTCCGAGCCGCGGGCCGGGGGTGAAGGTCGCCGGAAGGTGCTGCATGCCCTGGATCACGCCGATGGTCGGATAGTGCACGGTGCCCTCGGGGTCGCAGCGGTAGTCGGGCATCCGGTCGAGCACCGCCGTGAGCATCGACTTGAACACGACCCGCGCGACATTGGAGCCGATGCAGCGGTGGATGCCGAGCCCAAAGCTGAAGTGCCGGTTGTTCTTACGAGCAAGGTCCAATCGATGCGGGTCGGGGAACACCGCGGGATCGCGGTTGGCCATCGCCCAGGACAACCACAGGCGGTCGCCCTCCTTGAACCGCGTGCCCGCGATTTCGAGGTCGGCGGCGATCGTGCGACCGTCCCCGGGGGCGGGCGTGAAGAAACGCAGGAATTCCTCGGTCGCCGAGTCGAGCAGCGTGTCCGATTCCCGCCTCAGTAGTTCGCGCTGCTCGGGATTTTCGCCCAGCCATTCGAGCGAGTGCGCCGTCAGCGCCGTCGTCGTGTCGAAACCTCCGCCGATGATCAGGCCGAGCATTCCGAGCAGTTCGGCGTCGGGGGCGGGTTCGCCGTCGATCTTCATTCGTGCCAACGCGTCCACAATGCCGGGGCGCGGGTTCTCCCGAATCTCGAGGAGGTGGTTGAACAGATCGGCTCCCATCGCCATCGTCTGCTCCAAAACCCTTGGGGCGTCCGGGGAATCGACGGGGGTGTAGACATTGGCGTGGGCCGGCTCGCAATAGAGCTGCCACTTCTTCAGCGGAACGCCCATCATCGCCAGCGTCAGGACGGCGGGCACAACGTTCGCGAGATCGTCGACGAAGTCGATCCGCCCGACTTCGATCTTCTCGTCGATGCTCGCCCGCACGATCTCGTCGACGAATGGCTTCCAGCGCTTGATGGCCGCCGGCGACATGTAGGGGTTGAGAATGCGACGGTAGGCGGAGTGCTCAGGTTCATCCATCTCGAGCATGCCGCCACGGACGCCGGTGGCCTGCGGCAGCGTGGGAATGGTGATGCCCTTGTAGCCGGTGCCCTCTCCGGTGACGTCGTGGTCGTTGGACACGTGCGGGCACCGAGCGAGCTCGAAGACCTCCCGGTTGCCCGCGGCCACCCAATGCCCGTCGTAGGTGTCGGTCCACGCCAGCGGGCACCTGGCGTGCATCTCCTCGGTGATCGCGGTGAACCGCTCGCGGTACTCCGGGGTGTGGCGATCAAAGTGGTAACGGTTGGTCTTGCTGACGTTTTCCGTACTCACAGTGGCCTCTCCTGCGGACGAGTGGCTGCGTATAGAAGCAGTATGCAGCGAGACTGTCGGTCTCGTTAAGCATTCAAGCGGCTTGTCGGCTCATCTGGCAGAGATCCTGTCCACTCGGCGATACTGACTTCCATGAGTTCCCTCGCCGAGAAAGCGCTCGCCGGATTCATCCGGTTCCACGATCACGTGTATCGGGGAACTCACGGCTGGATCGGGCACCGGATGATGTGGATGCCCAGCCTGTTGCTGCACACGGTTGGTGCGAAGACGGGCGCGCCACGCACGGCCGCGCTGGCCTATGGCCGCGACGGCGAGGACTACCTGGTAACCGCGTCCAACGGCGGCGCCGCGCGCTCGCCGGGCTGGTACCACAACGTGAAGGCGCGCCCCGAGGTGGAAATCAACGTCGGCCCACGGCGTTTCGGCGCCACAGCGCGTTCCGTCCTGCCCGGCGACACCGAATACGACCGGCTATGGAAGATCGTCAACAAGGTCAACAAGGGCCAGTACGCCAGGTACCAGGAGCAGACGTCGCGCCCGATTCCCGTCGTGGTGCTGACGCCCAACCGCTAGTGTCCTGAGTCGTTAATTACGGCTCAGTTGTTAAACTGGGTGATGCCCACTCCGCGTGCTGCTGAGATTGTGTTGACTGATGCTGAACGTGCCGAGTTAGAGGGGTGGGCTCGGCGACGAACGAGTGCGGCGGGGTTGGCGTTGCGGTCGCGAATTGTGTTGGCGGCCGCTGATGGTGAGTCCAATTCCGACATGGCCGACCGGATGGGAATCTCACGCTCGACGGTCAAGCGGTGGCGTAACCGTTTTGTTGAGCAGCGCTGCGATGGCCTGCTTGACGAGCCGCGGCCTGGTAGGCCTCGGGTGGTCGGCGATGGGCAGATCGAAGCGTTGATCACCGCGACGTTGGAGACCACCCCGCCCGATGCCACGCACTGGTCGACGCGCTCGATGGCCACCCACCTCGGGTTGAGTCAGTCGATGGTCTCGCGGGTGTGGCGGGCGTTTGGATTGGCGCCGCACAAGCAGGATTCGTGGAAACTGTCCAAGGATCCGCTGTTCGTGGCCAAGGTCCGCGACATCGTGGGGCTCTACCTGGACCCACCCGAGCGCGCCCTGGTGCTCTGCGTCGATGAAAAGACCCAGATCCAAGCGCTCAACCGCACCGCACCGGTGTTCCCGATGCTGCCCGGCACGCCAGCACGGGCCAGCCACGACTACGTCCGCTATGGCACGTCGAGCCTGTATGCCGCCCTGGACCTGGCCACCGGAAAAGTCATCGGCTCTTTGCATGCCCGACACCGCTCCCAGGAGTTCTTGGCCTTCCTGAAAAAGATCGACGAACAAGTGCCCGCCGACCTGGATTGCCACGTCGTTCTCGACAATGCCTCCACGCACAAGACTCCTGCGGTAAAGCGTTGGCTGACAACACATCCCCGGTTCGTACTGCACTTCACTCCGACCGGCTCAAGCTGGCTCAACCTCGTCGAACGCTGGTTCGCCGAGCTGACCACCAAGAAACTGCGCCGCGGCACCCACACCTCGGTCCGCCAACTCAACGCCGACATCCGCGCCTGGATCGACACCTGGAACGACAACCCGCGACCCTACGTCTGGACCAAAACCGCCGACCAGATCCTGGCAAGCATCGCAAACTACTGCACCAAAATTAATGACTCAGGACACTAGGCCAGGTTGGCCAGCAGCAGCGCCTCGCTGATGGCCGCACGTTCCAGCACGCCGAGGTGCAGGCTCTCGTTGATGCTGTGCGCCTGGGTCCCGGGGTCCTCCACGCCGGTGACGAGGATCTTCGCCTGCGGGAACGCGGCGGCGAATTCCGCGATGAACGGGATGGAGCCGCCCATGCCCATGTCGATGGGCTCGGCGTCCCACGCCTGGCGGAACGCTGACCGGGCCGCGTCGTAGACGTCCCCGCTGGCCTCGATGGCGTAGGGCTCGCCGATGTCGCCTCGGGTGACGCTGATCCGCGCGCCCCAGGGGGCGCGGCTTTGCAGGTGGGCGGTCAAGGCGTCGAGGTGCGCCGTGGCGTCGCCGCCGGGGGCCACCCGCATGCTGATCTTGGCCCGTGCCCGCGGGATCAGCGTGTTCGACGCCTTGTCGATGGGGGTGGTGTCGATGCCGATCACCGTGATCGCGGGCTTCGCCCACAGCCGCTGCGGCACGGAGCCCGAGCCGATCTCGGACACGCCGTCGAGCAGGCCGGAATCGGTGCGGACCCGCTCGGGCGGGTAGTCGGGGTAGTTCAGCGCGGCGATGTCGGTTTCGTGCAGGCCGGCCACGGCCACGTTGCCGTCGTCGTCGTGCAGGCTGGCCAGCAGGCGCACCAGAACGGTGAGCGCGTCGGGCGCCACCCCGCCCCACAGGCCGGAGTGCAGCCCGTGGTCGAGGGTGGCGACCTCGACCACGCAGTCGACCAATCCGCGCAGCGACACGGTCAGCGCCGGGGTGTCGGCGCTCCAGTTGTCCGAGTCGGCGATGACGATCACGTCGGCGGCCAGCGTGTCGCGGTGGGCGGCAAGCAATCGGGCGAGCGAGGGCGAGCCGGATTCCTCTTCGCCCTCGACGAACACGGTCACGCCGACCGGCGGCTTGCCGCCATGCGCCCGAAAGGCCGCCAAATGCGTTGCGATTCCGGCCTTGTCGTCGGCGCTGCCGCGGCCGTAGAGCCGCCCGTCACGCTCGGTGGGCTCGAACGGTGGCGACATCCACTGGCTGCGGTCACCCTCGGGCTGCACGTCGTGGTGGGCATACAGCAGCACGGTCGGCGCGCCCGGCGGCGCGGGATGGCGTCCGATGACCGCGGGCGCTCCCCCTTCGCTGACGATCTGCACGTCGCCGAAACCGGCCTGCGACAACAGATCTGCCACCGCCTGGGCGCTGCGGTGCACCTCGGAACGACGGGCGGGATCGGCCCACACCGATTCGATGCGCACCAGGTCTTCCAGGTCGCGCCGCACCGACGGCAGCACCTCGCGGACGCGCTCTTCTATTGCGCGAGCAGACGCGGAGTCGCATGAATACTCGCCTCCCCGTGCGATTCCGCGTCTGCTCGCGCTCAAGGAGTCTCCAGGATCGCCACCGCGGCGGCGGTGTCCGCCTCATGCGTCAGCGACACGTGAATGATCACGTCGGCCAGGTGTTTGGCGATGTCACCGCTCAACCGCACCCGGGGCCGCCCCCACATGTCGGTGACCACCTCGATGTCGCGGTGGATGTCCTCGGGCAGCACGGGCCGCTGCGCGAACCGAGAACCCGACCAAGCCTTGATCACCGCCTCCTTGGCGGCCCAGCGGGCCGCCAGGTGACGCGCCGCCGACGAACTCTTGTCCGAGGCATCGCGGCGCTCACCCGGGGTGAACGTCTCGGCGAAGACAGTCCCCGGCTGGTCGACCTGCTCGGCGAAATCAGGAATGGAGACGAGATCGATGCCTACTCCGACGATCGCCACGCACCGACCCTAGCCGACGTAAAGGTCGTCTTCGCCCAGGCGGGCGTCGGCGTTGAGCAACATCGCCGCTTCCTGACGCTTCTCCGGCTCGTCGTGGTTGAACCGTCGGTCGGCCGGCTTCTCGTACATCGGGCGCCCACCGGCGATCGCGGAAGCCAGCCGTCGCTGACCGGCCAGCATGCGCTGCGCGGCCCGCTCGCGGTAGCCATCCCGATCGGACGGGTCCAGCGCGGCGATGAACGCCTCCGGGTGCACCAGCGCGATCAGACCCGACACGTGCCCGAAGCCGAGGCTGGTCACCAGGCCGGCCTTGAGCGGGAACTTGCCGCGCAGGTCCAAAGGCTCACGCACCCAGACGAAGTGGCCGGCGGTGGCCAGCTCGTCGTCGACGCAATCCAGGCTGCGGTTGGGCGGGATGACGCCGTCGCGCAGCATCTGGCACAGGCCCATCAGCTGGAACGCTGCCGCGCCACCCTTGCTGTGACCGGTGAGCGTCTTCTGGCTCACCACGAACAGCGGGTTGCCCGGCGACCGGCCCATCGAGTCGGCCAGCCGCTCGTGCAGCTCGGTCTCGTTGGGGTCGTTGGCAAGAGTCGAGGTGTCGTGCTTGGACACGATCGCGATGTCGTCGGCTCCCACGCCCAGCTTGGCCAGCGAGCGGGCCAGCACCGAGTCCTTGCCGCCGCGACCGGCGCCGAGGCCTCCGAGCCCGGGGGCCGGGATCGAGGTGTGCACACCGTCGGCGAAGCTCTGCGCGTAGCCGACGACGGCCAGCACCGGCAATCCCATCTTGGCCGCCAGCGCACCGTTGGCCAGCAGGATGGTGCCACCGCCCTGGGCTTCCAGGAACCCGAGGCGGCGCCGGTCGTTGGCGCGCGAGAACTTCGAATCGCTGATGCCCTTGGCCCGCATCATCTCGGTGTCGGCGGTGGCCGCCATGTCACCGAAGCCGATGATGGCCTCCAGGGTCAGGTCGTCGAACCCGCCGGCGATCACGAATTCGGCCTTGCCGAGCCGGATCTTGTCCACGCCTTCCTCGACCGACACCGCAACCGTCGCGCAGGCCGCGACGGGGTGCACCATCGCGCCGTAACCACCCACGTAGGACTGCATGACGTGGGCCGCAACAACATTCGGCAGCACCTCCTGCAGGATGTCGTTCGGCTTGGCCCGGCCCAGCAGGTTGCCGTGATACATGGTCTGCATCGAGGTCATGCCGCCCATGCCGGTGCCCTGCGTGGAGGCCACCAGGCTCGGGTGCACCCAGCGCAGCAGCTCGGTCGGGGTGAAGCCCGAGGACAGGAACGCGTCCACGGTGGCGACGATGTTCCACAGCGCCACCCGGTCAATGGAATTGGCCATGTCCGGGGTGATGCCCCACACCGTCGGGTCGAACCCGGTGGGGATCTGCGCACCGACGGTCCGGGACAGCTTGGTCTTCCGCGGGACCCGGATCTCGGTGCCCGCCTTGCGGATCACCTCCCAGTCGCTGGAGTCCGGTACCGGTCGGGCCACGGTGTGTTCGGGGTCGAACTCGACGAACGCGCGCGCGTCGGCCTCGCTGGACACCACGAACGAGAAGTCCTTGTCGAGGAACACACTGACCAGAAGCGGTGAGGCGTGGTCGGGGTCGATCGCACCGTCATCCACGAATTCGCGGATACCGCACCGTTCGACGACGGCGTCGTGGTAACGCTCCACGATCTCCGATTCGGGAACCAGCTCACCGGATTCGGTGTCGTACCAACCGGGTTGGGGGTCGTCCTCCCACTTGACCAGTCCGGTGGTCCAGGCCAACTCGAGCACACCGGCGGCCGACAGCTCGCCGGCCACCTCCATCTCGAAGCGGGTCCGCGACGAACCGTAGGGTCCGAGCTCCGCGCCGCCGACGATCACCACCAGGTCGTTCAGGTCGACGTCGAGGTCCGCCCATTCGGGTGCCGGCGCCGGGTCGAAGCCGCGCGGCGGGCACGGCAACGCGGCAATGCTGCCCTCGGCCTCGAGCTCCTCGGGGGCGTCGTCCTCACCCGACGCGGACTGCTCGCGCGCCTTGGCGGCCAGCTCGGCCATGTCGAGGTTGGCCTCACCCAGCCCGCCGGTCAGGTCCGCCTTGATCGGCGCGCTGGCGGCCGCCACCTTCGACTCGATGTCGCAGAGGGCCAACAGCATTGCCGCCATCTCGTCGGTCGAGTACGTGGTGACACCGGCCTCCTCGACCGCGTCGACGATGGCGTCGTTGTGGCCCATCAGCCCGGTGCCGCGGGTCCAGCCGATCAGCGCGTGCGCCAGGCTGACCCTTGCCGCCCACGAGGATTCGGCGTGCCAACGGCTCACCAACGCGTCCAGCGCCGACTTGGCTTCGCCGTAGGCGCCGTCACCGCCGAACATTCCGCGGTTGGGTGAGCCGGGCAGCACGACGTGCAGCCGCGACGCGATGTCGCGCTCGGCGCCGATCTTCGACAGCCCGCCGATCAACCGCTGCACCGCCCACAGCAGGACCTTCATCTCCATCTCGGAGCGGGAGCCGGCCTCCGACAGATCGCCGACGACGCGCGGTGCGGCGAACGGGAACAGCAGCGTCGGGGTCTGTGCGTCCTTGATGTGAATCGACTGCGGCCCAAGGCTTTCGGTCTGCTCGGTGCCGACCCACTCGACCAGGGCGTCGATGTCGGAGTAGGACGCCATGTTGGCCGCGACCACCCACAGCGCCGCGCCGTAACGAGCGTGGTCGCGATACAGGCCCCGGTAGAACGCCAGCCGCTCGTCGTCGAGTTTCGACGTCGTGGCGATGACGGTCGCGCCGCCGTCGAGCAGACGCCCGACGACCGACGCCGCGATCGAGCCCTTGGAGGCGCCCGTCACCACGGCGACTTCGTTGGCGTAGGGGCCCGGATCCGGGTTCTCGGCGCCGGCCGCGATCCGGCCGAACAGCGACGCGTGGATCTGGCGGCCCGCGGAGAGGGCCTTGCCCTGCCACCAGGTGGCCTGGGTGGCCACGACATGGCCTGCGCCCTCGAACCTTTCGGACAGCTCCACCCATCGGGCGTCGATGTCGCCCTCGTCGGTCAGCCACAGCTTGACCAGGTCCTCGCGGGCGCTGGCCCACCGATCGTCGAACAGCACGGCCTTCTTCGGCTCGAACACCGGCGCGACCAGGCGTGGCCAGTCCGCGCCGAGTTCGGCCGTCACCAGGTCGATCAGCTCGGCATCGGTGGCCGCCGGCGACGCGCTGACCGGGTCGTCGAGGCCCAGCTGGTTGAGCACCAAGCGGGCGGCCGACGCCAGCACGCCGTTGCGGCCGGTGATCTGGTCGGTGAATTCGCCCAGCGCGGCCGCGTCGATGGTCGCACCGCCGCCACCACCACCCGACGACGGCTGCGCCACCGCGATGCCGTGGCGCGCGGCGACGGAAGCGACCGCGGCATCGATGGCCTTGTCGACGGCGGCGGCGTCGGCCAACGCACCCTCATGGAGGTGACCCATGGCACCGCCACGAACACTGGTGCCTTCGCGGGTTCCCAGCGCGACCTCGACCGTGACGTGCTTGGCCCAGCCCTCGCCCAGCTCCCAGGTCTTCTTGACCCGCTCGGCGATGGCGGCGGGCCGTTTGCCCGACGGCCCCAGCACCGTGCGCAGCTGGTCGTTGATCGCGTCGGAAAGCACTGGGCCGTAAGGCTTGTAGGTGCGCGCCAGCTTGGTCACCTGGGCGCGCAACCCGGCCAGGTCGGCTTCGGCGGCGCCGTCGATGGCGCCCAGGTTCAACTCCGAACCCAGGTCCACCAGAAGCTGGTTGCGCCGCGACGAGGCACCATCGGTGATGGATTCGATGGAATCCAGCTCCTCGATCTGGTCGATGCGCATCTTGGCCGACAGCGCGATCAACGCCAATGTCGCGTCGGCGGCGTCGAATCCGATGTCGTCGGGGCGTGGAGCACCCGACGGAGCGGCCGCCGGTGCGGGGGCGGCCGGGGCGGCCTCCACCTGCGAGGCGGATGCCTCCGACGCTTCGACCGCAACCTCTTCGGCCTCGGGCTCCGGCTCGGGATCGGTGTCGGTCGCGAACAGCACCGCCGCGTCGCGCTCGGCGTTGAGCACTTCGACTGTGCTGTGGGCATATTCGGGCAGCTTGAGGGTGTTGGTGGCCAGCCCCGCGACGGTCGGCGCGGACTTCACGCCGATCTCGACGAACCGCTCCACACCCAGACCGCCGGCGGCCTCCTCGGTGAACAGCAGGTCCTGGGTCTCGATCCAGCGCACCGGGCTGGCGAACTGCCAAGCCAGCAGCTCGATCAAGACGATGCGCGCCATCTCGATGCGGCGCTCGGCGAGCCAGGTGTCGTAGTCGGCGAGGATCGGGTCGAGCGGCTCGGCCGGCACCAGGTCGCGAATCTCCTGGATGAAGTCGCGGTCCAGGGTGAAGGGGCGGGGCACCAGGTTGGGGATGTAGCGCCCGATGATGACGTCGGGATCCTTGTCCCGCGGCATGACTCGGTCGAGCGAGCGCCGGAACTCCGCGACCCCCACCCGCAACACCCGCGAGTGGAACGGCACGTCGATGCCCGGCACCAGGATGAACGAGCGCTTGCCGCCGGTGATCTCGCGACGCCGCTCCACCTCGGCTTCCAGCGCCTCGAGGCCGCGGACCGTGCCGGCGATCGCATACTGCGACCCGCGCAGGTTGAAGTTGACGATCTCAAGAAACTCGCCAGACTTCGCCGCAATATCGGCGACGAATCCCGGGACTTCGTCATCCGGCAGGTCGATCTGCGACGGCCGAATCGCCGCCAGCCGGTAGTTGGACCGGCCCAGCTCGTCGCGGGGCACGATGTCGTGCATCTTCGATCCACGGTGAAACACCGTCTCCAGCAACGCTTCCAGCTCGTAAATGCCCGTCACGCAGGCCAGCGCGGTGTACTCGCCGACGGAGTGCCCGCAGGCGATCGCGTCTTCGACGAAGGCGCCCTGCTCACGCATCTCGGCAACCTGCGCCGCCGCCACGGTGGCCATCGCGACCTGGGTGAACTGCGTCAGGTAGAGCACGCCCTCGGGGTGGTTGTAGGGCACACCGCTGGCGATGATGCTGGTCGGGTTGTCGCGCACCACGTGCAACACCGAGAAGCCCAGCGTGTCGCGGGTGAACTTGTCCGCCTTGTCCCACACCTTGCGGGCGGCCTTGGACCGGGCCCGGACGTCCATGCCCATGCCCTTGTGCTGAATGCCCTGGCCGGGGAACGCGTAGACGGTGTGCGGGGCGGCCAGCCGCGCCGTCGCCGACATCACCAGGTCCGATCCGATGCGGGCGGCGACTTCCAAAACCTCTGCGCCCTGGTCGATTCCGACGCGCTCGACGCGGAAGGAGACCTCGTCGCCCGGACGCACCATGCCCAGGAAGCGGGCGGTCCAGCCGATCAGCCGCGCCGGTGGGCGGGCCTGGCCGTCGGTGGCGGTCACCGCGTGCTGGGCGGCGGCCGACAGCCACATGCCGTGCACGATGGGCGATTCCAGGCCGGCCAGCAGGGCGGCGGCCCGGTCGGTGTGGATGGGGTTGTGGTCGCCGGACACCATCGCGAACGGGCGCATGTCGACCGGCGCGGTGATGGTGACGTCGCGGCGGCGCCGACGCGGTGTGTCGGTGGCGTTTTCCGACACCGCGCCGCCGGCGCGCACCGGGTCGGTCAGTTCGGCCGCGCCGGTGCGACCGAGGATCGCGAAGCGCTCGTCGAGGGTGGCGATCACCTCACCGTCGGCGCCTGCGATGGTGACCGACACGGGCACGACACGTCCCATGTCGGTGTCCGCGGCCGCCAAAGCCGTTGCGGTGATGGTCAATTGAGCCGGGGTCTTCGGCAGTGCGCCGACCATGTGCGCGGCGTGGTCGAGATGCACCAGGCTCAGCAGGCCCTCCACGACCGGAATGCCGGTGTCGGTGACCGCCGAACCGATTGCGGAGAAGACCGCGGGCCAGCACGGGCCGACGAGGGCGTCGGGCACGGTGGAGAGGCTGGGGGCCAACGGTTCCCCGAAGGTGGCCGTGACTCCGGTGTGGTCGGCGACGCGCTCGGGGTCCCAGTCCACCGTGACGGTGGCGGTTCCGTCGGTGACCGCCGGCATGAATTCGGGACCGTCGACGCCGGCCGCGATCGCCAGCACCGCACGCATGGCCGTGGCGGCATCGTCGGTGGAGACCACCGGCGTCGCACCGTCAACGGTGTTGGGGGGCAAGGTGAATGGGATCTCGATCCACACCCCCGACACCGGGACGCTGAGAACGACCCGGTCGTCGTCGACGGTGAGGCGCGCCCCGGTGGACGAGTGCGTGGCGCGGCGGCTTTCGGGTCCTTCAGAGTCTCCGTGCACCAGCCATTCGGAGGGGTCGGCGATCCGGTGGACCGGGTTGATCGCGGTGCGGCCGGCCCACTGCACGTCGGGGGCGTCCAGCACCACGGCCAGCGGTCCGGTCACGTCCGCGCGGCCGGTCCGGCGCGACGTGACGGCCGTCGGCTCCATTCCGGCAGCGAGCGCCTCGTCGACGGCCGCCTGCTCGAAGCGGTCCAGCAGTTCACCGACGGGTTCGTCCATTCGGGTGATCCCCGCGACGGCCGCGGTGCCCGGGATGATGCACACCTGGTCGGCGTCGTAGCGGGCGTCGTGGGCCTGCCACAGCGAATCACTGCGCCACCAGCGCCGCACATCCTTGTCGATGACCGGCACGAAGTTGACCGGCTTGCCCGGCGTCTTGCACAGGGTGACGAAGAACGGAACGTCGGCGGGGTGCAGTTGGACCGTCTCGGCGTCGGGGTAGCGGTCGAGCAGCAGATCGATCGCCGCCTCGGGGTTCTCCAGCAGACTCTCGTCGTTGTAGAGCGTCTCGATGGGGCCGAAATCCTGTGGGTGCAAACGCGCTTCGGCGCGCTGCAGCATCTGCTGGAATCGGTCGCGCCACGTGTCGGCCAGCCACGGGCTGCCCGGTGAGGCGGTGTCGGCGGTGGAGTCGCCGTCGCCGATGGCCAGCTCGACGTAGCGCCGCAGCCACTGCAGGTAGGTCATCTCGCCGGCGTCGCCGAAATACGGCTTGGCGGTGGTGGCCATCGCCGCGATGATCTCGTCGCGGCGTTCGGCGACGGCTTCGGCGTCACCGGCGACCTCGTCGAGCAGCCGTCCGCAGCGCGAGGCGCTGTTGTCGATCTCGTGAATGTCCGCGCCGAGCTGGCTGCGGCTGGACGCCATGCCGCCGGAGGCTTTCCCGGCGCCGATCCACTGGTCGGTGCCCTGGGTTTCCACCAGCATCCGCTTGACCGACGGCGAGGTGGTGGCCTCCTTGGCGGCCATCGCCGCGGTGCCGACCAGGATGCCGTCGATCGGCATCGGCGGGAAGCCGTAGGCCTGCGCCCAGCGCCCCGACAGGTAGTCGGCCGCCCGCTCGGGCGTGCCGATGCCGCCACCGACGCAGACGGTGATGTTGGAGCGCGACCGCAATTCCGAGTAGGTCGCCAACAGCAGGTCGTCGAGGTCTTCCCAGGAGTGGTGGCCGCCGGCGCGGCCGCCCTCGATGTGGGCGATCACCGGTTTGGTGGACACCTCGGTGGCGATGCGGATGACCGAGCGGATCTGCTCGACGGTGCCAGGCTTGAAGACGACGTGGCTGATGCCGACGTCGTTCAGCTCCTCGATCAGATCGACGGCCTCCTCCAGCTCGGGGATGCCGGCGCTGATGACCAGGCCGTCGATGGCCGCGCCGGACTGACGCGCCTTTTGCACCAGCCGCTTGCCGCCGACCTGCAGCTTCCACAGGTAGGGGTCCAGGAACAGCGCGTTGAACTGGTAGGTGCGACCGTCTTCGAGCAGCCCGGAGAGCTCCTCGACCCGGTCGGCGAAGATCTCCTCGGTGACCTGACCGCCACCGGCCAGCTCTGCCCAGTGCCCGGCGTTGGCGGCGGCGGCCACGATCTTTGCGTCGACCGTGGTCGGGGTCATGCCCGCGAGCAGGATCGGCGAGCGCCCGGTCAGGCGGGTGAACTTCGTCGAGAGCTTCACCCTGCCGTCGGGCAGGCGAACCAGCGTCGGGGCGTAGCTCGACCAGGCCCGCGCCACCTCGGGGACGGCGCCGACGGTAAAGAGGTTGCGCTGGCCGCCGCGGGTCGCGGCGGGCACGATGCCCACGCCCAGGCCGCGGATCACCGGCGCGGTCAGCCGGGTCAGGATGTCGCCGGGGCCGAGGTCGAGGATCCACCGGGCGCCGGCATCGTTGACGCGGGTGATCTCCTGCACCCAATCGACCGGACGCACCAGAATCGATTCGGTCAGTTCCCGGGCCAGGTCTACGTCCAGGCCCACCTTCTCGGCCCAGTTGCCGACGATGTCGATGCCGTCGGCCAGCCGGGGCGTGTGGAAGCCCACCTCGACTTGCACCGGATCGAACACCGGCGAGAAGACGTCGCCGCCGCGCAGCTTGTTCTTCCGGTCGGCCTCTTCCTTCTCCGAGATCTGCTGGCAATAGAGCTCGAAGCGGGACAGCTGTTCCGGGGTGCCGGTGATGACGACCGAACGGCGGCCGTTGCGGATGGACAGCACGGGCGGCAGCACGGTCCGCACGTCCTGCGCGAACTCGTCGAGCAGCTGGCTGATGCGGTCGGGGTCTGCATTGGTGACCGACACCATCGGCGGCCGGTCGCCCAGCACGGAGATCCCGCGCCGGCGGGCCACCAGCGTCCCGGCCGCGCCGATCAGCTGGGCCATCGCCAGCAGCTCGACGTCGCGAGCGCCCCCGCCCTTGAGCGCCTCGACGGCGAGCACGCCCTGGGAATGTCCGGCGACGGCCACTGGCGGCGTCGCGCTCAGATCCATGCCCTGCCGCGCCAGCGCGCGCACGGCGGCGATCTGGGTGAGCAGCACGCCAGGGATCGATACCGCGGCCGAGGTTAGGTGCTTGGTCGACGGGGTCGGGTCCTCAGCGGCCAGCGCGCGGACCCACGTCAACGGCTCGAAGCCGATGGGACGCACCACGACCAGCTCTTTCGCCACCGGTTCGAGGAGCAGTTCCACCTCACCGACCAGCGCTGCGAGATCGGACTCGATGCCGGCAGACGACACCAGCTCTTCGAGGTTCTCCAGCCAGGCGCTGCCCTGGCCGCCGAACGCCACGGCGTAGGGCTCACCGGCCGTCAGGCGGTCGACGAGAGCATGGGTGTCCCCGGCGGGGCGCTTGCCCCCCTGCGGGCCGTGCCCGTCGTGGTCAGCGGACACCCGGTCATGCTCGTGGATCGTCACCTTCTGCGTCTCCCCTGGTATGCGTCTTTTCGTATCGGTTCGTGTGGGCGGTCACCACCAGAGGGTGGGCCTCGCCGGTGCTCCTCGATGCGGCGTGGTTCAGCGTCGAATCACAGCCGGGATACGGCTGCCGGTGCGTTGTCGGCGGACCGCCCGGATGGAGCTGAGCGGTGCGACGGACTTCATCGGCTGTACTAAGAGTGTCATAAGATTCGACCCCCGTTTTGCGTGGTGATCGGTTACTGGCGAGTTCTACGCATGGGTAACCGTGTTGTGGGTAACACGCGGTTTGACCGGCGGCCCGCATGCGATTCGCAAACCCGCTGCATGCAGGTGGTTACGGTCGAGTAGCTATAACTGCGCAGATCAAAGCAGTTTTGTTATCGAATCGTTACATAAAAATTTTGAGCCGTGGAGCGCCGTTCACGCGGCATCGGCGTCGTCGTCCGCCGGGCGCGCGCGTCCGCCCCGCCCGGAAATGAGCGAACGAGTGTTTGCTGGGGTTTCTAAGAGTCCGAGTCCCGGTCGGAACGGACGGCGATGTGGGCCGCTAGGCCCACTGCCCGAATTGGGGTTTGAGGATTTCGTTGATGTCCACGCCGACCCCGCCGACGCTGCGTTTGTCGATTTCAACTTGGTGCAAGTTGGCGGCGGGATGAGCGTACCCCTTGGGGGAACCCCAGTTGTGCTGCCAGAAGTAGGAGCCCAAACCGTCGTGCAGTGCCCAGTCGATGGTCTTCGAGTTGGCGTACACGCCTGTGCGCTGATGGCCGATCACCGACTCCCACGACCGCAGGTACGGCGCTACCTGGCTTTTGTACTGCTCATAGGAGGGGTCGTCGTCGATCGAGGCATAGATGGGCGCGCTGGCGGGCCCGCCGGCCGCGGCATGCAGTTGCATCCCGCGCTGCGCGTGCTGCAGGCCGGCGTTGGCGCCGCCCAGCCAATCCGCGGTATTGCCCTTGCCGTACTGGTAGCAGGAGACGATCTTGAGACCGTTGCTGTGGAGGTCGCGCGCTTCGGCGACCTGGATCGGCTTGCCGAGCATCCACGTGCCGCCCGGCCGGCGGTCCGAGACGTACCGGATCGATCCCACGGCGCCCGCAGCCCGGATCTGGCTGGCCGGAATGACGCCGGCCGCGTAATCCAGCAGGGTACCCAGCGACGCCGAGGCCGGCGCGGCGCGCAACGACGCACCCGCGACGCCCAGACCCACCAGGGCCGGCGCCGCGGCCGCGTATTTGAACAGGTCGCGGCGCGAAACTGATGACACAAGCCACAGGGTACGACAGAGACCTCAAGTGGCACATTGATCACACTGGTCACAGGTGTGTTGCAGTGCCGTATCGGCGCTGCAGCGCGCCCACTGCGCCCAAAATCGCGTACGGGCCGGTCACCGCCATCAGGCTCAGCAGCGAGCGAACCCTGGGATCGCCGCGCTTGAGGCGTCTCAGCTCCATCAGGGCGTTGACGTTGTCCAGCGTGTCGACCATCAGGCCGATGTATTGCCAGCGCCGGCGGTTGGGTTCGTCGCTGCTGAGATAACCGACGCCCAGGGCCAGGGCGCGGGCCCCGAATATGCGGATCAGGTACTTGAGCTCCGTGGACAGCAGGTGATCCGGCACGCCGTTCATGCGCGTCTGGGACGCGGGGTAGGCGAATGCGGTGGCGCCCAGCAGGATCCGGCCGACGGCGGCCGCGGCGAAGGCGCGGCGCAGAACCGTGGGCTGCGGCGGCAACGTTGGTGTCGGTGATGTGGTCATGACATGCAGTCTTCGCCGCCCAGGTAACTACGTCGATTACCTTCGAGGTAGTGGTTTAGGCCCACCCACGGCGTTAGGTTTTTCAAGATGGCTGGGGGCATAGCGGGTACCGCGGTGCGGGAGTGGCGCACTCGTCGGCGATTGAGCCAGATGGAACTCGCGCATCAGGTCGGCGTCTCGCCCCGCCACCTCAGTTTCGTCGAGACCGGCAGGGCCAATCCCAGCCGTGCCTTGTTGCTGCGCGTCGGCGAGTCCCTGGATCTTCCGCTGGCTGCGCGCAACCGACTGCTGCTCGACGGCGGCTACGCACCGGTGTTCGGCGAGCACACCTTGGATGCCGAACGAATGAGGCCGGTGAAGGAGGCCGTCGACTCGGTATTGGCCGGCCACGCCCCGTACCCGGCCATCGTCACCGATGCCTGCTGGAACCTGATCGCGGGGAACGTGGGTTGCGTCGTGCTCGCCGAAGGGGTTGACCCCGAGCTCCTGCGCCCACCGATCAACGTCATGAAGTTGTGCCTGCACCCGCGGGGGTTGGCGCAGCGCTTGCTCAACCGTGCCGAGGTGCACGCGGCCATCCTGGGCCGGGTTCGCCGGCACGCGCGGGCCACCGCGGCGCCCGACATCCGCAGGCTTTGCGAGGAACTTTCGAGTTATCCGGCGCCGGAGGGAGCCGACCGCGGCGAGCGGACCGGCGAGCTGTACGTGCCGTTTCGGATGCTTACGCTCGACGACACCGAACTCCGGTTCATCAGCACCATCGCAACGTTCGGCAGCCCGCTCGACATCTCGGTGGAGAGCCTCATCATCGAGTCGTTCTTTCCCGCGGACCCGGCCACCGCCGACTACCTGCGCGGTCTCGACAGCGATCGGCGCCTGCGAGCGATCGCGCAGCAGCACCCGCAGGTGCTTCCCTACATCGGCTCGCGCTAGCGCGTGGACCTTAATTTATTATCACTATAAAGTTAGTAGAGTTAACGCGAGCGCTCGACTGCAACCGGAGTTCAGATGGAACGCGACCAGCTCATCGACCTGACCCGCCGTGCCTTGAAGTTGGCGCGCGACAAGACAACCGACCTCGCGCCGAGCGAGCATCGGGTCGACGCGCGGGACTACACCAGCCCCGAGCGCCACCGCCTCGACCGGGCCATGCTGCTGGCCAGCCCGCAGTTGGTCGGCTACGTGTCCGAACTTCCCGCCCCCGGGGCGTATTGCACCAAGACGGTGATGGGGCGGTCCATCCTGTTGACCAGAACCTCCGATGGATCGGTGAAGGCGTTCGACAACGTCTGCCTGCATCGGCAGTCGCAGGTGGTCACGGGATGCGGCACCGCCAAGCGGTTCACCTGTCCCTACCACGCGTGGACATACGACAACACCGGGCGGCTGGTGGGGGTGCCGGGGCGTGAGGGTTTCCCGGACGCGGCGCTGCGCTCCGACGGTCTGGCCGAGCTTCCGGCCACCGAATTCGCCGGATTCCTTTGGGTCTCACTGGATCCCGGTACGAAGCTGGACGTGGCCGCGCACCTGGGGCCGCTCGCCGACGAGCTCGACTCCTGGGGTATCGGGCGCTGGTCGCCGTTGGGCGAGAAGGTTCTCGACACTGCGATCAATTGGAAACTGGCGATCGACACGTTCGCCGAGAACTACCATTTCGCGACCGTCCATCGGCAAACCTTCGCCACCATCGCACGCAGCAACTGCACGGTGTTCGACTCCTTCGGCCCGCATCATCGGCTGATCTTCCCGCTCAACACCATCCTGGAACTCGACGACATGCCCGAGGAGCAGTGGAATCCGTTCCACAACATGGTCGTGATCTACGCGCTGTTCCCCAACATCGTGCTGTCGGTAACCATCGCCAACGGCGAACTGTTCCGCGTCTACCCGGGTGTTCAGCCCGGCAGGTCGATCACCGTCCACCAGAACGCCACACCGCAAGACCTGTCCGACGAATCGGTGGCCGCCGGCGCTCAAGCCGTCTTCGAATACGCACACGCCACCGTGCGCGACGAGGACTACCGGTTGGTGGAGGGGCTACAGGCCAACCTCGAGTCGGGGGCCCGCGACCACCTGGTGTTCGGTCGCAACGAGCCGGGATTGCAGCACCGCCACATCACGTGGGCCGAGGCGCTGGCGGGCTCAGCTCGCTGACTCGTCCGCCGACAGCACCGCCACCAGGTCGTCCAATAGCGTTGCCAGCACGCCGGTTTGGGCAGGTCGCGCCGCGCTGAGCAGTTCGATCGCCTCGCGCCGACGCCCGGCGGCCACCAACGGCACCAGCTGATCCACGGTGGTCTGCAGGTCGGGATCGGACGGTCCGGTATTGGTAATGGTGGTGGTGAGCACCTCGACCAGCTCCCAATCCCGATACAGCGCGAGCGATCGTTCGTTGAAGGCGAACGCGGTCACCGGCTGGCCGCCCAGCGTCCCGCGGTAACGGTAGGGCCCTTCCATGTATTCGATCGGCAGGCCGTGCGCGGGTGCGGCCACAACCGGCTCGCCGACGATGTCGAGTCCCAGTGTGGGACAGGTGATCCGGTGGCGGTCGGGCATATACCGGGCCGGGGCGAGCGGACGCACCAGGGGCCGCACCGTCTCCGGCCACCGGACGTAGCTGCTGATCGTGACCTCGACGTCTTCGGCGCATTGCGGCGATGTGGCGGGATCGGGGTAGCTCGCGGTAACACCGGTGAAGGGCTGCAGGGCATTGTCGTTCGTGCGGTCGAACTGTCGCCAGATGCTCAAGTCGACGCCGTTGTCGAAGTTGATGGTGCGCCATTCGTGCGACCTGGCCCTCGGATCCCCAGCGGTTCCCCCGCCGCCGGCGTATTTCGGGAACCATTGCCGATCGACATGGCCGCTGCTGCCGGAGACCTGGTGGACCTCCTCGCCCCAGCGCAGGGTGCCGGTCATCGCCATACCGGTCTGGAAGTACGAGTAGGTGTCGTCCTGGCCGAAGCAGACGATCTTGCCGTTGTAGGTCGAGGCGCCCACCGGAGTCGGTGCGCGCGTGGGGGTTACGGCCAGGTCCAGCCGCATGCGCCGGCCGGAATGATCCTCCCCCACCAGGCTGACGCGGTAGGTGTAGGGCAGCAGACCCCCGTCGCCGTTGCGGCAGGTGATCCAGGACGCGGTGCCGGCACCGCTGGCATAGCTGATGTCGAGGTAGCCGGTGGCGAGCTCCAGCTTGCGCGAGGCGCCCGGTTCGAGGTTGGTCGGCGGCATGTCGTAATCCGTGTAGGTGCCGTAATCGCCGGTATCGAGGTCGAAGAGCGCCATAGTGTAGAAGTCGGCGACGATCGTTCCGCCGGGCCGGTTCTTGTTGAAGATGGTCAGGAAGGCAAATGACCGGTCGGTCTCGGCGGCGTCGAGTTGGCCCGCGATGAACCAGGTGTCCGACTCCTGGTCGGGGTGTTCACCTTCGGCGGCGGGGAACTCGAGCTGGCCGTCCCCGGGAACCAACTGGAATGGATAACTGCGCCAGTCGCTCTTCATATCGCGCCTCGCCTCGACATCGTCGCTGATGATCCACCCGCGGCTGCTACTCGTTCTATTTTGGCTATGTTAGCGTCAATAGCGAATCACGGTCACGGTCTCGTCCCGTACCCACCGCTGCCTCGAGGAGGCGCCCCGATGACGAAGAATGCCGACCATCGTTGTTATGACGAAGTGTTCATCGGAGGGCAGTGGCGCAAGCCCGCCGATCCGCATCAGCTCGATGTGATCTCGCCGCACTCCGAAGAGCCGGTCGGCCATGTCCAGGCGGCCGGGCCGGAGGACGTCGACGCCGCGGTCGTCGCCGCGCGGCGCGCCTTCGATCACGGACCGTGGCCGCGGATGAGTCATGCCGATCGGATGGCCAAAGTCGAACAGCTCGCCGCGATCTACGCCGGCCACAGCGACGAGATGGCCGACCTGATCACCGACGAGATGGGCTCGCCGCGCAGTTTCAGCCGGATGGGCCAGGGCGCGGCCGCCGCAACGCTGATCCACCTCGCGCTGGCCTCCGCCCGCGACTTTCCATGGACCGAACGCCGCCAGGGGGTGCTGGGCGAAGTGCACTTGCGCCGGGCCCCCGTCGGGGTGGTCGGGGCGATCGTGCCGTGGAACGTGCCGCAGTTCTTGATCATGCCCAAGCTGATCCCCGCCCTGATCGCGGGCTGCACCGTGATCGTCAAGCCCGCACCCGAAACGCCTTTGGACGCTTTGTGGTTGGCCGAGATGATCGAGCAGCTCGACCTGCCCGAAGGCGTGGTCTCCGTCCTGCCCGGCGGCACCGACGTGGGCGAGGCCCTCGTGCGCCACCCGGGCGTGGACAAGATCGCGTTCACCGGCTCCAGCGCCGTCGGGCGCCGGATCGCCGCCCTGTGCGGGGAACAGCTGAAGCGCGTGAGCCTGGAGCTGGGCGGCAAGTCGGCGGCGATCATTCTCGACGACGCCGACATCGACAAGACCGTGGCCGGATTGAAGAGCGCCGGCCTGATGAACAACGGTCAGGCGTGCGTCGCCCAGACCCGCATCCTGGTCAGCGACCGGAAGCACGACGAGGTCGTCGACGCGCTGGCCGGCATGATGTCAGCGCTCAATGTCGGCAACCCGGCCGACGAGGCAACGGACATCGGACCGCTTGTCGCCCAACGACAACAGCGCCGCGTCCAGGACTACATCCAGTCCGGCCGCAGCGAAGGCGCCCGCCTCGTCCTGGGTGGCGAACAGAGTCCGTCCGAGCGCGGCTGGTACGTGCAGCCGACGCTGTTCGCCGACGCCACCAACGACATGCGCATCGCCCGGGAGGAGATCTTCGGGCCGGTGCTGACGGTGCTGCGCTACCGCGACGAGGACGACGCGATCCGCATCGCCAACGAGACCGACTACGGTCTGGCCGGTTCGGTGTGGACATCCGACATCGGGCACGGCCTCGAGGTCGCGGCCGCCGTCCGCACCGGGACCTACGGCATCAACATGTACACCCTCGACATCGGCGCGCCGTTCGGCGGATTCAAGCAATCCGGCATCGGGCGCGAGTTCGGCCCCGAGGGCCTGCACGAGTACGTCGAGCTGCAGACGCTGATATGCAAAGGACAGCTGCCGCCCCTATGAGGTCTCCGGCCGCCAGCAGGGATCGCGGCCAAGGCGCGCCAGAAGCCTTGCCTGCGCGTCGGTCTCGTCGCGCAGCGTAATCGGTGCACCGAACATTCCGGACGTGCCCAAGTCCAGGGGATCCGTCGGTAGGCGGGCGCAAAACATCTCACACCACTCGGGGTCCAGTCTGGCGTCGGCCCCCACCGCACGCGCGAGGTCCCAGGTATGCACCAGGACATCGCGGGTCAGATTCGGGATCAGCGGGTAGGCATCGAGCCGTGTTGCCACGCCTGAGGCAAAAGCCTCCGTCAGCGAGTGGTAGGTCAGTTGCCACCGCTCGAGGGGATCCTCACGCGGCCGGTCGGGCTTGAGTCCCAAGGGACGCAACAAAAGTACGTCGTGAAAGCCAATGACGTGCTCGAGCACTCCTCGGGCATCCCAGGCATCGCAGGGGGTTTGACGGTCCCATTTGCCATTCGCCGAGGCGACCGCCGCACCGAACCGCCGACACACCGCCAAGTGCAGCTCGACCGCGTCATCCATCGCCGTGGGGTGGGGATTCGGGCATCTGCAAGGTCAGCTCGACCGGGCAGCACAGCGCGCCATGCTGATTGGTCACCTGGATCTCGATGTCGACCAGACAGAGTGCCGGGTCCACCGAGGTGTCCCGCCGTTTCGCCACCGCCCGGCCACGGCCGGTCATCGTGTCACCGGCGTACACCGACCCGGTCAGCCGCATGGAGCGACGCACCACCCGGCTGCGCGGTCCCGCCCACTCGGTCGCGACGCGGTCGGCGAAGCCGGCGAGGTGCATCGTGTTGACGTAGATCGTCGGATTGCCCTGGGCCTGGGCGTAATCCGGATCGAAATGGCCGGGAAAATAGTCCCACGTCGCCCCGGCGTTCTCCACCACGCGCTGGTAGCTGATGTGGTCAACCACTTCGGGCAGCTCGACCGGAACGGTGATCCGGTTCCAGTCCAGGCCGTCGGCGGTCACGAGGACGGTCCGGGGGTGAAGCGGAACAGGGTGTTGCGGGAGGTGGCGACCACGGTGCCGTCCTGGCGGCGGTAGGTCTCCAGCGTCTCGACGAAATGACCGACGCCCAGCCTGGTCCGCTTTTCCGGCGACACCGATACCAGCTCGTCGACGACGGTCAGCACGTCGCCTTCGACGATGGGTTGGGGAAACTCAACGTCGTTGGCCGCGTTGATGAACGTGGTGCCCGGCAGCGGCACCCGCAAAGCGATCAATGAACCGGATCGCCTACCTCCGGGCTGCCAGGGGGGCGCGATCAACCATCCCATCAGCAGAGCGGGTGGCGCGAGCAGCCCACCCCACTGCTGACGAGCGAACTCGGAATCCCAATAGGACCGATTGCCGTCGCGGACCATCGCGGCGAAAAATTGGATGCGCGCGGCGCTGACCGCCGTGGCCGCGGTGCGGGGTTCGCTTTTCGCGCCGACCATCCGCAGCGCATCTTCATAGGTGCCGAAGGCCAGCCGCTGGCTGAAATCCTGATCCACGTATCGATGCCGCTCACATCACGAGCGGATGCCGGCTAGGGACCGAATCCCACTGCAACGTACGGGATGTGAAGTACCAGCCGCCGCGCTCGTAGACCAGAGTGTCGCGGAAGATTCCGGTGGCCCGCAGTGTGGTGTCCTCGAACATGGTCGCGAAAAGCATGGCGACACAATGCTGGTCGGCGTTGACCCCGTCGACGGTGATCTCGTGGTCGACCGTGATCAGCCGTTGCCCGTCGCCGCCGTCGAAGGCCGCGCGCAGATCGGTGAACGTCTCACCGTCACGGGTATAGCTGGCGCCGGAATGGCGGAAGGTGGCGATCCAGCGCTCGCGGTCGCCGCCCGAATAGGCCCGATTGTGCCGGGCATTCAGGTCCAGGATGGCGGCGCGGCCGGTGGCGGCGTGGAGCAGCTGCTGTTCCTGATAGGTCATGGTCATTTCGCTTCGCAGCCTCTCTCACAGTGATGGGCAACGTTACCGGGCAACGATATACCCCTCTTTCTCGCGATCCCATGCGTCCGGATTCACACCTTGGTTGCGCAAGAGGTCTTTGCGGATGCGCCCGACGATGTTCTTCGGCAGTTCGTCCACCACCTCGACGTATCGCGGCACGCAGAAGTACGGCATCCGGGCCGCGCAGAAGTCGAGCAACTCCGCGCATTCCAGCGTGGCCCCGGGACGCAACGTCACGACCAACAGGATGTCGTCTTCACCCAACTCGCTGGGGACACCGACGGCCGCGGCTTCGAAAACCGCCGGGTGGCGCATCACGACCGCCTCCACTTCGGCCGAGGAGACGTTTTCGCCGCGCCTGCGCAACGAGTCTTTGACGCGGTCCACATAGGTCAGGTTCTGATCGGCATCGAGTCGCCCGAGATCACCGGTGCGGAACCACTCCGGGTGCGGGTCTACCCGCAACCCCTCGCTCACATAGCCTTCGCTCATCACGTGCGCCCGCTTGGGCCGGCAGGCGATCTCCCCGACGGCGCCGGGCGGCAGCGGATCGCCGCGCTCGTCGATGATGCGTACGTCGAAATCGGGATTGGGCCGACCCGAGGTTCCGGGTACGCCCTCGTCGGCCACGGCCTTGAGGGCAATCGGGAATGCCTCGGTCAACCCGTACATCGTGACGATGCGGCAGCCGTAACGCTTTTCGATGTCGCGGTAGGAGGCAGCGTCGATGGGCGCGGCCGAGATGAACCGCAGCGGCAGCTGCGCATCACGGGCATCCGCGGGCAGGTTTTGCAGCATCGACACCATCGCGCCGGCTCCGGCGAAACCGATAGCGCCGTGGGCGCGTATCTCGTCCCACACCTCTGCGGGGTGAAAGGCTTTCGCCAACACCGTGGTTCCGCCGACCAGCATCGGCGCCAGCACGCTGGGCGCCGCGCTCAAATGGAACAGCGGCATCGCCGTCCACAACACCTCCCCCGCGCCGAACTCCCACGCCGACGCGACGGTCGCGGCCACCGAGAACAGGTAATGCCACGTCGTGGCAACCGCTTTCGAGGGCCCGGTCGTGCCCGATGTGTAAAACAGCACCCCCACGTCCGCCTCGCCCGCGGGACTGTCGCTCACGGGGTGAACGGGCGTGCTGAGCAACGCTTCGGTGAGCGAATCATCCAGCACCACAACGTCGGTCACCGCAGCCAGGCGGCCGGCGACCTCGTCGACCCGGGGCGCCCGCTCGGCATCGGTGAGGATCACCTTGGCGCGCGACAATTCAAGCGTGTGCAGCAGAAAATCACCCTTGTTCGCGGCATTGACGGCCGCGCTGACCGCGCCGATGCGCGCCGCGCCCAGCCAGAAGTACACCCATTCCGGGCACGTGGCGGTGAACAACGCCACGCAGTCGCCGCGGCCGACACCCAAGCCGGACAAGATGTTTGCCGCCGCACGGGACTGTCGCCGCATCTGCTCGAAGGTCACGTCCACACCGGCGATCGACATCATCACCCGGTCGGGATGCTGCTCGGCCCGCCGATCCAGCACGGCCGGCACGGTGAAACCGTCGACACCGAAATCGGCGGGCCCAGGCATCAGGGTTTCGTCAGGCTTCCGACGCCGCCGGGTCGGGCTCACCGTCGGCAGTGTAGCCGAAATCGGACGGCGACGGTTGCGTTCCCGGATAGAAGCGGTGCGCCCAGCGGCGAAGGGCCGCGTAATCGTGCGCCTCTTCGGGAGCCAGATTCGGCTTCTCCAGATACTTCATGTTCTCCCAGGTGAAGAAGTCCTGCTTGATGACTTCTTGCTGAAGCGCGAGGAACCGGGCGGCGCGTCCGGTGGGCACGTCACCAGTGTCCCCCGGCTCACGAACGGAAGCCTGTGTGTAGAAGTAGTCCGTGTAGTCCTCGTCGACCGGCGTCTGGCCGGTGACCTGAACGGTGGCCACCAGCTCGCTGGGGAATCGCACCACACCCAGCCCCAGCGAGTAGTTGTCGTAGATGATCTTGGCGTCGACCGGTCCGTTCGGCGTCAGCCACGTCTGCGCCCGGCCCCCGCCGAAGTGGGCGTTGACCGTCGCGTGCAGGTGGTATCCGGCCACCTCGAACGACGCGGTAGTGGCCGGATTGGCGGCCTTGTGCACGTACTGAACGTGATACGGGTCTGCGGCGTTCTCGATGATCATCTGCGGGTGCACCTTGACCCGGTTGAGCATCTGGGTGTGCGGGTGCAGGGGGTAGTACTCGTTCGTCTCCAGCTCGGGCAGCACCGGGGGCTGCCAGTACGGCGCCCGCCCGTGCCGCTCGTGCCAGGCCAGGACGAAGCCGTACCACTCCATGCTCGGATAGGTCCGGATGCGGACATTGTTCTTGCAGCCGATCTTGCTGTAGGGAATCAGCGCATTGCTGCCGTCGCCGCGCCATTGCCAACCGTGCCAAGGACAGACGATGTGCTCGCCCTCCACGGTGCCGCCGACGGCGAGGTTGGCGCCGAGGTGCTGACAGTAGGCGTCCATCACGTGGACCCGGCCCGACTCGGTGCGGAAGAGCACCAGCTCCTCACCGAAGTAGTGCGCGCGCTTGACCTGACCGGGAGCCAGGTCCGAGCCGAACGCGACGATGAACCAGCCCGTCGGGAAACGGTAGGTCGACAGCGCGATGCCGGCCTGCCCGAACTCTCGTTCTGAGGGGTCCTCGGCCGACTCCGGGGCCGAGTCCGAAACTGTTCGCGTCACGAGCACTCCAGTTCGACGACTAGCTCTATTTTTACTATCTTAGGCATAGAACGTCAACGCGGCGCTCACCGGTTGTCGGTGCGTCGCCGCAGAACGGGGCTCGGCGATGACGGCTGCAGCGGTCGACCTGTCCGATCGGTCTTTGTGGTACAACGGCTTTCCCGACGACCTGTTCGCCGAGCTGCGACGCACCAGCCCACTCTTCCGGCACGACCTGACGCCGGGGGTGGCCCAGGCCGTGCACCGCGATTTCTGGATGGCGACCAAACACCGGCACGCGGTCCGCCTGCACCGTGACACCGAGTCGTTCACCGCGGCCGACGGCCCGCTCATCCAGCCGGTCGCCATGTTCTCGTCGTTCCCAACAATCATCACGTTGGACCCGCCGGACCTGAACAGGCGCCGCAAACTCATCTCCAACGCGTTCAATCCCCGCGCCATAGCCAAACTCGAGGAGGGAATCCGCGCGCGTGCCGCGCGGATGATCGACGACCTGCTGGCCGCGGGCGGCGGAGATTGGATCGAGGACGTCGCCGACGCGTTGCCGATGACGGTGATCGGCGACATCATCGGCATCCCGGACGAGGATCGGCCGCGAATCTTCGGCATCTTCGACCAGATCCTGAAAGCGCTTGCGCCCGAGGCGCGCCCGAGCGGGCAGGTGGAACTCGATCTCTTTGCTTCGGTCTTCGGGTACGCGATGGAGCTCACCGCCGAAAAGCGGCGCAATCCCACCGACGACATCTGGAGCACGCTCGCGACCGCGGTGATCACCGGCGACGACGGCGAGCGATTCAGCCTGCCCGAGAACGAGCTCGAGTTTTTCTTCTTCGTGCTGGCGTTTGCCGGCAGCGACACCACCAAGAACGCGTTGGCCATCGGGCTGCAGGCGTTTATGCGCAATCCACAGCAGATCGAGCGGCATCGCGCGCAGGAAGCGTTGCGGCCGGGCGCGGTCGAGGAGGTGCTGCGCTGGGCGTCGCCGGTGGCGTACTGGACGCGCACCGCGAAGGTCGACGTCGAGATGGACGGCCAGCGCATCGCCAAGGGCGAACGCGTGGTGTCGATGCTGCGGTCGGCCAATCGCGACGAGGAAGTCTTCGATGCGCCGTTCGCCTTCGACATCGGCCGCCAGCCCAACCCGCACGTGGCGTTCGGGGGCGGCGGACCGCATCATTGCCTGGGCGCCATGCTGGCCCGCGCGGAACTGCGCGCGGTCTTCGACGAACTGCTGCTGCGCTGCGATGACATCGAAATCGGCCCGGCCAAGGCCGCGCATCCCAACCTGACCACCAACATGTCGATCTACGACGAGATGGCGATATCGCTGCGCGAGCGCCGCGGAGTCTGATTGCCCGACTCCTCACTCGCGCCCTTCCGGCGCTCGCCGTCGCCGCGCGAGTCTGATTGCCCGACTCCTCACTCGCGCCGTTCCGGCGCTCGCCGTCGCCGGGCGAGTCAGTCCTCGACCAGCCGCAGCGCGGCCTTCGGGCACTGGTCCACCGCGGCGCGCACGTCGATTTCCAGCCGGGCCGGCACGGGGCCGTCCGCGATCTGCACTACGTCGGCGTCCCCCAACTCGAACACGTCCGGTGCAAGCGATTCGCAAAAGCCGTTGGCCTCGCACACGTTCTCGTCGACCGTTACGCGCATCAGATGCCCTCCACTTCTCTTACAGACCCTTGGGGCGGGTCCCGATCACCCCGCTGGTCGCAAGGCGTGTCAGTTCTTCGTCGGTCAGCCCACACCGATCGCGCAGGATCTCTTCATTGTGCTCGCCCAGCTTGGGCGGCGGTCGCAGCAGCCATCGGTCCTGGCCGTCGAGCAGGGCGAACGGCGGGCACGGGTAAAGGCCGAGTCCGGTGCTGCGATGATGCAGCGCCTCGAAAAAGCCGCGCTCGCGCAACTGCGGATTGTCGGTGACCAGCGACGGCGACACCACGGGCGCGGCGGGAATTCCCGCGTCGGCCAAGCGTTCCACCGTCGATTCAAGGGTTTGGTGGACGAACCAGTCCGCCAGCCGGGCATCGACCTCGTCGGCTCGTTCGTGGCGCCCGGCAACGGTGGACAGGGCCTCGTCCTCGCACCACCCGGGACGATCCATCACGTCGACCAGCGCGTGCCACTGCGCATCGTCGCGGACGGTCACGGCGATCCAATCGTCGTTCTTGTCGCCGGAGCCGGCGCAGCGGTAGATGTTCTGGATCGCGGCGCCGTGTCCGCGGTTGCCCCGGCGGCTCAGCGTGACACCGAAGACCTCGGACTCGATCGCCTGGATCGCGGTGGCGTTGAGCACCGTTTCGAGCATCGGCAGCTCGACCAGCTGGCCCGACCCGGTGCCCTCAGCGAAGCTCAGCGCGGCGAGCACGGCGAACGCGGCGTGGACACCGGCCAGTGGGTCGCAGGCCCCGCGCGGGGCCACCGGCGGAGCCTCGGGCAGCCCGGTCACCCAGGCCAATCCGGCGATCTGTTCCATGGTGGGGGCGAAGCCGACCCGATCCCGCCACGGACCCTCGACACCGAATGCGGGCATCCGGGCGAACACGAGTTCGGGGTTGACGCCGAGCAGCACCTCGGCGGTGAGGCCGAAGTGCTCCATCACCCGCGGCGAGAAGTTCTCGATCACGACGTCGGCGCCGGCGACCAGTTCGGTGAACAGGCGACGGCCCTGCTCGGATCCCAAATCCAGTGTGACCGAACGCTTGTTGGTGTTCATCGCGTGGAACACCCAGCCGTACTCCCACCAGTCGTCCACGTCGGTGCGCATGCCGCCCGAGTAGCGGATGCCGTCGGGCCGCTGGATCGATTCGATCTTGACGACGTCGGCGCCGAACGCGGCCAGCAGGTGGGTCGCGGCCGGCCCGGCCCAGAACGCGGTCAGGTCGATGATGCGGACACCTGCCAGCGGTAACCCATCCAGCGCCGGTTCGGATTCGTATTCATCACGGCGCCAAGGCGATTCGCCATCGGCCTCACCGAGCCGGGGCGTGGCGCCCACGCGAGCCGGCGCGCAGGCCGACATCAGCCACGGTGGGCGGGGCTGGTGAAAACCGGCCGGGTTGTGGATGAAGGCTTCGCGCTGGCGCACGTATTCCAGGTCCCGGATGGTGGAGCCGTTGCCCAGCGCGGCGATCGGCAACCGGAACAGATGTCCGAGCTCGACGATTTCCGCGACGGTCCGTTCGGCCAGCCAGGGATGGATCTGTTCGCGGATCAGGTCGCGGTATTGCCACCGGCCGATCTGAAACCGCAGTTGCTCGATCTCCTCCAGTTGCGGGCATTCGACCATCGCGGCGAAGTCGAGCCACTGCTGCCCGGTCACCATGGTGATCCCGACGTAGCCGTCCTTGGCGGGCTCGATCGACGGCACCTCGGTGGTGCGGCGGACCGGCGGGACGCGCAGCAGTTGCGAATGCAGCCATTCGCTGCTCTGCATCGTGGTGAGCGCTTCGAGCATGGACAGGTCGAGATGCTCGCCGGGCCCGCCGCGCTCGACGCGGCGGCGCACGGCCAACGCGCCGAACGCCGCGAACACACCGCCCATGTACTCGCCCAGATCGCCGCCGATGGAAATCGGGGGCCCGGCGGGATCGCCGCGGAAGCCGGGCGAGCCGGCCCACGCTTGCAAGGTGAACTCGCTGGCGGCGCGGTCCGCGTAGGGTCCGGCCCAGCCGAAATCGGAGATCGTGACGATGACGGCCCGCGGCGAATGTTCCAGCAGTTGCCGCGGGTCGATGCCCATCGCCGCGGCCTGCGCCGGGCCGGCGGTGACGACGACGACGTCGGCGGCGCCCAGCATGGCGCGCAGTCGCGACGAATCCGAGCCACCGGGGGCGAACGTCATGCTGCGCTTGCCGGCGTTGAGGTAGCTGAAAAAAGGCGCGGTGCCGTTTTCGGCGACCGGCGAACCGCTGGCGGTGTACCGCCGCAGCCAATCCCCTTGCGGCGGTTCGATTTTGTAGACCTGAGCGCCCGCGTCGAGCAGCAGCTTCCCGCAGTAGCTGCCCGCTATCCGGTCACTGATCTCGACGACACGCAAATCGTGTAGCGGTGTCGGCCGGCTTTCGGACCGCTCGCTCACTTGCACCCGCCCTTCCGATCGACGCGCGATCAGAGAAGCTATTTATATCATTACTGCTAAAATAGCTAAGCCAGCGAGTTGATTTGTTCGAGGATCGGATGACCGCCTTGGGAATTGGCCCCGACGCCCGGCGCCGGTTGTCGGCGCCGCGGATCGCCGAAATCGTAGCCGATGAGTTGCGCCGTCAGATCATCGACGGCGACCTCGCCGATGGCGATCTCCTGCCGCGGCAAGAGGTGCTCGTCGAACAGTTCAACGTGAGCTTGGTGTCGCTGCGTGAGGCCTTGCGGATCCTGGAAACCGAGGGCCTGGTGTCGGTGCGGCGCGGGAACCGTGGCGGCGCCGTCGTGCACGCCCCGGCGAAGACCAGCGCCGCCTACATGCTCGGCCTGTTGCTGCAGAGCGAGTCCGTCGAGGTGGCCGATCTCGGTATGGCGTTACAGGAACTCGAGCCCGCGTGCGCCGCGCTGGCCGCCCGCCGCCCGGACCGGGCCGAGACCCTGGTGCCCGAACTCACGCGGATCAACGAGTCGATGGCCGAACACCTCGAAGACGGCCGCCGGTTCACCGAAATCGGCCGTGAATTCCATGATCTCGTCGTCCGCGGCTGCGGCAACCACACGATCATCGCCGTCGTGGGCAGCCTGGAGACGCTGTGGACCAGTCACGAACGGCAGTGGGCCGACGAGAGCGCGTCGCGGGGCACCTACCCTTCGCTGGCTCAGCGCCGCGCGGTGCTCACCACCCACGTCAAGCTGACCGAGACGATCGCGGAGGGCAACGTCGACCGGGCCCGTCGTATCGCCGGGCGCCACCTTGCCGACACCCAGACCTACGTGCTGTCCGGTCAGCACGATCAACGCATCTATGCGCTGTCCCCGCAGGCCTTGTCGCGGTCGCGGGATATTCGGCAATCCTGAAGGGCGGCCTGCAACGGTCATGCGAACCGCATTGGTCACCGGCGGCAGCGGCGGGATCGGAAAAGGGTGCGCCCGCAAGCTGGTTGAGCGCGGCTACGACGTGGTGCTCTCGGCTCGCCGGGAAGGCCCGCTGCGCGCCGCGGCCGAGGAGATCGGTGCGCGTCATGTGGTGGCCGACGCCTCCGATCCGCTCGGATTCCCCACCGCGATAAGCGCATTGGGGGAAATCGACCTCGTTGTCCACGCGGCGGGAACGCTCGGCGGAACCTACGCGCGCAAGCAGACGTTCGAGCAGTGGCAGGCCATCATGTCGGCGAACCTGGATTCGTGCTTCGTGGTGACGTCCGCGGTGCTGCCCAGGATGAAGTCGGGCTCGCGGCTGGTGTTCATCTCGTCCTCGGCGGCACACGAGCCGATGCCGGCGCGCACCGCCTATTCCGCCTCAAAAGCCGGCATGAACGCGTTCGCGCGGGCCCTGGCGCTCGAAGTCGATCGCGACGGCATCAGCGTGCATGTCGTCACGCCGGGCCCGGTGGCCACCGAGATGCTGCAGGACGTTCCGTTCGAGATGTACGCGATCGCGGTCTCCGACGTCGCCGAAGCGGTCGTGTGGCTGGATACCGTTGACCCGTCGGTCGACTTGCCGGAGATCCGCCTGTCCGCGGTGGAGCGCGGCCCTTTCGCGCGACCGCCGGTCGTGCCCACCGAGGCCCGCCGCCGCGCGCAACGGGGTTGACGCCTACGGCGCCGGAAAGGGCTTGATCACCGATTCGCCGAACTCGTGCAGGGAGTCCGGTGCGGCGAAGTCGGCGAACCAGACATAGAACCGCTCGACCCCCTGGCCGGCCAGTCCGGTGAAGTGCCCGAACAGCTCGTCGGCAGCCCCGCAGATCAGTCCGGATCCCAGGTTGCCGAATCGGCGGGTGCTCACCTCGCGCACGGCATCGGGATCGGTTCCCGACCGAACAAAGCCCACCATCTGCTGGGTCGACAACCGGGCGGTTCCCGCGGCCCCGGCCAGTTTCGGCAGCTTGTCGAGCTGATGCGCCGGCAGATTCCACCAATCCGCGTATCTGCGAACGAGTTCCATCATCCGGGGACCGCTGCCACCCAGGACCAGCGGTATCGGGTGCGACCGTCGCGGCGCCTGCGGCGCCGACTCGCCCTCCCCCATCCCGTCGCCCCAGTACTGCCTGAGCAGCTTCAGGTGGCGGTCGAGTTGAGCGACCCGTGCTTTCGGATCCTGCTGGCCGACATCGAATCTGGCGAACTCCGCGGGCCACGACCCCGACCCCAGGCCGAGCTCGAATCGGCCGCCGGACGCCTCCGAGAGGGTGACGGCCTGTTTGGCGAGCACCGCGGGGTGGCGGAACGCGTCGCAGAGCACCAGATGACCGATCCGCAGCCGTTCGGTCTTGGCGGCCACCCAGGTGGCGATCCCCATTGCCTCCCAGATGCTTTCGTCGGGCAGCCCGGGCGCCTCGAGGTGATCGATGAACGCGATGCCGTCGAAGCCACTGGCCTCGGCGTGGCGCGCCCGCTCCGCGATGTCGGCCGCCGACAACCGGACCTGCGGCAGGAACAGATACCACTCGACCATGCGCCACCTATGCGTGTGATTCGGTGCGATTGCACCGGCCGGGCTAGTTTATTATCTTTACTATGTTAGAGGTCTTATGGATGTAGGGCTGAACTCGGAACAGTTGTCGCTGCGCGACGCCGTACGCGACATATTACGTACGGAGTGCCCGCCTGAGGCCGCGCGTCAAGCGATCACCGATCCGGAGCGCTGGCGCGCCCTGTGGAAGACGGTCGTCGACCTCGGCTGGACCGAACTCGCCGCCCCCCAAGCAACCGACTACGGGCCGGTCGAGCTGGCCGTGGTGCTCGAGGAATGCGGTGCCGCGCTCGCGCCAATCCCGTTGCTGAGCAGCGTCGGTCTGGCCGCGGGCGTGCTGCGGGCCGCCGGCCTCGACTCCGTCCTGGCCGACATCGCCGGTGGCGCCGTGGCCACGTTGGCCGTCCACGCACCCGGGTCGCGACTGCCCGGCGCGCCGATGACACTGCGTGACGGGCGGATGCGCGGCCGCGCCGTCGCGGTCCCCCACCTGTCGCGCGCCGAGCTGGTCGTCACGCTCGCCCGCGACGACGCCGGTGACACCGTGGCGGCGGTCGTCCGTGGCGGCGACGGTGTCACCGTGGTGCCGGCGGCTGAACCCACCGACCCCGCCCAGCCATTGGCTGCGGTCGACATCGACGCCGTGCCCGCGGCCGCCGCGAGCGTCGACGTCGAATCGGCGCTGACGGCGCCGTGGGTGGCCTGCGCCGCCGACCTGGTCGGCGTGGCGAGCGCCGCGTTGCACCGCTCCGTCGAGCACGCGAAGTCGCGGCGCCAGTTCGGCCAACCGATCGGCGCATTCCAGGGAATCAAGCACGCGCTGGCCGACAACTACGTCGGCCTGGAACGCGCCCGCAGTCTCACCTATGCGGCCGCGGCGCGCCTTTCCGACCCGGCCGCGACGCCCGGCGATGCGTGGACCTCCGCCGCCCTCGCGAAAGCGGCGGCCGGTGACGCGGCCGCCGCGTGCGCGCGCACCGCGGTCCAGGTGCACGGCGCGCTCGGACAGACCTGGGAACACGACGTGCACCTCTATGTCAGGCGCGCTTGGCAGGGCGCCGCGCTGCTGGGCGACAGTCGCGCGCTCTATCACGAGGTGGGCCGCCGATTCTGCGGAGGCGCCGCGTGAGCCGCACCGGCGACGATGCAGCGGGGGCACCTCCCGCTTGCGGGGGACGCAGCGATGAGGAGGAGCGGTGCCGATGAGCATCGTCGTTGAGGAATTCGGTCGGTGGCTGACGGAGTTTCTGCCCGACGACTACTACGAGAAGTACCGGCAGTACCGGTGGGACCTGGGCCTGCGGCGCGACTACCAACGGGCCGCCTTCGAGGCCGGGTGGATCCAGCCGACCTGGCCTCGCGAGCACGGCGGCCGGTCCCTGGGCTTGCGCGACGCCATGGAGGTCCGGCTCGAGGCCGCGCTGCGCTCTGCGCCCAAACTGCCCAACATCGCCGGCCCCAACGTCGCCGCGCCCGGCATTCGTCAGTTCGGCACCGCCGCCCAGGTCGAGCGGCTGCTCGTTCCGCTGTTACGCGGTGACGAGTGGTGGGCGCTGGGCATGTCCGAACCCGAGGCCGGGTCCGATTTCGCCGGACTGCGCACCCGCGCCGAACGCTGTGGCCCTGATGGAGACGTGTTCCGGGTCAACGGTCACAAGATCTGGACCACCCAGGCCCACGAGTCGCGGTGGTGCACCCTGTATGCGCGCACGGATCCCGATGCGCCGAAACACCGCGGCATTTCGTGCCTCATTTTGGACCTGCACGCGCCCGGCGTCAGGATCGAGCCCATCCGCATGGCCTCGATCTCCGACGAAACATTCTGCGAGGTCTTCCTCGACGACGTCGAGGTGCCGGCCGACAATCTGCTGGGGCCGCTCAACGGCGGCTGGAATGTCGCCCTGTCGTCGCTGCAGCATGAACGCCAGATGATCTGGATCATGAACTGGGTCGAGATCAAACGCGGGCTCGACGCGGTTCGCTCCGGCACGGGCCTGGGCCACGACGCCTACGCCGAGCTCGGCTCGCTGCTCGCCGACGCCGAAGCCTTGCGGGCCACCGGATATCGCGCGCTGGGCAACGAACTGGCCGGGCGGCCCAGCCCGGAAGCCGACACCATGAAGCTGCTCGGATCGCTTACGTTGCAGCGTGTTTGGGAACTGGGCGCGGCCACGGCGGGCCCGGAGTCGGCCGCCGACCCGGACCTGCTGTTCGAACGTCAGGACGCGCTGGCCGCGACCATCTACGGCGGCACGTCGGAGGTGCAGCGCAACATCATCGCCGAGCGGCTGCTCGGACTGCCGAAGGGATGACCACGATGGACTACGACCTCGGCGACGACGCCGGACAACTGCGAAGCCACCTGCGCGAGCTGGTAGCCAACCACATCCCCGCCGACTTCCTCGGCGCGTGCACCGAAAACCCGCAGGACCTCGCCACCACCGAGACGTTCTGCAAACTACTGGCCACCGAGGGACTGCTCGCGCTGGCGTGGCCGAAAGAGCATGGCGGCGGCGGTGGTTCGGTCTGGCAGCAGACGGTGCTGCGCGAGGAGATGTGGGCCCAACATGAGCCCCGCGGTCCGCAGTACATGGGGATCAACTGGGTCGGTCCGGCGCTGATGCGCTACGGGACCGAGGAACAGAAAGCCAAGCACCTGGCGGCCATCGCCGCCGGGGACGTCATCTGGTGCCAAGGCTTTTCGGAGCCCGAGGCCGGCACCGACCTGGTGTCGTTGCGCACCCGCGCCGTTCCCGACGGCGACGGTTGGCGCATCACCGGCCAGAAGGTGTGGACGTCCTATGCGCTGATGGCTTCTTGGTGCGTGCTGGCGGCGTGCACCGACCCAGACGCCCCAAAACACCAGCGGCTCACCCTGTTTCTGATCCCGATGGACCGCCCCGGTTTCACCGTCCGGCCGATCCCGTCGATGCTGGGGCCGCACCACCTCAACGAGATGTTCCTCGACGACGTGCAGGCGTTTCCCGGCGACGTGCTCGGTGAGGTCGGTGACGGGTGGCGGGTGATGCGCGAAGCGCTGGCCTTCGAGCGGGTGGGCATCGCCCGGTACGCGCGGTGCGAGTCGCTGCTCGAACGGATGCGCAGCCGGCTCGACGACGAATGGGACGAGCTGCCCGAGACGATTCGCACCCGGTGGGTGCGGGCGCTCGTCGACCTGCGCGTCGCCCGGCTGCTGGCCTATCGCGCCGTGTCACTGCAGGACGATCCGGCGGCGGGCGCGGCCGCCAGCGCCGCCCGCATCGTCACGACGACCCTCGATCAGCAGGTCGCCGAGCTGCTGTTCGACGTGCTGGGCCCCACGGCGCTGGACAGCGGCAGCTCCGCGCCACTGCACGGGGCGATCGAAGACCATTGGCGTTACGCACAGGCGGCCACCGTGGCATCGGGCACCATCGAAGTGCAGAAGATGCTGGTGGCACGGGACGTGTTGGGAGGAAGTCGATGAAAACCGATCTGCCACAAGACATCAGCGATTTCGCCGCGGTCGCGGGCAAGCGACTAACCCGATTGGGTGGACCGCCGGCCGCGCTGCGCGCCGAGGCCGACGACACCGTCCGCGACGCGGCGCGCGCCGCGTTGAACGAGGTGGGCGCGTTCGACCTCGACGTGCGCTCGGCCCCGGACGATCTGCTGGCTGCCGCGGTGCTGTGCCAGGCCGCCGGCGCCACAGTGCTGCCCTATCCACTGGTGGAGGAGCTGCTGTCGATCGACGGCGCGCGCCTGGCCCTGGTGAATCCGAAGGCCCCGCGCATCGACCACGGAGATCTGGCCGGCGACTGGATCGCCGCGGACCTGGACGGCAACCGGTACCGGCCGCAGCCGGCGGCGCGGACCGGCGCCAAGCTGGGGCCGTTCCTGGTTCCGGCCACCCTGGGCGCACCCGAGGGAAGCGTCGGAGCCGCCGACGTTAATCTTCATCTCGTGCTGGGATCATGGCGGATTCTGGGAGCGGTGCAGCAGTCGTTGCAGATTGTCACCGAACACGTGCGCGCCCGGATTCAGTTCGGCAAGCCGCTCGCGGACTTTCAGGCCGTCAGGTTTGCCGTCGCGGACGCCGCCGTCGCGGTGCGCGGGCTGCACGAACTCGCGAAATATACGATCTGCCGACCCGAATCGCTGCCGTCGCAGATCCATTCGGCCGACGCCCTGGTCCTTCGGCTCAAAGCCGCCGACACCGCGCGGCAGGTGATGCGCACGTCGCACCAGTTACTCGGAGCCCTGGGTTTCTGCGACGAGTCCGACGTCAGCGTGCTCGACCGGCACACCCAGCCGCTGATCCGGTTGCCGCTGGGCACCGAGGAACTCGCCCTGCGCCTGATCCCCAGCGTGTCGGACGGGTCGCTGGAGACGCTGTTCAGCGAGCCGGTATCCGCGTGAGCCGCCGCACGACGATTGAGGAGGAACGGCGCAGGTGAGTAGCGAACCCGTCGCGGCCGACGCGGCGGAAAACCCGTTCGCGGACGGAGTTCCGTTCGGAACCAAGCTGCAAGAGCTCGCCGAACAACGTCCGGACGATACCGGCGTCACGATCGTGGCGCTCGACGGCACCGCGCAAACGCTGACATTCGGTGAGCTCGACGCCCGCGCCAACCAGTGGGGCCGGGCCCTTGCCGCCAACGGCGCCGCGACCGGTTCCCTTGTCGCCCTTGCCATCCCGAACTCCGCGCATCTTGTGCTGGCGACGCTGGGGTGCTGGAAGATCGGCGCGGTTCCGGTGCCCATGCACTGGGATCTTCCCGAGTGGGAGCGCGACCGGGTACGCGAGGTGATCGATCCCGTCGTCGTCGTCGACGAAAAGAGCCGCTGGGAACTCGACACCCGCGCGGCCGGCGAGTCCGACGGTCCCCTGCCGGTGGCGGTCTCCCCCACCGCCAACGGAATCTGCAGCAGCGGTTCCACCGGCGTGCCCAAGGTGATCCTGAACCTGGCGCCGTCGCTGTGGATCCCCCAGCAGGGCGAACCGTTCCTGTCGAACTGGACACCGGTTTCCCAGCCGCAGACGATCATGGTGCCCGCGCCGATGTATCACACCAACGGCTTCGCCACCTTCCTCATGCTGCTGGCGGGCGACCATCTGGTGATACTCGAAAAGTTCGACGCCGCATTGGCTCTCGACGTGATCGAGCGCTTCCGGATCACCAATTTCACCGCGACGCCCACCATGCTGGCGCGCATCGCGGCCCGGCCCGACGTCCGGGAGCGCGACCTGTCCAGCATCGTGTTCATCCTGCAGGGCGCCGCGGTGATGCCGCCGTCGCTGCTGCACACCTGGTTCGAACTGCTCAGCCCGGAGCAGATCGTGACGGCGTACGGCATGACCGAAAACCTGGGGCTCACCGCGCTGCGCGGCGACGAGTGGCTTGCCCACCCGGGCAGCGTGGGTCGCGGTTTCCGGGACACCGAGATCCGCATTCTGGACGCCGAGAAGCGGCCGCTGGGACCCGGCGAGGACGGGGACGTGTACCTGCGAGCGCCGATGAGCGCGGGGTACCGCTACCTGGGTGGGGCGCCCCCGCTTCCGTCGACGGAGGACGGCTTCCGCTCCGCCGGGGACATGGGCCACCTCGACGAGGACGGCTTTCTCTACATCGTGGACCGCCGCGTGGACATGATCGTCAGCGGCGGCGCCAATGTCTTTCCGGCCGAAGTCGAGTCGGCGCTCGCCGGCCACCCCGGAATCGCCGACGTCGTCGTGATCGGCCTTGCCGATCCGCAGTGGGGGCGCCGCGTGCACGCGGTGATCCAGCGCGCCGACGCCGACGGCGCCGAGCCCCTCACCGAACGGGACGTGATCGCGTACGCCAAGAGCCGCCTTGCCCCCTACAAGGCGCCCAAGACGGTCGAATTCGTCGACGCGATACCGCGCACCGCCGCGACGAAGGTCAACCGCTCGGCGATGATCGAGGCCCGCGGCGGCTGAGCGTCGGACCGTTGGTCGGCAACGGCAGTGGCGGGCACACCTGCGCATCCGGCCGGCATATTCGCCCGCGTCGAGAATTTCAATGACCGCAAAATCAAATGTGACGTCAACAAACGCACCGTGAAAATGGCGGTCGGCCCGGTCGATTTGCGTGCGGCGGGGCGGTGCACCGCCACCAGGGAGGACGGCGTCCGGTCTGGGCATCGCGGACACGCCACGAAGCGCGGTAACCTCATTCTCGGAGCGCAAGGATTGCGCCACGGAAGGGACCAGCGCCGATGACCGCCCCTAATGACGAAGCCGAAGTGACGCGCGGCGACCGCTTCATCAAGACCGCCGTCGCGATTCTGGGGGAAACGGGACGCACCGACTTCACCGTGCAGGAGGTCGTGGCACGCTCCAAGACTTCGCTGCGGGCCTTCTACCAACACTTCGCCAGCAAGGACGAACTGCTGCTGGCGCTGTTCGACCGAACCATCGCCCAATCGGTGCAGGCGTGGCGCGCTGAGACCGACGGGCTGGACAGCACCTCGGCCTTGAAATTGCTGATCGACCGGCTCAGCCAGCAACCGGAATCGAGCACCCAGGACAGCCTGAATCGGGCGCTGACCCTGTACAACCAGCACCTGGCCGAGACCCGTCCCCGCGATTACGCCCGCGTGCTCTCACCGTTGCACCGGCTGATTCGCGACATCGTCGGGCAGGGCATCACCGAAGGGGTCTTCAACCCCGGATTGGACGTCGGCGCGTCGGCCGCCATCGTCATGCAGACGGTGATGGGCGCGCAGCGATTGCATTGGCTGGGTTCGGAATTGAACGGCGCACCCGTCGATACCGGCCACCTCTACGACTTCTGCAGCCGCGCCCTCGGCATCCGCGAAACCGACGAAGAGTCGACGGTCCCGTCGCTGGCCGAGCTGTTCGCTCAGATCGGCATGCGCCCGGGAAGCCGCAACGGTGAATTCGCCATGACCATGCCGGTCAGCCCGCAGGTGGTCAACACGTCCGGCGCCCTGCAGGGGGGCCTGATCGCGACGCTGGTGGACGTGGCGGGCGGGCAATTCGGGCTGGAGTATTTGGAGCCCGGCACCACGATGACGACCTCGGATCTGTTTGTCCGCTACCTGCGACCCGTCCGGCAGGGCGCGGCGTTCGCGGTGCCCAAGGTGTTGCGATCCGGACGGCGGGCGATGGTGATGCAGGTGGACATCTTCGGGGACGGCGACGACGAACTGCTCGCCACCGCCACCGTGAACTTCGCCATCATCAACGGCACAACGCCGACCATCGGGCCGCAGGCGGACGGGTAGGCGCGGGTATACCTCGTTGCCCAGGAGTGGTAACGTCGTTACCGGGCAGTGAGAATTCAGAATCTTTGCAAGGAGATCGCCATGCCGTCTCGCGAGCTTCCCTTCCCCGTTTTCGACGCGGACAACCACATGTACGAGCCGCAGGAAGCGCTGACCAAGTTCCTGCCGGACAAACGCAAGAACGTCATCGACTACGTCCAGGTCCGCGGCCGCACCAAGATCGTTGTGCGCGGCCACATCAGCGAATACATCCCGAACCCGACGTTCGAAGTGGTGGCCCGCCCGGGCGCCCAGGAGGACTACTTCCGCCACGGCTCGCAGGGCAAGAGCTACCGCGAAATCCTCGGCGAGCCAATGAAAGCCATCCCTGCCTTCCGCGAACCGGGCGCACGCCTGGAGGTCATGGACGAACTCGGCATCGACTTCGCGCTGATGTTCCCGACACTGGCCAGCCTCGTCGAGGAGCGCATGAAGGACGACCCGGAGATGACCCATGACGTCATCCACGCGCTCAACGAGTGGATGTACGAGCAGTGGTCGTTCAACTACCAGGACCGCATCTTCGCCACCCCGGTGATCACCCTGCCGATCGTCGACCGCGCGCTCGAGGAATTGCAGTGGTGCCTGGAGCGCGGCGCCCGCACCGTCCTGGTGCGTCCGGCGCCGGTGCCCGGCTACCGCGGCAGCCGGTCGTTCGGGCTCGAAGAGTTCGATCCGTTCTGGCAGGCCTGCGTGCGCGCCGAGATCCCCGTTTCGATGCACGCTTCGGATAGCGGCTACTCCGAGTTGCTCAACATCTGGGAGCCGGGCGACGAGTTCCTGCCGTTCAAGCCGACCGCCTTCCGCAGCCTGGCCATGGGCCATCGCCCGATCGAGGACGCGTTTGGCGCCCTGATCTGCCATGGCGCGCTGACCCGCAACCCTGACCTGCGGATACTGTCGATCGAGAATGGCGCCGACTGGGTGCCGACCCTGTTCCGGGGCCTCAAGGGCGTCTACAAGAAGATGCCGCAAGCGTTCGCCGAGGACCCGATCGAGACGTTCAAGCGGTGCGTGTACGTCAGCCCGTTCTGGGAGGACCGGTTCACCGAGATCGTCAACATGGTGGGCACGGACCGGGTGGTCTTCGGATCGGACTGGCCGCACCCCGAGGGCTTGAAAGACCCGATCACCTTCGTCGACGAGCTGGCCGACTTCAGCGACGAGGACAAGGCAAAGATCATGGGCGGCAACCTGATGAAGCTGATGAAGGTTTCCGCGCCGGCTTCAAAAAAGCCCGTCTCGGCCTGATCGGGTGCCCGGCGCCGTCCGGTAGGTCGGCCGAAATATTTTGTGCGCCTGTAGTTTTGGGTGACCCATCGCGAACTCGCTCGCCCGGCAACGCGTAACCGGCCTTCCGGAATGCACCTGCGGACACGGCGCGACGAATTCGCATGACGCTGCCGATGACGCACTCGGGCAAGCCCTTTCCGCACGCGCGCACCCGCGTCGACGGCTATCGCGATTTGCGGCGACGTCAATTTTGCCTGTCGCCGGATTCGGCGATATAACACTCCGGTATCAAACCGTTGCGGTATGCAACTAATACCATTGCTAATCTGAACACCTACGTGCGCTGAATAAGTCAACTCATTTGACCCGGTTTACGACTCTGATTGCCCGCAGGCCCGTCGAAACTGCGAGGAGGAACGGCCAGATGGTGGCCGAAAAGGACTGGGACAGAACCGTTGGTGCGGCCGACGATGTACGGCGCGTCTTCGAGCATGTCCCCATGCTGTTGGTCGGGCTCGAGGGGCCCGACCACCGATTCGTCGCGGTCAACGCGGCTTACCGCATCCTCAGTCCTCCCCTCGACTCGATCGGCCTGCTGGCCCGCGACGTCTATCCCGAGCTTGTGAGCCAGGAAATCATCCAGATGTTCGACCGGGTGTACCAGACGGGCGAGCCGCAGTCAGGAACAGAGTGGCGGGTCCAAGCCGACTTCGAAGGCGCGGGCCGAGCGCAGGAACACTTCTTCGACTTCATCGTCTCGCCGCGCCACGCCCAGGACGGCACGATCGAGGGCGTGCAGCTCGCGTTCACCGACGTCACGGACCGGGTGCAAATGCGGATGGCGGCCGAAGCGCGCCTCGAGGAGCTGTCCGAGCGGTACCGCAACGTCCGCGATTCCGCCACCGTCATGCAGCAGGCGTTGCTGGCGCCGTCGGTGCCCGTCATTCCCGGCGCGGACGTGACCGCGCAGTATCTCGTCGCCACGGAAGACACCGCGGCCGGTGGCGACTGGTTCGATGCGATTCCCCTGGGGGACAGGCTGGTTCTCGTCGTCGGTGACGTCGTCGGCCATGGTGTCGAAGCGGCCGCGGTGATGTCGCAACTGCGGACCGCACTGCGGATGCAGGTCGTTGCGGGATATCCGATCGCCGAGGCGCTCGAGGCCGTCGACCGATTCCGCAAGCACGTGCCCGGGTCGAACACGGCCACGATTTGCGTCGGAGCGCTCGACTTCGGCACCGGCGAATTCCGGTACTGCACCGTTGGTCACCCACCACCGCTGCTGGTGACGTCGGACGCGACCTCGCGCTATCTCGAGCCCTCCGGCGCGGGCCCGCTCGGCAGCGGCACCGGCTTTCCGGTCCGCACCGAATTCCTTGACGTGGGCGACTCGATCCTGCTGTACACCGACGGCCTGATCGAGCGACCCGGCCGGCCACTGGGCGCCAGCACCGCCGAATTCGCCGAGCTGGCCGCGAATATCGCCGGAGGGCAACGCGGCTTTGTCATCGCATCATCGGAGCGACCGGTCGACCGAATCTGTTCGGAGACACTGGAATTACTGCTGCGGTCGACCGGCTACAGCGACGACGTGACGCTCCTTGCGGCGCAGCGCCGCACACCGCCCGCGCCGCTGAACATGACGCTGGACGCCACGCTGCAGACCGCCCGCACGGTACGCAATCGGCTGCGGCAGTGGCTGTCGGAGATCGGCGCCGACGCGGACGACATCTCCGATGTCGTGCACGCGATTTCGGAGTTCGTCGAGAACGCGGTCGAGCACGGGTACGCCACCGAGGTCTCCGACGGCGTCGTCGTCGAAGCGACGCTGTCCGGCGATGGCGATCTGCACGTCTCGGTGATCGACCGCGGACGGTGGAAGGATCACCGCGAAGGCGAGACCGGCCGCGGCCGCGGCCTCGCCATGGCCGAAGCCTTGGTGTCACACGCGCACGTCAGTCACGGCCCCGATGGAACGACCGCCAGTGTGAGGCACCACCTGTCGCGGCCGGCGGACTTCGTCACGGACTCGCTGATCAGCCGCGCGGCCGGTCGTCGGGCACACGACTCCGAGTTCGTCTCCGCGGTCACCGAACCGGGCCGCATCGTGGTCAGCGGCGACGTCGATTCCAACACCGCGTCCACCCTGGACCGTCAGATCGCGGTCGAAAGCCGTTCCGGCGTCGCACCGTTGACCATCGATCTCAGCGCCGTCACCCACCTCGGATCGGCGGGCGTCAGCGCTCTCGCCGCCGCGCGGGAGCGGGCGCAACGACAGGGCAGCGAGTACGTGCTGGTGGCCCCGCCAGGAACCCCTGCGCACCACGTCTTGTCACTGGTGCAGATCCCGGTGGTCAGCGGTCTCGCCGAGAACGTCGTGGCCGAAGGCTAAGACCGCTCGGATCGCTCGCCGTGCCGCACCTGGTTGAACGGCACCCCGCGATCGGCGGCATATTCACGGGGGAAGCCCAGCACCCGCTCGCCGATCACGTTGCGGGCCATTTCCGTTGTGCCGCCGCCGATCGCGACCGTCTGCCGGGACAAGTAACGCAACCCCGCCTCCAGGCCGGCGCCCTGCTCCCCCACCACGCCGGCGCTTCCCACGATCTCCAACGCGGTGTCGACATCCGTGGTCACGGTCTCGGAGTGAAACAATCTGATGAGCGTTCCGGCCGCCGGCGGCAGGACGCCGTCCCTGACACTGCGGTACACATGGCCGATCAACTGCTCGGCGACGGCACGGTGCACCAGGACGCGGCCGGCCTTCTCGCGCACGCGTTGGTCGTCGGCTTGTCCGGTCTTCTCCACGAGGCTCACGTAATCGACCGGGATCGCGTTGCCGCCCTCGCTGCCGCCACCGCTGGCGAACTCCGAGCCCTGCCCCACCGCCCGCCGTTCGTGATACAGCTGCCGCGAGGCCACCGCCCAGCCGCCGTTGACCTCCCCGACAACGGCGTCGTCCCCAACGTCGACTCCGTCGAGGAACTCCTCGCAGAATTCGGTGGAACCACTCAGCATGGTGATGTGCCGCAACGTGATTCCCGGATGAGCGATGGGCACCAGGAACATGGTCAGGCCTTCGTGCTTGGGCACATCCCAATTCGTGCGGGCCAGGCACAGGCCGTAATCGGCGGCGAACGCGCTCGTGCTCCAGGTCTTGGCGCCGTTGATGATCCAACGGTCGCCGTCGCGTTCGGCCCGGGTGAGCACGCCGGCCAGATCCGATCCGCCGCTGGGTTCGCTCAACAATTGCACCAGCACCTCTTCGCCGCGCAGCGCCGCGGCGATGTGCTGCTTCTTCTGGTCTTCGCTGCCGGTGTCAAGCAGCGTCGCACAGCAGATGGTGAACGTCGGGGTGTTGAGGATCAAGGGCATTTCGTAGTCCAGGGTTTCGGCGTCGAATGCCTGCTGGTATTCGTAGTCCAGCCCCAGCCCGCCGTACTCGCGGGGAAAACAGATGCCGGCGAAACCGCCGTCGTACAAGCGCTTTTGCAGCTCTCGCGCCCGCAGCCACGCCCGTGCATCGTCACGCGGGGCCGGTGGCGGGGAGTCGCGGTCGATGGCGGGCATGTTGTCGGCCAGCCATGCCCTGGCCCGGGCGGCGAACTCTGCGACGGATTCGGTCTGCGTCATCTGTCCGAACGACCCGCCTTTTCGAACTCGTACACCCGCAGGTTATGTTCCTCCGGCGTCCCAAACATGCCGCGGTACAACGCAACCCGGCGAAGATACAGGTGCAGGTCATGCTCCCAGGTGACGCCGATGCCGCCGTGCATCTGCACGCAGGCCTGGACGATCTGGCCGGCCATCTCCCCCACGTAGGACTTCGCGATGCTGGCCGACAAACCCGCTTGCGGCGCGCGGGCGGCCACGTCGTCCACCGCCGCCCACGTGGTGGCCCGGCAGGCCTCCAGCCACAGCTTCATATCGGCGAACTTGTGTTTGAGGGCCTGATACGACGCCAGCGGCCGGCCGAATGTGTGCCGGTCCAGCGCCCACTGGGTGGTGAAGTCGAACACCGTCTGCAGGACGCCGACCACCTCGGCGCATTGCAACACCTGGGCTATCTGGCTTTGTCGATCGACCAGCGCGGCCGTCTCGTCGGCGGTGCCGACCGCCGCGGACCGTGGTACGACGACACCGTCGAAACGCACGCGCGCGTATTGCTTGACCAGGTCCACCGACTGCTGGGGCTCGATGCTGACGCCGGACGCGTCCGTCGGGACCAGAAACTGGCGAATCTCAGCGGCATTCGCCCCGCTGCGCGCCACCACCAGCAGCGCCGCGCTCTGGGCGCCCGCCTCGACGCGGTCCTTGATGCCGTCGATGCGGTAGCCGGCGTCGGTCTCGGTGGCCGTCACCGAGGGATCGAGCGGCGCCCACCCCTGGCCGGGCTCACAAACCGCCCACGACGCCACCGTTTCACCCGCTATCAGCGCCTCGATGGCGTCGCTGTGCGCGGCCGAGTTCGTGCAGTCGGCGAGCGCCGACAGGACGGTGCTGACCGGATACAGCGGCCCGGGCGCCACCGTCTTTCCGAGTTGCTCGGCGACCGTCGCCAGGTCGGCAAACCCGCTCTCCGACACGCTTCCCCCGCCCAGCTCCTCCGGGACGAGCAGCCCCGCCCAGCCGAGCTCCGCGGCGCGCCGCCACCACGCGGGGTCAAACGACGCGCCCTCGGCGTGTAGCTCCCGCACCCGACGCAGCGGCGCCTCCTTTTCGAGAAAGGCTTGGGTGGTCGAGGTGAAAAGGATCTTTTCGGGAGAGTCGATGGTGGTCATGGCGCCGAGGGGATCCTTCTTGACATTCGATCGCTGCGGGTGCAACGGAAACGGTTTGGGTATTTGATCATCCGCCCGATCGGTCCTCGGTTGGCTGGCGATTCCGATGTTAGCAACGGGCGATACGGTAAGAGATACCGGAGTTCGGTCGGTAAAAACCGTGCCGAACGTGCGCCTCGGGGAATCGCGGAAACCGCCCGGGTCTACCCGGACGAGCCCTTCCTACATGGCGAACACACGGCGTACCGCCTGGGCGTGCAGCGCCCGGTTCTCCTGGGAAACAATCCAATCCGGCACCATCGAGTCGAAGCCATTGAAGGTCGCCGCAATCACATGCAGTTCGGTGTGGACGTAGGCATGCAGCAGCCGATTGGCGTAGTCGATGGCCTCGTCTCGGCAGGGATCGATTTCGGAGCAGCTGACGAACGTGGGTGGCAGCCCCTCGAGGTTCGCCCGGTGCGCGGGGACGTGTTGCCCACTGGCGCTGGCGTGGCCGAGGTAGTGGTTCCAGGCCCGGCTAACGGCCGGACCATTGAGACCCGGGGTGCGCTGGAACTCGCGACGCGACGGCGTGGCATCGGAGTCGAGCATCGGCTGATGCAGGATCTGCATCAGGATGGGTGGACCTTCCTGGTCGAACATGCGCTGGGTCAGGCTCGCGACCAGCGCCGCGCCGGCGTCCCGGCCCATGACCGCGATGCGGCTGGCGTCGGCGTCCAGCTCCGCGCTGTGGTCGACCGCGTAGCGGAAGGCCGCTTCGACGTCGTCCAGCGCGGCCGGACACGGATTTTCGGGCGCCAGCCGGTAGTCGACGGAAACCACCAGACAGCCGCCGTCGCGGGCCAGCTCCACGCAGTGCGCATGGTCTGTCTCCAGGTTCCCGGTGACGAACCCGCCGCCGTGCGCGTACACCACCAGGGGCGCGGCGGATTCGGTGCGGCCGCGGTACAAACGAAGCCCCAACTGGCCACCCGGCCCGGCAATGGATCGGGAGTCGATCAAGACGCCAGCGGTGTCGGCCGCCGCGGCGCGCTGGGCGGCCAGCAGGTTGGCGTGCTCCCGCTCGGCGGCCAACGTCTCGGCGCGGAACTCGAAGACGCCTAACTCAACGGCGGCATCGCGCAATACCGGGTCGATGCGGGTGAGGCCATGGGGCCGGGCCAGGTTCGTCTGTGTCATACCTACTCAATTTCTCCGGCTCGTCATGCACGCTAAACCACCTTCAAGGTAGACCTGAGCTTTTCGCCGGAGGCAGACGAGGTAGGCATCGGCGCGAGAAGACTCCCGACGCGACGATCGCAGCAAGCCGTTGGGCTTCGTTGCTATTTATACTATGATAGCTAAATTCCGCTCGGTACAAACCCGCCGTGGACTAGCGGGCGGTCGTCAATCGGTCCGCGCGAACGGCCTTACTCGGTTGTTTCCAGGAGGAAGCGCTGATGACGCTCAGCACTGACCCGAACGGTCAGCCCGTGGTCCCCCCGCTCGACTTCACCGGCGAAACCAGCCCCTATCCCTTTTTCGAATACATGCGGCACACGGACCCGGTCTGGCATGGCTCCCTGGCCGATTCCGGGCAGCTGCCGGAGGAATTGCGGCCCGACGACGAATGGGTCCTGTTCGGTTACGACGGTGTGTCCCAGGCTTTTCGCGATGACCGGGTCTTCACGTCGGCCGCCTACGACAAGACCATCGGGCTGGTGATGGGACACACCATTTTGGCGATGGGCGGCAGGGAACACCACGACCATCGCAATCTGGTGGCCAAAGCCTTCCGCGCCACCGCCCTGGCGCGGTGGGAGCCATCGGTCATCGGGCCGGTGTGCGATCAGCTCGTCGAAGAAATCCAAAACGAGGGCCAGGCGGACCTGGTGAAGGCGGTGACCTTCGAGTTCCCGACGCGGATCATCTCCACGCTGCTCGGTCTGCCCGCCGAAGATCTCGACCTGTTCCGCCGCCTATCGCTCGACCTCATCTCGATCCCGACCGACATCGAGGCGGGGTTGAACGCCGCCACGGAGCTCTACGACTATTTCCTCAAACAGGTCGAGCAGCGCAGGCGCAAGCTCACCGATGGCATCATCGGCGACCTGGTCGCCGCGGAGATCGACGGCGAGAAGCTCACCGACGAGGCCATCATCTCCTTCTTGCGATTGCTGCTTCCCGCCGGCCTGGAAACCACGTACCGTTCGTCGGGCAATCTGCTCTATCTGCTGCTGACCCACCCCGAGCAGCTGGCGATGGTCCGCCGGGACCGGTCGTTGCTGCCGATGGCGATCGAGGAGGGCCTGCGTTTCGAAACGCCACTGACCATGGTCATGCGCACCACGACCGAGGAGGTCGAAATCGGCGGTAAGACAATCCCGGCCAACGCCCAGATCGACATGTGTATGGGTTCGGCCAATCGCGACGAGAGCCGCTGGAGCGACCCCAACACGTTCGACATCTGCCGCCCGCGCCAGGCCCACATCGCCTTCGCGGGCGGCATTCACATGTGCCTCGGCATGCATCTGGCGCGACTGGAAACGCGGGTCATGTTGAACAGCCTGTTCGACCGCGTCGAGGATTTGGCGTTCGTGCCCGACGACGGAACCGGGGAGGAGTCCAAGATCGTCGGGCTCACATTCCGGTCGCCGAACAAGCTTCCGGTCACCTTCACGCCCGCCGCATGAAAAGCCGCGCAGCGATCCTGCACGACGTTGGCGGCCCGTGGTCCGTCGAAGATTTCGAACTGGACCCGCCCAAGGCCGGCGAAGTCCTGGTGCAGATGGCCGCCGCCGGCCTGTGCCACTCCGACGACCACATCCTCAAAGGCGACATGTCGGCGCCCAATGAGGTGATGCGATCCCTCGGGCTGCCGACCATGTTCCCGACGATCGGCGGCCACGAAGGCGCCGGCATCGTGCGTGAGGTCGGCCCCGGCGTCACCGATGTCGCGCCGGGTGACCACGTGGTGATGTCCTTCGTCGCCGTGTGCGGCCAATGCCGTTGGTGTGCCAGTGGAATCGAGTACCTCTGCGACCAGGGCATCGGCACCATGGTTCCGGGAATGCCGACCGACGGCACGTTCCGCCACCACACCGCCGACGGCCGGAAGTTGGGTCATATTTCCAAGATCGGCGCCTTCGCCGAACACACCGTGGTCTCGACGAATTCACTGGTGAAGATCGAGCAACATCTGCCACTGACGTCGAGCGCGCTGTTGTCCTGCGCCATCCCGACCGGATACGGTTCCGTCGCCAACCGGTCCAACATGCGTGCGGGCGATACCCTCGTGGTGATCGGCGTCGGCGGGATCGGCACGGGCGCCATCCAGGGTGCCCGCATCAACGGCGCCGCCCAGATCGTGGCCGTCGATCCTGTTGACTTCAAACAGAAATCGGCTTTGCAATTCGGTGCGACGCACAGCGTGGCGACGACCGCCGAGGCGCTGGACCTGGTGCGGGGTCTGACCTACGGGGTGATGGCCGACGCCGTGGTGGTCTCACCGTCGTTGATCACCGCCGACGACGTGCGCGACGCGGTGCGGCTCACGCGCAAGGGCGGCACGTGTGTGCTCACCGGCATGACGTCGCAGTTGACCCGGTCCGTCAAGATCGACTTGCAGGATTTCATCCTGACCAATAAGACGTTGGCGGGCACCATCTTTGGCTCATGTAACCCGAAGGCCGACATCGCCAGGTTGGCGAGGCTGTATGAGACAGGTCAGTTGCAGCTCGACGAGATGATCACCAAGCGCTATCACCTTGACGAGGTCAACGACGCCTACGACGATCTGCTCAACGGCAAAATCGTCCGGGGCATCATCGATTTCGGGATCGGCTGAAGCCCTGCTTACATCTTGATCGCGGGGATCAGCCTACTGAGATTCCAGACCCTGTCTCGTCGCGACGACAGGCAGGAGATCGCCAGTGCGGCAGCGGTTATCCCGGCCAGCACGATGATCGCCTGCCATAGCCGCGCGTCGATGCCGCCGAGGATCAGCTGCCGGAGCCCGTTGACGCCATAGGTCATCGGGTCGAAGCGGTGCAGGATCTGGAATGGCCGTGACGTGGTTTCCACGGGATACATGCCGCCCGCGCTGACGAGCTGCAACATGAGTAGAGCCATGATCAGCACCCGGCCCACCGCTGGACCGACAAGCGCGTTGATCGCCTGCGTTGCGGCTACGAACGCACTGGAAATCAGCACCATGAACCCCAGCATGGCCGCCGGATGGACGGCGTGCATACCGAGGGCGAACCGGACCACGCAGTAGAGAATGACCGCTTGGAATAGCGCGATCGCGGCGGCGGGCAGGTAGCTGGCGAGGACCACGCGGAACGCGAGCACTTCCGCCGCGATCGCGCGAGACTGCAAGGGCCGCAGCACCATCCACAGCACCAACGCACCGAAGAACAAGGCGAGCGTGAGGAAGAACGGAGCCATCCCGGTGCCGAAGTTGGGCGCGGCATTCTCATGCGAGGCCTCGAGTTGCACCGGACCACCAATTGTGTCGGCAACCGCATCCTTTTGCTGGCTTGTCCAGTTGGGTACCTGCTTGGCCCCGTCGGCGAGTTTGGTCGCCAGCTCGGCCGATCCCGCCTTGAGCTGTCGTGCCCCGTCGTCGAGCTTGGCAATGCCACCGGCCAATTCGGCGTTGCCGGTGGCGACTTGCTGGGCTCCGTCGCGCAGCTGGGTGAGCTTGTTCGTCAGCTCCTGTCCCTTGCTGCCGACCTGGTCGAGCGCCGACCCGAGGGGGCTGCCTGGGTTACGCAGCCCCGATGTCATGGCGATCGCCGCGTTCTGCGCATCGGTGAGTTGCTGGCGGATCTGGGGTGTGAACTGGTGACCCCGGAGCTGATCCTGGATGCCGCGCAGGTTGTTCGCGAGCGGATCCTGTCGCGCGGAGAGCTGATCGATCACCGATGACAGCGAGTTTGCGGCGGCATCCTGCGCCGCGGCGATGGTACCGAGCTGGTCGTTGGCCTGCGCAAGTGCGGCTGCGCCCTGTTGCAATTGCTGCGTGCTGCCGCCGATTTGCGACACCGCCTTGGTCACCGCGAGCAGCGGGTCGGTGGCCTGGTTGATTCCGTCTGACAGTTGCTTGGCACCAGCGGCAAGCGTTGCCGAGCCGGACCGCGCGGTGTCCAGGCCGCCCACCAGCTGGCCCGCGCCGTCATCGAGTTGCGCGGCCCCGTCTGCGGCCTGCTTGATACCTGATCCCGACGAAACCACCACCGACAGCATCTGATTGACGGCCTGTCCCGAGATCCGGCTGGATACCGCGTTGAGCACCTGGCCGATGGCGGTACGACCGATACTCGTCGAGATGTAGTTGTTGGCGTCGTTGTAGACGGCGATCAGGTTGGCCTTCTTGGGTTGCCCGGTCACCGGCGACGCGACGGCCGCGCTGAAATCTGGCGGTAATTCGACCATGAAGTAGTACTTGCCGTGGTCGACTCCGTTGCGTGCCTCCGGTAAGTCCACGACGTGCCAGTCAAGGCCGCCGTCCGCGGTCAGGCTCTTGGCGATCTCCGCGCCGGCATTGAACTGCTGCCCGGATACGACGGCGCCGCGGTCGGAGTTGACCAGCGCCACCGGCATCTTGTTGGTGTGGCCGAACGGATCCCAGAACGCCCACAGGTACAGCGCCCCGTACACCAGGGGCAGCAGCATCAGTACGACGATGGCCACGCGCGTCAATCGGCTACGGCCGAAACGTTTGATCTCCGAGCCAAAGGCCAGTCCAGCCAACATCGTTCAGCCCTCTCCGGTCGGGATGCGGTGATCGTGTAGTTCGTGGTCGGGCGAGTCCGTGCCGAGCGGGTTGGTCACCCCGACGACGACGGTGCGCTGCTCCGCGATCACGCCGAGCCTGTCGACCGCGACCGTTCGCCGGGAATTGTCACGAACCTGTTCGAGGTCGCCGACCACCAGGATCGGACGATTCGACAACAACGCGAGCGTGATGCGCAGCAGAAACAGTTCGAGGTCTGACAATTCGACGATGTAGGTGTCGCCGGACGGGGGGGTCATCTCGCCGAAGACCTCGGTCAGCTCGGCCGGACCCGATTGAAGCGGCACCGATGAATACCACGGCGCCAGCCACCGTCGTTGCTCGGCGAGCACGGTCTCCACGGTCACCGAATCCTCCAGCTCGTCGATGTCGTCGAAGGCCGCGATCGAGCATTGCCGGCGGATCGCGCGCGGGGTTGTTTCGCCGAGGACGGTCAGCGTGCCGTGGCTCGGCCTGAAACGCCCCGCGAGCGTCAGCAGCAGCGTGGTCTGCCCCGGCCCGCCGGGCATCTGGATAGCGTGAAAACCCGGTGTGAGGGCGAGATCGATATCCGAAAATAGGGGGCCGTGCTCGCCGTCGACGCCTAACCCGCGGGCGATGATCACCGGCGCCACCGCGTCCGGCCCGTCATTCGCATCCATGGTGAGGTCCTTCCTGACCGGCGGAAGCCCGGATAGATTCCAGCACCGCGGTGACCAGCTGCGCTAGCAGGTCGGGGTTGATGGTCCCGGGACGCAGGACCTCTTCCATCGCCACGCCGAGGTTGATCGTGACGACGAGCTGGGCGAGGTCGGCCAGCTCTCGATCGGACGCCACGGACGGGCTCGATTTGACGATGTGCACCGCTTGGTCGGCGGCGGCGGCGCGGCGGCGTTCGATGAGACGCTCGCGCAGCTGGTGGTCACGCTGGGCGCGCAGCCAGTATTCGACGAACAGCACGTAGAAGTCGGAATGGTCGCGAACTGCGTCCAGCCATGACCGGCTCAATTCCCGTGCGGCCGCACCGGTGTCGCCACCGCTGCTGTCCAGCGCTGTGGCGATCTGCTCACCGCGGAGCTCGAACTCGCGGTCGAGCAGGGCCAAAAACAGCTCGTCTTTGGATTCGAAATTCGAGTAGACCGCGCCCTTGGTGAAACCTGCGGCCTGGCCGATGGCATCGATGGTGGCCCCGGCGAAGCCTTCGGCGGCGAAAACCTTCGACGCTGCGTCCAGGATCCGGTCGCGAACCTCGCCGCGGGTGGGGCGGGTTCGGTGCGGCTTGACAGGGGACATGGTCAGCAGCATACTCGACGGTATCGAATGGATACTAGCAAGTATCGAAGGGGATGGTGCTAAGGGAGCTTGGCCAGGGCGTGATCCCAGAGTTGGCGCGCGAGGATCGGATCGTAGGCCGCCCGATTGGCTTTGGCGACTTTGCCTTTCGCGTAGTATTCGCCGACCGTCCAGTCGACGCCGGGCACGCTGGTCGCCAACCAGACCAGCTGATCGGCGCCATCATCCGCGGACTTGATCATTCGGCTAGCGGGCGTGCGTTGCATGGTCGTCAGAAACCGCGAGCCGGACGAATGACCGATGTTGGTGTTGACGAAACCGGGGTGAACCACTGCCAGCGAAAGACCATCGGCCCGATAGCGCCGATCTAATTCCTTGGTGAACAAGATGTTTGCCAACTTCGCCACCGCGTAGGCGGTGCTGGGCCGGCGCCGTTCCGTCGTGTCGAAATCGGCGAGCTTGACATTGCGCAGCAGCCGCTGTGACGAGCTGGACGTGTTGACGATCGTGGCATGCGAGCCGATGAGCACGTCCAGCAACAGCGTGGTGAGCAAGAACGGCGCCAGGTAGTTGACCTGAAAAGTGATCTCATGGCCGTCGGGGGTTCTCCGGAGCTTCGAGAACACTCCTCCGGCGTTGTTGCCCAATACGTCGATGCGCGGGCAGGCGGACCGGATTTTGTCTGCCAGCGCCCGAACTTGGGACAGGTCGGCGAAGTCGGCCAGGAAATAGTCGGCGCCCAACTCCGCGGCCATGGCCGCGGTCTTGCTTTCCGACCGCCCCACCAGCACGACGTTGTGCCCGCCACGGCTGATCCGGCGGGCCGCCGCCGCACCGATGCCGTCGCTGGCGCCCGTGATGACGATCGTCTTTGACGTCACCGCAGGAGTGTATCGATCACCGCCGCAGTGAGTAACGAACCGGCAGGTGCTTGAGCCCGCCGACGAAGGTCGTGGCGACCAGCTCCGGGTCGCCGGTCAACTCAATGGATTCCAGGCGTGGCAGCAGCTCTGAGAAGAAGCTGCTGACCTCCATGCGGGCCAGCGCCGCGCCCATGCAGAAGTGCACGCCATAGCCGAAGGCCAGGTGCTTGTTGGGGTCGCGACCGACGTCGAAGCGGAAAGGCTCGTCGAAGACTTCCTCGTCGCGGTTGGCCGACACGTAGGACAGCAGCACGGATTCGCCTGCGGCAATGGGGACTCCGCGCACGACAGTGTCGCTGGCGGCGGTGCGCATGAACTCCTTGACCGGCGTCACCCAGCGGATCATCTCGTCGGTGGCCAGTGGCATCAGGTCGAGGTTGTCGCGCAAGCGGTGCAGCTGGTCGGGGTTTTCGATGAGCGCCTGCAGGCCACCGGAGATGGTGGCGCTGGTGGTGTCGTGGCCCGCGGTGGCGACGATCAGGTAGTAGGAGACGGTGTCGATGTCCGACAGGGGTTCGCCGTCGACGCGGGCGTTGGCGATCGCCGAGGCGAGATCCTCGGTCGGGTGTTCGCGGCGGGACGCCGTCACGCCGTTGAAGTATTGGAACATGTCGAGCAGCGCCGGCAGCTGGTCCTCGTTGGAGCTGCCGCGCTTGAATTCGGAGTCGTCGCTGCCGAACAATTCCTGCGTCAGCTTGAGCATGCGGGGAAAGTCGGCCTCGGGCAGGCCCAGCAGCGACATGATCACGTAGAGCGGGTAATTGACGGCGACTTCCTGAACGAAGTCGCATTCGGGACCGACCGCCATCATCTTGTCGACGTAGATCTTGGCCAGCTCGTCGACGCGAACCTTCAGGGCCCGCATCGCCTTTGGGCGAAACCAGTCGGAGCCGATCGCGCGCACCACCCGGTGCTGCGGGTCGTCCAGGTGGATCAATGTGCGCACGCCGACGGCGGCCTGCATCTCGTCGCCTTCGGCGGTCGTCAACACCGGTCGCGGCCAGTTGGTGAAGAGCATGTTTTCCCGCTCGATGTCCATGATGTCGGCGTGTTTGGTGATCGCCCAGAACGGCCGGTAATTCGGCACCTCCACCCGCGACACCGGAGCGTTGGCGCGCAGGTGAGTCAGCGCCGCATGCAGCCGCTGCTCGTCGGTGTACGCCAACGGGTCCGTCAGCAGGTTGGCGGCCTCGTCCATCGTGGTGGTGCTCACTGGTGAAACTCCTCGATTCGGGGCGTCCCCGCCGGCGAAAGACGGACCTCGAGGGACGGGGCATCAGGACTGCGGGTAACTTTACCGTAAGCAATCCAGTATGTGACCCCGCAACGTGGCGATCGCAAGCGCGGCGTAGCCGGCGCCGGGGGCACCTCCCGCTTGCGGGGGACGGGTCGCCACCATAAGGACTGCTCGTGCGACGAATCCTCTATGAGGTAGGACATAGGCATGCCGAAAGCCCAGGACTGGGGAGAAACGCTCGACGATCTCGAGCGACGCCGTCAGCACGCGCTCGAAATGGGCGGGCCGGAGCGGCTCGACAAGCACCGCAACAAGGGCAAGCTCGACGCCCGCGCTCGGATCGAGTACCTCCTCGACCCGGGCACGTTCCGCGAGCTCGGCACCCTGGTCGGCGGTGAGACCGCGGCCGACGGCCTGGTCGTGGGCTCCGGCGAGCTCAACGGCTCACCGGTGATGCTGGGCGCCGAGGACTTCACCACCCTGGCCGGCAGCATCGGGCCCGGCGGCAATTCCAAGCGGTACCGCATCGCCGAACTGGCGCTGCGCGACAAGATCCCGCTGATCATGCTGCTCGAAGGCGCCGGCTTCCGCCCCACCGGCGGGCATTACGGGCGCACCCCGACCGACCTGCTCGCGCAGGCGCAATGCTCCGGGCGCGTCCCGACCGTCGCCGCTGTCCTCGGCCCCTCGGCCGGACACGGCGCACTGGTGGCACCCGTTTGCGACTTCCGGATCATGAGCCGGCAGGGCGCGATCTTCACCGCAGGGCCCCCCGTCGTCAAAGAGTCGACCGGAGAAGACATTTCGAAAGAGGACCTGGGCGGGCCGGGCGTCGCGTTGCCCAGCGGCGTGATCCACAATGTCGCCGAGGACGACGAAGCGGTGCTTGACGACGTCCGCCGCTACCTGTCGTACTTCCCGCCCAGCGCGTGGTCGTACCCGTCGCCGCAACCGTCCGGTGCGGCCTGCGCACCGCGGCCGACGCCGGAGCTGCTCGACATCGTCTCCCGGGACAACCGCCGCGTTTACGACATGCGCGCCGTGCTCGATGTGGTCTTCGACAGCCCCGACTGGTTCGAAGTGCAGCCCCAGTTCGGCAAGGCGATCATCTGCGCACTCGCCCACCTCGGCGGCCACCCCGTCGCGGTGGTGGCCAACCAGCCGCAGGTGCTCGCGGGCTCCATCGACGCCGACGCCGCCGACAAGGCGGCCCACTTCATCATGGTGGCCGATTCCTTCCACCTGCCGATCGTGTTCCTCGCCGACAACCCCGGGATGCTGCCCGGCAGCCGATCCGAACGCACCGGCGTGCTGCGGGCCGGCGCGCGGATGTTCGCCGCGCAAACGGCCGCTACCACGTTGAAGCTGCACCTCACACTGCGCAAGGCGTACGGCTTCGGGTCGATGGTCATGTCGCTGTTGGGTTTCGACCATCAGGTCGCGACCTTCGCCTACCCCGGTGCCACGATGGGCGCCATGAGCGCCGCGGCCCTCAGCCGCGCCTCACACGCGGGCGAAGACCTTTCGGCCAAGCTGCGTAACGCCGAGCTGGAGGCCTCCTACCGCTCGGCCGAGCACATGGGGTTCGACGAACTGATCGATCCCCGCGAGACACGCGACGCCCTGCTCGCGTCCTTGAAGCGCGGCCTGTCGAGCAGGCAGGCCGCCGCCGAGCCGGTAACCCGGACCGTCATCCTGCCTTAGAACCGCCGCGAGAGTGCATCTACCGACTGCGCCTCTCGGGCGGTTTCACGCGGTGGATGCAACGGTGGGTGGTTTGGACAATAGTTCGTTGAGGGCTTCGGCGGGTGTATTCCAGTCCAGGGTTTGGCGTGGTCGTCCGTTGAGTTCGGCGGCGACGTAGTCCAGGTAGCCGGCGCCATAGACCGATAGGTCGGTGCCTTTCGGAAAGTATTGGCGCAAAAGCCCATTGGTGTTCTCGTTGCTACCGCGTTGCCACGGCGAGTGTGGATCGCAGAAGTAGATATCCAAGTCAGTGGCGTCAGCGATGGCGAGGTGGTTGGTCAACTCCTTGCCCTGGTCCCAGGTCAACGAGCGGCGTAGATGGTCGGGCAACTCGGCCATTTTGGCCACGATGGCGTTTTGCACCGCCAGGGCGCCGTGGTCATCGGGCAGGTGCAAGAGCATGACAAAACGGGTGGTGCGCTCAACCAGAGTGCCAATCGCGGACCCCGATTTGGTGCTGCCCAGGATCAGGTCGCCTTCCCAGTGACCGGGGACGGCACGGTCGGCGACCTCGGGTGGGCGTTGGCTGATATTGACCATGTCGGGGATACGTCCGTGGCGGCGGGCCCCGGGCTGGTGCTGGGATCGGCGCACCGCGCGTTTGGTCCGCAGGCACCGATGCAGCTCGCGGCGCAACGAGCCGCGGCCCTGAACGTAAATGGCCTGGTAAATGGCCTCGTGGGACACCCGCATCTCCGGATCATCAGGGAAGTCGCGGCGCAGCCGCGCGGCTATCTGAGTTGGGCTATGCAACTGTTTTAACCGAGTCTGCACTTCGGCGTGCAGCCTGTCATTGATCGCGAGCTTGCGGGTCTTGGGGCGCCGCGCCCGATCAGCGGCACGGTCATGCGCCGACACGGCCAGATAGCGCACGCTCGCGGTCGAGCCTGTCAAGTTTTCTGTGTAAATCGCCCTGTCTGATTGTTGGTGTCGGTTGTTGTGGTGCTTACAGATAACGTTCGATGCGCTCTGGATAGACCAGGGTGAGTTGTTCGAGCGCTTTCTTCCAGTTGGTGACCACTTGTCCTTCCACGAGGCGTCCGGGGGCTACTCGGCCGTGCTTTTGGCCGCGCTCCTTGGCCCGCTGGGCGGCGCGTTTGTCCTCGATGTTGCAGATCGCCAGCCAGAGCAATTTCACCGCCGAGGCGTCGTTGGGGAACTGGCCACGGTTCTTGATGACCTTGCGCAGTTGGTAGTTCAGCGATTCGATCGAGTTGGTCGTGTAGATCACCCTGCGCAGCTCGGGCGGGAATCCCAGAAACGGGATGAACTGTTCCCACGCGCGTTCGAAAACCATTGCCACCGTGGGGTTTTTCTTACCCAAATCCGATGCGGTGAACGCGTCTAACTCCACCCGGGCGGCATCGGCGTCCGGCGCGGTGTAGATCGGCTTGAGCGCCGCGGCCACGGCCTTGCGGGCGCTGTAGGACACGAACCGCAGAGCATTGCGGATCAGGTGCACTACACAGGTCTGCACCGCAGCTTGCGACCACGTCGCCGCGATCGCCTCGGGGAACCCGGTCAGCCCGTCACAGCACACGATCAGCACGTCCTTGATGCCGCGGTTGGCCAGATCAGCGCAGACCGACGCCCAAAACGAGGCTCCCTCGTTGGGCTGGACCCAGATCCCCAAGACGTGTTTGACCCCGGCCAGATCGACACCCACGGCGATGTGTGCGGCCTTGTTGCGGGTGTGGCCGCCGTCTTTGACCTTCACGATCATCGCGTCGAGATAGATCACCGGGTACAGCGGCTCCAACGGCCGGCGCTGCCACGCCAGGACCTCATCGGAGACCTCATCGACGATCTTAGAGATCGTCTCGTGCGATACCTCGGTTCCGATCGTGGACGCTAGATGAAATTGAATGTCCCGCAACGTCATTCCACCGGCATACAGCGAGACGATCATGTCATCGAGCCCACCGATGCGGCGGGCGCCTTTGGGGACCAGTCGCGGGGTGAACGAGCCGTCGCGGTCGCGCGGCACCTCCAGGGGAACCGGACCGGCCTCGGAGTGCACGGTCTTGGGCGAGCTGCCGTTGCGGGCATTGGGCAGCTCCCGGCCGATCGGGTCGCCCTTCTCATAGCCCAGATGGTCGGTCAGCTCCGCGGCCAGCCCGCGTTCGAGGGCGAGCTTGATCAGTCCCGGCAGCAGACCTCCCTCACCGGTCAGAGCTACCTCGCCGGTATCGATCTGCGCTAGTAGATCATCGACTGCACCCGAAGCCCGAAGCGCTTCGGCCATCTCGACCGTCGAGCCAGCCTCAACCAGCGTCCCATCCATGTCCTTGCCTGTCGTCACGTCCTGCGATCCTTCCGTTAACAGGACTTACACAGACCATCTGACACGCCCTCGCGGTCTTGCCGCTTTGGCGGGCCCCGAACGCCTCTTTGCGCCGATACCCCGATTTGCAGCCCGTATGGCGGTTACGCAACTCGCAGTTGCTGTCGATCTCACGCTTAATCGTCGATGCTGGCCGGCCCAACCGGCGCCCGATCGAGCGCAAAGATTCCTGGGCATGCACACCGGCCTGGATCTCGATGCGTTCCTGCAAGCTCAACCGCGGCCGGGGACCGCAGATATTCGGTGTCCTGAAACGGGGTTTCACCCCGCCAGCCTCACGGAACCACTGCCGACCCGTGCCTTGCGACACGCCGACGGCCACGCCCGCCGAGCCCGGATCAAGGCCCCGCCGAACACATTCCCAAAACACCGGAACCCGCGACCGCAACGTCCCATTGGCCATCGCAACACTCCTCACTCAGAAGATGTGTTGCATCCATCCCTTGAAATCAAGTCGGGAAACGCGTCGCCAGTTGCACTTTCGCGGTAATAGGTCACGATCGGCTCGAGCTCGTCGGGGGTGGCGCCATGCATGATGACCGCGTCGGCCCCGTAGTCGAACTCCTTGCGGATGCGGTCCACGCACTGTTCGGCCGTCCCGGTCGCCGAGGGCTCCAGCCATTCGTCGGGGATCAGCGTCGCGATGTGCTCGATCTGCTCGGGCGTGCCCTTGTGGTCGATCCCGCCGGCGATCGACGTGACGACCGGGTCTTCGCGGAACCGTTGCAGCACAGCGGGATCCCAGTCATTGGTTTGGACGAGCAGGTCGCCGTAGCCCTGTAGATAAGTGGCCAGCCGCGCGACGGTCTTCTTCAGCCGCAACTCTTCGGGCAGGTGGTCGCCGACGGTCGCGAAGCACGACCACACCCGTACACTGTCGGGGTCGCGGCCCGCCTTCTCCGCGGCCGCCTTCACGGTTTTGACGCTGCGCTGCAAGGTTTCCGGGGTGAAGTAGGTGTGCAGTATGACGTCGTCGAAGGCCCGGCCTCCGAGCGCGAGCGTGTTAGGGCCGAACGCCACCAGGGCCAACCGGATGTCTTCGTTGAAGTCCGGATCGAGAAACAGGATGGGGTACTTGCCCATCGGGCCGTCGTGGTTGAAGATCAGCTCGCCGTGCCACAGTCGGCGCATGACCTGGGCCCAATCCTCCATTTGCGCCGTCGTCACCGCCGGTATGCCGAAGGCCCCGTAGATTGCGGCGATGCCCCGGCCGACGCCCAGGGTGAATCGGCCGCCGGAAAGGCGATGCATCGTGGTCGCCCACGATCCCGTGATCAGCGGGTGGCGGGTGTTGTGATTGGTTGCGGCGGTGGCGATCTGCATGCGGGTGGTCACCGCGCACGCCGCCCCGACGAGCGACGACGCCTCTTTGACGTTCCACCGCTCGGAGATGAATCCGGTGCCGAAGCCGAGTTCCTCGCCGCGACGGGCCTCGTCCATCAATGCAGCCGGGCCCTCACCCCCGGCGCCGGCCAGCAGATAGAAGCCCAATTCATCAAGCGTACGGTCACTCAATTCCAAACCCCTTGCTGGTAGCCGCAGTTCCACACCTCGGTAATCTTGCCATCGACCACGCGGAACACCTCCATGCTGGCGATGTTGGTTTGGGTGCCGTCCTTGGTCCTGATCGTCGAGTCGTAGACGATCGCCACGTGTTCGCCGTCCTCGCCCTCGATGACGACATTGAGGTCGAAGTGCAACGATTCGGCCACCTGCCACATGTCCACCACCCGCTGGACCGCTTCGGCGTGGGTCAGCGTGCGCGAAGCACCGACCTCGTGCCGAATGACGGTGTCGCCCAACAGCTCCTCGGCCAGCTCGATGTTGCGCTCATTCCACACGACGAGGTTGTAGAGCTCGACCACCGTCCGTGCCGTCCAGGTCGGCGCCATCAGCCGGGCACCGCGTCGCGCAGGAATCGGTCGGTGATGCGCTGCACGCGCCGGGAGAAAATGTGCCCGACGTGGCTGCCGTCGTACCAATACAACTGGCCGGCCCAGCGTTCCTGCAGCGCGTTCGTGGGCTCACGCATCGCCATCCGGTCGTGCCACGCCCCGACGATGAGGCGGCGCTCCGGTGGCGGCGAGGGTGTGACCGCCAGGGGGTCGATCACCGAGGTCAGCTGGGTGACCACGGGAGATTCCAGCAACTCGCGGAATCCGTCGCGCGACGGCCCCCACCGCTGAAGGTGTCGCGCGATCATCGCGTTGAGCCCCAGGATGGGCGTGTACAGGGCCACCGCATCGATCCGCTTTTCCAGGTGCGACACCAGCGCGGCCACCGGGGTGCCCATCGAAATCCCGGCCACCACAACGGCGGTGGCTTGCGCCTGCGCCCAGCGCACCACGGCGCGCACCTCCGAGACGACCCGCATCATTCCCGCGACGTTGCCGAGCGGATCCATGTCGGGATAGGCCGGCCAGTGGCCGCGTCGGCACCCGTGGCCCGGCTGCACCGGCATCGCGATGTTGAAGCCCAGTTTGCGATGTATCCGGCCGATGCCGGACATCAGCAGGTCTTCGGTGCCGCCCTGACCGGCGCCGTGCACCCATACCAGCCACGGTCTGGGCCCGTCGCGGTGCCGGCACACGTGCACCACCGCTCGCGCCGGCCCGCCCAACCCGTCGGCCTCCAGGGTCGGCGGCAGGGCCGGATCGTGTTCGAAGGTCAGCCGTTCGTATGCCAGGCCGGCGATACGGCGCCGGCGTATCGAGGCGGCCCGCAACGGTTTCGGCTCGGCGTGCGCCCGGTCGATGCCGAGCGTCGAGAGCTCCTCGGCGGCCGCGGTGCACGCATCCAGCGGGCGCATCGCCGCGGGGCTGCCGCCCAGCAGCGAAAAGCCGCTCAGCACAAGCTCGTCGAGCATGACCTCACCGAACTGGCGGACACCGCGTGGCGACAGCGGGGACCAACCGGTGGACTCCTGCAGACCGGCCACCGTTCGCGGCACCAGCATTGCGAGTTCCCGGGCCACATCTTTGGCCAGGCTCAGCCCGTTCAATGCCTTCGCCATGTCGCTCACCTTCAACAGCTAAGCCAGTTTGAATCCGGTGTATCCGCTTGCCGCGATTTCGTCGCAGCGCCGCCGGTATTCGGGGATTCCGCCGGTGTAGCCCATATACATCCGTTTCTTGCCCGGCACGTTGCCACCGTTGTACCAGGAGTTGCACGACGAGTGGACCAGAACCGTAGGCGCGACGAGCGCCGTGGTGTGGTCGATCCACTCCTGCTGAGCGGTGCTGAGCGCCTCGATGGTGCGGATGTCGTTGGCGCGCAGATACGCGAGGCAGTCGCCGATCCACTCCACGTGCTGTTCGAGGGCGGCGACGAAGTTCGTCGCGGCGCTCGGGCTGCCCGGGCCCTGAACCGTGAAGAGGTTCGGGAACCCGGCGACCGCCAGACCCAGGTACGACAGCGGGCCTTCGGTGGCCCAGAATTCGCCGAGCGAGACACCGCCGCGGCCACGGACGTCGATGCGGCTCAGCGCGCCGGTCATGGCGTCAAAACCGGTGGCGTAGACGATGGCATCGAGTTCGTGCAACCGGTCCTCGGTGCGGATGCCGGCGGGTGTGACTTCGCGGATCGGCGACTTTCGCAGGTCGACGAGGGTGACGTTGTCTCGGTTGAACGTCTCGTAGTAGCCCTGGTCGATGATCGGGCGCTTACAGGCGAAGGGGTGCACGGGAACCAGGGAGGCGGCGGTGTCCGGGTCCTTGACGATCCGGGCCACCGCCTCGCCGTACAACTTGGCGGCCATCCGGTTGGCGTCGATGTCGAAGAAGATGTCGCCCCAGTTCAGTGCGCCCATGACGCCGTTCTCCTCGATGGCGCGCAGTTGCTCTTCGCGCGTCGCCGACTTCAGTGGCGGCCTGCCGAGCATTTCGAGCAGGACGGAAAACGCGCTCAGCCGGGCCGCGCCGATCGGGTGGGCGCGCTGGGCCGCACGGATTTCGCCGTAACGGGCCTTCATGTCGTCGAGCTCGCCCGGCTCGAAGCGATGCACCCGCCACGGCAAGGTGTATGCCGGTGATCGCTGAAACACCGACAATTGCAGGGCTTCTCGGGCGACGACGGGGATGAGTTGCACGCCGGTCGAGCCGGTGCCGATGACGCCGACGCGCTTGCCGGTGAGGTCGACGCCGCCCTCGGGCCAGCGGCTGGTGAACAGCGACGCCCCGGCGAACGTGTCCATCCCGGGGATGTCCGGCTCCAGCGGTACGGACAGGATGCCCGAGGCGGCGACGACGAAGGGAACCCGGAAAATGTCGTCGGATTCGGTGCGCACCGACCACATCGCGGCTTCGTGGTCGAACGTCATCGCGACGACCTTGGTGCCGAATTGGATGTCGCGGCGAAGGTCGAGCCGGTCGGCCACGAAGTTCAGGTAGGCCTCGATCTCCGGCTGGGCCGGCATCGACTCCGTCCACACCCACTCCTGCTGGATCTCTTCGGAGAAGCTGTAGGAGTATTCGATGCTCTCGATGTCGCACCGCGCGCCGGGATAGCGGTTGAAAAGCCAGGTGCCGCCCACGCTTTCGGCCATCTCCAGCACGCGGGTACGTAGCCCGAGTTGCCGCAGCCGGTGCAGCATGTACAGCCCGGAGAACCCGGCGCCGATGACGAGGACGTCGTAGGAGGTATCAGCTTCAGCCATCGTCGCCGCCGGTTATCTTCAAGATGGTTCGGCTCAGGTTTCCCCCGAAGCCCCCCATCACCATCGGTGCGAAGTTCCCCACCCCCTCGATCGGGGGCGCGGTCTGAGGGTCGGCACCCGCGGTGGACACCGCCATGTCCAGCGTCACGACCACGTCGGTGGTGAACACGTCGCACCAAGACTCCAGGTCTTCGGTGTCCAGAAAACGGCAGTAGCGCGCCTTCAGTTGCCGGATGGCTTCCAGCTCGTCAGCCGCTGTCGTCATGTCACTCCTTGCCGCGCGCGGGCCGGACTGCTGAAATCTATACTGTAATGGATTTAGTATCAACGATCACGGGAGGCACTGGCGTGAAAGTTCCCTTCACCTGGAAGGTCACCGGCTGGTTCATGGTCGGCTGGTCCCCGGAGTTTCCCGTCGGCGAGGTCCGGCCGCTGCGCTATTTCGGGGAGGACCTGGTGGCCTACCGGGATGAGCAGGGTGAGCTGCATGTTTTGGAAGCGCACTGCAAGCATCTCGGCGCCCACATCGGCCACGGCGGCAAGGTGGTCGGCGACTGCGTCGAGTGCCCCTTCCACGGCTGGCGCTGGGGGCCGGACGGCTGCAACAAATACATCCCGTATCAGCCGGACCGGCCCAACCGAGGGCTGCGGCTGAAGGTGTATCCCGTCCGGGAGCAGTACGACTGCGTGTTCATCTGGCACCACCCGGACGGCAAGGAGCCACAGTGGGAAATGCCGGATATCTTCCGCAAGTTCCCGCAATTCGAGACCGATCCTGCCCAGTACTACCGGGCGTATCCGGAGTTTTCCCGGCGCGCGGAGCGCGAACCGGTGCATCCGCAGATCGTGGCCGAAAACGCACCCGACAGCGCCCATTTCGAGTACGTGCACCACGCCACGGTGACGCCCCGGGTGCTCGACTGGAAGATCGTCGACCACGAATGGCAGTTCATCGCGGGCTGGCCGGACGCAACTAGCGACAATCCCGACGATCTCGCGTTACGGTTTCACAGCCACCTGTTCGGGCTCGGCGGGGCGATCAGCGTCTTCGAGGGCGCGCAAAACCACCGGCTGATCTTCACCTGCACGCCGGTCGACGACGAGTGCTCGGACCTGTTCTACTCGATCTGGTGGCCGCGAATCCCCGGCGACACGGCGGACGTTCCGGAAGGAAAACTGCGCGACGTCATCGAGAAGCAGTTCCTGTCCACGGTGTTCGACGACCTGCAGATCTGGCGCTACCAGAAGTATGTGGAACACCCGGCACTGTCGAAGACCGATGCGAAAGGCTATATGGCGCTGAGGAAGTGGGCGACGCAGTTCTATGACGTCGCGCCGGTGGGCGCCCCCGCATGACGGACCGGCTGGCGGGACTTGTCGCACCTGAGCACACCGCGATCGTCGCCCAGGAGTGCCAGGGCGCGGTGATGGGTCCCGACGCCGGACTGGCGATGCTGGCCGAGGAAGCCCGCCGCGAGGCGTTGCCCAACATCGCGCGCCTGCTGCCCGCGGCCCGCGCGGCCGGGGTGCGGGTCGTGCATTGCCTGGTGCAGCGGCGGCCCGACGGGCTCGGCTCCAACCACAACGCGAAGATCTTCGCGATGGGCGGCGGCAACCAGGTGGACATCACCCCCGGCACGCCGGGTGCGGAGGTGCTGCCCGAATTAGGTCCGGAGCCTTCGGATTTGGTCTTGCGCCGCTGGCACGGCGTGGGGCCGATGGGCGGCACCGATCTGGACGCGGTGTTACGCAATCTCGGCGTCTCGACCATTGTCGTGGTGGGTGTTTCGCTGAACATCGCGATCCCCAACCTCGTCATGGACGCGGTCAACGCCGCCTACCGGGTGGTCCTGCCCCGCGACGCCGTCGCCGGCATACCCGCCGACTATGGTGCAGCGATGATCGCCAATACGCTGTCGCTGCTTGCCACCATCACCAGCACCGACGATCTGCTCCGGGCCTGGGACGAGGAAGCGCGATGACCGACACAGCGCCGGAAGTTCGCGGCGGATTCCCCGACGTCAAGCCCGTCGAGGACGCTCCCGCGGAACTGGGCCCGTTCGTCGCCGCACTGCGCCGACTGCAGGACCTGACCGTGTCCACCAAGCCGGACCCCGCGCTGTGGGCCGCCGCGACCGCGCACCTGGAGAACGCCTGCGCGCTGCTGGATGGCCACCAGGTCCCCGAGGTCGAGGCGGTGGCCGGCCGGGTGCTGAGCCTGCCCGGGCTGGCCCATCCCCTACTGCCGCCCTGGATGGTGACCGATGCCGGTGCCGACGGCGTCACGATGGCCGGTCATTTCACCACCTCGCACATCGGCGGGAACCGGGCCGTGCACGGCGGCATGATCCCGCTGTTCTACGACTGGCTGTTCGGCATGGTCGTGTCCACCGCGGACATCCGGCCGACGCGCACGGCCTATCTGCACGTCGACTACCGGCAGATCACCCCGATCGATCAGCCGCTGACCGCTCAGGGCCGCATCACCGACGTCGACGGCCGGAAGGTTTTCATTGACGCTACTATGACAGCCGCCGACGGTACGCTGCTCAGCGAAGCCAACGGCCTGATGGTTCGCCTGCTACCCCACCAGCCGTGAGCGGACCCCGGTTTGGCGAGCAGACGCAGAATCGCACCGCACGAGCCTTGCGCATGCGATTCTGCGTCTGCTCGGCGGAAAGGAAATAGTGGACACCACAACAACATTCACGGTTCCTGCCGTCGCGAAGGCCGTCGCGGCCGCCATCCCCGATCGGGAGCTGGTCATCCAGGGCGATCGCCGGTACACCTACGCGCAGGTGATCGACCGCTCGAACCGGCTCGCCGCCTACCTGCACTCGCAAGGTTTGGGATGCCACACCGAGCGCTCCGCGCTGGCCGGCCACGAGGTGGGCCAGGACCTGCTCGGCCTCTACGCCTACAACGGGAACGAATTCGTCGAGGCGCTGCTGGGCAGCTTCGCGGCCCGGGTGGCCCCGTTCAACGTCAACTTCCGCTACGTCAAAAGCGAGCTCCAGTATCTGCTGGCGGATTCGGGGGCCACCGCGCTGCTCTACCACGGCGCATTTGCGCCACGGGTCGCCGAGATCTTGCCGGATCTTCCGCAGCTACGCGTGCTGATCCAGATCGCCGACGGCTCGGGCAACGACTTGCTCGAGGGCGCAGTCGATTACGAGGCCGCTTTGGCGTCCGTGTCGCCGGAACCGCCGCCGGTGCAGCACTGCGCCGACGACCTGTACGTCCTGTACACCGGGGGCACGACGGGCATGCCGAAGGGCGTGCTGTGGCGCCAGCACGACATCTTCATGACGTCCTTCGGCGGGCGGAATCTCATGACCGGCGAACCCTCGGCGTCCATCGACGAGATCGTCGAGCGGGCGGCCTCGGGTCCCGGCACCAAGCTGATGATCCTGCCCCCACTGATCCACGGCGCGGCCCAGTGGAGCGTGATGACGGCGATCACGACGGGGCAGTCCGTCGTTTTCCCCACGGTCGTCGACCATTTGGACGCCGACGACGTGGTGCGCACCATCGAGCGGGAAAAGGTCGCGGTGGTCACCGTGGTGGGTGACGCGATGGCCCGCCCGCTGGTTGCCGCGATCGAAAAGGGGACCGCCGACGTGTCGTCGTTGGCGGTCGTCGCCAACGGGGGCGCCCTGCTGACCCCGTACGTCAAGCAACGCTTGATCGAAGTGCTGCCGAACGCCGTTGTCGTCGACGGCGTCGGGTCGTCGGAGACGGGTGCCCAGATGCATCACATGTCCACCTCGGGCGCGGTAGCCACCGGCACGTTCAACGCCGGGCCGGACACCTTCGTCGCCGCCGAGGACCTGACGACCATCCTGGAACCCGGCCACGACGGGATGGGCTGGCTGGCCCAGCGAGGTTACGTTCCGCTCGGCTACAAGGGTGATGCGGCCAAGACCGCCAAGACTTTTCCGGTGATCGACGGCGTTCGCTACGCCGTTCCCGGTGACCGCGCCCGCCACGGCGCCGACGGCTCCGTCGAACTGCTCGGCCGCGACTCGGTGACCATCAACTCCGGCGGCGAGAAGATTTTCGTCGAGGAGGTCGAAACGGCCATCGCGTCGCACCCCGCCGTGGCCGACGTGGTGGTCGCCGGACGGCCGAGCGAGCGGTGGGGCCAGGAGGTCGTCGCGGTCGTGGCGCTGGCCGAGGGCGCCAGCGTCGAGGCCGACGAGCTGGTCGCCCACGCCTCAACCACTTTGGCGCGCTACAAACTTCCGAAGGCGATCGTCTTCCGTCCGGTCATCGAGCGCAGCCCCTCGGGCAAGGCCGACTACCGGTGGGCTCGTGAGCAAGCCGTGAATGGTTGAGCGATGTCGTTGCTGCAGAAGGACGAGACGCTGACGGCTTCGACTGAGGTACGCGCCTCCGCGGACCGGATCTACGCCGTCGTGTCCGACGTCACGCAGATCCCGGAGTGGAGCCCGGAGACCGTGCGTGCGCAGTGGCTGGCTCCGGACCGTTTTCGGGCCTGGAACCGTCGGCGACTGGGCCGGTGGCGGACCGAAGCCGCCATCGTCGAAGCGGTGCCGGGACAACGGTTCTCGTTCGTCGTTCAGGCCATGGGTGGGGACTGGACGCAGTGGACATATCTCATCGAACCCGGTTCCACCGCCGGCACGTCGCGTCTCACCGAAGCCGTCCGGATGTGCGTCCCATTGCCTTTCGGGGCCGTGCTGTTCGAACACCTCTTTCTGTTCATCCGGGATCGACGTAGCGATCTTCAAACAAACCTTGAAACCTCGGTGGACCGCATTCGCTCGATTGTCGAGGCGGGCAATTCATGAACTACCAAGACCGCGTTGCGGTAGTCACGGGTGCCGGCTCCGGCATCGGCCGCGCATTGACGCAGATGCTCACCCAGGACGGGGCGCATGTCGCGGCGGCCGACATCGACGACAAGGGTCTCGCCGAGACGCAAACATCGTGCCGGCCCGGCCGGGTCACGCCGTACCGGGTCGATGTGGCGGACCGGGATGCCGTGTTGGGTTTCGCCGAAGACGTGCACCGGCAGCTCGGGCCGGCCTCGATGTTGTTCAACAATGCGGGAGTTGACCTGTTCGCGAGCGTGGCTGACATGTCGTGGACCGATTTTGATTGGCTCATCGGGATCAACGTCGGCGGCGTCGTCAATGGGACCAAGGCGTTCCTGCCGCAACTCATCGAGTCGGGTATTCCCCAGCGCCCGGCGCGGCTGGTCAACCTGTCCAGTGCCTTCGGGCTGATCGCGGTGCCTTACCAAGGGGCTTACAGCACGGCGAAGTTCGCGGTGCGGGGTTTCACCGAGGCGCTCCGGCAGGAGATGATCATCGAACGCCACCCGGTGACCGTGCACTGCGTGCACCCCGGGGTGGTCCGAACCAACTTCGGGACCAACATGCGCGCCGCCGATACGGAGGATCCCGACCAGGCGGCCAAACTCTTTGCGCGCGCGGCGCTCACCTCACCCGAGAAGGCCGCCCGCCTCATTCTGCGAGGCGCCGAGAAGAACCGAGCCAGGATCCTCATCGGGCCCGACGGGCGCGTGATGGCGGCGATGCCCCGGCTACTGGGCGCGCACTACGCCGCTCTGCAGGCCTATGCCGCGAGGGTGACGAATTCGCGTTCGGGACGCGCCGACCGCTGACGCGAGCCTATTGCGGCGGGGCGATTCTTCACCGCGACTCCCGGAGTCGCCGGCTCGCACCGCAGGCGCATAAACATCTGACGTTTCAAAACCCAACCGAACGCACCGCAGGTTGGCGTCACCGCCTGGCTATACCTCTAGAGGTTTATTCCAATCGCTGCGAGTCGCCGCGGCGGCCCGCGCACCAACTGCGCATCTGATGCCGCGAAAGACGGTGGCGCGCAGCCGCTGATACGAACCGCCTTCAGCGATGGTGGTTGAGGTCGACAACGGTGGCCGCGTGTTCGCCGAGTAACGAGCCGCGCAACCGGGCCATGTGAGTGTTCCAGTGCGCTTGGGCCCCATCCCCATCGCCGGCCGCGATGAACTCCACGAGCAGCTCATGGGCGCGAATCGTGCGCCGACGCGCCGTGACAGGTTCGTGGCGCGTGCGGGTGAGCACGTCGGCAATCGCACGCGCGATCACCTCGTTGAGCATCTCGGTCACGAGGATGAGTGTTTGGTTTCCCGCGAGGCGCACGATGTCCCCATGAAATCGAATCATCGCGTTTGTGCTGGCCAAGGGATCGTTTACCGTGCGTTTCTGGTCGACAATCACCTGCCGCAACTGGTTCGCTGCGCGTTGGTGGCCACGCGAGGTTGCGACCATCCGAGCAGCCGCCGGTTCGATGACCGCACTCGCGTCGAACACATCGGCCAGTGAGACGCTGCGTGATTGCAACACCAGTGCGGCCGCCCGTGCCGTCGTGCGCTGGTCGGGCCGATGCACGACCACACCTCCGAGGGCGCCCCGCACGACCGAGATCAGACCTTCGGCCTCCAGGATGCGCAAGGCCTCCCGCAACGACGGCCGCGACACACCGAACCGTTCGAGCAGGTCAGCCTCGGTGCCCAGTAGGTCACCTTCGTCGAGCCCGCCGGTGATGATCAGCGCACGCAGTTCGTCGGCGATCTGCTTCGGCTTGCCCGCTGTCTGGGCCTGCACCGCCGAGCCCGTCAGCGTTGTGCGCTTAGCCACGTCTCTCCCTACCGCACGACCGGCCACTATTCCAGCACACTCGCGAGCTTGACTGTCCGGCATTTTCGGTTCAGCGTCGCCCCATGAATTCGGTGCCCATCCTTCCCAATACGGGCCAAACAGGTCGTAAAGCCCGGACGCAGTCGACGCCGGGACGGTGGCTCACGCGCCTTTACAAACGATACATCTAGAGGTTTAAATGGCGCTAGACCGCCGCCCGGTTCACGCCGGCGACGGTCGGTGAACCGTCGGCCGGATCGACAGGTCGGTGATGCCGGGTCCAGGCTCTCCCGTCCGGATCTAGCCCGCAGGAAAGGCACGAGCCACCTGAAATGAGACCTCGATGAAAACGAAAGCAGCAGTCCTTCATGGTGTCGGTCAGGACTGGGACGTCACCACCATCGACATCGATCCCCCGCGGGCGGGAGAGGTGCTGGTGAAGATGGCCGTTGCGGGCATCTGCCATTCGGACGACCATTTCGCCACCGGTGACAGCGTGCCCGACCAGAATATGGCCGCCGCCATGGCAGCCGTCGGAATGCCCGTGCCCCAATGGTTTCCGCTGTTGGGCGGGCACGAAGGCGCCGGTATCGTCGAAGAGGGCGGCCCCGGGGTTGATCCCCGTCGCCATGCTGATGACACGTAAGGGCGGAACGTGCGTGCTGACCGGAATGACCCCGCTATCGGAGATGAACGTGCCGCTCATCCTGGCCGACATGGTCAACTCCTGCAAAACCCTCAAGGGCTCCCTCTACGGGGAGATGAACCCGCGGGTAAGCATGCCGATGCTGCTGTCGATGTACGAGGCGGGCGATCTCAAGCTCGACGAACTCGTCACCCGGCGATACAAGCTCGGCGAGATCAACGACGCGATCAAGCATTTGCGCGAGGGATGCAACATCCGAGGTGTCATCGACTTCACCGGCTCGTGAGCGCAGCAAAGGGCAACCCTATGCGCCACACCCGTAGAAGCCCGACCCCGAAAGCGGCCTAGCCAATTCGGCCAGAAGGTAGAGGTGAGTTGAATGCCGGATCGCATCGACTTCGAAGTACAGGTAGCGACGCCTTCACTGGACCACTATCGGCGCGAGTGGGTGCCGGGGCCCGATGTGGGCCTGGCGGGAATGTGGATCGGCGCGGTTGTCAGCGACGCGTCGGGACAGGACTACTGGGGGTTACGGGGAGCCGATGACTTCCTCGTTGGGATGACCCACGTAGTGTCGCCGATCACCGGATTCAAGGCACTGCAGAAGACGTTCGACGCCGATCCGCCCCACCTGTTCGCCGAATACTCCTCGATCGACTGGTTCGAGCCACTCGAATACGTCGACAGCGGGGCCGCGGTGCAACTGAACTACTACAGCGGCCGCATGGAGCGTGACGCCGATGGCTTTCACTGGTACGACGCGAGCGAGCGCTGGGAGATACACGGCAGGGACGCTACCGACATCTTCACCGTCCACGTGCCGGCGCAAGGCGGAATCGACGACGAGGTCTATTACCGTCACCAACTACTCTGGGCCACAGGCCAAGTCAACGGGACGAAGGTGTCGGGATACCTCCATCAGGACTACGCCTACGGCCCACCCGGAATGGTCTACCCGGAACTTCCGATCGCCCGCCAACTTCAGGGCATGTGGGTGTCCTGGCTGCACCAGTACGACGACGGCGAGCTGGGCGGCGGCTGCTTCTGGCAAGGCCGAGACGGAGTGGCTTTCGGACCCGGCTATCAGCTCAAGGGCGGGATCACCTCGGCGCATGACGACGTCGTGGCCAAACCGACCTTCGACGAAGACAACAAGCTGGTTGCGCTGGACGTATCCATCGGCTCGGACGCATACTCGTTCGCCTTCGACACCAGCGGCAGCCCCATCCATTTCTTCGGCCGCCTGACGAGCAGCTCGACGGGTAAGACCCCGGCTCGCAGCTGGTGCTGGGTCGAGTACGCCGGAGGCATGCTGACCCCGGAGCTCCTCGATTACATGATGCAGCGCTTCCGGCTCGCCCGCGGTCGCTGACGCCGCATTACGGCAGCACCCGCACCGGGACGTTGTTCCAGCCGGCGACATTTTGCATGTTGACGCGACGGCAGCCCGCCCAGTCCACCTCATAGCGCGGCATGTGGTCGAGCAACTTCTGCAGTGCGACAGAGCTTTCCATGCGTGCCAGCGCCGCCCCGAGGCAGCTGTGGATCCCGTAGCCGAATCCCAGGTTCTGTGCTTCGGCGCGGTCGCGGTCGATGTCGAAGACCTCTGGCTTCGTCCACGCGTCGGGATCACGGTTGGCCGAGCCGAGCAGTAGGAACACCGGCTTGCCGGCCGGGATGGTGACGCCGTGCAGGGTGACGTCTTCGCGCGAACAGCGCACGTTGTACTGGTTCGGGGATTCGTAGCGCAGCACCTCTTCGACCGCGGCGGGGACCCTGCTGCGGTCGTCGAGCAACTTCTGCCATTGCTCGGGATGGCGCGCAAACAACACCACCGCGTTGGCCACCAGCTTGGTCACCGTCTCGGCGCCCGCCCCGCCCAATAGCACGGCGAACTGGGCGATTTCGATGTTGTCCAACGCGGTGAGCTCGCCGTTCTCGCGCTCCACGCGGGCGGCCACCAATGCGCTGATCATGTCGTTGCGCGGGGCGGCCCTGCGCTCCTTCACCAGCTGGTAGTAGGCGATCGCCATTTGCGTGGCGGCCTGCACACCCGCCTCCGACATCTCGACCTCGCCCGGTTCGCGGTGCAGGAATTCGTCGAGCCACAGCCGGATCTGCTGGCGATCCCCCTCCGGCACCCCGAGCATCGTCGTGATGACTTCGACGGGGAACAGCGCCGAGAAATCCTGAACGACATCGAATCCCGCGGGGTCGGTGGCGCCCAGATAGCGATCGATCAGGCCGGTCACCAAGGGCCGCATCGATTCGATGGCGCGCGGGGTGAAGACCTTGTTGACCAGGCCGCGCATGTGCCGGTGTTCGGGCGGGTCCATCATGATGATCGACTTGTGCCCCATGGGCTCCTCGGAGCGCACCGCCGCGAGGTCCACACCTCGCGCCGACGAATACGTCTCGAAGTTCTTATACGCCGCGGCGACATCGACGTGGCGGCTCAGCGCGTAAAAGTCGTACCGTTCGCTGTAGTAGACCGGGGCTTCCTCACGCATCCGGCGATACGTCTCGTAGGGCCCGTTGAAGAAGTCCTCCGAGAACGGGTCGAATTCCAGTTCGGCGACGGTCATTTCGTAACCTTCTTTAGCCGGCGGTGCGTGCGGGCCCGCGCGATCCGCAGGGCGGTGTTGGCGTAGAACCGCAACGAGCTGCCGAACGGCGGCGCCGCGGTCCCGGTGATGCTGAACGGCAGGTCGTTGCCGACCACGGTGCGGTAATGACTGAAGGTGTCGAAACCGGCCTTGCCGTGGTAGGCACCCATCCCGCTGCGGCCCACTCCCCCGAATGGGGCCGCGGACGGGATCATCTGCGCCGCAAAATCATTGCGTGCGACGCCGCCGCTGCGGGTATTGCGGACAAAGGTGCGGAAATCGTCGTCGTCGGGACCGTACCAGTAGGCCACCAGCGGCGCCGGCCGACGGTTGATGTAGTCGATCGCCTCGTTCAGCCGGGAATACCCCATGACGGCCAGCACCGGGCCGAAGACCTCCTCGTCGGCGATCCGCATCCGGTCGTCGATGTCGCGGACAATGGTGGGCGCGATTTTGCGACTGGCGCGGTCGGGTAGCGGCTCGCCCTCCGGGGCAATCGTTTCCACGCGAGCACCGTGCGCCCGCGCATCATCGATCAGCCGGACCACCCGGTCGAAATTGGCCTGGTTGACGCTGGAGCAGTAGTCGGCGTTGGCGATGACCGTCGGGAACATCCCGCGCAGGGTTTCGCGGGCTGTGTCGACGAAGGTGTCGAGGTGGGCGTCGGGCACCAGCACGTAGTCGGGGCAGACACAGACCTGTCCGCCGTTGACCATGCGGCCACGGGCGATGCGCGCCGCCGACCGCGCGATGTCGGCGCCCGGCGCAACGACCACCGGGTTCTTGCCGCCGAGTTCCAGCGTCACCGGCACGAGGTTCTGGGCGGCCGAGCGTTGCACCAGCGCGCCCACCGACGGGGACCCGGTGAAAAACAGGTGATCGAACGGCAACGCCGCGAACTCGGCCGCGACGTCGGCGCCGCCGGTGACGACGTCGAGCTCAGTCGGGTCGAAGTACTGGGGCGCCGTCGCCGCCATCAGATCCGCGGTGTGCGCGGTGATCTCCGACATCTTGATCATCACCCGGTTGCCGGCCGCGAACGCCGCCGACGCGGGTAGCACCACAAGATTGACCGGGAAGTTCCACGGACCGATCACGCCGACGACGCCGAGCGGGGTGGGCTGGACTTCGGCCCGCAGGCCACACAGCCGGGCGGCGGGCATCAGTTTGGCCGGGCGCATCCATTGCGCCACATGGGATCTGGTGTGCTCGACCACCGAGGTGATCCCGATGATCTCGGTGAACAAAGAGGCCGCCTTGGACCGGGTGCCGTAGTCGGCGGCCATGGCGTCGATGAATGCGTCGCTGTTGTCCAGCAGCAGCGCCATCAATCGGTCGATGCGGTTGCGCCGGACCGCGGCGGTGGGCGGCCCCTCGGCGAGAAACGATCGCCGTTGTCGGTCCAGCATCGCCTGCAAATCGGTCTGTTGCCGCGCCGCCGGACTGTCAACCTGTTGGCCAACTGAACCCATGGCTGCACAGCTTACGGCAGCCGTGGCCGCGTCGATATAGTCTACTGTAATCTTTACAGTACGACCGTGTACCCGAGCCGGAGAGCAGCCGTGGAAAGTCAGCTTCAGGATGCCGTCACCGGCGCTAAGCCGGGCGACTACCTGCGTGACCCGTACCCGTACTTCGCGCAAAAGCGCACCGAGGGCGGGGTGTTTCGCGGCACCGTCATGGACTATTCCAAGACCCCCGAGTCGCTACGCCCCAAGCGGTCTTTCGCGGCGGTGTCCTTCGACGCGGTCAACAAGGTGTTTCGCGACGGCCGGGTGTTCAGTTCGGCCATGTACGACACCACCATCGGCCTGTTCATGGGGCCGACGATTCTGGCGATGGAGGGCAAAAAGCACCGCGATCATCGCAACCTGGTGTCGGCAGCGTTCAAGTCCAAGGCGCTGGCCCGCTGGGAGCCCACGGTCGTGCGCCCGATCTGCAACGCCCTCATTGACGAGTTCATCGCCGAGGGCCAGGCCGATCTGGTCCGCCAGTTCACGTTCGAGTTTCCGACCCGGGTCATCGCCGCGCTGCTGGGCCTGCCCGACGACGACGTGCCCATGTTCCACCGGCGCGCGGTGGAATTGATCAGCTACGCGGTCCGCTACGAACGCGCCTTTGAAGCGTCGGCGGCGTTGAAGGACTACTTCCTCGAGCAGATCGAAGCGCGCAAGACCAATCCGACCGAGGACATCATCGGCGACCTGGTCACCGCGGAGATTGACGGCGAAAAGCTCAGCGACGAAGCCATCTACTCGTTTTTGCGGCTGCTGCTGCCCGCCGGGCTGGAAACCACCTACCGGTCCTCGGGCAATCTGCTGTTCCTGTTGCTCACCCACCCCGAACAGCTCGCCGCAGTGCAGGCCGACACCACGTTGATCGCCCCGGCGATCGAGGAGGGGCTGCGCTTCGAGACGCCGTTGACCACGGTGCAGCGGTTCACCGCCGAGGACACCGAATTGGAAGGCGTCAACATCCCGGCGCGGTCGGTGGTCGACGTGTGCATCGGCTCGGCGAATCGCGATGGAAGCCGCTGGGAGCGCCCGGAAGAGTTCGACATCTTCCGTCCGCACATGCCCCACATTTCGTTCGCCGCCGGCGAGCACACCTGCTTGGGGCTGCACCTCGCGCGTATGGAAACCCGGGTTGCGCTCGAATGCCTGTTGGATCGAGTGACCAACGTCAACCTGCTCACCGATGACGATCCGCATATCCACGGTCAGCCGTTCCGTTCGCCGACGGCGCTTCCGGTTACGTTCGACGCGAAGTAGGGTCCCGGGAATGGTAAAGGTAATGCAGGGCTTTCGGGTCCTCGAGGTTGCGCAGTTCACGTTCGTCCCCGCTGCCGGCGCGATCCTTGCCGACTGGGGCGCCGACGTCATCAAGGTCGAGCACCCGGCGCGCGGCGACACCCAGCGTGGCTTTGTCAACATGGGTGGCTTCCAGCTCAATCCTGACCGGCATCCGTTGATCGAGCATCCCAACCGGGGCAAGCGCAGCGTCGGGATCGACGTCTCCACCCCGGGCGGCCAGGAAGTGATCTACGAGTTGGCCAAGACCGCCGACGTGTTCCTGACCAACTACATGCCCGCGCAGCGGCAGAAAAACAAGTTCGACGTCGAGCACATTCGCGCCGTGAACCCAAACATCGTGTATGCCCGCGGCAGTGCGTACGGCGACAAGGGGGCCGAGCGGGACGTCGGCGGCTATGACGGAACGGCGTTCTGGACGCGCAGCGGGGTGGGGTACGCGCTGACCCCCGAGGAATTGGGCGGCGCTCTGGGACAGGGCATTCCCGCATTCGGTGACTCCATTGGCGGCATGTTCATCGCCGGCGGCATCTCGGCCGCGCTGCTGCACCGCGAGCGCACCGGCGAGGCGCTCGAGCTGGACGTGTCGTTGCTGAGCACGGCGTGGTGGGCGGCGGGCGCGAGCGTCACGCAAGGCATGGAGACCGGGGAGGTCATGCGCACCCCGATGCCAGGATCCGCGGCCGCATCGGTGAATCCGTTTCTGGGCAACTACGAAACCTCCGACGGCGGCACGATCAACCTGTGCATCGTCAGTCCGACGGGCTACATTCGCGACACGTTCGAGCACCTCGGCATCCCCGAGGCGGCCGACGATCCCCGCTTCTCCGACGTGCTGCCGTTGATCCAAAACGCCGACGCGGCCGCCGAGCTGATCGCAAAGGCCTTCGCCGGCAAGCCCTTCGACTACTGGCGACAGCACCTCAAAACGATGAAGGGCCAGTGGGCGCCGTTCCAGAGCCTCATCGATCTGGCCGACGACGAGCAAGCGATCGCCAACGACATGATCGTCGAAGTCGAGGCCAACGACGGCGGTGCGCCGTTCAAGGTCGTGCGCGGGCCGGTGCAGTTCAACCACGAACCGCTCGTCACCACCCGGGCCCCGCAGGCCTCCGAGCACACCGAGATCGTCTTGATAGAACTCGGGATGGACTGGGACCGCATCGCCGAACTCAAAGGAGCAGGAGCCATCGCGTGAATCGCGCCGACGACGACGCAGAACGTAGTGATGAGGAGGAGTGGCGCAAATGAATGACGTCGCAATCATCGGCGTGGGCCTACACCCCTTCGGTCGCTTCGAGGGCAAATCCGCGATGGAGATGGGCGTCGACGCCATCCGGCTCGCGGTCGACGACGCGGGCGTGCAGTGGAAGGACATCCAGGCCGCCACCGGGGGCAGCTGGACGGTCGCCAATCCCGATGCGATCGTCGGCATGGTCGGACTCTCGGGCATCCCCTTCACCAACGTGTTCAACGCCTGCGCGACCGCGGCCAGCGCCGCCAAGGCGTGCGCCGACGGAATCCGGCTGGGCGACTACGACATTGGGATCGCCATCGGCCTGGACAAGCATCCGCGCGGGGCGTTCACCGAGGACCCGGCTCTGGTGGGAATGCCGCGCTGGTATGCCGAAAACGGGCAGTACCTCACCACTCAGTTCTTCGGCATGAAAGCCAACCGATACCTGCACGAGCATGGCATCTCCCAGCAGACGCTGGCCAAGGTGGCCGCCAAGAACTTTCGTAACGGCGCGCAGAATCCGAACGCGTTTCGGCGCAAACCGATTCCGGAAGACGAGATCCTCAACTCGACGATGCTGAACTACCCGCTCACCCAGTACATGTTCTGTGCGCCCGACGAGGGCGCCGCCGCGGTGGTCATGTGCCGCGCCGACATCGCGCACCGCTATACCGCCAAGCCGGTCTTCGTGCGGGCGGTCGAGGTGCGTACCCGCCGCTACGGCGCCTACGAGGTGAACACCACCTTCGCCCCGGTCGACGAGGACGTGGCGCCGACCGTGTACGCCGCCAAGTCCGCGTTCGAAAAGGCCGGAGTGGCACCGGAAGACGTCGACGTCATTCAGTTGCAGGACACCGACGCCGGCGCGGAGATCATCCACATGGCCGAATGCGGGTTCTGCGCCGACGGCGAGCAGGAGAAGCTGCTGGCCGACGGTGCCACCGAGATCACCGGCTCGATGCCGATCAACACCGACGGCGGGCTGATCGCCAACGGCGAACCGATCGGGGCGTCCGGCCTGCGGCAGATCCATGAGCTGGTGCGCCAGCTTCGCGGCGAGGCGGGCGATCGTCAGGTGGCCGGTGAACCGCGCGTCGGGTTCGCTCAGCTCTATGGCGCGCCCGGCACCGCCGCGGCGACAGTCCTGACGACCTGACCCCGCGAGCAGACGCAGGGCTAAGAACCAGCGCTAGGAAGCTTTCTGCGCGACCGGCGCGTAAGCCGGCTTGCCCAAGCCCAGCATGTACTGCGCGATCATGTTGCGGAACACCTCGAGGGTGCCGCCGTAAATGCCCACCAGCGGCGCGAACCGGAATACGTACTCCGAGGCGCCGTCGTCGGCCGCACCGTCGGTGCCGATCGGCAGCGTGGACGCCGTGCCGAGGATGTCCATCAGGTCCGGGGAGATGTCGCGCATCGTCTGTGCGAGGGCGACGCGCCCGAAGATGCCGGGCGCACTGAGCGCCGCTTCCATTCGCGCGGCGCTGCGTCCCAACCGGTACGCCACGGCGGCATCGTCAATGAGCCTGCGCCCGTTCGGGTCCCGCTGTGACACCTTGCCCGCGGCCTTGTCCAGCGCGTCGGCCATGAAACCGGCCTGATGCATCATGATCGACACGTCCTGCAGCCCGTCGGGGGCGGCCGCCACCGCGCCGTGCTCGACGTTGAGCGGCTCGCGCAGCACCGTCCAGCCCGCGTTCACGTCGCCCAGCCGATACCTGTCGTCGACACGCACGTCGCTGTAGTAGACGATGTTGGTGCGATCGCCGTCGACCGTGCGGATGCCCTGAATCTCGATGCCCGGCGAGTCCAGCGGAACCAGAAACATCGTCAGGCTCTTGTGCTTCGGGGCGTTCGGATCCGTGTTGGTGATGAGGAACACGTACCGGCAATTGTGCGCCCCGGTGGTAAACATCTTGGACCCATTGATAATCCACGTTGATCCATCCGCCTCCCGCACCGCCCGCGTCTTGCAGGTGGCGATGTCGGATCCGCCCTCGGGTTCGGTGTAGCCCAGGCACAGCCGGACATGTCCGCTGAAGACGCCCGGCAGCACTTCGTCCTGCAATTCGCTCGACCCGAACCGCGCGACCGAACGCGCCACCATGGCGGTGGTACCCCAGGTCACCCAGGGCACGTGGGCGCGCCGCTTCTCCAGCTCCCAGATGCGGCGACGCACGCGGCTGAAGCCGCCTTCGGCTTCCGGCTTCCATTCGCGTTCCAGGTAGCCGGCGGCGCCCAGCGCCAGGTGCACCCCTTCGTCGAAGTTGTCGCCGGTTTCGCGGTCCCGACGCTTGACGTCCTCGGTCACGTGGGTGCGCAGGAATTCGCGCGCTTCGTCGAGGAATCGCTGATCGTCGTCGGACAGCGTGACTCGCGAGAAATCCACTATGCGCCCCTTCCGCTTTCGCGTGCGGCGACGAGCTCGCCGATGTACTTCGCGCTGGCGCCGGGATCTCCGCCCGCCAGGGCCCAGCCGCGGGCACGCACCAGATAGGCCGTCGCCGCCGCCTCCGCCGAAACACCAAGACCGCCTTGCACATGCACCGCCATGGTCGCGGCCTTGGCCGCCTCTTCCGCCATGAACACGAACGCCGAGGGCGCCAACTCGGGGCGTTCGTCGGGCTCGTTGTCCAGGAACCAGGCCGCGCGCCGCGCCAGATTGCGGCCGCCCTGCACGGTGATGGCGATGTTGGCCAGTGGATGGGAGATGCCCTGCAGCGTCGAGATCGGCACGCCCAGTGTGTAGCGGGTCTTGGCGAATTCGGCGGCGATCGTCATGGTCTCTTCCACCAAGCCCACCAATGCCGCGGCCGACAGCACCCGCCACTCATCCAGCGCGCGTTGATATTCCGCCGCCGCGCCGGGCCCGCTGGCTAGCACGGTGCGGGTGTCGGCGGCCGCCGGATCCACCCAGGCCATCGGCAGGCGGCCGATGTTGTCTACCTTCGTAGGGCGGGTGCCGAAGGTCAGCGCGATGACTTCCGCACCGTCGCGCACGATGATCTGGTCGGCGATCGACCCGGTGGGCAGGAGCCGCGTCCCGGAGGGGCTGTCGTGCTGCGGATCGAACGCGGCCAGTCGCTTGCCTTGGACCACATCGGGTTCCACCGCACCGAGCCGGGCCAGCAGACGCGCCGCGCAGACCTGGTCGATCCACGGCACCGGCGCCAGCGACCGGCCGATCTCCTCGGCCACCAGGGTCAGGTCGACGAGCGTCGCGCCGTCGCCGCCGGCGGATTCCGGCAGGGCCATCGTCGTTGCGCCCATGGCGCACAACCGCTCCCAGAGGTTCTTGTCGAATCCGGTCTCCTCCGCGGCGCGCACGGTCTCGATCGGGCAATGGGTCTTGAAGAAATCGCGGTACGCGGCCTGCAACGCCTCGTGATCCGACGTCAGGCTGTAGTCGAGCCTGCGTAGTTCGTAACGGTCCATACTCAGCGTTCCTCCTGGCCACCGAAAAAGAATTCTTGGGCGTTGTTGTAGAGATAGTTCTCGAGGACGTCGGCGGGCAAATCCAGCGCGGCGGCCTCGGGCACGACGCGGTGCATCTTCAGCACGGGCCAGTCGGAACCGAAGATCACCTTGCCCTTCCCGCGCGTGCGCATGTAGTGCAGCAGGCTCTCCGGTAACCGCTTCGGCGACCACGCCGACGTCATCAGGCGCAGGTTGGCATATTTGATCAGCAGTCTGATCGCGATGTCCCACCACGGATCCGCGCCGTGGATCATGCACAGTTTCAGTTCTGGGAACCGCACGCACACCCGATCGAGGTGAATCGGATTCTGCACCTCGCCGGGAATGGGCGGCCCGGGGATGCCGGTGTTGATGCACAGCGGAAGCTCGAGCTCGGCGCATTTGGTGTACAGCGGGTAATAGACGGCGTCGCTGGGCGGGTACTGGCCGTCCCCCCAAAAGCTCGGCCCCACAGCCGCATACGCCACGGGCAGGTCGCCGGCGACGGCAGAAAGTTCCCGCAGGGAGGGCATCGGCCGCAGCAGGTTCACCCCGCCCATGGCCAGCGCGAACCGCTCGGGCTTCTCCTCGACGAATTTGCGCGCCGTCACCGACGGCTTGGCGAGATTGTCCATCAGGATGGCCTTGCGCACGCCGTGGGCGTCCATTTCGTCGAGCAGCTCGGACAGCTCGACGGGCGCGAACATGGACTCCGGCCCCTTGAAGTAATCGTCACGCACCTTGAGCATCCAGGTCGGTTGCTTCTCGGTCTCGCCGAAGCGCACGTTGACCAGGCAATCGATCACTTTCATGGGGACACCGGCGCCTTTGCTGTCGCGTGACGTTTCGCCCAACGGTAATCGGCCTTGCCGTTGCCCAAGCGTTGGACGTGCTCGACGAAGAGGAATTCCTTGGGCGCCTTGAACCGTGCGAGTTGCGTGGTGCACAGCGTGTGCAGTTCATCGGCCGTCGCGGCGGCCTCCGCACGGAGTTCGACGAGGGCGACGAGTTCTTCTCCCCAGCGCTCGCTGGGGCGCCCGACCACCAGCGCGTCGGCGATCGCCGGGTGGGCGCGCAGCACTTCTTCGACTTCCTCGACGAAGACCTTCTCGCCGCCGGTGTTGACCACCAGCGAGTCCCGGCCGAACAGCCGCAGCGTGCCGTCGGGCTCCAGGGCGGCGCGGTCGCCCGATATCACCACCCGCTTGCCGTCGATCTCGGGAAAGGTCTTGCGGGTCGCGTCGGGATCGTTGAAGTACCCCAACGGGATTCGTCCTTCCCTGGCGACCCAACCCACCTCGGCCTCGCCCGGACGGAGAAAGCGGCTGTAGTCCTCGGAGAGAACCAGTCCACCCTCCCGCAGGGTGAACGTGTCGGATTGCGTGTCGCGCCGGCTGTGGCCGAATCCCATGTTTCCGGTCTCCGACGAGCCGTACCCGTTGATCACCGTGACCTGGGGGATCAATTCCACCAGGGCGCGTTGGTATTTCGGGTTCGTTGCGGCGCCGCCGGTGCCTATTGCGTACAGCGACGACAGGTCGTAGGAGCCGCGGCGCAGTTCGGCCACCAGCGGCGCGGCGTAGGCGTCGCCGACCATCGTCATCAAGCCGACCCTCTCGCGCTGCGCCGTTTCCAAGACCGTTCGCGGGTCGAGCTTTTTGCCGGTGTCGTACATCACCACGGGCGTGCCGGCCATGATCGCCGAGAACGCCGTCCACATGCCGGCGGCGTGCATCAGCGGCGACACCGCGAACCACGGCGCCCCGGCCGCCCCGCGCACCTTGTCGTGAATCTCCTGGGCACAGGCGTGGTCTGCCCCCACCATCGACGAGACATAGATGTCGGACTGCCGCCACAGCACACCCTTGGGCCGACCGGTTGTGCCCCCGGTGCAGATCATCAGCAGGTCATCGGGCGATGCGATGACGCGCTGGTCAGTTTCCCCTTGCGCCAGAGCGTCTTCCAGCGACATCGCGCCCGGTAGGTCGGGTGCGTCGCTGCCGTCGTCGACCGTGATCAACAGATCGACGCCCGCACGGGCGAGGACGTCGGCGAACTTGGCGCCCAGCGCGCGGTGGTAGATGACCACCCGGGGCTGTACGTAATCGAGAAGTTCACCGACCTCGCGCGGCGTGTAGTAGTAGTTGATGTTCACCGGGACGGTGCGGGCCTTGAGGCACCCGATGACCATGTCGGGGTACAGGTCGTTGTGCATCACCAGGGCAACCCGGTCCTGCCCGCATTCCCAGTTCTGCAGGTCCGCCCGCTCCCGGTGTGCGCCGAACCCCTTGCTGACCAGGAAGTTCGCCAGCCGGCGGGTGCGGTCCGCCGACTCGGCGAAGGTGCTGCGACGGTCGCCGCACACCGTCATCGTCCGGTCACCGATGACGTCGGCGATCTCGTCGAGCACCGCCCCGATGGTCCATTCGCTCACGGAAGTAACCGGGCCCCGATGATCAAGCGGCCGAGCCGACTTGGACGCCCAGGAGGTCGAGGGCGTTGTCTCGCATGATCTTTCGGACGTCGGACTCGCTGAAGCCTTTCAGCTCATCGGCGAACGACACCGGCGATTCGAGGCCCTCCCCGTGCGGCCAGTCGGAACCGAACAGGATCTTGTCGACGCCGATGACTTCGGCCAGCTCCGGTAGGTCGTCCTCGTAGTAGGGGGCGATCCACACGTTGTTGCGCAGCTGCTCCACCGGGTCCTCGGGGAAATACTGGGGCTGGGTGTTGGCCGCCTTCTTGAGTCGCTTGATCAGTCGATGCACGAAGTAGGACCCGTTTTCGATGCTGACGGCCTTGAGTTTCGGATGGCGGGTGAACACGCCGTGCACGATCATCGAGGCCATGGTGTCGTGAATGGCCCGGTCGTCCAGGAGCACCTGATCCAGCGGATCCTTCGCGCCGAAGCCCTCGAAGGTCGACTTGCCGCCCCATAGCGCGGCGATCGCCAGGTAACCGCTGTCAGACAGGTGGAATCCCACCGGCACTCCCGCTTCGGCCAGCCTGGCCCACACCGGATCGTGGCTGGGATCGCCCAGCGACCGCGGCTTGACCAGCCCGGGCACCGGTGCGGGCCGCACCAGCACCAGCTTGGCGCCGCGCGCCAACACGAACTCGACCTCTTCGACGGCTTTGACCGGATCGGCCAGCGAGACGATCGGGGCGGAGATGATGCGATGATCGGGACGGTCGAAGCCCCAGTCCTCGTCGAGCCACAGGTTGAACGCGTGCACCGAGGCCATTGTCGCCTCGATGTCGTGTTTGAGCGCCTCTTCGACCCCGCACGCGAATGTCGGCAGCATGAACGCCGTCTCGATGTCCTGGGTGTCCATCACCGCGATCCGGGCGTCGCGGTTCTGGTACTCCGGGTGCTCGGCGAGCCGCTCGACCTTCATCAGCGACGCCGGGTCGACGCCCTCCGGGATCTCGCCGCGGAACAACAGGTCGAGGCAGCCGGGCACGATGATCGGGTCGAAGGTGACGTTCGGGATGAAGTGGTTGATGCGGTCGCCCATCAACGCCCAGCTGCGTTTGCCGTCGCTGACTATCTGGACACCGCGCCGTTTGAATCGCTTGTCCAAGTGGCGGGTAAACGAGTCCAACGGCTCGTAGTAGTGATTGTCGACATCGATCGCTTGATAGTTCAGGGTGGTCATGATGTTCCTTTCCGGCTGGTTAGGTGGCCAACGGCGGGAACCGCGCTGGCCGCTTCTCCAGGAAGCTCGTGATGCCTTCGACGACGTCGGGCCGCAGTAGCGACTCGTGCATGAGTGTTTCGGCGCGGGCGCTGACGTCGGCGACATCGCGCAGCGCATCGCCGTAGGCCTGCCGCTTGATGACCGCCAGCGACGCCGGCGAACAGCTGCGCGCGATGTCCTCGGCGTACGCCATGGCGCAAGACAACAGTTGTTCGGGCGCGACGACGTCCTTGACCAGGCCGAGTTCCGCGGCCTCCTCGGCGAAGAACGTGCGCCCGCTCAGCAGCAAGTCCATCGCCGCGCCCCAGCCGGCGAGCCGCGGCAGGATCCAGGAGATCCCGTACTCGGCGATCAAGCCCCGCCGGGTGAACGCGGTGGCGAATTTGGCCCCGGCGGCCGCGAACCGGACGTCACACATCAGGGCGTGGGTCAGGCCGATGCCGACGCAGGCGCCGTTGACCGCGGCGATGATCGGCTTTCGCAGCTCGGTGAGGAAGTGCGGGTGGCGGTCGCCGACCAACTTGGTGACGTCGGTGTCGCCGTCGCCGAGTTTTTCGTCGATGGATCCCGCGCCACCCAGGTTCGCCCCCGCGCAGAATCCCTTGCCGGCACCGGTCAACACGATCACTCGGACCGCGGGGTCGGCCTCGGCACGGTCGATGCTCGCGTAGAAGCCCCGCGAGAGGTCGGGGCCCCAGGCGTTGAGCCGCTCGGGGCGGTTGAAGGTCACGACCGCAACACCGGTTTCGGTGGTTTCATACAGCACCGCCTCATCGGTGACCACACGGTCGGCGGCGCCCATATGACCGTCCCCTCATAGCTGACCAACTGGCGAGTTTGTACCCATACTGTATACCTATCGGTACCGCATTCCACAACTGCGTCCGCACCCCCGTGAACGGCGACTAAACAGCGATTTTGGGCGTCGGCTCGGCGCGGCGACCGCCCCGCGGGTCGGGCGTTGGCGACGGTTGTGGCCATCGACACGCTGACCCATGTTTGCCTCGACCCCGTGATCGGGAACGCGTTAAGAAGCCAATCATCACATCCGGGAAGGAGAGGCAATGGTTGACACCAAGAGCGGTCCGGTCGAATTCGTTCGGGGCATCGTGGAAGAGGTCCTCGGAAAGACCAAGCAGGTCGTCGGCATCATCATCGGCCACAACGACCTGATCGAAGAGGGCAAGGCCCAGCAGGACAAGGCGGATGCGCAGCGCAGCGCCGGGAAAAAGGAAGCCGCCGCCGAGAAGGCCCGCGGCAAGGCCAAGGCGTACGAGGAACGTGAGCGGGCCGAACAGCAGTAATCGGTCGGCTGAGCGAGCGGGCCCGGTTATCCACCGGGCCCGCTTCGCGTTGTAATCCGTTCTACTGCAACACCGTTTGGATCAAACCCAGGCGCTGGTAGGCGTTCTCGATCTGGGCCTTCGCCTCGGCGGGCAATTCGGCCTGCGGGGGGCGGGAATGCGGGTAGGCACCGATCGGCAGCCCCAGCAGGGAAGCGGCGTACTTGAACGCGCCGCCCCAGTGGGTGAAGTAGTCCGCGCGTCCGGGGTAGCACGTCCACCACGATCCGACGTCGAGGTCGAACTGATCCAGCCCGGACTCGCGACCGTAGTCCATGGCCTCGATGAGCTTGTCGCTCTGCACCAAATCCCAATATTCGGAATATATTCGCCGTTCGGGCGTCTCGAACAGGTAGCCCGCGGTGCCTAGTTGTGCCGGGCACACGATCCCGTCACGCAGCCACCCGGCCCGGTACACCGTCTTGTCGCATTCCCATACCGCCAGGCCGGGCGCGAGCTCATGCAGCAGGCGGCTGCCGGCCGGCCGGAAGGCGCCCTCCTTGGTGGCGCACACCGCGGGCACCTCGTCGTAGATGCGTGCGCTCTCGGCCGGGGTCAACACGTAGCCCGACGACGGCGAATTGAACATGCCCAGAGCGATGTTCGTGCGCGCAGCCACGTAGTGGAAAAAGCGCAGCACGCCTTCTCCCCCGTGGGCCTCCATCATCGGCGTCTGGATGTAGACGATGTCGGCGCCCGCCTCCTGGGCGTGCAGCGTCAAATCCAGACAGTCCTTCGCCGACATGGCCGCCGTGCAGGCCTGCACCACCACACCGGGGTTGATGCTGCGCGCCTCCTCGACCGCGACCTCCAGCAGGCGCTTCCGCTCGTCGAGGGTCAGCGACCAGAACTCCGCAATGCCACTGGTGCACCACAACATCGGGTGCCCGAGGTCACCGACGCAGTAGCGCACCAACGTCCGATAGGCGTCCCAGTCGATGTCGTCACCCTCGGTGCCGCAAAACGGGGTGTAGAGGGAGTCACCGATCCCCCGCAACGCGCCGGGCGCCCACGCCCGAGCCTCTGCTGCCGTAGCCACACTCGACTCCTTCTGTCTGTCAATCGATTTCATCGACCTGTGGTCAGGTGAAGTCAGGTGAAGTCTGAACCACCGTCGACGTTGATGTTGGCTCCGGTCATGTAGGAGTTACGCCGCGAGGCCAGGAACGCCGCGACCGGGCCTATTTCTTCGGGAAGGCCCGCCCGCGGCATGTGCGCGGGGTGACCGAAATGCTTGCCGATCGCCTCCATCAGGGCATACGGATCGTGGCCGTCGACACCCACCGAATCCGCCCAGCCGACCAGCGATTCCGATGCGATGCTGCCCGGCGATACCACGTTGACCAAGATCTCGTCCTTGGCCAGCAGCAGGGACAGGTTCTTCGAAACGCTCGTCAACATCGATTTCGCCGCCGTATATGCGGGCAGCATGACACTTTGTCGCTGAGTCGAGTGGGCCGAGAAGTTGACGATCCGCGCCCATTGCGCCTTACGCAGCAGCGGAAGCGCCGCCCGCACACAGCGCACCATGCCCAGCACCCCGTCTTCGACCGACTGTCGCCATTGGTCGTCGGTCAAATCCTCGAAGGTGCCCGCGGCGCCCGGCCCCACCGTGATGACCAGAGCGTTGAGTTCGCCGCCCCAGCGCTGGGAAAGCTCACCGAACACCGTGTCGACCGCGGCGTCGTCCCCGATGTCGGCGGCGAGCCCGAGTGCGTCAGGGCTACCTCGTTGGGTGAGATCGGTCACCGCGGAGTCCAGCGCGTCACGGCTACGGCCGACCACCGCGACGCGGGCCCCCTCGTCGGCGAGGCAGCGCGCGGTGGCCAGACCCATACCGCGGCTACCGCCGACCACCACCGCGGTGGCGTTCGCCAGCCCTAGATCCATTGCTTAATCCGTAGCTCTAACCTGGTCATTTTCGCCTGTCCAGCCGATTTACCAAAAAGCCTACGATAGGTATTACAGTAGCAGAGGGAAAATACGACACGAAAGCGTATACGCAGGTCAGAACAGAACAGCCGGTAAATTCGACTTTACCTGCAGCACGGCTGGCAGACCGAATGCACGAAACAGATTTTGATGGAGGTGCCCGTAGTGGCAAAGCAGGCAACCGCCGATAAGCGCCAACGACGCGAGCGCGGGTCCATCAACCCCGACGACATCATCAGCGGCGCATTCGAACTCGCGGAAGAGGTGTCGATCGACAACCTCAGCATGCCGCTGCTCGGCAAACACCTCGGCGTGGGCGTGACGAGCATCTACTGGTACTTCCGCAAGAAGGACGACCTGCTCAACGCGATGACCGACCGCGCCCTGAGCAAGTATGTGTTCGCCACTCCCTATGTCGAAGCCAGCGACTGGCGTGAGACCTTGCGCAACCACGCGCGCTTGATGCGTAAGACGTTCATGGGCAACCCAATTCTGTGCGACCTGATTCTGATCCGGGCGGCGCTGTCCCCGAAAGCGGCACGGATGGGCGCACAGGAGATGGAAAAGGCGGTCTCCAATCTGGTGGAGGCCGGCTTGTCGCCGGAGGACGCGTTCGACACCTATTCGGCGGTCTCGGTTCACGTTCGCGGATCGGTGGTGCTGCAACGCCTTTACGAAAAGAACCAATCGTCGGATATCGGACCCCGCGCCATCGAGGACGCCGTCGCCATCGACCCCGAAAAGACCCCGCTGCTTTCTCAAGTAACCCGAATCGGACACCGGATCGGGGCCCCCGACGAAACCAATTTCGAGTACGGCCTCACCTGCATCCTCGATCACGCCAGCAGGCTGATCGACGAGAGCAACGCATCAAAAGGCAAGGCCGCCGCGGCGGGCCGCCAGCGCAAGGCCTCGACCGCGCGAGGGCGGTCCAAGGCGCCGGCGAGTCGCTAATCCCGCCCGAAACCGCTTGTTACGCCTCGGGTTCGGGCACGTGGAAGTGCTCGTCCCGTAGCCGGAACGCCTCCCTGGCGCCGTGCTGCGCACGGGTCTTGACGAAGTTGAATTCGCCCGGCCCGAATTGCAGGTTGGTGCCGAAGGCGTGGAACAGATAGCTGGCGACCTCCTCACCCTGGTACACCTGGCTCTGCTCGACAAGCCGGAACGCCTCCTTGGCGATGACGACACCATCGGCCGGCATCTTCGCCGCCTTCTCGGCCCAGTAGCGCGCCCGCGCCGTTACCGCACCGGGATCGCAGGTGTCCGTGAAGATTCCGAGGTGTTCGACCTCGCCCGCCTCGATGATGTCACCGGTCAACAGCAGGCGCCGGGCCAGCACCGGGCCGAGCCGGTGGAAGAACATGTGCAGGCTGCCCAGCGCGGGGCCCAGGAAGCGGGTTGCCGGCATGCCGATCTTGGTGTCGCGCGCGATGACCGAGATGTCGGTCATCAGGGCCATCTCGAAGCCGCCACCGAGCGCGTAGCCTGCGATCTCCCCCACCGTGACCTTGGGGAAGCCCATGAAATTGTGGTAGAAGCCAAAAGACTTGCGGTCCACGGTGAGTCGGCGCCGCTGACTCGGGCGACGTTTGGCCGCCGCGTCGTCGGGCGGCCTGGACTTGTCGCCGTACCACCCGTACGCATTGTTCATGTCGGCCCCGGTGGAAAAGACCCCCTCGGCTCCGCGCAACAACACCACCGTGAGGTCGTCGTCATCGGCGACCCGGTCCAGGCAACGGGCGATGGCCTCGCGCATGCTGGCGTCATAGGAGTTTCGCTGTTGGGGATTGTTCAGCGTGACCGTCGCGATGCGCCGGTCGGGATCGATGTCGAAGAGCACGCGATCGTCAGAGGTGCTCGAAGCGGTCATTTGTCGGACTCCTTTCGGCGCCTGCCGAATCGCGATCCGGCAAGCTTTTCGGGCCGTGACGCCAACGTGTTGACCTCGCCCGTACACAGCACTTCGTCGTCGAGCAACAGTCGCGCGGTCGACGTGATGCCCCGTTCGCTTTCCGAGCGCACGATGTCGAATCGCAGGTCGGTCAACACCGGTGTGGGTCTGCGGAAGGTCACCGCCAAGGACCGGGTTTTGCCGGAAAGGCCGGTGACGCAATTGTGGTGCTGGATGACGCAGTCGAAGAAGACGCCGAGGAATCCGCCGTGCACCAATCCCGGTGGCCCTTCGTATATCACGGGGAATTCGACGCCTCCCGTTGCTTTCTCGGCATCGAATTCGGTGAACCGGTACTCGGGAAAACACGGGTTGTAGGCGCCGATGTCGGTCGCGTGATTGAGATACACGCGCCGGGGATCGTCCGGCAGGTCGCCGATGCGCGGTGCGTTGTCCGCCGGCGCGGCGGCGGACAATTCGCCCTCCCACTCGGTGAACTTGTCCAACATGGCGTCCACCGCGGGGTGCGGATGCTCCATCGACACCAGCAGTGAGCTCAGGCGGCGCATGGCGGCGGCCGCGGCCACGGTCTGGGCAAGCGGCGCCTCGCCGAATCTGGCGTCGTCGCCACGCGTCGACGCGTGCCCCTCCGGCAGGGTCATAGGCACCACTCCTCCTCATCGCTGCGTCCCCAGCAGGCGGGAGGTGCGCCCGCCGCATCATCGCCGGCGCGGGCCATGATTCCCTCTTTCACCTCAGTAGTTTCGCAGGCAGCGTATCCTTGCTAACTTATACAGCGTATCAATCGTATTGCCTACTGTATGGGTAACCGTATCGGCGGAGAGAGGCCGGATCGACGGTGAGTCAAGGGGCCGGCGCGGCCGGAGTCGAGGGTTCGGTGACAGTGCACCGAGAGGGTGCGGTGTTACTGGTGACGCTCGATCGCCCATCACGGCGTAACTCGTTGACGCAGTTGATGATCGGGGCCCTGGTCGAGTCGCTGACCACTGCCGCGTCCGACGACTCGCTACGCGCCGTGCACATCCGCGGCGCGGGAGACGATTTCTGCGCCGGCGCCGACTGGGTGGCCGCCAACGATCCCGGCGGCCAACGCCCCCGCGTCGGCGATCTGGTGCGGCGGATTCCCCATGCCGCTCACCGTGTGATCGAACTCGTCGCGGGCATTCAGCTGCCGGTGGTGTGCAGCGTGCGGGGATGGGCGGTGGGATTCGGTTGCAATCTCGCGCTGGCCGCTGACTTCACCGTGGCCGCCGGCGATGCGGTGTTCTGGGAGCCGTTCCTCGACCGCGGATTCAGCCCCGACTCCGGGTCCACCTGGCTGCTACCCCGGCTCGTCGGCCTGGCGCGGGCCAGGCGGATGCTGCTGCTCGGCGAGAAGGTGAGCGGGCACGACGCGGCCGAGTGGGGGCTCATTCACCAGGCGGTGAGCGGCCCCGACGTCGACCGCGCCGCCGAGGAGCTGGTCGGCCGGCTGGCCTCCGGACCCACGGCGGCGATCGGGCTGGCCAAGCAGGCCCTGAACTTCGGGCAGCATGCAACGCTGAGCCAGTCGCTGAACCAGGAGTTGTTCAATCTGGAATTGTCTTGCCGGACGGTCGATTTCAAGGAGGGCCTGGAGGCCTTCCGGCAGCGGCGGGATCCGGACTTTCGTGGACGCTAGGCCTTGGGCGTCGAATGTGGGCCCTGCGCACGGAAACTGCCTCGAATTCGCCCATATGCCCCACGCGACGTTCGATACAAAGCGAAGGAATGACTGATGCCCACTGATTCGTTCGACACGATCAAGTACGACGTCGACGGGCACACCGCGACGATCACTTTGAACCGCCCAGACGCCCTCAATGCGCTCAGCCCGCACATGATCACCGAACTGCGGGCCGCCTACGACGAGGCCGAAAACGACGACAACGTCTGGCTGACCATCGTCACCGGCACCGGCCGCGCGTTCTGCACCGGCGCCGACGTCAAGGAGATTCCCGAAGACGGCAAGGTGATCTACGAGCGCCCATACCTGTCGACGTACGACCAGTGGGAGGCGCCGCAGGAGGGCACGCCGCCGTTCCGCACCACGGCCAAGCCGGTGCTGACCGCGGTGAACGGGATCTGTTGCGGCGCCGGCATGGATTGGGTCACGACGACGGACATCGTCATCGCCTCCGAGCAGGCGACCTTCTTCGATCCGCACGTCAGCATCGGACTGGTGGCGGGCCGCGAGTTGGTGCGGGTGTCTCGCGTGCTGCCCCGCTCCATCGCCCTGCGCATGGCCCTGATGGGCAAACACGAGCGGATGAGCGCAGAGCGCGCCTACGAACTCGGACTGATCAGCGAAGTCGTCGAGCACGACCGGCTGCTGGACCGGGCCCATGAGATCGCCGACATCGTCAATTCCAATGCACCGCTGGCGGTTCGGGGTACCCGGCTGGCCATCCTCAAGGGCCTGAATGTGCCGCTGCACGAGGCGGAGATACTCGCCGAGACGTTCCGCGAACGTGTGCTGCGGACGGAGGACGCGGCCGAAGGACCCAAGGCCTTCGTCGAAAAGCGCAAACCGAATTGGCAGTGTCGATGAGCGAGCCGATGAAGTTCGAAACGATCCTCCTCGAGGCCGACCCCGCCGACCACGTCGCGACCATCACGTTGAACCGGCCCGAGCAGCTGAACGCGTTCAACCGCACGATGTGTGAGGAAATGGCCCGCGCCTGGCGCACGGTCAAACTCGACGAGTCGGTGCACGCGGTGGTACTGCGTGCCGCCGGCGACCGGGCATTCAGCGCGGGGCTGGACATCAAGACGCCCTACGGTCAGCCCGAAAACATCTGGAACCACGAGGATCCCGGCGAGGCTCTGAGCCCCAAGTGGCAGAAGATGTGGAAGCCGGTGGTCTGCGCGGTCCAGGGCATGTGCACCGCGGGCGCGTTCTACTTCATCAACGAATCCGACGTGGTCATCTGCTCGGAAGACGCCACGTTCTTCGACTCCCACGTGTCGGCCGGTCTAATCTGTGCGCTGGAGCCGATCGGTCTGATGCGCCGCGTCGGCCTCGGGGAGACGCTGCGCATCGCCCTGATGGGCAACGATGAACGGGTCAGCGCCGACACCGCGCTGCGGATCGGATTGGTCTCGGAGGTCGTCTCATCCGATCAGCTCTGGGACCGCGCCCACGAGATCGCGGCGACCATCGCCGCCAAGCCTCCGACGGCGACTCAGGGTACGGTGAAGGCGATTTGGGAATCGCTGGACAAGCCGTATCGCGCCGCCCTGGAACAGGGCCTCATCTATACCCGGCTGGGAAACCCGCTCGGCACCGCGGAACTGGCCGCGCAGCAGGGCGCCCGCGTCCGGGCCACCAAGCCCACACCGAAGATCCGCTGATGCCGCGTCACCCGCTCATCCAACGCATCGCCGACGTGCTCGACCTCGAGCCCCACTCACACGCCATCGAATATGGCGGCCAATGGATCTCGTGGGGCCAGATCGACGCATTGGCGCGGCGCATCGCCGGCCTGGCCGCCGGCGCCGAGGTCGGGATGCTGCTGCGCAACCGGCCGGGGCATGTGGCGGCCTTTCTTGGCGTGCTGTTAGGCGGTGGGACCGTCGTGGTCATCAACCCGTCGCGCGGCGACGAGCGCACCAAGGCCGACATCGCGCGACTGCAGCTTCCGCTGATCGTCGGCGAGCGCGACGATCTGGCGTCGCTGGTGACGGTGGGCACCCCGACGGTCGCGATTTCGGGACCGGCAGACGACGTCGACGTGTCCGGGCAACCCGGCGTCGGGGCGGGTCCACCGACCGGTGTCGCGGTGCGCATGCTGACCAGCGGCACGACGGGACCGCCCAAACGAATCGACCTGAGCTACGACATGTTGGCGCACAGCGTGATGGGCGCCGAACCCGACCGCGCACCCGCGCCCACCGAGCTGCGGCGCGGCGTCGCCATCGTGAACTCGCCGCTGGTGCACATCGGCGGCGTATTCCGGGTGCTGCAATGCATCGCCGAGGCCAGACCGTTCGTGCTGTTGGAGCGATTCGAGCTCAACGCATGGGCCGAGGCGGTGCGCAAGCACCGGCCCCGCGCCGTATCGCTGGTACCGGCGGCCCTACGCACCGTCTTGCACTCGGATGTGCCGCCCGCCGACCTGGACAGCGTCCGGGTTGTCACCTGCGGGACGGCGCCGCTGTCGGCCGACGACGCCGACGCCTTCACCGACAAGTACGGCATCCCGGTGCTGACCTCCTATGCCGCAACCGAGTTCGGGGGCGGCGTGGCGGGCTGGACCCTTCCCGACTATCAGCGGTACTGGCGGGCCAAACGGGGCAGCGTCGGCCGGGCCAATCCGGGCGCTCAGCTGCGGGTGGTCGCCGACGACGGAACACCGCTAGGCCCGGACGAAGTCGGCCTGCTGGAGGTCAAGCCGGGTCAGCTGGGGCCGGAAGCGCAATGGATGCGAACCACGGATATGGCGCGCATCGACGCCGACGGGTTCCTCTGGATTGTCGGCCGCGCCGACCAGGCGATCATCCGCGGCGGCTTCAAGGTGATGCCCGACGACGTTCGCGCCGCGCTGGAGAGCCACCCCGCGGTGTCCGGCGCGGCGGTGATCGCCCGGCCCGACGAGCGGCTCGGCGAGACGCCGGTCGCCATGGTCGAACTGCGCGAATCGGATGCCGCCGACGCCGACGTACTGGTGGAGCACCTGCGAGAGCGGCTGGCGCGCTACGAGATTCCGACCGAGATCGCGATCGTCGACGCCATTCCGCGAACGCCGTCGGGCAAGGCCGATCTCGGCGCCATCCAGGACTACTTCCGCGAGCCCGCGGCGCCGCGCAACCATGGGCGCTGATTGTTTGACCGTCGCCGCGACGTTGCGACACCAGGCCCGGGTGCGCGGGGATCACCCGCTGCTGGTCTGCGACGACGACCGCATCGGATACGCCGAAGCCGACCGCCGGTCGGCGGAGCTCGCCCGCGGTCTGATGGCACTCGGCGCCGGTAAGGGAACCCATGTGGGCCTCCTCCATCCGAACGGACCCGACTTCGTGGTCGGCATGCTGGCGGCGGCGCGGATCGGCGCCGTGGTCGTCCCGTTCTCCACTTTCGTCACCGCCCGAGAACTGCGCGAGCAGCTGGTCGACAGCGACGTCGAAATCCTGTTGAGCGCCACATCATTTCGGTCTCACGACTACATACAGCGACTGTCCGAGGTTCTTCCGGGGGCCGATTTCGATTCCGGCGATCGCTTGTTCTGCGCCGCAGTGCCGCAACTGCGCCGCGTGGCGTTCGCTCACGAGACGCTGCGCGCGCTGGCCGGCAGAGTCGAACCGCCGCTGTTGCGGGCGACCGAAGACGTTGTCTACGACTGCGATCCGCTGGCGATCGTCTACACGTCCGGATCGACCAGTGTCCCCAAAGGGGTGGTGCATACGCATGCCGCGCTGCTCGGACATCAGCGGAACCTCAATACGATCCGTGGCCTGACCGCTTCGGACAAGCTGTTCTGCAATTCGCCGTTCTTCTGGATCGGCGGATTCGCGTTCGGCCTGCTGGCCACCGTGGTGGCCGGATCGACCCTGGTCTGCTCCAACGCCATCGACGCCGGGGCCACACTCGACCTGTTGGAGGCCGAAAGGCCCACCATGACCAACGGGTTCGCCGCCGGGGTCGCTCACCTCGCCGACCACCCCAGCTACGCCGAGCGTGATCTGTCGTCGATGCGGCGCGGTAACCTCTACCCGATCATGGCCCCCGACAAAAGGCCGGCCGACCCGGAGTTGCGGCACAACATGCTCGGGATGACCGAGGCCGGCAGCGTCGTGCTGATCAGCGAGGACGAATCCGACCAACCCGAAACGCGGCGCGGGTCATACGGTAAGCCCGCCCCCGGCTTCGAGACGATGATCGTGGACCCGGACACCTCCGGAGTCGGTGAGCTCTGCATCCGGGGACCGTACGTGATGCAGGGCTACTACAAGCGCAGCCGCGAGGAGTGCTTCGACGCCGACGGCTGGTTTCACACCGGCGATTTGGTGCGCACCGACGCCGACGGCTTCGTCTACTTCGTCGGCAGGCTCGGCGCGATGGTCAAGACGGCGGGCGCCAACGTGTCGGCCGCCGAGGTCGAGCAGGCGATCGCCAGGGTCACGGGCGCCGAGGCTTACGTGGTGGGCGTCCCCGATACCCAACGGGGAGAGCTGGTCGCCGCGGTCGTTGTCCAACCGGATTTCGACGAATCGGCCGTGCGGGAACGGCTCAAAGGCGAGCTGTCGTCGTACAAGATTCCCAAGCGGTTCCTCGCCCTCTCCCGCACCGACCTCCCGCTGTTGTCCAGCGGCAAGGTCGACACGCGACGGCTGAGAGAGCTCTTCGATGCCTAGCACCATCGACCAACTGGTGAGGTATCGGGCCCAGCACAATGCGGACACACCGATGGTGATCGATCCCGCGTCGCGGCTCAGCTACCGCGAACTCGACGTCACCACAAGCGATTTGGCCGCGGTGTTCGTCGAGGCCGGCGTGGGCAAGGGCACGCGAGTCGGATTGATCATGCCCAATGGCACCCGCTGGATACAGATCGCCGTCGCGCTGACCCGCATCGGCGCCGTCCTGGTGCCACTGAGCACGCTGCTGCAGCCCCGCGAACTCGTCGCGCAACTGCGGGTCGCCGCCGTCCAGTTCCTGGTGAGCGTCGAGGAATTCCGCGGCCATCGCTATCTCGACGACCTGCGGACCGTGGGGAGACCCGAACTTCCGGCGTTGCAGCAGGTTTGGTCGACCGATCGGCTCGACAGCGCACCCGCGAGCGACCGGGCCCGCCGGATCATCGACGCGATGACCGAAACGGTCACCCCCGCCGACCCACTGGTGATCATGTTCACCTCGGGCAGTAGCGGATCGCCCAAGGGGGTCCTGCACTCGCACGGCAACGCGTTGGGCGCCGTGCAGTCGGGGCTGGCGGCGCGCTGCATCACCGCCGAAACCCGCCTGTATCTGCCGATGCCGTTCTTCTGGGTGGGCGGGTTCGGCAGTGGAATCCTGTCCGTCCTGCTGGCCGGTGCCACCCTGGTGACCGAAGAGATCCCCCGGCCCGAAACCACCCTGCGACTGCTGGAGCGCGAACGAGTCACCCTGTTTCGCGGCTGGCCCGATCAGGCCGAGGCACTGGCACGGCACGCCAACTCGGTCGGCGTTGATCTCTCGGCGCTGCGACCCGGCAGCCTGGAAGCCCTGTTGCCGCCGGAGCAGCGCGCTCAGCCCGGGGCGCGCGCGACGCTGTTCGGCATGACCGAGGCATTCGGGCCGTACTGCGGCTACCCCGCCGACACCGATATGCCCACGACCGCGTGGGGAAGCTGCGGAAAGCCGTTTCCCGGCATGGAAGTCCGCATCGTCGACCCCGGAAGCGGCAAGCCCGCCACGGCGGGAACCGCCGGCATGATCCAGATCCGCGGACCGCACACCCTGCGCGGCATCTGCGGCCGCCGGCGCGAAGAACTCTTCACCCCCGACGGCTTCTATTCGACCGGTGACCTCGGCCACCTCGACGAGCAGGGATTCCTGTTCTACCACGGGCGATCCGACGACATGTTCAAAGTCAGCGGCGCGACCGTCTACCCCAGCGAGGTCGAGCGCGCGCTGCGCACCATCGACGGCGTCGGCAACGCCCTCGTCACCAATGTGCCCGGCGCGGCGGGCGAACGGGTCGGCGCGGCGGTGGTGTGCGACGACGCGCTCACCCCCGAGCAGCTTCAGACGTCGGCCCGAAAGTTGCTGAGCGCCTTCAAGGTACCCACAGTGTGGCTGCTGCTGAACTCCGACGACGACGTTCCCCGCGGCGGCACCGGAAAGGTCGACGTCCGCCGGCTGCGGGAGATGTTGATCGACGCGAACCGGCCCTAGGGGACCCGCGTCCAGGGTTGACAGTTCTGCGACTCGAAGGCCTTGACGGCGGAATTGATGTTGGCGTACATCGGGCCGATGGAGGTATTCGTCTGCAGCACATGGTCCTTGTTCGCATCAGGGGTGCTGTAGGTGAACCACGAACACATCGAGTCCTGCGTCGGCACATTGTTTATCCACACGCCGAAGGCCGAACCCGAGCCGCCCGTGTGGTAGAGGCCCGGCGCGATATCGGGCCCCACGACAAACACACCGTTGCCGGGGATCGGGTCGATTTGGTCGGCGCGGGCCGGCGCGGCGACGGCGAGGCCTGTCAGCGTTGCAACGAATAGGGCCGATGCGCGAAGCGTTGCGGGCATCTTGTTCTCTCCGTCCGTCGCCCACCCTGATCGCAGCGTAGGCCGAGCCCGGCTGTGCGACAAGGGATGGTGGTGGCTATTCCTCCACCACCACACCGCGCGCGACGAGGTGATCGATCAACGGAACCGCGCCGGCGGCGAGATGTTCCGACATGGCCGCCCGCGCCAGCTCGCCGTCACGCTTTTTCAGCGCGGACAAGATCCGCCGATGGTCCTTCATGGACTGCTCGGGCCAGCCCTCGATGGCGGGAAACACCGATTCGGGTGCGTAGCGGGTGATCTGCGACATCAGCTGCGCCAGCTTCGGCGAATTGGCGGCGATGTTGATGGCCCGGTGAAATTCGTGGTTCAGGCCCACGGTGTGCTCGTGCTCATCGCCGGCATAGGCATCCTCCAGCTGCGCCTGGATCTCCTTGAGCTCGCGTAGCTGGTCGGCGGTGATGTTGAGCGCGGCCCGCGCGGCCAGCTCACCGCCCACATGCGCCTGCACGTTCGCCACGTCCGTGACGTCGCGCCCGGTGACCGGCAACACCACGAAACCGCGGCGCGGCTGCTGGGCGATCAAGCCTTCGGCGCGCAACGCGAACAGCGCCTCACGCACCGGTGTGACACTGATGCCCAGCTCCGCAGCCAGTTGATCGAGCCGGACGTACGACCCGGCGGCATAGGTGCCATCGAAGATCCTGCTGCGGATCAAGCGCGCAACGTCCTCGGAAAGTTGAGGGCGCGCAGCGAAATCCGGAACGCTCATGGTTTCACACCTGATATTCGGCGAGCAGTCGCTTGCTGATGATGTTCTTCTGGATCTCGCTGGTTCCCTCGCCGATGAGCAGGAACGGCGCGTCACGCATCAGCCGCTCGATCTCGTATTCCTTGGAATAGCCGTAGCCGCCGTGGATCCGGAAGCTCTGCTGGGTGACCTCGGCGCAGTACTCGCTGCACAGGTACTTGGCCATTCCGGCGGCGACGTCGTTGCGCTCCCCCGAGTCCTTCAGCCGCGCCGCGTTCACCATCATCAGGTGTGCGGCTTCGACTTTGGTCGCCATCTCCGCCAGCTGGAAGGCGATGGCCTGATGCTCGGCGATAGGCTTGCCGAAGGTCTCGCGTTGTTGTGCGTAGCGCACCGCGAGCTCGAAAGCGCGAATCCCGACCCCGCACGCGCGGGCCGACACGTTGACACGACCGACCTCGATGCCATCCATCATCTGGAAAAAGCCCTGCCCCGTCGCCCCGCCGAGGACGTCATCGGCGCTCGCCTGGTAGCCGTCGAAAATCATCTCGGTGGTATCGATGCCCTTGTAGCCCAGCTTGTCGATCTTGCCCGGAATGCGCAGGCCCGGAACGACTTCGCCGAAGCCGACCGGCTTCTCGACCAGGAAGGCGGTCAGGTTGCGGTGCGGCTTGTCCGAGCCCTCGTCCGTGCGCACCAGCGTCGCCACCAGCGTCGAGGTGGCACCGTTGGTCAGCCACATTTTCTGGCCGTCGATCGTGTAGGTGCCGTCGTCGTTGCGTCGCGCCCGGGTCCGGATCGCGGCAACGTCCGAGCCCAGCTCGGGCTCCGACATCGAGAAGGCGCCGCGAGTCTCACCGGCCGCCATGCGCGGCAGGAACCGTTGCTTCTGCTCGTCGGTGCCGTGCTGGCGCAGCATGTACGCCACGATGAAATGGGTGTTGAGCACCCCGGACACGCTCATCCACCCGCGCGCAAGCTCTTCGACGCACAGGGCGTAGGTCAGCAGCGATTCCCCCAGGCCGCCGTACTCCTCGGGAATCATCAGACCGAACAGGCCCATGTCACGCATCTGGTCGACGATGGCCTGCGGGTAGGTGTCGGCGCGTTCCAGCTCAACCGCGTTGGGGATGACTTCCTTTTCGACGAATTGCCGTACGGTGGCGATGATCTCGGTCTGGACGTCGGTCAATCCAAGCGTCTGGGCGAGTTTGGTCATGTGCGTGGTTCCCTTCCGGCCGCTCAGCCCGCGATCGTCTTGGCGTCCGTCAGGCGCTCGACGTCGGCGGTGGTCAGCCCCAAGACCCGCTGGAGGACCTGGGCGGTGTCTTGTCCCAAAGCGGGCGCGGGCGCGCTGGCGGGATGGGCGCCGTCGAACGCGGCCGGCAGGCCGGGCGCGAAGTAGTCGCCGAGACCCGGCTGATGCAATCGCGAAAACAGCGGATTATCAGCGACTTTCGGCCCCGCCGCGACCTCGGCGAAGGTTCGGTACCGCTCGAACAGCACCGTGGTCTCCGACAGAGCGGCGGTGACCTCGTCGGCGCTGTGATCGCTGAACCAGGTGGCGAACAGCCCGGACAGCACATCCTGGTACCGGTACCGATCGCCTTCGGATCCGAAATCCACCTCGAGCGCCCCGGCGAGCGCCGACACCGCGGCGCCGGTACCCGTGACCTCGACCAGATCGCGGAAGTGCCGCTTGGTGAGGGTGACGACCATGAACCGGGCGCCGTCACGACAGGTGAAGTCCTGCCCGTACTGGCCGTAGATGGCGTTGCCCAGCCGTTCCCGTTGCGTCCCATTGACTTGCGGCTCGGTGAGCAACCCCAAATTGGCGGCGGTGGCCAGCGCCACGTCCTCCAGCGCCAGGCTGATTCGCGTCCCCGCCCCGGACTTGTCACGGCGGTGGACGGCGGTGACGACGGACAGCGCGGCGTACAGTCCGCAGCACACATCCCAGGCCGGCAAGACGTGATTGATCGGACCGGCATGATCGGCGGGGCCCGTGACGAGCGGATAGCCCAGCCCTGCGTTGACCGTGTAATCCACGCCCGTAGAACCGTCACCGCGCCCGAGTAACTGGACGTGGATGACGTCGGGGCGCCGGGCCGCCAGGACGTCGTGGCTCAGCCAGGACAGCCCGGCGGCGTTGGTCACGACGATGCCGTCGCCCTCGACAATCAGCCGCTGAACCAATGCCTGGCCGTCTTCGGAGCGCAGATCGATGGTGGCCGAACGCTTTCCCTTGTTCAGGCCCGTCCAATAGATCGACGTACCGTCCGCCGACAGCGGCCAGCGTTGCACGTCGGACGCGCCGCCGATCGGGTCGACCCGGATCACCTCTGCGCCAAGCTGATTCAGCGTCATGCCGCATAGGGGCGCGGCGACGAAGCTGGACACCTCCACGACGGTGAGGCCGTTCAGAGGTAACCCGGGTTCGGTCATCTCGATGCGACCCGTTCGAAGACGGCGGCAAGTCCCTGGCCGCCGCCGATGCACATGGTCTCCAGCCCGTAGCGCGCCTGCCGGCGATCGAGCTCGCGCGCCAGCGTGGCGAGCATCCGTCCGCCCGTGGCGCCCACCGGGTGGCCCAGCGAGATTCCCGAACCGTGCACATTGGTGCGCTCATGGTCGGCCGCGCCGAAATTCCATTCCCGCATCACCGCAAGCGCTTGCGCGGCAAAGGCTTCGTTGAGCTCGATGAGATCGATGTCCGACAGCGCCAGGTTCGCCTTGGACAGCGCCACCTCCGTCGCGGGGACCGGCCCGATGCCCATGATGTTGGGCGCCACCCCCGCCACCCCCCAGGACACGAGGCGCACCAACGGCGTCAGTCCGTACGCGTCGGCTTTCTCCGGTGTGGTCACCACGCACAGGGACGCCGCGTCGTTCTGCCCGCTGGAGTTGCCGGCCGTGACCGTCGCCTCCGGGTCCTCCTTCAGCAGAACGGGTTTGAGCTTGCCCAACGACTCCACCGACGTGTCCGCGCGCGGGTGCTCGTCGGTGTCGATGACTTCCTCGCCGCTGCGCGTGGGGACGGCAACCGGAATGATCTCGTCAGCCAGGATGCCATCCTTTTGCGCCGCCACCGCGCGCTGATGCGACCGCACCGCCAGCTCGTCTTGCTCCTGGCGCGAAATGCCGTACTGGCGGCGCAAATTCTCGGCGGTCTCCAGCATTCCGCCCGGCACCGGGTAGTGCCGCCCGCCGGCCGTCGTGCGTCCGCGCGCCAGCCCGTCGTGGACCTGGACGCCACCGCGGGCTCCGCCCCAGCGCATATCGGTGGAGTAGAAGGCGACGTTGCTCATGCTTTCGCAGCCCCCGGCGACGACGAGATCGTGGTCGCCATTCCCCACCTGCAGGCACGCCTGGATCACCGCTTGCAGGCCCGAACCGCAACGCCGGTCGACCTGCATGCCCGGAACCGTCACCGGCAGACCGGAATCCAGCGCCACCCCGCGCCCGATCGCCGGCGCATCGCTGTTGGGATAGCAGTGGCCGAGGATCACGTCTTGCACGGCGTCGGGCGCCAGCCCGGTTCGCCCGAGCAGACCCTTCAGGGCGGTGACACCGAGATCGACGGCGCTGAGCGCCTTGAACATTCCGCCGTAGCGGCCGATCGGCGTCCGCACCGGCTCACAGATGACGGTTTCACGCATTGTGACTCCTGTCCTGATGCCGAGCAGACGCAGAATCGCATTGATGCGGCAAGATTTGTGCGATTTTGCCGGGGGCACCTCCCGCTTGCGGGGGACTGCTCGCGGGGGTTCTCACAGGTGTCGGCCGCCGGTGATTTCCATGACGGTGCCGGTCATGTATGACGACAGGTCGGAGGCCAGGAACAGCGCAACGCTGGCGACCTCGCTCGGCTCACCGGCCCGGCCCATCGGCACCTCGGCCACCTTCGAATCCCAAATGCGCTGCGGCATGGCCTCCGTCATCGCCGACCGGATCAAACCGGGGGCGATCGCGTTGACCCGCACGCCCAGGTACGCCAGCTCTTTGGCGGCCGCCTTGGTCATGCCGACGATGCCGGCCTTGGCCGCCGAGTAGTTGGTCTGGCCGACCATGCCGACCTTGCCCGACACCGAGGACATGTTGATGATGGCGCCGCGCTTGTTTTCCCGCATGATGGCGGCGGCCAGCCGGGTGCCGTTCCAGGTCCCTTTCAGGTGGACGTTGATGACCTGGTCGAACTGCTCCTCGGTCATCTTGCGCATCGTCGCGTCCCGGGTGATCCCGGCGTTGTTGACCATGATGTCCAGGCCGCCGAACCGCTCGACCGCGGTCTGGATCAGGGTCTCGACGTCGGATGACTGGGTGACATCGCAGCGCACCGCGATCGCGACGTCGTCACCGCCCAGCTGCTTGGCCACCACCTGGGTCTCCTCGAGATTGACGTCGCCGAGAACGACCCGCGCCCCCTCGGCGACAAAGCGCTCCGCGATGGCCAGACCGAGTCCCTGCGCTCCGCCGGTGATTACCGCGGTCTGACCTGTCAACAACGCCACCTGGATCACACATCCTTCTCTGTTATCGCCGCCATCGGGCACCCTCAAGGCAAATATCATATTTGATATAGGATCCTCCCCTGAACCGGGGTGCCCCGGATCGGGAGAGGAGCGTGGAGCCGATGGCCACCGCCGAAATCGCCGAAGTCTCCGACGAGGACTTCCGCGAGATCCTGGCTCAGACAAGGCAATTCGTGCGCAGCGCGGTCGTCCCCCGCGAGCAGGAGTTCCTCGACGACGACCGCGTCCCCGACGACCTGCGCGATGAGGCCAAGAGGATGGGCCTGTTCGGCTACGCGATCCCCCAGGAATGGGGCGGCCTCGGCCTCAACCTGATGCAAGACGTCGAGCTGGCGATGGAGCTGGGCTACACGTCGCTGGCGCTGCGGTCGATGTTCGGCACCAACAACGGCATCGCCGGACAGGTCTTGGTCGGGTTCGGCACCGACGAACAGAAGTCGCGCTGGTTGGAGTCGATCGCGTCCGGCGACGTCGTCGCCTCCTTCGCGCTGACCGAACCCGGCGCCGGATCGAACCCCGCCGGCCTGCGCACCAAAGCGGTTCGCGACGGCGACAATTGGGTGATCTCCGGGCAGAAGCGGTTCATCACCAACGCGCCAGTCGCCAACCTTTTCGTGGTGTTCGCCCGCACCCGCCCGGCCGACGACAAGGGACCCGGGATCGCGGTCTTTTTGGTTCCGGCCGATGCCGCCGGCGTGCAGGTTGGTGCCAAGGACGCCAAGATGGGCCAGGAAGGCGCGTGGACCGCCGACGTCGTCTTCGACGATGTCCGGGTGGACGACGGCGCGCTGATCGGCGGCAGCGAAGACATCGGCTATCGGGCGGCGATGACCTCGCTGGCCCGCGGCCGGGTACACATCGCCGCCCTCGCCGTGGGCGCCGCCCAACGCGCGCTCGACGAATCCGTCGCGTATGCCGCCACCGCGACGCAGGGCGGGGCGCCGATCGGAAGCTTCCAGTTGGTGCAGGCGATGCTCGCCGACCAGCAGGCCGGCGTGATGGCCGGCCGCGCGCTGGTGCGGGACGCGGCGCGGCTATGGGTCACCGATCAGGACCGCAGGATCGCCCCGTCGGCGGCCAAGCTGTTCTGCACCGAAATGGCCGGCAACGTCGCGGATCTCGCGGTGCAGATCCACGGCGGCAGCGGCTACATGCGTGGCGTTGTGGTCGAGCGCATTTACCGCGACGTGCGCCTGCTGCGGCTCTACGAGGGCACCAGCGAGATTCAGCGTCTGATCATCGGATCGAATCTGGTCAAGGCGGCGGGGCGGACCAGCACAACGAAGGAGCGTTAATGGCAGGCAGGCTTGCCGGAAAAGTGGCATTGATTACCGGCGCGGCGCGCGGCCAGGGCCGGGCACACGCGGTGCGCATGGCCTCCGAAGGCGCGGACATCATCGCCGTCGACATCGCCGGCAAGCTGCCGTCCTGCGTACCTTACGACCCGGCGAGCCCGGACGACCTGAGCGAAACCGTTCGCCTGGTCGAAGAATCGAACCGCCGCATCATCGCGTCGGTCGTGGACACGCGCGACTTCGACGGACTGCGAAAGGTCGTCGCGGACGGTGTCGCCGCGCTGGGCCGGTTGGACATCATCGTCGCCAACGCCGGGGTCGCGGCGCCGCAGGCATGGGACGACATCACGCCGGAAGACTTCCGGGACGTCATGGACATCAACGTGACCGGCACGTGGAACACCGTGATGGCCGGCGCGGACAAGATCATCGACGGCGGCCGCGGCGGCTCCATCATCCTGATCAGTTCCGCTGCCGGGATGAAGATGCAGCCGTTCATGATTCACTACACCGCCAGCAAGCACGCCGTCACCGGGCTGGCGCGGGCGTTCGCCGCCGAGTTGGGCAAGCACTCGATCCGGGTCAACAGCGTCCACCCGGGCCCGGTGAACACTCCGATGGGGTCGGGTGACATGGTCACGGCGGTGGGCAAGACGATGGAGACCAACCCGCAGCTGTCGCACGTCCTCACCCCGTTCCTGCCGGACTGGATCGCCGAGCCGGAGGAGATCGCCGACACCGTGTGCTGGCTGGCCAGCGACGAGTCCCGCAAGGTCACCGCCGCGCAGATCCCCGTCGATCAGGGCTCGACGCAGTACTGAGACCAGCGCGGCGGGAATAGATCGCGGAGCATCCGCGCTTTCACGCCACATGAAAGCCTTCACCGAGACCGAACGTCAGGAGTTCCTGGCCGCCAAGCACGTCGGCGTCCTGTCCGTCGCGGCCACCGATGGCCGGCCGCCGGCTAGCGTCCCGATCTGGTACGACTACACGCCCGGCGGCAACGTCCGGATCATGACCGGCGCGTCCAGCCGCAAGGCGCGGCTCATCGAGCGGGCGGGGGTGGTGACGCTCGTCGTCCAGCGCGAGGAGCCGCCGTACCAGTACGTGGTGGTCGAGGGCGCGGTGGTCGAGACCACCAAGCCGGCCCCGGCCGATCTGCAGGAAGCCATCGCCGTTCGCTACCTCGGCGAAGAAGGCGGGCGGGCGTTCGTCCAAAGCATGGAAGGCGTCGAGGAGGTGCTCTTCACCATCCGGCCCGACCGCTGGCTGAGCGCCGACTTCACCGGCGATCTGTAAACCGCCGGAAATCTACGCGCATCCGCCGATGTTTTGCGGCGTGCGCCCGGCCCATGCTGGCTAACATGAGCGAGATCGAGTGGAGCGACCTGGGCGTAGGCGAAGCGATGAACGAGCCCCTGCCGACCGGCACCGTGACGCTGCTGCTGGCCGACGTCCAGGGCTCGACGCAGCTGTGGGACTCCCAGCCGCAGGAGATGACCGCGGCGATCGCCAATCTGGATCAAACGCTGGCCGAGTTGGTCGGGGCCCATCGCGGAATCCGCCCGGTCGAGCAGGGTGAGGGCGACAGCTTCGTCATCGCGTTCAGCCGCGCGTCCGACGCGGTGGCGTGCGCGCTCGCGTTGCAACGGGCGCCATTGGCACCGTTGCGACTGCGGATCGGTGTGCATACCGGCGAGGTTCAGCTGCGCGACGAGAACAACTATGTGGGGCCGGCCATCAACCGCACGGCGCGACTCCGCGAGCTCGCGCATGGCGGCCAGACGGTGTTGTCGGGCACCACCGGCGATCTGGTCGCCGACACGCTCGCCGACGACGCCTGGTTGACCGACCTCGGAACCCATGCGCTGCGAGATCTGCCGCGCCCGGAGCGGGTGGTGCAACTGTGCCATCCCGACCTGTGCAACGAGTTTCCGCCGCTTCGGAAACGCGAATCTGTTGTCTCTCAACGCCTTCCCGCGCAACTGACCAGCTTTGTGGGGCGCGAAGCCGAAATGCGCGAGGTGCGAGACATGCTCGCGCAGAACAGGTTCGTGACGCTGACCGGCGCCGGCGGCGCGGGCAAGACCCGGCTGGCCGTTCAGGTCGCCGCCAGTGTCGCCGGGGACTACGCCGACGGAATCTGGTATGTGGACCTGGCTCCGCTCACCGACCCCGACCTGGTGTCGCTCACCACCGCCCGGGCGTTGGGGCTACCGGATCAGCCCGGGCGATCCCCGGAGAAAAGCCTGCTGCAGTTCATCGGCGACCGGCGCATGCTGGTGGTGCTCGACAACTGTGAGCACCTGCTGGACGCCAGCGCCGCGCTGACCGGTGCGCTGCTGGGCGCCTGCCCGCGGTTGACGGTGCTGGCGACGAGCCGCGAGCCGATCGGGGTGAGCGGCGAGGTGACGTGGCGGGTGCCGTCCCTGTCGTTCGACGACGACGCCGCGCGGCTGTTCGCCGACCGCGCCGGGCACGCGCGCCCGGGCTTCAACCTCGAGGACGGCAACGCGGCCGCCGTGCAAGAAATCTGCCGCCGCCTCGACGGCATGCCGCTGGCGATCGAGTTGGCCGCGGCACGCGTACGCGCGTTGTCGCCCAACGAGATTCTCGCCGGCCTGCAGGACCGGTTCCGCTTGCTGACCGGCGGATCGCGGACGGCGGTGCGCCGCCAGCAGACGCTGCGCGCCTCGGTGGACTGGTCGCACGCGCTGTTGACCGAGCCGGAGCGGATCTTGTTCCGCCGGCTCGGCGTGTTCATGGGCGGGTTCGACCTCGACGCCTGCCGAAAGGTGGTCTGTGACAAAGGCCTGGCCCAGCACCAGGTGCTGGATGTGCTGGCGCTGCTCATCGACAAGTCGCTGGTGACGGCCGAATCCGCCGGCGGCCCAATGCGATACCGATTGCTGGAGACGATTCGCCAGTATGCGCAGGAAAAGCTCAGCGAATCCCCGGAAGCATCGCTGTGCGGCAACGGCACCGTGACCATTTCACCGCGCTGGCGACGGCGCTCGACGTTCCGGGGGACATCGGCCTGGAGCCCCTGCTCGATCGAGCGCAGACCGAAATCGACAATCTGCGTGCCGCCTTCGCGTGGAGCCGGGAGAACTCCGACACCGACAGCGCATTGCAGCTGGCGACGTCGCTGCAGCCGCTGTGGCTCACCCGGGGCGGCCTCCGGGAGGGATCGGACTGGCTCGACGCGGGTCTTGCCGACGCGGAGCGTCCGGGCGCCGACGTGGCTCTCCACGCGATCGCGCGGGCGCTGGCCGACAAGGCATTCCTGGACAACATGCGCGACGCGGAAGGCTTTGCCCGCGCGCAGCGTTCGCTGGCCATCGCGCGCGAGCTCGACGATCCGGCGCTATTGGCGCGGACCCTCACCGCATGCGGACGCCTCGCCGCCTTGGACGCCGAACTGGCCCGGCCCTACTTATCGGAGGCGGAAAACCTGACCCGAGCGATGGGCGACCGGTGGAGGCTGAGCCAGCTCCTCTACAGCCAGGCGCTCGCCGCCCTGCTCGGCGGCGGGGATCTGGACGCCGCCGCGGCGGCAGCGACGGAAGGCCGTGACCTCGCCGACGAGGCCGGCGACCGGGGCTACTCGCGCGCATGCCGGTGGTGTCTCACCGGCGTGCAATGGGTGCGGGGCGACGTCGCGGGGGCCGAAGCGGGGCATCGCGAATTGATGATCGAAGCGGATGCGGCACACGCCCTGATCTGGCAGGTCAATGCCCGCGCGGCCCTGGGCCACGTGCTGGCCCACAGCGGACAGGCGGACGTGGGGCGGGCGCTTGCGCTGGAGGCGCTCGACGACGCCGCGGGGATCGGCCGCTACCAGGAAGGTGTCGTCTACGCGGCGCTGGCGTTCGCAGCGCTCGCCGGTGGCGACGTGGGCGCGGCCACCGATGCCAGCGATGCGGCGCGCGAGCGGTTCGCCGGCTTGCCGCTGGCGAGCCCTGCCAACAAACCCTCGGCACAGGCCGCGCTCGCCCGGGGCGATCTGACGGCCGCGCGTCGCTTCGCCGAGGAAGACGTCGCGACGGGGGTGGGCTGGTTCACGGTGCAGGCGCTGCTCACTCGGGCGCGCGTGGCCCTGGCGGAAAACGAGCCCGGGCGAGCCGAACGCGATCTCCATGACGCGCTGACCCGCGCCGCGGACACGCAGGCCCACTTGTTCGTTCCCGACCTATTGGAGTGCCTCGCCCGGGTGGCCGGAGACGCCGGCAGCCACCCGGAAGCGACGCGGCTTCTCGGCGCGGCGCACGCCGTCCGCGAGCGCACCGGGATAGTCCGCTTCCGGGTGTACGACGCCGACTACCAGGCGTCGGTGGAAAAGGCCCGCGACGCCTTGACGGACAAGGAGTTCGATGACGCCTGGACCGCAGGAGCCGCTCTGTCCACCGACGAGGCGATCGCCTACGCCCGCCGCGGGCGGGGTGAACGCAAACGCCCGCCCAGCGGTTGGGACTCGCTGACCCCGACCGAGCGCGATGTCGTCCGCCTCGTCGGCGAGGGACTGGGCAACAAGGACATCGGCGAACGCCTCTTCATTTCCCCGCGCACCGTACAGACGCACCTGACCCACGTCTACGCGAAACTCGGGCTCACGTCGCGGATGCAGCTGGCTCAGGAGGCAACCCGGCGATCAGTGCTCGATTAATTCGAGCGTGCCCAGCTCGCGGATCGCCTGACAGCCGCGGCTGAGCATGGCCAGCACCATGTCGTCGCCACGCTCGGTCGCGGCGGCGAACGCGAATCCCAGCGCCGAGATCAGCGGCGCCTGCAGGACCCCGAGCCGGTAATCGCGCCAACATGTTTCGCGGTCGTAGTCGCTGACACCGCCGGCGGTCAGCGCGCGATGGTAGTCGGCGACCAGCTCCTCCTCGATGGCGGCTCGCAGCTGCGAATTGAGGCTGGTTGCGGTGAAGTACGCGAGATCCCGGGTCGGCAGGCCCACCCCGAGCGTCTGCCAGTCGACCACGCTGACCCGGGTCCGGTCCGGATCGAACAGCAGATTGTCCAGCCGGTAGTCGCCGTGCAGCAGGGCGAACCGGTCGTACTCGGACAGCAGCCACGGTGTGATCACACCCATGGCCGCGCTGAAGGTATCGCGGTCTTCGGCCCTCATGCGAGCGCCCAGCTTCTCCAGCGTGATGTCGGCGCTCATCTTCGCCACTTCGCCCATGCCGGCTGCGCCGGACTCATCGGGGCGCCCAAACGCGATGCCGGGGAAATCGAGCCAGGCGGGGTCACACCAGGTCGGCGCGTGCAGGCCGGCCAGCGCGTTCACCGCCAGCCGCGCTTCGGCTTCACCGCAACCGATGAGCTGATCGCCCTGCACGGCCGGCGCCTGATCGGCGAGCAGCAGGGCGAAATCCATTGCATCCTCGGTGATCTCGGAGTAGAAGCAGCGCGGGGTCGGCACCTGCACCCGATCCGCCACCGAGGAGTAGAACGCGCATTCGCTGCGGTAGCCGATGACCACCCTGTCGCGCACGGTGTCGTCCTGGGCCGGCAGTTTGATCACAAAGGTCCGCGGCAGGTCACCGGGATCCGTCGCATAGCGGGCGGTCACCCGGTAGGTCGCCCCGGTCTGCCCCGTTCCGATCGCGACCACGTCCACCTCGGCGACCTCCACCGGCGCGCCGCGCCCACTGAGCGCGGCCGACAACCATGCCGGGGTCACGTCGCCGGGGTAACGCGGTATCGACGACAGCACAGCACTCATAAGCGGCACGCCTCCTGTACGGGGACAGCTCGGTTCGACTGACCAACTGTAAGGCATACCGCAAGATTTGCGGTCAACCGCGGTGATTTAGTCGGCCAGAATGCGCCATTCGGCGGCCTCGTGCTGCTGGCGCCAGAATTCGTCGAAACGCCCGCCCGCAGCACGCAATTCGTCGACCGTGCCGTCCTCGACCACCTGGCCGCTGTCGAGAAACAGGACGCGGTCGGCGTGACTGATGCTGGCCAACCGGTGCGCGACGATCACCTGGGTGCGCGATTGCGGGTCGGCGGTCAGCGCGTCGACCACGGCGGCTTCGTTCTCGGTGTCCAAAGCGCTGGTCGCCTCGTCCACCAGCAGTATCGGCGCGGGTTTGAGCAGCGCACGGGCGATGCTGACGCGTTGGCGTTCACCGCCCGAGAGTGCCGAGCCGCCTTCACCGACGACGCTGTCGGAGCCGTCGGGCAGGCGTGCGACGAGCTCGTCGACGCGGGCGAGCGCCACCGCCCGCGCGAACCGGTCATCGCCGGCGCCCGGGTCCCCGGCGAACACGTTGTCGCGGATCGACCCGTGGAACAGGTAGGGATGCTGGAACACGACGCTGCTTGCCGCGCGCCGGGCGTCGGCGTCCAGCGTCGCCGCGTCGACACCGTCGATCAGCACCCGGCCGCGGGTGGGCTCGTGCAGCCCGGCGATCAGCGCCAGGATGGTGCTCTTGCCGGATCCGGACGGTCCGACGATCGCCGTCGTGCTTCCCGGCTCCAACGAGAAACTCACCCCGTCGAGCACCAGGTCGGTGGCGCCACCGACAGCTGGGTACCCGAACGTCACGTCGTCGAAGTCGATACGCGGCGCCGTGGCGCCCGGCAGCGTCGCGGCGCCGGCGTTCATCAGCGGCGCGGTGAGCACCGAGCGGATGTTGTCGAGCGTGGCGCGGGTGCTCTCCAGCGCCGGCGCCAGCTCGCTGATGGTGGTGAACGGCTCGAGGTAGCGCACGATGACGACGATCAGCGCGATGGCCTCGGCCACCGACAGCGTTCCGTTCACCGTCAGCGCGGTGGTCGCCCCGGCGAGCAGGATCAAAGCCAGCTGGCTGGCGAGGCTGAACAGCAGCTGACCCGGGACCTGCATGGAGAGCAGCCGCATGGTCGCGCCGTGTTGGGCGGCCAGCGCGTCGCCGACCAGGCTCCTGGCCGGTTCGACGCGCCGCGCGGCGCGCAACGCCTGCTGGGTCCGGGCGAACTCGATGATCCGCTCGGTGAGCGCGCTATTGGCCTCGGCCGCAGTGGAATCGGCGCGACGCGCCAGGCGGGCCGACGCCCACAGCGCGCCCAACATCAGGGGCAGTCCGCCCAGGGCGGCCAGTCCCAGTTGCCATGAGACCGGCGACAGGACCACCGCGATGGCGGCGGGCAGCAGCACGGCCGAGATCAACGGCGTGAGCAGGTTGACGACGAGGCCGACGAGTTCGGGGCCGGTCGCCGCGATCGCCTGCCGCGCGGTCGCGGTGTGCTCGGCGGTGAACCAGTCCAGCCGAACGCCGGGCAGTCGGTCGGCCACGTCATGCTGGCTGTGGTCCAGCACCGCGAAGCCCAGGTTGAAGCCGATACGCGCCGTCGCGGTGTCGATCACCCAGCCGAGCGCGGTGGCGGCGGTCAGCCAGCCCAGCCACACCATCGCGCGCTGCGGGGTGTCGCTGAACAACGCGCCCACCAGGGGGACCAGCAGCACGGTGGCGACCGCCCGCACCACCACGGAGATCAACGCCAGCACCGTGTAGGCGACGACCCGGTTGCGGCGATCCGCCGGGACCAGGCTCAACCACGTGCGGATCATCGGGCACCCTCCCCGGCCGCGCCGGCGGCCACCCGGTCGCGGCGGCCGCCCTCCCACAGCCGCCGATACCGGCCGTCGGCGGCCAGCAACTCGTCGTGGGTGCCGCGCTCGACGATGCGGCCGTGGTCGAGCACGACGATCTGGTGGGCGCGGGTGATGGTGTGCAGCCGGTGCGCGATCACCAGTACGGTGCGGTTCTGGGTCAAACGGTTGAGCGCTTGCTGCACAAGGTATTCCGACTCCGGATCGGCGAACGCGGTGGCCTCGTCGAGGATGAGAATCTCGGTATCGGCCAGGATCGCACGGGCGATGGTGAGGCGCTGGCGCTCCCCGCCGGACAGGCCGGTGCCGGCGCCCAGCATGGTGTCGTAGCCGTCCGGCAGGCGCATGATGCGGTCGTGGATCTGCGCCTCGCGCGCCGCCCGTTCGATCTGCGCGGCGGTGGCATCGGGTGCGGCCAGCGCGATGTTTTCCGCCACGGTGCCGTGCACCAACTGCGTCTCCTGTAGCACGAAACCGACCTGGGCGTAGAGCTGGTCGGCGGTCATCGACCGAATGTCTTGTCCCCCAACGCGTATCGAGCCCCCGTCGACGTCGTGGAACCGGGCCAGCAAGGCGGCCAGCGTCGACTTGCCGGATCCCGACGGGCCGACGAGTGCGGTGACGGTGCCGGGGCGCAGGGTCAGCGACACGTCGTGGATCACGGGAACGCCGGGGCGATAGCCGAAACTGACGTCGTCGAACACGACCGCCTTCGACGACTCCCCCGCGGGTTCGCCGTGATCGCGCACGGCGAGTTCGGGTTCGTCGAGCGTGTTCTGCAGGCGCCGGGCGGCCAACATGCCGGCGCGGATGCCGCCGAGGCCGTAGGCGATCCCGAGCAGGCGTGCGCCGAAGGTGGTTCCCAGCAACAAGAATGGCAGCAGGTTCACCGGATCCATCCGCCCCCCGACCACCAGCAGGGTGCCGGTGGCCGCGATGAGCCACAGGAACGTCGACGGGCGGGTGACCAGATCCATGAACGTCTTTTTGCCGGCCAGCGGGCGCTGCCAGGCGACCAGGAAGCCGACGTACTCGTCCAGGCGCCGCCGGAAACTCGATGCCGCGGCCCCGCCGAAGACGCGGATCACCGGCTGGCCCTCCAGGTAGGCGCCGGCCTCGCCGCTCATCGTCTCCGCCCAGCGCTGCGACTGCGGGATGCGCGGACCCGACTGAATCGTGAGCGACGACGTCAGCACCAGGTAAACCAGGACGGGCGCAAACAGCACCAGCGCCACCCGCCAGTCGACGACGAACAGGTAGACCAGCACCGCAACCGGCGCGACGGCCGCGGCGACGGCGTCCGGGATGGCGTGGGTGACCAGGTAGTGCAGGGACAGCGTGTCGTCCTGCAGCAGCTGCTTGATGGACCCCGATCCGCGTGCGGTGAACCAGCCCAGCGGGAGCCGAGACAGCTTGCGCAACAATCCCGTACGCAAATCGCGGGCGAAGCGCGCGTCGACCAGATGGAGCCACAGGGTGAGGGCCGCGCCCAGCAACGCCCCCAGGCCCAGCAACGACACCGCGGCGATGCCCACGTTCCATAGCCGCGACGCGGGCGCCCCGGATACCAGGAGCCGGGCCAGCTCCACCAGCAGCACGAACGGCGCCAGCTGCACCAGCGTGATCACCGCCTGCAACACACCGGACAGGATCAACGCCGAACGCAGCGGCGCGAGCAATCGGCCGGCAGCCTGGGCGCGCCAGTTCCCGCGGGACACCGGGGCGGGCGTCGTCTCCGGGACCCGTTGAGCCGACTCCAGCTGCGCCGCAACCTCTTCCGCAGAGACGGCGGGTGCGACGCTTTCGGATCCCTCGGCCTCGTCGCCGCGGCGGGTGCCCATCGCGCGCCCGGCGCTCCAGTAGGCCTGAGCGTGCACCTCGGATTTGGGGAATCCGAATTCGTCGCGCAGCCGGGTCCGCACCTGCTTCAGGGTCGTGGCCTCCGGCGTCGCCCACGCATACCAGTCGGACCAGTCCCGGCTTTCGATCGCCGCGGCAAGGGATTTCTCGTCATGACGGGCGACCCAATGCAGTCGCAGACGGGGGTGCGGCGCGATCGGGATCAGTGTGTCGTTGTCGTCGTGCTGTTCGAGGTACATCTCGATCGGGACGTCGTCGGGGACGACGCCGATGATGCCGTTCATTCCGGGGATGGAAGCCGAGTCGCCGATGAGCAGATATCCGGCCGGCTGCTCGTCGGGCATGTCGAACCGCGATGAACCCATCAGCGCCATGACGGCGATGGTGGCGCCGGGCTGCACGGTGCGCGCCCACTGCGACGCCGGGCCCGCGGGATCGTGCAGCACGATGTCGACCGCGAAGCGGCCGGCCGCAACGTCCGCTTCCGAAATCGTGTAGGCGCGCTGGAACTCGGTTTTCGATCCGTCCGGATCCGGGAACCAGAACCGCAGCCAGGCGGCGGGTTCGGCATCGACGTCTTCGAACAGCGTCGGAGACGTCATGCGCACGCGCACGAAGTGCGGTGCTATTCGGACGGTTTCGATCACCGTTGCGGTGTGGTCGCGTGCGCCGAAGCTGCGCAACATCACACCGGAGAATCCGCGTGCCATTGGCGGTCCTTTCTCGCGGCGCTCCGCGCCGCGGCGGCGATCTGACGATCCGGCGGGATCACCGCCACGAGGCCGCGGATCGATGCGGCCGGTGAGGACCGCACACACTGTGGATTCGACGCCTGCCACGATCCCGCGCGGGCGGCACCCCGCCGCGGATCACCGGCCAGCCGGTCACGACTCGGTACGTTACCCCCACAAACTAAGGGTTGCCTTACCATAGGTCAACCTCGGTCGCTGTCCACGCTGCGCGGCGGTCAGTAACCTGGGAAGTATGAGCGGTGAGAGCGGCGAGTCAGTGGCCCCGGTCCTGCTGTACGACGGTGTCTGCGGGTTTTGCAATCGATCGGTCCGCACGATAATCCGTTTCGATGCCGCCGGTCCGCTGCGGTTTGCGGCCCTGCAGAGCGTGTTCGCCAAGGCGATCGTCGAGCGGCACCCGGAGATCGGCAACGTCGACTCGATGGTGTTCGTCGACGACCCCGGCCAGCCGTCGGAACGGGTGGCTGTCCGATCCGAAGCCGCGCTACGCGTCGCGGATTACCTCGGCGGGGCATGGCGGGTGCTAACGGTCGCCCGCATCCTGCCGGCTCCCCTGCGCGACTGGCTCTACGACAGGTTCGCCGCGATCCGCTACCGGGCTTTCGGGAAGTACGACAGCTGTCCGCTGCCGTCGCCGGAGGTTCGCGCCCGCTTCGTGGAGGACTGAGGCGCGTCCGCTGCTGACGGGCGTTGAAGATCTGTGCGGGCGGAGGGACTCGAACCCTATTCAGCTATCCTGTTCAATCGCTCAAGTCCGAACTGACCTGCTCTTTAGGGTCAGATGGGTTCAAATGAGTTATGTGCAACTCCGCTGAAGTTGTGCTCAAAATGTGCTCACGAGTGTGATTGCTCGCGACGTGCAACGTAGCTGGGTCCGATCTGCGATAGTGGACAGATGCCCGCGCAAGCATGGGTGACGCTGATCGTCGGGGGCTTAGCGACCATCGGCGTCATCGTCACGTGGCAACAGAAGAATCAGGCCGACAGGCGCAGTGAGTGGTGGAGGCGCACACAGTGGGCATTTGAGCGTACGTTCACCACTGAGTATGACGAAGCCGTAGTTGGCTGGAAGATGCTCTCTAAGCTGGCGGCTTCTAAACTGGCGACTAAAGACGATTCCGAGATCATTCAGATCATCGCGGAGCAGACGGCATTGGGCGGGACGTGAAGGGGATGAAGATGACAACGGAACACACATCGGATAACGGCCCCCGAACCGAGCAACGCAGCCTCGACGTGCGCAAGGCCGCCGCGCAGGCGGCGGTAGCTGCCAGTGAAAAGACGGGCCGCGAGGTCGATCCACGAGTCAAGGAACTCGCCGAATCGTAGTGCCCGCGCAATCCCCTCATAAACCAGAACTCACCAATTCGGGGACAGCGCGGCGCTCAGACTTGGTGCGTGGTGACTAGACACCCTGGCTCAACGCAACGCTAGGGTGTTTTCGTCGGCGTGAGACAGACGCCGACGTGTCGGCGTCAAATCAACCGTGGACAACTATTGAAGCCGCCGCGTTGCAGGGTCATGAATTCGATCCTGCCCCCGCCGCCACATGGTACGAGGATCGGCTCGGGCGTGACCCGATAACGCTGCCATAGTGGCCGCGCTGGACCGGGTGCGCGAAGTGTTGCGAGACACGCCGGTGGCATACCACTTCCGTATGCCCACTATCCGGCGCTAGCGTCGCCAGGCATGACCGCCAAGCCCCCGGTGCACATCCACGATGTTCCCGAATCCGACCGCGCGATTGTTCCGGCCTCTGCCGTGCAAGTAGGCGACTGCCTGTTTGACGTGTTCAATGATCAATGGGTAACAATCGAGCGCGTCCGGGACGGTTCGTCGCGGTCGTGGCGGATCGACCGCGATGACGCAGGCCGTTGGACGTTCACGATTTTCTTCGAAGGCGAGCCGCAGCCGGGGCCAGGCTGGGCGGCGGGCAATGTGATTCGCCGCAAGGCGAATTGAGCAAAAATCCGCATGGGACGTGATGATGCCCGTTTGTTGCTCAAAGCGCTGTGTAGCGTCGCCGCAATACTTGCGGCCACCGTGTTGGTTGGGCAACACACCGGCAGCGCCGCCATCGGGTGGAATGCACATTGGCTCTTTGTCCGACATTGCTTACTCAGCCGGAAAAACATCGCCGTCGAAATCCAGGCGATGGGGGCGCTGGTCGCTTTCTATGGTTTGCTCCGCGCCTATGTCCGAGCAACGTATGCCCAATCCGTCTCGGTGCGAATTGTCAACGGGATCAAGATGTTCTGGGGACGGCTCTTGCGCCTGCCCCAAACGATCACTGTCCCAACTATCCAGTCAACGGCAAAGTTTGGGCGCGTGGGTGTCACGCAAACGCCGCCGGCGCACATCATCGACATCACCCAGAGCCTCGACGAGCAGGTCAAACGCCTTGTTCAGTACGTGAACGACAGAACCGGCGAGGCATCGGAGATGGCGATCAATATCACCAAATTGAGGCTGGATATCGATGGGGTCAAAGATACCGTGACGGAGTTAGAGCGAAACATGAAGGCACACACGGCCACTCAGATCCAGACATTCGACCGGAACCTCGACAGCCGACAAGCACTCGACCTGACCTGGGCGGTTTGGGGACTTCTTGTTTCCTTTGTGGGTACCGCAAGCGGCTTCGGGACTTAGGTTTGTTGCTCATGAAGTAGGTCTAAGGTCCGTCGGGACGATCTACTCAATTCTCAGCTCGGTTCACCACCACGGCGCCGAGAACCTGCAGGCGCGGTACGCGCCGAAGGCGAGCGCCAAGACGGTGTTTGCCACAGCGACCACGCGCGTTTGAAGTGTGCTCATAGTGTGACCACGGCTGGCCAGGATGGAGCCGAAAACACCACCTGAACTGCATAAACATCAGTGCGGGCGGAGGGACTCGAACCCTCAAGCTCTTTCGAGCAATGGCACCTAAAACCATCGCGTCTGCCAATTTCGCCACGCCCGCGGCTTGCCGATCGTATCGCTTGTGACATGGCCAACTTATTGGCGACGGGCGCTTACTGGCGCGCGGTACGGTCAAGAGGTGTCCACTACACACCGTCGCAGACCCGCGCTGATCGCGCTGGTGATCGTCGCGGCGTGCGGCTGCCTGGCCCTGGGCTGGTGGCAGTGGACCAGGTTCCAATCCGTCTCCGGCTCGTTTCAGAACCTCGGCTACGCGCTGCAGTGGCCGCTGTTCGCCTGGTTCTGTGTGTACGCGTACCGCAAATTCGTGCGCTACGAAGAGGAACCACCACAGCCGCGCAGCAACGACGCCATGACGGAGATACCCGCCGGGCTGCTGCCCGAGCGACCCACGCGCACGCCCCAGCCGCCCGACGACCCGGCGCTGCGGGAGTACAACAACTACCTGGCCGAGCTCGCCGCGCAAGACGCCGAAAAACAAAAGAGGACAACCGCATGACCACTCCGCAGACGCCCGGCGGATCAGTGCCCGCAGTGCCCGCCGACAAGATCCGCACCGCCTTGCTCGGCTACCGGATCATGGCCTGGACGACGGGTCTGTGGCTCATCGCGCTGTGCTACGAGATCGTCTCGCACCTGGTTTTCGACCACGAGATCCGGTGGATCGAAGTGGTCCACGGCTGGGTGTATTTCATCTACGTGCTGACCGCGTTCAACCTGGCGATCAAGGTGCGCTGGCCGATCGGTAAGACGGTCGGCGTGCTGCTGTCGGGGACCATCCCGCTGCTCGGGATCATCGTCGAGCACTTCCAAACCCGAGAGGTCAAAGCCCGCTTCGGCTTGTAGGCCGCACCCGTGACCCGTGTGGCCCATGCCTCGCAAGGGACCGGGGATTCAGCCCTCGGACCGGGCCAGCGTCTCGAGCGACGGCAACAGCAGCCGCAGCGCGCGACCGCGATGCGAGACCGCGTCCTTCTCACTCGGGCTGAGCTCGGCCGCCGTGCGCTCGCACCCGTCGGGCACGAAAACCGGGTCATACCCGAAACCGCCGTCGCCGCGCGGTTCCCGGGCGATGCTGCCGGGCCATTCGCCGCGCACGACGACCTCACCGGCCCCCGACACCAGCGCGCAGGCGGACACGAACGCCGCGCCGCGCCGTTCATCGGGCACGTCGCGCATTTGCGCCAGCAGCAAGGCGGTGTTGCCGGCGTCGTCGCCGTGGTTGCCCGACCAGCGCGCCGACAGCACTCCGGGCATGCCGTTGAGCGCGGCCACCTCCAGCCCGGAATCGTCTGCCACACTGGGCAACCCGCTCGCGGTGAACGCGTCACGCGCCTTGGCCAACGCGTTCTCCTCGAAGATCGCGCCCGTCTCCGGCGCCTCCTCGAACGGGGCCACATCGTCGAGCGACACCAACGTCAAGCCCGTCAGGCCGGCGGCGTCGAGCACCCGGCGCAACTCGACCAGCTTCTTCGTGTTGCGGCTGGCGACCAGTAGGCGTGACGGGCGCGGCGGGTCGTCACCATCGGGCACGGTCAGCTGCCGAACGCCTTCGGCGCCGGAGCTCCCTCGGGGAGCTCACCGGGGTACGGCTGCGCCAATGCCTCGCGCTGGGCGGCGAACAACTTGTCGCAGGCGGCCAACGCCACGTCGAGCAGCTTGTCCAACGTCGAACGCGGGAAGGTCGCCCCCTCGCCGGTCCCCTGGACCTCGACGAGGGTCCCGGTGTCGGTGGCGACGACGTTCATGTCCACCTCGGCGCGGGCGTCCTCCTCATAGGGCAGATCCACCCGGACCCGGCCGTCGACCACTCCGACGCTGACCGCCGCGATGGCGCACGACAACGGTCGGGGATCGGACAGCTTGCCCGCCGCCCCGAGATACGTCACCGCATCGGCCAGCGCCACGAACGCACCCGTGATGGCCGCGGTGCGGGTACCCCCGTCGGCCTGCAACACGTCACAGTCGACGGCAATTGTGTTCTCCCCCAACGCCGCCAGGTCGATGCACGCCCGCAGCGACCGCCCGATCAGCCGGCTGATCTCCTGGGTCCGCCCCGACAGCCGCCCCTTCACCGATTCGCGGTCCGAGCGCGTATGGGTCGCCGACGGCAACATCGCGTACTCCGCGGTCAGCCACCCCAGACCCGAACCCTTGCGCCAGCGCGGCACACCCTCGGTCACGCTGGCGGTGCACATGACCTTGGTCTGGCCGAATTCGATCAGTACCGAACCGGCGGGGTGCTCGGTGAAACCGCGGGTGATGACGACGGGCCGAAGCTCGTCGTCAAGGCGGCCGTCTTCTCGTCTCGTCACGACGCAACCCTAACGTGGAGTACTCAGACCCTCTCGGAGCGGCGGATATCGAACGTCTCACCGCACACCACCGCATGCACGGGACCGTCGAACTCGGCCTTGGCCTCACTGATCACGTCCTCACGCGAGGTCCACGGCGGGATGTGCGTCAGCAGCAGTTCGCGAACGCCGGCCTCGGCCGCGGCCCGCCCCGCCTCGGTCCCCGACAGATGCAGCGCGGGCGGCCGGTCCGCCGAATGCGTCCAGGACGCCTCGCAGAGAAAGACGTCGGCGTCGCGCGCCAGCTCGACGAGCTGATCGCAGGCGCCGGTGTCACCGCTGTAGACGAACGATGCGCCCGACGAATCGGTGATGCGCAATCCGTAGGACTCGGTCGGATGAGCCACCACGCGCGGCGTCACCGTCAGCGCCCCGACCGTCACCGGCTCGCCGTCGACCCAGTGGCGAACGTCGAAAATGTCCGAACAATCGTCGATCTCACCGCCGTAGGGTGAGGACGCCGCACCCAGCCGCGACCAGGTGTCGCCGGGGCCGTACAGCAACGCCTTTCCGAGCGGGCGCGTCGGGTGATAGCGCCGCCACACGAACAATCCGGGCAAATCCAGACAGTGATCGGCGTGCAAATGCGACAACAACACGTGCACGGAACCGGGGTCGGCGTAGCGCTGCAGTGCGCCGAGAACACCCCCGCCGAAGTCGATGACCAACGGCGGAGTGTCCGGTGCCCGGAGCAGATAACCCGACGCAGGCGAATCCGGACCCACCACGCTGCCCGAGCAGCCGAGCACGGTTATTCGCACGGACACTACTGTGCCATGCCCGACGGGGCCATGACGAAAACATGGCCGCATTGGTGTGACGAGAATCTCGCCCGGCCGTCAGTCAATGCGCACCTGTTGAACAGGCCGTACTCCGGAGACGGCGGGACCGAGGAATCGGGCCGCCAATGTCGTGAATGCCTCGGGGTCGCCGGTGGCTTCGAAGACCCGAGTCGCGGGCGACACGTCATGAGGGCGAAGCAGATCCCGCTCGGTGAGCACCCGAAGGACTTCCTTGGCGGTTTCCTCCGCACTGGACACCAGCGTCACGTGCTCACCCATCGCCAGCTGGATGAGGCCCGACAACAGCGGGTAGTGCGTGCATCCGAGCACCAGCGTGTCGACCTGCGCGCGCTGCAGCGGCTCCAGGTAGCCCTCGGCCAGTCCGAGCACCTGACGCCCGCTCGTCACGCCGCGCTCGACGAAGTCGACGAACCGCGGGCAGGCCACCGCGGTGATCTCGGTGTCGCGGGCGGCGGCGAACGCGTCCTGGTAGGCGTGCGAGTTGATGGTCGCCTGGGTGCCGATGACGCCGATGCGTCCGTTGCGCGTGGTGGCGACGGCGCGGCGCACGGCGGGCAGGATCACCTCGACGACGGGCACGTCGTAGCGTTCGCGAGCGTCCCGCAGGCAGGCCGCGGATGCCGTGTTGCAGGCGATGACCAACGCCTTGACGCCGCGGCCGACGAGGTCGTCGCCGATGGCCAACGCGTGCGCCCGGACGTCGGGGATGCTCAGCGGACCGTAGGGCCCGTGGCCGGTGTCGCCGACGTAGATGATGTCCTCGTCGGGCAGCTGGTCGATGATCGCCCGCGCGACGGTGAGTCCCCCGACACCGGAGTCGAAGACCCCGACGGGAGCCAGTGGTCCGCTCATGTCTTGGGGCGCGGCGACGCGGTGCCGGCCGTCCTTCCCGTCCGGGCCTTGCGTTCCGGGGCGGACAGCCAATATGCGGCCACGACGCCGGCGATCGCCCCGCACAAATGCCCCTGCCAGGACACGCCACCGCAGACTCCGAGCACCGGCATGGCGCCGAACAGGACGCCGCCGTAGGCGAACATCACGACCAGCCCGATGATGATGTTGGACACGCGGCGGACGAATATCCCGAACACCAGCAGGAAGGCCAGCCAGCCGAAAATCAGGCCGGAAGCCCCGATGTGGTCGGTGGGGCCGCAGCTGCTGCCGACGTCGCCGATGAGCCAGGTGCCCAGGCCGCCCAGGATCCACACGATGGCGGTCGCCCAGACGAACCGGGACAGCCCGGCCAGCGTCATGAGGAATCCCAGCACCAGCAGCGGCACCGTGTTGGCCATCAGGTGCTCCCAGCTCGCGTGCAAGAGCGGGGAGAAGACGATCCCCCACAGGCCGTCGAGCTCCAGGGGCCGGATGCCGTTGGCGTCCAGCGAATGCCGGCTCATCTGGTCGATCAGCTCGACGAGGTACAGCAACACGACGAAGGTGAGGATCGTGGCGGCGCCGACGATCGGCGTGGACCGCTTTTTCGCCTGGGCGGCGGGTGCCCTCGGCGCGGTCTTACCCATAGCTGCCCTTCCAGCGCGTTTCCAGCATGGTCAAGGCTACCGGCGTGGCAGGCGGATTCCTCACCGGCCGAACGCGCCGGGCAGCACGTCGCGGTAGCTCGGTATCCCGGCGATCGATTCGGCGGCCAGCACACCGCCGAGCACCGCTTGCGCCAGGCAATCGGCCGCCGCGACGCCGACCTCGGTGACGAGCCGCGTTTCCGGGGAGAACGCGGCCGGCACGGGTTTCGAAGCGGCCGACGGGGGATCGACCTCGACCGCCCCGGTGGCCAGGACGAACACCGTGTCCCCGTCGACCGGCGTGTGCGCCGGCCGGATGCTGCGGGCCAGGCCGTCGTGGGCCGAGATGGCCACCCGCCGGCACGCCGCCGGGCTCAGGGCGGCGTCGGTGGCGATCACCGCGATGACGGTGTTGAGGGGGTTGTCCATCGGGTCCGACGGCGACGGCAGCTGGGCGAGCGCGTCGATCTGCTCGGGCGGTGGCGGCTGGAGCCCGAACGCCTTGGCCAAGTCCGCCATCCACGGCAAGCCGGTCGCCCGGTCGAGAACCTCGCCCGCGCAGTTCACCACCGCCACCGCGCCGACGGTCACGCCGCTCGGCAGTGCCGTCGAGGCGGTGCCGACGCCGCCCTTGAGCGCCCCGGCCCGGGCCCCCACCCCGGCGCCGACGTTCCCGACGGTCATCGCCGCGCCTTGCTCGGCGGCCGCACAGGCCAGGTAGCCGAACTCGTCGCTCGGGCGGCACTGCCAGCCGCCGACCGGCAGATCGAAGATCACCGCTGCCGGCACGATGGGCACCACGCCCTCGCCTATCGCCACGCCGCGTTCCTGTTCTTCCAGCCAGCGCATGACGCCGTCGGCGGCGGCCAGGCCGTAGGCGCTGCCCCCGGCGAGCAGCACCGCGTCCACGAACCGCACGGTGTTGGCCGGGTCCAGCAGGTCGGTCTCCCGGGTGCCGGGAGCACCGCCGCGGCAATCGACCGCGCCGACGGTCCCCGGTGGCGGGAGCACCACGGTGACGCCGCAGGCCCAGCCCGCACCCAACGCGGCGTCGGGGTCCAAGCGTTGGTAGTGGCCGACGCGGATCCCCCCGACGTCGGTGATGGCGCCCATCGCGGTCACCGGGACCCCATCAGCACCAACACCAGGTACTCCTGCAGGACGGTCAGCCACTGATAGACGTCGAAATGCACGGCCAGCGGATGATCGGCCGGCAGCCGCTCCGGGCCCTCCGGCCCGACCTCGAGCATGACCCCCAACGTCAGCCGGATGTCGTTGACCGCCCCGACCCAACAGTTTGCGTCGTCCTCACTCAGCTCGAACCGGCCGCCGTCCTCGGGGACGGTGCTCAGCAACCTCTGTGCCGCAACGCGTTTGGCCTCGACGATGCCCGGCTCGTGCAGGCTGCGCAGCGCGGCGTTCAGGCTGTCCGCGGCATCGGGAGGCGCGGTGTCCTGGTCGTCGTTGCGGTAGAAATCCGGCAGCAGCCGGCGCAGGGTCGGGTCCTTCGGCGGTTCGGCGTTGCCGGTTTTGATGCCGGTGATCTCCTCGAGTTCGTCTGCCGGCGAAGAGGATTCACGCTCGTTGAGCAGACCGATCATCGCGGTGGCCAGGTTCTTGAGCAGGGCCGCCTCGTGGGACGCCAGGGCCGACCGGAAATGGGGACCGTCCGCGGTCTCGACGCGCTTCCATTTGCGCACAGGGATTCGCCAGCGCCTCGAGCGTCAGCGGTCCTGCTGCAGTGTCGCCCACAAACCGGCGGCGTGCAGCTTGGACACATCGACTTCCATGGACTCCCGGCTGCCGGCGGACACCACGGCCTTTCCTTCGTTGTGCACCTGCAGCATCAGCTTGGTGGCATGCGGCTCGCTGTAGCCGAACAACTTCTGGAACACGTATGTCACGTAGGTCATCAAGTTGACCGGGTCATCCCAGACGATCGTGACCCAGGGACTCGCCGTCACCTCGACCGGAGCGGACTCGCGTTGTCCTGTAGTGCCCGGCTTAGTGGGCGCTGACATAACAACCATGGCCTCCACGATACCGAGGGATGGACGACGTTACCGAGCCCAGCGGGCAGCCGATACCGTTATGGAATGAACGACCCGGTCGTCACGGGCCTGCTGACCGACAAGTACGAGTTGACGATGCTGGCGGCGGCGCTGCGGAACGGCAGCGCCAATCGGCGGACCACCTTCGAACTTTTCGCCCGCCGCCTTCCCGAGGGCCGTCGTTACGGCGTGGTCGCCGGAACCGGACGGCTGCTCGAGGCGCTGCCGCAGTTCACCTTCGATGACGAGGCCTGCCAGTCGCTCGGCCAATTCCTCGATCCAGATACGTTGCGGTACTTGCGCGATTTTCGGTTCGGCGGCGATATCGACGGCTACGCCGAAGGCGAGCTCTACTTCCCCGGGTCCCCGGTGCTGTCGGTGAGCGGGACGTTCGCCGAATGCGTGGTGCTCGAAACGCTTGCGCTGTCCATCTTCAACCACGACACCGCCGTCGCCTCAGCCGCCGCGCGGATGGTGAGCGCGGCGCGGGGGCGCCCGCTGATCGAGATGGGGTCACGGCGCACCCACGAGCAGGCGGCGGTCGCCGCCGCCCGCGCCGCCTACATCGCCGGCTTCGCCGCGTCCTCCAACCTGGAGGCTCAGCGCTGCTACGGAATACCGGCCGAGGGCACCTCCGCGCACGCGTTCACCATGCTGCACGCCCGCGCCGACACCCCCGCGGAATCGACCGAATTGGCGGCCTTCCGGGCCCAGGTCGAGGCGCTCGGCGTCGACACCACCCTGCTGGTGGACACCTACGACGTGACGGCCGGCGTGGCCAACGCGGTGGCCGCCGCCGGCACCGGGCTCGGCGCTGTGCGCATCGACTCCGGCGAGTTGGGCGTGCTGGCCCGCCAGGTGCGCCAGCAGCTCGACCGGCTGGGCGCCACGAATACCCGCATCGTGGTCTCCGGCGACCTCGACGAGTTTTCCATCGCCGCGTTGGCCGCCGAGCCCGTGGACAGTTACGGCGTCGGCACGTCGCTGGTGACGGGCTCGGGCGCCCCGACGGCGAACATGGTGTACAAACTCGTCGAAGTGGACGGCCTGGCGGTGCAGAAGCGCAGCAGCCACAAGGAATCCCACGGCGGACACAAAGAGGCGCTGCGCACCTCGCGCAGCTCCGGCACCATCACCGAGGAGATCCTGTATCCGGTCGGCCGTCAGCCCGATGTCGGTGAACCGGCCCGGGTGTTGACCGTCCCGCTGGTCCGCGGTGGCGAGCTGGTGTCCAAACCGAACCTCGCCGCGGCGCGCGAGCTGGTAGCTTCCGGGCTGCGCAGTCTGCCGTGGGAGGGTTTGAACTTGTCGCACGGCGAACCCGCGGTCACGACGACGCAGATCCGGGCCTGACCGAGGGAGTGACCACGTCCGACGTGTCCGTGCCCGAGCTGCTGGCCACCGCCGTGGCCGCGCTCGGCGGCAGTGAACGCAGCGGCCAGCAGGAGATGGCCGCCGCGGTCGCGCGGGCCTTCGCCACCGACGAGCACCTCGTCGTGCAGGCCGGCACCGGCACCGGCAAGTCGCTCGCCTATCTGGTGCCCGCGATCGTGCAGGCCCTCGGCGATGACTCCCCCGTCGTCGTGTCGACGGCCACCATCGCCCTGCAGCGCCAGCTCGTCGACCGCGATCTGCCCCGGCTCATCGATGCCCTGGCCGACGCGCTGCCGCGCCGCCCGCAGTTCGCCTTGCTTAAGGGGCGACGAAATTACTTGTGCCTCAACAAAATTCACAACGGCGGGGCGGCCGACGGTGATGACCCCGACGGGCGGCCGCAGGAGGAACTCTTCAACCCCATGGCGGTCAGCGCCCTGGGCCGCGACGTGCAGCGGCTCACCGAGTGGGCGTCGACCACCGAATCCGGCGACCGCGACGACTTGAAGCCGGGCGTCCCCGACCGATCCTGGTCTCAGGTCAGCGTGTCCGCGCGGGAATGCCTCGGGGTGGCCCGCTGCCCGTTCGGCACCGAGTGCTTCTCCGAGCGGGCCAGGGGCCTGGCCGGCCGCGCCGACGTCGTGGTCACCAACCACGCGCTGCTGGCCATCGACGCGGTGTCCGAATCCGCGGTGCTGCCCGAGCACGCGCTGCTGGTGGTCGACGAGGCGCACGAGTTGGTGGACCGGGTGACCTCGGTGGCCACCGCGGAGCTGACGTCGGCCGCGCTCGGGGTCGCCTCGCGGCGGATCAGCCGGTTGGTGAGCCCGGAACTGGTCCAGCGCCTCGACGCGACGACGGCCAACTTCGCCGCCGCCATCCACGACGGCACGCCGGGGCGCATCGACCGCCTCGACGAGGACATGACGACCTACCTCGCCGCGCTGCGGGACGTCGCGACCGCGGCGCGCTCGGCGATCGACACCACGAACGACGCCAAGGCGGCGTCGGCGCGCGCCGAAGCGGTCGCCGCGCTCAGCGAGATTTCGGAGACCGCGTCGCGGGTGCTCGCGTCGTTCGGACCGGCCATCCCCGACCGCACCGACGTGGTGTGGCTGGAACACGAGGAGAACCGGGGTTCACCGCGCCCGGTGTTGCGGGTGGCCCCGCTGTCGGTCGGCGGCCTGCTGCGTCAGCGCGTGTTCTCGCGCTCGACCGTGGTGCTGACGTCGGCGACGCTGACGATCGGCGGCTCGTTCGACGCCATGGCCGCGGCGTGGGGTCTGACCGCTCCCGCGAGCGACGACGACGGCGGAGACGCGCGATGGCGCGGCCTCGACGTCGGATCGCCGTTTCAGCACGCCAAGGCCGGGATCCTGTACGTGGCGGCGCACCTGCCGCCGCCGGGGCGCGACGGCGTCGGCTCGGCCGAGCAGCTGACCGAGATCGCCGAGCTCGTCACCGCAGCCGACGGGCGCACCCTGGGGCTGTTCTCGTCGATGCGGGCGGCCCGCGCGGCCGCCGAGGCCATGCGCGAACGGCTCTCGACGCCGGTGTTGTGCCAGGGCGACGACAGCACGTCCGCGCTGGTCGAGCAGTTCAGCGCCGAGCCGCAGACGTCGCTGTTCGGCACCCTGTCGCTGTGGCAGGGCGTCGATGTGCCCGGGCCATCGCTGTCGCTGGTGCTGATCGACCGCATCCCGTTCCCCCGCCCGGACGACCCCCTGCTGGGGGCGCGCCAGCGGGCGGTCGCCGCGCGGGGCGGCAACGGCTTCATGGCGGTCGCGGCCAACCACGCGGCGCTACTGCTGGCGCAGGGTTCCGGCCGTCTGTTGCGCCGCGTCACCGACCGCGGGGTGGTCGCGGTGCTCGACTCGCGCATGGTCACCGCCGGGTACGGCGGCTACCTGCGAGCCTCGCTGCCGCCGTTCTGGCAGACCACCAACGGGGCGCAGGTGCGCGAGGCCCTGCGGCGGCTGCGTACCGCAGCGGAAGACCTGTCGGCCTGAGGCGTCCCGATCACCGGGCCAGGGTGACCAGACCGAGCTCGTTGCCGGCGGCCAGCATCGGATGGCGGGGCAGCACACGCACCGTATATCCGACCGATCCCGCCAGCGGCAGCGGCGTCGTCGTCGAGAACACCTGGTTGCCGCCCTCGGCGGTGCCGGTGTACGACATCTCGACGGTGACCGGTTCCAGCAGCGCATCGCTGGCGTCGACCCGTCCGACAACCGCCTGGACCGTGACCTCGTCGGGCGCCAGCCCGGCCAGCTGCATGGTGGCGGTCAGGGTCAGCTTGGAACCGAGCACCGGACTGTCCGGCAGGCCGGTGCTGTCGACGTCGGTGATCACGATCTTCGGCCACGCCTCGTAGGCGCGCCGGCGATAGGCCGCCAGCTCGCGGGCGGCGCCGAACTCGCCGCCGCCCGCGTCGTCGGGTGCGATCGTCTTGCGCAGCGATTGGGCCGCGGGCGTGTAGTACTGCTCGACGTAGTCGCGCACCATGCGGGACGCAAGGACTTTCGGGCCGAGCGTCTGCAGGGTGTGGCGCACCATTTCGATCCAGCGGGGTGGCACCCCGCGTTCGTCGCGCTCGTAGAACTTCGGTGCCACGGCTTCTTCCAGCAACCGGTAGAGCGCGCTGGATTCGAGGTCGTCGCGGCGCCCCTCATCGGCCACACCGTCGGCAGACGGTATCTCCCAACCGTTTTCGCCGTCGTACCATTCATCCCACCAGCCGTCGCGGATGGACAGGTTCAGCCCGCCGTTGAGTGCGCTCTTCATTCCCGAAGTGCCGCAGGCCTCCAGCGGCCGCAGCGGGTTGTTCAGCCAGACGTCGCAGCCCCAATACAGCAGCCGGGCCATTGACATGTCGTAGTCGGGCAAAAACGCGATGCGGTGCCGCACGTCGGGCCGGTCGGCAAACCGCACCACCTGCTGGATCAGCGCCTTGCCGCCGTCGTCGGCCGGGTGCGACTTACCGGCGACGATCAGCTGAATCGGTCGTTCGCTATCCAGGAGTAGCTGTTCCAGCCGATCCGGATCCCGCAGCATCAGCGTCAACCGCTTGTACGTCGGCACCCGCCGAGCGAACCCGATGGTCAGCACTTCTGGATCGAAAGCCGTTGCTATCCAACCTAATTCGGCATCCGAGGCGCCACGTTCCAGCCATGAGCGGCGCAGCCTGCGCCGCACGTCGTCGACCAGCAGAGACCTCAATTGTGAGCGAATCCACCACAGGTGGCCCGCATCGACCTGCTGCAGGCGCAACCACACCCCCGGATCGCTGAACGAATCCGACCCGGCCAGCTCGTAGCCCAGCTGCAGCCACTGCGGCGCCGCCCAGGTGCGCGCGTGAACTCCGTTGGTGATCGACCCGATCGGCACCTCGCCGGCGTCGAATCCGGGCCACAGTTCGTTGAACATCGCCCGGCTCACCCGGCCGTGCAGCGACGAGACCCCATTGGCCCGCTGGGCCAGGCGCAGACCCATGTGCGCCATGTTGAATTTGGCCGGGTCGTCCTCGGCCCCCAGCGCCAGGATGCGCGCCGTCGGCACCCCGGGCAGCAACGCGGGCGCGCTCGTGGCATCGGCCGCCGCGCCTTTCTGGCCGGATTCCGATTCGTCGCCACGATGGTCGTCGAAGTAGAGCCGCACCATGTCGATGGGGAAACGGTCGATGCCGGCGGGCACCGGGGTGTGGGTGGTGAACACGGTGCTCGAGCGCACCACCGTCAGCGCGGTGTCGAAGTCCAGCCCCGGACCGGTCATCAGCTCGCGAATGCGTTCGGCGCCCAGGAACCCCGCGTGCCCCTCGTTCATGTGGAACACCTCGGGTGCGGGCAGGCCCTGGATGGCGGTGTAGGCGCGGATCGCCCGCACCCCGCCGATGCCGGCCAGGATCTCCTGCCTCATCCGATGTTCCTGATCGCCCCCGTACAGGCGGTCGGTGACGCCGCGCAGATCATGCTCGTTCTCGGGGACGTCGGAATCGAGCAAGAGCAGCGGGACCCTGCCGACCTCCGCGACCCAGATCCGGGCGTGCAACTGCGCGGAGTCCGGCAGCATCAGCTCGACCAGGGCGGGATCGCCGGTGGCATCGGTCAGCAGCCGCAGCGGCAGCCCCTGCGGGTCCAGCGACGGGTAGTTCTCGTGCTGCCACCCGTCGGCGGTCAACGACTGCCGGAAGTAGCCGGAGCGGTAGTAGAGGCCCACCGCCACCAACGGCACGCCCAAATCCGATGCGGACTTCAGGTGGTCACCCGCAAGGATTCCCAACCCGCCGGAGTAGTTCGGCAGCACTTCGGCGATGCCGAACTCCATCGAGAAGTAGGCGACGGCCGCCGGCATTTCGGCCCCGTGTTCCTGCTGTTGCTGGTACCACAGCGGGCGGGTCAGGTAATCGTTCAGATCGGCGGTCAGTTCGTCGAGCCGGCGAAGGAACGCCTCATCGATCGCCAACGCGTCGAGCCGCGCCGGGTTCACCGCGCCCAGCAACGCCACCGGGTCACGGCCACAGCGGTCCCAGAGGTCGGGGTCGATCGTCGCGAAGAAATCCTGCGTCGGCTTGTCCCACGACCAACGCAGGTTGGTCGAGAGCTGGTCCAGCGCGGTCAAACGCTCGGGAAGATGAGCACGGACGGTAAACCGGCGGAGGGCTTTCACGCGTCCCTACCTTACTGAGGATTCCGCCCCGCGCACGGCGGCGGGAAAGACCGCTTTTCCGCAGCGGGGTGTGACCGAAGACTAGGGTGGGTATCGGTTAGTTATCGGGGTCGCAACGATGCCTCCCCGCACAGAAAGTTCCCCACGACAGGAAGTTTCCCGACGAGCGGCGTTCCGCGGGGAGCACACCCGGATTGGCCGCACACAATCGGAACGCACCCGGTGACGATGCGACCCGCGGCGCGGGGCGCGGAGGAAGCGGGAAAATCGGAACGCACCCGGTGACGACGCGGCCCGCGGCGCGGGGCGCGGAGGAAGCGGGAAAATCGGAACGGAGTGGTGGTGCCCGGTCGTGTCGAGATCGATAGCGTCCAGCCGGTCGTTTCCTGTGGCGCGTATCCCGCGAAAGCTGTGGTCGGCGAGGTCGTGCCGGTCAGCGCCGCGGTATGGCGAGAAGGCCACGAGGCCGTAGCGGCAACCCTGGTCGTGCGCTACCTCGGGCCAGGCTATCCGCAAGTAACGGAGACTCGCCGCGTCAAAGCGGTTCAGGCCCCGGCAAAGCCGGTCACCGACCGCGACGGCAAGGCTGACCAGCAACGGATCAAGCCGCTGGCGTTGCCGATGACGATGGGTCTGGAACCCTATGTGTTCCACGGCCAGTTCACCCCCGACCAGGTCGGGCTGTGGACTTTCCGCGTCGACGGGTGGGGCGATCCGATCCACTCCTGGCGGCACGGGTTGGTCGCCAAACTGGACGCCGGTCAGGGCGAGAAGGAACTGTCCAACGATCTTCTCGTCGGTGCCGGGTTGTTCGAGCGCGCCGCCGCGGAGGTGCCGCGGGCCCGGCGCGAACCGCTGCTGGCCGCCGCCGCAGCGCTGCGCACGCCTGGGGACCCGGTCACCCGAACCGCGCTGGCGCTGGGCCCGGAGATCGAAGAGATCCTGGCGGACTACCCGCTCCGCGATTTCGTCACCCGGGGCGAGCAGTACAGCGTCTGGGTGGACCGGCCGTTGGCCCGGTTCGGCTCCTGGTACGAGATGTTTCCCCGCTCGACGGGCGGGTGGGACGCCGACGGCAACCCCGTGCACGGCACATTCGCCACGGCAACCGCCGCGCTTCCGCGCATCGCGGCAATGGGATTCGACGTCGTCTACCTGCCGCCGATCCATCCGATCGGCAAGGTACATCGCAAGGGGCGCAACAACTCCCCCACCGCCGCCCCCGGAGATGTGGGGTCCCCCTGGGCGATCGGCAGCGACGAGGGCGGCCACGACGCCGTCCACCCGGATTTGGGCACGATCGAGGACTTCGACGCGTTCGTCGCCGCAACACGCGAATTGGGCATGGAGGTGGCGCTGGACCTCGCGCTGCAATGCGCTCCGGACCATCCTTGGGCGCGTAGCCACCGCAACTGGTTCACCGAATTGCCCGACGGCACCATCGCCTACGCGGAGAACCCGCCGAAGAAGTATCAGGACATCTACCCGATCAACTTCGACAACGACCCGGCCGGCCTCTACGACGAGGTGCTGCGCGTCGTCCGGCATTGGATGGACCACGGCGTCAAGTTCTTTCGCGTCGACAACCCGCACACCAAGCCGCCGGATTTCTGGGCGTGGTTGATCTCCGCGGTCAAGGCCATCGACCCCGATGTGCTGTTTCTCTCCGAAGCTTTCACGCCACCGGCCCGCCAGTACGGGCTCGCCAAACTGGGATTCACGCAGTCGTACAGCTACTTCACCTGGCGCACGGCGAAGTGGGAGCTGACCGAATTCGGCACCGACATCGCCGCGCTCGCCGACTTCCGCCGGCCGAACCTGTTCGTCAACACCCCCGACATCCTGCACGCGATCTTGCAGCACAACGGGCCCGGCATGTTCGCCGTGCGCGCGGTGCTGGCCGCGACCATGGGGCCCGCCTGGGGCGTGTACTCGGGCTACGAGCTCTTCGAGCACCGCGCGGTGCGGGAAGGCAGCGAGGAGTACCTGGACTCGGAGAAGTACGAATTGCGGCCTCGCGATTTCGCGGGTGCGCTCGCCGAAGGACGCTCGCTCGAGCCATTCATCACGCAGCTCAACGCGATTCGCCGGGTCCACCCCGCGCTGCAGCAGCTGCGCACCATCCATTTCCACAGCGTGGACAACGACGCGCTGCTCGCCTACAGCAAGTTCGACCCGGCCACGGGCGACTGCGTGTTGGTGGTGGTGACCCTCAACGCGTTCGGCGCCGAGGAAGCGACGCTGTTTTTGGATATGGCCGCACTGGGTATGGAGCCCTACGAGCGGTTTTGGGTGCGCGACGAGATCACCGGCCAGGAATTCCAATGGGGGCAAGCCAATTACGTTCGCATCGATCCTGGGCAGGCGGTCGCGCACATCATCAACATGCCGCTCGTGCCGCGTGACGCTCGCTTGACACTGCTGCGCAGGCATTGAGACGGGACATGAAACGGACCGGAGGCGATAGGGACATGAGCCAAGCCGACCAACTCGCTCGGACGCACCTGGCGCCCGATCCTGCCGATCTGTCGCGCCTGGTCGCCGGCACACACTACAACCCGCACGGCGTGCTGGGGGCACACGAATACGGCGACCACACCGTCATTCGGGCGTACCGCCCGCACGCGGTCGAAGTCGTCGCCCTCGTCGGCGATGATCGATTCCCGATGCAGCACGTCGAATCCGGCCTGTTCGCCGTGGCGCTGCCGTTCACCAACCTGATCGACTACCGCCTACGCATCACCTACGAAGGTTCCGACCCGCACGTCGTCGCCGACGCTTACCGTTTCTTGCCCACCCTGGGCGAGGTCGATCTGCACCTATTCGCCGAAGGGCGCCACGAGCGACTCTGGGAAGTCCTTGGCGCACACCCCCGCTCGTTCACCACCGCCGACGGCGTCGTCAATGGGGTGTCGTTCGCGGTGTGGGCGCCCAACGCCAAGGGCGTCAGCCTGATCGGCGAGTTCAACGGCTGGACCGGTAACGAAGCCCCGATGCGGGTGCTGGGCTCGTCGGGTGTGTGGGAGCTGTTCTGGCCCGGCTTTCCGCTCGAGGGGCTCTACAAGTTCCGCGTCCACGGCGCCGACGGAGTCGTGACCGAGCGCGCCGACCCCATGGCCTTTGCCACCGAGGTGCCCCCGCACACGGCCTCCCGGGTGACACGCAGCAAGTACACCTGGGAAGACGCGGACTGGATGGCCCAGCGCGCCGGGCGCAACCCGGTGTTCGAGCCGATGAGCACCTACGAGGTGCACCTGGGTTCATGGCGACCCGGCCTCAACTATCGCCAGTTGGCCCGCGAGCTGACGGATTACGTTGTGGAGCACGGCTTCACCCACGTCGAGCTGCTGCCGGTCGCCGAACATCCGTTCGCCGGTTCCTGGGGCTACCAGGTGACGTCGTACTACGCCCCGACGTCGCGGTTCGGCACGCCGGACGAGTTCCGCGCCCTGGTCGACGCCCTGCACCAGGCCGGCATCGGCGTGCTGGTGGACTGGGTGCCGGCGCACTTCCCGAAGGACGCGTGGGCGCTGGGACGGTTCGACGGCACCCCGCTCTACGAACACTCCGACCCGAAACGCGGCGAGCAACTCGACTGGGGCACTTACGTATTCGACTTCGGACGACGCGAAGTGCGCAACTTCCTGGTGGCCAACGCGTTGTATTGGCTCGAGGAATTCCACATCGACGGCTTACGGGTGGATGCGGTCGCGTCGATGCTGTACCTGGATTACTCGCGTCCCGAGGGCGGCTGGACGCCGAACATCTACGGCGGGCGGGAGAACCTGGAGGCGGTCCAGTTCCTGCAGGAGATGAACGCCACGGCGCACAAGACCGCCCCGGGCATCGTCACCATCGCCGAGGAGTCGACCTCGTGGCCCGGGGTCACCCGGCCGACAAACCTTGGTGGCCTGGGCTTTTCGATGAAGTGGAACATGGGCTGGATGCATGACACGCTCGACTACATCAGTCGCGATCCGATCTATCGGAGCTATCACCACCACGAGATGACGTTCTCGATGCTCTACGCGTTCAGCGAGAACTACGTGCTGCCGATCAGCCATGACGAGGTGGTCCACGGCAAGGGAACGCTGTGGGGACGCATGCCGGGCAACAATCACGTCAAAGCCGCTGGCCTGCGCAGCCTGCTCGCCTACCAGTGGGCGCACCCGGGCAAGCAATTGTTGTTCATGGGACAGGAATTCGGCCAGCACGCGGAGTGGTCCGAAGAGCGTGGCCTGGATTGGTGGCAGCTGGACGAGCAGGGATTCTCCAACGGGATCCTGCGCATGGTGCGCGACATCAACGCCATCTACCGCAGCCACCCGGCGCTGTGGAGCCAGGACACCGTGCCCGACGGCTACTCCTGGATCGACGCCAACGACTCGGGTAACAACGTGTTGAGCTTCCTGCGTTACGGCAAGGACGGCTCGGTGATGGCGTGCGTGTTCAATTTCGCCGGCGCCGAGCACGGCGGATACCGGCTCGGCCTGCCGTCGGCCGGCCGCTGGCGCGAGGTGCTCAACACCGACGCAACGGTCTACAACGGCACGGGAATCGGCAACCTGGGCGGCGTCGACGCCACCGAGGACCCGTGGCACGGGCGCCCGGCCTCGGCGGTGCTGGTGTTGCCGCCGACGTCGGCCCTGTGGCTGGAACCGGAGTAGGGCAACTTACCTGCGCGCCGAACGTGGACTAGTTGCGCGATTTCGGCGCTGTCGGCCGCCACAACTCGACGTTCGTGGAGCTGAGATGCGCTCTAGTACAGCGCGTTGGCGAGGTTGCGTCGCCCGGCGACAACCTCGGGATCGGCCGGGTCGAAGAGTTCGAACAACTCCACCAGGCGCGTGCGCACCAGGGCGCGGTCATCGCCGGATGTGCTGCGCACCAGGGCAATCAGACGCTCGAACGCCGCGGCGACATCCTGGTTGAGGATTTGCACGTCGGCGGCCGCGAGCGCGGCTTGGATGTCGCTCGGCGCCGCGTCGGCGACCGCGACGGCGTCCGGGCGCTGCGCGGTAGCGCGCGTGAGGAAATCGATTTGGCGGATCGCGCCCTTGGCTTCCGCGCTGGCCGGATTGGCATCCAGGATCGACTGATACGACGCCTTGGCGGCCTCGAAGTCGCCGTCTTCCAGCTGCTGGCGGGCCGCGGCCAGCTCGGGGTCGACGACGTCAGACTCCGCGGAACCCGTTGCCCCCCTGAGCTTCCCGGCCGTCGCGGAAAGGATTTGGTCCAGCCAGCCGCGCAATTGCTCGGCCGGCTGCACGCCTTGGAAGCTCGAGATGGGCTGCCCGGCCGCCAACGCCACCACGGTCGGGACCGCGTCGACACCGAATATCTGCGCGACCCTGGGCGCGACATCGACGTTGACGGTCGTGAGCGACCATTTGCCGTTGTCCTGGCCGGACAGCCCGGACAGCGTGTCGAGAAGCTGGACGCACGCGTCGCTGCGCGGCGACCACAGCAGCACGACGACCGGCACTTCCTCGGACCGCAGCAGAACCTCGGCCTCGAAGTTGGCCTCGGTGACCGCGGTGATGCCGGCGCCGCCCTCGGCAGTCGACGGCGCGGGGCCGCCGGGAGCGGCGCCGGGCGGCTGCGCGCGCTGCTTGAGACCGGACAGATCGATAGCACCCGCCAGTGCGGGGCCGATGGAAGGTCGCGGACGCGTCACGCCGTCAAGTTTGTCATGCGCGCGGGCTACCGATCCACCCGGTGGCGGCGGCGTTCGGGCGGCGGGTGGACGGGGCCCGAAATCACCTCAAAATGGGGTGTGATCGGCCCGTATGACGAAGATCACACAATTCTCCAGGCCGCACCGCCCCAGCAACGTCGCAGCGAACCCCGATCCCTGGCTAACTCGCCCGCAGGATCAGGGCGTCGCCCTGCCCGCCGGCCCCACACAGCGCCGCGACGGCGTAGCCGGACCCGCGGCGGGCCAATTCCAGGGCCGCATGCAGCGTGATGCGCGCTCCCGACATTCCGATGGGATGCCCGACGGCGATCGCACCGCCGTTGACGTTGACGATGTCGGGATTCACGCCGAGTTCGCGGGTCGAGGCCAGCGCCACCGCCGCAAACGCCTCGTTGATCTCCACGACATCGAGCTGGTCAACCGAGATGCCCTCGCGGCTGATCGCCTTCTTGATCGCGTTGGCCGGCTGCGACTGCAGGGTGGAATCCGGGCCGGCCACCACACCGTGCGCACCGATCTCGGCCAGCCAGCTCAGCCCCAGCTCCTGCGCCTTGGCCTTGCTCATCACCACGACCGCTGCCGCGCCATCGGAGATCTGAGAAGCCGAACCGGCGGTGATGGTGCCGTCGCGGCGAAACGCCGGCTTGAGGCCGGCCAGCGACTCCGCCGTGGTGTTGGCGCGGATGCCCTCGTCCTCGGTGAACTGCAGCGGATCACCCTTGCGTTGCGGGATGTTGACGGGCACCACTTCGTCGGTGAAGACGCCGTCCTTCCACGCCGCGGCCGCCTTCTGATGCGAACCCGCAGCGAACTCGTCCTGCTCCTGGCGGGTGAATTTGTCGATGTCGTTGCGCTGCTCGGTGAGCGCGCCCATCGGCTGGTCGGTGAACACGTCATGCAGGCCGTCGTAGGCCATGTGGTCCAAGACCGTGACGTCGCCGTACTTGTAGCCCGAACGGCTGTCCATCAGCAGGTGCGGCGCCTTCGACATGGACTCCTGACCGCCGGCCACCACCACGTCGAATTCCCCGGCGCGAATGAGCTGGTCAGCCAGCGCGATGGAGTCGATTCCGGACAGGCACATCTTGTTGATGGTCAGCGCCGGCACGTCCCAGCCGATGCCGGCGGCCACGGCCGCCTGGCGTGCCGGCATCTGACCCGCCCCGGCCGTCAACACCTGGCCCATGATCACGTAGTCGACCGCGGAGGCCGGCAGATTGGCCTTCTCCAGCGCGCCGGCGATCGCGATGGCGCCCAGATCGCTGCCCGAAAAATCCTTCAGCGAACCCATCAACTTGCCGATGGGTGTACGCGCTCCAGCAACGATCACCGACGTCGTCATGACTACTCCTAAGGCCTGCTGGGCGCTCCCCCGACGGCCGTTTCGGCCTCCCGGAGAAGCGCAATCTTTGCCGCCAGGTTACCGTTATGTGATGACGACCGATCAAGTTGACGCCCGTCAGATCCTGGCCACCTCGCTGGTGACGGCGATCGATCACGTCGGCATCGCAGTCGCCGACCTGGACGCCGCCATCGCCTGGTATCACGACCACCTCGGCATGATCCTGGTGCACGAGGAAGTCAACGAGGAGCAGGGAATCCGCGAGGCCATGCTGGCGGTGCGGGGTGCCCCGGCGGGCACCGCACAGATCCAGTTGATGGCCCCGATCGACGACTCCTCGACGATCGCGAAGTTCCTCGACAAGCGCGGGCCGGGCATCCAGCAGATGGCCGTTCGGGTCAGCGACCTCGACACCATGGTCGAGCGGCTCCGCGAGCAGGGCGTGCGGTTGATCTACGACGCGCCCCGTCGCGGCACGGCAAACTCCCGGATCAACTTCATCCACCCCAAGGATGGCGGCGGAGTTCTGATCGAGCTCGTCGAACCGGCCGCCTGAGACCCGATACTCAAGACCACCTCCTGGTGGGACCGCGGGTAGCGCGGTGCGCCCAGCACGGCGTGTGCCAATGGCGGCGGTCCTCGACGTGACCCGCGTCTCCCCCGCAGATCGAATCGATCGGCCATACCACCAGATGTGCTGAGCCGGAGCGGATTTCGTGATCGCAGCCGGGGCACCGATAAGTCTTGACCGCACGGGCCGCCGCGACGGGACGAACTTCGTACTCGTGGCCGTCGGGCCCGACCTCCACCCGGCGCAATGCCGGCGGCGGCGGCGCCGACGGGCGCTGCCGACGTGGCGGTGGGCGGCGCCGAGGCATGCGATCAGTCTAGTGACGAGGCTTCAGAACAACCGGTATTCGTCGCTGTCCATGCCGCGCATTTTGTCGTAATCCAATGTCACACAACGGATCCCGCGATCGACGGCGAGGGTGCGCGCCTGGGGCTTGATCTGCTGCGCCGCGAAGATCCCTTGCACCGGCGCCAGCACGCTGTCCCGGTTGAGCAGCTCGAGGTAACGCGTGAGCTGCTCGACGCCGTCGATCTCGCCGCGTCGCTTGATTTCCACTGCCACCGAGCCGCCGCGTTCATCGCGGCACAGTAGATCGACGGGGCCGATGGCGGTCATGTACTCGCGACGTACCAGCGTGTACCCCTCGCCGAGCAGCTGCACGTGCTCGGCGAGCAGCGCCTGCAGGTGCGCTTCGACGCCGTCCTTGACCAGCCCCGGGTCGACGCCGAGGTCGTGGCTGGAGTCGTGTTCGATCTCCTCCACGGTGATGCGCAGTTGTTCGCCCGCCTTGTTTTCGACGACCCATACCGGTGCGTGATCACCGGCCTGTTCGCTCAGCCAACAGGGCGGGCTCATCCAGTTCAGCGGCTTGTAGGCGCGGTCGTCGGCGTGCACACTGACCGATCCGTCGGCTTTGAACAGCAACAGCCTGCGCGCGGAGGGCAGGTGCGCGGTGAGCCGGCCGACGTAGTCCACGGTGCATTGAGCGATCACTAGACGCACCCGACTCACCTTAGAGCGTGACCGACAAATTAGGCTGACGCCACCATGTCGGCCAACACGTCCTTGGCGCAACGAATAGGCCGGGTGCTCGAGCGCGTCACCCGTCAGAGCGGCCGTCTTCCTGAGACGCCGGCGTACGGCTCCCTGCTGCTCGGGCGGGTGTCGGAAAGCCAGGGCCGTCGCCGGGTGCGCATCCAGATCATCATGACGGTGCTGGTGCTGGGGGCGAACCTGATCGGCATCGCCGTCGCGCTGTTGTTGGTGACGGTCGCCATCCCGGTGCCGAGCGTGTTCGACGACGCGCCGGCGTGGCTCACGTTCGGTGTGTCACCCGCCTACATCGTGGCGGCCTCGGCGTGGGGCACGTATTGGATCACCCGGCGGACCGTGATCGCCCTGCGCTGGGCGATCGAAGAGCGCAAGCCGACTGCAGAGGACGAGCGCAACACCTTTGTCGCCCCGTGGCGCATCGCCCTTGTCGACCTCGTGTTGTGGGGTGTCGGCACGGCGCTGCTGACGACGCTGTACGGCCTGGTCAACACGCAGTTCATTCCGCGGTTTCTTCTCGTCGTGAGCTTTGGCGGAGTGGTGGTCGCCACCGCTAGTTATCTGCTCGCGGAATTCGCGCTGCGGCCCGTCGCCGCGCAGGCGCTCGAGGCCGGGCCACCGCCACGACGGTTGGCGGCGGGCATCATGGGCCGAACGATGGTGGTCTGGTTTCTCGGTTCGGCCGTGCCCGTCATCGGGATCATGATGCTGGCCTTCTTCGAGCTCGTGCTGCGGAATCTGACCCAGACTCAGTTCGCGGTGGGCGTGCTGATCGTGTCGATGGCCCCGTTGATCTTCGGATGCGTCCTGATGTGGATTCTGGCCTGGCTCACCGCGACACCGGTGCGGGTGGTCCGCGCGGCGCTGGCACGCGTCGAGCGGGGCGATCTGCGAGGGAACCTCGTGGTCTTCGACGGCACCGAACTCGGTGAGCTGCAACGCGGTTTCAACACGATGGTCGATGGCTTGCGGGAGCGCGAACGTGTCCGTGATCTTTTCGGCCGCCACGTCGGGCGCGAGGTCGCGTTGGCCGCGGAGCGCGAACGGCCGAAGCTGGGCGGCGAAGAACGCCATGTGGCCGTCGTTTTCATCGATATCGTCGGGTCGACGCAGCTGGTGACGAGCCGGCCTCCGGCCGAAGTCGTTGCGGTGCTGAACCGTTTCTTCGCGATCGTCGTCGAGGAGGTGGACCGCTACTGCGGGCTGGTCAACAAATTCGAAGGCGATGCGTCGCTGGCCATCTTCGGAGCGCCGAACCGCCTGGACCGCCCTGAGGATGCGGCGCTGGCGGCCGCGCGGTGTATCGCCGAGCGACTGGCCGACGAAATGCCCGACCTCGAGGCCGGCATCGGCGTGGCGGCGGGCCAAGTCGTCGCCGGAAACGTCGGCGCCAAAGAACGATTCGAATACACCGTCATCGGTGAGCCGGTCAACGAGGCGGCCCGGCTGTGCGAGCTCGCCAAGTCGCACCACCGACGGGTGCTTGCGACGGCCGACGCCCTCGAGGGTGCGAGCGAAAACGAGCGCGCCCGTTGGTCATTGGGCGACACCGTCACCCTGCGCGGGCACGAGCGTCCCACCCGGCTGGCGTCACTCGTCGACGCCGCTCCGCCCGCTCAGTAAATTTTCGGCGGGCTCAGACCGCCACCTGGCGGTGGCGACTTTGGTTGCCGCCGCACCGTTTGGCTTCATACATCGCGGTGTCGGCCTGGGCCACCAATTGGTGGAACGCGTGCTCGGCATAGTCCGAGACGACGCCGCGCAACGCCAGGGTGGCGATTCCGACGCTGGCGGTGACCGATGCGTTCATCGCGGCAATCGCGTCACAAAGGTCTCGGCCCCACTCCGGCAGTTGTTCTGCGGTGACGATGTCGGCGACCAAGAATTCCTCACCGCCGACGCGGCCGACGATGGCGGTCTCACCGCAGGCGGTCGTCAGGGTGCCGGCCACCTCGATGAGCGCCTCGTCGCCGGCGGCGTGCCCGCGGGTGTCGTTGAGCTCTTTGAAGCGGTCCAGGTCAACCATCGCGACCGCCAGGAACATGTGATGGGCGCCGGCGAGCATCCGCCCGACGATCGCCCTGTCGCAGGCGCGCCGGTTCAGCAAGCCGGTCAACGGGTCGCGGTTGGCGCGCGAAAGATCCACCCACAGCGCGCGCACGACGACCTGAATGGCAAGCGGAACGACGACGTTGAGTTCCAGGACCAAGAAGTAGCCGGTGAAGGCCAACACCGCCTGGCCCTCGGCCGCCAGGCGCACCGCTTGCCAGGCCCCGATCGCGCTGGCCACACAGAAGTTCAGCGCCATGAGCCTGGTGGTGTGGAAGAACGCGATATAGCCGCCGGTCACCGAGAGCGCCGAGCAGGACATCAGCCCGACGAGCGGCTGGGGCTGCCACAGGCAGCCGCCGCCAATGGATACGCAGCCGGTCATGATGTAAAAAATGGACTGGCGCCGAGTGGGCCACCCGCTCAACCACAGCACGGTCATGCCCAGTCCGATCACGGCGGACACGAGGGAAACCGTCAGCGCCACATGGGGATACAACGGGGCGGGGCCCCAGTACACGTTGACGGGCACCAGCACCAATGAGGCCGCCACCACAGCCAGCACCCTGCGGGTGTTGGTGCTCAGCCCATGCGCTTGCAAATAGCCTGTCAGCCAATCGAAGTGGTCGTCCTGCCCCCACCACGTCGCCAGCCGCTTCATCGTTCGCCTTTCCCCGAACTCACCCCGTCGGGTCACGCCGTCAGAGCCGGCGAGTTGGCTCACAGTAAATACCATCGCGTGCACTAAGTACCTCGAATCGACAAGAAAGCCGGTCCGAGGTGAGGCCGACCAACGCCGAAGCGCCGCCCCGGCACACCCGCCCACCACGATGTCGCTTTCCCGCTAGTTTTGTCGGTGCGCGGGTGTAAGTCTGGAAGCGTGCACGACGATTTCGACCGCTGTTACCGCGCCGTCCAGTCCAAGGACGCGCGGTTCGACGGCTGGTTCGTCACCGCGGTGCTCACCACCGGGATCTATTGCCGCCCCAGCTGCCCCGTGCGTCCGCCGTTCGCCCGCAACGTGCGGTTTTATCCCACGGCGGCGGCAGCCCAGCGCGCCGGCTTCCGGGCCTGCAAGCGGTGCCGCCCCGACGCCTCTCCGGGGTCGCCCGAATGGAACGTGCGCGGCGACGTGGTGGCGCGCACGATGCGGCTCATCGCCGACGGCACGGTGGACCGCGACGGCGTCGGCGGTCTGGCCGCCCACCTCGGTTACACCACTCGGCAGCTCGAACGGCTCCTGCAGGCCGAGGTCGGCGCCGGCCCCCTCGCGCTGGCCCGTGCGCAACGCGCACAGACCGCCCGTGTGCTGATCGAAACGACGGACCTGCCGTTCGGCGACGTTGCATTCGCCGCGGGCTTTTCCAGCATCCGTCAGTTCAACGACACCGTGCGTTCGGTGTTCGAAGGCTCACCGAGCGCGCTGCGCCAGCGCGCCGCGGCACGGTCCGCGTCCGAGGCCAATTCGCCTGGCACCGTGTGCCTTCGGCTCCCGGTTCGCACACCCTTCGCCTACGAGGGCGTCTTCGGCCATCTCGCGGCCGGCACCGTTCCCGGTTGCGAGGAGGTCCGCGACGGCGCGTACCGGCGCAGCTTGCGCCTTCCGTTCGGCAACGCCATCGTGACCCTGGCGCCCGCCGTCGACCATGTCCGTTGCGTCCTCGTGCTCGACGACTTCCGCGATCTGACCACGGCGATCGCCCGCTGCCGGCGGCTACTGGACCTCGATGCGGACCCGGAAGCGGTCGACGAAGCGCTGGGCGGGGACGCCGAGCTGCGTCCCGTCGTGACCAAGGCGCCCGGGCAGCGCATCCCGCGCACCGTCGACGAAGCCGAACTCGCGGTGCGCGCGGTGCTCGGACAGCAGGTGTCGACCAGGGCCGCGAGCACCCATGCCGGCCGCCTGGTCGCCGCGTACGGACGCCCCGTCACCGATGCCGGGGGAACCTTGACCCACACCTTCCCCTCCGTCGAGGATCTCGCCGAGATCGACCCTGTCCATCTGGCGGTGCCCAAGGCCCGGCGGCGCACGGTGAGCGCATTGGTCGCCGGCCTCGCCGACGGCAGCATCGTGCTGGACACGGGATGCGACTGGGACAGTGCCCGCAGACAATTGCTCGCCCTACCCGGGGTGGGCCCCTGGACCGCGGAAGTGATCGCGATGCGCGGCCTCGGAGATCCGGACGCCTTCCCCGCCAGCGATCTCGGGCTGCGCCTGGCCGCCAAACAGCTGGGGTTGCCGTCCGACGAACGCTCCCTCGTCGAACGCGGTGCCCGTTGGCGCCCCTGGCGTTCGTATGCCACCCAATACCTTTGGACCACCCTCGCGCATCCGGTAAACCATTGGCCGCCACAGGAGGTCGCATGATCGAGTACCGCACCGTCGACAGCCCCATCGGCTTGCTCACCCTGGCCGGTCGCGGCTCGGTGCTGACGAACCTACGGATGGTCGACCAGACCTACGAGCCGAGCCGCGCCGGCTGGTCGCCGAACCCGCGGGCGTTCGGCGCTGCCGTCGAGCAGCTGGCCGCCTACTTCGCCGGCGAGCGCACCGACTTCGATTTCGAGTTCGATCTGCATGGCTCCGAGTTTCAGCGGCGCGTGTGGAACGCGCTGCTGACAATTCCCTATGGGGAGACGAGGTCTTACGGATGGATCGCCGAGCAGATCGGCGCTCCAGGGTCCGCGCGCGCCGTGGGGTTGGCCAACGGGCATAACCCGATCGCCATCGTCGTGCCGTGCCACCGGGTGATCGGCGCGAACGGCACCCTCACCGGCTACGGCGGCGGCCTGCAGCGCAAACGCGCCCTGCTGGACCTGGAAAAGGTCCACAGTTGCGCAACGCTGTTCGATTAACCGCCGGGCGCGGTCGCGTTTCTTTTGCGAGGTCCGTCGTACGACGCTATCGTCCATATTTGTGGACGACAGTGCGAAGGATCCGGCGGTGGTGCTGCCGTATCTGGTCGGTCGGCCCCTGGCGGCCACCGAGGTCTACGAAGCGTTCGGCTACCGCAAGTCCGCGTACTACAAGGCGGCTCGCGAGGGCAGGCTGATCACCGCCGACAACTTGATCAGGGCGGCCAAGTATTTGGGGTTGAACCCGATTGACCTGCAAGTCCGCTATGGCTTGATCGACCCCGACTCCGTCACCGAGTACCTGGAGTCCCAGGCCGGCCCGCCCAGGCTGCGCGACCTTCGCCCCGATCCCAACAGTCCGCCCGTATGAGCGGCACTGCCGGGACCGTCTGAATGATCAAAACCGCACTGATCATCGCCACCCTGGCCGCCCTCGCGTGCAGCCTGTGGATCCGACGCGACACCTGGCGCTCCCGATGGGAGGCCGGCGCGACCCGCAACATCGCCCTGCATGGCTGTGCCGTGCTGCTGATGTCGCACTGGGCGGCGGCCGCGCTCGGACCCCCGCTGCACCGCATCTTCGGGCTGTGGAACGTCCAACATCTGCTCGGCCACATCTGCTGGATCTTCGCGGTGACGGCGATCATCCGGCACGGGCTCATCCGCCTGGTCGACGAAACCCACGAGAGCGAACTGTTGCGCAAGCACGTCACGCGCCCGCTACGCATCGCGGTTCCGCTGCTGGTGGTGCTGTTCGTCATCGCCGACGAAGGCCATCACCTCGACTTCTTCGCGGCCCCCGCCGACTTCTGGCTGCTGGCCTATTGGCTGGTCCTGGGCGCCCTGATGATCTACCTCCTCTCCTACGCCGGGCGAGTGCTGCTGATCCTGCGAACGGATCCCCGCTCCACGACGACCGTCGACCTCTACCTGATCTCGGCCGGATTCGGGGTGGCGGCGAGCGTGATTCAAATCGGCACCGCCTGGGCGGGCACCGATATCGCCTTGCCCGTCTGGTTGTGCGCCTGCCTGAGCGCCATCGGCTTCGCCTACGGATCCGCGCGATCTTGGCAGGCCAAGGTCGCCTGGTTCACGTCCGGCGAATAGGCCACCCCGCGCCTTCGGCAACCTGAGCGTTTATCCGCCCACCACGTGCCGTGCCACGACCATCGGACGGAACCCGTACCGCTGTCCGACGATCTTGCCCCCGGCCCCCCGGCCCGTGCCGGACAGCGGTATGCCGCGGAGCAACCCGCTTCCCTTGGCTTCGGGGCCGGCGCCGACGCTGCTGACCGCTGGCGGCGCTGTTTCCGCGCTTGTCGCGGGAGCCGCGGCGGCCCAACTCTGCGGCACCGACAAGTGGCCCACCGTGGCCGCCCTGCCCAGACCCGCCGAGACCGTCGAGGACGCGCCCGAGGGCATCGGGCCACCGCCCAGCGTTCCACCCATACCGCGCAAGGTGGCGGCGGCCGCCAGGCCTTTGCTGTCGGCGGCGGCCGGCACCACGCCTTCCCAGATCTTCATCATGTGCTCCCAGTCGCCCAGGTGGTTGTAGGCCATACCAAGGTGGTTGGTATACAGTCCTGTCCACTTCTTCCAGGACTCCGACGCGGACGATCCGGTTGTCCCGGCGGATCCCTCCACCGCTCCGCCGGCGGCTAAGCCGGAGTTTGCCAGCCCCGAGGACGTACCGGGCTGGGCGCTTGTCTCGGCGGCTGTTTCGGCCGCGTGGGCGACCGCCGCGGCTTGACCCCCTTGCCCCGCCGGGTTGGTGGTGGACGGCGGCTGGTCGAACGCGGTCAACGTTGAGGCGCCGGCCGACGCCGCGGCGTAGGCGTACATCGCGGCTGCGTCCTGGGCCCACATTTCGGCGTAGTGGGCTTCGGTGGCAGCAATCGCCGGCAGGTTCTGACCAAAGAAGTTCGTTGCGATCAACGTCATCAGTTGCGCGCGGTTCGCCGCGATCACCGGTGGCGGAACCGTCATCGCGAACGCCGCCTCATAGGCGCCCGCGGCGGCCTTCGCCTGGATGGCCGTCTGCTCAGCCTGTGCGGCGGTCGCGGTCAGCCACGCCGTGTACGGGGCCGAGGCGTTGGCCATCGTCGCCGACGCCGGACCCACCCACACGCCCGTGAGTTCGGCGATCAACGAACTGTAGGAGGCTGCCGTGGTGTACAGATCGATGGCCAACCCGTCCCAGGCTGCGGCGGCCGCCAGCATCGGCCCCGAACCCGCGCCGACGTACATCCGCCCGGAGTTGATCTCCGGCGGAAGCGCCCCGTAATCCACTAATGGGTCCCCTCGTCTTTTCGACGGCTGTCACACGCACACCAACGCCGCCCGAAACTGTGGTCAGATACTGGTGCGCGGGTACCGTCCGGCGCAGCCGACACCGTCGGCGAGGGAGTCACGAACGCGATGCCGTTCTTCGGCCGCGGCGGCTGTGTTTCATGAGTGGACGTTTGTACACATATGTGATCGTAGGAACATATATGTACGTCATAGTTCACGAATCTGAACTGAATCTAGCTGAAGATGAACATTTGTCTTGGCCCATACACTATTGGGCGCGCAGCACTTAACCTCGCGGAGGAGCGGCTTTTAGCGGCCGTTCAACACCGTTGAAACCGGAACCAGCGAGGAGAGAATTCACCGTGTCCTTCGTGACCACCCAGCCGGAAGCGTTATCCGCCGCAGCCCAGAACCTGGCTGCCATCGGCGCGGCGCTGGCCGCACAGAATGCAGCGGCATCGGCGCCGACGATGGGAGTGGTTCCCGCGGCGACCGATGAAGTCTCGGTGCTGGTTGCCGCCCAATTCGCCACGCACGCCCAGATGTATCAGACCGTCTGCGCCCAGGCCACGGTGATTCACGACAGCTTCGTGAGGATGTTGCACTTCGGCGCCGGTTCGTATGCGGCAACCGAAGCCATCAACGCCGCCGCGTCCAGCTGAGGAGGGCGATACATGCTGGATTTCGGAGCGTTACCCCCGGAGATCCATTCTGGGCGCATGTATTCCGGCCCCGGCCCGTCGTCGATGATGGCCGCGGCATGGGCGTGGAACATGCTGGCCGCGGAGTTGGATTCCGCAGCCAATGACTACGACACGATCATCACGCAACTGGTCAGCGAAGAGTGGATGGGTCCCGCGTCGGCACAAATGGCCGAGGCTGCCAAACCCTATGTGACGTGGATGCGCACCACCGCCGTGCAGGCCGAACAGGCCGCCATCTCGGCCAGGGCCGCGACGGGCGCTTACGAAGCCGCGTTTGCCGCCACGGTGCCCCCGCCTTTGATCGAAGCCAACCGCACCCAGCTCGCGCAGGCGGTGTCGACCAACGTGCTGGGCCAAAACACGCCGCTGATCGTGCAACTCGAGGCGCAGTACGCCGAAATGTGGGCGCAAGACGCCACCGCGATGTACGGGTACGCCGGCCAGGCCGCACCGGTGACCCAAGTGACGCCGTTCACTCGGCCGACGGAGACCACCAATCCGGCCGGCGAGGCCATGCAAGCCGCCTCGGTCGCCCAGGCGGCCGGCACCTCGGCCGGCGCAGAGTCGACGCAGGCGCAGCTGCTGTCCTCGGTACCGCCCACGCTGCAGGCGCTCGCGTCGCCCGCGGCGAACACGCCGCCGCCGCCGATCACCGAGGTGCTCGAACAGAATCCCGTGTTCGACATGTGGGCCGAATACGCCAGCCCCGCGCAGAACACGCTCGCGATGATGTATCGCGTTACCGGGATGTCGACCCATTTCCTCTCGCTCTCAAAGGGTTTGGCGCCTGCCGCCAAGGCGGCCAGCGAGGGAGCCAAGGCTGCCGCGGCCCTGCCCACCGTTGGCGCGTCGCTGCGCGGCCTCACGGGTGGTGGGGGCGCCATATCGGCAAGCCTGGCTTCTGCAGCACCGGTCGGTGGGTTGTCCGTGCCGCCCACCTGGTCTGCCGCGACCCCGGCGGTCCCTTCTGGGGCATCATCAATTCCGGTCAGCCGCTTCATCACCACCCCGGACACGTCAGGGCCCGGAAACCTGTTGGGCGGGATGCCGCTGGCGGGTGTCGGCGGAAGTTCGGCCGGCACTGGCCCGCGCTACGGGATCCGTCCGACGGTGATGGCGCGCCCTCCGTTTGCCGGATAGCCGGACGGCGACACCTCGTAGTTTGGTCGAGACCCGGTTCAGGGCAACGACGTTCGATCGACCAGACGGGCGCTGCGTGCGCACGTCGACACGCGGTGTGGCGACGGAGGTTCGGATGCTGCGCGGTGGTCCGCCCACCGCGCACCCCGTGTCGCCGGCCAAGGCAAACCGCACACTGCGATCCCTCGCGCGCGTCGACATATGTCTATAAATGCCGGCGCCCCAATGGTTTTGGGCGCAAATGCAAAAACACCCCCGTTGCCGGGGGTGTTTTTGTGTATGTTCGGCGGTGTCCTACTTTTCCACCCGTAGGGGCAGTATCATCGGCGCTGACAGGCTTAGCTTCCGGGTTCGGAATGGGACCGGGCGTTTCCCTGTCGCTGTGGCCGCCGTAACTCTATTTAAATTTGTTTGGTGGAGGGGTGCGGTGTCGAAGCTTTCCGCAGCAAATTGCCGCGGAAATGGACTGTGGTTGCGATTGTGTGTTGGTAAGTTTTCGGCCGGTTAGTGCCAGTTCCCTGCACTCATTACTGAGCTTCCAGGTCTGGCCTATCGAACCCGTAGTCTGCGGGGGGCCTTATCCCTCTAAAAGGGTGAGAAACCTGATCTTGGAGAAGGTTTCCCGCTTAGATGCTTTCAGCGGTTATCCTGTCCGAACGTGGCTATCCAGCCGTGCTCCTGGTGGAACAACTGGTATACCAGAGGTTCGTCCGTCCCGGTCCTCTCGTACTAGGGACAGGTTTCCTCAAGTTTCTGACGCGCGCGGCGGATAGAGACCGAACTGTCTCACGACGTTCTAAACCCAGCTCGCGTGCCGCTTTAATGGGCGAACAGCCCAACCCTTGGGACCTGCTCCAGCCCCAGGATGCGACGAGCCGACATCGAGGTGCCAAACCATCCCGTCGATATGGACTCTTGGGGAAGATCAGCCTGTTATCCCCGGGGTACCTTTTATCCGTTGAGCGACACCCCTTCCACTCGGGGGTGCCGGATCACTAGTCCCGACTTTCGTCCCTGCTTGACTTGTAAGTCTCGCAGTCAAGCTCCCTTGTGCACTTACACTCGTCACCTGATTGCCGTCCAGGTTGAGGGAACCTTTGGGCGCCTCCGTTACATTTTAGGAGGCAACCGCCCCAGTTAAACTACCCGCCAGGCACTGTCCGTGAACCCGATAAGGGTTCGACGTTAGGTGTCCAATACGATCAGAGTGGTATTTCAACAACGACTCCATACAAACTGGCGTCTGTATTTCACAGTCTCCCACCTATCCTACACAAACCGTACCGAACACCAATACCAAGTTGTAGTGAAGGTCCCGGGGTCTTTTCGTCCTGCCGCGCGTAACGAGCATCTTTACTCGTAGTGCAATTTCGCCGAGTCTATGGTTGAGACAGTTGGGAAGTCGTTACGCCATTCGTGCAGGTCGGAACTTACCCGACAAGGAATTTCGCTACCTTAGGATGGTTATAGTTACCACCGCCGTTTACTGGGGCTTAAATTCTCCGCTTCACCTTACGGTTAACGGGTCCTCTTAACCTTCCAGCACCGGGCAGGCGTCAGTCCGTATACATCGTCTTGCGACTTCGCACGGACCTGTGTTTTTAGTAAACAGTCGCTACCCACTGGTTTCTGCGGCCGAATCCCGCTCCCACCGCAAGGGTGTTCACGGTATTCCGGCCCCCCTTCTCCCGAAGTTACGGGGGCATTTTGCCGAGTTCCTTAACCATAGTTATCTCGTACGCCTTGGTATTCTCTACCTGACCACCTGTGTTGGTTTGGGGTACGGGCCGTGTATGTGCTCGCTAGAGGCTTTTCTTGGCAGCAGAGGATCACCGAATTCACCTCAATCGGCTATGCATCACCTCTCAGGATTAATGAGCGACGGATTTGCCTATCGCTCTCCCTACAGGCTTGCCCCAGTATTACCACTGACTGGTACGGCTACCTTCCTGCGTCACCCCATTGCTTGACTACTACCAGCGAAGGTCCCACGCAGCCCCGAAACTCCATGCCCCCGAAGGGGAATGGTCGATCCGGTTTTGGGTGGTTAGTACCGCTGATTCATCAGGGACGCCCATACACGGGTACGGGAATATCAACCCGTTGTCCATCGACTACGCCTGTCGGCCTCGCCTTAGGTCCCGACTCACCCTGGGCGGACTGGCCTGGCCCAGGAACCCTTGGTCTTACGGCGGGCAAGGTTCTCACTTGCCTTATCGCTACTCATGCCTGCATTCTCACTCCCCCATCCTCCACCACCGGTCACCCGGAGGCTTCGCTGAATGAGGGACGCTCCCCTACCCACATCCACCGTACGGTGAATGTGCCGCGGCTTCGGCGGTGTGCTTGAGCCCCGCTACATTATCGGCGCACAATCACTTGACCAGTGAGCTATTACGCACTCTTTCAAGGGTGGCTGCTTCTAAGCCAACCTCCTGGTTGTCTCTGCGACTGCACATCCTTTTCCACTTAGCACACGCTTAGGGGCCTTAGCCGGCGATCTGGGCTGTTTCCCTTTCGACGTACGGAGCTTATCCCCCGCCGTCTCACTGCCACGCTTTACACCACGGCATTCGGAGTTTGGCTGACGTCAGTAACCTAGTAGGGCCCATCGGCCATCCAGTAGCTCTACCTCCGTGGTGAACCACGTAACGCTGCACCTAAATGCATTTCGGGGAGAACCAGCTATCACGGAGTTTGATTGGCCTTTCACCCCTACCCACAGCTCATCCCCTCAGTCTTCAACCTAAGTGGGTTCGGGCCTCCACGCGGTCTTACCCGCGCTTCACCCTGGCCATGGGTAGATCACTCCGCTTCGGGTCCAGAACACGCCACTACACCCCAAAGGGGATGCGCCCTATTCAGACTCGCTTTCGCTGCGGCTACCCCGCACGGGTTAACCTCGCGACGTGTCCCTGACTCGCAGGCTCATTCTTCAAAAGGCACGCCATCACCCCACAAGGAGGCTCTGACGGATTGTAGGCACACGGTTTCAGGTACTATTTCACTCCCCTCCCGGGGTACTTTTCACCATTCCCTCACGGTACTAATCCGCTATCGGTCATCGAGAAGTATTTAGGCTTACCGGGTGGTCCCGGCAGATTCACAGCAGATTCCACGGGCCCGCTGCTACTCGGGAATTGATACAAGGTAGGTGACGGGTTTTCGCGTACCGGGCTCTCACCGTCTACGGCAGACCATCCCAGGCCACTTCCGCTAACCACGACACTTTCTGACTACCCCTCAGCCAGGTAGAGCTGAGATGTATCCTCCCACAACCCCGCACACACAACCCCTACCCGGTATCACATGCGTGCGGTTTAGCCTGTTCCGCGTTCGCTCGCCACTACTTACGGAATCACAATTGTTTTCTTCTCCTACGGGTACTGAGATGTTTCACTTCCCCGCGTTCCCTCCCGCACCCTATATATTCAGATGCGGGTAACACGACATCACTCGTGCTGGGTTTCCCCATTCGGAAATCCTCGGATCAATGCTCGGTTGGCAGCTCCCCGAGGCATATCGCAGCCTCCTACGTCCTTCATCGGCTCTCGATGCCAAGGCATCCACCATGCGCCCTTAAACACTTACTTACACACAAAAACCAAAAAAGAAATTACACATTTTGATAAACGCATCAGCCACAAAGGACTATGCGCTCATCTAGATGCTCGCAACCACTATCCAATACTCAAACACCACACCCCACCACCAAGATGGAGGGACTCCACACGGATCGACCGAGTGTTGTCTCAGGGCCCAATAGTGTGTCTGGCAATCATTTGCTGTTGTGCACCCGGCTCCCATCCACTACAGACGAGAACCCCTCACGGCTCGCACCCCACCAATTGGAGTGCTTTTCGTGGTGCTCCTTAGAAAGGAGGTGATCCAGCCGCACCTTCCGGTACGGCTACCTTGTTACGACTTCGTCCCAATCGCCGATCCCACCTTCGACAGCTCCCTCCCAAAGGGTTAGGCCACTGGCTTCGGGTGTTACCGACTTTCATGACGTGACGGGCGGTGTGTACAAGGCCCGGGAACGTATTCACCGCAGCGTTGCTGATCTGCGATTACTAGCGACTCCGACTTCATGGGGTCGAGTTGCAGACCCCAATCCGAACTGAGACCGGCTTTAAAAGGATTCGCTTAACCTTGCGGCATCGCAGCCCTTTGTACCGGCCATTGTAGCATGTGTGAAGCCCTGGACATAAGGGGCATGATGACTTGACGTCATCCCCACCTTCCTCCGAGTTGACCCCGGCAGTCTCTCACGAGTCCCCGGCATTACCCGCTGGCAACATGAGACAAGGGTTGCGCTCGTTGCGGGACTTAACCCAACATCTCACGACACGAGCTGACGACAGCCATGCACCACCTGCACACAGGCCACAAGGGAACGCCTATCTCTAGACGCGTCCTGTGCATGTCAAACCCAGGTAAGGTTCTTCGCGTTGCATCGAATTAATCCACATGCTCCGCCGCTTGTGCGGGCCCCCGTCAATTCCTTTGAGTTTTAGCCTTGCGGCCGTACTCCCCAGGCGGGGTACTTAATGCGTTAGCTACGGCACGGATCCCAAGGAAGGAAACCCACACCTAGTACCCACCGTTTACGGCGTGGACTACCAGGGTATCTAATCCTGTTCGCTCCCCACGCTTTCGCTCCTCAGCGTCAGTTACTGCCCAGAGACCCGCCTTCGCCACCGGTGTTCCTCCTGATATCTGCGCATTCCACCGCTACACCAGGAATTCCAGTCTCCCCTGCAGTACTCTAGTCTGCCCGTATCGCCCGCACGCTCACAGTTAAGCCGTGAGATTTCACGAACAACGCGACAAACCACCTACGAGCTCTTTACGCCCAGTAATTCCGGACAACGCTCGCACCCTACGTATTACCGCGGCTGCTGGCACGTAGTTGGCCGGTGCTTCTTCTCCACCTACCGTCAATCCGAGAAAACCCGAACCTTCGTCGATGGTGAAAGAGGTTTACAACCCGAAGGCCGTCATCCCCCACGCGGCGTCGCTGCATCAGGCTTGCGCCCATTGTGCAATATTCCCCACTGCTGCCTCCCGTAGGAGTCTGGGCCGTATCTCAGTCCCAGTGTGGCCGGACACCCTCTCAGGCCGGCTACCCGTCGTCGCCTTGGTAGGCCGTCACCCCACCAACAAGCTGATAGGCCGCGGGCCCATCCCACACCGCAAAAGCTTTCCACCAAAAGACATGCGTCTAAAGGTCCTATCCGGTATTAGACCCAGTTTCCCAGGCTTATCCCGAAGTGCAGGGCAGATTGCCCACGTGTTACTCACCCGTTCGCCACTCGAGTACCCCCGAAGGGGCCTTTCCGTTCGACTTGCATGTGTTAAGCACGCCGCCAGCGTTCGTCCTGAGCCAGGATCAAACTCTCCAAACAAAAACTCCTCGATGAACGAGGCGAATTCACAATCAGAGAAAATCTGACCTAACAAAAAGACACCAAAAACTGGCATCAAAAATTGCCATACCCACACACGGGGGGTGTTAGGTATGGCCAAAAAACAACAACAAATAAAAAGACCAAACACACTATTGAGTTCTCAAACAACACTTGTTTCGCCCGTTTTGGGGCAACCCTGCCAGCTTAATACAAGTCCGGCAGTGGAGTCAACTCCCAGTTTTTGGTCTTCCAGAGACCGTGTCGGGAGCAGCCGTGCCAGGCTAGTACCAATCCAGCGAGGGAGTCAAGGCCCCGCTCTCGTCCACCTTCGCGTTGGTGATCGCGCTTGTGGGGCACTGACTTTGGTTACTCTACCCGCTCGATCTCCGCTCCCAAAATCGCCAGGTTTTCCACGAACAACGGGTAGCCGCGATCGATGTGAAAGACGTCGTGGACCTCGGTGTCGCCGTCGGCGACAAGCCCCGCCAACACCAGGCCGGCGCCGGCCCGAATGTCCGAACACCACACCGGCGCGCTCGACAATTGCGGCAGTCCGCGCACGACGGCGTGGTGCCCGTCGGTGCGGGCGTCGGCGCCCAGCCGAATCATTTCCTCGACGAAACGAAAGCGCGCCTCGAATACGTTCTCGGTGATCATCGACGTGCCGTCGGCGACCGAGGCCAGCGCGATCGCCATGGGCTGCAGGTCGGTGGGAAACCCGGGAAAAGGCAGCGTCGCCACGTTGACCGCCTTCGGCCGCTCGTACTGGGTCACCCGGAAGCTGCTTTCCGTTTGGGTGACCGTGGCGCCGGCGTCGTGCAGCTTGTGCAGCACCACCTGCAGGTGCCCCGGGTCGACGCCGGTGACCGAGATATCTCCGCGGGTCATCGCGGCGGCGATGCCCCACGTGGCGGCGACGATGCGATCCCCGATGACGCGATGTTCGGTGGGGTGTAGCCGCGGGACGCCGGTGATGGTCATGGTCGGCGAACCGGCGCCTTCGACCTGGGCGCCCATCTGGTTCAGCATCGTGCACAGATCGACGACGTCGGGTTCGCGCGCAGCATTGTGGATGGTGGTGACGCCTTCGGCCACGACCGCGGCCATCAGGATGTTCTCGGTGGCCCCCACCGACGGAAATTCCAACTGAATCTCCGCGCCGCGCAACGTATCAGCCTGCGCCACCACGCATCCGTGCTCGATGTTGCATTGCGCGCCCAACTGGCGCAGGCCGGCCTGGTGCATGTCCAGCGGCCGCGAGCCGATCGCGTCTCCGCCGGGGAGTGCGACGCGGGCGCGCTTGCACCGACCGACCAATGGCCCCAGCACGCACACCGAAGCCCGGAACTGTCGCACCGCGGCGAAGTCGGCATCGTATTTCGGCTCGTCGGGCGAGGTGATTCGGGCGACGTCGCCGTCGAGTTCGACGGTTGCGCCGAGGCCGCGCAGGACCTCCGCCATCAGCGGCACATCGAGGATGTCGGGGCAATTGGTGATGGTGCTGGTGCCCTCGGCCAACAACGTCGCGGCCATGAGCTTGAGCACACTGTTCTTTGCGCCCCCGACCGCGACTTCGCCTGACAACCGGTTGCCGCCGGTCACCACGAATCGCTCAGCCATCCGCGTCAGTCTAGTGAAGCGGTATCGGCTTGTCAGTCGGCCAGCTTGGTGACGATGCGCTCCGCGCAGCGGAGTGCGGAGGAGCCAAGCCATCGGGGCCACGTGGTGACGATGCGCTCCGCGCAGCGGAGTGCGGAGGAGCCAAGCCATCGGGGCCACGTGGCGACGATGCGCACCGCGCAGCGGAGTGCGGAGCAGCGAGCACTCGAGGCAAGTCCCGGCCCCTTTACGCGCCGCAGTACCGTTTTGCTCATGGCAGTGCACCTGACTCGCATCTACACCCGGACCGGCGACGACGGCACCACGGGATTGAGCGACTTCTCGCGGGTCCCCAAAACCGACCCCCGCCTCGTGGCCTACGCCGACTGCGACGAGGCGAACTCGGCGATCGGCGTCGCCGTCGCCATCGGTCAGCCCGGCGACGAGCTCAGCGCCGTATTGCGCCAGATCCAGAATGACCTCTTCGACGCCGGCGCGGATCTGTCCACCCCGGTGGTCGAAAACCCCGAGTATCCGGCGCTGCGGGTCACCCAGCCCTACATCGACCGGCTCGAAAAGTGGTGTGACACATATAACGAGTCGTTGCCGAAGCTGAATTCCTTTGTGTTGCCTGGGGGTTCGCCGTTGTCGGCGTTGCTGCATGTCGCCCGCACCGTGGTGCGTCGGGCCGAGCGCTCGGCGTGGGCGGCGGTCGATGCGGCGCCGCAACAGGTCAACGTCCTGCCCGCGAAGTACCTGAACCGCCTGTCGGATCTGCTGTTCATCCTGTCGCGAGTGGCCAACCCAGACGGCGATGTGCTCTGGAAGCCGGGCGGCGGGAAGGATGCTCCGAGCTAGCCGAAACGGCAACACGTTTGGTGATGCGGCCTAGATGCTGCGCCGGCGCGAACGCGGCGACGGACGCGACTCCAGCCAGGACAGGAACGCGGTCAACGCGCCCTTGTCGAACGCGATCTCGTAGCCGGACCGGCGGTCCTGGGTGGTATCGCGCAGCTCGATGACGACGATCTCGTCGGTCATGATGTCGAACTCGTCGCCGCGCGGCGCGCGCCTGGCCACGATCTCCACGCCCCGCCGGCTCAACCGTCGGTCCGGCCACAATCGCAGACTGGAAAGCCGGTAGAACGCGGCTTCGCCGCCGCGGTAACGGATTACCCCGTGTCGCCACCCGTGACCACCCACCGCGGGGATGTCTCGCATGATCCCGGCGGTGCCGCCCTGACGCAGCTTCCACAGCCGATAACTCAGCGCGACAACGGCGGCCGCCAGCACGACGACGAGCACGACCATGGCGGTCATGGGCGCGCTCATCGGCGGTTAGTCGATCGCGCCGACGGCGCGCAATCGGGCGCGCCCCCTGGCGGCAATACGCGGATCGTCCGACTCAGAAGCCTCTCTGGCCGCGTGCTCGTCGATTTCCGACTCGAACTCGGCGGATTCCGCGAGGATGGTCACCGCCTCCTCGGTGACCGACAGGAATCCGCCGTCCACCGCGATCCGTAGATCGTCGTCGCCCTCTCGTTCGACGCGCACCATTGCGTCGTTGACCAATTGCGCCACCAATGGGATGTGCCGGGGCATGATGCCGATCTCACCGACGGTGGTGCGGGTGAACAGGAAGGTTGCCTCACCCGACCAGATCTTTCGGTCAACGGCGACGATCTCAACGTTCAATTCGGCCATGCCACAGACCCCTTCGATAGCTTGCGGGCCGGTTTCGGCCCGGCTGCAAGTTAGAGCTTGGCGCCAAGGCTCTCTGCTTTCTTGGCCAAGTCGTCCAGGCCACCGATCAAGAAGAAGGCCTGCTCGGGCACGTGGTCGAACTCGCCCTTGGTCACGCGGTCGAACGCCTCGATGGTCTCCTTCAGCGGTACCGTCGAACCCGGCTGACCGGTGAACTGCTCGGCCGCCATCATGTTCTGCGACAGGAACCGCTCGATGCGCCGTGCGCGCTGCACGAGCTGCTTGTCCTCTTCGGACAGCTCGTCGATACCGAGGATCGCGATGATGTCCTGAAGGTCCTTGTACCGCTGCAGGATTCGGATGACTTCCTGCGCCACGCGGTAGTGCTCGTCACCGACGACACTCGGGTCGAGGATCGTCGAGCTCGAGGCCAGCGGGTCCACCGCGGGGAAGATGCCCTTGGAGAACACCGAACGCGACAGCTCGGTGGTGGCGTCCAGGTGCGCGAAGGTCGTCGCCGGCGCCGGGTCGGTGTAGTCGTCGGCGGGCACGTAGACCGCCTGCATCGACGTGATCGACCGGCCACGGGTCGAGGTGATGCGCTCCTGCAGCTCACCCATCTCGTCGGCCAGCGTGGGCTGGTAACCGACCGCCGACGGCATACGACCGAGCAGCGTCGACACCTCCGAACCGGCCTGAGTGAACCGGAAGATGTTGTCGATGAACAACAACACGTCCTGGCCGGCCTCGTCACGGAACCACTCGGCCATGGTCAGCGCGGAGAGCGCCACCCGCATACGAGTGCCGGGCGGCTCGTCCATCTGACCGAACACCAGCGCGGTGTCCTTGAGCACGTTGGCTTCTTGCAGCTCGACCCAGAGGTCGTTGCCCTCACGGGTGCGCTCCCCCACCCCGGCGAACACTGACGTACCACCGAAGTTACGGGCAATACGGTTGATCATCTCCTGGATGAGCACGGTCTTGCCCACGCCCGCACCACCGAACAGCGCGATCTTGCCACCACGCACATACGGGGTGAGCAGGTCGACGACCTTCAGACCCGTTTCGAGCATCTCGGTGCGCGGCTCGAGCTCTTCGAACGGCGGCGGCTTGCGGTGAATCGACCAGTGCTCGAAGTCTTCTCCGTAGCCCGGCTTGTCCAGGCAGTGCCCCAGGGCGTTGAACACGTGGCCCTTGACCTCCTGGCCGACGGGCACCGAGATGGAACGACCGGTGTCGGTCACCTCGACCCCACGCACCAGGCCGTCGGTGGGCTGCAGCGAGATGGTGCGCACCAGGTTGTCCCCGAGGTGCTGGGCGACCTCGAGCGTGAGCGTCTTCGCCAGTTCCTCGAACGTGATCTCCGCGTTCAGCGCGTTGAACAGTTCCGGCACGGACCCCCGCGGGAACTCGACGTCGACGACCGGCCCGGTGACCCGTACCACCCGGCCGCTGGTGTCGCTCTTGGCCGACTTCGTGGACTTCTCGTCGGTTGCTGTCGTAGCAGGCATATTTTCTTTCGCTTCCTAGTGGTGCTACCTAGCGGGCGTCGGCGAGCGCGTTTGCGCCACCGACGATTTCGCTAATCTCCTGGGTGATCTGGGCCTGCCGCTCGCGGTTCGCCATCAGCGTCAGGGCCTTGATGAGGTCGTCTGCGTTGTCGGTGGCCGACTTCATCGCGCGCTGGCGCGACGCCAGCTCCGATGCCGCCGATTCGAGCAGCGCCTCGTAAACGCGGGTGGTCAAGTACCGCGGCAGCAGCGACTCGAAAAGCGTTGTCGCGTCCGGCTCGAACGAATACAACGTCCGCACTTCGGGCTGTTCCTCGACGTATTCGACCACCATGGGGGCGATCCGGTGGGCGACCGCCGCCTGCGACAACATCGACTTGAACTCGCTGTAGACGATGTGCAACTCGTCGACACCCTCGGCGTCAGACTGACCGTCGTCCTCGTCGCCGGTGCCCAGCATGAATGCTTCGACCAACGTCTCGGCGATCTCGGCGGCGTTCTCGTACTGCGGTTGCTCGGAAAAACCGGTCCAGGACCCTTTGATGTCCCAGTTGCGGAACGTGTAGTAATTCAGCGCTTTACGGCCGACGGCGTACAGCACCGGCGTCTTGCCCTGTTCCCGCAGCAAGGAGAAGAGCTCCTCGGCCCGGCGGAAGATGCTCGCGTTGTAGGCACCGCACAGACCCCGGTCAGAAGTCACCACCAGCACGCCCGCACGCTTCGGCTCGGACCGCTCGACGAGCAACGGGTGGTCCAGCGCGGCCTCGGCGGCCAGCGTGGTGAGCATCGCGGTGATCTGAAAGGCGTACGGCCTGGCGGAGTCCAGCCGAGCCTGCGCCCGACCGATCCGCGATGTCGCGATCAACTCCTGGGCCTTGGTGATCTTTTTGATCGACCCGGCCGAGCGGATGCGTCCGCGTAATTCACGAAGTGTGGCAGCCATAGGTTGCTACTTCTTTGCCTTCTTGGGTGCAGGCTTCTTGACCTTCACCGATTCCTTTTCCAGCTCGCCCTCATCGAGCGCCTCGACGTGCTCGTCGGGCACCACCGATCCCCCACCGGTGGCAGCGAAGCCCTTCTTGAAGTTGTTGATCACCTTCTCGAGTTCTTCGGCCGCCTCGTCGGAGAGCTTCTGGGTGTCGCGGATCCCCGACAGGATCTTCTCTTCGGAGGCCCGCATGTGGTCCAGCAGTTCGGTTTCGAAGCGCCGGACGTCCTCCACCGGCACCGAGTCCAGGTGACCACCGGTGCCGAGGAAGATCGAAATCACTTGCTCCTCAACGGGCATGGGCTGGTACTGCGGCTGCTTGAGCAGCTCCACCAGCCGTGCACCGCGGTCGAGCTGAGCCTTCGACGTCGCGTCGAGGTCGGAGGCGAAGGCGGCGAACGATTCCAGTTCGCGGAATTGCGACAGGTCCAAACGCAGCGAACCCGCCACCTCCTTCATCGCCTTGATCTGCGCGGCACCGCCCACGCGGGACACCGAGACACCGACGTTGATGGCCGGCCGCACACCCTGGTTGAACAGGTCGGACTCGAGGAAGCACTGCCCGTCGGTGATCGAGATGACGTTGGTGGGGATGTAGGCCGAGATGTCGTTGGCCTTGGTCTCGATGATCGGCAGGCCGGTCAACGAGCCGCCACCGAGCTCGTCGGAAAGCTTGGCGCAACGCTCCAAAAGCCTTGAGTGCAGGTAGAACACGTCACCCGGGTAGGCCTCGCGGCCGGGCGGGCGGCGCAGCAGCAGCGAGATCGCGCGGTAGGCCTCGGCCTGCTTGCTCAGGTCGTCGAAGACGATCAGCACGTGCTTGCCGTCGTACATCCAGTGCTGGGCGATCGCCGAACCGGTGTAGGGCGCAAGCCATTTGAACCCGGCGGAGTCCGACGCCGGCGCCGCGACGATGGTGGTGTAGTCCATCGCGCCGCCCTCTTCGAGCGCGCGCCGCACCGAGGCGATCGTGGTGCCCTTCTGGCCGATGGCCACATACACGCAGCGCACCTGCTTTTGCTCGTCGCCGGTCTCCCAGTTCTGCCGCTGGTTGAGGATGGTGTCGACGCAGACGGCGGTCTTGCCGGTCTTGCGGTCACCGATGATCAGCTGGCGCTGGCCGCGGCCGATCGGCGTCATCGCGTCGATGGCCTTGATCCCGGTCTGCAGCGGCTCTTTCACGCTTTGCCGCTGAACCACCGAGGGCGCCTGGATCTCCAGGGCGCGCCGGATGTCGGTTTCGATGTCGCCCTGGCCGTCGATCGGCTGGCCCAGCGGGTTGACCACACGGCCCAGGAACGCATCGCCGACGGGGACCGAGAGGACCTCGCCGGTGCGCTTGACCTGCTGGCCCTCTGCGATCTTCTCGAAGTCACCCAGGATCACCGCGCCGACGCTGTGCTCGTCGAGGTTGAGCGCCACGCCGAGCACGCCGCCGGGGAACTCGAGCAACTCCTGGGTCATGACGGACGGCAGGCCTTCGACGTGGGCGATGCCGTCACCGGCGTCGACGACGGTACCGACCTCTTCGCGGGCGGTGTCGGAGGTGAAAGAGCCTACGTACTCCTCGACGGCGCTCTGAATGTCATCAGCGGAGATTGTCAACTCGGCCATGGCTTTTCGTCTTCCTACTTGATCTTCGTAACGCTTGTGTCGGAATGGTTTGTGATTGGTCAGGTGGTCAGTCGGGCAACTGCGCCTCGGCCGCGGTCAGACGGGACGCGAGCGTCCCGTCGATCACTTCGTCAGCCACGGAGATGAGCAGTCCGCCCAGCAGTTCGCTGTCGACCTGCAGCTGCACCGCGACCGGATGACCGTAGATGCGACCGAGCACGTCGGTGAGGCGGGTGCGCTGGGCGTCACTCAGTTCGGCTGCCGCGCTGACGTGCGCAACGACTTCGCCGCGACGCGCCACCGCAACCTCGGCGAGGAACTGGACGGCCTCCTCGGCGGGCTGGCCCCTGAGCAACTCGATCGTCTGGGTCAGCAGTGCGGCCACGATCGGCTGGACCCTGGCGCTCGCGCTGTCGAGCACCTTGCGCAGCAGCGCAACTCGGCCTTCCACCGGAACGGCGTAGTCGCCCAGCAGGATGGCCAGTCGCGGTTGCGCGTCCAGGATGCGGGAGAACCGGAACAGCTGTTCCTCGACGTCGTCGACTTTGTCCTCACGTTCGGCAACTTCGAGCAGCGCCTGCCGCGACACGTGCTCGAGGGCGTCGATGAGGTCGGAGTTGGCCGACCAACGCTCCGATACGGCAGCGCGCAGAACGTCGAGGGTCGGGTCGCCGACCTTGCCGGCGAGCAACCGCTCGATCAATCGGGCTCTGGGCGCCCCATCCTCGGCGGGCACGGTGAGATACCGCGTGACAACGATTTCGCGATCCAGCGTCTGGGCCACGGCGACGAGTTCACCGGACAGGGTGGAAAGCCCCTTGTTGTCAAGGTCTTTGGCGAGGGTGCTGAACCGCTCCTGCAGGTTGGTCAGCGCGACGCGGCTCGACGAGCGCATCTTGGTCATCAGCGGATACTGGACCTCGGCCGAGGCGGGCGCCATCGCGTCGAGGTCGTCGAGGAATCGATCCACCGTGGCCGATTGCTGTGCGGCGTCGGCGACGAAGTTACGCACCAGCTCGCCCGCCTGGCGCACCGCTTCGTGACCGAGCTCCAAGCGGAGCTGACGGCTCAGCTGGGTGCGCAGCAGGTCGACCTGGCGGCCGCCCTGCGACTTGATGCGTTCCGCCTCGACGCCGGCCTGGTTCCCCAACTGTTCGGTGATGCGCTTGGAGTCCGACTCCGCCTCTTCGACAACGCGTTTCGACTCGGCCTTGGCGTCCTCCACGGCCTTGCTGTGCGCGGTGGTCGACTCGGTCAACCGATCGCTCGCCGCGGCCGCGTCCTTCAATTGTTGGCGCACCGCGGCTTGCCGCGCGGCCATCAAGCGACGCACCGGCGGCACGACATAACGCACCACCAGGAACACGATGGCCGCAAAGCCCACCAACTGGCCGATGAAAGTCGACATACGTGATTACCGTCCGGATGTCTTGGTTGCGGATGTGGTCGCTGCGGCGGGGGCGACATCGACGCCGAGGATTCGGCTGGCCAACGTCGCCGCCATGGACGCCACGTTGGCACGCAAATCCAGTTCCACGGCGTCCCTTTCCCGCTTCAATTGCTGGGCGGCCAGCTGCAACGTCGAGGACACCTCTTGCTCGGCCCGGGCGCGCGCGTCTTCCAAGACCTTACGGCCCTCGGCGCGCGCGTTGTCGCGCAACGACGACGCCTGCACTCGGGCTTCGGTCATGGCTTCTTCGTAATCGGCCTGGGCGGCTTCGAACTGCTCGGCCGCCTTCTTGGTGTCGGCGGCCGTCTTGGCGACCATGGCGTCGCGCTCGCGCAACACCTTCATGACCGGCGGCACGACGAACGTGCCGATGACGGCCAGCACGATCAGGAAGATGGCCAGCACGAAGAAGAAGGTGCCGTTGGGAACGAGGAAGTTGTTGCCTCCCTCTGCCACCACCTGGCTGGACGCCAGAACGCTCAGGCTCGCGTCACCCATCACAGCGAACTAGGTGCCGACGGGCGTGGCGAAGACGAACAGCGCCATGAAGGCCAGGTTGATGAAGTAGGCCGCCTCAACCAGACCGACGGTGATGAAGAACGGCGTAAACAGCCGGCCTTGCGCCTCGGGCTGCCGGGCGATCCCGGAAACCAGCGCGTTGCCGGCGATACCGTCACCGATACCGGCACCGATCGCGCCGCCGCCCATGATGAGTCCACCGCCGATGAGTGCAGCGGCAGCGACTTGGGGGTCCAGAGCCATTCTTATCCTCCTTGATATCTGGTAGGGGTCTACCAGGCCTCTGTAATGGTGCGTGGGACAAAACAATTCATGCTGGCTTTAGTCATGGTGATCCTCGATCTCCATGGCTTGACTGAAGTACAAGATGGTCAGAATCGAGAAGATGAAGGCCTGGATCGCCCCGACGAACAGGTCGAAGGCTTTCCAGATCGCGTTGGGCGCCCACATGATGTACGGCGGGAACAGCGCGATCAGCGCGACCAGGATGCCGCCGGCGAAGATGTTGCCGAAAAGTCGGAGTGACAACGAGATTGGCTTGGCCAACTCCTCGACGACGTTGATCGGCGCCAGGAACGCCACGTGGCCTTTGAGCACGGCGAGCGGGTGTCCGACGACGCCGCGGCGCCAGATGCCGGCCACGTGGTAACAGACAAAGACGAAAAGGGCCAGCGCCAGAACGTAATTGATGTCCGCCGCCGCCGACTTCAGCAACTCGGTGGTGTGCCCGGCGGCGTCGGTGTATTGCAGCGGGAGCACCGACAGCCAGTTGGAGATCAGGATGAACACAAAGATGGTGACCGCGAGCGGCAACACGAACGGCGCGATGCGCATGCCCACCGCGGCCTCGATCTGATCGCGCATCTGGACCGTGATGGCCTCCCAGAACAACTGCACGCCGCTCGGGACGCCGGTCGAGGTGATCTTCGCCCGTAGGAAGAAGGCCAGCGCGAGCACGATCAGCGCGGCGATCCCCGTCGACAGGATGGTGTCGGTGTTGACGGTCATGCCGAGCCAGGTGGCGTGGCTGTGTTCGCCGACCTCGATCGCGCCTTCGGCCAGGAACGTCGTCTCAGGCATCGGTGGTGTTCCTTCCTTCCGTACCTTCCGTTCCTGCGTTGCTTCCGGCACCGTCCGCGGATTCCGCCCAGTCGCCGGCGCGCAGCTTCTTCCACACCGGCAGCGCCGTCGATGCCACCAAGAGGATCTGGAACAGCGCCAGCCCGAACACCACGCCCAGGCCGGCAGGCCGGAAGACGTAGGCAATGATCAGCCCGACGATGGTGATGATGGCCAGCCGTGACGCCGAGTTGACGGCCAACGACCTTTTCAGCGGGTGGTCCTTCGCGGTGATCGACTCAACGGAGCGGCGCACCAGTACCGCGTTGAGCAAACCCAGCAGCAGCCCGATCCCGAAGAAGACGCCGACCATCAAGTGCCCGGACAATCCGGCGGCGAGCACCGCCACCGCCGTGATGGCAATGCTGATCGCGAAGAGCCGAACCGGACGGAAAGCAACAGAGGGAAACACCAACGGCGCGTCCTGCGCTGGTGTCGTCACTGCAGCACCTCAATCCCAGGTTGGTGATACGGGAACCCCTCGACCGACTGATCGGTGGCCCGCCGAGCGTATCGCACGTCACAGTTGAATCACCCAAGGGGTATCTCCCGAGGCCGGTCTTGAACCAGCCCGATCGGATTAGCCTCCGAGGGGCCGGTTGCCTGTGCGGCTTTTTGGGGTTCTACCTGGACCGTACCACACAATAGGCCCCTACTACTACTCCTCGTCGTAGTACTCGTCGCGCCGGCGCAAAAGCGGGATCGCCGTGGCGACACCGGCGACCACGATGGCGCCCAGCATGACCGCGGCGGTGTCGCGGGGACGGAAAAAGATCGTGCTCGCCGCGCCGAACGCGACGATGCCGACCCACAGATAGATCAGCAACACCACGCGGCGGTGCGAATGGCCGATCTGCAGCAACCGGTGATGCAGGTGCATCTTGTCGGGGCTGAACGCGCTGCGGCCCGCGCGGGTGCGACGCACGATCGCCAGCAGCAGATCGAGCATCGGCACGAAGATCACCGCCGCCACCAGCAGGAAGGGTGACAGCAGGGCAAACACGTCGCGGGCGCCGTAGGCGTTCTGCGAAACGGGGCCGGCCGCCGTCGTGGACGCGGCGGCGAGCATCAGGCCGATCAGCATCGAGCCGGAGTCGCCCATGAAGATCTTGGCGCGATGAAAGTTGTGTGGGAGAAAGCCCAGACACGCCCCGGCGAGCACCACCGAGATCACCGCCGGCGGATAGAACAGGACGTCGCCGCCGTGGTCGCGGAGCAGCCCGACCGAGAACATGCAGATCGCCAACGCGGTGATGAGGCCCAGCCCGGCGGCCAGCCCGTCGAGCCCGTCGACGAAGTTCATCGCGTTGACCACCGATACGGTCAGCGCCAGTGTCAGCAGGATCGACGAGGCCTGGTCGAGCACGATGGTGCCGACCCCGCCCATGGGGATGTACAGGACGCTCCAGGCCACGCCCATGGTGACCAGCACGCTGGCCGCGGTGATCTGGCCGGCGAACTTGGTCAGGGCATCCAGACCCCAACGGTCGTCGATCAGCCCGATCCCCAGGATGACCGCGCCGGCCACCAGGACCGCGGGCATGCCGGTGGAGTAAACGAACCCGCGGGTGAGCGCCGGAAGCTGGGAGGCCAGGAACACGGCGGTGACGACGCCGAGGAACATCGCCAGCCCGCCCATGCGCGGGGTGGGCGTCACATGAACGTCGCGTTCCCGCGGATAGGCGACGGCGCCCAGCCGGGTCGCCAGCACGCGGACCGGTCCGGTGGCGAAATAGGTGATGATCGCCGCGGTCAATCCCACCAGCGCCAGCTCGCGCAGCGGAACACCGGCGCCGCGATCAGAAAGGGCGAGCAAACCACCGGCAAGGTTGGTCACATCGCTGGACACCAACGAGACCGTAGTGCACCAACCTGGGAGCTCGACAACCGCTCCAGTCAGGCCTGGGCGGTCAGGGTTTCCGGATCGATGCCGAGCACCTCGGCGATGCGCTCGGCACTCACCGGGCCCGGCCGCAGGATGCGCGGCGCGGCGCCGGTCAGGTCCACGATCGTGGAGGCGGCGCCCTGCTCGGACGGGCCCGCTTCCAGGTATACGTCGACGAGATCGCCGAGTTGACTGCGCGCCTCGCCGGCGTCCACGGCGGCCGAACGGCCCGAGATGTTGGCACTGGACACCGCCAGCGGCCCCACCTCACGCAGGAGCTCGATGGCGACCGGGTGCAGCGGCATCCGCAGCATCACGGTGCCGCGGGCGTCGCCGAGATCCCACTGCAACGACGGCGCCTGGGTCACGACCAGGCTGAGTGCGCCCGGCCAGAACGCGCGGATCAGATCGCGGGCGCCGTCCGGCATGGTGTAGACGAGTCCCTCGATGGTGTGCCAGGAGCCGACCAACACGCCCACCGGCATGTCACGGCCCCGCCCCTTTGCCGAGAGCAGCGCCGAGACCGCGGCGCTGTTGAAGGCGTCGGCGCCGATCCCGTACACGGTGTCGGTCGGCATGACCACGAGTCGCCCGCCCTTGAGAGCTCCCGCCGCCGCGGCGATTCCGAGTGCGCGCTGTTCGGGATCGGCGCAGTCAAAAACGTCTGTCATCGGCGCCACTCCTCCTCATCGCTGCGCTCTGCATCGTCGCGACGCGCGTCATCGGCGCCACTCGTCCCAACGGCCGACTTCTTGCGGGCCGTCACGAAGCGTGGCCGGCCGGTCAGATCATGCCGCGCCCGGACGTCCTCGAAAAGCCCCGTGCGCTCGAACAATTCCACCGTCTCCCGCGAGGTGGTGTCGTCATGCTCGACGCCGATCAGCCCTCCGGCGCGCAGCCAGCGGCCGGCGAGGCCGACGATCGGAGCGATCACCGCCAGACCGTCCGGCCCGCCGAACACCGCTTGGTGGGGATCATGCTGGGCGACTTCAGGATCCAGCACGGCGCCGTCGGGAACATAGGGCGGGTTGGCCACGACCAAGTCGACCTGACCGTCCAGTTCCGGGAGCACGCCGGGCTCGGTGATGTCGGCCCGCACGACCTCGATCGCGGTGCCCTCGGTGTTGCGGCGCGCGTACTCGAGAGCGGCGTCGGAGACATCGATGGCGATGATGCGCGCCCCCGGCCGGTGGTGGGCCAGCGCCACCGCCAAGGCGCCGGACCCGGTGCACAGGTCGACGATCACCGGCCGTGGCGTCAGTTGTTGCGCGCCAGCCCATTCCAGCAGCGCCTCGGTTTCGGGTCGGGGTATGAATACGCCAGGGCCGACGCGCAGCAGCACCGGCCCGAACGCCGCCGTCCCCAGCAGATGCTGCAGCGGCACACGTCGCGACCGGGCGGCCACGGCGTCGCGGTACCGCCCGAAAAAGTTCTCGCCGGGCGATTCCAGCACGGCCAGGCGACCGCGGTCGACGCCCGCCAGGTGCGCGGCCAGCTGCTCGGCATCCCAACGCGCAGAATCGATTCCCGCGTCGGCGAGGATGGCCGCCGCATCGTCGATCGCGCGCCGCAGACTGAGCTGAATCATCCTCAGCGCTTCCCTCTGCATCGCGGGGACGTCATGCTTGTTGCAGCCGGCTTTGCTTGTCGGCCGCGGCCAGGGCGTCGAACAACGCGTCCAAGTCGCCGTCGAGCACTTGATCGAGATTGTGTGACTTGAAGTTGATGCGGTGGTCGGCGATCCGGTTCTCCGGGAAGTTGTAGGTGCGGATGCGCTCGCTGCGGTCCACCGTGCGGATCTGGCTGGCCCGGTCCGCCGACGCATCGGCCAGCGCCTGCTCTTCGGCCAATGACTGCAGGCGAGCCGCCAGCACCTGCAGCGCCCGCGCCTTGTTCTGTAACTGGGAGCGCTCGTTCTGACAGGTCACCACGATTCCGGTGGGCAGATGCGTGATTCGCACCGCGGAGTCGGTCGTGTTGACACCCTGGCCGCCCTTCCCCGAAGAGCGATAGACATCGATGCGCAGGTCCGACTCGTCGATCTGCACCTCGCCGACTTCTTCGGGTTCGGGGTACACGAGCACACCCGCCGCCGAAGTATGAACGCGGCCTTGGGATTCCGTCACCGGGACGCGTTGCACGCGGTGCACCCCGCCCTCGAACTTCATCCGCGACCAGACCCCGTCCGCCGAATCACCCTTGCTGGCGATGGACAGCGTCGCGTCCTTGTAACCGCCGAGGTCCGAGGTGGTTTCGTCGAGCACGGTGACGGTCCAGCCGTGCCGCTCGGCGTAGCGAATGTACATCCGGGCCAGGTCGGCGGCGAACAGCGCCGACTCTTCACCACCCTCCCCGGATTTGACCTCGAGCACGATGTCGTCGGCGTCGTGCGGGTCGCGCGGGGCCAACATGTCGGTGAGCGCAGTGTCCAACTCGGCCACCCGGGATTCCAGGTCGGCCGCCTCGGCGGCGAACGAATCGTCGTCGGCGGCCAGCTCGCGTGCGGCCTCGAGGTCCTCGCGGGCGGCCATCAGCTTGCGGTAGGTGCCGACGATCGGGGCCAGCCGCGCGAACCGGCGTCCGGCCTTGCGGGCCTCGTCGGGGTTGCTGTGCAGTTCGGGGTCGGCCAGCCGTTGCTCGAGGTCGGCGTGCTCGGCCAGCAGCACGTCAATGGTCTGTACCGGCTTCGTCATGCCACACCTCCTGCCTCGCTGTCGCCCGTCACTGCCGCAAACGCAAACCGACGCCCGGCCTGTGCGACTGCACGCACAGTTCGGGCGTCGGAAACCGAGCTATTTGTCGGCAGCAGCTCCGGTGCTGCGCTTTCCGTAGCGCTTCTCGAAGCGCGCGACCCGGCCACCGCTGTCCAGAATCTTCTGCTTGCCGGTGTAGAAGGGGTGGCACTGCGAGCAGACCTCGACGGTGATGTGACCGCCCTCTTTGGTGCTGCGGGTCTGGAACGTGTTACCGCACCCGCAGAGCACCGTGGTCTCCGCGTAAGCGGGGTGAATGTCAGCTTTCATGGTGTCCTCTTCGATCGTTTGTCGCCCGCCCCCGTCCAGGAATCAGACGGTCGGGCGTGAACTCCGAACCTCATGCGGTTGGCGGATAATCGAGCCCCGATTATGCCAGGTCAACCGCCATCATCCCAAACAGCGAGCCGCGCCCGCGCATTCCCGGGTGCGCTCAGGTCTCTCCGACCGGGCTAGTCGTTGTCCATCCCAGGCGTCGTCTTGGACACCTGAACCAGGAACTCGTAGTTGGTCTTCGTCTTGCGCAGCTGCGACATCAACAGGTCGATGGCCTGGTGGGAATCCAGGCCCGACAGCACACGGCGCAGCTTGTGCACGATGCCGAACTCGTCCGGCGACAGCAGCAGTTCGTCCTTGCGGGTACCGGAGGGGTTCACGTCGACCGCCGGGAAGACCCGCCGTTCGGAGATCTTGCGGTCCAGCTTGAGCTCGGCGTTACCGGTGCCCTTGAACTCCTCGAAGATGACCGTGTCACCGGTGGACCCGGTCTCGACCATCGCGGTGGCGATTATGGTCAGCGAGCCGCCCCCCTCGATGTTGCGCGCGGCCCCCAGGAAGCGCTTGGGCGGGTACAGCGCGGTGGAGTCGACACCACCGGACAGGATGCGGCCCGACGCCGGCGACGCGTTGTTGTAGGCGCGCCCGAGGCGGGTGATCGAGTCCAGCAGCACGACGACGTCCTTGCCCTGCTCGACGAGCCGCTTGGCCCGCTCGATGGCCAGCTCCGCGGCCTGGGTGTGATCGGACGGCGGCCGGTCAAAGGTCGAGGAGATGACCTCACCCTTGACCGAACGCTGCATGTCGGTGACCTCCTCGGGCCGCTCGTCGACGAGCACGACCATGAGGTGGCATTCCGGGTTGTTCCTGGTGATCGCGTTCGCGATGTCCTGCAGGATCGTCGTCTTACCCGCCTTGGGCGGCGACACGATCAGCGCACGCTGGCCCTTCCCGATCGGCATGATCAGGTCGATGACCCGAGTGGTCAGCCGGTCGGGCGTGGTTTCCAGACGAAGCCGCTGGTTGGGGTACAGCGGCGTCAGCTTGGAGAAATCGGGCCGCTTCTTGGCGTCCTCGACCGAGCCACCGTTGACGCTGTCCAGGCGCACCAGCGGGTTGAACTTCTGGCGCTGGTTGGGCTGCTCGCCTTCCTTCGGCACGCGCACCGCGCCGGTGACGGCGTCACCGCGGCGCAGGCCGTTCTTGCGCACCATGTTCATCGACACGTAGACGTCATGCGGACCGGCCAGGTAACCGGACGTCCGCACGAAGGCGTAATTGTCGAGGACGTCAAGAATGCCGGCTACGGGCTGAACGACGTCGTCGTCGCGCAGTTCGGCATCGCCGCCCTCGCCGGATCGCTCGCCCCGGCGCCGGCGGTCGCGGAAGCGGCGTCCCCGCCGGCCCCCACGTCCTTCGCCGTCGTCGTCCTGCTGGTTCGACCCACCGCGCCCCTGCTGGCCGCCGGAGTTCTGTTGATCCTCGTTGCCGCCGCCCTGGCCGCGGTCTTCGCTCTGGGTGTCTTTGTCTTGCTTGCCTTGCTCGCGGCCGTCGGTCTCGCCGGTGGCGCCGCCCTCTCGGCTGGCGGTGCGCTCGCGATCGGCGTCGTCGTTGCCGCGGGCGGCCGATCCGGCGTCGCGGGACGCGCCGCGTCGTTCGCGGCGGGGCGCCTCGGTGGTGGCACCGTTCTGGCTTTCCTTGGCCGGCGGTGCTTCAGCGCCGCTGTCGTCCTTGTTGTCTTTGGCGTCGTTGACTTTGATGTCCGACTTACCGCTGTCCTCAGCGGACTTCGTGCCGTTGGCGGGAGCGCCGTTGGCCCGTCCCCTGACTTCCTTGATCGCGGCGATCAGTTCGTTCTTACGCATGCCCGACGTCCCCTTGACGCCGACCTGGTTGGCCAGCGCGCGTAGCTCGGGCAGCACCATGGTGGACAAGGCACCGGCCGGAGCGTTCGTCTTCGCGTCGGGAGTGTCGGTGGTGGTCACGGCATTAGACAGTTGATTGGCGTCAGTGTTTTCGCCAGCCGTGAACAGGTCCGTATCAGTCACGGAGTTCCTTTCTTCCCCCGCTGATCACGTCATAGGGGGGTTCGTTGCATTCAGCCAAATTGCCGAGTGCGCCCAATCATCGACTCTGCAACGGTGATCGCCTGGATCGGCGGAGTAAACGGCGAACCTCGTCCACGAGAAGAATTGGTGTTGTCCTAGCGGCAAGGCAGTATGGATGCAGATGCAGATGCTGCGATTGCTGGACGGCTCCGAGGATAGCCCCCATCCCTGCTGGAAGCAAGCAAACCCTCCGGCCACGCTGTTGATCAACCCGCGACGGCGACTCCCGGACTCCAGCGAACTCGTTCGCCGGCGGCCATCTTGAAGAGGGCAAATCCGTTGGTGGCGCCGTACTGCACCACCTCCGAGGGCAACTCCGCCGCCGTGGTCATCGCGATGAGCGATGGACCAGCCCCGGATAGCGTCGCTGCCACGTCATAACGCCGCAACAGACGCAAATATTCCGCCGAGGCGGGCATGGCCGGCGCGCGCTGCGGCTGGTGGAGCACATCCTCGGTGGCCGCCATGAGCAAGTCGGGGCGTTCGGTGAGTGCGACCACCAGCAACGCGGTGCGGCTGACGTTGAAGCGTGCCTCGTCATGGCTGACCTGCGCCGGCAGCAGCACGCGGGTCTCCGCGGTCAGGGAGCGGTCCTCGGGAACGGCGCAGTACAGGTGGATTTCGGGGTGCAGCCGCAGCGGCACCGCCGCGTACCGAGGGTGATCACCGCTGCGGTCAACCCACGACACGATTGCCCCGCCCAGCACAGCGGCCGCCGCGTTGTCGGGATGACCCTCGAATTCCGAGGACAGCTGAATCAGCTGAGTATCGTCGAGCGGGTCCCAATCCGTCTGCGCGACAAGGCCATTCGCGGCCGCAAGGCCGCCGACCACCGCCGCCGCGGACGAGCCCAGGCCGCGGGAGTGCGGGATGGCGTTGCGGCAGCGCACCGCGAGGCCGGGAGCGCGGACCCCGACGGCTTGCAGGCCGCGCTCGAGAGCGCGCACCACCAGATGGTCGGGACCCGCCGGTAGCTGGCCGGCGCCTTCACCCTCGACCGTAACCGACAAGCCGGAAGGTGTTGTCTCCACGGTGATTTCGTCGCAGAGACTCAAGGCCAGACCGATGCTGTCAAAGCCCGGGCCGAGGTTAGCGCTGGACGCCGAAACCACGGCGGTGGCCACCAGCCCGGCGGGCAGCGTCGAGGTCACCAACAGCCCTTCGTCGCGCAAGCTTCAACCGATCCCAATGCGTGCCGACCCGCTGCGCCCGGCTCCGCCGCGCTTGCGATCGTCACTAGGCCAGCCCCAGCTTTTCGACCACCAGGACCGGATCGACCGGCAGCGCAGTCACGGTGGGCATATCCCGCAGTGCCGTATCGGGATCCTTGAGGCCATTGCCCGTCACCGTGCACACGACCGTCGACCCGCGAGCCACCCAGCCGTCGTCAACGGCCTTGAGCAGACCGGCGATGCTGGCCGCCGAGGCGGGTTCGACGAAGACACCTTCGGATTCGGCCACCAGGTGGTAGGCGGCCAGGATCTCCTCGTCGGCGGCCGCCAGGAAGCGGCCGTTGGATTGCTGCTGCGCGTCGACCGCGGCGGTCCACGATGCGGGGGCGCCGATGCGGATTGCGGTCGCAATCGTTTCCGGGTTTTTGACCGGCGCACCGTTCACCAGGGGGGCGGCGCCGGCCGCCTGGGTGCCCAGCATGCGCGGCAGCTTTTCGATCAGGCCCTCGTGGTGATATTCGGTGTAGCCCTTCCAGTACGCGGTGATGTTTCCCGCGTTGCCGACGGGAAGGGCGTGCACGTCCGGCGCGACGCCCAGCGCGTCGACGATCTCGAACGCGGCCGTCTTCTGGCCCTCGATGCGCACCGGATTGACCGAATTGACCAACGAGATCGTCGGAAAGTCGGCGGCCATCTTGCGGGCCAGTTCCAGACAGTCGTCGAAGTTGCCGTCGATCTGGATGATCTTGGCGCCGTGCATGACCGCCTGCGCCAGCTTGCCCATCGCGATCTTGCCCTGCGGGATCAGCACCGCGCAGGTGATCCCGGCGCGGGCCGCATACGCCGCCGCCGACGCCGAGGTGTTGCCGGTCGAGGCGCACAACACGGCCTGCTGGCCGCGTGCCACCGCATCGGTGACCGCCATCGTCATGCCCCGGTCTTTGAAAGAGCCGGTGGGATTGAGGCCCTCGACCTTGAGATGAACGCTGCAGCCGGTCTTTTCCGACAGGCGGGTCGCCGCGATCAGCGGGGTGCCACCCTCGAGCAGGGTGACCGGGGTCCAGTCGTCGCCCACCGGCAACCGGTCCCGGTAGGCCTCGATGAGGCCGGGCCACGGCTGATGGACGGCGGTGCGCGGCGCGCTCATAGGGTGGTCCCTTCCAGTCGCAGCACGCTTGCCACGTTCTGCACGGCATCGAGATCGGCGAGGGCGTCGACCGTTTCGGACAGCGCGGCGTCCGTGGCGCGGTGGGTGACCACGACGATCCGGGCCCCCACCCGTCGTCCGCCTTCGTCCGCGACCCCCTCCTGCCGCACCTCGGCGATGCTGACCTCGCGCTTGGCGAATTCGGCTGCCACCGAGGACAGCACACCGGGCCTGTCCGCCACGTTCATGCTGACGTAGTAGCGCGTGGAGATGAGACCCATTGGGGCCACGGGGAGTTGGGCGTATTTGGATTCCCTGGGTCCGCGGCTGCCCAGCACCCGGTTGCGTGCGGCCATCACCAAGTCACCGGCCACGGCGGACGCGGTCGGCGCACCGCCGGCGCCCTGGCCGTAGAACATCAGCCTTCCGGAGGCCTTGGCCTCGACCACGACCGCGTTGAATGCGCCGCTGACCGAGGCCAGCGGATGCGCCAACGGCACCAGCGCCGGATAGACGCGGGCCGAAACCCGTTCCTGGCCATCGTCGCCCGCGATGCGCTCGCAGATGGACAGCAGCTTGATGGTGCAGCCCAACGCCCGGGCGGATTCGAAGTCGGCCGGAGTGACTTTGGTGATGCCTTCGCGATAGACGTCGTCGGCGGTCACGCGGGTGTGGAAGGCGATGGACGCCAGGATCGCGGCCTTGGCGGCGGCGTCGTAGCCCTCGACGTCGGCGGTGGGGTCGGCCTCGGCGTAGCCCAGCGCGCTGGCTTCGGCCAGCGCTGTGTCGTAGTCGGCGCCGGTGCTGTCCATCGCGGACAAGATGTAGTTCGTGGTGCCGTTGACGATGCCGGCGACCCGCAACACCGTGTCGCCGGCCAGCGACTGGGTGAGCGGCCGGATGACGGGAATGGCGCCCGCGACCGCGGCTTCGAAATACAAGTCGACATGCGCGCTTTCGGCCGCCTGCGCCAACTCGCCGGTGGAGACGGACAGCAGCGCCTTGTTCGCCGTGACGACCGATTTGCCGTGCTCGAGGGCGCACAGGATGGCCTTGCGAGATGGCTCGACCGGCCCCATGAGCTCCACGACGATGTCGACGTCGTCGCGTGCGGCGAGCCCTTCGATGTCGTCGGTGAGCAGCTCGGCGGGAACGCCGCGGTCGTCGGCGACGCGGCGCACTCCGACGCCGCGCAGCACCAGGGGCGCACCGACACGAGCCGCGAGGTCATCGGCGCTGTCCTCGATGATTCGGACAACTTCGCTTCCGACGTTGCCCAACCCGAGTACCGCTACACCGACCGGCTTTTCGTCACGGGGCACAGTTCACCTCACTTCCAGACTCAGTAGATCGTCGACCGTCTCGCGGCGCAGGACCAGGCGCGCGCGCCCGTCGCGCACCGCGACGACGGCGGGCCGGCAGATCATGTTGTAACGACTCGACAACGAATAACAGTAGGCGCCGGTGGCGGCCACCCCGATCAGGTCGCCGGGGTGCAGGTCGCCGGGCACCCAGGTGTCGCGCACGACGATATCGCCGCTCTCGCAATGCTTTCCGACGACGCGCGCCAGCTCCGCGGGCGCATCGCTGAGCCGGGAGACCAGCCTGGCGTCGTATTGTGCGTCGTAGAGGGCGGTGCGGATGTTGTCGCTCATGCCGCCGTCGACGCTGACGTAACGCCGGTGTGCGGTGGCGCTCACATCCACGTCCTTGACCGTGCCCACCTCGTAGAGGGTGATGGTGCCGGGTCCCGCAATGGCGCGTCCGGGCTCGACCACCAGGCGCGGTGTCGGCAGCCCGACCGCCGCTGACTCGTTCTTGACGATCGCGCTCAGCTTGGCGGCCAGCTCTCCCATCGGTGGCGGGTCGTCCGCCGCCAGATACGAAATACCAAGTCCGCCACCGAGGTCCACTGTGGAGATCTGCGCGGTCTTCTCGACACCGAACTGCTCGACCGCCTCGTGCAGCAGTCCGAGGACACGGCGCGCGGCGAGTTCGAAGCCGGCGACATCGAAGATCTGCGAACCGATATGGCTGTGCAGACCGACTACCCGCAGGTGTTCGGTTTCGAATACCCGGCCGACGGCGGCCAACGCCGCCCCGCTGGCCACGGACAGCCCGAACTTCTGGTCCTCGTGCGCGGTCGAGATGAACTCGTGGGTGTGCGCCTCGACGCCGACGGTGAGACGGACGAAGACGTCCTGGACGATGCCCGCCTCCCCGGCAATGGCATTGAGACGCTCGATCTCGGTCATCGAATCCAAAACCACATGGCCGACACCGGCTTTGACCGCCGCGGTCAACTCCGCGACCGACTTGTTGTTGCCGTGGAAGGTGATCCGCTCCGGCGGGAAGTTGGCGTGCAGCGCGACGGCCAACTCGCCGCCGGTGCACACGTCGAGCGACAGGCCTTCCTCGTCGATCCAGCGTGCTATCTCGCTGCACAGAAAGGCCTTGGCGGCATAGTGCACGTTCTTGCCCCCACCGAACGCCGACGCGATCTCGCGGCAGCGGGAACGGAAGTCGTCCTCGTCGACGACGAACAGCGGGGTCCCGTACTCCTGGGCGAGGTCGGTCACCGCGATGCCCGCGATGCTGGCGACGCCGGCTTCATCGCGAGCCGTGTTGCGGGGCCACACGTTTGGCGCCAGCAGCAGCAGCTCCTCGGCGGACTGCGGCCGTGGCGGGCTTTCGGCGTGGCGGGTCTCTTCGGCGTGCCGGGGACCGGCGGGATGAACGTTCACATTCGCTCCGGGGCAGTGACGCCGAGTATCGCCAGGCCGTTGGCGATCACCTGGCGGGTCGCCTGGCACAGCGCCAGGCGCGCGGTGTGCAGATCGGTGGGCTGCTCGTCGCCCTGGGGCAGCACCCGGCAGGAGTCGTAGAACCGGTGGTAGTCGCCGGAGAGGTCTTCCAGATAGCGGCAGATCCGGTGCGGTTCGCGCAGGGACGACGCCGTGGTGAGCACCCGGGGGAATTCGCCGAGGGTGCGCAGCAGCGTCCCCTCCTTGTCGTGGCTGAGCAGCCCGAGGTTCCCGGTGTCGGGAATCAGGCCGAGTTCGGCGGCGTTGCGGGCCAGCGCCGAGAGCCGGGCGTGCGCGTATTGCACGTAATAGACCGGGTTTTCGTTGGACGCCGACGACCACAGCGCCAGGTCGATGTCGATCGGGGTGTCCACCGAGGACCGGATCAGGCTGTAGCGCGCGGCGTCGACGCCGATCGCCTCGACCAGGTCGTCGAGCGTGAGCACGGTTCCCGCGCGCTTGCTCATCCGGACCGGCTGGCCGTCGCGGACCAAATTGACCATCTGGCCGATGAGCACCTCGACGGTGGCCGGGTCGTCGCCGAGGGCGGCGGCCACGGCCTTGAGGCGGGCGATGTACCCGTGGTGGTCGGCCCCGAGCATGTAGATGCACAGGTCGAAGCCGCGTTGCCGCTTGTCCAGGTAATAGGCGATGTCCCCGGCGATATAGGCGGGCTTCCCGTCGCTCTTGATCACGACGCGATCCTTGTCATCACCAAAGGCGCTGGCGCGCAACCATGTTGCGCCGTCCTTCTCGTAGATGTTGCCGGTCTCACGCAGCTTGGCGAGGGCCTGATCGACCCGGCCGCTGGTGTGCATGGCGTCTTCGTGGGTGTAGACGTCGAAGTCGGTGCCGAATTCGTGCAACGACTCCTTGATGTGGGTGAACATCAGGTCGACACCGATGGCGCGGAAGGTCTCGTGCATCTCGGCGTCGCGCAGGCTCAGCGCGTCGGGCGCCTTCTGCATGATCTGGGCGGCGATGTCGTTGATGTAGGCGCCCGCGTAGCCGTCTTCCGGGGTGGGTTCGCCTTTGGCGGCGGCGATCAGCGAGCTGGCGAATCGGTCGATCTGGGCGCCGTGGTCGTTGAAATAGTATTCGCGCACCACGTCGGCGCCCTGGGTGGACAGCAGCCGGCCCAGCGCGTCGCCGACCGCGGCCCAGCGGGTTCCGCCGATGTGGATCGGTCCGGTCGGGTTGGCCGAGACGAATTCCAGGTTGATGTGCTGGCCGGCCAGCGCGTCGGAGTGGCCGTAGCGAGCGCCGGCGCCGATGACGTTGTTGACGACGACCGCCTGCGCCGACGCCTCGAGGCGCATGTTGATGAAGCCCGGCCCCGCCACCTCCGCCGACGCGACGCCGTCGGCCTGCATGAGTGCTTCGGCGAGCCATCCGGCGAGCTCGCGGGGGTTGGCGCCCACCTTTTTGCCCAGCTGCATCGCCAGGTTGCTGGCGTAATCGCCGTGCTCGGGGTTGCGGGGCCGCTCGACGGTCACCGTCGCCGGCAGCACGGCAGCGTCCAGCCCACGCTCGGCCAGCACCGCGGCGGCGGTGTTTTTGAGCAGCTCAGCGAGGTCAGCGGGGGTCACGAGCGTCCATCCTATTGGCTGGGGCGCCCGCGCCCCGAATCCATTGCGGTGGCGGGGCAGCCGCCTCGATGCGCTAGTCTGTCGGAGCCCAATGGTGCACCAACAAAGTTGTCGCGCCCCCGTAGCTCAGGGGATAGAGCGTCTGCCTCCGGAGCAGAAGGCCGCAGGTTCGAATCCTGCCGGGGGCACTGAGCATTAAAGCAGGTGAACGCGGGTTTTCCGCTACCTGGCCAAACATCGAATGCCCCCGGCATGCCCCTCGAAATCCTCCGGTCCGGTGTCAGCAAATTTCGACACCACCGAGAGGACACCATGCCAACCACTGAGATCGTCCCCACCGAGGCGCACACCGCGCTGACCAATGCCCTGCGGCACCTTCGGCACGCGCTGCGCTGTGCGGGCCGCTCCATGGCCGACCTCGGCGAAGCCACACCCGCCGCCCTGCGCGCCGCGGAGCTGTGCGTCGACGTCACCGCGGCGGCCCGGGCCTGCGCCAACCTGCTCGACCACCTCGACGGCTTCCGCAGCCCTGCCCTCGACGACCGCCGCCAGGCGATCGGCGAGGCTAAGCAGCGCCACCCCGCCGGGAGTGCACGGTGACCCGCGGAGGCTGGGCGTGGTTCGCTGCCCTGACGCTGGCCGCCGTGGGTTGGGTGCTGCTGCACGCCGACCCGGCCGCGTTCGACCCAGCGGTCGTCGGTTGGCCGCGCGTCCTGTTCGGTCAGCTTGCAGGCGGTGCCTGGTGATCCGTTGGGCGATGGCCGCCGCATGGGTGGCATGGGCGCCGGCCGCTGCCGCCGACCCAGCACCAGCCCCGCCCGGGTACGTCGAATGCAGCGGACAGCTCATACCAGCCGACCCGCGGCTCGACGTCCAAAACCCGCTGGGCGCAGTCATGTACCGCTGGTTTCTGCAACAGATGTGTACGGCAGGCACACCACCCGCGCCACCTGATGCGGCCCCAACCATTCCAGGCCACCACAGCGGCAGTGAACGCCGTCAACGCGCTGCGAGTCGGCAGGCACCTGGGTTGGTCTCGCAACGCATGCACTTGCCGCGGCCACACGCCCATGCCACGCTGGCCGGGTCAGCAGAAAACTACGGCTTTTCTACGGCGGGAATGACCTGGCCCGGGACGTAGATGCCGGGTTTCAGGTGACGCTCGCCAACGCTTCCATCCGCACGCAGTTCAGGCTCGGTATCGCCGGGAATGATGGTCACGTAGTCGGGCGCGAGCAGCGGTTGACCCTCCCGCAAGGTTGGCTTGTTCACAGAAGACCCCCATCCGATTAGCTGTGTGTAGTGTCTTTACTAAATTTAGGGTACACGCTAAATTTAGTACATGGCCGAACAAACTGTTGAAGTCGACCTGGGATTCACCAACCCCTATCGCCCCGGAGCGGGTCACATGCCGCCCTACCTCGCCGGCAGGGAACGCGAATACGAAGTCTTCGACGGACTGCTCGCACAAGATCCGGTCCTCGAGAACCTAATTCTTACGGGGCTTCGTGGTGTCGGCAAGACCGTCCTGCTCGAGACATTCAAGCCGCGCGCCGTGAAGGCCGGGTGGAACTGGGTCGGAACGGACTTGTCGCAGAGCGCGAGCGTCTCAGAAGACAATCTGGCCGTCCGCGTGATGACTGATCTTGCCGTAGTCACGTCGGCGATGTCCGTACCGACACCTACGCCCGCAGGCTTTGGCTTCGGTCAGCAGCAGGCCCCGGCAACCACTGACATCCCGTTGTCATATCAGGTGCTGCGCCAGATATACGAGAATGCGCCCGGACTTGTCGCGGACAAGCTCAAGAGTTTGTTGACTTTTGTGGCGATGCAGATGAAAGCCCAATACGGCCACAGCCGTGTTGTTTTCGCCTACGACGAGGCACAGAACCTAAGCGACAATCACTCGCGCGAAGAATATCCGCTCTCCACCCTGCTGGACGTCTTCCAGTACCTACAGCGTGAACAGATTCCGTTCATGCTCGTCCTCACCGGTTTACCGACCATGTTCTCGAAACTGGTCGAGGCGCGGACCTACAGCGAGCGCATGTTTCGCGTCGTGACACTCGGCAGGCTCGAGCGGTCGGACGCCCGCGAAGCCATCATCAAGCCGCTCGATACCGCGAGCTGCCCCATTCGATTTCGGGACGAGACGATCGAAGACATCTGCCAGCGATCGGGCGGCTACCCCTACTTCATCCAGTTCATCTGCCGCGAGGTGTTCGACGTCTGGATTTCACAGATGAGCATGGGCAAGGATCCGACCGTGCACATCGACGCCATCCAGGCGCGGCTCGACGACGATTTCTTTGCCGGACGCTGGGAGAGGGCGACAGACAGGCAGCGGGATCTGTTGTGGGTCATCGCGCATGTGGACGAGCCCGACGCCGAATTCTCTATCTCCGAGATTGTCGAGAAAGCCCGAGTGCTGCTGCCAAAACCGTTCTCCTCAAGCCACGCGAGCCAGATGCTCGCGAGCCTGATCGAGCGTGGCCTAGTACACAAAAACAGATTCGGCAAATACTCCTTCGCCGTCCCGCTTCTGGCCGGCTTCATTCTCCGTACTCACGAAGCGAGTAAGGATGCTTTCATGTTCGCCGACATAATCATCGAAGACGACGACGCGGAGAACTAACCGCGTTACGCGCGTGCGACGACCCTAACTACAACAGCAACTTCTGGCGAAAGTTCCTATCCCGCGTCGGAACTGGCGGCATCATGGGCGGCCTGGCGGGATCGAAGCATTCATCGAGGGCGCAACAGAAAGCGAGCCACCCAAATGCGGGAAGTGACCAAACTAGCGCTGCGGGCAACTGCACTGGTCGCAGTTGCCGTTTGGCTGCTGGTCACAACCCACGGCCTGCCAGTCGCGGCCGCCGCGGCCGCGTTGCTGGTGATGGCCGCCAGCGACGTCGCCGTGATCGTCCGCCAGCGGCGACACCAGCCGATTAAGTAGCGCCGCCCACGCGCACGATCACTGGCCGCCCGGCTTCAACACCCGGTCGGTGAATACCGATCCACGCGCGAACCGCATAAACTGCTGCAGCATGGGGCAAGATCCATTGCAGGTCGTCCCCGCCGAGCTAGTAGCTACAGCCGGCCAGTGGCAGGCGCTCAGCTCCCAACTCGTGGGAGCGCCGCCGGCACCTGGGCAACCATTCCAGGCCACCACGGCGGCCGTGAACGCCGTCAACGCGGCGATCGGCGTCACTGCAGCATCCTTTGCGGCGCGGACGCAGGAGACCGTCGGTGGGGTCACCCAGGCCGCCTGCGGATACACCGCCCAAGAAGCCACGTCAGCGGCCGAGATGGGCATCGCCACCGGGATAACGGTGATCTAGATGCCCGCCACCCTCTCACAAATCCACGCGTGGAGCACCGAACACCTCATCGACGCCGCCGCCTACTGGACCCAAACCGCCGACCGCTGGGAAGACGCATTCCTGACGATGCGCAACCAGGCGCAATCCATCACCTGGCACGGCGCCGGCGGCGACGCGCTGCGGCAACGCACGGGAGCCGACGTATCCGTCGTCACCGGCAAAGCCGACCTACTCCGCCAAGCAGCAGGCATTGCGCGCAATGGCGCCAGCGACATCAGCGCAGCCCAACGCCGAGTCCTCTACGGCGTCGAAGACGCGCAAAACGCAGGATTCGCGGTCGGAGAAGACTTGTCGGTCACCGACACCCGCAGCACCAGCCCGGCAGAACGTGCCACGCGGCAAGCACAGGCGGAAGCGTTCGCCGCTGACATTCGGTTGCGCGCCGAGCAACTCGACGGGGCCGACACCAAGGTCTCCGGTCAACTCACCGCCGCTACTGCCGGCCTCACCGGCGGCGGCTTTGCGCCAGCACAAGGCGGCTCTAATCGCAGTGCCCCGGCCGACAACCGGACTGCGCCCGGCTCGAACCACAACGGGGTCAAGCTGGTCGACTTCAAGCAGGACGGCGGCCCGCAACCCCAGCCCCAACCTGGGCTCCCGCAGCCCGGGCAACAGCCCAGCTTCATGGATCAGTATGAGCGCCAACTGACCTCGGCCGGCCCGCAATCACAGCCACCCGTCACACCCATGCCAGCGTTCGGTAAGCCACCCGACCCCGGACCGCAACCGGCGCCGGGGCCGATGCCGACTGTCACACCCCCACCGAGTTTCGGGCAGTGCGTGGAAGGAAAAGTGAAGGCCAACATCGGCAAAGATATGATCAAAAGTGGATACGAGACCGCGATCAAGGGCGCTATCGGCGGTGCTGTAGGTGGCGGGGTAATCACCCCGGAAATCGGCGGCGCCGGTGCGATACCCGGCGCTGTCCTAGGCTTTGTCGGCGGCTTCGCGAAAGGGCTTTTGGAAGCGCCGGTTAAAGCCGCAGTTGAGGGCGCGGTGGAATGCGCCGTCGATCCGATCCCAGGGGTGCCATGATCAACTTGAAGCGGGCGGTTCTTCTTTTGCCGCTGTACGTCGCGGCCATGATCACCGTGGACATTGTGTTCAACTCAGCCCACGTCAGCCCCACCAAACCTCTTCCGGTCTGGATAGTGGTCGGCTTCATCGCCTCCGCGATTATCGTTGTCGCCGTTGGAATCTGGTACTTCACGCAACGGAGCGCCGGGAAGGTCACACCGAAACGTGAACACGCCTACATCGCCATCATGGCAGGGGTGGTGGTATCGGGCTTCGTAGGTGACACTGTGAGCGCGATTGCTGGACTGTTCATGGGCGGAAAATCGCTGTGGGTCATGGCCCCCAGCTACGCGCTCGCTTACGTCGTTCTGCTGTGGACGATCGCGTTCACCGCGAGAGCGCTAGACAACCGCAGTGGCAACGTCGACGACCGCAGCGGTTCTTCACCGCGTAACTAGCAGGCACGTTGACGGTCGGGGTAGCCCTCGAGATTTCTGCGGCAGTCATTGTTGTCGGGGTTCTGGTCGTCGGGATGGTGCGCCTTCTCGTTCGGAGCGATCTGGACGCGGCCGAAGAATGGAAACGCTTGGTGCCCTTCATTTCTCTTGGATGCGGCCTCTTCGTGATCGTCGCCGGGTGGTACAGCTCCACCGGCGTGGTAGCGACGTCGGAAATCATCGCCGGGGCGGTAATGGCCGGCAACGCCGCGTACCTGGCCATACAAAACCGCTGGCGGCAGCTACCGGCCAAACGCGAAGCGCCCGTGAAGGATTAGACGACGTGAATAAATCGGGTGACCATCGGGGCCTGCCCCCCTTCCTGTACGGTCCAGCGTTCTACACAGGGCTGGCCGTGCTAGTCCTTGCCCTGTTCGTGCTCAACGTCTGCACCCACGGCACGACGCTGGGCCTCATCAGTACCGGAGGCCTAGCGGTGTTGATGGGGTACCTCGCCTACCGAGCCTGGTTCGGCAAGCGCCGCACCAACCAGCAATAGACCCACAACGCAACGTAGCTGCGTTTCGCAACCTCGGCGGGGCGCTGTCTGTGACATCCGTATGAGGGCGTCGATTCCCGCCCGCGCGGGAGCCGCGCATTGGTACCGTGAGCCGTTTCCCATCGCCCTACCCGGAGGTGCCGTACATGCTGTCTGAACAGCAGCGCGCGAGCGCTCGCGACCAGGAGCTGATGAGGATGGTGGCGCATGGCGGCCGCGTTGAGACACGGACATCGACTTCGGCGATCGTGACCACGGGCAAGCCCGTCAACCACATTCTGCACCTGCTGATAACCGTGCTCTTGGTCGGCTTCTGGTTGCCGGTATGGATCATCATGGCCGTCAACGGCGGCGAGAAACGCACCACCGTCAGCGTTGACGAAAACGGCAATGTGCAACGCACAAACCGGCCGCCGGCGTCGCCGACCGCGAATTGGCTCGGCCGCATGTCGGAGAACGAGGCGACCCTGGTCGTCATTGGCGCACTGGTCGGCGGTTGCATGCTTCTCGGCTTCATCGTGAGCCTATTCCACTGACCAATCCCACCCAACATCCAAAGGAACGCAACGCAATTGACCAACTCGCGAGATGCGCGACAGCCCCTGACGATGCGGGCCGCCACCATCTCCGAGCCTGCCGCAACGATTTTCACCAAGTTTGCCCGATAAGTGCCCGGACAGGGGTACGGCGTGCCAGCATCGGGCGCAACGACCACCCGGGAGAACAGCATGACCCCAGCAGTGCAACTCGCCGTCATCGCGCTCATCGCCTGCGCGGTATGCGTGGCGCTTCTCGTCGCCGCCCAGCGGCAGATCACCAAACTGCGGGAACGGGCGGACGGCTGGCGCGACATCGCCATCCAGTTCGCCGCCGAACTGGGCGGAGGGCACTGAAACGGCCGTGTGCGCATCGCTGCGTTCAGACACGGGGCGATTCCCGTAGGGACGCCAACCTACGGTTTACCTCGGCCGAATAAACTCATGCCCCTATGACTACCGGCCGGCCGAACTTCATCCAGACATTCCCAATCTCGGCTCTATTCGACCCCCGGGTATTCGCCAGACAGCTGAGCGCCCGGGGGAACCACCCGAAAATTCTCTACCACTAGACCAGCGAGGCAGGGCTGAAGGGAATTGTGAGCCCGCCGTCGTGGGACTTTAACAGTTCCGCGCTCGATCGGGCTGCACAGTTGTGGGCGTCCGACGTGAGGTACATGAACGACGTGAAAGAGCTGCTGTTCGGAGCCGTGCCGCTGGTGCAGCGGCTCCGTGCGGCCGCCACTGACTCGGTCACGCCGACGGGGTTAATACCCACCCTTACTTGGCTCGCAGACGTATTCAGCAACGAGGACGTTCTCAGCTGGGACTTGAAGTGTTACGCGGCGTCGCTGACTGAGGCGGGTGACCAAATGACCCAATGGCAGAGCTACGCAGGTGGGACCGGTGGTTACGCGATTGGTTTTTCGTGGGATGCAGTAGCCGAGCACTCCTTCGCATTTCATCCAGGGACAACGGTCGCAGGCACCACCCCGTTTCCATCCGGTCTGCGCCGGGTGTCATACGACAACCAAAACGCCGCGGCAGTAGCGGATGATGTTGTCAGCTGGCTGCGGGATACCTATGCACAACCCGGGGTTGTGCGCATGATGGTAGAGGGCGGCTACATCGGACAGATGTTCCTAGCAACAGTTGTATTAGGCCAACTCGCGTCGGTCAAGCACGGCGCGTGGAGCCACGAACGAGAGTGGCGACTGGTCGCAGTGAGCGAGCCACAGTACCCGGCCAAAACTCGGAACGGCCCCGGCGGGAAGGATCTTCCGTATCTCGACATGGCGGTGAACATGAACGACACGGATGTTCCGACGACAATCGCGAAGCTTGTCGTCGGCCCCGGTTCAGATCAACCGAGCCGAATCGAGATGGCACGAGGATTGCTGGAAGAACGTGGCCATGACCCTAATGTCGTTGTCGGGTCAGACGCCCCGCTCCGAGGGTGACGCGACGCCGCACACCCGCACACCCGCGGCCGCCTGGCCTCCAACGCAGCGATCCGCCGCTCGAGGTCCGCGACCCGCCGACGAAGCGACCACCACCGCGGCCACGACACCCAGCGCATCACAGGTCCATGAAATCAACTGGGGCGTACCAGCCCTCGCGGACCGCCAGCTCGGTCAGCTTCCGCTCCCCGCGGAACCCGGGCACCAGGAACCGTTCACGGCTGCCGCAGAACGCCGGCCACGACGACATGCGCTCCCCATCCAGCCGCCTCGGCGCCCCGCCGTTCGCAGCCTCCCAGCCGTCCAGGAAGTTCGCGACCGCGGAGCACGAATCATCCACAACACCGGCGTGTTTCGCGTACCGCAGGCAGTGGACGGCCCGAAACCAGTCACCCGAGTCGTCGTAATCCGACACCGGTTGCGCGGCCGGCACCCGTAGGCGCGCCATCAGCGCCGCCCCCCGTTATGCCCAGCGGCGCGCACCGCGGTGAGCGGCCTATCGGCCACCGTGTCCCAATTACCACCCTCCCCGACGTGGCGCCATCGCCGCGCCGGCCCCGGCGGGCTCACGCCGCACCGCCGACAGGTGCGCCCATAGCGTCGAGGTCGGAGACTTTGATGCGGATTAGTTTTGGCCCACAGCGCCTGCCGATCAGTGCGCCCGACGCCAGCCACCGCCGTATCGTCGCGGGGTGCACTCCCTTGTATTCGGCCGCCTCGGCGGGGCTGAGTTCGGTTCTTGTGGAGGTCATTTTCGGCTCCTCGTGCGGATCAACTTGCAATCGCACGGCTAAGCACAGCGAACGAACGCGCGCAAATGTCGACGATTAGCAATTAGACGTTACTGCAGCATATTTCGGTGTCGCTTATTGCTGTCAGCAAAAAGTGTCGCCTAGAAACTTAGGTCCAGTTAGCTGTACTTAGGGCACCGTTGAACACAGGCGCAGACAAACGCGCACGCTGTAGTGGTTGTCAATTGCAAACTTGCTGACAAAAATCATCGGGTCCAGAGTTCGAAACCCTTCTAGTGTCGCCTGGACGATTTTGCTGGCGGCTCAGCAAGTTTCGACAACGCGACGGCCACCTCAGCGTCGCGGCCCGCCGCGATCGACTGATACCGCAGACTCGCCTTCGCCGTGGAATGTCCGAGGCGGTCCATTGTTTCGCGGAGGTTGCCTACCCTCGCCGCCGACGTGCCGGCGAAGTGTCGCAAGTCGTGGATCGTCGGCCGGGGCAGCTTCTCGCCGTCGCGGCCGATGCGGTCCAGCGCGGGCACGAAGTAGCTATCGCGGAACACCTTGCCGTCGAGGTGGCAGCCGCCGCGCGCCGGCGACCACAACAGCGAGTCGGCAGACTCACCGACATGGTTCGCCAGGTGGTCCTTCAACGCCACCCGAATGTGCGGCGGCACCACGACAGTGCGGCCCTTGCCGCTCTTGGGAGTGTCGATTCTGCATACGCCTTCGCGACGGGTAGTGCCGCGAGAGATCGTAATAGTAGTGTCACCGCACTTCAGGCATGGTTTTGCTGAGGTGTGATTCGACTTCGTCGCCGCTGTCAAGCTCGGCACAACAATTGCGCTAAGGCGCCGAGATCGCACGCGCTTGACGCACCAGATCTGTAAGTGACGTCGACCACCACTATTGACTTCACTTAACCGCGCAAGTGAGGTTAACTGGGACCAATGACTTCACTTCAGCCGGTCACTCACGAACATGTTCGTTGGGAACCACAGGGGACGCGGTATGCGAACGCGGCGCGGCCGAAGTACGGCACGTACCACCCGGCAGTGCCGGCCAACGTTGCCGACCTGATCCTGGACTTGCCGCCGTCCGTGTTGGCGGAGGCCGAATCCGCCAGCCGCGAGATCACGCGTTTTGACGCCGAGCTCGGAGGCGAGATCGCACCATTTGCCGCCGTGTTGATGCGGTCGGAATCCGCCGCCAGCTCGCAAATCGAAAACCTGACCGCATCGTCTCGAGCCATCGCCGAGGCCGAGCTGCCCGGCGGCAAGGCGAAGAGAAACGCCGAAATGATCGTCGCCAACACAGCCGCGATGCAAGCAGCGATCGCCCTGTCCGACACTGTCGACTCCAACGCCATTTTGGCGATGCACCGTGCATTGATGGCCAACGAGCCACGCCATACCCCAGGCGAATTCCGCACCGAGCCGGTATGGATCGGCGGTGGATCCACTCCCATCGGCGCGACATTCGTCGGGCCGCGCCACGAGCGAATCCCCGGGGCCATTGATGACCTGCTCACGTTCGCGCAGCGCGCCGATGTCCCCGCGCTGCCGCAGATCGCAGTGGCCCACGCGCAGTTCGAGACCATTCACCCGTTTACCGACGGAAACGGACGCACGGGCCGGGCACTGGTGCAAGCCATGCTGCGCAACAAAGGTTTGACCCACCAGGTGACGGTCCCGGTCTCGGCAGGGCTGCTGGCCGACACCGACTCCTACTTCGCCGCTCTCACCGCGTACCGCGACGGTGATGCCGCCCCGATTGTCGAGCGCTTCTCCAACGCCAGCGTCCTGGCTATCGCGAACGGGCGTCAGCTGGTCGTCGAGATTCGCGGGATCCGGGAGAGCTGGAACGATGTGATCACCGCGCGGTCCGACTCGGCGGTGTGGAAGGTCGCCGATTTGTTGCCCCGCCGCCCGGTCGTCAACGCTGCGCTCCTGGCGCAGGAGCTCGGCATCGAATCCACCAACGCTCACCGCTACCTCAACCCGCTCACCGAGGCGGGAATCCTTGTCGAAACGGCCAGTGGACCCCGCAACCGAGTGTGGCGTTCTCCTGAAGTGCTGGCCGCGCTCGACGCATTCGCCGAGCGGGCCGGGCGGCGAGGCTGACTTCTCTCACGAGGTATTGCACTGCGCAACAACGTTATAGCGTGCGCGGTTAACCAGCTCAGGTCGTCAGTTGTCGGAGTCCTCTGACCCGTTGGACTTGTCGGATCCGTCGGAGTCCTCCGACCCGTCGGACTTATCGGACTTCTCCGAGTCCTCGGATTCCTCGGATTCCTCGGCCTCCTTGGCCTTGTCGGAATCCTTCGCCTCGTCGAGCTTGTCCGCATACTTGGTCAGCAGCCCGGCTAGGTCGCGGGCCTCCTCAGCGGCCAACGAATCCTCGAAGAGGCGCTCGTCGCTGTCAGAGATACGTTCGACGTAGACCGCGGCATCCTTGATTCCGACGTCCCATCGGCCTCCCTCGTGACGAACCATGTGATGCCGCCTTTCGACCGGTGACTCGCTCTCGAACGTGAACTCCGCGCGCTAGTGCGTTGTTTACCCACTTCTGCCGTCGCCGAGACGGTCATTTGCTTGAACGACGCTTCGCACGCCAGTCTTCTGAAAACCTCGCCCCACAGGTCACAGACAACGTTAAGCTGCTGGTCGTGGGGGCGAAGGTGTTCGCTAAGGGCAGTGGCCGATGGCTGGCGATCGCGGCGTCGCTCGTCGTCTCCGCCGCCATGATCCACGCCCAGGGCACCAAGCCGCGGTGCTGCGTCGAGACCCCGGCAGCGACCCCCACCACCTCCACCGCGGCGACTCCGCCACCCGGCGCGCCGCGCACCGCCAGTCCGGCCGAGCTGGAGGCGCTGACCGCGCTGGCGCCCCCCGCGCCTTCCGCCGGTCAGCAATTCCAGCTCCCGCTACCCCGCGGCGTCGCGTCCGAGGATCGGCTGCAGGTCAAGACCATCTGGGCGGCCCGTGCCATCGGCGTGCTCTTCCCCCAGATCAAGACCATCTACGGGTATCGGGAAGACCCGCTGCCGTGGCATCCCAAGGGGTTGGCGATCGACGTGATGATCCCGAACTTCCACACCCCGGAGGGCATCGAGCTCGGCAATCAGATCGCCGGGTATGCGCTGGCAAATGCGAAGCGGTGGGGAATCAACCACGTCATCTGGCGGCAGAAGATCTACCCGGGCGTCGGCGGGGGAAACTGGATGGCCGACTTGGGCTCAGAAACCGCCGACCACTACGACCACGTTCACATCGCCACCGACGGTGGTGGCTATCCCACCGGTCACGAGATTTATTACATCGCCTCCATGACCAGCGCGCCGCCGGACTGATCGACGGCGTCTTCGTCAGCCCCGCTCGGCGGCAAACGCCGCCACCGGCATCTCGACGGTCCCGCCGCACGGGCCGCCGTTGATGTCGGTGTGCCAGAGCCCGCGCAACGATCCGTCCGCCTGCGGTGTGTAGAAGGCCCAGGATCGCGCCGGGGCCCACACCTTCGCAGCGCTGTCTCCCATATAGCAATCCCACTGGAAGTCGAAGCGCTCCACCCATTTCGCCCCATCCCAGGTGTAATGCGACGGCTGGGGAAGGGTCGGATTCTTGGGCGTGGGGCCGTTGGTGGCGGTGGCCACGCACGTGCCCGACGAGCATGCGGTGGTGAAGACGTAGTCGGCGCTGAACGTGGGTTCGGCTTGCGTCGCGGCGACGCTGGTGCCGGATTTGCCGGCCGCATACCGCACCAGTGAATATTTGCCGTTCCACGACGGCGACACCGCGTGCGCGCCGACAGCGGGTGTACCGGCGACCGAGGCAGTCACGGCAGTGAGCACCGCAACTACCCGAAACCTCGGCCGCATTGGTCAATGGTGGGTGTCCGATGACGCAGTGCGATCTCGGCGAGGACACGATCACGGTGTTGCGCGACGTCGGTCCTCAGCGCAAGAGGAACAGGCCGTAGGCGGCGATCGACTGCGAGTCAGCGATGACTCCCCCGCGAATCATCTGCTCGACCTCGTCGCGCGCGAACCACGCGCTGCGCATGTCCTGCTCCTCGTGTTCGCGGTCGGCTTCGCCCTCGATGATCCCCGTGGCCAGAAACACCCGGCCGCGCTGACTGGTCATCCCCGGAGCCACGTCGAGCTCGCCGAGCACCTCGAACGTCGTTGCGCGCAATCCGGTTTCCTCGCGCAGCTCACGCTCGGCCAACTCGGCCGGTGCGGCGTCGGCCAGGCCTGGAGCGGTGCCTTGCGGAAACTCCCAACGACGCTCCCCGATGGGGTAGCGAAACTGCTCGACCAACCGGAAGCGGTGCCCGTCATAGGGCATCACAAGCGCGTACGCCGGCTTGTCGACGACCCCGTAGAGGCCCGTGCTGCCGTCCGGGCGGCGGATGTCATCCTCGCGCAGCACCATCCACGGATTCCGGTAGACCTCGCGGCTCGCGAGGCATTCGATAAAAGTCACGCCGCCAGTATCGCCGCCATACCGCACCTGAAGCGCGAGGGAGTAGCGTCCGAATCCATGCCGTCCCCAGAAGCCATCACCGAGACCGTCAATCGCTACCTGGCGCTGGTCGCCACGGGCACCGCCGACGACATCGTGACCCTGTACGCTGCCGACGCCACCATCGAGGATCCGATCGGAGCCGACATTCGCCGCGGGCACGACGCCATCCGCGGCTTCTATGCCGGTTTCCAAGACGCCAAGAAAGACACCGAACTCGCCGAATTGCGGGTCTCTGGCAGCGAAGCCGCCTTCCTCTGGCACCTCACGCTGGACGCCGGTGACAGCCGCACCCGGATCTCGCCCATCTCGACGATGTCCTTCGACGCGGACGCCAAGATCACGTCGATGCGGGCGTTTTGGTCACCTGCGGACGTTCAGGTTTTGTAACTAACCTGGCCAATTCCGTTGGCGGACGGCTCAACTCGGAAGCGGGCGGTGATCGCGCGTGCCCGTGGCCGCCGCCGTGGCGTGGCGGCCACCCAATTCAATTCGCGCTCGAGCACATGTCGCACTGGCGTCAATCGACACGGTGCCCGATAGTCGTAGCAACAAGTGAGCGCCAAGTCATCAGAGGTGGGGTTTATGCGTGACGACTCACCACGCCAAAACGACCGCGACTGTGCCGTCACCGTCGCGGCGAAACGTCCATGAGCGCGCGCAGTCACATCATCGTCAGCGGCGACGACGTGCTCGCGACCACGATCGCCACGGAACTGAACCGCGCGGGCGCCACCATCGTCAAACTGCCCAGCGAGGAGCTCGCCGGCGCCGACCTGGCCCGAGCGAGCGCCATCGTCTGCGCCGGGCATGACGACGCGAAGAATCTCGAAAACGCTTTGTTGGCAAGGAAAACGAATCCGGATCTGCGTGTGGTCGCCCGGTTGGGCAACGACGTGCTGCGCGGAGCGGTGGCCGCCGACAACGGTCCCGGCGCCATTCTCGACGTCGCCGACCTGGCGGCGCCGTCGGTCGTCGAGGCCTGCTTGGCGAGCAACACCCACCCGGTCGAGGCGGCCGGCATCAACTTCGTCGTGTCGGGGGCCGAGGCGCCACGCGACGCGACCCTTCGAGAGATCTACGGCGACCTGGCACCGGTGGCCGTGATCCACGGCAAAGACGCCGCCACCCCGGACGAGGTGGTGCCCTGTCCGGGCCGCGACCATCGAGTGCGCGCCGGTGATTGGACCGCCATGATCGGCAGCGCCGACGAGCTGGCCGCGCGCGGCATCAAAACGCCCCAACCGGCCGGGACGCGCTCTCGCCGATCGTGGGTGCGGCGGGCCTCGGACGCCGCGCGCGCCATGCGCGACGACGTGAACCCCATGCTCTTCCCCGCAATGCTGCTCGCGCTCGGCCTGCTGCTCGCATCGACGATCATCGTGCACTTCTCCTACACGAAGCCGCGGCTGTCCTGGTTGGACGCAATGTATTTCACCGCGGAGACCATCACCACGGTGGGATACGGCGAATTCACCTTCGCCCAACAATCCGCGTGGCTACGGATCTTCGCCGTCGCCTTGATGTTCGCCGGCGTGACCACCACCGCGCTGCTCGTCGCCTTCGTGGCGGACTTGCTGCTGTCGCGCCGCGTCCTGCAATCGGCCGGAGTGCGGCGCGCGCGCCACCTGCGCGACCACATCATCGTGGTGGGGCTGGGGTCTTTCGGCAGCCGCGTCGTCGGCGATCTGACCGCGGCCGGATACGACGTCGCGGTGATCGAACGCGACGAGAACAACCGGTTTTTGTCGACCGCGGCCGAACTCGACGTGCCGGTGATCTTCGGGGACGCGACGCTGCGCCAGACGCTGGAGTCGGCCCGCGTCGATCGCGCGCGGGCCGTCGCCGTGCTGACCCAGGACGACATGGTCAACATCGAGATCGGCATCGTGCTGCGCGAGATGCTGGGCCCCCGGGTGATGCCCGAGGTCAACCGGCCCGACGTGCCGATCGTGCTGCGCATCTACGACCGCACCCTCGGCGACGCGGTGGCCAAACGGTTCGGGTTCGAGAACGTCCGGTCGACGGTCGACCTGGCCGCCCCCTGGTTCATCGGCGCCGCGATGGGCCTGCAGGTGCTGGGCACGTTCTCGGTCGGGCAGCGTTCGTTCATGGTCGGCGCCATGCACGTAGCGGCCGGCAGCGAACTCGATGGGCTGCGAATGTTCGAAATGTCCACCCAGACCCGGGTCATCGCGATCACCCGTCGCGATACCCCGGTCGAGCTGCACCCGCGCCGCGACGCCTGGCTTCGCGGCGGCGACACCGTCTACCTGGTCGGGCCGTACCGCGAGCTGCTCGAGACGCTCCGCAAGGGGCAGCCGCACCAGGAGCCTTCCGTCGACGACGAACGCCCGGCGGATAAAGCGGTGACCTGACAGCGGCACATCGAGGTCAGGACGCAGACCAGTCCACCGACCCGTGGGTGTCGGGTTTGTCCGCGCGGCCGCCGTGCCGGGCACACCAGCCGGCCAATTCGTGGCGGGCCGCGACCGTCACCGGATGCTCGTCGCCAAGCACGCGCGCCTCTTCCTCGACCAGCGCCTCCCATGCGGCGACCCCGTCCGTCACGCCGGCCCGGTCCGGGGCCCAGAGCGTGAACATGTGCCGCGCCATGAGCAGGTGAACGTGGTCGCTTCCCAGCTTGTCGCGCAGTTCGCCGATCAACCACTCGAGTTCGGTGACCGCCGCCGGGATGTCACCCGCCCGGCCCCGCCAGATCGCCAGCATCAACCGCGTCCCGAGGGTGTCGGCGTGATCGTCGCCGAGCACCCGGCGCCGTGCCGCGAGCACGTGTTGCCCCTCGGTCATAGCTCCGGCGAAATCACCGGTCTCCCAATGCTTCTCAGCGACCCTCTCGCGGGCCATCAGCGTGCTCTCGTGATCGGCCCCCAGAATGCGCTGTTCGTCGGCGACGAGCTGTGACCATTCGGACAGCGAGGACAGCGGGGATTGTTGGCGACCCGCCAGCAGGTGACGAGCGGTCAAGGTGCTCAGGTGATCGCGACCGAGCACCTCGACGAGATCGGGAATCAGCCCGTCGAGGTCGGCGTAGACCGCGGCGTCCTCGCCCGCCCGCAGCTGCACGGTGGCCAGCGCCACCTTGAGCTCGAGGACGTTGGGATCGCGCTCCCCTAGCGTTGCCCGGCACAGGGTCACCAGCTCGTTGGCCTGCACCGCGGCCCCCGCGAAATCGCCGTTGTTCGCGCACTGCGCCATCAGCCCGGTCATTTCGGCCAGCGGGGCGGGCAACTCCTGCTGCGTCATTCGCTAATGAAAACGCCGCGGCGCCGATGCGGCAATTCACCCTGCGTCGGACGAGCTACAGCCGCGCGGCCACCTCCGCGGCGCGGCGCAGCTGCTCGACATCCGAGCTCGTCGGGATGAGCTGAACCTCGTCGGTGCCGATCTCCTCGAACTGGCGCAAGACCTCCAGCAGCTCGTCCTCGCTGCCGGCCCAGCCGGTCATCGGCGCCATCGCGTCGACGTATTCGGCCGGTATCCAATTCATGTAGCGGCGCAGATGGCGGTGTATCTGGGCGCGGGACTCCTCGGGCGAGCCGAACGCGAACCAAAACGAGGTGATCAGGTGGGGCTTGGGCTTGCCGGCCTGCGCCCAGGCGTCCCGCGTCACGTCGAACAGCTCGTTCTGCTTGGCGACGTCGAGGTCCAGGGTGGTGCCGGCCAGCCCGTCGGCCCACGCCGCGGCGCTGCGGATGGTTTTCGGACCGATGCTGCCCACGAACAGCGGCGGACCGCCGGGCTGCACCGGCGCCGGCCCGACGGGCAGCACCGAGTCGGCGGTCTTTTCCCCCGCCCAGACGCGCTTCATCACGGCCACCCGTTCGGCCATCCCGCGCATCGTCTGCGTGGCCGGGTCGGCGCTGACGGCGTGGTAATCCTCGTGCCGGCCGCCGACCCCGACGCCCACGGTCAGCCGGCCGCCGCTGAGCATGTCGCCGGTCGCCAGACCCTTGGCGAGCATGACCGGGTCGTGCAGTTGCGGCACGATCACGGTCGTCAGCAGCCGCACCCGGCTGGTCCAGGCGGCCAGCGCGCCCAGCAGCGTGAGGTTGTCCGGGTTGTCGAATGCGATGCGCTCGCCCCAGCACAGTGACGAGAACGGTCCGTCGTCGATGGTGCGCGCCCAGGCCTCGAGCACTGTCGCATCCAGGTCTGGTTCCATCACCGGCATGGTCATCGCTATCTGCACGACGGCGATTCTGGCATGTTTAACATACGGCCCATCAGTGGAACCATGGAGCGAGTGGACTTCACCAGCACTTCCATCGCGCATGTCCGGCTGACGGTGACCGATATCGAGCGATCCCGGCAGTTCTACGAGAGCGTGTTCGGCTGGCCGGTGTTGCTCGAGGTCCCCGACAACGCCGACGAATCCACCCGCAATCAGTTGAGCTTTCTGTTCGGCGGTGTCATCTACGACCTCGGCGGCACGCTGCTCGGGCTGCGGCCCGTCGCCGCGGACCGCTTCGACGAGGATCGCGTCGGGCTGGACCACATCGCGTTCCGGCTGACCAGTAGGGCCGAATTGGATTCGGCGGCAGCGCATCTCGATGATCTTGGGGTGGCCCACGAGCCGGTCAAGGACATCGGGCCGTCATACATTTTGGAGTTCCGCGACCCCGACAACATCGCCCTGGAGCTGACCGCGCCGAAGTAGCGCAACGCTCTTTCAGCGTTGTCGCGCAGGGCGACCGGTGGTTGACTGGACAGAACTATGAGCATCAGTTTCAACCACACCCTCGTCGCGTCGCGCGACAAACGAGAATCCGCCGAGTTTCTCACCGAGCTGTTCGGGCTGCCCAGCCCAAAGCCGTTCGGCCACTTCATGGTTGTCGAACTCGAACATGGCGCCAACCTCGACTACGCGGACGCTCCTGACGGCGCGGACATCCCGCGTCAGCACTACGCGTTCCTGGTGTCCGAGCAGGAGTTCGACGCCATCTACGACAAGATCCGGTCGCGCGGCCTGCAGCACTGGGCCGATCCGGGCGCCCAGCGTCCCGGCGAGATCAACCACAACGACGGCGGGCGCGGGGTGTATTTTCTCGACCCGTCCGGCCATGCCATGGAGATTCTCACTCGTCCCTACGGGTCAGCCGGCTGAGCCGCTGAGCGCGTCGCCTAGTCGCCGGTGCGCGCCGAGCCGTGCCGCTGGCTCTCCTGTTTCCGATAGTCATCGGCCAGTTGCGCGACATGCTTGGGCAGGCCACCGGTAGCGACGTCGGCCAGGGTCGTTTGTTCCAGCACGGATCGCATGCTGGCGCGCAGCGCACGCCAGACGTCGGTGAGCGCGGCGGTCGGTCCCGAATACGGCAGGTCGCCGAGGCCGATGTCGCGGACGCTGGCCAGCGGCCCGTCGATGCAGCGCAGCACGTCGGCGATGCTGATGTCGCTGCCAGAGCGGGCCAATTCGTAGCCCCCCTCGCGGCCGCGATGGCTGCGCACGAGCCGGTCGGTGCGCAGGTTGGTCAGGATGTCGACGAGAAATTGCGGCGGGATGCCCTGGGCCTGGGCCAAGTCGTCGGTCTTCACCAGCGTCCCGTCGGACACCGTGGCGAGCTGGATCATCGCCCGCACGGCGTACTCCGCCTTCGCTGACATGCGCACTCTCAGGATTGTGCCATCCAGAGCGTGCATTTCGGTGCAGCCGGGCTGGACCGGCAGGCTAGCCGCGTGATTCCAGCAGGTCGAGGACCCGCTGCGCCTGCTCCTCAACAGTGCCGTCCGGGGTGAGCCGCAGATCGGGATTCACCGGCGGCTGATACGGGCTGTCAATTCCGGTGAACTGCGTGATCTCACCCGCGCGCGCCTTCGCATACAGGCCCTTCGGATCACGCTTTTCGCATTCGTCGATCGGGGTGTCGCAGAACACCTCGATGAAGTCGAATCCGGCGTCGGTGTGCACTTTGCGCGCCAGTTCGCGTTGCTCGGCCAGCGGGCTGATCGCCGGCACCAGCACCACGTTGCCGCAGTCGGCGAGCAGCGCCGCCACGTGCGCGAGCCGGCGCAGGTTCTCGGCGCGGTCGGCCATGGAAAAGCCCAGGTCGGCGTTCAACCCGTGCCGCAGATTGTCACCGTCGAGAACGTAAGCCAGAGAACCGCTTTCGAGCAGCTTCTGCTCGACCAGCATGGCCACCGACGACTTGCCGGAACCCGACAGGCCGGTGAACCACACCGTCTTACCGCGGGGCCGGGCCTCGGCGGTGGCCGAGGGCTTGTGCCGCACGGTGTTTGGGCTCGCCGCCTGCGCCGACACGTCGCGCAACACCATGCCGGCCGCCACGGTGCCGTTGGTGTGCGGGTCGATGAGGATGAACGAGCCGGTGCTCGGGTTGCGGGTGTACTCGTCCAGCAACAGCGGAACCTGGGTGCGCAGCGAAATACGGCCAAGCTCATTGAGCTTCAGCGCCGTCGCGGTTTTGTCACGGTGCAGGGTGTTGACGTCGAGCCGGTAATCGAGCGCGGTCACCTTGGCGTGCGTGGTGCGGGTGGTGTGCTTGATGACGTAATCGCGGCCGGGCTCGAGCGTCGCGTTGTCGGCCATCCAGCACACCGTCGCGTCGAACTCCTGCGCGACCCTGGGCTGGTTGTGGGTGCGCGCGATCAGATCTCCCCGCGAGATGTCGATCTCGTCGGCGAGGGACACCGATACGGCCATCGGCGGGAACGCTTCTTCGACCGGACCATTCGGCCCCTCGATCGCGGTGATGCGGGTGTGTTTGCCGACGGGCAGCACCACGACCTCATCCCCGGCACGCATGACGCCGCTGGCGACGGTGCCGGCGTAGCTGCGGTGGTCTTGATGTTCGCGGGTGTGCGGCCGGATGACGTACTGCACCGGGAACCGAACGTCGACCATGTTGCGGTCACCGGCGATGTACACCTCTTCGAGGTGCGACAACAATGCCGGCCCGTCGTACCACGGCGTCTGGTCCGACTTGGTCACGACGTTGTCGCCGTGCAGCGCGGAAATCGGGATGGTGGCGACGTCGTGCACGTCCAACCGAGCGGCGAACGCGTGGAACTCGTCGCGGATGGCTTCGAATTTCTCTCTGTCCCAACCGATCAGGTCCATCTTGTTGACGGCGAGCACGATGTGCTGGATGCCCAGCAGGGACGCCAGGAACGCGTGCCGGCGCGACTGCTCCAACAGGCCGTGCCGCGCGTCGACGAGCACGATCACCAATTGGGCGGTCGACGCCCCGGTGACCATGTTGCGGGTGTACTGGATGTGACCGGGAGTGTCGGCGATGATGAATTTCCGCTTGGGAGTGGCGAAGTAGCGGTAGGCGACGTCGATCGTGATGCCCTGCTCGCGTTCGGCCCGCAAGCCGTCGGTCACCAGCGCCAGGTCGGTGTAGTCGTGACCGCGGTCCTTGGACGTCTGCTCCACCGCGGCCCACTGGTCTTCCATGACGGCCTTAGAGTCGTACAGCAGGCGACCGATCAGGGTGGACTTGCCGTCGTCGACGGAACCCGCGGTTGCGAGCCTCAGCAAGGTGGCCATCAGAAATATCCCTGTCGTTTGCGGTCTTCCATGCCGGCCTCCGAGATCCGGTCGTCGGCCCTGGTCGCCCCGCGTTCGGTGAGCCGGGACACCGCGGTCTCGGCGATGACCTCGTCGACGGTGGCGGCTTGCGACTCAACGCATCCGGTGCACGTGACATCCCCGACGGTGCGGAAGCGCACCGTCGCCTCGAACACCGGCTCGTCGGCGCCCGGCTGCATGTTCCGGTCGACCGCGAGCAGCATGCCGTCGCGGCGAAAGACCTTGCGCCGGTGCGCGTAATAGATCGACGGCAGCGCGATGTTCTCGGCGCCGATGTAGGACCAGATGTCGAACTCGGTCCAGTTGGACAGCGGGAAGACCCGGATGTGCTCGCCCTTGTGGTGCCGGCCGTTGTAGAGGTTCCACAGCTCCGGCCGCTGCGCCTTCGGATCCCACTGACCGAACTCGTCGCGGAAGCTGAACACGCGCTCCTTGGCCCGGGCCTTCTCTTCGTCGCGGCGGGCCCCGCCGAACGCGGCGTCGAACTTGTTCTCCCGGATGGCGCGAAGCAGGGTCACGGTCTGAATCGGGTTGCGCCCCTGCCGCGGCTCGACCACCCGGCCGGCGTCGATGTCTTCCTGGACCGAGGCGATGACCAGGCGCACCCCGTGCTCGTTGACCAACTCGTCGCGGGTGGCGATCACCTCGTCGAAGTTGTGCCCGGTGTCGACGTGCATCACCGGGAACGGCAGCCGGCCGGGACGGAACGCCCGCAGCGCCAGATGCAGCATGACGATGGAGTCCTTGCCGCCCGAGAACAGCAGCACCGGCCGCTCGAACTCGGCCGCCACCTCCCGAATGATGTGGATCGCCTCTGCCTCCAGCGAGCGCAGATGGCTCAATTCGTACTGTCCGACGGCGGGGGCCGCCTTCAGATCACTGGTCATCGCTTCCTTCGCAATCGCTAAAACCTGGCAGAATTGACCATATTTAGCACCTTAGCGATATATGAGACCAGCTGGCGCTGGACCTGTCAACCTGGGGTGCGAAAGCATAAACGAATGACTTCTACCTCCGGACCTTCTCACCCGCCCACGCCGAGCGGCCGCGACGTTATCGCGCAGTTCCTCCCCCAGTCCCCGTTCGTCGTCAAGTTGGGCATCGTCGCCGACCGGCTCGAGGAGGACGAGGTGCGGCTGCGGCTGCCCTGGGACCCGTCCAACGTGACGCTCGGCGACATGGTTCACGGTGGGGCCATCGCCACCCTCGCCGACCTCACCGTGATGGCGGCGGCGTGGTGCGGCGTCCCGGCCCCGCCGGAACTACGAGGCGTGACGGTGTCGATGGCGCTGGACTACATGGCCCCGGCTCGGGCCACCGACGTGATCGGCATCGGCCGGGTGCTGCGCCGCGGCCGATCGCTGGTCAATTGCGAGGCCGAGATCGTCGACTCGGGGGGCACGCTGGTCGCCAAGGCCTTGGCGACCTACAAGGTCGGCTGAAGGGCCACCGAACGTGCACTGATGGCGGGGATTGGGCCGATTTTTCGCCGTGGCTACACGCTCGGCGCACGCTTCTAGATCTTGACCTCGTTGAGCTTGCCCGTGGCGACGTCGAAGAAGAAGCCGCGCAGGGAGACGTGCTTGGTGACGAACGGATTGCCCTCGATGCGGCGCAGCGACTGACGGACGTCCTCGGCGACGTCCGGAAACGCCTCGGCCGCCCACGACGGCTTGACCCCGGTCTCCTCCTGGATGCCGCGCTTGAAGTCATCGTCGGTGAAGGTGAGCATCCCGCAATCGGTGTGGTGAATCAGGATGATCTCGCGCGTCCCCAAGAGTCGTTGGCTGATGGCCAGCGAGCGGATGACGTCGTCGGTGATGACTCCCCCGGCGTTGCGGATGACGTGGGCCTCCCCCTCGTTGAGGCCGAGGAGGCGATACACATCGAGCCGCGCATCCATGCACGCGACGACCGCCACATGTTTGCCCGGCGGCATCGGCAGCGGGCCCTTGAAGGTGCTCGCATATTCGGCGTTGTTGGCCAGGAGATCGTCGGTAACCGTCACGCAAGCCTCCTCGGGAGTGTCGCGGTCTGAGGCGTGCCGCAAGTGCCGCACCGCTCGGTACCGCGGTGGATGCTAACAACCGATCACACGCGATGCACGCATGAGAATCAAGCAGATCCAAAGGTCACCGAACGCGCCGGGTGCTGCACCCGCGACGCTGTGCCGTCGGCTCGATAACCTGTCCCAATGCGACGCGGGCTGTGCGGACGGGTATGACTCGGTTCCTCGCGCGCCGGTTGCTCAACTACGTCGTGCTGCTCGCGCTGGCATCGTTTTTGACGTTTTGCCTGACGTCGGTGGCTTTCAAGCCGCTGGACAGCCTGCTGCAGCGCAATCCGCGACCGCCACAAGCCGTCATCGACGCCAAGGCCCACGCGCTCGGTCTCGACGAGCCGATACCGATCCGCTACGCGCACTGGGCTTCGCACGCCGTCCGCGGTGACTTCGGCAAGACCATCACCGGCCAGCCCGTCGGGGAGTCACTGTGGCGCCGCGTCGGAGTGACGCTGCGCCTGTTAATCATTGGTTCGCTGGTGGGCACCGCCACGGGCATCGCGGCCGGGGCGTGGGGCGCCATTCGGCAGTACCGGCTCAGCGATCGCGTCGTCACCATGGTGGCTCTGCTGGTCCTGAGCACCCCGACGTTCGTCATCGCCAACCTGTTGATCCTCGCCGCGCTGCGGGTGAACTGGGCCGTGGGCCTGCATATTTTCGACTACACCGGGGAGACCTCACCGGGTGTGTCCGGCGGGGCCGGCGCGCAGTTGCTCGACCGGCTGCGGCATTTGGTGTTGCCGTCACTGACCCTGGCGCTGGTGGCCGCGGCGGGATACAGCCGCTATCAGCGCAACGCGATGCTCGACGTCCTCGGCCAGGATTTCATCCGCACCGCCCGCGCCAAGGGGCTGAGCCGCCGGCGTGCGCTGGTCAAGCACGGCTTGCGCACCGCGCTGATCCCGCTGGCCACCCTGTTCGCCTACGGGGTGGCCGGGCTGGTCACCGGAGCGGTGTTCGTGGAGAAGATCTTCGGCTGGCACGGCATGGGCGAATGGCTGGTGCAGGGCATCGCGACGCAGGACACCAACATCGTCGCGGCCATCACCTTGTTCTCCGGCGCGGTGGTGTTGCTGGCCGGCCTGCTCTCCGACGTGTTTTACGCGGCCCTCGATCCCCGGGTCAGGGTGTCATGACCCGCGCCGCCGACGATGCAGGGCGAAGCGATGAGGAGGAGGGGCGTCCACGGACCTCCGCGGCGGATATCGATGGCGCCCAGGGGTTTTCGGGTCACGAGGTGGCGGGCTTCACCTCGCGCCGCACGCTGGTGTTGCGCCGGTTTGCGCGCAACCGGTTCGCGGTGGCGTCGCTGACATTGTTGGTGCTGCTGTTCGTCGGCTGTTACACGCTGCCCGCGGTGCTGCCCTATTCCTACGAGGACCTCGATTTCACCGCGCTGCTGCAGCCGCCCAGCGCACGCCACTGGCTGGGCACCAACGCGCTGGGGCAGGACCTGTTGGCGCAGATCCTGCGGGGAATGCAGAAGTCGATGCTGATCGGTGTCTGTGTCGCGGTGATCTCCACCGGCATCGCCGCCACCGTCGGGTCGGTGTCAGGCTATTTCGGCGGTTGGCGCGACCGCGTGCTGATGTGGGTGGTCGACCTGCTGTTGGTGGTGCCCAGCTTCATCCTGATCGCCATCGTGACGCCGCGAACCAAGGATTCGGCCAATATCTTGATGCTGGTTCTGCTGCTGGCCGGGTTCGGCTGGATGGTCAGTTCCCGCATGGTGCGCGGGATGACCATGAGTTTGCGTGAGCGCGAATTCATCCGCGCCGCAAGGTATATGGGCGTATCGAGTCGCCGCATCATCGTCGGGCATGTGGTGCCCAACGTGGCTTCCATCCTGATCATCGACGCGGCGCTCAACGTCGCGTCGGCCATCCTGGCCGAAACCGGCCTGAGCTTCCTGGGTTTCGGCATTCAGCCGCCGGATGTGTCGCTGGGCACCTTGATCGCCAATGGCACCCAGTCGGCGACCACGTTCCCGTGGGTGTTCCTGTTCCCCGCCGGGGTGCTGGTGCTGATCTTGGTGTGCGCCAACCTCACCGGCGACGGCCTGCGGGACGCGCTCGACCCCGGCAGCACAGCGGGCCGAGGGGGCGACCGATGAGCACCCTGCTCGAGGTGACCGACCTGGCCGTGACCTTCGCAACCGGCGGCGACCCGGTGACCGCGGTGCGCGGCGTCAGCTACCGCGTCGAACCGGGAGAAGTCGTCGCCATGGTCGGCGAATCAGGTTCGGGCAAGTCCGTTTCCGCGATGGCGGTGGTGGGCCTGTTGCCCGACTATGCGCGGGTGAGCGGCTCGGTCCGGTTGCACGGCACCGAGCTGCTGGGCCTGGACGACGGCGCGATGTCGCGGTTCCGGGGCAAGACGGTCGGCATGGTGTTCCAGGATCCGATGTCGGCGCTGACGCCCGTCTACACCGTCGGCGACCAGATCGCCGAGGCGATCGAGATCCACCAGCCGCGGGTGGGAAGGAGAGCGGCCCGCCGCCGCGCGGTGGAGCTGCTCGAATTGGTGGGCATCGCCCAGCCGGAGCGACGCGCCCGCGCGTTTCCGCACGAACTCTCCGGCGGCGAACGGCAACGGGTCGTCATCGCGATCGCGATCGCCAACGACCCCGACTTGTTGATCTGCGACGAGCCCACCACCGCACTCGATGTCACCGTGCAGGCGCAGATCCTCGAGGTCCTCAAAACCGCACGCGACGTCACCGGAGCCGGGGTGCTGATCATCACGCACGACCTCGGTGTGGTCGCCGAGTTCGCCGACCGGGCGCTGGTGATGTACGCGGGACGGGTCGTCGAATCCGCCGACGTGCACACGCTTTACCGGGACCGCCGCATGCCCTACACCGTCGGGCTGTTGGGCTCGGTTCCGCGCCTGGACGCCGCACAGGGCACCCGGCTGGTGCCGATTCCCGGGGCACCGCCGTCGTTGGCCGGCCTGGATCCCGGCTGTCCCTTCGCGCCGCGCTGCCCGCTGGCCATCGACGAATGTCGGCTCGAGGAGCCGGAATTGCTGTCCGTCGGCGCCGATCATCGGACGGCCTGCATCCGCACCGACCAGGTCGAGGGCCGCAGCGCCGCGGACATCTACGGCGTCAGCACCGAAGCCCATGCGGCGGAATCCGGTGATTCGTCGGTCGTCGTCCGGGTGCGTGACCTGACCAAGACCTACCGACTGACGCAGGGCGTGTTGCGCCGCAGTGTCGGCGAGGTCCGCGCGGTCGACGGTGTCAGCTTCGAATTGCGTCAGGGGCGCACCCTGGGCATCGTCGGCGAGTCCGGTTCGGGGAAATCGACCACGTTGCACGAGATCCTGGAGCTCACCGGGCCCGAATCGGGATCGATCGAGGTGCTGGGCACCGACGTCACCACCCTGAGCCCGGCCGGTCGACGTTCGCTGCGGCGCGACATTCAGGTCGTGTTCCAAGACCCGGTCGCCTCGCTGGACCCGCGGCTGCCCGTGTTCGAGCTGCTCGCCGAACCCCTGCGCGCCAACGGGTTCGACAAGAGCCACACCAACGCGCGCGTCGCCGAGTTGCTGGACATCGTGGGGCTGCGCCGCGCCGACGCGATCCGCTACCCCGCCGAGTTCTCCGGCGGGCAAAAGCAGCGCATCGGCATCGCGCGTGCGCTGGCACTGCAACCGAAGATTCTCGCACTCGACGAGCCCGTCTCCGCGCTCGACGTCTCCATCCAGGCCGGGATCATCAACCTGCTGCTCGATTTGCAGGCAACCTTCGGATTGTCCTATCTGTTCGTCTCGCACGACCTTTCGGTGATCAAGCACCTCGCGCACGAGGTGGTCGTCATGCATGCCGGAGCGATCGTCGAGCAGGGCGACAGCCGGCAGGTCTTCGCCAACCCGCAACACGAATACACCCGGCAGCTGCTGAATGCGGTGCCGCAACCGGATCCGGGCAATCGTGTCTAACCGCGGCATCCGGTTCGCGGCAGCGCTTTTCACGATGGCGCTGGCGCTGCCGGGCTGCTCACCGGCGATCAACGTGATTCCGGAGACGGGTCAAAACGCGCGCATCGGCTCGACCAGCGACATCAATCCGCACGATCCGGCGACCCTGCAAGACGGTGGCGACCTGCGGCTCGCGCTCACCGCGTTCCCGCCTAACTTCAACATCTTGCACATCGACGGCAATTCGGCCGAGGTCGCCGCGATGATGAAGGCCACCTTGCCGCGCGCCTTCATCATCGGGCCGGACGGCTCGACGACGGTCGACACCAACTACTTCACCAGCATCGAACTGACCGGCACCGCACCGCAAGTGGTGACCTACACGATCAACCCCCACGCGGTGTGGTCGGACGGCACACCGATCACCTGGGAGGACATCGCGAGCCAGGTGCACGCCCTGAGCGGCGCCGACAAGAATTTCGAGATCGCCGGGCCCAGCGGCGCCGACCGCGTCGCCTCGGTAACCCGCGGGGTCGACGACCGGCAGGCCGTCATGACCTTCGCCAAGCCGTACGCGGAGTGGCGCGGCATGTTCGCCGGCAACGGGATGCTGCTGCCCAAGAGCATGACCGCCACCCCGGAGGCGTTCAACAAGGGCCAGCTCGACGGGCCGGGCCCGTCGAGCGGCCCGTTCGTCGCATCGTCGTTGGATCGGACGACCCAGCGGATTGTGTTGAGTCGCAACCCGAGATGGTGGGGTCCGCGGCCCCGCCTGGACAGCATCACCTACTTGGTGCTCGACGACGCCGCGCGGCTGCCGGCGCTGCAAAACAACACGATCGACGCCGCCGGGGTCGGCACGATCGATCAACTGACCATCGCGCAGCGCGCCAAGGGAATCACGATCCGGCGCGCCCCGGGCCCGGCCTGGTCTCACATCACGTTCAACGGCGCGCCGGGGTCGATCCTGGCCGACAAGGCGTTGCGGGTCGCGGTGTCCAAGGGCATCGACCGGCAGACCATCGCCAAGGTGGTCCAATATGGCCTCACCAGTGACCCGGTGGCGCTGGGCAATCACATTTACGTCGCGGGCCAGAAGGGCTACCAGGACAACGCCGCCGTGGTTCCCTACGACCCGGCCGCCGCCAAACGCGAGCTCGACGCCCTGGGCTGGCGGCAGGTCGGCCAGTTCCGGGAGAAGGACGGTCGACAGCTGGTCATTCGTGATTTGTTCTACGACGCCCAGGGCAGCCGACAGTTCGCCCAGATCACCCAGCACAGCCTCGCCTAAATCGGCGTCAAGCTCGAACTCGTCGCCCGGGCGGGCAGCGGCTTCTTCACCAACTACGTCAACGTCGGAGACTTCGATCTCGCCCAATTCGGTTGGCTCGGAGACGCTTTCCCGCTCTCGGGGCTGACCCAGATCTACAAATCCGATGGGGAGAGCAACTTCGGCAAGATCGGCAGCCCGCAGATCGACGCCGCCATCGAGCGGACCCTGGAAGAACTCGACCCCGACAAGGCGCGGGCGCTGGCCAACGACCTCGACAAACTCATCTGGGCGGAGGGGTTCAGCCTCCCGCTCACCCAATCGCCCGGCGATGTCGCGGTGCGCAGCACGCTGGCCAACTTCGGCGCGGCCGGCCTCGGCGACCTGGACTACACCGCCATCGGTTTCACGCGGAGTTGAGCCGCCGCAGCAGCCGCGACGGGATCGGCAGCGCCCCTTCGGCGGCGGCCGCCGTCCCGACCAACTTCCACAGCAGGCGCACCTCGGGGCGCGGCGGAAGCGCGTCCAGCGACGACGCTTGGGCGGCAAGGCCATCCAGGTCACCGCGCCGAACGGCGTCGGCGGCGGCGAGCGCGACGGGCTCACGAAAATCCAGCGCGCTGTGCGCCATGCTTGGCAGGCTCACGAGCACCGCGCTGGGCAGCAGCGCTGCCACGCGTTCGGCCACCGCGGGCGGGGTGATGAGGTCACGGCCGCCGGAAATCACCGCGGTGGGCCAGTTGAAATTCGGCATTTCGGCGGGCAGGTCATAGGGCTCGTCCTCGAACGACACCCGCTGCGTGCGTGATTCGCGTTCGGCCACCGCGGGATCCAGCGGCAGGCCGTCGGGTTCGGCCGCGTAGTCCAGCTCGCGGAACGCGATGCGGCTCACCAGGTCTTCCTCGTAGCGGTACGGCAGGTTGCTCAGGGTGGTGAACCGGGATAGCGCCCACCACAAGAGTTTTCGGCGCTCCAGCAACAGGTCGAGTTGACGCTCGAGCAGTGCTGCCCCACCATAGCCGTAAATGGTCGCGACGACATGCGTTGCCGCCGGGGTCATGACGCCGGCGTCGACGAGTTTGCGCATTTTCGGTGCCAATGCGGCGGTTTCGGGACTATCGCCTTTGAGCAGCAGTCGGCGGATCGCCCGTCGCACGATGACGATGTCGTGCCGCGACAGCAGTGGCGAATCGAGCACCATCCCGTGTACGCGGTCGGGATGGCGCACACCGACCCCGGCCGCGATGTAGGTGCCGTAGGAGGCGCCGTAGATGTCGGCCGCGTCCGCGTGGGCGTCGTCGAGCACCGCCGCCACGTCGTCGACCACCTGATTCACCGTCATCGCCTGCGGGGGCAGATCGGCACCCGAATCGTCGTGGCGCGACATCCCCACCCCGCGGTGTTCGATCATGATGACGTCGAGACCGGCCGCCGCGGCGCGCCTGCGCAGCCCCCGGTACATCTGCACCGACGCGACCCCCGGCCCGCCGGGGATGATGACCAGCGGGTGGGGGGATTTGCGGCCCGTGCGCAGGTAGTACAGATCGAACTCTTCGGCGCTGTGGGGCGAGATCGGCCGGCGCACGGCGCGCACGCCGGGCAATTCCGCCAGCTTCTGCTGCACCCGGCTGCGCTTCGCGTTCATGGTCATTCGTGTCGGACCGCCATGGTCCCATTCTGCAGGCAGCGCATCCGGCGGTGACGAGTCGTCACGCCGGCCGTATCGGTTGAGGTCAGCCGCCTGGGTTAGGCGCTGAGGTCGATGCGGTGTGCGCCCCGGACACCGTCGTACCGGTCGGGACTGCAGGTCAGCACGATCACCTGGCCGTGAGTGCCGACGCTGTCGAACAACTGCCCCATCTTGGCCAGCCGGTCGGGGTCGGTGAAACCCAGTGCGTCGTCGACGACCACCGGGACGGCGTCCTCCTTGGCGACCAGGGCGGCGCCGGCCAGCCGGGCCAGGATGCCGAGTTGCTCCTTGGCGCCGCCGGACAAGGATTCGTAGGGCACCGTGATGCCGTTGAGCGTGCGGCTACGGATGCACAGGTCGCTGTCGATGTCGACCTCGAAGCTGGGGCCGAACACGGGACGGCCGAGCCGCTGCAGCTCCGCGCGATAGGGCTCGACGTAGCGTCGCCGGGTGGTGTCGCGGTGGCGCGTCATGACCGAGCGCAGCAGTTGCGCGGCCCGGGCCCGCCCGCCGATCTGCCTGTGCTCCGTGGCGGCGTGCTCGCGTTCCGTTTCCGCGGCGTCCAGCTTGCCCTGGCGCCCCTCGCTGCCGAACACCGAGAGTTCGATGGTGATCTCGCGCAACGCGCGGGCGGCTTCTTCGTAGCGCTCCTGCAACGACTCGGCTTCCTTTGTGGCCTCGGCCAATTCGGCGGCTACCGCTTCGGGGGACGCGGCGGCCAAGGCGGCGTCGAGCTCGCCGAGCCGTTGTTCGGCGGCCTGCCGGGCCCGCAACGCCGAGTCCGCCGATGCCGCCAGTTCCTCGTCGCTGACCGAGGCGCGTTCGGTGTCCAGCCGGGCCGCGGCCGCCTGGAGCTCGGCGCGTTGGGCTTCCAACGTGTTCTGCAGAACGCTTGTCCGGGTTGATAATTCGGCCAGTGCCGCGGCGGCGGTGGTGGCGGCCTGACGGCGAGCCTCGCAGTCGCTCGATGCGGCCGCGTGACCCTGTCGGGCCGCGTCGAGTTCGGCGCGGGCAGCGCCGATGTCCGTGACGCCCGGCTCCGGTTCGGCCGGGTGTTCGGCGCGAAGCTGCGCCAGGCGCGAGCGCATCTCCTCGATCACTTCGTCGCCGCACAAACCGGCCAGGGTGGCGCTGAGCTGATCGCGGGTGCTTTGCAGCTCGCGGCGTCGCCGGTCGGCCGAGCGCGCGGCGGCGAGATCGGCCACCTCGCCCGCTGCCAGCGCCGTGGTCATTTCTTGTTGTGCCGCGGCGTGTTTCGCGTGAATATCCAGCGTGGTGGCGCCCGGGGTGACCCGGGCGGTCAGGACATCGGGGAACTCGACGACGGTGGGCCCGGCGGCGGTGGTCGACCAGCTTTGCCCCGCCGCCAAGGTGATCCGTTCGCCGCCGACCACGAGGTGAATGTCGGCGGAGGCGGTGAATTCGACCGCCGCCGACGTCGACGCCAACTGGTCGCCGATGCGATCGACCGCGGCGGCGGCGTCCTCGATTCGGCGCAGCACTTCCTCGGTGACGGCGATCGTGCTGAGCTCGGCGCAGATTCGCTCACGATCCCGCTCGATGGCATCGACCCTGGCCAGCCGGGCGCTCAACCGGTCGGCCTCCTCGCGGTCGGCGAGCCGGTCGACGGCGCGCCGTGCAGCGTCGACCCGGCACTGCAGGTCGGCCAGCACCTGGGTGGCCCGCTGGAGCGTGGCGTCGCACGCCTCCGCCTCCGCACGCGCCGCCGAGTGCGCGGCCGCGGCTTGGTGCGCGTGGGCTTCCGTTTCGGCGACAGTGCCAGCGCGGGTGTCGATTTCGGCGAGCAGCTGCAAGCGTCCGGCGTGGGCGGCGCCCGCCGCCGCGCTGGTGGCTTCCGCCGCGGCGGCCATCAACTGGGCTTCGCGCCGCTGCGCGGTGAGCTCCGCGATCTTGTCGGCCGCTTCCTGCGCGGCCGCGACTCGCGGGCCGGCGGCGATGCGCCGCTGGGAGAAGTCGGCCACCTGCTCGGTCAAGACGGCGTGACGAGACACGCGGTCATCGACCTCGGCGACGGCGGCCGCGCACTCGGCGACCGCGGCCTCCGCATCGGCCAGCCGGGCAATCGCGGCGGCCCACTGCCCCGTCGGACGCCCGGTCGGCGTGAAATACCGTGCATATTCGGTGTCGATTCGCTCGATCAGCAACGGCTCGGTGCCGCAGAGGCCGCCGCTGTCACCGGCGGCGACATCGAGCGCGCGCGACAGCGCGTCGCACCCGGACAAATCCACCGCGGTCGTCGACGCCGACTGCAGCACGCGCTGGGCATGCCACAGGTCGCTGTCCACCGTCTCGGCCAGCATCGCCCGGACCCGTTCGTGGGCTTCGTCGCCGGTCAGTTGTTCGCGGCACGGCGAGATGACCGTCAGCTCCGTTTCGCATTTCTTGTGAAACCGCTTGCGATAGACGAAACGGTAGGGGCCACAGCTGATCTCGGCAGACACCTCGGATCCCACGTCGCTGTGAGTGGGCTTGACCTGCTTGACTTCCTTCTTCGTCGAGCGATCCCGGGACTCCAGCAGCAGATCCAGGGCCTCGATCATCGACGACTTGCCGATCTCGTTGGCGCCGCACACCACCACGACGCCGTGGTCGGGGAATTCGATTTCCCGGTGCGAGATGCCGCGGTAGTTCGTCAGGATCAACCGGTGCAGCTTCACGCGGCGCCCCGATCGGTGAGGCGCAGCAGCAACGCCAGCGCCGCCTGCGCGTCGACGGCGGCGGCGGAATCCTCCTCGCGGGCCGTGGCCACCAATTCCTCGACCGCCGCGGCGGCGAATCCCCCGATGCCGAGGTCGCTGAATTCGCCGTCGGCCGGGATCACCGCCAGATCGGTGTGCCGTTCCCACAGGCCCAGCCACGCGAACAGCCGCGCGTATTTGTCCAGGCAGGCGTCCAGCGCCGCACGGTCGGTGACCGTCAGCGAGCCGGTGAGCGCCAGGCGCACCACGGTTCGGTCCTTGTCGGTCATCAGGTCCAGGTTCACGTCGAGGTCGGCGATGTCGCGGCTGGTGTCGACCTGCCGGTGCATCGTGACGAAGCGCCAGCATCCGACGTGCCGCGCGGTCACGGAGACCGCGCGCCCCGGGTCGGCCTCATCGATCTCCACCACCAGCACGTGGCCGGGCTTGGATTCCACATCGTCGAAGTTGGTGACTTCCGGCGCGCCGGAGTACCACACCCGGTCGCTGCTGCCGACCTGGGTCAGTGAGTGCTTATCCCCCAGCGCCACGTAGTGCACCGCGCCGCGGGACAGCGCTTCGTCGAGCGTGGCGAGCCGGATCAGCGAGGGCTTGTCCTTGTCGGGGTCCAGGACGTCGACTCCGCCGTGCGCGACGAGGATTCGGGTGCCCGCGGCCGCGGGCAGGCCGTCGAGAACGTCGGCCACGAGGTCGGTGGTCGGCACCTTCGACCGCCACGGCGCGGCGACGATCTCCAGCCCGGGACGCACCTGATGGACGCCGGCACGGTCGAGCACCACGACGTTGTCCGGACGCTCGGCGGTGAACAGCGCGCTGGTGTACACCGATGAGGCGTCCAGGGGATCGTGGTTGCCCGGAAGCAGATAGACCGGAATTCCGATGGCGCGCATGGCTTCCAGGGACTGACCGATCACCTTCGGCGGAAGCTGGTTGTGCTCGAAGACGTCGCCCGACACGACGACGAACTCGGCGCCTACTTCCGCGGCGAGCGCACCCAGACCGGCAACCGCGTCGCGGCGGGCCGCCGAATAGCGTGGCTGGGCGTCGCCGGCGAGGAAGTGCCGGGTCATGCCCAGTTGCCAGTCGGCGGTATGCAGGAATCGCATGCGGGCGACCCCCTTTCGAACTGCGTGTTTACCGGGGCATCGCGAGTTTAGGTCTGCGCACCGACAAGACGCGGGACCTCGATCGGCAGGTCTTGGCACTGGCCAAATACCGGCGCGCAGGGCATGGCCGGCCGGGCTGCCGCTCTGACTAATCTGATTGTTCGTGACTGCCGAGCGCACCTTGCTGTTGATGCGGCATGCGAAGTCCGAGTATCCGGCCGGGGTCGCCGACCACGATCGGCCGTTGGCGCCCCGCGGCATCAGGCAGGCCGGGCTCGCCGGAGACTGGCTGCGCGCCCACGCGCCCACCATTGACGAAGTGCTGTGCTCCACGGCGACGCGGACCCGCGAGACGCTGCGGAACACCCGCATCGATGCGCCCGTGCGATACAGCGAGCGCCTCTATGCCAGCACCCCGGGCACGATCATCGACGAGATCAACGCGGTGGACGACCGCATCCGCACGCTGCTCGTCATCGGACACGAGCCGACGATGTCGACCCTCGCCCTGGGGCTGGGCCGTGCCGGCGGCACCGACGCCGCTGCGGCCCAACGCATTTCGGCCAAGTTCCCGACGTCGGCGATCGCTGTCCTTGCGGTGCCGTGCGCGTGGAACGAGCTCGAACTCGGGGGTGCGTCCCTGGTCGACTTCGTCGTTCCGCGCTAAGCGCCCACCGCTGCGCCGAACGTGGACTTGTTGAGCTCGAAACACGATATCGACGTTCGGCGGGGTGAAATGGCTACGAGCGGCGCGGAGAGCTAGGAGTTGGTGGCCAGCGTCAGCTCCATGAGCTTAATGGCCTGCCCGCACGCGTCGATGCCCGGCGCCTGCGGGTTGATCCACCAGCCGACCACACCGGCCGCGTCACTGGCCACCCCGCACGCGCCGTTGGCGTCGTCGGGACGCATCACAATCGAGTCGATCCCGGCGATCGGCCGCGACTCGATCTTGTACTTCAAGAACTCCGCGACCTTGCGCTCATTGCTCAGGCTGCCCTGCTCGAACCAGAACCGGGTGATATCGATCAGGCCGCCCGGGTTGGCCGCCTGCCACCGGCAGATCGCGCCGACGAACGTGCTCTGGATGTCGAGCGGGTCCGCCCCGACCGTCTTGGCCAGAATGTCGCTGGTCAACACCTCACATTCCTTGAGCAGGTTCGGGTACTGCTGCTGGGAGTTGTTGTTGCGGGGCACGTTGCCGCCCGCCTTGACCGCGTTGCCCCCGACCGACCTGGAGCAGCCCGTCAACACCAGCAGCGCAACCATGAAGACGGCCGCCACGGCGCGCATCGGGGCCGTCATTTCGAGTTCGCAATCGACTGCCGAGCCAGCTCTTTCGCGATATCGCACGGCGGCGGGAACGGCTTCTGACTGAAACTGATCGACCACTCGATGAAGTCGTCCTGGAACTGGATGCCTACTTCGCACAGCGAGTCACCCAGGTTCGGCTCGTTCCCGACGGCGATGAAACCGCCGTGGCCGTTGATGTTGATGTCGTCGACGCTGGCACGTGAAAGCTCCTCGGTCTTGCGTTCGCGTCCGATCGGGCTGCCGCGATACCAGGAGAAGGAGAAGTGCGGCCCGAGGATGCCGCCGCCGGCGAGCCACTGGCACCCGACGGAGTTGCGGGCGGTATTGATCAGTCCGGTCACCCTGGTGAGCTCGGCCACCGTCTGGTCGCTGATGCCGCCGCATTGCGGGAACATCGGCCCGTGGTTGCCTTGCCCCTTCTGCGGCGTCGACGACGCCGTCGCTCCGGGTTTGTTGCCGCCGGAATCGGAGCAGGCTGCAACCGCGGGAATCAGGATCGTCAATGCTGACGCGACAAAAGCCAGCGCCCTCGCATTACGCCGCACCGCTACCCTGCTTCCGTTCCGCCCGCTGCTGGTCCACACGATGCACTGTAGCGGCAGCCCAGCGGGTCAACCACCGACGCGCCTGAGCAGGAATTTCAACGCCGCCAACCCGTGCCGTGCGGGCGTTGGCCGTCGGCGGTTGGCGCGGACGGCCGGGCCGCCGGTGTGCGACAGTTACCCCATGCTCCTGGCACTGCTGCGCCAGTACATCCAGCCGTACCGCCGGCTGGTCGCGGTGCTGATGGTGCTGCAGCTGATCAGCAACCTCGCGTCGCTGTACCTGCCGACCGTCAACGCCGCCATCATCGACGAGGGTGTGGCCAAGGGCGACACCGCCACGATCGTCAGGCTCGGCATCGTGATGCTCGGGGCCACCGGGTTGCAGGTGTTGTGTTCGGTCGGGGCGACCTATTTCGGCTCCCGGACCGGGATGGGCTTCGGTCGCGATCTGCGCGCGGCGATGTTCGAACACGTCGTCACCTTTTCCGAGCGTGAGAGCGCCCGATTCGGCGCGCCGACATTGCTGACACGCAGCACCAACGACGTGCGGCAAATCCAGTACCTGGTCCAGATTACGGGCACCGTGCTGGTGACGGCCCCGATCATGTGCCTCGGCGGAATCGTCATGGCCATCCACCAGGAGGCGGCGCTGACGTGGCTGTTGCTGGTCAGCGTGCCGATCATGGCGGTGGCCAACTACTGGGTGATGTCGCACATGCTGCCCCTGTTCCGCAGGATGCAGGGCCTGATCGACGGCATCAACAGGGTGATGCGGGACCAGCTGGCCGGCGTCCGGGTGGTCCGGGCGTTCGCGCGGGAAGGTTTTGAGCGTGACCGCTTCGCGCGGGCCAACACCGCGCTGTCGAATACCGCACTGACGGCGGGCAACTGGCAGGCGTTGATGCTGCCGGTGACCACGCTGACCATCAACGTGTCCAGCGTCGCGCTGATCTGGTTCGGCGGGCTGCGCATCGATCGCGGCCAAATGCAGGTCGGCTCGTTGACCGCATTTTTGGCGTACTTCACCCAGATCCTGATGGCCGTGTTGATGGCGACGATGACGCTGGTGGTGCTGCCGCGAGCGTCGGTATGCGCCGAGCGGATCACCGAGGTGCTCTCCACCCGTCCCGCCGTCACCGACCCACCGAGCCCAACATCTCCCCCGGGCGGCATCACCGGCGTGGTCCGCCTCGATGGCGCCACATTCACCTACCCGGGCGCCGATCGCCCCGTGCTGCAAGGTATCTCGTTTTGCGCCCGGCCCGGAACCACCACCGCGATCGTCGGCGGCACGGGCTCGGGCAAGTCGACGCTGATCTCCCTGATCTGCCGGCTCTACGACGTGACCGGCGGAGCTGTCCTGATCGACGGCATCGACGTCCGCGATTACCACACCGAGCGGCTGTGGTCGGCGATCGGTCTGGTCCCCCAGCGCGGCTACCTCTTTTCCGGGACGGTCGCCGACAACCTGCGGTACGGCGCCGCCCCGGGGCAGGACATCACCGACGAGGACATGTGGGAAGCGTTGCGGGTGGCCGACGCCGACGGGTTCGTGCGCGCACACCATGACGGGCTGCACATGCGGGTGGCCCAGGGCGGCATCAACTTTTCGGGCGGGCAGCGGCAACGACTCGCCATCGCCCGCGCGGTCATCCGCCGCCCCACCATCTATCTGTTCGACGACTCCTTCGGCGCCCTCGATGTGCACACCGATGCCCGAGTGCGCGCCGCCCTCGAACACCTATCGGGTGAAGCCACCGTCATCGTTGTCACTCAACGGGTTTCGACTGCCGCCCAGGCCGACCAGGTGCTCGTCGTCGACGGCGGAAGACTGGTGGGCGCCGGCACGCATGAGTCGCTGCTCACCGAGTGCCCCACCTACGCGGAATTCGCCGACTCGCAAGCGGTGGGCGCCCTGCCATCAGGGCAAGTCGGGGGCGCGCAATGACCAACACCGCGACCCGCGGCGCGGCGCCGGCCGGGGCGTCCCGCGATTTCTGGGGTTCGGCCGCCCGGTTGGTGAAACAACTTGCGCCACAACGCGGGCTGAGCATCGGGGTGATTACGCTGGGCATCGCGGGCACCGCGATCGGCGTGATCGTTCCACGGATCCTCGGCCATGCCACCGATCTGCTGTTCAACGGCGTCATCGGGCGGCAGCTTCCCGCCGGGATCAGCAAGGCACAAGCCGTCTCCGCCGCGCGCGGCCGAGGCGAGGACACCTTCGCCGACTTGCTGTCCGGGATGAACGTGGTGCCGGGCCACGGCATGGACTTCGGGGCGGTCGCGCGGACCCTGACGCTGGCGCTGGCCCTCTATCTCGTTGCCTCGGTGTTGATTTGGGCGCAAGCCCGGCTGCTCAACCTCACCGTGCAGCGCACCATGGTGGCGCTGCGCTCCGATGTCGAGGACAAGATCCACCGATTGCCGTTGTCGTACTTCGACGGACGCCAGCGCGGCGAGCTGCTCAGCCGGGTCACCAACGACATCGACAACGTCCAATCGTCACTGTCGATGACGGTCAGCCAGCTGCTGACATCGGTGCTCACCGTGGTGGCGGTGCTGGCGATGATGCTGTCCATTTCGCCACTGCTGGTGGGGATCACGGTGCTGACGGTGCCGCTGTCGCTGCTGGCGACGCGGGCGATCGCCCAACGTTCGCAGCGCCTGTTCCTCACCCAGTGGACGAGCATCGGGCGCCTCAACGCCCACATCGAGGAAACCTACAGCGGGTTCACGGTGGTGAAGACGTTCGGCCACCAGGCCGCGGCCCGGGAGCAGTTCCGCGCCCTCAACGACGACGTCTACCGGAGCAGTTTCGGCGCCCAGTTCTTCTCCGGGCTGGTGGCGCCCGCGACGACGTTCATCGGCAACCTCGGCTACGTCGCCGTCGCCGTGGTGGGGGGCCTGCAGGTGGCCACCGGCCACATCACCCTGGGCAACATCCAGGCTTTCATTCAATATGTGCGGCAGTTCAATTCGCCCCTGAGCCAACTGGCCGGGATGTACAACACCCTGCAGTCCGGGGTGGCCAGCGCCGAACGCGTCTTCGCCCTGCTCGACGAACCCGAAGAATCGCAGGATCCCGAGCCCGCCGGGCCCCCGCCGCCCACCGACGGCGCCCCGCGGTCTGGCGGGCGCGTCGAATTCGCGCACGTCAGCTTCGCCTATCGCCCCGGCGCCCCGGTGATTGACGACCTGTCGCTGGTGGCCGAGCCCGGTAGCACGGTAGCGATCGTCGGACCGACCGGGGCCGGCAAGACCACGCTGGTGAACCTGTTGATGCGGTTCTATGACGTCGACTCCGGCCAGATCCTCATCGACGGGGTGGACATCACCACATTGGACCGGCGTTCGCTGCGGTCGCGGATCGGCATGGTGCTGCAGGACACCTGGCTCTTCGACGGCACCATCGCGGAGAACATCGCCTACGGGCGCCCCGAGGCGGGCGACGACGAGGTGGTGGCGGCCGCCGAAGCGGCCTACGTCGACCGGTTCGTGCGGTCGTTGCCGCGCGGCTACCAAACCCGGGTCAGCGGCGACGGCGCCAACATCAGCGCCGGCGAAAAACAACTCATCACCATCGCGCGCGCATTCCTCGCCCGCCCGCAGCTGCTGATCCTGGACGAGGCGACCAGCTCGGTCGACACCCGCACCGAGGCCCACATCCAGCACGCGATGTGCGAACTGCGCCGAGATCGGACGAGTTTCATTATCGCGCATCGTCTTTCGACGATCCGCGACGCCGACCGGATCCTGGTGGTCGAGGCCGGCCGGATCGTCGAACAAGGCAACCACGCCGAACTGCTGGCCCGCCACGGCGCCTACTACGCGATGACCCGGGCATGACAACCGCCCCCCGCGCCGCGAACGCGAAAGGCTGGTAGGCGCGATGACCGACAAACGTCTCGACTTCCGGCTACTCGGACCGTTGGAGTGCAGCGTCGACGGCGTCCTAATTCCGTTGGGCACGCCCAAGCAGCGGGCGGTGCTGGCCATGCTGCTGATGAACCGCAACAACCCGGTCGGCGTCGACCGGTTGATCACCGCCCTGTGGGACGAGTCGCCGCCGTCGGGGGCGCGAGCCAGCATCCACTCCTACGTGTCCAACCTGCGCAAGCTGCTAGCCGGCGCCGGGGTCGACCCGCGCGCGGTGTTGGTCGCCGCGCCGCCGGGTTATCGGCTCAATGTCCCCAAAGACGCATGCGATCTCGGCCGGTTCATCGCCGAGAACGCCGCCGGGGTGCACGCGGCGGCCTCCGGCCGGTTCGAACACGCCAGTCAGCACCTATCGGCCGCGCTGGCCCAATGGCGCGGCCCGGTGCTCGAGGACCTGGCGGACTTTCGGTTCGTCGACGCGTTCGCCACCTCCCTCGTCGAGGAGAAGATCCTGGCCCACACGGCGAAGGCCGAGGCCGAAATAGCTTGCGGGCGAGCATTTACCGTCATCACCGAACTGGAAGCGCTGACCCGGGAACACCCGTACCGCGAGCGGCTGTGGGCTCAGTTGATGACGGCCTACTACCTCACCGACCGCCAGTCCGACGCGCTGGCGGCCTACCGCCGCGTGCAGAGATCGCTCGCCGATGACCTCGGGATCGACCCCGGCCAAAACTTGCGCACCCTCAACGACCGGATCCTGCGCCAGGAACCGCTGGACGCCAAGAAGAACGCCATGACGACCGCGGCGGCCACGATCACCGTGCTCGAGCAATACACCGTGGCATCCGACCGGAAGGCGGTCGCGCATCTGCACGACGCGTCCGGGCGCCGGTATCCGCTCCACGCGTCGACAACGATTGGGCGCCTTGGCGGCAACGACATCGTCCTCGACTCCCCTGAAGTCAGCCGGCACCACGCCGTCATCGTCGACACAGGAAGCAGCTACATGATCAACGACCTGCGGTCCTCGAACGGGGTGCACGTGCAGAACCGGCGAATCGTCGCAGCCGCCAGCCTGCAGAATGGTGACCGTATCCGCATCTGCGACCACGAATTCACCTTCCAGATAGCCGGTAACGGCCAAAACGAGGCCTAGGAAGTGCGGGCGCCCTGCCGCGCGGGCGTGCCCGGCGATTGTCGCCGTTATCGTGCGCCGGGGCGGGTGGGCGCTTACCGTCATGATTGCTCGGTCATGGGTCACGATCGTGCGTCCGCCCGCAGACATCGTCATGGGACCGGCGGGTGCGGGGTCGGGTTGGAAGGATGAGGAATGAGCGACGAGCAGGCCTCACGGGCGGGGTCGATGTTCGGCCCCTACCACCTGAAACGGCTGCTGGGCCGCGGTGGGATGGGTGAGGTCTACGAGGCCGAACACACCGTCAAGGAGTGGACCGTGGCGGTCAAACTTCTCTCGGAAAGCTTCAGCAGAGACCCCGTCTTTCGCGAGCGGATGAAACGTGAGGCCCGCACCGCCGGCCGTTTGCAGGAACCCCACGTGGTGCCCGTGCACGACTACGGTGAAATCGACGGCCAGATCTTTTTGGAGATGCGCCTGGTCGAGGGCACCGACCTGGACAGCGTGCTCAAACGCTTCGGCCCGCTGGCCCCGCCACGCGCGGTCGCCATCATCACACAGATCGCCGCCGCTCTCGATGCCGCGCACGCCGCCGGTGTCATGCACCGCGACGTCAAACCGCAAAACATCCTGGTCACCAGCGACGACTTCGCCTACCTCGTCGACTTCGGCATCGCCAGCGCGACCACCGACGAAAAACTCACCCAGCTCGGCACCGCGGTCGGGACCTGGAAATACATGGCGCCCGAACGGTTTTCCGATGCTGAGGTCACCTACCGTGCCGATATCTACGCGCTGGCGTGTGTGTTGTTCGAATGCCTGACCGGGTCCCCGCCGTATCGGGCCGACAGCGCCGGCGTGCTGGTCTCCGCCCACATGAGGGACCCCATTCCCGCGCCCAGCCGGCAGCGCCCGGATATTCCCAGGGCCTTCGATGCGGTGATCGCGCGCGGCATGGCGAAAAAGCCCGAGGACCGTTACGCGAGCGCGGGTGACCTCGCGCTGGCCGCCAAGCAGGCGCTGAGCAATCCCGATCGAGACCGCGCGGCCACCATTTTGCGTCGCAGCCAGGAAGCCGCACTGCCCACGGCCGGCAACGCCGATGCCCGGCAGAACACCGCTCCGGCGCCGCCGGTACCGCCTCCCCCGCCGTACCAGCCCGCTTTCAATACCCCGCCGCCGTCGCCACTCGGGGCGCCGTATTACCAAGGCGGCAGCGCCAATTGGGGCGCCCCTCCTCCGCAGTTCGCCAACGCGGCTCCCTGGGGTCCGCCCCCACCCAGGCCGCGCCGCAACGTCTGGCCCGTCATAGTGGCCGTTGCCGTGGTGTTTGTTCTCCTCGGGAGCGGGTTGGGCATCTGGCTCGCCGTGCGGCCCGATCCGGAACCGCCACCTGCCGCCCCGCTGGCGGCCGACCGTCTCAGCGCCCTGCTGCTCAGCCCGTCCGACATCAACGCCGTGATGGGCTCGTCGACGATGCAGCCGGGCAAACCCATTACGTCAACGGACAGTTCGTCGGTGACGGTGTCGACGCCCGACTGCCAGGGCGCGCTCTACACGACCCAGGATCCGGTGTACGCGGGCACCGGCTACACCTCGGTGAGCGGACTGGTGTCCTCGGAGCCGGGCGACAACTACGACCACTGGCTCAACCAAGCGGTCGTGCTGTTCCCGTCCGCCGACAAGGCCAAGAGCTTCCTGGAGAACTCGGCGGAGAAGTGGAAGGGCTGCGCGGGCAAGACGGTCACCGTCACGAACAAGAGCAAGACATACCGGTGGACGTTCGCTCAGGTGCAAGGCGGTCCGCCGAAGATCACGCTGATGGACACCCAGGAAGGCGCCGACGGCTGGGAGTGTCAGCGCGCGCTGAGCGTGGCCAACAACGTGATCGTCGATATCAATGCGTGCGGGTACCACATCAGCGATCAAGGCGGCCAGATCGCGGACAAGATCGTCGCCAGGATCGACAACGAGTAGCACGCGGTTGCGCGCCAATGCCGTTGGGGCGCTGTGGGATTGCTATGACTGCAGATCGGGGCCCTGCGCGCGCAGGTCGTCGACCGCCGTCATCGCGTCGCGCAATTTGGCCAGCCACTCCTCGGCATGTTCACCGACCAGCTTCACCGACCACGCCAGCGCGTCGGCGCGGGACCGTGCGACGCCGGCATCGACCAACGTGTCGAGCACCTGACGTTCTGGTTGCTTCAGCCGGGTCATGACGGGTACTGCGATGTGGGTGAACAGGATTCGTTCCGTGCCGGATGCGGAGGCGACGTCGACGCCCCAGGAAACCTTGCGTCCGTAGCGATCCTGGGCTTCGTCGGCGATATGCATCCGTTCGGAGCGCGTTTCCTCGCGGAATCGTGACGCCCGCCCGGCCGCGCGGGCCTCGCTCTCCCCACCTTCGGCGCTCGCCGTGTCCGCGAGCTTTCCGATGACGGTGATCTCTTCGCGGTCGACGATCACCGTGGGGTCGCCGTCGAACCACTTCTCCGGTAGACGTCCGGCGAACCATTCCGCGGCGTCGCCGGCGTCGGGTTGCTGGGCTTGCTGCCAGCCCCCGGGGCGGCCGTAGCGCCGCCCGTGTGCGTGATGAGCTTTCATGATTACATGATTACACCGTTGCACTTGAAACGGAACAGGCGTTCGCCGGGAGCTGAAGGCGACCGGCCGCCGATCTCGTCGCCGGACCCGAAAAACCGTTGATCCGGGCTGTTCGACGGCGTATTTTGGGTAGCGAAGCAGGCCCGGGAAGCGACCAATTCGAAGTGCCGGAACACGGGGTAGGAATCCGGCCGCGTAGGACACGCGTAAGACGGAGTCAGACGCCCCCTAGAGTCGCACCGGGCCTGCCCATACCGGCACCGCCGCGGCCGTCAGTCGTCGGCGTCGCCCCGCCGGATGCGGAACAGTTTGACCTCGCCCTTGATGCCCTTGAGGTGGCGGGAACCCGCGAACGATGCCGAAAACTCACCGCGCTCCCCAATGACGTCCCACACCGAATCCGCCGCCAGCACCGTGCCCGGGCGCGCCACGCCCGTGACACGGCTCGCCACGTTGACCGGACTGCCGAACCAATCGCCCGCCCGGCTCACCGCCATGCCGGAGGCCACGCCCGCCCGCAACCGAGGGAAGTCGTTGTCGGAATCGACCGCTTCGACTAGTTTCACGACGACGTCGAGCAACGGTTGCGGCTCGGGGCAGACGAACATCACCGCGTCACCGATGGTCTTGATGAAACGCACCGGAGGAACGGTCATGTCGCGGGCGAGGATGGCCAGCCGGTTGGCCAAATGCCCCAGCTCTTCGGGCGTGACCGCCTCACCGATCCGGGTGAAGCCGACCAGGTCGGCGAAGGCGACGCTGATTTGGCGCGCGCCCGGCAGCGGCTCGCCGGCGGCGCGCTCCGCGGCGTTGACCGCTTCAGTCTCCAGCATGTGGCGCAGCTGCATGAACAACATGTGCTGGATCATCGGGCCCACCATGGGCGCGATTTTGGTCACCAAAGCCTTTGACGCTTGGGCGATTTCGAGCTCGCTGGCACCCGGGCGCATGATCGCCGAAAGCGCCGAATACCGCATCACCTCGGCGGTGCGCGACAGACCTTCGGCGAGCACCCGAACCACGAGAACCACGTGCTCGGGGTCCAGTCCCAGCTCGACGAACCGCTGGGTGAAGGCGGCGGCCTCGCCGTCGGCGCGCATGTGAACGGCCGCGTCGGGGTCGTCGACGCGGACCAGACCGATGGCGCGCTGCACTCGCTGCAGCAATCCCAGGTCGATGCCGTGGGTTTCGCTGATCTCCCGCGTCGACACGTACGTGCCGTCGTCGCCGATGATGTGGCGGGTGGCCAGCAACAGAGGCGGATTGGTCGCCCGGATCTCCTCGGCGGTGATGCCCTGTTCGAGCAGCCACTGCACCAGTTCGGCCCGTTCCGTGCGCGCGGTTCCCTCGAGCCCTTCGAGCAGGTCTTCGATGGTGTGGTCGTCCCCGTCGTGCACGTCGCCAACGTACAACGCGGGGGCGTCATGATGTGAGGTGATGAGCACACCGTTGCTGCGGGGATTCCCGCCGGTCATCGACGAGCGCGCCAGGACGTTGATCCTGGGATCGTTTCCCAGTGCGCAATCACTGGTGGCGGGCCAGTACTACGCCAATCCGCGCAACGCGTTCTGGTCGATCACCGGCGAGCTCTTCGGCTTCGATGCCGCCGCGCCCTACGACAGGCGCCTGGCCGAACTGCAATCCCACGGAATTGCGCTCTGGGATGTGCTTCACGCGTGTCGTCGCCGCGGCAGTTCCGACTCAGCCATCGACCCAACCAGCCTGGCGGTCAACGACTTCGGCGAGCTGTTCGCCGACTACCCCGCCCTCACGACGGTGTACTTCAACGGCGTCAAGGCCGCGGAGCTCTACCGCAGGCGGGTGGCATCGCCTAGCGAGATCCGGTGCACCCGGCTGCCGTCGACCAGCCCGGCCCACGTGATGCGGCCGGGCGCGAAGCTCGCGGCGTGGGCAGTGATCGCGGAGGCGCCGCCGGGCGAAGCGGGTCGGCGCGCGTAGATCCAGCCGATCGCGGAGGCTGGGCCGCTCTTATGACACCGGCGGCCGGCGAAGGGCCCACGGTCGAGCGGCTTCGATCTGCGCCGACAGCGACAACAGCGTCGCTTCGTCATAAGGCCGGCTGACGAGTTGCACCGACATCGGCATACCGTCTGCGTCCAAGTCCCACGGAACCACCGCCGCGGGCTGTCCGGTCAGGTTCCAGACCTGTTGGTAGGGAACGTATTGCCCCACTCTCAGCAGTGTCGACACGGCACCGCGCCGTTGATAGGCGCCGATACGGGATGGGCCCGTTGCTGTTCCGGGCGTGACGACGACGTCGACATCGTCGAAGATCGCCTGGATCCGCGAGACCACGGCTCCTTCGGCCGCCCGGAGGGACTCCATCCGGCGGTCCGAGAAGAACGATCCCAAGCGGGCCATGTTGCGGGTGCGTGGTTCCAAGCGTTCCGGATGAGCCAGGGCGTCCGCGTCGTCGCAGATGCCGCGCAAGTAGCGGGGCAGGTAGTTGGTGAGGATCGCCGAGGCCGGATATTCCGGGTCGGCCGTGATGACGTCATGCCCGAGATCGCGAAGCAACGCGCCGGCCTGGTCGACCGCGGCCAACTCTCGCTTGCCGACCCGAACCGGCAGCGGCGTTGGGACCTTGGTGCTCAACGCAATTCGTAGCCGGCCGGGGCTGCGCGTCGCCGCGGCCACGAACTCCCCCTCCGGGCCGGGCACCGTCGAGGTCGCGTCCAGGAACAAGGCCGCGTCGATCACCGTGCGGGCGATCGGGCCGTTGACGCTCAACCCGTACCAGGCGTCGTCGTGGGGTTCCAGCGACACCCGATCGCGTTGCGGCTTCAGGCCGAACACGCCGCACCAGGTCGCCGGGATGCGAATCGACCCGCCCCCGTCGGACCCCAACGCCAGCGGAGCCAGCCCGGCCGCGACCGCGGCGGCGCTGCCGCCGCTGCTGCCGCCCGGCGTGCGCCTGGGATCCCACGGATTGCGGGTAGCTCCGAACGTCAGCGACTCGGTATACGGCAGCATCATCAGCTCGGGCACATTGGTTTTGCCGACGATGACGGCGCCCGCGGCGCGCAACCGCCGCACCACCTCCGCGTCGGAGCTCACCGCAGGCCGGTGCCCGCCGCTACCGAAGGTCGTCACCTCCCCGGCCACGTCGACGTCGTCTTTGATCGCGATCGGCACACCGAGCAGCGGCAGCCGTTCACCCGCGTCCAGGCGGTCCTGCGCCACGGCGGCCTCGTAGCGGGCTTGGTCGGCGAGCACCACGCGGTAACACCGCAGCTGGCTGTCCAGCTGCGCGATCCGCTCCAGGTAGACCTCGAGCAATTCCGGTGCGGTCAGTTCACCGTTGGCCAGCATGCGCGCCTGCGCCGCCGTGCCGGCGAAGGCGAGATCGTCGGTCACTGCGGCAGCGTAACCCCGTAAACGGGCCGGGCCCTGGCTGGTCCCGGCGGGGTTGCGGCGCAGCAACAAGTACCGTGGGCGACATGTCCTGCGTGTTCTGTGCGGTCGTCGCCGGGGAAGCTCCGGCCATCCGGATCTACGAAGACGACGACTACCTGGCGATCCTCGACATCCGCCCGTTCACTCGCGGCCACACGCTGGTGGTGCCCAAGCGGCACAGCGTCGACCTCACCGACACCGCACCGGAAACGCTGGCCGGGATGGTCACCCTGGGCCAACGCATCGCCCGGGCCGCGCGCACGACGGAATTGGCCGACGCGACCAACATCGCCATCAACGACGGCAGCGCGGCCTTTCAGTCGGTGTTCCACATCCACTTGCACGTCTTGCCGCGCCGCAACGGCGACAAGCTGTCGGTGGCCAAAGGAATGCTGCTGCGCCGCGACCCGGACCGCGACGCCACCGGCCAGATTCTGCGCAACGCGCTGGCCCGTATCGACGCAAGTCAGCCGGACTAGGCTCGGCGCCCGCCGCCGCTCGGTGGGCAGGGGCCGCACCAACCTGGCAAAAGCCACACTCAGCGCACATCCGCAGCGGTTTAATGCCCTGTAACTCGTGGTGAAGTTGTTCGTTTTCACCACACAGCAGGGGAGCGGCTGGAGCGGCATGAAACGGCGGGCGGTGAATCCGTGGCGGCGGTCGGGGGTGCCCGCGCCCGCCGGGTGGCTCCTCGTCGCCGTATACGGCGTAGCCGGGTTGTTGATCGTGCTGTCGTCGTTCTGGGGATGGCGCGGCCCGTACGGGACGCACCCGGTCAATGGGTTCGTCATCGCGATGTGCCTTGCCGTCGCGGCGGCATACGCCGGGCGCGCGGCCCGCTCCAAGCCCCCGCGGCAACGATACGGCTGGCTGGCGCTGGTCGCGGCCCTGCTCGGTTGGGCGGCCGGGGAGGTCATCTGGGCGGTTTATGACGTGCGGCCGGAATTCGACCACGCCACCCACCCCGCGGCGACAGAGTTCGTGCTGCTGCTGTGGCCGGTCGGCGCCATGACGTCGTTGGTGCTGCTGTCCCAGTTGTCTCGCAACAGTCCCCGGCGTCTGCTTCTCGACGGTCTCATCGTGGCGACGTCGCTGTTCGTCATCGCCTGGGTGTTCGTGGTCGAAGCGCAGCTGCAAAAGCATTCCGGTGCACGGCTGGTGACCTCGGCGGAGGTCTTCGCCGACATCATCCAGGTGACGACGGCGATCCTGATGCTGTCCCGGGCTCGTCCCGGTGACCGGCCGAGCCGCACCCTGCTCGCCGGTGGCGTCGCGACCATCTGCCTCGCCGACATGGCGCTGGTCTTCTATACCGGCATCGCCAGCTATCACACGGGCGGTGTCGGTGACCTGATCCGCGTGGCCGGGCTGGCGTTGTTGGCGCTCGCGGCGCTGTCCGCGGTGCACGAGGGTCCCGCGCCGGCATCGCCGGATGAGATCGAATTCCGGGCCCGGCTGTGGCTGCCCTACTTGCCGTTGATCCTCGCCGCCGCGGCGGTCTGGGCACACGCGGCGGGAAATTCGCTGCACGATCCCATGCTGGCCGCGCTGGGCGTACTGGTGGCCGCCGTCCTGGCCCGCCAATTCGTCGTCCTGGTCGACAACCAGCATCTGTTGTCGGAAGTCGCGCGGGAAGCTTTTCGTGACAACCTGACCGGTCTGGCGAATCGGGCCCTCTTCCTGCAGCGCCTGGAACAGGCGGTGGCGCGCCGGCATCCCAACGGCATGCCCATCGCGGTGTTGTGCCTGGACCTCGACAACTTCAAGGCGGTCAACGATGCCCTGGGGCATCCCGCCGGCGACGAGCTCCTCATCCGGGTGGCCGGGCGGCTCACCGCGGCGTTGGGGGAAGCCGGCACCATCGCCCGCCTTGGTGGCGACGAATTCGCGGCCGTCATCGAGGCTTCCGTCACGGAATCGCAGGCGGCCGCGCATCGGATCCTCGACGCCTTCACCGGGGCCATTCTGATCGACGGCATTCCGATCACCGTCCGGCCCAGCATCGGATTCACGGTGTGCACCGGCGCGTCGGCCTGCACGGTCGATCAGCTGCTGCGGCATGCCGACCTCGCCATGTACGCCGCCAAACGCGAAGGCGGGCAATGCATCCGCAGCTTCATGCCCGACCGGCCGCTGCCGTATGCCTTTCCGCCGTCTCCCGGTTCGCAGGATTCCGCGGTTGCGTCGCGTGTCGCCGTCAGCGCCGAGGCGACACCGCCGCCGCCCGTGTCCGACGTCGCGACAACACCCACGACCTCGCCCGCCGCCGATGTCGCGCAAGCCCCCCGTCGACCGCCGAGCGTTGTCCAGGCCGGCTTCGCGGTGCTGGCCATCGGGGTGATCGCCTTCGCCGCGTCCAGCGTCGTACATCCGGATACGGGACATGGCATGTTCTCGGCCACGACGCTGTATTCGGCGCTGAACGTGTTGGCGGCCGGTCTGGTTGCCCTTCGCGTGTGCCGCGTCCCGGGCGACCGCTTGGCGTGGTCACTGATCGCCGCCGCTATGGCGTTCTCGGCCGCGGGCGACATCGTCTACGCCGTGTGGGTGCCCAACGGTCGGTCCCCGTCGGTGGCCGACCCGGTGTACTTGGCGTACTACCCCTTGGTCTACGCGGGGCTGCTGCTGCTCATGCGGGCACGGTTCAAGCGGCTGCCGATCCCGATCCAGCTCGACTCGCTGGTGTGCGCCCTGACGTTGGCGGCGGTGGCCGTGGCCTTGACCGAGGGCCCCATGCGCGCGGCGACGTTACGCACACCGGCGACGGTTTGGATGGGCCTGGTCTACCCCTGGATCGACCTGGTGCTCCTGGCCCTGGCCGCCGGCATGTTGCCAATACTCGGTTGGCGCAATGAATTTCGTTGGGCTCTGCTGGTGGCCGGGTTCGTCTTGTTTGCGGTGGCGGACGGGGCGTATCTGTTCCAGACGACCGCCGGCTCGTATCGGGTCGGCACCTTGCTGGATGCCTGCTGGCCGGCGTCGTCGTTACTCATCGCGATGGCCAGCTGGTCCCCTTCGTCGCCGGCGGCGCCATTGCCCAAGTACCGATTCAGCCCGTATATCACCCCGGCGATGACCTCGGTTGTCGCACTGGGAGTGATTGTCCTGGCGCATCATTCGCGACCAGCCGCGACGCTGGCGGCGTTGAGCCTGGTCGTGGCGACGGGGCGGTTCTCGCTGACCTTCCGCGACGTGAGCCTGCTGCACACGCACGGCAAGCACGCCATGACCGACGAGTTGACCGCGCTGCCGAACCGGCATTCACTGGCGGCGGCGCTGACCGCGTTGCCCGCTTCGGCGTCGCCGGGGCCGTCGTCGCTGCCAAGCAAAGCGCACGCGCGGCGGGCATTGTTGTTGTTGAGCCTCAGCGATTTTCGCGAGATCACCGACTCGATCGGTCGCCAATTCGGCGATGAGTTGCTGTGCCATATCGCAAACCGATTGTCCGGCAGCGTCCGCCGCGACGACATGCTTGCGCGGGTCGGTGATGACCAATTCGCCGTGCTGCTCTCGGACGGGGCCAACCTCACCGCCGCCAGCGCCCAGGCGGGCCGGCTGCTGGAGTCGTTGAGCGAGCCGATCGCCCTGGATCCGATCACCGTCCAAGTCGAAGGCCGCATCGCCATCGCGCTGTGTCCCGACCACTGCGACCGCCCGCAGGAGCTGCTGAGCCGCGCCGAAACCGCGATGGCGCACGCCAAATCCGCCCGCAGCAAGATCGCGGTGTACGACTCGTCGTTCGAGGCTTATCGGAACAACGACCCCGACCTCATCGAGGACCTGCGCACGGCATTGTTCGACACCGACGAGCTGAGATTGCACTACCAACCCAAGATCGACGGGCGCGACGGCAGCGTTCACAGCGTCGAGGCGGTGCTGCGCTGGCAGCACCCCACCCGCGGAACCCTGCTGCCCGAGGAGGTTCTGCCCATCGCCGAACGCGCCGGACTGATGCGCAAGATCTCCAACCGCACACTGAGCATGGCTCTCAAACAGGTCCGGTGCTGGCGTGAGCAGGGCATCACGCTCACCGTCGCGGTGAACCTGTCGACGACCAACCTGCTCGACATCGAGCTCGTCGGTACCGTCGAGCGGCTGCTCGCAAATTATGACCTGCCCGCAGACGCGCTCATCCTCGAGATCACCGAGAGCGCGCTGATGGATTCCGCGCGATCCCGCAACACCGTCGCCGCATTGCAACGCCTGGGAATTCGCATATCGATCGACGACTACGGCACCGGCTGGTCGTCATTGGCTCGCCTGCAAGAGGTTTCGGTCGACGAGCTCAAACTCGACCGGATTTTCGTAACCCGCCTGGCCCACGACACGCGATCGGTCGCCATCGTGCGCTCGACCGTGGCGCTCGCGCACAACCTGGGCGCCGACCTGGTCGCCGAGGGCGTCGAAAACGAGACCACGCTGAACGCCCTGCACCGGTATGGTTGCATGATCACCCAGGGTTTCGTGCACAGCCCGCCCATGCCTCCGGAAGAGTTGCGGCACTGGATGGCCGACAACGCACCCGAACCCCGCCCCAGCCAGTCCAACCCGCGGGCCTGAGCGGGGCTCAGAACAACTCTTTGGCCAGCAGCTCCAGCGTCGCGACGCGCGCCGGTGCGGCGTCGGGGTCGGTGCCGCGGCGGGCCGAAGCCACCGGGTTCACCATCACCTCGTCGACGCCGAACCCTTTGGCAAGCGCCCGGATCTGCTCGGCGGCCTCCGCCGGCGCACCCAGGACGGCCCGTCGCAGACCACTCTCGACGATCCCCTGCTGCGGTCCCGTCAGCTCGGCCGTCGCCGCCTCCTCCACCAGCGGCACCGGCCCAAGCGGCTGCCCGGTGCGCAGCCTGGCCATCATCTGCAGGTTGGGCAACATCAACGCCGTTGCCTCCTCCCGGGTTTCGGCCACCGCCGCGTTGACCGTCAAAAACGTCCGCGGCTCGGCGGCCACGGCACTGGGCTTGAAGCGGGAGCGGTAAACCTCGAGCGCCTCTTCGGTTCCCCTGCCGGAGAAGTGATGTGCGAAGACGTACGGCAACCCCTTGGCGGCGGCCAGATGCGCCGAATACATCGACGAACCCAGTAGCCACAGGCGCGGTTCGGTCGCGGCGGCCGGGGTGGCCTTGAGCGTGTAGTCGCCGGAGCGCAGCGCAACCCGCACGCCGCGCGCGCTCATCAGCGCCGCCACGTCGTCGAGGTATTCGGGGAAGTTCTCGATGTCCCGACCGTCATGCCCACCCCGCAGCGCATATGAGGTCACCGGGTCGGATCCCGGCGCCCGGCCGATGCCGAGGTCGATGCGACCCGGGGCGGCCGCCTCCAGCAGCGCGAATTGTTCGGCCACCGCCAGCGGCGCGTGGTTGGGCAGCATCACCCCGCCCGAGCCGAGCCGTAGCTGCGAGGTCTGCGGGGCAAGATAGGCGAGCACCACCGGCGGGCTGGTGGCGCCGACCGAAGGCATGTTGTGGTGCTCGGCGACCCAGTAGCGGGTAAAGCCCAACCGATCCGCGGCCTGCGCCAGCTGCACGGTGGCCGCCAGGGCGTCGCCGGTCGTCTGGTCGGTGCGCACCGGGATGAGATCAAGGACGGAAAGACGCACGATGGCGTCAACGTGCGCGGCCCGGCAAACGTTCCCGAACCCGCCCTAGTAGTCCTTGAGGGTGATCGAGGAGACGATACGGTCGAACACCACTTGCGGTATCGGTGCGCCGCCCGGAATGTTGTCCACGACCAGCCACTGGTTGCGCTGGACGTAGTCACCGAACTCGCGCTGGTAGTCGGCGAATCCGCGTTCGTAATCGGCTGTCCCGTCCTGGGAGGCGGACTTGAGCTCGCCGGCCAGCACGTAGGCGCCCAGCAGCGCGACGCTGGTTCCCTGACCCGACAGGGGCGAGCAGCAGTACCCGGCGTCGCCGACCAGCGCCACCCGGCCGCGTGACCAGCGGTCCATCTTGATCTGCGACATCTCGTCGAAGTAGAAATCCGGCGCGGTCCGCATGTACTCCAGCAGTTGCGGGCGGACCCATCCTTCACCGGCCATCCGCCGCTCCAGCTCGCCGAATTGGGCCTCGGTGTCGCGGTAGTCGATCCGCAGCTCTGGCTCCATGAAACCCAACATGGCCCGGGCCTCGGCGTTGTTACGCGCGCTGTAGATCCCCGCCATGGTGGAGTCCCCGTAGTGCCACATCTGCCAGTAATCCAGGTCCAAGAAATTGGGCACGGTGAAGATCGCCGCGTGCGTGCCCAGCCGCTCGATGAAATTCTCCTCCGGCCCGAACACCAATCGCCGTACGTTGGAGTGCAATCCGTCGGCACCGATGACGAGGTCGAATTCGCGTGGCGCGGCGCGCTCGAAGGTGACGCGGACGGCCGCACCAACGTCCTCCAGCGCGGTGATGCTGTCGTCGAAAAGGTAGTCGGTGGTCCATTGGCTTGCGCCGTAAAGCAATTCGACCAAGTCGTCGCGCAGCAGTTCGATGTCGGGACTGTCGATGCGTCCGCCGGTCGGAGTCGACTCGGTGTCGCGGGACAGTTCATTGCCGTCACGGTCGACGACGGAGGAGCCGCGGATTTGCGTCCTGCGCTTCTCGGCGGCGGCCAGCAGCCCCATGCGGTCGAGTACGGTCAGCGCCGGGCCGCGCACGTCGATCGCCTGGCCGCCCGGGCGCGGCCCGCGATGACGCTCCACCACCGTCACCGAATGGCCGTGCCGCCCAAGCCAAAACGCGGCCGCCGTGCCCGCCACGCTGGCACCGGAAACCAGAACCTCGCTCACTTGATCCCTGCCAGTTCTTTCGCGTCGCGGAAGACGTCGTCAAGCATTGCTGGAGTCAACCTACCGGTGAACATGTTTTGCTGGCTCGGGTGGTAGCAGCCGAGCAACCGCACGCCGGGCGCCAGGTCGGCAACGACGCCGTGACCGAACCGGGGCTTGCGCCCCGCTCTTGTAGCGGAGGGACCCGGCAGCCGCAGCGCGATCTGCCACCCGAAACCTCCGAGGGCCACGACCACGCGAACGTGGTCGGCCACCAGCTGCCATTCGGCTTGCAGCCAGGGCCAGCAGGTGTCCCGCTCGGTCGGGGTCGGGGCGTTGGCGGGCGGCGCGCACCGCACCGGGGCGACGATGCGAATCTGCTTGGTCTGCAAGCCATCCGCGGCGTCGACGCTGGTCGGCTGGTTCACCAGTCCGGCCCGGTACAGCGCCGCGTACAACTGGTCGCCCGAGCGGTCGCCGGTGAACATCCGGCCGGTGCGGTTGGCGCCGTGCGCGGCGGGCGCCAGCCCGACGATCAACAGCCGGGGCCGCGCCGCTCCCCAGCTGGGCACCGGCCGGCCCCAATACGGTTGGTCGGCGAAGGCCCGCCGTTTGATGAGCGCGACCTCCTCGCGCCAATCGACCAACCGCGGGCAGGCCCGGCACACGCTGACCAGGGCGTCGAGTTCGGGGATCGAGGTGGCGCGTTGCGCGAGCGCGACGACCTGGGCGGCATCGGCCGCTACCGGGGTCTGCGGTGTGGCCGGATCACCCGGCCATCCGGTGCCCGCGCCGACCGGAGAGTCGAACGGCTGGCCGGTACGCGGGTGGTCGAGCACATGAACATCCTGCATTCAGCGGCCACGTCGTGCCGACCCGGGCGCCGTCCGGGGCCGCGACACGGGCTTACTATCGGGCCGTGAGCTCCGACGCCCTGGCCAGCCTGATCGCCGACCTGCCCGACGGGATGGTCGTCACCGATCCCACCGTGACCGAGGGCTATCGCCAGGACCGCGCGTTCGACCCTTCGGCCGGCAAACCGCTGGCCGTGGTCCGGCCGCGGCGCACCGAAGAGGTGCAGACCGTGTTGCGCTGGGCCACAGCGAACCGGGTTCCGGTCGTGCCCCGGGGCGCTGGCAGCGGTTTGTCCGGCGGGGCGACCGCGCTGGATAACGGCATCGTGCTCTCGATGGAGAAGATGCGCGACGTCGCCGTCGACCCGGTGACCCGCACCGCGGTATGTCAGCCCGGGCTGTTCAACGCGGAGGTGAAAAAGGCCGCCGCCGAACACGGCCTGTGGTATCCGCCGGATCCGTCCTCGTTCGAGATCTGCAGCATCGGCGGCAACATCGCCACCAACGCCGGCGGGCTGTGCTGCGTGAAGTACGGCGTCACCACCGACTATGTGCTGGGCATGCAGGTGGTGCTGGCCGACGGCACCGCGGTCCGGTTGGGCGGGCCGCGACTCAAGGACGTCGCGGGCCTGTCGTTGACCAAGCTCTTCGTCGGCAGCGAAGGCACGCTGGGGGTCGTTACGGAGGTGACGCTGCGGCTGGTACCCAAGCAGAACGCGTCCAGCATCGTCGTCGCCAGCTTCGCGTCGGTGCAGGACGCGGTCGACGCGGTGCTCGCCGTCACCGCGCGGCTTCGCCCGTCGATGCTGGAGTTCATGGATTCGACGGCGATCAACGCCGTCGAAGACACCCTGCGCATGGACCTGGATCGCGGGGCGGCGGCCATGCTGGTGGCCGGGTCCGACGAGCGCGGCCGCGCCGGTAGCGAGGACGCCGAGATCATGGCCAAGGTGTTCGCGGAAAGCGCTGCGACGGAAGTGTTTTCGACCGACGATCCCGATGAGGGCGAAGCGTTCGTCGTCGCGCGGCGGTTTTGCATCCCGGCCGTCGAAGCCAAGGGATCGCTGTTGCTCGAGGACGTAGGCGTGCCGCTTCCGGCGCTCGGCCGGCTGGTCACCGGGATCGCGGGCATCGCCGCCGAACGCGACCTGATGATCTCGGTGATCGCGCACGCCGGCGACGGCAACACCCACCCGCTGATCGTCTATGACCCCGCCGACGCCGACATGACCGAGCGCGCGCACCTGGCGTTCGGCGAGATCATGGATCTGGCCGTGGGGCTCGGCGGCACGATCACCGGCGAGCACGGCGTCGGCCGGCTGAAGCGGCCCTGGCTGGCGGGCTATCTGGGGCCGGACGTGATGGACCTCAACCGGCGCATCAAGCAGGCGCTGGATCCGCTCGGCATCCTCAACCCAGGGTCGGGCATCTAGTTCTGGTTTGGCTCGGCGGCGAGCCGCTGGTCGAGCGTGAAGCTGGCCGCACGCTCGGTCCCGAACGTGAAGCTGGCCGCGCTGTCGTCGCCAGCGACGGTTGACATATTGCTACCACTGTCGTACGAATGAGACATGGCTACTGTTATGTCCCAGAACGTGCCGGTCGCATTCCAGCTCGCGACCGCCGCCACCTGGCCGAACCCGTGGCCGATGTACCGCGCCCTGCGCGACCACGATCCCGTGCACCACGTCGTTCCCCCGAAATCCCCCGCGGACGACTACTACGTGTTGTCCCGGCACGCCGATGTGTGGGCCGCGGCACGGGACCACGAAACCTTCTCCTCGGCAAAGGGCCTGACCGTCAACTATGACGATCTGGAATTGATTGGGCTGCAGGACAATCCGCCGTTTGTGATGCAGGATCCGCCAGTGCACACCGAGTTCCGCAAGCTGGTGTCGCGTGGGTTCACGCCGCGACAGGTCGAGGCGGTGGAACCCAAGGTGCGGGATTTCGTCGTCGAGCGCATCGAGGGGTTGCGCGCGGCCGGCGGCGGTGACATCGTCACCGAGCTTTTCAAACCGCTGCCGTCGATGGTGGTCGCGCATTATCTGGGTGTGCCCGAAGAGGATTGGGCGCAGTTCGACGGATGGACCCAGGCGATCGTCGCGGCCAACACCGCCGAGGGCGGCGTCGCGGGCGCGCTGGAAACCGTCGGCGATGCGGTCGGGTCGATGATGGCCTACTTCACCGGCCTGATCGAATGGCGTCGCACCGAACCCGAGGACGACACCATCTCCCACCTGGTTTCTGCCGGCGTCGGAGCCGACGGTGACATCGCCGGCACGCTGTCGATCCTCGCCTTCACGTTCACGATGGTCACCGGCGGCAACGACACCGTCACCGGGATGCTCGGCGGGTCGATGCCATTGCTGCACGAGCGGCCCGACCAGCGAAAGCTTCTGGTGGACAACCCCGAATTGATCACCGACGCCGTCGAAGAGTTGCTACGGATGACCTCACCGGTCCAGGGGTTGGCGCGCACGACCACCCGCGACGTGACGATCGGCGACACCACCATTCCCGCCGGGCGTCGGGCGCTGCTGCTGTACGGGTCGGCCAACCGCGACGAACGCCAATACGGGCCGGACGCCGCCGAACTCGACGTGACGCGATGCCCGCGCAACATTTTGACGTTCAGCCACGGAGCGCACCACTGCCTGGGCGCCGCCGCGGCCCGGATGCAGTCCCGGGTGGCGCTCACCGAACTGCTGGCGCGGTGTCCGGACTTCGAGGTCGACGAGGCGGGCATCGTCTGGGCCGGCGGCAGTTACGTGCGGCGGCAGCTGTCGGTGCCGATCCGAATGCGGTCCTGATGGCGGGTAACGACTGGCTTTCCTCGCGCCGCAACGAGGCGGCCGTCGACCGGATACTCGACGCGGCGGAGGAGCTTTACACCGTGCGCGACTCGGGTTCGATCGGCATGAACGAGATCGCCAGGGCCGCGGGGTGTTCCCGCGCGACGCTGTACCGGTACTTCGAGAACCGCGAGGCCCTGCGCACCGCCTATGTGCACCGTGAGACCCACCGACTGGGCCGCGAGATCCTCGCGCGCACCGGCGGCATCGAGGACCCGCACGAACGGCTGATCGTGAGCATTCTCGTCACCTTGGGGATGGTGCGCGAGAGTCCCGCGCTTGCGTCTTGGTTCGCGACGAGCCGCCCGCCGGTCGGCGGCGAGTTGGCAGGCCAGTCCGACGTCATCGCGGCCCTGGCGGCGGCGTTCCTGCACTCTCTGGGGGCCGACGATCCCGCGATCGTCGAGCGCCGGGCGCGCTGGGTGGTCCGGGTGATCGTGTCGATGCTGATGTATCCGGGCCGCGACGATAACGAGGAGCGGGCGATGATCGAGGAGTTCGTCGTCCCGATCATCGCCCCGGCAAGCGCCCGCCGCTAGCTGGCAGCCGTCCCCCTCTCCTTCATCAGGCCACCCAATAGGCTTGCGCCTTAATCGATTTGCGCGGGATACCGAAGTCCTCCCGCAACGCTTTGGCAACCGAGCGGGTGGTGCGGTTGTCGCAGGCCACCCAACCGAAGTGGTCCCCGGCGTCAAAGGCCGCCGACCGCACCGCCTCCAGCAAGGCCTGACCGGCATCCTTGCGGTCCACCCAGATGACATCGGCGCAACGCGCCACCGGCAGGTCTTTGTCACCCTCGTGGCCCGCCTCCAAGAAGACCCGCGCCGGCACCTCACCGATCGAGGTGAGCAGCGAGTTGATCGCCGGCAGCGACGCGCAGTCCCCGACGATGACGTAGCCGGCTGGGGCCGGATCGGGAACGGCGAACCTGCTGCCGAGCACGGTGGCGTCGATCGTGTCGCCGGGTTGCGCCGTTCGCGCCCACCGCGACGCGGTGCCGTCGTGCAGAGCGAACTCGATGTCCAGTGCGCCGGCCGCCGGGTCAGGGTCCACCAGCGTGTATCCGCGCTGGTGCAGTTTGTCGCCGTCGGCGAACCACAGCCGTACCCACATCGTGGGATGGACCCCGTGTTGGCCGAGCAATCCGCCATCGGCGAAGCTCAGGCGCAGGTAGTGCGGGGTGATCTCGCGGCGGGCGGTCACGGTGAGCCGGTAATCGCCGGCCCCCAGCAGCTTGAGCACCGTGCCGGTCCATCCCCGTGAAGCCTGGTGATCGCTCATGCGTCGGATGCCCTTTCCTCAAGTTGAACTTAGGTAAGGGTAACCTATCTTTGTCGATCTGTGGGCTCAGTCGCGGACGCGCGTGAAACGGTGCAGCAGCCATGCCAACGGGATCGTCAGCACCAGCGTCGCGATGAACAGGTACAGCATCGGCCCGGTGTAGACGCGCGCGCCCACCACGTAGTCCATCGCGAATTCCATGGTGATCAGGTGGATCAGGAAGATTTCGTAGGAGATCTCCCCCAGCCACACCATGGGGCGGCTGGCCAGGAGCCGCGAATACCATCCGTGGTCCCCCAGCGCCAGCGGCGCCACCGCCAGCGCGGCGATCACGGCGTAAAAACAGGTCTTGAACAACGCTTCGCTCAGGGTTGCCGGGGAGGTGGTGGGCGCGCCGGCGATGGGAGTGGAGACGATGAAATAGCTGATGATCGCCAGCGGGATGGCCACGAACCCGTAGCCGCGCACACCCATCTCTTGCAACACCGTGAGCATCATGCCGGCGAGGAACCAGGCCAGGTAGGTAGGCAGCCATAGCCGGGCACCGTCGGGAAACCAGTGATCGGTGTGCACGAGAACCAACCACGCCGGGCTGATCAACAGCATCCCCGCCAGGGCGCCCAGCACCAATTTCGGCTGCCACTGCCGCCGGCAGATCAGCACCAGCAGCAGGTAGGCCAGCAGCGGAAGGATGACGTAGAACGAGGCCTCCACGGCCAGGCTCCACATCTGGGTCAGCCCCTGGTGCAGATACTTGCCCAGGTAGCCGTTGCAGTAGATCTGGGTCAGCGTCAGGTTGCGCGCCAGCCCGAGCCACGAGTGTCCGGGGTTTGGCCCCGCCTCGCGGTAGTGATACAGCACGTAGGCGAACAGCACGGTGATGACGTAGGCGGGCATGATGCGCCGAACCCGGTGCCACGCATAGCGACTCAGCGACGGCGGCGGGCCACCCGTTGCGGCGGATTTCACCCACGGACGGAACAACAGGTAACCGGAGAGCACGAAGAAGATCGGCACCCCGATCTCCATCCGGGAACCGACCAGGCCCCAATAGCCGTGTGTGTATTTGCCGGTGGTGTAGGCCGCGTGGGTGCCGACGACGAGCAGCGCGGCGACGGCGCGGACGCCGGTCAGCGAGGCGACGCGGTCGACGCGGGAGGTCTGCTCGAGCCCGCCCTGGGCGTCCTGTTCTTCAGACAGCGTCATCCGCCGTGTTTCCTGCGCGGTTTCCCGCCGTCGCGGCCGCCGCGGGCCTTGGCGGAGGACCTGTCCGGCTGAAGGTTGATCAACACCCCCGAAATGCGGGTCTGCTCAAGCCTTTTGAACGTCGATTGGGGCAACTTGGCCGGCAGTTCCACCAGCGAGAAATCCGGCCCGATCGAGATGTGGCCGAAATCGCTGCGATGCAGCCCTCCCTCGTTGGCGATGGCGCCCACGATCGCCCCCGGACCGATCTTGTGGCGCTTGCCCACCGCGATGCGGTAGGTGGCGAACGGCCGTGTCGACCTTGGCTTTTCGGGCCGATCGCGCCGTTCGGTGCGCCGCTCGCGTCGCTCGGGCGGAGGTTCGGGTGCCATCAGGAACGCCTCGCCGTCGCGGGACTGCAAGGCCAGCGCGGCGGCGATATCGGCCATCGGGGTGTCGTGCTCGCGTTCGTAGTCCTGGACCAGCTTGCGGAACAGGTCAATGCCGGGGGCCCCGAGCGCGTTGGTGATCGAATCGGCGAACTTGGCCACCCGCTGCGCGTTGACGTCCTCGACGGTGGGCAACTCGGTTTCGGTGAGCGTTTGCCGCGTGGCCTTTTCGATCGCCTTGAGCAGGTGGCGCTCTCGCGGGGAGACGAAGAGCAGCGCGGTTCCCGAACGTCCGGCCCTGCCGGTGCGCCCGATCCGGTGCACGTACGACTCGGTGTCGTGCGGGATGTCGTAGTTGAGCACGTGCGAGATCCGCTCCACGTCGAGCCCGCGCGCGGCCACGTCGGTGGCAACCAGGATGTCGATGCTGCCGTCCTTCAGGGCGGCGACGGTCCGCTCGCGCTGCGCCTGGGCGATGTCGCCGTTGATGGCGGCCGCGGAGAAACCTCGCGCCCTGAGCTTTTCGGCGACTTCCTCGGTGGCCTGTTTGGTCCTGACGAAGATGATCATCGCTTCGAACGGCTCGACTTCGAGGACCCGGGTCAGCGCGTCCATCTTGCGGGGGCCGGCGACCTGGATGTAGCGCTGCGAAATGTTCTCGGCGGTAGCGGTTTTCGCCTTGGTGCTGACCTCGAGCGGATCGTGCAGGTACTTGGTGGTGAGCTTTCGGATCGCGGGCGGCATGGTCGCGGAGAACAAAGCCACCTGTTTGTATTCCGGGGTCTCGGACAGGATGCGGTCGACTTCTTCGGCGAAGCCCATGGTGAGCATCTCGTCGGCCTCGTCGAGCACCAGGTAGTCGACGTGGGACAGGTCCAGCGTCCCCCGTTCGAGGTGGTCGATCACCCGACCGGGCGTCCCGACCACCACGTGGGCGCCGCGGCGCAGCCCGGCCAGCTGCACGCTGTAGGACGAGCCGCCGTAGATCGGCAGCACGTTGATCTTGGGCAGGTGGGCACCGTACCGACTGAACGCCTCGGCAACCTGCAGGGCCAGTTCCCGGGTCGGGGCGAGCACCAGGGCCTGGGTGGCGTTGCTGGTGACGTCGATTTTGGACAGGATCGGGATCGCGAACGCGGCGGTCTTGCCGGTGCCGGTCTGCGCCAGTCCGACGACGTCCGAGCCCGCCATCAGCGCCGGGATCGTCGCGGCCTGGATGCCGGTGGGTGATTCGTAACCGACGTCAGCGACCGCCCGCAGCACCGAAGGGTGGATCTGCAGGTCGGCAAACGTCGGAGAGGCAGCCCCGGTCGAGCTGTCTGAGAGGGTCATCGCCCAAGGAGTCTAGTGGTGACCGGCCGTCCGGCGGTCCGCGTGATCATCAGCACAGCCGAGCGGGGCCCGGCCACGCCTGCCACACCCGCGGAGCCGATGACGGTACGGTGCGTCGATGTGTGGTCGCTACCGTGTCGTACCGAGCCACTGACCTGCTCGGCCGCTGTTGCATTAATCGCCATCACCTTGACCGGCTGCGGTTCAGGAGATTCCACCGTCGCAAAGACACCGCAGGCCAGGACGTCGGAAACCCCGTCGATCACTGCCCCGGCCACGCCGTCGCCGGCTGCCCAGCCCGGCAACGCGCCACCGGCCGATCCATGCGCGGTCAATCTCGCCTCGCCCACCATCGCGAAGGTGGTGTCCGAACTGCCGCGCGACCCGCGCAGCCAGCAGCCGTGGAATCCCGAGCCGCTGGCCGGCAACTACAACCAGTGCGCGCAGCTCTCGGCGGTGATCATCAAGGCCAACACCAACGCGGTCAGCCCGACCACCCGCGCGGTGCTGTTCCACCTCGGCCAATTCATCCCGCAGGGTGTCCCCGACACCTACGGCTTCAACGGCATCGACCCGGCGCAAACCACGGGCGACACCGTGGCGTTGACCTACCCGGGCGGGATCAAGGGCTTGAACACCGACGTGAAGTTCCATTGGAACGGCAACGCGGTCGAACTGATCGGCAATACGCCCGGGCACTGATCCCGGGCACGCCCGCCCAGCGCGACCATCCTGTCGGAGCCCTGTCCTACAGTGGCTCCAGTGTTCGTGACCGGCGACAGCATCGTTTACAGCGCGTCGGACCTTGCCGCCGCCGCCCGCTGCGAATTCGCGCTGCTGCGGGATTTCGACGCGAAACTCGGCCGCGGCCCGGCGACCGCGATCGAGGACGAACTGCTCACGCGGACAGCCGCCCTCGGCGACGAGCATGAGCGGCGCGAGCTCGCCCGATTGCGCGAGCGGTTCGGCGATGAGGTCGCGGTCATCGGCCGCCCGGCGTACACGCCCGCCGGGCTGGCGGCGGCCACCGACGCGACGCTGCGCGCCGTCGCCGACCGCGCCCCCGCGGTGTATCAAGCCGCGATGTTCGACGGCCGCTTCCTCGGATTCGCCGACTTCCTAGTGCGTGACGGCGAGCAGTATCGGGTCGTCGACACCAAGTTGGCCCGCTCCGAAAAGGTGACCGCGCTGTTGCAGCTCGCCGCCTACGCCGACGCGCTGGCCGCCTCGGGCGTGCCGGTCGCGCCGGAGGCCGAACTGCGGCTCGGTGACGGAACGGCCGTGCGGCACCGCGTCTGCGACCTGGTCCCGGTCTACCGTTCGCAGCGGGCGCGCCTGCAGCGGCTGCTCGTCGACCACTATGCGAGCGGCGCCGCGGTGCGGTGGGACGACGAAAGCGTGGCCGCCTGTTTTCATTGTCCGTTGTGCCTCGAGCAGCTACGGGCCGCCGACGATGTGCTGCTGGTCGCCGGCTTACGAGTAAGCCAGCGGGACAAGCTGTTCCATGCCGGCATCACCACCGTCGCCGAACTGGCCGCCCACAACGGACCCGTGCCCGGGCTTGCCCCCGGTGTCGTCGCCACGTTGACGACTCAGGCGAAACTGCAAGTGCGCCAACGCGACACAGGCGTGGCGCAGGTCGAGGTCATCGACCCACAGCCGTTGGCGCTACTCCCCGAGCCGGACCCCGGCGATCTGTTCTTCGACTTCGAAGGCGACCCGCTGTGGACCACCGACGGCCGCGAGTGGGGCCTGGAATACCTGTTCGGTGTCCTGGAGGCCGGCCCGACGGGCACGTTCCGCCCGCTGTGGGCGCACAACCGGACCGATGAACGCAAAGCACTGACCGATTTCTTGGCGATGGTGGCCAAACGGCGCAAGCGCCGCCCCAACATGCACATCTACCACTACGCGCCCTACGAGAAGACCGCGTTGCTGCGGCTGGCCGGGCGCTACGGCGTCGGCGAGGACGAAGTCGACGAACTGCTGCGCAGCGGCACGTTGGTCGACCTTTACCCGTTGGTGCGCAGGAGCATTCGCGTCGGCGCGGAGTCATTCAGCCTCAAGGCGCTCGAGCCCCTCTACATGGGGTCCCAACTGCGCGCGGGGGACGTGACCACCGCGACCGATTCGATCACCTCCTACGCACGGTATTGCGAACTGCGCGCAGAGGGCCGGGGCGACGAGGCCTCGTCCGTGCTCAAGGAGATCGAGGACTACAACCACTACGACTGCCGGTCGACTCAGGAATTGCGTAACTGGCTGCTGCTGCGCGCCTATGAATCCGGCGTCGTACCGATCGGCGCCCAGCCCGTGGGCGACGGCAACACCGTCGAGGACCGCGACCCACTGGCGGTGACGCTGTCGGCGTTCACCGGGGCTGCCGGCATCGACGAGCGCACCCCGGAGCAGACGGCGGTGGCGTTGGTGGCCGCCGCACGCGGCTACCACCGCCGCGAGGACAAACCGTTCTGGTGGGCGCATTTCGACCGGCTGAACTTCCCCGTCGACGAATGGGCGGACAACACCGATGTTTTCGTCGCCGAGGACGCGTCCGTCAGCGTCGACTGGCACACCCCGCCCCGCGCGCGCAAACCGCAGCGACGCCTGCAGTTACACGGCGAGCTGGCCCGCGGCGACCTGAAGAGCGACGTCTTTGCGCTGTACAAACCGCCGGCGCCGCCCGGCATGACCGACAGCCCGGACCGACGGGCGGCCGGACGGGCCACGGTCCTCGAAGCCGACGACCCGGCGGTGCCCACCACAGTGATCGTCCTCGAACGAGTTGGCGGCGACGGCAAGCCATTTCACCAGCTGCCCTTCGCGCTGACCCCCGGCCCGCCGATTCCCACCACGGCGCTGCGGGAGTCGATCGAGGCGACCGCCGCAGCACTGACCGACGGACTCCCGCGCCTACCCTGCAGCGCCATCGTCGACGTCCTGCTGCGCCGCGCGCCCCGCACGCGCAGCGGCACTCCCCTGCCGCGCGGCACCGACGCCTCGAACATCACAGCCGACATCACCGCCGCACTACTCGATTTGGATTCGTCGTACCTGGCGGTGCACGGGCCGCCCGGCACCGGCAAGACGCACACGGCCGCGCGAGTGATCCAACACCTGGTCACCGAGCGCGGCTGGCGCGTCGGCGTCGTCGCGCAATCGCACGCCACGGTGGAGAACCTGCTGGACTGCGTGATCGACGCCGGCCTGGATCCGCAACGGATCGCGAAGAAGCGCAACGACCACCAGGCTCCGCGCTGGCAAGAGATCGACGGCAGCGCGTACGCCGCGTTCCTCGCTGACACGCCGGGTTGTGTGATCGGCGGCACCGCATGGGATTTCGCCAACGCCAACCGGATACCGCCGGGCAGCCTGGATCTGCTGGTGATCGACGAGGCGGGCCAATTCTGTCTGGCCAACACCATCGCCGTGGCTCCGGCCGCCGCGAATCTGCTGCTGCTCGGAGACCCCCAACAGTTGCCGCAAGTCAGCCAGGGCACCCATCCGGAGCAGGTGGACACGTCCGCGCTGGCTTGGCTGGTCGACGGTCAACGGACGCTGCCCGACGAACGTGGCTACTTTCTGGACCGTTCCTACCGGATGCACCCGGCCGTCTGCGCCGCTGTGTCCTCGCTGTCCTACGAAGGCAGGCTGCATTCGGATGAATGCACCGCCGCCCGCCGCCTGGACGGGTATGGGCCGGGTGTGCGGCTGCTTTCGGTTGAGCACCAGGGTAATTCGACCGAAAGCCCGGAGGAGGCCGACGCGATCGCCGCCGAGATCGGGCAACTGCTCGGCGCGCCATGGACCGATGAGCACGGCCGCCGGGCATTGACGGCCGCCGATGTGCTGGTGCTGGCACCCTACAACGCGCAGGTGGCATTGCTGCGTCGCCGGTTGAGCTCTGCCGGGCTCGGCGGTGTGCGGGTGGGGACCGTCGACAAGTTCCAAGGCGGCCAGGCGCCCGTGGTGTTCATCTCGATGACGGTTTCCTCCACGGACGTGGTGCCACGCGGAATGTCCTTCCTGCTCAACAGGAATCGACTCAACGTGGCGGTCAGCCGGGCGCAATACGCAGCGGTGATCGTGCGGTCGCCGTCGCTGACGGACTACCTGCCCGCCACGCCCGCGGGCCTGACCGACCTGGGCGCATTCTTGGCGCTCACCCAACCCGATCTGCGCTGAGGCGCCTAATTTCCCGACGAGTGCCGGCCGTAACCGGTGGGATCGTCGTCGGGATCGGCGCGGTGGTGGTGACCTCGCAGCGAGTCGCCCTCGGTGAAGTGGTGACCCGCCGGACCCCTGTGGGGGCGGCGCGGCGGTCGGGTAAACCGCTCCACCGGCGGGCTGGGCTTGACCGAGAGTCGCACCGCCACCTGACGGAGGCGCCTGCCGCTGTCGACATGAGAGCCGTTGTGGGCAAAGCCAATTGGTTGCGCCGGCGCTACCGGCTCGTCGAACACGCTGTGCGACGAATCGGCCGGGCCCCGCGACCGCGGGCCGGCGGGAGGGGGCCCCGCATTAGCCCTCTCCCCCGACGGCGGCCCGCCGCGCTCGACATCGGATTCGCGTTGGAGGAGCAATTCGACGTACTCGTCGTCGTCATAGTCGTCGTCGACGATGTCATCGTCGTCGGGCCCGAAGGGATCGCCGCCTCGGCCGGTGCGCGACCAGGGGGCGAAGCCCACCAAGAACAGGGCGGCGATGATCCCGAACAACGCGATGAACGCGGGCAACAGCACCGACTGCGACATCGCGACCGCAAACGGTTCGCGCAGAAACGGGGGCAACTGCAACGCGATGGCGTCCTCGTCGACGCCCCCACCGGACGGCCGCCGCGGCATCTCGGCACTGATCCGCCAGGTCATGAATGCGGCCATGCCGGCGCTGCCGAGCACCGCGCCCAGCTGCCGGACCGAGTTGTACACCGCAGAGCCCGCACCGGCCAGCTGCGCGGGCAGGTTTCGCGTCGCGGTCGCGGTCAGCGGCGACCACACGAACGCCATCCCCACGCCCATCGCGAAGAACGGCAACACCAGCCGCCAGATCGGCGTCGTCGGCGCCATCTCGAAGGTGAGCCAGGTCAGCGCGATCGCCAGCACCGAAAAACCGAAACCGAGCACCGGCCGCGGATGGTAGTTGTCGACGATCTTGCCGACGAACGGCGCGAACACCCCGTTGGCGATCGCCATCGGCGCGATCAGCAGGGCCGAGCGCGTCGGCGACAGCCCGCAAACAGCCTGCGCATAAAACGTCAGCGGCAGCATCATCGCCGTCGCGGCGAACGAGACGATTGCCACCCCGACGTTGCACAGGCTGAAGTCGCGGTCACCGAAGATCACCAACGGAATCAGCGGTTCGTGGGGGTTCGCCGACTGCCAGAAGACGAACACCGTCATGAACCCGAAGCCCGCGACGATCAACGCCCAAATCCACGGCTGCCAGTGCGCGGCCTGCCCCTGCTGCAGCCCGAACACGATCAGGAACATGCCCACCGCGGACAGGCCCACCCCGATCAGATCGAACCGGTGTGACTGGGTGGGCAACACCGGGATCAGCCAATACGCCAACGCCAGCCCGATCACCCCGATGGGGACGTTGACGAAGAAGATCCACTCCCAGCCCAGCCCGTCGACCAGGACACCGCCGGCCAGCGGGCCCACCAGGCTGGCGACTCCCGCGGTGGCGCCCCACAAGCTCACCGCGATGCCGCGCCGTTCCGGCGGGAAGATCCGGGTGATCGTCGACAAGGTTTGCGGGGTGAGCACGCCCGCTCCGATGCCTTGCACGACGCGGGCCGCGATCAGCATGGCGGCGCTGCCCGACAGTCCGCACCACACCGAGGAGATAGTGAAGACCACCAGGCCGATCAGGTACAGGTTCTTGGGGCCGAACCGGTCGCCGAGGCGACCCGCCACGAGCAACACGACGGCATAACCCAGCAGGTAGGCGCTGGTCACCCAGACCACGGTGTCGTAGCCGATGCGCAGGTTGGCCATGATGGTCGGGTTTGCGATCGCGACGATGGTCGAGTCGACCATGATCATGAAAAAGCCGATCATCATCGCCCAAAGCGGGTTCCAGGGGTTCTGTGAGTGCGGCGAGCTCCGGGTGATGAAATCCCAGCGATGGGCGGCCCGCGCCGGCCCGGAACCCGCACGCCCCTCACCCTCGGGCGTGCGGGGCGCAGCCGTGGTCATCCACCCCACCTCGTTTCGCTCCCGACGATGCCGTTTACGCCGCATCGGCCCGTCTGGTCGACCGGCCTGAACTGCCAGGTCATCGACCGCGCGCACGGCGAACCGTTCACCACGACGACCGACCAACGGCACGGCCGTCGCAGACATCCAGCCTGCATTATTCCCGGCGGCGCAAGAGGGCCGGCAGCCACGGATCCGGTGGGGACAGATAACGCGTCAGGATGTGCCGCGGGCACGTTAGCCTGAAGGAACCCCATTTGCAGGAGAGACAGTATGCGGGCCCGACGGAACAGGTCGCGGAAGCGGTTTTTCAACATGGCCAACGCGGGAGAGGCGCCGACCGGCAAGGACGGTCGGCCCAAGATGTCCGCGCGGGCGTTGGCGCAGGTCATCGAGCGCAGCTCGCGGATACAGGGCCCCGCCGCCGAGGCTTATGTGAACCGGCTGCGCAACGCCGATCCCGAGGCCAGCCCGGCGGAGATCCTGGCCAAGCTGCAGAAGCGTTACGTGGCCATCGTGACGGCCGGCGGCGTTGCGGTTGGGGCCGCGGCGACCGTCCCCGGAATCGGCACGTTGAGTGCCCTGTCCGCGGCGGCCGCGGAAACGGTGACGTTCCTCGAGGCCACCGCGTTCTTCGTGTTGGCGGTCGCGGTGGTCCACGACATTCCGGCCGATCACCGCGAACGACGCCGCGCCCTGGTGCTGGCGGTGCTCGTCGGTGACAACAGCGAGCACGCCGTCGCGGAGCTGCTCGGTCCGCGGCGCACCAGCGGCGGCTGGATTTCCGAGAGCCTGGCCGCGCTGCCGCTGTCGTCGATGTCGGGACTGAACTCGCGACTGCTCAAGTCGTGGGTCAGGAAGTACACCGTGCGGCGGGGCGCCCTGTTGTTCGGCAAACTGCTGCCGGTCGGGATCGGGGTCGTGGTGGGGGCAGTGGGCAATTACCTCGCCGGCAAGAAGATGGTCCGCAACGCCAAGCGGGCGTTCGGCGCCCCACCCGCGCGCTGGCCCCGCGCCCTGCATCTGGTGCCCCCGGTCCCCGAAGCCGGCTGACCCTCCCCGAGGCCCCCCGGTCCGCCTGGCAGATTGGTGGCGAGAGGTTAGCCTTTATAGGGCGGAAGCAATGCGTGCCGCCATGGCTATGAGGTGCTCGGCCCGCCGGGGCCGACGAGGGTGCTGCCGCGCAATAGCGCTGCGGTGACCCTGTAGGACAAAGGGATTGAGGCGAACTGCGGTCGTGAGCAACATAAGTTCACCATTCGGTCAGAACGAATGGCTGGTCGAGGAGATGTACCGCAAGTTCCGCGATGACCCCTCGTCGGTGGATCCGAGCTGGCATGAATTCCTGGTCGACTACAACCCCGAGCCCACCGGCGAGGCGGCGCCCGCGGCCCCGACCAGCGGCGATGGCCGGCCGGCCGCGGCCCCCGCGCCGGCGAAGCCGGCCCCGGCTCCCGCCCAAAGCCCCAAGCCCGCGCCCCCTTCCAGCACGACACCCCCCGTCAGCACGGCCGCCGGCAACGGGGTCCCGGCGCGGCCCGCGCCGGCGAAGGCCGCCGCTCCCCCGCCGGCCGAAGGCGACGAGTTGCAGACGCTGCGCGGCGCCGCGGCGGCCGTCGTCAAGAACATGTCGGCGTCGCTGGACGTGCCGACGGCGACCAGTGTCCGCGCCGTCCCCGCCAAGCTGCTGATCGACAACCGGATCGTCATCAACAACCAACTCAAGCGCACGCGCGGCGGCAAGATCTCGTTCACCCACCTGCTCGGGTACGCGCTGGTGCAGGCGATCAAGAAGTTCCCGAACATGAATCGGCACTACGCCGAGGTCGACGGCAAACCCACCGCCATCACCCCGGCGCACACCAACCTCGGCCTGGCCATCGACCTGCAGGGCAAGGACGGCAAGCGTTCTCTGGTGGTGGCCGGCATCAAGGGCTGCGAGACCATGCGGTTCGCGCAGTTCGTCACCGCCTACGAAGACATCGTGCGACGGGCCCGCGACGGCAAGCTGACCGCCGAAGACTTTGCCGGCGTGACGATTTCGCTGACCAACCCGGGCACCATCGGCACCGTGCACTCGGTGCCGCGGCTGATGACGGGCCAGGGCGCCATCATCGGCGTCGGCGCCATGGAATATCCCGCCGAGTTCCAGGGCGCCAGCGAGGAACGCATCGCCGAGCTGGGGATCGGCAAGCTGATCACGCTCACGTCGACCTATGACCACCGCATCATCCAGGGCGCGGAATCCGGCGACTTCTTGCGCACCATCCACGAGATGCTGCTGTCGGACGCCTTCTGGGACGAGATCTTCCGCGAGCTGGGAAACCCCTATCTACCGGTGCGCTGGAGCACCGACAACCCGGACTCGATCGTCGACAAGACCGCCCGGGTGATGGAGTTGATTGCGGCCTACCGCAATCGGGGCCATCTGATGGCCGACATCGACCCGCTGCGCTTGGACGGCAGCCGGTTCCGCAGCCACCCCGACCTCGAGATCCTCAACCACGGTCTGACGCTGTGGGATCTGGATCGGGTGTTCAAGGTCAACGGGTTCGCCGGTTCCGAATACAAGAAGCTGCGCGACGTGCTGGGTCTGCTGCGCGATGCCTACTGCCGTCACATCGGCGTGGAGTACACCCACATTCTCGAGCCCTCGCAACAGGAATGGCTGCAGCAGCGTGTCGAGACCAAGCACGTCAAGCCGACGGTGGCCGAGCAGAAGTTCATCCTGAGCAAACTGAACGCGGCGGAGGCCTTCGAAACCTTCCTGCAGACCAAATACGTTGGGCAGAAACGGTTTTCACTTGAGGGTGCGGAAAGCATCATTCCAATGATGGATGCGGCGATCGACCAGTGCGCCGAGCACGGGCTCGACGAGGTGGTCATCGGGATGCCGCACCGCGGCCGGCTCAACGTACTGGCCAACATCGTCGGCAAGCCGTACTCACAGATCTTTTCCGAGTTCGAGGGCAACCTCAACCCGGCGCAGGCACACGGCTCCGGAGACGTCAAGTACCACCTGGGCGCCACCGGCGTATACCTACAGATGTTCGGCGACAACGACATTCAGGTTTCGCTGACCGCCAACCCGTCGCACCTGGAAGCCGTCGACCCGGTGCTGGAGGGCCTGGTCCGGGCCAAGCAGGACCTGCTGGACCGGGGCGCCGAGGACCAGGGCGACGACAAGGCCTTCTCGGTGGTGCCGATGATGCTGCACGGCGATGCGGCGTTCGCCGGTCAGGGCGTGGTCGCCGAGACCCTCAACCTGACCCACCTGCCCGGTTACCGCGTCGGCGGCACCATTCACATCATCGCCAACAACCAGATCGGCTTCACCACCGCGCCGGAGTACTCGCGGTCCAGCGAGTACTGCACCGATGTCGCGAAGATGATCGGGGCGCCGATCTTCCACGTCAACGGCGACGACCCGGAGGCGTGCGCGTGGGTGGCCAAGCTGGCCGTCGACTTCCGGCAGGAGTTCAAGAAGGACGTCGTCATCGACATGCTGTGCTACCGCAAGCGCGGGCACAACGAAGGCGATGACCCGTCGATGACCAACCCCGCCATGTACGACGTCGTCGACATCAAGCGCGGAGTCCGCAAGAGCTACACCGAAGCCCTGATCGGCCGCGGCGACATCTCGATGAAGGAAGCCGAGGACGCCCTGCGCGACTACCAGGGCCAGCTCGAGCGGGTGTTCAACGAGGTCCGAGAGCTGGAGAAGCACGGCGCGCTGCCGAGCGAATCGGTGGAAGCCGACCAGATGCTGCCCGCGGGCCTGGCCACCGCGGTGGACAAGGCGTTGCTGGCCCGTATCGGTGACGCATTCCTGGCGCTGCCCGAGGGCTTCACGGCGCACCCGCGGGTGCAGCCGGTGCTGGAGAAGCGCCGGGAGATGGCCTACGAGGGCAAGATCGACTGGGCCTTCGCCGAGCTGCTGGCGCTGGGCTCGCTGGTGGCCGAGGGCAAGCTGGTGCGGCTGTCGGGGCAAGACACCCGGCGCGGCACCTTCTCGCAGCGGCACTCGGTGATCATCGACCGCAACACCGGTGAGGAGTTCACGCCGCTGCAGCTGCTGGCGACCAACCCCGACGGCACCCCCACCGGCGGCAAGTTCCTGGTCTATGACTCCCCGCTGTCGGAATACGCCGCGGTCGGCTTCGAGTACGGCTACACCGTGGGCAACCCGGACGCCCTCGTCCTGTGGGAAGCCCAGTTCGGGGACTTCGTCAACGGCGCGCAGTCGATCATCGACGAGTTCATCAGCTCCGGTGAGGCCAAGTGGGGCCAGTTGTCCAACGTGGTGCTGCTGTTGCCGCACGGCCACGAAGGCCAGGGCCCCGACCACACCTCGGGCCGGATCGAGCGCTTCCTGCAGCTGTGGGCGGAGGGTTCGATGACGATCGCAATGCCCTCCACGCCGTCCAACTACTTCCACCTGTTGCGGCGGCACGCCCTCGACGGCGTGCAGCGGCCGCTGATCGTGTTCACGCCCAAGTCGATGCTGCGCAACAAGGCGGCGGTCAGCGACGTCAAGGACTTCACCGAGATCAAGTTCCGCTCGGTGCTCGAAGAGCCGACCTACGAGGACGGCATCGGTGATCGCAGCAAGGTCAGCAGGGTCCTGCTGACCAGCGGCAAGCTCTATTACGAGTTGGTGGCCCGCAAGGCCAAGGACAATCGGGACGACGTGGCGATCGTGCGGATCGAGCAGCTCGCTCCGCTGCCGAAGCGCCGGCTGGGCGAAACGCTGGACCGCTACCCGAGCGTCAGGGAGTACTTCTGGGTTCAGGAGGAGCCCGCCAACCAGGGCGCGTGGCCGCGCTTTGGTCTGGAATTGCCCGAGCTGCTGCCCGACAAGCTGACCGGGCTCAAGCGGATTTCCCGGCGGGCGATGTCGGCTCCGTCGTCGGGCTCGTCGAAGGTGCACGCCGTCGAGCAGCAGGAGATCATCGACACCGCCTTCGGCTAGATCGACGAACGTCGACTTGGTTGGGCGGAGACGCCCGGATTCGCGCAACTGCTCGACGTTCACACCCGACGAGAGCGGTACCGCCGGTACCGGCTAGCCTCGACGCAAACGGGCCAACAGGAAGGGTGCTCATGCAAGGGTTCGCCGGCAAGGTCGCGGTGGTGACGGGTGCGGGTTCGGGTATCGGGCAGGCACTGGCGCTGGAACTGGCTCGCTCGGGAGCCAAGGTGGCCATCAGCGACGTCGACCTCGAAGGCCTGGCCCACACCGAGGAGCAGCTGAAGGCGATCGGTGCGCAGGTCAAGGCGGATCGCCTCGACGTGACCGAACGTGAAGCGTTCCTGGCCTACGCCGACGCGGTTAAAGAGCACTTCGGCAAGGTCAACCAGATCTACAACAACGCCGGGATCGCCTTCACCGGTGACGTCGAAGTCAGCCAGTTCAAGGACATCGAACGCGTGATGGACGTCGACTTCTGGGGCGTCGTCAACGGCACCAAGGCTTTCCTCCCGCACCTGATCGCCTCCGGCGACGGACACGTCGTCAACGTCTCGAGCGTGTTCGGGCTTTTCTCCGTGCCGGGGCAGGCGGCCTACAACTCGGCCAAGTTCGCCGTCCGCGGCTTCACCGAGGCGCTGCGGCAGGAGATGGTGGCGGCCGGCCACCCGGTGGCGGTGACCACGGTGCACCCGGGCGGCATCAAGACCGCGATCGCGCGCAACGCCACCACCGCCGAGGGCCTCGACCAGGCCGAGCTGGCCAAGTTGTTCGACAAGCGGCTGGCCAAGACCACCCCGCACCGCGCGGCCCAGATCATCCTCGACGCGGTGCGGAAGAAGAAGGCGCGGGTGCTGGTCGGGGTGGACGCCAAGGTGCTGGACATCTTGGTTCGCCTGACGGGTTCGGGGTATCAGCAGCTGTTCGGGCCCGTCATGGGCCGGCTGCTGCCCAAGCAGTGATCGATCTCTCAGTGCGGCGCGGCCGCATGTTCACCATTTCGCCCTGCGCTAGCCACCGCCGCTGGTAACGATTAGCGTCAACGCGTCAAGCCTGGTCGAGGGAGTATTGCATGGATGGGTTCGCCGGCAAGGTCGCCGTGGTCACCGGCGCGGGTTCGGGCATCGGCCAGGCGTTGGCGGTGGAGTTGGGGCGCGCCGGTGCCAAGGTGGCGATCAGCGACGTCGACACCGCGGGACTGGCGCAGACCGCCGAGCAACTGGCGGCGATCGGCGCGCCGGTCAAGTCCGATCAGCTCGACGTGACCGAGCGCAGCGCCTTCCTGGCTTACGCCGACGCGGTCAACGAGCATTTCGGTGCGGTCAACCAGATCTACAACAACGCCGGCATCACGTTCATCGGATCCATCGAGGACAGCCGGTTTAAGGACATCGAACGCGTGATTGACGTCGACTACTGGGGCGTCGTCAACGGCACCAAGGCTTTCCTCCCGCACCTGATCGCCTCCGGCGACGGACACATCATCAACATCTCGAGCGCGCTCGGCCTGTTTTCGGCGCCCGGCCAGGCGGCATACGTCTCGGCCAAGTTCGCCGTCCGCGGGTTCACCGAGGCGCTGCACCAGGAGATGGCGCGCGCCGGTCACCCGGTGCGGGTGACGACGGTGCACCCGGGCGGCATCAAAACCGCGTTCGCCCGCAACGCCACCGGCGTCGAGGGGGTCGACCACGCCGAGCTGGCCAGCCTCTTCGAGGAACAGCAGGCCAAAACCACCCCGGAACGGGCGGCTCAGCTCATCCTCGAAGGGGTGCGCAAGAACAAGGCCCGGGTGCTGGTGGGGCCGGACGTCAAGGCGATGGACCTGGTCGTGCGGCTGACGGGTTCGCGACCGGAGCTGCTGCTGGGTGGGCCCATCATGGGCCGGCTTCAGCAGTTTGTGCACCGGTTGATGCCCAAGCGCTGACCCGGTCGATGAGCGCGTGAATACGCGCGAAGAGAGCCGGGGCACATCAGCCCTGACGTTCAGCGCCCCAGCGGGTGCTCGGCTAACCAGCCCGCCGCCACCGCCTGCGGGTCGGCGCCCGCACCCACCTGCCGGCGCATGTCGACCAGGGCGGCGGTGTCCAGCACGCCGGCCACTTCGTTGATCGCCAACAATTGCCGGTCGCTGAGCGCGTTGCGACGATACAGCGGCACCACGTTCTCGGCCCGAATCAGTGTGGGTTTGGCGTCGGCCAGCGCGACCAGGCCGGCGTGCGCGCCGGGATCGGCGGTGGTCGTCCATCCCGCGGTCAGCTGTCCGGCCGCGACCGCCGCGAACATCGTTGTGCCATCCGGGAATTCACGCGGGGCGGGAAGGCGGCAGGGGCCGATGGCCGACGGCGGCCGTTGACCGGCGACGGCCCCGACGACGAGGCCGGCACAGTGTTGCGGCAGCGTGCTCAAGTCCGCACTGACATCGCTGCCGCCCCACGCCTTGGCGGTGGCTCGGCTCACCAGCAGCACGGGTTTGTCCTCGGCGGCCGTCGTGTAGTCGCCCGCCACGATGCCCTCGGGCAGCGCGGCGATCATCGCGCGGTAGACGTCTTTGTCGGACATCGCCGTCGCACCGGGCTGCAGGGCCTGCAACACCCGGCCGGTGAAGGCGGGAACGACGGTGACGGCGCCCGAATCCAATTGGCCCTTCGGGTCGGCGGTCGCCTGGAACCGCGCGCCAAATCCGTAGGACCGCAAGGCCGCCACGTAGATGTTGGCCAGCAGCGTCGACTCGGCGTCGGACCGGGACCCGACCACCACTTCCGCGCCGGCGCGACGATCGCCCGCGGTGTCGGTCGCGCAACCGGAAACAGCGATTAAGGCGGCGAGCAGCGGTGCCGCCAGCCTGCCGATCCTCACCCCGTGGTGTCGGACGCGATCGCCACGGCCGCGGCGACCGCTTCCCCGACGCGCAGGTCCAGCGGGCTGGGGACGATCCGGTCGGGAGCAAGGTCGTCGCTGACGACGGAGAAGATCGCCTCGGCCGCGGCGACCATCATCTTCTCGGTGATCCGGCGGGCACCGGCGTCCAGCGCACCGCGGAACACCCCGGGGAATGCCAGCACGTTGTTGATCTGGTTTGGGAAGTCGCTGCGACCGGTGGCCACCACCGAGGCGTACTTGGCCGCGATTTGGGGGTGGATCTCCGGATCCGGGTTGGACAGCGCGAACACGATCCCGTTAGGGGCCATGGTGGCGATCATCTCTTCGGGGACCACGCCGCCCGACAGACCGAGAAACACGTCGGCGTCCCGCAGGGCTTCCGCCGCGCTGCCGGACAGCCCGTCGGGGTTGGTGCGCCGCGCCAGAGCCGCCTTGACGTCGTTCATGTCGTCCCGAGCGGTGTGCAGAATCCCGCGCGAGTCGAGGACGGTGATGTCCGAAACACCCATCACCATAAGGAGATTGGTGCACGCGACGCCGGCCGCCCCGGCCCCGGAAACCACCACCTTCAGCGAGTTCATGTCCCGGCCGAGCAGCTTGCTGGCACCCATGAGCGCGGCCAGCACAACGATGGCCGTGCCGTGCTGGTCGTCGTGCATCACCGGGCAGTCCAGCGCCTCGATGGCTCGGCGTTCGATCTCGAAGCAACGCGGCGCGGCGATGTCCTCGAGGTTGACGGCGCCGAACGTCGGGCGCAGGCGCACCAGGGTTTCCACGATCTCGTCGGGATCCTTGGTGTCCAGCACGATCGGGATGGCGTTCAGCCCGCCATACGCCTGGAACAGGGCGCACTTGCCCTCCATGACCGGCAACGACGCCGCGGGCCCGATGTCGCCCAGGCCGAGCACCGCGCTGCCGTCGCTGACCACCGCCACCAACCGGTTCGCCCAGGTGTAGCGGGCCGCTTGAGCGTGGTCAGCGGCGATCGCACGGCTGACCTGCGCCACACCCGGGGTATACGCGATGGACAAAGCGCGCTGCGTGTCCAGCGGGGACGTCAGGCCTACCGAAAGCTTCCCGCCGACGTGTGCCTCGAAGATCTCCTCGTCGGTGATCGCGCCATGCTCGGCCTGCGTCTGTATCGATTCAAGCAATTCGGACACGGGGTTCAGGGTACTGACTACCCATTAGTAGGCCTAATTGGTGACGTGGGTCATACCGAGCGCGAAGCGCCGAGCTAGATCAGCTTGAGATCCGTGACCGCGGTGCGCTCCTCGACCAGCTCGGCGGTGGTCTTGTCGATGCGGCCCTGGGAGAACTCGTCGATCTCCAGGCCCTGCACGATCGACCAGTTGCCGTCCTTGGTGGTCACCGGGAACGACGAGACGATGCCCTCGGGCACGCCGTAGGAGCCGTCGGAATAGACGGCCATCGACACCCAGTCGCCCTCCGGGCTGCCCAGCAGCCAGGACCGGGCGGCGTCGACGGTCGCCGACGCGGCCGACGCGGCCGAGGACGCGCCGCGGGCGTCGATGATGGCCGCGCCGCGCTTGGCGACGGTCGGGATGAAGTCGTTCTCGATCCAGGCCTGGTCGTTGACCACCTCGGCGGCGTTCTTGCCGCCGACCTCGGCGTGGAAGATGTCGGGGTACTGGGTGGCGGAGTGGTTGCCCCAGATCGTCACCTTCTTGATGTCGGTGACAGCGGCACCGGTCTTCTTGGCCAGCTGCGAGATGGCCCGGTTGTGGTCCAGGCGGGTCAGCGCCGAGAACCGCTCCTTGGGGATGTCGGGGGCGTTGCTCAACGCGATCAGCGCGTTGGTGTTGGCCGGGTTGCCGGTCACCCCGATGCGGACGTCGTCGGCGGCGACGGAGTTGAGCGCCTTGCCCTGGGCGGTGAAGATCGCGCCGTTGGCCTCCAGCAGGTCGCTGCGCTCCATGCCCGGGCCGCGCGGCCGCGCCCCGACCAGCAAAGCCAGGTTGACGCCGTCGAAGATCTTGTTCGCGTCCGCGCCGATCTCGACACCGGACAGCAGCGGGAAGGCGCAGTCGTCCAGCTCCATCACGACGCCCTCGAGCGCCTTGAGAGCGGGCTCGATCTCAAGGAGACGCAGCTCGATCGGGCGGTCGGGGCCCAGCAACGAGCCACTCGCCAGGCGGAACAAGAGGCTGTAGCCGATCTGGCCGGCGGCGCCGGTGACGGCGACCTTGAGAGGACTTGCGCTCACGTCGATGTACTCCTTGTGGAGAAGGTCGTGCAGATTCGGGTTTCGGCTCGAAACTAGCGCACCCTTTTCCGACCGCGTCCTCCGGTCCGCTACCAGGGCTGATCGTCAGGCTTTGAACAGCCGGGACGCGTAGCATGGAGCACCGCCCGGTCGGACCTGTGCTGCGTGGGAGGTGGATGTGTTCCAAGGATTCGACGCACTGCCCGAAGCGCTTCGGCCGCTCGCGCAGGAACCGGAGCCGCAGCCGAGCGCCGACCCTCGACCCCCCAAGGAAACGCTCGTTGACTGCGCCGTCTACGCCGACGGCCACCGGCTGCCCGGCAAGATCGATTACGCCGCGTCCCTGGACAAAGTGCGCGAGATCGAAACGCTGGGCCACGAAGGGTTCGTCTGGGTGGGTCTGCGCGAACCCAGCCAGGCCCAGATGCAGGAAGTGGCCGACGTGTTCGGGCTGCATCCGCTGGCCGTGGAAGATGCGGTGTGCGCCCATCAGCGCCCCAAGGTGGAGCGCTACGACGACACGCTGTTCCTCGTCCTCAAGACCGTCAACTACGTCCGCCACGAATCGGTGGTGCTGGCCCGCGAGATCGTCGAGACCGGCGAGATCATGGTCTTCGTCGGCCGCGATTTCGTGGTCACGGTCCGCCACGGTGAACACGGCGGGCTGTCCGAGGTGCGCAAGCGGATGGACGGCGACCCCGAGCAGATGCGGCTGGGCCCCTTCGCGGTGATGCACGCGATCGCCGACCATGTGGTGGACCACTACCTCGAGGTGAGCAGTCTGATGTTGTCCGACATCGACAGCATCGAGGGCCTGGCGTTCGCTCCGGGCAGCAAGATCGACGTCGAACCGATCTACCTACTCAAACGCGAGGTCGTCGAGCTCCGGCGGTGCGTCAACCCGCTGTCGGCCGCGTTCCACCGGATCCAGGTGGAGAACAAGGACGTGATCTCCAAGGAACTTCGGCGCTATCTGCGCGACGTCGCCGACCACCACTCCGAGGCCGCAGACCAGATCGCCAGCTACGACGACACGCTCAACTCGTTGATCCAGGCGGCGTTGGCCCGCGTCGGGATGCAGCAGAACAACGACATGCGCAAGATGGCGGCCTGGGCCGGCATCCTGGCGGTGCCCACCATGGTCGCCGCCATCTACGGGATGAACTTCCGCTTCATGCCCGAGCTGAATTGGACGTGGGGCTACCCCGGGGTGATGGCCGTCATGGTCGTCGTCTGCCTGGTGCTGTATTTCCAATTCCGCAACCGCAACTGGCTCTGATGCTTTTTCGCCGAGCGTGTATCCACGGCGAAGAAATCGCAGAATTCTCGCCCTGAGTGCACGTTCGACGATGCGCTCAGCGCGGTCAGTTGGGTTGCGCGGCGGGGCGATTGGTGTTCAGCACGTCGACGCCGTCGTTGTCCCACGCCTGCCGCATCGCCTCGGCGCCTTTCAGCCGCACCCACGCCGCCTCGGTCGCGGTGATGGGCGTCGCCGACAAGAAGCGCACCGGGTCCCGGGGCGGTTCCAGTGGTAGATCCGCGATCTCGCTGCGGCCCAGCAACACCGCGGTGAACGGCACCTTCCGCGACGGCGACGCCCACAGCGGGGAGCCGAGGTCGATCAGCGCATCGGCACTCAGCACGGCACCCTCGACGGCCGGAGTTGCCGCCAGTATCGCGATGCTGCGGGCGATTCCGGTGATCGGGCCGGGATCGCGCAATTGCAGGACGATTTCGGCGCGCGGGCCGCGCACCGGGTCGGCGACATCCAGGGTCGGTTCGGTCATCGGGTGGCGCGAGCAGCCCAGCGAGACGTAATGGACCAGCCCGCTTGTCTCGCGGAATCGCAGCACTTCGATGGTTTCGGTGCCCAGAAATGTCACGCTCGCCGAGTCGGGTTCGAGGTCGCCGAAGTGAGCGCGTACATGCGCACGCACCTGCTCCAACGGCTGGGTCACCGCGGCTCCGACGGCGCGATGGTCAGGTTGGCCCCCGAGTCGGCGTCGAAGACAACGAGCCGTGTCGTGTCGAACGCCAACTCGATCGACTGCCCGATGACCGCTTTGGATTCTGCGGGAACCCTTGCTACGAACTGGTTTTCGTGCGCGTCTCCCTCGGCGGCAAGGTCGTCCAGTTGAGCCGAGTGCGCGGCCCATGCCGCCGTGGAGAAGTACACGTACTTGTCAGCGCCCAGCGATTCGACCAGGTCGACCTTCACCTCGAAGGTCAGCGCCCTGATGCGCTGGTACCCGTCGATCAACGCGGCGTCGGACAGGTGCTCGGGCCGCACACCCACGATGACGCTGCCCGGTGTCGGATGCTGAGCGATCACCTCCCGGACTTCCGGTGTCAGCATCACCTCCCCGAAGGGGAGCGTCAACCCGATGGGGGTCAACGTGGCGGGGAAGAAATTCATCGCCGGCGAGCCGATGAAGCCCGCGACGAACAGGTTGGCCGGGTGTTCGTAAAGCTCGTCGGGGGTGCCGATTTGCTGTGCGACGCCCGAATGCATCACCACCACTCGGTCGCCGAGGGTCATGGCCTCGGTCTGATCGTGGGTGACGTAAACGGTGGTCGTACCCAGCCTCTTTTGCAGCCTGGCGATCTCGCCACGCATCTGGACGCGCAGTTTGGCATCCAGGTTGGACAGGGGCTCGTCCATCAAAAACGCCTTGGGATGACGCACGATGGCGCGGCCCATCGCCACCCGCTGCCGCTGCCCACCGGACAACTGCGAAGGCTTGCGGTCCAGAAACTCGGTCAGGTCAAGGGTTTTGGCGGTCTCGGCGACCTTCTGCGCGATCTCGGGCTTCGGCATCTTCGCCAGCGTCAACGGGAACGCGATGTTTTGCCGCACCGTCATGTGCGGGTACAGCGCATAGGACTGGAACACCATCGCGATATCGCGGTCTTTGGGCGCTTTCTCGTTCACCCGTTCGCCGCCGATGCGCAGCTCTCCCGAGGAGATATCTTCAAGCCCCGCAATCATGTTCAGCGTCGTGGTCTTACCGCAGCCCGACGGGCCTACCAGGATCAGGAATTCACCGTCGGCGATGGTGATGTTCAGGTCCTGCACCGCCACGGCGCCGTCGGGATAGCTCTTGGTGACATGGTCCAGCACAATCTCGGCCATCGCGTCATCCCTTCACAGCGCCGGAGGTCAACCCGGCGACGATTCGTCGTTGGAAGATTAGAACAAAAGCGATGATGGGAACGGTGATCACCACGGCCCCGGCCGCGACCGATCCGGTCGGCTCCTCGAACTGTGAACTGCCGCTGAAGTTCACGATCGCCACCGGTGCGGTGATGGCGGCTTTGGTGGCGGTCAGGGTCAGCGCCAGCAGCAGATCGTTCCAGGCGAAGATGAACACCAGGATCGCGGCGGTCACCACGCCGGGCGCCGCCAGGGGGACGATCACCTTGCGGAACGCCTGAGCCGGCGTGGCGCCGTCCATTGTCGCCGCCTTCTCCAAATCCCATGGGATCTCGCGGAAGAACGCCGACAGCGTGTAGATCGCGAGCGGCAGCGCAAACGTGATGTAGGGCAGGATCAGGCCCGGCCAGGTGTCGAACAGGCCGATGAAGCGTTCGATGTTGAACAACGGTGTGACCAACGAGATCGCGGGAAACATGGTGATCAGCAGGGTGGCGCCGACCAGCGGTCGCTTGCCCGGAAAATCCAGGCGCGCGATCGCATAGCCCGCCATCGCCCCGAGAGTTACCGCGATCGCGGTGGTGATCAACGCGATCCCGACGGAGTTGATCAGTGCCGAGCTGAAGAAGTCGCCGCGAAAGATGCCGCGATAATTGTCCAGGGACATCGACGACGGAATCAGCTTGCCGTCCTTGACCGTTGACGTCGGCTTCAGGGAGAGGCTGAAGATCCACAACACCGGAAGCAGCGCGTACACCACGACCACGATGTCGATGACCGCCCAGATCGCGGTGCGCCGCGCGCCCTGCCCGTCAACGACCATCGACGTCACCACCGGGCGCCGCCGCGCCGAAGACCTTGATGAACAGTAGGGCGATGAGGCCCACGCAGAAGAAGATCAGCACGCTGATCGCCGAGCCGAGCCCGACGTTGAACCCCTTGAACAGGTTGTCATAGCCCAGGATCGAGACCGAATCGGTGTTGTTGGCGCCATTGGTCAAGACGTAGATGTTGTCGAAAATGCGGAAGGCGTCGAGTGTTCGGAACAGCAGGGCGACCACTACCGCCGGCTTGATGATCGGCATGATGACTCCGGTCAAGCGGCGCCACGGGCCGGCGCCGTCGACCTGCGCGGCCTTCAGCAGATCCTCTGGCACCAGCGCCAGCCCGGCCAGCAGCAGCAGCGCCATGAACGGTGTCGTCTTCCAGACCTCGGCGATCACGACGATGGCCAGCGACGGGATCTGAGCGGTCAGCGGCGCACTACCATGCGGCAGCAGGTTGGCCAGATAGCCCGTCCCCGGGGTCCAGGCGTAGTACCAGCTGTACGACGCGACCACCGTCACGATGCCGTACGGGATCAGGATCGCGGTGCGCACCAAGCCCTTTCCGACGAGGGTGCGGTGCATCACCAGCGCCAGCGCCAGGCCGAGGACGAATTCGAGGGACACCGAAACCACGGTGATGCCCAGGGTGACCGCCAGCGCGGTCCACCAATACCGATCGGTCAGGATCGTCACGTAATTGCTCAGGCCGATGAACGCGGTGTCGTCGGGGACGGCAAGGTTGTTGCGCTGCAGGCTCAACCACACGGCGTAGCCGATCGGATATGCCGTCACCGTCAGCATCAGGATCGCCGCCGGGGCGGCGAGTAACAAAGCCAATCGCTGTTCGGAGTGCTGATTCCGGGTCCGCAAACGCGATGCGACGGAAGGCAGTCGGGCCGGGCGCGTTTCGGGGGCCGTGGCCGTCACGGCAACAGCCCCTTCCCGTCGATGGCCTTCTGCACCTCGGTGGCGAGCTCGTCGGCGGTCCGCTCGGGGTCGACCTTGGTGATCGGGCTCAGCGTCGCGGCCAACCGGATGGCCACCGCCTGATAGACCGGCGTGGCCGGACGCACCGCGGCATCGGTGAGTTGGCGGCGAATGATCGTGTACATCGGGTACTTGGCCTGGAACTGCGGGTCCGAATACAGCGACGTGCGCACCGGGGGCAGGCCCCCCGCGATCGACACGTACTTCTGGTGCTGCAGGCTGCGCAGGCAGCGGATGGCTTCGAACGCCTCGGCTCGGTGGCGGGTGGTGCTGGCCACCGCCAGGTTCGCGCCGCCGATGGTCACCTTGGCCGGACGGCCCGGCGTCACACCGGGATACGGCGCGAAGCCGAAGACTTTCTGGCTGGCCTGATAGGCGATGCGGAATTGCTCGTCAGTGGGCACGAACGTTCCGACGTCGTTGATGCTGCCGGCCAACCGCGGATCCTGGTTGAGCGGCAGAAAGGGCACACCGCCCTTCACCGCGTTCTCCAGCATGGATGCCAGCGCGTACGGCCAGTTGACCGCGAGCGCGGCCCTGCCCTGTTCGACCGCCAACCGCGCGGTGCCCTCGTCGGTGCGGGTGATCGACGGATCGGCCCCGGGCGCGCTCGCCACGGATTTGAGGATCCGCAGCGCAGTGACGGTGGCTGCCCGGTGCGCCGGCGTGTCGGTCAACGTGACGTGGCGGCCGTCGTCGGATAGCACCTGGCCGCCCCCGCTGGCCAGCAACGTGTTGAACCAGACCACCAGGCCTTCGCCCTCGTTGGCCTGCACGGCGATCCAGCTGGGCTGCCCCGCGGCGTGCAATCTGGTGGCCTCGCGCACCATCCCATCCCAGGTTCGCGGCGGCTGACGCACCAAATCCGGCCGATACCAAAGCAATTGGGTGTTCGTTGTGACGGGGGCTGCGTAGAGCTTGCCTTCCCAGCGCGCCGTCGACAGCGGGCCCGGCAGGATATCGGCCGTCGCGTCGGGTTCGGCGCGCCCCGCGGGATCGTCGGACAGCGGTAGCGCCCAGCCCGCCTCGGCGAACTCCGCCGTCCACACCACGTCGAGCGACATCACGTCCAGCGTGCGGTCGTGACCGGTCAACCGCCGCGCCAGCTGCAAACGCTGCTCGCCGGGGGCTCTGGGCAGACTGATCTGTTGAATGGCGAAGCGGCCGCCGAATTGCTTGGTGCAATCCTGCGCGACCGCGGTGAACGTCGCACCGTCGGCAGCCGTGGTGTAGAAGCTGATTACCAGCCCGTGCGTTCCGGAAGCGCATGCCGATACCGCCGCGGCGATGGTGAGCGTCGCCAGCGCGATTGCGCCCGTCCGGCGTACGCGCACACGACGACTCACCACCGATCACACCTCTCGTGCGCGCCTCAGATCGCCAAGCGCGCCAACAGGTCCCGCGCCTTTTCTGCGTTTTGCGGATCACAGAGCACGTCGTAGCGCCCAGCCACCAATTGCATGGTCGAACTGAAATCCCTTGTGCCACGGGCCATTGAATACGGAACAGCCGAAGTGATGAGCCCGAAGAAGACGCCGGCGACCAGGCCCGTGACCAGTGCGCCCCAGGGATTGGGACTGAAGAAGCCCAGCACCAGGCCGATGAACAGGCCCAGCCACGCCCCGCTCAGCACGCCTCCGCCGAGCACCTTGGGCCAGGTCAATCGGCCGGTAACTCGCTCCACCTGCATCAGGTCGACACCCACGATGGTCACCTGTTGGACCGGGAACTGTTGCTCGGAGAGGTAGTCGACGGCGCGTTGCGCCTCGGCGTAGGTGGGATAGGACCCGACCGGCCAGCCCCGCGGAGGTGTCGGCAGTCCAGGCGACCCTCGCCCACGCCCCGTCGCGCCTCCTGGCGTCGCGCCGGGAACCTGCCCAGGCTGGAAAGGATTAGTCATCGCCGTTCATTGTCCTCCGCCTCGGTCGTCGTTTCATCTCAGGGCCTTTCCACCCTATCCCGCGGCCCGGCGCCACCTGCGAAAACACGGCGCGCTGGCGCGGGGTGACCAGCCCGGGGCTGCGCGGCGCCCTGACGTTTCGCAACGGTGGCCGCCACCTGCCCATGGGTTAGGTTGAACACCATGACAGCTCCCGGCGGCGGCTTCGGCGAGAGTGCCCACGACGACAAGGCCGACCCACCCACCGGCGGCGACGCCTCTGAGCAGCAGGACCAGCCGGCCCCCTGGGAACCGCCCTCCGCCGATTCGGCGCCCCCGCCGTATCCACCGCCGGGCTATCCCACCGACTACGCAGCCGGGTATCCGCCGCCGTCGTACCCCCCGCCCGTCCCGCCACCACCGGGCTATGAACAACCACCCGGTTACGGCGGATCGCCCTACCCGCCGGCACCACCGCAGTACGCCGGGCCGCCCCCCTACGGGTCTCCCGGATATGCGGGCGGCTATTACCCGCCGCCGGACTACCACGGTGGCTATCCGGCCCAGGCCGCTGTGCCCGGGACGAACCCGCTGGCGATCGCCTCGCTCATCGCGTCGTTCACCGGCCTGTTGTGCTGCATCGGCTCAATCGTGGCCATGGTGCTGGGCGCGATCGCCCTGGACCAGATCAAGCGGACCCGGCAGGAGGGTTTCGGCCTGGCGGTCGCCGGCATCGTCATCGGAATCGCCACGCTGGTGGTGACTTTGGTGATCGTGCTCTTCGCGCTGCGCACGCATTAGCGGCGTTCGCCCCGCATCAGTGCCTGGCGCGATCGCAAGCGCGGCGGAGCCGGGCGCAGCGGGTCGCCCCGCATCAGTGCCCGGCGCGATAAGCCCGGCCGGTCTGCCATCGGACCGATGGCTGCCTAGGCTCTACTTCCATGGGATCGGTCAACAGGGTGTACATCGCGCGGCTCGCGCGAATGTTGGTGTTGGGTCCACTCGGGGAGTCCGTCGGCCGGGTCCGCGACGTTGTGATCAGCATCAGCATCGTCCGCCAGCAGCCGCGCGTCCTGGGGTTGGTCGTCGACCTCGCGACCCGGCGCAGCATCTTCATCCCGATCCTGCGAGTCGCGTCCATCGAGCCCAACGGCGTGACGCTGAGCACCGGCAACGTGTCCCTACGCCACTTCGTGCAGCGGCCCGGGGAAGTTCTGGCGATCGGCCAGGTGCTGGACACCCAGGTCAAGGTCAACGACCCCGAACTGCCCGAGCTGGCCGGCCTCGACGTCGTGGTCACCGATCTGGGCATCGAACAGAACCGGACGCGCGACTGGATGGTGAGTCGGGTCGCCGTGCGCCCGCACCGACGGCTGGGACGGCGCGGTCCCGTTCACGTCGTGGACTGGCAAAGCGTGCAGGGTTTGACCCCGTCGGCGCTGGCCTTGCCGGGGCAGGGGGTGGCGCAGCTGCTGGGCCAGTTTGAAGGGCGCAAGCCGATCGATGTGGCCGACGCGATCCGCGCACTACCGGCCAAGCGACGCTACGAGGTGCTCAGGGCGCTCAACGACGACCGGCTGGCCGACATCCTGCAGGAGTTGCCGGAGCTGGATCAGGCCGAGGTGCTGTCGCAGCTGGGCACCGAGCGATCGGCGGACGTGCTCGAGGAGATGGATCCCGACGACGCCGCCGACCTGCTCGGCGTGCTGAACCCCACCGACGCCGAGATGCTGCTGACCCGGATGGACCCCGACGAGTCCGCGCCCGTGCGCCGGCTGCTGACGCATTCGCCGGACACCGCGGGTGGCCTGATGACTTCCGATCCGGTGGTCCTCACCCCGGACACGTCGGTCGCGGAGGCGCTGGCCCGGGTCCGCGATCCGGACCTCAGCACCGCCCTGTCCTCAATGGTGTTCGTGGCGCGTCCACCGACGGCGACGCCGACCGGCCGCTACCTGGGCTGCGTGCACTTGCAGCGGCTGTTGCGCGAGGCGCCAGCCGAGCTGGTCGGCGGGATCGTCGACAGCGAGTTGCTCACCCTGACACCGGAGACGCCGCTGATCGCGGTGACCCGCTACCTCGCCGCGTACAACCTCGTGTGCGGCCCCGTCGTCGATGACCAGAACCACCTGTTGGGTGCGGTCACCGTGGACGACCTGCTCGATCACCTGCTGCCGCACGACTGGCGCGTGGACATGCAGGAACTCGACGCGGCCGGCCAATTCCAAGGATTGGGAGGTTCCGCGTGAGCAAATCCACGGCTCCGCGAGGGCTGTACACCCCGCGGACATCGCGCAGGTATTCCCCCCGGCTGGATCCGGAGACCGTCGGGCAGCTCACCGAATCGATCGCGCGTTTCTTCGGCACCGGCCGCTACCTTCTGCTGCAGACGGTCATGGTGGTGGTGTGGATCGCGGTGAACCTGTTCGCGGCCAAGGCGCGCTTTGACCCCTACCCATTCATCCTGTTGAACCTGGCCTTCTCCACACAGGCCGCCTACGCGGCCCCGCTGATCCTGTTGGCGCAGAACCGGCAGGAGAACCGCGACCGCGTCGCACTCGAAGAGGACCGCCGTCGCGCCGCCCAGACCAAGGCCGACACCGAATACCTGGCCCGTGAATTGGCGGCATTGCGGCTGGCCGTCGGCGAGGTGGTGACCCGCGAATACCTGCGCCACGAACTGGATGACCTGCGCGAACTGCTCGCCGATCTGACGCCGGAATCCCCCGATGCGGGCCCGGCACCGCAGGGCGACAACCTGGAGCGCGCGGCTAAGAAATCAAGGTGAGATCCGCTTCGACCATTGCGCCACTCGCGCCACAAGAGTTATGTATGGTGATCTGGTTCACCGATCTAACAGAAAGTAAGTCCAGCTCACACCTAGGACGGTCGAGTGCGCATAGGGGGAAACCGGGGTGCGAGCCCGGCCGCCGCGACTGCGCGGCAGCTAGCACTTCGGAATACGCGCAAGCCGATATTCGGCGTCGCCATGATCACTCCGCTGGTCTTCGCGGGCGCCGTCAGCGGGGCGGCACCTGAACTTCCGGCGCAGATGCCGCCGGTTCATGCCGCCGTCACTCCGGTGGCCGCGGTCTCCCCCACCTTCCCCGACCTCACCGGGCCCGCCGTCGTCGCGGTCGACCGCAGCCCCACCGCCTTTCACGTCGCCGAGCCCGCGCTGTCCGCGCCGCCGCCGGCGATGATCGTCAATGCGCGTGGCGCACTGGGCATTCCGAGCATCGCATTGGCCGCATACCGCAACGCGGAGCAGAAGATGGCCGTCGCCGCCCCGGGCTGCGGCGTCAGCTGGAACCTGCTGGCAGGCATCGGGCGCATTGAATCGGGGCACGCGGGCGGCGGCGCGGTCGACGCACGCGGCACCGCGATCACCCCGATCTACGGCCCGTCGCTGGACGGCACGCTGCCCGGCAACGAAGTCATCATCCAGAGCAGCGCCGCCAATCGCGTCACCTACGCCCGCGCGATGGGACCGATGCAGTTCTTGCCGGGGACCTGGGCGCGCTACGCCTCCGACGGCAAGGGCGACGGCGTGGCCGACCCGCAGAACCTGTTCGACTCCACCCTCGCGGCTGCCCGGTATCTGTGCAGCGGGGGGCTGAACCTGCGTGATCAATCGCAGGTGTTGAGCGCGATTCTGCGCTACAACAACTCGATGCCCTATGCGCAGAACGTGCTGGGGTGGGCGGCGGCCTACGCCACGGGCGTCGTCCCGGTCGACCTGCCGCCGATGACCGGACCGCCGCCGCCGTTGGGCGACGCGCACCTTGAGCATCCCGAAGGGCTGGGGCCCAACCTGCCGATGAACATCAACGGCCTGCCGCTGGACGACCCGCTGGCGCGCGTACCACTGATCGACCTGAGCAGCCCCGCGATGGTCAGTCCCCCGCCGATGTTCCCCTGGATGTCTCCCACGCCTCAGCAGGCGCCGGCCCAACTTCCCGGGTGCACCGTGATTTGCATCGGCACCCAGAGCTCACCTCCGGCGGCACCTCCGCAACCGTTCGCTCCGCCGCAGCCTTTCGCTCCGCCGCCCCCGGATGTCGTCGCGCCGCCGGCCGCCGGCGCGCCGCAAGCCGTGCCGTCGCCCAAACCGGCCGGCCCGGCGGCGGCGCCGAACGCGCCCGCGGTGCACAAGCCCGCGCCGGGTCCGGCCAACTGACGCCGCGGCGATCGCCAGCGCGGCAAAGCCGGGCGCAGCGGGTCGCCGCCAACTGATCCTCAACGGGTCGCCACCGAACTGCTCCATCGCGCACGCCTACACTCGGCGGTGATGTCCAGCCATGACTCTTCTGATTCCGCCGACCTGAGCGCGGCAATCCGCGCCGCACTGGGGAAGGTGATCGACCCCGAACTGCGGCGTCCTATCACCGATCTCGGGATGGTCAAAAGCATCGACACCGAACCCGACGGCTCGGTCCATGTCGCGATCTACCTGACCACCGCCAGCTGTCCGAAGAAGAACGAGATCAGCGAACGGGTCAGCCAAGCGGTCTCCGACGTCCAGGGCACGGGCGCGGTGAAGGTCAGCCTCGACGTGATGAGCGACGAGCAGCGCACCGAGCTGCGCAAGCAGTTGCGTGGTGACGCCCGTGAGCCGATTATCCCGTTCGCACAACCGAATTCGCTGACCCGAGTCTATGCGGTCGCGTCCGGGAAGGGCGGGGTGGGCAAGTCCACCGTCACGGTCAACCTGGCGGCGGCGATGGCGGCCCGCGGCCTGTCCGTCGGCGTGCTGGACGCCGACATCCACGGCCATTCCATCCCCCGGATGATGGGCACCACCGACCGGCCCACCCAGGTCGAGTCGATGATCCTGCCGCCCATCGCCCACGAGGTGCGGGTCATCTCGATCGCTCAGTTCACCGAGGGCAACACGCCGGTGGTATGGCGCGGGCCGATGCTGCACCGCGCCCTGCAGCAATTCCTGGCCGACGTCTATTGGGGTGATCTGGACGTGCTGCTGCTCGATCTGCCGCCGGGGACCGGCGACATCGCCATCTCGGTGGCGCAGCTGATCCCGAACGCGGAGATTCTGGTGGTGACGACGCCACAGCTGGCCGCGGCCGAGGTCGCCGAGCGGGCCGGCAGCATCGCGCTGCAGACGCGCCAACGCCTCGCCGGCGTCGTGGAGAACATGTCGGGGCTCACGCTGCCGGACGGCTCCACGCTGAAGGTGTTCGGTGAGGGGGGCGGCGAGCAGGTGGCCGAGCGGCTGTCGCGCGCGGTCGGCGCCGATGTGCCGCTGCTGGGTCAGATCCCGCTGGATCCCGAGCTGGTGGCCGCGGGCGATTCCGGCACTCCCCTGGTGCTGAGCGCGCCCGATTCGCCGGTGGGCAAGGCGCTGCGCGGGGTGGCCGACAGCTTGTCCTCGCGTCGGCGCGGGCTGGCCGGCGTATCGCTGGGGCTCGATCCGAAAGGCCGCTGAAACCGGCCGGGCCGGTTTAGGTTGCGTCGGTGTCGAACGGCGTGTGGCCGCCCGTCTGCTGTTCCGCCCCGAGCGGTTGTCCGTTCGCCGGTGCGGGAGGGGCGGGCGGCGGAGTCTCCAGCGCGGCCCCGTTCACCGGCTTGTCGAAGTTTCCGGTCAGGAACGAGTCATCGCCGTCCAACAGGTGCTTGGTCAGCGCGGCGCGGGGGGTCATGCCCCGCAACTTCTGCAATTCGCTGAGCGGACCGCGCAGGTCGTCGAACTCGGGACCGAGATCCTCGCGCAACTGGCTGGTCACACCGCTCAGGTAGTCGCGCGCCTGGCGCAGCGCGTTGGCCGACCACCGGATGGCGCCGGGGAGCCGCTCGGGGCCGAGGACCACCAACCCGACCACGACGAGGACGAGCATTTCTCCCCAGCCGACGTTGGCGAACATCTAGCCGCTATCCGGGTCCGGTTTCACCGTCAGGGTGACGTGCCGGCCATCGCGGACCACCTCGATCGGGGAATCCTGGCCGATGGTCAGTTGCCGCACCGCGACCACGAATTCGTCGGCGTCGGCGACCTTGCGGTTCCCCACCTTGACGACGACGTCGTTTTCCAGGACGCCGCCCTTCTGCGCCGGACTTCCTGCCTTCACGTTGGCGACCTGGGCGCCGGAGGCGATCGCGTTGCTCACCGAGCGGGTGCTGACGCCCAGCGTCGGGTGCACGATCTTCCCGTCCCGGATCAAGGTCTGGGCGACTTCCTTGGCCTCGTTGATCGGGATCGCAAAGCCGAGCCCACTTGCGCTGTCGGACAACGACTTACCCGCGGTGTCGATGCCGATCACCTGGGAATCCATGTCGATCAGCGGGCCGCCGGAGTTGCCGTGGTTGATCGACGCGTCGGTCTGCAGGGCGTCGATCACCGTGTCGGTGTCCGAGCCCTCCCCGGACAGCGGGACCGGCCGGTGCAGCGCGCTGATGATCCCGTGCGTCACGGTGCTGCGCAACCCCAGCGGCGCACCCGCGGCCAGGACCTCGTCGCCCACCCGCACCTTGTCGGAATCACCCAGGCGCGCCACGCTCAGGTTGTCGACGTTGTCGACCTTGATCACCGCCAGGTCGGTCTTGGGGTCGCGCCCGACCAGGTTGGCGGGCACTTCCTTGCCGTCGTTGAACACCACGGTGGTCTTGAACTGGCTGGGGTTGTTCGCCGCCTCGGAGATGACGTGGTTGTTGGTGACGATGTAGCCACGCCCGTCGATGACGACGCCGGAGCCCTGCATGCCCTCCTGGTCGCTCTTGGACTCGATGGTCACCACGGCGTTCGCGGTCGCCGACGCCACCTTGGCGAAGCGCCCGGCCGGGCCTTCCCCGTTGCCGTTGGTCGACAGCGTCACCTTGGAGGTGGTGAACGCCTCGGCGACCTCGGCCGTCTTGCGGCCCACCACCCCGCCGATCAGGCCGATGACCAACGCGATCAGCGCCAACACCAGCAACGCCAGGTAGGACACCCGGCCGCCGAACAGCACGTCGCGCACACCCAGTTTGCCGCCGTAGCCCAGCGCGGAGCGCGAGGTCGATGGCGCAACCGCCGGGGTTCCCAAGGCCGCCGCGGCCGCCGGATCCCGCCAGGGATCGTCCAGCTCGTCGGGCTCCCCGCCGTCTTTCTCGGCGGCCAGCGCGCCGACGTCCACGGGGTGGCGCTGCAGCGAATCGAGGCTGCCCTGCGGCCGGTGGAAGGCCTCCTGGAGGACGGGGTCGGCCGGGCGATCGCTCGGCCGGAATTCGGACTGGTCCCGGTACTTCTGCGGGCGGACGCGCTCGGCCACGAACGACCCGCGCAGCCCGTCGGGACGACTGAACTCCCGACGCGATGCGGGGTCGACCGGCGGACGCGAGACGGGGCGCGGCGCTAGGCGGTTGCCGCTGTCATTGCTTCGGTCGAAGCCTTGGTCGGAGGTCACGTTATCCCTTTTGGATCCTCTACTTGAGCGCTCGAGACGGGCCTTTACCGGTCGATATGTGCGGCAGCGGCGTTGTCCGTGTCCACCCTAGTATCCACGGCGCGTCGTGGGTCGACATGAACGAGCGTGTGGGGCGATTGCGCAGCGGGTTCGATTGCTATCGACGCTTGCGCCGCTCGCGGGCATCGCGGTCGGCGAAACCGTCGGATGCCGGCGCGGTCGCGTCGTCGGGCGAATCGTAGGGAATGTCAGCCAGCATGCCGAGCAGCGTGCTGGGGATGCGGATCGGGTGGGAATCGCGCAGCGCCGCGCGCGTCCGACTCTGATCGTCGACCTCGGCCGCGCACTGGGGGCACATCGACAGGTGATGCGCGGCCCGCAGGTGGGCGTTCATCCGCAGCTCGCCGTCGACGAACGCGGCGATCGCCTCGACGGACAGGTGTTCGGTGGAACCGAACTGGCGGGGTGCGCCGACGGGCGCGTCGCTCTGGGAGGCGAACTGGGCGGGAAGCCAGGAGAACGCGCGGCGGAACACATGTCCTCGATCGGGCATCACCAGCTCCTTGCCACTCATTGTCCTTGCCGCCTCGTCTCGAATGTAGCGCGAGCCGGTGAGCAATAGCGCAGCTACGGGCGCAAAGCCGCTGAATATCTACCTGATCGCTCCGCTGCCGAGACAGGCGGGCGTCGCCGTCTACGCCGACTGGGCGCGCAGCTCGTGCCGATCGGAGTGCGCGGCGAGGTAGTCACGCAGGGCCTGGCGTCCGCGGTGGATGCGGCTGCGCACGGTCCCGAGCTTGACGCCCAGGGTGGCACCGATCTCCTCGTAGGACAGACCTTCGATGTCACACAGGACGACGGCCGCACGAAATTCCGGCGGCAGCGAATCCAGCGCCGCCTGCAGGTCAGGGCCGAGCCGTGAATCGTGGTAGATCTGCTCGGGGTTGGGCTCGTCGGCGGGCACCCGCTCGTAGTCCTCGGGCAGTGCCTCCATCCGGATGCGCGCGCGCCGGCGCACCATGTCGAGGAAGAGGTTGGTGGTGATGCGGTGCAGCCACCCTTCGAACGTGCCCGGCTGATAGTTCTGCACCGACCGGAAAACCCGGATGAAGGTCTCCTGGGTGAGGTCCTCGGCGTCGTGCTGGTTGCCGGAAAGCCGATAGGCCAGCCGGTACACCCGGTCGGCGTGCTGACGAACCAGCTCGTCCCACGACGGCATGGCCGACTTGTCCCCGGTCGCGTCGAAAACCGCGGTCCCCTGCGGAGCATCCGTCGGCTGCACCCACTCGTCGGTGGGGCGCTCCTGCGCGTGAGACATGCTGGACGGGCTGAGCAAGGTGGTGATGATCAATTCCTCCGAATCGGGTGTGCCGATCACTGGCACTTCGTCATTGACGGCAACAGGCAGCTGCCATTCGGTATTCCCCGCCCAACGCGCTCCGCGATCCATACGGACACCGTCGCGTATCGGCGTATGTGCGGTATATGAACAGTCTGAGCTGAGCCTGAGAAACCGTTTCGTTACCTGCGCTGTGCAGGAAATATCCATCGCACGGTGACCTTAAACGCACCGGGCCGGTTGGGCGTGTCGCCGGCGTGCGGTTTTAGGCGCGCCTGTCGGTTCGCGCGATCAATTGGAATACGCTGCGGGCATGGACGGCACCGACGCAGAAGCCCCTGGCCAAACAGCGCCCAGTCGGGCCGCATCGCTCTTTGCCCACGCCGAGGGATCGATATCGGAGGACGCGGTGTTGGCGGCCGCCCGCGAGCGTGCCGTCGACATCGGCGCGGGCGCGGTGACGCCGGCCGTGGGCGCGTTGTTGAGCCTGCTGACCAAGCTGAGCGGCGGCAAGGCCGTCGCCGAGGTGGGCACCGGCGCGGGCGTCAGCGGCCTGTGGTTGCTGTCGGGCATGAGCGATGACGGCGTCTTGACCACCATCGACATCGAACCCGAATACCTGCGGCTGGCCAAGCAGGCGTTCACCGAGGCCGGCATCGGCCCCTCGCGCAGCCGGCTGATCGGCGGGCGCGCCCAAGAGGTGCTCACCCGGCTCGCCGACGAGTCCTACGACCTGGTGTTCATCGACGCCGACCCGATCGATCAGCCGGACTACGTCGTCGAGGGCGTCCGGTTGCTACGCCCCGGCGGCGTGATCGTGGTGCACCGGGCGGCGCTGGGCGGGCGGGCCGGCGATCCGGCTGCCCGCGACGCCGAGGTGGTGGCGGTGCGCGAGGCGGCCCGCCTCATCGCCGAGGACGAGCGGCTCACCCCGGCGCTGGTGCCGCTCGGCGACGGCATCCTGGCCGCGGTTCGCGACTGAATTCGCGCGCTTTTACGCATTCTTGACGCGAGTCATCCTTGACCGCGGACTGAACGTGTGTTTAGCGTACTGAACATGCGTTCAGCCGACCTGACGGCCGCGGCCCGAATCCGCGATGCGGCCATCGAGCAGTTCGGCGAGCACGGGTTCGGCGTCGGGCTTCGTGCCATCGCCGAAGCGGCGGGCGTGAGTGCCGCGCTGGTGATCCACCACTTCGGCTCGAAGGAGGGCCTGCGCAAGGCCTGCGAAGACCACATCGCCGAGGAGATCCGCAACACCAAGTCCGAGGCGCTCCAATCCAACGACCCGGCCACCTGGTTCGCCCAGATGGCCGAGATCGAGGAGTACGCACCGCTGATGGCATACCTGGTGCGCAGCATGCAGACCGGCGGCGAGCTGGCGAACATGATGTGGCGCAGGATGATTGACAACGCGCAAGAATACATGGAAGAGGGTGTGCGCGCCGGGACGATCAAGCCCAGCCGCGATCCCCAGGCCCGCGCGAAATATATGGCGATCACCGGCGGCGGCGGGTTCCTTCTCTACATCCAAATGCATGAAACACCAACGGATCTCCGCGCGGTGCTGCGCGACTACGCGCGTGAGATGATCCTGCCCGCCCTCGAGGTCTACACCGAAGGATTGCTGACCGGCCGGACCATGTACGACGCGTTCCTGGCTGCCGAAGATCAAGGAGAATCCCATGGCAACTGAAAATTCCATCGGCTCTGCCCCGATCGAGATCCGAGGGCTCACCAAGAATTTCGGCGCGGTGCGGGCACTGGACGGCCTCGACCTCACCGTGCAGGAAGGGGAAGTCCACGGCTTCCTCGGCCCCAACGGCGCCGGGAAGTCCACCACCATCCGCATCCTGTTGGGTCTGGTGAAAGCCGACAGTGGCAGCGTGCGGTTGCTGGGCGGTGATCCCTGGACCCAATCCGTCGCGCTGCATCGCCAAATCGCGTATGTCCCGGGTGATGTGACGCTGTGGCCCTCCCTGACAGGTGGCGAAACCATCGATCTACTGGCCCGCATGCGCGGCGGCATCGACAAGCGGCGCCGCGCGGAGCTGATCGAGCGCTTCGACCTGGACCCGCACAAGAAGGCGCGCACGTATTCCAAGGGCAACCGCCAGAAGGTCTCCCTCGTCTCGGCGTTCTCATCCCACGCCAGGCTGCTGCTCCTGGACGAGCCCAGCAGCGGCCTGGACCCGTTGATGGAGAACGTGTTTCAACAGTGCGTGGCGCACGCCCGCGACCGGGGCACGACGGTGTTGTTGTCCAGCCACATCCTGGCCGAGACGGAAGCGTTGTGCGAACGGGTGACGATCATCCGGGCGGGCAAGACGATCGAAAGTGGTTCGCTCGACTCCATGCGGCATCTGAGCCGCACCTCGATCAGGGCCGAAATGACCGGCGACCCGGGCGATCTCAGGCGGATCAAAGGCGTCGAGGACGTCAGCGTCGAGGGCAATACGCTGCGCGCCCAGGTCGATAGCGAAAGCCTGGGCGAGCTCATCCGCGTGCTCGGCGACGCCGGCGTGAGCAGCCTCGTCAGCCAGCCGCCGACGCTCGAAGAGCTCTTCTTGCGCCACTATGACACGTCCGGAGACACCTCCGGCGGTGACGGCCGGCACGGGCGCGACGCGGAAAAGGTGTCGTTGTCATGAGCGCGCCAACACTGGACCGGCCTTACGCGTCGGCATCGCCTGCGCCACCCCGCAGTTCGAATTTTTCCGGAACGCTTGCGATGTTGCGGCTCTACTTGCGCCGCGACCGGGTCTCGTTGCCGCTGTGGGTGTTTCTGCTGTCGGTGCCGTTGGCGACGGTGTACGTCGGCAGCATCGAAAAGATCTACCCCACCGAGGCCGGCCGTGCCGGATTCGCCGCGTCCATCATGGCCAGCCCGGCCCAGCGCGCGCTGTACGGCCAGGTCTACAGCGACAGCCTTGGCGCCGTGGGGATTTGGAAAGCCGGGATGTTCCACGTGCTGATCGCGGTGGCCGTCATCCTCACGGTGATCCGGCACACCCGCGCCGACGAGGAGAACGGGCGGACGGAGTTGGTGGACTCGACCGCGATCGGCCGCTACGCCAGCCTGAGCGCGGCGCTGCTGCTGTCGTTCGGGGCCTCGATCGGCACCGGCGCGATCGGCGCGGCGGGCCTGCTGAGCACCGACGTCCCGCCCGCCGGGTCGCTGGCGTTCGGGGCGGCGCTGGCCTGCTCCGGCCTCGTGTTCACCGCGGTCGCCGCGGTGACCGCACAGTTGTCGCCCAGCGCCAGGTTCGCGCGCGGTGCCGCATTCGCCGTCCTGGGAACCGCGTTCACCCTGCGCGCCGTCGGCGACGCCGGGTCGGGAACGTTGTCGTGGCTGTCTCCCCTGGGGTGGTCGCTGCTGGTCAAACCGTATGCGGGTGATCGCTGGTGGGTGCTGCTGCTGCACCTGGCGACGGCGACCGCGTTGACCCTCCTGGCGTATCGGCTACTCGCCGGCCGCGATGTCGGCGCCGGGCTCATCGCCGAACGCCCCGGGCCCGCGACCGCTTCGCCGGCGCTGAGCAACGCGTTCGGGCTGACGTGGCGCCTCGACCGCGCGGCGCTGCTGCTGTGGACGGTCGGACTGTGCCTGTACGGGCTGCTGGTGGGCAGCGTGGTGCACGGCATCGGCGACGAGCTGGGCGACAGCGGCGCGGCCCGCGACATCGTCGCCCGGATGGGCGGCACCAGCGCCCTCGAGGATGCCTTCATCACCGTGGCGTTCGCCATGATGGGCATGGTGGCAGCCGCGTTCGCCGTCTCGCTCACACTACGGTTGCACCAGGAAGAGTCCACCCAGCGGGCCGAGACGGTGTTGGCCGCGGCGGTGTCGCGAACCCGTTGGCTCGCAAGCCATTTGGTGACCGCACTGGGTGGGTCCGCGCTGGCGATGCTGGCCAGCGGGGTGACCGCCGGGGTTGTCTACGGCATCGCGGCCGGCGATGTCGGTGGCAAACTCGCGACGGTCGTCGCAAGCGCGGCGGTCCAACTGCCCGCCGTCTGGCTGTTGTCGGCCGTGACGGTTGGTGTCTTCGGCGTCACGCCGCGGTTCACACCGGTGGCCTGGGGCGTGCTGATCGGTTTCATCGCCCTGTACCTGATCGGATCGTTGGCCCGGTTCCCGCAGTGGCTGCTCGACCTCGAACCGTTCGGGCACATCCCGAGAATTGGCGCTGATTTCACCGCCGTGCCCTTGCTATGGCTACTGGCCATCGACGTAGGGTTGGTGGTTCTGGGTGCCATGGCTTTTCGGCGCCGCGATCTACGCTGCTAGGAGCGTGATGAAAACCGGCATCCGCGTGACGACGACATCCCTCGGAGGCATTCTTTCCTGGGTCTTGATCCTGCTCCTACCGGCGGGCACGCTGCACTACTGGCAGGCGTGGGTCTTCATCGCCGTGTTCACCGTGGCGACCATCGTGCCCACGGTCTACCTGAGCCGGGCCAACCCCGCGGCCCTGCAGCGGCGCATGCGTGCGGGCCCGCGGGCCGAACCCAGAACCGCTCAGAAATTCATCATCACCGGCTCGTTCCTGGGTCTGTTCGCGACGATGGTCTTCAGCGCGCTCGACCATCGGTTCGACTGGTCGTCGGTGCCGGCGTGGCTGTCGCTGCTCGGCGACGTGCTGGTGGCGATCGGGCTCGGGATCGCCATGCTGGTGATCGTCCAGAACAGTTATGCCGGCGCCACGGTCACGGTGGAAGCGGACCAGACCGTGGTGTCCGGCGGCCTGTATCAATTCGTGCGCCATCCGATGTACGTCGGAAACGTGATCATGATGATCGGCATCCCCCTGGCACTCGACTCGTATTGGGGGCTGCTCTTCGTCATCCCCGGCACCATCGTGCTCGCGCTGCGCATCTTTGACGAGGAAAAGCTGCTCATTCACGAATTGCCCGGCTACCGCGAATACGCCGAGCGCGTGCGCTATCGGTTGGTTCCCTACATCTGGTAGCCGGCGCGCCTAGGGTATTGCCGTGGCGCCCAATCGGCTACCGGCCCTGGACCGCCCGTGGCGACGGCGCGGTGGGCTGCGGTACGCACTGAGCCGGATTCGCGGCGTCGCCAGACCGCCCGTCACCGTCACCGACCCGCCCGCCGACCTCGAGGTCGAGCGCGACGTCGCCGTCGCCACGCGCGACGGAACGGTGTTGCGGATCAACGTCTTTCGCAGTGCCGGCGCCGAAGCACGACCGGTCGTCCTCAGCATCCACCCCTACGGCAAGGACAACCTGCCGCAGCGGCGGGGTGACACGTGGACGTTCTCCGCGCAGTACCGGGTACTGCGCCAGCCGCGGCCGGTGACCTTCTCGGCGCTGACCGGTTGGGAGGCGCCCGACCCGGCGTGGTGGACCGCGCAGGGCTTCGTCGTGGTGAACGCCGACTCGCGCGGTTGCGGGCACTCCGACGGCACCGGGAGCCTGCTGTCGCGGCAAGAGGCCGAGGACACCTACGACCTGGTGCAGTGGGTCGCCGGCCAACCGTGGAGCGACGGCAACGTCGTCATGCTCGGGGTGTCCTACCTGGCCATCAGCCAGTACGCCGTCGCGGCGCTGCGGCCGCCGGCGCTGCGCGCGATCTGTCCGTGGGAAGGCTTCACCGACGCCTACCGCGACCTGACGTTTCCGGGCGGCGTCCGGGAGCGGGGCTTCACCCGGATGTGGTCGCGAAACGTGCGACGCGCTACGCGGCAGACCTACGACCTCGAACGCATGCAGGACCTCCACCCGCAGCGTGACGAGTTCTGGCGCTCCCTGGCACCGGACCTGGCCTCGATCACGGTGCCCATGCTGGTGTGCGGGAGCCTGTCCGACAACAACCTGCACACCCGCGGCTCCCTCCGCGCGTTCACGCACGGCGGGTCCGGCCACGCCCGGCTCTACATGCATCGGGGCGGCAAGTGGGCCACCTTCTACTCCGAGGACGCGCTGGCCGAGCAGCTGGCGTTCTTTCGCGGTGTGCTCAACGGCGCCCCCGCGTCGCGCAGTGTGCGCCTCGAGGTACGCGAGGACCGCGACACCGTCGCGGCGGTGCGCGAAGAAGCCGAGTGGCCACTGAACCGAACCCGATGGCGCCCAATCTATTTGGGCACCAGCGGGGTGTTGACGTCCGATCCTCCCTCGCACCCCGGCCGCGTGACATTCGGAACACGTTCGCGCGCGGCAACTTTCACCTGGACGGTTCCCGACGACATCGAACTGACCGGGCCGATGGCCGCCCGGTTGTGGGTCGAGCTGACCGGCTGCGACGACGCGAACCTGTTCGTCGGGGTGGAGAAGTGGCGCGGGGGCCGCTTCGTCGGATTCGAGGGCTCGTATGGCTACGGCCGAGACCGGGTGAGCACCGGCTGGCAGCGCGTCTCGCTGCGCACCCTGGACCCCGAGCTGTCCCGCCCGGCCGAACCCGTCACCACCGGCACCGATCCGCGGCCGGTCTCCGCCGGCCAGGTGGTCGAGGTCAACGTCGCGCTGGGCCCGTCGGCGACGTTGTTCCGCGCGGGCGAGCAGCTGCGGCTGGTGGTCGCCGGGCGCTGGTTGTGCCCGAGAAACCCGCTGACGGGCCAATTCCCGGCGGCCTACCAGAGCTCACCGCGCGGGCGCGTCACCCTGCATTGGGGCCCGGAACGCGGCGCGCACCTGCTGATCCCGGAGATCCCCTAGATCCAGACGCCCTTGCCCACCGCGACCACGCCACCGGCGCTGATCGCGAAGCGCTCCCGGTCCTTCTCCAGATCCACCCCGACCATCTCGCCCGGCCCCACGACGACGTTCTTGTCCAGGATCGCGTGGCGCACCACCGCGCCACGACCGACCCGAGCGCCGGGCATGATCACGCTGCCTTCCACGATCGCGCCGTCGTCGACCACCACGTTGGACGACAGCACCGAGTTGCGCACCGACGCCGCCGAGATGATGCTGCCGGCACCCACCACCGACTCCTGCGCGGAACCGCCGTTGACGAACTTGGCCGGCGCCAGGTTCTCCGACTCGCCGCGGATCGGCCAGCGCTTGTTGTAGAGGTTGAACACCGGATGCACCGACACCAGGTCCATGTGCGCGTCATAGAACGCGTCCAGCGTTCCGACGTCCCGCCAGTAGGCCCGGTCACGATCGGTGGCGCCGGGCACCTCGTTGTCGCTGAAGTCGTAAACCGCGGCCATCCCGTCAGCCACCAGTCGCGGGATGATGTCACCACCCATGTCGTGGTCGGAATGGTCGTCGTCGGCGTCCGCGCGGATCGCGTCGATGAGCACCTTGGTGGTGAAGATGTAATTGCCCATCGACACGAACGTCGTCTCGGGGTCATCCGGGGTGCCCGGCGGATCGAGCGGCTTCTCCACGAATTGGCGGATGTGCCCGGACTCGTCGGAGTCAATGCAGCCGAACGCGGTGGCCTCGCTGCGGGGCACCCGGATGCCGGCTACCGTCGCGCCGGCCCCGCTGTCGATGTGGAACCGGACCATCTGCTCGGGGTCCATCCGGTACACGTGGTCGGCACCGAAAACCACTATGTAGTCGGGGTCTTCGTCGTAGATCAGATTCAGCGACTGGTAGATCGCGTCGGCCGAACCGGTGTACCAGCGCGGGCCGAGGCGCTGCTGCGCGGGCACCGGCGTGATGTACTCACCGGCCAAACCGGACAACCGCCAGTTCTGCGAAATGTGACGGTCGAGTGAATGCGACTTGTACTGCGTCAGAACGCAGATCCGCAAATAGCGGGCGTTGACGAGGTTGGACAGCACGAAGTCGATCAGCCGATAGGCGCCCCCGAAGGGAACCGCGGGCTTGGCGCGATCCGCGGTCAGCGGATACAGCCGCTTGCCCTCACCGCCGGCCAGGACGATGCCCAGCACGTGTGGTGCTTCCCTCATGGTGTCAAACCTATCGGCCGCCGCGAAACGCTGCCAGGGGGACGGCGTCATTGCCCGCTTCTGTGGGGCTGTCCGTCAAGGTATTTGGGTCTGCGGGCAAACAGACGACCCCGCCCGACTCACGGCCCTCGTCGTCGCCGAACTACGGTGCGGGTATGCGGGTGGCGATGATGACTCGGGAATATCCCCCAGAGGTCTATGGCGGGGCGGGGGTACACGTCACCGAACTCGTCAGCCACCTGCGCCGGCTGTGCGCGGTGGACGTGCATTGCATGGGCGCGCCCCGCCCGGAAGCCCAGGGAGTGCACGTGCACCAGCCCGACCCGCGGTTGCAGGGGGCCAACGCGGCGATGACGACCCTGTCCGCCGACCTGATGATGGCCACCGCGGCATCGGCGGCCAGCGTGGTGCATTCACACACCTGGTACACCGGCATGGCCGGTCACCTGGCCGCGCTGCTCTACGACGTCCCGCACGTGTTGACCGCGCATTCGCTCGAGCCGCTGCGCCCGTGGAAGGCCGAACAACTCGGCGGGGGCTACCGGATCTCGACCTGGGTCGAACACACCGCGGTGCTGGCCGCCGACGCCGTCATTGCGGTCAGCTCCGCGATGCGCGAGGACATCCTGCGCGTCTACCCCGCGCTGGATCCCGGCGCCGTACACGTCATCCGCAACGGCGTCGACACCGACGTCTGGTTCCCCGCGACCCCACCGCAGACCGGGTCGATGCTGGCCGCACTCGGCGTCGATCCCGCCCGCCCGCTGGTGGTGTTCGTGGGTCGCATCACCCGGCAGAAGGGGCTCGCGCACCTGGTGGCGGCCGCCCACCGGTTCAGCCCGGAGGCGCAGGTGCTGCTGTGCGCCGGGGCCCCCGACACCCCGGAGATCGCCGACGAGATTCGGGATGCGGTCGCCGGCCTGGCTCGCGGCCGCACCGGCGTCTTCTGGGTCCGGGAAATGCTTCCCATCGGGGAATTGCGCGAAATCTTATCGGCCGCATCGGTTTTCGTGTGCCCGTCGGTGTATGAGCCGTTGGGCATCGTGAACCTGGAGGCGATGGCCTGCGCGGCCGCGGTGGTGGCCTCGGATGTGGGCGGTATTCCGGAGGTGGTCGCAGACGGGGTCACCGGGACCCTGGTGCATTACGACCCCGACGATGTGGCGGGCTATCAGGCCGGATTGGCCGAGGCGGTCAACGACCTCATCGCCGACCGCGAAAAAGCGCAGCGCTACGGCAAGGCAGGACGCCAACGCTGCGTCGAGGAGTTCTCCTGGGCCCACGTCGCCGAGCAGACCCTGGAGATCTATCGGAAGGTGTGTGCGTAGCACCGCCGACTCTCGTTCGGCGGCAAGCCCTAGCTGGAGCTCGTGACGCCCTTGAGTTCGTCACCGAGGGCAGCGGCTTCGTCGGGCGTCAGCTCGACGACCAGTCGACCTCCACCTTCAAGTGGTACCCGCATCACGATGCCGCGCCCCTCCTTGGTTGCTTCCAGAGGACCGTCTCCGGTCCGGGGCTTCATCGCCGCCATCGAGTGCTCCCTCCAGGTTCGAGCTGGCCCGCCCGCGCGGACCTGGTCGGCACCGAGCACGCCCCGCCAGCGAACTTCAAGCCATGCCCGGCATCGAACTGACTTATCACCCCTCCATTGTTCCCTATCCAGGTCACCGCTCGTACAAAGACCCACAACTGTGTGCTCAGCGGGCGGTCGGGGGCACCCAGCAACCCCGGATGTGGTCGTCGACCATGCCGGTCGCCTGCATCAACGCATAGGCGGTGGTCTGACCGACGAAGCGGAACCCACGCCGCTTGAGTTCACGGGCCATGGCCTTCGATTCGTCAGTGGCCGAGGGAATTTGGGTTGCGTCGGCCGGGCGCGACCGCGGCGACGGCGCAAACGACCACAGCAGCTCCGCCAGGTCCGCCGGGGTTCCCAGCTCCGCGGCCGCGCGGGCGTTGGCGATCGTCGCGTCAATCTTGGCGCGGTTGCGCACGATTCCCTGGTCCGCCATCAGCCGCTGCACGTCGTCGTCGGTGTACTCGGCGACCGTCGCGACGTCGAACCCGGAGAACGCGCGCCGGAAATTCTCCCGTTTGCGCAGGATGATCAGCCACGACAGGCCGCTCTGAAAGGCCTCCAGGCTCATCCGCTCGAACAGGCCCAATCCGTCGCGCAGCGGGCGACCCCACTCCTGGTCGTGGTAGTTGCGGTACATCTCGAAGTCCGGCCCGGGCCGAATGGCCGCCCAGCTGCACCGAACCAGCTCGTCTTCGCTCACATTCAGTCCTGACGATCCTCGCCCTCGCCGGGTTCCGCGGAATCGTCCTCGGTGTCCTGTTCGGCCGCGGGCGCGGCGTGCACCGCGGCGAGCTGGCCGCGCAGGGCCTCCAGCTCGCGGGCGAGGCGGTCCAGCACCCAGTCCACCTCGCTGGTCTTGTATCCGCGCAGCGTCTGGGTGAACTTGACGGCGTCGACGTCGGAACCGGTCACCCCGTAGGCCGGCAGCACCGTCGCCGTCGTCCCTTTCGGCAGGGGCGGCAGCTGCTCGCCGCGACCGAACATCAGGCTGGCCGCGCCGAACAGGACGATCGCCACCAGCACCAGCACCACCAGGTACAGCAACACCAACGCCACGGGATCGATATTGCCCTATGCCGCCGACACGGCGATGTCCAGCGTGACCCCTTGGGGCTTATCGGGGCCTGATCACCTGCATCGGCGGCCGGTCGGCCAGCGACACCGGCGAGGTGTGCTGGGAGTAGCCCTGACCGTCGGGCCCTACGGCCACGAACTGGGTCAGGCCGACCCCGGAGTCGGGGATCCCGCAGCGCGACAGCAGGGTCGCGATGACCTGGCGGCTCATCGCGCCCAACTCGGCCAGCGGCCGGTTGCGGTGTGCCCGCACGCCCAGGTTGACCTGGGCGATCGCGTCGAGACCCAGCCGGTCGAAGGTGTCCACCAGCAGGCCGATCTCCACGCCGTAGCCCGGGGCGAACGGCACCGAGGTCAGCAACTCGCGGGTGGCCGCGTATTCGCCGCCGAGCGGCTGCAGCACCCCGCCCAGCTCGGGCCGCAGCGCCGCGAGCAACGGCCGGGCCACCAGCTCGGTGACCCGCCCACCGCCGGTGGCACCCGCACTGCCACCCACATCGGCGACGTTGAGGGGCCGCCGGTAGAAGCTCTTGACCAGGTGAACGCTGTCGCCGGTGAGCAGGGGGCCGACCAGCCACGGCACGAACATCGGGTGCGGGTTGATCAGGTCGGAGTCGACGAACACCACGATGTCGCCGCGGGTGGCCGCCAGCGAACGCCACAACGCCTCGCCTTTGCCGGGCCGTATCGGCACCTCGGGCAGCGCCTGCTCGCGGCTGACGACGCGGGCGCCGGCGGCGACGGCCCGGATCTCGGTGTCGTCGGTCGAGCCGGAGTCCAGCACGATCAGCTCATCGACCAGCCCGTCGACCAGCGGTGAGATGCTTTCGATCACCGACTCGATGGTTTCTTCCTCGTCGAGGGCGGGCAGCACCACCGAAATGGTCCGCCCAGCCTTGGCCGCCTCCAGTTCGGCGACGGTCCAGCTCGGGCGGTTCCAGCTGCGGTCGGCCAGCCAGGTGTCCCCCGGCCTCGCGGCGAGCATCCCGTCGCTGGCGAGATCGCCCGCGACCAGGTCTGACATCGTCATGCGAGCCCCCTCACCGTGCGGGCCGGCGGGCGCGTCCCCTGGATCGAGGCCACCATTTCCAGCACCCGGCGGGTGGCGGCGACCTCGTGCACGCGAAACATCCGCACACCGGCGGCCGCGGCGAGCGCGGTGGCCGCCAGCGTTCCCTCGAGCCGCTCGGTCAATTCCACACCCAGAGTCTCCCCGACGAAGTCCTTGTTACTCAAAGCCATGAGCACGGGCCACCCGGTATTAACAAGATCGTCGACATGGCGCAACAGCAGCAGCCCGTGGAAGGTGTTCTTGCCGAAGTCGTGGGTCGGGTCGATCAGCACCCGGTCGCGGGCCACGCCGCACGCGACCGCTCGCTCGGCGGCGGCGGCGACTTGGGCGATCACGTCGTCGACCACGCCGCGCGTGCTCGTTCCGTAGTTCACCCGGAACGGGCGGGTGCGCGGCTGCGCGTTCCCGGTGTGCGAACACACCAGACCCGCCCCGAACTCCGCGGCCACTTCCGGCAGGGCGGGGTCGACGCCGGCCCAGGTGTCGTTGATCAGGTCGGCCCCGGCCGCGCAGGCCACCGTGGCGACCTCGGATCGCCAGGTATCGGCGCTGATCACCTGGTCGGGATAGGCGTCGCGCAGCCATTCGATGAACGGCACCAGCCGGGCGATCTCGGTGTCGGCGTCGACCTCTTGGCCCGGGCCGGCCTTGACGCCGCCCACGTCGATGACGTCGGCTCCGTCGGCCACGGCCCGGTGCACGGCCGCGCGGGCGGCCTCGTCGCTGAAGGTCGCGCCCCTGTCGTAGAACGAGTCCGGGGTGCGGTTGACGATCGCCATGATCAGCGCGCGATCGGCTGACACGGGACGGCCGCAGAACGACGATTGCACGCGTCTATGGTGCCTGGTCGCCGAACAGCGTGCAGTGCCAGGTCGCGAGCGTAACTGCACTGCGAAATCCGACTCGCCATCTCGCAGTGTGGTTACGCTCGCGACCGACTGATCGGCGCGGCCGCCCCCTACGGGCGTTTACCCTCGGCGACCTCGTCGGGGTACTCGTCGTAGAACGGCACGTAGCCGTCGTCGCGTCCGGCCAGCACGTACAGCGGGTCGGCCACGTCGGGGCCGTAGGCCTGCTCGCGCAGCTCCACCTTGCGGCTCTTGAAGGTCGTGGTCTGCTCGATCGACTCGACCACCCGCACGAACAACGGCAGCGCGTAGCCGGGCAGCTGCTCGTAGACGGCACGGGCCAACGACCGCCCGTCGAACTCGGCGCCGTCGCGCAGCTTGACCGCCGCCATCCCGGCGCGACCACCCGTGCGCGGCACCTCGACCCCGAAGACCGTGCAGTCCTCGACGGACTCGTCGGATGCCAGTGCCGCCTCGACCTGGGTGGTGGCCACGTTCTCGCCCTTCCAGCGGAAGGTGTCGCCGAGCCGGTCGACGAACGCGGCATGGCCCAGACCCTGCGGGCTCATCACGTCGCCCGTGTTGAACCAGCAGTCGCCCTCACGAAAAGCGTTGCGCACCAACTTCTTTTCGCTGGATTCCGGGTCGGTGTAGCCGTCGAAGGGCTGCAGCCGGTTGACCGGGGTGAGCAACAGGCCCGGCTCCCCGGCCGGCACCCGGCGCACGCGCCCGTCGTCGCCGCGCAGCGGGGCGCCGGTGTCCGGGTCGTACTCGACGTAGGCCAACGGCAGCGGAAAAACACCGGTGGAGCGGGGCACGTTGAAGACGTTGATGAACGCGGCGTTGCCCTCGCTGGAGGCGTAGAACTCGCAGACGCGCGCGATCCCGAATCGTTTGGTGAACTCGTCCCAGATCTCCGGGCGCAGCCCGTTGCCGGCGATCACCCGCACCTTGTGCGCCCGGTCGGTCGGCTTGGCCGGTTGGTTGAGCAGGTACCTGCACACCTCGCCGATGTAGATGAAGGCCGTGGCGTCGTTGGCGATCACCTCGTCCCAGAACTTCGACGCCGAGAAGGACTTGCCCAGCGCCAGCGTCGCCCCCGAGTTGATCACCGACGACAACGCGACCGTCAGCGCGTTGTTGTGATACAGCGGCAGGCAGCAGTAGAGGGTATCCGCGCTCTTGAGCCGCAGCCCGATGCCGCCGAACGCCGCGAGCGCCTTCAGCCACCGCAGGTGCGTCATGACGCTGGCCTTGGGGAAACCGGTTGTGCCCGAGGTGAAGATGTAGAACGCGGTGTCCCGGGCGTGCACGGCCGACGCCGACGCCGGGTTGGTGGCCGGGGCGCTCGCCGCGAACCGCTCCAGGTCTTCGACGGTCAGCGTCTGGGTGCCGCCCGAGCCCCCGCACTCCGCCACGGCGCTGACCAGATCGGTCTCGGCGATGAGCACCTTGGCTTCCAGCAGGCCGAGGCTGTGCGCGAGCACATCGCCGCGCTGGTGGTAGTTGAGCATGCCGGCGACCGCGCCGCACTTGACCGCGGCCAGCATGGCCAGCACGGCGTTGGGCGAGTTACGCAGCATGATGGCGACGACGTCGCCGTGGCCGACGCCGCGCGAGGCCAGCACCGCGGCGTACCGGTTGGCGGCCGCGTTGGCGTCGCGGTAGGTCAGTTGCTGGTCGCCGAACCGCAAGAAGATCCGGTCGCCGTAACGGGCGGCCCGCTCCTGGAACACCGTGCCGATCGATTTCTTGGAGCCCGGCTGGGCCAGCAGCCCGGTCAGCGCCCCGCGCGCGATCACCGGCAGGTCGGCCAGCACGGCCGGCACCCGAGATGCGATGTCGGTCAGTTTGACCGCCGTGCGCGCTCCCCCGTCACGATCGGACACGTGATCCCCTCGATTCGTTTCCAAAAAGTCAAGCTCGGCGGACAGCCTAGTAGGGGCTGGGACCGGCCGGCGGGCTCAGCCGGGCGCGCACGCGTCCAGCGCGGCGCTCACCTTGTCGACCAGCACCAATCGGTCCATCGCCGCCTGGGAGACGTAACCGCTGTCCAGCAATCCGCACAACCACATCCACAGCCCTTCGTAGTGACCCACGGGGTCGAGCAGGACGATGGGTTTGTCGTGGAGGCCGAGGTAGGCCGTCGTCCAGGTGTCGAGCAACTCGTCGAGGGTGCCGATGCCGCCCGGCAGCGCGATGAACGCGTCGGCGCGGTCCTCCATGATCTGCTTGCGCTCATGCAGGGTGTCGCTCACGATCAGCTCGGCGGCGTCCGCGTCGGCGATCTCGCGGCGCATCAAGACCTGGGGGATGACGCCGACGGTGCGGCCGCCGCGGGCCCGCGCCGCGCTCGCCACCGCGCCCATCGCCGAAACACGGCCACCGCCCCACACCAGCGTCCAGCCCCGCTCCGCGATCGCCTCGCCGAGTTCCGCAGCGACACCGAGCAATTCGGGATGCTGCGGACCCGACGCGCAGTACACACACACCGCCCACTCGCGGGCTGAATCGCGTTCCCCGGGCATATCCGCCAAAGGTAGACCAAGCGCAATAGCCCGTCATATCTGGGGCTTTCGCCTTGCCGACGGCCCGTGCGCCATAAAATCCGGCAGTGCCGATTCGATGGAACGTCCCCCAACATGCGACGGCCTCAGAGCGGCTGGATGGCGCCTTGGCCGACGGGGGTCGGGGAGCGGTGGTGTTGGGACCCGACGGTGTCGGCAAATCCACCTTGGCCCGCGTGGCCGCCGAGCACTTCGCCGGTCAGCACCCCGAGACCCTCGTCCGCTGGGTCACCGGCACCCCGACCGAACGCGCGGTCCCGTTCGGGGCCTTCAGCCACCTGGTGCAGATCGCCGACATCGGCAAGCCGGCCGCGCTGCTGCGGGCCGCCCGCGTCTCGCTGGGCGGCGAGGACCTGCTGCTCGTCGTCGACGATGCCCAACATCTGGACGTGCTGTCGGCGACGCTGGTCTACCAGCTGGCGCGGGCCGGCGCGGCGCGGCTGATCGTCACCGCCCGCGCCGAGTCCTCCCCCGACGCGATCGCCGCGCTGTGGACCGACGGCCTGCTCGACCGGATCGACATCGAGCCGCCCGGCGGCACGACGGCGCCCGCTGAGGTCGACACCTTCCTCGCCGAACTGCCCGCGCCGGCGCGGTCGGTGCTGGAGTATCTCGCCGTCTGCGAGCCGCTGTCGCTCACCGATCTGACCGTGCTGGCCGGCGACGGCGCGGTGGCCGAGGCGGTCAAGTGGGGTGCGGCCGAGACCCGGGTGCGGGGCGGGGCCTCCGAGGACCCGGTCGTCTATGCGGCCCACCCGCTGTTCGCCGAGCGGGCGCGCGCCGCGCTCGACCCCGACGACGCGCGCCAACGACGCACCGAGCTGGTCGAACTGATGTCGCAGCGCCCGTCGGACCATCTCAGCGACCGGCTGCGGCTGGTGTCGTTGGCGCTGGACAGCGACGCGCTCCCGCGGCCGGCCGACGTCGTCGCCGCCGCGCAGCAGGCGCTGCGCCTGGGTGACCTGACGCTGGGCGAGCGGCTGGCCCGCTCAGCGCTGGAGCGCTCCGGCGGTCTGGCGGCGCGGCTCGCGCTGGCCCACGCGGTGGCGTGGCAGGGCCGTGGCCGCGAGGCCGATGCGGTGCTGGCCGACGTCGACTCCACCGGGTTGACCGAAGCCGCGCTGATGGACTGGGCGCTGCTGCGGGCGGCGAACCAGTTCTGGATGCTCAGCGAGCCGGAGCGCGCGACGGCTTTCCTGCGGACCGTGCGTAACCGCGTCGCGGAGGCCGGCCCGCGGACCACCCTCGACGCGCTGAGCGCAACCTTCGCGATGAACGCGGGCAATGTCGGGCACGCGGTCAAGGTCGCGGACGAAGTGCTCACCTCGGCGTCGGCCGATGACCAGGCGGTGGCCTGGGCCGGGAGCGCGGCCGCGTTGTGCGCGGCGCGGCAGGGCCGGTTCGGTGACGTCGAGCCGTTGGCGCAGCGCGCCTTGGGTGCCGAGCATCCCGGGCTGCTGCGCTTCACCATCGGGCTGGCCCAGACGACCACGCTGCTGTTGGCGGGACGGCTCGACGAGGCCCGCCAGCTCGCCCGGCAGTTCACCGACTTCGCCGAACTGCAGCAGCCCGGCCGCGCGATCGGCGAGGTGCTGCTGGCGCATGTGTTGTTGACCGAAGGCGAATTCTCGTCTGCGGCAGCACTATTGATTCCGGCGACCGCCACCCTGGAACGCACCGGCTATTCGTGGGGGCCGCTGTCGCTGACGTTGCTGGCCACCGCGCTGTCCCAACTGGGCGATACCGCGGCCGCGGCAAAAGCGTTGAGCAGGGCCGAATCCCGGCACGGAACCAAGTCGGCGTTGTTCGCGCCCGAGCTCGGGGTGGCGCGGGCATGGCGGCTGGCGTTGATGCGCGACGCGCACGGCGCGGTGGCCGCCGCTCGCGACGCCGCCCGCACGGCCGAGCGCGGCGGCCAGCGGGCCGTGGCGGTGCGCATCTGGCACGAGGCCGTGCGGCTGGGCGATAGCCGGGCCGCCGATCCGTTGGCCCGGCTCTGCGACGAGATCGATTGTGTCGTAGGCAGAATCGCGTTGGCCCACGCCCGCGCGCTCACCGCCGGTGATGCCGCGGCGTTGCGGGCGGTGTCGGACGAGCTGACGTCGATCGGGATGCACGCGGCCGCCGCCGACGCCGCCGCGCAGGCACGGCGGTGTGGCGCCTAGCCGCTCAGGTAGCGGCGCAGCATGTCCACCGCGGCGGTGATGTTGTCGACCGCCACGCGTTCGTCGCGCCGGTGCGCCAAATTCGGGTCGCCGGGGCCGAAGTTGACCGCCGGTATGCCCAGCGCGGCGAACCGGGCGACGTCGGTCCAGCCGTACTTGGCCCGCACGTTGCCGCCCGCCGCCTCGACCAGGGCCTTGGCGGCCGGTTGGGACAGCCCCGGCATCGCCCCGGCCGCCGCGTCGGTCTGTTCGATGTGCACGTCCAGCCCGGCGAGCACGTCGTGCACGTGTTGCAGCGCGTCGGGCACCGACCTGTCCGGGGCGAAGCGGAAGTTGACCGTCACCGCGGCCGCGTCGGGAATGACGTTGCCCGCCACTCCGCCGTCGATGCGCACCGCGGACAGGCCCTCACGGTACGTGCAGCCGTCGATGTCGACGCTGCGTGCCTGATACGCGGCCAGCCGCTCGAGTACGGCACCCAGTTTGTGAATGGCGTTGTCCCCCAACCAGGATCGCGCCGAGTGGGCGCGGGTCCCGGTGGCGCTGACGACCACGCGCAGGGTGCCCTGGCAGCCGGCTTCGATGTAGCCGCCGGTCGGCTCGCCCAGAATGGCCACGTCGGCGGCCAGCCAGTCCGGCAGCTCCCGTTCGATGCGACCCAAACCGTTTGCCGCGGCGTCGATTTCCTCGCAGTCGTACATCACCAGCGTCAGATCGTGCACGGGTTCGGCGACGGTGGCGGCGAGGTGGAGGAAGACGGCGTCCCCGGATTTCATGTCGGCGGTGCCGCAGCCGTGCAGCTCGCCGCCCTCGCGACGGCTGGGCAGGTTCCCGGCCACCGGGACGGTGTCCAGGTGGCCGGCCAGCAGCACCCGCGACGGACGCTGGTGCCGGGTTCGCGCCAGCACGGCGTTGCCGTTGCGGACGATTTCGAAGCCGGAGGTCTGCGCGCGCAGCGCGGCCTCGACCTCGTCCGCCAGGCGCGCTTCGTTTCTCGATTCGCTGGGGATGTCGACCAGCGCCGCGGTCAGCGCGATCGGATCGCCGCGTAAGTCCAGCACGGTCTCAGGGTAGTGGCGATCGCAAGCGCGGCGGAGCCGGGCGCAGCGGGTCGCCACCATCTGACCCAGTGGCGATCGCAAGCGCGGCGGAGCCGGGCGCAGCGGGTCGCCACCATCTGACCCAGTGGCGATCGCAAGCGCGGCGGAGCCGGGCGCAGCGGGTCGCCACCATCTGACCCAGTGGCGATCGCAAGCGCGGCGGAGCCGGGCGCAGCGGGTCGCCACCATCTAGGTAGTGCGTCGCCAATGGCGACTCGCTTTACACGAGCAACCGCGTGGGCATCACCGTCGGCTTGACCCCGTAGCGCGGGCCCATGCCGTAGCCGCCGCGCCCGGCCGAGGCGACCGCCGGCATGCCCGTCGCCCACGTCGTGCGCGGCTCTTCGACCGGCGCGGTCCACCCCGAACTCACGGGCGTCGCGGCAGCAGGCGCGGGCGTGGCCGCGGACCACGCGGCGGGCGTCGACAGCCCGCCGACCGGTGAGGCCGAAGCCATGCTCGCCAGCACCGGCGCGGCGCCGACGCCCGCGGTGCTCGCCGGTGCCGCCGCGCCCACCAACATGCCGCCGCCGACCGCGCCCGCCACATCGCCGGCCGTGCCGGTGGCCGCCGCCACGTCGAGGGTGTGGTTGTAGAGGATGTTGGACACCATGGTGTTGAACACGTTCCAGGAGACCACGTCGAAACCGGCGTTGCCGACGTTGTTCACCACCGGGTTGCCGAGGAAGCTGTCCAGCCCGCTCAGGGCCGACGGAGGGTCGGCCAGCGGGGCGGCAAACGTCCGCACCGCGTTGGGCGCGTTGGCGACGGTCTGCTGGAGGCCGCTCGTCTGCGCGCCCGTGGCCGCGGCCTGGGAGACGGCCGCGGCCTGCGCCCCAAGCCCGCCCGGGTTGTTCGTCGGCGCCGGCGAGGTCAATGGGCTCAGCTTGGCCGCGGCCGCCGACGCCGCCGCATAGCCGTACATGGCGGCGGCATCCTGGGACCACATTTCGCCGTACTGCGCCTCGGTGGCCGCGATGGCCGCGGTGTTCTGACCCAAGACGTTCGTCGCGACCAGGGCCGCGAGTTGGGCTCTGTTCGCCGCGATCAGCGGGGGTGGCACCGTCATCGCGAAGGCCGCCTCATAGGCCGCCGCCGACGCCATGGCCTGGGAGGCCGCCTGCTGCAGCTGGGCGGCGGTGGTGTGCATCCACGTGATGTATGGCTCGACCGCGGTGGCCATCGCGGACGAGGAAGGCCCGATCCACTCCTCGCCGGTTAGGTTCGAGATCGCCGACTGGCTGGCCGAGGCCGTCGTACTCAATTCGTCGGCGAGGCTGCTGAAGGCCGCCGCGGCGGCCATCATCGGCGCGGCCCCCGCCCCGGTGTACATGCGGCGGGAGTTGATCTCGGGGGGAAGTGCTCCAAAGTCGAAAGACATTGCGTCGCTCCTATTCTCGGTTGTTGTTCGTGGGGTGCTAGATGGCCGGTTTGGGCATCACGGTCGGCTTGACCCCGTAGCGCGGCGCGCCGAGGCCATAGCCGCCGCGTCCGCTCGTGGCCATCGACGGCAGGCCGCCCGGGACGGTGGTCACCGGCGCGGCCTGCGGGGCGGCGCTGGTGAAGCCCGCGCCGACCAGTTGCGCCGGGGTCGCATTCACCGACGGGACACCACCGGCCGCCCAGCTGGGCGGCACCGACAACGCGCCGATCGCAGGCCCGCGGCCCATGCTCGCCAGCACCGGCGCGGCACCCACTGCGGCGGGGGCCGCAGGCGCGGGCGCTGACGCCGAGGTGAGCCCGGGAGTGAAGTTGGGAATCCCTGCGGCGCCGGTGACGGGGGCGAATTGCCCCTCCCCCAAGGTGATGAAGTCCGACGCGGCTGCACCGACGTTCTGACCCCACCCGATCCCGGTCCCGAGGGTGGTGCTTCCCGCGGGCGGGGGGTCGGCCGCCGCGGCCTGTCCGGCGGCAAACGGCGACAACGACGAGGCGGCGGTCGTCACCCGGTTCGCGGTTTCGGTCTCGCCATAGGAACCGGCGCTGGTATCCAGGTTGTTCACCATCGTCTGGTGGATCGCCTTCGCCTGGGCGCTGACCTGCTGATACCAGGCGCCGTAGGCGGAAAACTGCGCGGCCTGCAGCGCGGACACTTCGTCGGCCGCCGCCGGAGCGATGCTCGTGGTGGGCGCCGCGGCGGCGGCGTTTTGGGCGTCCATTGAGGAGCCGAGCGCTTCGAGCATGCTCGCCGCGGCCATCAGCGCCTCGGGCCGTGTGGTGACAAAGGACATGGTGTTCTCCTTCTCTAAACGAGCCGGTCCCTTGCGGACCCGCGCCGGTGGCTCTCCACCAGGCCCAGGACGTGACCAGCCGATGCCCGGGAGCGAGGTACCCCGAAACGGCCCAGTTCACTCGGTTGACCTGGCAAGACGGCGGCCTCGAAACGCACACTGCAGCGACCGCGCAGCGAGGACCTCCGAATCACGTTGCGCGGGCCAGCTTTTCACAGGCGGCGGCGCACTCGGCCCATTTCACGACCCCCGGGGCGTCGTCGCCCGCAGGGCGGGCGGACCGGTGAAGCGGGCCGGCAAGTAACCTGACCGCCGTGACTGGAGCTGCAGGTATCGGGCTGGCAACGCTGGCCGCCGACGGATCGATCCTCGACACGTGGTTTCCCGCACCGGAACTGACCGAATCGGGCACCGGGGCGACGTCGCGGCTGGCGCTGTCCGACGTTCCCCCCGAACTGACGGCGCTGATCGGCCGGGACGACGACCGCGGCACCGAGACCGTCGCCGTGCGCACGGTCATCGGCTCACTGGACGACGTGGCCGCCGACGCCTACGACGCCTACCTGCGGCTGCATCTGCTTTCGCACCGGTTGGTGGCGCCGCATGGGCTGAACGCCGGCGGCTTGTTCGGGGTATTAACCAATGTCGTCTGGACTAACCGCGGGCCCTGCGCCGTCGAGGGGTTCGAGGCCGTGCGGGCCCGGCTGCGCCGCCACGGACCGGTGATGGTCTACGGCGTCGACAAGTTCCCGCGGATGGTCGACTACGTGTTGCCGACCGGGGTGCGCATCGCCGACGCCGACCGGGTGCGGCTCGGCGCCCACCTGGCCCCGGGAACCACGGTGATGCACGAAGGCTTCGTCAACTACAACGCCGGCACGCTGGGAGCGTCGATGGTGGAGGGCCGCATCTCGGCCGGCGTGGTGGTGGGCGACGGCTCCGATGTGGGCGGCGGAGCCTCGATCATGGGCACGCTGTCCGGCGGTGGCACCGAGGTCATTTCGATCGGCAAGCGTTGCCTGCTCGGCGCCAATGCCGGCCTGGGCATCTCACTGGGCGACGACTGCGTGGTGGAAGCCGGCCTCTATGTCACCGCGGGCACCAAGGTCATCACGCCCGAGGGCAAAGAGATGAAGGCGCGCGAGTTCTCCGGCGGCAACAACCTGTTGTTCCGGCGCAATTCGCTGAGCGGGGCCGTCGAGGTGGTGGCCCGCGGCGGCCAGGGCATCGCCCTCAACGAGGACCTGCACGCCAACTAACCGACTCCGAGCGCCGTGCCGTTGGTTTCGGGCAGCAGGTAGGTGCACACCAGGCTGACCGCTGTGAGGGCGGCCAACATGAATCCGATCGCCCAGCTGCCGTATGTCGCCTGCAGGGTCCCGGCGATCAGCGGCGGCGCCGCGCTACCGACGATGCCGGCGAGGTTTTGCGCCAGCGCCGTTCCGCTGTAGCGGTAGCGGGTGGCGAACAGTTCGGGGATGAATGCCGCCGTCGGGCCGGAGCCGATCGCCGCGGCCGTGCACATGCCGACGATCGCCACCGCGTACCCCACGGGCTTGCCGGTGTTCAGCAACGGCATCACCAGAAACGACCACAGCAGACAACAGCTCCACCCCACCAGCATGATGCGGCGACGCCCGAGCCGGTCGCACAGAGTGGCCGATACCGCCATGAACGCCATGCTCGCGACCCCGCACAGCGCGCCGACGAACCAGATGAAGTTGCGCGAATACCCCAGGTGCGAGTGCGCGTACATCGCCAGATAGGTGTGGGCCATGTAGATGAACCCCAACGCGCCGAGGATGCTGCCCGCGGCCAGCGCGATCTCACGGCGTTGCAGCCGCAGCAGCTCCGCGAGCGGGGTTTTGGGTATCAGCTCACGCGCCTTCTCCTCCGCGAACACCGGGGTCTCCTCGATGTTCAGGCGCACGTACAGCGCGAGCCCGACCAACACCGCGCTGAGCAGGAACGGCACCCGCCATCCCCACTGCAGAAACGCCGGACTGCCTTCGCCGATGGTGAGGTTCACCCCCAGAAAGGTTGCACTGCTCAGCACGGCGGCGATGCCACCGCCCATCAAGGTGAACACGCCGTACCGGCCGCGCCGGTCGTCGGGCGCGTATTCGGCGCTCAGCAACGCCGAACCCGCCCATTCGCCGCCGACGGCGAACCCCTGCAGCAGCCGAAGCGCGACCAAGATCAGCGGCGCCGCGGCACCGATCACCCCCGAGCTGGGGACCAGGCCGACGCACACCGTTGACACGCCCATGATCAGCAGCGTGGCGACCAGGGTCTTCTTGCGGCCCAGCCGATCCCCGAAGTATCCGAACACGGCCGCGCCGAGGGGCCGGGACAAAAAAGCCGTCGCGAACGTCCCCATCGAGGCGATCGTGGCGCCGGAGGGGCTCAGGTGCGGGAAGAACACCATCGGGAACACCAGTGCCGCCGCGGTCCCGTAGATCATGAAGTCGTAGAACTCGATCGCCGAGCCCACCAGGCAGGCGACCGCGATCCGCCTCATCGGCGTGGGCCCGGTTACGACGGTCGCGGCGGCGCCGGCCGGGGGTAGGTTCCGTCCTTGCACTTTTACGACGGTACCTGCCGCCGGTTGGACTGCGGGCGTAACGGGACTGCGAAGAATCGAGCTGAAATTCGCGGTGTGGTGACGGGCCCACGCACCGCGCTCAGCCGTCGGACAGCAGCTGCTTTTTGAGGACCTTGCCCATGGCGTTGCGGGGTAGCGCGTCGACGACGCGGACCTCGCGCGGGCGCTTGTGCACCGAAAGTTGTTGCGCGACATAGTCGATCAGTTCGTCGCCGTTGGCGGATCCGACGACGTACGCGACGATGCGCTGCCCCAGGTCCGCATCGGGCATCCCGACCACCGCGGCCTCCTGCACGCCCGGATGTCCGAGCAGCACGGTCTCGATCTCGCCCGCACCGATGCGGTAGCCGCCGGACTTGATCAGGTCGACCGACTCGCGACCCACGATGCGGTGCATCCCCCCGCCGTCGATGACCGCGACGTCACCGGTGCGGTACCAGCCGTCGGCGTCGAACGCCTCGGCGGTGGCGTCCGGCCGGTTCAGGTAGCCGTCGAACATCATCGGACCGCGAACGTGGAGCTTCCCGACGGTTTCGCCGTCGTGCGGCACCGTACCGCCGTCGTCGTCGAGCACCCGCGTCTGCACGCCGGTGAGCGGCAGGCCCACCCACCCCGGGCGCCGCTCGCCGTCGGCCCGCGTCGAAATGGTGATCAGCGATTCCGAGGCGCCGTAGCGTTCGACGGGCTGATGTCCGGTGAGTGCGGCCAACCGGTCGAACACCGGCACCGGCAGCGGTGCGCTTCCGGAGACCAGCAGCCGCGCCGGGCCCAGCGCCCGGGCGGCCGCCTCGTCCGCCCCCACCCGCGACCACACGGTGGGCACGCCGAAAAACAGCGTGCCGCCGAAGTCGGTGCGGGCCGCGGCGTAGCCCGCCGGCGTCGGTTTCCCGGTGTGGATGAAGCGATTCCCGACCCGCAGTGAGCCGAGCAGGCCCAGCACCAGGCCGTGCACGTGGAAGAGCGGCAGGCCGTGCACCAACACGTCGTCGGCCGTCCATTGCCAGGCTTGCGCCAGCGCGTCCAGGTCGGCGGCGATCGCGCGCCGGCTCAGCACCACCCCCTTGGGCAGCCCGGTGGTGCCCGAGGTGTAGATGATCATCGCGGTGGCGTCGGGCGAGGGCTCGGGGTAGCGGTGCCAGGAGCGGGCGTGCAGGCGCACCGGGATGTGCGGGAGCCCTTCGGGCTCGTCGGGGACCGGCCCGAGCCACGCTTGCGCCGCGGAGTCGGTGAGCATATGCCGGCGCTCGGCGGTGCCCACGTCGGCGGGCACCGGGACGAAAGGCACCCCGGCGATCAGGCACCCGGTGACCGACAGCACCGTCTCGGCGGTTGGGGCGGCCAGGATGGCGACCCGGCCCGCGCCGCCCACCCGCTCGGCCACCGAGGTGGCGGCACCGACCAGGTCGCTGCGGCTGAGCACCGAGCCGTCGATGCGGACCGCGTCGGCAATATCGGTGGCGGTAACGGCCGAGGGATTCAACGACGCCAGCAGCACGTCAGCAGGCTACCCGGCGTAGAGGTATCAGCTTTTCTCGTCCCAGATCTTCATCAGGGTGGACAAGATCTCCTCGCCGCGGCCCAGCCCGCCGAGGTGGCTTTCGCCCGGGAGCACGATCAGCTCGCAGTCGGGCAGCCTGGACACGACGTGCTCGCCGTGGGCGAAGGGGACGATGTGGTCGCTGTCGCCGTGCCACCAGCGCACCGGGACCTTGACCTCGTCGAGCCGGAATCCCCAGTCCCGCGTGAACAGGATGATGTCGTTGAACGGGGCCGCCAGCTGCTTGCGGCTGCCGTTGAGCAGGTCGTCGAGGAACATGGCCCCGAACTCGGGGCGGGTCAGCAGGCGCCGGTCGCCCTCGGGCGATATCGCGGCATACAGATACAGGGCGGGATTGGCGACCGGGCGGATCGCCCGGACCACCAGGCTCGCACCGATCCGCAGCGGGTCACCGCCCAGCCGCAGCAGGGGCGCCAACCGCTTGCCCAGGTTCATCAGGCCGCTGGTGATCCCCTCGTCGCCGACGAAGGGCGCGACGCCGCCGAGGATTCCGGCCGCGACGACCCGGTCGGACAGCACCGCGGCCGACGCGAGCGCGTACGGACCGCCGCCGGACAGGCCGATGACGGCCATATTGTCGATGCCGAGCGTGTCCGCGATGGTCCGCAGGTCGTCGGCGAACGCCCGGATGTTCTCGTAGCGATGGGGTGTCGACGAGCCGATCCCGGGCCGGTCCAGCCCGATCAGCCGGATCTTGTGGTTTTCGGCGTAGAGGCGGGCTTCGGTGGGAATCTGGCGACGCGCGCCGGGGGTGCCGTGCAGCCAGAAGACCGCGCGGCCCTGGGGATCACCGAATTCGGCGAAGCCGATCTGGCGGTCTTCGCCGACGGCGACGTTTCCTTCGAGCTTGGGGCGGGCGATCTCGATGGCCATGTCAGCAGCTTGGCACGGGACGCGCGCTTTACCAAAGGCGCTTCGGGCCGGTGCCGAACGGGCTCCGGGGTGGGGCGCTGCCGGACTTCTGCCACGTCGTCACGCGGGAACCCCGATGGCCATCGGCTCCATGTACTGGTGTAGCCCGCCGATTCCGCCGCCCTCGCGGCCCAGGCCGCTGAGTTTGAAGCCGCCGAACGGCGCGCCGCCCGGACCGCAGCCGTTGACCGCGATCTGTCCGGTACGGATGCGGCGTGCGACGCCGACGGCGCGGTCGACGTCGCCGCCCCACACCGCCCCGGAGAGCCCGTATTGCGAATTGTTCGCGATGGCCACCGCGTCGTCGTCGTCGCGGTAGCGCAGCACCGTCAGCACCGGACCGAACACTTCCTCTTGCGCGATAGTCGAATTCGGCTCCACGTCGGACAGAATCGTCGGCTCGAAGTAGAACCCCACGTCCAGGCCGGCCGGACGGCCACCGCCGGTCACCAGCTTCGCCCCGTCGTCGAGCGCACCGGCGACGTGCGCCTCGACCCGGTCCCGCTGCGCCGCGCTGATCAGTGGGCCCATCTGCACGTCGGGATCGGCGGGATCGCCCACCTTGACCTCACGCGCCAACGCGGCGAGCCGATCGACGACATCGTCGTGCAGCGAATCGGGCAGCAGCAGCCGGCTGTGCAGGATGCAGGCCTGTCCGGCGTGCAGCGAACAGCAGTCGAACAGCATCTGCTGCAGCATCTCGTCGGTGACTTGCGCGTCGTCCAGGACGATGCTGGCGGACTTGCCGCCGAGCTCGAGCAGGATCCGCTTCATCGTGTCGCCGGCGGCGGACATGACCTGTCGGCCGATCACCGAGCTGCCGGTGAAGCTCACCATGTCGATCCGCGGATCGGTGGTCAGCAGCTTGGCCGCGTCAACCCCGGAAGGCGTGACGACGTTGACCACCCCCGGCGGGATGTCGGTGTGTTCGTCGATGATCCGCGCGAGCGCCAGCCCGGCCAGCGGTGTCAGCGGCGAGGGCTTGAGCACGACGGTATTGCCCGCTGCCAGAGCATGATTGAGCTTCATCACGTTGAGACAGTGCGGGAAGTTCCACGGCGTCAGCACCGATACAACACCCAGCGGCGCATGACGCAACAAGGTGGTTCCGGCGCCCATCCCGGTGACCTCTTGGTCGGTCAACTGGGTGGCCAGCTGAGCGGCGTGCATCGACATGAACCCGGCGCCGTCGATCTGCATGATGCGCTCATTAGCAACGCAGCCCCATTCCACCTGGGACAGCGCGAAGAAGTCGTCGGCGTGTTTGCTCAGCGCCTCACCCAGCTGGTTGAGACACCCGGCGCGCTGCTCGGCGCTCATGGTGCGCCAGGGTCCGCTGTCGAAGGCGCGGCGCGCGGCGGCGATCGCCTCACCTACCTGGGCGACGCTGGCGTCGGGCGCGGTGGCGATCACGGCCTCGGTGGACGGAGAAATGTCCTCATACCGGCCGTCTTGCGGCTCGACCCAGTTGCCGTCGATGTAGAGCCGATAGGACTGAACGAGAGCGGGCAAATCGGCCATGTGTTTCCTCCGGTCATCTGATCACTTGGTGTACCCGCACCAGCGGCCGCCGTCAATCGTCATTTGCGCGAATTCCGGAGCTCCTCGCGCACTTTGCTGTTGTATTGACAGCATGCGACGCCGCAGAGTACACACATCTCGCGAGACAGATCGCGCCAATCTGTCGGATCAAGGTGTCCTGCGAGAGGGGCTTGCTACGTGACCGACTCAGAATCCGTCAGCGCCAAGGTGCGGGCCCTCGTCGGGCAGCCGACCGGCGGCACCGGAAAGCCGTCGCTGGCACCGGACCCGGTGAACCAGCCGATGATCCGGCACTGGGCGTACGCGATGGCCGACATGAACCCGGTATATCTCGACCCCGAGTTCGCGGCCTCGTCCCGGTTCGGCGGCATCGTGTCGCCACCGGTGATGCTGCAGACGTGGACAATGCCGTCGCCGATACTGGAGGGAATCGGTGAGCGGGGCGGGGCGCCGATCGAGATCAAAAGCAACCCAACCGAATTCCTCGACGAGGCCGGCTACACCAGCACGGTGGCGACCAATTCGGAGTTCGAGATCGAACGTTACCCGCGACTGGGCGACGAGATCAGCGCGACGACGGTCTACGAATCGGTCTCGGACGAGAAGAAGACGGCGCTGGGCACCGGCTTCTTTCTGACCTGGCTGACCACCTACACCGACCAGAACGGCGAAGTGCTGGGCCGGCAGCGATTCCGGGTGCTGCGATTCAGGCCGGCGAATTGATGGCGGCCCGTCTGGCGCCGGCGATCACCCCGGACACCGAATTCTTCTGGAATGGCTTGCGGGAGAACAAGCTCCTGATCCAGCGTTGCGGTGGCTGCGGGCAGCTCCGCCATCCGCCCCGGCCGATGTGCCCGCACTGCCGTTCGCTCGAGTGGGACACGATCGAGGCCTCCGGCCTCGGCACGGTGTACAGCTACGTGATGCCACACGAACCCAAGTTTCCGTTCTTCGACTATCCCTACGTCGTCGCGCTGGTGGAACTCGAGGAAGGGGTCCGGCTGGTGTCCAACCTGACCGGCGTGGATCCCTCCGGCATCACACCCGGATTGGCCGTGGAGGTCTATTACCAGGTCTTCGATGACGGCCTCGTGCTACACCAGTTTCGGCCCCGCGGTCAGTCAGTTCGCCTTGACGCGACGTATTCGGAGGGACACGCATGACGACCACCGCGAACCGCACTTTGCAATGGCGAGACATTTCGGTCGGTGACGAGGTCACGCCCCTCGAAATCCCCATCACCACAACGATGATCGTTGCCGGCGCGATCGCCACCCGTGACTTCATGCCGGTGCATCACGACCGCGACTACGCCAAGCAGCAGGGTTCGCCCAACCTGTTCATGAACATCCTGACCACCAACGGCTATTGCGTGCGCTTCCTCACCGACTGGGCGGGGCCCGAGGCGATGGTGAAGAAATTGTCGATCCGCCTGGGCGTGCCCTGTTTTCCCGACGACCCGTTGCGGTTCACCGGCAGCGTCACCGGCAAGAGTGAAGGCTCGGGCGGCGAGAATTTCGTCGAGGTGACCTTCGCGGGCGCCAACAGCCTGGGCGACCACGTCTCCGGCACGGCGGTGCTCAGCCTGCTCGACGGTCCGGACGCATGAGCCGGACGTTGCCGGGCGCCGCGGCCATCGTCGGGATCGGTCAGACCGAGTTCTCCAAGGAATCCGGGCGCAGCGAACTGCAATTGGCGTGCGAGGCGGTCAGCGCGGCGCTGGACGACGCCGGCCTGACGCCCGCCGACGTCGACGGCATGGTCACGTTCACCATGGATTCCAGCGACGAGATCGACATCGCGCGCAACGTGGGCATCGGCGATCTGAGTTTCTTTTCGCGCGTGCACCATGGCGGGGGCGCCGCCGCCGGGACCGTGGTGCACGCGGCGATGGCGGTCGCCACGGGTGTGGCCGACGTGGTGGTGTGCTGGCGTGCCTTCAACGAACGTTCCGGGTTCCGGTTCGGCGGCAGCGGGCGCAGCATGGCCGAAACCCCGTTGTTCATGGCGCATTACGCGCCGTTCGGATTGCTCACTCCCGCCGCCTGGGTTGCGATGCACGCCCAGCGCTACATGTCGACGTACGGGGTCACCAACGAGGACTTCGGCAGGATCGCGGTCGTCGATCGTGCGCACGCGGCGAAGAATCCCGACGCCTGGTTCTACGAGCGTCCGATCACGTTGGAAGATCACCAGAATTCGCGCTGGATCGTGGAACCGGTGCTGCGACTGCTGGATTGCTGCCAGGAAAGCGACGGCGGTGTCGCGCTCGTCATCACCAGCGCCGAACGCGCCCGCGATCTGCCGCAGCCCCCGGCCGTCATCACCGCGGCCGCGCAGGGCGCGGCCTACAACGGCGAGATGATGACGAGCTACTACCGCGACGACATCACCGGGCTTCCGGAGATGGGGGTGGTGGCCCGGCAGCTGTGGCGCGATTCCGGACTCAAGCCGCAGGACATCCAAACCGCCTTCATCTACGATCACTTCACGCCGTTCGTGTTCACCCAGCTCGAGGAGCTCGGCTTCTGCGGGCGCGGCGAGGCCAAGGACTTCGCGACCGTCGAACGGCTTTCGCTGGGTGGAGATTTCCCGATCAACACCAACGGAGGCCTGTTGGGCGAGGCATACATCCACGGCATGAACGGCATCACCGAAGGGGTGCGCCAGGTGCGGGGCACCTCGCACAATCAGGTCGATAACGTCGAGCACGTGTTGGTCACCTCCGGAACCGGTGTGCCCACCAGTGGGCTGATCCTCGCCCCGGCGGGATGAGGGGCGTTGGTCCCGTGACGACTCAACCGGCCCAGGCCGCCGATACCCGCGAGCTCATCGTCGTCTCGGCGTTCACGTGCTTCGGCAAGCAGGGATTGGACAAGGCGACGATCGTCGACATCGCCAAGCAGGCAGGGGTATCCCGCAGCACCATCTACGAATACTTCAGCGACAAGGCCGCGATCGTCGAGGCATGCGCCGAGCACGCGTCCGAGCGTTTCTACCGCGAGATGTCCAAGGCGATGGACCGCGGCAGCAGCCTCGAGGAAAAGCTTTCTTCCGCGGCGGTTTTCGTCACCCAGGCGCGACGAGTCATCGCTTCCGAGAAGTACTTTGACGAAGATGCGATCAGCCTGCTGCTGACCAAGGACGCCGCCGTGCTGCTGCGCGAATGCGTCGAGTTCTTCGCCCCCTACCTGTCGGCCGCCAGGCTCACGGGTGAGGTGCGCAAGGATCTCGACGTCGAGGCCGCCGGTGAGTGGTTCGCGCGCATCCTGTTCTCGCTCTTCAGCACGCCGTCCTCGACCCTGGATATGGACGATCCCGAGGTGGCGGCGGAGTTCGTCCGCGCGCATGTGGTGCGCGGCTTCGCCAGCGATCGCCCGCGGCCCCGCCGCGCTCAGTGACGGCGTTGCGTGTGAATCCTGGGCTTTGCGTGTGAATCGTCGGCGTTGCGTGTGAATCCTGGGCTTTGCGTGTGAATCGTCGGCGTTGCGTGTGAATCCTGGGCGGGGATCGTCGGCGTGTCGCCGCCGTACGCGCACACCGAAAGCCCACGATTCACACTGAAAGCCGTGATCGCACACTCGACGCGACGCGTGCTCAACGCCCGACCAAAGCCCGCAAGAAGAACGTCAGGTTGGCGGGACGCTCGGCCAGTCGGCGCATGAAGTACCCATACCACTGCGTGCCGAACGGCAGATACACGCGCACGTGGTTCCCGGCCGCGGTGAGGTGTCGCTGCTCGTCGTCGCGGATGCCGTAGAGCATCTGGTATTCGAATTCCCCGGCGCCACAGCCCGATTCGCGGGCAAGGGTGCCGGCCGCGTTGATCACAGCCGGGTCGTGGGAGGCCACCATCGGATAACCCGAGCCGGCCATCAGCACCCGCAGGCAACGCAGGTACGCCTCCGTCACCTCGGCGGGCTCGCGATATGCCACCGACGTGGGCTCGTCGTAGGCACCCTTGCACAGCCGGACCCGGGCGCCAGAGGCGGCGAACGCTTCGCAATCACCCGGCGTGCGCCGCAGGTACGCCTGCAAAGCCACGCCCAGCCAAGGAAAGTCGGCCCGCAGATCGCGCACGATGGACAGCGTCGACTCGGTGGTGGTGTGGTTCTCGGCGTCCACCGTCACCCACACGCCCGCGCGCCGGGCGGCGTCGCAGATCGACCACCCGTTCTCCCGCGCGATCTTGGGCCCGTCGCGCTCCACCGCCTGCCCCAGCGCCGACAACTTGACCGAGACTTCCAGCGGCCGCGTGACATCTCCCCCGGCGTCGAGTCGGCCCAACTGCTCGATCAGGTCCAGGTAGGTCCGCACCGCCGCGTCGGCGTCGTCGGCGCTCAGAACGTCCTCGCCCAGATAGTCGACGCTGACGAACAGCGCCGACGAGCGAAGCGTCGCAACGCGATCCAGCGCGGATTCGATCGTCTCCCCGGGGACGAAGCGGCGCACCACGCGACGGGTGACCGGCAACCGCTCGGCGGCGCGTCGCGCTACCTCGCTTCGGCCGGCCGCCAGGATCACCGGGCGCAGGGTGCTCGCGAACAGTCCGGCCATCAGTCGGCACCCATGTGCGGATAGGTGTGCTCGGTCGCCGGGACGAACGTCTCCTTGATGGTGCGCGCCGACGTCCAGCGCAACAGGTTCAGCATCGATCCGGCCTTGTCGTTGGTGCCCGAGCCACGCGAGCCCCCGAACGGCTGACGCCCGACGACCGCGCCGGTCGGCTTGTCGTTGATATAGAAATTCCCGGCGGCAAACCGCAGCCGGTGCTGGGCCGTCAGCACCGCGTCCCGGTCATCGGCGATGACCGCGCCGGTCAGCGCGTACCGAGAACCGCGGTCGACGACGTCGAGGATCCTCTCGTAATCGGCGTCGGGGTACACGTGCACCGACAGCAGCGGGCCGAAGTATTCGGTCGAAAACGACTCATCGGCCGGATCATCGGACAGCAATACGGTGGGGCGCACGAAATACCCTTCGTGGTCGTCGTATTCGCCGCCGACGGCGATGGTGATGTGGGGCGCGCCCTTCGCCCGCTCGATGGCGGCGACGTTCTTGGTGAAGGCGCGCCGGTCGATCAGCGCGCCGCCGAAGTTGGTGAGGTCGGTGACGTCGCCGTAACGCAGCGCGGCCGTCTTCCCCAGGAAGTCGTCACCCATCCGCCGCCACACCGACTGCGGGATGAAGGCCCGCGACGCCGCCGAGCATTTCTGCCCCTGGTAGTCGAAGGCCCCGCGAATCAAGGCCGTGCACAACACATCCGGTCGCGCGGACGCGTGCGCAACCACGAAGTCCTTGCCGCCGGTCTCGCCGACCAGGCGCGGATAGCTGTGGTAGTGACCGATATTCGTGCCGACCTGATACCACAGCCGCTGGAAGGTGGCCGTCGACCCGGTGAAGTGGATGCCGGCCAGCCGCCGGTCGGCCAGCGCCACATCGGAAACCGCGAAGCCGTCGCCGGCCACCAGGTTGATCACCCCGGGCGGCAGGCCGGCGGCCTCGAGCAGCTGCATGGTCAGATAGGCCGACAACGTCTGGGTGATCGAGGGCTTCCAGACCACCGTGTTGCCCATCAGCGCCGGCGCGGTCGGCAGGTTGCCGGCGATGGAGGTGAAGTTGAACGGCGTGATCGCGTACACGAAGCCGTCGAGCGGGCGGTACTCGCTGCGGTTCCACTCCCCCGGCCCGCTGATGGGTTGCTGCGCCAGGATCTGTTGCGCGAAGCCAACATTGAATCGCCAGAAGTCGATCTGCTCGCACGGCGAGTCGATCTCGGCCTGATAGGCGGACTTGGATTGGCCGAGCATCGTCGCGGCGGCGATTTTCTCCCGCCACGGCCCGGCCAGCAGGTCGGCGGCGCGCAGGAACACCGCCGCCCGCTCGTCGAACGGCATCGCCGCCCAGCCGCTTTTCGCGGCCATCGCGGCGTCGATCGCCGCCGTCGCGTCGGCGTGCACGGCGTTGGTCAGGGTGCCCAGCTTCGCGGCGTGCCGGTGCGGCTGGACGACATCAATGCGCTCACCGTCGCCCATCCGGTGGTCGCCGCCGATGACGTGCGGCAGGTCGATCGGATGATCGGCCTGCGCGGCCAGTTCGGCGCGCAGCCGGGCGCGTTCCGGGGAGTGCGGCGCGTAGTCGTGCACCGGCTCGTTTGCCGGCGTCGGCACCTCAGAAAATCCAGTGATGGCGTCCATAACGCCAGGGTCCTCGCGGCGACCACGCATGGAGTTAGCCAATCGGACAAGACAGAACTGGTTTCATAGTAAAATCGCACAACATGGCCGGTGTGGGGCTGGGTCAGCTGTTGCTCGCGCTGGACGCGACCCTCGTCAGCCTCGCCGACGCCCCCCGGGGGCTGGACCTCCCGGTGGGTTCGGCCGCGCTGATCGACTCCGACGACGTGCGCCTGGGTCTCGCGGCCGCGGCGGGCGCCGCGGACGTCTTCTTCCTGTTGGGGGTCGCCGACGACGAGGCGAGGCGATGGATGGGCAGGCAGGCGCGCGAGCGCGTGCCGGTGGCCGTCTTCGTCAAACAGCCCTCGCCCGCGCTGGTGACCACGGCCGTCGCGGCGGGCTCGGCGGTGGTGGCCGTCGATCCGCGCGCCCGGTGGGAACGCCTCTACCAATTGGTCAACCACGTCCTCGAGCACCACGGCGACCGCGCCGACGCGCTGGACGACTCGGGCACCGACTTGTTCGGGCTGGCGCAGTCGCTCGCCGAGCGCATCCACGGCATGGTCAGCATCGAGGACGCGCAATCCCATGTCTTGGCCTACTCGGCCTCCAACGACGAAGCCGACGAGTTGCGCCGCCTTTCCATCCTGGGCAGGGCCGGCCCGCCCGAGCATCTGGAGTGGATCGGCAAATGGGGCATCTTCGATGCGTTGCGATCGGGCACCGAGGTGGTGCGCGTCGACGAGCGCCCCGAGCTGGGCCTGCGCCCGCGGCTGGCCATCGGGATCCACCGGCCCGCGACCGACGCCCGGCGTCCGCCGGTGTTCGCCGGAACCATCTGGGTGCAGCAAGGCTCGCAGCCGCTGGCCGACGACGCCGAGGAGATGTTGCGCGGCGCCGCCGTGCTGGCCGCCCGCATCATGTGGCGGCTGGCGGCCCGCCCGTCCACCCATGCCCGGCGGGTCCAGCAATTGCTGGGCCTGGCGGACGAACCCGCCGACGCGACGGCCATCGCCCGCGAACTCGGCCTGGCCACCGACACCACCGCGGCCCTGATCGGATGGGACGCCGCCGACAGTTCGGCCGGTCATGCTCGGCTGGCCGACATCATCGCGTTGAGCGCCAGCGCTTTCCGGCGTGACGCCCAGGTGGCCTCGAACGGTTCGCGAACGTACGTGCTGCTTCCCCAGACCCAGCCCCAGACCCAGAACCGGTCGGTCACCTCCTGGGTGCGCGGCACCATCGGCGCCATGCGCGCCGAGCTCGGGGTGCAGCTGCGGGCGGCCATCGCGGCGCCGGTCGCGGGCCTGGCCGAGGCCACCGCCGCGCGCATCGAGGTGGATCGGGTGCTGGACTGCGCTGGGCGCCACCCCATTTCGTTCGGACAGGTGACGTCGCTGGCCGAAGCGCGCACCGCCGTCCTGGTCGACGAAATCGTGACCCTGGTCGGCAGCGACGAGCGCCTGATCGATCCGCGGATCGTGCGGCTGGGCGAAGACGATCCGGTGCTGGCGGAAACGCTGCGGACCTACCTGGACGCCTTCGGCGACATCGCCGCGGCCGCGCACGCGTTGCAGGTTCATCCGAATACGGTTCGCTACCGCGTGCGGCGGATCGAGAAGCTGCTGTCGACCTCGCTGGCCGATCCCGAGGTCCGGCTGCTGTTCTCGCTGGGGCTACGGATCCTGGAACGGCGCTAACGCCGGTACCCGGCGGTCCTCACCGACCGCCGCCGGACGATTTGGCGACATTTGCTCCCAGGGGATGCAACAATGTCACCCCGTAAGGTGATGACGACGCAGGAAGCCGGTGCGAATCCGGCGCGGTCCCGCCACTGTCATCGGGGAGCGAACCTCAACGGCCACGGCTGAAAAGCTGGAAGGCGAGGCGAGCGGCGATCCGAGAGCCAGGACACTCACGTCATCGCGTACTGCGACCCGGGGCGGGTGTACCCCGAGAGAGCTGTCAGCGTCCATGTTTCCTCCGGCATGGGTGGCCGTCGACGCCGCCACTGCGGCGCCGTGCTGCCGCGCCCACACGACTACCGGCGGCCAGCGATGACCGCCCCGATCTGGATGGCCTCCCCTCCAGAGGTGCATTCAACGCTGCTCAGCAGCGGTCCGGGTCCCGGCCCGCTGCTGGCCGCCGCGGCGACCTGGAGCTCGTTGAGCGTGGAATACGCGGAGTCGGCCGACGAGCTGGCCGCGCTGCTGGGCGCCGCGCAGTCCGGCAGCTGGGACGGCCCGACGGCCGCGGCGTACGTGGCCGCGCACGCGCCCTACCTGGCGTGGCTGGCGCAGGCCAGCGCGCACAGCGCGACCATGGCCGCCCAGCAGGACATCGCCGCCACCGCCTACACCGTGGCGCTGGCGGCCATGCCGACGATGCCCGAACTGGCCGCCAATCACGCCACCCACGCCGTATTGACGGCGACGAATTTCTTTGGCATCAACACCATTCCGATCGCGGTGAACGAAGCCGACTACGCGCGGATGTGGGTTCAGGCGGCCACCGTGATGAGCACGTATGAGGGCGTCGCGACCGCCTCGGTGGCCACCGCGCCGCCGGCCGAGCCAGCTCCCGAGGTCATGAAGGCCACCGCGCTGGCCGCCACGGCCGAGCAGTCGTCGTCGTATCCCCCCGACACGCAGAACCAGTGGATGGACTGGCTGGAGAAGACCGGGTTCGTCGACTTCTACAACCGCTACATCCAGCCGTTGATCGACCAGCTGATGAACAACCCGTTCTTCCAGTCCATGTTCTCCGGTTTCGACCCGTGGCTGCCGTCACTCGGCAACCCGTTGAGCTTCCTGAACCCGTTCAACATCGCCTTCGCCCTGGGCTATCCGATGGACTTCGGTTCGTACTTCGCCTATCTCGGGCAAATGTTCAGCTTCGTCGCGGCGGATCTCGCGGCGGCGTTCGCCTCGGGAAACCCAGCGACGATCGCGTGGACCATCCTGTTCACCACCATCGAAGTGATCGGCACGATCATCACCGACACCATCGCGCTGATCAAGACATTGCTCGAGCAGATGATCGTGCTGATCCCGCTCATCGTGCCGCTGTTGACCGTCGCCGTGGTGCCGCTGGTCGTCCCCACCCTGGTCGGGGGCTTGGCGGGCCTGACGGGCCTGGCCGGGCTGCACGCCATCCCGATCGTGCCGCTCATCCCGGCCCCGGCGCTCGTCCCCGTCGCGCTGGCGCCCACCCCGCCTCCCACACCGGCCCCGGCGCCGGCTCCCGCGCCGACGCCCGCCTCCGCGCCCGCCACGGCACCCGCGCCGCCCGCGCCCGGGGCCCCACCACCGACGCCGGCGGGACCGCCGGCGGCCGCGATGCAAAGTCTGGGCTACATGGTCGGTGGCCTGGCCGCGGATGCGCGCAGGGCCGCGAGCACCAGCGCCCGCGCGCGGAGGGCGGCAGCGGCGCGCGCCGCCGAGGCCGAGGCGGTGGCACTGCCGGAAGAAGAGGAGACGAAGAAGCGCCGGCAGCGGGTCAGGGCCACCCAACTCGGCCGCGGGTACGAATACATGGACCTCGAGCCGGCGACGACGGCCTCGGACCGGCCCGCCCCCGCGATGGGGTTCGCCGGAACCATCCCCACGAAGACCGCCACCGCACCGGCGGGATTGAGCGCGCTCGTCGTCGACGAGTTCGACGACGGCCCCCGCACGCCGATGGTGCCGGGAACCTGGGATGCCGACCCGACGGGACCGAAACCCTAAGCGGCATAGACTGTTTGGGCCGCGACGGTTTCTCGGGCCCCGGGCCTCGCACGACCGTCGTACGCGAAAAAGCCGAAGCGGTAACCTAGCCCGCATGCAACATTCGTCGGTCGTCTCCCTGCTGCGGGAACGCGCCGGTCTGCAGCCCGACGATGTGGCCTTTCGCTATACCGATTACGAGCAGGACTGGGCGGGCGTCACCGAATCGCTGACGTGGGTCCAGCTGTATCGGCGGACCCTGAACGTCGCGCACGAGATCAAGCGGCACGGCAGCAGCGGGGACCGGGCCGTGATCCTTGCCCCCCAAGGCCTCTCCTACATCGTGGCGTTCCTCGGCGCGATGCAGGCCGGGCTGATCGCGGTTCCGCTGTTGGTTCCGCAGCCCGGTACGCGCGATGAGCGGGTCAGTGCCGTGCTGGCCGACACCGGCCCGACCGTCGTCCTCACCACCTGCGCGGCGGCCGCGGCCATTGGCGATTATCTGCACCAACCGGACGGAGCAACCCCGGCCATCATCGAGGTCGATTCCCTGGGCCTCGACGATCCGAATCCGTCGAGCATCCCAATCGGGGGCGCCCCGAGCGTCGCGTACCTGCAGTACACGTCGGGCTCGACTCGTCTTCCGGCCGGAGTCATGGTCTCGCACCGGAACCTGCACGTGAATTTCCAGCAGCTGATGGCCGCCTACTTCCCGGACTTCGCTGGCGTGGCCCCGCGCGACAGCGTGTGCGTGTCGTGGCTGCCCTTCTACCACGACATGGGCCTGATGCAAGGCGTCATCGCCCCCATCCTGGGCGGCTACCCCGGTGATCTGACGAGCCCGGTTGCCTTCCTGCAGCGGCCCGCGCGGTGGATCCAAGCGATGGCCCAAGCCGATCCGGTGTTTTCGGCCGCGCCGAACTTCGCCTTCGAGCTGGCCGCGCGCAAGACGACGGATGCGGACATGACCGGACTCGACCTCGGCAACATCATCAGCATCGTGAGCGGCGCCGAACGAATCCATCCCGCCACGCTCGACCGGTTCTGTAAGCAGTTCGCCCCGTATAACTTTCGCGAAGACATGATGCAACCCTCCTACGGCCTGGCGGAGGCGACCGTCTACGTGGCCAGCCGCGCGCAGACCGGCGCCCCGAAAGTCGTTCACTTCGAGCCGGAGCGGCTGTCGGAGGGCAACGCCCAGCCGTGCTCACCGGGGACCGGCTCGCCGTTGCTGAGCTACGGGACGCCGCAATCGCCGACGGTACGAATCGTCGACCCCGACACCAGCACACAGTGCCCGGACGGGACCGTCGGTGAAATCTGGGTCAACGGCGACAACGTGGCCGACGGCTACTGGCAAAAGCCGGAGGAAACGCGGCGCACCTTCTGCGCGGTCCTGGCCGATCCGGCGCCGGGTACCCCCGAGGGGCCGTGGCTGCGCACCGGTGACCTCGGCTTCGTCTGTGACGGCGAGATGTTCATCGTGGGCAGGATGAAGGATTTGCTGATTGTCTACGGGCGCAACCACTATCCCGAGGACATCGAGTCGACGGTGCAGGCGATCACCGGGGGCCGCGTCGCGGCGATCTCGGTTCCGGTGGACGAGACCGAGAAATTGGTGACCATCATCGAACTGAAACACCGCGGTGGCTCCGGCCAGGACGCGCTACACACCCTCGACGCCGTCAAGAACGATGTCACCGCCGCGATTTCGAACTCGCACGGGCTCAACGTCGCCGACCTGGTACTGGTGCCACCGGGATCGATTCCCACCACGACGAGCGGCAAGATCCGGCGGGCCGCCTGCGTCGAGCAGTACCGACGGCAACAGTTCGCCCGGTTAGACGCCTGAACGGTCCCATATCTGCGATGTTGTTCACCATCGGTGTGATGGCCATTGCCGTGAGCCTGGAACCGTTCCGGATCGGCATGACGGTGCTGATGCTGAATCGCCCCAGGCCGCTGATGCAACTGCTCGCGTTTTTAACCGGCGGATTCGCGATGGGGTTGACGGTGGGTGCGACCGCCTTGTTCCTCTTCCGGCGCGTTCTGCTGCGCTCGACGTACTTCACCTTGCCCCGGGTGCAAATCCTCATCGGCGCACTCGCGCTGGTGGCCGCCGCGGGCCTGGCGGCCAAGATCGTGGCGGACCGGCGGCGCGGAACGCGCCACGTTCCTCCCGACGGCGACGGCGCCGGCCCCGCCTGGCTGAGGACTCGGGCCCGACGACTGCTGGACGGACGTTCCCTGTGGGTCGCCGCCGCCGCGGGCCTCGGGATTGCGCTGCCGTCGGTGGATTATCTGGCCGCCCTGGCGGTCATCCTGGCGTCCGGCGCGCCGGTCATGACGCAATTGGGAGCGCTGCTGATGTTCAACGTCATCGCGTTCTCACTTGTCGAGATCCCAGTCGTCGCTTACCTGTTGGCGCCAACGGCAACGCGCGCGGCGATGACCGCGCTCCAGGATTGGATACGGTCGCGGCGTCGCATCGAGGTTGCCGCACTGCTTGCCGCGGTCGGGCTTGTCCTGCTGGTGGTGGGCTTAGCCGAACTGTGAGAACGGCCGGAGGCAACTCAGGGCTTCGTCTCCTCGAGAAAACGGCCCATCACGTCGGGCCCGGTGGAATGCATGGCGATAGACAGCTCTAACAGCCTGTCCTTGGCATGCTTGGGCAGCAGCTCGATGGACCGGGTGGTGGCGGAATCATACTTGGACCCCGGATAGCGTTGCAGGACAATATTTTTCTGCTCTTCGGTGGTGTAGATCTCCAGCAGCTTCATTCCTGCGAAAGCCTCATTTGCCAGGTCGGCCATCCCGGCGTTCGCCAACGCTTCCAGCCGCTCCTCGTTGATCCAGACGTTGACCTTGATCTTTGTCTCGTCGCTGCTCACGAACCCTCCAATTGGTTGAGCGTGAAGACGGGCCGTCGGTCCCGCAAATACTCCTCGGTGACGAACGGCGAACCCTGACCATGCTCGGCGGCGCACTCCATCACGACCTCGAACACCTCATGCCGCATCACCTTCTGCGTCGGCTTGACTTCGTCGGTGAGGATGCTTCGTATCAGGCTGCCGCTGAAACTCTGCGCTTGTGCATCATGGCCGCACAGAGCAGAGTTGGTGACCTCCAAACACACCGGGCAATACCAGTTTTCCCGCAGGAACACCGGCTTGATGCCCAGCTGGCTCCGGTATTGCTTGAGGATGTTCTGGGAGTCGTACGGGTGGTAGAAGTCGCCCACGCCCGCGTGGTCGCGCCCGAACATGTGATGCGTGCAGCCCAGGTTCGTCCGCAGGATCGCGTGGAAGATCGCCTCGCGCGGCCCCGCATACCGCATGTCCCAGAGGGTGAAGGACACCATGTGCACGTTCTCACGGAAATACCCGCTGGTGCGTAGCACGTTCTGCGCCAACAGTATTGCCTCGTCGATGTAATCGCCCACGCGCTTCTGGCCGATGATGGCATTCACCAACACGCCGGTGTTCAGGTTGTCGACGGGCTGGTCCTCGTTCGCGGCCAGCCACGCTTGTTTCATCAACGCCTCGTGGCCGGTGTGCGGCACGTTCCTGGTCTGGTGGGCGACGACGCGCTGCCAGTGCCGCTCGGCCAGCGCGTCCTTGTGCTGCTTCGGGGTGAGCCAGAAACTTTTGAAGGGCTCGTTGAATACGGGTTCGTTGATCAGCGTGACATCCCCGCCGATGAACCGGTTCGCGTAACCCATTGTCTTCTTGACGCCAGGGTGTCGGGGATCGGTTGTGCCGTAGGTCTTTTCGGCCATGCGCTCGAGGTCGTATTCGTAGATCTCGGCGACGTCGAAGATGGCCATGGGGGCGCCGAGATAGTCGAGAACGACGCTGGCGCCTTCCTTGATGTCGAGCTTCGCAATGTCCTCGGCGGACATGTCGAAGACGATCGGGATGCTCCACAGCGTCCCGTCCGGCAGCGCGAAGTTGTCCAGGGTCCCGTCGACCTCGTGGCGGCCCATGAATCCGGTCAGCGGGGTGAAGAAACCGTAGGAAAGGCTGATCACCTCGTGCGCGGTGGCCTTCGAGATCGGCACATGCGGCAGCCCCTCGATCCGGCCCGCCGCATCGTCCGTGGACACCCGCTCCACGATCGGCTTCCCGTTGTGACCCGTGTAGCTCATGCCGTGACCTCGCTCCTGTCCCCGCCCTCGTGATCTCGATCCGGGGCCCGGATGACGCCGGTCCTCTCCAGGTGGGCGATCACCTCGTCGGCCAGCGTGTCCGCGTCCTTCGTTCCGCCCTCGAGGCGCAACTCCGGCCGCACCGGCGCCTCGTAGGGGTCGTCGATCCCGGTGAATCCCTTGATTTCCCCCGCCCGGGCTTTCTTGTAGAGGCCTTTGGGATCGCGCTGTTCGCAGATCTCGATCGGGGTGTCGATGAAGATCTCCTGAAAGTCGCCGTCGCCCAGCGTGGCCCGGATCGCGTCGCGATCACGCACGTAAGGGCTGATGAAGGCCGTCAAAGCGATGACGCCGGCCTCGCAGAACAGCTTCGCGACCGCGCCGATGCGGCGAATGTTCTCCTCCCGGTCCTGGGCCGAAAATCCCAGCCCGAACCGTTGGGCGAACTCGGGCCCGTGGCGCTCCTCGAGCAGCTCCGGCCCGGCGTTGAGCCCGTAGCGGACGTTGTCGCCGTCCAGGAGGTAGCTCCGGATGCCCCGCTCGTAGAGCTTTTGCTCGACGATGTTGGCGACCGTGCTCTTGCCGCTGCCGCTCAGGCCGGTGAACCAGATGACGCAGCCCTGGTGGCCATTGAGTTCCTCGCGCTCGCCGCGGCTGATCTTGTGTTCGTGCCAGGTGATGTTGTTCGACATGTCCAGGTCCTGTTCCAACGAAGTCGGTAGCGGCCGGCCATCGCGCCGGCTCGGCGGCGACCCTTGCGATACGCAGCTACGGCGCCGACGGCCGCGCACCTTCACCATCTTGCTTATCAAGCAAACCGGATTAGAACCAGCCTACAAGTAAAGATGGTCAACTTACGGGAGTTTTCCGGTCGCGGGGTTGACCAGCCATGGTCCCCGCAGCAGCCTCGTCAGCAAACGAGCGCGAGAGGCTCAGCGAAGTAGGCCATCCCGGTCTTTGCCGGGGCGCGACGGATGGCTTGTGTTTGCCATCCCGGCGGCCGGGGGACGCCGGCGTTGGTGTGCACGCATCGATACCACGCTCCGCTGGTGACGTCGGACTGTCGATCGTTTGTGCGCCAACCGATCATGGCCGCCGACGCCGGGCCGTCGGGTTTAACTCAAGCAGAGAAAAATTTGCCTCGCGCCGCCGCGGGCGCCCGTGCGGCAAGACGCGATGACGACCGGGCTCACCATAACCGCGCGTGAGGATCGATCCCCGGCGATCCCGGCGAACATGCCATAACTTCGCGGGCAAATTTGCAGCAGGCGAGGCGGCGCGGGGGCGGCCGTAAACACCAAGTTAATTTCATTTAACATTCCGATGATTAAGTCCCTTGACTCGCTCGCCATTGCCTGCTCGTCGACGCGCCCGGGCCGCAACGCACGAGGCCGTCGTCGCCCGCGACAGCGAGCGCGTACCGATCCAACGGTCCCGGGGTCACCGCCAGCCGGCCCTGCCGCCTCGTGGCGGTGCGTTCCCGGAGCCGACTGACGAAGAGGAAGTACGGATGCTCGATTTCGGGGCCCTGCCGCCAGAAATCAACTCGACCAGAATGTATGCCGGCCCCGGCTCGGCGCCGATGGTTGCCGCGGCGGCCGCCTGGGACGTACTGGCCAACGGGCTGGAGACCGCGTCGCGCGGGTACTCCGCGGTGATCGCCCAGCTGGAAGGCGAAAGCTGGACCGGCAGCGCCTCGGCCGCGATGGCCACCGCGGCCGCGCCGTACGTGGCATGGCTGGCGACGGCGGGGGCACAAGCGGAGGAGGCCGCAAGCCAGGCTCGGGCCGCGGCGGCCGCCTACGAGACCGCCTTCGGAGCGACGGTGCCGCCCGCGTTGGTCACGGCCAACCGCACCCTCCTGGCGCAACTGGTCGCGAGCAACATTCTGGGACAGAACACGGCGATGATCGGGGTGACCGAAGGCGCCTACGAACAGATGTGGGCCCAGGATGCCGCCGCCATGTACGGCTACGCCGCGTCGTCGTCGGGCGCGACATCGCTGACGCAGTTCCACGAGCCTCCGCGGACCACCGACGCCGACGGGCAGCCCGCGCAAGCCTCCGCGGTCGCCCAAGCCACGAATAACTCGGCCGCGTCGCAGTCCCACGCCGCACTGTCCCGGACGATGTCGAGCGTGCCCCAGAAGTTGCACAACCTCTCCGAAACACCACCGCCTGGCTCTACTGGTGGCAGCCCTTCGACAGGCTCCGCGCTCGACGCCGTCGATGATTTCAACACGCTGACGGCGCCGGTGAACCTCGGCGACGCCATGAGCCGCACCGTCACGTCGGCGGGCACCTTCGGCACCGGGGCCTTCCGCGCCAACCTGCAGGCGGCGGGCGAAGCCGCCAAGGCGGCCGTCGCCCCCGCCGCGACGGCGAGTCTCTCGACCGGCACCGTGGGTGTCGCCGGCCCGACCCTGGCGAGCACGGGCAGCGCGAGCGCGGTAGGCCGATTGTCGGTCCCGCAAAGCTGGGCGGCGACGAACCCGACGATCGCCACCGTCGCCGAGTCGCACTGGCTGTCGGACGCCGAGCTCGACGGTGGGCCGTCATGGCATGAAGGCCCGGCGACCAACATGTGGGGCGGCGCGCCGGCGGCGGGCGCGGGCGCCTCGTCGGCGCTCCTGTCGCGGCCCTCGGTCAACAACGTCTTGCGCGTGGCGCCACGCCAATTCAAGATGCCGCGTCCTTCCGCGGGCGGATAGCCACCAGTTCCACCCTTCAGTGCAGGCATGGACCTGCAGCGGCCGCGTGTGCGCTTGTTCAGAAAGGATCGCCGATGCTTGGTTTCGGGGCGCTGCCGCCCGAGATCAATTCGGCCAGAATGTATGCCGGGCCGGGTTCGGCCCCGCTGTCGGCTGCCGCTTCGGCGTGGGACGCGTTGGCGGCGCAACTGGAGTCCCACGCCGCGGGTTACTCCGCCACGCTTTCGGAGCTGCGCGGGCGCGCGTGGTCGGGCGAAGCGTCAGCGGCCATGGCGGCCGCGGTCGAACCGTATGTGGCGTGGGCGTTCACCACGGCGGCTGCGGCCGGGCAGGCCGCCGCGCAGGCTCGCGCCGCGGCGGCGGCCTACGAGGCGGCGTTCGCCGCGACGGTGCCGCCACACGTGGTCGGCGCCAACCGAGTTGCGCTCCTCACCCTGATCGCGACCAACTTCTTCGGACAGAACGCGCCGGCGATCGCGGCCACCGAGACCGCGTACGCCGAGATGTGGGCGCAGGATGCCACCGCCATGTGCGGCTACGCCGCGTCGTCGTCGGCCGCCACCGCTTTCACGCCGTTCACCGAGCCGCCCCGCACCACCAATGCGCACGGCCAATCGGCCCAGGCCGCCGCGGTCAACGAAGCCGCGAGTGCCGCCGCGGGTCAGGCCCGGGGGGCGCTGGCCGCGGGTGTGTTCACGAACGCTGCCCCGGCCGCCCTTGGCGAGGCGCCGGCGTCCGGATCCGGTCTGTCCCTTATCGGTTCGGTCGGCGACTTCAACACGCTCATCACCACACCGGGACAGACGTTTCTGGCGGGCGCCCGCACATTGCTGGGGTGGGGGCAATTGGGGTACGGGCTCGACCTGTCCGATATCCAGGCCGCCAAGGCCGCGGAGGGCGGCGTGCCCATCGTGCCGGACATCCCGGCACCTGCCGCGCCGGCGGTCGCGGCCGTTCGCGGTCCCGTGTTGGGCGGTCTGGGCCGGGCGGCACTGGTGGGCGAGCTGTCCGTCCCGCAGGCCTGGACGGCCGCGAATCCCGCGTCCACTGCCGCTGCGGTGTCGAATCCGCTGCCGCACAACGTATTCCGGGTAGCTTCGGCGTCCGCGGCCGACCCTTCCAGCGTCCCGGGGCCCATGCCCGCGGCGCGCACCGCGGGCCACGCCGCCGGTGTCCCGGTGTTGCGCAACGGACGTCGCATCTTCAAGATGCCGCGCCCGGCATACGGCGGGTAGCGACGCCGGTGGGTCAGGGTGCTGACGGTGCCGCTTCCACACCCGTCAGCTCGTCGCATAAGTGGTCCGCCAAGTCGCGGACGGTGGTGATCTTGGTGGGGCTGATGCGCACACCCGTTTCGGTTTCGATGCGGGTCCGCAATTCCAGGTTCCCCAGCGAATCCAGGCCGTAGTCGGATAGCGGGCGATCCGGATCGATTGTGCGCCGCAGCAATAGGCTGATTTGACCGGACACCAGCCGCCGGATCGCCGACGGCCATTCCTCGCGCGGCAACGCCTGCAGCTCGGCGAGGAACTTGCCCGTGTCCGGTTTGCCCTGCCCCACCGATCCGAACGCTTCGGCGAAGCGGCTGCGTTGCGCGAAGGACGTCAACCACGGCGTGCCCACGATCGGGGCGTAGCCGGAGTAGGGGCGGTCGTAGCGCAGCAGCGTCTCGAATGCGCGGAAACCCTCGGCCGGCGTGATCGCCATGCCGGCGCCTTCGGCCAGGGCCGTGGCGCGGCCGACCTCTGACCAGGGCCCCCACGCGATCGCGGTGCTCGGCAGGCCCTGGGCGCGACGCCAATAAGCGAACGCGTCCAGCCAGCTGTTGGCCGCGGCGTAGGCGCCCTGCCCCGGCGAACCCACCAGCGCGGCGGCCGACGAAAAGGAGCAGAACCAATCCAGTGGCTCGCCCACGGTGGCGTGGTGAAGGTTCCACGCGCCGTGCACCTTTGGGGCCCAGCACCGGTCGATGAGCTCATCGGTGACGTTCGCCAGCGTGGCGTCCTCGACGACGGCCGCTGCGTGCAGCACGCCGCGCACCGGTAGCCCGGTGGCCGTCGCGCACGCGACCAGCCGCTCGGCCGTCCGCGGTTCGGCGATGTCACCGCACTCCACGGCGATGTCGGCCCCCGCGGCGCGAAGGCGTTCGATCACTTGGCGCGCTTGCTCGTTGGGTTGCGAGCGGGAGTTGAGCACGATGCGCCCACAACCCGCTCCGCCGCCACGCGAAGCCATCTCGCCGGCCAGGAACAGGCCCAGGCCGCCGATCCCGCCGGTGATGATGTAGGCGCCGTCGGCGCGGAACGGCCGGATCTTTTCCGGGGGCACCGCCGCCACGCTGTTGCCCGCGCGCGGCATGTCGAGCACCACCTTGCCGGTGTGCCCGGCGGCGGCGACCAGGCGCACGGCGGCGGCCGCGTCGTGGATCGGATAGTGCGTGCAGCGCGGCAACGGCAATTCGCCCGCCGCGGTGCGCTCGTACACGGTGGTGAGCAAGCGCCGGACGGTGTGCGGGTGGCTGAAGGTCAGCAGCGCCAGGTCGACGGCGAACAGGGAGAGGTTGCGGCGGAACGGGAAGAGCCCGAGACGGCTGTCGCCATAGATGTCGCGCTTGCCCAGCTCGACGAAGCGCCCGCCCACGGCCAGCAGTTCGATGCCCGCGCGCTGCGCGGCGCCGGGCAGCGAGTTGAGCACCACGTCGACACCGTAGCCGTCGGTGTCACGGCGAATCTGGTCGGCGAATTCCGTGCTGCGCGAATCGTAGACGTGTTCGATGCCCATGTCGCGCAACAGTTCCCGGCGTTGCGGGCTGCCGGCGGTCGCGAAGATCTCACAACCCACGGCCCGGGCGATCGCGATGGCCGCCTGCCCGACGCCGCCGGTGCCCGAGTGAATCAGCACCTTGTCCGTCGGGGCGATGCGGGCCAAGTCGTGCAGGCCGTACCACGCGGTCGCCGACGCGGTCGGCACGGCGGCGGCGTCGTGCAACGGCACTTCGGGAGGCAGGGTGACCGCGTGCCGCGCATCGGCGATGACGAACGTGCCCCAGCATCCGTTCCGCGACACCCCGCCGACGTGGTCGCCGACCTTGTGCTCGGTGACACCGGGCCCGACGGCGGTCACCACGCCGGCGAAGTCGCCGCCCAAACGCTGTTGATAACCCTCGAACGTCGGATAGCGCCCGAACGCGACGAGCACGTCGGCGAAGTTGATGGTGGACGAGGTGACCGCCACCTCGATCTCGCCGGGCCCGGGCGGAACCCGGTCGAACGCAATGAACTCCAGCGATTCCAGGTCACCGGGGGTCCGGATCTGCAGTCGCATGCCGTCACGCCCGTGGTCGACGACGGTGGTCCGCCGCTCGGCCGGACGCAGCGGACCGGGCCGCAGCCGCGCGGTGTACCAGTGGCCGTCGCGCCAGGCGGTCTCGTCTTCTTCCGAGCCGCTCTTCAGTTGCAGCGCAATTTTTTCCGGGTCGGTAGCGTCATCGACGTCGATAAGGGTGGCGCTCAGATGCGGATGCTCCGCGTCGATCACCCGCATCAGCCCGCGCAGGCCGCCCTGCGCCAGGTTCGGCACGTCGCCGGCGGTCACGCTCGCGGCGTCACGGGTCACCACGAACAACCGCGGCGATTCCCCGGGAAGCTCCGAGAGCTCACGGGCGATGGCCGCGAGGTGCGACACGCAGTCCCGCCCGCGCCGGCCCTGCGGGTCGTCCGGGCGGTCATCGGCGGCCGCGGTCACCACGACGACACCGGCCAGCCCCCTGAGGGACCCGTGGCCGTTGGCGCCGGCCTGGCCACCACCGGACAGCAGCGAACGCAACCGCGCGGTGTCCACCGATCCGACGGGCAGGGACACCGTCGTGCATTGCGCCCCATCGGAATTCAGGGCAGCGTCGAGTTGCACCGCCAACCGGTCGTGGCCGTCGGAGGCGCTGAGCACAAGCCAGGATCCCTGCCCGCTCTGCGCCGGCTCGGGAAGTTCGCGGGGCTCCCATTCGATGGTCAACAACCGCTCGTTGAGCAGCCGGTGGGCGTGTTCGCGTTCGGACGTTCCACCGGCCAGCCGTAGCCCCTCGACGGTCAGCAACACCGTTCCGGATTGGTCCAGCACGTCGACGTCGGCCTCGCACTCGCCGGGGCCCGAGGACGTGACCCGGGTGAGGCAGTATTGCGCGTTGCGCGTCGAGTGGTAGTTGCGCAGCCTGCGCACCCCCACCGGCAACAGCAGTCCTCCGTCGCCGGCCTTCTGCACCTCGGGCGCGACGATCACCGACTGGAAGCAGGCGTCGAGCAGAGCCGGGTGCGTGGAGTAGGCCGACTGCTGCGATCGGATCGCCCCCGGCAGCGCCACTTCCGCGAGCGCCGTCGCGGTGTCCGCGTCGCCGACCCGCACCGCGGACAGACCCGAAAACGCCGGGCCGTATTGAATACCCACGGCGTCGAAGGCCTTTCGCAGCTCGGCGCCCTCCATGCGCGACGGGTGGTCGGCGATCAGGGTTTCCAGGTCGTAGGCGGGCGGTGGGTGCGGCTCGGGTCCCGCGTCGTCGCCGGGAACGTGCAGGATCGCGCCCGCCCGGCGGAGGCGTTCGCCTTCCTCGTGCGTGTCCACCGTGAAGTCGAGCACCCCGGGCGCGATGACCGTGGCCGTCGACGAAACCTGCGTGTGCCCGCCCAGTAACAGCGTCTGCTCGAACGTGACGTCGCGGACCTCGGCGCGTTCACCGAGGGCGGCGGCGGCCGCCAGCGCCATTTCGCAGTAGGCGGCGCCGGGAAAGGCTGCGACTCCGTGGATTTGGTGGTCGGCGAGCCACGGGTGGGCGTCGGTGCCGACCTCCCCTTGCCAGACGTGGCGCTCGGGCTCCTCGCGCAGATGCACGTGCGCCCCGAGCAGCGGGTGCACGGCCTGAAGCGAGGCTCCGTGTGGCCGCTCCACCGTCTCGCGACTGAGCATCAACCGGCGATGGGTCCACGTCGGCAGCGGCGCGTCCACCAAACGCCCACTGGGGTATTGGACGGCGAAGTCCACCAGCGCGCCGGCGCTGTGCACGTCGGCGACGAAGCCGCGCAAGCCGATTGGCAGCTCTCCCCCGCGAGCGGGTGGTACCCCGGGCTCGCGTCGGCGCATGGCCGCGAGTGCGGCGATGGGCATGTCCAGGCTGGCGGCGTTCTGCTCGACGGCGTGGGTGAGCAGCGGATGCGGCGACAGCTCACCGAAGACGCGGAACCCGTCTTTAAGGGCGGCCTGCACGGCCGCCGCGAATCGCACGGTGTACCGCAGGTTTTCGGCCCAGTAGTCGGCGCCGAAAGACGGCCGTTCGCGGGGGTCCCACAAGGTGGCGGAGTAGTACGGAACCTCGGGCGCCGTCGGTTGCAGGTCAGCGAGGACCCCGGCCAACGCGTCGAGGATCGGCTCCACCTGCGGCGAATGTGAGGCGACGTCCACCGCCACCTCGCGTGCCATCACATCCTGTTCCTGCCAGGCCGCGACGAGGTCGCGGATTGCCTGGGCATCACCGCCGACGACCGTCGAGGTGGGCGAAGCGACCACGGAGAGCACGACGTCGGAGATTCCGCGGATGGACAGTTCCGAAAGCACCTGTTGGCCCGGCAGTTCCACCGATGCCATGGCGCCGCTCCCGGCGACCCGCGCCATCATCCGCGAGCGGCGGCAGATGACCTTGACGCCGTCGTCGAGCGACAACCCGCCGGCGACCACGGCCGCCGCGGATTCGCCGAGCGAATGGCCGATGACGGCGCCGGGGCGCACCCCGTAGGACCTCATCGCCTCGGCGAGCGCGACCTGCATCGCGAAGATCGTCGGCTGGATCTTGTCGATGCCGGTCACCGGCTCCGGTGCCGTCATGGCCTCGATGACCGAAAACCCCGATTCGCGGGCGATCAACGGCTCGATCTCGGCGATCGTCGCGGCGAACACCGGTTCGGTGGCCAACAGTTCGACGCCCATCTGCGGCCATTGCGAACCCTGCCCGGAGAACACCCACACCGGCCCGCGGTCGTCTTGTCCCACGGCCGGCTCATACGGAATGTCGCTCTCGGCGACCGCGCGCAGTCGCGCGCTCAACTCGTCAAAACTGTTCGCGGAGACCACCGTCCGCACCGGCCGATGCGCGCGGCGGCGCGACAGCGTGTAGCCCAGGTCCCACAGGGGGGCGCCGCTGTCGCCGTCGGGGACAGCACCGCGGCGCCCGTCGACCCAAGTCGCGAGCCGGGCGGCCGTGGCGCGCAGCTGCTCAGCCGACGTGGACGACAGGGGAAACAGCGCTGGCCCGGCGATCCCGGGTGCAGCAGGCCCGTCAGGTGCCCGCGCCGGGGCTTCTGCCGGTGCCTGCTCCACGATGGCGTGCACGTTGGTGCCGGACATCCCATACGACGACACCGCGGCGCGGCGCGGGTGATGGGCGTTGGCGGGCCACGGTGTATCGGATTGCGGCACAAAGAGTTCCGTCTTTATCCCGGCCATCTCATCGGGCAGGCGGGTGAAGTGCAGATTCTGCGGCACCACGCCGTGCTGCAGCGCGAGAATCGCCTTCATCAATCCCAGCGGCCCGGACGTCGACTGCAGGTGGCCGAAGTTGGTCTTCACCGACCCCAGCACACAGGGCCCCTCGGTCCCGTACACGGTCGCGAGGCTGGAGAATTCGATCGGATCGCCGACCGGGGTGCCGGTGCCGTGCGCCTCGACGTAGCCGATCGTGGTCGCCTCGACGCCCGCCACACCCAACGCCGTTCGGTAGACGGCGATCTGAGCCGTTTCGGAGGGCGCCGCGATGTTCACGGTGCGGCCGTCTTGGTTGGCGGCCGTGCCGCGCAGCACCGCCAGGATACGGTCGCCGTCGCGCTGCGCGGCGTCGAGCGGCTTGAGCAGCAGCATGACACAGCCCTCGCCGGACACGAAGCCGTCGGCCCGCACATCGAAGGCATGGCAGCGCCCCGTCGGGGACAACATGCCTTGCAGCGAACCGGAAACGGATTTCCGCGGTTCCAGGGTCACCACCACGCCACCGGCCAGGGCGAGGTCGCTCTCGCCGCTGCCGACACTGCCGCACGCTTGGTGGACGGCCATCAGCCCGGACGAGCACGCCGTGTCCACCGTGACCGCCGGGCCGTGCAACCCCAGCGTGTAGGCGATCCGTCCGGACGCGAAGCTGTTGCTGGTGCCGGTGAATCCGTACGGCCCTTCGGCGGCGCCGCAGTCGGCGGACAGGAGTTCGTAGTCGCCGTGCGTCAGGCCGACGAACACGCCGGTCAGCGTTTGGGCCAGGGACGCGGGGGCGAGGCCGGCGTGCTCGACGGCATCCCACGACGTTTCCAGCAGCAGGCGGTGTTGCGGGTCGACCGCGGTGGCCTCACGCTCGGTCATCCCGAAGAAATCGCAGTCGAAGCCCCCGACGTCGTCGAGGAACGCCCCCCACCGGGTCACCGAGCGGCCGGGCACGCCCGGCTCGGGGTCGTAGTACAGGTCCGCGTCCCACCGGTCGGCGGGAATCTCGCCCACGAAATCGTCACCGCGCAGCAACGCCTCCCAGAGGCGCTGCGGGGAATCGATCCCGCCGGGAAGTCGGCAGGCCATTCCGATGACGGCCACGGGTGTGGCGTTCGCGGCGCGCAATGTGCAGTCCCCTGTTCTCGCCGACCGCCCGTGAGCGGCGGCGCGCACCGTCTCTTCGCACGTGGTCGGGCGTAATTGTGCAGGCGTCAGTTTACCTACCGGACCCACGTCAGTTAGCGGGATTAAACAATTTCGTCCGCGCACCACAGACGCACCACGTCTGGCGGGTGCGCCGGGGCCGGGATGTCGAAATGCCCTGCCTTTCACGGTGTTTCACACCGCGCGCGCGTCACATGAGTCGGCGGGAGGCCCTAAGACTGGTCGGCTTGTTCCGTCGCCCCGGACTCGGCGTCCTTCGCCGGATCCTCGATGACCTGATATGCCGGATCGACCATCGACAGGGAACGATGGCCGACCTGGCGGGCTTTGCCGCTGATTCGCAAGAGCTGACCGGGCTGGATGTCCGCACCCCCGCGGCCGGGACGGAACGTCACGGTGAGCTCGCCGCTGCTGTCCCCCACGACGATCTGTCGTCGGGTTCGTCCGCGTTCGGCGACGTCTTCGACCTCGCTGACGCGTCCTTCGACGGTCGCGCGTTGCCCGGAGATCAGGCCGGCCACCATGATCACCGACGACGGCCGTTCGGGGTGTTCGTAGGCCTCCACCGACTGGTCCTCGTCCTGGGAGACCCAGGCCTGGATCTTGTCGATCTCCTGCCCGATGCGCTGTTCGAATGAGTCCGGGTAGGCCTCCCTGATCCGCGATTCCACGTCATAGGGAACGATCGTCGCCGCGGCGTCCGGGATGAGGCTGACGGCCCGGGCGACCTTGTCCGCGGTCCGGTCGTGCAACAGCCGCCCCAACAGCCGCGCGAACGTCCGGCGCGGCAGGAGGACCGTCACGTTGGTGTTCGGATGCTCGTCGCGCGCCTTGGCGACCAGCAGCTGCGCAGACCTGCTGATCCGCCGGTCGGGACAGTCCACGATCCGCAGCGGGGTGTCGAGACCGAAGTGGTCCCAACGATTTCGCAGTTGCGCGGCGTGGGCCGGGTCGACCATGAAGTGCACGGCGACCAGCTCGTCGGCCCGCAGGCCGCGGCCGTAACGCAAGGCTTCGATCACCGCCAGGTCGACCGAGTCGACGAACACCAGCACCTTGTGCCGCGCGTACTTCACCAATTCGGGGCGATCGGTGCGGAACATCTCGAGAATGGCTGCCTCGGCGCGGTATTCGCGGTTCAGCCGCGTCAGCACGAACACCAACAGCGGGAACACGACCACCACCAACCAGGCGCCCTCGGTGAACTTCGCCACCGCGAAGATGCCCACCACGATCGTCGAGAGGATCGCCGCGGACAGGTTGATCGCCAGCCGGCGCCGCCAGCCCGGTTCACGATGCGTCAGGTGGTGTTTGGTCATGCCGTAGCCGGCCATCGAGAATCCGGTGAACACGCCGATCGCGTAGAAGGGAACCAGCGCGTTGACCGAGCCGCCGGTCACCACCAGCAGGGCCACCGACAGCGCCGTCAGCGTGATGATCCCGTTCGAGAACACCAGGCGGTGACCGCGTTTCGTCAGCTGCCGCGGCAGGAAGCGGTCCTCGGCGACGAAGCTGGCCAAGGCCGGGAAGCCGTTGAAGCTGGTGTTCGCGCCGGTGAACAGGATGGCCGCCGTCGAGGCCTGGACCAGGACGTAGAACACGTCACCGAGCGTGCCGTTGCCGTAGACGGCGCGACCGATCTGCGACAACACCGACGGATATTCGGTCAGATACGGCGTGGCATGGGTGGCGTGGGCCAGGTAGGCGACACCGGCGAGCAGGAAGCCCAGAATGCAGGCCATCGCGGTGAGCACCCGGCGGGCGTTGCGGCCCTGGGGCTTTCGGAAGTAGTCGACCGTGTTGGAGATGGCCTCGACACCGGTCAGCGACGAGCCTCCGTTGGCGAAAGCGCGCAACAACACCAGAATCGTTGCGCCCAGCACCAATCCGTTGCCCTGATGAACCGGCACGGTGCCGGCCGTGTGCGCCGGGTCGTAGACCGGCAAACCCCCGCCGATTGCGCGGACGACGCCGACCAGGATGGTCAGGCCGACCATGGCGATGAAGGAGTAGGTCGCCACCGCGAACGGCATTCCCGCTTCCCGCAATCCCCGCAGGTTCGCGTAGCAGATGATGAGCACCACGCCGACCGTGATCGCCAAGCTGTAGGGACCCAATGCGGGGATCGCCGACACCACCGCGACCGTCCCCGCCGCCGATTGCACCGCGACGGTCACCACGTAGTCGATCAGCAGCGCCGCGGCGGCGATCTGCGCGACGCGGGGGCCGAAGTTGTCGCGCGCGACGATGTAGGAGCCGCCGGCCCGGGTGTAGGCCATCACCACCTGCCGGTACGACGCGGCCACCAACACCAGGATGAACAGGATGACGCCGGTGATGGGAAGCAACAGCAGGAACGCCGCCAACCCGGCGTGCGGCAACAGTTCGATCAGGATCTGCTCGGGACCGTAGGCGACCGATGACACCGCATCAGGTGAAAGCGCCCCGAGCGCAACGCCATTGGACAACTTCTCGGCCGCGATGTCCTCGGTGATCAGCGGCTTACCGAGGAACACGCGCCTGGCGACGTCCCCGACCGAGAGCGGGATGCGCAGCTTGCCGGTCGAACTGGTCACAAGCACCGTCCTTACCCGAGGTTCAAGAACGTGAAACGCCTCCGAAGCATTGTGCACGTTCGGACCGCGTCGGGGGCGGCGCACAGCGTCACCGGGCGCAGTTAGGCGAGCCGGCGTACCGCCGCGTCGATCCGCTCATCGGTGGCCGTCAGCGCAACGCGCACGTGCTGTGCGCCGCGCGGGCCGTAGAAATCGCCGGGGGCCACCAGGACGCCGCGCTGCGCCAGCCAGGCGACGCTGTCGTGGCAGGGCTCGCCGCGGGTGACCCAGAGGTAAAGGCCGGCTTCGGAATAGTCGACGGTGAAGCCGGCCGCACGCAGGGCCGGCAACAGGGCGGCCCGGCGCCGCTCGTAGCGCTGCCGCTGTTGCAGCTCGTGGGCGTCGTCATCCAGGGCGGCCACCATGGCCGCCTGCACCGGCGTCGGCACCATCATCCCGGCGTGCTTGCGCACGGCGAGCAGCTCGGCGATGAGATCGGAATCGCCGGCGACGAAGCCGGCCCGATACCCGGCCAGCGACGAGCTCTTCGACAGGGAATGGATCGCGAGCAGCCCGGTGTGGTCGCCGTCGCAGACCGAGGGATGCAGGATCGACAGCGGCTGAGCGTCCCAGCCCAGTCCGAGGTAGCACTCGTCGGAGGCCACCAGACAGCCCCGGTCGCGGGCCCAACCGACCACTTTGCGCAGGTGGTCGACGCCCAGCACCCGCCCGGTCGGATTGCTCGGGGAGTTCAGGTAGTACAGCGTCGGCGATTGCGGGCCCAGCTGGGTCAGCGAATCCGCCCGCAGGACCCGCGCCCCGGCCAGCCGCGCCCCGACGTCATAGGTCGGGTAGGCCAGCTCGGGCACCACGATCGTGTCCGCGGAGCCCAGACCCAACAATGTCGGCAGCCACGCGATGAGCTCCTTGCTGCCGATCACCGGGAGCACGTCCGCCTCGGCCAGCCCGGTGACGCCGAAGCGGCGGGCCAGGGCGGCGACCGCCGCCTCGCGCAGCCGGGCGGTGCCCGCGGTCGCCGGATAGCCAGACGCCGAACCGGCCGCGGCCAGCGCGTCGGAGATTACCGGGGCCACCGGGTCGACCGGCGTGCCGACGGAGAGGTCGACGATCCCGTCGGGGTGGGCGCCGGCCCGCGCTTTCGCGTCGGCCAGCGTGTCCCAGGGGAATTCCGGCAGGGACGCCGACACGGCCGGCCGGCGCTTCTTGAGCTGGTGTGGCACCGGGCCGCTCAGTCGCCTTCGCCCTGCGGCGGCAGATCCTTGACCACCTGCGGGTCGTTCTCGGTCATGCCGACCTTGGCCGCGCCGCCGGGCGATCCCAGCTCGGCGAAGAAGTCGGCGTTGATCTGCGTGTACTGGCTCCACTGGTCCGGCACGTCGTCTTCGTAGTAGATCGCTTCGACGGGGCAGACCGGCTCGCATGCGCCGCAGTCCACACACTCGTCGGGGTGGATGTAGAGCATCCGGGCGCCTTCGTAAATGCAGTCGACCGGGCACTCCTCGATACAGGCCTTGTCCTTGATGTCGACACAGGGTTCGGCGATCGTGTACGTCACAGACGTCTCCTCCATGTACTACTCAACGTGGGCTGCGGTTCAGCTCGCACCGGCGCGTCCGTCCTCTTCCGGTGAAGCTTTCGGTTACTGATACTAGACGTTGCAGATACAGGTCAACCATTTGGCGCGCCTGTCGAAATACCGATTTAAGACTGACAGTCTCGGACCCCGCGCGCGGCCCCCCTTTCGCCGAGGGCGAACATGGCGCACAACGCGCTGACCTGCACAGAGTTACGGCCGGGCGGTAGGCTTCGATATCTGTTGCGTTGCCGGCACGCTCGCGGGGCCTGGTAATCTCAACCGAAGGACGGCAACCGCTGGGCAGATTTTTTCGCCGTAAGAGCGGTGCATTAACTGGGGAAGGTGTCCACACATGAGGGTGTCGTTGAGCAAATTGGGCGTTGCGGTTGGCAGCGCGGCAGTGGCGTTGACCGCCGCGGCCGGGATCGCATCCGCCGACCCCACGGACGCGATCATCAACACCACCTGCAACTACGGACAGGTGATTGCGGCGCTCAACGCGACCGACCCGGCAGCTGCCCAGCAGTTGAACTCGTCGCCGGTGGCGCAGTCCTACATCCGCAACTTCCTGGCCGCGCCGCCGCCCAAGCGCGAGCAGATGGCCCAGCAGATCCAGGCCATGCCGGCGGCGCAGAAGTACTACAACACCATCAACCAGGTCGCGGTCACCTGTAACAACTACTGAGCCGATCGCTTCGTACGAAGCGGTTCAGTAGCCGCCGAGCAGGCGGCGCACCCGTCCCAGGGTCTCCGGCCCGAGGCGGCTGCGAATGCGTGACGGGTCGGCGGGCCTGCGCCCCCACAGGAGCAGCACGCGCGCGGCCGCGTCGGTGTCCAGGGTGGCCGGGCCGTCCGGCTCGGCGAATCCGATGGTGACCTGATCCGGATCGGCGGTCAGGACGACGTCGTCGGTGCCCTCGGCCCGCAGGCGAGCCTCGATGCGCTCACCTGGGTTCAGCAGCCTGGCCCCCTTCGCCAACAGCGGCTTGCCGACCGCGACGACGCTGTGCGTGGTCATCCATGGCTCGGCCAGCCGGGCCTGGGCGGCCGGTTCGTCGCCGGTGATGTCCCAGCTGTGCAGGACGAGCTCTTCGCGCATGTGCTCGGCGAACCACGGCACCTTCATCTTGCGGCCGGTCCAGGCGACGTCGGTGTCGGCGGGCGCTCCTTCGGCCGCCGCCGCGACGTCACCGAGGGTGGCCATCCGGTCTAGCAGCGCGTCCCACAGGTCCGCGTCGTTCAAGGCGCGCAGCGGACCCTCGCGCTCCTCGAACCCGCGGGTGGCCACCGGCTGACCGGCCAGGTGGCCGCCGAGCACTCGCGCGAGTTCTTCGGCGTTTCCAGGCCGAGGACGACCTACGAAAGCGAGTCGCGCACCGTCCAGGCCTCACACCAGGTGCCGGCGTCCGGGCCGTGCCGTTGCACGGCATCCACGAACGGCCGCCACTCCGGGAATCGGTCTTCGTCAACTCGTCGCGTCACGGCGTCGGGTATACCTGCCGCGCCTGACCGGCAAGCGGCTACGCGGCCAACGGCGTGTAGTCGGTGGTGCGCTGGCGGGCGGGTCGCCCGATGCCTTCGGCGATCGCGGTCAGTTCGGCGACCGTCTTGGCCGACCCGTGTTCCGAGCCGGCCATCCGCGAGATGGTCTCCTCCATCAGCGTGCCGCCCAGGTCGTTGGCGCCGCCGTTGAGCATCACCTGCGTGCGCTCGACACCGAGCTTGACCCAGCTGGTCTGGATCTGGGAGATGCGGCCGTGCAACATGATTCGCGCCAGCGCGTGTACGGCTCGGTTGTCGCGATGGGTGGGCCCGGGCCGGGCCGCGCCGGCCAGGTACAGCGGCGAACTCTGGTGCACGAACGGTAGCGGCACGAACTCGGTGAAACCGCCGGTGCGGTCCTGGATGTCGCGCAGCACGTTGAGGTGGCCGACCCAGTGGCGCGGGCTGTCCACGTGGCCGTACATCATGGTCGATGACGACCGCAGCCCGACCTCGTGCGCGGTGGTGACGATCTCGATCCACATCGAGGTCGGCAGCTTGCCCTTGGTCAGCACCCAGCGCACCTCGTCGTCCAGGATTTCGGCGGCGGTGCCCGGGATGGTGTCCAGGCCCGCCTCGCGCAGGCTGGTCAGCCAGTCGCGCACGCTCAACCCGCTCTTGGTCACCCCGTTGGCGATCTCCATCGGAGAGAACGCGTGCACGTGCATCGACGGCACCCGCGCCTTGACGGCCCGGACCAGGTCGGCGTAGCCGGTGACGGGCAGCTCGGGGTCGATGCCGCCCTGCATGCACACCTCGGTGGCGCCCTGGACGTGCGCCTCCCAGGCGCGGTCGGCGACCTCGTCGGTGGACAGCGAATACGCGTCGGCGTCGCCCTTGCGCTGCGCGAACGCGCAGAACCGGCAGCCGGTGTAGCAGATGTTGGTGAAGTTGATGTTGCGGTTGACGACGAACGTCACGTCGTCACCGACGGTGTCGCGGCGTAACGAATCCGCCAGTGCGGCAACGGCTTCCAGCGCGGGACCGTCGGCGGTGGCCAGTGACAGGTATTCGTTGTCGCTGCACCCGGCGGGGTCGCGTTCGGCGGAGCGCAGCGCGGCAAGCACGTCGGTGTCCAGGCGTTCTGGCGCTTTGGCGCCCTGCGCGGCCAGTTCGTGGACGTGCGCGCGGATCGATTCCCAGTCGCCGAACGCGCTGTCGATGTCGCTGCGGGTTTCGGTGTTGCGGCCCTCGCTGTCGATCGCGGCGTTGAGGTCGACCCGGCCCACCGAACCGACGTCGTCGGGCTCCTGCCACGGCAACCCGACCGGGTTGACGTCGCGGGCCAGACCGGTCGCCGGGTCGGCCAGCGCCTGCACGTGTCCGGACACCCGCGGGTCGATCCAGGCCGCGCCGCCCTGCACGTATTTGGGTTGCGCGGTCAGCCGCTGGACCAGCTCGTAACCGGCTTCGGCGGTGACGGCGGCCAATTCGTCCAGGGCCGGCCACGGCCGCTCCGGGTTGACGTGGTCGGGCGTCAGCGGCGAGACACCGCCCCAGTCGTCGACTCCGGCGCCGACCAGCGCCAGGCACTCCTCGCGCGAGACCAGGTTCGGCGGCGCCTGGATACGCATGCCGGGGCCGAGCACCAGCCGCGCCACCGCCACCGTCGCCAGGTAATCCTCGATGCCGGCGTCGGGGACCGCGGCCATGGCGGTGTGTTCCTTGGCCCGGAAATTCTGCACGATCACTTCTTGCACATGGCCGAATTCCTTGTGCGACTTGCGGATCGCGTGCAAGGTGTCGGCGCGTTCTTCCAGTGTCTCGCCGATGCCGACCAGCAGCCCGGTGGTGAACGGAATCGACAGCCGTCCCGCGTCGGTCAACGCGCGCAACCGGACCGCCGGGTCTTTGTCCGGGCTGCCGTAGTGCGCAAGCCCTTTCGTTTCGAACAGCCGCCGCGAGGTCGTCTCGAGCATCATGCCCATCGACGGCGCCACCGGCTTGAGGCGGGCCATTTCCGACCAGCTCATCACGCCGGGGTTCAAGTGCGGCAGCAACCCGGTCTCCTCGAGCACCCGGATCGCCATCGCCCGCACGTAGGACAGCGTCGAATCGTAGCCTCGTTGACCGAGCCACTCACGCGCCTCCGGCCAGCGATCCTCGGGACGGTCCCCGAGCGTGAATAGTGCTTCCTTGCAACCAAGTTCGCCGCCACGGCGGGCGATGTCGAGTATCTCGTCGGGCTCGAGGTACATGCCGGCGCCCTCGGCGCGCAGCTTGCCCGGCACGGTGACGAACGTGCAGTAATGGCAGTTGTCGCGGCACAGGTGGGTGACCGGGATAAAGACCTTGCGGGAGTAGGTGATCGGCAGCCGGCCGCCGGGGCCGCGCCGTCCGGCCGACTCCAGGCCCGCGTCGCGCACCCGGGCCGCGCTGGCGCACAGGTCGGCCAGATCCGCGCCGCGCGCGGTCATCGCCACCGCGGCCTCGTCGATGTTCAGCGCAACGCCATCCCGCGCCCGCCGCAATACCCGTCGCAGCGCCGACGCGTCGGCCTTCGACGCACTGGCCTTCGCCGGAATCTGTGGATCAGGCAAAGCGGTAGGCTCCTCGCCCGGAGTCAACAGCACCTTGGTGTAACTTCCCCACGATCGAATTTCATCCGTGCGTCCCAACATGTGAAATCGTGGCACCCGCGGCGGGTCCCGTATGGGCAACAGTCAACAGTAGCGCCATGCCCGTGGGCACAAGCGGGCGACATCCCGGCCGAAACGATCGCTCGGCGCAGGCCAAGATCAGCCGCTGTGGCCGCGCCGCCACAGCACCCAGACCGGCGGCACCACCCCGAGCACCAGCAGCAGCAGGGCCGCGTAGGCCATCAGGCCGCGACCGCCCAGGATGACGTCGTCGGCCGGTCCGCCCAGGCTGATCACCGCCACCGTCAGCAGCCACGTCCACAGCGGCAGTGCCGCCACCCGGGGGGACCGGGCCCATCGCCCCGCGGCCCACACCAGGGCCGCGTTGACCAGCCCGGAAATCAATCCGCTGAGGGGAAACGGAACCGTCCCGATATAGAAAGGCAGCAGCAGGGCCCCGGCTAGTGCGGAAAGAACCCCATCGACCGCCAAGAGGGACAGGACAACGAAACGAATCGCGGGGTCTGTTGCGCCGCTGTCTTCAACGGAGGCGACGCGTGGCTGGATGTCGGTCAGGTCGGAACGCTGTCGATGTTGGAGAGTATCGAGCCGATAACCCACTGCAGGCTGTCGAGCCGGTCCTGCCAGTGCTGCTGATTAGGGTCCAGGTCGGGGTCCATGCGAATTCCTTCCGTGGCTGCCTGTTTGGAGCCTACCGCGTGCTGGCCGCGCTGAGATCGAGCCCTGCGAGCAGATCGGTCTCCCAGCCACGCCCGTCGCGCTCCCCCGCATCGCCGGCGGCCAGGACGTAATGCTCATGCCCCACGATCGGCAGCGCCACGTTGTTGGACAGGGCGCACGCGCGGCCGGTGGGCCCGACGACCACCTGGGTGGCGTGCGCCGCGAGCGCCGCCCGTTTGGCGTCCAGGGCATCCGCGCCGGTCTCGACGACGGCGTCGATGTCGCCGTCGTCGTATCCGAACGTGAACCCCTCCTCCGACGGGAGCGACCATTCCGGCAGCAGGTCCTCGGGCGTCAGCGCGGCCAGGCCCGCCTCGAATGCCCGGGTGGAGAAGACCGACCAGTAGAACTTCGGCACGGCCCACGGCTCGCCGGGAAACTCGGAAGCGCCGGCCGCCGCGGCGACGGCGGCCGTGGTCACCGTGTGCGCATGCACGTGATCGGGATGCCCGTAGCCGCCGGCGGGATCGTAGGTGACGACGACGTGGGGGCGCTGCTCGCGAATGAGGGCCACCAGCGCGCCGACGCTCTCGCGCTCGTCGGCGTCGATGAAGCGTTTCCGGTGCCGCGTGGGGGTGCCGCGCATGCCCGAATCGCGCCACCGGCCGGCGCCGCCGAGATAGCTGGGGCCGTCGACCCCCAGCGAACGCAACGCGGCGGTCAATTCGCCGATGCGGTAGCCGCCGAGTTGGTCGGCGCGATCGACGGCGAGCTCGGCCCACCGATCGCCGATCACCTCGCCCTCCTCGCCGAGCGTGCAGGTGACGACGCGGACGTCCGCGCCGCGGGCGGAGTAGTGGGCGATGGTGGCGCCGGTGCCGAGGCTTTCGTCGTCGGGATGTGCGTGGACGAACAACAGCCGCGGCGTCTCAGGCATGGACGGCACCCTACCGACACGCAGCAGATAGGAACGCGCACGGCTACTATCGAAAAATGCCTCAGCTCACGGACGCAGACCAGACCGGCAGCCGAAGCCGCCGGCGAGGCGAGGTCCTCGAACGCGCCCTCTACGAGGCCACCCTGGCCGAACTGACCGAAGTCGGGTACGGGGGCCTGACCATGGAGGGGATCGCGGCGCGCGCCCACACCGGCAAGGCCGCGCTCTACCGCCGCTGGGACACCAAGTGCGAGCTGGTGCACGCCGCTTTGGTTTTCGCGCTGCCGCCGCTGCCCGAGCTGCGTTCGGGTCGTTCGGCCCGGGAGAACTTGCTGGCGATGTTCACCGCCCAGCGCGACCTGCTGGCCGGAAAGACCGCCTTTCCCGGCTTGGACGTCATCCATCAGCTCTTGCACGAACCGGAAATGCGGACCATTTTCGCCGACGCCGTGGTGCGGCCGCGCCTGCGGATCGTGGAATCGATCCTGCAGGCCGCCGTGGCAGACGGTGACCTCGATCCGACGACGATCACACCGCTGACCGCGCGCATCGGGCCGGCGTTGATCAACCAGCACTTCCTGCTGAACGGGTCGGCGCCGAACCGGCGGGAGCTGGCGCTCATCGTCGACACCGTGATCCCGCCGCGGGCCTCGCGGCCGACCGCTTAGGGCCCGGTTTTGATCCACTGGCCGGCGTCGCCCACGATGCCGACCGGAACGGCGCCGGACAGGCTGACGTTCTGCACGCTCGGTCCGGCCGCGACGATCGTGGTGTCCTGCAGGATCGGCAACACCGTGGACATGTTCCACAGCCGCGGTTCGACCGCGGTGATGACGTCGTTGATGCTCTTGGTGCCGTTGAGGGCGGCATCGATGTTCGACTGGATGCTGCGATCGCAGATCCCGGTGAAGTTCGACGGCGCCTGCACCAAAGCGTTGGGATCCGCGGGCCGGCTGGGCGGCGGTGCGGACGTCGGCAGTGTCGAGGTGGGGGCGGTCGTGGTGCCCGGCCCTGTGGACGGCGCGGGCCCGGCGGGAGCCGACGAGGCCGGCGTCGCCTCCCCGGTGGCCGGGACCTGGGTCGATTGCAGCGCGGGACAGCCGTAGCGGGAGGCGAGGCGGGTCGCCAGGTTTCCACCCGCCTGGTGCCAGCCGACGATCGCGTCCACGCGGCTGTCGTTCAGCGCGTCGCGGTAGAGGGTGACGGGGTCCAGCGCCAGCACCGTCGCGGCGATGCCGACGTTGCGCAACTGGTCGGCGGCGGTGTTGGCCACCGCCACCGCGGTCGGGTCATTGGCCGCCACCCCGATCGCCAGCGACAGCTGTTGGCCGTCCTTACTGATCCGGCCCCGGATGACCTCGGGCGGCCCGGTGTTCGCCGGGGTCGGCGCGGGTGACGCCGAGGCATTGGGTTCGACCCGGTATCCGGCCCCCTGCAGCAGGGTCAGCGCGGCCGCCGTCGTCATCGCCGGCGGCGCGGTCGGCTCGTAGCCGGGATCGCTCGGCGCGCGGATCTGGGCCTGATCCAGGGTGACCGTATTGTCGCTGCCCGCGCCGACGGCGGCGAGCAGGTCGACGTCGAGCAACCCCAGGATCGCCTTACGGACTTGCGTGTCAGACAGTTTGGGCTCGGTCGCGCGCAGCGTGAGCTGCATGACCCGCGGCGTCACGATCCGCGCGGTCCGGACGTCGGGAATGGCGGACAGCTGCGCGAAGGCCGCCGAGCCGCCGTGGACCTGCGCCACCTGGGTGTCGCCGTTGCGCACGGAGTCGGCCAGCGCGGCGGGCGCCCCGGCGCGCCGGAAGAGGATGAGCGCGGGTTTGGCCGGCGGCCCCCAGTAGCGGTCGTTGCGGGCGACCAGGATCTCGTCGCGCTGGGGGTCGATGCTTTCCACGCGGAACTGCCCACCCGTGACCGGAAGCGCCCGGGCCAGCCCGGCCGCGAATCCGCCGGGCACGTCCTTGACGATGTGCGCGGGAAGGATGTTGCTGAACAACTCTTTCCACGCCGGATACGGCTGCGCGAACGTCACCACCGCCTGCTTGCCGCCCTCGAGCGACTGCACGCCGGTGATGAGGTCATAACCGGCCGGGTCGACGACTCCGGGCTGACTGACCATCTGGCGCCACAGGTACCAGAAGTCGTCCGCGGCGATGGGGGCGTTGTCGGTCCACTGCGCCTCCGGCCGGATCTTGTAGGTCACGGTGAACGGGTTCTGGCTCGTCACGTCGGCGGACACCAACAGCGTCGGGTCCATCTCCCAGCGTGAGCCCGTGGGCGCGGTGGTGTCCGGAACCGGCCGAAAGGCGCTCGGCAACACCAACGCGCTGATCGCCGCGTTCACCGGGGACAGGTCGGACAACAGGTGCGGATTGAAGCCCGCGCCGATCGAGTCGATGCCCATGATGATCTCGCTGACCCGGGGCGGCGGCGGAACCGAGTTGTGCGGCGTATCGGTGCTCTGCGGCGCCGGCGGCGGGTTGACCGTACACGCCGAAACCACCAGCCCGACCAACGAGACGAGGCCGCCGAGCACCATGAACAAGCGGCGGACGCGTCTCGGCACGCTGATCAGGGTAGCGAGCAGCCGCGCAGCGGCCCGTTCGACCACCAGAGGTTAGCCCCGGGCCTTGGCGCGCGACCGGCTGCGCGCCCGGGCGGTGGCGTCCAGCTCGACCTTGCGCACCCGCACGATCTCCGGAGTCACCTCGACGCATTCGTCCTGCGCGCAGAACTCCATGGCCTGCTCCAGGTCGAGCTCGAGCGGCTTGGCCAACGTCTCGATGACATCGGCGGTCGAGGACCGCATGTTGGTCAGCTTCTTCTCGCGGGTGACGTTGATGTCGAGATCCTCTGCGCGCGGGTTGATTCCGACGACCATGCCCTCGTAGGTGTCCTGGCCGGGCTCGACGAAGAACTGACCCCGGTCGGCGAGCTGGATCATCGCGAACGGCGTGATGGTGCCCGCGCGGTCGGAGACCAGCGACCCCGTGTGGCGGGCCCGGATCTCCCCGGCCCATGGTCGGTAGCCGTCGAACACGGCGTTGGCGATGCCGGTGCCGCGGGTGAGGGTGAGGAAGTCGGTGCGGAACCCGATCAGTCCGCGGCTGGGCACGATGAAGTCCATCCGGACCCAGCCCGCCGCGTGGTTGGCCATCTCTTCCATGCGGCCCTTCCGGGCGGCCATCAGCTGCGTGATCGCGCCGACGAACTCTTCCGGGCAGTCGATCGTCATCGCCTCGAACGGCTCGTGCAGCTTGCCGTCGATCGTGCGGGTCACCACCTGCGGCTTGCCGACCGTGAGCTCGAAGCCCTCCCGGCGCATCTGCTCGACCAGCACGGCCAGGGCGAGCTCGCCGCGGCCCTGCACCTCCCAGGCGTCGGGCCGGTCGATGTCGACGACCCGGATCGACACGTTGCCGACCAGCTCGGCGTCCAGCCGGCCGCGGACCATGCGCGCGGTCAGCTTGTGGCCGGACACCTTGCCCGCCAGCGGCGAGGTGTTGGTGCCGATCGTCACCGAGATCGCGGGCTCGTCGACCGTGATGCGCGGCAGCGCGTGGGCGTGGTCGGGATCGGCCAGGGTGTCGCCGATCATGATCTCGGGGATGCCCGCCACCGCGACGATGTCGCCAGCGACCGCCTCGTCGGTGGCGCTGCGCTCGACGCCTTCGGTCGCGAGCAGCTCGGTGATCTTGGCGCTGGTGATGACGGGCAACCCGTCGACCTCGCGCATCCACGCGACCTGCTGGCCCTTGCGCAGCTTGCCGTTGTAGATCCGGATCAGGGCGAGCCGGCCGAGGAACGCCGAGGCGTCGAGGTTGGTCACCAGCGCCTGCAGCGGGGCCTCCGGGTCGCCCGACGGCGCCGGGATGTTTTCCATCAGCACGTCGAACAGGGGGTCCAGGTTGTCGCCGGCGGGCGCCTCGCCGTCGGCGGGCTGCTCGGTGCTGGCGATGCCCGCGCGCCCGGACGCGTACAGCGTCGGCAGGCCCAGCGCGTGCTCGGCGGCCGCGGCCGCCTCGTCGTCCAGGTCCGACGCGACGTCGAGCAACAGGTCGTGGCTGGCCTCGACGACCTCGGCGATGCGCGCGTCGGGCCGGTCGGTCTTGTTGACGACCAGGATCACCGGAAGGTGGGCGGCCAGCGCCTTGCGCAGCACGAATCGGGTCTGCGGCAACGGGCCCTCGGACGCGTCGACCAGCAGCAGCACCCCGTCCACCATGGACAGCCCGCGCTCGACCTCCCCGCCGAAGTCGGCGTGACCGGGGGTGTCGATCACGTTGATCACCGTGACGGTCCCATCCGGGTGATGGCGATGCACCGCGGTGTTCTTGGCCAGGATGGTGATGCCCTTTTCCTTCTCCAGGTCACCGCTGTCCATGATGCGTTCCTGGGTGTCGTCACCGCGGTGGTGCAGCGCGCCCGACTGCCGCAGCATCGCGTCAACCAGGGTGGTCTTGCCGTGGTCGACGTGGGCGACGATAGCGACGTTGCGAAATGACACGTCGGTGATTGTGGCAGCGGGGGGCTGTCAAAGCGAACTGGCTACCGAACCGGCTGGTGGCCGGCGCCGGCGTCGAGTGTGCGGTGGCGACGTTGAGTGTGCGGTGGCGGCGTGGCGGATCGGCGTGTCGTCGGCCTGGCTGCACAACCAAAACCCACGTCGCACACCGAACGGCGAGACGGCGCCTCGCGCGTTGACGGTCCGCTACCAGCCCCGGCGCCGCGGCGCCGTGCCCACCAGCTGGCCCTTGCCCGCCGCCTCGCGGCTGCGGTAGACGATGTAGGGCCGGAACAGGTAGACGACCGGGGCGCTGAACACGTGCACCAGCCTGGTGAAGGGCCACAGCGTGAACAGCACCATGCCGATCAACGCGTGCAGCTGATAGTCCAGCGGCGCGTTGATCATCACCTCGCCGTGCGGCTGCAATATCCAGATCCGGCGGAACCACAAACCGACCGTGTAGCGATAGTGGAACTCGCCGCCGTGCGGGCCCGTGCCGATCAGGTCGCAGTACAGGCCCACCACGATCGCCAGCACCAGCACCACATACATCACCTTGTCGCTGCGGGTGGTCGCCATGGACACCGCGGGGCGGGTGAACCGCCGGTACACGAGCAGCCCGATCCCGACCAGCGTCGCGATGCCGGCCGCCGAGCCCGCGATGACCGCCTGCATGTGGTAAAGGTGGTCGCTCATCTTCATCATCTGCGTGACCTTGGGCGGGATGAACAGCCCCACCACGTGTCCGGCGAACACCGCCAGGATGCCGAAGTGGAAGACGGGGCTGGCGATGCTCAGCAGTCGCGACTCGTAGATCTGCGAGGACCGTGAGGTCCAGCCGAACTTGTCGTAGCGGTAGCGCCACCAGGTCCCCACGATCAGGACCGACAGCGTGACGTACGGGGCGATATCCCAGAACAGGACGTTGCTAAACACCTGGCGTTCCTTTGCGGGGTGGCACGGTCAAGGTAAACGGTTGCAGCCCAACGGCTTCCGCGGGCGGGCCGGCCTGCGCCAGCCGCTCGGCGCGGCGCACCTCCTGATCGGTGGCAGCCGGCAGGGTCTCGCAGATCGCCGCAACCACCGGCTCGTACGGTGACTTGGCGTCGGCCAGGGCGCCGCGCAACACGTCGATCGGCACGCGGTGCTGGACCAGCAGTCGCCGGCCGGCCTCGGGATCGACGGTCGCAGCGAATTCGAGCACCACGGTCAGGTGATCGGGCGCCTCCCCGCTCGGCGGCTGCGCACCCGCCTCCCGGTACGCGGTGGCGAACGCCAGCATCTCCCGGCCGCGGTTGCGGGTGTCCCCCGCGGTCCAGTACGTCAGATACATCGTGGCGCGCCGGCGCAGGTCGAACGTCGCGACATAGTCCATCGCGGCGGCCATCGGCTCACGGGCACGCAGCGCCGCCGCCGTCTGCTCGAGCAGCGCCGCCGCGGGACCGCTGATGTGGCCGAGTATTTCGTCGACGGCGTCCAGGCGCTCGGCGAACCCGTCGTCCGGGTAGGCCAACAGCAGCGACGCCGCCTGCCACACCAGGCGGTCCTGCATCGCCCGGCCGGTGGAACGCTCGCGGAGCGCGGACAGCAGCCTCACCGCTTCTGCTCCTCGGGGAACATTCCCGCGGGCACCTGGCCACCGTCCCAATTGAGCAGGTTCACCCGCGGCCGCGCGTGAGCGGGTTCCGCTTCTGCGGCGCCGCCACGCTGGAGCGCGTGGAAGGTCTCCACCGACACCGGGACCGGCTCCGATTCGTACATGCCCGGGCCGCCCTCGCCCGTCAACGAACAGCCCATCTCCTCGAGCTCGCGCGCCTGCGGGGCGAAGGCCGTCGGAATCACATAGCGCTCTTCGTATTTCGCGATGGCGAGCAGCCGGTACATCTCGTAGATCTGTTCTTCGGTCATGCCGACCGAATGCGGGATGTGCGGCTGGGTGTCGCGGCCGAGATTGATGTCGCGCATGTAGGAGCGCATCGCCGCCAGCCGCCGCAGCACCCCTTCGACGACGGCGGTGTCGCCGGCGGTGAACAGCTCGGCCAGGTATTGCATCGGGATGCGCAGCGCGTCCAGCGCGCCGAACAGGTTGCCGATGTCCTCCCCGTCGTGCCCGTCGCGGCTGACCGCGTCGACCACCGGCGACAGCGGCGGGATGTACCAAACCATCGGCATGGTGCGGTATTCCGGGTGTAGCGGCAGCGCCACCTTGTAGGTGTGGATGAGCGCGTAGATCGGGGAACGTTGCGCGGCCTCGATCCACTCGTCGGGGATGCCCTCGGCCCGCGCACCGGCGATGACGTTCGGATCGTTAGGGTCCAGCAGGATCTCGCACTGCGCCTGGTAGAGATCGGTGTCTTTTTCCACCGACGCCGCTGCCAGCACCCGATCGGCGTCGTAGAGGACCACCCCGAGGTAGCGCAGCCGCCCCACACAGGTTTCCGAACAGATGGTCGGCAGGCCGACCTCCATGCGCGGATAGCACAGCGTGCACTTCTCGGCTTTGCCGGTCTTGTGGTTGAAATAGACCTTCTTGTAAGGACATCCGGACACGCACATCCGCCAGCCGCGGCAGCGGTCCTGGTCGACCAGCACGATGCCGTCCTCGCTGCGCTTGTACATCGCCCCTGACGGGCACGACGCCACGCAGGAGGGGTTGAGGCAGTGCTCGCAGATCCGGGGCAGGTAGAACATGAAGGTCTCTTCGAGCGAAAGCTTGATCTCCTCGCTGATCTTCTTCAGGATCGGGTCCTCGGCCAGGATCTCCGACGAGCCGGCCAGGTTGTCGTCCCAGTTCGGCCCCCACGACACCTTCATCGGCTCACCGCTGATCGCGCTGCGGGGCGCGGCCGTCGGGAAGGTGTCACCCGCGGGTGCGGTGATCAGGTTCTCGTAGTCGTAGGTCCACGGCTCGTAGTAGTCGCCGATGACGGGCAGCTTCGGGTTGGCGAAGATGCGCAGCAGCTTTTGGATGCGGCCGCCGTCGCGCAACCGCAGCCGGCCCTTCTTGTCGCGAATCCAGCCGCCCCGCCACTTCTCCTGGTCCTCATACGTGCGCGGATAGCCTTGGCCGGGACGGGTTTCGACGTTGTTGAACCACACGTATTCGGTCCCGGATCGGTTGGTCCACGCCTGCTTGCAGGTCACCGAGCAGGTGTGACAACCGATGCACTTGTCTAGGTTCATCACCATCGCCAACTGCGCCATGACCTTCATCAGTACGTCACCTCCTGGCTGCGGCGACGCACGACGGTCACCTCGTCGCGCTGGTTGCCGGTCGGCCCCAGGTAGTTGAATGCGAACGCGTGCTGACCGTAGCCGCCGGCCAGGTGGCTGGGCTTGATCCGCACCCGGGTGAGCGCGTTGTGGTTGCCGCCACGCTTGTTGTTGGTTTCGGTGCGCGGGGTGTCGACGGTGCGCTCCTGCACGTGGTAGACGTACACCACCCCGTCGGGCATCCGGTGCGAGACGATCGCCCGGCACACGTAGATGCCGTTGACGTTGACCGCCTCGACCCAATCGTTGTCGCGCACTTGGATTTTCGCCGCATCGCCCGGGCTCATCCACATCGTCGGGCCGCCGCGGGACAACGACAGCATGTACAGGTTGTCCTGGTAGGTGGAGTGGAAGGACCACTTCGAGTGCGGCGTCAGGTACCGCACGGTGAGCCCGATTCCGTCGTCCGTCGGGCCGAGCTGTGGCTGGCCGAACAAGCGGGCCATGTCCAGCGGCGGCCGGAAGACCGGCAGGTGCTCGCCGAGTTCCTCGACCCAGTCGTGGGCCAGATAGAAATGCATCCGCCCGGTCAGGGTGTGGAACGGCTTGAGGTTTTCGATGTTGATGGTGAACGGTGCGTAGCGGCGACCGCCCGTTTCGCTGCCCGACCATTCCGGGCTGGTGACCACGGGTCCGGGCCGCGCCTGGGTGTCGGCGTAGCTGATGCGCTTGTCCTCGCTGCCCTCGGCCAGATGCACCAGGCGCTGACCCGTGCGCTTCTCCAGCTCGTGGAAACCCTCGACCGCCAACCGGCCGTTGGTCGTCCCCGACAACAGCAGCAGCACATCGGCCATCCGTGCGGCGGTGGTGACGGCCGGACGGCCCGCTGCCACACCGGATTTGAGCACACCGAATTTGGCGGCGAGCTCCTCCACCTCCCGGAACGGGTGCACCGTGATGCCCTTGGTTGTCAACCCGAACTTGTCGACCAGCGGACCCAGCGTCAGCCACTTGTCGTAGATGGCACCGTAGTCACGGTCCACCACGGTCAGCTTGCCCATGGTGCGGCCCGGCACCGGCGTCCCACCGTTGTGCAGCCAATCCTGCTCGGTGCCATCGGGATAGGCCATCGCGTCGGGCGTGTCGTGCTGCAGCGCGCTGAGCACGACGTCGGTGCGGGTGCCCAGGTGCTCCTTGGCCATGGCGCTGAAGGCGCGCGCGATCGCGCCGAAAGCCTCGAAGTCCGAACGGGTTTCCCAGGGCGGGTCGGTCGCGGCGCTGAACGCGTGCACGTAGGGGTGCATGTCCGTGCTGGAGATGTCGGCCTTCTCGTACCAGGTCGCCGCCGGCAGCACGACATCCGAAACCAGCGTCGTCGAGGTCATCCGGAAGTCGATCGACATCATCAGGTCGAGCTTGCCCTCGGGGATGTCCCCCTCACACGTCACATCGACGGGGCGCACCCCGTCCTCGGGCGGCACCGCTGAGGCGTTGGAGTCGGTTCCCAGCAGGTGGCGCAGGAAGTACTCGCCACCCTTGCCCGACGACCCGATCAGGTTGGCGCGCCACACGGTAAGCACCCGCGGCCAGTTGACGGGGTTGTCGGGATCGGTCACCGCGAGTCTGAGTTTGCGCTGGCCGAGCTGCTCGGCGACGTAGTCGGTGACGTCGCGGCCCGCGGCGCGCGCCTCGTCGGCGACGTCCAAACTCGACCGGTCGAACTGCGGGTAGTACGGGCTCCATCCCATGGCCACCGCCGACGCCAGCAGGTCCATGGTGTGCTTGCCCGCGAAGCGGCCCCGGCCCACCGGGCTGGCCAGCTTGTCCGCCCCGTAGCCGTCATAGCGCCATTGGTCGGTGTGCGCGTACCAGTACGAGGCACCGGGCACCTGCCGCGGCGGCCGCACCCAGTCCGTGGCCATCGCCATCGTGTGAAATCCGGTGAGCGGGCGCACCTTTTCCTGGCCGACGTAGTGGGCCCAGCCGCCTCCGTTGCGGCCCATCGACCCGGTCAGCATCAGCAGCGCCAGCACCGCACGGTAGATCGCGTCGGCGTGGAACCAGTGGCAGATGCCGCCGCCCATGATGATCATGGAGCGGCCGCCGGATTCCTCCGCGCTGTGCGCGAATTCCCGTGCCACACGGATGGCCTGGGCGGCCGACACACCGGTGATCGCCTCCTGCCACGCCGGGGTGTTCTGCTGCGTCGCGTCGTCGTAGCCGGTGGGCCATTCGCCGGGCAACCCCTCGCGCGCCACCCCGTACTGCGCGAGCATCAGGTCGAAGACGGTGCACACCACATGCTTACCGATGCGGCGCACCGGGACACCGCGCGCCACGGTCGTGCCCTCGCCGTCGACGGTGTCGAAGCTGGGCATGTGCACCAGCGCGGTGCTGCCATCCCCGTTGGAGCCGTGGGCGTCTCGCACGCTGAGCGCCGGCACCAGGTCACCTAGATCCAGGTTCCACTTTCCCACCCCGGACTCGCCGTACCGGAAGCCCAGCGAACCATGCGGAACCACAACCGAATTGGTGGCTTCGTCCAGCACCGCGGGCTTGAGTGCCGCGTTCTCGACCGCCTCACCCAGGTCCGCCGCCGTCAGGTTCTTGCCCGGCACCAGCATGTCGCCGCGTTCTTCCAGCTTGATCAGGAACGGCAGATCGGTGTAGCGACGCGAATAGTCGGTGAAGAACGGGACCTGCTTTTGCACATAGCATTCCGAGAGAATGACGTGGCCCATCGCCATGGCCAGCGCCCCGTCGGTGCCGGCCGCGCACGGCATCCACTCATCGGCGAACTTGGTGTTGTCGGCGTAGTCGGGGCTGACGGTGACGACCTTGGTGCCGCGGTAGCGCGCCTCGGCCATCCAGTGCGCGTCGGGCGTGCGGGTGATCGGCACGTTGGAGCCCCACATCATCAAATACGCTGCGTCCCACCAGTCTCCGGACTCGGGGACGTCGGTCTGGTCGCCGAACACCTGCGGTGAGGCCACCGGGAGGTCGGCGTACCAGTCGTAGAACGACGTCATGGGGGCGCCGATCAGCTCGAAGAAGCGCGAGCCGGCGGCATAGGAGACCATCGACATCGCCGGGATCGGGGAAAATCCGGCGACCCGATCCGGGCCGTAGGTCTTGATCGTGTGCACGTGGGCGGCGGCGATCAGCTCGGTGGCCTCGGCCCAGGTGACGCGGACCAGTCCCCCCTTTCCGCGGGCCTGCTGATAGCGCCGGCGGCGCTCGGGATCGGCCTGGATGTCGGCCCACGCCAGCACCGGATCGCCAAGCCGCGCCTTGGCTTCCCGGTACATCTCGACCAGCACGCCGCGGGCGTAGGGGTAGCGCACCCGGGTGGGCGAGTAGCTGTACCAGGAGAAGGAGGCGCCGCGGGGGCAACCACGCGGCTCGTACTCGGGACGGTCCGGACCCACCGACGGATAGTCGGTCTGCTGGGTCTCCCAGGTGATGATCCCGTCTTTGACGTAGATCTTCCACGAGCATGACCCGGTGCAGTTCACGCCGTGCGTGGAGCGAACCACCTTGTCGTGGCTCCACCGGTCGCGGTAGAACACGTCGGCCTCGCGTCCGCCCTGCCGCGTCACGGTGCGCAGGTCAGCCGAGATCTCGCCCGGCGTGAAGAACCGCCCGCTGCGCTCCAAGAGCTCCTCGAGCACTCCACCAATGTGCGGTGTGGCAGTCAAGAAGTACTCCTCCTCGTCGATAGCGTCGCGCCTCGTCGTCCGGCCCTGCGTGTGATCCCAGTTGAGTTGTGTGCGGCGATCATCCCCGTGATCCGCCCGTCCGCACCAACTCGGATCGGCTCAACCATCGGCAGTTCGGGACCGCGGCCTGGGCGGCGATACAGCACCAGCATAGGTCGGCGTGGACGGGCCGATCACCTTCGCCGCGCGCGGTGAATCCGGGAAAACAGGGTCATGAGCATCGGTTTTCGCGCACGCGAGGGCCTCCCGGTCGGGCACCGAGCCGGGACGGCAGGGTCTGAACAATCATTCGGCTGGCTATCGGCACGCACATCCAGGGCAGATTCGTGTGGCGTTACTACAAGTCATATCGTCGTATTCAGTTGACTGTGGCGACCTGCAACGCGGCTGTGCATCAGCTGCGGGAAGTCTGTGGGCTTGTTATGAGGGGCGTTCACAGGGCGCCGGCCAAGTCCGCCAGCCAGCCCCTGTCGGCCGGCACCCAGTCGAGATCATGCAGCTCAGCGGCGGTAATCCAGCGCAGGGCTCGGTGATCACGCGCGTCCGGGCGGCCGCTGAGCAAACGCGCCCGGTAGGCGCGCAGCGTGATCCCGCCGTCCACCGCGATGTCCGCGCCGAGCCGGTCGCCCACCGCGACGTCGCCCGTCGCCAAACCCAGCTCCTCGGCCAGCTCGCGGACCAGGGCGTCGCGCTCGGTCTCGCCGGGCGCGACCTTGCCCCCGGGTAGCTCCCAGCGGCCGGCCAACTCCGGCGGGCGGACGCGCTGTGCCACCAGGACGCGCGCGTCGCAGATGAGGGCGCCGGCGACGACGATCTGGGTCGGCATGGCCAGTGACGGTATACGGCGCCCTTGCGAATCACCACCGCTCGGCAACGCCGGCCGCACCGCCGGTGGGATCCGGACAGCTTCGGGCCCCGCACGCGAGGGCGAACGTCTCGGCATCGGAGCAAGGGCCGTGCAGCCTCGCCCGCGAAACTGCCGCCGAGACGGCCACCCCAGTCGATTTCTCTATCGAATTATGTTGGGACACAACGACTCTCTTACGGTTTAGTCGCCGCCGTGGAATACTCGACCCTAGTCGGTCACGACCACTACAGGCACTTCCAACGAGGGGAGTTGACAATGATCGCCAAACCCGCAAAGTCGTTCACTCGGATCTTCCGGGGCTATGACCCGGCTCTGGTCGACCCCTACATCGAGGCGTTGCTCGCCAAGGAGAAGGTACTGATCGACGAAGTCCTGAACCTCAGGACCCAGCGAGACGAATCCAGCAATGAAGCGGCCGGGCTGCGGATCGAGGTCGCCTGCCTCAAGGACGAGGTCGCCGCACTGTCGGACACGTCACCGACGCCCTATGCGATGCAGCATCGGATGGCGAAGCTGCTGCGGCGCACGCTCGATGAGGTTTCCCGGATGCAGGACGAGGCGCGCGCCGAGGCGGATGCCCTGATCGCGGATGCCGTGGCCGAGGGGGAGGCCGCGCGGCGAGAACACCGAGAGTTGTTGGAGCACATGGCCGTGCAGCGAAAAGCGCTCGAAGTGGAGTGTGAGGAAACCAGGAAGAAGCTCGACGCCGACCTCGCCGGGATGCGGGCCGAAGCCCAGGCATTGATCGATGCGGCCTCGCGGGACGCCCAGCATGAACGTGAGCAGCTGCTCGCCGACGCAAAGCAGAAAGCTCACGAGTTCGATGAGCGAGCCCACCGGGCGATGGACGAGGCGAATCAGCAACGGATCATGATCCTGGAAGAACTGATGGGCGTGGCCCGCGACCTAGAGGGCGTTCCCACCAGCCTGGAGTCCGCTTACCAGCAAAGACAGAGCCTCCCGGAGGCGGACGTCGTGGTGGCGTTGGACCAGAAAAAGCAAGCACCGGGTAACTCCGCCGTAGCCTCGTAGGTGACCACCTTCGCGGGAGGTCGCGTTCGGGGCCGCCCCCTCGATCAACCCGTTATCCGACAGGAGAGGACGAGTCCGATATGGCCGTGTTAACGGATGAGCAAGTAGACGCCGCACTGCCCGAGCTCGACGGATGGGAGCGGGCCGATGGGGCCCTGCGCCGCTCAATCAAATTTCCGAGTTTTCTCGCCGGCATCGACGCCGTGCGCCGGGTGGGCGAGCACGCGGAGAGCAAGGACCATCACCCGGACATCGATATTCGTTGGCGGACAGTCACTTTCGCTCTCGTCACGCACTCCGAGGGTGGCATCACACAAAACGATATCGACATGGCCCGCGATATCAACGGCATCGTCGACAGCTAGCCGGTGGCCTCGGCGCGTTCGCCGGGCGTGGCGAACCGCCCGCGGCTGCCGGTGGCCGCGATCCAGATCAACGTCGCCACCGCGGCCACGGTGTAGATCAACCCGGCCCAGGCCAGGTACCACGGGCGGCTGATCTGCCAGATGGTCGGTTGAGCGAAGCTCAGCAACCACGGCACGCCGATCAGGGTCAGCACCAACCAGCCCCAGCCGACGATTCGCGCCCCGCGCAGCGTGCGCCCCGCGCCGTGGATCGCCCAGATCATCAACGGCACCAGCCACACCCAGTGGTGGGTCCAGGAAATCGGCGAGAGCAGCAGCCCGAACAACTCGACCACGAGCAGCCTGCCCAATTGGTCGGCGGCGTCCAGCGCGCGCCAGGCCAGGACGGCCAGCACCGCGGTGACGACGAGGGCGACCACCAGCGGCGGGCCGAACCCGACGTCGTGGCCCAGGATGCGCGAGATGCCGCCGCGCCACGACTGATTGAACGAGGTGGCGATGGGGCCCACCCGGTGGGCGTCGCCGAGCAGGTCGGTGAAGTAGTAGCGGGTCTGATCCCCGACCACCACGACCGAAATCCCAATGGTGGCAACGAAAACGACCGCCGAGAACACCGCCGCGGCCCACCGCCGGGCGCCGGCCAGATAGACCCCGGAGATGGCGGGGGTCAACTTGATTCCGGCCGCCACGCCGACCAGTAATCCCGACAGCCACCATCGCGTGGTGTAGACCGCCCACAGCACCGCGGTCATGAGCAACACGTTGACCTGGCCGTAGTCGAATGTGCTGCGCAGCGGCTCGATCCAGATCGTGATCGCCGTCCACGCCATCGCGAGTCGGCGGCCGCGGGGGCCGGCCGCCACACCCGTCAGGCGCTGGCTGATCCGGATCGCGGCGTACAGGGCGGCCATGGTCGCGACCTGCCACAGAAATGCGACGAGCCCGAACGGCAGCAGGTGCAGCGGGTAGAAGACGACGGCCGCGAACGGCGGGTAGGTGAACGGCAGCGGGAAGTCCGGTGTCTGGTCGGCGTAGACGTAGCTGTACAGGGCGCCGGGATGGTCGATCGCGGCGGCCCCGCCGAGGTAGACGTGCAGGTCGACGAAGTTCGCGCCGTTGGGGGCCAGGTAGGTCCAGGCCAGGCGCGGCGATAGACGTGCAGGTCGACGAAGTTCGCGCCGTTGGGGGCCAGGCTCACGATGAGCAGCATCGGCGCGCCCCCTTCGAGGAGACTCGCCAACCGCTGGGTGATGGGTGCCGCCGGGGCGGCCGAGATGGTTTCTATCCGCCCGACTTTAGCGATCGGGGCGTGCGGCGCCGCCCCGTCGGTCCCGGACTTCTATTTAGGGAACCGCATTTCGCGCTTTCGGTCACCGCTCTCACTCGTCTCCGTAACGAATGAATAAATGCCACACGTGTCACTTGAGTCCCATCTGCATCAAAGTAGCTTCAGCGGCGGGACCTGTAATCGATCAATCAGGGAGAGTCATGCCAACCATCTGGACTTACTTGCGTGCAGCCGCCGTCGTGGCCGGTTCGTCCGCAGCACTATTGACGGGCGGTATCGCCCACGCCGACCCCGTGCCGGCTCCGGCGGTGCCGAACATTCCGCAGCAGCTGATCAGCTCGGCGGCCAACGCACCTCAAATCCTGCAAAACCTCGCGACCGCACTGGGCGCCACGCCGCCCTCGGCGCCGGCCACACCGGGCATCAGCTTCCCGGGTGTTCCGGCCGCCGCCTCGCCGGCGTCGGCGTCCACGGCGGGCATCCCGTCGATCCCCGGCCTGACGCCGGCGGCACCCGCCGCTCCCGCGTCATCTCCGGCGGCGCTCCCGTCCATTCCGGGGCTGGCGCAGTCGGCGACGCCGGCCGCGCCGGCGGCACCTTCCGCGGCGTCCGGCATTCCGGGAATGATTCAGGGCCTGACCGGCGCACAGCCGGCGGCCGCGAGCCCGGCCGCTCCGGCGTCCTCGTCGATCCCGGGCCTGCCCGCGATCCCGGGGCTGTCGGCACCGAGCGCGCCGGCCACGCCGCCCGCACCGCAAATCCCGCAGGCGCAGGTCAACATGCCGGCGATGCCCGCGGGCCTTCCGGTGCCCTCGCAGGTGCGGCTCCCGCAGGATCTGCCGGCGCTGGCTTCGGGCCAGACCCCGGCGGCTCCGGCGGCACCAGCCGCTCCGGCCGCACCCGCGCCGGCTGCCAGCCCGGCCGGACCGGCAGCGCCGCTGCTTGCCGCATTGCCTTGAGCAGCGTCGTAGTCGGACCAATCAACCACTGAGAACCGGAGGACACCGTGGCAACCACTTGGAATCTGTCCAAAGGTTTGGCCGCTGTCGTCACGGCATCGGTTGCCGCGCTCGGGCTTAGCCCGAGCGCGGTAGCCGATCCGGCGGCGCCGCAGCCGACACCACAATCCAACGCGGCCCAACAGCTGCCGGGTCTGCCTGCCCTGTCGCAGCTCAGCCCGCTCATCCAGCAAGCGGCGGGCGACCCGCAGCAAGCGACGCAACTGCTGATGGCCGCCGCGCAAGCCTTCGCCCACAGCCCGACCGCTCCCAGCGAGTCGAAAAACGTGGCGGCGGCGGTGAATCAGTTCGTCCAAGAGCCCACCGCACCCGTGCAACACGTTCCCGCGACCGGCGTGGAACCCGGTTTGCAGGCGCACCTGCCGACCGGAATCGACCCGGTGCACGCGGCGGGTCCCGCACCCGAAGCGGCACCGGAGGCGCACCTGCCCGCCGGCGTCGACCCGGCGCACGCGGCCGGGCCAGCGCCGGCACCCGTGCCCGCCCAGCCCGCCGCCCAGTCCGCGAATGTGCCCGCCGCGGCACCGGTTCCGGCGCCACCTGCGCCGGCCGCCGCGCCGCCGGCACCGGAGGCCGCGGCGGCGCCAGCCCCGGCGCCCGCCGCTGCGCCGGACGCCGCCCCGACGGCGGCCGCCCCCGGGTTCGGCGCCGACACGCCGCCGACCCAGGACTTCATGTATCCCTCGATCGGCACCAACTGCCTTGCCGATGGCAGCAGCGCCATCGCCACCGCACTGTCGGTCGCGGGCCCGGCCAAGATTCCGCTTCCCGGCCCGGGGCCCGGGCAGACCGCCTACGTGTTCACCGCGGTCGGCACGCCCGGACCCGCCGAGGTGCAGAAGCTGCCGTTGAACGTCACCTGGGTGAACCTGACCACCGGCAAGTCCGGCACCGTCGCCCTCAAGCCGCGTTCGGACATCAACCCGGAGGGGCCGACGACGTTGAGCGCGATCGCCGACACGGGCTCGGGCAGCATCATGTCGACGATCTTCGGGCAGGTCACGACCAAGGAAAAGCAGTGCCAGTTCATGCCCACGATCGGCTCGACGGTGGTGCCGTAACAGACCGGCGCCGTCACCGTCTCGCCACCTGCGAACGCGCGTGTCCCCGCACCGGGGTCACGCGCGTTCGCTACTAGTACGCCATGAACAGGATCGCGTCGCGGTCGTACTCGAGGCCAGGATGAACGCTGGCGAGGTGAGCCTGGGTCAATTCGACCAGCTCGTCCTCGTCCTTGCCGACAATGGCTTCGCCGCACGGACACGTCAGGTGTGTCTTCACGTTGCCGCCCTTCCCTTCTGTGCACCCACTACTTCGCCGCCTTGGCTGCCGCTTTCATCTGCTTCTTATAGGAACGCACCGCGCCCATCGATTCGGCGTCGACGATATCGGCGACGGAGATGTGCGTGCCCGGTTTGCCGAACTCGCCGGCGGCTCGTCGCCACCCGGACGGCGTCACCCCGTACTGCTTGCCCAGCAGCGCCAGAAAGATCTGCGCCTTAACGGCGCCGAAACCGGGCAGCCCCTTGATGCGCCGCAGCAGCTCCTCGCCGTCGGGGTCGCCCGCGGTCCACAAGCCCGCGGCGTCGCCGTCGTAATCGTCCACGATGATCTGGGCCAGGGTCTGGATACGTTTGGCCATCGATCCCGGAAACCGGTGGATCGCAGGCCTTTCCGAGCACAGCGCGGCGAACTTGTCCGGGTCGTACTCCGCGATCTCGTGAGCGCCGAAGCTGCCCATGCGGTCGGCGATCTTCTTCGGTCCCGAAAAGGCGGTCTCGAACGGCACCTGCTGATCGAGGACCATCCCGATGAGCAGGGCCAACGGATTCTCGTCCAGCAGCGCGTCGGCCTCGGGATCTTGAGCCAGCCAAAGTTTCACCGTCAACGACCTTCCTTCCGCTGAACACCCTACGACCGAGACCGCCTGGCGCGACACCAACCACCGAAATTGCGCCTATGACCAGCACCCTAACCATCGAGTTATCGTGACGTGGTGGTGGATGAGGCCCGATTGGCGCTGATGCTGGCCCGCGACGAACTGCACGCGCTCGTCACCTCCTATTGCCGGGCCGTCGACCGCGCCGATTACGACGGCCTCCGGGGCCTGTATCACCCCGACGCGACCGACGCGCACGGGTCGTTCTCGACCGGCGGTGTCGAACAGTTCATCGCGCAGTTGCAGGCCGCGGAGCCGTATGTGCGTGTCTCCCAACACAACATCACCACGACGAACTTCGTGATCGAGGGCGAGGCGGCCCGCGGTGAGGTTTACTGCCTGGTGTTTCACACCTTCGCCGGCCCCGAGCACGACGTCGACGTGGTCATCGGCGGCCGGTACCTGGACGAGTACACCAAGCACGACGGGCGCTGGAAGTTCAGTCGACGCACCATCGTGGCGGACTGGGCATACCAAAACGACCCGTCCCAAGTGAACTTCGGACACCCCAGCACGCGGGGAAGCCTACGCGGCAGACCGGGGCAAGACGACCCGTCGGTCGGCCTGTTCTACCCACCCCGGGGATAAACGAATCAGGCTGTCTGCCAACGACTCTCGGGTCAGCCGCTCTTGCGGCGGAATTCGCGGCGGTTTCCCGCCGCGCCGTGCGCCCGGGACTGCTTGCCGGCGCCGTCTTTGTGGTCGGACGCGTTCGAGGATTTCGCCATCTTGCGGTCGAGGGCTTCGCGGAACTTGCGCTTGGTGTCCTCGTCCGACCCGGGCGATTCAGAAGCCCCCGAAGATTTGGACGACTTTGAACCCTGCCGGGCATTCGATTCAGCCATGGGTGCAGCTTAGCCCCGGTCTGCCGGGCGGGCCCGCGGCCGGCGCGGCTACCGCATGCCCGGGGGCATGCCGTACAGGTGGGTGATCGGCAGCGTCAGCAGCACCCGCCGGTCGGTGACCATCGCCTGACGGTATTCGTCCCAATCCGGGTGTTCGCCGGCGATGTTGCGGTACAAGGCAATCAACGCCTCCACGGTGCTGTCGCCGGGCGCGGCCGCCGGGGGCGTCAGTTCGGCAGTGCCCTCGGCGACGGCGTACGACCAGCCGTCGTCGGCGTCGACCAGGATCGACGCCCGCGGGTCGCGGCGCAGGTTGCGCGTTTTGGCGCGCGGCTCGGTGATCGACACCTGGATCGCCATGCTGCGCGGGTCGAAGTGGTAGCTGACGTTCGACAGCTGGGGTCGCCCGTCGCGCTTGATGGTGGCCAGCACCCCGAGGGAATGTCCGCTTATCAAGGCCAGCAGCTTGTCGTCGAAGACTTGGCGTCCCATGACGAAAGCCTACGTCGCGCGCCGCCCGGGCGGCCCGGGATGGCCGTTTGGCGGCCGGGCTGGTGGAATCGGGGCATGGCCGAGTACGCGGCGTTTCTGCGTGGCGTGAACGTCGGGGGCGTCAACCTCAAGATGGCCGAGGTGGCTGCCGCGCTGACCGACGCGGGCTTCACCACGGTGCGAACCGTCTTGGCCAGCGGCAACGTCCTGCTGGAGTCGTCGGCCGGCGCGGCGGCGGTGCGCAAGAAGGCCGAGTCCGCGTTGCGCGAACGGTTCGGCTACGACGCCTGGGTGCTGGCCTATGACCTCGGCACCGTGCGCGACGTGGTCGCCGCCTATCCGTTCGAGCGCGACGCCGACGGCTACCAGTCCTACGTCACGTTCGTCGCCGATGAGGCGGTGCTCGACGAGCTCGCCGGGCTGGGCAAGGACGCGGGTCCGGACGAGAGGATCAGCCGCGGTGACGGCGTGCTCTACTGGCAGGTCCGCAAGGGCGCCACCCTGGACAGCACCATCGGCAAGACGATGGGCAAGGCCCGCTACAAGTCGTCGACCACGACGCGCAACCTGCGTACGCTCGACAAGGTGTTGCGCTGAGCGGCAGCACCACACAGACTGTGCGCCAACACTTTTCGATGCCGGACGATACCGCTTACTCGTCGGGCACCGATTCGATGTAGCGCAGGGCATCGGCCTTGTCCAACCCGAGTCCCCGCGCTACCCGAACGTACTCGCGGGCGGCGGCCGCCATCGCGGCGTCGGTCGGGTCGTAGCGGGCGACGAATGTGCCGAAGCGGCCCCGGGTTTCGATGATGGCGGCGGTTTCCAGCTCGCGGTAGGCGCGAGCCACGGTGTTGACCGCGACCCCGAGCTGGCCGGCCAGGTCCCGCACGGTGGGCAGGCGGGTGCCCGGCGGCAGCGCGCCCTCGCGGACTCCGTCGATCACCTGCGTCCTGAGCTGGTCGAACAACGGCTTGCCCGCCTTCACGTCGACCCGCAACCAGTCACCCAGTTCCACCCGTTCAGTATCCCCCAGCTCCGGCTATCTTGGTGGGATGCGCGTAGCGGTGCTCAGCGGCGCGGGGATCTCCGCGGAAAGCGGTGTGCCGACCTTCCGCGATGACAAGAACGGGTTGTGGGCACGCTTCGATCCCTACGAGCTGTCCAGCACACAAGGGTGGCGCGACAACCCGCAGCGCGTCTGGGGCTGGTATCTGTGGCGGCACTACCTGGTCGCCGATGTGCAACCCAATGCGGGTCATCGCGCCATCGCCGCCTGGCAAGACGATGCCCAGGTCACCGTGATCACCCAGAACGTCGACGACCTGCACGAGCGGGCGGGCAGCGACTCCGTCCACCACCTGCACGGGAGCCTTTTCGAATTCCGTTGTGCGCGTTGCGCTGTGCCGTACAGCGGCGCGCTGCCGCAGATGGCCGAGCCGGCGCTGGAGGTGGAGCCTCCGGTGTGTCAATGCGGCGGCCTGATCCGGCCCGACATCGTGTGGTTCGGTGAGCAATTGCCCGACGAGCCCTGGCAGCGCGCCCTCGAGGCGACCGAGTCCGCCGACGTGATGGTGGTGGTCGGGACGTCGGCGATCGTCTATCCGGCGGCCGGGCTCGCGGAGCTGGCGCTGGCGCGCGGCGCCGCCGTCATCGAGGTCAATCCCGAAGTCACGCCGCTATCGGCCAACGCCACCCTCAGCATCCGCGAGTCGGCCGGCCAGGCGTTGCCCGGACTGCTGCAGCGGCTGCCGGCACTGCTCAAGTAGGCGGGCCCCTCAGGCGGGCCGGCGCGCGCGGCCCAGCAGGAGCTCGGAAACCGGCATCGGCGCCCAGGCCGGCAGCGTCCACTCCCGCCGCGACGTGTCGACTTCGAATCCCGCCTCGACGATCGAGCGTTCGGTGTCGCGATGGGTGTGGCAGTTACCGAATAGCCGGGGCCACAACGTCGCATCGACGAAACGCTGAAAACGGCCCCGCGCGCCGGCGCTGGCGATGTGCTCGAGGTAGCGCAGTTCCCCACCCGGTCGCAGTAACGAGTACAGGCGCCGCAGCACGGCGCCCGGGTCGCGCACCGAGCACAGCACCAGCGAGCACACCACCGCGTCGAATGGCTCCCCGTCGCTGAGGCTTTCGGCCGTCTCGCCGGAAACGATGATGCGGGCCGGCGCCGCGTCGGCCGCGGCGCGCGCCCGAGCCGCCAGCCGCGGTTCGGGCTCCACCGCGATCACCTCGTCGACGGAGGCCGGATAGTGCGGAAAGTTCGTCCCGATCCCCGCGCCGACTTCCAACACCCGGCCGGACAAGCCGGCCAGGTTCTCCCGTCGCAGGACCCGGATCGCCTCGGCTTCATGGCTGGCGACGACGGGCCAGACGCGCGCGAAGAAGGGGTTGTCGACCGCCGTTGTCATACGTGTGTGAACCTTCCGACTCGGATGAGGCCCAGAATAGGGTTCGGCGACGGCATGGGTCGCCGTTAACCGATATTGGGCACCGGCTCCCCGAGCGCGGCCCCGGCGACCGGCGCCGGAGTGGGCTCGCGGTGTGCGGGTTGTTCGCCTTCGCTGATGCCGAACCGGTCGTGCAGCCGCGCCAGGGGCCCGGGCGCCCACCAGTTCCAGCGGCCCATCACGTGCATGAAGGCCGGGACGACCACCATCCGCACCAGGGTGGCGTCGGCGAAAACGGCCAGCACCAGGCCCAGACCGAACATCCGCATGAACGAGACGTGGGCGGCGATCAGCGCGGCGAACGACATCGACATCACCAGCGCGGCCGCGGTGATGACCCGGCCGGTGCGGGCGACGCCGAGAGCCACGCTCTCGTCGTTGGCGGCGTGGGCCTGCTTCGGGGTCGGCTTGGCGGGTCGGGCGGCGCCGGACGCCAGCCAGTACTCGCGGATCCGGGAGAGCAGGAAAACCTCGTAATCCATCGACAGCCCGAAGGCGATGCAGAACAGCAGCACCGGCATGTTGGCCACCAGCGTCCCGCTCGGCGTGGTGCCAAGCGCGCCGAGATGGCCGTCCTGGAAGATCCACACCAGCGCACCGAACGCCGCGGTCAACGACAGGAAGTTGCAGGCGAGCGCCTTGACCGGCAGCAGCACGCTGCCGGTCAGCAGGAACAGCAGCACGAAGGTGATCGCGGCCATCAGCCCGAGAACCAGCGGAAGCCGTTCGGTCACCGCGTCGACGCTGTCGCGGTTGACCTGCGCCACCCCACCCATTTCGACGGATCGGCCCGCCGGGCCGGGGACGCCGTGCAACCGCGCGAGCTGGGTGTCGTTCGCTGCGGAGAACAGTGGCGCCGTGCTGCTGACGGTCAGGAACGCGCTGCCGTGGGCCAGCCCGGTCGCCCCGGCCGGCGGCCCCATCCGGTTTCCGCCCGTGAAGGTTCCCCCGGGCGCAAACACCGCCGCCACGTCGGGCACCCGCGAAAGAGCGGCGGCGTAGGCGTCGAAGTCCCCCGGATTCAGGCCGGAGGCATCGGCGATGACGACGGGCACCGACGTCGCGGAATCGTCGGCGAAATCGCTGCGCAGCCGGTCACCGACCTGATGCGCCGACGCCGAGCGCGGCAGCACCCGGTCGTCCGGGAACCCCCACTTCACCGAGAAGAACGGCAGCCCGAGCAGCAGGAGCAGGCCCACGACGGCCAGGCCCACCGGCGCCCAGCGGCGCATCACGAACTTGCTCGACCGATACCAGAACAGTTGCTCGACGGGCTTGCGCGACGGCTCGGGTCGCCGGAGAGCCCGCCGCAGCAGCCGGCGCACGTTGAACGCGTCCAGCCGGTCGCCCAGCAGCACGATCGCGGCCGGGGTGATGACGATCGAGGCGGTGGCGACGAAGGCGACGGTGGCCACCCCGGCGTAGGCGAACGACTTGAGGAAGTACATCGGGAACGCGACCGTCGCCGACATCGACAGCGCCACGGTGACCGCGGAGAACAGCACCGTGCGGCCGGAGGTGGCCATGGTCCGCACGAGCGCTTCGTCGCGCTCGTGCCCGTCGGCCCGTTCGTCGCGATAGCGGCTGACGATGAGCAGGGTGTAGTCGATGGCCAGCGCCAGGCCCAGGGCGGTGCTGAGGTTGAGGGCGAAGATCGACACCTCGGTGGTGAAGGTGACGAGGCGCAACACCGACATCGAGCCGACAACGGCCAGCGCGCCCAACGCCATCGGCAGCGCGGCGGCCAGCAGCCCACCGAACACCCAGATCAGCACCACGAAGCTCAGCGGCAGCGCGATCATCTCCATCACCAGCAGGTCGTCCTGGTTCTGCTTGTTGATCTGCGCGTACTGCATGGCCGCGCCGCCGGCGCGGACGGTCACCCCATCACGGTCGTGGACGAACTGGTCCGCCAGGGTCTGCGCGTTGTGCTGAACGAAGTTTTCGCCGCCTTTGAGGTTGACCACGATGAGGCCCGACTTGCCGTCGCGGCTCACCAGATCGTCCGACGCTCCCGGGGCGCCGTCGGCGAGGGGTCGTGCCCACGGCGAGGAGACGTTGTACACCAGCGGGGACCGTTGCAACTGGTCGACGAGGTCGGTGCCCACCGTGCGGGCCTGTTCGCTGTGGGTGCCGCCGGGGGAAGTCACCAGGATCAGCATCTGCTGACCGCTCTGCCCGAACTTGTCGGTCAACACGTCGATGGCGCGGGCGGACTCCGAGTCCAGATCTTGGAAGCCGCCGGGAGACAAGCTCTTGGCGACGGGAATGCCGAAGACGGCGGCGGCGATGAAAACCAGCAGCCCTATCGCAATGATCCGGCGCGGCGCCGCGATGGCGACCCGGGCGATTTTCTGCAGCATTTTTTCAAGCCCTTCCGCTGCCGGTGCCCCTTTGCGCTGGCCGCTGGCTAGTCCGCGACAACGTAACAAACGCTAATGTCCACGCGTCGAACAGTGTTGACTCTAAGCACGTGAAAGGGCCCGCAGACCGTTCAACGCCGGCTTTTAAACCGCGGGGACGGTAAGAGTCCGGCCAGAAAAATGTGTCGCAAGTAAGCAGCTCACGGCGCAAATCCCAGCGGAAATGGCGGCCACCCTACCCGTCGGTAAATTGCCACCATTTTCCGAATCGTGACTCAAAGTTTCCTTAATGGTGGCCCATACGCTCAGTGTCATGTGGATCGACGACACAAGTGCCGACGTCATCAAGGTCGACTTCGAGGCCCTCTACCACGGCGACGTGCTGGTGGAAGGCGAGACCTCGGAGCAGTTCGACGAACTGCAAGCGGCGAGCTGAGGCCCGACATGAGCATGCTCGCACGGCTGTTAATGGCCGAACCCTCCGTCAGTCGGTGGTTCCGTAAGTAACCATCGAATCGTGGTTATCACGAAAGCCCCCCGCCGATGCGGGGGGCTTTCGTTTTGTCGATGTTTTTCGCAGGGGCGTACGCCGCTAGCGCGGCGCCATGCGAATGGCGCCATCGAGGCGGATGACCTCGCCGTTGAGCATCGGGTTCTCGACGATGTGGACGGCCAGCGCGCCGTACTCGTCGGGGTCGCCCAGCCGCGCCGGGTGCGGCACCTGCTTGCCCAACGAGGCCTGCGCCTCCTCGGGCAGCGAACCCAGCAGCGGGGTCTTGAACAGGCCAGGCGCGATGGTCACCACGCGGATGAGCTCGCGCGACAGGTCGCGGGCGATCGGCAGCGTCATGCCGACCACGCCGCCCTTGGACGCAGAGTAGGCGGCCTGGCCGATCTGGCCCTCGAACGCGGCGACCGAGGCGGTGTTGATGATGACTCCGCGCTCTGGGCTCGTTTCGGGCCCAATGGGTTCGGTCTTGGCGATGCGCTCGGCGGCCAGCCGCAGCACGTTGAACGTGCCGATCAGGTTGACGCCGATGACCTTCTTGAAGCCGTCCAGCGGGAAGGGGCCGTCCTTGGACAGCGTCTTGATGGCGTTGCCGATGCCCGCGCAGTTGACGTTGATGCGCAGCGTGCCCATCGACTCGGCGGCGTCCAAGGCCTTGCCGACGGCGGCCTCGTCGGTGACGTCGGCCTCGACGAAGCGGGCGCGGTCGCCCAGCTCGCGGACGGCTTCCTCGCCGCGCAGGTCGATCACGACCACCTGGGCGCCGCGGTCGAGCAGCCGCTTGGTGGTGGCCAGGCCCAGCCCTGAGGCGCCCCCGGTGACGACGGCGACGGCGTCTTTGATCTCCATGCGAGTCCTTCCTTATTTCCCTCGATTCCAGCCAACTGGTTGGTCGGGACTATACCCAGTCGTTGAGTACCGATTCGGCGTCGGCCACCGGCGCAGCGGGACGCGGTGTCTCCGGCGCGGTGCGGGAGAACCGCGGCGCGGGCCGCGGCTGCAGGCCGCCGTCGACCTCGTAGAAGGTGTCCCGCTCGGTGATGTGCGGCTCGGTCTGCACCTCACCGAAGGCCAGCACCGGCGTCACGCACGCGTCGGAGTCGGCGAACACTTTGGCCCAGTGGTCACGGTCCTGGCTGGCGAACTTCTCGGTCAGCACCGCGCGTAGTTCCGGCCAGCGGCCGACGTCGTTCTGCCCGGGCAGGTCCGCCCCGTCCAGGCCCAGCCCGGTGAGCATGGCGGCGTAGAACTGCGGCTCGATGGCGCCGACCGCGACGTAGCGGCCGTCGGCGCATTCGTAGGTGTCGTAGTAGGGGGCGCCGCCGTCGAGCAGGTTGGTGCCGCGCGCGTCGGTCCACATGCCCGACGACCGCATCTGCCACATCATCTGGACCAGCACGCTCGAGCCGTCCACCATCGCCGCGTCGACAACCTGCCCCTTGCCGGAGGTCTGCCGCTCCCACAGCGCGGACAGGATGCCCAGCAGCAGGAACATCGAGCCCCCGCCGAAGTCCCCGACGAGGTTCAGCGGCGGGACGGGCCGTTCGTTCACCCGGCCGATGGAGTGCAGGATGCCGTTGAGCGAGATGTAGTTGATGTCGTGGCCGGCCTGCTGGCTGCGCGGACCGGTCTGGCCCCAGCCGGTCATCCGGGCGTAGACCAGGCGGTCGTTGACCTTCGCGCAGTCTTCGGGGCCGAGGCCGAGCCGCTCGGTGACGCCCGGGCGGTAGCCCTCGATCAGCACGTCGGCCTTGGCGATCAGTTTGAGGACGAGGCCGCGGCCTTCGTCGGACTTCAGATCGGCGGTCACCACGCGGCGGTTACGCATCATGGCGTCCTTTGCCACACCGCCCGGACCGGACGACGGGCGGTCGATGCGCACCACGTCGGCGCCCAAGTCCCCCAGGATCATCGCGGCGTGTGGGCCCGGCCCGATGCCGGCCAACTCGACGACGCGCAGTCCCTTCAACGGTCCAGCCATGATCCACCGACCTTTCGTCCGCTCCGACGACATTGACCGTTCGTGCTCAAACAACCGGTCGTTCGACATCTTCGCAGCCGTGCCCGCGGCCCGCGCAGCCCGGTCACTTATGGTGAGCCCATGCCTTCATCCGCGATCGCCACCCTCGCCCCAGTCGCAGGCCTCGACGTCACGCTGTCCGACGGCGTGTTCTCGGTGACCATCAATCGGCCCGACAGCCTGAATTCGCTGACCATTCCGGTGATCACCGGGATCGCCGACGCGATGGAGTACGCGGCGACCGACCCCGAGGTCAAGGTGGTGCGGATCGGCGGCGCCGGACGCGGCTTCAGCTCCGGCGCGGGCATCAGCGCCGACGACGTGTCCGGCGGGGGCGCCGTCCCGCCGGACGAGATCATCCTCGAGATCAACCGGCTGGTGCGCGCGATCGCCGCGCTGCCCCACCCGGTGGTCGCGGCCGTCCAGGGACCCGCGGCCGGGGTCGGTGTTTCCATCGCCCTGGCCTGTGACGTCGTATTGGCTTCGGAGAGCGCGTTTTTCATGCTCGCCTTCACCAAGATCGGGTTGATGCCCGACGGCGGCGCATCGGCGTTGATCGCGGCCGCGATCGGCCGGATCCGGGCCATGCAGATGGCGTTGCTTCCCGAACGGTTGACCGCCGCCGACGCACTGTCCTGGGGGCTGGTCACCGCGGTTTATCCGGCCGACGACTTCGAGGCCGAGGTGGACAAGGTGATCGCGCGGTTGTTGGGCGGCCCGGCCGTCGCCTTCGCGAAGACCAAGCTGGCGATCAACGCGGCCACGCTCACCGAATTGGATCCCGCGCTGCAGCGGGAATTCGACGGACAGTCGGTGCTGCTGAAGTCCCCCGACTTCGTCGAGGGCGCAACGGCCTTCCAGCAGCGCCGCACGCCGAACTTCACCGATCGCTGAATGTCGTTGCGCTGACCCGGCGCAACGCTTGAGTCCGCGTCGATGCGGTAATCCTCCTCGTAAGACCCCAATGGCTGACGAGCGACGGAGGATCGATGCCCGAACCCGTGCGGTGCTTGGTGACCGGCGCGACCGGCTACATCGGCGGGCGCCTGGTGCCCCGGCTGCTCGAGGACGGTCATCACGTACGGGCCTTGGCGCGCAACCCCGACAAGCTGGCGCAGGCGCCATGGCGCCGGCACGCGGAGGTGGCGCGCGGTGACCTCGGTGACGTCGATTCCCTGATCGCCGCGTTCGACGGAATCGACGTGGTGTACTACCTGGTCCACTCGATGGGAAGTTCGAAAGACTTCGCCGCCGAGGAGACCCGCGCCGCCCGCAATGTGGTGACCGCCGCACGGCGCACCGGGGTGCGTCGGATCGTGTATCTGAGTGGACTGCATCCGGAAAACACCGACCTCTCACCACATCTCGCGTCGCGCAAAGCCGTCGGGGAGGCCCTCATCGACTCCGGCATCGAGACCGTGGTGCTGCAGGCCGGGGTGGTCATCGGCTCGGGATCGGCATCGTTCGAAATGATCCGGCACCTCACCGACCGGTTGCCCGTGATGACCACGCCGAAGTGGGTGCACAACAGAATCCAGCCGATCGCGGTGCGCGACGTGCTGTACTACCTGGCCGCGGCGGCTTCTGTTTCGAGCGCCCCGGTCCCGAAGTCACGAACTTGGGACATCGGTGGACCCGACGTGTTGGAGTACGGGGACATGATGCGGGTCTACGCCGAGGTCGCCGGGCTGGGCAACCGCTACCTGTTCGTACTGCCGTTTCTGACCCCGGCGATCGCCAGCCTCTGGGTGGGGCTGGTGACCCCGATTCCGTCCGGCCTGGCGCGGCCACTGATCGAGTCGCTGGAATGCGATGCGGTGGCGCGTGATTCCGATATCGACATGATCATCGAGCCGCCACCGGACGGACTCACCGGATACCGCCGCGCGGTCGAGTTGGCGCTGCAGCGCGCAAAGCGCGGCCTCCCCGATGCCAGCTGGTCGTCGCTGCGGTCCGAGCCGGCCGAGCCGCTGCCCAGCGACCCCGACTGGGCCGGCGAGATCGTCTACACCAGCGTGCAGACCGCGACCGCCGCCGCCGCGCCCGCCGACGTATGGTCGGCGGCCCGCGCCGCGACAGCCGCGCGCCGCTGGCAGCGACGCCTGCCGCTGTCGGGCTGGGGCGTGGAGGAAAGCGATCCCGGCGCCAGGCTGCGGCTGCACTCCATGCCGGGTCGAGTAGGCCGGGCCTGGCTGGAGATCACCGTGCGGCCGGACGGCGGCGGCAGCCGGTACACGCAACGGGTGATCTTCGTGCCGCGCGGCGTCGCTGGCCGGATGTACCGGCTCACGGTGTGGCCGCTGCGGGTCGCCGCCCTGCGCGCTCTGGCGCACAACGTCGTCTCGTCGGCCTGACTCAGACGCCGAACATGGGCGGCAGGGCCAGCACCATGATCAGCCCCCAGCCGACGTGGGTCAGCACCGGCGCCAGCACGCCGCCGCTGGCCCGGCGCTCCAGCGCGCACACCGTCCCGAGGATGATCGCGGCGAATCCCAGCATGGGGTTGCCGCTGGCCATGGTCGCGGCGGTGTAGAGCAACGTGGAGATCAGCACCGGGTGATACCGGCCCAGCGCGGTGTAGAGCGCGCCACGGAAGAACAGCTCCTCGGCGACGCCGTTGATCACGGTGATCAGCACCACCAACACGAAAGAGCCTTGATGGGCGAAGAGCAGCACCCGGGTGATCAGCTCGGAGACGGCCGGGATCTCTCGGGCGATCAGCCCGCCCACGACGAACGCGCCACCGACGAGCAAGCCGACGGTCGTCCCGGTGATGACCGGCCGCTGGTTGCGGCCCCGCCAGCAGATGCCGCCCAGGTGCAACGGACCGGAGACCAGCGCACCGGCGGTCCACACCGCCGCGAGCGCCAGGGTCAGCCAGTAGAAGCTGGCCTCCCCCGGATGGCGCCGCAACGAGTACCCCAGCACCGCCGCGCCGACAACCAGCGTGATCGCGACGATGACGCGGCGCCGCCGCACCACGGACGGCGATTCATGGTGCGGCACAGCAACATTGGTGACGGCGCGGCGCAACTCGGCGAAGGCGCTGCTGTGGTAGGGGGTCGTTGACTGGCTCATGCGGGACGCACCTTCGGGGTCAGGGCGAGCAGAACGTCGAGGCCGGTGCGAAGCGCTCCGGCAACCGGACCCGGGACCCTGTTCACCAGCCCCAGGGTCGGCCGCACGATGGGGGGTGTGACGCGCTGGACGAGTTGCCGGATGCGCCGCGCGTCGCCGCCGGCCCAGGCGGCATCGGTGTTGGCGAGGTCGTGCGGATCGGCCAGGGCATTGACGGGGCGCGGCCGCTGATTCGACCGGCCGGCCAGGGCCAGCGCGATGGCGTCGTCGATGCCGAGCAGTCCGCCGGGCGGATCTGGTACCCGGTCGCGCAGGTCGCTGACGGACGCCACCATCGGGTGGTCGAGCGACTGGACGAGGTCCCCGGCCAGGCCCGGGGGCACCGGCAGGGCGACGCCGGTGATCAGCGAGGCCAGCGCCGTGTCGACCCTGCCGACCGACAAGCCGGTATGCCATCGCCCGGAGATGCGGGCATAGGTCTTGAGGAGCCGGCGGTAGGACGTGGTTTCGGGCCCGGAGATGTCATATGCCCCGGCCGGCACCCGGTCGGGATCGGCCGCGGCGACGAGGTAGTGCAGAACGTCGCGGATGGAGATCGGGTCGATCGGGTTGTCCATCCAGCTCGGAATGGGGATGACCGGGAAGCGATCTCCCACGTAGCGCATCATCTCGAACGACGTCGAGCCGGCACCGATGATCATCGCCGCGCCCAGCCACACCAGCTCCGGGCCGTCGGGGACGGTGAGCGCCTCGGCGACCTCGGCCCGGCTGGTCAAGTGCTCGGACAAGGCCTCGGCGGCGGGCACGAAGCCGCCCAGATAGACGATGCGGCGCACCCCGGCGTCGCGGGCCGCGGTCGCAAGGTTGGCGGCCGCGGACTTGTCCGCGTCGCGGAAACCGGGCTGACCGATGCCGTGCACCAGGTAATACACCACGTCAACGGGGCCGCAGCCGGCGAAGGCGGCTCGCAGCGAATCCGGGTCAGCGGCGTCGAGGGTCACCGGCGTGATGTCGTCGAACCAGCCGAAGCGCTTGAGACGCAACGGGTTTCGAGTTGCGGCCGCAACCTGGTGCCGGTTTTGCAGCAGCGCCGTGACCAGTCGTGATCCCACATAGCCGGTGGCACCGGTGACCAGAACCCGCATACCCCGACCCTAGCCCGACGACCAGGCCCCTGGCCCGCGCGACGCAAAGACGGATTTGAACCGGTGCGGCGGCGGCATCGTTCCCGGGTGCATGAAGAAGTTCACTGGGGGCACCGCGGACGTCGCGGTGAAATATCCGTCCATCGCCGGCGTGGCGGTGAAGTTCCCGCCCAACCGCTATACGCAACACGAGGCCATCCGCGCGCTGACCGACATCGCCGGCCCCGATTTTCGCCGCTTCGGCCTCAGCAGCGGCGTCGAATTCCGCAACACCGCGTTGCGGCTGCCCCGCTACCGCGAGCTGAACGGCTTCACCGAGGCCAACGACGCCTATCTCGACGTGGCGCTCGACCTGGGCGAGCAGGCGCTGGTGGCGGCCCTGGACGACGCCAAGGTGAAGCCGTCGGAACTCGACATCGTGTTTTCGACGACGGTCACCGGCCTCGCCGTTCCGACGCTGGAGGCCCGCTTGGCGACGCGGGTCGGGCTGCGGCCCGACGTCAAACGCGTCCCGCTGTTCGGGCTGGGCTGCGTCGCCGGCGCGGCCGGGGTGGCGCGCATGCACGACTATCTGCGCGCCTTCCCCGACCACACGGCCGCGCTGCTCGCGGTCGAACTGTGCTCGCTGACCATCCAGCGCGACGACACGTCGGTCGCCAACCTGGTCGCCACCAGCCTTTTCGGCGACGGCGCGGCCGTGGTGATCAGCGAAGGCGCCCAGCGCACCGGCGCCGAACACACCGGCCCGCGGGTGCTGGCCACCCGTAGCCGGATCTATCCCGACACCGAAGACGTCATGGGCTGGAAGATCGGCGGGGACGGATTCCGCATCGTGCTCTCCGCCGACATCGCCACCATCGCCGAGAAATACCTGGGCGATGACGTCCGCGAATTCCTCGCCGATCACGGGTTGCGCCCGCACGACGTCACAACCTGGGTCTGCCACCCGGGCGGGCCGCGGGTGATCGAGGCCGTCGAGAGCGTGTTGGACCTGCCCGCGGACGCCCTCGACCGCACGCGAAAGTCGTTGCGGGAGAACGGCAACCTGTCGTCGGTCTCGGTGCTCGACGTGCTCGCGGCCAACATGGCCGATCCGCCGCCACCGGGCTCGATCGGCCTGATGATCGCGATGGGGCCGGCGTTTTGCTCCGAGCTGGTGCTGCTGGCCTGGTAGGGCTGGTAAAGACTGTATCCATGTATTACCTGCTGGTGCTGGCCGTCGGGGTCGAGCGCGTCGCCGAGCTGGTGGTGTCCACCCGCAACGCGCGATGGTCGTTTACCCAGGGCGCCAAGGAGTTTGGTCGATCGCACTACCCGGTGATGGTGGTCATCCACACCGCGCTGCTGGTCGGCTGCCTCGTCGAACCGTGGGCGCTGCACCGGCCCTTCATCGGTTGGCTGGGCTGGCCGATGCTGGCGGTGGTGGCGGCCAGTCAGGCGCTGCGCTGGTGGTGCATCACGACGCTGGGCCGGCGGTGGAACACCCGGGTGATCGTGCTGCCGGCGGCCCCGCTGGTGCGACGAGGTCCCTACCGCTGGCTGCACCATCCGAACTATGTTGCAGTGGTGGCGGAAGGGTTGGCGCTGCCGTTGGTGCACACGGCGTGGCTGACCGCGGCCATCTTCACCCTGGCCAACGCCGCGTTGCTGAAGGTGCGTCTGCAGGTGGAGAACTCGGCTCTGGGTTACACATGAGCGATTACGACGCGGACCTGCTGATCGTCGGCGGCAGTCCGGGCGGCCTGGCCACGGCGTTACACGCTCGACGCCTTGGACTTTCGGTGATCGTGGCCGAGCCGCGCGAGAGCCCCATCGACAAGGCGTGCGGCGAGGGGCTGATGCCCGGCGGACTGGCCGAACTGACCGCGCTGGGCGTCGACCCGGTGGGCATGCCGTTTCACGGCATCGCCTATGTGAGCGAACAACGGCGGGCCCAGGCTCGGTTTCGCGGGGGGCCCGGGCGCGGCGTGCGTCGCACGACGTTGCACGCGGCGCTGGCCGCGCGCGCCAAAGAGCAAGACACCGACTGGATCCGCACGCGGGTGACCGGCGTCCGGCAGGATGCGCACGGCGTCTCGGCCGCCGGGGTGCGCGCGAAATGGTTGGTGGCGGCCGACGGCCTGCATTCTCAGGTCCGGCGGGCCGTCGGCATCGCGGCGAGCGCGGGGACACCGCGACGCTACGGCGTGCGCTGGCACTACCGGGTGCCGGCGTGGACCGACTTCGTCGAGGTGCACTGGTCGCGCTGGGGCGAGGCGTACGTGACGCCGGTCGAGCCCGATCTGGTCGGCGTGGCGATCCTGTCTCGTGGACGGCCCGACCTGGCCTGGTTCCCGCGGCTGGCCCGGCAGCTGGACGGCGCCGGCGCCGGGCAGCCCCGCGGCTGCGGCCCCCTGCGCCAGGTGGTCTCGCGGCGCGTCGCGGGCCGCGTCCTGCTGGTCGGCGACGCCGCCGGTTATGAGGACGCCCTGACCGGCGAGGGCATCAGCCTCGCCCTCAAGCAGGCCGCCGCGGCCGTCGAGGCCATCGCCGACGAGACTCCCGCCTCGTACGAGAAGGCGTGGCACCGGATCACCCGCGACTACCGGTTGCTCACCCGCGGGCTGGTGCTGGCCAGCACGCCGCCCGCGGTGCGGCGCGCCGTCGTGCCGGCGTGCACGCTGCTACCCGGCGTGTTTCGGCGCGGGGTGAACATCCTTGCGCACTGACACGGGGCTTTGAAGCGCGAGCAGACGCAGAATCGCGTTGTGCGGGCAGTTCGCGTGCGATCTGTGTCTGCTCGCGCCTTTTAACGCGCCTTCCAGACCGGGTCCCGCTTCTCGGCGAACGCCAGTGGTCCCTCCTTGGCGTCCTCGGAGCGGATCAGGACCCGCATCTCGCGCACGGTGCGTTCCCAACCCGGCTCGTCGTCGACGACGACCCCGTCATCGACGCCGTAGGCGACCCGCTTGCTGGCCTGCACCGACAGCGGCGCGTTGACGGTGACCCGCGCGGCCAGCGCCAGCGCGGCGTCCAGCACCGATCCCTGCGGGGCGACCTCGTTGATCAACCCCCACTCGCAGGCGGCGGCCGCGGTGAGCGGATCACCGGTCAGCAGCAGCTGCATCGCCACCTTGCGGGGCAGCTGCTGCGCGATGCGGAAAACGCCACCGGCGGCGGCGATCAGCCCGCGTTTGACCTCGGGGAGCCCGAACTGGGCCCGCTCGTCGGCCACCACCAAATCACTGGCCAGCGCCAGCTCGGTGCCGCCGCCCAGGGCGGTCCCGTTCACCGCCGCGATGGTCGGCTTGTCGATGAAGTGGTGGACGTAGCCGGCGAAACCCCACTCGGGATGGTCGGGGTGGTAAAGGTTTTCGCGGCGAGCGATCGCCTTGAGGTCGGCGCCGGCGCAGAACGACTTGTCGCCTGCGCCGGTGAGCACCACCGCCCGCACCTCGGGATCGTGTTGCGCCGCTTCCAGCGCATCCCCGACGCCGATGCTGACCGCGGCGTTGACCGCGTTGCGGGCCTCCGGCCGGTTGATGGTTATCACCATCACGTTGCCCCGGCGTTCCGCCAGGGCGCCGAGCGCTTCCGTCACAACAGTTCCACGATGGTGGCGTTGGCCTGGCCGCCGCCCTCGCACATGGTCTGCAGACCGTAGCGAATCCCCTTGTCCCGCATGTGATACAGCAGGGTGGTCATGATCCGGGCGCCCGATCCGCCGAGCGGGTGGCCCAGCGCGATGGCGCCGCCGTTGGGGTTGAGCTTCTTCTCGTCGGCGCCAATGTCCTTGAGCCACGCCAGCGGGACGGGCGCGAACGCCTCGTTGACCTCGTAGGCGCCGATGTCGTCGATGGACAGCCCGGATTTCTTCAGCACCTTCTGCGTCGCCGGGATGGGCGCGGTCAGCATGATCACCGGGTCGGCCCCGGCCAGCGACGCGGTGTGCACCTTGGCGATCGGTTTGAGGCCCAGCTCCTTGGCCTTCTCGGCCGACATGAAAAGCAGCGCCGCCGAACCATCGGAGATCTGCGACGAGTTGCCGGCGTGGATCACGCCGTCCTCCTTGAACGCCGGCTTCAGCGAGGCCATCTTCTCCATCGGCGTGCCGCGGCGGATGCCCTCGTCCTTGAGGACGACGTTGCCGTCCTGATCCTTGATGCCGACGATCTGGCCGTCGAAGGCGCCGGAATCCTGTGCGGCCGCGGCCTTTTCGTGCGAGGCCAACGAGAATTCGTCGAGCGCGGTGCGGTCGAAGCCCCACTTCTCGGCGATCATCTCGGCGCCGATGCCCTGGTTGGGGATCTGGCCTTCGTAGCGATCCAGGAAGGCCTGGGAGTACGGCCTGCCCCCGTTGGCCAGCGACGCCCCCATCGGGGTGCGCGACATCGACTCGACGCCGCCGGCGACGACGACGTCGTAGTGCCCGGCGATCACCCCGGCGGCCGCGAAGTGGATGGACTGCTGGCTGGACCCGCACTGGCGGTCGACGGTCACGCCGGGGACGGTCTCGGGCCAGCCGGCGGTCAGCAGCGCGGTGCGGCCGATGTCGAGGGCCTGCTCGCCGGCCTGCATGACGCAGCCCCAGATGACGTCGTCGACGATGCCCGGATCGACGCCGGCCCTGTCGACCAGGCCGTTGAGCACCTGCGCGGACAGATCCGCCGGGTGCAGCCCGGACAATCCGCCGTTGCGCTTCCCGATCGGTGAACGCACTGCCTCGACGATGACGGCTTCAGCCATGGTCTTGTCTCCTTTGACACGTGGACTTCGAAAGAGTTGAGTCTTGCCTCGATTGTCAACCAAGGGGTTGGGAGGGCGAACCCCGGGGTGCTTCTCCCCCGTATCGACCGAGGTGACCAACTACGCCGTCGCACGCGCTACCGCATGTGCGAGCGGATTCGAAAGCCACGTAAAGCAGGCCGGCACAGCCGTTTTGGGTGGCGCGACCAAGTCGCGCCGCCCTCAACCGGCGGGGTAGGCGACCGACTTGATCTCGGTGTACTGGTCGAACCCGGCGACACCGTTCTGGCGACCCACGCCGCTTTCCTTGTAACCACCGAACGGGGTGTCGGCGCCGTAGGGGGCGCCACCGTTGACGCCCATGAAGCCGGCCTTGATGCGGCGGGTCACCGACAGCGCACGCTCGAGGGAACCCGCAAACACGTTGCCGGCCAACCCGTACACGCTGTCGTTGGCGATCCGGATCGCGTCCTCCTCGTCGTCGAACGGAATGACCGAGAGCACCGGGCCGAAGATCTCTTCCTGCGCGATGGTCATCTTGTTGTCGACGTTGGTGAAAAGCGTTGGCCGCACGAAGTATCCCTTGTCGAAACCCGTCGGCGCGTCGGGACCGCCGACCAGTGCGGTGGCACCTTCTTCCACACCCTTCTTGATGTAGCCGGTCACCCGCTCGAGCTGCCGCTGCGAGATCACTGGGCCGCACAGCGTGCCGGGGTCCTGCGGGTCGCCGCACGTGACGTTCTCGTAGATGTTCTTGAGGATCTCCACGCCCTCGTCATAGCGGGACCGCGGCAGCAGCAGCCGGGTCGGGTTGGCGCAACCCTGACCGGCATGCATGCACGGCGCGATGCCGACCATGCAGGCCGTCCCGAAGTCGGCGTCCTCCAGCACGATGGTGGCCGACTTGCCGCCGAGCTCGAGGAACAGCCGCTTCATGGTGGCGGCGCCCTTTTCCATGATCCGCTTGCCGACCACCGTCGAACCGGTGAAGGAGATCAGGTCGACCTTCGGTGACAGCGTGAGCTCCTCGCCCACGAAGTGGTCCGACGCGGTGACGACGTTGACCACGCCGGCGGGGATGTCGGTCTTCTCGGCGATCAGCCGGCCGAGCCGGGTGGCGTTGAACGGCGTGTTCGGCGCCGGCTTGAGCACCACCGTGTTGCCGGTTCCCAGCGCCTGGCCGAGCTTGTTGAGGGTGACCTCGAACGGGAAGTTCCACGGCACGATCGCGCCGACCACACCGACCGGCTCCCGCCATACCTTGCGGGTGGTCAGCGTGCCCGTGAGGCTGATGACCTTGTCGCCCAGGTCGGTCTCCCACGCGTACTCGTCGATCAACCGGGCGGGATAGCGCAGCCCGTCTTCCAGCGGGGCGTCCAACTGGGGGCCGAACGTGATGGCCCGCGGCGAGCCGACCTCGAGGATGAGTTCCTCGCGCAGTTCTTCCTTCTCCGATTCGATCGCCTCGTGCAGCTGCAACAGGCAGCGCTTGCGCAGTTCGCGGTTGGTCGACCAGTCGGTCTCGTCGAAGGCGCGTCGGGCGGCGTCGATGGCCCGCTGCATGTCCTCCTTCGAGGCGTCGGCAACCTCGCCGAGCGGCTCCTCGGTGGCCGGGTTGATATTGGTGAAGGTGCCGGCCTGCCCGTCGACGAGCTTGCCGTCGATCATCATCTTCGGCTCGAAGCGGACCTTTACAGCCTCAGTCATATCTGTCACTCTCTTCTGGGTCGTTGAGGGGCTACGGAGAGCCTTACCGGAAACTAGCCGATTGGCAAGGTGTAGCCGGCCGCGGGGCCGCTTAGTGCGGGTCGAACAGCACCGGCACCGACGTCGGCGACCGGAAAACCTGCCCGCGGATGTGCGGATCGTCCGCGTCCGGGTCCAGCCGAAGGTTCGGCAGCCGGTCGAGCAAAAGGTTGATGGCGGTGCGCATCTCGAGCCGCGCCAGGTGCATGCCGAGGCAGACGTGCACACCGTGCCCCCAGCCCAGGTGGCTCTTGGGTGCGCGGAAGATGTCGAACGTGTCCGGTTCGGGATAGCGGTCTTCCTGCCGATTGGCCGCACCCAGCATCGGCATTACCGTCGAACCAGCCGGTATCGGCACCCCGCCGAGCTCGGTGTCGCGGGTGGCCACCCGGGTGATGGTCAGCAGGGGCGGTTCCCACCGCACGCCTTCCTCGATGGCCTGCGGCAGCAGCGACCGGTCGGCGCGGATGGCGTCGAGCTGCACGGGGTCGGACAGCAGCGCCAACAGCAGGCTGCCCAGCGACCGGTAGGTCGTCTCCACCCCGGCGGGCAGCAGCAGGCGCAGGAACGAGTAGATCTCCTCGTCCTCGAGTTTCTCGCCGTCGATCTCCGCCTGGGACAGAGCGCTGATCAGATCGTCCTGGGGCTCGGCGCGGCGGGACGCGAGGATCGGCGCGAAGTAGTCGCACAGCGCGGCCGAGGCGGCAAGGCCGCGTTCCGGGTTCAGGATCCAGCTCAGCAGCGAGATGGACCAGCGCTGAAACTGCGGGTAGTCCTCCTGCGGCAGGCCCAGCAGGCCGGCGATGATCTGGCTGGGGTAGTCGAAGGTGAATTCCTTGACCAAATCGGCCTTGCCGTGGGCGGCGAACTTGTCGATCAGGCTGTTGCCCACGCGGCCGACCAGCTCGTCTTCCCACCGCGCCAAGGCCTTCTGCGAGAAGGCCTTGGACACCAGTGATCGCAGCCGGCCGTGCACCGGCTCGTCCATGCCGAGCATGACGCGCTCCCCCAGCACCGGGCCGAACGCGGCGATGACGGCCGCCGAGGAGAACGTCTCGTTGTCGCGCAGCATCTGCTGGGCTTCTTCGTGACGGTAGACGATGAAGACGGGCTTGGATTCCTCATGCGGCATCCCCGACGTGTCCAGGCGTTGAATCGGCTCCTCGCGGCGCAGCCGGGCCAGCTCGGTGTACGGGTCGCGCACGTCGCCCGAGACCGCGTCGTCGAACGCGCCGAAGTCTTCCAAGTCGTCGAAAAGTTGCTCCACTATTCCCCCTCGTTTCCTTTGTGGCGCTTGGCCGCCAGCGATGCCAGGCGCTGCAGCACCGGTGCCGGAAGGATCTTCGCGGCCATCACCATCGCCTTCTGGCTGGCGGTCAGCGGCCACGCCCCGCCCCGCATCGACCCCTGTCTCGGTATGCCCAGCACGATCCGCGACAGGTGGTGCATGCCCGAGGCGGGCAGGATCCTGTTGGCGGCCAGCAGGATCGACGCGTCCGGGCCGATGCCGCGGCGGCGAAACGGCTCCCGGTCATCGAGCGCCTTCAGCAGGCCGTCGGCGAAGCGCTCGGGCGGCCGGGCCATCTTCATCGCGAAGCGGCCGCGGCTGTTCATGGTGTTGTGCAGCCGGGCGTACGGGCCGGCGAAGTCGCGATCGTCGGTGGTGCCGGCGTCGGTGATGATCTCGGTGTCATAGGTGCCGGCGACCACCACGGTGACCCCGAGACCGAAGGGCGCGATCTCGCACGCCATCGATTCCCCCCACCGCTCCAGCGCCCCCTTGGCCGCCGAGTACGGCGCGGTGGCGGGCTGGCCGCGCACTCCAGCGGCGCTGGACACCAACACAATTCGTCCCGCACCCGCCGCCCGCATCGACGGCAGCAGAGCCTGGGTGAGCGTGACAGGCCCCAGCACGCTGGTAGCGAACATGCGCTGCCACAACGCCAGATCGGTTTCCTCCACCATTCCGGCCGCGGAAATGCCCGCGTTGTGCACCAGCGCATACGGTGCGCCCACGGCTTCCTCGATTGCCTTGGCCGCCGCGGTGATTGACGCGGTGTCCGTCAGGTCGAGCTGCATACCGATCAATCGTTCGTCGTCGGGCGGCGTCAGCCCCTGGTCCTGAATCGCCTGACGCAGCAGCGGCATTGCCTGGTCGGGTGTGCGCATGGCCGCGACGACGCGCCACCCTTCCCGATACAGCCGCACCGCCGAGGCGAACCCCAGCCCGCGCGACGCTCCGGTGATGACGACCGTGCGCGGCTCAGCCATGGTTGCCCGACGGGGGGGTTGCGCACGCGCCTTCGCCCGGTGGCGGGGGCTCGACGTGGGGCCGACCGTTGGGCTCTCCGCTCGCCCACGTCGACCAGATGCCGACCGAGAACGGACCTTGCGCGCCGGCCTTCTCGTAGAAACCTTGCGGGTCATAGACTTTGGCCTCGGGGTACGGCCACGGGCAAGCCACCGAGGTGGCGGCATGGCTGACCTTGATGACCCAGAACCAGCCGCCGTACGCGAAATAGGACACGTTGATGATGACGAACATCACCAGGAAGGTGCCCAGCACCGGTCGCCCCGGGAACAACTTCGCCTTTGCGGCAAGCTTTTCCGCGACCGATTTCCCGGTGTCGTCGCGATAGCACAGGATCGCGGCCGGCACCATCACGAAGCACACCGAGAACGACTCCCAGATCAACGGGAACTGAAATGTTGTGCCGGTGAACACCGATCCCCACGGAATGACCTGCGAGTAGATGTACATGCCCCAGTGGACGAGGGTGTTCTCCAGGAAGGCGTCGAAAACGAAACCGATCACCAGGGTGATCAGACCCAGGCACACCAAGGGGTGCCGCGACGCATAGCTCGCGGGCCCGTATTTCGCCTGCAGCTTGCGCAGCAGCCAGACGGCCGGGAAGTAGGGGCCGAAGTAGAACATCACGTAACCGAAGACCACGAACGGCTCGACCGTCGGCGACAGCGACACCAGCGGCCAGGATTCCGGCCAGTGCACCAGATCGGGGTTGTAGACCGCGAACGGCGACCAGTTCATGATCGGGTCCTGCCACACGATCAGCGTGGTGCACAAGAACATCAGCATCGCCGGGCTGCCGGGGTTGCGGCGCCAGCCCCTGATGAAGACGATCAACAGCACGATCAGCGCCACCACGGTGGCCCAGTCCAGGAAGTCGATGTAGTCCAGCCCGAACATGAACTTCACCGGGCGCGGCCGCCCCTGCACGTTCGGATTCGCCACGCGCGGGTCAAGGGCCACCCGGCAATTCGCGATGAAGAACAACACGAAGGCGGCCAGCGCGGCGCCGGAGATCCAGCCGCCCCAGCCGCGCCTGTTGGTTCGCGGCGGGGAAACCGCTTCCTGTTGCGCGGCAGGCGGTGTGGACTGTTCGGTGGACATCGTCGTCAGCCTTCCTCGCCGAAGCGATCAACCAGATGCGAGTTGATGCCGTCGGCATCGAGCGTGCGGGCCACGAGATACCCGGCGCCCATCCACGCCCGCCGCGTCCACTTGCCGAAGGAGATCCGGGTTCCGGGCGCCCCGGAGGCGGCGGGCATCATCTTCACCCGCTCCAGCGCCTCCTTGATTCCGCGCGGGCTGAGCGGGTGCGCGTCGGTGAACGCGCGCACGAGTGTCGCGGCGACGTCGCGATTCACCACGGTCACGCAGAACTCGGGCCGGCTGCCGTTGTACCGCTTCGCGTAGCTGTCGAGGAAGTCCTGGCCGATCCGGTTCGCCTCGTCGTACTGGTCGACACCGATCCAGCCCATGAACGCGTTCCACATGATCGGGTTCACCCAGGCGTTCTGCCACGCGGTGGTGGTGAAACGGGGCGGGTCCCAGGCGAGAGCCTCGAGGGCCGGGTTGATGAAGACGATTCCGAATCCGAATCCCAGGTGCACGATCGCCTCGGCCTTCGCCTCGTGCAGCGTCCGCACCGCAGCGTTGATGTCCTGGGCGGTCTGGGCGATTTCAGCTTCCGCCACGATCCGAATGCCCTTGCGCCGACAGGCACTTCGCAGGTTCTTCAGGTAGCTCTCGCCGATGAGGCTCTGCTCGACCAGGACACCGATCTCGGCCAGTCCCCGTTTGGCGATCAGGTCGGCCAGGAAGATGGGTTCATCGGTCATGGATCCCTGGGGGAATGCGAAGGTCCACTCGCCCAGCCAATCGTCGGTGCCGGTCACACTGATCGCGGGCACCTTGAACCGCTCCTCGATCGCTTCGCGCAACGGCACGCAGTTATCGGTGATGTTGGGGCCGAAGACCACCAGGCAGCCCTCGTCGACCAGTTCGCCATACGCATCGATCACCGCCTTGACCGAACCCTTGGGCAGGCCCTCCACCTCGCGGTAGATCATCTGCACCGGACGGTCCATCAGCCCCTGGGCGACCGCCTCTTCGAAGATGAGGTCGAAGGTCTGGGTGAAGGACGCGAACAGATCATCGGGAAACCCCGGCGGCAGCGTGAAATCCATCAGGTAGCCGACCTTGATCGGCTCAGCGCTGCTTTCGTAGGACATCTGACCTCCCGGGTGGCATGTTCGCGCGTCCCCAAATCAAAAACCTAATATTTGTTCAGACACTAGCGGGGGGCGATATGCAGCGTCAATCGTCGTGCTCGCCCAGGTAAATCTCGATCATCTCGCCCAGGGCCTTGCCCACCGCCACGTCGTCGGTGAGCGGCCCCGCGATGGCCGCGCGGGCCGCCTCCCTCATGCTCAGCCCCTCGGCCACCAGCTTGCCCGCCGCGATCAGCACGCGCGTCGACGCGACTTCACGCAATCCGCCCGTCTCGAGCCGGCGAATCGCCTGACCGAAACGGACCAACTCGGCCGCGGTGGCAGCGCCCACGCCGGCCTCGTGCGCGACGATTCCCTCTTCGACATCGACTGCGGGGAAGTCGAATTCGATCGCGACCATGCGCTGACGTGTCGAATCCTTGAGATCCTTGAGCACGCTCTGATACCCGGGGTTGTACGACACCACCAGGCCGAATCCGGGGGCCGCGTCCAGCGTGACGCCGAGTCGCTCGATGGGCAGCTGGCGCCGGTGGTCGGCGAGCGGATGCAGGACCACGGTGGTGTCCTGGCGGGCTTCGACCACTTCGTCGAGGTAGCAGATCGCGCCCTCGCGCACGGCCCGGGTCAGCGGGCCGTCCACCCAGACGGTCTCGTCACCGCGCAGCAGATACCGCCCGACCAGGTCGGCGGTGGTCAGGTCGTCATGGCAGGCGACGGTGATCAGCGGCCGGCCCAGGTCGTAGGCCATCGCCTCGACGAATCGGGTCTTCCCACAGCCCGTCGGGCCCTTGAGGACCAGCGACAGGCCCTGGCGGTACGCCGCCTTGAAGACGGACTCTTCGCCGCCGACCGCCTGGTAATAGGGCCGCACTCCCTTTGCGTCCGCGTCGGACGGACCGCGGTTGAAGTACGCAAGCCCGGACTCGTTGGCCATAGCTTCCCTTCAGATCGTCCGGCGATTTGGAGCCTATCCGGAACAGATGTTTGTTTTCAAGTGCCGCGACGAGCGGGTCCGGCGAGTTGGTTCGCCAACTGTGTTCTGGGACTTGACATCAGCGACGGCCTGCGGCGAACCTCCGCCGAGCGCAGCGCCGACCGAAACAACGGTCCGATGACACCGCCCAGCTGATCGGGGCGCGCGATCGTCGCGTGCGCGGTACTGCCGAACACCCTGCGCAGCGATTGCACATCGGTTCCCGCGCCGATGGTCAGGCACACACAGCCGGTGCCCCGCCGACGGGCCTCGGTCAGCGCGCGGCGCGCGTCCGCGGCACCGTAGGCCCGCTCGTATCCGTGGTCATAGGCGAGGCCGTCGGAGAGCACCACCAACAGCCGCCGGGACGTTCCGCCGCGCGCCTCCAAGACCGCCGAACCGTGGCGGATCGCCGCGCCCAGCCGCGAGTACGCGCCGGGTTCCAGGCTGTTGAGCCGCCGGATGACCTGGGCGTTCAAATGGTCGTCGAACCGCTTCACGGGCACCATGCTCACCGCGCGCCGACCCTGCGAGTAGTACGCGTAAAGCGCGACGCGGTCACCCAGGTCGTGCAGGGCCACCGTGAGGTGGGCGACCGCGGCGCGCTGTTGTTGGTGCACCGTCCGCCCGACCGTTCCCGGCTCGGCCGCCGACCCCGACACGTCGAGCAGGAGCAGCACCGACAGGTCGCGTCGGCGCCGCAGGCTGTCGAGGTACACCGCCTCGTCGGGCACCGACCCGGCCCGCACTTCGACCCGGGCTTCGACGGCCGCGTCGATGTCGATGTCGTCGCCCTGCGACTGCCGGTGCCGGCGATGCAGACCCATGCCGAGCCGCGAAAGTGGACGGCGCACACCGAGGGCGTCGTCGATGGCCTGTGTCGCGGCGGCCTTGATCTCCGGTTCGATCTCGCGCACGGTGCACCATGCCGGTCGGTAATTCCTATGTGCCACATCCCATTCCGGATACCGCACACCGTCCGCGGCGGGGTCCTCATCGTGCCCCTCGTCGCCGGGGGCCGGCGCCAGCGACGCCACGGCGTAGGCGCCGCGCCGGGTGGAACTGATGCGATGAGTGGGGCCGTCCGCGCCGGGCGGCCCGCCGCCGCTCCCGGTCCTGCGCGCCGAGGACAGCATCTTTTTCAGCCATTTGCCGATGAAGCCGCCCCCGCCCACGGGGCTGGTGAACAAGTCCGGGTCATCGGAATCGTCGACCTCACCATCGTCGAGCTCCTCGAGTTCCCGCTTCTGGCTGCTCGAATTTCGCGGAACATGTTGGGGTTCGGCCTGATTCTGCTGCGCGGAAACCCGGGAGGCCGCCGCCGCCACCTTTGCCGCACGGATCACGCCGAATTCCGGTCGCGGGTCCTCGATGGCCCCCCGCGCGGCGGCGATGCGCAACGACGCTGCGGGTGAGTCGCTGCGACCGGCGACGGCGCGATCACCGACCGGCGACAGGATGCCCGGCAGCAGGTCGGCGTTGCTCACCAGTGCGCGATGACCCTCGACCGCCAGATAGCGTCTGGCCAGCCGCGGGTGGCGCACCAAGGCGCGCACCACGGCGGGATCCAGACTGCCGGCCGCGATCATCGAGGCTTGTACCGCGACCGACGCGAGCCGCCCGCGGTCTGGCGCGGCGGGGTCGATGTAGATCGTCTGGCCGTCCGTCCACGCGGATTCACCCGGCCGCAGCTCGGCGACGGCCACCGCCCGGCCCGCCAGTGCCGAGGCCAGCATCCCGAGCCCCTGCACCCGGTCACCGCGCGCGTCGTCTGCCACACCCGACCTCCGAACCGTCGTTGACCAAATATCTGTTCCACCGTAAAGTCCGCCATGAGTGCAGTCAATCGGCTTTTCCGTCACAAGAGGCGGCGTCACCGCGGGTGTACACGAGTTAGTCAGGAACACATCATGATTGACTTCACCGCCAGGCGGCGGTGGTCACCGGTGCCGGCCACGGCATCCCGCGTGGCAGCCGACATCATTGACCAAGCATGGGCCCAACCGTAAAGTCCGGGAAAGTGGACTTCTCATACCCGGCGGAAGTGGAACAGTTCCGCACCGAGCTGCGTGAGTGGCTTTCAGAAAACCTGACCGACGAGCTGGTGGCCGCCCGCCGGCCCACTAGGCGCGACGACGCCGCGTTCGAGAAGCTGCGGGTGTGGAACGCGACGATGGCCGACGCGGGATGGGCCGCGGTGTCGTGGCCGCCTGAGTACGGCGGCCGCGGCGCGACGGTGCTCGAGCAATTGGTCTACACCGAGGAAACCACCCGCGCCCGAGCCCCGGTGCCGCTCAACGTCATTGGGTTGAACAACATCGCGCCGGCCATCATGCAATACGGCACCGAGTCCCAGAAGCGCACCCTGCTCCCGCGCATGATGCGCGCCGACGACATCTGGTGCCAGGGCATGTCGGAACCGGAGGCGGGCTCCGACCTCGCGGCGCTGCGCACCCGCGCCGTGCGTGACGGAGACGACTTCATCGTCAACGGCCAAAAGATCTGGACGTCGCTGGGACATCGGGCCGACTGGTGTCAGCTCTACGTGCGCACCGATCCCGACGCTCCCAAGCACAAGGGGATCTCCTGCCTGATCGTCGACATGACCCTGCCCGGCATCGAGGCACGCCCGCTGGTCACCCTCAACGGCGACGCCGACTTCGCCGAGGTGTTCTTTCACGACGTGCGGGTGCCGGCAGACGCGTTGCTCGGGCCACTCAATGCGGGCTGGCAGGTGGCCACCACCACGCTCAGCCACGAGCGCGCCGGGGCCGCCCGGTTGTACGCCGAGATGCAGGTGCGGCTCGAAGAGCTGGTGGACGATCTCGCCACCGCCGACACCGGCGCGCTGGACGACCCGGTCACGCTGCGGCGCCTCGGCGAAATCGCGGTCCGCATCAAGTATCTCGAAGTCCTGTGTCAGCGCTCGATCTCGGCCACGATGCACGGCGGCGACGCATTGGGGTCGGCAAGCCTCGCCAAGACCGTGTGGGGCGAGATCGGGCAGGACCTGGCCGCCCTGGCGTTCGACGTGCTGGGTAACCGCGACACCGGCGCGTCGTGGGCGGACTACCGCCTGACGTCGCGCGCGCTGACCATCGCGGGCGGCACCAGCCAGATCAACAAGAACATCACCGCCCAACGGGTACTGGGATTGCCGCGCAAATGAATCTCGAACTCACCGACGAACAAGTGGCGCTGCGCGACACCACCCGGCGCTTCCTCGCCGAAAAGGCGCCCATCTCCGGTCACGTGCGCCCGCTGCTCGACGACCCGACCGGGACCGACGCATCGGTCTGGCGCGGTCTCGCCGGTCTCGGCATCACCGGTCTGCTGGTGCCGGAGGACTGCGGCGGCGCCGGCATGACGATGGTCGAGGCCGGCATCGTCGCCGAAGAGCTGGGTGCCGCGCTGCATCCGGGACCGTGGTTGTCGACCGCGGTGGCCGGCCCACGGGCGCTGAACCTGTTGGGCGCCAACGACACCGCCGCGAAACTGTTGCGCGGTATCGCGGACGGCACCACGATCGCCGCCGTCAGCTTCCTGAACCTCGGCAACGCGTCCGCCGTCACCGCCGGCCGGCGCGATGACGGCATGGTGCTCCATGGCGAGGTCACCGGCGTACCGGGCGCCGCCGCCGCAGACGTCCTGCTCGCATTCGCCGACGATGCCGGCGACGCCGGGCTTTTCGCGGTGCGGAACGGCTCGCCGGGGGTTTCGGTCGCGGCCGAACCCGGCATCGACCCGACCCGCAAGCACTTTCGCGTCGCATTCGACGCGGCCCCCGCCCGGCGCCTGGGCCCCGCGTCCGCGCAACAGATCGCCGCGGTGATCGACGACGTGCTGATCGCGGCCGCCGCCGATGCGCTCGGCGCCGCACGCGCCGTCATGGACCTCGCCATCGAATACGCAAAGACCCGAACGCAATTCGGTCAGCCGATCGGCTCGTTCCAGGCGGTCCAGCATCTGTGCGTCGACATGTATGAAACCGTCGAGCTGGCCCGCAGCGGGGTGATCCACGCCCTGTGGGCCAGCGACGCGTTCCCCAGCACCGACGGGCAATCCGGCGAGCGACACCTTGCCGCGCTGCGGGCCAAGGCGTTCGCCGGGCGGCTGGCCGCCGTGGCCGACACCGCCATCCAGGTGTTCGGCGGGATCGGCTACACCTGGGAGCACGACGCTCACCTCTATCTCAAGCGCTTGCTGGGCTGGAGCGCATTTCTCGACGCGCCCGATCGCTACCTCACCGAAATCGGTGCGCACCTTGCGAAGAGAGGCCGTCACTGATGGAGATCGAGTACCTGCTCACCGCGACCCCGTCGGCGCGCAAGTCGCTCGACCTGGACGCGCCCGTCAACCTCGACGACATCCGCGAGTGCCTGCGGATCGGCCTGCAGGCCGCGAACGGGTCGAACGCCCAGTCGTGGCGCTGGCTGGTGATCACCGATCCGGTGTTGCGCGCCAAGATCGCCGAGCTGTATCGCGACGCCTATCTACGGCGGGTCGGTGGGCAGCTGATTGCCGATCTCATGCCGGCGGGAACACCCGAGAGCCGGGTCATGTCGTCCACGGAGTGGCTGGTAGAGAATATGGCAGCAATACCGATGCTGGTAATCCCTTGCTATCAGCCCTACTTGCCGCGCATCGACGGCGACGAATCGTTCCACCTGGCAACGCTGTACGGTTCGATCTTCCCGCCGGTGTGGAACTTTCAGCTGGCCCTGCACACCCGCGGATACGGGACCTGCATCACGACCCTGCACCTGCACCACGAGGAAGAAGTCCGAAAGTTGCTCGGAATTCCGCAAACCTACGTTCAGGGTTGCCTGCTGCCGGTGGGCCGCCTCCGCGCCGGCCGCACCTTCCAGCCGGCCCCACGACGGCCGATCGAGGAAGTGGTTGCGTGCGATCGCTGGGATGGCCCGGCCCTCTAGAATGGGGCTTTCACCGCTTTGTGCAGCGCATTCACCGTGCCCGGTCTGATAGCCTCTAACAAAGATTTGGTTCGGCACGAGAGGACGAATGCGCATGTTCGCCACCCCGCAGTCGTCCCGGCTCGCGCACCGCTGATCATGGCGAAAGCCGAGTCGTTGCGGCCCAGCGGCACAACCGATTCCCCGACGCGCCGCTCCGAGATCCTCGCGACGGCGGCGTCACTGATCGCGTCCTCGGGGTTGCGGACCTCGCTACAGGAAATCGCCGATGCCGCAGGCATTCTCCCCGGCAGCCTGTATCACCATTTCGAGTCCAAAGAGGCAATCCTCGTCGAGCTGATCCGGCGCTATCAAGACGATCTGGACCGGATCGGGCGGTCCGCCCAGGCGAAATTGGACGAGCCAGACTCCCGTCCGGTCGCCGAACAGATCATCGAGCTCGGCTCGGCGATCGCCAATTGCGCCGTCGAACACCGCGCCGCCTTGCAGATGTCCTTCTACGAGGGGCCGAGCACGGATCCGGAGCTGATCAAGCTGACGCAGCAGCGGCCCGTGGCGATTCAGGAGGCGATGCTGCAAACGCTGCGCGCCGGCCGGTGGAGCGGCTATATCAAACCCGACATCGACCTGCCGACACTGGCCGACCGCATCTGCCAGACCATGCTGCAGGTCGGTCTTGACGTCATGCGCCACAAGTCTCCCGGAGACCAGGTGGCCCGGCTGCTCTGCCGAATCATCCTGCAGGGGTTGGCAACTCGTCCGCCGTCCGACGCGGCGCTGGACCGCTCGAAGGCCTTCGCCGCCGCCGACGACGTCATCGCCACCTGGTCCGACGATAGCGACGCCGACCCCAGCGACAAGGCGGCACACGTCCGCGCGGTGGCGCGGACGGAATTCGGCCGCCGAGGTTATGAGGTCACCACGATCAGGGACATCGCCTCCGCGGCCGGGCTCGGCACCGGAACCGTGTACCGGGTGATCGGATCCAAGGACGAACTGCTCGCATCGATCATGGAATCCTTCGGCAAGAAGGTCGAGGCGGGCTGGGTCAGCGTCCTGCGCTCGGATGCCACCCCCGTCGAAAAGCTGGACGCGCTGAGCTGGGTCAACGTCAACGCGCTGGACCGCTTCTCCGACGAGTTCAGGATCCAACTCGCCTGGATGCGCCAATCGCCCCCTGACACGCCCAACCCGGGCTGGCTGTACGCCACGCGGCTGCGGCAAATGAAAACGCTTCTTTCCGAGGGGATCCGGTCCGGGGAAATAGGCGTGGACGCACCGTCCACCGCGATGTTGTCCCGCTGTGTCGTCGGCCTGCAGTGGATACCGGAGAACATCCTGCGGGACGTCGGCAAACGCGCGGGACTGGTGCACGCGCGTGACACCGTGCTGCGCGGCGTCGCGGTCCGCGGCAAGTAAATCTCAATCAACCCGCCCCGGTATTGAACCAAATAACTGTTACCCATACAGTTGAGCGGTTAGAACCGCGTTGGCATTATCGGAGAAGGGGATTTCCATGACCATTGTCGATCGGTTGCGCTACGACGGCAAGCGCGCTCTTGTTGTCGGTGGCGCGACTGGCATGGGCGCCGCCGCGGCCAAGTCAGCGGCCGAACTCGGCGCCGAAGTGATCGTGATGGACTACGCGCCCGTGGACTACAAGGTCGCCCAGTCCATCCAGGTGGACCTGCGCGACCCCGCGTCCATCGATTCCGCTCTCGAGCAGCTCGACGGCCCCATCCACGCGGTGTTCTCCGCTGCCGGCGTCGCCGACGGAACGATCGACCTGATGAAGATCAACTTCATCGGCCACCGCCACCTGATCGACCGCCTGCTGGAAAAGGACCAACTGCCCAACGGTTCGGCAATCTGCTTCATCTCCTCGGTGGCCGGCATGGGCTGGGAGAACGACCTGGACCTGATGCTGGAATTCCTGGCCACGCCGGACTTCGCGGCGGCCGAGGCATGGTGCCAGGCGCACGAGGCCGAAGGGATCAACCACTACGGCACCAGCAAGAAGGTGATCAACACCTACGTGGCGACCCAGGGCTACCCGCTGGCGAAGAAGGGCATCCGCATCAACGCGATCTGCCCCGGCCCCACCGACACCCCGCTGGCCCAGGCCAACGCCGACCTGTGGCTGTCCTTCGCCCAGGACTACCGCGACGAGACCGGCTCCAAGGTGCACACGCCCGAGCAGATGGGCGACGTGATGGCCTTCCTCAACAGCGAGGCGGCCTGCGGCGTCAGTGGGATCACCCTGCTGGTGGACTCGGGCCACACCATGGCCTCGATGACCGGCGCCTACGCGCCGGGCAAGCCGATCATCGACATCATCATGGGCAAGGTGAAGCTCTAACTTCTCGCCCGCGAGACTGTAACCGCCTACCGCTCTACCCGACGTTCGCGTTGGTAGTTGCAGTCTCGCGGAAAGTAGCGTGGGGGCATGGCTCGCATCGCCCTCATCGGCGGCCACGGCAAGGTCGCCCTGCAACTGGCCCGCCTCCTGACCGAACGCGGCGACGAGGTGAGCTCGGTCTTCCGCAACCCGGACCACGCCGACGACGTCGCCGCCACCGGCGCCAAACCGGTGACCGCAGACATCGAGCAGCTCGACACCGACGCGCTGGCCGGCTTGCTGGCCGGGCATGACGCGGTCGTGTTCTCCGCCGGGGCCGGTGGCGGCGACCCGGCACGGACCTATGCCGTCGACCGCGACGCGGCCATCCGGGTCATCGATGCCGCCGCCCAGGCGGGCGTCACGCGATTCGTGATGGTGTCCTACTTCGGTGCCGGCCCGGATCATGGTGTGCCGCAAGACGACCCGTTCTTCGCCTACGCGGAGGCCAAGGCGGCCGCGGATGCCCATCTGCGCTCCAGCGATTTGGACTGGACGGTGCTGGGCCCGGGCCGGCTGACGCTCGAGCCGGCGACCGGGCGCATCGCGGTCGATCAGGCCAAAGGGTCGGTGTCCCGCGCCGACGTCGCGCAGGTCGCCGCCGCCGCACTGGCGGATGACTCCACGATCGGCCGCACCATCGAGTTCAACAACGGTGACGTCCCGATCGCCCAGGCACTGGCTCGCTGACCCCTCGACCAGCGGAGTAGGCTGCGCTACGCAGCTGGTCTGCCATCGCCGCACAACGCGGCGTCGGCATCGAGCGAGACATGTTAGACATGCTTCGCAAGAGGGAACCCGGTGAGAGTCCGGGACTGTCCCGCAGCGGTATGCAGGAACGACCGCCGTCACGAGCACTGGTCTTGAAAAGACTGGGAAGCGACGGCCATTAGGAGCACCACCACGGTGCGCGCCTGCGAGTCCGAAGACCTGCCAGCTGTGCCGGACGCGCCGCGTCCGGCGGGCTCATCGCCTCGTGGAATGGGCGTTTGACCGCAACCGTTGAGGGTGGTGCACACCCGAGATGGTTCGGCCTCGCGTCCGCCGGCGGTGACCAGACCGTTGATAAAAGGACGAAAAACGTGACCACTCAACCATTCACCGCCACGGTTACCGGCTCGCCGCGCATCGGCCCGAAACGCGAACTCAAGCGCGCCACCGAGGGCTACTGGGCCGGCCGCACCAGCAGATCGGAACTGGAATCCGTCGCCGCGACACTGCGCCGCGACACCTGGGCGAGCCTCGCGGCGGCCGGCCTGGACTCGGTGCCGGTGAACACCTTCTCCTACTACGACCAGATGCTGGACACCGCGGTGATGCTCGACGCGCTGCCGGCCCGCGCCACGCAGGTCTCCGACGACCTCGACCGCTACTTCGCCGCCGCGCGCGGCAACTCAGACGTCGCGCCGCTGGAAATGACCAAGTGGTTCGACACCAATTACCACTACATCGTCCCCGAGATCGCACCCACCACGAAGTTCGCGCTGAATCCGGACAAGGTGCTCTCGGAGCTGAAAGAGGCGCTGGCACAGGGCATTCCCGCGCGGCCCGTCGTCATCGGACCGGTAACCTTCCTGCTGCTCAGCAAGGGGGTCGACGGCGCCGGCGCACCCATCGAACGACTCGAGGAACTGGTGCCCATCTATTCCGAGCTGTTGTCGCTGCTCGCCGACAACGGTGCGCAGTGGGTGCAGCTCGACGAGCCGGCGCTGGTGACCGACACCTCCCCCGACGCGCCCGCGTTGGCCGAGGCCGTCTACAACAAGCTGGGCGCGGTGAGCAACCGGCCGTCGATCTACGTGGCCACCTATTTCGGCGACCCCGGCGCGGCGTTGGCAGGTCTGGCACGCACGCCCGTCGAGGCGATCGGCGTCGACCTGGTCTACGGTCCCGACACGGCGATCGCCGCCGTCCCCGAACTGGCGGACAAAATTCTGGTGGCCGGCGTCGTCGACGGACGCAACATCTGGCGCACCGACTTGCAGGCCGCGCTGGGCAAGCTGGCGAGCCTGCTGGGTTCGGCTGCCGCAGTTGCCGTTTCGACGTCCTGCTCGACGCTGCACGTGCCGTATTCGCTGGAGCCGGAGACCGGGCTGGACGAGGCGCTGCGCAGCTGGCTGGCCTTCGGGCAGGAGAAGGTCGCCGAGGTGGTGGCGCTCGCCCGCGCGCTGCGTGAGGGGCGCGAGGTGGTCGCCGACGAGATCGCGGCGTCCAACGCCGCGGTCGCGTCCCGCAAGAGCGACCCGCGCCTGCACAACGACGCCATCCGTGCCCGCATCGACTCGATCGTGGCCTCCGGCGCACACCGGGGTGACGCGGCCGGGCGCCGGGCCAGCCAGGACGAGCGGCTGCAGCTGCCGCCGCTGCCGACGACGACGATCGGGTCGTTTCCGCAGACCGTTCAGATCCGCAAGGCCCGCGCCGCGCTGGTCGCCGGTGAGATCGACGCGGCCGAGTACGAAAAACGGATGAAGCGCGAGATCGCCGACGTCATCAAGCTGCAGGAGAACCTCGGGCTCGACGTGCTGGTACACGGCGAGCCGGAGCGCAACGACATGGTGCAGTACTTCGCCGAGCAACTGGAGGGCTTCTTCGCCACCAAGAACGGCTGGGTGCAGTCCTACGGCAGCCGCTGCGTGCGCCCTCCGATCCTCTATGGCGACGTGATCCGCCAGCGCCCGATGACGGTGGAGTGGGCCAAGTACGCGCAGTCGCTGACCGACAAGCCGGTCAAGGGCATGCTGACCGGCCCGGTCACGATCCTGGCGTGGTCGTTCGTGCGCGACGACCAGCCGCTGGCCGATACCGCCAACCAGGTGGCGCTCGCCATTCGCGACGAGACCGTGGACCTGCAGGCCGCCGGTATCGCGGTCATCCAGGTCGACGAGCCCGCGCTGCGTGAGCTGCTGCCGCTGCGCCGCGCCGACCAGGACAACTACTTGCGTTGGGCCGTAGGGGCTTTCCGGCTGGCCACGTCGGGTGTCGCGGACTCAACGCAGATCCACACCCACCTGTGCTACTCGGAATTCGGCGATGTGATCGGCGCGATCGCCGATCTGGATGCCGACGTGACGTCGATCGAGGCGGCACGCTCACACATGGAGGTGCTCGACGACCTGAACGCGATCGGCTTCTCCAACAGTGTGGGACCGGGCGTCTATGACATCCACTCGCCTCGGGTGCCGAGCACCGAGGAGATGGCCGAGTCGCTGCGCGCGGCGCTGCGGGCCGTTCCGGCCGAACGGCTCTGGGTCAACCCGGACTGTGGATTGAAGACCCGCAACTCCGACGAGGTGAGCGCGTCGCTGAAGAACATGGTCGCCGCCGCGCACGAAGTCCGCGCGGGGGCTTAGGTTTTCGCGAGCGTAACCCCACTGCGATTTTCGAGCGATTATTTCGCAGTGAGGTTACGCTCGCGGACCTACGCCGGCTTCGACACCACCTCGACCGGAACGTCGTCGGCCCAGGGCTGCCGCGTGACCATGTCGGCGACCCGGACGATGCCGCGCTCGAACTCACCGGTCGCCGCGTCGACCAACCGATACGTCTGCGTCTGCTTGTGAATCGGCTGCGCGTCAAGCAAAACGACGCGGACCTCGCCCGGCTCGAAGTGACAGCGCTCCTGCAGCGCGGTGATCAGTTGCTCGTTGTGCATGTGGCCGTCGCCGAAGTTCCAGCCGATCGCGGTGCTGCAGATCCGCTCGCCGTCGGTGAGGACGTAGTCGTCCTCGTTCTGGCCCGCCATGGCGCGGTGCGCCAGCGTGAACAACGCCCGGCCGTGAGTGTTGAAGCCGCGGAACGCATATCCCATGTAGAGCGGGATCTGCGCGGCCTCCGGGCTGCCGTAGAACCGCTCCAGCTGGGCCTGCGGCATGCTGGCGATCGCCACGATGCCCCTGCCGATCTTCTCGTTGGCGGACGGCTTGATGCACCACAGGGTGGTGTCCCAATTGCCGGCGTAGTAACGCATCCCGGGCAGAAACGAGATCTTGCGTGGAAACATGTTGCCCAGCAAGACGATTCCCGCGATCACGACAAACAGGATCGCGACCACCACCGGGTGCCTCAGGTCGGCGAGCCCGATGTGGGTGTGCGCGACGAACAACGACAACACCCCGAAGATCATGAAGACGTTCCACTCCAGCGGCACGCCCATGGGGATCGAGACGAGGATGCCGAGGTGGAAGCACACCATGACGACGGCGGCGACCGTGACGGGCCACCCGCCGTGACAAAAGAACAGCGGTAGCGGCACCAGCATCTCGATGGCGGTGCTCAGGTGCGCCAGCCACCGCGACAGCCGCCCCGGCCGCAGGTCATCCGGGAACTTCTCGAAGAAGCGCCGTTTCAGCCAGCGAGGCCGCACCAGCGGGTTGTTGGACATCATCGTGGAGATGACGAACGGAAAGTGTTTGTTGAGTTTGGATGTGGCCGCGCCCATCCAGATCACCAGGAACACCACTTTGGACCCGACGATCATGTCGGGGGCGGCGAACAGGAACGTCACCGCCATGGTCGCGTACACCTCACCACGCGCGGCCAGGAAGATCACCTTGTCGCGCAGACCGAGCACCGCGAGCAGCAGCAGGATCAGCACGATCTTCCAGGTGGGCAGCAGCCCGATGGTCGTGCCCAGTTCGGGGATGGGCCCGGTGCCGTCGGCGAACAGCGCCGCGAGGGTCACCAGTAGGAACAGCGCATACAGGGCGACGTCGATCGGTTTGCGCTTGGTGCCCTTGGTCAGTGGCACGCGGTCCGGCCAGGGTGGCAGCCGGATGGTGCCGAAGCGCATCCAGTACAGGACCGAGCCCATCGGCGGGAAGAACCGGTTGTTCAGCGGCCCGAAGCCACAGCCCAAACCGATCACCTCGAACAGCATCGTGTAGAGCACGACCTTCTCGAACACGATCGGCTCCGACCACCACGACGCGACCTGCGTGAACCCGCCGAGACCTCGGGTGGCCGAGGCGAACAGCCACGCGCCCAGGATGTAGAGCAGGATTTTGACGACGTAGAACAGGTGCAGTGCGACCGGCGTGCCGAAGCCGACCTCGGCCCAGTGCTTGGCCATCGGGCGGATCTTGTCGCTGCGGCTGCCCTTGTTCCATTCGGCCATGTCGAGCTGCGGTAGCTCGGGCTTCAGAAATCCCATGGTTCCACAGACTAGAACGTGTTCTAGGCGGGTGGCACGCGTTAGGGCGGAAACTGGGCCGGCAAGTTTCTCACTGGGCCAGCGGGTATTTCACCGCGTGCGTTGTCCGGCTTGGGCCGCCGTGGACGATGAGGGCGCGGACCTGATTCTCGGCGGTACTGCCTGCGACGAACAACATTTCGTCGCCGGCCTCGAGCACGTCGTCGGGCTGCGGCAGGATGACGCTGCCGCCGCGCAGCACGGTGATCAATGCGGCGTTCTCCGGCAGCGGCAGGTCACAAATCCGCTGGCCGACGAGCGGGTTGTCCACCGGCAGTGTCAGTTTCGACAGGTTGACCTGACCATGCGCGAGGCCCATCAGCTGCACGAGGTGGCCGACGTCGATGGCCCCCTCGACCCCGGCGACCATGGCGCGGGGCGTGGAGACCGCCACGTCGACGCCCCAGGCCTCGGTGAACAGCCACTCGTTTCTCAAGTCGTTGACCCGGGCCACCACTCTGGCAACCCCGAACTCGGCCTTGGCCAGCAGCGCCGCCGCGAGGTTCACCTTGTCGTCGCCGGTGGCCGCGATGACCACATCACACAGCTGCAACCCGGACTCTTGCAGCGACGCCAGCTCACACGCGTCGGCAAGTAACCACTCCGCCTCGGGCACCGTGTGCGGCACGTAATGGTCGACGTTGCGCTCGATCAGCAACACCCGGTGTCCGGCCTCGAGTAGCTCACGTGCGACCGAGCGACCGACCGCACCCGCGCCGGCGATCCCGATGCGCACTATCCACTCTCCTGACGGCTGGTCGGCGTGTAACCCAGCTAGTCATTAGTGTTACTAGTGATTCACTTGCACACAACCCGACTTCGCTGGCTTGTGCCGCGACCGAACGGCGATAAACAACATGACCTTGCAGCAGCTGTACGTGACGCTGCTGGTCGGGGGCCTCGTGCTGCTGGCCAGCATCGTCGCCACCCGGGCGGCCGCCAAAGTGGGGCTGCCCAGCCTGCTGCTGTTCCTCGCGGTCGGCGTCGCGCTCGGCGACGACGGGCTGGGGCTGGAATTCAACGACGTCCAACTCGCCAGCGATCTCGGCACGACGGCGCTGGCCGTGATCCTGGTCGAGGGCGGGCTGACGACGCGGTTCGCCGACATCCGCAAACTGCTGGCGCCCGCGGGTGTGCTGGCGACCGTCGGAGTGGGCATCAGCATGGTGGTCACGGCCGCGGGCGCGCACCTGCTGCTCGGCATCAACTGGCAGCTCTCCCTGTTGCTCGGGGCCATCGTGTCGCCGACCGATGCCGCCGCGGTGTTCTCCGTCCTGCGCGTCCTGCCGTTGCCCAGGCGCGTCGCCGGCCTCCTCGAGGCCGAGTCCGGATTCAACGACGCGCCCGCCGCCATTCTCGTGCTCATGTTCAGCACGACACCGCTGACACTCGCCCCGGGAACCGCCGCCACCGGCGTGGTGTACGAGCTGGTCGTCGGCGTCGCGGTCGGCTTGTTCAGCGGGGTGCTCGGCGCGTTCGCGATGCGCCGTGCGGCGCTACCGGCCTCCGGGCTCTATCCGCTGGCGACCTTTGCGCTGGGCATGGTGGCGTTCGCCGCGGCCGCCAGCGCTCACGCCAGCGGCTTCATCGCCGCGTATCTGTCCGCGGTGATATTGGCGAACTCCGGGCTGCCCCATCGCTCGGCCACCCGGTCTTTCGCCGAAGGGCTCGGCTGGCTCGCCCAGATCGGCCTGTTCGTCCTGCTCGGGCTGTTGGTGAGCCCGAGTCAATTGGGCCCCGAACTGATACCGGCGATCGTCATCGGCGCGGTGTTGCTGTTGCTCGGCCGGCCGCTCTCGGTCTTGATCTCGCTGGCCCCGTTTCGGGTGCCGTTGCGCGAGCAGGTGTTCCTCTCCTGGGCCGGCCTGCGCGGCGCGGTCCCCATCGTGCTGGCAACGTTCCCCATCGTCGAAGGCGTCGCGGACAGCTACCGGCTGCTCAACATCGTGTTCATCTTGGTCGTGGTCTTCACCCTGATCCAGGGCCCCGGGTTGAGCCTGCTGGCCCACAAGATCGGGCTGATCTCCGGTGAAGCCACTCGCGAGATCCAGGTGGAGGCGGCGCCGCTGGACGTGTTGGAGGCCGAACTGTTGACGATGACCGTGTCGCCACCGTCGCGGCTGCACAACGTCTCGGTGCTCGAGTTGCGGCTACCGGACCCCGCCGTCATCACCCTGATCATCCGCAAGGGCCGCACGTTCGTTCCCCAGCCCCACACCCGCATCCAGGCCGGCGACGAGCTGCTGATCGTCACGACACCCAAGACGCGGGCGCCCACCGAGCGCAGGCTCCGCGCGGTGAGTCGCCGCGGCAAACTGGCGTACTGGTTCGACGAGTACGGCGAACCGGACTGATCTGCCGCCGCTGCCCGCGGCCTCGGGGAAATCGCGTCAACCCCGCACCGCCGGCACCCGCTCGGTGTAGTTTGCCGCTGGGGTGGACGAGGTTGAGGAGCCAGCCGTGTCTGAGGTCGACTATTGCGTGGTCGGAGCCGGATTCGCGGGCCTGACAGCCGCCTTGCGGCTCCACCAGGCGGGCCGATCGGTGGCCTTGCTGGAGGCGCGCGACAGGGTCGGTGGGCGCACCTTCACCGAGACCCGCCCGGACGGGACGTGGATCGACCGCGGCGGCGCGTGGATCGGCCCGGGCCAGGACCGGATCTACGCGCTGATGAACGAGTTCGGCGTGCCGGAGTACAAGCAGCACAACGACGGCGACGCGATGATGATCGTCGGCGGCAAGAAGCACCGCTACGGCGGCACCATCCCCTGGACGATGAGCCCGTGGGCCGTCACCAACCTCGGCCTCGGCCTGATGTCGTTCGCAAGGATGTGCAAAGCGATCCCCCGCGAAGCCCCTTGGGAGGCAACGCAAGCCGCCTCGTGGGACCGGATCAGCCTCGGCGCGTGGATCGAGAAGAACACGCTGTCCAAGGCGGCCCGGGAAATGCTGAACATGGCCCTGTCCGGCCTGTACACCTCGGCGGGATCCGAGACGTCGTTGCTGTGGGCGTTGCTGCAGACGGGATCCGCCGGCGGCCCGACCTTCGCCATCACGGGCAAGGGCGGCTCCCAGGACGCCCGCCCGGTCGGCGGCATGGGCGCCATCTACCGACAGATCGCCGCCGAACTCGGCGACGCGGTGCACCTGTCGCGGCCGGTCCGACAGATCGCGCAGGACGCCGACGGCGTCACCGTCAGCGCCGAGGGCATGACGGTGCGGGCGCGGCGGGTGATCGTCGCGATCCCGCTGGCGATCGCCACGTCGATCGCCTACGAACCGGCCCTGCCGGTGGACCGGGCCTTCCTGCACCAGCGCATGCCAAGCGGCGCCGTCATCAAGATCTCGGTCGTCTACGACGAGCCCTTCTGGCGTGCCGACGGGCTGTCCGGCCAGACGGCCGCGCCGGAATCGCCGGCCACCCTGACCATCGACGCCTGCACCGACACCGGGAACCCGGGGGTCATGTGCGTCATCAGCGAGGGACCCGCCGCGCGACGGCTGGGCAGGCTCGGCGAGGCGGAACGCAAAGCGCTCGTCATCGGCGAACTCGTCGATCGCTTCGGGAGCAAGGCGAACGACTATCGCGAATTCCACGAGCAGAACTGGACAATGGAGCGGTATTCCGGCGGCGGCATGATCAGCCACGCCCCCACCGGCGTGCTGACCGAATTCGGTTACACCATGCGCGAACCCTGCGGTCGCATCCATTGGGCCGGCACCGAGAGCTCGGCCGTCATGTGCGGGTGGGTCGACGGTGCCATTCGCTCCGGCGAGCGCGCCGCCGCCGAGGTGACCGCGGCGGACACGGCGGCGGTGGCGGCCTCGAACGTCGACTAGTGGGGCGCAGCGCCCGCGCGTCGGCCCAACAACTCGACGTTGGGCGAAAGAGGAGCGAGCTAGCCGACTTGCTTGGCCGGCGGCCGGTAGAAGATGACCAGCTGGCCGATGGCCCCGGCCAGTCCGAGCACCACCGAGATCGCCAGACCGTGCCAGCCGTCCATCCAGTTCTTCCCGAAGACCAGGTGGTCCAGGCTGTACTTCCCGGCGCCCAGCGTGGCCACGACCACCGCGCTGACCGCCAACACCAGGTTGTACTCCCAGCCCTCCTTGACGATGAAAAAGCCGTTGGCGCGGTGCACCGTCCAGGCCGCGACCAGCATCAGCGAGACGAAGCCCGCCGCCGGGATCGGGGTGAGCAACCCCACCGCCAAACCCAGGCCCGCGGCCATTTCCGTGGTCGCCGCCACGGTGGCGTGGAACTTTCCGGGTTTCATGCCGATGCTCTCGAACCACCGCGCGGTGCCCGGGATGCGGCCGCCGCCGAAAAACTTGTTGTAGCCATGCGCGGCCAACGTCACGCCCAACACCAGCCGCAGGATCAGTACTCCGACGTCATGGAACGTGTCATATGAAGTCATAACTGTAAACCTAGATCATGGGGCGGGTGGCAAGACAAGAGCCGCCGAGCAGCTACGGCGCTTTATCCGCTGGTACGTGTGGGAACATAGCGGGCGTTCCGACGTCGGCATCGGTAGCTAAGCCACAAAGGGGGTGCACCACGGCTCGTACCGCACGAGGCGGCGCCCACCAAACCGCGTCAAGCAGGGCCGCGCCTCCCGAGCATTCCGTGGTGTTGCTGGACGGCACATCGAGCCACCCGCGCGAGTTGCTGGGCAACAAGGGCCACGGCATCCAGCTGATGCGCCGCCACCAGCTGCCGGTGCCGCCCGCCTTCTGCATCACCACCGAGGTGGGACTGCGGTATCTCGCCGACCCCGCGGCGACGATGGACGCGATCTGGGACGGCGTGCTCGACCGGATGGGCTGGCTCGAGACGCAGACCTCGCGCACGTTCGGACGGGGACCGCACCCCCTGCTGGTCAGCGTGCGCTCGGGAGCCACCCAGTCCATGCCGGGCATGATGGACACCATCCTGGACCTGGGCATCAACGACGACGTCGAGCAGGCGCTGGCGGCCGCCGGCAACCCGGCGTTCGCCCGCGACACCCGCCGGCGGTTCTGCGCGATGTACCGGCGCATCGTGGGCGGCGGTGACCAACGCGAGGTGCCGGCCGACCCGTACGCGCAGTTGCGCGCCGGCATCGAGGCGGTGTTCGCCTCGTGGAACTCGCCCCGCGCGGTCGCCTACCGCGCCCATTACGGTTTCGGTGATCAGCACGGCACCGCCGTGGTCGTGCAGGCGATGGTGTTCGGCAACCTCGGCCCCAATTCCGGTGCCGGGGCATTCATTTCACGCAACCCGATCACCGGCGACAACGAGCCGTTCGGCGAGTGGCTGCCCGGAGGCCAGGGCGACGACGTGGTGTCGGGATCGGTTGACGTGGAACCGATCACCGCACTGCGTGATGAGCAGCCGGCCGTCTACGACGAGCTGATCGCCGCCGCCGCCACCCTGGAGCGGCTGGACTCCGACGTCCAAGAGATCGAGTTCACCGTCGAAAAGGGCAAACTGTGGTTGCTGCAGACGCGGGCGGCCGAACGGTCGGCGCAGGCGGCGGTGCGCACCGCACTACAGCTGCGCCACGAGGGACTCATCGACGATGCGGAAACACTGCGGCGGGTGACCCCGGCTCACGTCCAGAGGTTGCTGCTTCCCGCGCTTCAGCCCGAAATACGCTTGGCGGCACCGCTTTTGGCCAAGGGCCTACCGGCCTGTCCCGGTGTGGCATCGGGCACGGCGTACACCGACGTGGACGAGGCGCTGCGCGCCGCCGACCGTGGCGAACGGGTGATCCTGGTCCGCGATCACACCCGGCCCGAAGACGTGTCAGGGATGCTGGCCGCGCAGGGCGTTGTCACCGAGGTCGGCGGCGCCGCCAGCCATGCGGCGGTGGTCAGCCGCGAACTGGGCCGGGTGGCGGTGGTGGGCTGCGGTCAGGGCGTGGCGGCCTCGCTGGCGGGCAGACAGATCACCGTCGATGGTGCCGAAGGCGAAGTGCGCGAAGGACTTTTGAGCCTGTCCGCCTGGTCGGAAGACGATTCGCCGGAACTGCGCGAGCTGGCCGACATCGCGCGGCGCGTCAGCCCGCTGCGCGCTCATATCACCGGCGGCCATCCGCACCTGGGCGACAGCTCCGAGGCCGCCGTGCGCGCCGCCATGGACAGCGGACACACCGACGTGGTCTCGGCCACCCCGCTGATCGTCATGCTGACCGCGCTGCGCCTGGCCGCGGGGGCGGCGTCATGACCGAACTGGATGTGCTGCAAGGGGTCCGACTCAAAGGTCGGCTGAGCAGAACCGATCTGGCCGCGACGTTGGGGGTGGATCCCGGTGACCTCAGCCCCCTCCTCGAGGAACTGACCGCGGCGGGTCTGCTGGCCGAGGGTGCGACCGTGCAGATCACCCCCGCCGGCCGCGACAGGTTGGCGGCGCTGCTGGCCGAGGAACGCGACGGCATCGATGCGGGCGCGATGGCCGCCGTGTACGGCGAGTTTCGCGCCGTCAACGCCGACTTCAAACGCCTCGTGACGGATTGGCAGCTCAGAGGCGGCCCGGACGGCGTTCCCAACGCCCACGACGATGCCGAGTATGACGCCGCGGTGCTGGCCCGCCTCGACGACGTGCACGCCCGCGCCGTGCCGATCGTCGAGGCCGCCGCGGCCCAACTGCCGCGGTTGAACGCCTACGCGACGAAACTGGCTGCCGCGCTGGACAAAATCAAGGCCGGGCAGACCGCGTGGCTGACCAGACCGCTGGTCGATTCCTACCACACCGTGTGGTTCGAGTTGCACGAGGAACTCATCGTCGCCGTCGGCCTGACCCGCGAGGAAGCGGCCCGATCCGGCGATGCGCAATAGCTATAGGGCCGCCTCGAGCAGCGCCACGTAGGCGTCGATATCGGGAACGGCCGACGCCGACGCGTGGACGCTGATCGCGATGGTGTCGCCGATGCCGTGTACGCCGTGCGTCAGGCCCATCATCGGCGACAGCGCCGGGTACCCCGCCGTCAGCACCACCGGGGCGCCGCCGAAGCTCAGGTCGGCCGCACCGCGGTAGACGCTGGACAGCACGGTGTTGCCGGCCACCTGCGTGGGACGCTGGTCGAGGTCGAATTGGTTGATGCCCCAACGTAAAAGCGGTGCGGGCACCGCGGCGAAGGCCCGGTCGGCCGCGCGGGTGGCCGGATGCTCGAAACGGCGCCGGCCGTTGGCCAGGTCGGCCGCGATCCGCCGCAGCCGCGCATCCAGGTCCAGCTGCGGGTACAGCCCGACAACCACGTTCCCGAAGTGGTTATTGGCATGCGGCACACCGGGTTTGGCCATCGGGACTTCCGCCCCTAACGACTCGGATCCGGGTCCGAGCAGACGATGCAGCGCGGTGGACACGGCGGCGAGCGCCCCGACGGTGACCGTGGGCCCGCGCAGCTGGGCGCGGGGACGCACCAGCGTGCGCACCGAGCGGGCGCCGTCCGGGCGGGCGTTCGTCGCCAGCAGCGGCCGCGGCCCGGCCCCGGCCGTCAACAGGCCCGCGCGGATATCGCGGACCTGGCGGCGGTGGCCGCGGGCCGCCTGCACGGCCCGCCACGGCAGGAACCCCGCCGATAGCCGTCGCGCCTCGGGCACCGGAACGTCCCGGCCGAGGAGCCAGGCCGCCATCGCCGCACCGCGGCCCCCGTCGGCCAGCGCATGCGCGATCTGCACGACCGCTACCGCACCCGGACCGTCGACGCCCGGGATGCCGACGACCGGCGTGAGCACGTGCAGCCGCCAGGGCATCCGGCGAACGTCCAGCTGGCCGTCGGCAAGCGTGGCCACCGCCGTCAGGCAGCCATCCCAGGTGCGATCGGCGAGTTCCTGGCACACGATCTGCTCCGGCACGGCCCGAGTGGAAACCCACTGCGGATACCTCAGCACGGACCGGTCGTGGACCCGCACAGACAGCCCGGGGCATGCGTCGGCCCGGCCGCGAACCTGTTCGACGGCTCGGCCCAGGTCGGTGGGCGCGCCGTCGAAGGCGTAGAGCAGGAACTCGTCGCTGGGGATTTTCGCCGACATCCAGTAGAACTGCGCGTCGACGGCGGCCATCCGGCGCGCAGTCATGGCGTCAGCCGGGTGAGCCGACGAACGCAAGCACCCGCTCGGCCACCTTCTCGGGCTGTTCGAGCTGCAGGAAATGCCCGGCGTGATCGATGATGGCCACGTCGCTTCCGGGCGGCAGCACTTTCTCCGTCCAATGCGCGAAAGCCGAAGTCATGCAACCGTCGTCGCGGCCGTGCAGATACAGGCTCGGCAGGATGGGCGCCTCGGTCCAGCGCTCGTTCAATTCGGCGTACCGCTGCGGGGGCTTGGTGTTGCGCAGCGTCGCCCGGTACGTTCCCAGCGCCGCGCGCCAACTTTCCGGTGTGCCGATCGCGGCGTCGACGTGTCGCAAATCCTCGTCGGCACCGCGATACCCCGGCGACCATCGCCGCCACAGCAGCGGCAAGATCCAGCGCGCGGAACGCTCTGGCAGCAAAGGCAATTGGAAGTAGAACATGTACCAGCTGCGCAGCAGCTGACGCGGTAGCTGACGGGCCAGCCGGCCCCGCTCGCTCACCTGGCCACGGAATGCGGCCGAGACCGGCACCGACATGATCACGGCTTTGGCGAACGGGCTGTTGGGCATCGCGGCCAGACCGGTGGCCGCCAGCGCACCCCAGTCATGGCCGATCACCACGTCGCGGTCGGTTCCCCCCGCGGCCTCCCGCACCCGCAGGGCGTCGTCCATGATCGCCCCGACGTGATAGCTGCCGTCGTCGGGAATGGACGAGGGCGCGTATCCGCGCATGAACGGCGCGATGACCCGCCAGCCCGCCGCCGCAAGTAGCGGGGCCATCTTGCGCCAGCCGTAGGCCGTGTCGGGAAAGCCGTGCAGGCATACGGCAATCGGGCCGTCGGCGGGTCCCCAGGTCAGCGCCTTGAGATCCCCGGGAGGTCCCGGCACGTCGATCCACCGCGGCTCGGTCATCTCGCGTTGTCCGCCATATCCACTCCTGTTCGGCGCGTCCGCACGGACAAACCTAACCCGTGCGGCTCCGCGACGCACCGACCGGAGCGGGATGTTCTTCAGATGGTGCCTATATCAACCGATTTCGGCAGACGAAGACTCATCGGACGGGATCGCCGGACGCCTCTGCGGCCCGTTCCAGCTCGGCGATGATGATCTTGCGCATGCCATACATCGCTTGGGTGGCCGCCGCCGCCCGGTCCCGATCGGGATCGCCGATCAGTTCGTAGAGCCGGTCGGGGACGATTTGCCAGCTCAGGCCGAAGCGGTCCTTGCGCCAGCCGCACTGGGATTCCTCGCCGCCGTCGGTCAACCGGTCCCAGTAGTAGTCGACCTCGTCCTGGTCCTTGCAGTGGATCGTGAACGACACCGCCTCGCTGAACTGGAAGTGCGGGCCGCCGTTGATCCCGATGAACCGGGCACCGTCGAGCACGAAGCTGCCCGACAGGACGGTGCCGGGCTCCCCCGGCCCGGCCTCGGTGGTCCGGTTGAGCCCCTCGATGTGGGAATTCGGGAACACCTCGGTGTAGAAGCTGGCCGCTTCCTCCAGGTTGTCGTCGAACCATAACGACGGGGTGATCGATGGCATCTGCGTGGCCTCCTGGGATCGCTGGTGGGGGTTTGTCAGACAGACCCCCACGAACACGGAAAGTCATCGCGTCGTCGACCCCCGCAAGAGTGCTTATGTGGCCTATGTAACGTCAGGACGCATGAGTACCGTCAGCAGCAGCCCCGAGACGGTTGAGTTTGCCGGCTACAAGGGCATCACCCTGGTCGCCGACGAATGGAATCGGGGCGCCGACGCCGCCGGCCGGCCGAGCATCCTGATGCTGCACGGCGGCGGGCAGAACCGGTTTTCGTGGAAGAACACCGGTCAGACCCTGGCCGACGAGGGGCTGCACGTGGTGGCCCTGGACTCGCGGGGGCACGGTGACAGCGATCGCTCACCCGATGCCGACTACGAAATCGAGACGTTGACGGGCGACGTCCTGCGGGTCCTGGAGGCGATCGGGCGGCCCGTGACGATCATCGGGGCGAGCATGGGCGGGCTGACCGGCATCCTCGCCGCGCACCGGGCCGGCCCGGCGAAGGTGACCCGCTTGGTGCTCGTCGACGTGGTACCCCGATTCGAGAAGGGCGGCAGCGCCCGCATCCGCGATTTCATGTTCAGCGGCCTCGACGGGTTCGAGTCGCTGGAGCAGGCGGCCGACGCCGTCGCCGCTTACCTGCCCTACCGGAGCAAGCCCCGCAGCCCCGAGGGGCTGAAGAAGAACCTGCGCCTGCGCGACGGCCGCTGGTATTGGCACTGGGACCCGGCGTTCATGACCAAGCCCGGTGACGATCCCGAACTGCGCACCGAGAGCTTCGAGCAGGCCGCCAAGAACCTGAGGATTCCGGTCCTGCTGATCCGCGGCAAGCTGTCCGACGTAGTGAGCCCCGAGGGCGTTCGGCACTTCCTGGCCACCGTGCCGCGCGCGGAGTTCGTCGAGCTGTCCAACGCCGGGCACACCGCCGCGGGCGACGACAACGACGCGTTCAGCGACGCCGTGGTGAAGTTCGTCAAACGCTAGTTCGCCGGCTTCTCCGCGTGCCCGCCGAATTGCTTACGCATCGCCGAGAGCGCCTTGTTGGCGAAGTCATCGAGCGACCGCGAGGCGAAGCGCGACTGCAGCGCGGTGGTCAACACCGGCGAGGGGACTCCCTCGTCGATCGCCGCGATGGAGGTCCAGCGGCCCTCTCCGGAGTCCGAGACGCGCCCGGAGAATTCCTTCAGCTCCGGGGATTCGTGCAGCGCGATCGCGGTCAGGTCCAGTAGCCAGGAGCCGATGACGCTGCCGCGCCGCCACACCTCGGCGACCTCGGGGATGTCGAAGTCGTACTGGTAGAACTCCGGATTCGACAGCGGCGCCGTTTCCGCGTCGCCTTCCTGGATGTGCTTGCCGATGTCGGCATTGCGCAGAATGTTCAGACCCTCGGCGAGCGAGGCCATCATGCCGTACTCGATGCCGTTGTGCACCATCTTCACGAAGTGCCCGGCGCCGGCCGGCCCGCAGTGCAGGTACCCCTGCTCCGACGTCGCGACCTCGCCGTCGCGCCCCGGTGTGCGCGGGGCCGCGTCGACGCCCGGTGCGACGGTGGCGAAGATCGGCTCGGCGCGCGCGAACGCCTCGTCGTCGCCGCCGACCATCAGGCAGTATCCACGTTCGCGGCCCCACACCCCGCCGCTGGTGCCGCAATCCAGGAAATGAATTCCCTTCTCCGACAGCGTTTTTGCGTGAGTGATGTCGTCGCGGTAGTAGGAGTTCCCGCCGTCGATGACGATGTCGCCGGACTCGAGGGTCTTGGCCAGCTCGTCGATCACCCCGGTGGTGATCGTCCCGGCCGGCACCATCACCCACACGACGCGCGGCGCCGGCAGCTTCTCGGCGAGCTCTTGCAGCGAGGACACCCCGGTGGTCTTGTCCTCCCCCGCCATCGCCTCGACCGCGTCGGGGTTGTGATCGTAGACCACGCATTCATGTCCGCCGGTGACCACGCGCCGGACGATGTTGGCGCCCATCCGGCCGAGGCCGATCATCCCAAGCTGCATCGTGTCTCCAGTCTCCTTACTGTTTCGTGGCCGTGCTGCGCGGCAGCCACGGCTCCTGCCAGGTGTGGTGACCACGCACCAGCGCTTCGGCGGCCTCGGGCCCCCGGGAACCTTGGTCGTAGTGGTGGATTCGACCTGGCTTGTCCAGCAACGGCTGCACGATCCGCCACGTCTCTTCGATGGCGTCCTCCCGGGCGAACAGCTGGCGATCTCCATTGAACGCGGCGTAGAGCAGCCGTTCGTAGGGGCGTACCGGCTCGCCGAGATCCTCGGCGAACGACGAGTCCAGGTGAACGTCGTGCCACGAATCCCCCACCTGGGCCGACAGCTGCAGCCGCATCCCGGGGTCGGGGTCGATGCGCACCACGATCTGGTTGGGATCGGGTGGCCGCCGGTTGGGCAGGAACGAAAACCCGGGAACGTGGTGCAGGAACATCCGGACCTCGGTGACCTTTTCCGGCAGCGCCTTGCCGGCGCGCAGGAAGATCGGCACTCCGGCCCAGCGCCAGTTGTCGATCTCGGTGCGCAGCGCGACGTAGGTTTCGGTGGTGGAATCCTTTGCCACGCCTGCGACTTCGGTATAACCGCGGTACTGTCCACGGACGCAGCGTTCCGGGTCCAGCGCGGGCATGGCCCGGAAAACCTCGGCCTTCTTGTCGTTCAGGTCGTCGTCGCCGGCGCCGACCGGGGGCTCCATGGCGACCAGCGCGAGCACCTGCAGCAGATGGTTTTGCACGACGTCGCGAAGCGCACCTACCGCGTCGTAGAACTTGCCGCGGTCCTCGATCCCGAAGTCCTCGGCCATGGTGATGTGGATTTCGGAGATGCTCTCGCGGTCCCACAGTTTGGCCAGAGCGTTGTTGGCGAACCGCAGGTACTGCAGTTCCTCGACGGGTTGTTTGCCCAGAAAGTGGTCCACGCGCAGGATTTGGTCTTCGTCGAGCACCGCGCGCAGCCGGGCGTTGAGGTCGCGCGCCGACTCCAGGTCGTGGCCGAACGGCTTTTCGATCGCCACCCGCGCCCCCTCCAGCAGGTCGGCCTTCGCCAGGTTCTCCACGATGGGCGCGAACAATGCCGGCGGCATCTCGAGGTAGTAGAGCGGATGGGCGTCCGAGCCGATCTTCTTGGCGAGCTGCTTGTAGAGATCGGCGTCGGTGACGTCGCCGTGCAAGTAGGACAGCCGACCGGCCAGCCGCTCGAACACCGCGTCGTCGAACTTCTCGCCCGACTTCTTGATGGCGTCGCGCGCCCGGTCCAGCAGCTGCTCGGTCGTGATGTCGTCGCTGGCCACGCCCACGATCGGATGGTTCAGCTCGTCGCGGCGCTCGAGGCGGTACAGGGCCCGAAACGTCATCTTGCGCGCCAGGTCGCCGGTGATTCCGAAGATCACCAACAGGTCAGATGGGTTACTGTCGCCGTCGGCCAAAACCGCTCCTCCCGAAAGTCACCTAATGGGGCGCCCCTGAGATCACTACCCGCGGCCGGCGGACTCAACCCTAGACACTGCTCACAGGGCCGACAACCTCGGCGGACCACAGCCTTGCAAGGATGACCGCATGGGCGACGCGCTGCATGTCTCGGTCTACATTCTGGCCGGGTTTGCTGCCATCGAGGCCATCGGGTTGGTGGTGCTGTGGCAGCTGCTGGCGCGCAGTCACCGCGAACTCGACGAGCTGCGCCAGCGAAACGACGCCCGCAGCTGGTTGCTGTCGGGCGGTCGCGAAGCCGTGAAGACGGTGTGGAACACCGCCAACCTGGTGCGCAAGGAGGGCTTCGGCGCGGCCGTGCGCAGCTCGATCGAGGACCTCGCGGACTGGGCCGAAGTCGAACGGCCCGACCTTGCGCGCGTCACGCCGGACGGCAAGGTGGTGATCCTGTTCTCCGACATCGAAGAATCCACCGCACTGAATGAGCGGATCGGCGACCGGGCCTGGGTCAAACTGATCAGCTCGCACGACAAGTTGGTCTCGGATCTTGTGCGGCGACGGTCCGGCCATGTGGTGAAAAGTCAGGGTGATGGATTCATGATCGCGTTCGCGCGCGCCGAACAGGCGGTGCGGTGCGGTATCGACCTGCAGCGCGAGTTGCGACGAGGCGCAAACCGCAAGCGGCACGAGGAGATTCGCGTTCGAATCGGTATACATATGGGCCGGTCGGTGCGCCGCGGCGATGATTTGTTCGGCCGAAACGTCGCCATGGCGGCGCGGGTGGCGGCACAAGCCGCCGGTGGTGAGATCCTGGTGAGCAAGCCGGTGCGGGACGCGGTTTCAGACTGCGATGGCATCCGGTTCGACGACGGCCGCGACGTCGAGTTGAAGGGGTTTTCGGGCAGCTATCGATTGTTCGCCGTTGCGCCCTCGGCCGATCCCGGCCCGGACTGAAGGCCTTCCCCGTCGAATTCGGCCAGCCGCTGATGCAGCCGATCCCGGACCTCGTCGGCGGTGTAGGCACGCCGCTTGCGCTGGTCGCGAGCCACCAGCACGCCCCCGGCAACGACCCCGGCGACACCCGCCAGTCCCAGCCACTTCCACACACTGCGCATGACACCAGGCTATGCGTAGCACCGTCGCGGTGCGCTGGTTGTGATTGACTTGTGTGCCCGCAACGCACAGCCGCGACGTGCAGGCGGGCTCATGATGACGACGAGATTGGCGAAAGCTGCAGCGGCGAACGGGCTTACACGAACATGCTCACCTTGAACCAGGCGCTCGAGGAAACCCGCACGGGCGACCTTTGGCTGTTTCGCGGCGGTTCGGGACCCGACCGCGCCATCCAGACCTTGACGAACAGCCCGGTGAACCACGTGGGCATGACGGTGGCCATCGATGACCTGCCGCCCCTGATCTGGCATGCCGAACTGGGTGACAAGCTCGTCGACCTGTGGACGGGGACGAACCACCGTGGCGTGCAACTCAACGATCTACAGCAATCCGTCGTGCAGTGGACCCAGCGCTACCACCAGCGATGCTGGCTGCGCCAGCTGACTCCGCCGGCCACCCGCGAGCAAGAGAACACGCTGCTGCGGGTCATCGCCCGCATGGACGGCACCGCGTTTCCGACCACCATGCGCCTGACCGGCCGGTGGCTGCGCGGGCGGCTGCCGAACGCCTACGATTGGGCGCGCGGAATCCCGGTCGTGGACAAGAAGGTTCGGGAGTCGACGCAGCGGCGCAAGGAGCGCCAGCGCCTCGGCCTGGAAGCGGCCTACTGCGCGGAGACGGTGGCCATCACCTACGAAGAAATGGGTTTGATGACCACGGAGAAGTACTCGAATTGGTTCGACCCGGGCTCGTTCTGGAGCGGTGACAGTCTGCCGCTCGCACCGGGATACGCGCTGGGCGGGGAAATCGAGATCATGGTGGGCTAGTCGGCAAGCTGGCTAGGGGGGAAGGGTGTCTGACGACGTATCGCGCGTGCCCGTTGACGGCGTCGCGCTGACGGCCATCGGCGTCGCCGTCATTCGCGCCCGCCAGTCCGGCCGGCCCGACCGGCTGTACAACGACCCGCTGGCGCGGCATTTCGTCGACGCGGCGCGCGCGGGCTTCACCGCAGAGCGTTGGGCACAGCTGGAAACGCTCGCGGACGGGTTCTTTGAGGGCCGCACCGTGGGGGTGCGGTTGGTCGACGACCGCGTTCGCGAAGCGGTCGAGGCGGGCATCGATCAGATCGTGCTGCTGGGTGCGGGATTGGACACCCGGGCGTTCCGGATGGGATTGCCACCCCGCGTCGTCGTGTTCGAGATCGACCTCGCCGAGCTCTTTGCATTCAAGGAGCCGGTCTTGCACGACGCCGGGGCGGTCGCGAATTGCCGACGACACGTCGTAGCCGCCGATCTACGCGACGACTGGGTTACGCCGCTGCGCGAGAACGGCTTTCGTGCGGAAGAACCGGCCTACTGGGTTGATGAAGGCACGCTCGGTTTCCTGACACAGGAGTGGAACCAGCGCGTTGTGCGGACTCTGACGGGATTGTCCGCGCCGGGCAGTCTCTTCGGCGTCGGCCGCTTCATCAGTGACCCCGACGACGCCCGGTACCGGGATCTGCGAGCCCTCGTCGCCGGGGAGGCAACCGTCCCCGCGACGACCGCCGCCCCGGGCGTCGGTGCCGAGTTCGACACCGAGCGTTGGCTCAATGACCTCGGGTGGGACACCGAGTTCCGCAGCTGGAACGATCAGGTCGCCGCGTTCGACCGGGACGTCGGGGTCGCCGATCCTCGTATCGGCAACATCGCGGCGCGGCGACGTCGAGGGTGTGAATCCGGTCGCCGACGTCCGTGGCCGGTGCAGCTAGCCGACCGACATTTCACCCATCTCGGACCAGCCGATGGCATCGATCGTCTGGTTGATGATCTTGGGCGTGGACTTCAGCGCCTGCGGAAGTTCTTGCATCGCCCGCTTGAAGTGATCGCTGTTGACGTGGACGCCGCCCGCATCACCGTCCCGGAACGCCTCCACCAAGACGTACTCCGCCGGATTGTCCAGGCTGCGCGACCACTCGAACCACAGGTTGCCTTCCTCGGCGCGAGTCGCCGCGGTGAACGCGGCGACGAGTTCAGGCCATCGGTCGGTCCACTCGGGCTTGGTTTCGAACTTGACGACGATGAAGATCATGCGGCCCCGCCTTGGTTCGCCGGTTTCCGTATGCCCGCACCGCGGGCAGCGCCAGCTTATCCGGCGGGCCCACGGCCCGGTCGGGATGCCGGGCGCGATTTCCGGTCAGCGATTCCAACAGCAAAGTGTGCTCACGAGTCACAAACAACCCATGCGAAACTTTCGCCGCGGCGCACACTTCCGCCACTTTCGGGATCGTAGTGTCGCAGCTCACACTCGACCGGGGCGCCGGCGTCATTTCACTATTCTGCCGAACAGTGGGCTGGCCGTCGCCCACCGCCGGAAAGTACTAAAAAAATGGGCGGCGGCATTCATTTCATTTGTTATGAATCCGCAATTACCGCGTCGCGGGATAAAAACAATCAGAGTGCCGGCGGGGCGTCCATCGGTGGCGCCGGAGCATCGATTAAGACGGCAGGCTCTTCCGGCGGAGGCAGAGGGGCGTCCGGCGGCGGGGGCGGCGCGTCCGGCGGCGGCGGCAAGGCGTCCGGTGGCGGCGGCAAGGCGTCCGGTGGCGGCGGCAACGCGTCCGGCGGCGGCGGCGCGCCACCGTCCTCCAGCTCCACCGGAAGGAACATGTGATGCGTGAATCCTGCCTGGTAGGCGCCCGGGCCGCCGACGTGCACACCGCCGCGCTCCCCGCTGGCCACCGACGTTCCGTCGGGCAGGGTCACCGCGGTGTGGCCACCGTTCCATCCGATGACCAAGGCGTTGGGTGCGGTCCCATATTGGAACCCACGCGCCAACAATGCAGCTTCTTCGTTTCCGGTATTAAATCGATCCCCAAAAACTGGCCTATCGGTTGCGGCATTCGCAATCCAAGAAGCGAGACCCGAACAATCAGTCCCGGCGGGAGAATCTCCACCCGCGATATACGGGGTGCCGGAGACCTGATTGATCAACGACATCAATGTTGCAATAACGACCATGGGCAGCGAGGCTAGCAATAACATTTATTGCAAACCAAAATTTGTGGCGCAGGTCATTCGGTAAACCAACAATGACGTGCGCCGCAGCTAAAGCAAAGTTATTACACACGGGTATATTTTTGGCGGCAAATTGCTCGCATTCAAGCGATCCCTTTTCCCGGGGATACCCCCAGACTCGTCGCGTCACTCATCAGGTGGCCTCGCGACCAATCTCGGGCCGCTCGGCGCAGTCGTCGTCGGCCGCAGTTCACCCAACGCTGGGAGGGCCGATCGCTAGAGCCGCCAAACGCGTCTGCTCAGATGGGCGTCCATATCCCGTTGTTCCAGAGGCCCCAATCGGCATCAGTTGGGTTCCACATCAGTTGAGCCCCCGGGGCCCACGCCGGTTGAGGTGGTTGTGGGGGCGCCCACGCCGGCGGGGGTCCCCAAGGCCCCGAGCCCGACGGGCCGGTCGGGCCGCCGGGATGTTGCCAATCGTGGCAGCGATTCCAGTCCCAGTCCAAGACGTTGCCCCACGCCGGGCTCCATTGATCGCCCGGGCACCAGTGATCGGTCGGGGCCGGTGCCGCCTGCGCACCCGGGCCGCCGGCCAGTCCCAAAAAGGACAGCGCCAATCCGCTGCCCACCAACACACGCGCACCCCGCCGCAGCCACGATCCCGTCCCCTTGACAGTCGCCATCTCCCAAGGATTTCCCCGGATTGGGATCCGGGCAAGTAGTTGTTGGGATCGTCTGCAATGTGCGGGTCCCCCCTCGAGCCCACTTGGTCGATCTCCAGCAGCTCGACAAACCGCGACTCCGCCGCGTGGAGATGCGCAATCGACACCGCGGCGTCGACGAGGATCATCCAGCCCCACTACGGCGTCGAGGAGCGGCCACGGCCCCGGCATCCGTCCCGCGAGGCGTTCGACCGCCTCATCGCCCTAGAGGTCGTTCAACCCGAACTTGTCGCGCGCCTCGTCGGTCACGGGAGTGAACAGGTTGACGAGGTTTCCATCCGGATCCCGGAACAACAACGCTCGGTTGCCCCACGGCATGGTCGTCGGCGTCGTCACGACCTCGGTGACACGCTCGCGGAGCCGCTCGTATTCGGCGTCCACGTCGTCCACGATGAATTCCACGATTGCGCTCCGGTTCGCTGCCGGTTCGGCGGATCCGTCCCCGAACAGCGGGACCGTCTTGTCGCTACCGATGGCCAGGGTGCCGGCCGGGGTCGGAATCTCCGCGAACAACTCGTTGCCCCACACGGCCGCGATTTGGGTGACCATCTCGTAGAAACCCACCAGCCGCTTCACGTCGGCGGTGATGATGCGAGTCGATACGAACTTCATGCGCTCCTCCTGCAGGCCCCTGGTGGTGTGGGTGTCGTGCGCGAAGGATGCTAGCCGCCGCCTCCGACAACGACGGCGGTCATCGGTCCGGCAGGGTTCTCCTTGCCTGCAACGTGACGCCCGGGACGGTGTTCGCCAGGTCCGGCCGACTCTTCGCGAAAGCGCGGATCGCCCGATAGAACGCCCAAAGTTGGCGAGGCGTAGGTACTTTCGGCACCCAAGCCAACTCCCAGTGAATCCCGTTGATCGGCTCGTCGAAGAACACCGCGTAGTAGCCGGGCCAATACTGCGGGTAGTCCTTGGGCTCGTCGGTGACGGGGATAGCACGTTCGACCAAGAATTCACGGTGGAAGCGGTCGACCTCTGCTCTGCTGCGCGCCCACAACGCGATGTGGTTGATACCGACCGCCTGGTCGAAATGCGTCAACTTTCCACCGGTGCGGGCGGGCTGGATGCCGATGTAGCTGTGCGGGTTGACATTACGCGTCATGTAATACGTCGACTCGTACTCCATGTTGAGCGACGAGAAGCTGCTGTACCCGAGCCAGCCGAACAGCGCGTCGTAGAACGCGATCGAGTCGTCGTAGTCCAACACCGCGAACTCGACGTGACACACGCCCCGCCACCGCATCGTTCCTCCTTATTGTTGCTTTTGAAGCAGAACTCGATGACACCGCCTCACCGATAAACGTCGCGGCGATGCGCGATGTGGATGACGCGGACCACCACCCGTTCATCGAAAATCCGGTAAATGACGCGAAACTCGCCTTGGCGCGCCGAATACCGTCCCTCCAACTGGCCGCGAAGCGGATTGCCCACTCGCTGAGGGTTCTCCGCGAGCGGGCCGCCACCAGGTCACCGCGGAGCAAGGTTAGTCACCGTCCCAGAGCTCCCGGTAGAACCGAATACGTTCCGGGTCCGGGTCGATTCCGTAGACCTCAAAGAACAGGTCGTCGTAGCTCGTCCCGAAGTTCACATCCCAACTGATGCTGTAGGCCGCGATGGCCAGGTCGGCCCATCGATCCGCAACACCAAGGCCGGCGAGGTCAACGTGCCCGGCGAACTCACCCGCACTGTTCAGCAGGGTGTTCGGCACGCATGGGTCGCCGTGACAGACCACCAGGCTCTGCGCCGGCTCCGACGGCTCGCATGACGACCAACCGCCGCGGTAGGGACAGCCTTCCACCGGCAACGTGTCGTGCAACCGGCGTAACCCCGTGGCGATGGCCCGAACTGCAACCTCCGGATCGTCGCGCCATCGTGGATCGCAGGCCGGTGTCGCGTCGATCGCCTCGGTGACCAGCCAGGCAGCATCACCGTCCGCACCGAAGTCAAGGACACTGGGAACTGAAACGAACTGACCGGCCCATCGCAGCTTTTCGGACTCCATGGCGAGGTCCACGTCGCCGCGTTCCGCCGGGTGCAGGCCAGCATAAGATTGCCACTTGATGCAGCGCGTCCGCTCCTGGCCGTGAGACCGGAACGTCAGGCCGCCCAGCTCATTACGCCAAACGACCTCAACCTTGCCTGACTCGGCAAGGTCCAAGACCTTGCCGGGGACAGCTACGGCAGCATCAGGTACACCTGCTGGCACCCGTTCGTAACTCACTCTGACCGCAGACGTTTACACATTGAAGGGAAACTCCACGAGGTCACAGTCGGCCCCAGGTCACGATGCGCAGACGATATTCTTCCGCCGACTGGACCCCCTCCTCGGCTACGGTTCCATTACGTCGTCCAATATGCCGTGCCGCATCAGCGTCCGTGCTCTACGGTCGTCGGATGGGGGTCCGGCACGCCGTCATGGCGGGTATTGCCAAGCAGCTCGGTCATCCAACTGGTTTGCCCGGGCGGCTAGTTGGTGCGGCGCTCAACCGGGGCAACCGGCGCTTCGTGAGCGCCGCCGCGCGGGCGCTGGAACCCGATGAAGGATCGGCGGTCGCCGATGTCGGATTCGGTGGTGGCGTGGGCTTGAAACTCCTGCTCCACAGTGTCGGTCCGTCCGGCTGTGTTCATGGTGTCGAGGTGTCGGAGACGATGCTCAGCCAGGCCGCGGGGCGATACCGCCGCGACATCGCATCCGGGCGGCTGTCTCTGCATTCCGGGACCATGACGCAGTTGCCCTTCGCCGATGGGGCATTGGACGGCGCCATTACGGTCAACACCATCTACTTCGTCGCGGAGCTCGACACAGCGTTCCGAGAGCTTGCCAGGGTGATGAACAGCCGGGGTCGACTCGTCATCGGACTGGCCGACCCCGACGTGATGGCGAAACTGCCATTCACGGGACACGGATTTCAGCTCCGTCCGGTGCCGGAGGTGATCGACACGCTACGCAGCACCGGCCTCACAGTCGAACACCGTCAGATCAGTGAAGACGCCAACGCACCGCACCTGCTGATCGCCCACGCCCTCGCGTGAAACGTCGCGAACGAGTGCGGGTAGTCGTTTGAGGTCGACTTCCGGCTTCGATCGAAACGGACTGCCCTACTTGGGCTTAGACGTTTAGACGTTGAAGCGGAACTCCACCACGTCGCCGTCGGCCATGACGTAGTCCTTGCCTTCCATGCGGACCTTGCCGGCGGCCTTGGCCGCGGCCATCGAACCCGCGGCGATCAGGTCGTCGTAGGACACGATCTCGGCCTTGATGAAGCCCTTCTCGAAGTCGGTGTGGATCACCCCGGCGGCCTTCGGAGCGGTGTCGCCCTGGTGAATCACCCACGCGCGCGCCTCTTTTGGGCCAGCCGTCAGGTAGGTCTGCAGCTTGAGGGTGTGAAAACCGGCCCGCGCCAACGCATCCAGGCCACGCTCAGTTTGCCCGATCGACTCCAGCAGCTCGGCGGCCGACTCGTCGTCCAGCTCCTGCAGCTCGGCCTCGATCTTCGCGTCCAGGAACACCGCGTCGGCGGGTGCGACCATCGCGCACAGCTCGGCCTTGCGGGCATCGTCGGTCAGCACGGACTCGTCGGAGTTGAACACGTACAGAAACGGCTTGGTGGTCATCAGGTTCAGCTCGCGCAACAATGACGCGTCGGCACCGGCGGCGAAGAGCGTCTTGCCCGAGTCCAGCACGGCCTCGGCGGCGACGGCCGCCTCGTGCACGGGCTTGCGGTCCTTGTTGTTGCGGGCTTCCTTCTCCAGCCGCGGGACCGCCCTCTCCAGGGTCTGCATGTCGGCGAGGATCAGCTCGGTCTCGATGACCTCGATGTCGGCGCTCGGATCGACCTTGCCGTCGACGTGCACCACGTCGTCGTCGGCGAACACCCGCACCACCTGGCAGATCGCGTCACACTCGCGGATGTTGGCCAGGAACTTGTTGCCCAGCCCGGCACCCTCCGAGGCGCCCTTCACGATTCCGGCGATGTCGACGAACGTCACCGGGGCCGGCACGATCTTCTCGGAATCGAACATCTCCGCCAGCTTGTCCAGCCGCGGATCGGGTAGCGGGACGACGCCCTCGTTGGGTTCGATCGTCGCGAACGGATAGTTGGCCGCCACCACGTTGTTCCGGGTCAGCGCGTTGAACAACGTGGACTTGCCGACATTCGGCAGGCCGACTATTCCCAGGCTCAGGCTCACAGGGAGCCAAGTCTAGGGGGCCCGGCGGCGCCGGACGATCGGGACCGTCACGCGCCTCATCTGCGCGAGAATGGGGCACGCCACAGGATCGCTACGAGGTATTTACGAGCCTTTCGGTCCATTCCCGGTACGGTCTACATGTGTCAGCACAGCGGGCTAGTGCGACGGTGGACAGTGCGCACCGTTCGATCCACCCCAATATCCCAGGCGCCCCCTGGTACGCAGCCGTGCTTATCGCCGTCACCGCGACAGCTATCGGCTACGGCATCGACGCTGGCCACAAGGAACTGACCCACGTCTTCGCGGGCTTCTATATAGCGGGTTGCGTGGCGGCGGTGCTCGCGGTGCGCCAGGACAGCATCTTCACCACGATCATCCAGCCGCCACTGATCCTGTTCTGCGCGGTGCCCGGCGCCTACTGGCTGTTCCATGACGCCAAAATCGGCCGCCTCAAAGATCTGCTGATCAACTGCGGCTATCCACTCATCGAGCGCTTCCCGCTCATGCTGGGCACCGCCGGTGCCGTCCTGGCGATCGGACTGGCCCGCTGGTATTTCGGGAACGCCCGGGGCGCGACCACGGTGAGCACGTCCGCCGAGACCGCCGGCGTCGCCGGCGTCGACGTCAAATCCTTCTTCAGCAACATCGGCGCCAAATTGCAGTCGGCGCTGCAGTCCGATGCCGACGACACCGACGAGGCCTCCGAGGCGCGGCGCGGTCGCACGTCGGGTTCGTCGGCCAGGACCCGCCGCACGGCGCGCGACGGTCGCGCGTCCACGCGTTCCGCGCGGGCCCGCTCCCGGCATGCGCGACCGCCCCTCGACGAGGAGTCGGTTGAGCGGCCGGAGCGTCCGCGGCGCAGCGCCCGTCGGAACCCGGCGGCTGCCCGCGATTACGACGGCGCCGTACCGCCCCGTCGGTCACGCCGCCGGCCCAGGCCGGACGTCGATCCGGAGTTGCGCGGCCAACCGCCCCGGGAGCCGCGCCGCGAGCCGCGCGCCCGCCGCAATCCCTACGAGCGGCCTTACGATCGGCCCGCGCCACGCACCAGCCGTTTCGACGGCGTTGAGTCCTACGGCGACAAGTACGACGACGGCCGCGAGCCCTACGAGCCGCGGCGCCGGCGACCCCCGTCGACCGGAAACAACGGGACGCATCACCCCATCTCGCAGGTCCGCTACCGCGGCGGCACCCAGGACCAGCCGCGGGAGCCGCACACCGAGCGCCGGAGCCGTTCACGGACGCCGGGCCGCGCGCACGGACGGCCCCCGGCGGAATCCTGGGAGTACGACGTCTAGCGGTCTAAGCCCCTCAGCGGGCTGAGCGGATCTCGCGCGGCAGCGCGAACACCAGCGTCTCCTGCGCGGTGGTCACCGGTTGCACCAGGTCGTAGCCGCACTCGGCCAGCCGCTCCAGCACGCCTTGCACCAGGACCTCGGGAACGGACGCCCCGGACGTGACGCCGACCGTGGTGACGCCCTCGAGCCACGCCGGGTCGATGTCCTCGGCCCAGTCGACCAGGTGGGCGGCGGCGGCCCCGCCGCCCAACGCCACTTCCACCAGCCGCACCGAGTTCGACGAATTGCGCGACCCTACGACGATCACCAGCTCGCACTCCGGGGCCATCGCCTTGACCGCAACCTGCCGATTTTGGGTCGCATAGCAGATGTCGTCGCTGGGCGGATCCTGCAGCTTCGGGAATCGTTGCCGCAGCCGCTCGACGATTTCCATCGTCTCGTCGACCGACAGCGTGGTCTGGGAGAGCCACACCACCTTGTCCTCGTCACGGACCGTCACGTTGTCCACGGCGGCGACCCCGTCGACCAGTTGCACATGGTCGGGCGCCTCGCCGGCGGTGCCGACGACCTCCTCGTGGCCCTCGTGGCCGATGAGCAGGATGTCGTAGTCGTTGCGGGCGAATCGCCGGGCCTCGTTGTGCACCTTGGTGACCAGGGGGCAGGTGGCGTCGATGGTGTGCAGGTTGCGCTCGGCGGCCGCCGAGTGCACCGAGGGGGCGACGCCGTGCGCGGAGAACACCACGATGGCGCCTTCGGGCACCTCGTCGGTCTCCTCGACGAACACGGCCCCGGCCTTTTCCAGCGTGCTGACCACGTGCCGGTTGTGCACGATCTCGTGACGCACATAGACCGGCGGGCCGTGCTTTTCCAGCGCGCGCTCCACGGTCTCGACGGCCCTGTCCACGCCCGCGCAGTAGCCGCGCGGCTCGGCCAGGAGCACGCGCTTGCGGGTGGGGGGCACGGCCACCGAGCTGGATGCGCCGGGAATCCCCATGTCGACGGTCGAGGGCATGTCCCCCAGGGTACGTTCTGCCGACACGGGGCTGCCAGCTCGCGCCGGCGGGCTTGGAGTTAGCCGCCGCTTAAGGCAATCTTGGACCCATGGCTACTGCACCGTATGGGGTTCGGCTGCTGGTCGGCGCGGCAACGGTCGCCGTTGAGGAGACCATCAGGCTGCCGAAAACCATCCTGATGTACCCGATGACACTGGCCAGTCAGGCGGCGCACGTGGTGATGCGCTTCCAGCAAAACCTCGCCGAGCTGGTGATCAAGGGGGACAGCACCCTCGAGTCGATTTTCCCGCCCAAGGACGAGAAGCCGGAATGGGCGACGTTCGACGAGGACGTGGACGACGCGGTCGACGGGGCATATGCCACGGTGACCGAGGGCGGCGAGGGCGAGCGCCGGGCCGAGGGACGGTTTGCGCTGTACTCGGTGGCCGAAGCGCACGAGGACGCCAGCGCGCTGACCAAACCCGCCCGCCCCTCGAAGAAGCCGGCGGCCGACGCGTCGGTGCCCCTACCGGCGGTGGCCACCGAACTGGATTACTCGGCCCTGACGCTGGCGCAGCTGCGGGCCCGCCTGCAATCGCTGAGCGTGGATGAACTCGAAGAGCTGCTGGCCTACGAGCAGGCGACCAAGGGCCGCGCGCCGTTCCAGACGCTGCTCGCCAACAGGATCACCCGCGCGAACGCGAAGTGACCCGCGCCGCCACGTCCGAACCGAACTCCGCCGAGAACCCTTTTCCGGTGCGCGCGGTGGCAATCCGGGTCGCGGGCTGGATCGACAAGTTGGGCACCGTCTGGGTGGAGGGTCAGCTCGCCCAGGTCTCGATGCGGCCCGATTCCAAAACCGTGTTCATGGTGCTGCGTGACCCCGCCGCCGACATGTCGCTGACCGTGACGTGCCCGCGCGATTTGGTGCTGAACGCACCGGTGAAGCTGGCCGAGGGCACCCAGGTGGTGGTGTGCGGCAAGCCATCGTTTTACACGGGCCGCGGCACATTTTCGTTGCGGCTCAGCGAGATTCGCGCGGTGGGAGTCGGCGAGCTACTGGCGCGCATCGATCGGTTGCGCAGGCTGTTGGACGCCGAAGGGCTTTTCGACGCCCGGCTCAAGCGGCCAATCCCCTTCCTACCCAACATGATCGGCCTGATCACCGGCCGGGCCAGCGCGGCCGAGCGGGACGTGAAAACCGTGGCGGCCGGACGCTGGCCGGCGGTGCGTTTCGCGGTGCGCAACACGGCGGTCCAGGGACCCAACGCGGTTGCGCAGATCGTCGACGCCCTACGTGAGCTCGACGGCGACGCCGACGTCGACGTCATCGTCCTCGCCCGCGGCGGCGGCAGCGTCGAAGACCTGTTGCCGTTCTCCGACGAGACGCTGTGCCGCGCGATCGCGGCGTGCCGCACCCCGGTGATCAGCGCGGTCGGTCACGAGCCCGACAATCCGCTGTGCGACCTGGTCGCCGATCTGCGTGCGGCCACGCCCACCGACGCAGCCAAGAAGGCGGTCCCAGACGCCGCGGCCGAACAGCGGCTGGTCGACGAACTGCGCCGGCGCAGCGCACAATCGCTGCGCAACTGGGTATCTCGCGAACAGCGGGCCCTGGCCCAGATACGCAGCCGTCCGGTGCTGGCCGAGCCGCTGGCGGCGCTGAGGTCGCGCGCCGAGGAGGTTCACCGCGCGCGCTCGGCGATTCGCCGCGACGTCACTCGGCTGGCCGCCACCGAGACCGAACGGATCGGCCATCTGAGCGCGCGGCTGGCGACGCTGGGGCCGGCGGCCACCTTGGCGCGCGGCTACGCCGTCGTGCAAACGGTCGGCGCCACCGAGAGCAAGGTGATGCGTTCGGTCGACGACGCGCCGGCGGGCACCCGGTTGCGGGTGCGGGTGGCCGACGGTGCCGTGGCCGTGGTCAGCGAAGGGCCGGCCGATGGCGCGTAAAAACGACGGCGGGGACGGCTCAGCCGGCCCGGAGGGGACCGAATCCATTACACCTATTAGTCACCTGGGCTATGAAGCGTGCCGGGACGAGCTGATCGAGGTCGTGCGCCTGTTAGAGCAGGGCGGGCTGGACCTGGATGCGTCGCTGCAGCTATGGGAAAGAGGCGAACAGCTGGCTAAACGGTGCGAAGAACATTTAGCTGGCGCTCGCAAGCGGATCGAGGACGCTCTCGCGGCGGGCGACGCCGAGGACGCCTGAATCGCGCAACGTCGGAGGGCTGGGTTGAAAGACTTTTTCCGAACTGGAACACGTTTCAGTTATGATTTGACGCATGGGTGATCCATCGCTGACGGCCGAACTCGGCCGCGTCCTGGTCACCGGGGGGTCCGGATTCGTCGGCGCCAACCTGGTGACCACCCTGCTCGACCGCGGGTATCAGGTCCGCACGTTTGACCGGGCCCCCTCGCCATTGCCCGAGCATCCTCAGTTGGAGGTGCTGCAAGGAGACATCACCGACACGGCGGTGTGCGCCCAAGCGGTCGACGGCATCGACACGGTGTTTCACACCGCGGCGATCATCGACCTGATGGGCGGCGCTTCGGTGACCGAGGAGTACCGGCAGCGCAGCTTCGGGGTCAACGTCGGGGGCACCGAGAACCTGGTCCGCGCCGGGCAGGCGGCCGGGGTGCAGCGCTTCGTCTACACCTCGTCGAACAGCGTCGTGATGGGCGGCCAGAACATTGCGGGCGGCGACGAGACACTGCCCTACACCGACCGATTCAACGATCTGTACACCGAGACCAAAGTGATCGCCGAGCGATTTGTATTGGGCCAGAACGGCTCTCCGAACGGTGGGGCCGGCCTACTGACTTGTGCGATTCGGCCCAGCGGCATCTGGGGCCGCGGCGACCAGACGATGTTCCGCAAGCTGTTCGAAAGCGTGATCGCCGGTCACGTCAAGGTGCTGATCGGCCGCAAATCGGCCCGGTTGGACAACTCCTACGTGCACAACCTGATTCACGGTTTCATCCTGGCGGCCCAGCATCTGGCGCCCGGCGGCACCGCACCCGGTCAGGCGTACTTCATCAACGACGCCGAGCCGATCAACATGTTCGAGTTCGCCCGGCCCGTGGTCGAGGCCTGCGGCGAGAATTGGCCGCGGGTCCGGGTGAACGGCCCGCTCGTTCGCGCGGCGATGACGGGTTGGCAGCGGCTGCATTTCCGGTTCGGCATACCGGCGCCGCTGCTCGAGCCACTAGCCGTCGAGCGGCTTTATCTGGACAACTTCTTCTCGATCGCCAAGGCGTCTCGTGATCTCGGCTACCAGCCCCTGTTCACCACCGAACAGGCGCTGTCGGAATGTCTGCCGTACTACGTGGGCATGTTCGACCAGATGAAGCGAGAAGCGTTGGCGGCCAAGGCTTCCGTTTAGCGGAAGCTCACCATCTCGCTGCCCCACGCCGCGCGGATGTTCGCGTCGACGTCATGCGCGAGGGCGTCCTTCTTGTCGATGAGCAGGCAGGCTCGATCGTCCGCCCGGTACGGCGGCCATTCCGGCTCACCGGCGGGGCCCGCGGGCTCGGCGTGCGCGGCGAAGTTGATCCACCGCGTACGCACCCGCTTGGAGACCGCCTTGGCGGTTCTGGTGCCACCGAGCTTCAGCGTGGGGTCCTTGGGCGCACCGAGAGTTCCCCAGACATAAGGCAATTCGGTGGCATGCGCGGCCCCGACCGTCAGCAGCTTCAACAGCGGGGTGGAGTAATCGAATCGGTACAGATACACCGGCGCCACGCGGGCGTGTCCCTCGGCAAGCCACACCGAGGGCATCCGGAAGCCGACGTCGGTCGCGATGCTCAAACTCCTTGCCTTGCGCCGCATACGCGAATACGCCGAGCCGATCACCTCCTCGGTGGGCAACTGCAAATCGGGTTGTTCGGCGGCGATCTGGTTGAACATCGAGGTGATCGCGCTCGGGGTGATCGGCATCAGCGGCGAACGCATCAGCCGGAAGAGTGCCGCCTCGTGTTTGTTGGTGCCGATGATCAGCGGGACCGGAAGGGTGCGACCCTCCTGCGCCAGCTTGACCGGGTAGTCGCCCAGCACGTCGCCGTCGACGATCGGCACGAACGCCAGCGTTCCCGGGTTGCGCGCCGGCACCTCGTCGAACACCTCTTGCGAGGTGGCCAGGATGGTCGCCATCGGCATGTCGACCAGCCGCTGCAACTCCGACGGGGCGATTCCCAGTTTGTCGAGGAAGGCTCGGGTGACCCGGTGCGCACGATCGCGGTCGTACACCGAGGTGGCCGGCGAACTCTGCGCGATCGCGCCGGAGAACAGTCCCTGGGCCGCCGGGCTGGCCAGCAGCGTCGTGACCATCCCCGCCCCGGCGGATTCGCCGAACAGCGTGACCCGTTGCGGATCGCCGCCGAAGGCGGCGACGTTGTCGCGCACCCACTCCAACGCCGCGAGCGCGTCGCGCAGCCCGACGTTCGAGGCGAACCTTCGCCCCGCGGTGTCGAACGACGCCAGGTCGAGAAAGCCGAGCACCCCGAGCCGATAGTTGACCGTCACCACCACGACGTCGCCCTGGCGGACCAGCCTGCTGCCGTCATAGAGGGTCTGGCTGCTCGATCCCAGGACGTAGGCGCCGCCGTGCAGCCACACCAGCACCGGTTTGGCGTCGCCGGGCCGGGTGTCCGCGGACGCCCAGACGTTGAGCCGCAAGCAGTCTTCCCCCTGCGGCGCGCCCAGATCCAGCGGCATGTTGGGAAATACCGGTTGCGGGCAGGCCGGCCCGAACGCGGTGGCGTCGGCGATCTCGGTCCAGCGCTCGGGCGGTTGCGGGGCCCGGAAACGTAAGTCGCCCACCGGCGCCGCCGCGTAGCGAATGCCTTTCCACGCCTTGACGCCGCCCTCGTCGACACCGCGGACCGGGCCGTAGCCGGTTTCCACCACCAGGTCGTCGATCGCCATGCGCGTTCCTAGGTGAGTCGCTCGGTGAGGAATTGGACCACCCGTTTGCGGGCCTCGTAGGCGGGGTGTCCGTCGACTTCGCGGACCTCGTCGGTGAGCACCGAATGCGCCATCTTGCCGAAACCGTGCTGATTGCCGGGCCCCGAATCGATGTCGATCACCTCGAAGGCGTCGCCGAGGCGCTCCTTGAGCGTCGCGAACCGTTCGCCCGGCGCCAGCTTGTCCTCGCTGAATCGTAATCCCATGGCGCACAAGCCGTCGTTGGCGCAGCGGTCGGCCACGGTGGTCAGCTCGGACTCGCTCAGGCCGGGATCGCGGCGACGCGCGGCGCCCAGCGCCACGGGAATCGACGGCTGCGAAAGCACCGGGGCCAGCACGCTGTCGTCGACCGCGGCGGCCAGCGCGAATCCACCGGTGAAGCATTGGCCGATGACGCCGACACCCCTGCCCGGAGTCGAGGCGTTGAGGTCGCGCGCCAGCGCGCGCAGGAACGACGCCACCGGCCGATGTTTGTTGGTCGCAAACGCCGCGAACTCCCTTGTCACACAAGCCCTGGCGGTGGTCGCCGCGATGGAACCGAACGTCCTTGGCGTGCCCGGCTGGCCGAATAGTGACGGCATGGCGACGGTAAAGCCGTTGTCCACCAAGTGATTACCCAAGGCCAGCACACCGGGGTAAATCCCAGGGATCTCGGGGATCAACACCACGCCGGGGCCGGCGCCCTTGCGGTAGACGTCGTGCGTGTAGCCGCCACCGCTGAACGGCGCCGCCGACCATCCGGACAGATCGGCCTCTGGAGCGGTCACGCGGGTCCCTTCTATCGGCGTGTCGGCAGCGGCAGCTGCGATTGCGTCGCCGAGGCCAGCGTACGAAACTGATCGCTGTTTCCGGCGCCGGTGATCGCGATCTGCGTCGCGCCGCCCGGACCGCTGAGCCGGGTCGTCCACACCGCCTCGGCGTCCGCGCCGCCTTCGCGGGAACCCTGATAGACGACCCAGTTGGTCCCGGCGACATCGACCGCCCCGGTCGGGTATGCCGACGGATGGATCGAATTGATCAGCTTGTCCTCGTCGGCGTTGCTCTGGGTCAGGCTCAGATACATCCCGCTCGGGCTGATGTATCCGACCACCGAGAGGGGTGCGTTCACCCGTTGGCCCGTCGCGGGGTCGGATCGCCCGTTGGGGATCCCGCCGCGGTGCCCGGAGTTGGCCTGCCAGCCGCTGGGCAGTTGCGGTTGCCGGATGGGAAAGCCGAGCGTCGCGGCGTCCGCCCGCAGGGCCGCCGCGGCGTCATAGGACGGGATGGGGCCCTGGTGCCTGTCGAGCTGAAACGAACACATGCCCAGCAGGCCGGCCAGCACCACGCAGCCGATCACCAGCGGAATCAGCGACCAGAACATGTCGCGGCCGTCCTGCAGCAGCCGGGGCTTCGCCGGCCGCGGCGCGGGGCCAGCGGCCGGAGCCGGCTCGTCGGCCACAGAGCCGTCCGAGCTGGCATTCAGCGGCGGCTTCTCGGTCATCCCCCGAGTATCCCAGTTCCAGCGGACCGATCCGCTTCTGGGACAATCAGCAACCATGACAGTTGAGGGCGACCGCTCGTCCACCGCCAACGGCCGGGCTCCAGCGCAGGCGCGGCCGCGCGGTGAGGCGCCAGACCGCAACCTGGCCTTGGAACTGGTCCGCGTCACCGAGGCCGGCGCCATGGCCGCCGGACGCTGGGTCGGCCGCGGCGACAAAGAGGGCGGCGACGGGGCAGCCGTCGACGCGATGCGCGAGCTGGTCAACTCGGTGTCGATGCGCGGCGTGGTCGTCATTGGCGAGGGTGAGAAGGACCACGCGCCGATGCTCTACAACGGCGAAGAGGTCGGCAACGGCGACGGCGCGGAGTGCGATTTCGCCGTCGACCCGATCGACGGCACCACGCTGATGAGCAAGGGCATGCCCAACGCCATCTCCGTGCTGGCGGTGGCCGACCGCGGCGCGATGTTCGACCCGTCGGCGGTGTTCTACATGAACAAGATCGCCGTCGGCCCCGAGGCCGCGCACGTGCTCGACATCACCGCGCCGATCGCCGAGAACATCAAGGCCGTCGCCAAGGTGAAGGCGCTGTCGGTGCGCGACATGACCGTGTGCATCCTGGACCGGCCGCGGCACGCCCAGCTGATCGAAGACGTCCGGGCCACCGGAGCCCGCATCCGGCTGATCACCGACGGCGACGTCGCCGGCGCGATCTCGGCCTGCCGGCCGCACTCGGGCACCGACATGCTGGCCGGGATCGGCGGCACCCCCGAAGGCATCATCGCCGCCGCCGCGATCCGGTGCATGGGTGGCGCCATCCAGGCGCAGTTGGCCCCCACCGACGATGAGGAACGCCAAAAGGCCATCGACGCCGGCTACGACCTCGATCAGATCCTGACCACCGAGGACCTCGTGTCCGGTGACAACGTCTTCTTCTGCGCCACCGGCGTCACCAACGGCGACCTGCTCAAGGGCGTGCAGTACTACCCCGGTGGCTGCACCACCCAATCGATCGTCATGCGGTCGAAGTCGGGCACCGTCCGGATGATCGAGGCCTACCACCGGCTTTCGAAGCTCAACGAATACTCCGCCATCGACTTCACCGGCGACAGTTCTGCCGCCTATCCCCTGCCCTGACCACTTCGAAGAACGAGGAAGCCAGCACTCTATGGCCACGGATGACACCGAGTATCGCATCGAGCACGACACCATGGGGGAGGTCCGCGTCCCCGCAAAAGCGTTGTGGCGCGCGCAAACCCAGCGTGCGGTCGAGAACTTTCCGATTTCGGGCCGGGGCCTGGAGCGCACCCAGATCCGTGCCTTGGGCCTGCTGAAGGGCGCCTGCGCGCAGGTCAACAAGGACCTCGGGCTGCTCGCTCCGGAGAAGGCCGACGCGATCATCGCCGCGGCCGCCGAGATCGCCGACGGCCGCCACGACGACCAGTTCCCCATCGACGTCTTCCAGACCGGTTCGGGCACCAGCTCCAACATGAACACCAACGAGGTGATCGCCAGCATCGCGGGGGCCAATGGTGTCACGGTGCACCCCAACGACGACGTCAACATGTCGCAGTCGTCCAATGACACCTTCCCGACCGCAACCCACATCGCGGCCACCGAAGCCGCCGTGCGCCACCTCATTCCGGCGCTCGAGGTGCTGCACGACGCGCTGGCGGGCAAGGCCCGCGAATGGCACACCGTGGTCAAGTCGGGCCGCACCCACCTGATGGACGCCGTTCCCGTGACGCTCGGCCAGGAATTCAGCGGGTACGCCCGCCAGATCGAGGCGGGCATCGAGCGGGTGCGCGCCACGCTGCCCCGACTGGGTGAGCTGGCGATCGGCGGGACCGCGGTGGGCACCGGCCTGAACGCTCCCGACGGCTTCGGCGCCAAGGTGGTCGAAACGTTGATCGCCTCCACCGGCCTGAGCGAATTGCGCACGGCGGCAAACTCCTTCGAGGCCCAGGCCGCGCGCGACGGGCTGGTCGAGGCGTCCGGGGCGCTGCGCACCATCGCCGTCTCGCTGACCAAGATCGCCAACGACGTCCGCTGGATGGGGTCGGGCCCGCTGACCGGCCTGGCCGAGATCCAGCTGCCCGACCTGCAGCCGGGCAGCTCGATCATGCCGGGCAAGGTGAATCCGGTTCTCCCCGAAGCGGTTACGCAGGTCGCCGCGCAGGTGATCGGCAACGATGCCGCGGTGGCCGTCGGCGGCCTGTCCGGTGCGTTCGAGCTCAACGTGTACATCCCGATGATGGCCCGCAACATTCTCGAGTCGTTCAAGCTGCTGACCAACGTGTCGAAGCTGTTCGCCGAGCGCTGCATCAGCGGCCTGGCGGCCAACGTCGAGCACCTGCGGGAGCTCGCCGAATCGTCGCCGTCCATCGTGACGCCGCTGAACTCGGCGATCGGCTACGAGGAGGCCGCCGCGGTGGCCAAGCAAGCCCTCAAGGAGCGCAAGACGATTCGCCAGACCGTGATCGACCGCGGCCTGATCGGCGACAAGCTGTCGATCGAGGAGCTCGACCGCCGCCTCGACGTGCTGGCCATGGCCCGCGTCCAAGACGAGGTCAAGCCGAAAGACTAGGCTGGCCGTCATGCGGTGACGGCGGTCGACGAAGAGTAAGGGTGGTTTTTCCATGACGGCTCCTCCCGGCGGCCCCTACGGTCAGGGGCCTTACGGAAGCAATCCGTATGGGCAGGACCCGAATTGGCGCGGCCAGCCGCCGGCCGGCGGCCCCTACCCGCAGGGCCCTTACCCGCAGGGCGGTCCGTACGCCTATCCGCCGGGCGGCCCGTACCCGTATCCGCCGCCGGGCGGCCCCGCCAACCCGTACCAGAGCCCGCAGTATCCCCCACCGGGACAACCATTCCCGCCTGGCGGCCCCTACCCGCCGGGGCGTCCCCCCGGTGGCTCGAAGCTGCCGTGGTTGATCGTCGCCGGTGTGGTCGCGCTGGCCGTGATCGCGCTGGTGGCCACCCTCGTGGTGATGAAGGGCGGCCACGGCAAGAAGCCGTCGAGCGCCGCGCCGCCGTCGACGAGCACGTCGGTCTCGCAACCGAGGAATTCGGCGCAAAACGCCACCGATTGCACGCCGAATGTGTCCGGCGGTGAGATGCCCCGCAGCGACTCGATCGCCGCCGGCAAGCTTTCGTTCCCGGCCGGCGCGGCGCCCTCCGGGTGGACGGTGTTCTCGGATGACCAGGGCCCCAACCTGATCGGCGGACTCGGCGTCGCCCAGGACGTGCCCGGCGCCAATCAATGGATGATGACGGCCGAGGTCGCCGTCACCAATTTCGTTGCCAGCATGGACCTCACGGCGCAAGCCACCAAACTGATGCAGTGCGTGGTCAACGGACCCGGGTATGCCAACGCGGCACCCACGCTGGGACCGGTCAAGACGTCGTCGATCACCGTGGACGGGACCAAGGCGGTGCGGGCCGACGCCGACGTCACGATCGCCGACCCCACCCGCAACGTCAAAGGCGACTCGGTCAGCATCATCGCGGTCGACACCAAACCGGTCACCGTGTTCATCGGCAGCACACCCATCGGTGACACCGCGTCGGCGGACCTCGTCGGCAAAATCATTGCCGCGCTGAAGGTCTCGAAGTCCTGACGCGGCCCTAACCGGCCGGGGCCGTCGGCGCCGAGACGTGCGTGGCCTCGGATCGCCCCCGCAACACGGTGGAATAGCATTCGGCCCAGTGCCCGCGTTCGGCCTCACCGGCCGCCTCGATGGCGGCCGCCGAGCACAGGATTCGCCGATCGGAAGTCTTGGCGAGGTCGGCCAGCCGCGCGGCCTCGTTGACGGCGTCGCCGATCACGGTGTATTCGTACCGGTTCTCGGCGCCGACGTTGCCGGCGAAAACGCGCCCCGCGGAGACGCCGACGCCGAAATCGACCGGCAACCGCCGCAGTTGCGTGGCCAGTGCACGGGCTGTCGCCAGGGCCGAGGACGCCGGCTCGCTCGTCGGCAACGGCACCCCGTACACGGCCAGCGCGGCGTCACCGGCGAATTTGTTGATCATCCCGTGGTGTTCGTCGACGGCGTTGACGACGATCCGGAAGAAGTCGTTGAGCACCTCGGCAACCTCTTGCGGCGGGCGGTTTTCCGCGAGCTGCGTGGAACCCACCAGGTCGATGAACAGCACCGCCGCTTCGACCACGTCGCCGGACAGGGACGCTCCCTCTTCGACGGCGCGCTGCGCGACGTCGGCCCCAACGTGGCGCCCGAACAGGTCACGCAGCCGGTCACGCTCGGCGAGCCCGGCCACCATTCGGTTGAATCCTGTTTGCAGCCGCCCGATTTGGGAGCGTTCGTAGGCGCCGACGTAGGTCTCCATGCGGCCGTGTTCGACCTCCGCCATGGCGTCGACGACCTCGCCGATGGGGTCCGAGATGGACCGAGACGTCAGGATCATCGTCGGCAGCCCCAGCACCAGCGCCGCCAGCGACACCACCAGGATCGGCACGTCCAACGATGCCGACTTCTCGATCAGCCACCCGTAGGAGCGGAGGACGATCAGCGACGCGATGACCGCGATGGGAAACGCGCTGCACAGAAACCACAGCAGAACCAGTCGCGCGTACACACTCGGCACGGCCAGCCGCGGCTCGGCGCCCAGCGTAGCGGCCCGCATGATGGGGCGCATGGTGCGCTGCGCGAGCAGCATCCCCGTGCCGGCGGCGGCGGAGCCGCCGAGCACCACGCCGAGCACGATGGGCAGCAGCAGCCGGGCCCCACCACCCAGATTCAGCAGGATGAAGGTTCCGCCGCTCAGCGCCCAGGCCGTCACCAGGATCGCCGACTGGCGCCCGGCCAGCTTCATCACGGCCTCGCGCTGTTCCGGTGTCGGTTCGTCGCCCGCCACAAACCAGCGCAGCGTGGGAGCCAGGCTCAGGGCGCCGGACACCGAGACGCCGATGATGCCCAACACGATCAGCAGCGCCACCGGCGCCGTGCTGTGCCGCGCGAAGTCGTCGTTGGCCGCGACGGACGTGTGGCCGCGCAGGGGGATCAAGATGGCGGCCGCTTCGACGACGGCCAGGACATAGGACAGGCTCAGGTCGAGCCCGTAGTGAAACATCCACCGTCGAGCGGACTTTCGTCCTTTCGCGGCGGGCCCGACGTTGGCGCTAGGCACCGTTGTTCGGCCCGCCGGAGTTCTGCCCGGGGATGTCGGTGATCGGGAAGTTGGGCATCGGCTTGGGTGAGGGCGTGTCGGGCAGCGTGGGGATATCACCGGCGGGGATGTCGCGCAGACCGTTGACGGGTGGGCCGTTCTCCCGGCCGCCGTAACTGCTGCCGGGCGCGCGTGGTCCCAGCAGTTCGCTGACCGTCACCAGCCGGTAGCCGTTGGCCTTGAGCACCGGGATGAACTGATACACCAGATCGACGGTGCTTGAGTAGGTGTCATGGAACAACACCACCGAACCCGGTTTGATGTAGGTCATCAGCATGGATCGCGTCGCCGCCGTATTCGAGTCGTTGGCCCAATCGAAAGGGATGACGTCCCAAAGGATTTCGGCCAGCCCGAATTGACCGGCGGTCTGGCGCACCACCGGGTCGGACAATCCGCCCGCGGGCCGGTACAACGTCGGCGTGCGGCCCGTCGCGGCGGTGATGGCGTCATTCGCCTTGGAGAACTGCGCGGCGATGTCCTCCCGCGGGATGGTCGTCATGTTGGGGTGTTCCCAGGTGTGGCTGCCGATTTCCATCCCCGCGTCGGCGATGCGCTTGGCCCCCGCCGGGTTGGCGGCCACCTTGTTGCCGATCAGAAAGAACGTGGCCTTGGCGTCGTTGTCCTTCAGGACGTGCAGCAGCCGCTCGTCGAAGGGGCCGGGGCCGTCGTCGAAGGTCAGCGCGACGCATTTGATGACCGCGCAGGACAGGTCGTCGGCGCGTGTCACGTGACCGGTCAGCCCGCCGATCACCAGGACCGCGACGGCCGCGACGACACCGACCAGCGTGCGCCAGTAGCGCCAGGCCAAAGTGTCGGGTCGTTTCGCCACGGTAAGAGCCTACTCACCGCGAGACTGCAACCAGCGACGCGTTTCGCGGGTGAAACGGTAGTGGAATACAGTTTCGCGGCGAAAACGCTCAGTGCGGTCCGGCGATCTCCTCGAGCATCTCGGTGACCAGCGCGGCGATCGGCGACCGCTCGCTGCGCAGCAGGGTGATGTGGGCGAACAGCGGATGGCCCTTGAGCTTCTCGATCACGGCCGCGACCCCGTCGTGGCGCCCCACCCGCAGGTTGTCGCGCTGAGCGATGTCGTGGGTCAGGACCACCCGCGACCCGGTGCCCAGCCGGGACAGCACGGTCAGCAAAACGTTGCGCTCCAGCGACTGCGCCTCATCGACGATGACGAACGAGTCGTGCAGCGACCGGCCCCGGATGTGGGTCAGCGGCAGCACTTCGAGCATGCCGCGGGACAGCACTTCCTCGAGCACCGCCGGGCTGGCCAGGCCCTCGAGGGTGTCGAAAACGGCCTGCGCCCACGGCCCCATCTTTTCGCTCTCGCTGCCGGGCAGGTACCCCAACTCCTGGCCGCCGACGGCGTACAGCGGGCGGAAGACCACCACCTTGCGCTGGGTCCGCCGCTCCAGCACGGCCTCCAGGCCGGCGCACAACGCGAGCGCCGACTTGCCGGTGCCGGCCTTGCCGCCCAGCGACACGATGCCGACCGACTCGTCGAGCAGCAGGTCCAGGGCGACCCGTTGTTCGGCGGACCGCCCGCGCAGTCCGAACACTTCGCGGTCACCGCGGACCAGCTGAACGCGCTTGTCCGCGTTGACCCTGCCCAGCGCGTGGGAGCTACCACCGAGAAGCCGAATGCCGGTGTGGCAGGGCAGGTCTCGGGCTTCGGCCAGATCGATCTCACCGTCGGTGAACAGGGCATCGATATCGTCGGTGGCGGTTTCGATCTCGCGCATGCCCGACCATCCGGAGGCCACGACGTCTTGCGCGTGGTACTCGTCGGCGGCCAGCCCCACCGCGGCGGCCTTGACCCGAAGCGGAATGTCCTTGCTGACCAACGTGACTCGTTTGCCTTCGGCGGCGAGGTTGGCGGCGCAACTCAGGATCCGGCAGTCGTTGTTGTCGCCGCGGAAGCCGGCGGGCAGCACCGCCGGGTCCGTGTGGTTGAGTTCGACGTGGAGCGTACCGCCTTGTGTCCCAACGGGAATGGGCTGATCCAGGCGGCCGTGCACAAGCCGAAGATCGTCGAACAGGCGCAACGCCTGGCGGGCGAACCATCCCAGCTCGTGGTGGTGGCGTTTGGCCTCCAGCTCGCTGATCACCACCAACGGAACAACCACCTCGTGCTCGGCGAACCGACTGCACGCCCACGGGTCGGACAGCAGCACGGAAGTGTCGATCACGTAGGTCCGGATATCGGTCACGTAGCGCTCCTCGAGCGGGATGAGCCCGCGCGGACCCGCACAGGCATGTCGACGGGAACCGCAGCACCAGGACCGGGGCCGGTCCTTCCGTTGTGGTGACGGGAGGTGCCGCCCTGGCAGCAGAGCTTGACGCTGACCATCGGGAACGACGCTACTCCCGTGGCCGTCCGCCCGCTGTGCAGGCGCGCCGACACGACAAGCCGCGGCAACCCCGCGGAGGGATCAGCGGGGAGCGGGCAGCCGGCTCAGCCGACGATGAATTGCCGCAGGGCGGGCTCGTCCGCGAGCCCCCATGCGGTGATGCGGTCGGAGATCGCCTGCCGCAGCTGCTCCGGACCGAAAATGCCTGCGTCGGCGACGTTCTGCACCTTGTCCGCATACGCGTCGATGTCGGCGCCGGGCACCTTCAGGTCGGCCGCGCGGGCGGCGATCGCCGCGATCGTCTCGTCGCGGGTGTAGTCCAGGCAGTGCGCGATGAGGTTGGAGAAGAACACTTCGTGCCGCCGCTCGTCGCGCGCGATCCGGTCGACCAGCCCGGCCAGGATGGGCTCCTCGAGCTTGGCGGCCAGGTTCTCGCAGAACACGGCGTGGGTGCGTTCGGTGAACGCCAGGTGCACCAGGGTTTCCACCTGCGAGTAGGTGTCGGCGCGGTAGCCCTTCATCACGTACTGGACGCGGGCCTCTTCGTTGGCGGTCGGGTCGACCTCCCGGGTCACCACCAGGTACTCGCGCAGCGCGATGGCGTGCAGATGCTCCTCGGCGGTCCATCGGCCGATCCAGCGGCCCCAGTAGTCCTCCAGGATGAAGTGCTCGACCAGCTCGCGGTGGTGGGCGGCCAGGTTGTCCTTGAGCAGCAGCATGATCTCGCAGGCATCCGTCAGCGGCCGGGGCAGCGTCGCCGACGAGGGTTCCCAGTCGCGTCCGCCGAGGAATGCGAAGTTCTCGCCCCGTTCGAACGGCACGTAGTCGTGCGCGAACCAGAGTTCTTCGGTGGACAGGTGGCGGTCGATGTTCGCTTCGACGACCGGCTCGAGTTCCAGGGTCAGCGCGTTAGCGACGGGTCTCTGTGCCATGAGATAACTGTAACCCGCGTACACAGGTTCATGAAATCGCCGGGGTCGTGTCGGAACAAGTGCTGACCTTGATCCTCGAACCCGGCCCGGCCGGGCCGTCAGGGCGGCGTCGCCGCCGGTTAGCGGCCGACCAGCGCCCAGTCTTCGAGGCCCTCGTACAGCGGAAACTCCTGGGCCAGCCGTGTCACGCGCTGCCGCAGGCCCGACACGTCGGCCGAGCTGCCGGCCGCCAGGGCGGTGGCGATGACGTCGGCAACCTCGCTGAACTCGGCGTCGCCGAAGCCACGGGTGGCCAGGGCGGGCGTGCCGATCCGCAGGCCCGACGTGACCATCGGCGGCCGCGGATCGTTGGGCACGGCGTTGCGGTTGACGGTGATGCCGACCTCGTGCAGCAAGTCCTCGGCGGCCTGGCCGTCGAGCGGGGAGTTGCGCAGATCCACCAGCACCAGGTGCACGTCGGTGCCGCCGCTGACCACCGACACACCGGCCTTCGCGACATCGGCGGCCAGCAGCCGCTCGGCGAGGATGCGGGCGCCCGACAGCGTCCGCTGCTGTCGCTCGACGAATTCGGGGGTGCTCGCGATCTTCAGCGCGACGGCCTTGCCCGCGATCACGTGCATGAGCGGACCGCCCTGCTGGCCGGGGAACACGGCCGAGTTGATCGCCTTGGCGTATTGCTGCTTGCCCAGGATCATGCCCGAGCGGCCGCCGCCGAGCGTCTTGTGGATGGTGGTCGACACGATATCGGCGTGCGGCACCGGCGAGGGGTGCAAGCCGGCCGCGACCAGGCCCGCGAAGTGCGCCATGTCCACCCAGAGCTTGGCGTCGACCTCGTCGGCGATCGCGGCGAACGCCGCGAAGTCGAGGATCCGCGGGTAGGCCGACCAGCCGGCGATGATCACCTTGGGGCGAAATTCCAGCGCCTTGGCGCGCACCGCGTCCATGTCGACGAGATGCGTCGTCGGGTCGACCCCGTAGAACCCGTTCTCGTAGAGCTTGCCGGAGAAGTTCAGCTTCATGCCGTGCGTCAGGTGGCCGCCGTTGGCCAGGTCCAGCCCCAGCAGCCGCTCCCCCGGTGACATCAGCGCGTGCAGCACGGCGGCGTTGGCCTGGGCGCCCGAATGCGGCTGCACGTTGGCGAAGTCGGCGCCGAAGAGCGCCTTGGCCCGATCGCGGGCGATGTTCTCCACGACGTCGACGTACTCGCAGCCGCCGTAGTAGCGGCGCCCGGGCAGGCCCTCGGCGTACTTGTTGGTCAGCACGCTGCCCTGGGCTTGCAACACCGAGCGCGGAACAAAGTTCTCCGACGCGATCATTTCCAGCATGTCGCGCTGGCGGCCCAACTCCTGGCCCAGCAGCGCGGCGATGTCGGGGTCGACCTCGGCGAGGGGGGCGGACATCACAGAGGTCGCGGCGCGGGCGTCAGGTGCAGCAGTCACGGCGCCAGTCTATCCAGCGGCGACTTTTGGCCAGCCCAGCCGTCGGGCTTTTCGGCGCTCCTGCAACACTTGCACTATGCCGCGGCTTAGCGAGCCGAGCCCTTATGTGGAGTTCGACCGAAAGCAATGGCGTGCGCTTCGTATGTCGACGCCGCTGGCCCTCACCGAGGAGGAACTGGTCGGCCTGCGCGGTCTGGGCGAACAAATCGACTTGCTCGAGGTCGAAGAGGTCTATCTGCCCCTCGCCCGGCTGATTCACCTTCAGGTCGCGGCCCGCCAGCGGTTGTTCGCCGCCACCGCGGAGTTCCTGGGCGAGCCTCAGCAAAATCCGGACCGGCCCGTGCCGTTCATCATCGGGGTCGCCGGCAGCGTGGCGGTCGGCAAGTCGACGACCGCCCGTGTGCTGCAGGCGCTGTTGGCGCGCTGGGACCATCACCCCCGGGTGGACCTGGTGACCACCGACGGGTTCCTGTACTCGAACGCAGAGTTGGACCGGCGAAACCTGATGCACCGCAAAGGTTTTCCGGAAAGCTATAACCGTCGGGCGCTGATGCGGTTCGTGACGTCGGTCAAGTCGGGCTCCGACTACGCGTGCGCGCCGGTGTATTCGCATTTGAAATACGACGTCATCCCCGGGGCCAAGCACGTGGTGCGCCATCCGGACATCTTGATCCTGGAGGGCCTCAACGTTTTGCAGACCGGTCCGACCCTGATGGTGTCGGACCTGTTCGACTTCGGCGTGTACGTGGACGCGCGGATCGAAGACATTGAGCAGTGGTACATCTCGCGGTTCCTGGCCATGCGCAGCACCGCCTTCGCCGATCCCGAGTCGCACTTCCACCACTACGCCGCGCTCAACGACACCAAGGCCGTCGCCGCCGCGCGCGAGATCTGGCGCTCCATCAACCGCCCCAACCTGGTCGAGAACATTCTGCCCACCCGGCCGCGCGCCACGCTGGTGCTGCGCAAGGACGCCGACCACTCCATCAACCGGCTGCGGCTGCGCAAACTTTAGGCGCGACTAGGCAGTCTCGAGCCGACGCACTCCCAGGTATTGCAACGCGGCGAACGCCGCCGTGTACGCGCCGCCGGCCAGCGTTAGCGCGGCCCCGGTGACGGTCAGCGGCAATGCCTCGGCCGCCACGATCGAGGCCAGCGTGAAGAAGACGTTGGCCACGATGACGCCGATACCGACGCTGCGCAGGTCCGGCAACGCCCCGAGGCTGAACACCACGAGGCCGTAGATCACGAAGGAGGCCCCCACGGCGTAATCCTCGAAGGACGTCAGGCCGGTCAGCGACGAGAGCGGGTCGGCGAGGAAAGCGACGGCCAAGCCGAACAACCCGGTCAGGGTCGCGTCGGCGCGCACGGCAAAACGCAACAGCGAGTCGGTCGCGTCATAGAGGGGCCGTGTGGTGAGGCCCGATACACCAGAGACAGACATCATGTGATTACTCCTCGCGATGGCGGTGTTGGCTATTGCCACGGATACAACGACGAGGTGGTTCACCCGGCTATTCCCGTTATCGGGTAAATATTTGACACGCGCCAGTCCGGCGGGATCAGCCGCCCCACGAGTCACAAGGCGCAGCGGCGGCGAGGCCCTATTTGCCGTAGCGGCGATGCCGCTGGCTGTAGTCGCGCAGCGCGCGCAGGAAGTCGACCCGGCGGAAGGCGGGCCAGTGCGCCTCGGTGAACCACATCTCCGAGTACGCGCTTTGCCACAGCAGGAAACCGGAGAGCCGTTGCTCGCCGGAGGTGCGGATCACCAGGTCGGGATCCGGCTGACCGGAGGTGTAGAGGTTTTCCGAGATCGCATCGACGGTGACCGTGTCGATCAGCTCCTCGGCGGTCGCGCCGTTGGCGAGTTCCTTGCTCAGCAGGGACCGCACCGCGTCGACGATCTCGCGACGGCCGCCGTAGCCGACGGCGACGTTGACGTGGAAGGGCGCCACGACCGGCGTGGATTCCACCGCCTCGCGCAGTCGGCGGGCCGGTTGCTCGCCGAGCAGCTCGAGGTCGCCGACGGTGCGCACGCTCCAGCGATTGGCCGGCGCGCAGATCTCCTCGACGACGTCGGTGATGATTTCGATGAGCCCGGCCAGCTCCTCGGGATCCCGCTGCAGGTTCTCGGTGGAAAGCAGGTACACGGTGGTCATCTCGATGCCGGCCTCCTGGCACCAGCGCAGCATCTCGGCGATCTTGAGGGCACCCATCCGGTAGCCGTAGCTCACGTCGTCGTATCCCGCGTCGCGCGCCCAGCGCCGGTTTCCGTCGCACAGCACCGCGATGTGGCGGGGCAGTTCCGACTTGGAAGCGGTCAACCCCTGCCGCAGCCGCATCTCGTAGATCCGATACAGCGGTTCTTTGAGTCGCCGCGGGATGATTTCCACGAACACACACCCTACTGCCAGGCGCAATGGATTCCGGCTTGCAATTTCGGCCGGTCATATGAGCAGCCGGCCGAGAAGTCGACACTGCGCCGTAACCATCCCTGGCTACTCTGGCTGTTACACCCGCCCATGGCACCGTGGCCATCGGCGTCCCCAGTTGCAGAGACACAACACAGGAGACATGAGCAGCCAGACCCGCACCGTCCCGCATCCGGAACGCGAACCCGAGCCCATCGCACCAGGCAACACCGTCGAGCGACTCGCAGAAGGTGCCGCCAATGTTTTGGGCAAACCCCGGCTGCGCGGCTGGATCCACTTCTACTCGGCGTGGTTGGCGATCATCGCCGGCGCCACGCTGGTGTCGGTGTCGTGGGCGGCCTCCTCGCCCCGCGCCGGTCATTCGACGCTGATCTACGCCGCGTGCACCGTGGCGCTGTTCGCGGTCAGCGCGACCTATCACCGGGTGCACTGGAAGTCAGACCTGGCCCGGATCCGGATGAAGCGGCTCGACCACTCGATGATCTTCATCTTCATCGCCGGCAGCTACACGCCGTTCGCGCGGTTGGTCATGCCGCAGGAGACCGGAGTGGTGGTGCTGTGCATCGTGTGGGGCGGCGCGCTGGCGGGCATCGCGCTGAAGGTGTGCTGGCCGACGGCGCCACGCTGGCTGGGCGTACCGCTTTACCTGCTGCTGGGCTGGGTGGCGATCTGGTACGCCCCGACGATCCTGCACCAGGCCGGGGTGGCCGCGATGGTGCTGCTGGCCGTGGGCGGTGTGTTCTACAGCGTCGGCGGGATTTTCTACGGCTTACGCTGGCCCGACCCGTGGCCGCGGACGTTCGGCTATCACGAGTTCTTCCACGCCTTCACCGCGGTCGCGGCGATCCTGCACTACATCGCCATGTGGTTCGCCGTCTTCTACACGCAAGACCACGCTTGGCTGCTGGGAGCTTGACCGCCGCCTAGCTTTGGGCGACGTCGTCGTCGGGCGACCAGTACGCCTTCATCGCGGCGATCTTCCCGCTGCCGTCGAAGACCATGACATCGATCGGCTCGATCACCATCCGGTGCTCGCCGGCGGTCACGGTCAGCCGGAACTGGAAGGCCGCCTCGTTGCCGCACACGCGCAGCGTCTTCAGTTCGCATTCGCGCTGCAGATTGTCGACCGCGGAGTAGAAGCCGTGGATCGCCTGGCGCCCGATGTGCACCTCGCCGCCGACCGGGTCTTCGACCGTGGCGTCGTCGGCGTACAACTCGACCAAGTCATCGGCGCTGCCCTTGGCGACCAGTTCGATGTAGCGGTGGACCGTGCTTCTGATCGCTTCGGTCTTGGCGGCATTCGGCATGGGAGGCAGGGTAACCCGGCCCAGTGGTGAGCGCCAGCGCGGCGCAGCCGGGCGCAGCGGGTCACCACCATCGGCTTCAGTCGTCGAAAACACCCAGGGCGGCGGCCAGTTCGGGTGCGCGGGTCACCGGCAGGTCGCAGACCCGGCCACGACACACGTAAGCGGCGTCGGCGCCGGCCACCCGGTCGCGCCCGGCCAGCAGCGCCGACGAATCCACCTCCCCGCCCACCACGATCGCCCCGCCGGGCGCCAGCCGCCGCGCCTCGACGAGCAGCGGTGAGCGCGACGGGTCGCAGGCCACCGCGATCTGCAGGGGTCCGCGGACCGCGGCCTCCGCGACGGCCAGCCAATGCCCGGCCGAGCGCGGCGCGCGCTCCAGCAGGACCGAGTGCGCGCGCAGCGCGTCGTCGGCCGCCCGCAGGTACCGCTCGGCGCGCTCCCCGTCGACCAGATGCGCCGCTGTCAGCAGCGCCTCGGTGATCGACGACGCGCCCGACGGGGTCGCCCCGTCCAGCGGGTCGGCCGGCCGGAGCATCAGCTGCTCGGCGTCGTCGGCGGTGTCGAACCAGCGGCCGGGCCGCTCCCTATCGGCGAAGTGCGCCAACGCGGTGTCCAGCAGATCGGTCGCCCTTGTCAACCAGGCCGCCTCGCCGGTCAGCTGGTAGAGCGCCAGCAGCCCGGTGGACAGCATCGCGTGGTCCTCGAGGATGGCGACGCTGTCGCCGACCACGCCGCCCAGGCTGGCGCGCCGCAACCGCCCATCGACGACGTGCAGGTCGACCAACGCGCGCGCGCAACGGCTTGCGGCGTGGGCGAATTCGGGTTCGTCCAACGCCACGCTGGCCTCGGCCAACGCGGTGATCGCCAGGCCGTTCCAGGAGGTGACCACCTTGTCGTCGCGGCCGGGCTGGACCCGGCCGCGCCGGGCGATCAACAACTCCGTCCGCACACGTTCAGCCCGCTGCGGGTCCTCCGGATCGGCGGGCAGCTGCAGCACCGAGGCACCGTGCTCGAACGTGCCGGCCGGGGTGACCGCGAAAACCTCTGCGGCCCAACGGCTGTCGTCGTGACCGAGCGCGTCGTTCAGCTGTTCCGGTGTCCACACATAGGTCGAGCCCTCGCGGCCGTCGGCGTCGGCGTCCAGCGACGAGGTGAACATGGGACCGTCGGCGAGGTCGGCGAGCAGGAACCGAGCGGTCTGGTCGGTGATTCGGCGCGCCAGCGGGTCGCCGGTACGCCGGGCCCAGTGCGCGTAGGCGCGCAGCAGCAGCGCGTTGTCGTACAGCATCTTCTCGAAATGCGGTACCACCCAAGCGTTGTCGACGCTGTAGCGGGCGAAGCCGCCGCCGAGCTGGTCGTAGATGCCGCCGCGCGCCATCGCGTTGCCCGCAAGCGACACCGCGTCCAGCGCCGCCGGCGATCCGGTGCGTTCGTGGTGGCGCAGCAGCGCCTCGAGCAGCGCCGAGGGCGGGAACTTGGGTGCACCCCCGAACCCGCCATGCACGGTGTCCTCATCCTCGAGCAGGGAGGCGACGGCGTGGTCACACAGGTCGGGCGCCACGGCAGGGCCCTCCCCCGGAACACCAGGAGCCATCTTGCGCAGCTCGCCGGCGATATGGTCGGACGCCTCCTCCACCTCACCGCGACGCTCCCGCCAGGTGGCGGAGACGGCCGAAAGAAGTTGCAGGAAGCCATCTTTCGGATAGTAGGTGCCGCAGAAGAAGGGCCGCCCATCGGGCGTGAGGAAACACGTCATCGGCCACCCGCCCTGCCCGGTGAGGGCGACCGTGGCGTTCATGTACACCGCGTCGATGTCGGGCCGTTCCTCGCGGTCGACTTTGATGCAGACGAATCCCGCGTTCATCGCGGCGGCGACGTCGGGGTCTTCGAACGACTCGTGCGCCATGACGTGGCACCAGTGACAGGCGGCGTACCCGACCGACAGCAGGATCGGCACGTCGCGGGCGGCGGCGTCGGCCTGCGCCTGCGGTGTCCACTGCTGCCAGTGCACCGGGTTGTCGGCGTGCTGGCGCAGATACGGACTGGTGGCCAGCCCCAGGGTGTTCGTGGCGGGCGGGTCAGCCTGGCTCATCGCCGGATCCCGGGGGTCGCGGCGATCCGTCCGCCTGATCCGGGGTCTGCCCAAAGCCCGGGTCGACGGCGTCGGTGCCCTCGTCCGCGGCCTGGTCCGGCTCGGGATGCTTGGGATCGAACGACTCCGGCACCTTCTTCAGCTGCCGGTTCATCGACCGGATGAGGAACAGCGTGGCGATCACCAGCAATACGACGATGAGCAGCCCGACCGGGCTGGCCTTGCCGAAGTCGGGCCCGTGCTGCGGCGCGTTGTCGGCCTGCCAGCCGGCGGCGCTCGCGAGGAGAACGACGTGGTTCACGCGTCCGTCTCGATCCCGGCGAACAGGTCGTCCTCGGGCAGCCGGACCGGGACCCGCGAGCGGGCCAACTCGAATTCCTCGGTGGGCCAAAGACGTTGCTGCCATTCGATGGGAGCCGCGAAGAAGTCGTGGTCGGGGTCGATCTGCGTGGTGTGCGCCCGCAGCGCGTCGTCGCGCTGGCTGAAATAGGCCGAGCACTCGACGCGCGTGGTGACCCGGGACTCGAACGGGTCGTGCGCGGCGTCCCAGTGCTCGAGCCACTTCTTGAACGGCGGTTCGTGACCGTGCTTGAGGGCCTCGTCGTGCAGCAACTGCATCCGGGCCCGCAGGAAGCCGTGGTTGTAGTAGAGCTTCGACACCGTCCACGGCTCACCGGCGTCCGGGAAACGCCGATAGTCGCCGGCCGCCTCGAAGGCGCCGACCGAAACCTGGTGGCAGCGAATGTGATCGGGATGCGGGTAGCCGCCGTTTTCGTCGTACGTGGTCATCACGTGCGGGCGGAACTCGCGTACGACGCGCACCAGCGCCTCGACCGACTCCTCCAGCGGCACCAGCGCGAAACACCCCTCGGGCAGCGGCGGCGGCGGGTCGCCCTTGGGCAATCCGGAGTCGACGAAGCCGAGCCAGGTGTGCTCCACGCCGAGGATCTCAGCGGCCTTGGCCATCTCGTCGCGGCGGATTTCGGCGATGTGCCCGTGCACCTCGGGCAGATCCATCGCCGGGTTGAGGATGTCGCCGCGCTCACCGCCGGTCAACGTCACCACCAGCACCCGATGGCCCTCATCCGCGTAGCGGGCCAGAGTGGCCGCGCCCTTGCTGGATTCGTCGTCGGGGTGGGCGTGCACCGCCATCAACCGCAATTCGCTCACGTGCTCCCTTGTCACCTCTGGTGGTCGCCCGGTCTGACCCTATAATTCCAGTTCCACATCGTTGCATGCTGTCGGCCGGTGCCAGGCAGCCGACAACCAGGTATAACCACGCATGACCGATACCCCCGCTCCGCGTCCGGAGGCCCGCTACGGGCGTTCCCGGCTGTCGCGCATCCCCCGGCGATGGGTGATCGTCGCGCTGGGTGTGCTGGTCGTTGCGGCCGGACTGGCCGTGGCCGCGATCGGTTACCACCGGTTCGGCACCAGTGACGTCAAGGGGACGCTGGCCGGTTACCGGGTGGTCGACGACCAGACGGCGTCGATCACGATCAGCGTGACCCGATCGGATCCGTCGCGGCCGGTGGACTGCATCGTGCGGGTCCGCGCCGCCGACGGCAGCGAGACGGGACGGCGCGAGCTGCTGGTCCCGCCGTCCGACGCGGCCACGGTGCAAGTGACGACGACGGTCAAATCCTCCGAGCCGCCGGCGGTCGCCGACATCTATGGCTGCGGCACCGATGTGCCCGCCTACCTGCGCCCGTCCTGACCCTGCCATCGACCCCGAACAGCGAATATGGAGTCATCAACTGTTTGCGCGGTGGTAACATGGGTGAATGCACGGTTCCGGTTGGGACCGTGTTGCTGCATTAGCGGCCGTCAGCAGATCGGCGCCGCAGCACACGGGGATGGACCCGCACGCTTTCGACGGCGGAGTCAACAGGACTTACGCGAACTCGCGGAACAACATACGAGGAGCACGACGAGATGACGGACACTTCGGTGACCTGGCTGACCCAAGAGTCACATGACCGACTCAAGGCCGAGCTCGACCAGCTGATCGCGAATCGTCCGGTCATCGCCGCGGAGATCAACGACCGCCGCGAGGAGGGCGACCTGCGCGAAAACGGCGGCTACCACGCCGCCCGCGAAGAGCAGGGCCAGCAGGAGGCCCGGATTCGCCAGCTGCAGGATCTGCTCAACAACGCCAAGGTCGGCGAGGCGCCCAAGCAGTCCGGGGTGGCGCTGCCCGGATCGGTGGTGAAGGTCTACTACAACGGCGACAAGTCCGACACCGAGACGTTCCTCATCGCAACCCGCCAAGAAGGCGTCAACGACGGCAAGCTCGAGGTGTACTCGCCGAACTCACCGCTGGGCGGCGCCCTGATCGACGCCAAGGTCGGCGAGACCCGCAGCTACGTGGTGCCCAACGGCAACACCGTCGAGGTCACCCTCGTCAGCGCGGAGCCGTACCACTCCTGATCGCTTTCTCGCGAGCAGACGCAGAATCGCACTAAACGCGCGCAGCGCGTGCGATTCTGGCTCTGCTCGGCGTGCTAGGCCAGCGCCTGCTCGAGGTCGGCCAGCAGGTCGGCGGCGTCCTCGATGCCGACCGACAGCCGCACCAGGTCGTCGGGCACTTCCAATTGCGACCCCGCCGTCGACGCATGCGTCATCGCGCTGGGGTGCTCGATCAGCGACTCGACCCCACCCAGCGATTCGGCCAGGATGAACACCTTGGTGTTGGCGCACAGATCCCGGGCCGCTGCCCGGCCGCCCCGCATGCGCACCGACACCATGCCGCCGAACCCGCGCATCTGCCGCGCGGCGACCTCGTGCCCGGGGTGCGAGGGCAGACCGGGATACAGCACCGCGCTCACCGCGGGATGGCCGGCGAGGAATTCCGCTACGGCCGTGGCGTTTTCGCTGTGCCGCTGCATGCGCAGCACAAGGGTCTTCAGGCCGCGCATCGTCAGGTAGGCGTCGAACGGGCCGGGCACCGCGCCGGCCCCGTTCTGCAGAAAACCAAACGCGTCGTCCAGCTCCCGGTCGTTGGTGACCAGCGCGCCGCCCACCACGTCGGAATGTCCGCCAATGTATTTGGTGGTGGAGTGCAGCACGATGTCCGCCCCCAGCGTCAGCGGCTGCTGCAGCGCGGGGGAAGCAAACGTGTTGTCCACCAACACTTTCGCCGAATGCCGCGCGCCCAGATCCGCGATGGCGGCGATATCGGCGATGGACAGCAACGGGTTGGTCGGGGTTTCCACCCAGATCATCCGGGTTCGCGGCGTGATCGCGGCGGCGACGGCGTCCAGCTCGTGCAGCGCGACGGGCGTGTATTCGACGTTCCAGTGGGTGAAGACCTTGTCGATCAGCCGGAACGTGCCGCCGTAGGCGTCATTCGGGATCACCACGTGGTCGCCCGGCCTCAGCACTGCCCGCAGGGCGCAGTCGGTGGCGGCCATACCCGACGCGAAGGCCCGCCCGTGGGCGCCCTCCTCGACGGCGGCCAGCGCGGCCTCCAGCGCGGCGCGGGTCGGGTTGCCGGTGCGGGCGTATTCGAATCCGCCCCGCAGTGCGCCGACGCCATCCTGGGCGAAGGTGCTGCTGGCGTAGATCGGGGCGTTGACCGCTCCCGTCGCCGGATCCGGCCGATAGCCGGAGTGAATCGCCTTGGTGGCCAGTCCGGTGAACTCGGGGTGTGGGTTGCGGTCGTCGCTCATCGACGATCAGCCTAGGTGACGGGCGGCCTTTCGGCGCCGTCGATCGGCAGGCACACGGTCGTCATGATCTTGTCCGCCAACGTCTGGCGCTTCGAATCCCACAGCGGGAAAAGGAAACCGATGAAGCAGATGATCGCGTCGATGAAGTGCGCCAGCGCGCGCACCACGGACATGCCGAAGCCGAGGGGTTGGCCGGTGACCTCGCTGACCACCTTGAACTTCATCACCGATTTGCCGACGCTGGACCCGGTCGTGCCCTGCTGGTAGCCGTAATTCCAGATCAGGTAGAACAGCCCGACGATCGACGCCAACCACTGGGCGACCATGCCGAGGGTCGAGTTCTGGGTGGCGCAGTACTGGTTGACGGCGTACTGGGTGACGTCGGTGATGCAGGCCGTCTGCTGCGTGGCGAGCAGGATCGCGGTGCCGATGCCGTGCACGACGACGTACGGGAGGATGTCGATGACGAACGCCAGCGCGCGGGTGAGCCACGGCGTGTACTCCTGCGTCGGCAGGGTGCGGATCGCCGGTCCCGGCGGCGGCGGCGCGTAGCCACCAGACGACGGCGGTGGCGGCGGGTAGGACCCACCGGGCGGCGGTGGCGGCGGCGGGTAGGACCCGCCGGCGGGCGCCGAAGGAGGGGGCGGGAACGGCTGGGCGCCGGACGGCGGCTGCTGCCCACCGGAGGGACCGGGCGACGAGGGAGGCGGCGGGTAAGCGCCGCCGGGCGGCGGTTGATCGGTCATGGGCAACCTTCCACTGCGGAACAGCTGGACATCTTTGGCTCGATTGGGCCGAATTACCGTACCTGAGCGTTTCACGCCCGGGCGAGACGCGCATCACCCGCCCAGCACCGCGCGCTACCGGCGCCCGCTCAGTCCGCGGGGCCCGTCGGAAAGGAAGCCCAGCAGGTCATAGCGGGTGATCACGCCCACCGGTTTGCCCTCCTCGACCACCATCAACGCGTCCCAGTCGCGCAACGCCGTGCCCGCCGCGCTGATCAACTCGCCCGCGCCGATCATCGGCAACGGGGGGCTCATGTGCTGCGCGACCGCGTCGGCCAGTTTCGCCCGGCCCTCGAAGACGGCCGAGAGCAGTTCGCGTTCGGAGACGCTGCCGGCGACCTCCCCCGCCATCACGGGAGGCTCGGCGCCGACCACCGGCATCTGGGACACCCCGTACTCGCGCAGGATGCCGATGGCGTCGCGCACCGTCTCGGACGGGTGGGTGTGCACCAGGTCGGGCAGCGCACCGGACTTGCGGCGCAACACGTCGCCGACCCTGGACTGCTCCGTCGACCCGTCGAGCCGACTGCGCAGGAACCCGTACGACGACATCCAGGCGTCGTTGAAGATCTTCGACATGTAGCCCCGCCCGCCGTCGGGCAGCAGCACCACGACGAGCGAGTCGGGTCCGGCTTGCTCGGCGACGCGCAGCGCGGCGACGACCGCCATCCCGCACGACCCGCCGACCAGCATCGCTTCCTCGCGGGCCAGGCGCCGGGTCATGTCGAACGAGTCGGAGTCGGACACGGCGATGATCTCGTCGGGCACCGTGCGGTCGTAGGCCTGCGGCCAGAAGTCCTCGCCGACGCCCTCCACCAGATAGGGCCGGCCGGTTCCGCCCGAATAGACCGACCCCTCGGGGTCGGCGCCGATGATGCGCACGGCCCCGTTCGATATCTCCTTGAGGTAGCGGCCCGCGCCGGTGATCGTGCCGCCGGTGCCGATGCCGGCGACGAAATGGGTGACCTTGCCGTCGGTGTCGGCCCAGATCTCCGGGCCGGTGGTGGCGTAGTGGCTGGCCGGGCCCTCCGGGTTGGCGTACTGGTCCGGCTTCCACGCGCCATCGATTTCGGTGACCAGCCGGTCGGAGACGCTGTAGTAGCTGTCCGGGTGGTCGGGGGGCACGGCCGTCGGGCACACCACGACCTCGGCGCCGTACGCGATCAGCACGTTGCGCTTGTCCTCGCTGACCTTGTCCGGGCAGACGAACACACATTTGTAGCCGCGGTGCTGGGCGACCAGGGCCAGCCCGACGCCGGTGTTGCCCGAGGTGGGTTCGACGATGGTGCCGCCGGGCCGCAGCTGTCCGCTGGCCTCGGCGGCGTCGATCATCTTCACCGCGATCCGGTCCTTCGAGCTGCCGCCGGGGTTGAGGTATTCGACCTTGGCCGCCACGATGCCGGCACCGTCGGGTACGACGGAGTTCAGGCGCACCAGCGGCGTGCCGCCGATGAGGTCACTGATGTGCTGCGCGATCCGCATGCGTCACATCGTCTCAGGCGGTTTCGCACGGCGCACAACTGCGCTGCGCGAACGCGCCCGGCTACTCGGTGGCCTCGCGGATGTAGTCGCCGATCTGACCCAGCGAGCGCACGGCCTCCGGCACCATCGGCGCGGCCAGCTGGAAGTCGTGGATCTGCCCCGGCCACACCCGCACCTCGGCCGGCACGCCGACCGCGGCCAGCCTGCTCGCCGCCAACCGCGCATCGTGCAGCAACACCTCGGAGCCCGACACGTGAATCAGCGTGCGCGGCAGGCCGGGCTTGATGTGTTCCAGCGGTTCGTAGATCTCTTCGGGTTTGCCGTCGACTTTGTTCTTCCCGGCCGCGGCGGCAACCAGCTCGGCGAGGGCGTCGAACGCCCCGGCGGAGAACATCGCGTCGGTGTCGATGTTGGGGTGGGCCTGCTTGGGTTCCTTCGCCAGCTGCAGCAGCGGCGAGATCGCCACCAGCGCCGCAGGCTCCTCACCCTCCTCCTGCAGGCGCTGCGCCAGCGTGAGGGCCAGGTAGCCGCCCGCGGAGTCGCCGGCCAGCACGATCTGGTCGGGCTGGTAGCCGCGCCGCCGCAGCCATCGGTAGGCATCGCGGCAATCCTCGATCGCCATGCCGACCGAATTCTTGGGTAGCAGACGGTAATTGACCACCAACACGGGTGAGTCGGCGAACTTCGAGAGGGTTTCGACGAGCCTGCCGTGGGAGTTCGCCCCGCAGGTCAAAAACGCGCCGCCGTGGAGGTACACGACGACCCGGCGGCTGCCGTCGGCGGGCAACACCCCGGGCGCGCGCACCAGCTGCGCCGAGGCGTGCGGCAGCTGCACCGTCTCGCGGACGGTGGCCGACGCCGGGATCAGCACCCGGGCGCTGAGGTCGATGAGACCCCACGGCCACGGCAGGTTGGGGACGTGGCTGCCGACGGTCAGGATCGGCCGGATCGTCAGCCGTGACGTCAGGTTGGCCAATCGCGCAGCAACGCTGGGGCCGGATTCGAGGACCTCGACGGGCGCGCCGTCGCTGATCGCGAATTTGCGCGTCTGGGCGCGACGGGCCTTGAGGACATCATGGGCACGAACGGTGCTCTCACGCGACCCCGATACCTTGCTAGGTGCGGTCATGCTCAACACTTCCTACGCCGTTGTAGTGCGATACAGCATGTGACGAGGCTGCTGAGCGTCTGGTTCAGCCGTTTGCCAAGGCGCTCAGCCATCCCCTTGTTCTCAGCTTGACAGCCGTTGCTTAGTGCAACGTATGAAATTGCTGATTTGATACCAGTTTTGCTTCGCACCGTGACCAGTTCGTTTTTTCGCACCGGCCGCGCAAACTCGGCAGCGGCCCTAAACTTGAGTGCGTGACCATTCGGGTGCCACGCCGTTCGGCGATCGCCCTGGCCACTGCAGGCGCGCTGGCCTCGACAGGAACCGCCTACCTGGGGGCGCGCAGTCTGTTGGTCGGCCAGGCGTCGCACGCGCGCACCATCATCCCCAAGGCGTGGGACATCCCACCCCGCGCCGACGGCGTGTACGCGCGGGGCGGCGGGCCCGTGGAACGGTGGCGCCGCGGCATGGCGGCCGACCTGCACCTGATGATCTTCGGCGATTCGACCGCCGCCGGTTACGGCTGCATGAGCGCCGACGAGGTTCCGGGGGTGCGGATCGCGCGGGGCCTCGCCGAGCAGACCGGCAAGCGAATCCGGTTGAGCACCAAGGCCATCGTCGGCGCCACCTCGAAGGGCGTGTGCGGCCAAGTCGACGCGATGTTCGTGGCCGGCCCGCCGCCGGACGTGGCGGTGATCATGGTCGGCGCCAACGACGTGACCGCGCTGAACGGGGTGAGCCAGTCGGCGCAACGGCTGGCGTTGGTCGTGCGCAAGCTGCGCGCCCGGGGCGCCGTGGTGATCGTCGGCACCTGCCCGGATCTGGGGTTCATCAGCGCGATTCCGCAACCGCTGCGTTCGCTCGCGCACGAGCGGTGCCTGCAACTCGCCCGCGCGCAGACCGCGGCGGTCCGCTCGGCCGGCGGCGTGCCGGTACCGCTGGCGCAGCTGATGGCGCCGCAGTTCCGGGCCACGCCCGACGCGATGTTCTCCGCCGACGGCTACCACCCGTCGGCGCCGGCCTATGCGCTGGCCGCCGACGCGCTGCTGCTCGCCCTGTGCGACGCGCTGGGCGAGAAGGTGGAACGCCCGCCGCTGGGCCCGCCGGTGCCCGCGGCGGCGCCGGTCCTCGGGCAGCGCCACACGCGGGCCAGCGTGATGTCGCGGCTGTGGCGGCGTCCGGCACCCGGACCTGCCCCGTCTTCGTGCCCCGAGGTCGGCAGCGACTAGATTTGTCTTCGCCCGTCGGGGTGGACCCGCCGCCCGATGGTGAAGCGAGCCAGCCCCATCTGTGGGATCTGCAGGGATCTGAAGGGAACCACCATGCCTGAAGCCGTCATTGTCTCCACTGCTCGCTCGCCGATCGGCCGCGCGATGAAGGGGTCGCTGGTCAACATGCGCCCCGACGACCTGACCGTTCAGATCGTGCGGGCCGCGCTGGACAAGGTGCCCGCCCTGAACCCGCACCAGATCGACGACCTGATCCTGGGCTGCGGGCAGCCCGCCGGCGAATCCGGCTACAACCTGGCGCGGGTCATCGCCGTGGAGCTCGGCTTCGACTTCCTGCCGGGCACCACCGTCAACCGGTACTGCTCGTCGTCGCTGCAGACCTCCCGGATGGCGTTCCACGCGATCAAGGCCGGTGAGGGCGACGCGTTCATCTCGGCCGGCGTGGAAACCGTGTCCCGCTTCGCCAAGGGCAGCGCCGACTCGTGGCCGGACACCAAGAACTCGCTGTTCGGTGAGGCCCAGGAGCGCTCCGCCGCCGCGGCCGAAGGCGCCGACGAGTGGCACGACCCCCGCGCCGACAACAACCTGCCCGACGTCTACATCGCCATGGGGCAGACCGCCGAAAACGTCGCCCTGCTGACCGGCATCAGCCGCGAAGACCAGGACCACTGGGGAGTGCGCAGCCAGAACCGCGCCGAGGAAGCGATCAAGAGCGGGTTCTTCGAGCGGGAGATCGCCCCGGTGACCCTGCCCGACGGCACCACGGTGAGCACCGATGACGGCCCCCGCCCCGGCACCACGTACGAGAAGATCAGCCAGCTCAAGCCGGTGTTCCGGCCCAACGGCACCGTGACGGCCGGCAACGCCTGCCCGCTCAACGACGGCGCGGCCGCGGTGGTGATCACCAGCGACACCAAGGCCAAGGAGCTCGGCCTCACGCCGCTGGCGCGGATCGTGTCCACCGGGGTCAGCGGCCTTTCGCCGGAGATCATGGGCCTGGGCCCGATCGAGGCGACCAAGAAGGCGCTGGCGCGGGCCAAGCTGTCCGTCGGCGACATCGACCTGTTCGAGATCAACGAGGCGTTCGCCGTCCAGGTGCTGGGTTCGGCCCGCGAGCTGGGCATCGACGAGGACAAGCTGAACGTGTCCGGTGGAGCGATCGCGCTGGGCCACCCGTTCGGCATGACCGGCGCCCGCATTGCCACCACGCTGCTCAACAACCTGCAGACGCACGACAAGACGTTCGGTCTGGAGACCATGTGCGTCGGCGGCGGCCAAGGCATGGCGATGGTGATCGAGCGACTGAGCTGAGCCGTTCACACTCGCGAGAGTGCAACTAGCGACTCGTTTTCCGACCGAGTGCAGGCGTCGACAGTTGCACTCTCGCGCACAAAAAACCGGCACGCCCATCGGCGTGCCGGTTTTTTGTGTGGCAGAGCTAATCGTTTTGTAGATAGCTGAGCAGACGCAGGATCTCGAGGTACAGCCAGACCAGCGTGACGGTCAGGCCCAGCGCGATGCCCCACGCCGCCTTGTCCGGTGCACCGGCGCGGACCATCTGGTCGGCCGCGTCGAAGTCGATCAGGAAGCTGAACGCCGCGATGCCGATTAACACCAGCGAGAAGATGATCGCCAGCGGGCCGCCGCTGCGCAGGCCCAGGCCGGCGCCGCCGCCGACACCGAACAGGGCCAGCACGAAGTTGCCCAGCATCAGGGCCAGCACGCCGAACAGCGCGGCGACCACCATGCGGGTGAACTTGGGCGTGACCCGAATGGCACCGGTCTTGTAGACCACCAACATGCCGAAGAACACCCCGAAGGTGCCCATCACGGCCTCCCCGATCAGGACGCCGGCGTTGGCGTTCGACACCGAGAAGTGGGCGAACACGAACGAAATCGCGCCCAGGAACAGGCCCTCGAGGACGGCGTAGCTGAGCACGATCGCCGGGCTGTCCTGCTTGCGACCGAAGGTCGCGACCAGCACCAGGCCCAGCCCGCCCAGCGCGCCGATCATGGTCAGCGGCATCGCGAGCGCGAGGTTCGACACCACCAAGAAGTAGGAGACCACGGCCGTGGCCGCCAGCACGGCCAGCGTGATGCCGGTCTTGGTGACGACGTCGTCGATGGTCAGCGGACGCGAAGCCCTGGTCTCCTGGTACGGAGCCTGGTAGGGAGCCGCATAGGGGTCGGCCTGGTAGCCCTGCATGGGGGCCGCGCCAGTGCCGAATTGCGCGTATCCGCCCCTCTGCTTAGGCAGCGAACGAAATACCGGGTTGCTTGTCTCCCGCACCGTCGGATCCTCTCTTATTGGCTTCGAGCTGTGCGAACACACTCTCAACGATCAGCGGCCCACGCTGGTTCCCAGCCGAGCTGGGCATTTTGTGGAGGTCTAGCGCCTAGGAAGGCCTACGCCGTTGCCGTCGCGTTAAAGATAACCCTTACCCGCGCATACCGGGCCGGTCGCGACGATCTAGATTTCTTCCTCGAGGCTGGACCGGCTCGAGGGAGGCTGCGTGACCGACGGATCCGATGAGGTTCTCACCGAGGTTGACGGGAGCGTCGGCTTGATCACGCTCAACCGCCCCAAGGCGATCAACTCGCTGAACCAGCAGATGGTGGACGATCTAACCGCCATCCTCACCGGCTGGGCGGACGACGACGCGGTGCGCGCGGTGGTGCTGTCCGGCGCCGGTGAACGCGGACTGTGCGCGGGCGGCGACGTGGTGTCGATCTACCACAGCGCACGCAAGGACGGCGTCGAGGCGCGACGCTTCTGGCGCGACGAATATCTGCTCAACGCCCGCATCGCGGAGTTCCCCAAGCCGTACGTCGCGGTGATGGACGGCATCGTGATGGGTGGCGGCGTGGGCGTCAGCGCGCACGCGAACACCCGGGTGGTGACCGACACCTCCAAGATCGCCATGCCGGAGGTCGGCATCGGCTTCATCCCGGACGTCGGCGGGGTTTACCTGCTCTCGCGCGCGCCCGGCGGGCTGGGCCTGCACGCCGCGCTGACCGGGGCGCCGTTTTCCGGAGCCGACGCCATCGCCATGGGCTTCGCCGACCACTACCTGCCGCACGGGGACGTCGAGGCGTTCCGCCGGGCCATCGTCAGCGACGGCGTCGAGAACGCGCTCGCCAAATACACCGTCGAACCGCCACCGAGCGAACTTGCGGCACAACGTGATTGGATCGACGACTGCTTCGCGCGTGACACCGTGGAGGACATCGTCGCGGCCCTTCGGGGCCACGACGCGGGCCCGGCGAACGATGCCGCCAACCTGATCGCCACCCGCTCCCCCATCGCGTTGTCGGTGACGCTGGAGGCGGTACGCCGCGCGGCCAAGCTGCAAACGCTCAAAGACGTTCTCGTTCAGGACTATCGGGTGTCCTCGGCGTCGTTGCGCTCACACGACCTGGTCGAGGGCATTCGCGCCCAGCTGATCGACAAGGATCGCAATCCGACGTGGTCGCCGGCGCAGCTGGCCGCCGTCACGGCAGCCGACGTCGAGGCGTACTTCGCCCCGGTCGACGACGACCTGAGTTTCTAGAAAGGCGGTTTGGAATGACGGGCGCACCCTCCAAGAACTACGAGACCATCCTCGTCGAGCGCGATGAGCGTGTCGGCATCATCACCCTGAACCGGCCGAAGGCCCTCAACGCGCTGAATACCCAGGTGATGAACGAGGTCACCAGTGCGGCAGCGGATTTCGATGACGACCCCGGCATCGGGGCCATCATCATCACCGGCTCGGCCAAGGCGTTCGCCGCCGGCGCCGACATCAAGGAGATGGCCGACCTGACGTTCGCCGATGCCTTCGGCGCCGACTTCTTCGCCCCCTGGGGCAAACTCGCCGACGTCCGCACCCCGACGATCGCCGCCGTGGCCGGGCACGCGCTGGGCGGCGGCTGCGAACTGGCCATGATGTGCGACGTGCTGATCGCCGCCGACACAGCGAAATTCGGCCAGCCCGAGATCAAACTCGGTGTGCTGCCCGGCATGGGCGGCTCGCAGCGCCTGACCCGCGCCATCGGCAAGGCCAAGGCCATGGACCTCATCCTGACCGGGCGCACCATCGACGCGGCCGAAGCCGAACGCAGCGGCCTGGTTTCACGCGTGGTGCCCGCCGACGATCTGCTGACCGAGGCCAAGGCCGTCGCGACCACCATTTCGCGGATGTCGCGGTCGGCGGCCAGGATGGCCAAAGAGGCCGTCAACCGTGCGTTCGAATCCACGCTGGCCGAGGGACTTCTCTACGAGCGCAGGCTGTTCCACTCGACCTTCGCGACCGAGGACCAGTCCGAGGGGATGGCGGCCTTCGTCGAGAAGCGCGCGCCGAACTTCACCCACCGCTAGGACGCCTCCATGAGCGAACCGGGCTCCGCGACGAACATCGACGCCGCCGCCTTGCCGGCGGACGACGCCGAGGAGTCGGCGAGCGCCGGCCCCGAAGCCGCACCCGTACCGGCGCCCGCACCGCGGGCCGGGCGCGCCGCGCCCACCCTGCCGTGGACCGAAAAGCCTTGGTGGGTACGACATTACACGTTCACCGGCACCACGGTCGGCCTGATCTTCATCTGGCTTTCGCTGACCCCCTCGCTGCTGCCGCGCGGCCCGTTGTTCCAGGGGCTGGTCAGCGGGCTCTCCGGCGCCATCGGCTATGGGCTGGGCGTCTTTTCGGTCTGGTTGGTGCGGTTCATGCGGGAAAAGGATGACAGCCCGCCGCCGCCGCGCTGGGCATGGAAGGTCTTGATCCCGATCGGCGTGGTCGGCCAGGTACTCATGGCGATCTGGTTCCACGTGTGGCAGGACGACGTGCGCGACCTGATGGGCGTAGCGCATCTGCAGTGGTACGACTACCCGCTGTCGGGAGTCTTATCGCTGGTCGTGCTGTTCACGGCGGTCGAGATAGGTCAGTTCACCCGGTGGTTGGTCCGCTTCCTGGTCAATCAGGTGGACCGGTTCGTACCGTTTCGGCTCTCGGCAACCATCGTGGTCGTCGTATTGGTCGTGCTGACCATCACCGTGCTCAACGGCGTCGTGCTCAAGTTCGCGATGCGCACCATGAACAACACCTTCGCCGCGACCAACAACGAGATGAACCCGGACAGCGCGCCGCCGAAGACCCCGCTGCGTTCCGGCGGTCCCGAGTCGCTGGTGTCATGGGAATCCCTTGGCCATCAAGGGCGCGTCTTCATCGAGGGCGGTCCCAAGCTCGACGACCTGACCAAGTTCAACGGCGCCCCGGCGACCGAACCGATCCGCGCCTACGCCGGGCTGAACTCCGCCGACGGCATCACCGCGACCGCCGAGCTCACCGCGCGCGAGCTGCAGCGCACCGGCGGGCTGCGGCGCGCCGTCGTCGCGGTCGCGACCACCACCGGCACCGGCTGGATCAACGAGGCGGAGGCCAGCGCGCTCGAGTACATGTACAACGGCAACACCGCGATCGTCACCATGCAGTATTCGTTCCTGCCGAGCTGGCTGTCGTTTCTGGTGGACAAGGAGAACGCCCGGCACGCCGGCCAGGCGCTGTTCGAGGCCGTCGACCGCCTGATCCGGCAGATGCCGGAAGGGCAACGCCCCAAGCTGGTGGTGTTCGGTGAGAGCCTCGGCTCGTTCGGCGGCGAGGCGTCCTTCATGAGCCTGAACAACGTGCTCGCCCGCACCGACGGCGCCCTGTTCAGCGGGCCGACGTTCCAAAACACCATCTGGACCGATCTGACCTCGACGCGTGACCCCGGCTCCCCCGAGTGGCTGCCGATCTACGACGACGGCCGCTACGTCCGCTTCGTGGCCCGCGCGGGCAACCTGGCGCGCCCCAAGGAACCGTGGGACCACCCGCGGGTGGTCTATCTGCAGCACGCCTCGGACCCGATCGCCTGGTGGACCCCGGACCTGGTGTTCAGCAAGCCCGACTGGTTGCGCGAGCGGCGCGGCTATGACGTGCTGCCCCAGACGCGCTGGATCCCGGTCGTCACATTCCTACAGGTGTCGGCCGACATGGCCGTCGCGGTGGACGTCCCCGACGGCCACGGCCACCGCTACGTCGCCGACGTCGCCGACGGGTGGGCGGCGGTGCTGTCGCCGCCCGGGTGGACGCCGGAGAAGACGGCCCGGCTGCGGCCGCTGCTGCACGCCGGCGACTAGCCGGGTGGGCCGGGAACCGGCAGGGACGTCGGCTCAGGCGTCGGCCAGCCTTTTCACTAACTGTTGAAATGATATCGTTCGCACGTGTCGCCACCTGGGGAAATGCAGAAGCGGCGCGGTAGACGCCAAGGCGAACCGGTATCGCGCGACGCGGTCCTTCGCGCGGCGAAGCGGCAGTTCGCCGCGCATGGTTACGACAAGACGACGCTGCGCGCGATCGCCGACGATGCGCGGGTAGATCCCTCGATGGTGCTCTATCTCTTCGGCTCCAAGGCGGCGTTGTTTCGCGAGTCGATGAAGTTGGTGCTGCCGTCTGACCTGCTGACGAGTGAGATCGCGCAGAAAGACGACGATCTGGGCTGCCGCGTAGTGCGGGCCTACCTTGGCATCTGGGAGCAGCCCGACACGGCCGCGAGCATGGCGTCGATGGTGCAGTCGGCGACGTCGAACGGCGACGCCAACGACGCGTTTCGCGGGTTCCTGCACGACTATCTGCTCAGCGCGGTGTCCGGCGCTCTGGGCGGTGGAGATGAGGCGCGTCTGCGGGCGACGCTGGCGGCGACCAACCTCGTCGGCACTGGAATGCTGCGGTACGTCATGCGTGTGCCGCCACTGTCAGAGCTCGCGGTCGATGAGGTGGTCGGATTGGTGGGGCCAGCAGTGCATCGATTCCTCACCGCGCCCGCCGACGAGCTGGGGCTACACCTGGCGTCGCGATAACCCGCCGAGAAACTCTGCGGTCACGCCGACATGCCACACGAACCATCCCGCTAATTCAATCACTATTGAAATTTGCCAGCGGTCCCTCTACAGTTCTGCCAGGGGGCCGACGAACGGAGTCCTCATGTCACGCTTGGCCGCGAAAATCGTTGTCGCGACGGTCCTCGCCATCACCGCTGTAACCGCGACCGCATGCGTTCCCGCGGCCGGTGTCGAATCACCCGTCGGGGTTGCCGTTAACTAGTTTCGCGCGTTCCCTGACGCCGGGATCCGTCGCCACTACCGCCAAACGAGTCAACGACTCACGGCGGCTAGATCCAGCGGCGGCCGCCGGCACCCGTGTCCACCAACGCGGCGTTGGTCGCACCGCCGGCCAGTTGGGTGAGCACGCCGGCGCCGGCCAACGCGTGATAGCCGCCGATGACGTCGGTGGCGCGGTGCAGGCCGATGTCCAGCAGCGCGGCCGCGGCCAGGCTCGACGTGTAGCCCTCCGAGCACACGATCACCCATTCGACGTCGTCGCCGACGGCCTCGGGCAGTTTGGCCTCGCTGGTGGGGTCGCAGCGCCACTCCAGGACGTTGCGTTCGATCACCAGCGCGCCGGGTACCTCGCCCTCGCGGAGGCGCTGCGCCTCGGGCCGGATGTCGACGAGCACCGCGCCGCGCCGCAGCGCGTCGGGCACTTCGGCGGCGGGCAGGCGGCGATACCGGCGCCGGGCGGACCTCAGGACGACGTCGATGCGGCTCACGAAGATCCTTCCGGCTCGTCGGTCAGTTCGGTGCGTTGCCGGCGCAACGTGTTGCGATCGGTGATGTCGTAGTAGGACATCGCGGACAGGGGCGGCGAGTAAGCGTGCACGCTCAGGGTCGGCTGCTGCGCCGGCGCGGCGCTCGCGCCCGGCAGCCCCGTGACCGGCACGGTGACGGGCCGCGGCGCCCAGACCACGTCGTGCACCCAGCCCAGCGGGAACCCGGCCTGATCTCCGGCATCCAGCCGACGGCGGCGCAAAGCCCTTCCGTCCCAACGGTATTCGTTGAGTGAGCCGGACACGACGGTCAACGCGCCCAGCGACCCGCCGTGGTCGTGCAACTCGGTCGGATGGCCGGGCACCCAGCTGATCAGCCAGACGTCGAGTTCCTCGTCGCCGTGGATGCGGGTGAACCAGCGCTGCGACTCGGGGATGCCGCCCTCGGGCAGCAGGTGATCGCAGCGGCCGCTGAGCACGGCGTCGGCGGCGCGGTCGGTGGCGTGCAGAAGGTCGGGGACGCGCAGCCGGGTCGGGCCCGCCGACGGCGACGAGTGGGTTCGGGGGTGCGTGACCGCGGCGGCGACGGGCGCAGCCCCGGCGAGGGACACAGACATGGGGAGAACTCCAGAGCGAAAAAGGATCGGACAGGCGGCGGCGTGTTACGGCCGACAACACTCGCAAAATCCGAAGCGCTCCATCACGGCCGCCAGTGTTGCATAGATTGAGACCGTGCGCTGGCGCGGTGGTCGACCCCGGCGGCTGGGCGCGGTGGTGGCCGCGGCCCCCGTGGTCGCCGTCCTGGTGGCGGTCGTGGGCTGCTCGCACGGCGACCATCACGGTGCGCCGGCCTCGTCGGCGCGGCAATCGGACGTCGCCGGCGGCCCGGGTTCGGCGCCGGCGGACGCCATCGGCGTGTCCCCCGGCGGCGTGACGACCAGGGTCGATGTCCCCGCGCACTCGACCGAGGAGGAGTACTACCAGGCCTGTCACGCCGCAAAAGTGTGGATGGACGGCCAGCCCAAGACGGGTGCATCGCTGTTCGAGCCCTATTTGGCGATGCTGCAGGCGTCGCCATCGGGCACCCCGGGCAGCTGGAACGCCCCCTGGTCGACGTTGACCCCGGCCCGGCAGGCCGCCGTGATCGTCGCCGCGCGGGCGGCCGCCAACGACGAATGCGGGTAACGCCCCGCGCACGAACCTTCCCGCGCCGTAATTACGATCACGGCTGAAAAAAGTCCCCGCGCGGCCCACCGAGGGCCCGCGCCGCGCAAAATGGTGGGGTGCCTGACGAACTTCCGCGTCGCTCGGCACCGACTCGGGTAGCACTGGCGCTCGGCAGCGGTGGCGCCCGCGGCTACGCCCACGTCGGGGTGATCGAGGCGCTGCGAGCACGCGGCTACGACATCGTCGGCATCTCCGGCTCGTCGATGGGCGCGCTGGTCGGCGGCCTGCACGCGGCCGGACGGCTCGACGAGTTCTCCGAGTGGGCGAAGTCCCTGACCCAGCGGACCATTCTGCGGCTGCTGGACCCGTCCATCAGCGCGGCGGGCGTGATGCGGGCCGGGAAGATCCTGGACGCGGTGCGCGACATCCTGGGCCCGGTCGCCATCGAAGACCTGCGGATCCCCTTCACCGCGGTGGCGACCGACCTGTTGGCGGGCAAGTCGGTGTGGTTTCAGCGCGGTCCGCTCGACGAGGCGATCCGGGCGTCCATCGCCATCCCGGGGGTGATCGCGCCGCACGCGGTCGACGGGCGGCTTTTGGCCGACGGCGGGATCCTGGATCCGCTGCCGATGGCACCGCTCTCGGCCGTCAACGCCGACCTGACCATCGCGGTGAGCCTGTCCGGCAGCGAGGCGATCACCACCCGCGAAGCCGAGCCGGGGGCCACCGTCGAATGGTTGACCCGCATGGTGCGCAGTACCTCCGCGCTGCTCGACACGGCCGCCGCCCGCTCGCTGCTCGACCGGCCGACCGCCCGGGCGGTGCTGAGCAGGCTGGGTGGGCCCGGCGGCGAGCCGGAGGACTGGCCGGACCATCCCGATGAGCAGCAGCCCGCGGCCGACGTTGACGCCGGCGAACTGGCCGCCGCGGTGTCCGACGTGCCGAAGTTGGGCAGCTTCGAGGTGATGAACCGGACGATCGACATCGCCCAGGCCGCGCTGTCGCGCCATACCCTGGCGGTCTACCCGCCCGACCTGCTCATCGAGGTTCCGCGGTCGACGTGCCGGGCTTTGGAGTTTCACCGGGCGGTGGAGGTGATCGCCGCCGGCCGGGCGCTTGCCGACGACGCCCTGGACTCGCTGGAAGCCGGGGGCGACGAGGCCGTCCCGCCCGCGCTCGACCGCTAAGGCACGCTAAAGGTATTGCGCGGCAGGCCAACCCGTCATAAACCCAGGAACCGGGCGATGGCCGCGGCTTCGCGGCGACCCTGCGCGCGCCCGGCCAGGGCCGAGGGGATGCGGCAGCCCGGATCCAGGGGATTGGGCCCGAAGGCGGCCAGCGAATCGGCGTCGGCGAACACCGCGAACGCCGCGCCGGGAAACGATGCGATCTCGGCGGCGGGCCCGGCACCGAACGGCGATGGCGCGTCGACGCCCGAGGGCACCAGCACCACCGCGGCATCGCAGTCGGCGGCCACCACGAGGTTGACCGAGCTGGCGACCCCGCCGTCCATGTAGTGGCGGCCCGCGATCCTCACCGGCGGCCACGCCCCGGGCACCGCGCAGCTGGCCGCCACGGCATCGACGAGGTCGACGCCGGACTCGCGGTCGAAGACGGCCAGTTCTCCGGTCGCGACGTCGATGGCGGTGAGCCGCAACGTCCGGTCGGGCCAGTCGTGCGACGGCAGGCGCTGGGCGATCGCCTGGCGGCGCACCGGCGCGGCGACGGTCTTGGTCGCCAGCGCCACGGCCCCGATCCGCTGCATTTGTTGGCGGGTCTTGTCCAGCGGCTCGTCGTACGGGGCACCCAGTGCGGTCAAGAACAGTTCGGTGATGGTGTCGACGTCGACGCCGGAATCGATTTCGGCCGACGACTCGGCGACTTGCCGGTCGAACAGCTCGTCCAGCGTGTGGCCGCTGCCGAGCTGCGCGGCGACGGCCGAGCCCGCCGACGTCCCCACCAGCACATCCGAGTCGATCAAGACGCGGGCCGCGGCCGGCGACTCGTCGGCGATGCCCCGCAGAACACCTGTCTCCCAGGCGATTCCCGCTATCCCTCCGCCCGCCAGCACCAGGGCGCGTTTGTTCGTCACGCTCACCAACTCTGCCAAACGGCGTCAGACCAGCCGCCGGGTGCTCGGCAGCGCGTGCTGCGAGTCCGCCACTGGCGTGCTCAGCTCCTCGCGGCGCAGCAGCTGCCTCGGTGGGTCGGGCAGCACCAGGCTGCGGGTGACGCGCAGCCTGGTGTCGACGTGAATCAGCTCCCCCGGCTCGAGAAGGCGCCAGCGGGAGTCGCCGTCCATGCGTTCGGTGGCGAACACCACCGACGAGCGGGTGCACAGGTGCTCCGATCGCGCGTGAATTCGTATGGTGTGCAAGTCGAATTCGGGGTCCTGCGACGCCGCCCCGTCGGATCGATCCAAGACGTAGAGCTCGTGGGTTTGCGGATAACGCAGCGCCCACATGTCGGTGGCCGTGCTCAGCAGCACGTTGACGGCGTAGATCGGGACGTGCTCGGCGAGCCATCGCATGGCGTCGACGAGCCCCGCGGTGATGTCGCCGTCGCGGGCGCGGATCGAGCCGGTGATCAACGCGAACACCCGCTCGGAGTCGGTGTCGCCCAACACCAAGTCGTCGGTGCCGATCTCACGCAGCCGCTCGTCGATGATGTCCAGCCCTTCGAGGACTCCGTTGTGCGCGAAGATCCGGCCGTCCTGCAGAAACGGGTGGGTGTTGCGGATGTCGAGCGAGCCGGTGGTCGCATAGCGGACGTGGGCGATGACGGTGGTGCCGGTCATCCGGTGCGCCTCGGTCGCGAATGCGGCGTCCTGCCAGGCCGCTATCGGCTCCTTCAAGAGGTGCGGTCGCGCGTGTTCGTCGAAGATGCCCAGGCCGGTGCCGTCGGGGTTTCTCCGGCTCTGTTCGGACAGGCTGTCCGGCGCGTCCAGCAGCCAGAAGGTTGCGGTGCACGCGTGCGTCCCGGCGTGCAGGCCAAAGAGTCGGCACATGCCTTCACACCGTAGTGGTCCACGGCCTCAGGTCGTCAGCAAGGCCGACAGGTTGGCCAGCGCGCGGCGCGCGTAGCCCTTCCACATCCTGCCCAACAGCGGAAGCGCCCAGGCCGTTCGCGGCGATTTCGGGTGGATGTCCCAGCGCCACGTGATCTCGGTTCCGGCGGCCGCCGGGGCGAAAACCCATTCGCCCACAACGTGATCGACGAGCACCGCCATCGGGCCGGTGACTTCGCAGAGCCGGTAGCCGAACGACCGCGGCGGGTCGACACTGGTCAGTTCCTCGCGCATGGTGGCGCCACCGGCCAGGTGCACGATGCGGGTCTGACCCGCCGCATCCCAGGCGCCGGTCTGCTCGCGCACGTCGCGGATCGGCGGGAAGGGGCCGTACCAGCGGTTGAAAAGCGTGGGCAGTGGCATCGGCAGCGTCCGGCCGAATGCGTCGTGAACCGCGACCGGTGTGACGACGGATTGATCGACGACGAGTGAATGTGCCACTGTTCCAAGCCTTTCCGGTCGGAGCGCTGCGTCAGTCGCGGGCCTCGATCACCTGGTAGCGGTCGTCGGCGTATCGCGACCGGATCATCTTCTTGTCGTACTTGCCGACGCTGGTGCGCGGGATCTCGTCGACGAACGTCCACCGCTCGGGCAGCCACCATCGAACGACCTTGTCCGCGAGGAAGGTTCGCAGCTGCTCCGCGGTGACCGACGCGCCCTCTTTGGCCACGATCACCGCGAGCGGGCGCTCGTCCCAGCGCTCGTCGGGAACGCCGACCACCGCGGCCTCGACCACCTCGGGGTGACCGATCAGGGCGTTCTCCAGCTCCACCGAGGAGATCCATTCCCCGCCGGATTTGATGACGTCCTTGGCCCGGTCGGTCAGGGTGACGAAACCGCGGCCGTCGATGCGACCCACGTCGCCGGTGCGCAGCCAGCCGGAGTCGAACTTCGATTCGTCGCGCCCCAGGTAGTAGGAGCCGGCGATCCACGGGCCGCGGACCTCGACCTCCCCCACGGCGCTGCCGTCGTTGGGCAGCACCTGGCCGTCGTCGTCGACGATCCGCATCTCCACCCCGCAGACCGGTTGGCCCTGGGTGCCGCGGAAGGCCCAGTGCTGGTCCTCCGGCGTGCCCGGGGGCGGCCAGGCCATGGTCGCCAACGGCGAGGTCTCGGTCATCCCCCACAACTGCCGGATCTGCACGTTGTGCTTTTCCTCGAAGGTGCGCATCAGCGAGACCGGGACGGCCGAGCCGCCGCAGACCACCAGCCGCAGCGACGACATGTCGTGGTCGGGGTCGTCCTCGAGGTGGTGCAGGACGGAGTTCCAGATCGTCGGCACCGCGCCGGTCACGGTGGGCCGCAGGTCTTCGACCATGCCGACCACCGACGCTGGGTCGAGGTGGCGATCCGGCAGCACCAGGTCGGCGCCGGCCATCAGCGCCGCGTACGGCAGTCCCCAGGCGTTGGCGTGAAACATCGGCACGATCGCCAGCACGCTGTCGACGGCGCCGACGCCGATGCCGTTCGTGGTGCACGCGCCCATGGTGTGCAGGTAGCTCGAACGGTGGCTGTACACCACGCCTTTCGGGTTGCCGGTGGTGCCGCTGGTGTAGCACATCGCCGCCGCGGACTTTTCGTCGATGCGCGGCCAGTCGAATTCGGTCGACTCGCCGGCGATGACGTCGGCGTAGTCCAGCACGGTCTTGCCCGATTCCCGCAGCAGTTCGGTGTCGCCCTCGCCGACGGCGATCACGGTGTGCACGGTCTCGAGGCTGGGCAGCACCGGCCCGAGCAGTTTGATCAGCGAGGCGTCGACCAGCACCACCTGGTCTTCGGCCTCGTTGGCGACGTAGGCGATCTGTTCGGGGAACAGGCGGATGTTGAGGGTGTGCAGGACGGCGCCCATCGAGGGCACCGCAAGGTAGGCGGTCAGGTGGTCGGCGTTGTTCCACATGAACGTCGCCACCCGCTGGTCGCCGGTCACCCCGAGCCGGCGCAATCCGTTCGCCAGCTGGGCGGCCCGGCAGCCCAGTTCCCGATAGTTCGTCGTGCGGTAGCCGTCGCCGGTGGCGGTGGTGACGGTGCGATCCCCGTGAACCCGGCAGCCGTGGCGCATGATCGCGGTGATCGTCAACGGATAGTCCTGCATCGTGCCGTCCATTGATGTACCGCCTCACTCTCCGCGCGGCACGGTCCGTGCCAATCCGCGAAATGCGGTGCCCGCATTCCGGGTCGACGCGGGGGGCCGCCGACCGCTTCCCACCCTAAGCCCGAATTCGGCCATCGTGGCAGACATCACCCCGGCGGATGGGCGACGACGTGGATCCCGTTCGGCCGGCAGGGCTTTCGGATGACTCTTCGGTTGAGTGTGCGTCCTGGGATTTGAGTGTGAACGCTGGGCGGCGCGCGCCGACGATCCCCACCGAGGATGCACGCTCAAGGGCGAGGATTCACACCCTGGACCTCGCGCCGTCCCCGCGACGAGGCCGGCTAGGCCAGCGCAGGCTCCCACAGGGGCACATCGAACAGCCAGCCGGCGGGCGGCGCGTCCGGGTGATCCGCATCGCCGCTGTGCGGCGCCGGGCCCGTGACGATCCGCGCCGCGGTGACGACGCCGGAATAGTCGGCGACGTAGAGGTGGCTCCCGTCGGGGCTTTCCAGCACGCAGGACGGGTTGTTGGTCACGGTGACCTCGCCGAGGACGTCCAGGGTGCCGGTGCCGAGCACCGTGACGCGGTCGTCACTGGTCAGGTAGGCCCGCTCGCCGTCGCGGCTGAGGGTCATCCGCGCCAGCGGTCCGGTGATCTCGTTGATCTTGTGCGTCTTGACGAGTTTGTTGGTGCGGGTGTCGATGACGTCGAGCACCGAGCCCACCACCGGGCCGCAGCTCGCCACATAGGCCGTGGTGCCGTCGTTGCTCAGCGCCACGTCGCGGACGGGCAGGCCGAGCTCGATGGTGCCGACGACCCGCGACCGGCCGCCGACACGGCCGCCGTCGTTTCGGGTGCGGGTTTCGACGACGGCGAGGCTGCCGCCGTTGGGGCCGTTGACGCCGACGTAGAGGCGCCGCCCGTCGGCGCTGGCCCGCACGCAGGCGGTGGTGGTGCCGGGCGCGGTGGCCAGGTCGATCACCTCGAGTTCGCCGGTGGTGGTGTCCAGGACGGTGACGTCGGCGCCGCGAACGGCATTTCGGCTGGCGTAGAGGTATTTTCCGTCGGCGCTGACCGTCAGGGCGCTCACGCTGTGCGCGAGCCGATGCGTGGCGATCCGCCAGTTGGTGACGACGTCGACGACTTCGATGGCGTCATAGGCGGCGGTGGCCGTGCTGACGTAGGCGTAGTTGGCGTCCGCGCTGCTCATGGCGACGGCGGACGGTTCGCTGAGCCCGGCGATGGTGCTCGAGACCCGAAGGGTGCGGGCGTCGATGACCGATACCGCGTCGCGGCCATAGTTCGTGACGAGCAGCCGGCGCCCGTCGCCGCTGAGGTCCATGTCGCTGATCGGGCCGTGGCGCACCGGGACTCGCACCACCGCGGTGTCGTCGACCTCGAACCCCGTCGTCGTTGGGTCGTATGCATCACTCACGCTGGTACCGCCTTTGCTGTGTTCGTCGGCCTGGTGGCCAAAGTGACGATGTCGCACGCACGCGACGAATTGGCCTCCGGATCCACCGGCTTTCAGCACCCAAAGGCGCCGACGAGACTGGTTTTCGGTAGTCTACTGACCAAAATTCGCCTCAAAGCAGTTCAAAATGCTCGACGTTAGCTACGTCACTTCCCGCACTCAGGTTCTGCTCAGACTTCCAATCACGCTGTATCGCAATCGCTTACCCGTAGCGAAACGCATGCAAACCCCCTTCCGGCGGATTTTGCCTGCGCCGCTAACGATTCGCGTTTCCGCTCTACCGATGCTTTAGTAAGGAATTCTCAGGATTTGCCGCCGACGAGGGGAATATCACATCGCCCCCGCGTCGGCCGCGAGATGACGGATCGCTAGCTGAACTGGGTCTGCGGCCGCGCCAACGTGGTCCCGTCGACGACGATGTCCAGCTTTTCGTTGTAGAAGGCGATCAGACCGGCGATCTGACCGACCGCGGGCAGCGGATAGTGGTAGGTCCACGCCAGGTCCTCATGCACGAGGTCACCCACACGCACCGACCAATAGCCTGACGTCGTTCCCTTGTACGGGCACAACGTCTGTGTGGTGCTGGGTTGCAGGTGCTCGAAGTCGACGTCAGTCGGATCGATGTAATACCTTGTGGGCAGGCCCGTTTCGAACAACAGAACCGGAGACTTGGTGTCCGCCAAGGTGATTCCGTCAAGCTCCACCCGGACGTGGCGGTGGGAGCGCAGGGCGTCGACACGCGAATAGGGGTTGCGCGGGTGACCGTAGATCGGCTCGTCTTCCTCGAACCAGCGCAATGGATTCCATTCGAACCGCACGGTGCCGGCCAGCGGGCCGTCGCCGCCGGCGTCGAATACCCGCGCGGCGGACTCATGCGTCTGGCCGCCAGCCACCAGGGAGTGCAGCCGCGACGGGCCGAACTGCACTGTCTGGGCGTGGTTTTCGTCGCGCAGGAACTCGGTACGGACATCGGCCAGCGGAATGTAGTACTGCGGGTAGTAAGGAACCTCCCACACGTATCGGGCGGCGGTGGTGTCGAAGACCAGCGCGTCGCCGAGAAAACCACGGACCCGCCGGGGCGCGGGTTCGATCCTGCCCCGGGCGGCGGCCATCTGCGGATAGTCAGTCATGGTCGGTCGTCTCCCGGTATGTGGTGAATCCACACGTGTCCTCGTCGGGGCTGGGCGCGTTCATCACGACTCCTGCTCGGGTTCAGTGCCGCTTGTCGCGCACTTTGTACGTCGACGGCCACGACTTGCGGGACTCGTCCCCGGTCAATGGGGTTCCCATCCCGCCGACCTTGACGGCGTAGGCCTCCTTGCCGGGGCCCACCTCACGGTTGGCGTGTTCCTGGGCGAGGAAGTACAACTCGTCGATGGTGGCCTCGTCGTAGGCGACGAACGAGGTTTCCCGCGCCACGTCGTCGATCCCGGCCAGCATCCGGTCGGGCAGCAGGCGCGAGGCGACCGCGGCCAGGCCCAGCAGCCCGAAGGGGATGATCCAGTAGCAGAGGAACGACAGCGGGGTCTTGGTGTCCAGGATCGAGGCGGCGGTCGTCGCCGCGGGTCGTTGCGCGATCGAGGGGATCGCCGAGGACACCGTCATGGCGGCGAACGTCGCGACCCAGACCCAGCCGAGGGTTTGGACGACGCGGCCGAACAGCCCGGTCTTGACGATGTCGGCAGCGTGTTCCGCCGCGACGAACTCGGACACGAACGGCTTGCCGGCCAGCATCCCGACCAGCGTTGCCACAAAGATGCCGGCGTTGCTCAGCGTCAGTATCCACCGTTCGAGGAACGACTGGCTGAGCGTGAAAGTCAGCACCGCGAGAATCAAAAGCGCTGTGAGGGAAGCGAAGTCAAAGAACTGCCACCGCCTGCCCGTCGCCGCGCCCAGGCCCAGGCTGACGGCGGCGACCGCCAGCGCGACCAACGCGGCAGCGGCAAAAGGAACGTTTCCGACAAGGACCCAATACACAATCCACGGCGCGAGACCGAACAGCATGCCCATGCTGGGTCAGTGTATGAGTGGCGGTTTGCGGAGCTGTCGGCGGACGCCCGGCTAACCGGGCGTCGTGTTCAGCGCCATCGCCAGAAAGTCTAGGCGCCACAGCGACTCGAAGAGCTGGCGCCCGAACTCCCGCACCTGCGTCCCGTCTTGGCGGTTGCCCTGGGCCACGGAGTCGACGATCTCTCGTATGGTGCGCCGGCCGTCGACGTGCTGGACAAAGGGCAGCTGAGCGGGGGTGAGCTTGAGCTGAGCGCCGGGCAGGTGGATCTCGTCACCGGACAGCAGGCACGCCGTCCGCGGCAGCGGGACGTAATCGAGGGACGACGCCGCCGAGAAGTCGATCGCATAGTCCTGCGTCGGCCGTTCGGGCCGGCAGGCGAGGAAGAAGTGGGTGGCATTGGCCGGCTGCAGACGTTCCATCACCGACCAGAGCGTGGTGTCGGGTAACCGGTTCAAGAGCGACTGGAACGGGCCCGTCTGTCCGACGAGCGCGTCGTGCGGGTAATACGGCGAATTGCGCAGCCAGCCCTGGAACGCCAGCCCGGCGGCGCCGACCAGGCCCAGGCATTCCTCGACGGTGTAGCTGCGCTGCCGGGCGTGCAGGAAGGTGTCGACCAGCGCCCCGTCGGTCAGCAGATCACGCGCGCCCTGCAGGTACGGGCGGACGGGATGGTCGGCCGGCAGCGCCGCAACCGCCTCCTTGACCAGCTGAACCGACGCGTCGTCCTGCGACAATCCGAGGTCGCGGAACGCCGATTCGAGCATCTCGACGCCGATCCGGCCGTACTTGGCGTAGAGCATGACGCCCAGCGCCCCGTCGCGCCGCAGGCATCCACCGAGGGTTTTGAGCCCGGCCAGCGGGTCCGCCATGTGATGCAAGACGCCGGTGGAGACGATGAGGTCGAAGTCGCGGGACAGCGCCGAGGCCTCTTCGATGGGCAGCAGATGCAGTTCCAGGTTCACCAGCTGGTGCTTGTCCTTCAGGTACTGCTGGTGATCCAACGCCGAGCGGCTGACGTCAATCGCGACGACCCGGGCGGCGCGGTTCATGAAGGCGAAAACCGCCGCCTGGAACGTGCCGCAACCCGCGATGAGGATGTCGAGATCCGGCCGGTATGCGCGGTCGGGCCAGAGCATCCGGTGCGCCCAGTAGGGATCGAACCAGTCCCAGTGGTTCTTGGTCCACGTCTCGAGATCGGTTACCGGGGGCGGATATTCCCAGCGATCGTATTGGCGGGAGACACCGTCAGCCCGCGGATCCTCGGACACCTTCGCGCTGGCTCCTTCGCGGTGGCGGCTCGCACAACGGTCCCGACCAACGTACTTCGCGTGGCGTCTTTCGGCAGCGCTGAATCCGGGCGCAAACATGCTCTGCTTGAGCGCCACCGGCAGTCGGGTATTGACTGAGCGGCGCGCAGGTCTAGGGATCGCGGGTTGGCGGTGGGCGCAATTGTTTGTGCAGCCCGACGTCAGTGGCGCGTGGTGTGAAACGAATTATTTGATGCACCAACATGTTTGAGCGTCGATGCAGTCCCGGTAGCCGGGGCTAGTTGTTGGTCGGTGGTGGTTGGGGTTGGAAGGGGTCATACCACCACCAGTCGGCGCGTTCGCCGATAGGCCCGGGGCATGGCGCCACCGCGGGCGGGGCCTGTGTAGGTGGGCGCGCCAGTGATCCCGGGCTCAGGATTCGGCCGTCCTCGTCGGTGACCACCAGGGCATCCGCGGGTCCGGTGAGGGTGATCTCGCCACGGTGATGCAACCGGTGGTGGTAGGGGCAGACCAGCACCAAGTTGGCCAACTCGGTGGGGCCGCCGTCCTCCCAGTGCCGGATGTGATGGGCGTGCAAACCCCGGGTAGCGCCACAACCGGGAACCACGCACGTGCGGTCGCGGTGCTCGAGCGCGCGGCGCAACCGCCGATTGATCACCCGCGTCGACCGGCCAGCGCCAATGACCTCACCGTGGCGCTCGAACCACACCTCACAGGTGGCATCACAGGTCAGGTAGCGGCGTTCGGCATCGGACAGCAGCGGACCCAGATGCAGCGCGGCAGCGCGCTGGGCGACATCAAGGTGCACCACCACCGTGGTGTGCTGCCCCTGCGGGCGGCGAGTGGCCTCGGCGTCCCAACCCGCCTCCACCAAACGCATAAACGCCTCGGCCGTGCCCGGCATCGGCGGACGCTGATCACCCACGCCCGTGCCCTCGCCGTGGTCGCGCTTCCATTCGGCGATGAGCGCGTCACGATGCGAGGCCAACGCGGCGTCGAACTTCGCGGCATCCACGTGACCCAGGGTGATCCGATAACACGCGCCCTGCTCGGTGGCGGTCGCGATAAACGACCGCTCAGACGCCGATTCGGGCCGGGGTTCGGGGTCAGGACGCGGCTCCAGCCTGACCGCAGTGCGCAGCTGATTGACCGTGGCGACCGCGGCCAGTTGGGCGTAATGGTCATCAGAACCCTGCCCGCGCGCGCCGCGATCACCCCCACCTGATCGGCCGAGAACCGGCCCTCGCGCATCCCCTGAGCACACCGCGGGAACTCGCTCAACCGGCCAGCGATGGTGGCCAGCGTGTGCGCGTTTGCCGACGAACACCCCAACTTCCAGGCCACCAACGCCGGCACTGAGCGCGCACCGGTCACACCGCACAATTGGTCGCGATCGATCTCGGCGACGATCTGCACGATGCGCCCATCAATCGCATTGCGCTGACCGGCCAACTCCGCCAACTCCTCAAACAACACCTCAAGACGGTCGCTCGCAGTCACCACCTCGGCGTCAACAGATGCGATCGAAGACATGACGCCATCATCGCAGCGACCACCGACAAAACCGGAGCCGTCGGATCCCGCTCGCCGGCAAGCAACACGTCTATCGGCAGCAATCACCGCGAATCACGAATCGTGAGCCAAGTCAGGACAAATCGTCGGGTGCATCAGCGTCCCCCAGGTATTCGGCGCGACACGGCCACCGGATCACGTGGGCCAGCCGAACTGCACACAATCGGTGCCCCCAGTCGGACTCGAACCGACACTTGACGGATTTTAAGTCCGCTGCCTCTGCCAATTGGGCTATGGGGGCCCGGCGGCGAATCTAGCGCGTGAACCCCGAACACGCGGCATCGCATTGCGGCCGATATTTGCCAGACGTCCAAGATGCGGGGCCCGTCCCCATCGATTAGTATCCGCGCGCCGCGCGCGACTTCTGCCTTTCCGCGCCCGCGATCAGATGACGTCCCGATGTCGTCCGACAGGGTCTTGTTAAAACTGCCGCCCTTGTCGTTAAGAAGCCGTAAACGACTGTAACCCCAGCTCATTGGGTGGGGAATGTGGAGTTGTGGCTCGCTAGCGTTACGCCAACGCACAGCGGCCGTTACGTGAACACACAGCGATCCACACCGGGGGTCGGCTCGTTCAGCATAGGAGCAACAAATGTCGTTTCTGACCACACAGACTGAAGAAATGCTAGCCGCGGAGACGTTGCTGTCCGGAATCAACAGCAACCTGGCAGCGCAAAACGCGGGCGCCGCGTCGGCGACCACCGTCATCGCTCCCGCCGCCGCCGACCCGGTATCGGCCCAGCAGGCGGCAATCTTCTCGGCGTACGGCACCCAGTACCAGACGATCGCCGCCGAGGCGCAAGCGCTTCTCGAGCAGTACTCGCAGACCCTGGGCATCAGCTCCAACAGTTACGGCGACACCGAGGCCGTCAACGCCAGCCAGGCCGCCCTCCAAGCGTTGGACGCCGTGGATCCCGGCACGTCTGCCGCGACGGGTTCCAACCCGATCGACATCCTCGCCTGGCTCCTCGGCTTCAACGGCCAGTCCAGCGGTGGTCTGGGTGGCATGTTCGGGCTGTCGAGTAACGGCGCCAACATCGGAAACATCGGTTTCGGCAACTGGGCCTCCGCCGGTTCCGACCTGCTCGGCCTCGCCGGTGGTGGGCTGCTGGACACCTCCGGCGCCGACGCGGGTGCGGCCGCCGCGGCGGACCTGGCCACCACGACCACGCCGGCCGGCGCCGGTGTGAGCGGCGTGGCCGGCATGGGCGCGATGCCAGCCGCCGCGATGGGCCAAGCAACCATGGTCAACAAGCTCTCCGTGCCGCCGAGTTGGGCCGGTTCCACCCCGGTGACCGGTTCAAGCGCCGCGCCGCTGCAGACGGTCGGCTGGACAGCCGCCGCGCCGCAGGGCGGTCCGGGAACGGTGGTGCCGGGCATGCCCGGCGTGGGTGCAATGGGACGCAACAGCGCCGGCTTCGGCGCGCCGCGCTACGGCGTCAAACCGATCGTCATGCCGAAACCGACCGCCGTCTAGGCAGTCACGCTCACCCGATAGACGTGGAATCCGAACAGTAAAAGGAGCGGAATACACAAATGGTGCTTGACTTTTCAGCGATACCCCCAGAGGTCACCTCGTCGCTCATGTATGCGGGTGCGGGCTCCGCTCCGCTCATGGCCGCCGCGACGGCGTACGCCAACCTGGCCGCCGAGGTGAGCACCACAGCCACGCAGTGGGAGTCGATCATCTCGTTGCTGACCACCGAGCAATGGACCGGTGGCGGGTCCGCCGCGGCGGCCGCCGCCGCCCAGCCCATCGTGACCTATCTGACCGAGACGGCGACGACGCTCGAGCAGGCGAGCGCCCAGGCCACCGCATCGGCGGCCGCCTACGAGGCGGCATTCGCCGCGACGGTGCCCCCGCCGGTGATCGCGGCCAATCGGACGTTGCTGGCCACCCTCGTCGCAACGAACGTCCTGGGCGTCAATTCGGCCGCGATCGCGGCGACCGAAGCGCAGTACGCCGAGATGTGGGTTCAAGACGCCACGATGATGGCCACCTATCAGGCCGCCTCGGCGGCGGCCGGCGTCCTCACCCCCGTGACGCCGCTGACGTCGACCACCGACCCGGCGGCCGCCGCGGCCGTGGACAACAGCGCGGTCGCTTTCGACGCGGTGAATGGCACGACGCAGGCGACCGGTTTGGACCTGTCGTCGCTCATCACGTCGCCAACCGGCAGTGGAGGCCTGCTGCAGTCCGTTGACAATTTGATGGGCACCCCATTCGTCTTCAATGCCATCAACGGCGGGATCAACACCGGGGCCTGGTTCACCATGAACGCCATCCCGAACGTGGTGTCACTGGGGCACACCCTCGGGACCGTGCCGTCGATTCCGTTCTCGCTGGCCGACTCTGCCGCCCCGGCGGCCGGCGCGGCCGCCATCACGCCCGGCACGACGGTGGGCTCGGTGTCGGGCGCGGGCGCGTCGGCCGCGCTGGGCGAGGCGTCCGCGGTCGGCCGCCTCTCGGTGCCGGCCGGCTGGAATGCGGCCTCCCCGGCGTCGTTGGCTTCGGCCACCGCCCCGCTCGAAGGCTCGGGCTGGACGGCCGCGGCCGAAGCGGAAGGCGTCACCGCGATGCCCGGCATGCCGGGAATGGCTGCGGCCGCCAAGGGCGCCGGCGCGTACGGCACCGGGCCCCGGTACGGCTTCAAACCGATCGTCATGCCCAAGCAGGTTGTCGTCTGAGAAGGGACCGCCGATACGGGAGGTAAGGGGGTACGTGTCGACCGTTTGACGCGAACAATTAACCGGCAGGCCGTAATCTATTGGAGCCGCGGCCACCGCCGCATCAATTACCACTGTTAAGACTTCGGCCGACTGAAGCTATCACGATAGGAGACAGCCGACATGGCAACACGTTTCATGACCGACCCGCACGAGATGCGGGCGATGGCGGGGCGTTTCGAGGTGCACGCCCAGACCGTTGAGGACGAGGCCCGCAAGATGTGGGCGTCGTCGATGAACATCGCCGGCGCGGGCTGGAGCGGCCAGGCGCAGGCGACGTCCTACGACACCATGGGCCAGGTCAACCAGGCCTTCCGCAACATCGTCAACATGCTGCACGGGGTGCGCGACGGGCTGATCCGCGACGCGAACAACTACGAGCAGCAAGAGCAGGCCTCGCAGCAGATCCTCAGCAGCTAGCCAGAACCGCTGCTGCCCAAGACTTTTAAGGAGCCAAGCAATGAGCATCAATTACCAGTTCGGCGACGTGGACGCCCACGGTGCCCTGATCCGCGCCCAGGCCGCGTCCTTGGAGGCCGAGCACCAGGCCATCGTTCGCGATGTGCTTGCTGCCGGCGACTTTTGGGGCGGTGCAGGTTCGGTCGCGTGCCAGGAGTTCATCACCCAGTTGGGCCGCAACTTCCAGGTGATCTACGAGCAGGCCAACTCCCACGGACAGAAGGTTCAGTCTGCGGGCAGCAACATGGCCAGCACCGACAGCGCCGTCGGGTCCAGCTGGGCCTGACGCCTCGACCCCGGACGGGGCCGCGCACCGACCGGTGCGCGGCCCCGTTTGCGTCTGACGCTAAATCGATGAAACCCGCTGGGGCGCAGCCATTTTGGAATGCCCAGGCCTGTAATGGCTCAATGCACAGCATCTTTCGACAGTGCGCCAGCTCACACGCCTACATTTGAGAATTCTATGAACTCCGTGACAATCCGGTGTGTGGCCGGTCAGAATTGGAAGAACATGACCGCAACGGCCGGATACTCGGGCTCGCAGCGCCCCCGCCAAGCCATCCTGGGGCAGCTGCCGCGGATCAACCGTGCCGACGGCTCACCCATCAGGGTTTTGCTGGTCGACGACGAGCCGGCCTTGACCAATCTGGTGAGGATGGCCCTGCACTACGAGGGCTGGGTGGTCGACATCGCCCACAACGGGCGCGAGGCCATGGCGAAGTTCGAGAGGGTCAGCCCCGACGTGCTCGTCCTCGACATCATGCTTCCCGACGTGGACGGCCTGCGGATCCTCGAACGGGTGCGCCAATCCGACGTCTACACCCCGACGCTGTTCCTGACCGCGCGTGACTCGGTCATGGACCGGGTGACCGGCCTGACCGCGGGTGCCGACGACTACATGACCAAACCGTTCAGCCTGGAGGAATTGGTCGCCCGGCTGCGCGGGTTGCTCCGCCGCTCCGGCCCGCCACCCACGCCGACCGCCGAAACCCTCGTCGTCGGCGACCTGCGGGTCGACACCGCCAGCCGGGAAGTCACCCGCGGTGACACCCCCGTGTCGCTTTCCTCCACCGAGTTCGAGTTGCTGCGCTTCCTCATGCGCAACCCGCGGCGCGCGCTGAGCCGCAGCGAGATCCTGGACCGGGTCTGGAACTACGACTTCGCCGGGCGCACCAGCATCGTGGATCTCTACATCTCGTACCTGAGGAAAAAGATCGACTCCGGTCGCGAGCCGATGATTCATACGGTCCGCGGCGTGGGGTACATGCTGCGCCCGGCGGAATGACCCAGGACAAGGCCGCGGCATCCGGGATCTTTCCCCGGTGGTTTCCCTCGTCGCTGCGCCGCCAGCTGCTGTTGGGCGTGCTGGCCGTGGTCAGCGTGGTGCTGGTGACCGTCGGCATCGTGTCCGTGCTCAGTCTGCGCGGCTACGTCAACGCCATGAGCGACGCCGACATCGCCGAGTCGCTCGACGCGTTCAGCCACCAGTACACGAAATACCGCAACGGCGAACACACTTCGACGCGTCCGGGCACTCCGCCGATCGGACAGGCGATGCTGGAATTCACCGGACAAACGCCGGGAAACCTCATCGCCGTGCTGCGCAACGGCGTGGTGATCGGGTCGGCGGTGTTCTCCGAAGGAGAACCGAAACCCGCGCCCGCCGACGTCATCCGCGCGCTGGAAGGGCAGTCGTGGTCCGGAGGGCCGCCACGGACCGAAATGCTGGGCAGCCTGGGGTCTTACCGCCTCGACAGCACGGTGGACGGCTCCGACGTGCTCGTGGTCGGGATGTCGCAGAACCTCGCCGACCGGATCATCGCCCGCAAACAGATCACCACCATCGCGCTGATCGCGGGGGCCTTGGCGCTTACCGCAGCGCTCACCGGATGGGTCGTCGGGTATACGCTTCGTCCGCTGCGCCGGCTCGGCGCGATCGCGGCCGACGTCGCCGCGATGCCGCTCGCCGATGACGAGCACCGGATCAGCCTCCGGGTCCAGCCGCAGGACACCGACCCGCAGAACGAGGTCGGCATCGTCGGCCGCACGCTGAACCGCTTGCTGGACAACGTGGACGGCGCGCTGGCGCATCGGGCCGAATCCGACCTGCGGATGCGGCAATTCATCAGTGACGCCAGCCACGAACTGCGCACGCCCCTGGCGGCGATTCAGGGCTACGCCGAACTCACCCGCCAGGACAGTTCGGAGCTGCCGCCGACCACCGAATACGCGCTGGCCCGCATCGAATCCGAGGCCCGGCGGATGGCGTTGCTCGTCGATGAGTTGCTGCTGCTTTCGCGTTTGGGTGAAGGGCAGGATCTGCAGTCCGAGGACGTCGACCTGGCCGCGGTGGCCAACAACGCGGTGAACGACGCGACCGTGGCTGCGCTGACCCACCACTGGGTCAAAGACCTGCCCGACCAGCCGGTCTGGGTGCGAGGCGACCACGCCCGGCTGCATCAGCTGGTCAGCAACCTGCTCGGCAACGCCCGCGTGCACACGCCGCCCGGGGTGACGGTGACGACCGGAATCACCTGCTACCGTGACGGTCCCGAGCCGCCGTTCGTGGAATTGACCGTCACCGACGACGGGCCGGGCATCGACGAAGAGCTGCTGCCCAGGCTGTTCGAGCGGTTCGTCCGGGCGGACAAGTCGAGATCCGACGGTTCGGGTCACGGGCTGGGCCTGCCGATCGTCAGTTCGATCGTCAAGGCCCATCATGGTTCGGTCACCGTCGAATCCACGGAGGACGAGACGGTCTTCCGGGTACGGCTCCCCCTGATCGACGGTCCGCCACGGGGCGTTAAGAAACCGTAAAGGTGCACGGTAGCCCCGTTAGGAAACCGTCAACCACGCTCGTTACCCGAACGCCGCCCGGTTAATTTCAGGCTGACTTCATCCGAGACTGTCGCTCGATGGCGCTGCGGCTGACTCGGCGAGGTCCCTTGCGTATGCGCGTGATTGGTGCGGAACGGAGACGAGATGGGCGTGGCGGTATACGTCGGGCTGACCGTGGCGGTGTTCGCCGCGCTCGGCGTGGCTCAGAAGCTGGTCGAACGGCTATGAACTACCAAAACACCGTCGGCTTGGTGCTTTCCGTCCTCATCGCGCTCTATCTCGGGGGCGCCCTGCTGTTCCCGGAGAGGTTCTGAGTGAGCACGACGACGGCCGGGATCATCTTCCTCGTTGTTCTCGTCGCGGCGGTGGCGGTTGCCCACGTGCCCTTCGGGGACTACATGTTTCGCGTGTATGCCTCGGAGAAGGATTCGTCCGCCGAGCGAATGATCTATCGACTGATCGGCGTCGATGCCCGCGCGGAACAGACGTGGGGCTCCTACGCCCGAAGCGTGCTGGCGTTCTCGTCGATCAGCATCCTGGTCCTGTTCGCGTTCCAGCTCGTCCAGGGCAAATTGCCGCTGCACCTGCATGATCCGGCCACACAGCTGACGCCCTCGCTGGCGTGGAACACCGCGGTCAGCTTTGTCACGAACACCAATTGGCAGGCCTACTCCGGCGAGTCGACACAGGGCCATCTCGTGCAGATGGCCGGCCTGGCGGTGCAGAACTTCGTGTCCGCCGCCGTCGGGATGGCGGTGGCCGTCGCGCTGGTGCGCGGGTTCGCCCGCACCCGCACCGGCGAGCTGGGCAACTTCTGGGTCGACCTGGTGCGCGGGACGCTGCGCATCCTGTTACCCGTCGCCGTCGTCAGCGCGATCCTGCTGATCGCCGGTGGGGCGATCCAGAACTTCCACCTGCACGACCAGGTGGTCACCACCGTCAGCGGCCCCCGGCAGACCATCACCGGCGGGCCGGTGGCCAGCCAGGAGGTCATCAAAGAACTCGGCACCAACGGCGGCGGCTTCTACAACGCGAATTCCGCGCACCCGTTCGAGAATCCGACTGGCTGGACCAACTGGCTGGAGATCTTCCTCATCCTGGTGATCGGGTTCTCGCTGCCGCGCACGTTCGGGCGCATGGTGGGTAACACCAAGCAGGGCTACGCGATTGCGGCCGTGATGGCGACGCTGTACACGATCAGCACCACCTTCATGCTGTGGTTCCAGACGCAGCACCGCGGCACGGTGCCGACGGCGACAGGCGCTGCGATGGAGGGGGTCGAGCAGCGCTTCGGCGTCACCGACTCGGGGGTGTTCGCCGCCGCCACGACGCTCACCTCCACCGGCGCCGTCGACTCCGCCCACGACTCGCTGACCAGCCTCGGCGGCATGATCACGATGTTCAACATGCAGCTGGGTGAGGTCGCGCCCGGCGGCACCGGCTCCGGCCTGTACGGCATTCTCGTTCTGGCGGTGATCACCGTGTTCGTCGCGGGGCTGATGGTCGGGCGCACCCCGGAGTACCTCGGCAAGAAGATCAACCCACGCGAAATCAAGCTCGCCGCAAGCTATTTCCTGGTCACTCCCTTGATCGTGCTGACCGGCACCGCGATCGCGATGGCGCTGCCCGGCGAACGCGCCGGCATGCTCAACGGCGGACCGCACGGACTCTCGGAAATCCTCTACGCGTTCACCTCGGCGGCCAACAACAACGGGTCGGCCTTCGCCGGGCTCAGCGCCAACACCGACTGGTACAACACGGCTCTCGGCCTGGCCATGGCGCTCGGCCGGTTCCTGCCCATCGTGCTCGTGCTGGCACTGGCCGGATCGCTGGCGCGGCAAGGCAGCACACCGGCCTCGGCGGGCACCCTGCCCACCCACCGGCCGCAGTTCGTGGGCATGGTCGCCGGCGTCACGTTGATCGTCGTTGCCCTCACGTTCTTGCCCATGCTCGCGCTCGGGCCCCTCGCCGAAGGAATCCACTGATGACCGCGACCGCGATCCAGCCGACCGAGCAGACGCATCCGGCGGCGTCCAGCGGCAGAAAACGGGTGCAGGGCGGCCTGCTCGACCCGAAGATGCTATGGCGCTCCACGCCGGACGCGCTGCGAAAACTCAACCCGCGCAGCCTATGCCGCAACCCGGTGATGTTCATCGTCGAAATCGGCGCCGCCTGGAGCACCGTCCTGGCGATCGCCGCGCCGAGCTGGTTCGCCTGGCTGTCCGTGATCTGGTTGTGGTTGACCGTGCTGTTCGCCAATCTCGCCGAAGCGGTCGCCGAGGGCCGGGGCAAGGCCCAGGCCGAAACGCTGCGCCGGGCCAAAACGCACACCGTGGCCCGGCGACTCAAGGACTGGGTACCGGGGGCCGCCGCGGTCGAGGAAGCGGTCGCCGCAGCCCAACTGCAACGGGGCGACGTCGTGGTGGTCGAGGCGGGCCAGGTGATCCCCGGTGACGGTGATGTGGTGGAAGGCATTGCCTCAGTGGACGAATCGGCCATCACGGGCGAGTCGGCGCCGGTGATCCGCGAGTCCGGCGGCGACCGATCGGCGGTCACCGGCGGCACCACCGTGCTGAGCGACCGGATCGTCGTCAAGATCACCCAGAAACCCGGTGAGAGCTTCATCGACCGCATGATCGCGCTCGTCGAGGGCGCCAACCGGCAGAAAACCCCGAACGAGATCGCGCTGAATATCCTGCTCGCCGCCTTGACGATCATCTTCGTCTTCGCCGTGGCGACCTTGCAGCCGTTGGCGATCTACGCCAAGGCGAACAATCCCGGCGTCCCGAATACGCAGGCGCTGGATGCAAGCGGCGTCACCGGCATCGTGATGGTGTCGTTGTTGGTGTGCCTGATCCCGACCACCATCGGCGCGCTGCTGTCGGCCATCGGCATCGCCGGCATGGACCGGCTGGTGCAGCGCAACGTGCTCGCCATGTCCGGGCGGGCGGTGGAAGCCGCCGGTGACGTCAACACCCTGCTGCTGGACAAGACGGGCACCATCACGCTGGGCAACCGGCAGGCCGCCGCCTTCATCCCCTTCGACGGCGTCTCCGCCGAACAGTTGGCCGACGCCGCGCAATTGTCCAGCCTCGCCGACGAAACACCCGAGGGCCGTTCGGTTGTCGTGTTCGCCAAGCAGCACTTCGGCCTGCGTGCCCGCACACCGGGCGAGCTGTCGCAGGCGAGCTGGGTGGCCTTCTCGGCCACCACGCGGATGTCGGGCGTCGACCTCGATGGGCACCTGCTGCGCAAGGGGGCGGCGAACTCGGTCGCGGAATGGGTACGCGGCCAAGGAGGCAACGTCCCCGCGCAGCTCGGCGAGATCGTCGACGGCGTCTCCGCCGGCGGCGGCACTCCCCTGGTCGTCGGGGAAAGCGCCGAGGGGCAAGCGAGAGTGCTCGGTGTCATCCACCTCAAGGACGTCGTCAAGCAGGGCATGCGGGACCGTTTCGACGAGATGCGGCGGATGGGCATCCGGACGGTGATGATCACCGGCGATAACCCGTTGACCGCCAAGTCGATTGCCGACGAGGCGGGGGTCGACGACTTCCTGGCCGAGGCCACGCCGGAGGACAAGCTCGCGTTGATCAAGCGTGAGCAGGCGGGCGGCAAACTGGTCGCGATGACCGGCGACGGCACCAACGACGCGCCGGCGTTGGCGCAAGCCGACGTGGGGGTGGCGATGAACACCGGCACGTCGGCGGCCAAAGAGGCCGGCAACATGGTCGATCTCGACTCCGATCCCACCAAGCTCATCGAGATCGTGGAGATCGGCAAGCAACTGCTGATCACCCGCGGCGCGCTGACGACCTTTTCGATCGCCAACGACATCGCGAAGTACTTCGCGATCATCCCGGCGATGTTCGTCGCGCTGTTCCCCGGTCTGGATCTGCTCAACATCATGCGGCTGCACAGCCCGCAGTCGGCGATCCTGTCCGCGGTCATCTTCAACGCGATCATCATCGTGTTGCTGATCCCGCTATCGCTGCGCGGCGTGCGGTATACACCGAGCAGCGCGTCAAAACTGTTGAGCCGCAACCTGTATGTCTACGGTCTTGGCGGCATCGTCGCCCCCTTCGCCGGAATCAAGGCGATCGACCTGATCGTCCAATTCATCCCAGGGATGTCCTGATATGACGAATTTCCTCCGCCTGCATTGGGCGGCGTTGCGTGCGCTGCTGGTGCTGACCGCGATCACCGGTCTGGCCTATCCCCTCTTCGTCTGGGCGGTCGCGCAGCTGCCGGGATTGCGGGAGCACGCCGAGGGCTCGATTCTCACCGCGGACGGTAAGCCGGTGGGCAGCAGGCTGATCGGCCAGCCGTTCACCGACAAGGACGGCAACCCGCTGCCGCAGTATTTCCAGAGCCGGCCCTCGGCGGCCGGCGCCGGCTACGACCCGACCTCGTCGGGCGGCAGCAACCTCGGGCCGGAAAGCATCGTCGACACGCCCGCCGACCCGGCGCAACTGGCGGCGGGCAAGTCCGCGGCGGACGCCGGCTTCAAGCCGAGCCTGCTGACGACGGTGTGTTCGCGCAGCGCCGCCGTCGGCGCATTGGAGGGTGTCGATGGGTCGCGGCCGTTCTGCACGGGCCGCGGGGTGGGTGCGGTGTTGTCGGTGATCGGCCCGCGTGACGCGCGCGGAAACGTCATCCACCCGACTCGGGTGGTCAGCGTCAACGAGCCGTGCGGATCGACACCGGCGCCGTTCCTCAGCCTCTACCAGGGTGTGCGGGTCGAATGCGCCCGGTACGGCGACGACTACTCGATCGGACAGACCGTGCCCGTCCGCGGGGCCGCGCCCGCCTCCCCGGCCGTGCCGCCCGACGCGGTCACCGCCGGCGGCAGCGGCCTCGACCCGAACATCTCGCCGGCCTACGCCGACATCCAGGTGGCGCGCGTCGCCAACGCCCGCCGTGCCAGCCCGGATCAGATCCGTGCGGTGGTGGCGCAGAACCGCAGCGGCCGCGCGCTGGGGTTCTTCGGTGAACCGTGCGTCAACGTGCTGCAACTCAACCTGCAACTCGACCACCGGTATCCGGTCACTAGTTAGTCCCAAGGGGGATGATGGTTGACGTGACTGACGTCAACCTCCGCGGCCGCCACCCCAGGCGGGGGGAGCTACGCATCTACCTCGGTGCCGCTCCGGGCGTGGGTAAGACGTATTCGATGCTGGGTGAGGCGCATCGGCGGCTGGAGCGGGGTACCGATCTGGTGGCGGGCGTGGTGGAAACCCACGGGCGTGCGAAAACCGCTGAGCTGCTTGAGGGCATCGAGATCATTCCGCCGCGCTATGTCGAATACCGTGGCGGGCGCTTCCCCGAGCTCGACGTGCCGGCCGTGCTGGCGCGCCGCCCGCAGGTCGTCCTCGTCGACGAACTCGCGCATACCAACGCGCCGGGGAGCAAAAACCCCAAGCGCTGGCAGGATGTCGAGGAATTGCTCGACGCCGGAATCACCGTGATCTCCACGGTCAACGTGCAGCACCTGGAAAGCCTCAACGACGTCGTCGCCCAGATCACCGGTATCGAGCAGAAAGAGACCGTCCCGGACCTGATCGTGCGGCAGGCCGCGCAGGTCGAACTCATCGACATCACGCCGGAGGCGTTGCGGCGCAGGTTGTCTCATGGCAACGTCTACGCGCCCGATCGCATCGATGCGGCGCTGTCCAACTACTTCCGCCGCGGAAATCTCACCGCGCTAAGGGAACTGGCGCTGCTGTGGCTCGCCGACCAGGTCGATATGGCGCTGGCCAACTACCGGGCTGAGAACAAGATCACCGACACGTGGGAAGCCCGCGAGCGGGTCGTCGTGGCGGTCACCGGTGGACCCGAATCCGAGACCTTGGTGCGACGGGCGTCCCGGATCGCGTCGAAGTCCACCGCCGAGCTCATGGTGGTCCACGTCGTCCGCGGCGACGGCCTGGCCGGCCTGTCGGAGTCGCGGATGGCCAAGATCCGGGAACTGGCGACCAGCCTGGACGCTTCGCTGCACACCGTGGTCGGCGACGAGGTGCCCACGGCCCTACTCGAGTTCGCCCGCGAGATGAACGCCACGCAGCTGGTGATCGGCACCTCGCGCCGCTCCCGCTGGGCGCGCCTGTTCGAGGAGGGCATCGGCCCGAGGATCGTCGAGCTGTCCGGGAAGATCGACGTGCACCTGGTCACGCACGAGGAGGCCAAGCGCGGGTTTCGCACGGCCTCGCTCGCCCCGCGCGAGCGGCGCGTGACGTCGTGGCTGGCGGCGCTCATCGTGCCGTCGATCATCTGCGCGATCACCGTCACGACGCTGGACCCGTACCTGGACACCGGCGGCGAGAGCGCGTTGTTCTTCGTGGGGGTGCTGCTGGTCGGATTGCTCGGAGGTGTTGCGCCCGCGGCACTTTCGGCGATGCTGTCCGGACTGCTGCTGAACTATTTCCTGATCGCCCCGCGGCACAGCTTCACCATCGCCGAACCCAACAGCGCCGTCACCGAATTGGTGCTGCTGCTGATCGCGGTCGCGGTCGCGGTGCTGGTCGATTTCGCGGCCAAGCGCACGCGGGAAGCCCGCCGCGCGTCGCAGGAGGCCGAGCTGCTGACCCTGTTCGCGGGCTCGGTGCTGCGCGGTGCCGACCTCGAAACGCTGCTCGAACGGGTGCGAGAGACCTACGCCCAGCGCGCGGTCAGCATGTTGCGCGAGCCCGGCGCCGGGGACACCACGAGCGACGTCGTCGCCTGCGTGGGCAGGGATCCTTGTGTCACCGTCGATTCCGCGGACACCGCGATCGAGGTCGGCGACGACGAATTCTGGATGCTGCTGGCGGGCCGCAAGCTCTCGGCGCGGGACCGGCGCGTGCTCAGCGCGGTGGCCAGGCAGGCCGCGGGTTTGGTCAGGCAGCGCGAGCTGGCCGAGGAGGCCAGCCGGACCGAGGCGGTCGTGCGGGCCGACGAACTGCGGCGCTCCCTGCTGTCGGCGGTCAGCCATGACCTGCGCACGCCGCTGGCGGCGGCCAAGGTCGCCGTGTCCAGCCTGCGCGCCGAGGACGTCGCCTTCTCCGCCGCCGACACCGCGGAGTTGTTGGCGACCATCGAGGAGTCCATCGACCAACTCACCGCGCTGGTCGGCAACCTGCTCGATTCCTCACGGCTGGCCGCCGGGGCGATCCACCCGGAACTGAGCCGGGTGTACCTGGAGGAAACCGTGCAACGCGCGCTGGTCAGCATCGGCAAGGGCGCCACCGGCTTTTTCCGGTCCGCCATCGACCGGGTCAAGGTGGATGTGGGCGACGCCGTGGTGATGGCCGACGCCGGGCTGCTGGAGCGGGTGCTGGCCAACCTGATCGATAACGCGCTGCGGTATGCGCCCAACTGCCTGGTCCGGGTCAACGCCGGGCAGGTGGGCGATCGGGTGCTGATCAACGTCATCGACGAGGGTCCCGGAATACCGCACGGTGCCGAGGAACAGATCTTCGAAGCGTTTCAGCGGCTCGGCGATCACGACAACACCACCGGCGTCGGGCTGGGGATGTCGGTGGCGCGGGGCTTCGTCGAAGCGATGGGCGGGAGCATAACGGCCACCGACACCCCAGGAGGCGGACTGACCGTGATCGTGGAAATGGCTGCGCCGCAGGCTATGGATGCCACATGACGCGCGTGTTGGTGATCGACGACGAGCCGCAGATCCTGCGGGCGCTGCGCATCAACCTGTCCGTGCGGGGCTATGAGGTGGTCACCGCGTCGAGCGGCACGGGCGCGCTGCGCGCCGCCGCCGAGCACAAGCCCGACGTGGTGATCCTCGACCTCGGCCTGCCCGACATCTCCGGCATCGACGTGCTGGCCGGTCTGCGCGGATGGCTCACCGCGCCGGTGATCGTGCTGTCCGCGCGCACCGACTCGTCGGACAAAGTCGAGGCGCTGGACGCCGGCGCCGACGACTATGTCACCAAACCCTTTGGGATGGACGAGTTCCTGGCCCGGCTGCGCGCGGCGGTGCGCCGCAACACCGCGGCCTCCGAGCTCGAGCAGCCGGTGATCGAAACCGATGCGTTCACGGTCGATTTGGCCGCCAAGAAGGTCAGCAAGAACGGCGGCGAAGTCCACCTCACCCCCACCGAGTGGGGGATGCTCGAGGTCCTCGTCCGCAATCGCGGCAAGCTGGTCGGACGCGAGGAGCTGCTCAAGGAGGTGTGGGGTCCGGCGTATGCCACCGAAACCCATTACCTGCGCGTGTATCTCGCGCAGCTGCGCCGCAAGCTCGAAGACGACCCGTCGCATCCCAAACACCTGCTGACCGAGTCGGGCATGGGCTATCGATTCGAGGCGTGAGGGCCGGTGGCGGCCGAGCTACTCGGCGATCGACAGCACGATGCCGTCCAGGATGTCGTGCTCGCTCACCGTCAGCTCCTCGATGCCCGCACGGGCGCGCAGCTCGCGCGCCAACTCCTCCACCACGATCGCGCCCCCGCCGATCACGTCGGCCCGCCCCTCGTGCATCGGCGGCAGCGCCGCGCGCTCGGCGCGTGTCATCCCGATCAGCCGTTCGCATACCGCCAACAGATCCGCGCCGGCGACGTGCGAAAGATGAATGGCCGCAGAGTCATACGCCGGCAAATTGTGCGCCAGCGCGGACAGCGTGGTCATCGTTCCGGCCAGGCCGACCCAGGTCCGTGCCCCCTCCACGGGCACCACGCCCAGCGCGACCTCGAGCCGCTCGCGCACCACCTGCCGGGCGGCGGCCACCTCCGCGGGCGTCGGCGGGTCCGAATGCAGGCAACGCTCGGTCAGCCGGACACAGCCGATGTCGGCCGAGTGGCTGGCCACCACCGCCCCGCCCCCAACTACGATTTCGGTGGAGCCCCCGCCCAGGTCGACGACGACGAAAGGGCCTGCCGCGCTATCTAATTCGCCGACCGCGCCGCGGAACGACAGCGCGGCCTCTTCGGCGCCGCTGATCACCTCGGCCACCGCGCCGGGCAGCACCGCGCCCAACACGTCGGCCGTCATCGCGAAGAAGTCGTCGCGGTTGGCGACATCGCGGGCCGCCGAGGTGGCCACCATCCGCACCCGCTCGGCCCCGTGCTCTGCCAGCAGCGCGGCGTAGTCCGCCAACGCGGCCCGGGTGCGCTCTATCGCCTCCGCCGCGAACTCGCCGGTCGCGTCGACACCCTGGCCGAGCCGCACGATCCGCGTCTCCCGATGCACGTCACGCAGCCGCCCGGACCCTTCAACATCGGCGATCAACAAGCGAATCGAGTTGGTACCGCAGTCGATTCCCGCGAGCCTGCCGTTCACCATTGGCCCTCCACCAAAATGCCCGCCATCGCGGGCTCGCCGGCCAGGATCGCCAGCGCCTTGTCGCCGAACGGATTCACGCCCGGCCCCTTGGCCAGCGAATGGGCGATCAGCACGTGCAGGCACTTGACCCGGTCGGGCATCCCACCGCCGGTGAACGTGGTCCCCAACGATTCGATCGCGTCGCGCTCGGCCAGGTACGACTCGTGCGCGCGCCGGTACGCGGCCGCCAGATCCGCGTCGCGTCCCAGCCGCTCGGTCATCTCGCGCATCAATCCCGTCGTCTCGAGCCGGCTCGCGGCCGCCGTCAGCGCCGGATGCGTCAGGTAGTACAGCGTCGGAAACGGCGTGCCGTCAGGCAATTTCGGCGCGGTCTTCACCACGCCGGGTTCGCCGTTGGGGCACCGGTAGGCGATGTCGAGCACCCCGCGCGGCTCACGCCCGAGCTGGCGAGCCACCGCCTCCAGGTCGGCACGGTCAACCACCGGGACCCGTGGGATTCGGTGCGGGCGGACCCGGTTCGGCCGGCGGGGGCGGGGCTTCGGGGACCGGCGGCGGGGCCGGCGGCAGGTGCGGGGCGTCGGCGATGGTGTGCCACAGCGACGTGTACCACGGGTCGTTGTTGACCGGTTTCGCCGACGGGGATCCCGGCTGGGTGGGCTCGGCCGCCGACGGCGGCAGCTGAACCTGGAACGGGATGTCTCCGGGCTTCACGAAGCCGAGCCGCTCGCGCGCCTGCGCCGCAATGTAGGCCGGGTCACCGAGTTTGGTCTTTCGCTGCTCCAAATCCGCGATCTGACGGCGCAGCGCGGCCTCGCTGGCGGCCAGCTGATTCATCTCGGTGCGCTGCGCGAAATAGGTGCGCACGGGTCCGGCGATGGTCAGCGTCAGCACGCAGATCACCGCGGCCAGCACCGCCGCGCGCCGCGCGGTGAAACCCAGCCGTTGCTCGGAGCGCTGCTCAACCGATTCGGCGGCCTGCCGGGTGATGGGTTCGACGACATGCTCTTGCTGGGTGGAGTTGCGGCCGCCGTGATTCGCCGTGGGCGACGTCCTCGCACTTGGCTTCGACGGCGGCTTGGCCGAGCGCCGACGCCGAACCGGATCGCCGGCCTTCCCCGGGCGCGATGCCGGGGAACGCCGCTTCGGATCCGGCTTGCCGGGCAACCTATTTGGCCTCCGGCGGTGTATACCGCGGGAAGGCGAGATCGCCGGCGTAACGGGCGGCGTCGCCGAGCGCCTCCTCGATCCGCAGCAGCTGGTTGTATTTGGCGACGCGCTCGCTGCGGGCGGGCGCACCGGTCTTGATCTGCCCGCAGCCGGCGGCCACCGCCAGGTCGGCGATCGTGGTGTCCTCGGTCTCGCCGCTGCGATGGCTCATCATCGTGCGGTAGCCACTGTGGTGCGCGAGCGCGACCGCGTCCAGCGTCTCGGTCAGCGTGCCGATCTGATTCACCTTGACCAGCAACGCGTTTGCCACGCCCTTGTCGATGCCCTCTTCCAGGCGCTCGGGATTCGTGACGAAGATGTCGTCGCCGACGATCTGCACCCGATCACCGATCGCCGCGGTCAGGGTCGCCCAGCCATCCCAATCGTCTTCGGACAGTGGGTCTTCGAGGGACACCAGCGGATAAGAGCCGAGCAGCCCGGCGTAGAACTCCGCCATCTGTTCCGCGGTGCGGGTGCTGCCCTCGAATTTGTAGCCCGTCCCGTCGGTGAAGAACTCGGTGGCCGCCGCGTCGAGGGCCAGCGCTACGTCGGCGCCGAGTTTGAAACCGGCCGAGTCGATGGCCCGGCTGATCAGGTCCAGGGCCGCGGTGGTGCCCGCCACGTCGGGGGCGAAGCCGCCCTCATCGCCCAGCCCCGTGCTCAGCCCCTCCTTCTTGAGCACCGACTTCAGCGAGTGATACACCTCGGCGCCCCAGCGCAGCGCCTCGGCGAAGCTGGGCGCACCGATCGGCGCCACCATGAACTCCTGGATGTCGACGGCGGTGTCGGCGTGCGCGCCGCCGTTGAGGATGTTCATCATCGGCACCGGCAGGATGTGCGCGTTGGGCCCGCCGAGGTAGCGGAACAGCGGCAACTCGGCGGAATCGGCCGCCGCCTTGGCCACGGCCAGCGACACGCCCAGGATCGCGTTGCCGCCCAGCCTCGACTTGTCGGGCGTGCCGTCCAGATCCAGCAGCGCCTGGTCGACTAGCCGCTGATCGTCGGCGTTGAGGCCGATCACCGCCGGGCCGATCTCGTCCAGCACGGCCTGCACCGCCTTTTGCACACCCTTGCCGCCGTAACGCTCGCCGCCGTCGCGCAACTCGACGGCCTCGTGCTCGCCCGTCGACGCGCCCGACGGCACCGCCGCGCGGGCAAACGTCCCGTCGATCAGGGCAATCTCGACCTCGACTGTCGGGTTACCGCGGGAATCGAGGATCTCGCGGGCCCCGACCTGCTCGATAATCGGCACTGGGTTCTCCTTGTTCGCGTAAGCCTGGGTCAGCGATACATCCTGCTATAACGGGTGACCTTTCGCGTAAGCGGTCGCCCAATCCCGGACCGCGCGCGCGTAGACCATCGAGTTGTTGTAGGCCCGCAGCGCGGTGATCCAGCCCCGCGGTGTTGCGAGATCCTTTCCGCGCCAACACAGGTAGCCCGCGGCGGCGAGCGCGGCGTCGTCGATGTTGTCCGGGCTGACGCGGCCGTCATTGTGAGCGTCGACACCGTAGAGCCGCCACGTCTCGGGGATGAACTGCATCGGCCCCATCGCGCGCGTCACGCCGTCGCCGTCGGTGAGGTCTTCGTCGGTGTCGACGATGCGCAGCGTCCCGCCGCTGCCGTCCAGTCGGACACCGCGGATCGGGGGGCTGACGTCCCCGTTGGGGGCCAGCGTCGCACCGCGGTAAGTGCCGTGGCGGCTCTCGACCTGACCAATGCCCGCGAGCGTGGTCCAGGCGATGTGGCACTTCGGGTTCTCGACCTCGGCGACCCGGGCCGCGTACGCGTAGGCCTCGAGCGCGATCACCGGGATCTCCAACGCCGCCGACCGTTGCGCCGCCCAGTCGCGCAACTGTTCCGCGGGCCGACCGCTGGCATGCGTGTCCACCGGCGGCACCGGGTCTCCCGCCGGGGGCGGCACGCCGTCGGGAATGAACAGGCTGAGCTGCCACGTGCAGCTCGAGGCCAGAACGATCGCGGTCGCGCCGATCACGGCGGCCGCGCGCATCCAACGCCTCGGCGACACCATGCTTTCCTGAGCTCCCCTAAACTCGCCTGCACCAACTTCCGCCACACCATCGTCCCATGCGTCGGGGGACTGCTCGGTCGCGTCGGGCCCCGGCGCACCGACGTTTCGCCGGTTGCAGCTAATCATCGATTAGCTGCCGGCCGCCTTGGCTAGCGCGGTCAGACCACGGCCGACCACGGGGATTCGCAACCTCATCCGCGATATTACCGACCGGCCGAGGGCAAATCCGGCAAACATTGCCGCGATCGCTCGCGCCCATGACGGCGGGGGGTAATAATCCGCGGCGCGGCCGCTGCAAGGCGTCGCTCAGCCGTCGCCGGCCCCGCCGTCGGCCGTGACTTCCTCGGCGGCCGGGTCGGCCGCCGATTCACCCGTCGGCCAGTGCTCACGCCACTCCTGTTCGGAGACTTCACCGAGCGGGGCCACGTCGAACTCGTCGGGGACGCCGCCCCCGCGGCGCGCCGTCGCGATCGCCCGCTCCGCGCCGCGAACCGTGTCGACGAACTCCAGAACCGCTGTGCGCAGGGCGCTTTCGGCGTCCACGTCGGCCGACACGCGGATCGAGGTGATCGCGTCGGGGATCAGGTCGGCGGGCAGACCGGCTTTGTCGGCGCGCTGGATCACCTTCTGGGCGAGCGCCAATGCGGGCTGCCCCGTGTGCACGTCGTCCATCACCGACTTGCGCGGCTTTTCGGCCGCCTTGCGCTCTTCCCACTGGGCCAGCTGCTCTTCGAGCGAAATGGATTGCCCGGCAAGCACTCCCGGGACCCGGTTGCCCAGTTTCCGCATCAGGGCGGCGGCGACGTCATCGATGGTGAAGGCGGACTGCGGCGCATCCTCGGCGATGCGGGCGTGGAAGAGGACTTGCAGCAGCACGTCGCCGAGCTCATCGCGCAGTTGGTCGGCGTTGCCGCTGCCCACCGCGTCCAGCAGCTCGTAGGTCTCCTCCAACAGAAACCGGCGCAGCGAATCGTGGGTTTGCTCACTCTCCCACGGCCCGGCGGTGCGCAATTTGTCCATCATGGCGACGGCGTCGACCAGGCGTTCGCCGCGCGGCGTGTCGGGCGCGGAGATCAGCCGGGCCCCGGCCGCCAGGCGGGCGGTCACGGCCGGGTGGTCGGGGTCGGACGACAGCAGCACCGGCGCGTCCTCACCGGAGTGCACCGGCCGCGCCGCCGACAGCGACCAGGGCACCGCGACGGGCATCTCTTCGGTGTACTGCACCTCGCCGGCGAGGTGCTCGATGGCTTCGATGGGCACCAGCGACGGGCGGCGGGGGTCGAACAAGACGACGATCACCGTGGCCCCTCACTTGCCATCGCTGCAGCTGGACTCGTTATACCAATATCTGCCTGCGGTTTACCCTGCAGAGCGGTCACCAAATTCGCCACCATCTGCACCAGCTCGACATCGCGCAACCGCGGCGCGCCGACCCCGCCGTCGCGCGGGATGGGAACCTGCACCGTGGACGTCGTGGCGCGGTAGTTCGCCGCCGGATACATCCGCTTGAGCCGCACCTGGGCCGAATCCGGCAGCGTCATCGGCGAAAGCCGCACGGTGGCCGCCGACGGCGCCGACACCTCGGTGATGCCCGCGGCGCGACACAGCAGCCGCAGCCGCGCCACCGCCACCAGCCGCAGGGCCGGCTCGGGCAGCGCCCCGTAGCGGTCGACGAGTTCCTCCACGGCCGCGTCGATCTCACCGTCGGAGGCCGCGGCGGCCAGCCGGCGGTACGCCTCCAGCCGCAGCCGGTCGCTGGCGATGTAGTCCGGCGGCAGGTGCGCGTCGACCGGCAGGTCGATCCGCACGTCCTTGGGTTCCTCGGCGGTCGTGACGGTGTGGCCGTCGGCGGCCGCGCGATACGCCTCCACGGCCTCGCCCACCAAGCGGACGTACAGGTCGAAGCCGACGCCGGCGACGTGCCCGGACTGCTCGACACCCAGCACGTTGCCGGCGCCGCGGATCTCGAGGTCCTTCATCGCGACCGCCATGCCCGCGCCGAGTTCGTTGTTCTGCGCGATGGTGGCCAGCCGGTCATAGGCGGTCTCGGTGAGCGGCGCATGCGGCGGGTACAGGAAGTAGGCGTAGCCGCGCTCCCGGCTGCGGCCGACCCGGCCGCGCAGCTGGTGCAGCTGCGACAGGCCGAAGGTGTCGGCGCGCTCGACGATCAGCGTGTTGGCGTTGGAGATGTCCAGCCCGGTCTCCACGATCGTCGTGCACACCAGGATGTCGTATTCGCGGTTCCAGAACCCCTGCACCGTGCGTTCCAGCCGTTCTTCGGGCATCTGCCCGTGCGCGACGACCACTCGCGCCTCGGGCACCAGCTCCCGGATCTTCGCCGCCGTCCGGTCGATCGAGCTGACCCGGTTGTGCACGTAGAAGACCTGCCCGTCGCGTAGCAGCTCGCGCCGCAGGGCGGCCGCGACCTGCTTGTCGTCGTGCGGGCCGACGTAGGTCAGCACCGGATAGCGCTCCTCGGGCGGGGTGAGGATCGTCGACATCTCGCGGATCCCGGCCAGGCTCATCTCCAGCGTGCGCGGGATCGGGGTGGCGCTCATGGTCAGCACGTCGACGTGGGTGCGCAGCGACTTGATGTGCTCCTTGTGCTCGACGCCGAACCGCTGCTCCTCGTCGACCACGACCAGGCCGAGGTCCTTCCAGCGCACCCCGGTCTGCAACAGCCGGTGCGTGCCGATCACCACGTCCACCGATCCGTCGGCCAGGCCCTCGATCACGGCCTTGGACTCCGCGGGGTCGGTGAACCGGGACAGGCCCTTGACGGTCAGCGGGAACCCGGTCATCCGGTCGGTGAAGGTCTGCAGATGCTGGTCGGCCAGCAGCGTGGTGGGCACCAGCACGGCGACCTGCTTGCCGTCCTGGACCGCCTTGAACGCCGCCCGCACCGCGATCTCGGTCTTGCCGTAGCCCACGTCGCCGCAGATCACCCGGTCCATCGGGATCGGCTTTTCCATGTCCCCTTTGACCTCGGTGATCGCGGTCAGCTGGTCGACCGTCTCGGTGTACCCGAACGCGTCTTCCATCTCGGCCTGCCAGGGCGTGTCCGGCCCGAACGCGTGCCCGGGGCTGGCCTGCCGCTTGGCGTACAGGGACACCAGCTCGCCGGCGATCTCGCGCACCGCGCGGCGGGCCTTGGTCTTGGTGTTGGTCCAGTCGCTGCCGCCCAGCTTGCTCAGCGCGGGCGCCTGCCCGCCGACGTAGCGCGACAGCTGATCCAGCGAATCCATCGGCACATACAGCTTGTCGGATCCGCCGCCCCGCTTGCTCGAGGCGTATTCGAGCACCAGGTACTCGCGCCGGGCGCCGCCGACGGTGCGCTCGACCATCTCCACGAACCGCCCGATGCCGTGCTGATCGTGCACCACCAGATCACCGGCGGTGAGCGCCAACGGGTCAACAGTGTTGCGCCGCTTGGCCGCCAGCCGCTTGCCCTCGACGGCGGCGACGCGGCTGCCGGTCAGATCGGTCTCGGTGATCACCACCAACGTGGCGCCGGGGATGATCACGCCGTCGTGCAGCGGCCCCTTGAGCACGCCGACCACCCCGAGCTTGGGCGCGGCGCCGGATTCCAGCATGCCGGCGGGGGTGTCGCATTCGGCCAGCCGTTCCACCACGCGATGCGCGGTTCCGGCGCCGGGCGCGACGACGACGGCGTGGCCGCCGGTGGTGACGTGCGCGCGCAGCATCGCGAAGATGCCGTCGATGTCGTGTTGGTGTCCGCGCGCCGAGGGCGCGGCCCGGATGTCTAGCTCGACGGCCGACTCGTCGGACAGCTGGCTCAACGTCCACCACGGATGCCCGCCCGTGGCGGCCGCGGCCCGCACCTCGTCGAGCTCGGCGAATCCCGATCCGCCGAATTGCGCGACGTCGACGGGAGCGTCGGTGCCCATGGCCGCCGCCGACCACGAGGCTTCGAGGAATTCGCTGCCGGTCTTGATCAGGTCGGCGGCCCGGGTGCGGATCTTCTCCGGGTCGCACAGCAGGATCGGGGTGCCTTGCGCCAGTTGGTCGGTCAGCAGCACATGCTCGCCGGGCCGCAGCACCGGTAGCAGGGCCTCCATGCCGTCGACCGCGATGCCGTCGGCGAGCTTGGCCAGCATGTCGGTGACGCTGCCGGTGATCGCGGGTTCGGTCGCCGGGTGCGCCGCGGACAGCTCGGCGGCCCGTCGCCGCACCCCCTCGGTGAGCAGCAGTTCGCGGCAGGGCACCGCGATCAGGGTGTCGACCTCGAGCTCCGGGATCGAACGCTGATCGGCGACGGAGAACATCCGCATCTCGCTGACCTCGTCACCCCAGAACTCGATGCGCACCGGGTGCTCGGCCGTCGGCGGGAAGACGTCGAGGATCCCGCCGCGCACGGCGAACTCGCCGCGCCGGCCCACCATGTCGACCCGGGTGTAGGCCAGCTCGACCAGCCGGGCGATGACACCCTCGAATTCGACTTCCTGGCCCACGCTCAACGTGACCGGCTCGATCAGGCCCAGCTGCGGCGTCATCGGCTGCAGCAGCGAGCGGGCCGCCGTCACCACCACCTGCAGGGGCGGACCCAGCCGCGCGTCGTCGGGGTGGGCCAGCCGGCGCAGCACCGTCAGCCGGGCGCCGACGGTGTCGACGCCGGGCGAGAGCCGCTCGTGCGGCAGCGTCTCCCAGGACGGGAAGACCGCCACGGCATCGCCGAAGACACCGCGCAGTTCAGCGGTCAAGTCGTCGGCTTCGCGCCCGGTCGCGGTGACTACCAGCAAAGGACCCAACCGCGCCAGCGCGCTGGCCACGAACAACCGTGCGCTGGCTGGACCCACCAGGCTCAATTCAGCCGGCGACGTCGCCGCGCTGTCGATCAACTGCTGGAAGGTCGGCGCGGTGAGCGCCAATTCAACGAGCCCCGCGATCGGGGTTTCTGGGCGAGCAGCCCCCGGTGCGGTCATGATGAATTCCATTCTAGGGCTGCTTGCCCGGCTCCTTCCTCCCGCCGACGCGGCGCCCGCCGTCGCCGGGCGGGGGCCGCCGGACACGGCGAACCGCGTCAATATTGCGGTCGGCGTCGTCAATGGATCGTCAAGAAAACGCCACGCGAGCGCCCGCGGGCGCACGTTGGATTCATGACATTGCTGGACATTCTGCCGTCCCTCGGCCACGCGGCTCCCCCGCGATTCGACCCCGCGATCTGGCCCCTCACCGCCCACCCCGACGAGGAGGGCAGGCTGTGCGTCGGCGGTGTGCCGCTGGCCGATATCGCCGACGAGTTCAACACCCCGGCCTACGTCATCGACGAAACCGATTTTCGGCATCGCGCCCGCCGTTACCGCCGCGTCCTGCGCGGGATCGAGGTCGTGTACGCCGGCAAGTCGCTGCTGAGCACCGCGGTGGCCCGCTGGGCCCGCGAAGAGGGCCTCGGCGTCGACGTCTGCTCGGCCGGTGAACTGGCCACGGCCCTGGCCGGCGGCGTCGACCCGGCACGCATCGTCATGCACGGCAACGCCACGTCGCCCGAGGAGCTGCGCGACGCCGTGGGCGCCGGGGTGGGGCGCATCGTGCTGGATTCCTGCATCGAAATCGCCTACCTCGCCGGGCTGGCGCGGCGGCGCCAGCCGGTGCTCATCCGGGTGACCCCCGACATCGACATCCACGGGCACCGCGCCGTCACCACCGGTGTCAGCGACCAGAAGTTCGGCTTCACCCTCGCCGGCGACCACGCCGCCGACGCGGTGAGGCGCGTGCTGGCGCACCCCATCCTCGACCTGGTCGGCCTGCACTGCCACATCGGCTCGCAGGTCAGCGATGCCGCCCTGTACGGCGAGGCGATTCGGCGGATGATCGCCGCGATGGCCGATATCCGGGCCCGGCACGGCGTCATCCTCACCGAGCTGAACATCGGTGGCGGACATGCGATCCCGTACGTCCCCGGCGATCGGGAGCTGGATCTCGACGAGCTGGCCGAGGTGATCGAGAACGCCCTCGACGAGGCCTGCGCCGCCGAGCGGTTCCCCCGCCCGCAGGTCGTGGTCGAACCGGGCCGGGCCATCAGCGGCCGCGCCGGCGTGACCCTGTATCGGGTGCGCTCGGTCAAGACGCAATTCGGTGGCCGCACCTTCGTCGCCGTCGACGGCGGCATGAGCGACAACCCGCGGGTGTCGCTGTACGGCGCGCGATACGCCGTCGCGCTGGCCAATCGGCATCCGCTGGGCCTCAAGCAGCGCGTCACCGTGGCCGGCCGGCACTGTGAATCGGGCGACGAGATCGCCCGCGACATCGAGCTGCCGGCGGACCTGCGGCCCGGCGACCTGCTGGCCGTGGCCTGCACCGGCGCCTACCACCACAGCATGGCGTCCAACTACAACATGGTCGGCCGGCCGTCACTGGTGGCCGTCAAGGATGGCCGGGCGCGCGAACTGGTTCGCCGCGAAACCGTGGCCGACCTGCTGGCCCGCGACTGCGGGTAGTGGCGATCGCGCGCCGGTCGCCGGGCTCGGCCCGGTCGCCGGGCGTAACGCCACGGCGAAAATTCTGGCCGATATTCGCCGTGGCGTTACGCTCGCGAAACCGGCCTACTCGTCCTGCAGCCGGGGGTCGGCCTCCAGCCCGATCAGCCCATTCCACATGAGGTTGACCAGGTGCGCGGCCACCACTTCTTTCTTGGGCTCGCGGGTGTCGAGCCACCACTGCGCGGTCATCGACACGGAGCCCACCAACGCCTGGGCGTACAGCGGCGCCAGCCCGGGATCCAGGCCCCGACGGGAGAAGTCACCGGCCAGGATGGAGCTGACCTGGTTGACGGCGTCATTGAGCAGGCTCGAGTAGGTGCCTGAGCTGATCGCGGCCGGCGAGTCGCGGATCATGATCCGGAAGCCGTCGGTGCGCTCTTCGACGTAGGTGAGCAGGGCAAGAGCCACCCGCTCGACCCGCACCCGGGAGCGGTTGTTGGTCAGCGACGACGTGATGCCGTCGAGCAGCGCCGACATCTCGCGGTCGACGACCACGGCATAGAGGCCCTCTTTGCCCCCGAAATGCTCGTAGACGACCGGCTTGGACACATTGGCCCGCAGCGCGATCTCCTCGATCGAGGTGCCTTCATACCCGCGCTCGGCGAACAGCGAACGCGCGATGCCGATGAGTTGTTGCCGACGTTCGGTGCCGGTCATCCGCGCGCGCGGCGCCCGCACCTCTTTGTCGGGTTCCTTTTGCGTTTGGGAGTCCAGCACGGCCACGTCAATCAGCGTATCGGGCGGCGGGCGGTTCAGCGGCCGACCAGCGCCCCGCATCGTCATCCGACTAGGCCGGATGGTCGGATTCCTCCTCGGGCCGCAAGCGCCCCGCATCGTCATCCGACTAAAGTCTTCTTGGCGATCCGTCGTGGTGTAATCGGCAGCACCTCTGATTTTGGTTCAGATAGTTCAGGTTCGAGTCCTGGCGACGGAGCTTCCTCCGAATCGAGCGCGGGTCTCCCGCGGCTCGATTTTTTGCCTTCACCGCAGATGAGATGACACGCTTGACGGCGTGTCGGCGCTTCCGCGCGCAGCCCGCGCGGGACAGACCCGAAAAGGAGGGTTGATGTCGTCTCCTGGTGATACCGCGGTCGTGGTGCTAGCGGCCGGGCCCGGCACCCGGATGCGGTCGGACACCCCGAAGGTGCTGCACACCCTCGGTGGGCGCAGCATGCTGTCCCACCTCCTGCACGCGATCGCCAAGGTGGCGCCGCAGCACCTGGCCGTGGTGTTGGGCCACGATCACGAGCGCATCGCGCCGCTGGTCGCCGACTGGGCCGACGCCCTCGGACGTCCCATCGACGTGGCCCTGCAGGACCGGCCGCGGGGCACCGGCGACGCCGTCCTGTGCGGCCTGTCCGCGCTGCCCGACGACTACGCCGGGGTGGTCGTCGTCACCTCCGGCGACACCCCGCTGCTCGACGCCGACACCCTGGCCGACCTCATCGCAGCCCATAGCGCGGCGCCGGCCGCGGCCACGGTGCTGACCACGACGTTGAGCGACCCCAGCGGCTACGGCCGCATCCTGCGCACCCAGGACAATGAGGTCACGGCGATCGTGGAGCACGCCGACGCCACCGAATCCCAGCGCGATATCCGCGAGGTCAACGCCGGCGTCTACGCCTTCGACACCGCGGCGTTGCGCTCGGCGCTGAACCGGTTGAGCTCCAACAACGCCCAACAGGAGCTGTATCTGACCGACGTCATCGCGATCCTGCGCGGCGACGGCCTGGCCATTCACGCCCGCCACGTCGACGACAGCGCGCTGGTGGCCGGCGTCAACAACCGGGTCCAGCTCGCGCAGCTGGGCGCCGAACTCAACCGCCGCATCGTCGCCGCCCACCAGATGGCCGGCGTCACCATCGTCGACCCGGCCACCACCTGGATCGACGTCGACGTCACGATCGGCCGCGACACCGTCATCCACCCCGGGACTCAGCTGCTGGGCCGCACCCAGGTCGGCGGGCACTGCGTCGTCGGCCCGGACACCACCCTCACCGACGTCAGCGTCGGCGACGGCGCGTCGGTGGTGCGGACCCACGGCACCTCGTCGTCGATCGGCGCCGGGGCCACCGTCGGCCCGTTCACCTACCTGCGGCCCGGCACCGTGCTGGGCGACGACGGCAAGCTGGGCGCGTTCGTCGAGACCAAGAACTCCACAATCGGCACCGGCTCCAAAGTGCCGCACCTGACCTACGTCGGGGACGCCGATATCGGCGAGCACAGCAACATCGGCGCGTCCAGCGTGTTCGTCAACTACGACGGCGAATCCAAGCGGCGGACCACCATCGGCTCCCACGTCCGCACGGGGTCGGACACCATGTTCGTGGCCCCGGTGACCGTCGGCGACGGCGCCTACACCGGCGCCGGCACGGTGGTGCGCAACGACGTCCCGCCGGGAACGCTGGCGGTCTCCGCAGGTCCGCAACGCAACATCGAGGGCTGGGTGCGCCGCAAGCGCCCCGGCAGTGCGGCCGCGCAGGCGGCGGAGGCCGCCGAGAAGGCGCCCGCCGCGGAAGCCGAACAGACACCGTGACGTCAGTAGCTGGCAACCCGGCCACATTTCCGTACGATTCGCTTCGTACGATGGGCACTTCCATTTGGATCCGAACGGCAAGGGCAGCACGGTGAGCCACGACTGGACCGATAACCGCAAAAACTTGATGCTCTTCTCCGGTCGGGCGCACCCGGAGCTGGCCGAGCAGGTGGCCAAGGAGCTCGACGTCCACGTCACCGCGCAGACCGCGCGCGAGTTCGCCAACGGCGAGATCTTCGTGCGGTTCCACGAATCCGTGCGAGGGTGTGACGCCTTCGTCCTGCAGTCCGCCCCGGCGCCGGTGAACAACTGGCTGATGGAACAGCTCATCATGATCGACGCGCTCAAGCGGGGCAGCGCCAAGCGGATCACGGCCGTCATGCCGTTCTACCCCTACGCCCGGCAGGACAAGAAGCACCGCGGCCGCGAACCGATCTCGGCGCGTCTGGTCGCCGACCTGCTCAAGACCGCCGGCGCCGACCGGATCGTCACCGTCGACCTGCACACCGATCAGATCCAGGGCTTCTTCGACGGGCCCGTCGATCACATGCGCGGGCAGAACCTGCTCACCGGGTACATCCGGGACAACTACCCCGACGGCAACATGGTCGTCGTCTCCCCCGACTCCGGCCGGGTGCGCATCGCCGAGAAGTGGGCCGACGCCCTGGGCGGTGTCCCGCTGGCCTTCATCCACAAGACCCGCGACCCGCGGGTGCCCAACCAGGTGGTGTCCAACCGCGTCGTCGGTGAGGTGGCGGGGCGGACCTGCGTCTTGATCGACGACATGATCGACACCGGTGGCACCATCGCCGGCGCGGTGAAGCTGCTGCACGACGACGGCGCGGCCGACGTGGTGATCGCCGCCACCCATGGCGTGCTCTCCGATCCGGCCGCCGAGCGGCTGGCCGCCTGCGGCGCCCGGGAAGTGATCGTGACGAACACGTTGCCGATCGGCGAGGAGAAGCGCTTCCCGCAGCTGACCGTCCTGTCCATCGCGCCGCTGCTGGCCAGCACCATCCGCGCCGTATTCGAAAACGGCTCAGTCACAGGGCTATTCGACGGGGACGCCTAAATGGCCGACACCGTCATCTACCACAACCCTCGCTGCAGCACCTCCCGCAAGACACTGGACTTGTTGCGCGACAGCGGCTTTGAGCCTGAAGTCGTCGAATACCTGAAGACCCCGCCATCGCGTGCCGAACTGGTGAAGATGATCCGCGACGCCGGCATCGACGTGCGTACCGCGGTGCGCAAGCGTGAATCCCTGTATGAGGAACTCAATCTCGCCGACGCGACCGACGATCAGTTGCTCGACGCCATGGCCGAACACCCCATCCTCATCGAACGACCCTTCGTCGTCACGCCGAAGGGCACTCGGCTGGCCCGTCCGATCGACGCGGTCCGCGAGATTCTGTGAATCGCTTCGGCAGCTGCGCGGCCACCGCCGCGATAGTTGCACTAGCGGTGTCGGCTGTCGGCTGCGCCCCGAAAGCTCCTGACTACCAATCGATCTTGTCGAAGACGCCGACGACCTCGACGACCACACCCACGGCAAAGCCGGTCCCCCTGTCGCAGTATCTGCAGAGCATCGGGGTTACCGGCCAACCCGTGGCACCGGGATCCGTGCCAGGCCTGACGATCTCGATCCCGACGCCGCAGGGCTGGGCGCCCTTCACCAGTCCCAACATCACGCCGCAAACGCTGATCATCTCCAAGGGCGGCAAATTTCCGACGGCGCGGCTGGTGGTCTTCCAGCTGAACGGGGATTTCGACCCGGCCGAAGTCATCAAGCACGGCAACGACGATGCGCAATTGTTCGAGAATTTCAAGCAGCTGGACGCCTCGGGCGCGCCGTACAACGGCTTCCCGTCGTCGATGATCCAGGGCAGCTACGACCTCGACGGCATGCGGCTGCACAGCTGGAACCGCATCGTGATCCCCACCGGGTCGCCGCCGGACCGCAAGCGTTACCTGGTGCAGTTGACCATCACCAGCCTGGCCAACCAGGCCGCCGCCGAGTCGACGGACATCGACGCGATCATCCGCGGATTCGTCGTCGCGGCCAAGTAAGTAGCGCGAGCTGCCGCTGGAGTTCGATGTCGGTACTGTTCAGCCATGACGAACTGGACCGCCGCAGATCTGCCGTCGTTCGCCGAACGCACCGTGATCATCACCGGCGCCAATAGCGGGTTGGGCGCCGTGACCGCCCGCGAGCTGGCGCGACGCGGTGCCACGATCGTCATGGCCGTGCGCGACATCCGCAAGGGCGAGACCGCCGCCCGGACGATGGCCGGCCAGGTCGAGGTGCGTGAGCTCGACCTGCAGGACCTGTCGTCGGTGCGCCGGTTCGCCGACGGGGTGAGCACGGCCGACGTGCTGATCAACAACGCCGGCATCATGGCGGCCCCGTTCTCCCTGACCGTCGATGGCTTCGAGAGCCAGATCGGCACCAACCACCTGGGGCATTTCGCGCTCACTAATCTGTTGTTGCCCAAGCTCACCGACCGGGTGGTGACGGTCTCGTCAATGGCGCACTGGCCGGGACGCATCAACCTCGACGACCTGAACTGGCAGACGCGGCGGTACTCGCCGTGGCTGGCCTACAGCCAGTCCAAGCTCGCCAACCTGCTGTTCACCAGCGAGCTGCAGCGACGCCTGGCCGCGGCCGGGTCCCCGCTGCGCGCGATCGCCGCCCACCCCGGCTACTCGCACACCAACCTGCAGGGCGCGTCGGGCCGCAAGCTGGGCGACGCGCTGATGTCGGCCGCCACCCGGGTGTTCGCGACCGACGCCGATTTCGGCGCCCGGCAAACCCTGTACGCGGCGTCCCAGGACCTGCCGGGCGACACCTTCGTCGGTCCCAGGTTTGGCCAGATGGGCCGCACGCAACCGGTCGGCCGCAGCCCGCGGGCCAAAGACGCGGCCACCGCGGCGGCGCTGTGGGCGCTGTCCGAAAAGCTCACGAAGACGCAATTCCCCCTCTGAGTCACCTGGGCCACGGCCGAGACCACCCCCGACGCCGAATTTCCCCTCTGAGGTGCACATGCGCTACCCTGACCGGGCGTCACGGCGAGGGTGGCTGGCTGGCCAGCACCGTTATCGACGGAGACCGACGAATCGTCGCGACCCTGGCCGTGCCCCGAACCACCGAGCACACACAGGAGCGACACGATGGCTGCCAAAACACTCAACCAGCTCAAGGTCACGGTGCGAGCCGAGACCGGCAAGGGTGCGTCCCGGCGAGCCCGCCGTGACGGCAAGATCCCGGCCGTCCTCTACGGCCACGGCGCCGATCCTCAGCACCTCGAACTGCCGGGCCATGACTTCGCGGCCGTGCTGCGGCACGCGGGCACCAACGCGGTGCTGACCCTCGACATCGAGGGCAAGGAGCAGCTGGCGCTGACCAAGTCGCTCGACATCCACCCCATCCGCCGCACCATTCAGCACGCCGACCTGCTGGTCGTGCGGCGCGGTGAAAAGGTCGTCGTCGAGGTCCGCGTCGTCATCGAGGGTGACGCCGCGCCCGGCACGCTGGTGACCCAGGAAACCAGCACCATCGAGGTCGAGGCCGACGCCATGTCGATCCCCGAACAGCTGACGGTGTCGGTCGAGGGCACCGAGCCCGGCACCCAGTTCACCGCCGGACAGATCACCCTGCCCAAGGGCGTCAACCTGATCTCCGACCCGGAAATGCTTGTGGTCAACGTGGTTAACGCGCCGACGGCCGAGGAGCTCGCCGAAGAGGGCGCGGGCGAGGTCACCGAGGAGGCCGCGCCGGCCGAGGGCGAAGCCGAAGAGGCCGGCGAAGAAGAGGCCGCCGAAACCGAGTCCGAGTAGGCGGATCGCAACATGGCCGAGCCGTTGCTGGTCGTCGGCCTAGGCAATCCCGGAGACAACTACGCCCGCACCCGACACAATCTCGGGTTCATGGTCGCCGACCTGCTCGCGGCCCGAATGGGTTCGAAGTTCAAGGCGCACAAGCGTTCCGGCGCCGAGATCGTCAGCGGCCGCCTCGTCGGGCACTCGGTCGTCGTCGCCAAGCCGCGCTGCTACATGAACGAATCCGGCCGCCAGGTCGGCCCGTTGGCGAAGTTCTACTCGGTGACGCCGGGCGACATCATCGTCATCCACGACGATCTCGACTTGGACTTCGGCCGCATCCGGCTCAAGATCGGCGGCGGCGAAGGCGGTCACAACGGGCTGCGTTCGTTGGCTAACGCCTTGGGCAGCAAGGACTTTCAGCGGGTCCGCATCGGCATCGGCCGTCCGCCGGGACGCAAAGACCCGGCGGCGTTCGTGCTGGAAAACTTCAATGCCGCCGAGCGCGCCGACGTCCCCACCATCTGCGAACAGGCCGCGGACGCCACGGAGTTGCTGATCGAGCTGGGGTTAGAGCCCGCGCAGAACCGCGTCCACGCCTGGTAAAGGCGACGGACCCTAGGTGACCAGGGTGACCGAGTTGGATCGCCGCAACTTGCCCGACGGCGTCTTCGGGATGGTCCCCGGTCCGAGCACCACCACGTTGCGCGGCCGCACGTCGACCTCGGCCACCACCTCGCGGGCGACCTGGTGCTCGATGCGACGCACCTCGGTCTGGTCCTGGAAGGCGTTGGACTCCACGGCCACGGCGAACGTCTCGCGGGAGTGGCCGGCGTCCAGCCGCACCGCCACGGCGCAGCCGGGCCGCACCCCCTCCACGCGGCAGGCGGCGCGCTCGATGTCGGTCGGATAGATGTTGCGGCCGGCCATGATGATGACGTCCTTGACGCGGCCGCACACGACGACGTGGCCCTCCTCGGTCAGGTAGCCGAGGTCACCGGTGTCGTACCAGCCGTTCTCGTCCTGGGCCGAGATGAAACCGCCCATGGTCAGGTAGCCGGGCGTCAGCGACTCGCCGCGCAGCTCGATCACGCCGACACCGCGGGGCGGCATCACCTCGCCGTTCTCGTCGATGATGCGCGCCTCGAGGTCCTGCAGCAGCGGACCGAGCGTGGCCAGCCTGCGGGTGTTGCCCTTGGTGGCGGGTACGGCGCGGCGCAGGGCGGCCAGCAGGTCGGCGTCGACCTCGTCGACGACCAGGCCGGCGTTGCACTCCGAAAACGAAACGGCCAGTGTGGTTTCGGCCATGCCGTAGGCGGGCAGGATCGCCGAGGTCTTCAGGCCGAACGGCTTGCCGGCGTCCAGCAGGTCCTCGACGTCGGCGGGTTCGACGGGCTCGGCGCCGGACAGCGCGAAGCGCAGCGTCGACAGGTCGAAGTCGCCGGGCTTGGCCTGCCGGCGCAGCCGCTTGGCCAGCAGAGCGTAGGCGAAGTTGGGCGCCGCGGTCATGGTGCCCTTGTACTTGTCGATGAGCTTGGCCCACAGCAGTGTGTCGCGCAGGAAGTCCATCGGGGTGACCTTGACCAGCTCGGCGCCGAAGTACATCGGAATGGTGAGGAAGCCGACCATGCCCATGTCGTGGAAGCAGGGCAGCCAGCTCACCATGACGTCCGTGTCGACGTCGTACTGGGCGCCGATGAACATCGCCTCGGCGTTGGAGTAGATGTTGCGGTGGGTGATCTGCACCGCCTTGGGGGACCCGGTCGAACCGGACGTCAGCTGCATCAGCGCCAGCGCGTCCTCGCCGACCTCGACGGGGTCGATCGGCTCCGCCGCGAGCAGATCGGCGACGGTGACGACCTTGATGCCCTTCTCCTCGAGCACCGGGATGGCCACCAGGAACGGCTCCGAGACGACGACGGCCTTCGCCTCGATCATGCCGATGACGTTCATGGTGTCTTCGGCCCACACGGCCAGGTCGGTGCGGGGCGTGGGCTGGTGCAGCATGGTCAGGCTGGCCCCGCGCATCCACAGGCCCTGCGCCGTCGGCGCGATCTCCACCGGGAAACCGGCGAGCACGCCGACCGCGTCGCCGGGCCCGATGCCCGCGGCGGCCAGGCCGCCCGCGATGCGGCGCGCGCGCTCGTGGACCTCGCCCCAGGTGTGGCGTACCGGGTCGTGCGGTTCACCGGTGACCATGCCCGTCGTCACGGACCGGGCATTGCGGTACATCTTCTCGGTAAACCTGCTCACAACAGCCTCCTCGGTTCCAGCCCTCGTCCCAACGCCCGGGATCTCATATTCCGCCCGCCGGGTAGCTCTACGCCGCAGGCACGCAAACACGGTTGGGCGGCGGTTAGGTCTCGGATCGGTGATGCGCCCGCGCCCGCCACGAAACGGCGGCGTGCGTTCGCCCGACAAGCGCAAAACGGGCCCGACAAACTCTGTCGGGCCGGATGCATTAATCGTCCGCCGGAACGCCCGGCGGACGATGGAATTAAGTGATCTTGCTCAGCGCTTCCCGTCACCGCGCATTATCTTAAGCTCCTCTTAGGGACGCGCCAAACTAATGCGCAAAATGGGAAAATATTCACACCTCGGTCGGCGCGGGCACCACCCGCGCACCGGCCACCGGCCCGCTGGCCACTCGAACCGTGCGGCACACCCCCGCCCCGGACACCTCGGTGCCCACGTCGACCGCCGACGCTGCCGACGCGCACAAAAACGCACACGTCGGGCCCGAGCCGGACACGATGCCCGCCAGGGCACCGGCGTCCACGCCGGCGCGCAGCGTGCGCCGCAGACCGGGGTTCAGGCTCACCGCGGCCGCCTGCATCTCGTTGCCCAGCAGCGGGGCCAGCTGTTCGGCATCACCGGCGGCCAACGCGGCCAGCACCGGCCCGGGCGCGGGCAGCCGCGGCGGATCCCCCGCCTCCCGGAGCCGGTCCAGTTCGGTGAAGACCGCCGGCGTGAGCAGCTCGCTGTCCGCGAACGCCAACACCCAGTGGAAGGTGTTGCGCGACAACACCGTCGCCAACTCCTCACCGCGCCCGGTGCCCAACGCGGTGCCGCCATGCAGCGCGAACGGCACGTCGCTGCCCAGCCGCGCGGCGAGCATGCGCAGGTCGCGGCGGGGCACGTTGAGTTCCCACAACGAGTTCATGGCGACCAGCACCGCCGCCGCGTCGGCGCTGCCGCCGCCCATGCCGCCGGCCACGGGTATCGACTTGTCGATCATGATCGACACATCCGGAGCCCGGCCGACGTGTTCTGCCATCAGTTCGGCGGCCTGCCAGGCGAGGTTGCGTTCGTCGGTGGGCAGCTTGTCGGCGCCCTCGCCGACGATGTCGAGCGACAGCACATCGGCATTGCGCACGGTCACCTCGTCGAGCAACGAGACGGCCTGGAATATCGTCGTCAGCTCGTGATAGCCGTCCTCGCGGCGGTCACCGACCGCCAGGTAGAGGTTGACTTTTCCGGGCACCCGAACGGTGACCGACCCGGTGGGCACCCAAGCCGCAGCGGTATTGCCGTCAGACGCGGACACCGCAGCAGACTATCGCTGCTGCCGGCCAACCACACGTAGCGGCGCCTCGGCGGAGCGCTGCAACAGCCGCACGAAGTCGTCGATGGACAGCGTCTCACCGCGACGGGCGGGATCGATGCTGGCGGCCAGCAACCGGTCCGCCGACTCGTTACCCGAGCCGGCCCAGTCCAGGAACGCGTTGCGACAGGTCTTGCGGCGCTGACCGAAGGCGATGTCCACCAGCTCGAACACCCGCCGCCGGAACGCCTCGTCGGTGGGCCACGGCGAGGTCGCGTACCGGTCGATGCGGACCAGGCCGGAGTAGACGCGGGGAATCGGCCAGAAGACGGTCGGCGAGACCGTGCCGCAACGGCGAACCGTGCCGAAGAAGCGAACCTTGACGCTGGGCACGCCGTACTCCTTGCCGCCGGGTTCGGCGGCAAGGCGTTCGGCGACCTCGGCCTGCACCATGACCGTCACGACCCGAATGGACGGGAACTCGGCGAGCAGGTGCAACAGCGCCGGGACCGCGACGTTGTAGGGCAGGTTCGCGACCAGGGCCGTCGGCGCGACGGCCAGTTCGTCACGGCGGAGGGTCAAGACGTCGCGGTTGAGCACGCTCAGGCGCTGAATCTCGCTGTGCGAGTGCTCGGCGACGGTGCGCGGCAACCGTTCGGCCAGCACCGGATCGATTTCGACCGCGGTGACGGGGGCGCCCCGGTCCAGCAATGCGAGCGTCAGCGATCCGAGGCCGGGACCGACTTCCAACACGTGGTCAGACCGGCTGATCCCGGAAGTCGACACCACCCGTCGCACCGTGTTGGCGTCGTGGACGAAATTCTGGCCGAGCGATTTTCGTGGCCGAAATTCAAGTTCTTTGGCCAGCCGCCTGATCTCGGTGCGCCCGAGTAGCCGGATGGTCAGCGCGCACCAGCTCTTCCGCTGCACACTGGCCACGCACCCCAACCCTGGCGCTCTCGGGTCACCTCGGCGACGGTGATCTGCTCCTCGCGGGTGGCGAGGTCGGCGCGGGAGGCGAACCGCAACCCGCCGTTGCGCTCCCACGTGCCCTGGTCGAACTGCACACCGCCGTAATACCCGTTTCCGGTGTTGATCGCCCAGTTTCCGCCGGCCTCACAGCCCGCGATCGCATCCCAGATGGAGCCGTCACTGATCGGAGGCACCTCGGTGCCCGGCTTGGTGCCGATCCGGACCACCGATTCGCGGGCGGGCGTGATCACCGTGTTGGCGATCGGCAGCCGACCGGTCTCGACCCCGTTGACGGTGGCCACCGAGAAGGTCACGTCCTGCGTGCCGGGGCTGCCCGGGTCCTCGACCACCTGGCGGCTCATGTTCATCTCCGGATCTTCGATCCGACGCGCGTTGGGCGGCAACGGGATTCGCTCGGTGACCTGCTGGATCCGGTTGCGGGTCACCTGGACTTCCATTCCGTCGACGATCGGCATCGTCGCGGCGGGCACCACCTGGTCGCTCTCGAGCAGCGGCGCGCCGGCGGCGCTCAGCAAGCCGGCGACGTTGGGGGCGGCCAGATGCACGGTGCGGACGGCGCCGCCGTCGTTGATGCGGACGGTCTTGGCGCTGACGACGGGCAGCGCCATCCCGGCCAGAGGGACGCGGCTGCCGCGGTTGGCCGCGGCGGGCGCGGTATCGGTCATCGCCAGCTGGGCCAGCGCCTCGTCGACGGTGGACGCCGTGGTCCACACCTGCTTGGTGTCATGGCCGTCCAGCGAGATCTGCAACGGGCGGCTGCGCCGGAGCACGATCTTGCCGGCGTCGTGCACCGCGACATCGGCGGCGGGGTACAGGTCGTCACGGTCGTCGATGACGAAGCCGTTCTCCTCGACGACGTCGATGACCCGGGACTTCATGGTCGTCACCTGCATGGCGACGCCGTCGACAGTCAACGTCACCGTCTTGCACACCGAGATCGCATATCCGCCCGCGAATGCCAGGACTACCAGCAGCCCTCCGACCACGAGACGCAACATCGGCGAAGGATTCTGATGAAGTTTTGTCAATACACTCAACGCGCGCTACCCAACCCTCAGCAACCACTCATTTAGCAGCAGGTCATAAATTAAGGGCCCGTAGGCCCAACCGTTCGATCACAAGACGGTAACGAACTGGCCAATGTTGGGCAACTCCGACGCGGCGATGTGAAATGAATCGCCCGGTCAGTCGCCTCAGTGAGCGGCCAATCCGTACACCCGTCGAGCATTGCTCGTCGTGACCTTAGCCAGCTCTTCCGGGCGGCGATCCACCAGTTCGGCGATCGCCCGAACAGTATAAGGAAGGCAATAGGGCTCATTCGCCGTCCCCCGGTGCGGATGCGGCGTCAAAAACGGGGCATCGGTCTCCACCAGCAGCTGCTCGGGCGGTATCAACGGAACGGCTTCGCGCAGGGCGCGCGCGTTGCGGAAGCTGACGGTGCCGGACAGGCTCAGCAGCCATCCGGCGTCCACGCAGCGCCGCGCCATGGCGGCGTCGGAGGAAAAGCAGTGGAAGATCACGACCTCCGGGGCGCCCTCGGCGGCCAGCACGTCGAGCACCTCGGCGTCGGCCTCCCGGTTGTGGATCATCAGCGGTTTGCCGCACCGCTTCGCCAGATCGATATGCCAGGCGAAGGCCTCCCGCTGGACGGCGGGCTCGGCGCAGCCGTCCAGGCGCCCGGGCCAATACATGTCCATGCCGGTCTCGCCGACCGCCACCACGCGGGGGTGCGCCACCAGCCGCTCGATCTCGGCGCGGGCGGCCTCGGTGAGCGCGTCGGCGCGGGTGGGGTGCAACGCCGTCGCGGCGTAGACCCGCGGGTCCCATTCGGCGGCGCGGCTGACCCAGCGCGCCGATTCCAGGTCGTCGGCGATGGTGACGACGGCGCCCACCCCGACCGCCGCGGCGCGGTCGACAATGGCCCGCACTCCCCCGGCGTCGGTGGCGCCGCACGCGTCGAGGTGGGTGTGCGCATCGACGAGGGGGCTCAGGGGCTCGGGAGCCGGGGGCGGCTGGCGTTTGGAACTCACGCGCACACAATAGGGTGAACTGCGATGAGGCCGTATTACGTCACCACCGCAATCACCTACCCGAATGGCGATCCGCACATCGGGCACGCGTACGAATACATCGCCACCGACGCGATCGCCCGGTTCAAGCGGCTCGACGGGTTCGACGTTCGGTTTCTGACCGGCACCGACGAGCACGGCCTCAAGATGGTCGAGACCGCGGCCGCCGAGGGCATCGGCACGGCCGAGCTGGCCCGGCGCAACTCCGATGTGTTCCAGCGCCTGCAGGAGCGGTTGAACATCTCCTTCGACCGCTTCATCCGCACCACCGACCCCGACCATCACGAGGCATCCAAGGCGATCTGGCGCCGGATGGCCGACGCCGGCGACATCTACCTGGACACCTACTCGGGCTGGTACTCGGTGCGCGACGAACGCTTCTTCGTCGAATCGGAAACCAGACTCCTCGAGGACGGGACCCGGGCGGCTGTGGAAACCGGCGCCCCGCTGACGTGGACGGAGGAGCAGACCTACTTCTTCCGCCTCTCGGCGTATGCCGACAAGCTGCTGGCCCACTACGAGGCGAACCCGGACTTCATCGCGCCCGAGGTGCGCCGCAACGAGGTCGTCAGTTTCGTGGCGGGCGGCCTGCGCGATCTGTCCATCTCGCGCACCTCGTTCGACTGGGGCGTGCACGTGCCCGAGCATCCCGACCATGTGATGTACGTCTGGGTCGACGCGCTGACCAACTACCTGACCGGGGTCGGCTACCCGGACACCGACTCGGAGATGTTCCGCCGCTACTGGCCGGCCGACCTGCACATGATCGGCAAGGACATCATCCGGTTTCACACCGTGTACTGGCCGGCGTTTCTGATGTCGGCCGGAATCGAGCTGCCGCGAAGGGTTTTCGCGCACGGATTCCTGCTCAACCGCGGCGAGAAGATGAGCAAGTCGGTGGGCAACGTCGTCGACCCGATCACCCTGATCGAGGAGTTCGGCGTGGACCAGGTGCGTTATTTCCTGTTGCGGGAAGTCCCGTTCGGCCAGGACGGCAGCTTCAGCGAAGAGGCCATCATCACCCGGATCAACACCGATCTGGCCAATGAACTGGGCAACCTGGCCCAGCGGTCGTTGTCGATGATCGCCAAGAACCTGGGCGGCGTGCTGCCCGAACCCGGGGAGTTCACCGAAGCCGACACCGCCCTGCTGGCGACGGCCGACGGTCTGTTGGAGCGCCTGCGCGCCAGTTTCGAAGCGCAGGCGATGCACCTGGCGCTGGAAGCGATCTGGCTGATGCTCGGCGAGGCCAACAGATACTTCTCGGCGCAACAGCCCTGGGTCTTGCGCAAGAGCGAGTCGGAGGCTGATCAGAAGCGTTTCGCGACAGTGCTTTACACGACGTGCGAAGTGGTTCGCATTGCGGCGCTGTTGATTCAGCCGGTGATGCCCGATGCGGCGAGCAAGCTACTGGAGCTGCTCGGCCAGAAGCCCGAGCAGCGCGGGTTCGACGCCATCGGCACGCGGCTGGCGCCCGGCACGGCACTGCCGGCGCCGAGCGGCGTCTTCCCGCGCTACCAAGTCGACTAATTGCCTGCGAGGCGAACGCGAACGGTGACGCGGCCGTTGGCGTCTCGATGAGCGATCGCATGCCCGGCCCGTTCGGCGCCATCGAGCGTCAGCGACATCGGAGCGCCCTCGCCGACGAAGTTGCGCCACCATGTCTTGGCGTCGGGCATATTCGCGACGATCTCGATATCGTTGCCGCGCCGGCGATAGGCCACCGGTATCGAAAACGTCCGTCCCGAACGCCGTCCCGTGTAGGTGACGAGCGTGATGCTGCGCCTGATGCCTGCGCCGAAGCGCGAGGCCGCTATCGCCGCGACCGGCGCGTTCAAGAGCGGCGCCGCGCGCATGAGCAGGCGCCCGACTTTGTTGCCCATGGTCATTGTCCCGATATCCCTTCCGAGTTCAGATCAGCAGCGCCAGGCATAACCCGGCGACCGCCAGGCCCTGCAGGGTGGCCCTCGTGGTGATCACCTTGTCCCAGTTACGTTGCAGCGCTCGAACATTCGTTGGCGGCCCGGGCCGATCGACTCCGGCGATGAGTTGGTGGTTGATCGGTGCGCTCACCCGCAGATAGAGCAGCAGCCACACCAGCAGCAGGCCCACGGAGGCGCCGGCCGCGCCGGCTTGCGCCCAGTGGCCGGCCGCCGCGGCGAATACCGCGCTGAGGGCGGCGGCGCCGAGGCCGAGCATTCCCGGCACCGGCATCCGGCGGTCTCCGTAGCGATGAATGTTGCCCATCACCGCGAGCAGCGCCCGGTCGTCGACGCGGGCCAGCGCGGGCCGCTGCACCATCGCGCAGAACACGTCGGTGCCGTAAACCACCGCGGTGCCCAGCACCGCGATGACCGCGAACAGCGTGGCGATCATGATGCGCACTCCTCGTCGGCAGCAGGTGTTAGCGACGCTAACCCCCATAACCGGCCGTGTCAATAGCACCGCTAGATTTTATATCGGCGCTACGATGGGTCCATGTCCATCGAGGACCGCCGGGCACGCGAACGGGCCGCCCGCCGTCGGCTGATCACCGCTACCGCGCGCAAGCTGGCCGAGCAAGAGGGTTGGGACGCCGTCACCACCCGCCGGCTCTCCGCCGAAATCGAGTACAGCCAACCGGTGCTCTACAAACACTTCTCGGGCATGGAAGACATCTCCGCGTCGGTCGCGGTCGAGGGATTCGGCGAACTCGCGGACGCGCTCCGCACCGCGCGCGGCGGCGCCACCGACGGCCGGGACGCCCTGGCGCGGGTCGCCGAGGCCTTCATCGGGTTCGCTCGTGACAACCCCGCCCTGTTCGATGCGATGTTCACCCGCGCGACCACGCTGCCGTTCGCCGCCGCGGAAACCCCGGCCGAGCTGACGGCGGCGTTCGCCGAACTGCGCGCGGTGGTGGAGACGATCGCGGGCCCGCGGGACCCCGACACCCTGACCGAGGTGCTGTGGGCGGCCCTGCACGGCCTGGTCACCCTCGATCGCGGCGCCCGGTTGCGACGCGACCACCACGCCGCCCGCGTCGACATCCTGATCAGCGGGTTGTGCGGCGCCCCCACACCGGCGACCTGAGGCCGGTGACCGGCGCGTGAATGGCCGAACAATTCGGTTGCGGATCAAGCGACTTCAACGACGCCAGCAAATCCCTTTCGGGGAAAGCCCCCAACATATCCGCTGCCATAGCCCATAATCGGGCTGTGGAACGACGCCAGAACCGGCAACAGAGCCAATCGCCGATGACGACCTTGAAGGAGCTGCCGGCACTGGTGGTGCTGGAGCGGATCCCGGTTCCGGTGCTGGCCATCGGCGACGACGGCAGTATCTTGTTCGCCAACACCGCGTTTGCCGACATGATGGGCTACGAGCCGGAGGAAACCCTGTCGCTGCGGTTCGAACAGATCTTCCATCAGGCCCCGGCGTCGGAATCGCTGCTGGCGACCGTGCATGCTCTCGCGAACATGGTCGTCGAACTGGCGCACAAGGACGGCTCGGTCGTGCGCGCGATGATGAGCAAGTCCGCGGTGCGGCGGGTGGATGATCAGTTCGCCCTCGCCGCATTCCAGGATCTGACCGAGCAGCTCTGGGAAGAAGCGCGCTAGCAGGTCCTCAGGGGCGCGCCCAGTCAAACGCTATCGGCGCCGCCATGATTCGCGCCTGACACGCCACACGATCACCCCTGCCCCGACGATGGCGACAACGACCCACCCCGCGCCGAACCACCACAGCCAGTCGAGGTCGGAATGGCTTCCGGATCCCGCGGCGGCCGCACCGGCGGGCAACGGCGGATGATCGACGGTCACCGGGTCTTGTCCCGGTACCGACACCACCGCAACGCCCTTGAGCCGCTGCCAGTGCTTGTTGTCGTCGCCCTTGAGCCACCTGATCAGCTCGTCAAGCTGTCCGGGCGCCCCATTGGACGTCGCGATCAGCAGTGTGCGGCCGCGGTTGAAAACCGTTTGGAGAGAGGCGAATCGCAGCACCGGGTCCAACGTGAGCTTGGTGGGCTTGTCGCCGGACCCGACGGCGTTGACGGTGATCGGGCCGCTGGGCCCCGCGGCCACGGGGAGCGTCACGTCGGACTGATTCCAGCCGTCGGCGGAAATCAGCAGCGCGGGATTCGAGGAATCGACCGCTTGCTTCACGCTGGTGACGGTGGTGTCGATGGGCATCGAACTCATCCGCTGCAGACCCACCATGATGTCGAGCGCGCGCACCGTGTCGACCAACGAGTGCTCCGCGATGCCCACCTGCACGCGGGGCATCAAGGTCTGCGGTACCGACTGAAGGCCGTCCGGCGTCGGCGGCGCCGCGCTACTGCTCTGAATAGTGCTGTCGCCGTTGATGTTCAACGTCAGCAGCTGATTTCCGGGCCCTGCGGTGTAGAAGTCTCCGCAATGCCCGACGTTGCTCGCGACGTCGAGCACCATTTCGATGTTGGTGTAGCGCTGCAGGAGCCGATCCGGCACGTCGATCCACCGGTCGATGCCGCCCTGGCCATCGGTCGGCCAGTGATCGATGGTCTCGGGACCGATCGTGACGGCGATCCGGCCGGCGATATTGGGCGGCGTCGGCGTGTAGGAACCCTGCAGATGCACGCGGACCCCGTGGATGGACCTGCCAAACCGGGTCTGGTCCAGTCCGATCGACACCCGCGGTTGCAGGGAAGTCGCGTTGATGAACGGGCGCCCGAGGTCGCGGAGCGTGGCGGTGTCCCCCGCCAGTTGCACTGTGGGCTTCACCGATTCCGCCGAGGCCCTGGAGGAAAAGGCGAGCTCCGACAGGTCGCTGAAGAGCACCGCGATGTTCGATTCGTCCGTTTGGCCCAGCGGCCCGGAGACCAGGAGCCACGGCACACCGGTCGCGCCCTGCAGGGAAAGGCCGTTGTCCGGGCCCTCTTTGACGACGACCTGGCGTTCCAGCGGCGCCGGCGGCGTCGGCGGGGCCGCCTGTCCTTCCTGCAACGGGACCACGACGATCTCGGGAGCCTGTTTGCCGTAATGCGACGCGGTGGAGGCGGCCAGTCGGATTGCCGTGTCGGACTCGGCAGTTGACGGCGATTGCGGCAAATAGATGGTCAGCTTTCGCAGCACCGGCGGCAAGAAATGAGCCACTGTGGTGGGCGGCAGTTCGGTCCCGGTGTAGGTGACCGTTCCGTTGGCGAGCCGAAGCGGGCTTTCCGGGTACAAGCAATATCCGTCCAGCGGCACCAGGTACGTACGCACCGTCACGCTCAGAAAGTTGTCGACGACCTCCGCTCCGGTCAGCGGGATGACGATCGGGGCCTGATCGGTCGTCGGCAGGTTGACCCGCGCGATGGTGCGATCGCCCTGTGTCACGGTGATGAGCCCCGACCGCAGATTGATTGGCAGTTCGACGGTCGCGTTCAGCGCCGTCGGGGTCAGCCCATGCAGTACCGGCAGAGTCAGCGGCACGTTGTTGGTCAGGCCCCAGAACTCCAAGGTGGAGGAAGACCCAAGATCGGCCAACGTCAGCGTCGTCGTCGAATCCGTCGTTGTGAGCGGATCGGTGGGCGCACCCCATGATGCCGCGGGAGCATTCATCACCAAGAAACCGACGACACCGGCGAGTGCAATTGCTCGGCCGAGAGCTTTCCGGAACATCACCGGAACAGTATGCATTGTTGAAAGCGCTTCAACCCCAATAACGGAAAGGCCGTTGCGGCGACCGCGAAAAGGTGTCCCGCAACGGCTCTCACCGAACGCTAATCGGTTTCCGGTTCCCCGCCGTCCTCGTCGAGCGGGGCGCTGGCCGCGGTATGGCGCATCACTTCGCGCCGCAGAAATTGCTGGAAGTAGGGCAGCGACGCTTCCGAGACGACGCCGGGCAGCAGGAGTTCCCAGAGCTGATGCAACCGAGCGAAGGGATCACCGATGACGTCCCCGATCCTGCCGTGGCTGGATATCGCGGTCGCGATCAGCCGTGTCCCGGATATCGTGCCCACGATCGACGCGCTGAGCACGTCGGGGTCGATGCCGCTCCGAAGGTCGCCTTCCTTGACCGCGCGGCGCGCCTCCTGGGCCGTCTCCAGCACCAAGTTGGCGTAGAAGCGCGAGGCCGCCCCGTTGAATCCGCTTAAGGCGGTGGCCAATTGCGCGGCCGCCCGGGCCATTTTGTCGGAGCCCAACACGTCGACGATCGTGAATGAGCCGTGCACAATGTTTTCCAGCCCCGGCGATGACGACTTACAGACATTTCGATAAGCGCTGAGGATCGCGTCAGACCCTTCCTCGATGATGTTCGAGGCTAACGATTCTTTCGAATCAAAGTGGTGATAGAGGGCGCCTTTGGTCATGCCCGTCCGCTCGATGATCGTGCTCCATCCGGCGGCCGCGTACCCGACCTCGCCGAACACTTCGATCGCGGCGTCGAGGATTTTTTGCCGAGTGGCCTCAGACCGAACCTGGCGCGGCATCGCCGCTGCACCTCCAGAGTCTCGTCGGACGCGCGGGTCGTTCGCCGTCGTTACTACTGCGAGTCGGCATCGTTTGAACCGGTGTTGACGGCGAGCGCCGTACGCCGCCTGAGGAATTGGCGGAAGTACTCGGAACGGTCCGGTTGCAGTATCCCGGTAAGCAGTAAGGACCAGCACTTTTCCAGGTCGAGCAGGAAGCGTTCCGGGTCGTCCAGGTTGCTGGTCTTTCGCAGTCCCATGTGCAGGGAGACCATCATGCGGCCGACGTCCTGCGGGTCGCACTGTGCGTTGATGTCGCCCTCGGCCTGGGCTTGCTCGGCGACTCGGCCCAGGTTTCTGATCCAGCGGTCGAACAACTTTTCCTGGAGCCCGTCGGGCAGGCCGACGGACTCCATCAGATTCAGTCCCGACCTGACGAGGTCCATCTTGATGTCCCGAATGGCGATCAGATACGAGAAGTCGATGAGCGTCTCGAGGCCCGAGAGCCCGCGCGTCAGCAGGTCACGCACGCCGACCGCCCCGGCCTCGACCTGGCTTTCGATGATGGCGACCGCCAAGGCATGCTTCGACTTGAAGTGGAAGTACATTGCGCCCTTGGTCAGTTCGGCCTCGGCGAGGATGTCGTCGAGGCCGACGTCGTGGTAGGGCCGACGGGCGAACTGATGCGACGCGGCCCGCAGAATCTGTTGCCGGGTCGCGTCTGCTCGTCCGTCAGTCGAGTGTGTGGTCATCGCGATCGAGAACTCAGCTCTCCGCGGCGCGAATTGTGGGGCACGCCGTGGCACCGAGGCTGAGGCCGCGGGCGGCGTCGGCCACCCCTGCGTCGCACGACGCCTTGCTCAAGCAGGGCACACACACCTCGGTTCTTCAGACATTGGGAGCGAACACGCACCCGCGTCGCTCGAGATTTCTAGCCCACTTCTGAGGTTAGCAGTCATACGGCTGTCCCGGTTGACGCCCGTGTAAATACTTGAGGTTTACGTCACAGCGTGTTGTCAAACCTATAGTATGTTTTATACGCTATTGTGCGTACGTCAGTCTGATCGGACGCCTAGATCGTCTCGACCGTTCGAATCGCACGAAGGAGAAAGCCCATGTCCCCTCTCACCACGCCTTATTCGGGCCGCGTGGCGGGAGGGGACGTGGGCGCCGCGCTCATCTCCTTGCCGGCCCTGGGGACCGCCAGCCCCGGTCGGCGCGGACTAAAGGGCTTCAGGCCGGGACGAATGACCTTCAGCCCTCAAATCCCGCTATTCCCATACTCTCGGTATGAACTTGGTCGTTTTGTTGACCTCGGAGCATGCCGAGAGGGCGCTTCCGCCGGATCCACGACGCGATCCGCTGACGGGCGGGCCGTCAAGTGATCGATTTCGGAGCGCTTCCCCCGGAGATCAACTCCACCCGGATGTACGCCGGTCCCGGCCCCTTCTCCCTCATGGCCGCGGCGGTGGCCTGGGACGCTTTGGCCGCCGAACTGCACGCCGCGGCGAGCTGCTACCGCTCGGTGATCGCCGGGTTGACCACCGGACGCTGGCTGGGCCCGTCCTCGCTGACCATGGCCTCGGCGTACGCGCCCTACATGGCGTGGATGGCTGGTGCCGGAGCGCGAGCCGCGGAGACGGCCGGTCAAGCCAGGCTTGCCGTGGAGGTTTTCGAGGCCGCCTTCGCGATGACCGTCCCGCCGCCGGCCGTCGCCGCCAATCGGGCCCAGCTCGCGACGCTGGTCGCGACCAACTTCCTCGGGCAGAACTCGGCGGCGATCGCCGCCACCGAGGCCGAATACGTGGAGATGTGGGCGCAGGACGCGGCGGCGATGTATGCCTACGCGGCGGGCTCGGCGGCCGCGTGCGAGGTGACACCCTTCACCCCGGCGCCGAACGTGACCAACGAGAGCGGCGCGGCCCAGCAGGCCGCCGCCGTCGGCAAGGCCACTTCGGAAACGGAGCAGGCGAACCTGGCGAATGTGGTGTCCAAGGTGCCCAACTCGCTGCACCAGCTTTCCTCGCCGATGAAAGTCACGGCCGATACGGGCCCTGATCTCGGCGGGACGATTGGGAACGCTGGGTCCGGTGCAGGCGACGCCGCCAATTCCTCGATCATGACGGGTCTCGCGTCGGGTATCCCCGGCGCCATCCCCAGCGCATTCTCGGCGGCGGCGACCCCCCTGTACGGCATGTCCTCCATCCTCGGCATAGCCCAGACCGCGCAAGGCTTGGCAAAAGCCGCCGGCGACGGCGCCATGGCCGCCGCCTCGGGAGCGGCGAGTGCGGCCAGTTCGGGCGCCGGAGCGCTCGGATCGCTCGGATCCGGCATCTTCGGCAGCCTCGGGAAGGCGGCCATGCTGGGTCCGTTGGCGGTGCCGGCGAGCTGGACCAGCGTGATTCCCGCCGCCCACAGCGCCGTCTCGGCGCTGCCCGCCATCAACCTCGCCGGCGCCAATGTGCCGCCCAGCGTCATGGGCTCGCTGCCCCGCCTCGCGGCCGCCTCGGGCAAGAACCTCGGGCCGCGATACGGCGTGATCCCGACCGTGATGACACGCCCACTGTCGGCCGGATACGCGTAGGCCATCTCATGAGCGGACAGGTTTTGAAGGCCCGGTGCACGAGAAGGAGCGGTAAGTGAAGTACACGCCCACCAAGGTCGCCGGGGTGACAATCATCGACTTCGAACTCCACCACGACCATCGCGGGTATTCCTCACGTTCGTTCTCCGCCCGCGACTTCGCCAACCACGGGCTGAATTTTGAAGTCGCGCAGACGAATATCTTCTTCAACTACACCCGCGGCACCGTGCGTGGCCTGTACCGTCGGGTGCCACCACACGCCGAGGCGAAACTGGTCCGTTGCACCCGCGGTGTTATCGCCGCTGTCGCGGTCGACGTTCGCCCCGACTCGCTGACCTACGGCGACCACGTGATGGTGCAGTTGAGCGCCGACGACCACCGCACGCTCTTCTTGCCCCCGTACGTCGCTCACGGCTTCCAGACGCAGGTCGATGACACCGAGGTCACCTTTCACGTCAGCGGTCGGTACGCGATGGCCGACGAGGAGGGGATCCGCTGGGACGACCCCGAATTCGGGATCTCGTGGCCGATACCGGTCACGGTCATCTCCGAACAAGACGCGAGCTGGCCCTCGCGCAAATCCAGATTGGCACCAGTGGAACAGGTGGCATCATGCGTCAGTCGGTGATCGTTCCCAGCACGGTGGATGTCGTGCAGCCCAGCTGGCGGCAGCTCAAGGCCTGGCCTGCGGGCACGACCGCGTTGCATCGCAGCGAGACGGCGGGTTCGCCCATGACCGCGCCCGTCACGCCTTCGGCCGGTGGGAATCCCGTACAGCGCTGGCAGGATCGCTATTCGCAGGGCCTGCGCATCAGTGACTCGGTGATGGTCTTCGCGTCGGTGATGCTCGCCCAGTACGTCCGATTCGGCGAAATCGCGAACACGTCGGGTTACTCGGACCAGACCATGACGCTGTTCTCCTTCCTGTTCGCGGCGCTGTGGCTGTCGGCCCTCGCGGTATTCCAAACGCGCTCAACGCGAATCATCGGGGCGGGGATCGAGGAGTACCGCCGGATCGGCACCGCGTCCTTCTGGACGTTCGGGATCATCGCCATGGTGACCTTGCTGGCCAAGGTCGACCTGGCCCGCGGCTATCTGGCGATCGCGCTTCCCGTCGGCACCGTGGGGTTGCTGGCCAGCCGTAGCGTGTGGCGAAAGCACATCTGCCGCAAGCGAGTCCAGGGCGAATGCCAGACCCGCGTTTTGGCGATCGGCGACCGGCAATCGGTCACGCACCTCGCGCATGAACTGGACCGCAACGCGGTGGCCGGGTGCGTCGTGGTCGGCGTCTGCATCCCCGGCTACGGGCCGGCCCGCGGCAACACCCTGACGATCGGCGGCCGTCAGGTACCGATCCTGGGCGACCAGACCCAGGTGGCGACGGCGATCGACAGCTGCGGCGCGGACACCGTGGCGGTGACGCAGACGGATCACTTTGGGATGCACGGGATCAGGGAGCTGCTGTGGCAGCTGGAGACCCGCGACGTCGACCTGGTGGTGTCGCCCGGCGTCATGGACGTGACCGAGGCGCGGTTGACCCTGCGCCTGACCGGCGGGCTGCCACTGCTGCACGTCGACAAGCCGCAATACGAAGGGGCGCACCGCTTTCAGAAGCAGGCCTTCGACTTCGTGTTCTCGCTGGCGGCGCTGGTCGCCACAGCACCGGTGCTCGTCGCCGCTGCCATCGCCATCAAGCTGACCAGCAAGGGACCCGTCTTCTACCCGGCGGAACGTATCGGCACCGACGGAAAGCCCTTCACTATGCTGAAGTTCCGCACGATGGTCGACGGTGCAGACACCCAGCTCGAGCACCTGCTGGCGGTCAATGAAAGCGCCGGCGGCATGCTCTTCAAGATGCGTCAGGACCCCCGGGTCACCCCCGTCGGCAGAATTCTTCGCCGGTACAGCATCGACGAGCTCCCGCAATTCATCAACGTTCTCAAGGGGGACATGAGCGTCGTCGGGCCGCGACCCCCGTTGCGCCGCGAGGTCGACAACTACGACGGCGAGGTGAAGCGGCGCTTGCTGGTGAAGCCGGGCGTCAGCGGGTTGTGGCAAGTGAGCGGCCGGTCGGACCTCTCCTGGGAAGAGTCAGTGCGGCTGGATCTGTCGTACGTCGACAACTGGTCGATGTCGGGTGACCTGATGATCGTCGCGAAGACGGTGAAAGCGGTCCTGACAAGCCACGGAGCCTACTAGGCTCGCGAGCCATGACTGAGCCAACGGCACCCGCCGCGGTGGTGCCCTCGGTGCCGCTCGCGCGAATGGCTCACGCGTTCTCGATCCAGCTGATCTGCCGCGCGCTGGGGATGCTCGCATCCGTGGTTTCGGTGGCGATGACCGCGCGCTATCTGGGGCCCGGCCGCTACGGCCAGCTCACCATCGCGGTGGCATTCGTCGCGATGTGGACCAGCTTCGCCGATCTGGGCATCGCCACCGTGATCGTGCGACGGGTGACCTCCGGCCGCGGCGAACTCGAACGCCTGGTGCGCATCAACAGCGGCCTGGCCCTGCTCTACTGCGGTCCCCTCGCGGTGCTGGCAGCCGGGTCGGGGTTGCTCATCTATCACGACACGCAGGTGCGGGTGATGCTGGTCGTGTTGTCGGGCGGGCTGCTGCTGCAGACCATGACGACACGATTCGAACCGGTATTCCTTGCCACCGTCCGGTTCTCCGCGGTGGCCATCTCCGACGTCGCCGCCCGGGTGAGCACGCTGGCCATGGTTGCCTGGCTGGTCGCGGCGCACTCGGACGTCATCTGGTTCGCGGTCGCACAACTGATCCCGCCCGCCGTGCAGCTGCTGATCCAGGGCGCCGCCGCGATGCGGCACATCTCGGTGCGGCCGCTGTTCGCCCCGCGGGAAGCCGCCGACCTGTTACGGGAAAGCTTGCCGCTGATCGGTTTTATGATTGTGGGGCTTTTGTACTGCCGCGCCGACGGCGTGATCTTGTCCCTGCTGAGCACCCACTCCGAGGTGGGCGTGTACGGCCTGGCCCTCACGATCTCGTTCAACACGATCGTGGTCTCGCTGATCTTCCACAAGTCGACGCTGTCGACGGCCACCGAACTGTTCTCGCGTGACGTCGCGGCGTTCGCCCGATTTCTGCGCCGCAGCGTCGAATTGATGTACTTCGTGGCGGTCCCGATCGCCGTGGTGGGCGTGCTGCTGGCCGGACCGTTGATCGGGTTGTTCGGCAAGAGCGCGTTCATCGAACGCGGGACGCCCACCCTGGCGTTGCTGTTCGTCGCGGCGGCCCTGCGGTTTGTCGGCGGCACCCTGGGCCAGGGTCTGGTGGCTTCCCATCATCAACAGGTGCTGCTCTGGTTGACGGTGGCGACCCTCGTGCTCAACGTCGCGCTCAACCTCGCCCTGGCCGGGCGGTTCGGCGCCGTCGGTCCCGGCGTGGCGCTGGTGTGCACGGAACTGTTCAACATGGCGATCTCCAGCTGGTGGCTGCGCCGCCGCTGCGGTTACCGCACGCCCGTGCTGTTCGTGCTGCGCTTGCTGATCCCGACGGGGGCGAGTGTCGTTGTGACACTGCTGCTCTCGGGCCACCACGTGATCCTGGTGCTGACCGCGGCGGCCACCGCCTACCTGGCCACCAGCGCGACCTTCGGCCCGATCAGCTGGTCCACCCTCGCCTCGCTGCGGGCCACGCTGCGCGAGAAGCAGCCGACGGCATGACCCGTGAAACGGACCGTGCCTATCTGAAGCGCCCCGTCGGCGACACGGCCGGCCTGCCGTCGACGCGCACGCTGGCCGTGCTGATCGTGAGCCAACGCGCCCACGAGCCGCTCGAGGTCTGCCTCGACAGCGTCGCCGAGCATCTACCCGAACTACCGATTCACGTCTACGACCACGGCGGCACGGAGCATGCGGAACTCGCCGCGAAACACCCCGCGGTCCAGTGGTTTCCGGGTCAGCCGAACGCCGGTTTCGCCGCGGCCTGCAACGCCGTGGTGGAGCAGATGCCCGCCGATGTCGACCTGCTGTTGCTGGACCCCCATGCCCGCGTGCTCGGGCCGCTGAACCGCACCCGCGAGTTGCTTCGCCAGCCCCGCGTGGCGGCGGTCTCGCCGCTCGCCCGCGACGCCGCCGCGCCGGGCCGGGCGCCATGGGACGTCGCTGCCCGCCACCACACCGTCACCCGGGAGCTGAGCGCAGCCGCCGGCCGCTCCGCCCCGCTCCGCCGTACGCCGCCCGCACGGCGGTATTCTCGCCAGCCCCCGAATCACGAAGCATCGACGGCGATTTGGCACCTATCTGCCTGGCGATCAGCCGGGCGGCCTGGAATACCATCGGCGGCTTCGACGAGGAGTACTTCGGCTACGGCGAGGCGGCCGACTGGCAGGCCCGGGCCCGCGCGGCCGGCTGGCGCATCCTGCTCGCCGACGAGCTCGGCGTCGAGCGCCGCGACCCGACAACCGACGACGGCCCCCGACGGCGCCGCGATCGGGACTTGGTGCGAACCAATACCGCGCTGTTGCTCGAGCATCAACGCGGCGTTCACCACGCGGACGTATACCTGGCCGGCACCGCCGCATTGCGGCGGCTGCGGCGGCCGCAGCGCGCGCGCCGGCGAACCGACCTGCCCTCGATAGTCATCGCCACCAACCGCCTGGTCTACGGGGGTGCGGAGCGACAAAAGGCGCTCTTGGCAACGGAATTGGACCGCCGCGGTTACCCGGTCACCATCGTCTGCGTGCAGCGGTTCGGCCCACTGATCGCCGAAATCCCGAACACGGTGCGGGTGGTTCGCCAGCCTTGGTGGGCGCCGATGGTCGATATCGCCGAGGGCCCGGCGGTGCTGATCACCGGCGACACCAATACCGAGGTGGGGTTTGGCACGCTGTGGCGCGCGGCCGGCAGGCGCCGTCGATGGTTGGTCGCACCGCATGTCCCACCCGAGGAACACCGGCCGATCTACTCGCGCCCGCTGACCGCCGCGATGCGACGCGCGGACGGTTTCATCGTTCTGGCACAACGACATTGGGACATGCTGGCCAAACAGCACCGGCTCTGGGGACGGCGCTTCGTCGCACCCAACGGTGTCACCGACAGCGGGGAGCCGAGCCGTCGGCATCGAAGCGCCGGCGAACCGCTGCACCTGGTCATGCTCTCGCGCATCGTCGAGCACAAGAACCCGCATCTGCTGATCGAGGCGCTCGGCGGCCTCGTCGAGGTGCCGTGGAAGCTGTCGATCTTCGGCGACGGGCCCGATCGGGAGAGGCTGCAGGAACAAACGCCCGCGGGACTGCGCGATCGGGTGCAATGGCGCGGATGGTCGGCCGGGCCCGGACCGGCGCTGGCCGACGCGGATCTGCTGTGCGTTCCCAGCCGCTCCGAAGCGTTCCCGGTGGTGATCCTCGAGGCGATGGCCCGTGCGGTGCCGGTTGCGGCGTCGGCGATTTGCGCTGTCCCGGAGATGCTGGATTTCGGTGAGGCGGGATTTCTCGTCGAGCCCGTATCCGTGTCGGGATGGCGAGAACACCTGACCCGGATCATGGCGGATCCCGATGCGCTGCCGTCGGTGGGGCAACGCGGTTACGAGCGCATGCGCAAGCACTACACGGTGGAGGCGATGGCCGACGCCTACCTGAGCGCCATCGGAGCGGTGCTGTGAATTCGCCTCGGGTGCTGTGGCTTTCGCCATGGACGCGACCGGCGGTGCGGGTGCAGGCGGAAGCGCTACAGCGCCAGGGCGCCGACGTTCTGTTGGTCACCTCCGATCAGCACCCGGAGTCGGACGCCGCGCGCGGTTACGAGTTGGTGCTCGACCCGCGATTCCGCACGGCCGCGACCTGGCTGCCGACCCTGAAAGCCTGGCGCCGCGTCCGACGGTTCCGCCCTGACATTGTTATCGCCGAGTTGGTGCGGGATCCACGCTGGATCGCGTTGGCCGGCCGCACTCCGCGTATTCAGGTGGTGCACGACGATCGACCGCACGACCCCCACGAACTGACGCCGGCCTACGAACGCGCCGTATTCGACCGCTGGGCCGCGCATTCGGCCGCCACCATCACCTACAGCGACTATGTCGCGGCCGCCATCTCCGCGCGCCGCGACGTCGCCGGCACGCCGGTGCATGTCGTGCCGTTGGCCAGCGACCTCGATCTCGACCGCGTTCCACCGTTCGTCAGGCCCGAAGGGCGCCGCGATTTCGTCATGTTCGGCCGTCTCAATCCCTACAAGAACGTCGATGTCGTGCTGGCGGCCTGGCAGCGACATGTGGTCGGCGGGGGCTGGCGCGGCGACAACCTCGTGCTCATCGGCGACGGGCCACTGGACGCCGACGCCCTGCCCAAACACACGCGCTGGCGCAACGGCAGCTTCCGCTACGCCGACGTCATCCCCACACTGGCCGCCGCCAAAGGGTCGATCGCCCACTATCGGCGCGCCTCACAGAGCGGCGTGCAATCGCTCTCGATGCAGCTGGGCGTGATGCCGATCGTGTCCACCGCCGGCGCGTTGCCCGAATACCAGCCGCCGGGTTTGGCCCCCGTCGGCGTCGACGACGTCGCCGGGCTCGCCGCCGCATTCGACCTCCTGGCCGATCCGGTGACCGCGGCTCAGCTCGGGGCCGACGCGGCGCGCCACTACGCGCGCCGATGCGCCGTTGACCTTGTCGCCGTGCGCTTTTTGGACGTCATCACCCAGGTGCTGGATGGGCGACGGTGACGGGGCGCTCAGGCGAGGCCCCGCCAGAACGTCTCCAGCCATCCGGTCAGTTCGCGGGCCCGGCCCAGCGCATCGGGTGCGGCCGCTCGGGACCGCGTCGCCGCGATGGCCGCCGGAAGCTCCTCGGTTTCTCGGGCCACGGTCGCCAGTCCCGCATCCGCCATCTTCTCGGCGAACGGCAGCTGGTGCTCGTCGACGTGCTCGCCGCGCGACGAGCGACGCGGCACCAGCACGGGATGTTTTCCTTGCTCGACGCACAGCAGCGTCGATCCGGCGCCGGCGTGGGTGACGGTGACGGAGGCCCGCCGGATCTGCGTGCACACGTCCCCGAAGGACAGGAAGCGCTCGAACGCGGCGTGGCGCGGCTCGAACTTGCAGGTTCCGAGCTGGACGAAAAAGTCCTCCCCCACCGCGTCCGTGCGCGCCAGCTCGTCCACCGCGCGCGCCAGCCGGTCGAAGGGATGGACCTCCATCCCCATGATCACGAAGATCACACGATCCTCCCGTGGTACTCGGTGCGGGGAATCCGGTCGGCCAACTCGGGCCACTGCACGAGAAAGCGGGAGGCGAACGGCTTCACCATGCGGGCGGTGAGCGAGAGCTCGGTGATGCGGGTGATCGATTCGATGAACACGGTGGGAATCCGCAGCAGCCAGGCCAGCCAGAGGAAGGGGGCCGCCACGCCCGATCCGGTCGTCAGGATCATGGCGGGGCGGTGGCGGATCAAAAGCCGTAGCGCCAGCAATAGATTGCGCAGCAGGTTGGGCACGTTGCGGACCGTCGGGTGCGCGGCCCAGTAGACCTCCTGCTCGTCGCGCAGCAGGTAACGGGCGTCGGCGGTCCCGAAGCTCACCCAAAACCGATTTTTGTCCTGCCAGAACTCCCGCAGGCAGAACATCTCGTAAATGTGCCCGCCGGAGGACGCGATGAGGAGCAGCCGGCCCATGTCTCCCCTCGGTTGAGGCGCGCGCCGATCTTCCGGCAACGTCGCGACGATCCCGTGTTAGAGACTAACTCCCGTCGCGGCCTGCGCCGGGATGCCGACAGCAAAGAGATCGACGAGATTTCGCGATGAGGATCCGGCCGGATGCTAACGTCCACGTTGGCGGGCCGTACACGTTGCCGATGCGGCACTCGGAGTGAGTAAAGGCGCGGACGATGATTCGAACGGCCATAGTCGGTCTGGGCAAGATGGGTCTTTCGCACCTTGCGATCCTTCGCACGCACCCGGACCTCGACGTGGTCGGCGTCTGTGACTCCGCCGGCTATGTGCGCGACATCCTGGGCAAGTACACCGGTCTGGAGTGCTACGACGATTTCGATCGGTTGCTGACACAGACGAAGGCCGAAGCGGTTGTCGTCGCCGTTCCGTCACGGCTCCATGCGCCGATGGTCGAAAAAGCCCTTGCCCGAGGGACACACGTCTTCTGCGAGAAACCGTTCGTCCTCGATGTCCGGGACGGGGAGCGACTTGTGACGCTCGCGGAGAGCAATCGACTCGTCACGCAGGTCGGCTATCACTGCCGCTTCATCGGCGCCTTCCAAGAGGCGGCACGTATCGTCGCGTCGGGCGCTCTCGGGCAGGTGCACCACGTGCGCGCCGAGGCATACGGCCCGGTCGTCCTCCGCCCGAAGGGAAGCACGTGGCGCGGCGTGAAGGCCGAAGGCGGGGGCGCCCTCTACGACTACGCCTGCCACGCCATCGATTTGATGAACTTCATCGCCGGCGTGCCCCATTCGGTCGACGGAGTCGTCCGGCACAGCATTTTCTCGCGCGACGTCGACGACGAGGTCTACTGCACGATGCGCTACGACAACGGCGCAAGCGGCCAGTTGTGCGTGAACTGGAGCGACGAGAGCTTTCGCAAGATGTCGACGAAGGTCTCGGCGTGGGGAACCAACGGCCGGGTCGTCGCTGATCGTCAGGAATGCCAGATCTACCTTCGCGAGACGCACCCCGGCTTTCCCGATTTGGGGCCGGGATGGACGATCCGCTACACGACCGATCTCACCGACGAGGTCTGGTATTACCTTCGGGGCGAGGAGTATTCGGCGCAGATCGACTATTTCGCCCAGAGCATCAAGCACAACCGGGTGAATGGCCAGAACACATTTCGCTCGGCGCTCGACGTCGATCGTGTGGTCGACATGATCACCGGTGCCGCCGTCAGCGGAGGTCCCCCGCCGCCGCAGGCGGCCGCGAACGGCTCCCCGCGCGGCTCGCTGCGGCGCGAGCTCGTCGCGCGCATCAGGAAACTCACCTCCCCGAGGGCGTCGTGACCATGGACCGGGTGCTCTTCGGCGACAACCAATTCTTCGGCGTCAACCACATGTCCGAGGACAAAGCGCGCGCGCAGGCGATACGGTTTCAGCACCTGCCGGCCGTGCTGGCGACGCTGGACGCCGCGTACCAGGAAGGCATCCGCACGTTCGTCTGCACGACGCACGATCGTGTCGGCGAAATCTGCGATCATTTCCGCGCCAACCGAACCCGATACCCCGACTACGTCTTCTACCCGTGCATGCCGTATGCCCACAAGTACGCCAACGCCGTGACCGAGTTCGGCATGGTGGAGGCGCTCCGAAAGTTCCTGCCCGACGACGGGGCCGTCAAGTCGATGTTCAAGGGCGGTGTCGCCATCGCGAGCAAGGACATCGAGCCGATCATGCAGCTTCTGGTCGACGCCGAGATGAAGATGTTCGCCGGACTGTCCACGCCCGTCATCTTCATTCAAAACGTCGTCACCGACCTGCTTCTCGGCCTGGGCATGAACGAGGGCTTCCGGTTTTTCTCCGACCACGTGCGGCTCAAGTACGGTGCCGAGCCGGGCTTCATCACGATGAATCTCCCACGCCTGCTCGATGCCCTCGACGGACAGGGAATCGAGAACCCGATCGTGTGCGCCAATTTCAATAAGATCGGCTTCCGGATGTGTGGCGGCATCGAGCTCTACGAGAGGACGATTCGTGAGCGCCGCTGCCGGCTGATCGCGATGTCGGTGCTCGCCTCGGGCGCGATCCCGCCCCGCGAGGCCATCGACTACGTGTGCGGCCAGCCGCAGATCCATTCGATCGTATTCGGCGCATCCAGCCGTGCGAACATCCGGCAGACGAAGTCCCTGATCGACGAGCTCTGGCCGATTCCGACGTAGGTCCTTGACGCGGGTTAGCTTGAATCCGTTGACGTGCAGGCTGTTCGCGCCTTAGCCAGACGCTCCGCGAGCCGCACGCCCAGCGCGATCCCGAGCAGCGTCGGGTTGGCCTGGCTCGATGTCGGCAACACCGAGGTGCTGGCAACGTAGAGCCCGCGAACGCCGTGGACTTGCAGGTGCGGGTCGACGACGCCGCCTTCCGGCGATGTCGACATCCGGGTGGTTCCCGCCTGGTGGAAACCGGCCCGCTTCTCCATGTAGGCACGTACCGAGGCTTCGACGTCGTCGGTCAGCCACTCCACGTATCCCACACCGTGGCGACGAAGGTGTTCATCGACCGCGACGATGGCCCTGCGCACACTCGCGTAATCGGCTTCGGAGAAGTGCATCCGGGTGCGAATCCTCCTCATGCCGAGGGCATCTCGCTCATCGGTCAGTTCGACCCGGCTCTCCGGGTGCGGAAGGTGCTCACCGTGGTACTGGAGCAGGTAGCGATTGTCGGCGCTCTTCACGAAGAACCCGGGCGCCTTGCGGCCCCTGCGGACGAAGCGCGCGTAGCAGAACACGATGGCGAACCCGAGGGAACCGAACAGGTCTCGCACAACATTGCCCAGATGCGCGAGGATCCGTGGCGACCCGTCCGTCTTGGTGTGCGCCTCGCGGATCGCCCCGGCGAGCAGGAAACGGCCGATCGGGGAGATCAGCGTCAGGTACACCCCGGACAAGATCCCGCTTCCGTGGCTCGGGTCGCTGATCGGCGGATTCACCAAGAAGATTGCGGCGTTGGGCATTCCGTTCTGGCGCAGCAGCTGCGGGTGGAAGGTGAAGCGCCGGCGAACATACACCCCGTCGTTGTCCCGCTCGTAGCCGTGGATGACCTCGTCGGTGGTGAATTGCACGCGCGCGACCCGGGCTTCGACGTGCGCCATGTACCAGCGCCCCAGGTGCCCGCCCGCGTTCCCCAGCCCCCCGGGGTGATGGCGATCCGACGCCAGCAGCAGGCGGGTGGCCTCCAAACCGCCGGTCGCGATGACGTAATCCGTCGCCACCACTGTCCCCTTGCCACCGTTGAGCGCCTTGACCACCAGGTGGTCGACGGCGTCGCCGGCCGGTTTCGTCACGATTTCGGTACACGTGAGGCCGGTCCACAGCGTGAGAAGGGGAGCTTTCCGCAACGTCGTGCGGTACCGACGCCCGAACCGGGTTGGTAGCGCCCAGCGCTCGAGATCCGTCGTGCGCACGTCACCGTCGGGGAGCCCCCCGATCAAGTCGCGATGCGCGATCTCGGGAAGGTCGCGCGCATTGAATGCCGCCCGACCGCACACCGCCCAATCACAGGCCCGCTGGAGATACGGCTCGACATCGTCGTGTCCGATGGGCCACGGCGCCTGCGCGGTGATGGATCGATCCTCGAAATCGATGGGGTCGAACTTGACGCAGCGTCCGCCCCAGAGCGCCGACGTTCCGCCGACCTGCCGGCGGACCGTTAACTCGCTACGCGAATGGAAGTAGTCGTCGTGCCGCGAATCGAACATCGCAAGCGCTTGCGCCGCCGCATCGTTGCGTTCGAGGCCACTCTCGAGGAGGACCACCTGCACGCCCGAACCAACGAGTTCCAGCGCGGTCGCGATGCCGATCGGGCCGGCCCCGATGACCACCACGTCCGCCTCGATCCTCATGCCGCCGGCGAAGTCCTTCATGTCGCGAATCACGCCGCTGCACCCTCTCGAAACTCCTTGACGAGAGCGAGGAACCGTGTGAGGGTCTCGGCATCGGGTGGCGACGAGACGGCGTTCGCGGCTTCGGAGACCCGCTGGGGCCTGGTGGTGCTGTAAAGGATTGCGCGGCAACCCATTGCGGCGAAGGATGAGGCGAGAATCAGCCTGGGCAGCACGCCGGGGGCCAGGGGATCGGCCTGCAGGGCTTCGCGCCAGCGCCTCGCCAATCCAGGGTCCGCCAGCAGGGCGCCCGAGAGCTTCCGGTACGGACCATCGAGGACACCGAACGCGAGATCGGCCGGTCGCGGCGAAGGATTGAGCAAGTCGCTGCGGAGTTGGCTGACTGCCCGCGGCGCGAATGCGCGGACGAAGTCGACGTCGAGCCCCTCGTCCTGCGAGACACCCCAGGCGCGAATCTTCCCCTGTTGGCTTGCCCGCTCAAAGAATTCGCGGAGTTCGCCGCTTGCGACGGTGTCCTGAGGCCGTGGGGCGTGCACGAAAAGGATGTCGACGTAGTTGACGCCGAGGGCCGCCAGGCTCTCGTCAAGGCTGCGCGCCGCGACGGCCGCGTCGTACACCCGGCCGGTCGCCGGCGGCGCCTGCCGCCGCTTGACGATACGGCGCAGCGCGGGCGCCTTTTTCAGCAGCGCTCGGGCCGGGGCCTGGAATCGGCCGAGCCGCCGCGCCGCGCCGCCGACCTCGATGCCGAACTTGGTGGCAATGGTCACGCTGTCGCGGTCGACGGTGCGCAGGAAGGCCCCCAGCTCCGCCTCGGCCATCCCCAGCCCGTACATCCGCGCGGTGTCGAAGTGGGTGATGCCGCTGTCCACGGCGCCGGCGAGCACCGCCATCCGTTCCTTGCGGGACGGCGACTGCATCAGTGCGCCGCATCCGAAACCGATTGCGCTGACCGCCAATTGCGGTCCCTGCAGTTCAACCCGCCGCAATGTCGCAGCCCAGGTAGATCCGGCGAAGCTCGGCGTCGATGACGTCGGGGCTTCGTGTCGCCGCGACGTGCGCTTGGCCGCGCAACCCGTCACGCTCGGCCAGCTGCGGGTCGCGCAGGTACCGACCGATCGCCTTCGCCAACGCGGGCACATCGTCGACCGGGACGAGCATGCCCGGGTCCGGCGCGATCTCTGCCGTACCGCCGACGGGTGTCGCCACGAACGGGCGCGCGCCGGCCAGGGCCTCGGTCAGGATCATCGGCATTCCCTCCGCAAACGACGGGAGCACAACCACCCGAACCGAGCGCAGCAGCCCACGGACCATGTCGGGGTGTATCGGACCTTCGACGCTCAGCCGTTCCGTCTCGGGCGGAACGTAGTCGTCGATGGGACCGATTATCCGACAACGGCCTTCGATACCCTCGGCAAGAAGAAGCCGCCAGGCCGCGACAAGCCTGTCGACACCTTTGCGGTGACCGACGGTGCCCGCAAAGAGCGCCACGGGTGGCGTAGAGCCGGCCCCGGGCGCATCCCGGTCCACCACGATCGGGTTCGGCACGACGGCGGTCCGCACCGTGGGCGCCACCTCGGCGACGGCGGCGCGCGCTTCCTCCGATAACAGGATCACATGGTCCGCACGCTTCAACGTCGCACCGACGAAGCGGGGGTGCGCCCTGGCGAACTCGGGAAAGTCGGGGCCATGGAGGGTGACGATCACCCGGAAGCCCTTGGCCCTGGCCAATCGGATCAACGGTCCTTCGCGCAGCCAGGCCCCGCCATTGGAGATGTGGAAGTGCACGACGGTGGGGAGAGGGGTCCGGCCCAGTGAAATCCCCGCGCGTGCCGTGAGAAACAGGTTCTTCAGATGGCCGTTGCCGTTCCACGTCGACAGGACTCGGATGTCGTCGGCACCAATGTTGTTGTCGCGCAACACGCGGATGACGGACTGCGTCCCGCCGATGCTGTACATGTCGGGTCCGACGTGTGTCACTGCGATCATGTTGGCCACGCTCGTCTAGGGGGAAGCGACCACGCCGACCCTGGTGTTGAGGGTCGGGCCGGGCGTCGCGGTCGGCGCCGGCGCGGAGTTGTCCTCGGGTTGGCCGCCCTCCGCGCCCCGGCGCCGCAGGCCGGCGTATCCCATCGCTGCCCCCAGCGCCATGCCCAACCCCAAGGCGTCCATCGGCATCTCCGGCAACGGCCACACGGCGGATATCGCCAAGAGGCCCGCCGCGACCGCCGCACTGATTTTCGCGGGCGTCGGGGCGCAACGCAGCGCCAGGATCACCGGCGTGAGCGCGAACAGGACGAACGCAGCCATGCCCACCGCCCCGGCCTTGGCCAACCACCACAGGTAGAAGTTGTGGGAATAGGCGGGATAAAGGTACCGATGGAATTCGTCGTCGCCGGTGGGCGGCTGATACACGAAGCCCAGTCCATGGCCGAAGACCGGCGCCTGGGCGATGGTCTCCTTGAGGAGATTGATTTCCCGCAGTCGTTCCAGCGCCGAATCGTCTACCGCGAGCGCACTCGACGTAACCCCGCCGAGTACCCGCTGATTGAAGGCGACGTATTGATCGGCCAGCCACGCCCCGGTCTTCGAACGCTGTAGTAAAAACAGCGACCCGGGCACCGTCACCGCGACGAGAACCAGGCCGACGGTAGCGGCCACAACCGCCCGCCGCACGGCCGCCCAACTCAAGCTGCCGAGCAATGCGACCCCGGCCGCCACCCCCATGGAGATCAGCGTGTTGCGGGAGAAGGACAGCAGCGAAATGCTCAGCGCGGGAACGCCCAACGCGAGATAGGCCATGGGTCGGACGCGGCCCACGATCGGGGCGGCGACCAGCGCGCTCAGCACCGCGGTGGCCGGCGTCTGGGTGGACAGGATGATGCGCACGGCCTGGCCGGCACCCGTCGTCCCCTCCAGGCTTTCCGCCCGACCGGCCAGCCGGATGGCGTACAGCGAGCTGATGATCGCCATGCCCGCCGAAAACCACAGGATCACGATCATCACCCGAATCGAAAATCTGACATGACCGCTGTAGACGACAAACATCGCCAGCACGAAGCCAATGGCCATTTCGATCATGGTGGTCGATTCACGGGTCACCGTCAGTTCCGGGTTGCCCGTGGCGAATCCGGTGGCCGTGGACCACAGCACCGCCGCCACCAGGATCCCCGGCAGTACGAAATCCGACGACCGCGGTTTCGCGGTGGGAATCAGGTAGCAGATCGCGAGGATGGCAGCCAGGTGGTAGGCGTAAATCGTCAGCGGCCCAAAGACTTTCCCGACGTGCAGGCCTTCCGGCAGTGCCGCGAACACACCGAACAGCGTGACCCCCACCATCCCTTCGGGTTTCACCCAGTAGACGACCACGCAGAACAACGCTGCGGTCAGCAGCACGCCCTCGGTGGTTCGGCGCACCGAGAACACGCCGAACGCGAAGCAGCCGAACACGAACATCGCCAGCAGAGCTCCATCCACTGCCAGGCGGTGACGGGCCCGCAGGTACGGGATCACGCCGGCCTGCTGACCTTTGACCGGTAGGCACGGTCCGCGGCCCTGATGTGCAGCGACTGGCGGGCGTCGGTCAGCACAATGCCGACGACCTGCGCGCCGGCCGCACGCAGGGCGGTCAACGCGTCCTTGAGTTCGTCCGCGGTGGTGCGCTTCGCCCGAACCACCAACACCGTGGCCGGGACGGCGCCGGCCAGCAGACCGGTGTCGGCGGTGGCAAGCACCGGCGGCCCATCGACCACGATCCGATCAAAACGTGACGACAATTCCTGCACCACTCGGTCGATCACTTCCGGCAGGTACGCGCTGGGCGGCAGGCTCTCGCGCCGGGCGGACCGCGACGCGAGAATGAACAGCTTCGAAATCGGCGTCGGCTTCACCGCCTGGGCGGCGGCGTCGGGGTTGGCGAGCGCGTTGGCAAGTCCCTCCCCCGATTCGACCCTCAGCAGACCGGCGATCACGTGTCGGCGACTGTCGCCCTCGACGAGCAGTGCGTCTTCGCCCATCTCGGCCAGCGCGAGCGCCAGATTCATCGCCGTCGTCGTCGTTCCTTCGCCACCGAACGGCCCCGCCACCAGCACCTGGCGGGCATTGGGTCCCATCGCCCTGAGCAGCCGGGTGCGCATGCCCCGCACCGCGTCGTCGAATGCGGTGTCGGTGCCGAACCGCGGAGCGCCGCCGCGCTTTCCCGGCAGCTCCGCCAGCGTGGGCAAGCCCGAGAGTTCCTCCAGCTTTGCGCGGGTGCGCACGGTGCGATCGCCGGCCTCGCGGGTCAGCGCCACCGCGATGGCCAACAGCACACCGGCGATGAACCCGATCGCCATGTTTCGCAGCGGCACGGGCGAAATCGGAACTTTCGGTACGCGGGGCGGCTCGACCATGGTCGCCCGCGCCGAGGGCCACGGCTTCCCCGTGGGTCCTGCCGATGCCGGCACGTCGGACGGTTGACCCGATGGCGTCGTCGTCGTTTCGACCACCTCGGGTCGCGGCCCCCCGGTGATCGGCGCGCCCACACCGTTCGCAGCGGTGTTCGGGGCGAGCGTCGGAAGCATCGCGCTGAACTGACCGGCCATGGCGCCTGCCAGCGCGGCGGCGCGCGCCGGGTCGGTGTCTTTGACACTGATCGTGAAGAGCACCGATTTCGGCGTGTATTTCACTTGGGTTTCGCTCAGCAGATCATCGGCGCGCATGGGAAGTTGGAGCTGATGGATGGCGCGCTCGGCGACGATGTGGCCGCCGGCAATTTGGGCATACGACGACAGCCGTTCTTGTGCGGCCTGGGTCCCGCTGTACACCTCGTTGAGGTCGGTCGCACCGGAAAACGAGATGAGGACCGTGGCCGACGACTGGTAGTGCTTGGTCTGCAGTGCGGTCACGAACGCGGCGCCGACGGTGCACGCCAGCAGTGCGGTCAAGGCGAGTTTCCAGTGCGCGCCGAGAATCCGGACGAAGGTACGGAAATCCATCGGCTATTAACCTTTCTAAAAGCCTTCGGCGGGAAGAAAACTCTTCGGTTTTGGACCACCAGCCGCCCATACTCCCTGCAGATTATGCAGCATCATCAGGCAGGCTTTGGCGGAATCGCAGTCCCGCTGCCCCGGTTGATTACCGCGTAATTGGTGACGCGGCGCGCGGGCCGTCATCGTCAAGGGGCGCGAGTCAACACTTCGCGGGACAGGTTCAGCGTCGCGATGGGATAGCACCCGTTGCCGTCGCGCCCGTCGCGCGCGAGCCGCATGGGCGGGTAGTTCACCACATGGGACGCGCCGGGCTTGTGCTGTTGCCAATCGACCGAGGCGCACAAGGTGTAGTGCGCGGGTGCCAAACCCGCCAGGTCGACGTGGACGGACTCCGTGGACGACGCCGGGATCGGCTCCTTGCGGGAGCCGTCACCGGATGGGCTTTGGACCAGGGTTTTCAGCGCCACGGTCGCGGGGAACGTGCGGATCACGGCGCCCGAGAAATCGACCAGCCGGTAGCCGGGGACCCAGTTTTCCGTCGCGGCGGCCGCGCCGTAATTGGTCCACGTGACAGCCAGTGTCGCCTTCCCGTCCTTCACCGATTGCGATTCCTGCCGCGCCTCGACCGAATACCGGTATCCGGCGACGACGTTCGCTTGCGCCCACAGCAAGTACAGCGCCGGATCCATCGGCGTGGCCGAATCCACGGCCGGGAAGTTGAAGCTCGATGTCATCGAAACGTGGTACTTGACGACGTCCTGCAGGCCCTTTTCGTAGTAGGTCCGCGGATCGGTCCCCCCGGGCAGCTGGCACCACTCGGTGATCATCGGCGCCGACGCCAGCCGGTTCCTCAGTGCGCCGACCAGCGGATCTTTCGACTGCACATAGTGGGAACCGTCCCTTTCGGCCCACGCGGGCAACGGGTCCTGGACGCCCAGGCAATCCGCGCGGATGCCCACCGGCGCGGAGAGCTTCTTGGTGACATCGTCGGCGATCAGCTGGCGCACAATCTCCGGGTTCAACGCCGTCGTCACCAATTGCGTGTGGGGAAAGGCGTTTACCGTCGACGCAACCAACTGCCGAACGGACCCGGCGGTGATGTTCTGGTCACGAAACTGGCTGTAATACCCCAGCTTCGCGACGCTCTCATCGGGTGCCGGACCCGGCGCGCCGAGTGTGTCACGCAGATAGGAGATGTGGTTCTCGCTGAAATCGCCGTAGCCAGAGAACTCAAAGACGCTCAGCCGCTCGTCGCCGTCGTAACGACGGCCCAACGCGGCCAACAGCTGGCCGAAGGCGTTCAGGTAGGCGGGATCGTTCCAGTTCGGGACGACCTGGGTCACGCCGGGCATCCACCAATAGCGTTGTGGACCGGAGTAGTTGGTGGCCGCGCGGCGCATCCAGTCGGGCATCGCGATGTTGGTGTTGTTCGGATAGACGGTGTCGCAACAGGAGTTGTAGGCGACCACGCGAAGGGTCAGGCGCATGTTTCGACTGGCCAATTTCGTCAGCGCGTCGTCGATCACGCTGAAATCGAATTTGCGATCGTCAGGAGCGTCGGGCGGCAGTGTGCTCGGATCGGTGGGCTGCAACTGGCGCCAGGGGACTCGCAGGCTGGCGTCGTACGACGCGGGCCACGCCGGGTAGCGCCGCTGTGCCGGATTGCCCTGCGGGAACAGCGGTTGCAGGAGATCTTCGTACTGGCCGCGCAGTGGGTTCGGCACGTCTTGCACGGACAGCGGAATGGCCGGACTGCCGATCAGGGCGAGCGGATCGAGGTCGCTGCGGCCATCACATCCGTCGAGCACCAACGTCACGCACACGGCGGCGACAAGGAGAATTTTCCTAATTGTCCGGACCATAATTGGTTGTGCTAAACCGTGCCCGACAAATGCATCTATTGCTACCTCTCTGGCGGTTCGCGATTCGCTACGTTGCGCGGGATATCAAGGGTGACAACAGGCTACAGTCCGGGCCCACGCCGTATAGCTGAATTGGGGGCACGCACCCAAAAGCTCGTCGACTTCGAGGGCGCTTTAAGGATTGCGGAGGCCCGCGTCGACTAAGCTGGGGCTCCGCATCGGACAGGAGAACAGCAGATGGCTGTCGCACGCTCGGCCAAAAGTTGGCTCGCGCCGGCGGCAAAAACACTTGCACCGCGCCTGTTCTGGCGGCGGAAATTTCGAATTCTGCACCGCCTGGGGCAATCCCGCTCGGACGTCGCGCTGGTGGCGTCGTTGTGCGATCCGAACCTGATCTCCCTGGACATCGGAGCGGACCTCGGCGAATTCACGATTGCGATGGTGGCGTCGTCGCGATCGGTGATCGCGTTCGAGCCGCGGCCGGCGCAGGCCCGCGATCTGGCCGCGATGTTCGACGCCGTCGGGGCCCCGGTCCAGGTGGAGGCGGTGGCGCTGTCGGACAAACCCGGCAGGATCGCCATGCGGGTGGTCGAATCCGAGCCGGGCCGAAGCACAATCGACACCAGCAATCAACTCGCCGACGTCGACGGCGACGAAATTCGCAGCATCGACGTGCCGGTCAAGCGCCTCGACGACTTGCATCTCGACGACGTCGGCCTGGTCAAGATCGACGTCGAAGGCCACGAACTCGCAGTATTGCAGGGCGCCACACAGACGCTCGCCCGCAATCGACCCGCGATTGTGGTGGAAGCCGAGGAGCGCCATCATCCCAACGCCGTCGCCGACATCACGGCGTTGCTGACCGGACTCGGTTACGCGGGTTACTTCGAACTCGGTGGCGATCGGCGGCCCATCGCCGAGTTCGACCCGGCCCGGCACCAGGACCCGGCCAACGTCGGCAGCCGGGAGGACGGCTGGGCCGGCCACGGCACCTACGTCAACAACTTCGCCTTCCTGCCCACCCAAGGCTGAGCGGCCACCGCGATCCGCGCCGCTACGTCGAGCCCAGCGACGACGACTCGCGATCGGCGAGAAACGGCATCGGCATCCAGCGCGCGGACAGCAGCGCTTCCATCGCGTCGCCGGGCAGGGGACGCGACAACAGGAAGCCTTGCGCGCGATGGCACCCGTGTTGCATCAAAGTCAATGCGGCAGCGGGGGTCTCGACGCCCTCGGCGACCACTTCCAGGCCGAACGCCTCGGCGAGCCCGATGATGGCGCGGACGATCGCCAGATCGCCGGCGTCGGTGCCGACGTCACGCACGAACCCGGCGTCGATCTTGAGCATGTCGACCGGCAGGGACTTCAGGTGGGACAGGACGGCATAGCCGGTGCCGAAGTCGTCGATGGCGATCTGCACGCCCACGTCCTTGAGCTCCGCCAAGGTCTTTCGCGTGGTTTCGATGTCGTGCACCACGGCGCGCTCGGTGATCTCCAGGCACACCGAACCGGCATCGATGCCGAACTCGCCGATCGTGTCCGCGACGCTTTCCACGAAGCCACGACTGATCAGCTGGATGGGCGACACATTGATGCGCAGCGTGGCGCCGTGCCCGACGCCGTTGGCGCGCCACCGGCTCAACTCGGCGCAGGCGTTGCGCATCACCCACCCGCCCAACTCCGCGGCGAGGTTGGTCGATTCGGCCACACCGATGAACGAATCGGGCAGCAGCAGCCCCCAGATCGGGTGCCGCCAGCGCACCAACGCCTCCGCACCCACGATGGCTCCGGTCCACAGGTCGACCTCGGGCAGGTAATGCAGCAGCAGACCTTCGCTTCCGATGTCGCCCTGCAGGTGCAGCTCGATGTCGTTGCGGAAGGCGCGCTTGAGCGACATGTCGTCGGTGGACACCGCCGTCTGGTTGCCGCCGGCACGCTTGGCCGTCAGCACGGCCTCGTCCGCTCGACGGAGCAGATCGGTCCAGTTGTCCGACCCCGGCGTGCCCACCGCGAGCCCGATGCTGACGGTCCGGCTGATCACGTGGCCGCCGATGGTCAGCCGGTCGCACAGCATCGTCGACAGGCGACGCGCGAACGCCTCGGCGGCTTCCGACGACATCGGCTCATCGGGGATGACCACGAACTCGTCACCACCGAGCCGGGCGATCATGCTCGGCGTTCCCGCACACTCCTCGATGCGCTGCGCGAAGACCCTGATGTACCAGTCACCCGCGGCGTGGCCGAGGTAGTCGTTGATCGGCTTGAGCCGGTCGAGGTCGAGGTAGAAGACCGCGACGGGCCCGGGGCTTCCCGCCGCGAGGCGTCCGGACAGGTGCGCGACCAGCGCCCGGCGGTTGTACACCCCGGTCAGATCGTCGTGCTCGGCGAGATAGCGGAGCCGCTCTTCGGCCGCGATGCGGGCTTGGAGCTGCGCAAACAGCGCGGCTACCGCCTCGAGGGTGTTGATCTCCTCCTGCTTCCACTTGCGGGCGCCGAGCTTGACGAAGCCGAGCACACCGGTGCAGGCGTCGCCGGACACCAGCGGGGCGGCGGCTACCGACGGCGACGCGGGCGCCGTGGCCCGGCTCAGCGCGCGGCGCACCCACCCGTCGGGCCGTTCCGGGGGCGTCACCACCGGCTGGCGGTCGCGCTCACACTGGGCGAGCACCGACTCGAGGCCGTCCCATTGCAGGGCGGCCATCAGATCCGGATCCGGGCCGTCGGTTCGGCGCGGCCATTCGGCGACCACCGCCGACGTCGCGGCTTCGTTGTCGTGGTGGCGCAGGAAGCTGGCGTCCACGTCGAACTGCTCGACGAGCTGCGCGAGTACCTTTTCGCTGACCGAGGTCGCGGTGGGTGCCGTGGCCTCCATCAGCGCGGTGGCGACGGAGGTGACCACCAGGTTCAGGCTGCGCGGCACGGACTCCTCCGATACGGGGCACTATCCCGTCTGGGTCCCGACGTCGAAATATGTCCGAGAACGGTATCACGCAGGACCGCGCCCATCCGGGGTTACGAAAAGCACGCAGCGAGCGAAAGGTCGCTACTGACCGTTTGCCGTGGCCGAGTCACTCGGGATGTCAAGCGTGGCAATCGGGTACAGCCCCGAACCGTCTCGGCCGTCCCGGGCCAGGGCCATGGGTGCGTAGTTGACGACGTGCGAGGCGCCCGGTTTGTGTTGTCGCCATTCGACGGAGGCCCGCAGCGTGTAGTGGCCGGGCGCCAGGCCCGTGACGTCGACGTGCACCGACTCGCTCGACGATTCGGGAACCGGTTCCTCACGCGACTGGCTGGTCTCGTCGTGGACCAGCTTCGTCAGATTCACCGTCGCCGGCACGCTGCGAACCACCGCCCCGGAGAAGTCCACCAGTTTGTAACCGGGCTCCCAGTGCTCGGTGGCCGCCGCCGAGCCGTAATTGGTCCACGCCACCGAGATCGTCGCCACCTTGCCCTGGATCGACTGCGATCCCGGCTGCGCCTCGACCGAGTACCGGTAGCCCGCTGAGGTATTGGCCTTACCCCACAGCAGAAACAGCTTGGGATCCATCGCCGAGGCCGCATCGCGGTCGGGGAAGTCGGCGCTCGAGGTCATCGACACGTGATACCTGATGACGTCGTGCAGCCCCTTCTCGTAGTACGACCGGGGGTCCGCACCGATCGGCAACCGGCACCACTGGCTGATCACCAGCGCCGAGGTGAGCCGCTGCTTGATCGCGTTGACGACGGCGTCGTTGGAGCGCACGTAATGCGAGTCGCTGGCGTCGGCCCATTCCGGCAACGGCGCCTGCGCACCGAGGCAATCCGCGCGGATGCCGACGGGCGCCGCCAGTTTCTTGGTGACGTCGTCGGCGAACAATTCGCGGACGATCTCCGGATTCTGGGGGGCCACCACCAATTGCGTGTGCGGGAACGCATTCGTGTTCGCCGCGACCAACTGCGCGATGGAGGCCTTGGTGATGCTCTGGTCGCGGAATTGGCTGTAATAGCCCAGCTTTGCCGCGCTGTCGTTCGGTTCGGGTCCCGGCGCGCTCAGCGAATCGCGCAGATACGCGACCTGGTTCTCGCCGAAGTCGCCGTATCCGGAGAACTCGAACACGCTGAGGCGCTCGTCGCCGTCATAGCGACGGCCGAGGGCGGCCAGCAGTTGACTGACCCCGTTGAGGTAGTCGGGGTCGTTGAAATTCGGCACCACCTGCGTGACTCCGGGGGCCGAGCCCTTCGCCGGCGCGGGATAGCTGGCGGCGAACGGGCGCACCCAGTCCGGGATCGCGATGTTGGTGTTGTCGGAATAGCTGTCGTTGCAACAGGACTTGTAGACATACACGCCGAGGGTCAGCCGCATGTTCCGGGCCCCGAGCTTGTTCAGCGCGTCGTCGATCGCGCTGAAATCGAACTTGCGGTCGTCGGGCGCGTCGGGGGGCAGTGTGCGCGGATCGACGGGCTGCAGCTGCCGCCACGAGACACGCAGGCTGGCGTCGTAGGACGCGGGCCAGGAGGAGTATCGCTGCTGCGCCGAATTTCCTTGTGGGAAAAGCGGATTCAGCATTTCCTCGTACTGTCCGCGCAGCGGGTTCGGAATCTCCTGCGCGGTGGGCGGGATGGCCGGACTGACCATCGCGGACAGCGGCCCGGGGTCGCTTTTGCCGCCGCATCCGCTCAACGCCAGCGCCGCGCACACGACAGCGGCAAGCGCGCTTGTCCTCCATGAGCACAACATCGTCACCGCGTCAGATCACACCCGACGAAACGCTCAACGACACAGGCACGCGGCCGCTCGCAGAGATGGTCGTCGTCAAGGCTGCTTCTCCCCAATACACACCGATGCGCATGCACGTGGCCCGATATTTCGTGGGTTGTCTGGTGCGTGTATCCGACCCGGGGGCGGGCCGCGAATTGGCGTAGCGCAGCGTATCACGCGCGTTCCGGCGCCGCTCCGCCGCAGCTCAGCGGGGGTGCGCTCCTGAGACGGCCCCTTCCGTCCGCCCGTGTGCAGTGAGACCGGTCACAATAGCGGTGCCGCTGTCACGCTCGGCCGGTCTGCGGTGTCTCAAGGGCACAGGTCCTCACGAATAGGAGACAGCCATGACCGAGGTGGCCCCTCAAAGAACTCATGTCGTCGTCGTCGGCGGCGGATACGCCGGAACGCTGGCCGCTAACCGTCTGCGCCAGCGCCCGGACATCGACGTCACGCTGGTGAACCCCCGGCCGGTCTTCGTCGAGCGCATCCGGTTGCACCAGCTGGTCGCCGACACCGGCACCGCGACCGCCGATTACGCGACGCTGCTCGGCGACGGGGTTGAGCTGATCGTCGACACGGTCGACGGCATCGACGCGCCGGGCCGGCGCCTGCTGCTGGGCTCGGGCTTCGAGGTCGACTACGACTACCTGATCTACGCCGTCGGCAGCACCGGCGCGACGCCGTCGATGGTGCCGGGCTTCGCCGAGTTCGCTCATTCGGTCGCCGACCTGGAAAGCGCGCAGCGACTGCACTACGCGCTCACGGATCTGCCGCTGCCCGCGCCCGTCACCGTGGTCGGCGGCGGGCTGACGGGCATCGAGATGGCCTCCGAGCTCGCCGAGCAACGACGCCCGGTCACCCTGGTCTGCGGCCCCGTTCTCGGCCCGTCGCTGAGCAAGCGGGGCCGTCGCTCGGTGGCCAAGCGGCTGCGACGCCTCGGTGTCACCGTGCTGGAATCCGTCGCCGTGGCCGAGGTGCGCTGGGATGAGGCGGTGCTCAGCGACGGCGCCGTGCTGCCCAGCGCTGCCACCGTGTGGACGGCCGGATTCACCGTGCCCGATCTGGCCACACGCAGCGGGCTGCGCACCGACCCGATGGGCCGGCTGCTCACCGACGAAACGCTGACCAGCATCGACGACGACCGCATCGTCGCCGCCGGTGACGCCGCCGCGCCGTCGGGTCAGCCGCTGCGGATGAGCTGCCAGGCCGCCGGGCCGATGGGGGCCCAGGCCGCCGACACCGTGCTCAGCCGCATCGCCGGGGACGCGCCCGCGGCGCTGAGCCAGGCGTTCGTCGGGCAATGCATCAGCCTGGGCCGCACGCACGCCACCTTCCAGCTGGCGCGCACCGACGACACCCCGGTGAACATGTACCTCGGTGGCCGGGCGGCGGCGTCGCTCAAGGAGACGATCTGCAAGGCCACGTTGTGGACGATCCGGCGCGAGGCCGCCAAACCCGGTTCGTACTTCTGGCTCAAGGGCGGCAAGCGGCCCGCGCAGTCACCCGTCGACGAGCGGATCGCGCTGCGATGACCTCAGCGGGCCGCTCGTCGCCCGACGAGCACGCCGAACGGTTTACCCTGCTGCGGCCACTGCTGTTCACCATCGCCTACGAGATGCTGGGCTCGGCGACCGAGGCCGACGACGTGCTGCAGGACAGCTATCTGCGGTGGTCGGCCGTCGACTTGGCGACGGTGCGCGACACCAAGTCCTACCTGGCCCAGCTGGTCACCCGGCAGGCGCTCAACGCGCTGCGGGCGGACGCCCGGCGGCGCGAGGAGTATGTGGGTCCGTGGCTGCCCGAGCCGCTGCTGCTCGACGAGCAGGATCCGTCCACCGATGTCGTTCTCGCAGAGTCGATTTCGATGGCGATGCTGGTCCTGCTGGAGACGCTGAGTCCCGACGAGCGGGCCGTGTTCGTGCTGCGCGAGGTGTTCGGCTTCGAGTACGGCGAGATCGCCCAGGCGGTCGGCAAACCGGCCCCCACCGTGCGACAGGTGGCGCACCGGGCCCGTGCACACGTGCGGGCCCGGCGCAGACGATTCGAGGCGGCGGACCCGGAACGCAACGCCGAGATCACCGCGCAGTTCCTGGCCACGGCGGCCAGCGGCGACGTCGAGACGCTGATGACGATGCTGGCCCCGGACGCCACCTGGACGGCCGACAGCGGTGGCGTGGTGAGCGCGGCCCGCCGGCCGGTGATCGGCGCCGAGAAGGTGGCCCGGGCGATCGCCGGCCTGATGCGCCGGGCCACGGAGATGCCCACCCTGCGCGTGGACACGGTGACCTGCAACAGCGCCCCGGCGGTGCTGCTCTACCTCGGCGAGCAGCTCGAAGGCGTGATCACGCTGGAGATCGCCGACGGCAAGATCACCAACTTCTACGTCATGCGCAACCCGCGCAAACTGGCGGCGCTGGCCACCGCTCGCGACATCAGCCGCGGGTGAGCGGCAGACTGGGGCGGTGCGCATCGACCGGCTCGGCGATCTCGGCGCCGCACCCCAGGTGCTGCGCGCCGTCGGTGACGCCACGACCCGGTTGGGTCTGCCGCCGCCGGCGGCGCTGACCGGCGAGTGGTTCGGTGCCCTGGCGGTGATCGCGCCGAGCGTGTCGGTGGGGCCGGTGGGCGTCGACGACGTGTTCGCCGTCGAGGTCTCGCGGACGCCGGAGCCGCGCGCGGTGGGCGGCGGGTGGATCGGTTACCTGTCGTATCCCGACCCCGGTGCCGACGCGCATCCGAACCGCATCCCCGAGGCCGCGGGCGGCTGGACGGACTGCGTGCTGCGGCGCGACCGCGACGGGCACTGGTGGTACGAAAGCCTGTCCGGCGCGCCGATGCCGGGTTGGCTCGCCACCGCACTGGCCGCCCCGGCGGCACCGGCGCGGCAGTGCCGGATCGAGTGGGGCGTCGCCGACCGGTCCGCGCACCGCGACGGGGTGCTCGCCTGCCTGGAGGCCATCCGCGCCGGCGAGGTCTACCAGGCGTGCGTGTGCACCCAATTCACCGGCACGGTCACCGGTTCTTCGCTCGACTTCTTCATCGACGGCGTCGCCCGCACCTCCCCGGCCCGGGCGGCCTACATCGCGGCCCCCTGGGGCGCGGTGGCGTCGCTGTCGCCGGAGCTTTTCCTGCGGCGGCGCGGGACGGCCGTCACCTCCAGCCCCATCAAGGGCACCTTGCCGCTGGACGCCTGGCCGTCGGCGCTGCGCGCGTCGGCCAAAGAGGTGGCCGAAAACATCATGATCGTCGACCTGGTCCGCAACGATCTCGGCCGCGTGGCGATCGTCGGTTCGGTGACCGTACCCGAGCTGTTGGTGGTGCGCCGCGCACCGGGCGTGTGGCACCTGGTGTCCACGGTGGCGGCCCAGGTTCCGGTCGAGTTGCCGACGTCGGCGCTGCTGGACGCCACCTTTCCGCCGGCGTCGGTCACCGGGACACCCAAACACCGTGCCCGCCAACTGCTCTCACAGTGGGAGCCGCACCGTCGCGGAATCTATTGCGGCACAATCGGGTTGGCTTCACCGGTCGCCGGCTGCGAACTCAACGTCGCGATCCGCACCGTCGAATTCGATGCCGCGGGCGGGGCGGTGCTGGGTGTCGGCGGCGGGATCACCGCCGATTCCGACCCCGACGCCGAGTGGGCCGAATGCCTGCACAAGGCGTCGCCCATCGTCGGGCTGCCATCGATCGCGGCCGCCGCCCCGGCGGGCTTGTCCTGATGGCGGCGGCCCGCCGCTAAACGCGGCGAGACTGCAGGACCGCGTCGTAAAGCTGACGGGACCGCACCCCGGGATGCGCGGCCGCCACCTCACCGCAGGCGTCCTTGACCCGGGCACCGCCCGCGACCATCTCCTCGACCTCGGCGACCAGCGACGGCAGGTCGGCGCGCGGCGTCGCACCGGCCAGCACGACGGTGATCTCGCCGAGCACACCGTCGGCCGCCCACGCCGCCAGTTCGTCGAGCGATCCGCGCACCACTTCCTCGTGCACCTTGGTCAGTTCCCGGCACACCGCGGCCCGGCGTGCGCCGCCGAGCCGTTCGACCGCGTCCTGCAGACAACCGGACAACCGGCGCGGTGACTCGAAGAACACGCAGGTGCGGCGCTCGTCGGCCAGCGAATCCAGCCAGGTTCGCCGCGCCGCCTTCTTCCGCGGCGCGAACCCCTCGAAGCAGAACTTCTCCGCCGGTAGGCCGGATAGGGCCAGCGCGGTCGTCACCGCCGAGGGCCCCGGTAAGCAGTGCACCGGCAGGCCGGCCTCGACGCACGCCGTCACCAGCCGGAACCCGGGGTCGTTGATGACGGGCATCCCGGCGTCGCTGACCACCAGCACGGTCGCGCCCGCGGTGATCGCTTCGAGCAGCGACTCCACCCGCGTCGCCTCGATCCGGTCGAACATGCTGATCACCCGGCCGGTGATCGTCACCTCGAGGGCGTGGGCCAACGTCCGGACCCTGCGGGTGTCCTCGGCGGCCACCACGTCGGCTCTGGCCAGCGCGTCCAGGAGGCGGGGCGAGGCGTCCGAGGGCTGGCCCAAGGGGGTCGCGCCCAGCAACAGGCGGCCGGTGGTCATGGTCGACAGCCTACGATCGACACCGATGACTGCCCCGCCCCGCGAATCCCCCTTGACCATCGGGGGCGCCGAGAAGCAGCGCGTGGTCCCCGTCGTCAGCCCGGGCCCGCGGGTTCCGGTGGCCGATTTCGGGCCGACCGATCACGTCCGCGGCTGGGTGGCGACCGGCGTGATCACCGTGGCGGCCGCGGTGACCCGCTTCCTGAACCTGGGCTCGCCCACCGATGCCGGCACGCCGGTCTTCGACGAAAAGCATTACGCCCCGCAGGCCTGGCAGGCGCTGCACAACCACGGGGTGGAGGACAATCCGGGGTTCGGTCTGGTGGTCCACCCGCCGGTGGGCAAGCAGCTCATCGCGATCGGTGAGGCGATCTTCGGCTACAGCGGCATCGGCTGGCGGTTCACCGGCGCGTTGCTCGGCGTGGTCATGGTGGCGCTGGTGATGCGGATCGTCCGACGGATCAGCCGGTCGACGCTGATCGGCGCGATCGCCGGCGTGCTGGTCATCTGCGACGGCGTCAGCTTCGTCGCCTCGCGGACCGCGCTGCTCGACGGCATCCTCACGTTCTTCGTGGTCGCCGCGTTCGGCGCGTTGATCGTCGACCGCGACCAGGTGCGGCAACGAATGCACGTCGCGCTGGTGCAGGGCCGCATCGCCGACACGGCATGGGGCCCGCGGCTGGGTGTGCGGTGGTGGCGCTTCGGCGCCGGGATCCTGCTCGGATTGGCTTGCGGCACAAAGTGGTCGGGCCTGTACTTCGTGGTGTTTTTCGGCGCGATGTCGCTGGCGTTCGACGTGGCCGCGCGGCGGCAATATCAGGTGGACCGGCCCTGGCTGGGGACCCTGCGGCGCGACCTCATCCCCACCGGCTACGCGCTGGGCCTCATCCCGGTGTTGGTGTACCTGGCCAGCTACGCGCCGTGGTTCGCCTCCGAGACCGCCATCGATCGGCACGAGGTGGGCCAGACGATCGGCCCGCATTCGCTGATCCCGCTGCCCGACGCGATCCGATCGCTGTGGCATTACTCCGCCAAGGCTTTTCAATTCCACCAGAGCTTGACGAATTCGGCCGGCAACTACCACCCGTGGGAGTCGAAACCGTGGAGCTGGCCGATGTCGTTGCGGCCGGTGCTCTACGCGATCGACGAGCAGAACGTGCCCGGGTGCGGCGCCCAGTCCTGCGTCAAGGCCGAGATGCTGGTGGGTACGCCTGCGATGTGGTGGCTGGCGGTACCGGTGTTGATCTTCGCGCTGTGGCGGACGCTGGTGCGCCGCGATTGGCGTTACGCCGCTGTGCTGGTTGGCTATTGCGCGGGGTGGCTGCCGTGGTTCGCCGACATCGATCGGCAGATGTACTTCTTCTACGCGGCGACCATGGCTCCGTTCCTGGTGATGGCCATCGCGCTGATTTGCGGCGATATCCTCTACACCCCGGGAGCCCCCGCCCGGGGGCCCGGCGTCAACTCGGAACGACGCACGCTGGGGCTGATCGCCGTCTGCGCCTATGTGGCCTTGGTGGTGACGAACTTCGCCTGGCTGTTCCCGGTGCTCACCGGTATGCCGATTTCGCAACAGACGTGGAACATGGAGATCTGGCTGCCCAGCTGGCGCTGATGCCTTTGCCCCGAGGCTGCAACCAGCGACGGGGTCACTCGGGAAATGCGTTGCCAGTTACAGTTTCGCGGCGTTATGAAATTGCGTCGCGGGCGACGGGGCACGACATGCAGCGGGGGCCGCCGCGGCCGGTGCCCAATTCGGATCCCGCGATGGTCAGCACTTCGATGCCGGCGTCCTGCAGGCGAATGTTGGTCTGCGCGTTGCGTTCGTAGGCGACGACCACTCCGGGCGCCAGCGCCAGCGTGTTGTTGCCGTCGTCCCACTGCTCGCGTTCGGCGATGACGGGATCGAGCCCGGTGTCGATGACCCGCAGCTTGTCGATCTCCATCGCCTTGGCGGCGCCCTCCAGGAAGGGGACCTCGTCGCTGATGGCGACGCCGTCGGGGGTGCGCTGGATGGTGAACGCCGACAGCGTGTCGACGATGTTGGCGTACATCACCACCGTGTCGGTGTCGACCATCGTGCACACCGTGTCCAGATGCATCTGCGCGCGCCGCTGCGCGATCGGCACCGCGAGCACCGTGTGCGCGAGGTCGTCGTCAAACAGGCTGCGGGCCAACGCTTCCGCACCGGCGGGCGTGGTGCGCTCCCCCACCCCCACCGCGACCACACCGGGCGCGAGCAGCAGCACGTCGCCGCCCTCAACCGGTGCGGTGCGCGACTCGTAGGCGCGCCGCACCCCGGTGAACCGCGGGTGATGGGCATAGATGAGGTCGGTCAACGACGCCTCACGGACCCGGGCCGGCAGCGCCAGTGTCGGGATCACCACCCGCGGGCCGATCCAGATCGACGAGTCGCGGGTGAACACCAGGTTGGGCAGCGGGCCGATGACGAAATCGCCCCCGTGGTGCATGCGCAGCACCAACGACACGTCGGTGCGGGTGTCCGCGGGCAACTCGTTGAACGTCATGCCGGCCATCAGGACCTGAGCCAGCCGGGCCGGCTCCAGTCCCCGCAGGTACGCCGAAAGCTCTTGCGCCAGTGGCACTCCGAGCCGACGCGCGTCCACGGCGGCCGCGACGCCCTGCATCCGCGCGGCCCCGCTGTGCGTCAGCGCCTCGGTGAGCAGCTCCGACAGCATCAGCACTTCGACCCCCCGGGAACGCAGCACCTCGACGAACTGGTCGTGCTCGTCCTGCGCGCGGGCCACCCACGGGAGGCCGTCGAAAAGCAGCTGGTCGACGTTGCGCGGATTGAGCCGGAGCAACTCGGCGCCCGGCCGGTGCACGATGACGGTGCGCAGCGCGCCGACCTCGGATTTGGTACCCAGCTCCACCACACCCACGCCTCAACCGTAGCGGCGGCGCGGGCCGGACGGGCCCCTCACACGCCCGTCGCGCGCCCCGGCGCCATCGAACGGATGTGCGATAAACTCGGTCGCGTGGAGGTTGCGGTTCAAGGCTCCCTGTTCCAGCACACCGAGCGCAGGCAGCTCGGCGACGGCGCGTTCATCGAGATCCGCGCCGGCTGGCTGACGGACGCGGACGACCTGCTCGACGCCCTGGTGTCGACCGTGCCGTGGCGCGAGGAACGCCGCCAGATGTACGACCGGGTGGTCGACGTGCCGCGACTGGTGAGCTTTCACGACCTGACCGTCGATGACCCGCCGCACCCGATGTTGGCCCGGCTGCGGCGGCGGCTCAACGACATCTACGCCGGCGAACTCGGTGAGCCGTTCACCACGGTGGGATTGTGCTGTTATCGCGACGGCTCCGACAGCGTGGCCTGGCATGGCGACACGATTGGCCGCAGCAGTTCCGAGGACACCATGGTGGCGATCGTCAGCCTCGGCGCCACCCGCGCGTTCGCGATGCGGCGCCGCGGCGGCGGCCCGTCGCTGCGGCTGCCGCAGGCGCACGGGGATCTGCTGGTGATGGGCGGGTCATGCCAACGCACCTGGGAGCACGCCGTGCCCAAGACGGCGGCAGCCGTCGGTCCCCGGGTGAGCATCCAATTCCGGCCGCGCGGCGTGCGCTGAAAACGTCCCCGCCGTCAGGTGCGCACCGCCGCGACAGCTTTGACGAGCAGGTCGCGGGCGCGTTGGGTGTCGACCGGGGCGACGGGCTGATCGGGAATCACCAGCGGGTTGGCGATGACGATCACCTGGTAGTCGCCGAATGAGGCCGAATAGTCGTACAGCTCGCCGGTGCGTGGACCCCCGGGTGTCAGCGCCTGCATGACGCGATGCACGCCCAGCGTGCGGGTGCTGTCGATCTGCGGCGCCTCGACCACCTGGACGCCGCCGCGCATCTGCGGGCCGGCGAAGGTCACCTTGGCGCAGTCCTTTCCGGGATCGTTGACGGGCAAGGCTTTTGAGGTCTCCAGCGCGATCACCACGAACCGGTTGCCGTGGCCCTCGGCGGTGACCGCGGACATGTTGCCCTGCAGGTCCGCCGGCATGTCCGGCCCCGCCGCCACTTTCGCGCAGTTCGCGGGATCGAATGTCAACCCGTCGGGCAGCTTCCGGCCGGCCAGCAGCTTGGGATCGATTCCCCGTTCGCTGATGTCGCTGACCTTGAAATCGGGCCCGAAGCTGGACTTCACGTCGACGACCTTGCTGATGTCGACCTTCGCCGCGTGGGTGGCCGATGAGCAGCCGGCCAGGACGCCGACGGCCGCGACCGCGAGCAACATCTTGGACATCGTGGCCAATCTACCCAAGCGGGGAGTTCAGCTGCGCAACGTGGACACGGTTTTGGCGAGCAGATCCGCGGCGAATTGCGGTGGCAGTACCGGAAGCGCTGAACCTGGGTCGGTGGTCAGCGTGGTGAACGCGTAGAAGTTGCCCAGATACGCGGTGAATGTGAAGACGCGAGAATCTATTTCGGTGCCCGACTCGACCGATGACTTGACATCGGCGACCATGCCGACGGTTGGGACGCCCTCGATGTACGGCGCGTCGGTGAGGTGGACATGCACCACGGTGTTCCCGGCGGTCTCCGACCATTGGGCACACGCGGTGACCAGGTCCTCCGGAAAATCCACCGGCCCCGGCAAAGCCACCACCACCGCGTTGACGATGCCGCCGCTCCCCGAGCCCGACACGCCCTGCGCCGATTGGTCGCGCCCGTTCCCGGGGTCGGCCAGCCCCCCACATTTGGCAGGCTTGGAGTGTAGGCCGTCGCCGAGGCTCCAGAGCACCCTCGGCGAGGCGCCGCTGGGGATTCCGGTGCTCACCTCGTAACCGGGCGGCAGGTCGCGAACGATCCGTTTGATGTTGGCGGGGTTGACGGCAGCGGCGTTGCTCGGCGGCGATTTCGCCGGAACGGCCGGCGGTTTGGGCGCGGGTTGATGAGCGCACCCGGCGACCGCCAACGTGAACGCGGTAGTCACCACCGGGCCAATCCCGAACGCCCGCATGAGGAGTTGATAGCACACGACACCGCCATGGCGTCTCCCCCACCCAGTGCCGGGCCGTTCGATAACTTCCGTGATTCGGAAGCCACCTCATGGTCCGGAGACCGACCGCGGATAGAGCACTACGCGTGCGCCGGTCTCAGCCGACCGCCTCGATCACCTGCCGGGCCACGCGCTTGATCTGCTCGGCCTCGTCCTGGCTGAACGGCAGGTGACGCGGGTGCGGCACGTCGATCACGGTGGTGACCACGCCGATGTCTTCGCGCTGCCAGACGGCGCCGTAGCGGTCCATGATCGCGCGCATCGGACCATTGTCGGAAAGCATTCGCGCGGAAAACCTTTCGATGCCGTCGACATCGGCGGCGATCGACAGGGCGCTGATCAAATAGGTGCCGATGCCGCGACCCTGATAGGCATCGGCGACGGTGAAGGCGATCTCGGCGACCGTCGGGTCGTTTTCGTCGCGCACGAAGCGCGCGTCGGCCACCGGGTCGCTGCCGTCGGTGACCACCCACACGAAGTGATCGACGTAGTCGACCTCCGACAGGTAGTGCATCAGCGCCGGGGTGGGAAGACGCGGGGTCATGAAGCGCCGATACAGCGTGTCGCCGGAGAAGTAGATGTGTCCGTGCACGGTGCGCTCGCTGTCGCCGGGGAGCACCGGGCGCAGCAACAGGAGCGTGCCGTCACGAACTCGGATCGGGATCGGCGTGATGAACGCGGCGAGGCGCTGGCGCACGGTGCGCAGCAGTCGGGGCGTGATGCCCGGGATGTGCACCATGCTGGCGAAGGACCTGGTGTCACCGACCCAACCGGTCAGCGGTTCGGCGGCGGTCACCGTCGCGGTGCGGGGGATGTCGCGCAGCAGGGCGATCTCGCCGACGATCATGCCGGGGGACGCATGCTCGACGATCACCACGCCGTCGTCGCCGACGTGTTTGATCTCGGCGGTGCCCGAGGAGATCAGCAGGAACGAGACGGCTTGCTCCCCCTGCCGCATCAGCACTTCGCCGGCGGCGGCACGCAGGGGCTGTAGGCGGCCCGCCAGCGGTGCAAGGTCTTCGGCGGGACATCCCTTGAAGATGTCCATCGTCGCCAGTTCGTCCACCCGGGCGCCGGTCAGTCCGGCCACCGCTACGGACCGCCGCCCGCAGCATCGCGACACCGCTCTGCGCGTCGCGATGGTGCCATGACCTGTCCCGCCTGCTTGCCGTCGTCTGGTGCGCCAGGCCCGAGACTCCTGGACACGCTCGGATGTTGCCAGGTTATGAGCAGGTTGCGGCCGCGGCAAGGATCCGCGGCGTGTTCATGATCGAACTAAAGCGCCGCTTGGGCGTCCAGGATCAGCCCGACGGCGGCGGCGAGGTCGTCGACCACGATGTCGGCGTCGGGAGACTCCTCGCCGCCGCAGCGAAGCAGGATGGTCGCCGTTCCCGCCGCCCTGCCCGCCCTCATGTCCTTGTCGCTGTCGCCGATCATCACCGACGCGGTCAGATCGATGGCGTGCTCGGCCGCGGCGCGTAACAGCATGCCGGTGCCGGGCTTGCGGCAGTCGCAACTGTTCGCCGCGTGCGGGCAATGGTAGGCGGCATCGATCCGGGCGCCTTGGTCCGCGAGCAGTTCTTGCAAGCGCTGCTGCACATCGGCGAAATGCGTTGGATCGGAGGCGGGTTCGGAGAGCCACCGCTGGTTGGTCACCAGCACGGTCCGCAGCCCCGCGGCGTTCAGCGCGGCCAGCGCCGTGGCCGCCCCCGGCAACAGCACCAACTCGGCCGGTGATCGGATGTACTCGCCGTCGGCGGCCTTGACGTTGATGGTGCCGTCCCGGTCCAAGAAGACGGTGCGCACGTTGCGCAGGTCGGGTGCGGCCATCGTCGATGTCAGGAGGGTCCGGGAAACAGTGCCGCTTCGACCATTTCGCAAATCGAGTGGCCCAGGTGCAGGCACGCTTCCTGAATCCGCGCGGTGTCCTCGCTGGGAACCCGGATGCACAATTCGGCGACGTCGGCGACTTTGCCGCCGCTTGCGCCGGTGAGGGTGACGGTCGTCATCCCCGCCTGGCGGGCGACCTCGAGCGCGCGAACGACGTTGGGAGAGTTGCCCGACGTGGTCAGCCCGACGACGACGTCCCCGGGGCGCCCGGTGGCGAGGACCTGCCGGGCGAACACCTCGTCGTAGGAGTAGTCGTTGCCGATCGCCGTGATCGCGGCCGTGGCATCGGGCAGGCTGATCGCGGCCAGGCCCGGGCGGTCAAAGGCAAAGCGGCCCATGAGTTCTGCCGCCAGGTGCCCGGCGTCTTGCGCGGATCCGCCGTTGCCGAAGAAGATCACCTTTCCGCCGGCGCGCAGCGAGCCGATGATCGCTCGCGCGACCTCGACGGTCTGCGCGGCGACATCGCCCTGCTGCATCTGCTGCTTGACCGCGATGGTCTCGGCCAAGCGCTGCTGCACCAGCTGCACGCTCGGCGCGACGACGTCCGACCCGGTCATGCCAGCCATGTGGTCAAACCCTTGCTCTCGAAGGCGAATTCGGTGATGCCGGCCCCGGCGCCCTCGAGCGCTTCGATGAGACGGTGCTTTTTGGCGAAGTCACAGAACAGCAGGATGTATCCCCCGCCGCCGGCCCCGGTGAGCTTGCCGCCCAGCGCACCGTTTTTCAGGGCCAGCTCGTAGAGATCGTCGATGCGCTCGTTGGTGATGTAGGGCGACATGCGTTTCTTGTGGCTCCACGCCTCGCCGAGCAGAGCACCGAAATCGTTCAGCTTGCCCGTCAGCAGCGCCGCCTTCATCGCGACCGCCAAATCCTTCTGGGCCCGCAGCCCCGCCAGGGTGTCGTCCGAACCCGTTGTGGCGCGCCGGGTTTGGTCCTCGATCACCCGCGCGGAGTCCCGGGTGATGCCCGTGTAGCACAGCAGCAGGCTGAGCTCGAGTTCGAAGGCCGTCTCGTCGCGGATCCGCAGCGGATTGACGATCACCCGGTCGGTGAACTCGATGAAGTTGAACCCCCCGAACGTCGCGGCGTACATGTCCTGCATCCCGCCCGCGATGCCCAGGTCGTCGCGTTCGATGGCGCACGCCAGCTGGGCCGTCTCGTATTCGCCCATGGGCACCCGGTAATGCTCGGCGAGCAGGCCGGTGAGTGCCACCATCATCGTCGACGACGAGCCCAGCCCGGAGCCCGGCGGGGCGCTGGAACGCAGCACCAGGTCGTAGCCGTCCGTGCCGTCACGGCCGAATCTGCGCACCGCCGCCTTGATCAGATCGAGGCTGCCGTCGTAGAGAATCTCGCTGTCGAGCGTCATCTCGTGCGTGGTCTTGAAGTCCACCGACTCGATGCTGACCCGGCGATCGGTGCGCGGGGCGAGCGATCCCTGCGCGTAGCGATCGATGGTCGCCGACAGGACGCAACCGCCTTCGGTCGTCGGAAACGGCGGCACGTCGGTGCCGCCGCCGGCGAACGAGATCCGCAGCGGCGCGCGTGCGCGGATTCGTGGACGTGTCATGGGGATTCTCTGTCGAGCGGATCGCTCAGCTGCGAGACCACGCGTGCCACGTGCCAACCCCATCGTTCTGCGTCCGGAAGCGCCGCCAGACTAACAGGCTGACCAGCACGATTATCGGGTTTTCGCCCGACTGCCCCGGGCCCGGTTCAGGCGATCTGCTGACTGGGTTGCAGCACGAAATCGACGACGACGGCGGCCATGTCGTCGATCGCGCTGCGCGCGATGACCTCATAGCCGTGAGTGCTCAGCGTGGGTAGGCACAGCAGGCCGGCGCGCGCGGCCTGCCCGGTGGCCTTGGCGTGCGACGCGTCGGATTCGAATGCGCCCAGCGCGGCCGGCTGTGGGGACATGCCGTGGTCGGTGGCGATTTTCAGCAGCCGGTCGGCGACCTCCTTGTCGTAAATGCACAACGCGTCGCTGTAGCCGATGATCGGGCCGCCGGTGACGGTGGTGTTGTATTCGACTTCGGTGGGGCCGACTTCCAGGGCGAGCGTGAGGTGGCCGGGCAGGGTGGCGCTGGCGTAGGTGCCCCCCACCCCGCCGATCTCCTCGCTGGTGGTGAAGACCAGGTAGACGTCGTCGGCGGGGCGTTGGTCGCGCTCGCGCAACAGGCGGGCGGCGTTCAGCAGCGCGGTCACCGCGGCGCGGTCGTCCAGGAAGTAGGCGCCGACGTAGTCTCCGATCTCGACCACGGATCTCTTGCTGCGGTCAACGCACACGCGGGTGCCGGCGTGCACTCCCGCCTCGGCCAACTCCTCGGTGCTGCGGCCGGTGAACACGTACACGTGATGCCAGTCCAGCGCGCGGTCGCCCTTGTCGGGCTTGGTCTCCCAGATCCGCGAGCTTTCCTGCGTGGTGTGCTCGGAGCCGAGAGCCAGTACGGCGGTGAGGGTTTCGTTGTCGCCGAGCACCGCGACCGGGCCGAGCCCGAAGTTGCCCGGGTACATCGTGCCCAGCTGAGTCAAATGCAGCGTGCCGTCGGATTCCACGCGCTTGACGATCATCGACAGCTCGTCCATGTGCGCCATCACCCGGGTCGCGGTGCCCGGGATGGCCTCGGTCCGCTGGCGGTGGTCGGGAGCCCCGGCGTCGCCGGCCGACGCGTCGGCGGCGATGTATCCGATCAGGTTTCCGGCGTCGTCGGTCCACATGTCGTCGACGAGGGGTTGCAGCTCGCGGGCGATGACCGCGCGCACCTCGTCCTCCTGACCGCACGGCCCGTAGGTCCACAGGAGTTCTTGCAGCAACTCGTCGGTTGAGTCGCGGTCGGGGTGCGCCATGAGATCCTCTCCGTCATTGGGTTCAGAGGATCAGTACCCGCGATAGCCTGCGGCTATCGCGACGGATGCGAAACCGCCGTCAGGCGAGCGCGATGCCGAGTTCTTCGGCGAACACGTTGCATCCGCCCGTGTTCACCGCTATTTGCCGTCAGGCCTTCCCTGCGTCACCCCATCGGGCGATTACCTGACCGGCGAAGTCAAGCAACTCCTCAAGGGTGGGGAACATGGCGAAAGCATCCACGACCGCCTCGTCGGCACCCGACTTGGCGAGGCGTTCGAGCCTGTCGGCGACAGCGTCAACGGACGTGCCCGGTTCGAGGTTGATCCGCATGGCCGTCTTCAACGCGTCCGGGTCGCGGCCGGCGTCTTCTGCCGCACCCCGCGCAATCGACCACAGGTGGTCGGTGACCTCGTCCTGCAGCCCCTCGACCCCGAGCCAGCCGGTGCCGCTGCGGCCGACCCGGCGCATCGCGGCCTCGCTGGCGCCGCCGATCCAGATGGGCGGACCACCGGCCTGGACCGGGCGCAGGTCGGCATGGACCGGCGGCAGCGAGAAAAACTCGCTGTCCCAGGACACCGGGGTGGTCGTCCACCACTCGTGCAGAAACGCCAGCAGGTCATCGAGCATCCGGCCGCGTCGGCTCCAGTCCGCGCCGCGGGCGATGTCGTGTTCGTCCTTCATCCACCCGACTCCCACGCCAACGTCAAGGCGGCCGTCGCTGAGCACGTCGAGCGTGGTCAGCAGCCGGGCCAGGTGCACCGGCTCGTAGTAGAACGTGCTGAGCGTGCTGGAGTTCAGCCGCACCCGGCTGGTCGCCGCCGCGGCCACCGTCCACAGCAGCACCGGATCGAGGTACCGGGTCATCTGCGGCGGGTACGGCTGCTCTTTGCCCGGATAGGTGCTGTGCATAGCAACCGGCGTGACCAGGCGATCGCCGACCCACAGCGTGTCGTAGCCGAGGTCCTCGAGTCCGCGGCAGAACGCGCTCAGACCAGCGGCGCCGCTGACGGCGGACCCGACTATGGGAAGTGCGAAACCTAGCTTCATCGCGAATCCTTTCGGTGATCGATCAACCATTATTTGGGCGCACGGCGCCCCGGTCCGTTCACGGCGTGGACCGGGGCGGTGCGGCTCAGGCGGGAACGGTGGCGCCGAGGGCGAAGTCGAAATTCCCCACCCCGTGGCGGGCGAGGCCCATCACGACCAGGCCCGTTCCTTCCAGCCAGTGCGCCATGTGCAACTCGCCGACGTCCAGCGGGCGCAGCCCGAGGCTCCCGACGAACTCCGCAACGCCCGCCTTGGCGCGCGCGTCGTCGCCGGCGATGAAGACGTCGAGCGGCCGGCCCTGGGTCAGGACGACACCGAAGATGGTGTTGAACGCCTTCACCACGCTGGCGCTGGCCGGGGCGGCCTTGGCAACTTCCTGCGCGATCGAGGTGTCATCGGGGATGGCCAGCCCGTCCGCCGCGGCGTTGAAGGGGTTACTGATGTCGACGATGACCTTGCCCGCGAGGGCTTCTCCGTACTGGGCGACGACCGGAACGACATTGGCGTACAACAGGGCCACGATGACGATGTCGCCGGCCGGGACGGCGCCGAACTCTCCCGTCGTGGCGCCGCCGCCGAGGGCCTTGGCCAGGTCGGCGGCCTTGGACTCGTCGCGGCCGGTGATCTCGACGGTGTTGCCGCCTGCTACTGCCAGCGCGCCGATGGCGCGGGCCATGTTCCCGGTGCCGATGATGCTGATGCTGCCCATAAGGTGTCCATCCTGATTATCGAAGAAAAGGTTGATGTGTCTACCTTAAGACCAGTTTTGGTGATGCGTCAACCAATTGGGTAACATTGGGGCTGATGGAACCGAACTGGCTGGACCCTCGTGAAGACCGCGCCTGGCGGGCCTTTCAGCACGCGCATCATCAGCTCGACGTGCACCTGAACCGGGGTCTGCAGGAATTGGGCCTGTCGGGGGCCGACTACCAGATCCTGGCGGTGCTCTCGGAGCACGAACGGGACCGCATGCCTGCCCGCGCCCTGTGCAACGCACTGGGCTGGGAGAAAAGCCGTGTCTCCCACCAGGTGCGACGCATGGAGAAGGGCGGGCTGATCTGCCGCGAGCCGAACCCCGACGACGCCCGGAGCACCATGGTCTGCCTGCTGCCGGCCGGCCGCGCCGCGATCGAGAAGGCGGCACCCAAGCACGTCGAGGACGTCCGCCGGAACTTCATCGGATTGCTGACGCCGGCTGAGCTCGACATGCTCGCCGCCCTCAACGAACGAGTCCTGCACCACCTGGCCACAGACGGCGGCTCCCCCGCGGAAGACGAGCCCTCATAGGTGAGATGCAGCGTTACGGGTGGGCGGTTACCGAGTCCGGCGGCCGCTGCGCGCCGGGCATCGCTCGGTGAATGCGAATAAACCGGGAAATGCGCCCCGATCTGCTCAAACTTTGTGGAGCTAAGGGGAATCGAACCCCTGACCTACTCGATGCGAACGAGTCGCGCTACCAACTGCGCCATAGCCCCTGACCGCTAGCAGGCTACCAGCCGCGGCACCCACGGCCGAAACGCCAGCGCTATTCGCCGACAGCGCGCGGCAAGTCCCGGGGCCAACCGTAGGTCCGCATCGCCATCGCGTAGTCCAGGTGCTCGAAGACCGGGTCCTCGTCGTCGATCTCCAGCACCACCGCGCCCGGGCGGCGCAGGCGGGAGGGGACCACGTCGTAGTCGCGGTCGTAGGCGTTCTCGACGCCGAGGCGCGCCCGCGCCATCCGCTGCATCCGGCGGCGGCGCACCTTCTCCTCGATGCGCGTCTGGCGCCGCAGATAACCCAGGTACAGCAGGGTGATGCCGATCGCGCTGCCGCACACCCACCAGGCGCTCGGCGAGATCTTGAACGCCGCGGTGGCCGAGCCGACCAGGACGAACGCCATCGCCATCAAGACCTTCTTGCGGAAGGCGTACTTGCGGGCACTGACCGCGGCGGCGGTCTTGGCGTCGAAGCGGCGCCGCCGCGCGGCGTTGCGCGGGATCGGCGCCGGCGCCTCCTCGTCGGCGTCGTCGCTGTCGGCGGCAGGTTCCAATCCGGAGGAGTCCTCGACGTACTCGTAGCGGTCGTCGTCGTGCTTGGCGACAGCCTCGGTGTCGGCGTCGTCATCCTCGGCGGCCTCGGCGGGTTCTTCATCGGAGTCCTCGCCCGCGGAAGCGCTGGCCCCCACCGGAAGTGCCGCCGAATCCTCGACGACATCGACGTCGAGGTAGTCGGGCTCGTCCGCCTCGGCGGGCTCGGTCATGGCCATCTTCATCACCACCGGGCGCCGGCGGCTCAGCTCGTCGGTGTCGGCGTCGTCGTCCGGTTCCCGGTCGCGGTCTTCATTCTCGGAGAGGTCGTGCTCGTCGTCGAGGTCGGTGTCGGCCGAGTCTTCCGGCGGCTGCCAGTCGGGGTCGCTGCGGTGGCCGGCGGCCGGACCGCTGCGCTTGACCAGCCGGGAGTTGGCCCCGCCGTTGAGGACTCGGGTCGCCAGCGCCACGTCGCTGGTGCGGCGCACCGCGTCTCGTTTGCTGACCAGCATCGGCACCAAGACGAACAGCCACAGCACCACGAGCGATATCCACAACAACGACTGCGGGATGCTTGGCATGACGACCTGCTCTCTTTGGTTCTCGTCCCCCGCGAAGCCCATCGGTGGCCACCGCGGCCGGGTCATGACGACCAGGACAATTACACACCTGTAATTTGCCTCTCACAAGCACCATGAGTCACTCGTGTCGCGCTAGTCCCAAACTGGTAAGGATTGCATCTCCCCCGGCGCGCCACCGCGGCGCCTATTTAATCGGCGGCGGTCATACCCAGCTCGCGTTACCGGCGCGGACCAGCGCCGATGCCACCGACCCGGTGACCTCTTCGACGGTGATGGCCATCAGCAGGTGATCGCGCCACGCCTTGTCGACTTCGAGGTAGCGCTGCAACACGCCCTCCTGGCGAAACCCCACCTTCGCCAGCACGGCCCGGCTCGCGGCATTTTCCGGGCGCACGGTCGCCTCCACCCGGTGCAACATCACCGGTCCGAAGCAGTGATCGAGGCCGAGGGCCAAGGCCGCGGTCGCCACTCCGCCGCCGGTGGCCGACCGCGGCACCCAGTAGCCGATCCATGCCGAGCGCAGCGCGCCGTGCGTGACGTTGCCGACGGTCAGCTGGCCGCAGAACCGGCCGTCGAGCTCGATGACGTAGGGCAGCATCCGGCCCTGGCGTGCCTCCGCCCGCAGGCCGGAACACAGCGCCGGCCACGCGGCCACGGCATGCCGGGCCGTCCAGTCGCCCTCGGCGCTGGGCTCCCACGGTTCCAGGTGCGCACGATCGGCCAGCCGGATCCGGCTCCACTGTGCGCCGTCGCGCAGCCGCACCGCTCGCAGCCGGACCACGCCGGCCGGAACCCGCAGCGGCCCAACGCTCATGGGCCAGCCCGGATGACGAGAAGTGGAGCGCAACAGGTTCACCGTGGACGCAGTCGTTCCGCTCAGCCGCGCTGGGCCAGGAAAGCGACGTCGACGATCTCGCCGGTGCGAATCTGCTCGGCGCCGGTGGGCACCACCACCAGACAGTTGGCTTCGGCAAGGGTGGCCAGCAGGTGCGACGCGCCAGGGGCGCCGCCGAGTGCCTGCACCAGATACTCCCCGCTCTCCTGGTCGCGCATCAGCTGGCCGCGCAGGTAACCCTTGCGCCCGGCCACCGACGTGATCGGCGACAGTGTGCGAGCCTGCACGATGCGGCGCATCGGCTGGCGCTTGCCCAGCGACAGCCGGATCAGCGGGCGGACCATCACCTCGAAGACCACCAGCGCGCTCACCGGGTTGGCCGGCAACAAAAACGTCGGAACGCCCTCGCGGCCCAGCTGCCCGAAGCCCTGAACGGAGCCGGGATGCATCGCGACCCGGACGACCTCGAGCTCGCCGAGCTCGGAGAGCACCGAGCGCACCGCTTCGGCCGCGGCGCCCCCGACCGCGCCGGCGACGACGATGACCTCGGCGCGATTGATCTGGCCCTCGACGATGTCGCGGAGCTCCCTGGGGCCGCCGCCGACGATGCCGACGCGGTTGACCTCGGCGCCGGCATCGCGGGCCGCCGCCGCCAGCGCATAGGAGTTGACGTCGTAGACCTGCCCGTTTCCCGGGGTGCGCGAGATGTCGACCAGTTCGCCGCCCAGCGCCATGATCGTGACCCGCGGCCGCGGATGGACCAGCACGCGTTCGCGACCGACCGCGGCGAGCAGCCCGACCTGGGCAGCGCCGATGACCGTTCCGGCGCGCACCGCGACGTCACCGGGTTGGACGTCGTCGCCCGCGCGCCGCACATAGGCACCCGACGGCGCTCCCCGGTAGATCCGCACCCGCGACGTTCCGCCGTCGGTCCACCGCATCGGCAGGACCGCGTCGGACAGCGTGGGCAGCGGGGCTCCGGTTTGCACGCGGACGGCCTGGCGTGGCTGCAAGCGGCTGGGCGTGCGCGAACCGGCCTCGACGGTTCCCATCACCGGCAGCACCAACCCGTCGCGCGCGTCGTTCTCGGGTGAGTCGTCGAGCGGCTCGGGGAGACTGTCGTTGCCGACCTCGCCGACGCCGAGGACGTCGACGCTGCGCACCGCATAGCCGTCGATCGCGGCCTGATCGAAACCGGGCATCGGGCGTTCGGTCACCACCTCCTCGGCGCACATCAGTCCCTGCGCCTCGGCGATCGCCACACGTATGGGCCGCGGGGCCACCGCGGCAGCCGTGATCCGGGCCTGCTGCTCTTCCACAGAACGCACAGCGCGCCTCTCTGCCCTCAATGCCTGACAGGCGGCGGCCCGCCGGCCGGGTTACCGCCGGGCTACTGCTCGGCCAGGCCCAATCGCGCCACCAACCATTGCCGCAATTCCGGGCCGTAGTCGTCACGATCCAATGCAAAGTCAACCGCAGCCTTGAGGTAGCCGCCAGGATTTCCCAAGTCGTGTCGAGATCCGCGGTGCACGACCACATGCACCGGGTGGCCCTCCGAAATCAGCAGCGCGATCCCGTCGGTGAGTTGCACTTCGCCGCCGGCCCCGCGCTCGGTGCGGCGCAGCGCGTCAAAGATGGCGCGGTCGAGCACGTATCGGCCCGCCGCGGCGAACAGCGACGGCGCGTCCTCGGCCTTCGGCTTCTCGACCATGCTCTTGACCCGGAGCACGTCGGGGTTGTCGTCGTCGGGCACGGGCTCGACGTCGAAAACCCCGTAGGCGCTGATCTCTTCGGGGGTGACCTCGATGGCGCACAACACGGTGCCGCCGTGGTGGGCCCGCACCTTCGACATCGTCCCGAGCACCCCGGTCGGCAGGACCAGGTCGTCGGGCAGCAGCACCGCGATCGCGTCCTCGTCGTCGGACAGCCGCGATTCCACGCACCCGATCGCGTGGCCCAGCCCCAGCGGTTCGCTCTGCACGACGGACTCGACCTTGATCAGTCGCGAGGCGCGGCGGACCTTGTCGAGCATCGCGGTTTTGCCGCGCTCCTCCAGCGTGCTTTCCAGCACCAGGTCTTCGACGAAATGCGCGACGACACCGTCCTTGCCCTCGGAGGTGATGATCACCAGGCGTTCGGCGCCGGCTTCGGCCGCCTCGGCGGCGACCAGCTCTATGCCCGGGGTATCGACGACCGGCAGCAGTTCCTTGGGGACCGTTTTGGTCGCCGGCAAGAAGCGGGTACCGAGACCGGCGGCGGGCACAACAGCCGTGCGTGGCACCACCACGTTTGGGCATGACATCGTTCACACGATAACCCGCATCCTCTTTGCCGAGTCGATGTGGCGCGGGCAAAGTCCTGGCTGTCATGGTTGTCGCATGGCAACCACGGGCAAGGCCGCGTTGCGCGAACAGCTACTCGCGGCCCGGCGCCGCGTTGCCGACGACGTTAGGGCCGCCGAGGCGGACTTGCTGCGGCAGAGGCTGGAAGCCTCGGAAAGCATTGTGAGCGGCGACAGCACGGTCTGTGCCTACGTGCCTGTGGGCACCGAGCCGGGGTCGATCGAGCTGCTGGACATGTTGCTGCGGCGCGCCGGGCGGGTGCTGCTGCCGGTCGCGCGCACCACCGCCGACAACACGCCCTTGCCGTTGTCCTGGGGTGAATACCGGCCCGGCACCCTGACCACCGGACGGTGGGGATTGCTCGAGCCGCCGCAGCCGTGGCTGCCGGCATCGGCCCTGGCGGAGGCCGCCCTGGTGCTGGTGCCGGCGCTGGCCGTCGACCGCGGCGGGGTGCGGTTGGGCCGGGGCCGGGGCTTCTACGACCGCTCGCTGGGCGGCCGCGACCCCCGGGCGCCGCTGGTCGCGCTCGTCCGCGACGCGGAACTTCTCGACGAGATCCCGGCCGGTCCGCACGACGTCCCCATGACCCATGCGCTCACTCCGCAGCGAGGACTGATCGCCCTCGATTCGCGCTGACACGTCGGGAATGAGACATGTCACGTGGCGGTTCTAGCACTTGAGACGCTAGAGTGCTAGCCAGGTTTGCAATCATCCGGAGGTTTTCGTGCCGACTTACAGCTATCAGTGCACCGAGTGCGACGATCGCTTCGACATCGTGCAGGCCTTCACCGACGATGCGCTGACCACGTGCAAACGCTGCTCCGGTCGGCTGCGCAAGCGCTTCAACTCCGTCGGAGTGGTGTTCAAGGGCAGCGGGTTCTACCGCACCGACAGCCGCGAGTCCGGCAAGAAGTCGGCGGCCTCCACCAATGGCTCGTCGTCGAGCGACTCGGGATCGAGCTCGGGTTCCAGCGACAAGTCCAGTTCCAGTGACAAGTCCAGCTCGAGCGAGAAGTCGAGCAGCACCTCCACAGCGTCCACCGCCGCCGCCACCAGCTGAGGTTATCCACACGGGCGTTGCTGACCGGCGACCCGCGCGCCGCGTTGCGCCTACCGTTGCGGCGTGGGCGAATCATCGCTGAACCCAAGCGTATTGAGCCGGCTGTCGCTGTGGTTGCGACCGGACTGGACGCGCACCGTGCTGGCGCGCCGTGTCGCGGCGGGCGTGCTGGTCGTGCTGGCCGGAATCGCGACTCTGCGTTCCAATCCCGCCGGTGACTACGCGCAGGTGGTGGTCGCCGATCACGACCTGCGGCCCGGCGCCGCGTTGACCGCCACCGACGTTCGACTCGAAAAGCGTTTGGCTGCAACGGTTCCCGACGGGGCACGCGCCGACGTGGGCGCGGTGGTGGGTTCGACGCTGGCCGGCCCGGCCAGGCGCGGCGAGGTGCTCACCGACGTCCGGCTACTGGGCAGCCGGCTGGCCGATGCCGCGCTCGGGGCGAAGGCGGGACCGGGGGCCCGCATCGTGCCGCTGCATCTGTCGGACGGTGCCTTGATCGACCTGGTCCGGGTCGGGGACGTCGTCGATGTGCTGGCCGCACCGGCGGCGACGGGCGGGCCGGAAACCGCCCACGCCGCCCCCAAGGTGGTGGCCACCGACGCCGTCGTTGTCCTCGTGTCGGCCAAGGAAAAACTCCAGGCCGCCGATGGCGACCGCGTGGTGTTGGTTGCGTTGCCGGCCCGTGTGGCCAACACGGTGGCGGGCTCGGCGCTGGGTCAATCGGTCACGCTCACCCTGCACTGAGCGCGTCGCCCCACCCTCGCATCCGTATTCGCTGGATCAGGCGGCCGTCTGGAGGCTGGCACAGTATTTGCACTTGCGCGCGGCCTCCGGGATGTCGGACTTGCACTCCGCGCATGCCTTGGTGGCCGGCTCCTCCCCGAACACGGTGACGCCGCGGCGGGCCTGGATGTGCTTGTACGGCACCACGATCATGAAGTACACGGCCGTCATGAAGACGACGAAGTAGATGATCGCCGAGATGAACGATCCGATGTCGAGGAAGGTCGCCTTGTTGCCCGCATCGCCGAGCTGCCAACCCAATCCGAGTTTCGTACCGGGCTGCACGGCGGCGACCAGCGGGTTGATCACGCTGTCGGTGAAGGCCTTGACGAGGTTGGAGAAGGCCAAGGCTACGACCAGACCGATGGCCACGGTGATCACGTCACCGCGCATCACGAAACTCTTGAATCCCTTTATCATGCGCACACCTCCCGTAGCGCCAACAATCAGGGCAGCGCGCTGCCGCCCGGAGAAAACGCTATGCCAGGTTGTGCGCTATCACACATTTCCCGAACGATTAGTCACCAAAGGTTGACCGCGTCGTGATGTCTTTACCTGGGAGCCGCTGCTCAACGGTGGTGTGGGGGCACGTTCTCCCGCAACCACTGCTCGTGCTCGTACGCGTCGGAATCGAGCCCGTCCGTTGACTCCTGGGTTCGTGAAACCAATTCGGCCTCGACACCGGAAGGTCTTGTCACCGCCGAACCCCAGGACCGCGAATCAGATCTCGAGGCTCGACAGCTGCCCAATGATCTGGGCCGCCAACGGATTCAGCGTCGCCATTCCGTCGCGCACCGCATAGCGGGAGCCGGCCAGGTTGACCACCAACGTACTGCCGGAGACCCCGGCCAGACCGCGGGACAAACCGGCATCGATGATGCCCGCGGACAGCCCCGAGCCGCGGATGGCCTCTGCGATACCAAGGATTTCGCGATCCAGGATCTCGCGGGTGGCCTCCGGGGTGACGTCGCGAGGGGTGACACCCGTCCCGCCGACCGAGACGACCAGGTCCACCCCGCCGATCACGGCGGTGTTCAGGGCATTGCGGATCTCGACCTCGTCGGCGGAGACCGCGACCACGCCGTCGACGACGAAACCCGCCTCGGTCAGCAGCTCGGTGACCAACGGGCCGCTATGGTCCTCGTCACCGTGCGCGGTGCGATCGTCGACCACCACGACCAGAGCCCGGCCAACTACCAACTCCGCCCCCGTTTCCATGGGTGCAACCGTATATCCGAGGTCCGACAGCCCGGTCGCCGAGGGTTCGTCCACTCTCACTACTGGTCCGCCTTCCCGAGAGTCACCGGCAAAGTCCGGCTGCCGCCGCCGGCGGGGTCGGAGAACGTCAGCGAGATCTTGTCGCCGGGCGCCCTGGACCGCACCGCGGCCACCAGCGCGTCGGCGCTGTTGATCGGGCGGTCGTCGACCTTGGTGACGACCACGTTCTTCGGCACTCCCGCGGCCGCGGCCGCGCCGCCCGCGACGACGTCGACGACTTTGGCGCCCGGGGTGCCCTTGTCGCTGGTCACCTGGACGCCGAGCGAGGCGTGCGACGCCTTGCCCGTGGCGATCAGCTCGTCGGCGATGCGCTTGGCCTGATCGACCGGTATCGCGAAGCCCAGGCCGATCGAGCCGCTCTGGGCGTCCGGCGACTCACCGCCCAGCGTGGCGATGGCCGAGTTGACGCCGACCAGCTGGCCGCTCATGTTGACCAACGCGCCGCCGGAGTTACCGGGGTTGATCGCGGCATCGGTCTGGATCGCGTCCAGCACGGTGTTCTGGTTGCCCGACTCACCGGTCGTGGACACCGGCCGGTTCAGCGCGCTGACGATCCCGGTGGTCACCGTGCCCGACAGGCCCAGCGGCGACCCGATCGCCACCACCGGCTGACCGACGTGTAGGTCCGACGAGGAGCCCAGCGAGATGGGCGTGAGCCCGGACATGCCCTGCACGCGAATCACGGCGATGTCGCTGGTGGGGTCGGTGCCGACCACCGTGAACGGGGCGGTGCGACCGTCAGAGAAGGTCACCGTGGTTTTCGGCGTCGGGCCGCCGGGTCCACCGGGAGGCAGCGGGGCCCCGGGAGGCCCCGCGGGAGCCTTGGGCGGACCCGCCGCGGCGGCGACCACGTGGTTGTTGGTCAGAATCAGCCCGTCGGTCGACAGGACGATGCCGGAGCCTTCTTCGGACTGTCTCCCGATGTCGGTCTCGAGCATCACGACGCTGGGCACGACCTTGGTGGCCACCTGTTCGACGCTGCCCGGTGGCATGTTCGCGGCCGGGACGCTGGGCGCCGCACCCACGATGCGCCCGCCGCCGTTGCCCGACGCGTGGTCGCCAAGCTCGATGGCCGTTGCCGCCGCGCCGCCGATACCGGCCGACACCACCGCGATGGCCAACGCCCCGACCGTCAAAAGCCCTGCGCGAGAACGCTTTCGCGGTTCCGGCGCGGCCGGCATTCCGGGCAGCATGCCGGGAATCTGGCCCGTGCCGGGGATCCGGCCGGGGCCGGTGTTGCCATACGGGTCATAGGGCGGACGGAACTGGGTCGTCTGCGACGGGTGCGACCGATAACGCCAGTCAAACTGCTGGTTGTACGGCTGCTGTTGCCCCTGGGCATAGCCTGAGGACCCCGCATGGCTCGGGACGGACGCAGTCTGATTCGGCGCGGGAGGGTATCCCGGCTGCTGCGGCGGTGGCGAATACCTCGGGTCATTCGTCATGTCGCTAAGTCGCTCTTCCTCTATCTCAATGTTTCGGCAAGTCGACGGCTGGGTTTAACAGTAGCCGCAGACCTACCTTGCCCGCGCGGACTGAGAGTCCACTGAGATAACGTTCGCCGATTCCCGAGAGTTCGCCTCGTCGCCGGCCACCGGCACACCTGCGTCGGACGCTGCGTCTACCTGGCCGGCTTCCGGCTCGGATGCGGAGTATGTCGTGGGTGGCAGCGGCCGCCCCGGCAACAGCACATAGAAGGAGGTACCCGGGGGCTGGCCGCCCGGGACGGTGTCCTCGACGCGCAGCAGTCCGCCATGGTTGAGCACGACCTTCTTGACGATCGCCAGCCCGAGCCCGGAGCCGGGCATGGCGCGCGCCGACGTCGAGCGATAGAAGCGTTCGAACACCAGTCGCCGCTCTTGCGGTGGAATGCCGGGGCCGTGGTCGGCGACCACCAGCTCCGCGTGCGACGGGTCGAGTTGTCGCATGGTGACGCCGACATGGCCACCGGGCGGGCTCCACTTGGCCGCGTTGTCCAACAGGTTCAGCACCGCACGCGATAACCCGGCGGCGTCGCCGTACATCTGCCACGGCGTCACGTCGACGTCGAAGTGAATGTCGTTGCGGCGCCGCCTGACTCGCTCCAGGCTGCGGTCGACCACATCGGACATGTCGACCGGCTCGTGCACCACCTGGCCGGCGTCGTCGCGGGTGAGGTCCACCAAATCGCCTACCAGCGTTGACAATTCCTCGATCTGCGCGAGCACGTCGGCGCGCAGGTCGACCATCTCTTGTTCGGGCAGCCGCGGCGCTCCCGGTTCCATCGACGCCATCAGCAACTCGACGTTGGTCCGCAGCGACGTCAGCGGGGTGCGCAGTTCATGTCCGGCGTCGGTGACCAGCCGCGCCTGGCGCTCCCGCGACTCGGCCAGCGCGCGCAGCATCAGGTTGAACGACTCGGTGAGCCGGGCCAATTCGTCGCTGCCGAACACCGGGATGGGTCGCAGGTCATCGGTGCGCGCCACGCGTTCGGCTGCCTCGGTCAGGCGGCCCACCGGGCGCAGGCCGGCCCGGGTGACCATGCCGCCCGCCACCGCGGCGACCGCCACCCCGACGCCGCCGACGATCAGCAGCACCCAGCGCAGTTTGTTCATCACCGCCTCGGTCGGCTTGAGGCTCTTGGAGATCAGCAACGAGGTGCCGTTCTGCAGGTGGACGGCGAGGATGCGCTGATCGCCGGCGGTACGCCGCGACATGAACAGGTCGCCGTGGATGACCGCCTTCTCCGGCGCGCCGACCGGCAGGGTCTGACCCGGTTGCTGGGCGGTGTAGATCGCATGGCCCGGGTTCACCAGGATCGCGTTGACGTCCGAATAGGCGGTGCCTTCAATGGCTTTGCCGGGGTCCGCGGCGAGTGAACCGCTGGCGATCAGCAGCTGCGCCCGAGATTGCAGTTGATTGTCGATGTCGCTGTACAGCGCGGCCGAGATCACGGCGTAGACGGCGAACGCCATCAGCACCACGACCATGGCGACCATCGACATCGCCAGCAGCATGACCCGCCACCGCAACGACAGCGACGGGGTGGCGCGCAGCGGTGGGCGCATGGGTGGGCGCTGAGGCCGGGGGAACTTGATCATCGTGGGGATTGCGTCGTCACGGTGGCGTCTCCCGAAGGACGTAACCCACCCCGCGCACCGTGTGGATCAGCCGGGGCTCACCGTCGGCCTCGGTTTTGCGGCGCAGATAGCCCACGTAGACCTCCAGCGCGTTGCCCGAGGTGGGGAAGTCGAATCCCCAAACCTCCTCGAGGATGCGGCTGCGGGTGAGCACGCGGCGCGGATTGGCGATCAGCATTTCGAGCAACGCGAATTCGGTGCGCGTCAGGCTGATCCGGCGCTCCCCGCGGGCGACCTCGCGGGTCACCGGGTCCAGGGTGAGGTCGGAGAACTTCATCGCCACCGATTCGGCGTCGTCCTCCGGCTTGGTCCGGCGCAGCAACGCGCGCATCCGGGCCAACAGTTCTTCCAGAGCGAACGGCTTCGGCAGATAGTCGTCGGCGCCGGCGTCCAGCCCGGCGACGCGCTCGGAGACCGAATCGCGGGCGGTGAGCACCAGGATCGGCAAGTCGTCGCCGGTGCTGCGGAGCTGGCGGCACACCTCCAGGCCATCCAACCGCGGCATCATCACATCCAGGACGAGTGCGTCGGGCCGATCGCTGGCGATCAGTTCGAGAGCTTCGACCCCGTCATGGGCCAACTCGACCGAGTAGCCATTGAAGGACAACGACCTACGCAGCGACTCGCGCACGGCGCGATCGTCGTCGACGACCAGTATTCGCACGGCCCCTAGTTTCGTCCCACCGCCTGAGACTGACCTGAGAGGCGCGCCGGTGAGGCATTCAGCGGGCTGCCGCCATCAGGTCAGCGGTGGTCGCAAGCGCGGCGAAGCCGGGCGCAGCGGGCCGCCGCCATCAGGTCAGCGGCGGTCGAGGTCGATCAGACCGAGGCGCGCGGCCTTGAGCAGCCTGCGCGGCACCTTGTGCCGCTGACCTGCGACCGTGACACCGACGAGTTCGGTCTTCTCGGCCTTCCACTGCGCGCGCCGGCTACGGGTGTTCGCGCGCGACATTCTGCGCTTGGGTACGGCCATGGTCGGGCCTAACTCCTCAATGTGGCTTGCGGTTCGGCATGTCGCGCGGCGTGGCCGGGGGGGCCGAACGGGCGACGATCGCGTATCAGGATAGTCGCTGGTCCGCTCGTCGCCAAAACGGACGCCGCCGCGCGCTCGCGCACCGCCGTGCGGGCACGGCCCTGGCGCACCCGCCCCGAAGTGGGATCCTTGACGTGACACCCGCGGTACCCGATAACCTACCGGTTGGTTGGTTGGGTCTCACCGGTGAATCCCTGAATGGAGGACGGGCATGGCCTCTGCTTCCGGCGCTTCCGTCCGGATCGCGAACTGCTCCGGGTTCTACGGCGACCGGCTGTCGGCCATGCGCGAAATGCTCACCGGCGGCGAGGTCGACTACCTCACCGGCGACTACCTGGCCGAACTCACCATGCTGATCCTGGGCCGGGACCGGATGAAGCACCCCGAGCGCGGCTACGCCAAAACCTTCCTGACGCAGCTCGAAGACTGCCTGGGCGAGGCCCGCGACCGCGGTGTGCGCATCGTCGCCAACGCCGGCGGCCTCAATCCGGCCGGCCTGGCCGACGCGATCCGCGCGCTGACCGAGCGTCTGGGCATCGACGCCCGGATCGCCCACGTGGAAGGCGACGATCTGTTGCCGCGCGCCGCGGAGCTGGGGCTCGGCAGCCCGCTCACCGCGAACGCCTACCTGGGTGCGTGGGGCATCGTCGACTGCCTGGGCGACGGCGCCGACGTCGTCGTCACCGGCCGGGTCACTGACGCCTCGGTGATCGTCGGGGCGGCCGCCGCGCATTTCGGGTGGGATCGCAGCGACTACGACCGGCTCGCCGGCGCCGTGGTCGCCGGCCACGTCATCGAATGCGGGGTCCAGGCCACCGGCGGCAACTACTCGTTCTTCACCGAGATCGCCGACCTGACCCACGCCGGCTTCCCCCTCGCCGAGGTCTACGCCGACGGATCGTCGGTGATCACCAAGCACCCGGGCACCGGCGGTTTGGTCAGCGTCGACACAGTCACCGCCCAGCTGCTCTATGAGATCACCGGGGCCCGCTACGCCAACCCCGATGTCACCGCCCGGATGGACACCGTCGAGCTCGCGTCCGACGGCCCCGACCGGGTGCGCATCAGCGGCGTGCGCGGCGAAGCCCCGCCACCCACCTACAAGGTGTCGCTGAACAGCATCGGCGGGTTCCGCAATTCGATGACCTTCGTGCTCACCGGCCTCGATATCGAGGCCAAGGCCGAGTTGGTGCGCCGGCAGCTCGACGCCGCGCTCACCGTCAAGCCCGCCGAACTCGAGTGGACCCTGGCCCGCACCGACCACGCCGACGCCGACACCGAAGAAGCCGCCAGCGCACTGCTGCACTGCGTCGTGCGCGACCCCGACCCCGCCAACGTCGGACGCCAATTCTCCTCGGCCGCCGTAGAATTGGCGCTCGCCAGCTACCCGGGCTTCCACGTCACCGCCCCGCCGGGCGACGGCCAGGTCTACGGCGTGTTCACCCCCGGCTACGTCGACGCCGACCAGGTGCCGCACGTCGCGGTGCACGCCGACGGGACGCGCATCGACATCCCCTGCGCCACCGATACTTTGGTGTTGGCTCCGGCCGATGCCCCGCCGCTGCCCGAGCCGCTTCCGGATGGCCCGGTGCGCAGGGCGCCGCTGGGCCGCATCGCCGGCGCCCGCAGCGGCGACAAGGGCGGCTCCGCCAACGTCGGGGTCTGGGTGCGCACCGACGAGCAATGGCGATGGCTGGCCCACACGTTGACCGTCGAACGACTCAAGGAGCTGCTGCCCGAAGCGGCGGACTTCGATGTCACCCGCCACGTGTTGCCGAATCTGCGGGCGGTCAACTTCGTCATCGACGGCATCCTCGGCCAGGGCGTCGCCTACCAGGCCCGCTTCGATCCTCAAGCCAAGGGGTTGGGCGAATGGCTGCGCGGCCGCCACCTCGACATCCCGGAGAGTCTGTTGTGATGAACCTTTGGACCACGCCCGAGCGCGAGCAGCTGCGAAAGACAGTGCGCTCCTTCGCAGAACGCGAGATCTTGCCCCATGTCGACGAGTGGGAGCGCAGCGGCGAGCTGCCGCGCGAATTGCACCGCAGCGCGGGAGCCGCCGGGCTGCTGGGCGCGGGCTTCCCCGAATCGGTCGGCGGCGGGGGCGGCGACGGCGCCGACGCGGTGATCATCTGCGAAGAGATGCATCAGGCCGGAGCCCCCGGGGGCGTCTTCGCGTCGCTGTTCACCTGCGGCATCGCGGTGCCGCACATGATCGCCTCCGGCGATGCCCGGCTGATCGAGGAGTTCGTGCGCCCGACGCTGGCCGGCGAGAAGATCGGTTCGCTGGCCATCACCGAGCCCGGCGGCGGTTCCGACGTCGGGCACCTGCGGACCTCGGCTGAGCGCGACGGTGATCACTACATCGTCAACGGCGCCAAGACCTACATCACCTCCGGGGTGCGCGCCGACTACGTGGTCACGGCGGCCCGCACCGGAGGCCCTGGCGCGGCGGGGGTTTCGTTGCTGGTCGTCGAAAAGGGGACTCCCGGCTTCGAGGTGACCCGCAAGCTGGACAAGATGGGCTGGCGGTCCTCGGACACCGCCGAGCTTTCCTACACCGACGTTCGGGTGCCGGTGGCGAACCTGGTCGGCGCCGAGAACAGCGGTTTCGCCCAGATCGCGCAGGCCTTCGTCGCCGAGCGCATCGGCCTTGCCGCGCAAGCGTATTCGAGCGCGCAGCGCTGCCTGGACCTGACGGTGCAATGGTGCCGCGACCGTGAGACGTTCGGTCGCCCGTTGATCTCGCGGCAGTCGGTGCAGAACACGCTGGCCGAGATGGCCCGCCGCATCGACGTTGCCCGTGTCTATTCGCGCAGCGTGGTGGAACGCCAGCTCGCCGGCGAGACGAATCTGATTCCGCAGGTGTGTTTCGCCAAGAACACCGCCGTCGAGGCGGGCGAATGGGTCGCCAATCAGGCCGTCCAGCTGTTCGGTGGGATGGGCTATATGGCCGAATCCGAGGTCGAGCGCCAATACCGGGATATGAGGATCCTGGGCATCGGCGGCGGCACCACCGAAATCCTGACCGCACTGTCCGCCAAACTCCTGGGATTCCAATCATGATCACACCGCGTCCTTGTCATCGCGTCGCTCTGCATCGTCGGCGGTGGTCATGACCGCGCTGCAGTCCACGCTCAACCGCGACGACGCCGTGTTCACCGAGGCGGCGTCGGCGGCGATGACGAAACTCGACGAGATCGACGCCGAGCTGGCCAATGCGCTCGCGGGCGGCGGGCCCAAATACGTTGAGCGCCACCACGGCCGCGGCAAGCTGACCGCGCGCGAGCGCATCGAGTTGCTCGTCGACGCGGACTCGCCGTTTTTGGAGCTGAGCCCGCTGGCGGCCTGGGGCAGCGCGTTCAAGGTCGGTGCCAGCACCGTCACCGGCATCGGCGTGGTGGAAGGCGTCGAATGCATGATTGTCGCCAACGACCCGACGGTCAAAGGCGGCACCAGCAACCCGTGGACCCTCAAGAAGATCCTGCGGGCCAATCAGATCGCCTTCGAGAACCGGCTTCCGGTGATCTCGCTCGTGGAATCCGGCGGCGCGGACCTGCCCACCCAGAAGGAGATCTTCATCCCCGGCGGGCGGATGTTCCGCGACCTGACCCGGCTCTCGGCGGCCGGAATCCCCACCATCGCATTGGTATTCGGCAACTCCACCGCGGGCGGTGCCTACGTCCCCGGCATGTCCGATCACGTGGTGATGCTCAAGGAACGCTCCAAGGTGTTCCTCGCCGGTCCCCCGCTGGTGAAGATGGCCACCGGCGAGGAATCCGACGATGAATCGCTGGGCGGCGCCGAAATGCACGCCCGCGTCTCGGGTTTGGCCGACTACTTCGCCGTCGACGAACTCGACGCGATCCGCATCGGCCGCCGCGTCGTCGCCCGGTTGAATTGGAGCAAGCAGGGCCCGAAACCCAAACCGATCAGCGAGCCACTGTTCGACACCGAGGAGCTCATCGGCATCGTTCCCGCGGATCTGCGGATCCCGTTCGATCCCCGCGAAGTGATCGCCCGGATCGTCGACGGGTCCGAATTCGACGAATTCAAGCCGCTGTACGGGTCCTCGCTGGTGACCGGCTGGGCCCAGTTGCACGGCTATCCGATCGGGATCCTGGCCAACGCGCGCGGGGTGCTCTTCAGCGAGGAGTCGCAAAAGGCCACGCAGTTCATCCAGTTGGCCAACCGGTCCGACACGCCGCTGCTGTTTTTGCACAACACCACCGGCTACATGGTGGGCAAGGACTACGAGGAGGGCGGGATGATCAAGCACGGCTCGATGATGATCAACGCCGTGTCCAATTCGACGGTCCCGCACATCTCGCTGTTGATCGGCGCCTCCTACGGCGCGGGCCACTACGGCATGTGCGGCCGCGCCTACGATCCGCGCTTCCTGTTCGCCTGGCCGACGTCGAAGTCCGCGGTGATGGGCGGCGCCCAGCTCTCGGGCGTGCTGTCGATCGTGGCCCGCGCGGCCGCGGAAGCCCGCGGCCAACAGGTCGACGAGGAGGCCGACGCGGCGATGCGGGCCGCGGTCGAGGGCCAGATCGAGGCGGAGTCGCTGCCGCTGGTGTTGTCCGGGATGCTTTACGACGACGGGGTGATCGACCCGCGCGACACCCGCACCGTGCTGGGAATCTGTTTGTCCGCCATCGCCAATGGCCCGATCAAGGGGACGTCGAACTTCGGCGTCTTCCGGATGTGAGCCCCATGGGAATCACGCGAGTTCTAGTTGCCAACCGCGGCGAGATCGCGCGCCGGGTGTTCGCCACGTGCCGACGGCTCGGCCTGGGTACCGTCGCGGTCTACACCGACCCGGACGCCGGCGCGCCACACGTCGCCGAGGCCGACGCCCGGGTGCGGCTGCCCAAGACCAACGACTACCTCAACGCCGAGGCCATCATCGCCGCGGCCCGCGCGGCCGGTGCGGACGCCATCCACCCGGGTTACGGGTTCCTTTCGGAGAACGCCGATTTCGCGGCAGCCGTCCAGGACGCCGGACTGATCTGGGTCGGGCCGCCGGTGGACGCGGTGCGCGCGATGGGCTCCAAGATCGAGTCGAAGAAGATGATGGCCGCCGCGGGCGTGCCCGTCCTCGACGAGCTCGATCCCGACACCGTCACCGAGGCGCAGCTGCCTGTGCTGGTCAAGGCCTCCGCGGGCGGTGGCGGACGCGGGATGCGGGTGGTGCGCGAATTGACCGCCCTGCCGGGCGAAGTCGAGGCGGCGCGCCGCGAAGCGCAGTCCGCCTTCGGCGATCCGACGGTGTTCTGCGAACGCTACCTGCCGACCGGTCACCACATCGAGGTTCAGGTCATGGCCGACACCCACGGCGCAGTGTGGGCGGTCGGGGAACGCGAATGTTCCATTCAGCGTCGCCACCAGAAGATCATCGAGGAGGCTCCCGCACCGCTGGTGGAGCGCACGCCGGGCATGCGCGCGAAGCTGTTCGACGCGGCCCGGCTGGCGGCCGGTGCGATCGGCTACACCGGCGCCGGGACGGTGGAGTTCCTGGCCGACGACGACGGCGAGTTCTATTTCCTGGAAATGAATACCCGGCTGCAGGTCGAGCACCCGGTCACCGAAGAGACGACCGGGCTGGATCTGGTCGAGCTGCAGCTCGCGGTTGCCGACGGCGCCCGCCTGGACGCCGAACCTCCGGCCGCCCAGGGTCATTCGATCGAGGCCCGGCTCTACGCCGAGGACCCGGCGCGCGGGTGGCAGCCGCAGGCCGGTGTGGTGCGCGCGTTCGAGGTGCCGTCGGTGCGCGCCGAATTCGGCTCGCTGGGACGACGGACCGGCATCCGGCTGGATTCGGGGATCGTCGACGGGTCCACGGTGTCCATCCACTACGACCCCATGCTGGCCAAGGTCATCTCCTACGCCCCGACGCGCCGTCAGGCGGCGCTGGTCCTCGCCGACGCGCTGGCCCGCGCCCGGGTGCACGGGCTGCGCACGAATCGCGACCTGCTGGTGAACGTGCTGCGTCACCCGGCGTTCCTCGACGGCGCCACCGACACAGCGTTTTTCGACACGCACGGCCTGGCGGGGCTAGCGGCGCCGCTGGGCGACGCCGCAGCGGTTCGTCTGTCGGCGATCGCCGCCGCCCTCGCCGACGCCGCGCGTAACCGCGCCCTCGCGCCGGTGCTGGGTGCCATCCCCAGCGGCTGGCGCAACCTGCGGTCGGGCTTCCAGGTCAAGACCTACAGTGACGATGACGGCAACGAACACCGCGTCCAATACCGTTTCGACAGAACCCGGTTGGCCCTCCCCGACGACCCTTCCGTGCAACTGGTGTCGGCCACGGCGAAAGCGGTGGTGCTGAGGACGGACGGCGTGGACCACCACTTCTCGGTGCGACGCTACGACACGGGAGATTCCGACGTCTACGTCGATTCCGCGCGCGGACCCGTGCACCTGATCGCGCTGCCACGGTTCCCCGAGCCCGGTTCGACCGTCGAAAAGGGTTCGCTGGTTGCGCCCATGCCCGGCAACGTCATCCGGCTCGGTGCCACGATCGGCGACACCGTCACCGCCGGGCAGCCACTGATCTGGTTAGAGGCCATGAAGATGGAACACACCATCACCGCACCGGTCGACGGCGTTCTCGCCGAGCTCAATGTCCAGACCGGTCAGCAAGTCGAAGTGGGCGCCGTGCTGGCACGAGTGGAAGCCCCGCAATCCGAAGGAGATCCCCAGTGACCGACAGCAGCTTCATCGAGAACGAAGAACGCCAGGCCCTGCGCAAGGCGGTAGCCGAGTGGGCGTCCAACTACGGCAGCGAATACTACCTGAAAAAGGCGCGCGCCCACGAGCACACCGACGAATTATGGTCGGAGGCAGGCAAACTCGGCTTCCTCGGGGTGAACCTTCCCGAGGAGTACGGCGGCGGCGGCGCCGGAATGTACGAGCTGTCGCTGGTGATGGAGGAAATGGCGGCCGCCGGCAGCGCGCTGCTGCTGATGGTGGTGTCGCCCGCCATCAACGGCACCATTATCAGCAAGTTCGGCACCGAGGAGCAAAAGAAGCGCTGGATCCCCGGCATCGCCGACGGCACCCTGACGATGGCGTTCGCCATCACCGAGCCGGACGCCGGATCCAACTCACACAAGATCACCACCACCGCCCGCCGCGACGGCAGTGACTGGATCCTCAAGGGCCAGAAGGTGTTCATCTCCGGCATCGACCAGGCGCAGGCGGTGCTCGTGGTGGCCCGCACCGAGGAGGCTAAAACGGGCAAGCTGCGCCCCGCGCTGTTCGTGGTGCCCACCGATTCGCCGGGCTTCACCTATACGCCCATCGAAATGGAATTGATCAGCCCCGAACGCCAGTTCCAGGTCTTCCTCGACGACGTCCGGTTACCCAGCGACGCGCTCGTCGGCGCCGAAGATGCCGCCATCGCACAGCTTTTCGCCGGCCTGAACCCCGAACGCATCATGGGCGCGGCCAGTTCCGTCGGGATGGGGCGGTTCGCGCTCGACCGGGCCGCCGAGTACGTCAAGACCCGGCAGGTGTGGGGCGCGCCGATCGGCTCGCACCAGGGCCTGTCACATCCCTTGGCGCAGTGCCACATCGAGGTCGAACTCGCCAAGCTGATGATGCAGAAGGCCGCGACGCTGTATGACTCCGGCAACGACATGGGCGCGGCCGAGGCCGCGAACATGGCCAAATACGCTGCGGCCGAAGCGGCTACCCGGTCGGTGGACCAGGCGGTGCAGTCGATGGGCGGCAACGGGCTCACCAAAGAATACGGTGTGGGTGCCATGCTGACCTCGGCGCGGCTGGGCCGCATCGCCCCGGTCAGCCGCGAGATGGTGCTGAACTTCGTCGCGCAGACGTCACTGGGCCTGCCGCGAAGCTACTGAGATCCTGCCGATGGACACGCTCGTCGAATACGCCGGGCCCGCCGACACGGGCGGGCCGTACGCGCGGCTGACGTTGAACTCACCGCATAACCGCAACGCGCTTTCCACCACACTGGTCGCCCAGTTGCATCAGGGGCTGCGCGACGCCTCGTCGGATCCGGCGGTGCGCGCGGTGGTGCTGGGCCACACCGGTGGCACCTTCTGCGCCGGTGCGGATCTGAGCGAGGCCGGCGGGGGCGAGGCCGGCGGCGCAGCCGGGCGAAGCGGGTCGCCACCGTCGGCACGTGGCGATCGCGAGGCCGGCGGGGCCGGGCGAAGCGGGTCGCCACCATCGTCATATGACACGGCCGTCGCCCGGGCCCGGGAGATGGCCGCGTTGATGCGGGCCATCGTCGCCTCGCCACTGCCGGTGATCGCCGCCATCAATGGGCATGTCCGGGGGGGCGGCTTCGGCTTGGTGGGCGCCTGCGACATCGCGGTCGCCGGGCCGCGCAGCACCTTCGCGCTGACCGAGGCCCGCATCGGTGTCGCCCCGGCGATCATCTCGTTGACGCTGCTGCCGAAGCTGTCGCCGCGCGCTGCGGCGCGCTACTACCTGACCGGCGAAAAATTCGACGCCGATGCGGCGGCCGAAATCGGGCTGATCACCATCGCCGCCGAGGACGTCAACGCGGCGGTCGACAAACTCGTCGCCGATGTCGGCCGCGGGTCGCCTCAAGGGCTCGCGGCTTCCAAGGCATTGACCACCGCCGCGGTGCTCGAGGGGTTCGACCGCGATGCCGAACGGCTCGCCGAGGAATCGGCGCGGCTGTTCGTGTCCGACGAGGCCCGCGAAGGCATGTTGGCGTTCTTGCAGAAGCGGCCGCCGAGCTGGACGAGTTAGCCACCGACAAGTTAGCCAGATGTCTAAGAGCGGTCCGGTCAAATCGGTCGGCGGTCGCGCCCGCGCCGGTGCAAGGTTGCAGTTTAGCCAATCCTCTTGCAGCAAAACCTGGACGTCGTAGGCTCGTGGGTGATGAGCAACTCAACGCAACGGGATGCGGAGGACACGCACGACCAGCCGTCGCGCGCGGCCGATACCGATCGCATACAGACTGCGCAGTTGCTCGCGTACGCGGCCGAGCAGGGCCGCCTGCAGCTCAACGACTACGAAGACCGTTTGACCAGGGCCTATGCCGCAACGACGTATGAGGAACTGGACCGGTTGAGGGCCGATCTGCCCGGCGCGCCGATCAGCCCGCGCCGCGGCGGCAAACCCAACCCGGCGCCCTCGACGCTGCTGCTGGCCCTGATGAGCGGCTTCGAGCGGCGCGGCCGATGGAACGTGCCGAAGAAACTGACCACCTTCACGCTGTGGGGCAGCGGAGTGGTCGATTTGCGCTACGCCGACTTCACCTCGACCGAGGTCGACATCCATGCGATGTCGATCATGGGTGTGCAAAACATTTTGCTGCCGCCCGAGGTCAACGTGGAGGTGCATGGCCGCGGCGTGATGGGAAACTTCGACCGCGGCGTCGACGGCCAGGGCGCTCCCGGGGCACCGACGGTCCACGTTCGCGGCTTTTCGCTGTGGGGCGGCGTCGGGATCGTGCGCAAAGCCCGCAGGCCGCGCGGCGGGTAGGCCCTCCCTGGTAACGGAGCGTCAGCCGGGCACGTAGTCGAAGGTGTCGGGGTTGGGTCCGTTGCGTCCCGACTCACCCTTGTTCAGCGCGGAGATCGCGTCCATGTCGGAGCCGTCCAATTCGAAGTCGAACAGCTCGAAGTTGGATTTGACCCGTGCCGGTGTCACCGACTTGGGGAAGACGATGTCGCCGCGCTGAATGTGCCAGCGCAACACCACCTGCGCGGGCGTCTTGTCACGGGACTCGGCGATGCGCTTGATCGCCGGATCGTCGAGCACCTTGCCTTGGGCGATGGGAGCCCACGCCTCGGTGGCGATGCCATGCTCGCGTCCATACGCCCGCACCTCGTCATTGCCGAAGTAGGGGTGCACCTCGATCTGGTTGACCGACGGGACAGTACCGGTTTCGTCGGCGAGCCGATTCAGATGTGCGACTTGGAAATTCGAGACACCGATGCTGCGGGCTCGCCCGTCCCGTGCGAATTCTTCGAAGACCTTCCACGTCGAGACGAAATCGCCGTCGTACAGCGTGGGCAGCGGCCAGTGGATGAGGAACAGGTCGACGTAGTCCGAATCGAGCGCCTTGAGCGTTTGGTCGAACGCGCGGCGCGCGTCGTCGGGCCTGTGAAAGCCGTTGTTGAGCTTGCTGGTGATGAAGACCTCGCCGCGGTCCAGGCCGGCGTCGCGGATGCCTTCTCGGACTTCCTTTTCATTGCCGTACATCTCGGCGGTGTCGATGTGCCGGTATCCGATGTCCAGCGCCGTCTTGACCGCCGAGGCGGTCTCGTCGGGTTTGATCTGGAACACCCCGAAACCGAGCTGCGGGATTTCGACGCCGTCGTTGAGTTCGATCGTGGGAACCTTGCTCATGGGGCGTTTCTCCTTCTGAGGTTTACCGACGGCGGCGGGATCGTAGGTAGTCGCCGACGACCGCCGCTCCCAGCCCGTCGAGATCGGGCACCACGACACGTCCTTCGACGCGCCGGGCGACTTGGTCGATGAAGCGCGCCAGGCCGGGGTCGCTACCCAACCGGAATATGGTGATTTGCGCACCGAGGCGGGCCATTTCGTCGAAGCCGCGCACGGTGTGGGCGATGGTCCGCGGGTGCGGCGGGTAGTCGAAGAAGACCGTTGTGCCGTCACCGTCGAAGTCCTCCAGGTGAGCGGTCGGCTCGCCGTCGGTCACCACCAGCACGACGGGTTGGGCGTTTGGGTGGCGTCGCAGATGGCGGCCCGCCAGCGCCAGCGCGTGATGCAGGTTGGTGCCCTGCTCGTAAACCCCCTCGAGTCCGGTGAGCTCGGCGGCGGTCACGGTCCGGGCGTAGCGGCCAAAGGCGATGATCTGCAAGGCATCCGAGCGGAAACGCGTGCACACCAGGTGGTTGAGCGCCAGCGCGGTCTGCTTCATGGGCAGCCAGCGGTTCTCCATCACCATGGAAAACGACGTATCGACCAGCAGCGCGACGGCGGCCTGCGTGCGGGTTTCTGTCTCGGAGACCTCGACGTCGTCGACGGAGATCTTCAACCGCGCGTCCGGCCCGTCGAGGGTGGCCGTTCCCGCCTGCCGCAGAACGGCGTTGGTCAGGGTGCGGGAGATGTTCCACGGTTCGGTGTCGCCGAACTGCCAGGGCCGGGTGGCGCCGGTGAGCTCGCCGGCCGCCCCGGCGCGCCGATGATCACGCTCGCCGCGCCGCCCGGAAAGTTGTTGTGCCACATCGCGTAGCGCCGTCTCGCCGAGCCGGCGCATGGCTTTCGGCGACAGCCGCCACTGGCCGTCGGAACCGCGGTCCAAAAAGCCCTGATTGACCAACGCGCGTTCCAATTCGGAAAGCGTGCGGGCGTCGACGGCCGCCTCGTCGCCGAGCTGGCGTGCCAACGCGTCCAGGTCGACGTCATCCATGGTGGCGCCCGGATAGCTTTGGGAGAGCTGCTCGGCCAGTTGCTCGAGTTCGGCGATGTCGGACAGCGCCTGGGTGCCCTCGCCCATCCCGAACGGGTTGTCACCGGAGAATTGTTCGGACCCGCTCCAGTCCTCGCCCGGCCGCGCCGCCTGAAGGTGCGCATCGAGCCGATTCAGCGACTCCATCAAGGCCGGGGAGCCGAATGCCTGCTGCGCCAAGGCATCCAGTTCCGCGCGCTGCTCGGCGCTCAGGCTGTTGCGGAAGCGCTGCGCGGCGGCGGCGCGCTTGGCCAGTGAGTCCAGCAGCTCGTCGACGTTGCGCGGGTTCTCCGGGAAGAACTCGCCGTGGGAGTCCATGAAGTTTTCGAAGTCTTCTTGGGTGTCCTCGCCGCGGGCGTGCTTGTCCAGCAGATCGTTGAGGTCCTTCAGCATCTCGTTGACGCGCTGACGGTCCTCGTCGGTGGCGCCCTCTAGCGCCTGCTTCATGCCCGCGAAACGTTGGTCCAGCATCTCGCGGCCGAGCAGATCCTTGATCTGGTCGTACTTTTGGCGCGCCTCGCCGCTGCGCCAGTTGTACTCGGAGAGCTCCTGGACGGCCTTGGCCGGCGATGCCGGCAGCGCGTCGAGCTGGAGTTCGCCGAAACGGGCGTCGTCGTCGAGCGCGCGGGCCAGCTCCTTGCGTTCGGCCAGCACCGCCTCGTCCAACAGTTTCTTGATCTCCTGCAAGGTTCCGTCCAAGTTGTTGCGCCGCAACAACTCCCGTCGTCGCCGGTTGGCCTCGGCCGCCAGGCGGTCCGCGCCGGGCATGTTCTTGGTGCCGCGGCGCAGCAGCTCCGAAAGCGCACGGCGCGGCGAGGTGCCGGCCATGACGTCCTGGCCGATCTGTTCGAGCGCCTCACGCAGATCCACCGGCGGCGCCAGCGGGTCGGGCCCGCCGGTGTACGCCGAGTACCGCGAAGAGTGCCCTCGTGACGATCGCGAGCGCGGCGAGGCCGGGCGCCGCGGGTCGTCACGATCAGAATCAGCCATAGACCGTTTGCCCCTCCTCGGACACCTTGTCGATGCGCTTGGCCAGATATAAAGCCTCGAGCGCCAGTTCCAGCGCGGCGGCGCGCTCGCCCTCCGACCGCGCGCCGACCTTGTCCGCGATCTTTTCCACCACCGGCAGGCTCGGCACCGCGGCCAGCACGTCCTTGGCCGAGACCCGCTCGCCCGTCGTCACCGCGGAACCACCCTCGACCGCGGAGACCAGCGAACCGACGTCGATGCCGCCCAGCACCCGCGACGCCGTGTCCGCGGTCGCCCGGCGCAGCAGGTGTTCGAGCACCGCCTGTTCGCGGCCTTCCTCACCGGACTCGAATTCCAGCTTGCCGCGCAGGACGTCGATCACGGTGCCCAGATCGACCACCCGCGCCACCGGGTCCGTCTCCCCCAGGATCGCGCCGCGATGGCGGGCGGCGGCCGCGACGGTCTCGGCGGCGGCGATGGCGAACCGCGCCGACACCCCCGAGCGCTGATCGACGGAGTTCGACTCCCGCAGGTAGCGGGCGAACCGGGCGATGATCTGCATGAGGTAGTCGGGCACCTGGGCCGACAGGTGCGCCTCCTGCGCGATCACGCCGACTTCCGCCTCCAGCTCCAGCGGGTAGTGCGTCCGGATCTCCGCGCCGAAGCGGTCCTTGAGCGGGGTGATGATGCGCCCGCGGTTGGTGTAGTCCTCGGGGTTCGCACTGGCGACCACCAACACGTCCAGCGGCAGGCGCAGCGTGTAACCGCGGACCTGGATGTCGCGTTCCTCCATCACGTTGAGCATCGACACCTGGATGCGCTCGGCGAGGTCGGGAAGTTCGTTGACCGCGACGATGCCGCGGTGCGCGCGTGGAATCAGCCCGTAGGCGATGGTCTCCGGGTCCCCGAGGCTGCGGCCCTCGGCGACCTTGATCGGGTCGATATCGCCCACCAGGTCGGCGACGCTGGTATCCGGGGTGGCGAGCTTTTCGGTGTAGCGCTCGCTGCGATGCTTCCATTCCACCGGAAGGTCGTCGCCCAGGGTGGCGGCCTTGCGGATCGACTCCGGCGTGATCGGCGAGAAGGGATGCTCACCGAGTTCGGCGCCGGCGATCACCGGCGTCCACTCGTCGAGCAACCCGACCAGCGCGCGCAGCAGCCGGGTCTTGCCCTGGCCGCGTTCGCCGAGCAGGACGAAGTCGTGCCCCGCGATCAAAGCCCGCTCGAGCTGGGGCAAGACGGTGTCGTCGAATCCCAGGATGCCGGGCCAGATGGCTGCGCTGTCCGGCCCGTCGGCCAACGCGGTCAACAGATTTTCGCGGATTTCCTGCTTGACTCCCCGTTCACGGTGACCGGCGGCACGCAGTTCGCCGACGGTGCGGGGCAGGTTGCTCGGTGACGTCACCACTCCACGCTACGACGCGGGCTCAGACGAGTCATGCGAAGGGCGTTCACTTCAGGCGTATTGACACGCGGATCCCACCACCGTTCGCGGGCCGCCGATGCCCGACGAAGGCCGGACAGCGTGAAGCGACTGTCCGGCCCTCGTACTGGGTTACCGAGCCCTCCGCGCCTCGGCGGTCGGGCAGGACCGGTCAGCTGGACGTGACGGTGGCCTCGGCGTCACCCGGCTTCCAGGTGATGCTGCCGTGCTCGAATGTCGACTTCTTCACGCCGTCGGGGGTGTCCACCTCGTCGCTCGTGGGGTACCCCAGTTTGCCCTGCGAACCGCCGAGCTCGTTCCACTTGTCGCGAATCTTGCCCCACACGACGTAGGCCTGAGACTTGTAAACGATTACGCCGCCGTCGAATTGCTGGTAGACACCGCCATCCGGGTTCTTCTGCTCGTTGCCGGTGGGGGCACCCAGGTCTTTGCGCGCCTTGTCGTCGAGGGCGTTGTACTTCGCCAGGATTGGCCCCTCGACGGTGTAGGGGGTGCCGTTGGCGCCGTTGATCTGTGTCGAGCTCGGGGCACCGCTCGCCGTGGTGCTTTCCGATGGCGCCGCGCTTGCGGATGATCCCGCGGTTGCCGACGATGTCACCGAAGAACTGGCAGGACTGGTTGTTTGACCGGCGTTGTTGGACTTACTGCAACCGCCACCGATCAGCGCGAACCCCGCAAGCGCTACAGAGAAGGCCGCCGTTCGTTTTGTAATCTCGCGCATCTCATTCCTCTCGATAATGGACGGGATTCGCCGTCCGCGTATCGAAAAGGGAAGTAGGCCGATCCGCGACCCCCCGACGGAAGAACCTGCAGCAACGATGCCCGCCGGTCTTCCCCGAACGCATCGTACCGAGCACGGATTCGGCCGCCTTGTGTGACCCCCGTCACGGGGCTAATGGGCGAAGTGGCGCGCCCCCGTCAAATACAGCGTGATGCCGGCGTTGGCGGCGGCCGCGGTCACCTCGTCGTCGCGCACCGATCCCCCCGGATGCACGATCGCCTTCACTCCGGCGCCGGTCAGCGTCTCGAGCCCGTCGGGGAAGGGGAAGAACGCATCCGAGGCCGCGACCGCGCCGCGCACCCGGTCGCCGCCGCGTTCGACGGCCAGCCGCGCGGCGTCGACGCGGTTCACCTGCCCCATGCCCACACCGATGGTGGCGCCGCCGGCGGCGATCACGATCGCGTTCGATTTGACGGCGCGACACACGCGCCACGCAAAAACGAGGTCCGCCAGCGTCTCCGGATCGGCGGGCTCCCCGGTCGCCAGGGTCCAATTCGCCGGGTTGTCCCCGTGCGCGTCGAGCTCGTCGCGTTGCTGGACCAACAGCCCGCCACTGAGCGGCCGCAGTTCGGTGCCACCGGTCAGCGGCTCGGACGCCACCAGCACCCGGATGTTCTTTTTGCGCGTCAGGACGTCCAGGGCGGCCAGCTCGTAGGCGGGCGCGACGATGACCTCGGTGAAGATGGTGCTGACGTACTCGGCCATCTCGACGCTGACTTCGGTGTTGGCCGCGATGACCCCGCCGAATGCGCTCAGCGGATCGCATTCGTGGGCTTTGCGATGCGCGTCAGCCACCGATGCCGACGAGATCGCAATCCCACATGGGTTGGCGTGCTTGATGATTGCCACGCATTTCTGTTCGTGGTCGAAGGCGGCCCGCCACGCCGCGTCCGCGTCGGTGAAGTTGTTGTAGGACATCTCTTTTCCGTGCAACTGCTCGGCCTGCGCCAGGCCCGGCCATGCGCTGGGGTCGTTGTAGAGCGCGGCCTGCTGGTGCGGGTTCTCGCCGTAGCGCAGCATCGCCGAGCGGCGCCAGCTGCGGCCCAGCCACTTCGGGAAGGCGGTGGGTGGATGTTCGGGAGCCAGCGTCGACTCCATCCAGCCCGCCACGGCGATGTCGTATTCGGCGGTGTGCTGAAACGCCAGCGCCGCTAGCCTTTTGCGCTCGGCGAGGGTGAATCCGCCTTGCCGGACCGCGGCGAGCACCCCGTCGTAGCCCTGGGGGTCGGTGATCACCGCCACGCTGGGATGGTTCTTCGCGGCGGCGCGCACCATCGACGGTCCACCGATGTCGATCTGTTCGACGCATTCGTCGATGCTCGCGCCGGAGTCGACGGTCTCGCTGAACGGGTACAGGTTGACGACGACGAGTTCGAAGGCCGCGATGCCGAGCTGCTCGAGTGCCTGGGCGTGCTCGGGTTTGCGAAGGTCCGCCAGCAGGCCCGCGTGCACGCGCGGGTGCAGGGTCTTGACCCGGCCGTCGAGCACTTCGGGGAAACCGGTCAGCTCCTCGACCCGGGTCACCGGAATGCCTTTTTCGGCAATGTTCTTCGCGGTGGATCCCGTGGAGACGATCTCGACGCCGGCCGCGGTCAGCCCCTGGGCCAGGTCGATGAGCCCGGTCTTGTCGTACACGCTGATCAAGGCGCGGCGGATCGGCCTTTTGGCGTTCTCCCGCCAGTCGTCGGTGCTCATCCGTTGTCGCCTTTCATCCGATCGTCGCTTTTCTCCCGACCAGCGTCAGGCCGCCGGTTGCGATCGCGGCCACCACGTCCGCGAGCAGCTTGCGTTCGGTGACCTTGATGCGTTCGTGCAGAGTCTCTTCGTTGTCGCCGTCGAGCACCGGAACGGATTGCTGCGCCAAGATCGGCCCGGTGTCCGTCCCGGCGTCCACCAGGTGCACCGTACAGCCTGTGATCTTCACACCGTAGGCCAACGCGTCGGCCACCCCGTGCGCACCCGGGAACGCCGGCAGCAGCGCCGGATGGGTGTTGATGACGCGTCCGTAGAAACGTGAAAGAAACTGCGGTCCAAGGATTTTCATGAACCCCGCCGAAACCACCAGATCGGGCGAGTGGGCGGCGGTGGCGTCGGTGATCGCGGCGTCCCAGGCGTCGCGGTCGGCGTGATCGCCGAGCCGGACGGTGAAGGTGGGCAGGGACGCGGCCGCGGCGATCTCGGTGGCCAGGCAGTCACGGTCGGCGCCGACGGCGACGATCCGGGCGGGATAGTCCGCGACGGCGGCCTGGATCAGGGAGTTGAGCAGCGATCCGGTGCCCGAGGCCAGTACCACTACCCGCGCCGACGCGTTGGGGGGCACATGGAGGGGTTCGACCACATCGGCGAGCCTAGTCGGGCGACGATGCGCGCCCTCACGGGCGCGCTGAGGAGCCCGACCATCCACACAGCGGGCGACGATGCGCGCCCTCACGGGCGCGCTGAGGAGCCCGACCATCCACACAGCGGGCGACGATGCGCGCCCTCACGGGCGCGCTGAGGAGCCCGACGGGCGGCGGCCGGCGTCGTGCGTTTGACGATCACACTGGCCGGTAGGGCAATTGCCTATTGCTCCGGATCGCGCCCAACCGCGGAAGGCCCCGGCTCGCCTTCCCCCGGATCGGGCCCAACCGCGGGCGGCCCCGGCTCGGCTCCCCCGGGATCGCCCTCGTCCGCGGGAGGCTCCGTCTCGCCTGCCCCGGGATCGCGCTCGGCGGGGGGCTCCGTCTCGCCCTCCCCCGGGTCGCCCGCGGTCGGCTCGAAGAAGTCCTCCTCCGCCACCCTGTCGTCGAAAACATCGGCGAAATCGGCCGGCTCCTCGGCCGGTGCGGCCGACGCGGGTTTGGCCCGCAGCCGCCTGGGTCGAGGCCTGATCCCCCCGCTCAGCACCACGGTGATCCCGCCAATCACCGCGAACCAGAAGAAGACACCGAGCAGCAATGCGCCCTGGTCCACCCCGACATGGCCGAAGTTACCCAGCTGCCCACTTCCGGCGAATGCCAGCAGCGACATCACCAACGCCCCGGCGATTGAGGCGACCAGCAGCTTGACCAGCGCCGCGGCCGGCGGCAGCGCACGCCGGGCACATTGCTGTCCGACCGCCACGCCAGACGATGCACCGATGATGAGCAGCGCAACCCATACCGGCCCCAGCGGCGGCCTGGGGACCGCGGCCAACACCGGCAAGGCCGGGATGTCGCCGCCGAACACGGTGAACGAGCTGAACGTCGCGAAACCGATGTGAGCGCTGGATCCTACGGCGACCGCCGCGGTGCCCACAATCACGTTGGGCGCGTACAACATTGACAGCAGGGTGAGGCTGAATTCGCCGAAGATCGAATCGGTGATGCCGTAGAGCTCCTGCATGGTCGACCAGTGCACGATCAGCGACCCGGCCGTCACGAACCCGGAGAGCCCGAGCAACGCCAGCAGGCCGGCGGACGCGGCGCGCAACGAATCGCCCAGCCAATAGGGCAGCGACGACACCGCCAGCGCGCGTGGCCCCACCCGGGACCACACACCGATCCCCGCGCCGGCGGCGTGGACCACGAGCACGCTGAGGAACGCGCGCAGCGCGCTCGGTGTTTGCAGCTCGGTGATCACCGAGGACGCGTCGTGGATGACCGCCAGGGCGATCGCCGTCATCAGCAACGGTCCGCCCAGCGCCGAGGCGACCACCCAGCGAACGACCAGCCACGACGAGTGAGGTGAGGTGGCCCGCGCCGTGCTGCGCGCGGTGGCCCAGACCATGAGCAGCACCGGCAGCAGCGGCATCACACCGAGTTCGCGGCCACTGATGGAGATCGGAACCTGGTGCACGCCCAGCCACATGCTGGCGATGGCGCCCAGTGCGCCGGTCATGTCGCTGTTGGCGATCAGCAGTTGGATCAGCGTGACCGCGGCGATGATGACCAACGCCACCACGGCCGGGGCGAACGCGACCCTGACGAGGTCACGCGCCTGGCGAGCGCCCGCTGCCCGGTTGTCCTCTAGCCGTGTCACTCTTGGGCACGTCCCCGACTAGACGCAACAGCGCACGGTTAGGCGGGCGCTGGCCCAGACGGTGATGACGGCGACTGCTGCTCCTGGCCGAAGGATTGACCGCCGGATTGCTCCGAGTAGTTGGTGGGTGAACCGGCATCCGATCCGCCGCCGACGTTCGGTGGCGGGCTGAAGCTGGGGAAGCCGGTGGGGGGCGTCGACGAGCCCTGGTGCTGCGCGGACGGCTGCTGCCCCGACTGCGGCGAGGGCTGGGCGCCGAAACCGCCGGTCGGAGCGCCGCCCTGGGTCGGCGACCCGCCGGGCCCATACCCGCCGTATTGCGATCCGTATCCCTGCTGGCCGCCATGCTGCTGGCCGCCCGGCTGACCGTAGTAGGGCTGCTGGCCGTACTGCCCGTATTGCCCGTACTGGCCATACTGCGAATAGGGGTCGTACTTGGGGCGCGGCGTCGGCGCCGTGATCACGCCGGAGTCCAGCAGCACGACGACGACCGCGGCGATCGCCTGCAGCACGACGGCCGCCACCAGGGGCCACATCGCCCAGCCGATCGCGAAACCGGCGGGCAGGTTGATCGTCTCGGTGATGGCCAGCAGCGCGCCCAGTACCGCGATGACCGCGACAACCCCCACGTAACTCTTGGCTTTCGGCAGCAGGCTCAGCCCGGCGAGCAGCGCGGCCAACAGGGCAACCACGACCGCGGTGCCGGCATCACCGGCGCGACCGCCGATGCCCGGACCGAGGTCGGCGCTAATGGTGAACGTGGGCCCGAAGTTCAGCAGGTAGGCCACGAAACCGAGCACCACCACCGCGATGTTCAGGTACAGCGGAAGCTTGCTCTTGCCGTCGTCTTCTTTGGCGAACGAGGGCGTGGCGCCTGCGTAGGTGCCGCCGGGCTGACCCGGTGGGTATCCGGGGCTACCGGGAGAGTAGGTCATTGCTCCTCCTGTTGCTTCCAGTGCCTTTAAGTGCCGAGCGGGCGCCACGGTGGCGATGCGACGCTGTGCCTGCAGGCGCGTCACTGCGTTGCGACGCGGTCGATCACCCACGCTAGCGCACGTGCGACAACCGGTGCCGCTGCCACTGGCTTGGAAGGCGGGGCCCGCGGCGGCGATGCCGCGGCCCTCCGGCGAGACGGTCCGTATCACTACAGCTTGCTCAGTAGAGGTAGAACACGTTCTAATTCTCTGCATGGATTACGGGCTTGTGCTTTTTACCAGCGACCGCGGCATCTCTCCGGCGACGGCCGCGAAGCTTGCCGACGACCACGGCTTTCAAACCTTCTACGTCCCCGAACACACTCATATCCCGATCAAGCGGGAGGCTGCCCACCCCACCACCGGCGACGCGTCGCTGCCCGACGACCGCTACATGCGCACGCTGGACCCGTGGGTGAGCCTGGGCGCGGCCTGTGCCGTCACGTCGCGGGTGCGGCTGTCCACCGCGGTGGCGCTGCCGGTCGAACACGACCCGATCACGCTGGCGAAAAGTATTGCCACCCTGGACCATCTCTCCGGCGGCCGGGTCAGCCTGGGCGTCGGATTCGGTTGGAACACCGACGAGCTCGCCGACCACAACGTGCCGCCCGGGCGGCGGCGCACCATGCTGCGCGAATACCTCGAAGCGATGCGGGCGCTGTGGACCCAGGAAGAAGCCGAGTACGACGGTGAGTTCGTCAAGTTCGGTCCCAGCTGGGCGTGGCCCAAGCCGGTGCAGTCGCACATCCCGGTGCTCGTGGGGGCCGCGGGCACCGAAAAGAACTTCAAGTGGATCGCGCGCAGCGCCGACGGCTGGATCACCACTCCGCGCGACTTCGACATCGACGAACCGGTCAAGCTGCTGCAGGACACCTGGGCGGCCGCCGGCCGCGACGCCGCCCCGCAGATCGTGGCGCTGGACTTCAAGCCCGTTCCCGAGAAGCTCGCCAAATGGGCCGAGCTCGGGGTGACCGAGGTGTTGTTCGGGCTGCCGGACAAGCCCGATGCCGAGGTCGCCGCCTACGTCGAGCGGCTCGCCGGCAAACTAGCGGCTCTCGTTTAGTTGCGCGGTGCGCGTCGAGACTTAAACCATTGCGACGCGCAGCGGCGTGTCGTGTACCAGGTTTAAGTGTCGCGGCGCGGACGGCCGCTCAGGCCAGCGTGGCCCGGTTGTCCTTTTCGGTCGGCCGGACCACGATCGACGCCCCCAGCGGCTCGCCGTCGCTGAGCAACCCGACCAGCTCGGGATCCTCGCTCAGGGCCAGGAAACGGCTACCGTCGTCGTCGAGGCGGCCGATGATGATGCCGGTGTGCACCGGCCAGTCGTAGCGCACGGTGTAAGTCTCGATCCTCGCGCGACCGTCGGCCTTGACGGTCACCGACATCTTGGGACGGGCGGCGACCTCGGCGCGCAGCGCGGCGCTGTTGTCGGGCTTCCAGTCCACCGGCGTGGTCGAGTACACCCCGACGGAGTACTTGCTCATGATCCCGCCGTTGGCGGCGACCAGGCCGAATTGCCCTGGGAGGTCCCGCATTTCGCTGACCGTCTCGGCGATGCCGTGCAGGGAGTAGTTGTTGCCCGGTCCGCCGAAGTACGGCAGACCGCCGGTGAGCGTCAGCCCGCGGGGATCGTCGGTGGCCAGCTGGGTCCCGTCGCAGAAGTTGAACACCGGCACCGGGAAGCAGCTGTAGAGGTCGAAGGTCGAGACGTCGTCGATGGCCACACCCGCCCCGGCGAGCGCTTCCTGGACCGCCAGCACCGACGCCGAGTTATAGGTCAGGTCGAGGCGGTCCAGCAGCGGCTGGTCCACCATGTCGGCGTGCCCGTGCAGAAACACCCAGCGCTCCTCGGGCACCCCGAGCCGGCGGGCGGCGGCCACCGACATCAGCAGCGCGGCCGCACCCTGATTGACCTGGTCGCGGGCCACCAGCAGCCGCGGGTACGGGTCGCAGATCATCCGGTTGGACGCGGTCACGGTGATGAGCTCGTCGACGCTGCGCTCCACCGGGGAGGACGCGAACGGGTTCTTCGCCGCCACCTTGGTGAACGGGGCGAACAACTCACCCATCTGGCGCCGGTAGTCGGCGACGCTCAAGCCCAGCCGGGCGCGGCGCGCGTTCTCCAGCAGCCCGTACTGGGCCGGCGCTCCGATGAGCCCGTGCGCGACGGTGTAGTCGTCGAACAGGCCTTCGTATCCGAAGCCGCGGTCCTCGAGGGACCCCTCGACCGTGTCGGAATGATCCGGCTTATCCCGGTCGGCGAAATACCGGATGCTGGACGTGTTTTCGGAGCCGAAGATCATCACGACCTCCGCCTCGCCCGAGGCGATGACGCCGGCGAATTCGGTGACCAGATGCTGGGGTCCCTGGCCGCCGATGGGCTCGAGAACCGCGCGGGCCGGCGCGGCGCCGAGGCGCTTGGCCACCGACCGCGGGTAGTTGTTGGACTTGCCCATCGGCGCGGGTGTGCGCCCGGAGATCTCGAACTGCCGGAGGGCGGCGACGGTGTCGATGGCTGCGGCGACGGCGGTGGCGTCGGCCCCGGTGTCATGCAGCGCGGCCTGCGCCGCTGCCGTCGCCAGTTCCACCGACGACATTCCGCGGTAGCCGGAGTCCTCGATGCGTTCGGTGAACTGCCCCACGCCGACGATGACTGGGGTGTTCGGGTCGAGATTCATAGACCCACTATCTACCTTGGGCCGGGCCCCGGCCAAATCCGGGGCCCTCGCAGCATCGGCTCGCGCCCCTACAGGCTCTGCAGGATCTCCCGGGCCAGCGCCGCCGTCTCCGACGGGGTCTTGCCGACCTTGACGCCGGCGGCCTCCAAGGCTTCCTTCTTGGCGGCCGCGGTGCCCGACGAGCCGGACACGATGGCGCCCGCGTGGCCCATCGTCTTGCCTTCCGGCGCAGTGAATCCCGCGACATAGCCGACGACCGGCTTGGACACGTTGGCCTTGATGTAGTCGGCCGCGCGCTCCTCGGCGTCGCCGCCGATCTCACCGATCATCACGATGACCTTGGTGTCGGGGTCCTTCTCGAAGGCCTCGATGGCGTCGATATGGGTGGTGCCGATCACCGGGTCACCACCGATGCCGATCGAGGTGGAAAAACCGAAATCGCGCAGCTCGTACATCATTTGGTAGGTCAGGGTGCCGGACTTGGACACCAGCCCGACGGGGCCGGGGCCGCTGATGTTGGCGGGGGTGATGCCGGCCAGCGCCTCGCCCGGGGTGATGATGCCGGGGCAGTTCGGTCCGATGATGCGGGTTTTTTGTCCTTTGTCGACGTTGTAGGCCCACGCATAGGCGCTGTCCTGCACCGGAATTCCCTCGGTGATGACGACCAGCAGCGGGATCTCGGCGTCGATGGCCTCGATGATGGCGTCCTTGGCGAATTTCGGCGGCACGAAGACGACCGACACGTTGGCCCCGGTCTCCTTCATCGCTTCGGCGACGGTGCCGAACACCGGGAGCTCGACGTCCTTGCCGACCGGGTCCACATGCGACACGGTGGTGCCGGCCTTGCGGGCGTTCACCCCGCCCACCACCTGGGTGCCGGCCTTCATCATCAGCGCGGTGTGCTTGGTGCCCTCGCCACCGGTGATGCCCTGGACGATGACTTTGGAGTCTTTGTTCAAAAAGATCGACATGGCTTGGGTCCCTTACTTGTTCGCCAGCTCGGCGGCTTTGTCGGCACCGGCATCCATGGTCTCGGCCTGGATCACCAGCGGGTGGTTGGCTTGGGCCAGAATGCGCCGGCCTTCGTCGACGTTGTTGCCGTCGAGCCGGACCACGAGCGGCTTGTTCGCCTCGTCGCCGAGCATGTTCAGCGCGGTCACGATCCCGTTCGCGACGGCGTCGCAGGAGGTGATGCCGCCGAACACGTTCACGAAGACGGCCTTGACCTGCTTGTCGTTCAGGATGACGTCGAGGCCCGCGGCCATCACCTCGGCCGACGCGCCACCGCCGATGTCCAGGAAGTTGGCCGGCTTGACCCCGCCGTGCTTCTCGCCGGCGTAGGCGACGACGTCGAGCGTGGACATCACCAGGCCCGCGCCGTTGCCGATGATGCCGACCTGACCATCGAGCTTGACGTAGTTGAGGTCGTGCTCTTTGGCCTTGAGTTCCAGCGGGTCGGTGGCGTCGCGGTCTTCGAACTCGGCGTGGCCGGGCTGACGGAAGTCGGCGTTGGCGTCGAGGGTGACCTTGCCGTCCAGCGCCAAGATCCGGTCTTGGGGATCCCGCACCAGCGGGTTGACCTCGACCAGGGTGGCGTCCTCTGCGACGAAGACCTCCCACAGCTTGTTGATGGTGACCGCGGCGGCGTCGAGCACCTCGGCCGGCAGGTGGCCCTGTTCGGCGATGGAACGCGCGGTCGCCAGGTCGACACCCTTGACGGCGTCCACCGGAACCTTGGCCAGCCGCTCGGGCTTGGTGGCGGCCACCTCCTCGATTTCCATGCCGCCCTCGACCGAGCACATGGCCAGGTAGGTGCGGTTGGCGCGGTCGAGCAGGAAGGAGATGTAGTACTCCTCGGCGATGTCGCTGGCCTCGGCGACCAACAGCTTCTTGACGACGTGTCCCTTGATGTCGAGACCGAGGATGTTCTTGGCGTGCTCGAAGGCGTCGTCGGGCGTCGCCGCGTACTTGACGCCGCCCGCCTTGCCGCGTCCGCCGACCTTCACCTGCGCCTTGACCATCACCGGGCGACCGATCTCGGTGGCGATCTCGCGAGCGCCTTCGGCGGTGTCGGTCACGCGTCCCGGCGTAGTCGGTACGTTGTGCTTGGCGAACAATTCTTTTGCTTGATACTCGAAAAGGTCCATGGACTCTCTGTCTTCGCTCGACTCAACTGCTAGGCCTCTTGGTGGGCGGTGCCGCATCCGGCAACTCGCACGGACGAACTGTATCCACCCTCGAAATGGCTTTGACCGCCGCGTCCGCCGATGTGGCACAGCTCACGGGACATGGATAGACCGTCCGCGTGATCCAAATCACAATTCCGCCCGGATTGTGCGACGAGGTTGCCAGTCCCGCGCGTCAGCGGATACCTTCCTAGGGTCCAGATAACGTTATGGTCACGATACGAGGACATTTCAGGTTGCCCCAGCACCGTTTTGCCACGCCCTCTGCCGTAACAACAGGCATCTTGAGGGTGAGTCGCGCAGCAGGCGCCCGGTCGGCGGAGCCCCATCGGACCGAAGTCACGGAGATCCTTCCGCTCGACGGCTTTGACTTCGACGACCTCGATTTCAGCGACTCCGGTGACGATCTCGGCGATCACGCCGGCCTGGACTTCAGCAACGACTCGACGTTCGACAACGCAGCGCAGGTCCTGCTGGCGCCGGAGCTCGACGACCTCCACGAGACCGACGACCTGAAGCCTCGGTGGCTGGCGGCGCCCGCCACCGAGGTGTTGCCCCGGGTCACCGTCGGCCCCCGCACCGAGCGGCGCCTCGAGCACCCGCACACCACCGACGTCGTCGGCGCCGCGCGCCGCGGCGGGCAGCACCGCAAGCAGCCCACCAGCGCGGCCCGCGGCCGCCTGCTGATCTCGGCGATGGCCGCCGGCGCGGCCGCCGCGGCTGCCCACACGGCCACCAGCCACGCCGACACCCCCAAGACCGAGGCGGTGCTGACCGCCAACGCGTCCGCACTCACCGGCGGGTCGGGCAGCAACACCGTCCGCGGCCCCCAGGTGATCGCGGTGGAGCCCGCGGCCAACGCGGCCCTGCACAACCAGGAACTCGCCAGGGGCGTCGCCTTCGCCAACGACCGCGCCCAGCGCGAGGCGCGCCTGCAGCAACCGCTCTACGTGATGCCGACCAAGGGGATATTCACCTCCAACTTCGGTTACCGCTGGGGCGTGCTGCACGCCGGTATCGACCTGGCCAACTCGATCGGCACGCCGATCCTCGCCGTGTCCGACGGCGTCGTCATCGAAGCCGGCCCGGCCGGCGGCTACGGGATGCTGGTCAAGCTGCGGCACGCCGACGGCACCGTCACGCTCTACGGACACATCAACACCGCCCTGGTCAGCGTCGGCGAGCGCGTCATGGCCGGCGACCAGATCGCCACCATGGGCAACCGGGGCAATTCCACCGGCCCGCACCTACATTTCGAGGTGCTGCAGGGCGGCACCGAGCGGATCGATCCGGTGCCGTGGCTGGCTAAGCGTGGACTTATGGTCGGCAACTACGCTGGTTAGGGTGACCGCGCCGAACGAACAGCCTTCCGGTCCGCGTCCGCCCGAGGCCAGTGCGGAGCCCTCATCGCCCTCCGACTCACGGACACGGATCATCCGCCGCGCGCCGACCGGACCCATTCCCACCGCCCCGGACTCTCCGACTAGTCAGTTCGTGCCGCCGGCCCCGCCGTACCGGGGTGGCCCGCGTGCGGGGCGCACCGGCTATGCCGGAATGCCGGCCTTCGAGCCCACTGATCGCACGGCCGTCGCCGCGTGCGCGGTCAGCATCGTCAGCGGGTGGGCCACGTCGGTGGTGGCCACCGATCTGATCGCCGGTTGGTGGCGAACCGATCGCCTGTTCTGCATCGCGGTCGCGTTTCTGGCCCTCGTGTTCGGCGCCACCACGGTGACGGGTGTGATCGCGCTGCTGCAGCGCCGGTCGGTCAGCCGCTACCTCCTGTTGGCCGGCGCGCTCGTCGCTTTCCTTACTTACATCGGCGTGTTCATCGCCGGTGCCCGTGTGGCGTGGGTCGTGCACCTGCTGCCGCTGTTGCCGATCGCCACGGTGGTGCTGGTGATGCTGCCGCAAACCAAACGCTGGCTGGAGGCCTGACCTTCGCCGAACGTGTACTGGCGGCGATGTTTTCGCGATTTCTCCGCCCTGAGTGCACGTTCGACGCGCCTGGTCTTCGCCCGATTAGAGCTTGCTGATCGGGGCGTGGTTGTGCATCAGCTTGACCCGTCCCGAGCTGCCGAAGTCGATCAGCGACATCGCCGATTCGCCGACGCCGGACACTTCCTCGACGCGGCCCAGGCCGTACTTGTCGTGCGTCACCCGGTCGCCGGGCTCGAGCACCAGCAGCGGTCGTTTGCTCATCCCGGAACGAGTGGGCGCCGCGCGCGGCGTGCCGAATCGTCCGGCACCGCTCACCGGCGCGCTGAACGACGGGGCCGGTGCGGTGCGGCGCCATTCGATCAGTTCTTGCGGAATCTCCCTGAGGAAACGGGATTCCGGGTTGAGCATGGGCTGCCCCCAGGAGGAGCGCACGATGGCCCGGCTCACGTACAGTCGCTGCCGTGCGCGGGTGATGCCCACGTAGGCCAGCCGTCGCTCCTCGGACAGTTCGGTCGGGTCGTCCAATGACCGCATGTGGGGGAACATCCCGTCCTCCCACCCGGTGACGAACACCACCGGAAACTCCAGGCCTTTCGCGGTGTGCAGGGTCATCAGCGTGACCATGCCGGCGCCGTCCTCGGGGATCTCGTCGCTGTCGGAAACCAGCGACACTCTTTCCAAGAACTCCGCCAGCACACCCGTATCGGGCACGTCCTCGTCCTCGGGGGTTTGCAGCGACTCACCCAGGGCTTCGGCGTTCGCGCGGTCGGTGCTGAATTCGTGTGCCACGCTGACGAGTTCGTTGAGGTTGTCCAGCCGCGCCAGTTCCTGGGGGTCGGTGGAGGATTCCAGCTCCCTGCGGTACCCGGTGCGTTCGAGCACCGACTCGACCAGATCGCCGAGATCGTCATCAAGGCGGCCCCGCAGCTCGTCGAGCAGCTCGACGAAGCCCGCGATCGCCTTCTCCGCGCGGGAATTCAGCATCGGCACTTTGCCTTCGGCGGCGGCGACGAGCGCGTCGGCGAAGCTGGCCCCGGTGTTCTCGGCGTACACCGCGACGCAGGCCTCGGCGCGATCTCCGATGCCGCGACGCGGGGTGTTGAGGATGCGCCGCATGCTGACCGCGTCCCCCGGGTTATCCAGGACCCGCAGATAGGCGACGATGTCGCGAATCTCCTTGCGCTCGTAAAAGCGCACTCCCCCAACGACTTTGTAGGGGATTCCGGCGCGGATGAAGACCTCTTCCAACGACCGCGACGAGTTGTTGGTGCGATAGAAGACGGCGACGGCGTTGTAGGTGATCTCGCCCTTCTCGGCGAGCGCGTCGATCTCCTCGGCGACGAATCGGGCTTCGTCGTGCTCGTTGTCGGCGACGTAGCCGACGATCAACTCGCCGGCGCCTTCGGCGGTCCACAGACGCTTGTCGCGGCGCCCGGAATTGCGGGCGATCACCGAGTTGGCCGCCGACAGAATGTTCTGCGTAGAGCGGTAATTCTGTTCCAGCAGAATGGTTGTCGCGTCGGGATAGTCGCGTTCGAAGTCCTCGATGTTGCGGATGGTGGCGCCGCGGAATGCATAGATCGACTGATCGGCGTCGCCGACCACGCACAACTCCGCGGGCGGCACCTCATCAGACGATTCCGGTGCTTCTGAACCGCGGCCGACCAATTCCCGCACCAACACGTACTGGGCGTGGTTGGTGTCCTGGTACTCGTCGACGAGCACGTGCCGGAACCGCCGCCGATAGTGCTGGGCGATCTGCGGGAAGGCCCGCAGCACCGCCACGGTTTCCCCGATCAGGTCGTCGAAGTCCAGCGCGTTCGCCGCCCGCAACCGCCGCTGATACTCGCCGTAGACGCTGGCCACCGTGCGGGACAACTCGTCGGAATCATCGGTCAGCTTGGAGACCGCGTCGGCGGGGTCGATCAGCTCGTTCTTCAGGTTGGAGATGGCGTTGGCCAACAGCCGCGGCGAGTAGCGCTTGATGTCGAGCCCCATGTCGCGCCCGATCATCTGCAACAGCCGCCGCGAATCGTCGGCGTCGTAGATCGAGAAGTTGGAATTGAGGCCTTCGATCAGGGAGGCCTGGTTGCGCAGGATGCGCACGCACGTCGAGTGAAAGGTGGACACCCACATGGCGCGGGCGCGGTTGCCGACCAGCCGCACCACCCGTTCCCGCATCTCGGCGGCGGCCTTGTTGGTGAAGGTGATGGCCAGCACCTGGCCGACCCCGACCCCGCGCGCCGCGATCAGGTAGGCGATGCGACGCGTCAACACCGCGGTCTTGCCCGAACCCGCCCCCGCGACGATCAGCAGCGGGGAACCTTCGTGCACCACCGCCTGGCGTTGTTGCGGGTTGAGCCCCTCGAGCAGTTGATCGGCTTCGGAGGCCGGCTTGGTATCTGTTGCGTGCACACTCATGTCAGTCCAAACTTACCGCCGCCCAGTGACACAAAGCGCCCAGGCATCAAACCAGGCTAGTGGCTCGGCCGGCCTGAATCGCGCCACGCGTTCTACCGAAAAATCGGCGTGTCGGAATGCACTATTCAATGCCTCCTCGGCCCGGCGCCGCAATTGCACCCAAGTCCAAAAAGCGCAGCTTAAACATGTTTTTTTGCGCGTGAGCCGTTTTTAGTGGCACACTCATTTGGTGCTCAATCTGCAGTGCCGACGACGCTGCTCGACCCTCGGGTGGCGCCGCCGATTCCCCTACGGGTGCCGGTCCGCGGCGCCCGTGGTCTAACTGCTTCCGCAGAGCCCCGGGCCCGCTTCGGCACCCGGGGCTCGTCTTCAGTGAGGCCCAACTGCATGAGTCCAGAACCCACACATCACGACGACGGCGCGGAGGCAGCAGAGATGAACATCGAGATGGTGGAGACCCAAGAGGCCACCGACATCGACGACTTGCGTCACGAGATCGATCGCCTGGACGCCGAGATCCTCGCCGCGGTCAAACGGCGCACCGAGGTATCTCAAGCGATCGGCAAGGCCCGGATGGCATCTGGGGGCACGCGACTGGTCCACAGCCGCGAGATGAAGGTCATCGAGCGCTACAGCGAGCTCGGCCCCGAGGGTAAGGACCTGGCGATACTGCTGCTGCGGCTGGGCAGGGGCCGGCTCGGTCACTGAGCGCGGCGCCGGGCGCCGGCCTCATCGCCACACTGGCTCCTTCACGTCAGAGCCCATAGGGTCGAAGCATGACGTGCGTCGGCGACGATGCAGAGCGCAGCGATGAAGAGGAGCGACGCCCATGACGCCCATGACCTCCGTGCACACTCTCCCCGACATCACCGCCACCCCGGAGTGGGACGCCCTGCGCAGGCATCATGAACAAATCGGCGACACCCACCTGCGCCAGCTTTTCGACGAGGACCCCGATCGCGGCCGCGAGCTGACCGTCTCGGTCGGCGACCTCTACATCGACTACAGCAAGCACCGGATCACGCGAGAAACGCTGCGGCTCTTGGTCGATCTGGCCCGCACCGCGAACCTCGAAGAACGCCGCGACCAGATGTTCGCCGGCGTCCACATCAACACCTCCGAGGATCGTGCGGTGCTGCACACCGCGCTGCGGCTACCCCGGGACGCCGAACTGACCGTCGACGGTCAAAACGTCGTCGAGGACGTGCACGCCGTGCTGGACCGGATGGGCGACTTCACCGACCGGTTGCGCAGCGGCGAATGGACCGGAGCCACCGGGAAACGGATCAGCACCGTGGTCAACATCGGCATCGGCGGATCGGACCTCGGCCCGGTGATGGTCTACCAGGCCCTGCGCCACTACGCGGATGCGGGCATCTCGGCGCGCTTCGTCTCCAACGTCGACCCCGCCGACCTGATCGCCACCCTGGCCGATTTGGACCCCGCCACAACGTTTTTCATTGTCGCGTCGAAGACGTTCTCGACGCTGGAAACGTTGACCAACGCCACGGCCGCGCGCCGCTGGGTGACCGACGCCCTCGGCGACGCGGCGGTGGCGCAACACTTCGTGGCCGTCTCCACCAACAAGCGCCTCGTCGACGACTTCGGGATCAACACCGACAACATGTTCGGGTTCTGGGACTGGGTCGGGGGGCGCTACTCGGTGGACTCGGCGATCGGCCTGTCGGTGATGGCCGCCATCGGCCGAGAAGCGTTCGCGGACTTCCTGTCCGGATTCCACATCGTCGACCGGCATTTCAAGACCGCACCGCTGGAGTCCAACGCGCCTGTGCTGCTTGGACTTATCGGCCTGTGGTATTCCAACTTCATGGACGCGCAATCGCGCGCGGTGCTGCCGTACTCGAACGACCTGGCGCGCTTCGCCGCCTATCTGCAGCAGCTGACCATGGAGTCCAACGGCAAGTCGACCCGCGCGGACGGCAGCCCGGTCACCACCGGCACCGGTGAAATCTTTTGGGGCGAACCGGGAACCAACGGACAACACGCGTTCTATCAGTTGCTGCATCAGGGCACCCGGCTGGTGCCGGCCGACTTCATCGGTTTCAGCCAACCGATCGACGATTTGCCCACCGCCGAGGGCGACGGCAGCATGCACGACTTGTTGATGAGCAACTTCTTCGCCCAGACGCAGGTGCTGGCCTTCGGCAAGACCGCCGAGGAGATCGCCGCCGAAGGCACACCCGCGGATGTCGTGCCGCACAAGGTGATGCCGGGTAACCGGCCGTCGACCTCGATCCTCGCCGACCGGCTCACCCCGTCGGTGCTCGGTCAGCTGATCGCGCTCTACGAGCATCAGGTTTTCACCGAGGGCGTGATCTGGGGAATCGACTCGTTCGACCAGTGGGGCGTGGAGCTGGGCAAAACTCAGGCCAAAGCCCTGCTGCCGGTGCTTACCGCGGACGCCTCGCCGGCGCCGCAGTCGGATAGCTCGACCGATGCCCTGGTCCGCCGCTACCGCAGCGAACGAGGGCGCACCAGCTGATCGATCTCAGGCGAACATCTTGGTCAGCTGGGGCGGCAGCACCCGCATCAGCTGCACCAGCGGCGCCCACGGCCACCACGGCACCGCCGCCCGGCCCGGCTCACGCTCCATCGCGGCGACGAGCGCGTTGACGCCAGTTTCGTTGTCCACCATCAACATTGTGCTGTTCGACTTGGCGGTCATCTCCGACTCGATGTAGCCGGGTTCGATGACCGAAACCTTGACGGGCCCCTTGGCGTATTCGGCGCGCAACGATTCACCCAGCGAGCTCACGCCGGCCTTGCTCGCCGCGTACGCCGCCTTCACCCCCGGCACGCCCTTGTTGCCGAGCACCGACGAGATCAGCACCAGGTGACCCGAACCGTTCTTGTTGAACATCTCCAGCGCGGTCTCGATCTGCACCAGTGCGGCCACCAGGTTGGTCTCGAGGGTCGCCTTGTTGGCCCAGAGCTTGCCGGAGCCGAGCTTGGCGCCCTTGCCGATGCCGGCGTTGACGATGATGCGGTCGATGCCGCCCAGCTCGTCGCTGAGTTCGGCAAACACTTTGGGAACGGCCTCGTGGTCGTTGACGTCCAGCGCGGCGACCGCGATGGTGACGCCCGGATGCTTCTGCGTCAGCTCGGCTTTGAGCTCGTCGAGCCGGTCCGTGCGACGCGCGCACAGGGCGAGGTCGCGGCCCTTGGCGGCGAAGGCGCGCGCCATGCCGGCGCCCAGGCCGGAGCTGGCACCGGTGATGAGGATCTTCTGGCGAGTCATCGGGGCAGCATAACTAGTGCCCGCCCAACGTCGGGTTGTTGGGCTCGACAGCGGCTCGTTGGCACAACTAGTCCACGTTCGCGGCCCCCAGAAGCCGCACGCGCGACTACTTCAGCAAACGCGACATCCGCCGGTCGGCCAAGATCTTGCCCCCGGTCTGGCATGTCGGACAGTACTGAAAAGACTTGTCCGCGAACGACACTTCACGCACGGTGTCCCCGCACACCGGGCAGGGCAGCCCGGTGCGGGCGTGCACGCGCAATCCGGAGCGTTTCTCGCCCTTGAGGGTGGCCGCGCCCTGGCCGACGGATCGGCTCACCGCGTCGGTGAGCACGGTGACCATGGCGTCATGCAGCGTGGCGAGTTGTTTCTCGGACAGCTTGCCAGCGGTGGCGAACGGCGAGATCTTCGCGACGTGCAAGATCTCGTCGCTGTAGGCGTTGCCGATGCCGGCGATCACCTTCTGGTCGGTGATGACCGTCTTGATCCGCCCGGTGTTGTCGGCCAGAACGCGGGCCAGATCGTCTGGGCCGAGCTCCAGCGCGTCCGGCCCGAGGGAGGCGATCTGCGGGATCTGCTGGGGGTCGCTCACCAGCCACACCGCCAGCCGCTTCTGGGTGCCGGCCTCGGTGAGGTCGAAGCCGGGCGCCTCCCCCGGTGTGCCCAGATGCACCCGCAGCGCGATCGGGCCCTTGCCGGGTCGCAGCGGCGCCGCGGCCAACTTGTCGGACCACCGCAGCCAGCCCGCCCGGGACAAATGCGCGATCAAGGAGAGGTTGTCCGTCCGCAGCCCCAGGTATTTGCCCCAGCGGTCGGCCCCGACCACGGTCTGGCCGTGCAGCGCGCTGATCGGCGGGTCGAAGGTCTTCAGGACGGACAGGGCGGCGATGTCGACCCGGCCGACGGACAGGCCCACGGCGTGGCGCCGTAAGTGGTCGACCAGCGCTTCGATCTCGGGCAGTTCGGGCACGGTGTCAGTCTGCCGGTCGGAGCAAATAGGTGTCCATGATCCAGCCGTGCCGGGCGCGGGCCTCGGCCCGCAGCGCAACGATGCGGGGCCCCACCTCGCCGACCGTGCCGGCGATGAGCAGTTCGTCGTCGGTACCCAGGTAGGCGCCCCACCAGATCCGGGTCTCGGGCGGGCACGTCTGAAACGAGCAGTCCGCGTCGAGCATCACGACCGCATCCCCGGCCAATCCGTGTGCGCGCAGCTGGCGTCCGGTGGTGATCAGAACGGGTTCGCCGACCTCGTTGAGCGGGATGCGGTGCCGGGCGGTCAGCGCCTGCACCGCGGTGATGCCCGGAATCACGTCGAACGTGAAATCGACCTGCGCGCCAACGGCGTCGAGGATCCGCAGCGTGCTGTCGTACAGCGACGGGTCGCCCCAGGCCAAGAAGGCCCCGACGCTGTGCGGACCCAGCTCGGCCGAGATGGCCGTGGCCCAGATCTGTGCGCGTGCGGCATGCCAGTCCGCGACGGCGTCGCGGTACTCGGCATCATCGGCGCGCTTGGGGTCGGGCAGCTCGACGAACCGGTAGCCCGGTTCGCGGATGAACCGGCTGCAGATCTCGCGCCGCAGCGCCACCAGGTCGCTTTTGTGCTCACCCTTGTCCATCGCGAAAAACACCTGCGTGTCGTTGAGCGCCTCGATCGCCTGCACGGTCACATAGCCGGGATCGCCGGCGCCGATGCCGATGACGTGGATGTGCCGGCCCAATGAACTCTCCTGACTCGCGTCGCTGCTCGACCACATTGCCGAATCGATATCGCACAGGCCTAGTCGGGACCTGAAGTACCCAGTACCATGGGTACTGTCTACGCACCCAATGGAGGGACGCCAGGGATGACCACGTCGCTGAAGCCCGGTGGGCCGAGCCGTGAAGAGTTCTCCGAACGCTTGCTGAAGGGCTCGGTCAAAAAGTCCTACGAGCCCGTCGTCGACATCGACTGGGACGCTCCGCTCGACCCGGACAAGTTCTATCTGCCGCCGCGGTTGGTGTCGCTGTACGGCACCCCGATGTGGGACGAGATGACCCGCGAACAGCAGATCGAGCTTTCCCGCCAGGAGTTGGTCAACACCCTCTCGGCCGGGATCTGGTTCGAGAACATGCTCAACCAGTCGCTGCTGCGCACGATCCTGCACGAAGACCCGACGAGTAACTCGACGCATTACAAGCTGACCGAACTGGGCGACGAGACCCGTCACATGGTCATGTTCGGCAAGGCCATCGAACGCGTCGGCGCAAAACCGGTGCGCCCCAGGCTGTTTCACCGGATGATCATCAACATGCTCCCCCTGGCGTTTCAGCGCGGCTCGATGCTGTGGGTGGCCGCGCTGATCGGTGAGGAGATCTTCGACTCGCTGCAGCGGCAGATGATGGACGACCCCGAACTGCAGCCAATCATTCAGCGGCTCATGCGCATTCACGTCACAGAAGAGGCGCGTCACATCCAATTCGCGCGCGACGGGGCGCGCAAACGCGTCGCCGAAATGCCCCGGTTCAACCGCTGGTTCATGGCCAACATCAACGGGCTGGGTGGCTACTTCTTCAACTATCTGTTCAGCAACCCGGTCCCTTATGCGCGAACGGGTCTCGACCCGCAGCGCGCCCGAAAGACCGCGCGCACCAGCCCACATCGCCGCGACGTTCAGGTTGCCGGCTTCGCTCCACTGGCGGCGTTCTTGACCGAGATAGGCCTGATGGGCCGGCTCGCGCGCCGCGGCTGGAAGCGCAGCAGGTTTCTGTGACGGCTTCGCGCTTCGGCGGTGAATCTCGCTGCCACATCGCCATTGTCGGCGCGGGGGTCGGCGGTCAGAACGCCCGTGACGCCTTGTCGGGCGCCCGGTTCACCGGCCTGGTCCTGCTCGACCAACCCGGCCACGACGTCACCAGCTCGCGGTTCGACGACCCCTCCGACACGTGGCTGTTGACCACGGCCGGGGGCGAGATCGTTCGCGCCGATGTCGTCGTCGCCGCCGGCCGAGGCATCTATGTCCCGTGGCTGCCGCCCATTGCCGGGCGCGAGGGCTTTCGCGGCGAGTCGTTTCACGCCGCGGCGTGGGATCCGGCATTTGACCCGTCCGGCAAGCGCATCGCGGTCATCGGCACCGACGCCACTGCCGGCTATCACCTCGGCCGGCTGGCCGGCGTGGCGGCGTCCACCACCGTCTTTGCGCAGGCCCCGCGTCGCGTCGTCACCGAGTTGCCGCTGTGGTCTACCCGCGCCACCCGCTGGCTGCGCCGCCCGAGCGCGTCGCGGCCTTCGATGGTGATCGTCTCGTCGGCCGTCGAAACGGTGACCGCGTCAGGGGTGCGGACCGCCGATGGTGTGCACCACAGCGTCGACGCCATCGTCTACGGCACCGGATTCTCGATCCCCGATGACGTCGCCGACGAGACGCTGACCGGCGCGGGCGGGCGGCCCATCCGGCAGGCCTGGCACGACGGCATGGAGCCGTTCTGCGGCGTGGCGGTTCGCGGGTTCCCCAACTATTTCTTCATCACCGGCCCCGATCCGGGCGCGCAAGCCCGCTACATCGTCGAGTGCCTGAAACTCATGAGGCGCACCGGCAGCGACCGCATCGAGGTGCGCGCCAGCAGCCAGCATGTCTTCAACGAACGCGCCCAACTGGGACCGGCCGAACCGCCGCCGGTGGCGTCCGCCTTCGACCTTTCGGCCAGCGCGCCGGCCGGTGACGACGCCTACGACGGCGCCGCCACGCTGGAGATCGCCGGGAACCGCCACCCGGTACGGGTGCGCCTCACCGGGCACCTGGACCCGATCGATGGGCGCTATCACTGGCAGGGAACGGTATTCGGGTCGCCGTCCGACGACCTCAAAAAGGCGCGGACGGCCACGCTGACGGTGGGTGAGCGCAGCGCACCCGCGCGCATCGTGGAACGGACGCCCTGGGGCACGCATTCGGTCGCCGGCGTGGGCGCTCCCCCCTACGCGTTGAGCAACGCATGAACCGGTGCCGGCACCTCGCCGCCGGCTAGCGCATTTCTGCAGGAAACGCCCTGTTTTTCGGCCATACCGAAAAGTTTGGCCGCGCCCGCTCTGTGGTAACCCCGAGGGATAGCGCGTGCTGAGCAATGAACTCCATGGCGCGTTCGGGCGGTGCAGGTCGACGCCTCGACGAACACGGAGGGGGACGCATGATTTATTCGATGCGGGTCTGCGGCGTGAGTCCGGGGGGATCCCGATCGCAACCTGCAGCTTCTCGATGCATCGACGCCGGCCCACCGCGAACTAGACTTTTGCCGCTGAGGGCGGATACTCAAGCAGTCGGCCCGGCAGAACACAAGGAGCGGGAAATGATTCCGGACGTCCCGATCGAGCTGGGATGAGCCCGGTGGCTGAGTCGGCCAGCTCGTTGGCCGTCGCGACGCGCACGGATGACTCGATAGCCGTGCTGACCGTCGACGGCGTGCTGGACACCGCCAACTCCACCGCGCTACGCGACCGCCTCATCAAAGCGACGTCCGACGGGGCCTCCGCCGTTATCGTCGACGTCTCCGGGCTCAAATTGAACACCGAACCGGCATGGTCGACCTTCATGGGCGCCTACTGGCAGATCGGCAGCGCGACCCACGTTCCGATCGTGTTCGCCTGCACCAACCGAACGACCCGCGAGGCGATCACCCGAAGCGGGATCGCCCACTTCATGCCGGTGTATTCCAGCCAGAAGGCGGCGATGAAGGCGCTTGGTCAGAGCAGCCGCCGCGCGGTGCGGCGTGCCGATGCCCAGCTGCCCGCCGACCTCACCAGCCTGCGCGAGTCGCGGCGGCTGGTCCGCGAGTGGCTCACCACGTGGTCGCAGGCCAAGCTCATCCCCGTCGCATTGGTGGTCGTCAACGTGTTCGTCGAGAACGTGCTGGAACACACCGCCAGCGTCCCGGTGATACGGATCGAGGCGCAGGGCACGGCGGCGACCATCGCGGTCTCCGACGCCAGCACCACCCCCGCCGTGCGGCTTCCGTCCCCGACGAAGGGCATCGACGTCTCCGGCCTGGCGATCGTCGACGCGTTGTCCCGCGCGTGGGGCAGCACGCCGACGTCGTCCGGCAAGACGGTGTGGGCGGTCATCGGCCCCGAGAACCAGCTGTAACTCGTTCCAACCAGTTCTAGCCACACCCATCTGCCGGTTGTGCTGAAACTAGAACACGTTCTAATGTCGTGGGACGACCCCTTCAGGAAGGCAGATGACGTGCGTTTTACCTACGCAGAGGCGATGACTGACTTTCGGTTCTATGTCCCGCTGGCCAAGGCGGCCGAGGCGGCCGGCTACGACGCCATGACGATCGCCGACAGCATCGCCTACCCCTTCGAATCCGACTCGAAATACCCCTACACCCCGGACGGCAACCGCGAGTTCCTCGACGGCAAGGAGTTCATCGAAACCTTTGTGCTGACATCGGCATTGGGCGCGGTCACCTCGAAGCTGCGGTTCAACTTCTTCGTCCTCAAGCTGCCCATCCGGCCACCGGCGTTGGTGGCCAAGCAAATTGGGTCACTGGCCGCGATGACCGACAACCGGGTGGGTTTCGGCGTCGGCACCAGCCCGTGGCCCGAGGACTACGAATTGCTGGGGGTTCCCTTCGCCAAGCGCGGCAAGCGGATGGACGAATGCATCGAAATCATTCAGGGCCTGACCTCCGGTGACTACTTCGAATTCCACGGCGAGTTCTACGACATCCCCAAGACCAAGATGACGCCCGCGCCCACCAAACCCGTCCCGATCCTGATCGGCGGTCACGCCGACGCGGCGCTGCGGCGCGCGGCCCGCCTGGACGGCTGGATGCACGGCGGCGGCGACCCCGAGGAACTCGATCAGCTGCTCGCCAAGCTCAAGCGGTTCCGCGAAGAAGCCGGCAAGACCGGGCCTTTCGAGATCCACGTCATCTCCGCCGACGCCTACACCCCCGACGGCATCAAGCGGCTCGAGGACAAGGGCGTCACCGACGTCATCGTCGGCTTCCGCATCCCCTACATCAAGGGGAAGGACACCGAGCCGCTGGAGAGCAAGATCCGCAACCTGGAGATGTTCGCCGAGAACGTGATCGCGAAGCTCTAGCAAGCGTCACAGCGGGTCCCACCTGGGCGCGCGCTTCTCCTGGTGAGCCTTGGCGGCCTCGACCGGGTTGTTGGTGAAGCCGCTCAGGATCTGGGTGCGGTTCTCGATCTCGATGGCGTGGCGCAGGCTGGGCGCATCCAGCGCGGCGTTGAGCCCAATCTTGGTCTGCCACACGCCATATGCGTTGTTCTCGACGATCGATCGCGCCAGCGTGAGTGCGGCGGGCATCAGGTCGTCGGGCGCGACCACCTCATGCACCAGCTTGATGCGATGGGCCTCGGCGGCGTCGATGATGCGACCGGTGAGCATGAGTTCGCGCGCCACCCCGGCACCGACGATCTTCGGCAGCAGGTAGCTGGTGCCCATGTCCATCGACGAGAAGCCGGCCTTGATGAACACCGAACCGAACCGCGCCTGATCCGAGGCCACCCGGATGTCGCTGACCAACGTGAACGCCAGGCCGCCCCCGACGGCGACCCCGTTGACCGCGGCGATCACCGGGATGTCCAGCTCGTAGATCCGGGTGTACAGGTTGGCCAGCCGGACCTGAGCGTCGTAGGTGACCTTGAACGCCGGCGTGGTCGGCTTGTTCCGAGTCCAGGGCTGCCCGGTGCCGCTCAAATCCGCACCGGCGCAAAATCCCCGGCCGGCGCCGGTCAGGATCGCCACCCTGAACTCGCCTGCGCCGAGCGCGTCCAAGGCGTCGTCGACACCGTCGATCAACGACCCGTCGATCGCGTTGAGGCGTTCGGGCCGGTTCAGCGTGATGCAGGCGATGTGGTCCTCGAGGGTTTCCAGTTTCACTGAAGGCATACCGAGACCGTAGGCGACCGATCAGGCATACCGTGGTTTGGCCGCCTATCGAAGGAGCAGCCATGGCACGAACCGAAGGTGACACCTGGGACCTGGCCAACAGCGTGGGCGCCACCGCCACCATGGTGGCCGCGGCCCGGGCGGCCGCCACCAGACGGCCGCAACCGGTCATCACCGATGAATTCGCCGAGCCGCTGGTGCGCGCCGTCGGCCTCGACCTGTTCACCAAGTTGGCGACCGGCGAACTCGATTCCTCCGACATCGAAAGCGGCGTCGGGTTTTCGCGGTTCGTCGACACCTTCGCCGCGCGGGCGCTGTTTTTCGACGACTACTTCGCCGCGGCCGGGCAGGCCGGCCTGCGCCAGGTCGTGATCGTGGCGTCCGGGCTGGATTCGCGCGCCTATCGGCTGCCGTGGCCCGCGGGGACGACCGTGTACGAGATTGATCTGCCGGAGGTGATCGCGTTCAAGACCGCGACGCTGGGCGAGATCGGTGCGGCCCCAACCGCCGAACTGCGCACCGTGGGTATCGATCTGCGCGAGGATTGGCCGGCGGCCCTGCAGGCGTCGGGCTTTGATCCCGCCAAGCCGACGGCGTGGCTGGCCGAGGGAGTGCTGATCGGATTTCTTCCGCCGGAGGCGGAGGTGCGGTTGCTGGACGCCATCATTCCGCTGTCGGGCGAGGGCAGCCGGTTCGCCGCCGATTTCGGGGCCGCCGCCGGGACGTCGCCGGAGGCGCTGGAGAAATCCCGGCTCATGGCCGAGGGGTGGCGACGGCAGGGGCTCGACCTGGACATCACCGCGTTGACCTATCCCGGGGAGCACACCGACGTGGCCGCGCATCTGCGGGCCAACGGATGGGAGACCACCGAATTCCGGCTCTCCGACCTATTTTCGGCCGCGGGCCTCCCGGAATTGGGGGAAGCCGAGCACCAGGCCCCCGCCGCCACGATCAGCTTCGTTCGCGCGGTGCGGATCTGACCGCGAGAGTGCAACTGGCGGCGCGTCTTCTCGAGAAATGCGTTGGCAGTTGCACTTTCGCGGCCATAAGCAGCGTCACCCAGCCCGTTTGGCGAGCCATTCGGCCTGCATCACGAGCAGGGCCATGACCTCCAATTGGGGTGTCTGCGGGTCGAGTTCGCGGTATCGCTGGTAGACGTTGACGACGACGCGCTCGGCGTCCAGCCAGGACGCGTACTCGCCGAGGTCGATGGTGTCGGCGGCCTCGGCCCACGACAGGCCCTTGCGGTAGGCGGCCTCGGCCTGTTCGGCGACGTGCACGAGATAGCCACGCACCGCGCGGATTCCCTCCGGGTCGGTGACCGGTCCGTGGCCGGGCACCACCGTCGGCGCGTCCAGCGCGATCATGGCGTCGCAGGCGGCTACCCAGTTGGCGATCGGGCCGGCCCACACGATGGGTGTGCAGCCGATGAACAACAGATCGCCGCCGAACAACACCCCCGCGTCGGGCACGTGCACCACCGAGTCGGCGGCGGTGTGCGCGGGACCGAGATTCAGCACATCGATGCGCCGCCCACCCACCTCGACGGCCAGGTTGCGCTCGAACGTCTGGTCGGCATTGCGCAGTGTGATGTTGCTGAAGTCGAAGTGCCCGAAGCGTTCTCGCGTGTACGGCGTGGCGATCGGCCCGAGATTGGCGGTCTGCGCCATGGCCAGCATCTCCGGGGCCATCCCGTGTTCGATCTCCTCGGCGGTGCCGCGCGCGGCGATGATCCGCACCGAGGGGTCGAGCAGTTGGTTGCCGTGCGTGTGGTCCCCGTTGGAGTGCGTGATGACCGCGTCGGTGATCGGCGCGGACGCGGTGAGGGACCGCATCGCGGTGAGCATTTCGCGGGTCAACGCCAGGTCGAACAGGGTGTCCACCAGCAGGGAGGCCCCGTCGCCCGCGATCAGCCCGGCGTTGCTCCATCCGTAGCCGCCGTCGGGCAGGGTCCAGGCCCACACGCGGTCGGCAACCTCGTGCAGCCCACGGGTGTAGGGCACTCGGGCGCGGGCCCGGTTGACCCGCGGTCGGGCCGGGGCGGCGTCCGGGTTCGGCCGCGCGGCCAGCGGGTGCGGCGCGCCGCTCGCACGCACGGTCTGCCGGGTCTCCCCCAGCCCTTGGACCTGCAGCGTGACGATGTCACCGTCGTGCAGCCAGCCCGGAAACGATTCCAGGGCCGCGGGATTGAGGTGCTCAACCAGCGTGCAGGTGGGCACCGTCCCGGAGCCGATGACGTCACCGGGAGCGAGGGTGACGCCACGCGACGCATAGGAGATGACTTCGCCGAAGGTCCAGTCCATCTGGGCGGTCGATCCGGAGCCGATGACGACGTCGTTGACCAGGGCGGTGACCCGCAGGTCCAGTTTGCCGTCCCGGCAATACGGTTCGAGCTCGTCGGGGGTCACCAGGTAGGGGCCCAACGTGACCCCGCTGTCTTTGCCCTTGCCTTGCCCGATGCCCAGTTGACTCTCCATCTGCTGCAGGTCGCGGGCGGACCAGTCGTTGAAGATGGTGTAGCCGATGATCGCCTGTTCCGCCTGTTCGACCGTGAGATCCTTGCCCCCGGCCCCGATCACCGCGGCGATCTCCAATTCGAAGTCCTGCCACGCACTCCCGGGCGCGGTCGGCGCGTCGTCGTACGGACCCAAAACGGTTGCCGGGCAGGCGAAGTAGAAGGCCGGTATGCGGTACCAGGAGTCGCCGAGGGTGCGCCCGGCGCCCAGCGCGGCCTGGCAGTTGCGCATGTGGTCAAGGAAGCACAGCGAGTCCCGGATCGACGGTGGGCGTGGGATCGGTGCCAGCAATCGCACCTCCGCCAGCGGGACGACCGCCGCCGGGGATCGCTGCGCATCCTCACCCGCTTGCCGCAAGCCCTCGGAACCACGGGCCACGAGGTCGAGGAGCGTCGCGCCCGACGGCATCGCATGGATGGCGTCGCCCGAGAGCACGCCGACGCGTTCACCGCCCGAACCATCTTGGTAGGTAACCCATTTCACTCGCGCACCACCTCACTTGCCTCCTTGTCCGGTCGCAACCCGCGCCAGCTCGATTGACGTAACCGGTCATCCGGGGTCCACTCGCTGTAGCGCACCTCCCCCACCAGTACCGGCTCGACGAACGTCACGCCCCTGGTCTCGGCCTTGGGAAGCGGTGGGGTGAAGGGGGATTCGCCGGTGTGCAGCGGCGCCAGCGTCTTCTTCAGATTGGCCAGGTCGCGTTCGGTGAACCCGGTGCCGACGCGCCCGGCGAACCGCAACCCTTCCGCGCTGGGGATGCCCATCAGCAGCGAGCCGATGCCGCTGCTGCGTCCGCCTTCACCGGCTTTCCAGCCGCCGATGACGACTTCCTGGGTGTTCCAGTGCTTGTCCTTGATCCACGACGACGAACGGCGGCCCGGCTGGTAGGTGGAGTCGCGCTTCTTGGCGATCACCCCCTCCCAGCCGCGCTCCTCGGAGTGCGCCAGCGCCTCTTTGCCGTCCCCGGGCAGCGGGTCGGGGACGATGAGCTTGCTGCCGGCGGCCAGCATTTCCAGCAGCTTTCGCCGATCCCGGTAGCGGGCCCGCAGCAGCGAACGGCCATCGAGGTAGAGCAGGTCGAACGCCCAGAATTCGACCCGCGAGCCCCGCCCGCGGTTTTGCATCTCGTGGAAATTGGGCACCCCGGAGGAGTCCAGCACCACGGCCTCGCCGTCGAGCACCACGTGATGCTCGGCGAGATCTTCTGCCAGCCAACTCAGTTCGCGGTACTCCTGGGTGACTTCGCGACCGCGTCGCGACCGCACACGAAAGGAGCCGTGGTCGACCTCGATCAGAAGCCGGTAGCCGTCCCATTTGCCTTCGAACGCCCACTGGCCGGCCTTCAGGGCCGCCACCGAACCGTGGGTGGCCAGCATCGGGGCGATCGCGTCGAACTCGAAGGCCTTCTGGTCCTTCATCCGGTGCGCCAGCCACTGGTCGCCATTGGTTTGAATCAGCGCGTAGCGTCCGGAGATCTTGCTGCCGTGCAGGTTGACGATGACCTCATCGTCAAGGAACTTCTCGGCGTCGTAGGTTCCGGAGTCCCAGATGATCACCTTGCCCGCACCGTATTCGCCCTTGGGGATGACGCCTTCGAACCCGCCGTATTCCAGCGGGTGATCCTCGGTGTGGACGGCAAGGTGGTTGACCGACGTGGTGTCGGGCAGGTTCTTGGGCACCGCCCAGGACACCAGGACACCGTCGCGCTCCAGCCGGAAGTCGTAGTGCAGCCGGCGGGCATGATGCTCTTGGATGACAAAGCTATTCCCTTGCCCAACAGCGGGTTTCGCTGCGGGCACCGGCTCGGGGGTTTTCGCCGCGTCGCGCATGCTGCGGTACTTGGTCAGCCGATCCGGGATCGGCGCGTCCTCATCCAACGGCGCCAGCAGATCGCCGTCGCGCGCGACCCGGGCCAGCACTTCGTCATACCGCAGCTGGCGCAGCGACGGGTCGTCGAGTTCGTCCCAGGTACGCGGCGCCGCGACGGTCGGATGTTCGCGTCCGCGCAGCGAATACGGCGCGATGGTCGTCTTGGAGCCGTTGTTCTGACTCCAGTCCAGGAAGATCTTCCCCGCCCGAAGGCTTTTGGTCATGGTCGACGTGACCAGCTTGGGCATCGTCTTTTCCAGCTGTTGCGCAACGCGTTTGGCCAACACCGTGGCGCCTTTACTGCTCACTGGCTCGTCGAGCGGCGCGTACAGGTGCAGGCCCTTGCTGCCGCTGGTGAGCGGGAAAGTGGTCAGCCCGATCCCGGCCATCAGGTCGCGGACGGCGCGCGCCACCTTGGCCATCTGGGCCATCGTCACGCCTTCACCGGGGTCGAGGTCGAACACCAATCGCGTCGCCGGGCCGGGCTTGAGCTCTTCGGCCCGGCGCCGCGTCCACTCGGCGACGAACCGCCACTGCGGCACGTGGACTTCCAGCGCCGCCTGTTGGGCGATCCAGGCCAGTCCGGTGGGGTCGTCGATGATCGGATAGGTCGTGGTTCCGGATCGGTGGGTCACGCTGGCGCGCGGCAGCCAGTCGGGCGCCGACGAGGCCAGTTGCTTTTCGAAGAAGGACTCCTGTTCGACGCCGTTGGGCCAGCGTTTGCGTGTGGCCGGGCGCCCGGCGACGTGCGGGACCATCACCTCGGCGATCCGCGTGTAGTAGTCGAAGATGTCGCTCTTGGTGGTTCCGGTGGCGGGATACAGCACTTTTTCGGCGTTGGTCAGCTTGACCCGCGGACCCGCCGTCGAACTCATACTGTGAGTCTATGGGCGGCGCGCTGGTGATCGGTGAAGCGCTGATCGACAGGGTCGAAGGGCGCGGCGCCGCCGAGCACGTCGGCGGTAGCCCACTCAACGTGGCGGTCGGTCTGGCCCGGCTGGAACATCGCGTCGACTTCTTGACCCATATCGCCGACGACCCACCCGGCCGGCGCATCGCCGAGTACCTGAAATCCGCTGGTGTGCAACTCGTTCCGGGAAGCGTCTCGGCCGAACGCACGCCGACCGCAATCGCGACCATCGCCGACGACGGCTCGGCCAGTTACACATTCGATCTGCAATGGCGGCTTTCCGGCACCCCCGAGGTGGCGCCGCCGTTGCTGGTGCACACCGGGTCGATCGCGGCGGTGCGCGAGCCGGGGTGCTTGGCGGTCGCGGCGCTCCTCGAGGCTTATCGCGTCTCGGCCACCCTGAGCTTCGATCCCAACGTGCGACCCTCGCTGATCGCCGACCGGGAAGCGGCGCGGGCCCGTATCGCGCATCTGGTCGAGCGCAGCGACATCGTCAAGGTCAGTGACGAGGACTTGAAGTGGATCGATCCCGATCACGAGCCGCAGCGCACGGCCCGAGGCTGGCTGGCGTCGGGATCCGCGATCGTCGTCCTGACCATGGGCGGCCGGGGCGCTACGGCGTTCTGCGCGGCCGGGGATGCGCGGGTGGATGCCCGGCAGGTCCGGGTGATCGACACCGTCGGTGCCGGCGACGCGTTCATGGTCGGCCTGCTGGATGCGCTGTGGGCACTGGATTTGTTGGGCGCCGACCGGCGGGGCGCCTTGCGCCGGGTCGGGCTCGACGCGCTCACGGCGGCACTCGAGACCGCCGGCCTGGCGTCGGCGCTGACGGTCTCGCGGGCCGGCGCCGATCTCCCCGATCGCGCCGAGCTGCGGGCCGAGGCAAACCGCGGCCCCTAGCTTTCTCGAGCGGGGCCCATGCGCTCGCGGCCGTAACGCCACGGCGAAAATTCGAGGACGATCTCGCCGTGGCGTTACGCGCGCGGGCGTCTGAGCAGCGGCGCGACGGCGCGGGTGCTGTTAGGCAGCGAACACTATGGGCATACTGACTTACATGCGCTCCATCTGGAAGGGTTCCATCGCGTTCGGTCTGGTGAACGTCCCGGTCAAGGTGTACAGCGCCACCCAGGACCACGACATCAAGTTCCACCAGGTGCACGCCAAGGACAACGGCCGCATCCGATACCAGCGCGTGTGCGAGGTGGACGGCGAAGTCGTGGAATTCCGGGACATCGCCCGCGCCTACGAATCCGATGACGGTCAGATGGTCATCATCACCGACGACGACATCGCCACCCTGCCCGAAGAACGCAGCCGCGAGATCGAAGTGCTGGAGTTCGTGCCGGCCAGCGACGTGGACCCGATGCTGTTCGACCGCAGCTACTTCCTGGAGCCCGATTCCAAGTCGTCGAAATCCTATGTGCTGCTGGCCAAGACGCTCGCCGAGACCGACCGGATGGCGATCGTGCATTTCACGCTGCGCAACAAGACCCGGCTGGCGGCGTTGCGGGTCAAGGACTTCGGCAAGCGCGACGTGATGGTCATCCATACGTTGTTGTGGCCCGACGAGATTCGTGACCCGGACTTTCCGATCCTCGACAAGAAGGTCGAAGTCAAGCCCGCCGAACTCAAAATGGCCGGGCAGGTGGTGGATTCGATGGCCGAAGAGTTCAACCCCGACCGCTACCACGACGACTACCAGGAGCAGCTGCACGAGCTGGTCCAAGCCAAACTCGAAGGCGGAGAAGCGTTTACCACCGAGGAGCAGCCCAAGGAGCTGGATGAGACCGAGGACGTCTCCGATCTGCTGGCCAAGCTGGAGGCCAGCGTGAAGGCGCGCTCCGGTGGCGGGGACGGCAAAGCCCCGGCGAAAAAGGCACCCGCGAAAAAGAGCGCCGCGAAAAAGACGCCCGCAAAAAAGACCGCCGCCAAGAAGGCGCCGGCCAAGAAGGCGGCCTCGAAGTCCTGACCCGACGCGCCTCGGTCAGCGTTTGCGGGTTGCCAGGAAACGGGTTCCCGCGGCGACGATGTTGATCACGGCGACGATGATGATCAGCGTCAGCGCCGCACCCCAGATCCGCAGGAAACCGGCGTGTTCGGGGTTGGTGAGTTCGGTGTAGATCAGCAGCGGCAGCGAGGCCATGTTGCCGTGGAAGACGTCGAAGTTGATCGACCGGCTGTAGCCGACCAGCACCAGCACCGGCGCGGTTTCGCCGATCACCCGCGCGATGGACAACAAGATGCCGGAGACGATGCCGGGCATCGCGATCGGAAACACGATCCGCACGATGGTCGTCCACTTCGGCACGCCCAGCGCGTAGCTGGCCTCGCGCAGGTCGTCAGGCACCAACCGGAGCATTTCCTCGGCGGAGCGCACCACCACCGGCAGCATCAGCAAGACCAACGAGAGCGACACCGCGAACGAGCTCTGCTGGAAGCCGAGGGTGGCGATCCAGAGGCTGAAGATGAACAGCGCCGCGACGATCGAGGGAACCCCGGCCAGCACGTCGACCATGAACGTGGTCAACCGCACCAGGCGGCCAGAACCGTATTCGACCAGGAAGACGGCGGTCATCAGGCCCAGCGGCACCGCCAGGGCGGCGGCCACACCGGCCTGCACCAAGGTCCCGTACAGCGCGTGGTAGACGCCGCCGAGGAACTGTTCGGGGAGCACGCCGCGCAGCGAGTGGGTCCACCATCCCGACCGGGTCACGGCATACCAGCCTCGCGCGATCACGATCGACAGCACCCAGAACAGCGGCACCAGCGCGACAAGGAACGAGGCGAGGAAGAAGATCGTCGCGGCGCTGTTGGTGATCCGCCGCCGGAAGCTGAGCGGCCGGAACACCTCGGCCTTGACCGGGCGGTCGAGCGCGTCAACCGTCATGGGCGCGTCACCCGTTGACCTTGCCGCCGGCGATCGCGCGGGCCAGCGCGTTGACGACGAACGTCAGGACGAACAGCGCGAATCCCGCCGAGATGTACGCCCCGGTGGGCAACGGTGCGCTGAACTCCGCGGCCGCCGACGCGATCTTGGAGGCAAACGTGTAGCCGCCGTCGAACAGCGACCAGTGCCCCGGCTGGGCGGCCGACCGCAAGATGATCAGCACCGCCACCGTCTCACCCAGCGCGCGACCCAATCCCAGCATCGAGGCGGCGATGACGCCGCTGCGGCCAAACGGCAGCACGGTCATCCGCACCACCTCCCACTTGGTCGCGCCGAGGGCCTGCGCCGCTTCCATCTGGATGTGGGGGGTCTGCCGAAAGACCTCGCGCGAGACGGAGGTGACGATCGGCAGGATCATCACCGAGAGCACGACGCCGGCGGTGAAGATGGTGCCGCCGCCGGCCAAGGACACGTTGCCCTGTTTGAACAGGAAAAACCAGCCCAGGTGCCGGTTGAGGAACGCCGCCACCGGCTCGATCCGCGGGGCGAGGACGAAAATTCCCCAGAGCCCGAAGATGATCGACGGCACCGCGGCCAGCAGGTCCACCACCGCGCCGAACGGGCGCGCCAGCCGCTTCGGCGCGTATTGGGTGAGGAACACGGCGATACCGACCGCGATGGGCACGGACAGCACCAGCGCGGTGAGCGAACTGAGCACCGTGACCATGAGCAGGTCGCGGATGCCGAAGGCCAGCTTGTGGGGGTTGCTGGTGCTGAACTCCGCGCTGGTGAAGAAGTTTGCGTGATTGACGCGCAACGACGGGACGGCGCGCAGCAACAGGAACACCGCGATCAACAGGATGGCGACCACGATCGTCGAGCCGGCGGTGGCGGCGACCAGCTTGAACAGCCGGTCCCCCCGCCGCGCCACGCGTGCACTCAGCGCCGTTGATGCCGGCTCTTCCGCGGTCGACGGGCTGGTTGCTGTTCCTCGTGTCACGACCACCTCAGGCTATGCGATGGCGTTGATGGAATCAGACAGTCTCGCCTTGAACGCGTCGGGGATCGGGATGTAGCCGTTGTCGGCCAGGCCATTCTGCCCGGCGCCGATGGTGCTTTGCAGGAATCCCTTCACCGCCGTACCGACACCGGAGTCGGGGTACTTCGAGCACACGATCTCGTAGGTCGCCAGCACGATCGGGTAGGAACCGGCCTGCTTGGGCTTGTAGAACGACAGCGTGTCGAGCACCAGGTCGTTGCCCTGACCGGAGATCTTGGCCCCAGCAATCGTCTTGCCCACCGATTCGGCGCTGATCGACACCGCGTCCGGGCCGGCCGAGGTGATGACCTTGGCCATGTTCAGTTTCTGCGCCTGAGCAAACGACCATTCGTTGTAGGTGATGGACCCTTCGGTGGCCTTGATCGCCGCCGACGTACCGTCGTTGCCCTTGGCTCCCTCACCGACGCCGCCTTTGAAGGTCTTTCCGGCGCCTTTGCCCCACGCACCGTCCGCGGCCGCGTCGAGATACTTCTGGAAATTGTCGGTGGTGCCTGACTCGTCGTTGCGGAAGACGACGTGAATCGGCACGCCGGGCAATGTGGCACCGACGTTGAGCGCCTGAATCGCGGGGTCGTTCCACATCGTGATCGCGCCGTTGAAGATCTTGGCGGCCGTCGGTCCGTCGAGGGTGAGTGAATCCAGGCCCGTCACGTTGTAGGTGATGGCGATCGGGCCGAAAACGACCGGCAGATTCCAGGCCGGCGAACCGCACCGCTGCTGCGCGGCAGCGTATTCGTTGGCCGCCAGCGGCGAATCAGAGCCACCGAAATCCGTTTGGTTGCCGCTGAATTCGCTGATTCCCGCACCCGATCCGTTGGCCGTGTAATTCAGCGTCTGGCCCGGGCAGGCCTGCTCGAACGCGTTGACAAAGCGGGTCATCGCGTTGGCCTGGGCCGTCGACCCGCTGGCCTTGAGGGCCTTCTTCCCGCCGCAACTCACCTTGCCCGACGACGAACCGACCGGTGCATTGGCGCCAGTCCCGTTGTTGTCGCTTCCGCACCCCGACAACGCCAGCGCACCAACGCCCAGGACACTCAGCACGGCGCCAAATCGGTTGAGTTTCAATTCGCTTCCTTACGGTGGGGATGAACCATGATCGGCTCCGGTCAGTTAGCCATGGCGCGCCGACCGGTCCGCCTCGCAGCCACGAACGTAACAGTAACAATTGAACGTTGAGCAAACTTTTCGGCGATCGCCGCTGAACGCGCCGGCGCACCGTCGCGACGTCGACGGGAGCACACCGTGACGTCGCCTTGTCGGCATTCGTCAGCAAAGCACGCATCCGCCCCGCCGAGGGCGCGCCAGCCGGATGCTCAGATCACGCGAGGGCGTTGATCGAACTCGACAACCGCGACTTGAACGCCTCCGGCACCGGCACATACCCGTTGTCCGCCAAGCCATTCTGCCCGGCGCCGATGGTGCTTTGCAGGAACGCCCTCACCGCGGCGCCGACCTTCGGGTCGGGATACTTCGAACACACGATCTCGTAGGTCGCCAGCACGATCGGGTACGAACCGGGCCGGGTCGGCTTGTAGAACGAGAAGGTGTCCACCACCAGGTCGTTGCCCTGCCCGGTGAGGGTGGCACCGGAAATCGTCCGCCCGACCGAATCGGCACTGATCCCCACCGCCTCGGGTCCGGCCGAGGTGACGATCCTGGCCATGGTCAGCTGCTGCGCCAGGCCAAACGACCATTCGTTGTAGCTGACCGACCCCTCGGTCGCCTTGACGGCCGCCGACGTCCCGCCGTTGCCGTCGGCGCCCTCCCCGACCCCACCGTGGAACGTCTTCCCGATGCCCTTGTCCCAGACACCGTCGGACGCGGAATCCAGGTATTTCTGGAAATTGTCGGTGGTGCCGGACTGGTCGCTGCGAAACACGACACGGATGGGCTCGGCGGGCAACGCGGTACCCGGGTTCAGCGCCTGGATCGCCGGATCGTTCCAGGCGGTGATGGCACCCTTGAAGACCTTCGCGGTGGTGGGACCGTCGAGGATCAGCGAGCTGACGCCCTTGACGTTGTAGGTGATCGCGATCGGGCCGAACACCACGGGCAGATTCCATGCCGGCGAACCGCATCGGGTCCGCGCGGCGAAGTATTCGATGGGGGTCAAGGGTGAATCCGAGCCCGCGAAATCGATTTGGTTTCCGGTGAATTGGCCGATTCCCGCGCCGGAGCCGTTGGGGGTGTAGTCCAGCGTCTGACCGGGGCATGCGCGCTCGAACGCGCCGGAGAACCGGGTCATCGCGTTGGCCTGGGCCGTCGATCCCGCCGCCTTCAGGGCCGTCGTGCCGCCGCAGTCGACTGTGCCCGGCGAGCCCGCCCCGCTTCCCCAGGCCCTGCTGTCGTGAATTCCGCATCCCGACGACAAGAACGCGGCGGCGGCCAGGACGCCCAACAAGGCACCAAATCGGTTGCGTCCCAATTCTCTTCCTCACGGTAAGGACCAAAATGGTCGGCGACACCGAGCTAACCGCAACAAGGTGAACGGCGGGCAAATGGTCTGGCAGCGCGGGCCGCGGTCGCCGACTCGGCCCGCCACCGGCCAGCAATCCGAGGGCCGCACCGACCGCGGGCCCAACAGGAAAATAGAACTTGTTCTAGAAATGCCTTATCCGGGGCGGCCCGGCTTGCTACGGTGTCGCCTGACACCGAAACGAAGAGGGGCTTCCATGATCCTTGACAGGTTCCGTCTCGACGACAAAGTCGCCGTCATCACCGGTGCAGGCCGCGGCCTCGGGGCGGCGATCGCGCTGGCTTTCGCCGAGGCGGGCGCGGATGTTCTCATCGCCTCGCGAACCGAATCCCAACTAGAGGCCGTCGCCGAACAGGTCCGCGCCGCCGGGCGCCGTGCCCACATCGTGGCCGCCGACCTGGCGCATCCGGAGTCCACCGCCGAGCTGGCCGGTCAGGCCGTCGAGGCGTTCGGGAAACTAGACATCGTCGTCAACAACGTCGGGGGAACCATGCCCAACACGTTGCTGACGACCTCGACGAAGGACCTCAAAGACGCGTTCACCTTCAACGTCGGCACCGCCCACGCGCTGACACTGGCGGCGGTGCCGTTGATGCTGGAGCACTCCGGCGGCGGCAGCATCATCAACATCACCTCGACCATGGGCCGGCTGGCCGGACGTGGCTTCGCGGCCTACGGCACCGCCAAGGCCGCACTGTCTCACTACACCCGGCTTACCGCCCTGGACCTGTGCCCCCGGATTCGGGTCAACGCGATCGCGCCGGGATCGATCCTCACCTCCGCGCTGGACGTGGTGGCCTCCAACGACGAGCTGCGCTCCCCGATGGAGAAGGCCACCCCGATGCGCCGGCTCGGCGATCCGGTCGACATCGCCGCTGCCGCAGTCTATTTGGCCTCGCCCGCCGGCAACTTCCTGACCGGCAAGACCCTCGAGGTCGACGGCGGCCTCACGTTCCCCAACCTCGACATCCCCGTCCCGGACCTGTGACCCCCGACCGCTAAGGAGCACGTCATGCCCATCCCCGTCGTCCAACTGGGCACCGGCAACGTCGGTATCCACGCGCTGCGGGCGCTCATCACCAATCCGGAGTTCGACTTGAAAGGCGTCTGGGTGTCCTCGGACGCCAAGGCGGGTAAGGACGCCGCAGAGCTCGCCGGGCTCGCGGAGGCGACGGGTGTGCTCGCCAGCACCGACCTGGATGCGGTGCTGGCCACCGGGCCGCAATGCGCGGTGTACAACGCGCTGGCCGACAACCGGTTGCCCGAGGCGCTCGAGGACTACCGCCGCGTGTTGGCGGCCGGGATCAACATCGTCGGCAGCGGCCCCGTCTTCTTGCAGTATCCGTGGCAGGTGATCCCCGAGGAGCTGATCAAACCCCTCGAAGACGCAGCGCGCGAAGGCAATTCAAGCCTGTACGTCAATGGCATCGATCCGGGCTTCGCCAACGACCTGCTGCCATTGGCGCTGGCCGGCACCTGCCAGAGCATCCAGCAGATCCGGTGCATGGAGATCGTCGACTACGCCACCTATGACAGCGCCGCGGTCATGTTCGACGTCATGGGATTCGGTAAGCCACTCGACGACATTCCGATGCTGCTGCAGCCCGGTGTGCTCAGCCTGGCGTGGGGTTCGGTGATCCGGCAAATGGCGGCGGGCCTTGGCATTTCGCTCGATGAGGTCACCCAGTCGCACGTTCGCGTACCGGCCCCGGAGGACTTCGACATCGCCTCGGGCCATATCGCCAAGGGCACCGCCGCGGCGCTGCGCTTCGAGGTGTTCGGCATGGTCAACGGCCATCCCGCCGTCGTGCTCGAACACGTCACCCGACTTCGTGAGGACCTGTGCCCCGAGTGGCCGCAGCCCGCACAGGAGGGCGGCTCCTATCGCATCGAGGTCACCGGCGAACCGTCGTACGCCATGGACATCTGCCTGAGCAGCCGCAAGGGCGATCACAACCACGCCGGATTGGTGGCCACCGCGATGCGGGTGGTCAACGCGATCCCGGCGGTGGTGGCCGCCGACCCGGGAATCGTGACGACGCTCGACTTGCCGCTGGTCACCGGCAAGGGGCTCTACCTCCCGGAGTGAGCCCCACGGGGGTGAAACGTCGCGCCGCCAGCCGGCCCGTCGAGATGTTCGACTAACCTCACTTTCTTATTCGGTGAAGTGAATCGAGGTCGGCACGTTGGCGCAGCGCACCCAGAGCTCGCTCAAGGGCAACTGGTACCTGCTCGGGCCGGCCTTCGTCGCCGCGATCGCCTACGTCGACCCGGGCAACGTCGCGGCCAACGTCAGCGCCGGTTCGCAGTACGGCTACCTGCTGCTATGGGTGATCGTCGCGGCCAACGTCCTCGCCGGCCTGGTCCAGTACCTGTCGGCCAAGCTCGGACTGGTCACCGGGCGCTCATTGCCGGCCGCCCTCGGCAGGCGGATGAGCCGTCCACTGCGGCTGGTGTATTGGGCCCAGGCCGAACTCGTGGCGATCGCCACCGACGCGGCCGAAGTCGTCGGTGGGGCCATCGCCTTGCATATCCTGTTCGGCCTGCCGCTGATGGTCGGCGGGCTCATCACGGGCGTGGTGGCCTTGCTGCTGCTGGGCATTCAGGACCGGCGCGGACAGATCATCTTCGAGCGGGTCATCACCGGCTTGCTGCTGGTCATCGCGATCGGGTTCGCGGCGAGCTTCTTCGTCAAGACCGCGCCGCCCCACGACGTGTTCGGTGGGCTGCTGCCGAGGTTCCGCGGCACCGAAAGTGTGCTGCTGGCGGCCGCCATCCTGGGGGCCACCGTCATGCCGCATGCGGTGTACATGCATTCGGGTCTGGTCCTGGACCGGCACGGGCCTCCCGACCACGGATCGCATCGCCGCCTGCTGCTGCGCATCACCCGCTGGGACGTCGTCCTCGCGATGGCGGTGGCCGGCACGGTGAACGCCGCGATGCTGCTGGTCGCCGCGATCAACCTGCAGCACCGCAACGTGAGCGCTTCGATCGAGGGCGCCTATTCCGCCATCCACAACACGCTGGGCGCGACCATCGCGGTGCTGTTCGCGATCGGACTGCTCGCGTCCGGGCTGGCGTCCTCATCGGTGGGCGCCTACGCCGGCGCCATGATCATGCAGGGGTTGCTGCACCGGTCGATCCCGATGGTGGCGCGCCGGTTGATCACCCTGTGCCCCGCCCTGGTGATCCTGGCGCTCGGCTTCGACCCCACCCGCGCATTGGTGCTATCCCAGGTGGTGTTGTCGTTCGGCATTCCGTTTGCGGTGCTGCCCCTGATCAAGCTGACGAGCAATCGCGAGCTGATGGGCGACGACGCCAACCACCGCATCACGACAATTCTTGGCTGGGGCGTCGGCATATTGATTAGTCTGCTTAACATGGTGCTCGTCTGGCTGACGGTGACCGGCTGAATGCCGGCCCTGCGGCATCTGTACTTCGCATACGGCTCGAACCTATGCGTCAGGCAGATGGCGCGGCGTTGTCCCGACGCCGCCGATCCGCGGCCGGCGGTCCTCGCCGATCACGACTGGCTGATCAACCAGCGCGGCGTGGCCACCGTCGAACCGTTGGCCGGAAACCGGGTGCATGGGGTGCTCTGGCAGATCTCCGACGGCGACCTGGCGACATTGGACAGCGCCGAGGGTGTGCCGGTGCGCTACCGACGCGACCGGCTGACCGTGCACACCGACGACGGGCCGTCACCGGCGTGGGTCTACATCGACCACCGGGTGACGCCGGGACCCCCGCGCCCGGGCTACCTGCCCACCATCATCGACGGCGCCACGCAGCACGGGTTGCCCCAGCGCTGGCTGGACTTCTTGCGCCGCTGGGACCCCGCAGGCTGGCCTCGCCCGAAACCGTCGGCGGCGTCCGGCCCTGCGCCACAGTCACTTACGGCGTTGCTGAGCGAGCCCGGGGTTACCGAGGTCAGCCAATTGCGTTCGCGTTTCGGCTTTCTCGCCATCCACGGCGGTGGACTCGAAGAGATGACCGACGTGATCGCCGAACGCGCCGCCGAGGCCGCCGATGCTTCGGTGTATGTCGTGCGTCATCCCGACCACTACCCGCATCACCTGCCGTCAGCCCTGTTCGATCCGGCCGAGTCGCCGTCGCTCGCCGAGTTCCTCGACCACGTCGACGTCGCGGTGTCCCTGCACGGCTACGGCCGCGACGGTCGCAGCACCCAGCTGCTGGCCGGCGGGCGCAACCGGGAGCTGGCCGCCCACTTGGCCCGCCACATCCGGCTGACCGGCTACCAGGTGATCACCGACCTCGACGACATTCCACCGGAATTACGCGGCCTGCACCCGCGCAACCCGGTGAACCGGGTGCGGGAGGGCGGAACCCAGCTCGAGCTTTCCGCGCGGGTCCGGGGGATCAGCCCGCGCAGCCCGCTGCCGGGCGATGACGGTTTGTCATCGGTCACCAGCGCGCTGATCCAGGGGCTGGCGGTTACCGCTCGCAGTTGGTCAATGTCATTAGAACGTTAACGGAGGTTGTTGGTGGCCAAGGATTTTCGCTTCGGTATGAGCATGCGGTTCTTCAAGTCGCGCGAGGCGTTGCTCGACAAGGCGAAGCGCGCTGAAGACGCCGGCTTCGACATTCTTTGTGTGCCAGACCATTTAGGCGCGGCCGCACCCTTCCCGACCCTGACCGCGGTCGCGATGGTCACCACGACGCTGCGGCTAAGCATGTACGTGCTCAATTCCGCGTTCTACAAGCCGGCCCTGCTCAGCCGGGACATGCAAGCCCTCGATCTGCTCAGCGACGGCCGCCTCGAGATCGGGCTGGGCACCGGCTACGTCCGCGAAGAGTTCGAAGCCGCCGAGATCCCATATCCCAGCGCGGGCGCCCGGGTCGACTACCTCGAACACATGACGAAGTATCTGAAGGAACACCACCCGTCGACGCCACTCATCATCGCCGGCAACGGCGACCGGGTGCTGACCATCGCCGCATGCAACGCCGACATCATCGGATTGACCGGCTCCAAAGTGCGCGCCGTCGAGGACCCGTTCGCCGAGCGTGTCTGCTTCGTCCGCAACGCCGCCGGGGATCGATTCGACTCCCTCGAGCTGAACCTGGCGATCACGGCGATGCCGCGCGTCGGCGAGACCGAGCCGGAACTGAAACTGACCCGGAGCTACGCGCCGGACCTGTCCGATGAGGAGATCCTGTCGCAGCCCTCGGTGCTCAGCGGTTCGCCTCGCGAAATCGCCGACACGTTGATCGCGTACCGGGAAAAGTACGGTGTGTCGTCCTTCACCGTGCAGGACAACAACATCGAGAACTTCTCGAAGGTGATCGCCGAACTGCGCTGACCGCCGTGGCCTTCGGGTTTGAACCTGCCCGGTAAGCTCAGGCCGTCCGCCCTCGTAGCTCAGGGGATAGAGCACGGCTCTCCTAAAGCCGGTGTCGCAGGTTCGAATCCTGCCGGGGGCACTGCGCGGCGTGTATGACGTCGGTTGATGCTTGTCGTTTTGCCTTCGGGTGATGCTTGACGGTGTTTCGGCTGATGCTTGACAGCTACTTCGGCTGATCCTTGACACTCATGTGAATCGTCGGCGTTGAGGACGAGGATGGTCCTATGACCACTGCACCGAACCGCGCCCTCCTCCCCACATTCGCCGCACTGCGATTCGCCACCGGTGTCGCCGCATGGGCTGTGCCGGCTAAGGCGGCGCGTCTGTTTGGGCTCGCTTCGGCGAGACAGCAGCCTTTCATCACCCAGTTGTTCGGGTCTCGCGAACTGACGTTGGCCCTCGCCGTCACGGACCCGTCACAGCGGCTGCGCACCCGCGCGTTGCAACTGGGACTGCTCACTGACGCACTGGACATCGTTGCAGCACTGCGCGGCGTCCAACGCCAGACGTTGCCCCCAGCAGGCGCAATCGTTACCGGGGGTGGCGCAGCGCTGTTTCTTGGCTTAGGCCTTGCTGCCTTGGCCAACCAACAACGCGCAAGTGCTTCAACGGGATAAGCCGGTGGCGAGTTAGGTCCCTCTCCCTATCCCCACGTAACCCGTGGCGAGGTCACCTTGGACTTGTCGGCGGAGGACAAGTGCACGGCGTGGACACCCGGCTTCTTCGACAGCTGATCCAAAAGGCTTTCCAGATGCGCCTTGTCGGTGTGCCAGTGCTGGACGGACTCCGGCGCCTCCTGCAGTTCCGCCAGGACGGTCTTCAGTTTGTCCGGGGTCTTGTCGTCGCTGTCCGACGAGCGGCGGCCCAATCCCCGGCCGGCGCTTGCGGTGACCGCTCGGGGCACCGCACCACCCAGCGCTCCTCCGGCCAAGCCCGCCACGGCCATCGGCCCGAGCGCACTCGCGCCGGCCGCGACCGTCGGCGCGGCACCCGCGCTGGTGTACTCCAATACGGTGGCGGCCAGCTTGACCGCGGGGCTGGCCACGGCCCAGCTCGGCGCCACCGACAACGCTCCCGCCAGACCCGCGTTACCGAGGCCCGCGGTCACCGCGGACGCGCCGGCGGCTCCCACCGCCTGCGTGCTCGAACCCAGCGCCGCGAACAGCGGCCCTTCGAGTTCGACCGCGGTGTCGCTCCAGGTCCGTGCCGTTGCCACCAGGCCCAAGCTGAGGCTCAGCAACGTGTCGTTGACCGGGCGGATGCCTTTGGTGACGAACTCGATGTTCGCGGCGATCTTCGCCAACGGCGTGGAATTCAGGTTGTTCAACCACGTCGCCAATGACGACGGATCGGCCGCCGACAATGCGGAGGGCGACGCGAAGCTTTGCAGGGTTCGCGGCGTCGACGACATCAGCTGCGACAACGCCGACTGCGCGTTGGCGGGCGCCGCGCCGACGGCTTGGGCGACCGCGCCTGATTGGCCAGGGGCCCCGCCCGGGTTGGTGGTTTGCGGGGGCGCGGTGAAGAGCTCCATCTGAGCGGCGATCGCCGACGATCCGGCGTAGCCGTACATTGCGGCGGCGTCTTGTGCCCACATCTGCCCGTATTCCGCTTCGGTGGCCGCGATCGCGGCGGTGTTCTGCCCAAGAACGTTGGTCGCCACCAGTGAGGCCAGGCGGCCGCGGTTTTCCGCGATCGCCACCGGGGGCACCGTCGCCGTGAACGCGCCCTCGTACGCCGCGGCCGCCGCCCTGGCTCGCGAGGCGGCCTGTTCGGCTTGAGCGGCGGTCGCGCTCATCCACGCCGCATACGGCGCGGCCGCACCCGCCATGGTCAGCGAGGACGGCCCCTGCCAACCGCTGATCAAGTTCGAGATCACCGACTCATACGACGTCGCCGCGGACTGCAGCTGGGCGGCCAGCCCATCCCATGCCGACGCCGCGGCCAGCAGTGAGCCTGCACCGTCACCGGCGTACATCCGACCTGAGTTGATCTCCGGCGGCAATGCTCCGAAATCCATTGTTACTCCTTATTATTCGCGATGAGTGGTCTGTGCTATTCCTGCGGGTCGTCCGCGTTGATGACGATGATCGTGGCCGTGGTCGCGGCGCGCCCGAAAGCGCCGCCACCGACGCCCATTGCCCGAGCCGAGCCACCGCCGGTAGCGGCCATCGCGCGCCCGGCCAGAGCCGACGCGGCCATGCTGGAGAACAGTGATCCCTCTCCATCGGCCGCGAGGGCCGCCGGAGCGCCGGCAAGAGCGGTTTGGGGAAACACCGCGGCGACCGGCCGGATCTCCCGGGCGGCGGCCGCCCATCCCGGCGGCACCGACAAGCGCCCGACGACGCCGGCACGGCCGATGCCCGTCGGCATTCCGGCCCCGCCCGGCGCCGGTGCGCTCACCACTCGCGTCCCCGAATCAGCCCCGCCGCCCAGCAGGCGCAGCGCCGACCGGTCCCGGTCCAGCCGTTGGCGGGCACTGTTCACATTCGCCACGTTCTGAGGCACCAGGTAGTTTTCGACGCCCAGCAGATACGGGCTGCCCCCGATGCCGAACAGCGACACCGGACCCAACGGGCCCGTGAGCGCCGAGTCGAATGCCGACAGCAGCGACGGCGGATCGGCGGCGGCGGTGGGCGCGGTCAGGGCCTGCAGCGATTGCGGCACGGCGGACATCAGTTGCGGCAGCGCCGATTCCGTGTTCGTCGCGACCGAGCCGCCGGTGGCCTGCGCGACGGCGGCGGCCTGTCCCGCGGTCCCGCCCGGGTTGGTACTTCGCGGCGGCGGGGCAAACGGCGTCACCTGTGCGGCGGACGCCGAGGAACCGGCGTAGCCGTACATCGCCGCGGCATCCTGGGCCCACATCTCGGCGTACTGGGCCTCGGTGGCCATGATCGCCGGGGTGTTCTGGCCGAGAAAATTGGTGGCGATCAGGCCCATCAACTGCGCCCGATTGGCCGCGACGACCGGTGGCGGCACCGTCGCGAGGAAGGCCGCCTCATAAGCGACCACCGCCGCCCTCGCCTGATTGGCGGTTTGCTCGGCTTGGGCAGCGGTCGCACTCATCCATGCCGCATACGGCGCCGCGGCGGCCGCCATCATGGTCGACGAAGGACCCCGCCACCCGGCGGCCAGGTTCGAGATCATCGACTCGTAAGACGCTGCCGCGGAGTGTAACTGGGCTGCCAGCCCATCCCACGCCGTCGCGGCAGCCAGCATCGGCCCCGACCCCGGACCGGAGTACATTCGGCCGGAGTTGACCTCCGGCGGCAGCCCTGCGAAATCCATTGCTATACCTCATAACTCAGTGCGCGACGCTCGAGGGCGGCGTGAGTCGGCCGCCGGATCGCCTGATTGATAAACGAAACTTTGAAATCGCGCCCTGGCGCTATGCCACCGGCCGGACAGTGAGAGTCGTCAACCGCTGCAGCCCCGGCGAAGCGCCGTTACCGTTGTAGCGCAGGGCCATTCGACGACGGGCACATCCATTCCACAGCAGTGCCGACATGGCGCTGCTAGGAGGCGAGGGGCGAACTTCCTCGTGAGCTAGGCAGTTCTTCCACCGTTGTGGTGTGCCCACCTCATCGGCGCGGTGAAACAGCGCCGATCGTCGTCGACATGAAGGTCAACGTCGAGGGCTAGGAACCCCGGTTGCGCCACGGGCGGTGCCGTCGACGCTGCAGATAGGACTCGACGCGGCGGTTGTGCCGGTCGGCGATGACTTCAATTGCGCGCCAGCTGTCTTGGCGTGTTTGCTCAACGGCGACCGATGCGAGACATAGCCGCGCCCGGGTGCGGGCGGGCATGGGGATCAGGCCACGCGGGACAATCGGTCGAGCGCTCACCGCTGTCGATGACGGCGAACCCCCATCGACAGATCTCATCGCGGTGCTCCTGCTTGCATACAAAAAAATGACAGACCACGATCGTACTTATCCCGGTCAGACCGTGTCCAGTTCGCGTCCACGGTATACCAGCAGGTCGGCACGGCCCGCGGCTGCGCAAAGCCGCTCACGATCCCACACCAGAGCGGCACCCCGAAATGCCAAAGCGAATGCAATCAAGTCCCACACAGCGCGGGAATGCGGACTACCATCGATACCGTGCGTGTAAGGGAAGAAACGTAGCGACCGTCGCTTCGTTGGGGCATAGCACTTGCCGGGCCTGCGATGCGGAAGCTAGTCGCGACACTGATGGCCGTTGGGGCCTTGATGCTCAGCGGCGAGGCTACCGCTCGCGCCACGGACCAGCCGCCACCGCCGCCTTCTCCGGCGCCCGATTTTTACGCACCGAAGTGTTTGTCTTTCGACCCCAATCCGCCGGCGCACTGGAACTACCTGCCGTGCGGATGGACAACGGATGGCAAACGGTGGATCCCGCCGCCTCCGTAGCCGATACCGCGTGAGCTCGCCCGGCGAAATCCCCTCAGCCGCTGATCAACTGGCTTTGAGGTGTCCGCCTCCCCGGCAGCTAACGCCGCAGACGCCCGCATCCCCCCGGGCGTCTGCGAGCGAAAGCGCCTGGTCAATGGGGAGCCCGCTGCAATCCAAACCGTTGACCACCAGGCCCAGACTGATGGCGCCGTCCGCGCGGGCACTCTCGATGCACACCTCGATGTCTCGGAGCCCCGGTCTGCCGACGGTCCAGTAGTCCGGGCGATGCCCGTCAAAGACCGTGTGGGCGTCCACGCCATCGACGTTCTCCCCCTGGGGGAGTTCGCCTGCCGAAGAGGCGGGCACATCATCGGGTAGCGCGGCCGCGGCGAGAGGAGTGAGCGGATCAGCAAGACCGCAACAGTTGTCGTGATACTCCAAGGCGATCATCGTCGCCCTCCTCTCACTAGAACCATCGTATCTTCGACGGCGACGTTTTTACGGCAACACGGTGTGCATCAACATCACGTCGTATGCCGACCACAGCGACAGGTTGAAGTACAGGTCCCGTCCCGACGACCAGGGATGGATCATCGGCGCATAAATGCCGCCCGGCATTTGGAACGACGACACCAGTGGTTGCGGGGGACTCCATGGCCCCTGCGGCGCCGGCGCGGTCCTTGCGATGACGTCGTTGCTGCCGCCGTCGGTGTAGAGCACCAGGTACTGCTTGAGGTAATTGTTGTACTGGGCTGACATTTCGCCCACCGGCGCCGGGAAGATCGGCGTCGCCGCACCCGGGTTGTTGGCGACCCAGTGACCGCCGTTGTCGCCGTTCCAGTACTGGTACTTGGTCAGGTCGGGCAATTGGTTCGGTGGAACGCGCGACAGGAAGGCCGCACCGCCGCGCCCCGATGGTGTCCCGAACTGGTAGAGGTAACCGTCGTTGCCCTTGAGGAACGCGCCCATCTGGAAGTTCTCATTTCCGGGCGTAAACCCGGCTCCCGGAATGGCATCCGCGGACGCCGTGCGGATCGTGGTGGGGAAAATCCCCCAGTTCTGGCCGTTGTCGTTGGACCGCGCGATCGCCGAATAGTTGGTTGTCCATTCGCCGTCACGGCCCCACTGGCGGATGGACATGTAGCTCATGTATTGGGTTCTGCCCATCGACATCGCCCCGGTCGGAATGATTCCCGTCTCGTGCGCGGCCTTGTGGATGGTGTTGACGACCTGCTTGGAAAGTCCGGGCGCCCACACCGGTGAGCCGGAGTACTTGTCGTTGGGCACGCCGTCGGCGATGTGGATTCCCCTGGACAGGTCGCGATCGTTGCTGCGGAACAGGGTGTTGTAGCGCCACTGCTGGCCGTGCACCTTGCAGTAGCCGAAGGTGTCACCGAAGGCCATCAACACCTGGCGGTTGACGGGATCGCCGTTGTCCCAGGCAATCCCGAGGTCGGTACCGGAGATGCCGAAACGTTGCAGAGTCTTGTTGGGGCCGTCCGGTCCGGTCACCCAATCGACGAGGGATGTCGGGGCGCCCGAGATCGACGGAGGCGGCGGTCCCGGCTCGGGTTGCGGTTGCGGCACCGGCGCGGCGTTGGGCCGCAGCGGGTTGGCATTCGGCGGTTGCGGGACCGCGGGCGCGGGCGGGTTGGGTCCAGGCGGCAACACCTCGGCCTGCTGTTGCAACGGCGCCGACGGGCCAGGTCCGAGCGTCGGCCCCTCGGCACGCGGATGCACGGGTGCGGAGTAGCGCTGCCCCGGTGTCGCGGGCTTGAGCAACGAGGAGATCAGCGGACCCAGCCTCGGCAGCGGCGCCTGGTCATTCGTGTGAGTGGGCCTGCGCCCGGTCGGCGGCTGTACCACCGGCTGAGGCGCGGGCATGGCCGGCTGCGCGGCGGGAGGATCGACGTTCGCCTCGGGAGCGCCGCACGGTGTCGCGTGGGCGGTAGGCGCGGGCCCGACCACGAGGACGAATCCGACAGCGGCCGCCGACGCCATCGATAGCGACACACTTCGAAGAATCGCCGACATGTAACACCTTTCGAGGGGTAGGACACCGCGCTGACGTCCGTAGTTGGCTTCTGTGACGATAGTTATCTGCGGGGCATATGTGACCAACGATGAGCCGATAGGTATGCATCCGTGACCGTGTCGCAACGCGCCGATCCGCGGCCGACCTCCCCCCTTGCGCCATTAGCTGACGGCTGATGCAAGCAGCTGAACGGAGTTTTTAGCTTTGCCGACGCCGCGCTTGCCCGGGTCGGAATCCGACCGAGGGGATGTCACGATGGACCGCAGACAACGCCACCCCGGGGACGGGCGCCCGTCCCGCGGGGTTCCGCCCGGTGCGGGAGATCCGGCCGCGCCCTCACACGCGCCTGTCGGCCTTGGTGAGGTTGTCGCCGCCCGCGGGTGAAGGCCTGGCTACTTTGCTGGACGGCCGCTAAACGAACCAACCACGAGTGCGTATATCGGCCTGTTCCCAGACTGGCGCGACGCCACGATGCGGCTCGACCCGTTGGTGGTGCGACCCACTGAATCCCGGCACAACCCCGCCGCATCGCCGCAGCTCAGACTTCCACCCGACCGCGTCCCAGTACGCCCCGCGCGCACTCAAAAAAGATGAATCGTCGTTAACCGGGCCCGGCGCCGTGGGCGCCCGGGCGTCAAACAGATTGAGGCCGCATGTTTGTCGGCGCCCCTGGGGGGCAATGATCCAACAGTAGGCGAGTGCGTCGGCCGGCCTTCGCGCCCGCCTAGGTCCCGTCGGTTCAGCCCGAGAGCCGACGGGGCCGCCCTTTTTTGGCCGTCCCCGCGACGGGCACGTCACGCCGATTGGCCTCAACAACCCATCCGCGCGGGGGTACCGTCGGCGTATGGATGGCTCGCCCGGTGGGTGGATTCTCGGCGGCTACCAAAGCGATTTTGCTCGCCACCTCATCAAGGAAGGCTGCGACGTCGCCGCGCTGAAGCTGGCCTCGGCCAAGGTGGACGCGGCCGGCATCGGGGTGGTGCACGTTGGCAACGCCTTCGCCGAGATGTCCGCCCGGCAGGGCCACCTCGGAGCCATGCCGGCCACGGTCTGCGACGGCCTTCGGGACACCCCGGCCTCGCGCCACGAAGCCGCCCGCGCGTCCGGCAGTGTGGCGGTGCTGGCGGCGATGGCCGATCCGCGCTCGGGCGCCTACGACAGCGCGCTGGAGGTGGGGATCGGGTTGGAGAAAACGGTCCCGGGCGACACCGCCGCGCAGCATCTGGGGGCCGCGGCCTGGACCGGTCACGAGGGGGCCGACGCGCGCTATCTGTGGCCGTCCATGTTCGCCCGGGTGGCCGACGCGTACGACCGCCGTCACGGATTGGGCGACGCGCACACCTTCGGCACCCTGAATTTCGGCGGCAACACCGCCGCCACCGTGAGTTTCGCTGTCGGCAAAGGCATCTGATGATGGACGTTGAGATCGTCGGCAAGTTCCTGTCCACCCTTCCCGAGGACGACGACCACCCCTACCGGACGGGCCCCTGGCGTCCCCAGACCACCGAGTGGGACGCCGACGATCTGGTCGCCGTCGAGGGTGAAATCCCGCGCGACCTGGACGGCGTCTACCTACGCAACACAGAGAACCCGCTGCACCCCGCCTTCAAGACCTATCACCCGTTCGACGGCGACGGCATGCTGCACGTGGTCGGCTTTCGCGACGGAAAGGCGTTCTACCGCAACCGCTTTATCCGCACCGACGGGTTCCTGGCCGAGAACGAAGCGGGCGGGCCGCTGTGGCCGGGTCTGGCCGAGCCGGTGCAACTAGCCCGGCGCCGGAACGGGTGGGGCGCGCGAACGAGGATGAAGGACGCCTCGAGCACCGACGTCATCGTGCACCGCGGCATCGCGCTGACCAGTTTCTACCAGTGCGGCGACCTGTACCGCATCGACCCGTATTCGGCCGACACGCTCGGCAAGGAGTCCTGGAACGGGCGCTTCCCGACCGAGTGGGGCGTGTCCGCACATCCCAAGGTAGACAACACGACCGGCGAACTGCTGTTCTTCAACTACAGCAAACAAGACCCGTATATGCATTACGGTGTCGTCGACGAGCACAACGAACTGACCCACTACGTCGACATCCCGCTGCCCGGGCCGCGTCTCCCCCACGACATGGCGTTCACCGAAAACTACGCCATTCTCAACGATTTCCCGTTGTTCTGGGATCCGCAGCTGCTCGAGCACGACGTGCACCTGCCGCGCTTCTACCCCGAGATCCCGTCGCGGTTCGCGGTGATCCCGCGCCGCGGTGCGACCGAGGACATTCGCTGGTTCGAGGCCGACCCCACGTTCGTGCTGCATTTCACCAACGCCTACGAGGATGGCGACGAGATCGTGCTCGACGGCTTGTTCGAAGGAGACCCGTCCCCGCTCGACACCGGTGGGACCAAGTGGGACAAGCTGTTTCGTTTCCTGGCCCTGGATCGGTTGCAGTCCCGCCTGCACCGGTGGCGCTTCAACCTGGTCACCGGTGCGGTGCGCGAAGAGCAGCTCTCCGAATGCATCACCGAGTTCGGCACCATCAACCCCGACCACGCCGCCGCCCACTACCGCTACACCTACGCCGCCACCGGGAGACCGGGCTGGTTCCTGTTCGACGGCCTGGTCAAACACGACCTGCTCACCGGCACCGAGGAGGGGTTCTCGTTCGGGGACGGCGTCTACGGCAGCGAGACCGCGATGGCGCCGCGATTGGGCGCCACCGGCGAAGACGACGGCTACCTGGTCACCCTCACCACCGACATGAACACCGACGCCTCATATTGCCTGGTGTTCGACGCCGCCCGCCTCGGCGACGGGCCGGTGTGCAAACTCCCACTGCCGGAACGGGTTTTCAGCGGCACACACTCGACATGGGCGCCCGGCTCCGAATTGCGGTGCTGGGGTAGCGCCGAGTCCGCCGCGGACGCGATCGGATTGCGATGAGCGCCGACCAGCACAAGCAGCACCGCGCAACGCACTGGCCACCGCAGTTGGCGCCGATCGGTGCCATCCGCTTCGCGCGCCGTTCGTCGCACTTCGCGGAAACGGTGCGGTTCTACCGCGACCTGGTGGGGCTGCCCCTCTACGAAACGTTCGAAGCAAGCTACGGCAGCAACGGCGCGATTTTTGGGCTACCCAGCTGGAACCTCACCATGGAGATCGTGGAGGCCGTCGACGCCGTCGCGGTCGACCACCATGAACAGCTCTGCCTGTATTTCCCCGACCCCCAGGCACAGCAAGCCGCCCTCGCGCGCCTGCACGACGCGGGCGTCGAGCCCGTCGAGCAGCACCCTTACTGGGCGGCCACCGGCGCGATCACCTATCGGGACCCGGACGGGCGCGAAATCGTCTTCGCGCCCTTCGTATTCGGCGTCAACGAACCGGACACCAGCGCCGCCTCGGGAAAGCACGAGTTCCCCTCGGCCTGAGGGCTCAGCGCCGCGACCGACCGGAAGCCAGCGCCGCGATCACAGCCACGACCGAGCACGCCACGGCGCACACCGCGCCGCCCGCACCGACGTAGAGGCCGTATTCGGCCGACACCGGCGGGTTGACGTTGAGCTTGTAATACCAGACCGTCAGCGCCACGATGAGCAGCGAAATCAACAGCGCGGCAACCGAAGCGAGCTTCACCGACAGGCCGCGGCCCATCATCGCGCCGGCCACCAGCAGTGTCGAGGCCAGCAGCACGATGAGCTGGCCGGCGCCGAACCCCGGGGGCAGTTCCAAGTTGCCGTGGGCGCCTCCGATGGCGTTGGCCCAGCCCCCGCCGTTGACCGCCGTCCTCAGCCACGGCAGCCACGCGCTGGCCGAAACCACCACGGCGAAAAACGCCACCAGCCAACCGGGGCGCAGTCGGCGGGTCATGGTAGCGAGGTTAACCGACTCCGACGCCGTGCCGCGGCACCGAGCGCCGCGCTAGCGTGGCGCCGGCGATCCGAGGCGTCAGCTCGGCAACGAGGACAGATTGAAGAGGGCGCCGGTCGGATCGCTCGCGGCGGCCAGCCGTCCATACGGGGTGTCCTCGGCGCCGCGCAGCACCGCGCCGCCGTGGTCGACGATCAGTCGCAGGGTGTTGTCGACGTCTTCGGCGCCGAAGAAGATCACCCAGTTCGACGGGGTCCCCTCCGGCAACAATGAGGCGCCGTCCATCACGCCGAGCAATTGCTCGTCGCCGAACCACGCTGTGGTGTAGCGGAATTCGTCGGTGTCGGACGCGGACTCGGTACGCCAGCCCAGGACGTCGCGGTAGAAGTCGAGGGCCGCGCCATAGTCGCGCGTGGTCAGCTGGTGCCAGACCGGGCCCCTGCCGCGCCGGTGATCTCGAAGCCGAGATGCTCCAGCGGCTGCCACAAGCCGAACATCGCGCCGGTTGGGTCGGTCACCAGGCCCATCCGGCCCTTGGCGGGCACCTCGATCGCCATGCACACCGAACCACCCGCCCCGCTCGCCGCGGTCAGTGTCGTGTCGATGTCGGCGGTGTGGAAGTAGGTGACCCAGCGGTCCGGGGTCTCGGCTTCGGGCCCGTTCGCCATGATCCCGGCGACCACGTGGCCGTCCGTGGCGGCGTTGACGTATCCGTGGTATTCGGGACCGGCGGACTCGAACGCCCAGCCGAAAACCGTGCCGTAGAACTCTTGGGCGCGGGCGACGTCGGACGTGGTCAGATCGATCCAGCATGGGGCGCCCAGCGGCGCGCTGTCACGAATGGGCACAGTGACCTCCTGGTGGTGTTTCCCCTGGACAACGGGGTTCACAACTATCGACCGCTGCGGTGCCCAAAACTCATCGGCAGGCCCCGGCGATCAGCGATGCCCGTTGGTGCTCGGGTCGGGTCGGGTGAACACCGCGACGAAGTTCTCCAGCGACTGGTTGATATCGCCGCGCAGTGCGGCGGCGACGATCATGCCGATGGGGCCGAACAGCGCCGGGCCGCCGAGGTGCACGTCGAAGCTGACGACGGAGCCGTCCCCTTTGGGCTGGATCTTGGCCATCAGTTTGACCTTGACGCCGCCGACACCGTCGCCGTTGAGCGTCATGCCCTCGGGCGGCTTGTAGCGCACCACCGTCCATTTGATCCGGTTGGGCATGCCCTTGACCTCGACGATCGACTCGACGACCGAGCCCTTTTCGATCTCGTCGGGCAAGGCGCTGCGCCACACCCGGTGGATGGTCAGCCAGTCCTTGTACCGGGACAGGTCAGAAGCGTGCTGCCAGGCCACCTCGGGTGGCAGCGGGACATCGATGGATCCGGAAAGCTTGGCCATGGCTCAGTTCTGCTGGTCGCCCGTGTCCGCAGGGCCGGTCGCCTTCTTGGCCTGTTCCTGCACCTGGTGGATGGTGTCGGTGTACTTGCCCTGCGTCTTCTCGTCGACGAACTCGCCGGCCTTGTCGATGGCCATCTCGACCTTGTCGGCGTTCTGCGACAACAGATCCTTGGCCTTGTCCAGGAATCCCATGCGCCCTCCCTTTTCCCGGCATCGTACTTGCCCGGCGAAACCGGCCGGAGTCGAGTTCGGTGTGCTCAGCGCCACAACCGCGGCTGCACGCCCAGCATTCTGGCGCGGATCCACCACATGGCCTCGACCGCGGCGGCACCCAACAGACCGATCCCCACAGCGGTCGCGGTCACCGTCACATTGGACGGATCCAGCAGGAACTGTTTGCGGGCCAGTGGCAGGCTGAAGATCACCACATAGGCCAGGCCCGAGGCGATTACGAGCGCCACCCGCCACCACTGGTAGGGACGTGCGACCACCGCCAGCACCCACAGCGCCGTCATGAGCAAGGTGATCAGGGCCGCGGTCGACGCCTGATCCTGTTGCTGAAAGCTGGCGTGACGACCGTGGTAGGCGATGAGGTACGACGCGAAGGTCGCGGTGCCGACGATCAGCCCCGACGGCAGGGCCGAGCTCAGGACCCGGCGCACGAAGCCCGGCTCGGCGCGCTCGTTGTTGGGCGCCAGCGACAGGATGAACGACGGTATTCCGATGGTGAACCACGCCGCGATGGTGACGTGGATCGGCTGGAACGGATACAGCAACGGGTCGGCTTTCAGCGCTTTGGATAGCAGGCATTCGATGCCCACCAACAACGCCAGCAGCACCGAATAGACGGTCTTGGTCAGGAACAGGTTGGCGACTCGCTCGATGTTGCCGATCACCCGCCGTCCCTCACCGACGACGTACGGCAACGTCGCAAACCTGTTGTCCAGCAAGACGATCTGCGCCACGGCGCGAGAGGCCGGGCTGCCGGCCCCCATCGCGACGCCGATATCGGCGTCTTTGAGGGCCAACACGTCGTTGACGCCGTCGCCGGTCATCGCGACGGTGTGCCCGTGCGATTGCAGGGCGTGCACCACGGCGCGTTTCTGATCCGGCCGCACCCGCCCGAAGGTGGTGTGGGTGTCCAGCGCGTCAGCCAATTGCGTGGGTTCCGAGGGGAGTTGGCGGGCGTCCATCGTCTGGCCGTGCAGCCCGAGCTTGTCGGCGACGGCGCCGACCGAGACGGCGTTGTCCCCGGACAACACTTTGACCGCAACGCCTTGACCGGCAAAATAATCCAGCGTTTCGCGGGCGTCGGGACGCACCTTCTGTTCGAGCACTACCAGCGCAACAGGGGTGACATGCTGCGGCGCGTCCGGGTGGTCGACGGCCACGTCAGCGGCGCCCACCAGCAGGACCCGCAAACCTTGCGCCCCGATTCGCTCGGCCTGTTCGGCCGCCGCCGACGCCGGCTCGAGCAACACGTCGGGCGCCCCCATCACCCAGTTGCCGTGTCCTTCGAAGGACACGCCGCTCCACTTGGTGGCCGACTTGAAAGGTGCTGTCGCCGTGGCGGTCCAGCCGGGCGGATCGGGATAGGACTCGGCGATGGCGCGCATGCTCGCGTTGGGCCGCGGGTCGGCGGCGGCCAAGGAGGCCAGCACGTCGCCGATCCGGCCACGCCGCCCGGCGTCGTCGAGCTCGTCGACCCGCGCGACCCGCATGCCGCTTTCGGTCAGGGTGCCCGTCTTGTCGGCGCAGACCACGTCGACCCGCGCGAGTCCCTCGATGGCGGGCAGCTCCTGCACCAGGCAGCGGCGCTGGCCGAGCCGGACCACCCCGACCGCGAACGCGACCGACGTCAGCAGCACCAGCCCTTCGGGGACCATCGGTACCAAGGCGCCCACCGTCCGCAGCACGGACTCGCGCCAGCCCGCGTGGGTGGTGAACAGCTGGGTGTAGATCGTCAGCAGGCCGGCCGGCACCAACAGGTAGGTGATGAACTGCAGGATGCGGTTAATGCCGCTGCGCAGTTCGGATTTCACCAACGTGAACTTGCTGGCTTCCTCGGCGAGTTTGGCCGCGTAGGCGTCCGGACCGACCTTGGTGGCCCGGTAGGCGCCGGTGCCCGCGACGACGAAACTGCCCGACATCACCGGGTCGCCGACGGCTTTGGCGATCGGGTCGGCCTCGCCGGTCAGCAGCGACTCGTCGACTTCCAGGTTCGCCTCCTCGACGATCTCTCCGTCGACGACGACCTGATCGCCGGGTCCGAGCTCGATGATGTCGTCGAGCACCACCTCCTCGGGCGGCACCGCACGCGTTCCGGATTGCCTGCGCACCAAGGGTTTCGCCTGTCCCACGATCGCGAGCTTGTCCAGCGTCTGCTTGGCCCGGATTTCCTGGACCATGCCGACGACGCTGTTGGCGACGATCAACAGGCCGAACATCCCGTTGATCAGCGAACCCGTCGCGAGCACGATCAGCAGCAAGACCCCAAGGATCGCGTTGATCCGGGTGAACACATTGGCCCGCACGATATCGGTGATGCTGCGCGTCGCGCGTTTCCGTATCGCGTTGCTCTGGCCGTCGGCAACCCGCTGCGTCACCTCGGCATCGGTCAGGCCGGCGCTCATCGGGTGAAGGTCCCCAACTTCTCGGTGTCGTAGTACTCCAGGTTCACCGTGTTGTTGGCGAACACCGCTGTGGAAACTGTTCCGGGTGGGGCGTTTTCGTCGGTCAGCGGGAAGGTGAAGGTGTCTCCGTCCCAATGGGTGAGGGTGACCGTCCGGTTTTTCGGGCCCATCGCCAACTGCAGGGCGCCGTCGCGTTCGGTCACGACGGCCGGACCCCAGTAGTCGCTGGCGTAGACGCCGGCGTACTCGCCGAGCGGTTTGGCCGGGGCGGGATTGGGCGGGGGCTGCTTCCCGACCAGCGAGCCCACCGGATTGTTCAGCCAGCCGATCGCCTTTTTGTATAAGGCGCGCCAGTCCTCGCGGATCTGGCCGTACTGGACGAGGTCCATGAATTCGGCGGTCAGCGTCTCCGGGATGCCGTAGGGCGCGCCGTTGGTCAGCGCGATGATGCCCAAGTCCTCCGAGGGCATCACCACGAAGTTCGTCGCCGCCCCCAAATCGAAAGCGCCGGAGTGGCTGTATTCGGTGCGGCCCGAGGAGTCGACCGACGCGTTGAAGCCGTATCCGTAGAAACCGGTGCGGGCCTTGGGCGTCGTCGCGGGCGCCGACACCATCTGCGGACTGGTCGCGGGCAGCAAGGCTTCCGGCGAGGCGATCCGCTGGCCGTTGTGAGTTCCGTTGCCCAGCAACATCATCAGCCAGTGGGCCATGTCGTTGGCCGATGAACTGACGCCGCCCGCGGGTGACTGGGGATCGGGGTCCCGCTGGAAACGGGCCTCCCACTTGTCGGCGACCTTGATGTGGTTGACCGCATGGTTGGGCCGGGCGATGAAGTCGGCAAAGCGTGAACTGGTCGACGTCATCCCCAGGGGGCGGTAGAGCACCTCGTCGGACAGATCCTCCCATGATTTGCCCGCCGCGGCCGCCACCGCCTCCGCACCGGCGGTGATCCCATAGTTGGTGTAGGCGTAGCTGATCCGGAAGGGCGCCAGCGGCAGGTACTTGAGCCGCTCGAGGGTCTGACGGCGGTCGTAGCCCAGGTCTTCCAGTTTGTCGCCGGCGTGGTCGGGCAGCCCGGAGCGATGCGAATACATGTCAGCGACGGTCACATGGCCGGCGACATAGGGGTCGCTGAGAGTGAACCACGGCAGCTTGGCGGCCACCGGGGTGTCCCAGCCGACGACGTTGCCGCTGACCTCGTGCGCGATCACCGTCGCACCGACCGATTTGGACACCGAGGCCAACTGGAAGACGGTGTCGGCGTCCACCTTGTTGTCCTGCCCCTGCCCCTTGCTCGCGTCCTTGATGCCGAAGCCTTTGGCGTACAACACCTTCCCGCCGTGGACAACGGCGACCGCCATTCCGGGGACACCGGTGCTTTTCATCAGGTCGCCGACCAGGCCGTCGATTTTGGCGACGGCATCGTCGATGCGGCCGGCCGGAATCGCCACGCCGGACACCTGGTTGGGCGGGACGTCAGACCGTGTGGGCGGGGGCCCGGCGGTCGGCTGCGCGGAGCCGCATCCCGTCAACCCGAGCAGTATCGCGATGGCAGCGGCCGCGCGTTTGGTCATGGCGCGACCTTAGCCCGGTGACGATGCGCGCCGCATGGGGCGCGAGGAGGAGGCGGGCACTCGAGCCCAGCCCGGTGACGATGCGCGCCGCATGAATCAGAGCTGCCACCACGGGTTCGATTTCACCGGGGTCGCGAGATCAATGCGCTGACCGGGCACCGGCACCGCCACGTTCACCCGCTCGGGCTCCGCGGCGGCGAGCAGCCGCTCGACCGGTTCGGCCCACGGGTGCGGCGCCAACCGGAAGGTGCCCCAGTGGATCGGCACCAGCAGTCCCCCGTCGGTGACGTCGAGGTGCGCCCGCAGTGCCTCCTCGGGGTTCATGTGCACGTCGGGCCACGCCGTGTTGTAGGCCCCGATGGGCAGCAGGGTCAGGTCGAACGGTCCGTGGTCGGCGCCGATCTGGGCGAAGCTCTTGGTGTAACCGGTGTCGCCGCCGAAGTACGCGCGATGGGTCGGCCCACGGAACACCCACGACGCCCACAACGTCGTGTTGCGGTCCAGGAAGCGGCCCGAAAAGTGCCGCGCCGGCACGCAAACCACGGTGAGCTCGTCGACCTTCGCGCTCTGGTGCCAATCGAGCTCGACGATGCGGTGCTCGGGTATCCCCCACCTGCGCAGGTGGGCGCCGACACCGAGCGGAACGAAGAACGGGGACCGCTGCGTGCGGGCCAACGCCCTGATCGTGTCGATGTCGAGGTGGTCGTAGTGGTCGTGGCTGATCACCACCGCGTCGACGGCGGGCAGCCCCTCGAGTTGAATCGGCGGTGGATGCAGCCGCTGCGGCCCGACGATGTCCGACGGCGAACACCGGTCGCTCCACACCGGGTCGGTGAGCACCCGGTAGCCGTCGATTTCCAGCAGCGCCGTGGAGTGGCCGAACCAGCTGACGGCCAGCCCGCTCGGATCCGCGCCGAAGACCCCCGGGGCCGTCAGCGGGATCGGCCCCCGCGGCCGGCTTCCACCCCGGTTTCCCACCAGCTCCCACGCGATGAGCCGCAGTTGCTCGCGGTCCATCTTGGTGTCCGAGGCCGGCTCGAGGTTGACGAAAACGCCGTCGCGACAGTGCGGGGACCCGGCCGTCACCGCGGCGATCGATGCGGGATGGGCGCCGAGCGCGTCCGGCGCACCGTGCAGCGCGCGCACCAGCCAACCCCCGCCCGCCAGCGACGCTGTGCCGGCGACCAGCCGTAGCGCCCCGCGCATGGTTCGTCAGGCTCCTTGGAACTTCGGTGGCCGCTTCTCGATGCGGGCGACCTGGGCTTCGACGACGTCTTGACTGCTCCAGGCCTTGTCGAAGAGCTCCTTGTGCACCGGCCCGGCCTCTTCGATGGCGCCGTCGTCGTTGAGCACCCGCTTGGCGTGCTGGATCGCCAGCGGGGCCAGGCCGGCGATCTCGGCGGCCCAGGCCTGGGCGTCGGCCAGCGTCCCGATGCGGTTGGCCATCCCGGTCTGCAGCGCCGCGTCGGCCGTCAGCTTTTCCGCGGCCAGCAGCATCGCGCGGGCCCGGCCGTGACCGACCAGCGTCGAGAGGCGCCGGATACTCCAGTTGTCAAGGGCCAGGCCGTATTTCGATGTCGGAAACTGGAAGAAGGCGTCCGGCGCGACCACCCGGAGGTCGCATTGCATGGCCAGCTGCAGGCCCGCGCCGATGGCCGGGCCGTTGATGGCGCCGATCACCGGGATGAGGGTCGCGTCCAACACCCTGTGCAGCTCGATGAGCCGGTCGGGATAGTCGGCGGCGAACGCGTCGCCGCTCAGGTCCGCGCCGGCGCAGAACACCGTGCCCTGGCCGGTCAGCACGATCGCCCGGGTGGAGCCGTCGCCCGCCTTCAGCACGGCCTCCCGCAGCTCCTCGACGAGCTGCGAGTTCAAGGCGTTGCGGCGCTCGGGGCGCTGCAACTCGATGGTCAAAACGGCTTCGGCCTGGCTGACACCGATCATGGGAGCCACCCTATATAGCCTCGTCACGTGAGTCGTATCTCGGCTGGTCAACTACGCGACGCGGTCCTGGACGAGAATTCCTTCATCCGCTGGGACGCTGAGCCGCTCGCCGTGCCGCTCAGCACCGCCTATGCGCGAGAGCTGGCCGATGCCCGCGCCGCCACGGGCCTGGACGAGTCGGTGCTGACCGGCGAAGGGCGCATCTTCGGGCGCCGGGTCGCGGTGGTGGTCTGCGAATTCGGCTTTCTCGGCGGCTCGATCGGGGTGGCCGCCGCCGAACGGATCACCGCCGCCGTGCAGCGGGCGACCGCCGAGGGCTTGCCGCTGCTGGCCTCGCCGAGCTCCGGGGGCACCCGCATGCAAGAGGGCACGGTCGCGTTCTTGCAGATGGTGAAGATCGCCGCCGCCGTCCGGCTGCACACCCAGGCGCAACTGCCCTATCTGGTCTATCTGCGCAATCCGACCACCGGCGGCGTGTTCGCGTCGTGGGGTTCGCTAGGCCATGTCACGCTCGCCGAACCGGGCGCGTTGATCGGCTTCCTCGGGCCTCGCGTATACCAGCTGCTCTATGGCGAACCGTTCCCCGAGGGCGTCCAGACCGCGGAGAACCTGCAGCGGCACGGCGTGATCGACGGCGTCGTCCCGCTCGACGAGCTGCGCCCCACGCTGGACCGCGCGATGACCGTCATCGCCGACCCTCCCGAGCCGCTGCCCGCGCCGCCACCACCCGAACCGACACCCGACGTCGCGGCGTGGGACTCGGTGGTCGCATCGCGGCGGCCCGACCGGCCGGGCGTCGGACTTCTGTTGCGGCACGGCGCAACTGATCAGGTGCTGTTGTCGGGGACCGGTCGAGGAGAGGCGGCGACCACGCTGTTGGCGCTGGCCCGGTTGGCCGGCCAGCCCGTGGTGGTGCTCGGCCAGCAGCGGATAGCGGGCGGCCGGGCAAGCACCGTGGGCCCGGCGTCGTTGCGCGAGGCCCGGCGCGGCATGGCGCTGGCCGCCGAATTGCGTCTGCCGCTGGTGCTGGTGATCGACACGGCGGGGCCGGCGCTGTCCGCCGAGGCCGAGCAGGGTGGGCTCGCCGGGCAGATCGCCCAGTGCCTGGCCGAGCTGGTGACCCTGGATACCCCGACGGTCTCCGTGCTGCTGGGCCAGGGCAGCGGCGGGCCGGCGCTGGCGATGGTGCCCGCCGACCGGGTGTTGGCCGCGCTGCACGGCTGGCTGGCGCCGCTACCGCCGGAAGGCGCCAGCGCGATCGTCTTCCGCGACACCGATCATGCCGCCGAACTCGCTGCGGCCCAAGGCATTCGGTCGGCTGATCTGTTGGAGTCCGGAATTGTCGACGTCGTCGTCGCGGAACATCCCGACGCCGCCGACGAGCCCGTCGAGTTCTCGCGGCGATTGTCGCGGGCCATCGCCGCCGAGGTGCAGGCGCTGCGCGGGATGCCCGCCGCCGAGCGGCTGGCCGCCCGGTTGCGGCGCTACCGCAACATCGGTGTGCGCTGAAACACTTCCGGCGAGCAGACGCGGAATCGCACAGAATCAGCGAGTTTGATGCGATTCCGCGTCTGCTCGCCCCAGGTCGCGCCTCCCACCGCCGAAAGCAGCAATCAGGCAAAATGGGCGGCATGGACACAGGAGCTAGCTCACCGCGGGTCTTGGTCGTCGACGACGACTCCGATGTGCTCGCGTCGCTGGAACGTGGCCTGCGGCTGTCCGGATTCGAGGTGTCGACCGCGGTCGATGGCGCCGAGGCATTGCGCAGCGCCACCGAGACGCGGCCGGACGCGATCGTGCTCGACATCAACATGCCGGTGCTGGACGGCGTCAGCGTCGTCACCGCGCTGCGCGCCATGGACAACGACGTCCCGGTCTGCGTGCTGTCGGCCCGCAGCTCGGTCGACGACCGGGTGGCGGGCCTGGAGGCCGGGGCCGACGACTACCTGGTCAAACCGTTCGTGCTGGCCGAGCTGGTAGCGCGGGTCAAGGCGCTGCTGCGGCGCCGCGGCGCCACCGCCACCTCCTCCTCGGAAACCATCACGGTGGGGCCGCTGGAAGTCGACATCCCGGGCCGTCGTGCCCGCGTCAACGGCGTCGACGTCGACCTGACCAAGCGGGAATTCGACCTGCTGGCGGTGCTGGCCGAACACAAGACCGCGGTCTTGTCCCGCGCGCAGCTGCTCGAGCTGGTGTGGGGTTATGACTTCGCCGCCGACACCAACGTCGTCGACGTCTTCATCGGATACCTGCGCCGCAAGCTGGAGGCCAACGGTGGGCCCCGGCTACTGCACACCGTGCGCGGAGTGGGATTCGTGCTGCGCATGCAGTAACCCGGGCGAGCGGCCATGAACATCCTGTCCCGGATCCTGACCCGTACGCCGTCGTTACGGGCCCGGGTCGCGGTCGCGACCGCGATCGGCACCGCCATCGTGGTGGTGATCGCGGGGGCGGTCGTGTGGTTCGGCATCACCAGCGCCTGGAAAGAGCGCCTGGACCGGCGCCTGGACGAGGCGGCGGGCTTCGCCATCCCCTTCCTGCCGCGCGGGCTCGACGACATCCCGCGTGCTCCCCACGATCAGGACACCGTGATCACCGTCCGGCGCGACGGCCAGGTCAAGTCCAACTCGGACGTCACGCTGCCGCCGCTGGACGTGGGCTATGCCGACACCTACATCAACGGCGTGCGCTATCGCGTCCGAACCTTGGAGGTCGCGACGCCGCAGCCGGCGACGGTGGCAGTGGGTGCGACGTATTACGACACGATCGCCCAGACCAACAACCTGCATCGCCGGGTGATCCTGATCTGCGCGCTGTCGATCGGCGCGGCGGCGGTATTCGCTTGGCTCCTGGCGGCTTTCGCGGTCCGGCCGTTCAAGCGCCTGGCCCAGCAAGCCCGCTCGATCGACGCCGACGAGCGGCCACAGGTGGCGGTGCGCGGCGCCACCGAGGCGGTCGAGGTCGCCGAGGCCATGCGGGGCATGCTGCAGCGCATCTGGAAGGAGCAGGACCGGACCAAGGAGGCGCTCGCCTCCGCGCGCGACTTCGCCGCCGTGTCCTCGCACGAGTTGCGCACTCCGCTGACCGCGATGCGCACCAACCTCGAGGTGCTGTCCACCCTGGACATGCCGGACGAACAACGCAAAGAGGTGCTGGGCGACGTCATCCGCACCCAGTCGCGCATCGAGGCCACGCTGAGCGCCCTCGAGCGGCTGGCCCAGGGCGAACTGTCGACGTCCGACGATCACGTGCCGGTCGACATCACCGAGCTGCTCGACCGGGCCGCCCACGACGCCATGCGGATCTATCCCGGTGTCGACGTCTCGCTGGTGCCGTCGCCCACCTGCATCATCGTGGGGTTGCCGGCCGGGTTGCGCCTCACCGTCGACAACGCGATCGCCAATGCCGTCAAGCACGGCGGCGCCACGCGCGTTGAGCTGTCGGCGGTCAGCTCGCGCGCCGGCGTGGAGATCACCGTCGACGACAACGGGCGCGGCGTGCCGGAGGACGAGCGTCAGGTGGTGTTCGCCCGGTTCTCCCGCGGATCGACGGCGTCGCATTCCGGGTCGGGCCTGGGATTGGCCCTGGTGGCCCAGCAGGCCCAGCTGCACGGCGGGACCGCCGCGCTGGAAAGCAGCCCGCTGGGTGGTGCGCGGTTGGTGCTGCGGCTCCCCGGCCCCAGTTAGCCGCTGGCCGTCGGCGGCTATCAGCCCGCTTGCGCGTCGGGCAGACTGGAGCGATGGCCAACGGCAGCAAACCCACCGACAACGACACCCTGGCACACATCCGCGACCTCGTCGCCGAGGAAAAAGCGCTGCGGGCCCAACTGCAGCGCGGTGACATCGACACGTCGGAGGAACACGACCGCCTTCGGCGCATGGAGATCGAACTCGACCAATGCTGGGATCTGCTGCGGCAGCGCCGGGCGCTCCGCGAGAGCGGCGGTGACCCACGCGAGGCGGAGGTGCGACCGCCCGACGAGGTCGAGGGCTACCTGAGCTGAGCGGCCAGGCGGCGGGCGTCGACGCGGTAGACGTCGTCGTCGTCGGAGGCGGGCACAACGGCCTCGTCGCGGCGGCCTATCTGGCCCGGGCGGGCCTGCGGGTGCGCCTGCTGGAACGGCTGGAACAGACCGGCGGCGCGGCCATCTCGGCGCAACCCTTCGACGGCGTCGGCGTCCGGGTCTCGCGCTACTCCTACCTGGTCAGCTTGCTGCCGAGCCGCATCGTGGAGGACCTGGGCGCGGGGGTTCGGCTGGCGCGACGGCCCTTTTCGTCGTACACGCCCGACCCGGCCACCGGCGGCCGCGGCGGACTGCTGATCGGGGCGACCGGTAACACCTTCGCCGCCATCGGCGCGGCCGACGACGCCCCCGGCTTCGCCGCCTTCTACCAGCGCTGCCGGCTGGTGACCGAACGGCTGTGGCCGACACTGCTCGAACCGCTGCGCAGCCGCGGGCAGGCCCGCCGCCGCGTCGTGGAAAGCAACGACCCCCGCGCGGCGGCGGCCTGGGAAGCCATGATCGAGGAACCGATCGGCGGGGCCATCGCCGGCGCGGTGGGCAACGATCTGGTCCGCGGGGTGATGGCCACCGACGCCCTCATCGGCACCTTCGCCCGCCTCGACGATCCGTCGTTGACGCAGAACGTCTGCTTCTTGTACCACGTGCTCGGCGGTGGCACCGGGGACTGGGACGTGCCGATCGGCGGGATGGGCGCGCTGACCACCGCCCTGGCCACGGCGGCCGTCGGCCACGGCACCGAAATCATCAGCGGCGCAGACGTTTACGCCGTCGACCCGAGCGGTGAAGTGCGCTATCGCATCGGCGAGCGAGAGCGGCGGGTCCGGGCCCGGTTCGTCCTCGCCGGCATCACGCCCACCGTGCTGGCCGGGCTACTCGGCGAAGAACCGCCACCGGCGGCCGGCGGCGCGCAGGTCAAGGTCAACATGGTGCTGCGGCGACTGCCCCGCCTACGCGACCGCGGCGTCACACCCGAGCAGGCCTTCGCCGGAACCTTTCACGTCAACGAGACCTGGACGCAACTGGATACCGCCTACGCGCAGGCGGCCGCGGGGCGAGCGCCGAATCCCCTGCCGTGCGAAGCGTATTGCCACTCGCTGACCGACCCCAGCATCCTGTCCGACGACCTACGCGGCTCGGGCGCCCAGACGATGACGGTGTTCGGCCTGCACACCCCGCACGCGCTGTTCGACGACGCCGACCCCGACGCGCTGCGCGACCAGCTGACCGACAGGGTGCTGGCGTCGCTGAATTCCGTTCTGGCCGAACCGATTCAAGAGCTGCTGTTGCACGATGCGCACGGGCGCCCGTGCATCGAGACGACGACCACATCGGACCTCGAGCGCGCCCTGCGCATGAGCGGCGGCCACATTTTCCACGGCGGGCTGTGCTGGCCGTTCGCCGACGATGACGAGCCGCTGGACACCCCGGCGCGGCGATGGGGCGTGGCCACCACTCACCAACGAATCATGTTGTGCGGCTCGGGCGCTCGCCGCGGCGGGGCGGTGTCGGGCATCGGCGGGCACAACGCCGCGATGGCAGTGCTCGCCTCCCTCGCGAGCAGACATAGAATCGCATAAATCCCGCCGCCCGCAGGCGATTCTGCGTCTGCTCGGCAGGGAAACTAGCGCGCGTCGATCGTCGCGTAGTCGCGCTCGGTGTAGCCGGTGTAGATCTGGCGCGGGCGGCCGATCTTGCTGTCGCCCTCGTCGTGCATCTCACGCCAGTGCGCGATCCAGCCGGGCATCCGGCCCAGCGCGAACAGCACGGTGAACATCCGCGTCGGGAACCCGAGGGCGCGGTAGATCAGGCCGGTGTAGAAGTCGACGTTGGGGTACAGCTTGCGCTCGACGAAGTAGTCGTCGGTCAGCGCCGCCTCTTCGAGCTCCTTGGCGATGCTGAGCAGGTCGTCGTCGCCGCCGAGCTTGGCCAGGATCTTGTCGGCCTGCTCCTTGACGATGCGGGCCCGCGGGTCGTAGTTCTTGTAGACGCGGTGGCCGAAGCCCATCAGCTTGACGCCGGCCTCGCGGTTCTTCACCTTCCGGACGAATTCACTGACGTTGTCGTCGCTTTCGCGGATCTGCTCGAGCATCTCGAGGACCGCCTGGTTGGCGCCGCCGTGCAGCGGGCCCCACAGCGCGTTGATTCCGCCGGAAACGGAGGTGAACAGGTTGGCTTGTGACGACCCAACCAACCGCACCGTCGACGTCGAGCAGTTCTGCTCGTGGTCGGCGTGCAGGATGAGCAGCATGTCCAGCGCCCGAATGATCTCGGGGTCCGCCTGGTAGGGCTCGGCGGGCAGGCCGAAGGTCATGCGCAGGAAGTTCTCCACCAGCGTCAGCGAGTTGTCCGGGTAGAGGAACGGCTGACCGACCGACTTCTTATATGCGTAGGCGGCGATGGTCGGCAGCTTGGCCAACAGCCGGATGGTGGACAGCTCGACCTGCTCGGTGTCGGTCGGGTCGAGCGAGTCCGGGTAGTACGCGGAGAGCGCGTTGACCGCGCTGGACAACACCGGCATCGGGTGGGCGTTGCGCGGAAAACCGTCGAAGAACCGCTTCAGGTCCTCGTGCAGCATGGTGTGCAGCTGGATCCGCTTGGTGAACTCGGCCAGCTGCTCCTTGCTGGGCAGCTCGCCGTAGATCAAGAGGTAGCTCACCTCGATGAAGGTCGACTTCTCGGCCAGTTGCTCGATCGGGTAGCCGCGGTAACGCAGGATTCCGGCGTCGCCGTCGATGTAGGTGATCGAGCTCTTGCACGACGCGGTGTTGACGAAACCGTTGTCGAATGTGGTGTAGCCGGTCTTGGACAACAGCGAGCCCAGCGCGATGCCGTCGGCGCCTTCGGTGGCGCTGACGATCTCCAGGTCGGTCTCACCGCCCGGGTACTTCAGAGTGGCGGTGTCGTCGGTGTCGGCCACGAGAACCCCTTCGTGCTTCCGGCTGATACGGCTGCCCCCTGACTTGGGTGCTTACAGCTGAAGGTAGTCGTTATGGCGACGAGGCGCCCGTCCGGGGTCGGGTCTACGAACCTTCCTTAAGCTTTCATCAGGTAGCGCGGTGACCGTCCCGGCGGCTCGTGACTTTCGCCACTGCGCGCCCGGCGCTCGCCCGCGGGTGCGACGCGATCCGCCGAAGCGCAGACCGCAACGGGTTCACCCGCACCGCCCTTGCCCGGGCAAGCGGCGGCCATCACCCCGTCGTGGACATCGGTTCAGCCAGCCCGAAGACGTGAGCGGCGTTGTCATGTAACACCTTTCGCAGCCACACGTCGTCGACGCCAGGCAGCCGGGTGAGGACTTGGATCGCGTCGAGGTAGCCATACGGGATGTTGGGAAAGTCGCTCCCGAAGAGTATGCGGTCGGCGAGGTCGCGAAGCCGTCCGTACTCGGCGGGCGGGAACGGCATGGCCTCCTCGATGAACGGGGTGAACGCCATGGTGGTGTCGAGGCGCACGTCGTCGTACCGATCGGCCAGGTCGAGGAAGCCCGTGTACTCGGGCATGCCCAGGTGGGCAACGATCAACCGCAGGTGAGGATGCCGCGCGAGCAGGGCGGCGACGGGCCCGACGCCGGTGTGGTCGCCGGGGACGGGACCCGAGCCGCAGTGGATGACGACGGGGATTGCGGCGTCTTCGATGAGGCCCCAGGCGCCGTCGAGCAGCGGGTCGGTGGGGCTGTATCGGCCGACCTGAATGTGGGCCTTGAACACTCGGGCGCCCGAGGCGATGGCCTGACCCACGTAGTCCTTTACACCCGGTTCGGGGTACAGCGTCGCGGTGTGCAGGCAGTCGGGCGTCGTCGCCGCGAACGATCTCGCCCACTGGTTCAACCAGGCCGCCATGTGCGGCTTGTGCGGATAGATCAGCGACGTGAACGCCCGGACCCCAAAGCCCCGGAGGGTCCGCAGGCGCTGTTGTTCGTCGCTGCGGTAGGCGATCGGCCAATGCCGTCCCACCAGCGGACCGGCATCATCGAAGTATCGCCACACCTTGTCCATCACCGACTTGGGCATGAAATGCGTGTGCACGTCGACGATGCCTGGCAGCCCGAGCGACTTCGTGAGCCGGCGCACCGATTCCGTTTCGTCCATCGCCAGCCAAGTTAGCCGCCGGTCGGCGCGCTACGGCTGGAGGCGCTCGACGCGATCGCCGCTGACCCGGATGCGGTTATGCAAGCGGTTTTCCCGTCCCTGCCAGAACTCGACCACCTCCGGCGCGATGAGATAGCCGCCCCAGCCCGGCGGCACCGGAACCTGGTCGCGGTCGGCGAAGCGCGCGGTCACCTCCGCCAGCTGGCCCAGCAGGGCCGCCCGCGAGGCGATCGGGTGCGACTGATGCGAGGCCCAGGCGCCCAGCTGTGACCCGCGCGGCCGTTTCGACCAGTAGTCCTCGGTGGCCTCCGCGGTGACCTTGCGCACCGGGCCGCGGACGTGGACCTGGCGGCCGAGCTGGTACCAGGGAAACGTCACCGCGGCGTACGGCGTCGCGGCCAGATCGTCGCCCTTGGCCGAGCCATAGTTGGTGAAAAAGGTGATTCCGGTCTCGTCGATGCTCTTGCACAGCACCGACCGGCTGGCCGGCCGGCCGTCGGCGGTGACGGTGGCCAGCACCATCGCGTTGGGCTCGGCGACACCCGCTGCCTCGGCGTCGTCGATCCATCTGCGCAACAACGAAACCCAACCGTCGGCGAGCCAGTCCGCGTCGAGGTCTGGACTGCCGTCCTTCTCCACCGATCCGTATTCCACACGCATTCTTTGCAGGTGCTCTTTTCCTGGCTCGGGGTCTCGTCCTGCCATCGCGTCCACGCTACCGGCGCTTGCTACCGGCCGGTAGCGTCGGCCCGAGCGGGGGGTGCGAGAATTTTCGGCATGACTGTGGTCCCAGAAGACTTTGTCCCCGGACTGGAAGGCGTCGTGGCCTTCACCACCGAAATCGCCGAACCGGATAAAGACGGCGGCGCGCTGCGCTACCGCGGTGTCGACATCGAAGACCTGGTGGGTCAGCACGTCACCTTCGGCGACGTATGGGCGTTGCTGGTCGACGGCAAGTTCGGCCACGGGCTGCCGCCCGCCGAGCCGTTCCCGCTGCCCATCCACACCGGTGACGTGCGCGTCGACGTGCAGGCGGGCCTGGCGATGCTCGCCCCGATCTGGGGGTACAAGCCGCTGCTGGACACCGATGAGGCCACCGCCCGCAACCAGCTGGCCCGGGCGTCCGTCATGGCGCTGTCGTATGTGGCGCAGTCCGCGCGCGGTATTTATCAGCCCGCGGTGCCGCAGCGGGTGATCGACGAGTGCGAAACGGTCACTGCCCGTTTCATGACGCGCTGGCAGGGCGAGCCGGACCCGCGTCACGTCGAAGCGATTGACGCCTACTGGGTTTCGGCCGCCGAGCACGGCATGAACGCCTCGACGTTCACCGCACGGGTCATCGCCTCCACCGGCGCCGACGTGGCCGCGGCGCTGTCCGGGGCGATCGGCGCGATGAGCGGCCCACTGCACGGCGGCGCGCCGGCGCGGGTGCTGCCGATGATCGAAGAGGTCGAGCGCACCGGCGACGCGCGCGGCCTGGTGAAGAAGATCCTGGACAGCGGCGACAAGCTGATGGGATTCGGGCACCGGGTGTACCGCGCGGAGGACCCGCGGGCGCGGGTGCTGCGCGCCACCGCCGAGCGGTTGGCCGCGCCGCGCCACGAGGTTGCCGTCGCGCTGGAGCAGGCCGCCCTCGCCGAGCTGCGTGAGCGGCGCCCCGACCGGGCCATCGAGACCAACGTCGAGTTCTGGGCCGCGGTCATCCTGGACTTCGCCCGGGTGCCGGCCAACATGATGCCCGCGATGTTCACCTGCGGGCGCACCGCCGGGTGGTGCGCCCACATTCTCGAGCAGAAGCGGCTCGGCAAGCTGGTCCGGCCGTCGGCGATCTACGTGGGCCCCGCCCCGCGCAGCCCGGAATCCGTCGAGGGCTGGGACCGCAGCCTCACCAACGCCTGAGCCCTTCCAGCTTGTCGGTACCCGGCGATTTAATGGTCGCTGTCGCGCGATGAGTTTGCGTCACCGACGCAGTCATACGTCGTGAGCCTGCCCTGCCGTGGGCAGGCGACGGAACCGATAGCAAGGAGAACCAGCATGGCGATCAACATCGAACCCGCATTGTCCCCGCACCTCGTGGTCGACAATGCCGCCGCGGCAATCGACTTCTACGTCAAGGCTTTTGGGGCCGAGGAGATTGGCCGTGTGCCGCGTCCGGACGGCAAACTGGTCCACGCCGCGGTGCGCATCAACGGCTTCACGGTGATGCTCAACGACGACTTCCCGGAGATGTGTGGCGGCAAGTCGATGACCCCGACCTCGTTGGGTGGCACCCCGGTCACGATCCACCTCACCGTCACCGACGTCGACGCCGGCTTCCAGCGGGCGCTGGACGCCGGTGCCACCGTGGTGGCCCCGCTGGAGGACCAGTTCTGGGGCGACCGCTACGGCGTGGTCGCCGACCCGTTCGGCCACCATTGGTCGCTGGGGCAGCCGGTCCGCGAGGTCAGCATGGAAGAGATCACGGCGGCGATGTCCGGGCAGGGAGCCGGTTAGCCGAGCAGCCGGTCCAAGAGCCGGCGTCGCGGCGGCGGCGCCGGCTCGGCGGTCGCTGCGGCCGCGAGCATCGCGGCGACGTCGGTGAACTTGTTGCGGGGCCGGCCCTCACCGCTGCCGCGCGCGATCTCCGCGGCGTCGATGGCACGCCATCCCGCCGCGTCGATGGCGTCGGGCTGGCGGGCGCGCACCAGGGCGGTCAGCGCCTCGGGCTTGGCCGCCGGATCGGTCAGGTTGCCGGCGTTGAAATCGGCGACCAGGGCCTGCACGGTCTCAAACGAGCACGACTTGTTGGTCCCGATGAACCCGCTCGGCCCCCGCTTGATCCAGCCCGCGACGTATGCGCCGGGCACCGGTGTGCCGGAGGCGGGATCGACGACGCGCCCGCCGTCGTTGGGCACCACGGCCGACGATTCGTCATAGGGAAGGCCGCGAATTGGCTTGCCGCGGTAGCCGATCGACGTCAGCACCAGACCCGTGTTCACGCGGCGCACGTCATTGGTGCCGGTGACCGAGAACTCCACACCGGAGACGCGCTGCTCCCCCAGCACACGATTCGGAGTGAGCCGGTAAGCCAGCCTGATCCGCGGGCGTGCCGCCGGCGCCGAGGCGTCGCCGAGCGTGCTCAAGATTTCCAGCTTGTTTTTCGTCAAGGCATCCGACGCCGTCGCGAGGTCGGCCGCGACCAGCTCGTGGTCGGCCGCGCTGAGCACGACCTCGGAACCGCCCGTGAGCCCGATCAGCTCGGGCAACGTGAACGCCGACTGGGCCGGGCCACGCCGGGCGGCGATCACCACCTCACGCACCGCTGAGCCGCGGAACGCCGCCAGCGCGTGGTCGGCGATATCGGTGCGGGCCAGGTCGTCGGCGTCCGCGGTGAGCACCCGGGCCACATCGAGGGCGACGTTTCCGTTGCCGATGATCACCACCCGTTCGTGGCTGAGATCGACTGGCAGATCGGCGAAGTCGGGATGACCGTTGATCCAGGCGACCAATTCGGTCGCGGTGCCGGTACCGGCCAGTCCCATGCCCTCGATGTCCAGACGGCGGTCGTCGGGCGCACCCACGGCGTACAGCACGGCGTGGTGGTGAGCCAACAGGTCGTCGTGGCTGAGGTGGTTGCCGATCTCGACGTTGAGATAGAAGCGGAAGCGCTCGTGGCCGGCGACCCGGTCGAAGAGCCGGGTGACCCTCTTGGTGTTCTGGTGATCGGGCGCCACCCCGGCCCGCACCAGCCCGTACGGGGTGGGCAACTTCTCAAAGACGTTGACGCACACGCCGTGCTGGGTGAGTAGCTCGTCGGCGGCATACATCGCCGCCGGACCCGATCCGACGATGGCCACGGTCAGCGGCCGGCGGCGGGCACGCACTTCGGCGGCCGGGATAACCGGGGCCAGCTTCGACGTCGGCGGAAGCTTCTCGCCCTCGGGCCGTTTCGGGTAGAAGGACGCGTTGATCTCGACGAAGGGCAGCTGCTTGGTATCCAGCCGGGTGTCGGGCGCGATGGCCCCGACCGGGCACGCGCTCACGCAGGCGCCGCAGTCCACGCAGGCCACCGGATCGATGTAGAGCATCTCCGAGGTGGCAAAGCCGGGCTCGTCCGGTGTGGGGTGAATGCAATTCACCGGACACGCGAAAACACAGGACCCGTCGTTGCAGCACGACTGGGTAATAACGTGCGGCATGAAACCTACAAACCGGACCCGTTATGCGGCCGGGACCGCGGCGAGGTGCTGGCGCTGCGGCTCGCTGCGGTAGCGCGACGGCTTTCCGTTGATCTTGCACAACCGCCACATCAACCGCGCCGAGCGCGTCTCCATCAGGCCGGTGTCGTAGGCCAGCATCCGCACGTCACCGAACATGTCGCTGAGCCACTTCCGCGATTCCGGCGACCGGAAGAACAGTTCCTTCTTGACCTCGCGCGGAATGTCGAACTCCCGCCAGAAAGCCTTGGGCGGCACCACAATTGCGCGGCACAGCGCCTTCATGGTCAGCGGCAGGTACAACGCGGTCCAGAAGCGCTGCCGCTTGGTCAGTTCGGGCACCCGCTTGCGCAGGAACTCGTGGGCGAACGAGATGTGGCGCGCTTCCTCGGCGACGTGAATCGCCATCACTCGTTCCATGATCGGGTGTAGCGACTTGCCTTCGCGCAGAATGTTTTTCTGCGTGTGGTCGATGGGTTCCTCGCCGGCGAGCACGCCGATGAAGAACGCCACCGGCAGCGGCCCGGCCACCAGCGGAACCAACGGCGACAGCCACTTGAGCATCCGCGGCATGCCCGGGACGTCGGCGCCGATCCGGTTCACCATCTCCTGGAACATCATGGTGTGGTTGCACTCTTCGACCGACTCGTGCAGGCAGTACCGGTATTCGGGTGATCCGTTGGGCACCCAGAACGTGTAGTTCATCAGGCCGCGGATCAGGATGGATTCGAAGTGCAACCCCACCTTGGCCACGTTGGCCTGCCGCCACATCCCGATCTTGATCTTGCGCTCATCTGACTGCGCCGCGTACCAGGGGTGGCGGCCCAGCGGGTCGGTCGCCGGCAGGATCCACCGGGGGTCGTTGTCGGTGACAGCGAATTCCGGTGAGTCCCAATCGATGTCGGTGTATGGGTTGAAGTTCCGCCGCACCGACCCCTCGGACAGTGTGGCAAGCATGTTGACGTAGTCGACGTCGTCGCGCACTTCCATGTTGCGGCGCCAACGCCGGACCAATCGCGTCCTAGCCATAATTCAGGCCTCCTCAACGAGGTTTACATTTGGACGTGCTATGTCCAGACAGTACCGGAGGTACCGGATATTTCCTAGACCCCTCCGACGCACTGTGACCTGACCAGTGGTCATCCGATTCATATGCCCTGGATCACAACCAGCGAAACGTTGCGGCGGGTCCGAGCAGGCCTTTTGCCCCGACGGCAGGCGTCGGCGGACGGCCCGCTGAATCGGGCCGCCAGGGCGGCTCACTACCCTGATGAACATGGCTGACCAGCTCGAGATCCCCGCTGACATCAAACCCCGCGACGGCCGCTTCGGGTGCGGCCCGTCCAAGGTCCGGCCCGAACAACTCCAGGCGCTGACCACGACCGCGGCGCCGCTGTTCGGAACCTCGCACCGGCAGGCGCCGGTCAAGAATCTGGTGGGCCGACTGCGGTCGGGGCTCGCCCAGCTGTTCTCGGTGCCGGAGGGCTACGAGGTCATTCTGGGCAACGGGGGCGCGACGGCGTTCTGGGATGCCGCGGCGTTCGGCTTGATCGACAAGCGCTCGCTGCACCTCTCCTACGGCGAATTCAGCTCGAAGTTCGCCTCCGCGGTCGCCAAGAACCCCTTCGTCGGCGATCCCATCGTCATCAAGTCGGATGCGGGCAGCGCACCCGAGCCGCAGAGCGATCCCTCCGTGGACGTGATCGCCTGGGCCCACAACGAGACCTCGACCGGCGTCGCCGTGCCCGTGCGCCGACCCACCGACTCCGGTGAGGCATTGGTCGTCATCGACGCGACGTCCGGGGCCGGTGGCCTGCCCGTCGACATCACCGAGACGGATGCCTACTACTTTTCGCCACAGAAGAATTTCGCCAGCGACGGCGGGCTGTGGCTGGCCGTCATGAGCCCCGCAGCGCTGGCCCGCGTCGAATCGGTCGCCGCATCCGGCCGCTGGGTCCCCGACTTCCTGTCGCTGCCCATCGCGGTGGAGAACAGCCTCAAGGACCAGACCTACAACACCCCGGCGGTCGGCACCCTGGCGCTGATGGCCGAGCAGGTCGACTGGATGCTGGGCAACGGCGGGCTGGACTGGGCCGTCAAGCGCACGGCGGACTCCTCGGGACGCCTGTACTCGTGGGCCGAGGAGCGGCCCTACACCACCCCGTTCGTCACCGACCCGAAGCTGCGCTCGCAGGTGGTGGGCACCATCGACTTCGTCGACGACGTCGACGCCGCGGCCGTGGCGAAGATCCTGCGGGCAAACGGAATCGTCGACACCGAGCCGTACCGCAAGCTCGGCCGCAACCAGCTGCGGGTCGGGATGTTCCCGGCGGTGGATCCCGACGACGTCAGCGCCCTCACCGAGTGCGTCGACTGGGTCGTCGAGCGGCTTTAGTCGCACGCCCTGGAACAGCCGGCAATCGCGCGCAACCGCCCAGCGTGTCAGCACAGATGATGGGCGGTTGCTGGACTAAAGTGCGCCGTGACGGATCCGTCGCTGACCTGCACGGAGCCTGCGAGGAGATAGCCATGCGGGAACTCAAAGTGGTCGGGCTCGACGCCGACAGCAAATACGTCATCTGCGAGAGCGATGATCCCGCGGAGCAGTTCAAGCTGGCGGCCGACGACCGCCTGCGAGCCGCTCTGCGCGACGCGGCCCAGCACCCCGAGCAACCGCAGCTCGAGATTGAAGTCACCAACATGCTCAGCCCCAAGGAAATTCAGGCCAAGATCCGCGCCGGCGCGTCCGTCGAGCAGGTCGCCGCGGCGTCGGGCTCGGACGTTTCGCGGATCCGCCGCTTCGCTCACCCGGTGCTGTTGGAACGGTTTCGCGCCGCGGAACTGGCAACCGCCGCACACCCCATGCTGGCCGACGGTCCGGCCGTGCTGACCCTGCTGGAGACCGTCAGCACCGCCTTGGTGACCCGGGGCCTCGACCACGACAAACTCAGCTGGGACGCCTGGCGCAACGAAGACAACCGCTGGACGGTGCAGCTCGCGTGGAAGGTCGGTCGTTCGGACAACCTCGCGCATTTCTGCTTCGCCCCCGGCGCCCACGGCGGAACGGTCACCGCCATCGACGACGCCGCCAGCGCGTTGATCGACCCGACCTTCGAGCGTCCGTTGCGACCGGTGGCGCGGGTGGCCCACGTCGACTTCGAAGAGCCCGCGAAGCCACCCGTCGCGGAAGCGCCGGCCCCCGAGCCCGACGAGAAGCCGGTACACACCCGCCGGGGCAAGCCGGTCATCCCGGCGTGGGAAGACGTGCTGCTCGGCGTGCGCTCGGGCGGGCAGCGCTAGCCCGCTAGAGCAAATGGTGGCGACCCGCTTCGCCCGGCTACGCCGCGCTCGCGATCACCACTAGGCGCGACCCGCGGCCGCCATCGCGAGCAGCGCGATCCACGCTCCCGTCACGCCGACTCCGGCGCCCAGCACGAACCAGCGCAGAACGGGGGTGCGCCGCCACCCCCACAGGGTCGGCGCCAGTCCCCCGGCCGCCACGATGTTCAGCCCGACGGCCAGCAGCGGATGCACGCGAACCAAGCCCAGACTGAGCACCACGATCGCCGCGGCGGTGACCGCCGCGACAAACGCGGTCACCGTCAAACCCGTTGCCCAGGGCACGGACTGGTCCTTCATCAGCCGAAGCCTAGCCTGACCGTCCATCCCCGCCTTTCGCCGCCGAGCGGCCCGCGACGTCACCGAGCCGGGCCCGCTCGTAGAACGCCAGCGCGGCCGCGGTCGCGACGTTGAGCGAGTCGGTGCCCCGCGACATCGGAATGCGCGCTCGCACATCGCTCAATCGCAAGGTGGCCGGCGTCAGCCCGGGACCCTCCGCGCCCACCAACACCGCGACGCGTTCGCCGCGCGCGGCCGTCATCGCCTCGGCCAACGGGCACGCCGAGTCTTGCGGGGTCATCGCCAGAAGCCGAAATCCGTTCTCCTTCAACGTCATCAGCTCGGCGGGCCAACAGGTTGCGCGCGCGTACGGCACCAGCAGGGCGTGGCCCATCGAGACCCGGACGGCGCGACGGTACAACGGATCGGCGCACCCACTGCCGAAGATCACCGCGTCGACGCCCAGCCCGGCCGCGTTGCGAAAGATCGAGCCCAGGTTCTCGTGATCGTTGACCCCTTCGAGCACGGCGACGGTGCGGGCGCCGGCGAGCACCTCGGCCACGCTCGGCTCCGGCACCCGCCGGGCGGCCGCCAGCACGCCGCGATTGAGGTGAAAGCCGACCACCTGGGCCATGACGTCGGCCGACGTCCGGTAGAACGGCACGGCGCTGCCGGCCAGGTCGTCCTTGAGCTCGGCGAGCCGGCGGTCGGTGCCGAGCAGGGCATGCGGGCGGAACCGGGACGCGAGCATGCGCTGCACCACCAGCACGCCTTCGGCGATCACCAGCCCTTTTCCCGACGGCAGGTCGGGACGGCGATCGACACTGTTCAGGTCGCGGAAATCGTCGAGCCTCGGGTCGTCGGGGTCGTCGACGTCGTGAACGTTGCCAACATCGGCGCCGGCGCTCACGGGCTTTCGTCGACCAACGCCAACATCAGATCGGCCGCGCTGCGCAGGATGTCACGTTGTTCGGAGTCCAGCGTCGACAGCCGCTTGGCCAGCCATTCCTGACGGGCGCGACGGTTGGCCTTGACCAGCTCCGCCCCGGCCTCGGAAACCGAGACCAGGACCTGCCGGCCGTCGACGGGGTGCGGCGCGCGATCCACCAGACCCATCTCGGCCAGCGACGCGATCACCCGCGTCATCGATGGCGGCCTGACCCGTTCGCGAATTGCCAGGGCGCCGGGCGTCATCGGACCTTCGGTGGCCAGCATGGCCAGCGCCGACAGCTGCGACAGCGACACCGGCGACGACGGGTTGCGGAACCGCAGTTGGCGGGCCAGCCGCATGACAGCCAGTGACAGGTCGCTGGCCAGCCGCGCATCGCTGTCAGGCATGGCGCGAGGTTACACGGAAGCCTGAGAAACCGGGACACCAACCGGTGAACGACGGGCGTTCACTAAACCGCACGAAACTTCATCGAAACGCTTAGCTGCGCGCCACCCCGTCCTGCTCGGAACCTTCGACGGTCCGTTTCGGCAAATGGGCGCGGCGCCAGCGGGCGCCGGCGGCGGGCTATGTTAATCGCGATGTCCGCCGAACCTGGCCACAACCGCACGGCGCCGCCCCTGCCCGCGGTACTGGTGCACGCCTGGCCGTTCATCGCGCTCGGAGCGCTGGGATGGGTGATCGCGGCGGCCGCGGCGTTCCTGGTGCCCGCTCTGGCGGGCTGGCGCCCGGTGACGCTGGCCGGGCTGGGCGTGGGGGTGCTCGGCACGACCATTTTCTTGCTGCAGCTTGCGGCGGCCCGCCGTGGCGCGCGCGGCGCCCAGGCCGGACTCGAAAATTACCTCGACCAAAGATGATTCGCTGACCTGTTGGAGGAGCGATGGTAGCCCCGCTATTGCAAGCGCACGTCGACATCAACGCACCGGTTGCCAAAGTGTGGGAATTGATTTCCGATCTTCGGCGCATGCCGGAATGGAGTCCGCAGTGCCGCTGGATGAAGCCTTTCGGCCCGGTGCGTCAGGGCACCCGCACCCTCAACCTCAACCGTCGCAATCGAATGTTCTGGCCGACCACCTGCACGGTGGTCGAGATCGTCCCGGACCGCAAACTCGCGTTCCGCGTCGACACCAACAACACCATCTGGAGCTATGAGCTCGAGCCGGCCGGCGAGGGCACCCGGGTGATCGAGAGCCGCCACGCCGAAAACGGCGTCACCGCGTTTTCGAACCTGTCGGTCAAAGCGCTCTTCGGCGGCACCGATAATTTCGAACACGAATTGCTCGACGGCATGAACGCCTCTTTGGCGCGCATCAAGGCCGCCGCAGAAGGCGCCGCACGGGGCTAGTCGGGGGTCTCGCTCTGGTTCTCCGGCGCGGGCTGCTGCTCGGACTCGGCCGACCCGGTTTCGGATTCCGCCTCCGGCGTTTCGGTCACCGCCTCCGGCTGAGCTTCTGACGTGTCCGACGGCTCCGACGGCTCCGACGTTTCGGGCGGCTCCGACGGCTCCGGTGGCGCCGTCGGCTCGACCGGCGCCTGGGTGACGTCCAGCACCCCGTCGTCGTAGGGCTCGTACGCGGGGGACCCGGTGCCCGCCGGCGCCGGGGTGTCCGAGTGCGCACCGCAGCCATACTGCTTGTCGACGATGTGCCCGTCGGCCGACAGCTCGTTGCCGCACACGCCGAACATGGCCCCCAGGGATCCCGACAGCGGCAGGAAGAAGCCACAGTCGCGGCACACCCGCTTGGTGGATCGCGCCATCGGCGAGTCGGGGCCGTAGTCGCCGGTGTGCCAGCGTTCGGCCGCCTCCGCACGTCCCTCGCCGCTCATCACCCAGCGTCGGCCCAGCCCGATCTCGGCGGCGGTCTCGTCGACCTGTGGGTCCCCGCTGGCGGTGTAGCCGGGAACCAGCCGAGGATCGTCGGCGGCGGGGGCCAACAGGTCCCCGGGGCTGAGGTCCCCGGGTCGCACCCGCTGCTCCCACGGCACCCATTCCGGCGCCAGCAACGCCGTCGGGCCCGGGACGAGCACCACTTCGCTCACGGTGGCGTGATCGGCGCCGGGATAGGCGGCCACAACCACGGCCCACTGCCACCCCTGGTAGCCCGGTAGATGCGCCAGGAACCGGTGGGTGGCGGTGTTCGGGTCTTCGTAGCTGACGCCCAGATAGTCGCCGAGCGTCTCCGGCCCGCTGAACTCCACAACGGCGGCCCTGGCCTGGTCCGCCGCGCCCGTGAGCACCGCCGCCAACCGTTCGGGCCACTCGCCCACGGTCGCCACGGGCGATCCCTCGATGGGTCTGGTCACGCTGTCTTCTGTCTGCATTGCGGTTCCAATACTAGGTTGACGAGCCACGCCCCGTTACCTGCAGACGCATGTCGCCGGCATAGGGGAGAATCGGGGAGTGTCTGGGCGGCGGCAAGGCGATCCGGGCCGGGTGGGCTCCAGGCCGGGCCGCCGGGCCCCCAATGGCGTTGCCGCACAACATCCGGGCGCGGCCAACTACCCTGCCGGCGACGGCGCCCAGCGCCGGACGCGCCGCCCACCGCCGATGCCGAGCGCCAACCGCTATCTGCCCCCGCTGAGCCACCAGGCGGAGCCGGACCACAGCACCGGCGCGCCCCCTCGTGCCCCGACTCCCGGCGAGCGGATCACCGTCACCCGCGCCGCGGCGCTGCGCAGCCGCGAAATGGGTTCCCGGATGTATTGGATGGTGCAGCGCGCGGCCACGGCCGACGGCGCCGACAAGTCCGGTCTGACGGCGCTCACCTGGCCCACGGTGGCCAACTTCGCGGTGGACGCCGCGATGGCCGTCGCCTTGGCCAACACGTTGTTCTTCGCGGCGGCGACCGGGGAGAGCAAGGGCCGCGTCGCGCTGTACCTGTTGATCACCATCGCGCCGTTCGCGGTGATCGCCCCCCTCATCGGTCCGGCGCTGGACCGGCTGCAGCACGGGCGCCGCGTCGCGCTCGCCGCGTCGTTCGCCCTACGCACGGCGTTGGCGCTGGTGCTGATCATGAACTACGACGGCGCCAGCGGGAGCTACCCGTCGATGGTGCTGTACCCGTGCGCGCTGGCCATGATGGTGTTCTCGAAGTCGTTCAGCGTGCTGCGCAGCGCGGTGACACCCAGGGTGATGCCGCCGACCATCGACCTGGTGCGGGTCAACTCGCGGCTGACCATGTTCGGTCTGCTGGGCGGCACCATCGCCGGGGGCGCCATCGCCGGGGGCGTCGAATTCGTCTGCACGCACCTGTTCAAGCTGCCCGGCGCATTGTTCGTCGTCGTCGCGGTCACGATCGCCGGCGCGGCGCTGTCCATGCGGATCCCGCGCTGGGTCGAGGTGACCGCCGGTGAGGTCCCCGCCACCTTGAGCTACCGCCAGGACAGCGAACCCCTGCGCCGAAGCTGGCACAAAGAGGTCAGCGGGGCACTTCGGCAACCGTTGGGCCGCAACATCATTACTTCGCTGTGGGGTAACTGCACCATCAAGGTCATGGTGGGGTTTCTGTTCTTGTATCCGGCATTCGTCGCCAAGGCGCATGACGCCAGCGGGTGGGCGCAGGTCGCCATACTCGGGGTGATCGGCGCGGCGGCCGGCATCGGCAACTTCGTCGGCAACTTCACCAGCGCGCGCCTCAAACTGGGCCGGCCCGCCGTGCTGGTGGTGCGCTGCACGCTGGCGGTGAGCGCGGTCGCATTGGCGGCCTCGGTGGCCGGCAACCTGATGCTGGCCGCGATCGCCACGCTGGTGACGTCGGGGGCCAGCGCGATCGCGAAGGCGTCCCTGGACGCCTCGTTGCAGAACGATCTGCCGGAGGAATCCCGGGCATCGGGTTTCGGGCGCTCGGAGTCGACGCTGCAGTTGGCCTGGGTCCTCGGCGGCGCCGTGGGTGTGTTGGTGTACACCGAACTGTGGGTCGGATTCACCGCGGTCACTGCCCTGCTCATCCCGGGCCTGGCGCAGACGCTGGTCAGCTTCCGCGGCAACTCGCTGATTCCCGGCCTGGGAGGTAATAGGCCCATCATGGTCGAGCAAGAGGGCACCCGTCGCGGCGTCGGCAGTCCGGCGGTGGTCGCCGAGTGAAACCCCGAATCAACCGCGGCGTGGCCGTGCTGCTGGCCTGCCTGATGGCTCTGCTCTGTGTGGGTGTCGGAGTCGGCACGTGGCTACTGGTAGGGCGCTCCGGTCCGCAACGCCCCGAGATCAGCGCGTATTCGCATGGTCACCTGGCCCGGGTGGGGCCCTACCTCTACTGCAACGTGCTCAACCTCGAAGACTGTGACACGCCGCAGACCCAGGGTGAGCTCCACGTCAGCGAGCGCTATCCGATTCAGCTCTCGGTGCCCGATGCCATCTACCGGGCGCCCTGGCGCCTGGTGCAGGTATATGAGGATCCAACGAACAGCACCAGCACCATCTTTCGGCCGGGCACCCGGCTCGCCGTGACTATTCCCCCGGTCGACCCGCATCGCGGTCGGCTGGCCGGGATCGTCGTGCAGTTGCTGACGTTGGCGGTGGACCCGGCGGGCGAACTCCGCGATGTCCCGCATGCGGAATGGTCTGTGCGCCTGACGTTCTGAGCCCTAGCGCGCCCAACGTGGAGGTGTTGTCGCACAACCCCAGGCGATTTCGCGCAACAAGTCGACGTTCGGCGAGAAAATTTCAAGCCCCGCGAACGCTACGCCCCGTGGCCGGCGGGCACCCGCTCCCCTTCGACCGGCGGGCCCGGGGGCGTCCCGCCCCCGAAAGGCTTGCCGCCCAAACTCTCTCGTCCGTGCGGGGATAACCACCCGGACAGGTCGGGGCCCTTGGGCACGATGCGGGTGGGGTTGATGTCGGCGTGGACGATGTAGTAGTGCTGCTTGATCTGGACGAAGTCGATGGTGTCCCCGAAGCCCGGCGTCTGGAACAGGTCGCGCGCGTAAGCCCACAGCACCGGCATTTCGCTCAGTTTGCTGCGATTGCACTTGAAGTGCCCGTGATACACCGGGTCGAAGCGGGCCAAGGTGGTGAACAACCGCACGTCGGCCTCGGTGATGGTGTCGCCCACCAGGTAACGCTGGTTGGTCAGCCGATCGCTCACCCAATCCAACGCGGCGAACAGCCGATCGTAGGCGGCTTCGTAAGCCTCCTGCGCGCCGGCGAAGCCGCACCGGTACACGCCGTTGTTGATTTCGGTGTAGACCCTCTTGTTGACCTCATCGATTTCGGCGCGCAGCCGCTCGGGGTAGAGCTCGGGCGCTCCGTCGCGGTGGTACGCCGACCACTCCGTCGACAGATCCAACGTCATCTGCGCGAAGTCGTTGGTGACCACCGCGCCGGTCGGTACGTCGACGATCGCCGGGACCGTGATCCCCTTCGGGTAGTCGGGGAACCGCTTGAAGTAGGCGTCTTGCAACCGCGGGATCTTCAGCACCGGATCCACACCGCCGGGATCGAGATCGAACGTCCAACTGCGCTCGTCGTGGGTGGGGCCGCAAAAGCCAATGGAGAGCACGCTTTCGAGGCCCAGCAACCGGCGGACGATGATGGCGCGGTTGGCCCACGGGCACGCGCGGGCGACGACGAGCCGGTACCGGCCGGGCTCGACCGGGTAGCCGTCGCGCCCGGCGGCGGTGATGCGGGTGGTGATGTAGTCGGTGTCGCGGTTGAACTCGCCTGCTTGCGCGATGTAGGAAGCCATGTCTTCCATCGTGGCTCAACGCGGGCTCGTTGCCGAGCGGTCGCTGGACAAGAATCGCCGGGCCAGGTTGTTCTCAGTCGACGCACCCTCTTCCCAGTGGGCGATCCACGGCCCGGTGCCCTCGGACTGATCGATGATCCCGGCCTCCAGCCAGCTGTACCGGCCCTGCAGCAGGTTGCGAGTCAGCTGCACATCGCTGCCGTCGGTGTTGTCCCACAACGCATGAAACAGCGTCTCCACCCGCAGCGTCGCTTGGGCGCAGAATGTTTCGGCCAGCTCGTAGGCCTGCTGGCCCACCACCGGATCGGCGGCACGTTGCGACTCCGCGTGCACGCAAGCCGCGGACATCGCGAACAACTCGGCGCCGATGTCGACGACGCGGCCGAGGAATCCCTGCCGCTGCTCCAGCTTGGCCTGCCAGCGCGCCATGCCGTAGAACGTGTTCCGGGCGAGCTTGCGGCTGGAGCGTTCGATGAACCGGAGGTGTGCCGCCAGCGGGCCGAACTCGTGGTAGGCCCGCGGTCGCTGACCTTCACCGAAAACCAGCTGCGGCAACCACTTTGCGTAGAATCCGCTCGCACCAACCGCCGCGGCGGCCTTCTGCCGCAGGCCGGTGTCGGGCTTGGCGAGGTCGCCGGCCGCGGCGAGGTGCGCGTCGACCGCCTCGCGCGCGATAAGCAGCCTCATGATCTCGCTGGACCCCTCGAAGATGCGATTGATCCGCAGGTCCCGCACCGCCTGTTCGACGGGCACGGCGCGTTCGCCCCGCGCGGCCAGCGACTCCGCGGTCTCATAGCCCCGTCCACCGCGGATCTGCATGACCTCGTCGGCGATCACACAGGCCATCTCGCTGGACCACAACTTGGCCAACGCCGCCTCGATCCGGATGTCGTTGCGCCCTTCGTCGGCCATCTGCGCGGACAGCTCGAGCACGGCGTCCAGCGCGTAATTGGTGGCGGCGATGAACGAGAGCTTGCGGGCCACCGCTTCGTGCTCGGCCAGCGGCTTGCCCCACTGGACACGCTCACCGGACCATTCGCGCGCGATCTTCAACGCCCACTTCGATGAGCCCGTCGCGCTGGCGGGGATCGACAACCGTCCGGCGTTGAGCGTGGTCAACGCGATCTTCAAACCGTCTCCTTCGGAGCCGATCAGGTTTTCGCGCGGGACCCGAACGCGGTGCAGCCTGGTGACGCCGTTCTCGATGCCGCGCAGGCCCATGAATTTGTTGCGCCGCTCCACGGTGATCCCGGGTGAATCGGCCTCGACGACGAAGGCGCTGATGCCGCCGCGGTGCCCTTCGCTGCGGGGCACCCGGGCCATGATCACCAGCAGCTCGGCGACCACACCGTTGGTAGTCCACAACTTCACGCCGTCGAGTTCGTAGGCCTGGCCGTCCTCGATGGGGGTCGCCGTCGACGCCAATCGGGCGGGATCGGAGCCGACGTCGGGTTCGGTGAGCAAAAACGCCGATATGGCCCCGGCGGCGCAGCGCGGCAAGAACTTCTGTTTCTGCTCGGGGGTCCCGGCGAGTTTGAGCGGCTCGGGCACCCCGATGGACTGATGCGCCGACAGCAGTGCGCCGAGACTGGGGTGAACGCTCGTCACCATCATCAGCGCCCGGTTGTAGGCGACTTGCGACATGCCCAGGCCGCCGTATTCGGCGGGAATCTTCATCCCGAAGCAGCCCAGGTCGGCCAGTCCCTTCACGTACTCGTCGGGAATTTGCGCATCGCGTTCGATGACGCTGCCGTCGACGGTCTCCAGAAACTCGCGCACGCTGTCGAGAAACGCCCGGGTGCGGGTCTCGTCGGCTTCCGTGGGCGTGGGGAACGGGTGTATCAGCTCCAGCGGAAAACGACCGAGAAACAATTCCTTTGCGAAGGACGGTTTATCCCAACCGGTTTCGCGAGACTCCTCGGCGAGCGCTCTCGCCTGTTCCTCGGTGACCTGCGCTTGCTGTGCCATCGCAGCCTCCTTGCTAGACGACCGTCATGGGGTGTGGAGTACCCCATCTGCGGCTCGTCACCGAGCCGTCGCCGGCAAATTGGCTGAGTCGGGCGCGTTAGGAGTCGAGCTCCCGTGCCACGGCCTTGACCACCTCGGAGACCCGGCGCGCCGTCTTGCGGTCGGGGTAGCGGCCCTTGCGCAGCTCGGGCTGCACGGTGCTTTCCAGCAACGTGATCATGTCCTCGACCATGCCGTGCAGTTCGTCGGGGTTGTGCTTGTGTTCGGCAGGCGCCTCGCGCCGCGCCTTGGTCAGGCTGGGCGGCGGCTCAATCAGCTTGAGGCTCAACGCTTGCGGCCCGCGGCGTCCGGAGGCGATACCGAATTCCACCCGCTGGCCGGCCTTGAGCCCCTCGACCCCGGCGGGCAGCGCCGACGAGCGGACGTAGACGTCTTCGCCGCCCTCTTGTGACAGGAAGCCGAAGCCCTTGTCAGCGTCGTACCACTTAACCTTGCCGGTCGGCACTGGTCTCACCTGCTTGTCTAACGGATCAATAGAAATAGGCAACACAATAAGCGTCCCGCCTGCGCAGGACGCCGTATTAAGAGTCTGATCCTACTCGGATGCGTGCCTAACGAGCACCCCCGTTATTCGTCACTCGGTACGCTTGGTATTACCCGCGGAGGAGATATGCGCCTGATCCTGAACATCATCTGGCTTCTGTTCGGTGGCCTGTGGTTGGCCGCCGGATATCTCGTTGCGGCGCTCATCAGCTTTCTGCTGATCATCACCATCCCGTTCGGCTTCGCGTCGCTGCGCATCGCCTCTTACGCGCTGTGGCCGTTCGGCCGCACGATCGTCGCCAAGCCGACCTCCGGGTCCGGCGCGCTGATCGGAAACATCATCTGGGTGGTGCTGTTCGGGCTGTGGCTGGCGGTCGGTCATCTAGTCAGCGCGGTGACGATGGCGCTGACGATCGTCGGCATTCCGCTGGCGCTGGCCAATCTCAAACTGATTCCGGTGTCGCTGATGCCGCTGGGCAAGGAGATCGTTCCCCTCGACTCGCCGGTTCACTACGCGGCGCCGGTGGCCGCATGACCCTGACGGCGTTGGGTTTCCCGACGGTGCGGAGCCGCCCTGACGGCCCGGCCGGTGACCGTGTCGTCGCCGAAGCACCGTCCGCGGGCCCGTTGGTGGACACCTACGGGCGGGTCGCCACGGATCTGCGGATCTCGCTGACCGATCGCTGCAATCTGCGGTGCACCTACTGCATGCCCGCCGAGGGCCTGGACTGGCTGCCGGGCGAGCAACTGCTGACGGCCGGCGAGTTGGCCCGGCTGATGGACATCGCGGTCACCCGGTTGGGGGTCACCAACGTGCGGTTCACCGGCGGTGAGCCGCTGCTGGCGCGCCACCTCGAAGAGGTGATCGCCGCGGCGGCCGCGTTGCGGCCGCGCCCCGAGATCTCCCTGACCACCAACGGCGTCGGGCTGGCGCGGCGGGCCGCCGGGCTCGCCCGGGCGGGGCTGGACCGCGTCAACGTGTCGCTGGACACCGTGGATCGGCAGCATTTCGCGGCCATTACCCGCCGCGATCGCCTCGACGACGTGCTGGAAGGGCTGGCTGCTGCCCACGAGGCCGGCCTGGCGCCGGTGAAGGTGAACGCCGTGCTCGACCCCGCGACCGGTCGCGAGGACGTGGTGGAGCTGTTGCGGTTCTGCCTCGAGCACGGCTACCAGTTGCGCGTCATCGAGCAGATGCCCCTGGACGCCGGGCACCAATGGCGCCGCGAGGCGGCGTTGAGCGCCGACGACGTGCTGGCCGCGCTGCGCCCGCATTTCCGGCTGCGGCCCGACCCGGCGCCGCGCGGGTCCGCTCCCGCCGAGCTCTGGCTGGTCGACGAGGGCCCCGGCACGCCGGGCGGCAAGGTGGGTGTCATCGCATCGGTCTCGCACGCGTTTTGCTCGACGTGTGACCGCACCCGGTTGACGGCCGACGGGCAGATCCGCAGCTGCCTATTCGCGAAGGAAGAGACGGACCTTCGGGGCCTGTTGCGCAACGGCGCGCCCGACGAGGCGATCGAGGCGGCGTGGCGCACCGCGATGTGGGGCAAGCCCGCGGGCCACGGCATCAACGACCCGAACTTCATCCAGCCCGACCGACCGATGAGCGCGATCGGTGGCTAGCCCCATGGGGCAGCCCCCCGTCCAGGAAACCGGTATCGGAGTGACGGTGCGCTACTTCGCGGCCGCCCACGCGGCCGCGGGCGTCGAGGCGGAGACGCTGGTGGTGCGCCCCGGCACCACGCTTGGCGAGCTGGTCGAGCGGCTGGCCACGCGCGGATCGAGCCTCGCCACCGTGTTGAGCCGATGCTCCTACCTGTGCGACGGGGTCGCCGTGCGCGACGAGACCACAACGTTGCGATCCGGTGACACGATCGATGTCTTGCCGCCCTTTTCCGGCGGCTGAAACTGTGAAACATCTCACATAACGGAACGATAACGGCGCGATCACGGTCCAATCTCGCGTGTAATGACCTGCGCAAATACCGTGTGTTGCTGCGGTTTTCGCAGATGGCCGAGAGCGAAACGCCAGGTGTCGCGACACGTGACGCGACCAACAGAAACCGTTACGGTCTCCGAAGGCTCGCCAGCTATCCCGATTGGCGGACCTCCCCTCCCTATCGCGCCGAGCTCCATCCAATAGGCGGGGGCAACCAACTCATGGATGGAGACGGGGGACCCACCGGTCCACCGTGATCGGACTGGGGCCGCTCGCGGCTCCTAGGGGTGAAGTCGGCGTCGTCGTTTCGACGACCACGTCGGCCGGGTGGCCTCTCCAACCCGAACCCGACAGCTGACCTCGCAGGCGCGTGACGAGAGAGGAATATATCGGCGCGCATGAGCGGACGTCACCGTAAGCCCACCGCATCCAGTGTCAATGTCGCCAAGATCGCCTTTACGGGCGCAGTGCTTGGTGGCGGCAGCATCGCCCTAGCCGGCCAGGCGGCCGCGGCCACCGACGGCGAATGGGACCAGGTAGCCCGTTGCGAGTCCGGCGGCAACTGGGCCATCAACACCGGCAACGGCTACCACGGCGGGGTGCAATTCAGCGCCAGCACGTGGTCGGCACACGGCGGCGGCCAATACGCCCCGTCGGCCGAGCTTGCCACCAAGGAACAGCAGATCGCCGTCGCCGAGCGGGTGCTGGCAACCCAGGGTCGCGGCGCATGGCCCGTCTGCGGCGGCCCGCTGTCGGCTCCCAGCCCGCGCGAGGCACCCGCCCCAGCCGGCCTGGACGCCCCGCTGGACGCGCCCGGCATCAACGGTGCACCGGCGCCTGACGCTCCCCCGCAAGACGCCCCGCCGCCCGCTCCGGTGCAGCTGGCCTCCTTCGACCGTCCGGCACCGGACGCTCCCCCGGCAGATTTGCCGGCGCCTCCGGCCGAGCTGCCCCCCGCTGCGCCCGCGGACGCCGCACCGCCGGCCGATCTGCCCCCCGCGCCCCCGGCCGAAGCGACGCCGCCCGCACCTCTGGCGGACGCGCCCGTCGCGGACGCGGACTTCCGCGGATTCGTCCCGGCCGGCATGCCGGAGCTCGCGTCCGACGCCAGCTACACCCAGCAGCTGTGGGAAGCGATTCGGGCACAGGACGTTCAGGGGAACGACGCGCTGGACGCCCTGGCGCAGCCGTCGCCCAACGCCTGAGGCTCTACCGCCAGATTCCCCGCACGCCCCGAAAACCCTCCTGTTCGGGGCGTGTCGGGCATGGCGCGGCTGCGGGGGGCTGAGATCGCCACGGCGTCAGGCCGAACCCACCCACTCCTCGGTGCCGTCGGCGAAGAATTGGTGCTTCCACACCGGTAGCCGCGCCTTGATGGTGTCGACCAGCTGCGCGCAGGTGGTGAATGCCGCCTGCCGGTGATCGGCGGCGACCGCCGCCACCAATGCCGCCTCTCCGATGTGCAGCACACCGATTCGGTGGCTGGCGGCGACGGCGCGCACGCCGCCGGACTGCGCCGCCACATCGGCCACCACGTCGGCCATGACCTGCGCGGCCGACGGGTGCGCCGAGTACTCCAGCCGCACCACCCGGCGCCCGACGTCGTGGTCGCGGATCATGCCGACGAACCCGACGATGGCCCCGGCCGACTGGTGGCCGACCAGTTCCTCATGCTCAGCCAGAAAAATCGGGTGCTCGGTCATGGCTGCGCGCACGACCAACGTCATCGCTGGTGGTCTTTACCGGCGAGTTGATCGAGCGCGTGGTCGAGCACGTCGGCCAGCACCCCGAGCCCGTCGCGCACCCCACCCGGGGAACCCGGCAGGTTGACGATCAGGGTCCGCCCGGCCACCCCGCACACGCTGCGGGACAATACCGACGTCGGCACCTTCGGAAGGCCCGACTGGCGGATTGCCTCCGCCAGTCCGGGAATGAGGTAGTCGATGACGGCCACAGTCTGGTCCGGCGTGCTGTCGCTGGGTGAGATGCCGGTGCCGCCGGAGGTGAGGATGACGTCGACGTCGTCATCGATCGCCTTGCGCAGCGCATCACCGACCGGTGGGCCATCGGCGACCACCTCCGGCTCCCCGGGCGAAAAGCCCCGCTGCGTCAGCCATTCGGTGATGATCGGCCCGCATCGGTCTTCGTACTGTCCGGCCGACGCCCGGGTCGAGGCGATGATGACGCGGGCCGATCGGGTGCTCATGACCGCGTCCACATTCCGGTTTTGCCGCCTTCCTTGCGCAGGACTCGAATGTCATCGATCCGCGCGGCCGGGTCGACCGCTTTGATCATGTCGTAGAGCGTCAGGGCCGCGACGCCGACGGCGGTCAGCGCTTCCATCTCCACCCCCGTGCGATCGGTGCTGCGCACCGTCGCGGTGATCTCGATGTCCGACTCCGCGACGTCGAAGTCGATGTCGACCCCGGTCAGCGCGAGCTGATGGCAGAGCGGGATGAGATCGCTGGTGCGCTTTGCCGCCTGGATACCCGCCACCCGGGCGGTGGCCAGCGCGTCGCCCTTGGGCAGGCCCCCGGTCGAGATCAGGGCGACTACGTGGGCCGACGTGCGCAGGGCGCCCGCGGCGACGGCGGTCCGCTTGGTGGCTACCTTCTCGCTGACGTCGACCATGTGCGCCGCCCCCTGGTCGTCCACGTGTGACAGCGCACCCGGGTGGGATTCTCCCGACGCCCAGGTCGTCGAGGCTTTCGAGGCCTCAGAGGCCCTAGCCATGTGGGAGACCTACCGATTGACGACGGTGACCGGGTGCAGGTAGGGCAGCTCGGTGGAGGGCAGCGGGAACGTCAGCTCGCCGAAGGGCGACAGCGCACCGGTCCGGTCGGTCACGAGTTCACTGACCGCGTGGTCGTCGGGGTCCGTCGTCGGCCAGCCGTTGTCGACATACTTGGATTTGCGAGCTTTGCCCTCAGCAGTGTCAGCCACGAGGTCCATTCTGACAGGTGGCCCCGACGCGCGTGGCGCAAGACCGTAGGTTCGAGTCGCCGGGCGCCCGCCGCTTTGCTGTCTGCTGGGTACCGGCCACCTGCTTTACGCTGGTCAGCGATGACCGACAACACCCCGGATATCCCGCTGGGGTCGTGGCTGGCCGAGTTGCCCGACGAGCGCCTGATCCGACTGCTGGAATTACGGCCGGACCTCGCCCAGCCCCCGCCCGGCAGCATCGCCGCGCTGGCGGCCCGAGCTCAGGCCCGCCAGTCGATCAAGGCTGCCACCGACGACCTCGACTTCCTGCGGCTGGCGGTGCTCGACGCGCTGCTGGTGCTGCAGGCCGACGCGGAACCGGTGCCGACCGCGAAGCTGCTGGCGCTCATCGGGGACCGCGCCCCCGAAGGCGACGTCCTCGACGCGGTCGACGACCTCCGGCAACGCGTCCTGGTCTGGGGCGAGACCGCGCTGCGGGTCGCCCCGGACGCCGGGACCGGAATGCCGTGGCATCCGGGGCAGGTCATTCTCGAGGACACCTCGCGCGGCGCCGAGCAGATCGCCGGCCTGATCGACGACCTCAACCAGGCGCAGCTCGAGGTGCTGGAGAAACTCCTCGAAGGTTCGCCGATGGGCCGCACCCGTGACGCCGCGCCCGGCGCACCGGCGGACCGCCCGGTGCCCCAGCTGCTGGCGATGGGTCTGTTGCGGCGCATCGACGCCGAGACCGTGATCCTGCCCCGCTACGTGGGACAGGTGCTGCGCGGCGAGCAGCCCGGTCCCATGCAGCTGACCGCGCCCGACCCGGTTGTGTCGACCGCCACGGCCGACGATGCCGACGCGACCGCCGCCGGAGCGGCCATCGACCTGCTGCGCGAACTCGACGTCCTACTCGAAACACTTTCCGCCGCACCGGTTTCCGAGCTGCGCAGCGGGGGCCTGGGAATCCGGGACGTCAAGCGGCTGAGCAAGGTGACCGGCATCGACGAGCCGCGGCTGGGGTTGATCCTGGAAGTCGCCGCGGCCGCCGGATTGATCGCCAGCGGCATGCCTGACCCCGAACCCACCGTCGGTGAGGCACCGTACTGGGCGCCGACGGTCGCCACCGACCGGTTCGCCGCGCTGTCCACCGCCGAGCGCTGGCAGCTGCTGGCCGGCAGTTGGCTCGACCTTCCCAGCCGCCCGACGCTGATCGGTACGCGCAGCCCCGACGCCAAACCCTATGGGGCTCTTACCGATGCCCTGTATTCCACGGCCGCACCGCTGGATCGCCGACTGTTGCTCGGTATGTTGTCTGAGCTCCCGCCCGGCGCCGGTGTCAACGCGGCGGAAGCATCGGCCGCGCTGATCTGGCGGCGGCCGCGCTGGGCCAAGCGGTTACAGCCGGGGCCCGTCGGGGATCTGCTCACCGAATGCCATGCCATGGGCCTGGTGGGGCGCGGGGCGATCAGCACGCCCGGCCGGGCGCTGCTGGACGTGGACGCCGATCCGCAGGCCGCGATCGACGCGATGGCCCGGGCGCTACCCAAACCGGTCGATCACTTCCTGGTGCAGGCGGACCTGACCGTTGTCGTGCCCGGCCCGCTGCAGCGCGACCTGGCCGAGCAACTCGCCACGGTGGCCACCGTCGAATCGGCCGGGACGGCAATGGTGTACCGCGTCAGCGAACAGTCGATCCGGCATGCGCTCGACGTCGGCAAGACCCGCGACTGGATGCACGCCCTGTTCGCCAAACACTCCAAAACACCAGTGCCCCAAGGGCTTACCTACCTCATCGACGACGTCGCGCGCAGGCACGGGCAGCTGCGGATCGGCATGGCCGCGTCGTTCGTGCGTTGCGAGGATCCGGCGCTGCTTGCCCAGGCCGTGGCCGCTCCCGCGACCGAAGACGTGCAGCTGCGCGCCCTGGCCCCCACGGTGGCGGTGTCGCCGGCGCCGATCGGCGAGGTGCTCGCCGCGCTGCGAGCGGCCGGCTTCGCCCCGGCGGCCGAAGACTCTACGGGCGCCATCGTCGACGTCCGGCCCCGCGGCGCCCGGGTGGCCACGCCGCAGCAACGCCGCCCGTATCGCCCCGTGCGGCGTCCCAACAGCGAAAGCCTGCAGGCGGTCGTCGCGGTGCTGCGCAAGGTCACCGCCGCACCGTTCGGCAACATCCGCGTCGACCCGGCGGCCACCATGACCCTGTTGCAGCGCGCCGCCAGGGAACAAGGCACCCTGGTGATCGGTTATCTAGACGCGGCCGGCGTGGCGACCCAGCGCGTCGTGTCGCCGATCACCGTCCGGGGCGGTCAGCTGGTGGCCTTTGATTCGGCTTCGGGGAGGCTGCGCGACTTCGCCATCCACCGCATCACGTCGGTGGTGTCGGCCCCCGGCCGATAATGAATGGCATGCCGGGCACGATGCAGAGCGAAGCGATGAGGAGAAGTGGCGCCTAGATGCGCGCCGACGACGATGCAGAGCGAAGCGATGAGGAGAAGTGGCGCCTAAATGACTGACGGACCGTTGATCGTGCAGTCCGACAAGACGGTGCTGCTCGAAGTGGACCACGAGCAGGCCGGCGCGGCGCGGGCCGCCATCGCGCCGTTCGCCGAGCTGGAACGCGCACCCGAGCACGTGCACACCTACCGCATCACGCCGCTGGCGCTGTGGAACGCCCGCGCCGCCGGCCACGACGCCGAACAGGTCGTCGACGCGCTGGTCTCCTTCTCCCGCTACGCGGTGCCGCAGCCGCTGCTCGTCGACATCGTCGACACCATGGCCCGTTACGGCCGCTTGCAGCTGGTGAAAAGCCCGGCGCACGGTCTCACCCTGGTGAGCCTGGACCGCGCGGTGCTCGAGGAGGTGCTGCGCAACAGGAAGATCGCGCCGATGCTCGGCGCCCGGATCGACGACGACACCGTCATCGTCCACCCCAGCGAACGCGGCCGGGTCAAGCAGATGCTGCTCAAGATCGGTTGGCCCGCAGAGGATCTCGCGGGCTACGTCGACGGAGAGGCGCATCCGATCAGCCTGGCCCAGGACGGCTGGCACCTGCGCGACTACCAGCAGATGGCCACCGACTCGTTCTGGTCCGGTGGCTCCGGTGTCGTGGTGCTTCCCTGCGGCGCCGGTAAGACGCTGGTGGGGGCCGCCGCGATGGCGAAAGCCGGTGCGACAACGCTGATTTTGGTCACCAACATCGTCGCGGCGCGACAGTGGAAGCGCGAGCTGATCGCCCGCACCTCGCTCACCGAGGAGGAGATCGGCGAATATTCCGGTGAGCGCAAGGAGATTCGGCCCGTCACCATCTCGACGTACCAGATGATCACTCGCCGCACCAAGGGCGAGTACCGGCACCTCGAACTCTTCGACAGCCGCGACTGGGGACTGATCATCTACGACGAGGTCCACTTGTTGCCGGCGCCGGTGTTTCGGATGACCGCCGACTTGCAGTCCAAGCGGCGCCTCGGCCTGACCGCCACGCTGGTGCGCGAGGACGGCCGCGAGGGCGACGTGTTCTCCCTGATCGGCCCCAAACGTTATGACGCGCCATGGAAGGACATCGAGGCGCAGGGGTGGATCGCGCCGGCGGAGTGCGTCGAGGTGCGGGTCACCATGACCGACAACGAGCGGATGATGTACGCCACCGCCGAACCCGAAGAGCGTTACAAGCTCTGCTCGACGGTGCACACCAAAATCGCTGTGGTCAAAACGATTCTGGCGAAGCATCCGGGCGAGCAGACCTTGGTGATCGGCGCGTATCTCGATCAGCTCGACGAGCTGGGCGCCGAGCTGGGCGCCCCGGTGATCCAGGGCTCGACGCGGACCAAGGAACGCGAAGAGCTGTTCGACGGCTTCCGCCGCGGCGAGGTGAACACGCTGGTGGTGTCCAAGGTCGCCAACTTCTCCATCGATTTGCCGGAAGCCGCGGTGGCCGTGCAGGTTTCGGGAACGTTCGGCTCGCGCCAGGAAGAGGCGCAGCGGCTGGGCCGGTTACTGCGGCCCAAGGCCGACGGCGGCGGCGCCATCTTCTATTCCGTGGTGGCGCGCGACAGCCTGGACGCCGAGTATGCCGCGCACCGGCAGCGCTTCCTGGCCGAGCAGGGTTACGGCTACATCATCCGCGACGCCGACGACCTCCTGGGCCCGGCCATCTAGACTAGGGAACGCAAAAGCCCCCGAAACTCCATTGTTTCGGGGGCTTTTGTGTCTGCTGGCGCTACCGAGACAGGATGGTCGCCGACGCGGTGCCGGGCGCCCCGTACACCTGCGCCAGGCCGACGCGGGGATCGCCGGGCACCTGACGTTCCCCGGCCTCGCCGCGCAGTTGGCGCACCAGTTCGTGCATCTGCCGCAGCCCCGACGCGCCGATCGGCTCGCCGTTGGCGATCAGCCCGCCGTCGGTGTTGACGGGTATTGAGCCGTGGATCTCGGTGGCGCCGTCGGCCAGTAGCTTCTCCTGTTCGCCGTCCGCGCACAGGCCGGTCTCGGCCATGTGGATCACCTCGGCGCCGGCGTCGGTGTCCTGCAGCTGCGCGACGTCGACGTCCTCGGGTCCGATGCCGGCCGCCTCGTAGGCGGCCTTGGCCGCGTACACCGTCGGCGATGCGTCCTCGTCCAGGGGCGCCGACGTGGCGTGCACCTCGTAGGCGCCGAACCGTCGCGTCCGAATTTCGCAGGCGCGCACATAGACCGGCTTGTCGGTGAACTTCTCGGCCATGTCGGCGCGACACATGATGACCGCCGCGGCCCCCTCGTCGGGCGCGCAGAACATGTACTGGGTCAGCGGGTAGTTCAGCGCGGGCGAGGCGAGGATCTCCTCGACGGAAATCTCCTTGCGCCGGAAGGCATTCGGGTTCAGCGCACCATTGCGGAAGTTCTTGTTGGCCACCCGCGCCAACGTCTCCTGGGAGATGTGGTGGTCGTGGATGTACTTGTTGGCCTTCATGCCGAAGAACTTGGTGGTGACGAACTGCCCGTTGTTGGCGTACCACTGCGGCAGCGCCAGCTTGGCGGGGTCGTCGGTGAACGCCCCGCGCGGGTGTTTGTCGAGGCCGATGGCAATTCCGATGTCGTACTTGCCCAGCCGGATGGTGTCGGCGGTCTGCTGGATGGCGCTGGCCGCGGTGGCGCAGGCGTTGAACACGTTGGTGAAGGTGATGCCGGTCAGCCCGACCAGGCGGGTCACGGCGTCGGGGTTGGAGACCTCATAGCTGCCACCGAATCCGAACTGGATGTCTTTCCAGTCCACTCCGGCGTCTTTGAGCGCCAGCTGGACGGCTTCGGCGCCCATCTGCATCGCGGTCTTCTCGAACCGGCCGAACGGGTGGAGGCCCACGCCGATGATGGCGACGTCGTTGGTCATCTCAATCCTCCTGGATAACTTGTCGCGACCCGCTTCGCCCGGCGCCGCCGCGCTCGCGATCGCCACGGATAACTGGCAGCGGCCCGCCGCTAGACCGGCTGGAACGCGAAGGTCATGATTTCGGCGCCCTCGTCGTCGGTGGCCAGGGGCACCATGGTGAGTTCGACTTCCTGGCCGAACTGCAGCTTGGCCGGGTCGTTCTCGGTCAACCGCCCTTCGACGCGGATGACGTCACCGAGCTGGACCAAACCCACTCCGAACGGGACGAAGTCCTTTCCGGCCGGGCCGATGTAGGGGGCTCCCGGGGGGAAGCCCTGCGTCGTCCACGCCACCAGCGTCCCGCGGCGCGGTAACAACACGTCGGACATCTCGCCGCCGCTGCAACGCGGGCACCACTGCTGCACGGGGAAGGTGGTGGCCTCGCAGCTGCCGCATCGGCTGCCGATCAGCTGCGGGCTCTCATCGGGCCAGGTAGAGATCTCGGGGGCTAGCGCCTTCTGCATCGGGGGATCCTCCAGGATCGTCGACATTCCGCCAACAGAACTCACTGAACCGTATAACAGCTTTCCGAAAAGTGGAAACCACATTCTCGTCGCCGCACAACGGCTGAACATCGGCGGCAGCGCGGGGGAGATATGTTGGCGCCATGACGGTCACCGTGATACTCGAGCTCAGGTTCAAGCCCGACGAGGTCGCCGCGGGGCGCGAGCTGATGGGCCGGGCGCTGCAAGACACCCGGGCATTCGACGGCAACGTTCGCACCGACGTGCTCGTCGACGAGGACGACGAAGCGCACTGGCTCATCTATGAGATCTGGGAGGCGGTCGAGCACGACGAGGCGTACCGCGCGTTTCGCGCCGGCGAAGGAAAGCTGACCCAGCTGCCTCCGTTGCTGGCCGCGCCCCCGGTCAAGACGAGATACGTCACGACCGACGTCTGACCTCGCGGCGCCGCACTGATGCTGACAGGGCTGCGCTACCGCTAGCGTTCGGGCGTCGGCGCGAATTCAGCAGGCAACCAGGTCGTCGATCTGGCTGATTGCCGATGAGGTGCCCTCGACCACGCCCATGTCCAACACCTGCTGAAGCGCCTCGGCGGAGGCGAAAGTGCTGACGTAGATCGCGCGAGTGCCGCCTTCGTGCTCGGTGAAGGTGTAGACGTTCGTGGCGACCGGCAGCCCCGGGTCGGGGTTGAAGTCCAGGTCGGCGAAGCCGTCGACGAAGGAGAAGCTCGTCGGCTCGTCGACGGCGGTGATCTCCCAGTATCCGGCATGCCGGTCGCCGTCCGGGCCGGTCATGAAGTACGTGGTGCGGCCTCCGGGCCTGAGGTCGTGGTCGACCACAGTCGCCGGGTAGGTGGGCGGGCCCCACACCTTCTCGAGCTGACGCGGGTCGGCGTAGACCTGCCAGATTCGCTCCACCGGCGCGGCGAAGTGGGCGGTGATGGTCAGGGTCAGGTTGTCGAGGTCCTGCTGGACGTCGGTCACGGGCACGGTTCAGTCCTCCTTGGTCGAGTCCGATGAAATGAGTTCGTCGATGCGCGCGATGCGGTCGCGCCAAACCTGTTCCAACTCAGCCAGCATCGACGCCACCGACCGCACCGCCGCCACGTCACCCGTGGCCAGCTGCTCGCGACCGCTCCGTCGTTTGGTGATCAAGCCGGCTTTCTCGAGCACGACGACGTGCTTCTGCACGGCCGCGAAGCTCATGTCGTACTTCAGTGCGAGCTTCGACACCGAGTGTTCCCCGGCCAGGGTCCGGCGCATGATGTCGCGCCGGGTCCGGTCGGCAAGCGCGTGGAACAAGGCGTCCACCCGGTCTGCGTCGTCGTCGGACATGAAGCAAATGTACAACCAAACGGTTGTAGATTGTCAACCCCGCGCCCGGGCGAGCTCACCCGGCCCACCGGCCGGCGCCGCAACTAGCTCAGCGCGGGAATGATCTCTCGTTCGAACAGCTCGATGCCCGAGCGGTCGTAGGCAGCCTCGGGGAAATAGCAGATCGCGTACTCGCAACCGAGGTCGCGGAGCTTCGTCAGGCGCTCGATGACCTGTTCCGGTGTGCCCGTTGCCGAATCCGGCCCGCTGGTGCCGGCGATCATCGCATCCGCGGCGCCCTCGCCGACGTAACCGACCATGCGGTCGCGGACCCGTTGCAGCCGGTCTTTGACGTCGGCCTCCGATGTGCCGACGACGGCGTTGACATTGGCCGAACGCACGATGGCGTCGAAGTCGGTGCCCATGTCGCGGCAGTGCTCGGCCAGCACCTGCGACTTGTGGGCGAACGTCTCCGGCTCGGGCGTGAAGTTGGTGTACTGCGCGTACCGTGCGGCGATACGCAAGGTCACCTTCTCGCCACCGCCGGCGATCCAAAGCGGAATTCCGTTGTCTTGCAAGGGCTTAGGCGAGACGACCGCGCCGTCCACCTGGTAGTGCTTGCCGTCGAAGCTGACCTTGCCGTCACGCCAGGCGTCGCGCATGATCTGGACGCCCTCGTCCAACCGGCCCAACCGCACGCCCGCCGACGGGAATCCGTAACCGTAAGCGCGCCATTCGTGTTCGTACCAGCCGCCACCGATGCCCATCTGAATCCGGCCACCGGAGATGATGTCGGCCGTCGCCGCCACCTTGGCGAGGTACACCGGGTTGCGGTAGCTCATCGCCGTGCACATCTGGCCGAGCTTGATCCGAGACGTGGTGGCCGCGTACGCGGCCATGAGCGACCACGCTTCGTGGGTGGCTTCCCCGGTGGGCACCGGCACGGTGTGGAAATGGTCGTAGACCCACAGCGAGTCCCAACTCCCCCGATCCGCGTAATCGGCCAGGTCGCGCATCACCGCCCAGTGTTTCTCGGGTTCGATGCCGACCAGATCCATTCGCCAGCCTTGCGGAATGAAGAGACCGAAGCGCATACCAACGGACCTTAGCCCGGCCAGATCTCAGCCACGCAGCGCGTCAAGTGCGGCCGCCACGGACTTCTCCCGCAACTCCCCGTGGGGCGCGTCGGGAAACTGCACGCAGCAGTCCTGCAACCCGCCGAACGCGACGACCGCGCGGGTGGACTGCGCGAGCGTCGGCGTCTCGCCGAACACCAGCCGCGCCAACCGCTCGCGCCACGCGAGCACGGTGTCGATGAGGTCCAAATCGATAAGCGTCGACAACTCGGTCAGCAACAGCACCAGATCCCGGCGGTGCCGGTAGTGAAAATCAAAATAGCCTTTCAACAACTCGCGCGCATCGACGGCGCCGCGGCCCTCGTGGTCGGCGACGAATCGCTCGCCCTCGTCGATCAGCGGCACCAGGATGCTGCGCACCAGGTCCTCGCGTGACGGAAAGTGGTAGTACAGCGCGGGTTTGGTGATGCCCAACTGGTTGGCGATGTCCTGCAGGCTGGTGCGCTGCACGCCCCGCTGCAGAAACAGCTCGCGAGCGGCCTCCTGAATCCGCTCGCGCGTGTCCGACCGGGGCCTGCTCACCCCCAGAGCTTATCTGACTTACCGATCGGTAAGTCAGATGTTATGCTTACCGAACGTTAAGTAAGTCGGGAGGTGGATCGTGCGGATACTCATTTCCGGCGCCAGCGTCGCCGGCCCGGTCCTGGCGTACTGGCTGTCCCGTTACGGCTTCGACGTCACCGTCGTCGAACGCGCCCCGGCACTGCGCAAAACCGGCGGCCACGCCGTCGACTTGTTCCGTCCCGCGATGGAGATCTCGGCGAAGATGGGCGTCCTGCCGCGCATCGAGTCGTTGGCCACCGGAACGAACCGGATGGCGTTGTACCGGGAAGGCCGGCCGCGGGCCACCGAGATCGACCTCACCAAGATCTACGCCGCCAGCTCCGACCGGCACGTGGAAATCATGCGCGACGACCTCAGCGAGATTTACTACGACGCCGCCCGCGACGACGTCGAGTACCTGTTCGGCGATTCGATCACCGCGATCGAGCACGACGGCACCGTGACGTTCGAGCGCTCCCCGGCGCGCGGCTTCGACGTCATCGTCGGCGCCGACGGCCTGCATTCCAACGTTCGGCGCCTCACCTTCGGCGAGGAGGCCGGCCTGACGCGCTTCCTCGGCGGATACCTGTCGGTGTTGTCGGCGCCCAAAACGCTGGTCGAGCCCGGCGAGATGGTCGGCCACGTCGGCGTCGGCCGCTTCGCCGGGATCTACACCGCGGACCACTTGGACGACGCGCGGGTGGTGTTCCTGTTTCGCAATAAGGAGGGTTTGGACTACGACCACCGCGATGTGTTGCGGCAGAAGGACTTACTGCGTGACGCGTTCGCCGGAATGCATGACCAGGTGGACGGCTGGCTGGCCGAAATCGAGCGCACGCCCACCTTCTACTTCGACTCCATCACCCAGCTGCGCACGGACAGGTGGTCGCGCCGCCGCGTCACCCTGGTCGGCGACGCCGGATACTGCCCCGGGCCGGCGGTGGGCGGCAGCACCAGCCTCGCCGTCCTCGGCGCCTACGTGCTGGCCGGAGAGCTCGCCCGGGCCGACGGCGACCACCTGCGCGCCTTCGCCGCCTACGAACTGCAGATGCGCGAACCGGTGCATCGAAGCCGGTCCTTCGCCCGCGGCGCCGCCAAGGGCATCATCCCCGGTTCCCGCGCTGGAGTCTGGGCGTTAACCCGTGGAGCCCAACTGATCTCGGCGATGCCCGGGTCGCTGTCCCGGTCGCTGGCCAAGATGAACACCAAGGGCGTCCGCATGCACGATTCGATGCCGGTCCCCGACTACGCCGGATGCGACGTCTGACAGCATGTCCGGTAGGACGCGGACCGAAGCGCATGCCAAGAAGGGAAGGCCTCAGATGGAACTGACCGGTGTTGGGATCTGGAGCAGTCAGCTGCGCTACGGCGACCCGGCCGAATCCGCCGACGCGGCAGCCGAACTCGATGAACTCGGCTTCCCTGCGCTGTGGATACCCGACGTCGGCGGCCCGGTGTTCGACTCGGTGGGTCATCTGCTCGCCGCGACCAAACGGACCGTGATCGCGACCGGCATCCTGAATTTGTGGATGCACGCGCCCGGCGACGTCGCCGAGTCCTATGCGACGCTGACCGCCGAGCACGGGGACCGCTTCCTGCTGGGAATCGGCGTCAGCCACGCACCGCTGATCGATGCCGGCCAGCCCGGGCGCTACCGCAAACCGCTGGCGGCGACGGCGACCTTCCTGGACGGGTTGGATGCCGCGCCGCGGCCCGTTCCCACCGAGCGCCGGGTTCTTGCCGCGCTCGGACCGAAGATGCTGAAGCTGTCCGCGAGCCGCGCCGCGGGCGCCCATCCTTACCTCGTCACTGCCGACCACACCGCTTCTGCGCGTTCGGCTTTGGGGCAGGGTCCGCTGCTGCTGCCGGAGCAGACGGTGATCCTGACCGACAGCCCCGACGAGGCGCGCCAGATCGGAATTGAGTGGCTGCGGTCCTATTTGGCGTTGCCCAACTACGCCAACAACCTGCTGCGCAGCGGCTTCTCCGAAGATGATGTGGCGCAGGTGAGTGACCGGCTCTTCAACGCGATCATCGCCTGGGGTGACGAAGACGCCATCATGCGCAGGGTCGCCGAGCATCGTTCCGCCGGCGCCGATCACGTCTGCGTGCAGGTGCTGCGGGCCGACCCGAGGGCCTTCCCGCGGGAGGAATGGCGCCGGATCGCCGCCGCCACCCGATGAAAGGTGACCGGCACGCTTAGGGTGAGCTATGGCTTCCAAGCAGACGCTGTTTCGGATCTTCTATCGCATCGGTTTCACCCCGTGGGACGGTCATCCGCTCGCCCAAAGCGTCCGGGACCTGGTCGAGGGAACCCGCGACGCCGCCGCGCTTCCCGCCGGGTCCGCCCTTGAACTCGGATGCGGTACCGGGGACTGTTCGATCTACCTCGCCCAACACGGCTGGAAAGTCACCGCGGTCGACTTCGTGGCCAAACCCCTCGAACGGGCGCGGGCCAAGGCCGGCGCGGCCGGCGCGGCGGTGGACTTCGTCCAGGCCGACGTCACGCAGCTGAGCCAGGCCGGAATCGGTGCGAACTTCGAGTTGATCGTCGACAACGGGTGCCTGCACAACATGAGCGACGCGGATCGCGACGCCTATGTGCGGGAGATCAGCGCCGTGGCGGCCCCGGGTGCCCGGCTGTTGATTGTCGCGTTCGTGCCCGGCGGCCGGGTCGGGGTGCGCGGCGTCGATCACGCCGAGATGGAACGGCGGTTCACGCAAAGCTGGACATTGCTGTCCGCGGGTGCCGAACGCGAGTTGGATCGCGCGGAGAAAACCCCGGCTCGCTACTACCTGTTCCAGCGGCGCCCCTGACCGGCGAGCAGACGCAGAATCGCACGCGGAATCCCCGCGCAGTGCGATTCCGCGTCTGCTCGCGGTAGGGCTTACGTCAGCGACGCGGGCGGCAGGAAGCGGTCGCCGTACTTGGCGGCCAGTTCCTTGGCGCGCGCCACGAAGGCGTCCTTGCCCGTGCCGCCGGCACCGGAGTAGCCGACGATGAACTGCGCGCTGCCCCCGGTGTACGGCGGGAAGCCGATGCCCATGATGGAGCCGATGTTGGCGTCGGCGGTCGACGTCAGCACGCCCTCGTCCAGGCACTTCTGCGTCTCGAGCGCCTCGGCGAACAGCATGCGATCGATCATGTCCTGCAACGGAATGTCCGCGCTGCCGGACTTGAACGTCTCCTGCAGACCGGGCCACAGGCGGGTCCGCTTGCCGTCCACGTACTCGTAGAAGCCGGCGCCCTTCAAACGGCTGGGCCGTCCGATCTCGATCATCTTCTCGACCACCGCCTCGGCCGGGTGCGGCGTATAGACGGCGTCCACATCTTCCACCGCCTTACGGCTAGCTACGGCGATCTTGTGCATCAGCTCGAGGTTGAGTTCGTCGGACAGCTGCAGCGGCGGCGCCGGGTACCCGGCCTGCGAACCGGCGTGCTCGATGCTGGCCGGGGCCACGCCCTCGCCGAGCATCGCCAGCGCCTCGTTGACGAACGTGCCGATCACTCGGCTGGTGAAGAAGCCGCGGCTGTCGTTGACGACGATCGGGGTCTTGCCGATGGCCAGTGTGTAGTCGAACACGCGGGCCAGCGCCTCGTCAGAAGTCTTGTCGCCCTTGATGATTTCGACCAGAGGCATCTTGTCGACCGGCGAGAAGAAGTGGATCCCGATGAAGTCCTCCTGCCGCTTGACGCCGGTCGCCAGACCGGTGATCGGCAGCGTGGAGGTGTTCGACCCGAGCAGCGCGTTGGGTTCGACGATGTCCTCGATCTCCTGGAATACCTTGTGCTTGAGTTCCTGGTTCTCGAAGACGGCCTCGATCACGAAGTCGACGCCCTTGAGGTCGGCGGGGTTGGCGGCCGGCGTGATGCGGTCCAGCAGCGCCTTGCTCTTCTCCTCGGTGGTCTTGCCGCGCTGAAGCGCCTTGGCCTCAAGCTTTTCCGAGTAACCCTTGCCCTTCTGCGCGGCTTCGAGGCTGACATCCTTGAGCACGACGTCGAAGCCGGCCTTGGCCGAGACGTACGCGATGCCGGCGCCCATCATGCCCGCACCCAGCACGCCGATCTTGTTGATCTTGACCGGCTCGATGCCGTCGGGGCGGGAACCGCCGCCGTTGATGTGCTGCAGGTCGAAGAAGAACGCCTGGATCATGTTCTTGGCGACCTGGCCGGTGACCAGCTGGGTGAAGTAACGGCTTTCGATGCGGCTGGCCGTGTCGAAGTCCACCTGCGCGCCCTCGACGGCCGCGTCCAGGATGGCCCGCGGCGCCGGCATCGGGGCGCCCTTCAGCTGCTTCTTGAGCAGCGCCGGGAACGACGGCAGGATGCCGGCCAGCGCGGGGCTGGCCGGGGTGCCGCCGGGCATCTTGTAACCCTTTTTGTCCCAAGGCTGTTCGTGCGAGTCGGGGTTGGCCTTGATCCACGCCTTGGCGGCGGGCACCAGTTCCTCGACGGAGCCGACGAGCTCGTCGACCAGGCCGATCTCCTTGGCCTTGTCCGGCTTGAAGCGGGTGCCTTGGGACAGGATGTTCATGAAGGCGTTCTGGATGCCGAACATCCGCACGGTACGGGTCACCCCGCCGCCGCCCGGCAGCAGGCCCAGCGTCACCTCGGGCAGACCGACGACCAATCCCTTGACGTCGGCGGCGATCCGGTGGTGACAGGCGAGCGCGATCTCCAGGCCACCGCCCAGCGCGGCGCCGTTGATGGCGGCCACCACCGGCTTGCCCAGGGTCTCCAGCGCGCGCAGGTCGCGCTTGACCGACTCGACGGTGTCGAACGCCTCGCCGGCGTTCTCGGGGCCGAGGTTGATCATGCCCTTCAGGTCACCCCCGGCGAAGAACGTCTTCTTCGCGCTGGCGATCACCACACCGGTGATCGAATCCTTCTCCGCGACAAGGCGTTCGACGGCGTTGTGCATGGACTCGCTGTAGTGCTCGTTCATCACGTTGGCCGACCCGGTGGGGTCGTCCATCGTCAGAGTGACGATGCCGTCAGCATCCTTATCCCACTGAATTGTGTTCTCTGCCATGGCCTTAAACCCTCTCGATGATGGTGGCGACACCCATGCCGCCGCCGATGCACAGTGTGACCAGGGCGCGACGCGCGTTGCGGCGCTCGAGCTCGTCGACCATGGTGCCGGTGATCATGGCGCCCGTGGCGCCCAGCGGGTGGCCCATCGCGATGGCGCCGCCGTTGACGTTGAGCTTCTCGTCGGGAATGTTGAGGTCCTTCTGGAACTTCAGCACCACCGACGCGAACGCCTCGTTGAGCTCGAAAAGGTCGATGTCGTCGACGGTCAGCCCGGCCCGGTCGAGGACCTTCTGCGTGGCGGGCGTCGGGCCGGTCAGCATGATGACCGGGTCCGCGCCGCTGGTCGCGGTCGCGACGATGCGCGCCCGCGGGGTCAGCCCCTGCGACTTGCCGGCGGCCTCCGAACCGACCAGCACCAGCGCGGCGCCGTCGACGATGCCGGAGCTGTTGCCGCCCGTGTGGACGTGGTTGATCTTTTCGACCCAGTGGTACTTCTGCAGCGCGACGTCGTCGAAGCCGCCCATCTCGCCGACGCCGTCGAACGCCGTCTTGAGCTTGGCCAGGCCCTCCATGGTGGTCTCGGGCCGCATGTGCTCGTCGTGGTCGAGCACGACCAGGCCGTTCTGGTCGCGCACCGGCACGATCGACTTGGCGAAGTAGCCGCCCGACCACGCCTCGGCGGCCTTCTGTTGGCTGCGCAACGCGTAGGCGTCGACGTCGTCGCGGGAGAAGCCCTCGATGGTGGCGATCAGGTCGGCGCCGATGCCCTGCGGCACGAAGCCGATCCGGTAGTTGGTCTCGGGGTCGGTCGCCCACGCGCCGCCGTCGGAGCCCATCGGCACGCGGCTCATCGACTCGACGCCGCCGGCCAGCACCAGGTCGTCCCAGCCGGAACGCACCTTCTGGGCGGCGGTGTTGACGGCTTCCAGGCCGGAGGCGCAGAACCGGTTGAGCTGGACGCCCCCGGTGGTCTCCGGCAGGCCCGCGGCCAGCACCGCGGTGCGGGCGATGTCGCCGCCCTGGTCGCCGACCGGGGACACGACGCCGAGGATCATGTCGCTGATCAGGTTCTCGTCCAGGTCGGGGTAACGCCGGCGCAGCTCGTCGACCAGGCCCACGACCAGGTTGAGCGGCTTCACCTCGTTGAGCGAGCCGTTTTTCTGCTTGCCCCGCGGCGTGCGGATGGCCTCATAAATGAAAGCTTCTTCGGACATGACGACTTCCTTGTTCGCGAATAGGGTTCGAATCCCGTCTTCAAGACTAGGTCCCGCACCACCCTAACAGCAGGGCCCGGCCAACCTGTTGGTTGAGCAGGTTGGCCCTGGTCACGGCGTTGCTCGCCCCCGAGCGTGACGCGACAGTCACGTTCGGCGGCGAGCGTGACGCTGCAGTCACGCCCGGGGCGGCGCGCATCGTCGCCGGGCCTAAGCTCGTCCACCATGACGGTCTCGCGACTGCGTCCGTACGCGACCACGGTGTTCGCCGAGATGTCGGCCCTGGCCGCGCGGATCGGGGCGGTGAACCTCGGCCAGGGATTTCCCGACGAGGACGGGCCGCCGGCCATGCTGAAGGCCGCCCAGGAGGCCATCGCCCACGGCGTCAACCAGTACCCGCCGGGGATCGGCATCGCGCCGCTGCGGCACGCGATCGCCGCCCAGCGTCGCCGCCAATACGGCATCGAGTACGACCCCGACACCGAGGTGCTGGTGACGGTCGGGGCGACCGAGGCCATCGCCTCGGCGGTGATCGGCCTGATCGAGCCCGGCTCGGAGGTCCTGCTCATCGAGCCGTTCTACGACTCCTACTCGCCGGTGGTGGCGATGGCCTCCGCGCGGCGGGTCGCCGTGCCGCTGGTCCCCCACGGCCGCGGTTTCGCCCTGGACGCCGACGCACTGCGCCGCGCGGTGACGCCGAGGACCCGCGCGCTGATCGTCAACTCACCGCACAACCCGACCGGCACGGTGCTCGGCGCGACCGAGCTGGCCGCCATCGCCGAGATCGCCGTCGCGGCCGACCTGTTGGTGATCACCGATGAGGTGTACGAACATCTGGTGTTTGACGGCCGCCAGCACGTGCCGCTGGCCGGTTTCGACGGCATGGCCGAGCGGACGATCACCATCTCCAGCGCCGCCAAGATGTTCAACTGCACCGGCTGGAAGATCGGATGGGCTTGCGGCCCAGCGCAACTCATCGCCGGAATGCGCGCGGCCAAACAGTATCTGAGCTATGTCGGCGGCGCGCCGTTCCAGCCGGCCGTGGCTTTGGCGTTGGAGCGGGAGGGCGCGTGGGTGGACGACCTGCGCGCCACGTTGCAGGCCAGGCGCGATCGGCTGGCCGCCGGGCTGACCGACATCGGGTTCGAGGTGCACGACAGCGCCGGCACGTACTTCTTGTGCGCCGATCCGCGCCCGCTGGGCTACGACGACAGCTCCGCGTTCTGCGCGGCGCTACCCGAAAAGGTCGGGGTCGCGGCGATCCCGATGTCGGCCTTCTGCGATCCGGACACCGTGCACGGGCCGGCCGACGTGTGGAATCACTTGGTGCGCTTCACCTTCTGCAAACGCGACGACACGCTCGATGAGGCGATCAAGCGATTGTCCGCGCTCAAGGACGGCGCTACCTAGCCGGGCCGAAGCCCTCGCGGCCCATCACCCGCTTGCGCAAGCCCTCCAGCGCGGCATGAAGGATTTTCTTGCGGGCCCGCGCGACCCAGAACTCCGGCAGCGGGGCCCACGGTTCGACGGTGATGGTGAACCGCACCCTGGTCTTGTCGTCGCCCACCCGGCTCAGGTTGTACTCCCCGTGCTGCCCGTGTTGCTGGGCGGTCTTGTGGGCGTCCCACACCATCCAGTCGGGCCCCCAGTGGTATTCGAGCAGTTCCGTGTCGTGGATGCCGGTCACCGCGATCGTGACCTTCACATGGTGCGGCCGCCCGTCCGGGTGCTTGTCGACGACCTCGACCCGCTTGTGCACCGACGACCACGACGGCACCGCGTCCATATCGGCGAGCGCCTCCATGATGACCTCCGGAGGCGCATCCATCACGATTTCCGACGATGCTTGTACAGCCACTACTAATAAGTTAACAACAGCGCCGCAACCGGTGAGGCCCTAAAACCACAGACACCCTCTATTCCGGCTCGGCTGAACGATTGGCGCGCATCACCATGTCGCGCAATCCCTTTTCCGCCCCGTCGAGGGCGCTTTCGCTTGCCCGCCGGACGATGAACGCGGGCATGGGCCGGCCCGGTTCGACGGTGATGTCGAAACGCACCCGGGTCTGGCCGACGCCTTCGGGTTTGACGTTGTACTCGACGTGTTGGCCGTGCTGCTGTGAGGTTCCCTTGGCGTCGTAGCAGACCCAGTCGGGGCCCCAGTGATATTCCAGGATCTCCTTGTCGACGAGGCCCAGAATCTTGATGGTGGTCTTGACGTGGTGGGGCCGGCCGTCGGGATACCGGTCGATCACTTCGATGTGTTTGTGCAGCGGTGACCACGACGAGAGGACGCCGACATCTGTCAGCGCCTCCATGACCACTTCTGGCGGCGCGTTGACGACGAATTCGCGTGATGCTTTTACGGCCACTGAGATCAAATTTAGCAACGCCGGCCCAGGCGTGGATAGGTTCGATGTAATCGACGGTCTACCAGTTGATTTCGTCAAGCGGTGTGGTCGCCGCCGGCGGTCGCTCAATGGGTCCGGACGGTGTCCGCGAGAAGCGTGGGGCGGGTGCGGCCTGGTCGACACCGTGGGCGGTGATGACGGTGGACCGCGTCCGCAAGTGGTCGTCGGCAGCGGCTTCGGTCCACGTCAGCACCGGGGTGACGCACGCATCGGTGCCGGCGAACGTCCGCGCCCATTCGTCACGGGTCCGGCTCGCGAACCGTTTCGCGAAGACGTCGCGCATCTGTGGGTAGGAGTCCCGGTCGCGCTGGCCGGGCACGTCCTCGGGTGACAGGCCGAGCCCATCGAGCAACGCCGCGAAGAACTGTGGCTCGATGGCCCCGACGGCCACGTAGCCACCGTCGGCGGTCTCGTAGCAACCGTAGAACGGGGCGCCACCGTCGAGCAGGAAGGATTCGCGTCGGTCCCGCAGTGCGCCAGTGGACTTCATGGTCCACATCATCTGGGCCAACAGGCTGACCCCGTCGACCATCGCCGCGTCGATGACCTGACCCTTGCCCGAACCTTCCCGTTCGTAGAGCGCGGCCGCGATGCCGAGCAGCACCAGCATCGAGCCGCCGCCGAAGTCGGCGACCAGGTTCAGCGGCGGGATCGGCGGCCGGTCGGCGTAGCCGAGCGCCGAGAGCGCGCCGGTCTGCGACAGGTAGTTGATGTCGTGACCCGCCATGTGCGCCAGCGGCCCGTCCTGCCCCCAGCCGGTGATCCGCGCGAAGATCAGCCGCGGGTTGACCGCGGCGCAATCGTCGGGACCGATGCCGAGTCTTTCGCACGTGCCGGGCCGAAAGCAGTCCAGCAGCACGTCGGCCTTGGCGGCGAGGTTCAGCAGTGCCTGAGGCTGCGACTTGACGTCGAGGTCGACGATCCGCTTGCCGCGGTGCAACAGGTCCCGGCTCTCGGCCGGCATTTCGAGACCGCCCGAGGGCCGCCGCACCCGCACCACGTCGGCGCCCAGATCCGCGAGCATCATTCCCGCGTGCGGCCCCGGTCCGATGCCGCCGAGTTCGATGACTCGGACCCCGGCCAGCGGGCCACCGCCGCTCACGGTGACTACTTGCCCTTCTTGACCTTGAGCACGCGCTCACGCAGGGCCTTGGTGGCGGAGTCGATCGTCCCCTTCACGGCGCGCTTCAGCACGAAGCCGGGCAGCGGCACATTCGGGTCCGCGAGCAGCTCGAACTTCACCAGGGTCTTGTCGCCCTGCGGTATCAGGGTGTACTTCCCGTCCTGCGCCTTCTGCTGCGAGGAGCTGACCAGCGTCCAGCTCACCGCGTCGTCCGCCCAGGTGTAGGCGACCACCTGTTCGTCGGTGATCCCGGCGACCTTGACCTTCATCTTGACTTGCCGAGGGCGCCCGTCGTCGCCGGTCTCGAGGACCTCCGCGCTCTGGTGCGGTTCCGACCATTCGGGCATCGATTCGAAATCGGCGATGACGTCCAGAATCTCCTCGGGACTGGCTTCGATCACGATGTCGCGGGATTCTTTGAGTGCCATGGCCCGCACGATACTGGCACGGCGTCGCGCCCGGAATGGATTCGGCCGAGCGTACCGTCGTGCCTGTGACTGATGCTGCGACCGATCCCGCATACACCGTCGGTGACTACCTGTTGGACCGCCTCGCCGAACTCGGCGTCTCAGAGATATTCGGCGTTCCCGGTGATTACAACCTGGAGTTCCTCGACCACATCATCGCCCACCCCCGACTGCGGTGGGTCGGCAACGCCAACGAGCTCAACGCCGGCTATGCCGCCGACGGATATGGACGGCTGCGCGGAATGTCGGCCTTGGTAACGACATTCGGCGTCGGTGAGTTGTCGGCGGCCAATGCGATCGCGGGCAGCTACGCCGAGCAGGTCCCCGTCGTCCACATCGTCGGCGGCCCGTCCAAGGACGCCCAGGGCACCCGCCGGGCGCTGCACCATTCGCTCGGCGACGGCGACTTCGAACACTTCTTCCGGGTCAGCCGCGAAATCACTTGCGCTCAAGCCAATCTCATGCCCGCAACGGCCCGCCGAGAGATCGACCGGGTTTTGTCCGAGGTGCGCGAGCAGAAGCGACCCGGATACATCCTGCTGTCCACCGACGTGGCCCGGTTCCCCACCGAGCCGCCCGAGGCTCCGCTGCCCCGCTACAGCGGGGGCACCAGCCCCCGCGCGCTGGCGATGTTCGTCGAGGCCGCGACCGAACTCATCGGCGGCCACCGGCTCACCGTCCTCGCCGACCTGCTGGTCCACCGCCTGCAGGCGATCAAAGAACTCGAGGCGTTGCTGGCGGCGGACGTCGTCCCGCATGCCACGCTGATGTGGGGGAAGAGCCTGCTCGACGAGAGCTCACCAAATTTCCTGGGGATCTACGCGGGCTCGGCCAGCGCCCCGGCGGTGCGCACCGCGATCGAAGAGGCTCCCGTGTTGGTCACCGCCGGCGTGGTGTTCACCGACATGGTGAGCGGCTTCTTCAGCCAGCGGATCGACCCGGCCCGGACCATCGACGTCGGCCAGTACCAAAGCAGCGTGGCCGGAGAAGTCTTCGCGCCGTTGGAAATGGGCGCCGCGCTGGAAGCGTTGGCCACCATCCTGGCCCGGCGCGGGGCCTCGTCGCCCCCGGTGGCCTCGCCGCCGGCCGAGCCGCTCCCGCCGCCCCCGCCGCGCGATCAACCCCTGACCCAAAAAATGGTGTGGGATCGGCTGTGCCAGGCCCTCACACCGGGCAACGTGGTGCTCGCCGATCAGGGCACCTCCTTTTACGGCATGGCCGACCACCGGTTGCCGCAAGGGGTCACCTTCATCGGTCAACCGCTATGGGGCTCAATCGGTTACACGTTGCCGGCCGCCCTCGGGGCCGCCGTGGCGCATCCGGACCGCCGCACGGTGTTGCTCATCGGGGACGGCGCCGCGCAACTGACCGTCCAGGAGCTCGGCACGTTCTCACGCGAGGGGCTCTCCCCCGTCATCGTGGTGGTCAACAACGACGGCTACACCGTCGAGCGCGCCATCCACGGCGAGACGGCGCCGTACAACGACATCGTCAGTTGGAAGTGGACGGACGTTCCGCACGCGCTGGGCGTCACCGATCACCTGGCGTTTCGGGTCCAGACCTACGGGGAGCTCGACGAGGCGTTGACCGCCGCCGCCGAACACAAAGACCGCATGGTTTTCGTCGAGGTGGTGCTGCCGCGGCTCGAGATTCCTCGCCTGCTCGTCGAACTCGTCCAGCCGACGTCACCGGACGGCAGTCCGCGCCGCTGATATACAGCCGCGCCGGCCGCCTCAGATCGAGTTGGGCGTCCGGTCCGGCGCCGACGATCGCAGGATGGCCTGCACCGTCCGCCGGCAGCGACCGCAATCGGTGCCCGCTCCGCACGCCTGGGCGACTTCGTTGGTGGTCGACGCCCCGCACTCGACGGCCTCGGTCACGGTCTGGCTGGTGACCCCGTTACACAGGCACACGAACACCGGCGGACCCTCAGTCCGCCTCGATGCGCATCATGTCGGAGAACCGCCCGACGAACAGCGGCGGATAGGCGCCGATGCCCGCTCCCGACATCCACTGCGCCGCGGCGTCAGGGTGGTCGATCCACTCCCGCGCGCTTTCCTCGTCGGGGAACTCCTGCAGGATCAGCACCTCGTGATCATCGTCGAAAGCCTGAAATACCCAGGTCTTTCGGATGCCTGCCGTGGTGAATCTGTCCATGGCCGTACTGACTTCGGAGGTCAGCAGGGCTACATCGTTGACGGACGCGATGGCGGCCACCACGACCCCGGGGGCCGCCGGGGTGTGCGGTGGCTGGGCGATGAACCGGTCGATGATCTCGCCGGCGAATACCGCGGGGATGTCGTCCACGCCGGCTTCGTCGAACCAATCGAAGAACACCCGGGACCGCAGCAGCTCGACGATCGGCTCGCGGCTGTGGACTCCGATCATCACCAGGACCCGGCCGTAGTCGTGCGTCGAGGTGTAGACCAGCACGTGGTGCGCGCCGATATCGGCCAGGGCCGCCTTGTTGCGTTCCAGCAACGGCCATACTCGCGACGGATCCGGGACACGGTAGTCCGACGCGATCACCATCGAATGAATATCGCCGTCATTCATCGAAGTTGGTCCTTCATCACTTTCCCCGTCGCGTTGAGTGGGAGTGAATCAAGGAACTGTACCGCGCGCGGCACCTTGAACCCGGCCATGCGGTCGCGGCACCAGCCGATCAATTCGTCGGCGCCGACCTCGCCCTTGCGGACCACGAACGCCTTGCCCACCTGGCCCATCCGTTCGTCGGGGATACCGATGACGGCCGCCTGCGCGACGGCGGGGTGGTTGAGCAGGAAGCCCTCGATCTCGGCGGGATAGGCGTTGAAGCCCCCGACGATGAACATGTCCTTCTTGCGGCCGACGATGCGCAGCCGGCCGGCGTCGTCGAAACTTCCCAGATCTCCGGTGTGCAGCCAGCCCTCGGCATCGATCGCCTGGGCCGTCGCGTCGGGGTCGTCGAGGTAGCCCTGCATGACGCCGTAGCCGCGAACCACCACCTCGCCGTCGTCGGCGATGCGCACCTCGACTCCGTCGCAGGGCAGCCCCGCGGTGGTGGCGACGTCCTCGAAGGAATCCCCGGGCCGCGACAGCGTCACGTTGCCGGCCTCGGTGAGGCCGTAGCCGGTCATCAACGTCTCGAACGGCAGTTCGCCGTGGATGCGACGGACCAGTTCGACCGGGATGTCGGCGGCGCCGGTCACCGCGGCCCGCAGCGTCGACAGCTTGGACTTGTCACCGACACTCAGTAACGAGTGGTACAGCGTCGGCGGGCCGGGAAGCATCGTGATGCGTTCGCGCTCAATGAGATCCACCACGGTGTCGATGTCGAAGACCGCGACCGGCAGCATCGTCGCGCCGCGCAGGAAGGACGTCACCAACCCCGCCTTCAGACCGAACGTGTGAAAGTACGGGTTGATCTGCAGGTAGCGATCGCCCTCACGCAGGTCCGCGAGCGTCGCCCACTCCTCGTACATCCGCAGCGTTTGGCCGTGATTGAGCATCGCCCCCTTGGGGCGGCCGGTCGTGCCCGAGGTGAAGATGATGTCGGAGATGTCGGTGCCGCGCACCGGCCGCTCGAAGGGCGAACCGCTGGACAAAAAGTCGGACTTCAGATCGATGACCGGTGGAAGCCCGGAGGGCTTCGAAGACAGGGTGTAATCCTGGTCCAGAAAGCCCTTTTGGACCAGGACGGCCTTCACCTTGCCGCGGACGATGATGTCGCCGGCTTCCTCGGTCTTGAACCGCGTGTTGACCGGGACGAGCACGCCGCCGGCCGTCAGCAACCCGAACGCCGCGATGATCCACTCGGCCGAGTTGGGCGCCCAGATCGCGACGCGGTCACCCTTTTCGATGCCGAGTTCCGCGAAAGAGCCTGCGGCACAGCGTATCCGCTCGACAACTTCGGTGAAGGTGAGGCGCAGCGGACCGTCGACGACTGCTTCCGCGTCGCCGAAGCGGTCCGCCGCGCTCAAGACCATCTCGGGGATGGTCCGCCAGGACGTCACACCGTGACGAGTCGACCGAGGTTGCCGCCCATGATCTTTGCCTGGTCATCGACGGACAGGTGCGACAGCGCCTCGATGTAGTAGGTCGGCTCCGCCAACCCCTCGGGGTGCGGCCAGTCCGATCCGTAGAGCACCTGATCCACACCGACCAGGTTGACCAGGTCGTCGATGCCGTCCTCGAAGAACGGGCTGACGTGAATCCGGCTCTTGACCATCTCGACCGGGTCGCTCGGGAACGCCTCCGGGGCCTTGCGGAAGACCTCTGCCAGGCCGTCCAGCAACGGGGTCATCCACTTCGAACCGGCCTCGACGATCGCGACCTTGAGCTTGGGATGCCGGTAGAGCGCGCCGTGAATCACCCACGAGCCCACCGAGTCCTGGATCGGCCGCCACTCGTTGAGGATGCCCATCGCGTTGGTCTGGAACGGCAGCATCTCCTGGTCGGCGCCGTCCCACTCTGAGGTGTACCGGGAGTAGCCGCTGTCGCTCGAGTGCATGCCGACCAGCACGTCGTGCTCGACGACCCGCTCCCAGAACGGGTCGAACTCGGGCACCGCGAACGACCGCGGGCCGCGGAAGCCGGGGACCGGCGCCGGGCGGACCAGGATGGCGCGGGCACCACGCTTGACCGCCCACTCCAGCTCCTCGATCGCCTTCTCGACGATCGGCAAGGTGATGACCGGCGTGGTGAAGATGCGGTTCTGGTAGTTGAAGCCCCAGACCTCGTCCAGCCACTCGTTCAGCGCGTGGACCAGGACGTGGATGGCGAGCGGGTCGTCACGCAGGCGCTCCTCCAGGAGGCTGGCCAACGTCGGGAACATCAGGGTCTTGTCCAGGCCCAGCTCGTTCATCGTCTCCAGGCGCGGGCCGGGCTCGAAGAACGCCGGGATCGCGCGCATCGGCTCACCGAACAGCTCGCGCTTGCTCTTGCCGTCCGGGTTGCCGTACTTGAAGTACTCCTCCCAGGCGCCCGGCCGGGCGACGACCTCGAAGGTCGGATTGGGAATGTAGTTGCTGATCTGGCCGCGGATGGCGATCTTGGTGCGACCGTTGATCTGCACGTACTGGACGTAGTCCTTGTACTCCTTGGGCAGGAACTTGGTCAGCGCCTCCGGCGGCTCGTAGAGGTGGTTATCCGCGTCAAAGATCGGGAACGGAACGTCCACCTTGTGGGACAACTGGCCCATGGAATCCTCCTTCTTGATTTGTGAGAATACTATTCTCTACAGGCGCCCAACCGCAACGTGGGCCTCGCCGAGCCCGCTTCGGCGCGGTGTCAGCACGTCACGACGATTTTGAACGTGGCGGTGGCCGGTTCACTGGGTTTGTCGGTCTTGTAGCCGTTGGCGGTGCCGGTGACGGTGAATTTGTCGCCCGTCATGCTCATGTCGGCGTTGCCGTCGCCACCCTGGGAGTACATCCCGCTGAACCCGCCCACGTTCCGGATGCGCACAGACTGGGCCGTCGCCGGTTGCGCGCTCTCGTCGACGACGACCTTGGCGCCGGTGAATTCGCTGCCGATGTCGATCATCCGAGTCCACTGCACCTGACCGCACTTCACGATGTGGAAGTTTCGATCGGTCCCGTTCACGGTGACTGATGCCGTGCTGGCGATCTGGGTCGGTGGATGCGACGTGCATGCCCCCAGCAAGGCGACGGCGAGGGCCGCAGCGGCGGCCACTGTTCGGTTCCGCACCAAGCCACCTCCATCCCGCAGGCGAAAATTCTTTTGCCTGCAGCGATGATGTTATTCTCGCGAAAAGAGAATGCCAATATCGGGTTGCTGTCGAGGAGCGATGACGCATGGTGGACCTGGAGATCGACGACGGGCTGGCGGTGGTCACCATCGACCGCCCGCACGCCCGCAACGCGATCGGCCTGGACACCATGGACCAGCTGGAGAAGGCGATCGATGCGGCGGCGGGCGCCCAGGCGCTGGTGATCAAGGGCGCCGGAGAGCACGCTTTCGTCTCCGGTGGTGACCTCAAGGAACTGAGCGCGCTGCGGACCGAAGCCGACGCCGCAGCGATGGCCCGGCGCATGCGGTCGATCTGCGATCAGCTGGCGGACTTCCCCGCTCCCGTCGTCGCCGCGCTCAACGGTCATGCGTTCGGCGGGGGCGCCGAAGTCGCCGTCGCCGCCGACATCCGCGTGGCCGCCGACGACATCAAGATCGCCTTCAACCAGGTGCAGCTCGAGATCATGCCGGCCTGGGGCGGTGCCGAGCGGTTGGCCGCGCTGGTCGGAAAGAGCAAGGCGCTGCTGCTGGCCGGCTCGGGAATCACGCTGAGCGCGGCGGACGCGGAGCAAATCGGCCTGGTGGACCGCGTGTTACCGCGCGCCGTCTTCGACTCACCCGACGAAGGGTGGCGTGCTGTGGCACGGTCGCTCGCCCGCCTCCCGGCGACTGAGATAAAGCGCGTAATCCGCGGAGTTTCCCCTGAGGAGGCGATAGCATCCTTTGCACGGCTATGGGTTGCCGACCCGCACTGGCAGGCCGCGGAACGGGTCATGACCCGCAACAGCAAACCTCGCCCGGCGGCCGGAGGAGCGTCATGACCATCAATCTGAGGACGGCGATGGGCGTCGGGTCCGTCGTGTCGTCGGCTTCCCTGTTGGTGGCGGCCGGCGTGCTGGCGGGAAGTGGCCGGGCGCATGCCGACGAGGCCGTCATGCATCACGTCAAGTACACGGTGTCCGCGCAGAATCCGATCTACACCAGCATTTATTACCTGGATCATGAGCCGGCCATTTTCGCCGACTACAGCCACAACCCCTACGCGTTCACGCCGCACGTCGACATCGACCTCGCACCGGGCAAGCCGTGGAGTTACGAGCTGGACCTGTCAAAACCCGACGTGTATGCGATGGTCGTGGCGAGCACGGGTACCGAGCCCGGGGCGCCAAACCTTCACTGCGACTTGGCGGTAGACGGAGCCGTCGTCGTATCCAAGGACGGCCCCAAAGGCGTGCTCTGCTCGCTGCGGAATTGGTGAACCATCCAGGTCTGCGGGATACCTTCGATGGGTCGCGGCTCGCCCTCCAAGCGACGCAGATAACTTTCGACCAGCTCCACGGTTTCGGCGTGGCCACCGTCAATGCCCACCGCCTGCTCGAGCACCAGGAACCATGACAGGCTGCTCATCAAGACCGTCCAGACCACGGGTGGTATGTCTTCTCGGACTTGCCCATAGCGCTCCAGCGCGGCCGTCACCGCCTGGCGCTGGTCCTCGCGGAGGCGCGCAGCGTAGTAGGCAATTTCGGTACGCATCTCCTTTCGGTGGTTTGCCAGCGCCATGAATTCCATGGAAATCCGGGTGAATGCGGGATCGGTGCCGAACCGCCACAGCGCCCACAGCGGCTGCGGCGATTGCAGTAGTCGCGCGTGCACTTCGAGCGCTTCCTCGGCGCGGCGGCGGAAGACTTCGAGGAACAACTCCTCCATGGCGCGGAAGTAGTAGTGCACGAGCTGAGGCTTCAGCCCCGCCTTGTTCGCGAGGCGACGCGAGGTGACCGCGGCATAGCCCTCTTCGAGCATCAGCTGCTCGGCCGCGTCGAGCAGCAACGCGCGATTTTTCGCGTCCGGCGCCCCGATCCTGCGGGCAGATGTCATGTCCCTGCTCCGTACTGTGTGCCATCCCGTGCCGACCACTCGGATCGTATCGTGGCGCGGCGCCCTCGATCTTGACCCTGACATTACCGCCATGCTAAGCAGGTGCTCAGCACATTTCCGATTTCGAAATCACCGCGGCGGTACCGCTTGCCGCCGATACCACCGGTAAACCCAGCCCAGGGAGACGCAATCCGATGAGCACCTTCGAGTCGATCGACTTCTTCACCGATCCGTCTCTGGTCCCAGATCCGCACCCTTACTTCGACTATCTGCGCAGCCAGAACCCGGTGCTGCGGCTGCCGCACTACGGCGTCGTCGCAATCACCGGCTACGAAGAAGCCACCGAGGTCTACAAGGACCCGGACACCTTCTCGAACATCGTCGCGCTCGGCGGGCCGTTCCCTCCGCTGCCGTTCACCCCCGAAGGCGAGGACATCAGCGCACAGATCGACGAGCACCGCAGTTCGTTCCCGATGTTCGAGCACATGGTCACCATGGATCCGCCGGACCACACCAAGGCCCGGTCGGTGCTGGCCAAGCTGCTGACCCCGAGCCGGCTCAAGCAGAACGAGGAGTTCATGTGGCGGCTCGCCGATCGCCAGCTCGACGAGTTCCTGCACAACGGTGAGTGCGAGTTCATCGCCGAATACTCAAAGCCGTTCGCCACCTTGGTGATCGCCGACCTGCTCGGCGTCCCGGAGGAAGACCACACGCAGTTCCGCACCGTGCTGGGCGCCGATCGTCCCGGCGCGCGGGTGGGCGCCCTGGATCACGAGACGGTCGGGATCAACCCGCTGGAATGGCTCGACGACAAGTTCTGTCACTACATCGAGGAGCGGCGTCGCGAGCCGCGCGGCGACGTGCTGACCTTCCTGGCGGAGGCGAAGTACCCGGACGGGTCGACGCCCGAGGTGATCGACGTGGTTCGCTCGGCGACCTTCCTCTTCGCCGCCGGGCAGGAAACCACCGCCAAGTTGCTCAGCGCCGCCCTGCAGGTGCTCGGCGACCGGCCCGACATCCAGCGGCAGGTGCGCGAGGACCGCAGCCTGATCCCGGCGTTCATCGAGGAATCGCTGCGGATGGAGAGCCCGGTGAAAAGCGATTCCCGCCTTGCCCGTAAGGCCACGAGCATCGGCGGCGTCGACATCCCCGCCGGCACCGTGGTGATGATTTTGCCCGGCGCCGCCAATCGCGACCCGCGCCGGTTCGACAACCCGCACGAGTTCGACATCAACCGGAAGAATGTGCGCGAGCACATGGCGTTCGCCCGCGGCGTGCACTCGTGCCCGGGCGGTCCGCTCGCCCGCGTCGAGGGCCGTGTCTCGATCGAGCGGCTCCTGGATCGGATGTCGCACATCGAGATTGACGCGGCCCATCACGGACCGAGCGCCGAGCGCCGCTACAGCTACGAGCCGACGTATATCTTGCGGGGTTTGAGCGAGCTGCACCTGACGTTCACGACCGCCGATGCGGTCGCACCCGTGGCCTAGTCAGACCTGCATGCCGACGAAGTAGCAGCCGAGCAAGACGGCGCCGATCAGCGCCACCCACGCATCGGTGAGTCGGCACAGTAGGACCGGAGCGCTTCGCACCTCCATGAACTCGCGAAAAATGATGCGCACCTTGATGAGTGCGATCACGATGACGCTCGACGTCACCACCGCGCTGGACTTCAGCAGTCCGCCGGCGGAGTGATCTATCCAGAGGTAGGCCAGCGTGAGCGCCGAGAGGACGAGCCAGACGATCATCAACCGCTTGTTGAACTTGATTCCGATCACCTCACCACGTACAGCAGCGCAAAGATGAGCACCCATAGGAAATCAACGGTGTGCCAATAGGTCGCGCAGGTTTCGACAAGTTGCTGGGCGTCGTTGGCGCCCCGCGCTTTTCGCGCCGCTCTGCGGATTTGGTAGACGATGACGCCGAGCGCGACGAAGCCGATCAGCAGGTGCACGAAGTGGATACCGGTGAGGAAGAAATAGTAGGTGAAGAAGTCGTCGCTGTCGAACCCGTGTCCGATGCCGACCAGACGTGCCCATTCGAACACCTTGAAGAAGAGGAAGACCGCGGCGAATGCGGCGGTGATGTAGACGTCTTTGAGCGCCGCCCGGTAGGCGCCGGCGCGCGCCGACTGAACGCAGCGCGCCACCGACCAGGAGCTCAGCAGCAAGACGAGGGTGTTGAAGACCCCGATCCGCAAATCCAGCTGCGCCTGGGAGTGCAAGAACAGCTCGGGATTGTGGGCACGGTAGAACAGGTAGAACCCGAAATACGCGGTGAAGACCAGCGTTTCGAACAACACGAACGCCCACATGTCCGGCTGCCCCGGTACGGCGCGTCGGTTCCGATCGGCGAGGTCCGTCATCGGGTGGCCACCTCTTTGCGGGCGCGGTCGGGCAGCGGCCCGGTGCCGAAGTCTTCGCGCCGGATCATCTGGAACAGCATGACGATGAACGTGACCTGGTAGATGCCGAACACCACCATGTCCAGCCACCAGGCGATCTGGCCGTTCCAGGCCAAGACGCCCCGCCGAAAGATCCAGCACGGCGCCACGACCACCTCGGTCAGCGCGTTGCACAGGTTGAGATAGCCGAACCATTTGGGGAACACGCGATTCTTGTCGAGCAGGATGGCGACCATCCAGATCAGCGACCCGATGAGGAACACCCCCATGGTCCCGTCGAAAGACAGGAAGGCGAAGTCGTAGAGCCATCCGAGAGCTTCGGGGTCTCGCTCGGGTCGCAGCGTCCCGACGATCAGCGCGATGTTGAGCAGCAGCATGCCGGGTACGGCGCTGAGCGAGTAGATGATCAGATAGCTGTACCCGAACGCGGGGCTGACGGACATGCGCCGCATCGAATACGCGATCAGGGCGTTGTTGATCGCGATCATGCCGCTGATGGCGAAGATGACGCCGAAGCCAAACGGTACGCCGAGGTGGCGTTCGGAGAACCAGTGGGCCTGCGTCGCAAGGTCCCAAGTGGGCTGCGGCGGGGGCTGGACTTGCGCCACGATGAAGAACATCGGGAAGAAGATGTTGTAGAACACGACGAGCGTCCACCACGCCAACCAGAGTTCGCGCTTGGGGTTGTGCCGTAGATGCCAGGCGAGTCGCTGGTGCAGCGGTCCGGCAGGCGGCGTGACCGGGAAGGCGGGCGGTGTGATCACCGCGCTCATGCGTCGACCAGTTCCTCTGCGCGCCCGGCGTTTTCGGCGCGCTCCCGGTAGACGGCTTGCCCCAGCACCACGCCCATCACGACGATCCAGACCGCGATCGCAACGTTTTTGACCCAGAAGGACAAGAACCCGTCCCAGGCCAGTGGGCCGGTCAACGACACGCCGACGAAGGCGGCGGGAACCAGCGCGGCCGCCACCGCCAGGTTGAAGTAAGCCACCCAGCGGCGGAACACCGGACGCGGCTGGTTGTCGAAATAGATTGCCAGGGCGAGGATTACGCTTTGCCCGATCAGGAACGGGACCAGGATGGTGAAGGTCATCCAGCCCAGATCATTGAGCAGCTGGGTCAGCGCCGGGCTGCGTTCCGGTCGAAAGGCGGCCAGCAACCAGCAGACGTTGGCGACGAGAAACAGTGTCGGACCGCCGGCCACGCAACCCAACATCGCATACGAGAAGATCGGCGTCCGATGCGCCATGCGGCGGATCTGCAGGACGATCAGCGCCAGGATCGGGACAAGGCAGACCCCGAACCAGTTGAACAGGATCATGCTGTAGCGAATCTGCGGGACGTGGGCCGGATCGCGGTAGAACGCGGCGACCGCATCCGCCGGCATGGAGGGTGACATCGGCGGATTGAAGCCCGGAAACAGGAAGAACGAGGCGATCCATAGGATCAGCGCCACCGGCAGCGTCCAGAGCAGGATCAGCTCGCCGTCCGTCCGCCGGGGCGCGGTGCGCGCCTGTTGGGCGCCGCTTGCATCGTTTCCGCCGACGTCGGACATCGGTACTCCTTCCCCGCACGAATCGCCGCCAAAGCTCGGCTAGTGAGCGAAGCTAGCCGATCGGCTAGCCTCGGTCAATAGCGTGGTCTAGTCTCGGTGCGTGGGAACAGCACGGCAGGCCGCCATCGGTGAGCGATTCTGGCTCGTCGCGCACAGCCCGGCCCGGACGCGGGTACTCGATGCCGCGTTGGATCTGTTCGCCACCCACGGGGTCAGCGGTACGTCGCTGCAGATGATCGCCGACGCCGTCGGTATCACGAAAGCCGCTGTCTACCACCAGTTCCGGACCAAAGAGCAGATTGTCATCGCCGTCACCGAGCGCGAACTCGGCCGCCTCGCGCCGGCGCTCGAGGCCGCCGAAGCCTATGACGACGGGCCCCAGGCACGAGATGCCTTGCTGGTGGGCGTGGTTGAGATGGCCGTTCGCGACCGCCGATTGGTGCGCACGCTGCAATTCGACCCCGTCGTCGTCCGATTGCTGGCCGAGCACAAGCCGTTTCAACTCTTCATGGACCGCCTGTATCGGGTGCTACTGAGCGATGCGGGTCTCGACGGGCGCATCGAGGCCGCGATGTTCTCCGGCGCGCTCAGCACCGCGGTCATGCATCCGTTGGTCGCCGACATCGACGACGACACACTGCTCGACCGGGTTACCGATTTAAGCCGCCGGCTGCTCGGTCTACCGCGGGAGACCCGCGGCTGAGGTGGCTACGTGTCGGCGCGGACCCAACTCGATATGCCGTCGTGAGCAATACAAATCAGGAACAGACCATCGGGCGCCTGCGCGACGTAGTTCAGATAGTTCGTGCAGTCGGCGTTCTCTTCCTTGACCCCGGCCATCGGAGGCGAGCGGAACCAGCGAGGCTGGTATCTCCGCGGCGAGCCGCAGAACATCAGCCGTCCGGGCTCGGAGGCGAAGGAGACGTATCCGTCGGCGACGCCGAAGGCGTAGTAGGTCGTGTTGTCACACGGCGCACCGAGAACCTGATGGGGCATGATGCCCGGGGTGCAGGCGGGGTAGTCGCAGACAGTCGGCCCGGCCGAGGCTGGCGGCGCCGCCATCACACCGGCGCCGAGCAACGCGGCAACCAGAGGCACGATTGATCGCACCCGATTACTCTGCCACACCTGAAAAGAAAATTCTCCTGGTTGGAGAAGATCACGTGGACCGAAAGGCGGTCAGCGCCGGGCCATCCCGAACGCCACCCGACTCCGCGCCCCGGCGGGCGCGCATTTCCGCATGTAAGCGCCACGAAGGCGGCCGTCCGACGGCGGCGTTGAGCTCAGGCTCCAGTGATAAGCTGCTTCTCCGTGCACGATCCGGAGGGGCCCAACGCCGACGATTCTAGTGACCCGAGGAGTACCGCTCCCGACGAATCACAATCGAACTCCGGCGCCGCAGCGGGCCCGTCAGAAACGGACGTAGAAGACGAAGTCGCCAAAGCCGAAGCGCGCGCCGAGGCGGCTCGGGCACGCCTGTTGAAGCTGCGCGGGGCGACCGAAGCCGGGCGCGCGGACGACGCCCAAGATGTCGAGCAGCACCCCGCCAAGGGGACCCGGAAACGGTTACGGTTGCGGCGTCCTGGGCGGCGTCGACGTCCAGGGTGGCTCCGGCGCCCGGGGCGGAAAACGATATCCGTCGGCGTCGGCATCGTGCTCGCCTCCGCGTCTCTCGCCGCGAGCGGCTACGTGCTGTGGCAGCACCACATCACCGTGCATAATCGCCAACTCGCCACGGAGTTCAGTGCAGCCGCCCGGCAAGGGGTCACGGCACTGATGTCGATTGACCCCGATCATGCCAAGGAGGATGTCCAGCGCTCGATCGATGCCTCCACAGGGGACCAGAAGAACCAGCTAGCCGTGTTGTCGCCCCTGATAGTGAACAAGGCCGAGGAAACGAAGGTCGGCACCAAGGTGACCATCGAAGCCGTCGCCGTCGAGTCATTGAGCGACAATTCGGGAGTCGTGCTGGTGGCGGCGAAAACCACTCCCACTGGCCCGGATAACGCCAAGCCGCCGCCGGCCTTGTTTCGGCTCAGCGTCAATCTGGACCGCGACGACGGCCAGCTCAAGATGTCGAAAGTCGATTTCCTGCGATGACCGTCGAACATGGCTCGTCGCCGAACGGCTCCGACGAGGACGCGAAGCCACCCGCCGGCGAGGCACCGGCACGCCCGCGTCGGCGGGCAGCGATTCGGCGTCGCGCCAACCGGTATTTGGCACGGTGGCGTTCAATCGTCGCGACAACGTTGGTCATTGCCGCGGTGGGAATCGCTGCCGGCGTGTACTTCTTTCTGTATCGGCCCGATCAGCAGGTCGGCGACGCGGCGGCGCGCCGGGCAATCCAGGCGGCGTCAGATGGTGCCACGGCGGCGTTGTCGTATTCGTACGAGCATTTGAACCGCGATCTCAACAACGCGAAATCCCATCTCACCGGCGACTTTCTCACCTACTACAGCAAATTCGCCGACGAGGTGGTGGCGCCGACGGCGCAAAAGGGGCAACTGACGGCCAGCGCCAAGGTGATTCGGGCCGCGGTCTCGGAATTGCATCCCAATTCGGCCTCCGTGCTGGTTTTCGTCGACCAGACCACGACAAGCGTGCAAAAGAAGGATCCCGACAAGACGCAGAGCAGCATCCTGGTCACGATGACAAAAGTCGACGGTTCCTGGCTGATCTCGAAATTCGACCCGGCCGGGTGAGCCCAGCGGATCTTGTCCTAACCGTTACCGGGCCGACCGAAGCGGTGTAACGTCATCGCTCGAGGACGCCGCAACCGACGGCGGAAAGGTGCCATAGGCACTCTCGGATTACGCGCTTCGAGGAGCACCTGATGCGTTCAGTCAAAACACTCACCACCGCAACGCTGGTGGCCGCCACTGCATTCGGCGGTTTGAGCGCTGCCCCCACGGCCCGGGCAATAACCAAAGAAGACGTGGCGATCAACGGAACTTTCCGGGCCACGTCCATTGGCGATTATGCCCAGACCAACGATCAGTACAAGGGTGAGCCGACGGTCTACCAGGTATGGACCATCACCTCCACGTGCGACTCAACCCAGGAATGCCATGGTCAGGTGACGAGCGACCAGGGCTGGACCGCGCCCCTCTACATGACTGATGGGGAGACGTGGAAGGTGAGGCGCGAAGTGCCGAACTGGGAACGGTGTGAAGACGGTACCGCGTTCTCCGGAGTGCAGACCTACATGTTCTTCCCCGTAAACGACAACGGCGGATGGCAACTCGGGTCGCGAGTCCTCTCGGGCAAGGACAAGACGGTCGGCCCCAGCGGTGCCTGCGGGCAGAACCAGTGGCTTGACGTCGCGATGCCGTTGCGCCTGGATCAGCTCTCCTGACCCGGGCGGTCGTAACTTCACTGCCCCGCGCTTCGCGGCTCCGCATTGCCTCAGGGCGAATTCAGGTGGGAATCATGTCCTTCCACGTCTTGGGCGCCTTCGGAGCAACGAGATCCGACTGCTGGTACAACTTTCCGTCCGGACCGACATAACGACCGGTGTGCGGATCGTACTTTGCCACCACGACCGAGGGCGCGGGCTTAGATACGTTGGCTCCGAACGAGCTTGGCGCGGCCTGGGGCTGCCCACCGTCGACCTGATCCAGCGGTGCGGGCGCCGGTGGTGGCGGCGGTGGTGCCGGAAGCTCGTCCGGCGCAGCGACATCGAGTGGCGCAAAAGCCGGAATGTCAGCCGACATTCTCGACATCGGCGCCAGCGTTGCCCCCGACGACGGCACGGGGGGCACAGCTGCTCCCACCGTGCCCGGTGGTGGGTTTTCTCCCCGCGGCCCCGCCGCGTCGCCGCGCGGCACCGCCCCCGGCGGCAGCGGCGTTCCCTCGACCGGGCCGAAGATCCTGTCATTGACGGTAATCCGGTCATCGGGCGGGACGCCCTGGGAAATCAGATTCGGATCCAAGGGATAGGGCCCGGTGGTGTGCTGACGCATCGCCAGCGGCATGTACGGCTTGTCGCTGTTGCAGATTTCGACGGTGGGCGCGCGCTTACCCGGGTGACCCATGCAGGGATAGTTGCGGGCGCCGCGAACCGCGATCGGTGAATCCTGCGGGAGTTTGCAATACAACCCGTCCGGTGTGTCGATGTCGCTCAGGTCGTCCGGGGATCGCCAGGTGTTCGGCGGCATGAAGCCGACCGTACAAATAGGTGGATCGTCCACCGTGGCCGCGAAGTCGCCGTAAGCCCTACCGTCGGGGTGGTTTTCACCCGTAGCGGCCTGCTCGATGGCGACCCCCGAGGGCAGCAGCACCAGCAGCTGCTCGATCGAGGGGTGGTAGGTGATGCCGATCTGCCCGATGGTGGTCAGGTTGGCGAGCAACACCGGCAGCGTCGGCTTGATCTGCTCGAGAAGCCGGGATGCTTCGTTCGCGGTGTCCGGACCCTTCTCCAGGATGGTCCGGAAGTGGGAATCGTTGTTCACCATGACATCCGAGATGCCGGCGAAGCTGCGCGCCCACGTTCTGATCGAGTCGGTGGTGTGCGCCTGGGTATCCAGCAGCGGCCCGGTGTCTTCGGTGAGGGCCCGGGTGCGATCGACGACGCCGTTGGCGTCGCGCGACAGGGTCTTCGAGGAATCGATCAGTGAGCCCAGGTCGTAACCGGTGCCGTTGAAGCCCTGGAAGGATTCGTCGAGCAATTGGCCGAGCTTGGCCTTCGGGATGCTTTGAACCATGGCATTGACCTGCTCGAGCATCGGGGCGACCGGCTGCGGAATCGTGGTGTCGCGCACGGAGATTACCGAGCCGTCGTGCAGGTAGGGCGGCGAATTGGTTTTGGGCCGCAGGTCCACGTACTGCTCACCCACCGCGGAGACACTGAGCACCTCGGCGGTCAGGTCCGCGGGGACTTTTGGTGAAGTGCTCAGCGACAGCGTCGCTTTCGCGCCCGTCGGCGTCAAACCCACCGCGGTGACCTTGCCGAGCTGAACACCGCGGTAGGTCACGTTGGAAAACCGGTACAGCCCGCCGGTGGCCGGCAACTCCAGCGTCACCGTCATCCGGCCGATGCCGAGCAGGGTCGGCGCCTGAATGTAGAAGAGCACCATCGCGACCACGCCGATGATCCCGGCGACCAAAAAAATCCCCAGCTGAATACGAACGAAGCGCGTCAGCATCTATCCACCCGCTCCCGTCGAAGGTGCCTCCGCCGGCGGTGGCGTTTGACCCAGATTCGCGTCAGGCATCGGCGCCTCAGCCGGAGCAGGCCCCGGACGAGGTCCATAGTTCCCCGGTCCCGGCACCGCACCCGGCGGTGGCGGGGGCAACGGCAACGCGTCGGGATCGACCCACGGTGGCCTCAGCGGGTTATGCAAGGGATCGAGCGTGTAATTCATGCGATACGGATCGCCGGGCACCGGCGGCACCGGCATATCGAGTTGCCCCCAGTGGGTTCCCAGGAACAATCCCTTCTTGAGCCTTGGGATCGTCAGGTCGAAATCGAAATGCAGGTTGAAGAAATCGCCTCGGACGGCTCGGTCGACGAAGTTCTGGGTGAACGGGAACACGAACGAAGCCGCGATGGCCGCGCCGAAATCCGGTCCGACGTCGGCGAGCGCTTTGATGGTCGGCTCCAAGTTTTTGAGGTTCCTCACCAGGTCGGCCTGGGCGTCGTTGACCAGCCGGTTGGCGGTGTTACTGAACACGCGAAGGTGATCGAGGGCGGCCGTCAGACGGGGCCGCTCCTTGATCAACACCTCGAGCGCCGGCGGGATCTTGCGCAGCGCGTCGGTGACGACGTCGCGTTGGTCGGCGAAGGTGGCCGACAACCGATTCAGGGCCTGGATGGAGGCGACGATGTTGTCCTGTTCGTCGTTCAGAGTTCCCACGAACGTGTCCAGGCGGGTGATCAGATCACGCACCGCACCCTCGTGCCCGGACAGGGCGGCCGAGAAATTGTGGATGACCTCCCCGATCTGTCCCAGTCCACCGCCGTTGACCACCGCCCCCAGCGACGACAGCGTCTGCTCGGTCGACGGGTAGGCCGACGACCGGCTCAGCGGAATGGTGGCGCCGGGCTGCAGCCGTCCGCTCCCCTGCTGGCCCAGTGGAGTATTGAGCTCCACATGCATCGAGCCCAGCAGGCTGGTCTGACCGACGGTGGCTACCACGTTGGCCGGGACCACCACGTCGCGCTTGACGGAGATCTCGACGTCGGCGTGCCAGCCTTGCACCCTCATCGTGCCGACACTGCCGACGACGACGTCGTTGATCATGACCGGCGAATTCGACTCCATCGTACCGACATTCGGGAGTTCGACGTGGTAGATGTTGGCCCCCGGCCCGCGTCCGACGGCACCGGGCAGGGGCAGTGAATTCAGGCCGTGGAACGCGCATCCCGTCGCGGTCAACACCACGCAACAGCCGACGGTGAACACCCGCCGTGCTACACCTGATGGCCCAACTCCTCCGCGGGCCGAGGGCCCGCATCGTCGCAGGGCCGCCATCCGGGCGATCATTGTTGTGGCCCGTCTGCCGGCAGCAGCATTTCCGAGGCACTCGGCGCCGGCGGTGGTGGCGCCGGTGTCGACGGTGGGGGCGGCAGCGGCATCGCCGCGCCCGGTATCCGCGCCGGTGGCACCGCCCCCGGCGGTCCCACCGGGTCACCCGGCAGGCCGGTGTAGGCCGACACGGCGGCCGGGATCTCGGGTGCCGTGGGTTTCGGGCCCTCCCCGCCGGGCGCCAGGCGCGGTTCGGTGTAGAGAACCCTGGCCGGGTCAATCGACTTGGCTATGAACGGGTTTAGCGGAAGGGGCGAGTTATTCCAGCTGGTCTGCCGCAATCCGGGACCAATGAACAGGGAGCAGAGCTTGCCCGTTTCGACCGAGGTGATGTTCCCGATGGCGCCGATTTGCGTGCATCCCGGTACGGATAACAGAACCTGACCGCCCCATGTGGGATTCGACATGTTCATGAGCCCGAATCCTCCGACGATGGTTCCGGTGTCGGCGTTGTAGTCGTTGAAGAAGTTGCCGAACGCGTTCGGCGCTGCGTGCAGGATGTTCTCCAGGTCCAGGTGGTGATCGACCAGGTTCTGCGTGACGTCGGCCAATCGGGCGATCTGTTCGCTGGTCTGGTTGCGCGTGCCGGCGATGAAGCGCTGTACCTCGCCGACCGCCGTCGACAGATCGGTCAGCGCCGCGTCCAGGTCGGATTTGCTGTCGTTGACGACGCTGGTGAGCGTGGCCAGGCGACCGTTGAACTGCTCGATCTGCACGTTGCTGTCGCGTAGCGCGCCGATGAACGTCTGCAGGTTTTTGATGATGTCGACGATGTTGCCGCTGCCGTTGGCGAGGATCCGGCCGACGCCCGACAGCTGACCGAGCGTTTGCCGCAGCTTGTCGCCGTTGCCGTCGAGGGCGTTGGCGGCGCTGTCGATGAACCGGCCGACGGATGTGCCCGATACCCCGCTTTTGGGTCCCAAATCCGTTGCCAGCCGCATCAACTGGGTTTTGACCTCGTCCCACTCGACCGGCACCGCGGTCCGTTCGACCGGTATGACTGCGCCGTCCCGCATGACCGGCCCGCTGTCTCGATAGGCCGGGGCGAGCTGAACGTAGCGGGCGGACACCAGGTTCGAGGCGACGATCACCGCCTTCGCGTCCGCCGGAATCGGCACGTCGTGGTCGACCTTGAGGATCATCTTGGCCTGGGTGCCCTGCGGCTGAATGGATTTGATGGTGCCGACTTTGACACCCGAAACCCGCACCTCGTCGTGGGGATAGATCGCGGTGGCGGTGGTGAAATAGGCCGTGATCGTCTTCTGCCCGAAGAACGTATTGCGGACGACCACGGCGGCTCCGGCAAGCAGGAGCCCGACCAAGGCAACCGCCGTCACGGCCGCGAGCCGCTTGCGCGGGATCCGAGAGGTCATTGTGATCCTCCGACCCGTCCGCCCAGCGTGCAGCCAGGGCACATTGGAATGGAGTTGTAGGGCCAGGGGGTCAGCGCCCGAGGCACCGGCGATGGGAAGCCGGGGCCCTTCAACGTATCGAAGGTGCGGAATCCCCAGAGGTAGTCGAACAACTCCTGGAAGAGTTGGGGGATAAGGAAGTTCGGGGCGAACGCCTGGTAGGCGTACATGCCGGAGATGGCCTCACCGACCGTGATCTGAAATTTCTTGAGGCCCGCCAGCGATTTGGCGATGTTGTCGCGGTTCTTTTCCAGCATCGCCGTCACCGAATTCAATCTCTCCAGCGTCGGTGCCAATGTGCTTTCGTTGTCGTGCACCAATGCCGTCAGCTGCTTGGCCACCACCGACGTGTTGGCCAGCAGGTCCACGATCTCTTGACGCCGCGCCACCAGGACTTGGAGCAGGGAGTCGGAGTTGAGGATGAGCTTGTTGACCTGCTGGCTACGTTCGGAGAGAACCCCGGTGACGTCGCCGGCACTCTTGAAAAGGTCACCCAGGTTCTTGTTACGACTGTTGAGGGTGCGCGATAACCGGGTGAGCGCGTCGAAGGCCGGCCCCATTTGGGGCGCAATCTGATCGAGCGTCGCCGCCAGCGTGTCCAATGACTGGTTCAGCGCTGCGGTATTCGTTCCCGCAGTGTCGGTGGTCAAGTCGCTGACCGCTTCCGTCAGCGAGTAAGGCGAAGAGGTGCGCGAGACCGGAATGAGAGCCATCGGATGCATCGTGCCGCTGCCCGCGGACTCCACCGACAGCATCCGCTCGCCCAGCAATGTGCCCGTGCGGATGTGCGCGGAAGTCTCCGAGCCGAGCAGGATGTTGCCCTTCATCGTGAAAGTCACCAGCGCGTCGCCGTGACGCAGCTTCACATCCGACACCGTGCCGACCTTCATCCCCGACACGATGACGGGGTTGCCCGCCGCAAGGCCCCCGGCTTCGGTGAACAGCGCCTGGTACCTGACCATCGTCGCCCATGCGACGAATCGGTCGGGCGACAGCCCCACCAGGATGACCATCACCGCCAGGACGGTGCCGATGAGTCCGGCTTTGACCAGCCCGGCTCCGCGATACTTGAGCATTAGGGTTCCGTGCACCTTCCTGCATCTGACCTGAAGATATTGGCGCGCACGGTCTTGCCGTTGAGATCCGTACCGCGGAGCCCGAACTGGCAGATGTAGTACGGGATGGTGGCGCCGTTCACGCCGAGTCGAACCAGCTTGCGGTAGTTCCTGGGCGCCTTCTGAATTGCGGTGTCGATGCGGTCCTTGTCGTTGTCGAGAATGGGTGCCAGTCGATTCAGCTGAGCGATGGTCCCCGACAGCGGCGGGCGAGCCTCGGCAAGCAGATCCGCCAGCGAGGCGGTTCCCTTGTCCAGGGCGTCAATCGCGGACCCGATCGTGTCGCGGTCATTCGACAGCCCGCTGACAAGCTGCTCGAGGCGATCGATTGCGCCGGAGAACTGTTTGCCGTCCTTGGCGATCGTGCCGATCACCGTGTTGAGGTTGTCGATCAGCTGCTGCACGGTTTGATCGTTGTCGGCCAAGGCGTTCGAAAACGACGTCGTCTTGGTGAACAGCGACTCGATCGTCCCGCCCTGACCCTGGAAGACCTGCAGCAGCCCTGCGGTCAACGCGTTGACATCGTGCGGATTCAGCCCCTGCGTAACGGGTTTCAGTCCGCCGAGGAGGAGGTCGAGGTCAAGCGCGGGCGCGGTGCGGCTGACGGGAATCTGACCGCCGGCGGGCAGCCGTTTGGGCGAGCCCGGACCATCGAGCAGTTCGAGGTAGCGGTCGCCCACCAGGTTCAGGTAGCGGACCGCCGCCCTGCTGCCCTCGGTGAGGACGACGTTGCGGTCGGCATCGAACTTCACCACGACTTTTTTGTCGGGCCGCAACGAAACGCTGTCGACCGTGCCGACGCGAATCCCGGCGACGCGCACCGACTCTCCCGGTTTCAGCCGCGACACGTCGTTGAACACCGCCGAATACCCGGTCGTCGCGCCCGTCCGGTACTGGCCGAAGATGAAGAAGAGGAAGGCGGTCAGCACCGCCATCACGACCGCAAAGGTCGCGAACTTGATGAGCGTTGCGCGCGTTCTCATCCCTGTTGTCCGATCTGGGCGGGGTTGCGCGGCGGGCCGGCGATCGGCCCGTACAACAGCTGCTTCAGCCCGTCGAAGTTGAGCAACAGCTGCGGGTTTCCGTAGTTCACCGGGTTGGCGCCGATGTCGGCAATCAACTGCGGCGGGGCGGTATTGAACGGCAGCTTCGGCAGGCCCACACATTGCGGGCCCCCCGTCGCCGCGACCTTGGGCAGGTTCGTCGGATACCGATAACGTTCTGCGCCCCACGTGAGGCTCGCCGAGATGTTGATGCTCGGTTCCGACAACGGCGCCCCGTGCGTTATCTGTACGAGCCCGGCGAACGCACAGTTGAGCGCCGGGGCGTACTCATTGGTCAGATCCGTGGTCGGCGCCAGCAGATGCACCACGTCCGTCAGCGGTTGACGGTTCGTCGACAAGACGTCGTTGCCGATGTCGGCCAGGCCGATCGCGCTGATCAGCAACGCATCCAGGTTGCGTTGCTCGTCGACGATCGTCTTGCTGATCCGCGTCGCGTTCGAGGCGGTCTTCATCAGGTCGGGCGCCGCGTCGGCGTAGGCGTTGGACACCACCGGTAAGACCGAGAGGTCATGCCGGAAAGCGGGCAGGCTCGGCTCCAGCCTGGCGAGAAAGGAATCCAGGTCGCTCAGCGATTGGCCAAGCTGTGGACCCCGCCCACTGAACGCCTGTGCCAGCGCACCCAGCGACTCGTTGAGCTTCGGCGGGTCGATGTGACTCAGGACCGACACCAGTTGCTGGAACACCGTGTTGATTTCGACCATGACGTGCTGGCCCTGCAGCGTCTGGCCGCTGCGGAGCCGCTGCGCCGAGGGTTGGGCAGGCTCTACGAGAAGGATGGACTTGGCGCCGAACACCGTTGACGACGCGATGTCGACGAGCACGTTGCCGGGGATGAAGTGCAACTGGGACGGGTCCATCGCCAAGTGAATGGCCGCCAGCCCGTTGGGCAGCGAGTCGATCGAGGCGACCTTGCCCACCTGCACGCCGCGCATCTTGACCTTGGCGTCCGGGTTCATGACCAGGCCGGCTCGTTGCGAAATCACGGTCACCGGCACGGTTTCGGTGAAAGAGCCCCGAAACAGACCAATGGCAATGGCGACGATCACGGCGACCACGACGACGGTCGCCAATCCGGCCAGGGGGCGCGCATACGATTGCGCCCCGAAGTTGCCACCCGGTGACGCCGCGACAGGCGCTGCGCTGCTGGCTGTTTCCGAACGGTCGATAGGGCCGGGCCCGAGGCGGTCCGTCACGTCAGGTCTCCTCCCCTACCCGGACAAGTTGAAGTTGCCGTTGGAGCCGTAAATCGACAGCGAGACCAGCAGCGTTACGGATACCACCACGACCAGCGAGGTGCGTACCGCGTTGCCGGTCGCGACGCCGACACCAGCCGGGCCGCCGGAGGCAAAGTAACCGAAGTAGGTATGGATCAACAAGACGGTCAGCGCCATCAAAACGGCTTGCAGGAATGACCACAACAAGTCGATGGGGTTGAGGAACGTCGTGAAGTAGTGCTGATACAGACCGCTCGACTGACCGAACATGAACACCGTGATGAACTGACTGGCTATGAAAGACAAGATGACGGCGATGGAATAGAGCGGGGTCACCGCGAGCATCCCCGCGACGATCCGGGTGCTGACCAGATACGAAACCGGCCGTATGGCCATGGATTCCAGCGCGTCGATTTCTTCGTTGATCCGCATGGCACCCAGCTGCGCGGTCACGCCGGCGCCGAATGTGGCCGCCAAACCGATCCCCGCGACGATCGGCGCGGCGATTCGCACGTTGATGAAGGCCGAGAGGAATCCGGTCAGCGCCTCGATGCCGATATTGCCCAGCGAGCTATAGCCTTGGACGGCCAGCACGCCACCGGCGGCGAGCGTCATGAAGCCGACGATTCCGAGCGTTCCGCCGATCATCGCCAATGTCCCCGCCCCTATCGATCATCGCCAATGTCCCCGCCCCCATGCTGATTTCGGCGATGAGACGAATGATCTCGCGGCGGTAGTGGGCAGCCGCGAACGGCACCCCGGCGAGCGCCCTGGCGTAGAACAGCGTGTGATCGCCGATCCGGCTCAGCGTGCTGACGGGCTTACCCAGCTGTCGCGTCAGGCGCGGGTAGGTAGCGCGTAGGGCTGTCACGATCTGTCCTTACACCTCCTTCGTAATTACTTGGCCGCAAACCGGATGCCGATAGCGGTGACAACGACGTTGACGACCATCAGGGACATGAACGCATACACCACCGTTTCGTTGACGGCGTTGCCGACCGCCTTGGCGCCGCCGCCGGTGATCGTCAATCCGCGATAGCACGCGACCAGTCCGGCGATCAGGCCGAAAAGCGCTGCCTTGACGCAAGAAATGATCACTTCCGGCACGCCGGTGAGCAGGGTGATGCCGGCGGCGAACGCGCCAGGGTTGACATCTTGGATGAACACCGAGAAGGCATAGCCGCCGACAATGCCGATGATGACGACCAGACTGTTCAGCAACAGGGCCACCAGCCCCGCGGCCAGCATGCGCGGAGTCACCAGGCGCTGCACCGGATTGATGCCAAGCACCTCCATCGCGTCGATCTCTTCGCGGATGGTTCGCGACCCCAAGTCCGCGCACATCGCCGTGGAGCCGGCGCCCGCCACGATCAAAACGGTCACCATGGGGCCGATCTGAGTGACGGCACCGAACGCTGCACCCGCACCGGAAAGGTCCGCGGCACCGAGTTCTCGCAACAAGATGTTGAGGGTAAAGCTGACCAGAACGGTGAACGGGATGGCCACCAACAATGTCGGCGCAATGGCGACACGTGCGATGAACCACGATTGTTCGAGAAACTCACGCCACTGGAACGGGCGTTGGAACAAGAACTTGACCGCGTCCGCCGACATCGCGAACAATCCGCCGATCGCCTGCGCCGGTTTGGAGCCGCGCCCCAACACGATCCCGGGTGACCAGCGGTCAGCACCTTTACTCGCCATGGGAACAACGCCCTTTCGGCATTACGAGACTGCCAGTCTTGTTCCTGCGCAAGGCCTGCGGTAGATTCGGCAGAACCGGCCCCCACAAGGGCGTGCCGCCGACGGCGAAAAGCTCAGCGGGCGGCCGCATTTCGGAATTGACGTCCGATCCGACAGCGACCTCGCTCACGCCAGTCCTCCGTTCTGCTGCGGGAGTTGGCGCTGCAAGACGGGGGGCCCCACGTCTTGAAGCGTCCGGCGATTATGACTCATGCCGCGTCCAGAGGGAACGAAAAAGGCATAACCGTTATCGGACCTCGCAACATCAGAACGCCGGCGCAGGGCGGTTGGATCGCAACAACAATCTTCGGCATCGGCAAACTCCAGTCCTAGGTGACGGCGCCGGCCGTCTTGAGCTCGATGATGCGGTCCCAATCGAGTCCGAGTTCCATCAATATTTCGTCGGTCTGCTCAGCGAACCCGGGGGCCGGTCCGGTCTGTGGCGCTGCGACGTCGAACTGTACCGGGTTGGCAACCAACTCGAGGTCACCCGCTTGCACCATGTACTCGTTCGAGCGGATCTGCGCGTCGTCGACGGCTTGCAGGGTGTCCTGCACTGGCGCCCACGGCCCGGAGAGCGTGGCGAAGCGTTCGCTCCACTCGGCCAGCGTCCGGCCTGCGATGGCCTTGGTCAGTAGCTCCACCGCATCCGCCGTGTTGGCGGCGATCTTCTCCACCGTGGCGAAGCGCGGGTCGTCCGCCAGCTCCGGCAGGTCGACGTGCCGGCACACGTCAGCCCAGAACTTGGTGGGCTGCATCATCACAAAGGAGATGTAGCGCCCGTCGGATGTCGTGTACAGCCCCACCAACGGATTGTTGGGGGCGCCATGCACGCCGGGCGGGGGCGCCTCCAGCCGCTGCCCCAGATGCTTGGTCAGCGCCACGGTGTGCCCCATCGACCACAACCCGCTGCCCAGCAGTGACACGTCGACGACGGACGGCTCCCCGGTGCGCTCCCGTTTAAGCAGCGCCGCCGCGACGCCGCCGGCGAGGTTGGTCCCCGAGATGGTGTCGCCGTAGGCGGGCCCGGGCGGGGCGATCATCCCGGGCATCCCGGCGGGAGTGATGGTCGCCGCGGTTCCGGCCCGGCACCAGAAGGCGGTCATGTCGTAGCCACCCTTCTCCGCCTCGGCGCCGCGCGGGCCGAGTGCGCTGCCGCGGGCGTAGATGATGTTCGGGTTGACCGTACGAATGTCGTCGACGTCGATGCCGAACTTGTTCCGATGAGCGGGAAGGAAGCTGGTGAGGAACACATCGGACCGGCGGGCCAGCTCGTAGAGCACTTCCTTGCCCTCGGGCACCGACATGTCCAGCCCGATGCTGCGCTTGCCGCGGTTGGCGTGCTCGATGTTGGGGTTGGGATCACCTTCGACGCGCAACATCCCGGTCTGGCGGAGCCCGCGCTGCGGATCGCCGGTCACCGCGTGCTCGACTTTGACCACGTCGGCGCCCCATTCGGCGAGCACCGCGCCGGCCGACGGGACGAACCCGTACATGGCGACTTCCAGGACCCGGATGCCCTCGAGCGGCCTCACGCGCCCGCCCCCTTCGCCGGCGCCGCGGGAACGGCAAACGTCTTGCGCTCCAGGAACTCCTCCAACCCTGCCACCCCCATCTCGCGGCCGACGCCGGACTGCTTGAAGCCCCCGAACGGGCTGTCGGCGCCGAAGTAGTTGCCGCCGTTGATCGAGAACGATCCGGTCCGGATCCGGCGCGCCACGGCCAGCGCCCGGTCCTGGTCGCGACTGAAGACCGCGCCCGCCAGTCCGTAGATCGAATTGTTGGCGATGCGCACCGCGTCGTCGTCATCGTCGAAGGCGATCACCGCGAGCACCGGCCCGAAGACCTCGTCCTGCGCGATCTCGCTGTCGGGATCGACGTTGGTCAGCAGCGTCGGCGCGTAGAAATAGCCGGGGTCGAGCCGCTTGCCCCCGGTGACCAGGGTCGCCCCGGCGGCCACGGCGCGCTGGACCATGCCATCGACTTTGTCCCGCTGCCGTTCGTTGATCAGCGGCCCCATGTAGATCCTGGGGTCGGCCGGGTCGCCGTGGCTCACCTTGGCGAAGTTCTGCGCGATCAGGTCAACGATTTCGTCGTGGTGCGACCGGGGTACCAGCAGCCGGGACGTGAGCGCACAGCCCTGGCCCGCGTGGGTCACCATGCTGAAGGCCGCGAACAGCGCCGCGTTGGCGAAGTCGGCGTCGTCGAGCATGATCGCCGCCGACTTGCCGCCCAGTTCCAGAAAGACGCGCTTGACGGTCTCGCTGGCGGCGGCCATGATCTTGCGCCCGACCTCGGTCGATCCGGTGAAGGTGATGACGTCGACGTCCGGGCTGGTGGTCAGGGCGACCCCCGAAGCGGGATCCGACGAACTGAGCACGTTGACCACGCCGGCGGGAATGTCGGTGTGGTTGGCGATCAGCTCGCCGAGCGCCAAGGTGATCAACGGCGTGTCCGGGGCGCCCTTGAGCACCACCGTGCATCCCGCGGCCAGCGCCGGTGCCAGCTTGGCGAGCGCGAGTTGGTTCGGATAGTTGTAGGCGATGATGGCGCCCACCACGCCGGCGGCTTCCTTTTCCACCCAGCGGTGGTGCCGCATGCCCCGTGATTCCCGTTCGCCGAGGTCTTCGGAGAACTGGTAGGTGCGCAGCAGGTCCGCGTAGAAGCGCACGATGCCGATCGGCTCGTCGAGTTGGGCACCCTGGGTCAGCGCGCGGGTGGCGCCGACTTCGGCGATGGTGAGCTCACGCAACTCGTCGGCGTGCTCGACGAGTGCCCAATGCAGCTGGTCGAGGCAACGGATGCGCAACTCGACATCGGTCGGCCAGCTGGTGTCGTCGAACGCACGCCGCGCCGCCGCGATCGCCGCTTCGGCCTCTTCGGCTCCGGCGTCCGGTGCCTGCCCGATGACCGCACCCGTCGCGGGGTTGAGCGAAGGGAACGTCTTGCCGGTGGCAACGAGCCGGCCGTCGATCAACAGACGGCGGTCTGCGATTGACTCCAGGCCCGGCGCAGGCGCGGCATCCGCGATGGTCGCTACTGACCCAGCGGCGGGTTCTGCCGTGTCCTGCGCAGGCATGCCGGTACCCCCTCGTGTGGTGACGATCACGATAATTTCATTCTCTTCCCCGGCGAATCTTACATTCGAGTTTCGATAATTCAAGAAAGTCTCAGGAATGAGATCCCGGTGCTGACCAGGGGCGCAAACGGCCAGAAGCTGCCGCTGCGACCCTCTCGACGCAGGCCGAACGCGGTTTCGCGGGCGTGTTGCACGCCACTCCGCGTGGAGAGTAGGGTTCTCATAATTGTAAGGGAGATTCTTTGTGGCTGAAATGGCCCCCGTCGGAGTAGAGGCCTCAACATGAAGACTGCGGTGGTCACCGGTGGCGGATCCGGCATCGGCCTTGCCGTCGTGCAGCGCCTACGCGCCGACGGCTTGAACGTCGCCAGCATCGACTTGCGACCGTCGGACGCCGACCTCACCTTCACCGCCGACGTGACCGACCGGTCGCAGGTGGATTCGGCGCTGTCGGCCATCCGCGCCCAACTCGGCCCGGTGACGGTTCTGGTCAACGCCGCCGGGCTGGACGGCTTCAAGAAGTTCCACAACATCACCTTCGAGGACTGGCGGCGGGTGATCGACGTCAACCTCAACGGCGTCTTCCACACCGTCCAGGCGGTGCTGCCCGACATGGTCGAGGCCGGGTGGGGACGCATCGTCAATATCTCGTCGTCGAGCACCCATTCCGGCGCGCCCTACATGAGTCACTACGTGGCGGCCAAGTCGGCGGTCAACGGCCTCACGAAGTCGCTGGCACTCGAGTACGGGCCCAAGGGCATCACGGTCAACGCCGTGCCGCCCGGCTTCATCGACACCCCGATGCTGCGCGCCGCCGAGAAGAACGGCTTCCTCGGCGACATCGACGAGACCATCGCCCGGACCCCGGTCCGCCGCATCGGCACGCCCGAGGACATCGCCGCGGCATGCGCGTTTCTGGTGTCCGAGGAAGCCGGCTACATCACCGGTCAGATCTTGGGCGTCAACGGCGGTCGCAACACCTGAGCGGTGGCGATTCGTCAATGGTGCCCGGCAACCAGCATCAGGTGAGAGGAGACAGCCGTGAAGGTTTGGGTGGATTCGCAGCGGTGCCAGGGCCATACCCTGTGCGCGATGATCGCTCCGGATTCGTTTCAGCTCAGCGACATCGACGGCAGCTCGTCGGCAATCGACGAAGTGGTGCCCGCCGATCGGGAGGACCAGGTTCGGGAAGCGGCGCAGTCCTGCCCGGAGCAGGCCATCATGATCACCGAAGACTGAGCCGGCACCGAAGTCCTTAGCAGCGAAACACTGAGGGAGACAGAGCGTTGAGTGTCGACGACGTCGTCAATGACAACGACCGCAAGAAGAACCGATACCACTTCGATCGGCATTCTTCCGAGTACCGGTCGCAGTTCAAGACGATCACCGAAGAGATGCACGCCAAGTGCCCCATGGCCTGGACGGACACCTATGGCGGACACTGGGTTGCGGCCGGTAGCCACGAGGTCTTCGAGCTGGCGCGCTGCCCGGCGGTCTCCAACGACCACGACCTTCACGGCGAACGCCGTGGCTATAAAGGCATTTCGATCCCCACGGCCAGCCGCGTCAGCGCGGTTCGCGGCGGCATCCTGGAAATGGACGACCCCGAGCACCGCACGTACCGGACCGTGCTCAATCCCTATTTGTCCCCGGCCGCGATCAAGCGCTGGGAGCCCTTCATCGACGACGTGACGCGCGCCTGCCTCGACGAGAAGATCGAGGGCGGCAGCATCGACTTCGTCGACGACCTCGCCAACATCGTGCCCGCCGTCTTCACCCTGGCCATGCTCGGCATCCCGCTGAAGAAGTGGAACATGTACAGCGAGCCGGTGCATGCCGCCGTCTACACGCCCGAGCACTCCCCCGACATCGAGCGGGTCACCGCGATGCACCGGGAGATGGGGCTCGACATGGTCAACAACATGATCGAGATCCGCGCCAACCCGCGGCCCGGAATCGTGAACGGTCTGCTCCAGATGCGCATCGACGGTGAGCCCGCCCCGGAGCTGGAAATCCTCGGCAACCTCGGGTTGGTCATCGGCGGCGGCTTCGACACCACCACCGCGCTCACCGCCCACTCGCTGGAATGGCTTTCGGAGCACCCGGAGCAACGGCAGCTGCTCAGCGATGAGCGCAAAACTCTGCTCGACCCGGCGACCGAAGAGTTCCTGCGCTACTTCACCCCGGCACCCGGGGACGGCAGGACCTTCGCCGACGACACCGAACTCGACGGCACCCAGTTCAAAGAGGGCGAGCGGCTCTGGATTTCGTGGGCGATGGCCAACCGCGACCCGGCGGTGTTCCACGACCCGGACAAGATCATCCTCGACCGTAAGGGTAACCGGCACTTCAGCTTTGGGCTCGGGGTCCACCGGTGCATCGGGTCGAATGTCGCCCGCACCGTGTTCAAATCCATGCTCACCGCGGTTCTCGACCGGATGCCCGACTACAGGTGCGATCCCGAGGGGACCGTCCACTACGAGACCATCGGTGTCATCCAGGGCATGCGTAAGCTGCCGGCGACCTTCACACCCGGCCGCAAGATCGGAGCCGGCCTGGACGAGACGCTCGAAAAGCTCCAACGGATCTGCGACGAGCAAGAGCTCGCCAGGCCGATCACCGAACGCAAGGAGACCGCGGTCATCGACTAGGTAGGCCCGGACGGACCAGTCGTTGACTGCCGCAATTTTTCCGAGTAGGCCTGTTCAGCGTGACCGCCCCCTATATTTGGGCCCAAGCGCGTAGACAGAGATGGGAGACGCAACGGTGAAGCCTTTCGCAGTCAGCCTTGCGCTTGCCGCCGCCGCGCTGACTGTCACGCCGACCGCCCACGCGGACATGCTGTATGCCAACTACAGGGTGGACACGAGCCGGGACCCCGGCCACAGCTGGATCTGGTCGATCAACCCGTGCTTCCCCAACGCGCCGGGATGCCTGCAGGTCTACGCAACTCCGCAACCCAACGGGCAGGCGGCGGTCTACCGCGGAGAAGCCCACCTGTCCAACGGCCGCTACACCATGGCCGTCGATGTGCCCGACGGTGTGCGCTGCGTGGTCCAGTTCTTTCCCTCGCATGACGTCTACTCATGGGATCCGGTGACCCTGGCGGGCCAGGTCGACTCGACGTTCGACACCGGCTGCGGTGGTGGACCGGGGGGCGCCGACAGTTGGCCGTTCTCGCTCGTGCGATGGTAGCCGCGTGAGAGGTACAGGAGTCGGTAAGCACGATGGCTGACGCCAAAGAACCGTCGCGCGATTCGGCCACCTCGAAAGCCGATGCGAGGGCATTGCTCGAGGAAGCCGAGGCCGAAGCCGCCGAAGCCGAAGCGCTGGCCGCAGCGGCGCGCGCCCGCGCTCGGGCCGCCAGGCTCCGGCGCGAAGCGCTAGCCGAAGCCGAGAAAGAGGCCGCCGAGGAGAAGGCCTCGGACGCCGAAGAAACGGTAGCCGCCGACGAGGACGCAACCGACGGCGCCGAGGCGAAGGCCGACGAGGGCGTCGCCGACACCACCGAAGCCGACGAGGCGGAGACCGAAAAAGAAGAAGTCTCGGACGAAACCCCCGAAGGCGCGGAACCGGAATCCGAGCCGGCCCGCTCCCGGCGGCGCTTGCGGATGCCGTCCCTGTCGGTGGCGTGGAAAGCGGCCGTCATCCTGCTCATCTGTGCCTTTGTCGCGGCCAGCGGATACATGATGTGGAACCGCCATGAGGTCACCGAGCGCAACCAGCGCGCCGCGAACTTCGTCGCGGGAGCCAGACAAGGTGTCGTCAACTTGACTTCCATGGACTTCAACAAGGCCAAGGAGGACGTCCAGCGGGTGATCGACAGCTCGACCGGCCCGTTCCACGACGACTTCCAGGCGCGCGCAAAGGATTTCACGACCGTCGTCGAGCAGTCCAAAGTGGTCACGCAAGGAACCGTGAATGCGGCGGCCGTGCAAACCATGAACGGCGATTTCGCGGTGGTTCTGGTCGCGGCGACATCGCACATCACCAATGCCGCGGGCGCCAAAGACGAACCGCGCAATTGGCGGCTCAAGGTGACCGTCAAAAACGACGGCGGGCAATACAAGATGTCCAACGTGGAGTTCATCCCATGAGCGAGGACGAGGCCGGCACGGACACCGCCGACGAGTCCGTCGAACAATCCGAGCGGAGCGAAACTAGTGCCCCACGCGCGCGGCGCGGGGTGAAAATCGTTCCGGTGGTTCTGATTACGCTGCTCCTGCTCTCCGGCGGCGCGGCGACGTGGCTGTACTTCAAGCAGTACCGGCCCGATAAACAGACTGACGCCAGCGTCGCGAGCGCGGTCGCCAATGCGGCGTCCGACGGAACGGTCGCGCTGCTCTCCTACTCGCCCGATTCTCTCGACAAAGACTTCGCCGCCGCCAAGTCGCACCTGTCCGGCGACTTCTTGTCGTACTACAACCAGTTCACCGAGCAGATCGTGGCTCCGGCGGCCAAACAAAAATCGCTGAAGACCACGGCTCGGGTGTTGGGGGCCGGGGTCCAGGAATTACATCCGGATTCGGCGGTCGTGCTGGTGCTGGTCGATCAGAGCACCACGAGCAAGGACAACCCTGACCCAGCGATGGCCTCCAGCAGCGTGCTGGTCAGGCTGAGCCGGGTCAACGGCAGCTGGCTGATCACCAAATTCGACCCCGTCTAGAAACACGGCGAATTCCGTTGCGGCGTCTGGCGCTTCCTCGCCGAACGTGAAGCTGGCCGGACGTTCGGCGCCGAGCGTGAAGCTGGCCGCACGTTCGGCACCGGATCTGGGCAGGCGCTCTGATACGCGCTAGCCGCGCGGAAGGCCGAGCACCCGCTGGGCGATGATGTTGCGCTGAATCTCGGACGTGCCGCCGGCGATGGTCCCCGAGAAGCTGCGGGCAAAACGCTCGAACCAGCTGGCGAAGTAGTGGTCGAGGTTCATGTGCGCATACGGCCCGGTCTGGCCCGGTTGCACGAGTCCGTCGGCCCCCGCCGAGGTCAGCGCCAGTTCCATCCCGCGCAACTCCGCTTCGGAGCCGAGCAGCTTGAGCACCGAGATCGCGGCCACGTCGTCTTCGCCGCGGGCGGTGCGGGCCAGCGCGGCCGAGCCCAGCAGGCGCAGCGCCTGCCGGTCCATGATCGTCGTGGCGTACTGGTCGCGCTCAACGTCGGTTGTGGGGTGGAAGTCGTCGATCATGTTCTCGAGACGGTCCGCGAAGCCCAGCCACATCATGGTGCGCTCGTGGCCCAGCGAACCGTTGGCGACCATCCATCCCTGGTTGAGTTCGCCCACCAGGTTTTCGGCCGGCACCCGCACGTCGGTGAAGAACACCTCGTTGAAGTCCAAATCGTCGATCGAGCAGATCGACGGGAAGGGGCGGCGGACGACGCCGGGCGTGTCGGTAGGAATGATTAGGGCGCTGATTCCCTTGTGTTTGGGCGCATCTGGGTCCGTCCGCACGAAGGTCAACAAGAAGTCGGCGTCGTGAGCCCCGGAGGTCCACACCTTCTGCCCGTTGACCACGAAGTGATCACCGTCCAGCACCGCGCGGGTGCGCAGCGACGCCAAATCAGACCCCGCGCTGGGCTCGCTCATCCCCAGCGACGCGGTGATCTCGGCGCGCAGGACGGGCACGGCCCAACGTTGCTTCTGCTCATCGTTACCGAACGACAACAGCGATGCCGCAACGATATTCACACCCTGCGGGTTGAAGCTGTGATAGATGCGGCGGCGGCTCAGTTCCTCCAGGTAGACGAACTGCTGCAGCACCGTCGCGTTGCGCCCGCCGAATTCCGGCGGCTGGCTGGGTAACAGCCAGCCGTTGTCGAAAAGCAGCCGTTGCCAACGACGAGCCCACTGGGGCATGTGCGAAACCGATCGCGGTCGTTCCCCGGTTTCGCTTGCGGGAGGCAGGTTTTCGTCGAGAAACGCCGAGAACTCGGCGCGGAACGCCTCGACGTCGGGATCAAAAGTCAGCTGCACGATATTCCTCAGCGATCCGCGCCCGATGCTCCGCCGCGCCACCGAGCATCAGTTCGCCCGCCTTGGCACGCTTGAGCGCGAACTGCAGGTCGTTCTCCCACGTGAATCCCATTGCGCCGTGCAGCTGTAAGCCGTGGCGGAAGACCAGCGACTGGCACTCCCCCGCCGAGGCCTTGGCCATCGCGGCCGCCAGCCGGCGACGGGGATCGTCGGCCGCGATCGTCAATGCCGCGAAGTACGCCAACGCCCTCGCCCGTTGCACCGCGACGTGCATGTCGGCGGCCTTGTGCTGCACGGCCTGGAACGAGCCGATCGGCACACCGAACTGCTGGCGGCTACTCACGTGCTCGAGCACCAGGTCGAGGATGCGTTGGCAGGCGCCGACCATGGTGATTGCCATGCCCGTCAACGCAATATGGTGCGCGCGCTCGTGGTCGACGGTGAGCCGGGCGGTGTCGGGGACCCGGACCTCGCTGAACGACAGGTCGGCCACGTGCAGGACCGGGTCGAAGACCGCCGAGCGGCGGGCCGACACCTGGCTGGACGCGGCGATGAACACGCCCGCGTCGGTCACCACTGCCAGGCGATCGACGCGATCGCCGTCAAGCACATGGCGCGCGGTGCCGTCCAACACCCAGCCTTCGGCGTCGCGGTATGCCACGACCCCGCCGTACACCGCCGTGCCCGACTCGTGCGGGTCGAACCGATCCGCCACCAACGGCGCGAACTGGCTCATCGTCGCCAGGAACGGTGTGGGGTCGGTCGCGCGGCCCAGTTCTTCGAGAACGATGGCGAGTTCGACCGTGCTCTCCGGGTCGTTCAGCTCGGTCCAACCCTGATCCACGTAGGACTTCCACAGCGGGCTCGGGTCGACGCCTTCTTCGGCCACGCTGCGCACCAGCGAGGGCGGGCATTGCTTGGTGACGGCATCGCGCACCGTGTCCTGCCACAGCCGCTGATCAGCATCGAACTCCAACAGCATCCGCGCCGCCTCTCGTCGTGACTGTCACGGCGAGAATATCATTCTCGGTTCCGGAAGTAATAATCTCTGAATCCGGGCATGAGGTCACCGGAGGGTCCGTGACGAGCTGAATCGCACCCAGCGACTAGCCGCTGGTCAACAGCCCGTCGGCGGCGCCATCCCACCGGTCTAGGTTCACGAACTCGGCAAGCGGACGCCGGCGCAGCGGCCCATGGCTTCCCTTGGGCCACCCGACCACGATGTGGCCGGCGACCATCCAGCCCTCGGGGATACCGACGGCATCGCGTAGCAGTTGTTCACCGCCATACGACGCCCAGCTGGTCATGCAGGCGCCGAGCCCCTGCGCGCGGGCGGCCAGCAGAAAGTTCTGCATGGCAGGGAAGATCGAACCGCCGAGCAGCAGTTCCGACGCCGTCGGGTAGTGCGCCTGCGCGAACAACACCGACGTGAATTCACCGGCGCGGTCGTGCAATTCGTAGGTCGCTCGGTAGGTTCGGGCGCGGCGGCTGTTGTCGCCGTCGGCGGGCCGGCTCATTCCGTAGACCGGCTCGATCACCTCCAGCGCGTGGGCGGCGGCCTTGGCCACCACGGCGCGCTGCTCGGGCGACCGCAGCACCACGAAACGCCAGCCCTGGGCATTGGCACCCGAGGGGGCCCACCGCGCCGCCTCGAGGCACCGCGCCAGGGTCGCGTCGTCCACCGGCTCGTCGGTGAAGCGCCGGATCGTTCGGGCGGTCGCCATCACTTCCCAGACGTCGGCGCTTGCTCCGGTCATCGCTTCTCCTCAACGTCGAGGGTCGTTCCGCTCGTATTCCTGTTCACCGCAAGTGAATTGGACGGTAGCGCCCTTGGGCCGGAAACGACCAGGCGAGCGGGCAGGTCCAGGTGAACCTCGACTGTAGCCCTCGCGGATATGGTGCGGTGAAAGACTGCGCTCACGCAATGGGAGCTCAGCGGGCGCGATCGGCAACCGCCGTGGCCGCCGCACCCGGAGTGGAGGAGGACGACATTGGATCGCGAAACCTATGAGCGGGGGCTGCAAATCCGCTCCGATGTGCTGGGGGCGGAGTACGTCGAGCGCGCGCTGGCCGGCGCGGACGACTTCACCGGGCCCCTGCAGGATCTCGTCACCGAGTACTGCTGGGGTGCGGTGTGGGGCCGCGAGGAGCTGCCGCGCAAGACGCGCAGCATGCTCAACCTTGCGATGATCTCGGTGCTCAATCGGCCCAACGAATTACGGATGCACGTCAAGGCGGCGCTGACCAACGGCGTCACCCGTGAGGAGATCCGCGAGATCTTTCTGCAGGTGGCCATTTACGGCGGCGTGCCGGCCGCTGTCGACAGCTTTCGCATCGCGCGCGAGGCGTTCGCCGAGCTGGAGCGGGACTAGTCATGCAGGTCGGGTTCATCGGGTTGGGAAACATGGGCTTTCCCATGGCATGCCGCCTGATTCAGGAAAAACACGACGTCGTCGCCTTCGACACGCGGGCCTCGGCACTCGAGCGCATCGTCGCCCTGGGGGCATGCCCGGCGTCGTCGCCCAAAGAGGTCGCCGATCGCGCCGAGACGGTGCTGGCCAGCCTGCCCACACCGGACGTATCGCTGGAGGTGGCCACCGGCGCGGCGGGAGTGATCGGGGGCGAACGGATCAAGCGCTATGTCGACTTGTCCACCGTCGGCAGCCAAATGGCCATGCAGATCCATGGGCTTCTTGCGGAACGAAACATCGTGCGGATCGACAGCCCGGTCAGCGGCGGTGTCGCCGGTGCCGAGAAGGGGACGCTGGCGCTCATGGTGTCCGGCCCCCGCGGCGAATTCGATGCCATCCGAACGACGCTCGAAGCCCTCGGCCGGCCGGTGTATGTCGGGGACAAACCCGGATCCGCGCAGACGATGAAGCTGGCCAACAACATCCTGGCGGCCAACGTCTTGGCCGCGACGGCCGAAGTGGTCGTCATGGGGGTCAAAGCCGGGCTCGACCCCGACGTCATGATCGAGGTGCTCAACGCGGGTTCGGGCGCGACGAGCGCAAGCCGCGACAAGTTCCCGCGCGCGATCCTGCCGCGCACCTTCGATTACGGCTTTGCCACCGGCCTGATGGTCAAGGACGTGCGTCTCTACCTCGACGAGGCCAACGCGCTCGGCGTGCCCGCCGAGGTTGCGGAGGCGACCGCCCGCCTGTGGGAGGCCGTCGCCCGCGATGAAGGGCCCGATTCCGACTTCACGACGGTAATCAAACCGCTCGAGAGGGCCGCCGGGGTCACGGTGGGTCCGTCCCCGGCCTAGGTGCCGCGCGGGCCTCACGTCGGGTCTGTGCCGGGCGTCCGCGGCGCAGGCCGCACGGATCCCATCCCTCGTCAACCCGGGAGAATGGTATTATCCGGAATGAAGAACCACACTTGCCCAGGAACCTACAAAAAGCCCATTACCAGCGTTAATGACTAAACGAAATGCTTACCGGAAACCCATTGATTGACCGCTCCAGAAAATGTTAGATTGGCTATCATATGACCTCGCACGGCCCGCTTTGGCCGGCGCCGGAGCCGAAGGGTGGCTCTCGTGATCACACACGCTGACGGGACGCGCACACCGCTGATCGACGCGAGCGTGCACATCTTCTTCCCGTCCAACAAGGCGCTGCGGAAAACGCTGCGCGAGCCGTTCAAAAGCCGCGGCTTCCCCGATTACGAGATGGACTGGTACGGCGCCCCCGGCGGGGAGTACGCGCCCAACACCGAGGGGCCGGACCGCCAGTACCCCGGGTCGGATCCGGAATTCGTTGCCACTGAACTGTTTACCAAGCGCGGGGTCGACGTGGCGGTCCTGCACCCGATGGCCCGCGGCATCATGCCGGACCGGCATCTGGGCAGCGCGCTGCACGCCGCGCACAACGAAATGATGGTGTCGAACTGGCTGGAATCCAGCGAGTTCGGCGAGCGGTTCCGCGGCACCATCCGGGTCAACCCCGATGACATCCCCGGCGCTTTGCGCGAGATCGAGAGATGGCGCTCCCATCCGCGCGTGGTCCAGATCGGCGTCCCGTTGCAGTCCCGCGAGTTGTACGGCAAACCGCAGTTCTGGCCGATCTGGGAAGCGGCCGTCGACGCCGGCCTGCCCGTCGCCGCGCACATCGAGGTCGGGTCGGGCATCGCGTTTCCGCCGACGCCGAATGGGAACACCCGCACCTACGAGCAGTACGTCAGCTTCATGGCGCTGAACTACCTGTATCACCTGATGAACATGATCGCCGAGGGAGTCTTCGAGCGGTTCGACGGCCTCAAGTTCGTGTGGGGCGATGGCGCCGCCGACTTCATCACGCCGTTCATCTGGCGGATGGACACGTTTGGCCGGCCGCACCTGGAGCAGACGCCGTGGTCCCCGCGGATCCCCAGCGACTACCTGCCCGGGCACGTGTATTTCGTCCAGGGCAGCCTCGACGGTCCCGGCGACGTCGAGTTCGCCGGCGAATGGTTCGGCTTCACCGGCAAGGACGACATGGTGATGTTCGGATCCAGCTATCCGCACTGGCAGTGCGGCGATATCACGAAGCTGCCCAGCGCGCTCTCGGCCGAACAGCGCGAGAAGTTGTGCTGGCGTAATGCCGCGCAGCTGTACGGCATAGACATTCCCGCCGGGGTGGGCGCACAGTAGAAGTGGACGCGGGCGGACCGAGAAAGACGAGGAGTTTCAGATGAGTTTGACCCATTCTCAGGAGCGGCTTCCCGCTGCCGAGCGCATCGCCGTCCGGTGCGTCGACTCGGACGTCCACCCGGCACCCAAGCGCGGAGAGCTCCTCCCGTACATCCCCGAGCCCTGGCGCAGCAAGTACTTCCTCACCCGCAACGTGGGCGAGCAGATCTACTACGACGCCCCGGACTACGCGCACTCGTACGCGATGCGGGTGGACTCCTTCCCCGCCAACGGCGAGTTTCCGTGCAGCGACCCGGACTTGGCGTTTCGTCAGCTGATCATGGAGGCCGGCTCCGACATCGCGATCCTGGAGCCGGCGGCGTACCCGGCGCGCATTCCCGAAGCGCAACATGCGATGTCGGCCGCACTCAACGACTGGCAGGCCAATCACTGGCTGGACAGCCACAACAACTGGCACGAGCGGTGGCGCGGTTCGATCTGCCTCGCCATCGAGGAGCCGGAAGAGTCGGTGCGCGAGATCGAGCGCTGGGCCGGACACCCCTACATGGCGCAGATCCTGATCAAGGCCGAGCCGCGCCCGTCCTGGGGACACCCGAAGTACGACCCGATCTGGGCGGCCGCCACCAAGCACGACATCACGGTGAGCTGCCACCTGTCGCGCAGCCAGTTCGACGAGCTACCCATCCCTCCGGTCGGATTCCCCAGCTACAACCACGATTTCATGGTGACCTACTCGCTGCTGGCCGCCAACCAGGTGATGAGCCTGATCTTCGACGGCGTCTTCGACCGGTTCCCGACGCTTCGGATCGTGTTCGTCGAGCACGCCTTCAGCTGGATCCTGCCCCTGATGTGGCGCATGGACTCGATCTACGAAGCGCGCAAGTCGTGGGTGGACATCAAGCGCAAGCCGTCGGAATACGTCAAGGACCACATCAAGTTCACCACCCAGCCGCTGGACTACCCCGAAGACAAGACCGAACTGACTCGGGCGCTGGAATGGATGGAGTGCGAGAAGATCCTGCTATTTTCCTCGGACTACCCGCACTGGACGTTCGACGACCCCCGCTGGTTGGTCAAGCACCTTCCCAAGGCGGCCCGCGACGCGGTGATGTACAAGAACGGCATCGCGACCTATCACCTGCCCGAGACCGTTCCGGTCCTCGAGGGTCAGACCCGGGTGCTCTGAATTGACGACGCAAGAAGAAGGGGCAACCACCAGGCGCCCCGAGCCCCGTCTCGCCCAGGGCCGCGAGCATGTCGTCGCGACGGTGGACGAAATCCCGCCGGGCACACACAAACTGGTACCGATCGGACGACACGGGGTCGGTGTGTACAACGTCAACGGCACCTTCTACGCCATCGCGAATTACTGCCCCCACCAAGGCGGTCCGCTGTGTTCGGGACGTGCCCGGGGCCGCACGATAGTCGACGAGACGGCGCCCGGTGATTCGGTCATGGTGCGCGACCTGGAATACATCTACTGCCCCTGGCACCAATGGGGTTTCGAGCTCGCGACCGGCACCACCGCGGTCAAGCCGGAATGGAGCATCCGCACCTATCCGGTGCGCGTCGTCGGCAACGACGTTTTGGTACAGGCCTAACTACAGGAGAATCGGGTGCCTTCTATCGAGATCAACGGGGGAAATGTCGTCTACGAAATCCTCGGTGACTCAGGCGATCTCATTGCTCTGACGCCGGGCGGCCGGTTCAGCATGGAGATCCCCGGTCTGCGCCCGCTGGCCGACGCCCTGGTCGCGGGCGGCTATCGGGTGCTGTTGTGGGATCGGCCGAATTGCGGCGCCTCAGACGTGCAGTTCTACGGACAAAGCGAGTCCCACATGCGCGCCGAGACGCTGCACAAACTGGTGACGGGCTTGGGCTTCGAGCGCTGCATTCTCGCCGGAGGCTCCGGCGGGGCACGGGATTCCATGCTCACCACGATGCTCTACCCCGAGATGGTCACCAAGCTCGTGGTGTGGAACATCGTCGGTGGCATCTATGGGACCTTCGTGCTCGGCTCCTTCTACATCGTTCCCAGCATTCTCGCCGTGCGCGGCACCGGCATGGATGGCGTGGTCAAGGTCCAGGAATGGCGGGAGCGCATCGAGGAAAACCCGGACAACAAGCAGCGGTTCCTCGACTTCGACTCCGGCGAGTTCCTCAAGGTCATGCTGCGCTGGCTCAACGCATTCGTTTCGAAGCCGGGACAGACGATTCCGGGTGTCGAGGACGAGATGTTCGACCGGATCCAGGTGCCCACGTTGATCATTCGTGGTGGCGAGAACGACATGGATCACCCCAAGCGGACATCGCTGGAGGTCAGTTGCTTGATCAAGGGATCAAAGCTCATCGATCCGCCCTGGCCGGAGGACGCCTGGGAGCGCGCGTCCGAAGACCGCGCCGCGGGCAGGGTGCAGCATTTCAACATGTTCGACACGTGGGTGCAGGCGGCACCGGCGATCCTCGAGTTCCTGGGCTCGTAATGGCGCTACGTCGTTCTGTGAGATTCCTACCTGGTGCGGATGTGGACCTCGCAATTGAGCGACGCCTCCAGCGCCGTGTGCACTCGGCTTTCCGGAATGCGTTCGAGGTCTTTCTCACGAAGCGTCACGTGAACGATGTCGAAGCCGTCGTCGCCCGGGGTCCGCTCGATGTCACCGGTGAGCCCGAACGCGGACAGCACCCCGTGCGCGTCGTCGTCGGTCCCGCGGCTGACGAAGGTGATGACGCCCGGGTTGGGGGCGGTGCCAAACGCTTTGGCGCACACATCGATTGCGATTTTCTGCGCGGCTCCACCGTCTTCGGCCGCGATGAGCAGTTCGACCTCGCGTCGGCGCACCGGCATGGTGGCGAGGTCGTTTTTGACCACCTCGGCGCCCACCTCGGCCGCGAGCTCGTGGAGAGCTGCCATGCCATCACGTAATTGTGCGGGCGTGAGCCCGCTTTCCGGGTCGACGTTGACACGCACCACGGCAGTTCGCATGTGTGCAAGCCTAACCAAGACGATGGCAGGCCAGCTTTGAACACCACTCAGTCCACAACCACCACCGCCGTGCCCGCCGGGTGCTCACCGCGGTTGCTGCCCGAGCAGGCCGGCCGGGAAGACCTGGCCGCCTATCAGCAAACCGGCGGCTATCAACCGCTGACCGATACCGACGCGTTGCTGAGCGAGGTGGAGGCCAGCGGACTGGTCGGCCGGGGCGGCGCGGCCTTCCCGCTCGCGGTGAAATTGCGCACGGTCCGCGAGAACGGGCGCCTGATGGCGGACACCGGCGGCCCCGTCGTCGTCGCGAACGGCGAAGAGGGAGAACCGGCTTCGATCAAGGACCGCTGGCTGCTGCGCAATCGCCCGCACCTGGTCTTGGACGGACTGCGGTCGGCCGCGGCCATTGTCTCCGCCGACCGCGCCTATATCTATGTGTCGGACCCGGAATCGGCGCACAGCGTCGAAACCGCACTGGGCGAACTGGGTCCCGACACGCTCGGCGTGACGATCACCATGCTGAGCGTGCCGGCCGGCTACGTGGCCGGTGAGGAGACCGCCGCGGTCCGCGCGATCAACGGCGGCCCGGCAAAGCCAACGGACAAGCCGCCCCGCCCATTCGAGGCGGGCGTCGATGACCGGCCCACCTTGGTGAGCAACGTCGAGACCTTGGCCAACCTGCCCTACCTACAGCGGCATGGGTCGGCGGCGTTCCGCGCGCAGGGCACGCCGCTGTCGCCGGGCACCTTCCTGGCCACCATCACCGGGGCCGGGCGGCCGCCGGTCCTCTACGAGCTTCCCCATGGGCTGCCGTTCACCGAATTGCTTGCCCTGCACGGTGTTCCGGCCGACCAAGTGCGGGGCGCGTTGATGGGCGGCTATTTCGCCGGCCTACTCAACCGCTCTGTGCTGGAGACAACGCTGGACCACGAGACGATGCGACGGGTGGGCAGCGGCCTGGGCTGCGGCGCGATCTCGGTCATCACGGACGACTGCCCCGTGGCGGTGGCGGCGTCGGTGCTGGCCTATTTCGACCGCGAGAACGCCGGCCAGTGCGGCTCCTGCTTCAACGGGACGGCGGCGATGGCCGCGGCGGCCGGCGCCCTGCGTGATGGCGCCGCGACCACAGAGGACGTCGAGCGGTTGCGCCGCTGGTCGGTGGTGCTGCGCGGGCGCGGGGCGTGCGCGACCCTGGATGCCGCCACCAACGTGGCCGCCAGCCTGCTCGACCAGTTCCCGGACGAAGTCGGTGCGCACCTCGACGGCGCGTGCCCGGACTGCGCCCGCGGCGCATTCCACGCCGACCGTCCCTACGAGGCGGAAGCTGTGAGGCAGGCATGAAAATCCGTCTGGACCGCACTGTTTGCGACGGCTTCGGCATTTGCGCCAAACACGCGCCGGGATACTTCTCGCTGGATGACTGGGGGTACGCGTCCCTCATCGGGGACGGCACGGTGGCGGAGGCGGACCGTGATGCGGTCATGCGGGCGCTGCTGGACTGCCCGGTGCACGCCATCACCGAAATCGGTCAGCGCACCTCCCGCGCCCCCCAGCCGCCACTCACCGATGCCTCAGATCCGGCCGCGAATCTCAAAACCGAAGAGAACGAGGCGGAATGGGGATTCACGCGATGAACTTCTGCGGGCCCGGTTTTTAGCAACATGCAACTCACCTTTGACACCGAAGTCGAAGCCTTCCGCGCGGAGTTCGTCGCCTTCCTCGCCGAACATCTGCCCACAGAGGCGCAGGCCGCGGAGCGCCCTTCGTCGACCTCACACGTGCCCGAATGGTCGCGCCGCTGGCAGCGGCTCCAGTTCGACCACGGATGGCTGCTGCCCGGGAACCCGCCGGAATTCGGCGGCCGCAACGCCAACATCCTGCAACAGTTCGTGCACCGCGAAGAACTCTCGCGGCGCCGGATCTATCACTGCTTCAACCCCCAAGGCGTCGGCATCATCGCCGCGTCGCTGCTGTCCTTCGGGACCGAGGAGCAAAAGCAGAGCTGGGCCGTCCCGATTCTGCGGGCCGACAAGACCGCGTCACTGGGTATGAGCGAACCCGGAGCCGGCTCCGACCTGGCCGGGCTGCGGACAAAAGCCGAGTTGGTGGGCGACCACTTCGTGGTCAACGGGCAGAAGGTATGGACCTCGGGCGCCCATGACGCCGACGTCATCCTCACGTTCGTTCGCACCGATCCAAATGCGCCCCGGCACAAGGGGATCAGCGCGCTGCTCATCCCAACCGACACCCCGGGGGTGGAGCGCCGCCCCTTCGCGTCGGTCTATGACCGCGACGAGCTGGACTTCAACGAGGTGTTCTTCAACGATGTCCGGGTACCGGCGGGCAACCTGGTCGGCCCGCTCAACGGCGGATGGCGGGTCGCCAACGGGTCGCTCGGCCACGAACGCACCCTGATGTGGATGGCGTTCGCGAACCGGCTCGAGCAGCTGCTCGAGGACTACCGGCCGGCCGATGAGGTGAACGCGGACCACTACGCCACGATCGTGATGGACTACTACGCGCTGCGGCTGCTCGGTTCGGCGGCGCTGGGGCGCGCGGCCCGCGGCGACGTCGACGTGGCCGCTTTGTCGGTGCTGAAGGTCTTCGGTTCGGAAGCCGAGCAGAGCGCGCTGCGTCACGCGCTGGACGCGGCCGGCGTCGACGGCTTGTGCGCCAAGGCGCTGACGGCCCCGTACAACCCTTACGCCCCCGACCTTTTCACTGCCAGCTGGTTCGCCCGCTACATCAGCAGCTACGCGGGCACCATTGCCGGTGGCACGTCGGAGATTCAGCGCAACATCATCGCCCAGCGGGTCCTGGGCCTGCCGGCGCGCTGATCACAATTCCGGACACAGCGACGACAGGAACTCCTGGGTCCGGCGCCGCGATTCGGCTCGTTCATCGACATCCTTGCCCAGTGGCACAATTCGCGCCGCCAGGTCGGTGACGCCCGCGTCACGGTAGCGGCACAGCCGCGCGAGGATCGTCGACTCATCACCGGCCGCCATGGTGTCGCCGACGTCCTCGGCGTCGCCGTGTTCCAGCAGCCGCACGTAGTTCGGCGAGAAATCCGCGTGCCCGAGCACCTCGCTGGCGTAGGCGCGGGCATCGTCGGTCTCGTTGGCCGAGCACAGTGCGACGGGAACGCCGGCGACGATCCGTGGCGCGGTCCGGCCGGCCCCGGTCGCGGCCGCGGTGATGCGGGGGACGACGTGGTCCCCGATTGCTCGCTCGTCGGCCATCCACAAAACGGTGCCGCCGGCTCGCTCGCCCGCGAGTCGCAGCATCGCCGGTCCCAGTGCCGACAGCAAGACGGGCACGCCGTAGGTGTCCGTGACGTCCACCGGCGAATGGACGCAATAGCTTTCGTTGTCCACTTCAACGGTGCCGGGCCCGCCGAACGACGCGGCGAGCACCTCGAGGTAGTCGCCCATCAGGCGCGCCGGGCGATCGTACGGCAGTCCCAGTTGACCGCTGACGATCCAATGATGTGACGGACCGATGCCCAGCGTGAACCGCCCGCCGCACGCGATCTGCGTGGTCAAGGCTTGCTGCGCCATGATCATCGGATGGCGCGTCTGAATCGGGACGACCGCCGTCCCGATTTCGATGCGATCGGTCGCTTGCCCGATCAGCGTCACGGCGGTCATCGCGTCGAGGTAGCCGGGCACCTGGGGGATCCAGAACGCGGTGAAGCCGGCGGTTTCGGCGCCGGCGCCGTCGTCGATCAGCCCGGCGAGCCGGTCGGCACGTGAGCGCTCCTTGTCGGAGCCAATCATCAAGCCGATGCGCATGCGACCCTCGACTCCCCTTGCCTAAGGGACATATCGGTCCCACTCGTAGGGCACCACCGCGAAAAACGGTGCGGCGAACAGCGGTTCGACACTGCCATCGGCCCAGCGGTCGGACAGCACCGCCCGCATCCGTTCGGCGGTGACGACCGGATCGTCATCCAAGAAGCAGTACGTGATCGACTGATTGCCCTGAGCGCTGGCCAGTTCGGCGTCGACCTGACGCGATAGCGCGGACCAGACGCCGGTGACACCGTCGACTTCGAGCAGCCGGTGCGCGGGTGCCGATCCGCGTTCGACCAACAGGTACACGCCCCGCGCAGGCAACCAGGGCAGCACGTCCGACCCGGCCTTGATTCCGGGCGCCGACGCCTTGTGCTGGACGTCGTACACGCCGCGCTCCACCGGGGGCAGCAAGGGCAGCTTGCGGCCGGCATTGCCGAGGGCGGTGGACAATTCGTTGAAATCGTGCAGGCCGGCGACGTCGGCGAAGAAGTAGGTCATCACGTGGTCGACCGCGCTCAACGGCCCGTCGGTGAGCGCACGCGCGGAGCGGCACGCAGGCGTGGACACCAGGCGCAACGAGGCGCGCACCGCGGCCAGACGGTGTTGTTCCGGACGGTGGTCAAGGGTGTGCCAGCGCAGGTACTCGGCATCCTTACCGTCGGGGTGGCGGGTCGCCATGGACACGAACAGGGTGGTGATCCCGCCGTCGCCGGTGGCAAGGACCTCGGTGACCTCATCCGAGGGTGTGCCGGGTAGATGCATCGCGTTCGTCCTCACGTTCACGTCGAATCATGCTGGGGCAGCGGTATTTCCGGGTGGCGGGCCGCGATCATGCGGCGGAAGCCCTCACGCCACGGCACCTTCGTGCGGCCGAGCACCTCATGCATGTGGGTGACGTCCGGCCATAACGGCGTGTGCGCCTCGGGCGTGTATTCGAAGATGGGCTCGACACCGATCAACTCACCCATGAAGGTGCAGTAATCCTCGACGCTGACCGTTTCGCTGCCGGCCCAGTTCACCACGACCGGCGGCGTCGCGGCCACTTCCATGGCGCGGATGCCGAGTTCCACGTAGTCGTCTTCATAGATCGGGTTGTAGTTGTTCGGCTTGTCGGGGTGCAGTCGAATGGGCTTGCCCGCCAGCATCGCATCGAGGCGGTCGGCGGGCGCACCGCCCTGGGGGCCGTACGTCGAACAGATCCGGATGATGGTCAGCGGAATGTGAAAATGCTTGGCGATCCACGTGCAAACCGCCTCTGCCGCAACCTTGGAGAAGCTGTAGTTGGCGCGCAGCGGCACCCCCGGCGGATCGGCCTCGGTCAAGGGGCGCTGTCCCTGGTAGGCGTAGATCGAACCGGTCGAGCACAACACGAAGCCCTTGGCGGTGCGGCAGTGGTAGAGCAGTTCGCCCGACATCTGCGCATTGGTTTCGACGCAGTGGCCCCAGTCGTCTGCGCCGGGGTCGACCGCCGCGTGAAAGACGTAGGTGAAATCCTCGGGGAGACCGGAGAAGTCGCCGGCGCCGACGTCCAGCGCGACGGGTTTGATGCCGGCCTCGACGAGTTTGTCCCGGGCCGCGGCATCTTTCAGGCGGGCGGCGCCCCACACCTCGTTTCCCGCGGCCGCCAGGGCGCGCGCGATGGGAAACGCGATCTTGCCCGTCGCCCCGGTGATCAGGATCTTCTCCGCTTCGAGCAACCAGGCCTCCGAATGTTAAGTACTTGATAACGCTCTTGGAGCATAACTCTCGGCCGAAGCGAAACGCCACGGCAGGGCGCGCTCGATGTCGCGTCGTCCGCGGAGGAACTTTCCCCTGGTCGTGGCGGTATCAACGGCATAAGCTGAACCCGCCAAGGTCGGAATGGCCCAGTGGGAGGCCCCCATGCAGTGGTTTGTTCGTCGCCTGACCGCCGTCATCGCGGTCACCTTCGCGGCGATGGCGGTCGGGGTGATCGCAACCCCGGCGATCGGCTCGGCGGAGTGCGATCGCAACATGTCCTGGAATCGGACGACCGAAGAGTGCAAACCGCCGCCGCCACCGCCGGACTGGTACGCCGCCCCGCCGGAATACGCGCCGCCGTTCGCGGCGCAGGATGTGCCGCCACCCCCTCCGCCGCGTCCGTCGTGGTCACCGAACGAACCGATGTGGAATGCCGGCTTTCACCAATGGGGCACCTATTTCACCGGCACCTGGGTGCCGTACTGACGGTGCTCGCACGGCAGGCTGCGGTCTAGATCGTGCCTGCTCGCAAGTGATAACGTGATTCTCCGATTCGTATAACGGCCCTACCGAGTTGGCCGTGTGACGCACCGGAGGTGACGTGTCAGCAGCACCCGGCCGCCCATTGCCCCTGGTCACGCCCGAAAACGAGTTCTTCTGGACTTCGGGCGCCGACGGAAAGCTACGGCTGCAGGAATGCAAGAGCTGCGAATCGCTGATCCATCCGCCCGCGCCGGTCTGCCGGTACTGCCGCTCATTGGATATCGGGGTCCGGGCCGTCTCGGGCAGGGCGACCCTCGCCGGATTCACCATCAACCACCGGTTCAGCCTGCCCGGCTTGCCGGCGCCGTACGTGGTCGCCCAGGTCGCGATCGATGAAGACCCCCGGGTTCGGCTGACCACCAACATCGTGGAATGCGATCCCGACAAGCTCGAACTCGGCCAGCAGGTCGAGGTCGTCTTCGAGCAGGTCGAAGACGTGTGGTTTCCGCTGTTTCGGCCCGTCACCGACGCCGAGCCCGGCCGGCTGCCGGTCGACGAGATCGCGCCCGACCGCTTCGGCGAATACGTCCGGCCCATGCTCACGACCGAGAAGTTCGAGGACAAGGTCGCCCTCACGGGAATCGGCATGTCGCCCATCGGGCGTCGGCTGATGCGGCCGCCCCTGGCGTTGACCGTGCAGGCCTGCGAGGCGGCCATCGCCGACGCCGGACTGACGATCGCCGACATCGACGGCCTGTCCACCTACCCCGGCGCGATCAACGTCGGCGGATTCGGGGAGGGCGGCGTCACCGCACTCGAGGCCGCGCTGGGCATTCGGCCGACATGGCACAACGGCGCCATGGAGACGTTCGGCCCGGGCGGCTCCGTGATCGTCGCGATGCTCGCTGTCGCAGGCGGATTGGCGCGTCACGTGCTGTGCTTCCGGACGTTGTGGGAAGCCACCCACGGCGAGCTGATGAAGCAGGGCAAGATCGCCCCGGCGATGGGCCGGATGTCGGGCTGGCAGATGCCATTCGGTGCGACCTCTGCGGCACACACCCTCGCGATGAACGCGCAGCGGCACTTTCACCGTTACGGCACCACCAAAGAGACGCTGGGCTGGATCGCGTTGAACCAGCGAGCCAACGCCGAACTCAACCCGACCGCGGTCTATCGGTCTCCGATGACGATGGAGGACTATCTCGACGCGCGGCCGATCACCACGCCGTTCGGCCTCTACGACTGCGACGTGCCCTGCGACGGGGCGATCGCCGTCATCGTCTCCGCCGTTGACGCCGCCCGCGACCTGGCCAAGCCACCCGTGCTGGTGGAGGCGGTGGGAACGCAGATTGTCGAGCGAATCGACTGGGACCAAAGCACTCTCACCCACGAGCCGCAGGTGCTGGGCCAGGCGGCGCACGTGTGGACGCGGACCTCGCTGCGACCCGCCGACGTGGACGTGGCCGAGCTGTATGACGGGTTCACCATGAACTGCCTGTCCTGGATCGAAGCGCTCGGATTCTGCGGAATCGGTGAGGCCAGGGAATTCCTGGACGGCGGCAAGAACATTGCGCGCGACGGCCAACTCCCGCTCAACACGCACGGCGGGCAGCTTTCGCACGGCCGCACCCACGGCATGGGTCTGCTGCATGAAGCCGTCACCCAGCTGCGCGGGGAGGGCGGTGACCGCCAGGTCGCCGACGCCCGCGTCGGCGTCGTCAGCAGTGGCGGCCTCACTCCCAGCGGCGTGATCCTGCTGCGAGCAGACCGGTGAGCACCGCCAGCGACGATGCAGAGCGAAGCGATGAGGGGCGGCGCATGAGTGCCCACCCCCGTCCCCGGCTCGTCATCGTCGACGGGGTGCCCATGTCGGCGATCGTCGCGGAAGCCCCCGACCCGAAGGCCGTCATCGTGGCCATCCACGGGGGCGGCACCACCGCCGTCTACTTCGATTGCCCCGGCCACCCTTCGTCGTCACTGTTACGGGCCGGTGCCGCAGCGGGATTCACGGTCATCGCCCTCGACCGGCCGGGCTATGGCAGTTCGGCCCCCTATCCGGAGGCGATGGCCGAACCCGAGCAGCGGGTTGATCTCGCTTACGGGGCGCTGAATCGTATCCTCGGGCAGAAGCCGCGCGGTGCCGGGCTGTTCCTGATGGGCCATTCGGGCGGCTGCGAACTCGTCATGCGGATGGCCGCCGAGGGCCGCGACGCGGATCTGCTCGGCATCGAACTGGCCGGGACCGGCCGGCACTATCACCCCGCGGCCCGGGACATCCTGAAAACGGCGACGCGCGAACGTCGTCCCGCGGGATTGCGTGACCTGTTGTGGCAACCCGAAAGCCTGTATCCGCCCGAGGTTCTCAACGGGGCCACGGTCTCCCCGACCGCGCCGTCCTACGAGGACCGGATGGTGTCGAACTGGGCGCGCCAGGATTTCCCGGCGCTCGCCCCGGCCGTGCGTGTACCGGTGCACTTCAGCATCGCCGAGCACGAAAAGGTCTGGCAGAACGACACTTCGGCGATGGAGGAGATCGCGGAGCTGTTCTCCGCGGCGCCGCGGTTCACCGTTCACCGACAGCCCGATGCGGGACACAACATCAGCCTCGGCCACACGGCCGCCGACTACCACGCCAAGGTGCTGGCATTCGCGGACGAATGCGTGGGCGCCCGTGCGGATTCGCCCGACTCGTCGAACGTGACCGCGCAGTCACCTTCGGACCCGAATGTGACTGTGGTGTCACGCTCGCCCGATGACGAACCCGATTTGGAGGCCGGTTGATGCGCGTCGGATTCATCGGGTTGGGCAGTCAGGGCGGGCCCATGGCGCGGCGCATCGCCGAGGGCGGCTACCCCACCGCGTTGTGGGCGCGCAGGCCCGTGACCCTGGAGGCGTTCGCCGACACCCCGGCCACGATCGCAGGTTTACCGGCCGAACTGGCCGCGGCCAGCGATCTGGTCTGCCTCTGCGTCGTCGGCGACGCCGACATCGACGAACTCACCGGCGGCGAAGGCGGATTGCTCGCGGCAATGAAGCCGGGCGGCATCATCGCGGTGCACAGCACGGTGCACCCCAAGACGTGCCGAGAACTCGCGAAGCGGGCTGGGGCGGCCGGTGTTTCGATCGTCGATGCGCCGGTGAGCGGGGGCGGCGGAGCGGCGGCCGAAGGCCGCCTGCTGGTGATGGCCGGCGGCGACACCGAGGCCGTCGAACGCTGCCGCCCGGTGTTCGAGACCTATGCCGATCCGGTCGTTCATCTCGGCGAGCTCGGTTCGGGGCAGACCACCAAGCTGCTCAACAACCTGTTGTTCACCGCCAACCTCGCCACAGCGGCCACCGCGCTGTCGCTCGCGGACGCGCTGGGTGTCACCCCGGAGCGACTCACCGAGGTCGTCTCCCGCAGCAGTGGAAATAGCTTTGCGCTCAACGCCCTTGGTGGCATCGGCGGGCTGGATCGGCTGGCCGGTGTGGCCGGCGGGCTGCTGCAGAAGGACGTCCGGCTGGTCGTCGACCTTGCCGAGCAGGCCGGGGCCGACGGCGGCGCCGTGCTCGAGGCGGCCGACGCGGCGCTGCGCCTCATGGGCAATCCACGGTGAGAGTCGGATTCGTCGGCGCGGGGCGGATGGGCCGCCCCATGGTAAGTCGTCTGGTCGCCGCCGGCCACGACTTCCACGCCCTGGGCCGGACCGCCGAAAAGCGCCGCGAACTAGAACAACTCGGCGCGCGCGCCGTACCGGAGGCGGCCGACGCCGGCGCGCACGCCGACGTGGTGGTGCTCTGCGTGTTCACCGACGAGCAGGCGCGCCAGGTGTGCCTGGACAGCGGATTGCTGCCGGCCATGCCGCCGGGTTCGGCGCTGGTGGTGCACACCACCGCCAGCCCCAACACCGTCGAGGCCATCGCCGCGCGCGCCGATCACGTCGACGTCGTCGACGCCGCGATCAGCGGAGGCCCGCACGACATCGCGGCCGGCCGGCTCACGCTGTTCGTGGGCGGCGCCGGGGCGGCGGTTGACCGGGTGCGACCGCTGCTGGCCTGCTACGGGGATCCGGTCCTGCACGTCGGGCCCGTCGGCGCCGGCCAGAAGGTCAAGCTGGTCAACAACGCTCTCTTCGCGGGACAGATCGGGCTGCTCGCGGAGGCCGTCCGGCTGGGCGAGCGGCTCGGCGTGCCCGAATCGACATTGCTGAGCGCGCTGGGCCGAGGCAGCGCGAGCAGTCGCGTGCTGAGCCTCGTCGCGGCAAGCGGGTCCGTCGCGTCGTTCATCGAGGTAACCGGCGACTTCGTCGGCAAGGACGTGGCCGTCGTCCGCGACATCGCCGCGGAACTGGGCGGCGGACTGGGCGCGCTGGACGACGTCCTCACGACGATCGACGTCGCGAAGAAGGTTTGAGATCCCAGCGTTTTGGTCTTTCCGGTTCGTCACGAAGGTATTACCGTTAGCGTTACAGTCGGGGACTCCGCTGTAAAGGTTTCAGCCCGACCTCGCCGCTGAGGAGGATTCAGTGACAAAACCGAAGGTTGTCTTCGATCCGTACTCCGAGGACTACTTCAACAACCCGTTCGACATCTATCGGCGGATGCGCGAAGACGCGCCCCTGTATTACGACGAAAAAGAGGACTTCTACGCGCTGACCCGCCATGAAGACGTGGCGGCCGCGTTCAAGGACTTCGAGACGTATTCCTCGGCGCGCGGCTGCGACCTGGCGATGGTGCGGCGGGGCATTGCCCCCGAGCAGAAGTCGATCATCTTCATGGATCCTCCGGAGCACCGCCACATGCGCAGCCTGCTCAACAAGGCGTTCACTCCCCGGGCGATCCAATCGCAGCGCGAGACGATCATCGAGGTGATCGACAAGTACCTGGGCGCGGTCGACCCCGACAACTTCGACGTCGTTCAGGACTTCTCCGGGCCGTTCCCGGTGGAGGTCATCACCCGGATGGCCGGTGTGCCCGAGGAATACCGCCAGCAGGTCCGGCACTGGATCGACACCAGCCTGCACCACGAGCCGGGCCAGATCGAGGTCAGCGAAGCGGGCGTGCAGGCCAACATCGACACGGCCATGTACTACTTCAGCCTGGTCCAGGAGCGGCGCCAGGAGCCGCAGGACGACATGATCAGCCGGCTGATCGCCGCCGAGATTCCCGGCGAAGACGGCCAGCTGCGCAAGCTCGACGACATCGAGATCTGCGGGTTCGCAACCCTTCTCGGCGGCGCGGGCGCGGAGACCGTCACCAAACTGATGGGCAACGCCGCGGTGATCTTCGCCAACCACCCCGACCAGTGGCAGAAGCTGCAGGAGGACCGGGACAAGATTCCCGGGGCGGTCGAAGAGCTACTGCGCTACGAGGGGCCGGTGCAATACAACGTCCGCTACACCCTCAAAGAGGCCCATGTCAGCGGTGGCGTCATTCCGGCGGGCAAACCGGTGTTCCTGTGCGGCGCCGCGGCCAACCGCGACCCGGAGGCCTTCACCGACGCCGACACGTTCGACATCGAGCGCGATCACACCGAGGCGCAGCACCTCGGGCTCGGGTACGGGATCCACAGCTGCCTGGGCGCCGCGCTGGCCCGCCTGGAAAGCCGCATCGCGCTGGAGCGGCTGCTCGACTTCATGCCGCGTTACGAGGTCAACTTGGCGGGATGTAAACGGGTGACCATGCAAAACGTGGCGGGCTGGAAGAACGTGCCCGTCAAGGTACTTCGCTGAGGGGGCCACAATGACGAAGAAGATCGAAGTCGATTGGGGACTCTGCGAAAGCAACGGTGTCTGCATGGGCATCAACCCGGACATCTTCGAGCTCGGCGACGACGACATGTTGACCGTCCACCAGGAAGAAGTCACACCGGAGAACGAGGCGGACGTGCGCGAGGCCGTCCGTCAGTGCCCTCGGCAGGCGATCTCCATCGTCGGAGAGTAGCGGTCAGAATCCGGAGAGGATGACCGCGTTGCAGTCGGCCGCCGCCTGGCGCAGTTTGGCCGCCTTTTGATAGCCCTCGGACTCGTACCAGGCGCGCGCGGCATCCACCGATTCGAATTCCAGGACGACGGTCTGGTCGCCGTGCCAGTCGCCTTCGATGACTTTGGGGGCGGTGTCCACCGCGAGAACCGTCGCACCGCTCATCGCCGATCCGGCTGCCTGGGCGTATGTCTTCATGCCCTCCGGGTCCTTGATCGCCTCGGTCAAGATGACATAACCTTTTGCCACGCCGAATCTCCTTGCCTGCCTCTGTATTAGTTACTTTTCGCTGATCGCCTGCTCGGGACAACACTGGATGGCCTCCCGGGCGTCAGCCTCCAATTCCGTTGGGACATCGGCATCTATCGCCACGGCGTAGCCATCGTCAGTCAGGCTGAACACGTCGGGACACAGCGTCAGACACATCCCGTGACCGCGACAGCGCTGATCGTCTACCCAGACCTTCATGCCAGCGTGAACTCCAGGTGCAGTTCGGTCAGACCGCGCAGGATGTACGTCGGAACATATTGGTAGCGGCGGTCATTCGCCGGACCGTGCTTGTCCTCGTTGATCCTGATGTCGGTCGTGCGGTCGAGCAGCCGCTCGAGCGCCACCCGGGTTTCGGCCCGCGCCAGCGGCGCGCCCGGGCAACTGTGAATTCCGCGGCCAAAGGAGATGTGCTGTCGGGCGTTCTTGCGCGCCGGGTCGAACGTGGCGGGGTCCTCGAAGCGACGCGGGTCGCGGTTGGCGGCCGCCTGCACGATCATCACGGTGCTGCCCGCCGGCAGGTCGACCCCACCGACGGTGGCCGGCACCCGGTTCATCCGGAAGTCGCCCTTGACCGGGCTCTCGTGGCGCAGCGACTCCTCGATGAAATTGGGCAGCAGGCTGCGGTCCTTGCGCAACTGCGCCTGGACGTCGGGCCGCTCCCCCAACGTCTGCAGCGCGGCACCGAGCAACCGCACGGTGGTCTCCTGGCCGGCCGAGAAGACGTTGGCCGCCACGCGCGCCACGTCCTCGACCTCCGGGATCGAGCCGTCGGGGAAGGTGGCGGTCGCCAGGCCGGTCAGCACGTCGTCGCGGGGCTCGCGGCGACGGTCCCGCACGTAGTCGGAGAAGAGGCCGTAGAGGAATTCCAGCGGGCTGTGCGCCAGCGATTCCTTGCCGGTGCCGCCCACGCCGCCACCCGAGTGCTCGCGGATGCCCTTGATGAATTTGTCGCGATCTTCCATGGGGACGCCCAGCAGATCGGCGATCACCAGCAGCGTGAAGGGCCCGGCGAAGCCCTTGATCCATTCGCCGTGGCCGGGCGCCAGGAACTCGTCGAGCGCCTGGTCGGCGAGCGCCCACATCGCGTCCTCGTTCTCCTTGAGGCGCTTCGGGGTGATCAGCCGCATCAGCAGGGAGCGGTGGTTGGTGTGGGTCGGCGGGTCGAGCGTGGGCAGCTGGTCGCTGAAGGGCAGCTCGTCGCGATGCCGCTCGATCAGCTCGGTGACGTCGTCACCCTCGAGCGGCACCGGAAAGCCGGGGAAAGGCCCGGTCACCGAGATGCACGACGACCACGTCTCGGCGTCGTTGAGCACCGCGCAGGCCTCGTCCCAGCCGGTGATCATGGTGACGTCGTGATGGCTCTCCCGCGTGACGGGGCACCGCTGACGCAGCGCCTCGTAGTAGGGGTACGGGTCTTCGATGAGCTCGCTGCCGCGGAAGAAATCCAACTCGGAGAATTCCCTCGTCATCCCCTGCTCCTTGAATCTCGGCGAGTGAGAACGTGCCTCTCGCAGATGAGTATTACATTTCCATAGGGGCACGGTGATCGTCAACGCGGGTCCGGCCCGGCACGGCCAAACGAGCGCTCTGCCCCGTGACAGCCGGTCAGCTGGCGGGCACCAGATCGGCGGCGACCGACGGCCACGCCAACAGCCCGCTACGGAAGGTCTCGACGTGACCCACCGGAATCGGCGGCGCCCCTCCGATATTCGAGGCGGCCGCCAGGGCCTTGGCCTTGAACGTCTGCGCGGCCGTGCTCAGCTGGTGTTGCACCAGGCCGACGCTGTCGTCGAGTTCGGACGGCCAGTTCTCGCCCCACAGCGTGACCTCGGTGACGCCGTGATCGAGGGCCTGCAGGACGCCCTGGCGCACCCGCGGATCACAGCCGAACAGGTCGGCCGCGGCCGCCAGGGCCTGCGGGCGGGGGCGCGAATGCGCCGATGCCAGCGCGTCCTCGAGGTCGAGCACCCGGGCCCCGACGATCTGCAGGGGCCGGGCGTCGGGCTGGTCCGCCAGATCCATCAAAAGCACGGTGACGTCCCATCCCGCCATCGACCGGTCGAAGAGCCAGCCGCCGGCGAATCTCACCACGTCGATGACGGTGGCGGCGACGACGTCGAGCCGGTATCTCATGTCGTCGCGGTTTTCTTCGGCGGCGCGAAGTCCCGCGCCAGCGTCTCGGCGTACTGCTTGAACACCTCGGGTAGCGGTATCGAAGGATCGAGCAACCATGTGGTTTCCATTCCGTGGACAAAGGCGAGGATTTCTATCGCCTTGAGGGCGGGGTCGATGTCTTCGCGGTACCGGCCCTCGGCCTGACCGCGACGGATGAGGTCGATGACGATGTCGGTCGCGGCCCGGTGGCGGGCCAGCATGCGGTCATGCAACGGCGCCTCGGGAAGGATGCTCTCCACCAGCAAGACCGTGAACGTGCCCACCATGTCCGGTGCCCGACTGAAGCGGTCGGCGATCCGGGTGATCTCGACGAGGAGATCGCCGGCGCGGTCGGCATGGGAATCGTCGTCGAGGTCACGCGCGTCCAAGACGGCGTGCAGCAGCTGCTCCTTCGATTCGAAGTGATGCAGCAGCCCCGCCGGGGTGACCCCGGCTTCACCGGCGATCTGGGCGAGCGTCGTGTTACGCCAGCCGTTGCGAGTGAGGAGGCGTTGGGCGACGTCGAGGATCCGCTGCTTGCGGTCCTCACCCTTGGCGAGGAGCGTGTCGTAACGCCGGGCGACGGCCAAATGGACTCCTGAAGCAATGCGGCACGATTGGCGGGCTCAACCAACCTAGTGAGCACACAGTAAGTTAGTTTGGCCGCTGTGACAAGGGTCACCGCGGGAGTGGTTCTCGCGAGAGTGGGTGTGGCTAGCTGACGAGCTCGACCAGCGTCGCGTTGGCGGTGCCCCCGCCCTCGCACATGGTCTGCAGCCCGTAACGAATCCCGTTGTCGCGCATGTGATACGCCATGCGGGTCATGAGCACCGCGCCCGAAGCACCCAGCGGGTGTCCCAGCGCGATGGCACCGCCCAGCGGATTCATCCGGGCGGGGTCCGCGCCGGTCTCCGCCAGCCACGCCAACGGCACCGGGGCGAAGGCCTCGTTGACCTCGAACACGCCCACCTCGGACAGCGCGACGCCGGCCTTGCTCAGCACCTTCTCGGTCGCCGGGATGGGCCCGGTGAGCATGAGCACCGGATCCGCCCCGGTCACCGCGCCCGCCAGGTAACGCACGATCGGGGTCAGGCCCAGCTCGACCGCCATCTCGGCGGTGGTCACCAACAACGCGGCCGCGCCGTCGGAGATCTGCGAGGAATTGCCGGCATGGATCACGCCGTCCTCGGCGAAGGCCGGCTTGAGCGCGGCCAGCTTCTCCACGCTGCTTCCGCGCCGCACGCCCTCGTCGGCGGCCACGACGTTGTTCTCGGCCCCGTCGACGAATACCGGCACGATCTGGTCGGTGAACGCGCCGCCGTCCTGGGCCGCGGCCGCACGCTCGTGGGACTCGACGCTGTATTCGTCGAGCCGGGTGCGGGAGAAGCCCCACTTCTTGGCGATCATCTCCGCCGACAGGCCCTGATTGAAAGAGAAATCGTCATAGCGGGCAAGCACTTTCGGGCCATAGGGCATGCCGGAGGCGCGCGCCGAACCGAGTGGGACTCGGCTCATGACCTCGACGCCGCCGGCCACGACGACGTCCTGCTGACCCGACATCACCGCCTGCACGGCGAAGTCCAGCGCCTGCTGGCTGGAACCGCAGGCGCGGTTGACGGTGGTCCCGGGAATGCTTTCCGGCCAGCCGGCGGCCAACACCGCATAGCGGCCGATGTTGCTGGACTGGTCGCCCACCTGGGAGACACAGCCCCACACCACGTCGTCGACGATCTCGGGGCCGATGCCGGTGCGTTCCACGAGTTCGTTGAGGACGACCGCGGACAGGTCGGCGGCGTGCATGCCGGAAAGTGCGCCGTTGCGCTTGCCGACCGCGGTGCGGACGGCCTCGACGATGACTGTTTCACGCATATCTCTACTCCGATCGCTGCGCCCAACTATCCCATGATCGCCGAGCGTGTACTGAGGGCGAAAAACTCGCCAAAAATTCGCCGTGGCTGCACGTTCGCCGTCAGTGCTTAGTAGCTCCTCGGCAGCTTCAGGACGTTGGCGCCCAGGAAGTTCAAGATCATCTCCTGGCTCACGGGCGCGATCTTCATCAGCCGGGCCTCACGGAAGTAGCGCGTGATGTGGTATTCCTCGGCGTAACCCATGCCGCCGTGGGTTTGCAACGCCCGGTCCGCGGCGGTGAAGCCCGCGTCGGCGCACAGGTATTTGGCCGTATTGGCCTCGCGCCCACAGGATTTGCCGTTGTCATACAACCAGGTGGCCTTGCGCAGCATCAGCTCGGCCGCATCGAGCCGGGCCAGGGAATCGGCGAGCGGAAACTGCAGGCCCTGGTTCATCCCGATGGGCCGGCCGAAGACCTCACGCTCGTTGCCGTACTTCACCGCCTTCTCCAGCGCCACCCGGCCGATACCGAGGGCTTCGGCCGCGATCAGCATCCGCTCCGGGTTCAGACCGTCGAGGATGTACTGAAATCCCTTGCCCTCCTCGCCGACTCGGTCGGAGACCGGCACCTCGAGATTGTCGATGAACAGTTCGTTGGAGCTGACGGCGTTGCGGCCCATCTTGCGGATCGGGCGGATGTCGATTCGGCTACGGTCGAGGTCCGTGAGGAACAGCGTCATCCCGTCGGTCTTCTTGGTGACCTCGTCATAGCTTTGGGTTCGGGTCAGCAACAGGATCTTGTCGGACTCCATCGCCTTGGAGATCCACACCTTGCGACCGTTGACGATGTAGCGATCGCCGTCACGCTTGGCAAACGTGGTGATGCGGGAAGTGTCAAGCCCCGCACCGGGTTCGGTCACACCGAAGCAGACGTGCACCTCGCCGGTCGCGACCGCGGGCAACGTTCGGGCCTTGAGCTCATCGGAGCCGTGCACCACCACCGGCTGCATGCCGAAGATGGACAGGTGGATCGAGCTGGCGGCGTTCATCGCACCGCCGGATTTGGCGACCTCCTCGAGTAGGATTGTCGCTTCGGTGATTCCGAGGCCATGGCCGCCGTATTCGGTGGGGATGGTCATTCCCAACCAGCCGCCGTCGGCGATGGCGCGGTAGAACTCGGTCGGAAATTCGTGCGCCTGGTCTTTTTCCATCCAGTACTGGTCGTCGAACTTGCGCGCCAATTCCGCGACCGACCGACGGATCAGTTCCTGGTCATCGGTCAGCTCAAAGTTCATTCCAGCCACTGGTGGCACTCCTCGTCCTCAGCGCGAGAAGACGCAGAATCGCACGAATTCCTCCCGAACAGTGCGATTCTGCGTCTGCTCGCCAGATCAGTCCTTATTGCCGGAAAGGGCCTTGGCGTTGGCCGCGAAATCCGCGAAGGACGAGCCGCCTCGGCTGTCCTTGTCGTGGCCCTGGGCCTTGATGGACACATCGTGCCCCTCGGCGGCTTTGCGCAGCGCACCGACGGTCGCCTGTTCGCGCGAAATGTGCGTGAAGGGGTCGAACGAGTACCAGCGCATAGCGTTCTCGTAGGTCATCTTGTTGATCTCGTCGTCGGGAACGCTATTGAGGGACAAGACATCCCAGAGCTCTTCCGGCGCACCCGGCCACATCGAGTCGCTGTGCGGGTAGTCGGCTTCCCAACAGATGTTGTCGATGCCGATCATGTTGCGCAGCGCCACGCCAACCTTGTCGCTGATGAAGCAGGTCAGGAAGTGGTCGCGGAAAACCTCGCTGGGCAGCTTGCCCTTGAAGTCCTGGTGCGTCCAGGCGGAGTGCATTTCGAAGGTCCGGTCCGCGCGCTCCAGGAAGTAGGGAATCCAGCCGGTTCCCCCCTCGGACAGCGCGATCTTCAGGTCCGGGTACTCCTTGATCGGCTTGGACCACAACAGGTCCGCGGCGGCCTGCACGATGTTCATCGGCTGCAGCGTGATCATCACGTCCATCGGCGCATCGGGCGCGGTGATGGCCAGACGGCCGGACGATCCGATGTGCACGTTCATCACGGTGTCGGTGTCGCACAACGCCTTCCACAGCGGAGCCCAATAGTCGTCGTGGAAACTCGGGTAGCCCATCGCGGCCGGGTTCTCGGTGAATGTCAGCGCATGCACGCCCTTCTTGGACACCCGGCGCACCTCGGCGGCGCACGCCTCGGCATCCCAGATCACCGGTATCGCCATGGGGATGAACCGCGCCGGATAGGCGCCGCACCATTCTTCGATGTGCCAGTCGTTGTAGGCCTGCACCAGCGCGATCGAGAAGTCATTGTCGTCGGTGGCGAACAGGCGCCCCGCAAAGCCGGGGAACGACGGGAAGCAGATCGAGGCCAGGATGCCGCCGGCGTTCATGTCCTTGACACGCTCGTCCACGTTGTAACAACCCGGCCGGATCTCGTCGAGCCCCGTCGGCTCGATGCCGTACTCCTCTTTGGGCCGACCGGCCACAGCGTTGAGCGCCACGTTGGGGATGACGGTGTCGCGGAACTTCCACATGTCCGAACCGTCGGCGTTGTGCACCAGGCGGGGCGCATCGTCCTGATACTTCTTCGACAGATGGTTCTTGAACATGTCGGGCGGCTCGACGGTGTGGTCATCGACGCTGATCAGAATCATGTCTTCTTTGTTCATGGCCGTCCCTTTCGTCGGTTCCACCGAATCGATCACAGCCTCGGCGAAACGCTGTCCCGTGCCAAGATCACTAAAGTGAAAACTATCTTCTCGCCTGGCGAGAATCAACATCCATCGGTTGCTGAGCCGGCCCGCACCCGCCTGACCAGCGACCGAAGGAAACGGCGAATTTCGCGCCACCGAGCCGCGATGCCGTGACGTAATACCTGGCGCGACGCACCGGCGCGATGGCCCGACCCCCTTATTCAGGAAAGCAGCCGTCCCGACCGACCGGCGGACTGCGCGGTGACCGGACTTGCGCCGAGGCGACACGCCGGCATTGACCGGGCACACGTTTCGTGCCAGTCTGTTAGTTGCAAATGAGAATCTAATTCTCTTTCACCGAGAGGACACTGCTAATGCGCTTGCGGCCGCTCCCCGCCGATCAGTGGGACGAGGCTACCCAGCAGGCCCTCTCGGCCATGCGTGAAGCGGACACCAACAACGCGCTGTCCACCCTGGCTCACCACCCGGCGCTGGCCAAGGCGTTCCTTCGATTCAACGTCCACCTACTGGTGTCGTCCACGCTGCCGCCGCGCATCCGCGAACTGGCCATCCTGCGGGTGGCCCACCGCCGGCAGTCGGCCTACGAGTGGTCCCACCACGTCAGGATGGCCAAGGAAGAAGGGATCACCGAGGATCAGATCGCGGCTTTGCAGCGCGGAGAGGCCCTCGACGAGTTCGACCAGGTCGTCATCACCGGGGTCGACGAGCTCGACGAGAAGTCGGAGCTGTCGGACGACACGTGGGCGGCGCTGGGCGAGCGTCTCAACGACCAGCAACGCATGGATTTCGTCTTCACGGTCGGCTGCTACGCCCTGCTGGCCATGGCCTTCAACACGTTTGGCATCCAGCCCGAGCACGCCGCCCCAGCCGCTACCAACGTCGAATAAGAGGAGTAAGAACGTTGCCGCACTTCCCCAAGCCAGCCGCCGGCAGCTGGACAGAAAACTATCCCGAACTGGGCACCGAGCCGGTTGACTACACCGACTCGATCGATCCCGCGTTCTTCGAAGCCGAGCGCGACGCGGTCTTCCGGCGGATGTGGCTGAACGTCGGCAGGGTCAACCGGCTCCCCCGCACCGGCAGCTACTTCACCAGGGAACTGCCGGCGGCCGGCAAGGGCACGTCGGTGATCATCGTCAAGACCAAGGACGGGTCGGTCAAGGCGTATCACAACGTCTGCCGCCACCGCGGAAACAAGCTGGTGTGGAACGACTTTCCCAACGAGGAGACCTCCGGCACCTGCCGGCAGTTCACCTGCAAGTACCACGCCTGGCGCTACAACCTCGACGGTGACCTGACCTTCATCCAACAGGAAGAAGAGTTCTTCAACGTCGACAAGGGCGACTACGGGCTGGCGCCGGTGCGCTGCGAGGTGTGGGAAGGCTTCATCTTCATCAACTTCGACGACAACGCGGCGCCGCTCACCGATTACCTTGGGCCGCTGGCCAAGAGCATCGAGGGGTACCCCTTCGGCGAGATGACGGAGGCCTACTCCTACCGGGCCGAGGTCGGCAGCAACTGGAAGCTGTTCATCGACGCGTTCGTCGAGTTCTACCACGCGCCGATCCTGCACCAGGGGCAGTACACCAAGGAAGAAGCCGCCAAGATCCAGAAGTTCGGCTACGAGGCGCTGCACTACGAGCTGGCCGGTCCGCACAGCCTGCAGTCGACCTGGGGTGGTCAGGCGCCGCCCCCGGACATGTCCATGGTCAAGCCGATGGACCAGGTGTTGCGCAGCGGGTTGTTCGGCCCGTGGGACAAGCCGGAGATCATCGAAAAGCTTGACCTGCCTTCGGGTGTCAACGTCAAGCGGGTGCCGCAGTGGGGCATCGACTCGTGGCTGTTCTACCCGAACTTCATGCTGCTGATCTGGGAGCCCGGCTGGTACCTGACCTACCACTACTGGCCGACCGCGGTGGACAAGCACATCTTCGAGTCCACGCTGTATTTCGTCCCGCCCCGCAATGCGCGGGAACGCCTGGCCCAGGAGTTGGCCGCGGTGACGTTCAAGGAGTATGCGTTGCAGGACGCCAACACGTTGGAAGCGACGCAGACCATGATCGGGACCCGGGCGGTCAAGGAGTTCCTGCTGTGTGACCAGGAAGTCCTGATCCGCCATCTGCACCACACGACCGCCAACTACGTCAAGGAGTACCAGCGCAATGGCGCTACCGTCTGAATTCGCCGCCCTCGAGCCCTATTTGGATTGGGACCTGGCCACCGAGCCCGAGCGCTACGCCAAGCGGCTCGCCTCGACGATGCCTCAGATGCAGGAGTTCTACGACGCCGCGTTCCCGTTGCTCAACGACGTGATCGCCTACTGCGACAAATTTCCGCTGAACGACCTGCCGGATGACGCAAAGACCCTGATGCACATCATGCAATCATTGGTCATGGTGTCGTTCCCGATCGAGGCATGGAAGCAGCCGCGCGTCCCCGACAGCGGCGCGGCGTGGGTGGAAGTGCTTCGGGAGCCGGTGATCTGACACGTGCTTACGCTCAAGGCGGCCGGGCTGCTCGACGTCGACGCCGGTGAGATCGTTCGGCCCGGCATTGTGCGGATCGAGGGTGACCGGATCGTCGGTGTCGGGGGCGAGCCGGAAGGCGAGCTCATCGATCTCGGCGATCAGATCCTGCTGCCCGGGTTGATGGACATGGAGGTCAACCTGCTCATGGGTGGTCGCGGGGAGAAACCCGGCCTGTCCCAGGTGCAGGACGACCCGCCGACGCGCATGTTGCGGGCGGTCGGCAACGCGCGCCGCACGCTGCGCGCCGGGTTCACCACGGTGCGCAACCTCGGTCTGTTCGTCAAAACCGGCGGATACCTGCTGGATGTCGCGCTGGGCAAGGCGATCGATGCGGGCTGGATCGACGGTCCACGGGTGGTGCCGGCGGGGCACGCGATCACACCGACCGGCGGGCATCTGGACCCGACGATGTTCGCCGCATTCTCGCCACACGTGTTGGAGCTGACCATCGAGGAAGGCATCGCGAACGGAATCGACGAGATCCGCAAAGCGGTGCGTTATCAGATCAAGCACGGCGCCGAGCTGATCAAGGTCTGCTGTTCGGGTGGGGTGATGTCGTTGACGGGTCCCCCTGGCGCACAGCACTATTCGGACGAAGAGCTGTGCGCGATCGTCGACGAGGCGCACCGGCGCGGGATGCGCGTCGCCGCGCACACCCACGGCGCCGATGCGGTCAAGCATGCCGTCGCCGCCGGGATCGACTGCATCGAGCACGGCTTCTTGATCGACGACGAGGCGATCGCCAGCATGGTCGAACACGGCACCTTCCTGGTGAGCACGCGGCGGCTGGCCGAAGGAATGGACGTCTCGCACGCGCCGCCCGAACTACAGGCCAAGGCCGCCGAGATGTTCCCGAAGTCGCGCACGTCGATCTTGGCCGCGCACAAGGCCGGTGTGAAAATCGCCGTCGGGACCGACGCCCCGGCGATCCCGCACGGAAAAAACGCCGACGAACTCGTCACGCTGGTGGAGTGGGGTTTGCCGCCCTTGGCGGTGCTGCGCGCGGCCACCACCACCGCGGCCGATCTCATCAACTCGAGCGACCGCGGCCGGCTGGCGCAAGGCCAGCTCGCCGATATCATCGCCGTGCCGGGAAACCCGTTGGAAGACATCACTGTTACCCAGCGCGTCAGCTTCGTCATGAAAGGCGGCAAGGTCTATGCCAACGAGAACTGACGACCTTGTCGAGATCCAGCAGCTGCTCGGCCGCTACGCGGTGACCATCACCCAGCAAGACATCGACGGTCTCGTCGCCGTCTTCACTCCGGACGGGACCTACAGCGCGTTCGGCGAAACCTACAGCCTGAACCGGTTCCCGGAACTGGTGGCCGCGGCCCCAAAGGGCTTGTTTCTCACCGGGACCGCGGTGGTCGACCTTGACGGTGACGCGGCCAGCGGAACCCAACCGCTGTGCTTCATCGACCACTCCAGTCACGACATGCGGATCGGTTACTATCGCGACACCTATGTGCGAACCGCCGACGGGTGGCGCCTCAAGACCCGCGCGATGACCTTTATCCGCCGCAGCGGTGTGCACGATTCCGGGCGCCCCCACGCCATCGGGCGCCCCGCCGGTGACTCGGCGACCCAGGCAACGACCTAAGGAGCCAACCAATCGACAGTGCGGTCAATGTCGAGCAGTTCCGAGCAGACCTGCGCGCGTGGCTCGACGACAACGATCTGACACCCGGGCCGGACCATTCGCTGCAGGGCCACATGCAGCAGTTCGCCCGGGTCAGTCGCGCGCTCTACGACGCCGATTGGATGCGGTACGGCTGGCCGAAAGAAGTCGGCGGGTTGGGCGGTCCGGCGCTACTGCGCGCGGTCGTCGGCGAGGAGGTGGTGGGCCGTCGGCTGGCCGAACCCGGCCCGTACTCGATGCTCGAAGTGCTCGCACCCACCATGATCGACTACGCGCCCCCGGAGCTCGCCGCGGAAATGGTGCCGCGGCTGCTGAGCGGCGAAGAGCAATGGTGCCAGGGCTTTTCCGAGCCAGGATCCGGCAGTGACCTCGCGTCGCTGACCACCCGCGCGACCCCCCAAGGCGACAACTGGATCGTCAACGGGCAAAAGGTGTGGACCAGCTTCGCGCAGTTCTCGACGCGGTGCGTCCTGCTCACCCGCACCGCGCCCGGCCACGAGGGAATCACCGCCTTCTTCGTCGACCTCGACACCCCCGGCATCACCGTCCGGCCACTGCGCACCATGCACGGCGTCGACGAATTCTGCGAGGTGTACTACGACGACGTCGTGATTCCGGCGAGCAGGATGCTCGGCCGCCCCGGAGACGGCTGGCGGCTCGCCATGGACCTGCTGCCCTTTGAGCGTTCCTCCTGCTTCTGGCAGCGAATCGCCTACCTCTACTCCCGCTTCGACGACCTCATCGCCGAAGCGTCCGAGATCGGTTCCCCCGACGAATCCGCGCTGGGCGGAGCCTATCTGGCGCTGCACACCCTGCGCTGCCGGTCGCGCGCCACCCAGCACCGGATGCGCGACGGGGCCCGCTTGGGCCCCGAGACCTCCATCGACAAGGTGCTCCTGGCCGCCGCCGAGCAGCGGCTCTACGACACCGTCCGCGACCTGCTGCCGGCGAGGCTCGAACTCGAAGACACACCGTGGCGCTCGGAGTACCTGTACTCACGCGCGGCGACGATCTATGGCGGCACCGCCGAGATTCAGCGCAACATCATCGCCCGCCGACTGCTCGACCTCGGGAAGGAGTGAAGCGTGACGCCTTCGCCGGACACCGAGTCAGATCCCGAATCGCTGCGCCTGCTGGCTGACTCGCTGCGGACGACGATGGGCGCCGCCTCGGGAGCCAAGCTCGACGCGGCGCTGACCGACCTCGGTTGGCGCGACATGCTCGACGAAATGCCCGACATCGCAATACCGTTGGTGTTCACGCTGCTCGGCGAGACCGGTGCGCACGCGCCCGTGCTCAACGACGTGGTGCTGTGCGCGGCCGGTGAAGCGCCCGGCGGCGCCCTGCCGTTGCCGTTCGCCGGCGGAACGTGGGTGCTGTGGGAGCGTCGCGACGGGTCCGAGTCGGCAATCGATGAGTTGCTCCCGATACGCCCTGTGCCGCAAGGCGATCCATTGCCGTCGGCCGCGCTACAGGCGGGATGGCGGGCCCTGGGCTGGTGGCTGGTCGGCACCAGCCGCGCCATGCTCTCGCTGGCCCGTCAGCATGCCCTGGACCGCGTTCAGTTCGGTCGGCACATCAGCTCGTTCCAGGCGATCCGCCACCGCCTGGCCGAGACATTGGTGGCCATCGAGGGCGCCGAGGCGACGCTGCGGGCCGCGACCGAGTGCGACGACGAGGGGCTGGCCTCCTTGCTGGCCAAGGCCGCGGCCGGCCAGGCGGCACTGACCGCCGCGCGCCACTGCCAGCAGGTGCTCGCCGGCATCGGATTCACCGCCGAACACCCGCTGCACCACCACATCAAGCGCTCGCTCATCCTCGACGGACTGCTGGGTAGCGCCCGAGAACTCACGCGCGAAGCCGGAAGCGCGCTGGTGGCAACGGGATCCGCGCCACGGCTTGCCCAGCTGTAACGGAGCTGTTTTCGCGCCATGAGCGGACCCCTGGGGGCGTCGACGTAGACTCGTCCCGACACCTAAAGGATGGGACCCAATGAGTCACCCCGACACACCGCGAAACGAGGTCGGCGTCGCCTCGCTGCTGCTCGGCCTGGTCGGGCTCATCACGTGCTGGATGATGCTGGGGGTACCGTTCGGCATCGCGGCGGTGGTGACGGGCGACATCGCCCGGCGGCGCGTCGCCCGCGGGGAGGCGAACAATCCTCGAATCGCGTTGGCCGGAATGGTTTTAGGCGTGATCGCGATACTGGTGGGCCTCGTCGCTATCGGCTACTACGCCAGGCTGGACGTCGCCAAGCACTGACGCGCGGATCAATTCCGCGGCAGGCCGAGTACGCGTTCGGCGATGATGTTGCGCTGTATTTCCGAGGTTCCGCCGGCGATGGTCGCGGCGAAGGTGCGCGTGTACCGGTCGAACCAGGCGCCGTAGTGGCTGTCCAGGTTGAGCGGGGCAAACGGGGCGGTGTCCCCGCGCAACACCAGTCCGTCGCCGCCCTTGGCGGCCAGCGCGTCCTCGCAGGCGCGTTGCATCGCCTCCGAGCCGAGCAGCTTGAGCACCGACTGGGCGGGCACGTCTTCTTCCCCGCGCGCGGCTTTGGCCAGCGTCGCCGACCCGAGCAGTCGCATCGCGTAGAAATCCATCACCAGCGTCGCGTAGCGATCCCGCTGGACGGGCCCCGCGGGGCTGGTTTCGACGGTCAGCGCGTGCAACATGTCTGCGTAATCCAGCCACAGCATTGCGCGTTCGTGACCGAGCGAACCGGTCGCGACGCGCCAGCCCGCGTTGAGTTCGCCCACCAGGTTCTCGGCCGGCACCCGCGCGTCGGTGAAGAAGACCTCGTTGAAGTCGACGTCTTCGATGTCGCCCATCGAGGCGAACGGGCGGCGGACCACACCGGGGGTGTCGGTCGGAATCAGTAAAGCGCTGATGCCCTTGTGTTTTGGGGCGCCCGGATCGGTGCGCACGAACGTCAACAGCACATCGGCGTGATGGGCGCCCGATGTCCACACCTTTTGTCCGTTGACCACGAAGTGGTCACCGTCAAGCACCGCGCGGGTTTTCAGCGACGCGAGGTCCGATCCCGCGCCCGGTTCGCTCATACCCAGCGACGCGGTGATCTCCGCCCGCAGGATCGGTACCGCCCACCGCTGCTTCTGTTCGGGGGTGCCGAACGTCAACAACGACGCCGCGATGATGCCCACGCCCTGCGGGTTGAAGCTTTGATAGATCCGCCGTCGTGACAACTCTTCTTGGTACACGTATTGCTGCAGCAGCGTCGCATTGCGCCCGCCGAACTCCGGCGGATTGCCGGGCAGGAGCCACCCGCTGTCGAACAGCAGGCGCTGCCACCGGCGGGCCCACGCGGGGATGTCCGAACTCGACTGCGGCCGGTCGAGCGCCTCGGCCTCGGACGGCAGATGCTCATCGAGGAAAGCGACGAATTCGGCGCGGAACGCCTCCACGTCGGCGTCAAACGTCAGCTGCACGGCACTTCCCGAAATGGTCCTGAGCGCACTTACTCCGTCGGTAGATCACGCTTTCCGCCAACGGCGCGGTTCGCTCTTGCGATTACGCTTCCCTAGACACGTGTAAGAGAATACTATTCTCGTGGTAAGAAAGTTACAATCTCCGACACGTGATCCGTGAGGGGGTCGAGCGCAGCGATGTCACGGCGTTCTCCGGTAGAGTCCAACCATGTTCTCCCAGCGCGGCAATCACCTGAGTCGGCCGTGACCAATCCCAGCGAAGAGCCGGCCTGGAAGCAGCGCGCCGTCGAGCGGTCCATCAAGACGGCGAAATTGCGTGCGGCGCAACGGGTTCAGCGCTTCCTCGACGCCGCCCAAGCCATCATCATCGAAAAGGGCAGCACCGACTTTACCGTCCAGGAGGTCGTGGACCGCTCCCGCCAGTCACTGCGCAGCTTCTACCTGCAATTCGACGGCAAGCACGAGCTGTTGCTGGCGCTGTTCGAAGATGCGCTGAGCCGCTCCGCCGACCAGATCCGCGCCGCCACGGAAAGCCACAGCGATCCGCTGGAGCGGCTGCAGGTCGCCGTACAACTGTTGTACGAAGCCTCGCGCCCGGATCCGACCGCCAAGCGCCCGCTGTTCACCGACTTTGCTCCTCGATTGCTGGTGACACATCCGGCCGAGGTCAAGGTCGCGCACGCTCCGTTGCTAGCGTTGCTGACGGAACTGATGGACGCGGCCCACGATGCCGGGAAGTTGCGCACCACCATCAACCCCAAGCGCGTGGCCGCCATGACCATGCAGACGGTGATGTTCATCGCGCAGTCCAGCGGCGGCCCCGACGACGCGACGACCCACCCCATCACCGCAGAAGAGGTATGGGACTTCTGCTCACGCGGCTTCGTCGCGTAACACCGCCCCACGGGCCGTAATCTTCCTCACTCCGGAGCTGAGCAAATAGCGCACGCCGTTTGCCGGTGAGAATGAGATTCTCTAATATCTAGAACCACGAGTAGCCGAAACGGATTCGCCATTGACACCCGTGACGGCCGAATGACAGAGTTCAAAAGCGGCAAGACCCACGATCCGGGGACGCGATTGTTCTCCGCGCAGGCGTGCCGATCAGATCAAAGTCAGGAGTTGAGGTAGCCATGACCGGACGTGTTGAGGGCAAAGTCGCCTTGGTCACCGGAGCGGCGCGCGGTCAGGGCCGCAGTCACGCGGTGCGGTTGGCGCAGGAGGGCGCGGACATCATCGCCATCGATATCTGCAAGCCCATCCGCGAGGGCGTGCTGGACACCGCGATCCCGGCGTCGACGCCCGAGGACCTGGCCGAGACCGCCGACCTGGTCAAGGGGCACAACCGCAGGATCTTCACGGCCGAGGTGGACGTCCGCGACTACGATGCGCTCAAGGCGGCGGTGGACAACGGCGTCGAGCAACTCGGGCGTCTCGACATCATCGTCGCCAACGCCGGAATCGGTAACGGCGGCGAGACTTTGGACAAGACCAGCGAAGAAGACTGGACCGAGATGATCGACATCAATCTGGCCGGGGTGTGGAAAACCGTGAAAGCCGGTGTGCCCCATCTGCTGGCCGGTGGTCGCGGCGGTTCCATCATCCTGACCAGCTCGGTCGGCGGCCTCAAGGCCTACCCCCACACCGGCCACTACGTCGCGGCCAAGCACGGCGTCGTCGGGCTGATGCGTGCCTTCGGAGTTGAATTGGGACAGCACATGATTCGCGTCAACTCCGTGCATCCCACGCACGTCAAAACCCCCATGCTGCACAACGAAGGCACCTTCAAGATGTTCCGGCCGGACCTGGAGAACCCGGGCCCCGACGACATGGCGCCGATCTGTCAGCTGTTCCACACCCTGCCGATCCCCTGGGTTGAGCCGATCGACATCAGCAACGCGGTGCTGTTCTTCGCCTCGGACGAGGCCCGCTACATCACCGGTGTGACCCTGCCGATCGACGCGGGTAGCTGCCTGAAATAGAGTTCCGTCCCATGGACGGATCTCTGTCTGGTTTCGACGGCCGCGGGGCCGTGATCACCGGCGGTGCCAGCGGCATCGGCTTGGCCACGGCCACCGAATTCGCCCGCCGCGGCGCCCGCCTGGTGCTCTCCGACGTCGATCAGCCGGCGCTGGAACAGGCGGTGAATCGGCTGCGCGGCGAGGGCTTCGACGCGCACGGCGTCGTCTGCGACGTCCGGAATCTCGACGAGATGGTTCACCTCGCCGACGAGGCCTTCCGGTTGCTCGGCAGCGTCGACGTCGTTTTCAGCAATGCCGGCATCGTCGTCGCGGGTCCGATGGGCCAGATGAATCACGACGACTGGCGGTGGGTGATCGACATCGACCTATGGGGATCGATCCATGCCGTCGAGGCATTCGTGCCCAGGTTGATCGAACAGGGCACGGGCGGGCACATCGCGTTCACCGCCTCCTTCGCCGGGTTGGTGCCCAACGCCGGTCTCGGGACGTACGGCGTTGCCAAATACGGGGTCGTCGGACTCGCCGAAACGCTGGCGCGTGAGGTCAAGGCCAATGGCATTGGCGTATCGGTGCTGTGCCCGATGGTCGTGGAAACCAAGCTGGTCTCCAATTCCGAGCGGATCCGCGGCGCGGACTACGGGCTGTCGGCCAGTCCGGAGGGGGCGTTCGGAACGTTGCCCACCCAGAACGAGAGCGTCAGCGCCGACGATGTCGCGCGGTTGACGGCGGATGCAATTCTGGCGAACCGGCTGTACATCCTGCCGCACGCGGCGGCCCGCGAGTCCATCCGCCGCAGGTTCGAGCGCATCGACCGGACCTTCGACGAACAGGCCGCCGAGGGCTGGACGCACTAGTTCGGCGGGCCCAGCCGGTAGTCGCCGGTCCGCGGGTCGTGATACCACCCGCTGGAGGCCTGGGTGCCGCCGTCGACGTGCAGCGTCTGCCCGGTCAGATAGGCCGCCATGTCCGAGGCCAAGAATACTGCGGCACTGGCGATTTCGTCGACGTGGCCGGGACGGCCCATCGGCACCATGTCGCGCATTGCACTCGTCGCGGCCTCCCCGCCCAGCTGCGCCAGCCCCTCGGTGAGGGTGATGTCCGGGGCTATCGCGTTGACCCGGATCCCATGGGGCGCCAATTCCAGTGCCGCGGTCTTGGTGTAGTTGATGACGCCGGCCTTGGCGGCTGCGTAGGCTGCGTAGCCCGGCGCCGCTCGTACGCCCTCGATCGAGGTCAGCGAGATGATGCTGCCGGGCAGGCCCTCCGACACCATCGTCCGGGCAACCCGTTGGCTGCACAGCAGGACGTGGCGCAGGTTGGCGCGATACAGCGCATCCCAACCGTTTTCGCTCGTTTCCAGCAGCGGCGAGGAGAACACGCCGCCGGCGTTGTTCACCAGAATCGTCGGTGTGCCCAGCTCCGCGATGGTGCGGTCCAGCGCGCCATCCACCTGGGCGCCGTCCCGGACATCGGTGACGATCCCCAGGGCGCCAATGGATTCGGCCGCCTGCGCGCAGGTTTGCGGGTCGCGCTCCCAGATCGCCACCCGTGCGCCGAACGCGGCCATCCCGGCCGCGATGCCGCGGCCGATGCCCGCGCCCCCGCCGGTCACCACCGCGACGTGGCCGGTCAGCAGGATGTTCGAGGGGTCGATCGCCATCCTCGATCAGCCCGCCGTGTGCATCGCCGGCGCGCTGCCGATGACACCGTCGGATTCCAGGCCGGCGATCTCCGCGTCGGACAAGCCGAGCCCGGTCAGCAGTTCGTGGTTGTGCTGTCCCAGCAGCGGCGCGTGCTCGGTGTGGAACCTGCTGGGCCCGGCTGAGCATCTCATCGGCACGGTGCTGAGCCTAGCCGGACCGTTGACGGGGTGGTCGACTTCTTCGAAGAAGCCCCGGAACGCCAACTGCTCCAACTCGGTTTGACGATGCGGTTGCATCACCTTGGCCACCGGCACCCCGGCGTCCCAGAGGGTTGCGACGATCTCGTCGCGGGTGCGGCCTTCGCACCACGCCGCGAGTTGTTCGTCGATTAGGTCGTGGTGCTCGCGCCGACCGGCGTGCGTCGACAGCTCGGGAGATGTTGCCCAGGAGGGTGATCCGATCGCGCGACACAGTTTTGCCCACTGATCGTCGGTGGCCACGGCGATGGCGACCCAGCTGTCGAGCCGGCCGAATTCGTCGATATCCGCGCTGAGGTAGAGGTTCTGTGGCGCCGCCGTCGGCCCGCGGTTGCCCGCACGCTCCAGCAGCGCCCCATAGGCCGAGTGCTCGATGACCTGCTCGGCGGAGATGCTCAGGGCCGCATCGACCATCGCCGCTTCGACGAACACGCCCTCGCCGGTGCGGCGGCGGTGCTCCAGCGCCAGCAGCAGCGCGTTGGCCGCGTGCACACCGGCGCATGGGTCGCCGATCGAATACGGGTCATACGGTGTGCGGTCCGGGTAGCCGGTGAGCCAGCTGACTCCGGACGCGGCTTCGATGACGTAGGCGAACGCGGGGTTATCGCGCCATGGCCCTTCGAGACCGAATCCGGGCATCCGCACCATCACCACGTCCGGCCGAATCGATTGAACGGTGGCGAAATCCAGGCCGAGCTGATCCAGCACCCGGGGGGTGAAGTTTTCCACGACGACGTCGCACGTGGCGATGAGCCGGCGCAGCAACTCCCTGCCGCGCGGGCTCTGCAGGTCCAGCGTCAGGCCCTTTTTGTTGGTGTTCAGCGCCTCGAAGATGGGCGATCTCTCCCACCATTGCTCCTCGGTGACCGGCACGCCGGCGATCAGCCGCGTGCCGTCCGGGCGCCGGGTGGATTCGACATGGATGACCTCGGCGCCGAGCATGGCCAGAAAGTGCGTGGCGCAGGGTCCCGCCCAGAACGTCGTCATGTCCAACACCCGAAGGCCGGTGAGCGGCAACGATTTCGCGGCACCGGTCGGCGCCGGCCGGGCGGGCACATCCGCGGCCCGGTAATCCTCGGTGTGCTCCCCAAGCCGTGGCGCCGGATGGGGGCCGCGCAACTGCGCGGGCCGCATCCGGTAGGGGTGACTCGGCTGCTGGAAGCCGTCGCGCGGGTTGCGGACGAACGAACCGCGTTGCACGAACTGGTCGAACGACGCGACGTTCGCGCCGTTGGCGACGGGGGCGTTGGGGATACGGAACGCCGTAGCCAGTTCCCGGATTTCGTCGACGGTGGTGCGGGCCACCCAGTCGAAGATGTCCTCGGCGTAGACGTTGGCCAGCTCGGTGATCGACAGCGGCGAGTCCTCATCGATCCACTCCGGGTGCCCGACCATCGCGCACAAGTCGAACCACTGCTGCGCGGTCCCGCAGCCGAGATCCACCAAACCGTCTTTTGCCTGAGCCACTCCCGGTATCGTCGGCCGTCGCATGTCTCGCCACGGCCGCCCGAGCACCTCGAAGTAGGACACCGGATAATAGGTGAGGCACAAAATCTGGGTCTCGAGCATCGACAGGTCCAGCAGTTCTCCTGCCCCACCGCCGATTCGGCGCCAACGCGACGCCAGGGTGGCCGCGCTGGCATAGGCTCCGGCCAGGTACTCGCCGACCTGACCGCCGATGAAGACGGGCGGGCGCTGCTGCTCGCCGCGGCCGAGCCCGACGATTCCTCCCGACCAGGCCTGCAGCGTGAATTCGGTTGCGGCGCGGTCGCACCAGGGACCTTCCAGCCCGAACGGCGTGATCGCCGTGACGGTCAGGTGCGGGTGCCGCCGATGGATGGCGTGCGGCGTAAAGGCCGGGTGCTCGGCCACTGCCGAACCGGCAGACCAGACCACCGCGTCCGCGGAGGCCAATAACCGGTGCAGCAGCTCGGCGTCGTCGTCGCCGGCGGGGTCGGCGACGACGCTGCGCTTTGCGCCGGCCAGGAAGCTGAACAGCGCACCGTCACCGCCATCCGGGATGGACGCACCCGAGGCGGACCACCTGCGCAGCGGATCACCTTCTGGTGGTTCGACTTTCACGACATCAGCCCCGCCGTCGGAGAGCAGTTTGGTGCAGTAGGCGCCCGCTATGCCGGTGGACAGATCGATCACCGTGTAGCCGGTCAGTGGCGGTTCGACCCGGTGTTGCGTCACGAGTTCTTTTTCTTCGCTTTGGCTTTTTTGCTCGCTTTCTTGCTCAGGCGCCAGTCGGCGGGGAACCTGCCGTCGTTGTCCTTGACCGCATCGCCCAGACCCCGCTTCATGGCGTCAGCGAGCGTCAGTTCGTCACCGACGTCCGGGCGCACCATGCCGCCCATCGATTCGAAGACGCCGCTGAGCATGCTGCTGAGATACTCGCCCTGGAACTGCTTCATGATTTCGAAGAAGACCTTCTTAATCCGGCCGGTCGAACGTGATCGTGGCGATCCGCGTCGTGGCGTCCTTGTCGTAGCGGATCATCTCCTCGGCCGACGACTCCGCGGGGTCCGGCATGGCTAGGGCCGCCAGAACGGGCTCGCGGTGAGCACTTCCGAACCGTCGGCGGTAATCAGGACCGCTTCTCGCCCGAATACCGCGCCGACTCCCTCTTCCCACACATATCCCGTCACGGCAAGCACCATCCCCGGTTCCAACCGTTCGTCGGCCGCGGTGGCGGGCAGATGCTTGGAGACGACGGGAGGGTCGAACCCCATGCCCAGGCCGCGGGCCACCGGCATCGGTGGGTCCGGTTCCCCCGCGGCTCGGTAGGCGGCCAACAGTTCGGCCGCCCCCGCGCCGGGCCGGCAGGCGTCGAACAACCTGCCCCACAGGCTGTCCCAGCGTCGGTAGAGCGCCGCCGCGCCGTCGGGCACGTGCGACTTGCCGGCGGGCCAGGTGCGTCCCACCTCGCCGACGTAGCCCCCGGCCAGGACTCCGGCGGAGAACGCCACCAGATCGCCGTCCTGGATGCGGCCGTCACCGTGGGCGCGACGCCACGGGTGCGTGCGCGAGGTCACCCACGCGACGTCTTGATTCGACGGCGTGCTCACGCCGCCGGCCGCCGAGGCCTCCAACACCACACCGGCCAGCGCTTGTTCGCTCACCCCCGGCCGCAACTCCTCGACCGCGGCCGCCAGGGCCGATTCGGCCACCGCGACGGATTCCCGCACCGCGGCGATCTCCTCGGCGGTCTTGACTCGGCGGGCGGCCCGCATCGCGAGCTCCCCGTCGACCAGCTGTGCGTTGGGGAATGCGGTCGGCAGCAGCTGGGCGAAAACCGGTGAGAGCGCGTCGGTTCCGACGCGCCGCGCACTGGCCGCTCCGTCGATGCGCTGCAGCGCCGACATGGTGTTCATCGGGTTCCACGAGATGCCGTAGAGATTCTCGTGGGGGATGTCGTCGGGCACACCCTCGTCCCACGTGCTGAGGAGGTGCACGGCGCCGGTCTCACGCACCACCACACAGGTCGGACCGAAGGGGCGGGTGCCGGCGACCCACAACTGCGGCGCACCAGTGACGTAACGGACATTGGCCTGCCGGCCCAGGACCAGAACATCGAGATCGTGCGCCGCCATCTCGTCGAGCGCCCGCTGGCGACGCCCCGAGCGCAGCGTGCGCTCATCGGGCAGGACTTCAGTTGCCATAGGGGTCATAGGGGTAGTCGGTCAAACGGATCCAGCCTTCCTCGGTAATCACCAGGACCTCTTCGCTGCGGTAGCCTCCGGTGCCGTCCTCCCACACGACGGGCTCCAGGACCAGCACCATCCCGGGTTGCAGGACGAAGTTCTCGTCGAACTCCTGTCCGAGATCCGTTCCGATCATGGGCATTTCGGCGGCGTTGACACCGATCCCGTGGCCCAGGTAGAAGTGCGGCAGCCAGGGCTTGCTGCCGCCGTTGGCCTGGATCGCGGCCCGGCCGAGATCCGCCGCGGTGGCGCCGGCCTTGGCGACCCCCAGGACGGCGGACATGATCTCGAACCAGGTGTCGAACTGCGCCTGTTGGCGCGGGGAGGGGTCCCGCCCGACGATCCAGGTACGCCCGAAGTCGGAGCAGTAGCCCTGGTAGGTGATGCTGACGTCGGTCCACAGCACGTCGCCCTCGGCCAGCTCGCGCTCGGTGCTCAGCAGCGGCAGCGCCAGGTCGCCGTGCGTGGTCCACACGCCCTCGGCCTTGCTCGGCGGCATCACCTGCCAGATCGGTTCGAGCATGCTGGCCGTGGCACCCAGCTCGAAGGCACGGCGCAAAAAGCTTGCCGACAAATCGATCTGACGTATCCCGGGCGCCAGCCGCTTCTGCACCTCGACCATGGCCTCGTCGGTGATCCGGATGGCGGTGCGCATGCACGACAACTCATCCGGGGTCTTGACCGACTTGGCCGCGCTGACGATGGCCGCGGCGTCGACCGGGGCCCCGTTCGGGAACAAGGCGTTCGCGGCGCGCGACATCGCCCCCGTGCACTCGTCGACCGCCACCACCGCTTTGGCCGGGATCAGCCCGGCGATCGTCCGCGCGAAATGGGCCACCCCCTCGTCGAATTCGAGATAGACCGGCCCGTGCAGGTGGTCGGCGGGCAGATCCGACTCCTGCGAGGCGCCCTCCCGGAACGGGAGGAACAGGTGCGGCCACTCGTCGTCGGCGAGCACCACGGCCACCGGACGCTCGACATAGGACAGCCCGGCGTCGCCCAGTGGCCAACTTGCGCCCGTGGCGTAGACGACGGCGTTGTTGCCGAGCAGGATCATCGCGTCGACCCCGCGTTCGGCCATCGCCGACCGCAGCCGGGCTCCCGTCTCGCGGCGCAGGCGGGCCAGGTCGGGTGTTTCGGGAATCACCAGCCCGTTGCCTCTGCTGGTCCCCAGGTGTGCGAGCGTCTTCACTACAGGCCCAGGAACGTTGTGATGTTGTCGCTGACGATCTTCTTGGCGTTCGCCGGACCGACGGCGTCGACAACGGCCTTCAGCGACTTCTCCGAGTAGCCATAGGTGCTTTCGTTGTGCGGGTAGTCGCTGGACCACATCACCCTGTCCACCCCGATCTGGTCGATCAGTTGCAGGCCCAGGGGGTCGACCATGAACGACGCGCTCATGTGGGTGTCCCAGTAGTAGCGCACATCGTGCTGCAGCGGCCGGTTGAACATGTGCTGATAGGACGCGACCAGGTGCTCGGCGTCCTGCAAAGCCCATGGCACCCAGGCGATTCCGCCCTCGAACCAGCCGATCCGCAGCCCGGGATGATCGTCGAGAATTCCGGTGAAGAGATACTTGGCGAACTGCTCGCGGAATCCGTCGACGTTGATCATCATGCCGACCACCACACTGTTGAACTGACACGGGGTCTTCGGCGGGGTCTCGCCGATGTGGTGGGTCACCGGCAGGCCGGCGGCCTCGATCTCGTCCCAGACCGGTTTCATCGCGGTGCTGCCGTAGTCGATGATGTTGCCCTCGTCGTCCTTGCCCGGGTTGAGCGGCAGTAGGAACGTCTTGAGCCCCAAGGACTTCAACTCTTCGAGGGTCTTGCGGGTCCCCTGTGGGTCCCACCAGTTGATCAGGCCGGCCCCGTAGAAGTGGCCGCCCGAGCGCTCCTGCAACTCAGCGATGTATTCGTTGTAGATACGGAAGGCAAGCTCGCGAAGTTGCTTGTCCGGGTAGTGGAACAGTGCCAGCACCGCGTTGGGAAAGGCCAGTTCCTTCTCGACCCCGTCGTCGTGCAATTCCTGGATCCGGGCCTCGATGTTGGTGCTGGCGGCGCCGGGCAGGTCGTCGTACTGCATCAGGACCGCGCTGAAATCGCCCGGCAGGAACGACTGCCCCTTGCGCCCGACCTGGTAGGCGCCCTCCTCATACCAGATCCGCGGCGCCTTGTCCTTCAGGTCATCCGGGAAGCGTTGGTAGAAGATGTCATCCGCCAGCGAGATGTGGTTGTCGGCCGAGAAGACGACGGTCCCCGGGGGCAGGCCCACATCGCTGCCGGCGGCGTGGCCACGTCGGTCCTTCGGGGCGCCATAACCTCCGGGCGGGTAGAGCGTGCTTGTTTGAGTCGTCATCGTTGACCCTCCATTGTCGATCCGCAGTTTTTTCACAGTAGCGAGCTGGGCTACCAGGTCACCGGCAGTTCGTAGACGCCGTAGGCGAGGCGGTCATGCTTGAACGGGACTTCTTCGATCGGCACCGCCAGAGCCATGGTGGGGATGCGGCGGAGCAGGGTCTGGAACACGATCTGCAGTTCCGCCCGCGCCAGTTGCTGACCCACGCACTGGTGGCGGCCATAGCCGAAGGCGACATTGCGATCGGCTCCAGAGCGATGCAGGTACAGGCGATCGGGTTCGGCGAACGCCTGCGCGTCCCAGTTGGCCGGTGCCAGGTCGATGATGATGCCTTCGTTCGCGCGGATGGTCTCACCACCGACATGGATGTCTTCCAAAGCGACGCGACGCTGTCCGTTTTGGATGATGCTGAGGTAGCGCAGCAATTCCTCCACCGCGTTGGCGAGAATCTTCGGGTCCTCGGCGTCGCGGATGACGGCGGCCTGGTCCGGATTCTCCAGCAGCGCAAGCACTCCGAGCCCGATCATGTTCGCGGTCGTCTCGTGCCCGGCGATCAGCAATCCGGTGCCGAGCTGTGCGGCTTCCTTGACGCTGAGTTCGCCGGCCTTGACTCGCTCGGCGAGATCGGAAACCGCGTCCTCGGCGGGGTTTTCCATCTTGGCTTCGACCAGCTGAGCCAGGTACTTGTGCAGGCTCATCGCACCCTTCATGGTGTCCTCGGCGGCGGCGAAGCGCGCGAGGCCGACATTGGCGTGGTGCTGGAACATCTCGGCGTCCTCGTAGGGCACCCCGAGCATTTGGCTGATGACCAGCGACGGAACCGGAAGGGCAATGGCGCCAACGACATCCGCGGGCTGCGGACCGGCCAGCATCGTATCGATGTGGTCGTCGGTGATCTGCTGGATCGTCGGCCGCAGACCCTCCACCCGCCGGAACGTGAAGGGCTTGGACAGCATCCGCCTAAACCGGGTGTGCTCCTCGCCGTCGGAGGTGAACACCGACCGAGGCCGCTTGTGCACGGTCGACAACATGCCTTCGTTCCAGTGCGGGAAGCCGGGCACCCGGTCGTCGACGCTGACCCGCGAATCCGAGAACAGCTCGCGCACTTGCTCGTAGCCGGTGATGAGCCACGGCGTACTGCCATCCCAGATCCGCACCCGGGACAGCGGCCGGGACTCGGCCAGTGCCATGACGTCCGGCGGCGGGGCGAACGGGCAGCGCGGCTCCCTGGCCATCGGATAGTCCGGAATGTCGGCGGTCTGCTCTGTTGTGGTGCTCGTCAGAATGTCTGACATCTCTATTCCTCGCCGTATTTCATTCTTCAACGTGGATAGCCAGGGCGGGGCAGGCTGCCGCCGCCCGCCGCGCGCCCTCGGCCTGCTCGGCCGTCGGACTGGGATTGAGTAAAACGACCACGCCGTCGTCGTCGCGCTGGTCGAACACGTCGGGCGCATTCATGACGCAGTTCCCCGAAGAAGCGCAAACGTCCTGGTCGACAGTCACTTTCATCTTCCAGCCCCTCACTCGTCCGCCGTCACAGGCGCCAGCCACAGGCCCACGATCGCGTCGATAAGTCCGGACGCCGCAGCCCGCCATGAACGATGGGACGTCAATGCGCCTGCGGCAAGCGCGCGTTCGCGGTCCGCGCAGGTGTGCATCAACAGGTTTCGGGCCATGATGTTGCGCTCGAAGTGCACTTCGGTCGGCAATTCGGGCAGACAGCGGTTGATGCCTTCGACGACCTGAACCAGCGACGGGGAGCTCAGCGCGCCCTTGACGATGATGTTGTAGTACGCGGGGTCGGTCATCGCCTGCGCCGCGAACCGCGCGTACCAGGTGGGATTTCCAAGCTCCTCGAGGTGATCGGTGAGCGGACGCACCAGACAGGCCACCCAGTTGCGCAGTTCGGCGTCCCGGCCGTCGTCGGCACCCGAGCCGAGCAGCTCGGCGACCATCTGCTCACGGAGCTGCTCGACGGGCCCGCGGTGCTTGTGCTCGATCGCGCGCACCAGGTCGGCCTTGGTGCCGAAGTGGTAACCGACCGCGGCGTTGTTGCCCTGGCCGGCGGCCTCGCTGACTTGCCGGTTGGACACCGCGAACATGCCGTGCTCGGCGTAGAGCCGCTCGGCTGCCACCAAGATCGCCTCTTGGGTGGAGCTGGCCCGCTCGGTGCGCACGGTCCGGCCGACGGTGGTCATCGGCCTAGTCAACCGCGCGGGACGCTTTAAGTCAAGCGATTGATTTAAATCCGCGGGGCCCTTGATCCGACGCCCGTGGACGCGGGTGCCGAACACGACGTCCCGCCGACGCCCGAACGTGACAACAACGTCACGCTGGCGACCGAACGTGACCGCATCGTCACGGTCGGGGCCGGCGCTCTAGCCTTGCCGCTTGGGCCGAATGACCTTGCCCGCCACCGTTCCGCCGTCCACGGGCAGCACGGTCCCGGTGACGTAACGCGACCGGTCGGTGGCGAAATACAGTGCGGCCTCGGCGACGTCATCGGGCGTGCCGTCGCGCTTCAGCGGGCGGTCATCGCGCATCCCCTGGCGGATCCGCGCCTCGAACTGCTGGAGCTGTTCGGGGTCCATGCCGGCCGCCGACTTCCCCAAGATCGGTGTGGGGATGCTGCCCGGTGCGATCGCGTTGACCCGAATCTCGTGGTATGCCAACTCAATTGCGGCGGACTTGGTGAACTGGATGACCGCCGCCTTGGACGCGCGGTAGGTCATCACGCCGCCGCCGGCCTGGATCCCGCCGATCGAGGTGATGTTGATGATGGATCCACCGCCATGTTCGGCCATGTGCCGCGCGGCATCCCGGGTGCCCGCCATCACGCCCAGCACGTTGACCCCCATCACCCGGTGGAAGTCGGCAAGGTCGTCGTCGAGCAACTTCCGCAGGGGGCTCGAGACCCCGGCGTTGTTCACCATCACGTCCAGGCCGCCGAACTTCGCGACCGCGCAGGAAACCAGCGCCCCCACCTCTTCGGGCTCGGAGACGTCCGTCCGCTGGAATACGGCAGTGGCACCCAGCGACGTCGCCAGCGCCTCCCCACGGTCGCTCTCGACGTCGGCGATGACGACCCGCGCCCCCTCCGCCACGAACCGCTCCACGAGACCCCGGCCTATGCCGGACGCGCCGCCGGTGACGATGGCGACCTTGCCGTCAAGTTCGTTAACCACCTGACGAGTTAATCGGGGCCGCAAGCGTTAAGTCAAGCAGTTGATTTAAGACCGCGCAGGGCCCGGTGTCCGGCCGGCGCGCGAAATGCGCGTGTTCGCCAAGCTCGGCATCACCTCGCGTCGACAACTGCGGGGTATGACCAAGGAATTCGGCCCCTGAGTTCGGCATGACTACGGACTTTCCAGGGTTCCCACGGACTGGTGCGCGGGCCATGCTGAAGAGGCCAATTCGTCGGGAAGCTTGGAAGGCGTGATCATGAAGGTTTTGGTAATCGGCGGCAGTGGGCTGATCGGATCACAGGTGGTCACCATGCTCACCGAGCAGGGACACGAAGCGATCCCGGCGTCACCGAGCACGGGCGTCAACACCGTGACCGGTGAGGGCGTTGCCGAGGCCGTCGCGGGCGTCCACGCGGTGGGGGACGTCTCCAATTCGCCGTCTTGGGCCGATGACGATGTGCTGAACTTCTTCACCACTTCTACCCGCAACCTTCTCGAGGCGGAGCGGGCCGCCGGCGTGCAGCATCACGTCGCGCTCTCGATCGTCGGAGCCGACCGGGCGGCCGCGAGTGGATACATGCGGGCCAAGATCGCCCAAGAAAAGGTGATCGTGGAATCCGGGTCTCCCTACACGATCGTGCGCGCGACGCAATTCTTCGAATTCGTTGAGGGCATAGCCGATTCGATGACCGACGGTGACACGGTCCGCGCGCCGCATGGGGCATTCCAGCCGATCGCGGCCGTGGATGTGGCCACGGCCGTCGCCCGCGCCGCGATCAGTGAGCCGGTCAACGGGGTGATCAACATCGCCGGACCCGAAAAGCAGGGCATGGACGACTTCATCCGGACCCGGTTCGCCGCGACCGGCGATGCCCGCCGGGTGGTGACCGATCCGGATGCGCAGTATTACGGCGCGGTGCTCGACGAGCGCATGATCGTTCCCGTCGAGGGCGAGGAAGTGACCCTCTACCCCACCCGGTTCGGCGACTGGCTGGCTGCGCAGGTGCCCAGCAACGCCAAGTAAGCCGTCCGAGATCGCCGAAGCGGTGCTCTTCCTGAGCTCCCCCCGCTCCAGTTTCGTCACCGGTTCGACCCTGCACGTCGACGGCGGCGGCGCCGCGGTTTGACCCCACGGCGGCCAACGTCGAGTTGCTGCGGACATTTCGTCGGCCTTCGCTCTACGGTGGGTAGTTGCGCAAAGACGAGGAGCATTGATTGCCCGTGCAACCCACCAGCGACATCCCCTTCGACACTCGGCTCACCAGGCGCGGTTTCATGGCCGCGGGCATCGCCGGCGGATTGGCGCTGACGGCGTGCAGCCAATCCCAACCCGAGCCGTCGGGCAACGCCCGGATGGCCGCCGCCATCGATGCGGCCGAGGCCGCCCGGCCGCACAGCGGCCGCACCGTCACCGCCACCCTGACGTCCCAGCAGGCCCAGATCGACCTGGGCGGACCGGTCGTCCGCACGCTCGCCTTCGGGAACTCCATCCCCGGTCCGGTGATCCGCGCCAGCATCGGCGACGAAGTCGTGGTGACGGTGAAAAACCGGCTCGATCATCCGACGTCGGTGCATTGGCACGGCATCGCCATGCGCAACGACATGGACGGCGCCGAGCCCGCGACGCCCAACATCGCGGCCGGCCACGACTTCACTTACCGGTTCTCCGTGCCCAATTCGGGCACGTACTGGGCACATCCCCACACCGGCCTGGACGGGGACACCGGGCTATACCTGCCGGTCATCGTCGACGACCCGACCGAGGGCAACTACGACGCCGAATGGATCGTCGTCCTTGACGATTGGACCGACGGCGCCGGGAAGAGTCCGCAACAGCTCTACAGCGAACTGAGCAACCCGAACAAGTCGCCCATGCCCACCACGTCCGAGACGACCCCGACCACCACGCCGACGGAAACGAGCACGACCGAGACGACGTCGACCAGCCCGACGACCTCGTCGAGTCCGGCGTCCGGCGGTCCCGCGCCGTCCGCGGGAAGCGCCGGCAGCAGCGACCTCCTCGGAGGCGACGCCGGAGACATCGCCTATCCCTACTACCTGATCAATGGGCGAATTCCCGCTTCCCCCATGACGTTCGATGCGAAGCCCGGTGAACGGATACGCATCCGTTTCATCAACGCCGCCTCCGACACCACCTTCCGGGTGGCGCTGGCCGGCCATTCGATGACGGTGACGCATACCGACGGCTACCCCGTGGTGCCCGCTCAGGTCGATGCGCTGCTCATCGGCATGGCCGAACGCTACGACGTCACGGTGACCGCCGCGGACGGTGTCTTCCCACTGGTCGCCGTCGCGGAAGGCAAGAACGCTCTGGCGCGGGCATTGCTGTCCACGGGCGTGGGCAGCCCGCCCGATCCGCAGTTGCAGCCGGGCGAACTCACCAAGCGCGTGGGCACCGTCGAAATGTTCACCGCCACAACGCCGGTCAACCTGGGCCGCCTTGACCCGAACCTCAATCTTCCGGTCGTGTTGGGCGGCAACATGATGCAGTACAACTGGACGATCAATGGGCAGCCCTACGGCAAGACGAGCCCGCTGCGCGTGCAACAGGGTCAGCGGCCCACCATCACGTTCGACAACACCACGACGATGTATCACCCAATTCACCTGCACGGGCACACGTTCCAGGTGATCAAACCGGACGGGAGCCCGGGCGCCCGCAAGGACACCGTCATCGTGCTGCCCAAGCAGAAGCTCGCCGCCGTCCTCGTTGCCGATAACCCCGGCACGTGGCTGATGCACTGCCACAACACCTATCACCAGGTCGCCGGGATGGAGACCCGACTGGATTACGTCTTCTGACGATTCAGAGGCCACCCAGAAAATCCGTCAGCAACTGGTTGACCGCCGACGGCTGCTCGATCTGGGGGCAGTGCCCGGCCTTGTCGACGACCACCGAACGGGCTCCGTCGATCTGCTTGGCGATCTGGGCGGCCCAGCCGCCGGGTAACAGCTTGTCGTCGCCGCCCTCGATGACAAGTGTTGGCACGCCGATGCGTTCGTAGGCGCGCGCGCTGGATGGGGTCGAGGACGGGGCGGCCCCGGGGCGGCGGAACCGGGCCGCGGCGATGGCCTCCCACGCCCCGGGTGCGGTGCTCGACTCGTGGCGGCGTCGCACGTACTCCTCGTCGGCGGCATAGGCCGGGTCGGAGAACAGCGCTTCGACGATGCGGCGCATGGCCGGCAACGTGGCGTCATAGTTCTGCAGCGCCTCGAAGTACTGGTTCTGCTGGATCTCGCCGCCGCCGCAGATGATCACCAGGCTACGGACCGGCAGCAGCGGCGTCTCCGACGTGCTGTCGGTGAGGAGGTTGATGGCGCCCATCGAATTGCCGACGAAGTGTGCCGAGTCGGCGCCGACCAATTCGCAAAACCGGGCGATGTGCCGGATCCGCATGCCGCGCCCGTCGACGAAGTCGATCACCTTGGCCGACTGCCCGAAGCCCAGCTGGTCCGGAGCGAGAACCCGGTACCGCGCCGCGAGGGCGGCGATGTTGCGTTCCCAGCCGAGTTCGGCGCCGGCGCCGAACTCGCCGCCGTGCAGCAACACCACCGGATCGCCTTCGCCGGCTTCCAGGTAGCTGGTCGCCAGGCCGTCGACCGATATGGTCTTGCGCCTAATCTGCATCACTTGATCGCTATCGGGTTCACCGGGGATCCCACGGCCCCAACGAATCTCAGCGGCGGAGCGATGAGCTGAAACTCGTAGACGCCGTCGGCGGCGCAATCGGCCGCCAGGGCGGTGAGGTCCCAATACTCGCCGAGCATCAGCCCCATGTCGCGCAGGGTCAGCAGGTGGAAGGGCAAGAACACGCCGTCGACCCCGGACACCGGGTCTTCGACCTGGAGGTTGTCGGACGCGACCGCCGCAACCTCGTGATCGTGCAGCCACTGGGCGCATCGCCAGTCCAGTCCCGAATAGGGTTCGGTCTTGTTGCCGGTGTCCAGATACCTTGCCCACCAACCGGTCCGGATCAACACGATGTCGCCGCGCCCGATCGTCACGCCTTGGGAGCGAACGACGTCGTCCAATTCCTCGGGAGTGATCGGGTTTCCGTGCTCCAGGAAGACCTGCGCGCCCCGATGGCGCACCAGGTCCAGCAGCACGCCGCGGGAGGTGATGCCCTTCCCGTCCACCTTCTCGATGCCGAGGCGGCGGGCGCCCAGGCTGGTCACCGAGCCCGCCGGGATCCCGTTGTAGAGCAGGTCGTCGTAATAGACGTGCGACAGCGCATCCCACTGGGTGGCCGCCTGCAGCGGCATGATGATCATGTCGTCGTTGAACCGGAAGAGGTTGTCGACGAAGTACGGGCCCATCTGCGCCGCCGTCGGATTCCGGTCCCAGCCGGGGCCGTACTGGGCCAGCGTGTTCGCGTCACCGCCGTCCACGGTCATCACATGGATGGGGTTGTGCCGAAAACCGAAGGCGCCCTGCGGTCCCGACGAGCCGAAGTCCACGCCGAGCGGAAACACCTTGCCATGCCGGACCAGGCCGGCGGCCTGAGCGATCTTTTCCTCGGTGATGAAGTTCAGCGTGCCGAGCTCGTCGTCGTCGCCCCAGCGGCCCCAGTTGCTGACATCGCGAGCGGCCCGGCGAAAGTCGGTCACACTGGCCACGAAGTACGCCCTTCCTCGAGTTCACGAGCTATTGCGGCGCCCACGTTTCCGCCGTCGACCCACACAACCTGACCCGAAATATAACTGGCCGCACGGCTATTCAGGAAGAGCAGCACCGCCGCCTGCTCGGCGGGCTCGGAAACACGACCCAGCGGCTTGGGGATGTCGTCGAGGAAGCCCTGCCCGTATGCCGAGCGCAGCTGGTCCAGGATCGGCGTCTCTGTGACCCCCGGCCCCGTGCAGTTGATGCGGATCCCTCGGGCGCCCAGCGGCGTGGCACTGCGCATGGTGTAGAGGATGATGGCTTCCTTGGACAGCTGGTAGCCGGTGCCCAGCGCATCGGGGTGTCGGTCGCACCACTCGATGCCCTCGGGCATGGTCGCGGTGTCGAGCAACGGCGCCACCTCGCGCAGGTGTTCACGGTAGGCGGCCGCCGCGAGCGAGGACACGCTGACGATGGATGACCCCGCGGTCATCTTCGGGATGAGCGCCTCGGTGACGTGGCGTAATCCCAAGAAGTTGATCGTGACGATCAGCTTCGGGTTGCCGACGCCGGAGGAGACCCCGGCGATATTGAACAGCGCGTCGACCGGCCCGTCGAGGGACGCCACCGCGCGATCGATCGACGCCGGATCGGCGAGGTCGACCTCATGGAACGCGTTGACAGCGAAGTCGGGCCGGCGCTTGTCCAGCCCGACGACGTCGGCCCCCAGGTCGGTGAGCTGGCGCACCACGTATTCGCCGATGCCCGAAGCGCATCCGGTCACCACGGCCCGGCGGCCGTCGTAGCGCCACAGCTCGTCGATTGCTCCCAAGGCTCGCCCCGACATCTCGGTAAAACTCGGGCTCTACTTCTGCTGTTCCTTCGCCCGCTGCGCGGCCTGCACGCGGCCTTCGTTGATCTCCGCCATCGCTTCGGGGATCTCGCTGGCGGTGAATTTACCGCCGCGGCCGGTGGGCAGTCCACCAAACGAGTAGTCCTCATCGAACTGCGGCGCCGTCGATTTCGGGCGGCGCGCCTCCACCTTTTCGATGACGGGCGCCAGCCTGGTGGCCTTGTCGGCCACCGCCTTGGCGTCGCGCTCGATGAACTCGGGCAGCACCTCCTTGCCCATCAGCTCGATGGATTCCATGGTGCCCTCGTGGCTGCGCGGGTTGAGCAGCAGGATGATCTCGTCGACGCCGCTTTCCTCGTAGCCGCGCAGGAATTCACGCACCGTGGCGGGCGACCCGATTGCGCCGCGTCCCGGCCCGTAAGCCAGCGTGGGATCCTTGTCGACCTCTTCGAGGTACCGCTGCCACACGCCGGTCCGCCCGGGCGTGTGCACCCCGGTCATGTAGTAGTGCATGATGCCGAACGAGAAGAAGCCGCCGCCCTGCCCGAGCCGCTGCAGCGCCTGCTCGTCGGTCTTGGCCACCATCATCGACAGGTCGCCGCCGATGGCGAGGATGTTCGGGTTGATTCGCGGGGTCACCGGGACGCCGTTCTCTTCGAATTCCTTGTAGTAGCCGTTGACCCGCTCGGTTAGCGGTCCGGGGCCGGTGTAGGCGAAACTCAAGGCGCCGATGGCCTTTTGGGCCGCCATCTGCACGCTGGCGGGCCGCGTGCAGGCGACCCAGACGGGCGGATGCGGCTTTTGCAGCGGCTTGGGAACGACGTTGCGCGCCGGCATCTGAACGTGCTCACCGTTGAAACCGGTGAACGGCTCCTCGATCATGCAGCGGATCGAGACCTCGAGGGCCTCCTCCCACTGGGCCCGCTTGTCGGCGGGGTCGATGTTGAATCCGCCGAGCTCACCGACCGACGACGATTCCCCGGTGCCGAATTCGACACGGCCGTTGGAGAGCAGGTCCAGGGTGGCGATACGTTCGGCGACCCGGGCGGGGTGGTTGACCACGGGCGGCAGGTGCATGATGCCGAAGCCGAGGCGAATGTTCTTGGTGCGCTGGCTGGCCGCGGCCAAGAAGATTTCCGGCGCCGTCGAGTGGCAGTACTCCTCGAGGAAGTGATGCTCGGTCAGCCACACGGTGGAGAAGCCCGCTTTGTCGGCGGCCTCGACCTCGTCGAGACAGTCCTGCATCATGATGTGCTCGTCGTCGGGAGCCCAGGGCCGCGGCAGGGCGAATTCGTAGAACAGCGAGATCTTCATTGCTACCTCCTATGAGTATTAACGGCTCGATTGGCTGCTTGTGCCGCAACGTGTTTCGCGGCGACAAAGCCGAAGGTCATGGCGGGGCCGATGGTCGCACCGGCACCGGCATAGCTGCGTCCCATCACCGGCGCGGAGGCGTTGCCCACCGCGTAGAGCCCCGGCACCACGGTGTCGTCGCTTCGCAACACCCGGGCGTGTTCATCGGTGCGCAGGCCGCCGGACGTCCCGAGGTCCCCGAGGACGATTCGGAACGCGTAGTACGGCGGATCACCGAGCGGATACAGGTTCGGGTTGGGCAACGTGTGATCGCCGTAGTAGTTGTCGTACACGCTGTCGCCGCGGTTGAAATCGTCGTCGTGACCCTTGCGGGCGAGTTCGTTGAAGCGGCGGGCGGTTTCGGTGAGCTCGCCCGCGGGCACGCCGATCTTGCCCGCCATTTCTTCCCACGTCTTGGCCTCCTTCACCACACCCGACTCCAGCCAGGCGGATGGAACCTTCCGGCCGGTCGGCACCGGCGCGAACGGGATCTTCGGTATCGGCAGGTGCCCGCCGACGACATAGCGGTGGAACGACCGCTGGTCGGTGATCAGCCAGCACGGGATGTGGGTGACGCCGGACCTCTGGCCCTCGATCATGGCGTGGCCGAAATCCATGTACGGGGCGGCTTCGTTGATGAACCGCTTGCCGGCACCGTTGACGATGAACTGCGCCGGCATCATCCGTTCGTTGAGCATGAATTGCATGCGGCCGTCCGGCCATTGGATCGCGGGGAACCACCAGGCTTCGTCGAGCAGGTCCGTGGCGGCGCCCACCTTTTGCGCAGCACGGATACCGTCACCCATCGCCGCCGGGTTGCCGAAACTCCAGTCCTGGTCCACCTCGGGCAACAGCTCCTTGCGCCAGGCGAGATCGTGGTCGAATCCGCCGGACGCCAGGATCACGCCTAGCCGCGCACCGATCCGCCGGGACTTGCCGCCGGTCTCCACCACCGCGCCGGTCACCGCTCCGTCGGCGTCGGTGAGCAACTGCGTCATCGGCGAGTCCAGCCACAGCGGAATGCCGCGTTCCCTCAGCGCCAACCGGAGCCGGGCCGCCAACGACTGTCCGATCGCGGCCATCCGCTCGCCGAAAACCCTCGCCCTGACCATCCGCGCGATCAGCTTGAGCAACACGCCCTTGCCGGCCCAGGACTGGCGGATTCGGTAGAAGGTGCGCAGTTCCTTGGGGCCCAACCAGATTCCCCTGGGCGCCAGCGCCAGCGGCTGCAGCAGCTGCTGCTCGTCGGCGCCCAGCTCGCGCAGGTCGATGGGCGGCACGTTGATGGTGCTGCCGAGCTCGGAGCCGCCGGGCAGCTCCGGGTAGTAGTCGGCATACCCGGGCTTCCAGACGAATTCGAACCAGCCCGACAGTTGCTCCAGAAACTGGAGCATCTGCGGTGCCGTCTCGACGTATTGCCGTATCCGTGCCTCGCTGACCAGGCCGTCGGTGATCTGCTTGAGGTACCCCACCACGCCCTCGGGTTCGGGCGCGTACCCCTCCCGGCGCTGCGCGGGCGCGCCCGGAACCCAGATACCGCCCCCCGACAACGCGGTCGAACCCCCGAAGTGGGAGGACTTTTCGACCACCAAGGCGTCGAGCCCGGCGGCCTGGGCGGTCAGGGCAGCCGTCATGCCACCCCCGCCCGACCCGACGATGAGTACGTCGATGACGTGATCGAAATCGTCCATTGTGTCCGTCATCTCGGGAGTGCCGTTCGGATGGCGAAACCGGCGATCAGCTCGGGAGCGGGTTTGTAGTAGCGTCCGACGATTTCGTAGGGGCCCGCGGTCTCCAGCGCCGCGAATGCCGCTACCCACGTGCGGATTTCCTGCGCGGAGCCGCCGCCCTCGTGGGCCACGAACGAGTTCGACCACTGATCCAATTCGCTCAGCCCGCCGCCGTCGATGATTTCGAGGAACCGGTGATCCCACGTCGGGTTGAGTGGTTGCAGGCCGCTGTCTCCGGCGGCGAAGCTCTTGGCCGCATCGATGACGGCCGCTTGCCGGGCCTGGCGCTGCTCGGATGTCATCGGCCGTCCATGCACGATCCGCTCCAGCACGGGCGGGCCCGCGGTCTTTAACGTCGGCACGGGAGGACTGTGCGAGAGCCCACCGGAGCCCAGCACCAGGACGCGCTTGTCCAGGGTGCCGAGATAGGCGCCGACGGCGGCACCGAGCGCTCGGCAACGACGCATCGGGCCCAGCGGCACGCCGATCGCGTTGATGAAGATCGGGATCACGGGACGCGAAGTGGCGTCACCGAAAAGCTTTTCGAGCGGCTGGACGGTACCGTGATCCACGTCCATGCTGGCGGATACGGCGATGTCGACATCCGCGTCGAGGATGGCCTTCGCGCAGTCGCCGGCAAGCTCCTCCAGCACGTCCAGCGGGCCGGCATGGGTGCCGTAGTCCCCCACCCCGGTGGCGCTCGTGCCGATACAGAACGGCGGCATCACCTTGTAGAAGAACCCGTTGTAGTGATCCGGCGAAAAGGTGACGACGAGTTCGGGATCGAAGTCCTCGACAAATCCTCGCGCCTCGGCGATGGCGCACTCGATGTCATCAAGCAGGTCCCGCGACGGCCCCGGAAGACTCAGGAGCGGGCTGTGCGACATACAGCACAGAGCCAGTGCCACGTTGCAAATCACCCCCTTGCGGCGTCAGGGCCAGCGCGTCCAGGAGCGCGGCGCTCAGGTCGGGCGTGCGCTGAGCGATGCACGCGCCCGCGATACACCGATCGGGGCGCAGGAACAACACCGATTCGGAGTGGGTGTCGAACCACGCTTTGAGGTCCCCGCGGCGATCGCCGACCACCACGACGTCGGGGTCGTCGTGCCCGGTCCAGTGCAACTGCGTCACCGGCCGGAGCGCAAAGAAGTGCGCGCCCAAGGCTTTCCAGCTGGCGAAGGCGGATTCGCCGAGGAGTTTGCGGGGGTTGTTGTTCCAGCACAGCACGGCGAACCAGGTGCCGAGCACGTCGTCGAGCAGCACATCCTGTTGGTCTCGGGTGTCGACTCTCGGCTGGATGAACAGCGTTCCGACCGGCGAATCGGCGCGGCCGGGTGCGGCATGCACGACGGCACCGTGTTCGTAGCGCGGCATCGGCTTGAACCGCATCTCCAACACATACCGCTTGAGCGACGGCACGATTGACGCCGACCGCACGAGCAGGTCACGCGCGCCGGCCACCCGGCGGTTGGTCGGCGAGATCACGCGGCCCACCATGGTCGACAGGTCGATCATCGCGCGCGCGTGCTTGCGGCGCTCCACGTCGTAGGTGTCCAACAGCTTGTCCTCGGCCCGGCCGCTCACCACCGCCGCGAGCTTCCAGCCCAGGTTGGCCGCGTCGCGAATCCCGCTGTTGTAGCCCTGCCCCTGCCACACCGGCATCAGGTGCGCGGCGTCGCCGGCCAGCAGCAGCCGGCCCTTGCGGAACGCGCCGGCGATCCGCGAATGGTGCGTGTAGACCCGGCGCCGGATCACGTCGACCCGGTCGGGGTGGGGCACCATCCGGGCCAGCATCTGTTGCAGGAAGGCCGGGTCTTCCGCCTGTTCGTCGGTCTCGTCGGCGTGAATCATGAACTCGAAGCGGCGAATACCGTGGGCGATCGAAATCGAGGCGTACGGGCGCTCGGGGTCGGCGCCGACCTCGCTGTTCGGGTGCCCGAGCGGGTCGTTGGCGATGTCGACCACCAGCCACCGCGTCGAGGACGTCGTGCCGTCGAACGAGACCCCCATCACGCGGCGCGTCATGCTGCGGCCGCCGTCGCAGCCGACCACATAACGTGCCCGCACTCGCGTTGTGCCGCCGTTGCTTTCGGCGCCGCCGCCGAGTTCGACGGTGACCCCGTCGGCGTCTTCCCGGCAGCCCGCCATCGGGCTTCCCCACCGCACGTGGACGTGTTCGAATCGGTCCAGGCCGGCCAGCAGCTCGGCATCAACGAGCGGTTGCACGAACCCATTTCGCTTCGGCCAGCCGAAACGCGCGTCGGGCGGGGCCATTTCGGCGAGCACGCGGCGCTTGGCGTCCATGAAGCGCAGGATCTGGTTGGGCACCGTGTGCGGCAGCACCCGGTCGACAAGACCGATCGACTGGAACGTGCGCAACGCCTCGTCGTCCAGACCCACCCCGCGCGGGTAGTCGATGAGGGTGTCCCGCTCGTCGACCACCTCCGTGCGGATCCCTTGCAGGCCAAGGATGTTGGCCAAAGTCAAGCCGACCGGGCCCGCACCGACGACGAGTACGTCGGTCTCGGTGTCAGGTGTCTCTTGCCCCGGAGCCGCCATCAGCGACCCAGCAGGAAATCGAGATGCAGGCGATTGAAAGTCTTGGCGTCCTCATACTGCGGCCAGTGACCGCACCCGGGCATCACCTCGAAGCGCGCGCCCGGGATCATCGACGCGATGCGCCGGCCTTCGGTGACATCTGCGGTCGGGTCGTCACTGGTCCAGAGCACCAGCGTCGGCGCGATGATCGCGCCGTACTCGGCCGGACCCAGGATGTTGCGCGCCCGAATCTCGGGATCCTGCAACGCCATGATGTCGCGCATGGCCGAGACGAATCCCGGCTGGCGATAGACGCGCTGGCGGCTGGCGACCAGATCGTCGTATTCCTGGGACTTGTCGGCCATCAACCATTTGATCCGCGCCTGAACCGTTTCCCACGTGGGATCCTCGGCGGCCGCCATCGACAACGTGATAATCCGTTGCATCACGACGGGGTCGGCCTGCGAGCCGCCGGCGGTGTTGAGCACCAGGCGGTCGACCACGTCGGGGTGGTCGACGGCGGCCCGCGCGGCCACCCAGCCGCCGAGGGACTCGCCGCTGATGCACGCGCGATCGACACCGATGGTGCGCAGCACGGCCATCAGGTGCTCGACATAGTGGCGGACCTCCAGCGGGTGGCCTGGCTTGTCGGTGTAGCCATGGCCCAGCATGTCGATCGACCAGGTCCAGAAGTGATCCGCATGGGCCGCGAGGTTGCGCACGTAAGCCTCGGCGTGACCGCCGGACCCGTGCAACAGAACCAGCACCGGTTTGCCGGGGTCCCCGGCCCGTAGGTACCGGGTCCGTATTCCTCCGGCGTCGAGGTAGCCCTGCTCAAACGCGACGCCCTGGAGATCGCTCCAGATGCTCTCGAACTCCGCCACGGTCCTGTCCGGCCTCCAGATCGGGGAAATCTCGTTCTCGTTTTCCACGTATTTTGTGTGCTAATATCGCACACTGATGTGCGTTATATATAGAGCTTCGCTCTCGCGGGAAGGTCTGTCAAGGCCGTGACGGGTTCCGGTACCGGGTCGCAAACCCTGGCCAGGGGACTCACCGCGCTGCAAATGGTGGCCGATTCCCCCGCCGGGCTCACGGTGCAGCAGCTCGCCGACCAGGTCGGGGTGCACCGCACGATCGCCTACCGGTTGCTGACGACGCTGGCCGAGTTTCGGCTGGTCGCCAAGGGTGAAGACGGGCGCTACCGCCCCGCCGCCGGTCTCGCCGTGCTCGGCGCGTCCTTCGACCGCAACGTGCGCCAACTGAGTCTGCCGACGTTGCGCGCGCTGGCCGACGATCTCGGCACGACGGTGTCGTTGCTCATCGCCGAGGGCGACCAGCAGGTGGCGATTGCGGTCATCGTGCCCAGCCACGTCGCCTATCAGCTGTCCTTTCACGAAGGCAGCCGCTACCCGCTCGACCGCGGCGCCGCCGGGATCGCCCTGCTGGCGTGCATGCCGCCGCGCCCCGGCGAACGGGAGCTGGTCTCGCGGGCGCGCGAGCGTGGCTGGGTGACGACGTACGGCGAGATCGAACCGAACACCTACGGCCTGGCCGTGGGGGTGCGCCGCCCGGCGCCGTCCCCACCGACGTGCATCAACCTCATCTCGCACCGAGAAGACGTGGTGCTGCGCGGGAAAGACGCGGTCGTCAAGGCCGCCAAGCAGTTATCGGAGCTTCTGAGCTGAAGGGATAGCAGTCCATGTCATGGGACCACGAAGTCGATGTCGTCGTGCTCGGCAGTGGCGGCGCGGGCCTCACCGGCGCGCTGACCGCGGTCGTGGCGGGCGCATCCGTGGAGGTCTACGAAAAGGCCGCGACGGTAGGCGGGACCACCGCCGTGTCGGGCGGCATCGTGTGGATTCCCGCCCACAACCGTTCTCCCGACGGCGAATTGACGCCATCCGACGCGTTGAAATACCTGCGCGCCCAGTCGCTCGGCTCGATGGACGACGAGCTGGTCGACACGTTCGTGCGCACCGGTCCGGCGATGCTCGATTTCATCGAGGCGCACAGCGGCCTGCACTTCGAGATCGCGACCGGCTTCCCCGACTATCGGCCGGAGTTGCCGGGGGGACAACCGACCGGCGGCCGATCACTGAGCGCGGCTCCCTTCGATCTGGCCCAGTTGGGCGAATGGGCCAAGCGGATAACGTCTTTCCCAGCCGACTGGTCCAACGTCGGTTTCGATGCCGAGACCAGGGCACGCCTGCACGCGGCGATCGACGAGCGAACCGGCCACCTGTGCGTCGCCGGCACGGCGCTGATCGCGGGGTTGCTGAAGGGTCTGCTGGACGCCGGGGTGACCCCCCACACCCATGCGCGGGCCGAGGAACTCATCGCCGAGGGCGGTGAGATCACCGGGGTGCGCGTCGCGCTGCCGGAACGGACGATCAGCGTCCGCGCCCGACGCGGGGTCATCCTGGGCACCGGTGGCTTCGAGTGGGATCATGCTCTGGCACAGGCCTTTCTGCGCGGCCCCATGCACGGCGCGGTCTCTCCACCCAACAACACCGGCGACGGGTTGCGCATGGCGATGGCCCACGGGGCCGACCTGGCCAACATGGGCGAGGCGTGGTGGGTGCCGATCGTCCAAATCCCGGGCGACACCATCGAGGGCAAGCCACGCAGCCGCAGTGTGCGTCTGGAAAGAACGCGACCGCGCAGCATCATCGTCAACTCCGCCGGGCAGCGCTTCGTCAACGAGGCCTGCGACTACAACTCGATGGCCGGCGCCTTCCATTATCTGGATCCTCGCGGCGGGTACGTCAACGATCGCGGCTGGATGGTGTTCGATTCGGTGCACCTGCAGCGCTACGGATTCCTCGGTGTCGAACCGGGACAACCCGTCCCGGAGTGGTTCTGCGAGTCGGCGGACCTCGCCGAGTTGGCCGCTAAGACCGGCATCGACCCTGGCGGCCTGACCCGCACCGTCGAGAGCTGGAACCGTCACGTGGCGGCCGGTGAGGACCCCGACTTCGGGCGGGGTTCCAGCGCGTACGACGGCTACTGGGGTGACGACAGCGCGACCACGCAGGCCGGCAAGACGCTGGGGCCCATCGACACCGCCCCGTATTACGCGGTGCCGGTGAGCATCGGCGCGATGGGCACCAAGGGCGGCCCGCGCACCGATCACGACGCGCGCGTTCTGCACGTCGGCGGTGAGCCGATACCGGGGCTTTTCGCGGCCGGTAACGCGATGGGCGGCGTGACCGGGCGAGCCTACGGGGGCGCCGGCGGAACAATCGGTCCGGCAATGGTTTTCGGCTATCGCGCCGGTCACGCGGCGGCCACCGGGAAGTCCGTCGACCTGGAGTAGCCGACGCCGGCCTGGTGTACCGAGCGTGGGTTCTTACGGCGCCGGTCGCGACCCAGTTGCTGGCCGATCGTGCTGCGCGGCGAGTTTGCGGTTGGCGGCCGCCCACAACAGTTGTGTCACAAGCGGATGAGGTTCGTCGATGGTCGAGCGATTCTGCGGAACGAACAACGTGGCGATGTAGTACGGGTGGCCCGTTAGCTCCAGGACGCGAGCTTCTTCGTCATCGTCGACTCCGGTGACGCGCAGTCCACCTTCCTCCAGCGCGGGTCGATAGGTTTCGTTCAATCCGAAGTTGCAGTAGTACTTTTCGTGAATTCGCCGCTCTCCATAGCACTGCGCGGCCAGTGATCCCGGCCGGAGGTTGACCGGCATGGTTCGGCCCGCCAGGGAACACGTCAATGATGAGATGAACAGCAGAGAGCCGTACGGATCGTATTCGGCGTGCTGCGCATCGTCGAAGCCGAGTACGTTACGGGCAAATTCAAGAACAATGTGCTGGTATCCGCCGCAGGTACCCAGCGTAGGCAGCTGGTTTTCGCGCCCGAAACGTAAAGCACCAAGGGCTCCGCGTGACAGCTTGCCTCGCTACACACCAATTCTTTTCGGGTTCGAATTCGTGTGACCCACAGTGGGGCTGGCGCAATCGGTCCGACCTGCGTCATCCTGTGTTGATGGTGGCCTACGACCGGATCGGTGCTACCTATCGCAGCACTCGCCGGCCCGACCCGCGGATCGCTTGGCAGGTGCGCGACGCGCTGGCCACGATGGGCTCCGTCGTGAACGTCGGCGCGGGCACAGGCTCCTATGAACCGGCCCAGACCGTCGCCGCGATCGAGCCCAGCATGGTGATGATCGCGCAGCGTCCTGCCGGCTCGGCGCCGTGTGTCCAGGCCGTGGCGGAGGCACTGCCCCTGCGGGACAAGTGTGTTGATGCCGCAATGGCCTTGTTGACCGTGCATCACTGGGGCGATCTCGCCACCGGGATCGGCGAGCTGCGCAGGGTCAGCCGCCACCGAATCGTGATTTTCACCTGGGATCAAGCGGTGATAGGCGATTTCTGGTTGCTACGTGAATATCTGCCCGATGCCGCACGGATCAACGAGGCACTGTACGTGCCGATCGAACGACTGGTGGAGTTGCTGGGCGGCGCGCAGGTGCACGCCGTGCCCGTGCCGCACGATTGCACCGACGGGTTCGGCGCCGCCTTTTGGCGCCGCCCGCATGCGTATCTGGATCCCGGCGTCCGCGCGGGGATCTCGATGCTGGCCTACGCGGATCACGGCGCCCTGGCCGAAGGATTGGGCCGGCTCGCGGCCGACCTGCGCTCCGGACGATGGCAGCAACGACACGCGGAACTGCTTGGACAGCAACAACTCGACGCCGGATACCGCCTACTCATCAGCGATTGCGGCTAAGGACCACCAGGTGAGTCTCGTTTGTGATAGCACCGGTGATAGCGCAAACGAGACTCACCTCGTGCCATGGTCACTGGTACTCACGTGGTGGAGGCGAGGTGCAATCCAGACCGCCTTGGAGCACTAGCAAAACGCAGGTGCCCTTTCCCCCGATTGCGGGACAAACGGGCGGTCAGTCCGTCTGAGGTGTGCGCGGTGAGAGCAGCCTATCGGCCGCCGTGTAGGGGTCCTGGTCGCCGTCGACGACCGCCTCGGCGAGCCGGTCGAGATCCGGCTGGGTCCGCAGCCGGGTTTGGGCCAGCGACAAAATCTGTGCGCGGGCACGGGCCAGCCGGCGGGCGCGGCTGTCGGTGCGGCGGTGGTCCTCGATGACGGCCATCAGGTCCTCGATGCCCTCGCCCTTGGCGGCGATCAGCGGAACGATCGGGGCGCTGGTCTCGGCCCGAAGATCGCGGACGGTCTGCTTCGCGCCGTCCCGGTCCGCCTTGTTGACCGCCACGATGTCGGCGACTTCCAGCACTCCCGCCTTGGCGGCCTGGACAGCATCGCCCGCCCCGGGATTGAGAATGACGACGGTCGGGTCTGCGACGGCGGCGATCTCGATCTCGGACTGCCCCACCCCCACGGTCTCGAGCAGGACGACGTCGTAGCCGATCGCCCCCAGCAGGCGGATGGCCGCCGGAACCGCGGCGGCCAGCCCGCCGAGATGGCCTCGGCTTGCCACCGAGCGAATGAGCACGTCGGAGTCGTTGATATGCGCGGCCATTCGGATTCGATCGCCCAGCAGCGCACCGCCGCTGAACGGCGACGACGGGTCGACGGCCAGCACCGCCACCCGGCACCCACGCGTGCGGTAGGCGCCGACCAGGGCGGCGACCGTCGTCGACTTGCCCGCGCCCGGCGGCCCGGTGATGCCGATGACCGGCCCCATGCCCTCCGGTGCGGGTCCGATCGCCGCCAGGACCTCGTCGCGCTGTTCACCCTCGACGAGGCTGAGCAGCCGACCTGCCGCGCGGGGAGATCCGTTGCGCGCGCGGTCAATCAGGTCAGCGATGGTCATGTACGCATTATGGGGCCGCGACCTCGATCACCGTCGCCGAGCCCATTCCACCGCCCGCGCACATCGCCGCGACGCCGATGCCGCCGCCGCGGCGGCGCAATTCGTGCACCAGGGTGACTAGCATCCGGGCTCCGGTCGCCGCGACGGGATGCCCCAGCGAGCAGCCGCTGCCACTGACGTTGACCTTCTCGGGGTCAAGCTCGAGGAGCTTGATGGTGGCCACGCACATCGCCGCGAAGGCTTCGTTGATTTCGAACAGGTCCACGTCGGCGATTGAAAGACCAGCGCGGCCAAGGGCTTTCGGTATCGCCTCGACGGGTGCCAGGCCGGTGATCGCCGGGTCGACACCGACGGACGCCCAGGACCGGATGGTGGCCAGCGCGGGTAGTCCGAGCCGGTCGCTGGCGATCGTCAACGCGGCGGCCCCGTCGTTGGCGCCACAGGCGTTGCCGGCGGTGATGGAAAAGCCCTCGATCTCCGGGTGCAACGGCTTGAGCGCGGCCAGCTTCTCCATGCTGGTGTCGCGTCGCGGGTGCTCGTCGACCGCGAACAACCCGTGTGGGGTGTCGATCGGGACGATCTCCTCTTTGAAGCGGCCTTCGTCGATGGCGGCGATGGCGCTGCGGTGCGAGCGCAGCGCCCAGGCGTCCATCTCCTCGCGGCTCACGCCGGCCTTGACGGCGGCGTTCCAGCCGACCGTAATGGACATGTCCATGTTGGGTGCTTCGGGGCGATCGGGGTGGGTCGGGGGGAACCAGTCGACCCATTCGCCATCCAGCTGCATCCGCGACCGCGGCGACGTGGATGCCGAGTTCACGCCGCCGGCGATGACGAGTTGGTCCATTCCCGCGCGCACGCTCGCCGCCGCGCTCTGCACGGCCGCCTGGCCCGCCGCGCAGTGGCGATTGTTGGCCAAGCCGGGCACCTGGGTCAGGCCCGCGGTGATGGCGGCGTGGCGCGCCAGCACGCCGCCGCCGTAAAGGCCCTCGCCCAGGATTACGTCGTCGACCTGCGCGGGGTCCAGATCCGTTGCCGCTTCGGTGATGACGTGGTGCGCCAGATCGAACGCGCTGGTGTCGCGCAGGGTCCCCTTGCGGGCCGTGCCGATCGGGGTGCGCAGGGCGGACACGATGACGGCTTCAGGCACGGGTCTTCTCCAGTTCGGCCGGTGGGTGCGCGGCGGTGAAAGCCACCCGCACATTCACGAGAATCGTATTCTCTCATTACGAGAGTACGAGTCGCAACAAGCGGCGGAAGACCGATCAGTTGGTGCGGTCGGACCATCCCGGCGGGAGGCGGTCGGGGCCGGTGTCGATGACGGTCTCGTCGTCGGTCCCGACGTATTCGAACAGGGTGATGTAGGCGAATTCGGGGACTTCGTAGATCGGGTAGGTCGGGCCTTGATCTCGGTAGGCCCGCATCTCATCCAGGTGTTCGTTCTGGTAGCAGACAGTGCGCTCGCCGTGCACGCGGATCCACTGGGGGAAGAAGATGACGCCGTGGATGCGCCGCTTGGATGGCAGGACGTTGACCGCGACACAGGTTCCCGTGGGTTCGGTCCAGGAGATTTTGAAACTGTCGTCGTCGAGTTGGACGAGGTTGACGTCCTGGCCCTTGACCCAGCGGCCGCCGACATGCCCGGAGTGGATGCGGTAGTCGATGGTGGTGGCGTTCTTGACGTACATCTCGTACTGCCATCCGTTGGCATAGGTGTAAATGAAGCGGTGCCCGACGATTCCCGAAAAGTCCTGCGGCGGAATCGGATTTGCGACGCTGGTCATTGCCGTTCCTCCTACTTGGGTCGCAGCCGTGTCGGCTGTCACGGTGATGATCCTGCCAGGGCGCGGCGCCGCTCGTACAGCAGGTTTTCACCGAATACCGGTTGATGCGCCCAACCGGCGTGCGCGGCGGTCCTGCGGAAAACGCGCCGATTTGCGATGGTGGATCAATGACTGAGGGAAGGGTCGCGGTCCCGGGCGGCGAGGTGTGGTTCAAGCGGACGGGTGGCGGCGCGGGCCTGCCGCTGCTCGTCATTCACGGCGGCCCGGGCTTGCCGCACAACTACCTGCGGCCACTGGGACGCTTGGCCACGCAACGCGAAGTCATCTTCTGGGACCAACTGGGTTGCGGGAACTCCAAATGCGCGCCAAACCCCGGGCTTTGGACGATGGACCGCTCGGTGGCGGAGGTGAATGCCGTGGTGCGGGCCCTGGGGCTGGACGGCTTCCATCTCTTCGGTAACTCCTGGGGTGGGATGTTGGCGCAGCAGTATGTGCTCGACAATGCCGCCGGGGGCGCCGCGAGCCTCACCATCTCGAACAGCATCGCGTCCATCCCGGAGTTCGCGAAGATGGTGGCGCGCTTGAAGTCCGAGCTGGATCCGGGCACCCAGGCGGCCATCGACCGGCATGAAGCCGCCGGCACGACCTACGCACCGGAATACCAGGCCGCGATACGCACCTGGAATGAAACCTACCTGTGCCGGGTGCGGCCCTGGCCGCGCGAGCTCGAGGAGGCGTTCAGAAGCATGGGGGCGGAAATCTTCGAGACGATGTTCGGCCCGAGCGATTTTCACATCGTCGGAACGATCCGGGACTGGGACGTGTTCGATCGGCTCACCGAAATCTCCTTGCCGACAATGCTGCTCGCCGGCCGCTACGACGAATGCGTGCCGGAACACATGTGGGCAATGCACCAGCGCATCGCGGGCTCCCGGTTCGAGCTGTTCGAATCCAGCGCCCACATGCCGTTCATCGAGGAGCCGGACAAGTTCGATTCGGTGATGCGCGACTTCCTGATTCGCCACGACGCCTGAAGCAGCCGCGCCGCAGCGGCGTCAGTTCTTCTTGGCCGCGTTGAATTTCGCGACGTTGGCCCGAAAGTCCTCGGTGACAAACGACTGGCTCTCGGCCGACAGCGCGTAGTCGAGGCTGGCGAGCACGGCGCGCTCCAGGTGGATGTTGAGCACCCGCTTGGTGCTCTCGACCGCCTGCTGGGGCAGTTCCAAAATCTTTTTCGCACAGGCGATCGCCTCCGAGAACGGGTCGGCCACCACATGGTTGGCCAGACCGAGTTCGACGGCACGCTGCGCTTTGATGCGGGTCCCGGTCAGCGCGAATTCCTTGGCGAGCAGCAGGCTGATGTGCAGCGGCCAGGTCAGCGGACCGCCATCGGCTGCCACCAATCCCACCTGCACGTGCGGGTCGGCCAGATAGGCGTCCTCGGCGATGTACACGATGTCGCTGAGCGCGACCAGGCTGCAACCCAGCCCGACCGCGGGGCCATTGACGGCCGCCACCACGGGGATTCGGCACCGTGCCATGCCCAGCACGATTTCGCGACCGTCCCGGATGGTTTTGGCGCGCAGCTCAGCGTCATTGGCCAGCTCTTCCAGATACGTGAAATCGCCGCCGGCCGAGAACGCCCTACCGGCGCCGGTGATCACCGCGGCGCGGGCGGTGGGGTCGTCGGTCAACCGCTGCCACAGCCGCGCGAGCCCGACGTGCAGGTTGTCGTTGACCGAGTTGAGCGAATCCGGCCGGTTGAGCGTGATGACGCGCAGCGCGCCGTCGGCCTGGACGTCGATTTCGGTAGGCATGTCGTACACGTCAGACTCCTTCGATGGTCGTGACCCGCTTCACCCGGGCTACGCCCGCGCTCGCGATCACTCCTCCTTCAACGGTCGTGACCCGCTTCACCCGGGCTACGCCCGCGCTCGCGATCACTCCTCCTTCAACGGTCGTGACCCGCTTCACCCGGGCTACGCCCGCGCTCGCGATCACTCCTACAATCCCAAGATTCGTGAGGCGATGATGTTCTTCTGTATTTGTGATGTCCCGCCCATGACGCTTTGCGCCCGGCTGTACAGATAGGCGCTGAGCAGGTCGGGATCGCGCGTGCCCGCGACGGCCAGGGCGGCGTGCCCGACGGATTGTTCGACCCAGGTCATCAGCAGCTTGTCCAGCGACCCTTCCGAGCCGTGGGACACCCCGTCGAGCTGTTCGGACAACCGCCGGCGCACGTGATGGGTCAGCATGTCCGACTGAACCGCGGCCCACGCCAGCTCTTCGGGCACTTCGCCGTCGTTGCGCGACAACAGCTCTCGGACGAGCTTGCCGTAGCGGGCGGCGTAGCCCAGGGTCGAGGGTTCGCGTTCGTGCCCGACGACGGTCATGGCCACCGCCCAGCCGTCGCCGGGAGCACCGACCATCCGGTCCGCCGGGACCGTGGCATCGTCAAAGAACACCTGACCGAATTCGTTGGTCACCCCGTTGATCATCTGCAGCGGGCGCTGTTGCACGCCAGGCTGTTTCATCTCCAGCACAAACGCCGACAGGCCGCGGTGGCGCTTGGCCTCGGGGTCGGTGCGCGCGAGCAGCAGGCACCAGTCGGCCACGTCGGAATAGCTGGTCCAGATCTTGTGGCCGTTCACCACATACTTGTCGCCCTCGAGGCGGGCGGTGGTGGTCAGCGACGCGAGATCCGAGCCGGCGCCAGGCTCGCTGAAGCCCTGGCACCAGCGCTCGGTGCCGTTGATGATGCCGGGCAGGAAGCGTTTGCGTACCTCATCGTTGGCGTGCTCGCCGATCCCGTACACCAGATAGCCGACGCTGGGTCGCGGGGGCGCGCCGGCACGCACCAGCTCCTCGTCGACGATGACGTCGTAGACCGGAGCCAGGTCCCGCCCGCCCCACTCGCGGGGCCAGGACAGGCCGAAAAATCCGTTGTCGTACAGGGCGCGATGCCAGTCGGCCATACGCGCCCAATACTCGTCTCCCGAGCCGGAAAACTCCTTGGCGTGCGCCGAAAGCCAGGCGCGCAAACGGTCGCGAAACGCGGCCTCGTCGGGTGAGTCACGAAAGTCCAAGATCGATCTCCTTCAACGCGACCGGCCACAGCTCGGTCGAGGTCAGGGCGCGGCGCAGATAGACGTGCGCCACGCACTCCCAGGTGTTGCCGATGCCGCCGTGCACCTGAATCGCCGTCTCGCAGACGGTTCGGGTGGCCCGCGCGCAGTAGACCTTGGCGATTTGGGCCGCCCGAATGGCTTCGGCGGGGGCCAGCTCATCGACCGCCCACGCGGCGTGGCGCAACACGCTCACCGAACCTTCAATCAGCGCAAGGCTTTCGGCCAGCAGATGCGCGATGGCCTGATACGACCCGATCTGCTTGCCGTATTGTTCGCGGATCTTGGCGTAGTCGCAGGCGACGGCGTGCGCGCCGCGGGCGACGCCGACCAAATCCGCCGTCGTCGCGACCAGAGCCAGCGCCCGCCATTGCTTGGCGACCTCAGTGGACACTTCGCCCAGCGCCACCGGTGACCCCACGATCTTCGCGTCGGCCCGCGTCAGATCGACGCCCTCGGTCAATGCCTGCACCTCGACGGCCGAGACCGCGCCGCCCGAGAGAGCTAACGCACGCCGGGCGCCGCGGGCGTCGATCACCCGATCGTCGACCGCGACCGTTGTCCCCGAGGCGTCTTCGCCGATGTGACGGGCGAGATCGTCGGCGAGCACCGGGCCGAGAAACGGCGAGTCAACCAGACGGCGGCCGAATTCCTCGGCCACGATGGCCACTTCCACCCCCGAGGCCCCATCGGAACGCAACGAGCGCCAACCGGTGGACTCGATCTGCTTGTCCAGGCGCGTGATTCGGGTCTGGTCGTCGAGTTCCTGCACCGCCGCAGGTCCGAGGTCGTCGGCCAGCTTCGCGGCGGCGTCGCGCAATTGCTGTTGTTCAGTTGTCAGACGTACATCCATAGCGCTCCTTCAGCACTCGGCGCAGCACCTTGCCCGAGGGCAGGCGGGGAATTTCAGGCACAAACACCACGCGGCTCAGATGTTTGTAGGACGCCAACTTCTCGTCCACCAGGGCGGTCAGTTGGGACGCATCGACAGGCTCGGCGGCCGCGACCGCGGCGACGATCGCCTCGCCGTTGATCCCGTCGGGAATCCCGAACACCGCACAGTCTTTGACCGCCGGGTGACCGTGCAACACCGTCTCGATCTCGGCCGGGGCGACTTGGAAACCACGGACTTTGATCATCTCCTTGAGGCGGTCGGTGATCCGCAGCCACCCGCCGGTATCGAGCCAGCCGACGTCTCCGGTCCGATACCAGCCATCGCGGATCGCCTCGTTGGTCGCTTCGGTCGGCAGGTAGCCGGCCATGAGCGACGCCGACCGGGCCTGAATCTCACCGACCTCACCGGAGCCGACCGGCTCGCCCGTCTCCAGCGAGACGACCCGCAGGTCCACACCGGGCACCGCCCGCCCGACGGTGTCGAGCCGCGCGTCCTCGATCGAATTGCACGTGATGACAGGCAATTCCGTGGTCCCGTAGGCGGGCAGCCACCTCACGCCGGTGCGCCGGGTCACCGTCTCCGCGACGTGGGCGTTGACCGGTGTGGCCCCCCACATGATGTAGCGCAGCGACGACAGGTCATACGATTCCAAGCGCGGGTGCGAGGCGATGGCGAGCGCGATCGGCGCGACCGCCATTTCCACTGTGATGCGGTCACTTTCGATGTGGTGCAGCACCCGGTCGATGTCGAACCGGGGATGCAGCCGCACGCAGGCGCCGGTCTCCCACGCGGTCAGCAGGTTCAGCAACCCGAGAATGTGTGACGGCGGGGTGGCGACTTGGATCCGGTCGCGGTGTGTCAACTGCAGGGCGTCCCGCCAGTGCCGCACGGCCTCGTCGAGCGAGGCGTGGGTGTGCCGGACCGCCTTGGGCAGGCCGGTGGTGCCGGAACTGAACACCAGCGCCGCGTCGGCCTCAGGGGGCGGCGGAGGACCGGCGGCCGGCTCGGCGGGCGGGACCGGCTCGTCCAGGTGCAGCATCGGCATCAGGCCGGCCAGCACCGGGTGGTCGCCGACGGCGTGCGCGGGGCCCGTCAGCGCGAGCGCGTGGTCGACCTCGTCGCGTTTCCAGGCCGGGCTGATGAGGACGGCCGTGGCGGCCAGCCGCCAGATCGCGAGCACCACGGCGAGGAACTCCGGCCGGTTGGACGCCATGACAGCGACCCGCTGACCCGCTGTGACGCCGTCTTTGACCAGGGCCGCGGCCCATCCGTCGGCCAACGCGTGGAGTTCGGGCGCGCTGAATCGCCGTTCCTCGAACACGAGCGCCGCCGGCTCGGTCACGTCCCGTCCTTCCCTGACAGACCGGGCTGACCCGACATCCATACAAGGCTTGAGAAGATGCTATCGCTTCGTGAGAATAGTATTCTCTATACTGAAGAATGCAAGTACGGGAGGGGGCGGTCAACGTGACGGTCACCCGGATCATCGAGGAGACCCCGCGGGTGACAGATCCGGCCACAAACGGCTCTGGTGCCGGAACGGTGACAATTCATCTCGACCGCAAGAAGGTCTCGGTGCCCAGGGTTCCGGGCGAGACGCTTTTGGAGACCGCGCGCCGCGCCGGGCTGGAGCCGCCGTTCAGTTGCGAGGCGGGCAACTGCGGGACATGCATGGCCATGCTGGAAGAGGGCCACGCCACCATGCGGGTCAACGACGCTCTCGAACCCGACGAGGTCGCCGAGGGCTACATTCTGACGTGCCAGGGCGTTCCGGATACGGAGTCGGTCACGGTGCGCTACGAGTAGCAGCCAGGAGATAGCGATGGCCAAGGGCATCATCCTCGTGGAAAGCCGGCCGAGCTCGCCGGAGCGGGAACAGGAATACAACACCTGGTACGACGAGGTGCACCTGGGTGAGCTGGTGGCGCTCGACGGATTCGTCTCGGCACGCCGGCTGCGACCCGTCGACGGCGACGGCCCCTATGTCGCCATCTACGAGATCGAAGGCGACGATCTGCAGGCGATTCTGGACGGCATGATCGCCAATGCCGGACAGCTGCACATGTCCGACGCCCTGCAGCTGGACCCGGCACCGATTCCACGACTGCTCGAAACCACCACCGAGTGCAGCGGCTGACCGAGCTCGCGTCGCGCACACAAGAGGAGCACATTGATGAAGGCCGATGACCTGATCCTGGTGAGCATTGACGACCATGTGGTCGAACCGCCGGACATGTTCCTGCGCCACGTGCCCGCCAAGTACAAGGACGAGGCCCCGATCGTCGTCACCGATGACAAGGGCGTCGACCAGTGGATGTATCAGGGGCGGCCGCAGGGCGTGAGCGGACTGAACGCCGTGGTGTCGTGGCCGGCCGAGGAGTGGGGCCGCGATCCCGCCGGCTTCGCCGAGATGCGCCCGGGCGTCTACGACGTCCACGAACGCGTCCGCGACATGAACCGCAACGGCATCCTGGCGTCGATGTGTTTCCCGACGTTCACCGGGTTCTCCGCCCGGCACCTCAACATGCACCGCGAAGAGGTGACGCTGGTGATGGTGTCGGCCTACAACGACTGGCACATCGACGAGTGGGCCGGCTCCTACCCGGATCGGTTCATCCCGATCGCCGTCCTGCCCACCTGGAACCCCGAGGCCATGTGCGCCGAGATCCGTAGGGTCGCCGCGAAGGGCTGCCGGGCGGTCACCATGCCGGAATTGCCTCATTTGGAAGGGCTTCCGAGCTATCACGACGAGGACTACTGGGGACCGGTGTTCCGCACGCTGTCCGAGGAGAACGTGGTGATGTGTCTGCACATCGGCACCGGGTTCGGGGCGATCAGCATGGCCCCCAATGCGCCGATCGACAACATGATCATCCTGGCCACCCAGGTCTCGGCGATGTGCGCCCAGGATCTGCTGTGGGGCCCGGGCATGCGTAACTACCCCGACCTGAAATTCGCCTTCTCCGAAGGCGGTATCGGCTGGATCCCCTTCTACCTGGACCGCAGCGACCGGCACTACACCAACCAGAAATGGCTGCGTCGTGACTTCGGCGACAAGCTGCCCAGCGACGTCTTCCGCGAACACTCGCTGGCCTGCTACGTCACCGACAAGACGTCGCTGAAGCTGCGCCACGAAATCGGCATCGACATCATCGCCTGGGAGTGCGACTACCCGCACTCGGACTGCTTCTGGCCCGACGCGCCCGAGCAGGTGCTGGCCGAACTGAACGCCGCCGGCGCCGACGACGCCGACATCAACAAGATCACCTGGGCCAACGCCTGCCGGTTCTTCGGCTGGGACCCGTTCGCCCGCACGCCCCGCGATCAGGCGACCGTTAAGGCCCTGCGCGCCAAGGCAACCGACGTGGATGTGTCGATTCGGTCGCGCGCCGAATGGGCGCGGCGCTATCAGGAGAAGCTCACCTCTTAACGCCGAGCGTCGACTTGTTGGGCAAGGGCGATTTTTGCGCCACAACTCGACGTTCGGGGATCACTCAGCCCGTCGGCGGGTTGACGAACCACACGTTCTCCTCGCGCAGGCTGCGGCTGCGCCAACCGTCGGCCGTGCGCGTCAGCTCGTGGTGGTAATAGCCGCCGCAGTAACTCAACTCCGCCATGCCCGGCAGCTGCATGGGGTTGTAGAACATGGCGCGCACCGTCGCGGAATCGCCGTCGAGCGCCAGGATTTCCGCGTTGGTGATGTAGTGCATCGACATCGGGATCGCGCCGAAGCCCTGTTCCAGCCACGCGGTCACCTCGTCGCGAGGACCCGCCGCCGCGCCCGCCGAGGAGTAGTCGATATGCGCGTCGTCGGTGAAGACCGAGCGGTACAGCTCCCAGTCCTTGGCGTCGACCGCGCGGGCGTATCTGTTGAGTAGAGCGCCGATTTCGAGTTCGTCGGCGACCCGCTGCAAATCCATCGTTGCACCCTATACTCTTTGCGCCGAGCATCGGCTTGTTGCGCGAAATCGGCGATTTTGGCGCCACTACTCGACGTTCGGCGGACGGACTAGCCTTGCGGCAGTTCCACTCCCTCAAAGCTTTTAAGCATCTCGACCGGTGGCGGCGTCATCTGAAGATAAACGTCGATGTGGCGGATCCGGTCATCATCGGTGAACTCATAGACGGTCAGCGAATTGACCACGCTACGGAATTCGCCTACCTCGCTCCGTTCCTCGAGTTCGAGGAACACGCGGCCACCGGACTCGGTGACGCGCTTGAAGGAACACTCCCACTCCGACGCTGTCGCCCAATTGGTGAGGAATTCGACATAATCCGGCCACTTCATCACCTCTTTGAACGCACCGATTCGCTCGAATTCGCCGACGGCGACCAGCTCGGCCAGCGGTCTCCAACTGTCCACCGAGAAGCCCGGCTTCTTCGCTTGGTCGACGAGCCGCTTCGTGGTGGCGCCGTACTGCAGCACCGCGCGCGATCGGCCGGTGTACGAGTCGATGACATCCTCGACCGTTGGCAACGCGTTCACGCCGGCACCCCTGCCTTCCGCAGGTAACGGCTCAGGACCCCGATGCGCCCCATGAGAATTCCCCTTTCACCAGCGAGATGTGGCCAGCGCCTTGGCGTCCAACGTCGACCTGTTGCGCGAAATCGGCGATTTCCGCGCAACTACTCGACCCTCGGCAGTTCCGGCGGTGGACGGTACTCGGGTTCGTAGCCGGAGACGTGAATCGGACTGCCCACCAGACGGAAATCACCCGCTGTCACAACCACTTCCGGGGTGGCCTCGAGGGCCTCGGGGAGGGTCCTGACGGCCGCGGCCGGAACCCCGAGCGGGCGCAGCCGGCGTTCCCACCCGGCCGCGCTGTCGGTGGCCAGCATCGCCGTGACGACGGCGAGCACTTCGTCGCGGCGGGCGACCCGCTCGGCCATCGTCTCGAATCCCCCGATGCCCGCCTCTGCGGCAAAAGACTTCCAAAACCCGTCGTGGGTGATGAACAGCGCCAGATATCCGTCGGCGGTCGGAAACAGCTGAGCCGGAACGTAATAGGAGTGGGCACCGTGCGGGCGACGCTGGGGCTCCACACCGCTGTTGAGATAGGCGGAGGCATGATAGTTCAGCTGCGACAGCATGACGTCGCGCAGCGACACATCCACTTGCCCGCCGGTGCCGGAGATGATCTTGGCCAACAGGCCCAGCGCCGCGGACATTCCGGTGGAGTTGTCGGCCGAGGAGTATCCGGGCAGCGTCGGCGGTCCGTCCGGGTCACCCGTCAGCGCGGCGGTGCCGACACCGGCCTGCACCACGTAGTCGAACGCGGGATCGTCGCCACCGTACAGGCCGAAGCCGGTGATGGCCACGCAAACGATCCGGTCGTTGTGCCGTCGCAGCTGCTCGTAGGTGAGCCCCAGCCGGCGGATGGCGGACGGTTTCAGGTTCACCAGCAGCGCGTGGGATTCGCCGACCAGTTCACCCAAGCGCTGTTGTCCCGCATCCGAATTCAGGTCCAGGCAGATGCTGGACTTGTTCCGATTGAGGCTGGCGAAGTACGTGGCGCCGACGCTGCGGGAAATCTCGCCGCCGGCGGGTTCGATCTTGGTGACCTCGGCCCCGAGGTCGGCGAGCAGCATGGTGGCGTACGGGCCGGCCAGCATGGTGCCGACCTCGAGGATGCGGATCCCCGCCAGCGGCCCGGTGTTACCGCCAGTCAACGCAATTCCGCCGCGAGCGAGGCGATCATTTCGCGGGTGCGACGTTTGGAGGCGACCAGCTCGTCGCGGTTGTCGCCGATGGGCAGCAGCCGCACCGACAGATCGGTCACACCGGCGTCGGCGAAACGACGCATCCGGGCCAAGATCTGTTCCGAGTCACCTGCCGCGCACAGGTCGCCAACATCGCGGGCGTCGCCGCGGTCGAGCAGGCGCTGGTAGTTGGGCGACACCTCGGCCTCCCCCAGGATCCGGTTGGCCCGCTGTCTGGCCTCCTCGACTTGCGAAGGCGCACACAGGCATACCGGAATGCCCGCGACGATCCGCGGCGCCGGGCGGCCGGCATCGGCGGCGGCCTTGGTGATCTTCGGCGCGATGTGATCACCGATCGCGCGCTCGTCGGCCATCCACAACACCGTGCCATCGGCGAGCTCACCGGCGAGTTGCAGCATCACCGGTCCCAGCGCGGCGACCAACACCGGCATCGGGGTGTCGGCCCCGATCGCCAGCGGATTGTGCACCGTGAACGAATCGTTCTCGACGTCAACCGGCCCCGGCCCGGCGATGGCGGCGTTGAGGACCTGCAGGTAGTCGCGGGTGTAGGCGGCGGGCTTCTCATACGGCAAGCCGAGCATGTCCCGGACGATCCAGTGATGCGACGGCCCAACACCCAGGGCCAACCGCCCGCTGGCCACCGCATGCGTCGAAAGCGCTTGGCGGGCAAGGGCGATCGGGTGCTGGGCCTGCAGCGGCACCACCGCGGTGCCCAGCTCGATGCGCGAGGTGTGCGCGGCCATCAGCGACACCATGGTCAAGCAGTCGAAGTCGTTGGGCACCTGGGGCATCCACGCGGTGTCCAGACCCGCGGATTCGGCCCATTCGATATCGGAGGCCAGCTTGTGCACCTTGCGGGCCATGTCGCCACGCTCGGCACCGATCATTACTCCGACGCGCACTGTTCCTCTTTTTCTTCCGAAGCGGGCTCGGGGGCCCCTGTCAGCGCGCGGATTTCGCGCACCAGGTTGTCCAGCGGTGTCCCGGTGGGGAAAACCGCCGCGGCCCCGGCGGAGAGCAGTTTGGGGACGTCTGCGTGCGGAATCGTTCCCCCGACGACGACGGAGATATCGGCGGCGTCGGCGGCGCGCAGCGCTTCGACCGTGCGCGCGGTGAGCGCGAGGTGCGCACCGGACAGGATGCTCAGGCCCACCACCGCGACGTCTTCCTGGACGGCGATCGAGGCGATGTCTTCGATGCGCTGACGGATGCCCGTGTAGATGACCTCGAATCCGGCGTCACGCAGGGTGCGGGCGACGATCTTGGCGCCGCGGTCGTGCCCGTCCAGGCCGGGTTTGGCAACCAGAACGCGAACGGCCATTTAGAACACCACCGGTTGCTGGAACTCGCCCCACACTGCTTTGAGCGCGGAGACCATCTCACCGATCGTGCAGTAGGCGTTGGCGCAGTCGATCAACTTGTGCATCAGGTTGTCGTCTCCTTCGGCGGAACGCGACAGGGCGGCGAGGCTGGATTTCACTGCGGCCGAATCCCTTTCGGACTTTACCTTGGAGAGCCGCTTGAGCTGAAGATCGCGCCCTTCGGCGTCGAGCTCGTAGGTGACGACGTCGTGTTCGGGTTCCTCGGTCACGAACCGGTTGACCCCGACGACCGGGCGTTCGCCGGATTCGATGTCCTGGTGGATCTTGAACGCCTCGTCGGCGATCAGGCCCTGCAGGTAACCGTCCTCGATGGCATGGACCATCCCCCCGTGGCGCTCGAGGTCGGACATGATCTCGATGATGCGCTCCTCGGTCGCGTCGGTCAGCGCCTCGACGAAGTACGAGCCACCCAGCGGGTCGGCGACGCTGGCCACGCCGGTTTCGTGCGCGAGGATCTGCTGGGTGCGCAGCGCCAGTGTCGTCGTCTCCTCGGTGGGCAACGCGAACGGCTCGTCCCAGGCCGCCGTGAACATCGACTGGACACCGCCCAAAACGGCGGCCATGGCCTCGTAGGCCACGCGGACGATGTTGTTGTGGGCCTGCGGGGCATACAGCGACGCCCCGCCACAGACGCAGCCGAAGCGGAACATCGCCGCCTTGTCCTTCGTCGCCCCGTAGCGCTCCCGCACGATCGTCGCCCAACGACGCCGTCCCGCCCGGTATTTGGCGATCTCTTCGAAGAAGTCCCCATGGGTATAGAAGAAGAACGAGATCTGCGGCGCGAACTGGTCGATCGTCATGCGGCCGCGCTCCACGACCGTGTCGCAGTAGGTGACGCCGTCGGCGAGGGTGAACGCCATCTCCTGCACCGCGTTGGCCCCCGCGTCGCGGAAATGCGCGCCGGCGACCGAAATCGCGTTGAACCTCGGCACCTCGGCCGCACAGAACTCGATGGTGTCCGCGATCAACCGCAACGACGGCTCCGGCGGCCAGATCCAGGTCCCGCGCGAGGCGTACTCCTTGAGGATGTCGTTCTGGATGGTCCCGGTGAGCTTCGAGCGCGGGATCCCTTTTTTCTCGGCGGCGGCGACGTAGAACGCCAGCAGGATCGCCGCCGTGCCGTTGATGGTCATGCTCGTGCTGAGTTTGTCCAGCGGGATGCCGTCGAACAGGATCTCGAAGTCGGCCAGGGTGTCCACCGCGACGCCGACCCGGCCGACTTCCTCGCCGAACTCGGGATCGTCGGAGTCGTATCCGCACTGCGTCGGCAGGTCGAGCGCCACCGACAACCCGGTCCCGCCCTGATCCAGCAAGTAGCGGTAACGGCGATTGGATTCCTCGGCGGTGCCGAACCCCGAATATTGGCGGAAGGTCCAGAGCTTGCCCCGGTAGCCCGAGGCGAAGTTGCCGCGAGTGAAGGGAAACTCCCCGGGCTGGGGAGGCTCCGCGCCCCTATCCGCCGGCCCATATACGGGCTGCAGCGGGATGCCGGAGGGAGTGTGGGCCGTATTATCCATCGGTGAATAACGTACTTGCAAAAAAAGAGAATGCCAATACCACATGCTTGACCAGGTCAAAGGAGACGAATGGCTAACAACGTGCTCGCCGATCGCACGGTAGTGATCTCCGGTGGGAGCCGCGGCATCGGGCTCGCCATCGGAATCGCCGCGGCCCGCCAGGGCGCCAACGTGGTGCTGCTGGCCAAGACCGACACACCGCATCCGCGCCTGCCCGGGACCGTGCACACCGCGGCGGCCGACGTCGAGGCCGCCGGCGGGAAGGCGCTGGCCGTCGTGGGCGATGTGCGCCGCGAAGACGACGTGCAGCGCGTGGTCGAGGCGGCGGTGCAGCGGTTCGGCGGCATCGACGTCTGCGTCAACAACGCCAGCGCCATCGCGGTGGAACCGACCGCCGCGCTGTCGGCCAAGAAATACGACCTGATGCAGGAGGTCAACCTGCGCGGCACGTTCCTCCTGACCAAGGCGTGCGTGCCCCATCTACAGAAATCGGCCAACCCGCACGTCCTGACCATCTCGCCACCGATCAACATGAACCCGCGCTGGTTGGGCGCCCACCCGGCCTACACGCTGTCCAAGTACGGGATGACGCTGCTGTCGCTGGGCTGGGCGGCCGAGTTCGCGGACGACGGTATCGGCGTGAACTGTCTTTGGCCGGAGACCTACATTGCCACCGCCGCCGTCACCAACATGGCCGATGGTGACCGGTTGGCCGCGTCCTCGCGCAGCCCCGAGATCATGGGCGACGCCGCCGTCGAGATCGTCTCTCGACCCGCGCGGGAAGCCACCGGCGAGTGCCACATCGACGCCGCGGTGCTGCGATCGGCCGGGGTGGCCGACCTGTCCCGGTACGGCGGCGGCGAGCAGCCGATTCCGGACCTATTTCTGGACTGAATTCCTACGCGCGGCAAAGGATTTCGCCGTGCGGGATGGCGATCCAGCCGTCTTCGGCGGCGGCCCATTCTCGCCAGGCGGCGGAGATCTCCTCGAGCTGCGCCGGGGTTGCCAACTCGAGGCTCACCAGGTCGCGGGCCACGGCCGAATGAAGGATTCGGTCGGCCCACATGCCGCCCCACCATGCGCGGGTCTCGGGTGTGGCATAACACCACAGGCTGCCGGTGGGCGTGATGTCGTCAAATCCCGCCTGCTGCGCCCAGGACAGCAGTCGTCGGCCCGCATCCGGTTCGCCGCGGTTGGCACGGGCGACCCGTTGATAGAGCTCTCGCCACAGGTCGAGGGCGGGCAGCTGCGGATACCAGATGAACCCGGCGTAGTCGGCGTCGCGGACCGCCACGACGCCGCCCGGCGCGCACACTCGCCGCATCTCGCGGAGGGCTCGTACCGGGTCGGCGACGTGCTGTAGCACCTGGTGGGCGTGGACGACATCGAAGGTGCCGTCGGGAAACTCGAGGTTGTGCACGTCGGCGGTGCCGAACCCGACGTTGGACAGGTTGCGTTGCTCGACTTCGGTGCGGGCCACGCCCAGGACGTCCGCGACCTGGTCGACGGCGGTGACGGATCCGGGCGCGACGCGTGCGGCGAGATCAGCGGTGATGGTGCCGGGTCCGCAGCCGACGTCCAGCACCGAGAGGCCCGGCTTCAGGTGTGGCAGCAGATACGCCGCCGAGTCCTCGGCGGTGCGGCGCCGGTGACTGCGCAGCACCGACTCGTGGTGTCCGTGCGTGTAACTGGGCCGGTCATTCATGGCGCCAGCCTACCGGCGAGCGGTCACATGATGAAATGTTTATCTCATATTATGAGACAGCTAGTCCACGGGGACGTTGAGAATCGGGAGGTCGACACCGGCTCCCGGACCGTCGAAATGCCACCATTCGCCCGAATACACTTTCAGACCGCCATAGTTCATGGCCTTGCGCAGCGCGGCTCGATTCGCGACGGCCTCGGCGCTGATGCCTTGGGTGTTGAAAGCCGTTGCCCGAGAGGTGAAATCGTCGAAGTCGGTGCCCATATCGGCCAGGCAAAGCCCGCCCGCGTGTTGTCCCGATGGGCACGGCTGTTGGGTCGTTGTGAAGGTCACATCGACCGAGCGTCCCGACTCGTGGCTGCGCGCGTACTGGCCCGGGCGTGCCACCCAGGCGGGGTTGGGCACCAGGGCGAACATCTTGACCTGAACGTCGTGCGGTCGATAGCAGTCCCAGAAGACCAGGAGGTGGCCCTGTGGGCGCAGCGCGGTGGCGGCGGCGGCCAGCCCGGGGGCCATCGATTGGTGCACAAGGCATCTGGCGTCGGAAGGATACAACTGCGTGTGGGTGAAGTTGTTCGTCGTCGCGTAGCGCAGATCGATGACCGCGTCGGGAACGACGGTGCGGATGTCGACGAATCCGGCCGCTCGCGCGGCGTCGCTCACCGGCGGCACGTCGGGGCCGGCCGGGGCGCGAGGGGTGCTCCAGGCCGCGCCGCATCCCGCGACCATTACAACGGCGGCGGCCAGCTTGGAAACCCACGCAAGACGCATCCGGCCATTGTCCCGGTTGATCCGGTGGCGGCGGGTTATCTGGGCCGTCAAGGCGTGGCCGGGTTGCGCCTCATCCGCGTTCTGCCGTCGCCACGGCGAGCCAGTCGTCGGCCGACAGCCGGCTCGCGCGTGACGGGTCATAGCGGCGCAGGAGCGCAGATACAGTCACGTGCTCGCGCAGGTCAAATCCGTGGTCTGCCAAGGTGGCGGCCAGGTCGGCCTCGCTGAAGTCGCTGCGATACGGTTCGCCGCGCCGGGCCACCATCCGGGTGATCCGGCCCGCGCTCGTCCACGGGGTGCTTGCGGTGACGACGCCCGCAGCGATGTGGTCGAGGACGAGGCGACTCCCCGGCGCGCAGAGTCCGGCGAGGTCGGCGAGTGTGGCGTCGATGGCACCGCGCGTCAGGTACGGAGTGACACCCAGCCACACCACGAGCGCCGCCGCGGTGGGGTCGAAGCCACCGGCGAGAAGTGCTTCGCGGAGCGCATTCCGCTCTAAATCGCAAGCGACCCAATGTATTCGGCATAGGCGCTGCGGCGGCAGCAGCCGTTCGACGACCGGGCGCTTCTCGGCTTGAGTCGCCGGCGCGTCGACCTCGAAGATTGTCACCGGGGTGCCCGCGCGCCGCAGGCTGGTGGTATCGAAGCCGGCGCCGAGCAGCACGAGTTGGCTGATTCCCGCGGCGATCGCGCTCTCACATGCGTCGTCGACGTAGCGCACCCGAAGCGCGATGTGGGCGTGCAGCCCTCCCCACCGACGGTCAAAAATCCGAAGAGCGGCGTCGGCCGCGCAGCGGTGAACCAGCATGGCGCGCAATGCGGGGTGTTTGACGAAGTGTCGGGAATACGTGTCTTCGACGAGGCGCCGCCGCGGTGGCCGCAGCGTTTCCGCCGCGCGTTGGAACGCATTGACTTCGGCGGTCCAACTCGCGGCGTGATCGAGGCGCCGAGTGCCCACATCAACCATTGACTCCCCTTTGCACGAACTACCCGGTCTTCGACGCTATCCAACAGACCGGACCATCGGTAAGGTCCAATTCAATGACGAATTCATGGACCAATCTTGGTAGCGGCGTCGACCTGCATCTTGACCTGCCATCAGGACGCGGACGGCGTGCTGCGCTCGAAGACGCTCTGCGACAAGCCATCCGGGGTGGGCGCCTCGCCGCGGGCGAGGTGTTGCCCTCCTCGCGTGCCCTCGCCACACAACTCGGGCTCGCGCGCGGAACGGTCGTCGAGGTCTATGCGCAACTGGCAGCCGAGGGCTACCTCCGCACCCGTCCAGGTGCGGCAACTCAGGTGGCGGGCGGGCCGCATCTTCAGACACCGGTCGATCCCGCGCGCGCCACTCGGCGCTATGCGGCCGATTTTCGCCTCGGCCGACCGGACCTCAGCATGTTCCCTCGCGCCGAATGGTTACGCGCGCTGCGCCGAGTCCTGCAGGTCACACCCCACGCCGAACTCGGGCCGGCGGATCCGCGCGGGTCGCCGCGCTTGCGCGCGGCGCTGGCCAACTACCTGGGTCGCGTGCGCGGGGTGCTCACCACCGGCGAGCACATCGTCGTCTGCAGCGGGTTCACGCAGGGGCTGCGGCTGGTGTGTGAGGCGCTGGCCGCCGGCGGAGCCCGGTCGATCGCGCTCGAGAATCCCTGTCTGCCGGACCATCGCGCGACGGCGGCGGCGAGCGGCCTCACCGTCGAGCCCCTCGGCGTCGACCACGGGGGTGCGCGGCCCGAGGGATTCAATACGGCCGTCGCCGCGGCGGTGCTCACCCCGGCACACCAGGCTCCGCTCGGGGCGACGCTCGACGCCGACCGGCGCACCGAGTTCGCGCACATCGCCGCGACCCGGGGCGCGTATCTGATCGAGGACGACTACGACGGGGAATTTCGCTACGACCGTCACCCCGTTGGCGCGCTGCAGGGCCTCGCGCCCGAGCACGTCGTCTACGCGGGCAGCGCCAGCAAGAGCCTGGCGCCCGGCCTCCGCCTTGGCTGGCTCGCGTTGCCGGCCGCGTTGGTCGACGGGGTGGTCGATGCCAAGCGACGCGCCGACCGCGGAACCGACGTGCTGGCGCAGCTGACGTTCGCGGAGTTGATCGAATCCGGGGCGCTCGACCGGCACATCCGGCGGATGCGTCGGCGCTACCGCAACCGCCGCGACGCCCTCGTCTCCACCCTCGACCGGTGCGCCCCCGGGATGCCGGCGTTGGGAATCTCGGCCGGCCTGCACGCCGTTGTGGCGCTCCCCGAGGGGATTTCGGAGGCCAACGTGCTGACCGCCGCGCACGAGCGCGACATCGCCCTCACCGGGCTGTCGCCCTTCTGGCACGGCGCAACCCGGCGCACAGACGGGATCATCATCGGTTACGGGACACCGCCGGAGCACGAATACGCCACCGCGCTCGGGCATCTCGGGAAGTTGATGTCGGCGGTCTCCGGCGTCACTCGGCCGGGGTGAACTCGATGTGCAACTCCGTCAGGCCGCGCAGCAGGAACGTCGGTTCGTAGCGGTACTGGCGGCCGGAAGCCACGCCGTGCTTGGCCTCGCTGATCCTGAATCCCCGCGTCCGGTCCAGGAGGCGGTTGACGGTGATCTGCCCTTCCACCCGCGCCAGGGGCGCGCCCGCGCACGTGTGGATGCCGCGACCGAATCCGATGTGCTCGCGGACGTTCTTCCGGTCGACCCGGAACTCGTTGGGATTGTCGAACTTTCGCGGATCGCGGTTAGCCGCTCCCAGGCACAGCATGAGGACGGTGCCGGCCGGGATGTGCACCCCGCCGAGGGTGGTGGTCTTGCGCGCCAGGCGGAAGTCGACCTTGGTCGGGCTCTGCATGCGCAGCGCCTCTTCGATGAACGTGCCGATCAGGCTTCGATCTGAGCGCAGCCGCTCTTGCAGCTCGGGGTCGTCGCCGAGGACCTGCACCGCCGAACTGAGCAGTTTGGTCACCGTCTCCTGCCCGGCCGCGAACAGGAAGGTTGCCGGCCGGACGACCTCCAGAAGCGGGGGGATGGAGCCATCGGGGTACGTGGCGGTCGCCAGGCCCGTCAACACGTCTTCGCGAGGTTGCTGCCGCCGGTCGGTGATGTAGGCGCTGAACAGATCGTCGAGGTACTGCAACGGATTGCTGCCCACCGGTTCATGATCCAGCGCGCCCACCCGGGCGCCCGGCGCATTCCCAGCCCCGAGATTGCGGCGGATCTCCGGGCGGTCCTCGTCGGGAACCCCGAGCAGATCGGCGATCGCCAGTGTCGCGAACGGCTTCGCGTACTCACTGAGGAACTCGCACTGCCCGTTGGCGATGAACTCGTCGAACTGCCGGTCGGCCAATTGCCAGATGTAGTCCTTGTTTTCCTGCAGCCGGCGCGGGGTGAGCAGCCGTCCGAGCAGGGAACGCGCCTTTTCGTGCTCGGGCGGGTCCATGACGACCATGTGCTCGAAGATCGGGAATTCGTGGCGATGCGCTTCGATCTGCTCGGTGATGTCATCACCCTCCGGGGTGAACGGCAGCGGCGGGAACGGACCGCCGATCGCATTGACCGCGGAGAACAAGTCGACATCTTTGAAGGCGGCGTGGACCTCCTGATAGCCGGTGACGGCCACGACGCCGTAGTGCGGTTCGCGAAACACCGGCCCCTGGCTGCGCAGGCAATCCCAGTAGTCATAGGGATCTTGCGCGACGTCGGCGTCGGTGAAGTAGTCGACGTTGGCGAGATCGGTCATGGGTTCAATTCCTTTTCCTGGCACCGAAAAGCGCGGTGGGTCACGCCGGTGCTTCGTCGGTGGACACGCTGATGGCTTGCCGTGGGCAGGCGGCCACGGCGGCTTCCACGTTGTGGCGCAACGCTTCACTCGGTGCCTCGTCACAGGTCGCAACGTCGTCACCCAGGCCGAAAACCTCGGGAGCGATCTCCACGCAGAGGGCGTGCGCCTCACACAGGCGCGGATCCACCCGGACCCGCATGCGCGCTGTCGTCATTCGACCCTCCGCCCGGCCCGTTTTCCTGTTTGCGACCCACAAACTGATCGATCGACCAAATTGTTAGGATGCGGTATGCCTACCACGGATCGCGCGGACCGGTCAAGCAAATCGGGCGCGCCCAACCGCGGGGCGGCTCGCCAAAACAGGAGGACCCCCGACGCCGGGGCGCGCGGCAAACTGATCGAGGCCACCGCCCACATCATGCGCGAGGAAGGCTATGCCGCGGCCACGTCCCGGCGGGTCGCCGCCGAGGCCGGCGTCAAGCAGGCCCTGGTCTATTACTACTTTCCGACGATGGACGACCTGTTCGTCGAAGTGCTGCGGGCCGGCGCGGAAACCGCGCTGACGCGCATGCGCGCCCTATTGACGGAGGACGACCCACTGCAAGCGCTGTGGCTGATGAACAGCGATACGGCGGTGACCGCACTCAACGCCGAATTCATGGCATTGGCCAACCACCGCAAGGCAATTGGCGCCGAACTCAAGGCCTACGCCGAGCGTGTTCGCGACATCGAGACGGCGGCGGTAACCATGGTGCTGCGGGCCAACGAAGTCGATCTCGAGGCATATCCGCCGGTAGCGATCTCGATGCTGATCGCGCAGGTGGCGCGCAGCCTGTGCAACGAGAGCGCCGTCGGTGTCACCCAGGGACACGACGAGTTGCGCGCCTTCGTCGAGCGCCAGATGAGCCTGCTGAAGGCGCCCGCCGCCGCGGCCACACCCAGCGGCTAGCACGCGCGAGCGCTGCCGCGAGGACAGCAGAGCCACTTCCGCGTCGCGGGCCGCCAACCGGGCGGCCGGGCACATGTCTGTTGACACTGCGACCGAATGGTGCCAACCTTCCTGATCGATCGACAAATAATGTCGCGAACGTCTAGGTGAGGTGCAGTCATGGGTGGAAGAGTTGAGGGCAAGGTCGCGTTCATCACCGGGGCGGCCCGCGGCCAGGGCCGCAGCCACGCGGTGCGCCTGGCACAGGAAGGCGCCGACATCATCGCCGTCGACGTCTGCACGCCGATCAGCAGCAATAGCGTCATCCCGCCGTCGACACCCGACGACCTGGCCGAGACGGCCGACCTCATCAAGGCCCTCAACCGCCGCATCGTGACCGCCGAAGTCGACGTCCGCGATTACGACGCGCTGAAGGCAGCCGTCGACAGCGGCGTCGAACAGCTCGGCCGGCTGGACATCATCTGCGCCAATGCCGGAATCGGCAACGGCGGCCTGACCCTCGACAAAACCAGCGAAGACGACTGGCGTGACATGATCGACGTCAACCTTTCCGGCGTCTGGAAGACCGTCAAAGCCGGTGTGCCGCATCTGATTTCCCAGGGCCAAGGCGGATCGATCATTCTGACCAGCTCCGTCGGCGGGCTCAAGGCCTACCCGCACACCGGTCACTACATCGCCGCCAAACACGGCGTGGTCGGTCTGATGCGCACCTTCGCCGTCGAACTCGGCGAGCACTTCATCCGGGTGAATTCCGTTCATCCCACCAACGTGAACACGCCCATGTTCATGAACGAGGGGACGATGAAGCTGTTCCGGCCCGACCTGGAAAACCCCGGCCCGGACGACCTCAAGGTCGCCGCGCAGTTCATGCACGTGCTGCCGATCGGGTGGGTCGAACCGGTGGACATCAGCAACGCGGTGCTGTTCCTGGCTTCCGACGAATCGCGTTACATCACAGGTCTTCCGGTCACCGTCGACGCCGGGAGCATGCTCAAGTAGCGGATTTCGCTTACTCGCCGACGCCAGCAGGGCCCCGTGGGCACTGCTGGCTTTGGCGACTGTCAGGGTGGCGCACAACGCCCGCCTGGATCTTGCGAGGGCTGATGAGCCGACCGCGTCGCGGCGACCTCGCGCTCCATCTCGATGATCTTTGGCGATCACCATCTACGGTGGCCAGGGGCGGGATCGAACCGCCGACCTTCCGCTTTTCAGGCGGAGTTCTGGCCTACACCAATGTGTTTCAGCCGGTCAGACCAGAAGCGCAACCGGCATTCGGACGTGTTGGATCAGTCGGTCTGGCTCGTTGGCCCCATGTTGGCCCCATGAGATAACCCAATCTGCGTGGCAAGCCGATCGGGTTACTTGGTCGGTAGAAGCGGACTTGGGCGAAGTCTTAGTGCGATGGTTTTCGCTTACCGAACAGAGCGCGGCGGTCCCGGCGGATCTCATAGAGACGCCAACTGAACTATCGACCGCAACTGAAAGGCTGGATGCAGTCCAATTTGCTTGCGTGTGGTCCGATGGGCACCACCGCGCGCATCCCAATCTAGAGCAGTTTCACCGGCGCTGGCTCAAGCACTAGGCCCCACGGCGTGGTGACGTTGAGGAGCGGTTCGGGCGGCGGGTCGGTGAGCGCGATGGGGTCTCCGGCCAAGCTCGCGGTGCCGCGCCCCTCGAAGAGTGCGACGCAAGCGTTGCCGTCCAGGCGGGACGGGAACCGGACGGCGCCGGCGCCTCGGTCAAAAAGGTCCGCGGCGATCGTCTGCGTGATGGCGCGGCGACTGGTGGTGATCTCGCGCAGATCGAGGTGCTGCAGGTCGTGCTCGAGCAGCAGTTCGACGTGGCGATCCTCGATCTCCTGGCGTGTGGGCACGTCGGTGAGATCGATCAAGGGGCCATCGAGCTTCAGGACTGTGGGAACGAGGGCGTGCTGTATGCGCCACTGCGCAGTGACCGGCTTCTCAGTGAAGTCTTGGGCAGCCTCAGGTCCGTAGCGCTCAACATGGCGGCGCAGCGCGCCGAGGTTCGGCCGGAAGTCGGCTAGCACCTCGCGAAGACACGTTTCCGCCAAGTCAGCACAATAGAGCGTGCGGAACCGGCGGTAGACGTCGTCGAAACGGTGACTGAACTGGTACAGCTCCAGCGGAGTGAAGCCGAGCGGGTCAGCGTAATAGCCGACCCGCCACAGGGTTCGCCCCTGCTCGGGCGCCGCGATCACGACTGGAAGCTGGCGACCTGCCGTGCAGCCCGGACAACCATCGCGAACTCCGCGGTGTCGACCGCCGCACCGAGCACCTCGATCGGCGCGCGATCGTCCAAGCGCGTGTTGGTGCCAAACAGCCACGCCCGCGCCGTCTTGTCGTCGTAAGCATCGACGAGCATCCTGACGACCTTGTAGCCCTCACGTAACCGGCGCTCGGTCGCGCCGTGAGGTTCCGGGCCGCCCTTGCGCGCGTAGCGGCCGATTTGCTTGGCGTCAGCCAAGCCCGCCATCGCCGCCGCGACGCGCTGGCCGACGGCCTCTTGCAGATACGCGGCGATCTCGCGGATCGAAAGCGTCGCTGCCTCATCATCAAGCCGCTGCGCCGCAGAGACGGTCAAGACTGGCATATCGCACCTCCACGTTGATCTACCTGAGACGCTACCACATAAACACCTGAGAACACACCCTGAAGCTACACCTGATAGCCACCAGGCCTGGCCTACGGTTCGCGGTTGGAGCCGTTGAATCAGCATGTTCGCGCAAAAATGCCGCCAACGACGCCGCTCACTGGCCACGATTCGACCTCTAAGGTATGAGCTAACCGGTCACCGTCTCCTCCAGTGCGCACGGTCTCATAGCTGCACGTCAGCGAGGTTCAGCCGTTCCCGCTGTGACGCTCCGTCCCTCTTGTTCGCATCGGTTCCACCGTGTTCTGTGGCCAAATCCGTGGCCATTCCAACAGCCATAAGTGGGCCCATGCGCAACCCGCGGCGCGAGCCGTCGCGGGTGACACGATTACAGATAAGCCGCGAACGTCACCACGAGAAGATCGGCGAGCGCGTCCGAGCCACCTAGGCGTAGAGACTCATCCACCGTGCGATGGTCGGCTCCATGCGCTCGGGCACGAGCGAATCCGCGTCCCGTTGATCCCGCCGTACGTTCCTGTCGGGGTCGCTGAGCAACCAGATGGTTCGCGCCGATGTCTCCATCGCCGAACGGCATAGTTGCATTATGGACGACGCGTAGAGGTTCCTCGTCGTCGTCCGTTGATCTACGAGCAACGCGGCCGCGTACAGGTTCTCCGTGGCGCTCATCATCGGAATCAAACACTCCTCGGTGACCGCTGTCCGTTATAACCGGATCTGGGGCATTCTCAATGAAGGCGAGGTCAACGCACTATCTGAACGATATCGTGATAGCATCGCTCTGTGGCGCAGATTCTCATCCGTCAACTTGAGGACGACACCAAGGCCAAATTGCAGCGACTAGCCCGTCAACACGGTCGCAGCACCGAGGAGGAGGTGCGCGAGATCTTACGGAACGCAGTCCGGCACGTCGATAATCCGCCTGGGCGGCTCGGGTCTCGTATCGCGTCACGCTTCAAAGGCGTGGGCCTGACCGAGGACATACCCGAACTGCGGGGACAGCCCGTCCAGCCGGCACAGTTCAACGAATCATGATCGTGCTGGACACCAATGTGCTCTCCGCGTTGATGCGGGACACACCCGATCCGGCCGTCGTGGAATGGCTCGATAATCAGCCCACCGAATCAATCTGGACGACATCGGTAACAGTATTCGAGATACGCACTGGTATTGAACTTTTGACGCCAAGCCGCCGACGCAAGCGGCTCGACGAGATCTTTTCTCAACTCCTCGACGAAGACCTTGATGGTCGTGTGCAATCCTTCGACCTGACGGCTGCGTTTGCCGCTGGGACCATCGCCGCCACCCAACAACGAGGTGGGCGTGCGGTGGAAATTCGTGATGTGCAGATCGCCGGCATCGCCGCGTCCCGGCACGCAACTGTGGCTACCCGCAATACTCGCCACTTCGACGGAACGGGCGTCGACCTGGTCAACCCCTGGGACTGACGTCGTGCCCCAGATTCATTGAGAATGCCCCAGATCCAGTGATAACGGACAACCGCCGCATCCCCCGCCGGCACTAAGGGATACGCCTCCTTAAAAGCGGCGTCGTCGCCGACAAACGGGCTCCCCGGCTCAGGATGGTGCGGGTGCAGTCCCCACTGCCGCAATTCCGCGCACGCTTGGCACGGTTGCCGATGCGGTCCAGCACGCCGTTCGTCGCCAAATTGACCAGTGCTTCTATCATCTGCTGATCCGGCTGCATAACGAGTCTCCTATTACAACACCAAACACGCCCTGGCTGCGCGGTACGTTCACAATGCACCTGTCCAACGACAAGTCCGGGGTGTTCAAGGGCGCGCCGGCCATTGAGTAACAATTGCGACGTTGCATTTCGTAAGGCGGACGCCCGCGTTGGAGTCTGGGACCTAAGGGGACAATCGGCTTCCCACGCAGCGACTTCCACGTCAGGCAGCGGATTATCGAAGGTGTCGGAAACTGAGAGATTCTGTAGCTGGCCGAATTGACGCGGTGTGTTTGTTGAAGCTTGCATATCGGGCGGCGGTGGCTCGTCCCAAGCCTTCGCCATCAACGTCGGATCGTCGAGGTCTCGGCAAGCGTCGGCTGCTCGGCGGAGCTGTTCCGCTGTCATCCGTTCTGCAGGCTTGTGCCGCGGTGCCTTATCGGACATTGGTGACCCTGAAGATCTCTGATCGTAAGCGGATGGGCGTAGGTTGAACTCTATCTTGGTGGTCAATTCGTCACGGTGCCAGTTCTCCCCAGTTGCGTCCAGCAGAGTGGTGTACGAGCCGGTGATGACCGGCGTGTCGTAGCCGGATGAATGAAGGTCATCGCGTGATTCTTCGAGGGACCGACCAAAGTCACTCGAGCAAAGGAATCAACGCGATGACCATTGCCCACGATATCGACCTGTCTGCCGTGCTGGCCGAACGACTCACCACCACGCACCCTGATGTGCTGCGCGAGTTGTTGGCCGCCTTCATTCACGCCCTGATGGGCGCCGAAGCCGACGCGGTGTGCGGTGCCGGCTACGGCCAGCGCAGCAGCGAGCGCACCAATTCCCGCAACGGGTATCGGCACCGCGAGTTTGACACCCGCGCAGGCACATTGGATCTGGCGATTCCCAAGCTAAGGCAAGGTTCGTACTTCCCGGACTGGCTGCTGGAACGGCGCAAACGCGCCGAGCGGGCCCTGACCACGGTGGTGGCTACCTGCTACCTGCTGGGCGTTTCGACGCGGCGGATGGACAAACTCGTCGAGACTCTGGGCATCACCAGCTTGTCGAAGTCCCAGGTCAGCGTGATGGCCAAAGAGCTCGACGCCGCGGTCGAGGCGTTCCGGACCCGGCCACTGGATGCAGGCCCGTACACGTTCATGGCTGCTGACGCCCTGGTGCTCAAGGTTCGCGAAGCAGGCCGGGTGGTCAACGTGCACGCGCTGATCGCCACCGGGGTCAACGCCGAGGGCTACCGCGAAATCCTGGGCATCGACGTCACCACCGCCGAGGACGGGGCCGGCTGGCTGACCTTCCTGCGGTCGCTGACCGCCCGCGGCCTATCAGGGGTCCGTCTGGTCACTTCCGACGCCCACGCCGGTCTGGTGGCCGCGATCGGCGCCACCCTGCCTGGGGCATCGTGGCAACGGTGTCGCACCCACTACGCCACCAACCTGATGGCCATCACTCCGAAATCATCGTGGCCGTGGGTACGCACACTACTGCATTCGGTCTTCGATCAACCTGACGCCGGTTCCGTTGCAGCCCAATATGACCGCATCATCGACGCACTGGCCGACAAGCTCCCCAAGGTCGCCGACCACCTCGAAGACACCCGCGCCGACCTGCTCGCCTTCACCGCCTTCCCCAAACAAATTTGGCGGCAGATCTGGTCCAACAACCCACTATCCGTTAACCGGCTCTCCGGGGACACGGTTCGGGCTGCAGCGTGAGGTTCACGCACAAGCGCTGAGCACGGATGGATGCTGTCTGCATCTCGGTGGGGGAAGGCGGAGCGGCGATGCGGGTACTCAAGAGCGACAGCGGATATGTCCTGGAGGGCGACTGGGACGGGCAGGACGCGGTGAACGCGTTTCTCAACCATTTGGCGGGACGGGGGTTCAGCGCGGCCACGGTGCGGGCCTACGCATTCGACGTCGCCAATTTGAGCCGGTTCCTCGTCCAGCAAGCGGTCGGGCTCGCCGCGGTCGATGCGCCGTTGGTGTTCGACTGGATCGACTGGCAAGGCGTCCGCCGAACGGACCAGCCCACCGGCGGTCACCGCTCGTCGACCCCGCCGGCAGCTTCGACGGTGAACCGCCGGGTCGCGGCAGTGCGCGCGTTATTCGAGTATCTGGTGATGACCGGTGTCTGCACCGACAATCCGGTGCCGTCGCCGCGGCGGGGACAGGGGCTGCGCCAGTCGCAGCGGGGGTTGCTCGGTCATCTGGGTCCCGGGCGTGCACGCAGTGGCGGTAGGTTGGTGCGTCAGCCGCAGCGTCTTCCGGAATCGTTGTCCACCAACGATGTCGACGCGTTCCTGGCGACACTGGCAACGCACCGGGACCGGGCGATGGTGCTGGTGATGCTACTCGGAGGGCTGCGTTCGGCCGAGGCGCGTGGCCTGCTGCTCGCCGACGTCGATATGGGCCGGCGCCGGCTTCGGGTGATCGGCAAGGGCGGCAAGGAACGTCATGTCCCGGTCGATGCGGCGTTCTTCACCGAGCTCGCCGCCTACCTGCGATGGGAGCGGCCGCCGGGGTTGGCGACGCCGCAGTGCTTCGTAGTGCTGCGCGGCCCGACGACCGGTGCACCGGTCAGCGAGGCCGGGCTGCGCAGCCTGTTCCGTCGGCACCGGGAGACCTCTGGCGCCACAAGAGTCCGCCCGCACCGTTTACGGCATACCTACGGCACCGAATTGTCGGCGGCCGGAATCGATCTGCTGGCGTTGCGGGCGTTGATGGGGCATGTCTCGCCGGAGACCACGGCCCGCTACGTGCATTTGTCGATCGAGCAGCTCGCCGCCGAATACGGTGCTGCTCGTGCGACGTTGGCCGGAGCCCGGCAGTGACCACGGTGTTGGTCGGCCAACCCGTAGGCGCCGACGAGGTGGTGGCGGATTATCTCGACCACGTCGCCACCCTGGGTTTGAGCGGGCGGGCGGTACGCGACCGGATTCGGATCGCTCGCGACTTCACCGCACGCCACCGCGACCTGCACGCCTGGATGACGCTGCCGGCAGCCGAGCGGATCGCCGAGATACGGGACACCGGGGCGTGGCCGCTGATCTGTCACACGATCGGCACCGGCCGGTTACGGCTGGACGTCGAGCTGGCCGCGGTCAAACAGTTGACCGGGCTGGGCCGCGCAGTGGAGGACCGGGATCCGAGCGGATTCGCCGCGTTGCGGAATGCGGGAATTCGGTTGGGCTGGAGGAGTTCCTGGGTCGAGACGGTCCTCGGCGAATGTCTGGCGGTAGTGCTGGCACACCACGGCGGAATGGTCGCCGACCTGACCGGCGACGCGCTCGACGACTTCGACGCCGCGCTGTCACGTACCGTGGTGCCGCCATCGTCGCGGCGGGCATACAGGGGGCGGCTGGCCAGCCTGCGGCAGCTGTTGTTCGAGACCGCGGTCATCGACACCGCGCCGAAACGCCGGCGGTGGGCCCGTAGCCTCGAGCAGCGCTTCACCGAGGTGGAGATGCCCGACCCGATCCGTCAGACGTTGCTGCGCTACATCGGCGTGCGCGCGGCGGTGCTGCGGCCCAAATCGGTCGAGTCGCTGATCAACGACCTGCTGCCCTTCGCCGAATACCTCACCGCTCACCATCCCGACGTCATCAGCCTGCGTGAACTCGACCGGAGCTGCATCGAGGGCTACCTGAAATGGAATCGCACCCGGGGCTGGCGTGGTCAGCGCGCCGCCGCGGGCGCCGGGCGCACCGTCTCGGCCGCGGTGGCCCAGTCGGCAGTGCTCAGTCTGCGCAACCTGCTCGACGACATCACCGCCTGGGGCTGGGCGCAGGCCCCACCACGGCGGTTGGTATTCGCCGCCGACGTCCCCAAACTCGACCAGCCGTTGCCACGCGCGCTAGCACCCGATGTGGACGCGGCAGTGATGAACGCCGTTGCCCACCTGCAGGATCCGTTCGCCCGCATCGGCCTGACCGTGCTGCGTGGTGCCGGCCTGCGGGCGGGGGAACTGCTCGACCTCGAACTGGGCAGCATCATCGACTACGGACCGGCCGGAACCTGGCTGAAGGTGCCACTGGGCAAGCTCGCCACCGAACGCATGGTCCCGCTCTCCGCCGCGACCCTCGCCGCGCTCGACGAGTGGGTCGCCCTCCGCGGCACGCACCGGCCGCTGCCGCACCCACGCACCGGCGTGCTCACCGACTTTCTGTTCACCCGGCACGGACGCCGCCTGGGCTACACCCGGCTGCGCAACGGGCTGCTCACCGCCGCTGAATCCGCCGGGTTGCACCGTCCCGACGGCGGCGTCCTGATGGTCACTCCACATCAGTTGCGCCACACCTGGGCCACCGAACTCGCCAACGCCGGGATGAGTCTGCAGGCCTTGATGTCCTTACTCGGGCACGTCACTCCACAAATGACGATCCGCTACGCCACCCTGGCCTCGCCCACCCTGCGCGCGGCCTACGACGAAGCGATGGGCAAGATGCGCCGCCAGTTCACCCTCACCCCGGTCGGCAAACCGATCCTGCCCGACAAGGTCGGCTGGCTGCACAGTGAAATGCTGAAAACCCGCGTTGCACACGGATACTGCGCTCGCCACGAATCCGCGGGCGCGTGCCCTTATGCCAACATCTGCGAAACCTGCGACAACTACGTCACCGCCCCCGAATTCCGCGACACGCTCACCGACCAACTCGCCGACGTCCAGGCCCTCAGAACCGACGCCGAGTGCCGCGGCTGGACCGACGAAGCCGCCCGCCACGACCGCGTCGCCCACGCCCTTACCGACCACCTCCAGCGCCTCGATCGATGAACATCCCACCCCGACGGGTTGACCCGCCCCCGAGGGCCGGATAAAAGAACGACTCAACAAGGAAATCCGCCGGCGCACCGACGTCGTCGGAATCTTCCCCGACCGCAACGCCCTAATCCGCCTCGTCGGCGCGGTGCTGGCCGAACAACACGACGAATGGGCCGAATCCCGCCGCTACCTCGGCCTCGACGTCCTCAGCAAATCCCGCGCCGACCACACGCCATCAACAGAACAGGAGGACACCCCGGCGGCACTGACCGCCTAAACCACCAAGTCGAAGAATCACACGACGACGTCGTACACCACGTCCCTGGACTTGACCTTCTCCCCTGCCGCGTAACACTCGGAAAGATGGCAAACGACATGTGCCACAGTCGGGAGCAGGCGGAGCAGGTCAAGGCTAGGTTGGCCGAGTGGCTGGCGCCACCAATGGTCGGGACGACGGCACTGACTGAGCGGCACCGCCCGCAGACCGCCGGCATCAAGCGAATGGCTCGGCCGTATAACCACGCGCTGACCGTCGCATATCTCTGCCCCACCTGTGAGAATTGAGCTGACAAGGCAGCTAGAGACGGATAGGTCCCTTTGTGAGCACCGATGGCCGCGAGCCTGACGACGAGGCCGGCGCGGAGTTCCTGAACGGCTTCGTCGATAGGTTGATTCTCGGGGGCGGGCGTGTGGACATGGGCCGCCGGCGCTCCGAACCAGTTGCGCCACCATAGCATGTAGTACAACTATGTAGTACATTATTGGTATGAGTGAAGTACCTCTCCGAATGCTCAACCAAGAGACGGCAAAGGTCTTGGCCCGCGTCAAGCGTGGCGAAGAGATCACGCTTACTGAGCGCGGGGAAGTCATCGCCCGAATAATCCCCGCTACCGCCGGCCCACTGGATGCGTTGATCACTGCCGGCAGAGTGCAACCGGCGACGCTGGCCGGCCCAGCCCCGCGGCCGACCGTTCCGATGCACGACAATCTCGACGCCGGCGCGCTATTGCAACGTCTGCGCGCCGAGGAAAGGTATTAGCCGGTGATCTACCTGGATACCTCGGCTCTGGTCAAGCTGATCCGGATCGAAGTCGAATCTGATGCTCTAGCTGACTGGCTCGATGAACGCACCGAAACACGTTGGATAACATCTGCCTTGGCTGAAGTGGAGCTCCCCAGAGCCATCCGCGCAGTCGCCCCAAATGGCTTATCTGCTGTCCCCTCTGTGCTGGCCAGACTGGATCGGTTCGAAATCGACCAGGTCATCCGCGCCACCGCGGCCGCCTACCCCGATCCGGCGCTGCGCTCGCTCGATGCGATACACCTGGCCACCGCTCAAATCGCCGCATCCACAGCACCATTGACCGCCATGGTCGCCTATGACAGTCGACTCAGCGACGCCGCCCGTGCCCTCGGGATAACGATTGTCACACCTGGAAGAAACTCATGAACGGCTCAGGAGGAGAACACATGTCAGCACGTTTCTATGATGAGACCGTTTTTCAAGCGTGGCAGCGCGGTGTAGAGATCGCCGGTCCCCGATGGTTCGCCGACGGCCAGACTTCCCCGGACAGCGCGACCAGCAAGTGGGATCTCTCGCCGAGGGTCGACGAGATCCGATCAGCTATCGGATGGCTGTCCTCGGGCGAAGCGATGTTCCTTGCGGCGATGGTGAGCTTTTACAACTCTGAGCCCGGCGGCGAACTCTTGCGATCACTTGGCGCAAATGGCCTCAGCGACATTGCTGCCAGCCTCGACGAATCACGCCGACAAGTCATCGCCGACCTGCCCCTTGCCTACGCCGGCTGGTGAAAACCTCGCCGGCCGTCACTCCCACGGCTTCCCGCTACAACCCGCCGCAAAGGACAACCCATGGCTGACCTGCCAACTCGTCCCGAACTATTCGAGAACGCCCGCGCCTGCATCGACGAAGTGAGATCAGCGCTCAGCGCGGCGCGCGACTGGCTGCGCTCGGACTGGCAGCTCCTGGGCACACCACTGACTAAGGAGGCCGGCCAAGCTCGGGTGGCCATTTTGGAATCGATCGGCGAGGCCAAGGACCTCATCGACGCGATGAAGCGCACTGCAGCCTCGATGAAGCGGCGCAGCACGGCGTTGCGAGCGCGCGGCAGAAACGCCAGGCGACCGCGCTGTCTGGTGCGCCGCGCAGCGCGATGAACCGCCCGCCTTGCCCGCCGCGACCCGTTGCCGACCTGGTGGCCGGATGTGAACGGGCGCTGGCTCGAAGATGGTGGAAGATGGTGACCGCAAGACATCGTGCGTTGCGTGGTGGACCGCCCGTCACGCCTCAATCACGAACTTTGCGACTGGGCGCGCGCACCAACACTTCATGCTCGGCATCATGGGTGGCCGCTTCAGGCGCCAGGCGTGTTCGGCAGCCGACCGTCATACCCGCCGACGAGCGGTCGCCCGGCCACGATGTGCGCGACTCGGGCGACCGGTCCCAATCACCAAGCAAACGTCCTCTCCCGAGGCTTCGGGGTGCGTCATCCGCTTGCCCCGCATGTCGACATCCGTTGCTGCGCGGCTAGCGGCCACGCCAGTCAAATGTCGATTCCCGCTGCGGTGCCTACCTCAAAATCCCGGCAATCCCGGCAGGGTGAAACCACCGCCCGCGCCGGTGGAAGCGCCGCTCCCAGCGCCGCCCGGACCGGTCAAACCGCCCGACGTGCCAGTACCGAAGCCGCCGCCATTGTCGTTGAAAGCACCGGACCCGCCGGTCGACGCCCTGCCCCCACCGATCGGGGTGGACACTCCACCAGACCCGCCGCCCCCAACTGTGATCCCTGGGTCTGGCTCATCCGCCCAGGCAGCGCCCGCGCTGGCTATCGGGATGAGCCCGGCGGCCAAAGCTGCACCTGCGGCCATGCCGAGCTTGATCGTGATACCGCGGCGTCGTGTCTTGCAAGTCATGTTCCCCTCCGAATTCATGGATCATTAGATGATCGCGTTATGATCGGCGCACTTGTCGTGCGTTGCACAGTCACTTAGGTGGTAATGGGGCTCACCTCCATTCCCACAACTGGATTCCCACAACTGGTGATAGCAATGCCACCAGCTGTATGAACTTTGGCTATGCAATGCAGCTTAGCTACTACAGAAAGTGAGCGTCAAGCCAATTGGGCTACCTTGTTTGCAAAGTGATTCATATTCATAAATTCAGTGTTTCAGTAGACACTGACTTCCACACCTACAATCGTATATTGCAGCAGTTCAACAACCATGTACTGGTGTACTGACATGCGCCAATTCGCGTCTGCGTACTTACTGATATCGAGCACAACGTGAATCATTCAGGCCAGAGTCTGACTTGATTACGATTATCAGAGTTTCAAGGTGCCAGCAAACTAGACTTACTCGGTTGGTGCCCGATATCTGCAGAAACCTTTCTTCCTAGAATTCAGTATCGCTGTTGGCCAAAAATCGCTCCCTGCGTAGTCCGATCAGCAGTCACACCTCGCCGCGTGCACCTAGACCGTCCCCAACACAGGGCCTCAGCAGACGCCCGCCGGCAACTCATCGCCGACGACGCGCGAGGGGTGCCGCGCCTCACCTTGGGCCCAAGTGCAGGACCCCTCATTGATCCGCGTACTGATATGCAGATCTACTGAAACGCACCCGAAGAGGGGATCGCCGCAATGAGCACCGGCCGCAGCCGCATCGAATCGAGCGCCGCACCGTCCCACAGAAACACCGCGGCTGCCACCCCGCCCTCACCTACAGGCACCGGGCCGACCGAACGCCTCATGACCATCCGGTAGACAGGCGACCAACGAACACGCCGAACCGTCGACCTATCACTTGGCACACACCCGGGTCTTGACATCTGGCAGCGAGATGCCGCCGACCGCCTCGGACTCGCAGGATGCAGGCGGAAATAACCGGATTCTTCTCTGGACAAGCTCGACGCAATCCACGCCGTCCTGCATCGCTTCCCCGTGTACAAGCCGATCATCGCCGCGGTCAACGGCACTTGCGTGGCGGGCGGATTCGAGATGTTGAGCTCCACCGACATCCGAGTGGCCGTGCCCGACGCACGATTCGCGGTGATGGAGCCGAAGCGCGGTCTTTTCGCAGTGTCTTGCCCGTGAGGACACTCGCGGCGGCAAGGGCACCGCCGATCGTGACGTAATGACTTAGGGCCGGTCCACGCGGCAGAGGTGTGAGGTGTTGACGACGGGGTGGGTTCTACTCAACGTCGCAACACCGACGGATCACTCGAGACTAACAGGGCAGCGAATAGATCGGCGGGGCAACGGTCTTGGAGGACTATGCGGGGGCGATGGTTGAGTTCGTGTTCGACGGCCAACAACTGCTCCGGCGGGTGGCTGATGAGGGTGACGCCCTTCGGGAAGTAGTCGCGCAGCAGTCCGTTGGTGTTCTCGTTCGTGCCGCGTTGCCAGGGTGATCTGGAGTCGCAGAAGTAGACGGGCGCGCCGAGCTTGTCGGTGGTGGCAAGGTGGCGCGCCATCTCGGTGCCCTGGTCCCAGGTGATCGACCGCATCAGCGTGGGTGGCAGATCCTTCATGCGGGCCACCAAGGCCGCGTGCAGGGAGTCGGCGTCACTGCGAGGCAGATGCACCAACCGCAGCATCCGGGTCTGGCGTTCGACCAGAGTGCCGATCGCCGAGAGGTGGTTATTACCGATGATAAGGTCGCCTTCCCAGTGGCCGGCTTCAGACCGGTCGACAGCCGAGAAGGACCGGTCGTGGATGGTGAGCATCGGCTGCTGGAACCGCGGCCGCCGGCAACTCTGGCGGTGATGCGCTCGGCGGTGATCTCGACCGGTGCGCAGCGGTGAGCGTCGGTGCGGCGCTAATCGCGAGGGCCGCATGAAACGTGAATTCGGTTGATAGACAGCTTGATAGATGCTTTCGTGGCATAACCACATCGATGAATCATCGGGGAAGCGGTGGCGGAGGTGACGGCTGATCTGTTGGGGGCTCCAACGCTGAAGAAGCAGCTCGGCGACCGCGTTACCGAGCTGGTCGTTGGTGTCGACCCGACGGCGGTGGTGACGTGCTCGTCGCGCGGTGGCTCGCCGGTGGGCATCGAAGGGCTGATATCCGCGGCCGGCTGGTGCGTTGCGCCGTAGCTCCCTCGAAATCGTCGACGGCGCTCGACCGAGTCGGGTGGCGATCGTCCGCACCCTCAGCCCTGAGTGATGCAGATCGGCGATCTCGATGCGCTCGTCCTGGGACAGGTATCGCGTGCTGATCTGGCGGACCGCTAGTCGATCTAGCGGCGGGACGAACCCGACCGCGACGCCGTTGCGGTAGGTCTTGTAACCGCGTGTCCAGTTCGTCGCAGCGGACCGGGACACACCGACTTCGCGGGCCGCGGCCCGCACGCTCCACCCGCGAGCCCGCAACTCCATGAACCGCTGACGCTTGGCCGACTGCGGACGACGTCCCGGCCCCTTCTTCACCCGACGCGACGATGCCAACACAACCTCCAGAATCTAGAGAAGTGTTGCGACCGCACCTAGAAACCACCGCGTCGACACGGGGTCAGTTTTCAGACGACGCCGACAACTGTGGCGTTTGCCCTGGGCTCGTTTCCGGTCGTAGAAGGCACGCGATGCTGGACTGGTGCGGAGACTGTTGTGGGCAGCCATGTAGCAGGCTCGGAGTAAGCGCCGGTCATACCTGCGTGGACGTTTCAGGTTGCCCGTGACGCGCCCGGAATCGTGTGGCACTGGTGAAAGACCAGCGATGCCCGCAAGCCTATCCACGGTCTCGTAGTTAGCTAGATCGCCGTTAATCGCGGCCACGAATTCCGCCTCCTAGCAACGGGCCGAATCCGGGCATCGCTGATTTGACTCATGGTGCCGCCCACCCGGATCCAGTCATCGTCATTCATGCGCCCCGAACGCATATCCGCAAGTTTGACCCTCGCTTCGGCCGCCAGCAGCCGCATCACAATTTCGGACTTACTCATTTCCAACGAGAAGATGACACTGGCCATCCGATGTCTGAGCGAACACGATCGCATGAAATCCAGTGCTAGAACGGACTTTTCCAACGCCCGGACGAGCCGCAACGGTAACCATGGTTCCTGGCTGAAGCCCGCAGGTGATCTCATCGAGATCAGCGAATCCGGTCGGCACGCCCCGCGCCAGACCGCCATTGGTAGCGATCGTGTCCAACTCGTCGAGTGTCGGAGTCAGCAAGTCCTCTAACGCGACAGTGTCCTCGCTAGGTCGTGTCCCTGCCGCGGTGTAAAAGAATCCGGACGTAGGTTCCCTCGAAGACCGGCCAGTCTGATGGAAGGAGCCTACGTCCGTGTCGAAGAGGGTATCGCCTGTGCAGCGGTTGCAGGCAGAAATTGATGGTGTGTTCGCCGGCGGCGAGGACCTGGCGGGCGCGATCGAGGAAGTAGCCCGGCTTGGTGCCCGGTTGCTGCTGCAGACCGCCATCGAGGCCGAAGTGGCCGCGTTTTTGGGCCGGGACCGCTACCAGCGGACCGCGAGCTGTGCGGACGCCCGCGCCGGGATGCGCAACGGATACTGCCCGACCACGGTGAAGACCACCGCGGGACCGGTGACGCTGGCACGGCCGAAGATGCGCGGCACCACCGAGCGGTTCGCCTCCCAGCTGTTCGGCAAGGGAGTAACCAAGACCAACGCATTGGAGGCATTGGTGATCGCCGGGTTCGTGCGCGGGTTGTCGGTCCGCGACGTGGAGGCCACCCTGGTCGAAGCGCTCGGCGAGGCCGCCGCGGTGTCGAAGTCGACGGTGTCGCGCATCTGCGAGGACATCAACGGCTCAGTTCGAGCAGTGGAGCGCTCGCCGCCTCGACGACGTCGAGCTCGATTACCTGTTCCTGGACGGGTCGCACTTTAAATACCACGCAGGCGCCTCAGCCGAGCCGGTACTGGCCGCGTGGGGTATCGACACCGACGGCAAACCGGTGTTCGTCGGGCTTGAGGCGGCCTCCTCGGAATCCGGTGCGGCCTGGGAAGGGTTCTTGCGCGGGCTCGGCGAACGCGGCCTGGCGTGCCCACTGCTGGTGATCAGCGACGGCGCACCCGGGCTGATCGGCGCGGTCGAGACCACCATGGGCGCGGCGTTGCGGCAGCGGTGTCTTATTCATCGCGCCAGAAACATCCTGGCCAAGGTGCCCAAGAATGCCCAAGCTGACGTCAAAGCCGATTATTGGGCGGTCTTCGACCTACCAGCCGATGTCGAACCCGGCATCGCCGCGGTCAAACTCGCCCAAAACAGGACCGACGCGTTCGCCAAGCGCTGGCGCGACTCCTACCCGGCCGCAGTGCGGGCCCTGCTCGATGACCGCGACTCGCTGACCGTCTACCTGCGGTTTCCCCGTGAGCATTGGCCCAGGGCCCGACACTCCAACTTCATCGAACGCACCTTCGGCGAAACACGGCGCAGAGTCAAGGTGATCGGCCGCCTGCCCGGCGAGTACTCCTGCCTCACACTGGTGTGGGCCGTACTCGACCGCGCCAGCGCCGGATGGCGCGGGTTCACCATGACCCCGGCCGGGCTGCGGCTGCTGGCCGACCTACGCAGATCGCTGCACGACCCACCGACCGAACTGCCGCAAAGGAATCCGCAAAATCACACCGAAACTGGCCTGGTGCCAACCGAGCCTGTCAGCGCTACCGCATAGACTCATGAACGCAAGCGAACGATCGATCTGCGCGACGAGTTGGGCAACCCGGTCGATCCCGGTTCTCACTGCTAATTTCCTTTCGTCGTTTGTCTCATTCGGTCCAGATTCGGGCCGAATGCTGCGTTGTTGTTGGTGTTCATGGTCGGGCGGGTGGTGCGATTAGGTGTTCTGGACCGGATGCGACAAGCTGCTGTCGGCGTTTCATGGCGCCGTAGTGAACAAGGTCTCCTCCGGCAGCGGCAGTTGGATGGCCAGGCCTTTGCGTTGGCCACGGTTGACGTGGACGGCGTTGAGCTCTCCGCGGCGGATTCGATCCAGGACGGTCTGTTTGGCCACGCCGAGTCGGCGGGCAGCCTGCTCGAGCCCAACCCATCCGTCGGGTGTGTCTGGGGTGATATTGGCGCGTAGCTCGGGGTCGATGCGGATCCGCCACGGGTCGCCAGGGCGATGTTGCTCGCCGTGGATGAAGCCGCTTGCCAGCCACCGGTAGAGAGTGGCGCGGGAGGTGCCCCAGCAGCGTCTCGGCTTCGGCGATACTGACCATGCGTACATCGTCGCCGACGGGTACGACAGGCTCGGTCGGCCCGGCGATACCGTGTTTGCGGCGCAGGCTGCCAACCCGGTCGCGGGTGAACGCCAGCCCGGTCGCAGTCATCACGCCCTGCCGTGCGAGCAGACGCGCGATCGTCGCGTCGTCGTAGTGGGCTGCCAGCCGCCGAATGCGCTCCAGCGTGTCGGCCTCGGTACGGATCGCGCTATCGACGGCGCGCTGAAACAACTCACCAAGCTGCGGTCAATCCACGAGCGACCGGCGAGCGTCCAAACCCGCCGACAGGCGGGCCACTGGGAGGGTGACCTCATCGTCGGCGCCCAGCAGCGGTCGGCGGTCGCAACGCTGGTGGAACGAAAGATGCGTCTAACACTGCTGATTCGACTGCCGAATGGACATTCGGCACAGCATGTCGGGGATGCCCTGATCGCAACGTTCACCCAAATGCCGGTCAAACTGCGCCGGACCCTGACTTGGGACCAGGGCAACGAGATGTTTCATCACAAACGTATCGAGGCGGCGACAGGGCTGAAGATCTACTTCGCCGACCCACACTCACCTTGGCAACGCGGAAGTAATGAGAACGCCAATGGGCTTGTACGCCAATACTTACCAAAGGGCACCGACCTCAGCATCTGGGACGACGGCCAACTCCGGCAGATCGCCGATGAACTCAACGACCGCCCACGACTGTGCCTCAAGGACAACACCCCGACCGAACTTCTGCGACGATGGGAGCGTCAGTACACACTTCACTGATTCGCAACGATGAGTGGAATCCGCCCGGGCACCAGTGGCCGGTTACACCAGTCGGTCATCTCGGCGACTACCTTGTCGGTGATCCGCGAGATCGTGTCCTTGGATACCGTGGCGCCGTAGACGTCGGCGAAGTGGGCAGCGACCTCACCGGTGGTCAATCCCTTTGCCGTGAGTGACAATACGATCTCGTCGATACCCGTCAGCCGACGCTGACGCTTCTTGACAATCTGCGGCTCGAAGCTGCTGTTGGTGTCGCGAGGCACTTCGATCTCGACGGCGCCGATCTCGGTGAGCACCGTCTTGGCCCTGGTGTCGTTGCGGGAGTTCCCGCTGCCGCGCCCGGCAGGGTCGTGCTTGTCATAGCCCAGGTGCTCGGCCATCTCGGCATCCAGCGCGGTCTCCAGCACGTTCTTGGTCAACTGATTCAGCAGCCCGTTCGGGCCGACCAGCTCGACACCCTGTTCTTTTGCCTGCGCCAGCAGCTGCTCAGCGAGCTGCCGTTGATCCAGTTCCATCGCCACAGGATCGAGTGTTTCTGACATCGTCAGTCCTTCCCGCCAAGCTCACGCTCGGCGTGACAGACCAAGATCAGATCCACCGTTGTTCAGACAGTCCCGCCAGCCTTTACGCATGACGTAGTCGAGCCAAGTACCGGCGAACTGGGAGGTGAGCACGGCTGCGATTACCTGTGTGGTGTAGAACTTTGAGCTGATGATGCCGGCGTCGAAGGCGACATTGGCCAAAACGATGCCGGGGCCACCGCGGGCGTTGGTGGTGATCGCAAGGTTGATCAGGTCAAGTCCCCGGAAACCCGCGAACCGCCCGGCGAGCGATACCGACATCACTTTGATCGCGCAGGTGCCGACAATGAAGATGACGATCATCCATACCGAGACGCCGCGGATGAGATCCAGCTTCAGGCCGACGATCGCGAAGTAGATGGGAATGAAGAAGGCGAAGGAGACTTTGCCGATTGCCTCGAGCGCGTCGGCGAAGATCCTGCGCTTCCTATGCGCGACGGCAAAACCTGCGAGGAACGCCGCGAAGACGAGGTTGACGTCGAGGGCTCCGACAACTGCGCAGTATGCCAGCAGGACCGCTATGGGGTAGCCGGTGGGCGACTGCCGCGCAAAGACATTCCAGCGAGAAGTGTTGATGCGCTTGATGACGCGTGGAACAAGCTTGAGCCCGAGGATGAAGTAGGCCACCGTTGCGAAAAGGTGCCAGAACATCTGCCACGGATGCAGAGTCGTCTTGCCTGAACCGTGTGTCCAGGATTTTCAGGTCGGCGAAGATTTTTGACACCGCCGGCACCGAGGTGACAGCGACCCCGACCGCAAGGATGACGTGGCTTCATCGCCCCCACTGCCCGCACGAAATACCCGCCGGAGCGAGAACCCTCCTGGTCCGCAAGCTCATTGACGGCGCGCAAAACCTGAGCGGTGGCCTCGTGGCTCACGGCCCGGATTCGCGGGATCCTCCCGCCGTCTCCCGGCTGATTCGGGCCCAGCGGTTTTGTAATCGCTACAAGCGCACCAGGCCGCGCAGCGGCACAAGCCCGAGCTCCTTATGGGTGAGGAATCCAGGCGGGGCGTCACAAACGGCTGGAATCGCGTTCGCGGGGCCCATCGCGGTCCAGGTGTAGCCCGGCTTCGGGTAGTTGCCCTGCGCATCCGGAGGCGCTTGGAGGATCAGCTCGGTGGGTTCGTCGCCCTCGATCACGATGCGATAGTGATAGTGACCGCCCCAATCAGGCTGCGGCTCAATGGCATTGTATTCGTCCATCGTGTACATCTCGTGGAATGTGATGAAGGTCTTGTTGTCCACCCAAGTCGTCCACTTGTGATGCTGTGAGGCGACTGTTCCCTTCTTGATCACGCCCTTAAAGCCTGGCATGTCGCTGGTCGGCCCCCCTTCGTACCGGATGTCGCGCGTGGCCGTCCCTAACTCTACATCCGTTGTGTACTTGTCGACCGTCTTGCCGAATCCGTCCGCCACCATGGCCATCGACTGGGCGAACAACGGCCATGCGTTCCCCAGGAGATTCGGTCCGGCCAGAAACTCTTCGGGATCGCTCCCCATCCCCATCTCGTGCAGGTACTTCAAAGTGTCCTTGCCGAAATTCACCACCTCGTAGATGTGGATAGCGTCGATCCGGCTGACGATTCGGGCCAGCGTCAGCACGAGCAGGTCTCCGGCAAAGCCAGGATTGATACCACCTGCGTGGAACGAAGTACCGCCCTCGTGACACGCTGCGTCGATCTTGTCGATATCCGCCTTGCTGTGTTCGGTTCGATACCACCATGCGCCACCCGAGGCGACGACGTTCTTGCCCCCGCGCAGCAGACGGCAGACCTCTTCGGGATCGGACCAAAGTGGCGCATAGAACACGCAATCGGCGTCAAGCGCTTCGATGGCTTCCTTGTCGGTGGTCGCAAGCACACCGATCGGCGCGGCGCCGACGAGCTCACCGGCATCCTTGCCAACTTTTTCCGGACGATTACAGAGCACGCCGACCACCTCGTACGCAGGGTTACCGACGAAATGGCGAAGCGCCACCGTTCCGACGTTGCCGACGCCCCACTGGCCCGACCTGGACCGGAGCAGATGTCGAGATGGTTCCTGGAGCCGCACTCCCCGTAACTGATATCGCCGTCATGCGCGTAGTCACGGTAGATCCGCAGCATTCGTCCCACGCCAGGTTTCTTCGCGGTCGCACCTGCGGGCGCGGGCCGCTTCCATAGATCGCCCGACTCGGTGCGACGCTCGGGACCCAGGCCGGCATCGAGCGCAGCGGTCAGCGGTTCGTCGGCCTTTCGCCCGACGTGGCGCAAGCCCAGCAGCCCCAGCCACCGCCGCCAGCGCCGTGACCTGGACGCCGAGCGATTGCATTGGAAGTTCCGACGCGAAAACCGAGCCGTACGGGCGCTTAGTCAGCGCCCGGTAACCATTGGCGGTGAATGCGAAACCCAACACGGACACCAACACGGCTGCCAGTCGCTTCACAGCTGTCCTTTCCGTCGACCGCGGGCATGACGTACACCGCCCACTAGTTAACGAATCTAACTGCCCGGCTTTCGGCCATTTACACCCCTCGGGTCAGCCCGATATCCGGCCAAAAGATTACGTTTCGCTGCGTTGCCCGGATTCCCCGGAGTCCCCGGGCCTGCCGGCCTTCGCGGGGTCCTCGATCACGTGATATGTCGGGTCGATCATCGAAATGGGCCCGCGACCGCGGCGATCACCGTCACCGCATCGGCGACCACCCCGCCGGCCGGCTCAGGCATCACCGGATCGGGGTCCACCGCGCGCAACCAGACCGTGAACATTGACCGCACCGCCTCGGCCCGCTCGGCGAAGCGACGCAGCCAGCCCCGCACCGTCTCCACCGGACGGGCCAAGTCGGCCGCGATCCGGCGAAACCCCACCCGCCGCCGCAACGCCTTGGCAGCCAGCGCCGACACGATCACCGCCGCAGTGTCGGCACGGCGCAGCAACGCGGTCACGGGCAACAACACATGCGTCACCCCGCAGCCGGTGCATCGCGACCGGCGAGGACACAACCGCACCGACCCGTCCCGACCGCGCAGCTGTCGCGGCCTGGCCCACCCCCAACGCGCCAGCACGCTGCTGCATGCCGGGCAGCTCAACTCGCCCGCCGCCAGCCTGCGCTCGACCACATCGACATCTGCCTCTACCGTGACCACTGCGCCTCCAAGCGCGAAGACGGCCCTCCCGCAGACTCCGCCCAGAGACATCGGGAGGGCCGCCGCCCACAACGACGTGATCACCGTGCCGCCCCGACACCACAAAGACCAAACGCAGAAACGACCGGCCGACGAACTGATCACCGTCAGTGCCGGATCGCTACCCCCAAGTGCTCAACCTGAATGCCCCCGAACACGGTGCGCCGGGTTGGATGAACACGGCGCCTACCGAGCCGAAGCGGGCCCAGTCGGCGAGGGCGTGACTGGTCAGTTCGGGTCCGTTGTCCATTCGGATGTGTTCGGGCTTGCGGCCAGTGGTCATGATCAGTTCGTCGAGCAGTCCGGTGGTCTGATCGGCGTTCCACGACCGACGTGGCCGTGTCGCCAACGCCTCGCGGGTGAACTCGTCGATGACGTTGAGGAAACGCAGCTGGCGGCCGTCGACGGTGAGGTCGTGCTGGTAGTCCAGCGCCCACACGTGATCGGGGCGGGCCGCCGCCATGCGCCGGTGCGCCGCACTGTGGCCCAGGCGCAGCCGCTTGCGGGTCTTCGACGGACGTTGCAGCCGTTCGTCTTTCCACAATCGGTGCGTGCGTTTGGGATTGACCACGAGGCCTTCTGACTTGGCGATGGCGTGCGCCTTGCGCCAGCCCCACCGCGGATGGCTGATGGCGATCTCCCGCAGTCAGGCGCGCAGCCGCTGTTCGACGCCATCGGGTCGTTGCGGCCCATACTGCTGCACCGAGCGGTGTTGGCCGACCACCCGGCAGGCACGCCGCTGCGAGACCCCGAACCGCTCGACGAGCATCACCACCGCTCGCCGCCGACGGTCGGGGCTCACCAGTTTCCCCGGCTCATCTCCTTGAGCATGTCGATGTCGAGGGCCTGCTCGGCGACCAGCTTCTTGAGCCGCTGATTCTCCCGCTCAAGCTCCTTGAGCCGTTTGGTGTCTTCGGCTTTCATCCCGCCGTACTGATTTCGCCAGCGATGCCAGGTCTGCTCACTGACCTCCAGATGCCGGCAGACCTCCCCGAGGTCTTTGCCCTCACCGAGCAGCCGTTCACCCTCACGAAGCTTGCGGACCACCTGCTCCGGTGTATGCCGTCGACGTGCCATGAATCGAGTCCTCCTCGCCCCAATTCTGGGGCATCGGACTCCCACAGGAACTTGATCAACCAGGGGGTAACTGGTAGCCCGAGCCGGCCTGTTCGCACAGCGACACCAAGGTCGCGTACGCCGGTGCCATCCGGGCAGCAGAAATGGCACACCACGCCGCTGTGCGACTAGGTGCGACTAGGTGCATAGCACTGCGGTCTGACGGGCGTGCCAAGTGGTTGACGTGTATGTGCAACGTCTAGTATCAGTAATCAAACGCTTTGTCTGGAAGCGGTCCAGAACCGCCGCGACAATGCGAACGGCAGCCCACACGGGGCATTACATGGAGGACACCTTGAGGAGACGTCCGTGACGTACACAATTGCCGAACCCTGCGTCGACATCAAGGACAAGGCATGCATTGAGGAGTGCCCGGTCGACTGCATCTACGAGGGTGCTCGGATGCTCTACATCCACCCCGATGAATGCGTCGACTGTGGGGCTTGTGAACCGGTCTGCCCTGTCGAAGCGATCTACTACGAAGACGATGTGCCCGAACAGTGGAGCCAGTACACGCAGATCAACGCCGACTTTTTCGTTGAGCTGGGGTCGCCGGGTGGTGCGGCCAAGGTCGGCATGACCGAGAACGATCCCCAAGTGGTGAAGGATCTGCCACCGCAGGGCGAAGGCGACTGAGCGCGCCGGTGCTGCAGAAGCCCGGGATGGGCCGACTGGGGGTACCACCCGCTCGCAGGGGAGTGTCGGCCTCCCTGCCGGATTTCCCTTGGGACACGTCGGCCGAGGCGGAGGCGCTGGCCGGGTCCCATCCGGACGGCATCGTCGACTTGTCCATCGGCACTCCGGTAGATCCGGTTGCGCCGGTGATCCGAGAGGCGTTGGCGGCCGCCAGTTCCGCGCCGGGCTATCCGGCAACCGCCGGTACTGCGCGGCTGCGTGAAGCGGCAGTGGCTGCCCTTGACCGCCGCTTCGGCATCACCGGGCTGACCAAGGCGGCCGTGCTGCCGGTGATCGGTAGCAAAGAACTCATCGCCTGGCTACCGACCCTGCTGGGCCTGGGCCCAGCGGATGTGGTCGTGGCGCCGGAACTGGCGTATCCGACGTATGACGTCGGCGCCCGGCTGGCGGGAGCGCAGGTGCTGCTCGCGGACTCGCTGACCCAGTTGGGCCCGCAATCGGTGACACTGGTGTATCTGAACTCCCCGAGCAACCCGACCGGGCGCGTGCTGGGCGCCGAACACCTGCGCAAGGTGGTGGGGTGGTCGCGCGATCGTGGCGTTGTGGTGGCTTCCGACGAGTGCTACCTGGGATTGGGCTGGGATGCCGAGCCATTGTCGGTGCTGCATCCGTCCATCTGCGATGGCGACCACACCGGGCTGCTAGCGCTGCACTCGCTCTCGAAGAGCTCGTCGCTCGCGGGATACCGGGCCGGTTTCGTCGCCGGTGATCCCGCCCTGGTCGTCGAACTGCTGGCAGTACGCAGACATGCCAGGAATGATGGTGCCGACGCCGGTGCAGGCTGCCATGGTGGCCGCGCTGGACGACGACGATCACGAAAAGCTGCAGCGCGAGCGGTACGCGCGGCGGCGGGCGGCCCTGTTGCCGGCGCTGCGCTCAGCCGGTTTTGCTATCGACTATTCGGAAGCAGGACTCTACTTGTGGGCCACCCGCGGTGAGCCATGCCGGGACAGCATCCGTGGTTGGCCACGCGCGGCATCCTGGTGGCGCCCGGCGAGTTCTACGGCCCGCGCGGTGCACAGCATGTGCGGGTTGCGCTGACCGCCACTGACGAGCGCGTCGCCGCCGCGGCCGGCCGCCTCGCTTAGCTTGCGCACCCGCGTGGAGGGGGCGGGCGGCAGAATGCATCGAAGGCGTTGCCAAGTGCTTCCTTAGCGCTCAACCTCGGGTAAAGAATGTGGTCGTGACAACTTCGACTGGCAAGCAGCGTATCCCGGCGACTGTCGGGGACATAGCCAAGCGCGTCTTTCTGGGAAAGCCGCTGATTACCGAGAACCTGACATCCGAGAAGTTGTCGAATCCCGTTGCGCTTGGGGCACTTTCACCGGACGCAATCTCATCGACCGCATACGGCCCGGAGCAGATCTTGATCGAACTGCTGCCCCAGGCCGGGCTGGCGGCGTTGGCGCGCGGGAGAATTTCGGACCCCGGGTCGCGCAGGTCGCGGCCGCTGCACTGTTGATCGACTATGTGGTCACGGTGGCAGTGCAGTCGGCGGCTGGAACGGTGGCGGTGGTGTCGGCGATCCCGGTGTTGGGTCCCTACAGCCTAGCCATCACGGTTGGCGTGGTGCTTGTCATCTGCTACCTGAACCTGCGTGGCTTAAAGGAAGCGGGAATGCCGTTCGCGGTGGCGACCTACTCCTTCATCGCCATGATCAGTCTGACGATCGTGGTGGGTGTCATTCGCGAAATATTTTGGGAATTACCGGTGTACGACCCGCATCACCTGGCCGGAACGGTGCCGGTACAGCAGGGCAACGGCTTGGTGATGGGCGCCACGATCCTGACCTTGCTGCGTTCGTTCGCCAACGGGGGTTCGTCATTGACCGGGGTTGAGGCGATTTCCAAATACAGTCGACGTCTTCCGAAAGCCGCAGGGCGTCAACGCACGTCGAGTGCTCACCGCGATGGCCTGCATTCTCGGGTTCTTGCTGGCCGGTGTCGCCTATCTCGCGTACGTCACTCATGCAACGCCGTATGTCACTGAATATCCATCGGTCTTGTCGCGGGTCGGTCGTGCGGTCTTCGGCAACGGACCAATCGGCGATATCTTCTTCGTCCTCGTCCGTGATCGAGCGCCGGTTCGCGCTGCCCGAGGTGTCGCTGGCCGAAGTCGCGGTGGCGGTCTCCGGTGGCCGGTTGTTGGCGTCGGGCTGGCCCGGGGAGTGGGTGCAACACGAGTCGACCCTGCCGCCAAGGCAGATGAGGCCGTAATCCTGTGCGCTGTCGTGTGTTTAAAAGACAGCAAAGGAGGCGGCCGGTGGTGGTCGGCGATGATGAGGCGAGGGTGCGGGCCGAGCGGGCCCGGGTGATCGGATTGTTCCGGTACCAGTTGATCCGGGAGGCCGCCGAGCCGGCGCACTCCACCAAGGAGCGGGGAAAGATAGTGCGCGAGTTGGCGTCGCGCGAGCACACCGACCCGTTTGGGCGGCGGGTGCGGATCTCGCGGCAGACCATCGATCGGTGGATTAGGGACTGGCGTGCCGGCGGGTTCGATGCGCTGGTGCCCAGCCCGCGCCAATGCACGCCGCGCACCCCGGCCGAAGTGCTGGAGCTGGCGGTGGCGCTGCGTCGGGAGAACCCCGCCCGCACCGCCGCGGCGATCCGCCGGATCCTGCTCACCCAGTTGGGCTGGGCGCCCGATGAGCGGACCCTGCAACGCAACTTCCACCGGTTGGGGCTGACCGCCGGCACCGGTTGCGGGTCGGCGCCGGTGTTCGGCCGGTTCGAGGCTGAGCACCCCAACGACCTGTGGACCGGGGATGCGCTGCACGGCATCGCGATCGCGGCCCGTAAAACCTATTTATTCGCGTTCTTGGATGATCATTCCCGGCTGCTGCCCGGCTATCGGTGGGGGTATGCCGAGGACACCGTGCGGCTGGCCGCCGCACTGCGCCCGGCGCTGGCTTCGCGCGGCGTCCCCAAGGCCGTGTATGTCGATAACGGATCGGCCTATATAGACACGTGGTTGTTGAGGGCGTGCGCGAAACTCGGTGTGCGCCTGGTGCATTCGACACCGCATCGGCCGGAAGGGCGAGGGAAGATAGAGAGGTTTTTCAGGACCGTGCGTGAGCAGTTCCTGGTCGAGATCACCGGCGAGCCCGACGTCGCCGGACGCCACCACGTCGCCGATCTGGCCGAATTGAACCGGCTCTTTGCGGCCTGGGTCGAAACTGTCTACCACCGCACCGTCCATTCCGAAACCGGGCAGACCCCGCTGGCCCGCTGGTGCGCGTCTGGCCCGGTCGGCCTGCCCGCCCCGGAGGCGCTCACCGAGGCGTTTTTGTGGGAGGAGCACCGCCGCGTCACCAAGACGGCGACCGTCTCGTTGCACGGCAACAGCTACGAGGTCGACCCCGCACTGGTTGGGCGCAAGGTGGAGCTGGTATTCGACCCGTTCGATTTGACCCGCATCGAGGTGCGTCTGGCCGGCGTGCCGATGGGGCTAGCGATCCCGCACCACATCGGGCGGCACTCGCACCCCAAGGCCAAACCCGAAACCCCGTCGATACCACCGAAACCCACTGGTGTCGACTACGCGCGGCTGATCGAGACCGCGCATCAGACCGAACTGGCCCGCGGCGTCAACTACGCCGCCCTGACTGGGGCCGACCAGATCCCCGGCCAGCTCGACCTACTCACCGGCGAAGAGGCCCAACCCCGATGATGGACAACCTGATCTCCTACTACGGTTTCTCGCGCACGCCGTTCGGCCGCGACCTGGCCCCCGGCATGCTGCACCGCCACAGCGCCCACAACGAAGCCCTCGCCCGCATCGGCTGGTGCATCGCCGAACGCCGCATCGGCGTGATCACCGGCGAGGTGTCCGTGGCCATGAAAAAGTACCCACTGGTGGCCAAGTGGAGGTATCCGCTGGTGGCCGGATAAAAGTACCCACCCCGTGTTCGTCGTGTCGATCAGGAACTGCGGGCCCCGGTGGTGACGGTGAAGGTGCCAACCACTCATCGTCACCACCGGGGAGTTCCATTGAAGTCTGCGAGGGACCGCATGGACATCATTTCTGCTTATCAACAAGTCGGGTCATACCGCGGCGCCGCGCAGCTGTGCGGCACCACCCATAGGACCGTCAAGAAAGTCGTCGAGAAATTCGAAGCCGGTGAGAGCGCACCGCCGCGGGTCGAGCGGGCCCACAATTACGATGCGGTGGCCGATCTGGTCGCCGAGCGTGTCGAGAAGTCGGCGGGTCGGATGTCGGCGAAGCGGATGTTGCCGATCGCGAAGGCCGCCGGTTACGACGGGTCGGCACGCAACTTCCGTCGCCTCGTTGCTGAGGCGAAGGTGTTGTGGCGCAACGAACATCACCGGGGACGTCGCCCGGCGGTGTGGTCACCGGGTGAGTATCTGGTGATCGACTGGGCCCAAGCCGCACCCGGGTTGTTCCTGTTCTGCGCAGTGCTGGCGTTCTCCCGGTGGCGCTTCGTCGCGTTCGCCACCGACCAGAAGGCGTCCACGACGTTGGCGTTGATCGCCGAAGCGATGGCCGGGATAGGTGGTGTCCCGGCCCGGGTGCTGGCCGACCGGATGGCCTGTCTGAAGGGCGGCGTGGTCGCCAACGTGGTGATCCCTACCGCCGAATACGTCCGGCTGGCAGGTCATTACGGTTTCGCGCCGGACTTCTGCCATGCATCCGACCCTAAATCGAAGGGCATCGTGGAGAACTTGTGCGGCTACGCCCAACGCGACCTCGCCGTCCCGCTGCTCACCGACGCCGCCATCGCCGGGGTGCCGGTTGATCTGCGTGCTGCCAACGTTGCGGCCAGGGCGTGGTGTCTGGAGGTCAATGCCGCGGTGCATTCGGAGATCTGTGCGGTCCCCGATGAGCAACTGCTGATCGAACGGGAACTCCTGCAACCGTTGCCGTCGCTGCAACTTCGAATCGGGGCACCGTCGGTGATCCGCAAGGTCGACCGGCTGTCGTGTGTCCGGTATGCCTCGGCCCGCTACTCGGTGCCCACCCGACTGATCGGGACCAGCGTGGCCGTCGTCGTCGATCACGGCGCGCTGTGCATCGTGGAGCCCGCGACTGGGGTGATCGTGGCTGAGCACGAACTGGGTGCCCCAGGCAGCGCATCAGTCCTCGACGATCACTACGACGGTCCCCGCCCGGAACCTAGCCGCGGACCACGACCCAAAACTCATGCTGAGCAACAGTTCTGCACACTCGGCGAGGATGCTCAAGCATTCCTGGTCGGGGCCGCCGCGATCGGCAACACTCGGCTGGGCTCCGAACTGGAAGTCCTACTGGCGTTGGGCGCCGCCCACGGCACCGACGCCTTGGTCGGCGCGCTTCGCCGGGCGGTCGCGTTCCGGAGGTTCCGCGCGATCGACGTGCGGTCCATCCTGGCCGCCGGCGCCGGAACGCCGCAGCCCCGCCCCGCCGGGGATGCGTTGATCCTGGACCTCCCAGTCGCCTCGACCCGATCCCTGGCTGCCTACACGGTCAACCCGGCCGCAGACGGTGGTGCCACGTCATGAACGGCACGCCAGCCAAGGCAACCAAACCCGTTGCACCACTGTCCACTCCGCAATTCGCCGCTGATCTCGACGCCGGGCTGCGGCGGCTCAAGCTCGCCGCGATCCGGCGCACCGCCCCCGAAGTCCTAATCACCGCCAAGACCCAGCGCTGGACCCCCGAAGAAGTGCTACGGACCCTCGTCGAGACCGAACTGGCGGCACGGGATGCCTCCAACGTCGTCAACCGGCTCAAGGCTGCCGGGTTCCCGGTCACCAAGACCTTGGAGTCCTTCGACGTGGCCGCATCGTCGATTCAGCCCAAGGTGTTCGACTACCTGTCGAGCCTGGAATGGGTTCGCACACAACAGAATCTGGCGATCATCGGACCGGCTGGGACCGGCAAGTCCCACACCCTGATCGGACTGGGGGTCGCTGCGATTCATGCTGGGCACAAGGTCCGGTACTTCACCGCCGCCGACCTCGTCGAAACCCTCTACCGCGGCTTGGCCGACAACACCGTCGGCAAGATCATCGAATCCCTGCTCCGTGTCGATCTGATCATCCTCGACGAACTGGGCTTCGCCCCACTCGACGACACCGGCACCCAGCTGCTGTTCCGCCTCGTCGCCGGCGCCTACGAACGCCGCTCCCTGGCCATCGGCTCGCACTGGCCCTTCCAAGAGTGGGGTCGATTCCTGCCCGAGCAGACCACCGCCGTCAGCATCTTGGACCGGCTCCTGCATCACGCCACCGTCGTCATCACCGACGGCCAGTCCTACCGAATGAAGGACGCCCAACACCGGAAGGAGAACCCCCAACCAATCTAAGAATCACTGCACGGGGTGGGTACTTTTATCCGGCCACCAGCGGGTACTTCTACTTGGCCATTGACACGAGGTCGGAGTAGGCAAGACGTATCTGGCAACAGCATTGGGACACATGGTAATTCGCCGACGCAACTCCGTACTGTTCGCCCGATCCGACAAGCTGTTCACCCGGCTGCGCGCCGCCCGCCTGGACAACACCGTCGACGCCGAGATCCGCCGACTCACCACCATCGACGTCCTCATTATCGACGACTTTGCGCTCAGACCCCTCGGCGCCACAGAGACCAGCGACTTCTACGAAATCATCGTCGAACGCCACCGCGCCAAAACGACCATCGTGACCTCCAACCGAGAACCCTCCGAATGGTTGACCATGACCGCCGACACCCTGCTGGCCCAATCAGCGATCGACCGACTCACGGCCACCGCCCACACCCTCGTCATCGAAGGACCGTCCTACCGTCAACGCACCCGACCCAGCCAGCTTGACCCAGACCACGACGACGAGCTTCCTCAATAACGCGCCACGGTGGTCCCATCCCCCTGGCAATCAGGTGGCCCCATCACCCTGGCAAGCGACACTTCTAAATGGCCATTGACAGAGGCCTTGCTGCTCAAAGAGCAAGCCCGCATCGTCCTAAGACGCTGCGGATCCGGTCCGGTGTCATCCGCTGTTCCCGCAAGATACTTCGTCACGACGAGCCGGTGATGATCATCAAAATGGATTATCGGTTGGTCGCACCCATCACCGGCACGGTGACCGCTGCGCGGAGAACCGCTTTTCGGCAACATCTTCAACAGCGGCGGTCTGCGGATCTCAGCCAATCGTCCACTGACAACAACTCCTTTCTCCTCTCGGCCCAAGCCGAGAATCGGTCGAAGGGGTCAAAATCTGCGTCGACACGGGGTCAGTTTTCAGGCGTCGCCGAGTGCCGATCGCGATACCAAGGCCCAGCCACTTGCGCAGGTATTCCGCATTCGAGATGGCCGCCCATCTACCGGAAGCGGCACTACTGGTGTCTACGGGCTCCGGCATTGTTCGGATCCTAGAGGCGCGGTTCCTTGGGCAGGCCGAGCAGTTTCTCGCCGATGATATTGCGCTGCACCTGTGAACTGCCCGCATAAATCGTGGCGGCTCGCGCCGCCAATGCCGACTCAACCCACGCGAGCGACGAATTCGGTGTTCCGACATCCGCAGTCGCCAAGGCGCCGTTCGTTCCCGTGCCCGACAGCGTCAACACGTCCGTCTCGAGGATCTCCATCGCCAGTTCGGTCTCGCGTTGGAAGAACTCGCTCCAGAGGATCTTGGTCATCGCGGCCTCGGGACCTGGATACTCACCGTGTAAGAAGCGCGTCAACGCCTGATACCCACGACACCGCATAATCTCGACGCGACCATAGCACCAAGCGAGCTGCTCACGGATATGCGGGTCGTTAGTCTTACCTCGTTCTTTCGCCAGCTCGAAGAGCCGGTCGATCTCAGCTTGGAAGCGAATCGCGTCGGTGGTGACACTTGTTCCACGCTCGAAACCCAGCAGCGTCATGGCCACCGACCATCCTGCGTTCACTTCCCCGACAACGTTGTCTGCAGCGGTTCGGGCGTCGGTGAAGAACACCTCGTTGAACATCGACTGGCCCACTATATTCTTGATGGGTCGAACCTCCACGCCGGGCTGATCCATCGGCACGAGCAGAAATGAGATCCCCCGGTGCTTGGGAGCATCCATGTCGGTGCGGCACAGTGCGAAGATCCAGTTGGCGAGGTGTCCCACTGAAGTCCAGATCTTGGACCCGTTGATGACCCATTCGTCGCCATCAAGAACCGCTCTCGTCCGCAGGCTGGCCAGATCCGATCCCGCGTCGGGTTCGGAAAACCCCTGGCACCACCGATCATCACCGGACAGAATTCGCGGCAAGAACCAATTCTTCTGGTCCTCGGTGCCGCAGACGACAAGCGTGTTGCCAAGCAGCTGAATCCCGAACATGTCGTTCTCAGTTCCGGCGGGTACCCCGGCGCGAGCAAACTCCTCGGCCAGCACGACTTGGTGGAGTGGGGTCAGTCCCGCTCCGCCATATCGCTTTGGCCACAACACGGCGAGTAGGCCGTTGTCCGCGAGCGTCTTCCGCCACTCTCGGATGAACTCCTTCCGCCGGGTTTGATCCAACGCCCCGATTCCAGCGAAGTCGGCAGGGACGTTCGCGGTGATGAAGTCGCGCACTCGTGACCTGAACGCCTCAGCTGACGGGGGATAAGACAGGTCCATATCGAATCGTCGTCCCTTATCTGTGTTGAGGACCCGCGTAAAGGTGGATCCATTGGGTTATTTTTTGCGTGTTTTGCTTCGTTTTCGACCGCTTGAAGGCGGTGGACCGCGGTCGGGGTCAAGGCGGAGCGCCCGCAGCGTAGCGAGGACGAACGACCTTGAGACCGACGAGGATCCGCCGCATACTTGGCCGCCGGGGAACAGGAAAAGACGGTGTGGTTCAAGTCATCTGCTGCCCTCCGGTGCATAAATGTGGGGCGAAAGACGCGCGTCGCGTGTGCCGGCGCCCAGCCTTATCTGAGTCCACGGACGATATCCGGCAACTTGATGATCGATGGGGTGCCCGACGTGCGGGCAACGAAGGCGCGGCCGCTCAATCTTTCCGGGAAGTCCACCCAACAGCGGAGTGGCGACAGGAACCACACGGGCGCTGGCCGCAGGCATCAGGTGATTAGCATCAGGTGATTAATGGGCATGGCAGGCGCGCAACGCATCATTTAAGAGGCCACCTCCTGGCGTTCGGGGACTGGCAGCGCCAGGGCGCCATCTTCGAACGCACGCAGCGGGTGATAGCATCGGCGCAGAATTTTGCGTTCCACCGCCAGGGTGGGGATTCTTGCCGTTGTGGCCGTCGCGCTTGGCTGCCAGCTTGTGGTAGTAACCGTAATCAAGGGAACGGCGCCGGCTCGCGCACTCGGCTGCCTCAAACGCCGCCCAGCGCAGCTCGGGTGAGCCCTCTCGCGACAGGTGCCCTGGTGAGCGTTTGGTATCAGAGGAGTACACGGTGACATCCAGCCCAGCAAACCGCACCAGCCGATGGGAACTGCTGAATCGGCGGACATCACCGACCTCGGACCAGATGATCGCCGCGCACAACCAACCGATGCCGTAATGGCGCTGCATTGCCTGACACCCGGCTTGGCGTCGGGCGAAGTTGACTAATTGGCTTGGCAGCGGGTCGATCTCGGTGCTTAGCTGATCGATGCGCCGTAGCGCAGTGTCAACGCACCGCCGGCCCGCCGCCGACAAGTCGACGCTGTCCAGCGCCGCGCGGCCTGCGCCGGATAACAGCGCCCGAATCGGTGGACAGCCCTGATGGAACAGCTGGACATGGATGCGCTGCTGCCAGGCCCGCCGCTCGTCCATCAACGTGTAGTACAACCGGCCCAGCGTGCGGATCTCCAGCATGTGTGCGGGTAGGATCCACGACTCGGGGAACCGGTCCTCGAACAACAGCGTACGCAGCAACCGAGTATCGGCGCGGTCGGTCTTGGCGCGCTTCTTGGGCTCCGGTAAGACGGCAATCTCGGCCGCATCCCCCAGGTGCGCGCAGATCCCAGCAGCGGCCAGCTCCTCGCACACATACCGCCACCCCGGGCAGCCCTCCAGCGCGAACTGGCCGTCCCCATCGCTGCAGTGCTCAGCCAGCCAGTTCCGCAACGCTTTCCGGGTCGCCGGACCGATCTGACCCCAGCGCAACAAGCCGTCATAATCGACGTAATCGAATGTGATCTGCTGTCGCCGCACGTCGAAACCGCCTACCATCGTCATCGGGACCTCCTCGAGCTCCTGAAAAATTCCTCTAACGCCTATATCAACGAGCGTCTGAGCTGAGGGGGTCCCCATCCACATGTCATCTTTCTCTGTTCGTGCCGACGAAGTATGTGGCGGTGTTTAGAGCCCGATGCGGTCAGCGACCTCGAGCCATTGCTCGCGTACTGAGCCCAGCAGTACCCGGTCGGCTTTCGCCCGCCGGTAGTAGAGGTGTGCGTCGTGCTCCCAGGTGAACCCGATCCCGCCGTGAATCTGCACATTCCACGATGCGGTGAAGTCAAATCCGGCCGCGGCGGTTGCCACGGCAATGGGGGCCGCCTTGGCGAGGTCAGCGCTCTCCTCCGCTGCCAGATGAGCCGCGTAGAGAGTGACTGCACGAGCACTGTCCAGTTCGATTGCCATCTCGGCGCATCGGTGCTTGATCGCCTGGAAGGAGCCGATGGGCCGATTGAACTGGTGACGCACCTTGGCGTATTCGACGGACATGGTCATAGCGCCCTCGGTGCCACCAACCATCTCCGCTGCGAGTAACGTCTTCGCGACATCTAACGCACGGCGTATGGGCGCGACGCCGTGCGCGCCAGCCAAGGGAACCGCAGAGACGGCGTCGAAGGTCAGGGTGGCCAGCGGTCGGGTGATGTCCAGGGTCTCGACGCGTGTACGGGTGAGGCCGACGGCGTTACCGTCAACGAGGTACAATGCCGGCTCAGCGGAGTCACCGGGCGGCAGAGCGAGCACCAGCAGGGTGTCCGCACTATGGCCGTCGATCACATGAATCTTGGTCCCAGACAGCGTGACGGCGTCGCCATTTGTCGCCGCTCGCATGGCTACAGCACCGAAGCCGTCAACGCAACCCGGTTCATTGATAGCAGTCGTGACTGTACGAGCGCCCGCGGCTATCTCTGGAAGCAGTTCTCTCTTCTGCTCCTGGCTGGCCGCGATCAAGATCGGCGCGACACCGAGCGCGACGGTCGCGAACAGCGGGCACGGCACGATGCCGCGTCCAAGCTCCTCGATGGCGACAGCAGCCTCGATCATCGTTGCTGCCGCACCGCCGTACTCCTCCGGTACGAGCAGACTCGGCAGCCCCAGTTCCCGACTCATGCGAGACCAAAGGTCGATGTCATATCCCGGCGCAGTTGTTACCGCCTGGCGAACCTTGGCCAGCGGTGACAGTTCGGTAACGAACTGCTGTATAGTCTGGCGGAAATCGTCCTGTTCTGGACTGAGCATGAAATCCATGACATGGCACCTCATCTTCTCTTCAAACAGTTGTTGTCGCGAAAAGAAATAGGGACGGCCTTACCGTCGCCTGGATCGACCAATCCACACACCGAAGCGCTCATCAATTCCGCGTAAGCACTGTCTCACCGGCCTTGGCATCTTCCGCCGTCCCCATCCGCTCGCTTTACGGTTCTTCTGTGGCTATGCGCCGGACACTGCTCGGAATGGCCGCCGTCGCGCTGTTAAGCCGATATTCAAGGAGCATTCATTTGTTTTCGGCCCCTTGATCGAACAGGTGATCTCGGAAGCGCTGTCGGAGTTCGTTTTTCATGACCTTGGCCATGGCGTTCTTCGGTAGCTCGTCCACTACGACCATGTGGCGCGGGCATTTGTAGTCGGCGAGGTGCTGGCGGCAGAACTGGTTGATCCGCTCCGCGGTGAGTTCGCCTTCGCCGCCGCTGAACCCGGGCTTGGGCGCGATCACCGCTAGGAGATCCTCACCGAGGTCCGAATGCGGCACCGCGATGACTGCGGCCTCGAGCACCTCGGGCATCTCGAGCAGCACGCGCTCGACCTCGATGGCGAAGATGTTGTAGCCGCCGCGCAGGATCATGTCTTTTTTGCGCTCGGTCAGATAGACGTAGCCATCGTCAGCGACATAACCCACGTCGCCGGTGTGCAACAGTCCACCGCTCCAAAGTTCCGCGGTGGGCTGCTCCCCCTTGTAGTAGCTGCGCCGAGCTATCTTCGACTTAAAGCAGATCTCGCCGACCTTGCCTGGGGGGAGTGGGTTATCGTAGTCATCAACGACGACAACCTCGCATCCTACGGGCCTGCCAACCGAGCCCGGCCGGGCAAGGATGTCATCTGGGTCGGGACCGAGGATGCAGGCCGCGCCGGCACCGGCCTCGGTGAGGCTGTAAGCGTTCAGCATCTTCGCTCCGGGCCACACCTGCCGCATTTTGCGCACGGTGTCGGGCTGGATCGGCGCCGCCCCGAAAAACACGAGCTGCAGCGAGCTGTAGTCGTGATCACCCACCGTGGGGTGCTTCATGGCCAAATTCAGCATTGTCGGCACACCCATGATCGACGTGGCGCGGTAGCGCTCGATCGCCGCGAGCAACTGCTCGGGATCAAAACGCGGCAACACGATCTGCGTGACCCCGGCACGAATGCTTAGCAGCATCAGGCCATGGCAGCCCGTGAAACCGAACAAGGGCACCGCATGAAGCAGGCTCTCGCCGAACATCGCGCCGAGAAGCTGCCCGAGGCTCGCCTGGCCGGGCTCGTCGGCGAGGTTGCCCTCGGGCACCAGCACGCCCCTGGGCATCCCGGTGGTGCCGGACGTATAGAGCAGATCCGCCGGGTCGTCGGCGCTCAGGGAAGGCTCGAGGAGCGGCACGTCCGCAGAGCCCGCGCCCACCACGTCGCCCAGGGGGGTGAATCCATCCAGCGCCTCGCTGCCGGTCACGAAGAAGTGCTCAAGTTGGAAGCTACCGGGACGGCCGCCGATCTCGACAGATTCGCCTTCGGCAAGCGCAACCAGAACCTCCCGGTGGGCGAGACCGGTGATCACCGCCACGGCGTCGCTGTGCTCAAGCACGAACAGCTTTTCCGGCGCTGCCCACCGGGTATTGAGCGGCACCGGCACGGCACCAAGTTTGTGGATGCCGAAATACACTGCATTGAAATGCATCGCTTGGTCGTTGGCGAGCAGCATCGCCACCTTGTGACCGCGGCTCACCCCAGCGGCGTGCAATTGCTGGGCGACCCGGCTGCTGGCAGCGTCGAGCTCGCGGAAAGTGGCCGCGCCGTCCTCGGCGATGACGGCGGTCTTGTCCGGTCGGTCCTCTACCGCTTGGCGCAGCAGGTCGATCACGGCCATGGCATGGTCCTCCTCAACGTACGTACGTGTTCAGCCGAGCGCTTGAAGCACGAGGCCGATCTCGTCGTTGGCCTGCGTTGGAGTCTGGTATCCCTCTCGGTCGCAGATCGCCTCAAGGTTGTCCTGGACCGCTTCGATATCGAGCGTCGGCGATGAGAAGCCCTTCGTCACACTGATGAAGATCTCGGCCACTCGCCCGCCCCCAACGGAGAAGATCCTCGACGTGAGATCGCAGGATTCATGGCAGAGATACGCGACGACCGGGGCGACCAGTGCCGGGTCCAGCTTCTTGGCGATCGGCCCGAGGAGTTCCTCGGTCATCCGGGTCCGCGCCATCGGCGCGATCGCGTTCACCTTGATGTTGTACTTCGCGCCTTCCTGGGCGAGCACCCGTGTGAAGCCGATGACCCCCATCTTCGCGGCCCCGTAGTTGGTCTGACCGAAGTTGCCGAAAATCCCGGCGGCGGAGGAGGTGTTGACGATCCGGCCGTAGCCCTGCTCGCGCATCCTGAGGAACGCCGGCTGGGTCACCCAGATGGTGCCGTAGAGATGGACATCGATCACCGGATCGAGTAGCTCCGGCGTGAGATTGTGGAAGGACTTGTCGCGCAGGATGCCCGCGTTGTTGACGACGATGTCGACCCGCCCGAAGGCGTCGAGAGCCGCCTGCACGATGGCCGCCCCACCTTCTCGGGTCGCCACGCTGTGACCATCGGCGACCGCGATACCGCCGGCGGCTTCGATCTCCTGAGCGACGGCCTCCGCCGCGGTCAGGTCCGCGCCGACGCCGGCGACGCTGCCGCCGAGATCGTTCACCAACACGCGCGCGCCGCGTGATGCAAGCAGCATCGCATGCTCCTTGCCGAGACCGTTTCCCGCCCCGGTCACGATGGCGACCCTCCCGTCGAAGCTAAGCTCAGCCACGCGATTTCCCTTCCATGCTGTCGCCCCGCAGGGCGATTTCTCTCTTATCGGATGTGTTGAATGACGTCACCGCCCGGCCTGCAGGATGTGGATGACACAGACCGAGCCCGCGCCCATCATGTGAGCAAGCCCGGTTCGAGCGCCTTCGACCTGCAGCGGGCCCGCCTCGCCCCGCAGCTGCCGTGTCACATCCCAGATCTGGGCCAGGCCGGTCGGCCCACCGGGATGACCGCGCCCGATCAGCCCGCCGTCGGTCGAGAACGGGATACGACCACCCAGGCTGGTCGCGCCCTCGGAGACGAGCTTGTCCCCCTCCCCAGCCGCGCACACCCCGAGCAGCTCGTAATACATCAGTTCCTCGATGGGGAATGCGTCGTGCACGTGGGCGAGGTCGAGGTCGGCCGGCCCGACACCGGCCTCGTCGTAGGCGGCCTTTGCCGTGGCCGCGGTGAGCTCGCCCGGACCGACGACCGCACCCATGAAAATGTGGCCGTCAACGAACTGCTCGGACTGCTGCTGGCTGGCGACCACCTTCACCAGCGGGCGTGAACCGGCCACGCGCTCTGCCGCCTCGCGGCTCGCGACGATCGCGGCCGCAGCCCCAGAGCCAGCGGCGCAGGCCATCTTCGAAGTGTGCGGGTAGGAAATCATGCGCGAGGCGAGGATCTCTTCGACGGTGACCTCATGGTCGGCCCGACGTTGCGCGTAGGGATTCAGCCGCGCATGGTTCCAATTCTTTGCCGCGATGGCGGCGAAGGTCTCGACCGTCGTGCCCACTTCGTGCATGCGACGTGTCGCCCACATGGCGAAAAACGCCGCCGGGAGGATCACCTGGCCAATGCCGGGCTTGCTGCCCCCGATAGCTCGAGTGGCGCGATTGAGGTCGTCAAACCCTAGCGCCATCGCGATATCGACGCTCCCCCCCGCCACCACCTGGACCGCCTCATGGAAGGCGCACGATCCGGTGGCCGACGCGTTCTCGACGTGGGTGATCGGGATGCCGGTAAGCCCGAGATCCTTCGCAAGGGTGACACCCGTGAGCAGACCGGCGCCGATGTAGCCGTTGTAGAGGTAGCCGACTTCATCGAAGCCGATGCCGGCGTCACCGAGCGCGTTGACACCGGCCCCGAAGCCCAAGTCGGCCGCGTTGGCGTCCGGCTGGCCGAACGGGGCCATCCCCACGCCGATCACATAGACGTCGCGGGCCATCACCGAGATGCCCCCCGTCGAGTAGGGCAAAAGCGGAACGAGCACAGCTCAGTGCCATCGGCATCGGTCATGAGGGGGTAGACCTCAAGCTGCATGGGCATGCCGATCTCCCAGTCGCCCATCTCGCCACGCAGGATGGATTGCACGCGCACGCCCTCCGGTAGGTCAACTTGGCCGACACCGTGCCCGTCGCCTGTGGAGCCGAACCGGGACTTGCCCATCCACGCCGACTCGACGTAGGTCCAGGCGTACAGTTCGCCGGTTGGTGACAGCAGGACATCCTCGACCGGGCCGCCCGTCAACGGACAGCGGCGGCGGCGGGGGAAGAAGTACTTGTCGGCAGCAGGGCTATAGGAACCGATCAACCGCGGCTGCTCATCGCCGTTGGGCATCGTGAAGTAGCCGTCCTCAAGTGGTCGACGCATCGTGTGTCGTCTCCTCCGGGTCGTGCGGTCAATGACTGGCCTCGCCGCCGCTTGGAGCGTTGCGCCATCGCGGATCTTTGAAGCGTGCCGAGATAGTGGCACCGGCGACGGCAACTAAGCTGGAGCAGTGTTGGTACTCGCAGTGCCGAATCGACTCCAGCGCAAAAATTCCGCGTTTTTACGCACTGGCGCCGATCTCGTCGAAGTCAGGCCGAACCGGCCAGCACCCTCGCGTCCTCGTCCGCGAAGGTGTCCTCCAGCTGCAGTGGCGAGTAGTCGAGGTCGATTTCCTCGGGCGGTCGCCCGCGGGCGCTGCTGATCGTGCTGAACCGGCGCATCCCCTTGTCGGTGGCATAGGTCCTCATCTCGTCGATTGACAGATTGAAGGGTATGTCGTCGCCATACAGTGCAGAACCCTCGTCGATCAGGCGCTGCCCCAGCGGAATGAGTTCGTTCATGCGCGTTTCGAACACCGTCCAATTGGTGTCGTCGGCAGCGACGTGGCGCCGGCAGGTGAAAGTGCCCCATGCCATGTGGCGTCGCTCGTCGTCGCCGATGTGCCGAATCAGCTGCTGCATGCCGGGAAGAATGCCGTGCTCCACGCAGATCTTGTGCCAGGCGTAGTAGCCGGTCAGCGCCAACATGCCCTCGATGATGTGGTTGTACGTCACCGAAGCGCGAACCTGGGCAGCCGGCGAGGGATCCACATAGAGCGTGTTGAGCGATTCGTGAAGTTCCTCGTCGAACAACTGCCGGTATGCCGGAGTTTGATCGAGGAAACTATGTAAGTCGTCGCGCACCCCGACGGCATCGAGCCACAAGCGGAACGCCTGGGTGTGTTTGGCTTCCTCGAACGCAAACTGCGTCAAGTACATCTCGTCGCCGAGCCGGCCTTCGGCCCGCATTGCGGCCATGAACGGCTGGATGTCCTGGGTGACTGCTTCCTCTCCGGCAATGAAGCCCGCGCACAATCGGGTGACGTACACGCGTTCGCGGTCGGAAAGCGCCTCCCAATCGGCGCTGTCGCGGGAGAAGTCGATATTGGCGGGGTCCCAGAGTTTGGCGATGCCGCCAGCGAACAGCCTGAGTGGCACGCTTTCCCAGTTCAGCCCGCCGGCACCCAGCGAATGGTAACGTGTGGTTGCCATGTAACCTCCTTAATTATTCGGCTGCATTGCCGGGTCTAGCGAACCTTGGTCGCTAGACGAATTCCACGATGTTGTAGTCACCGGCGGTGTAACATGCCCGAAGCACTTTCTTGTCGTATTTACCGACGCTGGTTCGCGGGATTTCGGGGACGAAGGCCCAGCGCTCCGGGATCCACCACGTAGCGACTTTGCCGTCTAAGAAGGCACGTAGCTCATCTGGCGTGATATCGGCGCCGGGTTTGACCACCACTAGAGCGAGTGGACGCTCCTGCCACTTCTCGTCGGGCACACCGATGACCGCGGCTTCATGTACCCCGGAATGGGCGATCAGCAAATTCTCCAATTCGACCGACGAAATCCACTCCCCGCCGGACTTGATGACGTCTTTGGCACGGTCGGTCAGCGTCAAGAAGCCATGCTCGTCGACGTGGCCGACATCGCCAGTGCGCAGCCACCCCTGGTCGAACTTGTCGGCGTCGTCGTCGCGAAAATAAGAGCCAGTTACCCACGGCCCGCGGGCTTGGATCTCGCCGACCGCTTCTCCGTTGCACGGCAGGGTGCGATCCTGGTCGTTGCGCAGCCGGATTTCCACGCCGCATATCGGGCGGCCCTGGGTGGCACGCAGCGCCCACTGTTGGTCTTCGTCGAGCCCAGTCGGCGGTTTGGCCACCGTGGCCAGCGGCGAGGTTTCGGTCATTCCCCACGCCTGCACGATCGGTACGCCGTGGTCGCGTTCGAAGCCGCGCATCAGTGACACCGGTACCGCCGATCCGCCGCACGCGACCAGACGCAGCGACGAGATGTCATGACCGGGCTCGCAGCCCAGGAAGTGCCGGACGTCATTCCAGATTGTGGGCACCGCACCGGCCACGGTCGGGCGGGTGTCCTCGATGATGGCCACCAGCGCTCCAGGTTGTAGCCATCGGTGCGGGAGTACCAGTTCGGCCCCCGCCATCAGCGCGGCATAGATAAGGCCCCACGCATTGGCTTGAAACATCGGCACGATAGCCAAGATGCGGTCGGCTTCAGCGATGCCCAACCCGTTGCCAGTGCAGACGGCCAGTGAATGCAGGTAGGTGGATCGGTGGCTGTAGACCACGCCCTTGGGGTTTCCGGTGGTGCCGCTGGTGTAGCACATCGCCGAGGCCGACGTCTCATCGAGTTCAGGCCAGTCGAACTCGGTGGGATGTGTCGAGATCAGGTCTTCGTACGAAACGACGGCCTTGCCGGCCGCCCGTAGCGGCTCGGGATCGCCCTCACCGACCGCAATCACCGTGTGCACCGACGATATGGCCGGCAAAGAACGCGCAAGTAGCGGCGCTAACGACATGTCGACGATGACGATGTTGTCGTCGGCGTGGTTGGCGATGTAGCCAAGCTGCTCGGCGGTAAGACGAATATTGAGCGTGTGCAACACCGCGCCCATCGACGGCACCGCACAATAGGCCTCCAAGTGTTCCTGGTTGCTCCACTGGAAGGTAGCCACACGCTGATCGCCGGTGACGCCAAGGTCATGCAGCGCATTAGCTAACTGACCGACCCGCCGGCCGACCTCGCCGTAGGTCGCGGCCCGGTAGCCCGACTCGGTCGGTGTGACGACGCGGCGGTCGGCGTGAATGGAGTTGGCATGCTTGACGATCGATGTCACAGAAAGCGGAACGTCTTGCATAGTGCTTTGCATAGCGTGGATCCCTTGCCCGTCATTCCCGGATACTGACGGCCGTCGACCGGGCAACTGGCTGCTCCCGAATACCCCGGACAGACGGTATTACCAATCTTTTACAAAGATCGACCAATTGTCAATAGTCCGGCGTGCCTCACTGAGTTTGAGCGCGTGGCCGGCGGTGGTGCCTCACCTATTTTGAGCGCGTGGCCCGGAAGGCCTGCCCGATGTGGAAGGCAAGATCGACATGGCTGCGAGGCGGCAGGTAGCGAACAAACTGCGAGGTCAGTACCGCAAGGCGTTGAAGGCGGACAAGAGCAAGATTTTGGATCGGGTGGTGTCCACCACGGGGATGGGCCGCTCGACGGCTCGGCGGATGCTGACCGGCCCGAGGCTGCCGGACCCGGCCGAGCAGGTTGACAGGCGTACGTTGCGGCCGCGGGGCTTCAGCGACGACGCCAGGGCACTGCTGGAGTATGTGTGGGCCTTGATGGGCATGCCGTGCGGCAAGTACCTGGTGGTCATGGTGGGTCTGTGGCTGCCGCTGCTGGCTGAATCCGGTGATCTTGACAGGCCGTTCGCCACCGAGGCGGCATCAGCGGAGCTGAAGGCGATGAGCGCGGCCACCCTGGACCGCTACCTGAAACCGGCCCTGGGACAGGATGCGCATCAAGGGCATCTCGACGACCAAACCGTCGCCGCTGCTGCGTAACTCGATCGCCATCCGTACCTGCGCCGATGAGGCACCTGAGGCCCCGAGGGTGATCGAGGCCGATACCGTGGCGCACTGCGGCCCGACATTGATCGGCGAGTTCGCCCGCACGCTGACGATGACCGACCTGGTGATCGGCTGGACCGAGAACTTCTCGATCCGCAACAACGCCTCGAAGTGGATCACGGCCGGCATCGACGAGCTGCAACAGCGGTTCCCGTTCGATCTGGTGATTTTCGCTTTGGACTGCGGCGGTGAGTTCATCAATCACGAGGTCGCCGCCTGGCTGCAGACCCGCGACATCGCCCAGACCCACTCGCGGCCGTACCAGAAGAACGACCAAGCGCACGTGGAGTCAAAAAACAACCACGTGGTGCGCAAACACGCGTTCTACTGGCGCTACGACACCTCCGAGGAGCTGGAGCTGCTCAACCGGCTGTGGAAGCTGGTGTCGCTGCGGTGCAACTTCTTCACCCCGACGAAAAAGCCCATCGGCTACAGCACCACCGCGGCCAGTCGCCGCACGCGCATCTACGACACGCCGGCCACGCCGTGGCAACGTCTGCAGGAATCGGGAATACTTGATGCGCAACAGCTTTCGCATGTGTCCGCCCGAATCGAGGGCATCAACCCGGCCGATTTGACCCGGCAGATCAACACCATCCAAATGCAGCTACTGGACCTGGCCAAGACCAAGACCGACGCCCTTGCCGCCGCCCGCCACATCGACCTGGAAGCATTGCAACCGTCAATCGACCGATTGGCCAAGGCGAAGTAGTGCAAGCCCCCACGCGCTCACCATGCGTGAGGCACCAGCCCACGCTTCGCGCTCACTTTTTGGTGAGGCACCTCGATCGCCACCACCATGCCCTTCCCGATCCTGGGCTTTCGATAACGGCAGCGAGTTCATCAACCACCACCTGCTGGCTTGGTGCGAGCGGCGCCAGATCACCTTCACCCGCTCGCGGCCCGGAAACAAAAACGACGGCTGCCACGTCGAGCAGAAGAACTGGGCGATCGTGCGCACCGTGGTCGGCTACCACCGTTACGACACAAAGGCACTGTTGCTCAACAAGATCTGGTCCCTGCAATCGAAACTGAGGATGGGGACTGTCTGAACAGCGGTGGATCTGACCTTGGTCTGACACGCCGAGCGTGAGCTTGGCGGGAAGGACTGATGATGTCCGAAACACTCGAGCCCATGGCTACCGAGGTGGATCAAAAGCAGCTCGCTGAACAACTATTGGCCCAGGCCAAGGAGCAGGGCGTGGAGCTGGTCGGCCCGAACGGGCTACTCAACCAGATCACCAAGAATGTATTGGAGACCGCGCTGGACGCAGAGATGGCCGAGCACCTCGGCTATGACAAGCACGACCCGGTCGGACGTGGCAGCGGCAACGCCCGCAACGGCACCCGGGCCAAGACGGTGTTCACCGAGATCGGACCGGTCGAGATCGAGGTGCCGCGCGATACCAACAGCTCGTTCGATCCGCAGATCGTCAAGAAGCGCCAACGTCGGCTGACCGGCATCGACGAGATCGTGTTGTCGTTGACCGCTAAAGGATTAACGACCGGCGAAGTGGCCGCGCACTTCGCCGACGGGTCCATCCGGAATTCGGTGTAAGTGGCGTTTCCCTATCCTCGGTTGAGGTCGGGCATTCTGTTGGCGAATGTTACTGCGAACGCGTTCAAAGCGGGCTTCCAGCGGACCGCCCAGCGTTGCTGGCCGGTGCCCTTGGGATCGAGGGAGCGAGTCACCATATACAGGCACTTCAGCGCCGCGGCCTCCGAGGGGAAATGGCCGCGAGCCTTGATCGCCCGTCGGTAGCGGGCGTTGAGTGACTCGATTGTTATCTGGAGTTCTGGCCGCGGTAGCTGTTGTGACCTGCAGGTTTGTGTCGTGGAGGGTGTCCATGACGCGGTTGGAGATGGATATCGCTTGGCGGTTAGCACGGCCCGATTGTTACCGAATCGCGATGCGTCGGTTCATGATGTCGGCCGGTGTCGTCGCGGAGTTGGCCAAGGGCGCACGCCAGTTGGCGGCGTAGCCGCCGGTTCTCGTCGGCGAGTTCGCGGTTGCGGCGGTTGGCGATTTCGAGGCGCTGCCGCGGGGAGTCGTCGCTGGCGCGTTGTCGGGCGGGTAACGGTGTGCTTGGCTCGGGTCGGTGTTGGGTGCGGAGCCGGCGGATCTCGTCTTTGAGGTCGGTTTGGGTGTAGATCCACGAGCGGGAGACACCGGCGTGGCGGGCGACGGATTCGAAGGTGAGCAGGGCGCCGGTCCGGTCGAGTTCGTGCATCGCAGCGATGGCCTTGGCGCGGGTGTGTTCGTGCCGCTGCTGGGCGGCGTGGATGAGGTGGATGCTGTTGTCAGCCGGCATGTTTGGCCTTCCCTGGTTGTGGATCGTTGAGGGCGGTGATGATGTTGTCCAGGTTGTGCAGGATTTGGTGGTTCATCTCGGCCAGACGTTGTTGTCCGCGGGCTTGGGCGGCGGTGATCAGCTGCAGGCTCTGTTGCCGCTGCTGGTGGTGCTGGGGCAGGAACTCGGCGGTGGTGAGGAACATCGGACAGGTCAGACAGGCTTCTCTGAACTTAGCTGGGGCACTTAGCGATCCGTTCATCGTGGCCGCGCATTTGTTGGTAGGGAGGGGGTTCCGAGGTCGACCGCGAGGCGACGGCTCGTGTCGATCTGAGTGAGTTTGTCTTTCACCCCGGCGAGGCTGACTTGGAGTCCCTCGACTTCGCCGAGCCAGCCGTGAAGTTTGGCCTCCTCGATTCGGTCCTCGAGGTTGCTGCGGATCTCTTCCAGGCGTGGTCGTTGCGCTGGGTCCGGCCGGAGAAGCGAACATCGGACGCAAGCGTGCTCGTGAAAACACGGCGTTCCAAACGCGCGGCCGCACGTCCCGACCGACACCTTGCGCTTCTCGAAGTGGGCGAGGAAGTCGTCCCACTCGTCCTCGGTCGGGGTCCGGTACTCCTCGCTGGGTCGGGTTGCCCGTCGGCGAGCGATGAACGCTCGGTGGGCTTCGATCGCTTCCATGGGGTAGACGGCTTTGTATCCCATGGTTGTGTCAATTGTCTTGTGCCCGCAGATGATTTGGGCGATGTGCGGTGGTAGCCCGCTCATGATTGCGTCGGTGACGAAGATCCTTCTGAAGTCGTGGGGCGAGAAAATCAGCGGTTCGCCGGTGGCGTCGGTGAGCCCGCTGGCGGCGAGTGCGTCGATGAGCAGTTTGCGGATCGCACTGGGTGTGAAGGGGCGGTGCTCGTTGCCGATGGCGCGTTGGAACAGCAGCGGCATCGGCGGGTTCCAGACTCGCTCTCGGGTGTCGTAGGACGGCACCAGGGGTATCGCACCGCTTGGTGCGCGGAGGCGGGTGATGATGGCGCTGAGCACGTCGGCGAGTTCGGGGCTGACGAGCAGCAGGCGTTCGGTGTCGGTCTTGGAGGGGGCGATCTGCAGCAGCGGCACCACTTCGCCGCTGGAGGGCAGGCGGTATTCGGTGATGCTGTGGTGGCTGAGTTCAAGCAGTTCCTCACAGCGGATGCCGGTCAGTCGCAATACTTCAATCGTCGCGAACGCCCAGAACGCCTCGTCGTCCTCGTAGGACAGGTTGCGCCGTTTGCCCGTGGCCGTGTCGTCGGCCCAGACGTGGCGGCCTATGGCTTTGGGGACGTGCGCTTTCCGTAATTTGGCGTCGGTGCCGGGGATCAGGGTTCCAGACACCGTCTGGTCAGCGGCCTGCAAGAACTGTTGTGCGGTGCGGCGGCGCTCGTTCGCGGTGCGCACCAGCACCGGCAGCACAGGCAGTCGTTCGCGGGTGCGCTGGTCCATCCGAGCCTTGCGGTGTTTGCGTTCCTTGGCTCGTCGGATCTCGGCGTCGCCAATCGGGCAGGGAGCCGCCCACCGGGCCCATCGGGCGGGATCGTCGACGGCCCATTGAGCGATGTCGAGGTAGAACGCTCGCACCCGGAGTAGTTCGTCTTTGGCGTTGAGTCGCGGGGTTGCGACCTCGATCTGCTCACCGGCGGCGTTGGTGATCGTTCGCTTCTTGGTGGCCAGGTCGTCCTTCCAGGTCCGGATGACGTCCTGGGGCAGCTGCAGGGTGTCGATGCCCGGTGCGATGGCTTCGATGCGGGCCCAGAACAGCCCGGCCAGGCTGCGGGAGATCGCGTCGATGCTGGCGAAGTCCAGCGACGGCTGACGTTCCCGCAGGTAGTCGACAAGCAGGTCGCGAATGGGTCGGCAACGCAACGGATATCGATCCACTAATTCTTCGATCGTGAGTCGCCCGGTGGCTTGCCCGAATGCGCGAATCGTGTGCGGCGCATCGTCGGGGAAGATGCCAATCGCACGCAGGCGTAGGTAGAAGTCGACCTTCTTTTGTCCGCCGCGAGCGTGTACCTGGCGCAGGGTGTCGACCAGTTCGACACAGTCGCCGACAGTGATGTCGGCGACACGTCCGCCCTTGCACGCGAGGATGGTCGCGATCCTGGTCGCCGCGACCCGCGCGTCGACGGCGGAGCTGGCCGGTTGGGTCTCGGCGAGTCGCCGCAGCTGGGCGAACCCTTGCGGGTCTCTGATGTGCGCCATCGCACCGGCCAGCCGGGCGTGGGTGCGGGTAAGCATCCACGGCACACCCGGACGGATGACGTCGCCGCAGATCAACACGAGCAGGCCCGAGGCCAGATCGTCGACGTCGTACGACGCGTCCTGACCGCGCTCCTGCAGCCACCTCAGTGAGAGCCCGGTCCAGGTCTTGCCGGGATGCTGCTCGACGCCACTGAGTTCCCAACGCTGTTGCCAGGTGTCGCCCGGAAACGTCGCCAGCCAGTCCAGCAGCTTGGTCACACCGCGTCGTCGACCCGCCTGGGTCCCCTTGACATCCGAGGTAAACAATCCGGAGGTCAGCCTGACCATGGTGTCCTGGGCGGTTCCGGCCGTGGCTGCCCCACAATGCTCGGGCTGACGGGCGGGGAACCGTTCGCGCAGCTGCTTGTTCCGCCCGCTGATCTGAGTCTTGGTCGCATTCGCCACGGCAAGTGGTTTGCGCGCAACGTGTTTGGCGATCGTGGTCACATCGACCTCCCGAACAGGACGCTCAGCGACTGCGGGTCGTAGCCCGGCGCCGGCGGCGGTGGAACCGGATCTTCGCGCCGCGCCGCTTGCCGCGCGTGGTGAGCCAGCACACTCGCTACGACCTCCTCTTTGGAGGGCGTCAAATACAACTCGGTGGTGGTCAAGTGGGCGTGGCCCATCACCCACTGCACGTCGCTCAACGTCATCTGCGGATCCCGCGCCATCCGCATCGCGGCGCTGTGCCGCAGGTCGTGCAACGTCCAATCCGAGCCCAGGCAGGCATTGGCCCGCTCGAACATCCTGTGCGCGGCGTGATAGGTCAGCGGACGGTGTGGTCGGCGTAGTGTCCACCACAGCGGCCGGGTCCGGCCACGCGGCAACTTGGCCTGCAGGTCTTGCTGATACAGGCGGAGCCACACAAATGCGTCCGCCGCCGCGGGCAGTTGCTGTATGGCGCGGGAACCCTTGCGCACCACGGTGATCAGTTGTTGGCCTGGGTCGACATCGCACTGGCGAACCCCCAGCAGCTCGGACGCGCGGGCTCCCGTTGAGATCCAGAATGCAACCATTGCTCGGTCCCGATTCGACGGCAGCGCGGTGAACAGCGTGTTGAACCGATCGTCGGGTATCGCCCGCGGAATCCGCTGCGGCATTTTGGGGCGATAGCGCCCTACACGGTCGTGCTTCCAGGCCTCCATCGGGTTGTGGTGGGCATTCGCCCGCTCCGACCGACGTGCGATATCGAGGGGAAACGGATTCAAGATCGGTCCGGCACCGAGGTCACGCTGGAAGTCGTAGAAGCCGCGTAGCACCGTCTCGCTGTGAGCGATCGTCGCCGGGGCATACCCGGGGCCGAGGGCGGCCTTGCCCGTTACGGGGTTCGGCGGCCCAACCGACTCCACGGTTGCAACCACTTGGTCCGACGATGGCCTTCTCCGGTGTTTGACCGTCAGCTGAATCCAACAGCTGAAATCGCGCGCTTCGATCCGCGTCGCGCGGCGCCAATCGACATCGACCGCGCCGAGGAATCTCCACCACCGCAGCAAGTCCATGCCGTAGGAACGCAGCGTCGCTGGAGAACGCCCAGCCGCGAGCAGCTCCCGTAGAAACGCGGCCACTGATTCCACGACGGCGCCCTCGGCGTCGATCAACCGGTAAGGCTCACCCAGATCGCCGGTTGAGGCGAGCTCCCCACAGCGAGAAACAACAAGACGGGCTACATCCCTGGTTTGTACTGGCTCTTGGTTCATGGCCGAAAGCTATCGGGGCCGGCGCATTACGCCGCGCCACGCCACGCGGCTGGGCCAGTTAGTTCAGTCAACGGTGCGTTGGCGTGCGGGCAGCTCTGCTGCACCGGCAGTCCGCAGTAGCCGTTGGGTAGGGCCTGGGTGGCTCGGCCGAGGCGCTGTTTGGCCCAGGCGGCCGCGGCGATCGGACCGGACGGGTCGAAAATGATTGTGGTGCGGTGGATGTCGACCTTGCGGGCCGCCTCCCACTGGCGGCGCACGGTGGTGTCGTGCAGGCGGGCGTAATGCCCGGTCATCTGCGCGGAGTCGTGGTCCAGGATGCGTCGCACGACCTCTTGTGGGACGTCGCGGTTGATCAGCCGGGTGCCCAGGGTGTGGCGCCACTGGTGCGGGGTTAGGTGCACCGGCTGGCCGTGCTCGTCACGGATGTCGCAGACGGACAGCCAGCGCAACAGCGCCATCCGGTAGGTGGGGCTGGCGATCGGGTGGGTGCCGTCAATGTTCTTCGTCGGCCGTGGGAACAACACCGGCGTGCCTGCCGGCCAACGCTGGGCGGTGCGGTTGCGATGTTCGGCGGTGAGCTCGCGCAACTGCACGTCGATGGGCACCAACGCGTCGCGTTTCATCTTGTGGTTGAGGTAGCGCAGATACGGAGCACCTTCGGCGTCGGCGACCACACAATCGCGGCGCAGCCGTAGCGCATCGGTGATCCGTAGCCCGCAACGCATCAAGATGATCGTGATCAACCGGTGGGCAGGATCGGTGAATCGGGCGAGGTTGTCGGGATCCTCGAGCTGAGCCATGACCTGTTCGGCCAGTGCCCGAGGCAACCGTTCGTCGCGTTTCGGGTAGTCCTCGGCGAAGAACATCGCGTCTGCGGGAAGGTCTGTGTCCCAACGGTGTTGGCGAACGGCGGCGAAGAACCGGTTGAGCAGCCCGATATGGGTCCCGCGACGTTGGGCACCGATGGAGTCGCCGCGCAGGTTGGCCAGATAGCGCTCCAGCACCGGCCGGTCGATCCGGTCGATGCTCTCGACGCCGATGTCGGCGAGGAACCCGGCGAAGCGGGTGAGCACAACGACCGGCCTGCCGCCGCCGGCTTCCAGGCCCAATCCGGTCGACAGCCGCCACCGGGCCCACCGCTTGGCCAGATCCCGCAGCCACGGCTGCGGAATACCGCCGAACCGCAGCGTGCGGTCTCCGTCGTAGCCGAGCCGGCGCATGCGCCAGACATCGCGCGGGTATTCGGCGTCCCAGCCGCCGGCTTCGGCCAGGTCGGCGATCACCCGGGATGCGTAGCTGAGGAACCCACGGGAGCGAGTGTCATTGATCGTCGACCGAGCCCAGTCGTGCCAGATGTCCTCGTCGTGGTTGAGCAGGGAGCCCACGCCTATTGCGGCCAGTGCCTTCACGACGCGCATGACCACGTCCGGGGTCAGCTTGCCCTGCCGATCGTCGTGACGGCGTTGCAGCACGTACTGCAGTTCCAGCTTCAGCTGACCGGTCAGCCGGTCGAGCCGGATCTGCTCGCTGGCCAGCGGGGTTTCGGCGGCGAAGCGGTCGGCGAACTCGTCAATGTCGGGTCTGCCGTTGACCCTTCCAGGTATTGGTGTGGGTTTGGCAGAACGCAGACGTGCCCTGCGGCCAGAGCTCGCAATGCGGGATGCGGCAGGTCGCGCCCGGCGCTGGCTGCTTGAACGGCTGTGGTTCGGCCAGCCATCCCGCCAGGCTGGGGCGCCCGGCTCGTTCCCATCGTTGCGCGTGCAGCCCGCACATGCCGCCACGGGCAGAGCCGTAACCGCAACCGGGCACCCGGCAGCGCTGGTTGGGTTGTCGCCGCCGCCACCGCGGATCGGTCGACACGGCGAACCGCTCCAGCGACGGACGCCCCTCTTCATGCCACCGTTGCCGATGTCCTTCACACAGGCCGCGTCCACGGGCGGTTCGCTCGCACCCCTCAACCCGGCACTCGGCTCCACCAAACACCGGATCCTCGGGCCCGAATTCCAGTACATTGCTGCGGAATTCGTTGCGGACCTCGGCCATCAGCTTGCCCAGCAGCCCCGACGGGCCGGCAGGCTTGAGCGACGGCGCCCTCACAGCCGCACCTGCCCATCGGTGAACCAACCGGCCTGTTCCATGACCCGCCGAGCGTCCTCCACGGTGAGGTGCCCATACGTCGTGGTCGTCGTCGCCACGTGCGCATGTCCGAGCAGATGCGCGACCACCTCGATGCTGACTCCGTCGCGCAGCAGCCGGGTTGCGGCCGTGTGTCGCAGCCAGTGCGGGTCGAAGTCGATCCCGGTCCGCCGGCGCAGCCGCCGCACCAGGTCATAGACCGCGGCGTAGGTCAGCGGATGCCCCTGCGGACGGCCCCACAGGTTGACGAACACATAGTCGCTGTCCAGATCGCCGTACTCAGTGTGAAGGTAGTCGGCGAACAATCGGATCAACGCGCTGCTGACCGGGATCGTGCGGACGGTCTGTGACTTGGCGCGCGCGCCATTGGCGTTGTCGCGTCGCCGCACCGTTACTTCATGCTCAGCGGAGGCGATGTCGTTGTGCCGCAAACCAAGTACCTCGCCGATCCGCATCCCTTCTCCGGGGTTTCCTGACCTGTTGCGGGACGTTGCTCGATCTACATGATCGGGCGGGTTGCTCGGCGTTTCTCCGGGGGTGTGGTGCTCGTGGCTGGTAGTTGTTTGTGACTGTCGGCCCGAAAGTGAGAGCCCATGCGAGTATTCCCGGTGAGTTTGCCGTCCGGGCAACGGTATTGGACGGTGCTGGATGAGGACCTGCAGGTGGTTGATGTCGCCGATGCGTATCTGCGGCATCTGCGGTTCGGCCACGACGCGGCCGAGTCCACGACGAAGGCGTATGCGCATTCGATCGCGTTGTTCCTGCGCTGGTGTGCCCGGTCGGGCCGGTCCTGGCAGGCCGGTGTGGAGGGTTTCGCGTTGTTCATGACGTGGCTGGCTCACGCCCGGTCATCGGTCGATGACGCCGCGAGCGTGGTGGTGGCCGGACCTGGCGCTGCTGCGGTGCGGGGCCCGTCGCGGATCAACGGGGTGCTGACCGCGGTGCGGGGCATGGTGGTGCACGCGGTGGCGACCGGCCACGGCGCGGCGGGGCTGGTGTCGATGCTGTATGAGGTCGCCGATGACCGGGACCTGCCGGCGGAGGCCCGCGGCGAGGACGGGCGGATGGCGTGGCGGATGCGGGCCCGGCATCGGCTGCGGGAACCGGAGACGACGATCGATCGGGCCAGCGACGAGCAGATCGTCGCGCTGCTGCGGGCGTGCCGGTCGGCGCGGGACCGATTGATCGTGTTGTTGATGGCGCGGGGCGGGTTGCGCCGCGGGGAGGTGTGCGGGCTGCGGCGCAGCGATGTGCACCTGCTGGTGGACTCGCGGCGGCTGGGCTGCGATGTCGAGCGCGCGCATCTGCATGTGGTGCGCCGAGACGACAACCCGAACCAGGCCTGGGCCAAGTCGCGGCGGGAGCGGGTGGTGCCGCTGGATTTCCTTGTGGTGCAACTGTTCGACGTCTACGAGTTCGAACGCATGCGTGTCACCGGCGCCGCCGACAGTGACTTCGTGTTCGTTAACCTGTTCCGCGGCAGGATCGGTGCGCCGATGCGGCCGGATGCGATCGGCGAGTTGATGGCCGCGGCGTCCCGGCGGGCCGGACTCGACGTCGCGGTGCGGCCCCACCAGTTGCGACATGCCTTCGGCAGCAACGTTGTTGATGCCGGGGCCGGGATCGATGTGGTCGCCGACCTGATGGGCCACGCCGCGGTGTCCTCGTCGCAGGTTTACCTGCATCCGGACTCCTCCCGGCTGCGGGCCGCCGTGGATGCGGTGCCCAGTCCCCGCGAGCAGGCCCAGGTGACCCGGTGACCGCCGTGGGGCTGGCTGAAAGAATCGCGGTCGAGCAGGACTGCGGCGAGTCCCCGCACGTGTTGGACGGGGTCGTGGTGATCGGCACGGCCGCGCGGCTGGCGAGGATGCTCGACCGCAGGTTCTTGGACGAGGCGGGGTGGGATCCGCGGACCAGGGTGTTGTCGTTGCTCGCGGAGCATCGATTGTTGGGCCGGACGGTGTGCCGGGCCGAGGGATGCCAGAACACCGTGCAATCCGGTCTCACGGTGTGTCATCGGTGCTGCACGCGCCTGACTCGGCGGGGAATGAACACGGCCGAGATCGCCGCTGCCGCATGCCTGCCCGCCGAACCCGCGTCCGCGACGCGGTGCGCGGTGCCGGGATGCCGGTGTGTGCCGACGGTGCGGCACGCGGTGTTGTGCGAGCCGCACGCCAAGAAGTTCCGCCTGCGGCGACCGCCGGTGTCGATGCAGCAGTTCCTGGCCGACCCGCGAGTGCGGCCGTTGCCGCCGATGCCCGCGTGCGCGGTGGCCGCGTGCACCCGGCCCGCCGACAGCGCGCGCGGCTACTGCAACACCCACTACCAGCGCTGGCGTAGCGCGCTCGGTACCAACCCTGAGTTCGATTCGCATCGGTGGCAAGCCCAGGAATCGGGTGTGGCCGAGTGCGGGCGGGTGAACCTGCGCGCGCTGCCGGTGCTGGTGGTGGTCGAGGTGCTGTTCGGCGTTCAGCAGCGCGTCCGGGGCGGGGCGAAGATCACCGAGGTAGAGCTGCGGGTGCTCTGCGACGGGCTGCGCCGGCGACAGGCCGCCTCGATCACCACCGACCGGGCCGAGATCACCCGCAACAAGTCCGTGCGGTCGCTGCGGAGCGCCCTGACCCAGCACGTCCGGCGGGCTCTGGCCGATCCCGGCAGCGAACAGGCAAAGGACACATGGGATCTCGCGGTCTTCGGCCATCGCGGGTCTTTGTCGTTCACCGGGATCGGCCAGGCCTGGCTGGCCCAGTCCGTCAAGCGGTGGGCAGCAGAACAACTCCCGCGCCACCGAGGTCGCGGCGCCGCGAGAGTGCGCGGCAAGATCAACGCGCTGCGGCTGCTGTCGGAGTTCCTCGGCCGCAGACCCGATGGTGGACTCGTCGCTTCGGCGTTGGGCCGCAGCGACATCGAGGATTTCCTCAACCGACTCGCTTATCTGGAGTCCGTCGGCGAGATCAGCCGATACCGGCGCAACGGCATCTGCCGTGACATGCGCGAGGTGCTGGCCGGGATCCGCGCCCTCGGCCTGACCCGGCCGGGGCAGACAGCCGCCGGACTGGCCGGCGATTTCGCCATCGAGCGCGGCGATATCCCCGCCGAACCCGAACGCGGCGAACCCGGCCGCGACCTGCCACCGGAGGTCCTGGCCATCCTGTGCGCCCACCTCGATGCCCTCGAACCCGTCGAGGTGCGGGTCGCCACCCAGATCGGCATCGACACCGGGCGCCGGCCCGAGGACATTCTCGCCTTGCCGTTGAACTGCCTGCACCGCGACAAGGACGGATCGGCGGTGCTGGTTTACGACAACGCCAAGGCCAACCGTCTCGGACGGCGTGTGCCGATCGGCGAAGCTACCGCGAAAGTCATTGCCGCTCAGCAGGACCGGGTGCGGGCGATGTTTCCTCACACCCCGCCCGCAGAACTGACACTGCTGCCCACACCACGCCGCAACCCCGAGGGGCGAAAGCCGATCAGCATCGATACGCTCGACAACCGGCACCGCGAGTGGATCTCGACCCTGCCCGTGTTGCGCACCCGCGACGGGGTCGAGGTCGACAAGACCAAGGTCACGCCCTATGCCTATCGGCATTGTTATGCCCAACGTCACGCGGATGCCGGGGTGCCGATCGACGTTCTGGCCGAATTGCTCGATCACCGTAGCTATTCCATGACCCGGCGCTACTACCGCATCGGCGAGGACCGTCGCCGCGACGCCGTCGACACCGTCACCGCGCTCAGTTTCGACCGGCACGGCAACCGGATCTGGCGTGACGCGCGCATGCTGCTGGAATCCGAACGCGCCCGCCACGCCGTCGGCGAGGTCGCCGTCCCCTACGGCACCTGCACCGAACCCACCAACGTCAAGGCCGGCGGCGGGGCCTGCCCGGTCCGGTTCCGCTGCGTGGGCTGCGATCACTTCCGCACCAACATCGCGTTCCTGCCCGACCTGCAGGCCTACCTCGATGATCTGCTACGCACCCGGGAACGGCTGGCCGCCACCATCGACGGGGTCGATGACTGGGCCCGCGCCGATGCCACCCCCACCGACGAGGAGATCACCCGCATCCGGCGGCTGATCAACCGCATCAAAGCAGACGTCGCCGACCTCAACGAGACCGAGCAAGCCCGCATCGACGACGCGATCGCTATCGTGCGCCGTCACCGCGCGGCCCACACCGTCCCGCTGGGCATGCCCAGCCTCACCCCACCCGCACCGACAACCATCGCCTCGGAGGCCACCGCATGACCACCACCGCTACCACGTCGAATCACACACCCGCACAATCCGTCTCGTCGACAACACGCACCCGATCGATGCTTGACGGCCGGCGCGACGACTCGATGCGCCGACGCCGGCGCGTGCTGGCCGCGATCGACCAAGCCGCCGCCGCCGGCGACCGGCTCAGCGCCACCGCGATCGCCCGCGCCGCCGCCGTTGACCGCACATTCCTCTACCGACACCCCGACCTGCTCGAGAAAATCCATGCGCTGCAAGCAGATCCAGTCCCGAGTGAGCACACCGGCCCTGGGGTCACCCGAGCCTCACTGCAGGCCGATCTGCTCGCTGCCCACGAACGCGCCGCCCGGCTCGGCGCGCGCATCCAGCAGCTGGAGAAGCGGCTGTCCGAAGCGCTCGGTGAACAGACGTGGCGCGAGTCCGGGCTCGGCGCCCGCACCGATATCGACGCCCTCCACCAGCGCATCAGCCAGCTCGAGCAGCACAACCTCGACCTTAAGCAACAACTCGACGAACGCGAGGAAGACCTCGCCGCAGCCCGGGCGGCCAACCGCGAACTCATGGCCCGACTCAACACACCAACCCGGCTGCGATGACACGCGCGAGTCTGCTTGCACCACACCTGTTGCGGTGGATAGCATCTCCGACATCAGCTTCTGAGCTGCACAAACTCAGAGAATCACGCTGGCGCACGGGGGCCGAGCCCTGGAGAACATCCCGGTGTCGTAGAGCACGGCGAAGAGCAATCGGTCCCGCAACCGGCCGCAGCCGTCCAGGATCGCCTGCACCTCGTCCGGCGACAGCACCCGCGGCAGCTTCTTCGGCGTCTTCAACGCGATCACCCGCCTCGACCTCGGCGTGCCCTTGCTGATGTGGTGCAGGAACGGCTTCCAACCGCCGCGCGCGCCGCCGACCTGCCACGAGGTCAGCAGCTCACCGACATCCACCCCATCTCGTGCAGCGTGGGTGTAAAACGCCCCGACGGCCGAAAGTTTGCGGTTTACAGTCGATTCCGTGCAATGATGCGGCACCGACGGCAACACCGCGACCTGCCCATGCCGGGCCTGCAGCGGAAGCCGCAGCCAGGCCACGAACTCACCGAGATCGTCGAGCCGAACGCCCCGCCAGTCCAGACCACGCTCGGCGAGAAAACCGAACCAGTCCTTGAGATCGTGCGCGTATGCCTTGACCGTGTTCGGTGATCGCTCGATGTCGGTCAGATACGCCAGATACCGGTCGACCGGCGCTACCGGAGCATCGTCGTCGCCGAGAACGGTCCACGACTCACGCAACGAGACCGGCGAGATAACTCGTGCAATCTGAGTTGCGTCCAGCAGAGTGGTGTACGAGCCGGTGATGACCGGCGTGTCGTAGCCGGATGAATGAAGGTCATCGCGTGATTCTTCGAGGGACCGACCAAAGTCACTCGAGCAAAGGAATCAACGCGATGACCATTGCCCACGATATCGACCTGTCTGCCGTGCTGGCCGAACGACTCACCACCACGCACCCTGATGTGCTGCGCGAGTTGTTGGCCGCCTTCATTCACGCCCTGATGGGCGCCGAAGCCGACGCGGTGTGCGGTGCCGGCTACGGCCAGCGCAGCAGCGAGCGCACCAATTCCCGCAACGGGTATCGGCACCGCGAGTTTGACACCCGCGCAGGCACATTGGATCTGGCGATTCCCAAGCTAAGGCAAGGTTCGTACTTCCCGGACTGGCTGCTGGAACGGCGCAAACGCGCCGAGCGGGCCCTGACCACGGTGGTGGCTACCTGCTACCTGCTGGGCGTTTCGACGCGGCGGATGGACAAACTCGTCGAGACTCTGGGCATCACCAGCTTGTCGAAGTCCCAGGTCAGCGTGATGGCCAAAGAGCTCGACGCCGCGGTCGAGGCGTTCCGGACCCGGCCACTGGATGCAGGCCCGTACACGTTCATGGCTGCTGACGCCCTGGTGCTCAAGGTTCGCGAAGCAGGCCGGGTGGTCAACGTGCACGCGCTGATCGCCACCGGGGTCAACGCCGAGGGCTACCGCGAAATCCTGGGCATCGACGTCACCACCGCCGAGGACGGGGCCGGCTGGCTGACCTTCCTGCGGTCGCTGACCGCCCGCGGCCTATCAGGGGTCCGTCTGGTCACTTCCGACGCCCACGCCGGTCTGGTGGCCGCGATCGGCGCCACCCTGCCTGGGGCATCGTGGCAACGGTGTCGCACCCACTACGCCACCAACCTGATGGCCATCACTCCGAAATCATCGTGGCCGTGGGTACGCACACTACTGCATTCGGTCTTCGATCAACCTGACGCCGGTTCCGTTGCAGCCCAATATGACCGCATCATCGACGCACTGGCCGACAAGCTCCCCAAGGTCGCCGACCACCTCGAAGACGCCCGCGCCGACCTGCTCGCCTTCACCGCCTTCCCCAAACAAATTTGGCGGCAGATCTGGTCCAACAACCCACTATCCGTTAACCGGCTCTCCGGGGACACGGTTCGGGCTGCAGCGTGAGGTTCACGCACAAGCGCTGAGCACGGATGGATGCTGTCTGCATCTCGGTGGGGGAAGGCGGAGCGGCGATGCGGGTACTCAAGAGCGACAGCGGATATGTCCTGGAGGGCGACTGGGACGGGCAGGACGCGGTGAACGCGTTTCTCAACCATTTGGCGGGACGGGGGTTCAGCGCGGCCACGGTGCGGGCCTACGCATTCGACGTCGCCAATTTGAGCCGGTTCCTCGTCCAGCAAGCGGTCGGGCTCGCCGCGGTCGATGCGCCGTTGGTGTTCGACTGGATCGACTGGCAAGGCGTCCGCCGAACGGACCAGCCCACCGGCGGTCACCGCTCGTCGACCCCGCCGGCAGCTTCGACGGTGAACCGCCGGGTCGCGGCAGTGCGCGCGTTATTCGAGTATCTGGTGATGACCGGTGTCTGCACCGACAATCCGGTGCCGTCGCCGCGGCGGGGACAGGGGCTGCGCCAGTCGCAGCGGGGGTTGCTCGGTCATCTGGGTCCCGGGCGTGCACGCAGTGGCGGTAGGTTGGTGCGTCAGCCGCAGCGTCTTCCGGAATCGTTGTCCACCAACGATGTCGACGCGTTCCTGGCGACACTGGCAACGCACCGGGACCGGGCGATGGTGCTGGTGATGCTACTCGGAGGGCTGCGTTCGGCCGAGGCGCGTGGCCTGCTGCTCGCCGACGTCGATATGGGCCGGCGCCGGCTTCGGGTGATCGGCAAGGGCGGCAAGGAACGTCATGTCCCGGTCGATGCGGCGTTCTTCACCGAGCTCGCCGCCTACCTGCGATGGGAGCGGCCGCCGGGGTTGGCGACGCCGCAGTGCTTCGTAGTGCTGCGCGGCCCGACGACCGGTGCACCGGTCAGCGAGGCCGGGCTGCGCAGCCTGTTCCGTCGGCACCGGGAGACCTCTGGCGCCACAAGAGTCCGCCCGCACCGTTTACGGCATACCTACGGCACCGAATTGTCGGCGGCCGGAATCGATCTGCTGGCGTTGCGGGCGTTGATGGGGCATGTCTCGCCGGAGACCACGGCCCGCTACGTGCATTTGTCGATCGAGCAGCTCGCCGCCGAATACGGTGCTGCTCGTGCGACGTTGGCCGGAGCCCGGCAGTGACCACGGTGTTGGTCGGCCAACCCGTAGGCGCCGACGAGGTGGTGGCGGATTATCTCGACCACGTCGCCACCCTGGGTTTGAGCGGGCGGGCGGTACGCGACCGGATTCGGATCGCTCGCGACTTCACCGCACGCCACCGCGACCTGCACGCCTGGATGACGCTGCCGGCAGCCGAGCGGATCGCCGAGATACGGGACACCGGGGCGTGGCCGCTGATCTGTCACACGATCGGCACCGGCCGGTTACGGCTGGACGTCGAGCTGGCCGCGGTCAAACAGTTGACCGGGCTGGGCCGCGCAGTGGAGGACCGGGATCCGAGCGGATTCGCCGCGTTGCGGAATGCGGGAATTCGGTTGGGCTGGAGGAGTTCCTGGGTCGAGACGGTCCTCGGCGAATGTCTGGCGGTAGTGCTGGCACACCACGGCGGAATGGTCGCCGACCTGACCGGCGACGCGCTCGACGACTTCGACGCCGCGCTGTCACGTACCGTGGTGCCGCCATCGTCGCGGCGGGCATACAGGGGGCGGCTGGCCAGCCTGCGGCAGCTGTTGTTCGAGACCGCGGTCATCGACACCGCGCCGAAACGCCGGCGGTGGGCCCGTAGCCTCGAGCAGCGCTTCACCGAGGTGGAGATGCCCGACCCGATCCGTCAGACGTTGCTGCGCTACATCGGCGTGCGCGCGGCGGTGCTGCGGCCCAAATCGGTCGAGTCGCTGATCAACGACCTGCTGCCCTTCGCCGAATACCTCACCGCTCACCATCCCGACGTCATCAGCCTGCGTGAACTCGACCGGAGCTGCATCGAGGGCTACCTGAAATGGAATCGCACCCGGGGCTGGCGTGGTCAGCGCGCCGCCGCGGGCGCCGGGCGCACCGTCTCGGCCGCGGTGGCCCAGTCGGCAGTGCTCAGTCTGCGCAACCTGCTCGACGACATCACCGCCTGGGGCTGGGCGCAGGCCCCACCACGGCGGTTGGTATTCGCCGCCGACGTCCCCAAACTCGACCAGCCGTTGCCACGCGCGCTAGCACCCGATGTGGACGCGGCAGTGATGAACGCCGTTGCCCACCTGCAGGATCCGTTCGCCCGCATCGGCCTGACCGTGCTGCGTGGTGCCGGCCTGCGGGCGGGGGAACTGCTCGACCTCGAACTGGGCAGCATCATCGACTACGGACCGGCCGGAACCTGGCTGAAGGTGCCACTGGGCAAGCTCGCCACCGAACGCATGGTCCCGCTCTCCGCCGCGACCCTCGCCGCGCTCGACGAGTGGGTCGCCCTCCGCGGCACGCACCGGCCGCTGCCGCACCCACGCACCGGCGTGCTCACCGACTTTCTGTTCACCCGGCACGGACGCCGCCTGGGCTACACCCGGCTGCGCAACGGGCTGCTCACCGCCGCTGAATCCGCCGGGTTGCACCGTCCCGACGGCGGCGTCCTGATGGTCACTCCACATCAGTTGCGCCACACCTGGGCCACCGAACTCGCCAACGCCGGGATGAGTCTGCAGGCCTTGATGTCCTTACTCGGGCACGTCACTCCACAAATGACGATCCGCTACGCCACCCTGGCCTCGCCCACCCTGCGCGCGGCCTACGACGAAGCGATGGGCAAGATGCGCCGCCAGTTCACCCTCACCCCGGTCGGCAAACCGATCCTGCCCGACAAGGTCGGCTGGCTGCACAGTGAAATGCTGAAAACCCGCGTTGCACACGGATACTGCGCTCGCCACGAATCCGCGGGCGCGTGCCCTTATGCCAACATCTGCGAAACCTGCGACAACTACGTCACCGCCCCCGAATTCCGCGACACGCTCACCGACCAACTCGCCGACGTCCAGGCCCTCAGAACCGACGCCGAGTGCCGCGGCTGGACCGACGAAGCCGCCCGCCACGACCGCGTCGCCCACGCCCTTACCGACCACCTCCAGCGCCTCGATCGATGAACATCCCACCCCGACGGGTTGACCCGCCCCCGAGGGCCGGATAAAAGAACGACTCAACAAGGAAATCCGCCGGCGCACCGACGTCGTCGGAATCTTCCCCGACCGCAACGCCCTAATCCGCCTCGTCGGCGCGGTGCTGGCCGAACAACACGACGAATGGGCCGAATCCCGCCGCTACCTCGGCCTCGACGTCCTCAGCAAATCCCGCGCCGACCACACGCCATCAACAGAACAGGAGGACACCCCGGCGGCACTGACCGCCTAAACCACCAAGTCGAAGAATCACACGACGACGTCGTACACCACGTCCCTGGACTTGACCGCAATCTGCATCGTCCCTCCGCAGGTTCTTGCCTCCTGGACGACTGCAGATAATCACGTCCACCACGCAGAACCTGGGATCTGAACGCCTCGTGTCGGACATCAAGGACACCGCCCGGAGGACTCCAGATAACAATTGCGTTGGTGCTACACAGAACCCGCCGAATCTCGGTGTCGTAATCCAGGAACGGGATGAACTCATTCCAACACGACTGCCACAGTCGGATCAGGGCCGGATATCGGCTGCCCCAGCGGTCGGCGAGCGCCTCGAGCGCCGCTTCTGCGGCCGCCGCTGTCGGGGCGGTGTAGATCGGTTTGAGATCGCGGCGCAGGGCGTCCCAGTGCTGGCGCGGTACGTAGCGGAAGCTGTTGCGGATCAGATGCACGGTGCAGGCCTGCACGATGGTGGCCGGCCACACCTCACCGACAACGTCGGGCAGCCCCTTAAGTCCGTCGCAGATCAAGAAGAACGTGTCGGTGACGCCTCTGTTGCGCAGGTCGGTCAATACGGCGAACCAGAACTTGGCTGATTCCCCGGCGCCGTCGCCGGCCCACAGTCCGAGCACGTCCTTGTGCCCGGCCAGATCGACCCCGATCGCGGCGTAGAACGGTCGGTTGGCGACCTGACCGTCGCGCACTTTCACGCTCAGCGCGTCGATGAAGATTGCGGCGTAGACGGAGCGGCCGCGCGGTCCACTCCGCCATGTCGGCCAGGACCTTGTCGGTGATCCTGCTGATGGTGTCCGGGGAGATCTTGGCGTCGTAGAGCTCGTCGAAGTGGGCGGCGATCTCCCCGGTGGTCAATCCCTTGGCATACAACGACAACACGATCTCATCGACCCGGGTCAACCGGTGTTGATGCTTTCTTGACGATCTGGGGCTCGAAGCTGCCGCCGCGGTCGCGGGGCACGGCGATCTCGACCGGTCCGACCGTGTCGGTCAACACGGTTTTGGTGCGGGTGCCGTTGCGTGAATTCGGCGCCCCCCGCCCGGCCGGATCGTGCTTGTCATAGCCGAGGTGATCGGCGAGCTCCTCTTCCAGCGCGGTCTCGACCACCGTCTTGGTCAGCGCCTTAAGCACCCCGTCAGCGGTATCGGCGAACGACACCCCGCGGGCCTGGGCCGCCCGCACCAGCTCGCGGGCCGTCGCCAGCTCCTCCGGTGTCGGAGAGCTGACCATCACTTCATCATCGTGGACATCGGCTGTTGCTGTCACAGCCCTCATCGTTTCGGTCATCGTGGACCTTCCCCGCCAGGCTCACACCCGGCGTGTCGGGCCACTTACACCGAATTTCGGATACTCCCTCGCGGTGGTGTAGCGCCGCGCGGTGTTGTGGGAGATGCCGAAAACGAGAGAGACAGATGCAGCAGGTCGGGGCCTGCGGTCAGCGCTTCGTGAAGGATTCGGTCGGCACGGATGCGTTCGATCGTGAACCCATTGTCGCTCAACGATTGTTTCACCGATGTTTGACTCACCGGCGTTGTGCGCAATGCAGTTTTCGTCGTGAGTAGAACGTGCCGGTTCGGAGTGTGGGGCCATCTGTCCCGGCGGTGGTCGAGCCATGTGATCAGCGCTCTGTGGGTGAGCTCGCCGAGCCGTTGGTTGTCCAGCAAGGGTGATCCGCCGGTTCGGCAGGTCAATGTCGTCGAGCACCAGTTTGCGTATAACGCTTGTGCGGCAGGCATGTTCGACGCTCAATGCCACAACTAGGCGTGCACGCGGTTCGCTCGCGAGCTGTTCGATCGAGCGCACCTCATCATCGGTGATGGGCACGAGGTCTTGGTCTACTGGTTGGCTCTTCAAACCCGCTGTTGGGTTGCTGAAGACCAGACCATTCTTCTTGGCGTGCCGGAACAGCGACCGCAGCGCCTTGATCAGATTGTGGCACTGGTTTCCCTGAAACGGCCGCAGCGTCGCGTCGACGTCGGCCCTGGTGACCTCCCTGAGATGGTCGTAGGAGGTGGACCAGTGCGCGAGAAGGGGCCTGACCGCGCCGAAGTAGCTGTAGAGGGTCCTGGGCGATCGTGGGCGAGCACGTGCGCCGCCGACCAACAGGGTAAGGAGCCAGTGGTGCGACGGCTCGGCGAACCCTGGCGGAAGTTCCGCGGTGACGCGGTCGATCCAGGCACGGATCGGAGGTTCGGTGTCGTCTGTCAGCAGGTCGAAGTGGGAGAGGATTTCGACAAGCCTGCGACGGGACGCGAGCCGATGCGGCCGTGTTCGAACCTCTTTGAGCGGCACGCGATCACCGGGGGGCCGACCGGCCAGAAGGGTGACCAGGGCGTCGAGGCATCGGTTTGTGGTCTCACCGCACCAATCGTGGGCGGCAGCGCGTTCCCGGGCGTATACCGCAGCGGCCACGAGCACGGGGTCGTCGGATTCCAAGGCTGGATGCCGCCGGGGCGGGCGAGCAGGCAGTCCCGCCTTTCCGCGATAGTAGTGCGCTTTTTTTGAACAGCTTCTGCCGCAGTATTTTTGGTCGCGGCGACCGTTGGCTGGCAGTTCGGCTCCGCATTGCAGGCAATTCATCGCGGCGGCAGCGACCTTCCCGTCCGAGCGCGCGGGGTGACGGGACGTGCCTCACCGGCCGCAGCGGCGGCCTCCTCGCTACCCTTCGGCGTGGGTGCGGCCACGGTTTCGGGCTCGGGGATCAGCAGTTCGTCGATGGCGCAGTCGAGCACGGCGCAGAATACATCGAGATCGTGGAGCTTGATGGCGTTGGGGTTGCCCGACCACAAGCCCGACATCTTGCCGGCGCTGATCACCAGGCCGCGCTCGGCCAGCATCCGTTGGAGTTCGCTGGCCTTCCAAATGCCGCGGTTGGCCGCGGTCAGGCGTAGATTCCACTTCATTGAGCCAATCCTTAAGTTCGTAGGTGCAGTTACTTCGTGTTGTTACGTTGTGCTGTGACCCAGGCATCTTCGACGTGGGTGGCGTGGACGTGGATATATCGAGCCGTCGTGGCCGTCCAGGCGTGACCACATAATTCCTGGATGGCGAACAGGTTCATTCCGCCGAGGTAAAGCTGGGACGCGCAGAAGTGCCGCAGCACATGCGGGGTCAGCTTCCCCGACCACGCAGGCAGATGCCGGTCCGCCGCCTCCGCCAACGATCGGCGATAGACGTCAGCTGTCGCGCGCATGCACGTCCCGTCGATGTTCTTGCGTTCGGACGGAAACAGTGGCGCGGCATGGCTATTCGGGTCGATATCGAACAGTCCAAGCACGTCTTCGATGAACCATCTCAGGCTGCGGTCGGCGCCGTTGATCAGCGGCACCAGTCGCGGTTTGGGGCCTTTGCGGCGTGATCCCTTGCCGTGACGGACGTTCAGCTTGCCGAACCGCCCCAGCTCCCACCGCACATCGTCGAGGTCGAGCATCCGCGCCTCGTTGATGCGCAGTCCCACGTCGGCCGCCAGCCGGGCGACCGCGTAGTTGCGGGCGGCCGGGGCGAACTTGCGGCAGGTGACCAGGCTGGATTCAATCGGTCGTTGCAACACCGGCTTGCTGAAGTGAGTGTAGGTGTTCGTTGAACGCTTCGGCCGGGGTGCGCCATCCGAGGGTCTTGCGTGGTCGGGTGTTGAGGGTGTGAGCGATCGCCGCGATGTCGTCGGCGTTCCACCGGGATAGGTCGGTGCCCTTCGGAAAGCATTGGCGCAACAGGCCATTGGTGTTCTCATTCGTGCCACGCTGCCACGGACTCTTCGGGTCGGCGAAGTACACCTTGACCCCGGAGGCGATCGAGAACTGGGCATGCGCCGACAGTTCCTTTCCCCGGTCCCAGGTCAGCGACCGGCGCAGTTCCTCGGGCAGCGAGGTGATCGTCTGCGCTAGGGCGTTGGCCATCGTGAGGGCGCCGTAGCCGGCCAGAGCCGGCCCGTTCTTGGTCCGCGGAATCAGCCCGTATCCGGCCTCCCGCGGAAGATGGATCAACATCGTGAACCGACTGCTGCGCTCGACCAGCGTGCCGATCGCGCTGCGCTGCAACCCGATCAGCAGATCTCCCTCCCAGTGTCCCGGGACCGCGCGATCAGCGACCTCCGGCGGCCGAGCGCTGATCAACGTCTCCGGCGTGACGTGCGCCCACGCTTTCTGCCGAGACCGTGCCCGCGGCACCCGCAATGCCCGACCCCGGCGCAGGCAGGTGATTAAGTCCCGCTTGAGCGCACCGCGGCTTTGCACGTAGAGCGCTTGGTAGATGGCCTCGTGGCTGATCCGCATGGATTCATCATCAGGGAAGTCAAGCTTGATCCGATGGGCGATCTGCTCAGGACTCCATGCTGTCACCCAGGCCCGATCCCCTCGGTGCGGCTTGTTGCGTCCCTTCCACGGCGTCGCGGCCGGACCAGCCATGATCTGCCCGTAAGCGCCACGAACGACACCGGAGAGCTTGTCCTGGACGTACTGGCGCAGCCGGTCGTTGCCGACCAGCTTGGCCGTCTTCGGGCGCCTCGCCCGCCTTTCGGCATGCCACTGCGCGACCGAGGCCTTGTAGTCGAGCCGATACGTGCGCGTCGAGGCGTTACGGCGCAGCTCACGCGAGATGGTCGACGGCGCCCTGCGCAGCCTCCTGGCTATCTCGCGCACTCCGGCACCATGGGCACGCCATAAAGCGATGTCTTCGCGCTCATTCGAGGATAGGTAGCAGCCCGAAACAGTTTCTGGCAAGCGTGGATTCACGCCGCCAGCATGGCGGAACCAGCGGAACCCGACCGGCGAAGACACGCCCGCTTCGGTAGCGGCGTCCTCGGTCATCGCTCCGGCAGCGATCCCCGCCCAGAACCGGACCCTGTCCTGCCGCCAGGCCACCGACGGCCGCCCCGGGGAGGGCATCTGCCCCCGATACGCACGAACCTCCAACTGCCGCTTCCCATACGCCACCACACACCTCCGAGGAATCGAGGTGTTGCAACGACCGATTGAATCCAGCCAGTTCCTGGCGCCACCCGGCGAACAGCTGCTCCACCTCGTCGGCGGTCGGAGGGATACGCAGCTGCGGATCGACCGAGGCTCGCGGCCGGTTGATCTCGTCCAGCGGGCACTCGACGACCCGACCTGTCATGTTGTGCAGGTCGATCTTGTGCCGAAGCTCCAAGAACTGGAAGTACACGGTCAGTGCCGCCGCCCGCCCGGTGCGAGTCGAGGGGTTGGCGTCGCGCAGCACCTTGCCGAAATAGACGTCGACATCGGCGGGCCGCATCTCCCACAGCGGCCGGCCGAACCAGTCGTGGATCAGCTCGAGGTGGTTGATGTCGTTGCGGATCGTGCTGTCGACCAATCCGGCCGACGCCCGTGCCAGCACGAACCCGGCCAACACATCGGTCTCGAAGTCGGCAAGCTCCTCCTCGCTCGCCGGTACTCGATGTTCCCGCAGATCGCGGACCACAGCCAGAGCCAACCCACGCCTCCTCGACTTCACCTAAAGTGAAGAAACATCATCTGATCAACTATTCAGTCAGCAAGAATGATGCCGGTTCATCAGAGAGTTTTGATGGAGGGACACGCCAACAACGGCTGTTCCAGGCGTTGAAAGGGCTAACGGGCGATACCCGTGGGCTCAGGAACTCGTCGACTGTTGGCTAACGTGACTAAGCCTCTCTCTCTCCGACTCCGACTCGGAGTGACGAAGACGAAACTGCGTTCACGCTCGTTGCGCATCTTGCAACGCAGTGCCTGGCCCACCGATGCCACCACCCGCCGCTCGCTCAGCCGCGATTTTCCGTGTTCGTTCACATGGTCGACGACGACGCGGACACTGTCCTGCACGTTGATTCTCTCCTGGAGTTGTGGGATCCAATCAGCAACTCTGACGGCCGGACATCACCTCGGAGGCATCCGTACTGCGCCATCGAGACGGATCGTCTCGCCGTTGAGCATCGGATTCTCAACGATGGCTACGACCAGGTGTGCGTACTCGGCAGGATCACCGAGTCGGTTTGGGTGCAACGTCAGCGCCTTGAGAGCGGTTAGCGCAGCCTCTGGAAGTGAGTTGAGAAGCGGGGTTTCGAACAGCCCCGGAGCGATCGTGTTGACCCGGATCAAGTACGACGACAGATCACGCGCGATCGGCAGCGTCGCCGCCATCACACCTCCCTTGGAAGCGGAGTAGGCCGCCTGCCCGATCTGGCCGTCGAAGGCCGCGCCGGAGGAAGTGTTGACGATCACGCCACGCTCGCCGCCGACGGGGTCGTTCTGCGACATTGCGTATGCGCCCAGGCGCACGACGTTGAAGGTCCCGATCAGGTTGATCTTGATTACTTTCTCGAACGCGTCGAGCGGGAAAGGGCCCTTCTTGCTGACGGTCTTGGTGCCATCGCTGACGCCGGCGCAGTTGACGATGATACGCAATGTCTTGTCCGCGTTGGCGATCTCGATGGCCCTGGTCACTGCATCCTCGTCGGTGACGTCGGCGGGCGCGAACCGGACGGTGTCGCCGAGGAGGCTTAGCGCGTCCGTGTTTGCATTGGGCAGGTCGACGGCGACCACCCGCGCTCCGGACCGCGCCAGCGTCTCCACCGTCGCCAAACCGAGCCCGGACGCGCCACCGGTGACGACCGCGCTGCTAGCTGCGATGTCCATTCGGCTGCTCCTTTTGTGTGTCTGTCTACAGGCTTCGCGCGATCAGCACCTTCATGATCTCGTTGGTGCCGCCGTAGATCTTCTGCACCCGAGCCGCCGCATACATCTGCGCGATCGGGTATTCCATCATGTAGCCGTATCCACCGAAAAGCTGCAGGCACTTGTCAGTGACCTCTACTTGTTTGTCAGATCCCCACATCTTGGCTATCGATGCGGTTGCGGCATCGAGTTTTCCGTCGAGGTACCGGCCGGTGCAGTAGTCGATCAGCGCCTTGCCGGCCAGCACCTCCGCCTTGCATTCGGCCAGCACGAACTTGGTGTTCTGGAAGGCGAGGAGGGGCTTGCCGAACGCGGTGCGCTCCTTGACATAACGGATCGTCTCTACTACCGCCGCCTCCGCCATCGCGATCGCCTCGACCCCGATGGTCAACCGCTCGCGCGGAAGTTGCTCCATCAACTGGGCGAAGCCCTTGCCCTCAACGCCGCCGAGCAGGTTTGCGGCCGGCACCCGCATGTCGGTGAACGCAAGCTCCCGGGTGTCCTGGCCGTGCTGGCCGACCTTCTCCAGAACCCGGCCGCGCTGGAAACCCGCCAGCCCTTCGGTTTCGGCCACCATCAGCGACAGTCCGGACTCAGTTTTGGCCACGATCACCACCAGGTCGCAGTGGGAACCGTTGGAGATGAAGGTCTTCGAGCCGTTGATGACGTACTCGTCGCCGTCGCGAACCGCGGTGGTGCGAATCGACTGCAGGTCTGACCCGGTGCCCGGTTCGGTCATCGCGACGGCGATCACCATCTCCCCGCTGACCATCTTCGGGATCCAGCGCTTCTTCTGCTCCTCGGAGGCATACTCGGCGATGTAGTGGGAAGCCAGCGTCGAATGCACGGAGAAACCGAACGCGGTGTCGTGCGCGTAGGCGCGCTCCTGCATCACCACCGCCTCGTGACCGAAACTGCCGCCACCACCGCCGTATTGCTCGGGCAGGTCGAGGCCCAAAAGCCCGGCAGCGCCGGCTTTGTTCCAAAATTCTCGGTCCACCTTCTGCTGTTTCGCCCACCTGGCTTGGTTGGGAGTCGCTTCCTTGCGGAAGAACTCGGCGGCGTGCTTGCGCAGGAGTTTTTGATCCTCGGTCTCCCACGGAACGACGTAGTCCGGGAATAAGAGTCCGGGCATGCTTTACCTACTTTCCGGTGAACTGGGGCGCGCGCTTGGCGAGGAATGCCGCCTGGCCCTCGTGACTGTCGGCGGAATGCACCGCCACGTAGAAATTCCGTTTCTCGTGTTCGAGTCCCTGCGTCAGTGATGTCTGAAACGCGTGCACAGCGGCATCCTTGGCCAGCGCCACCGCTAGCGGGGAGTTCGTCGCGATCCGTTGCGCCATCGCCAGCGCCCGTGGCACGGCCTCGCCGTCGGCGACGACTTCGGCTACCAACCCTGCATCGCACGCCTCCTGGGCCTTGATGGAATCGCCCGTCAAAAGCATTGCCATAGCCTTGGATTTGCCGATCGCCCGAATGAGGCGTTGAGTTCCGCCAGCGCCAGGGATTGCGCCGATCTTCACCTCGGGAAGTCCGAATTGGCCCGACTCGCCGGCGATGACAATGTCGCAGGCCAACGCCAGCTCACAGCCGCCCCCGAGTGCGTATGTCTCGACCGCGGCGATGACCGGCTTCGGAAACGCAGCCAGTATCGACCAGAAGCTCTCATTGGACTCTCCGGTGACCAGTGGCCGGGCCCGGATCTCGTCGAACGCCGTGATGTCGGCGCCGGCGCAGAACATGCCGTGGGCGCCCGCGATGACCACGGCCAACACGGCCGTGTCGGACCGCAACGCCGCCAGCTCGGCCCCCATCGCGCCCAACAGCTCGTCGTTGAGGCTGTTCTTCGACTTCGGGCGATTGATCTCCAGCAGGGCCACCGCACCGTCGCGAGTCGATCGCAAAATTTGTTTGTTCACGTGACCGCATCCCGGTAAACGTCGGCGTGTTCGGCCCGCAGGATCTTCTTGTCCAATTTGCCGACACTGGTGCGCGGCAACGCCTCGACGAAGAGAACCGCGTCGGGCATCTGCCACTTGGCGAACTGCCCCTGCAGACAACCGACGATGTCATCGCGGGTCAGCACGCCACCTTCGACGGGCACGACGATGGCCAGCGGACGTTCCTGCCACTTCGGATGGCTGATCCCCACAACCGCGGCCTCCTTCACCAGCGGATGTCCGACGATGGCGTTCTCCATATCGATAGAGGAAATCCATTCACCGCCGCTCTTGACTACGTCCTTGAGGCGGTCGGTGAGCTTGAGATACCCGTTCGGGTAGATTGTGCCGACATCGCCGCTGCGCCAGTAACCGTCGAGGAAGCGGTCGGCGTTGTCGTCGTCGTCGAGCTGGTGGTATCGCTCGATGACCCAGGGCCCACGCATCAGTACCTCGCCGACACTCTTACCGTCGTGCGGCAGGTCATTGCCGTTGTCGTCGACGATCCGGATGTCGATACCGGAAGCGGGCAGCCCTTGAAAACGCTTGAAATCCCATTTCTCGTCGTCGGTGATCGTGCCCTGCAGGGACGGTTTGATGCCCATGTTCATCGTGATCAGCGGCGTCGTCTCGGTCGCACCGTAGCCCTGCACAAAATCGGCGCCGGTGAGCTCGTGGAAATCGCGCATCAGCGACTTCGCCGGCTCGGTCGCACCGGACAGCAGTCTCGTCCTGCTGAAATCTGGCTTCACAGCAAGGGTCTTGATGTAGTCCAGCATCGGCTGGAAAATCGCCGGTGCGCCGTTCGCGACGGTCACATTCTCCGCGATCATCACGTCGACGAGCATTTGCGTGTTCTCGGCCAGGTAGCGGCCGGGTAGGATCACCTTCGCCGCGGTCCACATCGCGGTGTGCGGAAGCCCCCACGACTGGCCGTGAAACATCGGGGTGATGAGCATCGCGGTGTCCTCGCGACGGAGATTGATCGCTGCTGCCATCGCCATCGCGTGTAGGTAGCTGCCACGATGCGAGTAGTAGACGCCCTTCGGCCGACCCGTCGTTCCCGATGTGTAACACGCGCTGTAAGCAGAGGTTTCGTCGATGACCCGCCAGTCGATCTCGGTGTCGGACTCGGCCATCAGGTCCTCGAGGTGAAAGACGTTTTCCAGCGTGGTGTCGATCTCGGTGAGCGGCTTATCCGACATTACGATCCAGCCCTTGACCTTCGGCACGTGTGGAGCCAACGCCTCGGCGACCGGAAGGAGTGTCTCGTCGACCAGGATCCATTGCGCCTCGGCGTGGTCAGTGACGTAGCTCAGGTCTTCGGTGGCCAGCCGCAGATTCATCTGCAGCATCACCGCGGCGATGCCGGGAATGGCCCAGCTGAGCTCAAAGTGCCGCTTGCTGTTCCAGTCGAGCACTCCGACTGTGTCGGCCGGGCCGATCCCTATTCCTCTGAGCGCGTTCGCCGCCCGCTTGACCCGAACGTACAAGTCTGCGTAGGTGTACCGCTGCCAGTCGCCCTCCGTGGTGCGGTAGACGACCTCTTGCTCGGGATAGGTGCGCGCCGCATGTCTGATCAGGTTGGTGGTGTTGAGCTGGTAGTGGTCGCCGTGCGTCGACGGCACGCCCTTCACGATTTCCCTGACCATGTCTGTGCCTTAGATTCGTTCGATGATGGTGGTGTTGGCGGTTCCGCCGGCCTCGCAGATGGTCTGCAGGCCGTAGCGCTGTCCGGTGCGCTCGAGTTCGCACAGCAGATCGGTGAGCATGCGGGCCCCGGTCGACCCGAGCGGATGCCCGATTGCGACCGAGCCTCCGTTGACGTTGAGCTTGTCATCGGGAATGCCGAACTCGCGTTGCACCATCAGCGGCACCCCGGCGAAGGCCTCGTTGACCTCGAACAAGTCGATGTCGCTGACACTCAGGTTGGCGCGCTCGAGCGCCCTGTGGGTGGCGTCCAGTACCGCGGTGAACTGCAGTACCGGGTCCGCCGCGGCGACCGTCATCGCCAGGAACCGCGCCCGCGAAACCAGCCCGCTGCGTTCTGCGTAGCCACGCTCGGCGATCAGCAACGCCGCTGCCCCGTCGCTGATCTGGGAAGAATTGGCCGCGGTTGTGCGGCCGTCGGCCGCGAAAACAGGCTCCAGCGACGCGATCTTCGCCGGATCCAACTGCTCACGGATTCCTTCGTCGGCACTGACGGGCGCCGCCGACGGATCCAGCGGATCGACGGTGATCGGCACCAACTGCGCGCGAAACTTTTTCGCCCGGGTCGCGGCGAATGCTCGCTCATGGCTTCGGATACTGAATTCGTCGAGTTCCTCGCGAGAAATACCGAACTTGGAGTTCAGCAACTCCGACGCCGCCCCTTGCGCCACCAAGTTGTCGTCGTAGCGGGCCAACTCCACGGGCGAGTACTGCGGACCGAGCGGCGCGCCCGGCATGAACGACGCAGGCATCGGCACCTGCGACATCGACTCCACACCGCACCCAATCGCCAGCTCGTAGATGCCCGCGGTGACGCCGAATGCAGCGAAGTTGACCGCCTGCTGACCGGACCCGCATTGGCGATCAATGGTGACCGCCGGCACCGATTCGGGTAGACCCGCAGCCAGCACCGCGTGCCGCCCGATATTTCCGGACTGGTGCTCATGCTGCATCGCACAGCCGACGATGACGTCATCGATGTCTTTGGCATCGATCGCACTGCGCTCCACCAGGTTTCGCAAGGTGTGACCGAGCAAGTCGGCCGGATGCCACCGGCTCAAAGCGCCACCTCGTTTACCCACCGGCGTGCGCACCGCCCCGACAATCACTGCTTCGCGCGCGTTCAATGTTCCACTCCTCCTTGTTCCGGTGTACGAATTCCAACGATGGGGATGTCAACCGTCTCGGCGACTTCTTCCCAGTGGCGCGTGCTTTGTCCGGCAAAGACTCGTGCGAGATCCTCGTGGGTATCTGCTGCGCCCAGGACCTCGAGGGTCCGCTTCTGGAAATGCGGTTCGATTGCGCCCAGGGCGATATAGCCGTCGGCACTGGCGTAGATCCCGTAGGTCGGAGTCGCGCCACCGAGCGGGTCGCCGGGCCCTGCGACGCCGTACCGCACGGCTGCGCCGGCGTCGGCTGCGGCGTCCGCCAGTACGATCCGGACGTGTTGGCCGGCACCGGAATTCGGCCTATCAAGCAGCGCCAACAGGGCCCCGGACACGGCACGTTCGGCACCCAGGAGGTCCACGACCGGAACCGCCGGCATCAACGGGGGCTGCAGGGTGCCGTGCGTGGCCTGATAGGTCAGGTCGTGGCCAGGACGCTCCTCGAGGTCACCGTCGTAGCCCACGATTTCGACGTGACAGAGCCCCGGATACCTGACATGCGCGTCGTCGAGCCCGAGCCTGCGTAGCGCCGAAGGGCGCATGGCGGTGAGCAACACATCGGCGGAAGTCAGCTCGACGTCCAGCTTGGCGCGGTCGCCGGCGTCCTTGAGGTCCAGAACCAAGACCGTCTGCTTGCTGGCGAGCTCTGCGTACCAGCCGGGCGCGACCGCGGCCAAGGGATCTCCGGTAGGGGGCTCCACCTTTGTTACCGACGCGCCGAAGCGCGCCAGCCGTGCCGCCGCGAGCGGGCCCGGGATGTTCACCGCAAGCGACACGATGCGAACGCCGTTCAGACTGCCCTGCACCATGTGGTCCTTCAATTGATACCGTACGACTGTACAGGAAGCTTCCTATCTGTACAAGAAGTGATGTTCACTGTACACTTGCCCGGAACGAAGGAGACGCATGGGACCGTTCGCCGATCCACGCGCAGGCGCAGACGACCTGACCGCGAAGGCGCGCATTCGCAACGCCGCGATGGACCTGTTCGCGGAGTTCGGGGAGGACCGCACGTCGATGCGAAATATCGCCTCGAGAGCCGGCGTCACGGTCGGGCTGGTTGTCCACCACTTCAAGACCAAGGACGGAATCCGCCGCGCCGTTGAACAACTCGTCGTCGACTACTTCGCGCAGACGATCGCGCAGGTCCCCGTTGATGGAACACCAAGACAAGTCGCCACGGCGCGTGACGTGGCTGTGAAGGAGATGCTCGAATCGAACCCAGCCGTCGTCAACTATCTGCGCCGCGCGCTACTGGACCCCGCAGGGTCTAAAGGCCAACTGCTCCAGCGATTGACAGAGCTGACCCGAACGGAGCTCATCAAAGCCCGCGACGCCGGTATCGCAAATGCGGAGCGAAGCGGATCCACCCAGATCATCGACATCATGGTCCGACAGCTGGGACAGCTCTTCCTGCAACCGATGATCGACACCATGTGGGATCAAGTCTCCCGCCCAGACGAGTCAGACGACGACAAACCGACACTGCACGTCGCCGTTCGCTCCAGTGGCCCAGCACCTTCAGCGCGTCATAGGAATACTTCGGCTTGCGCTGCCGGCGAGGTCGTTTGGCGACCTGCCGGCCCGCTCCCGGCGGCCGGGCCGCGGCCGTCAACCGGCGCCGAGCATTGTCACGCGACCAGCCGGTGACCTCCACCACCTGATCCAGAATCTGCCCCTTATTCGCCTTCGACGCCTTCACATACGCCTTGGCGAACTTCGCGGTGATCTCGGCACGAGACGACATCGACAGCCCACTCTCCATGCCTGGCGGGGATCACCGTTTCGCGGGCATTCTTACGTGATGCACCGAGGGCGTTTCGCGGGCACTTTTCGTGATGCTTGCCGGATGCTTGCCGACCTCGTGGATCCGCAGTAGCGTGGTTCCAACACCTAGTACTATTGGTACCTGGAACTACACGTCACACGTTCAAGGAAGGGGCTAGCATTCATGGCGAGTGACCACGCAAGGCAAGAGGCAAAGTCGGTGACCGCAGCGAGCGCTGGATCCCGTTATCCGAGGACCCGACGGATAAGCTTTCCGTTTGGCGGCGACGGCGGCACACACGGCAAGTACTTCGTCAACGACGACATCGTGTTCAGCCACTTCGTGGCGAACCTATCGGGTGCGTTCCCGTCAGGGGAGGAGTTGTTTATTCGGTCGGTGCGTCGATTCTCAGATGAGCCCCCTGTTTCCCTTCGGGTGACGCCTCGCAGGCGTGAAAATGGGGGTCGGGTTGCCTGCCGACGCCGACGTTAACTTGGGTTTTGTGAGCCTGTTGATGAGCCTGGTGCCGGGGCCCGACCTGGAAGGGTCACGCACTGTTGCTTCGAGCACGCCGGTCAGAATTTCGATTCCCTGAACCGAGGCCCCCGGGCGGCCCGCCTTGTTGAGAGCGTCGATGTTGATGGAGGGCAAGCGAGTTGAAGCAGCAGCAGCCGGAGGAGATTGCTGACACCGAGCATGAGTTGGTGATCGAGCGTGTGTGCGCGATCGATGTAGCCAAGGCCTCGGGCAAGGTGTGCGTGCGTGTGGGCAGCCGCGCGGGCAGGCGGGTCAGCAAAGTGTGGGACGTGGCCGCCACGTCCGGCGCAGTCGGTGAGTTGACCGACTACCTCGTTGACGAGCGGATTGAGAAGGTCACTGTGGAGTCCACGTCGGATTACTGGCGGATCTGGTACTACCTGCTGGAGGCGGCCGGGCTCGACGTGCAGCTGGTCAACGCCCGCGACGTGAAGAACGTGCCCGGTCGGCCCAAAACCGACAAACTCGACGCGGTCTGGCTAGCCAAGCTCACCGAGAAAGGTCTGCTGCGGCCAAGTTTCGTGCCGCCGGCGCCGATCCGCGAGTTACGCGACTACACCCGGTTACGGATCGATATGACTCGCGAACGTTCCCGGTACTGGCAACGGATCGAGAAGCTGCTCGAGGACGCGCTGATCAAGGTGTCGTCGGTGGCCTCGACTCTGGACACCCTGTCGGTGCGCGACATGCTCAAGGCGCTGATCGCTGGCGAGCGGGACCCGCGCCGGCTGGCCGGGCTGGCGCGCGGCAAGATGAGACCCAAGCAAGCCGCTCTGGTCGAGGCGCTGACCGGCAGATTCGACGATCACCACGCCGAACTTGCCCAGATGCTGCTCGATCAGATCGACGCGCTGGACGCCAAGATCGGCAGGCTCACCACCCGCATCGACCAACTGTTGGCTGCAATGGAGCCCGAACCTGTCAACGGTGGGGACGCCACCGGCGGAGCAAACCCCGCTTCGCGCAAAGCCGGCGAGTTGACCACGATCGACCGACTCGATGAGATTCCCGGCGTCGGCCCGGTGAACGCGCAGATCATTCTCGCCGAGATCGGGCTCGACATGAGCCGGTTCCCCACGGCCGGACACCTGGTGTCGTGGGCAAAACTGTGTCCACGCACCATCCAGTCCGGTCCGGTGCAACGTTCGGGCAAGGCGGGCAAAGGCAACCCATATCTGAAAGGTGCTCTCGGCGAAGCCGCGACAGCCGCTGCCAAGACCAACACCTTCCTCGGTGAACGCTATCGGCGCATCGTCAAACGCCGCGGCAAGCTCAAGGCCCTCGTCGCTGTTGCCCGATCCATCCTGGTCATCATCTGGAACCTGCTGCACGACCCCACGGCCCGTTTCCACGATCTCGGTGCCGACTACCACGCGACCCGCATCAACACCGAACGCCGGACCCGTAACCACGTCGCGCAGCTCGCAGCCCTGGGCTATCGCGTCACCCTCGAACCCGTCGCCTGACACCGGCCAACTCCCACAACACAACCCGACAACTGCGAGAAAGAACACCCGGCTGCGCCGGGTGGCTCCGCCGCGTCCGGTCACCTGGGTCTATTTTCCGGTCAGGTCACCGATCCCACGTTGAAGAAACGGGTGGCGGGCTTCATCGGCCAGGAATCGGTCCACGGACAGCAACACCGCCTGCTGAACGAGAAACTCATCGACATGGGTTACCCGATCGCTTGGTGGGATTCGAAGAAGTTTAACGACTGGGTCAAGCGACTGGAGGAGCGGCTGCCTGCGCGGCTACCCCTGGCGGTAACAGCAGCTGCAGAACACTTCACCGCCGTACTTGCTGAGCGCACGCTGGGCGAAGAGGAAATCCAGGCGATTCCGGGCGAGTTGCAGGTGTGGAACGTGCTGAACTGGCATGCCGTGGAGGAACTTGAGCACAAATCGGTCGCATTCGATGTCTTCCGCACGGTGGCGGGAGGTACGGAGCGGATGCGCAGGAGTGTGATGGCCGTGATGATTCCGACCCTGCTTCTCCTCATAGCCGTCACATTGGTTTACTCGCTGGCGCACGACCCGGATGGGCGTCGTCAGCCGCTACGGGTGATACGGGAGGCCTATCGGCTGTACCGTGGCCCCATCTTCCGGGGTTTGATCCCAGACCTTACGAAATATCTGCGACCGGGATTCCATCCTGACGACATCGACACGAACGCGTTGTTGGAGCACTGGCAAGAGGAACTCTTCGGCACCGACGGAGAACTCGTCGGCTACCTGAAGTGATTGCGAACATCCACAACAAAAGGGATTGCCATGGTAGCTAGTCAGGCAATGGCTGCGAAAAGCGGAACAGCAGCCGAAAAAGTAGCCGAGAGTACGTATCCTAAGGCTCGGCGGATTCGGTTTTGGTTCGGCGATCCCGAGCCGATGGACCACCATTTCGTTGAGGGCAATATCGTGTTCAGCCACCTTGTGGCGTTGCTGTCCGGCGTGTTTCCGCCAGGTGAGGAGTTGTTTATCCGGTCGGTTCGGCGCTTTGCCGATCAGATGACCGATCCGGTACTGATGAAGCGGGTGGCCGGATTCATTTGGCCAGGAGTCGGTGCACGGCCAGGAACACCGCCGGCTCAACGAGAAGCTCATCGAGATGGGCTACCCGATTGTCCGGCTGTTTATGTTCCCGCATGACAGCCGCCGGGAGCCGGTTGATCGTGCGAATTGAGAACCTGCTGCCAGCGCGGGTACCCCTGGCGGTCACGGCGGCGGCCGAGCACTACACCGCGACACTGGCTGAGCGCATGCTGGGCGAAGAGATACAAAAGATTCCTGGCGATCCCGAGGTGCGAAACCTGCTCAACTGGCACGCGGTGGAAGAGCTGGAACATAAGTCGGTGGCGTTCGACGTCTACCGGGCCGTCGATGGGCCGGAGTGGCTCCGGATCGGGGTGATGGCGGTGCTGTACATCCTGACGATCCCGGTGGTGTCGATCGGGGTGCTGTTGTCTATTTTGGCCGATCCGCGGGGATGGCGCCCGATCAAAGTGGCGCGTCAAACGCGTGCGGTGTTCCGGGACCCGTTGGTGCAGGGGCTGATGGCCGATCTGCGCATGTACCTAAAGCCGGGCTTCCATCCCGACGACATCGACACGACCGCGCTGGTGCAGCAGTGGCGGCAGGAGCTGTTCGGCGACGACGGTGCCCTTGTCGGTCATCTCAAGTAGCAGGAAGGCCATGAGTTCAAGTTGAGTACAACGATCGACATCGAGCAGTTACCGACTGTCGAGCGTGTCACTCCAGACCATGAAGTCGTGATCGTCGGCGCTGGATTCGGCGGTATCGGTGCTGGTATCTCCTTGCAACGCAGAGGCATTCACGACTTCGTGATTGTCGACAAGTGGGATCAGGTGGGCGGCACCTGGCATGCGAACACTTATCCGGGTGTGGCGGTGGATATTCCCTCGTTTGTCTACAGCTTTTCCTACGAGCAGCGTGGTGATTGGTCGCGGATCTTCGCTCCGGGTTACGAGCTTCGCGATTACGCCAGCGACCTTGTGGACAAGTACGGCCTAGCTCAAAAGTTGCGGCTGAACACTACGATCACCTCGGCGGTGCTCGATGAGCGCAATAGCCTATGGCGATTGACTACCGACGCCGATCAGGAGATTACCGGCCGAAATGTAGTCATGGCGGTCGGTGGCCTCGAACGCCCGAAGATGCCTGATATCCCGGGTCTCGACGAGTTCGGGGGTGTGCTCATGCACACCGCACTCTGGGACCATGACGTGGCGCTGGCGGGCAAGCGCGTCGCGGTCATCGGCACTGGCGCAACGGCGCTGCAGGTCGTCCCGGCCATTGTCGACGAAGTCGAACATTTGACAGTCTTCCAACGAACACCGATATGGGTGTTCCCAAAACCTGACAAGGAGGTCACGTCCGCCATCCGGTGGGTTCTGGGGCGTAAGCGAATCCGTTCGGGTATCCGCCTGGTGGGAACCGTCGCAACCGAGGTCGGCATGGCCGGGATGTGGGTCGGTCCACAGTGGCTGACGAACGCGAGCCGCCGGATGCTTGAGGTTCCTACCCGCCGCTGGATGCGCCGCCAGATCGATGACCCGGTCGTTCGGGAGAAGCTGATCCCACGCTACGGGTTAGGCTGCAAGCGCCCGTCGATGTCAAACGACTACTTGCGTACCTTCAACCGCGACGACGTCAGCCTGGTCACCGATGCGATCGAGTGCATTACCAAGAAGGGGGTACGGACGGCGGACGGCGTGGAGCACGAGATCGACGTGTTGATCTGCGCGACCGGGTTCAAGCTGTGGGAGGCGGGCGCGGTGCCTCCCTTCCCCGTCATCGGGCGGGGCGGCGTCGATCTCGGGCGGTTCTGGAGTGAGCAGAGATACCAGTCGTACCAGGGTGTTTCGGTTCCCGGATTTCCGAACATGTTCTCAATCACCGGGCCCTACGGATTCGTGCTCGGCTCGTACTTGTGGATGATCGAAGCGACATCGGCTCACCTGAGCCGCGCCATAGCCGAAGCGAAGCGCCGCGGTGCAACGGTCTGCGAGATTCGTCAGGAAGCCCACGACGAGTATTTTCGGAAATGCCTGAAGCGCCAACAGAATAACTTCCTGTTCACTCCGGCGTGTGCGGGTTCGAACACCTACTACATTAATAACCAGGGCGATTCACCGTTTCGGCCGTCGACGCACGGCGAAATGTACTGGCAGAACCGCTATTACAACCTTGATGTCTACCGATACAGCAGGGGCGTTGCGGTTCTGGACGCAGCCGCGGCCATGACGAAGGAGAGCCTGTGAAGTTCAACCGATTGCGACCGCGCCTGGTGGTGGTCACCGGGGCTGGAAGCGGCATTGGCCGGGCGACAGCGATCAGGTTCGCTAAGCTCGGCGCCCACGTCGTGGTCTCCGACATCGATCTGGATGCGGCACAAGCGACCACCGCGATGATCCGCGGTTACGGCCTCGGCGCGTCGGCGGCGCAGTTGGACGTCACCGACCCCGACGCCTGGGCGGTGTTCGGTCGCGATGTGTTAGCCGATCACGGTTACACCGATGTATTGGTCAACAACGCAGGTATCTTGGTGGGCGGCCACTTTTTGCAGCTGAGTCCCTCGGATTGGGACCGCCAACTCGGTGTGAACCTAATGGGTGTCGTCCACGGATGTCGTGTGTTCGGCGCCCAGATGGTTGAGCGCGGCGGTGGCCACATCGTCAACATCGCGTCAGCGGCGGCGTTCACACCCACGCCGGTGATGGCGCCGTACTCGGTGTCCAAGGCGGGCGTGAAGATGCTGACCGAGTGCTTGCGGCTCGAACTCGGACCGAGAGGCATCGGCGTCAGCGCCGTGTGCCCGGGTGTGATCAACACCAACATCGCTGATCGCGCGATCGTAGTCGGCGTCGATCAGAACCTGATCGAACAAGGAAAGCAGTTCACGAAGAAGCTCCAGGAATTTAGCGAGAAGTTTAGGGTCTCGCCGATGAGCTCGGACCTCGTAGCTCGTGCCGTCGTACGTGCGGTACGGTTTGATTTGGCGGTCGTGCCGGTGCGCACCGAGGCCTGGCTGGGCTATTTCATGCTCCGTATCGCCCCTGGTGTCAACCGCCGTATGATGCAGCCATTCTCGGTGGACGCATTTCAGCGGCTGGGTGCTCGCCTGTCAAAGACAGTGGGTGCTGCGGACCAGGGTGAGCTTGCCGCCGGTGGAGCCGAGGCGGCGGCACCGGTCACCAGCACGGGAAAGTAGGGTGCGGGCTGATCAGCGGCCAATCGTAGGTGCTCTGCCGTCAATACGCCGTGCAGCTCGGGTGAAGGGGTTCCCCTGATTCCGTGGGGACTTGACTTGTAGTGATCTTGATTCCTGCTGCCCCCGGCTAGGTGCGTGGGTCGGTAACGGATTTGTCGGGTCGGCAGGTGGATTTGTCCTGGACGGAGGGCATCGGGCGGCGTTTTGTTGGCCTGGTGGTGTGATCGGGCGGGCCGCATTCCGCGGGATGGCGGATCGGTGGCCGTAACTCGCTGCGCACGACCCTTTCAGCCGGCCGCAGCCTGCGCTGCAATGTTGTAGTAGGAGGGTTCGCAGGTTGTGGCAGGCGGCGAGCAGGCGCCATTCGGCGCGGGCGTGATGGTGGCCGCGGAGCAGGAGTCGACTCGCCCCCTGGGTGGTCTTCATCTGCCCGAACACCGGCTCGACGATCACCTTGCGCCGCGAATATGCGGCCTTGCCCTTCTTGGTGCGAAGTTTGCGGGCCATCCGCGCCTTTGGTGTCGCATTTTTCGGTGTCCGTCCCCGTGGCGCGTCGGGAACCTGCTCGCCGTGGGCGAGCCGGCCGGTCGCGATCAGCGGATCGGTGCCCGCCTTGTGGGCGGCGTCGATGTTGTTCTCACTGAAGTAGCCGGCGTCGGCGAGCGTCTGACGCGGTGTGGTCGCGGTGTTGGTGATGGTCTGGGCGAGCAGCTCGCCGAATGCGGGGTTGTCGGCGCCGGATTCGGCGAAGTCGGTCGCAACGATCACCTGATGTTCTTCATCGACGACGGCCTGCGCGTTGTAACAGTAGTGGAAGCTGCCGTCGGCGGTCTTCATGATCTGGGCGTCAGGGTCGGTGAAGTTGCGCTGCGCCTTGGGCTTGACGGTCGCGCACTGTGCTGCCTGCTCGGCGGCCCGCGCGGCCGCGTCGTCATCATGGCCGGCGTTTTGCGCCCTTGCCCGGGCCTTGTCCGCGGCCTGGTCTTTGGCGTGTTGTTCCAGGTCGGCCTTGGCCTTGCGGATCTTGGCCAGCCGGCTCTCACGGCGGGCCAATTCGCCCTGCAGGTCACCGCCACGATTGTCCGGGCCGTGGGCCTGGTCCTCGTCGATATCGACGCGTTCGGCCTCCCGCATGATCTGCTCGACCTGGGTTTGCAGGGCCGGCTCCGCCTCGCACATCCGGTCATAGCTCATCGCCTTGTGACGGGAGGCATTGGCCTTGACCTTGGTGCCATCGAGGGCCACCCGGCCCATCGTGACCATGCCCGCCTGCTGGCACAGGGTCAGCGCCTGCAGGAACAGGGCTTCCAGCGCGGCGAGGTGACGGCGCCGAAAGCGGGCGATGGAGCGAAAGTCCGGTGCGGTGTTGGCGGCCAGGTACCGAAACGCCACATCGTCATGGCAACGGGCTTCGATCTTGCGAGATGAACGAACCCCGCTGGTGTACCCGTAGAGCAGCAGCTTGAGCATCAGCCGCGGGTGATACGGCGGAAAGCCCCGGGCCTCGCTGTAGGAGGCGAAAAACACTGCCAGATCAAGCACCTCATCGACCAACTCGGACACAAACAACGCCAGATGATCGTCAGGCAACCAATCCCGCAACGACGGCGGCATCAAAAACGACTGATCCTGGTCATAGGCCCGAAACGTCTTGTCCACCGAAACCTCGCCCGGTGACGATGACGAGCGAGGCCGCGCGGACTCGGTCTCAAACAGCTGATCCTGGGCCGTCATCAAATCCATGGACACAGTTTTCCCGACCATCCACGTCGCCATCAGCGTGACACACCAACAACTCGTGGATACCGACCCACGCACCTAGGTGAGCGGGGGGGTAGGGCGCAGAGCGCGCTACCTGAGCAGAAGCGCGGCGAGCTGCTTCACGTGGGTGCGTCCGCGGTCGCCGTCTTCGAGTGCTTCGAGCCAGCGAGCAGGGATGGATTCAACGCCGTCGCGGGCGCCGACGATCGCTCCTGTCATGGCCGCTACACCCGCGTGGAACGCGAGCACCTGCAGTACTACCTCGACGAGTTCACCTTCAGATTCAATCGCCGCAGGTCAAAAGCCCGCGGAATGCTCTTCTACCGACTCCTGCAACAAAGCGTCAACACCGATCCCCACCCACTAGCCGACCTCATCGGCGCCGCCGAAGGCCAAGAGCAAACTCTGCGAGCAACTGCTAAACCACTGCCCGGCAGTACTTTTGACGAATTTTTTTAAGCAAACGAGTCCACTTAAGCAGATAAGCAATAAGTATGTTCGACTTAGGCGAGCTGTTTAACGGGTCTAAACACATTCTTAACGCTCCTGGCCTACCGCCCCGGAGGTCCCGCGCAAATACTGGTACAAGTGCGAGAAACGAGGGGCGGGGACTGCGCATGGCGCAAGCGATAACACTGGATACGGCGTACCTGAGAGCTCAAGATCCCGATCAGTACGCCAGCCTGGTGATCGGCGCGGTCGCCATCGTCGATGGTGGCGTCCCCGATTACGCACTGCTGAAACAGCTGCTGGCGGAACGGATTCAGTCGATACCGCGCTGCACACAGGTGCTGCGGACGCAGAGCTTCGAGTGGATCGACTGTCCCGGATTCGACCTGGCCCATCATGTGCGCTGGGTGGCGATTCCGCGCCCGGGCGACGACGCCCAGCTGTCCGGCGCGATCGCCCACGCCCTGGAGCGTCCCCTCGACCTGGACCGTCCGCCGTGGGAGTGCTGGGTGATCGAGGGCCTGAAAGGCGGCCGGTGGGCAATCTTGATGAAGATCCACCACGGCTTGGCCGACGGGAACTCAGCCGCCCACCTGCTCACCCGGCTTTGCGACGACGCCGACCACGATGCATTCGCGAACGGTGTTGGCGACAAACATGATTCGCCGCCGCAGGCCTCGAAGCGCGGCTGGCCCCTGGAGTGGGCTGGGGCACTCGCCGGCAACTTCGTCGGGGCGATCTGGCCGACGGCACGGCCCTCGGTCGACCCGGTCCTGCGGCGCTACAGCACGGTGCGCGTCCCGATTGCCGACGTCGAGTGCGTGTGCCGCAAATTCGGTGTGACCGTCAACGATGTCGCGCTGGCGGCCATCACCGAGGGCTTCCGAAGGGTTCTGCTACGCCGCGGCGAAGAACCGCGGGCGGACTCGCTGCGCACCCTGGTGCCGATGCCGGTACGTTCGGCACTACTGCCATACCTGCCCGTCGAGCATGACGACCCGGTCCAGCAATTGCGGACCGTGCACAGCCGGTGGAAAGCGCAGCACGCCGACAAATCTCCGCCCGGTATCGTGGAGTCTGCGATCAATTGTCTGCCAACTATGCTGCGCGGCAACCTCATACAACTGTTACCCAGGCTCCCGCAGCGCGGCCTCGTAACGCTGGCGAACCACGCGCCCGGGCCTCGCCATCAGCTGCGGCTGATGGGCCAGACGATGGAGCGCCTGCTGCCGATCCCCCCGATCGCCTTGCAGCTGAGCACCGGGGTCGCGATGCTCAGCTACGGCGACGAATTGGTATTCGGGCATCACCGCCGAATACGACGCCACGGCCGACGTCAAGCAGCTGGCAGCCGGTATCGAGCTGGGCATGGCACGGATGGTGGCGCTCAGCCAGGATTCGGTGTTGCTGTTCAGCAAGGACCGCCGGCGCACGCGCGCGGCGCGCGCGTTTCCGGGCCAGGCGCAGCGGCCGCGACCGTCGGCACCCACGCCGGCACGTCACTGACCCGCTCTCACCGGCGTTGAACACCGTGAGAAGGTTGGTCAATGCCGGTCACCATCGACCCGCGCCGCCATGACGCGGTGCTGTTCGACACCGCGTTGGACCGCACCCAGGCGCTGACCCGGCGATTGCGCGAAGCCGGCGTCGACACCGGCGTCTTCGCGTCGAACGGTAACGTCCGCGACACCCTGAGTGAGGCAGCAGACAAGCTGTCGGTCCGCCCGGGGCGATGCGCCGTCCTTACCGACAACGCGGCTTGCGTCCAGGCCGCGCGCGACGGCGGATTCGCGTTGGTCATCGGCCTCGACCGAACAGGGCAAAGTGACGCCCTGCGGCGCGTCGGCGCCGACGCCGTGGTCGGCGATCTGGATGAGGTCGCCGTGCGCACCGGGGACCACCGGATGTCCCAGCTACCCGATGCTGTGCAGGCCCTCGGTGCCCTCACCGACCGGAGGCCGGCCATATGTTCTTCGACTTCGACGGCACGCTGTCGGACATCGTCGACGATCCCGCCGCGGCCCGGCCCGTCGCCGCCGCGGTCGAGGCGCTGCGGAAGCTGGCCGCGCAATGCCCGGTCGCGGTTCTGTCCGGCCGCGACCTCGCCGACGTGTCACAGCGCCTCGGTGTGCCCGGGATCTGGTATGCCGGCAGCCACGGTTTCGAGCTGACCGCACCCGACGGCACACACCACCAGAACGACGCCGCGGCGGCGGCCACACCGGTGCTCGAACAGGCCGCCGCCGAGCTGCGCGACCGGCTCGACTCGATCCCCGGAGTTATGATGGAGCACAAGCGATTTGGCGTTGCGGTCCACTACCGCAACGCCGCGCGGGACCGCGTGGGCGAGGTTGCCGCGGCGGTGCGCGCGGCGGGCCGGCGGGACGGACTTCGGGTGACGACGGGTCGCGAAGTCATCGAGCTGCGTCCGGACATGGACTGGGACAAGGGAAAGACGCTTCGCTGGGTGATCGATCACCTGCGCGAGGCCGACGCGCGTCCGCTGGTGCCCATCTATCTCGGCGACGACATCACCGACGAGGACGCGTTCGACGCGGTCCGCGATGATGGTATCCCGATCCTGGTGCGACACAGCGAAGACGGCGACCGCGCCACCGCCGCGCTGTTTGCGTTGGACAGTCCCGCGCGCGCCGCCGAGTTCACCGAAAGGTTGGCACAGCGGTTAAGTGACGCCCGCGTAAATTAGCGACGGCAACGGTTCTAACGGCGCTCAGGGTGCCAACATTCGAGTGATCCAGCACGACGGTGTCCCCATTCGGCGGTGGCACGAGGTTGGCGCGACATGCCGGGACATGAAGCGTTGGCCGCCTCACGCGCCACCCTAGGTAGCCGATCAAGACGGGGCAATCACTGCCATGCCGAGCGCCTCGGCGGCGTCGCGCATGCGGTCGTCGTAAGTGCACAACCGGCCAAGATCCATGCCGAGCCGCTGGGCAGTCGCCAGGTGAATTGCATCGAGGGTGCGTAGCTCGATTGGCAGCAGCCCACCAGCAAGATCGAGCAATCGGTTGTCGATGCGTAGTAGGTCTAGGCTCGCGAGCGCCCGGCGTCCGGCTCTTCGGGCTGATTCACCCTTGTGGAGCAGAGCCCGCATGACCTCCGTCCGCGCAAGGGCACTCGACACCCGCGGCAGCCGGGTGCGAAGGTAGCGACGCAGCGCATCCGACTCTGGCTCACGAACTGCAAGCTTGACGATTGCGGACGAGTCCAGGTAGATGGCCGCCATCAACGCTCGTGCTCACGCAGGCGCGCAAGCGTCACGGACGGCAGCTCGATACCCGTTTTGAGTCGGACCGGCTCGGGAAGGTCATCAAAGTCAAGCGTCGCACGTTCGATCCCGCCGCTTGCCAGCATCTGCTGGTACGGACCGCCCTCCGGCATCGGCGAGAGAAGGGCGATAGGCCGACCACGGTCGGTGATCTCGATCGTCTCGCCGGCCTCGACCCGACGGAGGAGTTCGCTGGCCCGCTGCCGCAGCTCACGAACGCCCACCGTAGACATGTGCTAACTGTAGCACATAGCTGTTTAGCTTAGCGCCCGAGCGATCCCCCCGAAGCCCGCCGAATGCGGGACAGGTCATGGCTGGACGGCAGGCCAGGCGCACCAGTGAACGCCTGCGCGCCGGGGCGACGTACCGGGTTCTAAGCCATCGGCTAGGCCTCCGCGTACTCCACCGCGCCGTCGTCCAACACGATCCGCGCGTTCGCGCTTTCGGCGCCACAAGCCTCCGTCCGAAACACCGCCTTGCCCGGTTCCGTCCGCCAGATCAGCGTGGTCAGCGTCTCCCCTGGAAACACCGGCGAGGTGAATCGCGCCGCTATCGACGTGACGTTGGCGGCCACGCCCTTGCCCAGCTCGGCGACCAGCGCGCGGCCCGACACCCCGTAGGTGCACAGCCCGTGCAGGATCGGCTTCGGGAAACCGGCCATGTCCCTGGCGAACCACGGGTCGCTGTGCAGCGGGTTGCGGTCACCGGAGAGCCGATAGATCAGCGCCTGGTCCGCACGGGTGGGCAGCGCGATCCGGGCATCGGGCTCGCGGTCGGGAAACTCCGGCGCGATCGGCCGCTGACCCGGCACTCCCCCGAACCCGCCCTCGCCCCGGATGACCAACGTGGTGAGTGTCTCGGCGATCAGCTCCCCCGAGTCGGGGTCGGTGCCGCGGCCGCGCAGCACGATGATCGCGTTCTTGCCCTCGCCCTTGTCCTGGATGTCCGCGACCTCGGAGACCACGGACAGCTTGCCCGCCGGCGGCAGCGGTGCGTGCAGCCGGATGCCCTGCGACCCGTGTAAAAGCATGGCCCAGTTGAACTTTCCGATCTTGCCCGCCGCACCGAACGCCGGGCAGCAGATCACCGCATAGGTGGGCAGCACCTGCTGGGTGATGTCGTGGCTGTTTTCGGTGGTGAACGATAGGTCGTCAGTTCCGGCGCCGACACCGAGCGCGTAGAGCAGCGTCTCCCGGTCCGTCCATTCGAACAGCATCGGCTCCGTCGTCGCACCGACGGCACTCGGGTCAATCGCCATACGAGTCTCCCTTCAAGCTTTTCTGCCACCCAACCATCGCAAACCCTTCCCACCGGCACCGTCGGCGGGGCAGGCTATCGCCATGCGCAATCCCAGCTTGATCAGGAAGGCCTCAAAAGCGGTAGCCGTGCTGGCCGCAACGGTAATCGTCGGCGCCTGCGGCGGGTCACCGCAGGCCCACAGCATCACCGTGACGTTCGTCCGGCACGCGGAGTCCGAGACCAACGCCAGCGGCGTCATCGACACCGACGTGCCGGGCCCGGGCCTGACCCCGGAGGGCAAGGGGCAGGCCGAACAGGTCGCGCACCAACTCGCCCACAACAAGTACGACGCCGTCTACGCCTCCACCATGGTGCGAACGCAACAGACCGCCGCGCCGTTGGCCGCCGAACTCGGCAAGCAAGTCGAGGTGCTGCAAGGCATCCAAGAGATCAACGCCGGCTGGTACGAGGGCAAGCCCGTCTCGATGGCCCCCTCGACGTACCGGCGGACTGGCTCAACGGCGACGTCGGAGACCGCATCCCCGGGTCGATCACCGGCAAGGAGTTCAACGACTGGTTCACCGCGGCCGTGCAGAAGATCTACAACAGCGGCCACAACCAACCGGTGGTGTTCTCGCATCTGTACGCCATCGAGTACTGGACGCTGATGAACACGAAGAACGCCAAGGACAGCCTGGCGACCAGTCATCCGCTGCCCAACGTCGGCCGCGTGGTGATCACCGGAAACCCGATGACCGGCTGGACGCTGGTGGACTGGGACGGCATCCGCAACTTCGCCGGCTGATGCCTGGACAGCATGGTTGACGTGCGCGGTGTGACCCGCCACGATGGCTTGCATGCGCTATGTCGTTACCGGCGGTACCGGGTTTATTGGTCGCCGCGTCGTACCTCGCCTGCTGGAAACCCGGCCGGACGCGCAGGTGTGGACCGCTACAGCCCGCAGGTGCGTGCCGAGCTGTTGGCGATGAGCAGCGCGACGATCGACCGCTACCTGCGTGCGGTCAAGGCGCGCGACCAGATCAAGGGGAAATCGACCACCAAGGCCTCCCCGTTGCTGCGGTCTTCGATCAAGATCCGCAAGGCAACCGACGAGGTCGAGGGATCTCCGGGGTTCTTCGAAGGCGACACCGTCGCGCACTGCGGTCCAACCCTCAAAGGCGAGTTCGCCCGGACCGTCAACCTCACCGATATGCATATCGGTTGGGTCTTCACCCGCACCGAACGCAACAACGCCCACACTCACATCCTCGGCGCCCTCAAAGCCGGTGTCCATGAAATACCTTACGAGGTAACCGGTTTGGACTTCGACAACGGAACCGAATTCCTCAACAAGGCCGTCATCAAGTGGGCTGCGCAGATGGAGATCTTCTTCACCAGGTCGCGGCCGTACAAGAAGAACGATCAGGCCACAATCGAGTCCAAGAACAACCACCTCGTCCGCAAGTATGGGTTCTACTACCGCTATGACACCGACGAGGAACGTGCGGTGCTCAACCGGCTCTGGAGGCTGGTCAACGACCGGCTCAACTACCTGACGCCCACCATCAAACCGGCTCTGCGGAAATGAGCGTGCAGCAGTGGTTGGCGGATATCCGCGGTGGGGGTTCGTGTCGTTGAGCTGAGGTGGGGCCTCGGTGGGTGACGATTCAGGTTCCTACACGCCGCTTCACCAACACCACCGAGGTGACCCTTGCCTGAGGCTACTGCCTGCCCGCCGTCTGTTGTTGCCGACACGATCATGCGCACCATCGAGTTGGGGGTGACGATCACCGACGCCGCGGTCGACGAGAAGACGACGACGATCTTCTGCAGGCCGGTGGCCTGTGACGCCAGGTGTCCGGACTGCGGCCGGGAGGGCCGCTACCGCGACACTGTGACTCGGCCGTTGACGGATCTGCCGGTGGCCGGCTACCCGCTGGTGCTGCAGGGTGCCCTACCTCGCTACCGCTGCACAACGCCAGCGTGTGGGCGGGCAGTGTTCAACCAGGATCTGGGCAAGTTGGCGGCCCCGCGCTCATCGACGACGCGGCGCTGTGCCCGGTATGTATTGCGGCGGTTGATGATCGACCGCACCACCATTTCGGCGATCGCCGCCGAACTCGGGGTGTCCTGGCATACTGTCAGCTCCATCGCGATGCGTGCGACCGCCGGCCTGATCGCCACAACCGGGCCGGATCGGCTGGCCGGGGTGACGGTGATCGGTGTCGATGAGCATCGCTGGGCGCCTCGGCGTCGCGGCACAGAGGGGTTCGTCACGCTGATCATCGACCTCACGCCTACCCACGACCAGACCGGCCCGGCACGCCTGCTCGACCTGGTCGAAGGACGCTCAGCGACCGCACTGGCCACGTGGTTGGCCGCCCAACCCACCGACTTTGCCCGGGCCGTGGAGGTCATTGCGATGGACGGGTTCGCCGGCTACAAGACCGCCGCCACCGAGGTCATCCCGGACGCGGTCACCGTGATGGACCCCTTCCACGTTGTGGCTTTGGCCGGGACCAAGCTCGACCTGATCCGCCAACGCATCCAGCAGCAGACCCTGGGTCGGCGCGGACACACCGGTGACCCGCTCTATGGGATCCGGCGCATCGCCCGAACCCGCCTGCAGCTGCTCTCCCCACGCCAATACACCCGGCTGACCGAGGTGCTCGACGGCGACGACCATCTCGCCGTCAAGGTCGCCTGGCTGATCTATCAGAAGATCATCGCCGCCTACGCCGACCCGAACCGACGTCACGGCAAGAAGGCAATGACCAGGCTGATCGAGTCGATACGGCGCGGCGTACCCGCCGGATTGGAGGAGATCGCCCAACTCGGCCGCACGCTATCGCGCCGCCGCGCCGACATCCTGGCCTTCTTCGACCACCACGTCTCCAACGGACCCACCGAGGCCATCAACGGCCGCCTGGAAGTCGGCGCGGCGTACCCGCCGGATTGGAGGAGATCGCCCAACTCGGCCGCACGCTATCGCGCCGCCGCGCCGACATCCTGGCCTTCTTCGACCACCACGTCTCCAACGGACCCACCGAGGCCATCAACGGCCGCCTGGAAGCATTGCGCCGCAACGCCCTCGGATTCCGCAACCTCACCCACTACCGTTGGCGCTCACTACTACACAGCGGAGCACTCCACCAACTTGTCAATGCACTCTGAATTACGAAGAGCCATCAAACCCATCGGCTACGGCGCTGGCCGCGACGGCCAGCGCCGCCGCCTCTACGACGAGCCCATGACCCCACTGGACCGGCTGCTGGCAGCCGGGGTCCTCTCGCCAGCCCAAGAATCGGAGCTGCTTGCCTACCGCGACACCCTGAACCCCGCCGCGATCGCACGCCAGATCGCCGATCTACAAGCCGCCCTGCTCAGACTCGCCAAGAACAAGACCGAACACCTCTACCTCGCCGCCATCCCCACCGCCCTACCCGAGGTCAGATCCGGCATCCGCATCCAGAACAAGACCGCCAGTTGACCTCGTTTTCGCGGGCATTCCTTACGTGATGCATGGATCAGGTTTCGCGGGCAACTTGACGTGATGCATCACGCCCCCGACGCAGCATGTGAGAAGTTTCCTTACTGGAATCAAGATCGCCGAGGTCGGCAACGTGGGCTGACGGCGTTGCCGGATTCCGGGATTCACGTCGTGAGAACGAATCGTGGCGAGAGGACAGCTGCAGCCGGACACTCCTCGTCCGCGAATAAGCCCTGAGGCCAGGGGGAACCGCGGGAGCTTGACGGATCCGCCGTGTCCGCCGATACGGCACCGGGATGGCTTTTGTCTGCAGTGGAGCTTGCCTGTCTCGAATAGCAGATCCTCATCTGCGTTGATACACCGGGCGTTCGGTCGTCGCTATCTTGTCAAAGCGACCTCGAAATAATCTCTTTCATTATTTCGTTAGACCCCGCGTAGATTTTCTGTACTCGCTGATCAACCCAGAGACGCGAAATCGGATACTCCGTCATGTATCCGTACCCGCCGTGCAGCTGCAGGCAGTCGTCGAGGACTTTCATCGCCCGTTCCGTCGTCCACCATTTGGCCATCGCGACAGTTTGCACGTCGAGCTTACCGTCGAGATGCAGACAGATGCAGTGGTCGAGGAACACTCGCGCAATCCTTGTTTCGGTGGCGGCTTCAGCGAGGGTGAACTTGGTATTTTGGAACCCGAAGATCGTTCGCCCGAATGCTTCTCGTTGGCGCGTGTATTCGATCGTCTGGTGCAAGGCCAATTCCATGGCGGCAACCGCTCCGACCGCGACGATAAGTCGCTCCTGCGGCAGTTGCGTCATCAGCTGAAAGAAGCCTTGCCCCTCGGTGTCGCCTAGCAGATGCGTCTTGGGGACGCGCACGCCGTCGAAAAACAATTCAGATGTGTCCTGACCGCGCTGACCTATTTTGCTGAGGACTCGTCCTCTCCGGAACCCGGGGCGATCGGCTTCCACGACGATCAGCGAGATACCGCTGGCGCCTTGGGTATGGTCGGTCTTGGCCACGACGACGACGAGATCGGCTTGCTGACCATTGGTGATGAACGTCTTCGAGCCGGTGATGACGTACTCGTCCCCATCGAGGACGGCGCGCGTCTTCACGCTTTGAAGGTCAGATCCGGTTCCAGCCTCCGTCATCGCAATGGCACCGATCAATTCGCCCGACGCCATCTTGGGCAACCACTGCCTTTTCAGGTCTTCCCGTGCGTAGTGCAGGATGTAGTGTGCGACGATGCCGCTGTGCAGGCCGGCGCCCCACGAACTGTCCCCGATTCGAGCTTGCTCTTCGAGCAGAACTGCTTCGTGCGCGAACGTCCCGCCGCCGCCGCCGTATTCGACCGGCATCGACATGCACAGCAGGCCCAGCTCGCCTGCTCGTTCCCACACCGCCCGGTCGACATGGTGTTGCTCGGCGAAGCGCTCTGAGTGGGGTGCAATCTCAGTGGCAACGAACTTTGCGGCGAGATCACGAAGCGCTTCCAATTCCGGGCTGAGCCAAGGTGAGGCGACTGTCATGGTGTCCTTTCGGTTAGGTGCTGCTGACGACGTTGGCGGCTTTTCGGGTTAGCCGCAGTACACGACCTGGTATTCGCCGGCGCCGTGGCGTGCTCTCAGCAATTTTTTGTCGTATTTGCCCACACTGGTTCGGGGAACCTCAGCAATGAACGCCCAGCGCTCCGGGATCCACCACTTGGCGACCGCGCCGTCCAGGAAGACCCGCAATTCGTTGATATCCAAGCTGGTTTCGGTCTTCGTGACGATCAACGCCAAGGGTCTTTCCTGCCACTTCTCGTCGGGCACGCCGATCACCACCGCCTCATGCACGGCTGGATGGGCAACGAGCGCATTCTCCAAGTCGACCGAGGAAATCCATTCGCCACCTGACTTAATGACGTCTTTTACCCGGTCGGTAAGCGTAAGGTAGCCGTGTTGATCGATGCGACCCACGTCGCCGGTGCGCAGCCATCCTTCGTCGAGCTTGTCGGAGTCGTTGTCGCCGAAGTACGAGCCGGTGACCCACGGTCCGCGGGCCTGGATCTCGCCGATAGACCGTCCGTCCCAGGGCAGGGTACGGCCATCGTCGCCACGCAGCCTAATCTCGACACCGCAGACGGGACGACCCTGACAAGCGCGTAGCTCCCATTGGCGCTCGCCGTTGGTCCCCTTCGGCGCGCGCGCCACGGTTGCCAGCGGCGAGGTTTCGGTCATCCCCCAGGCCTGCAGGATCGGGACACCGAATTCACTCTCGAAGTGCTCCATCAGTGACCTTGGAACGGCCGACCCGCCGCAGGCGACCAGGCGTAGCGACGAAATATCGTGCTCCGGTTCGGATTCCAGGAAATGCTGCACGTCATTCCAGATCGTCGGTACCGCACCGGCCACGGTCGGCTGCGTGTCCTCGATGATGGCAACCAACGGTGCCGCCTGCAGGTATCGGTCGGGCAGCACGAGGTCGGCTCCACACATCAGCGCGGAATAGATCAGCCCCCATGCGTTCGCGTGAAACATCGGGACGATCGCCAAGACGCGGTCTTCTTCACCGATGGACAGCACGTTGGGTGTGCAGCCAGTCAGCGAGTGCAAATAGGTGGAACGATGACTGTAGACAACACCTTTCGGGTTTCCGGTAGTGCCGCTGGTGTAGCACATCGCCGCGGCCGACCTCTCATCGAGCTCTGGCCAGTCGAATTCGCCGTCTTGATCAGCAAGCAGGTCCTCGTAGCGCAGCACGTTTTTACCGCTGGCCAGCAGCGGCTCCAGGTCGCCGTCGCCCGCTGCGATCACGGTGTGCACCGACGACATCGTCGGCAGTGCCTTCGCTAGAAGCGGTGCCACAGAGACGTCCGCGATGATGACCTTGTCGTCGGCGTGATCTGAAATGTAGCCAAGTTGTTCTGCGGTGAGTCGAAGGTTGAGGGTGTGAAGCACCGCGCCCATCGACGGCACCGCACAGTAGGCTTCCAGGTGTTCCTGATTGCTCCATTGGAAGGTGGCCACGCGCTGATCGTCAGTTATGCCCAGACTCCGTAGTGCGTTGGCCAACTGGCTGATTCGTCGCTTGAGCGCACCGTAGGTCGTTGTGCGGTAGCCCGATCCGGTCGGCGTGACGACTTGGCTGTCAGCGTGGATGGATGTCGCGTGCCTGACGATCGAGGCTACGGTCAAGGGGATATCCTGCATGGTGCTTTGCACAGGCACAATCCTTCAAACTGCTAGTTGGTGAATGAGTCCGGCACTGGAGGAGGTTCGTAGATGAGTTCGCCGTAATTGTCGCGCAGCGCGTCGATGATTTCCGTGAGGGGAAGGTCGTCGAAAACACCACGGTCATGGAGGTATTCCAGGTGTTGAGAGCCGTCGCCTGTGTAGGCGTGCAACATGGCGTCTCGCTGACCGTCGAATTCGATGGGAGCGACGCGGAAGCGCGCGCATAACTCGCGGTTGAATGCCGGTGTGGCCTTGACCCACCGACCATTCAGCAGTATTTGACTGTAGCCGTGGTAGACGAAAACGTCCGAACCACCCATCCGTTCACGGAGACTCGCGGTCTGTAGATGGTTGCGGACGTCGGCGAAACCCAACCGCGCCGGAATCCCCGCGGCGCGACATGCAGCCGTCAAGAGCACCGCCTTGGGGACACAGTAGGCGCGCTCGGCGACGGCGACCGCGCTGGCTCGGTACTGGCGCGGGTCGTCGGAGACGGAATACGGGTCGTACCAGATCGAATCACGGACAGCGGTGAAGATGCGGCACGCCTTATCGACGGAATCGGTGGCGTTGCGTGTCGCCGATTCGGTGAACTGCTGCACGGCATCGTGTTTCCAGTCGAGGAATTCGGTGGCTGCGAGGAACCGCGCAAATTCTGTCTTCATCGGCGGCGCAGCGTGATCGGTAACCCGTCGACCGGGATCGGCAGCGATGTGTTGTCCCAGCGGATGCGGTAGTCGGTGTCGAGGCCGAAGGTGAACGTGCGCAGCATCTGGTGCAGGATCGCTTTGACCTCGAGGGTGCCGAAGTGCATGCCGATGCATTTGTGCGCGCCACCGCCGAAGGGCAGCCACGCGAAGCGGTGAGCTTGGTCCTCGCGGCGCGGGTCGTCGAAACGTAAGGGGTCGAAGCGATCCGGGTTATGCCAGACTTCGCGGACGAAATGGTTGACGGCGGGAGTGATCGCCACAAGCGTGTCGCGGGGAATGTAGTGGCCGTCTATTGCGGTGTCTTGCACTGTTTTGCGCATGACTAGCGGGACCGGCGCCACGAGTCTCATGGATTCCTTGATCACCAGATCGAGCGACCTGAGCGCTTCCAAATCGTCGATCTCGGGTGATCGGTCGCCGAGAGCATCGCTTTCGGCGCGAACCCGATCTTGCCATTCTGGATGCTTTGCCAGGTAATAAGTTACCGCGGTGGTGGTGATGGTCGATGTGTCGTGAGCGGCCATCATCAGAAAAATCATGTGGTTGATGACATCGGAGTCACTGAAACGTTGTCCGTCTTCGGTGCTGGCATGGCACAGCGCGGCGAACAGGTCATTGCTGTTGCCGGCCCGGGCGGCCGGCAAGTGCCGGGCGAAGTATTCCTCAAGCACCCGTCGGCCGCGGACCCCGGCGCGATAGCGGGTGCCGGGAAGCGGCGCGCGGACGAGTGAGCTGGCCGCGCGTACCGTAGCGACGAACGCCTGGTTAATGGCGTCGCTGCTGTCTTTGCCTCGGCCACCCATGAACACATCGGTGGCGATGTCGAGGGTCAGGTTTTTCAACAGCGGGTACATGCGGACGGACGGGCCGGTCGGCCACGTGGGCAGGGTTGCGCGGACGCAAGGGGTCACTTGGGTGACGTAGCCGGCCAGTCGCGGCCGCGTGAAGGCCTCCTGCATGATGCGCCGGTGCATGAGGTGTTCGTCAAAGCTCATCAGCATCAATCCGCGGTGGAAGAACGCGTCGATGAGAAAGGCCCAGCCGTCTTGCGAGAACGCCTTTGCGTTGGTGGTGAGCGCCTCCTGGGTAGCTTGGGGGCCCGCGATGACCGCCATTTTGGTACCGAACGCTCCCATCCACGAGACAGATCCGAACCGTTCGTAGCGCTCTCTGCCCAGGTCGGACCCAAACCGGATGTAGTCGAGGGTGTGCCCGACCAAGGGGAGCCCGGCATCACCGAGAACCGGTCGCAATCCGCTTCCGGCCGGGGGCGCGGCTAGTTCACGCACTGGCCACCGCCGACTCCACCGGCGAAGTCCGTCGTCCACCCGTTGCGGCGCGGGAATCAAGATGACCGAAGATAACCGTTCCCGGGCTTTATCGACGGGTGCGTGTAGCGGGTTAACCATTGTCGCTCCCCGGCCTGTGGTCGTCGTGGGATGGAGGATCGACCAGCTGTTTACAGTTGGGCCACCAATGTTAATAGTTATACATAATTGCCCTGTTTGTCAAACGGGTCCTTCGCGGTGGGGCGTGACAAAAGCGGTTGCTGCGCGCTAGCCGCCTGCCTGCGTTCGGCCCGTGCGTCAAGGAAACGTGTCTTCGGCCCTGTCTGTGAGAAACGCTCCGCTGAGGTGCAAAGCGTGACGCGCCTCGGGCAAGAGTCGAAACAGGGCTTGGAACACGTGAATCTGGCCGCGAAACACCTGAAGCCGCACGGATGCTCCTGCGGCGCGCATGCGCTCGGCGAGTTGACGGGAGTCGTCGAGCAGCATCTCCCTTCCACCGACCTGGATCAATGTCGGCGGCAAGCCGGTGAGATCTGCGGCGAGGACATTGACGCGGGGGTCGGTCGGGTGGGCATCGCCTACATAGAGGCTGAGCGCACGCGTTGCGGACCGGGCCGATGCGAAAGGATCGCGGCGGCGAGTTTCACGTGCCATCGCCAGCTGGCACGTCAGATCGACGACGGGGGACATGAGTAACATGCCATCGGGCGGCGGGGAGCGATGTGCGAGCGCGCCCAACGAGGTCGCGACGGCGAGTTGGCCGCCCGCCGAATCTCCCGCGATCGCCACCGTGCGGTTTGACGCCGATTCTTCAGAGCCGGTCAACCACCGGTAGGCCCTCAGTGCGTCGTCGGCGGCCGCGGGATACGGGTATCGCGGAGCCAGGCGGTAGCGGACGGCGAACACCGGCCTGAGCGACGCGGCAGACAGTTCGCCTAGCAGACCACGATGGGTCTGCGGGGAGCACATGGAAAAGGCGCCGCCGTGGATATAGAGAATCGGCGGCCCGTCCGGGTCGACGTCCGGGGCAACGATCCAGTCGCCTCTCACCCGATCGCCAGCAAAGACGGTGTCGACCTGTTCAACTCGCAATCCGCGCCGCGGGCGGGACGCAATGAGCGCCGCCCGAAGCACCCGGTCCATTACCGCGAGCCCGTACTGGTTAGACGGTAGTGCTTGCGTCAGTGGGCGCAGGATCCCGCGGGCCGACGTCGCGATGAGATAACTTGCCGTGCTCGGATGCTGTTCCGAGTAAAGGGTTGTCACGATGAGCTAAGTACCTTTTCAGTGGTGCGCCGCTCGAACGAATAGTCACCAAGGTCGAAGGTGCGACTACGCCAGAAAGATTCGAGGGTGGTCGTCGGGCGTAGCGGTACGTCGCCGTGTTTGTCGAAGTAGTAACTATTGGCGGTTGCGCAGCTGGGTTGCCAAAAGACTTGGCGGTGGCGGCGTTTGAGCATTTCGGCGAAGAAGCGGTCGTTGGCTTGCCGGGTTATTTCGACGTAGTTGGCGTGCCGGGACCGCGCATGGTGAAGGCATCGCACGATGTGCCTGGTCTGGGCTTCAATGAGCGTGAAGTACGAGGAACCGTTGTATCCATAGGGTCCGAAGATGGAGAAGTGGTTGGGGAATCCGGGCACGCTGACGCCTTCGTACGCTTGGAGCCGATTCTCGTCCCACCACTTGGCTTGATCGAGTCCACCGATCCCCCTGAGCGAATAGGTCGGCATGTTCTCCGGTTCCATCACTTTGAAGCCTGTGGCGAGGATGAGGACGTCGATCTCGTGCGATCGGCCGTCGACGGTGTGGACGGCGGCGGCATCGAAGTGGCTTATCGGACTGGTCTCGAGGTGGACGTTGTCTCGGTTGAATGTGGCCAGGTACTCGTTGTGAAAGCTTGGGCGCTTACACCCGAGCGCGTAACGGGGGGTCAGTTTTTGACGGACGGCGGGGTCGGTCACCTGGCTGCGCATGTACCGCAACGCGGCACGCTCGATGAGTGACGCCAAGGGAATGGCGGTGTGGAAGTGAGCGGCGACAGGGAACGTGACTTCGACGAAGGTTTGACTCGCTGCGCGCGCCGCGAGTTGTCCGCCGGGAGCGTATTTGAGGAACCCTCTTGCCAGCCGCGGCACCGGGAAGTCCAGTTTCGGCAGGCACCAGATCGGTGTGCGCTGGAACACGGTCAGCGCCTTGACGTCTTTCGCGATTGCCGGGATCAACTGCACTGCCGACGCGCCCGTTCCGATGACAGCCACCCTCTTGCCGGCGATGTCTTCGTTGTGGTCCCAGCGGGATGTATGCATGGTGATCCCGCCGAAATCATCGACACCGGAGATATCCGGCCGCTTGGGGCGTGTCAGGACGCCCGAGGCGTTGATCACGAAGCGCGCGGATAGGTCCTGTCCTGCGGCCGTGTGCAAGCGCCACAGGGTCGCGTCCTCATCGAACCAAGCTTCAGTCACCTTGACGGCGAAGCGGATTCGTGGGCTAAGACCGTACTTGTGCGCGCAGTGTCTTGCGTAGTCCTTCAACTCGTTGCCGTGCGCATACGTCCGCGACCATGACGACCGTTTTTCGAAGGAGAATTGGTAGCTGTACGACGGAATGTCGACGGCGATGCCCGGATAGGTGTTCCAATGCCACGTTCCGCCTACGTCGTCTGCCTCATCGACAATAAGAAAGTCCGAAAAGCCGGCTTTCAGGAGTTTTATCCCCATTCCGATCCCGGAGAATCCTGCACCGATCACGATGATTTCGAAGCGGTGCTTATCGCTGTGGTCCATACCGTCCTTCTGGCTTATCTGGGGGCTGATGCCAGGCACCTGTCGCCGACTGCCTAGCCGGAGCCAGTCGCGGCTCAAGCACGATCCACCATCCGCGGTGATGCTGCCTCGGGTGAAGCGGTTTGCGCCGAGAAACGAACACCTTCGCGCTTGTCGACGGACACGCGATCGTCGTTGCGCTGCCGTCCTCCTTTGCTTGCGCCGTGCGAACTCTCCGCGGCCAACTCGGGCCGCGCCCGCCTGGGCTTCTTGCGGGGAGGGGGCTGTGAACTCATCGAGTAATCGTCGAGCTCGACCCTCGCTAGTTGTCGGGCGAATTGGGTGGTGAAGCCGGGATACATGGTCCCGTTATAGCCGTCTTCGGTGAGGTACCAGCTCTTGCATCCGGAGTTCCACGTCGTGCCGGCAAGCCGACGCTGGAGTTGGGCGTGATAGCTGTTCTGCCGGTCCTCTTTGACGTCGAAGGTCTGAATACCGCCTTCGATGATTATGCCGATGGCGTCGACGATGTAGCGGATCTCCGCTTCCAGGTAGACCAAGGCCGAGTTGTGTCCTGGCCCGGAATTCGGCCCGAAGGTGAAAAAGAGGTTGGGATAGCCTGAGACGCTGACGCTCTTGTAGGCGTAGGCGCCGTTAGACCATTCCTCCGCAAGCTTTCGACCGTCCACGCCGGTGATGGGAAACGGTGTGCCGGCCTTGCACACATCGAAGCCGGTCGCGAATACGATGCAATCCACCTCGTGTTCGATGCCGTCCGCGGTGCGAATGCCGATGGGCGAGATGGTCGCGATCGGCCAGGTGATGAGTTTGCAATTGTTCTGTCGGAGAGCCGGATAGTAGTCGCTGGTCATCAGCATGCGCTTGCAGCCGGGCCGGAAGTCGGGCGTCAGTTGTCGCCGCATCCACGAATCTTTCACCTGGCGACGAAGGTTCGCCTTGGCCGCCCAGGCGATGGCGGTAGTGGCCGGGGTGTTCCACACCATGCCGACGGCCATGACTTCGTGCGCCCAAAACCATGCCTGGCGAGCGGCGCTCTGCAGAATCGGTAGCCGACCAAACGCGGCCTTGGCAACACTGGGGTGCGGAAAATCAGGCCGGGGAAGCACCCAACCGGGCGTCCGTTGAAACACTTTGACTGATCGCGCCGTCTTCACCAATTCCGGAACAATCTGCACCGCGCTCGCCCCGGTACCGATTACCGCAACACGTTTGTCGCTCATGTCATAGTCGTGATCCCAGCGCGCGCTGTGGATTTTGTGGCCTGCGTAGCTGTGCAGTCCGCGAATGTCAGGAAAATTTGCATTGGCCAGTGGGCCGCTTGCCATCACCACCGTGCGCGACCGGTAGCTTGACCCGCCATCCGTTTCGACGGTCCACGTGCCGCTGTCTTCGTCGAACGCCAGGCCGGTCACGTTGACGTGGAAACAGATGAAGCGCGCCAGCGCGTGCTTGTCGACCATGGCCTTGATGTAGGCGAGTATCTCGCTGCTTCCCGAGTACGCACGCGACCAGTCCGGATTTGGTTCGAAGGAGTACGAATACAACAATGACGGAATGTCGCAGGCGGCACCGGGATAGCTATTGTCACGCCAGGTTCCTCCGACCTCGCCCGCGCGCTCCAGGATGACGAAATCGTCGATACCCCGCTTGAGTAGTTGGATCGCCGTGCCAAGTCCGGCAAAGCCGGCTCCGATGATCAGAACACTGGTCGTGTCGCTCATCTGGCCACCGGTTCATAGGTCAGCTCATCAGTCCATGACGGCGTCTTGCCGAGCACTTGCGTGGGGAAGTGGTCGATCACCCTACCGAGGCGCTGCGAGATGAAGTGCAGCGGTTGGGAGTGCTTGATCGTGGCAGACATATGGGCCTTGAGGATGTGATAGGGGGGAACACGGCGGGTGTGCTCGCTGCGATCGCCGACGTTCGAGTAGCGGGTGACTGCGTTGTACAGCCTTTCCTCGGACAGGCCCCAGGCGTTCAGGTTTATCAGCATCCGGGTCAGCAGCGGGATGTAAAGCAACGCACCGGTAAGTACCCTCGGGTCGATAAGAGCTCCCACCGTCTGAATCGCATGGATCCTCATTGGGCTGGCGCCCAGGTCGTTGAGCACCTGAAAACCCACCGCCAGGTGGCGAGACTCGTCGCTGTTGACCTTGGCGAAAACTTCGCCGCACACGGGATCTGACACCTCGTCCACCAAAAACTTCAACAGTGCTCCGTCCAGAGCGGTTTCTAAAGCCGGTATGGCAGCACCGATCACCGTCAACGGAAGTGCTTCGGCGTATCGGTCCAGCCATTCGATGACCAGCCGGATGTTCTTGTTCGGCACCGGAGTCTCGCCCTCCTCGAGCATCCCCCAGCGATGCATGAGAGCGAGCTCCACGTTGGCGTGCCGCTGCTCTTCGGCGTGGAAATACCTGTAAATCTCACCCAACGCGTCGAACGGCGCCTTGGGGGCCATGGCCGCGAAAGCGCGGGCACCGACATGCTCGATCCATACCACGTCTGACATGAACTGTTTCAGGCTGGGGCGCTGTTCGTCGGTGATCAACTCGGCACCCGGTGCGTCCCAGTCGATGTCGGCCAGCGCCCACTGGCGGTCTTTAATCGTCTGCAGCATATCGCCGTATTCGAAAGCCATGTCTCCTCCTAGGTTGTGTCAACGCGTTATTCGCTGGATGAGTCCCATCGCGTGGGTGAAGGTACCCGGCATGGTTCTCTTGAGCTGCCAGAGGATTTTGGCGTCGAGTTGCGGCAGGACGTATAGCTGGCCGCGGTCGTGCGCATCCAGGGTGGTTCGTGCTACCGACTCTGGTGATACGCCGGTCCACTTCATCAAGTTGGCGGCTAGCGTGGCCGCCGATTCCTCGATGCGTGGATTGTCGACGATATTTGTTTTGACGAAGGTGGGGCATAGGACGGTCACCGTGACGCCGGTTCCGCTGAGCTCGGCTGCCAAGGTTTCGGACAGCGCGAGTACGCCCGCTTTGCTCACGTTGTAGGCGGCCATGCGGGGGGCCGCACCGAAGCTTGCCGCCGACGCGACGTTGATGAGCCCTCCGAATCCACGTTCCCGGAGCCGCGGGACAAAGACTTCGCAGCCGTGGATGACTCCCCACAGATTGACCGACAACGTCGCGGACCAATCGCTCGTGGATGTCGCACCGACGACGTTGCCTCCAGCGCCAATTCCGGCATTGTTGATCACCAGTCCGGGAGCGCCGCCGAACCACTTCTCGGCCGAATCGGCAAGATCCCGGACCTGATGCTCGTCTGAGACGTCGCAAACAACGCCGATGCCATGACCGCCCAGCTTGGAGATCAGGTCCGCTGTCTCCTTGGCGCGAATGCCGTCGATGTCGGCGCACACCACACGGCCGCCCCGGCGCGCCAGCTCGACGGCAAATGCGCGGCCAATGCCGCTGCCTGCACCGGTGATCACCGCGTCGGCACGGTCACTCCGGCGGGGGGGATTCCCAAACGGCAGCAGCCTCATCGGAGTATCCGCCGTTGCTGCGATCTGACGGTTGATTCCGTCGCTGCCTCGAAAGCAACTGGTGGCACCAGCCACCATTGTGGGCACATGCCGTCAGTTTGGTGTGACCTACGTTGCTTTGTCAAGATGGAAATGTGCGGACGAAGGCGAAACGATGGGGCGGGCGTACCGGCGCGGAACGCCGCGCGGAACGTCGGCAGCGTCTGATCGATGCCGCGACCGAGATCTGGAGCGAAAGCGGTTGGGCCGCAGTCACCATGAGGGGCGTTTGCTCCCGGACCAGCCTGAACGACCGCTACTTCTATGAAGACTTCAAGACCCGCGACGAGTTGCTGGTTGCCGCCTGGGACGGGGTACGGAACGAGATGCTCGGTGAGGTTTCCGCGACCCTCGCAGAACGCGTCGGGCAGCCGCCCCTCGAGACTATTCGCATGACCATCTCTATGGTGGTCGACCGCATCACACAAGATCCCGGCAGGGCAAAGATCTTGCTGACCCAGCACGTGGGCAGCTCACCGCTGCAAGACCGGCGCGCTGTTGCCCTGCAAGAGGCGACGCACCTCGTGGTCGCGGCGAGCAAGCCCCATCTGAGACCGGATGCCGATGAAACCGCGCTCCGCATGGACACCTTGGTGGCGGTTGGGGGCTTCGTCGAGCTGATCACCGCCTGGCATGCCGGCTTGCTCGACGTAAGTCAGGAGGAGATCGTCGAACACACCAGTCGGCTCGCCGAAACCCTAGCTGAACGTTATCTGGTGCACGCGCTCAGCGTCGATGACGTGCCCGGGACGCTACCGTCCTGATCGTGGGCGTCAAACCGGACACGCACTCAGCATCGCCGGGCGTGGCCGCGAGCCGATAGAGCGTTTGCCGATGCCCCGGATTCAGGAACCGGCGCCTCGCCTATGTTCTGCAGCAGCACGTAGGTGCCGAGGCTGCCCAGGAAACCTGCGCAGTGTTGGACGAGTTCATCAGTACTGAAGTCCAGTTCGCCGTCCAGCCAGCGGCGCAGAACCTCGAAGAGTCCTCCGACACCGAGGGTTGAAGCCAGATGCGCGACGCCCACCGCAGAGTCGGCGATATCCAGGTGAAGTCTGGCCTCGCGCAGCACGAGGTCGGCGAAACCGGCCATCAATTGGCTCCGCAACTCGCGAAGGAGTGGCTCCGTTGCGGATTCAACGAACAAAATGCGGGCCAGCCGAGGATCGTCTTCGATCATGTTGACCAGTGCGCGGATGGGGGCATACGCCAACACGTCGGGTGGCGCGCCGGCGTCTGGGATCGCTTGGACTATTACGTCTTGGAAGGTGGCATAGAGCTGCTGGTAGACGGCCCGCAAGAGCGCGTCGCGGTCGGAGAAATGCTGGTAGAAGTAACGCGAGGTGACACGTGACTCGGCGCAGACGGCAGTCACGGTGGTGGCGGCCACGCCTCGGGTACCGATCAGCTCGATAGCGGCGTCGATGAGACGTGTACGCCGGTGCTGATGGCGCTGCTCTGCAGACACTCCGCGATACACCCGGACTGAACGCATAGACACAGTTTGTCATCTAAATCTGACTAGGTATAAAGTCAGATTATTGAGGTCCGCTTGGAGATGGGAGTAGCACATGACCAGTGAGTCGCCCACACGGCCAGCAAAGAGGGTGCTGCCAAAGGCTCGCCGTGTCCGTTTCGCAATGCCTGCTGGGACCAGTCGCCAGCACTTCGTCGACGGCGACTTGGTGATGAGCCACTTTGTCTCTACCTTGTCGGCAACGTTCCCCGAGGGCGAAGACTTCTTCATCCGATCGGTGCGCCAGTACCGTGACCAGGTCAGCGACCCCGACCTCCAAGAGGCGGTCAAGGGATTCATCGCGCAGGAGGCCACCCACCGGCACCAGCATCGGCTGCTTAACGAGCGGCTCCAAGCGATGGGCTATCCGACCGACGGGATCGATCGGCACATCAAGAAGTTGGTTGACCGGCTCGAGAAGCGATTCTCTCCGAAGATGCGCCTGGCCGTGACGGCTGCCCTTGAGCACTACACGGCGACGTTCGCCGAAATCATTCTGACCAGCGACGAGGCACAAGAGCTGATCGGCGACACCGAGGTCCGGCCGATTCTGCTCTGGCACGCTTTAGAAGAATCCGAGCACAAGGCCGTCGCTTTCGACGTCTTCGAGACGGTCGGTGGAACCGAACGCACCAGGGTCTGGGGAATGCGGATTGCCACAGTCATCTTGTTCACCGAGTTGGTCATCCAGACCACTCGCTCTCTGGCGGGTGACCGCGCAGCCTACAACCCACTGCGCTTACTGCGCAGCCTTCGAGCCTTCCGTCGTTCCCCACTGTTCAGCCCGGACGCGGTGCAGCGCTTCCGTTCCTACACCCGCGCCGGCTTCCACCCCGACGACTGGGACAGCACCGAAGTCCTCGAACGCTGGGCCAAAGAACTCTTCGACTCCGATGGCGCCCAGCGAATCGGGAGCCGCGTCTAGCATCAACGGTGAGCGCGAGCAGAGAAGCACTGGCACTAGGTGGCTTACGAACTCGTCGTCGAAGGCGATCCCTACGGTACCGGCAGGAGCACACCGTCGATGAACCGGTCATTTCGAATTAGACGGGAGACTCATTCACCGCCGCGGGTTGTCGTCGACACAGACGCTGGCGCACCTACATGAACCGGGATGTTACTGGCCGGGGGCGCAGTGCTTGATCATCTCACCGAGGTTTTGGCCGACCCGCTCAGGTGCGATACCCACCGACGGCGGGTAGAGCATGATGTGGTCGAGTACCCCCTCGTAGCGGCGCAGCCCGGCGCGCACCTCGCTGGCGGTGCCAGCGACGCCCATCACGTCGATCATGTCGTCCGTCACCGCGTCGAACATGGCCGCAAAGTCACCGCGTGCGAAGGCTTCTCGGATAACGGCACCCTGTTTGGCGAATCCGCAGAAGTCGAGCAGCGGTTGGTAGGTTCTGACTGATGCGTAGAACGCGATCTGTTGCGCGACCTCGCGACGGGCGATTTCCGGGTCGTCGTGGATGGAGCACATGACCATTGACACAATCTCGACGTCGTCGGGATCGCGCCCGGTGCGTGCGGCGCCCTTGGCCACCGCGGGCCGCACGACTTCCTCCACGTAGGCGGTCGTGAAGAGCGGATGCCCGGCCAGCCCGTCAGCGACCCGGCCGGCGGCTTCGCACATCCGCGGGCGCACCGCGGCGGTGATGATCGGAATATCGCGCGCAGGCGGGTCTACCGGGCCGCTGGGGATGAGATTCATCTGGTAGAAGCGGCCTTCGTGGCGGACTGGTCCCTCGTGCAGGTTCCAGATGCGCCGAATAAGGGGTACGAGTTCCTCGACGCGCAGGGCGGGGGCGCTGGTATCGGCGACGCTGTGCCAGTTGCTCATCATCCGTTTGGTGCCGTTGCCGATGCCGAGCACGATGCGACCGCCGGACAGTTCGTCGAGATCGCGCGCCTCGGTCGCCAAGACCAGCGGGCTGCGTCCGACGCCGTAGAGAATCGACGACCCGATGCGACACCTGTCAGTCGAGGTGGCCATTGCCGCCATCGAGATGGATCCCGACCGGGTATAGAACTCCGATGCCCACACCGCGTCGAACCCGGCCTGGTCGGCCGCGGTGGCGGTGACCTTCATCGCGGCAAGGTCAGGGGCTAGGACAGAGAGTCCAAAGGTACTCACTACTGCGGCTCCATTGCGTTGTGTTGTGCTCCTGAGCGATGTCGGCGAGCCCGTTGGACGAGGAGCAGTCATCGTGGACCGGCCGGAAGCCAGTGCCGAACAGCTGCACCGGATCTCGCTGCTGCCAGTCTGTCAATCGTGCAACGCGAGCGCGCCTGTGGGGCAACTCGCCACGGCATCTTCGATCAGTGCCCTGTGACATTCGGGTGGCCCAGGATTCAGGATGTGGAGTTTCCCATCGTTACTGACCTCGAAGAAGTCGGGAGCCAGGCCTTCACACATCCCGATTGACGAGCATCGATCGCGGTCGACTGTGATTTTCATGCCACGCTGCCTCACGTAGTCGGGGTGAAGCGGACGGGAAGATGATTCACCCCGTGGAAGAAAGTGCTAACGGTATAGCTGGGTGGCCCGCAGACTTCAATATCAGGCAGGCGGTGCAGCAATTCCCGGAAGAGCGCGGCGAGTTGCTGCCGCGCCAGCTGATTGCCCAAGCAGTGGTGGATACCTCCACCTCCGAAGCTCACGTGCGGGTTGGGGTCCCGTGACAAATCGAACTTTTCCGGGTTGGTGAACACTGTGGTGTCCCAGTTGGCCGAGCTGTAAAAAAGTACGACCTTGTCACCTTCGGTGATCTGTTGTCCGCCCAGGTCGCAGTCGCGAGCTGCCGTTCGGCGGAAGGTCATGATCGGGGTGGCCCACCGGACGAACTCTTCGACCGCTCCTTTGATTCGTCCGTCGAAATCCTCCATCAGCCACGCTCGTTGATCGGGAAAGTCGGTCAAGGCTTTCATCGCATGACTGGTGCTTTGGCGCGTGGTGTCGTTCCCAGCGATCGTGAGAAGTATGAAAAACGAGACGATCTCATCTTCGGTGAGTTTTTCACCGTCCACTTCAGCCTGAACGAGGTTCGTCATGAGGTCGTCTTCGGGCTGCCGGCGACGTGCAGCGATGATTTCGCGGGCGCCGTCGCCTAGGAATCCCATCGCTTGGAAAAGGCGAGGTATGACTGGGTCGTCGCCCATCACCTCGGGGTCGCTCCACCCACCGGCATACCGTGATTCCCACGCGATGTCGCGGCGCATCGAGTCCGGCACGCCCATCATGTCGAAGATGTTGTGCATCGGCAGCAACGCCGCGCATTCGTCGACGAAGTCGGCCTTGCCCTGTGGAGCCAGGTCGTCGACGACGCGCTTCGCGTTGGCCTCGATCTGATGGTGGATCAGTCGCATCTGCTTCGGCGTGAATGCGGATGCCAGCAATCGTCGAATCTTGGTATGACGCGGCGGATCCATCGCAATGAAGCCTTGAGCGGTGTCGAGCAATTCCTGCGGGATCGACTCCATGACAATGCCCTGACCTGACAGGAAATCGTCGTGTCGCCGGGTCGCCTCGACAAGCAACGGATGCGTAACCACAGCCCAAAAGCCCCGGTCGTTCCCGTCGTCGATCATGGTGTGCTCGACTCGCGGGTGCCAGCTGATGGGAGCACGTTTGCGCAGTTCGGCGTATGTCTTCTCCCGGTCGGCGGCGGTGCCGGCCCAAAATGCAGTCGAGGACAAGTCGGCAGAATCATATGGACGTGCTGAACGCCGCTCCGCCGACGTTTTCAGTGCGGACGTCGTGCTGGCAATCATGAGAATCTCCTAAGGTTCGTGCGGCCCCACTCCAAGTGTTTACAATTATTCCTTCAGAGTCAACATTTGAACATAAAATCCTTAGTGTTAACGCGCCTCGCCTGCGGAGGAATGAACGCCCAAATAGCGAAGTGCGATCCGCGAGATGCGCTCCCCGGTCGTCTCGGCGTCGGCGGTCGGAAGCACGACGTGACTCACCGTCAGCCTTACCAGTGCATCGGCGACATCATTGACGTCATTGGCGTCCAGGCCTGAAAAGTGCTCGTTGAACCAGGTCACGAGGGCTGCCGAGGACAGCTCCAGTAGCGACGCAGAGGTCGGCAGGAGCGGCAACATACCGGTTGACTCAGCGACCGTCCTGTCCGTAGGCCGGTTCGATGTCAGCACCGCCTTCAAGAGCGGGCTCGCTTCCGCTTCCTTCAGTGTGTACGACACCGCAGCGGTGATGCCCCCGCCGACGTCTCCGGCGTGTTGTGCCAAAACTGCGTGAATGCCATTCAAGAAGCGTTCGCCTTCGGCCACAACCAGCGCGTCGCCCAGTCCCTGCTTATCGGTGAACTCCTTGTAGAGCGTCGGGCGGGACACGCCGACAAGCTCTGCGACTTCACCCATGCGAACGCGATCCCAGCCCTTCTCGATAGTGAGGGTCCGGGCAGCCCTCAAGACTTGCTCACGCATATGCCGGCGAAACGAGAGGCGAACGGACTCTGTTGGCATGGTGAGCAGGATATGCGTCTTGCACAAGTGTTCCGTCGGGGCTATCGAGGACCACGCCGACAACAATGCACTTCGCCGGTTTGGCTGTCCGGGTTCCGCTACTTCTCACCATGGCACTGTCATCATCCGGTGGAACTCGCGACATCGGCTTGGCGACCGCCACGCTTCGAGCTGATGCCAACGTCGCGATCGAAGTCTGGGGTTCCCCTGAAAAAATGGACACGGATAACTTGCTTCCGCGACAGGGTTCAGCGTCCGCTCGTAGTCGATAGGTGAGCGCGTCCCGATCGCTTAATGCCTTGGTTGATTATTGTAGAAGTTCATCCAATTGTCAACTCCTGCAATCAATTCCGCTTTGGTCGCGTAGGGTGTGCCGGTAGTAGCATTCCTGTTTGAAACTCGACCACAGCGACTCGGCGCCGACGTTGTCCCAGCATTACCCGCGCAGCGCCCACCGCGCGCGAACACCCCCCGCTGCACGGCCACGGTGACCAACTCGGTGCGCATGTGATCATCCACAGCCCAACCCAGTGCCCGCCGCGAGTGCTCGTCGCGGATCGCGCACAAGAACATGTCGCCCTCCCCGCAGCCCAGATAGGTGTAGGGGTCGGACCGGGGCGCGGTGTCGGCATTTCTACCGATCCGTTTCCCCGGCCCGCCCTCCGAACCCGCCGAGCGAATTTCTCCGCAACGGGCTCTCCACGGATTCAGGCCACTGGTGCAGTGATGTCCGTCGGCCTCGCTGTCCAAGGGGTGATGATTTTCGTGCCCCGGTAGCGGTATCGGGTGACCTCTACCTTCTGCGGCCGAAACATCGCCGTCTTGCCTTCGCGGATTTGCCAATTGGGCAGGAACCGTCGATGGAAGACGCCCCACGCCAGCCCGTGGTGCCGTTTGCGCATCCAAGTCACCACCCGCCACCATGTGAAGTGGTCGAGGTAGTCGAAGGTGCGTTTGGACACCCCGTGCTGGAAGTAATTGCACCATCCCCGCAGGACGGGGTTGAGTTGGCGCAGCAGATCAGCGAGCGTTCGATGTTTGTGTCGCCGCGTCAGATTCCTGACTTTGTCGGTGATGGACATAAGTGCCTTCTTCGACGGCCAGGTGTAGACGTAGTGCTTGGTCGTGCCCCTTTTGATCTGCCGTTGGATGCGGAAGCCGAGGAACTCGAACCCCTCGTCGACGTGGCAGATCCTGCTCTTCTCGACCGACAGGCGCAGGCCCATCGGCGCGAGCACTGCTGCGATCTCGTCCCAAAGCGCTTCGGCATCAGCGCGAGTGCCGTGGACCATGACACAGAAATCGTCTGCGTAGCGGACGATTTTCATGGTCGGAACTCCGGCGCGTCGATGCTTGGCACGTGTCCATTCCGGGCCGAGCGCCTTCCACTTCGCGGCGAAGTGCTCGTCGAGAACGGACAGGGCGACATTGCTGAGCAGTGGTGAGAGGATTCCGCCTTGCGGAGTGCCGGTGATGGTGTCCCGGTAGCCGAGATCTTTCGAGAGAATCCCGGCTTTGAGGAACGACTTCACCAGGGCCAGAACGCGTTTGTCCCCGACACGTCGCCGCACCCGGCCCATAAGGGCCGAATGCGAGATTTCATCGAAGCACGCCGTGATGTCTCCCTCGAAAACCCAGTGATAGGCCCGTGAGCCGCTGGCGAGGTGATGGATCTCAGCGATGGCGTCCTGGGCTCGCCTGCCCGGCCGGAACCCATATGCGCACGGATGAAAGTCCGCCTCGAAAATGGGCTCCAGCACCAGCTTCAGCGAAGCTTGCACGACCCGGTCGGCGACGGTCGCGATACCCAGGCGGCGGAGCTTGCCGTTCGCCTTCGGGATCATCACCTCCCGCACCGGATCCGGCCGGAATATCCGCTCCTTGAGTTCCTCGCGGAGCCGCTGAAGCAGTCCGACCGCCTCTGCCGCACCGACAGACCGCGGTGCGGTCCCATCGGCACCGGCTGAGCGCGCACCCTTGTTCGTCCGCACCCGCTCCCACGCGAGGGTGAGGAATGCGGGGTCATAAACGAGGTTGTACAAATCATCGAAACAGCGGTCGCTTTCATCAACCGCCCAATGGTGCAGTTTGCGTTGCATCCTGCGTACCCGCAGCTCGGCCGTGTCCGGGTCGGGCCACAAAGCACTCGTATTCACAAGTGACCTCCACAGTCTGCGTACTCGCCGCGAACCCGCTGGAGCCCTTTGCCATGCGACCGGCTTTCCCGGCCTCGGACTACTACGGCTCCTCCGCCCCACCACACCGGCATCAGCCGACGACTGCCTACCCCTCCAGCCCGGCTGGCTGCCGGATCTGACCGGGGACCGGCGCGGTGGTTCCCGTGTTCACTGTCAACCGTTTGACGGGTGAGGTGTCCAGCTATGCCCCTGCGACCTCGTCACGGCTACGCCGCAGTCCTTCACCGTGACCTCCCGAACCGGCGACATCAACCGGCCCACGAGTTCCCCGCCCTCAGGGCGGGTGCGCGTCGCTGCCCAGCCCGCATCCGCCAGGTTGGAGCTGGTGGTCTTCTCTTAAGAGGCGTTCAGCCGCTGGTTCCTCGCGTACACCTTCCCGTCTCGCTAGCCGGACCCGACCCGTCTGGCAGTACCAGGCCGTCCCGGCGTTGTCGGGGCTGCTTCCCACCCTCACCAAAGTCTCTTTAGATCAGGCTGCCCCCAGCTTCTACCGGGCCACTGCGATGGCTCGGCGACGGTGGTCTCTCACCTCCGTTCGGTTGAACAGCGCCTCACGGCGCTCGATATCCGAGGACCACACCGCGTCGAGTCGGCCCTTATCAAAGCGCTGGCCGATCAGATCCGGCGGAAACGAGGCCGGATCGACCACCGTGGTGGTCTTAAACCTCCGCGGACTGATCCCCTTGATGCCGAGCTCGGCCATGATTTTGGCGCGGCCAGCCCGGGCTGCGCCAGATAGCCCAGAGCTTTTCACGCTGAAGTGCTTATCGTGCGGTCGAGAAATCCGGCGACGGCTGCGGTGAAGGCATCGTTGTCGTCGCCTGCGACCATGTGGCCGGTGCCGGAGACGTCCACCGCTTGGGCGTGCGGTACGACCTTGAGGAATTCGTCGACCGACTGCTGCGATGTCACATCTGAAAGGACGCCGCGCACCAGAAGAGTGGGTGCCTGCACGCGGCGGGCCCCTTCAACAAGCAGTTCGCTGATCGCGTCGAACTTTTCGGCACCAGTCGCGGGGTCACCTTGCAGAAACTGGAAGTTGGAAGTGATGAAGGCCGGATCCCATCGCCAGATCCACCGACCATCGTCGCGTTGCCGCAAGACTTTACGGAGTCCGTCCGGGTTCTTGGGCCGAGTGCGATGTCTGTTGTATTCGGCAATGACGTCCGCGGCGTCGTCGAGCGTGCTGAACCCGTCAGGATGGGCGGCCATGAACGACACGACGCGGCGTGCTCCGTGAAACTCCATTCGCGGAGTGATGTCGACCAGGACGACGGCTCCCCACAGGTCGGCGGGCGCCAGCAAGTGCGTGCCCAGGACGGTCATGCCGCCCAAGGATGCGCCGACGACGGCCGGCGGGCGGTCGGTGCTCGCGTGTTCACGCACGGCCAGCAGATCGGACGCTAGCCGTCCGAGGTCGTATCTTCCGGTAGGGTCCCACGCGCTGTCGCCGTGACCTCGGGCGTCATACGCGACGACCGTGTACCCACGAGCGTGCAAGCGGCGCGCTGTGGTCGCCCAGGCGTGTCGGTTTTGACCACCGCCGTGCAGGAGCAGCACAACGGCGCGGGCAGCGTCGTGCCGGTAGCAATCCGCCGTGAGGGTGACGCCGTCTGTGGTGCGGAATCGCTCGAGCGTAACGGTCATCGGGTGCGCTCGCCGTTGTGAAGTCGGACGACAATACCATCGGTCCTTTTCATCACGAGGAATTCCCCCTAGGGCTAACGACGGTCACTGTTCCTTGGGCGGCACATACCGCGCGCCCGTCGTTGGTGATGTCGATTCTGGCGACACCGCTGCGCTTGCCCAGCGCGATGATCTCGGTGACGGCGACGCATACTCCGCTTGACACGGGCTGCAGCAAGTTCAGCTTGAATTCGGTTGTGGCGACCCACGATCCAGCGGGGATCACCGGGTAAAACACCACGCCCAAGCAGTGGTCGACCATTGCTGACAGGCATCCGCCGTGCAGATTGCCGAACGGAGTCAAAAGGTCGTCCCGAGCATCCATCTGCACAACCAGCCGCCCGGCGGCGAACTCGGTGTGGCGAAAATCCAGGTATTTGGAGAGTCCTCCCGTGGTTGCCGCCGCGTTCTGCAATTCCTTGGCGATCTGCTGATTGAACTGCGCGAACTCCATGGTTAGCGCCCCTTCTCATCCACGGATATCGATGCGATGGTTTGAGACACTACTCTGCACTTGTTGCATCGACGCAAGGCTGGGTGTTGGTGAGCAGAGCTGGAAGCAGGAATCGGCGTAAAAAGGCATCGAGGCCTTCGGGGCTGCGGTGTCTGGGGCCGCGGACCGACAGCAGGCTGAGGACGGTTCGCAGGATCCATTCGGCGGCATCGTCGACCGACACCCCGGGCTCGAGTTGGTCCCAGTGCGCAGCGAAGACAGGTCGAAGGAACTCGGCCACGAGTTCAAACAAAGCCACCGACGTTCCCTTGGCCAACCCCACGCCGGCGAGTTCCTCGTCACTGCCGAACAGCAATCCGATTGTCGGCTCGCGATGAGCGGCGCGTACCGTGACCTCGACGAAATCGAGTATTGCCGTGCCCAAATCGCGATGTACTGCGATCCGTCGACGCATGCGGTCTAGGTAGCGTTCGGCCGCACGCAGGATGACACCGGAAACGACGGATTCACGACTTGGAAAGTAGCGGTACACCGTGGCGCGCGACACCCCCGCCTGTCTGGCGATGTCCTCCATGGTGGTGCCCGGCAGCCCCTTGCCCTCCAGGCACGCTTCGGCGGCATCGAGCAGGAGGTCTCGGGCGACGTCGCGGGTCGTGGGAGGTGCCGTGCCCCAGCGCAACGATTTCTTCGTCACGAAGCAAGTATGCAGCCTCGGACCGATCGTGAATTAACGACCCAACCGGTTGTCGCATGGCTACTTATGTGACAATATCGCAAATATGTCGCAACAAAGGTGCCGACGATGAACGTGACCTGACCGTTGGCGATTCCGCCCCGCACTCCCGTTGTCGTCGCGGTCGGTGAGATCACGCACCGCGGCGACAGCGTCGTCGATCCCATCGATTTGGCTTGCGAAGCCGCGCGTCGAGCATTGCAAGACGCGGGCGCTGCGATCGGGCATCGGATCGATACGGTGGCGACACCGGGCATTCTGATGATTCCGCGTGACAATCCCGCGTCGAGAATTGCCGAAGCGGTTGGGCTGGCGCCCCGGCGTCGCATCAGCTGCCCGATTGGCGGCAATACACCGCAATACCTCGTCGAGGTCCTTGGTGGGGACATTGTGCGCGGTATCAGCGATGCGGTGCTGGTCGTCGGAGCCGAGACCGGCGAGTCCGCCCGCAGAGTCAAATCGGGTCATGCGCTCCGCGATCCGAAACCCGTTGATGCACAGGATGAGTCACTTGGCGACACACGTCCCGGATTGAGCCCAGCCGAGATGTGTGCTACCTCACCGACTTTGACTCCCGCCAGTTCAGCGATCGCAGTGAGGCTTTCACCGCGGCCTTGCATCCGGGCCAACGCTGTCGCGCCGGCCTGGCGGTGTTCGTGACGGCGCCGCTCTCCCTCTGCGTGTATCTCGAGGATACGGTTGCGCTCCCACTCGTCGACGGCGGCCAGCCGCCCAAGCTCGACGAGGAACGACGCAGCGTCATCGACATTTTGACGCTCACGCTCCAGACGTGCCTCGTTGGCCTTGTTCTGCGCCTCCCGGACACGCTTGCGCGCTGCCGATTTCGAATTGATGTTCACCACGTGGGAACCATAGGACGCACCCATCGTCGTGCTCTACCATCCTGACCAACATCATCTGTGTCCCCATTTGTCCGCACCCTTTGTCGCCAAATCGACTGCCTACCAATGCAACACATCCGCACCGATCCGCACCACTCACCACAACCACCTGTCCGATCCGGGAAACGGTCGGGTGCGCTCGTTCACGCGCTACGACACACTTATGCCAACGAGACCCGTACCACAGCAGCCTGAAACCCGCTATCTGCACTGGTCGGCACGCGGTGGTTTCGCTTGGTGTGCGATGGCGCTATATGACCAGCTCAGACACCCCTTCTGGACCTCAACCAGAAGGGCTTGACCGCTCTCCTAAAGCCGGTCTCGCAGATTCGACCCCCTGACCGCACTCGACGGTGCATTTCCGATCGAATGTCGCACTGCTGGTAGCGGGAATCGAAAACTATGCCTCATGATCTCGGTATGACCTGCCGGCCAGTACCAACGGCGGGAGACGGGGTTGGGGTCAAGTCCAGGGACGTGGTGTACGACGTCGTCGTGTGATTCTTCGACTTGGTGGTTTAGGCGGTCAGTGCCGCCGGGGTGTCCTCCTGTTCTGTTGATGGCGTGTGGTCGGCGCGGGATTTGCTGAGGACGTCGAGGCCGAGGTAGCGGCGGGATTCGGCCCATTCGTCGTGTTGTTCGGCCAGCACCGCGCCGACGAGGCGGATTAGGGCGTTGCGGTCGGGGAAGATTCCGACGACGTCGGTGCGCCGGCGGATTTCCTTGTTGAGTCGTTCTTTTATCCGGCCCTCGGGGGCGGGTCAACCCGTCGGGGTGGGATGTTCATCGATCGAGGCGCTGGAGGTGGTCGGTAAGGGCGTGGGCGACGCGGTCGTGGCGGGCGGCTTCGTCGGTCCAGCCGCGGCACTCGGCGTCGGTTCTGAGGGCCTGGACGTCGGCGAGTTGGTCGGTGAGCGTGTCGCGGAATTCGGGGGCGGTGACGTAGTTGTCGCAGGTTTCGCAGATGTTGGCATAAGGGCACGCGCCCGCGGATTCGTGGCGAGCGCAGTATCCGTGTGCAACGCGGGTTTTCAGCATTTCACTGTGCAGCCAGCCGACCTTGTCGGGCAGGATCGGTTTGCCGACCGGGGTGAGGGTGAACTGGCGGCGCATCTTGCCCATCGCTTCGTCGTAGGCCGCGCGCAGGGTGGGCGAGGCCAGGGTGGCGTAGCGGATCGTCATTTGTGGAGTGACGTGCCCGAGTAAGGACATCAAGGCCTGCAGACTCATCCCGGCGTTGGCGAGTTCGGTGGCCCAGGTGTGGCGCAACTGATGTGGAGTGACCATCAGGACGCCGCCGTCGGGACGGTGCAACCCGGCGGATTCAGCGGCGGTGAGCAGCCCGTTGCGCAGCCGGGTGTAGCCCAGGCGGCGTCCGTGCCGGGTGAACAGAAAGTCGGTGAGCACGCCGGTGCGTGGGTGCGGCAGCGGCCGGTGCGTGCCGCGGAGGGCGACCCACTCGTCGAGCGCGGCGAGGGTCGCGGCGGAGAGCGGGACCATGCGTTCGGTGGCGAGCTTGCCCAGTGGCACCTTCAGCCAGGTTCCGGCCGGTCCGTAGTCGATGATGCTGCCCAGTTCGAGGTCGAGCAGTTCCCCCGCCCGCAGGCCGGCACCACGCAGCACGGTCAGGCCGATGCGGGCGAACGGATCCTGCAGGTGGGCAACGGCGTTCATCACTGCCGCGTCCACATCGGGTGCTAGCGCGCGTGGCAACGGCTGGTCGAGTTTGGGGACGTCGGCGGCGAATACCAACCGCCGTGGTGGGGCCTGCGCCCAGCCCCAGGCGGTGATGTCGTCGAGCAGGTTGCGCAGACTGAGCACTGCCGACTGGGCCACCGCGGCCGAGACGGTGCCGACTGGGCCACCGCGGCCGAGACGGTGCGCCCGGCGCCCGCGGCGGCGCGCTGACCACGCCAGCCCCGGGTGCGATTCCATTTCAGGTAGCCCTCGATGCAGCTCCGGTCGAGTTCACGCAGGCTGATGACGTCGGGATGGTGAGCGGTGAGGTATTCGGCGAAGGGCAGCAGGTCGTTGATCAGCGACTCGACCGATTTGGGCCGCAGCACCGCCGCGCGCACGCCGATGTAGCGCAGCAACGTCTGACGGATCGGGTCGGGCATCTCCACCTCGGTGAAGCGCTGCTCGAGGCTACGGGCCCACCGCCGGCGTTTCGGCGCGGTGTCGATGACCGCGGTCTCGAACAACAGCTGCCGCAGGCTGGCCAGCCGCCCCCTGTATGCCCGCCGCGACGATGGCGGCACCACGGTACGTGACAGCGCGGCGTCGAAGTCGTCGAGCGCGTCGCCGGTCAGGTCGGCGACCATTCCGCCGTGGTGTGCCAGCACTACCGCCAGACATTCGCCGAGGACCGTCTCGACCCAGGAACTCCTCCAGCCCAACCGAATTCCCGCATTCCGCAACGCGGCGAATCCGCTCGGATCCCGGTCCTCCACTGCGCGGCCCAGCCCGGTCAACTGTTTGACCGCGGCCAGCTCGACGTCCAGCCGTAACCGGCCGGTGCCGATCGTGTGACAGATCAGCGGCCACGCCCCGGTGTCCCGTATCTCGGCGATCCGCTCGGCTGCCGGCAGCGTCATCCAGGCGTGCAGGTCGCGGTGGCGTGCGGTGAAGTCGCGAGCGATCCGAATCCGGTCGCGTACCGCCCGCCCGCTCAAACCCAGGGTGGCGACGTGGTCGAGATAATCCGCCACCACCTCGTCGGCGCCTACGGGTTGGCCGACCAACACCGTGGTCACTGCCGGGCTCCGGCCAACGTCGCACGAGCAGCACCGTATTCGGCGGCGAGCTGCTCGATCGACAAATGCACGTAGCGGGCCGTGGTCTCCGGCGAGACATGCCCCATCAACGCCCGCAACGCCAGCAGATCGATTCCGGCCGCCGACAATTCGGTGCCGTAGGTATGCCGTAAACGGTGCGGGCGGACTCTTGTGGCGCCAGAGGTCTCCCGGTGCCGACGGAACAGGCTGCGCAGCCCGGCCTCGCTGACCGGTGCACCGGTCGTCGGGCCGCGCAGCACTACGAAGCACTGCGGCGTCGCCAACCCCGGCGGCCGCTCCCATCGCAGGTAGGCGGCGAGCTCGGTGAAGAACGCCGCATCGACCGGGACATGACGTTCCTTGCCGCCCTTGCCGATCACCCGAAGCCGGCGCCGGCCCATATCGACGTCGGCGAGCAGCAGGCCACGCGCCTCGGCCGAACGCAGCCCTCCGAGTAGCATCACCAGCACCATCGCCCGGTCCCGGTGCGTTGCCAGTGTCGCCAGGAACGCGTCGACATCGTTGGTGGACAACGATTCCGGAAGACGCTGCGGCTGACGCACCAACCTACCGCCACTGCGTGCACGCCCGGGACCCAGATGACCGAGCAACCCCCGCTGCGACTGGCGCAGCCCCTGTCCCCGCCGCGGCGACGGCACCGGATTGTCGGTGCAGACACCGGTCATCACCAGATACTCGAATAACGCGCGCACTGCCGCGACCCGGCGGTTCACCGTCGAAGCTGCCGGCGGGGTCGACGAGCGGTGACCGCCGGTGGGCTGGTCCGTTCGGCGGACGCCTTGCCAGTCGATCCAGTCGAACACCAACGGCGCATCGACCGCGGCGAGCCCGACCGCTTGCTGGACGAGGAACCGGCTCAAATTGGCGACGTCGAATGCGTAGGCCCGCACCGTGGCCGCGCTGAACCCCCGTCCCGCCAAATGGTTGAGAAACGCGTTCACCGCGTCCTGCCCGTCCCAGTCGCCCTCCAGGACATATCCGCTGTCGCTCTTGAGTACCCGCATCGCCGCTCCGCCTTCCCCCACCGAGATGCAGACAGCATCCATCCGTGCTCAGCGCTTGTGCGTGAACCTCACGCTGCAGCCCGAACCGTGTCCCCGGAGAGCCGGTTAACGGATAGTGGGTTGTTGGACCAGATCTGCCGCCAAATTTGTTTGGGGAAGGCGGTGAAGGCGAGCAGGTCGGCGCGGGCGTCTTCGAGGTGGTCGGCGACCTTGGGGAGCTTGTCGGCCAGTGCGTCGATGATGCGGTCATATTGGGCTGCAACGGAACCGGCGTCAGGTTGATCGAAGACCGAATGCAGTAGTGTGCGTACCCACGGCCACGATGATTTCGGAGTGATGGCCATCAGGTTGGTGGCGTAGTGGGTGCGACACCGTTGCCACGATGCCCCAGGCAGGGTGGCGCCGATCGCGGCCACCAGACCGGCGTGGGCGTCGGAAGTGACCAGACGGACCCCTGATAGGCCGCGGGCGGTCAGCGACCGCAGGAAGGTCAGCCAGCCGGCCCCGTCCTCGGCGGTGGTGACGTCGATGCCCAGGATTTCGCGGTAGCCCTCGGCGTTGACCCCGGTGGCGATCAGCGCGTGCACGTTGACCACCCGGCCTGCTTCGCGAACCTTGAGCACCAGGGCGTCAGCAGCCATGAACGTGTACGGGCCTGCATCCAGTGGCCGGGTCCGGAACGCCTCGACCGCGGCGTCGAGCTCTTTGGCCATCACGCTGACCTGGGACTTCGACAAGCTGGTGATGCCCAGAGTCTCGACGAGTTTGTCCATCCGCCGCGTCGAAACGCCCAGCAGGTAGCAGGTAGCCACCACCGTGGTCAGGGCCCGCTCGGCGCGTTTGCGCCGTTCCAGCAGCCAGTCCGGGAAGTACGAACCTTGCCTTAGCTTGGGAATCGCCAGATCCAATGTGCCTGCGCGGGTGTCAAACTCGCGGTGCCGATACCCGTTGCGGGAATTGGTGCGCTCGCTGCTGCGCTGGCCGTAGCCGGCACCGCACACCGCGTCGGCTTCGGCGCCCATCAGGGCGTGAATGAAGGCGGCCAACAACTCGCGCAGCACATCAGGGTGCGTGGTGGTGAGTCGTTCGGCCAGCACGGCAGACAGGTCGATATCGTGGGCAATGGTCATCGCGTTGATTCCTTTGCTCGAGTGACTTTGGTCGGTCCCTCGAAGAATCACGCGATGACCTTCATTCATCCGGCTACGACACGCCGGTCATCACCGGCTCGTACACCACTCTGCTGGACGCAACTGGGGTTGGAGACGATGACGATAGAAAATGCGTCGGTCATGCTCACCGCTCATGAAGTTCGAGCGATGACCGGAGTTCCGGTCTCAACGCTGCATGAATGGGCGGCCAGGCGGGAACGTGGGATTGATGCGCCTGGTCCACATCACCTCAGGCTTAGCGATCGGCACCGTCGATGGTTACTGGATGACGTCAAAGATTGGCTGGAATCGACTCGGGTGTAGAGCGATTCGCCCTCACCCAACTACTTAGCACAACCGCTGTCAACGGCGGCCGAAAATTGACAGTGATCATTGTTTCGGAGCTTGGTGGCGGGCCTGGCCCGAAAATTGACCGGCGCCGGATGGCTGCCTTTGAGTGGGATCTGCCGGTCCGTCACTGAGCCCATGCACCCGTTGAGGGCGTGCTTGGTGACCTTATAGGAGCTTGTCGTAGCAACGGGGCCCATCACTGTCTTGTCCCATCGGCCCGCGCTCAGGGTGCTGTCCGTATCAGTACCACTGAAGGAGGCCAATGCCTGCCGCATCGACCGCTGTCTTTGTCGGGGTCGACACCCACGCCGATACGCACCACGTTGCTGTCATCGACCAACTCGGACGCCACCTCGGCGACCGAGAATTCCCCGCCGATCCGGACGGCTACCGCAGCCTCCTGGACTGGATCTCCTCGATCGGATCGGTCGCCGGTGTGGGAGTGGAAGGCACCGGAACCTACGGAGCCCAACTGGGCCGGGTGTTGACGGCAGCGGGCCTGGCGGTGCTCGAGGTCAACCGGCCCGACCGTGCGACCCGGCGCGCCAATGGCAAGTCTGATCCCGTTGATGCCTACGCAGCAGCCCAAGCGGTAGCCTCCGGGCGAGCCGACAGCGTTCCGAAATCACGAGACGGCATCGTGGAGTCCATCCGTTGTCTTCGCGTGGCTCGGCGATCGGCAGTCAAGGCAAAGACTCAGTGCATCAACCAGATTCGCGGACTGCTGATCACCGGCCCGATGGACTTGCGTGAGCACATGAAACCGTTGGGAACCGTTGCATTGATCCAGGCGCTGTCGCGTCTGCGCCCCGGAACAGACCTCTCGGCGCCAGCGGCAGCGATCAGACTTACGCTTCGATCCCTGGCTCGCCGCCACCTGGCGCTCAATGACGAGATCAAAGAGCTCGACATCGTCTTGGATGAGCTGACCACCACTGCTGCTCCAGGTCTGCTGGCCAAGACTGGCGTCGGCACCGAGGTCGCCGGACAACTGTTGGTCAGTGCCGGCGACAACCCCGAACGGCTTCGTTCCGAGGCCTCCTTCGCCCATCTCGCCGGTGTTGCTCCTATCCCGGCATCCTCGGGACGCACGAACCGCCACCGGCTCAACCGGGGTGGCGACCGGGCAGCGAACAAAGCACTTCACACCGTCGCTGTCGTGCGGCTGAAATATGACGAACGCACCCGCGCCTATGCTCGCCGGCGAACCGCCGAAGGACTGTCAAAGAAGGACATCATGCGCTGCCTCAAACGGGCCATCGCCCGCGAGATCTACCAGGAACTCACGCGCCCAACACGATTCACACCCACACCCGAAGACCCAGCGGTCAGCCCTTGACAATCTATAGGAGCATCCCCTTTTCGACGGGGTGGGTTCTACTCAACGTCGCAACACCGACGGATCACTCGAGACTAACAGGGCAGCGAATAGATCGGCGGGGCAACGGTCTTGGAGGACCATGCGGGGGCGATGGTTGAGTTCGTGTTCGACGGCCAACAACTGCTCCGGCGGGTGGCTGATGAGGGTGACGCCCTTCGGGAAGTAGTCGCGCAGCAGTCCGTTGGTGTTCTCGTTCGTGCCGCGTTGCCAGGGTGATCTGGAGTCGCAGAAGTAGACGGGCGCGCCGAGCTTGTCGGTGGTGGCAAGGTGGCGCGCCATCTCGGTGCCCTGGTCCCAGGTGATCGACCGCATCAGCGTGGGTGGCAGATCCTTCATGCGGGCCACCAAGGCCGCGTGCAGGGAGTCGGCGTCACTGCGAGGCAGATGCACCAACCGCAGCATCCGGGTCTGGCGTTCGACCAGAGTGCCGATCGCCGAGAGGTGGTTATTACCGATGATAAGGTCGCCTTCCCAGTGGCCGGCTTCAGACCGGTCGACAGCCGAGAAGGACCGGTCGTGGATGGTGAGCATCGGCTGCTGGAACCGCGGCCGCCGGCAACTCTGGCGGTGATGCGCTCGGCGGTGATCTCGACCGGTGCGCAGCGGTGAGCGTCGGTGCGGCGCTAATCGCGAGGGCCGCATGAAACGTGAATTCGGTTGATAGACAGCTTGATAGATGCTTTCGTGGCATAACCACATCGATGAATCATCGGGGAAGCGGTGGCGGAGGTGACGGCTGATCTGTTGGGGGCTCCAACGCTGAAGAAGCAGCTCGGCGACCGCGTTACCGAGCTGGTCGTTGGTGTCGACCCGACGGCGGTGGTGACGTGCTCGTCGCGCGGTGGCTCGCCGGTGGGCATCGAAGGGCTGATATCCGCGGCCGGCTGGTGCGTTGCGCCGTAGCTCCCTCGAAATCGTCGACGGCGCTCGACCGAGTCGGGTGGCGATCGTCCGCACCCTCAGCCCTGAGTGATGCAGATCGGCGATCTCGATGCGCTCGTCCTGGGACAGGTATCGCGTGCTGATCTGGCGGACCGCTAGTCGATCTAGCGGCGGGACGAACCCGACCGCGACGCCGTTGCGGTAGGTCTTGTAACCGCGTGTCCAGTTCGTCGCAGCGGACCGGGACACACCGACTTCGCGGGCCGCGGCCCGCACGCTCCACCCGCGAGCCCGCAACTCCATGAACCGCTGACGCTTGGCCGACTGCGGACGACGTCCCGGCCCCTTCTTCACCCGACGCGACGATGCCAACACAACCTCCAGAATCTAGAGAAGTGTTGCGACCGCACCTAGAAACCACCGCGTCGACACGGGGTCAGTTTTCAGACGACGCCGACACTGTCAAGCGGCAATACGACCGAATCGAATATGGCGGGTTACCAGTGAGTTTCCCGTGAGTTCAGCCGGATTGAAGCGATTTCAGTTGGAACCCACGGCCTTTCGGCTGTGAAGGTTCATAACTGCGGCGGGTTCGCGGGCCCTGAGTCTGGCGGCGTTGGGTGGCACTACGGTTCTACCGGCTGCTCGAGTTCGTCGCTGAGCAGCCGTTCGGCCACGGTGGTGTAGCGCCGTGCGGTGTTGTGGGAGATGCCGAAGACGAGAGACAGGTGCAGTGGGTCCGGGCCTGCGGTCAGCGCTTCGTGAAGGATTCGGTCGGCACGGATGCGTTCGATCGTGAATCCATTGTCGCTCAACGATGGTTTCACCGATTTTTGACTGACCGGCGTTGTGCGCAATGCAGTTTTCGTCGTGAGTAGAACGTGCCGGTTCGGAGTGTGGGGCCATCTGTCCCGGCGGTGGTCGAGCCATGTGTTCAGCGCGATGTGGGTGAGCTCACCGAGCCGTTGGTTGTGTCCGGCAAGGGTGATCCGCCGGTTCGGCAGGTCGATGTCGTCGAGCGTGAGTTTGCGTATAACGGCTGTGCGGCAGGCATGTTCGACGCTCAGCGCCACGACGAGGCGTTCAAGCGGTTCGCTGGCGAGCTGTTCGATCGAGCGCACCTCGTCATCGGTGATGGGCAGGAGGTCCTGGTCTACTGGTTGGCTCTTCAAACCCGCTGTTGGGTTGCTGAAGACCAGAGCATTCTTCTTGGCGTGCCGGAACAGCGACCGCAGCGCCTTGATCAGATTGTGGCGCTGGTTTCCCTGAAACGGCCGCAGCGCCGCGTCGACGTCGGCCCTGGTGACCTCCCTGAGATGCTCGTAGGAGGTGGACCAGTGCGCGAGAAGGGGCTTGACCGAGCCGAAGTAGCTGTAGAGCGTCCTCGGTGATCGTGGGCGAGCACGTGCGCCGCCGACCAACAGGGTAAGGAGCCAGTGGTGGGCCGGCTCGGCGAATCCTGGCGGAAGTTCCGCGGTGACGCGGTCGATCCAGGCACGGATCGGAGGTTCGGTGTCGTCTTTCAGCAGGTCGAAGTGGGATAGGATTTCGACGAGCCTGCGACGGGACGCGAGCCGATGCGGCCGGGTTCGAACCTCGGTGAGCGGCACGCGATCACCGGTGGGCCGACCGGCCAGAAGGGTGAGCAGGGCGTCGAGGCATCGGTTTGTGGTCTCACCGCACCAATCGTGGGCGGCACCGAGTTCCCGGGCGTGTATCGCGGCGGCCGCGAGCACGGGGTCGTCGGATTCCAAGGCTGGATGCCGCCGGGGCGGGCGAGGAGGCAGTCCCGCCTTTCTGCGTTGGTAGGACGCTCTTCTTGAACAGCTTCTGCCGCAGTATTTTTGGTCGCGGCGACTGTTGGCAGGCAGCGCAGTCCCGCAGTGCAGGCAGTTCATCGCGGCGGCAGCGACCTGCCGGCGCGAGTGCGCGGCGTGACCGACCGGGCCTCACCGACCGCCGCTGACTCGTCGTCGGTGACGGGCGTGGCCGCTGCCACGGTTTCGGGTTCGGGAATCAGCAACTCGTCGACCCCGCAGCCGAGGACGGCGCAGATGACGTCCAGGTCGTTCAGTTTGATGGCGTTGGGGTTGCCCGACCACAGGCCCGACATCTTGCCGGCGCTGATGACCAGACCGCGGTCGGCGAGCATCCGCTGGAGTTCGCTGGCCTTCCAGATGCCGCGATTGGCCGCGGCCAATCGCAGGTTCCATTTCATCGAGCGAGTCCTTTCCATCGATCGGCGACCCGGCGTTGCCCGGTGACCCAGGCATCTTCGACGTGGGTGGCGTGCACGTGGATATACCGAGCCGTTGTGCCCGTCCAGGCGTGACCTAATAGTTCCTGGATCGCGAATAGGTTCATACCGGCCAGATAAAGCTGGGATGCGCAGAAATGCCGCAGCACATGCGGTGTCAGCTTCCCCGACCACCTCGGCAGATATCGGTCGGTGGCCTCGGCCAGGGCGCGGCGATAGACGTCGGCGGTCGCGCGCATACACGTCCCGTCGATGTTCTTGCGTTCGGACGGAAACAGCGGCGCAGCATGGTTTTTCGGGTCGACATCGAACAGGCCCAGCACGTCTTCGATGAACCACTGCAGGCTGCGGTCGGCGCCGTTGATCAGTGGCACTACCCGCGGCTTGGGACCTTTGCGACGAGATCCCTTGCCATGACGGACGTTCAGCTTGCCGAACCGGCCCAGCTCCCAGCGCACGTCATCCAGGTCGAGCATCCGCGCCTCGTTGATCCGCAATCCGACATCGGCCACCAGGCGAGCCACGGCGTAGTTTCGGGCGGTCGGGGCGAACTTGCGGCAGGTGACCAGCTCCCCGCGCCACCCCGCGAACAGCTGCTCCACCTCGTCGGCGGTCGGCGGGATGCGCAGCTGCGGATCCACCCACGCCCGCGGTCGGTTGATCTCATCGAGCGGGCACTCGATGACCCGGCCGCTGAGATTGTGCAACTCGACCTTGTGACGCAGTTCGAGGAACTGAAAGTACACCGTCAGCGCGGCCGCCCGCCCGGTCCGAGTCGACGCCCGGGCATCACGCAGCACCTTGCCGAAGTAGGTGTCGGCGTCAGCAGGCTGGATCTCCCACAGCGGCCGACCGAACCAGTCCCGGATCAGCTCAAGGTGATTCACGTCGTTGCGGATGGTCGAGTCGACCAACCCGGCCGATGCCCGGGCAAGGACGAATCCGGCCAGCACATCGGTCTCGAAGCCGGCGAGCTCATCCTCGGTCGCCGGTGCCCGCTGCTCCCTCAGGTCCCGCACGACAGCCAGAGCCAACCCACGCCTCCTCAACTTCACCCACAGTGAAGAATCATCAGCTGATCAGTTATCCAGTCGGCAAAGATGATGCCACTTCATTCGCGGGTTTTGCAGCAGGGACACGCCCACAACAGCTGGTCCAGGCACTCGACGGGCTGGCGCACACCACTCGGTGGCTCAGGAACCCGTCGACTGTTGGTTAACTACCGCATATAGCGCAATCGGTTGTACTTCAACGTAGTCGAGCGCCACTATACATTCCCGATAATCCGCCGCCATACGCATCGCACGCTCTTGCAACCGGTTTCGACGTGATGCAGCGAGTGTGGCACTAACGCATTGTGATTCACTCGATGAGTCAATTCCTAGGGCCGATAACCGGGCGAGCGGTCGAGCGGGCGGGCGTTTCCAGCAAACGCTCCTGCCTGTGGTCCTACTGCGCAGCCGCTCCCCCGCCGGGGGATTGGAGCCTGCTTTGGCCCGCCAACCCGAAGCCCAACAACGCATGTTCGTGCCCTTCCTCATCACGGTGGGCCTCGTCGAAGCAGCGACCTGGGAACGTCTCCCTACGACAAGGTGGAGACCGTAGCCACCGTCCGCCGACACCGCGGACCGCGAGGGGCGCAGCGTTGATCAATGAAATTGACCACCGCTGCGAAAATGCCGAAATGCGCCCCATGCTGCGGCGATCGCCCTATCGTTTGTGCCATGACGGGGGTAGGCATGCCGGCGTGGCCGGCAACAATGGCAGCATTCGTGCTCGAACTCGCCGGGATCGTGCCACCGCTAGATCCAAGAGTGCGAAATGAATTGGCTCAAGACGAAGAGAGTGTCGAGCTCGCGCAGCGTCTAGCGGAAGAACCCTCGCTACAAGATATCGTGTTCTCGGATGCGGATCATCCGTCGCTCCACACCCCTACCGTATTGTCTTTCACCGCAGAATCGTGGGCTCAGGCGCGCTCAGGTCTGGGCATCGTTGAGCGGGGTCAGGGCGAGCGCATCGCGGCCATCTGGCACACGGCGGTTCCGCTGGTCAACGGTGACTACCTGTTGACCCCGGATCCGGGTCACCCTGAAGCGGTGTCGTTCTATCGAGCCACGCGCAATGACGACGAGGGTGCGATCGATTTTCGCGTGGGCACTGCGTCGAGGGGCCCGTATGAGGTCGTGTGGGAGGACAACGACGACCGCTGCCATCTCAGACGATTCTTCAACGGCCTCTTGCAATGCAAGGTGGTCGGGTGCAGCGAGGTGTGTCATAGAGGCATCGAGGTGGACCCCATAACGGGCGCACAGTCATTTCCGTGCGGGTGTCCCTGATGTTCGGCATCGACTGGATTATTTGGGGCGTCATCATTGCCGCCGCCACGTTGGGGGCCGCAATCGGCGTGCCGGTCGTCCTCTACATCCGTCAGAACCGCGCCAACATCACGGTGACAAGCGAATTCGACAAGACCGGGTTCGTGGAAGTCGTCCTCGCCAAGGAGGGAAGCGGGGCCGCGCAAGTCGATTCGGTTGAACTCATGGCAGCTGGCACCAACACCAAGCTGCCATTAATCGGACGTTCCAAAACTGGTGCCGGGCCAATCAACTTCGATGGCGGCAAAGCCAAGATTCGCGTCTACTTCACACTCACCAGCGGGGCGAGTGCAACCGATGCCATCGAGGTACACGTCGAACACAAAGGCAAATCGTCGAGGGTCAAGTCCACCTGGACGACCAAGACCATATCTCCCCAGGCTGGCACCGAAATGATCGATCTGCGCGACCCGATTGAACCCGAAGCAGACACCACTACGAAAAAGGCGCCTGGCACTGCTGGTACTGGCACGACTGGGGCGAATCCGCCAGCAGCTCAATCAAATACACCCGCGCCAGGACTTTCCAACCCGCAGCGTGACACAGACGATCCCGACGTCAAGACGTAGAGCGTCCATCACGTCGAGGTCTCCCCCGGCGCCTCCAAGGAAGCCCGGTCGCGGAGGTTCGCGGCTGTGGCCCACACAACGGAAGGCCGTCGGGGACAGCCTTCGGGTGAGGATCCACCGGCGATACCGAATATCGCGATGTGGACATCCCACGTTGCCGAGACGCGGGTCGGATTGGCCATATCTGACTATTGCGGCCGCCGCCCGGCGGAGCCATTCGAGACCTGGATGCTTCGAGGCTGTGCCACGCCTCCGTAGCCCTGGCAAGTCCCCCGTCTGACGCTAATTTTGCCCGCGGCCACGGGCTACTTGACCCGTCGTGTGCGGGCGCATGGTTGGTGTGCGACGACCATCGAGACTTTGCACAGTGCACGAAACACCAAGGGGCGGTGTGTAAGTCGTGTGTTGGCACTGTGCTGGTGGAGTGGTCGTATTCGAAACCTGCGGTATTGCCGTGGTGGGCTAGCGGTTTTCGGGTCCGACGTTCTGGCTGCACTGGTCAGGTGCCCGGATCTCGCCGGCCGCGAACCTCCATCGGACGCGGGCGTTCTGGGGGTGAGCTGTTGCGGTAGGAGATGTTCAGAAATGCTCAAAGTCGTTGACTATCGAGCACACGCGTGGTCGCAGATTGGTCTGCGGGGGGAGCTAGCGTGGCCGTATGCCGGTAAACACGACGTCGTGAATTGTTCGTGCGATTAGATCTTCGTCGAGCGTATCGTCGGTGATTAGGTAGGTCAGTGCGCTGGTGGTGACTGCACCGAATAGCGCGATGGCGGCAGCTCTGGGGTTGTCGAGAGCCTCGAGTGAACGGTCGTTAGCGCCCGCGCGAAGCAAGGTCTCGACGGGTTCGAAGTAGGCAGTGCTGATCATGTTGGCGATGACGGGCATGCGGGCGGCGCGGCCCAGTTCTCCTATGAGGGCGCGACAGACAGCGGGCCGCTGGGCCATCACGCGCAGTTGGGCACTGATGACGTCGTGCAGGCGTTGGGCGGCGGCGCCGTCTGCCTCGACGATCGCGGTGACCTCGTGCGCGACGTGTTGTAGGGCGTCTTCGAGGAGGAAGGCGAGTATTTCTTCTTTGCCGGCGAAGTAGTAGTAGAGCGTGGCCTTGGCGATGCCCGTGGTCGCGGCGACGTCTTCGATCTTTGTGTCGTTGAGCCCGCGCTCGGCGAAGAGTTCGGCCGCGGCAGGCAACCGGTCGGCAATCTGAGCGGGAATCTTCCGCATAAAGTCCTCCCCTCGGTTTAAACTCTCAGTCTAAACCGACGTTCTGCAATGTGGCAGGAGACGCTATGTCGACGGTACAACTTCGCTACGATCCCTTTGACGCGGAAATTCAGGACGACCCCTACCCCGTCTACCGGCAGCTACGCGACGCGGCACCGGTCTATCACGCCGCCGATACCAACACCTGGGTACTTAGTCGCCACGCGGATGTCATCAGCGCGCTGCTTGACCATCACAGCTACTCGTCGGTCGACGGAGTATTTCCGACTCCACCGGGCTCGACTTTTCGCGAATCGCTGCTGCCGATGATGATTTTGATGGATCCCCCGCGACACGATCAGCTGCGGGCATTGGTTAGCAAGGCCTTCACCCCGCGACGAATCGCGGCGCTGACGTGCGCGATCGAGGACCTCGCTGATCAGTTGACGGCCGGCCTGATCCAGGAAGCCAGTTCGGCCGATTTCGTCGCCGACTTCGCAGCTGTACTACCAGCGATGGTGATCGCTGATTTGCTCGGTGTGCCGCGCGAGGACCGTACACAATTTCGGCGATGGTCGAACGCGTTGGTGCAGTCCAATCCCACCCACGGCGAGACCGGCGAGGCTTTGGCAGCCGCGGCCGCGATCTATGGCTACTTCACCGATTTCCTCGCCGACCGCCGCGGCCAACCGCGCGACGATTTGATGTCAGCGTTGGTGTGTGCCGAGATCGACGGAAAGCACCTTAGTGACGACGAACTGCTTGGCTTTTGCCTGCTGCTGCTGATCGCCGGTCATGAGACGACGTCGAATCTGCTGGCCAACGCCGCGGTGGTACTGGCCGACTATCGCGACACCCGCCACCGGCTGGCTGGCGATGAGAGCTTGCTCGGGGCAGCTGTTGAGGAGCTGCTGCGGTATGACTCACCGGCTCAAGGACTTTCGCGAACGTTGACCCGCGACGTGACAGTGCATGGCGTCACAATGTCGGCGGGTGATTCGGTGCTGTTGTTGTTCGGCTCGGCTAATCGTGACGAACGCGTGTTCGCTGATCCCGACGTGTTTGACATCGGGCGCAAACCCGAACACCAAGTGGCATTCGGCCGAGGCATTCACTTCTGTCTCGGTGCGTCCTTGGCCCGGATGGAGGCCCGGATCGCGTTGCGCGCCTTGCTGGCCCGCGTGCCCAACTGGGAAGTCGACTTGGGCCGCGCGCAGCGCCTGCGGTCGGGCCCGATCCGAGGCTATTTGTCGTTGCCGATCTCCTGGTCGGCGAACTAGCCGCGCTGCGGTCCAATTGGCTGTGACCGATCCAGTCGAATGGGCGGTGGGGCGCCCAACTAGCGGGAGATGGTTGGCTGGGGAGGATTCACGTTGGCGCTGCGATGAAGAAAATGTGGATCGTCCTGGTCATCGTGGCGGTGGTGGCGGTAGCGGGCTTCTGCGTACTGCGGCTTCGCACCTTTTTCGGCGTCCACGACGATCAGACGATGACCAGCGGCATCGCCGATGAGATCAAGCCGTTCAATCCCAAGCGCGTGGTTTACCAGGTTTATGGTCCCCCGGGGACGGTGGCCAACATCAACTACTTGGACATCAATGCCCAGCCCCAGAAAGCTAGCAACGTGCCTTTGCCCTGGACGCTCTCGGTTACCTCGACGCTGCCCTCGGTGAGCGTCAACATCGTCGCGCAGGGCGACAGCAACCAAATCGGCTGCCGGATCATCGTGGACGAGGTGGTCAAGGACGAAAGGTCGAGTCAGGGTATGAATGCGCAAACGTTCTGCATAGTGAAGTCCGCATGACCGATGACCGGGCCGCAGGGCTGCCGCATATGCCGGTTTTCGCGCGAACGGTCCACAAACTCGCGGTGCCCGTCGTCTTTGCCTGGGTGGGGCTTGTCGTCGTCCTCAGCGTCTTGGTTCCATCGCTGGACGCGGTCGCCGAAGAACACACCGTGTCGATGAGCCCCAAGGACGCGCCGTCGATGCAAGCGATGAAGCACATCGGCAAAGTATTCAACGAATTCAACAGTGACAGTGCGGTCATGATCGTGCTGGAAGGTGACAAGCCGCTGGGCGATGAGGCCCACCATTTCTACGACCAGATCGTCCGCAAACTCGAGGCTGACACGAAACACGTCCAGCACGTCCAGGACTTCTGGGGGGATCCGCTGACGGCCGCCGGTTCGCAAAGCTCCGACGGCAAGGCCGCCTATGTGCAGGCGTATCTTGCTGGTAACCAGGGCGAGAGCCTGGCCAGCGAGTCTGTCGCGGCGGTCCGCAAGATCGTGGACAGCGTGCCTGCGCCGTCGGGGGTCAAGGCCTATGTGACCGGCGCTGGGGCGTTGATCGCCGATCAGCACTCGGCCGGACAAAAGAGCCTCCAGAAGGTCACGATCATCACCTTCGTGGTGATCATCGTGATGTTGCTGTGGGTATACCGCTCGATTATCACCGTGTTCAGCACGTTGTTCATGGTGGTGATCGAGGTGATGGCGGCTCGGGGGGTTGTCGCTTTCCTGGCCTACAACAACATCATGGGATTGTCGACCTTCGCGGTTAATATTTTGGTGCTGTTGGCCATCGCCGCTGGGACAGACTATGCGATCTTTATTCTCGGCCGATATCAAGAGGCGCGCGGCCTAGGCGAGGACCGCGAAAAAGCCTTCTACACCATGTTCCACGGAACCGCGCACGTCGTCCTTGGCTCTGGCCTGACTATTGCCGGTGCGATGTATTGCCTGAGCTTTACCCGGCTTCCGTATTTCCAGACTATGGGTATCCCTTGTGCGGTCGGGATGCTGGTCGCCGTTGCTGCCGCGCTGACCTTGGGTCCGGCGGTCCTGACCGTCGGCAGTTTCTTCAAGCTGTTCGATCCTAAGCGCAAGATGCGGACCCGGGGATGGCGACGGGTGGGCACCGCGATCGTGCGCTGGCCCGGGCCAATTCTCGCGGTGTCAGTCGCGATCGCCCTCATCGGTCTACTCGCCCTACCCGGTTATCAAACCAATTACGACAACCGGCTGTATTTACCCCCGAGCGTCCCCGCGAATATCGGCTACGCCGCCGCCGAACGGCATTTCCCCGCGTCCCGGATGAATCCGGAATTGTTGATGATCGAGACCGATCACGACATGCGCAACCCGGCGGGCATGCTGGTGTTGGACCGGATCGCCAGGGGGGTCTTCCACATCCCGGGTGTCGCGCGCGTCCAGGCGATCACCCGGCCGCTGGGAACGCCGATCGAGCACACCTCAATCCCGTTCCAGATCAGCATGCAAAACACCACGCAGGTCGAAAACCAGCAGTACATGCACCAGCGCATGGACGACATGCTCAAGCAGGCCGACGCGATGCAACAGTCCATCGACACCATGCAGCGCATGTACAACATCACCTCGCAGATGGCCGCGGTCACCCACCACATGGACGGCCTCACGCATGAAATGTTGGATGTCACAAACACATTGCGCGACAACATCGCCAACTTCGATGATTTCTTCCGGCCGATTCGCAGCTACTTCTACTGGGAAAAGCACTGCTTCGACATCCCGGGCTGCTGGTCGCTGCGATCCCTCTTCGACGCGCTCGACGGTCTGGATCAGATCACCGAAAAATTCACCTATCTTGCCGGCGACATATCTCAGCTGGACGCCTTGATGCCGCAGATGCTGGCGCAGATGCCGCCCATGATCGCCACCATGACGACCATGAAGCAAATGATGCTGACCATGCACAGCTCGATGTCGTCGCTGTATGACCAGATGGACGTGATGAGCCAAAACTCGACCGCCATGGGCCAGGCCTTCGACGCCGCCAAGAACGACGACTCGTTCTACATCCCGCCGGAAGTCTTCGACAACCCCGACTTCAAGCGCGGTCTGAAGATGTTCCTGTCGCCGGACGGGCACGCGGCCCGCTTCATCATCTCCCATGAAGGGGATCCCGCGACCCCGGAAGGCATTTCGCACGTCGAGCCGATCAAGAACGCAGCCAAGGAAGCCATCAAGGGAACTCCGCTGGAGGGCGCCAAGATCTACCTTGCCGGCACCGCCGCGGTCTACAAGGACATGCGCGACGGCTCCAAATACGACCTGATGATCGCGGCAATAGCTGCGGCCAGCCTGATTTTGATCATCATGCTGATCATCACCCGAAGCCTGGTCGCCGCGGTCACCATCGTGGGCACGGTGCTGATCTCGTTGGGCGCCTCGTTCGGACTGTCCGTGCTGGTGTGGCAGGACATCATCGGCTTCAAACTGCACTGGATGGTGCTGGCGATGTCCATCATCTTGATGCTGGCCGTCGGATCCGACTACAACCTGCTGCTGGTGTCCCGTTTCAAAGAAGAAATCGGTGCCGGTTTGAAAACCGGAATCATCCGCTCGATGGCCGGCACCGGTGCGGTGGTGACGTCTGCGGGCCTGGTCTTCGCCGCCACCATGGCCTCGTTCATATTCAGCGATTTGAAAGTCGTCGGGCAGGTCGGCACCACCATCGGCCTGGGTCTGCTGTTCGACACCCTGATCGTGCGCTCATTCATGATGCCGTCCGTCGCCGCGCTGCTGGGGCGCTGGTTCTGGTGGCCGCAGCAGGTACGCACTCGCCCGGCCAGCCAGCTACTTCGGCCCTACGGGCCACGTTCGGCGGTTCGCGCCTACCTGCTGCCCCGGCAAGATGACCCGCAGTCGGCGACCACCGACCGGTTCCCGGCGGCCTCACCGCACTACTAAGCCATCACCGCTATCGCCGCCCAGTCCTTTAGCGGCACATCCACGACGGTCCGCGTAACCGGCCCTCCCGCGACGTTCAGCGATCAAATCGATTCGGCTGAGCAGGATTTGATTGTCATCTCCGTCGTGACCGCCGGGCTGATAGCGCTGATCTTGCTGGTCATCTACAGGTCACTGTTTACCGCGTTGCTGCCTCTGTTGGTTATCGGGGTCAGCCTTGCGGTAGGGCGCGGAGTGCTCTCGGCGCTGGGCGAAGCGGGAATGCCGGTGTCGCGATTCACCATCGCGTTCATGACGGCGATTCTGTTGGGCGCCGGCACCGATTATTCGGCATTTTTGATCAGCCGGTATCACGAGCAGCGCCGCCAGGACGTCTCGGCTGACCTCGCGGTGATCAACGCAACCGCCACCATCGGCCGGGTGATCCTGGCCTCCGCCGCGACTGTGGCGTTTGCATTTCTGGCCATGGTTCTTTGCAAAGCTGAGCGTTTTTGGCGCGCTGGGCCCAGCGTGCGCGATAGCCGTCTTCGTCGGAGTCGCGGCCACCGTGACATTGTTCCCTCCGGTATTGGCGCTGGCCGCCAAACGGCGGCATTGGCGAACCCAAAGCCGACCGCACACGCCGCTACTGGAACTGGATCGCCGTGGCCGTAGTCCGCCGACCCACCCCACTGCTGGCCGCCAGCCTGGCCCTTGTATTAGGGCTAGCGGCTGTCGCGCTGACCATGCGCATGAGCTACGACGACCGCCAAGGAGAGCCGGACACAACCGCCAGCAACGAAGGTTATCACCTGCTGGACAGGCACTTTCGCAAAGATATCGTCATCACCCAGTTCATGGTCGTGGAATCACGGACCGATATGCACACCGGTAAAGGCCTGGCCGACCTGGATGAGATGGCGTCTCGCGTGTCGCAATTGCCGGGCGTCACCAAAGTATCCGGCGTCACCCGGCCCACCGGGGCACGACTCGATCAGGCACAGCTCTCTTGGCAAAACGTCCAGATCGGCAACAAGATGGCCGATGCCGTCGCCAAAGGAGACGCCCACAAGACCGATCTCACCAAACTCACCGGCGGTGCCGACCAACTCGCCAGCGGCCTGGCGCAACTTGACACCACCCTTCGCACAGCGTTGACTCCGCTGACCGGTATCCTTAACCAAGCCCAGTCCAGCGGCTCGCAATTTCAGCGCTTTCGCCCTCTGCTGCAGCAACTTTCGACTACCACACCGACCATCGACCAAGCTATCCGAGCCGGACCTGGGCTACGTCAAGAAGCTCAACAAGCTCAGAATGCGATCGCCACGATCGACCCGCTGGTCGGTGCGCTCAACACCTCCCCCTGGTTTGCCTCCACACCCGAGTGCACCCAGATCCGCGACCAGGTACGGATTCTGGTGACCTTGCGCGATGGCGGCTTTTTCAGCCAGCTCGCCAACCTCGGCGACATGTACCAGCCGGGCGGCGATACTGCGGGGGGCACCATGGCAGACCTGCAGAACACGGTCACCTCGCTGAACAAGGCGTTCGGAGCGCTCGGCGACCCCGCCGACATGGCCGGCAACATCCGCCGCCTCCAAAACGGCATCAGCCAGCTCGCATCGGGCGCACAAGCCCTAGCCACCGGTGTGCATACCCTTGCCGACAGCAACATCGAAATGTTGTCCGGCATGAGTCAGATCGCCACCCAACTACAGAATTCCGCGCGGTCCAGCGCCGGTTCGGACAACTCCAGCGGCTTTTGCCTCCCGGCTAACGCCTTCGAGAATCGCCAGTTCTCCGATGTGGCAAAGCACTTCCTGTCCGCTGACGGCAAGACCGCACGCTTCGCCATCGAATCCAGCTACAACCCCTACAGCAGCGAAGCGATGGATCTCGCTCAGAAGATCACCCAAGTTGCCGATGCTGCACGCCCAACACCTCCTTGGCCAACGCCAAAATATCGATGGCCGGATTCCCCGCCGTCAACTCCGATATCCAGCGCCTTCTGTCGGCCGACTTCCATCTGCTGGCCATTGCCACGCTCGTCATCGTCGGACTGATCCTCGTCGTTCTCCTGCGCGCCTTGGTGGCCCCGCTCTACCTGCTCGGTACGGTCGTGCTCAACTACGCAGCCGCACTGGGCATCGGGACGCTCGTTTTCCAATACGGCCTCGGTAAGAAAATCGCTTGGCTGGTACCGCTTTTGGCGTTCATCATCTTGATCGCGGTGGGCGCCGACTACAACATGCTGCTGATCTCGCGGTTACGCGAGGAATCCGCTCACAACATCCGCGTCGGCGTACTGCGCACGGTCGCAAACACCGGCTCAGTCATCACTTCCGCCGGGCTCATCTACGCGGCCAGCATGTTCGGCCTTATGGTCGGTTCGGTCGCGATCATGATCCAAGCCGGGCTCATCATCGGCTGTGGCCTACTACTCGACACCTTTGTTGTCCGCACTCTCACGGTTCCCGCGATCGCCACATTGCTCCGTGAGACCAGCTGGTGGCCGCAACGTAAACGTGAGGACGCTTGAAACTCTTGCATTTTGACTAAAATACCGACGATTACGCACCTTCATCTGAGTCATGAGCGGTGTTGGGTCCAGCGAAGCGGACGAGCTGGTCAAGAAGCTCTCCGAAACCGGCGATGTCGCCGTGGGCGGCGAAGTGTTCGGGTTCTACCGTGATGAAAACCGCTGTTGCGGTGAAACGAATGACGCCATCTTCACCGACCCCCTCGCCAGTGTAAGGCACGTCCTTGCCGCACGCTGATACGTGCGCTAATGCGGTGGGGCTGGTGTAGCGGAACCGGCGCTAGATACTCGATCGCGAGATTGCGCGTGACCGCAGGCGTGCCGGCGATCCACAGGGTGAAGCCCAAAAGGTCGTCGCACGCCGCCGCGATAGCCCCGCCGTGCGCCAAGCCGGGCGCACCGATATGACGCTCATCGAATGCCACATCGGCATATACCTCATCGTCCAGACGATAGACCTCTAGCTGCAGGCCACTGGAATTCTCGGGTCCCGCAACCCATACAGGTAGGCGTGTGTGACGGCAGGCGTTGCGGTTCAGTTGAATTTGGAGCATCCAAGGTTGCGGCCTCGTTTCCGGTTGGACGTGTTCGATAACTTCGGCCATTGCGGCCTTAAACGACGAGAAATCCCGCATTAAGGTGCCGAACGCAGCAACTTGGCGTATGCCGACCTGGCAAAGTGCAGCTCATGGTCACGGCGAGCCGCGCCGGGCGATCCAAGCGCCAGTACGGTCCGCTTCGGCGCGATACCGTTAGCACGGTACCGCAGGCATTTTGGACACGCTGCGTCACGATGGTCGAACACCGTCAGGGGGCCATTCGTCGACGCCGTCTTCGAGCGGCACATCCAGAGATCGCAGGAGCGCAGAAAAGAGTCGCCAGTTGCCAATCGCCGCGACAAGTTCTACAAGGAGCCCCGGGTCTGCTTGCAACGCATCTCGGCACACAGCCCACGTGCCATCCGAGATGGTGCCGTCACGCAGTGTCTCATCGGTCGCCGCAAGTACAGCACGTTCGGCATCGCCAAAGTGGTTAGCATTCTGCCAATCTCGCACCGCGAGCAGGTCACGCTCGGACACGTCGAGCATTCGTGCGAGTCGCCAATGTTGCGTCCATTCATAGACCGAGCCGGTGACCCAGCCGATTCGCATGATGATCAGCTCTCGCAGCCGCGCGTCGAGGTCCCCGGTCCACAGCAACGCCTCCAGCAGTCCGTTCAAGGCCATTGCCACACTAGGCTGGTGAAGCGCGATTCGGAATATCGACAACTCCGCTATGGCTTCGGGGATGCCACATTGAGCAGCGCGCCGGCGCGCGTCTGTCAGGCCGAGCATTTCGACGCGGTTTCCACTGCCCACAGTCGGTCCTTAAGTTCGTAGGTGCAGTTACTTCGTGTTGTTACGTTGTGCTGTGACCCGGGTGGGTCGGGTGAGGCGGCATGTCGGTTGCCGGCCTGGTGGTGCGGCTTGAAAGGACTGGCCGCCCGGCCTTCCTGGACTTCCTCGGGCCGCTGATTGAGATCTGCGACGTGATCGCTTGTTTAAGGAAATGCTGGCGGGGTTGTCCGTGGGGATCGTGTTGGCAGACAAGCGGATAGGAGATCGATGGCAGCGGGCCAGTTGTGGGCTGGGGTTGATGTCGGCAAGGAACATCACTGGGTGTGCGTGGTCGACAACAGCGGCACGGTGGTGTTGTCGCGCAGACTCGGCAACGAGGAGCAACCGATCCGTGCGCTGATCGGCGAGATTGACTCGTTGGCTGATCAGGTTGCCTGGACGGTGGACCTGACCACGGTGTATGCCGCCCTGTTGTTGACCGTGTTGGCTGATGCCGGCAAGTCGGTGCGCTACCTGGCGGGCCGTGCGGTCTGGCAAGCCTCGGCGGTCTATCGAGGTGGTGAAGCCAAGACCGACGCCAAAGACGCCCGGGTGATCGCTGATCAGTCGCGGATGCGCGGCGATGACTTGCCACTGCTGCATCCCGACGACGATCTGATCACCGAACTGCGGCTGCTCACCGCTCATCGCGCCGACCTGGTCGCTGACCGCACCCGCACGATCAACCGACTGCGCCAACAACTCGTTGCGGTGTGTCCGGCGCTGGAGCGGGCCGCCCAGCTCAGCGCTGACCGGGGCTGGGTAGTGCTGCTGGCGCGCTACCAGCGCCCCAAAGCCATCCGCCAGACCGGTATTTCGCGGCTGACCCGGATCCTGGCCGACGCCGGAGTGCGTAATGCCGCGGCCATTGCGGCGGCTGCGGTGGCGGCCGCCAAAACTCAAACGGTCCGACTGCCCGGCGAACAAGTGGCCGCCGGACTGATCGCTGATCTGGCGCAGGGGGTGATTGCCCTCGATGACCGCATCAAGACCACCGATGCCGACATCGAGGACCGATTTCGCCGCCATCCACTGGCCGAAGTGATCACCAGCATCCCAGGCATGGGATTTCGGCTCGGTGCTGAATTCCTGGCCGCCGTCGGCGATCCCGAACTGATCGGCTCGGCCGACCAGCTCGCCGCCTGGGCCGGGCTCGCACCGGTATCTCGAGATTCGGGAAAACGCACCGGACGACTGCACACCCCCAAGCGCTACAGCCGCCGGCTGCGCCGGGTGATGTACATGTCCGCACTGACCGCCATCCGCTGCGACCCGGCCTCCCGCGCCTACTACCAACGCAAACGAAACCAAGGCAAACGACCCATCCCAGCCACCATCTGCCTGGCCCGACGCCGCACCAACGTCCTCTACGCACTCATCCGCGACAACCGCACCTGGCAACCCGACTCACCCCCGATCACTCAGTCGGCGGCTTGACATCGTCATTGAGAGTCCTTTCAGTTGGGCACTGCTGGCACGTCAGGCCATCGGTACGAAGACGTTGTGCAAGGCCGGAATCGTGCCCGGCTCGCCATCGGCTAAGACGTCGAGTAATCGTGGTAGGCCCGCGAAACCGGCGACGTCCCGGGATAGTTCATCGAAGGGCCAACGCCCAGAGACGAGCAATTCGATCGCGCTCTGATAGGCGGGGTAATCGACCCCCAGCGAGCCGAGGACGCGTAGTTCTTTGAAAACGAGGAGGTCTGGCTCGAAGCCTGGTGCTCCGCCGCCGCCGCGGGTGCCGGCGATCACCACGCGTCCGCCTGGTCGAGCAAGTGCGACGGCGTCAGCGAATGCACCTGGCGCTTTGGCGGTGACGTCGACGACGACGTCTGCGAGTTGACCGGTCGCTCGTTGCAGGGCCTTGACCGGGTCTTCACGGGTCACGTCAATGGTCAGGTCCACGCCGAACTTGGACGCTGCGGCTAACCGTGGTCGATCGCGTGGTCCGAGTCCGGTCATAGCGACGAATGCCGCTCCGGATTCCTTCGCTGCTACGGCCGAGCAGATGCCGCGGATGCCTGGCCCCAGGACTGCGACGACGTCGCCTGACGCGGTCTCCGGCAGCGTGGCAGCCCATTTGATTCCCGCGCCCAGCGGGTTGAACAACGTAGCGACAATCGGGTCGAGTCTGTCTGGAATCGACAACAGCATGGAATCGAAGGGCAGATGCAGGTGCGTTGCGTACCCTCCCCACAGGCCGGGATCGATGTTTACGTCGACGAAGCCGAACATCGTGGCCAGTCCGTTGCGCGAGCACCTGCGATACTCACCTCGGCGGCACGCGTCGCACTCCCGGCACGATCGAAAAACCTCGACCGCAACCCGATCACCTGCCGACACACCCCAACGCGCGCTTGCGGCGTCACCGACTGCCTCAACGACACCGACGATTTCATGTCCCGGGACGAAGGCGAAGCCCGCTGGTAGGTGACCGCTGTACTGCTCGTGATCGGTTCCGCAGAGCCCGCACGCCTCGATCCGAAGGACTCCGGAGTGGCCGTCGACGGGCGGTACCGCAAGAGTGCGCCGCTCGAGGGCGCGCGGCTTGGTCAGCACGAGCGCATCGGCCTTCATGGCAGTTCGAATTCGACGCGCTGATCAGCGGGCCGCACAGTTACCTGACGTCCGACCATCATCTCTTTTGACATTTCCTTCGCCACCTTCGCATCGTCGTTGCGAGCCGCGACGCGCCGGCCGTCGGGTAGACGCGCGAGAACAGGCACCCACGAAGGGCCAACGTCGCGGTCGTGTACCACCGTGTAGCCGTCGATCGTTGCCCTACCGGATGTGTCGGCGGCAGAAGCGACTGGAACCGCAGTCGCATCAATCGCGGCCTGCGCTTCCGCCATGTCCGGTGTCTGCCACCCAGTCGGCGGCGGCGTCGCCGACCATAGGCCCAACGAGTGCTTCGTGATGTACCAACCTAATCCGGAAACCAGTCCTAGGGCGTCCGGTTCGCTTCGGCAGCGTCGAACCATCTCCACAATCGAGTGGCTGACATAGTTGTTACCCGGTCCTCCGTGGTAGGGCAATCCACCGGTCACCGTGAACCCGCGTGGATCCGCTGGATCGAGATCGAGCGCCTCGATCGCAACTTCGACCGCGGAAGGGAAGCAGGAGTACAAATCGAACCATCCGATGTCATCGGCGGAAAGGTCGCAGGCAGCTAGGAGCGCCCGTCCGACAGCGCGAATTCCCGCGGACCGACTGAGATCGGGCCGCTGAACCGGAAAGTACACGTCGTTGCAAGTGGCCGCGCACCATGGGAAAACCCATCGGTCACGAGGAACACCGATTTCGTCGGCGACTTCGGCAGCCATCATGACGAAGGCGGCTGCCATATCGACGGTGATAATGCTGTTGAGCATCTTGGGATATGGCTCGCACACCATCCGGTTAGTTGGCGAGACCGAGCTGAGCTCACTGGCAGTGCGCGCGCGCGGAAACCATGCCTGGCCGGGATGCCTCGATGCTTCGAGCGTGAAGGGGGCCATCAGGTTTCCCAGCCAGCGACGCTGCTCATCGAAGGTCCGGCCCGATCGAGCCGCAATCGCCGATTCGAAGACCGGGTACACCTGGTGCGGCCAACGCAGTCCAGCACACATCTCGGCCGCGCTCAGACCGGGGCGAGTATCGCCAAGTGACTCATCCCGGCCCTCAACGGGTTTCGGGTCTCGTCGCACCTGACCCGATCCAACCCTACGAGCTGACGCGCCGCTCTCCGCTCCGACGACTAACACCGCGTCGCTGACACCGCGCGCGATGCGGGCGCCGAGCACCTCAACGAGGTACTGAGGCGTATTACCGCCAACCGGACAACTGATGCGCCGTATTGGCGCCAGCCCAGCCGCTTCGGCAATCCTCGTCGCAGGATTGTCACGCGGAATCATCAAGATTCCGGGCGTCGCCACCATATCGATTCGATGCCCGATAGCAGCGCCCGAGTCCTGCAATGCTCGACGCACGGCCTCGGAAGCCAAATCGATGGGGTCAACGACACCGTCGTCGCGGTGCGTGATCTCACCAACTGCGACGACGACCGGAGTGCGGCGTGGAATCGGCAACGGTCAGGCCGCGGTCATCGTCGACGCCTTTGCGACATATCTGCGATATTGTCACATAAGGTGCTATACGACAACTGCTTCGATCGTCAGCCCACGAACGGCACGGGACGGCATACTTGAATGGTGACGAAAAAATCGTTGCGATGGGGCACGGCGACCGCCGCGAGCCGCGACATCGCCCGAGACCATCTGCTCGATGCCGCCGCAACGTCCCTCGAGAACAAGGGGCTACCGGGCACCACGATGGAGGACATCGCCAGGCAGGCCGGGGTGTCCCGCGCCACGGTGTATCGCTACTTTCCGAGTCGTGAATCCGTCATTTCCGGTGTTATCTTGCGGTCAGCCGAACGCTACCTCCGCCGCATTAGTGCGCGGATCGCAGCGCATGCCGATTTAGGCTCGGCGATACTGGATTTCGTCGAGGTTACACTCCGTGCGGCCCACCGTGAACCCATAATCGGATTGCTATTCGGCAGTGACGACGAACTCGCCGGCGTAGGGCTGGCCAAGGGTACGTCGGTGGCTTTGTTCGAACTCGTCGCCGAGTTCCTTCGCCCTGTCTTCGCCGCGCACTGGGATCAACTTGAGCGTGGGGTGTCGGTCGACGATGCATCCGAGTGGATACTGCGGGCTATCCTCAGCCTACTCACGGTCGAAGGCCCAAGGCAGCGCAGCCCGGAGGGCCTCGATGCTTTTCTACGAAGATTCCTGCTTCCTCCTCTGCTCACCACCACCCGGTCTTGCGCTGATGCAACAAGTACGGAGTAATGTCTCGTTAGTGGCAGCAGTATCGGTGAACGACGAGGGGCTCTAGACATGAAGTTCGAGCAGTTCAGCCAAGAGATTGCCGACGAGTTGCAGAATGCGGCGGCAACCGCGGGTGGGCTGTCCAGCTACTTGGGATTTCGGCACACCGAATTCGCCGCGGGACGTCTGGTTGTGGAGATGGATGCTCGGGACGACCTGATGACGCCGTTCGGCAACCTGCACGGCGGATGCTTGTCGGCGATGGTAGACCACTGTCTGGGCGTGGTGTTCTATCCGGTTATCCCAGCGGGATCATGGGTGGCCACAACGGAATTCAAGCTAAATCTGCTGCAGCCCGTGTCGAGCGGAGTGTGCGTTGCGGTCACCGAGATCATCGCGCTGGGCAAGCGTAGCGGTGTCGCCAGAATCGATGTCTCCAACGCGGGGCGCGCGGTATGCGCGGCGCAGGGAACCGTGACGGTGGTTAGCCCGAGGGGGTATTCCGGTTGATGGCGAGACTGAGCACGAGTGCCGTCCGAATTGGCTATCGCGGCCTAATCAAATGACTGTTACCTGCGAGCGAATCCGCACCGAAGACGGCGTCACCCTCACGGCGGATTTCTACCGGCACGACACCGCCCGCGCCGTCGTACTTCTCCTGCATGGTGGTGGTCAAAATCGCCACGCTTGGACCACCACGGCGCGCCGGTTGCATGCGCGCGGTTACACCGTCGTCGCCTACGATGCCCGAGGCCACGGCGATAGCGGGTGGGACCCGACTGGGCGATACGAACTCGCAGGACTCACATCCGATCTGCTGGCTGTGCGCGAACATGCGAGTGACGACCGCCCGCCGGTGGTCGTTGGTGCGTCGTTGGGTGGCATGACCATTTTGGGAACCCATCTGCTGGCACCAGCCGATTTGTGGTCAGCAGTCGTTCTTGTCGACATCACCCCGCGAATGGAGTTCCACGGTGCACGCCGCGTCGTGTCATTTATGGCCGCCCATCCCGACGGATTCGGCACGCTCGACGACGCGGCCGACGTCATCGCCCAATACAATCCGCACCGCGCTCGTCCCGAAAGCCTGGACGGACTGCGAAAAGTGTTGCGCCAACGCGACGATGGCAGGTGGATTTGGCGATGGGATCCGGCTTTCATCACCTCTAATTTTCAGTTCCTGCAAGGTGACCCCGCCACTGGTGCCGAACAGTTCGACGCGATCAGCGAACTGCTTGTTGAGGGGGCCCGTCGCGTGCAGGCACCAACGCTTCTGGTGCGCGGCGTCCTCTCGGATGTGACATCGCAGCAGTCGGTCGATGAATTCCTCCAGGTTGTCCCGCACGCCGAAGCGGTGGACGTTTCCGGCACAGGTCACATGGTGGCCGGCGACGACAACGACGCCTTCACTGCAGCAGTCGCCGGATTTCTCGACCGCACGATAGCCAATTCGGCCTGAGAACCTCTGAGCTGTGTGGCGCAGCCCAAAGCTGGCCATAGTTAAGGGCAGCCGACAGCTACCAAAACCAAGATATGCGTGACATCCATCCACTTAAGCAGGATGTGAATGGCCATTAGCTACAGTCGAGCGATGCACCTTCGTACCGTCTGCACCACAGTAACTTCCGGCTTGGTCGAGGGTTTCTCCCGAGACGGCGTGACCAGGTGGCGATCCATCCCCTACGCCGAGCCGCCCGTCGGGGCGTTGCGCCTAAGAGCCCCCCGGCCAATCGAGCCGTGGGAGGGAGTCTTGCCGTGTCACCGTTTCAGGTACTGTGCACCACAGCCGCGCAAATACACTTTTGTTGGCCTCGGCAAATATCAGCCGATGAGCGAAGACTGCCTGACGCTGAACGTCGTCGCGCCCGACACCAGATACGAGCGGCCGTTACCTGTGATGGTGTTCATCCATGGCGGCGCATACTTCCTCGGCAGCTCCGCGACACCGGTATATGACGGGGCATCGTTGGCTCGCAAGGGGTGCGTGTTCGTGTCAGTTAATTACCGGCTGGGCGCGCTTGGAGCAGTTGACCTCTCGTCTCTGTCTACCGACGCCTTCCGCATCGACGACAATCTTTATCTGCGTGATCTGGTTATGGCGCTCCGTTGGGTGCGTGACAACATCGCAAGCTTCGGCGGCAATCCCGACGCTGTGACGATATTCGGCGAGAGCGCAGGGGCACACGCAGTGGCGACGCTGTTGGCTGTTCCAGCTGCTAAAGGGCTGTTCGCTCAAGCCATTTCTGAGAGCCCCGCGGGAGGTTTGGCTAGTTCCCGTGAACAATCTGAAGAATACGCCGCAAGGTTTGCGGCGATTCTCGGAGCTCGGAGGCGAGACGCTGCCGCGGTCTTGCTGACCGCGCCGCCGACCGACCTCGTAGCGACTTTGGATCATCTGATCATGCAGGAAAGCCGCAACGCGCCGGGCGTATATCCGGTCGGTCCCACATATGGAACCGACTACCTGCCGCTGGATCCAATGGATTCGTTGCGCTTGGGAAAAGCACACCGAGTGCCTCTCGTCGTGGGTAACAATGCGGAAGAAGCCAAGCTGTTCACCCGCTTCCTGAAACTACTGCCAACGAACGAACCCAAGATCGAGCTGCTGCTATCGACTGTGGAATCTGCTGACCGTGAGCGGATTACGGCGGCGTACCCCTCTTATCCGAAAGCCGCTGCTTGTATTGAATTGGGAGGCGACTTCACGTTCGCATCGGTCGTATGGCAGATCGCCGACGCGCACAGCGCACACGCTCCGGTATACGTGTACCGCTATGACTACGCTCCGCGCACGTTGCGATGGTCCGGGCTGGGGGCCACTCATGCTACCGAATTGCTCGCAGTTTTCGACGTCTACAGAACGCGGTTGGGTCGGCTGCTCAGCGCGGCAGGCGACAAATATACGGCGCTGCGCATTACCGAGGATGTCCAGTCGCGGTGGTGCGCCTTCGCCCGCACAGGCGTGCCTGGCGCGGGTTGGCCCAGCCACGTCAGTGCCGACCATGCGGTGATGATCTTCGACAGGACATCGCGGGTCGAGTGTGACCCGCTTGCGGTTCGGCGCCAGGCGTGGGAGGGATTTACCTTCCGCCGCCCCTGACCGCATTCTGTGTGCATCTCGTTCCCGACATGCCGCGAACTGCCGCGGGCGAGGTATTCAAAGACAGAGCTTCGCCCGTAATTCGGCGGGGAGCGGCGTTCAGCCCTACGTTGAACCGCTGTTCGTCGCGTCAGCTGCTGATTACCACCACCACCTGGGAATGGAACCAGACGCCCAGGTAGTTGCGCGCGGAGCGCTTGAGCTTCAGCCTATCGGCTCGCGCTACGGCGGCGGGCCAAAAGTTTCGATAGTGGGATGGCCCACTCGGGTCAGAGTTGACCCTGCTGTCAATGGCCAAGTAGAAGTACCCGCTGGTGGCCGGATAAAAGTACCCACCCCGTGCAGTGATTCTTAGATTGGTTGGGGGTTCTCCTTCCGGTGTTGGGCGTCCTTCATTCGGTAGGACTGGCCGTCGGTGATGACGACGGTGGCGTGATGCAGGAGCCGGTCCAAGATGCTGACGGCGGTGGTCTGCTCGGGCAGGAATCGACCCCACTCTTGGAAGGGCCAGTGCGAGCCGATGGCCAGGGAGCGGCGTTCGTAGGCGCCGGCGACGAGGCGGAACAGCAGCTGGGTGCCGGTGTCGTCGAGTGGGGCGAAGCCCAGTTCGTCGAGGATGATCAGATCGACACGGAGCAGGGATTCGATGATCTTGCCGACGGTGTTGTCGGCCAAGCCGCGGTAGAGGGTTTCGACGAGGTCGGCGGCGGTTGTTAAGTCGGCACTTCTGGTAGCACCTGTGTAACTATCTGGTAGCGGTGGCGCGGGTATCTGGTAGCGCTGTGGAGGATCGCTTTCATCCGTGACCGCAGGGGTCGCGGCAAGCGAGAGGGATCTTCTGCCGATGACGGATTACCGGTATGTGATGGGCCTGCTGGTGCAGGGGCTGGCCTATAGGCAGATCGAGGCGATGGCGGGGTGCTCGCATCGGGCGATCGCCCGGGCCCGCCGGGTGCTCGACGACGAGCAGCTGAGCACCGCCGAGCAGGTCGCGGGATTGTCGGCCGAGGATCTGGATCGTCTCTTCGCTGATGGCCGCAAGAGCGTGGTGGGCGAGTTCGTGCCGGTCGACATCGACAAGGTCGTCACGGCGCGGTTGGGCCGTAAGAAGCCTCCGCTGAAGGTGCTGTGGGGCCGGTACCTGAAATCCGAGGCCGCCCCGGGTGCCCGGTTCTACGGGTATGAGCGGTTCTGCCAGATCGTCACCGAGCACGTCCGGGTCAACGATCTGAGTCTGCCGATCGCCCACGTGCCCGGGCATACGATGCAGGTCGATTGGGCTGGCACGGCGATGCAGGTCACCGACCCGATCACTCGGGCAGTGACACCGGTACCGGTGTTCGTGGCGACGTTGCCGTTTTCGGGCATGGTGTTCGCCTACGGCTACCTCGATGAGAAACAGCCCGCCTGGTGCGATGCGCATCGGCGGGCGTTCGAGTACTTCGGCGGGGTCGCCCAGGTGATTGTCCCGGACAACGCTTCGACGGCGTCGAACCAGATCAGCCGCGCCGACCGGGCCCGCGAGGTCAACGCCTCGTATGCGGATTTCCTGGCACATTACGGGGCCGCGGCGGTGCCGACACGCTCAAATCGCCCGCGGGACAAGGGAAACGCCGAAGCTGGGGTGAAGGTCGTCACCAACTGGGTAATTCATTTCCTGGCCGATCGGGTGTTCGCCTGCCTCGATGACCTCAACGATGCAGTCGCCGCACAGGTCGAGGCGATCAACGACCGCACCCCGTTTCGCGGGGAGCCGCGGTCGCGGCGTGACTGGTTCGACGCCCATGAGCGCGATGAGCTGATGGCGTTGCCGGCGCAGCGGTGGGAGCCGGTGACCTGGCGTAAGGCGAAGGTCCACCGGGATTGGCATATCCAGCTCGGCACCATCAAATACTCAGTGCCCTACCGATTCGCCGGCCTCGGTGTGGACGTGCGGATCGTCGGCACGGCGATCGAGGTGCTCGCCGACGGGCAGATCATCGCGGTCCATCAGCAGGGCCGGCACCGCAACGGCTATGTCACCGACCCCGAGCACGCGCCCCCGCACTATGAGTCGGTGGCCGGGCTGTGGACCCGCGGCTACTTCCTGCGCCAGGGGGCCAAGGTGGGTCCGGCCACGGCGGCAGCGCTCACGAGGCTGCTCGACGGCAAGGCGATCGAAGCCCAGGGCTACCGGTCGTGCATGAACATCCTGGACCTGGGCAAACGCTCCAGCCAGAACCGAGCGCTGCTGGAGGCGGCCTGCCGGGAGCTCGTCGCCGAAGACCCCAACCGGCCGATCACCTACACCGCGGTCAAACACCGCATCAGCGCGCTGCGCGCCGCCGCCGGCCAACGCCCCACCACCACCAGCGACGACGGTGGCGGTGGCCCGATCACGCCCGTGCCCAGGACCGGCGGCGCCGTGGCCCGGGCCGGCGGCCGTGACACCAGCCGCGCGCATCTGGCCGGGGCCAAAGCATTCAGCCTTGACGCGCTCACCACCGGCGATCGGCGCGCCGACGATGGTGGCGATGACGCCGCGGCAGGAGTCCGGCGATGAATGACCAACACCTCAGCGTCGATGACATGCCGCTATTCACCAAACTGCGGATGACCGCGTTCGGCGAAGCCGTCATCGAGATCGCCAACGACCCCGCCTGTGACCAATGGAGCTTCTCCCAGAAGATCCGCCATGCCCTGGAACAGGAGACCACCGCCCGCACCGAGCGGCGCGTGCTCAAACTGCTCAAAGCCTCCCGCACCCCGAACCCGGCCGCGTGCGTGGAAGACATCCACTACCTCGACGGCCGAAACCTCAACCGCGACTTGATCAATCGCCTCGCCGCGTGCCGGTGGATCGATAACACCACCAACCTGGTCATCCTCGGCAAATCCAGCGTCGGCAAGTCCTATCTGGCCCAAGCGCTGGTCAACGCTGCCTGCCGGCGCGACTACACCGCCAGATATTTCCGCCTCGATGATCTGGCCAACCAGCTCGCCGTCTACCAACGCCGCGACACCCAACGACTGACGTTTCTCACCGGCGTGCACAGCTGCGAGGTCCTCGTCCTCGACGACTTCCTGACCACCCCGATCACCGGCGAGACCGCCGCCGAGTTGCTCAACATCCTCGCCGCCCGAGAAGGCCGCGGATCCACCGTCGTGACAAGCCAATTCGACCCCGAAGACTGGTACCGATCCCTGCACGACGCCGTCATCGCCGAATCCATCCTCAACCGCATCGTTTCCACCGCTGAGCTCGTCCAACTCGACGGACCCAACATGCGCCGACACAGCCACCACACCGACTCCACATGAACGAACGCGGGCGCGGGGACCGCTACCAGATCCCCGCGCCCGCGCTACCACTTCGTCACGCACCCGCTACCAAAAACTCCGGCTAAACAGCGGTGAAGTACCGGACCTTGTGCCCAGCATGAATCGCAGCGACCCCCAGTCCGATCAGGGTGTGGGACTTGCCGGTCCCAGCCGGTCCGATGATCGCCAGATTCTGTTGTGTGCGAACCCATTCCAGGCTCGACAGGTAGTCGAACACCTTGGGCTGAATCGACGATGCGGCCACGTCGAAGGACTCCAAGGTCTTGGTGACCGGGAACCCGGCAGCCTTGAGCCGGTTGACGACGTTGGAGGCATCCCGTGCCGCCAGTTCGGTCTCGACGAGGGTCCGTAGCACTTCTTCGGGGGTCCAGCGCTGGGTCTTGGCGGTGATTAGGACTTCGGGGGCGGTGCGCCGGATCGCGGCGAGCTTGAGCCGCCGCAGCCCGGCGTCGAGATCAGCGGCGAATTGCGGAGTGGACAGTGGTGCAACGGGTTTGGTTGCCTTGGCTGGCGTGCCGTTCATGACGTGGCACCACCGTCTGCGGCCGGGTTGACCGTGTAGGCAGCCAGGGATCGGGTCGGGGCGACTGGGAGGTCCAGGATCAACGCATCCCCGGCGGGGCGGGGCTGCGGCGTTCCGGCGCCGGCGGCCAGGATGGACCGCACGTCGATCGCGCGGAACCTCCGGAACGCGACCGCCCGGCGAAGCGCGCCGACCAAGGCGTCGGTGCCGTGGGCGGCGCCCAACGCCAGTAGGACTTCCAGTTCGGAGCCCAGCCGAGTGTTGCCGATCGCGGCGGCCCCGACCAGGAATGCTTGAGCATCCTCGCCGAGTGTGCAGAACTGTTGCTCAGCATGAGTTTTGGGTCGTGGTCCGCGGCTAGGTTCCGGGCGGGGACCGTCGTAGTGATCGTCGAGGACTGATGCGCTGCCTGGGGCACCCAGTTCGTGCTCAGCCACGATCACCCCAGTCGCGGGCTCCACGATGCACAGCGCGCCGTGATCGACGACGACGGCCACGCTGGTCCCGATCAGTCGGGTGGGCACCGAGTAGCGGGCCGAGGCATACCGGACACACGACAGCCGGTCGACCTTGCGGATCACCGACGGTGCCCCGATTCGAAGTTGCAGCGACGGCAACGGTTGCAGGAGTTCCCGTTCGATCAGCAGTTGCTCATCGGGGACCGCACAGATCTCCGAATGCACCGCGGCATTGACCTCCAGACACCACGCCCTGGCCGCAACGTTGGCAGCACGCAGATCAACCGGCACCCCGGCGATGGCGGCGTCGGTGAGCAGCGGGACGGCGAGGTCGCGTTGGGCGTAGCCGCACAAGTTCTCCACGATGCCCTTCGATTTAGGGTCGGATGCATGGCAGAAGTCCGGCGCGAAACCGTAATGACCTGCCAGCCGGACGTATTCGGCGGTAGGGATCACCACGTTGGCGACCACGCCGCCCTTCAGACAGGCCATCCGGTCGGCCAGCACCCGGGCCGGGACACCACCTATCCCGGCCATCGCTTCGGCGATCAACGCCAACGTCGTGGACGCCTTCTGGTCGGTGGCGAACGCGACGAAGCGCCACCGGGAGAACGCCAGCACTGCGCAGAACAGGAACAACCCGGGTGCGGCTTGGGCCCAGTCGATCACCAGATACTCACCCGGTGACCACACCGCCGGGCGACGTCCCCGGTGATGTTCGTTGCGCCACAACACCTTCGCCTCAGCAACGAGGCGACGGAAGTTGCGTGCCGACCCGTCGTAACCGGCGGCCTTCGCGATCGGCAACATCCGCTTCGCCGACATCCGACCCGCCGACTTCTCGACACGCTCGGCGACCAGATCGGCCACCGCATCGTAATTGTGGGCCCGCTCGACCCGCGGCGGTGCGCTCTCACCGGCTTCGAATTTCTCGACGACTTTCTTGACGGTCCTATGGGTGGTGCCGCACAGCTGCGCGGCGCCGCGGTATGACCCGACTTGTTGATAAGCAGAAATGATGTCCATGCGGTCCCTCGCAGACTTCAATGGAACTCCCCGGTGGTGACGATGAGTGGTTGGCACCTTCACCGTCACCACCGGGGCCCGCAGTTCCTGATCGACACGACGAACACGGGGTGGGTACTTTTATCCGGCCACCAGCGGATACCTCCACTTGGCCACCAGTGGGTACTTTTTCATGGCCACGGACACCTGCCGGACCTTACACGCGATGTGAGCGGCGCCATACGCTGGCGCTACGAATGGATTAGGTCACTAATGTGAAGGATCACCACATGACCGAGATGCTGACCCAGATGCAGGCGCTTCCCAGTGAAACTCCGCTCGAAGACGAGGCGTTGGCGGCTTACGAGAAGAAGTTTCGGGAGGACAACACGATTTGGGCTGAGTTGTTGCAGGAGAACCTCGACCGGCTCGGGCGCGGCTCGTTTTCGCTGCACTGGATGAACACCGACAAGGCCAATTGGGGTGTTCGCGCGCGCCCGAGTTCGCGGGGGTTGACCTATACCGACATCAACCGCCCGCCAGCCTACGGCACGCTGCCCGAGCACACGACGTGGCGCAACTTCGCCCCGCGCGGCTCTGTGCGTGAGCCCTATGTTGACCAGATGCCGACCATCGACGCTTATGACATCCTCGACAAGAAGGAGGCCTGGGCGGACAACGTCATGACGCTGTATGAGGAGGCCAAGGCACGGCAGTGGAACTCCACCAGCGATATTCCGTGGAACGAGCTGGAGCCCGCCAGTGAGGATCTGGAGAAGGCGGCGTGCCAGCTGGCTACCTCTTTGACGGAGGTTGAGTTCGTCGCCGGTGACTTTCCGTCGCGGTGGGTGTATCGCACCTCACCGGATTTCTACGAGGTTAAGAACTTCCTCGTGACGCAGATGATGGACGAGGCCCGCCACATGGAGGTGTTCCGAAAGCGTGCCCTCGCCGGCGGGGGAGGCTTGTTGCACGCCAGCCCGGCCCTGGAGTGGGCACTGAAGGCGATCCTCGAGTCGCCGAGCCACACCCAGGGCACGTTCCTGCTGAACGTGCTGGGCGAAGGGCTTGTCCTTACGATTTTCCGGGCCGGGGAGTACCTGTCCAAGACGCATGTCGACAAGGAGATCTTCCGGCGCTGCATGCAGGACGAGGCCCGTCACGTGTCGTACGGGACCCTGGAATTGAAGAACTTCCTCGACAGCTCGACTGATCGGGAAAAGGCGCTTTCGGATATGCATCGCTTCGCCGATCTTGGCGAGCAGATCATCCTCACCGCACTGAGCAGTCCCGGGCTGTTGGAACCGCTGGCCGTTCTTATGGGCGGTGGAGTGGACAAGATCGACGAAGGTATGGAGGGTGTGTCGTTCCTGTGGGGGACGATTATTGAGGAGTACCTGCAGCGCTGTGAGCGGGCCGGGTTTGACCGTCGCGAGAAGGTGACGATCCCCTTGGAGATGCCGTGGACGGCGTAAGTACGAGCGCAGATCTTCCTACCGTTGAGTGGTTCACCAGGCTGGCGGAGGTCAGTAAGGCTGACCTCGCCGAGTTCCGTAAACTCGGCGAGGTCGACTGCCGGTTTGCCGTCAACATCTTCGATGGCGGCCCAGATGGGTCTGCGTTGATTGTCCAGCTCACGTTCGACGGCTTCGAGGTGAGCGAGATCAAAGAGATCAGCGACACAGGGTTGGAGTCGATGGATTTCGTCATCGAAACCGACCGTGATTCGTGGCTGGACATGGTGGACAACATCCGCGCCGGAGACGGCCGACCGGACCTCGATCACACCCTCAACGCCTTGAGCATGGCGTCGACGCCGATACGGGTCTGGTCATCTGATCCTCTGGGCAAGGACATGTTTTTCCGCTACAACCAGAGTTTGCAGCATTTCATCAACAAGAGCGCTCGGCTGTGAGTCGCCGCTGAAGAAAAGGAAAGAGCATGAGCGGCACTCGGCGAGGCCATTTCTACATCGATGACACGTGCATCGGGTGCGGAGCGTGTGAGCACTCGTGCCCGGGACGGGTCGATGCCATATCCAAGAAGGCCGACGATTTCCTGGGCCGATTCGTCATCGACCTCGATGAATGCATCGACTGCGGGAAGTGCGTCCCGCTGTGCCCCGTCGATTGTATTCACGACGGGCGGGTCGAGGCGGCATTTGTCCCGGACAATGGCTACACGAAGATCGGAAAGCTATACGACTGGGCAGCGCGCAAAGATAGCTGATACATCAAAAGATCCAGGAGCTGAGGGATTGGCATCAGATTGGTGGCCGGGGCCACGTGTCGCGCGGCCGCTTGGCGCGGAGGTTGATTCTGACCTCTCTGCCAAAATTCGGACAGGCGATAGCTGTGGCTTCGACCCACAATGTCAGCTGCCGCATGAGCTCCCGCCGCGTCGCCGTCAGCTTTGCCGATCTATCACGACATCATCATCGTGGTTTTTCGGTCAGACCTCGCGGCGTCCCGACCATCACCACCCCATCAAATGACTAGGAGTTGTGTCATGGGCGTTTTCAAAGACGGCGTCGAGGCAACGAAGTACATTGCCGGGATCTTCGAGGAGGCGGTGGACGATGAGTCGATCGCCGATCAACTAGCGGCATCCGGTGTTGTGCTGCAGCTCAACTGCTCTGACCCGGATATCCAGGTTACGGTCGACATGCCTAATAAGAAGGTGTTCACCGGGAACTGTGACATCAAGCCTACCGTAGCGATGTTCATGACCTCTGACATGGCCAACCGGTTTTGGCAGGGCAACCTCAATCTCGCTGTCGCGCTGGCCAAAGGCCAGGTCCGCGCCAAGGGGCCGGTTCCAAAGATCCTGAAGCTTATTCCCGTCGCCAAGAAGCTTTTCCCGCGGTACGAGGAGCTGCTGCGGGCTGAGGGCCGTACTGACCTGCTGGTTGTTTGACGCGCGTCGACAAGTCGTCAAGCTGTATGGCGTACATCAAGCTCCTCGAGCGTAGATGTTCGAACGGGCCGGATAAGCGTCGGCCTGGTCGCTGCGACCGGCGTCTTGGTCCGCGCCGCACTTGAAGCCCTGCGCTACTAGGGTCCTGCGTCTGAAACCCGTTTACGGGTGTGGGGCAGGATTTCGTCGGGGTCATTTTCCATACCTGGGACTGTCTGAACAACGGTGGATCTGATCTTGGTCTGACACGCCGGGCGTGAGCTTGGCGGGAAGGACTGATGATGTCGGAAACACTCGACTTCGGAATGGCCATTGATCGTCAGCAGACTACTTTCCCGTGCTGACGACCGACGCCGCCGAATCGGCTCGACGGGGGACAAGTTTGTCCTGGTTCGTGGCGCGCTGGGTGCTCAACAGGCGAGTGCCCAGCCGCTGCAACGCCTCCACTGAGAATGGTTGTGTCATACGGCGGTTGACAGCGGGGGCAATGCGGAGCATGAAATAGCCCAGCCAGGCCTCGGTGCGCACCGGTACGACCGCGAGATCAAACCGTACAGCACGCACGGCGGCGCGAGCGACGAGGTCGGGACTCATCGGTGAGATCGGAAACTTCTCGCCAAATTCCTGGAGCTTCTTGGTGAACTGTTTTCCTTGTTCGATCAGTTCGTGGTTGACGCCGACAACCACCGCGCGATCACCTATATTGGTATTGATCACACCCGGGCATATCGCGCTGACGCCGATGCCTTTCGGTCCGAGCTCGAGCCGCAGGCATTCGGTCAGCATCTTCACGCCCGCTTTGGAAACCGAGTACGGCGACATAACCGGGGTGGGCGTGAATGCCGCCGCCGAGGCGATATTGACGATATGGCCACCGCCGTGTTCAACCATCTGGGCGCCGAAGAAACGGCACCCATGAACGACGCCCATTAGGTTCACACCGAGTTGGCGTTCCCAATCCGACGGACGCAGCTCTAAGAACGGGCCGCCCACCAAGATTCCTGCGTTATTGACCAGCACATCGGCGTATCCGTAATCGGCTAACACGCTGCGAGCGAGCGCCTCCCAGGCATCGGGGTCGATAACATCCAATTGCGCCGCCGACGCGCTGCGGGCATGACCACGGATCATCGCCGTGGTCGCTTGTGCCGCATCCAGATCGATGTCGGACACCACGACATGGGCGCCGAGCTTGGCAAACCTGATCGCTGTCGCCCGGCCAATACCGCTTGCAGCCCCGGTGACCACCACCACGCGTGGACGCAACCGATTGACCTTCACGCGTTCTCCTTCCTCATGGCCCCGATCGCACCCGGAAGCTTAACGCCCGTACTGTAGCGGTAGACATCAAGGTTGTAATGTCGGTTCTGCCAATACATTTCGCCATGCGTCGACGGCCGAAACGGTGAATCGCCCTGGCTGTTGATATAGTAGGTATTCGAATCCGCGCAGGTCGGAGTGAACAGAAAGTTCTTTTCCTGGCGCTTCAAACACTTCCGGAAATACTCGTCGTGGACTTCCTGACGTATCTCGCAGACCGTCGCGCCGCAGCGCTTCGCCTCGGCTATAGCGCGGCTCAGATGAGCCGACGTCGCTTCGATCATCCACAGATATGATCCCAGCACGAAGCCATAAGGCCCAGTGATGGAGAACATGTTCGGAAATTTGGGAACAGACACGCCTTGATACGACTGGTATCTCTGCTCATACCAGAACCGCCCGAGATCGATGCCGTCGCGCCCGATGACGGGAAAGGGTGGCACTGCACCCGTATCCCACAGCTTGAACCCGGTCGCGCATATCAACACGTCGACCTCGTGCTCTACACCATCCACTGTCCGCACCCCCTTCCTGGTTATGCACTCGATCGCATCGGTGACCAGGCTGACATCTTCGCGGTTGAATGTGCGGAGGTAGTCGTTTGACATCGATGGGCGCTTGCAGCCCAAGCCATAGTGTGGGATCAGCTTCTCCCGAATTACTGGATCCTCGATTTGCCGACGCATCCAGCGGCGTGTAGCTAGCTCGAGCAGCTGGCGAGTCCCGTTCACTAGCCACCCTGGACCGACCCACATCCCCGCCATCCCGATCTCAGTTGCGACAGTGCCCACCGTGCGGATAGCCGAGCGGATTCGTTTACGGCCCAGGACCCATCGGCCGACGGACTTGATCTCCATATCCGGTTTGGGGAACACCCAGATCGGCGTTCGCTGGAAGACGGTCAGATGTTCGACCTCGTCAACGATGGCCGGGACAAGCTGGAGCGCCGTGGCGCCCGTGCCGATCACCGCGACGCGCTTACCGGCCAGCACCACGTCGTGATCCCATAGCGCGGTGTGCACGAGCGCACCCCCGTACTCGTCCAAACCTGGGATATCGGGCATCTTCGGGCGTTCCAGGCCGCCGACCGCCATTACGACATATCGGCTCGTGATCTCCTGGTTGCCGGCGGCGGTCAATCGCCATAGACTGTTGTGCTCATCAAACACCGCCGAGGCGACGGTGGTGTTCAACCGAAGCTTCTCACGCAGGCCGTATTGGTCCACGACGTCATCGGCGTAATCCCGAAGCTCGTCACCCGGAGCGAAGATCCGCGACCAATCACCGCGCTGCTCGTAGGAAAAGCTGTAGACAAACGACGGAATATCCACCGCCACACCCGGATATGTGTTCGCATGCCAGGTGCCGCCCACCCGATCCCACTTGTCGACGATGACAAAGTCGTGAATACCTCTCCGTTGCAAGGCGATACCGGCGCCGATACCGCCGAACCCAGCGCCCACAATGACGACGTCATGGTCAGGAGTGACACGCTCGGCAGCAGGTAACTGTTCAATCTCGACTTTTGTACTCAATTCGGGCTCGCCGGACTTGCTGCTACTTTTGGTAACCCACAAGGGTGCCATGGGTCCCGAACAGTTCCTGCTGCCACTTGTTCAGCAGCGCACGGGTGTCGACATCGTCGGGATGAAAGCCGGGTTTCATGTAGATGCGCAGGTCGGCCATCAAACCCTTGAGCAGCGGGCCTCGAAACACAGCACGCGCTTGACGCGTCACTTTGATCGGATGCCACCCTTTAGGGTCCGTCGCGATGGACAGCAACACGCCGATCGTTATCACCGGGATGGCCAGAACGTATAAAACCCCCATCACACCGATGCGAAGCCACTCCGGCCCGCGGACCGACCGGTAAACGTCGAAGGCAACCGATTTGTGCTCCAGCTCTTCCACCGCGTGCCAGTTGAGCAGGTTTCGCACCTCGGGATCACCAGGGATCTTCTGTAACTCCTCGCCTAGCATTCGCTCAGCCAGCGTGGCAGTGAAGTGTTCAGCCGCTGCAGTGACCGCCAGGGGTACCCGCGCGGGCAGCAGGTTTTCGATCCGCACCAACAGCCGCTGCCGCCGACTATTGGCATCGAACATGAAAAAACTGACCAGGGGATAGCCCCTGTCCACCAATTGCTCGTTGAGCCGGCGGTGTTCCTGCCCATGCACCGACTCCTGACCAATGAATCCGGCCACCCGCTTCTTTAACTCCGGATCGGTCACCCGATCGGCGAAGCGCCGGACCGACCTGATAAATAATTCCTCGCCGGGCGGAAATATGCCCGACAGCAACGCCACAAGGTGGCTAAGCACGATGTCGCCCTCAACGAAGTGACGCTGCATCGGCTGCGGATCACCGAATGAGAACCGAATCCGGCGAGTTTTCGGATACGCCTTTTTTGCTGGTCTTTCCGGTGCCATTCCTGTGTTCGCAACTGCTGCGTGACTAGCTACCATGACACTCTCCTTTGTTTTGAGTGTGGTGGTCGGTCACTTCAGGTAGCCGACCAGGGCCCCCTCGGTGCCGAAGAGTTCCTCCTGCCATTGCTCCAGCAACGCGTTGGTGTCGATGTCGTCGGGATGAAATCCCGGTCGCAGGTATTGCCTGAGCTCTGGGATCACGCCACGAAGAATGGGGCCGCGGTAGAGCCGATAGGTCTCACGCACCAGTCGCACTGGCTGACGGCGCGCTTCGGGATCCCGCGCCACCGAACAAGCCAGTACGGCGGTTATGAGGAGGAGCAGAAGGGGGATCATTACCGCCATCACACGTCGACGCACCCGCTCGGTACCCCGCACCGAGCGGAATACATCAAAGGCAACCGACTTGTGCTCAAGTTCCTCCAGCGCATGCCAGTTCAGCAGGTTCCACACCTCCGCATCACCCGGGATCGCCTGGATCTCCTCATCGCCGAGCAGCCGCTCAGCAAGTACGGCGGTGAAGTGTTCTGCGGCTGCTGTCACCGCCAGCGGAATCCGGGCCGGCAGCACCTCCTCGATGCGTTTCACCCAATCAACAAACTTTTCGGAATCCCACCACCCAATCGGATACCCCATGTCAACGAGCTTGTCATTGAGCGCCCGATGCTGCTGGCCATGCACCGATTCCTGACCGATAAACCCGGCCACCCGCTTCTTCAACCCAGGGTCGGCGATCTCATCGGCAAACCGGCGCACCGACCGAATGAACAACTCCTCCCCCGGCGGGAACGACCCCGACAAGTTCGCCAGAAAGTGGCTGAAGATGATGTCGTCGTTAACGAAATACTTGCTGCCCTGGGCAAACGGGAAACGTATCCGCCGGGTCGTCGGATACCGAGACCCCTCACTCACCGCATTTGCAGTGGTCGCTGCCTCTTGCACTATGTGGTCGCTCGTCATAACAAGATACCCCTTCCTCGAACACCCGGTTTCCGATACCGACAGTACTAGGTGTTTAGTGAGACGTTACTGCGGATCGACAGGGCGCGCAAGACTCCGCAATGACGTGTAGAAGCGCTGCGTTTGAGAGCCGCATCACACCGCCGCGTACGCTGTCACCTCCACGACTCCTGCCTTTAAACTGTTTTGACAATCGGCCCAAACCGCAGTACATAGTACTAGTCGTTACGTATACTGTTTGTTCGGAAAATTGCTTACTCGGAAGCAGGGAGCGTTCAAGCTGGATACCGGCATCGAGGCTCTCAGCAACCACTCGTACGGCGCGTAACAGGGAGGCTCGCGTTTCATGTTCCGGGATACCTAGCGGTTCTAGCTGCTCTACGGGCGCCTGTGGCGACGGTGAACATCCCGGACGGGATTGGCACCCAGCGCCATGCCGTGTAGTGCAGTGGACTCTGGTTGTTACAGAAGAGGATGGGGGCGGTGTCAACGATCTGCGGAACCGGCCGTCGGCCAGTCCAAATACATTCGGAGGCGATCAGTTTATGAAGGACTTCACCAATAAAGTGGCAGTAATCACCGGCGCTGGCTCAGGTATCGGCCGTAACCTGGCGTTGAGCTTGGCTGAACAGGGGGCGCAGCTGGCGCTGTCGGACATCGATACGAGCGCGCTGGCCGATACCGCTGGTCGATGCGAGAAGGTCGGAGCTAAGGCGGTGCCGTTCGAGCTCGATGTAGCCCAACGGCCGGCAGTTTACGAACACGCAAAGAATGTCGTCAGTGAATTCGGCAGAGTGAACCTTGTTTTCAACAACGCGGGTGTGGCACTCTCGGCCGACGTGGCCGACATGGATTGGGACGACTTCGAGTGGCTGATGGGCATCAACTTTTGGGGGGTGGCCCATGGCACCAAGGCATTCATGCCGCACCTGATCGCGTCCGGCGATGGCCACATCGTCAATGTGTCATCGGTTTTCGGGTTCGTCGGGATTCCGTCACAAAGCGCCTACAATGCCGCCAAATTCGCCGTCCGCGGCTTCACCGAGGCCCTACGCCAAGAACTCCGGGCCGCCAGGCATCCGGTAGGTGTGACCTGCGTTCACCCGGGCGGGGTGAAGACCAACATCGCCGGTCACGCCCGAGGGCTGCCCGACGGCTCGGACCCCGAAACGCTTAGCCGCCTTTTCCATAGGATCGCGTTCACCAGCCCCGAATCAGCCTCGAGGGCGATACTGCGTGGGGTCAAGAAGAATAAGCCGCGGGTGCTGATCGGTCCTGACGCAAGAGTTTTCGATGCCATTCCCCGAATCCTCGGCCCTCGCTACGAGGACATCATGGCGTCGTTCTATCGCACCGGGCGCTACGGTGCGGGGCGTCGACTCGCCGAACGCCTCGGCCTGCCCAGGTAGTAAGAGCCAACCCTGACGACTGGCGAAATGATTTGCTGGTGGAGCCACAACGTTGGCATACCTGCATCCTCGTTACCAAGGTCAGGAGCCTCCGGGATTTGCAGGACGATTCATCTGGAACGACAATCCTCGACCCTACGTCTGGATCAGAACCGCCGACCAAATCCTGGCAGCATCAGCTAACTACTGCTCCAAATTAGTGACTCACAACGCTAGGCGACCGCGACCAGGTGCTGGCGCTGCGGCTCGCAGCGATAACGCGACGGCTTGCCGTTGATCTTGCAGATCCGCCACACCATTCGCGCGATCGGGTTCATCAGCCCGGTGTCGTAGCACAGCATCCGCACGTCACCGAACATGTCACGCAGCGCCTTGCGCGACTCCAGGGACCCGAAGAACACCTGCTTGCGGACCTCGCGCGGGATGTCGAATTCCTGCCAGAAGGCCTTCGGCGGGACCACGATCGCCGAGCATGCCACCCGCATAATCACCGGCACGTATAACGACAGCCAAAACCGCTTACGCCGCGGTAAGTGCGGCACACGCTTACGCAGATACTCGTGAGCAAACGAGATGTGCCGAGCCTCTTCGGCCACGTGGATGGACATCACCCGCTCCATGATCGGGTGCAGTTCCTTGCCCTCACGTAACACGTTCTTCTGAGTGTGGTCGATGGGTTCCTCACCGGCGAGGATGCCGAACCAGAACGGGATCGGCAGAGGGCTAGCGACCAGCGGGATCAGCGGCGAAAGCCACTTCAGCTGCCGCCGCATCCCAGGCACGTCGGCGCCGATGTGGTTCACCATCTCCTGAAACATCATGGTGTGGTTGCACTCTTCGACCGCCTCGTGCAGGCAGTACCGGTACTCCGGGGACCCGTTCGGCACCCAGAACGCGTACCCCATCAGGCCGCGGATGAGGACCGACTCGAAGTGCAGCCCCACCTTGGCCACATTGGCCTGACGCCACATGCCGATCCTGATTTGGCGTTCCTCCGACTGCGCCTGATACCACGGGTGCCGGCCCAGCGGGTCAGTCGCCGGCAACTTCCAGCGGGGGTCGTTGTCGACTACCGCGTACTCAGGTGCGGTCCAGTCGATGTCGATGTATGGGTTGAAATTGCGTCGCACTGAGCCCTCAGACAGGACGCGCAGCACGTCGGCATACTCGGCGTCGTCCAGCACGTCCATGTTGCGGCGCCAACGCCGCACCAACCTCGTCCGAGCGATCTTCTGGGCCATCGCCAGCCTCCTACCGAAAGTTCACATCAGAAAAGCTACTGATACGGTACCGCTGGTATCGCCAACTTTTCAAAAGCCTGTCCATTTAAGGGCTTGTACCCGCCGCAACAGGTTCGGGCCGTCGCGCAGCCACGCCACCACGAGCCTATTGAAAGTCATTTTCATTACGATATCGCCCGCTCCTAGCTCGCTTGGCAGGGGCGCGGGCACCGATGTCGCCGGAGCCGAGGTTGGGGGCATCAGCGATCAGTAATTTGTACACTATCCCGCTCGTCGCGTCCTCGAGGCACGCTCCAGCCGCTGTGTTCAAGCAGTGCGGCCGAAGTGAACCATCCTATGCACCCTCGGGGTTCTGTGAGCCGGCCGGTTGGTCGGTCACGTGTTGGGAATAGTACTGGGCTTCGGCTTCGGCGCGTGGGACTCGTCCGAGGCGGTGCATGAGCCGCTGCTGGTTGTACCAGGCGACATAGTCGGCGGTGACGTGTTCGACGTCGGACAGGGTGTTCAGCGGGCCGCGGCGAAACGGGGAATCCGCGCGCCATCATCTCCTCACTGCACACTCACACCTGTTCATCTCAAGGTGCGGCCGCCCGCGGATAACGCATGGGGACAACGATTCTGATCCTCGTGCTCAACTAGCGGCAACAGTGAAGGGCCCAACAGCGGCATCCGACGCCCGGCTCGATGCACGGCCTCGTAGGACCACAGTTGTTAGACGGCGTCGACAGGCGACCACTGCATAATTTTCATCTCCTGAGGGCGAGCGCCAGGTCAGAATGGCTCGTCCGCTGAACTACCACTTGGGCCTCCCACAACTGTGGCTCTACCGACCAGGACCAACTTTCTGACGGCAACCCACGTTCACATGTGAGCGGAGGCCCCAGCCCCCCATACCCGTCTAACCCGCCCAGCATAAGGCGGCAGTCGTCTGCCGCCAGCATGCCCTACAATTCCCAGCAAAGGTCAGCACCGCAAGGACTTCGGCCCATTCTTTGGCGGCTGCGGCCGTCTTTTCGTGACGACCTTCGGGCGCAGCGTGTCCTTGAGTGCGTTACGCACGTGATTGCGACGCCAGCCGGTGATGGCGCACAACTGGTCGAGATTCCGGCCATTGCCGGCCCTGTCCGTCCCCACGTAGCGGTTACGATCGCCTCAGCACCACCTTGCGTTGACTCACCTTCAGTACCACCAGCTGGGCCTATCCAGCGCGTTATCCTTGGCTGATCAGGTGCGCCGCACGCGCGCATTCTTAGCTGACGCGACGAGCGGGTCTACCCACGCATTTGCTGAGTCCAGGCGGCGTCTTGACAAGGCGCCCGGAGCGGCACAAAACTGGTGTCATGCGCCCACACTTAGGGCCAGTGCCACCAGTTTGTGGTTGCGGATCCTGCTGGCTCCCGCGCGTGCGGTCGCCGATGAGGCTGGTGCCATTCGGCGGCTCAGATGTGCTCACTCATGGTGCTGTCGCTGTAGTCACGAGAGCTGGCAGCGGCATTGGCCGCGGCTTTGGCGTTGAGCTTGCTCGTCGGGGTGCGCGGGTGTCTGCGCCGATATCGATCCGGGACGGGCTAAGGAGACCGTTGGACTTGTCGTCCAAGCTGGTGGTCAAGGTTCGGACATTACCTGTGATGGCAGGCCGAGAGAATGGCGCCCAGGAGCTATACCGGTGGGCTTGGTGTCATCGAGTGGGTCGCGCGGTAAATAGCCACCGGGCGATTTGAAGAACCAGATCGGAGTAGGGAAATGGCGTTCGAATACAGCGATATGCTGCAAACGATTAAAGACCGACAGTGGGCGCTTGCCGACATCGATTGGGAAGCCCCAGGCGCGGAGTTGATTACCGACGAGCAACGGCCCCACCTCAAACAATTCATGTCAGATGTGGTGTGGATCGAGCATGTCGGAGCGCGTGCTTTCGAGGCGATGGCGCCTAAGGCGCCGTTCGAGGCGTTAAGAGAGATCTACCACTACTTCCACGCCGAGGAGCAGCGGCACGCTAATGCCGAACTTGCCCTCATGCATCGCTGGGGAATGCTCGAGCCAGGAGAGACACCTGTGCCGAATAAGAATATTCGGCTGGGGATCGAGTGGATCGACCACTATAGCGATGCGCTCCCGTTGACGGTGATGAGCTCTGCGATCCCGGCGTTGGAATGCGCCCTCGACGGCGCGTTGCTGAAGTTCCTTCTAGACGAGGTGGCAGACCCGTTGTGCGGCGAGGTCTTCAGTAAGGTCAATAGTGACGAATCTCGCCATCTTGCAGTGGGTTTCCAAGTTCTCAATGACCTCGGCGCCAGCCCGGTGCGGGTGCACGTGATCGAGACGGTGGGGTCCATTATTGATCCGAGAATTCTCCTCGGCTCCCTAATGTATATACCGCTGCTCACCAGGATGATGGCTAACCTCACTGCGTGGGGCCTCTCGGAGGAGAAGCTATACAACGCGGTCACACGCTACTCGAATATCGGCGATCGAAGCGAGTTCACCCGCCGAATTCCCGCTTATCACATCCTTCGGACGCACATGTCTGCGACTATCAACCGCGCTCAACCTTTCCATTTCTTTTCCCAGGGGCTAGGTACCCTTGTCGACCATTTCCCCGTCCAGGTGTTCGGCAAACTGCCCTCCTGGGCTGGGGACATGACATACGAACCGGTTTCCAAGTGACCGATCAATCGACCGTTCTGATCGTCGGTGCCGGCTGGGGGTCAGCGAACCGTTTGCCGGCTCTTCCGGAAATGGAGTGCAGGTAAACGCTGCGGCGACTTGTTGATTGGGTCGTGTCGGTGAGCTAATACGGGCGGCGGGCAGAGGATGCAGGTTCCTACACCTTTGTCGTCTGCCTTCTGGGGAGTCCTGTGTCCGAGCCTACGTCTTGTTCTGCTGCTGTTGTTGCCGACACGATCGTGCGCACGGTCGAACTTGGGGTGACGATCACCGATGCTGCTGTCGACGGCGAGGCCACGGTGGTGTTTTGCAACTTGCTCGATGATGGCCAGCGGCATTGTCCGGGCTGCCGTCGAGACGTCAACCGTGACACTGTGATCCGCAACGTGACTGATGTGCCGGTGGTCGGGCATCCACTTCGCCTGCGGGTGCCGCGCTACCGCTGTGTCGACACCGCCTGTGAGCGGGAAGTGTTCGCCCACAACACCTCTGCGCTAGCGCGGCCAGGATGGTCGACCACCCGCAGATGCGCCCGCTACATCTGTCACCGGCTGATGATCGACCACGCCACCGTCGCCGCGGTCGCCCGCGAGCTCGGCCTGTCCTGGGACACTGTCAACACCATCGCCATGGACGCCACCCAGCTGATCGTGGCCAACGACACCGGCCGACTCGACGGCGTGCGGGTCATCGGGGTTGATGAGCATCGCTGGTCACATGTGCGTCGACCCGACTCAGAGGGCTACGTCACCGTCATCATCGACCTGACTCCCGTGCTCGATGGCACCGGCCGTGCGCGGCTGCTCGACCTGGTCCCCGGACGTTCGGCAGCCGCCTTGAGCAGCTGGCTGTCTGAGCAGAGCTAAGCGTTTCGCGAACAGGTGCAGGTCGTGGCGATGGACGGGTTCGGCGGCTACAAGACCGCGGCGACAGATCAGCTGCCTGAGGCCACCGCGGTCATGGACCCCTTCCATGTCGTCGCGCTGGCCGGCGCCAAGCTCGACCTGTGCCGCCAGCGCATCCAACAACAGACATGCGGGCACCGCGGCCGCACGGGTGACCCGCTTACCTTGTGCGGGGCACGTTGCGCACCCGCTATCCGCTGCTCAATGCGCACCAAAAAGCCCGACTGGAAGCCGTTTTCACCGATGAGGCCCACCTCGCGGTCCAACTGTGCTGGAGCTTCTACCAACGCCTGATCGCCGCCTACGCCCACCCCGACCGCCGCCGCGGCAAAACCATGATGACCACGATCATCAACACCCTGCGCCATGGCGTCCCCGACGAGCTCGAGGAACTGGCCCAACTCGGCCGCACTCTATGGCGCCGCCGCAACGACATCCTGGCCTTCTTCGACCACCACGCCTCAACGGCCCCACCGAAGCGATCAACGGCCGACTGGAAGCACTGCGCCGCAACGCGCTGGGATTCAGAAACCTAACCCACTACCGATGACGCTCACTGCTGCACAGCGGAGCCCTGCACTCACTCGTCAACGCACTCTGAATTACGAAGAGCCGCTTTGGCGTGAAGAAGGACTGCGCGTACCGCAGCGGTGACGACGCAACCGCCGCGGCAGTTCCACCGCGCCGACCACGGTCGCCGATGCGGCCAACCGGGTGTGGGCGGTCGACTTCCAGTTCGATGTCACCACCGATGGGCGGCCGCTTCACCGAGGTTGAGGTCCTAACATCTCCTTCCAACCGTCGTCTCCTATTTTGGCCGAATCTTCGATGGTGTATTTGACGCCATCGGGCCCTAGGAACTCGCCGCTTTGCGGACTATAGATAGCTGCAGCACCGCTAGGAATGTAAATGCACGGGTTCGGCTGCTGACCGTTGCACTGGACGCTCCCAGAACCTGGCCGTTGCAGTGGATCGCTTCGTGGAGGAGGCGTCCCCGTCACCCGGTCGGAAGGAAGCGGATTGATGCCGGTATCGACCGACGGAGCCGGTATGACCAAGCCGGGTTTCACCGGCTGATCACAGCGCGCCGCAGGTGCGGGGCAGCTTAGAATCTGGTTCGGATCCCCGTACCAAGGATTGGTCCCCAGCGGGACATACGGCTCTTTGCTGCGGCATTCGCGCGGCGTGGCCGCGCGCTTGCCGGGAACATCGACACAGGGATAATTACGCGCGCCGCGGACCGCGTTTTGTGCCTCCATCGGAATCTTGCAGTATCGCGTGGTCAAAAGCCCGGGAGTCTCGTCCACAAAGGATCGCCATTGCGATGCCGGCAAGAACCCCGTCAGGCAAGCAGGGGTCATATTTATTGGCGTTTGGAACGAAAGAGAAAACGTATGTGGGTAAGCAGCGGTCACTGTCTCACCGAATGCGGGAATTTGCGGAAGTATGACCAGCAATTGCTCTACATTCTTGTTGTACCGCTTGAGCAGATCGGCCACAATCGCAACATTTGCTAGGGTCTGCGGCAAAGTTTCGCGAACGTCGCCGAGCACGGCTTTAATCTGATCGGCGGTCGGCGCAACCTGGCCCAGGATGCTCTTGAGCTGTTTGTCCTTTTCCGCGGCCTGCGCGTCGAGAGTATTTAAGTTGTGCGCCCACCGCTCGATGGGATCACGCGAGTTGGCCTGGCTGTCGATGATCGGTGCTGCGTTTTGGACGATATCGTTGACGTCGCTAAGGTTTGTTTTGAAATCCCCAACGATCGATTGGGTCGAGTCGACTAGCCGCTGCAGGGCTGGGCCCAGGCCGCCGACCGCTTGAGCTGTCTCATCGAGTAGTCCGGCGATCTTGTCTTTGGGCAGGACGTCCAATGTATGGTTAACGGTATCCAGGGTCGGGCCAATTCGTTTAGGCACCGTGCTGTTAGTGATGGTCTGGCCGGGCGAGAAATACTTGGCCGGATTCTGCGCGGATACTAGGTCTATGTATTGTTCGCCGACCGCCGACACCGAATGCACGTTCGCCGAGGAGTCAATTGGGATTTTGTACTGGTCGCTGATACGCAATGTGGCCCGAACTCCTTGTTCGGTCGGCTCTACCCGAGTTACCTTTCCCACGGTGATTCCGCGGTAGGTGACGTTTGCAGTGGGATAAAGCCCTCCCGACGTGGGTAAATCCACCTCCAAACTGTACTGGCCCATCCCAACGACGCTCGGCAACCTCAGATAATGCCACCCAAGAACGCTCATGGCGAGCATCGTGACGATAGTGAACACGGTTAGCTGAAGGCGAAGGCGTCGAGTCAACATGCTGCCTACTCCTCGTCACGCTCGGGGGGTTCGTCGGCGGGGTTGGGTGCGAACCTGACATCGGGAAGCATGGTGTTCGGATCGCGGCCCCACGATTGCTCAAGCGCTCGCAGTGCGCCGGAGAACCCGGTTCCGGTGAGGAGCGCATTATCGATTGCACTCAAGGTGAGGTCCAAGGTTATCGAAACATTCATTGAGTCGCCGTGTACCACCTTCGGGATGGCGTCGGCGCTGAACGGGAGGGTCAAGGCAATCTTTAGCGTCTCGACCAGATCCATCGAAGCCCGGCTGAGTTGTTTCAGGGGACGCTGCAGTTGGCGCACGTCTTTATCCAAGTCGGGACGCGCCGCCGTCAAGGTCTGATTGAGGACGTCGCTAAACCGGCCCAACGCATTGGTCGCATCGAGGAACGGCTGTCGTTGTTCAGCGAAATGCTTTGCCAATGGGGGAAACTCGGTGAGAACGTGGTCCAGGGTGTCTGATTGCTTGGCTACATAAGTCAACAGCCGGTCTGTGGAGTCGATAGCGCGAGTGATGTCATCACGTTGCTCGTTTAGTCGGGCGGTGAAGGTGTCGAGCTTCTTGAGGAAATCATGTATCTGATCGGCCCGCCCAGTCAGCATGTTACGGACTTCACTTGCGATCACTTCGACGTTAGGGATGCCGCCACCGCGCAGCACCGCGGCAAAACTGGCCAGGACCCGCTCGGTGGTGGGATAGGCGGACGCATTCTGCAGCGGGATGATGTCGCCGTTCTTCAATAGTTGCGGTGATGGGTTGGCTGGCGACGCCAGCTCCACATGCTGTGAGCCGAGCAGGCTGGTCTGCCCGATCTTCGCGGTGGCGTTCTTCGGTAGCTTGACGCCCTTTTCTAGATCCAAGGTCAACGTCGCGATCCAGTTTTTCAGGCCGATTGCGCGTACCCTGCCGACAAAAACGTCGGCGACGCGTACCCGACTATTGGCATTCAAAGCCAGCGTTTCCGGCATCTGCACATAAATCGTATAAGAGCCGGATTCGCTTCCCGGGCCACCAGGCAGTGGCACATTAGCGATACCTCGCCAGCTAGCACACGAGGTAAGTACTGTAGCGGCCGCAAATAGCGCCACGAACCGTGACATTCCCGCCCGCATGCTCACTGGCCGGATCCTGTCGCGACTGATGCTGCGTCAGCGGCGGGTGGCGGGCCCGGCGGCGGTGGACCCATATTGGAATAGGCGTTGGGCGGCCCCGGCGGCGTCTGAAACCTTGATGGCGGCGGTGTCGTGTCCGGGCCTCCCATCAGCTCAGCGAGCGAGTCCGGTGTCAGCAAGCTTTCGGTAGCCGGTCCCACTGTGAGGCCTTGCTCACCGGGCGCTACGACCCAGCCGGGCTCGTGGTTACCATGTGACAACGGCGAGTCCGGCGCCCAAATCCCGGGGACCGTGGTGTCCTTGAACCCCGGCGGAGGCTGTAACCGAGGCTCGGAATATGCGATATGTTTGGGCAGTACAGCAGGAGTTTGGTACAGGTTGATGCCAGCCGGGGGTCCATTGAACTTGATCGCATCCAAAACCGGCGTCAAGTATTGTGCGCACAGTTCGGCAGACTCTTGGTATCCCATACGGCTGCCGGCCTGCATCGCGCTGCAGATGAACTGCAATGGGTTGGCAAAGTTTGGCAGGGCTATTGCACCTGTCAGCGCGCCGTGCGCCGGCTCATAGATTGCGAGGGCGTTGGCGGCAAAATGGGGGAAGACATGCAGCGCCGTTTCAAGCGCATTCAGCGGCTCGGGTTGAACCAGCGCGGTGGTCACATCGGCGAGGGTGTTGATGTCGTGGGTTAGCCCATCACGATTGTCCGCTAGAAGCTTTCGCAATGCGGGAAGCATATCGTCTACCTGTTGCAGTGCCTTCGCAAGCCCGGGATCTGAGCTGGTAAGTGAACTGGTAAATACGGCGAGGTCCTTATTCAAAGCGACGAAATTCCGATCATCTTTATATAGCGCGTTGACGAATAAGGCCATGCTGCGCAGCACGGCAAAGAAATCGGCACGCCCGTCATTTAGCGCGGTCAACGCTTGCGAAAGCCCGGTCAAAGTACTGTTGATCTCTTTGCCTTTGCCGGCCAAGCCGTCCGCGAAAGATTCGATGACTTCGCCGAAAGGCCCCTTGGGCTGCTCGGGCGTAGGTCCCAGCTTCGAGATAATGTCCGTGATACCATTGCGCAACTGATCCCATTCCACCGGCACCTGTGTTCGTTCGATGGGGATCACCGCATGATTTCCTAGCGATGGGCCGCCTTCATAGGGCGGTTCCAGCTGAATGACGCGCGAGGCGACCAGCGCGGGATTGAGGATCACCGCAGAGGCGTCAGCGGGCACTTTGTATTTTTTCTCGTAGTGGAAAGTCACCTTCATCTTGTCACCCGACGGCTCGACCTTGTCGATCGCGCCCACTCGCACACCCATTATCTGGACCTTGTCCCCGACATAAAGCGCGTTTGCCTCCGGGAAATACGCAACCACCGTGTTATTGGTCATTTTTTCGTAGAAATCCCGAGCAGCCAGCGTCGTAATAGACGCCAGCAGTATCACCAAGGACCCAACGATGATTGCAGTTCGCGAAAACTTCGGGAGTTGAATTTTGCGTATATCGAAAACAGTACTCAATTCTGGCTGCCTCCCGTCGCAGCGCCGCTGCCTCCTGTTCCGCCCGGGGTGATGAATGGGCCCGGCAGCTGCGGGCCCGGGCCCGGCGGGAATGGTGGTCCCGGGGGGAGTCCTGGCGCGAAGGTCGACGGCGGTGATGTCGGGCCGGCCGGCGCCAGGTTCTCGGTACGCGCGCCTGGTGGAGCTTTTACGGGAAGCCGCACCGGAGTGCCTGGCACATTCGGCGGGGGCTCGTCAGGTCGTCCGGCAATCGGGATACCGGGTGTTGGTGGCAGCCCATTAGGGTCGGGAGGTGACGTTTGGACGTCAAACGGCGCGATCGTCGACGGGCCACCGAAAGGGCCGGCGCCCAAACCCATGCAGGGAAGCGGGTTCCATGGCCGCGGCAAACCGTCCTCTGCGGGGGTGTAAGCGCACGACGCGCCTGGCGGAACCGCCGGTCCTGGATGGTCCGGGGTGCCCTCCCTTACCGGCGGAGCTGGCGGTGGCGCGCCATTGGGAAACCGGGTGCCGTTAGGATCGGGGAACTGGTAGGCGGGCAAACCAGCGCTGCGCCAGAATTGTTCAGGGTCGATCCCACGTTTCTTGAACGCCGCGTCGACCCAAGGCTGAGTCATCCAAAAAGGTGCAAGATTCAGCAGAGCCACCTTAAAGTAGGGACCCGACGCTACCGACTCCGCCAAAGCCGACGCATAATAGCTTACGTTAGGCGCCCACTCGACGAGATCTTTTTTGTGTTTGAGTAGCAGATCGCTAATCGTCCTCAATTGCTCGACAACGTTATGCAGATTCGGGTTGTCATCGATCAAACCCTTCAACTGGGCGGAAACGGCGGCGATATTGCCCAGCAAGCCGTCGATGGCACTCTTGCGCTCGTTGAACGCCGCCAGAACGATCTGCGTGTTAACCAAAATCCGATCGATTTGCTTGCTGCGATCACCGAGTATGCTTGCCACCTTCCTAGCGTCAGCAAGCAGCCGTTGGATTTGCTCGTCGCGTTTCCCTAGCGTGTCAGAGAACTTGGCCACACCATCCAGTGCTGCACTCAGATGCGGGTAAGTCTGCTCAACTGTCTGCGACAGCACATTCAGGGAGCGTTTGACTGTATTGATGTCCCAGCCGGTAGCCGCCTTCGTGACGTCGAAGAACGCGTCGTAGATCTGGTACGGGCTGGTGGTTTGCCCAAGCGGGAGTGTCGCATTTGGTTGGAGCACGCGGGAGCCTTGGGGATCGATCTCGAGCACTTTCTTCCCCAGGATGGTATCGGTACGGATCGCAAGACGGCTTTTAGATCCGATTGTATTGGAGCCGATGGAAAACTTCATGACTACATGGTTGCCATTGATCGTAAATCCCTGCACTTCGCCGACATTTACCCCAGCGATGCGAACTTTATCGCCCTTGTTCAGCCCGCCTGTGTCTTTGAACTCTCCGTAATAGGTTGCCTGGGCAAACAACATCGGAATGCTGGTGAAGCTTTGCCCTACTCCGGTCACCACCGCTGCAACGATGATTCCCATCGCCCCCATCCGATACGGATTGATTGCTTGAAGGGTTCTCACTTCGGAGTGCACCTCCCCGTCGGCTGACTCCAAAGCTTCACGGTACGGACGGGCCCGCCAGGCTGCAGGCCATCAACCTTCAGCGTGACGTCGCACGCGTAGAAATTGAAGAAGTCGCCATAAAGCCCCCCGATACCCGCGACACGCTTCGCAGATTGTGGGGCGTCCCGTAACACCCCGTCGACGTAGTCGAGCCGGTCAATTAGCGGTTGGAGGGTATTCTGCACATAGCCAACGGCCTTCTGCAGCAGTGGCCGATTGTCTGACAACAGATCCGCCAGCGTGCCGGCCACATTACCGATGTGCGCGACATTGGCCGCGAGCGGATCGGCTTGATTGCTCAACCCGGTGATCAACTTATCGACGTTGTCGATCGTTTGGTCGAATTCCTTGCGATGCTTGACCGTGGTCTCTAGCACGACGTTAAGGTTTGAGATGACTTCACCGATTGCCTGGTCACGTCCAGCGATCTGCGCGGTTAGTTGCGCCGTCTGGTCCAAGATATCGTTGATCGTGCCACCTTGGCCCTGAAACACAGTGACGATCGCGGTCGCAATCGTATTGACTTTGTCGGGATCGAGCGCGCGAAACACCGGCTTGAAACCACCGATCAGTGCATCTAAATCCAGGGCTGGCTCCGTACGTGACAGCGGGATAAACCCACCCGGCGGCAACACCCGATCCATCCCTTCACCGTCGCCGCGCTTAAGTTCTACGTAGCGCTGCCCAAGTAGGTCGGCATAGCGAATGGACGCGGTCGTCGACTGATAAAGCGGCACCGAACGGTCTACTTCGAAGTCCACACGCACCCGATGACCGCCCTCCGTGATCCGTACGCTGCTTACTTTGCCGATCTCCACCCCGGAGGCACGGACAAACTGGCCGGCGCGCAAGCCGCTCGCAGTACTGAATTCGGCCGTGTAGCTGGAGGTCTTGTTAAAGCGCAACTGGGCGAACACCACGACAATGATGACCGTCACGGCAATTAAAGTTAATACGGCAGTACTAAACTTCACTGCCGTAGCGGTGATTTTTTTCATGGGTTGATCGTGTTCTCCCCCCACTGGCGGCCCCACACGTATTCATTGGCCTGCGGTTGCGGGATTCCAAAGTGGGTGTATGGCGCGATGCTGGAACCGCTATCCGTTACCAAGTACGGAGCAGGCCACAGATCGCGGGTAATGGTCTTCCAGCATCCCGGTTTCCCGCCCGGTCCGCCGTGAGCATTCACTCGCGGCAAGTTGTCAGGATAGACGTACGCATTTGTTCCTCCCAAGATCGTGCCTGTTAACCTTACCGAGTAACCGTTGCCGCTCTCCCCATCCGTCACTTTCGGTAGCACATTAGCGCCATGGTGAAAAAGGCAGTAAAGCTCCGGACTGTAGGTGTCAAGCAGTTGAGTCACCGGCACCAGGTCGCTGACCGCATGCTGCAGGTCCGATCTGCTCTGGTCAATGATGTCGGCACCGGTGTTTCCAACCCCCACCGCGGCCAAGAGTGCGGCGTCCAGATCCTTCTTTTGCTGGTTGAAGGTACGCGCCGTGGTGACTGCGTTATCGAGGGCGCTCCAAAGATCCGGCGAGGCATCCCCGTAGATATCGGCTAAATCCGCCAACCGTTGAATATCATGGCGGATTTGAGGCATCTGCGGGTTGATGTCATCGAGTATGGTGTTTCCATTGATGATCGAAGCCCCGAATTTATCGCCTTGCCCATTTAACGCTGCAGCCACCGCCGAAAGCGTTAAGTTCACCTTGACCGGATCCACCTTCTCTGAAATCTGCATGACCGTCTCGAACAACGTGTTAAACTCCGTTGTTTCCGACCTCACCACAATTATGTCAGCCGGTGTAACCTTCCGGGCCACAGGTTGTTTGGGCGAACTCAACGACACGTACTTGTTGCCAAACACCGTGGTGGCTGTAATTTCGGCATTTACGTTTAGCGCGATCAGCCCGGCGTATTTTGGCGCAATTTCCAGCAGCAGCTTGGCCGCCGGCTTTCCGTCACGCTCCACCTCGCTGATGCTGCCCACCCGGCCGATCTCCACCCCGTTGTAAGTGACTTTCGCCCCCCGATCCAAGACCAAACCCGACCGGCTAGCCAATGCTGTTAAGGTTATCTTGGGTGTGAAGCCACCCCGGAACTGGACCCAGACGACGATCAGCACGACCGCGGTGATGAGCCACAAAGCCAGCCCCGCTAACTTTCGGACCGAAATAAGTCGCCGTAGCCGCTTGCTTGTGGTTGCCATAATAATTTACACCGTGAGATTGAAGTTGGGGTTGACGCCGTAAATCGCTAACGAAGCCATTAGCACGACCATTACGATGGCGATTAGCGATGCGCGCATCGATCTCCCGACTGCCACGCCGACTCCAACCGGACCGCCGCTGGCGTTGTATCCGTAGTAGCAGTGGTTCAACATCACGACTGCCGAAATGGCGACCGTCTCCGCAAGAGAGTACCAGAAGTCGTTAACCCTCAGGAAAGTGTTGAAGTAATGGTCATACGTTCCGATTGATTGCGCATAGAACAAAGTTGTCACCAGCTGGGCGGAAAAGAACGAGAGGAGGACCGCGACCGAATATAGTGGGATAGTGACGATGAAGGCGCCAATAACTCGGGTAGATACCAAATACGAAACTGATTTGATTCCCATCACCTCAAGCGCATCAATCTCCTCGCTGATCCGCATGGCGCCCAATTGCGCTGTAGCACCGGCCCCGACGGTCGCGGCTAAAGCAGTGCCAGTTACGATTGGCGCCACCACACGCACATTCGCTAGCGCGGCGAAGAAACCGGTGAACGCCTCAACGCCGATATTGCCTAGCGAGGCGAACCCTTGAATCGCAATCAGCGAACCGGCCGATAGCGTCACAAAGCCGATGATCGCCACCGTGCCGCCGACGGCGGCCATTGCGCCAGTGCCCATGCCGATCTCGGCGATCAGGCGCAAGACTTCCTTTCGGTAATTCTTTAGGGTAAACCCGAGATAACGGAGCACTTCGCCGACGAACAGCGCGACATCACCAGAGGCGTCGAGCGCACGGCCAGGAGCGCCGACCCATCCGGCGCCTAGCTTCCAAGCGCGTGGGAAACGTGATTGCACGACCGTCGGGGAAGCCAATCTCAACGCCCCGTTCCGAACCGCACACCAATGGTAGTCAGCACCACGTTGACCGCAAATAATGCGACCACCGCAAGAACCAACGTTTCGTTGACTGCTGTGCCCACCCCTTTGGCTCCCCCGCCGGCTGTCAACCCGCGGTAGCAACCCACCAGCCCGGCAATAAGCCCGAATAAGGTGGCCTTCACAATCGAGATCAGCACCTCGGGCAATCCAGTAATCAAGGTTAGGGTCGAAACGTATGCGCCGGCCGAAACATTCTGGATATACACACCGAACAAGAACCCGCCGACCAGCCCGATACTGATCACCGCGCCATTGAGCAGCAGGGCTACAATGGTCGATGCAACCACCCTGGGAACTACCAGTCGATGAATCGGGTCGATGCCCAACACCTCCATCGCATCGATCTCCTCGCGAATAGTCCTAGCGCCCAAATCCGCACAAATCGCAGTAGAACCTGCGCCAGCGACCACGAGCACCGTCACAAGGGGGCCCAGTTGAGTGACGGCGCCGAGCGCAGCCCCAGCGCCGGAGACGTCGGCGGCCCCAAATTCGGCCAATAAGATATTCAGCGTAAAGATGATTAGCACGGTGAGCGGAATTGCGACCATAACGGTTGGCAGGAACGACACACCGAGTAGAAACCAACCCTGTAGGATGAATTCGCGCCATTGGAACGGACGTGCAAGCGCCTTGCCGGTTAGCACACACATCTGAGTGAAGCTGGCCACCTGCCCTAGCGGTTTCCGCAGTTGTTCACGAAGGTATACCGACAAACCGTTGGATGCCGTCACCGATGCCCCTCGACAACAGCACCACGTGCGTCGCGCTGCAGCAGCCGATCAACGTACAGCGCGACCGCCGAAACCGTGACCAGCAGACCATACTGGGTGGTAGCGCTCAACCCATCGCTCGCGCCAGAGATGTCCGTTGTGCCGACGTTGCACAACAACACGTTGAGCGTGAAGATGCTTAGCGCCGCCAGGGACGAAGAAGCTGCGATGGTTGGCAGGGTCGACATCTGCATCAAAAACCGCAACTTGGACGATGAACTCAAACCATTGGAACGGCCTCTCAGCACGGCCTTTTGCCGAATTGAAATGGCATCTGCGAAAACACGCCGCCAGCTCCCAACGCTGGAAAAGGTCTGATCCCGGACGTCTTCGACGAGAATGACTCTGGCCGTGATCACCGGGTCATCCATAGGTCGCGAACCCACGGTGAAGTGTTCTGCGGCTGCTGTCACCGCCAGCGGAATCCGGGCCGGCAGCACCTCCTCGATGCGTTTCACCCAATCAACAAACTTTTCGGAATCCCACCACGCAATCGGATACCCCATGTCAACGAGCTTGTCATTGAGCGCCCGATGCTGCTGGCCATGCACCGATTCCTGACCGATAAACCCGGCCACCCGCTTCTTCAACCCAGGATCGGTGACCTCATCGGCAAACCGGCGCACCGACCGAATGAACAACTCCTCCCCCGGCGGGAACGACCCCGACAAGTTCGCCAGAAAGTGGCTGAAGATGATGTCGTCATCCACGATAATAGTTGCTGCCCTCCCCCCACCGAGAAACATATCCGCCGAGTCCTCGGATACCGAGACCCCACTCGGTGCACTCATAGTGGTCACGACCCCCTATATATCTAGCCTGTGCCCCCGTCGACCACGAAGGTTACCTTTTCCCCGAACTTCTAGTTTCGGATACTGACAGTACAGGGTGTCGGGCGTTACAGTACTGCGAAGCGACAGGGTGCGCAACGCTAGCCCCGCGACGTGCTGACCGCGGGGGGGCGGTCAAGGTGCAGGCCCCGCGGGTCAATGACAAACGTATTGATCCCGATACCGTTGAGCGGCAGCGGTTCTCGTCGACGATCGTGCCGGCGTAAGCGCGTAAGTCGCCGCAGATGGCCGAGGTGTTGCCGTTGCTGTACCTGCATGGGCGTCCAGCGGGGATTTCAGGCCGGAGCCCTGGAGCAGTTCCTGGGTCGGGGGCCGGGTTGTCGGCAGCCACGATTACCCGGCTGACCGCCCAGTGGCAAGACGAAGTCGCCGCGTTCGGCGGCAGGGATCTGTCCGCCACCTGAATCGCCCCGGTGAGTCCGGAGACTTTCTGATGTGAGATTTCAGCCAGCGGCTGGTCTCTGGCGTGGAGTGCAATAGGCGGCTTCGAGTTCAACTGGTGGGGATATCGCCGCAGTATTCGTAGAGGCGACGGTGGTTGAACCAGTCGATCCGCCGTGCGGTGGCCAGCTCGACGTCCTTGATGGAGCGCCAGGGCTTGCCGGGCTTGATCAGCTCGGTCTTGTACAGGCCGTTGACCGTCTCGGCTAGTGCATTGATGCTCCTATATCCGTCAAGCGGCTGGTTTTTCGGCTTGTGGAGTGGTGCGCAGTGGATGCACGAGGCCCATATCTCACGGGCAAGGAAGCGTTTTAAGCACCGGATGATTTCGGCCTTGGACTTGCCTTCGGCGGTGCGTCTTGCGAGGTACGCCTGGGTGGGTTGATGGTGTTGCATGCCCACGATGACGGTGCGGTAGATCGCCGCATTAGCCTGGCGGTGGCCATCCCAGTTGAGCAGGTGGCGAACGGTTTTGCCGGTGGAGGCTGGGATCGGGCACACGCCGCACAGCTTGGTCCACGCGGCTTCAATACGGATCCGGTCGGGGTTGTCGCCGGCGACGATGAGCATCTCGGCGGCGGTGTCGGCGCCGATGCCGAATGCTGCGGTCAACTCTGGCGCGATCTCGGTGACCAATTGGGCGAGTAGTTTCTCGTGTTCAGTGATCTCCTCGTTGAGATGCTGCCAGCGGCGGGCGATCGAGCGCAGGGTGTGCTTGGTTGCGGCTTCGACCGTGCTGATGCCAGCTGGCCTCAGGCCGGCGTAGCGGCGGATTAGGGCCATCTTGGACAAGGGCTGCAGTTGTTCACGCAGCTCGTCTGGGGCGTTAACGATGACCGTCTTCAGCGAGATCATCGCTGCCGAACGGGCTTTGACCGCAATATTTTTGGCGATTTTGATCTGTCGGATCATATCCACGGTGTCATCGGCGGTCTTCGGGGTGGCGGTGGCATGGCTACCAAGCACGGCACGGGCGGCGTTTTCGGCGTCCAGGAAGTCGGACTTGCCGCGCAGCCGCCGGTCGCGCCGGTCGGTGCGCATTACCTCCACGACACCGATGTCGCTGCGACGCACGGCTGCGGTCAGGCCGGCTCCGTAGGAGCCGGTGCCTTCGATGGCGAAGGTCAGGATGTGGCCCGGGTGGCTAGCCCATTCGATCAGCTCGGCATAGCCGGCGCGGTCGGCTTGGAACGTTCCGGTGTCAAGCACCGCGCCGAAGTCGTCGAACGCGGCGGCGACATGAACGAACTTGTGGGTATCAACACCGATCACGACTCGACCGCGGCGAGGTGTGGTTGCCATGCTTGTCATTGCGACCTTCAGCGGGTTGTTGAGGCTGGCCGGTCGGGTGACGGGACTGCGATGGGACCTGGTGTGGTCAGGCTTCTATGAGGTCACTGCCCGCTCGGTCAGCACGAGGTGGAACGACCGCCCGTTGGACGACAGATCAACAGCCAGGACACCCATACCGCTGGGTCAGTCATAACACGAGTCAGGCGACCAGACAGCCGCCAACATTCTCACAGTCATAGGAGCTGCCGACCGCTCGGACCGAGGACTGGATGCCCGCTTCTGCGTGCCGTTCGCTGAACCTGATCGAGGTGTATTGACTGCGATCCCCGATCCGTCTGGTGGACAACGTCTTTGAGATCAGTACACCTTCTTGTTGACGGTTCTAGATGGCTTGCTCGATCGCATCGAGGACCATCGAGGTGGCCATCGTGGAAGCGACCCGCCAGCCCAGCATCCCGCCGCGCGTAGGCGTCGGTGGCGAAAGCGACGTAGGCAAACCCTGCTCGACGGTGCATCTGGCCACTGGAGTGCCCTCGCGGTTGAGCGCCAGCCACACCTTGTGGGCACCGTACACGCCGTAGTTGGCGGCGTAGAGCCGGCTGATCTGTTCTTTGAGTTCGTCGTCACGGCGTTCGCGGCGGCTGGGCTCGCGGTTGATGTGGTCGTAATAGGTCGATGGGGCGATCGGCATACCCAGCTCGGTCAGCTGTGTGCAGATCGACTCGACACCCCACCGCAAACCATCAGGGCCATCGCGGTGACCGTGATGATCGGCGATGAACTGGGTGATTAGTGTGTTGGCAGGTCGAGCTCGGCCGCGGAGAAAGCCGACGCCGTCTTGAAAATCGCATTGGTTATCTGAGGCCGTGAGGAAGCTGTTCACCATGTAGACGACACGCGTTCGGAGATGCCGGGAAATGCGTTGTGGACCAGTTATCTTCGGTGTCTGTGACGAGTCCTGGGCTGCGGGTGCAGTCGGTGGTGATGCCGTTCGGCGACCGCGAATCGTGGACGCTGGTGGATCAGGATGCGGTGGTGGTGGAGCCGGTCGAGGCGTTCTTGTCGCATCTGCACGCGATCGAGCGCTCACCGAACACGGTCAAGGCCTATGCCCATGATCTGCGGGATTGGTTCGAGTTCCTCGATCGGGGCGGCCTGGTGTGGTCGCGGGTGCGACTGGAGGAGGTGGGCCGGTTCGTGGCGTGGCTGCGACTACCCGCGGCGGGGCGAGTGGGCAATGTGTCAGCGCTGCCGACGGCGGAGAGCATGTGCTCGGAGGCCACGGTGAACCGCAAGCTATCGGCAATCTCGGCGTTTTATGAATTCCATCAGCGCCACGGAGTGGACCTGGGTGATCTGTTGACGACCTGGCAGCGGCATAAGGGACATGGTGGATCGTGGCGACCACTGCTGGCGCACCTGGGATCTCGACCGGAGCGCAGCAGGCGGATCCGGTTACGGGCCCAGCGGCGCATCCCGGACACGCTGGACACGGAACTGGTCGCGGCGATCGTGGCGGCCTGTGATCGGCTGCGGGATCGGTTCCTGTTTTCTCTGCTGGCTGCATCCGGGCTGCGGGTTGGTGAGGCGTTGGGGTTGCGGCACAGCGACATCGATGCGGCTGCTCGGCTGGTGACGGTGGTGCCGAGGGTGAATACGAATCGTGCCCGAGCCAAGGGCGGGGGTCGCCAGGTGCCGGTGCCGGGCGCGGTGATCCGGCTGTATGCGGATTATCTGCATGGCGAGTACGGCGAGCTGGACAGCGATTACGTATTCGTCAACTTGTGGTCCGGTCCTATTGGGTATCCGTTGACGTATGCCAGCGTCTACGATTTGGTCTGCCGATTGCGGGAGCGGACCGGAATCATGTTCGGGCCGCATACTTTTCGCCACTCGTATGCGACAGAGTTGTTGCGCCGCCAGGTGCCGGTCGAGGTGGTGGCCCATCTGTTGGGGCACGCGTCGATCGCGACGACCAGTGACGCGTACGCGCATCTGAAGGTCGAGGACACCCGCCGCGCGTTGGTGGCCGCGGGGTGGCTGGCGGACCGGGATGGGTCGTGGTGAGCGTCGAGGTGCTGGCGCCGCCGATTGAGCCCGGCTGGGTTGCGCGTTTGGGCGCAGCGGTGCGTGCGGAGTTCCGGGTCGAGGTGCTGGTGCCCGCCGTCGCGGATCCGATTCTCGGGTCGCCGGCATGCGCGGTGCCCGGGTGTGTGCGTTCGAGTCGCTACGCCGGGCTCTGCCCGGCCCATCTGGGCCGGTGGAGAAAGGCGGGTCGCCCGGATGACCGACGGGCGTGGGCGGCGACCGCTGATCCAGAGGTGATGGGGTACCGGCCGCTGCAATCGTGCCTGGTGCCCGGTTGCGGCTTCGGGCAGCATCGGTATCGGTTGTGCTACACGCATTCCCACGCCTGGGACAAGGCCGGACGCCCAGTGGTGGATCGGTGGAAGCCGGACGTGGCCGGCACGCCGGCAGCGGTGTGCGCCATCCCGGGGTGCATGTTGTGGGCCGAACTGGACGCCGGGTGGTGTCATTCCCACCACCGGCGGTGGCGGCTGCGTGGTCGCCCGTCGGCGGCGGAGTTCATCGCCTACTGCGCCAGCTACGGCGAGGATCGCTTCGACTTGCGGCCGCTGCGGCCGCAGTTGCGGCTGGAGATCGGCTACGCGCTGCAATGCCGCGTCGACCTGAACCGAACCCGCACCACACCGCGATCGATCAAGCCGCTGCTGGACCACTTGTCGGCAACCGGGGCCGAGTCGCTGCTGGATCGTCCGCTGGCCGACTGGCTGGCCGGGCTGCCGGCCGCGGCGTCGGTCAACACCCCGCGCGCGTTCCTCGGTTACGCGATCGAGTGCGTGCTCGATTTGCGCGACGGGACCGGCTGGGACAGCGAATACCAGCGTGACGTGTGGCGGCTACGGCGGCTCGGTGTTTCCGGCCATGACGGGGCCAAACTGGATTTCACTGCGGTGCACCCAGTCTGGCTTCGAGAGCTGGCCAAACGATGGTGCCGGTGGCGCATGTCGTGCGGAGTCGGGCTGGGGCAGCTACGCAGTGATCGCCTCGCGCTCGTTCGTTTGTCGCAGTTCATGCCCGGACTAGCGAGCTCGTCGGGCCCGGGTGCGCTCGAGCGGGCAGCGCTGGAGGCCTACCTGGCTCGACTGGCCGTTGAGATCCCACAACCGAAGACCCGCAGCGCCGAGATCGGCTGTGTGACCGGGTTTCTGAATGCCGTTCGCCAGCACCGGTGGGCATCGCTGCCGGCCGAGGCGCAGCTGTATCCCAGCGACCAGCCCCGCCGTGACGAGACACCGGCACCGCGGGCGATTCCCGAGTTCGTCATGGGCCAGTTGGAAAGCCCGGCCAACCTCGACCGGATCAGCGACCCGCGGATCCGGCTGCTGGTGGAGGTCCTCATCCGCACCGGCCTGCGCATTGGCGACGCCACCCGGCTGGCGCTGGACTGTCTGGTTCGCGACCCGCAGGGCGCGGTCTATTTGCGCTACCGCAACCATAAGATGCGCCGCGACGCGGTGGTGCCCATCGACGACGAACTCACCGCCATGATCCAGACGCAGCAGGAGCGCACCCGGCAGCGGTTTCCAACCACCGCCGTGTTGCTGCCGCGCAGCAGCGCCAACCCCGACGGACGGCTGCCCATTCCCACCGTGACGTTCCACCTCCAGCTCGGGCAGTGGCTCGAAACATGTGGTGTCACAGATGAACTCGGTCAGCCAGCGCATATCACCGCTCATCAGTTCCGGCACACGGCGGCCACACGATGGATCAACCATGAGGTGCCGCAGGAAGTGGTCCGACGCCTGCTCGACCACACCAGCCACACCATGACCGCCGTGTATGCCCGATTGGCCGACACCACCATACGAGAGCAGTGGGAACGCGCCCAGAAGATCAACATCCACGGTGAGCCGGTCGACATCACCGTCGACGGGCCCCTCGCCGATGGCGAGTGGATGAAGCAGAACCTTGCACGCGCGAAAATAGCGCTGCCCAACGGCTATTGTGGTCTGCCACTACAGAAATCGTGCCCGCACGCCAACGCATGTTTGACTTGTCCGCTGTTCATCACGACCGCCGAATTCCTACCCCAACACCGCAAGCAGCTCGATGACACCCGCACGTTGATCTCGCGTGCTCAAACCGACGGCCACACCCGCCTGGCCGAGATGAACCACACCGTCGAAACCAACCTGCTTACCATCATCGCCACCCTCGAAACCGACCAACGCGACTGCCGGTGCGCTGCAGCGGGCAGCGAAACATGCTGCGGAAAGGAACCATCCGATGCGCCATGACAACAGCCACTACCTCCTCGCCGCTGCCCAACGCCGCCGCGCCGACACCCTCCAACGCGCCCGGCAAGCCCTGCAGGAACTCGGCGAAACCGGCCAGCGGCGCACTATCACACAGATCGCCGCCCTCGCCGGCGTCTCCCGCTCATGGCTGTATGCCCAGCCCGCACTGCGCGACCAACTCCGCCGACTGACCGCCATATCGGAGACGCCCGAGCCGGCACCACCTGCCCCAGTCGAGCGCGGCTCCGACGCCTCCCTGCGCCAACGCCTCACCCTCGCACACGAACGCATCCGCGAACTCGACAACGAAAACCGTCAACTACGAAACCAGATCGCACTCCTGCACGGACAGCTCCGCGCCAACCGCATCGCCGACACCCACATCACGGACACCGTCCACGACACAAACACCCAGATCACGCCCCCAAACAGTCGAGCCCGCCCAAGATAACGTTGGTCCTTCCGAATTCGGCGTTCTCTCGCCGCAGTCGTTTTAGCTCGGAGGACTCTTCGGTCGTGATCCCCGCGTGCGCCGCATCGATCTGAGCCTGGCGCACCCACTTGCGCACCGCCTCGGCCGTGCCAACACCAAGTAGCCCGGCGATCTCACTGGTCGCTGCCCACTCCGAATCGTGCTGATCGCTGATCTCCGCGTCCATCCGCACCGCCCGCTCCCGCAGCTCTGGCTGGTACCTCCTCGACAAACCACCTGACATGACTCCATCCTTTCCAAGAAATGGAGTCTCCAGACATGCCGGGGCGGTTGAACGCGCATGCCAACTCTTTCACGGTCCAAAACAGTTGTCATGGAAACGTGGGCATCGGTCATCGCGTTGGCGCGCTGGTTGGGAACCGAGAGCCCCGCGCCCGTGCCGAGGGTCCGTGCTGATGGCCGCATGGAGCTCGTCGGGCTGGCTGACGGCTTCCGGGGATCGACTGAGTTCTGGGCTGATTTGCTGCGCGATTGCCGCCGCCGCGCCATGACCGCAGCGGTGCTCGCGGTCGGCGACGGCGCCCTGGGCTTCTGCAAGGCGTGCGGGAGGTGTTCCCGGATATTCGAGAGTAGCGCTGCTGGTGGCATAAGCAGGCCAATATTCTTGCCGCACTGCCGAAATCGGTGCACCCAGGGTGCAGTCGCGGCGATGAAGGAGATCTACAACGCCGAGGATATCGACAAAGCCCAGCTCGCGATCAAAGCGTTCGAGATCGACTACGGCGCCAAATACCCCAAAGCGGTCGCCCAAGATCGTCGACGACGCCGAGGTGTTTTTGGAGTTCTACCGGTATCCCGCCGAGCATTGGATCCACCTTCGCACCACAAATCCGATCGAAAGTACCTTTGCGACAGTACGTTTGAGGACCAAAGTCACCAAAGGGCCGGGCTCCCGCGCGGCCTGGCTGGCGATGGCCTACAAGCTAATCGAGGCCGCCCAGGCCCGCTGGCGCGCGGTCAACGCACCACACTTGGTCGCCCTCGTCCGTGCCAGCGCCGTCTTCCACAAGGGCAAGCCGCTCGAACGGCCTATCGACATCACACCCGAACCGTCGGCAGCTGAGCCTCAAACCGTCGGATCGCAGGTCGCCTGAAACTCACCGATCCACAGGTCTTGACGATATCTCCACTCCCGATCCGTGTCTCCGGCACATCCACTCCTCGTAGTGTATGCCTCTACGGTTCAGGGCAGGTTCAGCATGTCGGCGCCGCCAGCCGCCCGAACTGGGAAAGCGACCGCTTAATTTGCCTCGGCCGATGACTCTAGCTTCGTGTCAGGAGTGAGGTGCACCCCACGCACTTCCGCAATTGCCGAAAAGGCGCCCCACAAAAAAGCGGTCAACTCTTCGACAAGGGCATCCTTGCTGACGGTCGGGGAATTCAGCCAGCGCAGCACACCAAGTCCCACCGCTCCCAGAGCAGCATCCACAACATATTCAAAGTTGGCGCCCTCGCCACCACGCGCCTCGATAGCGGCTGACCAAACATCCACCGTGGCGTCCGAGAGCGGCCTGCCGCCCTCGATCAAATCCGCGGGCGAACGCCCGTCCCTGAAGTGGGAATTCACCAGGAAACGAAAAAGATTAGGCCGCTTATCCACGAGCCCGACGTAAGCGGCCACCGCGGAGCTGACCAGCTCCAGCGCCGTGGTGGCGGCATCAAACTGCGGCACGACTTGCTCGATGATCATCTCCTGCACCCGCTGGCCGACCGCGGCGAATAAGGCGTCCTTATCCGCGAAGAATCGATACAGCTTGGGCCTGGGGATCCCCGCGGTCTTTACGACATCGTCGATGGACAGGTCAGGCCCATACTCGTCGATCGCGCGAAGCGTCGCTTCTATCAGCTCCGCCCGCACAGCAGCTCGATGCTCGCGCCAACGATCGGCTCGGGCATCTCCGGTCAACTCCGGTAGCAGCCGCCCCACGGCACCCAGGTTCATCGACACCCCGAAATTCTAATCTAAAAGCTAAAGCTACTGCACAAGCCAACGGTGCGTCAGGCAACTCCTCACGCGTTGAGCCTCTCGGTGCCCGCCTGGAAGCGCCTGAACGTCGCGCCGCGCGTGACGATCCGTCTTCACCATCATGAACGCGATTCATCGTAGCGGCCGGCCGACCCACCACGAGGGAGATTCGAAATCCAATTCTATTGACGGGTTGTGACGGTGATGCCACCATCAACCCATGCGCACTGACTGCAGGGATCATTCTGTAGGCGATGCCACGGCGGAGTCTTTGGCCTGGGCTGGTGGCGCATGACGATGGTGTTCGCGTCTGGCACTCTAGAATTGCCGGCTGAGGCGGTTTTCGACTACGCTGTCGACTACCGCCGGATGCCGGAGTGGGTCTTTGGGTTGCGCACCATTACGCCAATCGGCGAACTATCAGACGGGGTCGGCGCCGAATTTCGAGGAACCGGCAAGATCGGCCCAATCGCGATGACCGGAACGAGTCGCATCACCGAGTGGGAGCCGTGCCGGCGCATCACAGAGGCCTTGGTGACCAACAACGGCATAGTTGCCTTGGCAGCCGTTGCCACGACGCCGATGGGATCAGCAGTGACCCGCGTTGACATAACTGCCGACTACAAGTTCCCCGGTGGGCTCGCGGGCAAAGTCCTCCAGCGCGCTATCGAGCCGTTGCTTGGTTCAGGTATCCGACACACTGAACGAGCACTGCGTCGGCAATGTCTACGCACCTGCTGAACAGCTCCCACACACTGAGCCGTCCCGGCGTTTCCGGAGACTCCCGATCTTGGGAGGATTCGAGTTATGGCACGCCCGAGCAAGTATCCCGACGAGCTTCGTGAGCGTGCAGTGCGCATGGTCGCTGAGGTGCATCCGCAGTACCCCTCGCAGTGGGCGGCGATCACCGCAGTAGTCGAAACCCGGAACGAGGGCCCCCATACGTCTGGACCAAGACCGTCGACCAAATCTTGATCAGCATCGTCGGCAACTACTGCACCAAAATTAATGACTCAGGGCACTAGTTCGTTTGGGTGGCGTCCGGAATCCGGTGTAAATCGGCCTGCGGAGGTTCTGGCTTCGGTGAGTGATGCTACGCGGTGGCGCTGACGGTTTCGGTGGTGCTGCTAGCGAAGTCCGGGGTGTGCTGGGGCCACAGTTGCCGGGGTGGTTGCAGCAGGCTGCGGCGCAGGTCTTGGAGCTGGCGCAGCCCGGCGGGGGTCATGGTGAGTCCGCGCCAGCCGCGGGATGCGCGGTCGAGCACGGCCCAGGCGATGCTGTTACAACTGGTCTCGCCAGGGAAGCGGCCGATAACCTTTGCGCGGCGGCGGGTTTCTCCGAAGGTGCGTTCGATGAAGTTCGAGTGGCGGATGCGGTGATGATGTTCGGGCGGGAACCGCAGATAGGCGGTCAGGCCCTCGCGCTCGGTCAGCATGATCTTCATCGCTGCCGGGTAGGTGGTCGTGTAGCGGGTAGCGAACGCGGTCAGCCGGGCGTCGACCAGTTCGACCAGCCGCGGACCGGGCTCGGTTTTGAGGTCCTCAGTGTCGAAGCAGGCCCAGTAGCCGTCGCGGATCTCGGCCTGCATCCCGGCCGGGATCTTGGCCAGCACGTTGCGTAACCGCTGGATCAGGCAGCGTTGCCGCAGCGCGGTCGGGAAGACCTGCTCGATCGCGGCGATCAGGCCGCGGGCACCGTCGGAGATGACCAGCAGCGGGCACGCTAGCCCACGGTCGGTGAGATCGGTCAGGAAATCGGCCCAGGCCTCGGTCGACTCCACCACGCCGGGGGCCAGGCCAACAAAGACGGGCTTGCCGGCGGTGGTGACGCCCCACGCGGCCAGGATCGGCTCGGCCGGCGAGCCGGGATGCATCCGGAAGAAGGAGGCATCCAGGAACAGCTAATCGAGCACGACATCGCCCAGGGGCGCCGCGCCCAGGTGTTGTACTCGGTTTTTATCGCTTGGCATACCTGCGAGACAGTCGATTTCGAGATCGCGGCCTGATCACCGAGCGCATCGGCAAGGGTGGCCTCGACATCACGCACCGACAGTCCGCGCACGAACGAGGCGATCACCAGCGATTCCAGCGCATTGGTTTTGGTGACGTGCTTGCCGAACAGGCGTGAGACGAACGCGGCGGTCGTGCCGCGCAGCTTGGGCCGCTCCAGGGTGACTGGGCCGACGGTGGTCTTGACCGTCGCTGGCCGATAACCATTGCGCGCCCCGGGGCTGCGCATCCGGCGCGGCCGCGGCGCGTTGGTAGCGGTCACGGCCGAGGAACTCGGTCACCTCGGCCTCCAGCGCGGCCTGCATCAGCAACTGTGCGCCGAGCCGGGCCACCTCCTCCAGAATCTCGGGCAGCTCACGATCGGATGCGAACAGCTCGTCGATCTTGGCGCGAACACGATCAGTCGGCGATACTCGTGCAGGCACGGGCATAGGTCCTTTCTTCGATGACTTGGTAGGTCTCGAAGCAGAACCTATGCCCGGCCCATTTACACCGGCTTTAGGACGCGACCGTTCGTTTGCCTTTTCTTCCCAGACTGCGCCGGACGCCGAGGCGACGCCGCCCTCCCGCCGCCTTGACGACAAGTGCTAGTGTGGCCGTGCCCAGCACAAGGTAACGGCGCCACCCCAGCGCCTCCACGACCATTGCTACCGAGGCCGTGGCCAAGACAAGCACTACAACGCCCGAACGGCGAATCGAATCTAATCTCATGGCCAATAACTATAGCGTTCGTCGCGACCGTCTGGAATGCAGGCCATGGCCTTTAAGAGCTCCACACTGAATCGCCCCGGCATGTCCGGAGACTCCACTTCTTGGGAAGGTTGGAGTCATGTCAGGTGGTTCATTGAGGAGGTATCCGCCGGAGCTGCGTGATGAATCGCCCTGGTTCTGTCGGAGGCTCGGGTTATTGGATTCCGATCAGGGGTTGGTCGGTCCGTTGTGCATCGTAGAAGGTGGCTTCGAACTCGGTCGGAGGAACGTCGGCGAGGTAGCTGTGTAGGCGGCTGGTGTTGTGCCAGTACACCCAGGCCAGGGTCGCCAGCTCGACGTCCTCGACGGTCTTCCAGGGCCCGGTGTGAGCCGGCCCGTAGATCAGCTCGGCCTTGTAGTAACCGTTGACGGTCTCGGCCAGAGCGTTGTCGTAGCTGTCCCCGATGGTGCCGATCGAGGGCACCGCACCGACCTCGGCGAGACGTTCACCGTAGCGGATGGAAGTGAACTGGGACCCGGCATCGGAGTGACATGTCAAGCCCGGCAATGTGTTTCCACGTGACCAGCGGGCCATCTCGATCGCGTCGAGCACCATGGTTGTGCGCATGTGGGAGGCCACCCGCCAGCCCACGATCATCCGGGAGTAGGCATCGACGATGAAGCACACATACGCCACCCCAGCCCAGGTCGGCACGAATGTTAGATCCGTGACCCACAGTTGGTTCGGCGTAGTCGCCGTGAACTTCCGCTTGACCAGATCGGGGTGGCGAGGCGCTGTCAGGTCGGGTTTGGTGGTGCGGACCCGTTTGCCGCGCCGCGCTCCTTGGATGCCGGCTGCGCGCATCAGTCGGGCGACCTGGTCTCGCCCGACGTCGTGGCCGGCACGGCGGGCGGCTTTCCACAGCTTGCGGGCGCCGTAGACCCGGTAGTTGTCCCACAGCGCCACCAGGGCGGGCGCCAGCTCGGCGTCTCGACGGGCCCGTGCCGACAGCGGCCGTGCCTTGGTGTCGTAGTAAGTACTCGGGGCCACCGACACCCCTGCGGTGCGCAGGACGGTGCAGATGGGCTCGACCCCGAATTCCCCACGGTGGGTGTCGATGAAGTCGACTACTTCTTGTGTTGGCGGTCGAGCTCCGCGCCGAAGAAACTGGCCGCTCGTTTCAGAATCTCGTTGGTTATCTGAGGCCGTGAGGAAGCTGTTCACCATGTAGACGACACGCGTTCGGAGATGCCGGGAAATGCGTTGTGGACCAGTTATCTTCGGTGTCTGTGACGAGTCCTGGGCTGCGGGTGCAGTCGGTGGTGATGCCGTTCGGCGACCGCGAATCGTGGACGCTGGTGGATCAGGATGCGGTGGTGGTGGAGCCGGTCGAGGCGTTCTTGTCGCATCTGCACGCGATCGAGCGCTCACCGAACACGGTCAAGGCCTATGCCCATGATCTGCGGGATTGGTTCGAGTTCCTCGATCGGGGCGGCCTGGTGTGGTCGCGGGTGCGACTGGAGGAGGTGGGCCGGTTCGTGGCGTGGCTGCGACTACCCGCGGCGGGGCGAGTGGGCAATGTGTCAGCGCTGCCGACGGCGGAGAGCATGTGCTCGGAGGCCACGGTGAACCGCAAGCTATCGGCAATCTCGGCGTTTTATGAATTCCATCAGCGCCACGGAGTGGACCTGGGTGATCTGTTGACGACCTGGCAGCGGCATAAGGGACATGGTGGATCGTGGCGACCACTGCTGGCGCACCTGGGATCTCGACCGGAGCGCAGCAGGCGGATCCGGTTACGGGCCCAGCGGCGCATCCCGGACACGCTGGACACGGAACTGGTCGCGGCGATCGTGGCGGCCTGTGATCGGCTGCGGGATCGGTTCCTGTTTTCTCTGCTGGCTGCATCCGGGCTGCGGGTTGGTGAGGCGTTGGGGTTGCGGCACAGCGACATCGATGCGGCTGCTCGGCTGGTGACGGTGGTGCCGAGGGTGAATACGAATCGTGCCCGAGCCAAGGGCGGGGGTCGCCAGGTGCCGGTGCCGGGCGCGGTGATCCGGCTGTATGCGGATTATCTGCATGGCGAGTACGGCGAGCTGGACAGCGATTACGTATTCGTCAACTTGTGGTCCGGTCCTATTGGGTATCCGTTGACGTATGCCAGCGTCTACGATTTGGTCTGCCGATTGCGGGAGCGGACCGGAATCATGTTCGGGCCGCATACTTTTCGCCACTCGTATGCGACAGAGTTGTTGCGCCGCCAGGTGCCGGTCGAGGTGGTGGCCCATCTGTTGGGGCACGCGTCGATCGCGACGACCAGTGACGCGTACGCGCATCTGAAGGTCGAGGACACCCGCCGCGCGTTGGTGGCCGCGGGGTGGCTGGCGGACCGGGATGGGTCGTGGTGAGCGTCGAGGTGCTGGCGCCGCCGATTGAGCCCGGCTGGGTTGCGCGTTTGGGCGCAGCGGTGCGTGCGGAGTTCCGGGTCGAGGTGCTGGTGCCCGCCGTCGCGGATCCGATTCTCGGGTCGCCGGCATGCGCGGTGCCCGGGTGTGTGCGTTCGAGTCGCTACGCCGGGCTCTGCCCGGCCCATCTGGGCCGGTGGAGAAAGGCGGGTCGCCCGGATGACCGACGGGCGTGGGCGGCGACCGCTGATCCAGAGGTGATGGGGTACCGGCCGCTGCAATCGTGCCTGGTGCCCGGTTGCGGCTTCGGGCAGCATCGGTATCGGTTGTGCTACACGCATTCCCACGCCTGGGACAAGGCCGGACGCCCAGTGGTGGATCGGTGGAAGCCGGACGTGGCCGGCACGCCGGCAGCGGTGTGCGCCATCCCGGGGTGCATGTTGTGGGCCGAACTGGACGCCGGGTGGTGTCATTCCCACCACCGGCGGTGGCGGCTGCGTGGTCGCCCGTCGGCGGCGGAGTTCATCGCCTACTGCGCCAGCTACGGCGAGGATCGCTTCGACTTGCGGCCGCTGCGGCCGCAGTTGCGGCTGGAGATCGGCTACGCGCTGCAATGCCGCGTCGACCTGAACCGAACCCGCACCACACCGCGATCGATCAAGCCGCTGCTGGACCACTTGTCGGCAACCGGGGCCGAGTCGCTGCTGGATCGTCCGCTGGCCGACTGGCTGGCCGGGCTGCCGGCCGCGGCGTCGGTCAACACCCCGCGCGCGTTCCTCGGTTACGCGATCGAGTGCGTGCTCGATTTGCGCGACGGGACCGGCTGGGACAGCGAATACCAGCGTGACGTGTGGCGGCTACGGCGGCTCGGTGTTTCCGGCCATGACGGGGCCAAACTGGATTTCACTGCGGTGCACCCAGTCTGGCTTCGAGAGCTGGCCAAACGATGGTGCCGGTGGCGCATGTCGTGCGGAGTCGGGCTGGGGCAGCTACGCAGTGATCGCCTCGCGCTCGTTCGTTTGTCGCAGTTCATGCCCGGACTAGCGAGCTCGTCGGGCCCGGGTGCGCTCGAGCGGGCAGCGCTGGAGGCCTACCTGGCTCGACTGGCCGTTGAGATCCCACAACCGAAGACCCGCAGCGCCGAGATCGGCTGTGTGACCGGGTTTCTGAATGCCGTTCGCCAGCACCGGTGGGCATCGCTGCCGGCCGAGGCGCAGCTGTATCCCAGCGACCAGCCCCGCCGTGACGAGACACCGGCACCGCGGGCGATTCCCGAGTTCGTCATGGGCCAGTTGGAAAGCCCGGCCAACCTCGACCGGATCAGCGACCCGCGGATCCGGCTGCTGGTGGAGGTCCTCATCCGCACCGGCCTGCGCATTGGCGACGCCACCCGGCTGGCGCTGGACTGTCTGGTTCGCGACCCGCAGGGCGCGGTCTATTTGCGCTACCGCAACCATAAGATGCGCCGCGACGCGGTGGTGCCCATCGACGACGAACTCACCGCCATGATCCAGACGCAGCAGGAGCGCACCCGGCAGCGGTTTCCAACCACCGCCGTGTTGCTGCCGCGCAGCAGCGCCAACCCCGACGGACGGCTGCCCATTCCCACCGTGACGTTCCACCTCCAGCTCGGGCAGTGGCTCGAAACATGTGGTGTCACAGATGAACTCGGTCAGCCAGCGCATATCACCGCTCATCAGTTCCGGCACACGGCGGCCACACGATGGATCAACCATGAGGTGCCGCAGGAAGTGGTCCGACGCCTGCTCGACCACACCAGCCACACCATGACCGCCGTGTATGCCCGATTGGCCGACACCACCATACGAGAGCAGTGGGAACGCGCCCAGAAGATCAACATCCACGGTGAGCCGGTCGACATCACCGTCGACGGGCCCCTCGCCGATGGCGAGTGGATGAAGCAGAACCTTGCACGCGCGAAAATAGCGCTGCCCAACGGCTATTGTGGTCTGCCACTACAGAAATCGTGCCCGCACGCCAACGCATGTTTGACTTGTCCGCTGTTCATCACGACCGCCGAATTCCTACCCCAACACCGCAAGCAGCTCGATGACACCCGCACGTTGATCTCGCGTGCTCAAACCGACGGCCACACCCGCCTGGCCGAGATGAACCACACCGTCGAAACCAACCTGCTTACCATCATCGCCACCCTCGAAACCGACCAACGCGACTGCCGGTGCGCTGCAGCGGGCAGCGAAACATGCTGCGGAAAGGAACCATCCGATGCGCCATGACAACAGCCACTACCTCCTCGCCGCTGCCCAACGCCGCCGCGCCGACACCCTCCAACGCGCCCGGCAAGCCCTGCAGGAACTCGGCGAAACCGGCCAGCGGCGCACTATCACACAGATCGCCGCCCTCGCCGGCGTCTCCCGCTCATGGCTGTATGCCCAGCCCGCACTGCGCGACCAACTCCGCCGACTGACCGCCATATCGGAGACGCCCGAGCCGGCACCACCTGCCCCAGTCGAGCGCGGCTCCGACGCCTCCCTGCGCCAACGCCTCACCCTCGCACACGAACGCATCCGCGAACTCGACAACGAAAACCGTCAACTACGAAACCAGATCGCACTCCTGCACGGACAGCTCCGCGCCAACCGCATCGCCGACACCCACATCACGGACACCGTCCACGACACAAACACCCAGATCACGCCCCCAAACAGTCGAGCCCGCCCAAGATAACGATCGCCCGCTTCAGTTCTCGTATCTCTTGCTCGAGCTCTTTGACCCGCTGTGACTCCGCAGTGGACACCCCAGGTGCATACCCGTCGTCGATATCGGCCTGACGCACCCAGGAGCGCACCGACTCGACCCCGTAGCCGAGCTGGCGGGCTACCCGTGACACCGTTCCCTGCTCGGTGCCCAACTCGGCACGCAGTGCCCGCACCATCCGCACTGCAGCGGCCTTCTCCTCCGGGCTGTAACGACGCGCCGTGGGCTTCCCAGACGACTGTTCCTTCGGCATACCTGCATCCTCGTTTCCAAGGTCAGGAGCCTCCGGGATTTCCAGGGCGATTCACACCTCGGCAGTCTTGCCGGAGAATCCCGGAATGCTCATCAGCAGTTCCCGGGTGAGGCGAAAGGGCGCCATCGCTTCCTCGATGCGCTCATCGAGGCGACCGATATCGGCGGTGTGAGCATCGATGCGGTCAAGGAACAACCGGGACATAAACGCGTGATGCTCACTGAACCGGCCGATCAACGCCTCGGTCAACGCCGGGATCTTGCGGCGCAGCGTCCGCTTGGCCAGATCGGCAATCATGGCTGGATCGTTCTGGCCGGCGATCAGCGCCTCGAGCATCGCTCGTCCGGACACTCCGGTGATGTCGGTGGCCACCGAGGTGAGTTTGATCCCGGCGTCTTCGAGCAGCTTCTCCAACCGCATTACCTCGCGCGAGCATTCCCGGGTGATGTGCGTGCGTGCGTGGGTCAGATCCCGCAGCGCGCGAATTGTCAACGGCAATCGAAAACTGATCAGGAGTCGGCAAGCACTGGTCAGTATTCACTTGCCGCCGACACGAATCGGCGGCGGCGGCACCAACGACGCCGTCACCAGCCCGTGAGCCCCGAGATCGGCCAGCCACGCAGCATCAGACACATCGGTCTTGCGGCCGGGCACATTGCGCACCCGCGACGCATTGATCAGCATCATGTTCAGCTCATCGTCGAGCAGGTAGTAGAACGGTTTCCAGTAGTCGCTGGTGGACTCGATCACCACACACGTGACCTTCTGCGCGATAAGATGCTCACGCAACGCCAGGATCTGTGATGTCATGGCACCCCATGTCGTCACTGTCGACGACGCTCCTCTGCGTCCATGGCCCTGAATCCGCACACAGACCTTCGCGTCTTTCTTCGAGCAATCGATTCCCGCGCACCGCGGGTGCACCACATCCATCGAACTCACCGCCTCCCAACAGGATTGACAAAGGGGCGTGTTCCGGGGAGATGTCGGCGTCGTCTGAAAACTGACCCCGTGTCGCCGTTGACAGGAGAGCGGGATGAAACAGAATTCTGACACTCGTGCTCGACGGCAACATTCCACGGTCCCCGTGGATGGGGGGCTCTCCACCCTCAGGCTAATTTGCGGGCTCACAGGCAACATAGTGCAACCGGGGTCAACCGAAACACCTTCCAGCATGAACCGTCGGCCGCCTGGACGCTGAACCCAGCGCAGGCCCCGTTCGGAACCGCAACTGGCTCGCGGAATTTTCGATCACCACGGTGAGAGCGAAGCGCGCCCGAGAAGCTAGTTTGATAAAGTCGGGTCGACCGCTCCGGCCGTGGTGAGCACGGTTTTGCGGCCGCGCCCGTTGCGGGAGTTGCCCGAGCCATAACCAGCCGGATCGCCGTACTCATAGCCCAGGTGATCAGCGATCTCGACATCCAAAGCGCGTTGGAGCACCGCCTTGGTCATCTGCGCCAACAGCCCCTCAGGTGGAGGCGTGGTGGTCGAACGAGCTGGCCACCGCACGGCGGATCGACTGGTTCAACCACCGCCGCCTGTATGAATACTGCGGCGATGTTCCGCCAGCCGAACTCGAGGCCGCCTATTACGCTCAACGCGAGAGAGCAGCCGCCAGCTGAGCTCTCACATCAGAAAGTCTCCGGACTCACCGAGACAGTCCCCGTTGGATTATCCGGCGATGAGCGGATTTGTGCGGTGCTCACCGTTTCCTCGGTTTGAGCCAGAAGCCATTTCGGAAGTGCTTTGGTGTGATGTCGAGGCCGGCAGAGTTGCCGGCCGGGATGCTTTGGTCGTGAAGCGCAGACCGTCATCGATCTTGCCGCGGCGTATTTGACGGACATCGAAGAGGTAATTCTGCTTTGCTTTCCATGGACCGCGGGATCCAGACTTAGGGAGTTGATCCATCGCGCGTTGGAAGTAGCCGGGCGCAAAATCCGTGAACGGCAGTTCCTCGACATCCTCGCCAGGGTGGGGAGCTACGACGGTGTCGTAGCCGTGCGCATCCATGTAGTTGAGTAAGCGACAGACGTATTCAGACACCAGGTCTGCTTTCAGTGTCCAGGACGCGTTGATGTAACCGATAGTGAACGCCATGCTCGGGACGTCGGATAGCATCATGGCCTTATAGGTCATCGACTTCGCGACGTCGACGACCTGGCCGTTACGGGTAATCTTGGCGCCGCCGAACAGCCGCATGTTCAAACCGGTCGCGGCGACAATGATGTCGGCCGTCAACTCCTGACCCGAGGAAAGCTTGATCCCGGTCCTGGTGATGTGGTCGATAGTATCGGTGACTACATCGGCCTTGCCGTCCCGAATGGCCTTAAAAAGGTCGCCGTTAGGGGCCAGGCATATCCGTTCATCCCACGGGTTGTACTTCGGCCCGAAATGCTTATCCACGTCATAGCCTGCGGGCAGCTGGTGCTTAGCCCAAGCGATCAGCGCTTTTCGCATGGAACGGGGAAAGCGACGCGCCAGTCTGTACTGCGCCACAGCTAACAGGATGTTCTTCCAGCGGTTGACGAAGTCCGCGCTCCTTGTCGGTAACCACTTGATGAGCTGCACGGCAATGGGGTCGATGTTTGGCAGCGATCCGATGTAAGTCGGTGAACGCTGCAGCATCGTTACCTGGCCAGCGCCTGAATCCACGAGGGACGGAATAAGGGTCACTGCGGTAGCACCGCTGCCGATGACGATGACGTTCTTACCCGCATAATCGAGGTCTTCGGGCCAGTTCTGCGGGTGAACAATAATTCCTTCGAAATCCTTCTCGCCCCGGAATTCTGGACGATACCCCTGGTCGTAGTCGTAGTAGCCGCTGCACGCAAACAGGAACGCGGCCGTGATCTCGGTCGTCTTTTGGCGGTCCCCAGCCACCTTGATCGTCCAGCGCCTGTCGGCGTCCGACCAGTCCGCAGACAATACCTGGCTACCAAACCGGATGTGGTTGTCGATGCCGCTCTCGGCGGCAGCTTCCCAGAGATAATCCTTGATCGTGGCGCCATCAACGGTAAAGCGCGGCGAGTGCCACGGCTTGAAACGGAACCCGAAGGTGCACATGTCGGAGTCCGATCGGATGCCCGGATACTTGAACAGGTCCCATGTACCACCCAGATCAGCTCTGCGCTCTAGAACTACATAACTCTTGTTGGGACAGCGCTCCTGCAGATGCCAGGCAGCGCTGATACCGGAAATACCCGCACCCACAATCACAACGTCAAAGGATTCGGACATAAAACTGCTTGCTCCCTTCTTGGCGACGGTCTCGGTGAAATTCGGTTCACTTCAGGTAGCCGACCAGGGCCCCCTTGGTGCCGAAGAGTTCCTCCTGCCATTGCTCGAGCAACGCGTTGGTGTCGATGTCGTCGGGATGAAATCCCGGTCGCAAGTATTGCCTGAGCTCTGGGATCAAACCCCGAAATATCGGACCGCGGTAGACCCGATAGGTCTCACGCACCAGTCGCACTGGCTGACGGCACGCTTCGGGATCCCGCGCCACCGAATACGCCAGCGTGCCACTCATGAGGAGGAGCAGAAGGGGGATCATTACCGCCATCACACGTCGACGCACCCGCTCGGTACCCCCCACCGAGCGGAATACGTCAAAGGCAACCGACTTGTGCTCAAGTTCCTCCAGCGCATGCCACTTCAGGAGATTCCACACCTCCGCATCACCCGGGATCGCCCGGAAGTCCTCATCGCCGAGCAGCCGCTCAGCAAGTATCGCGGTGAAGTGTTCTGCGGCTGCTGTCACCGCCAGCGGAATCCGGGCCGGCAGCACCTCCTCGATGCGTTTCACCCAATCAACAAACTTTTCGGAATCCCACCACCCAATCGGATACCCCATGTCAACGAGCTTGTCATTGAGCGCCCGATGCTGCTGGCCATGCACCGATTCCTGACCGATAAACCCGGCCACCCGCTTCTTCAACCCAGGATCGGCGATCTCATCGGCAAACCGGCGCACCGACCGAATGAACAACTCCTCCCCCGGCGGGAACGACCCCGACAAGTTCGCCCACAGGTGGCTGAAGATGATGTCGTCATCGAAGAAATACTTGCTGCCCTCGCCAAAGGGGAAACGTATCCGCCGGGTTCTCGGATACCGAGACCCCACACTTGCCGCACTTGCAGTGGTCACTGCCCCTTGTCCTATGTCTCCGTCGACCATGACAGGCTGCCCTTCCTCGAACATCCAGTTTCGGATACCGATAGTATCGGGTGTAGACGTGGTGCTACAAGTCAAATGTCCCGCTCGCTCGCTTGGGGAGACGCGGGCGCAGAAAGCGCCATGCCCGGGGTACGCAGATGCGCCTGAAGCGGGTGTGGCTGTTGACTTCCATTTCGATGGCACCACTGACCGCCGCCAGATCAAAGATCGTCTCGATCATCGACGAACACACCCGCAAATGCGTCGACGGTCGGGTGGCGCGCGGCATCACCGGCGAGGACCTGGTCCTCGAATTTGACCGCCTGGCCAGACAGCGTGATACCCGCCCGACGGCGCTGCGGTGGAGCAATGATCAGGAACCTAATAGCTTTGTAGGGCACTGGACGATTCCTGATCAGAACTCGGGGCTAGACCCCCTTCCACAGGCGGGAACGCCGGCTGCTCTGCGACCTTCCGAGTGAGCGGTCGGCCAGCGAGTGTCGACGGAACGCCTGACCGATACCGGGGTCGGCTAGACCTGCCGGGAGAACGGCGAGGTCGGCGTGTCGTGACCGGCTGCTCCTCGGAAGGGGTTGGGGTGGGGAACGTGGTTCGAGCCCGCCTGCACGATCGACACCTCATCGACGGGGAGCCGTTGAGCTCTGACAAAGACTGGGGGTCGTGCGGGTTGCTGGGGTCGCGAACGGCTCAATCGGAGGTCAGGCCATCAGAGCCTTGCTATTAGGGCGCCGCGCGTTCTCACAAAGGGTCACGCACCCAACACATTTCGACAACCAAGGAGGTAAATTTGTCCATGGTCACGTGTGGGATCGACTGGGCCCAGGATCATCATGACGTCGCGCTGGTGGATGCCGACGGTCGGCTGGTCGCCAGACGGCGCATCCCCGAGTCGGTCGCCGGATTCGCCGAACTGACCGCCATGCTGGCCGATGCCGACGACGACCCTGAGGATCCGATCCCGGTCGCGATCGAGACCCCGCGCGGGTTGCTGGTCGCCGTGTTGCGGGCCAGCGGTCGACCGATCTACCCGATCAACCCGATGTCGGTGGCCCGCTATCGGGAACGGACGTCGATGTCGGGCAAGAAGTCTGACCACGGCGATGCGGTCACGCTGGCCAACATCCTGCGTACCGACATCGACCAGCATCGTCGGTTACCCGCCGACACCGAACTGGCGCAATCGATCACCGTGCTGGCCCGTGCCCACCAGGACGCCACCTGGCGGCGTAACCGGGCCGGCAACGAACTGCGGTCGCTGCTGCGGGAATATTTCCCGGGTTTCCTGCACGCCTTCGCCGACCGTCCCGGCGGAATCACCGCACCCGAAGCTCGTGCGGTGCTCGCCATCGCTGCCACCCCGGCCAAGGCGGCGCGGCTGTCAAAGCCGCAGATCACCGCCGCCCTGCGCCGCGCCGGACGCCAACGCGGCCTGACCACGCTCGCGGCGACAATCCACCAGCAGCTGCGGCTGCCGCAGCTGCGACACCCCGCCCCGGTCGAAGACGCCTTCGGTATCCAAGCAGTCGCATTGCTGGCCACCCTCGACGCTGAGTGCGCCAACGTCGACCGGCTGGGCGAGGCCACCGCCGCCACCTTTGCCCAGCACGCCGACCACAGGATCATCACCTCATTTGTGGGGGTCGGCGACCTTACCGGTGCCCGCCTGCTCGCCGAAATCGGCGACGACCGAACACGATTCGCCGACGCCCGAGCATTGAAGGCGTTCGCCGGGTCGGCGCCCGTCACCAAAGCCTCTGGGCGCAGCATCCGCATCACTCACCGGCACGTGAAGAACAACCGACTTGCCGCCGTCGGATTCGTCTGGGCGTTCATCGCGGCCGGCTGCGAAGGACCCGCCCGCGCTCACTACCTGACACGCCGCGACCACGGCGACCGCCACCCCGCAGCCCTGCGCCACCTCTACAACCGCATGCTCGGCCAGCTCTACCACTGCCTGCAAACCAGCCAAACCTACGACCCAATCAAGGCATACCGACCACCCCCGACGCACCCCACACGAGCCGCCGCTTGACTGTTAACAAGATCGGAGGTCTGTGGGTGCGACGCGATGTCGCGCATGTGAGTGAGCTCGTGGAGTGGAGGTCGGCGATGCCGGTCGCGTAGTTCTCGGTTGGTGTTCGTGACCGATCCCCGCCCTGACGTGCGTCGACGGGTCCTGCCCGTGGGCGTGCGAAGCTCAGGGAAGAAGCCCAAGGGCCCCCGTTCCGTCTGGGGGAACGACCGGGCGAGGGAAGGCCGGACGGGCGAATGCGAATGAACCCTTGATGACGCCTCGTTATTTGAAGCCCGGGAAGACGGGTTGAGAACCCGGGTGATAGGACCCGGCCGCTGGCAGTGGCGGCAAGCGGCGACCGGAGGCCACAGGCCGGTCGTGCGAACACCGCTGGTCTCGGGGTATAGAGGGCGCCCTCCCCGGCCGTATCTCGTATGCGCGGAACGTGGAAACCCCGTCGGGTCCGGCCTTCGGGCCGGTAGGCCGATCGTGAGAGGGGCGGAATCCCTCGGCGGGAACAGGATGCTCAAGAAGCGAATGCCGATGGCCGAAAGGCAGCGGGACCTGTGGTCGTGGTGCCGCCGCTCCTCCTGGGCGGCGATCATGGGGAACCGGTCGGATACCAGCGTGGTGGCTGGGCTCGAAAGGGCGCTGACGTGGGCAGGTGAGCCTTTGAAATACCGAGACCGAGGGCCTTGCGAACCGGAAGGGCAAGTTGGACACCGTAGAGGTGAACGGACCGGAGGGCGTTTTCGATTGGACCGTCGTGGATTGGCGTGTCCATGAGGAAAACGTAGCGAGGTTGCGGCGCAGGATCTTCAAGGCGACGCGGGAGCAGGACTGGGCCTCGGTCCGGTCGCTGCAGAAACTGATGCTGGGTTCCTGGTCGAACACGTTGGTCAGTGTGCGACAGGTGACTCAGCGCAATGCTGGGCGTCGAACGGCCGGGATCGATGGGGAGGTTGCCCTGTCGCCCGAGGCGAGAGCGAATATTGCGGTGCGAGTGCATGATTCGCGGTCGTCGTGGGAGCCCTTGCCGGTTCGGCGTGTGTATATTCCGAAGGCCAACGGAAATCAGCGTCCGCTCGGTATCCCCGTGGTGATGGACCGCTGTCATCAGGCGCGGGTACGCAACGCGCTGGAGCCCGAGTGGGAGGCTCGGTTCGAGGCCCGTTCCTACGGGTTTCGCCCGGGCCGTAGCTGTGCCGATGCGATCCAGTCCCTTTTCCTCACGCTCAAAGGGCCACGAGCCCAACGGGCATGGATTCTGGACGCCGATTTGTCGGCCGCGTTCGACAGAATCGACCATCCTCGGCTACTCGACAAGCTGGGGTCGTTCCCGGCCAAGGAAATGATCCGAAAGTGGCTGAAAGCCGGGGTGATCGAGAACGGCGGGTTCGCGCCGACCGAGGAGGGTTCTCCGCAGGGCGGGGTGATCAGCCCGTTGCTGATGAACGTGGCACTGCATGGCCTGGAGGAGGCCGCGGGAGTTCGTTACCGCAGTTCGACCGGTGTTTACGCCGGCGCGGCGATAGCGGGCAACCCGGTTCTGGTGAGATATGCCGACGATATGGTCGCCTGCTGCCATTCACGTGAGCAGGCCGAACACGTCAAGGCGCAGCTTGCCCGGTGGCTGGCTCCGAGGGGTCTGGTCTTCAACGAGGATAAGACGCGCATCGTCCACCTCGAAGAGGGATTCAGCTTCCTCGGATTCAACATCCGCTGCTACCGCCACGGTAGACGGCCGGGCAAGTTGTTGATCAAGCCGAGCCCGGAGGCGATCGAGCGTATCCGCAAACGGTTGGCCGAGGAGATGCGCAGGCTGCGCGGCTCCAACGCCAGGGCGGTGATCGCCCGGATGAACCCGATTATCCGGGGATGGTCCGCCTACTATCGAGGTGCGGTGTCCAGCAAGGTTTTCAGCTCGCTGGACCACTATATGTGGCGGCTCACCTCCGGGCGGGCGCGCCGACCGCATCCGAAGAAGCCGAAAAAGTGGATCGCACGCCGCCACTGGGGTCGGTTCAACAAGTTCAGGAACGATCAGTGGGTGTTCGGCGATCCCGAACGGCCGTTGGATGACCGCCGTGAAAACATCGCGTGTCTGGTCAAATTCTCCTGGACTCACATCGTCCGACACACGCTAGTCGCGGGCCGGGCGTCTCCCGACGCCCCGGAATTGGCCAGCTACTGGGCCGAACGACGGCGCAAGGTCAAACCCGCGCTGGACAGCTACAACCTGCGCCTGCTCGCCAAGCAGGACGGACGGTGCCCGCTGTGTGGCGATCATTTGTTGACCGTCGATCAACCCCCGCAGTCGCCCTCCGAATGGGAACGGTGGTGGTTAGGAGTTGTCAAGCGAGCCATCGCCGCCGAGCATCTCACCCACCACGGGCGGCTGGCCCGGTTGGACGAGACCCACCTGGTACACGCCTCCTGCCATCGCAGCCTTCGGGCTAAGTTGCGCGGGAGCCCAACGAATTACGCAGTTCCCGCAACGTCCTCGGGGCTTGCTTGAGCCGTATGCCGGGACGACTGGCACGTACGGTTCTGAGGGGGGACCGCCGCAGCAATGCGGCGGTCCTACCCGACATGAGCCTCGGTGAGGCAGCCTGAAGGGGCGCCGCCTTCCCGAGGGTGCTCTGAATTCGGTTTGTCTGATCAAGGACCGGCGTTGGCGCGCTGGTTGGGAAGGTACGCCCATGCTCACGGTAGTTCACGACGTCGACGAGTCCAACGACAACACCGGTTCGGGTCGCTCGTTACTCGATGAGGTCGTCCGCGATGGCGCCCGGCAAATGCTTGCGGCGGCGCTGGAGGCCGAAGTCGGCCTATATCGCGCAGTTCACCGATCAGGTTGACGAGAATGGGCATCGCCTAGTGGTGCGCAACGGCTACCACGAGGAGCGGACCGTGTTGACGGCCGCTGGGGCGGTGCCGGTCAAGGCCCCGCGGGTCAACGACAAGCGCATCGACGCTGACACCGGTGAGCGGTGCCGGTTTTCCTCCCCGATTTTGCCGGCGTGGGCGCGCAAGTCGCCGCAGATGACCGAGGTGTTGCCGCTGCTGTGCCTGCACGGGCTGTCCAGCGGGGATTTCGGCCCGGCGCCGGAGCATTTCCTCGGCACGGGCGCGGCGCTCTCGGCGACCGAGATTACTCGGCTGACCGCGCAGCGGCAGGACGAGGCCAAAGCCTTCGGCAAGCGTGACTTATCCAGCACCGATTACCTGTATTTGTGGGTGGATGGCATCCACCTCAAGGTGCGCCTTGAGGTGGAGAAACTCTGTTTGCTGGTAATGATCGGGGTCCGTGCTGATGGCCGCATGGAGCTCGTCGGGCTGGCTGACGGCTTCCGGGGATCGACTGAGTTCTGGGCTGATTTGCTGCGCGATTGCCGCCGCCGCGCCATGACCGCAGCGGTGCTCGCGGTCGGCGACGGCGCCCTGGGCTTCTGCAAGGCGTGCGGGAGGTGTTCCCGGATATTCGAGAGTAGCGCTGCTGGTGGCATAAGCAGGCCAATATTCTTGCCGCACTGCCGAAATCGGTGCACCCAGGGTGCAGTCGCGGCGATGAAGGAGATCTACAATGCCGAGGATATCGACAAAGCCCAGCTCGCGATCAAAGCGTTCGAGATCGACTACGGCGCCAAATACCCCAAAGCGGTCGCCCAAGATCGTCGACGACGCCGAGGTGTTTTTGGAGTTCTACCGGTATCCCGCCGAGCATTGGATCCACCTTCGCACCACAAATCCGATCGAAAGTACCTTTGCGACAGTACGTTTGAGGACCAAAGTCACCAAAGGGCCGGGCTCCCGCGCGGCCTGGCTGGCGATGGCCTACAAGCTAATCGAGGCCGCCCAGGCCCGCTGGCGCGCGGTCAACGCACCACACTTGGTCGCCCTCGTCCGTGCCAGCGCCGTCTTCCACAAGGGCAAGCCGCTCGAACGGCCTATCGACATCACACCCGAACCGTCGGCAGCTGAGCCTCAAACCGTCGGATCGCAGGTCGCCTGAAACTCACCGATCCACAGGTCTTGACGATATCTCACTCACGGATGTCGAAGAGGTAATTGGTGTTTTACCTGCCATGGCCCTCGAGATCCCGCCTTCGGTAGCTGGTCCATCGCGCGCTGGAAGTAGCCTGGTGCGAAATCGGCGAAGGGTTCTTCTTCGACATCTTCCCTGGATGAGCGGCTACGACGGTGTCGTAGCCGCGCGCGTCCATGCAATTGAGCAGGCGACAAACGTATTCCGATACCAGGTCGGCCCTCAAGGTCCACGATGCATTGATATAGCCCATGGTGAACGCCATGGTGGGCACATCGGACAGCAACATCGACTTATAGGTCATCGACTTGCTGACGTCGACATCCTGGCCGTTACGACCAAGCTTGGCGCCCCCAAAAGCCACAAGTTCAATCCTGTTGCGGTAGAAGATGATATCGGCCGCCAACTCGTGACCCGTTCTGGTGAAGCGGTCGATGTTGGCGAACGTTGCAGCATCGTTATGTGCCCGGCGCCGCTGTCGATAACGACGACGTTCTTTACCGGCATAATCAAGGTCTCTGGGCCGGTGCTGAGGTTGCAATATGGGCCCACCGAAGTTCTCCTCGCCGGGAAAGTTTGGTCGGTAACCCGCGTCGTAGTTGTAATAGCCGCTACACATGAAGACGAACCGCGCCTCGAGCTCTAATTCCTCAGCCGTTCCGAACCGCCTTGATGGTCCAGCGCCGGCTGGCGTCCGACCAAGCGGCAGACAAGACCTGGGTACCGAAGTGAATGTGCTCATGGATGCCGTTCTCGGTCGCGACCTCACGCAGATAGTTCTTGATTGTCGGCGCGTCGACAGTGAACCTGGCCGAGTGCCAGGGCTTGAAGGAATCCGAACGTGCACATATCTGAGTCCGACCTGATGCCCGGATACTTGACCAGATCCCACGTGCCACCCGGATCACTTCTGCGCTCTAGAACTACGTACCTATTACCGGGGCAGCGATCCTGCGGGTGCCAGGCAGCGCTGATACCGGAAATCCCCGCTCCCACGACCACCACATCGAACAACTCTGACATGTTAATCGAGGTTAGCAACCCGATGACCTTGTCGCCAAACCGCTCGATCGACTCCGCATCTACTCCGTCGGACCGCCTTGATGCGGCGCAGAAGGTCCGCGCCGCAACGCATCTGCGTGCCACAACGTGTTCTGACCACTTCACTTCCTAGTGAAAGAGGACCGGCATCGTCCTAGCCTTCCCCAAGGACCGTTATTGCCAAACGCAAGCTCGGCTGTCACTGGGGGACTGCACCCCACCGAGATAGTCCCAGAGGGAAATGAGTAGTTTCATGCGAACCCGAAGGTCGGCATCGATCGATGCGGCAGCGCACTTTGTGTGCGAGATCGCCGTGTCGCTACCGTGGTCCGGGTCGCGCGTGCAGCTGGGAGGCCGGAGGCATATTGGGCGGGGCGCAATGCTTGATGAGATCATCGACGTTCTGTCCGACCCGCTCAGGCGCGGTACCTACCGACGGTGGGTAGAGCATGATGTGGTCTAGCACGCCCTCGTAGCGGCGTAGCCCGTTGCGAACCTCGTCAGCGGTGCCGGCGACACCCATGACGTCGATCATGTCATCGGTGACGGCGTTGAACATGGCCTGAAAGTCGCTGCGGGTGAAGGCTTCTCGGATGACGGCACCCTGCTTGGCGAATCCGCAGAAGTCGAGCAGCGGTTCGTAGGTCCTGACCGAGGCGTAGAATGCGATCTGCTGCGCTACCTCGCGACGAGCGATCTCGGGGTCGTCGTGGATGGAGCACATCACCATCGACACGATCTCGACGCCGTTAGGGTCGCGCCCGGTGCGTTGTGCGCCCTTGGCCACCGCAGGCCGCACGACTTCCTCCACATACGCGGTGGTGAAGAGTGGATGCCCGGCCAAGCCGTCAGCGACCCGTCCGGCGGCTTCACACATTCGCGGCCGCACGGCGGCGGTGACGATGGGGATATTGCGCGCAGGGGGTTCTACCGGCCCGGTGGGGACGAGATTCATATTGTAGAAACGGCCCTCATGGCGGACGGGTCCTTCGTGCAGGTTCCAGATGCGCCGGATAAGGGGTACGAGTTCCTCGACGCGCAGGGCGGGGGCGCTGGTATCGGTGACAGAGTGCCAATCGCTCATCATCCGTTTGGTGCCGTTGCCGATCCCGAGCACGACCCGACCACCGGACAGTTCGTCGAGGTCGCGTGTTTCGGTCGCCAAGACCAGCGGACTACGTCCGATGCCGTAGAGGATTGACGACCCGATGCGACACCTGTTCGTCGAGGTTGCCATCGCCGCCATCGAGATGGATCCCGACCGGGTGTAGAACTCGGATGCCCAGACGGCGTCGAACCCGGCCTGGTCGGCAGCCGCGGCGGTGGCCTTCATCGCGGCAAGTTCAGGGGCGACGACTGAAAGTCCATAAGTACTCATAAGTGACGGCTCCATCGTGTGGTAGGTGACAGACGGTGTCAGCGGCTAGTTGACCCGAAGGCGAAAGCCCATCGCCGCCGACAGCAAGCAGGTGTGTCAGCGTTGCCTCAGGACCGCGGTCTCAGTCCTCGACGGCGAGAGCGCCTGTGGGGCAGCACGATACTGCTTCTTCGATGAGTGATCTGTGGCATTCCGGTGGCTCGGGGTTCACGATATTGAGTTGGCCATCGTGCCTGACCTCGAAGAAGTCAGGAGCCAGGCCTTCACACATTCCGATTGACGAGCATCGGTTGCGGTCGACTCTGATCTTCATACCACGCCGCCTTACGCGTTCGGGGTGAAGCGGACGGGAAGGTGATTCACGCCGTGGAAGAACGTGCTGACGGTGTAGCTGGGTGGCCCGCAGACTTCAATATCAGGCAGGCGGTGCAGCAGTTCTCTGAAGAGCGCAGCGAGTTGCTGCCTGGCCAGCTGGTTGCCGAGGCAGTGATGGATTCCCCCGCCTCCGAAGCTCACGTGCGGGTTAGGGTCGCGCGACAGATCGAACTTCTCCGGGTTAGTGAACACGGTGGTGTCCCAGTTGGCCGAGCTGTAGAAAAGTATGATCTTGTCACCCTCGGTGATCTGCTGCCCGCCCAGTTCGCAGTCGCGAGCCGCCGTCCGGCGAAATGTCATGATTGGTGTGGCCCACCGGACGAATTCTTCCACGGCCCCTTTGATCCGTCCGTCGAAATCCTCCATGAGCCAAGCTCTTTGGTCTGGGAAGTCCGTCAATGCTTTCATCGCGTGACTGGTGCTTTGGCGCGTGGTGTCGTTCCCGGCGATCGTGAGAAGTATGAAAAACGAGACGATCTCGTCGTCGGTGAGTTGTTCGCCGTCCACTTCAGCTTGAACGAGGTTCGTCATAAGGTCATCTTCGGGCTGCCGGCGACGTGCGGCGATGATTTCGCGGGCGCCATCGCCCAAGAATCCCATCGCTTGGAACAGGCGAGGTATGACCGGGTCTTCGCCCATCACCTCCGGGTCGCTCCACCCACCGGCATACCGTGACTCCCACGCGATGTCGCGGCGCATCGAGTCCGGCACGCCCATCATGTCGAAGATGTTGTGCATCGGCAGCAACGCGGCGCACTGGTCGACGAAGTCAGCCTCGCCTTGCGGGGCAAGGCCATCGACGACCCGTTTCGCGTTGGCCTCGATCTGGTGACTGGTCAGCCGCATTTGCTTCGGTGTGAATGCGGATGCCAGCAATCGTCGAATCTTGGTATGCCGCGGCGGGTCCATAGCGATGAAGCCTTGCGCGGTGTCGAGCAGTTCCTGCGGGATCGACTCCATCACAATGCCTTGACCAGACAGGAAATCGTCGTGTCGCCGGGTCGCCTCGACAAGTAGCGGGTGGGTGACCACGGCCCAGAAGCCTTGGTCGTCCTCGTCGTCGATCATGGTGTGCTCGACGCGCGGGTGCCAGCTGATGGGGGCGCGTCGGCGCAGCTCCGCGTAGGTCTTCTCACGGTCAGCGGCGGTGCCAGCCCAAAAGGCAGTCGAGGACAGGTCGGCAGAATCATACGAACGTGCTGAACGACGCTCCACCGACGACTTCGGAGCGGAAGCGCTGACAGTCATGAGGGTCCTCCCGAGCTAGTGTCTCCACGCCAGTGTTTACACTTTTCTCTATAAAGTCAACATCCAGACAAAAATCTGCGTTGTGTAAACGGCCTCGCGGGATCTGCGCCCAAATAGCGAAGGGCGATCCGCGAGATCCGCTCACCGGTCAGACTTGCATCGGCAGAAGGAAGCACGACATGGCTCACAGTGAGCCTCACCAGCGCATCGGCGACTTCATGCACGTCATCGGCATCCAGACCTGGAAAGTGCTCGTTGAACCAAGTCACGAGGGCTGCCGAGGATAGCTCCAGCAGCGATGCCGAGGTCGGCAGGAGCGGCAACATACCGGTTGTCTCGGAAACCGTTTTGTCTGTAGGCCGATTTGACGTCAACACCGCCTTCAAGAGCGGGCTCGCTTCCGCTTCCTCGAGGGTGTACGACACCGCGGCGGTGATACCCCCGCGGACATCTCCGGCGTGTTGTGCCGAAACTGCGTGAATGCCGTTCAAGAATCGTTCGCCTTCGGACACAACCAGCGCGTCACCCAGTCCCTGCTTATCGGTGAATTCCTTGTAGAGCGTCGGGCGGGACACGCCGACAAGCTTGGCGACTTCACTCATGCGAACCCGATGCCAGCCCTTCTCGATAGTGAGGTCACGCGCAGCCCTGAGAACTTGCTCACGCATGTGCTGGCGAAACGAGAGGCGAACGGACTCTGTGGACATGGTGAGCAGGATATGCGTCTTGCACAAGTGTTCCGTCCGGGCGGTGGAGGACCACACCTGCTTGCTGTCGAAGATGACCAATCGCCGGTCCCTGCATGATTTCGTTGATGCGGTTCTAACGCCGGCTCGGAGCGTTCGATGGCTTAGTCGGCAAACGCCGGCGTGATAACGGTGGGCGTAAGCGTTGCCAGGACAGTGGCCACGCTTGGTCGTCACCACCAAAGACCACGCGAAGTCGTTCCCCATTCCATGGGCGTCGTAGCGTCCTCGCTCCGAATTCTGCCGCCGCCTGATCCGAGACGCTTGCGCTCGCGTTAGGGCCCCAAACCATCTTCACCGATGACGTGCATGGCACCAAGCGCGACAGGATCCGCGCGAAAAGACCTTGATTGGCTTTCGATGCGCGTCTCATCGGAGTTCGAAATCTGCGATCTCAGGTGCACGCAATAGTTCTCGGTGCCGCTCGGGTGTCCACGGAAACAATTCGGGAAGCCCATCTTTGCCTAGGTACCAACTGTTGCAACCGGTAACCCAAATTGTTTGTGGCATCGCTGCTTTCATGCTGTCGTTGTAGCCCTTGGTGGCCAACTTGGTGGGCGCGGCGGCGACGATGCGGCCCTCACGGATCCGGTTAATCCACCACAGCACATAATCAGCCTGGTCCTCGGCGACCGGTATCAGTGACTGGTTGCCGATCGGCGAATGCGGACCCATCAGCATGAACAAGTTTGGGAATCCGGGCACCGCGACCGACCGATACGCCGTGGGGCCATCGGCCCATGCCTCGTCGAGGGTGAGCCCACGCTCCCCGACCACTGTCAGCGGGCGCACGTAGGCCCGGGCGTCAAACCCGGTGGCATAGACCAGCAGGTCGAGTTCGTGCAAGGTACCGTCGGCCGTGATGACGCCGCGAGGCTCGATGTGGTCGATCGTCTCGTTGATCACCTCCACACCCGGTTGTTGGACCGAACGGTAGAAATGTCCCGCCATAATCTGGCGCTTGCACATCGGCTGATCTTTCGGGGTGAGTTTCGCGCGCAACTGCGGGTCGCGCACCGAGAGTCGCAGGTTCCATCGACATAGCGTCTGAACCAAGCGGCGCTGAAATCCCGGACGGATCGGCGCGCGGCCGAAGATGCGCCTGACCACCAATCCCCAGAACCAATAGCCCAGGCCGTTCAACCTCGGCCACCGCGTCAACGCGGCCTGGATCAGCGGTGAGTAGTGCGGATTGGGCATCGGAAAGACCCACTGCGCAGTGCGTTGGAAGACGGTGAGCCGACTGACCTTGCCCCCGAGTTCGGCAATGATCTGTATGCCTGTCGAGCCCGTCCCGATCAGTCCGACCCGCTTGTCCCGCAAGGTGACGGAGTGATCCCATTCCGCGGAGTGGAACACCGGCCCGGCAAAACTCTCCTGGCCGGGAATGTCCGGATAGCGCGGCACCCGGAGCACGCCGGTCGCGGTGACAAGGACGTCGAATGTCTCTTCGCTGTCGTCGGTCGTGATCCGCCACCGCTCGTCGTCGTATCGGGCGGATATGACCTCGGCGCCGAACTTGATGTGCGGGCGGATGGCCCGTTCGTCGGCCACCTGCTGGAAATAGGCCTGGATCTCCGGCCCCGGCGGCAGCAGGTGCGACCAGTTCGGGTTGGGCCGAAACGAGTAGGAGTAATACCGCGATGGGATATCGCAGGTTAGCCCCGGGTAGGTGTTGTCTCGCCATGTGCCGCCGACATCCTCGGCCTGTTCGAAAATGGTGTACGAGTCAATGCCGGCGTCCTGCAGCTTGATCGCCATGCACAGTCCCGACATGCCCGCACCGATGATTGCGACTTTGACTGACCGTTGTTCCGTCATGTTCATCACTCATTCTTGAAGTGCTACTTGTACTCGGCACTGCCGATCACGCCGATACCGGCGCCGCTACGCACTAAGGCATTGATGCGCGCTTCCGCTCGTTGTCGGCACACGACCAGCCGTCCTACCCGCGCACGCCGGTGCGGCGACCCTTGTTCCGTGCACCAAGCGTTCCCTCCTGCTGCCCCAGTTGCGGACCGCTACACGTGTGGAGCCACCAACAGTGTTAACCGTCGTTAGCGTACCCCTCGAAAATGGCTCCGGTGGGTCAAAAGCCGCGCTGCGTGGACGTTCGGCACCCAGATGCCAAGCTGAATGCAGCGGCCGGCCCAAGGCGGAAATTGTTACGTCAGAGCCGCTCCGGCGGCGAAGAGCGATTCCGTGAGCCGCTTTTCGGCGTCAGGCACACGCTCGGCTGCGGCCGCAGTGGCGGCGGCGCGAGCCCGCAGTGGGGTGCCTGGGTTGTAAGCCATCCGGGCTACTTCGGTCCAGGCGGTCGACACCTCCCGAGCAGCCCTCGACGCCTCCAGGGCGGCTTCGGAATGCAGCAAGTTGGCGATGCTTCGACAGCCGTCGGCCTGCAGGGCCCTGAACAACCCCCCTCCCGTCCCCGCCTTCTCAATGAACGCCCACAGCGCAAACAGGGCGCTTTCGAGGTTGTGATCGTCCAGGGCGTCAGGCCACGCCGCCACGTCGACGGCGAAATGCTCGACACCATCGAGTCCATCCTTCTGTGCCTCAGGGTCGCGAGTGACTGTAAGACCCCGGCTGTCGGTGATTGCCGCCATCGCCTGCGCGCTTCGGATAAGGGCGGGACCGGCGATCGCCGCCAAGTCCGGCGCCGTAGTCGGCCAGTCGACGATGTAGGCGGTGTGACGGGTCGGCACGGGAAAGCCGGTCGAAGACCGTGCCCGACGGAGATCCTCGTAGGGGACCAGTTGGACCGAATCTCGGTCGTTGTCAACGACCAAGGCCACGCCTCGGTCGTCGTCGTAGCCGGTGATGACAATGTCGTGGCGGCTCATGCTCAACCGTGCGCGCAGATAGGGCAGATGAGCAATGTCGGCCCAAACCATCACGGGGGTGCGGCGGTCGAGTTGATCGGTCACCCACTTCCACCCGAGGTCGCCGTCATCGGTGGCGCGAATCTCGAACTGTGCACCGACATTAGTGAGGTATTGCTCTTCGAGATCGGGGCCCCTGCCAACGAGGTACACCGGCGGAAATAACTCGTCGGAACGGGCATAGGAAAAATCCAGCGTGCCGCTCAGCGCGAAAACCAGTCCTTCGCGGGGGGCGTGCACACCCCAACGGAGTCCGGCCCACTCGGTCAGATCGCGGAGGGCACCGGACCCGCAGTGGCCGCCGAGCTCGTGTCTGTAAGGCACCTCTACGCGCGCCATGACGATCCCGTCCTGACGGCCTGCCCAGGGCGTCTAGGGAAATCCTTTGGAGGCAGCCGCGTCGATGGCCGCGGGGCGCGCTGCAAGGGCACCTATCGACCCCGGCTAGTGCTTGTGCACTCTTGCCGGAACTGTTTTCGCAGTTCGCGTTTGAGCACCTTGCCAGCACCTGAGAGAGGGAGCGCATCAACGAACGAGGCTGTACGGGGCGCCTTGTATCCCGCGATCTGAGTCTTACAGAAGTCTCTGAGCTCTTCGGCTGTCACCGAGGAGTTTTCGGTCAAGACGACGACCGCATGAACGCGCTCGCCCCAATTTTCATCGGCAACTCCGATGACCGCGCACGCCGCCACCTCCGGGTGCCTGGACAGAACATTCTCGACTTCCGTCGAGTAGACATTCTCGCCACCCGAGATAATCATGTCTTTGATGCGGTCGACGACGAACACATAACCCCGCTCGTCCATGTAACCGGCGTCACCGGTGTGCATCCACCCATTGCGCAGCGCGGCCGCTGTCTCGTCTGGTTTATTCCAGTAGCCCAACATCACGTTGCCGCCACGCACGACGATTTCGCCGGTATTGCCCGGCGGCACTTCCTTATCGTCAGCATCGACGATTTTGACCTCGGCGCAGGGCGCGGCGCGGCCGGCTGAACGCAATAGGTCCGGATGCTCGTGGTCCTCAGGACGCAGGACTGTGGCTAGGGGGGACAGTTCTGTCATGCCATAACCCTGCATGAATCGCGCCGACCGCACGGTCTTCATCGCGCGCGACAGGACCGCCTCGGAAATCGGCGATGCCCCGTACATCACGTTTCTGAGGCTGGAGAGGTCGTAATCCCTGACGGCGGGATGGTCGACGACCATCTGCAGCATGGTCGGCACTAAAAGGACGTCGGTGACCTGGTGGCGTTCGATGGTCTGGAGAATGGCACTGGGCTCGAAAGTCGAGAGCATCACATGTGTGCCACCCAGGGTGGTTTGCCCCGCCCAGGCGGCCAAGTCCGCGAGATGGAACAACGGCGCAACATGAAGCAGTCGAGCCTCCGAACTCAGAAAGCTTCCCACGCTGAGCATTCCCAGCACGGAGGTCATCAGGTTCGCGTGGCTAAGCATGACGCCCTTGGGTAGACCCGTGGTGCCACCGGTGTAGAACACACCGGCCAGTTGATCGCCGCTGCGCCGCACGTCATCACCGACTTCGCCGCCGGCTATGAGTTCCTCATAGCAGAACATTCCCTCCGGGGTCGGGGCGTTTCCGCAATGAACGACTGCGCGCAGGTCAGGATATGACGCGCGAAGTGCGGGGACTGCTGGACTGAAGGCGTCATCGACAAATAAGACATCGGTTTGGGAGTCGCGCAGGGCGTAGGCAATCTCCGGAGGGCTCCAGCGGATATTGATCGGGTTTAATACCGCGTCCGCCCACGGCACCGCCAGCAGGTACTCATGGTAACGGTCGGAGTTGAGCGCCAGCATGCCGACGCGATCCCCGCGGTTAACGCCAATCGTCCGTAATGCGCTCGCCAACTTCGCGATTCGTTGTGCGGACTGCGCATAGGTCCGTGTTCGATCCGCGTCGATGGTGGCGAGGCGGTCCGGGTGTTGTTGCAGTGCTCTGTGCAAGCCCTGCGTGAGGTACATCACGTCTCCTCCTGAACTCTCAACCGGTGCGGGCCCGGCAATGACACATCCAGTGGCCCCGAGCGCCCTCACGTTATCAGTGGTTAACATTACTGGGGCGCCGATGGATAGCACAATCGTCCTTTGAACTCGACAACTGAGAGCCCACCCAGTCACCCGCCTGCATCGAATCGTCGTCACGTCCCACAATCGTGAATGCTTAGTCACATATGCTGCGACTTGTGGCGGGAACGGTGTTACCAGTCCCCACTTCCAAGTCGACTACTCCAATTAGGTGGCGTTGGAGGCGATAAAATCGAAGACCCCGTCGCAGCCCAGACCTGCACGCCCCGCAGAAGGTGTCGCTGGGACGTCCAAGTGGTCGCCGATGGGACGCCGGCATTGTCGATGGAGACAGTGCCCAGAACACGCGGAAGGACTACCTTGGATGATCCGGTGATTTATGACGTCGTCGATGGGGTGGCCTGGCTGACTATCAACCGGCCCCACTCTCGCAATGCGCTCAGTGTCGCCGTGCGCCAAGGATTATGGGATGGCGCACGTCGGTTCAATGAGGACGCTGACGCGCGCGTACTCGTTTTGACCGGCGCGGGTGAAAAGGCATTCTGCGCCGGCGGCGACCTTAAAGAGATGGCGCACCAGGCGCTGGCGGTTCCGCCACTGGACTTCGCCCCGCAGTTCGGCCGCAACATCGACATCGCTAAACCGACCATCGCGGCGGTCAACGGTGTTGCATTCGCCGGCGGGTTCCTGCTCGCACAGCAGTGTGACCTGATCGTCGCCGCCGAGCATGCCCTGTTCGCGATCACCGAAGTCAAAGTCGGCCGTGGAGCTCCCTGGGCCGCTCCTCTTTCGTGGCTCGTTCCACCGAGAATCGCTCTGCAGATGATGCTCACCGGCGAACCGATCAGCGCGGCCCGGGCGTTCGAAGTGGGTCTTGTTAACGAGGTGGTGCCCGCCGCTCGGCTTAGGGATCGAGCCCAGAAGCTGGGCGCTCTAATCGCTGGAAATGCTCCGCTGTCGGTGCTGGCCGCTAAACAGACTGCGTATCTATCGGCGCGACATCGCCTTGAGGAGGCATACACGCTGGCTGAGAAGATCTGGGAACCCGTGTACCACTCCGCGGACGCGCAGGAGGGCCCACGCGCATTCCGGGAGAAACGGGCACCTGTATGGCGGGGACGCTGAACACGCCGGATGTCTGCGAATGCTCGTGCCAAGGACCGCGCGGCGAGACCGCCGGCTGACTGGCGCGGCGTGCGGGCCCGCCAAGCAAGCCGATTGGCGGCGTGCTTAATCGTGGCCAGGGAGCCATCGACACGAAGCAAATCATTGACAGCCTCTGCTCAGCGAAATCACCCTCCCGAGGACACGCCGAGGCGAGGACACTCCGAGGTTGCGCCTACCGTCGACCTCGGCGCTGCGGCAACGCGTGGCTTGCCCGATCCTCACTGTGCGACTCGCACGGTGGAACGCCGAGAACAGCGTGCCCCATCCGCGCGAGCAGCACCGAGACGCGCTCGGGAGGCATCCCCGTATCGCGATATTGCAACGTCGATTGGATGGCACCGATCGCGCCGTGAACAACGGCGCGCAATTCCGTCTCGTCCAACTCCGGCCTTAACTCGCCCAAAACGTGCACCCACTCTTCAACGTAGAGGCGCTGTTTGCGGCGCAGGCGACTACGTCGATGGTCAGGCAGATTATGGACTTCTCGGTAGTAAACAATGGCGAGTTCGCGCTTCTCCATCACCAGGGCAACGTGGTCGGCTACTAAGGCAGTCAGCGCCTCGCGATCATCTCGGCTTTGTTCAACGATCGCCGACGCCCGTCGCAGCAGCGTGTCAATCACTTGTTCGAACAGTGCCGCCAGCAAGCCCGCCTTGCTGTCAAAGTGCCGGTAGATCGCTGGACCGACGACCCCTGCCGAGATGCCGATATCGGCCATAGAAACAGCGTGATAGCCACGGTCCGCGATGAGTTCGGCGGCGGCCGCCAGAATCCGCTCGCGACGCTCGCCTCCTCGCGTGCGGCCGACGGTGACTGTGTCGGTCACGGTCGACCATCCTTTCGCAGTCGAAGCAGCAATACCTCTTCCGTTCGAAACGCCCACACGTTCCGGGTGATCTACGAACGTTAACACTTCTTCACGATGCCCACTCCCCACGCACAACTGCCGCGCCATCCAACGTCCATACTGGGAGAGGCCCCGGGGTACCTCCAAGCGCGGCGCGGCTGCAACCACCAAGACAATCAACCCGGATAGATTGCAGTGATCGGCGGACGAGACCTCCTTCATTCGCATGAGTCGTAGATCTGGTGCACCGGAGCGCGACATCTACGCGATGGGTGTTGCAAATCCTTGGGCCTCGCACGTAACGTTAGCCACCAGTAACTGAGGCTGTTGAGCTTCGACGGTTTCTGGACTAATCGGGGCACGCGAAGCACTCCTTGAGGTGGCCACTTGCACGCGACGCCCGAGCCTTGCATTGACTTAAGTCGCGGTCGCGAGTGGGTAGGAAGGGATCGGTTTGAGAGATTCAGTGCCGATCCTCGCGCGAGGAGCCTGGCTGACCGATGCCGCCTATGCGCTTGATCGTGTTGGTGGGCGGCGCAGTCATGCTCCAGGACAATGCTTTCGGCGCGTGCGCTGGGAGGCGAAGACAAAGTTTCGCTCCGATTGTTTCGGAATTCAGCACACGGGCCGCTCGCCCCGTTGGGCGAATGCTTTCCGAATCGTCCGACTGCACAATCGAATTGAGACACCTTGCACCTGCGTGCAACCGCTGTTCGGTTGCCGACGCAATTCGATCCGGGAGCCATCATGACGGATATCGAAGCAACCACCAAACACATAGCCGGGACGGAAGGCTGCGCTGTGCCCAACGATCCGTGGACCACGCCGGAGCGGCTAGCACTGAGCCAGTTGGCGCGATCTTTCGTCGCTCGCGAGATAACACCGAAAGTGACGGATTGGGAGGAGGCAGGTGAAATCCCGCGCGAGCTGCACCGTAAGGCTGCCGATGTGGGACTTCTCGGGGTTGGATTCCCCGAGAACGTGGGAGGCAGCGGCGGCGACGCGATCGATTCGGCGTTGGTAACCGAGGCAATTCTGGCGTGCGGTGGGTCTACCGGCGTGTGCGCCGCGTTGTTCACCCACGGCATCGCGCTTCCGCACATCGCCGCGAATGGATCGGATGCCCTGATCGACCACTACGTTCGCCCCACCCTGGCCGGAGATATGATCGGCTCGCTGGCAGTCACCGAGCCCGGAGCGGGCTCAGATGTGGCGAACCTACGCACACGAGCAGTCCGCGATGGTGACACGTACGTGGTCAACGGTGCTAAGACCTTCATCACGAGCGGTGTCCGCGCCGACTTCGTGACTACCGCGGTGCGTACCGGGGGACCCGGGTACGGCGGAGTTTCGTTGCTGGTTATCGACAAGGGCACACCGGGGTTCAAGGTTGACCGCCGGCTGGACAAGATGGGATGGCGTTGCAGCGATACCGCAGAACTCTCGTTCTTTGACGTTCGCGTTCCCGCTGCGAACCTGGTGGGGGCAGAGAACGGCGGATTCTTGCAGATCATGCAGCAGTTTCAGTCGGAACGACTCGGCATTGCCGTGCAGGCATACGCGACGGCGGAGCGCGCGCTCAAATTAGCCAAGGGTTGGGCGCGCGAACGCCAGACTTTCGGGAAACCTCTGACGGCTCGTCAAGTGATCCGCCATAAGCTCGCGGAAATGGCCAGGCAGGTCGACGTCGCGCGCGCCTACACCCGCGCCGTGATGCAACGGTGGCTGGCCGGGGAGGATGTAGTCACTGAGGTGTCGATGGCCAAGAACACCGCCGTATACGCGTGCGATTATGTGGTGAATGAGGCGGTTCAAATCTTTGGTGGGATGGGTTATATGCGCGAGTCCGAAGTCGAACGGCATTACCGAGATTGCCGCATTCTCGGAATAGGCGGTGGCACCAACGAGATCATGAACGAGATCATCGCCAAGCGCATCGGCTTATAGCTGTTCGGCACTGAATCGGCCCACGACGACGTGTCTGGGCGACCGGCTCCGAAGGAGTTCACATGGACAGGGGTATTGGCAGTTGGGCGACGAAACGGGCCTTCCTGTCCGGCGACCGCACCGCCCTCGTTGACGATAACCGACGGATCACCTTCACTCAGCTCGATGAACGGACCAACCGGCTTGCGCGTGCCCTGCGAGCGCTCGGTGTCCGCAAGGGCGACAGGGTTGGCGGTCTCTTGATCAACAGTCCCGCGTTCATAGAAACGATGCTGGCGGCCGCGAAACTAGGCGCGATCTTCGTGCCCATGAACGTGCGGTTGGCGCCAGCAGAGGTGGCTTACCAGCTGGCCGACTCAGGCGCAGACGTGCTCGTGTATTCCAACCCGCTGGCCCCGGTCGCCCGCGCCGCGGTGTCAGAGGATGGGGTGCGGGTCCGCCACCAAATGGCCGTCGGCGGTGAATGCCTTGCCGGTGAGCTTTCCTACGACGACGTTGTGAACAGTGAAGCGCCCACAGCTGTGGGCTCCGACGTGGCGGGCCATGACATTGCAAATCTGATGTATACGTCCGGGACTACGGGGCGTCCCAAAGGTGTGATGCTCACCCACGACAACCATCTGTGGAACGTCATGAACGCGCTGACAATCGGGCGCGGGCTGCGTGAGACGGACGTGACCGTCGCCGTGGCTCCGATGTTCCACATCGGGGGACTCGGAGTGCACACGCTGCCGCTGCTGCATGTCGGCGGTTGCAGCGTGCTGCTGCCGTCCTTCGATCCGCGACAGACGCTGGCGATGATGGCCCAAGAGCATGCGACAGTGCAATTCATGGTTCCGGCGATGTGGGCCGCGCTGATGAACGTCGATGGATTCGAGGACCACGATTTGTCGGCTCTCGAACTGGCGGCTGCGGGTGGCGCACCGTGTCCGTTGACCGTCATCGAATTCTTCCAAGGACGCAGTCTGCCGTTCCAGGAGGGTTTCGGGATGACCGAAACCGCGCCTATCGTCTCATTCCTCGACGCTGAACACGTTAAGGAGAAGGCCGGATCGATCGGTCGGACGGCTTTTCACGTCGAAGCTCGTATCGTCGACGACGCCGACAACGACGTCCCCGTCGACGAGGTGGGCGAGTTAGTAGTGCGCGGCCCTAACGTATTCGCGGGCTACTGGGGTCTTCCCGAGGCGACAGTGCAAGCTTTTCGTGGCGGCTGGTTTCATACTGGCGACTTGGGCCGCATTGACCGAGAAGGTTTCATCACTCTGGTCGACCGAAAAAAAGACATGATCATCAGCGGTGGTGAGAACGTTTACCCGATCGAGGTGGAGCAGGTCCTCTACCGTCACCATGCCGTGCGCGAGGTCGCGGTTGTCGGTGTGCCGCATCCGCGTTGGGGCGAAACTCCGGTGGCCGTCGTGGCCCTTCAGCAGGATGCCGCCGTCAATGCAGAGGAGCTTATCGATTACGCTCGAGAACGCCTTGCCCACTTCAAATGCCCGTCACGAGTACATGTCGTTCCCGACTTGCCGCGAAACGCCACCGGCAAGGTGCTCAAGACGGAGCTTCGCCTGCAATTCGGCGGGGAGGGGCTTTCAGTTCTGCGTTGAAACGCCGTTCTCTCGGCCAGACGCACATTTGCTTTTCGCCACACCTCGACCACGTTGCGGTACGCAGAATGCGGTCAGCGGCAGCATGGACGTAAATCTTCGCACGCCTGCCGAATCGCTTTGGGTGAGAGTCGTTCATGGGTGGATACGAGTGGCAGCGCAGCGGGATGGCGGATGATCCGACGGTTCGAGGCTCAGCTGCCGACGGTTCGGGTGTGATGTCGATAGGCCGTTCGAGCGGCTTGCCCTTGTGGAAGACGGCGCTGGCACGGACGAGGGCGACCAAGTGTGGTGCGTTGACCGCGCGCCAGCGGGCCTGGGCGGCCTCGATTAGCTTGTAGGCCATCGCCAGCCAGGCCGCGCGGGAGCCCGGCCCTTTGGTGACTTTGGTCCTCAAACGTACTGTCGCAAAGGTACTTTCGATCGGATTTGTGGTGCGATTGGTGGATCCAATGCTCGGCGGGATACCGGTAGAACTCCAAAAACACCTCGGCGTCGTCGACGATCTTGGGCGACCGCTTTGGGGTATTTGGCGCCGTAGTCGATCTCGAACGCTTTGATCGCGAGCTGGGCTTTGTCGATATCCTCGGCGTTGTAGATCTCCTTCATCGCCGCGACTGCACCCTGGGTGCACCGATTTCGGCAGTGCGGCAAGAATATTGGCCTGCTTATGCCACCAGCAGCGCTACTCTCGAATATCCGGGAACACCTCCCGCACGCCTTGCAGAAGCCCAGGGCGCCGTCGCCGACCGCGAGCACCGCTGCGGTCATGGCGCGGCGGCGGCAATCGCGCAGCAAATCAGCCCAGAACTCAGTCGATCCCCGGAAGCCGTCAGCCAGCCCGACGAGCTCCATGCGGCCATCAGCACGGACCCCGATCATTACCAGCAAACAGAGTTTCTCCACCTCAAGGCGCACCTTGAGGTGGATGCCATCCACCCACAAATACAGGTAATCGGTGCTGGATAAGTGAGTTTTCGCGTCGGCTCGTCACGCAGTTGACGTGACCCGTCGGAACTGCGGAAGTGCCAGGTTGCCTCGTGATTCGAAGACCACCTCGACAGCCATACCGACCCGCACTTCATCGACGTTGCATTCGATCACGTTGGTCATCATTCGAGGTCCTTCTTCCAGCTCCACTATCGCCAAGACGTAAGGAGCGGTGAAAGCTGGCGACGGGGCCTGACGGACGACGGTGTAGGTGACGATCGTCGCTTTTCCCGAAGGTTCTTGCCAATCCAGATCCGCAGCCCAGCAGTATGGGCACCAAGGGCGGGGATGATGATGGAATCGCTTGCACTCCCGACATTTCGGGAGCACAAACCGCCCGACAGCTGCCTGCTGCCAGTACACGGCCGTGCTGTCAGTCACGGTGGGCATGGGAGCAGTTGTCACGGCGTCCTCCCCAAGAGTACGGTCGAATGGTCTGCCATCATGCCGCCGTAAGTGTGTACCAATGCTATTTCTGCAGACACTTGACGATCCGCAGCCTTCCCCATCACTTGGCGCGCAGCTTCGATCAGCATCGACATTCCCGACGCGTCGCCGGTGTGTCCGAATGACAGCAGACCCCCGTAGGTGTTCACCGGAAGGTCACCGCCGGGCGCCCCCCGCCCATCCAGGAAGAAGTGGCCACCTTTAGCTGCCGCCACCAGCCCCGTTTCCTCCAACAGCAGTATCGGGTTGATCGTGAAGGCATCGTACAGTTCGGCCACCTGCACGTCCGAAGGCGAAAGATCGGCCATTTCGAACGCGGCACGCGCTGACACGCTGGCACCCATTGTTGCGAAGTCGCTGGTGTGGGTGATGTTGCCGTGATCGTGGTGTTCACCGAAGCCCAATACATAGGCCGGTTGGTCGGTGATTTCCCGCGCGCGGTCACCATGGGCCACTAGGAACACGGCGCCACCTTCACACGGTACTGAGCAGTCCAGCAAATTGAACGGCCACGCGATAGGTCGTGAAGCCAGAACCATCTCGACGGTGAGCGGACCCGCGTTGCGCATCAAAGCATCTGGATGCCGTAACGCCCACTCGCGGCTCGAGACCGCCACGGCGGCAAGAGCATCGCGGCTCGTTCCGCGTTCGGCCATATGCCGCGTGGCGGCTAAGGCGTAAAGGGCTGGGATGAAGCTGCCGTATGGGTACTCAAAGTCCGGGTGGCTGATCATGCGCGCCATTGCGTTGGCGCCGCCTCCCCGCCCCACCTTGGGGAATTTCCCCGCACCGATACAGAGCACCGCGTTTGCAAGGCCGGCGCTGATTGCAAGTGCAGCCCGCGACAGCATGATCGTGTAGGTCGCCCCACCGACGTTGACAGTCTCACAAAAGCGCGGCCGGATGCCCAACACGTCATTGAGGCGCTCGTGGACGAAGATGTCGGCACCCGCACCGCTGGCCATGCCGGACGGGCAAACCAGCAGGCCGTCCACATCGCGGGGACCAAGTGAATGGCTCTGCAGAAACCGACGAAGCACCAACTCCTGCATGCCCGCGCCGTCGTGGCCTTCGTACTTTCCTGGCGGTAGTTCTTCTACTGCGGCGATAGCCGGCTCGCTGGCAAGTGCCCAAGTTCTCACGTTGACCTCATGGAAGCAGCCACCCAAACCTAGTCGACGTTCAGTATGACCGTGGAAGCGCGAGACTATGCTGCGCAACATAATTGAGGATCATCTCCCGGCTGATCGGTGCCGTCCGCATCAACCGCGCCGGTCCCCACAACGTCGCCAACCCGTACTCCGTAGCCAGACCGTTGCCGCCATGCGTCTGAATCGCTTGGTCCAGCGCAAGGATTCCGGCTTCAGCTGCCGCGTACTTGGCCATATTCGCCGCCTCGCCGGCCCCTGCCTCGCCGGCATCGTGTAAGGCGGCCGCCCGTTGGGTCATCAAGCGTGCGAGTTCAACCTGAATTTTGGCGTGCGCCAGCGGATGAGCGACTCCCTGATGTGCCCCTATAGGGGTGTCCCACACCCTGCGCTCCCGGGCGTAGGTACATGCCTTGTTTAACGCGTACCGGCCGATCCCATTGCCCAGCGCCGCCCCCATTATCCGTTCCGGATTCAGACCAACGAATACCTGCCGCAGTCCCTCGTCCCGAGCGCCGATCAAGTTGTCACCGGGAACACGTACATCGTCGAAGAACAGGGTGAACTGTTTCTCCGGTGTCACGGCTTGCACGGGAATCAGAGTCTTCTGCAGGCCGGCAGCGTCCGTGGGAACCACCATCAGCGACAGCCGGCCGCGCCCACGCTCGTCAGTACCCGTTCGGGTGACCACCAAGATGGCTTGCGCCTCGTCCACTCCCGAGATGTAGTACTTGGTGCCACGCAGAACCCAGTCGGCGCCGTCCCGCTTGGCGGTCGTCGCTATGTTGTGCGAGTTTGAGCCCGCGTCGGGCTCGGTGATCGCAAACGACATTATGATCTCGCCGCTCGCAATGCCCGGAAGCCAACGCCGTTTCTGCTCGTCGGTTCCGAACGCTTGGATGATGGTGCCACAAATGGCCGGCGACACCACCGTCATCAACAACGGGCACCCCGCCGCCGCCAACTCCTCTCCCACGGCATGCAGTTCGTAGATACCCCCACCGCCACCGCCGTACTCCTCGGCAATATTCACCCCGAGAAAACCTTGCTTACCTACCTCCTGCCACAGTTCCGTAGACTTCTCGCCCCCCAGGGATTTGGTCAGGTAGTAATCGTGGCCGTACGACTTCCCGATGGCCGCAACCGCCGCCCGCAGATCCCGCCGTTCCTGGCTCTCTGATATCTCCATACCGCTCAACCCCTTGAATCACCCGCAGGTCCGGGTTTGCACCGGCCACGACAAACTTCAGGCGACACACCGAGGAATTCGAGGGAAGCTTCCGTCACCGCTCGACAGCAGCGTAATCGCCCGGTGATACGTTATCGGCCGTTAACATTGACGCGCAAGTCCGCGTGTCGGTAGTGCGTCGACTTCCAGTGACCGGCTTTACGCCACGCCGGATACGTGATTTCTCGGCAGCAGCCGGAGTCGTTCTAATCCCCAGCCCATGAGCAGAAAGGCAATCTCGCCCCTCTGGCGTGGCGCAACGTCGACAACTTCGGGAAGCTCGATTCGCTTGACCCGGACGCCGGGCCTCGGGTCACTGCCGAGCGGTGTCAAGACAGCGTACGCTAACGCCAATTAACAGGCCCGCGGCCAAGAGCTTTGCGGTCGACGGCCGGGGACAGAGAGGAGGAAAACACGATGCCCGGAACGATGCTGATTGCTGCGGGGGTCACCGGCAAAGGACGGCTGGCCGGGCGCGCCGCATTCGTGCCCTTTGTCGATCCGGCAGTCGGCGGGATACCGCCAAGCGCGCCGCCGCCTAGTGCCGACATCGCGGCGGCAAGCGCCGAGGCGGCGCAGGAGTGCGCATGAGTGCCAGCGTGCGGATCGGTGCTGGTGCCGGCTATTGGGGTGACATGGTGGATCCCGCGGTGGAACTCATTGAGCAGGGCGGTGTCGAGTTTGCCTGCTTCGACCTGCTGGCCGAGTTGACCGTTGCGCTCCTTACCCGTGCCAAGATGCGTGACCCGGGTAAAGGGTACGTGCCCGATGTCGAACCCATTCTGCGTCAGGCGCTGCCCGCTGCCCGCCGTAACGACGTCGGCATCGTGACCAATGGGGGCGGAGCGAACCCGGGTGCCGCCGCACTGGCCGCTGCGCGAGTGGCCTGTGACGCCGGATATCCCGACACCCGCATCGGAACCATTGAGGGCGACGACTTGACGGGGAGAATCGCCGAAATCAGGGATTCGGGTTGGCAATTCGCGCACCTTGAGTCCGGCGAAGAAGACATCGACCGCATCGCCGACCGGATCGTCGCTGTCTCGGCGTACACCGGCTCCGACGGGATCATTGACGCACTTGACGGCGACGCCGATGTCGTGATCGGCGGCAGGCTTGCCGACTCTGCGCTTTATTGCGGGCCGCTCATGCGCCACTTCGGGTGGATATTTGAGCGTAATCCCGACCTGATCGGCGCCGCGCTTACCGTCGGTCATGTACTGGAGTGTGCGGGCATCGCGACCGGCGGCATGTCCTCGCAGTGGCGGCTGTCGCGTGATCCGTGGCGGCTCGGGTTCCCGATGGCCGAGATGTCGGCTGACGGCACCGCTGTGATCAGTAAGGTGCCGGGCTCGGGTGGGGTGCTCAACGAGTGGACCATCAAAGAGCATTTGCTTTACGAAGTGCACGACCCGTTCTGCTATTTGCTGCCCGACGGTGTCGTCGACATGGGCGGTGTCGAGGTCAAAGAACTCGGCCCCGACCGCGTGCAGCTCACGGGCATGACCGGCCGCCGACGGCCGGACACGCTCAAGGTGCAGATCGGCTACGAGGACGGCTACCTCGCCGAGGGGCGCACGATGATCCCCTGGCCCGATGCTCTGGAGAAGGCCGACTTCTGCGAGAGGCTAGTGCGCGGCCGCATCAAGTACCTGGGTGTCATTCCGCAGGAGATGCGTTTCGACCGTGTCGGTTGGGACGCGCTGGCCGGCCCGGTGGCCCCACGACCGGCACCCGACGCCCAGCCCAACGAGGTCGAGCTCCGGATGGTGGCCAAGTGCCGCACCCGCAGCGAGGCCGAGGTCGCCCGCCGCGCGATGCTGCTGCCAGCGACGGCCGGTCCGGTGGGTACCGCCTTCGGCGCGCCGCTGGCGGTGCGCAAGGTGATAGCGCTGTGGCCGACCCTGGTACCGCGTGAGTTCGTCCCACAGCACGTCCGTGTCCAGGCCGCCAAGGAGATGCTCGATGCCCACCATTGACGAGTTGGCGTTCGTGCGTTCAGGCGACAAGGGTGACATCTCCAACGTCGTGGTGCTCGCCCGCGACGCCGAGGCTTTTGCCGCGCTGCAACGCGGACTGCGGCCGGAGGCCATCACCTCCTTCATGAAGGGTCTGGTCACCGGAACCGTGACGATCTACACGCTGCCTCGCCTGCATGCGTTCAACATCGTCATGCGGGGAGCCCTCGGCGGCGGCGCAACCGCAACACTGCGCTTCGACGAGACCGGCAAGTCGATGTGTTCGATCCTGTCCCGCATGCCCCTGCCCGAACCCGCCATCGAAGGGAAGGCAACACCGTGAGCTCCCACACCAACGATGTCACCGGGCTCGGGATGGCGTTCGGCACTCTAGAGGAGGGCCGGTCCTGGGTCGGTCGTCGCTCCGAGCCAAAGCAGGCGTGGTTTCCGATCGACCGATCGATGATCCTCTACTACTGCTCTCTGGTTGAGGACGCCAACCCACGGTACTGGGAGGGCGACGAGTGCCCACCGGGCCTGCTGATGACCCTGGGCATGAACCCGCAATGGGCGCCCGCGCACCTGCACCGCGAGGACGGGCTTTTCGCGCTCAACGTTCCCCTGCCCGGCCACCACATCATCAACGCCTCCACCACCACCGAGCTGGAGCGCCGACCCCGAGTCGGTGACCACGTTTGGATAGTCGAGGAGATCGTCTCGCTATCCGACGAGAAGACGACTCGGCTGGGAACCGGCGTCTTCATCACATCGCTTACCACCTACACCGACCAGCACGGCGAGAACATCGCCCGCAACACCAACGTCCTGTTCCGCTACGACACAGCCCAGTAAACCCGGGGGCGCTCATGACCAAGATCAGCACTGCAGACATCAAAGGCCTTACCTTCGATGACGTCATTGTCGGCGACGAGATCACGCCGGTGTCGATTCCTATCACCTACAAGCGGGTCTGCATGAACGCCGCGGCGACGTGGGACTGGTTCCCGGGCCATCACGATCCGGAGTACGCACGCAGCCAGGGCCAGCGAACGATCTACCTGTCGACGCTGTTCTTTCACGGCTTCATCGACCGGGGCCTCACCGACTGGGCGGGCCCCGACGCGCTCCTGCGCCGGCGCAAGATATCGATGATCAAGTCGATCTACCCGGGACAGACCGCGACCCTTACCGGGCGGGTGGTGGCCAAGCGCCAAGACCGCGGAATGCGCCTGGTCGACCTGGAACTGGCAGTGTCCAGCGAGGAGGGCATATGCGTGCCCAGTGAGGCGACCTTGCAACTGCCGGCCGGTCGGCGGTAATCGAGAACTTCGACAGCCGTCGCTGCATCATCGTTGCCTACGTTCCTGCGCCAGCTCGACCGGGGGACGACCCGCTCTGGATCGCGTAGCTCTGCGGCTCTGGCGACGACGGCGCGCGTCGCTTTGAAGGCTGCCGGTAGATCAGTAACAGTGGTTCCTACAAGGCCTGCTTCCTTCTTATACCCACCACTTCAAAGACGACGTGGCCCCGCGCCAGCGACCTCGATCCGCTATACGCGGGCTTTGGGATGCTACAGGGGGCCGCACCAACGAAAAGCTGTGTCAATGGCCAAGTAGAAGTACCCGCTGGTGGCCGGATAAAAGTACCCACCCCGTGCAGTGATTCTTAGATTGGTTGGGGGTTCTCCTTCCGGTGTTGGGCGTCCTTCATTCGGTAGGACTGGCCGTCGGTGATGACGACGGTGGCGTGATGCAGGAGCCGGTCCAAGATGCTGACGGCGGTGGTCTGCTCGGGCAGGAATCGACCCCACTCTTGGAAGGGCCAGTGCGAGCCGATGGCCAGGGAGCGGCGTTCGTAGGCGCCGGCGACGAGGCGGAACAGCAGCTGGGTGCCGGTGTCGTCGAGTGGGGCGAAGCCCAGTTCGTCGAGGATGATCAGATCGACACGGAGCAGGGATTCGATGATCTTGCCGACGGTGTTGTCGGCCAAGCCGCGGTAGAGGGTTTCGACGAGGTCGGCGGCGGTGAAGTACCGGACCTTGTGCCCAGCATGAATCGCAGCGACCCCCAGTCCGATCAGGGTGTGGGACTTGCCGGTCCCAGCCGGTCCGATGATCGCCAGATTCTGTTGTGTGCGAACCCATTCCAGGCTCGACAGGTAGTCGAACACCTTGGGCTGAATCGACGATGCGGCCACGTCGAAGGACTCCAAGGTCTTGGTGACCGGGAACCCGGCAGCCTTGAGCCGGTTGACGACGTTGGAGGCATCCCGTGCCGCCAGTTCGGTCTCGACGAGGGTCCGTAGCACTTCTTCGGGGGTCCAGCGCTGGGTCTTGGCGGTGATTAGGACTTCGGGGGCGGTGCGCCGGATCGCGGCGAGCTTGAGCCGCCGCAGCCCGGCGTCGAGATCAGCGGCGAATTGCGGAGTGGACAGTGGTGCAACGGGTTTGGTTGCCTTGGCTGGCGTGCCGTTCATGACGTGGCACCACCGTCTGCGGCCGGGTTGACCGTGTAGGCAGCCAGGGATCGGGTCGGGGCGACTGGGAGGTCCAGGATCAACGCATCCCCGGCGGGGCGGGGCTGCGGCGTTCCGGCGCCGGCGGCCAGGATGGACCGCACGTCGATCGCGCGGAACCTCCGGAACGCGACCGCCCGGCGAAGCGCGCCGACCAAGGCGTCGGTGCCGTGGGCGGCGCCCAACGCCAGTAGGACTTCCAGTTCGGAGCCCAGCCGAGTGTTGCCGATCGCGGCGGCCCCGACCAGGAATGCTTGAGCATCCTCGCCGAGTGTGCAGAACTGTTGCTCAGCATGAGTTTTGGGTCGTGGTCCGCGGCTAGGTTCCGGGCGGGGACCGTCGTAGTGATCGTCGAGGACTGATGCGCTGCCTGGGGCACCCAGTTCGTGCTCAGCCACGATCACCCCAGTCGCGGGCTCCACGATGCACAGCGCGCCGTGATCGACGACGACGGCCACGCTGGTCCCGATCAGTCGGGTGGGCACCGAGTAGCGGGCCGAGGCATACCGGACACACGACAGCCGGTCGACCTTGCGGATCACCGACGGTGCCCCGATTCGAAGTTGCAGCGACGGCAACGGTTGCAGGAGTTCCCGTTCGATCAGCAGTTGCTCATCGGGGACCGCACAGATCTCCGAATGCACCGCGGCATTGACCTCCAGACACCACGCCCTGGCCGCAACGTTGGCAGCACGCAGATCAACCGGCACCCCGGCGATGGCGGCGTCGGTGAGCAGCGGGACGGCGAGGTCGCGTTGGGCGTAGCCGCACAAGTTCTCCACGATGCCCTTCGATTTAGGGTCGGATGCATGGCAGAAGTCCGGCGCGAAACCGTAATGACCTGCCAGCCGGACGTATTCGGCGGTAGGGATCACCACGTTGGCGACCACGCCGCCCTTCAGACAGGCCATCCGGTCGGCCAGCACCCGGGCCGGGACACCACCTATCCCGGCCATCGCTTCGGCGATCAACGCCAACGTCGTGGACGCCTTCTGGTCGGTGGCGAACGCGACGAAGCGCCACCGGGAGAACGCCAGCACTGCGCAGAACAGGAACAACCCGGGTGCGGCTTGGGCCCAGTCGATCACCAGATACTCACCCGGTGACCACACCGCCGGGCGACGTCCCCGGTGATGTTCGTTGCGCCACAACACCTTCGCCTCAGCAACGAGGCGACGGAAGTTGCGTGCCGACCCGTCGTAACCGGCGGCCTTCGCGATCGGCAACATCCGCTTCGCCGACATCCGACCCGCCGACTTCTCGACACGCTCGGCGACCAGATCGGCCACCGCATCGTAATTGTGGGCCCGCTCGACCCGCGGCGGTGCGCTCTCACCGGCTTCGAATTTCTCGACGACTTTCTTGACGGTCCTATGGGTGGTGCCGCACAGCTGCGCGGCGCCGCGGTATGACCCGACTTGTTGATAAGCAGAAATGATGTCCATGCGGTCCCTCGCAGACTTCAATGGAACTCCCCGGTGGTGACGATGAGTGGTTGGCACCTTCACCGTCACCACCGGGGCCCGCAGTTCCTGATCGACACGACGAACACGGGGTGGGTACTTTTATCCGGCCACCAGCGGATACCTCCACTTGGCCACCAGTGGGTACTTTTTCATGGCCACGGACAAGCTGGCTGGCTTATCGTGATATCCGTTTCCTCGGATTGGGATCCGAGCCTGACAAGCTACCTCATCGCAACATCCGCACGCGGGGTCCTTCGCCCATTGACGCAAGCACTACCGTCCAACCAGTACGGGCTTGCTGTGATGGATCGGGTGCTTCGGGCGGCGCTCATCGCGTCCCGCCCACGCCCAGGACTGCGCGTAAGGCTGGTCGACACCGTCTTCGCCGGCGATCGAGTGAGGGGAGATTGGGTCGTCGCACCGAACGTCAACCCGGACGGGCCACCGATCCTTTACATTCACGGCGGCGCATTTTCGATGTGCTCTCCCAAAACCCATCGCGGTCTGCTGGGCGAACTGTCTGCCGCGTCGCTGCGCCCGGTCTTCGCGGTCCGCTATCGATTGGCTCCGCGTTACCCGTATCCGGCGGCTGCTGACGACGCACTGAGGGCCTACCGGTGGTTGGCGGGCTCTGAAGAATCGACATCAGCCCGCACGGTAGCGATCGCAGGCTGTCAACGGCAATCGAAAACTGATCAGGAGTCGGCCGCGCACTGGTCAGTATTCACTTGCCGCCGACACAGGCGATTCGGCGGGCGGCCAACTGGCGGTCGCGACCTCGTTGGGTGCACTCGCACATCGCCTGCCGTTGCCTGACCGCATGCTACTGATGTCCCCCGTCATCGATCTGACGTGTCAGCTGGCGACGGCTCGCGAAATCTGGCGCCGCGATCCTTTCGCATCCGCCCGATCCGCGTCGCGGGCGCTGAGTCTCTACGTGGGCGACGCCGATCCGCACGACCCCCGCGTCAACGTGCTCGCCACCGACCTCACCGGCATGCCGCCGACATTGATCCAGGTGGGCGGGAGAGAAATGCTGCTCGACGATTCCCGACGACTCGCCGAGCGCATGCTCGCCGCGGGGTCGTCCGTGCAACTTCAGGTGTTTCGCGGTCAAATTCACGTGTTTCAAGCCCTGTTTCGACTCTTGCCCGAGGCGCGTCACGCTTTGCGCCTCAGCGGGGCGTTTCTCGCCGACAGCGCTGAACGCAAGTTTCCTTGACGCCGGAGCTGAACGCGGGCGCAGCGGCTAGCTGCGCGGCGACCGCCTTTGCGCGCCACTGGGAGCCCGTTGACAAGTCAGATATGCATGTATTAATTTTGACATTATTGGGCGTAATGTAAACAGCTGGTCGGTTCCTCATCGCGAGCAGGCCGCCAACGACGACCACAGGCCGGGGAGCGACAATGGTTAACCCGCTACACGCGCCCGTCGATAAAGCCATAAAGCCCGGGAACGGTTATCTTCGGTCATCTTGATTCCCGCGCCGCAACGGGTGGACGACGGACTTCGCCGGTGGAGTCGGCGGTGGCCAGTGCGTGAACTGGCAGCCCCCCGGCTGGAAGCGGATTGCGACCGGTTCTCGGTGATGCCGGGCTCCCCTTGGTCGGGCACACCCTCGACTACATCCGGTTTGGGTCCGACCTGGGCAGAGAGCGCTACGAGCGGTTCGGTTCTGTCTCGTGGATGGGAGCGTTCGGTACCAAAATGGCGGTCATCGCGGGCCCCCAAGCTACCCAAGAGGCGCTCACCACCAACGCAAAGGCGTTCTCGCAAGACGGCTGGGCCTTTCTCATCGACGCGTTCTTCCACCGCGGATTGATGCTGATGAGCTTTGACGAACACCTCATGCACCGGCGCATCATGCAGGAGGCCTTCACGCGGCCGCGACTGGCCGGCTACGTCACCCAAGTGACCCCTTGCGTCCGCGCAACCCTGCCCACGTGGCCGACCGGCCCGTCCGTCCGCATGTACCCGCTGTTGAAAAACCTGACCCTCGACATCGCCACCGATGTGTTCATGGGTGGCCGAGGCAAAGACAGCAGCGACGCCATTAACCAGGCGTTCGTCGCTACGGTACGCGCGGCCAGTTCGCTCGTCCGCGCGCCGCTTCCCGGTACCCGCTATCGCGCCGGGGTCCGCGGCCGACGGGTGCTTGAGGAGTACTTCGCCCGGCACTTGCCGGCCGCCCGGGCCGGCGACAGCAATGACCTGTTCTCGGCGCTGTGCCATGCCAGCACCGAAGACGGGCAACGTTTCAGTGACTCCGATGTCATCAACCACATGATTTTTCTGATGATGGCCGCTCACGACACATCGACGATCACCACCACCGCGGTAACTTATTACCTGGCAAAGCATCCAGAATGGCAGGATCGGGTTCGCGCCGAAAGCGATGTTCTCGGCGACCGGTCACCGGAGATCGATGATTTGGAAGGGCTCAGGTCCCTCGATCTGGTGATCAAGGAATCCATGAGACTCGTGGCGCCGGTTCCGCTAGTGATGCGCAAAACAGTGGAAGACACCGCAATAGACGGCCACTACATCCCCTCCGACACGCTTGTGGCGATCACTCCCGCCGTCAACCATTTCGTCCGCGAAGTCTGGCATAACCCGGATCGCTTCGACCCCTTACGTTTCGACGTCCCACGCCGCGAAGACCAAGCCCATCGCTTCGCGTGGCTGCCGTTCGGGGGTGGCGCGCACAAATGCATCGGTATGCATTTCGGCACCCTCGAGGTGAAAGCGATCCTGCACCAGATGCTGCGCACGTTCACCTTCGGCCTCGACACCGATTACCGCATCCGTTGGGACAACACATCGCTGCCGATCCCGGTCGACGGGTTACCGATCAGGCTCCACCACCGATGAAGTTAGAGTTCGCGCGGTTCCTTGCACCCACCGAATTCCTCGACTGGAAACACGATGCCGTGCAGCAGTTCACCGAATCGGCGACGCGTAACGCCATTGATTCCGTCGATAAGGCGTGCCGCATCTTCACCGCTGTCCGTGATTCGATCTGGTACGACCCGTATTCCGTCTCCGACGACCCGTGCCAGTACCGAGCCAGCGCGGTCGCCGTCGCCGAGCGCGCCTACTGTGTCCCCAAGGCGGTGCTCTTGACGGCTGCGTGTCGCGCCGCGGGGATTCCGGCGCGGTTGGGTTTCGCCGACGTCCGCAACCATCTGCAGACCCCGAGTCTCCGTGAACGGATGGGTGGCTCGGACGTTTTCGTCTACCACGGCTACAGTCAAATGCTGCTGAATGGCCGGTGGGTCAAGGCCACGCCGGCGTTCAACCGCGAGTTATGCGCGCGCTTCGGGGTCCCTCCTATCGAATTCGACGGTCAGCGAGACGCCATGTTGCACGCTCACACAGGCGACGGCTCCCAACACATGGAATACCTCCATGACCGTGGCGTTTTCGACGACCTTCCCCTCACGGAAATCATCGACGCGCTGCGCGACAACTACAGCGAACTCATCTACGAACCTCCGCCCATATCAGACTCGTTCACCAATTAACAGTTTGAAAGATTATGCTTGTGCAAAGCACTAATGCGGGATATCTCACGGCAGCTAACCGAAAGGACGCCTCCCTATGACAGCCGCCTCACCCTGGCTCAACCCGGAATTGGAAGCGCTTCGTGATCTCGCCGCAAAGTTCGTTGCCACTGAGATTGCACCCCACTCAGAGCGCTTCGCCGAGCAACACCATGTCGACCGGGCGGTGTGGGAACGAGCAGGCGAGCTGGGCCTGCTGTGCATGTCGATGCCGGTCGAATACGGCGGCGGCGGCGGGACATTCGCACACGAGGCAGTTCTGCTCGAAGAGCAAGCTCGAATCGGGGACAGTTCGTGGGGCGCCGGCCTGCACAGCGGCATCGTCGCACACTACATCCTGCACTACGCCCGGGAAGACCTGAAAAGGCAGTGGCTGCCCAAGATGGCGTCGGGCGAATTGATCGGTGCCATTGCGATGACGGAGGCCGGAACCGGATCTGATCTTCAAAGCGTGAAGACGCGCGCCGTCCTCGATGGGGACGAGTACGTCATCACCGGCTCGAAGACGTTCATCACCAATGGTCAGCAAGCCGATCTCATTGTCGTCGTGGCCAAGACCGACCATACTCAAGGTGCCAACGGTATTTCGCTGATTGTCGTGGAAGCCGATCGCCCCGGGTTCCGGAGAGGACGAGTCCTCAGCAAAATAGGTCAGCGCGGTCAGGACACATCTGAATTGTTTTTCGACGGCGTGCGCGTCCCCAAGACGCATCTGCTAGGCGACACCGAGGGGCAAGGTTTCATCCAGCTGATGACGCAACTGCCGCAGGAGCGACTAATCGTTGCGGTCGGAGCGGTTGCCGCCATGGAATTGGCCTTGCAGCAGACGGTCAAATACACGCGCGAACGAGAGGCCTTCGGACGAACGATCTTCGGGTTCCAGAACACCAAGTTCACCCTGGCCGAAGCGGCCACTGAAACAAGGATTGCGCGAGTATTCCTCGACCACTGCATCTGCCTACACCTCCAGGGCCAGCTCGACGTGCAAACTGTCGCGATGGCCAAATGGTGGACGACGGAACGGGCGATGAAAGTCCTCGACGACTGCCTGCAGCTGCACGGCGGGTACGGATACATGACGGAATATCCGATTTCGCGTCTCTGGGTTGATCAGCGAGTACAGAAAATCTACGCGGGGTCTAACGAAATAATGAAAGAGATTATTTCGAGGTCGCTTTGACAAGATAGCGACGACCGAACGCCCGGTGTATCAACGCAGATGAGGATCTGCTACTTGAGACAGGCAAGCTCCACCGCAGATAAAGCCATCGAATGGATCACGGCGCAGGCCAGCAGTACACCGCCGAGGTATGTTAGGGCGTACTTGTCGTAGCGGGTCGCGATGCCGCGCCACTGCTTGAGCCGATTGAAGCCACGTTCGACGGTGTTGCGCAGCGCGTAGATCTCGGCGTCGAACGCCGGTGGGCGGCCGCCGGCGGATCCCTTGGCCTTGCGGCGGTCGATCTGATCTCGACGTTCGGGAATCGTGTGCTTGATTCTGCGGGAACGCAATTGGGTACGGGTGCTCGGATGCGAATACGCCTTGTCGGCGAGCAACCGGAAATCGTCAGCGGACTGGTCTGAATCCCTGCATGTCGCGGCGTAATCATCGAGCAGCGCCATCAATTGCGGGTTGTCGCCGGCTTGGCCGGCGGTGAGCCGGACCGCCACGGGAGCTTCGCGAGGATCAGTCAGCGCGTGGATCTTGGTGGTCAGCCCGCCGCGGGAACGCCCGATCGCATGATCGTCGGGCTCATCGGCAGATTTCTTGTAATTCGAATTCGACAGTGCCCCCTGTGCACAACGTGTCCGAACGGGCGCCCGCCGAGTGTTGATGGGGCTCTGCGGAAATGAGCGTGCAGCAGTGGTTGGCGGATATCCGCGGTGGGGGTTCGTGTCGTTGAGCTGAGGTGGGGCCTCGGTGGGTGACGATTCAGGTTCCTACACGCCGCTTCACCAACACCACCGAGGTGACCCTTGCCTGAGGCTACTGCCTGCCCGCCGTCGGTTGTTGCCGACACGATCATGCGCACCATCGAGTTGGGGGTGACGATCACCGACGCCGCGGTCGACGAGAAGACGACGACGATCTTCTGCAGGCCGGTGGCCTGTGACGCCAGGTGTCCGGACTGCGGCCGGGAGGGCCGCTACCGCGACACTGTGACTCGGCCGTTGACGGATCTGCCGGTGGCCGGCTACCCGCTGGTGCTGCAGGGTGCCCTACCTCGCTACCGCTGCACAACGCCAGCGTGTGGGCGGGCAGTGTTCAACCAGGATCTGGGCAAGTTGGCGGCCCCGCGCTCATCGACGACGCGGCGCTGTGCCCGGTATGTATTGCGGCGGTTGATGATCGACCGCACCACCATTTCGGCGATCGCCGCCGAACTCGGGGTGTCCTGGCATACTGTCAGCTCCATCGCGATGCGTGCGACCGCCGGCCTGATCGCCACAACCGGGCCGGATCGGCTGGCCGGGGTGACGGTGATCGGTGTCGATGAGCATCGCTGGGCGCCTCGGCGTCGCGGCACAGAGGGGTTCGTCACGCTGATCATCGACCTCACGCCTACCCACGACCAGACCGGCCCGGCACGCCTGCTCGACCTGGTCGAAGGACGCTCAGCGACCGCACTGGCCACGTGGTTGGCCGCCCAACCCACCGACTTTGCCCGGGCCGTGGAGGTCATTGCGATGGACGGGTTCGCCGGCTACAAGACCGCCGCCACCGAGGTCATCCCGGACGCGGTCACCGTGATGGACCCCTTCCACGTTGTGGCTTTGGCCGGGACCAAGCTCGACCTGATCCGCCAACGCATCCAGCAGCAGACCCTGGGTCGGCGCGGACACACCGGTGACCCGCTCTATGGGATCCGGCGCATCGCCCGAACCCGCCTGCAGCTGCTCTCCCCACGCCAATACACCCGGCTGACCGAGGTGCTCGACGGCGACGACCATCTCGCCGTCAAGGTCGCCTGGCTGATCTATCAGAAGATCATCGCCGCCTACGCCGACCCGAACCGACGTCACGGCAAGAAGGCAATGACCAGGCTGATCGAGTCGATACGGCGCGGCGTACCCGCCGGATTGGAGGAGATCGCCCAACTCGGCCGCACGCTATCGCGCCGCCGCGCCGACATCCTGGCCTTCTTCGACCACCACGTCTCCAACGGACCCACCGAGGCCATCAACGGCCGCCTGGAAGCATTGCGCCGCAACGCCCTCGGATTCCGCAACCTCACCCACTACCGTTGGCGCTCACTACTACACAGCGGAGCACTCCACCAACTTGTCAATGCACTCTGAATTACGAAGAGCCGTTGATGGGCACGCACGTTGGTCGAATCGACTGATAACAGCTTTTCGATGTCGGCGTGCACGTCGGCGTCGAACCCGAACGAGGCCGCGACCCGGGCGAACATCTCGTCGTACGTGCCGTCCAGCGACCACCGGTGATGGCGTTTCCACACTGTTTGCCACGGCCCGAATTCGGCGGGCAGGTCCCGCCACGGGCATCCTGTGCGAAAATGCCAGGCGATCGCTTCCAGGATCAGCCGGTGATCACGAAACCTGTTGCCTCGCTTACCGTCATGCGACGGCATCAACGGCTCGACCACCGCCCAAAACTCATCACAAATCACACCCGTCCGTGTCACGAGATCGATCTTGGCTGCGGGCGGGTTGATGACGCTCGAAGGCCAGGGTTTGAGTCCAGGCGATCAGGTCGCCAGCCAGGGCGACGACTTCGAGCCAGATCCGGTTGGCCCGGTAGCTGTGGAAAGGCAGGTTACGCAGGCCGGTGTCCTTCAGACAGCGGATACGGTCTTCGGCGCGGGCGCGTTGGCGGTGACGCACTTCCAGGGTCGGCAGCGTCCAGCCGGTTCCGCGAGTGTTGGTCGCAAAGCAGGTGATTCGCCAGCCGTTATGGTCGGTCAGCCGTAGCTGGGCACCGGGGTGAGGACGTTCACGGCGGGCGATGACTCGCATCCCGCGTGGCCATTCCTGGGGGCCGTACTTGGCCGGCGAACGGGTGGGTTTGACCGGGGTCGGCATCCAGTTGGTGAGCTCGGCGACCTGCGCACCCTCACGAGGTGCGCCGTCACTGTCGAGCGCAGCCACCCAAGCCTGCTCGGGAATCGTCTCGATCGCGGCCTGGACAGGGCCGTGAGCGGGAAACCCGATGGAATAGTGCAATCCGGCGTCGGTGAGGTGATGCAGGAATGCTTTAGACGCCCCGCCGGCATCGGCGCGCACCAGCACCTGGCCCCGCTCGGCGGCGGGCAGTTGTTCCAGCGCGGCGCCCAGCACTGTGATGTGATCAGAACTATTGAACGGCGAGGCCTTTCCGGGCGTAGGTCCAGCGCCAGAGTTTCTCCGGTGCCGTGCTCGCCATGGTCGACAAAAGCGCACATCGGGGCGAACCCATAAGACATCTTGTGGGTCGCCTCAGCGCCCTCCTTATCCGAATGCGCCGCCACCAGGGTGGCATCGATATCGACGATGACCTGCCCACCCTCTCGTGTTCCCGGTGTTCCCGCCAGCGGCCGACGCCGTGACCAGACCCGGTCACGGGCTGCAGCGTGTGCCGAGCGCAGCGCCATGACCGCAGCATCGGTGGTGGCGTCATCGACGGCCAACGCCGCAAACAACCGAGACACAGTCGGGTCGGAGGCCACGACTCCGAACAAGTCGCGCTGCGCACGGACTGCGGCCACATCGGCCAAACAGTCACCACCGAGCGCGACCGCGATCGCCACGTCAAGCAGCACCTTGCCCGGATCATGGCGGGCCCGCGCCAGCCGCCACGGCCCCAGCGCCCTCGATAGGACAAGCCCCAGGCCCGCAACCCGGATCGTCTCGTTCATCATCGCCGCGCCCGATGACGTCACCAACGACTCGCGGACATCATCGACGACCAGCCCACCAACTGCGTTACGCTTCACCTACGGAGTTGCCTTCCTGCTTGAGGATCTTGAGACTTCAGCAATCCCAAGAATTCCCTGCAGGACAGGCGCTTCCGTGCATTACACGCCGTCACAACCCCCAACGACATGAAACCTCGAGGCTAGCATTGTGAAGTCGGCGATCTGGGCCCCTCCCGTCCGATCGCGAGGGGTCTGTCGAACGTGCAGACCGCTACCGTCCTCACTCCTTCGCGCGTTACAGCGGACCCCATACAGATAGTATCTAATACATGCGGTACCTGATACCGTTGGCTCTGTGAATTCGTCTGATTGGCGGGATCGGCCCGCGAGCGCCCACTTCGGCTCCATCTGCTGGCAGTCGCGCCTGCTGGCGTTATTGACGGCTATCTTCGCGCGCCCAGTGCTCGCTACCTTGACCGTCATCGGCATAGTCATCAACCGTTTCAGTCCTCACCTGTTGCAGCGTGCACGCCTTGACGTCATCGACAAACCGCTGCGCGTGGTGCCGCCACCGGCGGGAACTCAAGTGACCCCCGTCGCATTGCCACAGTGTCCGGCCGAGTGGGTGGTATTCCCGACGGCCCGCCAGTCCGACCGGGTTATCGTCTACTTCCACGGCTCGGCGCTGGTGACTTTGGGTCTCAATTCGCATCGGCGGTTTGTCGGTAAGCTCTCCCAAGAGACCGGCGCGCGGGTATTCAATGTCGGTTACCGGCTGGCCCCGCAGGCCCGCCTTGAGGATGCCGTGTCCGACGGGCTCGACGCCTACCGCTACGTTATGTCGCTCGGCTTTTCAGCGGATCGCATTGTGCTAGCAGGAGATTCGGCCGGTGGCATGGTGGCTGCCGGTACCGCACTGGCCGCCCGCGACAGCGGGCTGCCGGTGCCTGCGGGTCAGGCGCTGATGTCACCGCTGACGTCGTCGGATATGGGGCTGAAGTACCGGGCCCTCAAAGACCATCGCGACGTGATGTTTCCGTTCATGACGGTGAAGTTCCTCTATGACGTCTTCGGTACTGTCAACGGCACCCGGGCGGCGCCAGTGATGCCGTCGGAGGCCGATCTGCATGGCCTTGGCCCATTTTTGCTCCAGGTTGGCACCCACGAGATGCTGCTCAATGACACCCTCACGCTGGCCGACCGGCTGCGGGCTCACGGCGTACCAGTGTGGGTGCAGCAGTGGCACAAGGCGATGCACATGTTCCAGCTCGGTTTCGACGTCAACCCAGATGCGCTTCGCGCGGTTGAGGAGGTGGCGATGTTTATCCGTCATCTCACCACCGCGCCGGAAAAGAACAGCGCATAATCCGCCCATCGCGCAGGTCGTGGAACATAGAGCAGCCAGTAGCGCAGGGCTTCAAGTGCGGCGCGGACCAAGACGCCGGTCGCAGCACGAGGTGGACGACGAACGGGTTGTCGAGGTCAAGCGGATCAGGACCGCCGCGACGCTATCCCCGCCGACGCAATTGAGAGCTCGTTGCCTGCGCTCGGCCGTTCGGGATCACTGGATATGCTGTTGGCCGCCTACTCGCTGGTGGCCACCCTCTGGCAGACGCCAACCCGCCAGAGCGGCTCACCGATGTCTACGCAAAGGGCGCGCAAGTCGTTCCGCCCGAGTGGAATCTGGGCTTCGCGTCCGCCTTGACCCGCCTGCTGACCGCCAGGTGCATCGGCCTCATCTCTGAAACCTCATGAACAGAAAAGGAGACCAGGACGCAGTGGCTTGGCGAACTGCAACCGGTGAAAACGATGCCAACCTTGTCGATGGCCGGGAACCAGGCGAGACCGCGCAGCCTTCCGCCGGCAATGGCTTTGCGCCAAACGCTAAGTTGCGATCGATCCAGTCGAATGGGCGGTGGGGCGCCCAACTAGCGGGAGATGGTTGGCTGGGGAGGATTCACGTTGGCGCTGCGATGAAGAAAATGTGGATCGTCCTGGTCATCGTGGCGGTGGTGGCGGTAGCGGGCTTCTGCGTACTGCGGCTTCGCACCTTTTTCGGCGTCCACGACGATCAGACGATGACCAGCGGCATCGCCGATGAGATCAAGCCGTTCAATCCCAAGCGCGTGGTTTACCAGGTTTATGGTCCCCCGGGGACGGTGGCCAACATCAACTACTTGGACATCAATGCCCAGCCCCAGAAAGCTAGCAACGTGCCTTTGCCCTGGACGCTCTCGGTTACCTCGACGCTGCCCTCGGTGAGCGTCAACATCGTCGCGCAGGGCGACAGCAACCAAATCGGCTGCCGGATCATCGTGGACGAGGTGGTCAAGGACGAAAGGTCGAGTCAGGGTATGAATGCGCAAACGTTCTGCATAGTGAAGTCCGCATGACCGATGACCGGGCCGCAGGGCTGCCGCATATGCCGGTTTTCGCGCGAACGGTCCACAAACTCGCGGTGCCCGTCGTCTTTGCCTGGGTGGGGCTTGTCGTCGTCCTCAGCGTCTTGGTTCCATCGCTGGACGCGGTCGCCGAAGAACACACCGTGTCGATGAGCCCCAAGGACGCGCCGTCGATGCAAGCGATGAAGCACATCGGCAAAGTATTCAACGAATTCAACAGTGACAGTGCGGTCATGATCGTGCTGGAAGGTGACAAGCCGCTGGGCGATGAGGCCCACCATTTCTACGACCAGATCGTCCGCAAACTCGAGGCTGACACGAAACACGTCCAGCACGTCCAGGACTTCTGGGGGGATCCGCTGACGGCCGCCGGTTCGCAAAGCTCCGACGGCAAGGCCGCCTATGTGCAGGCGTATCTTGCTGGTAACCAGGGCGAGAGCCTGGCCAGCGAGTCTGTCGCGGCGGTCCGCAAGATCGTGGACAGCGTGCCTGCGCCGTCGGGGGTCAAGGCCTATGTGACCGGCGCTGGGGCGTTGATCGCCGATCAGCACTCGGCCGGACAAAAGAGCCTCCAGAAGGTCACGATCATCACCTTCGTGGTGATCATCGTGATGTTGCTGTGGGTATACCGCTCGATTATCACCGTGTTCAGCACGTTGTTCATGGTGGTGATCGAGGTGATGGCGGCTCGGGGGGTTGTCGCTTTCCTGGCCTACAACAACATCATGGGATTGTCGACCTTCGCGGTTAATATTTTGGTGCTGTTGGCCATCGCCGCTGGGACAGACTATGCGATCTTTATTCTCGGCCGATATCAAGAGGCGCGCGGCCTAGGCGAGGACCGCGAAAAAGCCTTCTACACCATGTTCCACGGAACCGCGCACGTCGTCCTTGGCTCTGGCCTGACTATTGCCGGTGCGATGTATTGCCTGAGCTTTACCCGGCTTCCGTATTTCCAGACTATGGGTATCCCTTGTGCGGTCGGGATGCTGGTCGCCGTTGCTGCCGCGCTGACCTTGGGTCCGGCGGTCCTGACCGTCGGCAGTTTCTTCAAGCTGTTCGATCCTAAGCGCAAGATGCGGACCCGGGGATGGCGACGGGTGGGCACCGCGATCGTGCGCTGGCCCGGGCCAATTCTCGCGGTGTCAGTCGCGATCGCCCTCATCGGTCTACTCGCCCTACCCGGTTATCAAACCAATTACGACAACCGGCTGTATTTACCCCCGAGCGTCCCCGCGAATATCGGCTACGCCGCCGCCGAACGGCATTTCCCCGCGTCCCGGATGAATCCGGAATTGTTGATGATCGAGACCGATCACGACATGCGCAACCCGGCGGGCATGCTGGTGTTGGACCGGATCGCCAGGGGGGTCTTCCACATCCCGGGTGTCGCGCGCGTCCAGGCGATCACCCGGCCGCTGGGAACGCCGATCGAGCACACCTCAATCCCGTTCCAGATCAGCATGCAAAACACCACGCAGGTCGAAAACCAGCAGTACATGCACCAGCGCATGGACGACATGCTCAAGCAGGCCGACGCGATGCAACAGTCCATCGACACCATGCAGCGCATGTACAACATCACCTCGCAGATGGCCGCGGTCACCCACCACATGGACGGCCTCACGCATGAAATGTTGGATGTCACAAACACATTGCGCGACAACATCGCCAACTTCGATGATTTCTTCCGGCCGATTCGCAGCTACTTCTACTGGGAAAAGCACTGCTTCGACATCCCGGGCTGCTGGTCGCTGCGATCCCTCTTCGACGCGCTCGACGGTCTGGATCAGATCACCGAAAAATTCACCTATCTTGCCGGCGACATATCTCAGCTGGACGCCTTGATGCCGCAGATGCTGGCGCAGATGCCGCCCATGATCGCCACCATGACGACCATGAAGCAAATGATGCTGACCATGCACAGCTCGATGTCGTCGCTGTATGACCAGATGGACGTGATGAGCCAAAACTCGACCGCCATGGGCCAGGCCTTCGACGCCGCCAAGAACGACGACTCGTTCTACATCCCGCCGGAAGTCTTCGACAACCCCGACTTCAAGCGCGGTCTGAAGATGTTCCTGTCGCCGGACGGGCACGCGGCCCGCTTCATCATCTCCCATGAAGGGGATCCCGCGACCCCGGAAGGCATTTCGCACGTCGAGCCGATCAAGAACGCAGCCAAGGAAGCCATCAAGGGAACTCCGCTGGAGGGCGCCAAGATCTACCTTGCCGGCACCGCCGCGGTCTACAAGGACATGCGCGACGGCTCCAAATACGACCTGATGATCGCGGCAATAGCTGCGGCCAGCCTGATTTTGATCATCATGCTGATCATCACCCGAAGCCTGGTCGCCGCGGTCACCATCGTGGGCACGGTGCTGATCTCGTTGGGCGCCTCGTTCGGACTGTCCGTGCTGGTGTGGCAGGACATCATCGGCTTCAAACTGCACTGGATGGTGCTGGCGATGTCCATCATCTTGATGCTGGCCGTCGGATCCGACTACAACCTGCTGCTGGTGTCCCGTTTCAAAGAAGAAATCGGTGCCGGTTTGAAAACCGGAATCATCCGCTCGATGGCCGGCACCGGTGCGGTGGTGACGTCTGCGGGCCTGGTCTTCGCCGCCACCATGGCCTCGTTCATATTCAGCGATTTGAAAGTCGTCGGGCAGGTCGGCACCACCATCGGCCTGGGTCTGCTGTTCGACACCCTGATCGTGCGCTCATTCATGATGCCGTCCGTCGCCGCGCTGCTGGGGCGCTGGTTCTGGTGGCCGCAGCAGGTACGCACTCGCCCGGCCAGCCAGCTACTTCGGCCCTACGGGCCACGTTCGGCGGTTCGCGCCTACCTGCTGCCCCGGCAAGATGACCCGCAGTCGGCGACCACCGACCGGTTCCCGGCGGCCTCACCGCACTACTAAGGCATTGCTGAGGTGCATGCAGTCCCGACCGCGGCGGGACTAGGGCGGGGTTAGCTCCAGTTCCAGACCGACATTTCCCCGGGGAAGGTAGTTGTTGCACACGTGGGTGGACTTGGCGACAACGCCCTTGTTGTTGCAGAAGATCTTCATGTGATTGGGCCACGCGAACCAAAGCGGATCGCCGTAGACAGCCTCGGAGAACACGCGAGTTTTGCAACATCCAACGCACCTTTCTCAATAGCGCCCGACGGTCGCTAAGACATCGACCTAAACGCCTACTTTCTGCTGCACCCCGCACCAGAAGACACTTCGGCGACATAGGCCCGCTGGTGACGTTGGCGGTTGGTCTATAGGGAAACCATCAAAGACCTCACCGTCGAGCATGAAGTCCTGAAGTCTTGGAGGACAAAGTGAAGCGGCTGCTGCGGAAAGAGGGGTTTGCGGACGGTGGCCTACGATGCGGGCTCATCGGCCTTGCGGCGGTGCGCGGCGAGGAAGTCATCGACGATGCGCTCACAGTCTTGACGATCGATGGCACGCAGCCCGGTGAGTCGGGCAAACGCCACTGGCCCGACGAGTTGACACAGGATGAGCTCCGGGTCGAAATCGTCGAGGTCGGCGCGGGCTTCGGGGCTTTGCAACAGGGCATCGAATGGCTGGCGATACTGGTCGATGATCCGTGTGCGCAGCGCGTGCCGGTCGTGGGTTTCCTGGGTGCCGTTTGGTGTGCGGCCAAGCGCGACCCAGGCCAGGGTGGTGACGTGCAGCGGTGCCTCCTGGAACAGCGTGGCCTGTCGGCTCAACAGTTCGATGAGTTGGTCGCGCAACGATCCCGTCTCCGGTGCAGGGTGGACCTGCGGCAGCAGCCTTTCAAATGTGGCGGCAAGCAGTTGAGTGGAGCTGCTGAAGTGGCGATACAGGGTCGTGCGCGCGACTTTGGAGGCTTTGGTGACCGCGTCGATGGTGACGGCTTCGATGCCGCCGGCGCTCAGGAGTTTGGTGGCCGCATCCAATAGCCGGGTTCGTGAGCGCAACAGGCGCGGGTCGACGTCATCATCGTCGTCGACCGGGAATTCCAGGGTGTCGCGCTCCATGTAGTCACCGTAAACCTCGCGCGTAGCTGGCCGGCACCGAATCGCGGCTGCATCGGTCGATTGATTCGACCCCTAGACGGCTACGCTACTACTAGTAGCGTAGCGATACCACTAGTACACTTGTCTGTAAGGGTCTGTGGGGCGAAGGAGGACGCATGATCGGGCAGCGGGTCGGACGATCCCTGGTTGAGCAGCTCCAGGGCGCGGCCACCACAGGCCGGTTCGTGTGGCGGACGAACGAACTCTGCCGGCGGGCGCGAGGGGGAATCGCACAGACGGGCGGGGCTGGTCGGCGATGAATGTGCCGCTTGGGCTAACCAAGACGCATGTGTGGGCGCGGGGGGTTCGCGATTTCAGGCTGGTCCGCCGCGGTATCACTCGGCGCCTACACCGACAGCCGCCGGTTGATGACCGCGGCCGCGTTCGTCCCCGTCACTACCCTCCTCGCTCCTGCTCCTACTTGGACGACGAGTTGATGAACCGGGAAATGTATGACCACGTGCGCGACGAGCCGATCAGGTTGATCTCCCGGCTGGGATTTCGCCTGCGCCGTTCATGAAGCGGTCACTGTTTCGGAGTCGGTGCATCGTCATTGTCAAACCGCCTGTGCGCAAAGGGATCACGTGTCGCTGTACCGGACATGCTGGACCGTCGACGGCGCGTTGGTCACCGCCTGAAGCGGCTGGTTGCGCGGCGGCGATCAGAGAGCTTCGGACACCGGTGGCGGTTTCGCCGGGCAGGTAGAAGGGTACTGGTAGTACTGTTGCGATACCGTTGATTTCTTTCGAAGTAGCGGGGCGGGGGATGGCAGACAACGGGTGGGTCTCTTCGGGCGTGGCGACCTTGAGTCGCCCTGTTCGGGAGCGACTTCAAAAGGTTGCGGCCGGTGAGGGCGCGTACAGCGATCGGCTAGCGCGCTTGGCGGGTTTCAGTATCCGACATAAGGTGCTGATCATCGGCATGTGGGTGGTGAGCGCCGCTGCCCTGGCGGTGCTGTTCCCGCAGCTGGAAACCGTTGTTAGACAGCAGTCAGTGAATCTCATACCGCGCGATGCGCCATCGCTTCAGACGGTAGACCGCATGGGCGCGGCCTTCGGCGAGCAGGGATCCAAGACGACGATATTTGTCGCGATGGAGGATCCGGCGGGCCTGACTGCGCCGGTGCGCGGACGCTACAACGCGATGATTTCCCGGTTGCGTGCCGATTCGGAGCATGTGCGCTTGGTTCAAGACTTGTTGGCCGACCCAGTCACCGCAAGCCAGGCAGTCAGCCAAGACGGCAAAGCCTGGTATGTGCCGGTGGGAGTGGCCGGAACGCTGGGCGATCTCAAAGCTGCCGAATCGGTCCAGGCGGTCCGCACGATCGCCGCCCAGGCATTTAGCGGCTCACCCACCGATGTTCGCGTCACCGGGCCCCCGGCCACCTTCCGCGATCAAATCGCTTCGGCCGAAGAGGATTTGGTTGTCATCTCGGTCGCGACAGCAGGCCTGATCGCGATGATTTTGCTGGTCGTGTATCGGTCGGTGTTTACCGCCTTGCTGCCGCTGCTGGTCATCGGCGTGAGCCTGGCGGTGGGGCGCGGAGTGCTATCAGCGTTGGGCGAATCGGGCATGCCGGTGTCGCAGTTCACCATCGCCTTCATGACGGTGATCTTGCTGGGTGCCGGCACCGATTATTCGGTGTTCTTGATCAGTCGATATCACGAGCAGCGACGCCAAAACGTCCCGCCGGATCTGTCGGTGATCAACGCGACCGCCACCATCGGGCGCGTGATTTTGGCTTCGGCCGCCACCGTGGCGTTTGCGTTTCTGGCCATGGTGTTCGCGAAGTTGAGCGTGTTCGCCGCGTTGGGTCCCGCGTGCGCAATCGCCGTCTTTGTCGGATTTGCGGCCACGGTGACTTTATTTCCCCCGGTGTTGGCGCTGGCGGCCAAACGCGGCATCGGTGAACCCAAGGCCGACCGCACACGCCGCTACTGGAACTGGATCGCCGTGGCCGTGGTGCGTCGACCCGTTCCACTGCTGGTCGCCAGTCTGGCCCTGGTGCTAGGCCTGGCGGCCGTCGCGCTGACTATGCACATCAGCTACGACGATCGCCAAGGACAGCCGGCGACCACCGCCAGCAATGAGGGGTATCACCTGCTGGACCGCCACTTTCGCAAGGACGTCATCATCACCGAATTCATGCTGGTTGAATCGCCCACTGATATGCGCACCAGCAAGGCCCTGGCCGACCTGGATGAAATGGCGTCTCGGGTCTCGCAACTGCCTGGTGTCACCAAGGTCTCCGGTGTCACCCGGCCCACGGGCGCACGCCTGGACCAGGCTCAACTGTCGTGGCAAAACGGCCAGATCGGTAACAAGATGGCCGGCGCGGTCGCCAAGGGAGACGCCCATAAGGATGACCTGGCCAAACTCACCCACGGCGCCGACCAACTCGCCGGCGGTCTCGCGCAACTGGACACCACCTTGCGCACCGCGTTGACACCGTTGACCGGGATCCTCACCCAGGCCCAATCCAGTGGATCCCAAGTCCAGCGGTTCCGTCCGCTGCTACAGCAGCTTTCGGCTACCGCCCCGGCCGTCGACCAAGCCATCCGAACCGGTCCGGGACTGCGCCAGCAAGCCGACCAAGCCCAAAACGCAATCGCCGCCATCGACCCGCTCGTCGGTGCGCTCAACACCTCCCCATGGTGTGCGACCACACCGGAATGCGCCCAACTCCGCGACCAGGTGCAGATCCTGGTGACCCTGCGCCATACCGGCTTCTTCAACCAGCTCGCCAACCTCGGCGACCTTTACCAGCCCGGCAGCGACACCGCGGCCGGCACCGTGGCCGACGTCCAAAACGCAATCACGTCGCTGGACAAGGCTTTCGGAGCACTCGGCGACCCTGCCGACCTGGCCGGCAACATCCGCCGCCTCCAAAGCGGCATCAGCCAACTCGCCTCCGGCGCACAGGCCCTCGCCACCGGCGTGCACACCCTGGCCGACAGCAACATCGAAATGCTGTCGGGCATGAGCCAAATCGCCACCCAACTGCAGAATTCCGCACGAACCACCGCCGGCTCAGACAACGCCAGCGGCTTCTACCTTCCCACCAATGCCTTCGAGAACCGCCAATTCGCCGACGTCGCAAAGCATTTCCTGTCGCCCGACGGCAAAACCGCGCGTTTCGCCATCGAATCCAGTTACGACCCCTACAGCAGCGACGCGATGAACCTCGCCCACAAAATCACCGAGATCGCCGATGCCGCACGACCCAACACCTCGCTGGCCAACGCCACGGTGTCGATGGCCGGATTCCCCGCCGTCAACTCCGACATCCAACGCCTGCTTTCCGCCGACTTTCATCAGCTGGCCTTTGCGACCCTCGTCATCGTCGGCCTCATCTTGGTCGTATTGCTGCGCGCCCTGGTCGCCCCGCTCTACCTGTTGGGTACCGTCGTGCTCAACTACGGCGCCGCGCTCGGACTGGGAACCCTCGTCTTTCAATATGGCCTCGGCAAGGAAATCGCCTGGCCCGTACCGCTTCTAGCGTTCATAATCCTGGTGGCCGTCGGCGCCGACTACAACATGCTGCTCATCTCGCGACTACGCGAAGAATCGACCCACAACATTCGCGTCGGCGTCCTGCGAACCGTCGCAAATACCGGCTCAGTCATCACTTCGGCCGGGCTCATCTTCGCCGCCAGCATGTTCGGCCTGATCGTCGGCTCCATCGCGATCATGATCCAAGCCGGGTTCATCATTGGCTGCGGCCTACTTCTGGATACCTTCGTCGTTCGCACGCTCACGGTTCCCGCGATCGCCACACTGCTGCGCGAAGCGAGCTGGTGGCCGCAACGGAAACCCCTGACTCACAACGGCCGACCACATCGGACCACATGACAATTAGCCAGGAGCGCATCCGCACCAGCGACGGGATCACTCTCGTGGCCGACTGCTACCGGCACGCCGCGACTCGCCCCGTCGTGCTGCTCCTCCATGGCGGCGGTCAGAACCGTCACGCGTGGGCCACCACCGCTCGTCGACTCCATTCCCACGGCTACACCGTCGTCGCCTACGACACACGAGGTCACGGCGACAGCGACTGGGACCCGATCGGACAATACGACGTCGAACGGTTCGTATCCGATCTGATCTCGGTACGAGGACACGTCAGCGCCGACAGTCCCCCCGCCGTCGTCGGCGCGTCGCTGGGTGGGCTGATCATCCTCGCTACCCATCTGCTGGCCCCACCCGACCTCTGGGCAGCCGTTGTCCTGGTCGACATCACCCCGCGGATCGAATTTCATGGAGCCCGTCGCGTCGTGTCATTCATGGCCGCCCACCCCGACGGATTCGGCTCACTCAATGACGCCGCCGACATCATCGCCGAATACAACCCCCGGCGCGCGCGACCCGAAAATCTCGACGGCCTGCACAAGGTCCTGCGGCAACGTAGCGACGGACGATGGATCTGGCGCTGGGACCCAGCGTTCATCAGCTCCAACTTCGATGTCCTGCAAGGCAATCTCATGACAGGCAGCGAGGAGTTCGACGCCATCAGCGGATTTCTCGCCGAAGGAGCACGTCGAATCACGGCCCCAACGCTGTTAGTACGCGGCGCACTGTCAGACGTAGTCTCCCAGGAAACCGTCAACGAATTCCTCCAGCTCGTCCCGCACGCCGAAACGACGGACGTCACCGGCACCGGTCACATGGTTGCCGGCGACAACAACGACGCGTTTACCGCCGCGGTCACCGACTTCCTCGACCGCACCACAAGGACCCCGACGTAAGCATCCAGCGAACCTGCACCCGCCCCGGCTGACACGTCGGACACCCATCGAGATGGCTCGATCTATCGTTCGCACGCCTTCGGCGCTTGTGCCGTCCTGTCGCCAGGCGCGCGGCTACTGATGCGCCATGGCCACTGATTGTGTTGCGTCTAAGTCATTCTCGTCAACAGGAAGGTCGTGCCGAATCACCCGGACTCGACCCCGCGGCAGACACGCCATGTAGCCGTGGCACTTGCCATAGAGCTCCCACGAAGTCGCCGCCGCATCCGGGTCGACATCGATGCGGTGGCCGCGGGAGAAACACAGATGCAGCGCACCGTCGTCGTCGCACCAGGCACGCGTGCAGATCGCTCCGGCCAGGTCCAACAGTGGCCGCTCCTCGGCCGAAAGATTGATAGGGTCGATCAACACTTCTTCCTCAGGCCAGCCTGCTGCCGGAGGGAGGGTCAGCCGCATCGGTCGGGAAATCACCAGCTGGTTGTGATCGTCCAGGTCGACTACCAGCCCTTCGTGCAGCGAGACTCGTTGCACGGTGCACTGCTCGATCCATTGCGTGTACATAACCACTCCCTTCGACGCACCAGCGAGTCGCCTACCTATGCTACCGCTAGTAGCGCACCGATACTATTAGTATTGCTATGCGCTCTTGCTCGCGTTCCACGCAGCAAGAATGCGCTGCAGACCTCGATCAATGCGCTCGCGCGCCTCCGCTGCTGTCGCCCGTCCGACGACGAAAGCCATTAGATTGGCCAGCCAGATATCTGCGATGACTCCGGCGATCTGTCGCTCGCAAGCTCCCTGCGTCGGCCCACCAACCGTGCGCGCCAGCATGCTTTCGACGACGTCGGCGGCGTGTTGCACTGTCAAGGCTTCGTCTGTGCCCGCCATAACGAATGCCCGAACCACGGCCTCGGTGAGCTGCAGGTTTTGCTGCCACTCGTCGTGGAGCCGCGCTGTCAACGATCCCAGTCGGTCACTCGGGGAAGCGGCGCACGTGCTCCAGTCGCGTTCCTGATTCACCCGCTCGAACTCACGGGCGAGCAGCGTCACCAGCAGGTCGGTCTTCGACGCGAAATGGTCATACAGTGACCCGACAGTGATGCCAGCTTGCTTGGCCACCGTCTTGAGACGCACGGCCTTGAAACCGCCCGCCGTTGCGACCGCTCGGGCAGCATCGAGGATTGCGGTGCTGCCCCCGGTACCGGTCTCGGAATCTGGCGCCGCGCGGAACGGTACGTCAACCGACACTACGACTTCACTTCGGGGATAGACCTTTCGACGAGGAGGTGGCGGGATGACATTCCTCAAATCCCCCTTCGGGGAAGACGATGTCTTTGCAGACCGTTGGATATGCGTGCAGCCGCAAGCGCAACTGCAAGAGCCGCGAGTGCGGTAAACGGGGCTAGCACGAGCGTACTGGTGACACAGCCATGAGTGGGTACTGAAGCTGTGCCGTCCAGACCGCGGTGCGAAACGCGGACCCGATCGGCGGACGCTTCCGGGCGCACTCGGCAGCGAATACTCATGCGGGTAGCCGCAATTCCCCACGCAACCCACGGCACCCGACGCTGCGACACCGGCAAGGAAATACCCCCAGTACTTTCGGTTTCGCTACGCTACTGTTCGTACCATAGCTCATAATGCAGTTGGAATGTCACATTGACGAAGGTGATGGCATGCCGTCAGCAAACATCCGCTCGTTACGGGACCGACGCCGCGCCGAGTTGATCTCCGAGATCCAGAACACCGCACACCAGCTTTTCGCCGAACGCGGATTCGCTGCCGTGACAACCGAGGACATCGCGGCCGCGGCCGGAATCTCGATCAGTACCTACTTCCGCTACGCACCCACCAAGGAAGACCTGCTTGTCGCACCCGTCCGGCAAACGGTCGCCGAAATCGTTGCGTCCTACCGCGCCCAGCCGTCCGATGCATCAGCAACCGAAACTCTGATGCGTCTGCTTATCGAAACCGCTTGGGACAAAGCAAATCAGAATCTGCAATACTGGCGAGAAGCCATCCGGACCGCCCCCCACCTACTGGGCGAATCGGCGCTGATCAGCGAGAACGATAACCACCGGCTCATCGAACTGGTCGCTACGCATATGGACGTCGACGCGGTGACCGACATCCGCCCCTCGCTGCTGGTCCACACGGGTTTGGCCACTGCACAATTCATACTTCGGCGCTGGCTTAGCACGGACACCAAAACGAGTCCACCGCTCCACATTCAACTGGAACAAGCCTTGAGAATCACACTAGCCGGATTCGACTAATCGCGGACCGCGATGAACCATCGCGCTCGGCGGCAGCCGCGGCCGTTGCCACGTCCACAGCCCGGAGGACCCGGCCGGTAACCCGAAACCCCACACCATATTTGTAACGGCAACCACCGGTGATCAAATGGGCTAACCCTAGTGGGGCAGGCGCAATTGCTAGGTAGAGCCCGCTTTTCGGGTGGCAAGATACTGATTCCAGTCGCGTTTGGCATATGCCGCCCAGCGGGTCGCGGTGACGATATCGATGGCGAGTAGGTCGGCCAGAACTGCGCCCGGTAACTCGGCTGCCATTGTGATGAGGCCGGTGTTGCGACCGCCTCGGATTGTCAGGCCGCTATGTTTGAGTCGCTTGCCGAACACGCCCGAGTTGACTGGGCGGTCTGGTGTTCGTCCGGGAAACAGGAGCCGGTCCGGTGTTGAGGGTTCGGGCAGGGTCGAGCGCCGGGTTGGACGCGGCAGTTGTGCGAGCAGTTGGGCGAGCTTAGGAGGCAGCACCATTTCGTGGTCGCGCAGGGTGAGGTAGGTGTGGCCGTCCTGGGTGTGTATCTGGTTCTGTCGTAACCCGAGTACTCGCATGGTGGTGATTCCGTACAGCAGGATGAGCGCACCACTGGCGCGCACATCGATGTCAATGGTGTTGTCGTTGAGGCATCGGCGGAGTTGCTCGAGGTGCGTGGCTTCGTCGATGAACACCGAGGGCGGGCTGGGTCGGTTGGCCGGCGCGGAGGCGCCGTGGGTGATGCGACGCTGAGTTGTCCAGTGCAGGAAGGGCCGGATCTCTCGGTGTCGCCAGGTGCCGTGGGCCAACCAGTTGTCGATGTCTGCTTGGTCCATGGTGGCGAGGGTGCGTCCCCGGGTCTCGAGCCAAGCGAGGAATTCCAGTGCGACGCACACCTGGCGGCGAATGCGTGCTGCCCCGGTGTCGGCGTCGTCTGAAAACTGACCCCGTGTCCCCGGGTGGTTTCTAGGGGCGGTCGCAACACTTCTCTAGGTTCTGGAGGTTGTGTTGTCATCGTCGCGTCGCGTGAAAAAAGGCCCGGGCCGACGGCCACAGTCCGCCAAGCGTGAGCGATTTACGGAGCTGCGCGCCCGGGGCTGGTCCATCTTGGCGGCGGGTCGTGAAGTCGGTGTGTCCCGTACCGCAGCAAACAATTGGGCAAGGGGGTACAAAACCTATCGGCGTGGCGAGGCCGTGGGATTCGTGCCCGCACTCGATCGTTTGGCTGTGCGCCAGATCAGCGATCGCTATCTATCCGAAGAGGAGCGGATCGGCATCGCCGATCTGCGCCGCACGGGCATGGGTGTTCGGCAGATCGCCACCACGCTTGGCCGGGCACCATCGACCGTATCGAGGGAGTTGCGCCGCAACAGCCGCCGCGACGGCCAGTACCGGCCGTTTGAAGCCCACCGCTGGGCGGTTCAGCGCAGAGCGCGTCGTCACCAGCGGCGGGTCGACAAGAATCCCGCCCTGTGTGACCTGATCGCCGAGCTCCTCGCTCAACGGTGGAGCCCGCAGCAGATCGCCCGACACTTGCGGCGCGAATACCCCGAGGACCGATTGATGTGGTTGTGCCACGAAAGCATCTACCGGGCTGTGTACCAACCCCATTCGCGCTTGATACGGCCGCCACAGGTCAGGTCGTCACACCGGGGTCCGTTGCGCACTGGCAGGACCCATCGCCGCGCGCACCAGCGGCCGGGTCGGCGGCGTCCGAGGTTCGCCCAGCCGATGTTGTCGATCCATCAGCGGCCATTCGCTCCCGCCGACCGCAGCCAGCCGGGGCATTGGGAAGGTGACCTCATCGTCGGCAAGAACCAGCGCTCGGCGATCGGGACCCTGGTCGAGCGCCAGACCCGCCTGATTCGGCTGATGCACCTTCCCACCCGTGACGCCGACTCCCTGCGTATCGCGATCGCCACGACCATGGGTGGCCTGCCATCGAACTTGATCCGATCGATCACCTGGGATCAGGGCATCGAAATGGCCCGACACACCGACATCACCGCAGACCTCGGCGTGCCGGTCTACTTTTGCGACTCCCGCTCGCCGTGGCAGCGCGGCAGCAACGAGAACGCGAACGGGCTGCTACGCCAATATTTCCCCAAGGGCACCAGCCTAAGCACCTACACACCCGACCATCTGCGCGCTGTCGAATACGAGATCAATAACCGCCCCCGCCACACCCTCGAAGACCGCAGTCCCGCCGAACTTTTCACCGCGCTGCTAACCTCACCAGACCATCAACTGTTGCGACGTTGACTAGAAGCCACCCCGCCGTTGACACCCGGGATTGCTTAGTGGTTGTTTGGCTCGGCGGGCTCGGTGCAGGAGGTACCAGATGGTGTAGCTGCGGACCAGCCGTGCGTGTTCGGCGGGATAGTTGGCTAGGTGGCGATCCACCCATGGCTCGATACGTTCGAGGTATTCGTTACGCGGCGTCAATACTGCTGTGCGAACGAGGATTTCACGTACGTAGTTGACATGCCCACCGGGTGGGAGCTGATCGAGTGCGTGGTGAGTGATGGTCTGTCCGGTGCGCGCCAGATTCATGAGGAGCTCCGCGGCGGCGCTCTTGCCGAGCCAGACGGCGACGCTGCGTGGATCATTGGCGTTGGCAAGAGCGTCCGCCAGTGGCTTCAGTTGCGCCGGTATCTGGCCATCCGGCCCGGCTAAGGCGTTGTGCAGTAATTCGGCGGTGTGGCAGCGGCTACATCGATTATGCGCGCGAATACCCGGTTGACCGCAATTGGCGCAGCGGTAGTCGAGCGTGGAGCCAGAACATGGCCCGCAGATTTGGCGCTCGTCGGGGTCAAATCCGATCAGCACCGCCTGCTGGCCGCACGCCGCGCATGGTGACGGGTACATCTTCGCCTTGCGCACGCACGGTGTGCAGACAGGCCCCGCTGGCCAATGGCGGGCTACAACGCGCCGTTGTCGGCAGAACGCGCAGGTGGATTTCGAGTGTGGTGAACGTATCCCGGAATAGGTCCTCGTTGTGATGGCGCGGCAGGTGCCGCACAAGTGCGGGCCGAGGACGCTGCTGCTTTGGCGGCGCCGGGTGGCTCCGCATAATCCGCATACCCACACGGTGCTGGCTTTGGCGTAGCAGTTCGTGCAGATGCGTCCTTCCGATGCCACGTACGGGGCGCGGCGCCGTTGTCCGCATCCCGAGCAGGTGTATAGGCGCGGTGGCGCGCACGTGGGACACAGCACGCCGCCGTCGACGAGTCGACGTGCCCGGGGACGGAGGCGTCCGCAGATGCTACATTCCTTGCGCGACAACGGGTCGCGGCTGTAACAGTTCGTGCACACGGGTCCGTCGGGAAGATTGACGCGTCTGCTGACAGAGGTCTTTGCGCATCGCGCGCACGTGAACGATCGATCGAGATCTCTGCAGCGACCACAAATGCGGCCGGTCGGACCGATCGCGGTCAGAGACACGCGCTGTTGACAATTCGTACAGGCCGGCGGCTTCACCGACGCGTGGCCATCAGCCACCAGTACGTGCGTCAAGCGCATAAGCCCCCGCGGGCAGGACGCGTCCGGGTTGAGCACTCCGTCGCCATGAGCGGCCAGGTACGCGTCGACCTGATTGAGCGTTTTCGGCCGGTCGACACGAGCAGCTTTCAGGAGGCGGTCGGCATCTGCAAGCGATAGGTCGCCAAGAGCGCGGACTACGTGAGCGCGGACTCGATCCCACGCGTCGGGCCTGAAGTTCGCCGATCCTCTCATGAGCTGCGGTCAGGTCGACGCACAGTCGTGCGCCGCACCTTCGGCACCTCCCGCGGTGAGTCCCCGGCCGCCTTCTTCACCGATTGATTGACGGCTTCGATTTCGATCAGGTCGTTGGGCGAGCATTCCAAGATGTCGCACAACGCTGCCAGCACGTCCATTGAGAGCCGTTGGGGAGGCGCAGTGACCAGGCGAAACACTTGCTCTCGCGACAGGACCACGCCACGTTCGGCCAACAGCGGAACCAGATCAGTCGTCTGGTACAGCTCCCGTTGCGCCATCAGCGCCCGCAGCCGCCACTGATAACCCATCTTCTTGATCACGGTTGATCCTCCCCGACGGCAATGCCGCGTTTGGTGAGCGCTTCACGGAGCAAACGGTTGCGGTACTCGTCAGACGTGGCTATAGATCGACGTGGTGCTCGCATAGGAATGTCCGACTTGGTGTTGAATTATCTTGAGCCGCTGGCCTATTCGGGGCTTTGACCTGCGGTGTTTCGTTGTGGACGTTGTCGTCGACGTTTGAGGTGGGGTCATGGGGGAGGCCTTTCAGCAGGGACCGATCGTTATCGAGCTGAGACGTTTCCGGGGGGTGCGGGTTGACGTGGTTTCGGATGCGGTGCGCTGCTGGCCGAGTGCTCGGGCGAGTTGGTCTCGGAGCGTGCGGTTCTCCTCGGCCAATTTCCGGTTGCGCTGGTTGGCGGCTTCGAGCCTGCGTAGCAGTGAGGCGTCCGAGGTTCGTTGCCGCGCGGGGACCGGTGTCGCGGGTGCTCGACGGTGGGCAGCGCGAAGCCGTTCGATCTCAGCTCGGACGTCGGATTGCGCGTAGAGCCAGGACCGAGACACCGCCGCTGCTTGAGCCACGGCCTCGAAGGTGACCGGGCGCCCTTCGGCGTCGAGGGTCCTCAATGCCTGGATCGCCTTGGCTCGGGTGAGTTCGTGGCGTTGTCGGGCGGCGACGATGAGGTGCCGGGTGTTGTCAGCCCGCATCAGCAGAATCCAATTCCTCTGAACCGGAGTCGGTTTCGAGTGTGGTGATGATGGTGTCGAGGTTTCCCAGGACTTGTTGGTTCATCTCGACGAGGCGTAACTGACCGCGCGCCTCGGCAGCGGAGATGATCTGCAGGACTTGCTGACGGTGTTCGTGGTGTTGCGGCAGGAACTCGGGCGTAGTCACGAACATCGGACATGTCAGACAAGCATTGGCATGCGGGCAGGTCTTTTGAACTGGCAGCCCGCAGAAGCCGTTGGGCAATGCTTGGGTCACGCGCCCGAGCCGTTGCTTGGCCCAGTTCGCTTCGGCCAGTGGGCCGTCGGGGTCGATCGCAACGGTTTGGCCCCTGGCATCGACCTTGCGGGCGGACTCCCAGTGCCGGCGGACGGTGGTGTCGTGAAGGCGGGCGTAGTGAGCTGTCATCTCACCGCTGGAGTGATCGAGTAACACCCGTACGACTTCTTGCGGCACGTCCCGGTTGATCAACCGTGTTCCAAAGGTGTGCCGCCATTGGTGCGGAGTCAGATGCACTGGACGGCCGTGCTCGTCGCGGATCTCGCAGCGCGCCAGCCAGTCCCGTAGCTGGCCGCGGTAGGAGGGCGTAGTCAGCGGCCGGCGGCCGTCTGGGTTCATCTTCGGAGCGGCGAACAGCCAGGGGCTGCCGTTGGTCCAGCGGCGCAGGATCCGCTGTTGTTGCTCGGCGATGGCCTGCTCGACTTCCTCGTCGATCGGGACGAGAGCTTCGCGTTTCATCTTGCCGTTGGTGTAGCGCAGATAGGGAGCTCCGTCGCCGCCACGGATGACGCAGTCGAAGGCGATCTTGGTGGCGTCACCGACGCGCAGTCCGCAGCGCATCAGGATGATCGTGAGCAGCCGACTCTCGGGGTTGTTCCATCCGTCGAGGTTCGCGGGCTGTTCGACCTGGGCCATGATGTGCTCGGCCAGCCCGCGGGGCAGGCGTTTCGCGGGTTTGGGGAAGTCGTCGGGATAGAACGCGGCACTCGCGGGCAGGTCGTGGTCCCACTCGTGGCGGCGGATCGCGTCGAGGAACGCACCGAGCGAGCTGATGTCGCGGCTGCGGGAGTGCAGTGCCCGGGGGTCGGTGGACAGGTCGGCCAGGTAGCGCTCCAATACCGCGCGGTTGATGCCGGCCAGGCTGGTGATGTCGACCGGCGGGGACGCCAAGAAGCCGGCCAAACGCGTCACCGCCTGGACGTCGATGTAGGTCTGGTTGGGGCTGCGTCCGATGCTTAACCGCCAGCGGGCGAACCGCTTGGCCAGATCCCGCAGCCACGGTTGCGCAATGCCGTCGAAGCGCAGCCGCTTGCGGCCCTCGACGCCGAGCCGGTGCAGCTCCCACACGTCGCGCGGGAACTCGGCCTCCCACCCGCTGCCGCAGTGCAGGTCCTCCAGACAGCGATAGGCGTAACGCAGAAACGCCAGCTGTCCGTTCTGGCCGTGTTGCGCAGCGTGGTTGGCGTCGAAGAACTCGATCCAACGTGCCATCGGCCAGTCCAGCAGCGAGGCCACCCCACTGGCGGCCGTGAGTGCGATGACAGGACGCGCGACGGCAGCGGGAGTCTTGACCTGGCGTTCATCGTGCCGGCACTGCAGCGCGTACTGCATCTCCAATTTGAGCTGTCGGCGATCACCGAACGGTCGGAAGTCGAACCGGTCGTCGCCATAGGACTCGCAGAGCACGATGAACTCGTCGATGTCGGGACATCCCACCGCTGCCCATCGGGACCGATGATTGACGCAGAACGGCGACCGTCCCTGCGTCCATAGCGTGCAATAGGACAACGCGCAGACGGGATGATCGGGATCATCCACCGGAGCAACGGCAGCCAGCCATACGTCTCGGTCGGCGATGCCGGACCGTTCCCAAAACCCTTGGTGGCGTGGGCATAAACCCCGGCGAGCACCTCCGTACCGGCAGCCCTGGACGGCGCAGACCGTGAGCTCTTTGCGCCCGAGCCCTTCCGGTGCTGCAGTCGTGGCGAACACGTCGATGTCCGGGCGGCCTTCTTGCTGCCAACCGACGTAGTGGCCTTTGCAGAGCCCGCGGGTGCGCGGTTGGCGCACGCAGCCCGGCACCCGGCACGGCGCGGTGTCGAACACCAGCGCACCACGCTCGGGAACGAGGATGTCCACCCGGAACTCCGGTCGAACCGCGGCCACCAGCTTGCGCAGCAAGCCCGGAGCCGCAGCCGACGGTAGCGGCGGGACTGCCGCGGTCACCACTGCACCTCCTGCCCGGTCAGGAAGCCGGCCGCCTCCAGAGCCCGGCGGGCGTCCTCGACGGACAGATGCCCGTAAATGTCCATCGTGGTCGCGATCGAGGAGTGTCCCAGCAGCGTGCTGACGACCTCGATCGGGGTGTTCTGGCGGAGCAAACGCGTGGCGTAGGTGTGCCGATACCAGTGGGGATCGAAGTCGATGCCGGTGCTCCGGCGCAGCCGCAACACCAGGTCGTAGACCGCGGGATAGCCCCACGGGTGCCCGAACGGTTCGCCCCAGAGGTTGACGAACACGTAGTCGGAGTCCAGATCGCCGTATTCGTCGTGCAGGTAGTCGGCGTAGAGGCGGATGAGCTGCGGGCTGATCGGGATGGTGCGCGGTGTCGCCGACTTGGCGCGCGCCCTGTTGTCGTTGGATCGCGGCGCGACCGTCAACTCACCCTCGGCAGCGGCCACGTCCTCGTGACGCAGACCTAGCGCTTCACCAATCCGAATCCCTGTGTCCCACAACAACGCCCACAACAAGCGATCCCGCAGGTGGATGCAGGCATCTAGGATCGCCTGCACCTGACCGGCGGTCAGAATGGTCGGATGCTGACGCGGGGTCCGGAGCTTGATCGTGCGCCGCCGCTCCGGCTGGCCGCTGCTCAGGTGGTAGAGGAACGGCTTCCATCCCGAGCGCCGGCGCCGACCTGGGTGCAGTTCAGTGACCAAGTCGCCGAGGTCGACTCCGTGCCGGGCGTGAAACGTGTAGAGGCCGCTGATCGCCGCCAGCTTCCGGTTGACGGTTCCCGCAGAGCAGTGATGCTCAGCCGAGGGCAACAGCACCACTGCGCCAGCCCGGCCAGCCGGCGGCAGCCGCAGCCAGGACACGAACTCCCCGAGATCCTCCAATCGGACCTCGCGCCAGTTCAGGCTGCGAGCGTCGAGGAAGACGAACCAGTCCTTCAGGTCGTGCGCATAGGCCTTGACCGTGTTCGGGGACCGCTCGATGTCGGTCAGATAGGCCAGGTAGCGCTCGATTGGCTCCACCGAGCCGCCTCCGTCGCCGAGGACCGTCCAGGATTCAAGCGACGAAGTGGGCATCAGTACCCGTTGCACAAGCATCAAACCTCCGTGGAATCTGCGTGATGGACCGCTGCAGATAACCACCTCCGCCACGAAGATCGCCGCCAACGCCACGTGCGTGTTGCACGTCGTGGACACCCCTGTGCGGGCTCGAGAGAACTTGCACGAAGCGCTCCGGGTAATCGAATTCGGTCAGGTGTGTGACGTAGGGTCTGGCGCAGCGAATGCAGGTCCAGCTCCTGCGGCAACCCCGCGGCGTCACGCGCAGCCACAAAGGCCTCGTTCGCGGCGCGTCTGGAGAGACGGCCGCAACGTTCGGTGACCCATAACGCCGGATGCCGGCCCGCTCGAAAGCATGGACGAACCTCCTCCAGGTAGGACTCGAAAACCTGGACAATCCAGTCCATTTCCGGCACCGTCAGCACGACGCGTCGCTTCGGCGAACTACCGCGGGACGCTTTTCCGAATCGGACGAATACGCCGCCAAAACGCCCGTAGGACGGTAGCTTTGGATTCGATCTCAGATCCACCAGGTCTAGCCCCACCGCCTCTTGGCGCCGCAAGCCTTCTCCGGGGGTCTGCGACCTGTTGCATGACGTCGCTCGTAGTGGGTGATCTGGTGGGCGGTGCGGCGTTTCTCCGTGGGTGTGGTGCTCGTGGCTGGTAGTCGTTTCTGACTGTCGACTTGAAAGCGAGGGCCCATGCGAGCGTTTCCGGTGAGTTTGCCGTCCGGGCAACGGTATTGGACGGTGCTGGATGAGGATCTGCAGGTAGTCGGCATCGCCGATGAGTATCTGCGGCATCAGCGGTTCGGCCGCGACGGCGCGGAATCCACGACGAAGGCGTATGCACACGCGATCGCGTTGTTCCTGCGCTGGTGCGCCAGGACGGGCCGGTCCTGGCAGGCCGGTGTCGAGCAGTTCGCGTTGTTCATGACGTGGCTGGCCCATGCCGGACCGCTGGCCAGCGGGCGTCGATGACGTCGCTTCGGGAGTGGTGTTGGCCGGTCCGGGGGCCGCCCCGGCGCGGGGCCCATCGCGGATCAACGGGGTGCTCACCGCGGTGCGGGGGATGGTGGTGCACGCGGTCGCGACCGGCAACGGCTCGGCGGGTTTGGTGTCGATGCTGTACGAGGTGGCCGATGACCGAGACCTGCCGGCGGAAGCCCGCAACGACGATGGCCACCTGGCATGGCGGATGCGGGCCCGGCACCGGTTGCGGGAACCGGAAACGACGATCGATCGGGCCAGCGATGAGCAGATCGTCGCGCTGCTGCGGGCCTGCCGGTCCACGCGGGACAAGCTGATCGTGCTGCTGATGGCCAGGGGCGGGCTGCGTCGGGGCGAGGTGTGCGGGCTGCGGCGCAGTGATGTGCACCTGCTGGTGGATTCGCGCCGGTTGGGATGCGAGGTCGCTCGGGCGCATCTGCATGTGGTGCGCCGAGACGACAACCCGAACGGGGCGTGGGCCAAATCGCGCCGACAGCGGGTGGTGCCGCTGGATTTCCTTGTCGTGCAAGCATTCGACGTCTACGAGTTCGAGCGCATGCGAGTTCCGGCCGCGGCGGGTAGTGATTTCGTGTTCGTCAACCTGTTCCGCGGCCGCGTCGGCGCGCCGATGCGGCCCGACGCGATCGGCGAGCTGATGGCAGCGGTCTCCCGCCGGGCCGGATTGGACACCCCGGTCCGCCCGCACCAGCTGCGACACGCCTACGGCAGCAACGTCGTCGACGCCGGGGCCGGTATCGACGTGGTCGCTGATTTGCTCGGACACGCGGCTGTCTCCTCGTCCCAGATCTACCTGCATCCGGACGCATCTCGACTGCGGGCCGCGGTGGACGCGGTGCCCAGCCCCCGCGAACAGACCGGAGCGAGCCGGTGACCGCCGTGACGTCGGCCAGGACGATCCCGGGCGATGAGGAATCCTGCAAGTTCGCGCATGTGTTGGACGGGGCCGCCCTGAGTGGCGCGGCCACGCACCTGGCCAGGGCGCTGGACCAAGGACTGCTTGACGAGGCCGGATGGGATCCGGTGACCCGGGTGCTGTACTTGCCCGCGCAGCATCGGCTGCTCGGCCGGAAGGTGTGCCGGGTGGAACGATGCGTCGGAACCGTCCACAACGACGCCCCCGAGATCTGCCACCGATGTTTCACCAGGCTGACCGGCATGGGCATGAGCGTCGAGGACATCGCCGCTGCCGAAAGCCTGCCCGCCGCACCGGTTCCCGCGGAACGCTGCGCCGTCCCGCAGTGCCGGTGCACGCCGACGGTGCGGGACGCGGTGATGTGTGAACCGCACGCCCAACAGTTCCGGGGCAGGCGCATCCCGATCTCGCTGGAACAGTTCGTGAGCGATCCGCGAGTGCGGCCAAGGCCGCCGCTGCCGGCATGCCTGGTGCCGGCGTGCACCCGCACGGCCGACGGCGCGATCGGCTACTGCACGACCCACTATCAGCGATGGAGCGTGGACCAGCAAGAGCATGCCGAACTCGATGAACAGTGGTGGCGGGTCCGGGAATCGGGCGTGGCCGAGCCGGGGCAGGTCAACCTGCGGGCGCTGCCTTCCCTGGTAGTTGTGGAAGTGCTGACGGGCTTGCAGACCCGTGTTAGGGATGGCTTGCGGCTCACCGACGTTGTGCTGCGAGCGGTCTGCGACACGCTGCGTCGCCACCAGGTCGGCTCGATCCACGACTGCGATCCGGGCCTGGCTCCCGGCAAGCGTGCACGCTCGGTGCTGGCCTCGTTCGCCCGCGACGCCCGCCGCGTGTTGGCCGATCCGGGTGTCGAGCAGGATAAGGACCGCTGGGATCTGGCGATCTTCGGTACCCCGGCACGCTGTCGTTCACCAAGATCACCCAGCCCTGGCTGGCCGGGGCCGCGAAGCGGTGGGCTGCCGAGCAACTGCCCCAGCACCGCGGCAGCGGCGCCTCTCGCGTTCGCGGCAAGATCAACAGCATCGGGCTGCTGTCCGAGCACTTGCATCGCCGACCCGATCACGGGCTTGACCCGACCGCGCTGGGCCGGACCGACTTGGAGGGATTCCTCAACCGGCTCGGCCATCTGGAGTTCACCGGCCAGATCGGTCGCTACCGCCGCAACATGATCTGCCGTGACATGCGGCAGGTGTTGGCCGGGATCCGATCCCTGGGGCTGACGAGAACCGGACGGCCGGCGGCCGGGTTGCCCGGCGACTGCGCCATCGAACGCGCCGACATCCCCGCCGACCCCGAACGCGGCGAGCCCGGCCGATGCCTGCCACCGGAGATCATGGCCGTCCTGTGCGCCAACCTCGACTCCCTCGAACCCGTCGAGGTCAGGGTCGCCACCCAGATCGGCATCGACACCGGCCGCCGCCCCGAGGACATCCTCAATCTGCCGCTGGATTGCCTGGCCCGCGACAAAGACGGCGGCGACGTACTGGTCTACGACAACATCAAAGCCAACCGGCTCGGCCGACGGCTGCCGATCAGCACGGCCACCGCCGCGGTGATCACCGGCCAACAACAACGAATCCGTCAACGCTTCCCCCACACCCTGGCCGCGAAGCTGAAGCTGCTGCCCACGCCCTATCGAAATCCCGACGGGCACAAGGCAATCAGCAGAACCACCCTGCAGGCGCGCCACCGCGACTGGGTGGCCGACCTGCCGACACTGCGCACCCGCGATGGAGTCGAGTTTGACATGACCAAGATCGTGCCCTACGCCTACCGGCACATTGTCCCCGCTTAGTTCCCGTGTTGCGATTGGCCTGAAAGGCCCGGGCGTGCTCGGCGTTTCTGCTTTGGTGAGGCCGTGTGGTGTTTGTATGGTCTCCAGTCGTGATCTTGAGCTTTTTCTCGTCGCAGGGCTGGCAGTCCTGGGGTGTCGAGCACCGGCCGGTGATCCCAGAGGGGATGCCGGTGCTGATCGATGACGACTTGCTGTTCGAGGACGGCCCGGCCGTGCCGCGGCCGACGACGGTGATCAATCGGTGGTTGCGGCTGCTTCCGGCCAGCGGGGCTCCGGCGCCGAGTTCGTGGGAGAACTACGCGCGGGCGGTCAAGGAATGGACGGAATTCCTCGCCGAACACGGTGTGGGCCTGTTCGATTCGCGAGACCGGCTCAAGGCAGGGCTGAGCCGATACGCCGAGCACCGCGCCGCCGGAGCAATCCGGGCGAGATTCGCGGCGACCACGTGGGCGCAGCACATGAGCATCCTGTCGCTGTTCTACCGGTGGGCGATGGACGAGGGATACGCCGAGGCGGAGCCGTTCACCTACCGATCCGCGCGAGCGGTCTTCGCCGGCACCGGCCGCGATGTCCGGGTGAACTTGGCGGTGCGCCGCACCCCGAAACCGCATGTGACCATCAAGTATTTGGAGCCGGACTTCACCGACCTGTTCCGGAAGGGGTTGCGCGGTTTGGCGCCGGATGGCACCCGCGACACCGGGTTCGCGGGCCGGGAGATGACCCGCAACGCCGCGATCGGGGACCTCGCGCTGGCGACCGGGTTGCGGCTGGGCGAGTTCACACATCTGCTGCCGTGGGAAATCCCGGCTCTGCCGCCGGCGCCGACGGTGATCCCGATCCCGTTTCCGGTGCCTGCGGGAATCACCAAGGGCCGCAAGTTCAGAACCACCTGGATCTCCTACGACGCCTTGGCCGGGCTGCACGACTACCTGCAGCTCGACCGCGCTGCCGTCACCGACGGATCGGCCTGGCGGCCACCACGACGCCGGGGCGAACCGCTGCAGGTCACCGAACCGGACGCCCGTGGCGGCCGGATCAACGGCGTCCGCCGGTCCTGGGAGTCGCTCACCCCGGCCGAGCGACGGCGGCTGGTGGCACCCGAGGGCGGGTCGTGCCTGCTAGCGGTGAAGGGTGATGGTGGCCCGTTCACGGCGTGGGCGACGGTGTTCGAACGCACCTCCGACCGGATCCGCGCACGGTTCGAACCACGGTTCCCGCACGTCCACCCGCACCGACTCCGCCACTCGTTCTCGATGCAGACGCTGGAATATCTGGTGACCGGCTATTACCGACAGGCAGCGAAGCTGGTATGCGACACCGACGCCGACGCAGCGCTGGTGTTCTACCTGACCAAGGCCGACCCGCTGCTGGTGCTGCGCGATTTGCTCGGGCATTCCACGGTTCTGACGACCGAGAAATACCTGAAACGTCTTGATACGACGCGGATTTACCGGCAAGCCTACGAAACCGCCGGAGCCGCAGCGGGACTCACCGAGGATACCGCCGCACAGCGGGAAGCCGACGCCGAGTTCGACGACGACACCGAAGAGGAGCTGTGATGCCGACGACGGTGCTCGATGATCCGCTGCGTTTGGCCTGCGTGTTCAGCGACGGCAGCAGAGCTGCATTCGATCTCACGGGGTTGCCGAACCCCGGGTTGGTGCGTGATCTGGCCACCGGGTTGGTGGAGCTGATCCATCCTCACGGCAGCGTCGATACTGCTGGCACCGTCGACCAGTACGTGCGTGGGTTGCACAGGATGGTGCGAACACTTTCTGATCAGGGTTTCACCGGCGGTGTCGGCGATCTGCGGCGCGGACAGCTGGCGCAGTTCTGGATGGCGGGCCCGAACTGGCTGGAGGCGCTGACTCGGTACTTGGTGGAAGGTTATGCGCGATCCGGCGGCCGTCTCGGCGAGGGGGTGCTGGAGCTGGCCGCAGGGCGGCACTTCAACATTCAGCGCAATCGGCGCCCGTTGCCGCCCTATTCCGAGGGCGCATGGCAGCGGCTGACCATGGCCTGCCGACAGCAGGTCGACGACTCCTACGCGGCACATCGGCGCGCGCTGGCGTCCGCCGCCGGAGGGCGGCATCCGGGCACGGGTGCGTGGACTCATCAGAACTTCTGCTGGCTGTTGTCGACACTCGGCCCGCTTGGCAGCAGCGAAGCTGCTGAGGAAATTGGCATGTCCATCAACGTTTTCCGTCATCGAGGAGTCATCGCTGTCTTCCACGAGGCTGCGCTGGCGATGTTCCCGCATCTCGAGGTCGTGATCGCCTACCGGCTGCTGTTCGGGATCTATTCCGGCATCGTCCCCGACGGCATCGCCGACTTGGACATCGGGGACATCGACTGGGCCGGGGATTCGACTGTTCTGCTGTCCTATATCAAACGGCGCACCGCCGCCGAGAGCGCGACGTTGCCGCGGCCGGCGGTGCGGTTGCTCGAGCAGTGGCTGGCGCACTCGGCGCTGTTGCGCAGCTTCGTGCCGCCGGACGAGCGCACCACGCTGTGGTTGGGGATGAGCCAGCCCGGCTACTCCCGCCGCCTCGATGACGTGAACCGGTCCGCGATTGGCCGGTGGATGCGCCGCCATGGCATCGTCGGCGACGACGGTCAGCCGATGAAACTGCACCGGTCCCGCATCCGCACCACCCATCACGCGATGCGGGACAAGAAGTCCTGGACCGGGAATGCGCGCGCCACGATCGACCCGAACCACACGCCCGCGGTCGAGGGTGACCACTACCTGTCGGCGACGACTCCCGGTCAACGCCACGCCGTCGAGACGATCATCGCCGACGCCCAGCACGACATCCTCCGCCGCGCGCACCCTCCGGCCGTGATCACCGAGGAAGACGCGGCGGCGCTCGCCGAGGGTTACCCGCAGCTGCTGGCGGTGATGAAGCTCGACGAAGGCGTGCTCGCCGAGCTGGTCGGTGGCGCGCGGGATGTGTTCACCGCAGCCTGCGCCGATCAGCTGGCCGGGTTACACGGGCCGGCAGGCAAACCATGCCCGGCACGTCCCTGGGTCTGCCTGCTCTGCCCGCTGGCGGTGTTCGCTCCGCGGCACGCAGTGAACCTGCTGCGGCTCAAGGCATTCTTCTCGCGCCAGTGGCAGCAGATGCCCGCCGCCCACTTCATGACCGTCTTCGGCCCCTACGCCGCCCGGATCGACCAGATCCTCGACCGCTTCGACCCCGCCGAACTCGCTGTCGCAGCCGCACGCGTCACCGACAGCGACGACGAAATCCCCTTGCGCCCAGAGGAACGCACCGCATGACGAGCACAATCGCGACCGCAGCACCCGGCGTTCAACCACGGTCGCCGTTCACCGGCGCGGACATCTGCCGCGACGCCGGGCTCACGCTGCCGGGCGGCACGCCACGACCGGTATTCGACGACGACCTGTGGGATTTCACCGACGTGGTCGGGCTCCCGGTCCAAATGGCCCTTTACCGACGCCGATTCGACTTCACCACCATCACCGACACCCGCTGGCGGCTGGTCGCCAAGGAGCTGATCCTGGCGCTGCTGGCCCCGAATCACAATGCCGTGGTCCGTCTGCCACGCGCCTACCGCACCCCACTGCATCTGACCAGCTGCTACAGCCGCCTCTACGAGGCCGGCAAGTTCTTCGGCTGGCTCGATCAGCGGGGCATCACTGCCCTCACCGAGCTCGACACCCACCTCTGCGAGGAATACCTGGCGTTCCGACGCTACGTGATCGACCCCGACGGCGTCATCGTTGGCGAGCAGAGCCCAGGCGTCCGGCGCGCAGCCGCGCAGATGATCGTCGATCTGGTCGACTACCGTGACCTGTTCACCGCCGACCGGGTTCCGGCCGATCTGCGCCCCTGGGGCGGCGCAACAGCATCCGCGGTCGCCGAAATGCCTTCTGGTCGCGACGGAAACAAGACACCTGCCGTTCCTGCCGAAGTGCTGCAGCCGATGCTGGCCGCGGCCCTGCACCTGGTGCAGATCCTCGGCCCGCACGTTGTCGAGCTGAACGAGCAGATCCGCAAGATCGACCGTGTCTGGGCTACCGGAGCCCCCGGGCTTCGTCACGGCTCCCCGGCGATGGTCAGCGACATCACGATGCTGCTGGCCGACCACAGGGCGACCGACACACCGCTGCCGATGCTCGAAGAACACGACGTCAACCGCAGACTCAAGGCTGGCTGGGACGCGAACGACCCGCTGCTGCCGGTCTCCACCGGGACCCTGGCGCGGCAGGCCGGATACGTCCAGTTCTGGGCGAAATGGATGCCCACACTGCGCAAACCGCTGATCGACACCCTCAACACCGTCGGAGTCGAGAAGATCTTCGGCCGCAACGCCGCCGAAGTCCCGGCCGCCGATGGTGCGACCTTGCTGCCTTGGACACTGCCAGTGCACCGGTCCGAAGCGGTCGCCATGGTCGGCATCGCCCGCACCGCAGCGATCGTTGTCCTGGCTGGCGCGTCCGGAATGCGGGCCAGTGAGCTGATGGAACTGCGGGTCGGCTGCCGCCGGGTCGAGGAACCGATCTCCGGCCTGAAGTGCTATCGCATCGCCAGCAAAATCATCAAAGGTCAGGGCCTCGGCGGCACCGACGACGAATGGGTCGTCATCGAACCGGTCCACCGCGCGATCGAACTCATCGAGCAGCTCCACGACGACCCGCGTGACGGTGTTCTCCTGCTGTCCCGGTTCAGCTTCCGAGTCCGCTACCTCTGGTTCCGCGCCTGGGTGAATTCCCCGGCCGGAGCCCGTCTCGGACTCGTCCCGATCCCCGACGAACCAGTAGCACTGCGTATGCTCAGAAGAACGGTTGCCCTGGAGATGGCTTACCGGCCTGGCGGTGTCCTCGCCGCAAAACTGCACCTCAAACATATCGCCGCGGCGACAACGGAAGGCTACGCGGCTCGACCGGGCGGCGCTCAAGCAGAGTTGCTGGCCGAGGTCAACAAGCTCGAGGCCGACCACATACTCAAGCTCGTGCTGGCCGAGTTCCGCAACTACCAGCAAGGCATCCTGCCCGCCGGACCCGGCGCCCGCAGCCTGACCGAATTCTTCGCCACCATCGACACCGACCCGAACACCAAAGCCACTGCGGCGCCGAAGATCCAGCGCAACGACCGCGACATCCTCAACCTGCTGTCCAAACGCGCCACGGCGCTGCACCTCGGCCCAGCGAACTACTGCTGGTTCACCGACCCCTCCCGCGCGCTCTGCCTGAAACTTGCAGGCACCCTGACCGCGGACCGGCCGATGATCGGCATGTGTGACTCCGCACGCTGCCCGCAGGCCACCCACCACCAGCACCACCGGCCCGTCTGGGCCGAGCACGCCGAACGCACCAAAACCTTCCTCGGCCAACTCGGCAAAACCCGAACCGCCGAACGCGCTCGTCTGCAGGCCGACTACGACCGCGCCGTCCAGGTCATCACCAGCATCGACACTGCCACAGGAACCAGCGCACCCGAGGAACAGGCATGAGAATCACTGCCGCCCAACGCATCCACAACGAGAACCGCATCCGCGCCGCCATGGACCGGCTTCTGCGCGGCGAGATCTCACCCGGCGGCAACTGCGATATCAAGACCCTCGCACTATCAGCCGGGGTCGACCGCACCGCCTTCTACGGCACCCGGCCCTACGCACACCTACGCGCCGAATTCGAGCACCGCCTCCAGCAGCTTCAGCAGGCCGGAGAAACCCCGGACCCGAAAACCGCACAGATCGAACGCCTCAAGACGGAGGTCGAGAAGCTGAAAAACAACCTCGCCCACGTCAACTCGACAATCCAGGAGCTCACCAACTTCCGAAGCCAGGCCCTGGCCCGGATCGCTGCCCAGCACGACGAGATCCTTCGGCTCCGCACGGCCAACGACCCGGCGGCAGGCATCACCCGCCTCGCGTCGAATCGCCCGAAATACCAGCAGAGGGTAATGGGACCATGCTGACCGACCCGGCAGTGACGTCCATCACAATCGGTTTCGCGTTATCGCCACACGAACGGCGATCAGCGTCACGAACTCCACGCCGAGAATCGGCCACGTCAAACGCAACACGAACCCGACCGCACACAGCCACTGCGGAGACAAGCCATTCCTACGCCCAACGCCACGCCGACGCCGGCATCCCGATCGACGTCCTGGCCGAACTGCTCGATCACCGAAGCTATTCGGTGACCCGCCGCTACTACCGCATCGGCGAGGACCGCCGCCGCGACGCCGTCGACACGGTCACCACGCTCAGCTTCGACCGGCACGGCAACCGGATCTGGCGTGACGCACACGCCCTGCTGGACTCCGAGCGCGCCCGCCACGCCATCGGCGAGGTCGCCGTCCCCGACGGCACCTGCACCGAACCAACCAACGTCAAGGCCGGCGGCGGTGCCTGCCCGATCCGATTCCGCTGCGTCGGCTGCGATCACTTCCGCACCAACATCGCCTTCCTGCCCGACCTGCAGGCATACCTGGACGACCTGCTGCGCACCCGCGAACGGCTGGCCGCCACCATCGACGGAGTGGACGAATGGGCCCGCGCCGACGCCACCCCCACCGAGGAGGAGATCACCCGAATCCGGCGACTGATCAACAGGATCAAAGGCGACATCGCCGAACTCGACGACACGGAGCGAGCGCAGATCAACGACGCGGTCGCCATCGTGCGTCGTCATCGTGCGGCCCACACGGTCCCGCTCGGCATGCCCACCCTCGCCGCCACCCCACCCGCACCAGCAACCCCCGCTTCGGAGGCCACCGCATGACCACAACCACCGACACCACGTCGAATCACACACGCGCACAATCTGTCTCGTCGAGCACACGCACCCGATCGATGCTCGACGGCCGTCGCGGCGACTCGATGCGCCGACGCCGGCGCGTGCTGGCCGCGATCGACCAAGCCGCAGCCGCCGGCGACCGGCTCAGCGCGGCCGCGATCGCTCGTGCGGCCGGAGTCGACCGCACATTCCTCTATCGGTACCGCGACCTACTCGAGAAAATCCATGCGCTGCAAACAGATCCAGTCCCCGACGAACACACCGGCCCCACGGTCACCCAAGCCTCACTGCAGGCCGACCTGCTCGCCGCCCACGAACGCGCCGCCCGGCTCAACGCCCGCATCCGCCAACTCGAGCAGCGGCTCTCCCAAGCACTCGGCGAACAAACATGGCGCGAGTCCGGGCTCGACGCCCCAACCGACATCGATGCACTCCACCAACGGATCACCCATCTCGAACAGCAGGTCCTCGACCAACAACAACAACTCGACGAACGCGACGAAGACCTCGCCGCCGCCCGCGCTACCAACCGCGAACTCATGGCCCGACTCAACGCGCCAGGCCGGCCCCGCTGAAACCGCGAGTCGACTTGCACCACACCTGTTGCAGCAGATAGCATCCCAACATCAGCTTCTGAACTGCACAAACTCAGAGAATCACGCCGCTGCATCTGGTTGAGCCCCGGAGAGCAGCCCATACGCGTAGACGGTCTTCAGCAGCGTCGAGTCCCGCAACGCTGACAACGCTCCCTTGCGGTGGCGAAGTCGCGCCTGATCTACCAAGCCATCGGCGGCATCGAAGAGCTCTTGAACCTCGTCATAGCTCAGCGGGCGCCGTCCCGGCCGCCCCTCAAACTCGTTGACGTGACGCACGGTGTTCCAGTCATGCAGGATCTGTGCCGGGGCCTGCCCGAACCGCTCAGCGCACAAAGACGCCCATCCATATCGCGTGTCAGTAACGAAGTCGCCGAACAACCGCAATGCGTTTTGGTATCCCCGTACCGTCGAGTCAGCTTTTGGCTCCGCACCGGAAAGCAGTTGGGAGAAAAACGCATCCGCGTCATCTGCTTGCCACTGCCAGGGATACGTCCCGGTGAACTCGGCGAAACGGCGCACCACGCTCGCCCGCGCCTGCACCGTCGGTGGCTTGCACACCCGGGCTCGCTGCTGATCAGCCCAGCCAGACAGCATCGCGGTGAAGACCGTGGCTTCTGGATCCAACGGAAGCACTTTCGACACCAGCGACAGCGCTGCTGACCCCGGCAACTCGACGCCCACCATCCTGTTGTACTAGATGCGACAATGATGCGCCAGACGTAAGTGTCGAGACAGCACCCTTTCTGAGGTGTGATCCGATGTCCGCGGGACGCGCTTTACTGGGCGCTATACTCGCTCTCAACCGAGCAATTATGTTGCAGCAGATGCAATTCCGCTCGTCCTGCGGCAGAAGTGAGTACGGTGCATCGACCCGCAAGTGCACTGAACTAGTCCGACAAGCACCCTGTTGGCGCCAAGCGTCGCCTCACACCGCCCACAGCGCCCCGGCCAGGGTTCTTCCCAGCCCCGAGCAGTGCGCCGCAGCCGCATACGGTGAAGCAATCCGGCCGACGTGCGGGCCCGTCTTAGCCAGCGTGATACCCGGGGCCAACATCGTCGCCGTCTACTGGGCGATGCATACCGCCGTCTATCGGCTGGATCGCATCCACCCCGTTCCCACAGCAGCGCAGCACGACCGGCAGTACTCGCCGGCTAAATCACCAACAGTGCTTACACCCTCACCACAACATCGGCATATCACCGAGGCGCGCCGCCTCCACTGCGGCCCGATCCCAGCCGCGTTCCCGCAACACCGTGTGCAACGCGACCGAGCGCTCCCGCCGAGCCCATAACCCATCACTGGGAATCGACCTGCGGCCTCCTCCGCGCCGCATCCGGGCCATTCGTCGCATATTTTCACTCTGAGTGCCGATTACCACATGCTGGAATGTCGCCTCGGCCGCACAGACTTTCACGCACAGCGGGCTATCGCACTCGTGCAGGCCCAACTCGTCTGGCTGAAGGAGCACACTGAGTCGACGCGCCAGCGCGTACCGGTGCGGCCGCACGCAAATCCCTTTACCCCCACGGTAAATGAAGAACCGGCCATATCCGTCTTTACCGATAGCCCCCGTGAAAAAATCGCAGTCGTCAGCGCCGGGTCCTTGCACCACGTCGGAGTCAAAGCGCCGGCATTCGTCGGCGTGCACAACAGGATCGACCCACAGCGGCATCCCCAGATGAACACGCACGCGCCCACGCTAAACCCGGCCACCGACACCTTCGTCATGCGCCGCAGCGCCATTCGCACCTAGTGCTTGCGCCGCCGCGCCATCGTCATGCGCAGTAACGCCGTTCGCACCTAGTGCCAACGGCGCCGCGCCAGGGGCCGCCGCGCCGTTGCCCTCACCTAGTGCTTGCACCGCCGCGCCAGTGTGCGCGCTCGCCGCCTTTAACATCATCCGAACGCTACCGACTTTGACCCCAGCCAATTCCGCTATCGCCGCGAGTGATTCGCCGCGACCCTGCATTCGAGCCACCGCGATGCCGCCGGCCTGGCGGTGCGTGTGCCGACGCCGCTCTGCCTCTGCCCGAATCTCGAGGATGCGAGTTGCCTCCCACTCCTCCACGGCCGCCAGGCGACCCAGCTCAACGAGTAACGACGCCGCGTCATCGACGTTTTGCCGCTCGCACTCCACGCGTGCCTCGTTCGCTCTAAGCTGCGCCTCGCGAACCCGCCTACGCGCCGCTGATTTCGAGTTGATCGTTCCCATCGCCGCACCATACGACGAACCGGCTGTCCCGCTCTACCACACTGACCAACATCAGTGCGTCCACATTTGTCCACCACCAATGTTTCCCGATCCCCCAGTCCCACAACATAAGCCGATCCCACCCTCATGCACCACACACCAATGACCACCGGCATCAACCGTTCTGAACCACCCCAGACACCACACACCTCTTGCATTAAGGTCACAGTTTCCTAAGAACCGCCTGATCTGTGTAGGACAGATCTGCGGTGTCGTCTCTAACGTGCGCCTCGAAAGGGATTGCACTGCAGTGACGATGACTAGCCACAAGCTCACCGCCGGAGACGGTTACCAGTACCTGATCCGGCAAGTCGCTGCTGTCGACACCACCGCGCGCGGCCGGGCCCCGCTGATCGACTACTACTCGACCAAAGGCGAATCTCCGGGCCGATGGGTGGGATCGGGTCTGGCATCGCTGTCCTCGACAAGGGCACGTCCGGTGCCCCCCGAAGACCTCGCGAAAGTTTGGGCCGTACCGGTTGATTCGCCGGTCACCGAGGCCCAAATGAAGGCCCTGTTCGGGGAAGGCTTGCACCCCAACGCCGATGCGATCACCAAGTATGTCGCCGAATGCGGCGTGCGCGGCCTCGCGGCCGCCGAAGCCGCCAAACTGGGCCGCAAGTTCCATATCCGCGACAGCGAAACCACCTTTGTGCGCGCCCTGGCAGTGGCCTACCGCGATCACAACGAAGAAGCCGGCCTGCACTGGAACGCGCCCATCGCCGCGCCCACGCGCGCCGCGATCCGCACCGTTGTCGCGCGCCGAATGTTCGCTGAGCAGTACAAGCGCGCGCCCGCCGACGATCGCGAACTCAGTGGGTTTATCGCGCGGGAAACTCGCGCGCGCACGACCGCGGTCGCCGGCTACGACTTGACGTTTTCGCCCGTGAAGTCAGTGTCGACGCTGTGGGCGATCGCACCGCGCGCCGTCGCAACAGTGGTAGAGGAATGTCACGACGTAGCGGTCGGTGATGCGCTGGCGTGGCTAGAAACTCACGCCGCATTTACCCGTTCAGGTAAGGGTGGTGTCGCCCAGGTCGACACCACCGGGCTGCTCGGGGCGGCGTTCACCCACCGCGATTCACGCGCTGGCGATCCTGATCTGCACACCCATGTCGCGATCTCCAACAAGGTCGCCACGGTGGGCCCTGACGGTGTGTTGCGTTGGCTGGCGCTTGACGGGCAGCCTGTGCACCAGTTCACCGTGGCCGCCTCCGAGCTGTACAACACGCGCCTGGAAGCCCACCTTGGACAGCGACTGCAGCTGCGGTTCGCTGATGTGGTCGGCGAGGGCCGCGGCAAGAGGCCGGTGCGTGAAATCGTGGGAATCTCAGTCGAGCTGATGGCCGCGTGGTCGTCGCGGCGGCTGGCCATCGAAGCCCGCACCGCCGATCTGGCCAAGCAGTTTCAAGCCGCCCACGGCCGCGAGCCGACCCACGTGGAAACCATCGCGTTGGCTCAACAAGCGACCCTAGAGACCCGCGAAGCCAAACACGAACCCCGATCATTCGCCGAGCAGCGCCACATGTGGCGCGGCCAAGCGATCGAGGTGCTCGGCGCTGTGCGGGAGCTGACCGCGATGCTGGGCACCGTCTTGTCCGCGCCGGCGCCCCAAATCGATGCTGTCGATGACGACTGGATCACCGCGCGCGCTGCCCAAGTCATCGCCACGGTTGCCCGGTCCCGCGCGACCTGGCAACGCCACCACGTGTTCGCCGAGGCGCAGCGCCTCGTTCGTGGCAGCGGGCACGCCGCCGACGAGACGCTGGCCGACAAGATCACCGAGACTGCTTTGGCCGAGCCGCTGTCGGTTCAGCACATCGATATCGACGACGGTGAAATGGGAGAACCTGCGCAGCTGCGTCGCCGCGATGGAACCAGCGTGCATAGCCGCCACGGCAGCGCTACCTACACCTCTCAGGAGCTGCTGGCCGCTGAGCGACGCATCGTTGCTGCCGCCCTCCGACGCGGCGGGCGCACGGTCGAGGACATCGATATCGAGCTGGCGCTGGCAGACTCGGCCGCACGCGATAAGCAACTCAACGAGGGCCAGGTCGCACTGGTCCGGGAAATGGCAAGCAGCGGGCGCCGAGTGGCGTTGGCGCTGGCCCCGGCCGGTACCGGGAAGACCACGGCGATGGCCGCGCTGTCGCATGCGTGGCGCTCCTCGGGCGCGACCATCGTCGGCTTAGCCCCCACCGCGGCGGCAGCCATCGAACTGGGTGAGGATCTGTCGGCCCCGACCGACACCATCGCCAAATACGTCTGGTCGGCCGACCCGGCCAGCGGGTCGAGTCGCTCTGCCCCACCGCCATGGTTCACCAACGTCGGACGCGACACGCTCATCATCATCGACGAGGCCGGCAAAGCCGGAACGCTCGAACTTGATGCGGTGATCACCCACGCCTTAGCCCGTGGCGCCAGCATCCGGCTGGTCGGTGATGACTGCCAACTCGCGTCGATCTCAGCCGGTGGCGTGCTGCGCAACATCGCCCACAAGACCGATTCACTGACGCTGTCTCAGTTGGTTCGCTTTGGCTCCACCGCCGAAAGCGCAGCGACCCTGGCGATCCGCAGAGGAGACCCCTCTGGACTCGGGTTTTACATCGACCACCAGCGTGTGCACGTCGGTGCCGATCAGACCGCCGCCGACATGGCCTACACCGCGTGGGCCGCCGACCTCGACGCGGGCCGCGATTCCCTCCTGTTAGCACCCACCAACGCCATCGTCGATACCCTCAACGCCCGAGCCCGACTCGATCGCCTCGCCGCGGCTGACCCGGCAACACGGCGCGGCCACGAAATCACCCTTTCTGATCGGCTTGCCGCCTCTCCCGGCGACCTTATTCGCACCCGCCGCAATGCCCGCCGGCTGCGCTTGAGCCCCACCGATTACGTGCGCAACGGCTACCGCTTCCAAATCCTGGAAATCCACCGAAACGGCAGCATCAAAGCCCGCCACCTCGGCAGCGGCCAAACAGTGCGCCTCCCCGCCCACTACGTCATAAAGCACGTCACCCTCGGCTATGCGGCAACCATTGACTCCGCACAAGGACTCACCGCCGGACACGCCTGCCACATCGTCGGTGCCGGGAGTCTCACTCGCCAACTGCTCTACGTGGCATTAACTCGCGGCCGCATCGAAAACCACATCTATCTATCCACCGCGGAATCCGACCCGCACCGGGTGTTGTCGCCCAAAGCAACTCACCCCGAAACGGCCGTCGATGTCCTGACCAAAACGCTGTCACGCGACGGCGCACAAGTCTCGGCCACCAGTGCCGCACGCGAAGCCCGCGACCCCTTCGTGCGGTTGGGCCCGGCCGCGGCGATGTACTACAACGCCTTGGGCGACGCCGCCCAGGCCCTGGCTTCCCCGGCCCTGCTGGCCCAACTGCACATCACCGCCGATCAGCTCTATCCAGGGTTGACCCGCGCCGAAGCATGGCCAGTGCTCTGCAAACACTTGGCGATCATCGGCGCCGACGGGCGCGACCCGTTCGCCACACTGACCGAGGCCGCCAGCGTAGGCGAGCTTTTCAGTGCCCACGATCCCGCCGCGGTGCTCGACTGGCGCATCGACCCCACCGGCGGACACTCTGCCGGTATCGGGCCGCTGCGCTGGCTGCCCGCCACTCCCACTTTGCTGGCCAACGACCCCGCATGGGAGAACTGCCTGACCGGTCGCGCCGTGCTGGTTGCCGAGCTGGCAGACCAGATCCGTGAAACCGTCACCCACCAATGGACACCGGCGACCGCGCCGGCCTGGGCCAAACCCGTGCTGGCCGCCAACCCCCAACTCGCCGCCGAAATCGCGGTCTTCCGCGCCGCCCACAACGTGGTTGCCGAAGACACCACCCTGCTCGGCCCACCCCAATACGCCGTGCGCGCCCGCACCATCCAAAAACTCCTCGAAAACCGGGCTCAAGCGGTGGTGCGCACCCAAAGCCCGCATGCTCGCCGCTTTGAGCAGCTGATCGACTCCATCGATCCGCGCATCCGCGCCGACGGGTACTGGCCCCAACTGGCCGCCCACCTCGCCCAAGCCGCCACCAGCCGGCCCGACCTGCCCGGCCTCGTTCGCGCGGCCGCCATCCAACGTCCGCTCCCCGACGAGCTGCCCGCCGCCGCGCTGTGGTGGCGTCTTGCCGCCGAACTCACGCCCGCGGCCACCGTCGATGCCCCCCACACCGGCCTGCGCCCTGCCTGGATCGCTGACTTGCACAACGTCTTTGGGTCAGCAACCGCGCAATCCATCGTCGCCGATCCCGCCTGGCCCGGCCTCGTCTCAGCTGTCAATGCCGCCGACCCCACCCGCTGGACCCCCGCCGACCTTCTTCACGTCGCCGCCGAGCACCTGGCCGACGTCGACCCCGACCACACCATCCCCGCCTACCAATACGCCCGCACCATCACCTACACCGTCGACCTGATCGGCGGCCACCACGACCACGCCGACCACCCGCTACCCGAACAACCCCCACTGCACCCCGAGGAAGAAGAACAACTTCCCCCCGACCCCCACGCAACCAGGATTGACATGCCTGCCACCGACCTGTCTACGCAACCGTGGCACCCCGAACTCGTTGAGCCCGACCCGACCAACACCCCGCTTGAGACCGCCGACGAACTCGCCGGCCTGGACTTCGACGACCTCCCCCGCCACCGCGTGGCACCCCCGCCACTGCCGGCCGCTCTGCTTGACCTCACCAGCTTGCGGACCCAATACCAGCAGGCGCTGGCCGACCATCAGGCCCTGCATGCCCGCGCCGCAATTGGTGACGGACCGGCAATGCGCCAAGCCACCCCGCGCATCCGCGAACTGCGCCAGCGCGCCGACGCCGACCGCCCCTACTTGATCGCCGTTCACGACGTGACCGCCGAATGGGCCGACGCCGAAGCCGAATACGAGACAGCGCTAAGCCATGTCGACTGGGCGCGCAACCAGCTCGACGAGCTGCAGGCTCAACCTGACGTCGACCCACTTGACATCGCCTCGGCCAAACTCGATGTCCAACTGCGACTCATGGCACTCCCCGACACTGCGCCCGCCGAGCGCTATCAGGCTGCGCTTCGCGAAGCACTCGCGGCGCGTGCAAAGGCCGCCGGCGGCGCGGACCGCGTCATCAGCGGTGACGACGTCGACAACGTCATCGCCGAAGCACGATCCGAAGACGATCGCGCCGTGCTGGCCGCCCGCCGGCGCTCCAGCCAGCTGCGCCGTGACCTTGACCGCGCAGAACTGGCTGCCGCCGCCGCGTTCGCGGCCGCCGAAACCCGTTCGGCCGAGCACATCACCGCCCAACTCGGCCAACTGGCCATCGAGCTACGCGTGCTCGAAGCCGCCAGCCGCTTCCAACCGCACCGCCCCCTCAGCCTTGCCAACAGTGCCGCCGCCGACCTCTCCCCCGCCATAGCCGCCGCCATCACCAGCACCGCAAGGCTGCCCTTCGCCGTCACGGTCGTGCACGCCCAACCCTCGCCCGAGCGCCGCGCCGCCCTGCACACCCTGCACAGCGCGGCTGCAGCCTCCGAACGAAAGATCCTGTGGTGCAGCCCTACTCGCGAACAAGCCGAGGACGCCGTGACCAACGAGCTCGCCGACACCGCTGCCACCATCACCGAAACCCACGCCACCATCACCAACAAAAAGTCGCAGTCGCCGTTACCCCCCGGCAGTCTCATCATCATCGACGACGCCGCCAGCGCCGACCCTGCAATAATCGCCGACCTCGCCGAACACGCCGCGGCCAACCAGTCCGGCCTTGTCCTGCTCGACACGACCGGCCAAACGTGGCCACCCAAGCCTGCCCAGCGGCTCCTGCGACTCGTCGCCACCGAATTACCCTGGACGACAACCATCGGCGCGCCCCCAACGTCGGCTGTCATCAACCGCGGGACCCCGCCCGACCTCGACCCCGCGCTCACCCAGGCAGGGCGCCTGCACCCAGCCATACTCGACGAGCGACTGCGCGACAGCCTCGCACGCGCCGCCCAGCTCCACGCCACCATCCACGCCGCCTACCAGCGACACCTTGAGGCCACCTGGCTTCGCGAACGCGGCCCCCACGCCAAGCAACAATCTCCAGAAATCGGCATCACCGATGACTGAGTGATCTGCTTAGAACAGGGATCCGTTCCGTTCGGGGTCTCTCGCAGCCAAATTACCGACTCGTCGTCGTCCCCACCGTGCTACGACGCGCGGACGTGGGCAACCGGTTTTGTCGCCGCTCGGCGACGACGCGATAAATAGTTGAGCCAACCACAACCAATTCGGTGTTATACTTGATTTGAGAACAACTATTTCTGGAGGCAACCGTGCGTCTTGGCGGAATATCGGAGGTGGCCGAGGAGCTCGGCGTGAGCACTCAGCGCATCGCGACACTGCGGCAGCGAAACGACTTCCCCGACGCGGTGGGGGAGATTGCGCAGGGCCCTATCTGGGACCTCGATGTTGTCGCTGGATGGAACAGCTCAGGCCTCCGTCAGACCAAGGCCGGCAGGCCGAAGTCGGACGAGAAGACCCGCACGCTGGGTGGGCGATTCCTGCTGGAACACGCTCGGATCGGTGGTGGCGGCTTCGCCGACGTCTTCCGTGCCACCGACCGCAAGACCAGCGAACTGGTCGCCGTCAAAGTGCTGAAGGACACCGTCGCGGTTGACCCCGAAGCCATCAAGAGGTTTCGGCGTGAGCTTCGGCTCCTCGAAGACCTGCACCACCCCAACGTTATTTCGGTGCTTGCCCACGGCGAGACCGACGACGACAACATCTGGTATGCGATGCCGTTGGCGCAGGGCAGCCTGACCGACTACGTCGACACGGTGGGCGGCCAAGCGCGATTGATCGTCGACATCATGCGTCAGATCTGCACGGGGCTCGGTTACGTCCATGATCGGGGCATCTATCACCGAGATCTCAAGCCGGCCAACGTTTTGCGGCTGAGCAACGGCGATTGGGCGGTATCGGATTTCGGGCTTGCCGTTGAGGCCGAGCGGCACACCGACCCGCTGACCTCAACGCTGCGACAAGGGTTGGGCACGTGGGTCTACACAGCACCGGAGCAGTGGCAACGGGCCCGAAGCGCCGACCACCGTTCCGACATCTACGGTCTGGGCAAGATCCTGCAGGAGCTCGTGACTCAGGACTTCCCAGTGAACAACGAGGTGGAGCCCGGCCCGCTGCGACCTGTCATCGAGACCGCGATCGCCAACTCGCCTGATCGCCGTTACCAGTCGATCGAGCACTTCATGAATGCACTCGAGCGTGCTGTTGATGCACACGAGGAATACGTGGCCAACGAGTCGAAGGAAGAGGCAGCGGAGCGCCTGCAGGACCGCATGCGCAGTCCGTCGGTCGCCGACGCGGACTTGATCGAGATGATCGAGTGGGCAGCCGCGTTGGATGAGTCCAGCCACGACGACATGCACGTGCTGACCCGAGTGCTGCCCTGGTGCACTCGAGGGTCCGTCAAATTCCTCTGGAGCGAACAGCGGGGCGCGTTCCAGCGCGTCTACCAGCGGTTCACCGACTTTCTGAGGCATGGGAACTTCTCGTTCGAGTACTGCGACGTGCTGGCTGACTTCACCCGCATTGTCGTGGCCGAGACGAAGGACTCCAGCGTGATGCGGATGAGCGTGGGCGCGCTCGCGTCGCTGGGGCCCCGCCACAACCGGTGGCACGTGCGTGACGTCCTGGTCAAGATCCTGCAGGAGGTCAAGTCTGACGAGATGGCCTCGGCAGCAGTGGAAGCGTTGCGGGCGGCCGACGCCGATGACGTCGAGTGGTCGATCAGCGATTTCGCGATCCGCACGCTGCCCCCCGCGATCCGTAGCGGCGTCGAGAAGCTGCGGCCTCCGAAGAGTTCCGCATCCTGAACCAGATCGCCTTGCCGACAACGTTTTCCACAAAAGGGGTAGCTTTATGAAAATCGACCAGTACGTCACCCTGCGACCCACCGTGACGGGCAATGCGTCCTTGCGCGAGCCGCAGATCGAGGCATACGAAACGCTCACCGGGCACGACTTCGACGCTCCCGAGGGCCGCGAAGTCTCCGTCGTGCTGCCGGTGGGCTGCGGGAAGTCAGGCCTCCTGGCTCTCACGCCGTTCGCCGCACAGTCTCACCGCGCACTGCTGGTCGCACCGAACCTCAAGATCGCCGACCAGCTGCTGAAGGATCTGACACCTAGCGACCCGAAGTTCTTCTACCTTAAGCGCAAAGTGTTGGACTCCGCGCCGTTCCCAGAGCCCGCAGAAATCCGAGGCACGTCGACCAACGTCACCGATCTCGAAGTGGCTGACATCGTGGTGACGAATATTCATCAGCTCCAGCGAGCCGAAAACACCTGGCTTGCAAAGCTTCCTGCCGACTTCTTCGATCTGATCATGTTCGACGAAGGCCATCACAACGTGGCCGAGAGCTGGGACACTCTGCGGCGGCACTTCCCGGACGCACGCATCGTGAACGTGAGCGCCACCCCCGGTCGTGCCGACGGGCGAATCATGGCCGGTGAAATCATCTACAGCTACCCCATCTCTCGCGCGGTGGAGAAGGGATACGTCAAGCGCATCAACGGCTACCGCCTCAACCCGACCACGCTGCACTACGTCCGGCGCCCTGACGACAACACCGAAGTCGAGGTGTCCTTGGAAGAGGTCCGCCGCCTCGGCGAGCGCGACGCAGGCTTCCGGCGCAGCGTCGTGAGCTCAGACGCCACCCTCACCACCATCGCCGAGGCCTCCCGCCAGAAATTGTTCGAGCTGCGGGAAAAGACCGGCGAGGCCAGGCTTAAGATCATTGCGGCGGCGTTGAACATGGAGCACTGCAAACAGGTCGTCGCCAAGTTCCGCGAACTGGGGCTCCGCGCCGACTTCGTTCACAGCCTGATCGAAGGCAAGAGCAAAGCGAACGAGCGAGTTTACCAGCGGTTGGAGAACCACGAACTCGACGTGATCGTACAGGTGCGCAAACTCGGTGAAGGATACGACCACCCGTATCTCAGCGTCGCCGCTGTCTTCAGCATCTTCAACAACCTCAGCCCTTTCATGCAGTTCGTGGGGCGCATCATGCGGGTGATTCCAGATGTTGACCCCTTCGATGCCGTCAACGATGGCGTCGTCGTTTTTCACGTCGGCGGCAACATCACCGGGGTCTGGAACGACTTCCAGGAGTTCGCCGAAGCAGACCAAGAGTTCTTCGCGCAGCTCATCGACGAGACCGTTGTTGAACCCCTGCCCACTCGCGAACCCCCACCTGGAGGTGGCCAGAACGCTCCGCTGCCGGTGATCACTGGCCAGGCCGACATCCAACTCGAAAACCTGACCCTGATCGCCCTCAGCGCCGACCCAGATGTTGCGCAGGCCCTGACCGTGCTCAAGGAAAAGGGTATCGACACCGGAGTCAAATTCGATCAGCTACAACGCGTCCAGCCCACCAAACAACAGACACGTCGATCCAAAAAGACCCTGCTCGACGATTTGGTGAAGAACGAGGCTGGCAAGTTTCTGGCCAAACACAGCCTCAATCGCGTTGGCCGCGAGCTGGACCGCACCCGGGAGAACTTCGTCACCGTGAAATCGGCCATCGACAGGCGGATCAAGACAATGGTTCCCAGCGGTGCCACCAATAGGAAGGATTACACCGCGGACGACTGCGACTACCTCATCGCGCGGTTGCCTCAGATCGTTGCTGCGGTCGAGGAGGAACTGCGACATGGGTAAGCCCCGCTCACTGCTGCGAACGCTGTCGATTGGCACGGCAGGACGACGGCACCCGTGTCGGTCAGACAAAAACCACGTGCTCAATAAGGGCGACCCGATACTTATCGTCAAGGTCGACCGTGACACTGCCCACTACTGCAGCGATTGCGCTCGAACGTTCATCAACACCGCCCGACAACAGCTGTCTGCCCTTGAAGAAGAGCTCGGGCGAACAACCCCGCCAAGCAGCTGACATCCAGAGTCGCACTCAGGATCCCGTCCACCTCTCTAATCGTCGGGGACAGCCTTACAGACCTCCGATGGTTCTGGCGTGCCAAGGCGGTAGTCCGTGATGTCGGGCTCGTCGACCACAGGTCCCATCGCAGTCGCGACTCTCGGCAGCGCGGAAAGCATTGTGAGAGCGTCGAAGCGGTCACGGTCGCGACTCATATCGTCGTAGACGATCTGAAGGTCCGAGGTGGGCAGTTGTTGCTGCAGTTCTTCGAAGGCTGCGGCTGCCGCGCCCGGCTCGGGCAGGCCCGACCGGACTACCCAGACATCTAGATCGCCAGGTGTGATAGCGGATGCAGCCAAGTGCGAGGTAGTCGATGAACGTCGCACCGACGAGCTCACGGCCGGCGACCACCACGAGGCCATGCTGACCCACGTCCACCTGGACAGCATCCCCAGCATCAGTGTGGCCTACAACGATCCGCATTTCAGCGCCCACGATGGGCTTAGGGCGTGACGAGCTCAAAGGCCGCCAGGACGTCGGTGAGGGCAGCGTCCATGTCTGCCAGCGTGATTGTGCTAATGCTGCTCAGGTCGGCGGTGAGCAAGTCCACCGTCGGGTCCGCTGCGATGCGGGCTTTGGCTTTGCGCAGGGCTTGTTCAATGACGGTTCGGGCGAACCGGCCGTTGGCGGCGACATCGATGAGCATGTGTGGTTCACCGGGGCGTGTACTTGGCGTGTTGCATAGCCACTCAGCGTTGCTGCTGAAGCGCGAAAGAGCGGAGGGTTCGATGGCCACATGGAACCGCGCTGCGAACAGCTCAGCGATCCGTACCAGGTCGTCGGTGTCGCAGGAGGTGAATTCGAGCTGGAACGGGAACCGTGACCGCAGTCCCGGGTTAGCGCTCAAAAGCCGGTTCATTGGGCTGGCGTAGCCAGCCATGGCGATCATTGTGTCGTGGCGATGGTCTTCTGCCCACTTCATGATGACGTCAACGGCGATGTGGCCGAAATCGCGCTCATTATCCGGTTTGTAGAGTTCGGGTGCCTCGTCGATGAACAGTGCACAGCCTTTGGCAGCTTGCAAGATCGCTGATGTTTTCTTCTCGGTGCCACCGATGTGCTCGTCGACAAGATCCTTGCGGGAGACTTCGATGAATTCTGGCGATTCGAGGATGCCCAGGCCGAAATACATCTCGCAAATCAGCCGTGCTATCGAGGTTTTCGCGGTCCCCGGCGGGCCGACCAGAGTCATGTGCAAGGTGTCGCGCTCACCGATCTGGACGCCGCGCTCGGCCATCTTCTGGTCGTAGACCTTGACGAACTTGAGTTCCTTGACATGCTCTTTGACGCGGCGGAGCCCAATGAATTCGTCGAGTTCGCGTTCGGCGCGCTCCAGCACACGTACGGCTTCCTTGCGTTGCCGGGCTCTGCGCAGGTCGGCCACGCTCGGTCCAGAATCCGGGTCCCACCGATTGGACCGGGCGGCAATCACGTCTGGGGTCGTGACGGTGACGCCGTAGCCGGGGTCATCGAGCGCGGCGGCGGCGTCCGGGCGCAGTTGACCGTCTACGCTGGCTGCGCTGAACTCTTTGCGGGCGGCGGCCTCGTCCCCCAACGCGCGGTGGCACAAGCCGCGATATACGGCCGCCTCGGCCAGCAGGTGCGAGGTATCGATGCCGCTCTGGTCGAGCTTGGCCTGGTCGGCCTGCGTCACGACGGATGTCAATGTGGCCAGCGCCGCCTCGAACTGTCCCAGCCCGGTTTGGGCGATTCCTTTGAGCAGCCGTGTGGCGGCCTCCACGATTCCACCGCTGCTCGACGAGGCCTGCGAGGTCCACGTCAACAAGTCTGGCCAGCGGCGCGTCAGGAAAAACATTGTGGCCCCGATGAACCGGTGTATCTGCGCTTGCGCGGGCTCGACGGTGAGGTCAACCCCGTCGAGGATCTTTTCGGCCTGGTCGTAGTCGCCTTGGCTAACAAGTGTCGCCGCGTAGGCGATGGTGATCCCGGTCGGAGTGTGCGGGTAAAGGTCAATGAGGAATGGCGTAGACACGGTTGGCGCTAGCGCAGAATCTGCCAGGCCAATCCGACGCGTTTCGCGATGCAAAGTCGATAGCGCATCATATGCGCCGCGCATGGTGTTAAGGCTGACGTCGCCAGCAACCGCCAACCCCATCCACGCGTCGCACATGCCGGGATCCATGTCGGTGGCCTGCGTGAAGGCTTCGCGCGCTCCCGCGTGATCGGCCACGGGCCCACCGAAGCCCAGGCGGCTAATCCCGATGTCGAAATAGTCACGGGCACTCACTGGTGATAGTCCCTTGCTCGTGGTCGAGGTGGTGACGGAAATTCTACGGGCGACTCAGACAGCTCGAACGATCGCTGCTGCTCAGATGATGTATCTAGCGGCAGGCCGGGGTCCTCATCAGGGGTTGCCGACGGGGGCGCCTGGTGGCGACCCACGCCCTGGGCCGGGCGGCGCGGATGGCTCGGTAGCGATGGCAGCCCATCTGAGCCGGCCATCGGCGCCACCTCGCCTTGATCTGGTTCCCCTGGCTGGCCGTTGCTGAGGGCATTGGACGCCGCCAGGTGCGGGCTGGTGTCGCTGTCCGGGACGCCTTGTTGGGACCCGGGGTCTGAGCCGTTGCGGTGGTGGTGTCCGCGGATGTGCTGGACGGTCTTTTCGGTGATGACGGCGGGAATCACCACCTCTGGCGCGGCGGCCGCGGCGGCGCCTTCTGCCGCTGTGGCGCCGGCCCCCTCTGCTGCCGCAGCCGCGGCATGTCCACCTGCGGTCGCCGCGGCCTCGCTCGCCCCGGCCTTTTCTGCTGCCATCCGGGTGGTGGTGGCCCCGGTCGTCCGGGTCGCCGTGGTCTCCTCCTCACCGCGCATCCGGCTGGGCCGAGGTTTGACCGCATCGAACCCCGGCGTTGAGGTGTCGGCGTCGCCGTTAGAACCGTCATCGTCGCCGGCGCCATCGCTATCGCCGCGTCGCGCGACCCGTCGAAACAGCCCGCGCGCTTTGCGTCCCGCCTCGGCGTAATCGTTGTACTCATCGCGCACAGCGCCGCTTGTGGAGCACCACGCCCCAGTGATGTGGTGGGCGATCGTGCCCAAACTGTCTGTGTAGAAATGCTTGTCGATGTAATGGAACAAGAAGATGCCTACGACCGAACCCAGGCTCACCAACAACAGGCGCGGGACCGCGGTGGCGCCATGCCCCAGTTGCGGCGTGGTGAGCGCCCACCCCATCCCGACCGCACTCAACGCCAAAAAGACAGTGAAGATCATCATCTCGACGCCATGCAACAACACCTGCGAGACGCAGCGCACCGCGTATTTCTTGCCGCGCTGCCAACCGCTCATGCCGACCATCGCCGCGGGAACCACCACGATGCAGTAGTAGGTGGCTTTGGCACCGACCAGCAACGTGCTCACCCCGACGTACCAGATGAACAGGCCGATCCAAAACGCGGCGAACAAGAACACCAGCCCCAGCACAAAGTCGTTGGCCCCCAATTGTTGAGCGTGCGCCAAGGCTTGGGGAGCACCGCATCCGGCCATCGCGTGCGCCGGTCCAGGACCTTGGCTATGCGCGGCCAAGATGGCCTGGGACCAGGCCTGGCGGCAGGTGCCCACATCATCAACGACCATGCCGAAGTTCTGTAACTGTAGAGCTGGTCGCGCCGTCGAAGACACCAGCTGCGCCAGCAGGGCGTCGAGCTGGGTATCCAATGACTGGCCCGGAGCGTACGAACTCTGGCGGGCGTCCTGGGCGATCTGAAAGCCTGTCGCTCGACCCATGCCCAGCAGGCCGTGATCGCTGACTAGATCGTCAATGGGGTCACGAAAGACCGTCCACACCAATGCAGCTAGCACCGCGGCGGTGCCTAGCAGATTGCGGGCCTGGGCCGGCCGCCCTCGCTGTTGGTGATACCCCGCCAACACCACACAAACCGCGACCGCCAATGGCCCCAGCCACATCTGGTTGACGAGCATGTTCACTGTAGCGAAAACGGGGCGCCCGATTTGAACGAGGGCCAAGAGCCACGAGCTCGACATTGCAAATCGCAGAAGCCACAGCGCAATCCCGATAGCGAATACGACAAGAGCAGCTTCATTGGTCAGCCACCAGGCTGCGGTGGTATGCGCGATCGCGGTTTGGGTGGCTTTGACGATCCACGACCCCCACGATTCGGGATCGAACGCGCTGACGTGTTGGCCGTTGTTGAAGGTGGCTTCGGTGGTATCGACCATCGAGAGGAAGTAGTCAGCGATCGGCACGTTGTCCAAGTCATGCAGTCCCGTCCACCCCAGAGCAGCGGCACCCACCGCCGCCGAGGCTTTAGGTGCGGCCACCACCGCCCACAGACACAGCACGTAGACACCTGTCATCGCGCCGATCACGCGGCGCAACCGTGGGTGCTCAACTAGCCAGACTGCGAGGGAATCGCTGGCAGTCATGCGATCACCGATGCGGTGCTATCGAATGCGCGTGCCTGCTCTTCGGTTGGCGCGCCGAAAAATTGAACGCGTGCGGGACGTCCAAGTTCGTCGACTAAGAATCCCTCGCCGAGTCGGGCACGATCGACCGCCCCGGCCTCGGTGGCGTAGCCGCCCCATTCCCCGCGATCAGAGAACACGTCTTCATCAGCGGTGGAGCCAGGACTGGTGTCCTCGCTTAGTGCGCTGACAAGCTCTGGATACATTTCTGGGTCGATGCGCGCCCACTTCAGTGTCGCGTAGGCCAGTTCAGGGTCTTGAACACGAAAGATCCATTTTTGTGTGACAAACTCATCCCCCATGCGGGCAAGGTCCCTGAAATCCTGTGTGATGAACCAGATTCCACTCGCGTGCTTACGGCCCCGCCGAGTGAATTTGTGCGCAATGCGTGCCGTGGTGGGAAAGGCAAGCAGTTCGGCGCACTCCTCGAAGATCATGACGTCGAATACGTCGAGGCGGTCGAACATGTATCGCTGCTCTAGCTCAATGAGCAGGCCATAGATAGCCATTCCGGCGCGCTGGGTCCCCGACAGTTTCGCGTAGAGATCGGCGTTGGTGAGATCCTCGGTGCTGGGCAAGCCCAGGTTGCCGGTCAGGTAGACCGTGGCCGGGGAGTCTTCTGGCCGGTAGGGCGGCAAGTGGTCATCGAAAAGCCCGGGAAAATCCTCCTGGGCTGTTTCTAAGCGCAGCAGCAACTCGTCGTTGTCGGCGTCCGGCTGTGAACGCAGATAGTCCAGCAGTGTGCGGTGGCTCGTAATCCCTTGCCTGGCCCGGGTTTCCGGTCGCACCAAACGTCGGTAACGCTTGGCAAGCAGGCTGTCATAAGACAGCCCAATCCAGGGCAGGATGTGCGAGGCCGCGATGCGCCCTGCCAGGTGCGCTGGGAAGATCACCAGCGGGTCATACAAGTACTGCGGCGTTGTCGGGTCGATGAACCGTACACCCTCGATGGGTGTGAGGGCCTGCTTCCATTCAGCGATTGTGTCTGGCTCGAACACCACAACGCGTCCGCCACGCAGGATCAGTTCATACGCCGAGAGTTTGGTGCGGTTGGACTTCCCGCCGCCGGGATCGCCGACGACGGCCAGCCCGGTGTTCTTGTTTCGGCGCGCAGTTCCCTCGGGATCGTGAAGGATGATCGCCGGTCGCATCGTGGTCTGGTCGATGGCCAGCGCACTGCCCTTGACGTTGCCCACGCGGCCCGAAATCAGCGGCAAGAACAGCGACCACTTATGTGCGCTGGTGGGATTGCGAAATTCATCGAGCGGGCAGGTGTTTTCACTTCCGGTATTGAATGCCTTCCACAGCAACGCCTGGGCGCCACGGTGGCGTTTGACAGCGATGCCGACTGTGTCAAGCTCCTGGCGGACCTGTTTGACCGCATCCTCCAAGACCCGCGGTGAGTCGGCACCGACCGCAATCATCACCGTGTGGTCAAGCTCGCGTTCGGCGGGATTGCCGTTCAGATGCGATGTGTAGGCCCGCGTGCGCGCTAGCTTCCTTGGCAATTCGTCGTTTTCAGCTCCGCGGTGACCACGCTGACGCATCTGGTCTTTGATGTTTTTGGTGTAGCGGAAATTGCGGGCTTGCGCATCCTGGGGTGTGCGAATGTAAATATGTTGGGTCCACTCAATACTGGCCTGGGTGTTCACGTTGAGCAGCGCATTCAGATACGAAGCGCGTGGAAAGGCCAGGCCTGTCTCCGGGAAGTGCTCGACGGTCAAAAACGACTGGTAGCTCGATCTGCAGGTGGGCTCGTGGGGATCATAGACGCGAACCAAGGCTTTGAAACTGGGTCGCCACCATGGCCGCCCGGCGTTGTCGCCTTCATCGAAAGCGATGGTAGGGAAATCGTGAGCGCTCAGTGAGGACGGCCCCGTGCTGGCCGCTGGCATCGGCTCATGGATGACGCCGAGCATGGCGCGATGTCGCCGATACCAATGGATTTGCGCTGGACTAGCCGCGCGAACGTGAAACTCATCAGGTAGGGCACCACAGATCTGGCGGGCAACACTGGCGTAGTGCTGAATCGATGTGCTTGAGTCTTTGTCACGCCCGCTGACCCAGTCCCAAGCCCGCCTGCCCTGTCCGAGCGGTGTGCGTCCCGCGGTGCCAGCATCGACTGGCACCGTTAGCCAAAACCGTGGGCGCACGGGACCGCGATATCCCTTGGTGATCCACTTGTTCGCTTGGGCGATAGTTGGGACCCAGTGCTTGCACTGCCCAATCCATGTCGACTTGTTGGTGTGCGGACCCACCATTGCCCGCATGATGGCGTTTTGGTCCTCGGCGACCAGCAACCCGCGCACTTGCGAGCCTGAGGGCAGGTAGCGCCCCAAGTTCCGCGTCAGCCTGGCGGCTCGCCGGTGGACGTCAAGCGAGCGCATATTGACCGACAAACCATCGATCAAGAATTCGGCATAGACGCCTCCGCCGGTGAAGACCAGATTGTCCTCGACACGTTCAGGAGGGTCAAAACTGGAGTCAACACGCAGCTTCCTCTCAGCGGCACGAGGCTGCGAGGTGATCAGGTGAGGTGGCCGAATAGTGTTGCGGGCAAAAACGAGACGTGCTGAAAGAGATGGACGTCCCTTGGGCAAAAGTAGCCGCATCAGCCCAACGGTCACCACACAGAGCACCACCCCGCCGGCGAGGACCGGAAGCGTGGTTCCGGCGGGCTGGCTGTCGACCCATAGCAGCGTGGGACCCGCGATCGCGGCAATGGCCACCCATTCCACCCCGCGGTAGGGCCCGCCGGGCCATTCCTGCCCGGGAGCGGCTTCCCCGATCTGGATGTCGATGTCGCGGATGCCCGACCACGCTTCGGCCTTGTCGACGGGCCGTGGTGGGGCAACTGGGCCGGTGGTCACCATCCGCGGGTATTGGAGTGGCCAACGCTGCCGGGCAGGTGCTCAAATTCCTGGTTACCGCGCTGATACAGCCCGACGATGTGGGCTACGACAACTGCAAGAGCCACCCCGCCGGCGATTGCCGACAATCCGGCACCGGTGCCGCGCTTCCAATGGTCTCTCATACCGCGCACGATGCCGCTGCCCAGGAAGTATGTGCCGCCGACTGCGACGATGATGTAAAGCACTTCGTGGCTCATGTTGATCACGCCGGCCCCGGCAGCCACATTTGTCGTGTGGGTAGCCAACGTCTGTAATGTTAGCTGTCTAATCATGATCAATCCCTCTTTCTCTCAACGTGAGTGATGGTCAGTGCGGTGCTACCGCCGTGGTGGGCACCGGTGTCGGTGTCGCGTCAGCCAACAGCGGGATCGCGTCGATCTGGGCAACAAACCAGGTGCCGCCCACCGAACGCAGCGTCAGGGAATAAGACAGCGATACGAGGGTGTAATCGGATCGGCGCGCCGAAACATCGATGTGCGTGGCTAATTCGTTGTTATCGGAGGGAGCATCGGGTGGAGTGTTGTCGGCCTGAGCAGCAGTCACTGTGGCCGAGGAGTACGACCCTACGGCTGTGATGCCCGAGTCGGTGGTGATAAACCGTTCCAGTCCACCCGAGGTGGTTAAAAACGACGTCGCAAACCCAGACAGCATCGTAAAAAGTGGGCTGTTGGCAGCGATTGGTGCTGAATAGCCCAGCGGCACATAGGCTCCCGGAGGCGGCATATCGACTCTGCTGATCCGATCAAGAGCCTGAATGCCCATATCCCGGTATACCGCCACCGGCAGCTGGTAGAAAGCCGTCGTCGGCGGCGCCGACGGGTAGGGCAGTTCGTCGATTTGAACCTTCACGCTATAGAGCACGATGTCGTTGGAAGAGGTCTTGCGCTTAGATGCCCACGCCGCCGGGTTCGACACCGTCATCGACGATGTCGTGGGCAACTCGTACTTTTGTCCCCCGGGAAAGCAGCGTGTCAAATTCGAAGCACCCGAGGTGGTTCCGACAAGTAGCCCTTTCACGCAATTCACGGCGAAAGCCTTCACGGGATCGGTCTCGTTGATCACGTCGCGGGCCACCGCCGCCACTGGTGCTGGTTCAGGGGGAAAGACAAACCCCCACAGCAGGGCGATACCGTTGATGGACGAACTGGCCACAAGAATCACAAGAGCGACCCGGCCGGCGCTGTGGCCCAGCACCGTGATGCGCTTCTTCCATACGTTGCTGATTCTCACCACATCGTCCTCATGTCGCCTGGTGCCCAATGACTTTGATGCTCGACACCGCGAAGGTTCCATCACTGGGATCGGTGTCGTGTCCCGACCCAAAGCCGGTCGGGTCAGGCCCGTTGGTCGGTTCCGGGCCGGTGGCCGGGGTGGGCCCACCCAGGATTCCGCCGAACGGTCCGCCGTCTGGGGCCGACACGCTGGGCTGGGGGGCTGCGACCGGACGGCTGGTGTGCCGAATGATCACAGTGATTTTTGAGGCGCTGATCCCGGGAATCAGTTTGACCGCTTCGCCGTGAGCATTGCCGGTGTCCTGGTCGACGACCGTGTGCGCAGTGTCATTGAACTGCCACTGCAGCAACGTGACCACCCGATGCTGTAGCCATGGGTCACCGCCGGACCCCTGGGCCGCAGCAGTATCCCCCGGCACGATACTGACCGCCGTGATCACGTAAGCGCGTTCGATTCCGGCGGGCCCGAGCGTGATATAGAGCGGTTGTCCATCCGTATGCCGCACGCAGATCCACGGCGATGGCTTGTCGGGATCGGCAATCGATTTCGCCGAAGTTGAGGCGCCCGCCGGGCAGTCGGCTGAGGCGGTAAACGGCAGTGGGTGATCGCCGCCATCAGCAGGAGTCGGCGCTGGTGCTGCCGCCATTGTCGGTGCGGGGCCCGATTTGACTGCGTGCTGGCGCAGACTCGGCGAAGGGTTGTCGGGACCTGAGAGTGTGACGCCCAGCGTGGTTATCACCGTTGCCAACAACACGACGCCAGCGAACGCGCCGAGTACCCACGGCGTAAATCGGCGCGTACGCCGCTCCGCCTCGTGATCTAAATCAGCGTCGGCACCGGGGCTTTCGTTTTCTGCCGAGTCGGTGTGGTCGTCGCCGTCGGAAACGAACGCACCCGCAAAGGCGTCGGCACTTTGATCCTCGCCGAAGGGTGCGGCGTCGTTGTCGCTGATCGCGCCATCATCATCGGGATGCTCGTCGGCTGACTCCCCGGCCGCGCCGCTGTCGAGGGTGTCTTGGTCGTGTTCTGCATCGGCGTCGAGATTCACCCCAATCTGACGCAGCCATTGCTGATCAGAAACCGAGCTCACGGCCGCCGCCGCCCCGAACGGTGCCCGCTAGCCCGGCGCGGCGTGAATTTGCGCCGGTGATGGTAGGTGGCCGGCAAACGCTGCACACGCGGCAATGCCGTCGCCGAAACCTTGACATAGCCGTCGTCGCGGTCAGAGGCCAAGCCGGTGTCCTCACCGCGCACCACATACATGCGTTCGCGATGAGCAATTACCGGCGGCAGCGGTGTGGATGGCGCCGCCTGCGGTGGGCCTTGGGGAGCGGTCCGGCTCCAGTCCTGCTTAAGACGCTCCTCGTCGGCCGCCCCTCGGGCGCGGTGTGCGCCTATTAGCTTGGCCGCTCCCCACAAGCACGCCGCCGCGACCAGCAACGGAGCGAGTTTGATGAGCAGTTCGACGATCGCCAACACGATCGCGGCGATGACTGTCATCAGCACTGCGGCCGTCGCCACAAGCCCCTTCATCGCGGTGTCCCTTCGTCGTCTCGGCGCCGCTAAATCGGGTGGGCGCCTATGCACGCAACCGTAAGCGGTAATAGGCAAGGTTGTCCACATGGTTAGACGATAATGGTTGCGTTTAGGTAGTTTTGTGGGCGTGATTGCACCTAATGATGGGCCAGCGCGACTCGACTACTTCGTCTCTGAACGGCTGGCGGTCCTGCACATGTCCCGTGTCGAACTGGCCCGCCGCGGCGGACCCAACCGCTCGACACTGCACAAATCCAGTAACGGCTCACGCACCATGTCGCTGGCCACGCTGGCCCGACTCGATGAGGCGCTCGGGTGGGCCCACGGGTCGTCAAGGGCGATCCTTGACGGCGGGGTCCCAGCCACACCACCGCCCCAAGACACCCACGTACACACCGTTTTGCACGCCGTCGAAGGCCTCGTCGAGCAATGCCACTCAATCTTGGCCGACGCCCGTCAGCTGCTCACCGAACTCCTGACAAGCCGGGACCCGGCCGAGCATGCCCGCTGACATTTTCGACGACCAACGCCGAGCATGGATAGCCGCACACGCTGGGATATTTGTCTTCCAAAAGCGTCGCGCCGAGCTGCTCGCCAAAAAGATTCGCGCTCGCACACGCAGCCATGTTGGTGCCCGACCCGACCCACACGACGACGTCGTCGCCCTGCCACTACCGATGCGCTCCGCCACCTCAGCCAGCGGATCATTTGAAGTCGCACTGGTGCTAACCTGTGCGGCCATCGCGCCGCTGGGCTGGTTGGCCGGCAAACTCGCCTACGGACTAATCGTCACGCTCATCCCCGAGCGGCTCCGCGCTTACCCGATACCGGCACTGCTCTGGGGCGCCGCGCTCGCAGCGCTGCCCTTGCCGTTCTATAACCCCTCCCCTAGTCTCTGGGGCGAGCTGATCATCCCCTGGCTTCTAACACAACTGCCCGCAACCCTGCTCACCGCAGCCGTCTGCGGGGTCCTCGAAGGCTGGCTAGCCGTGGAAGGATCCAGCGACTGGTGGCCACTGACACCCCAAGCTGTCGAGGTTGACGACGACCTCATTCTCGGGCCGACGCTGCCCATCACCACCGTCTTAGATCCACTCCCCGAACCGGGCTCCGCCCGCCGCATACCGCCATCCCTGCACGCGCGCCGGCGAACCCCACCACCTATCCACTGGGTCCCCATCCTTGGCGGGACTGCGGTCATCGCAGCGATCTCCATCTGGTGTCTCATTTGCGCAATCAGCGTCCTGTTCGGCTCCACCAACCAGCACCTCGACACGGTCAGCTCCCGGTCAACCTCGATGCAGCTATTCGCGAACTGAGTTCGCTGCTCGGGGCCAACTCTGGCGCGCTGATGCCTACACCGCTTTGCAAAAATTGGGGTGTGAGCGGGGGGTGGCGGCACAGATACGGTTCAAGGTATGGATCGGGGTACGACCGTAGACGCAGTTGTGCATCGGGTGTTAGCCGCGCTCGAGCGAGCTGGCCAGGTTTGTGACACGCCGCCGGGTTCGCAGTCGCTCGAGGCGATGCGGCAACAGATCATTGCCATGCTCAGCGATCCGCCGTGGTATCTCAACACCTCGGCCGGGCAAGTGCTGTTCTTGAAGATCCTGCGTCAAATCGCCTCAGACGCAAGCGATATCGTGAAAAACACGCGTCAGGACCCAGGGTCATGTGAGGGCAACATTCGTCGGTAGGTCCGCAGCTGGAGTGCTACTGCGGACACGGCCAGCGTCGAGAAACGCTTGATCGCGTCGACAGCAAATTAGTTGCAGCACAGGCAGATTACACGGTGCAGCTACCCGGAGCTGCCCAGCGGTCGCACTTGGGAAGCTGGACGCGAGCACCGAGACCAATGCGTCAGTCATAGATTGCGCCCGTCGCGGCAACCGCCCGTCAACCCCACTGCGCCTTTTTGATTCGCCGCTGAACCGCCTGGTCGAACAGAGCCAGGAACTCGGTCCAGTCTGGAATATGAACTCGCTCGCCAGCCGTGCCGCGCTGCAACAGCTGGGCTTCTTCCCGGCTTTGGGGAAGCAGTTCCTGCCAACCGATCGCCTGGCCGAATTGCGACGATTGGCCCCGACTCCCCCCTGTGGGCTCATAGGCTTCGGTACGTCGGGTTGTCTCTCCCAGCCAATGTGAGGCCTGTTCGAGCAAATGGCGCTCGTGAGCTCCATACATGATCAGCGTGCCCGGAAACATCTCCCGCAGCGCTTCAGCGTACTTGGACCCAAATACAACGTCGAAATGCGCCGACGCCTGCACCGTCGCCAAGATGTTGACACCCAGTCCCGCTGACTCCCCCACGTAGGTCAACAGATCCGGCAACGGACATGAGTTACATACCTCGTCGAGTTCCAGCAGCAGCGGATGCGTCAGTTGATGATTGGCCATCTTGCGGCGGAAATGACGCACGATGGAATCGATCAGAGCCACCGCGGCTCCGGCGACCGAGCCGGTGTTCGGGGCGATCACAAACAATGTGGCGTCCGGCTCATCAAGCATGTGGACGTCGAATGACTCCACAGCGACACGTTCGACCGCGCTCAAGTACGGTGCTCCCTCGTCGGCGCTCAAACCCAAGCGCAGCCACGGTGTTACGGCCTTGGACACCGTGATCTTGATGCTGTCACGCAGCCGGGAATCCATCCCGGCGATAACAGAATACAGCGGGGCCGCGAGTTTCGGTTGTTCGCAAAGCCCGTAAGCGGTCAGCCACGACGGGCGTCCGAGCTCGGGGATGGGTTGGTCGCCGCCGGTTTCGTCGATACCGAAATCCTGCACGGCATCGAGCACCCAGGGCATTCCCAAACTGTTGCCCTGCGGGCTGGCCGCGTACAGCAGGCATGCCAACGGCGGTGCGGCCTGACTTTCCCAAAGCCCGCCCGCAGCAACAGCGTTGCCGCCCGATGCGCCACTGAAACCCACGCCCGAGGTCGCGAGCATGGTCTCAGCAACGGTCAGTGCTTCATGGGCGCTGGCGATCGTGCGGGTCGGGTCGGTGACCATACGCCTAACCCCGGCCGGCCATACCTCAGTGTGCTCAGGCCGCAGATCAATCACACCGGTAATCCCGATATTGCGTCGTGTTAGAACAAGCTCTGCCAGGTCGGGTTTCGACGACACCAAAACTTCCGGCCCAGGATGCACGAGCGCCGCCGGGGCCAAAATCCTGCGTGTTTTACCCGTACGTGTTGGTGCGCTTACCAGAATGTGAGGTGCTGTCTCCGCACGCACGGCAACGTTTTGGCGATTGTAGGTGAGGCCGCAGTACGGGGTGTACGGTTCGTTGACCACTACGTCATCATGGGCGCCACTGGCCGCGAACGTCTATCAAAGCAGCGACATTCGCGATCGCCGGACGTAGGTCACTGCGGCGGAAGCTTCGGGTTTACACCGCCGCTGCCGAGTGGAGCGCCGTCGCCAGTATCCGGTTCACCGTTGTGTGGTGCAGCTTGAGTTCCTCTGAGATTTCACCCGGCTTTTGCCCGTCAGCGTGGCGGCGCAGCACAGCGTCAATGATTTCTGCAGGCTGCTTGGTTCTTTTCGATGCCATCACTGTGCGTACGGCGTGTTCATGACGCTCTCGCGGGGGCACAGCGGCGTCCACTCTTGGAACCGATGACAGCGACCGGTCCGGCTCGACCGCCACCATGGCCCTATCACGCTCACCTGCTGAGGACCCAGCGACTGGCAGAGGTGTCGCCGACAGGGACACCGGGACGTCCTCCTCGACGAGGGCCGGCGGCGCCTCGGCGCGGCTGTGTAGGAGCCGGGTCAGGGCTACCAGCGCAACGGTGGCCTGCGCGGTCGTGACGTCAATGATCAGCGGCCACAACCATGCCAAGCTTGGGCGGATACCGCACCGGATAGCCAAGCTGCACAACGCATCAAATGACAGGCGAAACGCACCGGCCCCCAGTAACAGCGTCATGATCACCGCCGCCCAGAACGTCAAGGTGGGCCGGCGGTGCACCTTGATGAGCAGCGAGAGCCCTTCCGTGGACCCGAGCAATACCAGAGGTGGGGCCGTGGCCACCGCGGCCGCCAGCGCCGGGGCGACGTGATCGGCCTGCACGATCGCGTGTAACGCGTTGCCAGCGATCGAGGCCGCGCTTGCTCCTATCAACACCACCCAAAAGAAACGCACTGCGCGCCGGTGGGTTTTCGGATCGGTATCGGCGGGAGTGCTGCGGGCGCTATCGCAAGCCATACCCGCAATCGTGCACTCCCACCCCGGTATTCGTCTACCAAAGTCAGCCACATTGGGAGGATCGATTACCGCAGATAAGCATCCTCGTTGCGGAATGTCACAGACCTCAACGTGGTGCGAAAACGCTGTGTTTTCACGGTGATTCGCTCGCCCCGCTGTTCGATACGGATATCGGGTGCAGCGCTGGCGGGCACATCGCCGACCGTGATCGATGTGCGCGCGGGTGGGTAGTTGTTGACGCGACCATTGTGTACCACCATCGTCGGAGGACGTGGCGGCTGGGCTGTGACGTCGCGCGTCGTCCAGATCCGTGGGGAAGCAGACGTCATTGTCCAACGCCCAGTGGGGTCGTAAACGGCGACCTGTTCGCCTGCTGCGGCCGCCCGGCGAATCAGCCGTTTCACCGCCTGGTCATCATCGGCGTGCAGAGCAATTCGGGTGGGGGCCGCGGGATCTGATATCGGCATCAACAGCATAGCGTCTCGCAGTTCACCCAGCAGAACACCCGATGCGCCGGCTACGACAGCTGTGTTGAGTTCGGTAGTTACTGGCGTTGATGGCAACCTCAGCCGCCTGCACCCAGGCAAGGTCAGCGCCAACGCTTCCCACTGTCGGCCCGCCATCGGGTTGAGCACCAGCCGCGGCGAGCTGGCAAGCGGTTGCACGGTGGTCAACCGGACGAGGGCTGAAGCCCGCACGCCGGCAGGATCGCTGCGCAACGCGATCACCAGGGTCGTGTGGTCGCTCTGGTAGGCCCACACGTCGTCGAGTTGAGCAGAGCGCACGTCACTGGCGCTGAAGAAATACGCTGTGACATAGGCCTTCCCGCCGCGCTGCAGATTCGTCCAGCGGTCCTGGTAAGAAGCTGTCGCGTTTTCGGGCCCACCCAGGCTGGCCGCTACCGCGTCGTTCATCTGCGCTGCGGTCAAAAGCCTTGCACGACAGTTTGTTTGGCACAGCGCTCTGGTGATGCGCTGAGAAGCCGCCACCGCCGCGCCGATCGTGTCTCGCCGCCACAGCAGTCCAGGCAGAATGCGGTCGCTGCGCGTATCGAAGCGGACTACCAACGTCACGCTACGCTGACCGGCCGCCGGCAGCCCCCGTAGCGCCGCTTCATACAGTTCGGCATAGTTGTCTCTGGCTGTGCGGCTGCCCTCGCAGATGATGTCGACATCAACACTCAACCCGCAGCGCTGCATCTCTTGTGCGATTACGCTAATCGGCACGGTATTAAGTGTTTTGGTGTGGTCGGCGTGCAATAGGGTGGGGATGTAAGGCTTGCCCAGCACAGTGATCATCGTGGACACGGTGTGCCCGTCGATCACAACACCGACTGTGTGCTCGTTGAGGGTGACATCGACCGGTTGAGGCAGCTGGAGTCTGCGCACCCGGCGGCGCGTCCAGGACATGGCCCGCCACGCCCACTGCCACACGGTGCGCTCCCGGAAGGTCAGCACACAGATCACCAGTCCGGTCGCGGCGCCGCTGGCGACGGCGATCGGCCACGAATCCAGCGTGGCGCTCAGTGCCAGCGCAACCAGACCTGCGACCACTTCGCCGGTGACCACGGCGCGGGGTGCGATACGGGCCGAGACAAACCGTTGCTTCATCAGATTCGCTCCCTGCGACGCGAGACGGTCAGGCCCACAGCAAGTCCCAATACGCTGACGACGGCGAGACCGGTGATGGCCATCGCGACCCAGCCCGGACGTGCGTCGCGTGGCGGGGGCGGGGCCGGCACTTTCAACTGGGCGCGCTGAACCCCGGGGGCAAACGTCTCACCCGGCGGCACATCCCAGGTCAGCGCCGCAACGGGGTCCACAGTTCCATAACCGACCACGTTGTCACGTCCACCAGCGGGAGGGTGCGCGGTGGCCTCTAACCGGTGGATCACTTGATGGGCTGTCAGGTTGGGAAATTTGGCCCGCACCAAAGCCGCCACTCCCCCGACGAACGCCGAGCTAAACGAGCTACCAGCGATAGGGTGCAGCTTGTCGTCATCGACTGAACCGTTGATCACCTGCCCGCTCGTCGACAGCCCCACGATGTCGGCTCCCGGCGCAGCCAGTCCTACCCACGGGCCGTGCAATGAGGCGGCGTCGCCGCTGGCGGGAACGCCGGTCGAATCGGTGGCCGACACCGCCAACGCGTAGTCGCTAAACCATGCTGGGGTGGCGATCGTTTTGACTGACGACCACCCCCGAGTGGGATCACCCGGTAATGGGTCCGGGTTTTGCCCATTGCAGCCCTGGGCATGAACGTTGCCCGCCGCGGTCACGATCACCACGTCGCGGTCAACCGCGGCATAGTGGACCGCGTCGGCCAAGGCGCTTTGATCCTGGGGCTTGGCTGTCGAGATGCACGACACCACACTGATGTTGATCACTTTGACGCCCAGATTCGCCGCGTGCACGATCGCGCGAGCCAACGAATTGATGTCACCGGCGCGGCGAACATCCTCGGGGTTGTCGACCACGCCGGGATCAACCAGGCCGAAAGTCTGCGCGGTCTGGCGAATCGACAGCAGCACCGCGTCTGGGGCGATGCCGATCAGCCCGTCTGGACCACCACCGGGCGACGGTTCCAGCGGCGCCGGCCCGCGAGCGTGGCCGAGAGTAACCGGAGACGGCGGCATACCCACCCATGATGGCTCGTCGGGCGGCGGCGGCGGCGGCGGTGGTGGCGGCGGCGGCGCCACCGTTTGGGTCACCGTGACCGTCGGCGGAGGCGGTGGCGGTGGAATCGCGCGCGGCGGCGGAGCCCCGGCCGGCGGGGCCGCAGGCGCCGCCCACGCCGGCTTGGGGACCAGTGCGAGCCCTGAAGGCGCCGCCCCAATCAGTGAAGCCACTACTGTGCCGTGCCCGTCGCAATCCGATAAGCCGTCGCCAAACGGGCCCATGACATAGTCCCCGCCAGAAACTAGGTGCGGCAGCCGAGGTTGTGCAGCCACGCCGGTATCGATAACCCCGACGACCACGCCAACACCGGTGGATTCTTTCCACGCTTCTGGCATGTTCATCAGCTGCAGCGCCGCGGGCAACTCACGCAAATCACTGCCGGGCAACACGCCGGTTGTTGTGCACGCCGCGATCTGGCGCATCGGCTGATCCGGCCCGGGTGCGGGATCGGGCGGGGGTGGCCCAGGCGGCACCACCGGGGGATCAATCGCGCCGGCCACGCCGCCAGATACGGCAACCAGTGCTGCGGCGAGCCCGATCGCGCCCAGCGTACTCACGGCTTTAATCATCAGCCGTGGACCGCATTTCGTACCACCCACAGCAGATTCAGCAGCCAGATCGCCCATGGCACAACGAAAATCAGCAGAATGTACTCGCTGACTTCGACGGCGCGGTTTACCGGTGCGCTGATCCGCGCATTGGGCACCACCAGCGCTCCAAGCAGGCCCGCCCCGGCCAACATTAGCGCTGCGCCAACACATATCAGGGTGACAACCGGCGAAGCCGGGTTGGGAGCGCTTGCGTATCGTCCGATCACCACCGCTACCGCGACGACCGCACCAACGGCCAGCATCACCGATTGATTGCGATCAACAAACGAGCGCGCCCGGAGCAGAAAGATTGCGCAAATCCCCAACGTGAATGCCAAAAACCGCCACCCGCCGCCAGTTTCGGGCATCACTGCATAGCGCGCGGCCGCCACCAACACCACAGCGCCGCCAGCCAGCAGACCCGTCACGATGGCGGTGCCGCGCCGAGCCCACGTCGCGATCTGCTCAACGGTTTCATTGCCCGGACGCTCCACCGGCGACACCGTGTTTAGGGCAGCGCCTTCTCGAGTCTCAAACACCCCCCGGTTAGTGACCGAAGGAAACCATGGCCCGGGCACTCCGGCCCCCACGATCCCGATGCTGGTTGCAAACGTCACTAGCACCAGGTCCGCTACCAAGAAGACGACCGCCAGATGCGCTGGCAGCACTCGCCAACCGCTGGCGTGGATCGCCGCCACCGCGCCCGCAGATAACCCGACCACAGCCATCCCCGCAAACACAGTCAGATAGCGGCCGGTCAGCATCGTCAATGCCGCCACGCCGGCCAACACGGTGGCCGTCGCGGCCACCACATGCCAGCCACCGGGTGGTCCCGGCACCGACATCGCCGCGCCTGCACCGGCGCAAATCAGCGCCGACCACACCAGGAAGTCCGCCGATCGGCGTCGCTGCTCATCTCGTGCCCGCGTCGCCGCCCTCGCCGACACCAAGAAAACGGCGGCTAATCCCCACGACACCGCCGCGGGCAGCCAGCCGTGCTGTTGCCACCACAACTGCGCCAACATCACCTCGGCCCACGCGACCAGCGCTGCGAAAAGCCCCCCGGCTACCCGACGCGCGACCGTGACATCGACTGTGGCGAACTGCTGGCGTGCTGAACGAGCCAGCGCCGTCGACACCTCCTCAATGACAGGTGCGAAGCGTTCGGTGGCGTCAGTAGGCAAGAGACACAACAAGTCCCCGTCGTAGACACGGCTGTCATCAAGGGATCGCTGCGGATCGAGCGGAGTGGCGTCTGCACGGCACAGTTGAAAGGTCAACGTGTCATCAAGAGGTGCCCGCCCGCGATCTTTGAGAATCGCATTGACCCGCGGGATGAGGTCCTCGATCACCGCAATCAACGCCACCCCAGCAGGCAGGACGTAATCGATGAGCGTGTCATCCCCGACCAGCAAATGAACCTTGCACAGCCGAGGGACTTCCGGCGCCTGTTGTGCGGAATTGGCGGTGGTCATCGGGCATCGGCCGCTGTCGAGAACCCTGCCGCCAATGCGGCGGCGGTCTTAAGCACCGCCCTGGCGGTCTTAGGGTTGACCCTTCGAAGGTCCAACTCGCCCGCCGAGGCGATGTGGGGGTCAAAGGGTACCTCGATAATGCGATCGTTTTTGACCCAGCTCCCGAAATGCTCCCTGAGTGTGGCGACCAGTTTGGCCGCCTCCTTACGATCCTTCCGATTGCGCGCCGGGCGAATGTGGTTGATCACCAACACTGTTCGCGACAGCAACTGGTGATAGCCTTCGTCGCGCAACCACTCGAAATTGGTGCTCGCGCCTTCGGCGCCGTCCGGGACGGCCGAGGCCACCATCAACACCGCATCGGCGCGCTCGAACACACCCTTCATCACCTCGTGTTCGAGATCGACACCGCAGTCAACGAAAAGCACACTGTAGAACCGTTGTAGACGCATATGGCCCTTGCTGAACTCATCAGCGGTCAACCCCTCCCCGCGAGCGCCTCCATGGCGCGGGGAAGCCACAACGTCTAAACCAACTTGGTTGTGGCCCGTCAAGGCCCCAACATCGGCGTAGCGATGAAGATTAAGGTCGTCGTTAATCGCACGCAGCGATGACGCCTTGGGATCCACCCGAGCCGCCAAATTTGCGGCCTGTGCCGGATCGGCGTCGACAGCGACCACTTGGTCGTTACGATTGCGTGCAAACTCACTGGCGGTCGCGACAGTCATCGCGGTCTTGCCCGAACCGCCCTTGCCACCAAGCACCACGACGGTATAAGTGCCACGCAAATTGGCCCCGATCGCAGCCTTGAGGCCACGCACTGTGCGCTCGTCGCTGGACTCACCGACGTTAATCAGCCCACCAGAAACCTTGAGCAACGCCCTGCGCCACCCCTTGGATGGCGCCTCCTTGTGTGGGGCAATCAAGTCCGTGGCGCGCAGGTGCTCTCGCAGCGCGTCCGAAGACCGTGGCGTGCCCGCGGTGCGAGGCGACGGTTGGGGTGTTGGCGCACGCCAACCATGTTCTTCTGCCGGCGGATACGGACGCGCAACCTGGCTGGGATCTGCGTGACCGGCTGGCTGCGGTGCGCCGTGACGCCCACCGAGCGCCGCCTCCGACACTCCCTGCGGTGGGCGGCCCAATTGACTTGAGGAACCGTAGCTTTCGCTGGGCGTCCCCTGCTGATGGGGACCGGCCTGCTGCGCCCACGGAGGTGGCGGAGGGGTGTCTTGGCCCTGGGGTGCCAAGGTGCCCTCCGGGGGCGAAAACCGCGGCGGCTGCCAACCCGGGGCTTGTTGGGGCGCCGAAGACGGCGCCGGCGTCGCATCCTGGGCGGGGAGCCCAAGAGCGGCCTCCGGGGGTGAAAACCGCGGCCGCCCATCATCGCTCGTCGGTTCGCCGCTGTTGTTGGGATGGCTGGGCTCAACTGCGCCTGGCGCGGGCTGCGTCTCGGGCGGCGGACCTGCCGCCAGGCCATTGAAAAAGTCGCGTTCCTCACGCTCATGCGGACTTGTCATACCGTGTCCCCTCGTCACCAGACGTATTCGAATTTCGCTTAGCGCCACATAATTTGGCCACAGCGCGACAGTAACAACCACGGTTTTCATCCGTCTACAACGGACACCATATTCGCCTGTATCGAAATTTTATGTCCGCTGATGAGTCGCCCAGCCGCGTCCCGAGGGCAAAGTTTCGAGCAGCTCGACCACAGCCGTGTGGATTGCGTGATCGGCGCCGGGCAGCAGTGTGGTCCATTGCCTGCCGTCAGGACCAACGCTGTTGCTGACAACGACGCGGCCGATCAAGGTGTCAGCCACGGTCACCGCCATCGGCGCCCGCGCCGGGCCACTGATAGAGAATTCGGCCGCGCCGATAACCGCGCGGGTGGTGCCCCGGTCGGCGACCGCTTCGACTAGCCGCGCCTGGGGAACTGAAAGTCCAACCTCTACGAGGCCCGCGATGATGTCGATGGCGGGGTTGGCCTGCCAGGCCGACAGAACTGTATTGAGTACCGCTGCTTCGCTATTGATGCCGTGGAATTGGGCCGGGTCGGCCGGCCCTATCGTGTCGACGACGACGTGCGCGATCTCGGTCCCACCCAGCGGGGTGACCACAACCTCATCGCTGGTGTCTTGGCCCGGGCGCCAGAGCCGCGCGGCGGCCACCCACGCGTTATCGCGCCGGCACAATGTCACAACTCGCTGGGGAGGCCGCTGGGCGTACCACCGTGCCAGCGCCTCGGCGGCCTCAATCGCGTCCTCCGGGGCGGTGAAGACCGCTGGTGGGCCTTCAAGCCGCTCCGGTCGGATCTCGGGGCGGGTAATCGTCACGTCAATCTCGACGTCGGGACGCCCCAAGGCCCGCACCCAAGAGGCCACGCTGGGGTCAACCTCGCCGCCCTGACAAATCCCCGCGTTTTCGAGCACCTCCATCCCGGGGTGAGCCGCGATGGTGGCCTGCACCGCCCCAATGGGCCGGATCTTGAGGGCAGGTGGCAATTGAGCCACACCGCAAAGCGCGGCTGTCAACCACAAACCTTCCGACGTGGTCGACAGCCGCGCTGCAACCGCGGTTCCGGTCTCGGTCACAAGCCCCGGAAACCAGCCTGGACCGCGTGGTCGGTGCCCAGCGCATTCGTCGACGCGTGCCCCTGGGCCTGTCCATGGCGCTCGATCGTGGTGAACACCGCCTGGAACGCCTGATCGATCTCGTGCATGGCGACCTGGGCAGCGTCAGAACCATGCTGCGTCCAGACTGTGGCGACCTGGTTGATTGTTCCCATGGCCCGGGTACGCAGATCGTTCATGTGAGCGACCAGCTGCGCCTGGGCCGACACGTGATCGGCGATCATGGCGTGGTCGTAACGCATTGAATCCATAACCATTCTCCTCTGAAAGTCGTTCGATGTCTGAAAGATTGGCCGCGGTCAGGTCGACTGGATGGAGCCCAGCGCCGCGCGGTTCTGCGCGTTCGTTTCTTGGTACTGGTGCGCCGAGCGCTTCATTATGTCGATGACGCTCTGAAACCGCTGGCTGACCTGTTGGCCGGTCCGGTTGATGTCCTCGGTGGTGGCCATGGAGGCCAGCGCCGCATCACCACTAAACCCAGTACCGGTGAGGTTCTGGTTCATGGTGACATAACGGCCCAACGCCGACAGCACCTCTTGTTGAATGTTCGACAATTGACTTGCGCCCGAAAGCATCTGGGCGACATCGGCGTTCAACGCCATGATGGTGTATCTCCTTCACTAGCAAGTGGTTACCGCTGGTTCGATCAGTTCAGCAATGACCCGGGCCCCTGCCGGGAGTTATCCTCCCTGCCCGACGTGGACCACGCCCTCAGACGTGAGCACCGGCGCCGCATGCGCGGAGGCCGGTAGCGTGATCGTCTTATCCTGCTCGCTGACATCGGCATATTCACTGCCGCGTCCGGAGCGCCCCGTTGCCGCCATGGGTCCATACATTCCGGGCGCCATGGCTCCTCTGCCCGCTGCCGCGCCGCTTCGCAGTCCCGCAGCCGGTTGCTCGTCTGTTTCAGCGCCATCAGCCACGTCGGCCCACCAGCCGCCCGGCACGCCCACAGGCCCACCTAGCCCGCCAGCAGACGGTTTCGTCAACGCCGCGGCAACCGCTGACGCGCCCCCGGCGAAGCCGCCGTTGGCGCCACTTAGTCCCGACCACGGTGCACTGGCTGCGCTGAATCCCGGTGCTCCCCCGGCTGGGGGCCCACCCAATCCACCGGACATTCCACCGGTCAGCGCCGACAACGGGCCCATCAGGCCGCTTAGTTGGCCACTGGCACTCGACGGGAGCTGCCCCAGTGACTCCAGTGGTGAACTGAGCGAACTCATCATTTCGGTTGGCGCCTGGGTGAGTTGGCCGAGCAACGACTGTCCAGACTCTTCCAGGGGCGGCTGACCGCCTTGACCCGCCTGCAACGGTGGAGCTTTTCCCTGCGGCGCGTTACTCGTGACGCCCTGGCCGGTGCCCGTCGTTGCGGGCACGCCCTGCCCCGCGGTCGTGCCGGTGGTCGCTGGCTGCGGTGCCGGGGTTTGCCCACCAGTGGGCGACCCTGCGGCCTGCACGCCTGCTCCCGTGCCGTTGAACACGCCGCTCGAGATCCCAGTGGCCACGCCTGTGCTGATCCCACTGCCAGCCGACACCACTCCCCCACCGGCGCTAATGCCCGACCCTAAGGCCTGCACGCCAGCACCAACCCCGTCGCCGACCAACCCTGCCAAGCCGGCCGTCGCCCCCAGCGGATTGCTCATATCAGGCAACGTCGGCAAGGGAACGGTCAGCGCGCTCACGACAGGGGCCATAGCGCCCAAGTAGCCGACCATGGCCCCGGCGTTCTGCGACCAATACTCCCCATATTCAGCATTCGCCTCGGCGATCGCTGGGGTGTTGATCCCCATGAAATTTGTTGATTCCAAAGTGGCCTCGCGGACCCGGTTGGCCACCACCACTTCATGAGGAATGGTCGCGGACACGGCCGCGCTGTACGCAGTCAACCCAGTTTGGATGGTGGCCGCCGCAGTCTCTGCATGCAGCCCGGCGGTCTGCTGCCAGGCCGCCATCGGCGTGGCACTATCGAGCATCCCCATTCCGCCAGAGCCCTGGAAAACCGGCGCGGTCGCGATCGCGGTCACCGACTGCTGCATCCCTTGCTCGAAGTGCGTGGCCGCAGCAGCCGTGTAGGCGGTGATCTGTGGGACGTGCGCCGTTGGACCCGCGCCCATCCTGGTCAACCGAAATGCGTTGATCTCTGGTGGGATACCCCAGTACATCAGTGCACCGCCGCGCTACAGCGACAGCAGCGCCTTGCCGACCGCATCCATAGCGGTGTAGGTGGCCGCCGACGTAGCCACGGTGGCTGCGAACGCCTCCCGCTGAGCCACACCTAGAGCACCTGCCGCCAAGAACTGCGCGCCGTGCGCGGCGATAGCTTGAGCGAACATTGCCGACACTTCCTCGCCGCCCATCGGCAGCACAGCGCCCATCGCTGGTGCCCCAGCGGCAAGAGTGGCCGCCGTGGTCGCCCCGCCTGCGCCCTCTGATGCTGCCTGCGCCGCCAGCGCCGGCGCCTCAATGAACATCATTGCAATCCCACCCCTGTCCACATATCCCATTCGCCCCACGAGCAATAAAGCCGCCGTTTGATGCGACGATAACCGCCCCCAGGGACACCGGCAACCAAACCTCCGACATTCCACACAAGGCAACACCCCCTGTTTCCCGACACCCTCTACGGCGCCGCTCACCTGGCGAAATACCGCCACGCATCACCGAGCGACAAAGGCCCATGCCGACGCATGAATCGGTCCAGATCGACCGCTTAATCAGCTACTGAACCGCCCAGCACGAACTGCGCAGCCGCACGCGCACGCTCCTCGATGGTTTTCAGCCGCAGAATCGACTGCTCGGCAGCACCGGCGGCCGACCGCGCCTCCTCGGCAATCTCGGTGAGCCGCGCTGCGACGAGCTGGGCCGAGCGAGTCACCGGCGCGCGTGGACCCGGTAGGGGTTGGCCGGCCAACAAGGCCGCACACGTCCCGGCCTCCCAGCCCAGCGCCGAGCCGATCCTATCCAGCGTGGCCGCACGAGACGGGACCATGCCATGGTTGATCAGCCGCGAGATCGTAGGCCGCGCCACGCGCGCCAGGCGTGCCAGATCATGTTTGGACAACCCCTGTTCTAAGCGGGCTTGTTCCACCGCGTGGACGAGCAGCCACGCGGGGTCATCCTCGCTCAATGGGCGCTCGCCGGGAACGCGATCTGCACCGGCGCCACCATCCGGTCAGTGACGTACAGGCCACGACCGGGGTCAGCTGGCACGGCTTTCGTTTTGCCGACGATCGGCCCTTCATCAGGGTCGCCGTCCATTACCACGACAGGTGCTTTGGCCTTGAGCAACTCCCCGATTATCGGATTGGTCAGCGTGCGGCCCCACTGAGCGATCCGCCGCGACACGACCAGGTGCAGGCCGACCTCTTTACCCCGCGCAATAAACCGCGCCAGCGGGCCCAACGGGTATCCGGTTCCTGCCACGAACCCACCAGTGTCCCAACTAGCAAGGGTCTCTTCACGATCGATGAAGACAAAGATCTCTGGCCCGCTCCAACGCCGCGTCCCCGCAGCCAACTCCGCCTGGCTTAGGTCTGTCATCGGCATACGTTCAGTCAGGATCGCCCCCAGGCTGTCACCCAAGGCACGCACCTGGTCCTCCCGGAAAACGTAGGCGCCCAAATGTTCACCTTCGACCACGCGCAGCAACTCATTATGAGGGTCCACCACATAGATCTGGGCCTGCTCGGGCCCGTACACCCGCATCACAGCTTGGGCCACCGTGGCCAACCCGCTCGACAATCCACATTCAGGCCGACCGGTAAGCAGCAGATGCGGGGTCGCAGCGAAGTTCGCGACCGCCGGCTCCAAACCGATTTCTGAAATCCCGAACGGCACGACACCACTCCAGTCGACCCCACCCGGCCCATGCTCACGCTGCTCCCATTGCGCGAAGACCTCGTCGATACCGACGATTTTGGGCAGCATCCGTACCCGCGCGGCCGCACTGTCAGGTCCAGCGAGCCGCTGAATTGGCTCAACGGCTGCTGCCACGTCGGCGCGCCGCCCTTGCACGGTTATCTCCGGTAACCCGGCCTGAAAATGGTACCCCTCCATCGTCGTGCCGCGGCCCCTGATCTTGACCACGTTGACCTGCTCGACCTCACCGCCAGTGTCGTCCTCTTCGTCGAGGAACATCTTCTGCTCCCCGAAGGGAACGTCGCGCGCGACCTTCACATTGTTGACCGTCATGTCATCGTTGTCACCGAGCTTGAGCTCCACGTTGCTGGTGAAATTCTTGGTCATTCCTGACGGGAATTTGTTGGCCACCCAGCCACTGGTCGACACAATGGCGTGCACCCCAACATCGGGTCCTTTAGCCAAGATTCGTTCCACGTCAGAAACCAACAGCTCCCAGTTCTTCACAAACGTTGGCCAGCCATCGATCACCAAAAACACATCGCCGAACGAGTCTTGAGGCACCTCACCTGGCACGCCGCCAAATTTGCGTTCACGCAGCTTGGTTAGCGTCAGACCTAGCTTGGTGAACGCCTGCTCGCGCTGATCGATCAGCGCCAGCATCTCGGCGATGATTCGTTTGACCTGCTCGGGGTCCACCTCGCGTGCGAAACCACCGACGTGCGGCAAACCAGCTACCAGGTTGAGGTCCGGCCCGCTGAGTGCGATGACGTAGAACTGAAGCCGCCGAGGATGATACAACAAAGCGGCACCCGAGATCATCGTCGCGATGGCCACCGTCTTACCCGATTGCCCCATACCAATGACCGCGCAGTTACCTTCGGCCAGATTGGGCGCATAGACAAGCTGGCGGTGGTCGCGCGGCCTGTCTTCGATCCCGACCGGAAACATCAGCCTCGAGAGCTCGCTTTGGGCCGAGCCATAGTCGACATCCCACGGTTGGCCCCGCAACCGCCGCACCAGCTCATCAGCAGGGACCGGCTGCAGCGGCGGCAGCCACATCGCTTGCAGTGGAGGAAGATTCAGCCGATTCAAGCAATCCACCGTTGCCTGCACCTGTTTGACGGTGCGGCCATCGGCGCCAATGATGGCGCGTGGTTCCGGGATTTTGGTCTGCTCGCCCTCGCCGTCGCGGGCCATCTGCAGAGCAGGCATACCGACCGCCTGGAACTCTTGTGGCTCAAGGTAACCGGCTTCCTGCCTGGCCGCAGCAGCTGCTGCCCGTTGGGGCGGTACATAGCTCTTGAGCACGAACGCCGTCTGAAACCTCGTCAGGTTCTTGTTGGCACCTACCTTCAAAAGCCCAGCCCCAGCAGGTTTTTTGGGCAGATGATTGGCCTCATCGCTACCCAACACCTCGTGGGAATCGGTGTCGCCGACAGTTCGCAGCGCCACCCGCACCGGGATGTTACTCATGATGCCGCCCTGCATCTGGTGGCCCAGCCGCTGCGACCCCATCACGAGGCGAAGCCCCTGCGAGCGGCCCTGGCGGCCGACCTCGTCCATGACCGCTTTGGCTCCGTCATGTTCAGCGAACATCTGCGTGAACTCATCGACAATCAGCAGCAGGTGCGGCATCGGCCGCAACTTCTCCTTCTTGTGAATGCGCAAATACTCATATTCAGCGATGTCACTGACCCCAGCCCGGTCAAGCCAAGACTTGCGGCGCTCCATCTCGCCGTAGAGGACATCTTCCATCCTCACAATCCACAGGCGATCGTTACGCAAGTTGCTCATCGCCGCGACGCAGTGCGGGAATCCCGCCACCAAATGCGCCAACGCACTACCCTTAAAGTCAAACACCGCGACCTTCAACGAGTCTGGCGAATGCGTCAAACACGCCGACGTAATCAACGCCGTCAAAAACACCGATTTACCACTCCCAGTCGTGCCGACGACGACGACGTGATGGCCCATCCCCTCGAACTCGTGAGTCTCCTTCAAGTCGAGGGCCACGGGCTGTCCATTGCGTGGATCAATACCGATCGGGAACCGCATCCACTCCCGACCCCACTGCAATTCGCCCTCGTCGTCTTGCAGCGGCGGACCCAGCCGCGTCGCCGCCCAGGCCTCCTCCACATCGATATCGCCCGGATCAGCGTGGCCGAGAATCTCATACAGATCCACGACCTTCGATGCGGCGGCAGTCGAACTTTGCGTTACCCGCGAATCTGCATGGTATCTAGCCATTTTGCGCGCAAACGCGACCGCGGACGCCGTGTCCAGCGTATCGGGGAGCGCGAAAAACCCCTCCTCGTCATATGCCCCGTCGCGCTTGACATGCAATGTGAACTCAGTTGTCATCCGCCGCGCCCTCCTTGACCACTACACGCACAAAGGTCACGCCCGCGACCCCCCCAACGCCCCTGCGATTCAACGTGTCCCATTCACTATCCACACGGAGCTGGTCGTTGATCACAAGCCAATGCGGACGTACCCCGTCCGCGGCGCCAGGGTCCCCGTAATTCTTTCGAGCGCCATGCAATTCGTGACCAACCGCCGCATCCATCGCCGTCGGCGACGTCCACACCATTCGCAACGGCCCGCCACTATCAAAGAGCTTGTCGTGTTGGCAATGCGGCAACCACTTGACCCAATCCCATCGTGCTGGTTCGTCGGTGACGACCATGACTTTCAAGTCCTGCGGTGAATGGAAGCAGGCCGCCTGACAAATCATCGCCCGCACCACACCGTGGACTGTGTCCGGACCATCCTCACCCACCAACGTCATCAGCGGAATCACCTTGAGCGACAGCGGTTTAGCGATCCCACTAATCTTGGACTGCTCCAACAAAAACTTGCGCAGCGCGTCATAGCAGACTGGCTCATAATCGGCCGACTCCCCCAACCGAGGCTTAGCCAGCTTCTTCGCCAAATCCGAAGTACCGGTTCCGAAACGGACAAAACCAAAGTGCATCGCCAAGTCCTCAGCAGAACCCGATCGCTCCCACATCCGCGGCGACCCGACCAACCCACGCAGCATCGCCGGTTCGGGATGCAAGAACTGGTAATTGGCGAACTGACGCTCGGCGTCACTTTGAATCACATCACGTGTCTGGTCGAGCTCGTCCATGTAGGCACGGCGCTCTTCTTCCAACGCCTGCGGAGACAACGCCTTATCACCGCCACCAAAACGGCCCTGCATAAACACCCCGGCGAACGACACAATCATCATCACCGGCACAAACAACGAAAACAAACTCATCGGCCCCGAGCGCAGCCCCGGTTGAGTCAAGATCATGGCCATCATGCCCAAAAACGCCGCGCCCATGACTGCAGGCAAAATGATCTGCGCCTTCGTCATCGGCAACCGGCGCGGCGCGATCGGAGAATCGCGTACCGACTGCATGCCGCCATCAACTTTGGGCGCCCTCAGCCGCCGAGACGGGCTGAAACGAATCGTCGACAACCTTCTCCCCCTCCTATCCGCCGGCCCGTACGTTGGTCTTCGTCGGCAACACAGCCACCGCGTCCGACGGGCTATGCACCGTCAACGCGGCCGCCCGCGACAACTCCGGTCCCGCAGGCCACACCTGCAGCATCGACCACGGCGCCGGACGAACCTGAGATAACACCAGCCCCAACGCCTGCACGCTATTGTCGTCAAACGGCACACCATAGCGCGACCCGGTGGAGCTAGTCAGCCACATCGTCTCGCGCGCAGGCGAATCCAATGCCTGACCAGTAGTGCTAACAAACGTCGATGCACCATCACCGACCAAGACCTGATTCGCTTGCACCCCGCCATTGCCGGCACCCACCAACGGCACCATCTTCGCCCGCTGATCCGCGCGGATGGGCAACCCCCGACCCGAAATCACCGCGAGCCGCGCCTGACGCTCGCTCACACTCCACTGCCACGCCACACACGAAACCGGCCGACTGCCCGCATCAACCAGGCGCACAGGCGACCGCGGATAATAATCCACATCAAGAACATGACGCAGCGGAATATGCGCCAAATGATCCGGCGATATCTGCGGCGGCGTGGCTAAACCAAACGAATCATGCTGGCGCAGCATCGAAGCCACCACAGGCGAGACCTCTTGAACCCCATCTGCCAGCACCACATAAAAGCGGTCCGACTGTGCAGCCACATCCCGGCTCGCCACCACCGCACCGACAACAACCCCCGCCCCCAAATCCACCTGACCGGGCCCACCGGCGCCAGGCACCGCGGGAACAGCCAGCGGTCCCCCCGCCGGCAACGCGTCAAAAAGGGCCCGCGACATCCCCGTCGCCTGCGCCCCGGGCGCAATCCCCAGGGGCCCGGCGACCGCGGACTGAGACAGATCAATCGGCATCCGAACACCATTAGTCACCAGGTGTACCTGCGGCCCATAAGACAACAACAAGGCCTCGCTGCCGGCGAGCTCTCCCGCCGCCTCCCCGAGCAACAACTGCCCATTGATGCCCGTCACCAACGGCGAACCACCAACCGTCGTCGGCGCCGTGTCGCACACAGCCCAGCGCGAAACCTGCGGAGACACCACCGCCGGTGTCTCCACCGGAGCGCCCTGGATCCCCACCGTCGGCCCTTTGGGCCACTTCGCAATCTCCCCCGATGCCACAAACGTCGGCCGATCCGGCGACCCAGCAATCAGCTGCGCCGACACCAGATTCAACGCCGGATACAGTCGCTTGTCGACCACCACAAACAACGCCCCCGACGAACGATCAGCAACGATCTTCGACGAGTCGTCGATCACCCCCGCCGGGCGAAACCACCCGTACACGAACGCCCCCACCACGAGCACCACACCCAACACCGCCGACAACATCAACAGCGTGCGGTGCCAGCGAACCGGATTGATCTCCATGCTCACCGAACGGCGCAGCAACGCAAACGACAAGCGTCGCCGAACAAAGAAATGACCCGAAACCTGCGTCTTAGACGCCAACTTCAACGGCACACCGGCACCGTACCGCCCCCCGCTACACCCCCGCTACCAGCACGTCCAAATTGAATGAAAACCCAGAACACCGCAGTGGCGCCAGATCGCTACAGGTACCGGGCTTTCAGGACCTTGACCGCCAGCGATCGGAGTCCGCCCCAAAAGCGAAGTCGCCCTACCCATCAGGATCGCAGCTCACTCCTGGCCGCCGACCATCTCCTCGAGTTCGGCCATCGACTTAGTAAGGCTCGCCAGCCCGGGACGACGGCCCTATCCCGTGTGTCCGTGGCCATGAAAAAGTACCCACTGGTGGCCAAGTGGAGGTATCCGCTGGTGGCCGGATAAAAGTACCCACCCCGTGTTCGTCGTGTCGATCAGGAACTGCGGGCCCCGGTGGTGACGGTGAAGGTGCCAACCACTCATCGTCACCACCGGGGAGTTCCATTGAAGTCTGCGAGGGACCGCATGGACATCATTTCTGCTTATCAACAAGTCGGGTCATACCGCGGCGCCGCGCAGCTGTGCGGCACCACCCATAGGACCGTCAAGAAAGTCGTCGAGAAATTCGAAGCCGGTGAGAGCGCACCGCCGCGGGTCGAGCGGGCCCACAATTACGATGCGGTGGCCGATCTGGTCGCCGAGCGTGTCGAGAAGTCGGCGGGTCGGATGTCGGCGAAGCGGATGTTGCCGATCGCGAAGGCCGCCGGTTACGACGGGTCGGCACGCAACTTCCGTCGCCTCGTTGCTGAGGCGAAGGTGTTGTGGCGCAACGAACATCACCGGGGACGTCGCCCGGCGGTGTGGTCACCGGGTGAGTATCTGGTGATCGACTGGGCCCAAGCCGCACCCGGGTTGTTCCTGTTCTGCGCAGTGCTGGCGTTCTCCCGGTGGCGCTTCGTCGCGTTCGCCACCGACCAGAAGGCGTCCACGACGTTGGCGTTGATCGCCGAAGCGATGGCCGGGATAGGTGGTGTCCCGGCCCGGGTGCTGGCCGACCGGATGGCCTGTCTGAAGGGCGGCGTGGTCGCCAACGTGGTGATCCCTACCGCCGAATACGTCCGGCTGGCAGGTCATTACGGTTTCGCGCCGGACTTCTGCCATGCATCCGACCCTAAATCGAAGGGCATCGTGGAGAACTTGTGCGGCTACGCCCAACGCGACCTCGCCGTCCCGCTGCTCACCGACGCCGCCATCGCCGGGGTGCCGGTTGATCTGCGTGCTGCCAACGTTGCGGCCAGGGCGTGGTGTCTGGAGGTCAATGCCGCGGTGCATTCGGAGATCTGTGCGGTCCCCGATGAGCAACTGCTGATCGAACGGGAACTCCTGCAACCGTTGCCGTCGCTGCAACTTCGAATCGGGGCACCGTCGGTGATCCGCAAGGTCGACCGGCTGTCGTGTGTCCGGTATGCCTCGGCCCGCTACTCGGTGCCCACCCGACTGATCGGGACCAGCGTGGCCGTCGTCGTCGATCACGGCGCGCTGTGCATCGTGGAGCCCGCGACTGGGGTGATCGTGGCTGAGCACGAACTGGGTGCCCCAGGCAGCGCATCAGTCCTCGACGATCACTACGACGGTCCCCGCCCGGAACCTAGCCGCGGACCACGACCCAAAACTCATGCTGAGCAACAGTTCTGCACACTCGGCGAGGATGCTCAAGCATTCCTGGTCGGGGCCGCCGCGATCGGCAACACTCGGCTGGGCTCCGAACTGGAAGTCCTACTGGCGTTGGGCGCCGCCCACGGCACCGACGCCTTGGTCGGCGCGCTTCGCCGGGCGGTCGCGTTCCGGAGGTTCCGCGCGATCGACGTGCGGTCCATCCTGGCCGCCGGCGCCGGAACGCCGCAGCCCCGCCCCGCCGGGGATGCGTTGATCCTGGACCTCCCAGTCGCCCCGACCCGATCCCTGGCTGCCTACACGGTCAACCCGGCCGCAGACGGTGGTGCCACGTCATGAACGGCACGCCAGCCAAGGCAACCAAACCCGTTGCACCACTGTCCACTCCGCAATTCGCCGCTGATCTCGACGCCGGGCTGCGGCGGCTCAAGCTCGCCGCGATCCGGCGCACCGCCCCCGAAGTCCTAATCACCGCCAAGACCCAGCGCTGGACCCCCGAAGAAGTGCTACGGACCCTCGTCGAGACCGAACTGGCGGCACGGGATGCCTCCAACGTCGTCAACCGGCTCAAGGCTGCCGGGTTCCCGGTCACCAAGACCTTGGAGTCCTTCGACGTGGCCGCATCGTCGATTCAGCCCAAGGTGTTCGACTACCTGTCGAGCCTGGAATGGGTTCGCACACAACAGAATCTGGCGATCATCGGACCGGCTGGGACCGGCAAGTCCCACACCCTGATCGGACTGGGGGTCGCTGCGATTCATGCTGGGCACAAGGTCCGGTACTTCACCGCCGCCTGTCCGTTGACATCCGATGTGATGTATTGCCACCGTATCTGCGGTATCGGCGTGTCTTTGCCAATCTATCCGAGGTACCGCCGGTAGCGTTGTTTAGGTGAGTGTGGCGCCGGCGGCGCTATGGCCGCAGGTCAACGGTGGCGTTGAGGTGGAATTCAACTCCTCCGGGGGTTCTTCGCGCTTGCCGCTGGCGGAGTGTGCCGCAGTGGCCTTTGAGTTGGACTGCTCACCCGTGCGTGGTTTCCCAGCGTTTCGCGGGCAGGGCAATTATCCAGGCCTGTGGTGGTTTTCGACGACTCGTGAGCACGTTGGGTACGAGTCGTGGTCGGAGCGTGACCATTTGATCGCGCTGGACGCCGATCCCGCGGTGGTTGGTGTTGCGTCGCAGCCGTTCCGGCTCCATTGGGGTGACGGCAGGCACCACGTGCCTGATTACTTCGTGCGGTTGTCCGACGGAACGGCGACGGTTCTTGACGTGCGGGCCGATGACCGAATATCGGATGCTGATGCTGAGTTGTTCGACCGGTCCGAGCAGGCGTGCCGTTCCCTGGGATGGGCCTATCGGCGAGCGGGCGTTGCGGATCCGGTCGTGACGGCGAATTTGCGCTGGTTGTCTGGGTATCGGCATCCACGGGTGTACCGCCCGGCGGTCGCCGCAGCGTTGGAGGCGGTGTTCGACTCGGCGCGGCCGCTGATGACCGGGGTGAGACCGGTCGGTGAAGCGATCATGGTGTTGCCGGTGCTGTTTCACCTGTTGTGGCACCGGCGACTGGGCGTGGATCTTTCCGCGGCTGTCTTGACCGAGGAGTCGATCGTCGGGCCCGCGTTGTCACGATGACGGGTATGCGGTCGGGTGTCATCCGCGAGGGCGATGAAATCCGGTTATCCGACGGCGTATTCACGGTTGTCACACTTTCGGGCAGTTCAGCCAGGCTGACCGATGCGGTCGGCGGGCAGTCGGTGGTACCGCTGTCTCGGCTGCTGGGCGACCCGGCGTTGGAGTTGGTGTCAGGATCGCGACCGGCTTTGTGTTCCGAAGAAGCGTTGGCCGGGGTGCCCGAGGCTGCCGCCGAGCGGGCCCGCTGGTGGGAACGGCACTTGATCGAGGTGTTGACGGGTCGACGGGTTGATTCCGAGGCGGGTAGCCGGCCGCGGCCGGAGTTCGATCCGGCGTCGCGTTCGTTGCGGCAGCGCGAATTGGCCAAGCTCGCCGAGCTGCGCTCGGCTGGCCACGAGATCAGCTTGTACACGTTGCAGCGGCAACGCTATGCCTACGAACGAGACGGCCTGCTGGGGGTTGTGGATCGCCGGCACATTCCCCGGCGGGCGATGTTCGGCCGCGTCGACGAGCGGCTGGTGGCCGCAGTGCGGCAGGCCATCGATGACGAGACCGACGTGTCGACCGGGACGGTGAGCCGCCTGCAGCGACGGGTGACCAAATCGCTGGTGGCTCAATACGGTGCCCAGGACGCACCGGCGATGCCGTCTCAGCGGACGTTCTATCGTCTGGTGAAGAGGCTGTCGGAGGGCCGGCACACGTTCGGGTCCGCGCGCACCCGGCGTTCGTTGTCCAAACAGCCCGACGGCCCGTTCGGTGCGCTGACGGTGGCGCGCCCCGGCGAGGTGGTCGAGATCGATTCGACCCCCCTGGATGTGCGGGTGGTCCTCGATGACGGCACGGTGGACCGGGTCGAGCTGACCGGCATGGTTGACGACGCGACCTGCTCGATTCCGGCCGCGGTGTTGCGGCCCACGACCAAAGCGGTCGACGCGGCGCTGCTGCTGGCCCGAGCGTTGACGCCAGAACCGATGCGGCCGGAGTGGTCCGATGCGCTGCGGATGTCGCGGTCGGTGCTGCCGTATCGCTGTTTGACCGGCGTGGATCAACGGTTGGCCGATGCGGCCGCCCGGCCGGTGATCGCCCCGGAGACCGTAGTGTGCGACCACGGGAAGGCGTATCTGTCGCAAACCTTCCGGCAGGCGTGTTGCACGTTGGGGATCAATCTGCAGCCCGCCCACCCGGATACGCCGACCGACAAACCCAAGATCGAGCGGACCCTGCAGTCGGTGGCCACCTTGTTCGCCCAGCATGTCGCCGGGTATGTCGGCTCCAGCGTCGAGCGGCGCGGCAAGAACGCCGAACAGGACGCAGTGTGGTCGATCGTGGAGCTGCAAGCCCTGCTGGATGAGTGGATCGTCGCGGTATGGCAAAACCGGCCCCACGACGGCCTGCGTGACCCCGTCACCCCGGGCAAGGCGTTGACGCCCAACGAAAAGTACGCCGCCTTGGTCGAGGTCGCCGGGTATGTTCCGGTGCCGCTGTCGGCCGAGGACTACATCGAGTTACTGCCGTCGTGCTGGCGGCGCATCAATTCCTACGGGATCCGGGTCAACAACCGCAGCTACGACGCTAAGGCACTCAACCCCTACCGCCGCCAGCACTCGGGGGTGGAATCCAAGAAGGGCCAGTGGGAGGTGCACTACGACCCCTACGACGTGTCGCGGATCTGGGTGCGCAACCATCACGACGAGGGCTGGCTGGCCGCGACCTGGACGCATTTGCGCAGCCACCCGGTACCGTTCGGCGAATTGGTATGGCAGCATGCGCGGTCCGTGCTGGCCCAGCGCGGATGCGATCAGGCCACCGAAGCCGAGATCGCCCGCGCGGCCGATGACCTGCTCGACCGGGCCGCGCAAGGCCCCGCCCCCACCCGACAGGAATCCAAGGATCGCAGGGTGGCGGGTCGAACGCGAGCCACCGCGACACCGGCCTGGCCCCGCCCGCCGGATACCGCAGAACCCTGCGATGAGGAGCCGCCGCCAGGCGGTGACGAGGACGCCGACGACATCGAGATCGCCCAAGTCATTCCACTACCGGTGTTCGATGCACGCAAGGAGGCTGAATCGTGGCGGCTGTGAACACTTTTGCCCCGGTGAGCCAACTCGAGGACCGGCGCCAACCCACCACCACGCTCGAGGGTTGGCGCCGTTTCGTCGATGCCGATCCACCCGAGTTCACCCTGTTACCCGATGAGCAGTGGAGCACCCTGTCGGAGACCGAACGGACCAACTACAACGAAGCCCGGGTAGCGCATCACAGTGAACTGGTCGTGGTCACCACGTCGGCGATCCAGCGCATCACCAACGAAGGCCGGCTGCTGACCCTGCTCAACCAACGCGAGATCGGCGCCCGGCGCGGGCTGATCATTTCCGGGGCGGCCGCGACCGGCAAGACCACCGCGGTCAAACAACTCGGCCGATTCCACGAACTGCGTATCAGGACACGATTCGCCGACAAGTCCCGGATCCCGATCGTATACGTGACCGCGCCCCCGAAAGGCTCGGCGCGCAAACTCGCGATGGAGTTCGCGCGATTCCTGGGCCTTCCGCCGATGCAACCGCGGATGAATGTCACCGATATCGCCGACGCTGTCTGCCAGGTCCTCATCGACGCCCGAACCGACATCGTGATCGTCGACGAGATCCACAACCTCAACCTCGATACCCGGGCCGGCGAGGAACTGTCCGATCACCTGAAGTACTTCACCGAACACCTGCCCGCCACGTTCGTCTACGCCGGCATCGACGTCGAGCGCTCCGGTGTGTTCACCGGCACCCGCGGACGCCAGCTCGCCGGGCGCTGCGGTGTGATCAACACCAGCCCGTTCCCGTACGCCGGGGAATGGAAGTCGCTGGTGGCCGCGATGGAAGGCACCCTGCGGTTGCACCATCACACCGCGGGAACGCTGGTCGCCGAAGCCAAATACCTGCATCGACGCACCGGCGGAATGATCGGCAGCCTGGCGCACCTGATCCGCTCGGCTGCGATCCGCAGCATGCTCGACGAAACCGAGAACCTCACCAGGGATCTGATGGACACGGTGCTCATCGACTACGCAGCCCAAACATCGGCGCAACGCCATGCCAGCTGACGTATCAACCCCACCGGCGTGGCCGCAGGGGCCTGCCGCGCCACTACCGCGCACCGTCACACCGTTTCGTGGCGAAACGGTGCAGTCCTATCTTGATCGGCTCGCGCACGCCAACCACCTAGAACCCCGAGGTCTGCGGCGCTACCTGGCCGACGGTCCAGCGATCTGCCGTCCCCGGCCGGACTGGTTGGCAACCGCCAGCGGCCAGCCCGTGGGCATCCTTCACGCCCGGCTCATCGGGCTGGCCGCCCCCGACCGCGACACCACCCGCCAACGCCGCCACGCCCGGCCCGCATGCCGCCTGTGCATGGCACGCCGCGGTGTCTATGAGCCGGTCTACTGCTGGTTGCCCGACTACGCGACCGTCTGCTGCCGCCACCGCCGATGGATCGGTGCAGGCACCTCCACCCTCGACGATCAACGCGATCTGCGCTGCGCCCCCGCGGTGATCGCCGCAGCGCAGCGCCATGCCCGACTGGATCGGTGTCACGGCGACGCTGCGCGCTTCGCGGTCAGGGATGCCGCGCGGATTCACCGCTGCTGGGCACGCAGCACCAGCCCGTTTACGCTGCCGCCTGCCCGCGCCGACGCCGACACGCACATCGGCGCCTACCCGGACCTGATCGCCTTGGCCGCCATCCTGGCCGGCGCTCATCGCCGGATCTGGGGCACCGCGCCAGCCACACCCGCCCGTGCCCGCGCCGTCGATGCGGTCTACGTCAACGTCAGCGCCCGGTTTCCCCAGCACCGCGACCAAACCCGCCCCATCGAACAGTGGATCCACGATCAACAACTCAGCGCCACCCGCCGCGCACACCACTTCGACGCGTGGAAACCACGACCAGGTCAATCCCCGCGATCACCGTGCCCGGCTGGGCCAGCTGGGCGGCGTCAGGGCTGACGGCGGCGTGTGGAGCCATGGCACAATTCAGCCCTTGCTGACATATCAGTATCGGCTGTACTGTTTGGTGCATGCTGACGTGTGAGACGCGGGAATCGGCGCTGGCTCGGCTGGGCCGAGCGCTGGCGGATCCGACGCGGTGTCGGATTCTGGTGGCACTGCTCGATGGGGTGTGCTACCCGGGCCAGTTGGCTGCGCAGCTGGGGTTGACACGGTCGAATGTGTCCAATCATTTGTCGTGTTTGCGGGGCTGCGGGCTGGTCATCGCGACCTATGAGGGCCGGCAGGTTCGCTACGCGCTGGCCGACCCTCACCTCGCCCGTGCTCTGGGCGAGCTGGTCCAGGTTGTTTTGGCGGTGGATACCGACCAGCCCTGTGTCGGCGAGGACGCCGCATCGGGCGCAGCCGAGGCCACCGTTGGTCGATGACCATCAGTGGCAGCGATCCGGTGACCTTGAAGATCGCGGTCGCTCAATCGTAGTGAGTTGGCAGAACAGAAGGGATAAGCAGTGGCTATACATGGGTTCGTGGCCAAAGCAGCCGGGACAGTGTTCACCGGGCTGGTCGGGGTGAGCGCCTACGAGGTGCTGCGCAAGGCGGTGGGCACGGCGCCGGTTCACCGGGCAGCGGTGACCGTGACGGAGTGGGGACTGCGCGGAACTCGGAGCGCAGAGGTAGCAGCGGAGTCGGCCCGGCTGAAAGTCGCCGACGTGGTCGCCGAAGCCCGCGGACGCATCGGCGACGATGCCCCTCGGCCGCCCGCCGCCAAGGCTGACGATGACGACTGCTGCCAAGTGATGGGTTAGCCGTTTTCACGGGGAAAGGTCGATTGTGCCTACTGCTGAGGTTTCCTCCGATCACGGGGCCGCGCTGGTTGTCGTGTCTGCGGGTGCGCGACGAATACGGGTGCGTGCTAACTGGTTTCGGTTCGACGCGGTGCGGGCTGTCGCGATCGAGGACTCGGTCGCCACGGTGGCTGGTGTGGATGCGGTCCGCGCGTATCCGCGCACGGCTTCCGTGGTGGTCTGGTATTCACCCGAGCGCTGCGACACCGCTGCCATTTTGTCGGCGATCGCCGCCGCCGAGCACATCCCTGCCGAGTCGGTGCCCGCCCGGGCGCCGCACTCGGTCGAGGGAGGCAACCCCGGTGTGGTGCAGAGAATCCTCGACTGGAGCGAGCGGACGCTATCCGGCGAGCAAGCTGACAGGGTTTCACAACGACCAGTGCAACGAAGCGATGGCTGCTGCGACCACGACGACAGCCACCCTGAGTCGGAGCGGCTGTGGGGCGTTGTCAAGCTGCGGCGGGCCGCGTTCTCCGGGGTGGTGCTGACAGCCTCACTGGTGACGGCGTGGCTGACTCCATTCGGGCCGGTGGCGTTGGGATTGAAAGTCGTGGCGCTCGCGGTGGGCGCTTCGACGTTCGTGCCCTCAACCGTTAGGCGACTGACCGAGGGCCGTGTCGGTGTCGGCACGTTGATGACGATCGCCGCGCTCGGCGCTGTTGGACTCGGTCAGGTCGGCGAGGCCGCGATGCTGGCGTTTTTGTTCTCCATCAGCGAGGGTTTGGAGGAATACGCGGTGGCCCGTACCCGCCGCGGCCTGCGTGCTCTGCTGGCGCTGGTGCCGGATCAGGCCACGGTCTTGCGCGCAGGTGTCGAAACCGTGGTGGCCGCAGCCGAACTGCGCGTCGGTGATCAGATGATTGTCAAACCCGGGGAACGCCTGGCCACCGACGGCATCATTGTTGCCGGGCGCACCGCCCTGGACGTCTCGGCGATTACCGGCGAATCGGTGCCGGTAGAGGCCGGACCCGGTGATGAGGTGTTCGCCGGGTCGATCAACGGGTCCGGAGTGCTGCAGGTGGAGGTCACCGCGACCGTTGAGGACAACTCGTTGGCGCGAATCGTGCAGATCGTGGAAGCCGAACAGGCCCGCAAGGGCGCCAGCCAGCGCCTGGCCGATCGGATCGCGCAGCCGTTGGTGCCGGGCATCATGATCGCCGGGGCGCTGATCGCCGGGACGGGCAGCATCTTCGGTAACCCGCTGGTGTGGATCGAACGCGCTCTGGTGGTGCTCGTCGCCGCGTCCCCGTGCGCGCTCGCCATCGCCGTGCCGGTGACCGTCGTGGCGGCAGTCGGTGCCGCCTCGAAGATCGGGGTACTGATCAAGGGCGGTGCCGCGCTGGAAGCCCTGGGCACCATCAGTGGGATCGCGCTGGACAAAACCGGAACTTTGACCGCCAACCGGCCCACCGTCATCGACATCGCCACCACCAACGACGCCACCCGCGAAGAGGTGCTGGCGGTCGCGGCCGCGCTGGAAACCCGCAGTGAACACCCGCTGGCCGCGGCCGTCCTGGCCGCTACCCAAGCGCCGGTGGCCGCCGCGAGTGACGTGCACGCCGTTGCCGGAGCTGGGCTGACCGGCCACCTCGACGGGCAAGCCATCCGGCTGGGCCGGCCCGGCTGGATCGACCCCGCCGACCTCGCCGATCACGTAGCGCACATGCAACAAGCCGGGGCCACAGCGGTGCTCGTAGAACGCGATGACCGGCTGCTCGGTGCCATCGCCGTGCGCGACGAACTACGCCCAGAAGCTCCCGAGGTCATCACCGCGCTACGTGCCGGCGGCTACCAGGTGACGATGCTCACCGGCGACAATCACGCCACCGCGGCGGCGCTCGCCGCCCAAGCCGGCATCGAGCACGTCTATGCCGAACTGCGCCCCGAGGACAAGGCTCACCTGATCGCAGAACTGGGCGCTCACCGGCCCACCGCGATGGTCGGCGACGGCGTCAACGATGCTCCGGCCCTGGCCGCCGCCGACCTGGGAATCGCGATGGGCGCCATGGGAACCGATGTCGCGATCGAAACCGCCGACGTCGCCCTGATGGGCCAAGACCTGCGGCACCTGCCCCACGCACTAGCACATGCTCGACGCTCCCGGCAGATCATGGTGCAAAACGTCGGACTCTCCCTGGGCATCATCACCGTGCTCATGCCGCTGGCGATGTTCGGAACCCTCGGCCTGGCCACGGTCGTACTGGTGCACGAGCTTGCCGAAGTCGTCGTCATCGCCAACGGCGTACGCGCCGGACGCATAACGCCTCTTGCGGGGCCAGCACGAGACACCCGGCGGCAGGACAACTCAAGGTAGCGGCGGCCGTCACTGAATCCGAGGCATCGCAGGTCAGGCCCTCAAGCGCTGCCTCAGCCACAACGACAACGGACAACAAACACCCCGCCGAGCGCATCCAGGGCCGCGGGCACCAGCCGGTAGTACGCCCACTTGCCGCGCTGGGTTCGGTCGAGCAGGCCGGCCTCGACCAGGATCTTGAGGTGATGCGACACCGTCGGCTGGGATAGCCCCACAGTAGCGGTCAGGTCGCATACACACGCCTCGGCGCCCTCATGGCCCGCGATCATTGACACAAGCCGTAGCCGGGTCGGTTCGGCCAGCGCCTTGAGCACGCCGGCCAGCCGCTCGGCGGCGGCCGCGTCGAGTACGCCGTCGGTGATCGGGCTGCAGCACGCCGCAACGTCAGCGACCAGCAACGAGTCATCGCGTTCGGTCGGGGAGGCGATCGCGGCGGGCATGGCCCCAGTATGACACACGCATTGACAGTCATCGATGTTTCCCGCACACTGCTCACATAGATGTCTGTCGATGGAAAGAGTAGGTGCGATGACCGCCGAACACAATGAGCTGCGTGATCAGGTCCGGGCCAGCTACGGCGCCGCCGCCACCGCGATCAGCGGGGGCGCTACCAACAGCGATGTGCTGACCGCCGCGAGCTGCTGCGGGTCCAGCGACTCAGCCGATATCGGGACCATCTTCGGCGCCGGTCTCTACGGCGACGACGAGCACTCCGAGATTCCCGCTGAAGCGGTTGCGGCCAGCCTGGGTTGCGGTAACCCGACCGCGGTCGCTGACTTGCACCCCGGAGAGCGGGTGCTTGACCTGGGTTCTGGCGGCGGGATCGACGTTTTGTTGTCGGCGCGCCGGGTCGGCCCGGACGGGTTTGCTTACGGCGTCGACATGACCGACGAGATGCTGGCCTTGGCGAGGCGGAACGCCGAAGAATTCCGAGCCAAGGCCGGTGTCACCAACGTCGAGTTCCGCAAGGGCACCATCGAAGACATCCCGCTGCCCGATGCCGCCGTCGATGTGGTGATCTCCAACTGCGTGATCAACCTGTCCGCCGACAAACCGGCCGTGATCGCCGAGATGTTCCGGGTGCTGGTCCCCGGCGGGCGGATCGGGATCTCCGACGTCGTCGCCGAAGACCACCTCAGTTCGGCCGAGCGCGCCGAACGCGGCTCCTACGTCGGCTGCATCGCCGGAGCGCTGTCCCGCCAGGAGTACCTCGACGGACTGGCCGCGGCCGGGTTCACCGATGCCACGGTCACGTTCACCCACCAGGTGGCCGAAGGGATGCACGGCGCGATCATCCACGCCACCAAACCCGCCGCATCGTCTGATTGAGACAGCCGCAGCGAACGACCGCGCCACCGCGCCCCGACCCACCTCACGTTGACAGCTGCCAGTGAAGCGGTACGCCGCTCGCGCCACGGGAGAGAAACCTCATGAGTGACACCGCCATATCGACTGCTGCACCCGCAGTGGCCGCCAAGCTGTCCACCCTGGACCGGCTCTTGCCGGTATGGATCGGGGTAGCGATGGCCGCCGGCCTGCTGCTGGGGCGGCTGGTGCCCGGCCTGGGCGCGGGCCTAAGTGCCATTGAGGTCGACGGAGTCTCGCTGCCCATCGCCCTTGGGCTGTTGGTGATGATGTATCCGGTGCTGGCCAAAGTCCGCTACGACCAGCTCGGCGAGGTCACCGCCGACCGCAAACTGCTGGCGTCCTCGCTGGTGTTGAACTGGCTGATCGGGCCGGCGGTGATGTTTGCCCTGGCGTGGCTGCTACTTCCCGATCTGCCCGAATACCGCACCGGGTTGATCATCGTCGGGCTGGCCCGCTGCATCGCCATGGTCATCATCTGGAACGACCTGGCCTGCGGGGACCGCGAGGCCGCCGCAGTGCTGGTCGCGTTGAACTCGATCTTTCAGGTTCTCATGTTCGCCGCGCTGGGCTGGTTTTACCTGTCGGTGCTGCCGGGCTGGCTGGGCCTGTCCCAGACCGGGATCGAGGTCTCCCCGTGGCAGATCGCCAAATCGGTGTTGATCTTCCTCGGCGTCCCACTGTTGGCCGGGTACCTGTCCCGCCGCCTAGGCGAACGCGCCAAAGGCCGCACCTGGTACGAGTCGCAATTCCTGCCCCGCATCGGCCCCTGGGCACTCTATGGACTGCTGTTCACCATCGTCATCCTGTTTGCCCTTCAAGGTGATCAGATCACCTCCCGGCCTTTCGATGTCGCCCGCATCGCGGTGCCGCTGCTGGCCTACTTCGCGATCATGTGGGCCGGCGGCTACCTGCTCGGCGCCCTCCTCAACGTCGGGTACGAGCGCACCACCACGTTGGCGTTCACCGCTGCCGGCAATAACTTCGAACTCGCGATTGCCGTCGCGATCGCCACCTACGGCGCCACCTCCGGGCAGGCCCTGGCCGGGGTCGTGGGCCCGCTCATCGAAGTACCGGTGCTGGTCGGACTCGTCTACGTGTCCCTGGCGCTGCGTACCCGCCTCTTCGGACCCGAGTCCCAATCACGCAGTGCCCGCTGATGGCCGACAAACCCAGCGTCCTGTTCGTCTGCGTGCACAACGCCGGTCGCTCCCAGATGGCGGCCGCACTGCTGATCCACCAGTCCGGTGGCCGCATCGAGGTCCGTTCCGCGGGCACCGAACCCGCCGACCAAGTCAACCCGGCGGCCGTTGCCGCGATGGCCGAACTGGGCATCGACATCACAGCCAACAGCCCCGCGGTGCTCACCGCCGACACGGTGCAAGCCAGCGACGTCGTGATCACCATGGGCTGCGGAGACACCTGCCCATACTTCCCGGGAGTCACCTACCGGGACTGGAAACTGCCCGACCCCGCCGGCCAAGCCCTTGAGGTCGTCCGCTCCATCCGCGACGACATCGCCAACCGCGTCCAGACCCTGATCGCCGAACTGCTACCTGGCACCACTACATAACCCAAACCCACAGTCACCGAAACCTGTTGCGCCACTGAGATCCCCCCGGGTTATCCAACGCGGCAACGGCCCATGAAATGCTGGTCGACTGTCTGGCCGTACCCGGGATCGATACGGCGATCGCTGAGCGTGCCGGCCCGTCTCCGTCACCGTCGATACTGATCGGCGGGGCCGAGGTGATGCGTCCCGATCCGCCCCCGATGGGTCGGTTTGGGCCTGCCCGGCCGCCACGTGATGCTGAGCTAGTGGCCGCGAGGGGCGTACATGATCACGGCAACGCCTACCAGGCAGGCCAGGGCGCCGATCACATCCCAACGGTCGGGTCGGAACCCGTCGAGGGCCATGCCCCACGCCAGCGAGCCGGCGACGAATACGCCGCCGTAGGCGGCCAAGATCCGGCCGAAATGGGCATCGGGCTGCAGGGTGGCGACGAACCCGTACATTCCTAGCGCGATGACGCCGAGTCCCGCCCAGAGCCAACCACGTTGCTCGCGGACGCCTTGCCAGACAAGCCAGGCACCGCCGATTTCGGCGACCGCAGCCAGGACGAATAACAGGATTGAACGCGCCACCATGATTGCTGATCTTAGGAGACCGTGCCGGGGCATCGGGGCGTCCCCGGCTTCCGGACGCGGCAGCCCCACAACCCGATCGTCGACCCGTGCGCGTACCCGTGACAGACACCTGCCCCGCACACCATACTCAGAGAGCCAACCCACGGGAACCGACGTGAACACGGCAATGCGTTGGCGTTCAAATCGAATGCCGCACTGCCGGTTCAGTCAGTTCTTCGAGAACTGGGCACTCGGCACTGGACCCGCTCACGCAGGCAGCACCGGCATCCTCGATCAACCCCGCAATACTGTGCTCAAGCGCACGGATCTGAGGCGCCGCAGGTCAAACGGCCAGCAGCGCCTCAGATCAAACGACAGCGGACAGCCAGATCAAAATGTCGCCGCTAAAGCGCAGGGGCGGGTGCGTGGTTGTGTCGTCGTCGTCATGACTTAACTCCTCGCTAGACAAGGTTGATGACCAACGCGGGGTGCACCAGCAGCACAACGCCAAGGATTACGAGCACCGCCCCCGTGACGCGCGTGAGCCAATCGCCGAAGGAGGCGACTCGCTCCAGCCAGATCACCACCGAGAGCGCCAGCATCCACGCCAATTGCATGGTGCCGAAGGCGATCATGACTACGAACAGCATCCAGCAGCTGCCCAGACAAAAGACGCCGTAGCGCCCACCGGCACGAAGCGCCCGGGCCGGGCTGTCGTGGTACTTGCCGCACGGCGGGGAAACCGACAATGGCCAGTAGCAGTGCCGCAGGCACGCTGCTTTCAGCGGCGTGAGCTGATAGATCCCGGCGGCCAGCGCTATGGCGCCGGCCAGGCGGCCGACCCACGGTGATCCGTGTGCCAGTGGCCCGTTGAGGTGGCTCCACGCCCAGAAGGCGGGGATCCCGGTGGCGCTCCACAGGGCCAGGTATCCGGCGACGAAGACGATCGCTGGAGCGGCGCTGCCGGTGGCGGCGCGGGCGTAGGCGCGAACGACGGGCAGGACCGCAGGAAGCATCATCGCGGCCATCATGGCCACCCACGCGATGAGGAAACCGGCGAACGACATCATTGGCGCGGTCTCCATGGGCATTCCTGGCTCGGTGTCCATAGACATGGCGTCGCCGGTCATGCTGACCACTGACCACCACCAGCCCACCCCCGCCACACCCAGCAGGGCGGCCGGCAACCACGCATCAGTCCATGACCACTCACGCATTTCGGTGCTGTTCATGGTCTAGTGGCCGGGACCGACGGTGGCGTCGGCATCCAGGTCGCTTTCCAGAATCCAGCACACCGTGGACTGGTCATGTTCGGTGGGCGCGGCGTGCGCCGCGTGGTCGAGAAGGGTCTGCAGGTGGCCTTCGAGGGCGACCAGTTCGGCGATCTGCGCGCGGACTTGGTCCAGACGGGTGTGCAGGACCTGTTGCACGTGCCCGCACGGCACCTCACCGCGGTCGTGGATCGCCAGGATTTGGCGCACCTTCTGCAAGGTCAGCCCGGCGGCTTGGCCCCGATGGATGAACCGCAGCCGATCCACGACCTCGGGCCCGTAGTCGCGGTACCCCGACGCCGTGCGTGCCGGTGGCGGGAGCAGCCCCGCGTTCTCGTAGAAGCGAATGGTTTTCGCGCTGGTATTGCTGAGTTTCGCTAGTTCGCCGATCTGCATGGAACCCATCCTTGACCTTCCACTGTACTGGAAGGTCAAGGATGGGTTCGTGTCGCTCCGCAGCGACCGTGGCCGACTGGTCACCGTTTGGCGGTGCAACGACGGGAAGGGAGTGCTTGGTATGGCGTGGCATGGGTTCTTGATGAAGGCGGCGCCCACGGTGGTAACCGGGGTGGTGGGGGTTGCGGCGTATGAGGCAGTGCGCACGGCCGTGGCGAAGGTTCCGTTGCGCACGGCAACCGTTGCTGTGACCGCGTGGGGCATCCGGGCCGCCCGCGAAGCGCAGCGCACGGCCGAAACGAACACGGAACAGATCCGATTGACGGTCGCCGACGTGGTTGCCGAGGCACGAGAGCGCGCCGGAGAGGACACCGAACCGGCGATCGTGACGAGCCCGGGCGACGGCCATGACGACTGAGGTCCTGCCGGCCGCCGACGCCACGGCGACGGTCGTATCGGACGCGTCCGGGCGGATGCGGCTGCGCATCACCGGATTTCATGTCGATGCGGTCCGGGCCGTCGCGATCGAGGAGACTCTGGCCACGGTGCCCGGTGTGCAGGCGGTGACGGCCTATCCGCGCACGGCATCGGTGGTGATCCAGTATTCGCCGCAGCGCTGCGACACCGCGGCGGTGCTGTCGGCGATCGGCGTAGCCGAGCACATCCCTGCAGAGTTGGTGCCCACCCGTGCCCCGCATTCCGGCGATGCGCGCACCCCCGGGGTGGTGCGCAAGGCCATCGGTGGACTCCGCCGATTACTGGGCGCCCGGCCCGATAGCGACGCGCCGCGCGACACCGAGGGTAGTGGCGGCTGCGGGCAGGGACAGGGCGGTGCGTGCGGCACGGCGTCCTCGGGTGAACTGAACAGGCGTGAGCAGCGGAACTGGTTGCGGCGGTTGTGGCTGGCCATGCCGTTGGCGCTGCTGGCGTCGGTGTCGACGATGGTGTTCGGCGCCTATCCGTGGGCGGGGTGGTTGGCGTTCGCGGCGACGGTACCGGTGCAATTCGTCGCCGGGTGGCCGTTCCTGCGCGGCGCGGTGCAGCAGGCGCGGGCGGGAAGCGCCAACATGGACACGCTGATCACACTGGGCACATTGACCGCATTCGGCTACTCCACGTATGAGTTGTTCGCCGGTGGCGCACTGTTCTTCGAGACGGCGGCGCTGATCATTGCGTTCGTGGTGCTGGGTCGCTATTTCGAGGCCAGATCCACGAGCAAGGCGTCGGAGGCGATCGGCAAGCTTTTGGAGATGGGCGCCAAGGAAGCCTGCCTGCTCGTCGGCGGGCAAGAAATTCTCGTGCCGGTTGATCAGGTACAAGTCGGAGACCTGGTACGGGTACGGCCTGGGGAGAAGATCCCGGTCGACGGCGAGATCACCGACGGGCGCGCCGTCGTCGATGAGTCAATGCTGACCGGCGAGTCCGTCCCGGTCGAAAAATCGGTGGGCGACCGTGTTGCCGGTGCGACGGTCAACATCGACGGGCTGCTGACCGTGCGCGCCACCGCCGTCGGCGCCGATACCGCGCTGGCGCAGATTGTGCGCCTGGTCGAGCAGGCACAGGGCGGCAAGGCGCCGGTACAGCGACTGGCTGACCGGGTCTCGGCGGTGTTCGTCCCGGCCGTCGTCGGGGTTGCCGCGGTGACGTTTGCCGGGTGGACGCTGATCGCCGCCAACCCGGTCGCCGGTATGACCGCCGCGGTGGCGGTGCTGATCATCGCGTGCCCGTGTGCGCTGGGCCTGGCCACTCCCACGGCGATCACGGTCGGCACCGGCCGCGGCGCGGAGCTGGGGATCCTGGTCAAAGGCGGCGAGGTGATGGAAGCGTCGAAGAAGATCGACACCGTGGTGTTCGACAAAACCGGCACGCTGACCCGCGCCCAGATGCGGGTCACCGATGTGATTGCCGGCAAGCGGCGCCAGCCCAATCTGGTGCTGCAGATCGCCGCCGCGGTCGAGTCGGGCTCCGAGCACCCCATCGGCGCGGCGATCGTCGCGGCCGCGCGCGAGCTGGGGTTGCAGATTCCGGCCGCCACGGCGTTCGCCAGCCTCGCCGGCCACGGGGTGCAGGCCCAGATCGACGGCCGCACCGTGCTGGTCGGACGTCGCACACTTGTCGACGACCACGAGCTGCTGCTGCCTGAGCACCTTGCGGCGGCGGCCGCCGAACTCGAAGAGCAGGGCCGCACCGCGGTGTTCGTCGGCCGCGACGACCACGTTGTGGGCGTGCTCGCCGTCGCTGACACGGTCAAGGACGACGCCGCCGACGTGGTCGCTCAACTGCACGCCATGGGCTTGCAGGTCGCCATGATCACCGGCGACAACGCGCGCACCGCCGCCGCGATCGCCACACAGGTCGGCATCGATCACGTCCTGGCTGAGGTGCTGCCGCAGGACAAGGTCACCGAGATCGAGCGGCTACAAGACCAGGGGCGGGTGGTCGCGATGGTGGGCGACGGCGTCAACGACGCCCCCGCGCTGGTGCAGGCCGATCTGGGCATTGCGATCGGCACCGGCACCGACGTGGCCATCGAGGCCTCCGACATCACGCTGATGTCCGGCCGGCTCGACGGTGTTGTGGAGGCGATCGCGCTCTCGCGGCAGACGCTGCGCACGATCCACCAGAACCTTGGCTGGGCCTTCGGCTACAACACCGCCGCGATCCCCCTAGCCGCACTCGGTCTGCTCAACCCGATCATCGCGGGAGCGGCGATGGGGCTCTCCTCGGTCAGCGTGGTCACCAACTCGCTGCGGCTACGCCGCTTCGGCCGCCACACCCGACAAGGATCGCCCCAGACCGCCCACATGGTGGACATCCCAGATAGCGCGACGTGGGATTCGTGAAGCCAGTAGGTATGCCACAACATCGGCGCTCATTCACCCCGCAGTATCGAGTCACGGCCGCGCACATGGTGATCGACGGGCAGCGGCGAGTCGCTGAGGTAGCCCGCCAGCTAAACGTGGACACGAGCCTGCTGCATACATGGGTGCGCGATGAGCGGTGGCTGATGTCCCAGGCCCGCAGCGGTGACGGCCAGCGGCCAGATGTCGCTGGCGAACAGCCGCTTTCGGTCCAGGAGCGAGCGGATTTGGTCCGGCTAGGGCAGACCGCAGCCGAGCAGGCGCAAGAAATGGCCGGCATAGACGCGTCTCGGCACACTTTGCGACCGCAGCAGCGGCGAGCCGCGGCTTGAACTCGCCGCAAGGGAGTGCGCCTGCCACGGCGTACCCGAAATCGCCGAGCTACCGGGCGCGTCGAACTCCGGCTGCAACTGTCACCGGGTCGCGAAAATTGACAGTGATCATTGTTTCGGAGCTTGGTGGCGGGCCTGGCCCGAAAATTGACCGGCGCCGGATGGCTGCCTTTGAGTGGGATCTGCCGGTCCGTCACTGAGCCCATGCACCCGTTGAGGGCGTGCTTGGTGACCTTATAGGAGCTTGTCGTAGCAACGGGGCCCATCACTGTCTTGTCCCATCGGCCCGCGCTCAGGGTGCTGTCCGTATCAGTACCACTGAAGGAGGCCAATGCCTGCCGCATCGACCGCTGTCTTTGTCGGGGTCGACACCCACGCCGATACGCACCACGTTGCTGTCATCGACCAACTCGGACGCCACCTCGGCGACCGAGAATTCCCCGCCGATCCGGACGGCTACCGCAGCCTCCTGGACTGGATCTCCTCGATCGGATCGGTCGCCGGTGTGGGAGTGGAAGGCACCGGAACCTACGGAGCCCAACTGGGCCGGGTGTTGACGGCAGCGGGCCTGGCGGTGCTCGAGGTCAACCGGCCCGACCGTGCGACCCGGCGCGCCAATGGCAAGTCTGATCCCGTTGATGCCTACGCAGCAGCCCAAGCGGTAGCCTCCGGGCGAGCCGACAGCGTTCCGAAATCACGAGACGGCATCGTGGAGTCCATCCGTTGTCTTCGCGTGGCTCGGCGATCGGCAGTCAAGGCAAAGACTCAGTGCATCAACCAGATTCGCGGACTGCTGATCACCGGCCCGATGGACTTGCGTGAGCACATGAAACCGTTGGGAACCGTTGCATTGATCCAGGCGCTGTCGCGTCTGCGCCCCGGAACAGACCTCTCGGCGCCAGCGGCAGCGATCAGACTTACGCTTCGATCCCTGGCTCGCCGCCACCTGGCGCTCAATGACGAGATCAAAGAGCTCGACATCGTCTTGGATGAGCTGACCACCACTGCTGCTCCAGGTCTGCTGGCCAAGACTGGCGTCGGCACCGAGGTCGCCGGACAACTGTTGGTCAGTGCCGGCGACAACCCCGAACGGCTTCGTTCCGAGGCCTCCTTCGCCCATCTCGCCGGTGTTGCTCCTATCCCGGCATCCTCGGGACGCACGAACCGCCACCGGCTCAACCGGGGTGGCGACCGGGCAGCGAACAAAGCACTTCACACCGTCGCTGTCGTGCGGCTGAAATATGACGAACGCACCCGCGCCTATGCTCGCCGGCGAACCGCCGAAGGACTGTCAAAGAAGGACATCATGCGCTGCCTCAAACGGGCCATCGCCCGCGAGATCTACCAGGAACTCACGCGCCCAACACGATTCACACCCACACCCGAAGACCCAGCGGTCAGCCCTTGACAATCTATAGGAGCATCCCACCTGAGATGCTAATGACGGGTGTTGGGAGACCGTGGGATGCGGATTGAGATTCTGAGCAGCCCGGGCTGTCCGAACGCGGCAACGGCCCATGAAATGCTGGTCGACTGTTTGGCCGTGGTCGGGATCAACACGGCGATCGTTGAGCGGGTCGGACCCTTTCCGTCACCGTCGATACTGATTGACGGCACCGATGTGATGCGTCCCGATCGGCCGCCGACGGGTGACGTCTGTCGGTTGGATCTGCCCAGCCGTGACGTCATACTGACCGCGCTGCGACGGGCGATTGCGGCCGAAAGCTAGTGGCCGCGAGGAGCGTACATGTTCACGGCAACGCCGGCCAGGAAAACCAGGGGCGCCAAGCACGTCCCAGCGGCCGGGTCGGAACCCCTCGAGGGCCATACCCCACGCCAGCGAGCCGCCGACGAACACGCCTCCCCGTAGGCGGCCAGGATCCGGCCTATTTACCTCAGATCAGATGACAAACCACCCGCAACAGGATCGCCATTTGATCTGAGGCACCGCAGGTCAGACGCCCGCACCTGCCTCAGATAGAACGACAACGGACACCGCCGACCTCGTCGAAACCCTCTACCGCGGCTTGGCCGACAACACCGTCGGCAAGATCATCGAATCCCTGCTCCGTGTCGATCTGATCATCCTCGACGAACTGGGCTTCGCCCCACTCGACGACACCGGCACCCAGCTGCTGTTCCGCCTCGTCGCCGGCGCCTACGAACGCCGCTCCCTGGCCATCGGCTCGCACTGGCCCTTCCAAGAGTGGGGTCGATTCCTGCCCGAGCAGACCACCGCCGTCAGCATCTTGGACCGGCTCCTGCATCACGCCACCGTCGTCATCACCGACGGCCAGTCCTACCGAATGAAGGACGCCCAACACCGGAAGGAGAACCCCCAACCAATCTAAGAATCACTGCACGGGGTGGGTACTTTTATCCGGCCACCAGCGGGTACTTCTACTTGGCCATTGACACCGTGCGACGGCCGCCATGAGGCGGCGCGCATTCTCACGCGAACCTAGCAGGTACACCGTTTCGCGCCCCGAATCGTCGTCATCGGCGTACATGGGCCCGTCCGTAACCGTGACTGGCAAGCTGAATCTGTGGTAGGTCGTCCTCGCACCATTTAACGCAACCTGCGTCGGCGCCACCAGCCGGAGTACCCTCACGACAACTGTCCTGCTCAGAGTAGGATAAATGGTATGGCGAAAGCCAAAGTGTCCGTAATGATTGAAGAGGCCGTGCTGGCGGCGGCCGATGCGGACGCCCAGGCGGCCGGGCTGAATCGTTCAGAGATGATCGAACGAGCCCTGCACAACGAGCATCTCCGAATCTCGCTCGAGAACTACACAACACACACTGTGCCAACGCTCGACATCGACGCCTACGCGGAGAAGGTCTATCAGGCGAACCGGGCCGCTGGCCTGTGATCACACCCGGAGACATCACGCCAGGCCGCGACACCAACCAGGAACTGTACGTTGTCGTACTATCTAACACGATTCACCTCGCAGCCGCCACCGGCCAGGTGATCATCTGCCCCTTCATTCCCGGTGAAATCCCCAGCAGCACAATGGCTATGATCGTCACAGTGCTGCAACCCAAAGGGGTTGTCTTACCGGAGCTCATCCAGTGGCTTCCTGTCGCGGCCCTCGACCAACCCATCGGCAATATCGGCGGCATCGCGCTCGCTGACACGACCACGACCGCCGTCACCGCGCTCATTTCCTGACCCTCAACGTACTATCCCCGATCGCAACTTGCCCCCAATCCGATAAGAATGTCCCCGAGATTGCGTGAGAACAGACACCAATTTCTCGGGCAACCCTGCGCGCGTGGCCGCGGCGGTGGATGGATGGGTGCTTCCAGCGAATACCGCTTATTTCGTCACTGTGACGACTCGGCGTCTCTCCTCCAACGATCCGGCCATCACCTCGATCGCCAAATCGAGGCCCAGCTACCACGTACTTATAAGGCGTGCTCCTATAACGGTTTTCGCCAGCGCTCGGCGGTCAATCCTGATCACTGCATCCCACGTCGCACGCCGCGGCACCTCACGCTACGCCGCAGCCGAGCTCGGATTCGACCACGCGCCATAACAATTCAAATTTGGTGCCAAAATCTCCATGGGTAGGCCGTCGCCGCAGCGTAGACCATATCCGCTACGTCGACCGGTCGCCGCTCCCAACCCTGCAGCAACTCCATCGTGCGTGCGGTGACCCACTGCGCCTGATAACGCTCGCGATCTCCTGTGGAGGCCTCCGGCCGAGGCCGGTTCGCGCTGAGGTTCACGTAGTACACGGTTGAGGCGATCCGGTACTGGTTCCATACCTCCTCCGAGATGTGGTCGCCGGTGCCCAGCACATCCCACATCTGCCGCAGATCGAGCGTCATCTCCCCCGACATCTTCACAGCTTCGATCATCTGCACAGCCAGCGGCACAACGACCTGATTTTCAACCATGCGCGTCTCAGGTTCAGTGGAGGTCGTCTGCTGAACCCGGGCATACACCTCCGGGTGCAACGCTTCGAGACGATGCATATGCATATCGTCGAGAATCGGGCGGATGTAAGCACCGTCATCGAATTCGCGTTGACAAACCGCGTATTCGACCCCTGGCACCCGACCGTAGGGGCTGTCCGCGGTTACTGCCATGGCAACCAGATGCGTTCCGCCGCGGCCGCGCAGCCGTGCATATTCGGCTAGCACCTCGGCAGGATCGGATGACCCGAACCAGCCTTCCCGAAATTGGTTGTCTACCAACTTATCTGCCGTCAACAGACGGGCAGTACGTGGCAAGAACACTCCCCGCGGAATGTAACCAAAGCCTTCGTTGGACATCACCACGCACTCGGTGGCCCCGCCAGCCTCGCGGCGAAATACGCCCACGGCCCACTCAATGCACGCGTAATTAACAATGTCGCTGTCACGACGGAGCTTGCGCGCCAACACTTTTGCGGTTGCCAGTTCGGCTGACTCCGGTCGTCCACGGTTGCGGGCGCCAGCTCCGGCGCTGACAACACTTGCCGGCACAACCACCGCCCCACCCGATCCGACCGTCGATCCAGCTGCCGGCCCGGTTGTCGGCGCGGAGCCACCCGGTGTGGCCGTGTTGCCAGCAGGGGCGACGGGGGCTGCAGCACTTGCGCCACCCGCAGCTACGGGGGCCGCGGGAGCGCCCATACCCGGGGGCGGAAGCATCATCGCCGCCGGTGCAGCACTCGTCGGCCCGCCAGACGTGGCAAGCCCCGGCGCTGCGGGGCTGACTGCCGGAGGGGTCGCACCTGCTCCTGTCAACCCGGCCGAAGGAACGCCCGCACCCGAAGTCAGCCCTGCCGCTGGAGTTGCGGCTGCTTGCCCTGCGGCCGGCGTTCCAGTGCCGGTCGCAGGCGGCAGCGACCCCAACGCCGATCCGGCTGAAAGTCCTTGGGAGAACGCCGGTCCCAACTGTGCCGGTGCCCCGGCTGCTGGTGCGGCATTAGCGGGCAGGTTCCCCAGCCCGGCAGCCTGAGTACCGGGCAGCTGCCCCATACCGCCGGGCAGCCCGCCCAAGCCCCCACCAGAGCCCAGGCCTCCCATGCCACCCCCACCGGGCATCGATCCAAGTCCCCCCGTCATCGACGTCAACCCCGGCGGGAAACCAACAGACTGAATCCCGCTGCCACCACCACCCGGCATCGGCATCTGCCCGGCACCCGGATAAGGGCTCCCCATCACCGCAGGAGTGGATCCTGGTCCCGTCGTCGCCGGCTCGCCGTCCTCGCCCTTCGCTGCACCACTGTGGCGCGGCGTGTGCCCATTACCTATTCCCTGCGGATTGCCAGTGCCGTTGGGGTTCGCGGGGTCGCCGTTGTCATCACCTAGTCCGGAGCCCTCTTTGCCTGTGGGTACGGCTATTCCGCCTCCGCCGCTATGGGGCAAGACGGGGTCTTGAGGTGCCGGACCGCCTAGGCGTGAGGTAAGAGCCGTGATATCGGTGCCTGCAGTGTGCTCGAAAACTCCGGCCTTGGCTGTAGCGGCTCCTACCGCGCTGGTCGTCAGGGCTCGGGCGTGCGTGTGCCAGCGCGCCGCGATCTCCTGCTGTTGTATCGCGTTCTTGGCCTGCGACAGTTCAGCATTGGCTTTCATCAAGACGTTCCGTTGGGCGGTTTGCGCGTCGCGGTAAACGCCAGCGACTCCGTTGAAATAATCTGCCGCCGCGTTGTATATCTCGACCATCCGGCCGTAGTCTGCGGCCAATTGGCGATTCTTTTCGTGCCCAGCTTCCCAACCGGGCGATTGTGCGGCCTCTTCGCGCATCGCATTGGCGGCTTTGAGCTGCTGCTGCAGCTCACCGACTTTCTCCGCCAACGCCGCGTAGTGCGCCGCTTGGGTCTCCAACGGCTCTGCTGCTGGCGGCACCATATCCGGGGTGATGATGATGTTCCCAGCGATACTGGTTGCGGGCACATCCGCCACGGCTCCCTCTTCCTCACACTACCGGCAAGCGGCGTTTACCTTGTCTTCTGCGGTGTTTGCACGACCGATCGCGGCGTTTCGCAAGCTGCCCTTGCGATGCGTGGTGGCGTTTTCCATGTCCGAGCTGGCCGCAAGGTAGTCGTCGATCCCTGAGCGGATCGTTGCCGGTGTATCGGCGGGCAGTTCACGGCGCAGGTATGCGCTTTCCACCAGGATTACCCGCGCCTCGTTGGCCAAGGCCTCTTGGGTGCCAGGGTCATTCCAGTCGGCTGGAGCGTGGGCCACCGCGTTCGTGGCCGCGTCCATTGCTGTCGCGGTAATCCCCCACACTTGGCATGCCTTTGTGCGTGCGGCTGCCACCTGGTCGGAACTCGGGGCAGGTGGTGACCACGGCGCAACCACCGTACTGACGGGAACTTTGGATGGCGTCATCCACGCTACTGCGGCAAGGACGGCGGCTCCGACCGCAACGACTAGCGCCGCCGCCGTGCCCCCCACCGCCCCGCGGCCGGGCCCCGCCGGTGGCGGAAGCTGACGTGGCGGGAAAGCGGGTGGGAGCGGTGTCCCCGCTTGGGGCGAGTGCAGGGTGGCGGTCATATGCTCACCACCGGTGTCAGGTCCTGAGCGTTCTGGTTGTCGGTCTGAAGGTCTGCGGTCAACGATTGATCGTTGCGTTGAGCCACCTTTCCACCGCGTGGCGCCAGCGCGGCACCGGCTCCCGCGACTTGCTGGTTCACACCTGCGCTTGCTGCCACGCTCGGCGCCCACATTGAAGCCGCGTGAGCCCCCCCGGCTGCCGTGGCCGCCGCGCCATGGGCCGCGTGCTCGGGCACGGTCGTAGCAAACTCGACCGTTGCCGAACCGGTCAGCATGTTCGCCGACTCCGCCGCAGCGGGAATGACCTGCAGAATGTCATCGGTTCGCATCACTCACACACCTTGTCGAGTCGATCTCCCGCACTTCTAAGCGCTAACACGAACGGCTGGGCATCGTGGTCGGACAGCTCGCGGGTATTGGCGTCGACCAACCGAATTACTGCGGTGACATATTCATTGGTCGCGTCTAGCACGTTCTTCGGGGTAGCCGGCGGAAGATGCTGTTGGATGTACTGCGTCTCCAGTATCACCACAAGCTGGAAGTTGCCCAGTGCAGGATGGTATTGAGGCGATTGCCGGTCTCGCGCAGCGTCGAAGAAGTTCTTTTGAGCAGCAATTATCGATTTGTCCGCCGTATCGCTGGCGTCGCAGGCTTCCTTCTTGGCCGCCGCCACTTGCTCCGGGCTGTAGCTCACCGGCGGTGGGGGTGGCGCCATCACCGTGGTGGTTGTCGCGGCCGGGTTTGATGCGGTCAACTTCATCGCACTCATCACCGTTGCGCTTAACGCCAGTAGCAGCGCGAGCGCCAGCATTACCCATACCGCCAGCCAGCCCGGCCCGCGTCTGCGGTACACCGGTGGCGGTGCAGGAGCTTGTGGGGGTGGCACGTAGCTGGGCGGTGGTGGCAACACCGCGGCACCGGTCGGCACACCGACCGTACTCGTGGAGGTGGGCGGGCCGCCGGTCGCAGCGGGGTAGCTCGGCTGCCCAACTGCCTGCGGATTCATGCAATCAGCGTACTGTCCTGCGGCGACATCGGGCTACCGTTGGACGCGAATCCAAGACGAAACCGGTGCTCAGGTGGCAGTCCAGATCTCACTTTCGGGATTGATGAACGCTTGCACAGCAGCGTCGAGCGCTTCCTGGTCTTGGCCGCCTCCCACGCTCGCTGTTTCCTCGGCCGCGGCGTTGACTGCCTCGTCGATCGTGGTGTTGATCAGCTCGGCCAAAGCCCCGTGTGAGTAGCGGGTGGTGCAGCCCTGCGCCAGCGACAGCGAGGTGAGTTGTCCTTGGGAGTTCACCGACAACACGACGTCGCCATCGCCGCCGATGGCTTCCAGGTCGATGCCATCCATCTCCTCGAGCAGCTTGGAAAGCATCGTCGACACCCGTTCCATGCGCGCTATGACACTGGCGGTTAAATTCTTATCCGCCTGGTAGCCGTCATACTCGTACACCGTCACGGGGCCTCACCATCGTCGTCGGACGCAATTTCATCCTGCAGGTCGGGCAGGGCCATCGACACCGAATCGAGCTGGGCCATCACTTCAGCGACCAGATTCTGATCGGACTGATAGCCGACGCACCCATTCACGCTCACTGGTCATCACCGCTGCCCGGGTCGCGGTCGACGCGTCGGCTGCGTGACCGAACGGTCACCGTGCGCTTCGGCCCGTCTTTGGGGTAGGCAGCGGCGTCAACGGTGGCCGTGTGCCGAATTGGGTCTCCCCGTTCGCCTTTGATCGGCTCGGAATTAGGGCGCGATGGCATCTCGATCGACTTGTCCGGGTCCTTTACCTTGCGCTTGGCCGCCCCGGCGCCAGCGCCCATGCCCCCCATCGGGGGCATGAACATTGGGGAGCCGCCCATACCGCTCTCAGCGGCGGCAGCGGTGGGACTCGGGGTGGCGCTGGCCCCCGCCAACGGGGGCGAGGTGGGGGAACTCATTCCGGAGATCGCTGAAGCCGCCGGCTTGAGATCTGCGCCGCCGCTGGCCGCCGGGGCGGTAGCGCCGTCGTCACCACCGCCTCCGCCGGCACCGCTGCCCAGGGAGTCTGCTGGCTCAATTTTGGCCGCGTCGTCCAGCCCGTTCTTGCCTGCCATTCCTTGTGCCAAACCTGCAACGCTCTGGGTGGCTTGCTGGGCCAATCCCTGCAGCTCTTGGCCTAATTTCTGCGGTATCTGGGTGGCCATCCCGACCCCGGCGCCCAGCAGGCCGGTCAACATCGGCGGCAAAGATGAGGCCATTCCCGGCATCGCACCCGTTCCCGCAGGCGCTAGCGGGTTAGCGGCGGGATCACCATCGCCTGCATTGAGACTCTCGTCGAGGCCGGCGGGGTCGGTGTCGGGGTCGACGTCGCCGGCGTGGGTGGTGCCCGGGTGATCGCGTGTCGGTTTTGGATCCGCTCCCTGCTGAGTTGGAGACGGCGGGGTGTCCCCTTGTCCGGCACCAGGTTCCACGATTGCTGGGGCTGGCGGTGGCCCCGGCGGAGCCTCCGGTATCGTCTCGCCGGTGTGGTAGCCAGCGGCCACAACCTGGGTGTGGTTCGTTAACTGGGTCAAATTCGTGTGTGCCTTAGACACCGCGGCCGCCGATCCCGGACTGGGATAAGAGCTGTTGAGTGCGATCGCGTTGTGGAGCTCGCGGTGACGGTTAGCGAACTCCGTGGTCGTCGGAGTCGCCTGCTTGGCTTGTGTAAATCTGTTCTTGTGGCTGCCGGCGAGCTTTCCAACGGTGTCGGCATGGCGGGCCATCTCCTGCGCCCAGTCCGCGTAACGATTCAACGCCGCCGAAATACGCGGTCCTGCTTCCCCTTTGAGATGTTCACTGACCGTGGCCGCCCCGCGGCGGGCCGATCGCGCGGCAGCGCTAAATCCTTCTGACAGTGCCGCACAGTCGGCCACAAACGCATCCCCGGCAGCGGGCTGACCGGCTTCCATGATCGCCGCCGTCGTTTCGGCTGGGCGGGGTCCCGGCGGGGCGATCGGCACATCAGGCGCAACAAGATTCACCGTCACCGCCGGGGTGAAGCCCGGCGTGGAGGGTGCAGGGTTACCTTGCAAGCTCACCACCGCTTGATTGGCCTGGTCCATCTGCCCATACGCGACTGCTGACTGGGTTATCGCCTTGGCGCCGGCCGCAAGGACCGTCGACCCGTCAGCAGCTCGCGATGCCATCACCGCCGCGTGCTCACTGAGGCGGGCAGCCACGCTCGTTGATGTCTCATCGGTGGCCAGCGGAGGGTGCACCGGCGACTGCGCGCCGAGCCTGGCAAGGCTGTTAGCGGCGGCGACCAGCCCCGCGACCGCACTCTGCAGTCCGGCAACATCGACCTGCAGCACTGCGGTCCTCCCTCCGTGTTCTAGCTGACGTTGCGACGAGTTCTCTCAGAAATCGATCAGGGCCTCATAGCTGGCAACCTGATCCTTGGTGGGCAACGCACTGGACACGGTCACGTGTTGAGCCTCCCACTCCTGACGCAGCGCCAACTGCGAGCGTAAATGAGCCAGCGTGTTCAATTTGATGATGCGGTTAGCCAGTTCGGCGTCGCTGAGCTGCATCGCCGCCGCCTGAAGCTCCACGCCTAACGAGTTGCCGCTGCGGCCCACCGCCACCACGATCGACTCATCGCGGCTTGCGACCTCGAACACCACGGTGTCGTAGTCGGTCGACGGCGCTTCAGACATGTTGCTAATCCGTGGAAATCGTCAAATTGGCACGGTTGTCAGCGTTCATCTCCGCCATGCGCGCCGCGGCGGCGCGAAGCTGCTGCGCCATGGCCCCGTGCCGCTCTTGTTGGTCGCGCAATGCGGTCTCGCGGTCGTTGACCGCGGCCACTGCAGCACGACGCGCCTCGTAAAACAGCGGTCCCCACGATTCGGCCGCAGCCACGGTGCGGGCATGGTCAGCACGGGCCTGCCCGCACGCCTCGGCGGCGCGTTCGTGGGCGATCGCCCATCGGATCAGGTCATCGGTGTTGACCTGCAAGGCCTGCTCATTCACGGTCATTACGGTACTCCCTCACGTTGCAGTAAAAGTTCGCTTAAGTGGTCGGCGGCGCCGGTGCGGGCGCCACGGCCGGTGCCGGGGCGACGGCCGCCGAAGTCACCGTTGTCGCTGTTGGGGCCGACACGCGTGTCCACCCCAAGAAATTCGGGCCAGTGTCGAGCTGGTCAATCGGCGTGACCTGGCCATTGAGCCAAACATGGTCTTTGTCTAGAGCCATGACCCGATGATCGGTGTATTGGCCCACATCGCCGAATTGCAGCCGCGAGGGTGCCATGGGTGAACTCACCGGCGAACCCAGCGGCGGCAACTGAAGATTGGCCCCTGCAAACGCGTCGTCGATGCTGTCACCGGAGAGCACCGCGCGTCCGGCCTGCGCGAGTGCGCCATTGGCCGCGGTTCGCACCGATTGGTCGGGCAGCTGGACCTGAGTCGACGGTGTTGGCGTCTGACCTGGCGCTGCCGGCGCTGACGGCGGCGGGGTGGATCCGCTGCCAGCGTTTTCTGTCCCCGCCTTGTCCCCTTTGTCTGCTTTGTCCCCTGGGTCGTGCAGTCCGGCCGGCTGGGTGCCATCTCGCGGTTTGTCGTCACCGGTGTGCGATCCGGACGGGTCTTTCAACGAATCGACGTGCTCATCAGAGGCCTGGTCCGGATCGTGGCCGCCATCGCGTAGCGCCCCACCGATCGCCGAACCCAAATCCCCCAGCCCGCCGCCACCGCCTCCGCCGAGCGAGGGAATCGCTGAACCGAGCGCACCTGGCAGCGAGCCAAGAGCGCCCATCGCAGGCCCGCCCATCATGCCCAACCGCGACATCAACGGATCTGAGGCCAGCCCGTCCAGTAGCGGGTCATTGCCACTGCCAGTGCCGTCACCGGTCCCGGCCGGAGAATCGGCACCACCACCCGGTGTAGTGCCGGTTGAGTCCGGGTTGCCGCTGCCAGTGCCGTCGCCGCTCGAACCCTTGGTGTGCGGGTCATCGCCGGGTTTCTTGTCTTGCAACGCCTGATAGCGCGCCGAGAGACCATCCAACACCCGCGCTTGTGAATCTGAGTCCAGCCCAGCGTTTTTCAGGACGTTGAGGATGTCGTCGGTTTTTCCCTGCAAGAACTCTGCCAGCTGCTGTTGGCCGGTCGCAGTATCCAGCGATGACCCCAGCTTGTTGACCTGGTCGATGATGTCTTGCTGCAAAGCTTGGAGCCGCTGACGACCATCAGCGCTAGAGCTCGACGCTTTAAGCAGAGCGTCGGCCAGTTTGTCGTCAGCGTCATTGAGCGCCGAATGATTTTTGGCCAGTGCCTCGTCGAGCCGTTTGGCTGCTTCTGCCCCTGCCCCGCTCAGTCCCGGTGGCGGTGGCGTGCCCGCCGGGGAGGTCGGCGCCGGCGACTCCGGCGGGGGCGGCGGGGGCGGAGGCGCTGCGGGTTGGTCGCGGCCCAGCGCCTGGTTGATTTCGGGCATCGGAGCCGTATCCGGGTTAATGCCCATGTAAGTGAGCTTGGCTCGGTCGAGCTTGGTGAGCTGATCGCGTGAGGTGACCGGAGCCGTTGGGGCCGGGTCTAGTGGCATCGGGCCGCCGGGCGCCGGGCTTTGAGGGAAGGGTGACCCCAATACCTCGGATACTCCGCCGAGCACCTGGGACAGCGCTACATCGGTCCAGCCCGTCATGTTCGGGACGATAAGTCCCGAGTCGCTTTAGCCGCTACCAACAACGCCACATTCACCAAAAACCGGCTACGCCAGCATGTCCACACGGCTTGTCGACTTTTGTTTTCTTTCAAGACACGCCGCACCAGATGCGTCCTGCAACTTCGCACACCTGCGTCAATCAGTCCGGAGATACGGCACACAGGAGTGCCTTAAGCCGGGGAGCCTCGCGACTGTGAGCGTAGCCGGCGAGCCAATCGGCGATCTTAGCTGCAAGCTCCACCGGCAACGATCGCGTGCTCTACATCGGTAGCATCGAGCACCGCGCGCATATCCATCGGCGGCAATGACTTTCGGGTTCGCAGCGGGCCCATCACGGGTTGCGCCTCCTCGATACTTCTCGCCGCACGCCCCTTCCCCGCAGTGGAATCCCCGGCTGCACAAGCAGTAGCCGCCAACACCGACATACGCGCGCGAAAGCCGACGCACCTCTAGCAGGACCAGCCTGGACAAGAGCAGGGTCAAATTGTCACGGTGACGAATCAGCCTGGCGCACGGGGCGCTATTGCAACCCGGGCGGGCGCCGATCATCTGACCGGTGGCGCCGAAGAAGCGGCCTTGCGGCTGGCAGTAAGTACGTCCTGGATTTCCGCAATCTTCATGTCGACGTCTTGCACGACTGCGTGCGTGATGCCCGGATCGTCGGCTAGCTTAGCGGGGATACCGTCGCGCAAGCTGGCCAGCTCGTCGGCGATCCACTTTATTCGACGCGATGCGAACTGGTCGCCTTCGACAAGTGGCATCGCCCGCGAGGCCAACCTGACACCTCTATCAGCGATCCGGGCGCTGCACCCCTTTGGTTCCAATGTTAAATCCCTTCGAGCGCTGCACTTTCCACCAACGCTAGGGCAACTTATCGGCCTAGGCGACGGTCACGGTCAAAATTCCCGCCAGAACTTTGACGCGCGAAGGTTGATCGCCGGCCTTGGGGTAGATCTGCATCGCGACGGGCCATGGGGGCTGTACGCCGCCCGTTGTTGGCAGGCCGTCCCCCGGGTGTGGCTTCTAGTTAGTAGTTAGTGGCCTTCCTGCGGATAGGTTGGTGGCCCCAGAGGACCGGAAGGGTTGTACGGTTCGGGGGTTAAATCGCTGTGCCACATATAAATCCCGGACCCTGGTAACCATTCGTCGTATCCGTAGGGTGGCAGTGGGTTAGAGCCAGGCGGATAGATTTTCGCTCCCGGAAAGGCCGACTGCGGTACCCACACGCCTGTGTTTGGGCCCAACTGGACATATGGGTCTGGATTGCCGCGTTCGTCGACGACCGTTGGTGGCCCTAGGGCTCCGGGCGGATACACCTTGTAGCCGGGGATTTCATCGGATCTGACAAAGTAGTGCGGAACTTTGTCGGGGTCGTCTGCTCCTGACCGGTCCCATATATCAACCCACGGCGGCGAATCAGGAAAGTTGGGCGGGCCCATCCCACCCGGGCCGGCGTCATAGGGCATATGCCGCTTATCACCCGGCTTCCACGTGCGCGAATCCAGCGGCGCAGCAGGTGGTGACTCCTTGCCGTGGCTACCGGAAAGGCGCCCGTAGTCAGCGCTTTGGATGGTGCCGGCTATTTCAGCGTTGCGCTGCTGGAAGTTTTGCAGCAATCCCTTCGCCTGGTTGAGCTGACCCTGCAAAAAGCTGGCGAGTTGCTGCTGCCCTGCGGCGCTACGTGTGCTGGGGGCCAGTGCGCTAACCCCCGCGCGGGTCTGAGCGATCAGGTTGTCCATGCTTCGTGCTCCCGCCGCGGCGGCCTGTCCGGCATGGGTCAGCGCCGGATTGACTTGGCCATCGGCGGCTACCGTGCGGTCTAACGCATGGACCTGATCGGCGTTGGTCGCAGCGTAGGTCGTCGCTGCCTCGCCTTGCCAATTGGCAGCTGCGGCCTGCCCCACTGGCGCTACAGCTGCTCGGCCCGCCATCAACTGCTGCGCCGAAGGCAACGACGCTTCGAGGGGCGCCGCGCCGAAAAGCCGGCGAGCATCACTGAGCACGCGACCTGTCTCGGCCACCAGTCCATCGAGTGACGACATACTGGCCAGTATTACCCAGATCCAGTGCGGCTTCTATCGCCGTCTCCGACTTCGTGCTCATGTGGTGTGCGGGGCGTCGGCGACCGGATCGGCCAACTGCTCGTTCATTCGGTCTCCGGCATGCACGTGCTGGCGTACGAGCGGCGTCGCAGCTTTATTCAATGCTGGGGCTGCGATCCAGGTCAGGGGTGCTGGGGTGCGCGGCGTGCACAGGTCGCTAGTGAGTGCGCGCGCTTGTCTGATATCGAGCCGGACGGCGGACTTTTGTTCGGGCGTGCTCGTGGCATCCAGAAGGAGGGCCCGCGCGCGTTGCTGGACGGCATGGACGTGCTCGCGGCGGGCGAGATTGTCGGGCAAGGCTTGCGCGGCGCGGATGTCTTGTTGGGCTTGAGCCGAAGGTCCGGATTCGGGCATGCCGCACAGTAAACCGCGGGGCTGTGCCGCGCGACAAAGGCTGCGAGGTTTCGCCATGTGTCGGCATGCGGTGGCGACGGCTCGAATATGCCGCGATGAAAGGGCACGGGGAACTTCAGCGCCACACAAGGGACCGTTCGAATGTAGTGTCTAACTTCCGGTTTGGATATTCAGAAGTCGTGCTCGGGACCGGCGAGGCCTTGCTGGTGGTCGTGTTGTTCGAGGGCGAGGCGTTCTCGGGCGCGGACAATTTTGCGTAGGGCATCGGCGCTGGGGTAGCCGAGTTCTTCGACCAGGGCCGGTGTGGGGTTCAGGAGCAGGCTCCATCCGGGTTTGCGGCCGCGGGCGGCCATGCGTTGTTCGGCCGCGGCGGCTTTGGCTTTGGCTTCGGGGCTTTGGGCGGCCATGCGCAGCTCGAGGGTGAGGGCTTTAAGTTCTGCGTCTTTTGTGGCCAGTTCGTCGGCGTGTTCGAACGGTGCTGGGGGGTTGGTTACAAAGTCGTCGAGGGCGGCCTGGTCGCGGTCGCGTTCGTGCTGCAGTCGTGCGTGGTGTTCGGGTAGGCCGGTGTAGAGGTTTTCCACGCGGCGCAGCAGTCCGAGTTGTTTGGGGCCGTTGACGTCGGAGCCTGGACCTGCGCCGGTGGATAACAGTTCAAGGCCGGAGATTTCTGCGGTGCGCGACGGCACGGCTAGTCGTAGTAGCAGTTGGTCGTGGGTGAGGTCGCGGGCGGCCAGGATGTCGATGCCGTAGATGGTGGCGCCGATGGGTTCGAAGCGGCTGGCGCCGCGGTCTTTGCCGGCGGTGTAGGCGCGCCGGCAGGCCGCAGCCAGTGCGTGGGAGGCGGGGACGCGCTCGGTGTAGGTGGTGTCTGCGACGGTCAGCCGTGGTGGCCCGCCGGCGGAGGCATGCGCGGCGGCTGCCCTGGCGAATGGAGTGAGCTCGTCGATGGCGCGTTGTTTGTTGGGAATCGCGCGCTCGAGCACACTGACTTGCCAGTCGCGGTTGCGCACCGATTGACTGTGTGCGCGCTGCAGGGCGGTGAGGCGTTTGACGGTGTCGTCGAGTTCAACTTGGTGTATGTAGCGCGGGTCGCCGGTGGCGATGGCCTTGGTTTCTGCGGCGGCGGTCCCGATGTCACCGCCGGAAAGGTCGTCGATCTCGATATCGAGGACCTCGTTGCGGCGCATCTGTTCGATGAACAGCGTTTTGGCTTGGACTTTTTGCCACATGACGGTGTCGTAGGAGCCTTCGGTGACGTAGATGAAGATGTCGATGCCGTCGAGGTTTTGGTTGCCTTGGCGCTGAATGCGGCCTTCGCGTTGTTCAAGGTCGCGCGGGCGCCATGGCACGTCGACGTGATGCAGGGCGGCGGCTCGGGCTTGCACGTTGACCCCGGCGCCGATTTTCTCGGTGCTACCGATCAGCACTGAGACGTCTCCCCTAATGCACTGGGCGAACAGCGTTTTGATCTCTTGAAGATTTTTTGCCTCGTGGACGAAGCGGATCGCGGCTGCGGGCATGCCGCGCGCCACGAGTTCGTCTTTGATCGCCTGATAGATGGTGAACTGGGCGGGGTCTTTGGATGGGGTGCCGCGGTCGCAGAACATGATCTGCAGTGCCCCGGTGCCGGCCGGCGCGCCGGTGTCGGGATGGGTATAGGCGCGATGCGCGTGGCGGTAATGGACACGCATGGCTGCGTCGGCGACTGCGCAGGCGCGGCTGTGTCGGGGTTTGGGCAGGTGGGCCAACCGTGGATCCAACGACACGTTGCGCCCGTCGTTGCTGATTTTGAGTGGGTTGTCGCGTCGGGGATTGCGTGAGTCGAGATGATCGAGGCGGTAGCCCAAGTCGGTAATGAAGTCGACGACTTCGATGTCGGGGTGCAAGCTGATGATTTGGCGTTGCCCGGTGCGAAGCGGCGGCAGCTCGACGGGGACTTGGTCGCGGGTGACGACGTCGGTGTAGACCGAGGACAGCGCCAGCAGGGCGGGCAGGTTGGTGAACTTCCCTACTCGCGTGACGGGCCGCAGCTTAGTGCCCGTGGTGTTGACCTCGATGGTGGTGGTGGTCGCGGTAAACGCCGCACCCCAGTCCCCCAGGTCAGCGACCCCGGCGTGCTCTAAAAGGTCTGGCCGCAAGTAGGTTTGCATGACCCATAGCTCGCCTAATGAGTTGCTGATCGGTGTGCCGGTGGCGAAGGTCGCGACCCGTTCGACAACCCGGTGCGCGGGAATGCCTTTGGCCAGCGCCTCGTCGCGGCGCCGCTGGCGCAACACGGTGAGTTTGAGGGCGAGGTCCTCGGCACGTTGCGATGCGTTGGGGCACGATAATTCTTCAATGTTGCAGGTGCGGCCCAAGTTCTTGTACGTGTCGGCCTCGTCGATCATCAGATAGTCACAACCGGATTCCTCAAACCGCAACCCAGTGTCTTTGGTGTTGGCGGCTACAAGTTTTTCTAGCCGCGCCTTGGCGCTTTTGATGGCGAGTTCGATGCGCTTTTTGCTGCGGTCGGCTTCGGCGGATTGGAGTTGTTCGCGCAATGTATCGAGCTGGTTTTCGATGTAGTCGACGCGCATATCCGTGGAGACGTTGATCGCGGTGAACGCCGACTGCGGGATGACAACGAGATCCCAATCACTTGAGGCGGTTTGGGCGATGAAGCGGCGCCGTCCATCAGCGGTGGTGGCCGCTGAGCCGAGCAGAATCTTGGCGGCCGGATACCACTGTTGGGCTTCGCGGCCAACTTGTTCGGTGATCGCATTGGGTACCACGAGCCAGGGTTGGCGTACCAACCCCAGGCGCCGCAGTTCCAGCGCTCCAGCGACCATGCTTCCCGTCTTGCCCGCTCCGACAACATGATCCAAGAGAACGGCGGGCTCGGAGATGATGCGCGCGGCGGCGTTGCGCTGGTAGAAGTGCGGCGTGAAGTGATCCGACATGCCAGGAAAACGCATGTGTGAGCCGTCGTAGGCAGGCGCGCGCCGCGAGTTGAAGCGCCGGTTGTATTCGGCGACCAGGGTGTCGCGGCGGGTCTCGTCAGACCACAGCCAGCGGGTGAATTCCTCGCTGATTTTGGCCATTTTGGCTTGGGCGGCGAAGGTGGCCTGCAGGTCGAGGACACCGTCGTCGTTGTTGACGAGGACGGCTTTGGAGTTGCAGGCGGCCTCGAGCAGGCTGACCGCGTCGCAGCCGCGTCGGTCGGTTCCCCATTCGTCGGTCATCAGCCGGCCGTGGCGTTTGTAGGAGGCAACGTCGACGACCCAGCGCCCGCCGATGTGTTCGGCGACCACACCGGTGGCGTCGAATGTTTTCTCGGCGAAGGCGGCGACGACTTGGGCCGGGATCCACGGTGCCCCGGGGCGCATTTTGATGTCTTGGGCTTCACGCTGGGGCGGCAGCACCTGTTGCAGGGCGGCGGCGTAGTCGTTGTAGATCGGGTTGGTTTCGGCCGCATCGAGCGCGCGGGCGAGTTTGGTGCGCACGTTGCCGGACAGGGCACTCACGGCGGGGACGAGTTCGTCGGGGTCGTCGAGGCTGGGATAGACCAGTCCAGCGATCAGGTCACGGGCGTCGTCGACTTCGACTTCTAGCAGGTTGGCGATTAGGTCGACGTCGACGCGCTGGGTGCGGTCCAGGCACACCGCCAACGCTTCTTCGGGGGTGTCGGCGGTGGCGCGCTCCAGCGGCGGGGTGAGCAGGTCGGTGGAAAAGATGGGCGATTTCTGGGCGGAGCCGGTGTCTTCGTCGAAGATTTCCAATGAGGCGACCAGTGCCCATCCGGGGTCGTGGCGCATTCCGCCGTCGAGGTGACGCCGCTTCTTGTAGGGCGCGGGCGCTTCGGAGGCCTCGGTGTCCCATTGCGCGGCGACGTCGTCGGGCACGGGCCCGGTGTAGGGGCGCTCGGGGGTGCCTTCGGCGGTGCGCCAGGCGGTTTCGGCGGCGGCCAAGCGCTGATCGTGGCGTTCTTGGGTGACGGTGGGATAGACCCAGGTGAACCGGTTGAGGGGGCCATGCTGGCGCACGTAGTTGTCGTAGAGGGTGTTGAGGTGTCCGCGGAGCTGGTCGCGCTCGGCGGCGGGCTGGCCGTCGCGTTGGGAGGCGATGAGGCTGACGGCGACGTCGCGCAGGCCGATGAGTTCGCGGGTTTCTGCTAGCAGCGTTTTCGGGGTTTTGTGGGGTTCCCATTGGTGTCCGGCCCAGTATTCGATGCCGCGGTTGGCCTCGCTGTAGCGCAATGTGTAGAGCGGGGTGTCCTCACCGCGGTCGGCCGCGGTGATCAGGCCGGGGTCGAAGACGTCTGCGGAGACCTCGGTGAGTTCAGCCGGCGTGGCGGTTAATCCGAGCCCGTGCTTCATGGCCGAGTCGATGAGCAGGTGTAGCCGGTCGTGCAGCTGCTCGGCGAGCTCGGTGCCGCTGGTGCCGCTGGTGCCGCTGGTGCCGCGCACGACGAGTTGGTGGGAGCCGTTGAGTCCGCGGCCCAGGTGCATCTGGCCGAGCACGTTGTGGGGGTTGGCGACGAAATGGGAGTTGATGTGCAGGGTTTCGCCGGCGCCGGTGTCGGGGTCGGTGAGTTCGATGGCTTCGGTGTTGATCCAGGCGGGCAGTTCGTCTGGGGAGGGGGTTCGGGGATCGCGGCGGCGCAGGATGAGCAGGTCGGTGACGACCTCGGTGCCGGCCACCCGCGTAAACGCCTTCGACGGGAGCCGGATCGCGCCGATGAGGTCGGCTTTGGCCGAAATGTCACGCCGGGCGACCGATTTCGCCGCATCCAGGGTGTAGCGGCTGGTCAGCACAGCCACGTATCCACCGGGGGCAATCAGCGCGAGGGATTTGACGATGAAGTGGTTATGGATGGAGTGACGGGCGGGGTTGTGGGCGGGGTCGGTGACCGCGTAGCGGCCGAAGGGGACGTTGCCGACGGCGGCGGCGAAGCTGTTTTCGGGGACGTGAGTGGATTCGAAACCTTCGTGGCGGATCTGGGCCGATGGGTAGAGCAGGGCGGCGATGGCTGCGGTGGTGGCGTCACTTTCCACACCAACCATGACTGCCTCATCGGGGGCGTGAGCGATGAATGTTCCTGCTCCGCAACCTGGTTCGAGGACCTTGCCACCGCTAAACCCGGCCCGACCTAGTGCTTCCCACACCACGGCGGCGATGGCGGGATCGGTGTAGTGGGCGTTGAGGATGGAGGCCTCTGCCTGGCGGTATTGGTCGCGATCGAGCAACTCGGCCAGGGTGTCCCGTTCGGCGGTGAGGTCGCTGGCGCGGGGGTCGAACACCTGGGGTACCGCACCCCAGCCTGACCAGGTGGCCAGGACACGTTGTTCGGCTGGGGTGGCCGGCCGCTGCGCGTCTTGCAGGGCGCGCAGCAGCTGGACGGCGGCAATGTTGGCGCGGATGCGTGCTTTGGACCCCGATGGCACCAGGGTGTCGAGGCTTGCCGGAAAATCGGTGGGGCTGGTGAATTCTTCTATCCGCTGCTCGGCGGCCGGAGTCGGTTCGTCTGATACAGCCGGGCTTTGTACGGTGCCCGCCGGCGGGTCGATTGGCTGGTGGGCTGGTGTGCGCGGGTTCGGCCGCGGCAGCGGGGCGCCGCCGGGGTCAATCGAGCGCGGATCGGTGGGCTGATCGGCCTCATCGAACAGTGAGGGCTGGGCGTTTACCGCTCGGGTATGCCGTCGTCGCGCAGATCGGTGTAGACCATCTGAGCCAGCGTGCTCGTGAGCGGATCGTCCGGGCCGCTCGGTAGGGGCAGGCCATCCTCGGCCCGGGCGGCTAGCAGGTATCCGGCCTTGATCCGAAACACCGCCGAGTAATTCGGGTCCGGCCACAGATCCGCGATCAGCGCCTCGATGTTCTGGCTGGGGTCGCTGCGATACTGGGGCCGGGTCCAGCGTTGATCCCAGGGCACCTGACTGCGATCGGGCGCTGGGTCGTTGTGCTCCCCCCACAGGTTGCTGGGCTGGCCGTCCTCGGTCGGGATCTGCTCGTAGAGCTCGTTGTTGAGCACGATCTCCATCGCCTGGCTGCGTGCGGTGTTCAGCATCCCTGCCTTGGTCAGGTAATCCGGATGCTCGCCGCGGCTGCGGGTCCACGCCCCTACCGCCTGGGCGCCCATCTCGGCCGCCAGCTCGGCGACCTGGTAGCTGATCCTGGCCGCCTGGCTGTCCAGGAATGTCTCGCGTTGGGCTGGGCTCCACTGCGGGGGCAGCTCGAGCGGGCCCGCGTAGGCCTCCGCCACGATCTGGCGTATCTCTGGGCTCGTCACCACCACCGTCCCCGCCGAAGATGTCGAACAGACCCGGCTGGTGTGGATCTGGCCGCGTCCTCCGTGCCATATTGTGCGCTCCGATCGGCTCGAGTCGGGGTCGGGGTAACCGTGGTTAGCCATAAACTGGCGCAGCCGACGCTCAGCGACCCGTCTTCGTGCCGCAGCCGAGCGTGCATCGGGGGAGGTCATGTCGTTGTGCCGCAGTCGAATAATGTCGGGGTGAAGATCTTCCGGTTGGACCACGAGACCTCGGTACGCGCCGCGTAGGCGCCGCTTTGCGATGTGGCAGATAGGATTTCGACTCGGTCCCAGTCGCGCAGCTCGATGTCATACAGGGTGTTTGCGCTCATTGGGTTGCCTTTCGGTTACTGGGATCGGGGGCAACTGCCTGGTGGTGCAACCATGGGGGCACGATTTGCGCCAGTGGCGGTGCGGATGTGAATGCTGCAGGAGGTCAGCTGCCGGACAAGGCGCAAGTTGTGACCAACCTTGCCTAGTGCGCGCGCATAGTCATCGGGGTTGACGTAAACGCGGATGCGGCGCTGTTCAGGGTTGATGACTTCGGCGATCGCAGACTTGATTCCCAGTGCGTTGATCACGTACCTGGCAGTGTCGCTGTCGTAGGCGATGATGCTGACATGTTCGCCGCAGAGGCGCTTTTCGACGTCGGCGATACGCAGGCCGCCCCACCCGATACAGACGGCGACCGCGTTGATCCCGCGAACACGTGATCGGACCGCGACTTTAGCCAACAGTCCGGGCTCGCGTGCGACCGCAATGATTTCGACGGAGCCGTTGGCCAGTTCGGGCACCCGAGCTGTCAGCGCCGCTCGAACGGGACATGTGATCATCGGATGGCGCCCTTTCAACGTGGCGCCGGCTGGCCGTCCGAGGCGCTGAAAGCGGCTTCCAGGGCGGCGATTTCGCGGTCGGCGGGGTTGGCGGCCGCCGTCCAGGTGACCTCGCGGCCTTCACGGCCACCGCGGGTCAGCAGGCCTTGACGCTCAAGGCCGCACAGCACCCGGTAGATCTGCTCGTGGATCGGGGCGCAGGATATCGCGACCCCCGCGACCGGCACGTCAGGCGCGTGCAGGCGCAACTGTGCCGTCGTGAGGGGCCGTTGCGCGATGCGGAGTTGGGCGAGCAGGTCGTCGCGCAGGACGCGGGTGGCTGCGCTGCTGCTAGGCACTGGCCTTCTCCCTTAGCGTCGCACTTGCCCTGGACGCGGGTTTAGCCGCTTGTCGGCGGCGCAGGTCGCGCTGGGTGGCCGCGAAGTGCACGGCCTGACGGATTTGCAGGGACCGCAGCCGTAGCGCTGGGGGTTGGTTTCGGTAGCGGGCGATGACCTCGCGTAATTGCGCTCGAGCGGCCTTGAGGGCGGCGACGTCACGGGCGCCGGGCATGGCCACGCTCGCCCACACCCCATCGGTAGCGCCAAATCTGAGGGCGTTCTGGGCGCAGGCGACGATGATGGGGCAGTTGGTGCAGATCGCTGCCGACTCTCGCTCCCCGCTATATCCCCTGAACCAGGTGTCGGGGTCTTCGTACTCGCACAGGCCGGTGTCGGCTCGCAAGGGTCGGATGGTGGTCACGGCGCTCTCCATTCCTAATTATACCTGTGCATCATATTGTGTATGTTGTGTACTGACTACGTTTATAGCTGCTCATGCGCTGATAGGCAACATCAGTGCAGATGAAGGTTTCGGCAGAGTAAGTCGACACAGTTCAAGGGCGTACAGCGTATTGGCACCCCTGCGCATCTGCTGCGCGAAACCATGCTTTTCTGCCTTAAACAGGCTATTTCTGTGCATCTCTCGCGTGGCACATCTGTTGGGATCCCGTGTCCGACCGTGGCTGAACGTGGTCAACTTCTATAGTTAACTTGCAAGTATCCGAGAGGTCGTCGGTCGACGACGGCGGCGACGATGGCGAAGGACACGGTGAGCACCAAGGCGACTCCACCTGGCGAGAGCCCGCTAGAGCGGGTCGGCAAGGCCGTTGCCGACCGCCGAGTCGAAGTTGGGCTGGAAACGCAGCGAGAGCTAGCTGACGCGGCGAATGTGTCGCTGAACACGGCCGCGTTGCTTGAGCGCGGCAAGTCATTTCCTCATCGGATCAACCGCGTGAAGTTCGAAGATGCCCTGCAGTGGCCGCGCGGCACCCTCGATGCGCTACGCCGCGGTGAGCCCATCCCGCAGACCCAACCGCGCCCGGCAGCGGCGCTCACGGCGCAGCCCTCGTTCGAGTCGGTGTCGACCGATCCGCGCACCACGTTGCAGGCCTTGGGAATCGCTAAGGCGATAGCGGCGATATCTGCGATATGCGCACAGATTCTGGTGCGCCACAGCAACAGTGCACAGGCGAAGGCAACGCTGCGCGACCTCGACGATCAACTGTTGCAGTTAGAGTCGCTCATTGTCGCGAGTCTGCCGCACGTGCGCGGAAAGTCGTTTAGCGAGACCATGTCGGCGCTGACCGAGCTGCACGAGTATCGCGACGTCATCCGCGACGCCGCCGGGGACGCGCAGGCCTCGACCGAAACTGCTACGCCATCGGCCGGCGCGCCACGTACGAGGCTGGCATCGGCGAAATCCTGACCGGCACACCGGATTGCTGGGCTTCTACGCACTGCGTTGGGCTGATGGCGAGCATGACGTGCCCTGCTTCGGGAAAGATCAGGTCTCCGGCTTCGACGTTTCCATGAGCTACCTTGGCGCCCTGGTGAATCTGGGTGTATGTGTCGGGACCCAAGGTGATGCCGGCCTGAGCGTAGGACCAGTGAACCAGGCCGGAGCAGTCAAATTGGTTGGGCCCCTTGGCCCCCCAGACATAGGGGCACCCCAAGCGGGTTAGTGCGGCTTTGACCGCGATGCGCGCTAATGGCCCTCCCCCAGCGATCGCGGCGTCGTGGTCACCGGCGAGTTCGGGGTTGGTGTGGTGGTGGTTTCGGGTAAGCCCGGACAGGGCGGTGTCGAGGCCGGGGATAGAAAGTGGGCTGCCCACTCCCCCGCCGGCGGCGCCCAGGCCGCCCATCGGCATGCCACCGGTCATGGCGCCGGCGCCCATCGGCATCGCGCCCATCCCTGCGCCGTAGCCGCCGGCACCTCGCCCGATCAACGCCGCCAGCTCCATATTGCGCCGCTCACAGATGCGCAACAGGGCCTTGGCCCGATCCAGCTGGCTTTGCAAATGCGTCACCAATTCCCGCTTGCCTGCCGGGGTTCCGGTGGCAGGAGCGATCGCGGCCACCCCCGAACGGGTATCGGTGATCACCCCATCCATGCCCCCGCCACCCGCGGCAGCAGCCTCTCCCACGCCGGTCAGCGGCGGGCCGGTCCCCGCGTCGGCGGCGATGGTGTGATCCAGGGAAAATAGCTGCCCAGTGTTGGCAACGCCGTACCCGGTGGCCGCCGCACCACCCCAGCCTGCGGCGGCGGCCTGTCCCGCGCCTGCCACAACCTGGCGACCCGTCACCAGTCCCGACGTTGATGACCAACCCCCGTTAATCATCGGCGCCGCCCCGAAAAGCCTGCGCGCATCGCCCAATACACGGCCAGCCTCAGCCACCACCTCATCGAGCGACATACCCGGCAGTATCACCTAAACCGCGCCCACGCGGCTATCACCAGCACCAACTTCGCCGCTCAGTAACCCTTCGGCGGTCGTGTGGGATCGGCCTGCTGGATGTTGGCTGCCAGATTCGACGCGTCAGCTGCGACGCAATAGCGGCCGCGGGCGTAGTTGATGAACGCGCACGCTTCGGATACGTCGTCGAATCGGCTACTTGCTGTGCCCGGCTGGTGATACTGCCGGAACGTTGCACCGGTGAATTGGAACGACCCTCCGCTGGGATCTCCCCTCTGCGCGTTGGCATCGGTGTGGTTTATGGCGTCGTTGCGGTATCCGGATTCACGTTTAGCCACCAGCATCATCCCGGCTTCCCACCGGGCACGTGCTACGGGATCATGAACGCCTTCGATGTCGAGGGCTTTGCGGATCGCCGCGCGGACGCGGTCGGCCCCTGGACCTGCGGGCTCGGCGGCCAGGTTCAATCCCTGATCCGGCTCGGGGTTGGTGTGGTGGTGGTTTCGGGTAAGCCCGGACAGGGCGGTGTCGAGGCCGGGGATAGAAAGTGGGCTGCCCACTCCCCCGCCGGCGGCGCCCAGGCCGCCCATCGGCATGCCACCGGTCATGGCGCCGGCGCCCATCGGCATCGCGCCCATCCCTGCGCCGTAGCCGCCGGCACCTCGCCCGATCAACGCCGCCAGCTCCATATTGCGCCGCTCACAGATGCGCAACAGGGCCTTGGCCCGATCCAGCTGGCTTTGCAAATGCGTCACCAATTCCCGCTTGCCTGCCGGGGTTCCGGTGGCAGGAGCGATCGCGGCCACCCCCGAACGGGTATCGGTGATCACCCCATCCATGCCCCCGCCACCCGCGGCAGCAGCCTCTCCCACGCCGGTCAGCGGCGGGCCGGTCCCCGCGTCGGCGGCGATGGTGTGATCCAGGGAAAATAGCTGCCCAGTGTTGGCAACGCCGTACCCGGTGGCCGCCGCACCACCCCAGCCTGCGGCGGCGGCCTGTCCCGCGCCTGCCACAACCTGGCGACCCGTCACCAGTCCCGACGTTGATGACCAACCCCCGTTAATCATCGGCGCCGCCCCGAAAAGCCTGCGCGCATCGCCCAATACACGGCCAGCCTCAGCCACCACCTCATCGAGCGACATACCCGGCAGTATCACCTAAACCGCGCCCACGCGGCTATCACCAGCACCAACTTCGCCGCTCACGCCTCCCAGCGCTCCCAGCTGTGAGCGTTGCCGTGGGGTGCGTTTGGCTTTCGGCTCGCCGGTGTTGACGCCGACAACCACCACCTGCGATATCGAACGGTGCCACCGAAACCGCTTGACGCCCAACATAATTGAGTGTGGCTGAGCGTGCAGTATGCCACGCCACCTCGATGGATGGGTCAGCTTTCCACGGAAAACTGACCCTCGCGATGCTATGTGAGCAACTTCCTGAGCTGGCCGACCAGTGTCCTGGCTCCTTTATCGCCAAGTTGATCGCGCAACGCTATCGCCAGGGCGCGTGGATCCGCGTCGAACTTTCGAAGCGCCCGCGTCACCGAGCGCAGCGGCGGCGCCGTTGGTTCGTCTCGTGCCGCCGAATCCGAATTGCCGTCTTCGGTTTCATTGGCGGTGTTGGCCCCTTCACTGCGCCGGCCGCGAGCGGCCTTCCACCGGGCCACCTGCTGTGCGAGCGGAACCTGGGCAAGTGAACGCGCTTCGCGAATCGCCAGATCGCCCCTGCGGGTGGCTTCCTGAAGATCGGGTGCCAGTTTGAGTAGCGCGCGCCGATGTGACACCCACGTCTTGCTCTTACGAAGATGTTCGGCCGCGGCGTCAGCGCTGCCGTACTCCCCCACTAGCCTCTCGACAGCTTTGGCTTCCTCGATCACGTCGAATCCCGAGCGGTCGACGTTCTCGGAGATTACAGCCGTGAGCAGCGTTGCGCGATCATTGGCGAGTTCGTCTTTGATCACGATGTCGAGCTCGGGTCGGCCGAACTTGTGCGCGGCGGCCAACCGCCGGTTGCCGATGATTACTACCCACCGCGCCGAAATCGTGGTCTCGGGGTAGATGTTTTGAAATGCTCCTCGGGTGACAACAACTACGGGCTGTAGTTGGAAGTCAACGATGGAGGCCAACTCGTCGAGGTCACCGACCGAATCGCGCGGGTTGTGTGGGTTGCCGACCAGGTCTCGTAGAGCCACCGACCGCGACAGGCCCGACCGTGGGGCGACGACGGGAATCTTCGCGTTTCCGTCAACAGATGAGTTGTCGCCAACAGCATCGACGAGATCATCGAATGTCTTGACACCACCGCGCCCCATTACCGGACTCCTACCATGTTCAGTTCGTCGGCGAGCTTGTAGAAGTCAGCCGCCGCGTTGGCCGCCGAGCCACTCTTCTTGTACTGGGTGACCACGACGCCCTCGCTGCAGGCATTCGTGTGAATCTTGTAGTGCCGCACTACCGTCTCGGCTAAGGGCCATCCCTGTCCGCGAATGAACTTCTGCGTTTGCTTTAACCAGTGTTCGCCATCGCGCGGGTCCCAATCATTGATGAAGACCCGGTAGGGGATGTTGCGCGGTTCGAGAAGCTTACGGATCGTGCGCGCGGTTGGGTCGAAGCACATCGGCGCCGGCAGCACCGGGACGATCGCTTCGGCGGTGACGTCGAGGACGGTCCGCAGTGCATCGGCGGAGTATCCGTCACCTAGACCATCTCGAGAGGAGTCCGCGTCGAGGTCGAACCAGCCGGCGGTATCGACGTAGACCTCGACAATACCGGGCAGGTTGTTGAGCTGCTGCAGCCATTCGAGGGGATCGTCGTGCGCTTGGACAAGATGGAAGGGGAGTGCGTCGACCCGGTTGGCCCACCATTTTGCCGACCCCTGCGGGTCTATCGAGACCGCAGCCACCGGCGAGAACGCGTCGGGCTCGAGATATGCGGTCAGTTTTTGGGCTCGTACGGCGGCCAGATTGACGGTCGCGGTGCTCTTGCCGACACCGCCTTTTTGGTTCAAAACAGTGACAACTTTAGTCATGGGGAGAAGACCTTGGTGCGCTTGGGCCGCGGCTGCGGCCCACTCCGGGAACCGGCCGCCAGGAAATACGTCGCTGACCGAACGACCGCCCCTCAGACACGCTGAATTGTGCATTACATCTCGCCAGTTTTCCGCGGAAAACTGCCCAGATCCAACCGGAGATCGCATGCCGTCTTTCGCGCCTTCCCGGTCCGTCAATCACATCAGCGAGTCCATGACTTGCGTCGATTGACGAGCGACAGGCCAGTTTTCCGCGGAAAACTGGACATGCCGGGCTCAGATCATCACCCCAAAAGTCACGCGATTCCGCCGCGGCAGTGAGTTGTGCGCGCGCCTCATCGACTCGCCGCTCCCGATGGCATCCGGCCACATCATGACGTTGGCCGGCAGCCGCCGCCGAGAGGGTGACCACTTCCTCGGGCACTCGTGGATCGGGGCGTTGATTGCGCCGGGGCCCCGCACGACGTAGGAGTCGAACCGGCGGCATCCGCTGGCATGCACAACCGGGTCCACCCACAAAGCGCCCCCATAGTCGTTCGCACGTGCACCGACGCTTGACGACCTCACCGACACCGTCGGTCGACGGTTCACGGCGCACCAGCACCTAGTGCTTGTGCCGCCACGTTGTTGGGCACGCCACCGCCGACCTCTCGCGCGGCGGCGTCTACCGAACCTAGTGCTTGCGCCGCGGCGTCGGTGGCTGCGCCACCGCCGGCTTCCGGCACCGCGCCCTCTCCTGCGCCCCGCGCCGCGCTGCCTTCCGCGCCTAGTGCATCCGCGCGTGGCGCTGCCTGCGCGTCGGCAGACTTCAACACCGCGCGCACCTCACCGACTTTGACTCCCGCCAGTTCAGCGATCGCAGTGAGGCTTTCACCACGGCCTTGCATCCGGGCCACCGCTGTCGCGCCAGCCTGGCGGTGTTCGTGACGGCGCCGCTCCCCCTCTGCGCGTATCTCGAGGATACGGTTGCGCTCCCACTCGTCGACGGCGACCAGCCGCCCAATCTCGACGAGAAACGACGCAGCGTCATCGACATTTTGACGCTCACGCTCCAGACGTGCCTCGTTGGCCTTATGCTGCGCCTCCCGGACACGCTTGCGCGCCGCCGATTTCGAATTGATGTTCACCACGTGGGAACCATAGGACACACCCATCGTCGCGCTCTACCAACCTGACCAACATCATCTGTGTCCCCATTTGTCCGCACCCACTGTCGCCAAATCAACTGCCCACCAATGCAACACATCCGCACCGATCCGCACCACTCACCACAACCACCTGTCCGATCCGGGAAACGGTCGGGTGCGCTCGTTCACGCGCTACGACACACTTATGCCAACGAGACCCGTACCACAGCAGCCTGAAACCCGCTATCTGCACTGGTCGGCACGCGGTGGTTTCGCTTGGTGTGCGATGGCGCTATATGACCAGCTCAGACACCCCTTCTGGACCTCAACCAGAAGGGCTTGACCGCTCTCCTAAAGCCGGTCTCGCAGATTCGACCCCCTGACCGCACTCGACGGTGCATTTCCGATCGAATGTCGCACTGCTGGTAGCGGGAATCGAGAACTATGCCTCATGATCTCGGTATGACCTGCCGGCCAGTACCAACGGCGGGAGACGGGGTTGGAGACGATGACTATAGAAAATGCGTCGGTCATGCTCACCGCTCATGAAGTTCGAGCAATGACCGGAGTTCCGGTCTCAACGCTGCATGATTGGGCGGCCAGGCGGGAACGTGGGATTGATGCGCCTGGTCCACATCACCTCAGGCTTAGCGATCGGCACCGTCGATGGTTACTGGATGACGTCAAAGATTGGCTGGAATCGACTCGGGTGTAGAGCGATTCGCCCTCACCCACGACTTAGCACAACCGCAAATTTTGAGCTAACGATCAAGCTTGCACACGCTCACTGCTGGCTGCAGGCACTGATCCTCAATTCCCCCAACGTCATTCCGGAGGAATCTTGGCCATAAAGCGCCGCGAGACGAAGGACGGCGTGCGTTATGACGTCCAATGGCGCCTACCGGATCGTTCGAAGCGCAAGAAGAGCTTCCGAACAGAGCGGGAGGCGCGCCAGTTCGAAGCAAGGCTCGTCACCGACAGCGCCGCGGGCGTCAGGGTGGACCCACGCGGCGGCAAAATCCTGCTCCGCAACGTCTATCGATCGTGGCTAGCCTCCCGACCCGACCTGAGCGCGAAAGTCCGCCGCGGATACGAAGACAACTGGAGGCTGCGTATCGAGCCACAGTTTGGTTCGTGGCCGATCGCAAGAATCGACCACGAGTCGATCCAACGATGGGTGAATGCCATGTCAGCGTCGGGTCTCGGACCGCGGACCGTGAGGTGGACGCACTCGGTCCTCAAGATGACCCTTGACCGCGCCGTCGAGGAAGACCAGCTCCTCGGCAAGAACCCCGCATCACGCACCAAATTCCCACCGATGCGGCAAGCCACACACGTCTATCTAACCGTCGGCGAAGTCGCAACACTTGCCCAAACATGCGGCGCTCAAGGTGACGTCGTCTTGCTCCTGGCTTACACAGGCCTACGATTCGGTGAACTCACCGGCCTCAATGTCGAGGATGTCGACCTGGGCGCTCGTCGAATCCGTGTTCGCCGGTCGATGACCCAAGTCGGCGGCAAACTCGTTGAAGGGAACCCGAAATCGCAAGCCGGCCGACGTTCTGTCCCAATCCCCGAGCGCTTGATGCCGGCACTTAAGGCGCGGCTCGACGCACGACCCTGTGGCGCGCCGGCGATCGCGTCGCCGAAGGGTTCCCGGCTGAGCCTGGAGAACTGGAAGCGTGCGGTCAACTGGCGGAAGTCTGTGACTGAGATCGGCCGGGACAACTTGCGTGTGCATGACCTACGGCATACCTACGCATCGCTGTCACGACGGGCCGGCGCCGACTTGCGACTCCTGCAAAAGGCAATGGGCCACGCATCAATCACCGTGACCGCACACACCTACGCGGATCTCTTCGACGACGAGCTTGACGACATCGCAACCGCGCTTGACTCGCTCGACGATACTTTTCGTGCGGGCCGCAGCTGATCCGGTTTGGCCCTGTTTCGTCCCATTTCTCAGGGATCGAGGTGGCGGCAAGGCTGTCTGGCAATCGCACGGGAAGGGAGACCCAATCGTTAGACCCCGGCCTCAAGCCAGGTTGGCGAGGCCGGGGCCATTCGACTAGAGCGCAGACCCGGAGGTCATCCCCAACGCTGGTCCCGAAGCCGTTTGTTTAACCGGCCGCATCGGAGCGCACTTCATCAAGTGTAAAGGACTCAAACCCAATTGAGCGGAGGCCACACGCCCCCGCTGAACACAGCCGACCCCGGGGTTATGCGACGGTCAAGTCCAGGGACGTGGTGTACGACGTCGTCGTGTGATTCTTCGACTTGGTGGTTTAGGCGGTCAGTGCCGCCGGGGTGTCCTCCTGTTCTGTTGATGGCGTGTGGTCGGCGCGGGATTTGCTGAGGACGTCGAGGCCGAGGTAGCGGCGGGATTCGGCCCATTCGTCGTGTTGTTCGGCCAGCACCGCGCCGACGAGGCGGATTAGGGCGTTGCGGTCGGGGAAGATTCCGACGACGTCGGTGCGCCGGCGGATTTCCTTGTTGAGTCGTTCTTTTATCCGGCCCTCGGGGGCGGGTCAACCCGTCGGGGTGGGATGTTCATCGATCGAGGCGCTGGAGGTGGTCGGTAAGGGCGTGGGCGACGCGGTCGTGGCGGGCGGCTTCGTCGGTCCAGCCGCGGCACTCGGCGTCGGTTCTGAGGGCCTGGACGTCGGCGAGTTGGTCGGTGAGCGTGTCGCGGAATTCGGGGGCGGTGACGTAGTTGTCGCAGGTTTCGCAGATGTTGGCATAAGGGCACGCGCCCGCGGATTCGTGGCGAGCGCAGTATCCGTGTGCAACGCGGGTTTTCAGCATTTCACTGTGCAGCCAGCCGACCTTGTCGGGCAGGATCGGTTTGCCGACCGGGGTGAGGGTGAACTGGCGGCGCATCTTGCCCATCGCTTCGTCGTAGGCCGCGCGCAGGGTGGGCGAGGCCAGGGTGGCGTAGCGGATCGTCATTTGTGGAGTGACGTGCCCGAGTAAGGACATCAAGGCCTGCAGACTCATCCCGGCGTTGGCGAGTTCGGTGGCCCAGGTGTGGCGCAACTGATGTGGAGTGACCATCAGGACGCCGCCGTCGGGACGGTGCAACCCGGCGGATTCAGCGGCGGTGAGCAGCCCGTTGCGCAGCCGGGTGTAGCCCAGGCGGCGTCCGTGCCGGGTGAACAGAAAGTCGGTGAGCACGCCGGTGCGTGGGTGCGGCAGCGGCCGGTGCGTGCCGCGGAGGGCGACCCACTCGTCGAGCGCGGCGAGGGTCGCGGCGGAGAGCGGGACCATGCGTTCGGTGGCGAGCTTGCCCAGTGGCACCTTCAGCCAGGTTCCGGCCGGTCCGTAGTCGATGATGCTGCCCAGTTCGAGGTCGAGCAGTTCCCCCGCCCGCAGGCCGGCACCACGCAGCACGGTCAGGCCGATGCGGGCGAACGGATCCTGCAGGTGGGCAACGGCGTTCATCACTGCCGCGTCCACATCGGGTGCTAGCGCGCGTGGCAACGGCTGGTCGAGTTTGGGGACGTCGGCGGCGAATACCAACCGCCGTGGTGGGGCCTGCGCCCAGCCCCAGGCGGTGATGTCGTCGAGCAGGTTGCGCAGACTGAGCACTGCCGACTGGGCCACCGCGGCCGAGACGGTGCGCCCGGCGCCCGCGGCGGCGCGCTGACCACGCCAGCCCCGGGTGCGATTCCATTTCAGGTAGCCCTCGATGCAGCTCCGGTCGAGTTCACGCAGGCTGATGACGTCGGGATGGTGAGCGGTGAGGTATTCGGCGAAGGGCAGCAGGTCGTTGATCAGCGACTCGACCGATTTGGGCCGCAGCACCGCCGCGCGCACGCCGATGTAGCGCAGCAACGTCTGACGGATCGGGTCGGGCATCTCCACCTCGGTGAAGCGCTGCTCGAGGCTACGGGCCCACCGCCGGCGTTTCGGCGCGGTGTCGATGACCGCGGTCTCGAACAACAGCTGCCGCAGGCTGGCCAGCCGCCCCCTGTATGCCCGCCGCGACGATGGCGGCACCACGGTACGTGACAGCGCGGCGTCGAAGTCGTCGAGCGCGTCGCCGGTCAGGTCGGCGACCATTCCGCCGTGGTGTGCCAGCACTACCGCCAGACATTCGCCGAGGACCGTCTCGACCCAGGAACTCCTCCAGCCCAACCGAATTCCCGCATTCCGCAACGCGGCGAATCCGCTCGGATCCCGGTCCTCCACTGCGCGGCCCAGCCCGGTCAACTGTTTGACCGCGGCCAGCTCGACGTCCAGCCGTAACCGGCCGGTGCCGATCGTGTGACAGATCAGCGGCCACGCCCCGGTGTCCCGTATCTCGGCGATCCGCTCGGCTGCCGGCAGCGTCATCCAGGCGTGCAGGTCGCGGTGGCGTGCGGTGAAGTCGCGAGCGATCCGAATCCGGTCGCGTACCGCCCGCCCGCTCAAACCCAGGGTGGCGACGTGGTCGAGATAATCCGCCACCACCTCGTCGGCGCCTACGGGTTGGCCGACCAACACCGTGGTCACTGCCGGGCTCCGGCCAACGTCGCACGAGCAGCACCGTATTCGGCGGCGAGCTGCTCGATCGACAAATGCACGTAGCGGGCCGTGGTCTCCGGCGAGACATGCCCCATCAACGCCCGCAACGCCAGCAGATCGATTCCGGCCGCCGACAATTCGGTGCCGTAGGTATGCCGTAAACGGTGCGGGCGGACTCTTGTGGCGCCAGAGGTCTCCCGGTGCCGACGGAACAGGCTGCGCAGCCCGGCCTCGCTGACCGGTGCACCGGTCGTCGGGCCGCGCAGCACTACGAAGCACTGCGGCGTCGCCAACCCCGGCGGCCGCTCCCATCGCAGGTAGGCGGCGAGCTCGGTGAAGAACGCCGCATCGACCGGGACATGACGTTCCTTGCCGCCCTTGCCGATCACCCGAAGCCGGCGCCGGCCCATATCGACGTCGGCGAGCAGCAGGCCACGCGCCTCGGCCGAACGCAGCCCTCCGAGTAGCATCACCAGCACCATCGCCCGGTCCCGGTGCGTTGCCAGTGTCGCCAGGAACGCGTCGACATCGTTGGTGGACAACGATTCCGGAAGACGCTGCGGCTGACGCACCAACCTACCGCCACTGCGTGCACGCCCGGGACCCAGATGACCGAGCAACCCCCGCTGCGACTGGCGCAGCCCCTGTCCCCGCCGCGGCGACGGCACCGGATTGTCGGTGCAGACACCGGTCATCACCAGATACTCGAATAACGCGCGCACTGCCGCGACCCGGCGGTTCACCGTCGAAGCTGCCGGCGGGGTCGACGAGCGGTGACCGCCGGTGGGCTGGTCCGTTCGGCGGACGCCTTGCCAGTCGATCCAGTCGAACACCAACGGCGCATCGACCGCGGCGAGCCCGACCGCTTGCTGGACGAGGAACCGGCTCAAATTGGCGACGTCGAATGCGTAGGCCCGCACCGTGGCCGCGCTGAACCCCCGTCCCGCCAAATGGTTGAGAAACGCGTTCACCGCGTCCTGCCCGTCCCAGTCGCCCTCCAGGACATATCCGCTGTCGCTCTTGAGTACCCGCATCGCCGCTCCGCCTTCCCCCACCGAGATGCAGACAGCATCCATCCGTGCTCAGCGCTTGTGCGTGAACCTCACGCTGCAGCCCGAACCGTGTCCCCGGAGAGCCGGTTAACGGATAGTGGGTTGTTGGACCAGATCTGCCGCCAAATTTGTTTGGGGAAGGCGGTGAAGGCGAGCAGGTCGGCGCGGGCGTCTTCGAGGTGGTCGGCGACCTTGGGGAGCTTGTCGGCCAGTGCGTCGATGATGCGGTCATATTGGGCTGCAACGGAACCGGCGTCAGGTTGATCGAAGACCGAATGCAGTAGTGTGCGTACCCACGGCCACGATGATTTCGGAGTGATGGCCATCAGGTTGGTGGCGTAGTGGGTGCGACACCGTTGCCACGATGCCCCAGGCAGGGTGGCGCCGATCGCGGCCACCAGACCGGCGTGGGCGTCGGAAGTGACCAGACGGACCCCTGATAGGCCGCGGGCGGTCAGCGACCGCAGGAAGGTCAGCCAGCCGGCCCCGTCCTCGGCGGTGGTGACGTCGATGCCCAGGATTTCGCGGTAGCCCTCGGCGTTGACCCCGGTGGCGATCAGCGCGTGCACGTTGACCACCCGGCCTGCTTCGCGAACCTTGAGCACCAGGGCGTCAGCAGCCATGAACGTGTACGGGCCTGCATCCAGTGGCCGGGTCCGGAACGCCTCGACCGCGGCGTCGAGCTCTTTGGCCATCACGCTGACCTGGGACTTCGACAAGCTGGTGATGCCCAGAGTCTCGACGAGTTTGTCCATCCGCCGCGTCGAAACGCCCAGCAGGTAGCAGGTAGCCACCACCGTGGTCAGGGCCCGCTCGGCGCGTTTGCGCCGTTCCAGCAGCCAGTCCGGGAAGTACGAACCTTGCCTTAGCTTGGGAATCGCCAGATCCAATGTGCCTGCGCGGGTGTCAAACTCGCGGTGCCGATACCCGTTGCGGGAATTGGTGCGCTCGCTGCTGCGCTGGCCGTAGCCGGCACCGCACACCGCGTCGGCTTCGGCGCCCATCAGGGCGTGAATGAAGGCGGCCAACAACTCGCGCAGCACATCAGGGTGCGTGGTGGTGAGTCGTTCGGCCAGCACGGCAGACAGGTCGATATCGTGGGCAATGGTCATCGCGTTGATTCCTTTGCTCGAGTGACTTTGGTCGGTCCCTCGAAGAATCACGCGATGACCTTCATTCATCCGGCTACGACACGCCGGTCATCACCGGCTCGTACACCACTCTGCTGGACGCAAC